>JAMYWE010000001.1:0-4800000 GCA_038070365.1 Streptomyces sp. M19 | reverse complement strand
CACGTGAAGGTGTAGTAGCCGTGCCGCTGCCGCCCGCCGGTCGGCACGCGCGCGTGGCCCGCGTCCCGCGGGCCGCCGCCCTCGGCGCCCGCGGCGGCCTCGTCGAGGGGCGGGCGGTGCCAAGACCCGGCACCGGCGCGCTCGCGTCCGCGCCCACCGCGCGCGTGGCGGCCTCGGCGACCGCGGGCGCGACGCCGTCGGCGACGGACGACACGTCGGCCACGTACACCTCGGCGACGGCTTCGGACACAGGCGGCTCGCACGCGCGTGACGGGGAATCCACCGGCGGGCACCCGACGGGACTTGACCGTGCGCGGCTTGCCGCTGCGCAGCACCTGGTCCATCAGCGGCAGCAGGCCCAACTCCCGCAGTTCGGGGAGCGCCTGGCGGGCCGGGGCGCCGGGCGCGCGGGCGCCGAGACCGCCGCGTACGCCTCGTTGACGTACGCGATGCGGTGGTCGGGGCCGTAGACGACGGCCACCAGGGCGGGTACCTGGCCCAGGATGTCGTGCACCGACAGGCCGTCGAGGGTGGGGACGGCGGCGGGCGGTACGGGGTCGGCGGCCGGGGCGCCGGGTCCGGCGGAGGCTCACCCGGTGGCGCGGGGTCGGCGCGCTCGCCCGCGCCGCGGGGACCGAGCCGCCGCCCGAGGCGGAGGACGGCGAACGGCCTGCCCTCGGGGCGGTGCGTCGCTGTGTTCCGGGGAACCGGGAGCTCCAGCGGGTGAAATTCACTGAGGATTACCTCGCGAGGTCGAAGCTGGGCAGCGCGCCGGCGCGGGTCGGGGAGAGGGTGCGGGGACGGCCCCGGGGATGCAGCAAACTTCCAAGTCCTCGCGGTTTGTCACTCTTCGCAGATACGAACCCACCCATGGTCACACGAACAGTGTGACCGACCGGACTGACATCCGTGAGACGCCAGTCGCCCAGGGGAGTTCCCGGCTCCGCCGGGCGGGCCAGGGTCGCCTGACGGCTCACGTGCCTTCGGGGTGACGGCCGGTGCCCGCCGCCAGTTCGAACTCGGCGCGCGGGTTTTCCAGCGAGCCGAGGGAGACGATCTCCCGCTTGAACAGGCCCGACAGGACCCATTCGGCCAGCACGCGCGCCTTGCGGTTGAAGGTCGGCACCCGGCTGAGGTGGTAGACGCGGTGCATGAACCACGCGGGATAGCCCTTGAGTTTCCGGCCATAGACGTGGGCGACGCCTTTGTGCAGCCCCAAGGAGGCCACCGAGCCGACGTACTTGTGCTCGTAGTCCGTCAACGGCTTGTCGCCGAGGGCTGCGATCACGTTGTCCGCCAGCACCTTCGCCTGGCGGACGGCGTGCTGGGCGTTGGGGCGCACTCCGTGCCCGGCTCGTCGGCCGTGATGTCGGGACGGCCGCCGCGTCCCCGGCGGCCCACGCGTGTTCGACGCCGTCGACGCGCAGCGCGGCGGTGCATTTGAGACGACCACGCTCGGTCAGCGGCAGGTCCGTCGCGGCGAGGATCGGGTGCGCCTTGACCCCGGCGGTCCACACGAGCGTGCGGGTCGGGAAGCGCGCGCCGTCGCTGAGCACGGCGACACGGCCCTCGCAGGTCTCCAGGCGGGTGTCGAGGCGCACCTCGATGTTGCGCCCGCGCAGCTCGCGGACCGTGTACTTGCCCATCTCCTCGCCGACTTCGGGGAGGATCCGGCCGGTCGCCTCGACCAGGATCCACTTCAGGTCGTCGGGCGAGATGTTGTGGTAGTAGCGGGAGGCGAACCGCGCCATGTCCTCCAGTTCGCCGAGGGCCTCCACGCCCGCGTAGCCGCCGCCGACGAAGACGAAGGTCAGGGCGGCGTCGCGGATCTCCGGGTCGCGGGTGGAGGACGCGATGTCGAGTTGTCCCAGGACGTGGTTGCGCAGGCCGATGGCCTCTTCGACGGTCTTGAAACCAATGCCGTACTCGGCGAGACCGGGAACCGGGAGGGTGCGCGATACGGATCCCGGCGCGAGCACCAGCTCGTCGTAGTGAATGTCGATCGAGCCGTTGCCCTCCTCCTCGCTGGCGAGCGTTCTGATCGTCGCGACGCGCTTGTCGTGGCGGATCTCGGTGGCCTCACCGATGACGACCTTGCATTCGGCCAGCACGCGCCGGAGAGGGACGACGACATGGCGCGGGAGATCGATCCGGCAGCCGCTTCGGGCAGGAACGGCTGATAGGTCATGTACGGATCAGGATCGACCACAATCACCTGTACTGCGCCTTGCCTCAGCTCTCTTCAGCTTCCGCTGGAGGCGTAGCGCTGTGTACATCCCGACGTAGCCGCCGCCGACAACAAGAATGCGCGCAGGTTCCTTCACTCTCCCATGACGCACGTAGCGGCTTCGTTTGTCCACAGGCCCGACGAATTGTGTGACCGGAGGCCGCGGGCGCCCGATGACCATGATTCGGCCCGCCGTGTGGAAGGGCCGCAGGTCAGCGGGGCATGGCGGGCGGGGTCGGGGATCGAATCGAGAGGGTTCGGGCCCGTACTCCGATCGGGGGCGATCTGTGCGGAACTACCCCTTCTTTCTTGACGTGGGCTCAACTATGTTCGTAGTCCGTCGGAGGAATCGACTGCCTCCGGCACTACGGGCGGGAGTCTCCGGGGAGACATCATTACCGGGGATCATTTATGCACCTTCAGGGTTCTCATTGGTCGGCGGCCGTGGCCACTACGGACGGGAACGGCGGCCGAAACACTCCGCTGCGTGTGGACGCGCAGCGCAATCTTGAACATGTTCTGCGAGCCGCGCGCGAGGTATTCGGGGAGCTGGGGTACGGCGCTCCCATGGAGGACGTCGCGCGGCGTGCTCGGGTCGGGGTGGGCACGGTCTACCGGCGGTTCCCGAGCAAGGACGTACTGGTGCGCCGCATAGCCGAGGAGGAGACCGCGCGGCTGACCGATCAGGCGCGGGCCGCCCTCGGGCAGGAGAACGAACCGTGGTCGGCGCTGGCCCGGTTCCTGCGGACCTCGGTGGCGTCCGGCGCCGGTCGGCTGCTGCCTCCGCAGGTGCTGAGGGTCGGGGTCGACGTCGAGACGGAGGTCCGTGTGCCGCAGCAGCGGCACGCGGGTTAGCGCCGTCGGCGCCCTCGTCCGTCCACGCGGCGCCGTCCGCGCCGACCGGTCCGACGGCGGTTCCGGCCGAGGCTTCGGCGCCGTCCGCCTCCGCTCCCTCAGCGCAGTCCGCACCGCCGGAGCTGCGTCTGGTGGAACAGCGGGTCGGACAGGACGATCCGGACGACGCGGGTGTGGCGGCGCTGCTCGATGTGGTGGGGCAGCTCGTGGAACGGGCGCGTGCGGCCGGTGAGTTGCGCGCGGACGTCACGGTCGCCGATGTGCTGCTGGTGATCGCCACGGCGGCGCCCTCGCTGCCGGACGCGGCTCAGCAGGCGGCGGCTTCGACCCGACTGCTGGACATCCTGCTCGACGGGCTTCGGCCGCGACAGACCGGAGGACCGCTGCCGGGCTGATGCCCGCCACGGCTTCTTCGGCTCCGTCTCCGTGTCCATGGCTCTGCCACGGCTCCGCGGGTGGCTCTGCCTCGGCCTCGCCGTGGCTCTGCCTCTGTGCCGACGGCGCCGGTGCCGGTGTTGGCGCCGGTGCCGTCGGGGCTCCGGTCGGGCCGCCCTCAAGGGCTTTCCTCCGAGGGTTCTTCCCGGCCGCCGTCGGGATGCCGTCGGGATGCCGTTAGGCCGCCTTCGGATGCTTCGAGGTGGTGGCGGGCAGCGATCAAAATCGGGGTTTCTTCCCCGTACGGGTGAACGCTAGTGCTGTGCGCGACGAACTCGCCCCGGACGGGTGGTTACCGGGTTGACAGGGTGGCGGGCTTCGACGGCTGTGGCACGCTTACCCGGTAGTAATGGGAATTCGGCCGGGTGGGGGCTTCCTCGATGGGTGTTGACGGGCGGGAAGAGCCGCGCGGAGGCAGCGAGCGAGAGCCCGGCACCGGAGCCGGTGGGACCGAGCGCTCGCGGCCGGGCTCCGCGCCGGAGAATCCGGGTCCCGCGTCGGAGAAGGCGGGCCCGCGTCGGAGAAGGCGCCGGGCGCCGGGGCGCAGGGACCCCAGGTGCCGGGCCAGGGCGGGCGCCATCGCCCCGGCCGGGATCCGGGGCCGGGTCGTCCGGGTCGGGATCCGGGGCCGGGTCGTCCGGGTCGGGGGCCGCGTCGGAGACCGGCTCACGTTCGAGCGTGCCCCAGCAGCGCCACCCGGACAGGAGCGGCGCGGCGGGCGCGGGTGCCGGAGCCGGGGCCGGGGCAGCGGCCGAAGGGACCGCGCGGCCGGTGACGGCGGCGCGCGGCCGGGCGACCGCGGTACGCAGGCGGGCGCTTCCGGGCCGTCCGACGCCGATCTCCTCGCCCGGCTGCGAAACGGCGAGGACAGCGCGTACGAGGAGCTGTACCGGCGCCACGCGGGAGCGGTGCGCCGGTACGCGCGTACGTGCTGCCGCGACGCGGACACCGCCGACGACCTGACCGCCGAGGTGTTCGCGCGCACCCTCCAGGCGGTGCGGGCGGCGCGGGCCCCGAGTCGGCCGTACGCGCGTACCTGCTGACCACTGTGCGCAGGGCCGCCGCGGCGTGGGCAGGACCACCAAGCGCGAGCAACTGATCGAGGACTTCGCGGTGTTCGCGGCGGACGACGCCCGCGTCACCGCCCAGGGCGGTTCGCTCGGGGTGGCCAGGATCCGGGCGCCGACGTCAGGGCGATGCACGAGGCGGAACGGAGCCTGGCCGTCCAGGCGTTCCGCAGCCTGCCCGAGCACTACCAGACGGTGCTGTGGCACACGGCGGTCGAGGACGAGTCGCCGCGCGAGGTGGCTCCGCTGCTCGGCCTGTCGGACAACGCGACGGCGGTGCTCGCCCACCGGGCCCGCGAGAAGCTCAAGCAGGCGTATCTCCAGGCCCATGTGAGCACCGCGCTGACCGACGGTGGCGACTGCGCGCGGTACGCCGATCGGCTCGGCGCCTACGCGCGCGGTGGCCTGCGCATGCGGGCCGAGATCGGTCTGCGCAAGCACCTGGGCAACTGCGTGAAGTGCCGCATGGCGGCCCTGAGGTCGCCGACGTCAACGCCGGGCTCAGCGCGAAGCTGCCGATCGCGGTCATCGGGTGGTTCGCCGCCGGTTACTCGATCAAGGCGGCGGCCGGAGTCGCCGCGGGGCGGCGGGCGCCGGGCCGTCGGCGCGGGCGCTGCCGCCGCCGCGACCGGTGTGACCGGTGTGACCGGTGCGAGCGCCGGTGCCGGTGCGGGCGCGGCGGCCGGTTCGGGGCGGCGGGCGCCGCCTCCGGGCGGGGCCGGGTCCGGTGGTGCCGGAGCGGCGGCCTCCGAAGGGCTGGGCACCCCGGCCAAGGCGAGCATCGCGGCGGCCGTGACGGTCGCCGCCGCCGCGGCGGTCGCCCTGGCCGTCGGCCTGACCAGCAACGACTCCTCCCGCGGTGGCCCACCCAAGCCGCCCGCGCCGGTCTCGTCCCAGCCGCCGAGCCCGCACGATCCGCCGCCGGAGTCGCGGTCCACGCCCGCGCCCGCGCCCTCCCGCTCGGCGGCGCCGACGCCGTCCCCGGCCGCGCCGTCGAAGCCCGCGCCGAAGCCCGAGCCCAGCACGTCGCCGTCGTCTCGACCGCCGACCTCGCCATCACCGACGCCGACACCCACCCCGACGCCGACCCCACGGAGCCCGCGCCGGAGGTGTACCAGCTGAACGAGTTGCGGTACGGCGCGTTCGGCGACGGCACCGAGCCCGAGGTGCGCCTCGGCCAGAGCAGTTGGCTCTGGAACCGGACCGGACCGGCGATCGGCGGCAGGACGTACGACCACGGCGTGACGGTGTACGGGCACTCGTCGCTGACCGTCGACCTCAATCGTTCCTGCACGGCGTACGACGCGGTCGTGGGCATCGACGATCTGACCAAGTCCCTCGGGGCGGTGCGCTTCTCCGTCAGCGGGAGAACGGGCCGTTGTGGCAGTCGCGCGTGGTGCGCGGGGCGACGCGGCGGTTCCGGTGCACGTGCCGCTCTCCGGCCAGAAGACGATCAAGCTCGCCGTCACCCCGGAGACCCCGATCGGCGGGCGGCGCTCGCGGACTGGGCCCAGTCCCGGATCAGTTGCCGTCAGCCGGACGGTGGCCGCGGGTCGGCCGGCGAGTAGCCGGGCGTCAACGCGCGGGCGTGGCGCGGCTCGTCAGAGGCCGCGGCCGGTCACAGGCTGGGCCGCGGCACCACTCCGCCCGCCACCGCCCGCTGCCGGGCGCTGCCGTACCCGTCCAGCAGGTGCCGCGCCGGGACAGCAGCCGCCGGAGCCAGATCTCCGTGGAGACCAGTTCCGCCAGCCCGTCCAGCGGGAGCCGCTCGCCCTCCGCGGCGGCGCGCAGCGCCTGCGCACGACGCGCGCCTCGACCAGCCCGGCGTCGGCGAGCAGGGGCGCGTCGAAGAGTTCCACGAGGTCGCCGACGTAGGCGCGCAGACCGGCGCGTACGGCGGCGGCGTGCGCGGCGTGCGAGGTGGCGCCCCAGCCGGGCGGCAGCTCGCGGATGCCCGTACCGGCGAGCACGGAGCGCAGGACGGAGGCGCGCGCGCCCGGCTGCACCCGCAGGGTCTCGGGAGCGCGCGGCAGGCGCGTACGACCTGGTTGTCCAGGAAGGGCGCGTGCAGGCGCTGGCTGCGCACCTCGGCCGCCTGCTCGAAGAGCCGGTAGTCCGCCGCGTACCGGGCGAGCGCGGCGTCGGCCCGCCGTTCGCCGGGGCGCCGCAGCAGCGCGGGCGCATGGCCGCCTGGTCCAGCCGAACCGATACTTCCGCCAGGCTCTCGCCGGTCAGCCAGCGCGCGGCGGGCCGGGCGGCACCACGCGAGGGCGGCCAGGGACGCGGAGACCGCGCCGCGCCGCGGGCCCGCCCGGAGCCGTCCCCGTCGACGCCCAGGCCGGGCCCCGTGCCCACGCCCCGCCGTCGTCGGCGAAGCGGCGCTCCAGCAGGCGCCGCGCGGCGTCCTGGACGCCGTCCCGGTAGGGCGTACGGGCCAGCTTGCGCGCCGCCCGGTAGACCGTGAACGGCACGAAGAGGGACTGCGCGGAGGGCCCGTCCGCGCGTGCCAGCGCGGTGGCCGGCGCAGCAGGTGGCGTCTGCGGCGGTCCAGCAGCAGGTCGGCGAGGCGCGCGGGTGGGCGTCCAGCACCTGGCGGGCGCCGTGTCCGACGAAGTGGTCCGCGCTGCCCGCGACGAGGCGGTGCCGGTGGCGCTCGGCGAGGACGAGGGAGGAGCCGGGCTCGTCGGTGAGCGGGCCGTTGTCGAGCGCCGCGTACGGAAGGGCCTCCTCGCCCGCGGCGACGACCACGTGGTGCAGGCGCGGGTTGGCCGCGATGGCGCGGGCCCGTTCCAGTTCCGCCTCGCGCACCCGCTCGCCGCCCCGGGTGGCGAGGTCGTTGAAGGTGACCACGAGGAGGCGCTCGCCCGCCTCGGTGCCGTGTCCGAGCGGGGTGCCGGGCAGTCCGGGCAGCCCGCGGCGAGCATCGCCAGGGTGCCGGAGGCGCTGCCGCCCGACAGGTCGGCGCCGACCCCGGCTGCCGGTGCGCCGCGCGCGGCGCCGCTCGGCGGGGCCCATGCCGGGGACGGGGCCCGGGTCGAGGGCATGGCCTCGGGGCGTGGCGCGGCGCGGTGAGCCGGGCCCGTACGGCGTCCACGAGGGCGTCCCGTACGCCGTCCACGGCCTTGTCGGCGTCGAGTTGGGGGCGGCGACGGCGAGGGAGGCGGTGGGCTCGTAGCCGACGATGTCGCGGGAGCCGTCGCGCAGGACCAGGGCGTGCCCGGGGCCACCCGTCTGACGCCCATGTACGGCGTACCGTCGCCGACGGCCTCCGGGGAGTCGGGGCAGGCCAGCAGCGCGCCAGGTGGCCGACGTCGAGTTGGGCCTCGATGAGGTCGGCGAGCGGGAGGGCGGCGGTCGCGAAGGCCGTGCCGCCCGCCCAGTCGGTGTGGAAGACCGGCCGCGCACCGGCCAGGTCGCCGACGACGGTGAGCCGCCTGCCGACCTGGGCGACGGCGGTGTAGCCGCCGGGCCAGGCGCTGAGGTGCCGCAGGGCGCCGCCGCGGGCGGCGAACAGCCCGACCCGCAACTCCTCGTCGCTGGCGCCGCAGTAGCCGAAGACGGCGAGCCGGGTGAACGGGTCGGTCTGCACCAGCCGCACCTCGTCGGGGCGCCAGTCACCCACCGCCCACAGCGGGTCGGGGTCGCCCCACACGAGTTGGGCGCCCACCGGTTGCACGGTGCTGCCCTCGCCAGGGGAACCCGCGGTGGTACTGCTCCACCCCACCAACCACCGCATCGCCGCCTCCACAGGCTGTGGGCAACCAAGAAGTGCAGTCATCATGCCCAGCAAGTCGACGGTTTCGGCATCGAACCGGACAAGTCCAGGGCTCTCCTGGCCATCCCCGTTCCAGCGGATGATCGCGTGCAAGACCCCGAAATCGCCCAGGGCACGCCTCTTGCCGATCATCGCCGATCGCCGCGGAAACCGTTCGCCGGTACGACACTTCTCTCCGCTGTGGCCCATGCTGCCACGACCGTGGCGTACGGGCGCATAGCAGCGCACGAGAGCGCGAACGAGGGCGTACGCAGAGATACAGGGGCGGTGCGCAGCGTGTACGACGGGCCGCTCGGGCGGAGTGGCGGGGCAGCGCGGGCGCTCGCGGAGACGCGTGGCGGAGGCGACCCCAACGACCCTTGTGCACGCGGGTAGTTGAGGATCGGACGGCGCACCGTCGGCGGCTGATTCCGTGCGGCATAGCCCAACAGCCGCGAGCACCACGGATGTTATTCGGCCAATTTGCCGAAGTGCGCTCGCCTGGCTCGCGAGAGCGGCGGACACTGTCCGGACACGACAGTCCGGGAGGCGGCGTCCGCCTCCCGGACTGTTCCGCCGCCCGCGGGGAATGAGGCGGCGGCGTCCCCAGCCCACTGGATCCAGTGCAGCGGGCCGACCCACGCACCACCCATGGAAACGCTCCCGCCTTGGACGAGGCAGAGCGCACGGACGGGCGCACAGCCACACACACCGGGAGCACACGCCCCGTCCCGCACGCGCATGCGTACAAGAATCTCGCCATCCGGGACATCACCTCTTAACGGTCGGGATGCAGCGAACTACGCTGGGTTTACGAATGCCCCGCGCCTATGCCGGGGCGGCCGTCGGTGCTGTCGAGGGTGCGCATGTCCAGGAGCCACGCGGGCCGAACGAGAAGCTCGGGACCGTTCTCGCCCTCGCGGGGATCAGTAATGCCGGGCTCGCGCGCAGAGTCAACGACCTCGGCGCCCAGCGCGGACTGACGCTGCGCTACGACAAGACGTCAGTCGCGCGGTGGGTGTCGAAGGGCATGGTCCCGCAGGGCGCCGCGCCCCATTTGATTGCGGCTGCGATCGGTAGCAAGCTCGGCCGGCCGGTCCCGCTGCACGAGATCGGACTCGCCGACGCCGACCCCGCGCCCGAGGTCGGACTGGCCTTCCCGCGCGACATCGGACAGGCCGTGCGCTCGGCCACCGAGCTGTACCGGCTCGACCTCGCGGGCGCCGCGGCGGCGGGGCATCTGGCAGAGCCTGGCCGGATCCTTCGCAGTAAGCGCATACGCCACACCCGCGTCGCGCTGGCTGATAACACCCGCCGACAGTTCGGTGGCGCGGGAGCCAAGGAGGCCGAGGCCGGGGGCGGTCCGGAGGGCTTATCCCAGCGCGTCGGCCACAGCGACGTCACCAAGCTGCGGGAGGCCGCCGAGGACGCGCGGCGGTGGGACTCAAGTACGGCGGCGGGGACTGGCGTTCGTCGATGGTGCCGGAGTGCCTGCGGGTCGACGCGGCGCCGCTGCTGCTCGGCTCGTACAGCGACGAGGTCGGCCGCTCCTGTTCGGCGCCACGGCCGAACTCACCAGACTCGCGGGCTGGATGGCCTTCGACACCGGCCAGCAGGAAGCCGCGCAGCGCACTACATCCAGGCGCTGCGCCTCGCGCGTGCGGCGGCCGACGTGCCGCTCGGCGGGTACGTACTGGCCTCCATGAGCCTCCAGGCCACCTACCGCGGCTTCGCCGACGAGGGCGTGGACCTCGCGCAGGCCGCCCTGGAGCGCAACCGGGGCTGGCGACGGCCCGCACCATGAGCTTCTTCCGCCTCGTCGAGGCGCGCGCCAGGCCAAGGCCGGGGACGGCCCCGCCTGCGGTACCGCCCTTAAGGCGGCCGAGGGCTGGCTGGAGCGGGCGCGGGCGGGCGACCCGGACCCGTCCTGGCTGGACTTCTACACGCACGAGCGGTTCGCCGCGGACGCCGCCGAGTGCTACCGCGACCTGCGACTCCCGCGCCAGGTACGGCGCTTCACCGAGCAGGCGCTCGCCCGTCCGACGGAGGAGTTCGTACGGTCGCACGGCCTGCGCCTCGTCGTGTCCGCCGTGGCCGAACTGGAGTCCGGCAATCTGGACGCCGCCTGCGCGGCGGGTACGCGCGCGGTGGAGGTCGCGGGCCGCATCTCGTCGGCGCGTACCACGGAGTACGTACGCGACCTGCTGCACCGGCTCGAACCGTACGGGGACGAGCCCGCGTCGCGGAGTTGCGCGAACGGGCACGGCCGTTGCTGGTCACTCCGGCGTGAGGCGTCACGGTCTGGGGCGGCGCGGTCTGGGGCGGCATGGTCTGAGGCGGCATGGTCTGAGGCGGCGCGGCGCTGTGTGAGGCGGCGTGCTGGGGCCCGGTGGGCCCGTGTGAGCGCGTGCGGCGTCACGCGCGGCTGTCTCCTGGTGGGACCGCCCCGGCGGCGGACCGGGCCGCCTGCTGCGCCCCGGCGGGTCTATGTGGCCACGGCGCGGTGAACGGGGAACGGGGACGGGGTGACCGTTGTTCTCCCTGCGGAAGGGGCGGAAGCCAGGCGCCGTACGGGTTTCAGGCAACTGTCGGCGGCGCAGGTCATGATAGTGATCGTCGGGCGGGCGGCCGGGGAGTGCGGCACGTGAGGGCGGGGAGGTGACGTGGGTGTGAGGACGCCGGAGGACGCGGGCGCGGACGAGCCGGGTGAGCGGCGTGGGGCGGACGGCCTGAGCTGCGACGTGCTGATCATCGGCGGCGGGATCGTCGGGCTCTCGACGGCGTACGCGATCACGCGCGCGGCGCCCGGCACGCGGGTCACGGTGCTGGAGAAGGAGGCGGGCCCGCCCGCCACCAGACCGGCCGCAACAGCGGCGTGATCCACAGCGGGATCTACTACCGGCCGGGTTCCCTCAAGGCGCGCTTCGCCGTACAGGGCGCGGCGGAGATGGTGAAGTTCTGCGCCGAGCACGGCATCGCGCACGAGGTGACCGGCAAGCTCATCGTGGCCACGGAGCGGGAGGAGCTGCCCCGGCTGCACGCCCTCGTACAGCGTGGCCGGGAGAACGGGATCCCGGTCCGCGAGCTGGGCCCCGCGCAGATCGCGCGGTACGAGCCACGCGTGCGTGGCCTCGCCGCCATCCATGTCGGCACGACCGGCGTGTGCGACTACGCGGCGGTGACGGCGCGGCTCGCCGGGCTCGTACGGGACGCGGGGCGACGGTGCGGTACGGGCGGAGGTCACCGCCGTCGGCCGTCGGCCCTCGGCCGTCGCGGTGCGTACGGCGGACGGGGCGGTGCTGCGCGCGCGGGCCCTGGTGAACTGCGCGGGTTTGCACTGCGACCGGGTCGCCCGGCTCGCGGGCGACGACCCGGGCATGCGGATCGTGCCGTTCCGCGGCGAGTACTTCACGCTGCCGCCCTCCCGGGCGCACCTGGTGACCGGCCTGGTCTACCCCGTCCCCGACCCGGCCTTCCCGTTCCTCGGCGTCCATCTGACGCGCGGCGTCGACGGCGGTGTCCACATCGGGCCGAACGCGGTGCCCGCGCTCGCCAGGAGGGCTACAGCTGGCGCTCCGTCCGCCCGCGGGACCTGGCCGGGACCCTCGCGTACCCGGGCGCGTGGCGCACGGCCCGCCACCACTGGCGGTACGGGGCGGGCGAGCTGCGGCGCTCCTGTCCAAGGCCGCCTTCACGGAGGCGGTGCGGCGGCTGCTGCCCGAGGTGACGCCGGACGACCTGATACCCGCCCCGGCGGGCGTGCGTGCCAGGCGGTGCTGCGTGACGGCACGCTGGCGGACGACTTCCTGATCCGGCAGTCGCCGCGCGTGGTGCACGTGCTGAACGCGCCGTCACCCGCCGCGACGGCCTCGCTGCCGATCGGCCGGGAGATCGCCCGCCGGGTGCTGGAGTCCCTGTAGCCGTACCGTCTCGGCCCGTTCCGACCGGGCCCGGTACCGGTGGGGCGGTGGAGGGCCGACCGCCGAGGACCCGACCGTAGAATCGAACCACTGTGTCCGAGAACCACACGATCCCCGAGACGTCCGAGGCGCGGCCCGCGCGGAACGCCGCCGCGCGAGAGGCCCCGCGCGGAACGCCCCGCGCGCGACCGTCGCGAGCCGATGTTTCCCGACGGCCCGGTCCCCGACCCGGCGGGCTCGCACCACGAGCGCCGCATCCGCTCCTTCCGGCCCCGCCGCGGGCGCGTCACGCCCGGCCAGGGCGAGGCGCTGCGGCGCCTGTGGCCGCAGTGGGGCTGGACATCGACGGGCTGAGCCGCCTCGACCTCGGCGCGCTGTTCGGGGACCCGGAGTTGCCCGTCGTCCTGGAGATCGGCTTCGGCATGGGCGAGGCCACGGCCCGGATGGCGGCGGCCGACCCCGGCACCGGCATCCTCGCGGTCGACGTCCACACCCCGGCCAGGGCAATCTGCTGGCGCTCGCCGAGCGCGGCGGCCTCACCAACGTCCGGGTGGCGAACGGCGACGCGATCATCCTGCTCCGCGAGATGCTGGCGCCCGCGTCGCTGGCCGGGCTGCGGGTCTACTTCCCGGACCCGTGGCCGAAAGCACGCCACCACAAGCGCCGCCTGATCCAGCCCGAATTCGTCGAACTGGCCGTCAGCAGGCTGAAACCGGGCGCTCCGCTGCACTGCGCGACCGACTGGGAGCCGTACGCCGAGCAGATGCTCCAGGTCCTCGGCGAGGCCCCGGGCTCGTCAACACGGTGCCCGGCGGCGGCTACGCCCCGCGCCCGGAGTTCCGCCCGATGACCAAGTTCGAGACGCAGGGGCTGAAGAAGGGCCACACGGTCCACGACGTGATCTTCCGGAGACGCGACAGCGGACCGTGCGGGCCGTGAACGGGTCGTGAACGAGCCGTTCGCATAAGGGCCCTCGGCCACACATAAGGGCCGTGGGGAGGCGGGCATAATCCTTTCGGTCCCCCACTCCTCCCTCGTTAGGGTCGTTGAGTGCATCAGACGCCGTCCATTCCGCCGTACCCGCCCGGTCCGGCAGCCGCGGCGTACACGTGGCAGCCACGGCCCGGAGCCCCGGCAGGCGCCGGTGACGCGGGTTTCGCCGATCCGCCGGCCGCACCCCGCCTCCGGGGCGGCTGAGAGCGATGTGGGCGAGCAGGGCGCTGCGCGCCACGGCGCTGGTCCTGCTGCTCGCGCTGTCCGGGCTGGTCATCCTGGCGCTCGTACGGCAGCAGACCGGTACCAAGGGCTTCATGGTGGGCCTCGGTCTGGCCGTCCTGCCCGTACCGCTGCTGATCACGGCCTTCCGCTGGACGGATCGCGTCGAGCCCAAGCCCTGGCGGAACCTGGTGTTCGCGTTCGCCTGGGGCGCGTGCGCGGCGACGCTCGTCGCCCTCATCGCCAACGGCTTCGCGACCGAGTGGCTCATGACCACCGTCGCCGACTCCTCCCCGTCCGGCCAGGCCGACGCCGACGCCTGGGGGCCACCTTCGTCGCGCCCGTCGTGGAGGAGAGCGCGAAGGGAGCGCGGTGCTGCTGCTCTTCCTCTTCCGGCGGCGGGACTTCAACGGGATCGTCGACGGCGTCGTCATCGCCGGGATCACCGCCACCGGCTTCGCGTTCACCGAGAACATCCTCTATCTGGGCACGGCGTTCGTCAGCGACCAGGCGTTCGGCTACTCGGGGATCGAGTCGACGACCGCCGCCACCTTCTTCATCCGCGCGGTGATGTCCCCTTCGCGCACCCGCTGTTCACCGCCGCGACCGGCATCGGCTTCGGCATCGCCGCGATGTCGGCGCCGCACCGGCGCGCCCGCCGCGTCCTCGTCCCCTGGCCGGGCTGCTCGGCGCCATGGTCCTGCACGGGTCTGGAACCGGTCGGCGACGCTCGGCGGCTACGGCTTCCTCGGCGTCTACGGCCTGGTCATGGTGCCCCTCTTCGGCATGCTGACGTGGCTGACGATCTGGTCCCGCGGCAGGAGCTGCGCACCATACGCACGCAACTGCCCACCTACCAGGCGGCGGGCTGGCTCACCCGCCCGAGCCGCTCGCCCTGTCCTCCATGCGCGCCCGCGGCATCGCACGCGACCTGGCGCGCCGCACGCGCGGCCCGGCGGCGGCCCGGACGGTCGGCGAGTACACGGCGTTCGCCACCTCGCTCGCCTTCCTCCGCCACCGCGCCCACCGCGGCACGGCGGGCCCGGACTTCCAGGCCCGCGAGCGCGAACTCCTCCACCACCTGTGGTCCCGCAGGACATAGCCCAACCGGCCCTGGCCCACGCGGCGTTCTCGGTGCCGGCGCCGACGCCGTTCGCGTACCTCCCACCGCCGCCGCCCCACCCCGTACGGCCAGCACGCCCCGTACGGCCAGCACGCCCCTACGGTCCGCACGCCCCGTACGGCCACCCCGCGCCGTACCTCCCGTACGCGCCCCAGGTGCCGCGGCAGCCGAACGGGCCGGAGGCCGGGGCCCGGAATGAGGGTGTGGGGGCGTGGTGTCGAATAGGTGGCGCGCGTCCGACCGGGCGGGCTCGGGAGTGGAGGACTGACCAATGGCTGGTGTGCCGGCAAGTGTGGTTGCCGCGGGTGGGCTCGTCGGTGGGTACGGGGTCGCCCGGTGGACGAAGAAGCGGCAGTTGGGCGGGTGGCGCTGGCGGCGGCCGGGGCCGTGGCCGCGCGGGAGTGGCGGCGGAAGGCGGGGACGGGCACGGCGGCGGCGTTGAGTGGGCTGTACGTGGCCGCGTTCGCCGGGTCGCATCCGCTGGCGAAGAAGGTGGGGGCCTGGCCGTCGGTGTTCGCCGTCGCCGGTGGCGTCGCCGTCGCGTCGTGGGCGCTGGCCGACCGGCGTCAGGGCTGAGGCGGGTCGGTCGGCCCCGGATCCGGGGCCGACCGACGGAGGCGGGTCGTGCTATGCCGACGCCTGGGTCAGGAGGGCCAGTTCCTCGGGTGTGAGGGTCAGGTCCGCCACGGCCAGCAGCTCCGGCAGCTGGTCGACCGAGCGGGCGCTGGCGAGGGGACGGCGACCGTGGGCTGGGCGGCGAGCCAGGCGAGGGCCACGGTGGTCGGGGTGGCGCCGTGGTTGGCGGCCACGTCGTCCAGGGCGGCGAGGACCCGGCGGCCGCGCTCGGTGTCGAGATGGGCGGCGGCCTTGCCGGAGCGGGCGCTGTCGACGGTGACGCCCGGCCGGTACTTGCCGGTGAGGAATCCGGAGGCCAGCGAGTAGTACGGGATGGTCGCCAGGTCGTGGCGGACGGCCACGTCCGCGAGGGCGCCCTCGAACGCGTCGCGGGCGACCAGGTTGTAGAGCGGCTGGAGGGCCAAGTAACGGGCGCGGTCCTCGGCCTCGGAGAAGGCCAGGGACGCCGTCAGCCGCTCCGGGTGATGTTGGACGCGGCGATCTCGCGGACCTTGCCCGCCCGCACCAGGTCGTCCAGGGCGGTGATGATCTCCTCGACCGGTACCGACAGGTCGTCGAAGTGCGTGTAGTAGAGGTCGATGTAGTCGGTGCGCAGCCGCGCGAGGGACTCGTCGACGCCCTTCTTGATGGTGGCGGCGGCCAGGCCGCGGGGCTCGGGGAACCGGCGCCGACCTTGGTGGCCAGGACGATGTCGTCGCGGTTGCCGCGGGCGGCGAACCAGTTGCCGAGGACCGTCTCGGACTCGCCGCCCTTGTTGCCCGGTGCCCACGCGGAGTACACGTCGGCGGTGTCGACGAAATTGCCACCCGCCTCCGCGTACGCGTCGAGGACGGCGAAGGACTGGGCCTCGTCCGCCGTCCAGCCGAAGACGTTGCCGCCGAGGGCGAGCGGGAACACCGACAGGGAGCCGATCCGGCGAGGGGCGCGGGAGGCCCGGGGTTCGTGGGGGTGGTGTTGGCAGCCATGTTCCGGTCAGCGCGCCGCCCGCGGACCGTTATTCCGGGCAGGGGCCGCTGTTCCGGACAGGCGGGCCGCTGTTCCGGACAGGCGGGCCGTTGTTCCGGACAGGCGGGCCGTCGTTCCGGGCAGGCGGGCCGTCCTTCCACGCGGACCGGCGCGACAGACCGGCGGCCCTGGCATCAGGGGAGAGTGCCAGGGCCGTCGGCGTTCAGGTTCGCGCGGGTGCGTCACGGGTTCTGGCCGTGCGCGCGCAGCCACGGCATCGGGTCGACGGGGTCGCCGCCGCCCGGCCTGACCTCCAGGTGCAGGTGCGGGCCCGTCACGTTGCCGGTGGCGCCGACGCGGCCGATCACCTCGCCCGTCGTCACCGACCCCGAGGTCTGCACCATCGACGACAGGTGGCAGAACCACAGCTCGGTGCCGTCGTCGAGGGTGAGCACGATGCGGTAGCCGTACGAACCCGCCCAGCCCGCGCCGGTGATGGTGCCGCCGTGGATGGCCTTGACGGGGTGCCGGTCGGGGCGGCGAAGTCCTGTCCGGTGTGGTTCGCGGACCACAGGTCCCCGGCCTGCCCGAAGCTCGACGTGAGGGTGTAGGAGGCGACGGGGAGGGTGTACGAGGCGGCGAGCTTGGCCAGGCGCTCGGCCTCCGCCTTGCGCTTCGCGGCCTCCTCGGCCTCCTTTTCTTCTTCGCCTCGGCGGCCTTGTGCTCGGCCGCCGCCTTCGCGGCCTGCTCGGCCGCGGCGTCGGCCGCCGCCTCGCGGTCCGCCTGGTCGGCGGCGGCCCGCTGGGACTCGGCCTGCTGGAGGATCCGGGCGCGCAGGGCCTCGCCCGCGTCCGTCGTCCCCGCGCGGTGTCCTCGACCGTCAACCCGGTCTGCGAGAAGGGCGCGGCGGTGTCCGAGGAGGACGAGTCGGAGGAGTCGCCGGAGACGAGGGAGCCGATGCCGGGGAGGTCCTTGGCGGCCGGAAGCTGGTCCTGCACCTGTCCGGCGAGGTGCGCGATGTCCGGTACGGATATGGGGGTCGCGGGCGGTCCTGGCGGAGGCCATACCGCCCGCGCCGACCGCCGCGATCACGCCGACGCCGAGCACGGCGCCGCTGCGGGCCATCGTGCCGCCGCGCTGCTTGACGACGCGGTGCCTGCCGCGCACGGGGCGAGGGAGTCCTCCGTGGGGTTCCACTCCTCCCACGGCTCGGTCGGGGAGCGCCCATGGCGGCGGTGGTGTCCGCAGCGGGGCCGGGGAGGGACGGTGCCCGGTTGGCCGTAGGGGCCTCATCGAGGGCAGACCTGTTGGACGCCACAGGGCGCACTCCTTTCCTTCCGTCTCGCCTACCGGGTTAGCTGACGGGTTCGGAGCAGGAAGGTCTCCTACGGGCCCCTCCCTCGCGGGAAGGCGTCCGATTCACCCCAGGGTGCGGTGGTTCCCCGGTTCCCTTGGTACTGCGTGGTGCTGTGTTCGTGGTGCTGTGTGCGGCGGGATTCGGCGACGGCGCACGGTGCCGCCCCTGCGACGGCTGTGACGACCGCGCTGCGTTATCGAACGTTAATAGACGGCCGGACTCGATTCCAAGCCGTTCCGGGAATCGACTTACCTTTGGTATGGACTTAACGGCCAGCCGGTAACCAAAGGGCGAAACAATGGCCGTTGAAAGGTTTGGCAAAACGCCGCCCCTTCCGATCGTGCAGGAATTGTTATGCGGAGGGATCACGATCGGTCACCGTGCGTGTGCGCCACCGGGCGGCGCACCGCGATCAGTGCCATGTCGTCCGCCGTCCGGCCGTCCGTGTGCCGCGACACGTCGGCGATGAGGACGTCCAGGAGCGCGCCGGGGCTGGGGCAGATCCGCCCGGCGAGCCGTTCGGCGGGCTCGTAGAACCGGCCGCACCGGTCCCGCGCCTCGGTCACCCCGTCCGTGAAGAGGACCAGCGTGGCGCCCTCGGGGAACGGCAGTTCCTCGACCCGGTCCGGCCACACCCCAACTCCCCATCCCCAGCGGCAGCGCGGGCACCCGCGGCTCCGCGAGCCGCGCCTCACCGGTCGGGGAGAGCACCAGGGGCGCCGGATGGCCGCGGTTGATCAGGCGCAGCCCGGCGTCGCCGCGCGGGATCTCGACCAGGACGGCCGTCGTGAACCCCTCGGACTGGTCCAGGTTGGCCCGGCGCGCTCCTCCCGCTGGAGCGCCCGCTCCAGCCGTACGGCGAGCCCCTCCAGCGTCGACTCCTGCTCCGCCGCCTCCCGGAACGCGCCGATGACGATCGCGACGGCCTCCACGGCGCCCAGCCCTTGCCGCGTACGTCGCCGACGACGATGCGTACGCCGTGCGGGTGTCCTGCACGGCGTACAGGTCGCCGCCGATGTCCGCGCCCTTCTGCGCCGCCACGTAGCGGGCCGCGATGTGCAGCCCGGCGAGCCGTTCGGCGGGCTCGGGCAGGACGGCGCGCTGGGCGGCCTCGGCGATGCCGCGGGCGTCGGCCAGCCGCCGGTCGCTGATGCCCACGACGCGGTTGATGCCGATCGCCAGCAGCGTGACGGTGACGACCGTGAGGATCCCGGTCAGGGTCTGGCCCTCGCTCACCCGCCCCGGAAGATCACCAGCCCGCACGCGGCGAGACGGCGGCGGCCCCGGTGACCAGCGTGACGCGCAGCGACTGGATGGCCGCCGCGACCAGCGGGCGGCGGAGAGGAAGGGCGACGCGGTGTACGTACGCGGGTGCTCACGTCGAAGGCGATCCCGCCGAGCAGCAGGACGGAGGGACGCGGCCCGCGAGGCGGCGGGACCAGCCGGTCCAGGCGGTGCGCTCGCCGCGCGCCGTGGCACTGGCGCCCCGTAGCCGCCATCGCTCAGGGCTCGGCGGTCCGGACCGTGCTCCCGCCCCGCCCGTACGGTCCGCGGGTGGGCGGAGTCCGTACGGTCCGCATGGTCCGGCCGGTGGTCGCGCGGGCCGCCGTGCGCCCGCCGGGCACGAACCATCGCATCCGCAGCCGCACCGGCTTCTCCCGCCGTCCCTGTGAACTTCCGCTCAACCGTCACCAGGCTCCCGGCTGCCGCCACGGCGGGCGAGCCGGTCTCGGCCGAACGGATGACACGGAGTGCGGGCGGCGCGGAGTGGGCGGCGCGGTACGGGTCGGTCGCGGTTACGCGGTCGGTCGCGGTTACGCGGTCGGAGGGCGGGCGGCGCCGTCAAGGTCCACGCCGAGGGCGCGGGCGTGGCGGTCCGCCGCCAGCTCGGCCGCCACCTCGTCGAGATACACCTCGCACACCAGACGGCGGTCGGCGGTCAGGTTGTGCTCCAGCTCCCACAGCACCACCTCGTCCCCGCCGACCAGCAGGAACGCGTGCTCGTAGAAGCGGCACCAGGTGGCGTCGGGGCCCTCGGAGCGGCGGCGCGGCTTGGGCGCCAGCGCGATGTCGTGGGCGAACGCCGTGGACAGCAGCTCCCGCACGTCGTCCCCGGCCGGTCCGGGTTCTCCGCGCGGCGCAGCACCCGGCGGGCGTGGTCGGCGGAGTTGTCGGAGACGTACGCGCGCGAGGCGGGCACGGGCTCCGCGTCGTAGGGGAACCCGTCGGGCAGCCACCCCGGCGCGAGGTCGAAGTCGCCCCAGCCCACGCCGCCGATCAGCTCGTGGATCCGGCGCTCGGCCGCCCCTAACGCCGCCTCGTCCACGTACAGCTCGTACCGCGGCGGGCCGCCGGACTCGGTGGTGTGCTCCAGCTCCCACAGCAGGCCGGTGCCGCCGTCGGGCAGCAGGAAGACGTGCCGGTAGGTGCTGTAGCCGCGGGGCCGGGCGGCTCGTTGCACTGGCGGCAGGAGCGGAGCTCGGAGTGGTGCATCAGGCTGTCGCGCAGCCGCGCGACCGTCGCCACGTCGATCTCGAAACCGTTCTCCGCGCGGGCGAACAGCCCGTCGATGTGTTCCGCGGGAGTGCTCCCGCCCGCCAGTGAGTGCCCCTGCCCCATGTCCCTACTCCTCCCGGCCAATGGCTCGCCGCGCCCCCGGCCGTTGCCTCACGCCACTTACGGTAGCGGCGCGAACACTCGACGCGGAGGGTGTTCGGGCGAAGCCGTTCCCGCTTGGCTCCCTTACTCACTCCTGCGCCAGAACGGCGGGATACATCACTCGGAGGACTCAACTCGGCGTTGGTACAGACCCATTGGGGACGAACGGGCCAGGGAGAAGCAGGCCGGAGACGCCAGAAATCGGGCCCCGCGGCAGACACCGGCAGACACCCGGGGAACCAGACGATCAGTCACACAGGCCGGTAACCCGCATCGTGATGTTCAAACGGCCACTTTTCAGCCCGGCTTCGGGGTCGCCGGTGCCGGGTACACCTTCGGCACGCCGTGGTACGCGAAGCGCGAGGGGCCGCCGAAGACGAACAGGTCGCCGGAGGCCAACTCCACGTCCGTGTACGGCCTGGCGCGGCTCTCGGTGTTGCCGAACCGGAAGACGCAGGTGTCGCCGACGCTCAGCGAGACGACCGGCGCGGCCGACCGCTCGTCCTTGTCCTGGTGCATGCCCATCCGGGCGTCCCCGTCATAGAAGTTGATCAGGGCGGTGTCGGGGCGTAGCCGTCCCCGGCCGCCGGGTCCTCGTACGCGTCGGCCACCGCGCGGCGCCCAACTCGACCATCCAGTCCGGGAACGCGGCGACCCGTGCGCCGTTCACGTCGCCCGCCGTACGGCTGTACCGGTACGGCTGCCAGTGCCAGCCGACGCACACCGTCCGCACGGACATCACGCCGCCGCGCGGCAGCCGGTGTGCCGGATCGGGACCGGCCCGTGGCCCAGCCCCGGCACGCCTCGACCAGTTCGCGCCGACGCTCCGGGGACAGCCAGCCGGGCACGTGCACCGCGCCGGGGCGGGGCGGGTGCGGGGACGCGGGATCAGCGCCGACACGGCCTCAGCCCCTCCCGGACGGGCAGGCTCCGCTCGATCCGCAGCAGCGACTCCTTGCGCTCCAGGCCGCCCGCGTATCCGGTGAGCGAGCCGTCGGCGCCGATGACGCGGTGGCAGGGGCGGACGACGAGCAGCGGGTTCGCGCCGACCGCCGAGCCCAGCGCGCGCAGCGCGGCGCGGGAGACGCCGATCCGCTCGCCGATCCGCCCGTAGGTCGTGGTGGTGCCGTACGGGATGGTCTCCAGCGCCCGCCACACGCGCCGCTGGAAGTCCGTGCCGCGCGTCGTCGTCTCGACGTCGTCGAAGGTGACCGGCTCGCCGTCGAAGTACGCGCCGAGCCGCCCGGCGATCGCGGTGAACGCCTCCGGGCGCGCCGCCAGCCGTCCTGGACGACCGCGCCGCGCTTCTGCCCCGGCATGGAGACGGAGGCGAGGGCGGTGCCGCCCTCGGCGGTGGCCGACTCCGCGCCCACGAGGAGCAGTTCGCCGACCGGGGTCTCGATGGTCGTGTAGAGGATGGTCATCGGTGCTTTCCCTTCGTGCCTTCCTGCTGGTCCTGCTGGTCCTGCTGGTCTCGCCGGTCGGGGCGGGCCGCCGGTCCTCTGGGAGGTTCCACAGATGGTGCGTGGCGTACGTGCGCCACGGCCGCCACCGCTCCGCGTCCGCGGCGCCCGCCCCGGCCCGCCGCATCCCGGCCCGCAGGGCCGCGTCCCCGTGAACAGCACGTCCGGGTCGCCGAGTGCGCGCATGCGCACGTATCCGGCGGTCCAGGGCCCGACGCCGCGCAGCGCGAGCAGCACGCGGGTGGCCTCGTCGCGGTCGGCGCCCGGGTCGAGCGTCACGGTCCCGTCGGCGAGTGCCGCGCCGAGCGTGCGCAGCGTGGCGCGGCGGGACTCGGGCATCCCGATCCGGTCGAGCGCCGCGTCCGCCAGGTCCGCCGCCCGCGGGAAGAGGTGGGTCAGCCCGCCGCTCGGCTCGGGCAGCGGCTCGCCGTACGCCGCGACCAGCGCGCTCCCAGCCGCCGCCCGGCGGCCACGGAGACCTGCTGGCCCAGGACGGCGCGTACGGCCAGTTCGTGGGCGTCGACCGTGCCCGGCGCGCGCAGCCCGGGTGGCGGGCGACCGGCCCGGCCAGGACGGGGTCGGCGCCGAGCCGGTCGGCCACGGCGTACGGGTCGGCGTCGAGGTCGAACAGCCGCCGCACCCGCTGGGACGCGGTCGTCAGGTCGCGCGGCTCGGCCAGCCGCAACCGGCACTCCAGCCAGCCGCCCCGGACCCGCGCCGGGCGCTCGCACCTCGGCGACGCCGCTGCCGTGCGGCAGGCGCAGCGTGCGCCGGTACACGCGGTCGCCGCGCTCGCCGGTGACCTCCTCCACCGGCGAGGGCCCGCCGTTGGAGGTGGTCGAAGACCTGGGCGGCGGCGTACGGGCCGCGGTGGGCGAGCCGCAGCGGTACGCCGCCGGGGCGGGTGCGCGGCTCGGGATGTCGGTGCGGTACGTGCGCCGCGGGCCGTGCGCGCGGTGCGCAGTTCGCCGGGGTGGCGGCGTAGATCTCGCGGATCGTGTCGTTGAACTGCCGCACGCTGGCGAACCCGGCCGCGAAGGCGATCTCCGCCGCCTGGAGCCCGGACGTCTGGAGCAGCACGCGCGCGGTGTGGGCGCGTTGGGCGCGGGCGAGCGCGATCGGCCCCGCGCCGACCTCGGCGGTCAGCTGCCGCCGCACCTGGCGCGCGCTGTAGCCGAGCCGCTGGGCGAGACCGGACACGCCCTCGCGGTCCACCACGCCGTCGCCGATGAGCCGCATGGCCCGGCCCACGACGTCGGCGCGGACGTCCCACGCGGCGGAGCCGGGGACGGCGTCGGGGCGGCAGCGGCGGCAGGCCCGGTAGCCGGAGCCCTGGGCAGCCGCCGCCGTCGGGTAGAAGGTGACGTTCCGGCGCTTGGGGGTGATCGCGGGCAGCTGGGGCGGCAGTAGACGCCGGTGGTGGAGACGGCGAAGAAGAACTCGCCGTCGAACCTGGCGTCCCTGCCGCACACCGCCTCGTACCTGCTGTCTTCGTCCATCACCCTGCCAACTGTGCACCCGGGCGCGGGCGCGTGCTGGCGGAAATCGGACACGGCGCTCGGGGCCGTCGCCCGCCGGGCCGGACACCCCGGCGGCCGGACGGCCTGACGGCGGACGGCCTGACGGCGGACGGCCTGGCGGCGGACGGCCTGGCGTGGCCGCTGGTACGGCCAGTCCGCTAGTGCGGCCGATCCGCTAGTGCGGCCGGTCCGCGCCCTCGATCGCGACCCGCTCGGCGACCCGCGGGTGCGGCGCGTAGTCGTAGACCGCGTAGTGCTGGGTGGCGCGGTTGTCCCAGAAGGCGATGTCGCCCGGCTGCCAGTGGAAGCGGACCTGGTACTCGGGGACGTGCGCCTGCCGGACGAGGTAGCCCAGCAGCCGGTCGCTCTCCTCGCGCGACAGCCCGGTGATGCGCGTGGTGAACGACGTGTTCACGAACAGCAGCTTGCGGCCCGTCTCCGGGTGCGTGCGCACCACCGGGTGCTCCACCGGCGGGAACACGTCCTGGAGCGGAGCCAGCCGCTCCGGCCCGTAGAAGCGGGAGAAGCCGGGGATGAAGTCGTGGACGGCGCTCGCCCCGTCGATCCGCTCCTTCACCTCGGACGGCAGGTTGTCGTACGCCGCCGCCATGTCCGCCCACATCGTGTCGCCGCCGACCGGCGGCACTTCGCGGAGTTGGAGGACGGCGCCGAGGGCGGGCGCTCGCGGAAGGTGACGTCGGCGTGCCAGACGTTCTCGAAGGTGGGCACGGTGCCGTCCGCGCTCTTGTCGAAGCGCACGACGTCCTCCGAAGCGCCCGCCTGGAGCAGCGGGTTGGTCTCCAGCGGGCCCCAGTGGCGGGCGAACGCGCGCTGCTGGTCGGAGCTGAGGTGCTGGCCCCGGAAGAAGATCACCTTCCACTCCAGCAGCGCCCGGTTCAACTCCTCGCGCAGCGCGGGATCCAGCGGCCGCGACAGGTCGAGCCCGTGGATCTCGGCGCCGATGGTGCGGCCGAGCGGCACGACCTCGAACCGCTCGTACGGGCGCTCCTCCCACCCTCGGGCAGCCGCCGCGACACGCGCCGCCCTCGTACAGACCGCCCTCGGGTACGCGGGCCTCGCGCAGCGCGGGGACGGAAGCGGGGACGGAAGCGGGGACGGTCGCGGCGGTGTTCGTGGCGGTGTTCGTGAAGTCGTCGACGGTGGTCATGGAACCCCAGGGTGCGAGAGCGGGCGACGGTGCGGACGGACGTACTCAGCCGGGACGTCCTCATCCGTGACGTGTCACAGGTGACGTGGTCGTCGGTGGCGTACTGATCGGTGGCGTACCGATCCGTGGGAGCCCACGCGTCGCGCACTTCGTCGAGCGGAACGGACCCGGTGTGGGGCCTCGCGCTACGGGCCCCTCGCGCTTGGCGCACCCGGGCGGGTGGGACGTACGCGGAGGCGGCCGTTGGCCGTGCGGCGACGCGGAAGGGCGTGCGGCAGGGCAGCTATCGGCCGGAGCGCTGACACCCGTCGCGGTCCGGGACGCGGAGGAACCCGACCGTGGCGAACGAGTGTGTGGTCATGGCAAGCATCATGGGATTCGCGGCCACCGCACGTCAAGGGTGTCTCACGACATGGCGCCGCCGGACGAGGGCCCCGCCGGTCGCTGTTCCGGCAGGGGCTGTCGACGCATCCGAGTACCGCAGCCAGCAGACGCGGATATGTGATGTGCCGACCGTACGGGGAGGCACTGACAACGGCGTCGGCACAACGCGGCCCCGGCGGGGCGGATGCGGCCGGGACGCGTCAGGCCGTGTCGGCGGGCGCGTCCCCGGAAGGTCCCCGTGATGTCCCCGAGGCGTCCCCGGGATGTCCAGCGGCGTCTGCCGCCAGGCGCGCGCGAGTTGGGTCCGCAGCAGGGCCAGCGGGCTGTCGTCGGCGCCGTACGTCCGGTCGGCGAGACGGATGACGGTGTCGCAGCGGGAGAGCTGGAGCCCGCGGGCGCACACGGCCGACGCGTATCCCGCGCGCTCCGCCGCGCGGACGGCGGCCAGGGCACCCACGGCGAGGGCGAGACCGGCGATGTCCTCGGCCGGGTCGCCGATGACCGCGTCGGTCCAGTCCAGGACGGCGCCCACCCGGCCGGTGCCGGTCGTCAGCAGATGCTCGCCCTTAAGGTCGCCGTGGACGACGGCGATCGGCACCGCGGCGGCCGGGTGCGCCTGCGGCACGGTGGTCAGCTGAATGAGCCGGGCGGTGTCGAACGCGCCGTCCGCGGCGAGCCGTTCGGCCGCCCGCGCGGCGTCCTCCCGCAGGGCCTGGAGGTAGCGCGGCCGGGCCGCGGGCACCGCCAGCGCGGCGGCCTGCCGCGCCGGGAACGCGCGCAGACCCGCCAGCAGCAGGGCCAGGTCCTCCTCGCCTTCGGCGGCGACGGCGCGGCGCTCCGCCGACACCCGGGAAGCCGGACGTCGAGGGTGTAGCCGCGGTCCGGCGCCCACTCCCGCGGCCACGCTCTCGGGTACGGCGACGGTGACGTACGGACGGATCGCGTCGCGCAGGGCGACCTCCGGCGCTGCCGGACGGTCCCGGCCGCGTCCAGCGCCAGCCGCAGGACGAGACCGGTGCCGACCCACCAGGTGGCGTGCTCGCCGCCCTCGCCGACGGGCGCAGCCGCGGCTCGCTCGCCGGGCAGCGCCTGCCGCAGCAGGCGGCGCAGGACGTGCCGCGAGGGCGCGGGGCGCGAGGCGGGCGCGGAGGAGGGAGATCCCGGCGTGCGTGGAGAGCGCGGCGGGTGAGGCGAGTGCGGGAATCCGGGAGTGTTGCGGGTGCGAGGAGTGCGGCGAGTGCGACATGGGTGGTCGGCTCCCGGGTTCCCGGCCTACGGCCGCTCGGCGAGCACGACACCGCGCCCGGCGTAGAAACGCTCCAGGTCGGCCCACGGCACATGCGCGAACCGCTGCGAACGGCCCGGGAACCCGGACGGGTTGTGGATCACGACCGCGTCCGGGGTCGCGCCCACCGCCAGTACGAGGTGCCCGCCGCGGCGGCGGCGCCGGGTCCAGCTCGCGGACCGAGGGTGCACCGAGAGCATCACCAGCCGCCCGCGGCCACCTCGTCGCGCACGCTCGGCGCGGCCAACTCCGGCCGGGACTCGGCGTACAGCCCCAGCGGCGGGTGACGTACGCGGCGAACGGCGCGTGGATCAGGCCGTCGACGCGGTCCTCGCGCCGTACGTACGCCCCGGCCTCGACGCACTCGGCGGCGAGCGTCAGCGCGGGCGGCACGGTGTGCCGCCAGTGGTCCAGCGCCATGCGCAGGCAGGCCACCCGCACAGCCGCCACGACCAGAAGGCGTACTCCTCGGGCTGGCGGCCCCGGACTTCTGCCAGAGCGGGTCGTCCGCCGCGTCGAGGGTGCCCGCGAGGATCGCGGGCACGAGGTCGGCCGACTCCCATTGGGCGTGGTAGGGCACCGGATGGATCGTGGGACCGTGGGTCATGGTCATGGTGCCCAAGTGTGGCCGATCGCACGGCCCTCGACGGAGCCACCGGACCGCCGCCGACGTCCGCGCGGCCCACCGGTGGCTAGGTCAGAGCGGGGTTCGGCGCCTCCCAGCGCGAGGGCGAACAGACGGGCGCGCGCCGCGCGGACCAGCGCCGCCTGCCGGGTCCGGCGCGGCCCGCGAGCACGGCCCGAGCGGCCCGTGAGCACGGCTTGTGAGCGCGGCCTACGCAGCCCACACGGCCTACGTGTCCTACGTGTCCTGTCCGGGCAGGCGGCGCAGGAAGCTGTCGACGAGGCGGTCGGTGAAGCCCCGGTCGACGGGTCCGCCGGTCACCAGGGCGCGGTGGTAGATGGGCCCCACGAGCTGGTCGACCTCGGCCGCGATGTCGAGGTCGGCGGGAGCGCGCCGCGCGCCACCGCGCGCTCCAGCGGGAGGTGGTCGCGGCGGCACTGCTCGTCGAGGTACCGGGTCCGCAGGACGTCGGCGAACGCGGGGTCGAGCTGGGCCTGCGCGAGCAGCGCCTGAACACGGCGCCCGCGTCGGAGCGGGTGAGGAAGACGGCCACGTGGTGCAGGTGCGCGCGCAGTTCGCGTGCCAGGTCGCCCAGGTCGGGCGGGTTCAGGTCCTCAGCGGCGTCCTGGAGGAAGGCGTCGAGCAGGATGTCGGTCTTGGTGCTCCACCAGCGGTAGATGGTCTGCTTGGCGACCCCGGCACTCGCCGCGATGCCCTCGATGGTGACCCCGGCGAAGCCCTTCTCGACCAGCAGGTCGTCGGCGGCGTTCAGCACCGCCTGGCGGGCCAGCTCGCTGCGCCCGTGCCGGTTGCCGTGGTGCCGCCGCGCCGCCCGGCCACGGACCGCGCCGCCGCCGTCGGCCGCGCTCCCGTCGCCGACAGCGCCCTCTCCACCGACAGCGCTCCCGTCGGCGACCGCCGCGCCGTCAGCGACCGTACGTCCTCGCTCCATGTCCGCCTCCGTGTGCGTGCCCGGACCAGGGTAGGCCAGAACCGGTAGACGCAACGCAACGGTGCGTCTACTCTAGCGCCCATGACTCACCTCAGCACCCTCCACGAACCCGCGTCGTCTCCGTCCTGGACCGGATGTTCACGAACGCCACCGAGCAGGACGAAGCGGCCTTCGCGCGCATCAACGACGTACTCCCCGAGGGCTTCGCGTCCGGTACGGCGCAGGAGCAGGCCGACGCCGCCGCCGAGATCTACATGCCCATTTCCGCCGAGGCCGGACGGCTCCTCTACAACCTCGTACGGGCCACCCGCCCCGCCACGGTGGTCGAGTTCGGCACCTCGTACGGGATCTCCACCCTCCACCTGGCCGCCGCCGTACGCGACAACGGCACGGGCCGGGTGGTCAGCACCGAACTGAGCGCGCACAAGGCCGCCACCGCCCGCCGCACCTTCGCCGAGACCGGCCTGGACGACCTGATCACCGTCCTGGAGGGCGACGCCCGCGAGACCCTCGCCGCCCTCGAAGGGCCGGTGGACTTCATCCTGCTCGACGGCTGGAAAGACCTGTGTCTGCCGGTCCTGAAGCTCCTCGAACCCGCCTCGCCCCGGGCACCCTCGTCATCGCCGACGACGTCGTCATGGACGACCTGGCCCCTACCTCGCCTACGTCCGCGACCCGGCCAACGGCTACCAGAGCGTGACCTTCCCGGTCGAGGACGGCCTGGAGATCAGCTGCCGCCTCTGAGGCAACCGGTGCGACCGCGGACACCCAGGGCGCGGCGAGCGCGGTGCGGCTCCGCACACGCGCCCGCCGCGCCCGCCGTGTCCACCGCGCCCGCCCGAGGACGCCCGGACTCCGTACCGCCAACTCCTCCTCACAGCAACCGAGTTGACGACACGCCCGGACTCCACGAGGCGTCCCTCAGCGACCGACGGGCCTGAGAACATCTGCCGCATGGATGCCGAGAAGCGCGCAGACGCCCCGCAGGACCACAGCGGCGCCGTTCCTCCAGGGCGCGGGAAAACATCCGCGAGGTACCCGCCTGAGCCCGTCGCACGAAGAAGGTGGAGCGGATCTGGATATCGCCTCACGGCGTGGCGCACTTGCCGGACAAATGCAACCACCATCCCGAGATCCCCACGCCGAGGCGGGGTGGGGTGGGTCCTGGAACCCGACGAGGGAACCTGGGATTTGATCAGCGAGCACCGCCCGCTGAAAGCCACACACGGCAGAACCGACCTCGTGGCCCGAGTGCGATGCGGCCACTGCGTGAAGTAGCGACAGGAACTGGGTGAGACGGACGAGTCACGCTGCTGTTGCCGCCGAATCGGTCGGTCAAGCGGCCGGACGGGGTGCTGCCCGGCCGCTTTCGCGTGCGCTCAGTCCTCCTCGGACAGGGTGGGCGGTTCGTCGCGGGGGCGGGCGGGTCATCGTCGGCCGCGGCTTCGCTGGGCGCCTCGGGCGGCGAGGTGTTGTCGCCTGGAGGTGCGGGCCGGTCGTCGATGACGATGCGGGCGACGCCGTTCTTTCCATCCTGCTCGGCCGGGGCTACGCCCGACGTGACCTGCCCCAGCGCTTCCCCGATCCGGCTGTAGAGCTTGGCGGCGAGACGCCGGGTGCCGACCGAGGTCCCGTCGCCCTCGTCGTACTGCTTGTGCCAGAGGGCGTCGAGGATGGCGATGATGCTGCGGCCGGACAGGTCTGTCTCGACAAGGCCGTCATCGCATTCGTCGACATCCCCGGAAGCCGGAAGTGTTCGCTGTTCGCGGCCTGAGCGATGAGGAAGTCCCAGTGGTCACGGTGGCAGACGATCTCGGCGTAGGCGATGCCTGCGGCCACGTCGAGAAGTTTGTCGAACTCGGTGGTCTCGGGCTCGGTGCGGGGCGTTGTTCGGCTGGCGGCTTCCGCCGCTGCGGCGCGGGCTTGGCTGGCCTCTCTGCGTGCCGCTTCGGCTTCGTCGCGGGCTTGTCGGGCTTCTTCTTGGAGTTGCCGCATCTGGTGTCTGATGTCGGCGAGTTCGGTCTGCGTCTGGCCCAGGGATTCCAGCAGGGTGTCGAGCTTGCCGAAGCCCTTGGTGATCGCGGTAGTGATTTCGTCTTGGGCTGTGCCGATGCGCTCACCAAGGTTCGTGATGTTGTTGGCGATCTCTGTTCGCGACATGGATCCCCCTTGTCGATGAGACAGGGGTGAAGTTGCCCGTGCAGCCGCATAGCCACGCGGCACTTTTCCGCCGTTGCAGCGAACACAACAACGCGCCGGGGCGTGCGCCGGACCGGTTTCGGTCAGCCCGTATGCCAGCCACCTGACCGATTCCCGCCCTACTGACGCTCCAATTCCGGCCGCAGGCTGGGAGATCGTGCGGACCGTGTCCCTCCAGGCGTCGGAAGCCGGGATCTCGGCCAACGGCCGGTGCCCGCAGCGCCCGCACAACTCACCCACGGTCCCAGGCTGTTCCTGGACAGTCGCGCGTTCCGACGGCGCGCACGCGATCGGTCCGGGTCCGCGTCACCCCGAGCGCGGCAAGCTCCTCGCGGGCCTGGGTGACGCTCCGTCCGTCCAGGACATCCACGATCCCCGCACGCACCGGAACCCCCGGCGGACGGCCTCCTGGAGGCGGGCGCGGGTGCGGCGGTGGCTGCCGTGCTGGTCGGGTCCCAGGGACAGGGCCAAGCCGACGAGTTCGGTCCAGTGCGGGTCAGGCGCTCACCAGCGACGGCCCGAGCGCTCACGTATCGCTCACCCATGAGGCCGGAACGAAGCGCCCCGCCCGGACGAGGCCGGTCGGGGCGCTTCTTCACAGGTCAGAGGGCTATCTCTGACCCGCGACGGTGGGCCGTCAGGGGCTCGAACCCTGAACCAATGGATTAAAAGTCCACTGCTCTGCCAATTGAGCTAACGGCCCGCACCCGCAGCATAGCCCGGCCTGGCGCCGGGGCCCGCGCGTATACGCGCCGGGCGGCGAAGGCCCGTACAACGCGGGTGTTGTACGGGCCCTGGGTGCCGTGGGTCAGCCGTTCCGCTTCCAGCGCGGCTTGTCCGCGCGGCGGTCGAAGGAGCGGCCGGTGGAGTTGGCGCCGCGGTGGTCGTCGCGGCGGGCGGGCGCTCGTCGCGGCGGTCGCGGTTGAAGGACGGGCGCCGCTGGCGCCCGGGCGCGGTGGTCGCGGCGGTCGTACGGGCGGGACGACGGGCGGTCGTTGTCGCGGCGGTCGCGGTCGCGGCCGAAGTTCCCGCGGTCGTCACGGCGCTCGTAGGAGCGCGCGGGACGGTCCCGGTCCCGGTCACGGTCGCGGTTGAAACCGCCACGGTCGTCACGACGCTCGTACGAACGCGCCGGACGATCCCGGTCACGATCCCGATCGCGGTCACGGTTGAAACCGCCACGGTCGTCACGACGCTCGTACGAACGCGCCGGACGATCCCGGTCACGATCCCGATCGCGGTCACGGTTGAAGCCACCGCGGTCGTCACGACGCTCGTACGAACGCGCCGGACGATCCCGGTCACGATCCCGATCGCGGTCACGGTTGAAGCCACCGCGGTCGCGGCGCTCGTACGCGGGCGTGGACGGCTCCGGGCGCGCTGGTGCTCCTCCTGCTGCTGCTCGGGCAGCGCGACGGCGGCGGCCGGGGCCTGCGCGTCCGAGGCGGCGTCGGCGGGCTTCACCGGCGGCGTCTCGCCCGCTCGCGCGCCGCGCGGGCGGTCAACCGGTCGGCCTCGTCGCGGAGTTCGGCGGCGCGGCGCTGGACCTTCTCCAACTGGCGGGCGAGGTCCTGGACGTCGCGCTCGGCCTGCTTGGCGGCGTTGGCCGCGGACTCGGCCTGCACCTCGGTGAGGAGCGGGCGCCGGTGATGCGGGCGACATCGTCGTCGAAGGCGCCCGCGCCGCCGACGATGTGGCGCGAGGCGTCGACGCCCGCGTCCTCCATCAGCCGGAAGATCTGGCGGCGCTGGTGCGGCAGGGCGAGCGAGACGACCGTGCCGCTCTGGCCCGCGCGGGCCGTACGGCCGGAACGGTGCAGGTAGTCCTTGTGGTCACCGGCCGGGTCGACGTTGAGCACCAGGTCGATGCCGTCGACGTGGATGCCGCGGGCGGCGACGTCGGTGGCGACCAGGACGTTGACGTAACCGTCCTTGAAGTCGGCGAGGGTGCGGGTGCGCGCGCCCTGCGTCATGCCGCCGTGCAGCGCGTCGGCGCGCACGCCCGCGTCGCGCAGCTGCTCGGCGACGCGGTCGGCGCCCATCTGGGTGCGGACGAAGATGATGGTGCGGCCCTTGCGCGCCGCGATGGCGGCGGTGACCGGCGCCTTGTCCTGGGCTTCACCACGAGCACGTGGTGGGTCATCGTGCTGACCGCGCCCTGGGCCGCGTCGACCTCGTGGGTGACCGGGTCGACCAGGTAGCGCTTGACCAGGGTGTCGATCTCGTTCTCCAGCGTCGCGGAGAACAGCAGCCGCTGGCCGCCCGCGGGCACCAGGTCGAGGATCTCGGTGACCTCGGGCAGGAAGCCCATGTCGGCCATCTGGTCGGCCTCGTCCAGCACCGCGATCTGGACGCGGTCCAGGGTGGCGGCGCCGCGGTCGATCAGGTCGCGGAGACGGCCCGGGTGGCGACGAGGATGTCGACGCCGCGCTCCAGGGCGTAGATCTGGTTGCCCATGGACGTACCGCCGCAGACGACCTTGAGCTTGAGGCCGAGGACGTCCCCGTACGGCTGGAGCGCGTCGCTCACCTGCATCGCCAACTCGCGGGTGGGCGTGAGGATCAGGCCGCGCGGGCGCTTCTTCTCGGTGTGGCCGCCGGCCAGCGTGGTCAGCAGCGGCAGACCGAAGGAGAGGGTCTTGCCGGAGCCCGTACGGCCCCGGCCGAGGATGTCGTTACCGGCCATGGCGTCCGGGATGGTCGCGGCCTGGATGGGGAACGGGGTGACGACACCGTTCTGCGAGAGCTTCTTGACGATGTTCTCGGGCAGGCCCAGGTCCGCGAAGGTGATCTGGGGGCGGCCTGCTCGGCCTCGGCCTCGGGAGCCGCCTCGGCCTCGGAGACCGTCACGGCCTCGGGGACCGTCACGGCCTCGGGAGCCGTCGCGGCCGGGCGGACCCGGCCGCCTCGGGGACGGGGACACCTGGGACGCCTGGGGCTGCTCGGACTGCTCGTCGGCAGCGGGCATCGCGGTGAGTTCAGTGGAAACGGACATGCGAAATGCGAAACCTTCCGGAGTCTCGGCACGCGCCCAAACTCCGTGTGATGTCGCAAAGACCGCCTCGATGCGGTCAGCCACGGCCAGGTAAGGAACGCGCCACACGGAAACGCTCCGATGCTGTGCTCACCGAAGCGTCCGGGCAAATGGGATCAAACGATCTACCACCATACGCACCCTCACCCCTTGGAGCAAATCGGCTCCGGCCCGGCCTACTCCACGGGCCCCACCTGCGGCGACGCCTTCGGTACGGAGAGGGGCGACTCGGGGTCGACGGCCCGTCCGTGCCCGGCCGCGAGCCCGGAGCGGACGGGGAGGAGGCCGACGGGCCGGGTGCGAGCCGCCGGACGGCGAGGAGGTGCCGGGCGCCGGGCGCGTCGAGTGGCCCGGGTGTGCGAACCGCCGTGGCCCGGCCGGGTCGACGGCGCGGAGGGTGGCCGCCGGGGTCACCGAGGCCGACTCCCCGCCCGCCGCGGCCGGGCTCCGTGGCGTCCGCGCCGCCCTGGAACTCCGGGGCTCGTGTGCCCGGAGTCCTCGCGGTGCTCGGGGTGCTTCGCGTCCTTGCGGTGCTTGGCGTCCTTCGCCCGGTGGGTGCCCCTGCCGTGCTTGGCGTCGTCGGACGGGGCGGCGACGCCCTGGCCGCCGGAGGTCAGCGCCGCGCCGTCCGGCCGCGCCGCGCCACCACGCTGCGGGAGTCGCTGCGCGGCGCGGGGTGCTTGGGGCCGTCGGAGACGCTCATGCAGCCGCCCAGGGCCATCGCGGCGGCCACGGCGGCGGCGACCCCGCCGCCGTACGCCCGGCGCGCCCGGAGAGCGGTACGCCCGGAAAGGGCCGTGCTCCCGGCGAGAGCGGCGAGGCCGGGACCGGAGCCGGGGCCGGGGCCGGGCGTATGGGGGCGGCGGGCGCGGGGCGGCCTGCCGGTTCAGCGTGCGGGGCGGGAATTCCAGGCACGACGGGCATGAGCGGGCCACCTCCAGGCCACGGGGATCGGACCCTTGCCCAACGGGCCCCGCCCTCCCAGGACACGCGGCCCGCGTCCCGGTCCGCGCCCCGGTCCGCGCCCGGGGCCCGTCCTCAGCCGTAGCCGAGCGCGTGCAGCCGTGCGTCGTCGATCCCGAAGTGGTGGGCGATCTCGTGGACCACGGTCACCTCCGTCTCGGCCACCACCTCCTCGCGCGTCGCGCACATCCGCAGCGTCGGCCCCGGTAGATCGTGATGCGGTCGGGCAGTACCCCGCGTACCACTCGCCCCGGTCCGTCAGCGGCGTCCCTCGTACAGTCCGAGCAGCTGCGGGTCGCTCGCCGGGGCTCGTCCTCCACGAACACGGCGACGTTGTCCATCAGCCGTGTCAGCTCCGGCGGGATGCGGTCCAGCGCCTCGGCGACCAGCTCCTCGAACTCCTCGCGTGTCATCTCCAGCACCCGGCCATTGTCGGCCAGCCGGGCGCGTACGGCGCTCCGCGCGGCCTACATCCAGGCATAGCGGCGACACCAACCGGGCATACGGGGCAATGGCCCGCGCACCACTGCGGCTGCTCCGCGCCGGCTACCGCAGCGCGCGGACCGCGGTCCGCCCTCCCGCTCCCCGTCCGGCACGTCCCGCCCCGCACTCGGTACGCCCCTCGCGGGCCCCTCCCGGCCGTACGCGCGCGCCCTGGGGCTCGCGGCCGTCACGCTGCTGGGGGCGTGGCTCGGGCTGCTCGTGGTGGGCAACGTGCACACGACCGTGGGGCCCATGGAGACGCGGATGGCGCTGCGCCCCTCGATCGAGGGCGGCACCCGGATCAACGTCTCGCCGCTCGGCGCGCTGACGCTCGACAGCCACCGCGCCCCGCTCCAGCTCGACGTGGACGTGGACCGCCTCGACCCGGTGCGCTCCGAGGCCCTGGTGGACCATCCCGAGCGGCTGTCCGGGCTCCAGGAGGAGGTGGCGGGCGACATCGTGCACGGCACCCGGGACCTGGCCCTGCGTTCCAGCGCCGCGGTGATCTCCGGCGCCACCGCGCTGGGCCTGGCCGTCTACCGGCGCCCCGGCCGCGCGCTGGCGGCGGGCGGGCTCGCGTTCGCGCTGCTGACCGCCTCCGGCGCCGTCGCCGTCGCGACCTGGAACCCGGACTCGGTGCTGGAGCCGAAGTACTCGGGGCTGCTCTCCAGCGCGCCCTCGGTGGTCGGCAACGCGCGCAGCATCGTCACGGACTTCAACACCTACCAGCAGGAGCTGGCCCGCCTGGTGACCAACGTCACCCGGCTCTACGACGCGACCTCGACGCTGCCCGCGTACCAGCCCGACCCCACGACGATGCGGGTCCTGCACGTCTCCGACATCCACCTCAACCCGGCCGCGTGGCACATCGTCCAGTCGCTCGTCGACCAGTACGACATCGACGTGGTCATCGACACCGGCGACACGATGGACCACGGCACGGCCGCCGAGAACGGCTTCCTGGACCCCGTGGGCGACCTCGGCGTCCCGTACGTGTGGGTGCGCGGCAACCACGACTCGCGGATGACGCAGGCGTACATCTCGCGCCTCAAGGGCGTGCGCGTGGTGGACGACGGCCGGGGCGTCACCGTCAAGGGGCTGCGGATCGCGGGAATCGGCGACCCGCAGTTCACCCGGACCGGTCGGTGGCCCCTCCGGCGAGGACGAGGAGCGAGCCGCCGGGCGGCTGCTCGCCGCCTCGATCCGTACGCAGCGGGAGGCGGGCAAGCCGGTGGACATCGCCCTCGCGCACAACCCGCAGGCCGCCGAGGAGGTCGCGGGCACCGTGCCGCTCGCGCTCGGCGGCCACATCCACCACCGCCAGAACCGGCTGCTCGGCCACGGCACCCGGCTGATGGTCGAGGGGTCCACGGGCGGCAGCGGGCTGCGGGCCGTGGACGGCTCCGTACCGGACAAGGTGCAGACCTCCGTGCTCTACCTGGACCGCGACAGCCACCGGCTCCAGGCGTGGGACGAGATCGACCTCGGGGGCTCGGACTGGCGAAGGCCGAGGTCAGCCGTCATCTTCCGGCCGAGAACAAGCCGGGTGGCAGCCCCTCCCCACGGCGCCGTGAACAGTTTTGGCGAACCTCCCCGGCATCCCATATGCTTCTCACGCCTGCGGCCGGTGTCGAAAGACGCCCAGGTGGGCCTTCGGCCCTCATCGTCTAGTGGCCCAGGACGCCGCCCTTTCAAGGCGGTAGCACGGGTTCGAATCCCGTTGGGGCACCACACCATCCGCACACGCACCGTCCCTCCGGGGTTCGGTGGGTGTGCGGATCGTTCGTTCGGGGCTCCTCTTCGTGTCCGTAGGCGCTACTTCGTGTCCGTACACGCCGACTTCGTGTCCGTACGCGCGACGCCCCGTGAACACCTGGTGTTCACGGGGCGTCGGTGGTTCGGCGACCGGGCCGGTGGTGGCCTACTTGACCTTCAGGTACCAGGCGTGGTCGTCGGCGGGGTTGCAGTCCGCGATCCCCAGGCGGGCGTCGGCGCCACCGCTGCCGAAGCTCTTGCCCCAGACGTCCAGGCACTGCTGGCCGCTGGCGTAGTTGTGGATCCAGAACTTCCGGTTGCCCCGGTCCTCCACCCACCACAGCTGGTTGTCCTCGAACGAGCCGTTGCAGTAGGTCTGGTTGATCCCGGTCCCGCCCGCCTTGCCACCGCGGTCGGGCAGGTCGAAGCAGAGCCCGCTCTTCTTGTTCTTGATCAGGACGAGGTTGGAGCCGTCGGGGCCCTTGGCCTTCTGGGCCAGCTCGAAGTCCCACATCTGGTTGTCCGAGTCGCCGGGCCGGCAGTGGAACTGGTTGACGGGGCCGTCCAGCTTGCCCTTGTCGTAGCCGGGCAGGTCCGCGCAGAGGCCGGTCATGGCGTTCTTGAACATGAAGTTCTTGTACTGCGACGGGGCCAGCGCGTACCCCTTGGACACCACGTGCTTCTTCTTCGCCTGCTGCTTCTTCTCAGACGTCGGGTCCGCGCTCGGCGTGGTCGGGCCGGTCTTCGGCTCCTTGGTCGGCTCCTTCGTCTTCTTGTCCTTGGAGACCGACGGGGAGGGCGACTGGGCGGTGTACGCGCCGGGCGCCTTCAGCGCCTCGGACTTCGGGATCGTCATGCCCGAGGTGGGCTCCGCCACCGCCTTGGTCTGCTTGCCGTCGTCATCGGCGCCGAAGGCCAGGAACGGCAGGGAGATCAGCAGCGCGCCCGCGATGGCGGCCGCGGCGAGCAGCGCCTTGGTGGGGCGGCCCGACGGCGGCTCGTCGCCCTTGCCGGTGGCGGTGGCGTCGCCCGGGGTTGTCACCCTCGGCCGACGCCATGGCGTCGGCCGACCCGCGGCCTTCCGCGTGGCCGTCGGCCCGGGGGCGGCGTGTCCGGGTGGCCGGGGTGTCCGGAGTCTCGGTGGCGGACGCCGTCGCGGCGGTGGCCGCCGTGGCCGCGGCCGGTGCCGAATCGGCGGCGGCCTCACCGGACTTGGCGCCCTTGGTGCCCTTGGCGTCACCGGACTTGGCACCCTCGGTGGCCGTCTCGGCCGCCGATTCGGACGTGCTCAGCGGGGCCGTGGGCTGCTCGGCGGCGTCCGTGCCACTGGTCGTGGCGGTGCCACCGCTCGCGGCGGTGGCGCCGGCCGCCGCGCCCGGGGCGTCAGCAGAGAGGATCCGGTTTCGCCGCGGCGTCGGGCAGAGCGACGGCGCGACGAACCGCTGGCCCCTCAGGGCTCGTTGGTTCCTGACCCGGCATCGTGTCTCCGTTTCCGTTCGTGGGGTCGGTCGGTCATCGGCCAGCGCCGGGCCGGGGCTCGTCGGCGGGATCCCCGCCCTGCCCCAGCGGTCCTTCGCACAGTTCCGGCCAATGGAAGGGCCCCGGTGCGACGGGTGACGGCGCAGCGCTTCGTCCAGTCGGTCGAGCGCCGCGCGGTCCTGGTCATCGAGTCGGGCGTCCTGCTGTACCGCCCCGGCGGACGCGGCGGACGCGGTGACGGGTACTTCCCGCAGCAGCACCAACGGCGCGCCGTCGGTCTCGCGGACGTCGAGCACGCGCAGCAGCGTGCCCGGGAGAAGACGACCTCGTCCCCGCCCCGGCGGTGCCCGGCCGACCGGTCAGCTGGCGCGTGCGACGCCCGGTGACCGACCAGATGGCGTACTGCGCGCCGCCCGGCCGCGGCGCGCCCGCGGACAGCGGCAGAGCGCACACCGGACCCGGGTCGCGCAGCAGGGCGCCGGGCGTCAGGCCCGCGTCCGCCGCGTGGGTGCCGCGGAGGGCCAGGCCCCGGTACGACGGCAGCCGCCGCAGCGCGGAGGCCAGGCAGGCGGCGTACGGCAGCAGCCGCTCTCGTCCGCGCGCAGCCCGCGGGCGAGCGCGACGTGGCTCAGCAGCGCCTCCGGGTGTCCACGGCCTCCGGGTCGTGCGAGGTGTTCAGGTACAGGTGGAGCGCGATCATGTCGACGCGCGCCGCCTCCTGCTCCCGTCCGCGCAGCGCGGGCATCCGCGTGAAGGCGCGGGTGACGGCGGCGCTGTGCCGCTCCACACCGCCTCCGCCAGCGTCCGGAACGCGCTCCGCTCGGCGTCCGTGCTGGTGTGCCCCGGCATGAACGGAACCGGCGGCAGCGGCTGGAGGGGTACGGGCGGCGGCGCGGGGCCGCCGGGGCCTCGTCGGCGGGCCTCCGGCGCCGCGGGCGACTCGGAGACGGTCGGGGACGACGAGGCCATCGTGGACCGGGCGCCGCCGGGGCCACGGGAACCTCAACGGGCTCGGCGGGCTCGGTGGGCTCGTCGGGCTCAACGGACCCGGCGGGCGCGGCGGGCGCGGCGGGTTCAACGGGCCCGGTCGGCGCCGCGGGTTCGGCGGGCTCCGCCGTTCCGGGCGCGGCCGGGACGTTCTGCCCCATCGGGTGGTGGGGCGCCGTCGCCGTCGTCGACCGGCGGCACGCTCGGCGTCATCGGCGTCGAGCCGTGCGGCTCCGGCGGGGTCGCGGGCGCGGGGCGTCATCGGGGTCGCCGACGTGCGGGGCGTCATCGGGGTCCCGGGCGAGCGGGGCGTCGCCGGGGTCGTCGGGGTGTTCGGGACCGTCGGGGTGAGGGCGTGGCGCCGCCCGTCAGCGGGGCTGTCCCGCCGGGGCGCGGCCGGGGCTGGTGCCCCTCGGGGCCCCGTACGCCGCCGGAGCTCGACGACACGCTCGTGCCCTGGCCCGCCGCGCGGCGCGGCGGGCCGCGGGAGCCGGACGACTCGGTGGAGGAGATGGAGGAAGTGGAGGACGTGGAGGCGGAGGGCGTGGCGGGTGCCACGGGGTCTCGCGGTCCTCGCGGCTCTCCCGCACGGGCGGGGTCGAGCTGGTGCTGACCATCGACGGCCGGGAGGGCGGGAGCGGAGCGGCCGGGTCCTTGGCGGCGTTCTGACGCGCGCCCGGGACACCGGATCGGCCGCGTGGTCCGCCTCGGGCTCCGGGTCCGCTTCCAGCACGGGGCGGGGGCGACCGGCGCGGGCGCCTGGGCGGCCGGCTCCGGGCGGGACGCCGCGGGCTTGCCGGCGCGGCGGCGGTGCCGAAGCGGAGGGCCCGCAGGCCGTGTTCGGCGGCTATTCGGCGCAGTTCGCGCCCGCCGTCCTCGCACGTGCCGTGCACGAACAGCTTGGCCCGGCCGCACACGTCGGGGCCGAGCCCGCCGAGGAGCTTGCCGAGCACGGGGTACAGCGAAGCGTCGATCTGCTGCCCGGAGCGGCCGACCTCGATCGCCGGGCCCTCGGCGTCCACCGGGCGGGAGGTGCCCGACGGCGCGCCCTCGGCGTCGGTGATCCACAGGCCCGCCCTGGTGACCGTGGCCCCCACGTCTCGGAGAGCCGGACGACGCCGTACTCCGCGCCGGGGCCCGCGACCGGCGGGCTCCAGCGCAGCAGGCGGGGCCCGGGCGGACGCGTTGCCGCCCGCCGGGACGCACACCACGGCGTCCACGAACGACTGCCAGCGGGCGCCCCGTCGGCGCCGACGAGGACGGACCGCACCGTGCCGGGCTCGGTCGGGGTGCCGTAGGACAGCAGCGGCATGCCGGTGTGGACGACGAGTTCGACGTCGAGCCGGTCGGCGGCCGCCTGGCCGGTGCGCAGGATGTCCCGGGTGCTGCCGGGGCCAGCTGGACCCGGGGCCTGACGGCCTCGGGGAGGGCGGCGAGGAGTTCGACGAGATCGTCCGACGAGACCTCCTCGCCCTCGGGCACGCCCAGCAGCACGGTGGGGCCGCGCGGGTCGGCCGGTACGGCGTAGCACAGGTCGCCGACGCGGGCGCCGCCGCGTTCCGGAGCGGGCCAGCAGGCCCGCCGGGATCTGCTCGACGACACAGCCGCCGGAGGTGCTGGCCGGTACGTGCTCGATCGCCGCCTGCCACGCGGGCGCGGGCTGCCGGGCGCCGATCCGCACCGGCTCGGCTCCCGGCGCGAAGCGCCACCAACCGCCGCGCCCGCCACCGGAGTCCGGGTGCCGACGCGGTACGAACAGGCCGCCGCCGGGCACGACGAGGGCGACGCCGTCGGGGCGATCACCTCGATCCCCAGGCGTCGGCGATCCGGCGGGCCACGGCGGGCTCGTCCGGGCGGTCGTCGCCCGCGGCCGACATCACGAGGCGCACCGTGCCGATGCCGTCCGCGCGCAGCGAGTCGAGCACCTCGCCGAGTTGGGACCACAGTTCGCCCGTCGACGCGGCGTCGGCCCCGGCCACCACCGTCGCGGTGTGCTCCGCGTCCGCGGCGAGGACCCGGGCCAGGTCGGCGACGTCGGAGGTGCTCAACGTGTCGTCCGACGGGGAGCGGAGCAGCATGACGCCGTCGTACTCCTCGACGAGCAGCGCCTCTCCGTACTCGCCGCCGTCCCCGGGACGGTCCAGCGTGGACACGGGCGACGCGGAGTCGGCGGACGGCGCGTTGCGGCCCCGCGCGCCCGCCTGCTGAACCAGCGCGACCTGGCGGCCTCGGAACGGCTCACGCCCGCACTCCTCGGGCGTCCACCGACCTGCGGGACATCGTCTCTTCCGGCCCCGGCCCGGCCGGGTCGCACGCCAACTCAGGGTCTGACTCATGCCGTTGTCACCTGACGGGGTTCGAAGTGGGCGGAGGTCCAGGATGGTGGGTGACAGTGTGTTCGGACAGTGTACGGCGTCAACATTCCAACGATGTGAAGTTGTCGGCGAACACTGCCCCGAAGGTCCGGTGAACCCAGGCAATACGCCAAGGAAACCGGCCTCTATGGGCAGTTGACACCAGAAGGCCCATTCGCGGTCACCGCCGCAATTGTGGAACCAGAACTGCTTGTTTCCACGGCTTCCGACCCACCAGAGCCGCGGAGGGTTGCCCCGCCTTCGCGGGCGGTTTCGGCGACGAGCGTACCGCGCCGTCGCGATTGCCGACCTTCACCGGACTGTCGACCGCTCCGGGGCCGATACCGGGAATGTCGGCGCAGTTGCCGTACGCGACGTTCCTGACCAGGACACCTTTCAGATTCGCGTAGTCAATGGCACCTGAATTCACCGTTTTGTTCCGCGTTCCATTGCCGGACGACGACTGCCTGCCGACCGCGCTTCTCACCGCGTTCCGCGATACCGAATCGTCACCGTTCCTCGGCAACACGACGCCGGGCCCGTCCTGCTTCGTCGTCTTGGGGTTGTCGTCGCCGTGCTCGTCGTCCTTGTCCTTGTCCCCGCCTATGAACAGGAACGGGATGGCGATGAGCAGCGCGCCCGCCAGGGCCACGAGGGCGAGCATCTCCTTGGGGGACGGCCCGGGTGGGCGGGTCCCCGACCGCCCGTCGGCCGCGCCGACGGCGCCCGCGGCGGCGACCGCGGCGGTGGCGGCCTTGCCGGTGGTGCCTTCGCTCGCCGTGGCCCTGCCCGCGGCGGCGGCGGTGTTGGCGGCCGGGGCGGCGGTGGCCTCCGGAGCCGCGGCGGTGGCGGCGGCCGTCTGGGCAGCGGTGGTCGTGGCGGTGGCCTCGGCGGGCTCCGCGGGTGCGGCCGCGCCGAGCGCGCCGGTCCCGTCGGGCGCGCGAGTGGCGTCGGTGACGTCAGCGGCCTCGGTCGCGTCGGCGGCCTCGGCGGCGGCGTGGTCGGGCGCGTGGGCGGGAGCGGGCGGTACCGGCACCGTGGGGCCGGTGACGGTCGTCTCGCCGCTCCCCGCGGCCTTGCCCTTACCGGCCGCGGGCGACAGGGGCGCCGAGGTCAACTCCGCCGCCGCGGTGGGCAGCGCGACGGCACGCCGTACGGCCGGGCCCTGGGGGTCCTCCGCGTCGGGCGGGCGGCGTCCCGTCCCCGTTCGCGCTCACCGCGCGCCCCGGCCTCCGCCGCGCCCGTGGACTCGGCGGTCCCCGCGGGTCGTTCGGGCTCTCCGGGCTCCTCGGGCGCGTCCGCGTCGGTGCCCTCGGGGCGTCCGGCGCGGTGCCGGTCTGCGTGTTCACGGCGCGCGGTGGCGCGTACGTCGCCTCCTCCGGCTCCGCCGCTTCCTCCTCGGGCGCCCCGGCCTCGGGCGCCTCGGTCTCGGGGCCGGGGCGTCGGGCGACTCGGCCGCGTCCGCCTCCGCCTCCGCCTCCGCTTCAGCCTCAGCGTCGGGCTGTTCGCCCTCGCCGGGCTGGGTCTCGCCCTCGGTCCGCAGGGCCTCCAGCACCTCCGCCAGCCCGTCCGTGTTCAGCACCATGCTCACCGGCGCCGAACTGTTGACGCACAGGCTGTGGCCCTCGGGGACCCGGCCGAGGACGTCCGCGACCGGCAGCGTCTCGAAGCCCAGCCGACCGGCGAGTTGGAGGTAGCGCGGCGAGGTGTAGACCGGGACCACCGCCGTGCCGTCGGGCGCCGACGCGCTCACCGGCGCGCCGTCCGCCGTGACCAGCACCGCGACCTCGGCCTTGGCCAGGGCGGCGGTGACGTCCTCCGCCGGGCCGTAGCCGGTGGTGGCGAGCTGGATGGCGCGGTCCACGTCGTCGGCGGGCTCGGCCACCCCATCGCCTCCGGCGACGGCCGGTAGTCCTCGTTGTCCTCCCAGTCGACGATCTCGCCCTCGGAGTCGGAGCGCCACTGGCCGACCACCGCCCACTCGGGCGGCGGGCCCTCCCGCCAGGCGGGGTCGGTCAGGTAGAGCCAGTGGTCCGGCGCCAGCTTGGCGGCCTGGACGAACTCCTCGGGCGGCGCGGGATCCAGCGCGGTCGCCTCCGTGTCCGCGACCGCGTCCGCGGCCGCCGCCGGGGCGGCCGAGGTGGCGGGTGCCTCACCGCTGGACTCACTCATCTTGCCCTCACTTACTGCGTCTCACTGAGTCGGCCGACTCGCTGCTCGCTGTGTTGGGTGTGTTCGTCATCCGTGGGACGAAGTGCCCCGCGCGGCTCCGTCCCCGCTCGCCCGCAGCCCGTCCACCGGGACGAGCAACGCCACCGGGGCCGAGGAACTGAGGAAGACCAGATCCCGCTCGCGCGGCACCTGATCGAGCAATTCTGGTACGGGCATCATCACATGGGGAGGCAAACGGTCCGCATCCAGCCGTGGCGATGCCGTGAAGACGGACACCGCGCGGGTCCCCTCGGGCGTCTCGGTCAGCACGGGCCGCCCGTCCTCCCCGACGCACACGGCCACCTCACCGGCGTCCAAGAGGGCATCGGCGACTGCCTCCGGCGGCCCGTAGCCGGTGGCGGCCAACTGCGCCGCGGCGTCCGCGTCGCTCACCGGCGGGCCCACCCCAGCGCCGCGGGCGACGGCCGGTAGTCGGGGTTCTCCTCCCACTCGACGATCTCGCCGTGCGCGTCGCTGCGCCAGCGGCCGAGCACGGCCCACACGGGCGGGGGCTCGTCGTCGGTGTCGCCGATCCAGTGCCGGTCGGTCACCGACAGCCAGTGGTCGGGCGGCCCCGCCCGCCCTGGCGATGTCCTCGGCGGCACCGGGAAGTCCGGCTCGCCGCGCCGTACCGTCCTCGGGGCCCGCGCGGCGGGGACGTCCCATCACCGGTGCTCGCTGTCATCGCTCCCCACTTCTTCTTCGGCGGCTTCCTGTGCCGCCGCCTCCGTGGCCGCGGCTTCCCTCTGCAACTCGGCCAGCAGCGCCAGGACGTGCTCGTCGGGAAGAGCCCGTCGCGGGCGACGTGGGTTCGCAGCTCTTCCTCCGTCAGCGGATAGATGTTCCAGTACCGGCCCCAGTTGTCCACGTAGTCCAGGGCCGGATCGTGCTCGATCTCGTTCAGGGCGTGCTGGGCTCCGACCATCACCTCGTGGAAGCTGTGGTGGCCCACGCCCACCAGCACGCTCAACAGCGCGGACCTGACCAGGCCGAGGTCCACGGGGACACCGGCGAGCCGCGGCAGCCGGGCGATGTGCACCATGATGCGGTAGGCGCTGCCCGAGGTGCCGGTGAGCACCAGCCCGCCGGAATCCTCGGAACGCGCCTGGAAGTCGGCGGACATCGGCAGCGTGTGCAGCAGCCCGGCGGGCGACCAGAGAAGGGCCCCGTCCCGGACCGCGAGCGCCCGTTCGGCCCTGCTCAACAACGGCCGGACGTCCTCGGGCCGCAGCGACGTCCGCAGCATCGCCTCCAGCTCCTCCATTTCCTGCGCCTCGTCCTCGGGGTCCAGCTCCGCGGCGATGAGTTCGGCGCGCTCCCGCTCGTAGCGCAGGAGCCGTTCGCTGTCGTGCCGGTCGCGGCGCTCCAGTTGGATCACCGGGTGCGGCGGCTCGACGCCTCCCAAGAGGTGGGGACGAGATTCCTGGCCACACCGTTGAAGAGGAAGGTCACCCGCTCGCGCAGATTGCCCGCCTCCACCACCCTCGCGAGGGCCTCGAACGACCTGCCGACGGCACCGCCGTCCGCCCGTAGTCACTGCCGAACAGCCGGTAGTCCATCTGGCTGTGCAGGGCGGCCAGCCAGAGCACCCGCACGACCTTTCCGACCTCGGCGTTGATCCGTTCGTTGTCAGCCAGGTAGGCGGCCAGCCGGTCCTCGTACGAGAGGGCCTCCTGCGCGTAGCGGACGCGTGCCTGGACCCAGGGTGGCGCGACCGTCTCGGACGGCTCGGTCTCCTCCGCCCCGGGGACTCCTCGGGTTCGGTGGGCTGCCGGGAAACCTCTGGTGTCGGGGTGGCCTCGCGGTCCGGCGACGGCTCCCGGCCCGGGACGGTCGCGGCGTCGGCTCGTCGTCCAGATCCCGCGACAACAACGGCGTGTCGTCATACGAGTCCGCATCCGACTCCGACTCCGCATCCGACTCCGACTCCGAGTCCGGATCGCGCGACAACAACGGCCTCGGCTCGTCGTCCAGACCCCGCGACAACAACGGCGTGTCGTCATACGAGTCCGCATCCGACTCGGGCTCCGGCTCGGCTCGGGCTCCGGCTCCGGCTCCAGGGACAGTTCGAAGGCCGGGAACGACTCGAACGCGGAGACGGCGGTGGTCTGGGCGGGACCGGTGGAGCCCTCGCCCTCCCCGGCCGTGTCCGGCGGCGTCTCCGGCGCGAAGTACGGGTTGGGCACGTACGCCCCACCGGCACGCCGTATTCCAGCGGCTGCACGCCCCGGATGTAGCGGGGTGTACGCCGCCGGGGAAGAGCACCTCCTGCTGGTCGGGGAAGGGCGAGGCGAGGCCGAGGGTGGCGTTGACGTCCATGCCGCCGGGCGCCTGGATGTCGTACCGCCAGCGGTAGCGGTGGTACAGGGCGGGGCGCTGGGGCCGTTGGCGTAGGCGGCGTCGCGCACGTAGTTCGGGTTCGCGGTGGCGCTCCGGTAGACGGTGTGCGGGGCACCGGTGCTGCCGCCGTAGACGTGGTCGATCAGGTGGACCATGTCCTCGCCGTAGGGCAGCACCCCGGCGCGGAAGACCTCCTCGGCCCCACGGGGCTGTTGAGGTACAGCGGGGCGTCGTGGTCGCGCCACATCGCGTCGGGCAGCGCGTCCCAGGCCAGCGCCTCGGGGCGGGCGGCGACGCTCGCGGGGTCGACGGGCGGGGTCGCGCTCACCGGCCCCGTGGCGGGCCATTCGACGGGGACGGGCGACTCGTCCTCGTCCTGCTCCGGCGGGAGAGGCACGGTCCGCAGCCGGGAGGAGGCGACGAGGCCGCGGCCGGGCAAGTACCAGTCCCAGGAGGGCCCTTCGGAGTACAGCCGCCCCTGTCGTCGCTGACGCGACCGGCTGACGGGCCGTCCGGGTTGTACTCGCCGCGCAGCCCGAGCGACGGGATCTCGGCCACGAACGCGTGGAAATCCGGGTCGTCCTGGCCCTGGCCCCACACCGTGTGCCGGTCGGTGGCGACGGCCACGGGCATCTCCTCCAGCGTGCTCGCGAAGGTCCTGTCGAACGCGCCGTCCACCGAGTACGGCGCGGTCGGCGGCGCCTGCGCCCGCGGGCCGTGTCGCCCGTGTCCGCGGCCAGCTCCGGGGCCTCCTCGTCGGTCGCGACGGGCGGATCGGCGGCTGGGGCGGGTCCGGTGCCACGGGCTCGGTGCCGGGCCTGGGCCGGTGCCGGTGCCGACGTGTCCGTGGTTTCCGGCGCGTTGTCCGACTCGGGTTCCGGCGCGTTGTCCGGTGCGGGTTGTTCCCGCGCGTTGTCCGGTGCGGGTTCCCGCGTGGCTTCCGGCACGGGAGGAGGGTGATCCAGCTCGGCTCGGACGGACCGCCCTCGGACAGCATGAACGCGCCGCGGTAGCTCAGCGCCGACCGGTCGTTGGCGAGGAGTACTCCTGCTGCTTCTCGTGCCACTCGTCGGCGCCGAGCCCGGACACCAGCGGCACGACCGGCCGGTCGGTGTCTGCCAGCAGCAGCACCGGATCGGCGTGCAGCAGCGCGAAGACCTCCTCGGCCGGGACCCGCACGGTGCCGCCGGGCAGCCGCAGCACCACCGCGCCGGAGGCGTCCCGGTCGGCGGCGTAGAAGTACGGCGGCTTGCCGTCCCGGCCCAGGGCGCGAACTCCAGCGAGGTGGTGTTCCCGCCGGGACCCGACTTCACCGCGTGCAGGCGGTACGGCTCCACCCGCCCGGGGTCGGCGTGGAACCGTAGTTGCGGCCCTGGAAGGCACCGTCGGCGTCCAGGATCCGGCTCTCGTCCGCGAACGCTCCGAGCGTCTCCAGGTGGAAGACGCGCAGCGCGAGCGGGTCGTTGATGTCCCGCAGCGCGGCGGCGGCCCGCGCCGTCAGCTCCCGCAGCCGGGTCTCCGTCGACGCGTCCCACACCGCGTCGGCGGGCAGGTGGACGCCGCGCGGCCAGTCGTTCCCGGTCCGCCGGTGCCATGGAGTCCAGCAGCCTGGCGGCGCGGACCTCCCCACAGGGCGTTGGCGTACTCGTGCGGCCGTACGGGACCGGAGGGCATCCGCAGCACCGACAGCACCGCGGCGTCGCCGCCCGTGCGGAGCCGGTCGAGCGCCTCGCGCAGCGGCGGGTCGCCCAGCACGTCGGTGAGCGCGGCGTCCGGCGGCGCGGCCAGGGCGCGGTCGAGGACGGCCTCGTAGTCGGCCGGTTCCGGACGAGCCGGTCGGACCGCTGCGCGAGGAACTCCCACAGGTCCATCCGGAACGGCGTGTACCCGCTCAGCGCGCGGTCGTTGGCCCGCAGGTTCTCCAGCGCGACGATGCCGCGCCGCAGCCGCTCGTACCGGCCGCCCGGCACCCCGATGTCGGCCTCGACCTCGTTGCCGAAGACCAGCCGCAGCGCCCGGACCAGCCGCAGCGCGCCGCCCTGGTCGTCCCAGGCGGGGTGGCCGGACGGGTACGGCAGCGGGCGCAGGCCCATGTCCGCGGCCACCGTGTCCAGCTCGTCCAGCGGCTCGGGGAGGAAGGTCTGGATACGTCCCATCCGGCCGTCGGCCGTGGCCGCCAGCATCCGTTCGGTGTCGCCGTACCCGGCGATCATCTCGGAGGCCGTGGTCTCCAACTTGCTGTGGTTGGCGGCGTGCTGCGCGTACGAGACCTCTTCCAGCGGGTCGTCGACGAACGGCGGCGGACGGAGCGAGGTCTGCTTGCGCAGCGGGTCGCCGGGCGAGGCGCCGTAGCAGCTCGTGAGGTGCAGCCGGGTCCCGGCGGCCCGGTTGACCACCTCGGGCAGCCCGCCGACGTAGCGCCCGGCGTCCTCCGCGCTCAGCCGCAGCGTCCGGCCGTCCTGGTGGACCAGCAGCAGCCCGCCGGGAACACCGTGGGCGTGGAACGTGTAGGCCGCGGCGTCCGGAGGATCTCCTCCGAGCCGACCTCGTAGTGGGTGCCGCCGAGACGCACCGCGTGAGCGAGCCGCCGCATGTCGCGGTAGAGCCGCATCCGCCGTTCCCGGACCCGTCCGCCGTCGCTGTCGCGCATCGACTCGCGGCCGTAGAACTCGTGGTTGGCGGTCACCAGCGGCCGGGTCCACACGTCGCTGTCGCGGAACGTGATGCCGTCCACCGTCGTCCACTCCCGGTCCGGGAACGGCCCCTGGTCCTTCGTCATCGGCGCGAACGGCACCCAGTCCCCGTACCCGGCGTCGGGGTCACTGTCGGTCAGCGACGGGACGTGCGCGGACCCCGGTCGTCGGAGCGCAGCGAGCCGTCGCCGCTGGGCGCCCACACCGTGCGGCCCAGCCGGTTCGCGACGGCCTGCGCCACCTGTCCGTGCTGGGCGCCCGCGTACGGGATGGCCAGCACGATCGGGCGTGCGGCGGCAGATTCCGCAGGATCGGGTCGGCCGCGAGCAGGTCGGCGAACGCCTCCGGGTCAGCTCCTGCCCTCCGCCGTCAGCACGGTCTCGTAGCCGCCCACGGCCGCCACCACGTACGCGGAGGCGCCCCACGGCGCGTCGGACTCGGAGACCCGCGACGGCTTCCCGGCCCGGACTCGTACAGCCGCATCCGGGAGACGGTCACGCGCCGGATGCCCTCGCCCGTCAGGTCGCGTCCGGTCGCCACGCCGTTCTCGTCGGTGATCAGCGAGTTCGGGGAGAACCGGGGGCGGGGGCGGAGTCCTCGGAATCGGAGTCGTCGTCGGAGTCGTCGGAGTCGGAATACTCCGAGTCCTCCGGGTCCTCCGAGTCCTCCGGGTCCTCCGGGTCCGAGTACTCGGAATCGGTGGCGGCGTCGGCGACGGCAGCATTGGCGTTCTGGTCGGCCATCCACTCCGCGTCGTCCGGCAGCACCGCCGCCCGCTCCGACGTGCCGGACCTGGGGCCCGAGTCAGCACCTCGGCGTGCCGCTCCGGACCGCCCTCGTCGGACACCGGGGCGGGCTCGACGGGGTCCACTCGCCCCGCGCCGTCCCGGGCGCGTGCAGCACGTCGACGGTGCTCGTCCCGGCGTCGTCGGAGCTGAGCGTGGCCTGGCCGCTGTGCGCCCAGACCGTCAGGCCGGTGCGGTCCGCGAGCTTCTGCGGCAGCACGCGTTCGAGGTCGCCTGCGAACGGAATGGCCAGCACGATCGGGTGCCCTTCGGCAGCCCCTCGCGCGCCACGTCCGCCGCGACCAGCTCCACGAACTCGGGATGCCCAGCTCCCGCGTCGAGCCGTCCGGCAGCCGCAGCACCACCATGTCGTGCCGCCCGGCGGCCGCCACGACATACGGCCGCGCGCCCGGGTGCCACGGCGCGTCCCGCTCGTCGGTGACCTCGACGGAGCCGTCCCCGTCCATCCGCAGGACGCTGGTGACGGAGGTGTCCAGCTCGTTCACCGGCTCCCGCGCCCAGTTCAGACCCGGGGCCCGGCGGCCCTGGACGGTGAAGTGGCGGGCCCGGTCCGGGCGGTCACGCCCAGCTCCTGGAGGTGGAACGCGCCCAGTGCCGCCACGCTCGTCGCCCGCCCGCGGCCGTCGCCCGGTCGACCAGCCGGAACAGGTCGCGGCGCGCGTCCTGGTCCACCACGGCGTCCGGGCCCAGGCCCAGCACGTGGCGGGCCAGCGCGTCCACGTCCAGGGGCCGTCCCGGAACCGCTCGTCCCGCGCGCTGAGGCCCGCCAGGTTCTCCGTCGCCGACGCGTACCAGGGCAGGGAGACCCGGACCGTGGCGTGCCGCGGCGGCTCCGGCTCCGTCGTCCCGGCGGTCGGCTCGGCGGGTCGACGTTCCGGCCCCGCCCCGCACGGTGATCCTGAAGTCCGAGGCCCGCAGCGGCTTCCGGCCCTCCGGCAGGTTCGTCTGGAGCCGGGCCAGGGCCTCGTCCAGGCGGCGGACGAACGCCTCGTACACGGCGTCCGCGCGGGCGCCGTCGACCGTCCCCGCGCTGTACCCGGTGATGTCGACCCGCGGCCACGGCAGCCCCAGCCGCGCGCTGCGCACGCCCGCCGCGGCCACCCGGTCGGCCAGCGCCTCGACCTCCGCGCTCGCGCCGTCGGCCAGGGTGCTCGACCCGGGGCCGAACGCCAGGCGCGTCCACGGCCGCAGCGCGGTGACCGGCTGCTCCACCAGGTCCGTCAGCGCACGCGGGCGGCCTGCGGGGCGTCCCGTCGACGGTGGTGGCCGGGCGGGAGCCGCCGGACCTGCTCAGCTCGGGCGGGGCCGGACGCGCCGCGTCCTCGGAGGGGCGGGTTGACCGGGGTGGTCTCCTGCCAGGCGTCGGCCCCGGCACCCCGGTGGCCACCGACGGGTGCAGGGTGAGGACCGGCTCCCGGAGTCGCCGATCCCGGCCAGGTCCGTCCGGGCGTTCGTCCACCACACGTGACGGCCGAGCCGCTGGGCGAGACGCTTCGCCAGGTCGGTGGAGTCGACGTTGTCCAGGCCGGAGAACGTCAGGACGACGGAGGTCTTCTCGTCCTTGCCCAGCAGCGTGGGGTCGTGGGCGAGCAGTTCGACGAACTCGCCGACCGGCACCCGGTAGGTGTCGCCGTCGAAGACCAGCTTGATCCGCGCCGGGTTCTGGTCGTCCCGCGTGACCCGCACCAGGTAGGGATCCGCGCGTCCTTCCCTTGCGCTGCCGCCACGGCGCGTCCACCAGCCCGTTGGGCGTGCGGATCTGGGACAGGTCCACCGCCGTCGGCTTCGACGCGTCCGTGAAGTCGCGGCCGTCCCACGTGTCCTGGCCCGGACCGTGCGTACGGCGGTGTCCTTGTACGCGTTGAACTCCTCCAGGTCGTACGCCGCCAACACGTCCTGGTCGGACGCGTTCCGGCCCGTCGCGAACGCCCGGGTGAGCAGCGACAGCAGGTCGTCACGGCGCCCGCCGGGCTTGGTGCCCGGAGCCAGGTGGAACGCCTTCGCCGCGAGCGCGTCCACGTCGGCTTCCGTGCCCAGCCCGCTCAGCGTCTCCTCGGCCCTGACCCGCGCCCAGAAGATCCGCGACAGCTCGGCCCGGCCCACCTTGCCGGGGCCGGAGAGCTTCAGCGCCTCGACGGCCTCGTCCTCCGCCTCGTCGTCGTCCAGCCACTCGGCGGCGGCCTTCACCGCGGGCAGTGTCACGAAGTCCAGCGGCGAGCCGGTGGGGACTTCCGCCGGAACTCCACCGCCGCGGCCAGCACCCGGCGGGCGGCGGCCTGGTTCACTCCGGACGCGGACTCCGGGTGCGCCGCGATCACCCGCCGCAGCAGGTCCAGCGTGAACGGACCCGCGGCGGCGAGATCCGCGTCGCCCTGCCACATGTCGTCCAGCGCGGCGGCCCCGCCGCAGGAGGGCGAAGTCCGGCGCGTCCTCCACGTCGCGGCCGAACGTCAGCTTCAACGCCCGTACCAGGCGCAGCATCCGGGTCCGTACCGCCTCCGGCGCCTCGCCCTGGCCGCTGTGCCAGCCGACCGTCTCCGCCATCCGGTCGAGTTCCTCGGGCAGCGGCTCGGGGCGGAAGAACACCCACTCCCAGCGCCGCCCTGCGGGTCGCTGTGCAGCATCCGCCGGTACGTGCCGTCCTCCGCCGACGTCGCCTGCACGGGTAGGAGGCGCGCACCATGCGCCGGGTGCCGGTCGCCACGTGCTGCCCCGGGCCTGCGCGGCGTCCGAGAGCGGATCGGCGACGAACGACCCGGCGAAGTACGGCGCGTCCGTGCCCTGGTTCGGCAGGGCCTGGTCCGCCGGGGAGCCGACGAGGCAGACGACCAGGTCGAGCCAGTGGTCCTGGGCAGGCTCGACAGGCTCTTGCGCCGCTTGAGCCATCCCGCCGTCGCGGGCCCGGTGGCGGCCGCCGTCTGGCCGTCGTCCAACGGCAGCAGGAAGAAGCCGGGGATGCCGTGCATGTCCAGCCGGTACGCCTTGCTCTCCGGGTAGTTCGGGCCCGGCGTCGGCAGCGGCAGCGGCAGGGTGGCGGTCCCCGTGGCGGTGTTGCGGTGGACGAACGTGTCCATCTGGTCGAGATGGCTGCTGTGGTCCTCCAGCTCCCCAGCTCGGCGAGTTTGTGCGCGGAGCGGCCGATCTGCTTGCCGGTCAGCGCGCTGATGATCGCGCGGGTCACCACCCGGCCGTACCAGTCCGGGTCGTCCTCGTCGGGCTCGGGCGCCATGCCCGGCTCGCTGGCGATCCAGTCGCCCTTCGCGCCCTCCTCCGGGTGGATCACGTCGAGGGTGACCGTGCCGCCGTCCAGGTTCAGCTCCACCCGGCCGCTGTGCGCCCACACCGTCAGGCCGGTGCGGTCCGCGAGCTTGCGCGGCAGATCGAGAGTGCGGTCACCGGCGAACGGGACGGCCAGCACGATCGGAGTGCCCTTCGGCAGCCCCTCACGCGCCACGTCCGCCGCCACCAGCTCCACGAACGCGTCGACGTCCAGCTCCCGCTTCGAGCCGTCGGGCAGCCGGACGGCCACCATGTCGTGCCGCCCTCAGCCGCCACGACATACGGCCGCGGCCCCTGGCCCAGGGGATGTCCGCCGGGGCGAGGAGCTTGCCGCCCTCGTCCACCGGCCTGCGCACGCTGCTCTTGGCGGAGTTCACCTCGGGGTGAGGCCCACCGCCCGCGCCCAGTGCAGACCCGGGACCCGGCTGCCCTGGGCGGTGAAGTGCCGGACCCGGTCCGCGGCGGTCACGCCCTGCTCTTCGAGGTGGAACGCGGTCAGCGCCGCCAGGCTCGTCGCCCGCCCGGCGTCCATCGCCCGGCCGACCAGGCTCATCAGGTCCACGCGGTCCATCGGGTCCACCGGCGCGTCCGGCGCGGTGCCCAGCACGCGGCGGACCAGCGCGTCCATGTCCAGCAGGCCGTCGCGGTGCCACGGGTCCTGGAGCCGCAGCCGCTCCAGCCCCACAGGGCGACCGCGATCGGGGGCACGGTGGTCTCGACCGCCACCCGCAGCGCCTGCTCGCCGGTGGCCTGGCCCTCGTCGTGCGGCGTGACCGTCAGGTCGTCGGCCACCAGCCTCGGTTCGCCGGTCGGCAGGTCCCGCTGGAGTTCCACCAGCGCCTCGTCCAGACCGCGCCGGAACACCTCGCGCACGGTGTCGGTACGCGCGCCGTGGCCCCTGATGGCGGCCTCCGGCAGCGCCACGCCCGCCCGCCGGTGGCGCAGCGCGACGATCGCCACCTGGGTCGCCAGAACCAGCACGGCGTCCTCGTCGTCCTCGGCCAGGTCCGTCGCGCCCGGCGCGAACAGCACCTCCGTGGACGGCGGCAGCACCGAGGCCGCGGCGGACGGCGAGGCGGTGACCGGAGCGGTGAACACCGGGCTCGCGGGCGCCGTCGCCGTCAGACCGGGCGTCGGCTGCCCGGACGAGGACCGCGGCAGAACCCGTCCGCCGCGCGGGGTGACCTTCCCTCGGAATCGGAGTCGGGGTCGGGGTCGGGGTCCGACTCGGAGTCGGACGCGGGCTCGGTCTCGGAGTCGAAGACGGAGCCGAGGTCGGAACCGGAGCCGAGGTCCGAGTCGGCGTCCGAGTCGGTGGCGGCGTCGGGCCCGGACAGGTCCGCCGTGGCGGTCGCCGGGACGTCCGTTCCGTCGTCGATGACCCGGCCCGCGCCCCGGCCGCCGGAGAGGGTGAGCGCCTGGGGCGACGGGAGCGGGCGTCCTCCACCGCGTCGGGGTCGACCGGACCGGTCTCCTGCCACGCGTCGGCCCCGGCACCGTCGCGACGTCGGACGAGGCGCTCAGCGTGAGCACCGGGTTCCCGCGTCGTCGGTGCCCGACGTGTCCACCGGCAGGTCGGTGTACGAGACCTCGCGGCCGAGCCGACGGGCGATACGGTCCGCGAGATCGGCGCTGAGCCGCCCCAGCTCCGGGACGGCCAGCAGCAGCGGGTCTCCCGCCCCATGGCCCGCAGTTCGGGGTCGTTCGCCAGCAGTTCGACGAACTGGCCGACCGGCACCCGGTGGGTCGTCCCCCGAAGGCCAGCAGGAAGCGGCCCGCGTCCAGCGGGTCCAGCGTCGCGCGCACCAGGAAGGGGATCGGCTTGTCGTCGCCGTCCTCGTCCTGGCCCGCCCACGGCGCGTCCTCAAGCCCGCCCGGCGTACGGATCTTCGACAGGTCGACCTTCGCCGTCCCGGGCCCGTCGGTGTAGTCGCGCCCGTCCAGCTCCTCCGTGCCGCTCACGGTCTCCACGGACGTCGAGTCCGCGTAGGCCCCGAGCGTCTCCAGGTGGTAGGCCGCCGCGGCGTCCGTGTCCGGCAGGTGGCGGCCCGCGCGAGGGCGGCGGTGAGCAGCGACCGCGTCTCCTCGTGCCGGGCCGCGGTGACCGCGGCCGACGACGGGAGGTGCAGCAGTTCCACGGTGAGCGCGTCCAGGTCCTTGCCGGAGCGGGCCACCCACTCGTCCGCCTTCACCCGCGCCCAGAACATCCGCGACAGCTCGGCCGCGCCCACCTCCTCGGGACCGGACAGCTCCAGGACGCGGACGGCCTCCGCCGTCAGGTCCACCGTGCCCAGCCAGCCGACGGCCCCGTCCACCGGGGCAGGGTGACGAAGTCGCCGAGCCGGGTGCCGGAGGCGCTCGTCCGGGCCGCGGTGAAGACCGCGACGTACGCCGCCCTGTCCACCCCGGCCGCCGCCTCCGGCCGCGCCGCGACCATCCGCCGCAGCGCGTCCAGCGTGAACGGGCCCACGTCGTCGAACCGCGAGTCGGCGCGCCACATGTCGTCCAGCGCGGCGGCCCGCGCATCAGGTCCGCGAAGTCCTTGTCGTCCTCCACGTCGTGGCCGAACGTCAGCTTCAACGCCCGTACCAGGCGCAGCGTCCGGGTCCGTACCGCCTCCGACGCCTCGCCCTGGCCGTTGTGCCAGCCGACCGTCTCCGCCAGCCGGTCGAGTTCCTCGGGCAGCGGCTCGGGGCGGTAGAACACCAATGCCAGCGCCGCCCTGCGGGTCGGTCGCCAGCATCCGCCGGTACGTGCCGTCCTCCGCCTTCTGCACCCCTGCACGGGTAGGAGGCGCGCACCCTGCGCCGGGTCTCGTTCGCCACGTGCTGGCCCTGGGCCTGCGCGGCGTCCGAGAGCGGGTCGGCGACGAACGACCCGGTGAAGTACGGCGCGTTCAGGTCCGGTTCCGGCAGCGCCTGGTCCTCCGCGGTCCCGCTGAGGCACACGATCAGGTCGACCCAGTGGTCCTTGGGCAGGCTGGCCAGGCTCTTGCGCCGCTTGAGCCACCGCCCGGCCCTGGTCCCGCCGACGTACCCGTCATGTCGTCGTCCATCGGCATCTGGAAGTAGCCGGGGACGCCGTGGATGAACACCCGGTACGCGTGGGCCTCCGGGAACCGCTCACCCGGCGTCGGCAGCGCAAGCGGATCCGAGGGCGTGCCGGTGACGAGGTTCTGGTGGACGAACGTCGTCATCTGGTCGGCGTGGCTGAGCAACTCCTCCATGCCGTAGGCCAGTTCGCCGGGTTCGAGGGCGCTGCGGCCGATCTGCCTGCCGGTCAGCGCGCTGATGATCGCGCGGGTCACCACCCGGCCGTACCAGTCCGGGTCGTCCTTGTCGGGCTCGGGCGCCATGCCCGGCTCGCTGGCGATCCAGTCGCCCTTCGCGCCCTCCTCCGGGTGGATCACGTCGAGGGTGACCGTGCCGCCGTCCATGTTCAGCTCCACCTGACCGCTGTGCGCCCAGACGGTCAGGCCGGTGCGGTCCGCGAGCTTGCGCGGCAGGTCGAGGTAGCGGTCCCCGGCGAACGGGACGGCCAGCACGATCGGAGTGCCCTTCGGCAGCCCCTCGCGCGCCACGTCCGCCGCCACCAGCTCCACGAACGCGTCGACGTCCAGCTGCCGCGTGGAGCCGTCGGGCAGCAGCACCTCCACCATGTCGTGCCGCCCCTCGGCCGCCACGACATACGGCCGCGGCCCCTGGACCAGGGATGTCCGCCGGGGCGAGGAGCTTGCCGCCCTCGTCCACCGGCCTGCGCACGCTGCTCTTGGCCGTGTTCAGCTCGGGTGCGAGACCCACCGCCCGCGCCCAGTGCAGACCCGGGACCCGGCTGCCCTGGGCGGTGAAGTGCCGGACCCGGTCCGCGGCGGTCACGCCCTGCTCTTCGAGGTGGAACGCGGTCAGCGCCCCCAGGCTGGTCGCCCGCCCGGCGTCCATCGCCCGGCCGACCAGGCTCAGCGTCTCCACGCGTTCCCTCAGGTCGACCGACGCGTCCGGCTCCATGCCGAGCACGTGGCGGACCAGGGCGTCCGTGTCCATCAGCCCGCCGCGTACCGCGGGTCCTGGGAGCGGAGCTTATCCAGCCTGCCCAGAGCCATGGCGACCGGCGGGATGGTGGTCTCGACCGTCACCCGCAGCGCCTGGTCCCCGGTGCCCTGGCCCCGTCGTGGGTCGTGACCGCCAGGTCAGCCGCCGTCAGCCGCGGTTCGCCCGTCGGCAGGCCCTGCTGGAGTATCAGCAGCGCCCCGTCCAGGCCGCCCGGAACGCGTCGCGCACGGTGTCCGCGCGCCCGCCGTGGCCCCGGATGGCGACCTTCGGCAGCGGCACCTCCGCCTGCCGGTGGCGCAGCGCGACCACCGCGACCCGCATGGCGAGGGACAGCACGTCGTTCTCGCCGGTCTGGTCCGGGCTCGTCGCGCCGGGCGCGAACACCACGTCCGTCGACGGCGGCAGCACCGTGGCCGCGGCGGACGGCGGGCGGTGACCGGAGCGGTGTGCACCGGGCTCGCGGGCGCCGTCGCCGCGGGGCCGGAGGTCGGCTGCGCGGCCAGGATCCGCGTCAGGATCCGGCCGCCGCGCGACGCGGGCGCGCTGGCCCCGGCCTTCGGCTCGGCCCCGACCTTGGCCTGGGTCTGGGTCTGGGTCTGGGTCTCGGTCTCGGAATCCGAGTCGGAGTCGAGGGCCGAGTCGAGGTCCGACGCGGACTCGGCCTCGGTCTCGGAGTCGAAGACGGAGTCGAGGTCCGAGCCGGAACCCGCGTCCGAGTCCGAGTCGAAGACCGGCGTCCCGGGCTCGGACAGGTCCGCCGTGGAGACCTCCGGGGCGCCTTCCCCGCTCGGCGGCGCTGGTCGCGCCCTGGCCCCGGACCGGGTGAGCGCGGGCGGCGCCGGAGCCGGGCCTCCCGGCGTGGCGGGGCCGGCGGGTCGGCCGTCTCCCAGGCCGCCGCCGTCGGCTTCGTCGGGACGTCGGACGAGGCGTGCAGCGTGAGCACCGGGTTCCCCGCGTCGTCGGTCCCCGAGATGTCCACCGGCAGGTCGGTCCACCACACAGTGCGGCCGAGCCGCTGGGCGAGCCGCTGGGACAGGTCCGAGGTCAGTCGGCCGACCAGCAGCAGCGGGTCCGCAGCCGCTCTTCGAGCAACCGGGGTCGTTCGCCAGCAGTTCGGCGAACTCACCGGCGGGCACCCGGCGGGTCGCTCCGCCGAAGGTCACCAGCAGGCGCTTGGAGTCCCGCGGGTCCACCTCCACCCGCACCATGTACGGAATCGGCTGGTCGTCGCCGTCCTGGTCCTTGCCCGCCCACGGCGCGTCCTCAAGCCCGCCCGGCGTGCTGATCTTCGACAGGTCCAGCTTCGCCGTGCCGGGCGTGCCGGTGTAGTCGCGGCCGGGCAGCTCCTCCGTGCCGCTCACCGTCTTCACGGACGTCTTCACGGACGTCGTGTCCGCGTACGCCCCGAGCGTCTCCAGGTGGTAGGCCGCCGCGGCGTCCGTGTCCGGCAGCTCGCGGCCCCGCGCGAACGCGGCGGTGACCAGCGACCGCGCCTGCTCGTGCTCGGCGTCGCCGACCGCGTCCCACGGCCGGAGGTGCAGCAGCCTCGCGGTGAGCGCGTCCGGGTTCGTGCCGGGCCGGTCCAGCCATTCGCCCGCCTTCACGCTCGCCCAGAACATCCACGACCGCTCGGCCTCGCCCACCTTGTCGGGGCCAGACAGCTCCAGGACGCGGACGGCCTCCGCCGTCAGGTCCACCGTGCCCAGTCGGCCGAGGGCCTCGTCCACCGAGGGCAGGGTGACGAACTCGGCGAGCGTGGTGCCCGGGGACCCACCGGGCCGAGGTCAGCACCATCCGGTACGTCGCCTTGCTCACGACCGACGCGGCCTCCGGCCGGGCCTCGACCGCCCGCCGGAACGCGTCCAGCGTGAACGGGCCCAGGTCCTGAACCGCGGGTCGGCCTGCCACATCTCGTCCAGCGCGGCGGCTCCCGCAGCATCAGGTCGAAGTCCGCGGCGTCCTCCACGTCGTGGCCGAACGTCAGCTTCAACGCCCGTACCAGGCGCAGCGTCCGGGTCCGTACCGCCTCCGACGCCTCGCCCTGGCCGCTGTGCCAGCCGATCGTCTCCGCCAGCCGGTCGAGTTCCTCGGGCAGCGGCTCCGGGCGGAAGAACACCACGGCCAGCGCCGCCCCTGCGGGTCGGTGCGCAGCAGCCGCCGGTACCTGCCGCCCGTGATGGTCGTCCCCTGCACGGGGTAGGAGGCGCGCACCATGCGCCGGGTCTCGTTCGCGGCGTGCTGCCCTGGGAGAGGGCCGCGTCCGAGAGCGGGTCGGCGACGAAGGACCCGGTGAAGACCGGCACGTCCAGACGCCGGTTCGGCCTGGTCTGGTCCTTCGGGGACCCGCTGAGGCAGACGACCAGGTCGACCCAGTAGTCCTTGGGCAGGCGGGCCAGGCTCTTGCGCCGCTTGAGCCACCGCGCCCCACGGGCCCGTCCCTGAGGGCCGCCGTGCCGTCGTCCATCGACATCTGGAAGTAGCCGGGGTGCCGTGCATGTCCACCCGGTACGCCTTGCTCTCCGGGAAGTTCGGGCCCGGCGTCGGCAGCGGGTACGGGCGGAGTTGGCGCCCGTGGCGGGTTGGTGTAGACGAACGTCCTCATCTGGTCGAGGTGGCTGCTGTGCTCCTCGATGCCCGCCGCCAGCTCGGTGGCGAAGTGCACGGCGCGGCCGATCTGCTCGCCGGTCAGCGCGCTGACGATCGCGCGGGTCACCACGCGGCCGTACCACTCCGGGTCGTCCTCGTCGACGTCGGGCGCCATGCCGGGCTCGCTCGAAACCCAGTCGCCGCGCGCCGCTCCTTCGGCTGGATCACGTCGAGGGTGTGCGCCCCGCCGTCCAGGTTCAGCTCCACCCGTCCGGTGTGCGCCCACACCGTCAGGCCGGTGCGGTCCGCGAGCTTGCGCGGCAGTTCGAGGTAGCGGTCACCGGCGAACGGGATGGCCAGCGCGATCGGGGTGCCCTTCGGCAGGCCCGCGCGCGCCACGTCCACCGCGACCAGCTCCACGAACTCGTCGATGTCCAGCACCCGCGTCGAGCCGTCCGGCAGCGGCAGCGCCACCCTGTCGTGCCGCCCCTCGGCCGCCACGACGTACGGGGTCACGCTCCGGGGCCACGGGACCATCGCCACGTCGAGGGTCTGGCCGCCCTCGTCCGCCGGCCTGCGCACGTCGGACCTGGTGGTGTCCAGCTCGGCGACGGCGCCCGCCGCCCGCGACCAGTTCAGACCCGGGACCCGGTTGCCCTGGACGGTGAAGTGCGGGGCCCAGCTCGGGTCGATCACGTCCTGGCCTTCGAGGTGGTACGCGGTGAGCGCCGCCAGGCTCGTCGCCCGCCCTCGGCCATCGCCATCTTGACCACTTGCAGCAGCTCCAAGCGGTCCAGGTGCTCCACGGGGTGCCGGGGCCATGCCCAGCACGCGGCGGACCAACGCGTCCATGTCCAGCAGGCCGTCGTAGTGCCGCGGGTCCTGGAGCCGCAGCCGCTCCAGCGTGCCCAGGGCCGTCGCGGTCGGGGGCAGGGTGGTCTCGACCGTCACCCGCAGCGCCTGGTCCCCGGTGCCCTGGCCCCGTCCTCCGTCGTGATCGTCAGGTCGGCGGCCTCCAGCCTCGGCGCGCCCTTCGGCAGGCTCCGCTGGAGTTCGGTCAGCGCCTCGTCCGCACCGCGCAGGAACACGTCGAACACGGGGTCCGCGCGTCCGCCGAATCCCTGATGGCGACCTTCGGCATCGGGATGCCCGCCCGCTGGTGGCGCAGCGCGACGATCGCCACCCGCATGGCGAGGTCGAGCACGTCGTTCTCGTCGGTCCGGGCCAGGCTCTGCGCGCCTGGCGCGAACGCCGCCTCCGTCGACGGCGGCAGCACCGCGGCCGGGCGGGCGGCGGCGCGGTGACCGGCACGGTGAACACCGGGTTCGTGGGCGTCGACTCCCCGGACGAGGTCCGCGTCAGGGCCGTACCGCCGCGGGCCGCGGCCGCGGCGTCCCGCGTCACGGTCCTCGCGGCCGTCCCGCGCTTCCCGGACGTACGGCTCTTCCCGGACGTACCACTCTTCCCGGACGTGGGCTCCGCGGACCTCGGCTCCGCGGACCTGGGCAGCGGTGCCGGGACCGTCACCGGGCGTCCCGGTCGGCGAGGTCGACGGGGTGCGCCCGCCCCAGGCGTCCGCCCGGGCACCTGGCCCGGTCCCTGGCCGGTGGGCATCGTGGCGTGCAGCGTGAGCACCGGCTTGCCGGAGTCGCCCATCCCGGACAGGTCCGTCGGGAAGTCGGTCCACCACACGGGCGGCCCAGCCGCTGCGCGGCCCGCTCCGCCAGATCGGGCGGGACGGTGCCCGGCCCCGAGAACGCGAACACGACGCCGGTGCCCAGCTTCGCGCATCAGGGTGCGGTCGTTCGCCAGCAGTTCGAGGAACTCGCCGACGGACACCGAGGAGGTGCTCCCGCCCAGGTCCAGCCTGAGGTGGCCCCGCTTCTGGGCGTCCGGCATGACCCGCACCAGATACGGGACGGGCTTGTCCTCGCCCGTGGTGTCCTTGCCCGCCCACGGCGCGGCCACCAGCCCGTTGGGCGTCCGGACCTGTGCCAGGTCCACCGTCGGCGGCTTCTGCCCGTCCGTGAAGTCGCGGCCCTTCCGGGTGGCCCGCCCTGGACGGTGCCCACGGCGGTGTCCCTGAACGCGCCGTGCTCCTCCAGGTCGAACGCCGCCGCCACGTCCGGGTCCGCCGCGTCCCGACCCGCGGCGAACGCCCGGGTGAGCAGCGCGCTGTGGTGTCGCGCTGCGTCTGCCCCACCCAGGTGCCCTGCTTGAGGTGGAGCACCTTCTCCGTGAGCGCCTTTCGCCCATGCCGGAGGCGCGCACCGCCTCCTCGGCCTTGACCCGCGCCCAGAACATCCGCGACCGCTCGGCCTCGCCCACCGCGTCGGGGCCGGCGAGCTTCAGCGCGTCGACGGCCTCGTCCGCCACGTCGACGCTCTCCAGCCACCGGGTGGCGGCCTCCACGGCCGGGAGGTCCACGAAGTCGGTCAGCAACGTGTCGGGGTCCGCGGTCCACTCGTCCAGCGCGTCGGCCAGCACCCGGCGGGCCGCGGCCTGGTCCGGATCGGGCCCGCCCTGCGGGTGCGCCGCGATCACCTGGTTCAGCAGGTCCAGCGTGAACGGGCCCGCCTTGTCGAAGGACAGGTCGCCGTGCCACATGTTGTCCAGCGCGGCCACCCCGCGCAGCAGGTCGAGGAAGTCGGGCGCGTCGTCCACGTCGTGCCCGAACGTCAGCCGCAGCGCGCGCACCATGCGCAGCATCGACTCACGCATCTCCCCGGTCACCTCACCGTCGGGGCTGAGCCTGACGGCCCGCGCCATCCCGTCCAGTTCGGCGGCCGAGGGTCCGGCCGGAAGATGCCCCACGCCCGGTGGCGCCCTGGGCGTCGGTGTACAACGTCCGCGTGTAGTGGCCGTTCTCGTCCCGCGTGCCCTGCTTGCTGTAGGACAGCCGCACGGTGCGGCCCGTGGCGTTCGCGATGTGCTGCCCCAGGAGAGGTCGCGCAGCGGGTCGGGGACGAACGGGCCGGGAAGGCGTTCCCCGCCGTGCCCGGGGAAGGCACGGCGCGGTCCTGGCCCCTCCGCTCCAGCAGATCACGAGGTCGACCCAGTGGTCCTTGGGCAGCGTCGACAGGCTCTTGCGCCGCTTGAGCCACGGCCCGGCCTCGCGCTCGTCGGCCAGCCGGGTGCTGCCGTCGCGCAGCGCGAACTGGATGTAACCGGGCAGGCCGTGCATGTCCAGGCGGTACGCGGCGTCCTCCGGCCCCGGGCGGGCAGGTCGTACTCCTTGGAGAGCGTCTTCGTGGCCACGTTGTAGTGGACGAACGTGGCCATCTGGTCCAGGTGGCTGCTGTGGTCCTCGAACTTCTCCGCGTACTCGGCGGCGTGGTGCACGGCGCGGCCGATCTGCTTGCCGGTCAGCGCGCTGACGATCGCCCGGGTCACCACCCGCTCGTACCAGTCCGGCACGTTCTCGCCGGGGTCGGGCGCCATACCGGGGACGCTCGCGATCCAGTCGCCCCGGGCGTGCGGGCGCGCTGGACGGTGTCGATGGTGTTCGGCCCGCTCTGGTCCCCGATGAGCCTGGCCTCGCCGCTGTGCGCCCACACCGTCAGGCCGGTGCGGTCCGCGAGCTTGCGCGGCAGGTCGAGGTACTGGTCCCCGGCGAACGGGACGGCCAGCACGATCGGGGTGCCCGTCGGCAGCCCTCGCGCGCCACGTCCGCCGCGACCAGCTCCACGAACTCGTCGACGCCCAGCTCGCGCTTCGAGCCGTCGGGCAGCCGCACGACCACCATGTCGTGCCGCCCTCGGCCGCCACGACGTACGGCGTCGGCCCCTTGAACCAGGGCGTCCGGTTCGTGTCGAGGATGTCGTAGCCGCCGGACGTGTCCGGTTCGAGGACGTCGCTGTCGCCGGTGTCCAGCTCGGTGACCTCGTACTCGCCCCAGTTGAGGCCCGGGACGCGGTGGCCCTGGACGGTGAAGTGGCGCGGGCGGCCCGCGGCGGTGACGCCCAGCCGCGCCAGGTGGAACGCGGCCAGCGCGTCCGGGTTCGTCGCCGCTCCGGCCGCCTCCGCCCGGACCACCAGCGCGAACAGCTCCTCGCGGGTGTCGCGGTCCACGGTCGCGGCGGGGCGAGGTGCAGCACGCGGCGGGCGAGCGCGTCGAGGTCCGGCGAGCCGCCGCTCAGGGCGTTCAGCGTCCGCGTCGCGGCCTCGGCCGGTGCCGGGTGACGCTGATCGTCGCCTGCCGCCCCAGCTCGGCCGGCTCACCCCGGCGAGCGCGCCGGTGCCCGTCCAACCGGCGGGAACGCGTGCGTTGGCCCGCGTCCCGACCTTGAAGTCCGTGGCGTTCAGCCGCGGTTCGCCCGCGGGCAGGTCCCGCTGGAGGTCGTCCAGCGTGGCGGTCAGGTGCCGCAGGAACAGGGCGCGCGCGGCCATCGCACGCCGCCTGGCCCAGCCCGGCTGCTGGCTCTCCGGCGCGCGTCGGCGCCGTAGCCCATGAACGAGACGCTGGGCGGCTTCCCGCCCAGCCGCCAGTTGCCCAGCCCGGAGACCGCGACGTCGCGCGCCAGCCGCTCGATGGTCGCCCGCCGAGCGTGGACGGGGCCGTCTTGTTCCGCGCGTACGAGACCAGGGTGGACGGCGGCAGGACCGGGAGCGGAGCGGTCGCCGGGTGGTCGCCACCGGCGCGGTGTACACGGGCGTGGTGAACACCGGGGCCGACGTCAGCTCCACGCCCTCCATGGCGTCGCCGGGGAGGACCGCGCCGTCTCCGCCGGGGCCTTGGTGTCCTCCGTCGGCACGTCCTCCACCGACGTGGCGTCCGACTCGGCGTCGGACAGGTCCTCCACCGACGTGGCGTCCGATGTCGTGTCCGACGCGGTGTCGTCCGACGACGTCTCGCCGTCGTCCTCGGTGGTGCCCGCCGTCGCGAGCGCCTGCGCCGTGTTGAGCGGCGGCGGGAACGGGCGCGGACCCTCCAGGACCGGGAACGGATCCACCGGGGCGGTCTCCTGCCAGTCCGCGACCGTCGGGATGCCGCCGAGCAGGTCGGTGTCCAGCGTGGGCACCGGGTGGCCCAGGGCGCCCGCCCGGACAGGGCCGCCGAGAACTCGCTCCAGAACACGTGCCGGCCCAGCCGCTGGGCGACCCGCGACGCGAGCCCGCTTCCGATGGGACCGCTGAGGCCCTTGAGCGCCAGGACGATCGGGGTCTTCAGGTCGTTGCGCCGCAGATCGGTGTCGGCGGCCAGCAGCTCGATGAACTCGCCGACCGGCACCCGGTGCGCCGCGCCCCGAAGTTCAGCCAGACGTAGTCGGAGTCCAGCGCGTCCAGGGTCGCCGCGACCAGGTAGGGGACGGGCTTGTCCTTCCCGGCCGCGTCCTTCCCGGTCCACGGCGCGGGGCGAGCCCGCCCGGGCGCCGACCTGCTCCAGGTCCGCGAAGAAGGCGGGGTGTCCGTCCAGTCGCGGCCGCTTCCCGCCTCGCTCCCCATGAGCGTGAGCGTCATCGTGCCGCCCGCGAGCGCGTCCTGGGTCTCCAGGTGGTACGCCGCCGACACGTCCAGGTCGGCCATGTTCCGGCCCACCGCGAACCCGCGGGTGAACAGCGCCACCGCGTCGCCGAAGACGGCGTCGTTCACCGGGGCGGCCGGGTCCAGGTGCAGCACCCGCCTGGTGAGCGCGGGCAGGTCCAGGCCGGGGCGCGCAGCGTCTCCTCGGCCCTGACCCGCGACCAGAACATCCGCGCCCGCTCGGCCTCGCCCACCTGCTCGGGGCCCGACAGTCCCAGGGCGGCGACGGCCGTCCGGTTCACGGCCGCCGTGTCGGTCAGCCAGTTGGCCGCCGAGCGCGGCACCGGCAGGGGCGAACCGGCTCAGGGCGCGCCGCGCTGCGCCTGCCACGTTTGGGCTGCCGCCGCCAGCACCCGGCGGGTGGCCGCCTTGTCCACCCCGGACTGGGCCTCGGACGCGCCGCGACCACGCGGCGCAGCAGGTCCAGGGAGAAGGGGCCCGCCTGGCTGAAGTCCGGGTCGGCCTGCCACATGTGGTCCACCGCGGCGATCCCGCGCAGCAGGTCGAGGTAGTCGGCGGAGTCCTCCACGTCGTACCCGAACGTCTTCCGCAACGCCCGTACCAGACGCTTCGTCATGGCCCGCGCCTCGGGCGACACCTCGGTGACACCGGGCGCCAGCACGGCCGCGCGCGCCAGCCGGTCCAGCACGGCGTCCCGGGCTCCGGACGGCTCAGCTCCCACGCCAGGTGGCGGCCCTGGGGGTCGGTCTGGAGCAGCCGCACGTACACGCCCTGGACGTTGGCCGTCCCCTGCGTGCTGTACGACAGGCGCACCGCGCGCCCCGTCACGTTCGCCAGGTGCTGGCCCATGGAGACGGCCTCGTCCGAGAGCGGGTCGAAGACGACCGAACCGGGGAAGGCGTCGGTGAACTCCGCGAGGTTCCGCGTGACGCTGTCCGGCGGCGCCCCGACGAAGCAGACGTTCAGGTCGAGCCAGTAGTCCTTGGGGAGTTCGGACAGGCTCTTGCGCCGCTTGAGCCACTCCCCGCCTCGTGCTTGTCAGCGAGCTTCGTCGTGCCGTCGGACAGCGACAGGCTCAGGTGGCCCGGCAGTCCGTGACCCGCCAGATGGTGTGCCTTGTCCTCCGGCCCCGGGCGGGCAGCGCCTCGTAGGTGGAGAACGTGCCCGTGGCCGGGTTGTAGTGCACGAACAGGTTCATCTGGTCGAGGCGGGCGTGGTCCTCCTCGCGTGAGCGGCCGCGCTCGCCGTACTCGGCGGACGTGTGCAGGCCGCGGCCGATCTGCTTGCCGGTCTGCGCACTGACGAGGGCTGGCTCACCACCTCGCGGTGCCAGGCCGGGGCGTCGTCGTCGGCGTCGGGCGCCAGACCGGGCCGGGACGCGACCCAGGCGCCCCGCTTCTGCCCTCCCGGTGGACCACGCCGAGGAAGGTCATCCCAGCGTCGTCGGTGTGGGGCCGCACCTCACCGCTGTGAGCCCAGACGGTGTGGCCGGTCCGGTGCGCGAGTTTGCGCGGCAGCTCCAGGTCCCTGTCCCCGGAGGACGGGAAGGCCAGCACGATCGGGGTGTCCTGGGCCGGTTCTGCCGCGCGAGGTCGGCGGCGACCAGCTCGACGAACGTGTCGATGTCCAGCTCACGCGTCGAACCGTCCGCCAGCCGCGCCACGACCATGTCGTGCCGCCCCTCGGCCACCACGGTGTAGGGCGCCGTCGTGCTGTACGGCGGCCACGGGGACGTCTCCGGGAGCCCGGCCGGCTCGAAGCCGCCCGCCTGGGCGGGCTGGAGGTTCTCGACCAGGAAGGTGGACAGGTCGAGGGTCTCCGGCTCGGCCCAGTTCAGGCCGGGCGTCCTGGTCCCGAGGGCGGTGATGTGCCGGGCGCGGTCCGGCGCGAGCACGCGGCCCGCCTCTTCGACGTGGAACGCCGTCAGCGCGGCCAGGCTCGTCGCCCGCCCGGCGGAGATCGCCCGCCCGACCATCGCGTACAGGTCCTTGCGCATCTCCGGGTCGACCAACACCGTGGGCGCCAGGCCCTCGATCCGCCGCGTCAGCGCGTCCGGATCGAACGCCCCGGTGCGCAGCGCCTTGTCCTTGTCGCCCTTGGCCTCCCGGCGCAGCGCGTCCAGCGTCGCCACCGCCGCCGCGGGCCCCGTCGACGTGACCGCGATCGTCGCCTGCCGACCCAGGTCCTCCCGGCTCACCCGCTGGTCGTCCCCACCGTGGCCCCGGCGCCGGGCACGCGCGCACGGCCCCGGGCGGTGATGGTGAAGTCCGCCGGGTCAGCCGCGCCTGGCCCTGCGGCAGTTCCTGCTGGAGCAGGCTCAGCGCCTGGTCCAGCTTCCGTACGAACGCCTCGCGCGCGGCCTGCGCGCGCTTCGCCCGCCTCCTTGGCGGCCTGGTCCCGCGCCTTGGCGTCCCCGGTGCCCGCGCGTCCGCGCCGTACCCGGCGATGTCGACCTTCGGCAGCGCCACCGCGCCCGCCGGTTGCGCAGACCGGCCGCCGCCAGGTCGAACGCCAGCCGCTCCAGGGCCTCGTCGCCGGCTGTCGCGACGGTCGTCGCGTCCGGCGCGAACGGCACCAGGCTCAGCCGTGGCAGCGGGCCCATCGGCCGGGTCAGCGCGGCGGCCGCCTCCTGGCTGGACGTCCCGGTGTTCAGCAGCTGGTCGAAGTCGAACCCGTCGAAGTCGAACCCGTCGCCGTTGAACCCGTCGAGGTCGAGCGCGTCGAAGTCGAACCCGTCGCCGTCGGAGAACGCGTCGAAGTCGAACATGTCCATCATCGACTCGTCCGCGTCGGGTGCCACCGCGTCGGGCATCTCCGCGTCGGCCGCCGACTGCGTGCTCATCTCGACGGGCACCGACCGCGACACCGGGGCCGCCGGGGCCGCCGGGACCGCCGTGCCGTCCTCGGCCGAGGCGTCCGCCCCGGCGCCTGGGACAGCGGCGGCGCGGTCGGGCGCGGCGCCTCCTGGCCCGTGGGCAGGTCGACCGGGGCGGTCTCGTTCCAGTCCGCGACCGTCGGGACGAGCCCGGTGATCATGTCGGTGTCCAGCGTCGGCACCGGCTGGCCCACCGCGCCCGTCCCGGACAGTTCCGCCGAGAACCCGCTCCAGAAGACCCGCCGCCCCAGCCGCTGGGCGATCTGCTCCGCGAAATCGCTTCCCGTGAGACCGGTGACGCCCTTGAGCGCCAGGACGACCGGGGTCTTCAGTTCCTTGCGCCGCAGCTCGACATCGGCGGCCAGCAGCTCGGCGAACTCACCGACCGGCACCCGGTGCGACTGGCCCGCGAAGCTCACCCAGACGTGGTCGGGGTCCTGCAAGTCCAGCGTCGCGGCAGCGAGGTAGGGGCGGGCTTGATCTTCCCCTTCGCGTCCTTCCCCGCCCACGGCGCGGCGGCCGACCCGCCCGGGGCGGCGGTCTGGTTCATGTCCACCAGGAAGGTCGGCGTGTCCGTCCAGTCGCGGCCGCCTCCCACCCCGCTCCCCACCATCGTCTGCGTCGCGGTCCCGTTGCCGAGGCCGCCCCGCTCCTCCAGGTCGAACGCCGCCGCCACGTCCGGGTCGCCATGTCGCGGCCCACCGCGAACCCCGGGTGTACAGCGCCATCGCGTCGTCGAGCCGGTTCCGGTCGACCTGGGCCGCCGCGTCCAGATGCAGCGCCCGCCTGACCAGCGCGGACAGGTCCGAGCCCGAGGCGCGCAGTGTCTCCTCGGCCTTGACCCGCGCCCAGAACATCCGCGCCCGCACGGCCTCGTCCACCCGCTGGGGACCGGAGAGCTTCAGGGCGGCGACGGCCGTCCTGTTCACCGCCGCCGTGTCCGCCAGCCACGCGGCGGCCGACATCGGCAGCTTCACGAACCGGCTCAGGGGCGTACCGGACGAGGACTGCCGCGCCCGCGCCGCCGCCGCCAGCACCCGGCGGGCGGCCTTCTGGTCCATCCCGGACTTGGCCTCCGGGTGCGCCGCGATCACCCGGCGCAGCAGGTCCAGGCTGAACGGCCCCGCCGAGGCGAAGTCCGGGTCGGACTGCCACATGTGGTCCACCGCCGCGGCCCCGCGCAGCAGGTCGAGGTAGTCGGCGGCGTCCTCGACGTCGTGCCCGAACGTCAGCCGCAACGCCCGTACCAGGCGCATCGTCGCGGCCCGCGCCTCCGGCGACACCTCGGTGACGCCCGGCGCCAGCACCGCCTCGCGCGCCAGCCGGTCCAGCTCGGCGTCATCCGGCTCCGGGCGGTAGATCTCCCACCAGCTGTGGCGGCCCTGCGCGTCACCGACCAGCATCCGCCCGGACCCGTCCGAGAAGCTGACCGTCCCCTGGGACCGGTAGGACACGCGCGTCACGCGCCGCGTCACGTTCGCCAGGTGCTGGCCCATCGAGACGGCCTCGTCCGAGAGGGGTCGGCGACGAACGCGGTGGGGAAGGAGTCGTTGTAGTCATAGACGACGGGCTTGCCGCTGTCCTCGGCAGCTCCGACCCAGCAGATGTTCAGATCCAGCCAGTGGTCCTTGGGCAGGCTCGACAGGCTCTTGCGCCGCCTGAGCCACTCCCCGCCTGCCGCTTGCCGACGAGCTTCCGCTCGCCGTCCTCCATCGGGATCTCCAGATGGCCCGGCAGCCCGTGGCCCGCCAGGCGGTACGCCTTGTTCCGCGGGCCGGGATCGGGCAGCGGCATCCGGACGGAGAACGTGCCCGTGGCGGGGTTCTTGTGGACGTACCACGTCATCTGGTCGAGAAGGCTGAAGGTGTCCTCGCGTACGCCCGCGAATTCGGCGAGCGTGTGCAGACTGCGGCCGATCTGCTCGCCGGTCAGCGAGCTGACGATGGGCTGGCTCACCACGGCGCCGTGACAGCCGGGGGCGTCGTCGTCGGGGTCGGGCGCCAGACCGGGCCGGACCTCCAGCCAGGCGCCCTTCGGCAAGCCGTCTCGCTGGATCACGGCGAGGGTGTTCAGCGCCGCCGGATCGGGGTGGCGCCGCGCCAGACCGCTGTGCACCCACACGGAGCGACCGGTCCGCTGCGCGAGCTTGCGCGGCAGCTCCAGGTACCGGTCCCCGGCGAACGGGACGCCCAGCACGACCGGTGCGTCCTTGGGCAGGCCCTGCCGCGCCAGATCGGCCGCGACCAGCTCGACGAACGTGTCGATGTCCAGCTCACGCGTCGAACCGTCGGGCAGCTGTGCCCGCACCATGTCGTGCCGCCCCTCGGCCAGCACGACATAGGGGTGTTGTCCCACGACCACGGGTGAAGCTCGACGGCTCGGCCTCCTCGAAGCCGCCCGTCTGGTCGGGCTTGAGGCGCTCGAAGCCGAACAGGTCCAGGTCGACGGCGCCCGGCCCGGCCCAGTTCAGACCGGGCACCCGCGCCCCGCCCATGGTGAGGTGCTGGGCGCGGTCCGCCGCGAGCAGGCCCGCCTCGTCGAGGTGGAACGCCGTCAGCGCGGCCAGGCTGGTCGCCCGCCCCGCGGAGATCGCCCGCCCGACCATCGCGTACAGGTCCTTGCGCATCTCCGGATCGACCAACACCGAGGGCGCCAGGCCCTCGATCCGCCGCAGCAGCGCGTCCGGATCGAACGCCCCGGTGCGCAGCGCCTTGTCCTTGTCGCCCTTGGTCTTCCGGCGCAGGGCGTCCAGCGTCGCCACGGCCGCCGCGGGCCCCGTCGACGTGACCGCGATGGTCGCCTGCCGACCCAGGTCCTCCCGGCTCACCCGCTGGTCGTCGCCCACGGTGACGCCCTGGCCGGTCACCCGCCCAAGACCCCGCGCGGTGATCTTGAAGTCCTTGGCGCTCAGCCGCGCCCTGCCCTCCGGCACGTTCGGCTGAAGGGTCCGCAGCGCGTGGTCGAGCCGACGCTCGAACAACTCCCGCGCGGCCCGCGCGCGCTGGTCGCCGGTCTCCCGGGCCGCCTGCTCCCGGGCCTTGGCGTCCCCGGCCCTCGTCCGTCGGCGCCGTACCCGGCGATGTCGATCTTCGGCAGCGGCACCCGGGCCCGCAGGTTGCGCAGGCCCGTCGCCGCGACCTGGAGCGCCAGCCGCTCGGCGGCCTCCTCCCCGGCCGTCGAGGGGTCGTCTCGCCCGGCGCGAAGGACACCAGGTTCAACGGCGGCACGGCGTCGATCGGTTCGGCCGTCACGGCGGCCACCGGGGCGGCGTACACCGGCCGCGCGGCGCCGGAGCCCGTACCGACCGGCTCCATGCCGGGCACGTCCACATCGAGCGTGTCCAGGAACGACATGTCGAAGTCGTCCCCGGGTTGTCCGCGATCCAGGCGTCCCAGTCGAAGGTGTCCAGGATCGAGACGTCCGGATTGGCCGGGTCCGCGCCCGGATCGGCCATGTCCACGTCCGGCTCGGACGGTGCCGGGTTCGTGGCGGACATGTCGTCGTCCGGCTCGGACGGGACCGGGTTCGTGGCGGACATGTCGTCGTCCGACTCCGGCACGTCCGTATCGGGCATGTCGTCGTCCGAGTCGGGCACGTCTGTGTCGGGCATGTCCACGTCGGGCGCCGACTGGACGGCCGCCGCCGGTTCCGAGGCGTGCGCGGACTGGGCAACCGCGACGGGCTCGGCGGGTGCGGACTCGGCGGACTCGGCGGGTGCCGTGGGCGCGGGCTCCTCGGGGACGTTCCAGCGCTGCCGCAGGCCCAGGTCCGTCCGGAGGGTGTCGGCCAGCTCCGCCGCCGAGTCCACGGCCGCCGCCGTGTCCGGACCGTTCGTCAGCAGGTGCTCGGCGACCTGCCGGACCGCGTCGCGGAACTCGTCCGTGGCGTACCGGGAGTCGGCGAGCACCGCGTGCGGCTCCACCGGCAGCACCAAGGAGACGGCGGCGGCCCAGGCCCCGGCGACGTCCGTCTCCATGGCACCGTCGGGTGCCGCGCTCACGAAGTCCGTCCGCGCCTGCCCCACAGCCGCCGCGACGCGTTCGCCGCCGCGTCGTCCAACGCGGGCGTCCAGGCGTCGGACCGCGCCATCAGCACCGGGGCCAGCTGGTCCAACTCCAGCGCGCTCGCGGTCAGGTCCTTGCCGCCGCGGAGCACCATCTCGGCCTCCTGACCGCCGGACGGCCTGACCCCGACAGCCTCCATCTCCCCTGCTGACGACGAGGCTCGGAGGCGGCTTCGGCAGGGCGGGCGGCACGTCCTCCGTGATCAGCGCCTTCGCGATCCACGCGCGCTGGTCGGCGTCGCGCGGCACCACCGGGGACGTGGCGTCCGCGCCGGAGGTGGTGTTCTCGTCGGGCCCGGCGGTCTCCTCGGTGACGCGGGCCGCGACCAGGGCGTCCAGGAGACGCCCAGGGCCCGCAGCCGCGCCTCGGCGTTCTCCATCTCCTCGCGCGCCCGCTCGACCCCGGCCCAGGCGTCGGCCACCGCCGCGGCGTCGTCGCTGGTCCGCTCCGCCCTCGCGGCCTCGACGGCGGCCGAGCCGAGCACGGTACGCGCCCGCGCCTGCGCGTCCCACGCGGCGGCGAGGGCGTTCTCGTCGACGGCCGCGCCCGCGTTGTCCGTGGCCTCCGTGGCCTCCGTCAACGGGAGGCGGATCGCCGCCGGTTCGTCCCCGGCACGGTCGGCGCGAGCTGGAGCACGGTGCCGTTCGCGGTGAGCGTGTACGGCTCCGTCCCGAAGACCTCCAGTACCGCCTCGGCGTTGGACGCCTTCCCGATCCAGCCGCTGTCGCCGTACAGCACCGCACCGCTCGGCGCGTGCAGGAAGTCGTCGCCGAAGCGCCGCCAGCCGTCCGGCTCCAGCACCTCACCATCCGGCAGCCGGATCCGGCCCGCGTCACTGACCTCGTAACGCACCGGGTCAGAAGACGAGTCAGCCGACGTGTACGCCCGCTCGAACGTGGCCCACCGCTCACCTCCCTTGCCCTTGCCCGTCGACAGCTCCTCGGCGGACACCCCGGTCAACTCGGCGGAGCGCGGCTTCTCCAGCACCACCGAACGCCCGACCGGCCACCCGCCGCCAACGGATCCACACCCGTATCCGGCGAACCACCCCGCGCGCCCGAACCGGACCCCAGCCGCAAGGCCCCAGCCCCGCGCGGCGTCATCCGCACTCGGGACCGCACCGAGGTCCTCGTACTCACCACGGTCGTCGAACCGGAACAGCCGCACCCGGCCGTCACGCCCGGCCAGCAGCAGATCCACCGGAGCGGCCAGCTCATCCGCCAACTCCGCGACCAGATCAACCGGTTCGGACCCCAGCGAACGGGCATCCGCCCGCAACACCAACCGGAAACCACCCATCGACTCCGCCGACAACGTCGGCATCAACGCCTCGATCAGGTCCTCGGCGCTGTCCACCGGCTCGCCGTCGGTCGCCTCCGGGATCCGGAACTCGACCGGCTTCATGTCATCCGACGGCGGCTGGTACGCCAACGTGTCCCACGCGGGCGCCACCGCACCCGCCGCGCGCACCGGACCCGCACCGCGCCGAGATCCTCATGCTCACCACGGTCATCGAACCGCAGCAGCCGCACCCGGCCATCACGCCCGGCCAGCAACAAGTCCACCGGCGCGGCCAGTTCGTCCGCCAACTGCTCGACCAACTCGACCGGTTCGGACCCCAGCGAACGGGCGTCCGCCCGCAACACCAACCGGAACCCACCCATCGACTGCGTCGACAGCGCGGGCATCAACGCCTCGACCAAGTCCTCGGCGCTGTCCACCGGCTCCCCGCCGGTCACCGCCATGACCTCGAACGTCAGCGGGTTCAGGTCGTCACCGGACGGCGGCTGGTACTCCAGCGCGTCCCACACAGGCGCCACGGCATCCGTCACGGACTCCGAATCCGAATCCGACTCGGAATCCGACTCCGACTCCGCATCCGACGGCGGCGGCGTGAGAAGAGCGCGCAGGCCGCCCGGGTCCAGCGACTGCCCCGCTCGGCCGCCCGCACAGCGGCCGTGACCAGCGCGTGGAGCTGGTCACGGTCCACCTCGTCCGTCGCGCCGAGCCCGAACATCTCCCGGGCATGCTCGATAACGGCATCGGGGCGGACAGGCTCGGATGGCGCACGGTCGCCGCCCCACTCAGCGCGTGGACCGCCGCGAGCCGCGCCATCGCCGCATCGCCCCGACCGGGCAGTTCCAGACCGAACAACGCCCGCGCCGTGTGAAGCGTCTCGGTGGCCCGCTGACGACGCTCGTCGGGGTCCCGCCGGTCAGCCCCATCGCCGCCGCCAGCTCATCCGCCCGCGCGGCGTTCGGCTGTGCCGCGTGCAGGCCGTCCCAGCGGGCCGCGCGGACGTGCTGATCGAACCGGACCATGCCCGCCTTGATGCGCTCGGCGATCTCACCGACCGTGAACCCACCCAGGAACAACGAGTACGAATCCAGCAGCACCGACGGCCGGAAACCCTGCTCCAACAAGAACTTCTGCATCAACACATGCACGTTCACACGGCTGTTGGCATCCGTGAACGGCTGAAGGATCTGAAGCGCACGAGTCACCCGGGCGATGGCCCGCAGCTTCTCCTCCGGCCCGACCGCGACCGACACCTCACCGTAGTAACGGTCCAACGCGGCCTGCACCGCCGCACGCGCCTCACCGGGCCCGTAGTCGATCGAGATCTGACCACCGTGCTGCCCATGGTGGAAGACACCCCACGGCCGCATACCCGCGGCCGCGGCTGCCTGATGTCGAACAACAACGGACGACCCAACAACACATCGTCGGCCATGTCAGCCGCCAACGCGTCCGAACCCGTACCACGCATCGTGGTACGACCCTCTTCACGCGCCGACCAAGCGATCACCGTGTTCCGGCCGCGCCCCGGCACCAGATAGCGAGTCGCCAGGTTGTGCAACTCCTCATACGCGTCGGCGTCGATGCGCGACCAGTCGCGCCCCATCCGGCCGCCGTCCAGGATCTCCCGGTACGCCTCGGTCATACTCCGCTGGTAGCCGGGGTATACCGCGGTGTCCAGGTGACCGCCGGGTTCTGGGGCGAGTCGCGGTAGACATCAGCGTGCACGTTGGCGTCGATGAACAACCGCCACCACGAACGCTCCGGCAACCCTCCGACAACCGCGGCCCAACCGGACGAGCCCCGGCGTACTACCGGTATAGAACTCATGCACCCGCTCATCCGGGAACCGCCCACCCAGCGCGGCACCCTCACGCAACTCCTCCTCCGACAACGGCCCCAACTCGTTGTACCGAGTCACACTGTCGTCATAGTCAAAGCCCAGCGCACGCCGCTCCGGATGACCCGGCTCCCGCGCCCACAACTGCGCACCCGCCAACACCTCATGCAGCGTGTGATGCCGATTCGCCAGCAGCCAACCAATCGCCGCCAAACGAATCCACCGCAGATCAAGACCCGCGCCCCACTGCTCGTTCGCCGCCTCCGCCGCGTCCAGCAGGTTGTACACACTCCCCGACGTACCCGTCATCAACATCGCACCCGTCGGCTGCGCCAACGCGTGCGGCGAATCAAACAGCGTCAGATCACGCTCATCGTCCAACCGCGTCTGCGGCGGCCGATGAGTAATACCGACTGCCGCTCACCCGGCAGCCAGGTAGAACCATCCGAGGTGAACGCCCGCTCAGCGGCACTGAGCGGCGGCACCAAAGCATCCGGATCGAGCCGCTGGAACGGCCCATCCGACGGGTCACCACGCCAACGCCGCTCCTCCATGATCGCGGGCGGCTCCGCGAGCGGCTTGTTCAGCAACATCGCGAACGTGTGATGCCGCAAACCCAACCACAACATGGCCGACTGCTCACGGAAGTTGCCGTGAAGAGCGACCTGCTCCAACGTCCGCGGATCACTGCCGACCGCACCCGGCACGACATCCTGGAAAGTGCCCAGCGCGGTGCGCTGCGCCACCGGCGTCCTCTCCACAACAACCGCGTGAACTTGGCGAACTCCGCCACCGCCCGCGGGTGCTGCGAGAGGTAGTTGCCCAGACTGCGCTCGAACGCCTCCGCCTCATGCTGGTACCGCAACCGCCGCAGATCATCAGGACGGACAGACCGCTGCGGCGCGACGGTGTCCCCGGGCGCGAGCGTGTGGACCGGCCCGGCCAGCGACTGCGCCGGGCCCGCGTTCCGTACGGGCGCCGTGGCGGCCTGCCGGACGTCGCTCGGCCGGACCTGCCGGAAGTCGGAGGCGGCCGCGGGCGTCCCGAGGCGCCGGGCGCCAGGGCGACGGTCCAGACGCCGGTGGCCGGGTTCTGGTGGAACGAGGCACGGCTGTGGGAGACGCCCCAGACCCTGCGCCCGGTGTTGAGGACGGTCGCGCCCGGGACACTGCTCTCCGCGTTCTCCGGCGTCACCCGGGCCGGGGCATGGCGTCCGACATCACCATGACGACGTCCGAATTCAGCTTCCGCCCCAGCAACTCCGGGTCGCGGTAGCCCAGTTCGCCGACCTCGCCGGGCGGGACCGGGCCCGGCATGAGGGCGCGGTCCTGGCTGCCTTCGAGGGCGTACACGAACGGCGCGGGGCCGTTCTCCCGGTGCCAGGGCGCGGGTTCGGTGCCGACGGGCACGAGCGAGCCGTCGGGGCCGTACCCCATGATCGTGACCCGGCTGAGGTCGAGTTGGCCGGTGAAGCCCGTGGAGCCGGGCCGCAGGTCCCGGCCCAGGGTCTCGCCCTCGTCGTTCTTCATGAGGGTGGCGGGGACAGCGCGCCCTGGAGTTCCAGGTGGTACGCGGCCAGTTCGCGGAACTCGCCCGGGTCGCGACCGGCGGCCATCGCCTTGCGGACGACCATCGCCGCCTCGGCCCGGCGGGACGGGTCGGGCGCGTCCAGGTGGAGGAGTTCGGCGGTGAACGCGTCCCCGTCCTCGACGTCGTCCAGCAGCTCGTGGGCCTTGGTGTCCGCCCACGCCAGCCGCGACCACTCGGCCTCGCCGAGCGTCTCGTCCGGGTCGAGGCCCAGCACCTCCCGGGCCACCCGGTCGGCCTCGGCCGACCCGGGCTCGGGCAGCGCGGCCAGGGCCTGGTCCAGGTACGGCAGGGAGACGAAGTCGCTCAGGACGGCGTCCGGCCGCCGCGACCGCATCAGCGCGGCCCGGCCCAGGGCGTCCCGCACGGCGTCGCGGGTGAGCGGCGGGGCCTGGTCCTCCGCGAACTGCCGCTCGTGGTCCTCGGCCACGACCCGCTGGAACAGGTCCAGGGTGAACCGGCGGGTGCCGTCCCGGTCCAGGCTCGGGTCGGCCGCGCGCATGAGGTCGATCGCCCCGGCGCCGCGCAGCAGGTCCGGGTAGCCCGGCGCGTCGTCCACGTCCGGGCCGAAGACCTCGCGCAGCGCGCGCACCAGCCGCAGCGCCCGGGCCTGGCCTCCGCCGCGGGCAGGTCGCCGAGACCGGCGGTGCGGGCCCGCGCGTCCAGCGCCTCCCGGTGGGCTCCGGCCGGAACTTACGCAGCGGGATGTTGCGGCCCCGGACGTCGGCGAGCAGCACCAGGGCGGGTCGCCGTCCGGCAGTCCCACGACGGCGGTGCGCAGGGCGTGGGCGTAGACCGTACGGCCGGTCTCGTTGGCCACGTCCTGGGCGACGGAGACGATGTCGAGCGGGTCGGCCACGAACGGCAGCGCGCCGGTGACCCGGTCGCCCTCCCGGACGCCGCCGAGCCCGGGTGCCGCCGCGCCGTGGCACACCACCAGCAGGACGGGCTGGTCGGCGTCGAGCGCGGCCAGGCTCGGACGGCGCCGCAGGAGCGGCCGAAGGGGGCGCCGGGGACGGAGAAGGCGCGGCTCGCGGCGTCGTAGTACAGGACCTGGCCGGGGAAGCCGTGCACGGCGGCGTCGTACGCCTGACCGGTCCACGGCAGGCCCGCCTTCTGCCCGCTGCTGAAGGCGGCGTCGTAGTAGAAGAGCGTGGTGATGCCCGGCGCCAGCGCCATGTTCCGGGCCGCGAGCCAGCCGCCGTCGGCGCGTTCGGTGAAGGCGTCGGAGAGGAAACCGGTCGACCGCTGGTCGGGGCCGACCAGCGGCAGGGTGCTGACCTTGCGCTCCCAGCTCTCCGCCGTCTCACCGGCGGGCCCGGTCATGCCCGGCTCGCTGTACGTCCAGTCGCCCGGACCCGCTTGCCGACCTCGTCCAGCAGCTGGATCGCCCGGCCGGGGCGGTTCGGGAGGGTGGAGAGCACGGGGTGCCGCTGGCGGCGTACATGCCGTGGCCGAGCCGGGTGGCGAGCGCGCGCGGCAGGCTCAGGCCGCGGGCGGCGAGCCCGGGATCAGCGACAGCACCGGCACCTCGGCCGGGAGACCGGCCAACGCCGGGTCCAGGGCCATGAGTTCGACGAACACCTCGGGCGGCACGGTGCGCTGGAAGCCGTCCCGGCCCCGTACGACGACGCCGTTGCCCCGGCGGTTGGCCGCCAGCAGGTAGGGCTCGGGGTCGTCCTCGGAGGGCGCCACCGGGCGGGCCCGACCTCCTCGTGGGCGACGGTGCCGTTCGGCCGGTGGACCTCCACGGCGGTGACGGCCGTGTCGACGTCGGCGGGGAACGCGCCACCGGTCCAGTTGACGCCGCGCGAGCGCCCTGGGCGTCGGTGACGCGGAAGGCCGGGTCGAACACGCCCTGGCGGGAGAGGTGGACGGCCGCGAGCGCCTCGACGGAGGTCGCGTTCCGTGCGGCCCTGACGGTCGCGGCGGTGATCAGCTGGCCGTGGTGGCGGCTGGTCACCTCCTCCGAGGCGGGCAGCAGCAGCACCCGGCGGGCGAGCGTGTCCAGGTCCAGCGGCGCGTGGCGCAGCCGCGGGTCGCTGGCGCGCAGCCCGTCCAGCCGGGGCAGTGCCTCGCGGGCGGCGGACCGGACGGCCTGGCTGACGTTCCGCCCGCGGAACAACCCGTCCACGATCGCGTCGTACTGCCGGGCGCTGAGCGGCGGGGCGACGGACGTCCGGGCCGGGGCGCGGCCGGAGCCGCCTCGGGCGCCGCGGACGTGGGGCCATGGCCAGGTCCGAGGGTCCACGGTCCGCACGGTGGCGTCCTCGCCGCCGACGGGCCGGGCGAAGACGGGCGGAGGGCGTGGGCGCGGCGGCCGTGGCCCCGGTGGCCGGGTCCGGGCCCGTCAGCGGGAGGCGGATCGCCGCCGGTTCGTCGCCGGGCGCGGTCGGCGCGAGCTGGAGCACGGTGCCGTCCGAGGTGAGCGTGTACGGAACCGTCTCGAACTGCTCCAACACCGCCTCGGCGTTGGACACGTACCCGATCCACCCGCTGTCGCCGTAGAGCACCGCGCCGCTCGGCACGTGCAGGAAGTCGTCCCCGAACCGCCGCCAGCCGTCCGGCTCCAGCACCTCACCGTCCGGACCGCCCAACCGGATCCGGCCCGCGTCACTGACCTCGTACCCGCCGACTCCGACGACGAGTCCGCCGCCGGGTACGCCAGCTCGAAGCGCGACCACCGCTCACGCCCCTTGCCCTTGCCCGTCGACAGCTCCTTGGCGGACACCCGGTCAACTCGGCGGAGCGCGGCTTCTCCAGCACCACCGAGCGCCCGACCGGCCACCGCGCCGCCAGCGGATCCACACCCGTGTCCGGCGAACCACCGCGCATCCCGCCGGGCCGCCGTCCTCGGCTGCCCGAGCCGCTGGGCTCGCCCCGCGCCGCTGCCGCGGTTCGGGCGCGATGCTCGGCGGAGCCGGAGCCGGAGCCGGAGCCGGAGCCGGAGGGCCAGGGCGGGCCTGGTCCCACGCCCGCGGGCTGGCGAACCGCGGCACCAGGGCGAACCCGGGCAGCGCCAGATACACACCCGCGGCGGACGCGACCGAACCCATCAACAGCGGCAGCGCCTGCGGCAGCGGAGGCGGCAACTGCCGTGTCGAGGCGAAGTACGAACTGCCCATGTCCCGCAACGTGCTCCACGTCAGCGGACCACGGTCCCCACGAGCCGCCCGCTCCTGGTCCAGCACCCAGAAGCCGTGCAGCAGCGCCTCGAACGCCCCACGGTCGTCCTCCAGCAGCGGCCCGTAGACCAGCCGGGTCGCCCGCACCCACCGCAGCACGTTCTCGGCCAGGTTCGGATCACCGGTCACCCGCCGCGCCAGCGAGGCCAGCTCCGCCGACGACGGCTCCGGACGGAACCCGGCCAGCCAGTCACCATCAGCGAGCTGAAGCCACCCCACCGTCTGCTGTCGGCCATTCACCATCTGAACGCCCGACGCGATCCCCGGCTCAAGTCCGCTGCCCGAGACCCACACCCACCGGCCCCAGCCGTTGGCCAGCGCCTGACCCGCCATCGGACGCTCCAGCGGATCACGCGACGGCGGACCGGCCACATCCGCACCCATCACCAGCACCGCCGTGTCCGCCGACACCGCGGTCAACGCCGGAACCCGCGCGTAGAGGTAGTCCACCACCCGCCCGTAGGAGAACGGCACACTCGCGCCGTCCCGCATCAGCAGCTGGGCCGCCCGGCCGTCCCCGTCCAACCCGACCAGGAACAACCGGTCGAACGGCGCCCTCTCCAGGGCGCCCTCCACCGGCACCGACACCCAGTTCACGCCATCGGACCGCTGCTCCAGACGCGTCCGCGTGAAACCACCCACCCGCGGCAGCGCCCATACGACGCCTCACGGTCCTGCCAGGGACCGGCCTCGCGCGACGACACTCCACCAGTGCGCCCGACGGATTCCGGTGCGTCGCCCGCCACACCGCGTCCACCGGCACCAGCGCACCGTCCAGCGCCGGGATCTCCTGCCGCCACTCGATCAGCGACGGCGTCCGCGACGGGTCGGCCATGATCCGCAACGCCCGCTGCGCGTCGCCCACAATGTCCCGCACCCGACTACGGCCACCCCGGGGCACCGACGCCAGGAGAGCCTCCGCATCCGCACCGCGTGCCGCAACGCCCGGTACGTAGCGTCACCCCGGTCAGCCGGGCTGCCCAGCGCGTACTCACCCACCAGCTGCGCCACAGCGTGAGCATCCTGGACCGACAGCAGCCGGTGAGCGCCGTCCGGCTGCGCGATCCCTCCACCGCCAGTTCCAGGAACGGCGCGAGACCCGCACCACCGGATCGTTCAGGATCCGCCGGATCGACCGCCGCAGCACCTGGGGCGACAGCGGAACCGCGTACCGCGCCGCCCGCTCGTACAGCCGGTCGTTCAGCTCGGCCAGATCGGCGTCGAACTGGTCGAGGCGCTCCTCCGACTGCATCACGCTACCGAGACCGTACGCCCGCAGCTCCTCCAGGAGCAGCACGACCACGTCGGCCGTGTCCAGGGCCGGGTAGTCCTCCATGCCGACGGTCTCGTACTGGCTGACCGCCCGGCCGTCGGACGTACGCCCCGTCAACCCCGAGGTGATGTGCTCACGCGGACTCGGCCTGCCCGCGAGCGTGACGTCAAAAGCCATACGGGACAGGCGCACCCGGCCGATACCGCGCGTAGTACCTCTCCAGGACCCGCGTCATGCCCCTTCTGCCAGCTGGCCGAGCCGGGCGTAGTACGTGTCGAGGAAGGTCCGCGAGCCGGGCCGCAACGCCCGCCGGACAGCCTCGAACGCGTGCCGGGACGCCACCGGCACCGCGTTCTTGACGACGTCGCCCTGACCCATCGCCACGATGACCGGCCCAGCCGCGGCGTGGTTGAACAGCGACCAGCCGAAGCCCCAGACCTCGTCCACCTCCGGGACGACCGACAGGAACGGCAGGAACCGCTCCGACACCCCTCGCCCGAGATGTGCTCCACGTACTCCGCGGCGGCTACCTGCCCGAAGTCCCGCCCGCCGTTGACCAGCGACGTAAGCGGCGGAGCCACCATCCGCGTGAACGCGTGGTCCTGGAGTTCCCTGAGACCGACCGAGGGACCGCCCAGCGTGTACTGCGTGTAGGACCGGCCGTCGTAGCCCACACCGGGAGGATTCACGACGGTCGCCATGCCCTCCTCGGTGACCCGCATGTCCTGAAGGTCCGCGAACAGCTCCACCAGGGATATCGGACGCCCCTGAGCGGCGGTGATCGCCAGCCGGTCCCGGACCGCCCTCCGCCAGTACTGCGCCCGCCGAAGGGACTGCCACCGCTCACCCGGGTTCAGGGCCGCCGGTTCGGGGACGACCTCCGGGATGTACCACCCTCCTCGTCGTACTGGCGCGCCGGATCCGTCCCGTGGACATCGTGCAGCCGCCCTGTCTGGCGGTCCCGGAAGAAGACCATCTTGTCGAGGACGATCTTGATACCGGGGCTGTCGCCAGCGGCACCTTCCGCAGGTCAGCGTCCTGGAGATTGCCGCTCAGCGGTATGGGGACACCGAACTTCCGCAGCATCTGCGCCGTGATGGCGATCTGGAGCGGATAGCGGTACTCGATCTCGTTGCCAATGGCGGCGTACTCGTCCCGGATCCCGGCGTCCACCACCGAGTGCGCCACCGACGACGACTCCGCGAACTCCGGCAGCGCGTCCGCCACCACCCGCCCGTCCGCGTTGATCACCACCGCCTGCGCGTCGAACGCCGACAGATCCGGCGGCACCGTCGAGACCCGCTGCCCGCCGGGGCCGACGCGTCCACCCACACCACGCCCTCGGGCAGGTGGTACGCCGCCCACGCGTGGCCCGCTCGCCACCCAGCCGCCGCGCCAGGACCAGCGCCACCGACCCCGGACCCGCGCCCTCCGCGTGCAGCGCCCGGCCACCGCGTCCCACGCGCCCACACGGCCCACCCAGGACCGACCACCAAGCGCGACGCGGTCCGGGCCGGTCCAGCACCGAGTCGTCCACCGTGCCCGCCGCCCGCACACCCGCCGGATGCAGCGCGTCCCGCAACGACCCCAGCAGCGTCAGACACCGCTCCACGGTCAGGCTCCCCGGCGGCACGGTCGCCGCCAGATCGTCCGTCAGCCGCGTCAACGCGCCACGGTCCAACCCGACCGCGCTCCGCGTCAGCGGAGACGGACCGCCGGTCCGTCCTGCTGCCCGGTCGGCGCGAGCTGAAGGGCCGTGTCGTTCGCGGAGAGCGTGTACGGCACCGTCGCGAACCGATCCAACACCGCCTCGGCGTTGGACACACGCCCGATCCACCCGCTGTCGCCATAGAGCACCACGCCAGTCGGCACGTGCAGGAAGTCGTCCCCGAACCGCCGCCAGCCGTCCGGCTCCAGCACCTCACCATCCGCGAGCCTGATCCGGCCCGCGTCACTGACCTCGTAACTCAGCGGCACCGACGACGTGTCGGCGGACGAGTACGCACGCTCGAAGCGCGACCACCGCTCACGCCCTTGCCCTTGCCCGACGACAACTCCTCGGCAACCGCCAACGGCAACCCGACAGTCCGCGGCTTCTCCAGCACCACCGAACGCCCGACCGGCCACCCGCCGCCAACGGATCCACACCCGTATCCGGCGAACCACCCGCGCGCCCGAACCGGACCCCAGGTTCAGGGCGCCCAGCCCGCGCGGCGTCATCCGCACTCGGGACCGCGCCGAGATCCTCGTACTCACCACGGTCATCGAACCGGAACAGCCGTACGCTGCCGTCACGCCCGGCCAGCAGCAGATCCACCGGCGCGGCCAGCTCATCCGCCAACTCCGCGACCAGATCAACCGGTTCGGACCCCAGCGAACGGGCGTCCGCCCGCAACACCAACCGGAAACCACCCATCGACTGCGTCGACAACGCGGGCATCAACGCCTCGACCAGATCCTCGGCACTGCCCACCGGCTCCCCGCCGGTCACCTCCCCGACGTCGAACGTCAGCGGGTCCAGGTCGTCACCGGACGGCGGCTGGTACGCCAACGTGTCCCACGCGGGCGCCACCGCGCCCACCGCGCGCACAGGCCCCGCACCGTGCCGAGATCCTCATGCTCACCACGGTCATCGAACCGCAGCAGCCGCACCGACCGTCACGCCCGGCCAGCAACAGATCCACCGGAGCCGCCAGCTCATCCGCCAACTCCGCGACCAGATCAACCGGTTCGGACCCCAGCGAACGGGCGTCCGCCCGCAGCACCAGCCGGAACCCACCCATCGACTGCGTCGACAACGTCGGCATCAACGCCTCGACCAAGTCCTCGGCGCTGTCCACCGGCTCCCCGCCGGTCAACGCCATGACCTCGAACGTCAGCGGGTCCAGGTCGTCACCGGACGGCGGCTGGTACTCCAGCGCGTCCCACACAGGCGCCACGGCATCCGTCACGGACTCCGACTCCGACTCCGAGTCCGACTCGGAATCGGAATCCGACTCCGCATCCGACGGCGGCGGCGTGAGAAGAGCGCGCAGGCCGCCCGGGTCCAGCGACTGCCCCGCTCGGCCGCCCGCACAGCGGCCGTGACCAGCGCGTGGAGCTGGTCACGGTCCACCTCGTCCGTCGCGCCGAGCCCGAACATCTCCCGGGCATGCTCGATGACGGCATCGGGGCAGACAGGCTCGGACGGCGAACGGTCGCCGCCCCACTCAGCGCGTGGACCGCCGCGAGCCGCGCCATCGCCGCATCGCCCCGACCAGGCAGTTCCAGACCGAACAACGCCCGCGCCGTCTGAACCGTCTCGGTGACCTGCTGACGACGCTCGTCGGGCGACCCGGCCGTCAGCCCCATCGCCGCCGCCAGCTCATCCGCCAGCTCATCCGCCCGCTCGACATCCCGCGGATCCTGCGGCTGAGGCTGGTGGAAGCCGTCCCAGCGGGCCGCGCGGACGTGCTGGTCGAACCGGACCATGCCCGCCTTGATGCGCTCAGCGATCTCACCGACCGTGAACCCACCCAGGAACAACGAGTACGAATCCAGCAGCACCGACGGCCGGAAACCCTGCTCCAACAGGAACTTCTGCATCAACACATGCACGTTCACACGACTGTTGGCATCCGTGAACGGCTGAAGGATCTGAAGCGCACGAGTCACCCGGGCAATGGCCCGCAGCTTCTCCTCCGGCCCGACCGCGACCGACACCTCACCGTAGTAACGGTCCAACGCGGCCTGCACCGCCGCACGCGCCTCACCCGGCCCGTAGTCGATCGAGATCTGACCACCGTGCTGCCCATGGTGGAAGACACCCCACGGCCGCATACCCGCGGCCGCGGCTGCCTGATATCGAACAACAACGGACGACCCAACAACACGTCGTCGGCCATGTCAGCCGCCAACGCGTCCGAACCCGTACCACGCATCGTGGTACGACCCTCTTCACGCGCCGACCAAGCGATCACCGTGTTCCGGCCAACACCCGGCACCAGATAGCGAGTCGCCAGGTTGTGCAACTCCTCATAGGCGTCGGCGTCGATGCGCGACCAGTCACGCCCCATCCGCCCGCCGTCCAGGATCTCCCTGTACGCCTCGGTCATACTCCGCTGGTAGCCGGGGTACTTCGACACATCCAGATGGTTGGCGACATCGTGGGCGTGTCCCGGAACGCCTCGGCGTGCACGTTGGCGTCGATGAACAACCGCCACCACGAACGCTCCGGCAACCCCTCCGACAACCGCGGCCCAACCGGACGAGACCCCGGCGTACTGCCGGTGTAGAACTCGTGCACCCGCTCATCCGGGAACCGCCCACCCAGCGCGGCACCCTCCCGCAACTCCTCCTCCGACAACGGCCCCAACTCGTTGTACCGAGTCACGCTGTCGTCATAGTCAAAGCCCAGCGCACGCCGCTCCGGATGACCCGGCTCCCGCGCCCACAACTGGGCGCCCGCCAACACCTCATGCAGCGTGTGATGCCGGTTGGCAAGCAGCCAGCCGATCGCCGCCAAACGAATCCACCGCAGATCAAGACCCGCGCCCCACTGCTCGTTCGCCGCCTCCGCGGCATCCAGCAGGTTGTACACACTCCCCGACGTACCCGTCATCAACATCGCACCCGTCGGCTGCGCCAACGCGTGCGGCGAATCAAACAGCGTCAGATCACGCTCATCGTCCAACCGGGCCCGCGGCGGCTGGTGGTTGATGCCGGACTGCCGCTCACCGGGCCGCCAGGTGGAACCGTCCGAGGAGAACGCCCGCTCAGCGGCACTGAGCGGCGGCACCAAAGCATCCGGATCGAGCCGCTGGAACGGCCCATCCGACGGGTCACCACGCCAACGCCGCTCCTCCATGATCACGGGCGGCTCCGCGAGCGGCTTGTTCAGCAGCATCGCGAAGACGCTGCGGCGCAGCCCCATCCACAACATGGTCGTCTGCTCACGGAAGTTGCCGTGGAGAGCGACCTGTTCCAGCGTCCGCGGGTCACTGCCGACCGCGCCCGGCACGATCTCCTGGAAGGTGCCCAGCGAGGGCGCTGCACCGCAGGCGTCCTCTCCCACAGCAGCCGGGTGAACTTGGCGACCTCCGCCACCGCCCGCGGGTGCTGCGAAAGGTAGTTGCCCAGACTGCGCTCGAACGCCTCCGCCTCATGCTGATACCGCAACCGCCGCAGATCATCAAGGCGGACAGGCTGCTGCGGCGCGGTGGAGGCGCTCTCCTCCTGGCCTCGGCCGTCGTAGTCGTCCAGCAGCGCCCGGTCCAGCAGCGAGTGCGCCACCGACGACGACTGCGCGAACTCCGGCAGCGCGTCCGCCACCACACGCCCGTCCCGGCCGATCACCACCGCCTGCGCGTCGAACGCCGACAGATCCGGCGGAGTGGTCGACACCCGGCTCCCGCCGGGGCCGAGACGTCCACCCACACCACGCCCTCGGGCAGGTGGCACGCCGCCCACGCGTGGCCCCGCTCACCACCCAACCGCCGCGCCAGGACCAGCGCCACCGACCCCGGACCCGCGCCCTCCGCGTGCAGCGCCCCGGCCACCGCGTCCCACGCGCCCACGCGGCCCCACCGGGGCCGACCGCCAAGCGCGACGCCATCCCGGGCCGGTCCAGCACCGAGTCGTCCACCGTGCCCGCCGCCAGCACACCCGACGGGGCCCGCACACCCGACGGGGCCAGCGCGTCCGGCGGGTACAGCGCGTCCCGCAACGACCCCAGCAGCGTCAGACACCGCCGCACGGTCATGCTCTCCGGCGGCACCTCCGCCGCCAGGCGGTCCGCCAGCCGCTTCAGCTGCGCCTGATCCGTGCCGTCCGGGGCTATGGACACCCAGTCGTCGCCCGTGCGCCGCCGACCTCGGCGTCCGGGCCCAGCCCGATGGTGGCCCTGCCGGTGTCCGGGTGGACGGCGAAGTCGGCCGCGCCGTACGCGGTCCGTGCCCTGCGCCCCGTCGCGAGGCTGCTCGCGAGGAGGAGGTTGTCGACGGCGGACGCGTCCCGCTCGGGGTCGGTGTCCGGGAGCAGCCAGAGGATCTCGGCGCCCGGCGGCAGCGCGCGCACCCGGGGTCGTGGGCGAGCAGGGCGGCCATGTCCTCCACGGGCACCGTTCCGGACAGCAGCGCGTCGCCCAGTTCGCCGCGCGCCCTGACCACGTAGGGCGCCGGGCCGCCCAGTCGGGCCCAGGGCGCGGGCGCGGTGACGTCGAGTTCGGCGGTGCCGTCGGACCGCTCGCGGACCAGGGTGACCCGGCTCGGGTCGAAGTCCAGCCCGGGGACGCCCAGTCCGTCCAGGTCGCGGCCGATCGCCCGGCCGTCGTCGTCCGTCAGCAGGCTGTGCGGGACCAGCAGGCCCTGGAGTTCCAGGTGGAACGCGCCCAGCTCCGCGGTCCGGGTCACGTCGCGCTCCGCGGTCCGCGCCTGGTCCAGCAGCCGGAACAGCTCGTCGCGGTGCGCGGGGTCGGAGCGGTCCAGGTGCAGTACGCGGGCGGCGAAGGCGTCGACGTCGCCGCCGTGGTCGGCCACGGCGCCGGGGACGCCGGTGCGCGCCAGGTGGCGTCCGGACAGCACGGCGAGGCTGGGCGCGTCGTGGGCCTCGTCCAGCGCCAGCAGGAACAGCTCCGCGCGCGTCTCGGCGGTCATGGCCGCGTTCGAGTGCGGCATCAGCACGTGCCGGGCGAGCGCGTCCAGGTCCAGTGGCCCGTCGGCCAGTTCGGGGACGTCCGCCCGGAGGGTGTCCAGCCGACGCAGGGCGTCCCGCGCGGCGTCCGGCCCGGCGTGCGCGTACAGGTCGGCGAACTCCGCGAGGGCGGCGGCGTACGGGTCGCTTTCCCGGGTCGCGTCCTCGGTCAGGCCCGCGTCCTCGGTCAGGCCCGTGTCGTCGTCCGGCAGCGGCACGGTCGCAGGTTCGACCGTCTCGGCCGGGTCGGCGGCGGGCTGGTGAGGACCTCGCGGGCGGCCCGGGCGGCGCATCGTCACGGCGCTGGCGACGGAGACGCCGTAGACGTCCGGGTCGCTGTCGTCAGCCGGGTCCTCGGCGAGCGCCGGGTCCTCGGTCAGCGCCGGGTCCCCGGTCAGGACCGCGCTCTCGGCCGGGTCGGTGAAAGTGGAGGCTTCGTTCCGGGAGATGTCCTCGGCGAGCGGCGCCTTCGGCGCGCCCTTCGGGACGGTCGGCGGCAGGACCACCACGGGCGGGGCGGGGCGTGCGGGTGGGCTCCGGCGGCGCGGTGGACCGGTGGTTGTACGGGCCGTTGGGGTTGCGGTCGCCGTCGGGCACGGCGAGGAGGTACTCGTCGCCGCGCTCGTAGACCGTCACGGCGTTCCAGGCGTTCTCCCGCGCGCCGTGCCGTAGGTGTCGATGGTGCCGTTCTCGTGGACGAGCGTGACGTGCAGGTCCGCGAACCGGGCGAGGAGTTCCGCCGCGAGCAGCGCCGTGTCCCGGTTCCACCGCCGGGCCGCGAACAGCTGGGCCCGGATGAGGGCTTCGCTCTGCGCGCGGGTGAGCGGCGGGAGCGACGCGGGCAGTCGGCCGCCGCCGCGCTCGAACTCCCGCTGCTGGTCCTCGGTGAGCGTGATCTCGGCCCCGGCCAGTTCCTCGGCGCTGAAGGTCGCCCGCGGGTCGAGCCGCGCGGTGCTCGGCAGCGGCAGGAAGACGGAGCCGGTCAGGTGCTGCGCCGCGTAGTCGGCGCCGTCGGGCAGGCGCATCCCGCCGCGTTCATGCCCAGCGCCAGGGCCTGGTAGAAGCGGTTGCCGCCGCCGGTCGGCTCGATGAGCTGGTACGCGTAGCCGTGCGGGTCGGTCATCCGCGTGAGGTCGGAGGCCGCGTCGAACCTGACGCGCTCCGTGGACTCGGTGGACGCGTCGCCCAGGTCGTCCCAGGTCCACGGGCGGAACTCGTGGGCGGGCAGCGCGTCGGCCGGGACCGGCTTGGGCGTCGGCTTGGCTTGGCCGGGACCGCGCTCACCGCTTCCGGCAGGACGGCGCGGAAGTGGCGGTCGGCCAGGTGGAGGACGAGCCGCGGGCCCCTCGGCCAGGGGCCGGTCGGGGTCCGGCGCGTAGTCGAGGAAGCTGCCGTCCTCCCGGACGACGCGGACGCCCACCCGTACGCGCGGGCCGCGAGCGCGGGCAGCAGGTCGGCGGCGCCGTTGTCCCACGTGGTCTTGTCGTCGTGGTCGGCCGGGCGTCGCAGCTGCGCGGCGGCCAGGGCGCGGCGCTGCGCGGGGCTGAGCGGCTGGTGGCGCCGGTCGGGGTGGGCAGGTCGCCCGCGGAGTGCGGGATCACGCCGAAGCTGTCGAACTCCCGCCGCTCGGGGTGTCGGTGCCGAAGTCGAGCCCGGCGGCGGTCACCTCGGCGGCGCTGAAGGTGTCCGCCTCGTCCGGGGCGAGGTAGCCCAGCAGCGGGGAGTCGTCGGGGAGGGCGGCCAGTTCGTCGGCGAGCCGGGTGCGGACGGTGTCGGCGTCGTCGGTGATCTCGCCGTGGGCGGCGAGGAACGCGCGGTGGAAGGACTTGCCGTCCCTCGGGACGTCCAGCAGCCGGTGGCTGGTGCCCTCGGGGAGGTCAGGGCGGGCGCGCCGTCGTCGCGGGTGGTGGCGGCGGTGTAGACCGAGGACTCCTCGGCGACCGTCTCCAGGGCCGGGCCGCGCGCCGCCCGCTGCTGCGCGGGCCGCCTGGCGGGCGTGGTCCCGTCCGTGTTCTCCGTGCTCTCGGTGCCGTCCGTGGTGTCGGTCAGCGTGGGCTCGGGCACCCGGCGCGGGTGGGGCCGCTCCCTCCTCGCCGGTGGCCGGGTCGTCGGGCAGCTGGTGCCAGCGGGTCAGCCGGTCGGTCTCGGCGCGCAGCCGGTGCAGGGTGTCGGCCGCGGTCTCGGCGGTCGTGCGCTGCTCGACCAGCTCCACCAGCCGGTCCTGAAGGGCCTGTTCGGCGGTCCGCAGCTCGTGGCGGGCGGCCTGTACGGCGTCGTCGGCGGCCGTGACCCGTGCCTGCGCGGTGCTGATGGCCTCGTCGCGCACCCGGGCCGCCTCGGTGACGAGCCGGTTCAGCTCGGCGGCGCGGATGTCGGCGACGAGGCGGTCGGCGCCCGCCTTGGCCTCGCGGACGTCGGCCAGGACCCGGTCGGCGTTGGCGCGCTGCTCCGCGGTCTGCGTCTCGTAGCCGTCGAGGAGCCCTCCAGCAGGGTGCCCGGAGCAGCTCCGCCGCCTCCCGCGCGACGTCCTCGGCGGCCCGGAGCCGCTCGCGGGTCTCGGGGTTGAACTCCGCCACGGGCAGCCGCGACGCCTCCTCCGCGGCTGCCACCGCGGCGCGGTACTGGTGGCGGGCGGCGCGGTCCGCGACGCGCACCGCGAACCGGGCCGCGTCGCGGTTCCTGCGGGCCGCCGAGCGCCGTGCCATGGCCGTCTCGATGGCCTTGCGCAGGTCGGGGACCTCCCGGCGCAGGACCCAGTACTTCTCGTCCGCCTCGGCCCAGGTCTCGCCCGCCTCGTTGACCTTGTCCCACGCCTCGGCGACCCGCTTGGGGAAGCTGTCGTCGGTGATCAGTCCGAGCTGGCGGGCGACGTCCTCGCGCACCCACGCGATCACCTCGGTGGAGGTCTCCACGGCCTGGATGCCGGGCTTGATCCCGCCGAAGGGGCCCATCAGGTTGTCGCGGACCCAGGTGGCGACCGGCCCGTCCTTGATCTGCCGGTCGACCTCGGCGACGGTCAGCCACGCGGTCGGGATGGCGAAGGCGAACATCCGGCCCGTCTGGGGCTTCACGGCCGTCTGGTGGACCTGCTCGTTGGTGATGGCGCGGCCCTCGGAGTCGAGGCTGTTCGCGCCGGTGCCGCTCACTCCCGGTTGACCACGCCGAGCGGCTCGGTCTTGATCATCGGGAAGCCGCCGAGGGCCGTGTCCGTGATGCCGCCGTGGGTGGCGTTGGCGGTGTCGTTGTGGGTGAGCCGCAGCGCGGCGTCCATCGCGCCGCCGTCGGCCACCGCCAGCAGCTTGGCCCCGCGAAGTCCGGCTTCATGTAGCGGGCGAGGTGGCCGGTCGCGGAGTCCATGATGTTGTTCTCCGCGAGACCGGCGATGTGGTAGCCGTTCTCGCCCGCCGCGTCCTCGGCGAACGTGCTGAGCGCGCCGACCCCGGAGGAGTCCTCCAGCGCCTGCGCGGCGCCGGTGCCCTCGGCGGTCAGCGGCGTCATCCGCGCCTTGCGCAGGACCGCCGCGAGCTCGTCGCCGGTCAGCTGCCCGGAGGTGGCGGCGAGCCGGTTGTCGTACGCCTTGGCCAGGGCGATGACGCCCGCCGCCTCGACGCCCTCGGCGCCGATGACGGTACGGACGTGGAAGCCGTTGGACGGCATCTCGAACGGCGCGTCCTCGCCGTCCCGCTGGGGATGGAGCGCCAGGTGTGCAGCCGGTCCCACAGCTCCTCGGCCGGGATGCGCTCGGTGGCCGAGGTCAGGACGTTCACGGCGGCCGGTTCGTCCGCGATCTCCGGCGGGGCCAGCGGGTCGGGCTCGGCGTCCGTCCGGGTGTCGGTGGTGTCGGGCCGCAGCAGGCTGAGCGGGACGATGTCCTTCAGCGCGCCGACGTCCTCCTGGTGGGAGATCCGGGCGGAGGCCGGGTCGCGCGGCCGGTCCCCGCGCTTGCGGCCGACCTCCAGGGTGAGCTGGAGCTGGTAGCGGGTGGTGAACTGGGCGTGCGGTCCCGAGGTGGTCGCCGACCGCGCGCGGGTGAGGGTGGTGCCCGTGGAGCCGGAGAGCGTCTGCCGGTTCGAGCCGGTCTCGGTGAGCGAGGGACCGGCGACCGGCACGGCCTCGTTGCCGGTGTGCACGCCCTCGGAGAGGGTGGTGCCCGCGTCGGCGCCCCGGCCCTGGTCGAAGCCGCGGGTGCGGGTCTCCACGGCGGTGCGGGTCTCGTCCAACTCGGTGCCGGGCCACAGCTGGTCGAAGTCCTGCCCGTCCTCGACGGGGACGAGCCGGGCCCGCACCCGCACGTCCCGCTTGCCGATCCGGACGCTCTTCCAGCCGGGCCCGCCGATCCGGGCGGTCAGCGAGGAGCCGGGGCCCGCCATCTCGCGGCGCAGCGCGCGCAGGACCCGGCCGGAGACCAGGCCGCGGACCGCCTCGCGGCTGTCGTCGTCGAAGCCGAGGTCCGCCACCTTCTGGTCGAAGGCGTCCAGGGCCCGGGTGACGTTCAGGGAGTTGACGGGGTACGTGGCGAACGGGTTGCGGCGCAGCCAGCCGGGCTGGGTCCACTTCCCGGCCGCGTACGTCGGTCCGGCGCCCAGGTCGTCGCCGGGGACCAGGCCCATCTCGGCGGCGGTCCGCTCCGGGATGTGGCCGAGCCAGCCGCCCTTGATCCGCTGCCACCGGCCGGCCCGGTTGTGCCACTGCTGGAGGAGCCTGCCCAGCGGCGAGAGCAGGCCGACCGAGCGCACCTCGGCCGCGACCTGATGCTCCGCGTCGCCCGCGGCGAGCACCTTGTAGCCGCCGTCGGACCAGGAGGTCTCGGTGGTGACGGTCCGGGTGACGGTCTCGCTCTCGCTCTCCGAGCGCCACCACGGACGCCAGGTCAGCCCGTAGTTGCCGGTCACGCCCGGCCCCTTGGGGTGGGAGTGGCCGTAGACGACGGTGCCGCCGACGTGCTGGGTGGAGGACTTGGTCTGGGTGCCGGTCACCGAGGTGTTGGCGCCGACCGTCACCGTGGACTGCACCGGCTCGGGCCGCCCCAGGGCGCGCAGCCCGGTGACCTTGACCCGGTGCACGACCGTCGCCAGCCAGTCCAGGTAGGGACCCTTGCTGAACAGGCCGGTGGTGCGGGAGCCGAGCGGCTGGGAGCTCTGGTCGAAGTTGGCCGTCAGGTACTGCGGCCGGTGCGAGCGGACCGCGGCGTCGTGCGCGGGCGCCCCTCGTACGTCAGGTGCCACCGCCCTGGGACGCCTCCTCCAGGGCGTCGTCCACGATGCCCTCGGTGTGCGCGGGGCCAGCACGGAGACGGTCTGGTGCGGCCGTCCGTCCAGCGGGCCGGGCTCCGGGTCGCTCTCGATGCCGCGCGAGCCGCGCACCAGGGCCTTGGTCAGATACCCGGACAGGCTGCCCTGGGTGACCCGGTCGGACTCCAGGTAGGGTTGTCGGCGCCCCGGGCGTGCGGGTCGGTGTCCGGGCTGTGCTCGGCGGGGACGCTGAGCAGCACCTTGCCGCGTACGGCGGGGATCGGGCCGTCGCCGCCGATGATGTCGGCACGCGGGGCGCGGAAGACGAACAGCTGGGTGCCGAGCAGGCCGAGCGAGGTGATGCCGCGCAGCAGGCTGCGGAACCGCCAGTAGCCGCCGGTGCCCACCGTCAGGGTGAAGTCGTAGCTGTAGAGGTGGGCGGGTTTGGTGGTGACCGCGAGCGGTTCGACCGCGGCGGTCGAGCCGAAGCCGGTCTCCACGCGCTGCTGCCCGGACCACTGGTAGCCGACCTGCGCGGAGATGGAGTGGGCGGGCCAGCCGAGGTGGTCGGTGGCGACGGCGTCGCGCAGCGAGAGCAGGGCCTCAAGCCCGAGGTCGGTGTTCTGCGTCCCGTACCGCCCGCCGTCGGCGTTGGTCGCGCCGGGGCGCTGTGCCGCAGCAGGGTGTCGGTGGTGCCCTCGAAGCGGCGGCCGGTCAGGTTGATGTCGAGCACGATGGGGCGGTAGCCGCGGGTGAAGCGGCCGGGGTCGACCAGGCCGATGCTGGTCCGGGTCGTGCTCTGGGCCTCCAGGTTCCCGGCCATGGCGTGGTGGGACAGCGCGTTGACCACCGTCAGGGTGTTGTGCAGCACCATCTGGTAGTGCTCGCGGTTGCGCCACCGCTTGTCGTTCGGGTCGCCGAGGTCCTCGATCCGGGCGACCATCGACGGTACTTCCGGGCGACCGCCGTCACCACCTGGTCGGTGAGGGTGGCCAGCCGGGTGTCGGCGGTTCCGTCGCCGGTGCGGGTGTACCTGCCGTTGGCGTACAGGAACTGCACGACGCGGCTCATGCCGAGGGTCGGCGGGTGGTCCTTGGTGAGGTAGGCCGGGGCGTTGGGCTCGCTGCCGCGGTGCAGGCCGAGGGTGCTGCCGTCGTCCAGCCCGGCCAGTCGGCGCGCCTCGCCGCGCGTCATCCGGTCCAGGCTCCAGGTGCGGAACGCGGTCGGCTCCGCGTCGCCGGTCCGGCGCACGTAGACGGTCTTCTCGACCCGGTACAGGTCGGTGGTGGTGCCCTTGGCCCGGCCGACGGACTTCACGGCGCCGGAGCCGCCGAGCGTCGTGTACCGGCCGCGGGTGTGGCCCACCCGCACGCTCGGGCCGAACTGGAAGCGGGCTTGACCCGCTCCATGAACCCGCCGATCAGGTCCGGCACGTTGAACGTCGGCAGGTTGAAGGTGATACCCGCGACGGCGAAGAACTCCTTGCCGTGGGTCTTCGTCTGCTTCCGGGTGTTCTGCACCGTCAGCTGGCCGGTCTCGCGCAGTTCGGCCTGGTCGGTCTCCGAGGCCAGCACGGCCCGCCCCGGCACGACGCGCTCCACGATGAACGTGCCCAGCGGGTGCGCTTCTTGTCGTCGGCGAAGAGGGGCTTGCCGGGCACGATGGACCGGGAGAGCCGGTCGGCCATCTGGTGGAAGTTGTCGGAGGAGAAGAACGCGGACAGCTCCTGGTAGGCGGAGGAGTCCTTCTCGGCGCCGATCCGGTCGGCCGCCCAGTCGCGTATCTCCGTGACCGGCCCGTAGTCCTCGGTGGTGACGAGCCGGTAGTCGGACTCGGGGCCCAGCTCCATCCGGTTCGGGGTGCGGACCGTCTCGTTGACGGTGGTGAGGCTGTCCGGCAGCCGCAGCCCGAGCCCGTCGCGCACCGGCAGGCCGGAGGTGAAGTCGTCGGCGGCCTCCAGGGCGGGCTTGGCGCGCCACCGGTGCCGAGGACACCGGGCTTGGCGGGGCGCGGCGCCTCGGCGTCGGTGACGGAGATCTCGTAGTACACGTCGTCGATGTGGACGTGCGAGTGGTCCTGGGCGTTGGTCTCGCCCTGGCTCGCCACCTGGTCCTGCATGGTGTACGTGGTCTCGAAGCTGCGCGCCAGCCGACCGCCGACGCGGCCGAACCCGGCGATGGTCGACGGCAGCGGCCCGATCGGCGCGGACGGGGCCAACTGCCGGGTGGTGCTGAGGGTCTTGCTGCCGCCGACGGTGGTCTGGCCGCGGTACTGGTTGTCGACCTTGGTGGGCTCGGAGCTTTCGGTGAACCTCTCCCAGGCGCCGTAGTTGCGGATCTTCACGCGCAGCGTGCGCAGCCGCCGGACTCGGCGCGGTAGACGAACTCCCGGCCGTCCCCGGCGAAGGTGCGCGGCTGTTCCCGCATCGCCCGCAGCAGCCGGTGCTCGACGCCCACCTTGATGTCGCCGGTGCGCGCCGGGTGGCGCGGCGCCGGGGTGTCGACGGGCCGGGTCTCGTCGTCCTGGCGCGCAGCAGGTCGGTGATCTCGCCGGCGGCGGCGGCGTGGCCGCGCAGGTAGATGTGGCCCTGGCCGAAGGCGAACAGGGCGTCCTCGGCGCCCTCGGGGTGCCGTCGGCGGAGAACGGCAGCAGGCCGTCCACGTAGGCGGGCATGCGGCTGTCGTCGGCGAAGGTGCTGGCCCGCCGGACGACCGGAGGAGCCAGCAACTCCCGGTCGACGCGCGGCGGGCGGCGGTCATCCAGCTCGCTGTCGATCTGCGCCGCGGGAAGGGCGGGGTCGGCTGCTGGGAGGAGGCCAGCGCGGAGCGGGACCCGGCGGAGCTGGACGGCGTGCCGGAGAGGGTGGAGCCCGCCCGGGTGGGGTCCGCGACAGCGCCGGGAAGGTGACGGTGCGCTCGGGTGTCCGCGATCCCTCGGGAGTCCGCGAGTCCTCGGGAGTCCGCGGGCCCTCGGGAGTCCGCCGCCCCTCGGGGTCCGCGGGCCCTCGGCCGACGACGGCGCGAGGGTCTTCCAACCCTCCGCGTCCAGCTGGGACTTGGCGAGCGTCGGCGCCGTGGCCGAGCGGGAGAGCGTCGCGTGGTGGGTGTTGCGCGGGCCGGAGAGGGTGGTGCGGCCCGAGGTGTGGACGGCGAGCCCCTCGGTGTCCGTCTTGTGCGGCGAGGGTGTGTCCAGGAACAGCTCGGCCTGGCGGGGCGGCCGGGACGCGGCCTTGCCGGACGGCTCCCCGTGAGCGCGCCGGGCAGCGGCCAGGTCTCCATGCCGCGGGGGTGTTCAGCACGGTCAGGTTGCCGGACTGGGCGAAGAGCGGCACCGGGTCGATGGGTTTGGCCCGGGGTCCAGCTCGATCGAGATGAAGTTCCGGCCCTCGTACAGCGGCCGGTCGCTGACCCGCCCGTACTGGCCGTCGATCCAGTAGACGCGCCCCTCGTGGTTGACGGCGTTGAGGGCGTGGACGTTGCCGTTCAGCCGCTGGAAGACGACGATCGCGGCCGAGCCGTGGCCGTGGGTGAGCAGCCGCTGCTCGACGGCGCGGGCGGCGTTCGCGGTGGCCGTGGTGGCGTCGGTGACCTCGCCCCGGTCGTGGGAGCGCCAGCCGGTGTTCAGCCAGCGCGCCGTGCGCGGCGTGCTGTCCAGCTCGACGCCGAGGCCGCCGCGCGGCCCGGCGGACTGGACGGGGCGGCCACCGTGGGCCTGCCGAACCAGGAGGCGAGCAGCGAGCGCGACACGTCGAGGCAGTTGCGGTGCCGCGCCGGGTCGCTGGCCCACCGGCCGTTGACGCGCTGCACCCAGGTCGCGGCACCGGCGTCGGTGACCAGGGTGTTGGACGGGCGCCTGCGGTTCAGCTCGCGCACCGGCGCGGCCAGTCCGAAGGTGACGCCACGCGGGTCGGGGAACCGCTGGTACGAGCCGTTCTGGTCGACCGGGAAGCTGTCGCGCAGCCGCTGCTCGTCGGCCGCCGAGGGCCGGGCGAGGCCGCCCGAGGGCTGGTCGTAGGGGCGGATGGCGCGCACGCCGCTCAGGGCGAGTCGGGCCGGACGATGCCGGTGGGCGGCGTGACGTCCTCGGGCAGCGACGGTTCGGTGTCCGCGGCCGTCGGGTCGCTCTCGTTGCCGTTCGCGGCGAAGAGCGAGCCCGCGGAGTCCAGGGCCGGGTTCCTGACACCGCGCGTGGCCACCTGGCGCGGCCCGCCGCGCTGGTCGTCGACCACGATCGTGGCCTCGCGCCCGCGCTCCTCGTCGTCGTGGAGGCGGGTACGGGACGAGATCGGCTTGATGACGAACTGGTCGGCGCTCAGCCGCGGCCCCGGCAGTCCGTCCTGGCGGCGCGCCAGCTCCGCCGCGATCTCGGCGCGCAGCAGGTCGGCGAGGTTCTGGGCGCGGAGCTTGCCGGTGTCCCTGACGAGGCGCCGGGCGTTGCCGCGGCCGATGACGGTGGCCTGCGGCAGCGGCAGTCCCTGCTCGGAGTTCCACAGCGCGGTCTTGGCCATGACCGCGGCCAAGCGCCGCACCGTGGGCAGCGCCGTCTCACGGGGCTCGACGGCCCCTGGTCGAACGGCACGGTCACCGGCTGCGCCAGGTGGCCGCGGACCACCACGGCGGTGAGGGGTTGGACTTGTCCGTGGGGCCGGGGTCCGCCAGTTTCGTCTCGGCGTCGTGCGGGTCTCCCGGGGCGCTGGGCGTGCATCTGCACGGCCCACTGCTGCTTGCCCGGGATGACGGACGCGAGCGCCTCCATGGGGACCGGCCGCCCGGACGGCCCACTGGTAGCTCTGCTCCGCGCTGGCGTGCTCCGGGATCCCGGGTCGCCGAACGCATCGTCTCCTGGGCCTGCTTGGCCCTGGCCAGCGCTCTCGCGAGGGCCAGGTGGCCGCGCAGCCTCGCGGTCTCCTGCTCGTTTCCGGTCTCCCGCGACCGCACGACCTCCTCCCGCAGGAACTCCACGGTCGACCGCAGCTGGTCCATCGAGTAGCGCCGCACGTTCGCCTCGACGACCGCGATCCACTGCCCGTTCCTGGCCCGGTTCGCCAGGGTGATCTGGTGGGTGCCGTCCTCGCTGGCGAGGATGACGGTCGTGTGGTGGTAGCCGTAGTAGGGGTCGCCGGGCCGTTCTTCGCGTGGTTGGGCGTCAGGGTGCCGTGGCCGTCCTCCCCGGCCTCCTGGATGGACTGGATGAGGTAGCCCTCGCCCACGTCCGCCCAGGCGTACTCGTTGACGCCGACGCGGCGGGCCACGTCCGACATCGCGTCGCGGCGCGGGTTGTCGTCCGCGGAGAGGTTCAGCGCGGCGCCGTAGGACCGGCCGGGCATCGGGACGTCGCCGAAGCCGCCCATGGGCCGGTCGTCGCGCCGTACGAGGTCCGCCGCCCAGGAGGGCGCGACGTCCTCCGGCCGGGTCGTCCCGTCGGCCACGTGCGTCATGCCCTCGGCCAGGTGGTGGAAGCCGGTGGTCTCCAGGCCGTCGGACCCGTTGATCGGCGCGGTGGTGATCGCGCGGCGCTCCGGGCCGCGGAAGACCATGTGCGACACGCGGTTGTTGTCGGCCACCATGTCGGCGAAGTCGCGGCAGACCTCCTCGGTGGACTGCCCGGAGCGCGTCAGGAAGACCGGGGTGACCCGGACCAGCCGCCGGGTGCCGCCGTCCTCGGTCGGCAGGACGATCGCCAGGTCCTCGTCGATCTGGAGGCGCACCGCGAGACCCGCGCGCGCCAGGGCGGCCGAGGAGCGCGCGACGGCCGCGTGGGTCGCGAAGAACTGCTGTCCCTCGGCGCCCTCCTCGACGGCGACCGAACGGTCCTGGGAGACCTGGAGCGGGGCCGCTCGTCGGTGGAGGTCTCGACGTACTCCTGCGCGATCGTGAGGAGTTCGGAGACGCCGCCGCCCTGCGGCACGGGCAGATCGACCGTGGCCGCGCGGGCGACGCCGGGTTTGCGCAGCAGCACCGCGTCGCCGCGCCGGTCGTCCACGGTGTAGTCGCGGGTCGTCAGCGGTTTGGCGCGGCGCGCCTCCAGGGCGCGGGACGGCGGGCCCGTCTCCGTGCCGTCGGTCACGAGCGGGATGAAGACGGCCGTCGCGGCGGGCCGGACCGGCACCAGGTACAGGGCCGTGGAGGTCGCCATCAGCCGGTACGGGGCCGCTTCGGGTCCAGGTCCCGCGGAGCGGGCGCGAGGTGGTCCACGTGGCCGATCCAGCCGCTGTCCCCGCGCAGATAGGCGCCGCTCTGTTCGTGGACGAAGTCGTCGCCGACCCGGGTCCAGCCCGTCGGCGGGATCACCTCGCCGTCGGGGAGCCGGACGTGGCCGGTGTCGCCGACCTCGTAGCGAAGCGGCTCGGCGCCGTCCTGGGCGGGCCGGGTGTAGGCGTACCACTGGCTCGGGGCGGCCTCGCCGTCGGTGGTTCCAGCGCCCGCGACGATCCCGGCGAAGGGCACGCCGGACACGGGGACGGTGGTGACGCCGCCGGTCCGGGGCTCCGGAGCCGGACCTGGCCGCCGTGCCCGATGGTGGAGGTCGGATCGATCTCGTCGAGGAGGGCCTGGGCGTGCTCGTCGGGGAAGAGCCCGTCGTGCGCGACGTTCTCCCGCAGCTCCTGCTCGCTGAGCGGGTAGAAGTTCGCGTACCGGTCCCAGCTGTCCTTGTAGTCCAGCGCCGTGTCGTGATCGGGCACGTCGTCCAGGGCCAACTGCGCGCCCCGCATGACCTCGTGGAAGGTGTGGTGCCCCACGGACAGCGAGATCGCCATCATCCCGGCCCGGATCAGCCCCAGGTCCAGGCCCAGGTTCCACTGGGCGTTCATCCGCGCCGCGTGCAGCAGGAACCGGTACGTGCTCCCGGCCGTACCGGTCGCCACCAGGCCGCCCGTGTCCTGCGAACGCCCCTGGAAACCGGCGCTCAGGGGATGTCGTAGAGAAGGCCCGCGGGCATCCACGTCAGCAGCCCCGCCCGTTGACCGCGAACCGCCGCTCCGCCTCGCTCAACGGCGGCCGCACGTCCTCCGGACGCAGCGGCGTCACCAGCGGCCGCTGCAACTCCGCGACCGCCGCCTCCTTTTCCTCCCGCGTCATGTCCGACGCCAGGATCTCCGCGCCGCGCCGCCGGTACTCGACCCAGGCCGCCAGCTCCCGACGGTCCTCCCGCTCCTCCGCGATCTCCGGGTGCTGCGGCTCACGGCCGCCCAGCATGTCCGGCACGAGGTCGTTGGAGATCCCTCGTACAGGAACCCGACCAGCTCGCGGAGGTTGCCGTTCCGCAGCACCTGCTGAAACGCCTGGCGCGTCGTGCCGACCGCGCCCGCCTTGGCCGGGCTGATGTCGCCGAAGGCGGCCAGCTGCCGCGGGTGCAGCCGACGGGCCTTCTCCCACGCCGCGCTCGCCATCTTCCGGAACTCCGCCCGGATCGTCTCGTTCTCGGCCAGGTACTCGGCCAGCCGCTTCTCGAAGGCGACGGACTCCTCGGCGTACCGGATCCGCGCCCGCACCCACGGCGGCGCTCGTCGCTCCGCCGCTCCGTGCTGGAACCGGAGGGCGGCCGGGACGTGGTGGCCCCGGTGGTGGTCCCGACGGCGGCGGGATCGGAGGTGGCGGGCGCGGTGTCCGTTGCGGGCGCGGTCGCGGGGCGGCTCGGTCGCGGGCTCTTCCGCCACGGACTCTTCCGAAACGGACTCTTCCGCCACGGACCCGTCCGCCACGGACGCCGCGGTGACCGGCGTGATGTAGCCCGGCGAGGCCGCCGGGACCAGCCGGTGGTCGTCGATCTGAACCGTCACCACACGCCCCTGACGGGGTCGGTGCCGGCGCGCACCCGCTGGGCGGACACCGTCAGGCCGAAGTCCCGCACCCTGACCCGCGGCCCGGTCGCATCCGTCTGGAAGGCGTCCAGCAACTGCGCCAGCCGCGCGCCCAGCGCCTCGGCCACGCTGTCGGCCCGGTCCTGCCCCGTGGACCGCGACCGGTTGCCGTGCCCGGTGATCGTGATCTCCGGCATCGGCAGGCCGTGCGCACGGTTCCACAGCCCCACCCGCGCCAGCGCGTGCGCCAGGCCGTCGATCGACTCTGACTCTCCCGAGAGCGTGCTGCCCCTCGTCGAAGTCGATCGTCCGCTGGTAGTAGCGCGGGTGTGTCCGTGCAGCACCACCGTCGTGAGCGGGTTGGACACCGCGGGCGAACGGTCCGTCAGCAGCGCCGCGTTGACCTCGTGGGCGCTCTCCCGGGACGCTTGCTGTAGGACCGGAAGAACCACAGGTCCTTGGTCTCGATCACCGGGGCGGCGGCTCTGATGAGGTCGCCCGCGCGGCTACGCGCCTCGGCCACCTCGCGCAGCGCCAGCGCGTGCTCGGGGTGCTCTCGTCGAAGTACCACGGCAGTTGCTGCGCCTGGTGGACGTCGACCAGCGCCCTGGCCACCCGCGCGAAGGCGGTCAGGCGGCCGATCTCCGTCTCGCCCGTGCCGTCCCGCGGCGCCTGGGCGAGCCGCTGCTCGACCGCGGTGGCCAGCTCGGTGAGTTCGTCCTCGCTGTAGCGGGACAGGTTCTCGTCGATGAGGCCGTCGAGGACATCCGCCGACATCCCGCCGCGGGTGTGGTTCTCGTTCTCCAGCGTGATCTGGTGGCTGCCGTCCTCACTCGCCAGCACGACCTGCGCGAAGTGGTACGGGGCGTGGGGCCCACCGGGTCGCCGGGCTTGGCGTGGTTGTGCGTGAACAGCTGGGCGCCGTTGTTCGTGGTGCTGATCGACTGGATGAGGTAGCCCTCGCCGACCCGCGCCCACGCGTACTCGTTGACGCCGATCCGCCGCGCGGCGTTGGCCAACGGCGTGCGCAGCGGGTTGTTCTGCGGCTCGTAGCTCAGCGCCTGGCCGTAGCGCTCGCCCGGGGTGGGGCGCCGACCACGCCGCCGGCGAAGCGCTGGTCCTGGCCCGCCTGCCGCGCCGCCCACCGGGGCGTGATGTTCGCGGCGGGACGCGTGCCGTCGGCGATCTCGACCATGGCCTGGGCCAGGTGGTGGGTGCCGGTGATCTCCCGGCCGTGGCCCCGCTGACCGGAGCGGTGGCGACGACGTCGCCGGTGGGGCCGCGGAAGGCCATGTGGGACAGCGGCGCGGCCGACTCCCCGGCCACCATCTGGGCGAAGTCGCGGGTGAAGGCGTGCTCGGAGGCGCCGGACGGCGTCAGGAACTCCGGCTCGATCCGGAACAGCGGCTCGCCGCGCGTGCCGTCCTCCCTCGGCAGCAGCACGCTCACCGAGTCGTCGACCTTCAGCCGCACCCCGCCCCGGCGGCGGCCAGTTGCGCCGACGACCGCTCGATGGCCGCGTGCGTCGCGAACACCTGCTGCCCCGCACGTCGCCGTCCTCGGCGGCCTGCAACGCCAGCGTCCGGTCCTCGGAGACGTGCAGCAACGGCCGGTCCGCCGCGGGGACCTGCCCGTGGTCCTGGCGCGGCAGGACCAGCGCCGGGACGTCGTCACCGGTCGCCCCGCGACCTGTAGCTCCCCGGTGGAGCGCGGGAGCGGCGGGTGAAGAGGACCCCGGTGCCGCGCCTGTCGATGACCTCGTAGTCGCGCGTGGTCAGCGGCTTGGGGCGGCGCGCCTCGATCTGCCGGGCGCGGATCTCCTCCTCGACCCAGCGGTCGAAGTCCGCGTCCCCGTCGCTGCTGGTGGACTGGGCGTCGTCGCTGTCGCTGTCGCTCTCGCTGCTGAGGTCACGGGCGCCGACCAGGCCGCCGTCCGCCGGGTCGATCGAGGACCAGCCCGCGGCGCCGGCGGCGTCCTCGGTCTGGTCCAGCACCAGGTGGTGCGTCCCCGCCGTGGGGTGCGTGACCACGCTGAGCGGCGCGTCGGCGTACCAGACGCGACGCCCCGTCGTCCCGGCGACCAGGTCCGCCACCATCCGCCCGTACTCCGGGGCAGCGCCAGGACGATGTCCGCGCCCCGGGCCGCTGCTGGTCGTACGAGATCAGCATGGCCAGCTCCGCGGCGCTGTCCACGCGGAAGGTGCGGTCCGGGAGGACCACCTCGACGTAGCCGTTGCCCGCCCTGGCCGTGACCAGGTACGGGTTCGTCCAGGGCACGGGCGCGGAAGCAGCCGTCCCCGGACCGCACGCCGTAGGAGTCCAGGACGGGGTGCCTGCCCGGATCCGCTGAAGTCGCGTCCGACGGCGTCCTCGCCGTCGCGCAGCAGCGTGCTCTCGCCGAGCGCGCCCCGCCCGTCTCGATCTGCCGCTCGATGAAGTACTGGGCGAGGAGGTCGACGTCGGCCAGGTCGTCGGAGGACGCGTCCAGGGCCAGCGCGCCGACGAGTCGGTAGTCCACCGTGCCCGGCTGGGCGCTGCCCATGTGCAGGACGTACCGGGTAAGGCGGTCCAGGCCCCGGCCCATCCCGGCCCCGGTCGTGTCCCGGCCCGCCGACTCCCGCACGAGGCCGTACAGCGCCTCGGAGGTCTCCAGGAGCCGGTCGCGCGGGACGGCGGTCCGCTGGGGCCGAACATCATGTCCAGCCACCACACGCGCTCCCAGACGGGGCGCTCGGTTCCGTCCTCGGTCTCGTCCTCGGAGTCGGAATCCGAGCTGTCGTCGGAGTCCGAGCCGGAGTCGTCCGGGTTCTCCGGCGCGGGAGGCAGCCGCGCGCGGGCGGCGGGGGCGCGGGGAGCGGGTCGCGGGCGTCCGGCCGTCCTGTGCCGGTTCCTGTGTCGGTTCCTGTGCCGTCTCCACCGCGGGGTCGGGCAGGACGGGGTCAGCGGGCGCGAGGGTGTGCGACTGCGGCTTGTGGACGCCCTCGGCCTGGTCCCACAGCGCGCGGAAGCCGGCCCACGTCTCGTTCTCCGCCTCGGTGGCGGACACCGGGTTCGCCACGCCCAGCTCGGTGGACTCCGGCTCCGCGCCGAACAGCCGCTCCATGATCGGCAGCAGCGCGGGCTCGTGGTCCCGCACGTAGCGCGCTCTGTTGTTCCGCGGCCGACCCGTGTACCGGTCCGTCCCCTCGTTCACCCCGAGGTACGCGTTGACCGCCTGCGCGAAGTACTCGTACTCGTTCGTCGACGAGTAGTTGTCCCGCTCAGCCCGCTCAGAGTGGCGCGGACACCGTCCGGCCACTCCACCTCGGTCGCCTTCTGATCCCCGGCGGGTACCGCTTCGCGTTGTACGCCGCCGTGATCGTCGCCCGGTCCGCATCAGTGAGCCCGTACAGGTGGATCGCGTGCGCCACCTCGTGCGTGGTCGTGGAGTAGCCCTCCACATACGAGGTCGCGCCCGGCACGCTCGTGGTCTCACCGAGCAGGTTCTCCTCGGTGATCGCCGTCTGCTGCTCACCGCCACCGCGCACCGTGTTCCACAGCCGCCGGTCCGACTCCGAGATCGGCTTGTCCCTCAGATGCCGGAAGGCGTCCAACGAGGTCATCGCCTCGTCCTTCGGCACGACCAGCACCCGCGCGCCGCCCGTCAGCAGCCGCGCCGCCACCTCCGGATCGCCGAGCATGCCCGCGACCCGCGCCCGCGCCTCACGCCCCGCCGACCACGGCTGATCCACACCCGGCTGCACCTGCACCATCAACTGTGCGGCCGTCGTTGCGAAATCAGCGGTGGACAGACCCGCCCGCAACGCACTGACCACCACCGGATCCCCGGCCAACGCCTCCCGCGCGTCCGGCGACAGCAGCGACAACTCCCACGCCCGCTCGTCCGCCGACATCCCCGGCAGCCGCGACCCCAGCTCCGGCAGCGGACCCAGCACCGGACCGGCGGCCAACGCCGGATCGGACAGCGGCACGGCGGGCGAGTTTTACCCTGCGTCTCGGCGTCCGGCCAGAACGCCTCGGCCGACTCCGGGGCGGTGCGGCCCGGTGCCGCCGGTTGTCGGGCGCGGGCGGCGGGGCAGCGGCGTCCGGGCGGGGTCTTCCTCGGTGTGCCGGACACCGTGGCGTCCGCCGCCGCCGATGTCGCCACCGAAGTGCCCTCGGTGGAACTGGAGTCGGCGAAGCTGGAGTCGGTGGTGGTGAGCGGCGTGGGCGGGCGATCTTGTCCGCGTCCAGGGCCGGGGAGTCGGTGCTGGTGGAGACGCGGGCCGGGGCGTGAGGCCACGGGCGAGGCCCAGGTTCGCGCGAAGCGTGTCGGCCAGCGCCCGAGCCGAGTCCGCGTTCGGGCCGTTGGCCAGCAGGTGGTCGGCGAGCTGACGCACCGCGACCCGGTACGCGCTTCCTGCGTACCGGGAGTCCGCGAGCACGGGTGCTGCTGCGGCGGCAGCATGAGGGAGACGGCCGTGTCCCAGGCGCGGTCGGCGTCCACCCGCGTCGGCCCGTCCGGCACCGTGCCCGCGAAGTCCGCGTACGCCGACTGCCAGATGCGCAGGGTGGCGTTGGCCGCGGTGACGTCGAGCGGGCCGGCCCAGACGCCGGGCCGCACCATCTGGAGCTTGACGTGGTCCACCGGGGCCAACGCGGCGTCGCGCACCGGCATCCGGTCGTCGCCGAGGACCTCGGTGGCCGGAAGCTCGTTGTCGAGCCGCACGCCCGCGGCGTCGAACTCGGCCGCGCCGATCGTCTCCTCCGGGTCCAGCCGCGGCGGGTTCGCCGTCAGGTCCTGCGGAGTGATCTGCTGCGCGATCCACTCGCGCTGGCCGTTGTCGCGCGGGACGACGGGCGCCTGCTCCGTCCCGTCGGGGCCGGTGGTGTACGGGTGACGCCCAGGTCGCGCAGGCGCGCCGCGGTGTCGACCAGGTGCCCGCGCGCCTGCTCGGCCCGGTTCCTGGCGTCCTGGTACGCGGTGGTGTCGGTGCCGGTGTCGGTCCCGGTGCCCAGCTGGTCGCCGATGGCGTTGGCGTCGTCGGTGGCGGTGACGAAGCTGGTGAGCGCGTCCGCGTAGTCGTTCCGGGCGCGGACGATCTCCTCGTTGTTCTCGGGTGTCGGGGTGGCGCGGGGGCGCCGTCGAACGCCGGGTCCGCCTGGTCCCGCGTGCCGATGTCGGGGTCGAGCTGTGCGTCCGGGTGGGTACGGGGCCGCCGGGTCGGTCGACGTGGACGCCTCGGACGGGGCCGTCGGCTTGCCCGTCACCGGGTCGACGGTGGTGGCGGCGGTGACGTCCGTGTCGGCGGTGCTGTTCGTGTTGTCGGTGTTGTCGGTGAGGTTGGTGACGTCCGTGACATCGGTGCTGTCGGTGACGTCCGTGACATCGGTGCTGTCGGTGACGTCCGTGACGTCGGTGATGTCGCTCACCGCGTCGTCGTTCTCGCCGACGTCCTGACCCGTCTGCTGATCGCCGTTGCGCGTGCCCTGGCTCTGGCCCTGGCCGGGCTGGGGCGTGCCGGAGGTCTGCGGGCCCGACGAGGTCTGCGGGTGCTGGCCGGACTCTGCCCGCCGGTGGGCGAGTTGACGGGCGGGGCCGTGCCGACCTGGTTCTGGTTGACGCTCTCGTTCTGGTTGACGCCTCGTTCTGGTCGACGCCCTCGTCCGCGGTGTCGTCACCGAGGCCCTGGTCGAACTGCCCGTCCTGGTTCGAGACCGTGGAGGTGGGAGTGGCAGGCGTGGGCATCCCCGAGGAGTTCGGCAACCCGGAGGAGTTCGGCAACCCGGAGGAGTTCGGCAGGCCCGAGGAGTTCGGCAGACCCGTGGTGTCCGGCAGACCGTCGGCGGTCGTCGGCAGGTCCTCCTTGACGCCCTTGAAGTCCTCGATGCCCTCGGGTGTCGTGAGGTCGTTCTCGGCCGGGTAGCCGTTCGACGCGGGCGGGTTGGTCGCCGGGCGGGCCCGCCCATGTTGAGCGGGGGCGACGAGAAGTTGGGCTGGAACCCTTGCCGGTGGCGATGTTCGTGTTGGGCGTGAACGACGACGAGTTCCCGTAGTTGTTCACCGCCGTCGGCGAGTTGTACGCCGGGTTGTCGTACGTGGACGTCGTGGTGAAGTCCGTGTTCGTGGAGCTGATGGACGCGGTGTCGTCGAAGACCGACTCGGTCACGGAGTCGATCGAGTCGTACGAGTTGTTCGTGTCGATCGACCACGTGTCGGAGTCGTTGTACTGCGACGTGTACGTGTTGTTGTCGTAGGTGGACGTGGTGGGCGGCGGGGTCTGGGGCGCGGTGTACGGGGTGGAGCCGGTGGTGTTCCCGGGCCGCCCGGACCCGAGTCGGGCCCGCCGCCGCTCGATCCGAAAAGGCCCCCGGTTTGAAAAGGGCCCCGAGTTGATCTTGTCGATGAGCCTGGTCAGCGAGTTCCCGTCGGGGAACGCCTTGTTGTGCAGCGAGAGCATGGCTTTCCCGACCACCGCGCTCGCGCCCTTGTCGGCCAGACCGCTGGTGCCGGAGCCGACGAGGGTCTCCCACTTGAAGTCCCACTTGCCGTAGAGCAGGCCCATGGTGAGCATCTCGCCGAAGGTCTCGCCCACGCCGTGGGTGACGAAGGTCGACGGGACCTCGTACAGCGTGTTCGTGATGTGGTTCGGCTTCGTGAAGAAGTTGTGGTTCGGCGAGTTGACCTTGAAGTCTTTGACGTTTTTGAACAGGTTGTCGAGATTGACGTCGACCTTGTTGAAAATATCTTTGTTGAAGTTGTTCTTGAAGAAGTTGTCCAGCTTGTTCTTGAAAATGTTCGAGAACTTTTCGAGGTAGCCGATGCTCAGGCCCATGAGCAGGCCACCGAGCGCGGACGCCCGATGTTCCCCGTCGATCCCCTTCGGCCTGCGGGCCGGCGGGTTGATCGTCAGCTGCGCCAGGTTGACCGCGAGGGCCTGGATCATCTCCTCGAACATCTGCATGATGCCCGAGTCGATCGGCAGGAAGGAGAAAAGGCGCTGCATCGCCATCAGAATGCCGAGCGCCGCCCGCGACTTGGCCATCGCGTTCATGGTCAGTGACAGGCCACCGGTGAAATAGGAAAGCGCCGCGAAGATCGCCATCTCAAGGAGCATCGTGACGATCTCGGCGATGATCTCCCATTTCGCCGACTGGATGTTCTGGGAGTACTTGATGCGCTGGTCGGGCAGGCTCCCCGGAGCTCCTGGACCATCTTTCCCAGGCCGCCGGCGGTTCCGTGTCCGTCAGGTCGGCCAGGCCCTGCTTCATGGCCTGGGCGACCTGCGGCGGAAGGGACTGGCTGGCCCTGTCGACGAGTTCCCTGGCCGCTATCTGGAAATCGACAAGCCGGTCGGCCGCGTCGAGGTACTGATCCTGACTGTCCCACGCGAGGTTTCTCTAGCCTCAAGCGGCTTTTCGCCGACGAGGATCCATATCCACGTCCGCTCCTCGGGTGTGAAGTCGATTTCCTCCATTCGGTCAGTGCCGTCCGCCAGAGTGGCCGTCGTCGGACTCGTAGCCGGAGTCGTAGTCCTCGTCGTTGAGGTCGCCGAGCGCCTTCTGGTGGTCGATCAGTTCGGACACGTCGACCTGGGTGCCCTCAATGCTGTCAAGGCTCTTGAAGCACGCGGACATCAGCCCGCTGACCGCCGACGACAACCCCTCGAAGGTCTCTTCGATACCGTCGTCCGTCTTCTTGGAATTGGGCTCCGTGTCGTTGAAGAAGTCGTCGCTGTAACCGTTCCAGCCCCGGTACTTCTCCCGGTCCTTCCGAAACGAGTCGACCAGCGAGCGGCCCTGCTCCACGAACTCGCTCATCTGGCCCAGGGTGGCCCGCATCGAGGTGGGGTCGGCCCAGTACTCGTTGTCGCTCATCGCCGTCCACCTCCGATCTCGTCCGGGTCCTCGTCGATCTCGTCGCGCAGCCGGTCACGCGACGGCCTGCCGCCGCCCGCCCGGTTGCCGGTCTCGAACGCCGACCCGAAGAGCCGGTCCCAGTCGACGTCGATGCCCCGGGATCCCGGCACGTTGGGGTCGGCCTCGGTCAGCGGACGGAAGGTGTCCATCACCCGCTGGGCCACCTGCTGCCGCGCCAGCTGGGCCGCCTCCACCACGGAGGCCGCCAGTTGGGGTCCGGTCATGTTCAGGTACTTGTTGTCCGGGAACTTCAGCCCGGTCAGCTCTCCCTGCGGGCCGACGGTGGCCTCGACCGCGCGGTCCTTCGAACGTCCCGTCGCCGTGCTGTTGCTCAGGTCCTGCTCGACGCGCGCGATGGCCGCCCTCGTGGCTTCGAGCCGGGCTCGGGCCTGGTGCACACGCTCCTCGATCGACTCCTCGCTCAACGGATCTCCTCCATGTGGCGTGACGGTGAATTCGGGACAGTGGGGCCGGTGTTCACCGGCCGATCACGGCAGGCGAGCCGCCTTCGTCACTGCCCCATACGTCCTCTTCCTCCGGCACCCACGCCTCGCGCTCGCGGTCACCACTCTGGGTCTGCGTCTGGCCGGGAGCCCTGCCCGCCCCGGCTCCGCCGCCCATCGGCGGCAGGAACGGGCTGTTCCCGCTGGTGCTGGTGTTGACCACGGCTTCACGGTCATCGTAAAGGCCGCCCCGGCGCGCCGCCTCGCGGGTTCGACCGGCGGGTGCTGACCACCTCGTCGTCGATGACGTTACGGACCCGCTCGGAGTTGCCCTCGCCGCCTCCGCCGCCTCCGCCGCGGCCGGGCAGCGAGCCGGGGTTCAGCGGCATGCCGCCACCGCCGCCCATCCCGCTCCCGCCGGACTGGTTGGACGCCGCCGCGTTGTTGGACTGCCCCGGCGACTGGTACGGGCTGTCGTCGTACAGCTCCTCCTCGAACGAGGAGGGTCGTACAGCGAACGGGAGGAGCCGTTGGAGCCGCCGCCGCTGGAACCGTTGCTCCCGCCGCCGTAGTTACTCCCGGGCTGGTGGCTCTGCGGGGAGTCGGGCAGGTCGGTGCCGTTGTTCAGGTGGCCCGTGGTCGTCGTGCCGTCCGGGCTGGTGATCGAGGTGGCACCGGTGTGCGGGTCGACCGTGGACGTGCTGCCGTCGGGGTACTCCGTGACCACCTGGCCCTGCGAGTCCAGGTGCGACACGCTGCCGTCGGGCGACGTGAGGACGTCACCCGCGTTCAGCGGTCCGGAGACCGTGCTGCCGTCCGGCCTGGTGATGCTGGAGGACTGGCTGGCCGGGTCGACCGTGGTGGAGCTGCCGTCCGGGTACTCGGTGACCACCCGGCCGTGGTCGTCGATGTGCGACACGCTGCCGTCGGGGTTGGTCAGTGAATCGTCGCCGTTCACCGGCCCCGTGATCTGGTCGTGCGACAGGTTCGGCAGATCGACGTTGTTCAGGTTGCCGTCGTTCAGGGACCCCTGCTCGTTGCCGAGATGGGTGAGCTGGTCCTGCTGCTGCTGCATCTGCTGCTGTTGCAGGTCCTGCTGCTGCTGCATCTGGTCCCGCTGGAGCTGGACCTGCTGCTCCTGCTGCGACTTCTGCTGGTCCAGCTGCTGCTGCTGGTACTGCTGTTGCTGCTGCTGGGCCTGTTCCTGCTTCTTCTCCTGCTCGGCCTGAGCTGTTCCTGCTTGGCCTCCTGCTCGGCCTGCTTCTGCTCGGCCTTCTGCTGGCCTCTTCCTGCTTCTGCTCCTGCTCCTTCTGAGCTGTTCCTGCTTCTCCTGCTCGGCCTGCTTCTGCTCGGCCTCCTTCTCCTTCTCCTCCTGCTTCTGCTCCTGTCTTCGAGCTTCTGTTCTGATCTTCTGAGCTGCTCCTGACTGCTCGAGCTTCTGCTCGATTCTGCCGAGCTTCTGATTTGCTCTGATCTGACTCCATGCCTGATCCTGATTCTGCTGATTTCTCGAGCCTGATTCTGCTCGGCTTTCTCCGACGCTCGAGCCTTCTCCTCGAGCCTCCTTCTCCTTGGCCTCCTGCTCTTCTGAGCTTCTCCTGAGCCTCCTGCTCTTCTCCTTCGCCTCGGCCTTCTCTTCGGCCTCCTTCTCCTTGGCCTCGGCCTTCTCCTCGGCCTCCTTCTCCTTGGCCTCCTGCTCGGCCTTGGCCTTCTCGGCGTCCGCCTGCGCCTTGTTGTACTTGTCCTCGGCGTCCTTCTTGTCCGCCGCGTACTTCGCGTCCGCGTCCGCCTTGTCCTTGGCGGCCTTGTCCTGAGCCGCCGCGTACTTGTCGTCCGCGTCCTTCTTGTCCTTCGCGTACTTGTCGTCGGCGTCCTTCTTGTCCTTGGCCGCCTTGTCGTCCGCGTCCTTCTTGTCCTTCTCGGCCTTGTCCTCTTGGTACTGCTCTTCGAGGCTGTCGCCGGTGTGCGTCTTGATCTTGCCGAAGTCGAAGACCGTCGGACTCCACGCGTCGTGGACCGTCCGCAGGAGAGGTCCGCGTAGTAGGAGAGGTCCTGCTGGATGGACCTCTTGTACCGCTGGATCGCTTCCTCTCCGACCTTTTCCAGGTGTCGAGGCTGTTCAGCGGACCGAAGGACGTGGTGGTCCCGTCCATCGCCTTCATGCCGGGAGGCAGGCCGGCGTCCTGACGGAAATCGCCAGTGGCGTGGTAGGTGGTTGTCGTGCTGTACCCGCCGCCATAGGTGCCATACGTATCGACTTCGTAGTCGATGTTCTTGATGTTGTGGTCCCAGACGTAGTCCGTGATATCCGACAACAGATCAGAGACGTGGCGCAGCGGGTTGCCCGCCAGTTCCTGCCAGGTGACCCAGCGGTTGTTGAGGTCCAGGATCTCGTCGTGGAGAACCTTCGCCGCCGCCCGGATCGCGTCGCCCTGCTTGGACCCGATCTCTCCGGAGGGACGCAGGTCCTTGGCGTAGCCGTCGTACCGCTTGCTCAGCTGGTGGATGAGGTCCCAGAAAACGCCGGCGGCCTGCCCCTTCCAGGTCTCGTTCTCCTCCAGGCCGACCCGCTTGTGCCATTCGTTCAACTGCTTCTTGCGGTCGACGAAGAACTGGGCGACCCGGTCGAACGCCAGGGCCGCCCTGTCGAACGACGCGAGATCGACGGCTATGTCCGGGGTGACGTCGATGCCGTTCCACGAGAAATTACGGGTGCCACCGTTGTGATTGTTGAGCACCTTGTTCAGGGCGAATCCCGTACCGAAAGCATACTGGGACTGCTTTGTCTCGTCCCAGGTCGTGCCGTTGTCCGACTTGTTGAAGTCGTTGTCGTAGGAGGCTTTTCCTCGCCACCCACGTACCAACCGCCCGCCGGCGGCGTCTCCCCGTTGTGATGGCCCATGAGCGTGAAGCGGGCCTTGTAGTAGGAGACCGTGTCGCCGGACGCGTCCTCCCGCTCTCGTCGATGTCCTTCGTGGTGTAGAAGGGGATCACGAAGTCGGTGTTGTGGACCCCGTAGCCCGCGTTGTCGAGCCGCCAGTTGAGGTCGTCGACGTCGACATACGTGACGCTGCTCTGCTTGGTCAGCTCCACCTTCATCAGCGGAATGTCATTGTTGCCCTTCCACTCCGTGAAGATGTCCGCGAACTTGGGCGCGTTGTATCCCGTGAAGTAGTGGACCGCATTGCGCCAGGCATCGACATCGGTGGGTTCGGACACGGGGCGACTCCATCGGACGCGGGATCAGTGGTAAGCGGTACGGGCGGGTTCTCGGACGGGGAGGGCGTTACGCCTCAGTCGTCATCTTCGTCGTCATCGTCATCGCCGCCCCCGGACTCGGGCGGGTTCGTGAGGTCGTCGTCCACGTCCTCAAGGGCGTCGACCATGCCCTCGCCGCTGATCTTGTCCAGGAGTCACCCTGCGTCTTCAGCAGCGTGTCGAGGGTGTCGCGAAGATTGTCCTCGATGTCGTCGAAGAGCGTCACGTCACCTTCGATGACCGCCTGGAGCTGGTTGATGACCTCGATCACGGTGTCCTGGATGGACTTGCCGTTGGTGGCCTTGGCCCCTCGCTGACCATGGGCCCGATCGTGAGAGGCAGCACCGTGTCCGAGGGGATCTCCGAGTATCCCTCGTGCGGGCTGGACTCCAGCAGGTTCACCAGCGCCGGAATCGACGTGGCGCCGGAATCGCCCGTGAGCAGCGCGTGCTCCTCGGGCGTGTCCGGCACCTTGTCCTTCTGGATCTTGTCCAGTTCCCCTTGAAGTCCGCGATGTCATTGTTGATGAACTTTTCCATCCACGCTTTGTCAAGCTGGATCGGCTCGGCCATCTCACTGTCCCTTCATCTCGGCCGTTCCCCAATGTCACAACGGGCGACTGTCCGCGTATCCCAACGCGCAGACAGCCGCCCGTAACGCACCGCGTTCAGCGGCCGATCTTCACGCCTTCCCAGCTCTGCGTCAGGTTGTTCTGGTTGGTCCGGTACGAGTCGGAGATGTCGTTGAGCAGCACCGCGTGGCTGGCGAGCAGCTCCTTCATCTTGCCGACCGCGTTGTGCCAGGCCTGCTGCTTCTTGACGTAGACCTCCTGGTCGTCACCTTCCCAGCTCTGGATGAACGGCTGGAGGTTCGACTCAAGTTCGCTGAGGATCCTCTCGATCTGCTGAGTCTGCATACGCATGTCCTCAGCGGCGTTGTCGGTGTGCTGGAAACTGACGTAGATGTGGCCGTCAGAGAAGTCGGACATGGCGCGAGCCTCTTTTCACAGCTGTTGCGGAGGTGGACGGGGGTGCGGGGCGAGCCTGGTGTCCGCCGAGCAGGGACGGCGCTCAGCCGTGCAGCGCGTCGAAGATCGACTGCGACTGCGAGTAAGCCTGGTCGACGGCGTCGTTCTGCGAGCCCTGCGTCAGGTTGTTCGCCCGAAGCGTCTCGTTCAGCTGGTTGATGACGTCCTGGAGGTTCTTCGAGATGACCTCGGCCTGGTCGTCCCACGCCTGGAGCAGGTCCTGGTACTTCTTACCGTCGCTACCGCCGTAGGCGCTGCCGACGTTCATCTTCGTGCTCTCGACGTCCTGGCGGCAGGACTGGATGTTGCTGAACGCTTCCTCCGTGGACGAGATACCTCCGCGGGTTGCGCTCTCCTCTGACCTCGTCAATGACATGAGATGTCCCTTCGGCTGGAATTCGCCACCAGGCGTGAGGCGCTGGCAGCCTGCGCGACCAGATACGACAGGCCATCAAGCAGATGGCCCATACACCGCGATGCTAGAAGGCAGTGAACGGTGTTCGCAACGCTTACCGTCAAGTATTTACAACGTGAGACGTATTTCTCAACTCATTGGCAGCGATGTCACCTTGGCGTAACGCACTCCCACTGACTGACCGTCATTTCTCCGTCTCGCACCGTGGCGCTGTCGATTTGTTCTCACCCGCGCTCGACGCTTCGGGCGTCAAATCGGGTCCCGTCGGCAGCATGGACAGCAGCGAGGACGGCAGAGCCTGAGCCTCCGCCTCGCTATATCCAAGGGCCTTTAGGGAATCCTTGGAAGACAGTCGGTACTTCATTCCGGTGTCCGTCACCAGGTAAAGCGTGTTACCCACCTCACCCCACCGGCGCCCAGCGCGTGCACCAGGGCACCGCCGCCCGGACGTACCGCGACCCGGTTGACCGTCACGCACGCCGGAACCAGTCCCTCCGGCGGAGCCTGCGCGGTCGTGCCCAGGTCGGCGTTGCTGATCAGGGCCACGCTCACGCGCGTACCGTCGGTCCCCGGCTGCACCCGACGCACGGCGACTGGGTGGCGCCGAGGTCCACCGGCTCCGGCGGCGACTCGGGCTGCTGCGTCGCCGGGTCCGACTCCCCGTGTCCGGGGCGAGATGGCCGGTCAGCGCGTCGGCGCCCAGGCTCGCGGCCGACACCACGCCACCCGCGTACGCCTTCTGCCGGGTGTCCGGGTCGCCGAGGACCAGGGCCGCGCCGGTGTCGGTCAGCGGGGCCAGGCCCTCCTTGCGCAGCAGGTAGTAGCGGGCGGTGCCGCCCGGCGCGGCGACCTTGAAGACCTGGCCGACCCGGGTCTGCCGCCCACCCAGCTCCGGCCCCGCGAGACCCTGTCCGGCCACCTGCGCCGGGGTCAGATCCGGGCCCGAGGGAAGGGCGTTGAGGAACGCGGCCGAGACCAGCACCGGCTTCTGGGACCCGTAGCCGAGCGCCTGGGTGGCGTTGGCCATCCGGTCAAGACGCAGCTTGCGGCCCTGCCACACCAGGTAGTCGTCCTTGTCGGGCCCGCGGACCAGCAGCCCCTGCTCGGACTTCAGGCCCGAGCCGTCGGCCTTGGCACCCACCGCCAGCGTGGTGCCGGTCGTGCCGCTGGTGTTGCCGGAGCACACCTGCCACGGGTCGGTGGTCAGGCTGCCGTTGCCCGGCGGCTCGTCCGGCGCGCCACTGATGCCGACCGGCGCGCCGTGCGGGTGCCGCTCAGCGACTTGCCGCCGATCGTCATGACCGTCATCTTCTCGCCCGCGAGCAGCCGCGCCGAGGTGTAGTTGCGCACCGGTCGCAGCCGCCCGTCGAGGAACAGGTACCGGGTGCCGGTCTCCTTGTTGACGATCAGCGTGCCCGGGTCCCGCCAGGAACTCTTCGTGCCGGGCTTGAGCAGGCCGAAGACGAACGAACCGGCGGAGAGCAGGATCGCGATGAGGATGCTGATGGCGATGGCCCGGTTGGTCCTGCCCTGCGGGCTCTCCGGGGCGTCGGGGTCCGCGCGCAGCATGCCGGACGTCAGCCGCCCCATGATGAACATGTGCGCCTGGACCTGGTCCCGCTTGTTCTGCACTGGTCACTCCCTTCCGAGTCCGCCGGTCAGGCCATCAGTCCGCGCAGGGCGCCGTACACGCCCAGCACCCACAGCGCCAGCGGCAGCAGGCTGACGGCCGTCAGGGTGTGCAGGATCTCCGCGCCCCGCCCCAGTACGGCACGAGCCTGCGACCCGGCACCGTCCAGGAGCAGATCGCGACACCGGCCGTGAGGGCGAGCAACCCGGCGGCCACCAGCGGCCGTTGACCCGGCTCGTACCCCGCGGCGTCGACGAGGATCAGCAGGAGCAGCCCGCCCACGGCGGGAGGGTCAGCGAGCCGCTGCCAGGCGTTGCCCAGGCCGCGGCCGTGCAGCATCAGCAGCAGCGACAGCGCCACCACCATGATCGTCGTGGGAGGTTGGCGTACCAGGCGAGCACCGCCAGGCACGCGGCGCAGGTGGCGCCGACCGCCCCGTACAGCGAACTCATCCAGCCGTCGGCGAGCGCCGTGCGGATGGCGACCGTCGTGGTGGGGTGCGGCTCGATGCCCTCCTGGAGCTGCTGGGCGTTGGTCGGCAGCGGCGGCATCCGCAGCCCCGACATCCGGAAGGACAGCGAGGGGACGAACGCGCCGAGCACCACCGCCACCAGGGCGATGATCCCGGCGACGTGGTGCGGCGCCAGGTCCGCGACGAGCATCAGGGCCCCGGCGAGCGCGCCGAGTCCCGCGAACACACCGAGGCCGAGGAAGAGCGCGGCGTACGCGGCCACCGCGGCGAGCACGACGATCGCGCCGCCCGCGCCCGCCGCGCACGCGGCCAACAGCCGCGAGCCGATGACCTCGTGGGCGTTCGACCCGGTCAGGCTGCCGCCGGGCAGCAGCCATCCGGCGAGCGCCAGGTAGGGCGCGGCCATGGCGCCGAGCGTGGCGCCCGCCCGGCGTCGCCGACCGCGCGGCTCGCCGATCCGGCGCCCGCGACCAGCAGCAGCCCGGCCGCGGCGGCGCACAGGGCGCGCACCCCGACGGAGCCGCCGGGCAGAGCGAGGACCACGAGCCCGCCGATGAGCGCGGTCACCGCCAAGCCGCGCAGCAGCCGTCGGCTCGCCTCGGGCGTCCAGCCGTAGGGGCGGGACTGCATGGTGTCGGAGATCCCGGCCACGAGGTCGTCGAGGTGCACTTCGGGCAGCGCCTCGGTACGCGGTCGGAGATAGACCGTCTCGCCGTCGCGCAGGTCGTACGAGTCGAGGGTGCGGTCCTCGTCCATCGGCTCGGCGCCGAGGCGTTGCAGCACCCAGCCGCCGTGCTCGATCCCGGCCTCGTCGAGGTTCTCGCCGCCGTAGCCGAGCACGGCGGGCAGCAGGTCGGCCACGGGCACGTCGGAGGGCACCGCGAGATCGATGCTCTTCGCGGGCGCGCGTACGGTCAGACGGCACAGGCCGGCCGCCTGGGTGTCACTCATCGGGCTGGCTCACGCTTCTCCGGAACCACGGGGTGGCTCCGGGATCCGTATGGCGGGGTGGACATCGTGTGTGGGGGACGATTACGGTCTGGGTGAGACGGTGCCGTACACATGTGTAAGGCACACGCCTTCTGGTTGGGTGCACATTACTGGTTGAAATGATGGGCTGGTATACCGGGCGGTCAGAGTTCACCCACGGCTGCCCGTGCGGATCCGCACCGTGTTCGTACGGCCCGGATCGATGCCCGTTTATACCCGCTATACCCGCGCAGCGCTTGCCCGTAAGGAGACCGTTCGTTGAGTGTGGTCCTGTTCCGCAGGCCGGCCCGTCGCCGCGGCCCGGACATGCCCGAGGGCGAGCTGAACCTCCAGGAACCGCCCACGCTTCCTGAGGTGGTGCCCGACAGTTCGGCCGTGTGGACATATCTGCCGATGGCACTGATGTCGGTGTCGATGATGCTGATGTTCATGCGGCCGGGTATGACCCGTTCATCCGGCAGCCACTTCATGTATCTGGCCGTCGGCATGATGGTGCTCGCGTCCGGCGCCATGATGCTCGGCCAGATGATGCGCAAGAGCAGTGAGCGCAAACAGCGCCTGAAGGGCGAGCGCCGCGACTACCTGCGCTATCTCACCCAGATCCGGCGCAAGGTGCGCACGGCGGTGTCCGACCAGCAGAAGGCGCTGGCCTGGCGCCACCCGACGCCCGCGGCGCTGTGGTCGATGGTGGGCACCACCCGGCTGTGGGAACGCCGCCCGCAGGACGAGGACTTCGGCGAGATCCGGGTCGCCGTCGGCGAGCAGAAGCTGGGGCTGAAGCTCACGCCGAAGGCCACCACGCCGGTGGAGGACCTGGAGCCGCTGGCCGCGCACGCGCTGCGCAGCTTCATCCGGGCTTACGCCACCGTGCCCGAACAGCCCATCGCGATCTACCTCCGCGCTTGGGCGCGGGTGCTGTTCCGGGCGACGAGGAGCGGATCCGGTCCGTGACCCGCGCCATGATCGCCCAGTTGGTGACGTTCCACGCGCCCGACGACGTGTGGGTGGCGCTGTGCGTCTCCGACGAGCGGCGGCCGGAGTGGGAGTGGGCGAAGTGGCTGCCGCACAACCTCCACCCGCAGGAGACCGACGGCGCGGGCCCGGCCCGGATGTTCGTCTCGGCCTTCAACGAGCTGGAGGACCTGCTCGGCGCCGAGTTCCTGGAGCGGCCCGCCTTCGATCCCGACGCGATGGCCGGGCGCGAGGAGCCGTTCACGGTGATCGTGGTGGACGGCGGCAACATCCCCGGCGGGCACCGGCTGGACGGGCCGGGCTTCCGCAACACCGTCGTACTGGACCTCAGCGGCGCGCTGACCTGGCGGCCGGGCCGGTGACGCTGCGCTTCGACGTCTCCGAGAACGACTTCGCGCTGGTGCGCACCGACCGGGAGCGCAAGGAGCAGACCACCGGCTCGGCCGCCCCGACCGGTTCGGGGCGACGGCCGCCGCCGCGCTGGCCAAGCGGATCGCCCCGTACCGGATGGGCATGGGCGCGGAGGTCGCCGAACCGCTCTCCACGAACGTGGAGTTGACCACCCTGCTGGGCATCAAGGACCTGCGTCGGCACGAGGCGAACACGCTGTGGAGCCGCAACGTCGGCTCCGCGCGGCTGCGGGTGCCGATCGCGGTGTGCGCCGACGGCACCCGCTGGAGCTGGACATCAAGGAGTCCGCGCAGGGCGGTACGGGCCCGCACGGCATGCTCATCGGCGCCACCGGCTCCGGCAAGTCCGAGCTGCTGCGCACCCTGGTGCTGGGGCTCGCGCTGTCCAACTCCTCCGAGACGCTCAACTTCGTCCTCGTGGACTTCAAGGGCGGCGCCACCTTCCTCGGCCTCGACGAACTGCCGCACGTCTCGGCGGTCATCACCAACCTGGCGGGCGAGGCGGCGCTGGTCGGCCGTATGCAGGACGCGCTGCACGGTGAGCTGATGCGCCGCCAGGAGCTGCTGCGGGCGGCGGGCAACTACACCTCCGCGCTGGACTACGAGAAGGCGCGGGCCCAGGGCACCCAGCTGGAGCCGCTGCCCAGCCTGTTCGTGGTCGTCGACGAGTTCAGCGAACTGCTCGCCTCGCACCGCGAGTTCATGGAACTGTTCGTGATGATCGGGCGGCTCGGGCGAAGCCTCGGCGTCCATCTGCTGCTCGCCTCGCAGCGGCTCGACGAGGGCCGGATGCACCAGTTGGAGAGCCACCTGTCGTACCGCATCGGTCTGCGGACGTTCTCCGCGATGGAGAGCCGCGGCGTGCTCGGCGTGCCCGACGCCTACCAGTTGCCGCCGCAGCCCGGCAGCGGCTACCTCAAGTCCGGTGTGGAGGCGCTGACCCGGTTCCGCGCGGCCTATGTCTCCGGCCCGTACCAGGAGCGGCGGGCCAGCGCGGACCAGGCGCGGGTGGCGAGCCAGACCGTGCCGTGGACCTCCGGTTACGTGGTGCCGCGGCAGTTGCCCGACCTGCCGGAGCCGGAGCCCGAGCAGGTCGAGGAGACCGGGAGACCCTGCTGTCGGTCGCGGTGGACCGGCTGCTGGCCGCCGGGCCGCCCGCCCACCAGGTGTGGCTGCCGCCGCTGGACCTGCCCGCCACGCTCGACCAGGTGCTGCCGCCGCTCACCCCGACCCGGACCTGGGTCTGACCACGGTCGGCTGGTCCAAGCGCGGGCGGCTGACGGTGCCCATCGGCATCGTCGACAAGCCCTTCGAGCAGCTGCGGGACCTGCTGGCGATCGACCTGTCGGGGCCGGCGGGAACGTGGCCATCGCCGGTGGCCCGCAGAGCGGCAAGTCCACGCTGGTGCGCACGATCCTCACCGCGCTCGCGCTCACCCACACCCGCGCGAGGTGTCGTTCTTCTGCCTGGACTTCGGCGGCGGCACGCTGGCGGGGCTCAGGGACCTGCCGCACACCGCCGGTGTCGCGGCCCGGCTGGACAACGAGCGGGTGAGCCGGACGGTCGCCGAGGTCAACTCGCTGCTGGCCTCGCGCGAGCGGTACTTCCTCGACAACGAGATCGACTCCATGGCCACCTTCCGGCGCCGCCGGGCCGCCGGTGAGCTGAAGGACCAGCCCTACGGGGACGTGTTCCTGGTCATCGACGGCTGGTCGACGGTGCGGCAGGACTTCGACCGCTTCATCCAGACGTTCAACGCGCTGGTCACCCGCGGCCTCAACTACGGCATCCACCTGATCGTCACCACCAACCGCTGGGTGGAGCTGTCCGCCGCCGTGCGCGACCAGTCCGCCACCCACCTGGAACTGCGGATGGGTGACGCGATGGACTCCGAGATCAACAGCCGCAAGGCGTCCACCGTGCCGCGGCTGGCCGGGCGCGGCCTGACCCGCGAGGGCATGCTGCACTACCTCTCCGCGCTGCCCCGTATCGACGGCGTGGAGAGCGCGGAGGACCTCAGCGACGGCGTCGCGAGCATGGTCGCCGCGGTCAAGGAGAGCTGGCCGGGGCCGCGCACCCGCAGGTGCGGATGCTGCCGACCAAGCTGCCGGTCTCGGAGCTGCCGAAGCCCAAGGGCGACCTGAAGATGCCGATCGGTCTGGAGGAGAACGAACTCTCCACGGTGTGGCACGACTTCAGCGACAGCCCGCACATGATCGTGGTGGGCGACACCGAGAGCGGCAAGACCAACATGCTGCGGCTGACGGCCAAGGCGATCATGGACCGGTACACGCCCGCCGAGGCGCGGATCATGGTCGTGGACTACCGCCGCACCCTGGTCGAGGCGATCCCCGACGAGTACCGCCTCGGGCACGCCGTCGCCGTCGACGCGCTGCGCGACATCATCGGCGGGCGGCCCGCGCGGTCCAGGGCGGGTGCCCGGCCGGACATCGCGCCGTCCCGGATGCGGCTGTGCGACTGGTGGACCGGGCCGCGGCTGTTCATCCTGGTCGACGACTACGACATGGTCGGCAGCGACCCGATGAACGCGCCGTTCGACCCGCTGCTGGCGCATCTCGCGCTCGGCTACGAGGTCGGGCTGCACCTGGTCGTGGCCCGTGCCGCGGCGGGTGCCTCGCGCGGCCTCAACGACCGTCTGCTGCGGCGGATGCAGGAGGTCAACACCCCGAGCCTGCTGCTGTCCTGCCCGCCCGCGGAGGGTTACCTCTTCGGCAACGTCAAGGGCAAGGTGCTGCCCCGGGACGGGCCACGCGCATCGCCCGCCGCAAGACGAGGCAGGTGCAGACGGCGATGGTGGACGAGATGTAGGGCGTCCGCCGCCCGCCGGGTGCCGCCCGCGCGGCGGCACCCGGACAACGGAACACCTCGGCCCCGGTTCGCACCGGGGCCGAGGTGTTCATCTCACCGGAAGGGTCGGCTTCCGCGGAAGCCGGGACGGACTAGCGCGCCCAGAGCGCAAACGCGCCCGACGGCTGCTGCACGCAGGAGAACTCGTGGATCTGACCCTGCTGGGCCTTCGTGTTCCCGGCCGTCTGGCAGGCCACCGCCGAGCCGTACAGGCCGTGCAGCGTGAAGGCCGGGGTCGCCGGAGTCGCCGGAGTCGCGGGGATCGCCGGGGTCGCGGGAACCTGCGGGTCCAGTCCCGGAGGCGGCGACCGTACGGGTCGCGGGGTCAGGGTGTCGGCCGAGGCACTACCGGCGGTGGCCAGCGGAACGGCCACGAGCGCCGCGCCGAGAACGAAACCGGCAGCGGCACGAGAACGCCAGGACTTCATGTTTTCCCCACACTTTCGTTGATGCCATACGTCTTGGGTAAGCCGCCGTGAAACGGCGGCCAGGAGAGCTTGCGTACCGTCGGTCCGCGCACATTCCCTCCCACCGCGCAGGAAAGAACACTGCCCGAAAGGGAAAGGAGCGGCGCCCGTCATCTGACGGCGCCCGCGCGGCTGAAAACCCGTCGCCCCCGGTACGCGCCAGGGCCGAGGTGTCACCTCACCGGAAGAAGGCGGCTTCCGCCGCAGCCGTGAGCCTTCGTCAGCTCACGTACAGGACCCACTTGCCGCTCTTCTTGACGCACTTGAAGCCGGTGATCTTGCCCTGCTGGGCGAGCACGTTGCCCTCGTCTGGCAGCCCACCGCGGAGCTGAACTTCTCCCGCTCCTTGGGATCCGCCGGGTGCCCGGGCTTCTGGGGCTTCTGGTCGCTGCTGACGGAGACGGTACCGGCGGAGACGGCACTGGCGGAGGCGGCACCGGCGGAGGCCAGCGGAACGGCCACCATCGCCGCGCCCATCACAAGACCGGCAGCGGCACGAGAACGCCAGGACTTCATGTTTCCCCACCTCTTCATTAACGCCATAAATCTTGCGTACACCGCTATAAGGCGGCGCTGGAAGGAATCATACGGTCCACTATGAAGCACACAAGCCCTTGCCCTCACGAAAAGGTAACGCAGAAATCCGGGGAGGAAAGCACCAGAGGAATAATCCTGGCTTCACCGGGACCGCGGGAAGTCCACACTGCCCAAAGGGAAAGGAACGGCGCCCGCTATTCCGTCGCCGGTTCCTCGCCACGCCCCGCGGGCCGCCAGCCGCGCGCCTTGCCCCGCGGGATCACCACGACCGCCATGGCCACCAGCAGCACCACGCCGCCGCCCGCGCCCGCGATGAACAGCGCGCGGCGCGGCTCGGGGAGGCGGCCGGGGTACGTGCGCGGGTCCGGCTTCGGAGTGGCGCCCTGCTTGTCCGTGAGCAGCGAACTCACCGCCGCGTACGGGTCCACCCGGGGCGTGTCCGACGGATACGCCGCCACCGTCAGCTGCCGGGAGACCTCGGCCGCGGACATCTCCGGGTGCCGCGCCCGGACCAGCGCCGCGGCCCCGCGACATGCGCCGCGGCGAACGAGGAGCCCGAACCGATGTAGTGGCCCGACCCTTGGGCCCGACGCTGACCACCGTGTCGCCCGGCGCCGCCAGGTCCGCGTTCTCCACCACGGGGCGTCGTCGGGCCGTGTGCCGTCCGGGCCGTAGTCGACGACCGAGAGGACCCGGGCGCGGAGGCGGGCCAGTACCAGGGCGACGGCTGGACCGTCTTGCCCGTGTTCGGGTCCCTCGGGAGCGTGTCCGGCCGACCGGCGCGACCACCAGCGCGTCGCGCTTGGCCGCGTAGGCGGCGGCCTCGGTCAGTTCGGCCCGCCCCGTCGGCGTCACGCGCCCGACGTAGATGACACCGGCGCCCTTGTCGGCCGCGGCGCGGATGCCCGCCGCGAGGCTCTGGGCGGTCGCGGCACCGCGCGGCTGGGTCCCGCGCACCGCCAGGATCCGCGCCGCGGGCGCGACCCCGCCACGCCCACGCCCTCGCCGGGCGCCGCCGCGATCAGGCCCGCGGCGAAACTGCCGTGGCCCACGCAGTCGTTGCCCGCGCCGCCGACCGGGGTGACCCGGCCGGACAGCGCGGGATGTCCGTACCGACCCCGGTGTCGACCACGGCCACGGTCACACCGGCGCCCTGCGACAGCTGCCAGGCCCGCCCGAGCCCGAGCGAGGCCCGGACCAGGTCTCCTCCTCGGCCTTCTCGGTGGACGCCTTCGCACACGCGTCGTCGGCCGCCAGCACGGAGGTCACGGCGGGCAGTTCGACCGAGTCCGCGGCGGCTGGGGCGGCCGCGGCGGCGAGGAGCGGAGCCGTGGCCAGCAGAGCGGCGGCGACCGCTCGTGCCACCGGATGACGGTGAGTGGGAGCACGTCGCATGGCGCGCATGATACGCGGGCCGGGGTGTCGCGCCGTGGCGTGGTCGGTTTACCGGGACGTGAACTCACGTGAGGTGCCTGGCTGACGGCGACCGGGTTCCCGTAGCCTTCATCGCGTGCGCGCCCTTTGTCCGCGGCGCCGGCGGCCGGCCGCGACCGCGGTGGCCCACGCGCAGGTCGTCGAGGGGCGGCAGGCACCATAACGAGGAGGTCCCAGCGTGTCACGGCAGTCACTCACGGTCGGCCCGGACCAGACGGAGAACTTCCGGACGATCGGCGAGGCCCTGGCGAAGGCGCGCACGGGAGCGGTCATCCGCGTCAAGCCCGGCCGCTACCGCGAGAACCTCACGGTCAAGACCCGGCTGACCATCGTCGCCGACGGCGAACGCGGCAGCGTCGAGATCTGCCCACCGCGCGGCACCGCCGTGGTGCTCGTCGCGGACGCCGTGATGCTCACCGACCTGCTGCTGCGCGGCGGCAGCGAGGACCTTCCGGTGGTGGACGCGCCGCGCGGCCAGGTCGCCATGGACGGCTGCACCGTCGTCGGCTCCGGCTGGACGGCGATCCTCGCCCGCGAGGAGGGCTCGCTGGCCATGCGCGACTGCCGGGTCTCCAACCCGGAGGGCGCGGGCGTCGTGGACACCGCCAGCACGGGCAGCGTCGTCGCCGACTGCCTGATCGAGCACCTGGGCACCTCGGCCGTCGTCATCGGCGAGCAGGCCCGCACCACGGTGCGCGGCTGCCGGATGCGCGACGCCCAGGGCAACGGCGTGCTCGCCAACGGCGAGGCGCAGGGCCGGGTCGAGGACTGCGACATCTCCGGCACCGAGAAGCCCTCCGTCGCCCTGGAGGGCCGGTGCGCCACCCGCGTGGTGCGCACCACCGTGCACGACACCACCGTCGGCGTGTACGTCACCAGCGCCGCCCGGCCGGTGCTGGAGGAGGTCACGGTCTCCGACACCAGCGGCCCCGGCATCGTGCTCGCCCAGGGCGCCGACCCCGAGTTGCTGCGCTGCGGCACCGCGCGGACCAAGGGCAACGGCCTGGCCGTCACCGAGCGGTCCGGGGCACGTTCCACGAGTGCGCCTTCGACGCCGCGGAGTCCTCCGCGATCCGCGTCATCGGCACCAGCGCGCCGCTGCTCTCCGACACCACCGTGCGCGACTGCGCCGACAAGACGGCGGCCGTCCTGCTGTCCGAGGACGCCTCGGCGGAGTTCGACCGGCTGGAGGTGACGGACGCGGCGGGCGTCGCCGTCTCCATACGCACCGGCGCCAACCCCTGCTGCGCAAGGCCCGCATCGTCACCTCCGCCGGGCACGGCGTGGAGGTCACCGAGGACGGCCGCGGCCGACTTGAGGACTGCACGATCGAGCGCACCGAGGGCGCGGGCATCCGCGTCGTCAACGGCGGCGCCCCGAGATCACCGGCAGCGTGCTGCGCTCGACGGTCCAGGCCGCCGTCTGGGTCGGCACCGGCGGCCGCGGCACCGTGCTGGACTGCCAGGTCTACGGCGGCAACGCGACGGCCCTGCACGTGGAGAGCGGCGGCGAACTCTCCGCGAGCCGCACCCACGTCAACGAGTCCGGGGCGCACGGCGTGCTGGTCGCCAACGGCGGCCGGGCCGCGCTCGACGCCTGCCAGATCAGCGGCAGCGTCGGCGACGGCATCCGCGTCGACAGCTCCGAGAAGGTCTCCCTCACCGACTGCGCCGTACGCGACAACCGCGGCGCGGGCCTGAAGCAGACCCGCGCGACCGAGCGGCTGGTCGTCGAGGGCCTGAACAGCAGTGGCAACGCCGCCCCCGACGCCTGGGGCGAGACCGCCGAGGACCTGGCGCAGGAGGGCAGGCCGCCGCCGGGCCCGGCGAGAAGAAGCCCGAGGGCCCGCTGGCGGAGCTGGAGTCGCTGATCGGCCTCGCCGACGTCAAGCACCAGGTGCGCACCCTGATCAACCTCAACCAGCTCGCGCAGCGCCGGGCCAGCCTCGGCATGCCCGCCCCGCCGATGAGCCGCCACCTGGTCTTCTCGGGCGCGCCCGGCACCGGCAAGACCACCGTGGCCCGCCTCTACGGCGGCATCCTCGCCGAACTCGGCGTGCTGCGCTCCGGGCACCTGGTGGAGGTCTCCCGGGCCGACCTGGTCGCCCAGATCATCGGTGGTACGGCGATCAAGACCACCGAGGCGTTCAACGAGGCGCTCGGCGGCGTGCTGTTCATCGACGAGGCGTACACGCTGCTGTCCGACGGCAAGGGCTCCGGCGCCGACTTCGGCAAGGAGGCCATCGACACCCTCCTGAAGCTCATGGAGGACCACCGCGACGACGTCGTCGTCATCGCCGCGGGCTACACCGACGACATGACCTCGTTCCTCGCCTCCAACCCGGGCCTGGCCTCGCGCTTCACCCGCACCATCGAGTTCGCCAACTACTCGGTGGAGGAGCTGGTGACCATCACCGAGTCGATGTGCGAGGCGCACCGCTACGAACTGGACCCGACCACCCTGGACGCCCTCGCCCAGCACTACGAGCGGATGCCGCGCGACTCCACGTTCGGCAACGGCCGCGCCGCCCGCCAGGTCTTCGAGGAGATGGTCGACCGCCAGGCGTACCGCCTCGGCTCGCTGGCCAACCCGCCGAGGCCGACCTGTCCCTGCTGCTGCCCGAGGACGTCGCGGACGCGTCGGCGGCGGGCGCGGGTTCGGGCGACGGCCGCGGCTCCGAGGAACTGCTCGCCGAGCTGGACGCCATGATCGGCCTGAGCGCCGTCAAGCGCGAGGTCACCGACCTGGTCAACCTGCTCTCGGCCACCAAGCAGCGGCAGGCCGCCGGGCTGCCCACCCCGAAGATCAGCCACCACCTGATCTTCTCGGGCCCGCCCGGCACCGGAAAGACCACGGTGGCCCGGCTCTACGCGGACCTGCTGCACTCCCTGGGCGTGCTGACCACCGGCCAGCTCGTGGAGGTGGCCCGCGCCGACCTGGTCGGCCGCTACGTGGGCCACACCGCGCAGCTCACCAAGGAGGTCTTCGAGCGGGCCATGGGCGGGGTGCTGTTCATCGACGAGGCGTACACCCTCACCCCCGAGGGCGCCGGGTCCGACTTCGGCCGCGAGGCCGTCGACACGCTGCTCAAGCTCATGGAGGACCACCGCGACGAGGTCGTCGTCATCGCCGCGGGCTACACCGCGGAGATGGGCCGCTTCCTCGCCTCCAACCCGGGCCTGGCCTCGCGCTTCTCCCGCTCGGTCGAGTTCGAGAACTACTCCACGGACGAACTGGTCGAGATCATGAACCGGTACGCCACGACCTCGGGTTACGACTGCGCGCCGGAGACCATCGAGGCGCTGCGCACCCACGTGGACGCGCTGCCGCGCGACCGCTCGTTCGGCAACGCCCGTACGTCCCGCCAGCTCCTGGAGGCGATGATGACGCGGCAGGCCAGGCGGATCGGCACGATGGCCGCGCCGGGCCTGGAGGACCTGCGGCTGCTGCTGCCGGAGGACCTCCCGACGGAGACGCGGCAGCCGACGGGCTGACAGCGGGCTACCGGGGTGGCGCGCGCGGAGCCCCGGCGCGCCCGCGCCCTCGCACGCCCGTCTCCGTACGCCGTCTCGCCTTCGTACGCCTGGCCGCCGAGCTGTCCGGCCTCCACCGACCCGGACTCCGTCTGCCCGGACTCCAACTGCCCGGATTCGAGGAGGGCGGCGGTACGGCGGCGCCGGAGCGTGCCCGAGGCGGTCCTCGGCACGGCCCCTCGCGGGCGATCACCACGTCCCGTACGGGCACCCGGCAGCACTCCCGCACCCGCGCGGCCACCCGCTCGGCGAGCCCCTCCGCGGGCGGGTAGGTCCGCGCCTCGACGACGACCCGCACCGCGTCGCTGTCGCGGAACCGGGTGCCGAGCGCGACCGCGGTGCTCGGACGCACCCTCCACGCACTCCGCCTGCCACTCGATGGCGCGCGGCAGGTGGTCGTCGCCGTCCACGGTGATGACGTCCTCGACGCGGCCGGTGACGTGGAGTTCGCCACCGTGCACGAACCCGGTGTCGCCGGTGTGCACCCAGCCGTCCCGCCAGGTACGCGCGGTGGCCTCGGGTCGCCGTAGTACCCGGCGGCCAGGTCCCCGCTGCGCACGGCGATCTCGCCCTCGTACCGGCCGGGCAGCCCCGCCCTCGCCGTCCACGATGCGCACCTCGGTGCCGGGCAGCGGACGGCCGCTGGAGACGACCTCGACGGCGTCCGGCGTACCGCGTGGCACCGAGGCGACGACGCGCTCGGCGGCGAGGCGGCGGCCGTCCACCACCGTCGTGGTCAGCCCGCCCCGCCGGGCGCCGCGGACACCGCGAGGGTGGCCTCGGCGAGCCCGTAACAGACGCACAGCGCCTCGCTGCGGAATCCGGTGTGCGCGTACGCCCCGGCGAAACGGGTCAACGTTTCGGCGAATACGGGCTCGGCGCCGCACCCGCGATACGCCAGGACGACAGATCGAGACCTCGCGTCCCGCTGTCGGTGGCCTCCGCCGCCATCAGCCCGTAAGCGAAATTGGGCGCGAAGGAGACGGTGCCGCGAACGTCACTCATGACGCGCAGAAAACCCACGGGGTCGCGGATGAACCGCGTCGGCGGCATGTACCAGGTGGCGGCCTGATGGAAAAGCGGTACGAACACCTTTCCGATAAGCCCCATGTCATGGTGGAGCGGCAACCAGGAAACGCCCCGGTCGTCGCCGCCGACGCCCAGCGCGTCGGACAACGCGCGCACATGGCCGACCAGTTGCCCGTGCGCGACGGCGACGCCCTGCCGCCCTGGCCACCGGTGAACCGGACCAGCGCCAGGTCCTCGGGGTCCGGCGGGCGCGCCTCGCCGGGCTCGGCGGCGGCGAGGGCGTCGAAGCCCACCACCCGGCAGGGCAGTCCGCCCGCAACGCCCGCGCGGCGCGGGCGTCCTCGGTGAGGCACAACCCGACCCCGGCCGCCCGGCAGACGTCCCGCAGACTCTCCCGATACGTCTGCTGGCCGGGACGCCCCTGGCCTCCCCACGTCCCTGGTCGACGGGACCGGCGGGGCCAGCGGGACCGGCAGGGCCAGCGGGTCCGGCGGGTCCGGCGAGGTCGGCGGGGTCAGTGAGGTGGGCCGGGTGGGCCGTACCGCCCCGGCCCGGCCCGGCGGGCCGACCGGGACCACCACCACGCCCGCGCACAGCGCCGACGCGAGCGCCAGCACGAACCTCCGCCCGTCGCCCACCGCCAGCGCCACCCGGTCCCCGCGCCGCACCCCGAGCCCGGCCCACCGCGCCGCCAGATCCCGCGTCGCGTCGGCCAGCCCGGCGAAGGACACCGCGTCCGCGCCCGAACCCCCGCCGCCCAGGCGGCTCCCGCCATCCCGTAATCGCCCAAAGGTCAGCGTGCGGTCCCGCCGGTCCATCGCCGCAACAATTTCCGCGAATGTCGCGCGGTCGGCCATAGTTTTCCCCTCGATGCACCATGCCGAAGAAAAACGACCGGCCGTTCCCGACGCTCTCCCGACAACTCCCGACAGGCCCCGCCAACCAACCTTTGCTACCAGACGCCCACCACACCGCGCACGGCTCTTCGTCTTTGCCACGAGACAGCCGCATCCGGAATCGACATCTTCCCTTCCGCATTCCTTCGTAAGCGCGCCCCGAGAACTCCGGCAAAGATCCACAAGCCACACGCATTCCCCATGGCGAACCCGCCGCCCGATCCCGCGAAATCCCCGCCCACTCCTCTCACTCACCCTCATCCGCCCCTCGTCCACCGCCCCGCCGACAGCCCCCACGCCCGCCCGGCCCCGTCTCGCGCGGTCCGGACCACACCCCAGGTCTGCTACGCTGATTCAGCGACATCAGCCCAGCGCAGGGCCAGGCCCTCTCCGGAGAAGCCACCAGAACCCCGTTGGGAGCACCCCGAACGGTGTGCAAGACTGACATCGCACAAGCAAGGTCCTGTGGAGCAGTTTGGAGTGCTCGCCACCCTGTCAAGGTGGAGGCCGCGGGTTCAAATCCCGTCAGGACCGCTGCGGCTGGGTAGCTCAGTTGGTACGAGCGTCCGCCTGAAAAGCGGAAGGTCGCCGGTTCGACCCCGGCCCCAGCCACCGCAGCCCTCACCAGGGCACACACCCCTCCGAAGATTCTTTGGAGGGGTGTTTTCATGCCGCTTACGCCAACCGGTACGCCAACGGCTCTCAGGAAAGGGTGTCTCCGAGCTTCCGGAGCGCCTTTCGCTGCTCATCCAGGGACGCGTGGGCGTAGACCTTCATCGTCACCCCGATGTCGCTGTGGCCGACGATCTGCCGGACGACATGGGGCGGCACTCCGAGGTCGAGCAGAAGCGAGACAGCCGAGTGCCGCAGGTCGTGAAACCGGATCTCCAGCCCGAGCCGCGCGCGGAGCGGGTGCCAGCTCCTCCGCAGGTTGTCCGGCTCCAGCGGAGTGCCGATCCGCGACGCGAAGACCAGGCCGTTCTCCTTCCACTCCGTACCGGCGGCGGCCCGCTCCTGCGCCTGCCGCTCACGGTGCTCGGTGAGGGCCTTCACCACGGCGGGCGGAAGCGGCACCGTGCGGACCGAAGCGGCGGTCTTGGGCCTGACCAGCCTGAGTTCCCCGCGACGCGCTGGAGTGCCCGCTCCACGATCAGCGTCTCCCGGTCGAGATCAATCGCGTCCCAGCGAAGCCCCAGCAGCTCACCGCGGCGCATGCCCAGCACCAGGGCCAGCACGTAGAGAGCGTGCAACCGGTCTTCCGCCGACTCCCGGATGAGCAGCCGGGCGTCCGCGACGCTGAGCCCCTTCCCGTGTCGTACGTCGGCGTGGGGACCTGTACGAGCTGGGCGACGTTCCGCACGATCAGTTCCTCCCGTACGGCGTTCTGGAGAGCGTTGCGGAGTACGGCGTGGACGGACTGCACCATGCGACGGGACAGCAAGGTCTTGCAGCACTCCCCGGCCGCGCAGCATCGCGGCTTCGAACGTTCCTTGTCCCACCCGTTCTTGCAGCACTGGCACTCGGAGGCGACGCGCGCCAACCACGGCCGGACCTCGGCGGCCCGCAGCGTCCGGATCTTCTTCCGCCCCAGCCCAGGGACGAGGTGGACGCGTGCCACGCTCTCGTAGCCCTGGTAGGTCTTGGGGCGGCGGTGGACCTTGACCACGGTCGCGAGCCAGTAGGTCAGGTAGTCCTCAAGGTTCATGTTCGTGTCGGGCACCGGGATGCCCTGGTTCTCCTGCGCCTGAAGTTCGGTGATCTTCTGCCGCACCTCGTCCCGGGTCTTGCCGTAGACCGAGACGCGCTTACGGATTCCGCTGGTCGTCGTCACGTACACGCGGCCGTGGTACGTGCCGTCCTTGCGGATGGTGATGCTGCCTTCGCCGTTGGCGCGCTTGGCCATCAGGCGGCCTCCCTAGCTGATTCTCGATGAAGGTGCGGAGTGCGTCGGCCGGGATCCGTCTGGCCCGGCCGATGGTGATGCTCCGGAGTTCGCCGGAGCGGATGAGGTCGTAGACCTGAAGCGGCTGAGTTTCAGGGCCGCCATGACCTGGGGACTTTCAGGAGTTCGTGCGTCGTCGGCAGGCTCGTGACGCTCATTGGGGCAACGCCTCCGTGAACAGTCGAGGGACCCGCCCGGCCCCTCCTCTCAGGTCCGCTACATCCGCCACGGCTGCTACGTAGCAGGTCAGGGGCAGGTTTTGGTGTAGCGGCCGGGCGGGGTGTAGCGGATGGGTCCGCTACAGGGCGGGTGCCTGTAGCGGTTGTGGGGTCGTGTAGCGGGGGCGTAGCGGACGTGGTGGGTAACATCCGCTACGCCGTTTCCGCTGGTCAGGACTGATCTACTCGGGGTCGGTGGCGGGTGTAGCGGATTCCGTCGCCTTGGGGCCGGGCAGTACCGTTTCCACGCGTCGTAGAGATCGGCGGCGTAGTAGCCCTTGACCACTCCGGCGCCGGTGCGGATGTTGCGCGCCTTGATGGGCTCGTTGTCGGCGGTGACGTACTCCCCAGCCGCTTGGCCAGTTGGCGGGAGTCGATGGGCTTGCCGCTCATGTCGGCCCAGGGGCTTCGTCCATGGCGGTGAGCGCGGCGATGATCTGCGCGGTGGGCACGCGGTCCGCGCCGCAGAACACGCTGTCGCGCAGGTCGGTGAGCAGCCGGATGCCCATGGATGCCTTGTCCCCGGCCGTGGCGGCGGCGACCAGTTCCACGCATGCCTCACGGGCCCGGCGCGGCCAGTCGCCCCGGCCGCGTCGGCGACGGCCAGCAAGGGTTCCCACACGTCCGCCGGGCGGTCCGAGACGCCCTCGGGCATCTCCGGCCACGCCCCGTGACCTGGTCACGCACGCTGTCCGCCCACGCGGCCAGCCGGTCTCGCAGTGCGTGCCCCTCGGGCTCGTGGATGCGGGAACGGAAGGCTTCCACGGTCTCGCTCGGGCGCGGCGGCGCATGCGGATGATGACCGAGCGGGTCAGGATCGTGTCGGGCAGCCAGCCCAGCCCGGCGACGGCCACTGCCGCGTACGAGGGAACGCCTGGACGGTCTGCTGGCCGCCGTCGCCCACGCACCGGTAGGAGACCCCGGTGCGGCGGTGTCCGGCGTTGAGCAGCCCGCGCAACTCCTCGTTGTCCTTCGCCTTGGGCCCAAAGACGGTGTCGATCTCGTCAAAGAGGATCGTGGGCGCCCGCCCTCCATGCCGGACACGGCACGGAAGAGGGCGGCCGGGGAGGCGTTGACGGCCACCATGGGCTGTGGCACGAGCGTGCCGCAGATCTCCAGCCCCGCGTCTTGCCCGACCCGGGTTCCGGGGAGAGGAACGCCAGGCGCGGGGTGCTGTCGAAGCAGTCCAGCAGGTGCCCGTGAGCGTTCCACAGCACGACGGCCACGTACGCGGCCTCGGTCGGGAAGACGTTGAAGCGGCGGTGGAACGCCTCGATCTCGTCCAGCAGTCCGGCGCCGTTGATGGGTGCGGTGGTGGTCATGCGGCGGTCGCCTCTTCCTGGGAGGTCCGGAGCGGGCAGAGGGATCGGTGGGCGGTGTGGTCTTCGATCAGGGCCAGTACCTTCTGGTGCCCTGCGGCGAAGCGGTCGCGTCCGCAGGCGCACCACGAGTGGGCGGTGGGGGTGGCGCCGCGGGTGCGGTGATGTGGAGCCAGGCGACCGGGTGCGGCCGTCGCCGACGCGCGGGTCAGGGCGAAGGGATGAGGGACGCCTTCGGCGACGCCCTCGGCGCGCCCCGGCTGTCCGGGGTTCAGCGCGGCGGGCGGGGCGTGGACCGTCGTGGGTGGCGGGATGGCTCTTAATGGGGATGGGGTGCCCGGGTCACGCGGTCCGGCCCTGCGGGTTGTGGGCGATGGACCAGTTCAGGGCGCTGGTGATGACCGGGCCGCACTCGTACGGCCGCAGTCCGGCCCGCTCCCCGCCCCTTAAGAGCCTCCTCCACCACCACGCGGCTCAGGTCGCCGGACGTCACGAACCGCCCCAGAGCGCGCGCGGCCCGCAGCAGCGTCGCGTTGCGGCACCCTCCTCGGCCCCGGCCACGGCGGCGGTTTCGGCCCTGAGAGCCGCCGCCGCGTAGCGAGAGGCCCGAACGGGCGTCGGCGCGGCCGTCAGTCCCTGCGGTGCGTGACGGACCGTCATGCGGGCGCACAGCCACGCGGGGATCGGGGCGACTCGTCCGCCGAACGCCTGGTAGACGCCGCCGGTGTGCAGGGCGCTGCCCGCGCCGACGATGTACCCGCCGTGGGCGCGGGTGTCGACCAGCGGCGCGAGCTGGGAGGCGGTGTTGGCCAGTCGGATGCCGGGCGGGGCGGTGAAGTACAGGTGCCACCCGCCGCTCGCGGTCCGGACCCGGTAGGTGTCGGGGACGGGCTGCCCGGCGCGCTCGCAGAGCGCCTTGAAGAAGTCCACGCCGGAAGGCGTGTCCGTACTGCTGTTGTCCTTGGGCATGTCCAGGTCGACCACCACGAGGTTGCTCGGGCCGGTGGCGATGCCGATGTTGAACGGGCCGCGGTCCCACCACGCTTCGATCTGCTCGGGGTCGTCGGTGGCGCGCTGCTCCCACTTCAGGTGCCCGGCCGCGCAGGGCCCGGTGCCAGGGCAGCGGGTCTCGCCGTGGAGGGCGGGCGCTTGTCGCCGGGGCGGAGCGGGAAGACGCGCCAGCCGCGGTCGACGGCGCGGAGCGCGAGGGCAGGGGCAGGAAGGAGTTGTTGTCCGCCGTGGGGCATGCTGGAGGTCTCCAGTTCTGTGAGAAGTGCTGGATTGCCGGGGCGACCGCGATCTTTGGCGAGATGGGCGGTCGCCCCGGGCGTAGTCAGGGTTGGTGGTGGCGCGGTCGCTTGCGGTGGTGTCGGCCGCGGGGCGGCAGAGGTCGCACCAGATCCGGCCGTGGTAGAGGGTGTTCGGGATGCACTGGCAGGTGCCGCGGTGGGCGGCGGGGCGGTCACAGGGCGCCGTTGCGGTAGTGGAGGGCGAGGGCTTCGGCCTCGGTGAGGTCGCCCGTCTCGACGGCGGCTTCGATGTCGTCGTACTCGGCCTGGCCGCAGTCCTGGCAGCCGCAGTAGGTCCAGGAGCCGTCGATGAACTCAGCGCTGCATTCCACGTCTTTCCTCCGTTCGGGGCCGGTGGGTCTGGCCCTACCGCGCCCGCCGGCCCGCGCAGGGCGGGGCCGGTTGGCACGGAGGGTCGGGACTGGCTCAGGAGGCAGTTAGAAGGGCGGTTCGTCGCTGTAGCCGCCGGTGGCCCAGGGTCGGTGTACGCGGTCGACCGCTTGCGGAGTCGGCGGTGCAGGTTCTGTGCCCACCGGCCCGGGCGCCCCAGGGGCAGCAGGATCCGCATGCGGCTGGGGTCGTAGCAGTCGCAGTCGAACCAATCGGTACCGGCGTACTCGCCGTCGTGGTCGCCGTAGTCCTGGCTCCACTCCCCGTGTCCCTGGCACTGCGGGCAGTCGGGGCGGGGGTGTCGGTGAGTGCGAGGGCGGGGCGGCCGGGCAGGTAGCGGATGCGCAAGCGCATGGAGGGTGCCTCCTGGAGGGTTGCCGGTGGTGTGCTGGCGTCCCCTTTACCCCGTTACCTTGCAGGTCAGAGCCCTTTACCTGGCCCATGACCGGGGTAAAGGGCCCCGTTACCCCGGCGACCGTTGAAGATCGCCGGGGAGGGGTGCGGAGGGGCCGCGGGCGGGGTGGGTAGAGGGGACCCTCTACCCGGCGGCGCCGAGAAGGATCTCCGCGGGGACGGCGTCTTCGATGTCGCGCCGCTGGTACCCGGCGCCGTTGGCACCGGAGATCTTGACCTGCTTGCTGGTGCGCTTGACCCCGGCCGTCTCCAGTTCGCTCGCGAGACGTTCGGCGTTGAAGTCGCCGTAGGTGTCCTCATCGAGGTTGACGAGCTTGGCCAGCAGGTCCGTGGTGAACATCCGCGGGCTGTGCCGCATGACCTCCAGCACGTCCGAGACGATCGCGGGCACGGTGACGCCCGCGGCGTCGGCCGCGGCGGTCACGTCGCCTGCCGCGTCGCCGGTGAGCTGCCCGGCCGCCTCACGCAGGGCGCGGCCCTTGCGGCACAGCCCGGCGAAGCTGGTGCCGTCGAGGTAGTCGGCGCGCACGGTGACGTAGGAGGCAGGGCCGGTGACCAGCACCCCGACGCCCTTGTGTTCCTCGGACAACACTGAGGCGTCCGCGCCCTGGGCTGCTTTGCCCTTGCCGAGGACCATGTCACTGCTGGTGCGGTCCACGACCTGGGTCGAGTAGCGGATGGTGATGATCTCCCGCAGCTTCGGCGGCACCGATTCCGCATCGGGCCGCTGGGAGGCGAAGTTGGAGACGAACCCGGCCGCCGGTCCGCGGCGGGCGATGCGGCACAGGTCGTTGATGACCTGGTCGCGGTCCTCGCGCTCCATGGCGGTGAAGTACTCCTGGAGTTCGTCGATGGTGACGAAGATGACCGGGAGGTTGTATTTGGCCACGATCTCCGGAGTCAGCTTCCCTTCCGGGCACACGGAGGTGGGAAGGTCCCTCAGCAGGGCGAACCGCCGCTCCATCTCCGCCAGGAGTTCGGCGAGCATGGCCTTGAGCTTCTCGATCGCGTCGTCTTCGGCGCCCATGACCAGGCGGTGAGCGACGGCCTTCATGGGCATCCAGTCCGCGCCGCCCTTGCCGTCGGCGACGTAGTGCCGCACGTAGGCGTCGAGCAGCCCGGCCGCGGTCAGCAGCCGCTGGGAGAAGGTCTTGCCCCGGCGCGGCAGGCCGCCGAAGAACATCGACTGCCACATGACCGGGATGGCCACCGCGTGCCGCGGGCGTCCTGCCCGAAGGGGACCGGGTCCCAGATGGAGAACCGCTCCGCGGACTCCAGCGGGGACGGGTTCAGCGGTCCCAGGTAGGGTCATCGTCGGCGACCCACATCGAGACCCTGCCCGTGGCCCTCGGGTTCGCCGCGACGACCGCGGTCGTCGCCCTCGGAACCGTCCCGGCTCACGCGCAGGAGAGCACCGCGGTCGAGGCCCAGGCCCTGGACTGCGGCTCCGGCCGCGTCTGCATGTACGAGGACGCCAACTACACCGGCAGCAAGTACGTCAACTGGAAGCCCACCGGCACCAACAAGAAGTACCAGATCGACGGTTGGGACGGTGACAACGAGATCTCGTCGCTGATCAACAACTCCGGCTACAACGTCCGGGTCTACGACAACGACGACTACTCGGGCTACTCGATCTGCGTCAAGCCGCACACGTCGATCAACAACCTGAAGAACGGCTGGGTCTTCAACGACGAGGCCGAGAGCGCCAAGACCGTCTCCAGCTGCTAGGCGGTCTCGTTCCCGGGTAGGGTCCGCCGGTTCGGCCCGGCGCCAGTCACTGCCGCGAGACGAGGGCCCCGATGATCTCGTTCATCGGGGCCTTTCGCATGGGTCCTCGCGGACCCGCTCAGCGCCGCGCGGCGGCAGGGGGCGAGGGTGAGCAGGCCGCAGCCGTACGCCTTCTCCCGGCCGATGCCCTGGAGGAGACATGTGGTCAGGGCCCCGGGTCCGTGACCCGCAGGCGGCCTTCGAACGTGGCGCTGTAGAAGCTCACATGGCGTCCTTTCCCGTTCTTGCGGAAGGAGTGCCGACGGCGGTCGGTGATCCTGACCTCGCGGGCCGGCTCATGCTTCGGCTTCGGCTCGGGCTCGTCGGCGAGTTCGTCGGCGACGCCGGGAGCCAGGACGTCCGTACGGGAGACGGGGACGTCGAAGCCCCATCGCTCGGTACGGGCCAGGAACCAGGCCAGTTGGGCCGAGGCCGTGCGGTGGCCCACCTTGAAGCCGCGCGGCCGGGCGCCCTCCGGGAGAGCGTCGCGCCGCTTCTTCTGGGTCGGCGTCAGGCTCGTCGGGTTCGCGGTGCTCTGCACCGGATTGGCCGTGAGCCTGAACGAGAACTCGCGGCCTTCGGCGATCCGCTCCAGGAGCGGGCGTAGTCGCGGACCACGGCGTGGTCGCCCTCCGCGTCCGGCCAGCCTGCCCGCTCCACGATGTGCGACCAGTCGGGCTTCGCGCGGGTGAGGACGAACAGGTGCGGGCGGTGGGGTTGTCGGCCTCCAGCCGCCACAGCGGCCGGTCGGTGTCCGCGGCGCCGGGGATGCCGCCCATGACCGCGCCGTGCATGGCGTGGGGCTCGGCGAGGAGGCGTCGGCTGTGGGCGCGGAGCGGGTTGATGCGGATACGGGAGAGGTAGCTCATGGGATCACCGGCCCAGCAGCGCGAACGGATCGTGTGCGAAGGGTCTTCGGGGTCGCCGGGGTCTTCGGGGTGTCGTCCGCGGCGTCGGGGCGGCGAAGCCCGAGGGGACGGCGAACCACTCCCGGCGTACGCGTCGGCTGGTGAAGCCGCGGGCGAGCGGGTCGAAGGAGAGCGGGCGTCGTTGAGCACGTCGTCCCCGTCGGGGTCTCCAGCGTGACCGAGCAGTCGACGCGTGCGGGGTACAGCGGTCCGTCGTGGCCCCGTTCCCGGCCGAGCCGGGCGGCGTACTGCTTCCTGGCGCGCGGGCCCGCCTCCCACGGGTGTGTCCGCAGGACGTCCTCCAGGCTCCCTCGCGCGGCCCGAGGACGAACGGCTGGGTCGGCACGCAGGACCGCCGACCGAGGGCGAGCGGGAACGCGGGGCGCGGACCGCGCGGTCCAGCCGCTCCAGCACGGCGCGGGGACCGGCGAGAGCCGCGAGGAAGACGGCGTCCTGGAGGTAGTAGCGCGTCGTCACATGGGTGTGCTTGGCCGGTGAGGTCGGCCGCTGGACGCCCTTGGCGGAGACGCCCGCCTGGAGGAGCGGACGGCCCCGGTAGTCGCTGACCGTGTGGTAGTCCCGCAGGAGGGTTCCGGGGATGTCCACGCGGATGCCCAGGCGCAGGTGGAGCAGGTCGCCGAGGGGCGCCCGCGGTCGAGGCCGACGGCCGCGGCGAGCAGCCCGACGACGCCGGACTTGGTGGGCTCGGAGCCGCTCTCGCGGCGGTTGAAGGCCCGCGGACGCCCCAGGACTGGAGCGGCCCGGCGAGGCGGAGCAGCAGCACCGCCTCGCCGTCCTCCGCGTACGAGCCGCCCTCCGCGTACGAGCCGCCTTCCACGCGCGAGCCGTTCTTCGCGCGCGAGCCGTCCTCCGTCTGGGAGCCGTCCGCCGCGTGCGGGTTCGGGGTGCGGGCGGGGTCACCGGGCGGTCCCGGCGAGGGTGGCGCGGAGGTGGCCGTCCAGTCCGGCGAGCAGTTCGGGGAATGCCACGGTGTCGCCGAAGGCGTCGCGGAGGCCGTCGGCGGCCTGCGAGGGCGCGTCGAAGCCGTGGTTCACGGCGGCGTAGGCGGGTTCGTCGCCCCAGCGCCGTACCGCCTTGAGGTGCTCGGCGGCCAGGCGGCGGGCGGACTCGGCGGCGATGCCGCCGGGAGAGGTGACGGGTTCCTCGAAGGCGGAGACCAGGTTGACCGGCTGGTCCGCGCGGACCACGACGGCCACCAGGCTCGGCAGGGTCTGGTGGGCGAAGGAGTTGCGGTAACCCCGGGTACGGAGCGGGCGAAGGACGTGACGAAGTGCCGTACCCGGAGATCGCGGCCTCGTCGTCGCCGAGGTTGTACCGGAGCTGGTGCAGTCCGACGGTGGCGTAGCGGTAGAGGGTGGCCGAGTTGAAGCCGATGGTTCCGATCATTCCGGCGCCGGTCTCGCGCGCCTTGTCGGCCTCGTCGTCGACGGCGGTGAAGTAGTCGAATTCCAGCTCGACGGCGTGGGTGGACAGCGCGTGGGCGACCTGGGTGGCGGCGTCGACCTTGAGCGTGGCCAGGTCGGCCACCATGCGCCCGAAGAGGGCGACGTCCAGGGTGTGCCCGGTGCGGAACTGCTCCTGGACCGGGAGCTTGTCCACCTCCGCCGTGAGGTCCTTGTCGCCCAGCGCGGCGAGTTCGGCCGCACGGTCGGTGATCAGCGCCGCGAGGAGTCGAGCTGGCGCCTGCCGTAGAAGAACAGGTACGCGGTGTCGCCCTCCTTCTTCCCGCGCTGATCTTCAACGGGGCGAGGAGGGCTGCCGCGAGCCGTGCCGCCGCGTCGTGGTCCACGCCGCTCGTCTCCCGTACCCGTTCGGTGAGGGCGGCGGAGACGCGGCGGGTGCGGGTGGCGAGGTCCTGCGCGGGCATGTCCCGGGCGAAGTGCAGGCGGGTGGCGCGTTTCCACGCCTGGGAGGAGACCCGGAGCGGCGTACGCCACCGAAGTACGCCTCCTTGGGGTTTCCCTGGTCGTCCCGGTTGAGGTTGGCGGGCGGCACGGTCTGAAGAACGTGCACGTCGACGTAGGTCCGGGGTTCGGGCAGCTCCATCTGGCCTCCAGATCTGGGGAGTCACGGTGGTGTGCGCGGGTGTGCGCGCGGGATGCGCGCGGGATGCGCGCCGGGTGTGGGCCGCTCCCCGGGACGGCCGCCGCCTCACCGGGGGCGCGGTCCGGCGGGCCTCAGCCTGTGCCGCGCCCCGTGGCGGCGGCTCCGGTCCGCCCCTTGGGGCCTTGGGGACCTTGGGGCCTTGGGCGCGTAGTAGGCGAGTCCCCAGGTCCGCCGGACCCGCTGCCGGGGCTCGGGGTACGGCCACTTCGCGAGGTCGGTGACGAGCAGGTCGTAGTCGAACGCGATGGCGTCCGCGCGGAGTTGGGTCGTCAGTCCGCGGAGGCGGTAGAGCAGGGCCGAGAGCGAGGTGGCGTTCACCGCGGCGGCCACCCGGCGGTCGAGGGCCTCCTCACTGAAGCGGTCCCTCCGGCGCAGCTCCCACAGCGCCTTGCCGAAGCCGACCCCGGGCCTGTGCATGGGGTGCGCTGCCCTGCTGGTGCAGCCCGTACAGGGACAGGGCTCCGTGCTCGGCCTCCAGCGCGTCCGTCCGCACGCCGTCGGTGGGCACGGTGTAGTACGGCCAGAGCTGGGGCACGGTGCCCGCCGGTTTGCCCAGCCCGGCGCGGAGGGCCGCGAGGTCTTCGCCGGGTGGACCGTCCGGCACGCCGCGCGGCCACGCGCCGTTCGGTCCCACGTACCGGTTCCAGTAGACGGCGGCGGTCTCCGCGAGGTCTTCCGCGGAGCTGTCCGCAGGGTTTTCCGCGAAGCTGTCCGCGGGTTTTCCGCAGGGCTCTGCGCGGGACCGGGTGGCGGGGAGGGGGCATGAAGTCGCTCTTCCGTAGGCGGGACGGGGAACGGCGGACGCGGGTCAGTCGCTCCAGCGTTTGTCGGCGCTGCGCCACAGGATCCTGTCGAGGTCTTTCCGGAAGGCCCGCTCGGCCTCGCTGAGGCGGTACGTCCGTTCCTCCTTCTCGGCGGCCCGGCCGGTGAACTGTCCCGGCGTGGTGCCGGAGAGGAGCTGCCCGGCGACTCTCCACGTCGCCCGGCCGGCCTTCTCCTCCCACCGCTCCAGCCCTCCTCGCACCGGTCGGTGTCGTCGCCGACCCGGCGCAGGCCGACGAGCAGGCCGCGGACCAGGGGTCGAGAGCGTGGAGCAGGCCTCGCCGGGGTACTGCCACGCGTCCCTGGGGAGCGGGTCGGACCCGGCGGCCCGGCGCAGGTCGGCGGAGAGGCGGTTGACGGCCCCGGCGAGCCGCTCGGCCTGGGCGACCGCACCGAGGAGGGAGTTCTGTACGGTGCCGTCCGGCTCCAGCGCGGCGATCGGCAGCGGGATCTCGTCGTGGAAGGTGTCCTCGACATGGCCCAGTTTGGCGCCGTAGGTGATGCCGGTCAGTTCCAGCTGGAGCGGGTAGCCGGACGGCAGCCGGTCCCCGATCTCGCGGATCCTGACGAGGAGTTCGCTGGTGTGGAAGCCGGGGCTCCACGCGGTGACGTCCGTGTGCTCGCCGGACCGGCGGACCGCCAGCAGGGCGTCGAGTCCCCGCCAGGCCGCCCGGCCGGACACGTGCCGCAGCGGCCGGATCTGCGGCGCCTCGGCCTCGGCCCCGGCTTCAGCTTCGGCCCGCCCGGCTCGGGAGTTGGCGTTCGCGCCGCGCGAGGTGGCGCGCGAGGCCGCGGGCCGTCGCGCCGGTTTGTGGCTGACGAACCAGGCCGTGTGCACCTCGTGGTCCATCACGATGCGCATCCGGTCCCCGGCGGCGACCACCGCCCGGGTGACGCGGGCAAGCCCGCGGCGACAGCTCGGGTACGAGGCGAACGCGGCGGGCCTGCCAGGTCCACGCGTCCCGCGGGCCTCGCGGCGCGGGTGTCCCAGGCGGGCGTCGCACACGAGAGGTCTCCTCGGCCAGGCCCTCCTTCGCCCGCCGCTTCCACTGGGGCTCGTCGTCGGTACGCCAGGCCCGGCCGAACGGGATGTTGAGCAGCAGGGTCTCGTACACCGTGCGCCCGCGCGGCATGACGACGCCCATCTGACCGAGCGGCCCCGTCGGATTGCCCGTGGTCTTGGCGGCCTTGACCCGCGGGTCGCCCACCGCGCCGGTCTTGATGGCCCCGGTGTCCCAGCAGTGCGTGTGGAGCAGCCAGCGGGCGGCCTGCCCCGGGTGAGCCCCGGAGGGTCGCCCTCCGAACGGGACGAGAAGAGCGGGACGTTGTTCCCCTGGGCGAGATTGGCGACCAGCGAGGCCGAGGTCCTCGTCTCGTTCCTGGCGGTACGCAGGTTCGCCACCTGCGCGAAGGGATCGTCGGCGTCGAACAGGTCGAAGCGCCGCCGGTGCGCGGCGAAATAGCCTTCGAGGTCCTCGACCTGGGCGGGGAGAAACGTCCCCGCTCGAACATCTCCAGCCAGGCGTCGTCGTCCTTCGGCATCTCCGTCGCGTCCGCCACGAGCGGCAGCAGCAACTGGCGGTAGAGCGCCGGTTTCTGGGTGGGCAGATCCACGACCAGATCCTCGAAGCGGTGGGACTCCAGGAGGAGCCGCCGAACGCCGACCTCGACGGTGAGAGGGACGGCGGGAAGCACGTCGTCCCCTCTTCGGGCGCACGCCGTACCGGCTGCCACGGCTCATCGAGCAGGTTGTACAACTCGCCCCCAGCGAACGCGTGCGCGCCGTCGCTCCCGGCGCCGCATCAGGTTGGCACAGCGCGGTGCGTGTCGCGGGTCGAACCCGGCGCGTTCCGGCACTCTGGCCGGTTTTCATCGCTTGGTGACATTTCCGGCCGGGGCTCGGCGGGCGGGTCGGCGCCTGGCGGACGGCTGTCAGGGCCCGTGGCTACTCGTACGGGCCCGTGAACTACTCGTACGGGCCCTCGCCACCTCGTACGGAGTCCTCTCGTACGGCGTGCCCTCCTACGGAATCCCTCGTACGGGGCCCTCGTCGACGAGCCCGAGGTCCTGGTCGTAACGCAGTCGCCGACCACCGAGCGTGGTCGACCAGCCGGCGTCCAGAACCAGGGCCCGCCGCCGGTCGAGGCGGTGTCCGTCCACGCGCCACGCCCGCAGGCAGGTGAGGTGTTCGGCCGCGGCCGAGCACACCGGCGGAACCCGCAGCGCGCCCCGAGCACCGCCCGGACGAGGGGTGGTCCGTGGCCTCGACCTTCCCGTCGGCCCCCAACTCCTCCCCGGAGAGCGCCCGGTGGATGTCGCCGTCCCGCACCACGACGACGACCTCGGTTCCCAGGCCGTACTCCTGGACCAGTGACGTCACGGCGCCGCCGATGTGCGGCAGCCCGCCGTGGTGGAGCCCGGCCAGGGTCGACCCCTCCCGTCACCGACCCGGGTCAGGAGGTGGGCGGTGGCGAACTCCGCCCGGTCCCGCAGCTGTCGGCCCCAGAGCCGCCGGGCCGCCTCGGCGTCCTCGCGCCATGCGGCGGGCAGGGTGGGGCCCTCGGCCTTTCTCCGGCGGCGTATCCGGTGTATCCGGTGCATCCGATGTAATCGGCGTATCCGGTGTATCCGGCCGCCACGAGCCGCGGTGCCTCGGCGGGAGGCACCAGCCCCGGTCGTCCTCGGCCGCACGGAGTACCAGGCAGGCGGCGAGCAGGAGTGGATGCCGCCCGTGGAGTGCCTCGGCGTCGTAGGGGAAGCGCGGGGCGGTCGCGGTGCCCGACTCGTCGTCCGCGCAAGGCGCCACCTCCGCCGTACATCCGGTAACGACCACGTGGGTGCGGCGAGCCGGGCGGGCGGGTGTCCACTCGCCCCGGTGAAGGCGGCCAACACGCTGGAGGAGCAGGTCGATCGGGGCCAGGTCGGTGATCAGCAGGTCCACGTCGGCGTCGAACGACTGCTCCGCGATCCGGGTGGCGACGACGACCATCCGGGCGCGTCCGGGCGGCGGGTCGCCGCCGCGGGCCGTCCAGGGGCCGTCCGAGGAGCCGCCCAGGGGCCAGGGCGCGGAGCACGCGGGCCGTACGACCGGCGAGTTCCGCCGCGCCGAGTCCCTCGTGCAGCAGCACCGCGTCGTCGCCGAAACGTCCGGCGAGGCGGCGGAACAGGGACTGGGCGCGGTCGACGGAGTCCCGGACGACCAAGGCGCACCCGCCGTCGGCCAGTTCCCGGTCCAGGACACCGAGGACGGCGGCATCGGCCGCCGCGCGGGCCACCTCTCCGCGTCCGGCCGCGCTTCCGGTTGCGCTTCCGGCCCGGGAACCGGTTCCAGCCGGGAACCCGCTCCGGCCCCGGAACCGGCTCCGACCCAGAGACCCGCTCCAGCCCGGAACCCGCCCCAGCCCGGAGACCCGCTCCGTCCCGGGGACCGGCTCCGACCCAGAGACCCGCTCAGGCCCGGGAACCGGTTCCAGCCCAGAGACCCGCTCCGGCCCCGGAACCGGCTCCGACCCAGAGACCCGCTCCAGCCCGGAACCCGCCCCGGCCCGGGGACCGGCTCCGGCAGGACGGTGACGCGGACGCGAAGGTCCCCGCGGCGGCCGGGCGCGGTCCGTACGAGACCGTGGTGGCCCGTCCCGTTCGCGGCGGGCCAGACCGCGGTGACCGAGGGTGCCCCGCGGGACGGGCAGATCGTCGGCCGTGTACTCCTCGCGCGCCGCCGCCCCGACAGATACGCCTCGGCGAGGGCACGCCGCTGCGGGCTCGGCAAGGTCGCGGAGAGCAGCACCACCGGGACCCGCGCCTGGCCGAGCCAGCGCACCGCCTCCAGCAGGAACCGGCTGGCGTGGACGTCCACCGCGTGAACCTCGTCGAGGAGGACCACCTTGCCCATCAGCCCCGCCATGCGCAGCATCACGTGCTTGGTACGGGTCGCGGCGCGCAGCAGTTCGTCGAGCGGGGCCACGACGACGGGGCAGAGCAGGCCGCGCTCGTAACCGAAGAACCACGGGCCGGGCACGAATCCGCCCTCGGCGGCCGATTCGTGCTCCTCGCCGTCCTCGCCGCACGTCCGGACGGCTTCCGCCCGCTTTTCCTGCGTGGCGTCGTACAGGGAACTCCACGCGGGTTGAACTCGCGCAGGCCGTGCAGCAGGGCGACATGGGGCGCGAGCCGTTCATCGATCCGGCCCGCCCACTCCCGTACCCGCCCGAACAGCGCGTCGCCCGCCGACCGGCCCGCCATGCCGACGAAGAGGCCGTCGGCGCCGGTACGGGCGGCGAGGACCTCGGTCGCCGCCAGCCCCGCCCAGGTCTTCCCTCACCGGCGGGCGCCTCGACGAACAGCATGCCCGGCCCGTCCATCAGCCCGGCCACCTCCATCGCGACGGTCTGCACCGGCCGCGGCGGCGCCCGAACCGGGCCGCGAAGGCGTCCGCGAGGCCGTCCGGCCGTGGCGCGGGCAGCTCGCCCCATCCGCCGCGCAGGCCGAGTCGCGTCCACCGGCCGGTGGCCCGGTCGAGCGCGCGGGCGAAGGTGACCTCGGAGATCCGGTCGACGCCCGCCAGCCCGCTGGCGATCCAGTCCGCCATCACCACCAGTCCGGCCAGGTGGAGTTGCAGGGCGCGCGAGGGAACCCGGGCGGGGACGAGGTCCGCGTACGGGCCGAGCCCCAGCGCCGAGTCGAGCCGCCGCAGGAACGCGCTCTGGACCTCCTCCCAGCGCGGGCCGCCCTCCAACTGGGGCCGGGCGTCGAGCGCGCGCAGCGCGCCGACCACGGGAAGTGCCCGTGGTGTCCGGCGACCAGCGGCCACACCCAGGCGATCTGCTCCTTCGGCCAACCGGCGTCCGCCAGCATGACGCGCAGCCGGTGGGCGCCCGCGCGGGTGTGGTGCCAGTCGAAGCGGCGCGCGGCCCCGGATGCCATGGGAGTCCGGCCCGGTTGACCGCCGCGGTCAGCTCCGGCCACCTCGCCTGGTAGGCGGGGTCGCCTTGCCGAGGTCGTGGATGCCGCACAGCCAGAGCAGCAGGCGCCGCCCGCGGCCCGGCCTCCGGCGACCTCGTCGAGCGCGCGCCGGGTGGCGGGTGCCAGGAAGCGGTCCCACATCAGGGACCCGACCGCGGCGGTGTCCAGCGCGTGCGAGAGCAGGAGGTTGGCCGTCCCGCGCGCGTACGCGGGCGTCTTCGCCAGCAGGCTGTCCACCGCGGCCGCGACGTCCAGCGCCCCGGTCCGGACCGGTCCCGCGTCCACGCGTTCCCCTCGCTCGTGCGTCTGCCGGGGCCGGTGGTGCCGCCGCCCCGGTGCATCATGGCGCGGTGAGCGACGACACGGCCCTGTCCTGGGGAGCGCTGGGCGAGGGTTTCGGCCACGACGTGCTGCTGGAGTGGATACCGGACGCTCTCGGGTACGCCGACCTCGTACGGGATGTCGGCGGGAGGCCGTACGGGACGCCGTACGGGACGTCACCCGGATGACGTCACCCGGGATGACGTAGAGGAAGTGCCGGACGGGCCGGACGCGCCGGTCGGTCCGAGCGTCCACTGGCTCGACGTCCCGCTCGCCACGCGGCGGGAGAAAGTCCCCGTGGTGGCGGCGGAGTTCCGCGCGCGGCTGCACCTGCTGGTCGAGCGGGCGCTGCGCCACCACCGGCCGGACGCCGGGGTGTTGAGCTACCGGTCGGCCGACTGGGTCTACCGCTCCGGCCACCGGGCCCGGCGGGACCGGCTGCGCGCCCTCGCCGACCGGCCGGAGCTGCCGTTGGCGCTGCGGGTCGACGTCCACCGCTTCGCCGCGTCGCTCCGCCGCGGGCGCTCCTCGACGCGCGCTGGATGACCGGGGAACTGGCCCGGACCCTGGCGCTGTTGCACCGCGCGGCGGGCCGGTGCCTGCTGCACGGCCACCGCTGGGCGAGCCGCCTCGGTACGGCCGTCCTGGCCCCGGTCGACGCGGTGGTGGCCGAGTTGGCGCCGGAGCGGTGGACACGGTGGGGCGACGAGTGGCACGTGTTCGTCCGCGACACCGCGGAGGCGGAGCGGGTCCGCGTGGCCGTGGAGGGCGCGCTGGCACGGCTCGGACTGCGGCCGTCCGCGGCGAAGAGCGGGATCCTCGCGGCCCGCGCGGTGGCCGCGCACGACGCCAGGGACGTCGCGGGCCCGGCGGGCGAGGTGTGGCGGCGCGGCCTGGCGGACGGCGATCCGCGGGCGCTGCGGTACGCCCTCCCCGGTCCGGGCCGGACGACGGGCTGTCCCGGAGCCTCGTCGGGGCGGTCGGGCACTGGCCCGCGCTGCTGCCCCGGGCCGTCCACTACCTCGACGGGGCCCAGGGCACACCCGCCGGGCGGTCCGCCGCTCGTGAACTGCTGGGGCACGCGGGGCCGGACCCGTTCGCGGTCGGCCGCGTGCTCGCCCTGGCGTGTCGGCACGAGGAACTGGCCCGCGCCGTTCCCGGGCCACGCTGGAACGCGCGGCCGACTCCGCCGCCGTGGCCCTCCGGGACCTGGCCGCCCGGACGGCGGCGCTCGCCGGGCGCGACCGCGAACCGCCCTTCGCCACCGCCCGGTTGCGCCGGTGGCTCGCCGCCGGGGCCGACCCGCTGCGGGATCCGCCGACGGTGGCTACCCTCCTGTGATGCCCTCGCACGGGCGCGGCGAGGGGCTCGGGAGGGCACGTGGCCGGATGGCGCGCGGAGGACTGGCCGACGCTGCCCACCACGCGGCGGCACCTGATCCGCTCGGTGGCGCTGGTCCTGGCGAGCCTCGACCGGCTGCTGCCGCCCGGGACGTGGCACCTCAAGGGCTCGGCGGCGCTGCTCGGTTGGATCGGCCCCTCGGCCCGGCTCCCGAACGACGTCGACCTGTCCTTGTCGGCGGGCGCGTGGCGGCTGCTCTCCTCCTCCGCCGAACTGCCCCGGGCCCCGGGCGAGGCGGTCCGGTGCTGCGCACCGAGCCGGTGACGTTCAGCGCGCCCGGCCGGACGACGGTCCATCGCGTGCTGGCCGGGCTCCGGGGAGACGGGATCACCGACACCGTCCCGCTGAACGTGCTGGTCGTCCCCGACGCCGTCGCGACCGCCGACACCCGTACCGCGCCCTGGCCTTCCCCGGCGGCTCGTTCACGGCGACGGTTCCGGCGGCGACGCCCGAACGGTGCCTGGCCCAGAAGCTCCTGCGCTACGCGCACCACCGCGACGGCGGCCGGATCAACACGCGCTGGGCCGACCTCGCCGACTTCCTCCTCACCGCGGCGAGCACCCGCGCCCCGCGCTGCGCCGCGACGAGCTGCGCCGCGAGGTGGCGGCCGAGTTCGCCCGCATGGGCCGCGACCGGCCGACGCGGCTGCCGCCTCCGCCCCGGGAGTGGCTGGACTTCTGGGACGCGGCCACCTTCCAGGCCGGGTGGCGGTTCGGCCGCCTCCCCGAGTCCGCGGCGCTGCTCGCCCGTTTCTGGGAGCCGGTCCTCTTCTCGGAGCCGGTCCCCAACCGCTGGGAGCCGGTCCCCGACCGCCCGCCCGGCATCGGCCCGTCCGACACCCGCCCGCCCGCCGATGCGCCACCGCCGCCCGCCGGTTCACCACCACCGCCCGCCGATGCGCCGCCCCCACCCGCCGCTTCACCACCGCCGCCCGCGGTCTGGTCCCGCGACGCGTGGTGCTGGCTGCCGGACGGGGCTGCCGGACCGGCGGCCGGTCACCCGCATCCGGCGCGGCCCACGGGTGAGGATCCCGTCGAGGGCGCGGCCCGCCGTCGGCGGAAGATGCGCCCGCCACCAGACCCGCCGACGCAGCGCGTGCCGGAGGTGGTGGAATCCGCGGCTCCCCGGGCCGCCGTCCGACAGCGCGGCGAAGAAGGCGAGGGCCGCGTCGGCCGCGCGGGCGCCGAGCGGCGCGCCGAAGACGTGGAGATCCGCCTCGTCGTACCCGGTGCCCTTGAGGGCCTTGGTGACGTGCAGGCTGAAGTGGGCGCGGCGGCGGGCTCCGTCGGCGGACGTACCGGCCAGCGGCGCCGCTCCGGCACCGCTGCGCATGACCCCGGCGCTCCAGCCGTTGGCCAGTTCCACGGCCCGCCGCAGCACCGCCGGACCGTGGACGCGGCCGGAGAGGCCGTCCCCGAGGGTCGCGAAGAGCCGACCCCGGCGGCGGCCGCGTCGCTGAGGGTCCGCAGATGGCCGACGAGCGACGCCTCGCGCCCGAGCCGCAGCGGGTAGGCCAGGCGCACCACGTCCTCCGGCGTCCGGGCCCCGGCCAGCCACTCCCCGGCGAGGGACAGCATCTGCCGCGCGTTGCCCTCGGTGAGCCGTCGGCCGTCGCGAAGCGTGCCCCACTCGATGTCGTGGACGTCGGTCACCACGTGGAAGCCGCCGCCCGCGCCGCCGGTACGCGCGGGAGGCGGCAGGCCGTCCGCCGACGGCACCCCGGCAGCCGCGGGTCCTCCCCGGCCCGGCCCCGGCGACCGTCGCGCGGGCGCCCAGGGGCGGACCAGGACGCCCGCGAGAAGCGCCGCCGCCCCGGTGACGGGAAGCAGTTGGGGCACCAGCCCCAGCACCGTTCCGGCGTGCGGGTGCGGGAGCGCGGGCCGGTCGCGGCGGAGCCGCGCGGCCATCGAGACGGCGTAACAGGCCCGCAGCAACGCGTCCCTGCGCCGCTCGGCGTCCCCTTCCAGGACCAGCCGGTCCCACGCCCAGCCGTGCCGTACGCCACCGGCCGGATCCAGCCCGGCGGGCTCCGGGATCCCCGCGGCCCGTTCGTCCTCCTCCCCGCCGACCAGCACGAGGTCCTTGCCGTAGTACGACGCGCTCCATCCGGGACCGGCGGAGCGGCCGACGGCGTCCAGGCTGCGTCGCACCCGGACCAGCCCGGCCTCGTGGTCACCGCTGTCCTCCACCGTGGCCCGCAGCGCTGGTGACCACGACCAGCGTCCACGCCCGCCGTCGGCCCTCCGCGATCCGGCCGAGGACGTCCCCGGCGTCGGCGCAGCCCGGCGGGAAACCCGGGCGTGCCGGGGCGGCCAGACGTAGCCGGGTGTCATCCGCGGGCTCCGCGGTCCCGGCTGAAGAGGCCGACGAAGAGCCTGCGCAGCCCGGGGAAGGACACGAGCAGGAGCAGGGTGACGGGGACGGTGGCGGCGAGAGTGCGCCAGAGGGACGCCGCTCCCGACGACGGCAGGCCCTGCCAGACCGCGAGCCCCACGCCCAGGGCAGGCCCACCGCCGCGAGCAGTCCGAGGATGGCGTTGGTCGTCTCGGTCTCCGCCGCCTGCACCTGGCGGGACAGCTCCGCGAGGTCGTCGACGAGGCTCTGGAGCACCCGCGGCAGTCCGGCCCGCTCGCGCCAGGCTTCCGCGATGACACCGACGTCCCGCTGCCGTCCGAAGTCCGCCGTCCAGTAGCCGCGGCGGAACATCAGCAGATCCCGCTCCAGTTGGGCGACCTTCCGACGGCGCGGTGCGCGCTCACCGATCCGCGCCACCTCGTCCCCGAACGCGTCGAGCACGATCTGCCACAGCCGGGACAGGGCGACCGCGTCCGCGTAGAGGGTCCGCAGGTGGTGGCGCGTCCCGTCGTAGTAGTTGTCGTGGCCGACGTCCGTACCGGGCACGTTCTCGGGCGGACGCCCACCAGCGTCAGCCCGCGGGTGCCGACGACGCCCCGGACCGCGACGGGCAGCGGGATCCGCATGCTGTCGAGCTGGCCCCGTGCCCACGGGTCGGGCTCGAAGACCGTCGCGCGGTACATCCGCCACAGCCACTGGTCGGCGGCGTCCCACTCCTCGTGCGCCCGCCCCGGTGCAGGCGCGGCAGACCGGTCCTGGCCGTGACCAGGGTGCAGTGCACCGCCTCCCGCTCGGTCCCGGCGATCCGGCACCCCGGGGCAGCAGGCCCGCCATCCACGCGCGCTGCGCCGCGCCCCGTTCCCGACGCGGGTCGATGTCGGCGCAGTTCTGGAGCCGCCTGGGCAGTTCCCCGGCGGGTCCTCGGGCAGGCTGCCGTGGAGGAGGGCCACGGCGTTCGCCTCCGGCTGCGTGTCCATGTCCGCCAACGCCGCCGACATCGCCGCGTCGAGGCGGACCACCTCGACCGCGGAGAGCCGGAAACCGGCGGGCGAGGTCGGCGTACCGGCCGCCTCGCGATGCCAGCGCACGTCGGGGGCCCACAGCAGCGCGCCCAGCCTGGCGTTGGTGTAGCCGGTACGAACCTCCGCCGTCGACACCACGTCGTTGCTGTGCCGCCGCCGCCAGCGCCGGACCAGGGGCCGGACCGGAAGGGCTCCGTCGGCCGGGCGTCGAGCCGGACGGCGACGATCAGGAGCACGTCACGGCAGACCAGCGCGCCGGGGTCGGCCACGGTCCTGCCCCGGCGTACGCGCCTTGCGTTCACGCGAGGTGCTCCAGGGCGGTACGCAGGTGGTCGCGCCGCTCGGCCGCCCCACGAGCCGCCACGGCCGCGGTCCCGCCGGGGCGCCTCGCCCATGAGGACCCGTGAGTACCCCTGGATCGGGGCGCCCCTGGCGACGAGCGTCATCGTGCCGGGCACGGCCACGGCCCGGTGGAAGACCGACGCCGCCATGCCGTACCACTCCCCGCCGCCACGGCGGTGGTCCGGCTGCCCACCACGGCCACCCGGCCGTCGGGGTCGGCGTCGAAGGCGTAGCCGGTCGCGGACGGCCAGTACCGGACCACGTCGTGCGCCGGACCGGCGGACGGCACCCGCGCCGAACGTACGGTCTCCAGCACGGTGTTGCGCAGCGTCCCGGCCAGCACCAGGGAGCCGAACGCCCAGCGGTGGTCATGGACGTGCGCGTCCCGCTCGCCCGTCAGCCAGACGTGGAGGAACAGCCGCCGCGCCCTCCGGCCGCGTGCGCCAGCGGCAGCTTCACGAACCCGTTCGGATGGGCCACCGACACGGCTCCGCCGGGGTGCCTCAACGCGTCGTCGTAGGAGTCGTGGAGCGCGGCGCGCAGGGCGGCACCGGCGAGTTCGACGGGAACGGGCTCGCCGCCGACGAGACCGGAGGCGGGCACGCGCCGGACCCCGGTAACGAACCGATCTGTCGTGTCATGCCGGGGCTCCTCGTCTGGCGTCGGTCGTCGGCAGCGGTCCTGTGGCACGTCGGTTCCGCTCCTGGCCGGATCAGGACAGTGAACCAGCCGCTTTCCACCCGAACCAGGGGATGTCGGCCGACGGACGACGCCCGCCGCCGCCCGCCGAGCCCCGCCCCGACCTGCCCCAACCGCCCCGACCCCCGACGCCCCTACCCTGCCCCACCCCGTCACCGGCCGTCCGCCCGGGTGCCGGTGGCGGAGGGTCCAGAAGACCACCGTGGACAGCAGCGCCCAGGCGGCCAGCACCAGGAAGGGAAGGCGTGCTGGTAGTGGTGGAAGTAGACGGCCGTGTGCTGGGCGTTGACCGACGCGCCCGGCGGGAGCCAGCGGCCGATGTGGCCGAGGAGGGAGGGAGCAGCGGCCAGGAGACGGCGCCGCCGGACGAGGGGTTGCCGAGCAGGACCATCAGCCCCAGGTGGGGAGCATCGCCCACCGGCCGATGAGGGTGTTGAACATCGTGAAGACCATGCCCGACGTGAACATCGTCAGCGCCAGGATCCCCACGACTCCATGAACGGCAGGTGCAGCGCCCCAGCCCCAGTCCACCACCGCCGCGATCGAGAACGAGCCGAGTACGGCGTGCGCGAGGATGAAGACCGTGCGCTCGGCGGGGTTGAGGGCGCGGGCGTGCACGCTGAGCTGGATCGCGCCGATGAAGCCGATGATCACGGCGGCGAGCGAGATGTAGAAGATGGCGAGCCCGCGCGGGTCGCCCTGCTGGAGTGGGTTGACGTCCCGGACGGTGACCGGCGTCCCGACCGCCTTCCCCACCTTCGACGCCGCCTGCTCCAGCAGTTGCGCGACCTGCGCGCCCGACGCCCCGGAGACGTCCAGCCCCATGCCCCGCGCACCACCCGCAGCACCGCGAAGACGTCCTGCTCGTCGACGGCGCGGCGGGCGGCGCCGTACGTGCCGTACGGCCGCAGGTCGAGCGAGGCGTCCAGCGCCTTCTCCATCCCGGCGACGAACGCCCTGCCGTGCGGGTGTCCCGGTCGACGCCGACGACGGCGGTGGGCACGTGGTGCGGGGTGGGGTTCGCCATGGCGTACGTGTACGAGCCCGCGAAGAGGCCCGCCGCGGCGGCCAGGATCAGCAGCAGCACGACCGCCGGGAAGAACGGCGAGCCCTTGAAGAGCGACCAGTGCTCGCGGCCGGTGCGCCGCCCGGTGCGCGCCGCGACCTCGTCCTCCCGCGTACTGCCGCTCCCGCCGGGCCGCCGCCGCCCGCTTCCGGACCGTCGCCCGCTTCCGGACCGTCGCCCGCTTCCGGACCGTCGCCCGGCTCCTCGCGTCCGCCCGCTCGCCCGCGCGTCGCGCTCACCGTGCGTACCGTGCTCGCCCCGTTCGTCCATACCGCCACGCTATCCTCCGATTAACCGCAAATCTCGTATCACACCCATTCACGTATGAACAGGGATCAATCGGAACAGCGGTCACGAAGAGAATTCACTCGCCACTCTTTTGGCGAGGTGAGATCCTGGACCCCGTATGTCCACGACTCCTGCCCCCACCCTGCCCGCCCTCCTGGAGCGGCTGCCCGAGCTGATGCTGCGCGACCAGCAGCGGCTGGGCCGTCGGCTCGACGGCGCCCGCAGGATCCGCAAACCCGAGGCCCGCGCGGCCGTGCTGACCGAGATCGCCGCCGAGATCGAGCGGGGTGAGCTGCGGATCGCCGACCGCCGCGCCGCCCTGCCCGCGGTGAGCTATCCGCGAGAACTGCCGGTCAGCCAGAAGAAGGACGACATCCTGGCGGCGATCCGCGACCACCAGGTCGTGATCGTCGCGGGCGAGACCGGGTCGGGCAAGACGACCCAGATCCCGAAGATCTGTCTGGAGCTGGGCCGCGGGGTGAAGGGGCTGATCGGCCACACCCAGCCCCGCCGGATCGCCGCGCGCACCGTCGCCGAGCGGGTCGCCGAGGAGCTGCGCACCCGCTGGGCGAGTCCGTCGGCTGGAAGGTCCGTTTCACCGACCAGGTGAGCCCGGACACGCACGTCAAGCTGATGACGGACGGCATCCTGCTCGCCGAGATCCAGACGGACCGCGAGCTGCGCCAGTACGACACGATCATCATCGACGAGGCCCACGAGCGGAGCCTGAACATCGACTTCCTGCTGGGGTATCTGGCGCAACTGCTGCCGCGCCGCCCCGAGCTGAAGGTCGTGATCACCTCGGCGACCATCGACCCCGAGCGGTTCTCGCGCCACTTCGGCGACGCCCCGATCGTGGAGGTCTCCGGCCGTACGTACCCGGTCGAGGTGCGCTACCGGCCGCTGCTGGCGGCACCCGCCGGGGCGACGGCGGCGAGGCCGTGCCGGAGGGCGACCGGGACCAGACCACCGCGATCTGCGACGCCGTGGACGAACTCCAGGCCGAGGGGCCGGGCGACATCCTCGTCTTCCTCTCCGGCGAGCGGGAGATCCGCGACACCGCGGACGCGCTGACCAAGAAGAAGCTGCCGCACACCGAGGTGCTGCCGCTGTACGCGCGCCTGTCGCACGCCGAGCAGCACCGGGTCTTCCAGCGGCACACCGGGCGGCGGATCGTGCTGGCGACGAACGTCGCCGAGACCTCGCTGACCGTCCCCGGCATCCGCTACGTGATCGACCCGGCACGGCCCGTATCTCGCGCTACAGCCACCGCACCAAGGTCCAGCGGCTGCCGATCGAACCGGTCTCGCAGGCCAGCGCCAACCAGCGCAAGGGCCGCTGCGGACGGACCTCGGACGGCATCTGCGTACGGCTGTACTCCGAGGACGACTTCCTGTCCCGGCCGGAGTTCACCGACGCCGAGATCCTGCGCACGAACCTGGCGTCCGTGATCCTCCAGATGACCGCGGCCGGGCTCGGCGACATCGAGAAGTTCCCCTTCATCGACCCACCGGACCGCCGGAACATCAAGGACGGCGTGCAGCTCCTGGAGGAGCTGGGCGCGCTGGACGGCGGGCAGAAGGACGTACGGAAGCGGCTGACGGGGACCGGTCGGCGGCTGTCCCAGCTACCCGTCGACCCGCGGCTGGCCCGGATGGTGCTGGAGGCCGACCGGAACGGCTGCGTCCGCGAGGTCATGGTGATCGCGGCGGCGCTGTCGATCCAGGACCCGCGCGAGCGCCCGTCGGACAAGCAGCAGCAGGCCGACCAGCAACACGCCCGGTTCCGGGACGAGTCGAGCGACTTCCTCGCGTACCTGAACCTGTGGCGGTACGTGCGCGAGCGGCAGAAGGAGCTGTCGTCCTCCGCGTTCCGCCGCATGTGCCGCAACGAGTTCCTGAACTACCTGCGCATACGGGAGTGGCAGGACATCTACAGCCAACTGCGCAGCGTCGCCAGGACCATGGACCTCCACCCCAACGACCAGGACGACCAGGACGCCGAGCCGCAGCGGATCCACACGTCCCTGCTCGCGGGGCTGCTGTCGCATGTCGGGCTCAAGGACACCGACAAGAACAACGAGTATCTGGGCGCGCGCAGCGCGAAGTTCGCGGTCTTCCCGGCTCGGCGCTGTTCAGAAGCCGCCGCGGTGGATCATGTCGGCGGAGCTGGTGGAGACCTCCCGGCTGTGGGCGCGGGTGAACGCGCGCATCGAACCGGAGTGGGTGGAGCCGCTCGCGGGGCACCTGGTCAAGCGGACCTACAGCGAGCCGCACTGGGAGCAGAAGCAGGCGGCGGTGATGGCGTACGAGCGGGTCACGCTGTACGGCGTGCCGCTCGTCGCCCAGCGGAAGGTGAACTACGGGCGGATCGACCCCGAGACCAGCCGCGACCTGTTCATCCGCAACGCGCTGGTGGAGGGCGACTGGCGCACCCACCACCAGTTCTTCCACGACAACCGCAAGCTGCTCGGCGAGGTGGAGGAGTTGGAGCACCGCGCCAGACGGCGCGGCATCCTCGTGGACGACGAGACGCTGTTCGACTTCTACGAGCAGCGGATCCCCGACCACGTGGTCTCCGGCGCGCACTTCGACTCCTGGTGGAAGCACAAGCGCAAGGAGCAGCCGGAGCTGCTCAACTTCGAGAAGTCGATGCTCGTCAGCGAGCGCGCGGAGGGCGTGACCAGGACGCCTACCCGGACTCCTGGCGGCAGGGCAAGCTCACCTTCCGGGTGACCTACCAATTCGAGCCAGGCGCGGACGCGGACGGCGTGACGGTGCACATCCCGCTCCAGGTGCTCAACCAGGTCACGGCCGAGGGCTTCGACTGGCAGATCCCGGGCTGCGCGAGGACCTGGTGACCGAGCTGATCCGGTCGCTGCCCAAGCCCGTCCGCCGCAACTACGTACCGGCGCCGAACTTCGCGAAGCGCTTCCTGGCCACGGTCACGGGACCCACCCCGAGCGAGCCGCTGACCACCGTGCTCGGGCGCGAGCTGCACCGGATGAACGGGGTGCGGATCGAGCCGGAGGACTGGGACCCGGCGAAGGTCCCGGACCACCTGAAGATCACTTTCCGGATCGTCGACGAGCGGCGCCGCAAGATCGCCGAGGACAAGGACCTGGAGGCGCTGCGGCTGCGGCTCCAGCCGAAGACGCGCGCGGCGATCTCCAAGGCGTTCGCGTCGTCACGCGAGTCGGAGGGATCGAGCAGCGCACCGGGCTGACCCGGTGGACGATCGGCGCGCTGCCGCGCACCTTCGAGACGCGCCGCTCCGGCCAGCCGGTGAAGGCGTACCCGGCGCTGGTCGACGAGGGCGCGTCCGTGGCGGTGCGGCTGTTCGACACCGAGGCCGAGCAGCGCCAGCAGATGTGGCGGGGCACGCGGCGGCTGATTCTGCTCGGTCTGCCGTCGAATCCGGCCAAGTTCGCGCAGTCCAAGCTCAGCAACCAGGCCAAGCTCGCGCTCGCCAGCACCCGCACGGCAGCGTGCAGGCGCTCTTCGACGACTGCGTGGCCGCGTCGGCCGACCGGCTCGTCGCGGCCTCCGGCGGCCCCGCCTGGGACGAGGAGTCCTTCCGCAAGCTCTTCGACTCCGTACGGGCCGACATCGTGGACGCGACGCTGGACACCGTCCGCAGGGTCCAGGAGGTGCTGGCCGCCTGGCAGGCGTGCGAGCGGCGGCTGAAGTCCCCGCCGCTGTCGACGAGTTCGGCGCTCGTGGCGTCCCTGGCGGACGTCCGCGAGCAGCTCACGGAGCTGATGACGCCGGGCTTCGTGACCGCGCACGGAGTGCGTCGGCTGCCGGACCTGATGCGGTACCTGGTGGCGGTGGACCGGCGCCTGCAACAGCTGCCGAACAACGCCGAGCGGGACCGTACGCGCATGGAGAAGGTGCGCGAGATGCGCGACGAATACCTGTGGCTGCTGGAGCAGTTCCCGCCGGGCAGGCCCCTGCCACCGGAGGTCCTGGAGATCCGCTGGATGGTCGAGGAACTGCGGGTCAGCTACTTCGCGCATGCCCTCGGAACGGCGTATCCGGTCTCGGACAAGCGCATCACCAAGGCCGTCGACGCGGCCGTACCGTAGAGCCGTCGAGCGCCCGACGGAGCGGCCGGCGCGAGTTCGACCGCACCCTTGAGCTGCTGTAGAGTCTGTCTCCGCAGCGCACGGCAACAGCGCGCCGCACCAGGTCCTGTGGAGCAGTTTGGAGTGCTCGCCACCCTGTCAAGGTGGAGGCCGCGGGTTCAAATCCCGTCAGGACCGCCGTACCGAAGGCCCGGATCCCTTGTGGATCCGGGCCTTCGTCGTCTTGACGGAGTCACGTACCGGAGGTACCCAACAAGGAAGGTGGCGTGGGGCGCGGGAGGTACGCGGCAATGCAGACGTCCGCGAGACATGAGACGAGGGCGCTGCTGCGCGCCCACCTGTCCGCCGCGGTGCGCTACCGCCACGCGACCCGGCGCTGTGCCGTCTGCCATCGCCTGTTACTGCTCGCCCTGGAGCCCCAGGACCCCGGGACGACGAGCCCCGGGAGGCGGCGTGGCGGGCCTCGGAGAGCGAGTACACGGAATCGCGCGACCCGGCACCCCAGAAGGGCCTGACGGGGCCCGTAGAGCGCTCTCAGGGGCGCGCGGGGAGTTGCGCGGAGCGCGGCGGAAGAGGCCGCTGGAGCGGCGCGAGGGGTCGCGGGCCAACAACGGGGCGCACGGTCGGTGACCGGATCGCCGACGGCGGCTCGGGCGAGGACCCCGCCCGATCACAGTGAACCGGAATGCCCCATTCCCAACTGGCGGCTTCTTTACCGCACTTGACCACACACTGGCAAGAAGTTTGCACTGTGACGGGAGTCACCGAATGAGTTTCCAGGGTGAGGGAACTTACACCGTTCACTGAACCGGTCAATTTAATATGTGCAATTGCACTGTCTGTCCAAGCCCCGGAGGACGACGTTCCGCACCTCCCGGCGCGGCCGGAGAGGGCGTGACCGGGTCGTTTCCGCGCACGCGGGGCAGTTCCGGCGCACAAAGATCGCGCTGGACCCGGCGGAGTCCAGCGCGATCAACGACGCACCCCAGTGGAGCGGGCGTGGCACCTGTTGGGGCAGGCACCCAAGTCGTGGGCGGAGCTATACGAGCGACACTCGGGCTGGGGCCCGAAACCGCTCGGTCATGCGGTTATTCAGGCTTCGCTGCGCTGCTGCGGGATGCCCGCCAAAGCGCGCGGACCTCCGCTTCGCGGTAGCGCCGGTGCCCTCCGAGCGTGCGGATGGACGTGAGCTTGCCAGCCTTGGCCCAGCGCGTGACCGTCTTCGGGTCCACGCGGAACATCGTGGCAACCTCAGCCGGGGTCAGCAGCGGCTCGGCATCAGGGTGCGAGCTGTCATGAGCGGCCTCCTCGGGAGAACCGAACCATCACGGTTCTTTCCTCTAAATTCTGCACCTTGACCCGCGTTGCCCGAAATGGCGGACGCGGGCCGAGTCGGTTATAGGACGAACGGCTTGTCCTCGGCACTACAACTACACCATCTGTCCAGCCCCGTCGGCCAAACCGATGGAATTGCCCTCTGAGGTGTTCAACCTCGACGGAAGCCGATGGACCGGGCCATAGCGGACAGTCACACCGCCGTGACGATCAGTCACCCGGACTCCTTGTCCTATTTTGGCACGAGGGTGGGGATGGCCGCAAGGCCCGATCTCAGTGCTTTAGGTCACCTTGGGCCTTGTGAGGCTATCGCCCGAATGGCACCGATCGAGTCGTACGTCCCAGCTTCGTCCCGGCGCCCGGATCAGCTCGCGCTCTGCCGACCGCGCACCGCGCTCCACCGCTCGGTGAGTCGCTCGTAAGCGCTCCCGCGCGCTCCCCGTCCCCGTCGCGCAACGCGGCGAGCCCCTCGGCGACATCCGCCGCCGAACGGTCCTCGTCGAGCTGCCCCACCGGGACCCGTGCACCAGCCCGCCGTAGTCCAGTTCGACCAGTGAACGCGGATGGAACTCTTCCAGCCACCGCCCAACATCTACCAGGCCGTCGATCAACGGCCCTTCCCCGAGCGAGTCCTTGAGCACTTTCAGTCCGCGCGCCACCCGCCGCCGCGCCTGCACCATGGGGTCCGGTAGCGGAGCACGAGCCCGTCCTCGCCCTTGGTGTACTCGCGCTCCTCGTCGGCGAAGAGCACGAACCAGCGGACCGGCACGTGCCAGGTCGCCGAGCGGATCCAGGGCCGGGCGTCAGGGTTGTTTTCCAGCCATCGTTCGAAGTCGGCCGCCGCCTGCCGGCGCACCACCGGCGGCAGTACGGCGTCGAGCAGCGGCGCCGGGAGCCGCTGGGTCAGTTCCTCCAGGGCCAGCCAGCCGCGCAGCCGGGTGCGCCAGGGACAGACACAGGTGACCTCGTCCACCACCGTGACGAACGCGTCCCGGCTCTCGTGCACCGGCACCGGGACCGGCGGCACGGGCAACAGATCGGCCAGCGAGCGCCGCAGTTCGTCCTGCGCGCTGGGGACGTCCTTCCGCTTCGCGTACCGCGCCCAGTAGGAGCGCTCGGGCTCGGGGAAAGCGGCCAGCGGCTCGTAGACCCGTAGGTACGCCGCATACGGGACGATCACCGAAGACGCCAAGGTCACGCGCGCTCCCTCAAGGGTCGGACCGTCACCCGGAGTTGCCTACCCCGGTTGTCCGCATCGTCCCACGTCCAGCTTTCGAGACGCGCTGCGGGCTCCGCCGATCCGGCCGCCGGGGTAAGGCATACGCTCTAGCGGTCCGGCCCTCCCACCCGCCTGGAGGGCACCCATCGCGACATCTTGGGAGTCACCACCGTGACCGACGTACATCACAGCGTCAGCGTCGACGGTTCGCCGGAACCACCGGAGGACCCGGTGCACAGCCCCGTGTCCGCGCTCTTCCGATCCGGTCAGGGCGGGCACGAACAGGTCATGCTGTGCCAGGATCCGGCCAGCGGCCTGAAAGCCGTCGTCGCCATCCACTCCACCGCCCTGGGCCCGGCCCTGGGCGGTACGCGTTCCACGCCTACGCCTCCGACGAGGAGGCGATGCTGGACGCCCTCAACCTCGCCCGCGGCATGTCCTACAAGAACGCCCTCGCCGGGCTCGACCACGGCGGTGGCAAGGCCGTGATCATCGGCGACCCCGACCGCGTCAAGACCGACGAACTGCTGCTCGCCTACGGCCGCTTCGTCGCCTCCCTCCAGGGCCGCTACGTCACCGCCTGCGACGTCGGCACGTACGTGTCCGACATGGACGTCGTCGCCCGCGCCTGCCCCTGGGTCACCGGCCGCTCCCGGAGAACGGCGGCGCCGGCGACTCCTCCGTCCTCACCGCCTTCGGCGTCTTCCAGGGCATGCGCGCCAGCGCCCAGGCGGCGTGGGGCGCGCCCAGCTGCGCGGCCGCCGGGTCGGCGTCGCCGGTGTCGGCAAGGTCGGCCACATCCTCGTGCGCCACCTGCTGGAGGACGGCGCCGAGGTCGTGATCACCGACCCGCGGCCGGAGAGCGTGGACCGCGTCCGCGCCCGCGACCCCGGGTGACGGCCGTCCAGGACACCGACGCGCTGATCCGCGCCGACCTGGACGTGTACGCCCCTGCGCCCTCGGCGGCGCCCTGAACGACGAGACCGTGCCCGCCCTGACCGCGGCCGTGGTGTGCGGAGCTGCCAACAACCAGCTCGCCCACCCGGGAGTGGAGAAGGTTCTCGCCGACCGCGGGATCCTCTACGCCCCCGACTACGTGGTCAACGCGGGCGGCGTGATCCAGGTCGCGGACGAACTCCACGGCTTCGACTTCGACCGCGCGCACGCGAAGGCCGCCAAGATCTACGACACAACTTTGGCCATTTTGATCGGGCCAAGGCGGACGGCGTCCCACCCGCGGTGGCCGCCGACCGGATCGCCGAACAGCGCATGGCCCATGGCCACGAGCACGGCGAGGAGGACCGGCCGCGCGGCTGACCGCACGCCGCGCGCGCCACCCCGGATCCACGATCCGGACCCCGGACGCCGCCGCGCGAGTGCCCCGGACGCCCTCTCGGAGCCCGCTCCCAGGGGCGTCCGTCGCCGTCACGGGGCGTCGGCGAGATCCTCACGGCCCCTCGGCGGGTCGGCGCCCACGACACGTTAAAATCGCAGTTGACCAGCGAGGACAGGGCGCCTCGCCGGGCCTGTGGCGTGGCCCGTCATGCGGGCGACGTACCGTATGGCCACAGAAGCAGGTACCGTTGAAGCCCTACGGACCGGTCTCTCCCAGGAGAGTCCGCTCCGAATCATGAACGTGAACGCGTGTCAAGACTCTGGGGCCGTCGAGCCCCGTCGTTGAGGGGTCGAGCCATGGGGCGCGGCCGGGCCAAGGCCAAGCAGACGAAGGTCGCCCGCCAGCTGAAGTACAACAGCGGCGGGACGGACCTGTCACGCCTGGCCGAGGAGCTGGGCGCATCGACATCGAACCAGCCGCCGAATGGCGAGCAGTTCGAGGACGATGAGCCGGACGATGACCCGTACGCACAGTACGCGGATCGGTACAACGACGAGGACGAGGACGACGAGCAGTCCGATCCGTCCATCCACCGTCGTCGCGCCTGAACGGATCGTTCCAGGCGCTCGGCTGCTCGCTGCTGCATCTCAGCCGGTTCGGGGCTCACGCCTCGGACCGGCTTCTGTCCTGCCCGCGGCGCGTGCCGACGGCGGGACGGCCGCAGGGTGTCCGGCCTCGGGCGTCGGCCCGGGGCCGACGCCGTGTTCCGCGCGGTCGCGGTCAGCTCGCGTAGTCACCGGACAGCGTCACCGCGTCGTCACCGGCCTCCGGCCGCTCGGTGATCTCCCCGCGACCCAGGCGTCCACGCCTCGGTCCGCGAGCGTGGCGAGCGCCACATCCACCGACTCCTGGGGCACGACGGCGATCATGCCGACGCCCATGTTCAGCGTCTTCTCCAGCTCCGGGCGGGCGACCGAGCCGACCCGGCCGACCAGGTCGAAGACCGGGCCCGGGTCCAGGTCGCGCGGTCCACGACCGCCCGCAGACCGGCGGGCACGACCCGGGCCAGGTTGTTGGCCAGGCCGCCGCCGGTGATGTGCGAGAAGCCGTGCACCTCGGTGGTACGGATCAGGGCCAGGCAGTCCAGCGCGTAGATCCTGGTGGGCTCCAGCAGTTCCTCGCCGAGGGTCCGGTCCAGCTCCGGCACCTGGCGGTCCAGCTCCCACCCGGCGCGGTCGAAAAGCACGTGCCGGACGAGCGAGTACCCGTTCGAGTGAAGTCCGGACGACGCCATGGCGATCACCGCGTCGCCCGTTCGGATACGGTCGGCGCCCAGTACCTGGTCGGCCTCGACCACGCCCGTACCGGCCCCGGCGATGTCGAAGTCGTCGGCACCGAGCAGGCCCGGGTGCTCGGCGGTCTCGCCGCCGACGAGCGCGCACCCGGCCAGCGCGCAGCCCTCGGCGATCCCCTTGACGATGGCCGCGACCCGCTCGGGGCGGACCTTGCCGACGCAGATGTAGTCGGTCATGAACAGCGGCTCCGCGCCGCACACCACGAGGTCGTCGACGACCATGCCGACCAGGTCGTGGCCGACGGTGTCGTACACCCCATGCGCCGGGCGATGTCGACCTTGGTGCCGACGCCGTCCGTGGCGGAGGCCAGCAGCGGGCGCGTGTAGCCCTTGAGGGCGGAGGCGTCGAAGAGGCCGGCGAAGCCGCCGAGGCCGCCGACGACCTCCGGGCGGGTGGCCTTCTTCACCCACTCCTTCATCAGCTCGACGGCGCGGTCACCCGCTTCGATGTCGACGCCCGCAGCCGCGTAGCTGGCACCGGTGGTCACAGCCGTTGTGTCAGGCATGGCCAAAACCTTCGTGTCGTATTCAGGCGTTGTACGCGGAGGGCGACAGCCGGGGATCACGGACGCCGCAGCGCGTCCGCGCCGCCGACGCCCGCCGTGAGCGACTGGACCCCGTCCAGGTCGGACGTGGCACCGCCGGAGGTCTCGGTCTCCAGCAGGTGCTTGCCGAGCAGTTCGGGGTCGGGCAGCTCCATCGGGTACTGGCCGTCGAAGCAGGCCCGGCACAGGTCGGGCTTGGCGATCGTGGTCGCCTCGACCATGGCGTCGATGGAGATGTACGCCAGCGAGTCGGCGCCCAGGGACCGGCCGATCTCCTCCACGCTGAGCCCGTTGGCGATCAGCTCGGCGCGGGTGGCGAAGTCGATGCCGAAGAAGCACGGCCACTTGATGGGCGGCGAGGAGATCCGGATGTGCACCTCGGCCGCGCCCGCCTCGCGGAGCATCCGCACCAGGGCGCGCTGGGTGTTGCCGCGGACGATCGAGTCGTCCACGACCACCAGGCGCTTGCCCCGGATGACCTCCTTGAGGGGTTGAGCTTGAGCCGGATGCCGAGCTGCCGGATGGTCTGCGAGGGCTGGATGAAGGTCCGGCCCACGTAGCTGTTCTTGACCAGCCCCGACCCGTACGGGATGCCGCTGGCCTCGGCGTAGCCGACGGCCGCCGGGTGCCGGACTCCGGAGTCGCTATCACCAGGTCGGCCTCGGCCGGGGCCTCGGCCGCCAGCCTGCGGCCCATCTCGACGCGGGACTGGTAGACGTTCCGCCCGGCGATGTCGGTGTCGGGGCGGGCGAGGTAGACGTACTCGAAGACGCAGCCCTGGGGCGGGCCTCGGCGAACCGGGTCGAGCGCGGCCCGTCCTGGTCGATGGCGATCAGCTCGCCCGGCTCGATCTCGCGGATGAACGTGGCGCCCACGATGTCGAGCGCCGCGGTCTCCGAGGCCACCGTCCAGCCACGCTCCAGGCGGCCGAGGACCAGCGGGCGGACGCCCTGCGGGTCACGGGCCGCGTACAGCGTCTCCTCGTCCATGAAAACAAGGCTGAAAGCGCCCTTGACACGGGGCAGGACCAAGGCCGCCGCCTGCTCGATGCTGAGCGGCTTGCCGTCCTCGTCGATCTGGCCCGCGAGAAGGGCCGTGACCAGGTCGGTGTCGTTGGTCGCCGCGACCTGGGTGGCCCGGCCGCCGTCGCGCGGCAGCGCGGCCACCATCTCCGCCAGTTCGGCGGTGTTGACCAGGTTGCCGTTGTGACCGAGAGCGATCGAACCGTTCGCGGTCGCGCGGAAGGTGGGCTGCGCGTTCTCCCACACCGAGGCACCGGTGGTGGAGTAGCGGGCATGGCCGACCGCGATGTGTCCCCGGAGGGAGCTGAGCGAGGTTTCGTCGAAGACCTGGGAAACCAGGCCCATGTCCTTGAAGACGAGAATCTGGGAGCCGTTGCTCACCGCGATGCCCGCGGACTCCTGTCCGCGGTGTTGCAGTGCGTACAGCCCGAAATAGGTGAGTTTGGAGACCTCTTCCCCGGAGCCCAGACACCGAAGACGCCGCAAGCGTCCTGGGGCCCTTCTCGCTGGGGAGCAGGTCGTGGCTGAGTCGTCCGTCACCACGTGGCACACGTCGAGTCTAGGCCAGTTCCCGTGAAGCGCGGAACGGGGACCCCGGTACGCCTCCAGGGCGCCGCTTTGACCTGCGCATTCCCGCGCGGGACGGGACCCCGCTGGGGCATGGATCACATCGAGCGCCTGTTCGCGGGGCCGGAGGACGCGGCTAGCACATCACCGGGAGATGCGCGCTCAGGTCGGCCCGTTCACCGCTCGCGGTCACCACCGCCGCGGCCAGGGCGGCCTCCCAGTCGGTACGGCCCGTGGCCAGGCGGACCCAGGTCAGCGGGTCGGTCTCGACCACGTTCGGCGGGTGCCGCGGGTGTGCCGCGGCCCGCCACGCACTGCACGACGGCGAACGGCGGCACCCGCATCTCGACCGAGCCGCCCGGCGCCTTCGCCGCGAGGGCGTCGGCCAGCAGCCGGACCGCGGTGGCGAGCGCCTGCCGGTCGTACGGGATCTCGTGTCCGGTGGCCGCCGCCAGGTCGTCGGTGTGCACGACGAGTTCGACACAGCGCGTGACCAGATAGTCGTCCAGCCGCATCGCGCCGACCCGCGCGGCGAACAGCCGGTCGCCCGGCACGCTCGCCGCCAGCTCCGCGAAGCGGTCGGCGACCCGCTCCAGCCAGCCGCCCAGATCCGCCGCGGCGGCCCGCGCGCGGACGTCCTCGTCGATCGCCCCGGCGTGCGCGGCCGTCGCGAACGCCCAGCCGGGCAGCGCCACCTCCGGCGCCGCCGGTTCGGGAGCGCCAGGCCGCGCTCGACGCTGTCCACCGCCAGGCCCAGGTGCGCGACCAGCTCCCGGACCGTCCACTCCCCAGCCGGGTCGGCCGCGCCAGGTCCGCCGGGCCCAGCTCGCGCACCGCGGCACACACGTGCCGGAACTGCGCGGTGATCGCGGCACGGGTCCGCGTCGGGTCGTAGCTGCGGGAGCGGGCACGAGCAGGCATACGGGCGAGCCTACTCACGCCCACCGACACGCCTCGGCCGCCGACGGTCACGTCGGCGGCCGGAGGGTGGAACCGGTCGGGCCAGCGGGCCCGGTCAGACCAACAGGCCCGGGATGGTGGCCTCGTGGCGCTCGCGGACCTCGGCCAGCGACAGGCTGAACTGCCCCTGCACGTCGATGTCCGTGCCGTCCACGACGCCGATCCGCGTCGCGGGCAGGCCGCGCGCACCGCACATGTCGGTGAAGCGCGTCTCCTCGCCGCGCGGGACCGCGACGATCGCCCGGCCCGCCGACTCCGAGAACAGGAAGACGAACGGGTCCAGTTCCTCGGGCACCACCACGCGCGCCGTGCCCGCCGCGCAGGCAGGACTCGGCCAGCGCCTGGATCAGGCCACCGTCGGAGAGGTCGTGCGCGGCGTCGATCATGCCGTCGCGCGAACCGGAGATCAGGATCTCGCCGAGCAGCCGCTCGCGCTCCAGGTCGACCTTCGGCGGCACCCGCCGAGGTGGTCGTGGACCACCTGCGACCAGGCCGAACCGCCCAGTTCCTCACGGGTGTCCCCGAGGAGGTAGAGCAACTGGCCCTCGGTGGCGAAGCCGATCGGGGTGCGGCGGGCGACGTCGTCGATGACGCCCAGCACGGCCACGACCGGCGTCGGGTGGATCGCGCTCTCGCCGGTCTGGTTGTAGAGGGAGACATTGCCGCCGGTGACCGGGGTGCCCAGCGTCAGACAGCCGTCGGCCAGACCACGGGTCGCCTCGGCGAACTGCCACATGACGGCCGGGTCCTCGGGGAACCGAAGTTGAGGCAGTTGGAGATCGCGAGCGGCTTGGCGCCGGACGCGGCCACGTTCCGGTACGACTCGGCGAGCGCCAGCTGCGCCCCCGCGTACGGGTCGAGCTTGGCGTACCGGCCGTTGCCGTCCGTGGCGACGGCCACGCCGAGGCCCGACTCCTCGTCGACGCGGATCATGCCGGAGTCCTCCGGCTGGGCGAGCACCGTGTTGCCCTGAACGAAACGGTCGTACTGGTCGGTTACCCAGGACTTCGACGCCTGGTTCGGCGCGCCGAGCAGCGCCAGCACCTGCTCGCGCAGGCCCTCGGCGTCCGCCGGGCGCGGCAGCGCGTTCGCGTCGTCGGCCTGGAGCGTGTCCTGCCAGTCGGGCGCGCGTACGGGCGCTCGTAGACCGGGCCCTCGTGGGCGACCGTGCGCGGCGGTACGTCCACGATCTGCTCGCCGTGCCAGAAGATCTCCAGCCGCTCGCCCTCGGTGACCTCACCGATGACGGTGGCGATGACGTCCCACTTCTCGCAGATCTCCAGGAAGCGCGCGACGTTGCCCGGCTCGACGACCGCGCACATGCGCTCCTGCGACTCGCTCATGAGGATCTCCTCGGGCGAGAGCGTCGCGTCGCGCAGCGGCACCGTGTCCAGTTCGACGCGCATCCCGCCGGAGCCCGCGGACGCCAACTCGCTGGTGGCGCAGGACAGTCCGGCGCCGCCGAGGTCCTGGATGCCGTCGACCAGGTCCTCCCGGAAGATCTCCAGGGTGCACTCGATGAGCAGCTTCTCCTGGAACGGGTCGCCGACCTGGACGGCGGGGCGCTTGGCGGGCTTGGAATCGTCGAAGGTCTCCGAGGCCAGTACGGAGACGCCGCCGATGCCGTCGCCACCGGTGCGGGCGCCGTACAGGATGACCTTGTTGCCCGCGCCCGACGCCTTGGCCAGGTGGATGTCCTCGTGCTTCATCACGCCCACGCACAGGGCGTTGACCAGCGGGTTGCCCTGGTAGCAGGGGTCGAAGACGACCTCGCCGCCGATGTTCGGCAGGCCCAGGCAGTTGCCGTAGCCGCCGACGCCCGCGACGACGCCGCTGAGCACCCGCTTGGTGTCGGCCTCACGCGGATCGCCGAAGCGCAGCGGGTCCATGACGGCGACCGGGCGCGCGCCCATCGCGAGGATGTCGCGCACGATGCCGCCGACGCCGGTGGCCGCGCCCTGGTAGGGCTCGACGTACGAGGGTGGTTGTGCGACTCGACCTTGAAGGTGACCGCGTAGCCCTGGCCGACGTCGACCACACCCGCGTTCTCCCCGATGCCGACGAGCAGCGCGTCGCTCTCGGGGCCTTCTCGCCGAACTGCCGCAGATGGACCTTGCTCGACTTGTACGAGCAGTGCTCGGACCACATCACCGAATACATCGCGAGTTCGGCGCCGGTCGGGCGGCGGCCGAGGATGTCGCGGATGCGCGCGTACTCGTCCTGTTTCAGGCCGAGTTCGGCCCAGGGCTGGTCCGTGTCGGGGTCTCGCTGGCGTGCTTGACGGTGTCCAGGGTCACGCTCGGTCGCTCCTTCGCGCGATGAGGTGCTGTTCTCGCGGGCCGGGGCGCTCGGTCGCTCCCTCGGCCGTTCCGGGATCGGGAGTCACGCGGTGACCAGCTTTTCAGGATCGAGGTGAAGAATCCGAGGCCGTCCGTCCCACCGGTGCCGATCAACGGCTCCACGGCGTGTTCCGGATGCGGCATGAGGCCGACGACATTGGCCGCCTCGTTGGTGATGCCCGCGATGTCGCGCAGCGAGCCATTGGGATTGAAGTCGCGGTACCTGAACACCACGCGGCCCTCGGCTTCGAGTTCATCGAGGACCCGTTCACCGGCCACATAGCGGCCGTCGATGTTCTTCAGCGGGATGTGGATCTCCTGACCCTGTTCGTATCCCGTGGTCCATGCCGTCTCGGCGTTTTCCACCCGCAACTTCTGATCACGGCAGATGAAGTGAAGGTGGTTGTTGCGCAGCATCGCACCCGGAAGCAGGTGGGACTCGGTGAGCACCTGGAACCCGTTGCAGATGCCAAGTACGGGAAGGCCGCCCTTGGCCTGCTCGATAACGGTGTCCATCACCGGGGAGAAGCGGGAGATCGCACCGGCGCGCAGATAGTCCCCGTAGGAGAAGCCGCCGGGCAGTACCACGGCGTCGACCTGCTTCAGGTCCTTGTCGCGGTGCCACAGCGGCACCGGTTCGAGTCCCGCGATACGGACGGCGCGCAGGCTGTCACGGTCATCGAGGGTGCCGGGAAAGTGACGACTCCGACGCGTGCGGTCACGAGGCCGCCCCGACTTCCTCGATCTTGATGTCGAAGTCCTCGATCACCGTGTTGGCGAGGAACGTTTCGGCGATCTCGCGGATCCGGGCGAGGGCCGCGTCGTCGAGCGGACCCTCCACCTCAAGTTCAAAGCGCTTGCCCTGACGGACATCGGCGATCCCGTCGAAACCGAGGCGGGCAGCGCGCGCTGCACCGCCTGGCCCTGGGGGTCGAGGATCTCCGGCTTGAGCATGACGTCGACTACGACGCGTGCCACTGGCACTCCGTTGGTGTGGTGCTGGTGCGTAAGGCGGTGGGCCAAGCCTACCCGGAACAGAATCTACGCGAGTAGATATCCATGCCACAGGATCACGTTTAAGCATCGGCATGAGCCAACAGGCGAGGAAAGGCCCACGAAAACGTAGGGTCCGGATTGCGACGGGACACGCGGGAGGAATTACCAGGGCTTCACAATGCATTGCCCGCCGCTGTACAAATGAAAAGCATTCGACACCGTTGACAGGACAGCTGCCGTCTTTGCACGTCAAAGCATCGATGCAGCCCGAAAGGACCGATATCCGTGGCGCAGCGCGTAGTAGTCACGATCTCCGACGACATCGACGGCGGCGACGCCGAGGAAACGGTCTCGTTCGGGCTCGACGGCCGGTCGTACGAGATCGACCTCAACTCCGCCAACGCGAAGCGGCTGCGCGGCGTGCTCGCCCTACGTGGAGGCCGGCCGCAAGCGCGCCCGCTCCGGCAAGACCTACCGGCACACCGCCGTGGCCCCGACCCGCCGCCGTGCGGGCCTGGGCGCGCTCCAACGGCATGGAGGTACCGCCCGCGGACGCATCCCGAAGAAGGTCTACGAGGCGTTCAACGCGGCCGGTTGAGGCGGCCGTTCAACCGGCCCGGAGGCCGCCCCGGCGCCGAGTTGCACATGCCCCCGCTGATCCGCTAGAGTCTGGAGCACGCCGAGGGGCCAGGCCGAAAGGCCAGGAACCGAGGAACGCGCGGGTGTAGCTCAGTAGTAGAGCGCCCCTTTCCAGGGGAGGCGCAGTGTGCGATCCCTGTCACCCGCTCTCATCACTCTCCGGTCCGATATCTCAGGTTCGCGTGGAGTGATGCGCATATGCGGACGTGGCTCAGTTGGTAGAGCATCACCTTGCCAAGGTGAGGGTCGCGAGTTCGAATCTCGTCGTCCGCTCTGATGTGAGGCTCCGATTCCGGTCGTGAATACGACAAGGGATCGGAGCCTTCTTCGTATGTCGTGCCGGGTGCGCGAGCGGCGAACTGTGGCCGTCGCCACATCGGATCGGCGGGCGCGGCGGCTCGCGTCCGGGCGAGTGCGGCTATAGTGGGGTTCGCACCGCGCGGCAACGGGCGGTGCGTGCGGACGTAGCTCAGTTGGTAGAGCGCAACCTTGCCAAGGTTGAGGTCGCGAGTTCGAGCCTCGTCGTCCGCTCCGGTCACACGAGAAGGCCCCGGTCACCCGGGGCCTTCGCATGTCGGGGCGTGGCTACGACCAGGCCACACCGGTCAGCCGCTCGTACGCCTCCACGTACTTCGCGCGCGTCCGCGCCACGACGTCCTCCGGCAGCTCCGGCGGCGGCTGCTCGGCACGGCGGTCCCAGCCGGAGGCCGGGGAGGTCAGCCAGTCGCGGACGAACTGCTTGTCGAAGGACGGCTGAGGGCGGCCCGGCTGCCACTGGTCGGCGGGCCAGAAGCGGGACGAGTCGGGGTCAGCACCTCGTCGGCGAGGACCAGTTCGGGCTCGTCACCGCCCGACTCCCCTTCGCGAAGCCGAACTCGAACTTCGTGTCGGCCAGGATCAGCCCGCGGTCCCTGGCGATGTCGCGGGCCCGCCCGTACACCGCGAGGGTCGCCTGCCGCAGCCGGGTGGCCGTCTCGGCGCCGACCTGGCGGGCCACCTCCTCGTAGCTGACGTTCTCGTCGTGCTCGCCGACCTCCGCCTTGGTCGCCGGGGTGAAGATCGGGGACGGCAGTTCGGAGCCGTCGGACAGGCCCTCCGGGAGGGCGAGGCCGCAGACCGTGCGGTTCTCCTGGTACTCCAGCAGGCCGGATCCGGTCAGATAGCCGCGGGCCACGCACTCCACCGGGATCATCGCCAGGTCGCGGCAGACCAGGGTGCGGCCCGCCCAGTCGGCGGGGCGCCAGGGGCAGTTCGGTGGACAGGACATGGTGCGGCACGAGGTCGGCGAGCTGGTCGAACCACCACAGCGAGAGCTGGGTGAGGATGCTGCCCTTGTCGGGGATCTCGGTGGGCAACACCCAGTCGTACGCGGAGATCCGGTCACTGGCGACCATCACCAGGTCGCCCTTCTCGCTGCGGTAGAGGTCGCGCACCTTCCCCGTGTGCAGATGCACCAGGCCCGGTACCTCCACCGGCTGGGGCTTGTCGACGAATCCGGACACGGTTCCTCCCGGTGGGTTTGTCCAAGGCTCCACGATTCTGCCCCACGTCGCACGGCGGGGACGCGGGCCCCGGACTCGCCCACCGGCTCGGTCAGTCGCGTTTGCAGATGCGGTCCAGCAGGTTCGCCGTGGCCCGCTGGACCCGGGGTCCACATGGCCCGGCCGGTCCAGCGCCGGGGACCACGCGAAGGTGCCCGAGGCGAAGACCAGCGCGCCGCTGGGGCCCGGTACAGGGACGTCTCCTGGTGCCTGAGCGTCCCGTCCGCGTCCTCGTACGGCGAGTGGGCCAGCAGGATGCGGCGGGTGTGCGCGGGCAGGGTGGTGCGGGGAAGTAGCGGTCGGCCTCGCCCGCGACCAGCCCCGGCAGTTCGTCCCCTCGCGCGCGCCCGTGGCCTCCCACAGCCAGTGGTTCCCGTTGCGCACCACCAGCGGGTACGGCTCGGGGACCCGGCCCGCGTACTGGATGCCGATCAGCTGCTGTTCGGGGCCGACAGGTCCCGCCAGAGCGCGGAGCGGCCGGGGCCCTGGCGCTTGTGGCACGTCAGCAGCTGCTCCGGGCCGGACGGCGAGGGGCCAGCTCCACCTGCCAGTACATGGTGTTGGCGGAGAGGAAGACCAGCGAGGTGCCGCTGTCGCGGGCCCGCTCGACGGTCTGCCGCATCGCCGTCGACCAGTACTCGTCGTGGCCGGGGAAGACCAGGCCGCGGTAGCGGACGGGTCGATCCGGCCCGCGTGCAGGTCGCGGATCTGCGCGTACGCCAGGTCGTACCCGTACCGCTCGGCCCAGCGGATGAAGTCGTACGCGTGGCCGACGTGCAGCGGCAGACCGGCGCCCGCGTACGGGCGGTCGAAGGAGACGGTGACCGCCGCGTCGTCCTCGCCGAGGAGCCGGCCCCGCTCGTCCCACGCGTGGTACAGGCTGGCGCCGGTCCTGCCGTCCTCCGGGTAGAGGTTGTACGCCTGCCAGGTGACGTCGGGGAGGACGAGCAGCAGGTCGGCCGGGTGGTCGTCGCGGACCGTGAAGGGGATGTGGCTGCGGTAGCCGTCGACGGTGGTCAGCACCGCCACGTACGCGCCCAGGTTCCAGTACGTCGGGACCTGGAGCCGCCACGAGAGCCACCAGTGGTGGCACGAGACCGTGCGGTCCACGGTCAGCGGGCTGGGCTGGACGATTCCGGACAGCCGGGGCTGCCCGCGATCTTCGCGGCGCCGTCGCCGCCGTAGTGCCCGATGCGGTAGACGTCCACGCTGAATTCCTGCGGGGTCGACCGTGACCCGGAAGTCGATCGCCTCGCCCGGTGCGACCGCCGAGACCGAGGTGAAGCCCTTGATCTGGCGGTGTACGTCGTCGGCGGTGCGCGGCCCCGGCACCCGGACCCTGCGGTGGGTGCCGGAGACACCGGGGATCGAGCGGGCGCCCGCCTTGGCGCCGGGCCTGGCCGCCATGTCGGCGAGGCCGTCCAGATGGTCCACGTACCAGGGCACGACGTGCCCGGTGTCGTCGAAGTAGTGCTCTCTTCCGCGCAGCCAGGGCAGCGGCCCCTGGCCGAAGGGGTCCGTGACCGCATGTGCGAGTGCTCCCGACTCCCAGCGCCGGATCTGCTCCGTTCCCACGCCCGTGCCCTCCCGCCTCCCCGTGGCCGTACTCCTCGCGGCTGTTCCGCTCCCGGTGGGCCCTCGCGGGCCCGTCTCCTGAACCGCTGGTCCTGCTCCTTCTGCCAGTCGGCCGGTCGTGCCCGGTCCTGACCGGTCCTGCAAGCGGCTGCTGCCAGCACATCACATAACGCACCCGGCCCGTCACCGGTCGTCGTGAATTTGACGGGTGCAACGTGAATAAACCTCTCAGGGGCGATCGAGTCGGACCGCCTCGTGTCACACCAGCCTGATGGGCTTCTCCGGGCGCACGCCGATCGCGCCGAGCCAGGCGCGCAGCGGTTCCGCGTCGCCCTCCTCGACCAGAGAGCACCGGGTGGGACAGGTCCGAGCGCCGCTCGCCGTCGACCAGCAGGACCGGGCCGTCGAGCCAGTCGAGGCCGGGGCGGCGCCCGCGCTGTCCACGGCGGCGCAGCAGACCATGGCCGTGACGTGGTCGGTCAGCAACTCGCGGCCGGTGCGCGGCGGCTGGAGCGGGAAGAGCGGGGCGAACCGGTCGATCCAGGGTCGGCGCCCTCGATGTCGGCGGGGTCCGGGGACTCCGGGTCGCCCGGCAGGCCGCCGGGGTGGTGGGCCGCCCGCTGGGCGGCCTCCTCGCGGGCCAACTCGGCGGTGAGCCGGGCCGCCAGCCGCTCCACGACGCCGGGGTCGGGGGCGGGGTCGGGGTCGGAGTCCGGGCCAAGGTCAGGGTCGGCGTCGGCGTCGGCGGCCTGGGCCGGTGTCTCAGCGGGTGCGAAGGGCCCGTGGTGGTCGCGGAATTCGGCCTGGCCGCGGGGTCGTCGTGGTCGCGGGGCCCGTCGTGGTCGCGGGGTCGTCGGGCTGGACGGTGGTGAGCCGGTCCAGGACCGCGTCGAGCGTCGGCGGCACGTGCGGGTCGCCGGGGTGCGCGCCGGGAGCGTGGCCGTCGACGGCCGCGAGTTCGTTGAGGACGCGGTGGAGCCGGGACGCCTCCGAGCGCCATTTGCGGTCGACGACCTCTTCCGGGTACTGGCTCCAGCCGACCGGGGACCAGTCCGGGCCCGGCTCCGGGGCCGCCGTGGAACAGCCGGGCCGCCAGCAGCGAGGTCGCCTCGTCGATCCGGCCGGGCTCCTCCAGGAGGTCGCACGCCGGGCGCTCGCCGAGCCGCGAGGTGAAGCCCTCGGCGAGACGGTCGCGGCGGGAGAGTTCGGTGAGCGCGGAGACCACGCCCGCGTCGAGCCGGGACGGCCAGCGGCCCATGCGCCACGCGGGCAGGGCCACCCGGGTCAGCAGCCGGTCCCAGCCCGCGTACGCCAGGCCCACCTGCTCCTGCGCGACGATCCGCAGTCCGTAGTCCACCGTCTGGGCGCGCTCGGAGGCGGCGGCGGCGACCGCGCGCTCCATCCCGGCGGCGTGGTCCCGGCAACTGCGCAGCAGCAGCCGGGCGGCCCAGCCGACGAAGGCGAGGACGGGCGGGCGAGCGTCCGGCCCGCGGCGGCCGCGAGCCGGGACGCGCCGGACGGGTGGGCCGGGCCGCGCGGGGCCCGTGCGGGCCGTGGACGGCCCGGCGCCGGAGTCGGCGCGCGCGGGCGCGGATTCCGTATCCGGGTCCGTCTCCGCGCGGTCGGCGTGCGCGGGCGCGGGTCGGTGTCGTACGCGCCGTGCGAGCCCGCGTCGGCGCCGTGCACGCCGTGCGAGCCCGCGTCGGCGCCGTACGTACCGTGCGACCCACCTCCGCGCCGTACGCGCCGGAGTCCGCGCCGTACGTCTCGGGATCGGCGTCGGGGCCGCCGGGCGCACCGGGGCGGGCTCGGGCGCGCGCTCGTAGGCGTCGTAGGCGTCGTACGAGTCGTATGCGCCTCCCCGTGTGCGCCAGGTCTTCCGGGGCGCGGGGCACCGCCGCGCGGCCACGGCCACGGCGGCGTCCAGGCCGCGCACGAAGCGGCGGGCCGCCGCTATGTCGGGCTGGGCCGAGGGGCCCGTACCGGCGACGACCGGGGCGAGCAGGGCGCGCAGCTCGCCGACGCGCATCCACCACAGGAACGGCGAGCCGATCACCAGGACCGGCGCCTCGGGGCGCCCCGGTGGTGGGGCGCTCCGGGGCGCGGCGCCGGGGGCGCCCTTGCCGAGGGCGTGCGCCGGGTGCGTACGGTCCTCCAGCCAGCTGTCGCAGTCAGGCGTGAGCGCGACCGCCGAGGGCGCGGGCACGTCCAGCCGGTCGGCGAGGTCGCGCACGAGCCGGTAGAGGTCGGGGCGGTCTCCTCGGCGATCGGGACCGTGGGGCTGAGCGCGGGTTTGGCGCGCGCGATCACCGCGGCCACCGCCGCCGCCAGCACCAGCACCACCAGCGCCACGGCGGCGACGGTCCACCGGACCGCCTTCCAGCCGCTGTCCTCGGAGTCGCCGATGTGGCCGGTCGCGCCGCCCACCCACAGCACGACGGCGCACGCCGTCGGCAGGAGCGCGACGGCGAGCGCGGTGCTCCGGACGCGCAGCACCGCGAGCGCGCGGGCGCGCGCCACGACGGCACCCGCTTCGGGGTCTCGTTCCTGACCTGCCACGATTCCGTTCACCCCTATGCCCAGCCGTTGAGGAAGCAGCTGACGCCGGCGGCGGTCGCCATTCCCCACTGTCGCACCGGCGGCTCGCGACGCAATGCCGGTGGGCCAGTTGCCGCAGAGCCTGGGCGGCACACTAGTTGGGCCGGGCGCCCGTCAGCAGGATGCGGACGGGCTCACCCGATGGAATGGCCTTGGCCGGAACGCACAACTCCGCCCGGACAGGCGTGAAGTGAGCGCCGTCCGGTGCGGGAGCGGGCCGTTCAGGCGGACGCGGCCTTGGCGGCGATGTCGGTGCGGTGGTGAGAACCAGCCAGCCCGATCCGGTTCACGGCCCGGTACGCCCGTTCACGCGCTTTGGCCAGATCCGATCCCGTCGCGGTGACGGACAGCACCCGGCCGCCCGCGCTGAGGATCTCGCCGGTCGCCTCGTCCCGCCTGGTCCCCGCGTGCAGGACGTACGCCTTGGGGCGTCCTTCTCGGCGACGTCCGCCAGCCCGGTGACCGGATCGCCGGTGAGCGGCGCGGCCGGGTAGTCCCGGAGGCGATCACGACGGTCACCGCGGCGCCGTCGCTCCAGCGCAGCGGGGCTCCGCGTCGAGGTGGCCGGTCGCCGCGGCGAGCAGCACCCCGGCGAGCGGGTCTTCAGCCGGGCCAGGACCACCTGCGTCTCGGGGTCGCCGAAGCGGGCGTTGAACTCGATGACGCGCACGCCGCGCGAGGTGATCGCCAGGCCCGCGTAGAGCAGCCCGGAGAAGGGCGTACCGCGGCGGCGCAGCTCGTCGACCGTCGGTCGCAGCACGGTGGCGAGCACCTCGTCGACGAGCTTGGGTCGGCCCAGGGCAGCGGCGAGTAGGCGCCCATGCCACCGGTGTTGGGGCCCTCGTCGGCGTCGTGGGCGCGCTTGAAGTCCTGGGCGGGCTGGAGCGGTACGACGCTCTCGCCGTCGGTGATCGCGAACAGCGACACCTCGGGGCCGTCCAGGAACTCCTCGATCACGACGCGGTCGCAGGACAGCGCGTGTTCGCGCGCGGCCGCGACGTCGCCGGTGACGACGACGCCCTTGCCCGCGGCGAGCCCGTCGTCCTTGACCACGTACGGGGCCCCGAAGGCGTCGAGCGCGGCGTCGATCTCCTCGGGGTGGCGCACACGTAGCTGCGGGCGGTGGGGACCCCGGCGGCGGCCATCACGTCCTTGGCGAACGCCTTCGAGCCCTCCAGCCGCGCGGCCTCGGCCGACGGGCCGAAGGCCGGGATGCCGCGGGCGCGCACGGCGTCGGCGACCCCGGCGACGAGCGGCGCCTCCGGGCCCACCACCACCAGGTCCGCCCGCAGGGCGGCCGCGAGGTCGGCGACGGCCGCGCCGTCGAGCGCGTCGACCGCGTGGAGTTCGGCCACCTCGGCGATACCGGCGTTGCCGGGGCGCAGTGCAGCGCGGTGACCTGGGGGTCTAGGGACAGGGCACGGCACAGGGCGTGTTCGCGGGCGCCGCCGCCGATGACAAGGACCTTCACAGGGGCAGCCTATTGCCTCGCCTCGTCCGGCCTCGTGCCTCCCCGCGCCGCCTTCCCGGTCCGGCCCGTGCCTCCCCGCGCCGCCTTCCCGGTCCGGCCCGAGCCGCGAACTCTTTCGGGTGGTACCGGGGCGGCCCGCGCTGCAAGTCGCCCCACTTACGGGCCAAAACCCCGGGCGCGGGCAGAAAGGCCAGCCATCCGGCGGTAGGAATGGGGCCGCGCATCAGCCGCCACGGTGGTCGCGCCGACGAGGGTCGCGCCAGCCGCGCAGCGCCGACCTGATCGCAGCGCCGACCTGATCGCGGAGCCGCCAGTCACGAGCCGCCAGAGGGAGCCCCACGGGTGAGTCAGCCGGACATGCAGCCCGAGGGACCTCCTCGGCAGGAGCCCACCGGGATCCGCCGCGATCTGCTGGGGCAGCCCTTCCCGCTCGGCGACTGGGGCGAGCCCGCGGAGCGCCTCGACGAGCTGTACCGGCGGGTGGAGAGCCGCGCGCTGGAAGTGGCGGGCTGGTACCTGGCCGACCGGACGGGCAAGCGGCGGGCGGCGCGGCTGCTGCGGGTGACGGCGGCGCTGGCCGCCGCGGCGGGCGCCGCGCTCCCGCTGCTGGAGCTGAACGGCGTGCTGGAGGGGCGCCCCTGGGGTATCTGGCGCTGCTGGCCGCCGTCGCCTGCGCCGGTGCCGACCGGTACTTCGGGCTGACGTCCGGCTGGATGCGGGACGTGGCCACGGCGCAGGCGGTGCAACGGCGCGTGGAGACGCTCCAGTTCGACTGGGCGTCGGAGAGCGTACGGGAGGTGCTCGGCCCGGCCGAGGGCACCGCGAGCGAGGCGGCCGAGCGGTGTCTGACGGTGCTGCGGCGGTTCTCCGAGGACATCGCGGAGCTGGTGCGGGCCGAGACGGCGGGGTGGATGGTCGCGTTCGGGGCCCAGCAGGCGCCGCTGCTCACGCGGTCGATGGCGGGCGGGAGCACGCGCCCGAGGGCGGCGGCCCGGTGAACCGCTTTCCGCTGCCGCCGGGCACCCGGCCCAACATGCCGCGGCAGCGGCCACCGGAGTCACCGCGCTGACCGTGCTCCGGTCCGCTCGGACCCCGGCCGGGAACGAGCGACGAACCGGAACGGGCCAGGGGAGCGGCCGGGAACGGGCCGCGTCCGGACGTCAGCTGAAGACGATCATCGAGCCCTGGCCCAGGCTGCGGGTCGCCGCCGCGTGCAGGCCGAGCCAGACGTGGCGTTCGCGGGCGAAGGGGCTGTCGTCGGCGGGCATCGGGGCGGCGGGCTCCTCCAGGCTGGTGGGCTGTTTCGGGGCCGCGGGGCGGCCGGGGGTTGGTGGGGTCGATGCCGAGCACGGGCGCCACGGTCTCCAGCTCGCGCAGCAGGCCGTGGCTGGATCCCAACGGCCCGCCGCCCTCCATGAGTTCCTCGCTGGACAGCGGGCGGGGAAGTCCACGGGCACGTACGCGCCCGCGTGGTCGTAGTGCCACACCAGGTGCGACTGGAGGGCGGTCGGTTCGAACATCTCCAGCAACTGCTCGTAGTCCCCGCCGAGTTCGTCGACCGGGGTGACCTCCAGGCCACAGATCTGGAGCAGGTAGGCGCGGCGCAGGAAGTGCAGCGCGTCGTAGTCGAAGACCGCCACCGGGGCCACGTCGCCGGACAGGCCCGGCATGTAGCCGAAGACGGGAACCGGGGAGGCCGGACTCCTCAAGGACCTTGTCGTACGCGGCGATCTCTTCAGCGAAGGGTTGTCGGGGCTGTGGCACAGCACATCGACGAGGGGACCAGCCAGAGGTCACATGCCACGCGATCTCACTCTCGTACGTATCCGAACGGTCGGTGGGCGAGACAGCGTAGTGCCCGCGTACGCTGCGCGAAGGCCGCGGAGGGACGGACCGGCCGGAAGCCGCCGGGTCAGATCGCGGTGTCGGCCACGAGTTGTTCGATCAGTGCCCGGAAGTGCTCGTTGTAGGCCGCGACGAGGCGTTCGGCCTCCCGGGTCGATCCGCGCCACCGCGTCGGTCAGCTCCCGTGCCCGGCCCACAACCGGCCCGCAGGTCGGGCACGCGGCGCAGGTACGGGACGGTGAAGACCCAGGTCTGGGCGCGCAGCCGCTGGAGGAAGTCGAGGATGTACGGGTTGCCGATCAGCCCGCAGATCTCGCCCCAGAACCGCATGTCGTAGCCGATCAGTATGTCGAGGTCACCGCCGCGCGCCGCGCGTTCGGCCTCGTCCGAGCGGCGGCGCAGCGACGTCAGCGCCTTCTGGGTCAGGGTCTGGGTGGCGCGCTCGACGGAGTGCCGGAACAGGCCCTCGACGATCAGCGTGCGGGCCTCGACCATGTGCCGGAAGTCCTCGATGGTGAACTCGTGGACCCTGAAGCCCCGGTGCTCCTCCACCACCAGCAGGCCCTGCGAGCACAGGTCGAGCAGCGCCTCGCGGACCGGGGTGGCCGAGACGCCGTACTGCTCGGCCATCTCCTTGACGGTGATCTGCTGCCCGGCGGGAGCCGGCCCGCCAGCACCTCGTCGCTCAGCGCGGCGGCGATCTGCTGTCGCAAGGTGCTGCGCCGGACCGGGGTCGCGCCGGGCATGGGCATGGACGAGCGTCTCCTTCCACAGCCGTCGCGGAGTGCGGAGTCGCGACGGCCCTCGCCTCACGATATGCGAGGGTCGTTGCGCGGAGTGCTTCGAAACTGTACGCCCGCTACACGGCGGACGGTACAGCGCTATCCATGGGTGCGGGCATGCGTATCGGCCACCGACAACGCCTCGTCGAGAATCGCGAGCCCTTCCTTGACCTCCGACTCGCTGACCGTGCACGGCGGCACGACGTGCGTGCGGTTCATGTTCACGAAGGGCCACAGGCCGCCGCGCTTGCAGGCCGCCGCGAACTCGGCCATCGGCCGGTTCGCCGGGCCCGTCGCGTTGTACGGGACCAGCGGCTCGCGCGTCGCGCCGTCCCGGACCAGCTCCAGGGCCCAGAAGACACCGGTGCCGCGCACCTCCCCGACGCTGGGGTGGCGGGCGGCCAGTTCACGCAGCGCGGGCCGATGACCCGCTCGCCGATGGCCGCCGCGTGCTCCACGATCCCTCGTCGGCCATCGCGTTGATGGTGGCGACGGCGGAGGCGCAGGCGAGCGGGTGGCCGGAGTAGGTGAGGCCGCCGGGGTAGGGGCGCTCGTCGAAGGTGGCGGCGATCTCCGCGCCGATGGCGACGCCGCCCAGCGGTACGTAGCCGGAGTTGACGCCCTTGGCGAAGGTCAGCAGGTCGGGGACGACGTCGAAGTGGTCGGCGGCGAACCAGCGTCCGCTGCGCCCGAAGCCCGCCATCACCTCGTCCAGGATGAACACGATGCCGTGGCGGTCGCAGATCTCGCGCACCCCGGCCAGGTAGCCCGGCGGCGGGACCATGATCCCGGCGGTGCCGGGGATGGTCTCCAGGAGGATCGCGGCGATGGACGCCGGGCCCTCGAAGGCGATGGTCTCCTCCAGGTGGGCCAGGGCGCGCTCGCACTCCTGCCGCTCGGTGTCCGCGTGGAACGGCGAGCGGTACAGGAACGGGCCCCAGAAGTGCACGACCCCGGCGGAGGCGGTGTCCGACGCCCAGCGGCGCGGGTCGCCGGTCAGGTTGATCGCGGTGCTGGTGGCGCCGTGGTACGAGCGGTAGGCGGACATCACCTTCGGGCGGCCGGTGTGCACGCGGGCCATCCGCACGGCGTGCTCGACGGCCTCGGCGCCGCCGTTGGTGAAGAAGACCTTGTCGAGGTCGCCGGGGTGCGCTCGGCGATCAGCCGCGCGGCCTCGGACCGTACGTCCACGGCGAAGCCCGGCGCGATGGTGCACAGCCTGGCCGCCTGCTCCTGGATGGCGGCGACGACCTTGGGGTGCTGGTGGCCGATGTTGGTGTTGACCAGCTGGCAGGAGAAGTCCAGGTAGCGCTGGCCGTCGTAGGTCCAGAAGTACGAGCCCTCGGCGCCCGCGACGGCGGGCGGGTCGAGCTGGGCCTGCGCGGACCAGGAGTGGAAGACGTGGGCGCGGTCGGCGGCCTTGACCGCGGCGCCCGCGGCCGGGTCGGGGGCGGGAGGTCGGTCACGTGCACACCTCGGTCGTTCGGTCGTCGCTGGTGGGACGCGGTCCAGCGTACGGAACGGGGCGGGGTCCGGGACGGTCGAGGTGTCCGGCTCCGGGCGCCGGGCCCGGCAGGGTGTCGGGCCGCGGGCGGGCGCGGCGGGCGGGCGGGCGGATACGGGCTCCAACGGGCGGGCTCCGTAGTTCACTTGTTGATACGGAACCGGTAACGGATCGTACGCGTCGTCCTCTTCGCTCTCAGCCGCCTCATATTCTCTGGCGAGAGTCGCACATGGGTGTTCGGGGAAGGGGCGTCAGCGATGGAGGACCTGGGGCCGAGGACCCTCGCTGGATCGGCGAGTACCGGTTGATCAGGCGTTTGGGCGCGGGCGGCATGGGCCGGGTGTTCCTGGCCCGTTCGGCGCGCGGGCGCACGGTCGCGGTGAAGCTCGTCCAGGCGGACCTGGCCCGGCAGCCGGAGTTCCGGCGGCGCTTCAAGCAGGAGGTGCGCGCCGCGCAGCGGGTGGGCGGCGAGTGGACCGCGCCCGTGCTCGACGCCGACACCGAGGCGGACACCCCTGGGTGGCCACGGGCTACATCGCGGGCCCGTCCCTGCACGCGGTGGTCAAGGAGTCCGGACCGCTGCCCGAGCGCTCGGTGCGGCTCCTGGCGAACGGCCTGGCCGAGGCGCTGGTGTCGATCCACGGCGCCGGGCTCGTCCACCGCGACCTGAAGCCGTCCAACGTGCTGATCACCATCGACGGCCCGCGCGTCATCGACTTCGGCATCGCGCGTGCTCTGGAGACCGTCACCGACGGCATCCTGACCCGCAGCGGCGCGGTCGTCGGCTCGCCCGGCTTCATGTCGCCCGAGCAGGTGCGCGGCGAGCGGGTCGAGACGCCGAGCGACGTGTTCTGCCTGGGCTCGGTGCTCGCCTTCGCCGCCACGGGCCGCCAGCCCTTCGGCACCGCCGACAGCGGCGTGCACGCGGTGATGTACCGCATCGCGCAGGAGGCGCCGGTCCTGGACGGCCTGCCCGAGGGGCTGTACGACCTGGTCACCGACTGTCTGGAGAAGGACCCCGGCGCCCGCCCCACGGTCGAGGAGCTGCTGGCGCGTACGGGCGCCGGGGCGGACGCGGACACGGACGACCCTGGCTGCCGGGCGGGCTCGTCGCGCGGCTCGGGCGGCACGCGGTGCGGTTGCTGGATGCGGAGACGCCCGCGTCCGGGTCGCTGCCGCCGCTGCCCGCAACGCCCGGCGGCGCCGTCCGGCCCACCGCCGTCCGCCCGCCTGCCGTCTCGCCTGCCGCCCGGTGCCTTCCGGGCCGCCGCCGTCCGGGCCGCCGCCGTCCACGCCGCCCGCCGGGCAGCCCTGGTCCCGGCGCCGCCGAGCGCGCCGCCGCCCCGTCGAGCCCGCCGACCGCGACGTCCTTCCCGCTGGCACCGGCCGAGCCGCCCACGCCCCGCCGCCGAGCGCGCCCCGGGTACACCCAGTACGCCCAGTACGCCCGGTACGCCGGGGCGTCGGACACCCGGGGCGCCCGACGCCGCGAACGCGCCGGTCGCGTCGGCTCCGTCCACGCCGCCTGCTGCCGTACCCGCCGCACCCGCCGAGCCCGCCACGCCGCCGCTGCCGTCCCCGGCCGTCGAGCCGGAGGCGGCGAGCGGTCCGGCCGAGGAGGCGGAGGCGATCGGCCCGGCTGAGGCGGTCAACCCGGCCGCGGCGGGCGAGGGGCCGAGGCGGCGCACGACACCCCGGCCCGACCGGCCGTCGCGGCCACGCCCGCCGCCCCGCCTCAGGGTTCGGCCCGCCGGAGGCGTTCGGCCCGCCCGAGGTCACCTCCTTCGACGTCGGGCCGTTCGGCCCGGCCGGGCCCGGTGGCCCCGGGTCCCCGCGCCGCCCCGCCCCCGCGCGCCGCAGGCGCACCTGGCTCGTCGTCGTCGCCGCGGGCGTCGCGACGCTGCTGGTGGCGGGCGCGGCCACCCTCGCGCTGACGCACGACAGCGGCGGCAAGGACGACAAGAAGGACCGGGCCGACCCCGGCACCGCCTCGTCCGCCCCCGCCACGACAAGAAGTCCCCACCCCGACCGACGGCCCCTCCGCCGCCGAGTCCGGCACCGGGCTGTCGTCGAGCGGCGACATCCCCAGGAGTACCTGGGCGCGTGGGAGGGCGAGATCGAGGAGAGCGGGGAGTCGACCGGCAAGATCCGCCGGATCGTCCTCGGCCAGGGCACGGTCGGGACCGAGGTCGCCGACGCCCTGACCTCCGAGCCGGACGCCTTCTGCCAGGAGAGCGGCACGCTGAAGTCGGCGGACAACCTCCTCGTCCTGGAGGCCGAGGTGACCACGGCCGTCCCCGAGGACGGCTGCACCGCCACCGGCGAGCAGACCCTGCGGCTGCGCGACGACGGCTCCCTGGCCTGGAGCACCACCGACGACACCGCGAAGGCGACCCTGCGCCCCACCTCGTCGAGCGACGAGCCGATCCCGGCCTCGTACCTGGGCACCTGGCAGGGCAAGAACATGTACGGCAACGAGCGCGCCACGTTCAAGTTCACCCTCAGCCAGGGCGCGTTCGGGACCGAGGTGGCGGAGACGTACTGGGACGGCGACGACTACCACTGCGAGGGCACGATGCGCCTGGTCTCGGTCCGCGACGGCCTGACCCTGAGCACCGAGCACGTCACCAAGGCCGAGCCGCAGGACGGCTGCGAGGCCGACCCGTCACACACCTTCACCGTCTCCGGCGACAAGCTGCGCATGGACTACGTGGACAGCGACACGAGCGAGACGGAGACGCAGACCTTCACACGCGTGGAGTGACCCGCCTCGTGCGTACGCGTGCGGCGGGCACCCGGCTACCGGGTGCCCGCCGCCGCGCGTCACAGGAACGAGTTGATCTGGATCGTCTCGTCCCGCCCGGGCCGACGCCGATCGCCGAGATCGGCGCGCCCGCCATCTCCTCCAGCGCCTTCACATAGCCCTGCGCGTTCTTCGGCAGGTCGGCGAAGGTCTTGGCCTTGGTGATGTCCTCGGACCAGCCGGGCAGCGTCTCGTAGATCGGCTTCGCGTGGTGGAAGTCGGTCTGGCTGTACGGGAGTTCCTCCACCCGCGTGCCGTCGATGTCGTACGCCACGCACACCGGGATCCGCTCCCAGCCGGTGAGCACGTCGAGCTTGGTGAGGAAGAAGTCGGTGAGCCCGTTGACCCGGGTCGCGTAGCGCGCGATGACCGCGTCGAACCAGCCGCAGCGGCGGTCGCGGCCGGTGGTCACGCCCCGCTCGCCGCCGATGGTCCGGAGCTTGTCGCCGTCCTCGTCGAACAGCTCGGTGGGGAACGGGCCCGCGCCGACGCGCGTGGTGTACGCCTTGAGGATGCCGATGACGCGGCTGATCTTCGTCGGGCCGACGCCCGTCCCCGTACAGGCGCCGCCCGCGGTGGGGTTGGACGAGGTGACGAACGGATACGTGCCGTGGTCGACGTCGAGCAGGGTGCCCTGGCCGCCCTCGAAGAGCACGACCTTGCCGTCGTCGATGGCGTCGTTGAGGACGAGCGTGGTGTCCGTGACGAAGCCGCGCAGCTGGTCCGCGTAGCCGAGCAGCTCCTCGACGACGGCGTCGGCGGTGATGGCGCGGCGGTTGTAGAGCTTGGCGAGGACCTGGTTCTTGAAGTCCAGGGCGGCCTCGACCTTCTGCCGCAGGATCGACTCGTCGAAGATGTCCTGCACGCGGATGCCGACGCGGTTGATCTTGTCCGCGTACGCCGGGCCGATGCCGCGGCCGGTGGTGCCGATCTTCCGCTTGCCGAGGAAGCGTTCGGTCACCTTGTCCATCGTCGTGTGGTACGAGGTGATCAGGTGGGCGTTGCCGCTGAGCAGCAGCTTGACGTGTCGACGCCGCGCGCCGTCAGTCCGCTCAGCTCGGAGAGCAGGACCGACGGGTCGACGACGACGCCGTTGCCGATGACCGGGTGCACCCCGGCGAGAGGATCCCGGACGGGAGGAGGTGCAGCGCGTACTTCTGGTCGCCGACGACGACCGTGTGACCGGCGTTGTTGCCGCCCTGGTAACGCACCACGTAGTCCACCGAGCCGCCGAGCAGGTCGGTGGCCTTTCCTTGCCCTCATCACCCCACTGAGCACCGAGCAGCACAAGTGCGGGCACAGGCGTACACCCTTCCGGGCGGGGCATGTCCAACGTGCGTGCGATGGCGTGTGCCATCGGCAGACCCGTCGAACCGGTGCCCCGGATAGACGAAGCCCCTGACGCAACAGCGACAGGGGCTCTTCACCGAGAGATTACCTGAGGAAGGACAGAGGTGTCGGCGCTGCCTCCCGAGCAGACTCCCCGGACCGGGTCCGGCGCGCCCGCTGCTCGTGGTCATCGACCCGGCGGCCCGCCGCACGGACGGCGAGTCCGTGCGCATCGCGAAGGACGTGCTGTGCGCGGGCGCACGGACGAAGATCTGTCTGCCGGAGGGCCCCGACGAAGTCGAGCGGGCGCTCGCCCGCAGAGGTGCCCGGCGGCCCGTGGTGATCGGCGACGACCGCGCGTTGCTCCAGGTCGTGGAGGTGCTGCACCGGGAGCGGGCGCTGACGGACACCCGCTGTCGCTGGTGCCGGTCGGCATGGATCCGGCGCTGTCGCTGGCCCGTTCGCTGGGCGTGCCGACGAGCGCGGTGGGCGCGGCGCGCGCGGTCCTCGACGGGTGGCGCACCGCCGTGACCTGCTGCTCGACGACAGCGGTGGCGTGGTCCTCGGCGGCCTGCGGATCCCGTCGGACCCGGCGGGCGACGGCGCGTACGGGCCGGGCGGCCCGCCGTACGGGCCGGGGCGGCGACCGCCGAGAAGATCGGGGGCGAGGGCGGACCCACACGGGTACCGGAGCCGGCGCCGGTGACGGCGCGGACGACGGTACGGACGGCGGGGCCGACGGGGCCGGTGGCAGCGGCGGCGGGTACCAGCGCGTGCCGCACGCGCGCGGGCGCGTGGCGCCGATGCCGGGCGCGGGCGGCCCGGGGCCCTGGTGGAGCCCGGCGGCCCGTACCGCGCGTACGGCGCTGACCATGCTGTCGCTGCCGATCGGCGGGCTCGGCGGCGGGCGCGGCGGCGCCCGCGACCGGCGGCGCACCGGCTGCGGATCGAGGCGGACGGCGAACTGCTGGCCGACCTGGACCGGCCGGTGGAGCGGGTCTCGGTGGCCACGGCCACGCCCGGGCCGCCGGGGCGGGCTGGCGGAGGTGGTCGTGCACCCGAGCACGGGCGCCCCGCCGATACGCGCGCGGGCGCGGGCCGTGACGGTCTCGGGCCCGGACTTCCGCTACCGCGCCGACGCGCTGGTGGGCGGCCCGGTGCGGAGTCGTACGTGGACGGTGCGGGCGGAGGCGTGGACGCTGACGCTGCCGCGCTGAGCGGCGCCGCGACGGCGGCGACGGGCGCCCTGCCGAGCGCCCCGCCACCGCGGCTCAGCCGGCCGGGCCGGGCCGATCGGTCGGGCTGGTCGGGGCGGTCGGGGCGGTCTCGTCGCTCGGGGCGGTCCGGGCGGTCCGGGCGGTCTCGGCGGGCTTCTCGCGGCGGCGGACGGGCGGTTCGGCGGACTGGCCCGTCGCGCCACGCGCCGCCTGGAGGTCGCGCCAGCGGTCCATGACACCCAGCAGCTCGTCCTGCATGAACGCGAAGAACTCGGCGGTCTCGTGCACCCGGGTACCCGCCGGGGTGGCCTCGCCCAGGACCCGCGCCCCTCCCGCATCGTGTCCTCCCAGCGGGTCAGCAGCCGGTCGCGGCGGGTGAACGTCTCGTACCACAGCTCGCCGTGCAGCCGGTAGCGGTCGCGGCGGGAGCCGGGTCGCGCTCGCGCGTGACCATCGTGACCTGCGACAGGTAGCGGATGGCGCTGGAGACGGCCGCCGGGCTGATCTGGAGCCGCTCGGCCAGCTCGGCCGAGGTGAGACTGCCGGAGTCGGACGCGAGCAGCGCGGCGAACACCCGGGAACTCATCCGCGGCATGCCCGCGTCCGTCAGCTCACCGGCGAAGCGCTCGACGAAACCGGCCACGGCGACGGCGTCGCGTACCTGCTCCGGTCGGGTCGTCTCGGTCACGAATGCATCATCTCCCCAGTTCACGACGGTCCCAAGAGTTTATACGCTTCCTTAACTTCACAAAGTTGTGAAACAAGCGTAGTTTCGCCACCATGACGACGGCAATCTCCGTGTCCGGCCTCCACAAGTCCTTCGGCCGGACCCACGCGCTGGACGGACTCGACCTCGAAGTCGAGTCGGGAGAGGTCCACGGCTTCCTCGGCCCCAACGGCGCCGGGAAGTCCACGACCATTCGCGTCCTCCTCGGGCTGCTCCGCGCCGACAGCGGAGAGGTCAGCCTGCTCGGCAAGGACCCGTGGCATGACGCGGTCGACCTGCACCGGCACATCGCGTACGTCCCCGGCGACGTGACCCTGTGGCGGAACCTGAGCGGCGGCGAGGTCATCGACCTGTACGGGCGGCTGCGCGGCGGGCTGGACCAGACGCGGCGGGCCGAGCTGCTGGAGCGGTTCGAGCTGGACCCCACCAAGAAGGGCCGCACCTACTCCAAGGGCAACCGGCAGAAGGTGGCCCTCGTCGCGGCGTTCGCCTCCGACGTGGACCTGCTCGTCCTCGACGAGCCGACCTCCGGGCTGGACCCCTGATGGAGGAGGTCTTCCGCGAGTGCGTCAAGGAGGAGGCCGAGCGCGGCCGGACGGTGCTGCTGTCGAGCCACATCCTCAGCGAGGTCGAGGCCCTGTGCGCGCGGGTGAGCATCATCCGCAAGGGCCGGACGGTGGAGTCCGGTTCCATCGCCGACCTGCGCCACCTGGCGCGTACGTCGGTGACCGCCGAGCTGGCCGGGGCGCCCAACGGGATCTCCGAGCTGCCCGGCGTGCACGACGTCGACATCCAGGGCAGGCACGTCAAACTCCAGGTGGAGACCGACCAGTTGGACGGCCTGCTGCGGCAGCTCAGCGAGTCGGGCGTACGCAGCCTGATCAGCACGCCGCCCACCCTGGAGGAGCTGTTCCTGCGGCACTACCAGGACCACGGCGCCAGCGACGCCGGTGACGGCGCGGACGCCGCCGCGGACAAGGCGGTCGCGCGATGACCGCGGTGATCGGCACCGGAGCGGGGTCGCGCCCGCACCACCGGTTCGTCCCGCGACCTGGCGGGCACCGGCACCCTGCTGCGGCTCGCGCTGCGCCGCGACCGGATCATGATCCCGGTGTGGGTGCTGGCGCTCGGGCTGACCGCGAACAGCACGGCCACCCGGCTGAAGGGCACGTACGAGACGGCCCAGGACCGCGCGCAGATCGCGCGCGACATGAACGGGAACGGGTCGACCGCGCGCTGTTCGGCGTCGCCTTCGACGACACCATCGGCGCCCTCACGGTCTGGCGCGTGGGCACGTTCCTCGCCGCCTTCGCCGCGATCATGAGCCTGCTGCTGGTCGTCCGGCACACCCGCGAGGAGGAGGAGAGCGGCCGTCAGGAGGCGCTGTCCGCGGGCATGGTGGGCCGCCGGGCGGGCCTGACCTCCGCGCTCGTCGTCGCGGGCGTCGCCAACGCCGCCGTCGCGCTGCTCATCGCCGCGAGCATGGCGAACCAGGGCGGCCGGGGCGCGGTGGCGCTGGGGCTGACGGTCGGGCTGACCGGTATGGCCTTCGCCGGACTGGCCGCGGTGTTCGCCCAGTTCACCGAGAACGCCCGGCTGGCCAGGGGCCTCACCGCGGCCGCGGTCGGCGCCTTCTTCGTGCTGCGCATGGCGGGCGACGCGGCCACCGACAGCACCCAGGGCTCCGCGTCCCCGCTGGTGTGGCTGAGCCCGCTCGGCTGGGCCGAGGAGGTCCGGCCGTACGCGGACGAGCGGTGGTGGGTGCTGCTCCCGCTGATCGCCCTCGCCGTCGTCACGATCACGGTGGCGTACGCCCTGGCGGGCCGCCGCGACATCGGCGCCGGGTTCTTCGCGGCCCGGCCGGGACCGGCCACCGGCGGCCCGCTCCTCAACGGCACGGTCGGGCTGGCGTGGCGCCTCCAGCGCGGCGCGCTGCTCGGCTGGGCGGTCGGATTCGTCTTCGTCGGCGCGATCTTCGGGTCCATCGCGGACGGCGCCGACGCCATCGTCGGCGACAACCAGAACACCCGCGAGATGTTCCAGCGCATGGGCGGCCAGGCCGGTCTGCGGGACAACTTCCTCGCCGCCATGGTGTCCATGATCAGCCTGACCTGCGTCGTCTACGCGGTCGGCTCGGTGCTGCGGCTGCGCGCCGAGGAGACCGACGGCCGGGCCGAGCCGCTGCTGACCAACGCCGTCAGCAGGCTGCGCTGGGCGGGCGGCCACCTCGTCATGGCCTACCTCGGCACGGTCGTCATCCTCGCGGTCAACGGGCTGGCGATGGGCATCGGCTTCGGGCGCCTCCGGCGACCTCGGCAAGCAGGTCCCCGGGTGCTGGGCGCGGCCCTCGCCCAGACCCCGGCGGTGTGGACCGTGACCAGCGCGGCGCTGCTGATCTTCGGGCTGCTGCCGAAGTACTCCTCGGCCGGGTGGGGCCTGGTCGGCGTGGCCATCGCGATCGGCTGGCTGGGCGACACGCTCAAGGCCCCGCAGGCCGTCATGGACATCTCGCCCTTCAGCCACCTCCCCAAGCTGCCCGGCGGTGACATCACCGCGACCCCTTCGTCTGGCTGCTCGCCCTGACGGTCCTCATGGCCGCCGGGGCCTGGTGGGCTTGCGCCGCCGCGACATCGGCGGCTGACCCCGTCGGCCCTCCGCTCCCGGCATCCCGCGCGGCGCCGGACCCGCTCCCCGGCGGTGTCCGGCGCCGCGCCTCTGTCGTCGCCCGGCCGTCCTCCGGCCCCGCGCCTCTCCCGTCGCCCGGCCGTCCCGCGGCGCCCGTCAGACCTCGACCGGCAGCTCCCGCAGCCCGCGGATGACGAAGTTGCCGCTCCTGACGGGCTCGCCCGCCAGCCGCAGCCCGGGGCCCGACGCAGCAACGCCCCGAAGGACGCGAGGAGTTCGACCCGGCCAGCGGCGCGCCCAGGCAGTAGTGGATGCCCGCGCCGAGGCTGAGGTGCGCGTTGTCCCGGCGGGTCAGGTCGAGTTCGTCGGGGCGCTCGAAGCGGGCGGGTCGCGGTTCGCAGCGCCGAACAGCAGGGCCACCTCGCTGCCGCGCGGGATGACCGTGCCGTCGACCTCGATGTCCTCCAGCACCCAGCGCTCGAACAGTTGCAACGGCGTGTCGTAGCGCAGCAGTTCCTCCACGGCGCCCGGCAGCAGCGCCTCGGGCTCGGCCCGCAGCCGGGCGAGCTGCGCCGGGTCGCGGAACAGCGCCAGCCAGCCGTTGCCCGTCGTGTTCACCGTGGCCTCGTGTCCGGCGTTGAGCAGCAGCACGCAGGTCGAGACCATCTCCTGCTCGGAGAGCCGGTCCCCTCGTCGTACGCCGCGATGAGCGCGCTGATCAGGTCCTCGCCCGGTGCCCGGCGCCGCTCGGCGATCAACCCCGCAGGTACGCGCTGAACTCGACGGAGGCGGCCACGGCGCGGGCGGCCGTCTCCTCGTCCGGGTTCAGCTCGAACATCCCGCAGATGTCCGCCGACCACGGCCGCAGCGCCGACCGGTCGGCCTCCGGCACGCCCAGCATCTCGGCGATGACGGCCACCGGCAGCGGCTCCGCGACGGCCGCGACCAGGTCCCCGCCGCCGTCCGCCACGAACCGCGCCGCCAGCTCGTCCGCCAGCCGCCGGACGGTCGGCGCCAGCCGCTCCACGGTGCGCGGCGTGAACGCCTGGGAGACCAGGCGGCGGATCCGGTGTGGTCCGGCGGCTCCAGGTCCAGCAGCCCGTTGCCGTTGAGGGTGTGGAACGGCTCGTGCGCGGGCGGCGGCGCGGTGCGGCCGAACTCCTCGTGCGTGAAGCGGTGCAGATACGTACGGCCGAGGCGCCGGTCGCGCAGCAGCGCGCTGACGTCCGCGTGGTGCGGTACGAGCCACTGCCGCGTGGGCTCGTACCAGTGCACGCGCCCGCGCTCGCGCAGCCCGGCGTACGCGGGTAGGGATCGGCGACGAACGCGGGTCGCCACGGGTCGAACGCGGTGCCGGTGGTCATGCCCGGAGGGTAACCGGCACACCCGCCTCACGCGCCGATGGCCTCCAGCACCGCCGCGCAGGCCGGTGTCCCGGGGTCACGGGCGCGAAGTGGTCGACGCCGTCGAGTTCGAGGAGGGTGGGGCGCGGCCGGTCGGCGGCCCGCGCGGCGAGATAGCGGCGGGACAGCTCGACCGGGACGTCCGTGTCGCCGGTGCCGTGCACGACCGCGACCGGCACCGCGGCGGGCGGCAGCAGCACCGGGTCCGCCTCCGGCAGCAGCGCGGCCACCCGGTCGGGGTCCCGGCCGGGGCCCCGACCGGCCCGGGTGCGGTGAGGAACGTGGCCACCGCCCGTCACTCAGCCCCAGTTCGTGCGCCCGGCGCAGGTCCGCGACCGGCGCGAGGGCGACGACCCGGTCCGGGGCCGCAGGCACCGCACGGCCGCCCACAGGGCGAGTTGGCCGCCCGCGGAGTGGCCGACGACGACCAGCGGACGGCCCGCGGTGGCCGGGTGCGCGCGGACGGCGGCGACCGCCGCCGCCACGTCCTCGGCGGTGCCGGGCCAGCCGCCGCTGCCGCCGTCGACCCGGCGGTACTCGACCAGCGCGACGGGCAGACCGCGCCCCGCCAACTCCACGGCGAACGGCGCCAGGTACGTACGGTCGTACTTCTGCCGCCAGTAGCCGCCGTGGACCAGCACCACGCACGGGGCCGCCGCGCCCGCCGCCAACGGCTCCTCGGGCAGGCGCAGTTCGACCACTTGGTCGGGGCCCCGCCGTACGCGACGATCACCGGGCCGCCCCGCGCACCCGCCGCGGCGGCGGCGGTCGTGGCGGTGGTCGTGGCAGCGGTGGTCGTGGTGGCCAGGACCTCGCCCAGCGTCCGCGCCGCCCGCTCCGCGTCCGCGAAGCGGGTGTACAGCGGCGTGAACCCGAAGCGCAGCACGTCCGGACGGCGGTAGTCGCCGACCACCCGCGCCGGATCAGCTCCGCCATCACCGCGCCCGCGTCCGCGCAGCGCAGCGCCACCTGGCTGCCGCGCTCCGCGTGCGCCTCCGGCGTCACCGACTCGACCAGACCGGGCGGGACGTACGCCGCCACGCACGTCAGGAAGAAGTCCGTGAGCCCCAGGCTCTTGGCCCGTACATCCTCGATCCGCACGTCGTCCCACACGTCGAGCGCGGCGTCCAGCGCCATCATCGACAGGATGTCCGGCGTACCGACCGGCCGCGCGGCGCCCGTCGGCCGGGGCGTAGGCGGGCTCATGCCGAAGGGTCGGCGTGCGAGTTCCAGCCGGGCAACGGGAGTCGAAGCGGGGCTGGAGGCCCTGGGCGACGTAGAGGAAGGCGGGCGCGCCGGGCCCGCCGTTGAGGAACTTGTACGAGCAGCCGACGGCCAGGTCCACGCCGTGCTCGTCGAGTTCCACCGGCAGCGCCCGCGCTGTGGCACAGGTCCCACACCGCGAGCGCCCCGGCCGCGTGCAGCGCCGCGGTCGTCCCGGGCAGGTCCTGGAGGCGGCCGGTCCGGTAGTCGACGTGGTTGACGAGCGCGACGGCCGTGCGCGGGCCCGCGGCGAGCGGGACGTCGGCCGCCGGAACGGACCGCAGGGTGCAGCCGGTCAGCCGGGCGGCGGACTCGGCGATGTAGCCGTCGGTGGGGAAGGTGGAGGCGTCGACGAGGATCTCGTCACGGACGGCCGGTCCGGGGCGTCGGCGGCCGACCGCTCCTGGGCGATCCGTACGGCCGCGATCACCGCCTTGAACACGTTCACGCTGGTCGAGTCGGACACCACCACCTGGCCGGGCGCGGCGCCGACGATCCGGCCGATCCGGTCGCCGATCCGCTCCGGCGCGGTCCACCAGCCGCTCTCGTCCCAGGAGCGGATGCGCAGCCGCCCCACTCGCGGCCCACGACGTCGGCCAGCCGGGCGGGGACGGCGCGGGCAGCACGCCGAGCGAGTTCCCGTCGAGGTAGACGTCCGCACCGTCCGGCTCGTCTTCCCGTCCGGCTTCCGGCTCGTCGAGGACGAACGCGTCGCGCTTGGCGCGCAGCACGTCGGCCGCGTCGAGTTCGGCGGCCCGCCGCGCGAGGTCCGTGGTGGTCTCAGACATGGCTGCGCGCCGTCCACAGCTCGGGGAAGACGTTCTTCGCCGCCCGCTTCTCCAGCCAGGCCACGCCCGCCGAACCGCCCGTCCCTGCTTGGCGCCCATCGCGCGGCGCGTGGCCACCAGATGGTCGTTGCGCCAGCGCCAGACCAGCTCGGCGACCTCGGTGAGCGCCTCGCCGAGGCGCTGGAGGTCGCTCTCCGGCGGGCCGGAGTAGATCTCCTCCAGGCGCGCTCGACGGCCGGATCCGGCTCGTAGCGGCGGGTGGTGTCGCGGTGGAGGACCACGTCGGGGATCGTGCAGCCGTGGCGGTCGAGGTAGCGCAGCACCTCGTCGTACAGGCTCGGCTCGGTCAGCGCCTTCTCCAGCTCCGCGTGGACCGCCGGGGCACCGCGGTGCGGCACGAGCATGGACGCCGACTTCTCACCGAGCAGGAACTCCAGCCTGCGGTACATCGCCGACTGGAAGCCGGAGCCGTCGCCCAGCGCGGAGCGGTAGGCGTTGAACTGGCCGGGCGTGAGGTGGGCGAGCGGCTTCCACGAGGCGTTCAGCGACTCCAGCTCGTACGTGGAGCGGCGCAGCGCGGCCAGGGCGGCGGGCAGGTCGTCCCGGCGCAGCGCGACGGCCGCGGTGTGCCACTCGTGGACGAGGACCGTGAACCACAACTCCATGACCTGGCTGGTGACGAGGAAGACCATCTCGCCGGGGTCGTCGGAGCGGGCTGCTGCAAGTGGGTGAGGACCGAGGCCCGTACGTAGTCCTCGTACGGGGTGGTGCCCTGGAAGTCCAGGTGCGGTGCTTCGGGCTCCTCGGCGGAGGTTCCGGGCGTGGTGGGGTGTGGCGTCGACATCGCTGTCTCCTAGGAACTGCGAACTGCCGGGTAGCGGTCCGCTCCTTCCTCTTCGGCGTCGGAGCCCCGGTCCCCTCGGGGCCCACTCCGGCGCGGGCCCTGAGCGCATCATCCGATGGGTGGTGCACCGATGCAGGGCCCGCCCGATCGCCCGGCGCCGGGCGGGCCTCGTCATGATCCCCGAACCCCGTCAGAACCCTCGGTGCCCGACAGGGTCGCCGTCAGGACAGGGTCGCCGCCGCGGTCGGGGAGCTCTCCCGCAGGAAGGTGGTGCAGCGCTCGTACTCCTCCTGCTCGCCGATGGCCTGGGCGGCACGGGCGAGGGCGTGCAGCGCACGCAGGAAACCGCGGTTGGGCTCGTGCTCGAAGGGCACCGGGCCGTGGCCCTTCCAGCCGCTGCGGCGCAGGGAGTCCAGTCCCCGGTGGTAGCCGGTACGGGCGTACGCGTAGGACTCGACGACCCGGCCCCTCGAACGCCTCGTCGGCGAGCTGCGCCCAGGCGAGCGAGGAGGCGGGTACTTCGCGGCGACCTCGGCGGACGCCGCTCCCGAGGCGAGCAGCTCGCGCGGCTCGGGGTCGTCGGGCAGATGGGTCGGGGCGGTCCCCGAGCAGGTTCTCGTGATTGGCCATGGGTTCCAGTCTGCCGGACCGAGGACGGGTGCGACGGGTGTAACAGCAGCGTGCACAAGCGTTCACGCCGGTACGCACGAGCGGGCGCCCGGCACCCGGCGCCGACCGCCGTCCGGGACCCCGCGCCCCGCCCGGCCGACCCGGCGCGCACGCGCGCGAGCGCCCGCGGCACGCGGGCATGACGGGCCCGGCACCTCCCAGGAGGTGCCGGGCCGGCGCGTACCGCGTGAACCGGCCGCTCGCTTCAGCGTGGTGCTACTTCAGCTCGGTGCTACTTCAGCTTGGTGCCGGTGGCGCGCAGATCCGCACACGCCTTGGTGACGCGCTCGGCCATGCCCTTCTCGGCGAGCTTGCCCCAGCTGCGCGGGTCGTAGGTCTTCTTGTTGCCGACCTCGCCGTCGATCTTCAGCACGCCGTCGTAGTTGCTGAACATGTGGCCGGCGATGGGGCGGGTGAAGGCGTACTGGGTGTCCGTGTCGAGGTTCATCTTCACGACGCCGTTCTCCAGCGCCGTCAGGATCTCCTCCTCCGTGGAGCCGGAGCCGCCGTGGAAGACGAAGTCGAACGGGTCCTGCTTGCCGTGCTTGGCGGCGATGCCGTCCTGGAGGTCGCGCAGCAGGTCGGGCGGAGCACGACGTTGCCCGGCTTGTAGACGCCGTGCACGTTGCCGAACGACGCGGCCAGCAGGTAACGGCCCTTCTCGCCCAGGCCGATGGCCTCGGCGGTGCGCTCCACGTCGTTGATCGTCGTGTAGAGCGAGTCGTTGATCTCGTGGGTGACGCCGTCCTCCTCGCCGCCCGTCGGGGTGATCTCGACCTCAAGGATGATCTTCGCCTTGACGGCCTCGGCGAGCAGCTCCTGCGCGATGGCGAGGTTGTCGTCGAGCTTCTCCGCGGAGCCGTCCCACATGTGGGACTGGAACAGCGGGTTCTGGCCAGCCGCCACGCGCTCCTGGGAGATGGCGAGCAGCGGACGGACGTAGCCGTCGAGCTTGTCCTTGGGGCAGTGGTCGGTGTGGAGCGCGATGTTGACCGGGTACTTCTTGGCGACGATGTGCGCGAACTCGGCGAGCGCCACGGCCCCGGAGACCATGTCCTTGCTGTACTGGCCGCCCAGGAACTCCGCACCGCCCGTGGAGATCTGGACGATGCCATCGCTCTCCGCCTCGGCGAAGCCGCGCAGGGCGGCGTGCAGGGTCTGCGTCGAGGTCACGTTGATGGCCGGGTAGGCGAACTTGCCTGCCTTCGCCCGGTCGAGCATCTCGTTGTAGATCTCGGGGATGCGATGGGCATCTGTCCGCTCCTTGGTATGTGCGGGTTCGTGTATATGGCCCTGACCTAGGCCCTGACTCCTGGGCACTCCTGGGCGCGACGTCGTCGTCGGGGCCATCTTCCCAGACTCTCCCGGTTGCTCCACCCGGCTCACGCGGTGGACACGGACGGGGACGCGCTGTTTCACGTGAAACGGTCCACCGGGCACGGGCCGTTGACGCGCCGCGCCCTCGCCGGGCGGGGACCGGGTCCCTCAGGCCAGCCCGAGGTCGGGGAGCGTGTACGCGGTCACGTACGGCAGCCCGGCCTCGTCGATGGCCCCGCGGCGCCCCGGTCCACGATCGTCGCGACGGCGACCACCTCGGCGCCCGCCTCCCGGGCCGCCTCCACGGCGGTCAGCGGCGAACCGCCGGTGGTGGAGGTGTCCTCGACCACCAGCACCCTGCGCCCCGCGATGTCCGGGCCCTCGATCCGGCGCTGCATGCCGTGCGTCTTCTGGGCCTTGCGGACGACGAAGGCGTCGAGCCGACGGCCGCGCGCGGAGGCGGCGTGCAGCATCGCCGAGGCGACCGGGTCGGCGCCCAGGGTCAGGCCGCCGACGGCCTCGTACTCCAGCTCGGCCGTCGCGTCGAGCATGACCGCGCCGACGAGCGGCGCGGCCTCGGCGTCCAGGGTGATCCGGCGCAGGTCGATGTAGTAGTCGGCCTCCTTGCCGGAGGACAGGGTCACCTTGCCGTGTACCACGGCCTTGTCCTTGATCTGCCGCAGCAGGGCGTCACGCGCATCGCTCATGCGCACGAGCTTAGGCCGTGGCCAGGGACCGCCAGGCCCAGGTGGTCGCCATCTCCAGCGGATCGACCGGGGTGACCAGGCGCGGCAGGGAGTTGAGCCCGTTGGGCGGCCCGGACTGCGGCTCGACGCAGACGGCCTCGGCCTGCTCGTCGTAGACCACCACCCACTCGCTGCGGCTGGTGACCTTCACCTCCAGCCGCCCCGGCCAGGTGAGCGTGACGTCCACGCCGCGCTCCATCCCGAAGCAGTCGTCCCAGGGGCCCGGCAGCGGCGCGATCCGGCGGCCGGTGGGGATGTGGTCCGCGCCGCGCTCCTCCTGCCAGTCGGGAGCGAAGGAGATCTCCACCTCGGCGCCGCCGTCCCCGAGGTCGCGCAGGAACCACGGGTGCCAGCCCGCCTGCGCCGGGAAGGAGTCGTCCAGCGCCTCCACGCTCATGGTGGTGGTGAGCGCGTCCGCGGTCAGCTCGAAGGTCTGGGTGACCCGGCCGCGGTACGGCCACGGGTCGGCGAGGTCGTAGGTGAAGGCGGCGGAGGTGTCCCCGGCGCGCGCGGTGCGCCACGCGACGGTGCGGCCGGTGCCGTGGATCGCGTGCGGCGGGGAGTTGACGGGCAGTTGGTGCCGCTTGTCGCCGTTGCGGAACCGGCCCAAGTCGACCCGGCCGCACCACGGCACCATCGGGAACGATCCGAACTTCGGCCCCTGGCGCAGCAGTTCCGTACCGCCGACGCGCAGGGAGGCGACGCGGCAGCCGTGCTCGGGCAGGACGGTCAGCTCGGCGTTCCCGGCGGTCAGCCGGACGCCCGTGGTCTGCGTGGAATTGTCGGTGGTCACGCCCACGACCCTATGCGCCCGTGGCCGGGCGGAACAGCGGGCCCCGGCGACGAGGACGCCATCCGCGAGCGGCCCAGCCGCAGGGACCCGGCTGTGAGCGGCCCGGCCGCGAGCGACACGGCCGCGCGCAACCTCCGGCCGTGAGGACCCGACCACGAGCGACCCGCCGCGAAGGCGCCCGGTCAGGAGGGCCCGGCTCAGTGGCCGCGGCGGCGCAGCACGCGGCGGCCCACGACCACCACGGAGGCGATCACCAGCGCCGCCGCCGGCGCGGCCCAGCGCAGGGTGTCGCCCGGGCCGTCGTCTCCGGCGCGGGCACCGGGCGTACCGGCCGCGCGGCGGGCGTGGTCGACCTCCTCGGTGCTGCGGCCGATCATCGTGCGGCGGGCGTGGGCGGCCTCGGCGGGCGGCTCGTCGACGTCGTCGAGGTCCCCGACGTCGTCGAGGCCGCCCAACTCGTCGAGGTCGTCGGCGAGGGGTCGAGGAGGGCGGCGGTACCTCGGTGTCGAAGACGCGCGCGGTGGGGAAGGTCCCGGCCCCAGTGTCGTCCTCGCCGTCGGCGGCCCCGGCTTCCCCGATCCCGGCGTCGTCGGCCGGGTCGGCCACCGGGTGGGTCTCCAGGTCGGCGGCGAGCCCGGCGGCGAACCGGTCCAGCATGCGCACCGCGACGGCGGCCCCGCCTCGTCGTCGAACTCGGCGAGCCGCCCGGTGCTGCGCACGCTGCCCGTGCACAGCAGCGTGGTGCCGCCCTCGACGCCCTTGGCCGCCACGGTCAGCGCGAGGTTCACCGAGCCGCTGCCGCGCGCCTCGGCCCCTCGCCCACGGCCTCCAGCACCCGTCCCGGTCGGCGAGGTCCAGCGCGCCGCGGTAGGTGATGGTGGTGCCGCCGATACGGAGCCGCAACCGGCCGGAGAGCGGATCCGCCGCCTCGTCGTCGTCCGGCTGGAAACCGGGTACGCAGCGGGCGACGCGGGTGGGCTCCGTGAGCGCCCTGCGTACCAGGTCGGCGGGAAACGGAACGAAAACCTCATGCTCCATAGCACACGACCCTACCCACGGTGACCCGTACCGGACCCTTTCACGCGCAACTTTCGCGCGCCTATGGGCTTTGCCCACGGCCTTCCCCGGACCGCGAAGAGCCGAACGGCACGGCCTAGTACCGCGGGTGTGTGAGCGTCGAGGCGGGCAGCCCCGGCACGCGCTGGCGCAGCGCGGCCCGCTCCCCGCCGTCAGCACCGCGCCCGTCAGCGACCGCGTCCGCGGCGCGTCCGCGGCCAGCCGCGGGCGCGGGACGAAGCGGGCCGCCAGCAGGAAGCCCCAGTCGGGCGGCGGGGGCCCTGCCCGGAGGCGGCGCGGTCGGGGCCGTCGGAGAACCCGGCCAGCCGCCCGCGGATCGCGTACGGCATGGTCCGCAGCCCCACCGAGCGCACGGTGGCGTCGACCGTCCAGTACGCGGCGGAGCGCGAGCCGAGGGCGCCCGCGTGCACCGCGAGCCGCCCCTCCGGGGCCAGGACGCGCCGTACCAGGCCGTAGAACTCCTGGGAGTAGAGCTTGCTGCTGTTGGTGATGCCCGGGTCGGGCAGGTCGCAGATCACCACGTCGTACCGGTCCGCGCCGCGCTGCCCGCGCAGCCAGCCGAAGGCGTCGCCGACGACGACCCGCAGCCGGGGTCGCCGTACGCGTGCCTGTTGAGCGCGCTGAGGTCGGGGTCGGTACGGGCCAACCGGACCACGTCGGGGTCGAGTTCGACGAGGGTGACGGAGCGGGTGTCGGCGTACCGCAGGACCTCGCGGGCCGCGAGGCCGTCGCCGCCGCCGAGCACCAGGACGCGCGCGTGGCGGCCCGCCATCGCCGGGTGGACCAGCGCCTCGTGGTAGCGGAACTCGTCGCGGGCACTGACCCGCAGCCGCCCGTCCAGGTAGAGGGAGAGCGGCCGTCCGGTGTCGCCGCCGCCGGTCAGCACGATCTCCTGGACGCCGGTCTGGACGGCGACCCGGACGTCGTCCCCGTACACCGCGCGGCGCGGCGCGCTCGAAGTCGGGGTCAGCGCGGCGCATCCGGCCAGCAGGGCGAGCACGGCCACGTTGGCCGTCACCAGCCGCAGCCGCGCCCGGCCGGTGAGGTCGCGGCGGAACAGCCAGAGCACCAGGGCCCCGCCCGCGACGGCGTTGACCGCGCCGGTGACCAGCGCGCCGGTCAACTGGCCGAGCGTGGGCAGCAGGAGGAAGGGGAAGGCGAGGCCGCCGACGAGGGCTCCCACGTAGTCCGCGGCGAACAGGTCGGCCACCGCCCGCCCGCGTCCTGCCGCCGCACCCGCTGGATGAGCGTCATCAGCAGCGGCACCTCGGCGCCGGTGAGCACGCCGATGGCCAGCGAGAACGCGACGAGCGCGGGCGGGCCTGGCCGAGCCAGGCGAACGCCGCGTACAGCGCCATCGCCGAGCAGCCGCCGATGAGCGCGAGCACGGCCTCGACGGCGCCGAACCCGACGGCCGCGCGGCAGCGCAGCCGCTTGGCGAGCAGCGAGCCGATGCCCATCGCGAAGACCATCACGGACAGCACGACGGAGGTCTGGGTGACCGAGTCGCCGGTCAAGTACGAGGCGAGGGCGACCAGTTCCAGCTCGTAGACCAGGCCGCAGGCGGCGCACACGAAGACGGTGACGAGCACGAGGAAGCGACCGACGCCGGGCCGCACGGGCAGCAGCGCCGGACGCTCCGCCTCCGGTGGCGGAGGTCGCGCATCCGTTACTGCGGGCGTCGGCGAGTCGATCACGAGGAACGGTACGTGACATTTCCCTCACACTCGGTCACCCACACGGGTGGAATATGCCCTCTCCGGGCGACTTCACGGCTTCGCCGTTTCACCGCGAGCCCGGTGGGCCCTAGGGCCCACCGCGATCCGACCCGCGGGAACGGACGGCTGGCGGAGCGTTACAGCGCGGCCGGTACGCGCACGCCCACGCGCGTACGCGTGGTGACCAGCCGACCCTCCTGCGGGTAGGCGTGCCAGGTGCGCCAGCCCACGCGCCCTCGTGGCGCTGCGCGAGCATCGCCGTGAAGGCGTGTGGGCTGCCGGGAAAGGTTCCGGCAAGTCCGTGCGGATGGTCGGCGACGAGCGCGAGGAGTTCCTGCGCGCGGCCCGCGAACGAGCCGCGCGAGAGCGTTTCCACGCGCGCCGCGAATTCGTATTCCCGACCGCCTACGAGCGTCGAGACGCCCAGGGCAGCGGGGTGGTGCTTCCCGGCAAGCAGGCCACGGTCTCCGAGCAGTCGCCGTCCTCCTCTTCGAGAAGGACCTGGTGAGAGGCGCCGAGCAGGCGCATCTGGACGACCGAGGAGCCGAAGCGCAGGTCCAGCACCGAGAGGGCGGGGAGGGCTCCCGGCCCAGGCACCAGGCGAGGTCGGCGGCTCGTGTGTCGGTGTACGAGGTGTCAAGAGTCGTGAGCATGGGTCGGCTCCGCAAGCACGCAGGGGAAGGTGGGCCGGTCCGCCCCGGAAAGTCGACCAGGGTCATCGGGAATGCCGGCTCGCGCCCACGCAAAGGGTCCGTAGGGTCCTTGGTATACGGAATCATGAAATGCACGGCGCCACATCGTTTTACCCATCTTCAGCGGGTTTCCACCCCTAGGGCGCAGGGCAGCTCAAGTGTTCAACAGCTTTGCGCCCGGCGTGTGTGGCACGCCGGGCGCATGGGAGTCGTATGAATTGGCGTGCGCCGGGAGCACTTTCCCCGGTCAGTTGCCTCCGCCACCACCGCAGCCACCGCCGCCGCCGCAGGACGAACCGCCCCGCAGGAGGAGCCGCCGCCGCACGACGAGCCGCCGCCGCAGGAGTGGCCGGAGTGGTGGTGGCCGCCGCCCCACCGCCGTCGCCCCCGCCGCCGCTGCCTCCGTCACCGGCCCACCAGCTGTTGGTGCTGCCGTAGGACCCGATGCCGCGCCGGGTCCTGGACTTGCTCGTACCGCCCGCCACCGCGACCGCGGCCACCAGTGCGACGACCGACGCCATCACGATGAGCACCACGAGAAAGAACACGCGCTCCTCACTCTCCTTTCGTCCCCGTAGCGAGGTTCCGCTGCGTATGTGCCTGTCCCTTTCCCGAGCCTCGCGGGGACAAAGCAGAGTTGAGGAACTCCAGAGGTTCGGCGGAGGATGGCCCGCATGGGACGACCGCTGCTCAACCGACGACTGGCCGAATTCGGTACGACGATCTTCGCCGAGATGTCGGCCCTCGCCCTCAGCACCGGATCGATCAACCTGGGCCAGGGCTTCCCCGACACCGACGGCCCGGAGGAGGTCCGCGAGGCGGCGGTGCGCGCCCTGCGCGACGGCCGCGGCAACCAGTACCCGCCCGGCCCCGGCGTCCCCGAACTGCGCGCCGCCGTCGCCGACCACCAACGGCGCTGGTACGGCCTGGAGTACGACCCGGACCGCGAGGTGCTGGTCACGGCGGGCGCCACCGAGGCCATCGCCGCCGCGCTGCTGGCGCTGGTGGAGCCCGGCGACGAGGTCATCGCCCTGGAGCCGTACTACGACTCGTACGCCGCAAGCGTCGCCATGGCGGGCGGCACCCGCGTCCCGGTCACCCTCCACCCGCGCGACGGCCGCTACCACCTGGACCTCGACGAGCTGCGCGCCGCCGTCACCCCCGCACCCGGCTGCTGCTCCTGAACACCCCGCACAACCCCACCGGCACCGTCCTCACCCGCGAGGAACTGACCGCCGTCGCCCAACTGGCCACCGAGCGCGACCTGCTGGTGGTCACCGACGAGGTCTACGAACACCTCGTCTTCGACGGCACCCACCTCCCGCTCGCCTCCCTCCCCGGCATGCGCGAGCGCACGGTCACCATCGGGAGCGCGGGCAAGACCTTCTCCTTCACCGGCTGGAAGGTGGGCTGGGTGACGGCCTCGCCGGACCTCGTCACCGCCGTCCGCTCCGCCAAGCAGTTCCTCACCTACGTCTCCGCCGGGCCCTTCCAGTACGCCGTCGCCGAGGCGCTCGCCCTCCCCGACGCCTACTACCACGCCTTCCGCGACGACCTGCGCGCCAAGCGGGACCTCCTCGCGGACGGCCTCGCCGAAGCGGGCTTCACCGTCTACCGGCCCTCCGGCACGTACTTCGTCACCACCGACATCCGCCCCTCGGCGAGAGCGACGGCTTCGCCTTCTGCCGCGCCCTGCCCGAGCGCTGCGGCGTCGTGGCCGTCCCCAACGCCGTCTTCTACGACCACCGCGACCAGGGCGCGCCCTTCGTCCGATTCGCCTTCTGCAAGCGCGAGGACGTCCTCCGCGAGGCGGTGTCCCGACTCAAGCGGCTGTAGCCGGTATGACGTGAGGGCCCGGCCGCGTGTGCGGTCGGGCCCTCACGTCATGGCGGAGATGAGGAGCGTCAGTCCTCGTCCGGCTTGTCGTCGTCGGACTCGATGTCGGCCTCCAGGCCGAGCTGTTCGGCGATCCACTTGTCGAACTCGATCGAGGCCCGTACCCAGCTGACCGTGCTGGAGACGAAGTGCTCAAGGCTGACGCCGGTGCCGATCAGCATCTGCGCCTCGCCGATGAGGCGGACGCCGCCGTCGTCGTTGGTGTGGGTGTAGACCTTGGGCCACAGGGTGCGGCGGTTCCAGTCGTCGATCGCTTCGAGGAGCTGGGGCTTGTCCTCGATGACGTGCGGCCGGTCGTAGAACGTACGCACCGAGAAGACCTGCTGCTCCTCCTCGCCACGGAACATGAAGTACGTGCGGAACTGCTCCCACGGGGCGGCGAGGTCACCCTCCTCGTCGACGACGTACTTCAGCTCCATCTGCTCCAGGAGCTGCTTGACCAGATCCTGATCGGGGAGAACAGGTCCTGTCGGACCCGTCTGCTGCTGTTCGGGCTGGCCCCGAAATTCGGAATCGAGGACGGGTCGATGGTCACCGTGGATATCCCTTCGTACGTTTGCCGCCATCCTCCCCTACACCCGCCCCGTCCCCGCAACCCCGGTACACCGCGCCGTCAGGCCGACCGCGCCGTCACGTCGCGCGGCCCACGATCAGGCCGTCGTCCGCGACGTCCACCCGGACCGTGTCGCCGTCGGTGACCTCGCCCGCGAGGATCTCCCGGGCGAGCTGGTCGCCGATGGCGGTCTGGACCAGGCGGCGCAGCGGCCGGGCGCCGTAGGCCGGGTCGTAGCCCTCCTTCGCCAGCCACGCCAGGGCCTCCTCGGTGACGTCGAGGGTGAGCCTGCGCTCGGCGAGCCGGGCGGCGAGGCCGTCGATCTGGAGCCGGGCGATCCGGCTCAGCTCCTCGCGGTCGAGCGGGGCGAAGACCACCACGTCGTCCAAGCGGTTGAGGAACTCCGGCTTGAAGGTGGCCCGGACGACCTCCAGGACGGCCTGCTTCCGCTCCGCCTGGCCGGTGGCGGCGGCCAGGTGCTGGCTGCCGAGGTTGGAGGTCAGGACCAGGATGGTGTTGCGGAAGTCGACCGTGCGGCCCTGGCCGTCGGTGAGCCGCCCGTCGTCGAGGACCTGGAGCAGGACGTCGAAGACCTCGGGTGGGCCTTCTCCACCTCGTCCAGCAGCACCACGCTGTACGGGCGGCGGCGCACCGCCTCGGTGAGCTGGCCGCCCTCCTCGTAGCCGACGTATCCGGGGCGCGCCGACGAGCCGGGCGACGCTGTGCTTCTCGCCGTACTCGCTCATGTCGATGCGGACCATGGCCCGCCTCGTCGTCGAAGAGGAAGTCGGCGAGCGCCTTGGCCAGTTCGGTCTTGCCGACGCCGGTGGGGCCGAGGAAGAGGAAGGAGCCGGTGGGGCGGTCGGGGTCGGCGATCCCGGCGCGCGTCCTGCGGACCGCGTCGGACACCGCCCGCACGGCCTCGGTCTGGCCGATCAGGCGGCGGCCCAGTTCGTCCTCCATGCGCAGCAGCTTCTCGGTCTCGCCCTCCAGCAGCCGACCGGAGGGATGCCGGTCCAGGCGGCGACGACGTCGGCCACGTCGTCCGGGCCGACCTCGTCCTGACCATGGCCTCCTTCTTGGCCTCCGCCTCCTCCTCGGAGGCCGAGGCCAGCTCCCGCTCCAGCTTCGGGACCTCCCCGTACAGCAGCTTGGAGGCGGTCTCGAAGTCGCCGTCGCGCTCGGCGCGGTCGGCCTGGCCGCGCACCTCGTCCAGCTGCTCCTTCCAGCTCGCCGACGCGGTTGAGGCCCTTCTTCTCCTTCTCCCAGCGGGCGGTCAGACCGCGCAGCTGCTCCTCCTTGTCGGCGAGGTCGGCGCGCAGCTTCTTGCGCAGGTCCTTGCTGTACGCGTCCTTCTCCCGGTCCAGCGCCATCTCCTGCATCCGCAGCCGGTCCACGGACCGCTGGAGCTGGTCGATCTCGACGGGCGAGGAGTCGATCTCCATCCGGAGCCGGGACGCGGCCTCGTCGACGAGGTCGATGGCCTTGTCGGGCAGGAAGCGGGAGGTGATGTACCGGTCGGAGAGGGCGGCGGCGGCGACCAGCGCGCCGTCCGCGATCTGCACCTTGTGGTGGGCCTCGTACCGGCCGCGGAGCCCGCGCAGGATGGCGACGGTGTCCTCGACGGTCGGCTCGGCGACCAGCACCTGCTGGAAGCGGCGCTCCAGGGCCGGGTCCTTCTCCACCCGCTCGCGGTACTCGTCGAGGGTGGTGGCGCCGACCATGCGCAGCTCGCCGCGCGCCAGCATGGGCTTGAGCATGTTGCCCGCGTCCATCGCGGAGTCGCCGCCCGCGCCGGTGCCGACGACGGTGTGCAGCTCGTCGATGAAGGTGATGATCCGGCCGTCGCTCTCCTTGATCTCGGCCAGGACGGTCTTCAGCCGCTCCTCGAACTCGCCCCGGTACTTCGCGCCCGCGATCATCGCGCCCAGGTCGAGCGCCACGAGCCGCTTGTTCTTCAGGCTCTCGGGGACGTCGCCCTTGACGATGCGCTGGGCCAGGCCCTCGACGACGGCGGTCTTGCCGACGCCCGGCTCGCCGATGAGCACGGGTTGTTCTTCGTACGGCGCGAGAGCACCTGCACCACGCGGCGGATCTCCTGGTCCCGGCCGATGACCGGGTCGAGCCTGCCCTCGCGGGCGGCGGCGGTGAAGTCCGTACCGAACTTCTCCAGGGCCTTGTACGTGCCCTCCGGGTCCGGGTTGGTCACCCGCTGGCCGCCGCGCCCGGCCTGGAAGGCGGCGAGCAGCTTCTTCGCGCTCGCGCCGCGCTCCTCCAGCAGGTGGGCGGCCTTGCCGCCCTTGGCGGCGACGCCGATCAGCAGGTGCTCGGTGGACGCGTACTCGTCGCCGAGTTCGCCCGCGCGCCGGACGGCGTCGGCCTGGACGGCGCGCAGGTCGCGGGTGGGCACCGGCGGGCGACGGTGGCGCCCTGCACGCTGGGCAGCGCGTCGAGCTGCCGCTCGGTCTCCGCGCGCAGCTCCGCCGCGTCGGCGTCCACGGCGGCGAGCAGGTCCAGCACGTTCTCGTTGTCGCGGCCGGTGAGCAGCGCCATCAGCAGGTGCGCGGGCGTGGTGTCCGCGTGCCCGGCCGACAGCGCCCGATTCTCGGCGGCGATCAGCGCCTCCCGGCTCTTGTTGGTCAGCTGCGCGTCCACACCTCGTGTCCCTCCTCGCCTCGCGGCGGCCCGCTAGCCCTCGCCGGGCCCCAGACCGCCTGCCTCTACCTACATCCGATAACTTGAGTCTACCCCACTCAAGGCCGCGTGGGAGGCTCAACCGAGGGCGATCCCGAGGGCGGCCGGGGAGGCTCGGCCGAGGGAACCGGCCCCGGTCGGTAGGTTCGGCCCATGGCGATCGACCCACGTGACCCCGACCCGGCCTACCTCGACTACTGGCGCGAGCGCCATGTGTGCACGCTGACCACCCCGCGCGCCGACGGCACCCGCACGTCGTGCCCGTCGGCGTGACGTACGACCCCGAGGCCGGGCTCGCACGCGTCATCGCCAACCGGCACAGCCGCAAGGTCGCGCACGTACGGGCCGCGGGCCCCGGCGGCGCGCCCGTCGCGGTCTGCCAGATGAGCCCCGGGCGCTGGGCCACGCTGGAGGGCACGGCGGTGGTGCGCACGGAACCCGAGCTGGTCGCCGACGCCGTACGCCGCTACGTCGAGCGCTACGGGCGCGGCCCCGGCCCAGCCCCGACCGCGTCCTGATCGAGATCCGGCTCACCCGCGCCATGGGCCGGGTCCGACGCCCCGCGAAGCCGACGGACCCGGCCACACGGTCGTGACGACGAACCCGGCGGCGTGGTCGTGACAACCGGCGGCGCGGTCGTGACGGACCCGGCCGCGCGGTCGTGACAACCGGCCGCGCGGTCGCCGACGGGAGAGGAGCCCCACTCACTCCGGCCCGTCGTTCCGCGACCACGGACGACGCAGCTTGATCCACACGTCCCGGGCGCGCCGCCCGCATCGACCCGGCTGCGCGCGACCAGCTCCTGGCCTGCTCCGCGCTCTCCGCCATCGGCCCCGAACCGCTCAGCGGCCGACCCGCCGTCTCGCGCAGGAACAGGGTCGCGACCAGGCCGACCGCGCCCGCCACCATCAGGTAGTACGCCGGGACCATCCGGTCGCCGGTGGACGCCACCAGCGACGACGCGACCAGCGGCGTCGTCCCGCCGAACGCCGACACCGACAGGTTGTACGCGATCGACAGGGCCCCGTACCGCAGCCGGGTGGGGAACAGCGCGGGCAGCGTCGCCGCGCTCGTCCCGGCGAAGATGACCAGCAGCAGGCCCAGGATCAGACAGCCGAACGCGGGCAGCACCACGCCGCCCGACCGGATCAGCGCCACCGCCGGGATCGCGAGCACGATCAGCGCGACGCTCCCGACGAGGAACATCGGCTTGCGCCCCAGCGGTCCGAGGAGCGGCCGACGACCGTGATCAGCAGCACCACGAACACCATCGTGCCCAGCACCAGCATCTGCGCGGTCGTCTCGTCCTTGCCGAGCGTGGAGGTCATGTACGTCGGCAGGTAGGACGTGACCATGTAGTTCGTGACGTTGTAGAGCAGCACGATGCCCATGCAGATGAGCACGGCCTGCCAGTGGTGGGTGAAGATCTCCTTCAGCCTGCCCTTGCCGGACTGCCGGGCCTGCTCGACGGGGTCGGCGTCCGCGTCGCCGTCCCCGCCCTCGGCCGCACCGTCCGCGCCGTCGACCGCCCCGGCCTGCTCCGCCTCCCGCTCGGCCTCGCGCTGGAAGGCCGGGGTCTCCTCCAGCCGCAGCCGCATGTACAGGCCGACGACCCCGAGCGGCCCGGCCACCAGGAACGGCAGCCGCCAGCCCCAGTCGGTCATCCCGTCCTCGCCGAGCACGGCGGTGAGCACCGTGACCAGGCCGGACCCCAGCGAGTAGCCGGTGAACGTGCCGAAGTCCAGCCAGCTGCCGAGGAAGCCGCGCCGCCGGTCGGGGGCGAACTCGGCGATGTACGTGGTCGCCCCGCGTACTCGCCGCCCGTGGAGAAGCCCTGCACCACGCGGCAGAGCAGCAGCAGGACGGGCGCGCCGAAGCCGATGGCGCCGTAGGTGGGCAGCAGCCCCACGGCGAAGGTGCTGATCGCCATCATGATCATGGTGGTGGCGAGCACCCGGCGGCGGCCGATGCGGTCGCCGAGCGGGCCGAAGACCAGCCCGCCCAGCGGCCGGAACAGGAAGGCCGTGGCGAACGTCGCGAACGTCGAGACCACCTGCACGGCCGGTGAGCTGCCCGGAAGAAGACCTTGCCGAGCACGACGGCGATGTAGGCGTAGACGCCGAAGTCGAACCACTCCATGGTGTTGCCGACCGCCGTCGCCGCGACCGCGCGGCGCAGCTGCGGCCGGTCGACGACGGTGACGTCCTCCGGCTTCCAGCTCTTCTTGCGCCGCCGCAGCACCGTGCGCAGCAGCTGGTCCGTACGCGTGCGGTCGGGGCCGTCGGCCGCTCCACGCGGCCGGGCACGGCCCGCTTTCGGGACGTTCCACGCACATGACGCATCCGCCTCACTGTAGGGCGAACCGCGTGACACCGCCCTCCGGGAACGCGGTACGGCTCAGGCCCGCCACCCGTGCGGGCGGCGGGCCTGAGCCGTGGACGGACCGGAACGAACCGGCGGCCCCTTGAAGACGGGCCCTAGTCCGTGCGCTTGGGCTTGGGCCGCCAGACCACCAGCGCGCTGGTCTGCTGCACGTCCTGGTAGCGGACCAGGTCGCGCCGGTACGACGCGTGCACCTGCGCCTCACGCTGCTGCATGGCCGCCGCCGCGCCTCGACCGCCTGTTGCAGCTCGGCGACCCGGGACTGGAGCGCGGCGACCTGGTTCTCCAGTTCGATGATGCGCTTGATACCGGCCAGGTTGATGCCCTCGTCCTGCGACAACGCCTGCACCTGCCGGAGCAGTTCGATGTCGCGGGCCGAGTAGCGCCGCCCCGCCCCGCCGTACGGTCGGGGAGACCAGGCCGAGCCGGTCGTACTGGCGCAGTGTCTGCGGGTGCAGCCCGAGAGCTGGGCGGCGACCGAGATGACGTACACCGGTGACTCTTCGGTCAGCTCGTAGGGTTGCGGCCCCTGCCGGGTTCCTTCCCCGGGTGCGCCTCGGCCGTCCCTGTCCATCTCGGGTCACGCTCCCTTCGCGGCCTGGAACAACTCGGCGCGCGGGTCCTCGCCCGCGGTGGCGTCGCGATACGTCTCCAGCGCCTCACGCGCCTTGTCGCTGAGATCCTTCGGCACCGTGACCTCCACCGTCACCAGCAGATCGCCGCGGGTGCCGTCCTGCGCACCGCGCCCTTGCCCCGGCGCGCATCGTCCGGCCGTTGGGCGTACCGGCCGGGAGCTTGAGGGTGACCGGCGGGCCGCCCAGGGTGGGCACCCTGACCTCGCCGCCGAGCCCCGCCTCCGCGAAGGTGACGGGCACGGTGACGGTCAGGTTGTCGCCCTTGCGGCCGAAGACCGGATGCGGGTCCACGTGGACCACCACGTACAGGTCACCGGCCGGGCCGCCGGTCTCGCCGGGGCGCCCTTGCCGCGCAGCCGGATCCGCTGCCCGTCGCTGACCCCGCCGGGATACGCACCTGCATGGTCCGCGAGGAGCGGGCGCGCCGCTGCCCCGGCACACCTCGCAGGGTCCTGCGCGATCAGCCCGCGGCCCCGGCAGTCCACGCACGGGTCGGTCAGCGAGAAGCCGCCGCCGGTGCCGCGGCTGACCTGGCCGGTGCCGACGCAGGTGGGGCACACCCGCGGCGTACCGTTTTTGTCGCCGGTGCCCGAGCACGCCTTGCACGGGGCCTGGCTGGTCATCCGCAGCGGGACGGTGGCACCGTCGACCGCTTCGGTGAAGCTGAGCGTCACCTCGGACTCGATGTCCTGGCCGCGGCGCGCTGCGTACGGCCGCCCGCCCGGCGCCGCCGCGGTTGAACAGGCCGCCGAAGACGTCCCCGAGGCCGCCGCCGAAGCCGCCCGCGCTCCGCCGCCACCGCCGCCGCTCTGGCCGCCGCCGAAGAGGTCGCCCAGGTCGAAGTTGAAGCCGCCGGTACCACCGGTGCCGCCGGGACCGGGGCGGAAGCCGCCGTTCCCGAAGAGGGCGCGGGCCTCGTCGTACTCCTTGCGGCGCTTGGGGTCACCGAGGATGTCGTTCGCCTCGGAGATCTCCTTGAAGCGCTCCTCGGCCTTGTCGTCACCCTTGTTGGCGTCCGGGTGGTACTCGCGGGCGAGCTTCCGGTACGCCTTCTTGATCTCCGCCTCTGTGGCGTCCTTGGGAACGCCGAGAACCTTGTAGTAGTCCTTCTCCACGAAGTCCTTGGTGCTCATCCCCGGCGTCCCTCCTCTCGTCTGCCGGCCGGCTCCGCTCGCGCGGAGCCGGCTGTCACTCAGCCCTCTTCCGGGCCACCGCTCTCCTCGTCCGACTCGTCCGCGCCCGAGGCCGCCGAGGACTGGTCCTTCGGCTGGGCGCCCGGCTGCGGCTCGGCGACGGCGACCCGTGCGGGCCTGATCGTCCGCTCGCCGATGCGATACCCCGGCTGGAGAATCTGCACGCACGTGGTCTCGGTCACGTCCGGCGCGTAGCTGTGCATCAGCGCCTCGTGCACCAGCGGGTCGAAGGGCTCGCCCTCCTTGCCGAACTGCTGGAGCCCAGCTGGCCACGACCGTCTCCAGCGACTCGGCGACGGACTTGAAGCCGCCGACCAGTTCGCCGTGGTCGCGGGCGCGGCCGATGTCGTCGAGCACCGGGAGCAGCTCGGTCAGCAGGTTCGCCGCGGCGATCTCCTTGACCGTGACCCGGTCCCGCTCGACCCGGCGGCGGTAGTTCTGGAACTCCGCCTGGAGCCGCTGGAGATCGGCCGTGCGCTCGTTCAGCCCGGTACGGGCCTGGTCCAACTGGGCCTGGAGGGCGACCTTGTCGAGGTCCCCGACGGGTGTCCTGGCCCGCCTTGTCGGCGGGCCCGGAACCACCCTTCGCCGCGTCATCGGGAGTGTCGGCGGCGTCGGAGGGACGTCGGGCTGCTCCTCGAAGCCCGGAGTCTCCTCCGTCACGCGGCACCACCCTGACCCTTGTCGGCCTTCTCGTCGTCGACGATCTCGGCGTCCACCACGTCGTCATCGGCCTTGGCCTGCTCGGCGCCCGGGCGCCCTCGGCACCGGCCGCCGCGCCGGGCGCGTCGCCCTGGGCGTTGGCGTACAGGGCCTGGCCCAGCTTCTGGCTGACCGCGGCGACCTTCTCGGTGGCGGTGCGGATCTCAGCGGTGTCCTCACCCCGAGCTTCTCCTTCAGCTCGGCCAGCGCGGTCTCCACCTCGGTCTTCACCTCGCCGGGGACCTTGTCCTCGTTGTCCTTGAGGAACTTCTCGGTCTGGTAGACGAGCTGCTCGGCCTGGTTGCGGGTCTCGGCGGCCTCGCGGCGCTTGTGGTCCTCGTCCGCGTACTGCTCGGCCTCGCGCATCATGCGGTCGATGTCGTCCTTCGGCAGCGCGGAGCCGCCGGTGACGGTCATCTTCTGCTCCTTGCCGGTGCCGAGGTCCTTCGCGGCCACGTGCATGATGCCGTTGGCGTCGATGTCGAAGGCGACCTCGATCTGCGGCACGCCGCGCGGGCGGGCGGCAGGCCCGTCAGCTCGAACATCCCGAGCTTCTTGTTGTACGCCGCGATCTCGCGCTCGCCCTGGTAGACCTGGATCTGCACGGACGGCTGGTTGTCCTCGGCCGTGGTGAAGATCTCGGAACGCTTGGTCGGGATCGTGGTGTTGCGCTCGATGAGCTTGGTCATGATGCCGCCCTTGGTCTCGATACCGAGGGACAGCGGGGTGACGTCCAGCAGCAGGACGTCCTTGACCTCGCCCTTGAGGACACCGGCCTGGAGCGAGGCGCCGATGGCGACGACCTCGTCCGGGTTGACGCCCTTGTTGGCGTCCTTGCCGCCGGTCAGCTCCTTGACCAGTTCGGCGACGGCGGGCATGCGGGTGGAGCCGCCGACCAGCACCACGTGGTCGATCTCGGACAGCGAGATGCCCGCGTCCTTGATGACGTTGTGGAACGGGGTCTTGCAGCGCTCCAGCAGGTCGGAGGTGAGCTGCTGGAACTGGGCGCGGGTGAGCTTCTCGTCCAGGTGCAGCGGGCCCTCGGCCGACGCCGTGATGTACGGCAGGTTGATCGTGGTCTCGGTCGAGCTGGACAGCTCGATCTTCGCCTTCTCTGCGGCCTCGCGGAGCCGCTGGAGCGCCATCTTGTCCTTGGCCAGGTCCACTCCGTGGCCGGACTGGAACTGCTTGACCAGGTAGTCGACGACGCGCTGGTCCCAGTCGTCGCCACCGAGGTGGTTGTCGCCGTTGGTGGCCTTGACCTCCACCACGCCGTCGCCGATCTCCAGCAGCGAGACGTCGAAGGTGCCGCCGCCGAGGTCGAAGACGAGGATGGTCTGGTCGTCCTTCTCCAGCCCGTAGGCGAGAGCGGCGGCGGTGGGCTCGTTGACGATGCGCAGGACGTTCAGGCCCGCGATCTCACCGGCCTCCTTGGTGGCCTGCCGCTCGGCGTCGTTGAAGTACGCCGGGACGGTGATGACCGCGTCCGCGACCTTCTCGCCAGGTACGCCTCGGCGTCCCGCTTCAGCTTCTGAAGGATGAAGGCGCTGATCTGCTGGGGTTGAAGTCCTTGCCGTCCAGGTTGATCTTCCAGTCGGTGCCCATGTGGCGCTTGACCGACCGGATGGTCCTGTCGACGTTGGTGACCGCCTGGCGCTTGGCGACCTCGCCGACCAGCACCTCGCCGTTCTTCGCGAAGGCGACAACGGACGGCGTGGTCCTGGCGCCCTCGGCGTTGGTGATGACGGTGGGCTCACCGCCTTCGAGAACACTGACGACGGAGTTCGTCGTGCCCAGGTCGATGCCGACCGCACGTGCCATTTCGGGATCCTCCAGATACAGCGGTTGCCTTGGCAGAAAATGCCTAGCATTGAGTTCAACAGACTCAAGGGTGCACGACCCGGAGGCGGGTGTCAACAGACCTGAGTCCCGCCCGCTCAACTTTTATACGGCGCTTACCGGCACCACCCGTCCCCACCTGCCCGGACCCGGCCCACGGTGCCCCGCGCGGACGCGGTCGCGCGACGCAGATCACCGGCCGGTCGGCTGCATGGGGTGGCAGGACCCGGGTAATCTCGGTCCAGACCCGTAAGTTACCGCTTAGTAAGAATTCTCCCGTCGGTTCGAGGAGCCTGCCATGCAACTCGCCGCGATCATCGTGTCGCTGGTCCTCACCGCGGTCGGCATCGCCCTCTTCGGCCGCGCGATCGCCTCGTTCGTCCGCTTCTTCAAACTCGGCCAGCCGGTCCCGCGGGCAGCCGCACCGACCGGCCCAAGCAACGGACGATCACCCTCGTCAAGGAGTTCCTCGCCCACACCAGGATGAACAAGTGGGCGCCGGTCGGTGTCGCCCACTGGTTCGTGGCGATCGGCTTCCTCACCCTCCCCGACCATCATCAACGCCTTCGGCCAGCTCTTCCAGGCGGACTGGACGCTGTGGCTGGTCGGCGACTGGCTGCCGTACGAGATGTACATCGAGTTCATCGGCGCGATGACGGTGCTGGGCATCGCCGCCCTGATCGTGATCCGGCTGCTGAACCTGCCGAGCCGCGCGGGCCGCAAGTCCCGCTTCACCGGCTCCACCGCCTGGCAGGCGTACTTCGTCGAGTACGTCATCCTCACCATCGGCGTGGCCATCCTCGTACTGCGCGGGCTGGAGGGCTCGCTGCACCACGTGGACCACTACGAGGCCGGGTTCTTCGCCTCGTACCCGATCACCGCGCTCGTCGACGGGCTCAGCGTCTCCACGGTGCAGAACCTCGTCTACCTCTTCGCGATGATCAAGCTCGGCACCACCATGGTCTGGATGATCACGGTCGGCACGAACATCGACATGAGCGTCGCCTGGCACCGCTTCCTCGCCTTCCCCAACATCTGGTTCAAGCGCGAGCACAGCGGCGCCGTGGCCCTCGGCCCGCTCCAGCCGATGGTCTCCGAGGGCAAGCCGATCGACTTCGAGGACCCGGGCGAGGACGACCAGTTCGGCGTCTCGCAGATCGAGCACTTCTCGTGGAAGGGCCTGCTGGACTTCTCCACCTGCACCGAGTGCGGCCGCTGCCAGTCGCAGTGCCCGGCCTGGAACACCGGCAAGCCGCTCTCCCCAAGCTGCTGATCATGGCGCTGCGCGACCGCAGCCACGCCAAGGCCCCGTACCTGCTGGCCTCCTCCGACGCCGAACGTGCCGAACTGCCGCAGGCCGCGCGGGACGAGGCCGAGCGGCCGCTGATCGGCACCCTGGAGGAGAACGGCGTCATCGACCCGGACGTGCTGTGGTCCTGCACGACGTGCGGTGCGTGTGTCGAACAGTGCCCGGTGGACATCGAGCACGTCGATCACATCGTGGACATGCGGCGCTACCAGGTGATGATCGAGTCGTCCTTCCCTCCGAGGCGAGCACGATGCTGAAGAACCTGGAGAAGAAGGGCAACCCTGGGGCTCGCGAAGAAGCAGCGCCTCGCGTGGACCAAGGAGCTTGCGGCGGACACAGGTTTCGAGGTCCCGGTGGTCGGCAAGGACATCGAGGACCTCACCGAGGTCGACTACCTGTACTGGGTCGGCTGCGCGGGGCCCTGGAGGACCGCGCGAAGAAGACCACCAAGGCGTTCGCGGAGCTGCTGCACATCGCGGGCGTGAAGTTCGCGATCATGGGCGGCGACGAGGCGTGCACCGGTGACTCGGCCCGCCGCCTGGGCAACGAGTTCCTCTTCCAGCAGCTCGGTCAGCAGAACGTCGAGATGCTCAACATGGCGTTCGGCGAGGATGCCGACGAGGGGTCGTGGTCGAGAAGGCGAAGAAGAAGATCGTCGCGACCTGCCCGCACTGCTTCAACACGATCGCGAACGAGTACCCGCAGCTGGGCGGCGAGTTCGAGGTCATCCACCACACCCAGCTGCTCCAGCACCTCGTCGACGAGGGCAGGCTGGTCCCGGTCACCCCGTCGAGGGCCTGATCACCTACCACGACCCGTGCTACCTGGGCCGCCACAACAAGGTCTACACACCGCCGCGCGAGATCATCGCCAAGGTGCCCGGCCTGCGGAACGAGGAGATGCACCGCCACAAGGAACGCGGCTTCTGCTGCGGCGCCGGCGGCGCCGGATGTGGATGGAGGAGCGCATCGGCAAGCGCATCAACGACGAGCGCGTGGACGAGGCCCTCTCCCTCAACCCCGACATCGTCTCCACCGCCTGCCCCTTCTGTCTGGTCATGCTGACCGACTCGGTCAACGGCAAGAAGAACGACAAGACGGCCAAGGAGTCCTTGCAGGTGGTCGACGTCGCCCAGCTCCTCCTGGAATCGGTCAGGACGACCTCCGACGACCCGCCCCGCGGGCGGGCCGAGGCCGAGCGCGCCGGAACCCGAGCCGGTGAAGTAGCGCCCCGGCCACATGAGTGAGTGAGGACGGACCGCTTTCCGCGGTCCGTCCCTCACGTCATCACCGGGACAACGGCGGCGCCGCTAGCGCCCTTCGGCAGCGACTGCTCGGTCCAGATCACCTTGCCCTGGGCCGTGTAGCGCGTACCCCAGCGGTCCGCGAACTGCGACACCAGGAACAGCCCCGGCCGCCCTCGTCGGTCAGCCCGCGTACCGCAGGTGCGGCGAGGTGTTGCTGGCGTCGGACACCTCGCAGATCAGGCTGCGGTCGCACAGCAGCCGCACCCGGATCACGCCGCTCGCGTACCGGATCGCGTTGGTGATCAGCTCGCTCAGGATCAGCTGGGTGGTGAACGCCACCTCCTCCAGCCCCACACCTCCAACTGCCGCGCCACCTGCGCCCGTACGCCCGCCACCGCCGCCGGGTCGGCCGCCACCTCCCACTCGGCGATCCGCCGCGGCGGCAGGACGCGGGTACGGGCCACGATCAGCGCGACGTCGTCGCTGGGGCGGTCGGGGAGCATCTCCTCCAGCACCGCCCGCACGTCTCGTCCGGGGTGCGGGTGCCGGTCGGCCGCGCCAGCGAGGCGCGCAGCATCTCCAGCCCGTCCTCGATGTCCCGGTCGCGCCGCTCCACCAGCCCGTCCGTGTACAGCACCAGGTTGCTGCCCTGCGGCAGCTCCAGCTCGGCCGTCTCGAAGGGCAGCCCGCCCAGGCCGAGCGGCGGCCCGCGGGCAGCTCCACGAAGGTGACCGTGCCGTCCGGGTGCACCAGCGCGGGCGGCGGATGCCCCGCGCGGGCCATGCTGCACCGCCGGGTGACCGGATCGTAGATCGCGTACAGGCAGGTCGCCCCGGTGATCACCGCGCCGCCGCCCGGCAGCCGGCGCCCGGCCCGTCCTCGTCGCCCGCGCCCCCGCCTTCATCGTCCTCGTCGATCCGCGCGATCAGCTCGTCCAGGTGCCCGAGCAGTTCGTCCGGCGGCAGGTCCAGGGTGGAGAAGTTGTGCACGGCCGTACGCAGCCGGCCCATGGTCGCCGCCGCGTGCAGGCCGTGGCCCACCACGTCGCCGACCACCAGCGCCACCCGGGCGCCGGGCAGCGGGATCACGTCGAACCAGTCGCCGCCCACCCCGGACTCGGCGGGCAGGTAGCGGTAGGCGACGTCGAGGGCGTTCTGCTCGGGCAGGTTGCGCGGCAGCAGGCTGCGCTGCAACGTGACCGCCATCGTGTGCTCACGCGTGTAGCGGCGGGCGTTGTCGATGCTCACGGCGGCACGGGTGACCAGTTCCTCGGCGAGCGCGAGATCCTCGTCCTCGAAGGGCTCGGCGGTCTCCGCGCGCAGGAACCCGGCCACGCCGAGGACCACTCCGCGCGCCCGCAGCGGCACGATGATCATGGAGTGGAAGCCGTAGTCGATGACCTCGCGCGCGTGCCCACGTCCTGCTCGTACCAGTCCGCCCACTTGGCCAGGTCGCGCTGCACACTCCCGTCGCCGCCCGCCATGGCGCGGGCCTGCGGCGAGACCTCGCTGAAGTCGATCAGCTTGCCGAGCGGGTACAGCGGCGAGTCCGGCTGACCCGGCGACCGCGGTGCGGCGCAGCGGGTCCGTCGCGTTCGGCTCGTCCCCGCGCAGCACCCGATCGACCAGGTCGACGGTGACGTGGTCGGCGAAGCGCTCGACCGCGTACTCGGCCAGCTCCTGCGCGGTGCGCACCACGTCCAGGGTGGTGCCGATGTGGACGCCCGCGTCGTACAGCAGCCGCAGCCGCTTGCGCGCCACGTCGACCTTGCCGGTCAGCGTCCGCAGCTCTGTGGTGTCCCGCAGGGTCGCGACGGATCCCGGCGGGCCGCCGTCGCGGTCGGTGGGCCGGTGGCTGACGGCCAGCAGCCGGTCCCCGCGGTGTGCACCTCGTCGGTGGCGGCCCGGCCGGAGGCGAACAGCGCGGCCGTACGCGGGTCGAAACCGAGGTCGGTGACGTACCGCCCTCCGCGTCCTGCGGCAGGTCGAACAGTCGGCGCGCCTCGTCGTTGGCGAGCACCAGCCGCCCGTCGCCGCCCACGATGAGCACGCCCTCGCGCACGGCGTGCAGCACCGCGTCGTGGTGCTCGTACATCCGGGTCATCTCGGCCGGGTCCAGGCCGTGGGTCTGCCGCCGCAGCCGCCCGGTGACCAGCGCGGTGCCGCCGGTGGCGAGCAGCAGCGCGGCGGCGGCGCCGGTCAGCAGCAGCGGCAGTTGCCGGTCGACCACGCCGCTGACCCGGTTGATGGTGATCCCGGCGGCGACCAGCGCGACCACCCGGCCGCGGTCGTCGCGCACGGCACCACGGCACGCACGGACGAGCCGAGCGTGCCGGTGTAGGTCTCGGTGACGGTCCGCCCGCGCGGCCTCCTCGATGTGGCCCATGAACGACTTGCCGATCAGCGAGGTGTTGGGGTGGGTGTAGCGGATGCCGTGCGGCGTCATCACCACCACGAAGTCCACGTCGGACTTCCGCCGGGCCGCCTCGGCGCGCGGCTGGAGCACGGCGGTCGGGTCGGGACCGCGTACGGCCTGGACGACGCCGGGCGCGTTCGCGAAGGTCTCGGCCACCGCGGTCGCGCGGTGCTCGGCCTCCTGCCTGCCGTCGTACCGGGACTGGAGCAGCAGCGCCACCAGGGCCACGGCCACCAGCAGCACCACGACCGCGACCTGCAAGACGAAGACCTGCCCGGCCAGGGTCCGGGCGCCTCCGGCCGCGTGCGGACGGCGGAACCAGCCGCCGCGCGACGGCGGTCCGGCCACGGCCGGGGCCGCCGCACGGCGGACCCGAGGCCCGCTGGCCCCGGCCCCGCGGACCCCGGTTCCGGAAGCGGCCGGTCCGCCGCCCTCCCGCACCTGCCGCGTCTCCCCGAAGACCTGCCCCTGAAGACCTGGCTCCTGAGGATCTGGTTGTCCCTGAAGACCTGGCCCCGAAGCCCCGGCCCCTCAGGACCCGGCCCCTGAAGACCTGCCTCTCCCTCGGGCCCTCCCCGCTCTCGCGCGAGGTCCCCTCTGCCCCGCGCCGGGTGGACCCGGCCTCCGGGTGGTTGTGCCGCCCGGAGGCGCTGCGGCGGGCAGCCGCGTCGGCCCGCGCCGCCCCAGGACGACCGAAAAGTCCGGTCATGTCACCTTTCTAGCACTCTCCGCCGCAGGCGGCGAGACGGTATCGGGCGGCGGTGCTCCGCCACTTCCCTCGACCATCGGCTAGCCCCGCTCCCGTTCCCTCCCACGGCTCTGCCCCTGCCCCGCGCCGGCCCCGCCCCGGCGGTCCGTACGGCACCGGCTCGTACGGCACTGATCCACGCCGTACGCGCCTATCCCGCACCACTCCACGCAGTAATCGCCCATACAGCGACATTTCGCGCAGCACCGTAAGAACATCACGTCCGCCCCCGTTCACGCATGTCGAAACGACACTTCGAATCCTGTGGCGAAGCCACCGTATGCACAACAACCTTGCGAGTCCCGGGGCCCCGTGTCCCACCATCCGCCCCGCGCCGCGAGGGTCCGCGGCCTCGGCGGGCGCCCGGCCCGCACGACCGGCCCGAACCGAACCGTACGACCGGTCCGTACGCCGGGGACCGGGCGGCCATGGGAGGCTCGGTCACGACACCGGACCGCCGCGCCCGCCGCGCCCGTCCCGTCCGCCCGCCCGTCCCGTCCGCCACCGTCCGCAGCCCCGGGAGCCCCTTGTCCCTTCCCGCGACCGTCCCCGCGCCCGCCTCCGCGATCGTGTCCGTCCCCGCGCCCGCCTCCGCCTCCGGCCTGTGCCGGGGAAGCCGGGGCATGTACGACACGACGGCCGCCAACCGCCGCCGGATCGCGGTGACGGCGGCGATCGCCGCGTCCGTACTCGCCGTGACCGGCCTCGCCACCGCCGGGACGACCGCCCGCACCCCACCCACGCCCCGGCCGCCCAACCTCGCTGAGCTGGGAGAACCCTCGGGGTCCCCTAGGGCAATGCCGTTGTTTTAGGTGGTCGGCGTACGCTGCTGGTAGTGCTCCCGGGGTGGTTCGGGTGTCTGCCGGTGTGTCTGAGTTATCGGGTCTGGGGCTGTTGACCTGGGTGTATCCGCCGGGTCTGGTCGACCGGGTGGTGGCCGCGTGTGGCCGGACCGAGCAACGCAGACGGCTGCTTCCCGCCCGGCTGGTGGTGTACTTCGTGCTCGGGCTGGCGTTGTTCTCGCCCGCGCCGTATCTGGAGGTCATGCGGCATCTGGTCGAGGGACTACGGGGCCGGGGACTGCTGGGCGCCTGGCATGTCCCGGCGAAGTCGTCGTTGTTCCGGGCCCGGCAGCGGCTGGGTTCCGAGCCGTTGCGGGTGCTGTTCGCCGCGACCGCGAAGCCGATGGGCACCGAGACCGTCCCGGGTGCCTTCTGGCGGGGCTGCGGCTGCTGGCGGTGGACGCCACCTGCTGGGACGTGGCCGACAGCCCGGTCAACGAGGCCGCCTTCGGTCGCCCCGGGAACAGCCGCGGCCACGAGAAGAGTTCCTTTCCCCAGGTGCGCATGGCCTGCCTGATCGAGGTGGGCACCCACCTCGTGCTGGACGCGGAGGTGGCCGGCTGCCGCACCGGGAGGTCACCCTGGTCGGCCGCCTGCCCCGCTCCTGCGGACCCGGCCACCTCGTGCTGGCCGACCGGGAGTTCCTCGGCGTGCCGCTGTGGCGGGCCTTCACCGACAGCGGCGCCGACCTGCTGTGGCGGGTGCCCGCCAACCGTGTCCTGCCCGTCGACCGGGAACTGCGGGACGGCTCCTGGCTCTCCCGCATCCACGCGTACACCGATCCCGCGCACACCGATCCGGTCACGGTGCGGGTCCTCGCCTACGACCTCCACGGCACCGGCCGCACCAGCACGGGCTACCGGCTGGTGACCACTTGACCAACGCCCGCCGCTACCCCGCCCGCCAGCTCGCCGCGCTCTACACCCAACGCTGGGAAGCCGAAGCGGTCTTCGCCGAGCTCAAAACCCACCAGCGCGGTGCCCGCGTCGTGCTCACCAGCAAGACCCCCGACGGCGTCCTGCAGCAGATCTGGGCGCACCTGCTGGTCCACCACGCACTGCGCGAACTGATGGCCAGAACCGCCGCCACCCGCGGCCTGGACCCCGACCGGATCTCCTTCACCGAAACCCTGCGCTCCGCCCGGCGCAGCGTGACCCTCACACCGGGCAGTTTTCCCCTGACCTGCTGGTCAGAACCCTCGTCCTGCTCCAGCACGACCTGCTCGAACGCCTCCTTCCCGCCAGACGCCCGCGCAGCCAGCCCCGCGTCGTCAAACGCAAGATGTCCAACTACCGACTCAAACGGGCCCAACACCACACCTGGCCACAGCCCACCCACACCGGCACCCGGGCAGTCCGCATCAAACGACCCCAACCCACAACCGCATAAAGCAACGGCATTGCCCCTAGGGGATGTCACAGCTCGGCCGCAATGACGGGTCTGTTTCCCAGGCCCGACCCCACCACCCCGGCGATTGGGTACGTTCGAATCGTGGCTGGATTCAGGATCGGACGCGGACGGGACTCCCACTCCGCGCAACAGGGGCAGCAGCAGCGACCGCCGCAGCCGCCGTACGGGCACCAGGCCGGGCACCAAGGCGGCGGCCCGCAGGCCGGAGGGCACGCCGGGTACGGCGGCCAGCAGGCGGGTACGGCGGCCAGCAGCAGTGGCAGCAGCCCGCGCACGGCGAGCCGGAGTACTTCGGCGGCGGCCAGGACCCGTACTACGGAGGCGGCCCCGGCGGCCCAAGCCGCCCCGGCGGTCCTGGCGGCCACGGCACGTACGCCGACAACAACGCGGGCCACACGCACCAGTTCAGCCTGGGCGAGGACCCGTACGGCCCGCAGGACCCGTACGGCTACCCGCCCGACAGCGACCCGTACCAGGGCGGCTCCGTCTACCGCGCCGGTTCCTCCACCGCGCCGCCCGCCGGGCCGCGCCTGCACTGGAAGGAGCTGCTGTCGGGCATCGTGCTGCGCCCGACGCCCACCTTCTGGCAGATGCGCGACTACCCGGTGTGGGGCCCGGCCCTCGTCGTCACGTTCGTCTACGGCCTGCTCGCCGTCTTCGGCTTCGACCAGGCCCGCGAGGACGTCCTCAACCAGACGATCGGCAACAGCATCCCGTGGATCCTCATCACGGGTGTGGTGATGGTCCTCGGCGGCCTGATCCTGGGCGCCGTGACCCACACCATGGCGCGCCAGATGGGCGGCGACGGTGCGTGGGCGCCGACGGTCGGTCTCTCCATGCTGATCATGTCGCTGACGGACGCGCCGCGGCTGGTGTTCGCGATGTTCCTGGGCGGCGACAGCTCGTTCGTGGTGGTGCTCGGCCTGGCGACCTGGGTGGCCGCCGCGGCGCTGCTCACCTCGATGGTGAGCAAGTCGCACGACCTGCCCTGGCCCAGGGCGCTGGGGGCGTCGGCGATCCAACTCGTCGCGATGGTGGGGCTGCTGAAGCTGGGCACGCTGTAGCCGGGGCGCCCGCGTGGCCCCCACCCCGCGCGGACCCGGCGCCGGTCACCAGGCCACGGCCTCAGCCCAGCATCTTGTCCAGCTCCTGGAGCAGCCGCCGCTTGGGCCGGGCCCCGACCAGGGACGCCACCGGCTCGCCCGCGCGGAAGATCATCAACGTCGGCATGGACATCACGCCGTAGGTGGCCGTGGTCTGGGGCTCGGCGTCCACGTCCAGGCACACGACCTTGAGCCGGTCGGCCCTCTCCTCGGCGATCTCGGCCAGCACCGGGGCGATCATCCGGCACGGACCGCACCAGTCGGCGGTGAAGTCGACCAGCACGGGCAGGTCGGCGCCGAGCACCTCGTCGGCGAAGGTCGCGTCGGTGACGGCGGTCAGTTTCTCAGTGGTACGCATGGGGCTCCGCCCTCTCGTGTCAGGGTCAGCAGGGCTCGTACGCGGGGTCAGCGGGCGCGTACGCGGAATCGACCGGCTCGTACGCGGGGTCAGCGCGCTCGTGCACGGGGTCGAGCACGCTCAGTGAGAAGCAGCACGCTCAGTGAGAAGTCGTCGCGCTCGCCCACTGGCAGCGGGGCTCGGGCGCGCCGGGCGCGAGCGCCTCGGCCTCCAGCTCCGCGCGCGAGAGCTGGGCCCGCGCGAGCTGGGCGCGCAGTCCCTCCCGTACGTCCCGCAACCGGTCGATGCAGTCGTCGAGTTCGGCCAGCTTGCGCCGGTAGACCTCCAGCGAGGCCGGACAGGCGTCGCCCGACGGGTTCCCGGCCCGCAGGCACTCCACGAACGGCCGGGTCTCCTCCAGCCCGAAGCCGAAGTCCCGCAACACGCGGATCTCCCGCAGCAGCCGCAGGTCCTCCTCCCCGTACTCCCGGTACCCGTTCCCCGCCCGCCGGGCGCACAGCAGCCCGAGCGACTCGTAATGGCGCAGGGCGCGCGTCGTGGTGCCCGCCCGGCTCGCCAGCTCTCCGATCCGCATGGCACCGACGCTAAACCCTGACGCGCGCGTCAACGCCAGTGGTACGAGCGGGACTCCGAGGCCCCGCGGGTGAATCATCATGGAGCGACGGCGACACGACCTCGGAGGAATTCGGTGACGATCTCGATCCGGCCCGCGCGACCGGAGGAGGCGGGCTTCCTGACCGAACTGGCGCTGCGCTCCAAGGCGCACTGGGGTACGACGCCGCGTTCCTCGCGTCGTGCCGCGAGGAACTGACGCTCACCGACGCGGAGATCGTCCGCCGCCGCACGGCCGTGGCGGAGCGGGACGGCGGCGTCGCGGACCTCACGACCGTCGCGGACCTCACGACCGTCGCGGACCTGACGACCGTCGCGGACCTCACGACCGTCGTCGGCTTCACGACCCTGGAAGGCGCACCGCCGCGGGGCGTGTTGGGCATGATGTTCGTCGACCCCGACGCGATCGGGCAGGGCGTCGGCCGGCTGCTGTTCGGCCACGTGGTCGAGACCGCCCGGAGCCTGGGGTTCCGGCAGTTCACCATCGACGCCGACCCGAACGCCGAACCGTTCTACGCGGCCATGGGAGCCGTCCCCGTCGGCCGCGTCCCTCCGGTTCGATCCCCGGCCGGACCCTCGCCCAGTACCTGCGCACCCTCCCCGGCTGACGCCGCCGCTCCCCGGCCGACCACCGCGACAGGCGCCGGGCGCACGCCGGACGCTGGGAGGCCGCCAGACGAGGACGGACACCGGAGGTCAGACACCGAAGGTCAGACGCCCGGAGGCCGCCGTCCCCGGGTGTCGTCCACCGCGATCGGGAGGCGGCGCAGCGACAGCGCGCTCGGCGGCGACGGCAGCGGCCCTGGGCCGCGTCCGCGCGGAAGGACTGGATCAGGTACGACACCAGGCGCCGGGACGCCGCGTCGTCGCCCGGCAGGGCCGCCACCAGACCGCAGTGCGCCAGCAGGGCCACCCCGAGGTCGGAGGGGTGGAAGTCGGCCCGCAGCGCACCCACCGCCTGGGCCCTGCGGACCAGGGTCTTGAGGTCCCGCTCGGCCCGGCCCCGGGCCTGCGCGTGTTCCGCCGTACTCTCCGGGAACGCCGCGGCGAACGCGGCCGGAAACCCCGCTCCTCCCGCTGGAGCCGACAGGCCGTCTCGACCAGCCGTTGGAAGCCCCGCCATGGATCGGGGTCCGCCAGCGCCTCGGTGAGCGCGTGCGCGCAGGTCTCCATCTGCTGTGCGAACGCGGCCCGGACCAGGTCGTCCCGGGTCGGGAAACGCCGGTACAGCGTCGCCACCCCGACCCCGGCCCGTCGGGCGACGGTCGCCATGGGCGCGTCGATCCCGTGGTCGGCGAAGACCGCGCGGGCGGCGACGAGGATGCGCTCCCGGTTCCGCCGGGCGTCCGCCCGCAACCCGTCCGGGGATCCGAGACCCCCAGGGCCCTCGGGGACGTCAGGCCCCGGGGCGCCTATCCGAGAGGATTCCTCCGGCACTCTCTCACCTCCGGCCCAAGCGGACGATGTCGTCCACTTAGGAGTCTACGGTCGAGGTCACAACCCCGTACGGCCCCTGGTGGCAGAGGTGAGAACGATGGACGACCGCACGATGAAGGCCGTGCTCTTCGACCGCTACGGCGGCCCCGAGGTGCTGTACGTGGGCCGGGTGCCACGTCCCGAGGCGGCGCCCGGCGAGGTGCTCGTCCGGGTGCGCGCGTTCAGCGTCAACGGCGGGGAGCTGACGGCCCGTTCCGGTCGGCTCCGCCTGCTGACCGGCCGGAAGTTCCCACAGCGCGTCGGGCTGGACTTCACCGGCGAGGTCGCCGCGCTCGGCCCGGGGACCACGGAGGTCGCGGTCGGCGACCGCGTCTGGGGGTCCTGGGCCGCACCTCCGGGTTCGGCAGCGCCGCCGAGTACGTGACCGTGCCCGCCGGACGGCTCGGCCGGGTCCCCGACAGCCTGGACCTGGTGGAGGCCGCCGCGCTGCCGGTGGCCACCACCGCCGTCACCGCGCTGCGCGACAGGCCGCGCTGCGCCCGGCGAACGACTGCTCGTACGGGGCGCGGCGGGCGGCGTCGGCAACGCCGCCGTCCAGCTCGGAGCGGCGTACGGCGCCGAGGTCACGGCCCTGGCCCGCGCCGCCAACCTCGATTTCGTCCGCGGGCTCGGCGCCCGGCACGCCGTCGACCACCGGGCGGTCCGGCCGACGGAACTGGGCCGCTTCGACGTGGTCCTGGACGCCGCGGGGACCGACCTGCGAACTTTCCGGCGCCTGTTGAAGCCCGGCGGGCGGATGGTCACCATCGCCTTCGACTCGGCGCGGCCCGCCGCGTCGCTGGGCTACATCGCGGCGAGTTCGGCCCACGGAACCGGCCGGGTGCGCTTCTTCAGCGGCAACCCGACGCGGGAGCACTTCGACGACCTCGCGCGCCACGTGGCCGAGGGGCGGCTGCGCCCGGCGGTGGACACGGTCTTCCCGCTGGAGGAGACGGCGGCGGCACACCGGGCGCTGGAGTCCGGCGGCGTGCGCGGCAAGTACGTGGTCAGGGTCGACTGAGGCCGACCGATCAGGGCCGTCGCCGCCCTCGGCCGCACCGTGGTGGGCGACCTCCGGCGGCCACGGTCGGGTCGGTCACAGCGCCTCCTTGGACGGCTGTTCCGGCTCCCCGCCTTCCGTACCACCGGCAGGACGGACCAGGGAAAGTTGATCCACCGGTCGGTGCGCTTCCACACGTACTCGCACTTCACCAGCGACTGCGGCTTCTCGAAGATCACCGCGCTGCGCACCTCGGCGACCGTCCCGACGCAGAAGTCGTGCACGAGCTTCAACGTCCTGCCGGTGTCCGCGACATCGTCGGCGATCAGCACCTTCTTGTGGGAGAAGTCGATCGCGTTCGGAACGGGCGCGAGCATGACCGGCATGTCGAGCGTGATCCCGACCCCGGTGTAGAACTCCACGTTGACCAGGTGCAGGTTCTTGCAGTCCAGCGCGTACGCCAGCCCGCCCGCCACGAACACCCCACCGCGCGCGATCGACAGCACGATGTCCGGCTCGTAGCCGTCGTCCGCGACGCTCTGCGCCAGTTCCCGTACGGCGGTGCCGAAGCGCTCGTACGTCAGGTTCTCCCGCTCCACGCTCATGTCCAGCTCACACCCGGGTCCTGTGGAAGTTCTGATACGAGCGCGAGGGCGTCGGCCCGCGCTGCCCCTGATACCGCGAGCCGCGTGCCGATCCGTACGGATGCTCGGCGGGGACGTCAGCCGGAACATGCACAGCTGCCCGATCTTCATCCCCGGCCACAACTTGATCGGCAGCGTCGCCACGTTGCTCAGTTCCAGCGTCACGTGTCCGCTGAACCCCGGGTCGATGAACCCGGCCGTCGAGTGCGTCAGCAGCCCCAGCCGCCCCAGGCTCGACTTGCCCTCCAGCCGCGACGCGATGTCGTCCGGCAGCGTCACCACCTCGTAGGTGGACGCGAGCACGAACTCGCCGGGGTGCAGGATGAACGCGTCGTCTCCCTCAGGCTCCACCAGCCGCGTCAGATCCGACTGTTCCACGGCCGGATCGATGTGCGGGTAGCGGTGGTTCTCGAACACCCGGAAGAACCGGTCCAGCCGCACGTCGATGCTCGACGGCTGGATCATCTCCGCGTCGTACGGTTCGATCCGCACCCGCCCGAGATCGATCTCCGTCCGGATGTCCTTGTCTGAGAGAAGCACGGGACGAGGATACGCACCCGAGCCACGACCTCGGCGAACGAGGTCCCAACCCCACGAACCCCCACGAAGAGAGGCCCGGCCCTCGGGCCGAGCCTCCACCACCGCCGCGCCGCGGCTACCGCTTGTCCAACTCCACCGGCACGGCATGCCGCAACCGGGCACACCGAGGACACCGCAACAGCCGTCCGGGCCCCAGGCGGTCGTGGTTGAGGTTCTGCATCGGGAACGACGCGGTACTGAACACGTGCCCTTCGGCACAACGGACTACGGTGCGGTCCATTGAGTTCCCTTCCCCATGAACGTGAACGACAAAAGCCACATTAGGGGATGAACTCCACGCCGCCGCACGCGGCACTCCGACGCCCACGGTACGCCCCAACTCCCGCACCCCACACCCCCGTCCCACCCACCCCTCACCCCAACCACCCACCACAAACCCACCAAAACCCCCACCCAAAGCCGCCCGAACCCCCAGAACGACAACAGACCCCAAGGCGTATGCGCCTGGGGTCGGGCATGGGTAGAGTGAGCGACGCTGCAACGCCGATGAGGTGGCGCCGCGCGGGTGTAGTTTAATGGTAGAACATGAGCTTCCCAAGCTCAGAGCGCGAGTTCGATTCTCGTCACCCGCTCCAAGAAAGCCCCAGGCCAACGGCCCGGGGCTTTGTTGTTGTCTAGACCTCTCTATGCCTCGCGTGCCCGTTCCGTGCCCGATGGGTCAGGGTGGCGCGCTGTGCCCGTACGCGGGCGTCGAGGGCGGCGGCGACCTCCTTCTGACGGTCGAGGTTCGAGTGCTGGTAGATCAGCGCGGCCCGCTCGGAGGACTGCCCGGCCCGGACCATGGTGTCCTTGAGCGTGGCGCCTGACTGCGTCGAGAGCGTGTGGCCGGTGTGACGAAGATCGTAGAAACGGAAGTTCTCCGGAAGCCCGACCTTGGCGCGCGCCCGGCGCCACTTCCGCCCGAAGGAGGACCGGCGGAACGGGCGCCCTTCTCACCCACGAACAGCAGCCCGTTCGGCTCCTTCTCGGCGAACCACTTCAGGTGACGTTCCAAGTCCTTCCGCAGGAAGCCGGAAGAACGATGAAGCGCTTCCCGGCTTCCGACTTCGTATCGCCGACGACGCGCTGTCCCGTGGTCAGCTCGGGCGCGGCCCGGCGGACCCACCGCCCACCGTTTCGAGGTCGACGTCCGGCCGCCGCAGCTCGGCCTGTTCCTCCGGACGAGCGGGACCGTACGCCGCGATGTAGACCATGAGGCGCCAGCGCGGGCCGATCGCGTCGGCGAGGGCATCCACCTGGTCGACGGTGGCGACGGGCCGTTCAGGAGCCGACTCCTTGCCCGCTCCCCGAATCCGGCACGGATTGCGTCGGATCAACTCGTCCTCGACCGCCGTTTCGAGGATGGCCTTCACCAGCCGGTAGGACTTGGCGACGGTCGTCTCTCCGGTGGCCTTCAGCCGCTCGGCGCGCCACGTACGCACCCGGGAGGCGTGACCTCGTCCAGGTCCCAGTCCCGGAAGGCGGGCAGGATGTGAAGCCGCAGGAGGCGCCGGTACAGCTCCTCCGTGGTGGCGGACAGGTCGCGCTCATCGACCCACCGCATGGCGTACTCCTCGAAGTTGACCGCGCCCGCGTCGGGGTCCTGCCAGTCGCCTTTGCGTACCTCAGCCTGTCTCTCCGCCAGCCAGTCATCCGCCTCCCCGAGGTGGCGAAGGTGATGGGTGCCGGGCGGTCGACACCGTCAGGACCGAGGTAGCGCGCCTGGTAGCGGCCGGAGGGCAGTTTGCGCACGCGCCCGAAGCGCCTTTTCGTCGGCTTCTTCTTCGGCATCAGGCAGCCCTCCCCAGGCGCGAGCGGCGCGGGCGGAGGGGCTGGACCGTGTTGGCGCTGATGAAGGCGTTCAGCGCGCTCTCCGGGATACGGACATGGCGGCCGACCTTGACGAAGGCGATGCGCCGTTCGGCGATCAGGCGGCGGGGAAACCGCTCGGTGGTTCCGAGGCGTTCGGCGACCTGGGCCACCGAGAGATAGCGCTCAGCCATGGGTCGGCTCTCCTTCCGTTCCAGGGGCCGGGGCGACGGAGGTGGTCAGCCATTCCTCGGTGGGGGTGAGGCCGGTTCCGGCGTAGGTCCAGTGGGCGAGGACGAGGGTGGATTCGTCGGGGCCGGTGGTGGGGGCTTGGGCGCGGCGCCAGTCGGCGCGGGCGGTGCGGAGGGCGCCGAGGGTGGTGGAGTAGCGGCGGATTTGGTGGAGAAGTGGCCGCGGAATCCGAGCATGTGGGCCCAGGCGCGGAGTCGGAGGTGTTCGAGGTCTTTGCGGGCGCCGAGGGTCCAGGCGGTGCGGATCATCTGGCGGGCGTGGTCGGTGATGTCGAGCTGGGCGAGTTCGGCGAGGAACTTCAGCGGGCGGTCGAGGGCTCCCGTGGCGGTCTCGGCGCCCTGGTGGCGTACTTGGCGATGTAGGCGGCGACGGCTCGTTCGGTCAGGTCTTGGCCGCCGGTGAAGTCGGCGGTGCGGATGGGGCGGATGTCGAGCTGGCGGCCGAAGGCGAAGGTGTGGGCGCGGCCGTCGACCACGGGGCCGGTGACCTCTGCCAGGGCTGTTGCGGTGCGGATGGCGTCGGTCAGCAGGTCGGCCGTGGCCCAGGCCGGGGCGGGTGTCTCCTCCAGCGGGGCCGTCGAGGCGGATGACGGCGTGGAAGTGGACGGCGCCGCGCTTCTGGTACTCGGCGACTTTGGCGAAGGAGACGCGGGCGTGGTCACGGAAGGCGCGTTGGGTGAGTCCGGCGCGCTTGGCGATCTCGCGGCGCAGGTAGATGGAGAACCGGCGCCACAGCGGCCCGGCGTGGGCGTTCCAGAGCACGGCGGCTTCGTAGTCGTACGTGGCCGGGTTGAGCGGGTGCCGATGGCGTCGTCGTTCTGGTCGTGGAGGTGCCGCAGCGGCAGGGGCGGACGGTCTTGGCCGGGCCGGTGGGGCGGTTGTGGACGGGGCCGAAGCCGGGGGCGGTGAAGGTCGCGAAGACGCGCGGGTGGGCGGCGACGGCTTCGGGGTGCCTTTGCCGCCGCGCAGTCCGGCGGTGATCAGGTGGAAGGTGTCGCGGCGGTAGGTCTCGGCGCAGGCCGCGCAGCGGGTCGTGCGGCGGTTGTTGCAGCGGGTCAGGAGGTGTCCGGCGGGGAGGTCGGCGGAGTCCAGGTGGTGCAGGACGGGGCCGATCTCGCCGGTGGTGGTGTCGAGGCGGTGTTCGGTGCGGTGGCCGTCGAGGCGGATCGGGTGGTGCAGCCGCCGAGGCCGGAGAGTTGGTGGAGCAGGGCGGGCAGGGTGCCGGTGGCGGCGAGTTGGCCGAGTTCGGGCAGCGGGGGCGGGGTGGTGCGGGGATGATGGTGCTTCTCCTTCGCGGCTTCGGTCGGGGAGGGTTGGGCTGCCGGGGCGGCGGATGCTTGGCGGTATCGGAGCCGCCCCGGCGGTCGTTCGGATGAGCTTGGCTACTCGTCTAGTCGTGTTCGCCGTTGACGATGTCGACTCCGGTACGCGATCCGGACTCGATCGGCGGGGCGAGGACGGTGTGGGAGAGCCAGAAGCCGAACAGGGCGATGACGACGGCGACCCACATGCGGACGCCGAGGAACTGATCGCGGTCCAGGCGATGACGCCGAGCACGAACACCAGGGGCAGGCTGACGGTCACGGGGTTCGGGTCCTTTCCTTCGGGTTCCTTCAGCGGACGGGGCAGCGGTGGGTGCGGGCGGCGAGTTCGGCGGCCGACCGGCTGTCGTAGTCGACGGAGAAGCCGCAGCGCGGGCGGTGCAGGCGGCGGTGTGCTGCTCACGGCCGCGTGCGTCGGTGGTGGTGCCGACGCGTACGGGGCCGATCCGGATCACGTTGCGGAAGCGGCGGAGCATCGTCAGCTCTCCTTTCGCTGGCTGCCGGGGAAGTCGCGCAGGATGCGGGCCGCTTCCTGCGGGTCGGCGGTCTGGTTGGCGGCCTCTTCGGCGAGGAGTCGGGCGAGGGTGGGGCGGCCGGTGGCGGCCATCTCGCGGGCGGCGTCGAGGAGTTCGGATCGGGTGGGCGGGTATCCGGGCACGGGTGGTGCTCCCTTCAGAGGTGGGCGGCTCAGAGGTGGGCGGCGATGGCGTCGGCCAGCGGCGCCGGGACGCCGAGGCGGGCGCGGAGGGTCGGGGTGTCGATGGGCGAGCCGGTACGGGTGCGGTGTTCGTCGGCGAGCTTGCGGGCGTGGGTGACCAAGGCGGCCGGGACGTGAGGGGCTGGTGGCTGCGGGGCGGGTTCGGAATCCGACTTCAGGTCAGTAGCGACCGGTTCAGGCTGGGGAGTTGGGGAGTTGTGGGCGAGGCGTTCCGCCGAGGAAGGCCACGGCGGGCCATCCGGCGACGAGGATGCGTAGCCAGGCGGGTACGTCGGTCAGGTCGAGGAGGCCGGCGGTGGCGACGTTCGCGCCGAGTGAGGCGGTCAGGGCGATGACGAACCAGCACCAGCCCGCCGCGCGAGACTCCCCGGCCCGTAGCCGTCGCCAGGCCGCCACCAACAGCAGGTCGACGGAGACCGGGTAGGCCCAGGCTTTCCACCCGTCCTGTCCGGCCGCCGAGGCCAGGTCGTGCAGGTGGGCGAAGGACAGCGCGGCGGCGATGACCGCCTGGACGAGCACCGCGTCGACGTGGGGCAGCCGGTCGCGCACGAGCGGCCTCCTTCCGGAATCGGGCATGGCGGGGGTAGGGACGTGGCGCGAGGTGGGGCGGTCGTACGGGTCAGTCGGCGACCGGGAACGGCTTGACCAGCGGCATCGGCGGCATCGGTGGCGTCACCGGCTGAACGGGCACGGCGGGCCGGAAGGGTTCGAGCGCGGCCAGGTCCGGTACGAGGTGGGCGTGCTCGCGGCAGACGGCCGCCGCGTCGCCGAGCGAGAGATAGGGCGTGCGGATGCGGGACCAGCCGCCGGAGGTGTCTCCGGCGACGGCGAGGCCGGGGAGTTCGGGGGCGATGGCGCAGGCCGCGCCGACCGCTTCGGGGCGATGTCGCCCAGGGCCATCTTGGCGGTGCCCTCGTCGTTGACGCGGTGGCAGACACGGCCGGTGAGCTGGGCACGGAGCATGGTGGCGCCCTTGCCCAACTCCGCGCCGAAGCGCTGCCCGCACACCTCCAGGTAGATACCGGCGGCGCGGCCGAGTTGGGCGAGGCGGATGAGCTGGGTGACCATCTCGTCCCGCCGTTCCTCGTCCTTCCTGGTGGCGACGAGGAAGAGTTCAGCGACCTCGTCCACGACCAGGACCACGGGCACGGGCCGCTCCGCCTCGGCAGGCCCCAGACGTCGGAGGTGATCTCCTCGTCGGGCGTGCCGGGGGCGATGCCCTGGCGGGCTTTGATCAGGTCGTAGCGGTCCTCCATCTCCCTGATGAGCACGGGCAGCAGGTCGGCCGCCTGGTCCGGATCGGTGGCCAGGGCGGACATCCGGGCGGCGAACGGCGCCAGCTCCACCCGCGCTTGCAGTCGATCCCGACGAGCGCGACCGGCTGTCGCGCCAGGCCGGTGATCAGGTGGCGCAGGAACATCGACTTGCCGGACAGGGTGGCGCCGAGGGTGAGTTGATGCGGCACGGCCCGGTAGTCCCGTACGAACGGCGTCGCGTCCTCCCGCAGCGCCACCGGCACCGTGAGCGGGCCGCTCTCCAACTTCCGGGGCATGCGGACCGTGCGCAGCACGTCGTAGCCGACGAGCCTGAGTTCGACCACGCCCGGCTTGACGACGGAGACGTACACGGCGTGAACGCCCCAGGCGTGCCGCAACCGTTCGGCCGAGGCCGCCACGTCGGCAGGTTCCTGTCCAGGAGCCAGCCGCAGCCGGAGCCGCAGGCCGGTCGTGGTGGGTCGGATGATCCCGCGCCGGGGCGGTACGGGCCGGACCTCGCGGCGGGTGAGGGCTTGCGTGGCCCAGGCCCGCAGCCGGGACGGCGGGACAGTCAGCCCGCACGCGTCCATGACGGACCCGTACGAGCCGAGCAACCGGGCCGTGGACAGCGGCAGGCCGACGACCGACCAGTACGCGGCCGGGTGCCGGGCCCGGAGGTAGGAGGCCCCGCCCAGTGTCGCCGCGATGGGACCGCCCACCTCCAGCAGCGTCAGCAGCTCCGACACGGTCAGGCCCCGCCGGGACTCGGCATGGCGGCCGGGGCGATGGCGTCGGCCCGGTAGGCGATGCCGTGCCGCTGCTGCCCGTTGAACACCGACTCCCACGGCCGGGCGACCAGCCCCAGCAGCGTGACCGGTCCCCGACCACCAGCCCTTCCGTCACCGCGCTCTCCGGGACGGCCACCTGGATCAGCGAGGACTCGCCGCTGTCGATGTAGACGACGCCGACCTTCATCAACGCCTCACCGCTGACGGCGTCCTTGGCGATCTCCCCGTCTGCCGGTCCCGCACCTTCGGCTCGGGCGCCTCGGTCATCAGGATCGTGGCGGTAGAGGTCTCAACTCGGATGGAACGCAAGGCACTTCTCCTGTTTCTCCGACACCAGGCATGTGACACCTAGTCGTCTAGATGAGCTACGAGCGGCGCACCCGCCGCAGCGGGTGCGCGCCCCACCATGCCACACAGCTTGACCACTCGTCTATACGAGTATGCGTGATTGGGTGTACGAGTTCGGAGAAGCGACCCAGGGGCCGATGGCCCGGAGAGGGCGGGGCCGTCCCGCCCCTGGTCAGGTGGCAGGCAGTTGGTACGCGAGGACGTACGCGTCAGCGGCCATCACCGTGTCGCACACCTCCACCGCGCGCCCCTCCGTGTCGTACGCGGTCCGCACCAGGTGGATCACGGGCACGCCGGAGGCCAGCCGCAGCATGCGGACCTCGTTCGGGCTGGGCATCCGGGCGCGGATCTCCTCGTCGAAGTGGTCGAGGTGGTGACCCATCTCCTCCAGACGGGCGTAGATGCCGCCGGGGCCGGGGTTGGGCTGCGCGATCGGGGTGTTCCGGGCCAGGTCCAGCGGCAGGTACGAAGTCGCGAACTCCACCGGCTTACTGTCCAGCAGATACCGACGCCGCCGGGCGAGGACCTTGCGCGGGGAGCCGAGCCGGGCGCCGACCTCCTGCGAGGGCCGCTCCTCCTTGACCTCCAAACTGTCAACTTCCGGACGACTCCCGGCAGCTTCGGCCTCCACGGTGAACGCCGACTTCCCCTGCTCACGGTGACGCCGGGCGAACCGGTCCGAGGCCAGCCGCCGCACCGGGGCCGGGGCCGTACGAACACACCCTTGCCGTGCTCGGAGAGCACCAGGCCCTCGCCCTGGAGGATGGACAGCGCGTTACGGACGGTCATGCGCGAGACGCTGAAGTGCTCGACCAGCTCCGTTTCGGAGGGCAGCTTGTCGCCCTCCTTGAACCGCGCCTTGTCGATCGCCTCGCGCAACTGGTCGGCGATCTGCCGGAACACGGCCCGGTCGCTGGTGGGTCCAGCGCTCCGAGAACGCTCGGAGAGATAGGCGGCATGCGTTACTCCTTCAGGTGTCTAGACGAGTGGCCGACCAGAGTTGCTACGGTGGAGAGCCTAGCCAGCCGAGAGGGCCGAGGGACATGACTGCACAGCGCCCGCACTCCGTGAGCGTCGCCGGAGTCATCGTGAACGACCACGGCCGCGCTCTGCTGATCGAACGGCGCGACAACGGCAAGTGGGAACCGCCCGGCGGCGTACTGGAGCCCGGCGAGACCATCCCCGAGGCGCTGGAACGCGAAGTCCTCGAAGAGACCGGCCTCAAGATCGCCACCCCGGCCACCCTCACGGGGGTCTACAAGAACATGACGGGCTTGATCGTCTCCCTGGTCTTCCGCTGCGAGGCGATCGACGGCAGCCCCACCACGGGCGAGGAAACCCGCGCCCTGCGCTGGGCCACCCGCGACGAGGTCAACCAGCTCGCCGACGAGGCGTACGCGATCCGCGTCACCGACGCGATGGACGCCGCTTCCCCGCCGGCCGTCCGCGCGCACGACGGCGTGAAACTCGTCTAGCACGAACCCACTGGACATGGCCGCCTACCAGCACAAGGAGACTTGTATGAACGAGTATACAAGCAGCGTCAAGGTCTGGGGACTCACGTGCAACGGGTTTCCCGAAGAGGTAGGGCGCGCCCGCCGCTGGACCCGCACCGTCCTGAACGGCATGCCGTGCGCCGAGGACGCCGCCCTGATCGTCAGCGAACTGGCCACCAACGCCGTCAGCCACACGGCCAGCAGGATCGGCACCTTCCACGTCGCCCTTGTCCACTGCGGCCCGGTCGTCGCGATCTCCGTCACCGACATCGGCGGACGGCAAGGGGCCCGTACGTCACCCACCCGCTCCAGACAGCACCCACGGCCGCGGGCTCCAACTTGTCGAGACCTTCGCCCACCGCTGCACCGTCACCGGCGACGAGAACGGCCGCACCGTCACCGCCGAACTCCGCCTTCCCCAGAAGACCGCCCAGCCGCCCAACGGGAGGAAGCCCGGTGACCGGCACACCCACTCCTGAAGGCGACGGCATACCGTCGACCGACTGGGACGAGCTGCACACGGCCGAGGTCACCGTGGCGATGAACTGGGTCATCCGCACGTGCCAGGACGTCGTCCGCGACCACAGCCACAAAATCTTCTGGACCCCGGCCGGTACCGAGACCGGCACCCAGACCCCGGAACACCTCATCAACACCGCACGCGCCGACGTACTGAACAGACTCCAACGCGCCGTACACAGCGCCCAGTCCGTCATAGCCGCCATAGAGCACGAACGCCACACGCCCCATCACGACGGCAGTGAGTAACAACCTTCTCTACAGGTTCAAGGCGCCTCGCTCCGCTCGCCGCGCGCGGCCGACCCCAGCCGGGCCGCCGCTCCTGTCTCCGCCCCGCTCAGCCCGCCCGGGGCCGTGCCGCGCGCACAGCAATCAGCCACTTGAAGTCAGAGAAGGGGTACGTAGTGGCTGGGACGGTCGGCTCCACGGCTTTAGGCAGCCACTTTGGGGCGAGCCTCTACGATCATGGCCCCAACGTCGTGCTTTACCGGGCAGGTCCACTACCTGCCCGACGCGCCGCAAGCTTACGGGGCCATGATCACTCGCCCCAAAGCAGCTCCAGCCCAAAGCCGCTCCGCCGACCTTACGGGCATGCTATTCCGGCCCATTTTGCTCCCAGTATTCATCCATCTCCTCAAGGTTCGCCCTCCCGAGCTGACGGGCCGCTTCTCTCGCTAAGGCGCCCAAGCGCTCCATGACTTCCTGGGTAGATTCATCGGGCCAATAACAGCGCCACCATAAAGAATCACACTGCGGCCGATCTCATTCAGGAAATTAACAGGCCGATCTCATTGTAAAGCCCGCCAGCCACGGGAGGGCCGTGCGGGATAAAATGCTGTGGACTGTGGCCAGGGTGAGCCCCGTACCCGCTCAGCCTTGAGTATCTATCCTGGTCAGTCGGCACATCCCAACCTCCGGCCTCCAGGCGCATCCGAACCTGGACAGCGGAGTACTTGCGTCGGCGCCCTTCTCGTCTGCACTCCTCCATTCAACAAGAGTCTCTGGATCATACAGGAATAAAACATCAAATTTGCCCTTTCCGCGATCGAGCGAGATAACGTAAGAGCCTCATCGTAAAATCCCATACACATTAAGCGAATGGCGGCGCGCGCCGAATTGCATACACCTCCAGTCAAGTACTCGATTGCGTGATCGCCTCCCCGGCAGCCCCAATAGCAGCTAGAAGCCCTATCCAGGATGGATAGTAGGGTGCCGAGGGCCGTGTGCAACTTAGACGCCTTTTCGCCTAAGTCTGGGATCCTTTCCGCTGTCACCGCTTCACAGGAGTCTTCAAGACTTTTCATGGCCACAAAGAAGCGATCCCCTCGAAATCGCTACCGGCTGATCCGGGCACAGGCCCTCCTGTTCATATCCACCAGCGCGGAAGGTGCGCCTCACCGCCACGCCAGGCGGCGGCAGGGCAACTGCGACCAAGAGTCTGATTCGAAAATCTAACGTTCGCGCAGGTCATCCCGCTTCCGCTGATTGGAGGGACACTTGATAACCGAGCATGTTGAGCTGGCTGACCAGGCGCCGCGTCTGGCGTGCACGGCCGGTTCGCTGGAGGAAGTAGTCCGCTCCGAGGTCGGCGTATTCGGCGTCGTTGGTGAGCATGTGCCAGATCGAGGTCAGGATGGTGTGCCCGATGGCGACCAGGGCCCGCTTCTTGCCGCGGCGGATCGCGATGCGTTTGTAGCGGGACGCCAGGTAGGTGTTCTTGCTGCGGGCGGCGGCCGCGGCTGCCAGGCCGAGCGCGTTCTTCAGCCACGGATCGCCCGGCCGGGACTTGCCGGAGGTGTGCTTGCCGGCGGACTCGTGGTTGCCCGGACACATCCCGGCCCACGAGGCCAGGTGGGCGGCCGAGGGAAGCGGGCCATGTCCGCACTGATCTCGGCCAGGATCATCTCGGCCGAGCGGGCGCTGACGCCGGGGATGGTGGTCAGCAGCTCGATCTGGCGTTGAAACGGGGTGAGTTGGCGGGTGATCTCCTCGCTGAGCCGGACCTCAGTCGCGCGGATCGCGTCGATTCGGTCGAGCATGGTCCGGGCGAGGAACGCGTGGTGGTCGGTGAACTGGCCGGTCAGTGCCTGGGCGAGGATCTGCCGTTTGGCCCGCATGCTCGCCTTCGCCATCTCCGCGAGAACCTCGGGATCACGCTCGCCAGCGATCAACGCCTCCAGCATGGCGCGAGCCGACTTGCCCAGCAGATCGGAGACGACGGCGGACAGCTTGATCCCGGCGTCTTCAAGCAGCTTCTCCAGGCGTTGGGCCTCACGGGTGCGCTCGCGGATGACCTCGGTGCGGTAACGGGTCAGGTCCCGCAGCTGGCGGATGGCCGGCGGCGGCACGAACGAGGGCCGGACCAGGCCGTGTTCGACCATCTTGCAGATCCACTCGGAGTCCGCGACGTCGGTCTTGCGGCCGGGGACGTTCTTCATGTGCCGGGCGTTCAGCAGCCAGCACTCGATGTCGTTCTCCAGCAGGTAGAACAAGGGCTTCCAGTACGAGCCCGTCGCTTCCATTCCCACCACGGTGACGCCCTCGGCGATGAGCCAGTCCCGCATCGCCAACAGGTCCTTGGTCATGGTGAGGAACGTTCGGATCTCCTTCCGCCGTCGCTTGCCCGGCCCGGGACGCGGAGGCAGACCTTCACGTCCGCCTTGCCGATGTCAATTCCGGCGCATCGTTCGTGGACCACGTCCATGCCCCGGCACCCCTTCACGAGCTGTGCGGTTGTGCAGCAGCCGTCCGGCGGGGACCGATCAGGCAAAAGAATCTGATTCGCATGCTCGTGGCAACACTTCCGGGTGCCTGACGAAGGGTCCCCGGCGTCCTACTCAATGTCGGGTTCCGGAGGCACCAAGACTCCGCGACGTCAGCCGGACGGCCGTAGCCCGATTTTCTCCCCTTTGGGGTATCGCCGTCCGGAGATCGGATTACTCAATGCTGGAACGACAAATGCAGCACCAGTAGGTAACATCGGGTCACCCGACAGTACGTGCAGTTCGGACAGAGATCGGTACCAACTAGGCGATACCGGGGCGCTATGAGCGAGGGCGCCAGTAGCCCTTGGTGCCTACTCCGATCTCTCTCGAAAGGGGCTACATGGAACTGGCGGGATGGGTGACGGTCGGGACCGCAACGGTCGTCGGGGGTCACTGTCGTGGGACACCTCTTCGACCAGGTCCCGGCGCTCTCCCAGAAGTTGATCACTGCGATTCGGTCTGTTCGCGCGGTGCGCGACGAAGTAAGGGCCAATCGCAGGTGATCACCCGGCCTCGCCAGCGGGATCCCTTTCCCTGGTGAGGCCGGGCCTGCGCTCCAGGCCCCTACGCCTGACATCTATCAATGACTTCAACGACCGGGAACAGGGTGTCGCTCATGCGGCGGACGCATGTGACTCGGGACGGCGAGAGCCCCTGACCGTAGGCACTTGATCGAACTCCCAATACGGGTGTCGGTCGGCCTGACGCGGCTGCACGCGCTGGCGTATCCCCGATAGCTTCTTGCTGCCCAGGTGGCCCAGGAGCCGTACCGTGCCCGTTGCGTGCCCGATGGGGCGGTGAACCACGGTCAACAAGGGTCTGCCACGAGCCCAGCGGTGGGGCTCTTCTCCAACCGTCCCAGCAGGTCAGAGCAGGGTTTGAGCCCGCCAGGCCCCGTGATTCCCAAGCTCAGAGCGCGAGTTCGATTCTCGTCACCCGCTCCATGATGAAGGCCCTGGTCAGCGACCGGGGCCTTGTTTGTTGTCCGGAGTTCCCTGGTCATCGCGCACCGCCTCCGCACCACCGGCGGCTGTCGCGGTCGGGCGTTATCGTGGCAGCAGAGACGGCCGACAGGGAGAGTCGCGATGACTGCCGCCCACGACTACAGCGATCTGTACGACATCATCGAGCGGCTTGAGCCCGACCAGGTCGAGGAACTGCGTCGGCACGCACTGCGCCTGGTGAAGACACCACCGCCTAGCCGCTTCCGGGTCCTGCGAAGCTTCGACGGTCCGTCGAACGACCTCGGCGCCCGCGCGAAGGACATCGCCCGCGAGGAGCTCGGCGAGGCCGATGCTGATCGTTGACACAGGGCCCATCGTCGCCCTGCTGAACCGGAACGATCCCGATCACAAGAGCTGCGCCGAGCTGCTGGAGTCCCATGACGGCGAGCTGCTGGTCACGCCGTACGTACTCACCGAAGCCTGCTACCTCCTGGCCAAGTACGTCAGCCCCGACGCAGAGATCAACCTCGTCGAAGCCGTCGCCGCAGAGGACCTCGTCCAGGTACCCACCGAGCGGGCCGACCTTTCCCGCGTGGCCGAGCTCATGCAGCAATACCGCGGGTTCCTCTCGGAATCGCCGACGCCTCAGTGGTCGCCCTTGCCGAGCGGCTCAAAGCGACAAGCGTCGCCACCCTGGATCACCGCCACTTCCACGCCATCAAGCCACTCCACGTTCCAGCACTGACGCTCCTGCCTTAGCCCACGCCGTGCCCGATGCATGCCTGATCGGACGGTGAACCACGGTCAATCAGGGTCACTCAGATGCCTCATCAAGGCACCGCAGCCGCGGATACCAGCAGGTCAGCCCCAATGTTCCGCCCATCGGACCCGGTGATTCCCAAGCTCAGAGCGCGAGTTCGACTCTCGTCACCCGCTCTTTGATGAAGACCTGGCCTTACTTGCGTGGCGCGCACTCCGGGTTCAGACGGGGAGGTCGTCGGGCAGGATGCGGAACGCCTTGTGATGGCCGAGAGGGCGGACGGCTCGAAAGTCCCGGCGGTCCAGTGTGAGGATCGCGTCGGTGTCGTACTCGGAGGCCAGGGCGACGTTCACCGCGTCGGCGAGATCGAGGTCGAGCGCCATGTAGCGGGCTCGTACGGACTGAGCGATGCCGAGGTGGCCCTCGGTGATCTCGGGTACGGACACACGGCCGCGACGCATCCAGCCCCTGATGTCGTCGATCGCGCTCACCGCGGCCCGCGGCCCAGTTCGCGGGTGGCTACGTGGTCGAGTTCAGCGAGCAGCAGCGGCGACGCGACAAGGAGACCGGCAGCCATGATCGCCTCCTGCGCCGCTTCATGCTCCGGGTGCGTGGAGTCAAGCGCGGCAAGCAGCCCGGAGGTGTCGGCGACGACGATGATCACGCAGCGGTTCCGGAGTGGCCTCGCGCCGGACGGCGTCGGCTACGGCATCACGAACCTCACTCTTGTCGAGGGTGCGCCCGGGACCGGTGAAGGTACGGGAGAACAACGGCTCGTCCCACACGCGGTTGGCCATGGCGGCAAGGTGGATGCCCTGCCGGATGATCTCGGCCTCACTGATACCGCGGCGCTTGGCCGCCTCCTTGATGATGGCCAGGTCTTCCGGGTCGGCGTAGACGTTGGTGCGCTTCATGGACATGTACCAAGGTTAACCCATGTACCGAATTGGTGTATGTCGTCGTGGTGGTGCTCATCGCCCGTACCGCGCCTGCTTGGCGCCGGCTCAGGGCTTGTTCAGGTGCGCGAGTGAGGTGATGACGCGCTCGGGGATGTCCTCGGGCCAGGGAAGGACGGGCGACGACGCGCTGGTGGGCGAGTCCGTGCAGGCCCACCCACAGCGCCGTCGCGTCGCCGGGCACGTCGGTGCTGGTGACCTCGCCCGCGGCGACGCAGTCGCCCAGGGCTTTGACGAGCGTCAGCATGGACGCCGCACCGAGCATGACGAGATCCGTCTCGGTCAGTGAGCTGTCGCCCGGCGTCGGTGTCCACAGGCCGCCGAACATCGTGCGGTAGCGCTGGGGATGGCGAGTGGCGAAGTCGAGGTAGGTCTCGCAGACGGCCAGGAGCCGTCGCCGTGGAGCGTCACCGGTACGCGCCGCCGCCGCGCCCAGGCGACGCTCCAGGTCGGCGAACTCCCGTTGGAGGACGGCCAGCATGATGGCCGGCTGGTCCGGGAAGTGGGGGTAGATCGAGGGGTGGCGATACCGACCCGGCGGGCCACCGATCGCAGGGTGACGGCGTGCTGGTCGCCGGTCTCGTCGAGCAGTTCCGCCGCCGCGTCGATGATCTCTTCGCGCAGCCGTCCGCCCTCCACGGCGGTTGCGGGCCCGGGCTGCCTCGTGGGAGCCGTCTGTGTCGCTGATCCGGTGTCCTTCACCATGTCGCCTTCCGTCGTGGGGCCAGAGGTCGATTTCCCTTGCCGACTGCGCGGTCCGTCCGCTTCGGGACCAGGGGCGCGCTGTCGACGGCCGCGCCCCGGCATTCCTGGCAGGTCGAGCGCCAGAGTGCCGGGGTCTGGGGCAGAGGGGCAGAGGGGCTGAGGGGCTGAGGGGCAGAGGCCGGGGCTCAGCGCGGGGTGGCGGTGAGGCGGCGGCGTTCGAGGTGGGCGGCGAGGGCGTAGGCGCCGCCGCCGGCGAGGGTGAGGACCCAGTAGAAGCCGGGGTCGCCAAGGAGGAGGGCTCCGGTGGAGGTCAGGGCGAGCCAGGTGCCGAGGCCGTAGTGGAGGGGTTGCGGCGGACGAGCCTTCGGCGACGTAGAGCAGACCGACGACGAAGCCGGAGCCGGTGGGCCAGAGCAAGGTCTGAATGTCGGGGTTGTCGACGGCGGCGGCGAGCCCGGTGATGGCGAGGAAGAGGGCGGCGAAGGCGGTGATCCAGGCGGCGCCGAGGAGTTGGCCGGTCACGGCTTCCGGCCCGGTGACACCGCGTTGGGCACGCAGGGCGGCGAGGGTGGCCTGGACCGTGCCGACGGCGAGTCCGGCGCCGAGGAGGGTCATGGGCAGCCACCCGGGAGGTCGAGCAGAGGCGTGTCGCCCTGGAGAGGGCGGCGGAACCGTGACCCAGCACGTAGGCGAGCCCGAAGCTGATGTACGTCGGACGGTTGTCGACCTCGCCCGGGTGCGCGCCGCGTCCGGCCGACGGCGGCCGACATGGCGGGGCGGCGGCCGACATGGCGGGGCCGGGGCCGGGGTGGTGGCGGGAGCGGGCGCGGTGGCGGTGAGGACATGGCGGATACCTCCGGATGGGACGTACGCGGCGGAGCCGGACAACGGTGGGCGGTGGGCGGTGGTGGAGAACGAGGAAGCGGGAGGGGAAGCGAGGGGAGGGGCAAGGGCGGTACGCCGGGTGCTGTCAGACCTCGGGGACGATGACGACCTTGCCTGCCACGGTGCGGGATTCGGCGAGCCGCAGGGCGGCGACGGTGTCGGTCAGGGCGAACGTCGCGGCGATCTGCGGGACGAGGGAGCCCTCGGCGACCAGGCGCAGGACCTGGGTGAGGTCCTCGGTCATGCGCCGCTGCCAGGAGGCCTGGCAACGGCGCTTGCCGGCCCAGAGGTTGTAGAAGTGGGCGCTCTTGCCGTTGGGCAGGGCGTTCCAGGCGCTGAGGCGGGCGAAGAGCTTGAGGACGGGGAGCTGGGAGTCGCCCTCCTCGTCCTTGGTGGCGGCGGTGCCGTAGGAGACGAGGGTGCCGCCCCGCGCAGCAGCTGCCAGGAGTCCTCGATGGCGGGGCCGCCGACGTGGTCGAAGACCGCGTCCACGCCGTCGGGCGCCAACTCGCGGATGCGGGCGTACATGTCCGCGTCGCGGTAGTCGACCGGGTGGCGCCGAGTTCGCGCAGGGCGGCGTGGTGGCGGGGAGGCGGTGCCGATCACGGTGATGCCCGCGTGCCGGGCGAGCTGGACGAGGTGGAGCCGACGCCCCGTTGGCGCCGAGGACGACGATGGTCTGACCGGCGCGGACCTTGGCGGTGCGGTGCAGCATCTGCCAGGCGGTGATGCCGTTGACGATGACCGTCTCGGCGGCGGCCGGGTCGACCTCGTCGGGCACGGGCATCAGGTTCGCGGCGTCGACGAGCAGGTGGCTGGCCCAGGCGCCGACCTTGGTGACCGCGGCGAACCGGCGCCCGACGAGCGCCGCGTCGACCTGGTCGCCGACCGCGGTGACGGTGCCGACCAGGTCGTAGCCGGGCACGAAGGGGAACGGCGGCTGGTCGTAGTACTTGCCGCGGCGCATCTGCTGCTCGGCGAAGCAGACCCCGGTCGCCTCCATCCGCAGGACCACCTGCCTTGCCGGGGCCGACAGTTCGTGGGTCCGCAGCTCCAGCCCGTCCGGCTCGACCTTGCCGGGCAGGACGATCTCGGTCGCGGTGGCGGTGGCGGTGCTGCTCATGGCGTACTCCTTGGGGTTCCCGCTGTGTGCTTACATCCGTAAGGCTATAGATGTTAGGTCAAGTTGAGCAAGGGGCTACGGCGATAAACTTACGGCCGTAAGGTCGTGGTGGCCCCTCGCGTCTTCGCCCAAGAGGGCAGGGTCAGCAGCCGGTGCGGGCTTCGGCGGCGGCCTTAAGGTCCTTCAGCCAGACCTCCAGGCCCGCGCCGAGCGCCTCGGTCGAGGTGGGGACGTCGGCCTCGGCCTGGTCGCCGGTCCAGGTCTCCTCAGTACGGACGAGGGTGCCGCCCCGACCTTGGTGAAGGTCCACACGTGGGTGCCCTCGTCGATGTGGATCCCCTCGCCCGTCGCGGGCCCGGTCCAGCGGACGCAGTGGTCGCGCCGGACCTGCTGGACGGTGGAGGTGACCGTCAGGGTGGTGGCGGGCGTCGAGGGGTGGCGGCCACCGGGGTCGTCCACCTGAAGGCCGAACCCGCCCGCAGCGGGCCGGAGTCGAGCCGCTCGCTGGTGAGGACGGCGTCCTGCCAGGACGGCCACCGCTCCACGTCCGTCTGGGTACTGAAGACGGTGCTCGGCGGCGCGTCGATCAGGATCTCTGACCCGTAGCGCACGAGGGCGTCGGGGTCGGTGCCCTGTCCACGGCATTCGACGGCGTCGCCGCCGTGGTGGCGGTCGGTGTGCGCCGGGTTGGAGGCGGCCTGGCGGGCGCGGCGGTGGCCGCGAGGGCGCCACCGGCGGCGGCGAGGGAGAGGGTGAGCGCCGCGAGGCGCGTGCCGAGGCGGGAGCGGGTGAGGGACATGGAGGGTTCCTTCCGTGAACGACCGCGAAAGTCGTGGGAGTTGAGGGAGTTGAGGGAGTTGAGGGAGTTGAGGGAGTTGAGGGAGTTGAGGGAGTTGAAGGTGTTCGGGGCGTTGAGGGCGTTGCGGCGGGCTGGCTCTCAGCGGCGGCGGACGCCGTGGACGACGAGCAGGAGCGCGGCGGACGCGGCGACGATCAGGCCGACGAACCCGGGGTGGATGTCCTTCGACAGGCTCGGCGCGCCATCCGGCCGCAACTGCCAGATGGCGAACGGGATCGCGTAGACGAGGGCGAGGAGCGCGGCGCCCGCCTTGACCACCGCGTCGCGGGCCGAGCGAACGCGCCGACCAGCGCGACCAGGACCGGCACGAACGCGACGAACGCGAACCCGGTGAGCACCAGAAGCGGGCGACCCAGGCGGAGACGGTCACCGTCAGGGCGTGCGCCGCCCCACACGGAGCCGCCCTACACCGGGTCGCCCCACACGGAGCCGCCCCACACCGGGTCGCCCACACGGAGCCGCCCCACACGGGCCGCCCGCACGGGACCGCCTCGCACGGGCGGGGAAACGGACGTTCCTGACATGGCTCTCTCCTTGCGCTCCGGCGTTGCCCTGCTTGAACTTACGACCGTAAGGCTACGCACGTAACGCACGCGCTGACAAGGCTTACGCCAATAAACTTTCGCTCGTAAGGTTACGAGGCCGAAGAGACCGGCGTGACGAGCCAGGACCCACCGAAGCGCGCCGCTGTTACACGGCCGCGCGGTCGGTCCGCCGTCGTCGATACGTGGTGGAGATCCGCCGGAGGACCGCGCGGCTCAGGATCGGGCCGACGAGGCGGCCCGGGCTGTCCTCGGACTGGTCGCCGGAGGGCGGCCGGTGGCGGACGAAGGGGAGGCACTCATGCGGAAGTCGATACGCCGAAGGGGCCGCCGTCCTGGCGGCGATGGCCGCGGTGGCCGCGGGCGTGCTGGACGGGTCTCCGGCGCGGGCCGTGGTCGGGGGCGACGAGTCAACCGAGGCGTACTCGTTCATGGGCTCGTTCCAGCCGTCCTTTCCGCGCCGCCGCGCGGACAAGCACGGCTGCGGGTGGAGGTCCTCGCGCCGCGGTGGGTGCTGACCGCCAGCCACTGCGCGGGCAAGAACCCGACCGGGGCGAAGGCGGCGTGCCGCGCGGCTGGAAGGTGCGGGTCGGGTCGCTGGACACCACCTCGGGCGGCGAGGTCGCCGAGGTCGACCACTACTACCGGCTGGCGACCAACGAGGAGGGTTCTGGGGCCGGGACCTGGCGTTGCTGCACCTGCGGACGCCGGTTCGGGCCGAGCCCGTACGGATCGCCTCGACCAGACCGGCCGACAACACGCCCGTACGCATCATGGGTTGGGGCATGACCTGCGAGGACGGCGACGATCCCGGTGCTACCCACGCGGTTGCGGGAGGCCGACACCGAGGTGCGGGCGCTGTCGGCGTGTCCGGCGGCCGACCCGCCGACCGGGAGTTGTGCGTCGGCAGCCGCGACGGCGGCGTCGCCGCGAGCAACATGGACTCCGGCGGGCCCGCGCTGGTCCGCGAGGACGGCCGGTGGGCGCTGGCCGGGGTGGTCAGCGGCCCCGGCGGCGACAGGGCGCCGACGCTGTACACCGATGTCACCCGGCACGCCGACTGGATCAACGGCATCATCGACGGCACCGACGTACCGCCCGACGACCCGATCCCGAACGTGGAGGGCGCCGTGGAGCTGTACGGGTGCGTGGCTCCGTGGTCCGCGCCCCGGCTCCCGGCCGCGGGACCCGGCGCTGTTGCTGACCAACGGCCACTGCGTGGAGGGAGAGCGCCCCGCGCCCGGAAAGGCGCTGGTGGACCGGCCCGCCGACCGCGAAGTGCCCATCGCCGACCGTCAGGGCTACCCCGGGCCACCGCCCACGCGGACCGGCTGGTCTACGCGACGATGACCGGCACCGACATCGCGCTCTACCAACTGGACACGACGTACGCGCGGTTGCGGGCCGAGGGCGCGAAGGTCTTCCGGCTCGCCTCCGCCCCGTACGCGCGGGCGACCCGCTGACCATGGCGTACACCGGCGAGCGCATGGACTGCGCCGCCGAGGCCGTGGTCCCGCGGCTGCGGGAGGGCGGCTACGAGCAGCGGGACTCGATCCGCTACGCCACCGGCGGGAACTGCGCGCCCTTCCCGGGCACGTCCGGTTCGGCGCTGCTGGCCCCGACGGCACCACGGTCGTGGGATCCACAACACCCACAACGACGCCGGTGAGCGGTGCACCGACGACAACCCCTGCGAGGTGGGCCCGGACGGGACCGTGACCTCCGTGGCGGGCCGCGGCTACGGCCAGCAGGTCGACATGATCGCCGGGTGCCTGGCCGAGGGTCGCGGCTGGACCTGTCCCGCGAGGGTGCGCCCTCACCGGTGCCGCGGCCGCGCGGGCGCTGATGTGCGTCCGGCCGGTGCGCGGTTCCGTGGCCGCTGGCACGGTGGTGGAGGTAGTGGCGGCGGTGGCGGCAGTGGCGATGGTTCGGTGCCGGTGGGTGACGTCGTGCGCGCGGACGCGCTGAGGGATCTCCCAGGAGACGCGCGGGTCGGCGAAGGGCCGGGACTCGGCGAGTCCTTGCGGGAGCCGCATACGGATCGTGTCCTCGGCGGCGGAGCGGACCGGCGCCGCGTCCGCGAGGGCGGGCGCCGCGTCCGCGAGGGCGGGCTCGGGCCGCGCGTGCCGGGGAGCCCTGGCCCTCGGCGCCTCCGCTTCCGGCGGCGCCGCCTCGCGGCGGCGGACCGCTCCCGGCCTGCTCGCGCCAGGTGAGCGAGCGCGGCGTGCGCCAGCCGTACCGTACGGCGAGCAGCCGCACGACGGCCGCCAGCAGGGCCGCGGCCACCGCGGTCGCGACGTTCAGCCCCTTCGTCGCGTACAGCAGCACCGTCGCACCGGCGCCGACGAGGCCCGGAGCGCGTACAGGTCCTGGTCCCAGCGCAGCACCGGCGGAAGCTCGCGCGCCAGTACGTGGCACAGGATGCCGCCGCCGACGGCCGTGGCCATGCCGAGCGCGGCGGCCGGGGCGTAGTCGAAGTCGTGGGCGAGCCCCTTGGTCGTACCGGTCACGCTGAGCAGCCCCAGGGCCACGGCGTCGCAGACGTCGACCGCCCTCTCGTGCCTCTGGAACACGGTGCTGAAGTACACGATGGACGCGGCCACGATCGGGGCGAGGTAGTAGGCGGGTTCGGTGAAGGAGACCGGCCGCACCCCGATGACCAGGTCTCTGGACAGACCGCCGCCCAGACTGGCGGCCTCGGCCAGCAGGACGGTCGCGAAGAAGTCGAAGTCCTTCCGAACCGCTACGAACGCGCCGCACACCGCGCAGGCGAAGACGGCGAAGATGTCCATCGGGAGTTCGAGCGAGGTGGCGAGGTGCTGGATGGACACGACCGATGGCTCCACGGGACGGTTCACGATGAGGACGGCTCAGAACGGGGCGGATCGCGATGCGGGCGGCTCAGCGAGATGACTGATCAAAGACTAGGCGGAGGAGGCTAACGCATAGCTAACGTCCATATGACCAGGGCTTTTGAGTATCTGAAGCCATGCCCCAAAAGCCTCCCGGCAAGGGCTGCTGGGACATTGACAGGAGGAATGCGGTGGTGTTGCCCGGGAGCCGTGGCCGGAGCCGGAGCCATGGCCGGAGCCGGAGCCGGGGCGGCGAGGAGAGGGTGCCGCCGGTCGAGGCCGTGACGCCTGAGCCGCCCCGCGTGGAGGCTCGGCCGTTGCTCACGCAGGCGTGGCTCGATCTGGCCTTCGTGCACTGGGCCGTGGAACCCGGGGTGGTGGCGCCGTTGCTGCCGGAGGGACGGTTCCCGACACGCTCGACGGGCTCACCTACGTGGGGCTCGTCGCCTTCCGGATGCACCGCGTCGGGTGGCTGCGGCTGCCCGGGGTGCCGTATCTGGGCAGCTTCCGGAGACCAACGTCCGGCTGTACTCGGTCGACGCGGAGGGGCGGCGGGCCGTGGTGTTCCGGTCGCTCGACGCCCGCGGCTGATCCCGGTGGCGCTGGGGCGGGCCGTTTTCCGGTTGCCGTACGTGTGGTCCGGGATGCGCGTCGAGCGGGACGCGGACACCTTCACGTACACCAGCCGTCGGCGGTGGCCGGGGCCGCGCGGGCCGCGAGCCGGATGGTGGTGCGGGTCGGCGAACCGGTCGCGGAACCAAGCGAGTTGGAACACTTCCTGACCGCCCGCTGGGGACTGCACACGAGTTTCCTCGGCCGCCCCGTCTATCTGCCCAACACCCATCCGCGCTGGGCGCTGCGCCGGGCCGAACTGGTCGACTGCGCCGAGGATTTGGTGGCCGCGGCCGGGCTTCCGCCCCGGCCGCGGCCCCGTCAGCGTGCTCTACTCCCCGGCGTCCCGGTCCGCTTCGGGCGCCCCCGATGGGTGGGAGCGGGCGGCGGGGCTGACGGCGCCGCGTTTCCCGCTTTACGGTCCGCCCGCGAATTCGGGTTTCCGCCTTTTCCGTCCGGGTTTACGGGGACGGACGGTTTCGCGGGTCCGTTTTACGCGCCTGCCGGGCTTTCGGTCGTCTCCGGCGGGTTTTCGGTCGTCCGGCGGGTTTTCGGTCGTCCCGCAGGTAGTTCAGTCGTCCGGCGGGCTTTACGCGCCTGGTGGGCTTTACTCGCCCTGTCCGTAGACCGCCGCCAGCGCCTCCTCCGCGTCCGGTTCGTCGCTGATGTCGACCGCCCCCAGATAGAGGCGTCCCTTCGTGTACTGGGCCTGGCCGTCCAGGCGTCCGTACTGCGCGAACGTCTCCTCCGTGTCCCGGGTCGCCGTGGGCAGGGTCAGCAGCTTGCTCATCGCGTGCGTCTTCTGGTCGACGCGCCAGACGCCGCCGCCCTCGGCCGTCGTCGCCGTCTGGAGGGCGAGCACCGCGCCGTCGCGGTCGAATCCGATCGGGACCAGCACGACGTTCTGCTCCACCTCGGTCTCGCCGGTCTTCTTCCCGGTCCGCAGGTCGAAGCCGACGATCGTGTTGCCCACGAACCGCTGGTCGTCCGGGGAGGCGTCCGAACCGACGTAGAGCGTGCCGGACTTCCCGTCGACGGCCACCCCTTGCAGCCCTCCAGGCCGCTGCCGCAGTCGGCGCGGTAGTCGTCCGTCATGGTGTCGATCGTGCTGCGGACCTTGCCGCGCGCTTGGCTGTCGTCGACGGTGACGAGGGCGGCGGCGCCGGAGTTGTCGCCCACCGAGGCGTCGGTGTTGACGCCGAGGACGAGCGGGTCGACGGAGGCGATGTCCACGTAACGGACGTCCTTGTCGACCGTGTACGTCGACGTCGCGGCCCTCGTCGTGGGTTCAGCGTAATGACCCGCTGCGCGGCGGACTCGGGCTCGTCGCACTCGTGGAGCGCGACCAGCTTGGCGCCCTCGCCCGCGTACGCCGTGTCGTGGCACGTCTCCTCCCGGTCCGGCACCCACCGGGCGGCGCCGTCGAGCGACCAGGCCGCGCCGCCGTAGTGGCCGCCCGCCGCGACGGTGCCGCCGGCGAGGGCCACGTTCTCGAAGGTCTCCGGAGGTCCTCGTAGCCGCCCTTCGGGACGGCCTGCCGCTGCCAGACCAACTTCCCTTGTTCAGGTCGATCAGGCCGACCTGCGTGCACGTCGGGGTGTCGACGTGGTCCTCGAACAGGACCGCCGTCAGTCCGTCCGCCGTGACCTGCGGCGACGACGCGCAGACCGCTCCGTCGAGCGGGATCGTCCACGCGGGTCGGCGTCGCTGCCGCCGCCGGTCAGCGGGTAGCCGAGGATCTCGCTCGCCCCCGCCTTCACGAAGCTCTTGTCGGTGGTCCACATCCCCGCCGCGTCGGTCATCTCGTCGACCTTCGGCAGGGGACCTTCCGGAGCAGCTTCGCGTCGACGGCCTTGGCGTCCGAGGAGCTGCCCTTGCCGCCACCGCCGTCCCGCCGGTGGCGAACCAGACGCCGCCCGCCACGAGGGCGATCGCCACCACCGCTCCGATCACGAGCGTCGGCGTGGACGGGTGCCGTGCGACGCCCGTACGGCGGTCCGTACGGAGGGCTCTGCGGCCATGGCCGGTGGGGGCGGTGGCTGCTGGTGCGGTGGCTGATGCGGGGTGGGGGTGGGGGCTGGTTCGGCGGTGGTGGATGCGCCATCGGCAATCTCCCTCGTCTCACGGATAGGGCGGGGTTTCCGAATTCTCACCTCCCGCATCCCGGAATTCAAATCGCGAATTCCTTATCCGCGCATCAGTAAAAATGATCCCGAGGTTATTTCGGAAAGCGCGCATTCCGTTTCCGGGGAACGAGGCGAAGTCCGTCAGCCCGTGGGCATACCGATCTGGTCGCGTTCGAGCGCGGAGCGGAGCTTCGAGACGGCCCGTACGGCGGCCGAGGCCGAGGAGCCGTCGAGCGCGTCCCCGACCAACTCGGCCAACCCTCGGCGAAGGTCTCCTCCGCCGCGTCGGCCAGCCTCGCGCCGCCGTCGGTCAGAGCCAGCAGCGAGGACCGGCGATCAGAGGATTCGGCCGCCGTACGACCCACCCCGCTTTTCCAGCCGATCGACGCTCTTGCTGCTCGCCCCGATGCCGCTGGCGAACTCGGCGGCCAGGTCCGCCACGCGGGATCCGGGGTGGTCGCGCAGGTAGCGCAGGGCCTCGAACTGCGAGGTGACGATGTCGTGCGCCGCGCGGAGACGGTCGTTGAGGGCGTTGTACAGACGTGTCTCACATCGGACCAGGTCGTCGAAGAAGGCCGGAAGGTCGACCGCGTCATCGCTCGATTTAGTTGCCACGGAATATAGTGTAGGGAAGTTTCTTACCGGAAGGCGCTTACCGATGGGAGCACGCTCATGAGCAGGGAACAGCGGGCCCAAGTCGACGCGATGCTGCGGCAGCCACGGCCCGACAGCCCTCGGTCGGTCGAGGAGATCCGAGCCGGATTCAAGGCGCTGATGGCCCAGATGACCGTGCCCGACAGCGTCCGCACCACGTGGACGACGCTCGGCGACCGGCCCGCGCTGCGGGTCGAGCAGGACGCGGCGCGGGTCGAGCCGGACGCGGCGCGGGTCGAGCCGGACGCGGCGCGGGTCGAGCCGGACGCGGCGCGGGTCGAGCCGGACGACGCACCGCGGCCGGGGACGATCCTCTATTTCCACGGCGGCGGCTGGGTGTTCGGCTCCCCGAGACCGCGCTGTCGCTGACGGGCCACCTCGTGGCCAGGACGGGCCTCGGGGCGTACTCGGTGGACTACCGGCTCGCCCCCGAGCACCCGTTCCCGGCGGCGATCGACGACACCCTGAGCGCGTACCGCGCCCTCCTCGACGGCGGTCACGACCCCGCGGCCATCGCGTTCGCCGGCGACTCGGCGGGCGGCGGCCTCGCCGTCACCACCTGCCTCGCCGCCCGTGACGCGGGCCTTCCGCTGCCCGCCGCCATCGTGGCGTTCTCGCCGGGCCTCGACGCCACCCGGAGCGGCGAGAGCATGGAGACCAAGGAAAGCGTCGACCCGATCTTCACCCGCGAGTCCGTCGAACACACCGGAGCCATGTACCTCGCCGGGGCCGACCCGCGCCAGCCCCTACTCAGCCCGGCCGTCCTCGCCGACCTCACCGGCTTTCCCCGACGCTGGTCCAGGTGGGCACCAACGAGATCCTGTTGGACGACTCCACGCGTTTCGCCGCGCGCGCGAGGGCGGCCGGAGTGGACGTCATCCTGGACGTCACCGCCGATGTGCCGCACGTGTTCCAGTCGTTCGCGGGCGTTCTGGACGAGGCGGACGAGGCGCTGGACCGCGCGGCGCTCTTCCTCGGCCAGCGCACGCGGGTGGCGGCGAGCGCACGCGGAGAGGCGGCGAGCGGGCGCGGGTCGGGGGTACGGCGGGCTCGTCAGCGGCGTAGGACGGGCCCCAACACGGGTTCGCGTACGGGCTCGCGTACGGGCTCGCGTACGGGCTCGCGTACGGGCGCGGTACCGCCGCCTGCCCGGTACGGTCCCCGGAACCGGTGGCGCGGGGTGGCCCGGCTGTTCTCGGCACAGGTTTATCGGGAATACTGCCCGCCGTGGAGCAGCGCATAGGTCCGATTGTCCCGCCCGTGCACGGCGCCGGTACCGACCCGGCGTACGTCCCCGGTCTCACGCCGCCTCCTGTCGAGGCGAAGGAGCCGAAGGAGGCGACCGAGGAGACTGCTGAAGAGACCGTCGACGCGACGGACGCAGAAGCGGAGGCCGAGCGTCCATCCGAGGACGCCGCAGCCGACACCGTCGATGCCGTCAACGCCGTCGACTCCGCCGAGGACGAACCCGAGGCCGCCGACGAGGACGATGACGAGGACGACGGCGGTCCCGTCTTCGAGGTGGCCGACCGGCGCAGCTCGATCGTCGCCAACCGCAAGGGCGTGACCTTCCGGCTGGACGCGGAGCAGGCCGAGTTCCACTGGGACGAGATCGGCGCGGTCGAGATCGACACCCGCGGTTCGGCCGCCGGTTCGGCGTGACGGTCTACACGACCAACCGCCGCTGGTACGAGGCCGACGTCGAGGCCCCGGCCCGCAAGCTCCTTAAGGAGTGGACCGCGGAACTCGACGCCGTCCTGGACGCCTACTTCGAAGACGGCCAGACCGACCAGGACGACCAGAACGGTCAGGCCGACCAGGACGGCGAGAGCAGCGTCGAGAGCGAGGACGCCGCCAAGGACGAGGCCGACGCCAAGCGCGACACTGACGCCAAGGACGACGCCGACGCCGAGACCGCGTCCTCCGAGACGGCCCGCTGAGCCGAACCGCCCGCCGGACCGGTGGCCATCCGCCGGTCCGGCGGGCGGCGACGTCCCGACGCCCATGAGCGACGCCCCGGAATATTCGACGGCGATCCCCGCGCGGCCGAGTCGCAGGAGCTGGCCGGGTCCCGGCCGGAGGGGCTCTACTCGCTGGCAAGGCGTTTTCACGGGCAGCGGGCCGATGTCGCCGGAGCGGTGCGGGCCGTCGAGCGGATCGCCACCGCGCTCGCCACGACGCGGTCACCGGCATGCGCGCGGCTCGCGGCCGATGTCGCCAGCGACCTGGTGCCCGTCGGCGCCTCACGCGAAGAGGCCGAGCGACCGCGGCGGTTCGTTCGCCAGATGCTCGGCCCGGACCTCGACGCGGGCTGACCGCCCTGCCGGGGATTCGCGGCGCGTGGTGGTGTCGGTGCGGGGTCGTTCGCTGGGTACTCAGTGGGTACGCGGGGCTGGAGCGTCACGGGCGGCGCGGCCCGTGAGCGGCGGTACCAGCGGTGCCCGCGGCACCGTGAGGAAAGGGACGGCATGGGCAGCGGAGAGACGCGAGGGCTTTCGGGAAGCGTGGCGCTGGTGACCGGCGCCTCCAGCGGTATCGGCGCGGCCACGGCCCTGGCCATCGCCCGGCACGGCGGTTCGGTCGCGCTGGTCGCCCGGCGTACCGATCGGCTGGAGGAGCTGATGGCGGCCATCGGCGAGGAGGGCGGCACGGCGCTCGCCCTCACCGCCGACCTGCGGGACGCGGCCCAGGTGACGGCGGCGGTCGAGAAGGCCGCGGACCACTTCGGGCGGCTGGACGTCCTGGTGAACAACGCCGGGTACGGCGTGCGCGCCGCCGTCGAGGAGAGCGATCCCGAGGACTGGGAGCAGATGGTCGACATCAACGTGAAGGCCGTCCTGCGCATGTCCCACGCGGCGCTCCCGCATCTGCTGCGCGCGGCGGCGGACGGGCCCCGGGCGTCGCCGACCTGGTGACGGTCAGCTCCGTCGCGGGCCGGATCCCCGCCGGGACAACGCCGTCTACTCCGCCACCAAGCACGCCGTGTGCTCCTTCAGCGAGGCGCTGCGCCAGGAGGTGACCGCGCGCGGCGTACGGGTCGGCCTGGTCGAGCCGGGGATGGTCAGGACGGAGATGACGCGGGCGGCCAGGCGGCGGCGGGGCGGGGATGGCGCCGGAACACTGGCTGGGGCCGAGGACATCGCCCGCGCCATCACCTTCATGATCACGCAGCCGCGGCACGCGGCCGTCAACAGATCATGCTGCGGCCCACCGCGCAGGAGCACTGAGCCGCCGAGCCCTGGGGAGCAGAGGGCGGGAGCGCAGGAGCGCAGGAGCGCCGGGGAGCAGGAGCGCCGGGACGCGGCGGCCCCGCCGCCGCGTCTTCTCAGCAACGCCCCAGCACCAACGCCGCGTTCTGGCCGCCGAAGCCGAAGGACAGGGAGAGCGCGAGGTCGCCCGGTGCGGGCGGGGCGGGCGGTGACGAGGTCCAGCTCCCGGCCCGGGTCCTGCGCGCCGAGGTTGGCGGTGGGCGGCACCGCCCCCGTTCCAGGGCGAGCACGGTGAACGCGGCGGCGATGGCACCCGCCGCGCCCAGCGCGTGTCCGACGACGCTCTTGGCCGCCGTCACCGGCGGTGGCGCGCCGCCGAAGACCCGCAGCAGCATCAGCGCCTCGGCGGCGTCCCCAGCGGCGTACCGGTGCCGTGCGCGCTGATGTGCCCGATGTCGCGGGCGCGCACCCGCGTCCGCGAGCGCCTGCCGTACGGCCAGTTCGGCGCCCGCGCCCTCCGGGTGCGGGGCCGTCGGGTGGTACGCGTCCGCCGAGGCGCCGTAGCCGCGCAGCACCGCGCGGCGGGTGGCGCCCGGGCCGCCGCGTGCCCGGGGCGTTCGAGGACGAGGACAGCCGCGCCCTCGCCGAGGACGAAGCCGTCCGGTCCCGGTCGAACGGGCGGCTCGCCCGCTCGGGCCGGTCCGTCCGGGTCGACAGCGCCCGCATCCGCGCGAAGCAGGTCGTCGTCATCCGCGAACCGGTGTCGCTGCCGCCCGCCAGGACCACGTCGCACGCGCCGCCGAGCAGCAGTTCGCGGGCGACGCCGAGCGCCGTGGCGCCGGAGGCGCAGGCGCTGGCGACCGTGAAGTTCGGGCCTTGGGCGCCGAGGTCCATGGCGACCTCCCCGGCGACCATGCTCGGTACCGAGCGCGGCAGGGCGAGGGCGAGACCCTGGTGGGCCGCCCTCGCCGAGCCGGGTGAACTCCGCCACGTAGCCGCTGAGGCTGTTGGACCCGACCCGAGGACGACACCGACGCGCTCCGGACGGCCGCCGCCCGGTACGTCCAGCCGCGCGTCCGCGACCGCGCGCCGCGCCGCGACGAGGCCGAGGTGCGCGAACCGGTCCGTACGGCGGGCGAGTCTGCGCCCCAGTTCCGCCACCGGGTCGACGTCCGGGACGCGGCAGGAGATGTCGACGGGCAGGTCGGCGAGGTCCGGGTCCCGGCCCGCCAACGACCGCCCGCGGCCAGCGTCTTCCACACGGTCTCCGGGTCGCTCCCGGCGGGGTGGCCAGCCCGAGCCCGGTGACGGCGACCTCACCCCGCCGCCCCACGCGCCAGCCCCTCCGTCCCGGCCCCGGCCCCGGTCCCGGCCTGGCCCGCGCGTACCGGGGTGAGCGGGTGGTCGGCACCCGCTCCCTGAGGGCCGCCAACCGCCGCCCCTTGTCGGCCAGTTCCTCCAGGTGGCGACCGATGCGGTCCCTGGCCCGCTCCCCGGGGACCGAGGTCGTCGCGTTCCATGACGCGCAGGGTGCGCAGCAGCGGCAGCAGCACGTGGTCGTGGTGCATCGTCACGTCGTAGATCCCGGCCGTCGCGATCCGGGCGGCGCGGCCCGGAAGCCGGGGATGCCGTGCCCCGGCATCCGGAAACCGGTGATGACGTCCGCGAACGCCTCCGCCATCCGGTCCGGCGCCACCTCGAAGGCGTCGGCGCACACGGACCGGTAGAAGAGCATGTGCAGGTTCTCGTCGGCCGCGATCCGGCTCATCAGCCGGGTGCCGTGCGGCTCGCCGCACGCGCGCCCGCGTTGCGGTGGGCCTCGCGGGTGGCCAGCTCCTGGATGGTGACGTACGCCAGCGCGTGGCCGATGGTCGGCTGGTCGCTGACGTAGCCCTGGCCGACGTGCGCCATCCTGGCCCGCTCCAGCTCCACCGGGTCCACGCCGCGCACCGCGTGCAGGTACGCGCGCAGCGCGTCCGCGTGCCGCCCTCCTCCGCCGTCCAGCGGTGCACCCACGTCCCCACGCGCTGTCCCGGCCGAAGCGGGTGGCGATCTCGTGGTGGTAGCTGGGCAGGTTGTCCTCGGTGAGCAGGTTGACCAACAGCGCGTCCCGCACGGCGGGCGTCAGCGGCGACTGGCCGCGCTCCCAGGGCTCGCCCTCCAGCGGCCCGTCGAAGTCCCGCGCCGCGCTCCACGGCACGTACTGGTGCGGGAACCACTCGCGGACCGTCGCCAGATGCCGGTCCAGGTGCCGGGCGACGACGGGTTCCAACTCGTCGAGAAGGCTGACGTTCTCGCTCATCTCGCGCACCCCGTCACTCGCCGCGCAGCGCCGCGTCGATGACCCGCGCCGCCTCGTCGAGGGTGGCCTCGGGCGTCAGGTCCGCCACCCGGTCGCCCAACTCGGCGCCCGTACGGTCCTCCAGCGCCACCACCAGCTCCATCAGCCCGAGCGAGTCCAGCCCCAGCTCGTCGAAGGACACCGTCGGACACAGCCGCTCGGCCGCGAGCCCGAAGTGCTCGCGCAGCAGCTCGGCGAGGGCCGCCGCGTCGAATTCCTGAACCGTACGTTCCGTCATGACCGCTCCTAGAAGTGAGGATTCGCCTACGCGCTTCCAGGTGCCAAACCTCTTGGGGCGTCGCCCAGTTACTCCGACTTAGCGCGTATGGCCGAGCGACCGTCCGGCTCGTTCGAGAGGGCATGCGATCGGGGTGCGGTGGGGTGCGGTGGGAGGTGGTGTGGGGGTGGGGCCAGGCGTGGGCGCGGTGCCTCACCACCCCGTGCTCGCCATGGGCGGGCATGAGCAGGCCCGCCCTCGGGAGAGGGCGGGCCGGGCCGGGGTGGCTCACTGGTGCTTGACGGGCGGGCAGTAGCCGGTGTCCGCGCCGATGGAGTTGATCTCCGCGTTCGGCCGCGGGTCGCCCGCGTAGTTGATCTGGTCGGTGCACTTGAGCCCGTCCTCCGCGGGGATGCCCTCGGGCGCGCCGTCCGTCTGCGGCTCGGGGCAGGTTCCGGTGTCCGCGCCAATGGAGTTGATCTCGGCGTTCGAGCGCGGGTCGCCCGCGTAGTTGATCTGGTTCGTGCACTTCTCGCCGTCCACCGCAGGCGTGCCCGCCTCCGTGTTGGCACCCTCGGCGTTCTTGCCCTGGGAGTCGGAGGACTTGTTGCCCGCGGACTTGTTGTCGGCGGAGGAGTGGGTGGCGCTCTGGGAGGTGGAGGACGAGGCGTCGTTGTCGCCACCCTGACAGGCGGTGAGGCCGAGCGCCGTGACAGCGAGCAGCACAGCGGCGGCGGCCTTGCGGGCGTGGCGGGTGGTGGCGGTGCGGTGCGACATGTTCTTCCCCGTCGTTCTCTCGGAGTGGGCTTTCCGGCTCGTGACAACCAGCCTGTCGGCCAACGCTGTTGATCTGCCGCCGTACGCCTAACGCGGCGCTAACGCGTGCCGGGGACCGGGAGGCGCCGGTCAGTGACCGGCGGCGACGGCGTCGAGGGCGGCGAGGGCGGCGACGGAGGAGGCGTCGAGGGCGGTCAGGGCGGCGGTCGACACCGGCGGCGCGGCACCACGGTCGCGACCTTCGGGTGGCGCTCAGTGGCGGAGAGCGGCAGCCGGACCGCCGGGGCAGCGGGCCGGACGGGCTCCGCCCGGAACGACTGGATCATGAAGGCCGCGAAGCGGCGCGACGCCGCCACCCGCATCCGCGGCGTCTCGGCGCGGATGCCCTCGTTCGCCATCAGCGCCAGGCTGATGTCCGCCACCACGAAGTCCTCCCGCAGGGCGCCCGACTCCTTCGCCCGCCGGACCAGTTCGAGCAGCATCCGCAGCGTACGGTCGCGCTCCGCCGCGAAGTCGACCGCCCGGGCAGCTGCGAGGTGAACGCGCGGGCGAAGCCCCGGTCGAGCGCGTGCATCTCCATGAGCCGCTCGATCACCAGGCAGAACCCGCGCCACGGGTCGTCGGCCGCCAGCCCTCCTCCATGACCGCCGAGCACGAGGCCAACTGCTCCGCGAACGCCTCGGTCAGCAGCGCCTCCTTGGTCCGGAAGTGCCGGTAGACGGTCGCCACGCCGACCTCGGCGCGCCGGGCGATCTCCCGGATCGGCACGTCGAGCCCCTCGGCGGCGAAGGCCGCGCGCGCGACCGCGAGGACGCGCGCGCGGTTGTCGCGGGCGTCCGAGCGGAGCTTCGTTCCCACTTGCGCCGTCATCGCTCTCACTTTAGTCAAACGGACGGGGTGCTCCGTTACGGTCGGCCGGCATGAGAGCACTCCAGTTCACCGAGTACGGCCCGCCGGGCGTCCTGCACGTCGCCGAGGTGGCGGCGCCGCACGCCGGGCCGGGCGAGATCCGTGTCGCCGTACGGGCCTCCGGGTCTCCCCGGCGAGACGTACCTCCGCTCCGGGCGGCTCCGGGACACGGTGCCCGTGACGTTCCCGTACCGGACCGGGTTCGACGCGGCGGGCGTCGTGGACGAGGTCGGCGACGGCGTCACGGGCGTGGCCGTCGGCGACGAGGTCTTCGGCATGGCCCACGCGGCCGCGCGGCGCCAACGCCGACTTCGCGGTCCTGGCCCACTGGGCGCCGAAACCGGCGGTGTGGAGCTGGGAGGAGGCGGGCGGCGCCGCGGGCGGTGTCGAGACGGCGGCGCGGGTCCTGGACCGGCTCGCGGTCGGCGCCGGGCACACCCTGCTCGTCCAGGGCGCGGCCGGTGCGGTGGGCACCGTCGCCGTCCAGTTCGCGGCGGCCCGCGGCGCCGTGGTCATCGGTACGGCGAGCGAGCGCAACCACGACTTCCTGCGGTCCCTCGGCGCGCGGCCGACGACGTACGGGGCCGGGCTCGTCGAACGGGTCCGCGCGCTGGCGCCGGATGGCGTGGACGCGGTGTTCGACTGCGCCGGAGGGGCGCTGCCGGACCTCGTCGCCCTCGCCGGCGACCCGGCGCGCGTGGTGACGATCGCCCCCGACTTCACCGCGGCGGCCCACGGCGTGCACCTGTCGCACGGCGCACCGGCCGACGAGACGGGCGCGGTCCTCGGCTCGGCGGACCCGCTGGCGGTGCACGGCCTGGCCACCGCGGTCGCGCTCGCCGAGGAGGGCGGCTGCGGGTGCCGGTCGCGGCGGCGTTCCCGCTCGCGGAGGCCGTGGCCGCGCACGAACTGAGCGAGAGCCGCCACGCCCGCGGCAAGATCGTGCTGCTGCACTGAGCGAACGCGCCTGCGGCGAGCGGGCGTTGAGGCCGGGCGCTGGGGGCGGTGGCTGGGGGCGAGCGTTGGGGCCGGGCGCAGGGTGCGGACGTTGAGGGCGCTGGGGGCGGTGGCTGTTTCGGGCGGCGTCGCCCTGGGCCGCGGGCGTGCCGGGTCGGGCTGGTCCCCGGCCCGGAGCCAGAGCCCGGGGCCGGGGACCGGGATCGGGGCCGGGGACCAGAGGCCGAAGACCCGTGGCCGGGGACCGGAATCGGGGACCGGGGCCGGGGACCGGGATCGGGGACCGGGATCGGGGACCGGGATCGGGGACCGGGATCGGGGACCGGGATCGGGGACCAGGATCGGGGACCAGGGGCCAGGAGCCGAGATCGGAGGCCAGGGCCAGGAGCCGAGATCGGAGGCCGGGGCCGGAGACCGGGACATCGGGATCGGAGCCGGGACCGGATGTCGGAGGCCGGAGACCGGGACATCGGGATCGGAGCCGGGACCGGATGTCGGAGGCCAGAGGCCCGGAGCCGGAGGGCCGGAGCCGGAGGGCCGTGGACCCGGGGCCGGGGACCAGGGCCGTGGATCAAGGGCCGGGGACCGGCGGTTGCTACGGGAAGGGCTCTCGGGCGCCCGGTCGGGCGCTCAGAGAAGCGCGCCGCCGGAGACCTCGATGCGCTGGGCCGTGACCCAGCGCAGGTCGTCGGAGGCGAGTGCCGCCACCGCGTCGCCGATTTCCTCGGGTTGGCCGACGCGGCCGAGCGCGGTCTGCGCGGCGAGGCCCTGGCGGAGGTCCGCGTCGTCCCGCATGGCGCCGCCGTTGAAGTCCGTGGCGGTCGGCCCAGGAGCGAGGGAGTTGACGCGGATGCCACGGGAACCGAGTTCCACGGCCAGGGTGCGGCCAGGGCTTCGACCGCCGCCTTGGACGCCGAGTAGACCGAGGTGGCGGGGCTGGTGTGCCGGGTCAGCGAGGTCGACACGTTGATGACGCGACCGCCCTCGCCCATCAGGGGCGCCAGCGCCTGGATGAGGAAGAACGTGCCGCGGAAGTTGGTGCCCACCACCGTGTCGAAGTCTTCCACGGTGACCTCCTCCAGCGATCCGAAGATGCCCACCCCGCGTTGTTGACCAGGATGTCGAGCCGGGTGGCATCCCAACTCCGCAACACCTCGCCGAGTTCGGCCGTGAAGGAGGCGAAGGAGGCGACGTCGCTGATGTCGAGCCGGAGAGCGGTCGCGCTGGGACCCGACGCCCGCGCCGCCTTCGCCGTCTCCTCCGCCCCGGCCGCGTCGCCACGGTAGGTGGCGATGACGCGCACCCGCGCCGGGCGAGAGCCAGGGCGGCGCTGCGGCCGAGACCGCGATTCGCGCCGGTCACCAGCGCGATCTTGTTGTTTTCCATGAGTGGTTCCTCTGGCTGGACGGGTGGTGGCAGCAGCGCGGGCGCCGATGCCCCGAGGCGAGTCACTCGACTCACCACCTGCCCGCACCCTAGGCACCCCTCAGAGGCGAGTCAAGTGACTCGCCTCGGGATGCGGCATACTGCCCCCATGGCAGCAGGACTCTCCGCTCATCACCGCCAGCTCGCCCAGCGGAAGCGCGACGCGATCACCTCTGCGGCCACCCGGTTGTTCCTGGAGCGCGGCTACGACGGCACCTCCCTGGCGCGGATCGCCGAAGCGGCCGGTGTCTCGAAGTCCACCCTGTTCAAGCAGTTCCCCACCAAGGCGGCCCTCTTCGAGGCCATCGTCACCGAGTCCTGGCAGCGCGGACCGGACGAGGCCGTGGTCCGCCCGCGGCCCGGAGACCTCCGCGCGGGCCTGAGCGCCATCGGCCACCAGTACGCCGACCTGATCGGCCGCCCCGGCATGACGGCCCTGTTCAGGATCGTCATCGCCGAGCTGCCCCGCTTCCCCGAGCTGGGACTGACGCAGTTCCGCCTGGGCAAGCTGCCGTACTTCACGTCCGTCCAGCACTATCTGGAAGCCGAGCACGAAGCCGGAAACGCCGTCGTCCCCGACGCCCAGAGCGCCACCAACCAGTTCCTCGGCATGATCGCCAACTACGTCCTGTGGCCCCGGATGCTGCTCACCGACTGGAACCCCACCGCCGACGACACGCGCTACGCCGTCGAGCAGGCCGTGCAGACCATGCTGGCCAGGCACAGCCCCGGCGCCACGGACCGGCCGGCCTAGCCCCGGCCTTCCCTTTCCTTCACCCTTCGCCTTGCCGCCACCCTCCGCCTTGTCCTCCTTGTTCTCCCCTCCGCCTTGTCCTCCTTGTTCTCGCCCTCCGCCTCCGTGGCCTTGTCCGGGACGAGGGCGAGGCTGATGACATGGCGGACGCGGCCGTCGCCCGGGCGTGGTGGGTGCGGCGCTCGACGACGGCTTCGAGTTCCTCGACGAGCGCGGTGAACTCCTCGGGGTCACCCAGACCGCGCCCTGCCGGTAGAGGACGCCCTCGCGCGCGGGTTCGGTGTCGTCGCGGGAGAGGTAGCGCTCGAAGTCGGACATCATCGCGCCGGTGAAGACGGTGAACGCCTGGCGGTGGTCGTCCTTGGTCATCGCCGTACGGGCGTCGTCGTCGACGAGTGCCTCGTCCTGGCGGACCCGGTAGCTGCGTTCGACGGTGCCGCGCACGGGGTCTCGCGGACCACTTCCAGGATTCCGGCCTGCGTGAGCGTGGCGACGTGCCGGTACATGGTGGCCGCGGGGACGTCGGGCAGCCGTTCGCGCAGTTGGGCCGTGGTCAGCTCACCGGCGCCGACCAGGGTCTGGAGGATGCGCAACCGGACGGGGTGAAGGAGGAGGTTCGCAGTGGGCATGACTCCATGGTCTCACATCTGATAACGTTCTCGTTGTTGAGAGCAATGAGAGGCGGAGCCTTGCACGACATCGACATGACGGTCACCGCGGAAGACGGGACCCCTGGCCGGCACCCTGACCCTGCCGACCGGCCGTGGCCCGCACCCGCCGTCCTGCTGCTGCACGGCTCCGGCCCCTGGACCGCGACGGCAACACCCCAAGCTCGCGATGAACCTGGGCCGCCCGCTGGCCGACACCCTCGCGGCGCGGGCATCGCCACGCTGCGCTACGACCGGCGCGGCGCGGGCGACACCCCGGCACCTGGCAGGCCGCGGGCTTCACCGACAACCGCGAGGACGCGTCCGCCGCCCTGCGCGCCCTGGCCGACCGCCCCGACATCCGGCCCGACGCCGTCGGCGTGGTCGGCCACAGCGAGGGCGCCCTGCACGCCATGGCCCTCGCGGCGCGCCACGAGGTGCGGGCCGCGGTGCTGCTGGCCGGTTTCGCCCGGCCGGGCGAGGACGCCCTGCGCTGGCAGGCCCGGTCGATCGCCGACGGCCTGCCCGCGCCGGTACACCTCCTGCGGCGGCCCCTGGGGCGCTCGGCAACCGGGTCCTCGCCCGGCTCAAGAAGACCCGTACGGACGTGGCGCGCGTGGCCGGGGCCCGGGTCAACGCCCGCTGGACGCGCGAGATGCTCGTCCACGACACCCGCGACGACCTCGCCTCCGTCCAGGCACCAGTCCTGGCGATCACCGGCGACAAGGACATCCAGGTCGACCCCGCCGACCTGGACGTGATCGAGCGGCTGGTGCCGGGTACGGCCGAGATCCACCGCGTCCCCGACCTGACCCACGTCCTGCGCGCCGACGCCGGACGCCACACCATCCGCTCCTACCGCCGCCTGCTGCGCGGCCCCGTCGACCCGACCTCCTCGACCTGGTCGGCACCTGGCTCACCGGCCAACTGGACGCGATCCCCGAGGAGATGGCCGCCGACCTCACCAGGGGACGCCTTCCGAGAGGCGCGCCACCACCCTGAGCGCCGGGCGCCCGCGCCCGCCCGCCCCTTCACCTCGCACGTCCTCGCAGCGGCACGTTCTTGCCCACCCTTACCGACAGCCCACCAGACACGAAGGTATTTGGCATGCGCACTTCATTTTCCCCTGCCCAGACGGCCCCCGTCGCCCACTCCGCCGCCCCGCGACTACCGCGGCGACCTGACGCTGTTCATGACCATCGCCTTCGCGGTGAGCTGGATCTGCTGGTTCACGGCGGTCGCGATCGGCGGGTCGTCGACGAGCGCGCCCACCGCCGCGCCCTACATGCTCGGCGCCTTCGGCCCGCTGATAGCCGCCGTGGTGATCCGCAAACGCCGCGTCAGGCGCGGTGAGCCGGTGCCGCGGTACGCGGTCAAGTCCCAGCGGAGGAACCTCTTCTGGGCGCCCGTACTGCTGGTGCTGGCCTCGGCCACCGTGCTGTCGGCCGCCGTCCTGGGCCACGCGGCCGGTGATCCCGCGCTGAGCCTGGACACCGCGAAGGACGCGATGAAGGACATGGGCGGCCCGCGGCGTTCCTCGTCGGCATGGTGGTCTCCGGCCCGCTGTCCGAGGAGCCGGGCTGGCGCGGCACCGCGTACCCGCGGATGCGCGCCTCGATGAACCGCTTCCAGGTCGGCCTGGTGCTGGGCGTCATCTGGGCCGTGTGGCACCTGCCGCTGTTCTTCATCGACGGCACCCCCAGAACGACCTGGGCCTGGCCACCCCGGCGGCCTGCTCTTCGCCGTCTGCACCGTCCCGATGGCCATGCTCACCGCCTACGCCTACGAGCGCGCCGGAGTCGTCGCGTCGATGGCCGTGCACTTCTCGGTCAACACGACGATGGTCCTGCTGGACGTCAGGACCCCGGCGACCCAGGCCCTGATCATCGGCATCCAGCTGCTCGTGACGGTGCTCCTGCTGGCCGCCAGCCGCCCGAGCCGCCCGGCGAACAAGCCCGCCGCGTACGCCCCGTACAGCGGGACGCCTCCGCCGCCCGGTCACCTCCGCCGCCCCGGTCACCCCGCAGCGGCCCCGACCGCCATCGCGCCCCAGGCCGCGCCCCGAGCGGACGGCGCTCCCCGCGCGTGACGGCCCGTCGGCCGACACCGGTCACCTCCCGCCGTCGGCGGCCCACGGCACCCGCCGGGACCGCGGACAGCGGGAGGTGACCGCCGTCGGACGGCCCCCACCGGGACGACCTCACAGCCGGGCCACGACCCCAACTCCCCGCTGCGGGGAACTTTTCGGCCTCACGGTCGCCTCGTCCGAGCTGGCGGAGGACTCCAACCCGACGCACAGCGGATCGTCGGCAACGGCCTGGCCCGCTCCATCGCCCGCCAAGTCGATGCCGCGTTCTTCGGCGCGCTGCCGCAGCCCGCATCGCGCGGGCTGGAGGAGGTGACCGGGATATCGACAGTCACCGTCAGCCGCAAGTGGACGAGCCTTGACCCGTTCCTCTCTGCCATCGCCGGGGTTCCACTGTACGTATCCCCGGCCGTAACTCCGGGCACCGTGTGGAAATCCCGCGCGACCGGGTATTCGTCGTGCTCCGACGGGATGTGCGCGTGAACATCGGCGCGACGCCCAATCCTCCGCATGGCGTTTATGCGTCACCGAGGGGAGGTCGGTGAGCATGACGGCGAACACCGGAGAGTCCGGGAAAGGTTGGTCGCGTCCGATCTGTCGATATCCCCACGACTCATACAGTGCCTGAACCCTGGGGTGAGTGGTGTCCACTAGCAGCACCGCGAGATCCTCGTGGCGCTCATTCATAAGGGCCCGGTGCAGGCGGTCCGCTGTGCCAGTTTTCCGCCATGATGTACGGACAGCCAACTCCGAGAAGTGGAACGTGCGTGTTTTCTCCGGTGCCGGGTTCACATGCTCGCGCCACCATTCGCGCCCGTCGACAGCGGGAGCGCCGTACGCGAAGCCGGTCGGCTCGTTCTCCACGTAGGAGATGACGCACGAGAAGTCCGCGTTTCCGCCCCAATGGTCAACGAACCATGGAAAGCGCTGGTTGAACTCGTCATCCATGGCATCCGCGTAAGCGTCGGCGTGCACACGAATGATGTCCTCTCGGATGCGGGGCAGATCGGCATGGCCGAAGTGGCGCAGCTCGGTGGTCAAGCCCGGCTCCATTCGTCTCGGTGACGGTTGACCCACTCCCGCACTGCTGGGGCATCCGGAGCGGTCGTGATCAGGTTGCGATGGAAGTCGCCCAGCCGGGAGCGCAAACGGCCCGGCAATGGGTCCCTGCCCATCAAGGAGAAGACATTTCCGGCGGTGGCACACGCCTGGCCAACGTCGCGTTGATGGAGTTGCGTCGTGGCGAGTTGCGCTGTGGCCAGGGCGCGGTTTCGCCGGAACTGCTTCGGGATCGCGGCCAGCGCACGGTGGGAAGCCGCTTCGGCTTCAGCGGGCTGACCGATGCGGTCGTGAACGACAGACGACAGAGCGCTCAGCTCGGCAGGACCGTAGAAGTCCAGCCACCGGGGGCGCGGCGTGTCGGGTGCGACCTTGTTGAGTTCCTCCCGGCGCGTCCAAGGGAGCGAAGAGCACCTTGGTGTCGTTAACCGCGGCGCGGCACACAGCAGTGCGGGCGTATGCCAAGGAGGCGTGGAGAGGATCCCTGCGCGTGACTGACGTCGCCTGTGCGGCCTGAGCCGCGGATACCGCCTGCGCGAAATCCCGACGGTGGTAAGCGAGCATCGCGAAGATGTTCCAGACCTGCATTTCCATCGCTGAGTCCCTTCCCATCCCTGCTAGGTAGAGGGCCCGGTTCAGATGGGTTTCAGCTCGCTCCAGCAGACGGTCATCAAGCGCGCTCCAGGCGGCGGTAGCGGTGTACTCGGCGGCCACGCCGAAGAGGCGCTGCCGAATGCGCTGGGCCGCTGCTCCTTGTTGCAACTCCAGGGCTTCAGCCGCCCCAGCGAGCGCGGACCGCTCCAGAGCCTCGTGTCCTCCTCTGGTGTCGTCCAACGCTGTGAGAGCGTCCAGGCCGCTACGCAGCCGGATCACGTCAGAAGAGCCAACGGCATGCGGCCGCGCGGAGAAGAGTGGCACGGCGGCGGCGGTCGTTCCGGTTGTCGCGGCAAGGAAGGCGCGGCGCTGCACAGGCGCTTCCTCCTCCCTGTTCGGGACCGGGGCCCGGGAGGAAGATCCGGAACGCGGGAGGACTTACCCGCGGTACGAACCCCATGGCCTCCGGCTGCCGGTCGAAAATCTGCGTCAATGCCTGAAGGTACCGGGTTGTTGGCCAACGCACAGCACCGGCGATCCACCGCCGGATGTCGCGGTCACTCACACTGCCCGGCTTGCCGGTGATCTCTCCGCAGATGCGGTTGACCTCCTCGGCGAATGCCTCATGAGTGAACCCGTATTCACTTAACAGGGCGTCGAGGACCATGTTGCGGCTCTTGTTCATCGGTACTCCCGAGTCACACGTCCGACCGTAGCGCACACGAAAGTAAAGAAAGTAAAAGTGTCCGGGCCCTGCTGACGACCCCTCACTTTCTGGCCTGATGAGCCACCACATACGTGGGGTTACCTCGGAGAGTCCGAGAAGACCCCGCGACCGTGCGACCGGTCCGGGGCGTGGTCAACGCTGCAAAGGAGCGTCAACATGCGCCACGGTACAGCCCGAACAGGTACCCCTGGCAAAACCCAACGACAAGACTCCCGTCCACTGTCGGCCGGTGTCGTCGTCAAGGACACAGCCCGGGACCGCGTCGGCGAAGTCATGGACGACCCCGGCGGCGCCCGCGTCTTCCTGCGGCCCCTCGGCGGTGGGGTTGAGTGGGAAGCGGACCCCGCCAAGATCGAACCCGTACCGCCCCGAGAGGCGTTGAACCTTAAGACGCGGGCTGCCAACGACCGGTCCTTGGGACGTGGTGGGGACGGCACGTGATCCCGTTCGTCATAGCGGCCGTACTCCTCGCGGCTCTCTCCTCGGGTCTCGTGCTCCTGCGCGACGACGAGGGCGAACGAGAGCGCGACCGCCGCTGACCCACGCCCCGCGCTCCGGTGCTTGACAGGACATCGAAGCGCGGGACGCGGAGCCGACCACCGTACCCAGGGCTGGGACCCCGTGGGTACGCACCTCGGCTCCAGCCCGCAGACGTGGCGGCCACTTCCACGTCTGCGGGGCCTCGAATCGGCCCCCGCCCGCACAGTGACGAGGACTTGTCTCCGAGTTGTCGTTACTGGTCCTGACCCCTTCGCGGGCGGGGCCCCTATCCCGACCAAGGAACAGAGCGTGAACGAGTTACCCACCATCCGCACCCTCGCCGACCTGCGGATCCACTACGCCGATAGCACGCGCATCCCCGTCGCCCTGATGCCTGCCGTGCGCGCGATCGTCCGCGAACGCTACGACCAGGGCGCCCCCGTACGCGCCATCGCCGCCGAGGCCGGGCGCTCCTACGGGTGGGCACACCGGGCGGTGACGGCTTCCGGTGCCACGTTCCGTGGCTGGGGCGGCCGAGGACGCGCCGCACCTCCCGTACGTAACACGCCCCACGGAAGGCCCCGATGGATGAGCTGTTCCACCCCAGGACGCCCGCCTCCTCCCTGGACGAACGACTACGGGCAGCCCTGCTACCTCCACCCCGGCAACGAGGGCGGGCACATGTGGCAACGCGCCGACCTCGTCGAGACCACCCTCCTCGCCGACGGCGCGGAAGTCCTGGCCCACTCCCGCACCACCCTCGCCCACCACCACATCCCCGAGCCCGAACTACGCGGCATGGCACGGCGGTTGGTCGAATCCCTGGCCTCCGCGCTGCTGGTCGCGGAAAGCCGTGGCAGACGCCTATGACCACATCCCACGTCCAATACCTCACCGTCACAGCCCAAGGCGTACGCGTCGGCGACATCATGCTGTCGACCCACACCTACCGGCCCCGCGTCGTCCGCATCGTCGTCACGCGAAACGGCGGACGGCTGCTGATCCTCAGCAGCGGCGGCGTCCACCCCTCCGCCCCAGGACACCGCGCACGTGATGCGCCACCACCACTTCGGCGCGTGAGAGTGAGACGGGCTATGCCATGCCCTCCCGAGCATTGACCACGCCGGAGCCACAACGCTCACGACTCATTGCCGCGCGCCCTGCCAGCGATCTCTCGCCTCCACCTGCCCGGTTGTTGCCCCGCAAGCCTGTCACTGGCTTGCCCCTGGCAGGGGCGGGCCCGACTTCATGCCGCTGTACCGCTACGACGCTCCGCACGTAAGTACGCATCACGCGACCCTCCGCCGTGCGATTCCCCAGCTACCCAGCTCCTACCCCAGACTCCGTCCGGGGCACCAGGAGGTGCCCCCACCACCGGGACGGCGTCACAGCCGGGCCACGACCCCAACTCCCCGCTGCGGGGAACTTTTCGGGGTGGGGCCGACCACCTGAACGGCGTGCGGAGTGAGCCGCGCGCCGTTCCTCGGAGAGCGGAGGTGCCTCATGCGTCGCAGAGGTCTGCTGGCGTCGACGGCCGCGGCGGCCGTTGCGCTGGGTTCGGGAGCCGGTCCCGCCAGCGGCGCCACAGGGCGCGGCACGGGACGAGGGCGGGGCGGCGGGGCGGCGAGCGGCCTGCGGGTGCACATCGTGTGCTTCGACGGGGTGGAGGAACTGGACTTCACCGGGCCGCTGGAGGTGTTCGGCGGCGCGGGCGGCATGGGCGCCCGGTCACCACGCGGCTGGTCACCGCCGACGGATCCGGCCGCTTCACCGCGCGGTTCGGTACGGACGTGGCGGCGCCCGGCCCTGGGCGCCGCAAGACGCCGACGTCCTCGTCGTACCGGGCGGCGGTTACGGGAAGCGGAACGGGCCCGGCATCTGGGCCGAGATCGACAAGGGCGTGCTGACGCGGGAGTTGAGGCGCGCGGCGCGGCCGGGCTGACGCTGCTCGGCGTGTGCACCGGCGTGGTCGTGCTGCACGCCGCGGGCCTGATCGGCGACCGGCCCTGCACGACGCACCACGGCGCGAAGCAGTACCTGCGGGACCAGGGCGCCGACGTGCGGGACGTCCGCGTCGTGGACGACGGGAACCTGGTGTGCGCGGGCGGGGTGAGTTCCGGCATCGACGGTGCGTTGTGGCTGCTGGAGCGCGAGTTGGGCTCCGCGGCGGCGTCGGGCGTCGAGTCGCTGACGGAGTACGAGCGCCGGGGACGGTCCTGCGCACGGCCACCGGCGGTTAGGGCCCGTCTTCACGGGCCCGTCTTCAGCCCGTCTTCGGCCCGTCTTCGACCCGTCTTCAAAGGGGTGGCCTGCCCCTTGAAGACCGACCTGACGCCGCGCCCCGCCCGACCGCGCGCCCCTTCTGGCGACAAAGCACCCGAAACCTACTCTTTCGGGATGACCACCCCCACTGGCTGTTCGGCGACCACCTCGGCCCGCACTTCCTCGACCCCGGCGACCGCGACACCCGCTGGTCATGGTCGAGGCGCGATCGGTGTTCCGGAGGCGGCGGTTCCACCGGGCCAAGGCGCACCTCGTGCTCTCGGCGATGCGCCACCGAGCCGCCGAACTCGGCGACCGCGTGCGGTACGTACGGGCCGAGACCTACCGCGACGGGCTGCGCGAGGCCCTCGGGCACGACCCGGCGGCCTCACCGGCGCCGACCTCACCGTCGCCGAAGGGGCGGTGACCGTGCGCCATCCGACGTCCCGCGCCGCCCTCGCCCTCGTCGAGTCGCTGCCCGCGGTCACCGTACGGCCCGCGCGCGCTTCCTCGTTCCGCACGACGCGTTCGCCGCGTGGGCGGGCGACCGGACCGGAAAGCGGCTGCGGCAGGAGGACTTCTACCGCTGGGTGCGGCGCGAGCACGACCTGCTCATGGACGGCGACCACCCGGCGGGCGGCACCTGGAACCTCGACCACGACAACCGCGAGCCGCCGCCCGCGAGTCGAGGACCCTGGCGCCCGGCCCCGTACCGCCCGCGCGAGGACGCGATCGACGACGAGGTGCGGCGGGACCTGGACCGCTGGGAGCGGGACGGCGACGTCTCCTTCGTCGGGCGCGACGGGCCCCGGCGCTTCCCGCGACCCGCCGCGGGCGCTGGCCGCGCTGAAGCGGTTCGTGGCGCACCGGCTGGCCGACTTCGGCCCGTACGAGGACGCCATGCTCACCGCCGACCCGTCCTCAGCCACAGCCTGCTGTCGTCGTCGCTGAACCTCGGGCTGCTGGACCCGGCGGAGTGCGTGGAGCGCGCCGAGGCGGCGTGGCGGGCGGGCGAGGCGCCGCTGAACAGCGTCGAGGGCTTCGTCCGGCAGGTCGCCGGGTGGCGCGAGTACGTGTGGCAGCTCTACTGGCACTTCGGCGAGGACTACCGGCACCGCAACGCGCTGCGGCACACCGCCCGCTGCCCGGCTGGTTCCTGGACCTGGACGCCGACGCGGTCACCGCGCACTGCCTGTCGACGGTGCTCGCACAGGTACGGGACACCGGCTGGACGCACCACATCCCGCGCCTGATGGTCCTCGGCAGCCACGCCCTCCAGCGCGGCTGGGACCCGGCGGCGGTCACCGACTGGTTCCACCGCTGCTTCGTCGACGGCTACGACTGGGTCATGCTGCCGAACGTCGTGGGCATGTCGCAGTACGCCGACGGCGGCCGGATGACGAGCAAGCCGTACACCTCCGGCGGGGCGTACGTGGACCGGATGAGCGACCTGTGCGGGCCGTGCGCGTACCGGCCGACCTCGCGCACGGGCCGGACGCCTGCCCGTACACCGCCGGGTACTGGGCCTTCCTCGACCGGCACCGCACGCGCCTGGAGCACAACCCGCGGATGAGCCGGGCGGTGCGCGGCCTCGACCGGCTGGGGACGTGGCGCGGGTGCGCCGCGAGGTGGCCGAGTGGGGGACGCGGCGCCCTAGGGTCCGCTTGAAGACGGGCCCCAGCCACAACGCCACGCCGCCGTCGCACACTGGTGCCCATGGAGTTGCAGATCACCGCGACCTCGCCCGAGCACCCCGCCGCGCTGCTCGACCTGCCGTGGAGCGTGCCGCTGGAGCGGTGGCCGCAGGAGTGCCTGGTGGCGCTGCCGCGCGGCATCTCGCGCCACGTGGTGCGGTTCGCGCGGGCCGCGGGAGAGGTCGTCGCGGTGAAGGAGGTCGGGGAGTGGGCGGCGGTGCGGGAGTACGAGCTGCTGCGCGACCTCGACCGGCTGTCCGTGCCCGCCGTCGACCCCGTCGCGGTGGTGACGGGGCGCACGGACGCGCGCGGCGAGCCGCTGGACCCGGTGCTCGTCACCCGGCACCTCGAAGGCTCGCAGCCGTACCGGTCGATGTTCGAGACGACGATGCGGCCGAGCACCATCAAGCGGCTGCTGGACGCGCTGGCCGTGCTGCTGGTGCGGCTGCACCTCGACGGGTTCGCGTGGGGCGACTGCTCGCTGTCCAACACCCTCTTCCGGCGCGACGCGGGCGCGTACGCCGCGTACCTCGTGGACGCCGAGACGGGCCAGATCCAGCCACGGCTGACCAGCGGGCAGCGCGAGTACGACGTGGAGGTCGCGCGCGTGAACATCGCGGGCGAACTGATGGACCTGGAGGCGGGCGGGTCGCTGCACCCGTCGGTCGACCCGGTGCTGTTCGGCCAGGCCATCGCGGAACGGTACGGGGAGCTGTGGCACGAGCTGACCCGGCAGTCGGTCTACCCGCTCGCCAAGCGCCACTACATCGACCGGCGCGTGCGGCGGCTGAACGACCTCGGCTTCGACGTCGCCGAGATGCAGATCGAGCGCACGCCCGACGGCGACTCGGTGACCTTCCTGCCGAAGGTCGTCGACGCGGGCCACCACCAGCGCCAACTCCTGCGCCTCACCGGCCTCGACGCGGAGGAGAACCAGGCCCGCAGCCTGCTGAACGACCTGGAGACCTGGATGGTCTCCCAGGACGACTACGCCCCGGCGACCCCTCGGCGCCCGCCCGAGGTGCTCGCCCACCGCTGGGTGCGCGACGTCTTCCGCCCACGGTCCGCGCGGTCCCCGCGAGCTGCGCGCCTCCATGGACACCGCGCAGGTCTTCTACGAACTGCTGGAACACCGCTGGCTGATGTCCGAACGCGCCGAACGCGACGTCGGGCTCGACGCCACCGTCGAGGACTACGTCCGCACGGTGCTCCTCCCCGCGCGGAGCACTGACGAGGCGTACGGGCGTCCCCGTGGCTGTAGCCAGAACGCGACATTCTCTTGACGTTCTCTTTCCTGGTCGCGGGTCTAGTGTCGGGAGGTGGGAGTCCACGGGGACGAGGGGGCAGCCGCCAATGGCGCTGGACGAGGCCGTCATCGGCTGTACGGGAGAACTGATCGTCGGCACGCGGGGATCCGCCGGGCCCGGCGAGGTGCTCGTACGGATCAGGGGCGGCTCCGAGACCTACCTCGCCTGGTCGTCCGAGCCGCTGCCGAAGGGACGACCGTGCTCGTGGTCGAGTCCCGCGGCACCCGCCAGGTCGATGTCATGGCGTGGACCGATCCGTTGAGCGCGCTGTCCGGCGGGACCGGCGGCGTGGGGTGAGAGTCCAGAGATGTTCGGTTATCGCGTTCCCGCGCCCGACGAGGCGATGCTGATCTCCGGCGGCAGGCGCGGGCACGGGGAGCGCCGTTCCGTGTGGTCACCGGCCACGGCAAGTTCGTCCTGCCGGTCTTCCGCAAGACCCGCTTCCTGACACTGGCGATGTGCGAGTCCGAGGTCGCCGAGACCTGCGTGACCCGGCAGGGCATCGCGCTCACCGTGCGCGCCGTGATCGCGTTCAAGGTCGGCAACGACACCGAGAGCATCGTCAACGCGGGCCAGCGCTTCCTCTCCGACCAGGACCAGATGTCGATCCTGACCGGCCGGATCTTCGCCGGTCACCTACGGGCCATCATCGGCTCGATGACCGTCGAGGAGATCATCACCGAGCGGCAGAAGCTCGCCACCGAGGTACTGGACACCTCGAAGTCCGAGATGGCGAAGATCGGCCTGATCGTGGACTCGCTCCAGATCCAGTCGATCGACGACGGCGACACCGGCTACATCGACGCGATGTCCGCCCGCACAAGGCGGCCATCCAGCGCCAGGCCCAGATCGCCCAGGCCCAGGCCACCCAGGCGTCGGCCGAGGCCGAGCAGGAGGCGGCGCGCAACCAGGCCGAGTACGCGCGGCAGACCGCGATCGTGCAGGCCCGGTACTCGGCCGAGGTGGACCGGGCGCAGGCCCAGTCCGCACAGGCCGGACCGCTGGCCCAGGCCCACGCGCAGCAGGAGGTGCTGGCCGCGCAGACCGAACTCGCCGAGCGCGCCGCGGACCTGCGGCAGCAGCAGCTCGTCGCCGAGGTGGTCAAGCCCGCCGAGGCGGAGGCCGAGCGGATCAGGATCCTGGCCATCGCCGAGGCCGAGCGCATGAAGATCCAGGCCGAGGCCGCCGCCTCCCACGACCGGGTGGCGCTGGACCGGATGCTGATCGACCAGCTCCCGCAGATCGTCAAGGAAGCCTCGGGCGGCCTCGCGGGCGCCAACGTCAACGTCCTCAACGGCACCGACGGCCTGGGCGAGATCGCCGCGGGCCTGGTCGGCCAGGGCCTGACGATCCTGGACTCCGTACGGCGCAACCTGAACCAGCCGCCGAAGGACGGCGAACGCCCGCCCTCGACACCGACTGAGCGCGCGGGCCGGGGCGTCACCGCGTCCCCGGCCCGCCCTCCGCCAGCCCCTGCGGACCATCCGCAGGGCCTCCCGGCGGATGGCCTCGTTCGACGCGGCGTCGGGCGTGAGCATCAACTGGAGCCCGATGCCGCGCAACTGCCCGGCCAGCACCACCGCGGCCGCCGTCGCGTCGGTGTCGGCGTCGACCGTCCGTCCTCGACGCCCTCGGCGATCAGCCCGGCGAGCAGCCCCGGAACCGGGCGTCACGCTCGGCGAGGTTCTCGCGCAGCCCCGGCTGAGCGCTCACGGCCTCCGACCACAGCAGCAGGAACGCCTGCCCGCGGGCGCCCGCTCCTCCAGGTACCGCAGATAGTGGTCGACGACGAACAGCAGCCGTTCGAGCCCCGGGTGTCGGTCTCCGGCGGGGTGAACACTCCTGGGCGTGCGCGACCAGGCGCCGCAACAGCTCGTCCTTGCTCCCGAAGTGGTGGCTGACGATCCCCGGCTGTACCCGGCCTCGTCCCCACCCGCGCCAGCGACATCGACCGCGACCCGGTCCGCGCCACCAGCCGCAACGCGGCGTCCAGCACCCTGCGTTCGGCCTCGGCCCGCCGCTCCCGCTGGGTACGCCTGCCGTCGGGCCGCGCGCCTGCCTGATCCACGTGTCTCGCTCCTCGCTCCGTTCCCGACGAACATTTTCCGTCACGGAGGGGCAGGCCCGTGGGGGCCACGGCGAGGAGGGACGTGCCGGGGTGTCCCGCAGGGCAGCGAACGTCCACCGGCGGGCAGACAGAGAAGAGAGCCGCACGTTCGCTGCCCGAGGAGACGCGCCGGTGGCGGACCCGGAACTATGGGCGCCACAGCCCCAGGAGGCCACCACAGCACCCGGAACCCACACCACAGCACGAGAAGCGAACCCGCACGTCACTCCACCCGCAGCGCGACGACCCGCCCACCCGGGCGGCCTCCACCAGCGCCCGGTGGTCACGCTCGTTCTGGTCGGCGTACGCCTCGCCGAAGGCCGTCATCGCGCGGTCGAACGCCTCGCCGCGCCCCAGGTACGAGGCGATGGCCACGCGGTCGCCCGACCGCGCGTGGGCGCGCGCCAGCGCCGCCCGCACGCGGCCGAAGAACCGCATGCCGCGCGGCACCATCGCCTCGGCCTCGGCGATCCCCTTCCAGTCGTACACCTGCCGTACGGACACGTCCCGCGCGCACCCGTCGAGGCCGTCGACCCGGTCCCACCGAGGAACAGATCGCCGGTGGCCTGCAACAACCGCTGCCCGACGGCGACCCGCTTCCCCTGGTTCGCGTACCGGCTCGGCCCGGCGAACTCGGCGAGCGCCGACTCCCGCGCCTCCTTGACCTGGAGGATCAGCGGGTCGTCGGCGTCCCGGCCGAGCAGGAGCAGCACCCAGCAGCGGGTGCCCGAGCCGCCGACGCCGAGGACCGCGCGGGCGATGTCGACGAGCCGGTAGCGGGCGAGGAGGGCCCGGCCGTGGGACGGCAGGGTGCGGCCGTAGCCCGCGACCAGACCGTGCAGCCGCTGCTCCAACTCCTCGCGCTGCGCGGCGGGCAGCAGATCGCGCAACGGCACCAGCAGCGGCGGATCGGGGGCGAACCGGCGACCGCCCGGCACGGCCTGGGTGAGCTTGCCGAAGCGCTGGAGGTGGTCGCGGGAGCGCGCCTTGCTGAGGCTGCGGGCGGTGCGCTTGCGCATCCCGGGCTCGCCCGCCGGAGAACATGGCGAAGACCTCGTCGGCGTCGACCCGGGCGTACCAGACGTCGAGTTCGCGCATCGCCGCGAAGCGGTTCATCGCCTGGCGGTACGCGCGGACGGTCTCGCGGACCACCGCGTCGCGCTCGCCCGCCCGGAAGCCGTTGCCGCGCCCGCGACCACGAGGCTGGTGACCAGGCGTTTGACGTCCCACTCCCAGGGCCCCGGCAGCGTCTCGTCGAACTCGTCGAGGTCGAAGGCCAACGCGTGGCGGGGAGACCAGCAGCCGGAAGTTGAGCATGTGCGCGTCCCCGCACAGCTGCACCTCGATGCCGGTGCTGGGGTGTCCGCGAGGTCGGCCGCCATGATCGCGGTGGCGCCGCGGCAGAAGCGGAGCGGGATTCCAGCATGCGGCCGTAGCGGATCGGGACCAGTTCCGGCACCTGGCCGACGGCCACGCGCTCCAGCACGCCGACGGGGTCGGGGCGGTGCGCCACGGGCCGGAACTCCCGTGGCTGGACCGGGGTACGAGCGTACGGGCCGACCTGCCGCGGGCCGCGCGCTCCTGCGGACCGGCGGATCGGCGGGGCGGTGGTCGGGGTCGCCGTTCACGTCACCGCCCCGGTCACCGCCCGGTCGCCGTCCCGATCGCCGTCCCGGTCACCGGACATCGGCCTCGCCTCCTCGCCACCGGGCCGAGGGCCGCGCCCGACCGGGTCGAAGGCCCGCCCACGGGGCCGAGGGCCCCACCCGCGCCGGGCCGGTGGCGGCCCGGACTCGGCCCGTTCACAGCCCGGACCGCCTGACCGCAGCGTGGCACCCCGGCGCGCCACGGGGCCATCACCCGCCGGGGTGAGGCGGTGCGCGCGAGGTGCCCGCGCGCGGGGCACACCGGTGGGCGCGGGCGCGCCGAGGTCACGACGTCACGGCGTCACAGCCGTCACCGATAGCCCGCGGCCGTCACCGATAGCCCGCCGCGGTCGTCTCGCCGTCGTGCCGGTAGGTCGCCAGCGCCCAGATCACCAGGACGTCCAGCGCGATGATCAGGATCGTCCACGCCGGGTAGTACGGGATGAAGAAGAAGTTCTCGATCGCGCTGAGCGACACGACCGCGATGCCCACGAGTCGTGCCCAGACGCGGCCGGTGAGCAGGGCGCAGGCCGCGGCCACGACGACCAGGCCGGAGATCAGGTGGAGCCAGCCCCAGCCGGTCACGGTGAACTCGTAGGCGTAGTCGGTGGTCACCACGTAGAAGGTCCTGTGGATGATCGCCGCCAGCCCCAGGAGCACCTGGAACAGACCGGTGATCAGCATCACGCACATGGCGAACACGGTGAGCCCGAAGGCCAGTCCGCGGCCCTGCCTGCTCGGCGCCGTCGTGCCGGGCGCGGGCGCGCCCGTCCTGCCGAACTCCTGTGAAGTCCGCTCGGCCATCTCTGGTACCTCCTCTGGTACCGCCCCATCAGGTGCACGGAGCATCCCGCCGCCGGGCGCCACGGGTATCACCCGTGGCGGATGAGCCTCCGGCCACCCGCGCGGGGTGATGCGCGGCGCGGGCCGCCGCCGACCATGGCGCTACGGGTCCGACGTGACGTGAGACGTGACGTGAGGGGCGGCGCCATGGGCGAGAGGGCCTGTCGGGTTCGAGATCCGGGTCAGGGGACGGTCGGCGAGTGCTTCCGCACGGCCTTCGGCGGGCTGCGCATCACCGTGAACCCCGCCGAGACCGTGCTGCACGGGCCGGGCCTGGACCAGGCGGGACTGTACGGCGTCCTCGACCGCATCCAGTCGCTCGGCCTGGAACTCGTCGAGGTGCGGCGGCTGCCGAGGGCGTACGGCTGAACGCGGCGGGGCCCTCCGAGGGCCGGAAATCCTCTTTCCGGTGCGGGAGGCGGCGCGCGAGCATGTGGTCATGGGCCACCTACCGGTCGGAGGCGAGGGCGAGATCGCCACAGGGGGACCCGTACGCACGAGGGACGGGTGGCCGTTCTGCGCGGGCGCCTTAAGGCGCTGGGGCCGGAGCCGGAGGCGTCCCGCATCGACGCGACCGTGGCGACGTGCGTGGCCTGGACCTCGGAGGTGCTGGCCGAGGTGGCGGACTCGCTCGGGGACGCGCGGGACGCGCAGGCGCTGCGGGGCGAGGCGACGGCCATCCTGGCGTCGGCGCCGACCCGCCCCGTACGCCCCGGAGCCGTACGCCCCATGTGCCGCTCACCGAGCAGGAGTTGGTCGTGCTGCGCAGGCTGCGCGGCGGGATGTCGCTGCGGGAGATCGGGGCGCAGTTGTTCGTGTCCGTGAACACGGTCAAGAGCCACACCCGTGCCATCTACCGCAAGCTCGGGGCCTCCTCGCGTGACGAGGCGCTGCGCCGCGCCGCCGAACTGCGCCTTCTGTGAGGTCATGAGGTCATGAGGGCGGCTCCCTTAAGGACGGCTCAGAGCAGTTCCAGCTCGCGGGCGCGCCGGACGGCGGCGGTGCGGCGGCTCACGGCGAGCTTGCGGTAGACGCTCTTCAGGTGCGTCTTGACGGTGTTGACCGACAGGTACATCTCCGAGGCGATCTCCTCGGTGGTCATCATCCGCGCGAGGTGGTTCAGGACGTCCAACTCCCGCTTGCTCAACTGCTCGACGACCCGGGGCCGGGCGGCGCGGGGACTCGGCCGGTACGGGAGGTACGTACGGCACGGAGGACCCGGGCACGGAGGACCCGGGCACGGAGGACCCGGGCGCGGAGTCGGCGCGTACGGCCCCGCGCGAACACCCCGGTGCGTACGCCCTGGCAGCCCGTACGCACCGCCGTGCACTCCGCCGCCCGCCGCGCCGCCTGGTCGAGCCGGTCCCGCAGCCAGGGGCCGGGCGGGCCGCCCGGTCCGCGCCACCGCGAGGACGTCCAACGCGCGGTCGCGGCGCCCTCGGCGATCCCGGTCAGCCCGACACCAGCGCGTGCACGCCGAGCGCGAACGGATCGGCGCACTCCCGCAGCGCCTTCTCGGCCGCGCCCAGCGCACGCCGTACCTCCGGCAGCCGCCCGCGCGCGAGGTCGGTCCAGGCGCGGGCGAGGTGCAGCACGGCGTACGAACGGTCCTCGTACGACCAGGCCCCGGCCGAGGCGCGTTCGGCCTTGGCCACGTACGCGTCCGCCGCCCGGAACCGGCCGCGCAGCGTCTCCAGGACGGCGAGGTCCGCGAGACAGTCGCGGCGCAGCGCGCCGTTCTCCGCGGCGGTGGCGGCGGCGAGGCCCGCGCCGAGCGCGGCCTCGGCGGCGCCGAACCGCCCGGCGCGCAGTTCGCCCCCGCCCGTACGGACAGCACGGCGGCGCGCAGTTCGGGCCGCGCGGCGAGGAGTTCGGGGTCGACCCGGCCGAACAGCGACTCGGCCTCGACGGCGGCGGCCACGGCGGCGGCCGGGTCCCGTCGCCGCGCACGCTCCAGGCGGATCACGGCGCGGGTGAGCCGGACGGCGACGCCGCCCTCGCCCCGGAGCCCTCGCCCCGGGCGACGAGGACGCCCTGCCAAGCGGCAAGAGCACCCCGCCAAGCGACAGGGACGCCCCGCCAGGCGGCAAGGGCACCTCGCCACGCGACAGAGACTCCCCGCCACGCGACGGGGCGCCCATCTCCGTCCGGGCCCGGCACCCGCCGCGCACCGCCCGCCGCAGCCCCTCCACGCAGGCGCGTTCGTCACCGTGGGCGAGGGCCAACGCCGTGGCGACCAACGGAGGTTCCGGCTCCGGGTGGTCGCCGCGACGGCGGCCAGCGCGGGAGCCGCTCGTACAGCCGCGCCGCGAGGCGGTCCGCGGTGAGGCCGAGGAGCCTGCCGACGGCCAGCCGGTGGACGACCAGACGGCTGGCGTACGTCCAGTCCTCCGGCTGGCCCGCCTCGGCCGCGTGCCGCACCGCCTCGTCCACCAGCCCGTGGCGGCCGAACCACGCGGCGGCCCGCGGTGCAGCGCGGTGACGCGGCCCGGCTCCTCGTGGCACAGCCGCAGCCGCAGCGCGTCGGCGAACATCTGGTGGCAGCGGTACCAGCCGTGTCCCAGGGGCCGCAGGAAGGAGTTCCGCTCGACCAGCTCCGCGAACAGGCCCCCGCCTCGGCGCCCGCCAGCTCGGCGGCCAACTCCGCGTTGATCCGGGCCGGGACGCCGGTCACCAGCAGCAACCGGCGCATCCGGGGCGGCTGGGCGTCGAGCACCTCCTCCACCAGGTAGCTGGCCACGGCCTCGTCGTCCCCGCGAACTGGGCCACGAAGGCGTCGGGCCGGGGTGGCCCGCCATCGACATGGCGGCCAGCCGCAGCCCGGCGGCCCACCCTCGGTCCGCTCCCGCAGCGCCCGCGCCGACTTCCGGGACAGCGTCACGCCGTGCTGCGCGAGCAGCGCGTCCGTCTCCCTCGCGTCGAAGGCGAGGTCCTCGATGCGGATCTCGGTGAGTTCGCCGGTGAGCCGGTAGCGGTGGAGCGGCAGCGGCGGGTCCCGGCGGGCGACGACCACCAGCCGCAGCGCGCGCCCGCGTGCCGGAGCAGACAGGCCAGTCCTCGGCGGGCCCCGAACCCGCGGCGGCGCGGAAGTCGTCGAGGACGACCACGACCGGCTCGCGGCGGCCCACGAGTTCGGCCGCCAGGCGGGCGGCGAAGCGCGGGTCGAGGGTGTCGTCGCGCGGCGGTGCCGCGCCCGCCCGGTCACGTCCACGCCCGCCGAACGCAGGGCCTCGGCCACGCACGGCCAGAAGACGCCGGGGAGTTCGTCCAGGCTGTCGCAGGTGACCCAGGCCAGCGGGCCGGGGCGCGGCCGGTGTGCGCCCACTCGGCGACCAGGACGGACTTGCCCGCGCCAACCGGCCCGGCGACGACGGTCAGCGGGCCGCGTACCCCGGGAGACCCGCTCGACCAGGCGCGGCCGGGGATCAGCCAGCCGGGCAGCGCGGGGACGGCGGTCTTGGAGGCGAGCAGCGCGGACGGCGTTCCGGCGGCGCCGACCTGCTCCCGAGACCGCGCGCGGACGTCCTCGGATCGCGTTCCGGCGTCCGGGGCGCCGGATGGTCCGTCGGTCCCTCGGCCATCGTCGGCGCCCTTCTGTCCGCCTTCTGTCCGCCCGCCCGAGCCCTGCGCCCCATGCGGCAGTGTCGCTCCGGAGCGGGACGGCATCCCCACCGGTCATCTCACCCGGGTGAGGCGCCATGGGACGAGGGCCTTCGGACGAGGGGCCTCTCACTCAGCGCCTCATGCCCGGCCGCCCGCCTCCCCATCTCGCCCTTCTCGCCCTTCTTTTCGGTCTTCTCCGTCTCCTCGACCCCATGCAGGGCGGCGACCAGTTCCTCCTCGCGCTCCCTCGTCAGCGAGGTGTGGATCACCGGGGCCGTACGGGCGCAGCGCCTCGCGGACCCGGTCCGGGTGGACCGGCGTACGAGCGCGAAGACCGCGGCCCGGCCCGGCTCAAGGGTGCTCGCGATCTCCTTGACGAAGCCGTCGTTCACCCCGACGTCGGTGAGCTTGCCCGCGACCGCGCCCGTGGCGCCACCCACCGCGGCTCCGAACACCGGCATCAGGAACAGCATCCCGAGCAAGGTGCCCCACAGCGCGCCGTGCGCGGCACCGGTCGCCGTCGTGTTGTGCGACTGCTCGACATGCATCTTGCCGTCCTGGGTCCGCCAGGCCAGTACGGCGTCCTCCAGCTCCAGGAGTTCCTCGCGGGAGAGTTCCTGGCGCGCCGCATTACTTCCCTTGCCTTCGCCTCGTCCGAGAAGCCGAGTACGACGAGATCGGTCATCGGGTCCTCCTGTCCTGCGGCCCTGCCGCCTTCCGGCTCCGCCGTCCTGCGGCCCTGCGGCCTTGCGGCCCTGCGGTCTGTCTACGCGCCGGGCGTACCGCCCGCGTCACCCGCCGGGTGTGATGAGGCGCGCCGGGCCGTCGGCGACGGTGAGCGCACCACCCGGGGTGTCGGGGAGGTGCCATGGCGGACGAGGAGGTCCGCGCCGAGTTGGAACGGCTCCGCGCCGAGGTCGCCGCGTTGCGCGCGCGAGCCGCCGAGCGCGACCGGGCCGAGGAGACCGCCGCGGCGGGCGGGCGGCGCTCCGGGCGGCGCGGACGCGGGCGGCGCGGGCCGGGGCGCGGCGGTTGACCGCGGCCGTACTCGCCGCGCTGACCGGCCTGTTCGCCGTCGCCTCGGTCCTGGGGTGTGGGGCGCGCGCACCACCACGGACACCGACCGCTGGGTGGCGACGGTCGGGCCGCTGCCCCGGCAGCCCGCGGTCGGCCGGGCCGTGGCGACGTACCTGTCCGGCGAGATCGTCAGCACGGTGGACGTCCGGCGGCGGCTGGCCGACGGGCTGCCGCCAAGGTCGCGTTCCTCGCCCCGGCCGTCACCGGGATCGTCACCAGCCAGCTGCGGGACCTGGTCGCGGCGCGGCTGGCCGACGACCGCTTCGAGGCGCTGTGGCGGGACGCCAACCGGCTCGCGCACCAACGGATCATGGCCGTGGCCGAGGGCCACGGCAGAGCCGTACGGGTCCGGGACCACACGGTCACCCTCGACCTGCTGCCGCTCGTCAACGACCTCGTCGCCGCGCTGCAACGGCAGTCGCCCTCCCTCTTCGACGGGCGGCCGCGGCTGCCCACGATCACCTCGGGACGGATCCCGCCGGATCTGCGGCACAGGGTCGAGACGGCCCTCGGGGTGTCCCTGCCCGCGGACTTCGGGCGGATCCCCTGTACGACGACGGCCGGGACGTCGGCCGCCTCCAGCACACGCTGCTGGTGCTCCGGCGCGCGGTGGCCGGTCTGGTCGCCGCCACCGTGCTGTGCGCGGCGGTCGCGCTGCGGGTCTCCCCGACCGCCGCCGCACCGTGCTCCAGCTCGGGGTGTGGCTGGTGGTGTGGACCGCCGTCCTGTCGGGCGTGCTGCGCCACGTCCGGGGCAACTCCTCGGCCCCGTACCGCGGGCGTGTACCGGACGGGCCCGCGCCGCGCTGCACACCGTGTTCACCACCCGCGCGACCGCGGCGGCGAGCTGGTGTGGCTGGGCGGCACGCTCGCCGTGGTGGCGTACCTCGCGGGCCCCGGGCGGCTGCCGACGGTGCTGCGCCGGTGGGGCGCCGAGGGGCGCGGACCACCGGCAGGTACACCGTGACGACCGCCCGGCGGCTGGGCGACGCGACGGCGTTCGCCCCCGCGCCCCTTCGCCTCCTTCACCGCCTTCGCCGCGTGGACCCGCCGGTGGGCCGACGCGCTGCGCGTGGGCGGGGTCCTGGTGGCCGTACTGGTGGCGCTGCCGCTGTCCTCCTGGACCGGCCTGCTCGGCGTCGCGGTCACGCTGGCGGCGTACGAGACGGCGGTCACGCTGATCGCGCGGACGGGCGCCGGACCGCCGGGCACCGCCACGTCACCGGACCCCGGCACCCCGGACGCGGGGCCACGCTCCCGCCCGCCGTTCACCCGCCGCAGGTGAGGACGGGCGGCCGGGGAGCCCACACTGACGCCTCACCCCGCCCCGGCCCCGGTCGGCCAGGCCAGCCCCGGTCAGGAGACCCGCATGAGCGTCACGACCCCGCCGCGCTCCCGCCCCAACCCGTGATCCACGAGGTCAACACCTGGGTGTGGCTGCGCGAGTTGAGCCCGCGCCCGGACGCGCCACTGCCGCTCGGCGACGTGCCCGAGGACGCCTGGGACGCCGTCGCGCCACCGGGCGTCGACGCGGTGTGGCTGATGGGCGTGTGGGAGCGCAGCCCGCGGGCCGGTCCGTCACGCTCGCCGACGCCGACCTGCGCGCCGCCTTCGCGCGGGTCCTGCCGGACGTGACGGACGCCGACGTGACCTCCTCCCGTACTGCGTCCGCCGGTACGAGGTCGACGCGCGGCTCGGCGGGGCGCCGGCCTCGCCGCCGCCCGCGCCGCGCTGGACCGCCGCGGCGTCGGCCTCGTCCTGGACCACGTGCCCAACCACATCGCGCCCGACAGCCCGTGGATCCTCGACCACCCCGACTGCTTCGTCCGCGGCACCACCGAGGACCTGCGGCGCGATCCGACGGCGTTCCGGGAGACGGCGGACGGCGGGTGGTCGCCCTGGGCCGGGACCCGTTCTTCCCGCCGTGGCCGGACGTCGTCCAGCTCAACGCCTTCAGCCGTACGCTGCGCGCCCTGACCACCGAGACCCTGACCCGGATCGGCGCCCTGTGCGACGGGGTGCGGTGCGACATGGCGATGCTGGTGATGAACGACGTCTTCGCCCGGACGTGGGGCGGCGGGCCGGGCGCCCGCCGGTGGAGGAGTTCTGGCCGAGGATCATCGAGGACGTACGGCGCGCGCGGCCGGGCCTGACGTTCATCGCCGAGGCGTACTGGGACCTGGAGTGGGCGCTCCAGCGGCAGGGCTTCGACTTCGCCTACGACAAGCGGCTCTACGACCGGCTGCTGCACGACCCGGCCGACTCCGTCCGCGCCCACCTGCGCGCGGCCCCGGAGTACCAGCGCGGGCTGGTGCGCTTCCTGGAGAACCACGACGAGCCGCGCGCCGCCACGCCCTCGGCACGGCCAGGCAGTGCGTGTGCGCCACAGCGTCGCCACCCTGCCGGGCGCGACGCTGTGGCACGAGGGCCAGTTCGCCGGGCGCCGCGCCCAGCTCCCGGTCTTCCTGACCCGCCGCCCGGACGAGCCCGCCGACCCGCGGCTGCGCGACTACTACGCGCGGCTGCTGACCGCCGTGCACGGCAGCGGCATGCGCACCGGGAGCTGGCGGCTGCTGGAGTGCGTCGGCCGCCCCGACAACCCCACCCACCACCAGCTGATCGCCTGGTCCTGGACCGGCGAGGCGGGCCGGTACCTGACCGTCGTCAACCTCGACGCCCGCCCCGCCCAGGCGGGCCTGCCCCTGCCGTGGCCCGAACTCGCCGGGCGGCGCTGGGTGTTGCGCGAGCTGCTGGACGGCCGGTGCCACCAGCGGGACGGGGACGCGCTGGTGGACCCGGGCTCCGGGTCGAGCTGCCGGGGTGGGGGCGCACCTGTTCGCGGTGGAACCGGGGCCCGGAGTGCCGTGAGGCGAGGGCGCGGACTGGAAGCGCCGAGAGACCGGGGATCGGGGAAGCGGCGGAAGCGGCGGGAAACCGGGGACATGGGGAACATGGGGAACATTCGGTGGCCGAAATTCGGTTGCCGGGCCCTCCCCATGCCGAACGATCCCCGACCATGACCGACGAACGCAGCAGCCCCGGCGCCCCGTGGCCCTCGTGACCGGCGTGGGCCGCCTGGGCGGCATCGGTGCCGCCGTGGCCCGTTCCCTGGCGGACGCGGGCTGGGACGTGGCCTTCACCTACTGGACCCCGTACGACGCCCGGATGCCGTGGGGCGCGGAGCCGGAGGCGTCGGCGACGCTGACGCGGCTGCTGGGGAGGCGGGCGCGGCGAGTACGGCGATCGAGGCGGACCTCGCCGAACCGGCGGCGGCCGAAAGCGTCTTCGCCGCCGCCCGCGAGCGGCTGGGCGAGGTCGGCGCCCTGGTGATGTGCCACTGCGAGTCGGTCGACTCCGGGCTGCTCGACACGACGGTGGAGAGCTTCGACCGCCACTTCGCCGTCAACGCGCGCGCCACCTGGCTGCTCGTCCGCGAGTACGGCCGCCGGTTCGGCGGCCCGCACGGCACCGGCCGCGTCATCGCGCTCACCAGCGACCACACCGCCCACAACCTGCCGTACGGCGCGAGCAAGGCGCCCTGGACCGCATCACGCTGGCGGCGGCCCGCGAGTACGCCCACCTCGGCGTGACCGCGAACGTCATCAACCCGGGCTCGGTGGACACCGGTTGGCTGACCGAGCCGCTGGCGGACGTCCTGGTCCGCGAGACGCCGCTGGGCCGCCTCGGCACCCCGGAGGACTGCGCGAACCTGGTGACGTTCCTGTGCTCGGAGCGCGGCGGCTGGATCAACGGCCAGCTGCTGATGAGCAACGGCGGCCTGGCATGACGGACCCCGCCCCGTAGCCGGACCCGCCGCTCGCCGGGAGCGGGCCGGGAGCGGCGCGCGACCGCGTTCGGCGTCCTCGACACGCTCGGACTGCTCGACCGGTGGCGGCCGTTGGGCAGGCCCGTGCTGGTCGGCTCGGTGGCGCTGGACCTGGTCGTCGAGCCGGACATCGACCTGGAGATCTACTCCCCGGCGCCGTCACCGGCGCGCGGGCTCGCCGCGCTCGCGCCGTGCGCGGAGCTGCCCGGGTGCGGCGGCTGCGGTTCACCAACGCGCTCGACCTGGAGGACCGCGGCCTGTACTGGCGGCTGGAGTACGAGGACGCGCCCGGCGGCCCTGGCGGATCGACATGTGGTGGCTGCCGGACGACCACCCGGGGCCGCGCGCCGCCGACCTGGTCGGGCCGTTGAACGAGGCGCTGACCGACGCGTCCGGGACGCGGTCCTCACGGTCAAGGAGGGCGCCGCGGCGGTGGGGAGCCGCTGCCCGGGTGTGGGTGTACCACGCGGTGCTGGAGCACGGGGTGCGCACGTACGAGGAGTTCACCGCCTGGCGCGCCGGGAGCCCGCTGGACCAGCTCACCTCGTGGCGCCCCGGCCCGGGGTCCGGCGGGGACGCCGCCCGGTGAGGGCGGGCCCCGTGCGGCGGACGGGCCAGGACCGGGCACAATCCAGCCCGTACGGATCCGTACGGAGGACGAGGATCCGTACGAAGACGTACGGAGACCGAGGAGACGACGAAAGGGCGCCGCCATGGCCGTCGAGAACGCCGCAACGACCGTGAGCGGGGCGTCGAACCCTTCGCCCACGGCGTCCTCACCCGCCGCCACCCCACGCTCATCGCGCAGGTCCGCGACGCGTTCCCGTACGGACCCGCCCAGCACGCCGCCCTCGACGCGCTCCTTAAGGACATCACCGACGACGTGGTCGGGCCGTTCGGCGACTGGGAGCACGCGGACCCGACGCACACCGGCCGCTCCTGGTCCGAGGTGCCGTTCCTGTGGGCGGAAAGCTACTTCTACCGCCGACTGCTGGACGCGGTGGGCTACTTCGCGCCGGGCGCGTGGCAGGGTGGACCCCTTCGCCCCGTTCAAGCGGGCCGAGCTGCGCGGCGACGTGGTGGACGAGGAACTGGCAGCCTTGGACGCCCTCGCGTCCCGCCCGGAGGAGGAGCGGGCCACGGCCCTGCTGGGCGCCTCGCTCTGGGGCAACCGCGCCGACCTCGGCTTCCGCGCCGACGACCGCGGGACCGGCGAGGACGGCGAGGGGACGGGCAGCCGTGGCGGACCTCGTCGCCGACGACAGCGCCCGGCTGTGGTCCCTGCTCGACGGCGGCCCCGGCACCGTCGCCGTCATCGCGGACAACGCGGGCCGCGAGCTGGTCCCGGACCTGATCCTCGTCGACCATCTGCTGGTCCACGGCCGGGCGTCCGCGGTCCGGCTGTACGTCAAGCCGTACCCGTACTTCGTCTCCGACGCGACGACCTCCGACGTCGTCGACGCGCTGCGCCGCCTCGCCGGGCGCCCGGCCGGGCGGGCGAGATCGGCGGACGCCTGTGGCGGGCGATGGGCGAGGGCCGCCTCGACGTCCGTACGCACGCGTTCTTCTGCGCGCCGCTGACGTACGCGCGGATGCCACCGGAACTGCGCGCCGAGTTCGCGGACGCGTCGCTCACGATCCTAAGGGCGACCTCAACTACCGCCGCCTGGTCGGCGACCGCCTCTGGCCGCCGACGACCCCTTCGAGGACGTGACGGCGTACTTCCCGGCCCGGTCGCGGCGCTACGCACCCTGAAGTGCGACGTGGTGACGGGCGTACCGGAACCCACCCTCGCCGCGCTGGAGGCATCCGGGCACGAGTGGCGTACGAGCGGCACGCACGCGCTCGTACAGGTGAGGCGGGCCGCCGAGGCGGCTGCGTAAGCCCGGCGGCCGAGTGACCGGGGCCGGGTGACCGGGGCCGGGTGACCGGGGCCGGGTGACCGGGGGCCGGGTGACCGGGGCCGGGCGGCCCGGGGCCGGGTGGCCGGGAGCCGCCGGGTGGCCGGGAGCCGGGTGGCCGGGAGCCGGGTGGCCGGGTGGCGGGGAGCCGGGTGGCCGGGGCCGAGTAGCCGGTGGCCGGGTAGCGGGGAGCCGGGTGGCGGGAGCCTGGTGGCCGGGGCCCGAGTAGCCGGTGGCCGGGGCCGACGGGCCGGGGCTGAGCAGCCAGGGGACCGAGTGGCCGGGAGCCGGGTAGCCGGTGACCAGGTGGCCGGGAGCCGACAGGCCGGGGCCGAGCAGCCGGGAGCCGGGTAGCCGGGAGACGACAGCCAGGGCTAAGCAGCCGGGAGCCGGGCGGCCCGGGAGCCAGGTAGCCGGTGACCGGGGCCGACGGGCCGGGCTAAGCAGTCAGGGGTCCTGAGCAGCCGGGGCCGGGTGGCCCGGGAGTCGATGGGCTGGGGCCGACGGGACTCAGCCGCGGGAGCGGTAGGCCAGCGCCACCCGCCTGATGACCGCCGCCGTCGTGGCGATCTCCTCGGGGAGAAGCCCTCCAGGGCCTCGGTGAGCCACTGCCTGCCGGTCGTCTCGGCGCGGGCCACAGCTTCTCGGCCATCTTCGGTGACCGTGGCCCGCCGCACCCGCTGGTCGTCGGCCTCGCGGTCGATGGCGACGAGCCCGCACTCCTCCAGGCGGCGAACCTCCCTGGTGACGTGCGGCGCCTTCACCATCAGCCGCTCCGCGAGATCGCCCATCCGCATGGGTTCGGGCGCACGGGCCAGCACCCGCAGCAGGAGAGCGACGCGCGGTCGACGCTCACCCCGGCCTCGCTGCGAAGCCGTTCGTGGGAGCGCTTGCCGTTCATGACGTAGGCGAGGCCCGCCAGGGATCTGTAGAGATCCCGGTACGGCTCCTGGCCGGAAGAGTCGGTGGAGTCCACCTCCCGATGATGCCGTACGGGCCGGAGGGCGGGCCGGGTGGACGTGGCCAGAAAGGTTCTCCCTACACGCATTGCCTGTATCCGCGCGAGAGCGCCGGTGCTAGCGTCCAACAAGAAGTTACTTTCGTTAAGTAACTCGCCTCTCTTCCCTCGGAGGACGAAGTGCAGATCACCGTGGATGCCGACAAGTGCTGTGGCGCCGGTCAGTGCGTGCTGCTGGCTCCGGAGGTGTTCGACCAGCGCGACGAGGACGGGATCGTCGTCGTGCTGGACGAGCGGCCGCCCGCCGACCAGCACGCGGCGGTCGAGGAGGCGGCACAGGTTTGCCCCGCCGGCGTCATCACGCTCTCCTGACCCGCACCCGGGGCCGGGCGCCCCGCCCTCCCCACCCCACCGCGGAAGGACCACGCATGACCGAGACCCCCACCGCGCCGACCACCGCGCCGACCACCGCACCGACCACCGCACCGGCCTCCGCCGGGGCCGAGGCCGGGCCGGGGCCGCCCGACCGGCGGCTGCCCCGTCCACACCGGCTCCGGCCCCGGCGCCGCCGCGCCCACCGCCTACACCTGGGAGCGCTCGTCCCGCTGCCCTTCGACCCACCGGCCGCCATGTCCCGGCTGAGCGAGTCGGGCCCGCTGTCGCGCGTCTCGCTGTGGAACGGGAGCACGGCGTGGCTGGTGTCGCGCCACGCCGACCAGGTCGCGCTGTTGCGGGACCCGCGCATCAGCGCGGACAACCGGCGGCCCACGTACCCGGCGATCAGCCCCGGCCTCGACGCCACCCGCGCCCACAACCGCACGTTCATCACCATGGACGAGCCCGAACACAACCAGCGGCGGCTGAAGTTCACCGGCGACTTCACCATCAAGCGCATGCAGGCGCTGCGCCCCGGATCGAGCGGATCATCTCGGACCTGCTCGACGCCATGGAGAAGGCCGGGCCACCGGCCGACCTGGTGGCGTCGTTCGCGCTGCCGCTGCCGTCGCTGGTGATCTGCGAACTCCTCGGGGTCCCGTACGAGGACCACGACTTCTTCCAGCGCTCCAGCGCCATCGCGCTCAACTCCCGCAGCTCCCCGGAGGTGGCGCTCGCCGCGTCGCAGGAGCTGATCGACTACCTCGGCGACCTGGTCGAGGCCAAGGCCGCCGACCCGGCCGACGACCTGCTGAGCCGACTGGCCACGGAGCAACTGGTCACCGGCCGCAGCACGAAGGACGAGTGCGCCAAGGAGGCGCGGCTGCTGCTGGTCGCGGGTCACGAGACGACGGCCAACATGACCGCGCTCGGCATCTGCGCCCTGCTGCAACACCCCGACCAGCTGGCCGTGGTGCGCGACGGCGACCCGGCGCGCGTCGCGAACGCCGTCGAGGAGCTGCTGCGGTACCTGTCCGTCGTACACGTGGGGCGGCGCCGCGTCGCGACCGCCGACATCACGGTCGGCGACCAGGTGATCAAGGAGGGCGACGGCATCATCTTCGCCACCGACCTCGGCAACCGCGACCCGGAGGTCTTCGCGGACCCCGACCGGCTGGACGTGGACCGCCAGGCCCGCCGCCATGTCGCCTTCGGCTCCGGCCCGCACCAGTGCCTGGGCCAGAACCTGGCCCGCGCCGAACTCCAGTTGGCCTACCCGCCCTGCTTCGGCGCTTCCCGGACTGCGGCTGGACAAGCCCCTGGAGGAGCTGTCCTTCCGCAACGAGATGGTCGTCTACGGCGTCCACGAGCTGCCCGTCAGCTGGTAGCCACACCCGCCTCGGCTGGCAACCACACCGGCCTCAACTGGCAGCCACACCGGTCACCACCCGCCCTCCGGGCCCGCGCGCACACTGCCGCGGACCCGGAGGGCTTTTGACGCCCACAACAAAACACCAGCTCAGGACCCTATACACACGGTGTATATAGCGTGTGTATAGTCATCGGCATGACTACCGCGTACTTGTTGCCGATGAAAACCGCCGCAGCGCTCTTCCCCTGCTCGCGCTGGCGCTGTTCCTGCCGACAGCGGTGGTGCTCTACCGCCGTCACGGCGTGATGTCCCGCTGGCGAGCGCTGTCGTTGGCCGGCTTCCTCTACTACGCGATCTCGACCGTGTGCATGACGGTCGTCCCGCTGCCGAAGCGGACGGCGGACATGTGCGCGACCTTCGCCCCGGTCGCCCACCCGCAGTGGATCCCGGGCAACACCTTCCGCGACATCTGGAAGGAGGCGCACCACCAGATCACGCCGGGCGCGCTGGTGATCCACAACCCGGCCGTCGCCGGGCGCTGCTCAACCTCGTCATGCTCCTGCCGCTCGGCGTCTTCTTCCGCTACCACCTGCGGCGCGGCATCTGGACGGCGACGGGCGCGGGCCTGGGCACCTCGCTGCTCTTCGAGCTGACGCAGGGCACCGCGCTGTGGGGCGCCTACCCGTGCCCGTACCGCCTGTTCGACGTGGACGACCTGCTGATCAACACCGCGGGCGCGACGCTCGGCTGGGTGGTGGCCGGGCCGCTGGCACGGCTGCTGCCGACGCTGGACGCGCTCGACGAGCGGGTCTCGGCCCGGCGCCCGGTGCCGTTCGGCCGCCGCCTGGTGGCCCTGCTGGTCGACCTCACCGCGGTCGGCGCCGCCACCGCCCTCGGCGTCGCGGTCCTGGTCCACAACGGCAACGGCGACGACGCCGTGCTGGGCATGCCGCTCGCGGTGTTCACGGTGTGGTTCCTGGTCCTGCCGTGGCTGACCGGCGCGACCCCGGCCAGCGGCTGCTGCTGCTCCGCCTGGTCGGCACCGACGACGCGCCGCCCGCGCCGTGGGAACTCGCGGTCCGCGCGACGCCCCTCGCCCTGACGGTCCTGCCGATGGCGGCGTTCAGCGCGGCGGCGCTGGCGGTCGTGCTGCGCCACCGTCGCCGCGCGCGGCGCTCGAACGGGCGGGCAGACGGCGGGCGGCGAACTGCTCTACCTGGTCGCCACCCACCCCGCCGAGGTGTTCCTGCTGGTGCTGGCCGCCGGCACGGCCTGCGGGTACGCCCTGCTGACCCGGCGCCGGACGAACGGACTCGGCCTCCACGAGAGGGTGTCGGGCGTGCGCGTCGAGGCCCTGCCGCACACCCGCGCCCGGCACGACGGGCAGGCCCGGCCGGAGTCGGCCGACCGCGGCTCGTACGGCCGCGCCGCGGTCTCCCGGGCCGGATCGCGTCCTCCCCAGCGGGTGGTGAGCCCGCGACGGATGGTCCGCCCCGAGGCGGGCCGGGTGGGCGGTGAGGGCGTCCGGGTCGTACGGTCCGGACGCCCTCACCGCCCACCCGGCCGTTGGGGCGCGTGCCGGACGGCCGCTCAGACCTGGTCGCGCTGGCGCTCGGTCACCGCGCGCAACGCGGCCTTGAAGTGCTCGTACGCCACCGGGCCCAGCGCCTCCGCGTGGCGCCCCTCGATCGCCGCCATGATCTCCTCGGCCGCCGCCATCTGCCGCCGCCCGCGCGCGGTCGGATGCACGAGCTTGGCCCGGCGGTCGGCGGGGTCCGGCGCGCGCTCGACGTACCCGAGGCGCTCCAGGTCGTCGATGACGGTGCCCACGACCTGCTTGTGCTGGCCGGAGAGCCGGGCCAGTTCGCTGGCCCTGATGCCGTCGGGTTCGAGGTAGGCCAGCACCACGCCCTGGCGCGGCTGGATGTCGTCGAAGCCCGCTCGGCGAGCCCGTCGTACAGCTCGCGCTGCACGGCGAACAGGAGCCGACCCGCGAGCATGCCCAGGTCGGGGTCGGATTCGGTGCGGCTGGCCACGTGATCTCCCGCGTTCGGTCCCGAGCAGTGTACGAACGCCACGCGCGCGTGGAGACCGCCGCGTAGACATCGCCCTTGCACATGCCCGGGAGGCGACTTACTCTCCAATTAGTCACTAACCTTGACTGTCAATGTAGGTGACTTACCCCGCGCCGCCAAGGCCGACGGCGTCACAGGACACATCGCAGGCACAGGCACCAGCCACAGGAGAGGTCATGCAGTTCGGGATATTCACCGTCGGCGACGTCACCCCCGACCCCACCACCGGCCGCACGCCGAGCGAGCACGAGCGGATCAAGGCCATGGTCACGCTCGCGCGCAAGACGGAGGAGGTCGGGCTGGACGTCTTCGCGACCGGCGAGCACCACAACCCGCCGTTCGTCCCGTCCTCCCCGACGACGATGCTCGGCTACGTGGCCGCCCGCACCGAGCGGATCATCCTCTCCACCTCCACCACGCTGATCACCACCAACGACCCGGTGAAGATCGCCGAGGACTTCGCGATGCTCCAGCACCTGGCGGACGGGCGCGTGGACCTGATGATGGGCCGCGGCAACACCGCGCCCGTCTACCCCTGGTTCGGCCAGGACATCCGCCAGGGCATCCCGCTGGCCATCGAGAACTACGCGCTGCTGCACCGGCTGTGGCGCGAGGAGGAGGTCGACTGGGAGGGCCGCTTCCGTACGCCCCTTAAGGGCTTCACCGCGACCCCGCGCCCGCTGGACGGCGTCCCGCCGTTCGTCTGGCACGGCTCGATCCGCAGCCCCGAGATCGCCGAGCAGGCCGCGTACTACGGCGACGGCTTCTTCGCCAACAACATCTTCTGGCCCCGCGACCACTTCCAGCGCCTGATCTCCCTGTACCGGCAGCGGTACGCGCACTACGGCCACGGCACCCCGGAGCAGGCGTACGTCGGGCTCGGCGGCCAGGTCTTCATGCGCAGGCGCTCCCAGGACGCGGTGCGCGAGTTCCGCCCGTACTTCGACAACGCCCCGGTCTACGGGCACGGGCCGTCCCTTGAGGAGTTCACCGAGCAGACGCCACTGACGGTGGGCAGCCCGCAGGAGGTCATCGACAAGACCCTCACCTTCCGCGAGTCCTTCGGCGACTACCAGCGCCAGCTGTTCCTGATGGACCACGCGGGCTGCCGCTGAAGACCGTGCTGGAGCAGCTCGACCTGCTCGGCGAGGAGGTACTGCCGGTCCTCCGCAAGGAGTTCGCCTCAGGCCGCCCGACTGACGTCCCGGACGGCCCGACGCACGCGACGCGGACCGCCGCCTTGCGGCCCGAGTAGGCCCTGGCCCGACGCGGAGGTTCCCGGAAACGGGTCGCCGACGGCGAGTGCGGGGCGGGCCGCCACCGGGTACCTCCTCGGTCGGCGAACGTGACACGTCGCTTTTGTGTGCAGGCAGTCGAGTTCGCCGCTCTGCGGGGCACCCGGCACGTCCCTCACGTCGTACAGCGGCTACCGCCCGTCGGGTGTGGCGTCACCGATCCGGCAGCGCGCGACGACACGTTAGAGAAACGAAACACGCACCCTGCCTACGGTCCTTTCTGTCAGCGCAACACCCGACGACAGAAGGAACTCCGATGAACCTCGCCAAGCGCATCGCCATCACCGCCGCCGCCGTCCTGTTCGGCTCCTCGCCGCGGTCGGCTCCGCCAACGCCGCCACCGACCACGGCAAGACCAACGACTACAGCCACACCATCGAAGTCCCGGCCGGTACCCCGCACGCCCCGGCCACCCGGTGACGGACCTCGACCCCAGCGACACCATCGAGGTCCCGGCCGGTACCCCGCACATCCCCGGCCACCAGGTGACGGACCCCAGCGACAGCATTGAGCTGCCCTCCGGCACCCCGCACATCCCCGGCCACAAGGCGAACAAGTAACAGCGCCCGCAGGCGGCGGCCAGCCGGCCACTGGCCGCCGCCCTCGTGGCGCACGTGGCTGCTCCGGTGTGGATGAGCGTCACGAAACCGCCTGCGGGTGAACGTCTGTCCCGCGCGAGGTTTCCCGGAAACGGGTGCGCCACCGGCGGATGCGGGGCGGGCCTCCCCAGCTACCTCCCCAGACTCCGTCCGGGGACCCCAGGAGGTGCCCCCACTACGGGGCACCCCGGCACGTCCCTCACACCGTCCGGCGGCCACCGCCCGTCGGGCGGTCAGTCTCTGGACGCCCCTGCGGGCCACAGCACGCGTACCGGGACACCCGTCCTCTTCGCGTACGCCACGACGTCGGCCGTACCGCCGAACCCGCGGGCGGGAAGGCCGTCCCACACGGCGACGAGTTCATCGATGATCCCGACCAGGATCTCGCTGCCCGCCATGTGGGCCTGCTCGTTCGACTCCCGCAGGCCCGTGCTGTGCGTTTCACCGGCCCGGTGCAGGAGCGCGTCGTACGTGGCGTGGTGCTCTGCGGGTAGGCCCTGCCGGTACTCGTCCGCCGGGACGACGACCTCGATACGTCCCCGGCGCGCAGGACGGACTCCGCGAACCACGAGTCCGGTCCGTCGGCGATGCAGGACACCCCGACGAGTCTCGCCGAATCCTGTCGCCGCACGTCCTCATGGAGGGCGGCCCGCACCAGAGCTTCGGTCCTCGCGGACAGTCCACGGTGGCCTGTGATGCCCAGCCGCATGGTCACTCCTCCCACTGATGGCTACAGGTGGACGTCATACAGCCGGTCGTCGAAGTCCCGCACCGTCTCAGGAGGTCCCGCTGTTCGGGGTACGTTGGAGCCATGCCTGCGGAGTTTCTGGGGAAACGCGTGCGACGTCTCCGGCGCATGGCCGGGTTGACGCAAGAAGCACTGGCCGAACGGTCCGACGTGTCCGTGGAGACCATCCGGCGGCTTGAGCAGAAACCGGACAGCTCTGCCCAACTACCCACGCTGCACGCGCTGGCCGCAGGACTGGGCGTCGAACTGACGAGCCTGCTGGGTGACCCGCCGGGCGCGCCGTCGACGGGCGACTCGGACTCGCCCCGGCTCGTCGCGGTCAGGCGGGCGATCACGCCGCCGCTGTTCCTGCCCCCACCCGCGCCGGAGGGCGCCATTGACCTCACCCTGGCGAAGGTACGGACGGACCTCGCGGACGCGTGGACGCTGTACCACGCTGCCGAGTTCGACGAGCTGCTGAACGACTTGCCAGCTCTGATCGACTCCGCCCGGTTCCTCGCGTCGGTCGGGACGGCCGACGAGCGGGCGGCCGGGCAGGCAGCGCTGGGCAAGGCGCTCCAGCTGGGCGGGCACTTCGCGATCCGTATGGGGAAGACCGACCTCGCGCTGTCGGCGCTGGAGCGCGCGGTCGACGCCGCGAACGCGTCGTCCGACCCTTTGCTGGCGCCGATGCTCTCCAACTCCGTGGCGTGGGCCTACCAGCGTCAGGCGCGGCTGGACGACGCGAAACACGTCGCCGTGTACGCGGCCGACCGGGTGGAGCACGAGCACGGCGCGACACCGGAGGGCATGCGCGTGTGGGGCGGGCTCCTGATGTCCGCGGCGACGAGCCACGCCCGCGGCGGGGACTACGAGCGGGCGAACGAGATGATGACGACCGCCGAGGACGCGGCCGGTCGCCCGCGAAGATGCCCACTCCGGCGAACGGGAAGCTGCTCAGCGTCTTCAACCGGTCCTCCGTCCGCATCGAGCGCGTGCGGCTGGCAGTCCAGCACAGCCGCCCGGAGGAGGCCCTGAGCCTGGCGCGGGGCATGCGGCTGTCGAGTGACACCCCGCCCTCGTGGCGCACCTGGCTGCTCCTCGACGTAGCGCGTGCCCACACCGACCTGGGCAACGCGGCGGGCGCCGTCAAGGCGCTGGAGTCCTCAAGCGGCACGCTCCGGCGTGGATGAAGCACCACACCCTGGCCGTGGCCATCGTGACCGACCTGTGGAACGGCCCGGCCCGGCCACCGGGACTCCGGCCGATCGCGGAGTTCCTGGGCGTCGTGGATGAGCGTCACGAAACTGCCTGCGGGTGAGTGTCTGTCCCGCGCGAGGGTTTCCCGGAAACGGGGTGCGCCCCGGCGGGTGCGGGGTCGGGGCCTCCCCAGCTACCTCCCCAGACTCCGTCCGGGGACTCCCAGGAGGTGCCCCCACTGCTGGGGCACCCCGGCACGTCCCTCACACCGTCCGGCGGCCACCGCCCGTCGGGCGTGGCGACCTCGATACGCCCCGGCGTGCGGGCGGGGCCGTGTGCTCGGGTGATAGACAGCCCGAGCCCGTGGCCGGAGGTGCCGGTGTGGTCCTGGCCGAAGTTGTGCGGTGCCGAAGTTCGGCTCCCCAGCGCTACTCTCGCGCCATGCCTACGTCTGGCAGCGTGACACTTCGTACGCTTGATGGTCTGCACCTCGCCGCCACCCTCGTGAGCCCTGACAAACCCGCCTCGCGCGGTGTCGTACTTGTGCACGGCGGCGGCGTCACCCGCGAGGAGGGCGGGTTCTTCACGCGGTTGGCCACTGGGCTGGCCGAAAGCGGGTGGCATCTCTCCGCTTCGACATGCGAGGCCACGGCGAAAGCGAAGGTCGGCAAGAAGAGCTGACCCTCACCACAATCCTCAACGACATTCGCGTGGCCATCACCCACCTACGCAACGCCACGACTGCTCAAGAGATCACACTGCTCGGCGCCAGCTTCGAGGTGGCATCTGCGCGTACTACGCGGCAAAGCGTCCAGAGGAACTTTCGCAACTGGTGCTGTTCAACCCCAGTTGGACTACAAGAGGCGCACCATCGATTCACGTTCCTACTGGCTGGATGATTCCATCAGCGAGGACGCGGCACAGCAACTCACCGAACAAGGATTCATCCAGTTCACACCGACACTGCGGCATGGACGGCCGCTGCTCAACGAGGTGTTCTGGCTGCATCCGTACGAGGTGCTGGGCGAGGTGAAAGCTCCGACGCTTATCGTGCATGGCACCCAGGACACTTTGTTCCCGTTGAGTCGTCGCGGTCCGCGGCGCGGAACTTCCGGGTTCCGTGTGAACTCATCGAGATCGAAGGATCCCAGCACGGTTTCGCCGTGCACGGCGATCCAAAGTATCTCAACCCGCAGAGTCAGGAGTGGCAGGAATTCGTCATCCGCACTGTGGCAGAGCGGCTGAACGCGAGCCTGTCTGTTCCGCGGACATAGCTCCCGCGAGAAGTCCGGTACCGATGTTGGGGAGCAGCGTCGATGGCAGTGCGCAGCCAAGAGTGAACTTGCTGGGCTACCCCTTGCCCTTCCCTATCGCTTTGAGGACCTGGTACGCCTCCCGCAAATCTGCGCTTTCGGGAGCTGCCGGGACTCAACGGCCTTGACGACCTCCAGCGCGCGCCAGTGATTTGAGGGAACCACCCTCCCGGACAGAATGGCCTTCTGCGCCGAATCGCATGCTTCGTCCAGTCGGTCGTCCTTGAGAAGAACCAAAGCCAGATCGATATTCGCGGAGGCCACACGCCGCGGCCACTGACTTACGTCGTCGCTCGGACTCAGCCTCTTGATTACTTCTCTGGCGTAGGGCTCTGCCGCTGAATCCCCGAGCCATGCGAGTGTCGTAGCTGTATAGGAAAGAGCCTTCCCTGGGTCATAGCGATAATGGTGCTCCGGCCTATCGGGGCGCCGATGGCGGCAGAGAGATTCTGTACCCGTTCAATGGCTGAGTAAGTCTCTCTGCCGTTGCCCAGCCGTGCACTTGCTCGCCCCTCTTGCGCTGTCGCCTGAATGATCGCGGAGCCGTCGGCGGGGCTACCTCCTGCGCGACTCGGGAGAGGTCAACGGCTTGGACGTAATCCCCATCGGTGAGGACTCGCCACGCCTCTGTCTCGTAGCACCACGCCTCAATCTCACGGTGCCCGGCTTCCTGGCGAGTGTTGCGGCTGTCTCAAGTCGAGCCGTAGCGGCATCGTCTTGCATGAGGTCGATATGGACCGTGGCTCCCAGCAGGGACAGCCACCCCCGATGACCAGCAACCGACGATGCTCGGACAGGGTTTTTCGGCCGTCGAGCAACTTTCCGACATAGGCACAGTGCTTGCGCACCTGCCTCAGCAGGTCTTCCGGCTTGGCTTTGGGATAGGCCATGGCCAGGTCATCAAAGGCACGATCCAGACGATCAAGGGTGGCGTTTCCCACATCACTTGCCTGTACGCGTCGAGCCAACTCCCACGCGTCCATCTCATCGCCATGAGAGCCACTGTCTGCTACCTCCAGCGATAGCCCGAGGTATTCGTTGAGAGCTTGCGTCAACTCGGAAGACGGCGCCTGTTTCCCGTTGAGCACCCGGCTCAGATAGGCAACGTCGTAATGGAGTTCCTTGGCTGCACCTCTCAGGCTCTTTTCCTGTGCCTTGAGTGCCTTCCGTACCTCAGACCCGAAGTCGATCATGGCGCAACTCCTGTTGACTGTTGACCGCCATCGTAATCAACGCTGGTCAACTACCCGACGTGTGCGCCAGATCGGTTGAGTAGGCAGGCGCAACGGAGGACCCCGCAACGCGTGAACGTTCGGGGAATGGCCAGCGCTGGAAAGGAGCGTCAGCAATGAAGAACAGTACATCCCGAACAGACGTCCTGGGCAAAGCCCAACGACCGGAGGGCACGCCCCCGATGGCGGCCGGTGACGTCGTCAAGGACACGACCTTGGACCGCGTCGGTGAAGTCATGGACCCCGGCAGTGGCCGCGTCTTCCTGCGCCCGCTCGGCGGCGGGCGGGAGTGGAGGCCGATCCCAACAAGATCAAGGTCATCTCCCGGACGACGTGTTGCGCCTCAAAGTGCAGTTGGCCAACGACCGTTCCTTAGGGCGTAGCGGAACGGGCCGTTGAGCGTCCACGTGCCTGGCGAAGCCGCGCGGGAGACCACGTGATCGCCTTCGCCCTCGCGGCCGTACTCCTCGGCGCCCTCGCCTGGAGCGTCGTGCTCCTGCGGGCCGATGAGGACGAACGGGACCGTCACCGCCGCTAGTTCACCCACAGTCGGCCCCGCCCGTATCCGTGTCCACCAAGGGACGTCACGGATCCTGACCCCGGCGGGCGGGGCTCCCCTGGCCCGAGGAAGACCATGAGCGAGTTACCGATCATCCGCACCCTCACCGACCTGCGGATCCACTACGCCGACAGCGCCCGCATCCCGGCCGCCCTGATGCCCGCCGTGCGCGCGATCGTCCGCGAACGCTACGACCAAGGCGCCCCGTACGCCGTATCGCCGCCGAAGCCGGACGCTCCTACGGGTGGGCACACCGCACGGTGACGGCCTCCGGCGCCACGTTCCGTGGCTGGGGCGGCCCCGTACCTCCCGCACGTAGCCCCACGAAAGGCCCCTATGGACGAGCTGTTCCACCCCGACGACGCCCGCCTGCTGCCCTGGACCAACGACTACGGGCAGCCGTGCTACCTCCAACCCGGCAGCGAAGGCGGCCACATGTGGCAACGCGCCGACCTCATGGAATCCACGCTGCTGGCCGACGGCGCCGAGGTGCTGTCCCGCGCCCGCACCACTCTCGCCAACCACCGCACCCCGAGCCCGAACTACGCGGCGTGGCCGGGCGCCTGGCCGAATCCCTGGCCTCCGCCCTCCTCGTCGCGGAAAGCCGCGGCAGGCGGCTGTAACCATCTCCCACCTGCGGTACCTGACCGTCACCGTCCTCGGCATCCGCGTCGGCGACACCCTCATATCCACCCACGCCCACCGCCCCCGCGTCGTACCCCTCCGCCCGAACGACACCGCCCATTCCGCACCAGCCTCCCAGCCCGTGACCCGGTCGCCCGATGGCGGCCCCGGCGTTCCCAATCCACCGCAGAAGCGAGAGGTCGTCACCTCGTGATCAGCGACTCCAGCCGTCCGGAGTTGGGCCGCGCCCTGATGGCGGCTGGTTTCCTCACCTCGGACTGGGCGCCCGCGTTCCACGCCGTACCCGCTCCGCGTTCCTGCCGGATCTCATGTGGCCGTTCGACATGAGCGCCGCCCGGAGCGTGGCCGTGGACAAGACGGAGGACGCGCAAGCCTGGCAGGAGTACGCCGACTCCGACGCTCCCATCGTCACGCAGTGGGACGACGGACGGCACGCGGCCAGGGAGCCGGGGAGGTGTCCACCAGTTCCGCGTCCATGCCCAGCGTGGTGTTCTCCATGCTCCGGGACCTGAACGTACGGCCCGGACACCGGACGTTGGAGATCGGCACCGGCACCGGCTGGAACGCCGCGCTGCTGGCGCATCGCCTCGGTGCGGAGAACGTCGTCACGGTCGAAGTCGACCAGTCCGTGGCCGCGACCGCGCGGGCGGCGCTTGAGTCCTTCGGCGCGCCCGTCCGCGTCGTCCACGGTGACGGCCTTAAGGGCTGCGCGGAGGCGGCGCCGTACGACCGGATCATCGCCACGTGCGGCCTCCGGTCGATTCCGTTCGCCTGGGTACGACAGAGCAGACCCCGAGGGGTGATCGTGGCTCCCTGGGGCACCCACTACGGCAATGGAGACGCCGTCGCCCGGCTGGTCGTCTCCGAGGACGGCCACAGCGCGTCCGGGACGTTCACGGGCCCGGTGGAGTTCATGAAGCTCCGGGCCCAGCGCCGACAGCCCGTGGCGCACTCCGCGTACGTCACGGGCAGCGTGGCCGACGGCGAGGAGTCGTCCACCACGCTCACCGAAGACCGTTTCGTGAGCGGGCAGTTCAGCCCGCACCGCTTCGCGCTGGGGATCCGTGTCCCGGACTGCTTCCACGTCGTCGCCGACAAACGCGACGGGGCGCGTCCCGTGTGGTTCTACGGGCTCACCGACCGCTCGTGGGCCTGCGTCCAGTTCCGCGACGGGGCCACCGCCCGTGTCTGGCAAGGGGTCCGCGCCGCCTCTGGGACGAGACGGAAGCCGCCCACCGCTGGTGGGAACGCCAAGGCCGCCCCGGCTTCGACCGCTTCGGACTGACCGTGGACCGCGACGGCGAACGCGTCTGGCTGGACTCCCGCACCACCACAGCGTCTGAAGACGCACCCCGAGGACCGCACGCCGCGCGGACGACAGGAGGGACGGTTCGGGGTGTCCCCGCAGTGGGGGCACCTCCTGGGGTCCCCGGACGGAGTCTGGGGAGGTAGCTGGGGAGGCACCGACCCTGCACTGGGCAAGCGCACCCACGGACCAGCGCACCGCGTTTGGCTGGCGATCACCCCGGTAATGCTGAGCCCCGAGGACCCGCGACCCGCCGCCGTGACCGCACCGGCCGTGGCCGTCGCCACGCTTGCCCCTCACCCGTCACCCGCCACACCGCGCCCCCACGCGCGTGGCCGCGCCCGGTCCCGACCGGGCGCGCGTCCCCACGACCGGAAGGAACCCCGTGATCGCGAGAGCCGGAAAGCGGCGCATACGCGGACTTATCCAGTGGTTCGCCCTGTTCACGCTGGCCCTGTGCCTCGGCGCGACCCCGCGTACAGCGACGGCGGCGGCGCGCAGGCAGCGGAGCCGTCGTTCAAGGTGCTGGCCTTCTACAACGGCACGTACGACGCGGCGCACATCAGCTTCGTGGAGGAGGCCAACGAGTGGTTCCCGGGGCCGCCGAGGAGAACGGCTTCTCGTACACCTCCACCAACGACTGGTCGCAGATGAACGACGACAACCTCGCCCAGTACCAGGTGGTGATGTTCCTGGACGACGCCCCGCAGGGTGAGGCGGAGCGCGCCGCCTTCCAGCGGTATGTCGAGGGCGGAGGCGGCTACTTCGGCTTCCACGTCTCGGCGTTCACCGACAACGCGCAGGACTGGCCGTGGTTCCACGACACCTTCCTGGGCTCGGGCACCTTCAAGTCGAACACCTGGGGCCCGACGACCGCGACGCTCAAGGTCGACGACCGTACGCACCCGTCGACTCGGGGCTGCCCGAGACGTTCACCTCGTCCGTCAGCGAGTGGTACAGCTGGAACAACGACCTGCGCGACAACCCCGACATCAAGGTCCTGGCGTCCGTCGACCCGTCGAGCTTCCCGCTGGGCACCGACCCGGACCAGACCTGGTACGAGGGCGACTACCCGATCCTGTGGACCAACACCCAGTACCGGATGCTCTACGCGAACTTCGGCCACAACGCGATGGACTACGACACCAACACCCCGCTGTCGTCGAGCTTCGAGAGCGAGGACCAGAACCGGTTCGTCCTCGACGGCCTAGCGTGGCTCGGCGGCGCCTCGGACTGAACGCGAGGCGACCGCACGGTGGTACGCGATCAGCGAGCGGGCGGGCGGTGGGGCATGGTCTCCGCCGCCCGCCCGCGCTATTGTCCGAATCCTTCTCCACCGCTCCGCCTCCGCTACCCCACATCCACACCACCCCGCATCCGCCTCCGCACCACCCCCGCATCCGCACCGCCACCGCATCCGCACCGCCACCGCATCCGCCTCCGCTTCGCCGTATCGCCATATCGCCGGAAAGGGCAGCCGACATGGGTGAGTTGACCGGTTCTCCGCAGCAGGACGCGGCGCATCTTCAGCAGGACACGGCGCACCCGCAGGACACGGCGCATCCGCAGCAGGACACGGCCGCCGAGGCGCCCTTCCCCAGTCCGTGATCGACGCCCTCCGGCTCGAACCGGACACCCCGCCTTCGAGTTCCGCTCGCGGCCCGTGGCGCGCGGCGAGGCGCTGGAGTTGATCGCCCGGTGCGTGGCGGGCTGCGCGGCGCGGGGCTCGGCCGGGGCGGTCGGTGGCGATGACCACCGACGTCAGTCCGGCGGGTTTCGCCGCGCTCATCGCCGCGTACCTGCTGGGCTGCCGGGTGACGGGCTGCGGCCGGGGATGTCGCCCGGCCACCTGGAGTACGTGCTCAGCGACGACATCGATGTCCTGGTCGTCGACGAGTCCGGGCGCGGCCCGAGATCCTGGACGCGGCGGGCGGCCTGCCCGTACTGCGCGTGGAGACGGACCTGCTGACGGCGGCGCCCGTACCCGACGACGAACTCGTCCCGCGCGGGCGGCCCGACGACATCGCCGTGATCACCCTGACCAGCGGCAGCACCGGCCGCCCCAAGGGCGTGTCGCTCAGCTACCGCGCGCTCAGCGCCTCGTGGGCCTGGCAGCCCGCGCGCTGGACCGGCGCACGCGGCGGCTCGCGGCCCGGTACGGGCGCTACCTCCTCTTCGGCACCCTCACCAGCGCGGTGATCTTCGAGCATCTCGGGCTCTGCCTGCTCGGCGGCGGCACCGCCGTCATCCCCGAGCCGCCGCTGGAGTTCCCGCAGGTCCTCGCGCGCCACCGGATCAGCGCCTGCCTGCTGACCGTCCCCGGCTCCACCACCTCCTCGACACACTGCGCGCGGAGGACGCGGAGGGAGCACAGGGCACCAACCTGCGCGGCCTGCGCATGCTGATGGTCGCGGGCTCCCCGTCGCCCCGCACCGGCTCGCCGAGGCGGTGGAGCGGTTCGGCCCGGCGATGCACCACGGGTACGGGCAGACGGAGACCGGCATGCTCGCCCTGCTCACCCCGAGGAGCTGACCGAACGCCCCAAGGAGGCGCTCGACTCGGTGGGCCGCGCCTGGGTCGGCGTCGAGTTGAGCGTGCGCGACGAGCGGGGCTGCCGGTGCCGACGGGGACGGTCGGCGAGATATGGGCGCGTACGGACGGCGCGGCGACGGGCTACTGGCGTGACGAGAGCGCACCGCCGAGGTGCGGCGCGACGGCTGGCAGCGCACCCGCGACCTGGGGCACCTCGACGAGGAGGGTTCCTGCGGCTCACCGGCCGGGCCCGCGACATCATCATCGTCAACGCGATCATCCACTACGCCGGGCCCATCGAGCGGGCGCTCGCCGACCACCCCGACGTCGACCAGGCGTACGTGGTGGGGCGCCCGACGAGCGGACCGGCGAGGCGGTGCACGCCTTCGTCGTACCGGCCGAGGAGGGCCACGCGCCCGACCTCGCCGAACTGCGCGCGCTGGTCGCCGCCCAGCTCGGCGACGCGAGCGTCCCGGCGACGATCACGATCGTGCCGGAGGTGCCGCTCGGGCCTGCGGGGAAGCCGGACAAGCGGGCGCTCCTGGGGCGGCTCGGGGTCGTCTGAGGCCCGAGCGTCCCGAGCTGGCAGGCCCGTCAGCCAGGATAAATCCCCTGTTCGGGACGTGTTTTGACGAACCATCAGGTGACCAAGTTGTGATCCTTGACACTTCGTCAATCACGGAGGGCTGTGCCAAGATGTGCGCAGAGTTTCGCGTGCTCCGGGGTCGGAGAGAGTACGAACTGGCGGTGACCGTCCGCGTCCCGTAGACCCGTACACCCGTAGGGAAGGGCCGCAGGAGGACGGGGCCATGTCGATCACAGAGTCGCCGACCGCGCAGCCGGTCACCACCGAACGGCTGCTCGCGGTGGAGCAGGCCGTCGACGTGTTCGCCGAGGGCGGCTTCGTCATCGTCCACGACGACGAGCCCGTGGACGCCGGGGAGCCCACCGCGCAGAAGGGTGATCTGCTGCTCGCCGCCGAGCACACCCACGAGGGCGCGCTCCAGCAACTGCTGGACCACACCTCGGGTTGGTGCGGGTGGCCATGCCCGAGCAGCGCGCCGACGAGCTGCGGCTGCCACGGATGGTGGCCGAGAACACGGGCCTGCACGACACCGCCTTCACCGTCTCGGTCGACCTGATCGAGGGCTGCGCCACCGGCATCTCGGCGCGGGAGCGCTCGCGCACCATCCGCGCGCTCGCCGACCCGATCACCGCGCCCGAGCACCTGGGCCGCCCGGCCACGTCTTCCCGGTACGGGCGGTCCCGGCGGGTGCTGGAGCGGGACGGGCACACGGAGGCGGCCGTCGACCTGTCGCTGCTGGCGGGCCTGTCGGGCGTGACCGCGCTGTGCGAGATCGTCGGCCCCGACTGGAACACCGCGTGCTACGGCCACCTGAGCCAACTGGCGGCGCGCAGGCTGATGCCGCTGATCTCGGTGCGCGACCTCGCCGCCTACCGCCTGGCGAAACAGGCCCACGAAAGCTGAGTTCTACGCGTGTTACCGACGGTACGCGCGCCTCGGACACGGCAGTACGCGCGCCTCGGACACGGCAGTACGCGCGCCCCGGACACGGCAGTACGCGCGCCCGGACACGGCGGTACGCGTGCCCCGGACACGGCGGTACGCGCCCCGGTCACGGCAGTAAGCGCGCCCCGGCACGGCGGTACGCGCACCCCAGGCACGGCGGTACGCGTGCCCCGGACACGGCGGTGTGAACCGGGCACGGCGACGGGCCCGCGTCAGCCGCCCAGCGCGAGCACCGTCGCGACGGTGTCCGCCTCCTCCGCCCGCTTGTCCTCGCGGTAGGCACCACGCGCGCGAAGCGCAGGGTCACGCCCGCCGGGTAGCGGGAGGAGCGCTGGAGGCCGTCGAAGGCGATCTCCACCACGAGTTCGGGCCGCACCCGCACCACCCGGCCGTCGTCCTCGACCGCGATCCGCCCCAGCGCCTCGGTCTGCCAGGCCAGCGTCGCGTCCGTCAGCCCCTTGAACGTCTTGCCGAGCATGACGAACCCGCCGTCCTCGTCCCGGGCACCGAGGTGCAGGTTGGACAGCTTGCCGGTGCGGCGGCCACTGCCCCACTCGGCGGCCAGCACCACCAGGTCGAGGGTGTGCACGGGCTTGATCTTGAGCCAGGACGCGCCGCGCCGCCCGCGCTGTACGGCGCGTCCAGCGCCTTGACCACCACGCCCTCGTGGCCGCGCGCCAGCACCTCGGCGGCGAAGTCGCGGGCCGCGGCGCGCGGGCCCTCCGCCTCCGGGTCGACGATCACCAGCCGCCGTACGCGCCGGGGTTCGGGCGCGATCCGCGCCAGTTCGGCCTGGCGTTCACCGGTGGCCGCCTCCAGCAGGTCGCGGCCGTCGACGGCGAGCAGGTCGAAGAAGACGGGCGCCACCGGCAGCGCCGCCGCGCGCGGCCACGTCGAGCCGGGAGCCGACTCGCGAGGAGACCTCCTGGAACGGGCGGGGCCGCCCGGCCTCGTCCAGCGCGATCACCTCGCCGTCGAGCACGGCCTGTTCGGCGGCCAGTTCGCGGGCCGCCGCGGTGACCTCGGGCAGCCGGTCGGTGATCTCGTCGAGGGTGCGGGTGTAGACCCGTACGTCCGCGCCGTCGCGGTGCACCTGCACCCGGATCCCGTCGAGCTTCTCCTCCACCACGCACGGGCCGAGCCGGTCCAGGGCCTCGTCCAGGTCCTTCGCGCTCTGCGCGAGCATCGGCAGGACGGGCCGCCCGAGCCGGAGCCGGAAGTCGGCGAGCGCGGCCGGGCCGCGGGCCAGCAGCGCCTCGGCCACGGCGCCGAGCGAGCCGCCGAGCATCACCGCGCGCCGTACGTCGGCGGGCGGGCGCCGACCGCCAGCGCGAGCCCTCCACGGCGAGCGCGTCGAGGGCGCCCTGCCGCAACTCGCCGCCGATCAGCCGCCGCAGGAAGTCCTGCTCCTCCTCGGTGGCCGCGCCCATCAGCTCCGCGAGCAGCCGCCGCCGCTCGGCGGCGGCGCCGGACCCGACACGGCGGCGATCCGGTCCAGCGCCCGGTGCACGTCGAGGACGGTCAGCCGGGGCGCGGGCGCGGGCGTGCCGCTCGCGCAGCGCGCTCCAGCCGACTCCGGTACGCCGCTGCGGCAGCCGCCCCGCGAGATGGGTGATGACCACCGGCGCCTCCTCGGGCGCGGTGTCCCGGAACAGCCGGGCGAGGGCGGCGGTCTTCTCCGAGCGGGCGGCGGTGGCGCCGACCTCCGGGACGTACGCGCGACCTCGGCGAGCAGCATCACCGATCAGCGTGGCACACCCGCCGGGACCGGCATCCGGGGCCGACATCCGGGGCGAAAGCTCCCAAACCGCCGCCTCCGCGAGCGCTCAGCGCCGCTGGCCGTCCCGGGCCACGGGGACGGAGCGGCCGGCGCGGGGGCGGCGCGCAGGTGGGCGCCGATCTGCTCGACCATCTCGAAGAGGTTGTGGCCGACGATGCCGACGTCGGCGTCCTCGTCGGTCACCACCGCCAGGTGGGCGCCCTCGCCCGCGTCGACGATGAACAGGATCCCGCCGTGGAACTCCATCATCGACTGCCGTACGCCTCCGGTGCCGTCCCCGAACTGGAGGGACGCGCCGCGCGACAGCGACTGGATGCCCGAGGCGATGGCCGCGAGATGGTCGGCCTGGTCGGGCGAGAGGGCGGAGGACAGGCAGAGCTTCAGACCGTCCTGGGAGAAGACCAGCCCGTGACGGGCCCCGGGTGCGTTCCAGCAGGCTCTCCAGCAGCCAGTCCAGGTTGCGGTCTGCGGTGTCCATACAGGTTCCTTCCATCGACCGGCGGCACATCGTAGTACCGCGTCCGGCGCGGTGGAGCGGCGGCTCAGCTGATGGACTCCCCGGTTCCGGTGCCCGTCATGCGCGGGACGGCGGGAGGTGCCGCTCCCGCCGTCCCGTACGGATGGTGGCCCCGGTCTCCCTCAGGGGTTCAGGCCGTGTTCTCCGCGTGGGTCAGCGTCTCCCAGGCGACGAACAGGTTGTTCGACCCGGCGGGCCGGTTCTGCTCGGTGAGCTTCCGCGTGTTCGTCATCGCGTTGCCCATGCGGGTGTGCAGGGCGTTGTAGCCGACCTCGGTGACCGGGCCGAGGCCCCGCTCGACGCTGCCGCCGCACAGCCAGGACGGCACCGGCTCGGCCTGCACCTCGTACTTCGCCTGGACGCCGAGCGCGAACCGCACCCGGTCGGCGACCTCGGGCCACAGGTCCTGACCCTGGATGCGGCTGGTCTCGGCGACCTGGGTGATCGAGGAGATGCCGTACCCGGTGTGGGTGAAGTCGCGGCAGGTCTCCTGGGTCACCCCGTCCACGAAGGTCGACTGGCCCTGCCAGTACTTGATGATCTCGTCGCGGGTGTCCAGACCGCTGCCCGGCACGGTCTTGGGCAGGTCGCCGTCGGACTTCAGGTAGATGTAGGCGGGCACGCGGTCGCGGAAGCGCGCGATGGCCTTGTCCCAGCTGCTCTTGTCGTCGAGGAAGACCGAGATGCCGACGGCCGCCTGCATCATCGTCAGCTCCCAGTTCCCGTTGGAGTTGGAGCCGTTGATGATCTTCGGCAGGTAGACGTCGCGGAGCATGGTCGCGAAGCGCCCGGAGTTCGGCCAGTCGCCGTAGACGTGCTTGATGATCTCGGCGGCCTTGGGCCAGGACGAGCCCGCCCAGCCGGTCTGGAGCGGGGCGTTGCTGTTGGTGTGGTCCTCGATCGTGCCGGACCAGGCGTCCATCAGCTCGATGGCCTTCTTCGCGTACCGGTCGTCGCGGTTGATGTACCAGGCCAGGGCGTCGGTGTACGCGGCGATGGCGTCCTCGCGCTCGTCCGTGCAGCCGAGGTTGGGGTCGGAGTACGGGCCGCACTCGACGGTCGCGCGGGGCTTGGGCTGCCGGTCGAGCGAGGCGTACTTCGAGGCCAGCATCTGGTCGTACGCGGCCTTCCAGGGCTGGGCACCCGCGGTGACCTTGGCGCGCACGAAGTCGAGCTGGCGGCGCTGCTGCCGACGCCGGGGTGGGTGAACGCGGCGGGGCCGCGGCCAGTTCGGGCGCGTCGGTCCGGTGGGATCCGGCGGGGCCGGACGCGTCGGCCGCGCGGTCCTCGGCGGCTCCGGACGCGGCGGCGGCGGACACGTCCGCGGCGGACGCGTCGGCCCTGACGGCGGAGGCCGGGACGGTGAGCACACCGGCGAACAGCGCGGCCAGCGCTGCGGCGACGGCGAGGAACAGGGCTCTGGTGCGCATGGGCTGGGTGCCCTCCTGTCGATCAGGTCCTTCTCATATATGAACGCCGGATCCCCCATGAACTCCTCGTGCTGCCACGGAAGTTAACGACGCACCATGGACACGTCAAGGTCTAGACCTTCACGATGTCGTACACCCGCACCCCGGAGCGACATCCGAGAGGTCGTTCACATGGATAGACGAGAGTTGCTCACGCGAGGGCCGCGCTGGCGGCCACCGCCCCGCCCTCACCGCCCTGTCCACCACGAGTCCACCCGCCGACGCCCCGTCGTCCACCACGGGCACGGGCCCGCCCTCCGACGCCCTTCCACCGCGGGACGCGATCGTCGCCGTACTGCGCCGGGTGGCCGACCAGTGGATCGGCGCGCACGACGACCCCGGCGACAACGAGTGGGCCCGCGCCACCCTCTTCAGCGGGCTGATGGCCCTTCAGCGCCTCACCGGCGACGCCCGCTACCTGCGGTACGCGCGCGGCTGGGCGGAGAGCCACGCGTACGGCGTCAACGGCGGCACCACCACCCGGCACGCCGACAACCACACCGCGGGCCAGGCGTACCTGGACCTGTACGAGGCCGACCCCGACCCCGACCCCGCGAAGATCGCCGGGATCGAGGCGTCCCTGCGCCACATGATCACCGACCAGCCGGGCAAGCACGACGACTGGTGGTGGGACGACGCGCTGCACATGGCCATGCCGCCGTTCGTCCGGCTGGGCAAACTCCGCGGCGACACCGCGTTCTGGGACAAGGCGCACGCCCTGTACACCCACACCAAGCGGGCGGAGGGCGGCCCCGGCCTCCTCGACCCGGGCAGCGGCCTCTGGTACCGCGACAAGAACTTCCTGCCCGGCGGGATCCTCACGCCGAACGGGCGGCCGGTGCTGTGGTCGCGCGGCAACGGCTGGGTCGCGGCGGCCCACGCCAAGACGCTGCGCGTGCTGCCCGCGGGCGCCCGGCACGTACCCGAGTACCGCGACACCCTGATCCGGCTGCTCGCCGCGCTGCGCCCGCGCCAGCGCGCCGACGGCTTCTGGAACGTCAGTCTGCCGACGACCGGCACCTGCCGGGACCGGAGACGAGCGGCACGTCGTTCTTCGCCTTCGGCACGGCGTACGCGGTCCGGGCCGGTCTGGTCGACCGAGCCGCGTACCTCCCGGTCGCCGCCCGCGCGTGGAACGGCATGGTGTCCACCGCCGTCCACCCCGACGGCTTCCTGGCTACGTCCAGAACGTCGGCGACCGACCGGAGTCCAGCCAGCCCGTCACGTACGACAGCACCGCCGACTTCGGCGTCGGAGGCTTCCTGATGGCCGGAACGGAGTTGGCGGAGCTGGCCGCGACAACCGGCTGACCGGGACCGTCGGGAAATGCCGGTGGGCGGGCGCGCGGTGGCCGGTGGCCGGTTCCGGTAACAATGGGGTTCGCCGACCGGGAGGCCCCGCGTGGAGACAGCTGCCGCGATCCGCCGCCGCGTCGGGCGCGCGGGTCGGCGCGGCGGGCGTTCGCGCGCCTGCCGCGGGGCCGGGGCGGCGGGTCGCCGCCTGGTGCGCGGTCCCGCCGCTCGTCGTCGTCAGCGTGGTCGTCGGCTGCCGCGCGGCGGACACCGACGCCGTCACCCCGTGCCGCAGTTGCTCGCCTTCCTGCCCTGGCTGCTGGTCCCCGCCGTGCTCGGGCTGCTGCTCAGCGCGGTGGCGCGGTGGCCCGCCGGGTGCGTGTGGGCGCTGCTGGCCGCCGCGCTCACCGGCTGGTTCGTCCACCCTTACGACAGCGCGGCCAGCACGGTCGGCGGGTCGGCGCACACGCACCGGAACGGCACGGTCCGCCGCTGGCGCGGCTGCGGGTGCTCACGGCGAACCTGGAGTTCGGCGGCGCGACGGACGGGCTGCTGGCCGCGCTGCGCCGCGAACGCCCCGACCTGGTGGCGGTCCAGGAGTGCGACCGGAGGTGCGCGCGGGCGCTGGACTCCGCGCGGGTGCGCGCCGCGTACCCGTACCGCGACATCGTCACCGGCGAACCTCCGAGGGCTCCGCGATCCTCAGCCGCCATCCGCTCACCGAGCGGCCGGGCGTACCCGGCGAGTTGGCGATGCCGGAGGCGGAGGCGCGCGTCGCCGGGCAGCGGGTACGGTTCCAGGTCGCCCACCCGATGCCGCCGTCCCCGGGCGGCGTCGGCACCTGGCGCCGCGAGCTGGGGCGGCTGCGCGCGTACGCGGCGGCCCGGGCGACGCCACCACGGTCATCGCCGGGGACTTCAACGCCTCCCAGGACCACGCCGCCTTCCGCGCCCTGCTGGACACCGGGATGCGCGACAGCGCGCGGGCGGCGGGCGCGGCCCGCACCCGTCCTGGCCGCGCCTGACGACACCGGTGTTCGGCGTGCAGATCGACCACGTCCTGGTCAGCGACGCGCTGCGACCGCGCGCCGCGCGCTTCACCAACCTGCCCCACACCGACCACCGGGCGCTCGTGGTGGACCTGGACCTGTACGGCGGTGGCGCGTAGGGCCGGGCGAGGGCAGGGACGGGGGCAAGGGCGAGGGCAAGGGCGAGGGCAAGGGCAGGGACGGGGCGGGGGCGGGGTCACAGCACCTTCCACCGGATCAGCGCCCCAGCGTCAGCACCCCGGCAGCAGCGGCAGCCAGACCGTGCTGAGCCGGAACGCCATCACCACCGCGGTCGCCTCTGCGCTCGGCGCCCCGGCCGCGACCAGCGCGATCACCAGCGCCGCGTCGACCGAGCCGAGGCCGCCCGGCGTCGGGACGAGGGCCGCGGCGACGGTGGCCGCCAGATACGCGACGGCCAGGTGCGCCGCCGGGACGGGTACGTGCAGCGAGCGGCCGACCGCCACCAGCGCGGCGGCCTGGAGCGCCGGGAAGGCCAGCGCGCCGCCCCACAGCGCCAGCAGCCGGGCGGGCCTGGCGTGCACCGAACGGGCCTCGGCGAGCGCCGTACCGAGGAAGCCGGTGACCACGCGGCGCAACCGCCGTACGCACAGCAGGGCCGCCGTCGCCGCGCCCGCCACGGCGACGGCCACGGCCGCCAGCAGTGGCATCGCCGCGTCCCTGCGCAGCAGTTCGCCGACCGGCAGCGCGTCGGGGAACGCGGCGAGCAGCACGAGCAGCAGCCCGACCCGCGCCACGGCCTCCACCAGCAGATACAGCCCGAGCGCCGCCGACGACCTGGCCACCGGGATGCCGCACACCGTCATGAAGCGCAGGTTGACCGCCCCGGCGCCAAGGCCCGTGGGCAGCAGGTGGTTCGCCGAACCCGCCGCGAACTGGGTGGCCACCAGCCGTCCGGCGGGCAGCGGCTCCACGACCGCGCCCTGCCGGGCGCAGGCGGCGGCGACCCAGGTCAGCGCGGTGGCCGTGGCCGCGAGCAGCAGCCAGGAACCGTCCGCCGCGCGCAGCTTGTCCAGGCCCTCGGCCACGACGTGCCAGTGCCGGGCCATCCAGACCGCGAACGCGCCGAAGACGGCCAGGCACGCCAGCGTGCGCAGAGGCAGCCTGGCGGCCACACGCCGCCACCCGGCCGCACGCCGCGCCCTGGCCGCGCGCCGCTCCCGGGCACGGTCCGGTCGCCGGGCACGCTCCGGTCCGTCGCCGAGGGGTCGGAGGAGAGGGTCGGAGGATCAGGACATAGGACGTGCTCGCGCGCCACCTGTTCACGCGTCACCTGTTCGCGCGTCGCGGGTGCCTCGGGGCCGGTGCCCATCGCCATGGAATCCATCGCCATACGAAACGACTTCCCCGTCCGCGCGACACCACGGCAACCCGAACGCGACGTACGGGGACCCACGGATGGCCGGACGACGGCCGGGCCGTGCGCCCGCGCGCTCAGAACTCGCCGAGGTCGTGGGAAGGGGCCGGTTCGAAGGGGTCCGGTTCGAGGCCGGAGGTGGGCCACCGCTGCTCGCGCCGCCACCGCGCGTTCTCCAGCGCGAGGGCGTCCCACAGCAGGTTGAGCGGGTGCGACGGCTCGTACGAGGCGCGCTCGCCGCGCCGGGTGAAGGCGCCGAGCAGCACCTCCAGGCACGGCCCGGTGTCGTTGACCAGGTCGACGGCGCGCAGCCCGCGCCCGTGCTCGTACGAAGCCGACGTGTCGGCGTCCAGCCACCGCCGACGGCCCTTGAACCGCCCACGGTGTCCGAACCACCCGCGGCCTCCGAACCACCCGCGGCGTCCGCGACCCCTTGGTGACCAGCATGCATCCGCGCAGCAGCCCCGAACGCAGCAGCTCGAAACCGTAGTTGACGGTGTCGATCTCGGCGGCGATGCGCAACTTGTCGCGGTAGTCGGCGCCGAACCACGTGTGCAGCACCCCGCCATCAGCCCGCTCGCCGAGACCACCAGCGGCAGCGTGCGCAGTTCGCTGCTCCCCACGGTCGGCCCCGGCAGTTCCTCCGGCGGCAGGTTGGTCAGCAGCGACACCCGCCGCGGCGCCACTCCATGACGTCGATGTCGGCCAGGTCGCCGCCTACGCCCCGGCCCCGGGTCCGTCTCCGCCCGGCCCCCGTCTCCGTCGGGCCGGATCACCACCGAGCCGCAGACCAGGTCGACGTCCTTGGCGCGCAGCTTGGCGAGCACGTCGCGGGTGCGTACGTGCCCGACCTTCAGCTCGATCGCGCGCTCCCGGAACGTCCGGCCACCCGCTCCCCGGCGCCCGCGAGATAGGCGAGCGTGAAGCGCGTGGTGCCGACCATCAGGGTCTTGCCGAGGCGGCGGCGCGACTCGTGGATGCCTTCGAGCCAGTCGCCGAGGGTCTCGCGGGCCAGCGCCACCAGGGCCTCGCCGGTGCCGGTGAACAGCACGTCCTTGCCGCGGCCCTGCTTGAGGACGAGCGGTTCGCCGCACAGCTCACGGAAGTTGCGGTTCATGGTGTCCAACTGCTTCTGCACGCTGGACTGTTCGCGGCCGAGCACACGCGCCGCGCGCAGCGCCGTACCGGCCTCGTGCACCACGATCAGCGTGCGCAGCTGGTCCATCGTGGTGTCCATGAGCGCGAGCGGACCCGCAGCAGTCTGCTCCGCCCGTCGGCCGCCTGCGGATCGGGCGATCCGGGTCTGGCCATGAACGCACTCGCTTTCCGACTTCTTCCGACTTCTCTTTTCTCCGGCTCAAGAGTTTAGCGGGCGACAACTGATCGATCGGCCAGCTCAAGTCATCCGAGGATCATTTCGGACAATGATGGATTTACCGTCCCCGGAGATGGCAGACTCCAGGATGCCCCGCCAACACCCGCTCAAACAAGGAATGTTGCTGTAAATGCGTGCCCCGCCGCGACACCGCTGACCCTCGTGGCCGCTCTGCTCACGACCTCGGCGCTGCTCACGGATGTTCCGGAAGCGAAGCCGCGACGAATGACATCACGGCGAATGACATCAAGCAGAATCCGTTGCCTCGGAAAACCTTTCTCGCGCCGATGAAACTGGACGACGGAACGCGCGAGGCGGTCTACGAGGTCACCGGCCCGCTCCCGGCCGACATCACCTACGAGAAGGTCGCACCGGACAGCGCCGCGCAGACCGTCTCCGTGGAGGCGCGGAAGACGGCCCTGCCGTGGTCGGCGACCGTCGACGTCCCGGAGGACGTCGACAGTCTGCGGCTGACCGTGACGAGCGTCGACACCGAGAACGAGGCGGACTTCTCCTGCCGGATCCTGGTGGACGGCAGGAAGTGGCGCGGGATTCCGATTCCCTGTACGCGAGTTGCGACGCCGACGGGATCGTCACCGACGACCTCTGAACGATTCGACGCCCCTTTTCCCACCCCGACCGAAGGAAACGCGAACCCCATGCGCGTCATCAAGGCCGTACCGGAATCGTCCTGGTCTCCGCACTCCTCGCCACCGCCACCGGCTGTTCCGACGACAGCGCGGCGGAACACCGGGTGACCTACGAGGCGACCGGCTCCCAGACGTTCGACGTCGAGTACGACAAGCCCGGTACCCAGGGTTTCGAGGACAGCGTGAAAAGGTCCTCACCCCAAAACGGAACCGGAAACAAATGGACCCTGACCGTCACCGTGAAGAACCTCGACAACCTCAGCCTCACCGTGGGCGGCGCGGGGCGTACGAGGACGTCGCGAAGGTGGCGTGCGCGATCTCCGTCGACGGGGAGCTGAAGCAGAAGGCCACGTCGAAGGGGCCCGGTGACGAGGTCTGGTGCAACGCGGACGGCTCCGGCATCAACGAGTAGCCGCGGCGGGCCCCGGCACGTTTTGTCCCGCGCCGCGCGGCTACCCGTGAACGCTATGACGGAGACGCGAAAGATCCGGGCCGGGCGGCGCACCATCGAGATCAGCAGGCCGGAGAAGGTGCTGTTCCCCGAGGACGGCCTCACCAAGGCGGATCTCGTCGCGCACTACCGCGCCGTCTCGCGGCGCATGCTGCCGCAACTGCGCGGGCGCCCGCTGATGATGGAGCGCCACCCGACGGCATCGGCGGCAGGCCGCTGATGCAGAAGAACGCGCCGGACTCCTTCCCCGACTGGGTGCGCCGCGCCGTCATGCCCAGGAGGGCGGCACGGTCGACCACGTGGTCTGCGACGACGTCGCGACCCTGGTCTTCCTCGCCGACCAGGCGTGCGTCACGCCGCACCGCTGGCTGTCCCGGGCCGACCGCCCGGACCACCCCGACCGCCTCGTCGTCGACCTCGACCCGCCGGGGCGCGGAGGACTTCGCCGAGGTGCGGTGGGCGGCGCACCGGCTGATCGAGCTGTTCGACGAACTCGGCCTGCCCACCCGGCTGATGACGACCGGGTCGCGCGGGCTGCACGTCATCGTCCCGCTGGACCGGGGCGCCGACTTCGACGCCGTACGGGCCTTCGCGCGCGACGCGGCGGACCTGCTCGCCGGGCGCCACCCCGACCGGCTCACCACCGAGCCGCGCAAGGCCAACCGCCGGGGCGCCTCTACCTGGACATCCAGCGCAACGCGTACGCGCAGACGGTGGTGGCCCCGTACGCCGTACGCGCCCGCCCCGGCGCCCCGTCGCCACCCCGTCGCGGCCGATGAACTCGACGACCCGGACCTCGCGCCGGACCGCTGGACGATCACCACGATCGGGGAACGGCTCTCCGCCGACCCGTGGTCGGGCACCGTCCGGGGCGGTCGCTGCGGACGGCGGCCGGGCGGCTGCGCGAACTGTCGCGCTGAACTCCCCACGCGTACGGGCGTACCCGTGGTGCGGGCCGCGCGCGACGCGCGGTCGCGGTGGCCGAACAAGGGCGTCGGAAAGGCCCGCTAGCCTTTCGGCACCACGTCCACGTGCACCACACTCGACACACAAGAGGTACTCCCATGGGCATACGGGACTTCCTGCGCAATATTTTCGGACGCTCCCCGGCCACGCCTGACGCCTCCGAAGCGCCGGAATCGTCGGCCGCCACGCACGCCCCGGAGGAGAAGACCTCCACGGCCGCCGCCGAGCCGAAGGTCGAGACCGAGACCGAGACCGAGACCGACACCAAGACCAAGACTGAGCCCGAGGCCGACACCAAGGCCGAGACCAAGGCCGAGACCGAGCCCAAGGCCGAACCCGAAACCGAAGCCCGGACGGAGGCCCCGGAGCCGGAGGCCAAGCCGAGAGCGCGCGCGACAACGACGGCGAGTCGCACGATCCGGTGCTGAGCGAACCGCTCAAGTCCCTGGACGAGATCCTGGAGACCCCGGAAACCACGGCCACCCCGGAGACCCGGAGACCCCAGCGGCCGAAGACCCGACGCCGCAGCCGGAACCCACTCCCACACCGGAGCCGACCCGGAACCCGAACCGAAGCCGGAGCCGCAGCCGCAGCCGCAGCCGGAACCCGAACCCGAGCCGACCCCGGAACCGGAACCCGAGCCGGAACCGGAACCCGAACCGGAGCCTGCCCCGCCCCCACCCCGGAGCCCGAACCCGAACCGGAGCCCACCCCGAGGTCGCCCCCAAGGCACCGAAGACCTCCGAAACCTCCGAAACCACGGCGACCCCGGAAACCCCAGAAACCCCGAAACCCCGGGGACCCCGAGACCCCGCCGCTCTGGCCGGGCACAGCACCGCCGCCGCCGGGGCGCTGGAGGCGCAGGCGCTGGCTGGGCAGCGGGCCGTCGTGTACCTGGTTCTGGACCGCTCCGGATCGATGCGCCGCTACTACAGGACGGCACCGTCCAGCACCTCGCCGAGCAGGCCCTCGGCCTCTCGGCACGGCTGGACGGCGCCGCCGCCACCGTCCCCGTGGTGTTCTTCTCCACCGACATCGACGGCACGGCCGACCTCGACCCGGCCGCGTACGAGGGCCGGATCGAGGAGCTGCACGCGTCGCTGGGGCACATGGGCCGTACGAACTACCACCGGGCCGTCGAGACGGTGGTGGAGCACTACAAGAAGTCCGGCGCCATCGCCCCCGCCTTCGTGATCTTCCAGACCGACGGCGCCCCGACCAGCAAGGTCGCCGCCGAGAAGGCGCTGTGCGAATCGGCGCGGCTGCCGCTCTTCTGGCAGTTCGTGGGGTTCGGGGAGCCGGAGGCGAAGGGCTTCGACTTCCTCCGGAAGCTGGACGACATCGCGGTGCCGGAGAAGCGCGCCGTGCACAACGCGGGTTCTTCCACGCGGGGCTCGAACCGCGTGAACTGCCCGACGCGGAGCTGTACGCGCGGCTGCTGCCCGCGTTCGCCACGTGGCTGGAGGAGGCGCGGGCCGCCGGAATCCTGGGCTGACGGACGTCGTGGAGGGCCCGGTCGCTACCCGCGGCCGGGCCCTCCGCGACTCCGCGTATCGAGGCGAACGCCCCACTGGCGGGCCGTTAGGATTTCGGTTATGGCGGCCAACGGAACCGAGCAGGCGGGGTCGAGCACGTACTACGTCTCGACCCCATCTATTACGTGAACGACGCTCCGCACCTGGGCCACGCCTATACGACCGTCGCAGGCGACGTGCTCACCCGCTGGCACCGCCAGCGCGGTGAGAAGGTGTGGTACCTCACCGGCACGGACGAGCACGGTCAGAAGATCATGCGCACCGCGGAGGCGAACGGGTTACCCCGCAGGAGTGGTGCGACAAGCTCGTCGAGGAGTCGTGGAAGCCCCTCTGGGAGCATCTGGACATCGCGAACGACGATTTCATGCGCACCACCCAGGCCCGGCACACCGCCCGCGTCCAGGAATTCGTGCAGGACCTGTACGACAAGGGCGAGATCTACCAGGGCGGCTATGAGGGCCCGTACTGCGTGGGTGCGAGGAGTACAAGACGCCGGGCGAACTCCTCGACGGCGAGGGCGAGTTCGCCGGGCAGAAGCTGTGCCCGATCCACAAGCGGCCGGTGGAGATGCTGAAGGAGGAGAACTACTTCTTCAAGCTCTCCGAATACGGTCCGAAGCTCCTGGAGTTCTACGAGCGGAACCCGGACTTCGTGCAGCCGGAGTCGGCGCGGAACGAGGTCGTGAACTTCGTCCGGCAGGGCCTTCAGGACCTGTCGATCTCGCGGTCGACGTTCGACTGGGGCATCAAGATCCCGTGGGACGACAAACACGTGATCTACGTGTGGATCGACGCGCTGCTGAACTACGCCACGGCCGTGGGGTACGGCGCGGACAAGGAGAAGTTCGCGCAGACCTTCCCGGCCGACGTGCACCTGGTCGGCAAGGACATCCTCCGTTTCCACGCGGTGATCTGGCCCGCGATGCTGATGGCGAACGGGCTGCCGCTGCCGGGCAAGGTCTTCGCGAACGGCTGGCTGATGGTCGGCGGCGAGAAGATGAGCAAGTCGAACCTGACGGGCATCAAGCCGCAGGACCTGACCTCGCACTTCGGCGTGGACGCGTACCGCTGGTACTTCCTGCGGGCCATCCAGTTCGGGCAGGACGGCTCGTTCTCCTGGGAGGACTTCTCCGCCCGCTACACCAGCGAGCTGGCGAACGACTTCGGCAACCTCGCCTCGCGGGTGGCGGCCATGGTCGGCAAGTACTTCGGCGGCACGCTGCCGGAGGCGACCGCGCACGGCCCGGCCGAGCAGGCGGTGGCCGACGGGCTGGCCAAGGCCGTGACGGTGGCGGACGAGCGGATCGGCGAGCAGCTGGACTTCGCGGGCGGCATCGCGGCGGTCTTCGAGTTCATCAAGCAGGTCAACGGCTACCTCACCGAGCAGGAGCCGTGGAAGGTCGCCAGGACGCCTCGCCCGAGGGCCAGGCGCGGCTGGCGACGATCCTGTACACGGCGGCCGAGGCGCTGCGCGCGACGGCCGTGCTGCTGAACGCGGTGATGCCCGAGACCTGCGAGAGCTGTGGGCGTCGCTCGGCGCCGAGGCGCACCTGGGCCCGCTGGCCGAGCAGCGCGTGGGGACGCGGGCACCTGGGGCACGCTGCCCGCGGGCGCGACCGTCACCAAGGGCGCGGTGCTCTTCCCCGCCTGGAGGAGCCCAAGCAGGCGTGAGGCCCGCCCCGAAACGGACGCGTTGAGCGGTCGGCAACCGATCGTTTAGCCGCGCTGTCCACCCTGGAGTCCGAGGACACAGGGAGACGAGGACAGCAGTGGCGGACGAAAGCGTCACCGTGACGGTCCACGGCCCCGACCCGCTCGTACGGGCCGGGGTCGTGCGCCATCTGCGGGACCGGCCCGGCGTGGAGCTGATCGACCACCCGCTGCCGCTCGGCGGCGGGGCACCCGACGGGGTGGCGGTCCTGCTGGCCGAGCGGCTCGACACCCGCGCCGGCCGGGAACTGCGCCACCTGGTGCGGGGCGGCGAGCAGCGGGTGGTACTCATCGCGGGCGAGCTGCGCGAGGCGGAGCTGATGGTGGTGGTCGAGTACGGCGTACGCGCGGTGCTCTGGCAGCACCGCACGACACCGCAGCGCCTGCTGCGCGCGGTGCACCGGGCGGCCCGGGAGGACAGGGCCGCCCGTGCAACGTGGACCGGTGGCTGCTACCGCGCTAGCGACGCCGCGTCGCCCATCACCACCACCGGGTGCCGGTCCGGGTCCAGGAGCGCAGGAGCTGCTTCATGTGGGCCTCGGAGAGGCAACGCAGCCCTGGGTGGGGCCGCCGTGGTCGACGTGGAACCAGATGCCGCCGCCGCGCTCCGCGCCGAGGGGCGGGTCCAGTCCAGCGGGGTGGTGCCGGGCTCGCGGTTGTAGTTGATGGCCACGACGTAGTCGAAGGACCCGGCCAGGGCCTCGCCGTCGACGCCGTTGCCGTAGGCGGTGAAGCCCGTCCCTGGTCGTACGGGAGCCGGGTGCCGGGGTCGGGGCGCAGTCCGCCCGCGTCGGTGAGGGTGAAGACGCCGATCGGGGAGCGCAGGTCGCCGACGTGGTGCCGGTCGCTCCAGCCCTTCTTGGCGTTCCGGGCCTGCCAGGTGGCGCCGGGCTTCCAGCCGGTGTCGGTGCGCTCGTACAGCACGACGGTGGAGTGGTTGGCGTCGTGGCCCTTGCCGGTGACCACGACGGCCTGGCGGGCGTCGGCGGGTACGGCCGCGAGGGTCCTGGGGCCGAGGCCCGGCAGGTCGGGGAAGGTGGCGGGCACGGCGCGCCGTCCCCGGCCGTCCTCGGGGCCGCCGTTCGGGGCGACGTCGGGGGTCGCCTTGGGGTGGTCGCGTCGGGGTGGCGGCCCGGGAGCCGCCGGAGTGACCGGCGCAGCCGCTCAGCATGGTGGCCGCCGCGAGAAAGGCGGCCGCGGCGCCCGCGGCTCTTCGCCTGCCGCTGAGGGCACCGCGCCGCCACTTCCGTTCCACGCGGTGGCGTCGTGCGTGCCGTGCCGCGCCTGTCCCGGCGGTCGCCGTCAGGTTGTCATCCACACTTGGCTAACGCGGGAGGGCCGCGCCTGGGTTGCCTCCTGGCCGGAACCGGCCCCGAGGCTGACGCGAACCCTCCCTTACCCGGTCCTACGGGCGTCCTCCGGTCCTACGAGGCGTCCGGCGCGGACCCGGTCTGCTTGATCCGCGGCTTGCGCACCGACAGGTGCAGCTCCCGCAGCCGCGTCTCGTCGACCTCGTTCGGCGCGCCCATGAGCAGGTCCAGGGCGTTGCCGTTGAGCGGGAAGGCGATGGTCTCGCGGATGTTGGGCTCGTCGGCGAGGAGCATCACGATGCGGTCGATGCCGGGGCGATGCCGCCGTGCGGCGGGCGCCGAACGAAGGCGCGCAGCATGCCGCCGAACTCGGACTCGACGGTCTCCTTGTCGTAGCCCGCGATCCCGAACGCCTTGTACATCACGTCCGGCTCGTGGTTCCTGATGGCGCCGGAGGACAGCTCGGTGCCGTTGCAGACGATGTCGTACTGCCAGGCCAGGATGTCCAGCGGGTCCTGCGTCTCCAGCGCCTCCAGGCCGCCCTGCGGCATGGAGAAGGGTTGTGGGAGAACTCGATCGCCCCGGTGTCCTCGTTCCGCTCGAACATCGGGAAGTCGACGATCCAGCAGAAGCGGAAGACGTTCTCCTCGAAGTGTCCGGCGCGCTTGGCGGCCTCGACGCGGACGGCGCCCATGATCTTGCCGACCTCGTCGTACTCACCGGCGCCGAAGAAGATCGCGGTGCCGGGCTTGGCGCCCAGGGCCGCGAGCAGCTTCTCGACGTCCTCCTCGGTGAGGAACTTCGCGATGGGGCCGGTGAGCGTCGAGTCGTCGCCGACCCGCACCCAGGCCAGGCCCTTGGCGCCCTGCTGGACCGCGAACTCGCCCATCTGGTCGAAGAACTTCCGCGGCTGGTCGGCGGTGTCCGGCACGGCCAGGGCGCGTACGTGCTTGTCGGCGAACGCCTTGAAGCCGGAGCCCGCGAAGAGGTGGCTGACGTCGACCAGCTCCAGCTTGGCGCGCAGGTCGGGCTTGTCGGAGCCGTACTTCAGCAGCGCCTCGCGGTAGGGGATGCGCGGGAAGGGCGAGGTGACGTGGCGACCGCCGCCGAACTCCTCGAACAGCTCGGTCATCATCTTCTCGATGACGCGGAAGACGTCCTCCTGCTCGACGAAGCTCATCTCGACGTCGAGCTGGTAGAACTCGCCGGGCGAGCGGTCGGCGCAGGCGTCCTCGTCGCGGAAGCAGGGCGCGATCTGGAAGTAGCGGTCGAAGCCCGCGATCATCAGCAGCTGCTTGAACTGCTGGGGCCTGCGGCAGCGCGTAGAACTTGCCGGGGTGCAGCCGGGAGGGGACCAGGTAGTCGCGCGCGCCCTCGGGGAGGTGGCGGACAGGATCGGGGTCGCCATCTCGTTGAAGCCCGCCGCGGTCATCTTCTGCCGGATCGCGGAGATCACGGCGGTGCGCAGCATGATGTTGCGGTGCATGCGCTCGCGGCGCAGGTCCAGGAAGCGGTGCTCCAGCCGCCGCTCCTCGTTGACGCCGTCCTCGGTGTTGATGGTGAACGGCAGCGGGTCGGCGTTGCTGAGCACCTCGACGGCGGTGACCTCGACCTCGATCTCACCGGTGGGCAGCTCGGGGTTGACGTTGTCCGCGCCGCGGTTCACCACCGTGCCGTCGACCCGGACGACGGTCTCCTTGGTGATGGCGGACAGGGCCTCGTTGGCGGGGTGCCGGGGCGGGCGACGAGCTGGACCAGGCCGTAGTGGTCGCGGAGATCGATGAAGAGGATGCCGCCCAGGTCACGCCGATTGTGCAGCCAGCCGGACAGCCGCACGTCGGTGCCGACGTCGGAGGATCGCAGCTCGCCGCAGGTGTGGGACCGGTACCGATGCATCGTTCATCCAAGTCGTCTGGTCGGGGCGGAGGGCCGGGGAGGCCCGGAGTGAGCGCGTACAGAGTTGGCCAAGCAAGGTTACCGTCACAACCCTTCGCTGAGCCCTCCCCGTCAAACCCTCATAAAGTGGGGCAATGCGCACCGAGGACGTTCTCGCCGCCATCGGGACCGGGGTATGGCAATGGGACAGCGTCTCCGGGTCCGTCCAGTACGACGCGGAGGCCGCGCGACTGGTGGGGCTGCCCGCCGAGCCGGTCTCGCTGACGCTCTCGGCGGCCCGCGCCCGCTTCCACCCGGTGGACTGGCTGGAGATCGGCAACATCGTGGACCGGGCGCTCGCCGAGGGCACGCTCGTCGAGGCGCGGGCGCGGATCGTGGACGACGAGGGCCGGGTGCTGCGGACGCTGCGCACCCGCTCCCGGCCCGCGACGCTGCCGTCCGGGTTCCAGCTGCTGGGCACCCTCCAGGAGGTCCCGGAGCCGCCGCCGGGCACCACGGCCGCGGACTCCCTGGTGACCGGGGACTGGCGGCGCAACCGCGAGGCGTTCCTGCTGGACGCGGGCGGGCGCTGGCCGAGGCGCACTCCACCACCGAGGTGCTGCGGGTGGTCGCGGGTCTTTCGATGCCGGGCTTCATCCCCGACGGGCTCGCGGTGTTCGGCGCGAGCGGCGGGCGGCTCACGGTGATCGGCCACCACGGGCAGCGCAACGACGACGTGGTGCCGTTCACGGAGATGCCGTTGGCGGCGGAGTACCCGGCCGCCGAGGTGATCCGCACCGGCCGCGCCGTCTACCTGCCCACCCGCAGGCGTACCGGGACCGCTTCCCGTCGGCCTGGCCGCTGGTACGCGACTTCCACCGCAGTTCGTGGGCGTTCCTGCCGCTGACCGTCGCGGGCCGCACCATCGGCGCGTGGGTGGCGGCGTTCGCCCAGCCGGTGTCCTTCACGCCCGACGAGCGTTCGGTGCTCACCACGGTCGCCCGGATGCTCGCCCAGGCGCTCTCGCGCGCCTCGCTGCACGACACGGAGCGGGAGCTGTCCGACGGCCTCCAGCGCTCCATGCTCCCCGAGCGCACCCGCGCATCCGGGGCTCGCGCTGGCCGCGCGGTACGTGCCGACCGGCGGCGGGCTCCAGGTGGGCGGCGACTGGTACGACGTGATCGCGCTCCCCTCGGGGCGTACGGCCCTGGTCATCGGCGACGTGCAGGGCCATGACGTACGGGCGGCGGGGCTGATGGGGCAGCTGCGGATCGCGCTGCGGGCGTACGCGTCCGAGGGGCACCACCCGGACGCGGTGCTCTCGCGCGCCTCCCGGTTCCTGTCCGGGCTGATCGACCCGGAGGGCGCGGCGGCCGACCAGGCGGACGACCCGCGCTTCGCGACCTGCCTGTACGTGGAGGCGGACCCGGTCGCGGGCACGCTCGACATCGCCCGCGCGGGCCACCCGGACCCGGCGGTCCGGCTGGTCGACGGCACGCTGGTGAAGCGGCCCACGGCCGGGGGCTGCCGCTGGGCATCGTCCCGGACACCGACTACCCGACCACCCGGCTGGTGCTGGAGCCGGGCGAGACGCTGCTGATGTGCACCGACGGGCTGATCGAGACCGGCGGGCACGATCTGCGGACGGGCTGGGAGCGGATCCGCTCGGTCTTCGAGGACGAGGCCCGGGGCGGGCCGGGGCCGGGTCCGCCCCGAGGCCGGGACCGCCGCCCGGGGCCGCCGCCGGGGAGCGGGCGGCGGGCGGGTTCGGGGAGGAGCTGCTGGAGACGCTCGCCGACCGGCTGGTCCAGGCGGTGCACGGGCCGCCGTCCCACCACACCACGGGCCCGCTGGTGGACCGCCGGGAGGACGACATCGCACTGCTGCTGGTCCGCCGGGTCGCGGAGCTGTGCCAGGTCGGCCCCGGCTCCGCGCCGCTGCGGCGTACGGCGCTGTCGATCGCGCAGGCCGAGCCGGAGCGGATAGCCGGGGCCCGGCACCAGGTGCGCGAGATGCTCCACGACTGGGCGGACGAGGACCAGGTGGAGTCGGCGGTGCTGCTGCTCTCGGAGTCGCTCACCAACGTGCTGGTGCACACCGACGGCGAGGCGCTGATGGTGGCCGAGGCCAGCGGGCGCCGGGCGCCCGGCTGCTGCGGGTGGAGGTGGCCGACGCCAGCGACGAGCTGCCGCACCGCCGCCGCCCGGCGAGCTGGCCTCGTCGGGGCGGGGCTGCTGATGATGGAGATGCTGGCCGACGCGTGGGGGTCGAGCCGCGGGGCGCGGGCAAGTGCATCTGGTTCGAGCTGCACGAGCGCGCCCGGGCCCGACGGGCCCGGGGCCGTAAGCCGCCAGCCCGTACGCGCGCCCGCCGGGAGGCCGTACGCGCACCCACCTGAGGGCCGTACGAGGACCCGTACGGGCGCCTGGCCGGAGGACCGTACGAGTACCTGGCCGGAACCGCGCGCTCCGGCTGTGGCCGGAACCGCGCGGGCCCGTCAGACCTCGTCCGCCGGGACGGTGCCGAGCCGTCCGGCCTGGAAGTCCTCGAAAGCCTGGGCCAGCTCGGCGTGGGTGTTCATCACGAACGGCCCGTAGTGCATCATCGGCTCGCGGATCGGCCGCCCGCCGAGCAGCACGACCTCGAAGTCGGGGCTGCGCGACTCCTGCCGCTCGTCCGCCCGGACGGTCAGGGTGTCGCCCGCGCCGAAGACGGCGGTCTGGCCCATCCGGAAGGGGCGCCGCTCGTCGCCCGCCGTGCCGCTTCCGGCCAGCGCGTACGCCAGCCCGTTGAAGTCCGCGCGCCAGGGCAGCGTGACCTCGGCGCCGGGGCTGACGGTGGCGTGGAGCATGGTGATCGGGGTGTGGGTGGCGCCGGGGCCCTGGTGGCCGTCGAGGTCGCCCGCGATCAGCCGCAGCAGCGCGCCGCCGTCGGCCGAGGTGAGCAGCTTGACCCGGCCGCCGCCGATGTCCTGGTAGCGCGGCGCCATCATCTTGTTCTCGCGCGGCAGGTTGACCCACAGCTGGAGGCCGTGGAAGACGCCGCCCTTGACGACGAGTTCCTCCGGGGCGCCTCGATGTGCAGCAGCCCGGAGCCCGCGGTCATCCACTGGGTGTCGCCGTCGTTGATGACGCCTCCGCCGCCGTGCGAGTCCCGGTGCACGAAGGTGCCGTCGAGCAGGTACGTGACGGTCTCGAAGCCGCGGTGCGGGTGCCACGGGTGCCCTTGGCCTCGCCCGCCGCGTACTCCACCTCGCCCATCTGGTCCATCATGATGAACGGGTCGAGGTGCTGGTAGTCGATGCCCGCGAAGGCGCGGCGGACCGGGAAGCCCTCCCTTCCAGACCGCTCGGGGCCGTGGTGACGGCGAGCACGGGACGCTGCCGGGGCGCGGCGGACGCGGTGACGCGCGGCAGGGTCAGCGGATTGTCGACGGTGACGGCGGGCATGACGGCCTCCTCGGTCGTTCATCGTTCAACTTAATTGAAGGGTGAACGAACGACAAGCGGTTGCGCATTCCCGTCAGAGGCCCGCGGGGCCGAAGTCGTAGGGCTCAGCCGTACATACGACGCATGGCGAAGTCCACCATCTGCTCGACGGCCTTCGCGTCGAAGACCATCCGGTGCTCGCCCTCCATGTCGAGCACGAAGCCGTAGCCGGTGGGCAGCAGGTCGATCACCTCGGCACCGGTGATCACGAAGTACTTCGAGTCCTTGCCCGCGTAGCGGCGCAGTTCCTTGAGCGAGGTGAACATCGGGATCACGGGCTGCTGGGTGTTGTGCAGCGCGAGGAAGCCGGGGTTGTCACCGCGCGGGCAGTAGACCTTGGAGGTCGCGAAGATGTGCTGGAAGTCCTCGGCCGCCATCGAGCCCGTGGTGAAGGCGCGGACGGCGTCGGCGAGGACGGCGGCGAGGGCTCCGGTAGAGCGGCTCGGTGTACCCGCCGCTCTGGGAGAAGGGGAGTGGTGTGAGGCATGCGGCTGCTGCGGCGGCGGAGGTGCGTAGCCCTGGCCGGCGCTCGCGTTCTGGTCGTAGCCGTACATGACCTGAAGCGTACTGAGTCACAGTGACCAAATCAGGCTTGCCCTTTATTACCCACGGGTAGCATCATGGGAACCACCGCGCACACCACTGATCACGTCTAAGAGGTTCTGCCTCCCGAGCCATACGGAGCCGTATCCCATGGGGCACTACAAGCCGAATCTCCGCGACATCGAGTTCAACCTCTTCGAGGTGCTCGGCCGCGACAAGCTGTACGGCACCGGACCGTTCGCGGAGATGGACGTGGAGACCGCCAGGAGCGTGCTCTCCGAGATCTCCCGGCTCTCGGAGAACGAGCTGGCCGCCTCCTACGCCGACGCCGACCGCAACCCGCCGGTCTTCGATGCCGCGACGCACACCGCGCCGGTCCCCGCCTCCTTCAAGAAGAGCTACCAGGCGTACATGGACGCCGAGTGGTGGCGCCTGGGCATCCCAGACGAGCTGGGCGGCAACGGCTCCCCGCGCTCCCTGCTGTGGGCCTGCGCCGAGCAGATCCTGGGCTCCAACGCCCCGGTCTGGATGTACGCCTCCGGCCCCGCCTTCGCGGGCGTGCTCTACGAGGAGGGCACCGAGGAGCAGCGCCGGATCGCCGAGCTGATGGTCGACAAGGGCTGGGGCTCCACGATGGTGCTCACCGAGCCCGACGCGGGCTCGGACGTGGGCGCCGGGCGCACCAAGGCCGTGCGGCAGGAGGACGGCACCTGGCACATCGAGGGCGTCAAGCGCTTCATCACCTCCGGTGAGCACGACCTCTCGGACAACATCGTCCACTACGTGCTGGCCCGCCCCGAGGGCGCTGGGCCGGGCACCAAGGGACTGTCGCTGTTCATCGTGCCGAAGTACGACTTCGACTGGGCGACCGGCGAGTTGGGCGAGCGCAACGGCGTCAACGCCACCAACGTCGAGCACAAGATGGGCCTGCGGGTGTCCAACACCTGCGAGCTGACCTTCGGCGGCGAGCAGCCCGCCAAGGGCTGGCTGCTGGGCGAGAAGCACGACGGCATCCGCCAGATGTTCAAGATCATCGAGTTCGCGCGGATGATGGTCGGCACGAAGGCGATGGCCACCCTGTCCACCGGCTACCTGAACGCGCTGGAGTACGCCAAGGAGCGCGTGCAGGGCCCGGACCTGGCCGCCTTCACCGACAAGGCCGCCCCGCGCGTGACCATCACCCACCACCCCGACGTGCGCCGCTCGCTCATGACGCAGAAGGCGTACGCCGAGGGCCTGCGCGCGCTGGTGCTGCACACCGCCTCCGTCCAGGACGAGATCCTGTTCAAGGAGGCCGCGGGCGAGGACGCCTCCGCCGAGCACCGCCTCAACGACCTGCTGCTGCCGATCGTCAAGGGCTACGGCTCGGAGAAGGCGTACGAGCAGCTGGCCCAGTCCCTCCAGACCATCGGCGGCTCCGGCTACCTCCAGGAGTACCCGCTGGAGCAGTACATCCGGGACGCCAAGATCGACACCCTCTACGAGGGCACCACCGCGATCCAGGGCCAGGACTTCTTCTTCCGCAAGATCGTCCGCGATCAGGGGCAGGCGCTCACCGGCCTGTCCGAGGAGATCAAGAAGTTCCTGGCGGAGGCCGCGGGCGGCGAGAGCTGGCGGACGCCGGGACGCGCTCGCCAAGGCCGCCGTCGAGCTGGAGGGCATCGTCGGCGCCATGCTCGGCGACCTGGCCGCCACCGAGAAGGACGTGAAGTCCATCTACAAGGTCGGCCTGAACTCCACCCGGCTGCTGCTGGCCTCCGGTGACGTGGTCCTGGGCTACCTGCTGCTGCGGGGCGCCGCGGTCGCCACCGAGAGCTGCCGAGCGCCTCGGCGAAGGACAAGGCGTTCTACGAGGGCAAGATCGCGGTCGCCCGGTTCTTCGCCCACGAGGTGCTGCCGGGCCTGTCCACCCAGCGCCGGCTGGCCGAGGCCACCGACGCGTCCCTGATGGACCTGGACGAGGCCGCCTTCTAAAGGCCCGTCCCAGAGTCCGGGCGGCCGTTCCGAGCGGGCCGCTCCGCACGTACCGTGGCCGGGGCCCTCCCTGACAATCCGGGGCGGGCCCCGGCCTCTCCTATCCTGGAAGTCATGACCTCCTCGCACCGCTTCGACCGCGGCCACACCGACGAATTGATGTCCTTCCTGGGCACCAGCCCCTCCCGTACCACGCCGTGGCCAACACGGCGGAGCGGCTGGAGAGGCCGGTTTCCGGCAGATCCACGAGACGGACCCCTGGGACGGAGAGACGGGCGGGAAGTACGTGCTGCGGGGCGGCGCGCTCATCGCCTGGTACGTGCCGGAGAACGCGACCCCGTCCACTTCGTACAGAATCATCGGGGCACATACCGACTCTCCCAATTTGCGAGTCAAACCCGTTCCCGACACCGGGGCGCACGGCTGGCGGCAGGTCGCCGTGGAGATCTACGGCGGCACCCTGCTGAACACCTGGCTCGACCGCGACCTCGGGGTCTCCGGGCGGCTCGCGCTCCGGGACGGCTCCTCGCGGCTGGTCGTCGTGGACCGCCCGCTGCTGCGCGTGCCGCAACTCGCCGTCCACCTCGACCGGTCGGTGAACCTCGACGGCCTCAAGCTCGACAAGCAGCACCACATGACGCCCGTCTGGGGCCTGGGCGAGGCGCGCGAGGGCGATCTGATCCGCTTCCTCGCCGACGAGGCCGGGCTCCCCGCCGCGGACATCACCGGCTGGGACCTGATGGCGCACAGCGTCGAACCCCGCCTACCTGGGGCGGGACAACGAACTCCTCGCCGGGCCGCGGCTGGACAACCTGCTGTCCGTGCACGCGGGCGCCGCCGCGCTCGCCGCGGCGGCGGGCGACGCCGAGCTGACCTCCATCCCGGTGCTCGCCGCCTTCGACCACGAGGAGAACGGCAGCCAGTCCGACACCGGCGCCGACGGCCCGCTGCTCGGCACCGTCCTGGAGCGCTCGGTCTTCGCGCGCGGCGGCGGCTACGAGGACCGCGCGCGGTCCTTCGCCGGACCTTCTGTCTGTCCTCCGACACCGGGCACGCGCTGCACCCCAACTACACGGAGCGGCACGAACCGGGCCATCACCCGATGCCCAACGGCGGCCCCATTCTCAAGACCAACGTCAACCAGCGGTACGCTACGGACGGCACTGGCCGTGCGGTCTTCGTGGCCGCGTGCGAACGCGCGGGCGTGCCGTGGCAGTCGTTCGTCTCCCACAACTCCATGCCCTGCGGCACCACGATCGGTCCGATCACCGCGGCCCGGCACGGCATCTCCACCGTGGACGTCGGCGTCGCCATTCTGTCCATGCACTCGGCGCGCGAGCTGTGCGGCGCCGGGACCCGTATCTGCTCGCGAGGGCGATGACCGCCTTCCTGGAGGGCTGAGTTGGAGTTCTCGCTGCTGGGCCCGGTCGCCGTCATCACGGCGGCCGGTGAACTGCCGCTGGGCCCGTCCAAGCGGCGCAGTGTGCTCGCCATGCTGTTGCTGCGGCCCAATGCCACCGTTTCCGTCGACCAGTTGATCACGTGCCTGTGGGAGGACGAGCCGCCCGAGCACGCCCGTACCGTCATCCAGGGCCATGTCTCGCGGCTGCGCGCCGTGTTGGCCGAGGGCGGCGCCGACGCCGCCGGGGTCGAGCTGGCCACCCTCAGCTCCGCCTACGCGCTGCGGCTGCCCGCGCCGCTCGTGGACACCGAGCGCTTCACCGACCTGGTGTCCCGGGCGCGGCCCGTCGAGGCACCGCACGAGGCGCTGCCGCTGCTGCGCGAGGCCCTCGGCCTGTGGCGCGGCCCGGCCCTCACCGGCACCGTCTCCAGCCCGCCCTTCGCCGCCGCCGCGCGCTGGAGGAGCGGCGGCTGGCCGCCGTGGAGGCCCTGGCCCGCGCCCACGGCGCGCTCGGCGAACACGAGAACGCCGCCGCCGTACTGCACTCCGTGGCCGTCTCCAACCCGCTCCACGAGGGCCTGATCGCCGAGTTGATGCTCGCGCTGTACCGGGCGGGGCGGCAGTCGGACGCGATCAGCTGGTACCACAGGACCCGCGAGCTGCTCGCCGACGACCTCGGCGTCGACCCCGGTCAGCGGCTGCGCACGGCGTACGAGACCATCCTGCGCGCCGAACCGCAGGAGAGCCCGGCGGCGCCTCCCGCGCCCGCCGCCCCTGCCGCCCTGCCGCGCCCGCCGCCCCGAGGCCCCGGCGGCGCGGCCCCGGCGGGCACGAGACGGGCGGCGCGCCGGGATCCGGCGGCGCCGAGGCGGGCGCCGCGTACGGCTACGCCGAGAACTTCCGCGCGCCCACCCCAGCTGCTCCCCGCCCCCGGCCGGATTCCTCGGCCGGGACCGGGAGTTGGCCGAGCTGACGCGGCTGGCGCTGCCGGGCGCGGTGGCCGACACCTACACGCCATCCTCCGTCGGCGGCATCGCGCTGGTCACCGGGCCCGCGGGGTGGGCAAGACGGGCCTGGCCGTGCACTGGGGCCACGCGCACGCCGACGCCTTCCCCGACGGGCGGCTCTTCGCCGACCTGCGCGGCTTCAGCGGCGGCGAGGAGGCGTCGCCCGGCGAGGTGCTGCGCGGCTTCCTGCTCGCCCTCGGCACCCCGAGGACCGCATCCCGCCGTCCCCGGAGGCCGCGGGCGCCCTCTACCGGTCCCTGGTCACCGGCCGCCGACTGCTCGTCGTCCTGGACAACGCGGGCAGTTCGGCGCAGGTCAGGCCGCTGCTGCCGGACGGCCCCGACTGCGCCACCCTGGTCACCAGCCGCAGCAGGCTGGACGGGCTGATAGCCACCGACTCCGCACGGCCAGTGCGGCTGCACGCGCTGGTCCCGCAGGACGGCGTGGCGCTGCTCGGCGCGCTGCTCGGGCCCGAGCGGATCGCCGAGGAGCCGGAGGCGGCACAGGAGTTGGTGGCGCTGTGCGACGGGCTGCCGCTGGCGCTGCGTGCCGCCTCCGCCCAGTTGCTGGCGCGCCCGCGCTGGCGGCTGACCCGGCTGGCCACGGCGCTGCGCGACGAACGGCGGCGGCTGGCACTGCTGTCGGCCGAGGACGCCGGGTCGCCGCCGCGCTGCGCAACTCCGTCGCCCGGCTCTCCGCGCACGACGCGCAACTGCTGCGCACCTCGGCAGCGGCTTCGCCCGCGAGGTCAACACCGCTGAGGCCGCGGCGCTTTCGGGGCCGACCGGAGCTGATCCAGGACGCGCTGGAGCGGCTGGCGGAGATGCACCTCCTCGACGAGGAGGCGACCAACCGCTATGTGATGAGCCATCTGGTCAAGCTCTTCGCGCAGGACAGCGAGGACGGGAGAAGAAGGCCCGGCCGGACGGCGAAGGCCCCGCTCAGCCGGGGGCGGCGGCTGAACCACGGTGCGTTAGCGGTGCGTTAGCCGGACGGCAGTCGGTCTGGACAGGCTGGTGCCGTACCGGGAACGCACCGCGACAACGGGGAGAGCACCATGCGGACCGTCGCCACCGCCACTGAACGTCCCGCCCGCGGCCGCGCGGTACGGATCGCCGCCTTCGGCGTGGTGACGGCCTCCGCCCTCACGGTCACGCTCACGGCGTGCGGGAACGACGTCTCGGGCACCAAGACCGACGGCCGGGCCCAGCCGCCGTCGACGGCCCCGGCCACCACCTCGAAGACCACCGCGCTGACCGGGACCGGCACCGGGACCGGGACCGGGACAGGGACAGGGTCCGACTCCGGGACCGGTGCCAAGACCGGTACCGGGCTCGACGCGGGCGCGTGGTCCGGCGGAGTCGGCACCGGCGTCCGCGCGGGCGCCCGGGCGACGGCGGCGTACGCGGTGCCTGCGCGCTCGGGTCGGGCGACCTGGCCGTCGAGAAGGCCGAGCGGCCGGACCGGCTGCTGCTGGAGTTCACCAACACCTCGGCGGCTGTCTGCGAGTTGCGCGACTTCCCGTTCCTGCGGTTCGACCGGGCCCGGTCGGCCACCCCGCGAGCGGGACCACCCAGCCGCGGGCCGCCGTCACCCTCGCCCCGGCCAGACCGGCTACGCGGCCGTCCGCACCTCCGCCAGCGGCGACCCGGACTCCGGCCCCGGCTCGGACTCCGGCTCCGGCTCCGGCTCCGGCGAGGAGTCCCGCTCGCTGGCGGTCTCGCTCTCCCGCTCCGGCGGCACCATCACCGTGGACCTGCCCGGCGGCGGCATCCGTACGGACAGCTCCGCCGAGGTCACGTACTGGCAGGCCGACGCGGACGACACCCGGTCCTGGTGACGGCCGCGGCGCCGCACGGTACGGACCGCGCGGCGCCGCCCTCGGTCACCCGTCCGCCGCCCGCGCGTCCATCCCCGCGAGCACCAGCGGCAGCCGGTCGGCGCCGCCCGGCACGATCCGCACCGGGACGCCCCAGTCCTGCTGGTGCACGTGGCAGGCCGGGTACGGGTTCGCCGGGTCGTCGTCGCACGACGCGGCCATGGCCGAGACGTGCAGCACGCCCTCGGTCACGCCGTCCGCGAGCAGCAGCCCCGGCTCAGGTCGCTGTCCGCGCCCGCGCCGTCCGCCAGCAGCTCCGGCGGGTGGCGCTGACCACCAGCCGGGTGGACGGGCCGTAGCGGGTGTCCAGCTTCTGCCCGCGGGCGCCTGGAAGACGACGTCCAGCCGGAGCGCGCCCGGGCGACCTCCGTGGCGGCCCGCTGGGTGCGGTGCGCCACCGCGTCGACCCGCACCGCCTCCTCGGGCAGCCGCAGCCGGGTCAGCCGGTGCCGCGCGGACTCCACGACGACGATGTCCCCGCCGACGAGTACGGCGCCCGAGGGCTCGCGCAGGTCGGTGGCGAGCGTGGTGACCTCGCCGGTGGCCGGGTCGAAGCGGCGCAGCGCGTGGTTGTAGGTGTCGGCGACGGCCACGGAGCCGTCGGGCAGCACCGTGACGCCCAGGGGTGCTGGAGCAGCGCCTGGGCGGCCGGGCCGTCCCGGTGCCCGAAGTCGAACAGGCCGGTGCCCACCGCGGTCCGCACGGCGAAGCCGTCGGTCTCGGCGTCGTGTTCCACGTAGCGCAGCGCCGAGGTCTCGGAGTCGGCGACCCACAGCCGGTCCCCGCGGCGGCGAGCCCCGACGGCTGCGCGAACCACGCCTCGGCCGCGGGTCCGTCGGCCAGGCCCTCGTTCGTCGTCCCCGCCACGGCCCGGACGGTCCCGGCCTCCGGGTCGTACGTCCACAGCTGGTGCACGCCCGCCATGGCGATCCACAGCCGGTCGGCGAACCAGGCCACGTCCCAGGGCGAGGAGAGGCTGACCTCGCGCGCGGGCCCGTCCGTCGGCGAGCCCTGCCACCACTGCCGCCCGGTCCCGGCGAGCGTGGTGACCTCACCGGTGGCCGGGTCGAAGCGGCGCAGCGCGTGGTTGACGGTGTCGGCCACGGCCACCGAGCCGTCGGGCAGCGGCGCGAGCCCTGCGGCTCGGAGAACCGCGCCGGCCGGGGCCGCCGTCGACCAGTCCGCGGGTGCCGTCGCCGATCCGGCGCAGGACGGTCTCGCCGTCGGCCGCCAGCTCCACCAGCGCGTGCCGGGTGGTGTCGGACACCAGGAACGTGCCGCCGGGCAGGGTCAGCACCTTGCCGGGGAAGCGCAGGTCCGTCGCGACGGGCTCGGGCGGCGTGTACGGGCCGTCGCCGCGGCGCAGCGTGCCCTTGGCCGCGTGCTCGGCCTCCAGCTCGGTCACGAGCGTCTCGATGGCGTGCGCGTGCCCTCGCCCGCGTGCTGCGCGACGACGTACCCTCGGGGTCGACCACGACGAGCGTGGGCCAGGCCCGTACCGCGTACTGCTTCCAGGTCGCCAGCTCGGGGTCGTCCAGCACGGGTGGGCGACCTCGTAGCGCTCGACGGCGTCGACGACCGCCTGGTGCTCGGCCTCGTGCGCGAACTTCGGCGAGTGCACGCCGACGATCACGACGGTGTCGCGGTGCTTCTCCTCCAACTCCCGCAACTCGTCCAGGACATGCAGGCAGTTCACACAGCAGAACGTCCAGAAGTCCAGGATGACGATGTGTCCTCGCAGGTCGGCGAGGGTGAGCGGGCGGTCGCCCGTGTTGAGCCAGCCGCCCTTGCCGATCAGCTCGGGGCGCGGACGCGTGCACGTGTTGCCATGCGTACAAGGGTGCCACCGCGGACGCGGTACCGGGCGGCCGGGCGGATACCTGGGGACCGCCGGGCGGATACCCGGGAGCGGGCGGCCGAGCGGATACCTGCGGGACGGCCGGGCGGAGGTTACGCGCGGTGCGGCTCGGGGAGGCCGAGGCGGCGGTCGCGCAGGGCGGGGAAGTCGGCGCGGGTCGTGGCCACCCGCTCCGGGTCCAGCTCCACGCTCAGCACCTCCTCGTCGGTGCCCGCCTCCGCGAGCACCTCGCCCCAGGGGTCGACGGCGATGCTGCGCCCGGCCTGCTCCACGCCCGCGTGGCTGCCCGCGGTGCCGCAGGCCAGGACGTACGTCTGGTTCTCCACGGCGCGGGCGCGGGCCAGCAGCGTCCAGTGGGCGGCGCGGCGCGCGGGCCAGCCCGCCGGGATCACCAGGGTCTCGGCGCCCGCCTCGGTCAGCAGCCGGAACAGCTCGGGGAAGCGCAGGTCGTAGCAGGTGGCCAGGCCCACGGTGGTGTCCGGGAGGGCGACGGTGACGGGCTCCTCGCCCGCGCTCATCAGCGTGGCCTCGCCGCGGTCGAAGCCGAAGCGGTGGATCTTGCGGTAGGTCGCGGCCCGTTCGCCCTCGGGGAGAAGACGAGCGAGGTGTTGTAGAGGCCGCCCGCGCGGTCGCGCTCCACGATCGAGCCCGCGTGCAGCCAGACCCCGGCGTCGCGCGCGGCGGACGCCATGGCCGCGGCCGTGGGCCGTCCAGGGCTCGGCCCCGGTCTCGAACGAGGTGAAGGCGAAGGCCCCGAGGTGCCACAGCTCGGGGAGCACGACGAGGTCGGCGCCCGCCTGCTCACGCACGAGCGCCGCTGCCCGATTCCGCCGGGATTCCACCGGCTCGTCCGGGTTCACGGCCAACTGGACCAGGGCGGCGCGCAACGTCCCACCTGCTCTCCGCGATCACGGGGTCGAACCGGGCATACGATCAGTGCCGAAAGCCCTGCCGGGCTGACCGTGCGCAGCGTAACTTAATCGCACAACAACACCCAGCCCGCGTCCAAACCGCCCGAGGGGTCTCGTGACCGTCCATCCCAGCCTTCAGACTTCCATCGACGCATGGACTCAATCCATTGAAGCGATATCCGAGCTGGTCAACCCGCTCGTCGAAGGCGAGTGGAACCGAGCGACCGACTGCACCGGCTGGTCGGTCCGCGATGTCGTCTCCCATGTCATCGGCTTCGAGTGCGAAATGCTCGGTGATCCCCGCCCGATCCACACCCTGCCGCGCGACCTGTACCACGTGACGAACGAGCAGCAGCGCTACATGGAGGTGCAGGTCGACGTGCGGCGCCACCACACGGCGCCCGAGATGACCTCCGAGCTGGAGTACACGGTCATCCGCCGCTCGCGCCAGCTGCGGAACGAGAAGCGGGAGCCCGACGCGCCGGTGCGCTGGCCCGGGGCACCGAGATCCCGCTCGAACAGGCCCTGACGCGGCGGGCCTTCGACGTGTGGGTGCACGAGCAGGACCTGCGGCGGGCGCTGGGCAAGCCGGGTGCGCTGGACACCCGGGCGCGGTCATCAGCCGTGACCTGCTGCTGTCGGGGCTGCCGAAGGTGGTGGCCAGGACGCTGGCGCGCCGCCCAACTCGGCCGTCGTCTTCGACGTGCACGGCCCGCTGGAGTTCATGCGGACGGTACGGGTCAACGCCGAGGGCCGGGGCAGCATCGACGGCAGCGTGTCGCTGGGCCCGGCGGTGACAGTGACCGTCGACTGGGAGACCTACATGCGGCTGGCGTGCGGGCGGGTGCGGCCGGAGGCCGTGGCGGGACAGATCAAGATCGAGGGCGACCAGGACCTGGCCGCGGCCATCCTCCGGCACTTCGCGGTCACGCCGTAGGGCCACCGCGGTCCGGGGGCCGGGCCCGACACGGCCCACAGGCCCACCGCGGCACGGCCTTGAGGCGGCGACGCCTCGAACGGCCACGCCTTAAGGACCCTTGAGGGCCCTTAAGGGCGTCACGCCGGTACGTGCACCGCCTCGACGCGGCTCGCGACGATCCGCTCCCGCTCGCGGCGGTGCGCGCGGCCGCGCAGCCGCAGCACCTGGCTCAGCCCGACCGCTTGCAGGACGAAGACCGAGGCGAAGGCGGCGCGGTAGTTGTCGCCGGTCGCGTCGAGCAGGAGCCCGATGGCCAGCAGCGTGGTCATCGACGCGGTGAAGCCGCCCATGTTGACGATGCCCGAGGCGGTGCCGAGGCGCTCGGGCGGGTTGGCGGGCCGCGCGAAGTCGAAGCCGATCATCGAGGCGGGACCGCAGGCCCCGAGCACCACGCAGAGCAGGACCAGCAGCCACATCGGCGCGTGGTCCGCCTGCCAGGCGAGCGTGACGGCCCACAGCAGGGCGGTGGCGCCGACGGTGCCGAGCGCGAGCGGCGCGCGGGCGGCGTGGTGCCGGGCGATGATCTGGCCGTAGACGAGCCCGACCACCATGTTGGAGAGCACGACGAGGGTGAGCAGCGTCCCGGCCGTGCCCGGACAGGCCCTGCGCCTCCACCAGGAACGGCATGCCCCACAGCAGCAGGAAGACCATCGCGGGGAACTGGGTGGTGAAGTGCACCCACATGCCGAGCCGGGTGCCGGGCTCGCGCCACGCGTCGGCGATCTGCCGCCGGACGAAGCCGCGGCCGGTGGGCGCTCCGGGCGCGGCGAGCGCCGCCGCGCCGGACGGCGGACCGTACCCTCGGGGTGGTCCTTGAGGAACAGCAGCACCAGGGTGAGCACGAGGAGACCGCCGACCGCGCTGCCCGCGAAGGTCGTGGTCCAGCCGAGGCCGTGCAGCAGCTGGGCGAGGACGAGGGTGGAGACGAGGTTGCCCGCCATGCCGATGAGCGCGGCGATCTGGGCTATGAGCGGCCCGCGGCGGGCCGGGAACCAGCGCGAGCCGAGCCGCAGCACGCTGATGAACGTCATCGCGTCGCCGCAGCCGAGCAGCGCCCGCGAGGCCAGCGCCATGCCGTACGAGTGGGAGAGCGCGAAGCCGAGCTGGCCGAGGGTGAACAGCACGGCCCCGAGCATCAGCACCTTGCGGGTGCCGAGCCGGTCGACCATCAGGCCGACGGGTATCTGCATGCCCGCGTAGACCAGCAGTTGCAGGATCGAGAACGTCGACAGCGCCGAGGCGTTGATGTGGAACCGGTCGGCGGCGTCGATCCCGGCCACGCCCAGGCTGGTGCGGTACGTGATGGCCACGAAGTAGACCGCGACGCCGAGCCCCACACGGCCACCGCGCGCCGCCCGCCCGGCGGGTCGCCGGGCAGTCGGAGACCGCTCATCGCGCGTCTCCGTGGGCGAGGGTGTTGACCCACGACACGTGGCGCTGCACGAGCGCGGACGCCGAGGAGGCGTCACCGGACCGCAGCGCGTCGAGGATCTCGGTGTGCTCGGTGATGTTCTTGGCGATCCGGTCCGGCTCGGCGTGCATGACGGCCACGCCCATCCGCAGCTGCCGGTCGCGGAGTTGGTCGTAGAGGTGGGTCAGGATCCGGTTGCCCGAGGCGCGCACGATCTCGGCGTGGAAGCACCGGTCCGCGACGGCGAACGCGCCGAGGTCGCCGGTCGCCGCGTGCCCGCGCTGCTCCTCCAGCAGCTCCTGCAACCGCCCCAGCAGCCGCGCCCGGCGGGAACGGCCTTGGCGATCGCGTGCTGCTCGACGAGCAGCCGGGTCTCGACGACGTCCGCGATCTCCTGCGCCGAGACGGGCAGCACCAGGGCGCCCTTCTTCGGGTAGAGCTTCAGCAGCCCCTCGGCCTCCAGCCGGAGCAGCGCCTCCCGGACGGGCGTCCGCGAGACGCCGACCTCCTCCGCGAGGTCGCCTTCGGTGAGCAGCGTGCCGCCCTCGTACCGCCGGTCGAGGACCGCCTGCTTGACGTGGGTGTACACCCGCTCGGCGGCGGGCGGCTGTTTGGTGACCGTACCTGAGGTACTCATGATGTGCGCATCATAGATACAACAGCCACCCGGCCGCACCCGCGTTCCGCGATCCGGACGGCGTCCGGACGCGCTGACGCCGGACGGGCCGCGAAGGGCCCGTCCGGCGTCATCGGCCGTGGCGCGTCTACCTGTTGGCGGGCCGTCAGCCCCAGGTGACCAGGCGGCGGGGTGTTCCAGGACCGCCGCCAGGTCGGCGAGGACCTTGGAGCCCAGCTCGCCGTCGACCAGGCGGTGGTCGAAGGAGAGCGCGAGGGTGGTCACCTGGCGTGGCTTGACCTTGCCCTTGTGGACCCACGGCTGGAGCTTCACCGCGCCGAAGGCGAGGATCGCGGCCTCGCCCGGGTTGAGGATCGGCGTACCGGTGTCGATGCCGAAGACACCGACGTTGGTGATGGTGACCGTGCCGCCCTGCATGTCGGCGGGCGAGGTGCGGCCCTCGCGGGCGGTGGTGACCAGGTCGCCGAGGGCGGACGCCAGTTCGGCGAGGGTCTTGGCGCCCGCGTCCTTGATGTTGGGGACGATGAGGCCGCGCGGGGTGGCCGCCGCGATGCCCAGGTTCACGTAGTCCTTGTGGACGATCTCCTGGTTCTCCTCGTCCCAGGCCGCGTTGACCTCCGGGTTGCGCCGGATGGCGATCAGCAGGGCCCTGGCGACGAGCAGCAGCGGATTGACCCGGACACCCGCCATGTCGGGGTCCCGCTTCAGCTCCTCGACGAGCTTCATCGTGCGCGTGACGTCGACCGTCACGAACTCGGTGACGTGCGGCGCGGTGAAGGCGCTGGTGACCATCGCCTGCGCGGTGGCCTTGCGTACGCCCTTGATGGGGACGCGCCGTTCGCGCTCCCCGCCGCCACGGGTACGGACGCCGGGGCGGGCTCCGCGGCGGCGTCCGGCGCCGGGACGGACGGCGCGGTGGCGGCGGCCGGGACCGCCGCGGCGTGCACGTCCTCGCGGGTGATGACCCTCGGGGCCGGTCGGGACGACCGTGGTCAGGTCGACGCCCAGGTCCTTGGCGAGCTTGCGGACCGGGGGCTTGGCCAGCGGACGGCCGCCCGCGGTCTCCACCGCGGCACCGGGCCGGGCGGGCGCGGCGGGCTGGGCGGACTGGGCGGGCGCCGGGGGCGGTACGGGCGCCGGGGACTGGGCGGGCGCGGCGGGCTGGGCCGGGGCCGCGTGACCGTTCAGCTCGGCGTTCACCTGTGTCCGTACGGCCTCGGCGGGCTGCTTGCCCGGAGCCCCTGACCGGCCTGCGGCTTGCGCGGGCGGCGCTTGGTGGAGGCGGGCGCCGCCCCGTAGCCGACGAGGTTGGCCTGCCGCTTCTCGGCTCCTCGGCGGGCTCGGGAGCCGCCGCGGGCGGCGGCGCGTCGCCGGATCCGGGATTGGTGTCCACGGAGATGATCGCCGTGCCCACGTCCACCGTCGTGCCCTCGCCGAAGCGCAGCTCGTGCACCACCCCGTCGAAGGGGATGGGCAGCTCCACGGCGGCCTTGGCCGTCTCGACCTCGCAGACCACCTGGCCGTCGGCGACGGTGTCGCCGGGCCCGACGTACCACTTGAGGATCTCGGCCTCGGTCAGTCCTCGCCCACGTCCGGCATCCGGAACTCACGGAAGCGCTGCGCGGTGTCTGTCATCGTCACTGCTCCTGTCAGCCCTTCAGTACGCCAACGCGCGGTCTACGGCGTCGAGCACCCGGTCAAGCCCCGGAAGGTACTCGTCCTCCAGGCGTGACGGCGGGTAAGGGGCGTGGAAGCCGCCGACCCGCAGCACCGGTGCCTCCAGGTGGTAGAAGCACCGCTCGGTGATGCGCGCGGCGATCTCCGAACCCGTCCCCAGGAAGACCGGGGCCTCGTGCACGACCACCAGCCTGCGGGTGCGCTCGACCGAGCGCTGCACGGCGTCGAAGTCGATCGGGGACATCGACCGCAGGTCCAGGACCTCGATCGACTTGCCCTCCTCCGCCGCGGCCGCCGCCGCGTCGAGGCAGACCTTCACCATGGGACCGTACGCCACCAGGGTGAGGTCCGTACCCTGCCGGAGCACCTCGGCCGTGTGGAGCGGGCCCGGGATGGCGGCGGTGTCGACCTCGGAGCGGTCGTGATAGCGCCGCTTGGGCTCGAAGTAGATCACCGGGTCGTCGCTCTGGATGGCCTGCTGGAGCATCCAGTACGCGTCGGAGGCGTTCGAGGGCGAGACCACCTTGAGCCCCGCGACGTGCGCGAACAGCGTCTCGGGCGACTCGCTGTGGTGCTCCACGGCGCCGATGCCGCCGCCGTAGGGGATCCGGACGACGACCGGCATCTTGACCTTGCCCAGGGAGCGGGCGTGCATCTTCGCCAGCTGCGTGACGATCTGGTCGTACGCGGGGAAGACGAAGCCGTCGAACTGGATCTCCACCACGGGGCGGTAGCCGCGCAGCGCCAGGCCGATCGCGGTGCCGACGATGCCGGACTCGGCGAGCGGGGTGTCGATGACCCGCCTCGCCGAAGTCCTTCATCAATCCGTCGGTGACCCGGAAGACGCCGCCGAGCCGGCCGACGTCCTCGCCCATCACCAGGACCTTGGGGTCGGCCTCCATCGCCGTGCGCAGGAGGCGTTGATCGCCTTGGAGAGCGTCATCTTCTCGGCGGCCATCTCAGTTGCCCTCCTCGGCGAACGAAGCCTGGTAGGCGGCGAACGCCGCGCGTCCTCGTCGACGAGCGCGTGCCCGTCGGCGTAGATGTGCTCGAAGAGCGCCATGTCGTCGGGGTCGGGCATGGCCCGCACTTCCTCGCGCACCCGCTTGGCGAGCGCGTCGCTCTCCGTCTCGACCTCGGCGAGGAACGCCTCGTCGGCGTGGCCCTCGCGGGTCAGCAGGGCGCGCAGCCGGGCGATCGGGTCCTTGGTCTCCCACAGCTCGCGCTCCTCGGAGCCGCGGTAGCGCGTCGGGTCGTCCGAGGTGGTGTGGGCGCCCATGCGGTAGGTGAACGCCTCGATGAGCATCGGGCCCTGGCCGGTCCTGGCCCGCTCCAGGGCGGCGCGGGTCACGGCGAGACAGGCCAGTACGTCGTTGCCGTCGACCCGTACGCCGGGGAAGCCGAAGCCCTGGGCGCGCTGGTAGAGCGGGACCCGGTCTGGCGCTCGGTGGGCTCGGAGATGGCCCACTGGTTGTTCTGGCAGAAGAAGACGACCGGGGCGTTGTAGACGGCGGAGTACGTGAACGCCTCCGCGACGTCGCCCTGGCTGGAGGCGCCGTCACCGAAGTAGGCGAGGACGGCGGAGTCCGAGCCGTCCTGGCGACGCCCATCGCGTAGCCGGTGGCGTGCAGCGTCTGGGACCCGATGACGATCGTGTACAGGTGGAAATTGTTGCTGTTGGGGTCCCAGCCGCCGTGGTTCACGCCGCGGAACATCCCCAGGAGGTTCGCCGGGTCGACTCCCCGACACCAGGCGACGCCGTGCTCCCGGTAGGTGGGGAAGACGTAGTCGTCGTCCCGCAGCGCCCGGCCGGAGCCGATCTGCGCGGCTTCCTGGCCCAGGAGCGAGGCCCACAGGCCCAGTTCTCCCTGGCGCTGGAGCGTCGTCGCCTCGGCGTCGAAGCGGCGGGTCAGCACCATGTCGCGGTACAGCCCGCGCAGTTCCTCGGGGCTGAGGTCGATCGCGTAGTCGGGGTGCTCGACGCGCTCGCCCTCGGGGTCAGCAGCTGAACGAGTTCGGGTTCGCCGGCCGGTCGCTGCTTGGCTCCAGTGCGCTTGCCCCGCCGCTGTTGCGGCGAGGCTTGCGCCCGGCAGTGCTCTCCACGGTCACGTGTCTCCTCCGTCTGTCCGGCCCCGGGATCGCCGACGGCCTGGGATCCCCAGTTCTCGGCTGGGGAGGAACGCTCGCTCGGCGACTGCGCATGGGGTGGTGCGCCGACGACCGACCGGGCGTGACAGGTGTCCCGGCGGGTGGCCCTGCAAAGGCACGTTACCCAGTGCTTCGCATATCCGTGAAACCCCTTCTGACCTGCAATTTTACTTGGATTTCCGGCAAATCGCGAAAGTGGGGCACAACCACTGGTCACAGCCTCGCAGGCCGCTGGAACACCCGCACGTTATCCCGGCGGCGGGAGCGCGGGAAGTCTCAATGTGTGAGACTGGGCCGGTGCAAACAGGGCAAATCCGTGTTTTCTTGGTTGACGACCACGAAGTGGTGCGGCGCGGGTGTACGAGCTGCTCTCCGGCGAGCCCGGTATCGAGGTGGTCGGCGAGGCGGGAACGGCCGCCGAGGCCCTGGCCCGGCTCCGGCCGCCGCCCCCGACGTCGCGGTGCTCGACGTCCGCCTGCCGGACGGCAGCGGGTGGAGGTCTGCCGGGACATCCGCGCGCGGGACGAGCGCGTGCGGTGCCTGATGCTCACCTCGTTCTCCGACGACGAGGCGCTCTTCGACGCGATCATGGCGGGCGCCTCGGGCTACGTCCTGAAGAACATCCGCGGCGGCGAACTGCTCGCCGCCGTACGGGACGTGGCGGCGGGCCGGTCGCTGCTCGACCCGGTCGCCACCGCGCGCGTGCTGGAGCGGCTGCGCGACGGCGGGGCGCGCGGCAGCCCACGGAGCACGACCGGCTCGCCGGGCTCACCGACCAGGAGCGCAGGATCCTGGACCTCATCGGGGAGGGGCTGACGAACCGGGCGATCGGCGAGCGGCTGCATCTCGCCGAGAAGACGATCAAGAACTACGTCTCCAGTCTGCTGTCCAAACTCGGCATGGAGCGACGCTCGCAGGCGGCGGCGTACGTGGCGCGGGTGCAGGCGGAGCGCCGCTGAGGCGACGTCCCGGCGGCCGGGCCCGTGATTCGGGACCAATGGCCCTGTGGTCCCGGGCAGGCCGCCTCTATGGAGGGCCGTTCGGGACGGTCAGGCTGGACCGCATGCCGACGCATCAGCACGCCGCCGCCCCCGGCACCCCGCACGGCCTGCCCGCCGCCGCCACGGACCGGGGCCCAGCGCCCGGCCCCGGCGCGGCACCCGGCCCCGGCCCGGCGCCCGGATCCGCCGCGGCGCACGACCGGCGCCGGGCTCTGGAGATCCTGCGCGGCACGAACCACGGCAGAGTGGCGGTGAGCCGCCAGGCGCTGCCGCTGGTCGCCCCGCGCGGCACGTCGTGCTCGGCGCGGGCGAGGCCGTCCTGCTCCAGCTGCACCGCGGCCACGGCTACCACACCGCCTGCCACGGCAACGTCATCGCGTACGGCGCCGACGCCGAGTCCGCCCCGGCCGCCGGACTCGACCCCAACGCCGGACTCGACGCCACCGGACTCGACGCCACCGGGCTCGATCCCGCCGCCGGGCTCGGCGGTGTCTGGTCGGCGCAGTTCGTGGGCACCGCGTGGCTGGTCACCCCGACCCCGCCGAACTGCGCCTGTTCGGGCCCGCCCGCGCCTCGCGGACGGCGCCCCGTACGACCCGGTGCATTTGCGCGTGGTCCCGCGCTTCGTCACCGTGCACCACCTGGAGAGCGCCCGGAGCCCCGCTGAGGGCGGCGCGGGACCGCGCGCGAGCGGTGGTGAGAGCGCTCCGACGAGCGTCTGTCAAGCCCGTCCGTACGGCGATCCCCGGTGATCTAACATCTGGCACGTGCAGCGCTCACATGTCGCCACCGCCGCAGAACCCGCTCCCGACGGGCCGACGTTGAGCACCCTGCTCAGGCGCTACGGCAGGACCACCGAGGCGCTCTCCTGCGAGCCCTCTCCGAGGGGCTGCTCAACCGCGGCTACCGCCTCGCCACCACCCACGGCCGGTTCTTCCTCAAGCACCACCTGGACGGCGACCGCACCACGATCGCCGAGCACCACCGGGTGACGTACCACCTCGGCACCCTCGGGCTGCCCGTCGCGCCGCCCGTGGCCGACGCCGAGGGCGCCACCGTCACCGTCATCGACGGGCGCTGCTACGCGCTGCATCCCTGGGTGGAGGGCGGCACCGCGGCGGGAGCGAGCTGACCGCCTGCCAGTCCTGGCGTCTGGGCGGCCTGCTCGGTCTGGTCCACACCTGTCTGGAACAGGTGATGGGGCGCGCGAACCGGCCGAGGACCGCGCGGGTGCCGACCCCGAGCACACCTTCACCCTGATCGAGCGGCTGCTCGCGCTCGTCCGCGGCCACCACCCGCGCGACGCCTTCGACGAGCTGGCCGAGCACCGCCTGGTGGAGCGCCGGGCCCTGCTGGAGCGGAACGCGCACCGCCGCCCGGCCCCGGCCGCCGTCCCCGCCAGCGGCTGGGTGCACGGCGACTTCCACCCGCTGAACCTGCTCTACCGCGACACCGAGCCCGCCGCGATCCTCGACTGGGACCGGCTCGGGTGCAGCCGCGCGCCGAGGAGGCGGTCCGGGCCGCGGCCATCTTCTTCGTACGCCCGGGGGCACGCTCGACCTCACGAAGGTGCGCGCGTACGCGCGCGCGTACCGGTGCACGGCGGACGCGCGGCCGGGCGAGATGGCGGCGGCGGTGCACCGGGTGTGGTGGGAGCGGCTCAACGACTTCTGGATGCTGACCTGGCGCTACCAGCGCGGGGACCGCAGAACCGACCCGCAGTTCCCGGCCGCGGCGGCCTGGCGGTGTGGTGGACGCGCGAGTACGGACGGGTGCGGGACGCCTTCTGCGACTGACGCCGCCCGCGCCGACGGCCCCGGCCGGGCGGCCGGGACCGGCTACAACTACGGCTACGGCTACGGCGTGACGTCGGACGGCAGGCCGCCCGTGGGCGTCGCGGACTCGGTCGGCTCCGTGGGGTCCGTCGACGGCCCGTCGTCCGGCGTCGTCTCGGAGTCCGTCGGCTCGTCGGTGGGGCGTCGGTCGGCTCGTCCGTCGGCTCGTCGGAGCCGGTCCAGGTCGAGGTGGGCGTCGGCTCGTCGGTCGGGGTGTAGGACCCGTCGCCCTCGGAGCCGGTGCCCGGCTCGGTGACCGGCGAGCTGTCGTCCGTGGCCTCCTCGGTCGGCGACGCGTCGTGGGTCCGCGTGGTCGCGGTGCCCGGCTCCTTGTGCTTCTTCTCGCCACCGCCGTCGCTCGCCTGGAGCGCGTAGGCCACGCCGATCGCGATGGCGACCACCGCCAGCACCGCGACCAGCCACAGCTTGCCGTTGCCGCCGCGCCGCCCGCGCCCGCCGCCGCTGCCGGGACCGGAGTCATAGCTGCCGCCGTCGCCCCGTACTGGTTCGGCAGGATCGGCTGCTGGGAGGTGTCGCCCGCGCCGGCGTGCGGCAGGACCGTCGTGCCGGACATGCCCATGGCCGGGTGGACCCGCCGGTGTGCTGGCCGACCGGACCGGTGTTCCAGGTGCCGGTGTGGCCGCCCGCCTCCTGGAGCATCTGGAGCGCGTACTGCACCAGGCCGCGCATCTCCTCGGCGCTCTGGAACCGGTCGTCCGGGTCCTTGGCGAGCGAGCGCATCACCAGCCCGTCCAGCTCCGGCGGGACCACGCCGCCGGAGATGTCGGACGGCGGCACGGGCAGGTCCTGGACGTGCTGGTAGACCACCGAGAGCGGGTCTCGCCGACGAACGGCGGGCGCAGCGCCAGCAGTTCGTACAGCAGACAGCCGGTGGCGTACAGGTCGGAGCGGTGGTCCACGGCCTTGCCGAGGGCCTGTTCCGGTGAGAGGTACTGCGGGGTCCCCATGACCATGCCGGTCTGGGTCATGGTGGTGGACGCGCCGTGCAGGGCGCGGGCGATGCCGAAGTCCATGACCTTGACGGCGCCGCTGTTGGTGATGATCACGTTCGCCGGCTTGATGTCGCGGTGCACGATGCCGTGGTGGTGGCTGTACGCCAGCGCCTCCAGCACCCCGGACACGATGATCAGCGCCTGCTCGGGCGGCGGCGCGTCCGCGTTGATCAGCAGGTCGCGGATGGTCCGGCCCTCGACCAGCTCCATGACGATGTACGGCACGGTGTTCCGGCCGACCTGGTCCTCGCCGGAGTCGTACACGGCGACCACCGCGTGGTGGTTGAGCCCGGCGACGGACTGGGCCTCGCGCGTGAAGCGGGCCTTGGAGACCGGGTCCTCGGCGAGGTCGGCGCGGAGCAGCTTGACGGCGACCGTGCGACCGAGCCGGACGTCCTCGGCGGCGAACACCTCGGCCATGCCCCGCGGCCGAGGCGGCTGGTGAGCCGGTAGCGGCCGTCGCCGACCAGACCGCCGTTCCCGAAGGCTTCCGGTGCGTCCGGTACTTCCGACATGCCGGACCCTCCTCGGGGCTCCGACCGGGATGTGCCCCCAGCGTCGGGGTCGAACGGCCCCTGCGCGCTCTGGGTCTGTGCCATCGGTCCTCGCCGTCGTGGTCTGATCGTGAACGGTCCGCTCGCGCGGGTACGGTCTTCCGCTAGGGAACGCTACAGGCTTCGGGCCATGCACCGGTTCGTGATGGACCGGTCATCCAACCCGCTCGCGGTGAGGCGACGCAAATCACGTGACGGGTTCTTGCGCATCCGGTCACGGAACGGGCACGCGGCTTGACGTGTCCGTGGCCTGGGGCAGACTTGGCCAAGATATCGAGAAGACTGAAGATCAACGCACGGTGCGGCAGTGCGCGTCAATGCAGTGCGCCGAGGGGAAGCAGAAAATGAGCCAGCACGGCGCACAGGGCCGATACCAAGGTCAGACGCTTGCCGGAGGCCGTTACCAGCTGCGGGATCTGCTCGGCGAAGGCGGTATGGCGTCCGTCCATCTCGCCTACGACAGCGTGCTGGACCGCCAGGTCGCCATCAAGACACTGCACTCCGAACTTGGCCGTGAACAGTCCTTCCGCGAGCGCTTCCGGCGCGAGGCACAGGCCGTCGCCAAGCTGACGCACACCAACATCGTCTCGGTCTTCGACACCGGCGAGGACGACCTGGGCGGGCGCCCATGCCGTACATCGTCATGGAGTACGTCGAGGGCCAGCCGCTGCGCTCCGCGCTCGACGCCGACGTCCAGCAGTACGGGGCGATGCCCGCGGAGAAGGCGCTCAAGCTCACCTCGGACGTGCTGGCCGCGCTGGAGATCAGCCACGAGATGGGGCTGGTGCACCGCGACATCAAGCCCGGGAACGTGATGATCACCAAGCGCGGGGTGGTCAAGGTCATGGACTTCGGCATCGCCCGCGCCATCCAGTCCGGCGTCACCTCGATGACCCAGACCGGCATGGTCGTCGGCACCCGCAGTACCTCTCCCCGAGCAGGCGCTCGGCCGCGGGTCGACGCGCGTTCCGACCTGTACTCGGTCGGCATCATGCTCTTCGAACTGCTCACCGGGCGGCTGCCGTTCGACGCGGACTCGCCGCTGGCCATCGCGTACGCGCACGTCCAGGAGGAGCCGGTCGCGCCCTCCACGATCAACCAGTCGATCACCCCGGCGGTGGACGCGCTGGTCGCCCGCGCGCTGAAGAAGAACCCGAACGAGCGCTTCCCGAACGCCGAGGCGATGCGCGACGAGTGCACGCGCGTCACCCGCACCGGCCAGACCGGCAACACCCCGATCATCATCAGCGGCGGCCCGCCCGCGCGCAGCGGCGGCGGCGTCGGCTCCGCGGTCTTCCCGCCGATCGACCAGCAGACCCCGGGCCCGTCCACCACGGGCCCGACCGGCGTCCAGACGCCGTACCAGCCGCAGCCCGCGTCCGGGCAGTACGGCGGCTTCGGCCCGTCCACCCGCCGCCGCCCACGCACCCGACGCCGCAGCCGGGCTACCCGACGACGAGCCCGGCCGCGGCCCCGTCGTACGGCGGCGCGAGCACGCCGCCCCGTACAGCCCGCCCCCGACGAGCGGCGGCGGCGACAACGGCAACAAGCGCGTGATCATCGGCTCGGCCGTGGTCGCCGCGGTCGCCGTCCTCGCCGTGATCGTCGCGGTGGCGCTCAGCGGCGGCGGAGGGACGACAAGAAGGAGGCCGACGGCAAGCCGTCGACCTCGGCCTCTGCCTCGACCAGCGGGGCCGACGGCAAGGACGGCTTCAAGATGGGCGACCAGAGCATGGTCGTCGACAAGGAAGAGTGCACGGACGCCTACGAGAACTCCGACCCCAAGGGCACCTACGACGTGCCGGAATTCCAGTACAAGTACATCGACTCGGTGAAGAAGTGCCTCCAGGCCGCCGGGTGGAAGTACCGGGTCAAGAGCGAGGACGAGCCGGGCACCGTCATCTGGGGCAAGGGCACCGTGCTCGACTACAACCACCGCACCTACGACGACCCGTTCGACCCCCAGCAGGACACGATCGAGCTGACGGTCTCCACGGGCTACGCGAGCTGACGCGGCGGACGCCGGTCGGCCGGTGACACGGCCGCGGGCACGACGACGACGGCGCCCGGCCGCTCCTCGGGGAGCGGCCGGGCGCCGTCGTTCCGGTCCCGGTCCTGGTCGGTCGCTCTACAGGTCGCTCTACCGGTCGCTCTACAGGTCGCTCTACAGGTACGGGCCCGAGCGGGCGCCGCCGGGAGATCCCCTCGGCCGCCTCCTCCGGGCCCGCCATGCCTGGCGGGAGCGCGCGGCGCATCTGCTCCAGCTGCGCGCGGGCCGCCATCTGCTGGGCGAACAGCGCGGTCTGGATCCCGTGGAACAGGCCCTCCAGCCATCCGACCAGCTGTGCCTGCGCGATGCGCAGCTCCGCCTCGGTGGGCACGCCCTCGTCGGTGAACGGCAGCGACAGCCGCTCCAGCTCCTCGATCAACTCCGGTGCCAGGCCGTCCTCCAGCTCCTTCACCGAGCTGGCGTGGATCTCCTGAGCCGGACCCGGCTGGCCTCGTCCAGAGGCGCCGCCCGGACCTCCTCCAGAAGCTGCTTGATCATGCTGCCGATGCGCATGACCTTCGCGGGCTGTTCGACCATGTCCGTCACGGGAACCTCGCGCGACTCGTCGTCCGCGTCGTGGCCGTCACCGCCTCCGGCGCCGCCCCGGCGCTGCCGAGGGCCATGCCGTCCGGACCGACGACCAGGACGTGCTGGCTCTCCTGCGACCGTTCGTTCATCGGCTGGTTCATAACACCATTGTCTCCCAAGGGTGTCTTCCCGCGCTGGTGACCCCACGGGGAGCCCGGTCCGGATCGGGTCCGGGAGCAGGTCCGGAGCGGGTCCCGGACCGGGCCCGCGGAAGGGGCCGAAACGACCCGTAAGGGTCCCGTGGGTGGCGCCCGTCAGCGGCGCCCGTCAGTGGCGGCGCAGCCGCAGGCCCAGGAAGGCCAGGCCCAGCCCGGTGAGGACGAGCCCGGTGCCGAGCGGCAGCACCCGGGTCACCACCCGCGCCACGGGGCGTCCGACGCCGCCGTCCGCGCGTCGAACGCCTCCCGCGTGTCCGTGACCCCCGCGTGCCGTCCGTCCCGCCGCCGCGCCGCGTCCCAGTGGGCCTTCGGGTCCCCGTACGCGAACTGGTGCGGGGCGTACGGCGGCGGCGCGGTGGGCGTCGGCCGCGCGGGCGGCGGTGTCCAGTCCTCGGGATAGCGGTCGTGCTGCCGGTACCGCCACGGGCGTCCCCGCCGTTCCGCGTCGCGGGCGTCGCGTGCGGCGAACGCCCTTCGAAGGACGGGCGGTCGGAGGCGGACGGGCCGCGCCGCCGTCCGCGGTGGGGACGTGGCCTTGCCCGGCGGATGGGCCGGGCGGCTCTCCGCCCCGAACCCGCGCCGCTCGCGCCGCCGGTGGGCGAGGTGCCGCCCGCCGACGGCGGGTGCCGGGATCGGCCGAGCCGCTGCCCGAACCGCCGCCGGGGCTGGTGCCGGTGCCGCCGCCGGTGCCCGAACTCGTGCCGGGCGAACCGGAGTCCGAGATCCGGGGTCCCGGGACGCGGAGTCCCGGGACCCGGGGCGTGCGGGTCCGCGTCATGCGCGCCGGATCCGGAGGTCGGGGCCGCGGGCGTCGCCGCCGCGCGGCCGGGTGCGTACGGCCCTCACCGGCCGTACTGCCCGCCAGGTCCCCGTCATCGGCGAACGCCGCCGCCGGGGACGCGAACAGCGCCACGACGAACAGCACGACCACGGCGGAGAACACGCGCGGCGCCAGGGTTTCACGGTCGTCAGCCTCCCGTGCCGAGCCATCTGCCGACCGCACCAGCGTCACACGGCGGCCGGGACACGGCATCCCGGGAGGGCGACCCGCTAGACCGTCAGGAGCACCTTGCCCACGTGCTCGCCCGCGTCCAGCACCCGGTGCCCCTCGGCGGCCTCCGCCATCGGGACCGTACGGTCCACCACCGGCCGCACCCGGCCGCCCTCGATCAGCGGCCAGACGTGCTCGCGCACGGCCGCGACGATCGCCGCCTCTCGGCCGACGGCCGGCCGCGCAGCGAGGTCGCGGCGACGGCGGCGCGCTTGGCGAGCAGCGTGCCCAGGTTCAACTCGGCCTTGACGCCGCCCTGGAGGCCGATGATCGCCAGGCGGCCGTTGGTGGCCAGCGCCGCCACGTTCCGCTCCAGGTACTTCGCGCCCACGATGTCCAGGATCACGTCCGCGCCCGCGCCGTCCGTGGCCCGGCGGATCTCCTCCACGAAGTCCTGCTCGCGGTAGTTGATGAGGATGTCGGCGCCCAACTCCCGGCAGGCGTCCAGCTTCTCCCGGCTGCCCGCCGTGACCGCCACGCGCGCGCCGACGGCCTTCGCGAGCTGGATGGCGGCCGTGCCGATGCCGCTCGCGCCGCCGTGCGCCAGCAGCGTCTCGCCGGGGCGGAGGCTGGCGACCATGAACACGTTCGACCACACCGTGCACATCACCTCGGGCAGCGCGGCGGCCGTGACCAGGTCGACGCCCTTGGGCACCGGCAGCAGCTGACCGGCGGGCACCGCCACCTTCCGCGCGTACCCCGCCCGCCAGCAGCGCGCACACCTCGTCGCCGACCGCCCAGCCCGTGGCGCCGGGGCCGAGCGCCGCGACCCGGCCCGAGCACTCCAGGCCCGGGTACGGGAGGCGCCGGGCGGCGGGTCGTAAGCCCTGGCGCTGGAGCAGATCGGCTCGGTTGACGCCGCTCGCCGCGACCTCGACGAGGACCTCGCCCTCACCGGGCTCGGGGTCCGGAACCTCCGCCCAGACGAGGGCCTCGGGTCCGCCGGGTTCGGGGATCGTGATGGCATGCATGGCGGTGACGCTACTCCTGGGGTGCGACAACGGGTGCTCGGACGATGGTGATCAACCGGTCGGTGGCCTGCAAGGGGCTCGCGTCCGGATGGTCGTACGGCAGCAGGCGGTGGCCGCGGATGACCGAGACGACGAGGTCGTCGGTGTCCCGCACCCCTTGCCCACCTCGGCCTTTATGACGGTGCGCTCCACCAGGTCGAGGCCGCTGCCCTGCTGGATCAGATCCTCGATGACCGCGCCCGCGCTCGGACTCTGGACGCTCATGCCCAGCAGTCGCCCGGCGGCACTGGCGCTGGTGATCACCGCGTCGGCGCCGGACTGGCGCAGCAGCGGCGCGTTCTCTCCTCGCGGACCGCCGCCACGATGTTCGCGGTCCGGTTCAGCTGACGGGCGGTGAGCGTCACCAGCACCGCGGTGTCGTCGCGCTGCGTGGCGATGACGAACTGGCGGGCGCGCTGCGCCTCGGCCCGCAGCAGGACGTCGCTGCGGGTCGCGTCGCCGACGACCCCGGTGTAGCCCTCGGCGTTCGCGGCCTCGATGACCTTGTGGTTCGGGTCGACCACGACGACGTTCCTCTTGTGCAGACCGGTCGCGCACAGCGTCTGCACGGCCGACCGCCCTTCGTGCCGAAGCCGACGACGACGGTGTGATCGCGCAAGGCGGACCTCCAGCGCTTGAGGCGGTACTGCTCACGGGTGCGTTCCGCGAGGACTTCGAGGGTGGTACCGACCAGGATGATCAGGAAGAGCACGCGGAGCGGGTGATCAGCAGGACGTTCACCAGCCGGGCGCCGTCGCTGTACGGGACGATGTCGCCGTAACCGGTGGTGGAGAGCGTGACCGTGGAGTAGTAGACGGCGTCGAGGAAGTCGACGTGGTCGTCGGCGTTGTCGTGGTAGCCGGCCCGGTCGACGTAGACCAGGACGACGGTCACCACCATCACCAGCAGCGCGATCAGCAGGCGCGTGCTGACCTGCTTGAGCGGCCCCGGTACGTACCGGGGAGCCGGATGCGGTGGGCCCTGGCTCCGGATCGCGGGCCGCCGCGTCATGCGTGGGCAGCTTCACGCTGTCCCTCCCCGGGTTCACGCCGCTGGTCCCCTGCCGCTGTCGCACCGCTTCTCCCCGCTTCCCGTTCCCGTTCAGGTTTTCCCGCTGCCCGCGCCCCAGGGCGCTTCCGTTCCCGTTTGTCGCCGTCGGTTCTGTCGCCGTCGGTTTTGTCGCCGTCGGTCATCGGCTCATGCCGTGCCCCGGCCCCGGGGTCCAGGGCAGATCCAGGATCTCGGCCTCGGCCCCTTGTCGGCGCCGCCGGGCGGGATGACGGCGAGGCCGTCGGCCACGGCCACCCCGCGCAGCATGGCGGGTCCGTGGTAGCGGAGCGGCACCGCCTCGTCCGCGCCGCGGAACGCCACGGGGACCAGCCGGGTGTCGCGCGGGTGGCCGGGCACCGTGTCGGTCAGCCGGGCCGGGCAGGGGCGGGCGCCGGAGCGCGGCGAGCGTACGGAGCAGGGGCTCGGCGAGCGTGAGGAGGCCGGAGACGGCGGCCAGCGGGTTGCCCGGCAGCCCCACGAGGTGGCGGCCGGGCGCGAGGCGCGCCAGCAGCATGGGGTGGCCGGGCCGTACCGCCACGCCGTCCACCAGCAGCGCGGCGTCGAGCGCGCGCAGCGCGGGTGGACGTGGTCGACCGGGCCCGCGGCCGTGCCCCCGTGGTGACGACCAGGTCGGCAGTGGACTCGGCGAGCGCCCGGCGCAGCGCGTCCGCGTTGTCGGTGAGGCGGCGGGTGGCCTGTACGTCGGCGCCGAGGGCCGCCAGCCACGGCGCGAGCATCGGGCCGAGCGCGTCGCGGATCCGGCCGTCGTGGGGCGTACCGCGCTGGAGCAGTTCGTCGCCGAGGACAAGGACCTCGACGCGGGGCGGGCCACGGCGGCCAGTTCGTCGTAACCGGCCGCGGCGGCGAGCCCGAGCACGGCGGGCGTGACGACGGTGCCCCGGGGAGCAGCCGGTCGCCGCTGCGGCACTCCTGGCCGCGGGGCGGATGTCCTGGCCGTGAACGACGGGTGGGCGGGTCGGCGTACAGCCAGGCGCCCTCGTGGTGGCCGTGCTCGCTGCGCAGTACGGCCGTGGCGCCGGGCGGTACGCGGGCGCCGGTGGCGATGCGGAGCGCGTGGCCGTCGAGCAACGGGTCGGTGGTGGCGTACCCGCCAGGATGGGCCGCCCCTCGGGCGGTACGCGCCAGGGCCGGGGCCGGAGAGGGCCCAGCCGTCCATGGCGGAGGTGTCGAACGACGGCAGGTCGGTGAGGGCGGTCAGGTCGGCGGCGAGGACCCGGCCGAGGGCGTCGTGGAGCGATACGAGATCGACGGCGCCGACGACGCCGACGCCCGGGGCGTCCGTCTTGGCGGTGGGGGCGTTTGCCTTGGCGTTGGGGTCGGCGGCCTTGGCGACGGGCTCGGGGTCAGCGGCGGGGTCGGCCTCGGCCCTCTTGGTGGCCTTGGCCCTCTTGGTGGCCCCGGCGGCTCGGCGCTCCCGGCGGCCTCGGCGGCCTGCGGGCCTGCGGGGCCTGCGGGGCAAGGGCGGCGCGTGCGGCCAGGGCGCGGGCGCGCGGCCAACTGGTGGGCGCTCTCGCCGCCCGCGCGCGCGGTGAGCGGGCGGGCGCGTCGGCGACGGGCCCGGGTACGGGGCCCGCTCGGCGGCCGACGCGGGAGCACCGGCCCACGCCGCAGGGTCGTCGCCCTCGGAGACGCCGGGGAGGTCGGGAGCGTCGGAGTCGTCGGACAGTTCGGGGAGTTCGGGGAGTTCAGGGAGGTCAGCGGGTCCGGCGTCGGCCGACGAGCCGCGGGACGCGGGGCCGGGGAACGCGTCGGGGCCGGGGAACGCGTCGGAGCCGGGAGACGAGCCGGGGCCGGGCACCGCGTCGGGGCCGCGAGACGCGTCGGGGCGGGTCGGCCGAGGGACCCGGCGCGGCGCGCTCCGCGCCGGTCGCGGGGCCTTCCGGTCCGCCGCGACCGGCGTCTCGTTCGCCAGCGCCAGGGCCTGTTCCACGTCCCGGTCCAGCGCGTCCTGGGGCTCGTGGTCGGTCATTGGTCGCGCGTCTCGGCCTCTTCCGCCCAGCGGGCGGCCAGCGCCGCCGCCTTGCGCGAGGCTTCGGCGACCGCCTCGGGCCGCCGCCCCGCATGCCCGCCGCGTACCCCACGAGGAACGTGGTCAGGGCGCCGCGGGCCTCGCGACGTTGTGCGCGGCCTCCTTGGCGAGGTCGAGAAGGGCTGCTACGTCGACGTCGAGGTCGATGCCGAGTTCCGCGCGTACGGCCGCGGTCCATTCATCCAACACGTTCCCATGCTCCCTGATCCGCGCTCGGGCCGTGGTGATGTCCTCCCAGGTGTCGCAGTCGAACGAAGCCGTGGCGTGGGAGAGGTGGTGGAGGGACAGCTCGTCGGTCAGCAGGCGCAGCGGCAGGCCGGACAGACCGCCGCGCTCGGTGGCCAGCAGCGCCAGCTCGCGGCGGAGCGGCTCGGCGCGGTAGGCGGCGACGAGCGGCTGGGCGCGGCCGTCCGGGTCGGTGAGCAGGACGGCCTCGTCCTCCCCGAGGTGCTTGAGGAGCACGTCGACCGTGTCGCGGGTCAGGAACGGCAGGTCCGCCGAGAGGACCAGCACGACCGGGGCCCCGGTGGCGCGCACGCCCGCGTCGAGCGCCGCGACCGGCCCCCGCCGGGCGGGCTTCGCGCTCCCACCGCACCGGCCGTACGGTCGGGCGGCGGGGCCGACGACGACTGTCCGCGCGGCGTCCGCGCAGGCGTCGAGCACTCGGTCCAGCAGGGGCCGCCCGCCCACGCGCAGGGCCGGCTTGTCCGCCCCGCCCAGGCGAGTGGCCGCGCCCCGGCGAGGATCACCGCGTCATACGAACTCACCCCACGAGTATCGCCACCCCGAGCGTTCCCATCCCTACAGGGACCGCAGCAGAATGGCCGGGTTTTCCATGCAATCCGCGACATAGCGGAGGAATCCACCGGCGGTGCCGCCGTCGCACACGCGGTGGTCGAAGGTGAAGGAGAGCTGGACCACATGGCGGGCGGCCAGCTCGCCGCGGTGCACCCAGGGCTTCTGGGCTATCCGGCCGACACCGAGCATCCCGGCCTCGGGGTGGTTGATGATCGGCGTGGAGCCGTCGACCCCGAACACCCCGTAGTTGTTCAGCGTGAAGGTGCCTCCCGTCAGCTCGGCGGGGTGAGGCGGCCCGCGCGCGGCCTCGGTGAGCCGGGCCATCTCGGCGGACAGCTCCGCGGCGGTGCGGCGGTGCGCGTCCCGCACCACCGGGACGACCAGGCCGCGGTCGGTCTGCGCGGCGAACCCGAGGTGCACCTCGGGGAACCGGACGATCTCCCGGGCCTCGGTGTCCACGGTCGAGTTGAGGTCCGGGAAGCGGGCCAGCGCGGCGGTGCAGACCCGGGCCAGCAGCGCGAGCAGGAGACCTTGGGGCGTCCGGGGTGTTCATCGCCGTACGCGCGGCGAGCATGTCCGTGGCGTCGGCGTCCACCCAGATGGTGACGTCGGGGATCTCCCGGCGGCTGCGGGTGAACTTGTCGGCCATGGCGCCGCGGATCCCGCGGAGCGGCACCCGGTCCGCGCCCGGCGGCACCTCGGCGGCCGGAACGCCGAGGTCCCCGGCCGTGGTCGTGCCCTCGCGCGCGAGGGCCCTCCCGCCCGTGGTGGTGTCCTCGCCCACCGGGGCGTTTTCGACGTCCGCCCTGGTGATGAGGCCCTCGGGTCCGGAGCCGACGAGCGTGCGCAGGTCCACGCCGCGCTCCTGGCCAGCCTGCGGACCAGCGGCGAGATCACGCGAACGGGAGCCTCCGCCGCGGCCTCGGCGGACGGCACAGGCGCGGCAGGCGCAGCGGACACGGCAGGCACAGCGGGCGGCCCGGACGCGACGGGCGACGACGAGCCGGGCGGCGCCCCCGTACGCGCCGACGCCGCCCCACGGGCGCGCCCGTGCCGTACCCGACCAGAACGTTGCCCGAGGTCTCGGCGCCGGAGCCCGCCCCGAGCCCGCCCCAGCGCCCGCGCCGGCCCCGCCCCGCCCCCGGTCCCGGCCCCGGCCCCGGCCCCGGCCCCGGCCCCGGCCCCGCCGTACGGTCGCCCCAGCCGTACGGCCGGACGCCGCGTCCTCCCGGTCGCCCGGGACGGCGACCGTCAACAGGGCGCGCCGACCGGCAGTTCCGTGCCCTCCTCACCGAAGCGCGCCGTGACCACCCCGCCGTACGGGCAGGGCACGTCCACCATCGCCTTGGCGGTCTCGACCTCGACCACCGGCTGGTCCACCGCGACCACGTCGCCGACCTCGACGAGCCAGCGCACGATCTCCGCCCCGGTCAGCCCCTCGCCGAGGTCGGGCAGCGTGAACTCCTTGACCTCGGCCATCACGCGCTCCTCTCCGTCCACTGCGACTCCCACTGCAAGCGCGCGACGGCGTCCAGCACCCGGTCCACGCCCGGCAGGTGGCGCCGCTCCAGCATCGGCGGCGGGTACGGCAGGTCGAACCCGGCGACGCGCAGCACCGGCGCCTCCAGGTGGTGGAAGCAGCGCTCGGTGACACGGGCCGCGATCTCCGCGCCGGGGCCGCCGAAGCCGGTGGCCTCGTGGACGACCACGGCACGCCCCGTCCTGCGCACCGAGGCGCAGACGGTCTCGTCGTCGAAGGGCACCAGGGAGCGCAGGTCGACGACCTCCAGGTCCCAGCCCTCCTCGCGGGCCGCCTCCGCCGCCTCCAGGCAGACGGGCACCGAGGGCCCGTACGAGATGAGGGTGGCGCCGCGTCCGGCGCGGCGGACCGCCGCCCGGCCCATGGGGGCGACGGGCTCGGGGCGTCGGGGACCAGTCGGCCTTGGACCAGTACAGCCGCTTCGGTTCGAGGAAGACCACCGGGTCGTCGGAGGCGATGGCGGCGCGCAGCAGCCCGTAGGCGTCGGCGACGGTCGCGGGGCGACGACCTGGAGGCCGGGCGTCGCCATGTAGTACGCCTCGGAGGAGTCGCTGTGGTGCTCGACGCCGCCGATGCCGCCGCCGTACGGCACGCGCACGGTGAGGGGAGCGAGCGCGCCGCGGGTGCGGTTGCGCATCTTGGCGACGTGGCTGACGAGTTGCTCGAAGGAGGGTAGGCGAAGGCGTCGAACTGCATCTCGACCACCGGCCGCAGCCCGTACATCGCCATGCCGACGGCGGTGCCCAGGATGCCCGCCTCGGCCAGGGGTGTCGGTGCAGCGCGCGTCGCCGAACTCCGCGGCGAGCCCGTCGGTGATCCGGAACACCCGCCCAGCGTGCCGACGTCCTCACCGAGGACGTGGACGGTGGGGTCGGCGGCCATGGCGTCGCGCAGCGCGCGGCCCAGCGCCTGCGCCATGGTGGCGGGCTTCGTCCCGACGGCCGTGGTCATCGCTCCTCCTCCGCGTCCAGCTCCGCGCGGAGCTGGGCCGCCTGCTCCCGCAGTTGCGCCGTCTTGTCGGTGTAGACGTGCTCGAACAGCTCCATGGGATCGAGCACGGCCTCCTGGTGCATGCGTTCGCGCAGCCCGGCGGCCATGCGCTCGGCGTCCTCCCGTACGGTCCGCACGCGCTCGTCGTCCAGGAGGCCGCGGTCGCGCAGGGCGGCTTCGAGGAGGGTGACCGGGTCGTGGGCGCGCCAGGCGTCGACCTCGTCCTGGCTTCGGTAGCGGGTGGCGTCGTCGGCGTTCGTATGGGCGTCGAGGCGGTAGGTGACGGCCTCGACGAGGGTGGGGCCGCCGCCTTCGCGCGCGCGTGCGGTGGCTTCGGTCAGGACGCGGTGCACGGCGGCGGCGTCGTTGCCGTCGACCAGGCGGCCGGGCATGCCGTACCCCACGGCCTTGTGGGCGAGGGTGGGGGCGGCGGTCTGCTTGGCGAGGGGCACGGAGATCGCGAAGCCGTTGTTCTGCACGAGGAAGACCACCGGGGCCCGCCAGACGGCGGCGAAGTTGAGCGCCTCGTGGAAGTCGCCCTCGCTGGTGCCGCCGTCGCCGACCAGGGCCAGCGCGACCACGTCGTCCCCTGGAGGCGGGCGGCGTGGGCCAGCCCGACGGCGTGCGGGAGCTGGGTGGCGAGCGGGTGCACAGGGGCGACGCGGTGCTCGCGCGGGTCGTAGCCGGAGTGCCAGTCACCGCGCAGGAGCGTGAGCGCCTGCACCGGGTCCAGGCCGCGGGCGACGGCCGCCAGCGTGTCGCGGTAACTGGGGAAGAGCCAGTCCCGGTCCTCCAGGGTGAGGGCGGCGGCGACCTGGCAGGCTTCCTGGCCGGTGGAGGAGGGGTACACCGCCAGCCTGCCCTGCTTGGTGAGGGCGGTGGCCTGCTCGTTGTACCGGCGGCCGCGGACCACCTCCGCGTACAGCCGGGAGAGCAGATCCGGGTCGATGTCGGCGGCGGCCGGGGTGCCGAGCAGGCGGAACGGCTCGGCGTCGGGCAGCAGAGGCTCGGCGTCGACGCGGGGACGCCAGGCGGGCGGGGAGTGGGCCGGTACGCACCGGGCTGCTCAAGAACCGTCATGACGACCTCCTGGGTAGGTTGCACCCGTCACCTACCGATTGTTCGGTCGCCAGCACATTTTGGCTACATGCGACCCCAGCCTGTGGACAAACGGTTCTCCACAGCCTGAGATGACTACAGGACGTCCACGAAGGGAGGCGGCACGGTATGCAGGGCGAACAGATGGCCACTCCGAGCGGCAGACCGCCCGCCCGCCCGCTGGATTCCATCGACCGCGAGATCCTGCGCCTGCTCCGCTCCGACGGGCGGGCGTCGATACGTTCCGTGGCCGAGCGCGCGCACGTCTCGCGTGCCAACGCCTACGCGCGGATCAACCGGCTCATCGACGACGGCGTCATCCGCGGCTTCAGCGCCCGGGTGGACCAGGAGCGGGCGGGGCAGGGCGCCTCCGCCTACATCACGCTGAAGATCGTGCAGAACTCCTGGCGCTCGGTCCACGACAAGCTCAGGGAGCTGCCGGGAGCCGCCCATATCGCCCTGGTCAGCGGGGATTTCGACGTGCTGCTGCTGGTGCACACCGAGGACAACCGCTCGCTGCGGGAGCTGGTCCTCACCCGCATCCAGTCCATGCCGGAGGTGCTGAGCACCCGCACGCTGCTGGTCTTCGAGGAGACCGACCTCGACGCGGAGCCGTGACGCGGAGCCGTGCCGCGGAGCCCGGCGCGCGGAAGCCGCCAGGCCGCCCGGCCCACCCGCCCCGGCCACCCCTGTGAGGACGGCGCTAGGACGCGCGCAGCCCGGCGAACGCCGTCCGCACGACCGCTTCGGAGACCTGCTCGGCGTCGTACCGCCCGCGCCCCGGCCGGTACCACTCGACAATCGAGTTGATCATGCCGAACAGCAGCCGCGTGGCCAGCCGCGCGTCCACGTCCTCGCGCAGGTCCCCTCCGCCCCGGCCTTCCGCAGCAGCTCGGCGACCTCGTGGTCGAACTCCCGCCGCCGCTCCATGGCCCACCGCTCGGTGTCGGTGTTCCCGCGGACGCGCAGCAGCAGCGTCACGTACGGCAGTTCCTCGATCAGCACCTCGGTGGTGCGCCTGATCACGTACTCCAGCCGGTCGATCGCCGGGCCCTCGGCCGCGCCCGGCTCCCGCAGGATCGCGAACAGCCCGTCCAGAGCGCGGTCTATGGCCCGCCGCAGCAGCTCTTCCTTGCTCTTGACGTGGTGGTAGATCGACGACTTGGAGATGCCCGCCGCGCGCGAGAGGTGCTCCATGGACGTTCCGTCGTAGCCGCGCTCGATGAACACCTCGACGGCGACCGCGAGCAGGGACTCGGGCGTGTAGGTGTCGCGCTTGGCCATGGTCATGATTAGAGCAGCTTTCCGTCGGCGGCCGCACGCCGGATCAGGGACTGGGACGGGGCGTAACGGCCGGTCGGGCAGGCGGCGTGCAGGTTGCGCAGCACCTCGCGCACCAGGGGTGCCGAGGTCGTCGCCCATTCCAGGGGACCGCGCGGGTAGTTCACGCCGAGCCGCATGGCGGTGTCGACGTCCTCGGGCCCGGCGACCCGGCGGCCGACGGCGTCGTGCGCGAAGTCCACGAGCATCGCGACCGTACGGGCGACGATCATGCCGGGTACGTCGTCGATGACGCTGACCTTCTTGCCGAGCGCCTGGAAGAGGCCGGTCGCGTCCCGGACGGTCTCGGGCGTGGCCGTCGCGGCGGGGCGAGCGCCACGCGCGCGGCCGCGCGGTAGTCCAGCGCGAGGTCGAAGTGGACGCTCTGCGGCGGTCGGTCCTCCCGCCGGCGGTGCCTCCGTCGGTGAGGCTCAGCAGCGCCCGCCGGGCAGCGCGATACGGGCCCCGGGGGCGTCCGGGTCGCGCTTGACGCGGATACCGGACTCCGCGATCAGGTCGACGAGCGGCGCGGCGGGCCCGAAGTCCCCGCCGTGCACCACCACTTCGGCGGGCGGTTCGGCGGGCGGCGCGGTGTGCGGCTCGGGCCGGGCGGCGCCCTCGCCGTGCTCGTACCAGCCGCGGCCGGACTTGCGCCCGTGCAGGCCGGATTCGACCAGCCGCCGCTGGGCGAGGGACGGGTGAACTTCGGGTCGTGGAAGAACGCCTCCCACACCGAGCGCGTGACGGCCTCGTTCACGTCCTGGCCGATGAGGTCGGTCAGCTCGAAGGGCCCATCCGGAAGCCGCCCGACTCGCGGAGCACGGCGTCGATGGTGGCCGGGTCGGCGGCACCTTCCTCGTACGCGCGGAACGCCTCGGCGTAGAAGGGCGGGCGACCCGGTTGACGACGAACCCGGGGTGTCGGCGCAGCGCACCGGGTCTTGCCCCAGCCGGAAACGGTGGCGTACGCGCGCGTGGCGGCCGACTCGTCCGTGGCGAACCCGCGCACCACCTCGACCAGCGGCAGCAGCGGCGCCGGGTTGAAGAAGTGCAGCCCGACCAGGCGGCCGGGGCGGCGCAGCGGCCCGCGACGGCCGTCACGGACAGGGAGGAGGTGTTCGTGGCGAGCAGGCAGCCCTCGGGGACGACGGCTTCGAGGGCGGTGAACAACTGCTGCTTGGCGCCGAGATCCTCCAGGACCGCCTCGACGACGAGGTCCGCCTCGGCCAGCCCGGCGAGTTCGGTGACCGGCAGCAGCCGGGCGCGGGCCGCGTCCCGGTCCTCGGCGGTGAGCCTGCCCTTGTCCACAAGCCGGTCCAGGCGCGCGGCGATGGCCCCGGCCGCGGCCTCGGCCCTGCCGGGTGCCACGTCATAGAGCCGCACGGGGTGGCCGGCGACCAGTGCGACCTGGGCGATTCCCTGGCCCATGGTGCCGGTGCCGACGACGGCGACGGTGCTGGTACGCGCCACCGCCAGGTCGATCGCTGTCATGCCGCCGATCCTCTCCGAGAGTTATCCACAGGCCGACCGGCCCCTTGCCCCGACCGATCGTTCGGTTAATCTAGCTCTGTTGCCTGTTGCACGCCCACCCTCCCTCCCAGTTACCCGCTGGGCGGTGCCCACCAGCTTGACGAGGAGTTGGTCAGTCGTGACCGCCGCACTCACCGCAGCGCAGTTGACCGAGACCCACCGCGCCACCCTCGACCGGGCTCTGGAGGCGATCCGCACACGGGACTACTGGTCCCCCACCCCGAGCACCCGAAGGCGTACGGCGAGGGCGGCTCGCTGAGCGTCCCCGAGGGCCAGGCGGCCTTCGACGCGGTGCGCGGCACCCGCTTCGCACTGGACCAGCCCGGCACGGACGGCTGGGTGGGCGGCGAACTCTCCCTACGGGATCGAGTTGGGCGTGGAATACCCGCACGCGGACATCGACGCGCTGCTCCCGGCGATGCGGGCGGGCATGGCGGCGTGGCGGGACGCCGGACCGCTCACGCGCGCGGTGGCGTGTCTGGAGATCCTGGCCCGGATCAACGCGCGCAGCCACGAGTTCGCGCAGGCCGTCATGCACACCAGCGGGCAGGCGTATCTGATGGCCTTCCAGGCGGGTGGGCCGCACGCCCAGGACCGCGGCCTGGAGGCCGTGGCGTACGCGTACGAGGAGCAGACCCGCACGCCGCTGGACGCGCGGTGGACCAAGCCGCAGGGCAAGCGGGACCCGCTGGTGCTGCGCAAGGCGTTCACGGCCGTCCCGCGTGGTGTCTCGCTGCTGATCGGCTGCAACACCTTCCCGACCTGGAACGGGTACCCGGGCCTGTTCGCGTCCCTGGCCACCGGCAACCCGTGCTGGTCAAGCCCCACCCCGGGCCGTGCTGCCGCTGGCGTTGACCGTGCGGGTGGCGCGCGAGGTGCTGGGCGAGGCGGGCTTCGATCCGAACCTGGTCGCGCTCGCCGCCGAGGCGCCCGACGAGGGCATCGCCAAGTCCCTCGCCGTGCGCCCGGAGATCCGCGTCATCGACTACACCGGGTCCACCGCCTTCGGCGACTGGCTGGAGACCCACGCCCGCCAGGCGCAGGTCTTCACCGAGAAGGCCGGGGTCAACACGGTCGTCATCGACTCGACCGACGACTACAAGGGCATGCTGGGCAACCTGGCGTTCTCCCTGTCCCTGTACAGCGGGCAGATGTGCACCACCCCGCAGAACCTGCTGATCCCCGCGACGGCATCGACACCGACGCGGGCCACCGGTCGTACGACGAGGTGGTGTCCGACCTCGCGACCGCCGTGGACAAGCTGCTCGGCGACGACGCCCGCGCCACGGCGCTGCTGGGCGCCATGGTGAACCCGGGGTGCGCGAGCGTCTTGAGGCGGCGCCCGGCCTCGGAGAGGTCGCCCTGCCCTCGCGCGAGGTGGCCCACCCGAGTTCCCCGACGCCACCGTGCGCACGCCGGTGATCGTGAAGGCGGACGGCGCGCGCAAGCTCTGGGAGCCCACGGACGCCGAGGCGCCCTATCTGTCGGAGTGCTTCGGCCCGGTGTCCTTCGCCGTCGCCGTCGACTCCGCGGCCGAGGCGGTCGGCCTGCTGCGCCGCACGGTGCGCGACAAGGGCGCCATGACCGTCGGCGCGTACACCACCTCGCCGGAGGTGGAGCGGCTGGTGGAGGAGACGTGCCTGGAGGAGAGCGCCCAGCTCTCGCTGAACCTGACGGGCGGGGTCTATGTGAACCAGACCGCCGCCTTCTCCGACTTCCACGGCTCGGGCGGCAACCCGGCGGCGAACGCCGCGCTGTGCGACGCGGCGTTCGTGGCGGGCCGCTTCCGCACGATCGAGGTGCGGCGCCCGGCGTAGCCGCGGGCCTACCGGGCGGGCGCGTCAGCCGGTCGTCGCGTGCACGCGCACCCACGCGTGCATCGCGATGGCCGCGGCGGCACCCGCGTTGATCGAGCGGGTCGAGCCGAACTGCGCGATCGAGCAGACCATGGACGCGTGCGCGCGGGCCTCCTCGGTGAGCCCGGGGCCCTCCTGCCCGAAGAGCAGCAGACAGCGCCGGGGCAGTTCGGCGGTCTCCAGCGGGACCGCCCCGGCAGGTTGTCGATCCCGATGACCGGCACCCCGCGGCCCGCGCCCACGCGGTGAGATCGGCGGTGTCGGGGTGGTGGCGAACGTGCTGGTAGCGGTCGGTGACCATGGCGCCGCGCCGGTTCCAGCGCCGTCGGCCGACGATATGGATCTCCTTGGCGAGGAAGGCGTTGGCGGTGCGCACGACGCTGCCGATGTTGAAGTCGTGGCCCCAGTTCTCGATGCCCACGTGGAAGTCGTGGCGGCGGGTGTCGAGGTCGGCGACGATCGCCTCGCGCGTCCAGTAGCGGTAGCGGTCCACGACGTTGCGGCGGTCGCCCGCCGCGAGCAGCTCCGGGTCGTAGTGGTCACCGGTCGGCCAGGGCCGTGGGTGGGGGCCGACACCCACGTCCGGCGTGTGCCCGTCGTCGTACTGGACCGGCTCTTCGCTCACCGCGGGCCCGTCGGCGCTCACGGGTTCTTCTGGAGGCAACTGGCTGCTCACCCGATGAGCGTACGGGCCTCCCGCCGCTCCTCGTGCTCCGGCGCCCGCGGTCCGGGCGGCAGGGCGCGCGCGGCACCAGCCGGTCGCGGACCCGGACCGTCCACGCCCCGAGCCCGCGCAGGAAACCGGTCGGCAGGAAGACGGCGTCCGCCGCGATCATGGCGAGCGAGAAGAACGGCAGCCCCAGCAGCACCGCGATGCCGAGGTGCTCCAGCATCAGCAGCACGAGCATCACGTTCTTCACCCGCCGGTTGAGCAGGGTGAACGGAAAGGCGACCTGTGCCACGACGGTGCCGTAGGTGAGCAGCATCACGACGACGCCGCTGTGCACGAGCAGTCCGGCGAGGCCGGGCCAGGGCGAGAAGTAGTCCAGGTGCAGCGGGTAGTACAGCGCGGTGCCGTCCTGCCAGCGCGAGCCCTGGACCTTGTACCACCCGGCCGTCGCGTACAGCAGACAGACCTCGGCCATGATCACCAGGAGGGTGGCGTTGTGCGCGATGTTGGCCAGGACGTCCATGAGCGCGCGCGGCTCCCTGGCGCCCAGCGCGCCGCGCACCACCAGGCGCCCTGGACCAGCCACAGGCCCCACAGCGCGGTCGCCCAGCCGAGGCCGGGCAGCGGGCCGTCGGCCGTCCACCGCGGCCCGGTGTCGGCGAACAGCTGCGCCCAGAGCAGCACGGCCCCGCGACCGACCAGAGCACGACCCCGGTCACATCACGACCGGGTCCGGCGGCGCCTTCGGGTCCGGCGGCGCGGCCGGACCTCGCCGCGCGCCGGGCGTCCAGCGACCACACCTGTCCGCACCGGGTGAGCACCAGGTACATCGCCATGAGATGGATGATGTTGTCGCCGCCATCGCCCATGAAGACGCTGCGGTTCTGGAGCGAGAGCACGCCCACCATGAACACCACGGATGTGGCGCGGGTGCGCCAGCCGAGCAGCAGCAGGGCGCTGGAGACGAGGGCGAGGGCGTAGACGGTCTCGAACCACGCGGCGCCGTCCGCCCACAGCAGGGCGGAGAAGGCGTGGTTGCCCTCCACGAACTGGTGGGCCATGTCCCAGTTCCACGGGCCGTCGGGCCCGTACAGCTCCTGGCGGTGCGGCCACTCGCGCAGCAGGAAGATCAGCCAGGTGAAGGAGAAGCCGATCCGGACCACGGCCGTCTGGTACGGGCCGAGGGCGGAGCCGGTGGCCCGCGCGTGGCCCCGCGACAGGGCCCGCTCGGCGCCCCAGCAGCCGCACCGGACGCTCCGCCGCGGCCGAGGCGGCCGGGGCACGGCAGCCGGGGAGTCCCGCCGTCCGGGGACGAGGTGCCGGACGAGGACGGGGTGCCGGACGACGAGGAGGTGGGAGGCGGAGGAGGAGGCGTCGCCGGTGGCGGGATCGTCACGAACGCTCCCCTCCGGCAGATCGGCGGCCGTGACCGTCCACCACGGCAACTCCCGGTAGAAGGGCTCGGTGGAGGTCTTCTCATCGCTCCACGAGGGGCCGCGACCGACGTGGTCGCGGACCGCACCTGGACCCGGCGCACCGTGCCGCCTTCCCGCTCCGCGCCGAACCGTCGCATCACGATCCGCCGGATGTACTGCTCGGAGAGCTGCCCCGCGCGCCGTCGGGGCTCTCGTCGGCGTTGTGCGAGGACACGTAGAACTCCCAGGCGCGGCGCAACTCGTTCTGCTGGGTGTGGCTGGGCAGCGGGTTGTGCCGTAGCGCGGAACCGTCCTGTGCGGAGAGGTCGGTCCAGCCAGTGGTGTCGACGCCGCCGCCCGGAGTGTTGATCTCCGCACGCGCCTGTACGGCGATGTTCTGCTGGATCGGGTTGGGCGCGAACAGCTTCCAGTTCCGCTCGAACTCCGGGTAGACGTAGTCGTCCACCGTCCCGCCGTGCTCCTTGGTGACGGTGTTGGCCGGTGCGACGTTGAGGAACGCCATCGCCAGGTGAACGACGACGGCCACAGCGGCGCCCGCGACCGCCAACGCGACGATCAGCTGCGAGGGCAGCGAGAGCCCGTGGATCCCCGCTGCTCCTCCGGCTCACCGTCCGGTTGCGTGTCGGCCATACGCGCCCCTTGTCATGCCCAGCGTTGTGTACGCCCGGAACGGTACCGATGCCGACGCATCGGGCACATCCCTCCACGCTGCCCACAAGGCCGTCACCGCACGTTCCCCACTCCCCACGGTCCAGCCCCGACCGCCCCGCCCACGTCCGAAGCCAGAAGCCGGAAGCCGACAACAACCCCGAGCCCAACGCCCCGAACACTGCGACGCCCCGAGACGAGGCCAGGCCCTCCTCCAAGCGGAACGGCGCTATGGCGCTACGGCGCTACTTACAGCACGAACGCCCCGTCCGAGGTGCCTCCGGGCTCCCCACGATCGGCCGACCCGCCGCGTCCCAGGCGAGCATGCCGCCGTCCACGTTCACCGCGTCCAGACCCCGCGTGATCAGATACTGCGTGACCTGCGCGGACCGTCCCCGACCCGGCACACCACATGCACCCGTCGGCCGTCCGCCGCCGCCTCGCCCAACTCGTCGAACCGCTCGACGACCTGGCCCATCGGAATGTGCAGCGCGCCTCCGCGTGCCCGGCCGCCCACTCGTCGTCCTCCCGGACGTCCAGCAGGAACCCGTCGGCGGGCACCGCCGCTGCCTCCACCTCGGGAAGCTGGGCAAAACGCATGACACACACCTCTCACGATCTCGGCGCCCCGTGTCCGGGGCAGCCCCACCCGCGTCCCGGGCGGCCTGAGGAAACCTACTCCACCAGTTCCGCCAGCCGGGCTTCCTTCTCGGAGACCTGAGCGAGCAACTGCTCGGCGATCTCCTCCAGCAGCCCGTCGGGGTCCTCCGGCGCCATCTTGATCATCGCGCCGATCGCACTCCCTCCAGCTCCGCGGCCACCTCGGACAGCATCTCCTTGCGCGCGGCCAGCCACTCCAGTCGCGCGTACAGCTCCTCACTGCGGCTCGGCCGCCGCTCCGGCGGCGGGGACCCGCCTCCCACTCCTCGGCCAGTTCCCGCAGCGCCTGCTCGTCCCCGGCCGCGTAAGCCGCGTTGACCCGCACGATGAACGCGCCGCGCCGCTCCCGCTCCGCCTCGTCCTCCACCAGGTCCGGGTGGGCCTTACGGGCCAGGTCCCGGTAGATCCGGCGGGCCTCCTCGCTCGGCCGCACCCGCTGCGGCGGCGTCACCGGCTGCTCGTTGAGCATCGCGACGGCCTCGGGCGACATGCCCTCGGAGTCGATCCACCCGTGGAACAGCTCGTCCACGCCCGGCATGGGCATCACCAGCCCCGCGCCTCCCGCGCCTTGCGGACGTCCTCGGGTCGCCCGTACGCGCCGCGACCGCCTCCGCGATCAACGCGTCCAGTTCGTCGAGCCGTGAGTACATCGGGCCGAGGCGCTGGTGGTGCAGCCGGGAGAAGTTCTCGACCTCGATGCGGAAGGTCTCGACCGCGATCTCGAACTCGATGAGGGCCTGCTCCGCCGCGCGCACCGCCTGCTCAAGTCGCTCGGTGGCCCGCGCCTCGGACTGCTGTGCCTGCTGCGCTTCCGGGTTGGTCACTCGCTCAGCCTACGTCCGCGACGGACCCGCCACCGGAGCGGACCGCCCCGCCCCGCCCCGGCCCCGGCCCTGGCCCGGCCCCGGCCCGGACGACGCCGCCGCCCAGCGCTGGAAGCCGCGACTGCCCGCACGCCCTGCCCGCACGGATCTCACACACCCGACTCGGCGGCTATGCGCCCGGCGCGGATCGCCGCGACCAGTTCCTCGTGATCGGCCTCGGTGCGGTCGGCGTAGGCCACGGCGAAGGCGGCCACCGCCTCGTCCAGGTGCTCCCCTGCCCGCGTACCCGGCCAGCAGCCGCGGGTCCACGCTGTGCGCGTGCGCTCGCGCCAGCAAGGCGCCCGTCATCCGCCCGTAGTCGTCGATCTGGTCGGAGGCCAGCTCCACCGGGTCCACGCTTCCCTTGCGGTTGCGGAACTGCCGCACCTGGTACGGGCGCCCTCGACCGTCGTCCACCCCAGCAGGATGTCGCTGACGACCTGCATGCGCCGTTGCCCGAGCACCACGCGCCGCCCTCGTGCGTGACCGCCCGCACGTCCGGGCCAGCCGCCTCCAGGTAGGGCGTCAGCACGGAGGGCCGGGCCTCCTTGACCTGGAGCACCAGCGGCTTGCCCCGGTGATCCAGAAGCAGCACCACGTACGACCGCGTGCCCACACTGCCCGTGCCGACCACGCGGAAGGCCACGTCGTGCACCGCGTACCTGGCGAGCAGCGGCAGCAGGTCCTCCGAGGCGTGTCCCGGTATCCGGCGAGGGACGCGGCCACAGCCGCCGCCTCGGCGTCGGGAACGCGGCGCAGCACCGGTGGCGCGTCCACGAACCGGAGTCCGCCGTCCGGTGTCTCCTGGGTGGACCGGGCGGCGAAGCGGGCGCTGGTGTTCCGCCGGGCCTTGGCGGCGACCCGCTCCAGGGTGCCGAGCAGGTCCTGGCATCGGTGTGAGAGACCAGTTCCTCGTCGGCGATGGCGTTCCACGCGTCGAGCGCGGGAGCTTCGCCAGCAGCCGCATCGTGCGCCGGTAGGCACCCGCCGCGTCCCGGGCGGCCGTGCGGCAGGCGTCCTCGTCCGCGCCCGCCTCCCGGCCCGCGAGGACCAGCGAGGCCGCGAGCCGCTTGAGATCCCACTCCCACGGGCCGCGAACGGTCTCGTCGAAGTCGTTCAGGTCGATCACCAGGGCGCCGAGCGCGTCCCCGTAGATCCCGAAGTTGCCCGCGTGGGCGTCACCGCAGATCTGCGCCGCGAGGCCGGTGGCGGGCGTGGCCGCCAGATCGCAGGCCATGAGTCCGGCGGAGCCGCGCAGAAAGGCGAAGGGCGTCGCGGCCATCCGCCCGACCCGTATCGGCGTCAGCTCCGGCAGCCGGCCGGTGTTGGACTCGCGTACGGCTTCCACGGCGCTCGGCCGCCCCGCAGGCTCGGGCAGTTCGGCGTGCGCGGAACGGGGCACCCGCTCCCGCAGTGCCTTGCCCTCGTCCTTCACCGACCCGCCAACGGGCCACACGGCGAACCCGGGCACGCGCGGAATCCGCCCCGCCGGCCCCGCCCCAGCCCGAACCGCGGCCCCGATCTCCGCCCCGGCCCCGGTACTCGACCCGGTCCCGGTCCTCTCGCCGACGTCCGTCGCGGCGCCCGGCTCGCCACCGGCCACGCCACTCGCACCCATCACGGCATTCGCCACGGCAGCCCCGTCCCTCACGCGGCGCCCCGCTCCAGGCGCCTGTGCCATCAGCTGCACCGACCGTACAGCCATCGGCGAGAAGCCGTCAGGCCCTGTGGATAACCTGCCGAGACCCGGAAAACCCCTGTTCACAGGGGTTCAGATGCGGAACTGCTCCGGACAGCCGCCTTCCCCGGCAGGTACCGCTCGGCCCACGAGCCCAGTTCCTGAGCGCGGGCTCCAGCGCGCGGCCCGCCGTGGTCAGCCGGTAGGCCACGCGCAGTGGCGGCCCGGCGTCGACCTCCCGCACCACGAGCCCCGCCGCCGCCAGCTCGGTCAGCCGGTCCGACAGCATCCGCTCGCTGATGCCCGGGACGGCCCGGCGCAGATCGGCGAAGTAGGCGCCCCGCCCGTGAGCACGGCCACGATCAGGCCGGTCCACCGCTTACCGAACAACTCGAAGACGCGCGTCATGCCGACGTCCACCCGGGTACACGCGTGCTCCGGCCCCGCCCGCTCGGGCCGATTGCCCTCATCCGCCATGGCGTCAGCCTACCTCCCACCCGTTCGGAACTATAGAAAAGTTAGCTACTATGCTATCCATAGGTACGTACGGAACTTGGGTTCCGTGCACGTATACGCAGAGAACCATGTGAACGACCCTCGAAACCGGAGGCTCCGATGCCCACGCTGCTGCACATCGATTCGTCCCTGAACCCGGCCGAGACCTCCGTCTCCCGTGACGTGACCGCGACCTTCCGCAAGGAGTGGGAGGCCCAGCACCCGAACGGGACGGTGATCTACCGCGATCTGGACGCCAACCCCTGCCCCACCTCTCCGGCACCGCCCTCGCCGCGTTCGCCGCCGCCCCGGAGGACCGCACCCCGAGCAGCAGGCCGCCTACGCCCTGCGCGACGAGCTGGCCTCGGAGCTGGAACGGGCCGACGTGGTGCTCATCGGGGCGCCGATGTACAACTTCACGATTCCCTCGGCCCTCAAGGCGTGGCTGGACCACGTCATCATCGGAGGCCGCACCTCGGGCACCGAGCAGCCCTCCGCCGCCGGTACGCCCACCATCGTCGTCGCCAGCCGTGGCGGCGGCTACGGTCCGGGTACCCCGCGCGAGGAATGGGAGTTCGTGGTCCGCTACCTCGACAAGGCGCTGGAATTCCTCGCCCTGGACGTCGAGTTCATCGTGCCGGAGCTGACCCTGGCCCGTAGCGTGCCCGCGATGGCCGAGCTGGTCGACCTCTCCGACGCCTCCCGGACCAAGGCCCACGAGGACGCGGCCACCCACGCCAAGTCCCTCGCCGGCCGGTTCAGCGCCTGACCGGCGTCCGCACCGCGCCACCGCCTCACGGCCGCCCGACCACGCCGCCGAGAGCGCGCCACCCGCACCACGGCGCCCGGAGCACGGCACCGGACCTACGCCGTCCGACCGTGCCCCGACCGGCGCTCGCGGGCGGCGTTCTGACAGGCCGTACGCCTCGCTGGCGTACGGCCTGCGCCGGCCTCCCGTACGCTTACGCGTGCCGCACACACGCGGCAGCCGAGCGACCGCACAGGGAGGCCCCGTCATGAGCACCCAGTCGGCCGGCGCGGAAGCCCCGCAGCTGCGACGGCGCTTCGGGTCCGCGACGCCGTACTGATCGGCCTCGGCTCGATGATCGGCGCGGGAATCTTCTCGGCCTTCGCGCCCGCCGCCCGCGCGGCCGGTTCGGGGCTCGTCATCGGCCTGGGCCTCGCGGCCGTCGTCGCGTACTGCAACGCCGCCTCGTCCGCCCGGCTCGCCGCCCGCCACCCGGTCTCCGGCGGCACCTACGTCTACGGCCGCGAACGCCTCGGCCCCTTCTGGGGCTATCTCGCGGGCTGGTCCTTCGTCGTCGGCAAGACCGCCTCCTGCGCCGCCATGGCCCTGACCGTGGGCGCCTACGCCTGGCCCGGCCACGCGCGCGTGGCCGCCGTCGCCGCCGTCGTGGCACTCACCGCGCTGGGCTGCACCGGCGTGCAGAAGACCGCCTGGCTCACCCGGGCCGTCGTGATCGCCGTCCTCGCCGTCCTCGCCGCCGTCGTGGTGGCGTGCGTCGGCAGCGAGCAGGCGGACGCCACCCTCCTGGAGCCGAACGCCAAGGCCAACGCCGACGGCGTACTCCAGGCCGCCGGGCTGCTGTTCTTCGCCTTCGCCGGGTACGCGCGCGTGGCGACGCTCGGCGAAGAGGTCCGCGACCCGGCCCGCACCATCCGGCGCGCGATCCCCTCGCGCTCGGCATCACGCTCGTCGTGTACGCGGCCGTCGCCGTCTCCGTACTCGCCGTGCTCGGCCCGGACGGGCTCGCCGGGACCCGCGCCCCACTCACCGACGCCGTACGCGAGGCGGGCGTCGCCGGGCTCGTCCCCGTCGTCCGCGCCGGGCGGCCGTCGCCGCGCTCGGGCGCTGATCGCGCTGCTGCTCGGCGTCTCGCGCACCACCCTCGCCATGGCCAGGGACCGGCACCTGCCGCACGCCCTGGCCGCGGTCCACCCGCGCTTCCAGGTCCCGCACCGGGCCGAGGCGGCGGTCGGCGCCGTCGTGGTCGTCCTGGTGATCGCGGTGGACCTGCGCGGCGCCATCGGCTTCTCGTCCTTCGGCGTACTCGTCTACTACGCCCTGGCCAACGCCTGTGCCTGGACGCTGCGCGCGGAGACCGCCCGCACGCGTTCCGGGCCCGGGTGGCCCGCGTGGTCCCGGCGCTCGGGCTCGCGGGCTGCCTGCTGCTGGCCTTCAGCCTGCCGCTGTCCGCGGTGCTCGCCGGCGGGGCGTACTGGCCCTGGGCACCGCCCTGTACATCGCACGCCACCGCGCCACCCGCCGCCCGTCACACTGACCGCCCGCGGCACTGACCGCCGACCGCCCAGCGCGCTGATCGCGGGCTCCGGGAGGCGGGCGACGGCACCAGGTCGCCCGATGTTGGCATGAACAACTCTTTCCGGCCGAGAATCACCGCAGAACGGACCTTGATGTGTTATGTGCGTCACAGACGGGGTCCACGGCCCGCGGACGACAGGGCACAATGCCTGCCCCACCGGCCACCCGTCGACAGCTCATGCGGACAAAGCGGGCCTCCGGGAAGCGACATTGCCGCTTCCCGGAGGCCCGCTTCACACGGTGCGCGAGGGGAGTTGAACCCCACGCCCTTTCGGGCACTGGAACCTGAATCCAGCGCGTCTGCCTATTCCGCCACCCGCGCATGGGTGATGTCGTTCGATTCTTCCTGGTCCCCCGAGTGGTTCTCCGGGGCGTCCGGAGCGCCTCCCGACACCCAGAACATTAGCACGCGGCAGGGTGCAATCACACGCGTTACCGGCGCCCCGCCCGTCCGGATACCGCGCCAGTTGCGGGACACTGTCGTCAGGGCACCTCTACGATCCTGTGAGAGGTGACACTGCTTCACAGGGACAGGAAGGGGAACCACCCGATTTCCCGACGCGTGGATACGATCAGTAAGCATTATGAGGACGAGACCGAACACGGCTGAGGAAGGAGGTGCCCCGTGGGAGTACTGAAGCGCTTCGAGCAGCGTCTCGAAGGTCTCGTGAACGGCACCTTCGCCAAGGTGTTCAAGTCCGAGGTCCAGCCCGTGGAGATCGCGGGAGCGCTCCAGCGCGAGTGCGACAACAACGCCACGATCTGGAACCGCGACCGGACCGTCGTCCCCAACGACTTCATCGTCGAGCTGAGCGCGCCCGACTACGAGCGGCTGAGCCCGTATTCCGGACAGCTTGGGGACGAGTTGTCCGCGATGGTCCGCGACTACGCCAAGCAGCAGCGTTACACCTTCATGGGCACCATCAAGGTCCACCTGGAGAAGGCGGAGGACCTCGACACCGGTCTGTACCGGGTCCGCAGCCGCACCCTCGCCTCCAGCGAGTCGCAGAACCCGCCCCAGGCGCCCCGGGCAGCAGGGCCGCGGCCCCGGCGCGGCGCCCCAGCGCCCCGGCGGCCCCGGCTACCCGCCGCAGCCCGCGGGCGCTCCGCCGATGCCCGCCGCCCGCCACGCGGCGGCCGAGGTGCCGCGCCGACCGGTCCGCCCGGCGCCGCGGGCCAGGGGTACGGACAGGTCCGCCGCTGGATCGAGATCAACGGCACGCGCCATCAGATTTCCCGGCCCACGCTCGTTCTGGGCCGCAGCACCGACGCCGACGTGCGCATCGACGACCCCGGCGTCTCCCGCAGGCACTGTGAGATTCGGTGGGTTCCCCTCGACCATCCAGGATCTCGGGTCCACCAACGGCATCGTGGTAGACGGACAGCACACCACGCGCGCTACGCTCCGCGACGGCTCGCGTGTCGTCGTGGGCAGCACCACCATCGTTTACCGGCAAGCCGAAGGGTGAAGCGGGGCAATGTCAGAGCTGACCCTCACGGTCATGCGGTTGGGTTTCCTCGCCGTACTGTGGCTGTTCGTCATCGTGGCCGTACAGGTCATCCGCAGCGACTTGTTCGGCACCCGGTGACCCAGCGCGGTTCCGCGCGGCGGGCGGCGCCCGAGCGGCCCCAGCAGCGGCAGCAGGCGGCACCGCCGCAGCCGTCGAGCCGGGGCGGGAACCGCGGGCGGCGTGGGCGCCCACCAAGCTGGTGGTCTCGGAGGGCACGCTGACGGGCACGACGGTCGCCCTCCAGGGGCAGACGATCACGCTGGGCCGGGCACATGACTCGACGATCGTCCTGGACGACGACTACGCGTCCAGCAGGCATGCCAGGATCTACCCGGATCGTGACGGCCAGTGGATCGTCGAGGACCTCGGGTCCACCAACGGTACGTATCTCGACCGGACCCGACTCACCACACCGACACCGATTCCGCTGGGCGCGCCGATTCGCATCGGCAAGACCGTCATCGAGCTGCGGAAGTAGTACGACCATGACGACCGGAGGGTGGGCAGCGTGGTTGGCAAAGGGCTGTACCCGGAGCCGACGGGCGAGGTGCGCATGAGTCTGTCACTGCGTTTCGCCGCCGGATCGCACAAGGGAATGATCCGGGAGGGCAACGAGGACTCCGGCTACGCCGGGCCGCGCCTGCTCGCCATCGCGGACGGCATGGGCGGCCAGGCCGCCGGTGAGGTCGCCAGCTCGGAGGTGATCTCCACCCTCGTCCAGCTCGACGACGACGTCCCCGGTTCGGACATCCTGACCTCTCTGGGCACCGCCGTGGCGCGCGCCAACGACCAGTTGCGCGTCATGGTCGAGGAGGACCCGCAGTTGGAGGGCATGGGCACCACGCTCACCGCCCTGCTGTGGACCGGCCAGCGCCTGGGGCTGGTGCACGTCGGCGACTCGCGCGCGTACCTGCTGCGCGACGGCGTGCTCACCCAGATCACCCAGGACCACACCTGGTGCAGCGGCTGGTCGACGAGGGCCGGATCACCGAGGAGGAGGCGGGTACCCACCCGCAACGCTCCCTGCTGATGCGGGCGTTGGGCAGCGGCGACCACGTCGAGCCCGACCTGTCGATCCGCGAGGTCCGCGCCGGTGACCGGTATCTGATCTGCTCCGACGGTCTGTCCGGAGTGGTCAGCCACCAGACGCTGGAGGATACGCTCGCCAGCTACCAGGGCCCGCACGAGACCGTGCAGGAGCTGATCCAGCTCGCGCTGCGCGGCGGCGGCCCGGACAACATCACCTGCATCGTGGCCGACGTCCTCGACGTGGACGGCGGCGACACCATGGCCGCCCAGCTGAACGACACCCCGGTGATCGTCGGCGCGGTCGCCGAGAACCAGGTGCCGCTGGGCGACGGCGGCGCCGCGCAGACCCCGGCGGGCCGCGCGGCCGAGTTGGGCCGCAACCGCTCCGTACCGCAACAGGGCGACCCGGGGCGGCTTCGGGCCGCCGGAAGCGGCGACCCGTCCCTGGCGGGGCCCGCCGGACGGCGCCTTCGGGGCGTACGCCGACGAGGACTTCACCAAGAAGAGCGGCCGCGGCAAGTGGGTCAAGCGGTCGCTGTTCATCGCTCTGGGCCCGCCGTCATCGGCGGCGGCCTGTACGGCGGTTACCGCTGGACGCAGAAGCAGTACTACGTGGCGCCAGCGGCGACCATGTCGCGGTCTACCAGGGCATCAGCCAGGACCTCGCCTGGATCAAGCTGAACAAGGTCCATCGCGAGTACGACACGATCGAACTCAAGTACCTGCCCGTCGACCAGCGCGACCGCGTCAAGGACACCATCGCCTTCAGCAGCCTCGGCCAGGCCGAGGAGAAGGCCACGGACCTGGGGACGCTCGCCGTCACCTGCAAGAAGGTGGACGAGCAGCGCAAGGCCGAGGAGAAGCAGGCCGAGGAGAAGCAGAAGCAGAAGGAGTCGGGCTCCGACGGCAAGAAGTCGGGCGGCGGCGCGTCGGGCGGCACGACGCAGCAGAACGGCAGCATGGCCGGTACCGGGGGTCGGACAAGGAGAACGAGGTCGGCACGCGGGCGGAGGGCGCGCCCAACCCGACGACGACCCCAGTTCCACGCCGAAGCCCGGCCCCAGCCTGAGCGAGGAAGAGCAGAAGCTGGTCCCGCAGTGCAGCAGCACCAGTAGTGAAGCCGTAGGGGCCGTCCACACGATGAGCAGTACCACCAATACGACCACCATCAGCACGGCCGGGCCGCCGAGTCGGCGCAACACCGAGCTGGCGATGCTGGTCTTCGCGGTGATCATTCCGGTCTTCGCCTACGCCAACGCGGGCCTGGCGCTGAGCGACGAGATGCCCTCGGGCATGCTCAGCTACGGCCTCGGCCTCGGGCTGCTCGCCGGTGTCGCCCACCTCGTGGTGCGCAAGTTCGCCCGTACGCCGACCCGCTGATGCTGCCGATCGCGACCCTGCTCAACGGCCTCGGCCTGGTGCTGATCTGGCGGCTGGACCAGTCGGAGCGGCTGGCGCGCACCGCGAAGGCTCAGGGCTTCGTCTACCAGGCGTCGGCGCCCAACCAGCTGATGTACTCGGCCCTCGGCGTCGCGTTCTTCGTCGGCGTCCTGCTGCTGCTGAAGGACCACCGGATCCTCCAGCGCTACACCTACATCTCCATGGTCGGCGCGCTGGTCCTGCTCGTCATGCCGGTCTTCTTCCCGGCCAAGTTCGGTGCCCGCATCTGGGTCACCATCGCCGGATTCTCCATCCAGCCCGCGGAGTTCGCGAAGATCGTCATCGCGGTCTTCTTCGCCGGTTACCTGATGGTCAAGCGGGACGCGCTGGCGCTGGCCAGCCGCCGCTTCATGGGGCTGTACCTGCCGCGCGGCCGCGACCTGGGCCCGATCCTCGTCGTGTGGGCCGTGAGCATCCTGATCCTGGTCTTCGAGACCGACCTGGGCACCTCGCTGCTGTTCTTCGGCATGTTCGTCGTGATGCTGTACGTCGCGACGGAGCGCACCAGCTGGATCGTCTTCGGCCTGCTGATGTCCGCCGTGGGCGCGGTCACCGTCGCCACCTTCGAGCCGCACGTGGAACAGCGCGTGGACGCCTGGCTCGACCCGTTCGCCGTCTACACGACCGGCCAGGGCACCGAGCAGATCGCCCAGGCGCTGATGGCCTTCGGCTCCGGCGGGTGATGGGCACCGGCCTCGGCCAGGGCAACTCCGACCTCATCGGCTTCGCCGCCAACTCCGACTTCATCCTCGCCACGGTCGGCGAGGAGTTGGGGCTGGCGGGCACCATGGCGCTGCTGCTGCTCTACGGGCTGATCGTGGAGCGGGGCGTACGGACCGCGCTGGCCGCCCGCGACCCGTTCGGCAAGCTGCTCGCGATCGGCCTGTCGGCCGCGTTCGGCATCCAGGTGTTCGTGGTCGCCGGCGGTGTGATGGGGCTGATCCCGCTGACCGGTATGACGATGCCGTTCCTGGCGGCCGGCGGCTCGTCCGTCATCGCCAACTGGGCGCTGATCGCGGTGCTGATCAAGATCAGTGACACCGCGCGCCGCCCCGCCCCACGCCCGCCCGTCGCCCGACGCCGAGATGACCCAGGTGGTCCGCCCGTGAACAAGCCGCTGCGCCGTATCGCGATCTTCTGCGGGCTGCTGGTTCTCGCACTGCTCGCGCGGGACAACTGGATCCAGTTCGTACAGGCCGACGAGCTCAAGAACCACGACAACAACCGCCGGGTGCTCATCGAGCGCTACAGCCAGCCGCGCGGCAACATCATCGTGGACGGTGACGCGATCACCGGTCATGTCGAGACCAACGGCACCGACTTCAAGTACAAGCGCACGTACAAGGACGGCGAGATGTGGGCGCCGGTCACCGGCTACGCCTCGCAGGTCTACGGCTCGACGCAGATCGAGAACCTTGAGGACGGCATCCTCACCGGCGACGACGACCGGCTCTTCTTCAACCGGACGATCGACATGCTGACCGGCAAGGAGAAGAAGGGCGGCGACGTGATCACCACGCTTAACGCCGACGCCCAGAAGGCCGCCTTCCAGGGGCTGGGCAACAAGAAGGGCGCCGTCGCGGCGCTGGACCCGCGTACCGGCAAGATCCTCGCGCTCGCCAGCACGCCCAGCTACGACCCGTCCACGATCGCGGGCGGCAGCTCCAAGGACGAGGACGCCTGGAAGGCGCTCGACAAGAAGCAGAACCCGGACGAGCCGACGCTCAACCGGGCGCTGCGGCAGACCTACCCGCCGGGTTCGACCTTCAAGGTCGTCACCGCGGCGGCGGCGCTGGAGAACGGGCTGTACGACGACATCGACGAGAAAACCGATTCGCCGAAGCCGTGGTACCTGCCGGACACGGCCCACCAGGAACTGCCGAACGAGGGCAACATCCCTGTGAGAACGCCTCGCTCCGGCAGGCGCTGCGCTACTCCTGCAACACGGTCTTCGGCAAGGTCAGCGCCGACCTGGGCAACGAGAAGATGAAGAAGCAGGCCGAGAAGTTCGGCTTCAACGACGAGGTCTTCACCCCGGTCCGCGCCGAGGCCAGCGCCTACCCCAGGACAACCGACCGCAGAACGCGATGGCCGGAATCGGCCAGGCGAGCAACCGCGCCACCCGTTGCAGATGGCCATGGTCGCCTCGGCGGTCGCCAACGACGGCAAGCTCATGGAGCCGTACATGGTCGACCAGCTGCGCGCGCCGAACCTGAACGTGGTCGAGCAGCACAGCCCGAAGCAGCTGAGCACCCGGTCTCGCCGGAGAACGCGAGCAAGCTCCAGGACATGATGGAGACCGTGGTGAAGGAGGGACGGGCACCAGCGCCCAGATCCCGGGCGTCACGGTCGGCGGCAAGACCGGCACCGCGCAGCACGGTGTCGGCAACAACGAGCCCCTTACGCGTGGTTCATCTCCTACGCGAAGGGCCAGGACGGATCCCCGGTCGCGGTCGCGGTCGTGATCGAGGGATCGGACACCATGCGTGACGACATCGCGGGTGGCAAGCTCGCCGCCCCGATCGCCCGAAGTGTGATGAAAGCGGTGCTGGACAGCGAGAAGTGACACCGATCACGCGTTGGTATCAATCTCGCACGTCGTCGTACCGGTCGGATATCAGGTGCGGTCCGCGGCCGGCCCCGTGCGGTGCGCCGGGTACGGTATGCGCGAGCAGCACACCGCCGGGCCCCACACCGGTGAGGTCGGGAATGACGGAAGAGGGCTGGAGTAGCTATGGAAGAGCCGCGTCGCCTCGGCGGCCGGTACGAGCTGGGCTCGGTACTGGGCCGCGGCGGGATGGCGGAGGTCTACCTCGCGCACGACACCCGCCTGGGCCGTACCGTCGCCGTGAAGACACTGCGGGTGGACCTCGCCCGTGACCCGTCCTTCCAAGCCCGGTTCCGCCGCGAGGCCCAGTCGGCGGCCTCCCTCAACCACCCGGCGATCGTCGCGGTCTACGACACCGGCGAGGACTACGTCGACGGTGTCTCCATCCCGTACATCGTGATGGAGTACGTGGACGGCTCCACGCTGCGGGAGTTGCTGCACTCCGGCCGGAAGCTGCTGCCGGAGCGCTCCCTGGAGATGACCGTGGGCATCCTCCAGGCCCTGGAGTACTCGCACCGCAACGGCATCGTCCACCGGGACATCAAACCGGCGAACGTGATGCTGACCCGCACCGGCCAGGTCAAGGTCATGGACTTCGGCATCGCCCGCGCCATGGGCGACTCCGGCATGACCATGACGCAGACCGCCGCGGTGATCGGCACCGCCCAGTACCTCTCGCCCGAGCAGGCCAAGGGCGAGACGGTCGACGCGCGCAGTGACCTGTACTCGACCGGCTGTCTGTTGTACGAACTGCTCACCGTGCGGCCGCCGTTCATCGGCGACTCGCCGGTGGCGGTGGCCTACCAGCACGTGCGCGAGGAGCCGCAGCCGCCGAGCACGTACGACCCGAGGTCACGCCCGAGATGGACGCGATCGTCCTGCGGGCGCTGGTCAGGACCCCGACTACCGCTACCAGTCCGCCGACGAGATGCGCGCCGACATCGAGGCGGCCCTCGACGGGCAGCCGGTCGCCGCGACGGCCGCGATGGGCGCGGTCGGCTACGGCGACGACCAGCCGACGACGATGCTGCGGCCGCAGGACGGCGGCGGCGCGACGACCATGCTGCCGCCGGTCCGCGACGACGACGGCGGTGCCTACGACGACCGCCCGGACCGCAGACGCGGTGGCGAGAGGAAGAGCCGCACCTCGACGATCCTGCTCGTGATCGCCGGTGTCCTGGTGCTGATCGGAGCGATCTTCATCGGGAAGTCGCTGTTCGGCGGCGGCACCAACGACGACGAGGTCCCGGTCCCGAACCTGGTCGGGATGACCCTTAAGGACGCCGAGGAACGTGGCGTCAACGGCGACTTCGAGGTCAAGGACTCCGGGACGCCCATCTTCTGCAAGGAAGACAAGAACACCATCTGCGAGCAGGATCCGAGCGGGGCGAACGCGAAGATCAAGCGCCACGGCACGGTCACGGTCACCTTGTCCAGGGGCCGAAGCCCGCGGCGAAGGTCACCGTGCCGGACGTCCTCAACGTCCCGTACGAGGACGCCAAGTCGAGCCTTGAGGCGAAGGGCTTCACGGTCGAGAAGAAGGAAGAGGTCTCCGACCAGACGGCCGGCAAGGTCATCGACCAGGACCCGAAGTCGGGCGAGAGGGTGGCCAAGGGCTCCTCCATCACCCTGACCGTCGCCAAGGAGCAGGAGAAGGTCACCCTGCCCGACGTGCGCAACAAGCCGCTGGACGAGGCCAAGAAGCAGCTTGAGGACCTCGGGCTGACCGTCGCCACGCAGGACGTCGACAACGGTGACGTCGACCCGGGCACGGTCACCGACCAGACGCCGGGGCCGAACCAGGAGGTGGCGCCCGAGTCGACGGTCACCCTGTCCGTGGCCAAGGCGCCCGACCAGCAGGAGAACGTCCAGGTGCCGAACCTGGCCGGGCAGCGGCTGGACGACGCCAAGAACGCCCTCCAGGGCGCGGGGTTGACGGTCGGCGACGTCAGCGGCTCCCAGGACGGGGACGCCACCGTCGTGGGCACCACGCCGGGCGCCGGTCCCAGGTGCCCAAGGGCACGAGGGTGAACATCATCGCGGTCAAGGGCGGCGGCAACGTCATCGGTGGCCCGAACGGTTTCCGCGAGGGCGACTGACCTCCGGCGTCAGAAACGGTGAAGGGCCCCGGCCCGCGCGACGAGCGCGGGCCGGGGCCTTCCGTGGGTGGGTTCCCGTGGCGCCTTCCGCGAGGGCGTGACGCCGGGGACGCGCGGGCGCGGGGTGAGGGGCGCGAGAGCCAGGAGGGCGCGGGGCCGGGGCGCGCGGCTGGGGCGCGGGCGGCGCACCGGCGGGCGGCGCGCTCGGGGTGAGGTACGCGCCGGAGGCGGCTCAGCCGACCCGGGACGCCCGGTGCCGCACCGCCCGCAGCTGGGCCTCGGCGCGCAGCCCGGGCGGCCGAGAGGCGCGGGCGTGCTCCAGGACGACCGAGTCCAGGCGGGCCAGCACCGTCTCCGGTACGGCGTGCGGGGCGAGGGCGACCCGCAGCCGTACCGTCATGCGGCCGGGCCGCGTGCCGTCCACGCGCGCGTAGGCGGCACCGACCCTCCTGCGCCTCGGCCTCGGCGGCAAGGGCGCTCTCCAGGGCGCCCCGGCGCAGCCAGGCGGTGGCGTTCCCGTCGTACGGGCCGTCATCGGCGTTCGGGCCGTCGCCGTCGTACGGGCGGCCGGTCGCCAGGCGGATTCTGCTCGCTCGTCGGGTACGTAGCTGGGCCAGCAGCCACCACAGGAGGCCCAGCGTGAGCGCGCCCAGGGCGCCGAGGACCACGGGCCAGAACCAGTCGTCGTCGCGGTGGCGGGTTCGCTCCCGGTCGCTGAGCAGCACGTCGTGCGGGCCGTGGAAGGGCAGCCAGGAACCGGGTGGGTCGAGGTGCCAGCGGCGCCCAGGTCCCAGCCGGTGGCCAGGACGGCGAGGCCCAGGGCGAGCAGCAGCAGGCCGGTGAGGGCGAGGAGGACACGGTTCGTGATCGTCCGCATGGGCGGGGTCATCCCTTCTCGGCGCGGCGGACCTGGACGGTGAGGCGGGGCGGCCGGGCCAGCGCGAGGCGCGTCACGCCTTCGCCGAGCGCGGCCTCCAGGTCGGCCCGCACCTGGTCGGTGCGGCGGAAGTGGGCCGCGGCCCTGGCCTTGATCCGGCGGCGGCCGACCACGACGCGGGCGAAGCGCACCCGGGGACCTCCATGGCGAGGTCCCGCAGTACCAGGGCTGCCGCGTGCCGGTCGAGACCGGCGCGTACCCCGTCCGGTGAGCGGCGCATCGGCAGCGCCTCGCGCCGACCGGGGGTGAGGGCCAGGACGACCAGCCACAGGCCCAGGAGCGCGGTGGCGGCGGCTGCGCCGGTGACCCAGAGGTCGTCGAGCCGCCGCTCGGCCAACTCGCGGGCGACGCGCGTCCGCCAGGCCATCGCGTCGCGGTCGGCGCGTACGGACGCCACGTCGTACAGCACGGCCCCGGCCACGACGACTCCGGCGAGCGCGACGACCCCGGCGGGCATCCGGCGGGCCGACCAGAAACGGCGGGTACGCGCGCGTGGAGGCGCGGTTTCCGCCGGGGCGCGGTCCCGGACACGGTCGCGGCCGACTCAGCCGCGCTCGCCTCTGTCACGTCCGCCGCGTTCACCTCTGCCGCGTCCGCGTCCACCGCGCTCGCCTCTGCCGCGTTCACCTCCGTCACGTCCGCGTCCACCGCGCGCGCCTCAGCCGCGTTCACCTCTGGCACGTCCGCGTCCACCGCGTCCGCTCCGGCTTCGCGCACACGGCTCGCGTCGGCCTCGTGCGACCCGCCCGGCTCGGCCTCGCGCGACCCGCCCGGCTCGGTTTCGCGCGCACCGCCCGCCTGCCCCGGATCGTTCATGTGACCCTTCCTCGCTCTCCTTCTCCTCCCGGATGACGGCCGGGTGCAGGCGCTCCACCTCGATCGTCACCTCCGGCACCCGCAGGCCGGTGAGTTCCTCCGTCCGGGAGGTGACGTGGCGGCATACGGAGCCGGAGACGCGCCCAGGTCCAGTGGGTAGCCGAGGTCGACCGAGAGCCGTACGCGCGCGGTGGCGCCGCGCACCGAGACCGCGGCCCGCGGCATACGGCCCGGGGCACCAGCTCATCGGAGGGGTGCCGGTGAGTGCCTCGCCCGCGGCCCTGGCGGCGATCTTCGTGACCACCCGGTCCGCGATCCGCAGGGCGCCGCGCTCCGCCGCGGGGATGGACGAGGGGTGCGGCTCCTGGCCATCAGCGCCGCCGGTCACGGTCGCGGCCGCGGAAGAACTCCCCGGCTCCAGGTCCCCGTCCAGGAACCTGCCGCCCAGGAAACCCACCGCCCCCAACGCCGCCACCAGCAAGAACGCCCCGAAGCCGCCGAAGTACGCGGCGAAGCCGAGCGCCATCCCCACCACCAGCCCGACGATTGACATCTGCACGGAAGTCCTCCAAGTCCGGGGCCAGGCCCGGCGTTGACAGCCCACGCGATTCTCGGGCACCGCTTGTTGGACACCGCGCGCGCGGGATCCTCACGGGGCACGGGCGAGGAACCGGCGAAAAGATTTCCGCGGAATCCGCGTGAGGAACGGCGGGGAGGCCGTGTCCTACCCTCTGACAGGGCCCCTCGGGGCCACGCCGCGAACAAGGAGTTCCGCCGTGACGACGAAGACCACATCCCCGCCGCTGTCGCCCCCGCGGTACCGCCGACGAGGAGAAGACGCTCTCCACGGGTGCCGTGGGCTCCACGGGTTCGACCGGCGCCGAACCAAGCCCTCCGTCTCCGAGCCGCTGCGTCCGCCGGCCGAGCGCGGCCGGACCTCCATCGCCGACTCCGTCGTGGAGAAGATCGCCGGTATGGCGGCCCGCGAGGTGCCGGGTGTGTTCGCCCTCGGCGGCGGCCTGGCCCGTACGCTCGGTGCCGTGCGCGACCGCGTCCCGGGCAGCCGTCCGAACGTCGCCCGCGGCGTGAAGGTCGAGGTGGGCGAGCGCCAGACCGCCGTCGACCTGGACATCGTGGTCGAGTACGGGGTGTCCATCGGCGACGTCGCCGTCGACATCCGCGAGAACGTGGTCGAGGCGGTCGAGCGCATGACCGCCCTGGAGGTCGTCGAGGTCAACATCTCGGTCATCGACGTCCGACTGCCCGACGACGAGGAGGAGGAGCCGAGACCCGGGTCCAGTAGCTCTTCCGACGGTTCCCGACAGCCCCGATTCAACTCCTGGCATACGCAGGACGGACGTGCCCTACACACCACACCGGCAGAGCCGGCCCGTGGCGGCGCCGACGAGACGGCCGCCGAGCTACGGATAGCCGACGGCCTCCTGGCCGCGCGCGCCGCCGAGGGCGACGACGCGGCCTTCGAGGTCCTCGTGCGCCGCCACAGCGCCGTTCTGCTCCAACTGGCCACGCGGCTGCTGGGCAGCGCCGCGGAGGCCGAGGACGCCGTCCAGGACGCCTTCGTGAGCGCCTGGCGGCGGCTGCCGGAGTTCCGTGGTGACGCGGCCTTCGGGAGCTGGATGTACCGCATCGTCACCAACCGCTGTCTGAACGTCCTGCGGGCCCGGCACCGCACCGAACCCTGGAGGCGGTGCCCGAGCCCGCCGCCCCGACCACCTGACCTCACCGGCGCGCGCCGCCGGTCGGCCGCGTCCGTGCACGCCCTCGCGACCGCTCTTTCCGGCCTCACCCCGGAACAGCGTGCATGCTGGGTGCTGCGCGAGTTGCACGGTTTGTCGTACGACGACATCGCGGCCGCTGTCGGCATCGGCGAACCGGCGGTGCGCGGCAGAATCTTCCGAGCCCGCCGCTATCTCACGGAGGCGATGGACACATGGCGATAGGAGACGACGCCATGGACGACGAAGCGCTGCCGTGCGGGGCCTGGCTGGGCGTCCTGTGGGAGGAGGGCACCCGGCGGAGGGACACGGCGAGTGCGCGCACTGCCGCGGCGCGCTGGACGACCTCACGGCGCTCGACCGGGCCGTGAGACAGGCCGTGTCGAACAGCCCGCCCGCGCGCGAGGACTTCGCGTCGCGGGTGATGAAGGTGGTCCGCACCGAGCTGCGCCCCGGCAGGGCGCTGCCGCTGGGCGAGCCGTCCGACGACGACTGGATCACCGAGGCCGCGGCGGCCGGGTGCTGCGCTCGGCCGCCGACTCGATCCCCGGCGTGATCGCGGGAAGCTGCCGGATCGTGCCCGTACGGCCCTCGTCGCGCAACCGGCTGCCGTTGCCCCTGCCTGGCGCGCGGCTACCGCGCGAGCCGCTGCGGGTGCGCATGAAGGTGGCCATCAGCCCCTGGTGGACCGTGCCGAAGGCGGCGTCCACGGTGCGCGCCCGCGTGGGCAAGGCCGCCCGGGAGCAACTCGGCCTGGACGTACCGGAGATCGACGTGGCGGTGACCGATCTGCTGGAGGAGCCGGACGATCCCGGCACTCCGAGAGGGAGGAGAGCCGGATGAACCAGGCGCTCGACGAGCGGCAGCGGGTGGCGGCAGCGGCGGCCGAGGCGGCTCGCACGGTCCCCGGCGTGGCCTACCTCAGCCCCGGCCTCGCCCACCGGCTCCGCTCGGCCGCCCCGCCGCACGCGGGCGTGCGCGCTTACGCGCGTGGCGGCGACGGCGCCACCGGCCGCTCCGCCAACGGCCCAGGCGACGCGAGCGGCGCCGCCGGGAACACTCGGGCGGGCGGCTGGACGGTGGAGGTCTCGCTGGCCGTGCTCTCCGGCCACCAGGCCGCCGCGGTCGCCCGGTCCGTACGCGCGGCCGTGCGTGACGCCCTTAAGGAGGCCGTGGGGACACGCACGTGTCGGTGACGGTCACGGCCCTGGTGTGATCCCGGCCCGCGGCCTCACGGGCGTCCGCGGTCCCCATGGCGTGCGTGGTCCTTATGGCGTGCGCGGTCCTCAAGACGTGCGCGGATCCCTCAGCGCAGTTCCTCGGGCGGCGTGCGGCGCACGTCGACCTTCTCGGTGCGCTCCAACTCGCCCCACACCACGTACCGGTGGCGCGAGGTGTAGACGGGCGTGCAGGTCGACAGCGTGATGTAGCGGCCCGGCTTCTTCTTGCCGGACTCCTTCGGCACCGGGTCGAGGACGTCGACGTTGAACTTCGAGGTCTCGGGCAGCTTCGCGTACACCTTGTAGACGAACCAGGTGTCGCGGGTCTCGAAGACCACCGCGTCGCCCTTGTCGAGCTTGTCGATGTTGTGGAACTTCGCCCCGTGGCCGTCCCGGTGCGCGGCCAGCGTGAAGTTGCCCTTCTCGTCCCACGGCATCGCGGACTTCACGGGCTTGGTGTAGTAGCCCGCCACCCCGTCGTTGAGGGTCGGGGTGTCGGTGCCGCGCTTGACCAGGACCTCGCCGTTGTGCATGGCGGGTACGTGCAGGAAGCCGATGCCGTCCTTGGTGTCCAACTTCCGGGACCCTGCGCCCAGTGCCTGCGGACGTTGTCACCCTGCTTCTTGGCCTCGCGGTTGGCGACGACGTTCGTCCACCACAGCGAGTAGACGACGAACAGGGCGAGGATCAGACCCGCCGTGATCAGCAGCTCGCCGAACACCCCGACGGCCGTGGCGATCCGCCGCCGGGCCCGGCCCGGCCGCCGCGGCGCCGCGGGCCGCTCGCCCGGCCGTTCGTCGTGCTCGGTGCGTGCCACCGCGTCCCGCCCTCTCCCGGGGCTCTCCGTCGCCCCGCTCGTTCCGGCTCACTCGACCAGCGCGTCCGGCTTGCCCTTGCTGCGCGGCTGTTCGTCGACCAGCTTGCCCCAGACGATCATGCGGTACTTACTGGTGAATTCGGGTGTGCAGGTGGTCAAGGTGATGTAACGACCCGGCTTGGTGAAACCGGACCCGACCGGCACGGGCTTGATGACGCTCGTGTTGGCGGGTGAGGTCTGCGGCAGGATGCTGCTCATCTCGTACGTGTAGAAGCTGCTCTGCGTCTCCACCACGATCTTGTCGCCCGGCTTGAGGCGGTTGATGTAACGGAACGGCTCGCCATGGGTGTTGCGGTGTCCGGCGACCGAGAAGTTGCCCTTCTTGTCCCACGGCATCGCCGTCTTCAGCGCGCCCTCCGCGTAGTGGCCGACCATGCCGTGGTCGAGCACCTTCTGCTTGCTGATGCCCTCGGCGATGGGGCCTTCACGTCCAGCTTGGGATGTACATGATGGCGAACCCTCGCCGGGCGAGAACGCGCCCGCGTCGCGGTCGTCGCCGGAGCTGTGGTCCCACTTCTTGTGGAGGTTGTTCGCCGCGCCGTTGGCCTGCTGGTGGGCGCGGACGTTCGTCCACCACAGCTGGTACGTGACGAACAGCAGCATCAGCACGCCGATCGTGATGAACAGCTCGCCGACGAGGCGGCTCAGCACGACGACGGGGCTGTCCTTACGCGCGCGTGCCGCGCGCTTGCCTCCATGCGCGTACGGGGCGTCGCGGGGCCGTCCTGGCGGCGCCGACGGCCGCGTCGGTGGCGGATTCCGCGGTGGCCGCGCGCCTGCCGCCGCGCCTCGCCGCCTCCTGCGCGGCCCGGCGACGGGCGGCGCGACCGCCGGGGCCGGGGCCGGGGCCGAAGCGGCCTCGTCGGAGCCGGGCCTGGCCTTGATCTTGCGGAGGACCACGGTCGCGTCGTTCACGGCCGTGGCATTCGCGGCGTCGGCGGCGCGGGCGGCGTCGGCGGTGTGGGCCGGGCCGGGACCGACCGCCGCGTCGGTACGGGGCCCGCCGGTACGGGGCCGGTACGGGGCGCGGTCGGCGGATCACCGGAAGGCCCGCGGTGCGAACGTCGGCCACCGGCCGCCGCTCCGCCGCCCTCGGGCGCGCCCACGGTCGGCAGCACGGCCGTGTCGCCGAGACCCCGGATCCGCCCGCCGGGCCGGAGACGGCGACGGCGGCGAAGGAGGAGACGGGGGCGGAGACGGCGACGGGGTGCGGCCGGGGCGGGGCCATCGGCACGGCGGCGGGCGGACGAGCGCTCTGCGCCCCTCTGCCGTACGCGGAGGGCGCCGGGGAGGTCTCGGAGGGCGCGGCCCCGATCGGCCCGCGTGGCGCCCTCCAGCCGGTCTCTCGGGCCCGCCGGACGGCAGGGGCCGGCGGACGGCAGACCGTCCTCCGGTGCGGCACGCCGCCTGCGGCGGCCGGTCGGCGCCGGGCCTCCGCCGGGCGGCGCGGCGGGGCGGGAGGCAGCGGCGCGCGTTCGGCTTCGGGTTCCGGCGCGGAAGTGGCGGGGCCGCGTGGCGGGCCGGGCGCGCCCAAGCGGCGCGGCGGAGTCCCCGGGCGGAGGCCCAGGGGAGGCGGGGCTTCGGCGGAGCGACCGCCCGGCAGCGGGTCGTTCAGGGGTCGCCGAGGCCGTCGGCCGCCGCCGCGAACGCGCCCGCGCCCTCGTACGCGTCGTGGGCCGTGGACGGCTCGTATGGCGACGCGTAGGGGTCGGGCTCCTGAGGGCCGTGGGAAGCGCCCTCCCGCTCGGGGCGGAGTGCGGTCACTCGGCGGCCTTACCGCCGGCTTGTCCGACCACGGGGCCAGCCCGCGGAGCGCCCGGGCGCCCGTGTCGCCGCATTGGACGAGCCAGTTGGCGAGCATGAGATGGCCCCATTCGGTGAGGACGGACTCCGGGTGGAACTGGACGCCCTCGACGGGCAGATCGCGATGGCGCAGTCCCATCACCATCCCGCTCTCCGTCCAGGCCGTGATCTCCAACTCGTCCGGCACAGTGTCGCGTTCGACGCCCAGCGAGTGGTAGCGGGTGGCGGTGAAGGGCGAGGGCAGCCCGCGGAAGACGCCCGCCTGCTCGTGGGTGACGAGCGAGGTCTTGCCGTGCAGCAGTTCCGGCGCCCGGCCCACGACCCCGCCGTACGCGACGGCCATGGACTGCATCCCCAGGCACACCCCGAAGACGGGCACACCGGTACCGGCGCAGTGCCGCACCATGTCGACGCAGACGCCCGCCTCCTCCGGGGTGCCGGGCCCGGGGACAGCAGCACACCGTCGAAGCCGTCCTGCGCGTGGTGCGTGGTGACCTCGTCGTTGCGCACCACCTCGCACTCGGCACCGAGTTGGTAGAGGTACTGAACGAGGTTGAAGACAAAGCTGTCGTAGTTGTCCACAACCAGGACACGTGCGCTCATCGACCGGCCATCCCTCGTCCACGGTCACGTCGTTGAACGGGAGCAGGGGCTCGGCCCACGGGAAGATGTACTGGAAGAGCACGTAGACGATCAACAGCACCAGCACGAGCGAGACCAGCGCCTTCACCCATGCGTTACCCGGCAGATGCCGCCAGATCCAGCCGTACATGCCGTCCCTACTTCACCGATATCGGAATCGATTGCTGCACCAGAGTAAGGGGCCGAGGACAGCGCCGGAGGGCCACCTGGACAAAGCTTGGGCCTTGCCCGCGACCGGTCTCCGCCGCTTCCTCGCGGGCGGTGCGCGGTCAAGCGCGGTCAGTCGCTGTCAGGGCCGCTCGGCCACGGTGAGCAACGGCACAAACGGCCAGGCGCCAGGCTCGGTTGGGCGCAGCCAGGCACGGTCAGTCGACAGGTTCCGCCTCGTGCAGCTCCACGGTGCCCGCGTACCCGGGCAGGGTCACCGCGTCGCGCCGCTCGACCTTCCAGCCGAGGCCGTACGCCTCCACGTAGCTGCGGTAGTTCTGGATCGCGGGGACGCCGAGAGGGCGTCCCGCAGGGCGTCCGGCTCACCGACGGCGGTGACCTTGTAGGGCGGCGAGTAGACGCGGCCCTGGAGGATGAGGGTGTTGCCCACGCAGCGCACGGCGCTGGTGGAGATCAGCCGCTGGTCCATGACCTCGATGCCCTTGGCGCCGCCCTGCCAGAGGGCGTTGACCACGGCCTGGAGGTCCTGCTGGTGGATCACCAGGTCGTTCGGCTGGGGTCGGGGACGCCGGGGATGCGCGCGGTGGCGTTGGGCGGGGCGTCGGTGAGCGTGACCGACAGCGCGGGTCCGCGCAGCTTCTTGGTGCCCGCGGCGCCTTCCAGTGCGTCGAGCTGGTCGCGCTCGGCCTTGGTGGCGCCGTTGTCGCGGCGTGCGAGGCCGTCGACCTTGGAGCGCAGCCCGCGGTGCTGTCGTCGAGCCTGGCGTTCTTCTCGCTGCGGTCCTGGATGAGGTCGGACAGCCGCAGCATCGATTCGTCACTGCGGATGTTGGTGCCCTGCGCGGTGTTGAAACTGATCCAGAAGATCAGTCCCGCGAGTGCGAAGACACCGGCCGTGAGCACTCTTACGGGGCGGAAGGAGAAGCGTCGGGGAGACGGGGCGGGGAGTCGGCTGAATTGCTCAACGTACCCTTGCTCCTTACGACGCCACGGAAGGACTACGCTAACGGACACCCGGGGTGGAGGTGCTCCCGACGCTGTCCGGACCCGGGCACCGTTCGCATATATCACAGAAGCCACCGATATATTCACGCGCGGTCACGCAGCGCATCGACAGGAGAGTTCCTCGTGCCGAAGTCACGGATCCGCAAGAAGGACGACTTCACTCCGCCTCCGGCGAAGCAGGCGACCAACATCAACCTGAGCACCGGCCGCGGGTGGGCGGCGCCGGTGATGCTGGCGATGTTCCTCATCGGCCTTGCCTGGATCGTCGTCTTCTACGTGACCACGGGTGACATGCCGATCGAATCCATCGGCAACTGGAACATCGTGGTCGGCTTCGGCTTCATCGCCGCCGGGTTCGTCGTCTCCACACAGTGGAAGTGACCGGCTCCACCTCACAGAGCTGACCGGCTCACAGAACTGACCGGCGGCCGCGGCCTCGCGAGGGCGATCGGCGGCTCCCGCCGCCCGGCGTCCCCTCCTGCCGACGGGGCTTCTCCTCCGTACGCTCAGGGCGCTTCGGCACGCCCTGCCGCACGCCCTTTCGCGGTTGTCCCCGCGGCTGCTCCGACGGCTGTCCCCATCGCTGTTCACAGGGCTGTCCACAGAGTTATCCACAGCCGGGGAAAACTCAGAAGATCTGTGGATAACCTCCGCGAGGTTGACGCCGGTGTGACCAGCGGAACGCACTGCTCCGCCCGGCCGCACCCCGGTCTTACTGGGAAAACGCAGATTCGTGCGAGCGCGGACAGATGTTCTCCACAGGATGCACAAGATCCGCAACCCGCTGTGGACAACCTGATCCGGGAGCGGGGCTTCCGCCCTGGTGAGAGCCGTCCGCGGGTGGCTCGGTCAGCCGGTGATGTTCACGGTCCTGACGCACACCACGGCGACGATCACCAGCAGCACGCACGCACAGGTGCCCCACTGCACCAGCGCGCGTCGATCCCGGGCGCGTGCACCATGCCGTAGGCCACGGCCGTACCCACGATCAGACCGCCGACGTGCGCCTGCCAGGCGATGTTGGACCAGGTGAAGGTGAAGAGCAGGTTCAGCGCGAGGAGCGCGATGACCGGCCGCATGTCGTAGTTGAGGCGGCGCATCAGCACGGCGGTGGCGCCGAGCAGACCGAAGATCGCCCCGAGGCGCCCAGCGACGCCTCGTTCTCTCCGGCGAGCAGGTACGACAGCGCGCTGCCGCCCAGCCCGGAGAGCAGGTACAGGGCCAGGTAACGGGCGCGGCCGAGAGCGACCTCCAGCGGCCCGCCGAGCCACCACAGCGAGAGCATGTTGAACGCGATGTGCACGAACTGCTGGTGCAGGAAGACCGAGGTGATCAGCCGGTACCACTGGCCCTCGGCGACCCCTCGGTGGGCCTGAAGGGAGCGGGCGGCCAGGAGGCGATCATCGCCCAGTCGTCGACGAGCCGGTCGCCGATGGTGAGCACCGCGAGCCACACCACGACGTTGACACCCAGAATGATCTTGGTGAGCAGCCGGGGTCGGCGGTGAGCGTGCCGCCCACCGGCGTGCGCGGTCGCACCACCCTGCGCTGCCCGGGGCCCTGGGAGCCGCCACCGGACGCGGTGCCCCGTACGCACTCCGGGCACTGGAAGCCGACCGAGGCGCTGATCATGCATTCCGGACAGATGGGCCGCTCGCACCGCGTGCAGCTGATCCCGGTCTCCCGGTCCGGATGCCGGTAGCAGCAGACCGCCTGGTCGTTCACCATGTCTCCCTCACCCCGTCCGCGCCGACCCTGTGCCCCGCTTGTTCACACGGACAAGCGGGGCGCTGAGTTCCTCCCGATCGGCCCGAGGGGCCGTCGTGCGGCATCAGCCCTCGCGGGTCTCCACGACGACCGACTCGATCACCACGTCGTTGACCGGGCGGTCCGTGCGCGGGTTGGTCGCGGTGGCCGCGATGCCGTCGACGACCTTCCGGCTGGCCTCGTCGACAACCTCACCGAAGATGGTGTGCTTGCCGGTCAGCCAGGTGGTCGGCGCGACGGTGACGAAGAACTGCGATCCGTTGGTGCCGGGGCCCGCGTTGGCCATGGCCAGCAGGTACGGCTTGTTGAAGGAGAGGTCCGGGTGGAACTCGTCCCCGAACTCGTAACCGGGGCCGCCGGTTCCGTTCCCCAGCGGGTCGCCGCCCTGGATCATGAAGCCGCTGATGACACGGTGGAAGACCGTGCCGTCGTACAGCTTCTCCTTGGCGCGCTGGCCGGTGGCCGGGTGGGTCCACTCGCGGGTGCCCTCAGCGAGTTCGACGAAGTTCTTGACCGTCTTCGGCGCGTGGTTCGGCAGGAGCCGGACCTCGATGTCACCGTTGTTGGTCTTGAGGGTGGCGTAGAGCTGCGAAGCCACGGTCTACCTTCCATTGTTTCCACTGACGTCCCCGATCCTCGCACGGACCTCGTGGCGACGAGTACCCGCCGAAGCAGCACACCGTACGCCGATCCGTGGCATTGTCTCCACAAGCTCCCGAATGACCCGGATGCCCGGTCACGCATGCCACGCGCCGTGACCGCGGGCATGATCTTCAGAACCAGGCATGATCTTCAATCGGGCGGAAAGACGAAACTGCACCATTGAGGACAGCGAACCGAACCCGGAGTACGCCACCGAGGAGGAGGATCCCGTGACCCGCATGGACAGCGTGCGAGCCGCGACCGGCACCGCCAAGGGCAGCGTCCTGCACGCCGCGGAGGCGGTGGCTCCCTACGCCGGAACGGCCAAGGACACAGCAACGCACTACGCGCACGAGGCCCGCGTACGGCTGGCGCCCAAGGTGTCGCACGCCGCGCACCAGGCGCGGCACACGGCCAGCGACCAGTACCAGGCGTATCTCGCACCGCGCATCGAGCACGCGCGCGGCAGCCTGCCGCCAAGGTGGACGCCGCCGCGACGAGGCCGCGGCGCGCACCCGGCAGGCGGCCCGGCAGGCCGCCGACTACACCGCGCCCGGGTGGGGCAGGCCGTGGCGGCGCGCGCGCCGCGACCGAACCCGTCCGGGAAGAAGCCGTCGTCCGGGGCAGCGCGGCGCTCGCCGAGCTGCGCGGCCAGGTGACGGCGGCCGAGATCGACAAGCTCGCCCGCAAGCGCCGCCGCCGGGCGCGCACGGGCCGGGTCGCCAAGCGGGTCGCGCTCGTCGGCCTGCTGGGCGCGGGCGTCTTCGCCGCCTGGAAGTGGTGGGACAAGCAGACCAACCCGGACTGGCTGGTCGAGCCCCGGCCGCCACGGAGGTGGGCGGCCGTGAACCGCTGACCGCGGTCGACGGCAGCGACCAGGCGGGCCTGGACCCGGAGGTGCAGGCCAAGCAGGCCGAAGCGGAGGCTTCCGAGGACGACGACAAGCACTGATCCGGCCGGTGGTCCCCAGGGCCGCCGCGAACGTGCCGAGGGGCGGGAGACCACGTGGTCTCCCGCCCCTCGGCGTACGGAATCGCGGGGCTCGAAGCCGACGGCTCCCGCGCTGGTGTGTCAGCACGGGAGCCGTGGGTTTGCTGGAGAGAACCACGCACGTCAGCCGCCTTCCTGATCGGGCCCCTCGGGTGCCGGACCGGCCTCGGTCGAGCTAACGGGACTCCGCTCCGAGAGCCCGCCGGGGCTGACGGGCGGTCGGCGTCCCGGCCGCGGTCGCGACGCCGACGTGGTCGGAGTCGAGCAGGTCGAACAGGTCCCGCAGGTCGCTGATGGCCTGTCGCCCGGTGGCCGTCACGGCGCTCAGGTTCTGTGCGAGGCGGTCGGGCGCGGCGGTCAGGTAGTGGGCGGCCTCGGCCTGCACGACCATGGCGACCACGTTGTGGGTCACCACGTCGTGGAGTTCGCGGGCGACGCGGGCGCGCTCCGCGTCGAGCGTCTCCTTGGCGGCCCGGACCCGTCGTTCGGTGCGCGCGGCCCGGACGGAACGCAGCCAGGATCCGGTCCATCCACCCAGGCCGAGCGCCAGGCAGAAGGCCAGGGTCTCGCTCGCCGACTCGGCCGGGGCGAGCCAGGAGAGGACGGCGGTGAGCAGCGCGTACATCACGCAGAGGCATACCGCGGCGGTGCGCCGGTCCTGTCGGATCGGCGCGATGCGGCCGGTCACGGGACGAGCCTCGCGGCCTGGGCGGTGCGGGCGGCACGGCGGCGGGGACGAGGTGGCCTCGGCGGTGGGCCAGCCACATGAACGCGATCGTGATCAGGACGCCGAAGAGTATGCAGTAGACGCTTCCCTCGGGGCCGAAGTCGCCGCCGGTGAGGAGCTTGGGTCCCGAGGTCGTGGAGTCGAGGAGGCCCTGCGGGTGTCGTTGCCGGAGACCTCGGTGCTGAAGATGCCGGAGGCGGCGAAGTTCCAGCCGAAGTGCAGGCCCATCGGCACCCACAGCTTGCGGGTGGCGATGTACGCGGCGGTGAGCATCCCTCCGGCCTCGACGGCGATGGCGAGGGCGCCGAAGACGCTGGCGTTCGGGTTGAGCAGGTGGGAGGCGCCGAACAGCAGGGCGGTGAGGACGAGGGCGATCCAGGTGCCGGTGCGTTCCTCGACGATCCTGAACAGCACGCCGCGGTAGAGGAGTTCCTCGGTGACGGCGGCGGCGGCCATGAAGCCGAACAGTCCCACCGCGCCGGACGGCGAACCCAGCCCGTGGACCTCGTAGTGCCCGGAGGTGGCGAGGTTCGTGACGACGGCCCCGAACATCGCGGTGCCGATGAGCAGGCCGCGGCCGACGGCGGGGCGGCGCCCTTACGGTCGATCTCCGTGACCGGACGGTGCTCGGTGCGGCGCACCACCCAGCCGTAGACGAGTACGGCGAGTACGGCGCTGACGCTACCGAGGACCAGTTGGAGCCACGGGTTGTCCTCCACCGCGGTCAGAGCCTGACCGCCGATGAAGGAGATCGCCGCTACGGCCACGAGCTGCCAGACCAACCTCATGAGAACTCCTTGGAACTATCGCGTGGGCTTCGCGGCGGAAGCGCCGCGACCACGTTGAACGCTATGGATTTCGCGGCCCGGAATCGTCACCGCGTGGAGGGCACCTGGGCGTAGCTCGCCCGGGGACAACCGGCCCCGGAGGGCGCCGGGCCGTCACCGTCGTGGTGTCTTCGGCCGGGGACGCCGGGTGCGTGGGCATGTGCCTGAGCCGTTGCCGGGCTGCCGTGGCCATTGCCCGGCTGCCGTGGCGCCGGGGCCTCGCGGCCCTGGCGTACCCGCTAGTTCTGGTGGGCGGCGACCTTCTTGGTGACCTTCTCGATGGCCTTGACGGCGAGGTCGGGCCGGTCGACGTGGATGTAGTGGCCACTGCCGGCGGCGGTGCTGAGCTTGCTGTCGCCGGAGATCGCACGCCACTGGTTCTGGCCCTTGGCCCACATGCGCTCCAGGGCGGGCCCGTACTCGGGGACCTCGCCGTACTGGGACTCGTGCTTGAGGATCTCCACGGGCATGTCTCCGGCGGAGCGCACGTTGCCGTCGGCGATGAGGAACTGCTCCGGGTTCTGGCCCGCGTTCACCGCGAGCGTCTGCGCACGCAGCTCACCCGCCATGCCGGGGTCGACTCGGGGATCACGTTGGAGATGTCGGCGGTCAGGTGCGGGATGGTGGCGTCCATCAGGACCAGGCCCTTGATCTTGTCCTGGTGGTCGGGGACGTACCGGGCGGCGAGGTAACCGCCCAGCGAGTGCCCGGCCAGCACGACCGGACGGTCACCGGCGAGGCGGTCGAGCACCTCGGTCAGGATCTTCCCGCTGTCCTTGACGGTCTGCGGGCCCTCGGGCTTGTCGCTCTTGCCCTCGCCGAGCCGGTCGTAGGAGCAGACCCGGGAATCCGCGCTCAGGGTCTTCTGGAGCTTGGCCATCGTGTCCAGTCCGTCGCCGCCTCCGGCCATCAGCATGACGAGCGGCCCGCCCTTGGAGGAGTCGCCGGAGCAGGAGACGTTCACCGAGCGACCCTCGACACGGATCTTCTTGGTACCGGTGAACGGGTCCCCAGGAGTCCCCGCGTCCTTGCTGGAAGCCGAGGAGTCGGCGTGGGCCTTGGAGTACTCCTCGTTGATGACCAGCCCCGCACCGGCCACGGTGCAGCACACGGCGGTGATGGCGGTCGCCTTGGCGATGGTGCGGAACATGAGGACCTCCGGAAGGTGGGAGTGGAAGGGCGTATGTGCTCGAAACAGTGCGGTGGGCCGGAACTCGATGTCCCTTGCGGGGCTCCGTGACCGGTGCGCTGCGTCTGAGAAGAACGCTATTGATCCGGCGGCTTGAGATCGTCACCTCACGGTGGACACTGCCGCGTAGCTCGCAGGGGGACAGCCGCGGCGACAGGCACCCAGGGGTACGTGAACGGTCGGCCGCTCATCAACGGCCCTCGGAACCTGTTTTCGGAGCACCGCCTCGGAACCCGCGCCACCCACGGCCGCCCGCACCCGAGTCGGCCTCGGCATCGCCGACGGACTTCCAGGTGATCAGCTGAGAGAAAGGGGGCCCGCGGATCCCGCGGAACACGGCCTCGCCGATTCGTACGTCGGCTCCGCGGCGTTGACGCGCCAGCACGGAAGTCCGGAAGAAAAGACCCTCATCCTGCGTTTTCGCAGTTCAGAGGGTCTCAGGGTGGAGCCTAGGGGAGTCGAACCCTGACATCCGCCATGCAAAGACGGCGCTCTACCAACTGAGCTAAGGCCCCGGCGTCGATCAGAATACCCGGTACCAAGCCCCTTCCCCGACCGGGTATCGCCCGTGCGTACCGCCCTCCGTAGGATGCCACGCAAGATTCGCGGCAGCGAAGCGAAGGGAGAGGGAGATGGACGCAGCACAGCAGGATGCCACCGCCCGAGCACGGGAGCTGCAACGGAGTTGGTACGGGGAGCCGCTGGGGCGCTCTTCCGTCGGCTCATCGACGATCTCGGCCTCAATCAGGCCCGTCTCGCTTCTGTCCTCGGTCTGTCGGCACCCATGCTGTCGCAGCTCATGAGCGGTCAGCGCGCGAAGATCGGCAACCCGGCGGTGGTGCAGCGGGTCCAGGCGTTGCAGGAGCTGTCGAGTCAGGTCGCCGATGGCAGGGTCAGCGCCGCCGAGGCCGCCGAACGCATGGAGGAGATCAAGAAGACCGCCGGGGGTCGGTGCTCCACACCACTCAGACCACCGCCAGCAGCGGCGCTCCGACCGTGCGACGGGTGGTGCGGGAGATCCAGTCGCTGCTGCGGTCGGTGTCGGCCGCGGGGACATCATCGACGCCGCCGACTCCCTCGCCTCCACCCATCCGGAACTGGCAGAGTTTCTCCGGGTGTACGGCGCCGGGCGCACTGCCGAGGCGGTCGCCCACTACGAGGCGCACCAAAACTGACGAACTGGCGGGTCGACGACTGGGTGGGCGGGCGCGATGGGCGAGATCTTCGCGGGCCGGTACGAGCTGGTGGATCCGATCGGGCGCGGTGGTGTGGGCGCCGTGTGGCGCGCGTGGGACCGGCGGCGACGCCGGTACGTCGCGGCCAAGGTGCTGCAACAGCGCGACGCGCACACGCTGCTGCGTTTCGTGCGTGAGCAGGCGCTCCGGATCGACCATCCTCATGTGCTGGCTCCGGCGAGCTGGGCTGCGGACGACGACAAGGTGATGTTCACCATGGATCTGGTGGGCGGCGGCTCGCTCGCGCACCTGATCGGCGACTACGGCCCACTGCCACCCCGGTACGTGTGCACCCTGATCGACCAGGTGCTCTCCGGACTCGCGGCCGTGCACCACGAGAACGTGGTGCACCGCGACATCAAACCGGCGAACATCCTGCTGGAGGCCACCGGAACCGGTCGGCCGCACGTGCGGCTGTCCGACTTCGGCATCGCGCTGACCAAGGGGAGCCACGGCTCACCGAGGCCAACTACGTGATGGGGACGCCCGGTTACTTCGCGCCCGAGCAGATGATGGGCGAGGAGCCCGACTTCCCCGCCGATCTCTTCGCTGTCGGTCTCGTGGCGCTGTACCTGCTGAGCGGGCACAAGCCGGACGCCGAGGCGCTGATCGGCCGGTTCGCCGAGCACGGGGTGCCGAACGCGCCCGCGGGCGTGCCGGAACCGCTGTGGCAGGTCCTGGCGACGCTGCTCCAGCCGGACCCGGACGATCGCTTCCGCACGGCCACCGGCGCGCGCAAGGCGCTCGCCTCGGCGGTGGAACTGCTGCCGGAGCCCGACATCGACGACGAGTTGATCGAGGTCTTCGACCAGCTGGGGCCGCTGCCCGCCGAGTTCGGCCCGGAGGGCCCGTACCTCCCTCGGCTCGGAAGAAGACGCCCGCGAGGCCGACCCTGTCGGACACCGGGAGCTTCCATCTGCCGCCGCCCCAGCCGCCCATGCCACGCCATGCCAAGCCAGAGCAGCAGACGCCACCCATGCCCGCGACACCACCGCCGCGGCCGAACGTCCAGTCCGTCCACACACCCGCTCATACGCCCTCCCCACTCCTCGACGGCGCCGGACCCCGGCACCTTCTGAACCACCCTCCTACTCCTACGTACACCGCTCAGCAGCCGCAGGTTCCGCCGCCGTCGGATCCGTCCACCGGATCGGCTCGGGCCGAGGGCGCCGGGACCGCCTCGCCCACGCCCACGCCAGCACCAGCACCAGCACCAGCACCAGGACGACGACCGGGACCGTCCCCGAAGGTGGCGATCCCGATGCTGGTCGCGGCCTTACTCTGCTTCGTCGTCGGTACGTGGGCCCTCCTCGCCGGAGGCTGACTCTCAAGGCACCCCGGCCACCGGAGCCCCAGTCCGCCACCGGCCCCAAGCCGCCACCGGCCCCACGCCACTACCGGCCCCGGCGGGACCTCAGGCCGTCGGCGGGAGGTGCGCCGGCCCGGTCGCCCGGCGTCGGGCGACCAGCGTCCACACCCCAGGACGAGCAACAGGAACGTGCCCGTCCCGAAGCCCGCGAAGGCGAGGACACGCATTCCGTCGTCGCTCCGCCGCCGCCCGCCGCCGTGGACGGCCGCCGGTCCGCCCCGCCCGGCGGTGCCACCGCTGCCGTCGCCGTTCGCGTCGGCGTCGGCGCCGGGCGGGACGCCGAAGCCCGCCGCTGCCGCGTTCCCGTCGTACTCGGGGCCGGTCTCCGGCTTGCCCTCGACCTTCACCCGCAGCGTGACGGGGCGGCGTCCGTGAAGTACGGGGCGGTCTTCGAGTGGAGCGTGACGGCCAGGTAGTACCAGCCCGTGAAGCTCGCCGCGCGGACGGAGGCGTCCGCCTTCTCGTAGCGGTTGCCGTACGCCACCGGCGCGGTGCCGACCTCGGCCGAGGTCTTCTTCCCCGTACGCCACGAAGGAACCGTTCCGCACCAGACCGCGGGCGGGTTGTACACGCGTACGCCCAGGGCCTCGCCGACCGCGCCGCCACTCTTTCCCGCCGCACTGGGGAGTTCGGCGGCGGCGAAGACCTGCTGCCCCCAGTCGACCGGCACCTTGTAGAAGCGGGTCTCGCCCGGCCTGATCTCGTCCTGCCAGGCGCCGGTGGACAGCCGGTTGGCGTCGTTGAAGCTCGTGCCGCCGAACCGCCGCGGCCCTCTCCCTGCGGCAGGTCGGGCGCCCGCGTGCTCCAACTCCCCTTCGGTGGCCGCGCCGTGGGACCGCTCTTGACCGGCGGCTCCTCCTTGAAACTCAGCTCCAGTGGCCAACCGCCCGGCTCCGAGGCGCCCGTTGCGCCTCCGGTGCGCTCCACGGTGACCAGGTACTTCCCCGCCTTCTGGCAGCGTGCCGTCGCGCCCTGGCCGATCTGGCGGGAGGCGTAGTCGGCGAGCGGGTACGCCACGCCCTGGGCCTCGATCCGCGGGTCGGCCACCGCGCACTCCTGGCCGTCGGTGGTCCGCAGGGTGACCTCGATGCCGTCGCTGTGCGCGGCGACCTGAGAGCCCGGAGGCGGCACGGCGACCGCCGAGACGTACGCCGTGGACCGGTCGTCGAGTTCGACCTCGTAGTAGCGCGTGCTGCTCTGCTCGATGGCGTCGACGTACGTCCGGTGGGCCGCGATGGGCGGGGCGCCCGCAGGCCCTGCGTACCGTCGATCCGGGTGCCCAGGGTGCGGTACGCCCGTGCCCCGCCGTCGTCACCGGGCGCCGCGACCGCCCGCCCGGGGCCACGGCCACCGCCGTCGCCGCCGTCGCGCACAGCGCCGCCACCGCGGCGAGGCCGGTCCTGACCTTGCTGCGGTCCTTCATCGCAACGTCACTCCTCGTCGTACCGGCTACCGGCCCGTCGATTTTGCGGATGCAATCTATTTGTTCACTACAGCAAAGACAACGGGGTCCCGACCGCCCCAGCGGTCAGGACCCCGGACAGGTCTGTTGGTCTCACACACCCGAACCTGCGGGCACGGGTCGGTCGCCTCCGTCCACAGATCCTGCTCGGCGCGATCCGCCTGGATCTGGCGGTACACGAGGAGCCCGCCGATGGCGGCCAGTGCGACCAGGAGAAGCTTCTTCACCGCGCTACCTCGTCTCTTTCCTTGACGTAGGGGACCTCTGGCGCCCGACTATACACACCGGCCCATACCGATCGACGGCCCGATCCCCGCGCGGACACGGCAACAACTGGACAGCGCGTCCTGGACCTGACAGACCATCCGGCAAGCCCCTGACATCCTCATTCGCGCCAGGGAGTCCAGGCGAACTTGTCCCCGCCGACCCACCGCACCACGTCCGGATCGTCCAGGTCCGCGTGGCGCAGGCCCACCCGTGGGCAAGCTCGATCACGTCCATGACCGAGGTCGCCCTCCCCACCACCTCGCCTCCCACCTCGACCAGCCGGTACGGCGGATCGCCCGGCTGGATACCCAGCACGAGGATCGGCGGGGTGGCGGTGCGCGGACTCTCGCTCTCAGTCATATGTCAACGCTGCGCCCGCCGCCCGTCCCGCGCATCCCGGAGATACGCCCATCCCGGAACGCGTCCTTAAGGCGTACACGCCGCCCCGCCCTCCGCGTCGGGGCACAGAAAACCCGGCGCCTCCGAGGAGGTGCCGGGTATCCGGTGATGCGATCTACTTCGCGACCTGCTTCGCGATCTATTTCGGTGGGGCTAACAGGACTTGAACCTGTGGCCTCTTCCTTATCAGGGAAGCGCTCTAACCGTCTGAGCTATAGCCCCGCGCTGCACCGAAAGATTAGCGCACGTCGAGCCCTGCCCCAAAATCGGTAACGCGCCCCGGCTACTCGTCCTCGGCCAGAGTCAGCTCCACCCGCCCACGAAGCCCGCGGACAGGTTGTAGATGAAAGCCCCGAGCGTGGCCAGCGCGGTCGCCAGCACCACGTTGATCACGGCGATGACCGCCGTGAAGCCGAGTACACGCGGCATCGAGAGGAATGACTCCAGGTCGAAGCCGCTGTCCTTGTTGGACTCGGTCGCCTCGCTGATCGTGTTGCCCACCGTGCTGAAGACGCCCATGGCGTCCATCACCGACCACAGCACGGCCACCGCGATGATCGTGCAGATCCCCAGGGCGATGGCCAGCAGGAAGCTGACCTTCATCACGGACCAGGGGTCGACCTTGGCCACCCGCAGCCGCGCCTTGCGGGTACGCGCCATGGGCCGGGCCCCGGCGCTGGTACGCGGACGGCGCACGGCCCCTGGGGCTGGCCCGGCACCGAGGCGCCGGAGGCCGACGCGCCCGCCGCGGCCCGCGCCCGCTGTCCTGCTCGGGCGGAAGGTAGGCGGACGGGGGCTGGTACGGCGGTGAGGGCTGCGACGGCTGGGGGCGCTGGCCGGGCAGCGGACTGGCCGTGTACGACTCGTACTGCGGCTGTGGGTCTCGGGTGTCCGTCACGGTTCTCCCCTGGGATTCGGCGGCAGGGCCGCGGGCGCCTTCCGAAGTCGACGCGGCACCGGCGGTGGTCGCGGTCTTGCTTAAGCCGGATGCCCGACGCCCTCCGGCGCCCGCGGCTCCTGTCACGCCTTACTCCTCGGTCTCGTCATCGGCCGGGGCGCTGCGCCCTCGGCCGCCTCGGTCGCGGCCACTTCCTCGACCTCTTCGGCCTCGCGACCGGCCTCCGCGTTCCGGGCGATGCCGACGACGGCATCACGCTTGCCCAGGTTGATCAGTTGGACGCCCATGGTGTCACGGCCGGTCTCCTGACCTCATTGACCCGAGTCCGGATCACCCCGCCGCTGAGCGTGATGGCGAGGATCTCATCGGTCTCCTCGACCACCAGCGCACCGACCAGGAGCCCCGGTCCTCCACGATCTTGGCGGCCTTGATGCCGAGGCCGCCGCGCCCTGGACGCGGTATTCGTCAACGTTCGTCCGCTTCGCGTACCCGCCGTCAGTGGCGGTGAACACGAACGTACCGGGCCGGACGACATTCATCGAGAGCAGCTCGTCACCTTCCGGAAACTCATGCCCTTCACGCCCGAGGTCGCGCGCCCCATCGGCCGGAGCGACTCGTCGGTGGCGGTGAACCGGATCGACTGCGCCTTCTTGCTGATGAGCAGCAGGTCGTCGTCGGCCGACACCAGCTCCGCGCCGATGAGTTCGTCCTCGGCGCCGTCGTCGGTCTCGCGCAGGTTGATGGCGATGACACCGCCGGAGCGCGGGAGTCGTAGTCCTTCAGCGGAGTCTTCTTCACCAGGCCCGACTTGGTGGCGAGCACCAGATACGGGACCGCCTCGTAGTCCCGGATGGCCAGGATCCGCGCGATCTGCTCGTCCGGCTGGAAGGCGAGCAGGTTCGCCACGTGCTGGCCGCGCGCCTCGCGCCCGGCGTCGGGCAGCTCGTACGCCTTGGCCCGGTAGACCCGGCCCTTGTTGGTGAAGAACAGCAGCCAGTGGTGGGTGGTGGAGACGAAGAAGTGGTCGACGATGTCGTCCTGCTTCAACTTGGTGCCGCGCACGCCCTTGCCGCCGCGCTTCTGCGAGCGGTAGTCCTCGGTCTTCGTGCGCTTCACGTAGCCGCCGCGGGTGATCGTGACGACGATGTCCTCCTCGGCGATCAGGTCCTCGATGGACATGTCACCGTCGAAGGGGACCAGCTTGGTACGCCGGTCGTCACCGAACTTCTCGACGATCGCGGTCAGTTCCTCGCTGATGATCTGCCGCTGCCGCTCGGGCGAGGCGAGGATCGCGTTGTACTCGTTGATCTTCGCCTGGAGTTCGTCGTGCTCCTGGATGATCTTCTGCCGCTCCAGGGCGGCCAGCCGCCGCAGCTGCATCTCCAGGATGGCGTTCGCCTGGATCTCGTCGATCCGCAGCAGCTCCATCAGGCCGCCGCGGGCGGTCTCGACCGTGTCGCTGCGCCGGATCAGCGCGATGACCTCGTCGATCGCGTCGAGCGCCTTGAGCAGACCGCGCAGGATGTGCGCGCGCTCCTCGGCCTTGCGCAGCCGGAAGCGGGTACGCCGGACGATGACCTCGACCTGGTGGATGACCCAGTTGCGGATGAACGCGTCCAGGGAGAGGTGCGCGGCACGCCGTCGACCAGCGCGAGCATGTTCGCGCCGAAGTTGGTCTGGAGATCGGTGTGCTTGTAGAGGTTGTTCAGGACGACCTTGGCGACCGCGTCCCGCTTCAGCACGATCACCAGGCGCTGGCCGGTGCGCGAGGAGGTCTCGTCGCGGACGTCCGCGATGCCGCCGATCTTGGCGTCCTTCACCAGGTCGGCGATCTTCTGCGCGAGGTTGTCGGGGTTGACCTGGTACGGCAGCTCCGTGACCACCAGGCACTGGCGGCCCTGGATCTCCTCGACCTCGACCACCGCGCGCATCGTGATCGAACCGCGGCCGGTGCGGTACGCCTCCTCGATGCCCTTACGGCCCACCACCAGCGCGCCGGTGGGAAGTCCGGGCCCTTGATCCGGTCGACGAGCGCGTCCAGCAACTCCTCCGGCGTGGCCTCGGGGTTGGCGAGGAACCACTGGGCGCCCTCGGCCACCTCGCGCAGGTTGTGCGGCGGGATGTTGGTGGCCATGCCGACGGCGATGCCCGCGGAACCGTTGATCAGGAGGTTCGGGAACCGGGCGGGCAGGACCGTCGGCTCCTGGTTGCGGCCGTCGTAGTTGTCCTGGAAGTCGACGGTCTCCTCGTCGATGTCCCGGAGCATCTCCATCGACAGCGGCGCCATCTTGCACTCGGTGTACCGCATGGCCGCCGCCGGGTCGTTGCCCGGGAGCCGAAGTTGCCGTTGGAGTCGACCAGCGGCATCCGCATCGACCACGACTGGGCAAGGCGCACCAGGGCGTCGTAGATGGAGGAGTCGCCGTGCGGGTGGTACGTGCCCATCACGTCGCCGACGACGCGGGCGCACTTGTAGAAGCCCTTCTCGGGCCGGTAGCCGCCGTCGTACATGGCGTACAGCACGCGGCGGTGCACGGGCTTGAGGCCGTCCGCACATCGGGCAGCGCGCGGCTCACGATCACGCTCATCGCGTAGTCGAGGTACGAGCGCTGCATCTCGGTCTCAAGGCCGACCGGCTCGATGCGCAGGGCGACGCCCTCGCCTTCGGGGTCGGTGGGCGGGTTCGGGGTGTTCTCGTCGGCCATCGCTGGTCAAAGTCCTATCGTCGGGTGCGGCTGCTGGAGGCCGACTCAGATGTCGAGGAAGCGGACGTCCTTGGCGTTGCGCTGGATGAACGAGCGGCGCGCCTCGACGTCCTCGCCCATCAGGACCGAGAACAGGTCGTCGGCCTGGGCCGCGTCGTCGAGGGTGACCTGGCCGAGGACCCGGTGGTCGATGTCCATGGTGGTCACGCGCAGCTCCTCGGCGTTCATCTCGCCGAGTCCCTTGAAGCGCTGGACGGAGTCGTCCCTGATCCGCTTGCCCTGCTCGCGCCCGGCCTGGATCAGCGCGTCGCGCTCCCGGTCCGAGTACGCGTACTCGAAGTCCTCCGGCCCCACTTGATCTTGTACAGCGGCGGGCGGGAGAGGAAGACGTGCCCGGCCTCGACCAGCGGTCGCATGAAGCGGAAGAGGAAGGTCAGCAGCAGGGTGTTGATGTGCTGGCCGTCGACGTCGGCGTCCGCCATCAAGATGATCTTGTGGTAGCGGAGCTTGTCGATGTCGAAGTCCTCGTGCACGCCGGTGCCGAAGGCCGAGATCAGCGCCTGGACCTCGTTGTTGTGCAGGATCTTGTCGACCCGTGCCTTCTCGACGTTCAGGATCTTGCCGCGGATCGGGAGGATCGCCTGGTACTGCGGGTCGCGGCCCGACTTCGCCGAACCGCCGGCCGAGTCACCCTCGACGATGAAGATCTCGCACTTGGTCGGGTCGTTGGACTGGCAGTCGCTCAACTTGCCCGGCAGCGAAGCCGTTTCCAGCAGGCCCTTGCGGCGGGTCAGATCGCGCGCCTTGCGGGCCGCCACCCGGGCCGTGGCCGCCTGGATCCCCTTGCGGATGATGTCCGCGGCCTCGTTGGGGTTCCGGTCCAGCCAGTCGTTCAGGTACTCGTAGACGATCTTCTGGACGTAGGTCTTGGCCTCCGTGTTGCCCAGCTTGGTCTTCGTCTGGCCCTCGAACTGCGGCTCACCCAGCTTCACCGAGATGATCGCGGTCAGACCCTCGCGGATGTCCTCGCCCGTGAGGTTGTCGTCCTTCTCGCGGAGCAGCTTCTTGTCGCGCGCGTACCGGTTGATCAGGTTGGTCAGCGCGGCGCGGAAGCCCTCCTCGTGAGTGCCGCCCTCATGGGTGTGGATGGTGTTGGCGAAGCTGTAGACACCCTCGGTGTACTGCGAGTTCCACTGCATCGCGACCTCGACCGAGAGCATCCGCTCCTTGTCCTCGGCCTCGAAGTCGATCACCGTGGGGTGAACGAGCTCACCCTTGCGCGCGTTCAGATAGCGGACGAAGTCGGCGATACCGCCCTCGTAGTAGTAGCGGACCGAGAGGGCCTTGCCCTCCTCGTCCACATGGGCCTCGCGCTCGTCGGTGAGCGTGATCGTCAGGCCCTTGTTGAGGAACGCCATCTCCTGGAAGCGCCGGGAGAGCGTCTCGAAGGAGTAGTCGGTGGTCTCGAAGACATCGGGATCGGCCCAGAAGGTGACCGTGGTGCCGGTCTCGGTGACCTCCTCGTTCTTCGCCAGCGGGGCGGTGGGCACGCCCAGCTTGTAGTCCTGGGTCCAGCGGAAGCCGTCCCGCTTGACCTCGACCGCCACCTGGACGACAGCGCGTTGACGACGGAGACGCCCACACCGTGCAGACCGCCGGAGACGGCGTAGCCGCCGCCCCGAACTTGCCGCCCGCGTGCAGGACGGTCAGCACGACCTCCACGGCCGGCTTCTTCTCCACCGGGTGCAGGTCGACGGGGATACCACGGCCGTTGTCGATCACGCGGACGCCGCCGTCGGGGAGGATCGTCACCTCGATGGTGTCCGCGAATCCGGCCAGCGCCTCGTCGACGGAGTTGTCCACCACCTCGGTGACCAGGTGGTGCAGGCCCCGCTCACCGGTGGAGCCGATGTACATGCCGGGTCGCTTACGGACCGCGTCCAGTCCTTCCAGGACGGTGATCGCGCTGGCGTCGTACGACGGCGAGGACGGCGAGGTATCGAACGACTCGACGTCACCATCCGTAGACGGAATGTTCTCGTTGGGGTTGCCGGAATCGGCCACGAAGCGCCCTTTCTGGCACAGCACAGGCCGACTCCGAGCCAGGCGGGAGCGGCTGCGTCGTTCAACTTTGGTCGACGTGTCCCGCGAGTAAGGCGGGATTGCTGCCAGTCTACCGGTAGCGCCGACAAGAATGGGGCTTGCTGGCGCCTGAGTCCGCATGTGGCGCCCTGAACCTCCGCCAGCGACTCCCCATATGCGGGAAGGGCTCCAAGAGGCTCACACCGGCACTCAGCGCTTCGGGCTGTCAACCACCGGCTACCGTGAGCGGAGTCTCAGCGGGAACCCTGGCCGCGCACGCCGCGCGGCCGCACAGGGCCTCTCCGGAGGCTACTCAGCCGTAGGTGTCCCCGGGCCACGGCTGCCCGGAGCGCGCAGCCGCCCGTAGCCGCGGGCGGGGCCGCCGGGGCCGAGAACCTTGATCAACTTGACCGTGCCCTGGCCGAGATCCGCGTTCAGCCGGGCGACCAGCTGCGGAGCGAGCAGCCGCAGCTGCGTCGCCCACGCCGTGGAGTCGCAGCGCACCGTCAGCACGCGTGCGTCCTCGTCATAGCCCTGCGGCTCGCAGTGCTGCGCCACCTCGGGGCCGACCAACTGCGGCCAGCGCCCCATCACCCGCCCACCGCGGCCGGAGTCTCCCAGCCCCGCTCGGTGATGAGCCGGTTGATCGCAGCGCCCAGCGGCAGGGGTCGCGGCCGTCGGCGCGCGCCCGGACCGCAAGCCCCGCGACGTGCCTGCTTCCTCGCCTGCGTCGCGGCGCCGCGGGCCCGCGCCTGCTCCCGCGCGGCGCGCAACGCGACCGGGCGAGGTCGACGCCGGAGGGCTCGGGCGGCACGGGCGGTCCCGGCTGATCGGTCACAGCCGCTCCACCGCCCCGGCGGCCACCCGGAAGCGCGCGCCGACCAGCACATCCGGTACGTCGTCGTCCACGGCGGCCGTGACCAGCACCTGCTCACCCGGCGCGACCAGCTCCGCCAGCCGCTCCCGGCGCCGGGCGTCCAGCTCCGCGAACACGTCGTCCAGCACCAGCACCGGCTCGGCGCTCTCGGTCCGCAGCAGGTCGTACGAGGCCAACCGCAGCGCCAGCGCGTACGACCACGACTCGCCGTGGCTGGCGTACCCTTGGCGGGCAGCTCGCCGAGGCGCAGCACTAGGTCGTCGCGGTGCGGCCCGACCAGCGTGACCCGCGCTCGATCTCCTGTTTGCGGGCGTCGGCGAGGGCCGAGACCAGCCGCTCGTACAGCTCCTCGCGAGTGCTCGCCCCGGCGAGTCCGTCCCCACGGAGCTGCGGTAGTCGAAGGCCACCGGGCCGCCGCCCGGGGCCAGTTGCTCGTACGCCTTGTCGGTGAGCGGTTGCAGCGCCGCGATCAGGTCCAGGCGCTGGGCGAGCAACTCGGCGCCGACACGCGCCAGATGCTGGTCCCACACGTCGAGCGTGGACAGGTCCTGCCCCGGCTGCCGTGCCGCCGCGCCATCGCCGCGCTCTTGAGCAGGGTGTTGCGCTGCTTGAGGACCCGGTCGTAGTCGGAGCGCACCCCGGCCATGCGCGGCGAACGCGCGGTGATCAGTTCGTCGAGGAAGCGGCGCCGCTCGCCCGGATCGCCCTTGACCAGCGCCAGATCCTCCGGCGCGAACAGCACACTGCGCACGATGCCGAGCACATCACGTGGCCTGACCTGCGAAGACCTGTTGATACGGGCGCGGTTGGCGCGACCGGGGTTCAGTTCGAGCTCCACCAGCTGCTGCCGCTCGCCCTGCACCACCGCGGCCCGGACCACCGCCCGCTCGGCCCCGTGCCGCACCAGAGGGGCGTCGGAGGAGACGCGGTGGCTGCCGAGGACGCGAGGTAGCCGACCGCCTCGACCAGGTTGGTCTTGCCCTGGCCGTTCGGGCCGACGAAGGCGGTGACGCCCGGATCGAGAGGACCTCGACCCGGGCGTACGACCTGAAGTCGGCGAGCGACAGATGGCTCACGTGCATCGGCGCCCCCGCCTTCCGTCAGTTGTCGTCCGACGCGGGCGTGGCACCGGGGTCGGTGCGGCCGCGTCCTGTGGACACTGGCGGCGGTCACCGCATGGCCACCAAACTGGTTGCGCAGGGCGGCGATCATCTTCATCGCCGGGGAGTCGTCCTGGCGGGACGCGAAGCGCGCGAAGAGCGACGCGGTGATCGCGGGCAGCGGCACGGCGTGGTCGATCGCCGCCTCCACGGTCCAGCGGCCCTCACCGGAGTCCTCCGCGTAGCCGCGCAGCTCCTCCAGGTGCTCGTCCTCGTCCAGGGCCCGGACCGCCAGGTCCAGCAGCCAGGAGCGGATGACCGTGCCCTCCTGCCAGCCGCGGAAGACCTCGCGCACATCGGTGACGGAACCGACCGCCTCCAGCAGCTCCCAGCCCTCTGCGTACGCCTGCATCATCGCGTACTCGATGCCGTTGTGGACCATCTTGGCGAAGTGGCCGGCGCCGACCTTGCCCGCGTGGACGGCCCCGAGTCGCCCTCGGGCTTGAGGGCGTCGAAGATCGGCTGCGCCTTCGCGACATGCTCGGCGTCGCCGCCGTACATGAGCGCGTAGCCGTTCTCCAGGCCCCATACGCCGCCGGAGACACCGCAGTCGACGAAGCCGACGCCCTTGGCCGCGAGTTCCTCGGCGTGCCTCTCGTCGTCGGTCCAGCGGGAGTTGCCGCCGTCGACGACGACGTCACCAGGGAGAGCAGCTCGCCCAGCTCGTCGATGGTGGACTGGGTGGGGCGCCCGCGGGCACCATCACCCACACCACGCGCGGGCCCTTCAGCCTGTCCACAAGCTCCTGAAGGCTGTGGACATCGGCGACGTCCGGGTTGCGGTCGTATCCGTGGACGGTATGGCCCGCGCGGCGGATGCGCTCGCGCATGTTGCCGCCCATCTTGCCGAGACCGATGAGACCGAGCTCCATCAGTGATCCCTTATGACGTAGTCGTTGCGTTTCGTACCCGCGTCCGAGCCTACGCCTCCCTGACCAGGCACAGTTGTGGGCTCACGCGCTCATCCGCTCAGTCTCATCCGCTCAGTCGGACGGGCATGATCAGGTACTTGTACGCGTCATCCGCCTCCGCGTCGAGCGCGGGCTTGCCGCCGAGCAGCGCCGGCTGGTGGACGTGGTGAACGACAGCTGGGCGACCGGCGAGTCGATCGCGCTGAGGCCGTCGAGCAGGAAGTTGGGGTTGAAGGCAATCGAGATGTCGTCGCCGTCGAGCTGGCAGTCCACGCGCTCCACAGCCTGTGCGTCGTCGCTCGACCCGGCCTCCAGGGTCAGCACGCCCTGCTCGAAGCTGAGGCGGACCGGGGTGTTGCGCTCTGCGACCAGGGCCACACGCTTGACGGCCTCGACGAACGGCGGCGTCTCGATCACGGCGACCGAGTTGAACTCGGTCGGGAACAGCGTGCGGTACTTCGGCAGGTCGCCTTCGAGCAGCCGGGTCGTCGTCCGGCGCCCGGCGCCCTCGAAACCGATCAGACCCTCGCCCGCGCCCGAGCCCGACAGCGCCAGCGTGACGGTGTCGCCGCTGGTCAGGGACTTGGCGGTGTCCAGCAGGGTCTTCGCGGGCACCAGCGCGACCGCGGAGACATCGGCGGTCTCGGGCTTCCACAGGAACTCGCGGACCGCGAAACGGTAGCGGTCGGTGGAGGCCAGGGTGACGGTGTCGCCCTCGATCTCGATGCGCACACCCGTGAGCACCGGCAGGGTGTCGTCACGGCCTGCGGCGATGGCGACCTGGGCGGCGGCGGAGGCGAAGACCTCGCCGGGCACGGTGCCGGTGGCGGTCGGCATCTGCGGCAGCGCCGGGTACTCCTCCACAGGAAGGGTGTGGAGTGTGAATCGCGAGGAGCCGCAGACGACCGTGGCGCGCACACCGTCGGTGGAGATCTCCACCGGGCGGTTGGGCAGGGCGCGGCAGATGTCGGCGAGCAGCCGGCCGGAGACGAGGACGGTGCCGTCCTCCTCCACGTCCGCCTCCACCGAGACGCGCGCCGAGACCTCGTAGTCGAAGCCGGACAGGCTCAGGGCGCCTTCCTCGGCCTTCAGCAGCAGGCCCGCGAGGACGGGCACCGGCGGACGGGCCGGGAGGCTCCGGGCCGCCCAGGCCACCGCCTCCGCGAGGACATCGCGTTCCACCCGGATCTTCACCGTAAGCCGCCTCCTGCTGTTGCTGGCTCGCCCTGCTGGCTTTCCTCGACTGACTGTCGTCATCGGCAGCGGTCTTCGCCGTCGGGCGAGTTCGTTGCCGGGGAACAGTCTGACGTACGGGACCGACAGCCGGTGCGGCTCGGGTCAAGTCGCCGCGAGCGGCGTCGGGCCGGTCAGCCGCGAGTTGTGCACAGCCCCACTTCGAAGCGAGTTCCGGGCTAGATATCCGTAGTCGTAGTAGTAGGGCCTGTGGAAACCGTGGAAAACTCGATTCGCGCAGGTCAACCGGCATTTTTGTCCACCGACCCTGTGGGCGACGGCGGTGGACAACCGGGGTCGGCTGTGGACGGGCGGAAGTTCTGCACACCCCATGCACAGCCAAGGGCGGGTTCTCCCCAGGCGCGTCCCCAGTTTTACCCACGTTCCCCACAGCCCAACCCGCCTCCTTGGTGTGACGCCTTTCACTCGTCACGGTGAGAGGGCGCGTTGGCTTGCCGAACAGTGGACAGGGGTGTGGAGAAGCTGTGGGTAAGTCCCCTTCCGCTGTGGGCGGGCGGTGGACAACGCGAACGGCCGCCTGTGGGGACCTCAGTGGTCCACAGTCTGTGGACGTCGGATAGCCACAAATCCACAAGCGGCTGACCTCCCTCGATGCCGAAACGGCCGGACGGCCTGTGGACGGATTCGGGACAACTTCGGCATCCCCAGGGTGTGGACGGCGAATTGGCTCCCAAGCTGTGGAGAAACGCGTCGAGCGGCGAGTAATCGAACAGGCCGGAGCGCCGGGCAGGGCACACGAACGAGGGCTCCCGGGACTTCGCGTCCCGGGAGCCCTCGCGGTGGTCGTGTCAGCCGTTCTTGATGCGGTTGGTCAGCTCGGTGACCTGGTTGTAGATGGAGCGTCGCTCGGCCATCAGCGCGCGGATCTTCCGGTCGGCGTGCATCACGGTCGTATGGTCGCGGCCGCCGAACTGCGCGCCGATCTTCGGCAGTGACAGGTCGGTCAGCTCCCGGCACAGGTACATCGCGATCTGCCGCGCGGTCACCAGCACCCGGCTGCGCGAGGCGCCGCACAGGTCGTCCACGGTGTGCCCGAAGTAGTCGGCGGTCGCCGCCATGATCGCGGTGGCGGTGATCTCCGGTGCCGCGTCCTCGCCGCCCGGGATCAGATCCTTCAGAACGATCTCGGTGAGCCCGAGGTCGACCGGCTGCCGGTTCAGGCTCGCGAAGGCCGTGACCCTGATCAGCGCGCCCTCCAGCTCGCGGATGTTGCGCGAGATACGGGAGGCGATGAACTCCAGCACCTCGGGCGGTGCGTTCAGCTGCTCCTGCACCGCCTTCTTGCGGAGGATCGCGATGCGCGTCTCCAGCTCGGGCGGCTGTACGTCCGTGATCAGGCCCCACTCGAAGCGGTTGCGGAGCCGGTCCTCCAGGGTCACCAGCTGCTTGGGCGGCCGGTCCGAGGACAGCACGATCTGCTTGTTGGCGTTGTGGAGCGTATTGAAGGTGTGGAAGAACTCCTCCTGCGTCGACTCCTTGCTCGCCAGGAACTGGATGTCGTCGACCAGCAGGATGTCCATGTCGCGGTAGCGCTTGCGGAACGCGTCCGCCTTGCCGTCGCGGATGGAGTTGATGAACTCGTTGGTGAACTCCTCCGAGCTCACGTACCGCACCCGCGTGCCCGGGTACAGGCTCCGCGCGTAATGGCCGATCGCGTGCAGCAGGTGGGTCTTGCCGAGCCGGACTCCCCATAGATGAACAGGGGTTGTACGCCTTGGCGGGGCCTCGGCCACCGCGACCGCCGCGGCGTGCGCGAAGCGGTTGGACGCCCCGATGACGAAGGTGTCGAAGAGGTACTTCGGGTTCAGGCGCGCGGTCGGCTCGCCGGGCCCCGTCGCCGGTGCCGGCTGCGCGGCCAGCGGGCCGGGAGCGCCGGTGGGGCGGGCAGCGCCGGGCCGCCGTTGCCGCCGGGACCGCCGTGCGAGCGGTCGAGCTGGCTCGGCAGATCGCGGTGCTGCTGCCCGTACATCGGCCGGTCGCCGCCCGGCCCCGGCCCCGCCCGCACCTCCTGGGCCGTTGCCGGGGCCCGGGGCCTGGCGCTCCTGCGAGGGCCGCGGTAGTCGTTGCGCGGCTGCTGGTCGTACGAGGACGACGGGGAGTGCTGCGAGGCGTAGGGGTCGCTGTCCGGGTAGCCGCCGAGCCGGGGCTGCTGCCAGCCGTACTCGTCGCGGGGCCGCGGCCAGGCGCCGGGCTCGGGCCGCGGCTGCTGGTACTCCGGGTATGCCGGGCGGGCCGTCGGCAGGTCGTCACCGGTGGGGCGGGCGTAGCCGTCCCTGTTGTCGTAGCCGGTGTCGCGGCTGTCGTAGCTGTCGTACACATCGCGCTGCGGCTGCTGCGGAACGATCGGTTCGGCAGCGGAGTCGTCGACCGTGATCGCGATACGGATCGGGCGGCCGCACTCGCGGCTGAGGGTCTCGCTGATCAGGGGCGCGAGCCGGCCCTCCAGCACTCCCTTGGCGAACTCGTTGGGCACGGCGAGCAGTGCCGTGTCGGCGACGAGTGCGAGGGCTGGCAGCGCTTGATCCAGTGCTCGTCCTTGGCCTCGACGCCCTGCCCCTGCCCTCTCCGAGGAGTTCCTCCAGCACGCGTGGCCACACTGCGGCAAGATCGGCGGGTACGTCAGCCACAGGGCACGCTCTCTCACTCACTGGGTGGGGACGCCGACAGGTACCACGAATGTGTGGTTCTCGGGACGGGCGGGAAGGAATCGGAGCCCAGCCACGGTAGTCAGGGCCGGGTGCGTGGTTCAAGTCGTTGTCCACAGGGTGTGTACAAATGTGCCATGGGATGTCGCCCGGTGTTCCCTTGCCCCTGGCCCGGCGGGCGCGTGTCCTGCCGACCCTCGCCGGTTTGACCGGATGGCGTAGCCGCGCGTACCGTACCCAGGTCGAGTTGTCGATGGCTGCTGCCGCCTGCCTCCGATGGGCAACGATCACAAATCTCACTTTCTGTGGTCATGAAGCGGTGCACTCGGGCGTATTGCGAGTTCCTCGTGGGCGCACGGTGACAGCCAGGCGATGTCCCGCCACCACACGATTCATTTCTGGAGCCCCGAGTGAGCAAGCGCACCTTCCAGCCGAACAACCGCCGCCGCGCGAAGACCCACGGCTTCCGGCTGCGTATGCGTACCCGCGCCGGCCGCGCGATTCTCGCGTCCCGTCGGAGCAAGGGTCGCGCCCGCCTGTCGGCCTGAGCGGCTTGACCTCAAGGTCCATGACGTGCTGCCTACCGAGAATCGGCTGAGGCGGCGCGAGGACTTCGCGGCCGCGGTACGCCGGGGACGCAGGGCGGGTCGTCCGCTCCTCGTCGTCCACCTGCGAGGCGGTCCCAGCAGCGGTGAAACGGACCCGCACTCACTAGGGAGATCGCTCCCCGGTGCGTGCGGGTTTCGTCGTCAGCAAGGCTGTCGGCGGCGCTGTCGTCCGCAACCTGGTGAAGCGGAGACTGCGTCATCTGATGCGTGAGCGTCTCGATCGTTTTCCCGCAGGTAGCCTTGTTGTCGTACGGGCACTGCCAGGTGCGGGTGAGGCGGAGCACGATCAGCTGGCCCGGGACCTCGACACCGCAGTGCAGCGGCTGCTGGGTGAGGTCACCCTGCCGTGCGTCACGGGAGGGTGCCGCGATGAAGTACCCGCTGCTGTGGTTGATCAAGCTGTATCAGTGGACCATCAGCCCGTTGCTGGGGCCGGTCTGCAAGTACTACCCGTCGTGCTCGCACTATGGCTACGAGGCCATCAGACTGCACGGCGCGGTCAAAGGAACGGCGCTGACGGCGTGGCGCATCCTGCGCTGCAATCCGTGGTCGCTCGGCGGCGTCGACCACGTTCCTCCCAGAAAGCGCCCGGTCTGGCACCAGCGGCTGCGGAGCCGCTTCGGCGGGCATCCCGCTGTCGAGCCTGCCGCACAGCCCGACGCCCCTCAGCCCAACGCCCAAGGAGCCTGATTCGTGGACACGGTCCTCGGTCCTCTCTATGACGTAGTTTCCTGGATCATCGTCCAGTTCCACCGGTTCTACAGCCTCATTTTCGATGAGGACAGCGGTTGGGCCTGGGGTCTGTCCATCGTTTCGCTGGTGGTCCTGATCCGTATCTGTCTGATCCCGCTCTTCGTGAAGCAGATCAAGTCGACGCGGAACATGCAGGCGCTCCAGCCGAAGATGAAGGCGATCCAGGAGCGCTACAAGAGCGACCGGCAGCGTCAGAGCGAAGAGATGATGAAGCTCTACAAGGAGACGGGTACCAACCCGCTCTCCAGCTGCCTCCCGATTCTGGCGCAGTCGCCGTTCTTCATTTCGCTGTACCAGGTCCTGAACCACATCGCGAACAACAAGACGGTCGGCGTCATCAACCAGGACCTCCTGGACAGCGCCCGTAACGCGCACATCTTCGGTGCCCCGCTGTCCGTGAAGTTCATGTCCTCGGCCTCCAGGTCTCGGACCTCGGCGCTTCCCTGACGGACGTCGGGTCGTGACGATCACCATGATCGTGCTGATGTCGGCGTCGCAGTTCTACACCCAGCGCCAGCTGATGACGAAGAACGTCGACCTGACGGTGAAGACGCCGTTCATGCAGCAGCAGAAGATGCTGATGTACGTCTTCCCCATCATGTTCGCCGTCTTCGGCATCAACTTCCCCGTCGGTGTCCTCGTCTACTGGCTGACCACCAACGTGTGGACCATGGGTCAGCAGATGTTCGTCATCCGCCGCAACCCGACCCCGGGCAGCGTCGCCTTCAACGCCCGTCAGGAGCGCCTGCGGGCCAAGGGCAAGCTGAAGGAGGAGCCCGCCGAGGTCGAGGCGAAGAAGGCCGCGGAGACGGCCCGTGCGAACCGGCAGCAGCCCAAGCGACAGAGCAAGTCGCAGCGGCAGAGCGGTGGCGGACAGGGCCAGGAGAAGGGCACGGAGGCAACCTCCGAGTCCACGGACAAGCCGTCCCTGGCCAAGGGCGAGCCCGCTGCGAAGAAGGGCGGCGGCGCCCGGCCAAGGGTCAGGGCGCCCAGGCGAAGAACCAGAAGGGAACGGCCGAGAAGAAGGCTCAGGGCGGGAAGCCGGCCGGCGGCTCGGCTTCCGGTACCTCCCGCAATGCCAAGTCCGGACAGCGCAAGGGCCAGCAGCGGCCCAAGCACCCGTCCAAGAAGTAGTGAAGGAGTCCATCCGTGACGGAAGGCACCACCCCAGCCGCCGAGGCCGTTGACACCATGTCCCGCCTGGAGCAGGAGGGCGAGATCGCGGCTGACTACCTTGAGGGGCTGCTGGACATCGCGGACCTCGACGGCGACATCGACATGGACGTCGAGGCCGACCGAGCCGCGGTGTCGATCATCAGCGACTCGACCAGCCGCGACCTCCAGAAGCTGGTGGGCCGTGACGGTGAGGTGCTGGAGGCGCTCCAGGAGCTGACCCGGCTCGCGGTGCACCGGGAGACCGGCGACCGCAGCCGTCTGATGCTCGACATCGCAGGGTTCCGGGCGCGTAAGCGTGCCGAACTGACCGAGCTGGGCGCGAAGGCCGCCGAGGAGGTCAAGGGCGGCGGCGAGCCGGTGAAGCTGAAGCCGATGACACCCTTCGAGCGGAAGGTCGTCCACGACGCCGTGGCGGCCGCCGGGCTGCGCAGCGAGTCCGAGGGGAGGAACCCCAGCGGTGTGTGGTCGTGCTGCCGGCCTGACCCAGCCCGGTTCCACGTCTTACCCGGCCCCGTCTGTGCGCAGACGGGGCCGAACCTTGTCAGCCTTGCATCAGCGTTCAGCACAGTGCTCGTTACGGAAGGACGGTTGAGCGTGACGGAAGCAGCAGAGCTCCCCGGCGCCCGAGGCGGCGCGGGACGTCTTCGGTGAGTGCTTCCCGGAGGCCGTGCGGTACGCGGAGCTGCTGGCCGATGTCGGGGTGACCCGCGGCCTGATCGGACCTCGCGAGGTGCCTCGCCTGTGGGAGCGGCACCTGCTGAACTGTGCCGTCCTCTCCGAGGTGGTACCGGACGGGGTCTCGGTGTGCGACGTGGGCTCCGGCGCCGGTCTGCCCGGGATCCCGCTCGCCCTGACCCGCCCGGATCTGCGGATCACCCTGTTGGAACCGCTGCTGCGGCGGACCAACTTCCTTCAGGAAGTCGTGGAGCTGCTCGGGCTGGACCATGTCCAGGTGGTCCGCGGCCGGGCGGAAGAGGTGCTGGGAAAACTGCCGCCGGTTCATGTGGTCACGGCGCGGGCGGTGGCCCTCTGGACCGCCTGGCTGGCTGGGGCGTGCCGCTGCTACGGCCGTACGGCGAGATGCTGCTCCTCAAGGGCGACACCGCGGTGGAGGAGCTGAAACACGCGCGGGCCGCGCTGAGCAAGCTCGGTGTGGTGGACGCCTCGGTACTGCATGTCGGCGAAGGCGTGGTTGATCCGCTGTCCACGGTGGTTCGTGTCGAGGTCGGTGAGAGCCCTGGTGGTGTGCGGTTCGCCGCCAAGAGGGCGAAGGCGGCCAGAAAAGGTCCGCATCGACGTCGCTGAGGCCAAATTCACTGAACGTGTCCGGCTTCAAGAGCGGCAATGCTCCATAGAAGCTGTCATAACTATGCATTTCGGAGTGTCGCAACGGATTGATGAGGCCCGCTGTGCATCGTGTTTCACGTGAAACGTCGCTCCTTGCTGCATGGAATCATTAGCCGCGGTCGTGCGGCGGCCACGTCGCGTGACCGCTCACCGTCTCCGAAGGTGGATTCATCCACAGGAGAACGGGCCTCGCTGGTTCACACCCCGAAAGCATGGCAGGCTCTGTTCATCACGAGCCTGATGTCGAGGAGGGTGAATCCTTGCGGTCCGACGCCAACATCGCGGGGCCGATGACCGATCCGGTCCCCGGCCCCGTACCGAATCGGCGGGGAGGATGTTTCACGTGAAACGCTTCCCCGATGGACGACACCCCATTGGCCGTGCCGCCCAACTCGCTGTAGAAGCCCTTGGCCGTGCCGGTGAGGGATTGCCCAGACCGGAACAGACGCGAGTGATCGTCGTCGCCAACCAGAAGGGCGGGGTCGGCAAGACCACGACGACGGTCAATCTGGCCGCCTCGCTCGCGCTGCATGGCGGCCGAGTTCTGGTCATCGACCTTGACCCTCAGGGAAATGCCTCGACCGCCCTGGGGATCGATCACCACGCCGAGGTCCCGTCGATCTACGACGTCCTGGTCGACAGCAAGCCGCTCTCCGACGTCGTCCAGCCGGTGCCGGATGTGGAGGGCTGTTCTGTGCCCCGCGACCATCGACCTCGCGGGCGCCGAGATCGAACTGGTCTCGCTCGTGGCACGGGAGAGTCGACTTGAGCGGGCCATCCAGGCGTACGAGCAGCCACTGGACTACATCCTCATCGACTGCCCGCCCTCGCTCGGTCTGCTGACGGTGAACGCGCTCGTGGCTGGCGCCGAGGTGCTGATCCCGATCCAGTGCGAGTACTACGCGCTGGAGGGTCTGGGCCAACTGCTGCGGAACGTCGATCTCGTACGGGGCCATCTCAACCCCAAGCTGCACGTCTCGACGATCCTGCTCACGATGTATGACGGCCGGACTCGGCTGGCATCGCAGGTGGCCGACGAAGTCCGCAGCCACTTCGGCAAGGAGGTGCTGCGGACCAGCATCCCGCGGTCGGTCCGTATCTCCGAGGCGCCCAGCTACGGGCAGACGGTCCTCACCTATGACCCGGGCTCCAGCGGCTCGCTCTCGTACCTCGAAGCCGCTCGTGAGATCGCGTTGCGGGGGTCGGCGTTCGGTACGACGCCCAGAACGCTCACGCGTTGCCCGAGAACAGCCAGCACGAACAGCACATGCAGGAGGGCATTCAGTGAGTGATCGACGCAGAGGGTTGGGCCGTGGGCTCGGCGCCCTGATCCCTCCCGCGCCCAAGGGAGCGGATGGCTCAGCAGCCGCGTCTGCGGGCGGCGCGGTGGCGACCGGGGCCCCACTCACCAACGGCGGTCCCCGCTCTCGGCGCGGACCGCGGGTAGCGGCGGCCAAGGTGGCCACGTTGCCCCCAACGGTGTTTCACGTGAAACAGAGCCCGTTGTCCCGGAGGAGGAACCGCAGCCGTCAGTGGAGGAGGTGGCCGGGGCCCACTTCGCGGAGCTGCTGCTGGACACCATTACTCCGAACCCGCGACAGCCGCGCGAGGTCTTCGACGACGACGCTCTCGCCGAGCTGGTCACCTCCATCCAGGAAGTTGGTCTTCTCCAGCCCGTCGTCGTACGGCAGTTGGCCCCTGAGCGCTACGAGCTGATCATGGGCGAGCGGCGCTGGCGGGCCTGCCGAGAGGCCGGTCTGGAGCGCATCCCGGCGATCGTGCGGGCGACGGACGACGAGAAGCTCCTTCTCGACGCGTTGCTGGAGAACCTGCACAGGGCTCAGCTCAACCCGCTCGAAGAGGCCGCCGCCTATGACCAGTTGCTGAAGGACTTCAACTGCACGCATGACGAGCTGGCCGACCGGATCGGGCGTTCACGTCCCCAAGTCTCCAACACCCTCCGGCTGTTGAGGCTCTCCCCTCGGTGCAGCGTCGGGTGGCGGCCGGTGTTCTCTCGGCCGGTCACGCACGCGCGCTGCTCTCCGTCGACGACGCGGAGGAGCAGGACCGGCTGGCCCACCGCATCGTTGCCGAGGGGCTGTCGGTGCGGGCGGTCGAGGAGATCGTGACCCTGATGGGGCGCGCCCGAACAAGAGCGGCTCCACCAAGGCCGCCAAGGGGCCGAGGGCGGGGCGCGCGTTTCCCTGCGCTCACGGATCTCGCCTCGCGTCTCTCTGATCGGTTCGAGACCCGAGTGAAGGTCGACCTCGGCCAGAAGAAGGGAAAGATCGTCGTCGAGTTCGCCTCGATAGAGGATCTGGAGCGGATCTCGGTCCCCGCCCCGGGCGAGGGACCGGTCATGGAGCAGACGCTCCTGGAGGGCGAGGAAGAGGACCAGTAAGGGCGCTTGGTGCACCCTTGCCTGAACCCGGTGCAGAGCGGGTCGTCTCCAGTGATGGTGAGACGACCCGCTCTTTGCTTGTCGGCGGTATCGGCTGAATCTCCGCACGGATACGATGCGACCAGGTATGGCGGATCCATGCGGAAGCACCTCATACGGAGGGCGGGTCATGCGATCACTCAGCCGCACCGGACTGGTAGCCACGGGATTGAGCCTGGGCGCTGTCGGCGGGTTCGTCGGCAGTCTGCTCAGGAGCGCAGCGCACTGTCGGCTGCTCGGGCAGTAGCCGACGACGGAAGTGAGGGACTGGCTTCATGGGGCGTCGGCTCGTACCGCTCACGTTGGACAACCTCCCGGACATCCCCAAGCGTTGTCGCGCCTGTGTCTTCTGGGAGCTCGATCCGGTCAGCGGCGAGGCCGCGGTAAGAGCCGGACGTCCGGAGCTGGAGAAGGAAGCCTGGATCTCGGCGGTACTGCTGGAATGGGGATCCTGCGGCCGCGTGGTCTACGTGGACGACGTCCCTGTGGGCTTTGTGCTCTACGCGCCGCCCGCTTACGTACCCCGGTCGACCGCGTTCCCCACCAGCCCCGTGGCGGCGGACGCCGTGCAGCTGATGACCGCCTGGCTGGTGCCTGGCTACCAAGGGCAAGGGCTGGGGCGAGTGATGGTGCAGACGGTCGCGAAGGATGTACTCCGCCGAGGGTTCAAGGCGATCGAGGCGTTCGGAGACGCCACGTGGAAGGAGCCGGCGTGCGTCCTTCCCGCTGACCATCTGCTTGCTGTCGGGTTCAAGACCGTACGCCCTCATCCGCGCTTTCCCCGGCTGAGGTTGGAGCTGCGGACGACGATCTCCTGGAAAGAGGATGTCGAGCTGGCGCTGGACCGGTTGCTGGGTGCGGTCCAGAAGGAGCCGGTGCTGCGTCCGCTGTGACGGTTTCACGTGAAACACGGGTCGACGTGAAGGACCGGGTGAGAAGAGCGCCAGGCCGGGACGCGCTGCTTCGAGGTTTCACGTGAACACGAAAGGGCTGCCCCAGGGCAGCCCTTTCGATGCGCTCGGCGTGATGGTCAGCCGATGTAGTCGGACAGGTCGCGCTCAAGGGCGGCCTTCGGCTTGGCGCCGACGATGGTCTTGGCCACCTCACCGTTCTGGTACACGTTCAGCGTCGGGATCGACATGACGCCGTACTTGGCGGCGGTGGCCGGGTTCTCGTCGATATTGATCTTCGCGACGATGATCTTGTCGGCGTTCTCCGCGGCGATGGCCTCCAGGGAGGGGCGATCTGGCGGCACGGGCCGCACCAGGCGGCCCAGAAGTCGACGAGCACGGGCTTGTCGCTCTTGAGGACGGTCTCCTCGAAGTCGGCGTCCGTCACAGTCACCGTGGCACCGGCCATGGCAGTCTCCTTAGTTAATGGGGGCGTGGAGCAGAGGGGCAAGGGCGGGTCAGACAGCCACGGTCTTCTCGGCTCCGGCACGCCTCGGCGTCGCTGAGAGCGGCGAGGAACCGCTCGGCGTCCAAGGCGGCAGAGCAACCGGTACCGGCTGCGGTGATCGCCTGGCGGTAGGTGTGGTCCACGACGTCGCCCGCGGCGAACACTCCGGAGAGGTTGGTCCGGGTGGACGGGGCCTCCACCTTCAGGTACCCCTCGGCGTCGAGGTCGAGCTGTCCCTTGAACAGCTCGGTCCGCGGGTCGTGACCGATGGCGATGAACAGGCCCGTCACGGGCAGCTCGCTCTTCTCGTCCGTCCTGACGTTGTGCAGGGTCAGACCGGAGAGCTTGGCGTCGCCGTGGATCTCGTCGACCGCGCTGTCCCACACGAAGCTGATCTTCGGGTCGGCGAAGGCACGCTCCTGCATCGCCTTGCTGGCGCGCAGCGAGTCGCGGCGATGGACGATGGTGACGGACTTGGCGAACCGGGAGAGGAAGGTGGCTTCCTCCATCGCGGTGTCACCGCCGCCGATCACGGCGATGTCCTGGTCCTGAAGAAGAACCCATCACACGTGGCGCACCAGGACACTCCCGCCCCGACAGTTCGTCCTCGCGCGGCAGGCCCAGCTTGCGGTGCTGGGAGCCGGTGGTCACGATGACGGCCCTGGCGCGGTGCACCGTACCGGCGGTGTCGGTGACGGTCTTGATGTCGTTGGTGAGGTCGACGGCCACGATGTCGTCGGGTACCAGCTCGGCACCGAAGCGCTCCGCCTGGGCCCGCATGTTGTCCATCAGGTCGGGACCCATGATGCCGTCGCGGAAGCCGGGGAAATTCTCCACGTCGGTGGTGTTCATCAGCGCACCACCAGCGGTGACGGACCCCTCGAAAACAAGCGGCTTCAGCGAGGCACGGGCGGTGTAGAGCGCCGCGGTGTATCCCGCGGGCCCGGAACCGATGATGATCACGTTGCGGACGTCGCTCACGGATGTCTTCCTTGTCTCTGCCGACTGCCGATTGCTGACCGGGTGGCACTTCCTGGGCCTGCCCAGAAAATCGCTGCCACCCCACCCAACGGATCCTACGGGTCAGGCATTCCCCGCGGCATCGACCGTCCGCGCCGTGACCGACGGGCGTCAGTCGCGCGCGTACGTCCGCGTCGCCAGAACCGTTCCACTGGACGACGGGGACTTGCTGACGCACGCCGAGGCGATCACAAAGGCATCGACGAGAGAGCGGTCCTGGGGTGCGGGAGCACGACGACGTACGCGGCGGTGCCGTCGTACGTGCCGCCTGCGCGGCCAGCGGGATCTCGGAGCGTCCGGTCCCGGCCTTCACGCACGGCGGGACCACCGGGTCCTCGGCACGCATCGGCACATCGGCCGTGTCCTGCGACTTGAGTCCGGGCGGCGCGCTCGGCTGCCGCTCGGCGAGCAGCTTGTGCACATGGCCTTCGAGTGTGGCCGAGGTCAGCCCGTCTCGCGCCTGGCTGGAGGTGGTCCGGTCGGCCGCGCTACCCGCGTCACCCGAGGACTGAGTGCTCACCTGGACGATCAGGGTGCCGACGCCCAGCACGGCGGCGGCACAGGCGGCGCCGAGTAGGCCTTCGGCCAGCGCCGGGTTCCGGTGGTACGACGGCCGGGAGTGCGGCGAGAGGTTCCCGGCCCGGGCCGGTGGTGGCACGCGGGTGTCCGGCAGGCCGGTCCGCGCCGCGTGAGACGACGGCCTTCTCCTCGGTGTCGACCCCGGCGGTTTCACGTGAAACGCGCGTAGGTGTTTCACGTGAAACATCGCTCGCGAGGTCCGTGGCCGCGGGCTGAGCCTCGGTGTCCTCTGGAGCGGTCGCGTCGAGGAGTGCCTCGGCGGCGAGTGCCGCGTCGATGCGCTGCGCGACATCCGCAGGCATGCGTGCCGGTCCCGGAAGGGAGCCCAGGAGGGAGCGGATCTCGTCGAGGGAGCTCTCCACATCGGCGCACAGTTCACAGCCCGCCAGGTGATCACGCACCTCGGCCGTGCGCGCCGGAGGGAGTAGCCCGTCCGCGAGTGCGGAGATTTCCGCGACCTCCGGGTGCCCGTCCGTGCCGGTCGTGGATGTCACGCTCGCCCACCTCCGCCCTTCACGGCATCTGCGTCATTCGGTCCTGCCGCCGGTGGGACGGATGTCCCCTGCGTCCGGTTCCTTCCCCGTCCAGTGAATCGCTACTCACTCCGTTCGGATGGAGGTGGGCCACCATCGGCAGCAGTCGCGCCCGCGCTCTGGAGCAACGGCTCTTCACCGTGCCGGTCGGTACCTCCAGGATCTTGGCCGCTTCGGCCACGGGGTATCCCTGCATGTCGACCAGGACCAGGGCGGCGCGCTGCTCGGCGGGCAGCGTGTGCAGGGCGGCGAGCAGCTCCGGTAGAGATCGCCGCGCTCGGCGGAGCGGCGGCGGACTCATGGGGTTCGAGCAGCTGCTCCAGGCGTTCGGTCTCGGCGACCGGCGACGTGCGCCGGGAGGCCGCCTTGCGGGCCCGGTCCAGACAGGCGTTGACCGTGATCCGGTGGAGCCAGGTCGTCACGGCGGATTGCCCCGGAAGGTGTGGGCTGCCCGGTAGGCGGAGACGAGGGCGTCCTGCACCGCGTCCGCGGCCTCTTCCCGGTCGCCCAGAGTGCGCAGCGCCACCGCCCAGAGTCTGTCGCGATGACGCCGCACGATCTCTGCGAATGCATCCGGATCGCCGGCGACGTGTCGAGCCAGAAGCTCGCTGTCGCTCGCCTCGCCGGATGTGGCGTCGTCCAACGTCGAGGCCCCTCCCGCGTATTGCCGGTTCAGTCGGTGAAGCTCACGTCCGTGATCGCCTGCTTGTAGGGTGCGAGTAAGGACCGTCCGGCGGCGACTTCGGAAGTGCGGTGAGCCACACAAGGACATACCGGGTCTTCACCGAGCTGTCCACCGTGATCCGGCTGACCTTTCCGGAGGTGCTGTTCTTACCGATCCGCTTGAAGGAGCTGATCGGATCCGGGGCCGACGGCGCAGGCGTCAAGGAATCCGTAGCGTACAGCGAGATCGTGGTGTGCGAACCCTCGTAGTGGAGCTTGATCGTGGCGTCGCTGAGCTTCTGCTCGGAACCGAGGTCGTAGACGATTCCGACGCCCTTCTTGATGCTCGGGGCGAAGTCCGGACCGTCGTCGAAGCTGCTGGTGCGCCAGTACGTCGAGGTGTCCTTGTCGTAGGTGAGGGCGACGTGGTCGGGGTCCTGCGGCTGGTTGTCCGGGGCGAACTCCTGGGCCTCTTGGATCGTGACGGCCTTGCCCTTGGCCGTACCCGTCTTGTCGTTGTCCTTCTGCTGCGACTTGCCCGGGTCGTCCGGCCGGTGCTCTTCCTTCAGCAGCGTGTCGGCGAGCTGCCAGCTGCCGAGGCCGAGCGCCGCGATCAGCAGCGCGGAGACGGTCCACTTCAACGCCTTGCCCGTACGGCTCTGTAGCGGGGCGGTGGAGGCACGGGCGGCCGGGCGCGGCGCGCGGACTGGCCGCCACGAGCGGGCGGCTGCCGGTAGGCGCCCTGCTGGTACGTCGTGCGCTGGAACGCCTCGGGTGTCCTGAAGACGGGCTCCGGGGACGGATGCGCGGCATGGCGGCGACCGCCGCGGCCAACTCCTCGGGCGTGGTGCAGGGCTGGTCCTGCCGGGAGGCGGTGGCGCCGTCGTTGACCAGCGCGCGCATCGCCAGTTCGGACAGGCCGCGGTGGATCCCCGCGCGCACCTGGTCGGGCGCGATGAGGCCGACGTCCTTGGTAGCCCGGTCAGGCCGTAAGCGTCGCTCTCGTACGGCCAGCGCTGGGTGAGCGCCGCGTACAGCAGCGCGCCGATGGCCTCGGTGTCGGTGCGCTGCGGGGTGTCGGAGGAGATGCCGCGCAGCGCGGCCATGACGGCGAGGCCGCGGATGCGGTACTGGCCGGACTCGGTGCGCAGTACGGAGCCGGGGTTGAGCCGGAGGTGGGACAGGCCCTCGCGGTGCGCGGCGGCCATGGCCTGGGAGAGCTGGCTGACCAACTGGTAGGCGTCGTGCGGCTCCAGAGGACCGGCGGCCAGAACGGTCGTCAGTTCCCTGGCGTCGGACAGCCACTCGTGGACGACGTAGACCAGGTCGTTCTCCTCGACAGCGTCGAGGACCTGGACGAAGCGCGGGTCGCCGAGGAGCGCGGCGGAGCGGGCCGCGGCGAGCACGGGACGGGCCCGGTGGTGGTCGGCGGGCAGGACGTGGACGCCGACGGCACGGCGCAGCTTCTCGTCGACCGCACGCCAGCTGCTGAATCCGTCCAGACGGGTGACGCATTCCTCCAGGCGGTAGCGTCTGGCCAGCTTGTGACCGCTGTGCAGCTCCGGGGCTTGGCGGCGACCTCGGCGCGCTCTTCGCGCTCTTCCTCGGCAGGCGCGGTCGTGGTCTCCGGTGCTTCCTTGTCAGCCTCGTCGGCCTTCTGTTCCGTTCCCGCGCCGTCGGCCGTGGTCTCTTCCGCCTCGGCGGTCAGCGGCTCATCGCCGCCGTTGTCGGCCACGTCGACGGCAGCCGTGCTCCGTTCCGCCACCGTCGTTCCTGCCTCCCCATCCGTTGCGCCTACTCCGAGCCAAGACAATTGTGCCCACAGTCCGCCGCTATGCACGACACACGGTGGCGGACGATGGTTGTGCTCAGGTCAGCGGCCCAGTCTTCCGCGGACCATTCCGACCATGGCGGTCAGCTCCTCGATGCGCATCCGTTTGGCCGCAATGTAGAAGACCGCGATAAGAACGAGTCCGCCACCCGCCAAGGCCGCGACCGACCCGACGATTCCCTGGCCGAGGTTCTGGATGATTCCGTATCCGGCGAGTCCGCCGATCAGGGCAGCGGGAAGGCTGGCACCGATGAGCCGGGCGTACGTACGGACCACGTGACGCCCGTCCAGATCGCCGCCCAGCCGGTTGCGTAGCCGCTTCCAGGCAACTCCGACGCCGGTGGCGTAGGCCAGGCCGTAGGAGGCGGCCATACCGGCGACAGCCCAGCGGGCCGGGAGGGCCACGTAACACAGCCCGGAGGCGGCGGCGTTGACCGTGGCGACGATGACCGTGTTGTAGAAGGGTGCGGGTGTCCTCGTAGGCGTAGAAGCCGCGCAGGACCACGTACTGCACGGAGAACGGGATCAGGCCGAGGCCGAAGGCCATGAGGATGTAGCCGATGGAGCGGGCCTGCTCGGTGCCCGAGCTGCCGAAGAGCATGGTGGAGATGGGCACGCCGAGTGCGACGAAGGCGAAGGAGAGCGGGACGATCGCCACGGCCGAGGTGCGCAGGCCCTGGGAGATGTCGTCGCGGACGGCGCCGGCGTCCCCGTCGTGGGCGGCGCGCGAGATGCGCGGCAGCAGGGCGGCCATCACGGAGACCGTGATGATGGCCTGCGGCATGCCCCAGATGAGTTGCGCGCTCTGGTAACCGATGAAACTGGCGCCCGGGTAGCCCTCGTTGGCGGCCTTGGCCCCGCGGCGGTGGCGAGCTGCGTCACCACGACCGCACCGGCCTGGTTGGCGAGCACGAACAGCACGGTCCACTTGGCGAGCTTCGCGGCCTTGCCGAGGCCGTGGCCGCGCCAGTCGAAGCGCGGCCGGAAGCGGAAACCGGCCGCCCGTAGATACGGGAACATCGCCAGGGCCTGGACGACCAGGCCGAGGAGGGTGCCGATGCCCAGCAGCCGGATGCCCTCCGGCGTGATCGTGGTGACGCCCATCTTCGAGCTGCTGGAGGTGCCGAACACCCAGATGAACAGGCCGAAGCTGGCGATGACGACGATGTTGTTGAGGACCGGCGTCCACATCATGGCGCCGAAGCTGCCGCGGGCGTTGAGGACTTGGCCGACGACCACGTGCACGCCCATGAAGAAGATGGTCGGCAGGCAGTAGCGGGCGAAGGCGACCGACACCTCGTTGGCGGGCGGGTTGTTGGCGATGTCCGCCGAGAGCATCCGGATCAGCCAGGGCGCCGCGAAGACACAGACGAGCACGAGGCTGCCGAGCACGACCATCACGAGCGTGAGCAGCCGGTTGGCGTACGCGACGCCGCCGTCCTTGTCCTCCTTCATCGCGCGCACGAGCTGGGGACGAAGACCGAGTTCAGTCCGCCGCCGACGGTGAGGAAGTACACCATCGTCGGCAGGTTGTAGGCGACGGCGTAGGTGTCGCCGAGGGTCGCGCCGCCGAGCGCGGCGACGAGCATCAACTGGCGCACGAAGCCGGTCAGCCGGGAGACGAGGGTGCCCGCGGCCATCAGCGCGCTGGACTTCATCATGCTCGACGCTCGTCCGCCGGAGCGCTGCTGCGCGGCGGCGGGCGGCTGGCCGGTCGCCGGTCGCTGGGCGGACGTGCCCCGGCGGGCGGGGACGGCCGGGGTGCGAGGGGCCGAGCCCGGCGGCTGGCCCTGCCCCGGTGCTGCTGGGCGTACTGCTGGGGCGGGTACTGCTGCGGGCGCTGCGGTTCGTACGGCTGCTGGTCGCGGAAGAGGTGCGCGAAGGCGTCCGTCTCCTGCTGCTCGCCTGCGGTGGGCTGCCCGCCCACGGCGCCGACGTGGCCCAGGTACTGGGTGGGTCGGCGTCGCTTCCGTAGGACGCGTTCTGGGCGGGCGCCCCTGCTCCTGGGCCCACATGCGCGGGTCCTGCTGCTGCCCGTGGTACTCCTGCTGCCCGTGGTACCCCTGCTGCGCGGGTACTGCGCCTGCTGGTAGTGCTGCTGCTGGTATCCGCCGTCGTGGGGGCGTGCGCGCCCTGGTCGTACAGCGGGTCCGTCAGCGGGTCGTGCCCGTAGGACTCCGGTGCCGCGTAGTGCTGCTGCGGCGGGTAGGGTCGGGAGCGGTGTACGGGATGGCCGCGAAGGTGCCCGTCGAGTACGGGTCCTGCGGGTACGGATCGTGCAGGTACTGGAGCTGGGTGTACGAGATCTGACGCGGATCCGGAGGCGGGGAGTCCCCGAGGTACGGGTCCTGGCGGTGCGGCTCGTGGGCGTACGGGTCATGCGCGTACGGATCGTGGGCGTACGGGTTGTGCTGGGCGTGGGACGGCGGCGGCACCTGGCCTTCGGGATCACCACCAGGTCCATGGCCGCGATCACCGTTGTACGGCGCATTCATCGCTACCCCACCTCATTGTCCGCTGCGGCCGACCGGCCCCACCATTTAGTCAATGGTCCACTTTCTCACCCGAGCCGGATGGGCCAGTGCTTTGCGAACCGGTGTCAGCCACCGGGTCACCCGCCTGCTGCGGTACGACGGGGTCGGTGCCGCTCTCGTCCGCGGGCTCGGCGGCCTCGGCGGAGCGGCGTCCGCGGCGTCGGTCGCCGGGCGTCCGGCGCGGCGGTCCTGCGCTTGCGCTTGATGTAGATGCGGATGCCGGCGAGGACCAGCAGCAGCACGCCGAGCGCGATCACGAGGATGACGGTCGAGGTGATCTCGGTGACCTTCACCTCGAAGACCATCGCCTCGCCGTAGGGCCTGCCGTCGGCGGTGTAGAGCTGGGCCTTGATCTGGGCGCGGCCGTTCACCTTGGCCGTGGCGCCGAACTTCACCGACTGGGTGTGCCCGGCCTCCACGTTCACTTGCTGCGGTCCGCTGACGGCGAGCCGGATGTCCGAGTTGGACGTGATCTCCAGGGTGAGGCCCTTGACGCTCTGGGTCAGGTTGTTGTGCACCGTCACCGGGATCGTCGCGCTCCGCCCCGACAGCCTCAGGGTCGACTTGGGGATCAGCCGCACCTGGCGCATGAGCGTGTCGAGGTAGGAGTGGACGGAGTCGCGGAAGTCGGAGGAACCGCGGGAGTCGCCGCGCCAGGACGTGGACAGCTCCCGGGTGATGGCGGTCGTGAACGGCGTGACCACCCGGTCCTGGTTGCTCAGGATGACCTTGAAGTTGTCGAGACGCTTACGGCTGTCCTGAATGTCCTGAAAAGCCTTGGTGGGCAGTTCCTGCTTCCGCAGTGATCCGCGGTACGAGTCGGAACCCGGGACCCGCGTCGTGGCGTTCGGGTCGGGCGTGGCCGCGGCCGCGTCCGACAGGCCCTGGGTGGTCGCCCAGTGGCCGGGCTTGAGGGCGTCGATCGCGTTCGCCATGGCCTGCGCCTGCCCCGCGCTGGGCATGCGCTGGGCGCCACGACGACGGTGCGTCGCTTGCTGGGGCCTGGAGAGTGATCATCTGGCTCTGGGCCAGGAACTCCTGGACGGCGAGCGTGGCGTTCTGCGCCTTCGACATGTCGGCGGTGAAGGAGGTGGACAGCCGTGCGTCGGAGACGATCGCCCTCCTGCCGCCGCCGATCCGCGCGCGGCGCTGGGGTGTAGGCGAGCCCGCCGGTCTCCCGCAGGCTGTCGCTGCGCGTGATGATGTTGCGCGCGCCGACCGTGCCCGCCAGCTTCACGATCGCGGGGTCGATGGCGCCGTCCGCGGGCCAGGCGAAGTCGGTGCGCGGCTTGACGTTGAGGATGGTCTCCACGGTCCGGGCCAGGCTCGTGGCCGACTTCAGGGCGCCCACGGCGGTCTTGCCGTGGTGGGCGAGTGAGGCGAGGTCGGGGTCGGCGAAGGGAGGGCGACGACGTCGTGCCCCTGCACGGCCTTCTGGAGGTCGCTGAGCCACTTCTTCGCGACGGCCTGGCCCTTGCCGTCCTTGGTGACGGGCTCCGGCGCGTTGCTCTCGCCGCCGTCCTCGGAGCCCTCGTCCTGCTTCGGCTGCTCGCCGTCGAGGACCTGGTACTCCTTGGTCATCGCGTCGGCCGTGGCGAGCAGGTCCGGGTCGATCACCCAGGTGACCGGGCGGCCCTTCCCCAGGGCGACCATCTGCTGGAGCCGCCCGCCGGGGCTCATCTCCGCCAGAAGGTCGTCGTCCCGGAATATGGGCGTCTGCTGCTCGTCCGCGTCGGTGCGCGCGGTGATGTGGGTGGTGGAGATCAGCGGCCACAGGAAGGTCGTCGGGCTCTGCTCGGCCGTCTCTCCCGGCTGCCACGGCAGGAAGGTCCGCTGGAAGCCGAGGACCTGGTCCTGCCAGGGGCGCTCGGCGTCCGGCCGCTGAGCGAGACGCCGATCTGGTAGACGCCGCTCTGCGGCAGATGCAGTTCGTCCACCGGAACGTTGAGCGTGAAGTCCCTGCTGACCCCGAAGGCAGCTTGGCGATCTTCTGCGTGTGACTGCCGCCGATCTCCGTGCCGTCCAGCCCCGGCGTATAGGCGCCGCGCTTGGAGGCGGTGTCTATCGCGCTGCGGCCGCTCATGAGCGACCCGAGGCGCAGGGCGATCCGCGCGTCGTTGATCGTCGCGTCGCCGTCGTTGGTGACGATGCCGTGGACGGTGAGCGTGTCACCGGCCGAAGGCGCCGACGGCGTAAGGAGTTGATGGCCACGTCCACGGTTCGCGGGCCGGTGGCCTTGGCGGCGTGGGCCGCGGGGCGGCGGGCAGTTGCAGCGCGCCGGCCAGCAGTGGCGCGGTCGCCAGCAGTGCCGCCGTGCGCCGCAGCCATCGGCCGGCACGAGCGGAATAGGTCTGCTGGAGCTCTGCCGCCTCGGCCACGCGCTCGCCCGTCCTCGTCGTCGTCAAGGATTCTCTGCCGTCGTCCACGCCCGCGCGCTTACGCGACAACGTGCGTCCCCGGAATGGTAACGATGCCCGCTGTGGCGAGGACGTGTGGAGTGCTCCACAAGATCGCCACCGAATGTGCCGCCTCGGTGTCCGGGGACGTACGGCCGAAGCGCCCGGGGAGTCGACTGGTCCGCGGTGGGGCGGCCGGTCCCGTGGGGATACGGACCGCTCCTCTCCGGAGCACGTGCGGCCGTGCGGCCACGTACCCTGTTCAGTTGTGCCGAACGCCAACAATGACAGCCATACCCCGCAGTCGACGCACGAGCTGAGCCAGGTCCAGCGCCGGGCGGTCAGTGAGCTCTTGCGGGTGTCCCCGTCGCCGACGACCTCGCGCGCCGCTTCCAGGAGGCCGGGTTCGGCCTGGCCCTGGTCGGCGGTTCGGTACGGGACGCGCTGCTCGGCCGCCTCGGCAACGACCTGGACTTCACCACCGACGCCCGCCCCGAGGACGTACTGAGGATCGTGCGGCCCTGGGCGGACGCCGTCTGGGACGTGGGCATCGCCTTCGGGACGGTCGGCTGCCGCAAGGACGCCCCGAACGGGACCGGGGGCGGCAGAGCTTCCAGATCGAGGTCACGACCTACCGCTCGGAGGCCTACGACCGGACCTCCCGCAAGCCCGAGGTGTCCTATGGCGACACCATCGGCGAGGACCTGGTCCGCCGCGACTTCACGGTGAACGCCATGGCGGTGGCGCTGCCGCGGAAGGAGTTCATCGACCCCACCACGGGCTGGAGGATCTCGCCGCACGGGTGCTGCGCACACCGGGGACGCCGGAGGACTCCTTCTCCGACGACCCGCTGCGGATGATGCGCGCCGCGCGCTTCGCCGCCCAGCTCGGTTTCGAGGTGGCACCCGAGGTGGTCGCCGCGATGAAGGCGATGGCGGGGCGCATCGAGATCGTCTCGGCGGAGCGGGTGCGTGACGAGCTGAACAAGCTGCTGCTCGGCGCCCAGCCCCTGAAGGGGCTGCGGCTGCTGGTCGACACCGGGCTGGCCGAGCGGGTGCTGCCGGAGCTGCCCGCGCTCCGCCTGGAGCTGGACGAGCACCACCGCCACAAGGATGTGTACGAGCACTCGCTGACCGTGTTGCAGCAGGCCATCGACCTGGAGGAGGACGGGCCCGACCTGGTGCTGCGGCTGGCCGCGCTGCTCCACGACATCGGGAAGCCCAGGACACGGCGGTTCGAGAAGGACGGCCGGGTCTCCTTCCATCACCACGAGGTGGTGGGCGCCAAGATGTCCACGTCCCGTATGCGGGCGCTGAAGTACTCCAACGAGATGGTCAAGGACGTCTCGCGCCTGATCGAGCTGCATCTGCGCTTCCACGGCTACGGCACGGGAGAGTGGACCGACTCGGCGGTGCGCCGGTACGTACGCGACGCGGGCCCGCTGCTCGACCGGCTGCACAAGCTGACGCGCTCGGACTGCACCACCCGCAACAAGCGCAAGGCGGCGAACCTGGCGCGCGCGTACGACGGGCTGGAGGAACGGATCGCGCGGCTTCAGGAGCAGGAGGAGCTGGACGCGATCCGCCCCGACCTCAACGGCAACGACATCATGGAGATCCTCGGGTGCCGCCCGGCCCGCAGGTCGGCAAGGCGTACAAGCACCTGCTGGAGCTGCGGTTGGAGCAGGGGCCGATGGACCGCGACACCGCGATCACGGCGCTCAAGGAGTGGTGGGCCGCGCAGCCCTGACGGAGCGGTCCGGGTCATGTTTCACGTGAAACATGACCAGCAGAGCGATCGCGCCGTAGAGGATCGCCACCGTCACCACCAGGGTCGCCGAGCGTCCGTCCGGCGGCAGCATCAGTGCGGCGACCCCGCCGCGCCCACGAAGGCGACGTTGAAGAGCATGTCGTAGAGGGAGAAGATCCGCCCCGGAAGTCGTCCTCGATCGCGGACTGGACGACGGTGTCGGTGGCGATCTTCGCCCCTGGGTGACGACGCCCAGCACGAAGGCCGCGACCAGCATGGGGCCGAACGCGAAGGGCAGCCCGAGCGCGGGCTCCAGGACCGCCGCCACGGCCGCGCAGACGGCGATCCACACGAGCCGGGCGTCGGTCCGCCCGGAGTGCCCGTCTCGGTTCGGGCGGCCGGAGCCGAGCCGCGCCACGGCCACCGGGGTGATCACGGCCGCGACGAAGAACCCCACCCCGGAGACGGCGACCGCGCTCCCGAGGAGCGTGAGCCCGTCGGACTCGGTGTCGCTCCAGGCGTACCGGCAGAGCATCAGCACCATCACCGTCAGCGCGCCGTAGCAGAAGCGCATCAGCGTCACGGCGATCAGCGCCACCGACGGGGCCGCCGCTCGGCGAGGTGCCGCAGACCGGCCGCCAGCCCGCGCGTGGTGCCCAACAGGGCCGTCCGCAGCCGTGATTGGAGGGCCGCCGGGTCCGGGCCCAGAAGCCCGGTTGGCATCAGGAGGGCGGCGAGCCCGGCGCAGCAGTACAGGGCGGCGCCGACCAGGACCACGAGCGCGTCCGACGACGTGCCCCGTGTCGGCGCGGCGACACGGACCACGAAGGCCAGGGCGCCGCCCGCGGTCGCCGCGACCGTACCGGCGGTGGGCGAGAGCGAGTTCGCCGTCACCAGCCGCTCGGAACTGTCGACGACCCGGGGCAGCGAAGCCGAAAGCCCGGCCAGCACAAAGCGGTTGACGGCGGTGACCGACAGGGCGGAGGCGTAGAAGATCCAGTCCGGGGCCCGCGCCAGGAGCAGCACGGCGGTCCCGACGGCCAGGACGGTGCGCAGCAGGTTGCCGTGGAGCAGTACCTGGCGGCGGCGCCAGCGGTCCAGCAGGACACCGGCGAAGGGGCCAGCAGGGAGTACGGGAGGAGCAGTACGGCCATGGCGGAGGCGATGGCCGCGGGCGTGGCCTCCTTCTCCGGTGAGAAGACCACATGCGTGGCCAGCGCCACCTGGTAGACGCCGTCGGCCAGTTGGGACAGCAGGCGGACGGTCAGCAGGCGCCGGAAGTCGCGCAGCTGCACCAGTACGCGGAGATCACGCACGACGGGCATGGCGCCCACCACACGACGCGGGTCCCCGGGCGGATTGCCCGGGGACCCGCGATCAGCCGTGCTGGCGGTGATCAGTCCCGTCGGTCGTGATCGGTCCGCCGATCGTGCCGGTGGTCGCGGTCAACGCGGCCCGGCGCTCGGCGCTCGGTCGAACCGCCTCAGTGCTCGACCTCGCCCCGGATGAACTTCTCCACGTTCTCCCGGGCCTCGTCGTCGAAGTACTGCACCGGCGGGGACTTCATGAAGTACGAGGACGCGGAGAGGATCGGGCCGCCGACGCCGCGGTCCTTGGCGATCTTCGCGGCGCGCAGCGCGTCGATGATGACACCCGCGGAGTTCGGGGAGTCCCAGACCTCCAGCTTGTACTCCAGGTTCAGCGGGACGTCGCCGAAGGCGCGGCCCTCAAGGCGGACGTACGCCCACTTGCGGTCGTCCAGCCAGGCCACCCAGTCCGAGGGGCCGATGTGGACGTTGTCGGCGCCCAGTTCGCGGTCCCTGATCTGGGAGGTGACGGCCTGGGTCTTGGAGATCTTCTTGGACTCCAGGCGCTCGCGCTCCAGCATGTTCTTGAAGTCCATGTTGCCGCCGACGTTCAGCTGCATGGTGCGGTCCAGGATGACGCCCCGGTCCTCGAACAGCTTCGCCATCACGCGGTGCGTGATCGTGGCGCCGACCTGCGACTTGATGTCGTCACCGACGATCGGCACCCCGGCCTCGGTGAACTTGTCCGCCCACTCCTTGGTACCGGCGATGAAGACCGGCAGGGCGTTGACGAACGCGACCTTGGCGTCGATGGCGCACTGGGCGTAGAACCGCGCGGCGTCCTCGGAGCCCACGGGAGGTAGCAGACCAGAACGTCGACCTGCCGGTCCTGAGGATCTGGACGACGTCGACCGGAGTCTCCTCCGACTCGTCGATGGTCTCGCGGTAGTACTTGCCGAGACCGTCGAGGGTGTGGCCGCGCTGCACGGTCACACCCGCGGAGGGCACGTCGCAGATCTTGATGGTGTTGTTCTCGCTCGCGCCGATCGCGTCGGAGAGGTCGAGACCGACCTTCTTCGCGTCGACATCGAACGCGGCCACGAACTCCACGTCCTTCACGTGGTAGTCGCCGAACTGCACGTGCATCAGACCGGGCACGCGGCTCTTCGGGTCGGCGTCCTTGTAGTACTCGACGCCCTGCACCAGCGAGGCGGCGCAGTTGCCCACGCCGACGATGGCTACGCGAACCGAACCCATTCCGGTTGCTCCCTGTGTGTACTCGATGAAGCCCTGCGGTTGTGCGGGGCTCAGTTGGCGGTGTCATCGGACGGATCCGGCCGGGAACCACCCGGTGCCGGGGCAGGCCGCCCGTATCTGCCGACCGGTCGCGCGATGATGCGGACCGGCCGTGCTCCTGTGTCAGGTCCTGCTCCTGTGCCAGGTCCTGTGGCGGTCGGCCGTCCCCTCGGGGACCGGCCCGCTCCGCGGGCCGCGCCGATCACGCCCGGCCCGCTCGCTCTCGATCAGCTCGTTCAACCAGCGGACCTCGCGCTCCACGGACTCCATACCGTGCCGTTGAAGCTCAAGGGTGTAGTCGTCAAGCCGCTCACGAGTGCGCGCCATGGAGGCACGCATCCGCTCCAGGCGCTCTTCCAGGCGGCTGCGCCGCCCTTCCAGGACGCGCATCCGCACGTCCCGCGACGTCTGGCCGAAGAAGGCGAAGCGGACGCCGAAGTGCTCGTCCTCCCACGCGTCCGGGCCGGTGTTGGCGAGCAACTCCTCGAAGTGCTCTTTGCCTTCGGCCGTCAGCCGGTAAACGATCTTCGCCCGGCGCCCGGCCAGTGATGCCGCACGCGCGTCCTCCGGCGCGTTGCCGGGCTCCTCGATCAACCAGCCGCTGGCGACCAGCGTCTTGAGGCAGGGATAGAGGCTGCCATAGCTGAACGCGCGGAACACACCGAGCGAGGTGTTGAGCCGTTTGCGCAGCTCATAGCCGTGCATGGGGACTCGCGAAGCAGGCCGAGCACGGCGAACTCAAGGACGCCCGAGCGCCTGCCCATCTCCGCCTCCCCTGCCTCTGCTCTACCCTATGCCGACCTGATGTATCGAAGCGATACATCAGAACGATAGGGAGCCCCTGCCCGGACAAGAGGGGAATGGTGAACGGCATCACATCACTGATTCATGAGAGTCAACGTGACTGTTATGGAGCGAAGATGGCGGATGGGCGGGTTTTGGCCGTGCGTACTCTGTTCGGCATGCAGACCACCGGGAACTGTGTGACGCCCTCAGGCGTCCTCGTCCTGGATGCCGTGTGTCCGGACGCGCCGAGCGGCCGCGCCACACGCCGGGGACCGGAAGCCACCTGCCGCTTTCAGGCGATAACGCCTGCCCGAGGAGTAGTCGTTCCATGAGCGAGCACCGTCGCAAGCCGCCGCAGCCCCAGGGCGGCGGACGAGCAGCGGCCAGGCGCGCCGCGCAGCAGTCGTCAGGCCGCCGCGCAGCGTCGCCGCACGCCTCCACCGGCTCGGGGTCCGCCGAGCACGGGGAGGAACGTCCGTACGGTGGCCGGGCGGAGGCCGGCGCGCCGCACGCGGCGGCCGACGCCGAGCGACGGGTCCCCGCCGCTGCCGGAGGCGGCGCGGGAGGCGGTCACGGCGGTCATGGCGGTCATGGCGGCCGCGGTGGCGGCCGGCGCGGTGGCCGCGGCCGGGGCGCCGGGGCAACGGGAAGCCCGGCAAGAAGCGCTTCATCGACTACCGCGCGCGGGCAAGCAGGGTTCAGGCGCTGGGTGCCCTCCTGGAAGCTCGTCCTGGGCACCTGCTTCGGATTCATCTCGCTGCTGATCCTCGGCGTGGCCGTCGGCCTGATGGTGGTCCAGGTGCCGGACGCGCAGGCCGCCGCCAAGACCCAGAAGAACGTGTACTTCTGGAACGACGGCAAGGAGATGGTGGTATCCGGCGGCGGTGACCTCAACCGCCAGGTCGTGCCGCTCAGTCAGATCCCCAAGTCCATGCGCAGCGCGGTGATTTCCGCGGAGAACGCCAATTTCTACAACGACTCGGGCGTCGACCCCACGGGTATCGCCCGCGCGGTCGTCAACATGGCCAGGGCGGCGCCACGCAGAGTGGTTCCACCATCACCCAGCAGTACGTGAAGAACACCTTCCTCGGACAGGAACAGACCATCAAGCGCAAGGTCACCGAGTTGTTCATCTCGGTGAAGGTGGGCTGGAACATGAGCAAGGACGAGATTCTCCGGGGTACCTGAACACCGCGTATTACGGGCGCGGTGCCTACGGTATTCAGGCCGCCGCCCGCGCGTACTACGACAAGGACTGCTCGGACCTGACCCCGAGCGAGGGCGCCTTCCTCGCCGCGACGCTGAACGGCCCGAACCTGTACGACCCGCCGGTGGCGTCGGGGCCGCCGCCAGTGAGGCGAAGAACCAGAAGCGGGCCGAGGGCGCTGGGCGTGGATCCTCAAGCGCGAGGTCGAGACCAAGAACATGTCCAAGGCCGAGTACACGAAGTGGATCGGCAAGGGCTTCCCCGACGTCAAGGACCCGAAGGCCGCGACGAACAAGGCCGGGCAGATCGGCTACCTCACCCAACTCGCCGACAACTACGTCGTCGCGAACAGCAACATCAGCAAGGCGGAGCTGGACAAGGGCGGTTACCAGATCCACACCACCTTCGACCGCACCAAGATCAAGCAGCTCGAAACCGCGGTCACGAAGGTGACGAAGGAGAACATCGACCCGAAGAAGCGTCCCGACAAGGACAAGTACGTGCAGTTCGGCGGCGCTTCCGTGGAACCGAAGACCGGCGCCATCCGCGCCATCTACGGCGGTAAGGACGCGCTGGAGCACTACACCAACAACGCCGACTACACCGGTATCCAGGTGGGTTCGACGTTCAAGCCCTTCGTCCTGGCCGCCGCGATGGATCCGGGCAAACTCGATCCGGACCTCCCACGGGACCAACCGGACTCCGCCCGTAAGTCCGTCTCACCGAAGAGCGTCTACAACGGCGACAACAAAGTGAAGTTGCGCGACTACAACGGTGAGATCTGGCACGACAGAGACGGCAAGGAATGGCACCAGAGAAACGACGACAACCAGAACAAGGGCAGAATCAGTCTCCGTGACGCCATGCGGTTCTCGGTGAACACCCCGTACATCCAACTCGGCATGGACGTCGGCCTGGAACAGGTCAGGGACGCGGCGCTCAAGGCGGGCCTGACCGAGGACCAGCTCACCTCGCTGACGCCGACGTTCTCGCTCGGTACCTCGGCACCCAGCGCGATCCGCATGGCGGGGCGTACGCGACGTTCGCCGCCAGCGGCAAGCAGGCCGACCCGTACTCGGTCGACACGGTCGAGAAGGACGGCCAGAAGGTGTACGACCACGACTCGGAGGCCGAGGTCAAGCAGGCGTTCAGCCCGGAGGTGGCGGACAACGTCACCGACGTGCTGAAGGCCGTCGTCGAGGAGAAGGGCAGCACCGGCACCTCGGCGCAGATCGACCGGCCCGCGGCGGGCAAGACCGGTACGACGGACGACAACAAGTCCGCGTGGTTCACCGGCTACACCCCGCAGCTGTCCACGTCGATCGGCATGTGGCGGGTGAACGACCAGGCCAAGAAGAAGACGCCCTCTCCATGTACGGCGTCGGCGGGCAGGAGAAGGTCCACGGTGCGTCGTTCCCGGCCGAGATCTGGGCCGACTACATGAAGCAGGCCCTGGCGGGTCAGGCCAAGAAGGACTTCCCCACGCCCGGCGACATCGGCGAGAAGATCTACGGCGACGGCGCCAGCCCCAGCAAGACGACCCCGGCTCCTCCGTCGGAGTCGGCCTCGGAGTCGCCCTCGGAGAGCGCCTCGGAGTCGCCCTCGGAGACCCCGACCAGCAGCCCCACCGAGACGGAGACCTGCGGTCCGCTCGACATCAACTGCGGAGACGACGAAGGCGGCGCCGGCGGCCCGGCGGCCCCGGAGGCACGGAGGATCCGCCCACCGAGTCGCCCACCGACGACGGTCCTGGCCATATCTTCGGCGGCCCCGAGGGCTACCGAAGAGAGTGACCGGCCCGCACCGGTCCACCCACCGGTACACCGGCTGAGCCGAGGCCCCGCCCCGCCGTCGCACCCGACGGCGGGGCGGGCCTGGCGCCGTGCGCGCGGCGCCCCGGTCCGTACGGTCCGTGCCCGCGGTCGGCGGCGCCGTACGCGGGCCCACAGGCGGGCTCCGGGCGCCGCCGTACGTCCACAGGGCGCCTGGCGCCCGGCCGGGCGCCCTCGGCGCTCCTGCCGCCGCCGGAACCGCGTACGGCAGGATGGGTCCATGAGCGTGCGCGAGAACCCCAGCAGGCACCGGCCGTCCGGCCGGCCGCCGAGGACGAGGTGACGGCTGCCGCGAGCGAGGTGATCGGAGGACCGGCGGGACGGCGCGCGCTGTCCGGCGGCGGCTGGTGGACGCCGGTGCGGATCATCGCGCTGGTCGCGCTCGGGATGTTCGCGCTCGGCATGGTGCAGAAGATGCCCTGCTACAACGGCGGCTGGTTCTTCGGGGCGACCGACCAGTACACCCACGCCTGCTACTCCGACATCCCGCACCTCTACAACGGCCGCGGCTTCGCCATGGACCTCGTGCCGTACTTCGACCGGATCCCGTCCGACGTCTCCGGCGGCATGGACTATCTGGAGTACCCGGTTCTGACCGGTCTGTTCATGGAGGTCGCGTCCTGGCTCACGCCGCACGGCGGCAGCATCCAGGACCGCGAGCAGACCTACTGGATGGTCAACGCGGGCATGCTCATGGTCTGCGCCGCGGTGATCGCCGTCTGCGTGGCCCGTACCCACCGCCGTCGCCCCTGGGACGCCGCGTTCGTCGCGCTCGCCCCGGCCTTCGCGCTCACCTCCACCATCAACTGGGACCTGTTCGCGGTCGCCCTGACCGCCGCCGGCATGCTCATGTGGTCCCGCGGCCGCCCGCTGGCGGCGGGCATCCTGCTGGGCCTGGCCACCGCCGCCAAGCTCTATCCGGTGCTGCTGCTGGGACCGCTGTTCGTGCTCTGCCTGCGCGCGGGACGGCTGCGCGCCGTCGGCTCGACGGTGCTCGGCGCGGCGGGCGCCTGGCTCGTGGTGAACCTGCCGGTCATGATCAGTACGCAGGGCGGGCTGCACGTCCGCGAGGGTGGCTGAAGTTCTACACCTTCAGCCAGGAGCGGCCCGTCGACTTCGGCTCGCTCTGGCTGATCATCTCCCAGCGCACCGGCGACCCGATCGACAACGCCAACACGTACGCCACGCTGCTGATGGTCGTGGCCTGCGCGGGTGTCACGGCCCTCGCCCTGTGCGCGCCGCGACGCCCGCGCTTCGCCCAGCTGGCCTTCCTGATCGTCGCCGCGTTCATCCTCACCAACAAGGTCTACTCGCCGCAGTACGTGCTGTGGCTGGTCCCGCTGGCGGCCCTGGCCCGGCCGCGCTGGCGGGACTTCCTGATCTGGCAGGCGGCCGAGTTGACGTACTTCCTCGGGATCTGGATGTACCTCGCGTACACGGCGAGCGACAAGGCGCACCGCGGACTGCCGCCGGAGGGCTACCAACTGGCCATCGCCGTCCACCTGCTGGCGACGCTGTACCTGTGCGCCGTGATCGTCCGGGACGTGCTCGTCCCGGAGCGGGACGTGGTGCGCAAGGACGGCTCGGACGACCCATCCGGCGGGTGCTGGACGGCGCCCCGGACGTCTTCGTCCTCGGGCGTGCGCGCGAGGAGGCGCTGCTGGCGGACGAGCGCGCGGAGCGGCCGTACGTGGAGTGGGGCGCGGCCCGCGAGTGACGGGCGCGCGCTCGGCGGGCGGCGCGGGCGCGGCCCGCGCCGCGTCCACGGGTTCTTCCGTGGCCCGGCGGTTTCCGGGAGCCTGTCAGGCAGGGGCCTCGGCCAAGTCGCCTGGGTCAAGGCGCCTGGGCCAAGTCGCCTAGCGGTCGAGGATCCGGTCGAACTGCGTCGTGGTGTGCCGCAGGCTCGCGACCAGCTCGTCCCCGACCTGCGGTGGCTGGACCTCGCTCGGCACGAACAGGATGGACACCTGCATGTGCGGCGGCTCGGCGAACCAGCGCTGCTTTCCGGCCCACGCGAACGGTGAGAGGTTGCGGTTGACGGTCGCGAGCCCGGCCCGTGCCACTCCCTTGGCGCGCGGCATGACCCCGTGCAGCGCCTTCGGGGCCTCCAGGCCGACGCCGTGGGACGTGCCGCCGGAGACGACGACGAGATGGCCGTCGGAGGCGGCCTTCTGCTGGCGGTAGCCGAAGCGGTCGCCCTTGGCGACCCGGGTCACGTCCAGCACCGCGCCGCGGTACTCGGTCGAGTCGTGGTCGCCCAGCCACAGCCGGGTGCCGATCCGCGCGCGGAAGCGGGTCTGCGGGAACTGCGTCTGGAGCCGGGACAGTTCCTCCGCCTTGAGGTGGCTGACGAACATGGTGTGCAGCGGCAGCCGGGCCGCGCGCAGCCGGTCCATCCAGCTGATGACCTCCTCCACCGAGTCGCGGCCGTCGGTGCGGTCCAGCGGGAGGTGGATGGCGAAGCCCTCCAGCCGGACGTTCTCGATGGCGGCGTGCAGCTTGGGCAGGTCGGCCTCGGTGACGCCGTGCCGCTTCATGCTGCTCATGACCTCGATGACGACCCGGGCGTTGACCAGGCCGTACACCCCGTCGACCGAGGACACCGAACGGATCACGCGGTCGGGGAGCGGGACCGGTTCCTCCCGCGCCGGAAGGGGTGAGGACCAGCAGGTCACTGCTGAAGTAGTCCTTCATCCGGGCCGCTTCGTAGGTGGTGCCGACCGCGAGGATGTCACTCCCCATCCGGGCGGCCTCCTCGGCGAGCCGTTCGTGGCCGAAGCCGTAGCCGTTGCCCTTGCAGACCGGGACGATGCCCGGGAACTGCTGGATGACGGACTGCTGATGCGCTCGCCAGCGCGTGGTGTCGACGTAGAGCGTGAGCGCCATTGGCCGGTCCGGAACCTTTCTCGTTGCCGCGGTGTACAGAAGGTGAACGGGGAGCGCGGGACGAACGGGGGTGAGCGGTGTGTGGTCGGTGATCTGCGGGTGGTGCGGGGCCTGCTGGGTGTTCGGGGTCTGCCGGGTGCGTGTCTGCCGGGTGTTCGGGTGGTGCGGGACGTGCGGGCGGATCAGGTGCTGCGGGCGTACGGGCCGTACCGGCGGCGCGGGACGCTGGCGCCCGCGCGCCGAGCGGGGCCGCGGGAACGGCGTCAGCGGCGCGACATGTAGATGTCGAGCGCCTTGTGGAGCAGCTTGTTGAGCGGGAAGTCCCACTCGCCAAGGTATTCCGCCGCCTGCCCACCGGTGCCCACCTTGAACTGGATGAGACCGAAGAGATGGTCGTTCTCGTCGAGCGAGTCGCTGATGCCGCGCAGGTCGTAGACGCTCGCGCCGAGCGCGTGGGCGTCGCGCATCATCTGCCACTGCATCGCGTTCGAGGGCCGGACCTCGCGCTTGTGGTTGGCCGAGGCGCCATAGGAGTACCAGACGTGCCCGCCGACGATCAGCATCGTGGCGGCGGCCACGGCCTCGCCCTCGTGCATCGCGAAGTACAGCCGCATCCGGCCCGGGTCCTCGGCGTTGAGGGTGGTCCACATCCGCTGGAAGTAGCTGAGCGGCCGGGGACGGAAGTGGTCGCGCTCGGCGGTGATCTCGTACAGCCGCTGCCACTCCGAGAGGTGCTCGTAGCCGCCCTGCACGACCTGGACCCCGGCCTTGTCCGCCTTCTTGATGTTGCGGCGCCACAGCTGGTTGAAGCCCTTGTGGACCTCCTCAAGCGAACGGTTCTCCAGCGGCACCTGGAAGACATAGCGCGGCTGGACGTCGCCGAAGCCGGCGCCGCCGTCCTCGCCCTGCTGCCAGCCCATCTTCCGCAGCCGGTCGGCCACCTCGAAGGCGCGCGGCTCGATGTGGGTGGCCTCGATGTCGCGCAGCCGCTTCACGTCCGGGTTCTGGATGCCCGACTTGATCGCGGCGGCGTCCCAGCGGCGGATGATGACGGGCGGACCCATCTTCACGGAGAAGGCGCCCTGCTGCTTGAGATGCGCCAGCATCGGCCGCAGCCACTCTTCCAGGTTGGGCGCGTACCAGTTGAGGACCGGCCCTCCGGGAGATACGCGAGATACCGCTTGATCTTGGGGAGTTGGCGGTAGAGCACCAGGCCGACACCGACGAGTTGGCCGGAGGAGTCGAACCAGCCGAGATTCTCCGAACGCCATTCGGACTTCACGTCAGCCCACGCAGGCACCTGCATGTGGCTGGCCGACGGCAGGCTCTGAATGTACGCCAGATGCTGCTCTCGGCTGATCGTCCTCAGGGTCAGGCTCATGACGGGCGCTCCTCGGCACGTGTGTCCCCGTGGTCGGGGCTCCAGCTCTCGCGCCGAAGCCTACTGCGACAAGGGAGCGCCCCGTCTGGGCCAGGGGCAACCGGGGCCTGCCGGGTGCTAGCCGAACATGCCGGGGACAAGTCCGCCATGTGCCATGCCGAGGTAGAACCCGACCCCGGCCCCGCCGAGACCGATGATCAGCAGGAAGCGCTCGGCGGTGGTGGCGGAGATCATCTGCCCCAGGCACCGATGAGCATGCCGACCAGACCGGTCCACGAACTGACCACGTGCAGGCTGTGGAACATACCGGTGACGAAGGCGACGACGCCGAGCACCAGCGTCCCCGCGGCGAAGCTGTTCTGGACGGGATGGGCTTCGCCGTCGTCACCGTCGAGAAAGGAGAGGAAGCCGTGAGATGACCGTGCTGCCTGTGCCATGAGGCACCTCCGAATGGCCACGGGCGGCGCACTGTAACGCCGCTCACACCCGATGTGTACAGATTGCGGGGAGAGGTGGCCGGATTTCAACCGGAAGGCGCTAGCCGGGTACTGTGTACCGTCTGCGGCGGCGTCTGTGATGGCGTCGTCACAGAGATCACACAACGCATCACGACCCTCCTGCCACGGAACGACCGTGGCCGCTTGAGTCCAAAGGAGGTGGGTTCCACATGCGTCACTACGAGGTGATGGTCATCCTCGACCCCGATCTGGAGGAGCGCGCTGTCTCCCCTGATCGAGACGTTCCTCTCCGTCGTCCGTGAGGGCAACGGAAAGGTCGAGAAGGTCGACACCTGGGGCCGTCGTCGTCTCTCGTACGAGATCAACAAGAAGCCCGAGGGCATCTACTCGGTCATCGACCTTCAGGCAGAGCCCGCGGTCGTCAAGGAGCTCGACCGCCAGCTCAACCTGAACGAGTCGGTCCTCCGGACCAAGGTCCTCCGTCCCGAGACTCACTGAGCGCGCGGCAGCGCGCCGGCGGACCGCTTCGGCGGACGCCGGGACGTCGCGCACTTGAGTAGCAAGCAGCCAGCAGCACCCGCCGAGAGGTTCCCCAATGGCAGGCGAGACCGTTATCACGGTCGTCGGCAATCTCGTCGACGACCCCGAGCTGCGCTTCACCCCGTCTGGCGCGGCGGTAGCGAAGTTCCGCGTCGCGTCCACTCCCCGCACCTTCGACCGTCAGACCAACGAGTGGAAGGACGGCGAGAGCCTGTTCCTGACCTGCTCGGTGTGGCGGCAGGCCGCGGAGAACGTCGCCGAGTCGCTCCAGCGAGGCATGCGCGTCATCGTGCAGGGCCGGCTGAAGCAGCGGTCGTACGAGGACCGGGAGGGCATCAAGCGCACGGTCTACGAGCTGGATGTCGACGAGGTCGGCGCCAGCCTGCGCAATGCCACGGCCAGGTCACCAAGACCACCGGACGCGGTGGTCAGGGCGGCTACGGCGGTGGCGGCGGCCAGGGTGGCGGCGGCTGGGGCGGCGGTGGCGGCCAGCAGCAGGGCGGCGGCGGTGCTCCCGCCGACGACCCTGGGCCACCAGCGCGCCGCCGGCGGCGGCCAGCAGGGCGGCGGCGGTGGCGGTGGCGGCGGCTGGGGCGGCGGCTCCGGCGGTTCGGGCGGCGGCTACTCGGACGAGCCGCCCTTCTAGGCCCCTCACGGCCTGGTCGGGCGACCAGCACAAACTTCTTGATCACACTGGAGAGAGACAATGGCGAAGCCGCCTGCTCGCAAGCCGAAGAAGAAGGTTTGCGTGTTCTGCAAGGAGAAGATCTCCTACGTCGACTACAAGGACACGAACCTGCTGCGGAAGTTCATTTCCGACCGCGGCAAGATCCGTGCCCGCCGGGTCACCGGCAACTGCACCCAGCACCAGCGTGACGTCGCCACGGCCGTGAAGAACAGCCGTGAGATGGCGCTGCTGCCCTACACCTCCACCGCGCGCTAAGGGAAGGGTGAGCCAAGCATGAAGATCATCCTCACCCACGAGGTCTCCGGCCTCGGTGCCGCCGGCGACGTCGTGGACGTCAAGGACGGGTACGCCCGTAACTACCTGGTTCCGCGGAGCCTCGCGATCCGCTGGACCAAGGGTGGCGAGAAGGACGTCGAGCAGATTCGTCGCGCTCGTCGTATCCGTGAGATCGCCACGATCGAGCAGGCCAACGAGATCAAGGCCCAGCTTGAGAACGTCAAGGTCCGCCTTCAGACGCGCGCGGGTGACGCGGGCCGTCTGTTCGGTTCGGTCACCCCGGCCGACATCGCTTCGGCGATCAAGGACGCCGGTGGTCCGGACGTGGACAAGCGCCGTATCGAGGTGACCACGCCGATCAAGACCCTGGGCGCGCACCAGGTGTCGATCCGGCTGCACCCCGAGGTGGCCGCCAAGGTCGGCGTCGAGGTCGTCGCCGCCTGAGCATCGCGCTCGGTCGAGCGTGCGGAGGGCCGTATCCCGGCGGGGTACGGCCCTTCGGCCGTTTCGGTCGTTGCGGGGGCGAGGTGCGGGACCGACGTGCGTGCGCGAGCGGGCTGGGGCGGACGGGGCGGTCAGCTCCGGGTGGCGCCGGTGACGATCCAGCGGCCGGAGCGGGCGCGTAGCCACAGGGTCACCAGCCGGACGGTCATCATCAGGGCCATGGCCCACCACAGGGCGGTGAGTCCGCCGCCGACGGTCGGTACGAGCAGGGCGGCGGGGTGAAGACGGCGAGGGTGGCGACCATCGCCCAGGCGAGGTACGGGCCGTCGCCCGCGCCCATCAGCACCCCGTCGAGGACGAAGACCACGCCCGCGACCGGCTGGACCACGGCGGCGATCAGCAGCGCGGGCAGCAGGGTGTCGCGCACCGCCGGGTCCGAGGTGAACAGCGGGACGAAGAGCGGACGGGCCGCCACCACCAGCAGGCCCAGCACCACGCCCGCGGCGACGCCCACTGCACCATGCGGCGGCAGGCGGCGCGCGCTCCGTCGGCGTCGTCCGCGCCGAGGTAGCGGCCGATGATGGCCTGGCCCGCGATGGCGATGGCGTCGAGGGCGAAGGACAGCAGGCTCCAGAGCGTGAGGACCACCTGGTGGGCGGCGATGTCGGAGTCGCCGAGCCGGGCCGCCACGGCGGTGGCGATCATCAGGACGCCGCGCAGCGAGAGCGTGCGGACCAGCAGGGGACCCCGGCGTGGGCGCAGGCGCGTATGCCCTGGGCGTCCGGGCGCAGCGCGACGCCGCGCGCCCGCGCGCCGCGTACCACCACGGTCAGGTAGACGGTGGCCATGGCGGTCTGGGCGATCACGGTGCCCCAGGCGGAGCCGGCGATGCCGAGCCCGGCGCCGTAGACGAGGGCGGCGTTGAGCCCGGCGTTGGCGGCGAAGCCGCCGATGGCGACGTAGAGCGGGGTGCGGGTGTCCTGGAGCCCGCGGAGTACGCCGGTCGCGGCGAGCACGACGAGCATGGCGGGAATGCCGAGCGCGCTGATCCGCAGGTAGGTGGTGGCGTACGGCGCGGAGGTGCCCGAGGCGCCGAACAACTCGACGAGCGCGGGCGCGGTGGGCAGCACGACGGCGATCACGGCGGCGCCGAGGATGAGGGCGAGCCAGATGCCGTCCAGCCCCTGCCGGATCGCGGCGGGCAGGTCGCCCGCCGACGCGGCGGGCGACGGCGGCGGTGGTGGCGTAGGCGAGGAAGACGAAGACGTTGACGGCGGTGGTGAGAAGGGCGGCGGCGACGCCGAGGCCGGCGAGCTGCGGGTGCCGAGATGGCCGACCACCGCGCTGTCGACCATGACGAACAGCGGCTCGGCGACCAGCGCGCCGAACGCGGGCAGCGCGAGCGCGACGATCTCGCGGTCATGGTGGCGAGCGGTTCGGCGGGCGCTGTGCCGGTCGGGGTGGCTACCGGTGGGCGGCGGGCTCGCGGGGCCTGTGTCACCCCGCCAATCTAATCTTCCACAGGTAATAGACGCAACTGTTGAGGAGTCCTTACTCGGCGCCGCGCGGGACGCTCTCCTCTGCGCCGTTTGTCGCGATCTTGCGCTCCGCCTCGAAGTTTTTCTCATGCACACCCCTGGGACGAAGAAACCGCAGGTCACAGTGGTGATCATGGAGTGATTGTCAGCTTGTCCACAGCACTGTCCCCGTGTCGTGCACAGGTTCGCGGGACTTCTCCACAGGATGGGTCCGGTCGTCCACATGCCCTGTGGATAACCAGTTGGCTGACGCCTGCGCTGGGCCTACCGTTATCCGGCGCCCGCCCCGTATCGGGTGTCTGTCAGAGCCGTGCCGTAACAAGGACAGGGCACCGCGAGGTCCGCGCCGCGGACGGGAGGAGGTGGCGGGGTGAGCGTGCCCGAGCCCATGGACGACCCTGGGCGGACGCCGGTCCGAGCGACCGTTTCCCGTCCCCGCGGTTCCGTCGCGGCGAAGGCCGACAGACTCGCGACGACACCGCGCAGCACGAGCGCGGCAACGAGGGCGGCGGCTGGGAGGGCGGCGGTTTCGAGCGCGTACCGCCGCAGGACCTCGACGCCGAGCAGTCCGTGCTCGGCGGCATGATGCTCTCAAGGACGCCATCGCCGACGTGGTCGAGGTCCTCAAGGGCACCGACTTCTACCGGCCCGCGCACGAGACCGTCTACCAGGCCATTCTCGACCTGTACGCCAAGGGCGAGCCCGCGGACCCGATCACGGTGGCCGCCGAGCTGACCAAGCGCGGCGAGATCACGCGCGTCGGCGGCGCCTCGTACCTCCACACCCTCGTACAGACCGTCCCCACCGCGGCCAACGCCGAGTACTACGCGGAGATCGTCCACGAGCGCGCCGTGCTGCGCCGCCTGGTCGAGGCGGGCACCCGCATCACGCAGATGGGATACGCGGCGGACGGCGACGTCGACGAGATCGTCAACACCGCCCAGGCCGAGATCTACGCCGTCACCGAGCAGCGCACCAGCGAGGACTACCTGCCGCTCGGCGACATCATGGAAGGCGCCCTCGACGAGATCGAGGCGATCGGCTCGCGCAGCGGCAGATGTCCGGCGTCCCGACCGGGTTCACCGACCTGGACTCGCTGACCAACGGGCTGCACCCGGGCCAGATGATCGTCATCGCCGCCCGTCCCGCCATGGGAAAGTCCACGCTCGCCCTGGACTTCGCCCGCGCCTGCTCGGTGAAGAACAACCTGCCGAGCGTCATCTTCTCCCTGGAGATGGGGCGCAACGAGATCGCGATGCGCCTGCTCTCCGCCGAGGCGCGCGTCGCGCTGCACCACATGCGCTCGGGCAGCATGACCGACGACGACTGGACGCGGCTGGCCCGCCGTATGCCCGACGTCTCGGCCGCCCCTCTACATCGACGACTCGCCCAACCTGTCGATGATGGAGATCCGCGCCAAGTGCCGCCGCCTGAAGCAGCGCAACGACCTCCAACTGGTCGTCATCGACTACCTCCAGCTGATGCAGTCCGGCGGTTCCCGGCGGCCCGAGTCCCGCCAGCAGGAGGTCTCGGACATGTCCCGTAACCTCAAGCTGCTCGCGAAGGAGCTGGAGGTCCCGGTGATCGCGCTCTCACAGCTGAACCGTGGTCCCGAGCAGCGCACGGACAAGAAGCCGATGGTCTCCGACCTTCGTGAGTCGGGTTCGATCGAGCAGGACGCCGACATGGTCATCCTGCTGCACCGCGAGGACGCGTACGAGAAGGAGTCGCCGCGCGCGGGCGAGGCGGACCTGATCGTGGCCAAGCACCGTAACGGTCCGACCGCGACGATCACGGTCGCCTTCCAGGGCCACTACTCGCGCTTCGTGGACATGGCCGGGGCCTGAGTCGTCGTCAGGCGGTAGGCGCCCGTGTTCGGAGACCACCCGGCCGCCGGTCGGGGCGGGAAGTGGCTGCCCGGCAGCGGGTGTCGGTGTCGACGACGGGACGCGCGGCCCGGTCGCCTCGATCGCGAAGCCGTGGATGGACAGGCGCGGCACGCCGTCCGGCCCGGCGAAGTCCGGCTGGAGCCATGGGACGCCGCGCACGGTGTCGGGGTTGCGTCGGGCAGCGGCCACGGGCCGGTCGCGGGTGGCGGTTCCGCCTCGTCGACGCGGTGCACACGCGGGTCGCCCGGAGCGCTCGGCGCGCGGACGGCTCGGTCAGGAGTCCGCGCGCTGTCTGCGCGCGCGGTGCTTGGCGACGTTGATCCGGTTCCCGCACAGGTCGGGCATGCAGTAACGGCGGCGGCCCGCGCGGCTCGTGTCGACGAACACCCCGTCGCACACCGGTGACGCGCAGGGCCTGAAGCGCGTGTGGCCCAGCGTGCGCAGGGCGCCGAGCAGGCCCGTGCCGGTGAGGACGGCCAGTTCGTCGGCGAGGAGGCGTGCGGCGCGGTGGTGACGTACCACTGCCACGCGCCGTCCCCGCCGCTCCCGCCGCTACCGGCGCCTCGTCGGCACCGCTGCCGGGGCGGCGCGGTGCAGGGCGGGGCCGGTGGCGGCGCGGGCGATCAGCGCGTTCGCCCGCTCGACGGTCTCCTCCTCGGTGGCCGCCTCCAGGGTGGTGCGCAGTTCCTGCCGGAGGGCGTGCACCGCGTCGAGTTCGGCGTCGGACGGCGCGCGACCGTCCGTGAGCGCGTCCGGCCGTACGCCGTGCTCGGCGAGGAAGCGCGCCAGGGCGGCCGGGTCAGGAGGGCCTCGCCGGTGGAACGGCGCACCAGCGGCGAGGTGTTGACGAGATCGGTCGCCACCCCGCCCCCATGCGTAATCCGAAAACTCTGTCTTCACGCCTTACTCCCTGCTACGGTAACCGCTGTAAGGCAAATATAACCCTTAGCTTGGGAGTGGGGATCCGTATGCGCGAAAAGGTCCTGGTGTCGGGCGGCGAGGTCGCCACCGAGGTGCGGGGCGACGGGCCTGCGGTGGTCCTCGTCCACGGCACTCCCGCGTCCTCCTATCTGTGGCGCGAGGTCGCGCCCGTGCTGGCCGAGCGGTACACCGTCCACGTGTGGGACATGCTCGGCTTCGGCGACTCCGCTGCGCCCCCGGCGTCGCCCGTCCATCGCGCGCCAGGCCCGTACGCTGGCCGAACTCGTCGCGCACTGGGGTCTGGACGCGCCCGCCCTGGTCGGGCACGACATCGGCGGGGCGTCGTGATGCGGGCCCATCTGACCGACGGGCTGGCCGCGCGCGGCGTCGCGCTGCTGGACGCCGCCGTCATCGGGCCGTGGAACACCCGTTCACCGAGCACATGCAGCGCCACGCCGAGGTCTACCGCACGATGCCGCCGCACGTCTTCGCCGACATCGTCGCGCCGCGCGTCCGCACCGCCGCGTACCGCCCGATGTCGGACGAGGTGGCCGCCGCGTATCTCGCGCCCTGGGCGGGCGAGGCGGGGCAGCACCGCTGGGTGGACCAGGTCGCGGCGGTCAGCTTCGAGGACACCCGCGACGCGGTGCGCGAGCTGGGCCGGGTCGCCGTCCCCACGCTGGTGCTCTGGGGCGAGCGGGACGGCTGGCTTCCCTCCATGGGCGACGAGCTGACCGCCGCGATCCCCGGCGCCCGCCAGGAGAGGATCGCCGACGCCGGGCACTTCCTGACCGAGGACAACCCGGGGACACGGCGGACGCGCTGCTGCGGTTCCTCGGCCACGTCGATACGTGAGGCACATCGCGACACCGATACACGTGTCGCGACGCCGTGGCCTCCTGTCGCCGTACGGCCCGTTCCACGATGCTCGGGCCATGAGCGGATACAGCAAGCGGGCAACCCCGCGCACGCGTGTGGACATGGTCCGTCGCCGCCGGTCTCGCCCTCACGCTGAGCTGGGGTTCCACGGCGGGCGCCGACTCCACGACGCCCGGCCCCGGCACCGGGCTGCCCGGGACGATCGACCGGATCCTCGCCGACCCCCGGCTGGAGGGCGGGTCGGCGAGCGTCGTCGTCCAGGACGCGGCCTCCGGCGAGGTGCTCTACGCCCACGACCCCGGCGACCGGCTGATGCCCGCCTCCAACACCAAGCTGCTGACCTCGACCGCCGCCATGGAGATCCTCGGCCCCGACTACCGCTTCCGCACCGACGTCCTCACCGACGGCGCCCGGCGCGGCTCGACGCTCGACGGCGACCTGTACCTGCGCGGCACCGGCGACCCGACGATGCTCGCCGGGGACTACGACGCGCTGGCCGCCGAGGTCGCGGGCGCCGGGATCCGCCGGGTCACCGGGCGGCTGGTCGCGGACGACACCTGGTTCGACAGCGCGCGCCTGGGCCGCTCGTGGGCCGCCGACGACGAGTCCGCGTACTACTCCTCGCAGGTCTCCGCCCTGACCGTGGCCCCGACACCGACTACGACGCGGGCAACGTGTACGTCGAGGTGGCCCCGGGCGCGAAGCCGGGGACGCGCCGAAGGTCACGGTCACCCCGCCCACCGACTACGTCACCGTCGACGTGCGCGCCACCACGGTCGCGGCGGGCGGCGGCGACACGGTCTCGGTCGAGCGCGAGCACGGCCGCAACACCCTCGTCGTCAGCGGGGACATCCCGGTCGGCGCCGACCCCGCCCAGTCGTGGACCAGCGTGTGGAGCCCACCGGGTACGCCGCCGCCGTCTTCGCGGACGCGCTGGCCGACCACGGGTACGGGTCGCGGGCCGTACCCGGGCGGGCCGGGCGACCCCGCCGGACGCCAGGCGGCTGGCCCGCCACCGGTCGATGACGCTCGCGAAGATGTACGTCCCGTTCATGAAGCTGTCCAACAACAACCACGCCGAGGTGCTCACCAAGGCGGTCGGCCGCCGGGTCTCGACAGCGGGAGCTGGCGCGCGGGCTGGCAGCGATCGGCTCGTACCTGGAGCGCAAGGGCGTGGACACCGGCACCCTGCGGCAGGTGGACGGCTCGGGGCTGTCGCGGATGGACCTCGTGCCGAGCCGCCAGTTCGCCACGCTGCTCGGGGCCGTACGGAACGAGCCGTGGTTCCGCGACTGGTACGCCCGCTGCCGGTGGCGTGCGCGCCGGACCGGATGGTCGGCGGCACCCTGCGGACGCGGATGTGCGGCACGCCCGCGGCGGGCCGGGTGCACGCCAAGACCGGTTCGCTGACCGGCGCTTCGGCGCTGTCGGGGTACGTGGCGGACGCGGCGGGCCGGGAGCTGGTGTTCAGCGTCGTGCTCAACGGCTACCTGGCCGACTCGGTGAAGGACATCGAGGACGAGGTGGCGGTGGCGCTGGCCTCGTACGGCGGGGACGCGCGCGAGGGCGGGGAGCCCGGCCGTACGAGCCCCGCCCCGGTTCCGGTTCCGATTCCGGCGACGGCCTCGAATGCTCCTGGCTGAAGCCGGGGCGCTGCTAGGACCGCGGTACGGGCGCTACTGGAACCGCGGCACCGGAGCGCTGCTGGAACCGCGGCATAAGGTGCGGCCATGACAGCCGAAATCGAGGGGCCGCTGCCCGAGACGCGCCGCGCCCTGCTGCACCGGATCGCCGTCGCCCAGGCCGAGGGCCGCACTCCGTCGCTGGTCGGGGCGGTGATGCGGGACGGCAGGCTGGTCTGGTCCGGAGGCCGCGGCCGGGTCGGGGCGCACGGGCCCGACGCCGACACGCAGTACCGCGTCGGCTCGCTGACGAAGACCTTCGTCGCGGTGATGGTGCTGCGGCTGCGCGACGAGGGGCTGCTCGACCTCACCGACCCGCTCGGCGCGCACCTGGGCGAGGGCACATCGCACCTGGGCGAGGGCACATCGCACCTGGGCGAGGGCGCATCGCACCTGGACGCGGGCACGCCGCACGCGGGCGCAACGCACCTGGACGAGGGACTGCCCGCCGCGGCGGCCGAGGCCACCGTCGCCCAACTCCTCAGCCACACCTCGGGCCTCCCGCCGAGGCGCGCGGCCCGTGGTGGGAGCGCACGCCCGGCGAACTGCGCCCCGGGTCGCCGACCTCCTCGGCGACGGCCCGGCCGCGCACCCGCCGGGCGCCGCTTCCACTACTCCAACCCCGGCTACGCGCTGCTCGGCCGCCTCGTCGCCCGGCTGCGCGGCGCGCCCTGGGACGAGGTGCTGCGCCGCGAGGTGCTCGCCCCGCTGGGCATGACCCGTACGACCCTCGCGCCGCGGGCCCCGTACGCGCGGGGCTGGGCGGTGCACCCTGGGCGGACGTCGTCCAGCCCGAACCCGCCGTGGACACCGGGCTGATGGGACCGGCGGGCCAGCTGTGGTCGACGGCCGAGGACCTGGGCCGGTGGGCGGCGTTCCTGCTCGACGGCGACGAGCGGGTACTGAGCGCGGACACCCTCGCCGAGATGCGGGAACCGGCCGCCGTGCCGCTGCCCGGCGACCGGGACGGCGGCTGGGGCCTGGGCCTCCAGCTGACGCACGCGGACGGGAGGTTCCTCTTCGGGCACGGCGGTTCCATGCCCGGCTTCCTGGCCACCCTGTGGGTCAGCCCCGGGACCGGCTCGCCGGGATCGCGCTGGCCAACGCCACCTCGGGGCCCGCGGTCGGGGCCGTCGCCGCCGATCTCGTACGGATCGTCGCGGAGCGCGAGCCGTGCGTCCCCAGCCGTGGCGACCGCTGCCCGAGGCCGACCCGGACCTGCTGGCGCTGACCGGCCCCTGGTATTGGGGCACCACCGCCTTCCTGCTGCGGCTGCGCGCCGACCGCGGCCTGGAACTCGCCCCGGTCGGCGCCAGGACCACCCGCGCCTCGCGCTTCCGCGCCGCGCCCGACGGCACCTGGACCGGCCTCGACGGCTACTTCGCGGGCGAGACGCTGCGGGTCGTGCGCGGCGGCGGGGCCTCGGGCGAGCGGGCCCATCTCGACCTGGGCACCTTCGTGTTCACGCGCGAGCCCTACGAGCCGGGGACGTGGTGCCGGGCGGCACCGACCCGGCGGGCTGGCGCGGTCTGCCGCCCGCGTGACGGCGGGCCGGGCCACCCGAGAAACGGGCCCGGGCCGACTGGCGAACAGGCCGGGTCAACAGCAAGCCAACTGGCGGACAGGCCGGGTCAACAGCAAAGGGCGGGCCGGCCGGAGCGGGCGTCAGGCCAGCTGGAGCTTGAAGCCGACGTGCGAGGCGGCGAAGCCGAGCCGCTCGTAGAAGCGGTGCGCGTCGATACGGGTCACGTCCGAGGTGAGCTGCACCAACTGGCAGCCCTCGCGGCGCGACTCGACGGCCCACTGGATCAGCGCGGTGCCGAGCCCGTCGCCGCGCGCGTCCGCGTGGATGCGGACGGCCTCGATGATCGAGCGGGTGGCGCCGCGCCGGGACAGCCCGGGATGACCGTCAGGTGCAGGGTGCCGATCGTCCGGCCGTCCCGGACGGCCACGACCAGGTGCTGGTTCGGGTCGCCCGCCACGCGGTCGAAGGCGGCGCGGTAGGGCGCGAGGTCTTCCGGGGACTCGCGCTGGGCGCCCAGCGGGTCGTCGGCCAGCATCGCGACGATGGCCGGTATGTCGGCCGCGGTCGCGCGCCGGATCTCGAAGTCGCTCATGACCGCGACCCTACGCGGGCCGGATGACGCCCGTACGAGGGCCCGGCGGCTCCCGTACGGAGGGCTCGACGGCCTCCGTACCCGGGTTCGCCAACTCCCTTACCCGGGCGTCCGGTTACGCGGGGCGGGCGCCCAGAGCCCCTGGACCGCGGTGACGAGCGGCGCCAGCTCGGCCGCTTCGCGGCGTCCTCCAGCGCCCGCGCAGCGCGGCGTCGTGCGTGGGCGGGCCTCCTCCAGCAGCGTGAGGCCGCTCTCGCTGACGTTGGTGTAGATGCCGCGCCGGTCCGTCGGGCAGATGTAGCGGGACAGCAGACCGCGGTCCTCCAGCCGCGTGACCAGGCGCGTGGTGGCGCTCTGGCTGAGCACCACCGAGTCGGCGAGCTGGTGCATCTGGAGGTGGCCGCCGTCGCCGTCGTGCTGTCCGCTGAGCACGTCGAGGACGGAGAACTCGCGCACGCTCAGCCCGTGCCCGGCCTGGAGGGCGCGCTCGATGTGCGACTCGATACGACCGTGCAGGGCGGACAGGGCGCACCAGCCCTGCGCGAGTGCCCGTGCGGGGTTCGGGGTGCGGCGCGGCTCGTCGGACATGGGCCCCTCCTTCGTGGTGTGCTGCCTCAAGGGTAGGCCAACCGTGAAATTGTCCGCGCTTGCAAGTATGAGGCGTGTGCAATTATTGTGGACGCCGGTAAAGGGGCTCCGTGCGATGCGGCCCGGGAACGCTCCGGACCTGACCCGTATCCCCTCGTCGTTCTCCGTTCTCCGTTCTCCGTTCTTCGTTCTTCGTTCTCCAGGTTCTCCAGGGACCCCGAAGGGACCCAGCCATGCCTCTCGCCCTGCTGGCGCTCGCCATCGGTGCCTTCGGGATCGGCACCACCGAGTTCGTGATCATGGGCCTGCTGCCCGAGGTCGCGGACGACTTCCACGTCTCCATCCCCACCGCCGGATACGCGACCACCGGCTACGCCCTCGGCGTGGTCGTCGGCGCCCGCTGCTGACGCTGCTCGGCACCCGGATGACGCGCAAGACCATGCTGCTGACCCTCATGGGGCTGTTCATCGCGGGCAACGTGCTCTCGGCGCTCGCCCCGCCTTCGGCTGCTGCTCGCCGGTCGCGTCCTCGCCGCCTTCGCGCACGGCGCGTTCTTCGGCATCGGCGCGGTCGTCGCCGCCGACCTCGTGGCGCCCGACAAACGCGCCGGAGCCATCGCGACCATGTTCACCGGCCTGACCGTGGCCAACGTGGTGGGCGTCCCCATGGGCACGCTGATCGGCCAGCACTTCGGCTGGCGCGCCACCTTCGCCGTGGTCGCGGGCTCGGCGTGCTGGGCCTCGCCGGTATCGCGGCCCTCGTACCGGCCCGGCCGGCCCGGCCACCGCCCGCCTCGGCCGCGAGCTGGCCGCCTTCCGCAACCCGCAGGTGTGGCTGGCCATGATCATGACCGTGCTCGGCTTCGGCGGGTCTTCGCCGCCATCACCTACATCACGCCGATGATGACCCACGTCACCGGGTACGCCGACTCCTCCGTCACCTGGCTGCTGGTCCTCTTCGGGCTCGGGCTGGTGGGCGGCAACCTGATCGGCGGGCGCTACGCCGACCGCGCGCTGATGCCGATGCTGTACGTCACGCTCGGCGGACTCGCCCTCACCCTGGCCCTGTTCGTGCTCACCGCGCACCACAAGGCCGCCGCGGCGGTGACCATCCCGCTGATCGGGGCGTTCGGCTTCGCGACCGTCCCGCCGCTCCAGAAGCGGGTCATGGACCAGGCGCCGAACGCGCCCACCTCGCCTCCGCCGCCAACATCGGCGCCTTCAACCTGGGCAACGCCCTCGCCACGTGGCTCGGCGGCCGGGTGATCGCGGCGGACCTCGGCTACACCGCGACGAACTGGGTGGGCGGCCTGATGGCTGTCGCCGCCCTCGCCACGGCGCTGTTCTCGGCGGCCCTGGAGCGGCGTACCGCGGCGCCCGCCGACGGCCGGGACCCGGTGGCCGGGGCGGGGCGGGGTGGCGGCTTCCGCCCCGAGAAGCTGCGGGCGGGCTGAGAGGCCGCCCGCAGCTTCTCGGCGCTGCCCCGACGGACCGGCGTCCGGGTGCCCCGCGCCCCGTGCCCCGTGCCCGCGTCCGGGTGCCCGTGCCCCACGCTCCGCGTTCGGCGGGGCGGTATTCCGTGGTACTCGATCGCGCGTACGCCCCGCCCCTGCCTACGCTCGGCTCCATGACCCGACTGCATTTGTTCGACCTCGACGGAACACTCATCCACGGCTCGGCCGCGGCCGTCGAGATCTCACGGCAACTCGGTCTGGAGCGTGAGATCGGCGCATTGGAGCGGGAATTCGCGGCGGGCGGGCTCAGCACGGCGGAGTTCGCCCGGCGGGCCTGCGCGCTGTGGTCGGAACTGACCGAGGAACACGTCACGGCGGCCTTCGAGAGCGCGCCCTGGCTGACCGGTATCCGGGAAGTATGGGCCGACATCCGCGCGCGGGTGAGCGATCCGCAGTGATCTCGCTCTCTCCCGGGTGGTTCGTGGAGCGGCTCCTGGGATGGGGAACGGACGCGGCGCGCGGCTCCCGATGGCCCTCCGTACCGTTCCGCGATTCGCTCGATCCGGCGGGCATCCTCACCCCGGCCGCTAAGGTCGTCATCGCCGACGAACTGGCCGCCACCTACGGTTTGACCAGGACGACTGCGTCGCGTACGGGGATTCCATGTCGGACGCCGCGCTGTTCGCCGCGGTCCCGGTGTCGGTCGCGGTCAACGCCGACCACCATGTCAGCGGAATCGCGACCTGCGCGTATACGGGACGAGATCTGCGGGACGCGTACGAATTGGCCGGTAACCAGAGTTAATCACCGAAATTGTCGGGCTGTGCGACGAGTTGCACTCAGGGCTTGTGGATTCATGCGGGCCGGTAGGGTCGAGTTCCGGTTCCACCGCAGGACGCTGTAGCGGGCCGCGACGAGTGACCCAGTCTAGGGGAACAGCCGCCCTGTCACCCGGACTTCCGACTATGCGTCCGGTTAGGACGATGCGCGTGTCATGCTGCGCGGGTGTGAGGTAAGGAGCGGGCCTGCCTGAGCACCCCGAGCACAGCACCCGATCACGGCATCCGAGCCGAACCAGCTGACCAGAGCGAGGAATTGCGCGCACATTCCGGCAACGGATGTGTGGAGACCGACAGAAAGATGTTCGAGGCGAGGCAACCATGGACGCTCCGACCACCACGCCGTCGGCCGACAACGGCGAATCCGGCGGAAGCAGTGGCGACTGGGGCTGGTTCAGCCCGAGCAGGAAGCCGCAGGAGAGCCGCCCGAGACCACCGGCGCCCCGAGGGGACGCCGGGGAACCGCAGCGGGAGCCCGGCCGCGCGGTGAGTTCGATCCGTCCGGTCGGCTCCGGCGCCGCCCGCCGCGCGGCCGGTGACGCGGACCGGCGCCCGGCCGCCGAGCCCGAACGGCCCCGGCCGCCGGACCGGAGTGGCCCGCCGAGGCCGGGCGCGCCCGCCAGCCCGCGACCCCGACCGCTCCGGCCCCGCTGCCGATCGCCCCACCCCGACCGCCCCGGCCCCGGCCTGGCCTCCGGGCCGGAGGCGCCCGGTGCCGCCGAGCGGCGCTCCGTACCGGCCCAGCGCGACCACCGCCGGGCGGATCCCGGCCCCGGCGAGCGCCACCCGGCCGACGGCGAGGCCGGACGCGTGGACCCCGCCCCGGCCAGCCGCAGCCCCTGGCAGCCCCGGCCCCGGCCCCGCCGACGCCCGTGCGGCGGCCCCGGCCCCGGCGCCCGACAGCCAGGGCCCGCGACCGGCGCGACCGGTGCTCCCGACGGACCCGCGCCCGCCCGGCGGCCCGCACCGGAACCCACCCAGGAACCCGCGTCCGCGCGCACCGCGCCGCCCGCCGCCGACCCCTCGGCCCGTCGGACGCCGACCCGACCGCCTCGCCCGACGCGGTGCTGATCCGCCGCTCCTGGCCGAGATCGAGCCCGTCGCCGACCGGGTCACCGCGTACTTCTACGCCCTGCTGTTCGTGCAGCACCCGCACCTGCGCGAGCTGTTCCCCGCCTCGATGGACGCCCAGCGCGACCGGCTGTTCCGGCGCTGCTGACGGCCGCGAAGCTGATCGACGAGCCCGGCATCCTCACCCAGTACCTCGCCGGGCTCGGCCGCGGCCACCGCAAGTACGGCACCATGCCCAGCCATTACCCGGCCGTCGGCGAGTGCCTGATCGGCGCGCTCACCCGGCACGCGACCACCACCTGGGACGACGAGACCGAGGCCGCGTGGGTGCGCGCGTACACCGCGATCTCGCAGATCATGATCGACGCGGCGGCCGAGGACGAGCTGCGCGCGCCGCCGTGGTGGCAGGCCGAATTGGTCTCGCACGAGCTGCGGACCGCCGACATCGCGGTCATCACCGTCCGCCCGGACCAGCCGTACCCTTCCTGGCAGGCCAGTTCACCTCGATCGAGACGCCGTGGTGGCCGCGGGTGTGGCGGCACTACTCGTTCGCGTCGGCGCCCCGCCCGACGGGCTGCTGAGCTTCCACGTGAAGGCCGTACCGGCGGGCTGGGTCTCCACCGCCCTGGTGCGCCGCGCCCGCGCGGGAGACGTGATCCGACTCGGCCCGCCCGGCGGTTCGATGACCATCGACCACGCCTCCGACAGCGGTCTGCTGTGCCTGGGCGGCGGCACCGGCATCGCGCCGATCAAGGCGCTGGTGGAGGACGTCGCCGAACACGGCCGCCGCCGCCCGGTCGACGTCTTCTACGGCGCGCGCAGCGACCACGACCTGTACGACCTGGACACCATGCTCCGCCTGGAGAGCAGGCTGCCCTGGCTCTCCGTCCGTTCGGTCGTCTCCGACGGTCCGTCGGAGGGGCTCACGGGACCGCTGCCCGACGCCGTGAGGCGGTACGGTCCATGGAGCAGATACGACGCGTATCTGTCCGGACCGGCCGGGATGATACGCAGCGGCGTGGACACCCTGAGGGACATCGGCATCCCTCCCACCGCATACGGCACGACTCGCTGGAGGAGTTGGCCGCCGCGGCGGCGCAGGAGTAGCCGGGCCTCGCGTGGGCGCGTCCGCGGGAGACGGTCTCCCGCGGACGCGCGGACGCGCGGCGGCCGGACGTGGCGGCCAGGGCGTTCCAGGCCATCAGGACCAGGGTTTCAGCGTGAGGGACGACGAGTGACTGTGGACGGCGTCGAGCACGGACGGGCCACCCAGCAGCGGCCCGGGAGCGACGGCGAGCATCTGCTCCAGCGCCACCTCGGGACGGAGGGGCGGGCGGACCGCTTCTACGACGATCAGGTGCTGGACCATCTCAACGGGCGGATGCGGGAGTTCGTGGGGCGCCAGGAGATGTTCTTCCTGGCCACCGCCGACCGGAACGGCGAGTGCGACAGCACCTTCAGAGCCGGACCGCCCGGCTTCCTGCGGGTCTTCGACGAGCGCACCCTCGCCTACCCCGAGTACCGGGGCAACGGCGTGCTGGCCAGCCTCGGCAACCTCCAGGAGAACCCCACCTGGGCATCCTCATGATCGACTTCACCCAGGACCGGATCGGTCTGCACGTCAACGGGCGGGCCCGGGTGGTCGAGGACGCCGAGATGCGCCACCTGCACCCCGGCATCCCGGAGGATCCGGTGCGCGGTCGGCGCACGGTGGTGTGGGTCGAGGTGACCGTCGAGGAGGCGTACATCCACTGCGCCAAGCACATCCCGCACCTGCGGAAGGTGGTTCCGGGGCAGCGGGGCGACGGTGAACGCGCCTGGGGCACCGACGACGTCAAGCGCAAGGGCGGCGACTTCTTCGGGGCCGCGGCGGAGGCCCGCTCGGGCGACAGGCCGCGGCGCCCGATGCCCGAGCGGCCCGCGGAACCGGCGGCTCCGCACCCCGGCGCCCACCCGGCAAGCCATTCCGGCGGCTTCCCGGCCCCTCGCGGACCCGTCCGGAGCAGCGGACCGACGAGTGGCGCGAGCAGGCCGAACAGGCGCTGGCGAGGCGCGGCAGCGGGCGGAGGAGGCGGAGACGCCGTTCCAGGGCTGGTTCCGCTAGCCCGCGGCCGCGCGGGCGGTCGGGTACCGGTCCGGTCCGGTACGGGCCGCTCAGCCGAAGTCGTCGGCCAGCAGCGCCAGTACGCCCTCGATGTTCGCGTCGAGATAGGCGCGCAGCGACGGCGGCACCACCTCCACCGAGGCCAGCCCCTCACGGGTGAAGGGGATCCGCACCACCTCGTACGCGCCGCGCGGCTCGTCCACCTCCGGGCCGTGGCGGCGTGAGAGGTCCATCGACGTCAGCCTGCACACGAAGAAGTGCTGCACCTTCAGCCCCGGGCCGGGTCCTCCTCGCCCGGCGGCACCTCGTCCTCGAAGGGCACGGTGTCGACGAAAGCGGGTACCACGTCCGTCACCTTCGCGCCGAGTTCCTCGTCGACCTCGCGGTGCAGCGCCTCCACGACACTGGCGTCCGTGGGCTCCACCCCACCGCCCGGAGTGATCCAGTACGGCGCCTGACCCGGCTTGGTGCGCTTGATCAGAACCATCCGCGGTGCGCCGCCGTGCGGATCCCCGTCGATCAGGACGGCACGGGCGGTGCGCTTGACCACGTCTCGTTCGGCCATGGAGGACATCTGCCGCGCGCGCCGCCGCTCGAAACGTCCGCTCACCAGCCGACGGCAGCACGCAGCAGCCATTCATGCGCCCGCGCGATGTGCGGCAGCGCGAGTGCTCCGGCGCGCACCACCAGGAAGTACGTACGCAGCGGCGGCACCGGGGTTGAGCAGCGCCACCACCTCCCCGCTGTCCAGCGCGTCGGCGCACAGGTAGCGCGGCAGCACGCTCAGCCCGGCGCCCGCGGCGACGCACGCCAGCACCGCGCGTAGATCGGGTGCGATGACGGTGCCGGGGCCCACGGGCACCGCGTCGAAGACGGTGGACCAGTAACGGGCCACCAGCGGCAGGCTGTCGTGGACCTCGACCACCGGCACCTTCTCCAGCGCCGCGACCCCTTGACCTGCACCACCGCCGCACCGCCCAGCCGCGCGGCCCAGCGCGGGCGGCGACCAGCACGTGTTCCTCGTCGCACAGCGGGTCGCGGACAGCAGTGCGCCGCGCGGCCTGGCGGTGGTCACGGCCAACTCGTGGTGCCCGGCGGCGAGCCCTCCAGCACCTCCTCCGCGCTGCCGAAGGCGGTCCGTACGTCCAGGCCCCGCGAGATCAGCGGCGCCAGCGCGGGCAGGGCGCGCAGCGCGGTGAACTCCGGCGGCCCGCCAGGTGCAGGGTGTGCCGCGCGGCGTCGCCCTCGGCGTCGGCCTCGGTGATCTCCAGCAGGGCGTCCAGGTGCGGAGCGACCTTGTGCGCCAGCTCGTCGCCCATCGTCGTGGGCGTCACGCCCCGGCCCTGCGGTGGAACAGGGGCGGCCCAACTGCCGTTCCAGACTGCGTATCTGGCCGGTGACCGCGGGCTGGGAGAGCCGAGCAACGCGGCGGCGCGCGTGAAGGAACCGGCCCGGTGCACCGTCACGAACGTCCGTAGGAGGGCGAGATCCATCCGTTCCCTCGGCTCGACGCGCCCCCGACGCGTGACAACTATAAATATGCCGATAGCCCCATGTCGCTACTGTGATTGGACACTGACGCTGAGTCAACTAGCCTTGTTCGAGCGGCCTTCCGCGTGGAGAGCCGGGGCGTCTCAAGCCACGAGGGGAGGCTTGAGGCGCCCGACAGCGTTCGAGCCCCTCCCCGCGCAGAACTGACGCGCCATCAAGACGCGTTCACAGCCGACGACTTGATGGGCCGTCACATCTTCAGCTCGCGGAGGCCGCCGCGTCCAGGGCGCGCAGCACGTCCGCGATCAGGTCGTCGGGGTCCTCCGCGCCGACCGAGAAGCGGACGAACCCGTCGGGCACGGGTCCCCGCCCCAGCGCCCGCGCCGCTCGGCGGTGGACCGCACGCCGCCGAAGCTCGTCGCGTCGTCGACCAGGCGCAGCGCGCCCAGGAAGCGTTCGGCGTGCGCCTGGTCGGGGAGCGTGAACGACACCACGCAGCCGAAGCGCCCGCCGCGCATCTGCGTGACCGCGACGGCGTGGAGGGGTCGGTGGGCAGCCCCGGTGGCGCAGCCCGGTGATCTCGGGCCGCCCGCGCAGCGCCTCGGCCAGGGCGAGCGCCGTCGCCGCCTGCCGGTCCACCCGCAACTGCAAGGTGGCCAGCGACCGGTGGGCCAGCCACGCCTCCATCGGGCCCGGCACCGCGCCCACCGTCTTGCGCCACTCGCGGACGGCGGCGGCCAGTCGCCGGTCGCGCGCGGTCACATAGCCGAGCAGTACGTCTCCGTGGCCGGTCAGCGCCTTGGTGCCGCTCGCCACCGCGAAGTCCGCGCCCAGCTCCAGTGGGCGCTGGCCGAGCGGGTGGCCAGGGTGTTGTCGACGGCCACCAGCGTGCCCCGCTCGTGCGCCGCGGCCACGAGCCGCCGGATGTCGCACACGTCCAGGCCGGGGTTGGAGGGGTCTCCAGCCACAGCAGCTTCGCGCCGTCGAGCACGGACAGCTGCGCGTCGCCGCCGGTCGGCGCGGTGCGCACCTCGACGCCGTAGCTCTCCAGCCGCGCGCGCAGCGGAACGAGCAGGTTGTAGCCGTCGGAGGGCAGCGCCGCCACGTCGCCCTGGCGCAGCTGCGAGAGCACCACGGCGGAGATGGCGCCCATGCCGGAGGCGAAGACGACGGTCTCCGCGTCCGCGTCCGGGGACTCCAGCTCGGTGATGGCCGACTCCAGCAGACCCCAGGTGGGGTTGGCGGTCCGGCCGTAGGTGTACGGGCCCGCGAGCGGGTCGGCGTCGCCGTGCAGGTGGTAGTGGGCGGCGAAGACGGGCCCCGGCAGCGACGGTTCGTAGGTCTCCGCCTCGGGCAGCCCCGCCCGTACCGCCCTGGTTCCGTCGCCGGTCATGCGGTCTCCTCCATGGTGTCGGTGGCGCCGGTGGTGTCGGCGCCGTCGTCCGCGCCGGTGGCGCGCGAGGCCGGACGGCCCGCTCGTCGAGCGTCGCGCCGACCGCGTCCAGCAGCCCGTCGCACGCCGCCTCGATCAGCTCCAGGCACTCCTCGAACTCCTCGGCCCCGCCGAAGTACGGGTCCGCCACGTCGAGCCGGTCCGGATCGGCGTCCGGGTCGTACGCGCGCAGCAGCCGCACCTTCGCGGCGGCCCCGAGTCCGGCGCGAGGGAACGCAGTTCGCGCAGGTGCGAGCCGTCCAGCGCGATCACCAGGTCGAGTCGGTCGAACCACGCGGCCTGGAACTGCCGCGCGACGTGGTCCTGCTCGTACCCGTGGGCGGTGAGCGCGGCGACGGCGCGGTGGTCGGCCCCGTCGCCCTCGTGCCAGGGGCCGGTGCCCGCGCTGTCCACCCCGACGCGCTCGCCCAGCCCGGCCTCCGTCACCCGGGCCCGGAAGACGGCCTCGGCCATCGGCGAGCGGCAGATGTTGCCCGTGCAGACGAAACAGACACGGTAGGACGAGGGAACTCTCATGGCCCCATCATGCTCGAAGCCGATCAGAACCAGTCATGCGGCCCGGGGCTCAGTCGTCGTCCGGCAGCACCATGTGCAGCGCCCAGGAGACGATCGAGACGATCAGGCCGCCGATCAGGGCCGCACCGAAGCCGTCCACGTGGAAGGACAGGTCGAGCTTGCCCGCGAGACCGGAGGTGAGCATCAGCATCAGGGCGTTGATCACCAGCGTGATCAGGCCGAGGGTGAGGATGAACAGGGGAAGGCCAGGACCTTGACGATCGGCTTGACCACGGCGTTGACCAGGCCGAAGACCAGCGCCACGAGTATCAGCGTGAGGGTCTTGTGGCCGAAGGAGCCACCGCTGAGCGTGATCTTGTCGAGCAGCCAGATGGCGACTCCGAGGGCGGCCGCGTTCGCGATCGTCTTGACGAGAAAATGCTTCATGGATGAGATCGTCGCAGACTCCCGCCCACGAACGGCGGGGCAAGGCGAGGGTGGAGAAGCAGATGAAGGCGTTCCGACTGGACGAGCTGGAGGCGGAGCGCGCCGCGAACGACGGCGCATACCTCCAGTTCCTGCGCGAGCGCAACATGTCCGTCGGCCTGTACGCGCTGGACGCGGGCACCACCGACCCGCAGCAGCCGCACCGGCAGGACGAGGTGTACCTGGTGGTGAGCGGGCGGGCCTCGATCACCGTGGGCATGGAGACCTCACAGGTGGCGCGCGGCAGCGTGGTGTACGTACCGGCCGGGGTGGCCCACAAGTTCCACCACATCACCGAGGACCTGCGGGTCATGGTGGTCTTCTCCCCGCCGGAGGGCTGAGCCCGCCGGGGCCGCCTCCGCCCGGGAGCCGAGGCGCCGCCCCCGTGTCCCGTAGGGGATCGCTCAGGGGAGGACGGGGGCCGAGACGGCCCCGTACCGGGCGTCGGCGTCCTAGCATCGAAGCGTGGGGATGCGATGTCTCCCGCCGGCGTCGTCGGCGGAATCGGCTCAGGTAGAAAGCAGGGACCGAAAGTGGCCTCGAAGGGCATCATGCACGGCTTGCCGTGGTGGGTGAAGTGGATCGCGGTACCGGCCCTCGTCCTGCTCGTGTTCGGCGGGCTGATCACGAGCGTCCTCGGCTTCGTCGTGGCGTTCGTCTTCAAGGCGCTCCTGCTCGTGGCGCTCATCGCCGGGTTGATCTACGTGGTGCGGAAGTTCACCTCGTCCTCCTCCCGCGGGGACTGGTGACGCCCGGCCCCGGCGACCGCCCCGTACCGTCCGCGCGACCGCACCCGGCACCGCTCGCGCGACCGCCCCCGCGCAACCGTTCGCGCCCCTCGCCGTACCGGGCCCGAAGGCGCTCCCCGACCCCTCGAACGGGTACGCCGCGCGAGGATAAGCGCATCCCAAACCCCTAACGGCGGCCATTACTCCGGTTAGAGTGCGAGTCGCCGGCGTCTCCTCTCCTGGACGCCCGGCTCGCACCACACCCCGGGGTGCCTGTGGCGGCAGCCGACATCAACACGACCGGCGCGAGCTGCGCGCCGACGCTGATCGGCTCGGTGCAGCGCGCGTTGCGACTGCTGGAAGCCGTCGGCTCACGCCCCGGGGCGCCCCGCCAAACAGCTCGCCCGGGTCGTCGGGCTGCCGCTGCCGACCGTCTACCACCTGCTCCGCACCCTCACCCACGAGGGCTATCTGTGCCGCGAGGACGGCGTCTACGTCCTCGGTGACGCGGCGTTGAACCTGGGCTCCGGTCGCCGCGGCACCGGCCGGGCCGCCGTCCACGAGTCCTCACCCTGCTCGGCGCCGAACTCGACGTCGCCGTCTACTTCTCGGTCTACCGCGGCGGCGAGGTCGAGGTGATCGACGTCGTACCCGGCCCGACCACCCCGGCGGTCGAGGAGTGGGCCGACTTCCGCCGTACCGCGCACGCCCACGCCGTGGGACAGTGCCTGCTCGCGCAGCTCGACGAGGGCGACCGCGAGGACCATCTGACCCGCCACCCGGTCCAGCCCCTGACGCCGTACTCGGTGCGCAGCGCCGACGAACTGCGCTCGCGGCTGCTGGCCAGAAGCCGGGGAACGCCGGTGTACGAGCGGCAGGAGTACGCCCGCGGAACGGTGTGCGGAGCCCTTCCGGTCACCGTCGGCCAAACCCCGGCCGCCCTGGCCATTTCCGTTCCCTCACATCAGGCCATTCGACTCCGTCCAGCGATCGAATCGCTACGCTCCAGAGTCGGTCACGTCATCAGCTCTCTCGTTCTCTATCAGTATCTGAAAACTCACTCCTTGTGGTCCTCTAGCGGTTAGCAGACGATGGTGTCAAGAGGGCCGGGAGGATCAAACCTGGCCATCCGGCAACTCAACTCGGGGCGGCGACGATGCGCGACATGCGAGACACAGTCCAGGCAGAAGTGACCATGTCCTTCCTGGTCTCCAAAGAGCTCTCCTTCCGGATCCCGGTCGAGATGTCCTATGACCGCGCCGATCCCTATGCGGTCGAAATCACCTTCCACCTCCCCGGCGACGCGCCCGTGAGCTGGGCGTTCGCCCGGAGTTGCTCCTCGACGGGCTCAGCGGCCCGTCCGGCGAGGGCGACGTGCACATCGCGCCCGTCTCGGACGAGGGACTCGCCGACGTCCACATCAGGCTCCGGGTCGGCGGCGAACAGGCCCTGTTCCGGGCGAGCGCCGCGCCGCTGGTGGCCTTCCTGGACCGTACGGACCGACTGGTCCCGTTCGGTGAGGAGCAGGCGGCGGGCGACCCGGCGGGCGACCTCGACGCGGTGCTGGACCGGATCCTGGCGGGCGACCGCTTCGCGGGCTAGGACCGCCGGGGCCCTCAACGACGGCGCCGCCGCCCCGCCCGCGCCGTGGCTCCTGGGCGCCCCGCGGTCCGCGGAGACCACGAGCGCCGCGAGCGCCGTCGTCACCGGCACCGACGCGACCAGGCCGATGCTGCCGACCAGGGTCCGCACGATCTCCTCCGCCACGATCTCGCTCGTCGCCACCGTCCCCACATCGCTGTTGGCGATGGAGAACAGCAGCAGCAACGGCAGCGAGGCGCCCGCGTAGGCGAGGACCAGCGTGTTCACCACCGACGCGATGTGATCCCGCCCGATCCGCATCGCCGCCGCGTAGAGTTTCCGCCAACCTGCCCGGGATCCGCCGCCTTCAGCTCCCACACCGCCGACGTCTGCGTCACCGTCACGTCGTCCAGCACGCCGAGCGAGCCGATGATGATCCCCGCGAGCAGCAGACCCCGGACCTCGATGCCGGGATAGAGACCGTGCACCAGACCCGTCGTCTCGTCGGTGTTGCCCGTCAGACTCGCCCAGCCGATGAACAGCGAACCGAGCAGCCCGATGAGCAGCAGCGAGACCAGCGTGCCCAGCACGGCCACCGAGGTACGGGCCGTCAGACCATGGCACATGTACAGCGCGATCAGCATGATGGCGCTGCCCCGATCACCGCCACCACCAGCGGATTCGAACCGTGCAGGATCGCCGGGAGGATGAACAGCGTCAGCACGCCGAAGCTGATCGCGAGCGCCACGAGCGCGAACAGCCCGCGCAGCCGCCCCACGGCGACGACCGCGAGCGCGAACAGCCCGCCAGCAGCGCCACCGGCGTCTTCCGGTCGACATCGCTCACCGAGTACTGGAGCTCCTTCGGCGCCTTGGGCGCGTACGCCAGCTTCAGCTTCTGCCCCGTGCCGTAGTGCCGGGTGGCGCTCGGCTGCACGATCTCCTCGAACCTGCGGCCCTTGTCCTTGCCCGAGGTGACCTCGATGGTCGTCCGCTCGCAGGTGCCGCCGTGATCGGTGTTCCGCGCCGTGTCGTCGCCCGGCGAGGTCGCGGGCTGCTGCGGCTGCGCGTTCACCTCGGAGCAGCGCACCTCCTCGATCTTCACCACCCGCCCGGCGACGGTCTCCTGGTCGAAACCGACCCCGAGTGCTCCTGGTGCGCGGGGCGCCCCGGGCCACAGCACCACCAGGCCCACGACGACGGCGGCGGCGAACGGCACCAGCACCGCCGCGATCACCTTGCGGAGCCTGGCGGATACGGGGCGGCGGGCCCGTGCGCGTGCGCGTGGCCGTGGCCCTGGCCGTCCGGCGCGTGCTGCGTAGTCGAGGTCACGGCCCGATCATCGCAAGACGGGTGGCCCTCTGTTCAGCCCGGAGGGCAAGCGACTAGCGTTGAGGCACCTTTGCAATCGCGGGAGCTCGGAGCACCGGGCTGAGAGGGCGCTGAGAAGCTGCGCCGACCGCCGAACCTGTACCGGGTAATGCCGGCGTAGGGAGTGGGTCTCATGACCTCGCAGGATGCAGGCGTGTCCGAAACCAGCGGCACCGACGAGCCGATCGGCTGGCACAAGGACTACGTCACCGGTTCACGCCCGGACCTGAGGGTCCCCGTGCGCCGCGTGCACCTCACCAACGGCCGCGACGTGCGGCTGTACGACACCTCCGGCCCGTACACCGACCCGGCCGTCGACACCGACGTCCGGCGCGGCCTCGCGCCGCTGCGGGAGAACTGGATCATCGGCCGCGGCGACACCGAGGAGTACCCGGCCGCCCGCCGCGGCCCGAGGACGACGGGCTCAAGCACACCGCGCCGCGCGGTGGGCTGCGCAACCTCGACGCGGTCTTCCCCGGCCGCCCGCGCCAGCCCCGCCGCGGCCGGGGCGGGACGGCGGTCACGCAACTCGCGTACGCCAGGCGCGGGGAGATCACCGCGGAGATGGAGTACGTGGCGCTCCGCGAGAACGTCCCGCCGAGACCGTCCGCGAGGAGATCGCCGCCGGGCGGGCGGTACTTCCGGCCAATGTCAATCACCCGAGACCGAGCCGATGATCATCGGCAAGCGGTTCCTGGTGAAGGTCAACGCCAACATCGGCAACTCCGCCGTCACCTCCTCCATCGAGGAGGAGGTCGAGAAGATGACGTGGGCGACCCGCTGGGGCGCCGACACGGTGATGGACCTGTCCACCGGCCGCAACATCCACACCACCCGCGAGTGGGTGCTGCGCAACTCCCCGTCCCCATCGGCACCGTGCCGCTGTACCAGGCGCTGGAGAAGGTCGACGGCCGCGCCGAGGAGCTGACCTGGGACATCTACAAGGACACCGTCGTCGAACAGGCCGAGCAGGGCGTGGACTACATGACCGTCCACGCCGGAGTCCTGCTGCGCTACGTCCCGCTCACCGCCCGCCGCAAAACCGGCATCGTCTCGCGCGGCGGCTCGATCATGGCCGCCTGGTGCCTGGCGCACCACAAGGAGTCCTTCCTCTACGAGCACTTCGAGGAACTCTGCGAGATCCTCGCGGCCTACGACGTGACCTACTCCCTCGGCGACGGCCTGCGCCCCGGCTCCATCGCGGACGCCAACGACGAGGCCCAGTTCGCCGAACTGCGCACCCTCGGCGAGCTGAACACCATCGCCAAGCGGCACGGCGTCCAGACCATGATCGAGGGCCCCGGCCATGTCCCGATGCACAAGATCAAGGAGAACGTCGACCTCCAGCAGGAGATCTGCGAGGAGGCGCCGTTCTACACCCTCGGCCCGCTGACCACCGACGTCGCCCCGGCCTACGACCACATCACCTCCGGCATCGGCGCGGCGATGATCGCCTGGTGGGGCACGGCGATGCTCTGCTACGTCACCCCGAAGGAACACCTCGGCCTGCCGGACCGCGACGACGTGAAGACCGGCGTCATCACCTACCGGATCGCCGCCCACGCGGCCGACCTCGCCAAGGGCCACCCGGACGCGCAGGCATGGGACGACGCGCTCTCCGACGCGCGGTTCGAGTTCCGCTGGGAGGACCAGTTCAACCTCGCCCTCGACCCGGACACGGCACGCGCCTTCCACGACGAGACACTCCCGGCCGAACCCGCGAAGACGGCGCACTTCTGCTCGATGTGCGGGCCCAAATTCTGCTCGATGAAGATCTCGCACGACATCCGCCGCGAGCACGGCGGGACGCTGGACGAGGCCGGGATCGAGGCCGGGATGGCGGAGAAGGCGGCGGAGTTCGCGGCCGCCGGGAACCGGGTGTATCTGCCACTGGCGGATTGAGCGGCGTTCCGTCGCGCGCGTCGGCCCGGCCGCCGGGTGGTGGCCGGGCCGACGCGGGCGGTCAGTCGGGCTGGTGCTCGGGGCCGCCGTAGTCCGGGCTGGTGAAGTCCGGACTGCTGTAGTGGGGCGGGCCTTGGGGCTCTCCTCGTCGGTGCTGAACCCCGGCCGCGAGTACCCCAGGTTCGGCGTACGGCCCCGGCCCGCTGGCGGGCCGGGTCGTAGCCGGAGGCGGCCGGGTCCTGGCGTCCGCACCGGCGGGCCACCGGCGGCGGGGTCGGAGAGCGCCTCGCGCAGGAACGGCAGGATGCCCCGTTCCAGCAGCGCCTCCCGCCACGCCTCTCTGGCCTCTTTCACCTTCCGGGTCCGTTCGTCGCGCGGACCGTTCCCGTTCGCGCCGGCCCCGTTGCGCAGCGCGGTGAGCAACAGGCCGACCGCGGCGATCAGGATGCCCGCCGCGGTGAGCGCGGCGAACAACCAGCCCGCGGTGACCATCGGATCGGCGATGGACGGCGCCGGATGGAGCATGCGCAACACGTAGCCGACGATCAGGAAGATGACCGCGGCGGCCCCGGCCAGGACCGGGACGAGCACGGCGAGTACGGCCACGAGCCCGGCGCCGGAGGCGTCGGCGGGCCCCATCGTGGCGGCCTGCCCCATCGCGGTGGCCAGGCCGACCGGGCCGGACCGGCCCTCGCCGTCGGCCGTTTCGCCGCCGCCGCCGCCGTCGTCATGTGCGGCACGCAGCACGGGAGCCGGTGTTTCGCGGAGTTCCTGCCGGGCCTCGACGAAGTTCTGGTACTCGGTCCGCGCGCACGACGAGATCGCGGACGCCGCGTTGAGCGCCATGGTGCGCAGCTGCTCGGAGGTGAGCCGCACGCCTATGGCGGCGAGGTCCGGGCGATCGTTCGCGGTACGCAACGCCTCGTCGAGTAGCCGCTCGAACTCCGGGCGGTCCTCGATCAGCAGGTGCGGAGCGCTGTTCATGTGCATCCCCGATGCTCCGTAGGCCGTGTCCCGGCGGTCACCGGGCAGTTGGGCGGAAACGGAGGAGAGCCTGCTACGGATAAGCCGATGGTAGAGCCGATCCGGCACGGGGTGACAGTGGCTTTCGCGAATTCGCCTCGCGCAACTGGAACCTGCTACTTGCCCCGGGGCGCGGGGACGAATCCTCATCCCGCCAGCGGAAGTTGTACGACCAGCAGTTTCCCCGCCATCGTGACGCCGCCGTCCATGGCGACGGCCAGGTCGTTCGCGTAAATGTGCGGCCCCTCGACCACGGGCGTGCCGTCGTCCTCGCCGTCCTCGGACCCCACCTCGCCCAGCAGGTACGGGATGGGGCTGTGGCCGTGGACGACGCGCGTGCCGCCGTAGGTGTCGAGCAGCTCGCGCGCGGCCAGCGGCCCGGTCTCCTCGTCGCGGAACGCGAAGCGCTTGGTGAACTTCCGGAACAGGTCCCAGCACTCGTCGGCGTCGCTGCGCTGAAGTGCCTCGGTGATGGCGTCGTTGACGGCCTCGATGGAGTCGCCGTAGTCCAGGTACGCCGTGGTGTCGGAGTGCACCAGCAGGTGCCCGTCCTCCGCGGCCATCGCGTCCAGCCGGGACATCCACTGCACATGGTGGTCCTCCAGGCGTTCCATGTCGGTGCGCTGGCCGCCGTTGAGGAGCCAGGCGGCCTGGAACGAGGCGGTCCCCGCACCGGAGTTGACCGGGGTGCCGCCGAACCGCTTGGCGCCGATCAGCAGCAGTTCGTGATTGCCCATCAGCGCCTTGCAGTAGCCCCCGGCCGCCGCGGCCTGCGCGGAGAGCTGCATGACCAGGTCGATGACGCCGACGCCGTCGGGGCCGCGGTCGGTGAAGTCGCCGAGGAACCAGAGCCTGGCGTTCCCCGCCGACCAGTCGCCCTTGGCGTCGATGAGGCCCTGGGCGGCGAGCGCCTCGCGCAGCTCGTCGAGGTAGCCGTGCACGTCGCCGACGACGAACAGCGGCCCGCCCTCCTCGGGCGCCTCCGGCTCCGGTTCGGGGTCGGGGATCTGGGCGAACTTGACGGTCGGGAGTTCGTCCGGCCCGCCAGCGGCTGGTCCCGCAGGGTGTGGCCGGGGCCGTCGGCGCGCGCGATGACGGGCAGGTCGCGCTCGGTCGGGGTGTACTCGGGCGGCAGCCCGTCCGGAGGTGTCACCGGGGACGGGAGGCACGGACTCGGGCGGCGTGACCGACCCGTACACGGTTACGGGCTGGACATCCGCCGTGGTCCCCGCCATGGGTCCCGGACCGGCCCCTGAGTCATCGACCCTCCACCATCGCGCCGCCATGCCACCTTGTGGACCTTGCCTGGTCGACGGCGGTCCGCAGTGTCGTCCGCCCATCATAGGAATGACGGTGAGGGCTTGTGACGCACCAGGGGCCGTCAATCGGGACACGACCTCGCAACAGCGGTCTTTGTCCGGGTTTCGTGTGGTCGCGCCGCACGACCCGTCGTGGATCAGCCACCGGCGCGGCTGCGAGGCGGGCTGACCATGGTGCGCGGAGGACGCCGCTGCGAGGAGGTGCGCACCATCAGTTCGGTCGGTATCACCTGTTCCACCGGGTGGTCGGTGTCGTGGCCCTCGATGGCGTCGATCAGCAACTGGACGACGGCGGTGCCGATCCGGCGCGGCTTGAGCGAGAGCGTGGTGATCGGCGGCTCGGTGGTGGCGTACACCGTCGACTCGCTACAGCACACCAGCAGCAGGTCCTCGGGGACGCGCAGGCCGTAGCGGCGGGCCGCGGCGAGGAGGTCCGTGCCGTTGGGGTCGAACAGGCCGTAGACCGCGTCGGGGCGGTCCGGGCGGGCGAGCAGCCGGTCGGCGGCGACGGCCCCGGCGCACGGGTCGTGGGCCGGGTACTCCTCGTACACCGGGTCCTGGCCGACCCGTTCGCACCAGCGCAGGTACGCGGTGGTCGACAGCCGGGTGTAGGTGTCGGTGGTGGTGCCGGTGAGCAGCCCGATGCGGCGGGCGCCCGCGTCCGCGAGGTGGTCGAGGAGGCCGAGGACCGCGGCCTCGTGGTCGTTGTCGACCCACGCGGTGACCGGCAGGGTGCCGGCCGGGCGGCCGTCGCTGACGACCGGGATGCCCTGGCGGATCAGTTCGGAGACGACCGGGTCGTGGTCGGAGGGTCGATGACGACGGTGCCGTCGAGGGCCACGTTGGACCACACGTCGTGGCGGGAGGTGGCGGGGAGGATGACGAGCGCGTAGCCGCGGGCCAGCGCCGCCGAGGTCGCGGCCCGCGCCATCTCGGCGAAGTACGCGAACTCGGTGAAGGTGAAAGGTTCATCCCCGTACGTGGTCACGGTCAGGCCGATGAGGCCCGATCTGCCCGTGCGGAGGGTGCGGGCCGCCGCGGACGGGCGGTAGCCCAGCCGGTCGGCGACTTCGCGGACATGGCGACGGGTGGCATCCGGCAGCCGGCCCTTGCCGTTGAGCGCGTCGGAGACGGTCGTGATCGACACCCCGGCTGCCGCGGCCACGTCTCTGATGCCCGCTCGCCCTTGCCGACCGCCCCGCCGGGAGTATCCGTCCGGCTCACCTGGTGCTTCCCTGCTGCTGTCATGGCGTGCCGATAGTAGGGCGAGGGTGGTCCTTCTGCGGGGCCCCTCAGACAGCGGTCGGAAGGCACGATTCTGCATGTTTCCCGAGGGTGAAATGCCTTGGAATTAAAGGCAGTTGGGGATGGGTCGGATGTCTCCTCGCCTGTGGCATATCCATGCCTGGTGATTGGTCCATGTTTCGAAGAGGTCTCAACTCACCTTCACGGGTGATGCGCGCCACGGCGCCCGCCACCGGCGCACAGCGGGAACGGGAGCGCCCCGGCCCTGTACGCCCGACGGGGAATCCTCATAAGGTGTGCAGTATTGCCATGGTCGATCTCCGGCCATGGTCCGGCGGTCGAGGAGGACCCGAGGTGACCGACAAGAGCCCCAGGCTGCGCGCCGCGCTGGACGGTATCCCGACGTACAAGCCCGGCAAACCGGCGTCGGCGGGTGGGCCGGTCGCCTTCAAGCTGTCCTCCAACGAGAACCCGTACCCGCCGCTGCCCGGTGTGCTGGAGAGCGCCGTCGCGGCGGCCGGTTCGCTCAACCGCTACCCCGACCTCGCGTGCACCGCGCTGCTGGTGGAGCTGGCGGAGCGGTTCGGGGTGCCGCCGGAGCACCTGGCCGCGGGCACCGGCTCGGTCGGCGTCGCGCAGCAGTTGCTCCAGTCCACCGCGGGCCCCGGCGACGAGGTGATCTACGCCTGGCGGTCGTTCGAGGCGTACCCGATCGTCACCCGGATCTCCGGCGCGACCGCGGTCCAGGTGCCGCTGACCGACGGCGAGGAGCACGACCTCGACGCGATGGCCGACGCCATCACCGACCGCACCCGGTTGATCTTCGTCTGCACGCCCAACAACCCGACCGGCACCGTGGTGCGCCGCGCGGAGCTGGAGCGGTTCCTGGCGCGGGTGCCGTCCGACGTGCTGGTGGTGCTGGACGAGGCGTACCGGGAGTTCAACCGCGACCCGGAGGTGGCCGACGGCATCGACGTCTACCGGGCGTGGCCCAACGTGTGCGTGCTGCGCACCTTCTCCAAGGCGTACGGGCTGGCCGGGCTGCGGGTCGGCTTCGCCGTCGCGCGGGAGCCGGTGGCGCGGCGCTGCGCAAGACGGCGGTGCCCTTCGGGTGAGCCAGCTCGCGCAGGACGCGGCGGTGGCGTCGTTGCGCAGCGAGGACGCGCTGCGGGAGCGGGTCACGGCGCTGGTCGCCGAGCGCGAGCGGGTGCGCGCGGGGCTGCTGGACCAGGGCTGGCCGGTGCCGGAGACGCAGGCGAACTTCGTGTGGCTGCGGCTGGGGAGCGTACGGCCGGGTTCGCGGAGCGCTGCGAGGCGGCGGGTGTGGTGGTCCGGCCGTTCCCGGGCGAGGGGTGCGGGTGACGGTCGCCGAGCCCGAGGCCAACGACATCTTCCTGCGGGTGGCGGCGGAGTTCCGCGCCGAGCCGTAGCCCGCCCGCCGCCGCGGCGGCCGGAGTCCGTCTCCGGGCTGTGGCTCGCCTCCGGCGGCCGGAGGATACCCATACGTTCCGTTTCGCCCCTGCCACCCCCGGTGGCAGGGGCGAATGCGTGCGCCATAATTGCTTGTGAATGTGAATACGTTCACAAGCGGGTGTAAACGTCCGTTAGGAGAAACTTGTGGATCTGGCTCTGGCGCCGGAGACCCTGGCGCGATGGCAGTTCGGGATCACCACCGTCTACCACTTCTTCTTCGTCCCGCTGACCATCTCCCTGGCCGCGTTCACGGCGGGCATGGAGACGGCCTGGGTGCGTACGGGCAAGGAGAAGTACTTCCACGCCACGAAGTTCTGGGGAAAGCTCTTCCTGATCAACATCGCGATGGGCGTGGTCACCGGCATCGTCCAGGAGTTCCAGTTCGGCATGAACTGGTCCGACTACTCGCGCTTCGTCGGCGACGTCTTCGGCGCCCCGCTGGCGATGGAGGCGCTGCTCGCCTTCTTCTTCGAGTCCACCTTCATCGGACTGTGGATCTTCGGCTGGGACAAGCTGCCGAAGAAGCTGCACTGCGCCTGCATCTGGATCGTCGCCGTGGGCACCGTGCTGTCCTCGTACTTCATCCTGGCCGCGAACTCCTGGATGCAGCACCCCACCGGCTACACCATCGACCAGCACACCGGGAAGGCGCGGCTCACCGACATCTGGGCGGTGCTCACCCAGAACACCACCCTCGTCGTGGTCTTCCACACCCTCGCCGCCGCGTTCCTGACCGGCGCCGCCTTCGTCGTCGGCATCGCCTCGCTGCACCTGTGGCGGGCGCGCCGCGCGGAGCTGCGCGGCCAGACGCCGGACGCGGGCGGCGCAAGCGGATCGGGGCCATGCGCTCCTCGCTGCGGGCCGGGCTGGTGCTCGCGGTGATCGCCGGACTCGGTACGGCGATCAGCGGCGACCAGCTCGGCAAGGTGATGTTCGAGCAGCAGCCGATGAAGATGGCGGCGGCCGAGGCGCTGTGGGAGACCCGGCCCCCGCGCCGTTCTCCGTCTTCGCCGTCGGCGACGTGAGCAAGGGCCACAACAGCGTCGAGCTGGAGATCCCCGGCGTGCTGTCCTTCCTCGCGCACAGCAACTTCACCGACTCCGTCCCCGGCATCAACGACATCGCCCAGCGCGAGGCCGACGCCTACGGCGGGCAGCCCGACGACTACATCCCCAGCATCTTCATGACCTTCTGGGGCTTCCGGCTGATGATCGGCTTCGGCATGACGTCGTTCGTGGCCGCGCTGATCGGGCTGTGGACGACGCGGCGGAAGCGGTGGCTCGCGCCCGCGTTCCGCACCGGGGAGGACGAGGTGCCGCGGCTGATGCTCACGTCCGGCCGCGAGATGAGCCCGTTCTTCACCAAGTGGTCGTGGCGCATCGGCATCCTGACCATGGGCTTCCCGCTGGTCGCCAACTCCTTCGGCTGGCTGTTCACCGAGATGGGCCGCCAGCCCTGGGTGGTGTACGGGCTGATGAAGACCGCCGACGCGGTCTCCCCGGCGTCAGCACCGCCGAAGTCCTCACCTCCATGGCCGTCTTCACGCTGCTGTACGGCGTGCTCGCGGTGGTCGAGGTGCGCCTGCTGGCCAAGTACGCCTCGGCCGGACCCGACACCGACGAGAAGCCGCCCGCGAGGATCCGCGGCTGCGGCCGCCGTCCGGCGGCGGCCGGGGCGGTGACGGCGGCGACGGCGAGAGCGGTGACGGCGATGGGGGCGGGTCCGGAGCCGACGCCGACGCCGACCGTCCGATGACCTTCGCGTACTGACGCGCCCCGACGACCGGAGAGGAGATCTGGGCCATGCACCTGCACGACTTCTGGTTCCTGCTGATCGCGGTTCTGTGGACCGGCTACTTCTTCCTTGAGGGCTTCGACTTCGGCATCGGTGTCCTCACCAAGCTGCTCGCCCGCGGCCGTACCGAGCGCCGCGTGCTCATCAACACCATCGGGCCGGTGTGGGACGGCAACGAGGTGTGGCTGCTGACCGCGGGCGGCGCGACGTTCGCGGCCTTCCCCGACTGGTACGCCACCCTCTTCAGCGGCTTCTACCTGCCGCTGCTGGTGATCCTGGTGTGCCTGATCGTGCGCGGTGTCGCGTTCGAGTACCGGCACAAGCGGTCCGACGAGCGCTGGCAGCGCAACTGGGAGCACGCCATCTTCTGGTGCTCGCTGCTGCCCGCCTTCCTGTGGGGGTCGCCTTCGCCAACATGGTGCGCGGTGTGCCGATCGGCCCCGACAAGAACTACACCGGCGGCGTCACCGACCTGCTCGGGCCGTACGCGCTGCTCGGCGGCCTGGTCACGCTGGTGCTGTTCACCTTCCACGGCGCGGTGTTCGCCGCGCTGAAGACGGTGGGCGACATCCGGCGGCGGGCGCGGCGGTACGCGACCTGGCTGGGGCTCGGCGCCGGGGTGCTCGCCGTGTGCTTCCTCGGCTGGACCCAGGCCGACCGCGGTGACGGGCGCAGCCTCGTCGCGGTGTGCGTGGCGGTCGCGGCGCTCGCCGTCGCGCTGGTGATGAACGCGCGCGGGCGCGAGGGCTGGGCGTTCGCGCTGTCCGGGGTGACCGTCGCGGCCGTCGTCGCGGTGCTGTTCCTGGCGCTGTTCCCCGACGTCATGCCGTCGTCGACCGACCCGCGCTGGAGCCTCACCGCGGCCGACGCCGCCTCCAGCCCGTACACGCTCCGGATCATGACCTGGGTCGCGGGCGTCATGACGCCGCTGGTCATGGCGTACCAGGCGTGGACGTACTGGGTGTTCCGCAAGCGGATCGGCACCCAGCACATCCCGGACGCGAGCTGAGGGACAGGGAGGAGGAGTGCGATGAGGCCCGTCGACCCGCGGCTGCTGCGGGCCGCCGCCGCGACCCGCCGGTTCCTGGCCGCCTCCGTGGTGCTGGGGCTGGCCGGGGCCGGGCTGGTGGTCGCCCAGGCGATGCTGATCGCCGAGATCGTCGTCGGCGCCTTCGAGCACGGTCTCGGCACGGACCAGCTCGCGCGACCGCTGGCCCTGCTGGCGGCCGTGGCCGTCGGCCGCGCCGCCGTCGGGTGGCTCACCGAACCGGCCGCGCACCGCGCGAGCGCGGCGGTCAAGTCCGAACTGCGGACGCGGTTGCTCGCGCGTGCGGTGCGGCTGGGGGTACGGGCGGTTCTGGCCCCGGGCCGGGTCCGGGGCCGGGCCGGATCGGTGCCGGTACCGGTTCTGGCCCGGATCGGTGCCGGTCCCGGGCTCGGGTCCGGTACCGGGGAGTTGGCGGCGCTCGCCACGCGCGGTGTCGACGCGCTCGACGACTACTTCGCCCGCTACCTGCCGCAGCTCGGGCTCGCGGTCGTCGTCCCCGTCGTCGTACTGGCCCGTATCGGCACCGCGGACTGGATCTCGGCGCTGATCATCGTCGTGACACTGCCGCTCGTCCCCTCTTCATGGTGCTGATCGGCTGGGCCACACAGGCCCGTACGGACCGGCAGTGGCGGCTGCTGTCCCGGCTCTCCGGCCACTTCCTCGACGTCGTCGCCGGGCTGCCCACGCTCAAGGTCTTCGGCCGGGCGAAGGCCCAGGCCACGGCCATCCGCACGATCACCGGGGACTACCGGCGCGCCACCCTGCGCACCCTGCGCCTGGCCTTCCTGTCGTCGTTCGCGCTCGAACTGCTCGCGACGCTCTCCGTCGCGCTCGTCGCCGTCGACATCGGCATGCGGCTCGTGCACGGCGAACTCGACCTCTACACGGGCCTGGTGGTGCTCATCCTCGCCCCCGAGGCGTATCTGCCGCTGCGGCAGGTCGGCGCGCAGTACCACGCGGCGGCGGAAGGACTGGCCGCCGCCGACCAGGTCTTCGCCGTCCTGGAGCGCGAGCCCGCACCGCGCGGCACGGCCGCCGCCCCGACGCGCGGCGGGCGGCGCTCACCGTCGACCGGCTGGTCGTCCGCTACCCGGGCGGGCCGAACCCGCCCTCGCGGAGCTGTCCTCACGCTCGCCCCGGGGAGACCGTGGCGCTCGTCGGACCCAGCGGCGCGGGCAAGTCCACGCTGCTGGGCGCGGTGCTCGGCCTGGTCGAGCCCGCCTCGGGGCGGGTGCTGCTCGGCGGTACGGACGTACGTGACCTCGCCCCGGACAGCTGGCACGCCCAGGTCGCCTGGCTGCCCCAGCGGCCGTACCTGTTCGCCGGGACCATCGCGGAGAACGTGGCCCTCGCCCGTCCCGACGCCGACCACGCCGCGCTCGTCGGCGCGCTGCGCGACGCGGGGCGCTCGACTTCGTGTCCGCGCTGCCCGACGGCGTCGACACGCGGCTCGGCGAGAACGGCGCCGGGCTGTCCGCCGGGCAGCGCCAACGCGTCGCGCTCGCGCGGGCGTTCCTGGCCGACCGGCCGGTGCTGCTGCTGGACGAGCCGACGGCCGGGCTCGACGGGGCGACGGAGGCGGCCGTCGTGGACGCCATCCGGCGGCTCGCGGTCGGCCGCACGGTGCTGCTCGTCGCGCACCGCCCGGCGCTGCTGCCGCTGGCCGACCGTGTGATCACGATTCCGGGGACCGCTTCGGCTTCTCCGGCCTCCTCGGTGCCATCGGTGCCTTTGGTGTCTCAGGTGCCTTCGGCGTCTTCGGGTGTGGTGGAGGCGCCGGTCGTGGTTTCCGGTGAGGAGAACGAGACGGCGCCTCACCAGGGGCGGAGCGGGCTGGGCTGGCTGCGCGGCGTGGCGCGCGGGGCGCGGGGCGGTTCGGCCTGGCGCTGCTGCTCGGCGCGCTGGCCCTCGGCAGCGCGGTCGGGCTGATGGCCGTGTCCGGGTGGCTGATCTCGCGGGCCTCGAGCAGCCGCCGGTGCTGTACCTGATGGTGGCGGTGACGGCGACGCGGGCGTTCGGGATCGGGCGGGCGGTGTTCCGGTACGCCGAGCGCCTCGTCTCGCACGACGCGGCGCTGCGGATGCTCGCCGCGCTGCGGGTCGCGGTCTACCGGCGGCTGGAACGGCTCGCGCCCGCCGGGCTCAGGGACACCCGGCGCGGCGACCTGCTCTCCCGGCTGGTCGCGGACGTCGACGCCCTCCAGGACTACTTCCTGCGCTGGCTGCTGCCGGTGGGTTCGGCCGTCGTGGTGGGCGGGGCCGCCGTGGGGTTCACGGCGTGGGTGCTGCCCGAGGCGGGCGCCGTGCTCGCGGCCGGACTGCTGCTCGCCGGGGTGGCCGTACCGCTGGTGGCGGGGCCGTCGCGCGGCGCGCGGAGCGGCAGGTGGCCCGGGGAAGGGCGCGCTGGCGACGCGGGTCGTCGACCTGCTCACCGGTACGGCCGAACTGACTGTGGCGGGCGCGCTGCCGCGCAGGCTCGACGCCGTACGCCGCGCCGACGCCGACCTGACCCGGCACGCCCGCCGCGCCGCGACCGCGACCGGCGCCGGTGCGGGACTGTCCGCCCTGGTCAGCGGGGTGACGGTCGCGGCGGTCAGCTGGCTTGGCGTACGGGCCGTGGGCGACGGGCGGCTGGCCGGGGTCTGGCTGGCCGTGGTGATCCTGACTCCCTGGCCGCCTTCGAGTCCGTCGCGGGTCTGCCGCTCGCGGTCCAGTACCGCCAGCGGGTCCGCCGCGCGGCGGATCGCGTACGGGAGGTCCTGGCGGCGCCGTCGCCGGTACGCGGCGGCGTCGGCGAGCCGGGCGGTACGGGCGGTATGGGCGGTATGGCTAGTGCGGGCGAGCCGGGAGGTACGGGTGATATGGGCGATGCAGGTGGTACGGGTGGTGCCGGGGCGGCGGACTGGTGGGCTCCGGTTCGGCTGCGGGGGTTGCCGCCCGGTACCCCGGGCAGTCCGCGCCCGCCCTCCGGGACATCGACCTGGAACTGCGCCCCGGCCGTCGCGTCGCGGTGGTCGGGCCGTCCGGTTCGGGCAAGACGACGCTCGCGCACGTACTGCTCCGCTTTCTGGACGCCGAGTCCGGCGCGTACACGCTCGGCGGGCGCGACGCCCTCCGTATGGACGACGACGCGGTGCGGCGGGTCGTGGGCTGTGCGCGCAGGACGCGCACATCTTCGACAGCTCGCTGCGCGAGAACCTGCGGCTCGCGCGGCCGGGGCGGACGACCGCGCGCTGCGCGCGGCGCTGGCGCGGCGCGGCTGCTGGAGTGGGTGGACGAGCTGCCGGACGGGCTGGACACCCTGGTCGGGGAGTCGGGGGCGCGGCTGTCCGGCGGCCAGCGGCAGCGGCTGGCGCTGGCGCGCGCCCTGCTCGCCGACTTCCCGGTGCTGGTGCTGGACGAGCCCGCCGAGCATCTGGACGTACCGACGGCGGACGCGTTGACGGCCGACCTGCTGTCGGCCACCCGGGGCCGTACGGCGGTGGTGATCACCCACCGGCTGGCCGGTCTTGAGGCGGTGGACGAGGTGCTGGTGCTCGACGGCGGGCGCGTGGTGGAGCGGGCGGATACGGGGAACTGGCCGCGGTGGACGGGCCGTTCCGGCGGATGCTGGAGCGGGAGCGCGCCGAGGCCGTGACGAGCGGGGTGGCGTTGGTCGCGACCGGAAGCGCGTGACTTTCCCCGCGCGTTCCTCCGCGCGTGGCTGTCCCCAGCGCATGACTGTCCCCGGCGCATGACTTTCCTCGGCGAAAAGCCATGATTACGCTCATTCCATGGCAGATCCGGCGTACAGGGATCCTTTCGACCTCGCGACCGAGGCGACCCGCGGTCTGCGGGGCCTGTCGACCGAGCTGACCAAGCGCGTACCGCTCCTGCTGGAGGCGATGCGGTCCGTGGGCACCGGGCTGGACCCGCGGACCGTGCTGGACCGGATCGCCGAGACCGCGACCGAACTGGTGGGGCCCACTGCGCCGCCATCGCCGTACTCGACTCGGGGAGCAGGGGAACAGGGGAACAGGGGAACCGGGGGTCCGGGGATCAAGGGGACTCAGGAGATCCAGGGGACGGGACGGATACGGAGGGCGGGACGGACGCGGGGGCGGGGGATGGACGGGGCCCGGCGGGCGAGGCCGGGGCCCGCGTCCTCCTCACCTACGGCGTGACCGGCGAGCAGCGCAGACGGCTCCGGACGGCGCTGGCCGACCTGCCCCTGGGCCTGATCACCGGCGGGCCGGAGACGGGCGGGTCCGGTAGGCGCACGCACGGTTCGTACCTCGGGGTGCGGATCCGGGTCGGCGAGGAGGTCTTCGGCATCCTCTATCTGGCGGGCAAGCGCGGCGGCGACACGTTCGGCGAGTCCGACCTGCACCTGGTGAAGGTGCTCGCGACGGAGGCGGGCATCGCCCTCGGCAACGCCCGGCTCTACGAGGTGACGCGGCAGCGCGAGCGCTGGATCGACGGCTCGGTGGCGCTCACCACCTCCTGCTGTCGGGCGACGCCGAGGACGCCCTGGTCGTGGTGGCGGAGAAGGCCCGGCGGCTGGCGGGGGCGACGGCCGGGATCGTGCTGCGGCCGCGGGAGAACGGCGGACTGGAGATGGTGGCGGTGGACGCCGACGACCCACGGGCCTGCTCGGCACGGTCGTCGCGCCGGACTCCCCGTGGTGGGGCCGCTGCTCGCGGGCGAGCCGGTGTTCGTGGACGACTCGGCGACCGATCCGCGCATGACCGTCGCCGTCTCCGAGCGCTACGGGCCGAGCATGATGCTCCCGCTGATGAGCGGGAAGCGGGTGCTGGGGTGCTGACGACGCCGCGCAGGCGGGCGACCGGCGGTTCACCGAGACCGAACGGCGGCTCGCCATGCAGTTCGCGGCACAGGCGGCGGTCGCGCTGGTGCTCGCGGAGGGCAGCGCGCCCGCGAGCAGCTGGCGGTGTACGAGGACCGCGACCGGATCGCCCGGGACCTGCACGACCTGGTCATCCAGCGGCTCTTCGCGACCGGGATGATGCTGGAGAGCGCGCAGCGCCAGTCGGCGGCGGCGCCGGAGGCGGGCGGCGCATCGGGCGCGCGGCGGACGAGCTGGACGCCACGATCCAGGAGGTACGGACCGCGATCTTCGCGTTGCAGCAGGGCCCGCGGAGGCGCCGGCGGGCTGCGGGCGCGGGTGCTGCGGGAGGTCGGTACGGCGGCGGTGCCGCTGGGGTTCCAGCCGTCGGTGGTGTTCACGGGGCCGGTCGACGCGCGGGTGTCCGAGCTGACCGGCCGGAACCTGATCGCGGCGCTGCGCGAGGCGCTGTCCAACGTGATCCGCCACGCGCGGGCGTCCCGCGTCGAGATCGTCGTCGACGCGACCGTACGGATCGCCGGGGCGAAGGGCGACCCTGTCGCCGGGCGGACCGTGACTCGGTGGACCGAGACACGGCGGAGGGCGGCCCGGCGGAGGGGCCTGGCGGAGGGCGGCTGGTGGACGGCGTACGGCTGCGAGTCTCCGACGACGGGGTCGGCGTACCGGCGGGCGACGGGCGGCGCAGCGGCCTGCGCAACCTGGCCCGGCGCGCGGAGGCACTGGGCGGCTCCAGTACGTACGGGCCGGGGCTCGGCGACACGGGCGTCGACGGCGCGGGGACGCGGTACGACGGTGGTGTGGGAGGCGCCGCTCTAGCCGTGCTGCCCGTGCTGCCCGTGCTGCCCGTGCTGCGCGTGCTGGGCGTGCTGGGCGTGCTGGGCGTGCTGCCCGTGCGGTGAACGGGAGTGCGGGAGTGCGGCGCTCGGTTCCTCAGGCGCGGGGCGCGCGGGTCTTCAGGACGTTCTCGATGACCACCGCGACGCCGTCCTCGTCGTTGCTGGCCGTGTGGTGGGTGGTCGCGGCCAGGACCGCCGGGTGCGCGTTGGCCATGGCGTACGACGTGCCCGCCCAGGTCAGCATCTCCAGGTCGTTGGGCATGTCGCCGAGGGCGACCACCTCGTCCGGCGTGATGCCGAGCCCCGCGCACCGGCGCGCCAGGGTGCTCGCCTTGCTGACGCCCGCCGCGCTGATCTCCAGCAGCGCGGTCGGGCTGGAGCGCGTGAACGAGGCGTGCTTCCCGCCACGTCGCGCGCCAGGTCGAGGAAGGCGTCCGGGGCCAGCTCCGGGTGGTGCGCGAGCAACTTGAGCACCGGGCTCCCGGCGTCGGCGTCGATGTCGGGGTCGGGGGCGGAGTCGGGGTCGGGGCCGGGGTCGGCCTGGGTATCCGCCGGGGCGGCGGCGAGCAGCTTCTCGGCGGGGGCGACGGTCACGCCCGGGTCGAGGTGGAAGGGCGGGTACTCCGGCTCGTACGCGATGCCGTTGCCGCGCTCGACGGCGAACGACGTCCCCGGCGCCGAGGCGCGCAGCGCCCGCACCACGGCGAGCGCCTCGACACGGCCCAGCGGGCGCGCCTCGACGAGCCGCCCGCCCTCGCGCAGGTCGATCACGGCGGCGCCGTTGGCGCAGATCGCCAGGCCGTGACCGTGCACGTGGTCGCGGACCACGTCCATCCAGCGGGCCGGGCGCCCGGTGACGAAGTAGACCTCGATGCCCGCGCGCTCGGCGGCGGCGAGGGCCAGCACGGTGCGGTCGGAGACGGTCTTGTCGTCCCGCAGCAGGGTCCCGTCGAGGTCGGTCGCGATCAGCCGAATCGGCGCCGAGCCGTCTCTGTGGGCGGGCGCGGGGAGGACTCGGGCTGCTCGGTAGCTGGTTTCACGGAGCCATCCTCGCTCATCAGAGCGAAGGCAACCACGGCCTCGGGCGGCCCGAACCGCTCGCCTAGGCTCGGGGATGCGACTGAGCACTGTGATCCTGCCGATCCACCGCTGGTCCGACGGGGCCGGGAGGTGTGGCAGCGCGCCGAGGAACTGGGGTTCCACACCGCGTACACCTACGACCACCTGTCCTGGAAGACGTTCCGCGACGGGCCGTGGTTCGGGGCCGTGCCGACCCTGACGGCCGCCGCCACCGCGACCACCCGCCTGCGCCTGGGCACCCTCGTCACCTCACCCAACTTCCGCCACCCCGTCACCCTGGCCAAGGAACTGATCTCCCTCGACGACATCTCCGACGGGCGCTTCACCCTCGGGATCGGCTCGGGCGGCACCGACTTCGACGCGTCGGCGCTGCTCAGGAGCGGCCAGTCCCCGTGGACGCCGCGCGAACGCGCCGACCGCTTCGCCGAGTTCGTCGCGCTCCTGGACCGGCTGCTGACCGAGGGCGTCGTCACGCACGAGGGCGAGCGGTACTCGGCGTTCGAGGTGCGCACCATCCCCGGCTGCGTGCAGCGCCCCGGCTGCCGTTCGCCGTGGCGGCCACCGGGCCGCGCGGTCTGCGCCTCGCGGCCCGCTACGGGCAGGGCTGGGTCACCACCGGCGACCCCAAGATCTTCGAGACCGGCACCCCGGCCGACTCGCTCGCCGCCGTCGGGGACCAGATCCGGCGCCTCGGCGAGGCGTGCGCCGCCGTCGGCCGTGACGTCGGCGAACTGCACAAGACCCTGCTCACCGGCTTCACCCCGGACCCGAACCGGCCGATGGCGTCCGTCGACGCGTTCGTCGAGTTCGCGGGCGCGCACGCGGCGCTGGGCTTCGACGAGATCGTGGTGCACTGGCCCGTCCCGGACTCGCGCTTCGACATCGACCTCGGGGTCTTCGAGAAGATCGCCACGGAGGCGTCCGCCCAGCTCGGGGATGACGCGACCGGTGGATGCCCCTCGTGGGGCGTCCACCGAGCCCTGGGGAGCGCGTCCGCCGAGTCCCTTGGGGAGCGCGTCCGCCGAGTCCCTTGGCGGGCATCCACCGAGTCCCTCTGGGGCCACCGGCTGAGGGTGTCCACCGGCCCCTCTGGAGGCGTCCACCGGCCCCTCTGGAGGTCCGCCGGTCTTGTTTATCCCGCATACACCCCAAGAGGGGCAGAATTGACGTCAGGGGCCACCACCGCTACCGCTGGGGAGGCGCTCATGGCAGGCACACGGTTCACCCCGGATCGGGGCTGACCACGCGCATGGTGACCACGATGTTCTTCATCGGGCTGCTGTACGTGGTGTTCGTCGGTGTGCTGCTGGCCCTGATGCGCGGCGCCTGGCCGATCGTCCTGCTCATCGTGGGCGTGCTGTTCGTGGCGCAGTTCTGGTTCAGCGACCGGATCGCGGCGTTCAGCATGGGCGCGCGGGAGGTCACCCGGAGCAGGCGCCGGAACTGCACGGCGCCGTGGACCGGCTGTGCGCGCTGGCGGACATGCCCAGCCACGGGTGGCCATCGCGGACAGTGACGTGCCGAACGCGTTCGCCACCGGGCGCAACGAGCGCACGGCCCTCGTATGCGCCACGACGGGACTGCTGCGCCGCCTCGAACCCGATGAGCTGGAGGGTCCTCGCGCACGAACTGTCGCACGTGGCGCACCGGGACGTGGTGGTGATGACCATCGCCTCGTTCCTCGGCGTACTGGCGGGGATGATGACGCGGGTGGCGCTGTGGGCGGGCTGTCCCGCAACCGCGACAGCAGCACCGCCATCGCCGTCGTGTTGATTCCGCTGGTCAGCGCGGTGGTGTACGCGATCAGCTTCCTGCTCACCCGGCTGCTGTCGCGCTACCGCGAGCTGTCCGCCGACCGGGCCGCCGCGCTGCTGACCGGCCGCCCCTCGGCGCTGGCCGCCGCGCTGACGAAGGTGACGGGGCAGATGTCCCGGATCCCGACGCGCGACCTGCGGCAGGCCGAGCCGTACAACGCCTTCTTCTTCGCCCCGGCGCTGTCCGGCAAGAGCCTCAGCCGACTGCTGTCCTCGCACCCGACGCTGGAGCAGCGGCTCGACCAACTGGGCCGGATCGCGGCGGAGCTGGGGAGGGCTGAGGCATGGGGATCTGGGACGCGATCCTGGGACGGAGCAAGCCGGTACGGCCCGACCTCGACCAGCTGTTCGCGCTGCCGTCGGCGGCGGTGACCCTGGAGGCGGCGGCCGGGTTCGTACCGACGGGGCTGGGGTCGGTGTGCTTCGCGAGCGTGGAGGGCGGGCGTTCGCGCAGGTACGGGAGGACGTACGGGGCTGCTGGACGCGGACACGAATGCGGGAGCGGGTGCGGGGCCGGTGCGGATGTGGGTCGGGCGCGGGCGCGGGCGTGGGTGCGGGGCCGGTGCGGGCGCGGGCGTGGGGCGACGGGCGGTGGGGGCGGTGTGCCGGTCGAGTTCAGTCAGGACTCGTACGGCTACACCTGGTTGCTCGCCCGGCACGAACCCGGCGCGGTGGTGGACGTCGTCAACGACCTGCACGCGGTCAACACGCTGTTGCAGGAGGGCGGGTTCGGGCCCCAACTGCTCTGCTCACTCCTGGGGTTCCGCGGGTGGAGAGCGGGCGCCGCTGGCGCTGGTCTACCTGTACAAGCGCGGCACCTTCTATCCGTTCGCGCCGCTGAAGGGCGGCGGCGAGAAACGGGACAACGGGCTCGAACTACAGGTCCGCGCGATGCTCGCGAACGACCTGCGAATCGAGGAGGACCTGAGCCGCTGGTTCCCGGTCTGGGGCGCGCCAGGGCTACGGGCGGACGCGTAGGCACGCCGCGTGTGGGCGAGTGTGGGCGGTTGTGGCCGTGTGTGGCGGGTGGGCGCGTGTGACGAGTGGGCGCGGGTGGCGGGCGGCGCGTGCGGCGGGTGGGCGTCTGTGACGGCCGCCCTACAACGGGCTCCCTGCAACGCAGCTCCCTGCAACTGGGCCCGGCCGCCCCGCTACTGGACCCGGTTACTGGACCCGGCCGCTGAGCCACGGCGTCAGGGTGAGCGCCGCGATCGGCTCCTTGTACGTCTCGTCGCCCGGCAACGGCACCACAAGCCACCACCCGGCGGGAAGCGGCGGCCCCGGACATGCGCGAGCCCACCGAAGACGGCGGCGAGGAAGGCGGGCGCGCTGTCCCGCGGTACGTCGTGGAAGGTCACCCCTCCACCGTGATCGTCGCGTCCCCTCCGAGTACACCTCGATCTCGACGGCCGGTGAGCCACCCACCTCGATCAGCGCCTCGTGCGGCAGCGAGCCGTCCTCGTCGGTGACCGTGAACGCCCCTGCGGCCGTACGACGTGCGGACTGGTCCGTCCCGATGTCGTGCCGTACGTGGGCGTCGCGGCCATGCTCGTGGAGCACCGCGAGCATCGCGGTGACGGCGGCCTCGGTGCTGGCGAAGTGTTCACGACCCATGCCCCTGATCGTGCCGTACGCGGCTGGCTGCTCCCAACGTCTCGCTGTCCGCGGTGCTCTCTTGTCGCGCTTCCTCTGGGGCCCCGCCCCGCCCCCACCACCCACCCCGCCCCACTCCCCAGCTACCCGTCGCCGGTGCCGCCGCCGTGCCGCTCCGCGAGCGCGTCCATCGCGCGCGCCCTGACCTCGCGCTCCGCCGCGGCGGCGATGAACGCGGGCGTGCCGGAGCGGCCGACGAGCGCCCGTACGGCGGCGACCGTCTCGGCGGGAAGGGCCACCGGCTCCATCTCCATCTCCTCCATCTCCACGTCGACAGCCAACCCTTCGGCCACGACCGCCCGTTCTCCCGTGCCCGAGGGTCGCGCCGCGCCTGAGGGCCCCTCACGCCCGAGGGCTCCGCCCCGCCTGTGGGCCCCTCGTCCCCGAGGGGCACCCCGTGCAGTTCGGCCGCCATTGTCAGTTCGGCCGGGCCGGGCGCGCGGTACGTGCCGTCCCGGTCGGGGTCGACTCCAGCCCGCCCGGTCCGGCCACCTCGGTCGGCGCCGTGTCGTCCACCTCGCCGCCGAACCGCGCGGCCAGCTCGACACGGGTCGGCCGGGCGGCGGTCCGCTCGTCGTGGCAGGGCCCTCCGTCTCGGCGACCAGGCCGAGCACGCCACCCAGTCCGCGTCCGGTGTCCCACGCGTCCAGCAGCTCCTTGATGCCCGCCAGCCCGTACCCCGGTCGAGCAGTCCCGCGATCTGCCGCAGCCGGGCGAGGTGCGTGTCCCCGTACACGTTGGCCCGGCCGCGCCTCCGGCTGGGCAGCAGCCCCCGGTCCTGGTACGCGCGGATCGTGCGGACCGAACTGCCGCTGCGGTGGGCCAGTTCCTCGATGCGGTAGGCGGGGCCGCCGTCACCCGGAGCGGGCTCGGCCGGTTCGCGGGTGCGGCTCCGGGTCCGGACCCGCCGGAGGTGGTCGGCCATCAGGCTGCCCCGCCTAAAGCCGCGGGTTCAGCCGCGCTATCGCGCGCCGCGACCTCGGCGAGACACGGGAGGAGCCGGGCCCGCGCCCCTCCGCCGTGATGGTCACCACCGGCCGGTCGCGTGCCACGGCCTTGAGGATCGCCGCCGCCACCTTCTCCGCCGGATAGCCGCGCAGCCGCAGCAGCTTGGCGCTCCTGTCACGGCGCCGCCGCTGCTCCTCCCGCGACGCACCGGCGAAGCGGGTGCTCGCGATGATGCCGGTGTCGACGAAGCCGGGGCAGACGGCGGTGACACCGATGCCCTGGCCCGCGAGTTCGCCGCGCAGGCTCTCGCTGAGCATCAGTACGGCGGCCTTCGACGTCCCGTACGCGGGCAGCAGCCGGGAGGGCTGGAAGGCGGCGGCCGAGGCGATGTTGACGATGTGGCCGCCCTGTCCGCGCTCGGCCATCCGGCCGCCGAAGGCGCGGCAGCTGTGGATGACGCCCCACAGGTTGGTGTCCAGGACGCGGTGCCAGTCGTCCGTGGAGGTGTCGAGGAACGAGCCGGTCAGGCCGATGCCCGCGCTGTTGACCAGGACGTCCACTGTTCCGTAGGTGGCGGTGACGTGCTGGGCGAGCTTGTCCATCGCCGCCTCGTCGGAGACGTCCACGGTCTCGGACCACGCCGCCGGGGCGCCGATCAGTCGGGCCATCTCCGCGGTACGGGCGGCGCCTTGGCCGTCCCGGTCGACGGCCACGACCCGCGCGCCCGCCTCCGCGAAGGCGAAGGCGGTGGCGCGGCCGATGCCGCTCGCCGCGCCGGTGACGAGCACCAGCCGACCGCCGAACCGTTCGCCGTACGGCCCCTTGGGCACCGCCTCGCGGGCCGGGTCGCCCTCCTCGACGGAGTCGACGAACTCTCCGATCCAGGCGGCCAGTTGGTCGGGCCGGGTGCGTGGGAGCCAGTGGCTCCCACGCAGGGTGCGGCGGACCAGGCCGGGGCCCACTGGTCGAGGTCGTCATAGAGCCGCTGTGACAGGTACGGGTCGTCGGTGGGGTGATCAGCTGCACGGGGGCGTGCGCGTACGCGTCGGGGCGTGGCGCGCGGAACCTCCGCCGTACGTTGTCGCGGTAGAGCCAGGCGCCGTGGGCGGCGTCCCGGGCAGCGACTCGGCGGGGTAGCCGTCCCAGAACCCCGTGCCGTCCCGCTTGCCCGGGACCTTCTCCGCGCGGGCGACGAGCTTCGGCCACTGCCTGCCCAGCGGGCCGCGCCACAGAGCCTCCGGGACGACGGGGTGTGCAGCGCGTACACGTACCAGGAGCGCAGGCCCTGGCCGAGGACCTGGGCGGCGCGGCGCGGGTGGGACGCCGGACGCGCTGGGCGATCCAGTGGCCGAAGTGGTCGAGGGAGGGGCCGGACATGGAGGTGAAGGAGGCGATGCGGCCCTCGGTGCGGGGACGGTGACGAACTCCCACGACTGGACCGACCCCAGTCGTGCCCGACGAGATGGACCGGGCGGTCCGGGCTCACCGCGTCGATCACGGCGGTGAAGTCCTCGGTCAGCTTCTCCAGGGTGAAGCCGCCGCGCAGCGGACGCGGGCGGTGGACCGGCCGCAGCCGCGTACGTCGTACGTCACGACGTGGAACCGGTCGGCCAGGAGCGGTGCGACCCGGGACCACACCTCCTTGCTGTCGGGGTAGCCGTGCACCAGCACGACGGTCGGCCGGGAGGGGCGCCCAACTCGGCGACGCTCAGCTCCACGTCACCGCTGCGGACCCGGCGCAGCCCGGCTTCCGTGGTTTTCTCCGTCACTTCACATCCACTCCTCGTGCCGGTCCGGTACGTGCCGGGTACGTGCGGTGGGTCGTCGTCGAGCCAGAAGGCGCCTTGCTCGGGATCCCGGGAGTCGGTGACGACCAGGATCTCCCGCAGGCCGCGCCGGTGCCGTGGAAGCCGAGGTGGGACCGCACCGTCCACAGGCCGGGGCCGGACACTGACGAATGTGACAATCTCCGGCGGCCGAGTCAAGGGGTTCGCCAACCCTGTGGATACCGGCGGTAACCCCTCTGAAGAAGGACTTACCCCTACGGGCTCGTCAGCCCGCAGGACGACGGGAATCCAAGAGCCTGGTCTGACGTGAGGTGTGGCGCACACCACTACCGTCGACGGTGTGAATGTGATCGCCACCGAAAGCCTGAGCAAGCGGTACCCGCGGGTGACCGCTCTGGACCGGCTCACCGTGGACATCACCCCGGCGTGACCGGCCTGGTGGGTGCCAACGGTGCCGGCAAGTCCACACTGATCAAGATCCTTCTCGGCCTCTCCCCGGCCAGCGAGGGCGGGCCGCCGTGCTCGGCCTCGACGTCGCGACCGAGGGCGCGGCCATCCGCGAGCGCGTCGGCTACATGCCCGAGCACGACTGCCTGCCGCCCGACGTGTCGGCGACGGAGTTCGTCGTCCACATGGCGCGCATGTCCGGGCTGCCGCCCACCGCGGCCCGTGAGCGCACCGCGGACACGCTGCGCCATGTCGGCCTCTACGAGGAGCGCTACCGCCCCATGGGCGGCTACTCGACCGGCATGAAGCAGCGCGTCAAGCTCGCGCAGGCGCTCGTCCACGACCCGCGGCTGGTCCTCCTGGACGAGCCGACCAACGGGCTCGACCCGGTCGGCCGCGACGAGATGCTCGGCCTGATCCGCCGCGTGCACGCCGACTTCGGCATCTCGGTGCTGGTCACCTCGCACCTCCTCGGCGAGTTGGAACGCACCTGCGACCACGTCGTCGTCATCGACGGCGGCAAGCTGCTGCGGTCCAGCTCCACCAGCGACTTCACCCAGGCCACGGCCTCCTGGTGGTGGAAGTGACCGACGCCGAGCAGGAGTTGCTGACCCGGCTGACCGCCGCCGGGCTCACCGTCCGCACGGACGGCAGGCTGCTCACGGTCGGCATCGACGGCGACCGTACGTACGACACGGTGCGCGACACCGTCGCCGAACTCGGCGTCGGCCTGGTGCGCATGGAGCAGAGCCGCCACCGCATCGCCGAGATCTTCCGCGACGACGAGGACGAGACCCGGGCCGGGGACCAGGACGAGAACCAGGGCGGAAACCGGGACGAGAGCAAGAAGGAGGCGGTGGGCCATGACGCAGCCTGACGTCAACGTCATCCACAACATCGGCTACCGCCACTACGAGGGCCCCGCCTCGGCCGTGCGTACGCCCGCCGCTCCCTGTTCTCGCAGAGCCTGCGCGGCGCCTACGGACTCGGCCGCTCCGGGAAGTCCAAGGTGCTGCCGATGCTGCTGCTCGCGGTGATGTGCGTGCCCGCCGCGATCATCGTCGCGGTCGCCGTGGCGACCAAGGCCGACAAACTGCCCCTGGAGTACACGCGGTACGCGATCTTCCTCCAGGCGGTCATCGGTCTCTTCGTCGCCGCCCAGGCCCCGCAGTCCGTCTCCCGCGACCTGCGCTTCAAGACGATCCCGCTGTACTTCTCCCGCCCCATCGAGACGGTGGACTACGTGGCGGCCAAGTTCGCCGCCATGGCGTCCGCGCTCTTCATGCTGACGGCGACGCCCGTCGTCATCCTTTATGTGGGCGCGTTGCTCGCCAAACTCGACTTCGTCGACCAGACCAAGGGTTTCGCTCAGGACTGATCTCCGTGGCACTCCTCTCGCTCCTCTTCGCGGGCATCGGCCTGGTCATCGCCGCGCTCACCCCGCGCCGCGGCTTCGGCGTCGCGGCCGTCATCGCCGTGCTGACCATCTCCTACGGCGCGGTCAGCGCCGTCCAGGGCGCCGCCTACGGCCAGGACAACACGGACGCCGTCAGCTGGCTCGGCCTCTTCTCGCCGATCACGATCATCGACGGCGTCCAGACGGCGTTCCTCGGCGCGACCTCCGCCTTCCCCGGTGAGTACGGGCCGGGCGCGGGCGTCGGAGTCGCCTACCTCGTCGTCCTGTTCGCCCTGGTCGCGGGCTCGTTCGGCCTGCTGCTGCGCCGCTACCGGAAGGTCGGGCTGTAACCCATGACCACCATCGCCATCGACAAGGTCTCCCGCTGGTTCGGGAACGTCGTCGCCGTCAACGACATCACCGTCACCCTGGGCCCCGGGGTGACCGGGCTGCTCGGTCCCAACGGCGCGGGCAAGTCCACCCTCATCAACATGATGGCCGGGTTCCTGCCGCCCTCCACCGGGACCGTCACCCTCGACGGCGCGCCGATCTGGCGCAACGAGCAGGCGTACCGGCACATCGGCATCGTCCCCGAGCGCGAGGCGATGTACGACTTCCTCACCGGGCGCGAGTTCGTCATCGCCAACGCCGAACTGCACGGCCTGCCCGACCCGCGCGCCGCCGCGCGCAAGGCGCTGGACACGGTCGAGATGGACCACGCGGGGTCGCGCAAGATCTCCACGTACAGCAAGGGCATGCGGCAGCGCGTGAAGATGGCGTCCGCCCTGGTCCACGAGCCGAGCGTGCTGCTGCTCGACGAGCCGTTCAACGGCATGGACCCGCGCCAGCGCATGCAGTTGATGGAACTGCTGCGGCGGATGGGCGACGAGGGCCGCACCGTCCTGTTCTCCTCGCACATCCTGGAGGAGGTCGAGCAACTCGCCTCGCACATCGAGGTGATCGTCGCCGGGCGGCACGCCGCGTCCGGTGACTTCCGCAAGATCCGCCGCCTGATGACGGACCGCCCGCACCGCTACGTCGTCCGCTCCAGCGACGACCGCGCGCTCGCCGCGGCCCTCATAGCGGACCCGTCGACCACGGGCATCGAGGTCAACACCTCCGAGCGGGAGGCCGGACTGCACATCCAGGCGGCCGACTTCGGACGCTTCACCACACTGCTGCCGCGCGTCGCCCGCGATCACGGCATCCGGCTCCTCACGGTCTCGCCCTCCGACGAGTCCCTGGAGAGCGTCTTCTCCTACCTTGTCGCGGCCTGAAAGGAGCCCGGTGATGTCCACGATGTCCACGACACCGAACCCGTCGGCCACCGCCGCGCCGTCGTCGGCGCTGTACCACCCGACCGTCGCCCGGCTGACCTACCGAGCCCTGCTCGGCCGCCGCCGCGCGCTGATGCTGTGCATCCTGCCCGGACTGCTGCTGGTCCTCTCCGTCGCCATCCGCGCCCTGACCGGCGCGGACGACTCGACCACCGACGACATCCTCGGCGGCTTCGGGCTCGCCACGATGGTCCCGCTGGTCGGCGTGATCGCCGGTACGGGCGCGATCGGGCCGGAGATCGACGACGGCTCGGTGGTGTACCTGCTGGCCAAGCCCGTGAAGCGGTCCTCGGTCATCATCACCAAGCTGATCGTGGCGATCGGCGTCACCATCGCCTTCTCCGCCGTGCCCACGCTGCTCGCGGGCTACGTCCTGGGCGGCAACGGCCACAACATGGCGATCGCGTACGCGGTGGCCGCCGCCGTGGCGTCCGTCGCCTACAGCGCGATCTTCCTGATGCTGGGCACGATCACCCGCCACGCGGTCATCGCGGGCCTGGTCTACGCGCTGGTCTGGGAGAGCCTCTTCGGCAACCTGGTCTCCGGCGCCCGCACCCTCAGCGTCCAGCAGTGGGCGCTCGCGGTCGGCGAGAAGATCGCCGACGCGGGAACGATCTCCTCCGACGTCGGCCTCGCCACCGGCGTCATCCTGCTGGTCGTCGTCACGATCGCCGCCACCTGGTACGCGGCCCGCCGCCTGCGGGCCCTGACGATCTCCGGGAGGAGTGAGGGCCGGCCGCGGTGAGGGCCGGGCCGACCACCACCACGTCGGCCGGTCAGCCCTCCAACCGGGGCAGCAGCGCCTCCGCGATGGCGTTCTGGACGGGCTGCGCGCAGGCGCCGGCGCCTCGGCGTTCCACAGGGTGTTCTGGAGCACGCGCCCCAGCGTCCAGCGCGCCGCGCGGGCCGGTCCAGGCCGACAACCTCGGTCATCAGGTCGAAGCGGCGTCGGACGGCGCGCGGGACGTCGCCGGTGGCGACGGCCGCGTCCCAGCGGTTGTGCAGGGCGGGCAGCAGCTCGAAGCCGGGGTCGCCCGCCAGCGGCTGGGTCGATGGCGAGCCAGGGCTCGCGGCCCGCGCCGGGGAGGGACGCGAGGACGTTCTCGTAGTGCAGATCCCAGTGGAGGAGCCGGTCGCCCGGCTCGTCGCGCACCTCCCGCACCGCCGCCGCGCACCGCTCCGCCCAGGGGCGGTCGCCCTCGGGAGCGCGGGCAGCGCGTCGGGTACGCGCTTGAGCATCCCGTCCGCGACGTCGGCGAGGGTGCGCAGTCCGTCCGGGGCCGGGACCGCGACGAGGCGGGCCAGCAGCGAGGCGAGCGTGAGCAGGGCGGCGTGCACGTCGGGCACGGAGGCGAGGTGCGGCGCGCGGCGGGCGCTCCAGCAGCATCGTGCCGGAGGCGGGTCGTCCGCCAGCAGCCGTACGGTGCCCTCGCCCGCCCACGCGCGCAGCGCGAGGGCTCACCGGCGCTCTCGTCGGTGATCTGCTGGAGCTTGAGCGCCGCCGGAGTGCCGTCCGCGCGGCGTACGGGCACCACGAGCGCGGCCATGCCGTGAGCCGGTTCGCCGTCGGGGCCAGCTCCCACCGGTCGAGGAACCCGGCCGCCAGGTCGGGGAGCGCGGCGATCCACGCCTGGCCGGAGTCGTCACCGAACTGCGCGTAGTGGGCGGCGAGTTGCTCGGGGACGGCGATGCGCGTCATGAAGGGTGCTCCTCGGGTTTGTCGAGCGCTGCGGACGTTACCCCGCTCGTACCGCTCAACGCTCCTGATTCTCCGAGATCTCCCGCCCCACACGTGAACTCTCCCGCATGAAGGGCAATACGGGCCGAGGGCACGCTCACACCGCTCACGCCGACCGGTCGCGGACGCCTTAAGGGCGTCGCGGCCCGGCGGCAGCGTCGCGGCCCGGCGGCAGGGTTGGTCGTCGCGCGGCGAACGACGCGTCCGGTGCGCGCACCCGCTCACACCCCAGGTCCGACACGACGGTCTCCGCGAACTCCAGCGACGCGGGGCTGAGCGTGGCCCACTGCCGAACGGCCCACCCGGCGGCCAGCGGCGGCAGCCAGGGATCGGGATCATGCGCACACCCAGGCGGCCGGGATCGTGCCAGCCGGGAGGGCCGGGACCACCGCGTGGCCGAGGCCGAGTTCGGCGAGCAGGATCGCGGTGTCCCAGTCGGCGACGCTGGTGGTGGAGACGGGTACGGTCCCCGGCTGGCGAGGTGCTCGTCGAGGCGGAGCCGGGAGAAGGAGTTCTCCGGGAGCCGGATATGGCGTATCCCGGCCAGCTCGGCGGGGTCGATCGTGTCGCGCTCGGCGAGCGGGTCGTCGGCGTGTACGGCCAGCACCCAGGGGAGCGTGATCACGGGACGCTGCTCGACGCCGCGAACCGGAGGCCGGATGGTGATCCAGGCGAGGTCGGTGGAGCCGGAGACGAGGGCTTCGAGGCAGCTGCGGCTGGAGTTCTCGGTCTGGAATTCGAGGCTCACCTCAGGGTGCCGATTGCGGAACGCCACCACCGAACGGGCCATGAAGTGCCGGACCGTGGTGGCCCCGGTGGTGACCCGCACCGTCCCCGCCGCCCGCCCGCATGTCGCGCAGCACCCGTAGCGCCTGGTCGAGGCCGCCGAGCCCGTCGACCGCCGCTCGGTGCAGGACGCGGCCCGCCTGGGTGGGCGCGACGCCCGCGACTGGCGCTCCAACAGGGCGAGCCCGAGCTGGCGTTCCAGCCGTTTGACCCGCTGACTCACCGCCGACTGGGTGCAGCCCAACTCGCGCGCGACCGCGCTGAGACTGCCTGAGTCGCAGACGGCGGTGAAGGCGCGGAGGTCGTCGAGGGTCATCAACCCAAGCTATAGCTGGGGTTTGGAAGAAAACCCGAGGATTGACTTGGGTGTGCGTGGCCCACGACCATCGGTGCGGGATCCCAGGGCGGCAACCCGGCGGCGCCCCGTACGGCTCCGGACCGTACGCCGCCTCCGGGTGCCGACCCGCGTGCGGATGCCCAACGTGCCTTTCCGGGCGCCGACGTGGCTTCCGTGGCTTCGGGCGCCTGCCGTCTTCGAGTACCGCCCTGTCGCCGGGTACAGCCCTGTCGCCGGGCGCCGCCGCGACGTGGGCCATTCGCTTCCGTGCCTGTGGCCGCGCCCGTGCCTGTGCCCGCACCCACGCCCGTGTTCGTGCCCGTGCCCGCGCAAGGCAGACGGCCTGCGACCAAGGTCGTGCCGACGGCTGCGGATCTGCGACTTCGGTTGCCAGTGCCGAGACCTTTGCCGGACGACGACGGTGCCTGCCGCCGAGCAGACTGAGATCAGCGGCACGGAGACCGGGTCGTGCCGCACGCAGACCGGGTCGTACGGAGACCGGACCGGGCAGAGACCCAGGCCGTTCAGAGGTCGGTCCGCGCACGGACCAGACCGCAGGCAGGGCCGGACGCCGACAGGGGGCAAGGTGCACAGCAGGAACATCGGCAGGAACATCAGCGAAGGACGCACCGACGAAACCACCGACAACCTCATCGGCAGGGACATCAGCCGAGCCAGCCAGGTTCCGGGCCGTGTGGCCCGGCCGAGCCCGTGCGCCTCCCGCGCCCGCTGGCCCGTCCTCGACCGACGCCGCACGCCGGTGGGTCCGGCGCGATGCCCGTACGTAGAGGCGCCCCGGGCGAGCACGGCCCCACCCGACCGCCCTCCCGGGGCCGCCCCACCCGGCAGTTCCTCCCCGCACCGCCCCTCGCCCGGCCGTGCCCCGTCCCCGGCCACCGCAGGAGCGGCTTACGCGGGCACCCCTCCTGGCTTGGGTCCGACGGACCATGGGAGCCGCCGCCCTGCGACACGGGGCTCCCTGAGACGCGGGCGCTTCCTGGGACGCGGGGCTCCCTGGGACGCGGGGGCTCCCTGGGATGCGGGCGCTTCCTGGGCCGTCGCCGACGCACCCGTGTGCCGCGGCCCGTGTCCCGCCGATGGCTCGTGCCCTGCCGGTCGGCCGCGTACGACGGCGAGTACCAGCAGCCCGGCCAGCACTCCGGCGACCCCGCCACCAGGCAGATCCGGTCCAGACCCGAGGCGAACGCCTCGTGCACCAGACCCGAGGCGCGCGGCTCGGCGCGCACCACCGCGTCGGCGTGCCCGCCGCTGATCGCGTCCGCGGCGCCGTCGACGCGACCGGCGGGGACCTGGCCGCTTCCGGCCACCACATCGTGTACGCGGGCGGAGAAGACCGTGCCTAGGACCGCGATGCCGAACGCGAAGCCGAGCTGCCGGAAGGTGTTCACGGCACCGCTGGCCATCCCGGACCGCTCCGGCGGCGCGGAGCCGAGCGCGGCGGCCACCAACACGGGCAGGGCCACCCCGATGCCGAATCCGGCCAGCACCAGCCGGGAACGAGCGCGGTCCAGTCCGAACCCGCGTCCACGGCGAAGGAGTTGACCAGCGCGCCCGCCCCGACCAGCAGCAGACCGCCACCGATCAGAACCCGGGCGCCAGCCGCTCCTGGAGCTTGGCGCCCGCGCCCCGAGGAGCAGTGCGACACCGGCCAGCGGGGTCACCGCCAGACCGGCCTGGACCGGGCTCATGCCCAGCACCGACTGGAGCCACAGCCCGCGTACGTCAGATACGGGAAGGCCACGGCCTGGATCAGCAGGGCCGCCAGCATCAGCACCGCGAACGACGGGCGGCGCAGCAGCCGCAGGTCCAGCAGCGGCCGGTGCGCCCCGCGCTCCACCAGGACGAACGCGAGCAGGGCGACCGGTGCCGCGATGAGCGCGGCCAGCGCGCGCGGGTCCGACCAGCTCTCCTCGCCGCCGCGCATCAGCCCGTAGGTCAACGCGCCCGCGCAGAGCGTGAACAGGGCGGCGCCCGGCCAGTCCACGCGCGCTCCCGGCGCCCGCGCGACTCCCCGATCGTGCGGACGGTGAGCCACACGGCTATGGCGGTCAGCGGCAGGTTGACGAGGAAGATCGCGCGCCAGTCGACGTACTCGGTGAGCAGCCCGCCCAGCACCGGGCCGATGGCCGCCGCCGCGCCGCTCGTACCGCCCACACGCCGAACGCGACCGCGCGGTCGCGTCCGCTGTAGGTCGCCATCAGCAGCGGGGTGTTGGTGGCGAACATCGCGGCGCCGCCCAGCCCTGCACGGCGCGGGCCACGATGAGCAGCTCCTCGTTCGGCGCGAGCCCGCAGGCGAGGAGGAGACGGCGAAGACACCGAGGCCGAACAGGTACAGCTTGCGGCGCCCGTAGACGTCGGCCGCCGCGCCCGCCGCCATCAGCAGGGCGGCGAGGGCCAGCGCGTAGATGTCCATCACCCACTGGAGGGAGGTGAAGGAGGCGTCGAGACCGTCCGCGATCTTGGGCAGCGCGGTGTTCACGATCGTCACGTCGATCAGCAACATGAAGTTGCCGAGGTTGATGGCGTGCAGTGGCCACCATCTGCTTCGCATGGGAACTCCGAGATCACACAGGTGGGGCCCGGCCGGACGCCGCGCCCCATGGCGCAACCGTCACCTCGGCCGCCCCCAGCCTCCAGCCACGCCTCGCCGGGCGGCCATATCCGACGCTGAGTACGGTCATACGGTGAAAACCGACACGTTCGATGAGCTGGACCGGCAGCTCGTCCACGCGCTCCAGCTCGACGGACGCGCCCGTTCAGCCGGATCGCCGAGGTGCTCGGCGTCTCGGACCAGACCGTGGCCCGCCGCTACACCCGGCTGCGGACGGCAGGGAGATGCGCGTGCTCGGACTCAGCGACCCGGCCGCGCTCGGCGAGGTCCGCTGGATGATGCGCGTGCAGTGCGCGCCCGACGCCGCCCTGCCGGTGGCCGAGGCGCTGGCACGCCGCCCCGACACCGCGTGGGTGAACCTGCTCTCCGGCGGCACCGAGATCGCCGCGATGATGCGCGCGGAATCCACGGACGGCCAGGCCAGCGACTCGCTCCTGCTGCGCCAACTGCCGCACACACCACGGGTGGTGGGGTCGTCGCCCATCTCCAACTGCACGAGTTCTTCGGCGGCCCGCTGGGCCTGGCCAACAAGTCCGGCGCGCTCACCGCCGAACAGGCCGCGCGGCTGGCGGTGTTGGCGCCCGCCCGGCTCGGCCGTGGCGACCCTGACCGACGCCGACCGGCAGTTGCTGGCGGTGCTCGCCCGGGACGGGCGGGCCGGGCTCGCGGAGCTGGCGTCCGCCACCGGCTGGTCGCAGTCGACGGTCCGCCGCAGGATGGCCGAGCTGCGCGCGGAGGGCACGCTCTACTTCGACGTCGAGTACAACCGCCGGTTGTTCGGGCTCGGGTGGCCGCCATGCTCTGGGCCTCCGTGCCGCCGGTTGACCTGGAGGCCACCGGGCGGGCGCTGGCCGAGCACCCGGAGGTGGCCTTCGCCGGGGCGACCACGGGCCCGAGCAACCTCCTGGCCAGCGTGGTCTGCAAGGACGTGGCGGCGCTGTACACCTACATCACCACCCGGGTCGCCGCGCTGCCGTCCGTGCGGCGGCTGGAGACCTCCCCGGTGATCCGGCAGATCAAGGGCCCCGGCGCGCTGCCCGGGGTTCGTACGGGCCGTCCGGGGTTCGTACGGGCCGCCCGGTGGCACGTACGGGCCGCAGCGAGGACGCCGCACCGGCGGCTGAGGCGGCGGCTGGGGCCGCTTTCATGTCCTGTTCATGCCGTGGTGTGCGTGGAGCTTGACGTTTGTCAGGGACCTGCCGAAGCCTGAACGGGCTTCACCTCGTTCCCGCTCCGCACCCTTCCAGCAGCCGTCGCTGACGGCTGCCTGAAAACGGAGGAACCGAATGCGTCGGCTCGCCACGAGCATCGCCACCACCGCCGTCACCGCGGTCGCCACCCTCACCCTGGTCGGCGGCCCCGCCCAGGCCGCCCCGGCGGACAAGCCGCAGGTGCTCTCCGGCTGGACCCAGACCAGCGCCGCCAGCTACAACTCCTGGTTGGCCGCCCGAGGCAACCAGGCCGCCTGGGCCTCGTACGGGTTCGACTGGTCGACGGACTATTGCAGCAAGTCGCCGGACAACCCCTCGGCTTCCCTTCAAGACCGCCTGCGCCCGCCACGACTTCGGCTACCGCAACTACAAGGCGGCCGGGTCGTTCGACGCCAACAAGCCGCGGCTGGACAGCGCGCTGTACGAGGACCTCAAGCGGGTCTGCGGCGGCTACAGCGGCGCCACGAAGACCGCGTGCGACGGCACCGCGTGGACGTACTACCAGGCGGTCAAGGCGCTCGGCTGAGGCGGAACGCACCTGTGCCGCTGAGGCGGAACGCACTGTGCCCCGGGCGCGTTCGCACCCGGGGCACAGCGGGCCACACGGAGGCGCCACGCGCCGCCGCGTGGGCGTCAGCCATAGAGCCGTTCCAGGACGAGCGCGATGCCGTCCTCCTCGTTCGACGCGGTGATCTCGTCGGCCACCGCCCGCAGCTCCGGGTGGGCGTTGGCCATCGCCACGCCGTGTGCCGCCCAGCCGAACATCGCCACGTCGTTGGGCATGTCGCCGAAGGCGATCGTCTCCGTGGCGGTCAGCCCCAGCCTGCGGGCCGCGAGCGAGAGGCCGGTGGCCTTGGTGAGTCCCAGCGGCAGCAGCTCGACCAGGCCCTGGCCCGCCACCATCACGTTCACCAGACCCCGGCCGCCGTCCTCGCGGCGTCGGCGAGCGCGTCGTCGCCGAGCGTCCGGTGCTGGATGTAGAGCTTGCTGATCGGCGCGGTCCACACCTCGGCCGGGTCCTCGAACCGGGCGACCGGCACCTCGTCGAACCCCAGCTCGTAGCCGGGACCGAACATCACCGAGCCGTCGAGCCCGTCCCTGGCGGCGGCCATGAAGATGGGGCCCGTCTCCGCCTCGATCTTCGCCAGCGCCAGCTGGGCGACCTGCCGGTCCAGCGTGACGGAGGTCAGCAGCCGCCGTTCGCCCGCGTGGTAGAGCTGGCCGCCCTGCCCGCACACCGCGAGGCCCTGGTAGTCGAGGTCGTCCAGTATCCGCATGGCCACCGGCACCGTACGGCCCGTGACCACGATGTGCGCGGCGCCCGTCGCCACGGCGCTCGCCAGCGCGTCGCGGGTGCGCCGCGAGACCGTGTGGTCCGAGCGCAGCAGCGTGCCGTCGAGGTCGGTGGCGATGAGCCGGAACGACGAAGCGGCGGCCTCCGCGCTCATGCGCCGACCTTGCGGACCGGCTCCAGGACCTCGCGCCCGCCGAGGTAGGGCCGCAGAATCTCGGGGACGCGCACCGAGCCGTCGGCCCGCTGGTGGTTCTCCAGGATCGCGACGATGGTGCGGGTGACCGCGCACAGCGTGCCGTTCAGCGTGGCCAGCGGCCGTACGTGCTTGCCCTCGCGGACCCGGATCGACAACCGCCGCGACTGGAACTCGGTCGTGTTCGACGTGGACGTCAGCTCGCGGTACTTGCCCTGCGTGGGCACCCACGCCTCGCAGTCGAACTTCCGCGAGGCCGACGCGCCCAGGTCACCCGACGCCAGCTCGACCACCCGGAACGGCAGCTCCAGCGAGGTCAGCCACTGCTTCTCCCACTCCAGCAGCCGCTCGTGCTCGGCCTCGGCCTCCTCCGGGGTGGTGTAGACGAACATCTCGACCTTGTCGAACTGGTGCACCCGGAAGATGCCGCGGGTGTCCTGCCGTACGACCCGGCCTCGCGCCGGAAGCACGAGGAGAACCCCGCGTACCGCCGCGGCAGCTCGCTCCCGTCCAGGATCTCGTCCATGTGGTACCCGGCGAGCGGCACCTCGGAGGTGCCGACCAGGAACAGCTCGTCCTTGCCGGGCTCGCCGAGGTGGTAGACGTCCGACTCGGCCTGGCCGAGGAAGCCGGTGCCGTCCATGGCCTTCGGCTTGACCAGGGCCGGGGTGATCATGGGGATGAACCCGGCCTGGGCCGCCTGCGCCATCGCCGCGTTGACCAGGGCGAACTCCAGCAGCGCGCCGACGCCGGTCAGGTAGTAGAAGCGCGAGCCGGAGACCTTGGCGCCGCGCTCGGTGTCGATCGCGCCGAGCAGCTCGCCCAGCTCCAGGTGGTCCTTGGGGCGAAGCCCTCGGCGTCGAAGTCGCGCGGGTGCCCACCGTCTCCTTGACGACGAAGTCGTCCTCGCCGCCGATCGGCACGTCCGGGTGGATCAGGTTGCCGAGGCGGCGCAGCAGCCGCTGGGTCTCCTCGTCCGCCTCGTCCTGCTCGGCGTCGGCGGCCTTGACCGCGGCGGACAGCTCGCCCGCGCGCTTCAGCAGGTCGGACTTCTCCTCGCCGCTCGCCTTGGGGATGAGCTTGCCGAGCGACTTCTGCTCGGCGCGCAGCTCGTCGAAGCGGCGGCCCGCGGACCGGCGCCGCTCGTCGGCGGAGAGCAGATCGTCGACGACGTCGACGTCCTCTCCACGGCGCGCTGCGACGCGCGCACACGGTCGGGGTCCTCACGGATCAGGCGAAGGTCAATCACGGCTCCAGGTTACCGGTGGGACATCGCGGCCCTCGAAGCGATTTTCCGTTACCTAGTCTTTTGTCCCTTTTGGGTCGGTTTGGAATTGTGCAGGTTTTTCCGTCAACGACGGTTCGGGAGATCCCCGAAAGAGGCAGGAATGTCGCGCAATCTGACCGATTCCCCTGCGTGTGGGCGAGTTGACGCCCCGTTGTCCACAGGCCGGGGATTTCCTCCGGGTTATCCACAGCCTGTGTGCAGGAACTGTGGATGCCGAGCACGGTTCATTGACCCCTCGCGAGCTGGGCGATGGATTCCCTCTCAAACCCCTTCACACACCCTTTCGTGTGGGAATAGTCGGCCCTAACGGGTTGCCCGGGGAATTGTGCTGACGGAGGGCGGCGTGGGCGGCTGTGGATGCCAATGAGGTGACTGAGGTCATTTGTCGACTCTGTCCGAATCTCGTGTCGACTTATCCCCAGGTCGAGAACCGGGCCTGTGGATAACTCTGTGGACAGTGGAAAACCGGCAGGAAGACGACCGTCGGTGAGCGCGCCCACCACCTGGCCCGCCCGTCCCGACGGCCCGCGCCCGCCCGTCCCGACAGCCCATGCCCGCCCGTCCCGACGCCCCACGCCCGCCGGTCCCGACAGCCCATGCCGCCGGTCCTGGCGGCTCTCCGCGCGGCCCGATCCGAGGCAGGCCCCGCGCGCCCTTCCCGAGGCCCTACGCCCGCCCCTCCTGAGCGCCCTACGCCCGCCCGTCCTGGCAGCGCGCCAGCCAGTCGGCCGCCGCCACGAACTCCTCGTCCGAGGTGCCGTGCCGCAGCGGCCCCAGGTCTTCGGGCGTCACGCCCGCCCGGGTAGGACCCCAGGAACCGCACCTTCGGGCAGATCCGCTTCAGCCCCATCAGCGCCGATCCCACCCGGCGGTCCGCGATATGGCCCTCGCAGTCCACGGAGAAGCAGTAGCGGCCCATGCCCTGCCCGTCGGACGCGACTCGATCCGCATCATGTTGACCCCGCGCGCCGCGAACTCCTGGAGCAGCTCCAGCAGCGCCCCGGGTGGTCGTCGCCGAGCCACAGCACCACGGACGTCTTGTCCGCGCCGGTCCGGGCGGCGGGCCGCGCCGGGCGGCCGACGAGCACGAAGCGGGTCACCGCGTTCTGCGCGTCGTGGATGTCGGTGACCAGCGGTTCGAGGCCGTACGTCGGTGCCGCGAACTCGCCCGCGAACGCCGCGTCGTACCGGCCCTCCTGCACCTGCCGCGCGCCGTCCGCGTTCGAGGCGGACGACTCCCACTGGGCGTCCGGCAGGTTCGCCGCCAGCCACCCCGGACCTGCGGCTGCGCCGCCGGGTGCCCGGTCACCGTCTTCACGTCCGCCAGCTGGGTGCCGGGACGGACCAGCAGCGCGAACGCGATCGGCAGCAGCACCTCGCGGTAGATCATCAGCGGTTCGCCGGTCGCCAGTTCGTCGAGGGTCGCGGTGACACCGCCCTCCACGGAGTTCTCGATCGGCACCAGCGCGGCCGCCGCTGCCCCGTCCGTACGGCGTCCAGCGTCGCCGGGACGGACACCATCGGGACCAGCTCGCGCGTGGCGGCCTCCGGCATGGTGCGCAGGGCTGCCTCGGTGAAGGTGCCCTCGGGCCCGAGATACGCGTAGCGGCTGGCCGACATCACGAAAGTCTCCCTGGGTTCGGACGGAAGCGCCACGATACCCAGCCCCGGCCGCCACCGCCGTCACCGGCCGCCCGCACCCGTGCTGCCGCCCGCACCCGTAGGGCCGCCCCCGGTGCTCCCGCCCCCGTGCTCCGCCTGCCCCGTACGGGGCAGAACTCGCGGGCAGAACTCGCGGGCAGGACCGCCGGTCAGGACTCCAGGAGGCGCTGGCCCACGTACTCGCCCGGCGCGCACCCGCCCGGCACGGCGAACAGCGCGCTCGCCTCGTGCCGGATGAAGCGCGACAGGCCGTCGCCGCTGTCGAGCTTGCGCTGCACCGGCACGAACCCTTCATCGGGTCGGCCTGCCAGGCGACGAACAGCAGGCCCGCGTCCGGGGCGCCGTCGTCGCGGTAGCCGTCGTGGTACGAGAAGGAGCGGCGCAGCATGGCCGCGCCCTGGTTGGACTCGGGGCGGCGACCCGGATGTGCGCGTCGCCCCGGATGGCGAGCGAACCCTCCGAGGTGATCTTCGTCAGGTCGACCGGCGTGGTCTCGGTGCCGCCCGACAGCGGTGCCCCGTCGGACTTGCGGCGCCCTATGACCTCCTCCTGGCGCTCGCGCGAGAGGTGGTCCCAGGAGTCGAGCAGCATCCGGACGCGCCGGACGACCGCGTACGAGCCGCCCGCCATCCAGCCGCCGTCCGCGGGCACGAAGACCCGCTCGGCGAAGTCGGCGTCCGACGGCTTGGGTTGTTGGTGCCGTCGACCTGCCCCATGAGGTTGCGGGTCGTCATCGGCCCCGCCGTGGCGCCCCGGCCGCGGTTGAAGCCGTTCATCTGCCAGCGCAGCCGGGCGGTGTCCGCGGCCTCGCGCTGGAGCGCGCGCAGCGCGTGGAACGCCACGAGGGCGTCGTCCGCGCCGATCTGGACCCACAGGTCGCCGTCGCCGCGCTTCTTGTCGAGCGCGTCGGAGGTGAAGTCGGGCAGCGGGCGAGCGCCTCGGGCGCCGCGCGTCGAGCCCGGTCCTGGCGAAGAAGGTGCGGCCGAAGCCGAAGGTCACGGTCAGGGACGAGGGGCCCGCGTCGAGCGCGATGCCGGTGTCGTCGTCGGTCGTCCGCCCTCGGTTAGCCGTTCCGCGGTCCGCGTCCAGCGGCGCAGCAGCGCCGCCGCGGCCTCGCGGTCCGCGCCGGGCGCCAGGTCGAACGCGACGAGGTGGCCGGTGGCCTGGGCCGGGGTGACGATCCCAGCCTGGTGGGCGCCGTGGAAGGGCACGGTGGCCGAGCCCACGGCGGCGAGCGCCGTGGGCTCCGCGCACCGCGTCCGCGCCGTACGCGCCCGCGCCGCCGCCCACCACGAGCCCGGCCGCGCCCGCGGCCCGGCGGTGCCCAGCAGCCTGCGCCGCGAGAACGACGGCGGCCGGTCCCCGGAGGCGGCAGCGGAAGGAGAAGGAGTGTCGTGCTGCTTCATCAACTGATCTTCACGGTCCTGGTCTCCGTCACCTGGTCGATGTCGGAGGTCCGTACGGTCATGGACAGGGTCCACTCTCCCGCCATGGGGAACTGGACGCCGTCCGCGCTCCAGTGTCCCGTCGCGATGTGTTCGAGCTTCGCGGGCAGCGGCCCGAGCTTCTTCGCCTGGAGGGTGAAGGACATCTTCAGCTCCGCCACGTCCACGGGCCGCCCGGCCCGGTCGGTGACGAAGACGTGCACGGCGTTGTCGCCGGTCCCGGCCGGGTCGACGGTGAGCGCGACGGTGCCCCGCCCGGCCTTGTTGCCGGTGTCGTACGGGATGGAGAGGTCCACCGGCCGCGGGTGCGCGCGGCCCCGACGCGGCGGCGGCCTGCTCGGTCTCGGCCCGGCCCGGCTGCGTACCGCTGAGCACCGTCGCCACCACGAGCACCACGACCGCCACGGCCGTCTCGGCGAGCACCGAGCGGCGCAGGGCTGAGCGCTCCGGGTCGGCCTCGCGCCGCCGTTTGACGTCGGCCTTCGCGACCGCCGCCCGCTGCCGGGCGAGCTGCGCGGCGCGCTCGGAGCCGCCCTCGCCGTCACCGCCGACCTCGCCGTCACCGTCACCGCCGTCACCGTCACCGCCGTCACCGTCACCGCCGTCGCCGTCGCCGTCGCCGTCGCCGACACTGTCGCCGTCGGCGCTCGCGGCGACGGCGGACCGCTGGCCCGGTTCTCGGCGGCCTGCGCGGCCTGCGCGGCCTTCGCCTCCCGCGCCCGGCCCTTCCCTTGCTTCCGGCCGCCTTCTTCTCGGCGGCCCGCTCGTACACGGCGTCCGACAGCCGCCCGGTGAACCGGCGTGAGAAGTACGCGACGCCGACGACCACGGCCACCAGACCCGCCTTGACCAGCAGCCACCGCCCGTACTCGGTGTCCGTCAGCGCGCCCCACGTGCCGACCTGCCGCCAGCTCTGGTACACCCCGGTGGCCGCCAGCACCGTCACGGACCCGAGGGCCAGTCGGGAGAAGCGCTGGATCGCCGCGCGCGGCACCGGCTCCCCGGAGCGCAGCGTCACCAGCAGCGAGCCGAGCCCGCCCAGCCACACCCCGACCGCCAGCAGGTGCGCCACGTCCACCGGCATCGCGACCCGCGACTGGATCCCCACCGACGCGTGCTCGGCCATCGACCAGGTCGCCGCGATGCCCACCGCGACGACCACCCCGCCGATGCCCAACCCGAAGGCCAGATCGCGCCGCTGCCGGGGATCGCGCGAGCGGGCGTACGTACCGAACAGGACGGCCAGGAAGACCGCCGCCGCGCCGAGCAGCAGCAGCCGGGACAGCAGCGCGGCACCCGGCCTGGTCGACAGCACGTCGTCCAGATCGCCCACGTCCAGCACCGCGCCGACGCCCTTGCCGCTGGTGTACGGGCCGCGCAGCAGCAACAGAGCGAGCGTGGCGGCGAACAGCGTCGCCCAGCCGCCCGTCGCGATCCGCTCGACCGGCCGCGACGAACGGCACAGCCCGGCGAAGACGCAGGCGCCGACGAGCGCGGCGAACCCGGCGTAGGCGGCGTACCGGCCGATGCCGTACAGCGCGCTGACCGTGCCGTCCGGGCCCGTGCCCGACGGCGCCGCGACCGAGGTCTTCGACGGGGCGCCGATGGAGAACGTGAAGGCGCCGCCCACCGGGTGGCTGTCCTCCGACACGGCCTTCCAGGCGACGGTGAACGTGCCGTCCGGCAGGCCCGCGTGCAGTCCGACGCCCGCCGTGGAGTCCGCGCCGCCGACGTGGGCGGGCTTGCCCGTGTCGACCCGCTTGCCCCGGGGTCCAGGACGCGCACCGAGTCGTCGGAGAGCAGCACCCCTCGGAGAAGGTGAGTCTCACCTCCGCGGCGCTCGCCACCACCGACCCTCGGCCGGGTCGGTGGCGACGAGCGCGGCGTGCGCCGACGCGGGCGCGGCACCCGGGCCGAGCACGCCGAGCAGCGCGAGGAACAGGGCGGCGCCCAGCGCCGCGGCTATGGACAGCGGGCGTGGCGCACGGAGTCGGGCGGTGGGGAGGGCATCGGCGTCAGTCCTTCGCGCGGTATGTCGTCGGCTTGACCGGGACCTGGATCGCGAGGGCACGGGAGGTGGCGAAGTGCAGGGTGAAGGTGACCTTGTCGCCGACCTTCGGCAGGTGGTCCAGCTTCCCAGCATCAGATGGTCGCCACCGCTGGCGAGTTTCAGCCGCCCGTGGGCCGGGACGGTGAACGAGTCCACCTGCCGCATCCGGGTGCCCTCGGTGCTGTGCATCGTGACGTCGGAACTCAGGGGCGTGGTCACCGACGTCAGCCGGTCGGCCGCGCCCCGGTGTTGGTGACGGTCAGGTAGCCCGCGGCCATGTCCGTCATCGGCGGCCGCGGCAGGTACGCGCCGCTGACCGACAGCCGGGGCCCGTCGCTCTTGGCGTCGCCGTCTCCGCCGTCGCCGCAGCCGGTGAGGGTGAGGGCGGCGGTCAGCCCGAGCGCCGCCAGGGCGGCGGGCCGCCCGCCGGTCACGGGTTCTGCCCTTGACGATCTTCGGGAGGTCCTTGGCGTACTGGTCGGCCGTGGTGTCGGTCGTGTAGATCCAGTGCCCGCCGTCGTCCTTGGGCGAGAAGCCGACCACCTCGGCGCCGTGGTTGACCGTGACGCTCCCGTCCTTCTCCTTCTTGGGCTTCTCCACGAAGATGCCCAGCGTCTTGGCGGCGGCCTGGATCGTGTCGAAGTCGCCGGTCACGCCGGTGAAGTCCTGGCCGCCCTGGGCGTCCAGCCACTTCCGCATCCGCTGGGGGTGTCGCGCTTGGGGTCGGTGGTGACGAAGACGACCCGCAGTTTGTCCCGCTCGGCCTTGGGAGCTTCTTCTCGGCGATGCCGAGGTTGCTCATGACCAGCGGGCACACGTCGGGGCAGTAGGTGTAGCCGAAGTACATCAGGGTCGGCCGTCCCTTGGTCTCCTTGAGCAGGTCGTACGTCTCGCCCTCGGTGTCGGTCAGGACCAGGTCCGGCTTGGGCTTGGCCTCGTCCAGGACGATGGCGCCCTTGGACTGTTGCGACGCCTTGACGTCGGCGACGGCCTCGTCGCCGCCGCCGTCGGAGCCGCCGCAGGCGGTGAGGGCGAACGCGGCGGTGCTGACGAGGGCGGCGCTCAGGATCGTGGTGCGGTTGCGCATGGAGGGTGATCTCCGGTGAGAAGAGGGCGGAACGGGAGGCCCCGCCGCTCCGCGCGGAACGGAAGCCCGCCGCTCCGCGCGGAACGGTGAGGGCCGCCGCCCGCGCGGGCGGCGGGACCGGTACGGGCCGGGGTCCGGGCCCGTACCGGCGGGCCGGCTCAGGCCGAGCGGCGGCGGGAGGCCAGGACGCCGAACGCGACGCCGACGACGCCCACGACGATGCCCACGACGCCGAGCACGCGCGCGGTGGTGTCGCTGTCGTCCCCACCGGAGTCCGCGGCGGACGCGGTGTCCTTCGCCGAGGACTTCGCGGCTCCGGAGCCGTCGGCGGCGCCCTCGGCGGCCGGGGCGACGAGCTTCAGCACGGGCGCCGGGTTCTCCGGTTCCGGCTGCCCTCCTTCGGCTCCTCGATCCAGCGCACCACGTCCTTGTCGGAGTACGTCTGGAGGGCCTTGAAGACCAGCTGGTCCGCGTCCTCGGGCAACTGCCCGACCGACAGCGGGAACTGCTGGAAGGTGCCAGCTCTATCTTCCCGCCGGACCAGGTGACCTTGCTGACCGCCTCGGTGACCTTCTCGCCGTGCATCTCCACCGGCTTCGGCAGCTTGCTCTTGGTCACCTCCACGTCCCAGCCGGGCACCGGCTGCGGCATCACCGACGCCAGCGGGTGGTCCGTGGGGAGGGTGACCTCCAGCTTCACGGTCGAGGCGTTGTCCTTCTCGTTCGGGACCTTGAAGGCGACGGTGCTGTAGCCGCCCTTCTCGGCCTGGCCCGGCTGCACGCTGACGTGCGCGAAGGCGGGACCGGCCAGCAGGACGACGGCACCGGCGGCGATCCCGCCGGCCAGCGGAAGACGCAGACGACGGGCACGGTTCGCGATCATGGAAACACTCCATGGGATGAGGAATGCGGAAGGGAGTCGATGACGTGCGCGTACACGGCCGCACGCGCGCACCGGCTCCCGCCCGGTACCGGCGGCCGGTCAGGGCCGCGGGCGTGCCGCGCGGGGTCGCGTCGTGTCAGGCCGCGAGGTGCCACTGAGGCGGGCCGCGCCTGGTCACGCTGTGCTGGAGGACGAGCCCGCGCGGCGTCGCCGTCTCCTCCTCGCGCCCGCGCCCGGGCGCACCCGCCCGGCCGCGGCCCGGCCGCCGCGGCGCGCAGCGCCGGACCAGCCGCAGCGCGGTGCGCAGCGCCCGTACCAGCGCGGCGTCCGCCGCGCCCGGCCACCTCGGCCGACAGCCGCACCGCCCGCCACACCGCGGCCTCGCCGCGGCGCAGCAGCCAGCCCACCGCCAGCGCGGCGAGCAGGTGCCCGAGGACCATCGTCGGTGACGGCAGCAGCCCGAGCACCATCCGGAGCCCGCGGAGCCGCCCGTGGCGGGCTCCCCGGCCACGGCGTACGCGCCGCCCGAGGCGGACGCCGCCGCGTGGCGACCGACGCCGGGTCGAACCCGCGTGGTGGACGATCAGATGCGCGTGAGCCGCGTCGATCCGCCCGTTGTCGCAGACCAGCCGGGCGGCGAGCGCGATCAGCCGCCCTCGGAGCCGGGTGTTCCGGCCGCCGCCGCCCGGTCCGTCATCGCCCGGCGGCGCCGTGCTGCCCGAAGCCGAAGAGCGAGTGCAGCGCCAGCTGCCCGGCGGCGAGCACGGCGGCGATCCCCGGCAGCGAGCGCTCCCGCCCGGCCAGCGGCGCCACCACAGCGAACATCGCCAGGCACCCCGCGCCCAGGGTCCACAGCGGCACCGCCGCACACGAGGCGAGGGCGTGACCGGCCGCGGACAACACCACGCAGACCGCCGTGAAGGCCCGGCCCGCAACAGACGTAGCCCGCGCCCGCGCGCACGACCGGCCGCCGCGGCGACGGTCGTGGCGGGCGCGCCCGCACCTGAGAAGCGCGCCCGGGGGCGCGGGTGGGCAGCCATAGCCGCGCCATCATCCCACCGGGAACCCCGTATTCCTACGGCAGGGGTCGGCCGTACCGTCACCAACCCGGACAGGGGCATACATCGGGATGTTGGATTACCGCATCCGCCGAATGAGCGGAGTCACGTCAAACCCACGCTTACGAAGCTTCTCGCCCGGCAATACGTAACGGTATGTCGAGTCGCGGCAGGAGGCTGGAGCATGAGCATCTGGTGGTCTCTCCACTTGCGCCGCGAGGCGGCGAGCGTTCCGCTCGCACGGCGGCTGCTGCTGGGCACGATGGAGACGGCGGAGTCGATCCGGACATCTGCTACGACCTGTCGGTGGCCCTTTCCGAAGCGTGTGCCAACGCGGTCGAGCACGGGGGCCGGAAGGGGCCGAGGGCGATTACCGGGTCACCGCCTTTATCGACGGCGACCACTGCCGTATCGAGGTCACCGATTCGGGCCCGGGTTTCGTCAGTGAGCCGGACGACCCGGCCGGACCTGCGCCGATGCCGTTGTCCCCGCAGGCCCACCAACCGGCCCCGCCCAGTCGGAACACGGGCGAGGGCTTTTCTGATCGAGGCGCTGACCGACCATGTGCGCTACCGCGACCGGCCGGGGCACGCGGGTGGTGTGGTGACCTTCGACAAAATCCTCAAATGGCGGGAGGACGCGCTGCTCAAAGCGTCCTGAGCGGTGCGGAGTACGGCCCTCGGACGAGGCGCCCCTGATGTTTCCGATCGGTGCCGCATACGCGCGGCGCATTTCCCACGGCGCCTTCTCCGCGGTGCTCCCGGCGCCTTTCGGCCTTTTGCCGACGCCCGTACGTGACATGAAGCGGTGACGCCTCGATCGCGGTGCGTATTCGATTTCGCCATCGGACTCCCGCCACCTCGCCCCGTTCCGGAGCGCCACCGCGACGCCTCACCGACGGCCCACCGGCGCCTCACCGGCGGCTCACTTCGGCAGCACCCGGCACAGGGCGTCGAGCGTGGCGGCGAAGGCGTGGTCGGGCGGGGCCGCGTACCCGACGACCAGCCCGGCCCGCGCGGGCGTCCCCGCGCCGGGTGCCGGAACTCGCCGAGCCCGCTCACCGCGAGCCCCGACCGCGCCGCCTCCCCGAGCACCGCCTCCTCGGTCCCCGGCGGCAGTTGGAGCACGGCGTGCAGCCCGGCCGCTATGCCGGAGACCCGCACCTGCGGGCGCGCTCGGCGAGCGCGGCCACCAACTGGTCGCGGCGCCTGCGGTAGCGCTGCCGCATCCGCCGCACATGGCGGTCGTACGAGCCCGACTCCACGAAGTCCGCGAGGGTGAGCTGGTCGGGCGTCCCGGCCCAGCCCTCCCGCTCGCCCTTGGCCGCCAGCACCTGGTCCAGCAGCTGCTCGGGCAGCACCATCCACCCCAGCCGCAGCGCCGGGGACAGCGTCTTGCTCGCCGAGCCCAGATAGACCACGCGCTCCGGATCCAGGCCCTGTAACGCCCCGACCGGCTGCCGGTCGTAGCGGAACTCCCCGTCGTAGTCGTTCTCCACCACCACCCCGCCGGTCCCCGCGCCCAGTCGATCACCGCGGCCCGCCGCTCGGGCGCAGCGGCCCGCCGGTCGGGAACTGGTGCGCCGGGGTGAGCAGCACCGACAGCACCCCGGCAGGACGCCAGCTCCGCGGTGCGCGCCCGTGCTCGTCGACGGTCAGCGGGACCGTGGGGACCCCGGCCGCCGCCAGCAACCCGCGGTGCAGGTCCAGGCCGTACGCCTCGACGGCCATCGCGCCGCCCGCCAGCCGCGTCTCGCCCAGCAGCCGCAGGGCGTGCGCGAAGCCGAGCAGATCACGATCCGGTCCGGGTCGGTGCGCACTCCACGCGCGCGTGCCAGGTGCGCGGCGAGCGCGCGGCGCAGCTCGGGACGGCCGCGCGGATCGCCGGGACCGAACGCCTCGTTGGGGCGGCGGTCAGCGCGCCGCGCGGAGGCCAGCCAGGTGGTGCGGGGAAGGACGCGGCGTCGGGGCGTCCCGGCTCCAGGCTGTACAGCGGACGGACGGGCGGTGCGGAACCCCGCTCCCACGCCGTGCGGGCCCGCGTGCCCGGCGCGTCCCGGGCGCGGACGACGGGGTCTCGGCGGCGGACGGCGCGCGGCACGGCCCGCTGCGCGACGCGGGTGCCGGATCCCTGGCGGGCGGTGAGCCAGCCCTCGGCGACGAGTTCGGCGTAGGCGTCGGCCACGGTGTTACGGGCCAGGCCCAGGTCCGCGGCGAGCGAACGGTAGGGCGGCAGCCGCGCCCCGGGGCCAGTCTGCCGCCGCGTATCGCCTCGCGCAGCGCGTTCATCAGCACCGCGCGGCGGTTGTCCGCGCCGGTCAGCTCCAGATGGAGATCACTGCCCAGACTCTCCACCGCACTGGCCCAAGGAGTCACCACGGCCACGCACCTTACCGTCGCGGAGCCCTCCCGCCGGTCGGATTGGCCGCCCTGGCAGGGCGACGGCCGGTGGCGGGGCCGGTGGTACGGCCGGTGGCGGGGCCGCGTCGCGACCCGCCACCGGCTCCGCGGACCGTCAGCCCGCCGTGCTCGCGACGCGCGCCATCCACGCCTCGACATCGGCCGAGGTGCGTGGCAGCGCCGCCGAGAGCACCTGGTGGCCGTCCGCCGTGACCAGCACGTCGTCCTCGATCCGCACCCCGATCCCGCGGTACTCCTCGGGCACGGTCAGGTCGTCCGCCTGGAAGTACAGTCCGGGCTCGACGGTGAGGCACATGCCGGGCTCCAGCGTCCCGTCCACGTACGTCTCGCGGCGGGCCACGGCGCAGTCGTGCACGTCCAGGCCCAGCATGTGGCCGGTGCCGTGCAGCGTCCAGCGGCGCTGGAGGCCCAGTTCGAGCACCCGCTCCACCGGGCCCTCGACCAGGCCCCACTCGACCAGCCTGGTGGCCAGGACGCGCTGGGCGGCGGCGTGGAAGTCGTGGTACTTCGCGCCCGGCCGGACGGCCGCGATGCCCGCCTCCTGCGCCTCGTACACCGCGTCGTAGATCTTCCGCTGCAACGGGGTGAAGGCGCCGCCGATGGGCAGCGTGCGCGTGATGTCGGCGGTGTAGAGGGTGTGGGTCTCCACGCCCGCGTCGAGCAGCAGCAGCTCGCCGCGGCGGACCGGGCCGTCGTTGCGCATCCAGTGGAGGGTGGTGGCGTGCGGCCCGGCGGCGCAGATCGAGCCGTAGCCGACGTCGTTGCCCTCGACGCGGGCACGGAGGAAGAACGTTCCCTCGATGTACCGCTCGGAGGTGGCCTCGGCCTTGTCCAGGACCCGTACGACGTCCTCGAAGCCGCGCACCGTCGCGTCGACGGCGGCCTGGAGCTGGCCGACCTCGAACTCGTCCTGACCAGCCGCTGCTCGCTGAGGAAGACCCGCAGCTCCTCGTCGCGCTCGGCGGTGACCTTGTCGGCGAGCGCCGCCTCGACGCCCGCGTCGTGGCCGCGCACCACGCGCACCGGGCCGGTGGCGGCGGCCAGTTCCCCGACCAGGGTGCGCACGTCCCGGCAGCCCAGCCCGTACAGCGTGGCGCTCTCGGTGAGGCTGTGGCGGCGGCCGACCCACAGCTCGCCCTGGCCGTCGAGCCAGAACTCGCCGCTCGCGCGGTCGGAGCGCGGCAGCAGGTAGAGCGTCGCGCGGTGTTCCGCTTCGCCCTCCGGTTCCAGCACCAGCACGCCGTCCTGGGTCTGGTCGCCGGTGAGGTACGCGTACTCGGTGGAGGCCCGGAAGTCGTACTCGGTGTCGTTGGACCGGGTGCGCAGGTTGCCCGCGGGGATCACCAGCCGCTCGCCGGGGAAGCGCGCGGAGAGCGCGGCGCGGCGGCGGGCGGTGTGCGGGGCCTGCTCGATCGGGCGCAGGTCGCGCAGTTCGGTGTCCGCCCAGCCGGAGCGCATGTTCTCCGCCAGCTCGTCGGAGACGCCTGAGTAGAGCGTGTTCTTCCGCTGCTTGATGGGCTTCTCGGCCACCTCGGCGTCCGGGGTCTCCGGGGCTTCGGCTGTGGGCTCCTCGGTCACGTCATCCTCCTCGAACTGGACCTCGTCCATCGTAGGCGGGCGGTGCGACGGGGCCCGGGGCGCGGGCGGATCAGACGAAGTGGACGGCGAGGGCCACGACGTCCTCGTCGCCGTTCGCGCCGTCGTCCTCCGGCAGCACGGCGCGCAGCACGTGGTCCAGGAGCCGGTCGGGGTCGGCTCGTACGGCCCTGGGCAGCGCGGCCGCGGCGGCGCGCAGCCGTACGAAGGCCCGGTCCATGGGCTCGCCGGTGCGGTGCAGCAGCCCGTCGCTGTAGAAGAGGACCGTTTCGCCTGGGTGGGGCCGACCTCCACGCTGGGCGCCTCCCAGCAGGAGAGCATGCCCAGCGGCGCGGACAGCGAGGTCTCCACGAACGCCGTGCGCCGCTCGCCGATGATCAGCGGCGAGCAGTGCCCGCCCCGGCCAGCAGCAGCCGCCCGGCCGCGGGCTCGCAGTACGCGAAGAGGGCGGTCGCCCCGCGGGCGGGCTCGGTCAGCCGCAGCAACAGCTCCAGATCGGACAGCACCGCGACCGGGTCCTCGCCCTCCATCACCGCGTACGCCCGCAGGGACGCGCGCAGTCGGCCATCGCGGCCACCGCGCCGGGCCCGCGGTCGGTGACGCCGCCGACGGCCAGCCCGAGCGCGCCGTCGGGCAGCGGCAGCGCGTCGTACCAGTCGCCGCCGCCGTCGGCCCGCGGCGGTGCCGGGCGGCGAGCCGCACCCGGGATCCGCGGCAGCCGCGTGGGCAGCAGCTCCTCGTGCAGGGTGGCGACGGCGGTACGGGCGCGGCCCAGCTCGACCAGGCGCGCGAGGTGCGCGGCGGCGTACCGGCAGTACAGGCCGATCAGGTGGCGTCGGCGCTCGTGGGGCTCGGCGGGTTCGTCGTAGAGCCAGACGACGGCGCCGAGCCGCCGCGCGGGTCCCCGGCGGGCGGCGGCACCGGGACGTCGGTGTCCGGGCCGGTGTCCGGGCCGGTGTCGTCGCCGGGGTGGCGGGGCGGTGTCCGAGGGGACGAGCGGGGTCCAGCGGGGCGTCCGGGGCGGGTCCAGCGGTACGGCGTAGCTGGCCGCGTAGCCGAGGCGCGCGGCGACCTCGCGGTGGCGCGGGTCGAGACCGGGCTCGCCCGCGATGTCGGGGTGCGCGACGCCGGGGTGGCACGCGGCGTCCGGCTCGGGCAGCCCGTCCAGCAGGTGCCCGGCGGGGAGTGGCTCGGGATGGTCTCGATGTGGCCGAGGTCGGCGGGGCCGAGCCCGAGGCCGACGGTGGAGACCGGGCCGAGCCCGTCGGCGGGCTCCAGGGTGACCAGCCCGCGCTGGGCGCCCGCCAGCGCCGCTCCCGCGCGCAGCAGCTCGCGCAGCGCGTCGTCGAGGGTGCCGGTGCGGGCGAGCCGCTCGGTGAACTCGTGCAACGTCGTCAGGTCCGAGACCCAGCCCGCCAGGCGGTCCTGGAGGACCGCGGCCGGCGCGGGGACGGTGCGCCGGAGGACTCGGCAGTCTGAGTGGGAGCGGGAAGTGACGAATTGATTCCGGCCACTTTCGACAGATCGGATGCGCTCATGGCCGACTGCTTTCGACGGTGCCCCTCGGCTTGCTCTCCGGCATCGCAAACCCCTGTTGTACTGCGCGGGTACCGTGCCCGTACTGTCTCCACATGTACACGCACCGGTGACGGGATGTCCAGCATGTCCTGGTGGGGTTGGTGGTGTCTGTGGGGATTCGAAGTTGGCTGGAAAGAAGTCATTGCATCGTCAATTTGCGGTCGACTGGCGTCACTCGACAACGCGTCGTCTGTACCGCGGCGGGTATGTGTTCGGGGAAGGGCAGGGGCAGTTGGATCGCCCTGGAACCCTGTGGCCGCAACCGGCGTCCTAGACGGCGACGGCCGCGCCCATCCCCGAGTGGCGGGAGTGCACCAGGAACGGGCAAGCGCCACGAGCGCGCCACCCTCGCCACGTTCCACGCTCGGCCAGCGGCGTGATGCGCTGCCTTGTACGCGCAGTGACTTTGATCAGCGTGGTGTAACGGGCCGAACAATGCCGCGTAGCCACACGTAATGCCATGTGAAGTGCGTGTAGTGCCATGTAGTGCCATGTAGTGCGATGGAAACAGCCCTCGGCGTTAACGGAAAGGAACGAGCGCTCATGCGCGAGATCCTCGGAAGGCGACGCAAGTTCTCATTGCGGCGCGGGTACGAGCACCGCTGCTCCGCGCGGCGCTCACCTGCGCCACCGAGTGGCAGTGGCCCGTACTCCCGGGCGTGGGAGTCAGGCCGGGGCGGACGGGTTCAGGAGTGCGCTTGCCCGCACCCCGACTGCCAGGTGCCCGGCAGCCACCCTTCGACCCGCTCTTCTCGCCGCCACCACCGACGCCCGCATGGTGCGGTGGTGGTGGACGAACCGCCCGTCGGCGCCCATCGTGCTCGCCACGGGCGGCCGGGCTCCGTGCGCGGTGAGTCTGCCCGCCGTGGCAGGCGCTCGGGCACTGGCTGAATTTGATCGGTCCGGAGTGCGACTGGGACCTGTGGTGGCCACCCGACCCGGTGGTCGCTGCTCGTCGCGCCCTACTCCCTCGCGGACCTCGGCGAGCTGCTGAACGACCAGGACTGGGTGCCCAGCTCGCTGCGCTTCCACGGCGACGGCGGTTATCTCGCCCTGCCGCCCTCCCAGACCGGCCCCGGCCGGTCCGCTGGGAGCGGGCGCCGCAGCGCCGCGCCACCGGCGCCCCTGGCTGCCGGAGGTCGCCTCGGTGGTCGACGTCCTGGTCGCGGCGAGCACCAGCGCCCCGACGGCGGCAGCAGGCTGGCGTACTGACCCGCCTTTTCCGCGCGGGACGACGCGGGCGCGAGGCGGGTGCGACACGACGCGGGGACGGCCACCGGGGCCGCCGCCTCGCTGGTCGTACGGCCATCACCCGTACGGGTACAAGGCGGCCGCGGATCCGTGGTAATCGGGTGCGCGGGCGCCAGGAGCCCCATATTCCGGGCGTTATGTTCGACCCACCGACAAGCGCCTCCGATACCTCTCCCGACGCCTCGAAGGGTGCGCCCGGGTACCTCCGGGGCCGGTCTCCGTATCGGTTCACAGGCCGGTTCCCGTTTCCGTACCAGTTCCAGGTGGGTCCCCATGGAGCGTGCTCCCCAGCGGCGTCCGGCGAATCTCCGGGTGGTCGCGCTCGCCAGCGTCGCGGCGCTCGCCGTCGTCCTGCCGCTGACCGCCGAGGCCGCCGGGCCGGCGGCGCGGGCGCCCGGACGCCCCGGGCTCGCCGGAGGACCGTACGGGCCGCGACCGCGTCGCCCGCGCGGGCGACGGCGAGGGGCCGCGGACGCCGTCGAGCACGTCGCCCGGCACGTTTCCGGGCACCTCACCGAGACCGCCGCCTGCGGCCCCGAACTCGCCGCGCGCGACGGGTGGAGGCCCAGACCTGCGTCCTGACCAGGGCGACGACACCTGGGCGCGCACGTACTACAGCAACACCACCGGCGCTCCCCTGTCGGTCGTGCTGACCCTGATGCGCGCCGACGGCCTGACCGGGTGGCGCGCTGCGAGGCGGCGGCGGGCGACGAACCGGCGGTCTGCGAGACGCCCACGAGCCGACGCCCGGCAGCGCGCCGCGGGCGGCGCGGCGGGGCCCGGGGAAGCGGCCGGGCGGGGCGGGACGGGCGCGGAGCGGACCCGGGGCCTCGGGGCGGCCACGGGCCGCCGGGCCGCCACAGGGTTCTCACGTCCGCCGGGGACGGCGTGCCCGACGGGCGGTGGCGGAGGTGGCCTCACGAAAGGGCGGCTGCTGCTGCGCGCGGGGAGCAACTCCCGGCTGCGGACGCGCATTGGTCCGGACATGGAAGTGCCCGGTCGCTGGCGACGGGGATGCACCAGCGACCGGGCTCCTAGAACGGTAACAAGAGATCGGCGGTTAGCAAATTCGATCGCGGAATTCCGGACGCGGAATTACTGCCCGAAGCAGGAGTTGTGACCAGTGTCACGAGTGCGACGGCGTTCCGTGGATCTCTGAGCGTAACTTTTCCGTTCCCCTTAGCTGAGCGTGACTTGACGGTTCGTGAGTCCGCCGCGCGCCGCCGCTCCTCCGCCGTGAGCGGCGCCTCGTCGGAAAGCGCTTCCGCCAACCGCTCGGCGAATGCGGCTGCCGGCTTCTCCGTCTCCTCGGCGCCCATCGCGCTCGGCAGATCCCACACCGGAACGGTCAGTCCGTGCGCGCGGAACGAGCCGACGAGCCGGGTTCCCTCGCCGAGGGAGGCGGAACCCGCGGCGTGCAGCCGCGCCAGGGCGTCGAGCAGCCGCTCCTCCGGGTGGGCCATCACCCAGCGCAGGTGGTTCTTCTCCGGCGTCCGGCACCAGTACGCGGCCTCGACGCCGGACAGCCGCGCGGTCGGCACGGCGGCGGCGTTGGCCCGCTCCAGCGAGGCGGCCACCTCGCCGCTGGTGTTCGAGGCGTCTTCCAGCCAGAACTCGAAGCCCTCGTGGACCGTCGGGAGGAAGGCGGCCTCCGGTCCAGCAGGTCCTGGAGCCGCGGTCCGTCGCCGGGCGCGCGCCCGGCGGCCACCGGCGTACCCGGATCGGTGGTGAGCGCCCGCCGCAGGGTGTCGGCCAGGTCGCGGCTGAGGTCGCCGGAGGCGGTGTCGTTCTGGAGGCCGACGAGCACGGCGCCGGTGTCCCGGCGCAGCGCGGGCCAGGCCATGGGCAGCACGGTCGCCAGGGTGAGCGACGGTACGTCCTCGGGCAGCCGTCCTTCAGCCGCAGCTCCACCGTCGCGGCGGGGACCAACTCGCGCAGCGCCACCCAGTCGCACTCGCCGGGCAGGCCCTCGAAGGGCGCTGCACCAACTCGGTCACGGCGTGCGCGGCCTCCCGGCCGTGACACGCCTTGTAGCGGCGGCCCGACCCGCACGGGCAGGGCTCGCGCGCGCCGACCACAGGGATCTCCCCGTCCGTGAGCTGCGGTGCGGTGGCCTTCGTCTGGGGGCGGCGTTTCTGGCCATGGCGTGGCTTCTCCCGATCGGTACGGCTCGTGTTCCTGACGGCGCGTCGGCGCGTACCGCTGGGAAACGGCGCACGCGGACGGCGGACGGTGGATACCGGCTGTTGGTGACTGATACGGGCGCGAGCCTAGTCCTTTGGCCGAACCTCGTCGGCGACGTCGGCCACGCGGACCGGCACGGGTCGGGCGCCGGGCCGCGTACGGGATCGGCGTCCGTGGCGGGCGTCTCGCCCACGGCGGGTGCCACGTTGAGTGCCACGGCGGGCGCCTTGGCGGGTGCCCTGGCCGGGCCCCGGCGGGGCACGGCAGGGGCACGGCGGACGCCTTAAGGAGGCCACCGGGTGTTCGCGGCGTCGTCCGGGCTGTCGTCCGTGCCGTCGCCAGCGCTGTCGTCCGTGCCCGTCCGCGCGTGGTCCGTGCCCTCAACTGACGGCGCCGTGTGCCCGTTCGCGCCTCCGCGGCGGGCACCTCGGGTCCGAGGGCGCCTCGGGCGGAGTGGGCCCGGGGCCGAGCGGGCCCAGGCCCGGTGGTGCCGGTCGGCGGTCGTGCCGGTCGGCGGTGGCGCCGGTCGGCGGTGGCGCCGGTCGGCGGTGGCACCGGGTGCCGGTGGTGCCGTCAGCCGTGGGCGCCCTGCTGCCCGGCGCCCGCTCCTCAGCGCGTTCGACTTCCCGGTGCCTGACTTCCGGGTGCCGCTCCAGTGGAGTTCGGCTCCAGTGGAGTTCGGCTCCAGCCCAGTCCGGCTCCAGCCGTTTCGGCTCTAGTCGAGGTCGGCGAAGCCCAGTTCGTGATCGAGGTCGTTCGCCAGTTCCGAGTCGAGGTCCGGCGCCAGCTCCACGCGCGAGGCGAAGCCGTCGCGGCCGGAGAGGACGGCCCACACGGTCACCTCGCTGGAGGCGTACCGCACGCCCCAGTCCTCGGCGAGGGCGGTGATGATGTTGAGTCCGCGGCCGCCGCGGGCCGTGATCGACGGAGTGGCCGGAAGTGGTCGGGTGGGGCTCCGCCGTCGCTGACCTCGATGGTCAGCCTTCCGTATTCGTCGAGTCGCCAGCCGGCGCGCACCTGACCGTCGCCGTTGTCGGAGCGGAGCGGGCGGCCGTGCCGCCACGCATTGCTGAGCAGTTCCGAAAGAATCAACGCCGCGTCGTCGATGACCGGATCCGGTACCCCGATCCTGCACAGTGCGCCGCGCATCCGGTGTCGTGCCTTGCCAACGCCCGCAGGACCATGGGATACGGCCATGGTCGACGACGTCGGCACCTTCTGTGCCACCACCAACGCCACCCCGAGACCTCCTTTGCCCCACGCCACGGGATGGATGCCCTCTGGCTCTGGAGCGGAAACCGGCCAAGTGGCATCCGGTGACGCACTCGTCACGATCGAATACCTAACGAACGCGCCGGTGCACTCCTTGTAATGCCCACTATGAGCGGCCGAGTTGGGACAGGACCTGTTTGGGGCGGTTCGTGATGACGGCGTCAACCCCTAGCCGCACGCAAAGTTCCACGTCCTCCGGATCGTCCACGGTCCAGACGTGACCGGTGGCCCGCGCGGTGCGCGCGGGCCACATAGCCGGGTGGGAGCGGACGATCCGCATACTCGGTCCGGCGATACGCACCCCGCGGCAACTGCCCGTCCCGGTGGCGCGGCAGCACGAACTGCATCAGGAACACGGTCGGAACGGCGGGCCGCGGCGCGCACCCGCTGGAGCGAGCGCGCGGAGAAACTCATCACCCGCACCGGCGCGGGCTCGCCCGTCGGCGGCGCGGCGTCGAGACCGTACCGCCGCAACAGCGCGAGCAGCCGTTCCTCGACGTGCCCGGCCCAGCGGGTGGGTGCTTGGTCTCGATGGCCAGTTCCACCCGGCGGCCCGCGTCGGCGACGAGGGCCAGCAGCCGCTCCAGGGTGAGTACGGACGTGGCGTCGCGGTCCGGGGCGTCGGGGTCGGCCGCGTCCGCTTTCCAGGAACCGAAGTCGAGGGCGGCGAGATCGGAGAGTTCCAGAGAGGAGACGGCGCCTTTGCCGTTGGACGTGCGATTGACGCGCCGGTCGTGTACGCACACGAGATGGCCGTCCGCGGTCAGCCGTACGTCGCATTCGAGCGCGTCCGCGCCGTCCTCGATCGCGCGGCGATATGCGGCCAGCGTGTGCTCGGGTGCCGCTTCGGAGGCGCCGCGATGGGCGACGACGGACGGGAGGTGCGATTCGGGGCCGAAGTCCCGGGCCGGGCGCGCATAGGTCACCGCGTTATGGTGCCACCGCCCCGCGTGGAATGGCGTCGCACCGTTTTGTCCGGGATAAAGGGTGAGAGACGCTGTGGCCGTTCCTCCTTACGGTGGTCTGACGCGCTATGGGAAAAGCTGACTGAAGTTGTTCGTACGACGCGTGGGCCGTCCAGATGACTGTCGTGTACCTGAGGAGAAAGCTGTGAGCACCGAGAACGAGGGCGCTGCGGTTCCGCCCGCTGCCGAGCCGCGTCCCACCCTCCGGCGCCGCACACCGACCCGCTCCGCGGTGCCCCCGCGCCGTCCTTCGAGCCGACGGTACAGACGCCGACGGTACGGACGGCGGCGGCGAGCGAGGGCCGGCGGAGGACCCGTTCGCGAAGCCGCCCGCGGACCCGGTGGCGGGCCCGGGCGGGCGCCCGGCGGCCCGGTGGACTCCGGTGCCGGCCCCGCGCCCGCCGGGTTCCCCGCCGCTCCCCTGTCGATTCCGCTTCCGGTTCCGGCGCCGGTTCGGGCGCCGCCTCCGGTGACGCCTCCGGTGCCAACGCCTGGTGGTCGCAGAACACCACGGTGGGATCGGGCGTCGGCGCGGGCGGTACCGGTGGCGACCCGTGGGGACGCCCCGGTACCCCGGCCGTACCGCCGGGCCACCCCGGCGCCGGTGGCCCTCCGGCCCCGGCGGTCCGCGCCGTACCGGCGGCATCGTCGCCGCGGTCCTGGCCGCGGTGCTCGTCGCGGGCGGCATCGGCGGCGGCATCGGTTACTGGGCCGCCGACCGCGACGACAGCGACTCCACGACGGTCTCCGCGCCCAACAACCCGAAGGCCGAGAGCCGTCCGCCCGGGTCCGTGGCCTCCATCGCGGACAAGGCCCTGCCCAGCGTCGTCACGATCGAGGCCAAGGGCGGCAACGGCGAGGACAGCACCGGCACCGGCTTCGTCTACGACAAGCAGGGCCACATCCTCACCAACAACCACGTCGTGGCGTCCGCAGCCGACGGCGGCGAGCTGACCGCCACCTTCTCGAACGGCAAGCAGTACACCGCCGAGGTGGTCGGCCGCGCGCAGGGCTACGACGTCGCCGTGATCAAGCTCAAGAACGCGTCGGGCGCCACGCTCGAACCGCTCGCCATGGGCAACTCCGACAAGGTCGCGGTCGGCGACGCCACCGTCGCCATCGGCGCGCCCTTCGGCCTCTCCGGCACCGTCACCACCGGCATCATCAGCGCCAAGAACCGCCCCGTGGCCTCCAGCGACGGCGGCAGCAGCAACGCCTCGTACATGAGCGCCCTCCAGACGGACGCCTCCATCAACCCGGGAACTCCGGCGGTCCCTTCTCAACGGCGACGGCGCGGTCATCGGCATCAACTCCGCCATCCAGCCCGCGAGCAACGGCGGCGGCGGTCTCGGCGGGGCCAGCAGTCCGGCTCCATCGGCCTCGGCTTCGCCATCCCCATCAACCAGGCCGAGTCCGTGGCCGAGCAGTTGATCAAGATCGGCCAGCCCGTCTACCCGGTCATCGAGGCCACCGTCAGCACCAAGGAAGAGGGCGGCGACGGCGCCACGATCACCGACAACGGCACCGGCGGCACCAAGAGCGTGGTCCCCGGCGGCCCCGCCGACAAGGCCGGTCTCAAGCCGGGCGACGTCATCACCAAGCTCGACGACACGATCATCGACAGCGGGCCCACCCTGATCGGCGAGATCTGGACCCACAAGCCCGGCGACAAGGTGACGCTCACCTACGAGCGCGACGGCAAGCAGCACACCACCGAGGTCACCTTGGGCGAGCGCAAGGGCGACAGCTGACGCGTAGGCTGACCCCGTGCCGCCAGGGAGTGGCGGCACGGGGAGGCTTGCCCGAGCGGCCTAAGGGAACGGTCTTGAAAACCGTCGTGGCAGCGATGTCACCGAGGGTTCAAATCCCTCAGCCTCCGCGCGGTGAACAACGTAGAGCACGTCGAAAGGGGCGCCCTCGCATGAGGGCGCCCCTTCCGACGTGGGCGCTGGCTCACCTTGATGCCGCTCGGTCGTGTCATGGATCACCGCGTGTGGACCAGGCGTGGACCGGATCACGGTCGAGGGGCAGACAACTCAGGACCATCCCGGCCTCGGCGTCGTACTCACCCCACCGGACGGCCGCCTCCACGAGCACGGCCGCCGCCCAGCGGGCGTGGGCGATCGGCTGACCAGAGAAGTGATGCGACGTCATGTCGCCTACGTACGGCAGAAGTTGGGCCGTGGCGGCCGAATCGTAGGCGACGGTCGCCGACGCGAGTGGCCGTGCCCCGGGACATCGTGGTCCGGTGTTCGGAACCTCCGCGCGTCGTGGACCCGCCGCGCGACCGCCCGTCCAGGCCGTTCGGACCTTCAGAGGCGTTCCCGCACAACGCGTGGCGCGAACAGGCGCGCCACCATCCGTGATCGTGAGGATGCCATGAGCGATTCGGGAAACCGTAGGACCAAGCGTGGTGTGCGCGTGACCGCCGCGATCATCGTGGGCTCGGCCTTGCCGCCGGGACGTCCACCGTGGCGGCGGCCGACACCCACTCGGCCTCGGCCGCCGAGGCCCGCTCCGATGTCGGGACAGCCGCGGCGCAGCGCGTGACCCTGTCCAACGGCGCCTGGGAACCCACAGGTGACGACCACACCACATTCGACACAGTGAAGAACGAGTTCGAGTTCACCCGGACCAATGGACAGCGCAACGCCAAGTTCGACGCGTGGACCAAGGGAAGGATCAACCCGACGGACCTGGCGTGGGATACGGGGAGGGCAGTGTCTACCACCTCACCCTTCCCAAGGTGATCAGGCTCGGATACTCCGGCTCGCACCAGCGCGTGACCGTGCACTTCAGCACGTACAACTAGCAGCCCTCTCCGCTGACAGTCGCTGCCCTCACGGCACCGCTGATCGACGGGCGGTCCTGGAACTCCCGGCGGGATGACGTCAGGCGTCACCGGCGGACGAGCGAGCCCGTCATGATCGGCACGCCCGGTCCACAGCCGACCGCCCAGGCCACGAGGCCACGGCGGTCGGCTGAAACGGCTTCCCCACCCGCTTGGCTCGTGCCCGACCCGATCCGACTCGCCCCGACTCGAACACCTGAGGTCGTCACGGCCAGGTGGGCACATGGCCGGACCGCAGGACGCGCTGCTTTCAGGTCGCGCCGGGCATGGTCGCGGCACGGGCCATGGCGCCAGGCGTGGTCTCCAGGACAGCAGCGCCGCGGGTCCTTGGTTCACAGAGCCGATGTGCAGAGGCGCATATACCGGGCGGGTTCCGCCCGGTATTCGTCGTAGCGTGCGATCAGCAGCGCCGAACGACCAGGAGAGAACCATGTACTTCGCCTCTGTCCGCGTTATCACGAGTGACGTCGCCCGCCTCGTCGACTTCTACGAGCGCGCCACCGGAATATCCGCCGACTGGGCCACCGAGGACTTCGCCGAACTCAGGTTCACCTCGGCCACGCTCGCGATCGGCAGCACGCGCACGGTCCTCTGTTCGCGCCTGGCTCCGCCCGTCCGGCCGACAACCGCAGTGTCATCCTGGAATTCCTCGTCGAGGACGTGGACAGCGTGTACAAGAACCTGACCGGCTTCGTGGAGGACTTCGTCAACGAGCCCACCACGATGCCGTGGGAAACCGCGCACTTCTGTTCCGCGACCCCGACGGTAATCTCGTCAACTTCTTCACCCCGTCACGCCGGCCGCCATCGAGAAGTTCGCCCGCTGAGGACCCGTACGGCCCGCCGCACCGCGCCAGGCGGGCCGTACGGACCGGCTATGCGGAAGAATTCCATCCGGGATCTCCTTGTCGCTTCCGTCTGTCATCCCGGGAAAACCGGCGTCCCAGTGTTCGAAAGTCCCCACAGAATGGGCGCCCATCCCATAGCACACGGGCCGCACGGCACCGGACAACTGGCGCGCGAAACGCACTCGCCCACCGGACAAGCGGCCGATGAGCGTTTCGGCGCCGTCCGAGGAGCGTGCTTGACAGCGCGTCGGGACGGATGCGGCGACGGGCAAGTGCCGGGTACGGCGGGCACCAGCGGCAACCCCGGTCTGCCGCTCTCCCACCCGCGCCCGCGCGTACGGCGGAGGGCGGCGCGGCGGCCGGGAGGGCCCGGTGCGGGGCCCGGGTATACGCGGACTTGACCTGCTGTGCGGCGACGTTCGATTACAACGGGACATATCGACGATGGCCCATATACGGCTGTCTGTTCCGACCGGGGACGACCTAATTTTCAATTTGGTTTCAGAAACCGGGGAAGATTTTTAACGACGTGGAACGGCCGTCGTCCAGGGAAGGTGAAGGCGCGGCTCGGGGTGTGTCCCCGGGTGCTGAGCGATGCCTTCCGGTGCGGTGGACACAGGTCAGGACGGCCGCCCCGCGTACCGAGTGGCTACTGGTGATTCCTTCGACCGCTGCCCTGCGGAATCGTCGAACGCTGCCCTGCGGAACCGTCGACCACTGTCATACGGAACCGTATTCGGAATTCAGCGAGGAGTCCACGCTACGACGTCGCACAGCGCCCCACACGGAGGGATATGAAAAGGGAGAAGTGACTTCCGGGCGTACCGGACCGGGGATCGGAGGAGCCCCGCCTCCCGCGATTCTCGGATGCCCGAAGCCGGCGCCCGACACCTTGGTCCGGTACTTCGAGTGGGCCTGCGACCGGCATCCGGACCGTACCGCCGTCGTCTGCGGCGATACCGCACTCGACTACCTGGCCCTCGACCGTCGCGCCAATCGGCTGGCGCATCTGCTGCGGGAACGCGGGGTGAGCGAGGGCAGCACGGTCGGAATTTTGCTGGAGCGTTCCATCGACACGTATGTGACGCTGCTGGCGGTGATCAAGGCGGGGCGGTGTACGTGCCGCTCGACCCCTCTTCCCCACCGACCGCCTCGACTTCATCGCCCGCGACGCCGGACTGTGCCACCTGGTGACGGTCTCGGCCCTGGCGGAGAACACCGCGGACCTGCCCTGCCCCGTACTCCAACTCGACCGCGTCGCCGACCGGTTGGCGCTGCGCCCGGAGACCCGTCCGCGTGTCGGCATCACCCCGTCGTCGGCCTGCTACATCATCTACACCTCGGGAACGACCGGCCGCCCCAAGGGCGTTGCCGTCTCGCACGCCAACATCGTCCACTTCCTGCGCGTCGTCACGCCCGTCTACCAGGTCCACCAGTCGGACCGTGTCTACCAGGGCCTGTCGATCGCCTTCGACTTCTCCATCGAGGAGATCTGGCCCGCCTGGATCGCCGGCGCGACCCTCGTCGCCGGGCCCGCCGACGGCCGGCGGGTCGGGCAGGGCTCGGCGAGTTCCTCACCGAGCACGGCATCACGGTGCTGGCCTGCGTACCCACTCTGCTGACGACCATCGAGACCGACGTGCCCAGCCTGCGCACCCTGCTGGTCAGCGGCGAGGCGTGCCCCGCCGGGCTGGTACGCCGCTGGGCCCGCCCCGGACGGCGGATCATCAACGCCTACGGGCCCACCGAGACCACCGTCACCGCCACCTGCGCGGAACTTCTCCCGAACCGCCCCGTCACGATCGGCACCCCTCCCCGGCTACCGCGTCTACCTCCTGGACGAGGGCTGCGGCCGGTCCCCGAGGGCGACCGGGGCGAGATCTGCGTCGGCGGCCCGGCGGTCGCCATCGGCTACGTCAACCGGCCCGACCTCACCGCGGAACGCTTCATCGCCAACCCCGTCGAACGCGACCGCGCCACGGCCCCGCGCCTGTACCGCACCGGCGACCTCGGACGGCTCACCACCGGCGGGGAGATCGAGTACCTCGGCCGCGCCGACACCCAGGTCAAGGTCCGCGGCTACCGCATCGAACCCGCCGAGATCGAGGAACTGCTCCGCGAGGACCACGCCGTGGAGAACGCCGTCGTCACCCCGCTGGAGCGGGACGGCGTGGTCCACGACCTCGTCGGCTACGTCACCCTGCACAAGCACCCGGCGACACCGCCGGGAACGGCAACGGCCACGCCCCGCCACAACCAACGGCAACGGCCACGGCCACGGCCACGGCCAGAGCCAGAACAACGGCAACAGTGACAGCAACGGCAGTGGCAACGGCAACGGCAACGGCCACAACAACCACGCCGACCTGCGCGAACGCCTCCGGGCCTCGCTCCAGCGCCGACTGCCCGACTACATGATCCCCTCGTTCGTCGAGGTGCTCCCGGCCTTCCGCTGCTCGCCGCCGACAAGGTCGACCGCGCCGCGCTGCCCGCGCCCACCTCCCCGCCCTCGCGCGCGGCGCCCGCCCGTACGTCGCGCCGCGCACCCCGCTGGAGCGGCTGCTGGCCGCGGCCTGGTCGGAGGTCCTGGGCGTCACCGACGTCTCCGCCGACGACGACTTCTTCCGTGACCTGGGCGGCCACTCCATGACCGCGGCCCGGCTGACGTCCCGGCTGCGGCAGGAGCCGCGGCTGCGCGGCGTGGCCATGGGCGACCTCTACGCCCACCCACCCTGGGCGGCCTCGCCCGCTTCATCGACGCCGAAACAGCCGCCGCCCCGGCCGGGCCGCCCGCCGGTACGGACCCCGCCGCCCCGAGCCGCCGCCCTGCGCCACTCCACCGCCCGGGTCATGGCCTGCGGCGTCGCCCAACTGCTCGCCCTGTAAGCGTGGTTGGGGTTGCTCGCCCTGCCGGTCGTGGTCCTCGCCTACCGGCTGCTGAACGCCTGGGGCTCCGGCAGCCCCGCCCTGCCGCCCGGCAGCTTCCTCGCCCGCCTCGCGCGCCTGGAGATCATCAGGTTCGTCCCGCTGGAGGTGGCGTGGCTGGCGGTGAGCGCGCTGCTGCTGCCGCTGCTCGCCGGACGGCTGCTCACGGCCGGGTGCGGCCGGGCCGCTACCCGCTGTGGGGCGTGACCTACCTGCGCGTCTGGCTGTGCGCGAAGGTCCTCGCCCTGTCGCCGCTCGGCCTGCTCGCCGGTTCGCCGCTGCTGCCGCCCTGCCTGCGCGCGCTCGGCGCCCGGATCGGCCGCGGCTGCCACCTGTCGGCCGTACCGGGCCTGCCGTTCCTCGTCCGCGTGGGCGCGGGACGAGCGTCGGCTACGGCGCCCGGCTGCAAGCCCTCAGCGTCGAGAACGGCTGGCTGCGGCTGGCGCCCGTGACGCTCGGCTCCGGCTGCTACGTCGGCACCAACAGCGTGCTGATGCCGGGCGCGCGGCTCGGCGACCACGCCTCGGTCGGCCACCAGTCGCTCGTCCCCGAGGACTTCGCCGTCCCCGCCGCCGAGCACTGGGCGGGCTCACCGGCCACCCGGCAGGAGACCGCGCCGCCGATCGTCCAGGACCTCGCCGACGACCCCGACGACGGCCCGTGGCCGCGCGGGTGCTGGCCGGTTACGCGGCCGGGGCGCTGCTCCTGCTGCTCGTACCGCTGCTGGTCACCGTCGCCGCCTCGCTGGCCGTCGGGTACGTCGCCTGGCGGTACGACGCGGTCTGGGCGGTGGCGTCCGTCCTGGTGGCCGGGCCCGGCACCGTGGTGCTGACCTGCCTGCTGGTGCTCGTCGTCAAGCGCGCCGTGATGCCGCGCGCCAAGGCCGGTGTGTACGCCGAGCGCAGCGGCTTCGGTGTACGCAAGTGGATCGCCGACGGCATGATGACCATGAGCCTGACCGTGACCCACGCGCTGTACTCGACGCTCTACCTGGTGCCGTTCCTGCGCGCGCTCGGCGCCCGTACCGGCCGCTGGTCGGAGGTGGCGACGGTCAGCTTCGTCGATCCCGACATGCTCGTCATCGGACCGGGCAGCTTCGTCGCCGACGTCAGCGTCGTGGGGCCCGCGGTCTTCCACCGGGGCGGATCGCGCTCGCCCCGGCGGAGGTCGGCCACCGCGGCTTCGTCGGCAACGGGGCGCTGGTCCCGGGGCCTGCCGACTGGGCGACAACAGCCTGCTCGGCGTGCACTCCGTCGCGCCGCACCAGGTGATCGGCGCGGAGACCACCTGGCTCGGCTCGCCCGCGATCTTCCTGCCGCGTCGCGAGGCCAGCCAGGACTTCCCCGCCAAGTACACCTACAGCCCCACCCGCGGCCTGATCGCGGCCCGGCTGGCCATCGAGTACTTCCGCGTGACGCTGCCCGCGACGATCGGCGGACTCGCCGCGCTGGGCGGCGTCTACGCCCTGGTGCACCTGGCCCTGGCCGCGCCGCCCTGGCGGTCCTCCTCCTCGCCCCGACCCTGCTGCTGGGCTCCGCGCTGGCCGCGACCCTGGCCGCCGTCGTACTCAAGTGGCTGGTCATCGGCCGCTACCGGCCGCGTACGGAACCCCTGTGGAGCATCTGGGTACGGCGCACCGAGGTCATCACCGGCCTGTACGAGAACCTCGTCGTCCCTCGTTCGTGAACCCGCTCACCGGCACGCCCTGGGTGTGCGCGGTCCTGCGCCTGTTCGGCGCCCGCGTCGGCCGCCGGGTCTGGCTGGCCACCACCTACCTCACCGAGTTCGACCTGGTCGAGGTGGGCGACGACGCGGCGGTCGACGAGGTCACGTCCTTGCAGACCCATCTGTTCGAGGACCGGGTGATGAAGATGTCCACCGTGCGGGTCGGCAAGGGCAGTTCGGTCGGCACCCGGTCGGTCGTGCTGTACGACGCGCGGGTCGGCGAGGGCGCGTCGCTGGACGCGCTGTCGCTGGTCATGAAGGGCGAGCGGCTCCCGGACGGCACCCGCTGGCGCGGCATCCCGGCCGTCCCGAGGTGACCCACGGGCGTGCGCCCGACCGCGCACGCCCGCCCGCCGCCGCGCCCGCCGCCGTACCGTCAGCGGCGGTCGTGACGGCGGTACCGGGCCGCCGACGCGACGGTGGCACGGGCCTCACCACGGGGAGGCCGGTGGCGACGGCGGCTTCGACGAGGGCGCGGGCGAACGACTCGCCCGCGCCCTCCCCGTACGAACCAGCCGCCCCAGCCCCGTACACCCCAGCCTCGTACGCCCTGCACGCCGCCCAGAACAGCCGGGCGTTGCGCTCGCCGGGGCGGGAGGCTCGGACGAAGTCGAGCAGGGCGGCCGGGAGGGCGCGGGCGCGGCGGCGGACGCCCGGCCGGGCCACCGGTGTCCCGGCCGCGCCGGGCGCCGGGACGAGCAGGGCCAGGAGGCGCGGCGGCACCGGCGCCGGGTCCCACCGCGGGCAGTCCGGCGCCCAGCGGTACCGCCGCGGCGGGCGCGGGAGCCGGGCCCGACGAGGTAGCCGCCGGTGCTGCGGATGTCGATGCCGGGGGCGAGGCGGCCGACGGAGTTCGGCACGGGCGTGCCGGGCGGCCCCGCCAGCCACAGATGACGGCCGCCGCCGGGCGTCAGGACGGTGACGGTCACGGGGTGGTGAAGCCGTGGCGGCGCTCCAGGCGGGCGAGTTCGGCCGCGCCGCTGACGGCGGCGGCCGGAATCCGCTTGAGGTCGAGGTCGACGCCGACGAGGTGGTGCGGGGCAGGCCGCAGGCGACCCGTAACCCGCCGCCCAGGGCGCGGCGGCGAACAGCGCCGGACCACCGCCGGGTCCGAGGAGGCGTCGTGCACGCCGTGCCGGGACGCCCGCACGCACCGCGGCAGGGGTGCCGGTCGCGGGCGGGTCGCGGTGGTGAGGAGCGCACGGCCGGAAGCTTCGCGCGGGTCAGGGGATCACCTGGAAGCCGTGCGCCGCGGCGGCCAGGGCATGGGTGAGCGGGCTGTGCGCGACGGTCCCGTCCATCCCTCCATTTTCGTACACGCGTTCGTTTATGAGAAGGGGTGGGTGGTGCGGGGAGATTGGCCGAAAGGGTGCAGGAACGTTTCTGTTGCGGCGCTGGGCCGTACGGGGCGGGGTGCGCGACGGTGCCCGTGGCGCGAGGGCGCACAGGGCGTTTAAACGCGGTTGCTCATGCTTGCGAGGTAAAGGGCGGTCCGGTGCGATTCGCGGGGATCCGACGGGCAGCTTTGGCTCAGCGACGCGTCGTCACAAGGGCAAAGCAGCACTCGCACAAGGGCAGTCGGCCAACTGCCCTGAGGCAGCTCACTTCTCATTCCTGGAGGAATGGACATGGCAAGCATCCGTAGCGCCCGCATCCTGGGGCCGTTGTCGCTCTCCCCTTCGCCTTCGCGATGCTGGGGGCGTCGCTCAGGCCGACAGCATCCCCGTCGTGGGCAACGGATTGAACTCCTCCGTGGCGGGCGTCGTCGGCAGCGGCGTGGGTGGTGTCAACAACGGCAACTCCACCACCACGCAGCAGGTTGCCACGGGGCGGGGCCTCAACCAGGACAACACCGCGAGCGTGAACGGGTCCGGGATCACCGCGATCGACCAGGACACCACCACCGTCAACTTCAACCAGCTGTGGTGATGCCGTGACCTGAGCGATGGAGTGGTGAGGTCATAGCCGACGCGGCGGCACTTCGGTGCCGCCGCGTTGCTGTGCCCGCGTGCTCCCCGCGTGCTCCCCGCGTGCTCCCCGCGTGCTCCCCGCTGCGGCTGCTCCGGCTGTTGCTCCGGCTGCTCCGGTCTCCCGCCGTCCCGGCCTGCGGCCGAAACGCCCCGGAACCCGCGTCCGGGCGCCCCGGAACCCGCGTCACGGGCGGCCATCCGGGGCCCTTCGACGGTGCAGACGGCTGAACCGCACGCGTGTCTGCGGGCCCTCCATATCCGAGAACCCCTTCACTCGCCATATGGACCGAAGAAAGAAAGAACGATGGAAGATCATCGGATGGATGGTCGGGCTGTTCACCGCGGTGATCACGCTGGTCGGCGCCGTGCCGCCGGTGGCCCCGGCCGAGGCCGCGTCCACGGCGGATGACGCGGCCGTCGCCGGTGGCGGGGCGGAGCGGGTACGGGCCGGGGAGCGCCGAAGACGCCGCGGGGCGGCCCTGAGCGGCGCGCTCGCGGGGCCGGTGGCCCCGGGCAGCCCTCCCTGGGCACTCTGCCGCACGGTACGGCGGGACCGGGCACCGGGACGACGGACGACCCCGGCGCGGACCCGGCCCGGGGACACACCACCCGGAGACACCCGCCGGACACCTCGCCCGGCGACACCTCGCCCGGCGGCGCCGGGCAGAACCCGCAGCCTCCCGGAAACGCACAGCCTCCCGGCACCCGCAGGACCCGGGGCCCCGCAGGCTCCCCAGCCGGGCACCGCCCCGAGGGCACCGCCCGGGCGACGCCTCCCACGCGGCGGGCACCCGCGGGACCCGCGGCCCGCAGGCCGCGAGCGCGCCCGGCAAGGCGGACACCCGGCCGTGGCGGACGCCGACAACGCGCCCGCGGACCCGGTGGCCGCCGGTCCCGGCCCCACCGGCTGCCCGACCCGGCCCCCTCGGCGCCCGGGTCTTCCAGGGCTGGGCGTTCGACACCTGCCACGCGCCGTCCGTCAGCACGCTGCGCGCCTGGCGCGGCTCGGTCTACCGCGGCGTCGGCGTCTACTTCGGCGGGCGCGGACGGCACTGCAAGACGCAGCCGTACCTCAACCGCTCCTGGTCCCGCCAGGTGGACGCCATGGGCTGGCGGATCCTGCCGATCTACGTCGGCTCCCAGGCGCCGTGCGTCTACAGCAAGAAGAAGAAGCACGTGCCGATCAGGGGCGACGGCTGGACGCAGGGCCGCAAGGAGGGCAGGGACGCCGTCGCGCGCGCCAAGGCGATGGGTTTCAAGAAGCGGAGCGCGTTGTACCTCGACATGGAGGCGTACAACGACAGGAGTAAGGCGTGCGCGCGCACCACGCTCGACTTCATCCGCGGGTGGAGCCGCGAGACGCGCAACCACGGCTACTTCGCGGGCTTCTACAGCAGCCTCGGCTCCGGCATCTCGCACGTCGAGCGGGCCCGGCGGGCCGGCGTACGGGACCTCCGTCCGTCATGTGGTTCGCCCACTGGCGCGCGAAGCCCGCGATCTACGGCAAGAACGTGCTGGCCAAGGCCGCGTGGAACCCGCATCGCCGGATTCACCAGTTCTCCGGCGGCGTGAACGTCACCCACGGCGGCAGGAAGCTCAACATCGACCGCAACAAGGTCGACGCCCCGTGGCGATCGTCAAGTGAGCGCCCGCGCGCGTGCGTCCCTTCCGGCACAACCCTGATCACGCCCGTCCACCCTCCCCTCCAGGAGGTGGTGCCAACCCCTTGTACAACCTGAGTGGGACTCTGCTTCGGCACCTCCGGGCGATACGCCCGAGCACAGGCCGCTCATAGCGTTGAGCCATGACCACGAGCGTGTGCGCCAGCCGACCAGCTGCCGCCGTCCGTCGCGACCGTCGCCCCGTCCACTCCGGCGTTCTCGTCCTTCACCTCGTACGTACGGACCCGGGGCCGGTGCTGCTGCGCACCGCCCGCTCGCTGACCGCCAACCACAGCGACGCGGAGGATCTGCTGCAAACCGCGCTGACCAAGACGTACGTCGCCTGGGAGCGCATCGAGGACCACAAGGCGCTGGACGGGTACGTGCGGCGCGCTCTGGTGAACACGCGCACCTCGCAGTGGCGCAAGCGCAGGGTCGACGAGTTCTCCTGCGAGGAGCTGCCCGAGCCGGAACCGGTCCCGGCGCCCGACCCGGCCGAGCAGCAGGCGCTGCGCGACGCGATGTGGCGTGCGGTGATGCGGCTGCCGGACCGCCAGCGCGCCATGGTCGTCCTGCGGTACTACGAGGACCTCAGCGAGGCGCAGACCGCCGAGGTGCTCGGTGTCTCGGTCGGCACCGTCAAGAGCGCCGTCTCGCGCGCCCTGGCCAAGCTCCGCGCGGATCCCGAGCTGGCGCGGGCGGCCTGAAGCCCGGGGCCGGTCCGCCTGAGCCCGTGGGCCGGGTGACGAAGGGCCGCGCACGGGCGGGTGGCGAAGGGCCGCGTGCGGGCGTGTGGCGAGGTGCGGCGATGCCGCCAGGTGCCGGGGTAGTGACACGCCTGGTCGCCCGGTTGCAGAATCGGCGGCAACTTACCCGCGCGTAACGTACCCCGGAGGCCCCGGTGCTCAGCACGATGCAGGACGTACCGCTGACTGTGAGCCGCATCCTGCGGCATGGCTCGACCGTCCACAGCGGCGCCTACGTGGTCACCTGGACCGGCGAGGGCGATCCGGTCCGGCGCGGCTTCGGGGAGGTCGGGGCCAGGTCGGCGCAACTGGCCCACGCGCTCCGCGACGAGCTGGGGTCGTCGGCGACCAGCGGGTCGCGACGCTCATGTGGAACACCGGTGACCACCTGGAGGCGTATCTCGCGGTGCCCTCCATGGGCGCGGTGCTGCACACGCTCAACCTCCGGCTCCCCGCCGACCAGTTGACGTGGATCGTCAACCACGCCGCCGACCGCGTGATCATCGTCAACGGCACGCTGCTGCCGCTGCTCGCCCGCTCCTCCCCGGCCTCGGCTCCGTGGAGCACATCGTCGTCGCCGGGCCCGGCGACCGGTCCGTGCTCGATGGCGCCCACGCGCGCGTGCACGACTACGAGGAGCTGATCGCGGGCCGCCCCACCACGTACGGCTGGCCGGACCTCGACGAGCGCCAGGCCGCCGCCCTCTGCTACACCTCCGGGACGACGGGCGACCCCAAGGGCGTGGTCTACAGCCACCGTTCGATCTACCTGCACTGCATGCAGCTCCTCGCCGCCGACGGCTTCGGCCTGGCCTCCGGGGACGTCCTGCTGCCGGTCGTGCCGATGTTCCACGTGAACGCCTGGGGCACCCGCACGCGGCGTTCATGGTGGGCGCGTCCCTGCTGATGCCCGACCGCTTCCTCCAGCCCGCCCGCTCGCGGAGATGATCGTCGCCGAGCGGCCCAGCGTCGCGGCCGCCGTGCCGACCATCTGGCAGGGCTGCTCGCCGAACTGGACGAGAAGCCGCGCGACATCACCTCCCTGCGGAACGTGTTCATCGGCGGCGCGGCGTGTCCGCCGTCCCTGATGCGCGCGTACGAGGAGCGCCACGGCATCCGCGTGGTGCACGCCTGGGGCATGACGGAGACCTCCCCTGGGCACCATCGCCCACGCCCGCACGGCCTCACCGCCGAGGAGGAGTGGCCGTACCGCGTCACCCAGGGCCGCTTCCCCGCCTCGGTCGAGCCCCGGCTGGCCGCGCCGGGCGGCGGCTTCCTGCCGTGGGACGGGGAGTCGGCGGGTGAGCTTGAGGTACGGGGCCCGTGGATCGCGGGGGCGTACTACGGCGGGGCCACCGGCGAACCCTTCCGCCCGGACGACAAGTTCAGCGAGGACGGCTGGCTGCGCACCGGGGACGTCGGCACCATCACCCCGACGGCTTCCTGACGCTGACCGACCGCGCGAAGGACGTCATCAAGTCGGGCGGCGAGTGGATCTCGTCCGTCGACCTGGAGAACCAGCTGATGGGGCACCCGGACGTCGCCGAGGCCGCGGTCGTGGCCGTGCCGGACGACAAGTGGGGCGAGCGCCCGCTGGCGACCATCGTGCTCCGCGAGGGCGCGACCGTCGGCTACGACGAGCTGCGCGCCTACCTGGTCGAGCGGGTCGCGCGCTGGCAACTGCCCGAACGCTGGGCGCTGATCGAGGCCGTGCCGAAGACGAGCGTGGGAAGTTCGACAAGAAGGTGATCCGCAGGCAGTACGCGGACGGCGAGTTGGACGTCACCCGGTTCACACCCCGGAAGCGGGCACGGTGGCGCGGACGGCGCCGCGGACGGCGCCGCGGACGGCGGCGGTGAGGCCACGGCGGCGGGTTAGCCCCGGGCGTCCGTCGCCGCCACGCGTGCGTACCCGCGTAGGAGGCCGCGTCGCTCGCGCGCGTACGCGGCCTCGTGCCCCATGCCCGCTAGTTGGTGCCGATCTTCGCCAGCAGGTCCACGATCCGGGCCTGCACCTCGGCGTTCGTGGAGCGCTCGGCGAGGAAGAGCACCGTCTCGCCGGAGCTGAGCCGCGGCAGCTGGTTCGGGTCGATACCGGCCGAGGTGTAGACGACGAGCGGGTGTGGTTGAGCAGGCCGTTCCCGCGCAGCCAGTCGACGATCCCGGCGCGTCGGCGGCGTACCTGCATCAGGTCCATGACGACCAGGTTCGGCCGCGTCTGCGCCGCGAGCGCCACCGCGTCGGCGTCCGTCGCCGCCCTCGCCACCTGCATGCCGCGGCGCTCCAGCGTCGCCGTCAGGGCGCTCGCGATCGGCTCGTGCTGCTCGATCAGCAGGACACGGGGCGGGTGCTGCTCGCTGTCGCGCGGGGCGAGCGCCTTCAGCAGGACGGCCGGGTCGGCCCCGTACGCCGCCTCGCGCGTGGCCTGGCCGAGTCCGGCCGTCACCAGTACGGGGACCTCGGCGGCGACCGCGGCGGTGCGCAGCGACTGGAGCGCGGTGCGGGTGATCGGGCCGGTGAGCGGGTCGACGAACAGCGCGGCCGGGTAGGCGGCGATCTGCGCGTCCACCTCCTCACGGGAGTTGACGATCACCGGGCGGTAGCCGCGGTCGCTGAGGGCCTGTTGGGTGGACATGTCCGGGGCGGGCCAGACGAGCAGGCGACGCGGGTTGTCCAGCGGCTCGGGCGGCAACTCGTCGTCCGGCAGCGGGTGTGGTCGTCGACGACCTCGACGGCGCCGTTCGGGCCGTCCAGCGGCTCCGGCCCTCGGCGCCCTCGTCGGGCGCGCCGATCGCGAAAGCGCGGCCCGCGGCCCGCTGGGGCCCGCCCTGGCCGCCGCTGGTGCCCCGGCCCGCCGTTGGCGCCGCCGGTTCCGCCGGGACCGCCGTTGGGGCGCCGGACCGGCCGCCCTGCGACCGGTGGCGGACGGTGCCAGCTCCGTCGAAGGGCCTTGTGTCGCGGGCAGGTTCGCCCCGGGAGGCGCTTCCTGACGCGCCCCAGCTTGCGCCGCCTGCCCGAGCCGGAGTTCACGCTCCCGCCGGAGGGCGCCTGGGGCTGCTGCGGGCCCGGCCGGTCGGTGCCGTGCGGCGGCGTGTACGGCATGCCCTGCCCCAGGGTGCGCACGCTGATCGCGCGCCCTGCGAGGGTCCTGGCCGTGCCCCGCCTCGGCCGCGGCGGGCAGCGGCTGCCGCCCGGCCCACTGCGCGGGCTGCTGTGCCGGACGCTGCCCGGCCCCGTTCGCGGGTAGGCCGGTTCGCCGTCGTCGCCCGGCCGGGGTGCGGCTGCGGCGGCGTCGGGTGGGGTCGTCGGCGAGCGGACGGCGCGCCGGCGCCGCCCCGTGGGCGTGGCTGCGCCCGGGGACCTGGTACGGGTCCTCCGCGTGCGGGTCGTACGGCGCCTCGGACCGGCTTCCGGCGGGCCCGGCCACCGGGCCGTCGACCGCCTCACGGGTCGGCGGAAACGCGGGAACGGAACCGTCACCCGGTCCGTTGGCCCAGTCAACAGGCGACTGCCGGGGCTGCTGTGACGGTTCGGCGCCGCGTGCCGCGGGCAGCGCGGGCGCGCTGTCAGGCCGGGGCCAGTCGCCGGGGCGCGGGTCGGCGGGTGGGGGTGAGGACATGCCGCGTGTGGTGCGCGCGGCGGGTCGGCGACGCCGTCCTCGCCCGGTACGGGCTGCCCGCCTCCAGGACCACGGCGCGCGGCGGCACCCCGCGCCCTCGCCCGTCGCGCGCGCTGTCCTGCGCCCTCCCCGCGCGCGTACGGCTCGGCGGGTGGTGCGTACGGATCATCCGTACCGTACGGGCCGTCCGCCGCGTACGGATCGTCCGGCGGATACGGCTCGCCGGGCGCGTACGGATCGTCCGTCGTGTACGGGTCCGGCCCGTACGGAGCGCCCCGCGCGCGTACGGATCACCGGACGCGTACGGGCCGTTGGGCGGGCGCCGCGTCCGTCGGGCGGCGCGGGTTCGCCACGCCGCCGGGCTGCGCGCCGGGCTCGCCGGGCGCCGGGTGCGTTCCGTGCGCGTCGGCGGGCCTGCCGGGCGGCGCCGCTGGGGAGGCCGCTGGCCGGGGCCGCCGGGCTCCGGCCGTGCCCCGACTGGGCGGGCAGCAGCCCCGCGGGACCAACTCCGGCGGCAGCGCGTTCGGTTGGGGCGCGGCCCCGGGTCGGCCGGTCGGCCGCGGCGGGAGGCAGCGCGAGCGCCGCGCGGCCGTCACGCGGATCGGCCGCGTCCTGGGGCGGTTCTGCGCCGGAGCGGTCCGGCGCGTCCGCGAGCGCGCGCCGTGCGCGGCGGCGCCGGCGGGCGCCGCTCCCGGACCCTGCGCCTCGCCGCCACCGTCGGCGTCGACCGCCGGGGAGGGCGAACGGCGAACCCGTCTGCCCGCCCGACGCGTTGAGCCCTGCGGGCCCTCGGCCCAGCCGTCCGGCCGCTGCTCGGGCGAGCGCGCCGCGGGCAGCGCGGGCATCGCGCGCGGGCCGCTGTGCCGGCCCGTCCCGCGCCCTGCGCGGGCCCCGAAGCCCTCTTCCGGCCAGCCGCCGGGCCGCGGGTCGGCGGCCCGGGCGGCGGAGGAGCGCCCGGCGCGCCCTGCGTGGCGGGGCCCTCAGGACGCCTGCCGGTGCCGCCGTCCGGCCCGTCGCCGCCGTACGGTGCGCCGGGCGCGCGCGCGCGCGTCGGGCGGCCCGGCCTGCGGGGCGGCCCGGCCTGCGCGGGCAGCGAGACCCGGCGCCGATCGGCCGCTCCGGGCGCCTGGCCGGGCTCGGGAACGGCGAGTTCGCTTCCGGCCCGCGGCGCGCGGCACGGCACCGGGCGGAACCGCGGTGCCGGAACCGGAGCTGCCTGTTCCCACCCTGTACGGGGCTTCCGGCCCGTACGGCGCGTCGGGCCCGTACGGCGCCTCCGGGCGGAACGGGGGCGTCGGCGGCCTCGGTCGCGTCGGCCGCGGCGGGGGCAGCGCGAGCGCCGAACGGCCTTGCGCGGAGCCCTCGTCGGCGGCGGGCGCCGGACGGCGCGGGTCGTGCTCCTCGGCGGGCCTGCCGCGCCGGTGGCCGCGGCGCCCGCCAGGAGCCGCGCCGGGCGCGGCCGGACCCGGACCCCGGGCACGCCCTGCGGGCGCGATGCCGTGCGGGGCACGACGTCCGGCCCGGCGGTGTCCGCCACGCGCGCGTGGCGGTGGGAACCGCCCGCCGGGGTCGCCTCCGCGCCGCCGTCGACCCCACCGGCCTCGGCCGGGAGCCGTTCCTCGTCGGGGTGGGGCGGGCGCGTCGGCGGCCGGTCGGGCGCGGTGGCTCGGCGCCGCCGTCACCCTCCGCGCTCGCGGGCGCCGCGCCGCTCTCGTCCGTACCGTCCCCGCGCGCGTCCTCACCGGCACCGGCCGTACCGGCACCGACGCCGCCCGTACCGGCGGCGTCGTCCGCCGCCCTGAGGGCCGCCGCGCGCGCCGCCGGGACGACGGGGTGAGCGCGGCGGTCGGGTTCGTGGCGGCAGGCCCGTCGGCCTCCTTGGCCGCCGGGCTCGCGCCGGACGCCGCGGCCGAGGCGCCGGCTTCCGCGGCCTCGGCGGAGACCGGCACCTCCAGGACGTACGCGTGCCCGCCGAGCCCCGGCATGTCATGGGTCTGGAGCAGCCCGCCGTGCTGCCGTACGACACCGCGCACGATCGGCTCGTGCACCGGATCGCCGCCCGGGTACGGGCCGCGCACCTCGAACCGTACGACGTCGCCGCGCTGCGCCGCCGCGATGACGATCGTGGAGTCACCGCCCGACTCGGCGAGGTCCTGGCCCGCCACGGTGGTGCCCGTCGAGTCCACTCCGGCGACGTCGGCGATGAGGTGGGCCAGCGCCAGCGCCAGCCGCACGGGGTCCACGGACGCCTCGATCGGCGGCGCGTGCACGGCGAACTGCGCCCGGCCGGGGCCGATCAGCTCCACCGCCTCCTCGACGGCGGTCGACACGACCGCGTCCAGCGAGACCTGTCGGCGCACGAGCGCGTCGGCGCCCGAGTCGAGCCGCTGGTAGCTCAGGACGTTGTCGACCAGGGTCGTCATCCGGCCGTACCCGGCGGCGAGATGGTGCAGTATCTGGTTGGCCTCGGGCCACAGTTGCCCGCCGGGTCGTCGGCGAGCACACCCAGCTCGGAGCGCATCCGCAGCAGCGGCTCGCGCAGCGACTGGTCCAGCACCGCGATCAGCTGCGCGTGCCGCGCGGTGAGCGCGCCAAGTTCGGCGGTCAACCGCCCCCGCTCGGCCCGTGCTCGGCCGTGAGCGACTCCAACGCCCCGGTGTGCTCGGCGGTCAGGGACTCCAGCTCCGCCGCGTGCCGCGCGGTCAGCGCCGCCAACTCCTCGGCGTGCTGCGTCGTGAGCGCCTTGACCTTCTTCGTGTGCTTCGTCGCGCGGGCTTCCTCCGGGCGCCGGTCGGTGAAGGTCATCACCGCCCCGACCAACTGCTCGCCGTCGCGCACCGGCGCGGTGGTGAGGTCGACCGGCACCCGCTCGCCGTTCTTCGCCCACAACACCTGCCCACGGACCCGGTGTTTGCGCCCCGACCTCAGAGTGTCCGCGAGCGGCGACTCCTCGTACGGCAGCGGGGAACCATCCGGCCGCGAGTGGTGTACAAGAGGATGAAGCTCCTGACCGCCCAGGTCACTGGCCCGATAGCCGAGGATCTGCGCGGCGGCCGGGTTGACGAGGACCACCTTGCCCTCGGTGTCCACGCCGACCACGCCCTCCGTCGCCGCGCGCAGGATCATCTCGGTCTGGCGCTGCTGGCGGGCGAGTTCGGCCTCGGTGTCGAGCGTCCCGGTCAGGTCGCGGACGACGAGCATGAGGAGTTCGTCGCCGGTGTAGCTGTGGAGGTCGGCGTACGGCGTGCGGCCGTCCTCCAGGTTCGCGCTGGTGACCTCGACGGGGAACTGGAAGCCATCGGTACGGCAGGCGATCATCCGCGTCGGCTTGGTGCGTTCGACGCCGGTGACGTCACCGGGCCGCCGCATCGAGCCGGGAATGCGATTGGAGTCGAAGGAGGGAGCAGATCGAGCAGACCACGGCCGACCAGCGCGGTGCCGGGGACTTCGAAGGTCTCCAGCGCGATGTGGTTGGCGTTGACCACCGTGCCATTGCAGTTGACCAGCAGAAGGGCGTCGGGGAGGGCGTCGAGTATCGCTGCGAGGCGAGCAGCGCCTCGGGATGGCCTGCTGCTCACGACGACGCTTCCTCCCTGATGTACCGCACCTTGCCGACACTTGCGGCCCTCTCGCCGGCCCGCCTGTGGAGTGTCCTCTCAGGGAGTCTACGGGCAGAGGGGCGGACGCGACGGTAGATGAGAGCGAGGTCGCAGCACGACGTACGCGTCTCGACGCACGCCGGACAATCCACGCTGATGCCTCACGAGGTGGTTCAGCGGTCAGCTTCCATCGGTGTGCAAAACGGTGGAGAACCGGTTCCAACGGTCAATCTGGCAGCCGTCGGTACGGGAGAAGTGGGCGTCGACCGGACGCCCCGCCCAGTGGCCGGTGACGTGCGCGGTGGCGGACCCGCCGTACTGCCCGGTGCACAGGGCGTCGGGGACACGGGCGCGAACGGGTCCTTGCCCCAGCGGGTCTGCTCGTCGAGCTGGTCGCAGGCGGCCCGCGGGTCGGGTGCGTACCGCCCGCGGGTGGCAGCGCAGCCGCGTCGTGGTCGCGTCCTTCGCGTCGCCGCTCGCGGAGACCTTGATCGTGAGCCGGTCGCCCATGTCGCTGTCATGGGTGGAACCGCGCGGCGGCATCGGAACGGCGAGCGCCGGTGCCGTGACGGCGAGCAGCGTCGCGGCCGACACAGCCGCGCCGACGGCCGCCCCACGGCGGCCCGCAACACGGAGCGGGAGGGAGGGAGGGGAAGGGGTGGGGAGGCGGGGGCGGGGAAGCGGAGGTGTACGGGCTGGAGGCGGACGGAGCGGTGGCAGGGAAGCGGCGCTGCGGCATCGGTGGTGGCTCCTGAAGTGCGCGAGCGGAGCGTGCCGCTCGCCGTGAACCCGGGTGATGAACGGCGTCATCGCGGGCGGGGCCCTGTGGTCCCTGTGGTACTAACGCCGCACGGCCGCGCGCGTTGCGCCGCCCGTATCGGCTTTGCCGCGTCGGCCACCCGCCTAGTACCGTAGGCCGCGATTGGTGACATGCCACTGGGCTGTGACATCATCTGCACACGCCAGATCGCGCTCGCGCGGTCATGGTTCGTGTGTCTGGAGGCTTCGCCTAGTCTGGTCTATGGCGCCGCACTGCTAATGCGGTTTGGGGTAACCCCATCCCGGGTTCAAATCCCGGAGCCTCCGCTTCTCCAGGAGCCCCGTCCTTCATGGCCGGGGCTCCTGTTGGCGTTACGGGGCGCGGTTTGCGCGTGCGGGCGTGTGGGTCTTACACGAGGGTTTGCGCGCATGTTCGTGCGTGTTCGCGCGCGGCGTGCGGGTTTACGGAGCGTGTGGAGGGCACGGATCACGCGGAGCGTGCGGATCACGCGGAGTGCATGGATCACGCGGGAGTGCGGGTCACGCGGAGAGTGCGGGGCTTACGCGGCGCTCGCGGGGCCGAAGATCCGGTCGAGGTGGTATTCGACCGTGCGGTGAACGTCGTCCATCGTCCGACGGCCGTGGAGTACGTCGCGGCCGAGACCGCTGACCCCGACACGAGTAGATCGGCCTCCCGCTCCGCGTCGCGTCCGGCGGCGGTGACCGGCCCTTCGGTGGCGCCCTCGGGTCGGCTCGCGGTGGGGACCTCCTGTCCCGCCTGCCGGATGAGGGTGGCGGCGAGCTTCTCCAACGACTGGTCGTCGTAGGGGAAGACGGCGGCGAGCGCGGGATCGGCGAGGCCGCGTACGTAGTAGGCGACGAGGACGCGCAGCGCGGCCGCCGCTCGTCGTCCAGCGGCAGGAACTCGTCGAGCACGGCGCGAAGCGCCTCGCGTGGCCCGGCGGGATCGGGCAGTCGCGCCATCCGCTCGCGTGCGCGCCGCTCGTTCTCCTCGTTCAGCAGCCGCAGGGCCTCGGTGAGCAGGTGGTGCTTGCTGCCGAAGTAGTACTGCACCACGCGCAGCGAGACTCCGGCCTCGGCGGCGACCCCGCGCATACTCACCGCGTCGAGCCCGTGTGCCGACGCGATCCGCCACACGGCCCCGGCGATCTCCCGCCTCCGCCGCGCGCTCGTCTCCGGGTCGCGTCCCGCTCCTCCCGCGTCTCCCGCGCCACGCGGTCGAGCGCCTGGTCCCGCTTGCGCTGCCGGTACGCCTTGGCCTGGCACCCGCGCGAGCAGTAGGAGGGCGGCCGTCCCCGCTCGGCCACGGCCAGCCCGGCCCCGCACACCCGACAACCGGGGCCGGTGGTTTCCTCACGCACGAAATCGAGCATAGCGGACGAGTGGGCGTGATGAATATCGATGAACGCGCCTGTCGGGGAGGGCGGGTTCGAGGTCGACGGATACGTCCGTATCAGCTTTGGAGAAGGCTATGGCACGTGGACGGTCGAGGGGCCGCTCGGCGACGCTCGTTTCCCCTTGGCGTCGGTCGCGGGAGGTCCCGGCTGGGCCTGCGAACGCGTCGGTCGGGCGGTGCCGGGAAAGCTTCCCCGACGGGCGGCCAGGACGCGCTTTCGCAGGTCAGGTCGGGTAAGGGAAACGGATTTCGCCTCTCGGCACGGGTCATGTAATGTTGTCCCCGCAACGCCGACCGGCGGAAAATCGCCGAAAAGGCAAGCGCTCGTAGCTTAACGGATAGAGCACTTGACTACGGATCAAGAGGTTGCAGGTTCGAATCCTGCCGAGCGCGCAGCAGGTCAGAGGCCCTGTCGAGATCGTCGACAGGGCCTCTGACGTATGTACTGACGGCAACGGTGGCAGCAGCCGCTGCGCGGGTTGGCGTTCTCGTGGTCGTTGCTGTCGCGGAGAGTGTCGTCGACGCGGTCGAAGGCGGAGGGCCGCGAGTTTGGCCGGATGGATCAGGGTGCCCCGGCCGCTCGGTGTGCCGTCCCGTGACAGTGCCGCGCGTGAGGCAGTCAGCGATCTGAACGGCTGGCCAGGTCAGTTGGGTTGAGTGGCGCCGGTTCGGCGGCGCGGCCAGGTCAGGACCACGCTGTTGATCGGTGGCCGCGCTGTGCGACCAGGGTTCCGCGCCAGCCGGTTGAGGCGCGGGGCCGTGGGTGTTCTCCGTCGTTGAGGTCAGGCGGGCCGGGGTGTGATGGTCACCGCGCGGTAGTCGTAGCCGTCCTGTTTGAAGCCGGGGCTTCCACGTGAGGTCCACCCGCTGGCCGGGGACAGGGTGCGGAAGCCGGGCGCCTGGATGTCCGAGTAGTGGCCGAAGCAGCCACCGGGGGTCTCGGGGAGTCCAGTACGCCCCACCCTTCTTCGTCGTTCCACTCGCGGACAGTCGCGGTCACCATGCGCGGAACCATACGGGCCTGTTCGTGCTGGCCTGCCTGGAACCCGGCGGTGTCAGGCGTTGAGGTCGGAGCAGGGGAGCACCCGTGACACACCCGCCGACGTGATTCAGTTCGCCTGCGACCGACCGTCGCGGATCCACGTCACCACGGTCAACGCTGAGGTGATGTACATCAGGACACTGAAGGTGGTCACGGACTCGACGTACTGCTCGTAGCCGTCTGCGCGGAGCTGGAGCGCGAGGGAACCGAGTGCGGTCCCGAGCGCGGCGGTCGCGGCGGCCATGGCCACGAACGGACCCTTTGTCATTGGCACTTCCCCAAGTCACGAGACAACTGATCACCGTCGAGCGTACATGCGTCACTCCTCCGGCGGCTGTGGTTGAAGCCCTACCCGGCAGGCCCGTGGCTCTCCCCACCCATGTCACGCCACTGCTGACATCAGTGACGGTGCGGAGCACCGGCTGGGCGGGGTGATGTGTGAGGTCTGCCCCTTACCTCCGTGGTGTGCTCAGGACCGGATGGGCCTGGGGTTGTTGCCCGCGTGGTCTGGAGCGGGTGGGCGAGGGGCCGTCCTGCGCGTCGCGGTGAACTCACGGGGTCCTGTGGGCGTCTCATGTCCCACAACGACGTAAAGGAGTTCGTAGATGCTTCGCAAGCGCTCGCGTCTGATCGCCGTGCCGATCGCGGCTGTCGCCTTGACGCTCACTGTTGCCGGATACCAGGCCAGTGCGGCCGGGTCGTCGGATGGCGCGGGTCGGTCCGGCAAGGCCGCCGCGGCGGCTGGGCCGTGCCTGGCCGACGCCACGACGCTGGTCGGGGACCTCGACGGGGACGGCAACCTGGACAAGATCTCGAACCCCGGGCACACCGGCACCAAGATGACGATCCAGTGGGGACCGCGGACGGCTCGTTCGGCGAGAAGCAGTCCGTCAGCGAACTCCTCGGCGCGAAGGAGGGCGAGGTCGCGACCGCCGCGGTCGCCGACTTCCAGAACGACGGCACCCTGGACGTGGTCGTCAACATCGTCGAGCCGGCCGGCGGGGACGACCCTCGACGGCGCGGGTCGCGGAGTACCGCCCGGCCCGCTCAAGCGGTCCGACCTCAGCTCGGCCGACGCCCGGCACTCCGACATCGGCGACCACGGCGAGGTCCAGGAGCTCCGGATCGCCAACTACGGCGACGACGCGTACCCGGACCTCGCGATCCTCAACAACTCCGGTGACGGGCAGCTGGACCGGGACGTCCGCCTGTCGGATCCGGACAGCGGCCCGGGTGACTTCGACTACGACCTGAAGGAGAAGTACGGCGAGTTCGGGACCACGCCCGAGCCGCCGTCCATGCCCGGCGACGGCTGGGAGCACTTCTACGAGTCCTGCTCCTGACCGACCTCAGCGTGACGACCGCCTCGGGCGGTCGTCACCCCGGGCGGTCGTTCAAGCGGTCCTCTCAGCGGTCCTCTCAGCGGTCTTCTCAGCGGTCCTCCGTCTCCTCCTCCTCTTCCTCTCGCAGGCCCGTGAGTGCCTCGGGCAACTCCTCGGTATGGAGCACCCCGAGGCGCTGGGTAGCGCGGGTCAGGGCGACGTACAGGTCGCTCACCCCGTACGCGGCCGGTTCCACGACCAGCACCGTGTCGAACTCCAGCCCTTCGCCCGCCGTGCGTCCAGCACCACCACCTCCCGCGTGAGGTCGGGCTCGGGGCCGTGGGCCGCGTCCGGGAGCTTCGCCAGGAGCGGCGCGTGCAGCGCCGCGGGGCGATGACCGCGACCCGGCCGCCGCCGCCCGGGCCGCCGCGGCCTTCCGCGCCACGGCCGCCGCGAGGCCGTCCGGGCGACGCGCAGCGCCCAGGGCCGTACGCCGGTCGACCGTACCGAGCCGGGCGGTACGTACGAGGGCGTGCGCCCGCAGGAACCGGCCGCCACCTCCATGATCTCGGCGGGTGTGCGGTAGTTGACGTCCAGCCGTACGTGCTTCCAGCGGTCGCCGACGTACGGCGTCAGGATGCGTTCCCAGGAGCCGAGCCCGGCCGCGTCGGCGGTCTGCGCCGGGTCCCCGACGAGCGTCATGGAGCGCGTCGGGACGCGCCGCATCAGCAGCCGCCAGGCCATCGCCGACAGCTCCTGCGCCTCGTCGACGACGATGTGGCCGAACGCCCAGGTCCGGTCGGCCGCCGCCCGCTCGGCCGCGCTGCGGTGGTCGGCCTCCTCGTGCCGTTCGGCCATCCGCTCGGCGTCGATGATGTCGTGCGCCGCGAGGACCTCGGACTCCTCGTCCTCGAACTCGTACGTCTCCGAGCCCGCGGACAGCTCCAACACGCCCTGCGCGTACGCGATCCGCTCCTGGCGCTCGGCCTCCGCCGCGACCTGGGCCGCGCTGTCGTCCTGGCCCAGCAGTTCGGCGGCCTCGTCGAGGAGCGGTACGTCGGCCGGGGTCCACGCCCCGCCCGCCGCCGGATCAGCGCGGTGGCCTCGTCGTCGAGGTGGACCGGGTCCGCGAGGAAGTCCGCGACGAACTCCTGCGGCGTGAGCCGCGGCCACAACTCCTCGATGGCGGCGTGGACCTCGCGGCTCGTCGCGATCTCCTTGCCCAACTGCGCGATGTCGTCGGTCCCCAGCAGATTGGGGCCGCCGAACGGGTCGGCGCCGATCCGTTCGGTCAGTTGCGCGGTGAGCGCGTCGATGACGTGGAACGCGAAGACGGGCCGCGCGAGGTTGTGGGGCAGCTCGCTCTCGCGCGCCCGGTGGCGCGCGTCCTCGGCCATGGGCCGGTCCAGGAGGAGCGTCCCGTAGCCGTCGTGGTCGATCTCGGTCGCCCGCTCGGGCACGGTCTGCCGGTCCCGCAGCGCCTTCGCCAGTACGCCGGCCATCATGGCGTGCCCCTTGACCTCGGCGGTCGCGGGCTGTCGGTGCCGGTGGCGTGTACGCCGGGGAAGAGTTCGCCGATGGTGGCGAGCAGCACTCCGGTCTCGCCCAGGGACGGCAGTACGTCGCCGATGTAGCTGAGGAAGGCCGGGTTCGGGCCGACGATCAGTACGGCGCGCCGGGCCAGCAACTCCCGGTGCTCGTACAGCAGATACGCCGCCCGGTGCAGCGCGACGACGGTCTTGCCGGTGCCGGGGCCGCCCTCGACGACCGTGACGCCCCGGTGGGGCGCCCGGATGATGCGGTCCTGGTCGGCCTGGATGGTGCGGACGATGTCGTGCATCCGCCCGGTGCGGGCCGTGTCCAGCGCGGCCAGCAGCACCTCGTCGGCGTCCGTGCCCTCGTGGCCGGTGCGGGTCGGGTCGTCGAGGTCCATCAGCTCGTCGTGGAGCGCGGTGACGGTGCGGCCCTCGGTGGTGATGTGCCGCCTGCGCCGCAGACCCATCGGGGAATACCCGTGGCCAGATAGAAAGGACGCGCCACATCCGCCCGCCAGTCGATCACCACGGGCGTACGGGAGGATCGTCCCGCCGAATTCCGATGCGCCCGATGTGATGCGTCCCGCCGTCCCGGAAGTCGAGGCGTCCGAAACAGAGCCCGTTCTCCCCGGTGTTGATCGCGCTGAGCAGTCCGGACTGCTCAGCCACCAGCACATCTCGCTCAAGCCTGGCCTGAAAACCGCTTCCGACCTGCGCGAGCGCGCCGCGCATCGACTCCTCGGCCTGCTCCTGAGCTGGTCGAGCCGGGCGTAGAGGCCGGTGATGAATTGCTGTTCCCGCCGCATTTCCTCGGTTGACAATTCCACTCCTGACGCGATATGCTTCCCGCAGAAACTTCTTCTCGTGTCTGCTTTCGAGAAGGCATGAAGAAATAAATATACGCAGGATCGGGCCCCGGATGTCAATTCATCCGGGGTTTGTTTTGGCATCCCCACCCAGGGGCCGGGGCTGGGGTCGGGCCTCGGGTGGGTCCTTGGTGGCCGGGTCCCGGGTGGGGCCTGGGTGGGACCTGGGTCGGGAGCCTCAGGGTGGGTCGTGGGCGGGCTGGTAGCGGGTCATTAGCCGGGCGTTAGCGGATCGGTAGTGCGGATGGACAGTCTTGGTGGTGCGAGAGGGAAGACGCACACAACCGTTGGGCACCGCACACACCGTTGGGGAAGCTGATGTCTCACCGCACGAATCTCCGTACCAGCGGCAAGGCCGTTGCCGCCGCTGGTCTGGCCGCCGTCGCGGCGCTGGCGCTCACCGCCTGCGGCAGCGACAAGTCCGACGACTCGGGGCCAAGGCGCCCGCGTCCTCGGTGCAGGAGGACACGTCGAAGGGGTCCGGGGCGGACGCTTCCGGGGCGGATGGCTCCGGGACGGACGGTTCTGGATCGGACGGTTCGGACGGTTCGGACGGTTCCGGGTCGGACGGTTCCGGTGCCGACGGTTCCGGAACGGGCAAGGACGGACCGCGTCCGCGAGCGACGGGTCCGGCACCTCCGCGGCCTCCGGAACCAACGGGTCCGACCGCTGCACCGCCGACGCGATGAGCGTGCGGCTGGGCCGGGGACGTGGGTGCGGGCAACATCCACTACTCGCTGGTGTTCACCAACAACGGCTCGAAGTCCTGTGTGCTGCGCGGCTACCCGGAGTCTCGCTGCTCGCCAAGGACGGCCAGTCCATCGGACAGCCCGCCACCCGCGCGGGCGAGGCGGGCAGCGCCGTGACCCTGCCGCCCGGCGGCAGCGGACACGCCGTGCTGCACACGGTCAACGAGGAGTCACGGACAAGCCGTGCTGGAAGAACGCCGCGCTGGTGCGGACCTACCCGCCCGGCTCGAAGGACGACATGACGGCGCGTACCGCGGAACCCGGACTGCGGGTCTGCGGTGAGGAGTTCGACGTGACCGCCGTCGCCGCCGGGACCGGTGAGTGACCGGCACCCGTGAGTGACCGGCTTTCGTGAGTGACTGACACCCGTGTGAGAGACCGGCACCGGCGAGTGACCGGCACGGCGAGTGACTGGCACGGCGAGTGATCGGCACCGGCGCGTGACCTGACCGATATCCCCGGCCCTCGGGGCCGGGGAGCATCCACCCCTGTGAACAACCGGTTCGTCGCGATCGTGCGACGGCCACGGAAGGATCTGAATCTGATGAGCCGAGTACGGAACGCTGTCATCGCCGCCGCTGCCGTCACCTTCCTCGCCGGTGCGATGGGCGCCCAGGCCGCGCTCGCCGCGGACGCGGGCACCAGCGGCACGCAGGCCGCCGGTGAGTGCCAGCCGGGCACGCTGAAGGCGACCTTGACTCGGCCGGTGAGTCCCAGGCGGGCATGAACCACGCGGGTACGTACCTGCGGGTCAAGAACACCGGTGACGAGACCTGCACGCTGAGCGGGTACGCCGGGCTCGCCCTGGAGGGCGCCGGGCACACCGCTCTGGACACCGACGCCAAGCACGGTGACACCTACTTCGCCAACGACCCCGGCGCGCACACCATCACCCTGAAGCCGGGCGCCAGCGCGTGGGCGGACCTGGTGTGGACCCACACCGGCGCCTCCACCGCGCACGCCAAGTACCTCCAGATCTCGCCGACCGGCAGCAACTCGCACAGCACCGTGGCCTTCGACCAGGAGGTCGACAACGGCACCCTGGCGCTGACGGCCTGGGCCGCCAAGCCGATGTAACCGCCGGTTCGCGAGTTCCCGAACTCCCTCCCCAGGCCGTGCCCTTCCCCTGCGGCCTGGTGGGAGGGTTCTCGTATGTGCGGGTGCGGGCGCGTCAGTCCGCTTGTGCCGGTGTCGCCAGCTCCTGCGCGCCGATGACGGAGAGCAGTTCGAGCTGGTCGACGGCCGGGCTGCCCGGCGGGGCGGCGTACCACAGCAGGCGCTGGCGCCCGTCCTCGCTGAGCAGGGTCAGGCAGTCCACCTCGATGACGCCGAGCGCGGCGTGGACGATGCGCTTGCGGGCCGCGCGGCGCGGCGGCGGACCCGGCGCGTCCCACAGGGCGACGAACTCCGTACTGTGCCGCCGGAGTTTCGTGACCATCTCGCTCGCCTCGGTCTCCGGGCCCCGGCGGGCGACCACCGCGCGCAGGTCGGCGACGAGGGCGCGCGAGTGGTCGGCGTGGTCGTCGGGCGGATGGAGCGTACGGGCGCGGGGTCGGTGAACCAGCGGTACAACGCGCTGGCCGCCGGGCCGCGTTCGGCGGGCGGGCGGCCGATCAGCGCGGCGGCGAGCCGGTTCTGGACGAGGGTCACGTGCAGCTCGGTGACGACCTGCGCGGGGTGGACTCCAGGCGGTCGAGCAGCCCGAGCAGGGCGGGTTGGACGTGTGCCACCGGGCTGTGCGGGCGGGCGCGGCGCGCCCGGCGAGCCGGAACAGCTGCTCGCGCTCGTCGTTGTCCAGCCGCAGGGCGCGTGCCAGGGCGGCGAGCATCCGGGGCGACGGCTGGGCGCCCCGGCCGCGTTCCAGCTCGGTGTAGTAGTCGACGGACGCGCCGGCGAGGTGGGCGACCTCGTCCCGGCGCAGCCCGGGGACGCGGCGACGGGGACCCGCGGTGAGCCGGCTTCGGCGGGCCGTATGCGGGCCCGCCGCGACTTCAGGAACGCTCCCAGCTCCAAGAGGTCCATGCCCCGATTTTCCGGGTCGCGGGGCGCGCAACCAGGGATCGGTGGCTACCGCGCGCGGGGAGTGCGACCATCTCGCGATGAGCGAAGCGTCGTATGTGCGGTTCCAGGGGACGGTACGCAGTCCGCGTGGTCACTTTCCGGGGTGTTCGCCCTGGTCAACACCTTGGCGAGAGGGCAGGCTCACCCCGGGCAGGAGCGCTTCCGGCGCGCGAACAACGACTGGTACGACGCCAACTACCCCAATCCCACGCACACCGACCCCTCGTCTACGACGAACAGGCGAACCGGGCGCGGTCGCGTGGTTCAAGTCCTCCTCGCGGGAGCTGATCGGGCGCGTGGACGGATACCTGGAAATCCTCGCGGCGCATGGTGTCGAGTGCCGGATGCTGCGGTCGACGGATCCGGGGCGGGTCGTGTACGAGGACGCGTACCAGGTCGTGGTCGTGCCGCGCGAGGGCGCGCCGCGTGGGGCCACGGAGCGGGGTGTTGGGCACCGGGCTCCGTGACCCCGCCCGGCACCGCCCGACCGGCCCGGCCCCGACCGCCCGACCCCGACCGTCCCGCCTGGCCCGGTGTGGCGCGGTGGCGCGGTGGCGCGGTGCGGTGCGGGTCGTGCGGTGCGGGCGGGTCGTGCGGTGCGGCGGCGCGGTGCGTGGTCGTGCGGGCGGGGTCACGCGGAACGCCGCGGGGCCGTGGGCGTCAGGACGCCTTCCAGTACACCGTGCCCTTCTCGTAGTCGGCCGTGTACCGCACCACCGACGGCGTCTCGCTCTTCGGCAGCAGGACGACCGAGCACAGCGTCGCCTCCGCACCGGCGGGAAGGTGTCGGGGTCTTGTTCGGGCAGGCGGCCACGTCGTCGTCGAGGGTGGCGACGCGCTTGCCCTCCTCGCCGCGGCTGTCGCGCAGGTTGGCGGCGCTGTTCAGGGACGGGTAGCCGAGGTTCGTCTTGCCCGCGTTCTTGAAGCTCATGGTGACGTAGTACGGCTGGAGGCCGCGTTGCTCCGCGTCGAGCGGCACCTGGTCCAGGTCGCTCACGGAGCCCTTCTTCACGCTGGTCGTTGCCACCTCCAGTACGGTCGCCGCGTCGGAGCCGCGCTGGTAGCTGACCTTGGTCGAGGTGCCCAGCGCCAGCGTCTTGTCCAGGTCGCCGTCCACCTTTCCGCTCCGGGCCCGGTGGAGCCGCCGTCGGACGGGTCTTCGGACGCGTCGTCGGACGGGTCCTGGGACCTGTCGTCGGAGGGCTTGTCGGCCGACGCGCTCGGGTTGGCCGACGGGTTCTTGCCACTGCCGCCGTCCTCGGCGAGGTCGTCCTGACAGCCGGTGGCCAGCAGGGCCAGCCCGGCGGCGGCGAGGAAGGCGACAGCGGTGGTGGTGGTGCGGTGGCGCGCGGTACGGCTGCGCATCTGAGGATCCCCGTGGGATGTGGCGTCGCGGTGCGCGACGGCTCGGTCTTCGATGTGGCACACGTCCGGAAATCGACGTGCGACCTCATCATGGGCGCGACAAACCCGCAGGCCGCGGACGAAGATCGTCCCGCAGCACGGCTGAAACCTGGCTGTAGCCGAGTAACCGATTTCCCTTGGTCCCAGGGATGACGTAGGGTTACCACTACCGACGCGGGGTGGAGCAGCTCGGTAGCTCGCTGGGCTCATAACCCAGAGGTCGCAGGTTCAAATCCTGTCCCCGCTACTCATGACGAGGGGCCCGGCACTCAGGTGCCGGGCCCTCGTCGTTCTGAGCCCCGGGCGTTCTGGGTCCTCTGGTCGTTCTGTGGGTGCGCGGTCGTTCTGTGGCCCCGGTCGTTCTGTGGTGCGCGGGGAGCGAGGTCGTACCGTTGCGCGTATGAGCGAGCGGGATGATCAGGGCGCTGACGTGCGGCGGTTCTGGCGGGAGTTGGGGCTGCCCGGCCTGGTCGACGTGCATACGCACTTCATGCCGGAGCGCGTGCTGACGAAGGTCTGGGCGTACTTCGACGCCGCCGAGCCCGTGATCGGCCTCCCTGGCCCATCGCCTACCGGCACGAGGAGGACGAACGACTCGCCCTGCTGCGCGCGTTCGGCGTGCGCGCCTTCACCTCGATGCTCTACCCCACAAGCCGGGCATGGCCGACTGGCTCAACGGCTGGGCCGCCGACTTCGCCGCCCGGACGCCCGACTGCCTGCACACCGCCACCCTCTTCCCCGAGGACGGGGTGGGCGCGTACGTACGCCAGGCGCTGGAGGGCGGGGCGCGGGTGTTCAAGGCGCACGTGCAGGTGGGCGGTTACGACCCGGGCGACCCGCTGCTGGACCCGGCCTGGGGTTGCTCGCCGACTCCGGTACGCCCGTGGTCATCCACTGCGGCTCGGGACCGGTGCCGGGGAGCACACCGGGCCCGAGCCGATCGCCGGGCTGCTGGCGAGGCATCCGCGGCTCACGTTGATCGTGGCGCACATGGGGCTGCCCGAGTACGCCGACTTCTTCGCGCTCGCCGAGCGGTACGAGGGGTCCACTTCGACACCACCATGGCGTTCACCGACTTCATCGAGCAGCGCTGGCCGTTCCCGCGGGGCGAGCGGGCTCGGCTCGCGGCGCTCGGAGACCGGGTGCTGTTCGGCAGCGACTTCCCAACATCCCGTACGGGTACGAGCACGCGCTCGACGTCCTGACCCGGCTCGGCCAGGACGACGACTGGGTGCGCGGGGTCTGTTACGGGAACGGGGCCCGCCTCTTCGGCCTCCCGGCGGATGGTCCCGGACGGGGATGGTCCCGGACGGGGATGGTCCCGGACGGGGATGGTCCTGGGGTCGGGACAGGGGTGGCCCTGGGGTCGGGGCCGAGGGTGGCTCTGGGGCCGGGGTGCCCCTGGGACCGGGGTGACCCTGGGGCCGGGGCGGTCCTGGGACCGGGAGGCCGGTGGCCCCTCCCTCCCTCTCCCCTGACCCCTCTCCCTCCTCCTTGCTACGCCGACTCGCCCAGGGGCAGCACCTTCGCCAGCGTGCGCCACTGCGCGATCGGGGGTCACCGGACGGGTCGCCCGTGACCACCTGGACCGCCAGGTGGTCCGCGCCCGCCGCCAGGAACTCGTCCACGCGCCCGCGGACGGCCTCCGGGTCGCCCAGCGCGAAGACGCTCGTGAGGAGGCGCTCGCTGCCACCGTCGCGGAAGTCGTCCTCCGTGAACCCCAGCCGCAGCAGGTTCCGCGTGTAGTTGGGCAGTTGGAGGTAGCCGGAGATATAGGCGCGGGCGGTGGCGCGGGCCTGGTCGGGGTCGGTGTCGAGGACGACCTTCAGCTCGGGCGCGAGCAGGCGTCCGGCCCGAGCGTCTCGCGGGCCTTCGCCACGTACTCCGCGGTGACCAGATACGGGTGCGCGCCCGCCGCGCGGTCGCGTGACAGCTCCAGCATCTTCGGGCCCAGGGCCGCCAGCACCCGCTTGGACGCGGGGACGGGATTCGGGGCGGAGTCCAGGCCGGTCAGATACTCCCGCATCGCCGCGAGCGGGCGGCGGTAGCGCTCGATGAACTTGCTGTGGCTCACGCCCAGGCCGAGCAGGAAACGGCCGTCGTACGCAGAGTCGAGGGAGTGGAACCACTCGGCCAGGTCGGCGGCCTCACGCTCCCAGATGGTGATGATCCCCGTCGCGATGGTGATGCGGGAGGTGGCGTCCAGAAGAGGCGCGAGCAGTTCGGTGCCGGGGCTGCCGCCGAACCAGATCGCGCCGTATCCCAGTTCCTCCAGCTCCGCTGTCGTGTCCTTGACCTGCTGTGCCGGGCGCGTGTCCGAGACACGCAGCGACGCGGTCCACAGGCCGACCTTGCCAAGTGCGAGGTGAGTTCCCATGTACCGCGCAACCCGGGCCCCGGATCGCTATTCCGTTCTGGTCCCGCCCTCGTGTCCCTTTCACTCCATGAGGTGAACGTGCCCGGTGAGTGCGCCCGGACAGGTTTCTCAGACGAATCACAGAAAACAGAAAGGGGCCTTTCAGAACGAGCCCCGAGGGTGAGGAGGCATGAAGGCGACATCTCCTCATGGGCGTTCCGACCTGCTGCGACCCGACGGAGGCCCCGTCCGGGTGCTGGTCGTGGACGACGAATCGGCTCTCACCGACCTGCTGTCGATGACCCTGCGCTACGAAGGCTGGGAGGTGCACACCGCCGCCGACGGGAACGAGGCGATCCGCGTCACCCGCGAGGTCCGCCCCGACGTGGTCGTTCTGGACATCATGCTGCCCGACATGGACGGGCTGGCGGTGCTGGCGCGGGTGCGCCGCGAGCGGCCCCGGCTGCCGGTGCTCTTCCTGACCGCGAAGGACGCGCTGGAGGACCGGATCGCCGGGCTCACGGCGGGCGGCGACGACTACGTCACCAAGCCCTTCGCCCTGGAGGAGGTCGTGGCCCGGCTGCGCGGACTGCTGCGCAGGGCGGGCGCGGCGGCCGAGCGCAGCGAGTCGTTGCTGACGGTCGGCGATCTCGTCCTGGACGAGGACAGCCACGAGGTGTCGCGCGGGGCCAGGGCATCCACCTCACCGCGACCGAGTTCGAGCTGCTGCGCTACCTGATGCGCAACCCGCGCCGCGTGCTGAGCAAGGCGCAGATCCTCGACCGCGTCTGGTCGTACGACTTCGGCGGCCAGGCCAACGTCGTCGAGCTGTACATCTCGTATCTGCGGCGGAAGATCGACGCGGGCCGCAGCCCCATGATCCACACGCGGCGGGGCGCCGGCTATCTGATCAAGCCCGGGGAGTAAGGGCCGCGGTGCGCCGGAGTTGGTCGCTGCGCACCCGGCTCGTCGTCTCGGCGGTCGCCCTGATCGCGGTCGTCTGCGCGGTGATCGGGACACTGACCACGCTCGTGCTCCAGTCCTATCTGCGCGGTCAGGTGGACGACAAGGTGCGGGCCTCGGTCGTGCGCGCGGAGAAGAAACACTCCCAGAAGCAACCAGAACAGCAACCGGAGCAGCAGCAGTCGGAGCAGCAGTCGGAGCAGACGCGGCCGGAAGGGACGCAGTCGGAGCAGTCGGATCCGGAGCAGTCGGAGCAGCCGGTGGACCTCGGTTTCGTCGCCGTGCCCGGCCAGCCCATCGGCACCGTGGGCGCCCGGCTCTCGTCGCGCGGCGTGATCGTCGCGGCGGCCAAGGTCAACGACTCCCCGCCACCGGCACCGGGGATCTTTCCACCCAGTTGGACAGGCTCGACCGCGACCAGCGGCGCGCGCTGCGCGCCGTGCGCCTCGACGGCCGCCCGCACACCGTTTCCTGCCGGGGCTGGGCGAGTACCGCGCCGTCGGCACCGTACGCGGCGGCTTTCTGCTCGCGCTCCCCTTAAGGACGTACGGGAGACCGTCGGGGCCCTCGTCCTGGTCGAACTCTGCGTCGCGGGCGCCGTGTTGCTCGCCGCCGGATGCGCCGGGGTCGCCGTCGTCGGCATCGCGCTGCGCCCGTTGCGGCGGGTCGCCGCGACCGCGACCTGCGTGTCCGAGATCCCGCTGCACAGTGGCGAGGTCGCGCTCCACCAGCGCGTACCGCAGGCGGAGGCCGACCCGCGCACCGAGGTCGGGCAGGTCGGCGCCGCGCTCAATCGGATGCTCGGGCACGTTGGTTCCGCGCTGGCGGCGCGGCAGGAGAGCGAGACGCGCGTACGGCAGTTCGTCGCGGACGCCAGCCATGAGCTGCGCACCCTCTGACCTCGATCCGCGGGTACGCCGCGCTGGCCCGGCGTAGGGACTCCGCGCTCGAACCCGACACCCGGTACGCCCTGGGCCGGGTCGAGTCCGAGACGATCCGGATGACCGAGCTGGTCGAGGACTTGTTGCTGCTCGCGCGGCTCGATTCCGGACGCCCGCTGGACGTCGCGAAAGCCGACCTGTCGCCGCTGGTGGTCGACGCCGTCAGCGACGCGCGGGCCGCGGACGTGGGCGACCACGCGTGGCGGCTGGTGCTGCCCGACGACCCGGCGGTGGTCCTCGGCGACCGCGACCGGCTGCACCAGGTCCTGGTCAACCTGCTGGCCAACGCCCGTACGCACACACCTCCGGGACGACGATCACGGCGCGGGTGGTGCGGGCGGCTCCGGGGACGGTGGGGACACGGGCCGGGTGCGGCGGAGGGCGGCATCGCCGTGGAGATCGAGGACGACGGCCCCGGCATCCCGCCCGACCTGCTGCCCCGCGTCTTCGAGCGCTTCGCACGCGGTGACGCCTCCCGCGCGCGGGCGGTGGGCGGTACCACTGGCAGTACCGGGCTCGGCCTCGCCATCGTGCAGGCGGTCGTCACCGCGCACGGTGGCCGGGTGGCCGTACGCAGTGAGCCCGGCCGGACCGTCTTCACGGTGTGGCTTCCGGCGGCGTAGCGGGACGCGAAGCCACCCGTGCCCGCGCCCGTCGCGCCGCTCCCGCCCGTCGTTTCGCCTCAGCCTGTCGCGCCGCTCCCGCCCTCCCGCCCCTCGTTTCGCCTCAGCCTGTCGCGCCGCCCGCGCCCGGTGGTCCGGGCGGGCGGCGCGAGCGTTCCGCATCGCTCAGGCCGTCTCGCGCGCGGCACGCGGCGCGACCGGTTACCGTGAAGCGGCCCGCCGGGGCAGCGTCTCACCGCGCATGACCAGGGAGTTCGCGCCGACCGAACTGCCCGCGCCGAGCCGGGTGTCGAACAGCGTGATCGAGTGCGGCCCCAGCGTCGTACCGGCCTCGAAGCGCACCGGGCCGAGCCGCAGGATCCGGTCCTGGAACAGGTGCGTCTGGATCACGCATCCCCGGTTGATCACCGTGCCGTCGCCGAGCGAGACGAGATCGGGCTCGGGCAGCCAGCGCGTCTCGCAGGACACGCCGCGGCCGATACGGGCGCCGAACGCGCGCAGTACCGCGTTGAACAGCGGCGTACCGATCATGGCCGTCCCCAGCCAGCGCACCACCAACTCCTCGTAGTAGACGGCGGTCAGCTCGTTCCGCCAGACGAAGCCGCTCCACAGCGGGTGCTCGCCCTGGCGTACCCGGCCGAGCAGCAGCCACTTCGCGGCGACGGCCGACGCGGTGCCGAGGACGCCCGCGGCCAGCACGACCGGGCCGAGACCGCCAGTGCCTGGGCCACGCCCCACGCGTCGGCCGCGGCGCTGAGAACGGTGAACACCCCGTAGGCGAGGGCCGTACCGATGATCAGCGGCAGCACGCGGGTGGCCTCGACCAGCGCCCTGGCCACCACCAGCCTGCGCGGCGGCTCGAAGGTGCGGCCGGGGTCGGCCTGCGTACGGTCCCGCCGGGGCAGTTCGATGCCCGGCCTGCCGAGCCAGGAACTCCCCGCCGTCGACCGCTCGGGCGCTTCGGACAGCACGCCGATCAGCGAACCGGAACGTACGGAACGGTCCGCCGGGACCTCCGCCGAGTTGCCGACGAAGGCGCGGTCGCCGACGGTCGCCGGGCCCACCCGCACCCAGCCGTCCCGCAGTTGGTACGGGGCCATCAGCGAGTCGTCGGCGAGGAAGCCCCGGCGCCGACCGAGATCATGTACGGGATGCCGACGACCGTGGACACCTCGGACCTGCGGCCGACGGCGGCGCCGAGCACGCGCAGCCAGGGGCCGGTCAGCAGACTCGCGTAGAGCGAGAACGCGCTGTCCCGGCGCCGGTCGTGCTCCCCTGCACCACCCACGCGCTCCATCCGGCCCTGCTGTGCACCGGGTGGTCGCCGACGCGCAGCCAGCGGTTCGCCGTACGCACCACCACCGCCGTCAGGAACGTGTTGAGCAGGAAGGCGAACGCGGTGAGCGCGGGCAGCAGCCACAGCAGCCGGACGGCGCCGGAGCCGGAACCGTACAGCCAGGCGAGGACCAGGGCCGAGGGCAGCATCGCCGCCACGGTGATCGAGCCGAACAGCACGGGCGTGAGCCGGTACAGCGCCTCCCAACGACGACTCCGCGGGGCGGCTTCGGGCGCGTGCACGTGTTCGTGCGTACGGGCCTGTTCGTGCGTGCGGACCTGTCCGTGCTGGGCCTGTTCGTGCGTACGGGCCTGGGCGGACGTACCAGGCGTGCGGGCCTGACTGGCTGTACGGGACTGGGCCGACGCGCGGCCCTGACCGGGCGTACGGACCGGCAGCGGCGGCATCGGCTTACGGGCCGCGCGGTCCGTACGGTCCGTACGGACCGCCGGGGAGCCGGACCACGACTCGCCTGCCGGAATGACTCCTCCACGCATGTACCGGATCCGACCCGCGCTCCGGCCTCGACCACGCTGCCCGGCATCAGGGTGGACCGGCCGCCCACGGACGCGCGGGCGCCGACGCCCACGGTGCCCACGTGCAGCGCGTCGCCGTCCAACCACCAGCCGGACAGGTCGGCCTCGGGCTCGACCGAGCATCCGTCGCCGAACGTGCCGAGCCCGGTGACGGGCGGCGCGGTGTACAGGTCGACGTCACGTCCGACCGAGTTGCCCAGCAGCCTGGCGTACGTGAGCCCCAGGGGTGCCCGCGATCCGGCCCGTACCGACGGTGGTGACGAACCGCTCGGCGGTCCACAGCCGCAGGTGGGTGGCGCCGCCCTTGCGGTACGTTCCCGGCGCAACCCGGCGGTGAGCGCGCGGCCCCGCCCGCGGCCAGCAGGATCCGGCCGGGGTCGACAGCAGCACCACGCAGCCGGTGGCGACGGTGAGCCAGCGGCCCGTCGAGACGTCGGCGTCGCCGGTGAACGCGTCGTACAGGGACGTGCTCAGCAGAACGCCGATCGCCCAGCGGACGCCGATGAACCACAGCAGCGCCAGTGAGATCGCGCCTGTGCGGCGGCGGCGATTCTGGACAGCGGCCGGGCGGGGCGCGCGGGGTTTTCGGGGTGGTGCTCTCGGGAGCGGCGGTGGAGGAGAGGCGTTCCGCGAGGTCCTTCAGCACCGGATAGTGGTAAATGTCGGTGACCGAGGCGTGTGGAAAGCGTTTTCGCAGCAGGGACACGAGGCGGGCGGCGGCGAGACTTGTCCCACCGAGGGTGAAGAAATCCGACGTGGCGGAGGGCGTCGTACCGAACAGTTCACGCCAATGCCCGGCGATCCAGTCGAGATCGCCGGACGGATCGGCATCCGATTTCGGATTGTCCGTACGACGTGTCGTATCTGTCGTAAGCGCTGTATCTGTCGTTTCCGCCGCACTGGCAGTTCCCGCCGCACTGGCCGTTTTCTTTGTGTCGGCTGTGGGCGAGCCGGGTGCCTGGCCGGATTCAGGAGGGGCCACGGAAGTGCTTTTCGGTCGACTTTTCCCGCCGCGTTCAGGGAAAGTCGGGCAGTACGGCGAGCCGGGGCGTCAGCCCGTGCGGCAGCCGTCGCTCCAGGAAGGCGCGGGCCGCGGCGTGGTCGAACCCGGTGGACGGGTCGTCGAGCAGCAGATAGCCGATCAGCACCATGCCGCCGCGGACCACGGCGGTGGCCGCGGCGACGCCCGGCAGCTCCCGGAGCGCCGCTTCGACCTCGCCCAGCTCGATCCGCCGACCGCCGATCTTGACCTGGTCATCGGCGCGTCCGACGAAGACGAGCCCTTCCGGGTCGGCCCGCACCAGGTCGCCGCTGCGGTAGCCGCGGGACCAGCCCAGCCGTGGCATGGCCGGATAGGCGGTGGCGTCCTTAAGGGGTCGAGATAGCGGGCGAGCCCACGCCTCCGATGACCAGTTCGCCGGTGCCGCCCCAGGCGACGGGGTGGCCGTAGGGTCGACGACCGCGACCCGCCAGCCCGGCAACGGCAGCCCGATCCGCACCGGTTGGCCCGCGCGCAGCCGGTCGCGGTGGACACGACGGTGGCCTCGGTCGGTCCGTAGGTGTTCCACAGCTCGCGCTCGCCGTCGTCGAAGCGCTCGACCAGGTCGGGCGGGCACGCCTCGCCGCCGACGATCAGCAGCCGTACGTGCCGCAGGGCCTCCGTCGGCCACAGCGCGGCCAGGGTCGGCACGGTCGAGACGACGGTGATCCGCCGCTCGGCCAGCCAGGGTCCGAGGTCCGCGCCCGTACGGACCACGGCGCGCGGGCCGGGACCAGGCAGGCGCCGTGCCGCCAGGCGAGCCACATCTCCTCGCACGAGGCGTCGAAGCCGACCGAGAGCCCGGCCAGCACGCGGTCGCCGGGGCCCAGCGGCGCCTTCTGGAGGAACAGCCGCGCCTCGGCGTCGACGAACGCCGCGGCGGCGCGGTGCCGCACGGCGACGGCCTTGGGCGTGCCGCTGGAACCGGAGGTGAAGATGATCCACGCGTCGTCGGACGTGCGCGGTCCCGCGCCCCGCCCTCGCATCGGCTTGCCGGTCCGCCGGTCCAGTCCGCCGGTCCGCCGGTCCCGTTGGTCTCGACGGTCCCGCTCACGGATTGGCCACCGCGGCCCCGGGTGTCGCGAGGTCGGGTCGCGGGCGCAGTTCGTCCCCGCGCAGAGCACCGCGCAGACGGCGGCCTCCCGGAAGATCATCTCGGTGCGTTCGACCGGTTCGTCGATGTCCGCCGGCACGTACGCGGCACCGGCCGCCAGGACGGCGAGGATGCCGATGTACAGCTCGGCGCGGCCCGAGGGCAGGGAAATTCCGACGCGATCTCCTGGCCCGATTCCGAGCGCCCGCAGGTCTTCGGCTCTCCGCTCGACGTGCTCGGCGAGCGCGCGGTAGTCCAACCGCGTCGCGCCGTCGTCGAGCGCCCAGGCCGTGGGATGCGTGTCGACCGTGGCGGCGAACACGTCCATCAGCGTGCGGGGCTGCGGCTCGGGCGATGTCGGATACCCGGCGCCAAGGGGTTGGCGCCGGAGATCCGCACCGGGAATATCGAGTTCGGTGAGTACCGAATCGGCCATGAATAGATCTCCCATTTCGCGTTCTCGTCAGCGGTTAGGGAATGACGGAATATGACGCTAGGGAGGCTTCTGAGAGCAGTCTGATGAAGTGCTGTGCAGAAGCTGTGTGCAACGTATCAAAGAGGGCGTTGCGACGGTTTAGCCATGGACTTCCCCAGGATTTGTTTCATTCAACTTTCAGAAAGGCATCCACGCTTTTCGACCATGAGCGCGCCGGAGGTGAGCGTGGCCGGGTCGCGAGAGGTCGAGGCGCCCGCCGGACAAGGGGCGCCGAGGGGCGTCGAGGGTCCCCGGAAAATTCCTTGTACACCGTATAGCGGCACTCGTACGATGTATGGCCAGTGCTCGACCACCAGCCCGACCACGACCCTGAGCAGGCGTGCTCAAGGAGGCCCGTATGGCGTCGACAAGTGCCGAGAACCCGCTGCTCAGGAGTGGCAGCCATCCGGCGCCGGCGGCAACCCCAACGCTGGCTGATCCTCGGAGTCATCTGCCTGGCCCAGCTCACCGTGCTGCTCGACAACACGATCCTGAACGTCGCCATCCCTCCCTCACCCGGGAGATGGACGCGACCACGGCCGACATCCAGTGGATGATCAACGCTTATTCCTGGTCCAGTCCGGCCTGTTGCTCACCGCGGGCAGTGCGGCCGACCGCTACGGGCGCAAGAGGATGCTCATCAGCGGCCTCGCCCTGTTCGGTATCGGCTCGCTCTCGGCCGCCCTGGCCCAGAGTTCCGGCCAACTGATAGCCGCCCGCGCGGGCATGGGGTGGGCGGCGCGCTGCTGATGACGACCACGCTCGCCGTCGTGGTGCAGGTCTTCGAGGTGGAGGAGCGGGCCAAGGCCATCGGAGTGTGGGGCGCGGTCAACTCGCTCGGCTTCGCCGCCGGACCGCTGATCGGCGGCGTACTCCTGGAGCACTTCTGGTGGGGATCGATCTTCCTCATCAACATCCCTGTCGCCCTGCTCGGTCTCCTCGCCGTCGTCCGGCTCGTCCCGGAGTCCCGCAACCCGACCGGCGACCGGCCCGACCTGTTGGGAGCGCTGCTGTCGACCATCGGCATGACGGGCGTCGTCTTCGCGATCATCTCGGGGCCCGAGCACGGCTGGACGTCACCGCGCGTCGTGGCGTCGGCCCTGGTCGGTGCCTCCGTACTGGCCGCGTTCGCCCTGTGGGAGCGGCATATCCCGTACCCGATGCTCGACATGCACTTCTTCCGCGACCGTCGCTTCATCGGTGCCGTCGCGGGCGGCATCCTCGTCGCGTTCGGCATGGGCGGCTCGCTCTTCCTGCTCACACAGCACCTCCAATTCGTGCTCGGCTACGACGCGTTGGACGCCGGACTGCGGACCGCGCCGCTCGCGCTCGTGATCGTCGTGCTCAACTTCACCGGTGTCGGCGCCCGGTTGCTGCCTCGTTTCGGCCCCCGCTGACGATCCTGTGCGGCATGGCCCTCATCTCGGTCGGTCTCGCCACCATCGCGACCCTGGGTGGGGACGGCTACGGCGGCATGCTCCTCGGCCTGGTGGTGATGGGGATCGGGATCGCCTTCGCCATCCCCGCCATGGCCAACGCCGTCATGTCGGCGATCCCGCAGGAGAAGGCCGGTGTCGGGGCCGGGGTCAACGGCACCCTCACCGAGTGCGGCAACGGTCTCGGCGTCGCCGTCCTCGGCGCGGTCCTCAACTCCCGCTTCACCGCCCTCCTTCCCGCGATCGCCGTCGGCGCGGGCTCGCTCCCGAAGCCATCGCCGCGGCCCGTACCGATGCGGACCGGTCCGCCGTCGCCGACGCCTTCGCCTCCGGCGTCGAGTCGAGCCAACTGGTCGGCGCCGTGGCCGTCCTGGCTGGCGGGGTGCTCGCCGCGCTGCTGCTGCGTCGGGCGGAGCGATCTTCGGAGCGGAGCCCGGCGGCATAGCATCGTGTCCGTAGCACCCGGTGCACCGGAGAAGGAGAGCGCGCTATGGCAACCGGCAGCCGCGTCGTCCGCCCACGGCCCAGCGTCTGGCTCTCCGAAGGATCATCTCCCCGGCGCAAGGCGGGTCAGCAGCCGACCGGCCTCGATCGCGTGAAGATCATCGCGGCGACCGTTCGGCTGCTGGACGCCGAGGGTCTGGCGAAGTTCTCCATGCGGCGCCTCGCGGCCGAACTGGGCGTCACCGCCATGTCCGTCTACTGGTACGTGGAGAACAAGGACGACCTCCTCGAACTCGCTCTTGATGTGGTCATGGGTGAAATCGTCCTCCCCTCCGATCTCGCCACCCCGAAGCCCACCCCGCCTCCGGTGCGCCGACCTCCGCCGAACCGTCCGCCGGTGACCCGGCCCCCACCGTCGCAGCCCCCGACGCCTCGACTCCCGGCGATCCCGGCCCCGGTTCCCCGGCGTCCGACGCGCAGGACTGGCGGGACCAACTGCGGCTCCTCGCGTCCGGATACCGTCACCTGCTGGTGAGCCACCCTGGCTTCCGGCGCTGGTGGGCGAATACCTCAACATCGGGCCCAACTCGATGGCCTTCTCCCACGCCGCCCAACGTGTGATGCGTGCGAGCGGCCTGCCCAGGAGAAGCTGCCCGGCGCGCTCTCGCTCGTCTACCAGTTCATCTACGGCTTCGCCACGGTCGAGGGCCGGTACGTCGCCCGCTGCCGGGCCATGGGCGTCAGCGAGGACGAGTTCTTCCACGACGTGATGGACGCCGTGTCCGGCCTACCGGACTTCGAGGAGTCGCGAGAGGTGATGGAGGTGCGCTCCGCCGGCACGGTCCAGGAGATGCACGACAGCGACTTCACCTTCGCGCTGAACTGCGCGATCGCCGGGATCGAAGCACTCCGTGACCAGGACGGCACCTCCACCCCTGACCACTGGCCGACGCCCCGGGCCCGAGCGCGTCCCTCCGTGGCCGACCGGCGCACCGCCCCCACTCGGTCGGCCGGGGCCTCGCCCCGAGGCCCATGTCCCCTATGACTACGCCCTCTCCGGCCACGCCCTCTCCGGCCGCCCTCCTCAATGGCGCTTACGCCTTGGGCAGCGTCTCGCCCTGCACCGCCTGGATGTCGAGCTGCACCTTCAGCGTCGTCCCGATCGCCGCTATGCCCGCCGCGACCACCTGGTTGTAGTTCATCGCGAAGTCCTCACGACGCAGCTCCGCCGTCGCACGGAAGGCCGCCCGGGTTCCGCCCCAGGGGTCCGGACCTGTACCGAGGTAGTTCAGATCGAGATCCACCTGCCGCGCCACTCCGCGCATGGTCAGTTCCCGTGCACCGTCCACCGGTCCGGGCCCGTCGCGGACATACCGGTGCTCCGGTAGGTCATGACCGGGAAGTTGTCCATGTCGAGGAAGTCCGCCGCCCGCAGGTGTCGGTCCCGCATGCCGTTCCCGGTGTCGATGCTCGCGGTCTGGATGACCGCCTCGACCCGCGACTTCTCGGTGTCCTCGGCGATGTCGATCTGCCCGCTGAACTCGGTGAACCGCCCGTGCACGCTGGAGATTCCGAGGTGCTGCGCCACGGCCGCGACCGAGGAGTGCGCCGGGTCCAGCGTCCAGATGCCGGGTGGCGGCAGTTCCGATCCGCCCTGCCTGGCCAGTACCACCGTGCCGACCTCGGCCCGCCCGCCCGCCGCGACGATCGCCGTCGACGCGGCCGGGGCGAAGCCCACGGCGGTCACGATGACCGTGTACGACCCGGAGGCAGGGCCTGCGTGGTGCGCACCGCTCCGTTCTCGTCGGCCTGCGCCCGCAGTATCTGCTGACCTGTCATGTCGGTGACGGTGAGCACCGCGTGCTGCACCGGCCATCCGTTCCGTGTACGGACCTGGGCCCGCAGCCCGGCCCTGACCCCGATCCCGACCCCGGAACCGGACCCGTGTGTGTCCCTGTCGTCGCCATCCCGCCTCTCGCTCCCGCTCTCCGCTGTACGCGTCTCGCCTGTGCCTGTGCCTGTGCTTATGCCTGTGTCTGTCCGTACCGCTGTCCCGCTGTACCGCTGACCGCCGAGCCGGAGCGTCCCAAGCCGCCCGAACCGAACTGCTCCGGACCGCCCCAAGCCGCCCCGAACCGAACCGCTCCGGACCGCCCCAAGCCGCCCCGAACCGAACCGGACCGTCCGAGCCCAACCGCCCCGGCCCTGAAGCACCGGATCCCGGCGGCCGTGCCAGGCCGTCCCTTGCCTGTTACTACACCGCTGCCGGGACCCGGGTTCCCGAGCACGGTCCGACGTGCGGTCCGAACCGTGCTCGGGCCAGGGCCGGGAGCCTCTCCGCTGACATGCCCCGGCCCCGGAACTGTGGAGTCGTGGACCCAGTGGGCCCGGTGACCCGATGAAGGCCCGGTGGACTCGTGGACCCGGTCCCGGTGACCCGTTGAAGGCCCGGTGGACCCGTGGACCCGGTCCCGGTGGGACCTGATCGGCCCACGGACCCACGGACCCACGGACCCAGGAACCGGGTGGACCCGATGGACCCGATGGACCCGTAACAGCCACAGCCTGCCCGCCGCCCGTATCGCGGGACTCGAACCGGTCGACCCGTCAGTCCTCCGGGTGGGCCAACTCGATGTCGTATCCGTCGAGTCCGGTCCCCGAGACCTGGAGCGCGCTGGCGATCGGCGGGTAGCCGCTCGCGATGACCGTGTACTCACCCGCGTCCAGGTCGGTGAAGGCGTACGCGCCGTCCTCACCGGTCGTGGAGGTGGCCACCACGTTCCCGGCCGCGTCGACGAGCGTCACGCGCGCGTCGGGCAGCGGGCGCTGGCCGGCGTCCGGCCCGTTCGCACGCACCGTGCCCTGCACCCGCGCCCCGGCCTGGAGCGCGATCTCGACGCGGGCCAGGCCCTGCGAGCCGATGTCGACGGGCTGGGCCGTCGGGCGGAACCGTTCGCGTTCACGGCGACCGTAAACGTCCCGGCGACCATCTCCTCGAAGAGGAACTCGCCCTGGGCGTTGGTCTTCCCGGTGGCCAGCACCTCGCCGCGCACGTCGGTGACGACGACCATCGCGTCGTCGACCGCCCGGCCGTCCGCCGCCGCCCGCACCGTGCCCGCCAGGCCGCTGGTGCCCGACAGCACGATGTCGTGGCCGAGCGGCTCCTCGCCGAGGACGATCGTGGACGCCTGCGGCTGGTGGCCGTCAGCGGACGCGATCAGCACGTAGCTGCCGGGGCCGGGCGCGTCGAGCGCGTACGACCCGTCGAGGTGCGCGACCGACCGGCCGAGCTGCTGCCCGCCCAGGGAGATCAGCGTGACCGCGGCCCGGACGGCGAGGCCGTCCGCGTTCCGCACGAAACCGTGCACGCCCTGGCGGCGGTCCGGCTGCCCGGGGCCGCCGGGCACCGAGTCGAACGCGGCCAGGTACTCGGGCCGGAGCCCGGCCTGCGGCTGGGACCGGACCGGCTGCGACGGCTGCTGGCGGCGCCCGCCGCGGTCGGCGAAGAAGTCGCCCGGGAAGTCGAAGGCGCCCGCGTCATGGATGTCGCCCGGTCCGCCCGGCTGCCCTGGGGCTGCCCCAGGCCGCCACCGCGCGTCGAGCACGGGCCCGGCGGCGACGGCCGCCATGGCGAACTCCGGCTCGGTCACCGCACCCGTCTCGGTCGTCGCGGCCGCGGCGGGCGTCACGGGCGCCGAGGCCGCGAACGGCTCCGGGCGCCCTCGTCGGCGGTCTCCGACGTCTGCGTGCCCGACTGGGTCTTCAACGCGACCTCCTTGATGAACAGCGTCAGGAGGAAGGCGGCCAGCGCCGCGGGCGCCGCGAAGAGGAAGACGTCGCCGATGCCGTGCCCGTAGGCGCTCTCGATGACCGTACGGAACGGCGCCGGGAGCTTGTCCAGGTCCGGGATACCGCCGCCGCCGGTGCCGCCGTGGCCCATCTCGGCGCTCAGCGGGTTCTCCTTGACGTACCGGGTCACGCGGTTGGCGAGCACCGCGCCGAGCGCGGAGACGCCGACCGCACCACCGAGGGAGCGGAAGAAGGCGACCAGCGAGCTGGCGGCGCCGAGATCCTGCGGGGCGACCTGGTTCTGGGTGGCCAGCACCAGGTTCTGCATCATCATGCCCACGCCGAGGCCCAGCAGCGCCATGAAGATGCCGATGTGCCAGTACGGGGTGTCGTAGCGGATGGTGCCCAGCAGGCCGAGCCCGGCCGTCAGCAGCACACTGCCGCTGACCAGCCACACCTTCCAGCGGCCCGTCTTGGTGATGATCTGTCCCGCGACGGTCGAGGCGATGGCCAGGCCCGCGATCATCGGGATGGTCATGACGCCGGACATCGTCGGCGACTTGCCGCGCGCCAGCTGGAAGTACTGGCTGAAGAAGACCGTGCCCGCGAACATCGCGACACCCACGCACAGCGAGGCCACCGAGGTGAGCGCGATCGTCGGGTTGCGGAACAGCCGCAGCGGGACCAGCGGCTCGCCCGACTTGGCCTCGACGAGCACGAAGAGCAAGCCGAGGACGATCGAGCCGCCGACCATCGCGTACGACTGCGGGGAGACCCAGTCGTACTTGTCACCGGCGAAGGTGATCCAGATCAGCAGCAGCGAGGTGGCCGCGCTGATGAGGAACGCGCCGGTCCAGTCGACCTTGACGTCCCGCTTGACCACGGGGAGCTTCAGGGTCTTCTGGAGGACGATCAGGGCGATGACCGCGAACGGCACGCCCACGTAGAAGCACCAGCGCCAGCCGAGCCACGAGGTGTCGGTGATCACGCCGCCCAGCAGCGGACCGCCGACGGTCGCGACCGCGAACGTGGCGCCGAGGTAGCCGCTGTAGCGCCCGCGCTCACGCGGGAGATCATGGCGGCCATCACGATCTGGGCAAGGGCGGACAGACCGCCCACGCCTATGCCCTGCACCACGCGGCAGGCGATCAGCATCCCCGAGTTCTGCGACAGACCGGCGACCACCGAGCCGCCGACGTAGATCAGCAGCGCGAGCTGGACCAGCAGCTTCTTGCTGAACAGGTCGGAGAGCTTGCCCCACAGCGGGGTGGCGGCGGTCATCGACAGCAGCGCCGCGGTGACCACCCACGTGTACGAGGACTGGCTGCCGTGCAGGTCGGCGATGATCTCGGGCAGCGCGTTGGAGACGATCGTGGACGACAGGATCGCCACGAACATGCCGAGCAGCAGCCCGGAGAGCGCCTCCATGATCTGCCGATGGGTCATCGGCGTCCCGTCGGCGTTTCCCGCCCCGTTCTCGTGGCCCGTCCGTTTCCGTGGCCCGCCCGTTTCCGTGCTGGCCATGGTGGCGCGCGTTCGCGTGCCTGGCGTGGGCGGGTGCCCGCGGGTCCCCGCACACCGCCGTTCGGTGTGGTCGTTGCCATGAAGTTCCTTATCGTTGCGCCGGTGTACGGGTCGTGATCCCTGCCTGGGCGAAGCTGGTCCGCAGCCGGGCGAGAAGTTCGTTGAGGCGGCCGATGTCGTCGTCGGACCAGTCGCCTAGGGAGGCGGCGAGCGCGTTCGTGTAGCGCTCCGATACCTGGTCGAGGAGTTCCTGGCCGCTGCTGTTCAGCTTCAGCAGCCGTGACCGGCCGTCCAGCGGGTCGGGGTGCCGGTCGATCCAGCCCCGCGCGTCGAGCTGGGCGACGTGCCGGCTCGTGACCGACATGTCGATGGCCAGCAGCTCGGCAAGTTTGCTCATGCGCATTTCCCCGAAGCGGGCGAGCAGCATGAGAGCGGTCACCGCGCCTGCCGGGCAGTCATGGGGCAGGCAGCGGGCCAACTCGCGTCGGACGGCGGTGACGGCGCCGAGGTTCTCCGCCAGCTCCTTGTATCGGGGCTGCACTCCCACGGTCACCTCCACACTTTCGGTTGCCTAGAGCAACCATAGGATTGGTTAGTTGCTAGAGGCAAACGAAAGAGGGCTTTGCGAAGTAAATTCCAGATAAAGTCCCGTCGTGTCGCGGGCGCGTCAGAGGTTCGGTCCCCTCACCCGGGGTGTGCGCGCCTCAGCCGGTTCGCTAGGGTCGGGCCCCATGGCGAACAACCCCAGGGCCCCGAGGGCCAGTACGACCCGGCGGGCAGCACCCAGATGTTCCGAGCCTTCGTCGACGAGGGCGGTCCGCAGCAGCGGCAGCAGCCGACTCCGACCACGAGTGGCGGGCCGCGCATCGGCGTGATCGTCGGTGTGGTCGCCGCCATCGTGATCATCGCGGCGGTGGCCTGGCTCGCCCTCGGCTGAGCCGCGCCCACCCGGGCCGCTCCATCACCGTACGACTCCCGCGCACCATACGCCTCACGGGTCCGTACGTACGCACGGTACGGCACCCTCGGGGCGTCCGTGCGTACGGGTACGGATACCCGGCCTCGTGCGTCGTGCCATGCCGACCCGGCCGGTGAGCGGCCCTGATCGACGAGCGGCCCCAGCGGACACGGCACAGCCGCCGGGGACGGGCGAATGCCCTGCCCCGGCGGCTCGTTGGTCTCCGCGCGCGTGACGCACATCACGGGTGCGTTCCCACGGGCGCCTTGCTGTCTTTACGCGGTGATCTTTACGAGCGTGGCGGCTCACGCTCACGCGCCGTGCGGCTCACGCGCGCGTGAACGGGACGGTGTGGCCGACTCCGCCGTCAGCCACACCACATGCCCTCCACCGTGCCTGACGCGGTGTCACGCGCCGGGCACGCTGTCAGTCGGCGATCAGGCCCTCACGCAGCTGGGCGAGGGTCCGCGTGAGCAGCCGCGAGACATGCATCTGGGAGATGCCCACCTCTTCGCCGATTTGCGACTGCGTCATGTTGGCGAAGAACCGGAGCATGATGATCTGCCGCTCGCGCGGGGAGTTTGGCCAGCAGCGGCGAGGGACTCGCGGTACTCCACGCCTTCGAGGGCGGTGTCCTCGTAGCCCAGCCGGTCCGCCAGCGAGCCCTCGCCGCCGTCGTCCTCGGGGACGGTGAGTCGAGCGAGCTGGCCGTGTAGGCGTTGCCCACGGCGAGGCCGTCGACCACGTCCTCCTCCGACACCCCAGGCACGAGGCCAGTTCGGCGACGGTGGGGACCGGTCGAGCTTCTGTGACAGCTCGTCACTCGCCTTGGTGAGCGCCAGCCGCAGCTCCTGGAGCCGCCGCGGTACCCGCACCGACCAACTGGTGTCCCGGAAGAAGCGCTTGATCTCACCGACGACGGTCGGCATCGCGAACGTCGGGAACTCCACGCCCGTTCGCAGTCGAAGCGGTCGATCGCCTTGATCAGGCCGATCGTTCCGACCTGGACGATGTCCTCCATCGGCTCGTTGCGGCTGCGGAAGCGGGCCGCCGCGTAGCGCACGAGGGGAGGTTCAGCTCGATGAGCGTGTCACGTACGTAGGTGCGCTCCGCGCTGTCCCGGTCGAGTGCGGCCAGCCGCAAGAACAGGGAGCGGGAGAGCGTGCGGGTGTCGATGGCGGCGTCGCAGTCGTCAAGCACGTGCGGTGCGTCGTTGGTGAGCACCTTCGAGCTGCCCAGTTCTACGGACATGCCACCCCTTGAGGTCGCGGACGGATCCCAGCTGCGCTCTGCGCGTCGAACGCAGCCTCCCCTGAATACCGGAGGTGGGGCCACGGCAAACGCTGTTCCAGCAGAATGTCACATGTCGGCAACACGCTGTAGCGCCATGTCGACATTACTTCCTGGAGGGGCGCGAGGGAGTCACTCGTCCCGGTTACGACTCGATTCGATTTGCGGACCGCAGTCTGGCGAAGCTCCGGGACAGCAGCCGGGACACGTGCATCTGGGAGACGCCGAGTTCCGCGCTGATTTGAGACTGCGTCAGATTGCTATAGTAACGTAGCAAAGAATCCGCTGCTCGCGTTCGGGGAGCTGAACGAGCAAGTGCCGCACCAGATCGCGGTGTTCGACTCCGGCCAGCGCCGGGTCCTCGTAACCGAGCCGGTCCACCAACCCCGGTAGCCCGTCGCCCTCTTGGGCCGCCTCCAGCGAGGTGGCGTGGTAGGAGCGCCCGGCCTCGATGCAGGCGAGCACCTCCTCCTCGGTCAGCTTCAGCCGCTCGGCGATCTCGGCGGTCGTCGGTGAGCGGCCGTGCAGCACGGTCAGGTCCTCCGTCGCCCCGCTGACCTGGACCCACAACTCGTGCAGCCGGCGCGGTACATGCACGGTGCGCACGTTGTCCCGGAAGTACCGCTTGATCTCGCCGACCACGGTCGGCATCGCGAACGTCGGGAACTGGACGCCGCGTTCCGGGTCGAAGCGGTCAATCGCGTTGATCAGGCCGATCGTTCCGACCTGGACCACGTCCTCCATCGGCTCGTTGCGGCTGCGGAAGCGGGCCGCCGCGTAGCGCACGAGCGGCAGGTTGGCCTCGATCAGCGCGTCACGCACGCGCGCGTGCTCGGTGGTCCCCGGGTGAGCGTGGACAGCTCGGCGAAGAGGACCTGGGTCAGCGCTCTGGCGTCGGCGCCGCGGCTCCTGGTGCCGCTGCCGCGCCTGCCGCCCCGCCGCGCTCCTCGGGTTCCCGCCCCCTGCCCGCTCGTGCTCTCGGCGGCCCGCCGCCGTTCTCGTCCCCGGCGCCGGTCCCGTTGTCGTCCGCCGCCCCACTCCCGGCCTCGCGGGTGTCCGGTCCGCCGTCTCGCCATGGGTTCCGTCGCCCGCGCCGCCGTCGCTCTCGCTCTGGAGGGGCGTTCTGGGCGCAGTACGGGCCGACACCATCTCGCCACCCCTTCACTATGCACACACCCGGCAAAAGCGGTCATAGCATCACAAGACATGTGCACTGTGTCAAGCACCGCTAGACGCCGTGTTACGGGCATCAAGCGGTAGAAGGGGAGGCAGAAGTGGTCGCCGAAGCTCAGAACGCGTAGTCGGCGATCACCCAGGTGGCGAATTCGCGCCACTGTCCGGCGGCGGCCTGGTGGTCCGGGTGTTCGAGGTATCGGTTCAGCGCCTCGACGTCGTCCACCGCGCAGTTGATCGCGAAGTCATGGGCGATGGGGCGGTCCGTGATGTTCCACGCGCACTCCCACTGGCGCACCTCGGGGATCCGCTCGCCGAGCGCCTCAAACGCCGCCACGCCCGCTGCCACCCGCGGCTCGTCGCGCGTCACGCCCTCGTTGAGCTTGAAGAGGACCGGGTGGCGTATCACGGGGATTCCTTCCGCGCGCGGAGGCGGTGACGGGGTGGGCGGCCGGGGCCGCGAGGTCGGTCCGGGAGGTGTCACTCGGTGAGCGCGGTCATGAAGTCACCGATGCTCTTGGCGGCGTCCGAGACGCCCTCGAACCCCACCTGCACCAGATCGGCCGCGCGCTCGGGGTCTTGATGATCGTGAAGAGCACGAAGACGATGAGCATGTAGAGCACGACTTTTTCGCCTGAGCCATCTCGCGTGGTCTCTCCCTCCGGTCTCCGTGGAGCCTCTCCGGTCCCCTGTCGAGCCTGGTGAGTCTAACCACACGGATGGCGTAACTGTCCTATCGGTACGATCAATCGCCCCGTGTCGTGGCCAGTACCGGCCCGCCGACCGCGATCGCGAAATGGCACAAGGTGCCCGGTGACTGCACGATTGCGAAGAGTCCGGCGACCGGGCCGGTTCGTCTCCCGCTCTCAATGTGGCCGACGAGTGTCGTCATTTGTTCGCCGCGCCTGGCCTGGCTATGCCGAAGGGCCCCACCCTGATCGGGTGGGGCCCTTCGGCTTCACGGCGGTAGCGGTGGGATTTGAACCCACGGAGGGCTTGCACCCTCACACGCTTTCGAGGCGTGCTCCTTCGGCCGCTCGGACACGCTACCGAGAGAGCTTAGCGGACGGGAGGCCGTGTACCGAAATCGATTCGGCTGACGGCCTCCGAAGGGCCTCAGGAGGCGCGAAAGAAGCTGGTGAGCAGCTCCGCGCACTGCTCCGCGAGGACGCCGTGGATGACTTCCGGCCGGTGGTTGAGGCGCCGGTCGCGTACGACGTCCCACAAGGAGCCGACGGCGCCGCCCTTTCGTCGACCGCGCCGTAGACGAGGCGGTCCACCCGGGACAGCACGATCGCGCCCGCGCACATCGTGCAGGGCTCCAGCGTCACCACGAGGGTGCAGCCGGTCAGGCGCCACTCGCCGCGCGTACGGGCGGCGGCGCGGAGGGCCAGCACCTCCGCGTGGGCGGTCGGATCCCCGTGCGCCTCGCGCTCGTTGCGGCCCCGGCCGATGACGGCGCCGTCCGGGTCCAGCACGACCGCGCCGACCGGCACGTCGCCGGTCTCCGGCGCCCGTGCCGCCTCCGCAGGGCGTCGCGCATGGGCGCGCGCCACGGAGCGCGGAGAGGATCGGGCACGGGGCCGGAGCCGGGGTGAGCGCGGACAGCGGGTCGGTCATGGCACCAGGTGGGCTCGGTACGGAGGCGGCGGGCGGGGCGTTCAGCGCACGGCTTCCAGGACCTCCGCGCAGCCGAGCATCTCGGCGATCGCGTCCAGGGCGTCGCCGTTGAGCGCCCTGAGCTCCTTCTCGCCCATGCCGAGGTCGGCGAGGATGTCGGCGTCGCCGAGGGGCCCGCGGGCACCGGGGCGTCGTCCGCGTCGTCGCTGTCGTCGTCGGGTTCGCCGTCCTCGGTGCCGTCGAGATCGACGAGGCTGTCCAGGTCGTCGTCGGGGTCCCGGCCGAGCAACTCGTCGGTGAGCATGGCTCCGTACGAGCTGCGGGCGGCCGCGGCCGCGTCGGATACGTAGATGTGCGGGTCGTCCTCGCCGTCCACGCGGACGACGCCGAACCACGCGTCTTCGTGCTCGATGAAGGCCAGGACCGTGTCGTCGTCCTTGGACACCTCACGGGCCAGTTCGATCAGGTCCGTCAGGGTCTCCACGTCGTCGAGCTCTGTGTCGCTCGCTTCCCACCCGTCTTCGGTGCGCGCGAGCAATGCGGCGAAGTACACCGTGACTCTCCCACTGGTCATAGGCGTGCCGGGGCGGGCGGATCGTACCCCGCCCACTCGGAATCGTGGCAGAAAGCGGCGCTCTGCGAGAGGTCTTCGACGCTGCGTCGTGCACCAGTCCAAAGAGATGTGCCTCACGTCGGCCGAAACGCGTTGACAGCGCGGACGCGCGCGGACGCGCGACGTCACCGGAAGTCACCAGCGGAAGGTCCGCATGCGCATGGCCTGCCGCATCCTGGCCGCACGCGCCCGGCGCGGCTGTACGCGGTCGCGCAGTTCCTTCGCCTCGTTCAGTTCGCGGAGGAAGTCCGCGCGGCGCCGTCGCCGGTCGGCGTCGGTCTCCCGCGCCCGCCCTCTGTTCACCGTGTCCGCCGTGTCCGCGCGGAAATCGTTCCGGTCAGCCATGGGCCACACCACCTCGGGGCGAGGTTCTCGCCCGGTTCACAACACGGGCGTACGTGCCCACCTTCCCCGAACTGGTGGTTTGATGCCAACGCAGACGCATACTGGGAGGTCGGGCAGGAGGCCGTCCGGCCGAAGGCCCTGTCACGGGCTCGGCTACTGTCGGTGTCATGCGGATCCACGTCGTCGACCACCCGCTGGTGGCACACAAACTCACCACGCTGCGCGACAAGCGCACCGACTCCCCACCTTCCGGCGGCTCGCCGACGAACTGGTCACGCTGCTCGCGTACGAGGCGACGCGTGACGTGCGGACGGAGCAGGCCGACATCGTCACGCCCGTGACGACCACGACCGGTGTCCGGCTGTCGCACCCGCGCCCGCTGGTGGTGCCGATCCTGCGCGCCGGGCTCGGCATGCTCGACGGCATGGTCCGGCTGCTGCCGACCGCCGAGGTCGGGTTCCTCGGCATGATCCGCGACGAGGAGACGCTGGAGGCGTCGACCTACGCCACGCGGATGCCGGAGGACCTCTCCGGGCGTCAGGTGTACGTGCTCGACCCGATGCTCGCGACCGGCGGGACGCTCGTCACCGCGATCAAGGAGCTGATAGCGCGCGGTGCGGACGACGTCACCGCGCTGTGCCTGCTGGCGGCGCCCGAGGGCGTGGAGTTCATGGAGCGCGAGCTGGCGGGCACGCCGGTCACGGTCGTCACCGCCGCCGTGGACCAGCGGCTGAACGAGCAGGGGTACATCGTTCCGGGGCTCGGCGACGCCGGGGACCGGATGTACGGGACCGCGAGCTAGAACGGGCCCTCGCCCGGCGGCGGACCCGCCGGGGCCGTCAGACGCGTGTCCGAGGCCGTCGGTGGCGGCTCGCGGGCGGTACGGCCCGTGGGCGGGCGGGCCGGTGGGCTGGCGGGCCGGGACGCGTCAGCAGGAGGGGCGGGCGTCGGCGTCGGCTTGGCCAGCGCGGCCATCGCTCGGGCGGCGTCCTTCTTCCCACCAGGTTCTTGAAGCCGTTCCCGATGATCAGGTCGACGTCCTTGCCCTTGCGGGTGTCGTTCTTGGTCTTCGCGCCGTCCACCTGCGTGCCGAGGACGCCGAAGGCGCCGTTCCTGGCCGCGGGGCACCGAGCAGCAGCCCGGGGCCTTGACTTTCTTGTCGTACTCGGCGGTCGCGTTCCCGACCTCGCCGATCTTGAAGCCGCGCTTCTTCAGCTCGTCGGCGGTGTCCTTGGCCAGCCCGCCGCGCTGGGTGGCGTTGAAGACGTTGACCGTGATGTCGGCGGGCTTCGGCACCTTCTTGGCCGGAGCGGTCGGGGCGCTCTTCCGCTCGCAGTCCCCGGCGCTGCCCGCGGCCTGCGTCGAGCCGCCGTCGTCGTCGCCCGAGAAAACGTCGATGAGCTGCACTGTTCCCCAGCCGACCAGCCCGATCGCCACGACCGAGCCGACCAGGGCGAGCACGCGCTTTCGGCGGCCCTGGGCCGCCGCATCCGCGGATAGCGGTTACCGGTGATGCGGTACTTTCCGCCCATGCCGGGTGGGGTGAGCATGCTCATGGGCGCAGCGTAGTGCGGCCCGCTGATGATTCCTACTAGATGATCAATGGTTGGCGTACAGCTCAACCCAAAGGGCCAATTCAGGCGCGGACGGCTCTGCGCGGGTGGCGCGTCAGCCCAGTTCAGGACGCGGGCGTGCAGCACCTGGCGCTGCTGGAGTGCCGCGCGCACCGCACGGTGCAGCCCGTCCTCCAGATACAGGTCGCCCTGCCACTTCACGACATGGGCGAAGAGGTCGCCGTAGAACGTGGAGTCCTCCGCGAGCAGCGTCTCCAGATCGAGCTGCTGCTTCGTCGTGACCAGTTGGTCAAGACGGACCGGGCGTGGGCGACGTCCGCCCACTGGCGGGTGCTTTCCCGGCCGTGGTCGGGTACGGCCGCCCGTTTCCGATGCGCTTGAAGATCACACGGAAAGCCTACCGGCCCAGCGGGTACCGGCGCAGCCACGGCGCGTGGGTGCGAAGGTGGCGAAACCGCGCATAGCGGGATGTATGGATCGGCGGGAGTCGGGGCCCGGTGGCCGGGATCGCCGCGAGCGACGCCGTGACGGGCCCGCACCGGGCTCGTACTCGGTCCGCGCTCGGTCCCGTGCTCGGGCTCGCGCTCGCTCCCGTGCTCGGTCCTGGCGTTCCGCTTCTGGGGGTACGGGCCATCGGTGGCGGTGCTGGGCCCGGACCGTACGGCGGCGTGCGCTCGGGCCGGTCCTCCGCTACGCCGACGGCAGGGCCCGCGCGCCGGGGTGGCGTACCCGTCGTACGCGCCGTCCGTGGCGCGGGCGCTGACGTGGCGTCAGCCGCCGCCCGGCGTGGGGCGCTCGCCGCGCTCCCGGCGCGCGATCACGTCGATCATGTCGCTGATCGTGCCGACGCCCTCGGGGAGAGGTTGACGGCGCGCAACGCCATGCTGCGCACCCCGCGTCGCGCAGTGCGCCCAGCAGTTCCAGTTCGCGCGCGATGTCCTGCCCTGCTCGTCGTCGAAGAAGTACGCGACGGGGACCTGGAAGAACTGGGCGAGGGCTTCGAGATGGCGCTTGGTGGGGTTGTCGCGGCGGCCGGTGCGCAGCTGCCACAGGTAGGTCGCGGAGAAGGACTCGCCGGTGGCCTCGCGGCACGCCTTGGCGACCTCTTCGTGGCTGTACTGGTCGCGGTTGGGCCTGCGGACGACGCGAAACAGCGCGTCGATCTTCTCGGCGAGTGTCGACGCTGCGGGCTCCCCGGCCACCGCGTGCCTCCTTGTCCCTGGGCCCCGTTGTGCGGGGAAGCGGACCGGGCAACTCAGGTAGAGCCTCCCGGTGACCCGCTTCATAGTAGTTGGCCCCTGGTCACGGGCGGCCGGGTCCGCCGATCTCAGTCGTCGCGGGACAGACGCGGGTCGGTTGTGGACAGTCGTGGACAGCCGTTGGGGTGTGGCGTCCCGGGCGGTGGTGGCCTGTGAGGCCGTCCCGCCAGCTCAGGTGGATGATGGTTCTTGTCTGGCAACTGGCATGGCCCTGGCCTCCTTGCCCACCCCGTGCGGGAAAGCTCACCCCGGTGCGGGGAAAGCCCGTCCCTGGTGATGGAAAAAGGGGAAAGGGGATTCGCGAGGGCCTGGGCTACGGCACTATGTGAGCACCCGTCGCGTCTGCGATACCCGGTCGCTGTGTGCGTCGGCCCATGCCCGGACACCCCGGTCCCCGGCCGTCCGGGGCCCGGAACCCCAGCCCGACCGCGGACCCGGTCCGCGCCGAGGAGCCGCGCGTGCGCGTCGCCCGGCAGGACAGGAAGCTCTGGCGGCGCAGCCGCCGGATCGCGGAGGGCCTCGCGTTGCCGAGCCCTTCGACGCGACCGCGTTCGTCGCGGGCCTGGCGGAGCGGCGCGGGCGGCCGATCGAGCTGCTGCCCATCACCGCGCGCGACAGCGTGCCCTGCGGCCTGCTGGTGACCACCGACCGCGCCGACTACATCCTGTACGCGGCCGACACCACCGCCCTGCACCGGCAGCACATCCTGCTGCACGAGGCCGCGCATCTGCTCTGCGGCCACGACCGGGCCGGGCCGCCCGACTGCTCCGCCGTGCGCCTCCTCGCCCCGAGCCTGTCCCCGCGCTCGTACGGCGGGTGCTGGGCCGGACCGTCTACACCGAACCCCAGGAGCGGGAGGCCGAATTACTGGCCTCGCTGATCCTGCACCGGGCGATGCGGGCCGACGCGGGCGTGGACCCGGCGGGGAGCGCGGGCTCCGGGCACGGCCGGGCCGGTCCGCTCGTCGGGGCCCCGCCCCGAAGCGCCTGCCCTGAAGCGCCCGCCCCGGAGCCCCGCCCCTGAAGCGCCTGCCTCCGGGGTCCGCGCCGCCGCGGGCCCGCGCCCGTGGGCGGGCCTGCTGTCGTGGGCGGGCCTGCTGCCGTGGCCGGGGCGCCGTCGTGGGTGAGGTGGCCGCCTATCTGCCCGCGGGTCTCGCCGTGGTGCTGGCCTGGTACGAGTTGCGGCTGCCGCGCGGCAGCCGGTCCGTTCCCGGGTGTGGCAGCTGTGCGCGTTCGGGGTGTGCATGGGTACGGCCATGGCGGTGCTCGCCCGCTCACCGGGGACACCGTCGAGCGGCTCTGGTCGGGGCGCGGCCCGTGGCCCATCTCCTCGGCCGCGAGCTGGAGATGGCCGCGATGTTCTTCCTGGTGTGGGCCGTGCTCCGGCTCGATCTCGCCGCGGGCCGCCCGCGTCCGTCGCCCACCGGGCCCGGACGCGGCTGCTGCGCCCGCACGTCGTGGTCACCGCCGTCTCGGCCGTGCTGTGCGCGGCGCTGTTCCTCGCCGGGCGCGCCGACGGAACGGACGGCACGGTGACCGCCGAGGGCGCGGGACGGCTGTTCGTCGCCGCCTTCGACACCGTCTTCACCGGGTACAGCGTATGGTGCCTGGCCGTCTTCATCCCGCCCGTGTGCGGCCACGCGCGCGGCTGCCGCCGGCCCGCTGCGCACCGGCCTGCGCCTGATCGTGGCGAGCGCGGCGGTCGGCCTGCTGTGGGCGGTGTGGGGTCGGCTCGATCGTGGACATGGCGCGCACGGGCGGCAGTCCGGCGGCCAGGGGACGGTCTCGGTCACCCTGTCCGCCGGGTGCCTGGTGCTCGCCGTACTGGGCGCGACCGCGGCCAAGTGGGCGCGGCGCCCGGCCGCTGGATGCGCGCCTACCGCGACTACCGCGCCCTGCAACCCTGTGGGCGGCGCTGCACACCGTCGCCCCCGGCACCGCCCTGAACGGCGGCTGGGCGGGCGCCTCCCCATCGGGCTGCGCGACGCCGAGTTCGCGCTCTACCGCCGGGTCATCGAGATCCGCGACGGCTACATGGCGCTGCGCCCGTACATGCACCCCGAGTCCCCGCGCTGGGCCGCCGCGGCCGTCGCCCGCGACCGGACGGGCGCGGCCGGGCTGGAGGCCACCGTCGAGGCCACCGTCGAGGCCGCCACCATCGCCGCCGCCCTCGAATCCGCCCGCGCGGGCAACCGCTACGGCGGCGAGGACGCGGCCGGACACCTGACCCACTCCATCCGCGGCACGGTCGACGCCGAGGCGGCGTGGCTGATCCAGGTCAGCGACGCGCTGGCCTTCTCGACGGCGGTGGAGTACGTACGGGACCGGGTCCGGGGCGAGTTGGCCCGCGCCTGAGCCCGCCTCCCGCCTCCCCGCGCACGTGCTTCCGCCTCCCGCCTCCCCGCGTACGTGCTCCCGCCTCCGCGTACGTGTCGTCCACGCGCGCGTGCCGCGTACGTACCGGTTCCGCTCGGTGGGCAGGAGGGGAAAGGGGAAAGGAGGGAGGCGGGAAGATCGGACGCTGGGAGGTCCACCATGCGCGTCGTCATCGTCGGCTCCGGCATCGCCGGGCGAGCGCCGCGTACCACGCGAGCGGGCTCGGCGCCGAAGTGACCCTGATCGACCGGCCCGTTCAGGGGAGGCCACGGCCGCCGGGGCGGGATCGTCTCGCCGTGGGCCTCGGCCGACCCGGATCCGGACCGGTTCCGGATGAACGCCGACGGGGCCCGCTACTACCGGCCGCTGCTCGGGAGTTGGCCGAGGCCGGTGAGGACGGCCTCGGCCACCGCCGCGTCGGCGCCCTCTACCTCGCCCCCACCGACGCCGACCTCGCCGCGATCCGCCGCCGCGTGCTGGAGCGGCGCGGGTCGGCGGCGGACACCGGGGACGTCGAGACCGTGGCGGAGGACCGGGCGCGCGGGCTGTTCCCGGCGCTCGCGCCCGGTACACGCGCGGTGTACGTCCCGGCGCCGCCCGGGTCGACGGGCGCCGGTGCGCGACGCGCTGCGCCGCCAGGCGGAGCGGCGCGGGCGCGGGTCCGTACGGGCCGGGCGGCGCTCGTGCACACCGCGGACGGCGGCCGGTCACCGGCGCCGCGGTGGACGGCGAGGTGATCGGGGCCGACGCCGTGGTCGTCGCGGCGGGGCGTGGACCGCGCCGCTGCTCGCGCCGCTCGGCCTCGACGTCGACGTACGCCCGCAGCGGGGACAGATCGCGCACCTGGCGCTGCCGGGGCGGGACACCTCGCGCTGGCCGGTGGTGCAGCCCACGACAGCGGCCACTACCTGCTCGCCTTCGACGACTCGCGCGTGGTCGTCGGCGCCACCCGCGAGACCGGCTCCGGCTTCGACCACCGGGTCACCGCGGGCGGGCTGCGCGCCGTCCTGGACGCGGCGCTGTCCGTCGCGCCGGGGCTCGCCGACGCCACGCACCTGGAGACGCGGATCGGCTTCCGCCCGCAGGGCCCGACGGGCGCCCCTGTTGGGCGGCCCGCCGGGGTCGAGGGGCTCGTCGTCCTCACCGGCCTCGGCCCGACCGGGCTCACCGTGGGCCCCTGGGCGGGCGGCTGGCCGCGCTGCTGGCGACCGGCGGGAACCCGGGATCGACCTGTCCCCGTACGACCCGCTCCGCCGGGCGGACCAGGGCGCGCCCGCCCGGTGTGAAGTACCCGGCCCCAGGAGGCGGTTGGCGGCCCAGCCCGCGTCCGCCCAGTCCAGGTCGCGCGTCCGCTCGGTCCAGTCAGTCCAGGTCGCGCGCCCGCTTGAAGCGCGCCAGGCCGTCCGCCAGCTCGACGATCGGGTCCGGGTAGTCCAGCTTTCCGCGCCGGTCGGCGGGAAGCCGCCACGGCTGGTGCGCCGACTTCCCTCCAGCCCGGCGAGTTCGGGGACCCAGCGGCGTACGTACGCGCCGTCCGGGTCGAACCGCTGGGCCTGGGTGAGCGGGTTGAGCACCCGGTTGGGGCGGGTGTCGGTGCCGGTGCCCGCCGCCCACTGCCAGTTGAGCTGGTTGTTGGCCAGGTCGCCGTCGACCAGCAGGTCCAGGAAGTGCCGGGCGCCCACGCGCCAGTCGACGTACAGGGTCTTGGTCAGGAAGCTCGCGGCCAGCAGCCGCCCGCGGTTGTGCATCCACCCTCGTGGGCCAGCTGGCGCATGGCCGCGTCCACGATCGGATAGCCCGTGAGCCCGTCCCGCCACGCCTGGATCTCGTCCTCGTCGCGGCGCCAACGGTCGTTCCTGGTGCGGTAGTCGGCGTGCGCGGCGGCGGGCCGGGCCGCGAGCACCTGGTGGTGGAAGTCGCGCCAGGCCAGCTGCCGGACGAAGGCGTCGGCGCCCGCCCCGCCCGCCGTACGGGCCGGTGGACGCACTCGACGGCGGAGACCGCGCCGAAGTGCAGGTACGGCGAGAGGCGCGAGGTCGCGTCGCCCGCCAGGTCGTCGTGGCGCTCCTCGTACCGCTCCATCGGGCCGCGCCGCCAGGCGGCCAGCCGCGCCCGCCCGGCGCGTTCGCCGCCCTCGGCCAGGCCGGGCGAGGCCCGGAGACGTCCGCGCGGCGCGGCACCTTCGCCGAGCGGGCCGCGGCGGGCACCCGCAGCGCCCGCGGCGCGGGCAGCACATCGCGCTGCCGCGACCGCTCCCACTGGCGGAAGTACGGGTGAACACCGCGAAGTGGTCGCGCCCGCGGGCGTCACCTCGCCCGGCGGCAGCGCGGTCACCACGGCGTCGTGCACGCGCAGCGCGTCCGTCCGCCTCCAGGGCCGCGCGCAGCCGCCGTTCGCGCCGGTGGGCGTAGCCGCTGACGTCGGCGGCCACGTGCACCTGCGTGGCGCCGGTCTCCGCCGCGGCCCGCGCCACCTCCGCGACGGTGTCGCCCTCGCGCACCACCAGCCGCCCGCCGCGCTCGCGCAGTTCGCGGTCCAGGTCGCGCAGGCAGTCCGCGAGGAACGCCCGGCGGTTCGGGGCGGCGAACCCGGCGTCGCGCACGCCCCGGTCGACCACGAACAGGGGCACGGTCTCGTCCGCGGCGCCGAGCGCGGCCCGCAGCACGGGGTTGTCGTGCACGCGGAGGTCGGCGGTGAACAGGGCGACGGAGACACTCATGGCGTCCGTCCTCCAGACGTCGTACGGCGGGGCGCTGGGAGCCTACGGGCGGTCGGCACGCGCTACGCGCGCGTGGCGGCCGGGCGCGCCGTGCGTGCTCCCCACCGGCATTTGTGTGACTAATGGTTGAGCCGTATAGGGGAACGCGCGCGTGGGTAGTGCGGGAAGCGCCGGGGAGAGCGCCGGTATTCGGTGTGCCGAAGCGGGTGAACGGCCGGTCCCGGCACCGTCTTTCCCCGAGCGCGGACCGAGGGGAAACGACCAGGCGACCCGCCTTCGGAAGCCGCCGAGAAAGGCCGACCAGCAGTGACACAGCCTTTTCACCTTCCGCAGTTCTACATGCCGTATCCGGCACGGCTGAATCCCCATGTCGAGGGGCGCGGGAGCACTCCAGGACATGGGCCCGCGCGATGGGGATGCTGGAGGGTCGGGCGTCTGGGAGCAGCGCGACCTGGACTCCCACGACTACGCGCTGCTGTGCGCGTACACCCACCCCGACGCGACGGCGGCCGATCTCGACCTCGTGACGGACTGGTACGTGTGGGTCTTCTTCTTCGACGACCACTTCCTCGAACTGTTCAAGCGCACGCAGGACCGGGAGGGCGGGAAGCGGTATCTGGACCGGCTCGCGGCCTTCATGCCGGGGACCTGTCCGCCGGGATGCCGGAGCCGACCAATCCGGTCGAGGCGGGTCTCGCGGACCTGTGGACGCGCACGGTGCCCGCCCGGTCGCCGACCTGGCGCGCCCGGTTCGCCGAGAGCACCGAGAACCTGCTGAACGAGTCCCTGTGGGAACTGTCCAACATCAACGCGGGCCGGATCCCCAACCCCGTCGAGTACATCGAGATGCGCCGCAAGGTCGGCGGAGCGCCCTGGTCGGCCGGGCTCGTCGAGCACGCGGTGGGCGCCGAGATCCCGGCGGAGATCGCCGGTTCGCGCGCGATGCGCGTCCTGCGGGACAGCTTCTCCGACGCGGTGCACCTGCGGAACGACCTGTTCTCCTACGAGCGGGAGACCCAGGAGGAGGGCGAGTTGAGCAACGGCGTCCTGGTGCTGGAGCACTTCCTCGACTGCCCCACGCAGGAGGCCGCCGACGCCGTCAACGACCTGCTGACCTCCCGGCTCCAGCAGTTCGAGAACACCGCGCTCACCGAACTCGCCCCGCTCTTCGTGGAGCGGGGCTCGACCCGGCGGCGTGCGCGGACGTCATGGCGTACGTGAAGGGGCTCCAGGACTGGCAGTCCGGCGGCCACGAGTGGCATCTGCGGTCCAGCCGCTACATGAACGCGGGCGCTGAGCTGTCGGACCCGACGGACCCGGCGGCGTCGACTGTGCCGTTCCTGCCGAGCGGAATCGGTACGTCCGCGCTGAGCCTCGTTCCGGGTCTCCCGGGCGCCCCTGCTGTCTCGACCACCGCGCGCGCCGAGCGGGCGCGGGCCAGGACCCATACGCACGTGCCGTTCCAGAAGGTCGGGCCGTCGCGCGTCCCCGACATCGAGATGCCGTTCACCACGCGGCTCAGCCCGCACCTGTACGGCGCGCGCCGCAACGTCCTCGCATGGGCCCGGCGGATGCGGATGCTGGAGCCGCAGCCCGGCGTCCTCGCCTCGCACGTGTGGGACGAGCACAAGCTCGTCGCGATGGACCTGCCGCTGTGCGCGGCGGGCATCCACCCGACGCCTCGGCCGACGAACTCGACCTGTCCTGTGCCTGGTTGGCCTGGGGACGTACGGGGACGACTACTACCCGGCGGTCTTCGGCCGGACCGGGGACCGGGCGGGCGCCAGGGCGTGCGCTGACCGGCTGGCCGCGTTCATGCCGGTCGAGGGCGCCCGCCGCCCCGGCGAACGCGCTGGAGCGCGGCCTGGCCGACCTGTGGACGCGTACCACCGGTTCGATGGACGCCGCCGCCCGCCGCGACTTCCGCGAAACGGTCGAGGTCATGCTCGACAGCTGGGTGTGGGAGATCGCCAACCAGGCGCAGAACCGTATCCCCGACCCGGTCGACTACATCGAGATGCGGCGCCACACCTTCGGCTCGGAGCTGACCATGAGCCTGAGCAGGCTGGCGCACGGGCGGCGGGTGCCGCCGGAGATCTACCGCAGCGGCCCCATGCGGTCCCTGGAGAACTCGGCGGCCGACTTCGCGGCCCTGATGAACGACGTGTTCTCGTACCAGAAGGAAATCGAGTTCGAGGGCGAGACGCACAACGGAATTCTCGTCGTCCAGAATTTCTTCGACTGCGACTACTCCGCCGGACTCGCCATCATCCACGACCTGATGGCCGGTCGTATGCGGCAGTTCCAGCATGTCGCCGCGCACGAACTCCCGGTGCTCTTCGACGACTTCGGTCTCGACGCGGAGGCCCGCCGGATTCTCGACGGATATGTGCGGGAGTTGGAGGTCTGGATGGCCGGAATCCTGATCTGGCACCGGGGTTGCCGCCGGTACGCGGAGGAGGACGCGAGCTATGTCGTCCCGCCGCGCCCGCCCGCGCTCCCCGGGCCGACCGGGCTCGGCACGTCGGCGGCGCGCCTGGTGCGGCCGGAGGCCGTGGCCGGTTGACGCGCTCCGGTCCGGTCCGAGGGCCCGGAGCCCTTCGGACCGGGCGTCCCTTCGGACCGGACGACCGGCGCTCAGATCACCGGGGGCGCCCCAGTCGGGTCATGCGGGCCACCGTGCGCCAGCGCATCGGCCTGCGCTCCCGCACCGGTTCCGTACGCCCTCGGCGAAGCCGCCGAACCAGGCACGCAGCCCCGCCAGGAGCGGGTGCGGGCGAGCGTGAGCGCCACCCAGACGCCGAGGTAGACCGGTACGAGCAGGGCCGGGAGGTGGCGCTTGGCGAGCCAGACGCGGTTGCGGGCGTTCATCCGGTAGAAGACCGCGTGCCGGGTGGGCGGGGTGCGCGGGTGTTGCAGCACCAGCTCCGGCTCGTACCGGATGCGCCAGCCCGCGTCCAGGGCGCGCCAGGCGAGGTCGGTCTCCTCGTGCGCGAAGAAGAACTCCTCGGGCCAGCCGCCGGTCTGCTCCAGCATCGCCATCGACAGGCTGTGCCCGCCGCCGAGGAAGGTGGTCACCTCCCCGGCGCGCATCGGGTCGCCCGCCCGCAGCCGTGGCACGTGCCGCCGCTGGGTGAAGCCGGTCTCGTCGGCGACCCGGAAGCTGACGATGCCGAGCCGCTCGTCGGCCGCGTGCAACTCGCCGAGACGGCGGAAGACGTCGGCCTCGATCAGCAGCCCGTCGTCGTCGAGGTCCACCAGCAGATCGACGTCGCCGAACGCGCGCAGCCGCTCCCAGGCGGCGTTGCGGCCGCCGGTGACCCCAGGTTCTCGGCCAGCTCCACCGTGGTCACCCACTCCGGCAGAGCGGGGAGCGGGGAGCCGTTGCCGACGACGACGACCCGCGCGGGGCGACGTCCTGTTTGGCGACGGAGTCGAGCAGGGCCCGCAGCTCGGTCGGCCGGTTGCCCATGGTCAAGATGGCGACGCCTACACGTGGATGTCGCACGGATGAACTCCAACCCTCGTCACGGCCAACGACGGTGATGCTAGTTGCTGTATGCCGAGGGGCCGCCGGGGCGGGGCACGCACCGTGGAGATATGGACGAACTGCCCGATGTTGAGGGGTTTCGCCGGGCGCGTCACGCGGCCGGGTTCAGGGCGCGGCGGCGGAGCGCGGCGGCACGGCCCGCGAGGCACGCGGTACGGCTGAGGGTCATGCCGATCGCCATCATCAGCAGCGCGTCGGTGAGGGCGGCGGCGGACACCTCGTGGGCGGTCATCCAGTGGCCCAGTTCCGAGCGGAACCAGTGCTCCGAGCCGTACGAGAACGCCGCCCGCGAGCCGAGCACGGCGATCCACAGCAGCGCGTAGCCGAATCCGGCGCGGCTGACCGGCCTGCCGGTGCGCGGGCTGGTGTAGACCTCGGTCAGCCCGGACGCGGCCAGGCCCAGCAGCAGCCCGGCCACGGTGGCGGCCACCTCCAGCGCGAGACCGGTGCCGTCCGTGGCCGGGGACTCGATGAACTGGGGACGATCGCCGCGCTCATGAGCAGCGGGCGCAGGACGCGGAAGGGGCCGATCTTGCGGTGCGGGCCGAGGTCCGCCTCCAGGACGGCGATCAGGACGACCGCGTTGATGAGCATCGCTTGCTGAAGGGTGGACATGATGGCGCGCTCCTCGTGCTCCGGGTACTCCGTGTGCGGTGCGGCCAGATTCGGCGACACGGGCGGCTGCCGCGCCGTAGCGCGAGGCGACATCCGGGGTGAGGTCGGGTTGGGTTCGGGTTGGGCTGGGGTGAGGTCGGGGTGAGCCCGGGTGGGGTCGGGCGCCGCCGGGCGGTACTACGCGCGGCCCCGGATCACCCCTCGGGTCACCGCACGGGGTGACGTGGCGGTGCGGGGCCCGGCCTAGCGTCAGCGGCATGAACACCGCACTGATCATTCCGCTCGCGATCGCCGTCGTGGCCTTCGTCGTCGCACGTCAGGTACGAGGCGAGGCGGTGCACGGCAGGCGGCTGCTCGTACTGCCGCTGGCCCTGGCCGCCATCGGCGTCAGCAACCTCGGCAGCGGCGGCCACCACCCGGGCCCACCGACGTGGTCCTGCTGTGGTCGGTGGCGTGATCGCGCTGCTCGTCGGCGCCTGGCAGGGCACGAAGATGCTGCTGGAGCGGCACGGCGAGGGCTGTGGGTCCGGATGCCGGTGAGCGGCCTGTGGCTGTGGGTGTCCTGGTGCTCTCGCGCGTCGCCCTGACGCTCCTCGCGCACGGGTGCACGCGGACGTCGCGGCTTCCTCGGACTCGATCCTGCTGATGCTCGGCCTCAACCGGCTCGGGCAGGGCGGCGTGATCGCGCTGCGCGGGTTGCCGTACGGGCTGACGTTCTCGGCCGATTCCGGGACGCGTCCCGCGTTGGTGGTTTGCGCGGCTCTCGGGACTCGTTTCGCGCCCGAGACTCTCGGGACTCGTTCCGTTCCGGACTCTCGGGACTCGTTCCGCTCTCGGGACTCGTTCGGCGACCGGTTCTCCGGCCGCCGGTGAGCGCGGGACCCGACGTGCACGTCTCCTCCCCGCCACGGCTCGTCGGACCGGACCCGCGCCCGTCCCGCGCCGGGGACGGCGGGTCCGGCCCCGTTACGCTGAGGCGATGCTGCGAGCCATGCCATGGCTGGTCAGGGCGGGCGCGTTCGTCCTGGTCGGCATCCAGATCTTCCGCCACTCGCGGCAGGAGCCCGAGCGGCTCGCCGTCGTCGTCACCGGATACGTGATCAGCGCCGTGGCGATGCTCCTCTACGTGTGGCAGGAATCCCGGAGCGGCCGGTTCGCGAACTGGTACAGGGACCGGGGCCTGTCCGCGGGCCGCCTTTCCCGCGCCCGTACGGCGTCCTCGCCGCGCCCGTTCGTGCCCCGCCGCTGCTGCTCGGCGTGCTCGCCGCCGCCTCCGGGGCCGCCTGCACCGTTCCGGGCAGCGGCGTGCTCGTCGCCTTCACCACCATCGCGGCCCTGGAGGCGCACAGCGCGACGACCCTGCGGGCGGGTTGGGCGGTGGCCGGTACCGGGGTCCTGGCGATCGAGATCGGCGCGCTGTTCTGGGACGCGAGCCGCGGGATCGTGCTGGGCTTCCCGCTGCTGGTGCTGATCGGCCTGCTCGTCGGGGCCAACCGCCGCGCCTACCGGGTACAGGCCGAGCAGACCGCCGACATGCTCGCCCAGGCCGAGGCGCTCCGCGTCGAACAGCGGCACGTCGCCGTGCTCGACGAGCGCAACCGGATCGCCCGCGAGATCCACGACGTGCTGGCGCACTCCTCGGCGCCCTCGGCATCCAGATCCAGGCCGCCCGCGCGCTGCTCACCGACCACCACGACAGCGAGCGCGCCGCCGACGTCCTCGCCGGGGCCCAACGGCTCGCCGCCGACGGGCTGGTGGAGACCCGGCGCGCGGTGCACGCCCTGCGCGCCGACACCGCGCCCTCGACAAGGAACTCGCCGACATGGCCGACACGCACCGGCGGCGCCATGGTGCGCCCGTACGGCTCGTGGTCGACGGCGAACCCGTGCCACTACCCTCGGACCACACTTCTCGCTCGTCCGCACGGCCCAGGAGTCCCTGACCAACGCGGCGAAACACGCTCCCGACCAGCGCGTGGACATCACGCTTCGCTACGAGGATGACGCCGTGACGCTCACCGTCAGCAACCCGCTCGCCGAGCAGCGGCAGCCGCTCGTCGACTCGCTCGTCGATCCGCTCGCCGTCGCCGAGGACGACGGCGGTACGGGCCCGGCGCCCGGCGGTCGGCCCCGGTTCGCCACGGTCGACGGGGCTACGGGCTCACCGGCATGCGCGAGCGGCTGCTGCTGCTCGGCGGCACGTTGGGGGCGGGGCCGAGGTGGGTGCGGGTGTCGGGGCCGGTGCGGGTGCGGGTCGGTGGGTTGTCACGGCTCGGCTGCCCCGATGACGGATCCGGCCGCCGCCCCGCCGCTGCGTGTCGTCGTCGCCGACGACCAGGCAAGCGTCCGCGAGGGCCTGGTACTCCTGCTCGACCTGCTGCCCGACATCCAGGTGGTCGGCTCGGCCGCCAACGGCCAACAGGCCCTGGATCAGGTCGCCGAGCATCGCCCCGACGCCATCCTCCTCGACCTGCACATGCCGGTCATGGACGGCATAGAGGCCACCCGCAGGCTCACCGCCGACCATCCCGAGGTGGCCGTCGTCGTCCTCACCACCTACGCCGACGACACCTCGGTCCTGGCGACGCTGCGGGCCGGTGCCCGCGCGTACCTCACGAAGGACGCCGACCGGCACCACATCGCCCGTACGCTCCACACGGCCGTCACCGGCTACGCCGTACTGGACCCGCGTGTGCAGGCCACGCTGCTCGCGGCGACCACGCAGCCGCCGCCCGCCACCCTCAACCGCCGGTCCAGCAGCCGCCGTACGCTCCGGCCGAGTCGCCGCCGTACGCCCCGGCCGAGCCGTCACCGCCGTCCGGTCGCGAGACCGCCGGGGAGCGTGCCCTACCGGACGGACTCACCCGCCGCGAGGCGGAGATCCTCACCCTCCTCGCCCGTGGCATGACCAACGCCGAGATCGCGCGCGCCCTCTTCCTGAGCGGCAACACCGTCAAGACCCACATCAACCGCGTCTTCGCCAAGACCGGATCCCGCGACGCGTGGCCGCCGCGCGGTACGCGGCGGCACGGCCTGGACTAGGGGCCGGATCCGGACCCGGACCCCGGCCGCGCACCGCGCTGTCCTGCCGGCCGGACGGCGCGATGTGCGCGAACGGGCGTGGCCCCGCCTCCTCACCGTGGGGAGGGCCTTCGCCACCGTGCTTACTTGCCGGACTTGGCCGAGTCCTGCGGCTGGGTCGGCTTGCCGTGGAAGTTCTCCAGCTCCTCGTCGGTGAGCTTGTGGACCTTCATGCCGCCGTCCTTGGTGCGCTCGACCGCGACGCCCTTGGGCTTCTCGCCCTTGCCGGACTTGACGGCCTTGCCCCTTGGCGGCCTCGCTCGTCTTGCCGTAGCCGCCCGCCTTGGTCGACTTCTGCGGCTGGGTGGGCTTGCCGTGGAAGTTCTCCAGCTCCTCGTCGGTGAGCTTGTGGACCTTCATGCCGCCGTCCTTGGTGCGGTCGACCGCGACGCCCTCGGGCATCGTGGCGTGGCCGTCCTTGCTGGGCTGCGTGACCTTGGCCGTCTCGGCGAACTTGGCGTCCGTACCGGAGGTCGCGGCTCCGGCGGAGCCGACCGCCAGGGCGCTCAGGCCGAGGGCCGCGATCGACGTGGCGACGATGCCGATGATCCGGTTCTTCTTACGCATGGGGTCCTCCTGAATCCGTTGAACCGGCCCGGTGCCGTGTTCGTGGACTCATCTCATCGCGGGAGGTGTTCAGCGCGGTAAGCGTCGGGTCGATCTTCTGGTCCGCTTCTTTATCGGTTTGGCACAGCGGCTGTTGTGCGTGGGTGCGTTGGGTGTGAGCTGGTTCGCGGAAGCGGGGCGCCACCGGCGGGTGCGGGCGGGCCTCTCCCAGCTACCTCCCCAGACTCCGTCCGGGGACCCCAGGAGGTGCCCCACTGCGGGGCACCCCGGCACGTCCCTCACACCGTCCGGCGGCCACCGCCCGTCGGGTCGGAAGGGTGCCAACGGCCGCTGTCCGTTTGCGGTCGGTGGTTCGCGGAGCAGGCGTAGCGTATGAGGTCGGGTCACCTGAGCGCGGGGTACACGTGCGGAGCGAGGGCGAGACCATCGGAGACCGGATCGGTCGGCTCCGCGAGCGGCACAAGCTGACGCAGAGCGAACTGGCCGAGCGCGCGGACGTGTCCGTCGACGTCGTGCGCAGGCTGGAGCAGAACGTTCGGCTGTCGGCTCGGCTGTCGACTCTCAACCAGTTGTCCCGCGCGCTGGATGTGGAGACCTCGGTCCTGGTGGGCCAGCCCACGACGTTCGAGGCGAGGACCGACGGCACCGCGCCCTCGGTCCTCGCTCTGCGACAAGCCGTGTCGCCCGTATCGGATCTGATCGGGGACGGTCCGGATCCCGAAGACCCCGGCGGCGGGTGCCCTGCGTGCGGCGCTGCGCTCGACCGAGGAAGTGCGGCGTGCGGGGAAGATGGGCGAGATCGGCACCGTTCTGCCGCAGCTCATCAACGACGCCCGCGCCGCCGCGCGAGCGCACACGGGAGCGACCGTGCCGCGTCCTACGCCGTACTCGCCGAGGCGTACCAGATCGCGGCGACGACGTTTACGGCGCTGGGGAAGGAAGACGCGGCGTTCACCGCGATGGAGCGCGCGACCGAGGCCGCCCGGCACTCCGACGATCCGCGGCTGGAGGCCGTCGGAGCGTCCACGCTGGCGTGGATCTTCACGAAACAGGGTCGTCTGGAGGACGCGGAGCACGTCGCCCTGACCTACGCCGACAGGATCGCCCGGGTTCCGCTCGCCGCCCGCCGAGCTGTCTCTGTGGGGATCCTCCTGCTCCGTGCCGCCACGGCCGCCGTCCGGCAGGGAGAGCGGAAGTACGACACGGTCAACGATCTGCTGCGGCAGGCCAAGGGCGCGGCGGAGACCATCGGCGTCGACCGCATGGACTACGCCACGCCGTTCGGCCCGACGAACGCCAGCGTGGCCAAGGTCAACTTTCTCGTCGAGATGGAGAAGAACCGCGAAGCGGTCACCGAGCGCGCGCGGTGACCGGGCTGCGCTCCTCCCGCCCACGTGGCGGGCTCGGTTCCACGTGGACAGAGCGCTGGCGCTGACGGATCTCGACCGGGACGAGCACGCCACCCGCGCCCTGCTCGCGGCCGAGGCGGACGCCCGGAATGGATGCGCTACCACAGCACGGCACGCCGCCTCGTGGCCGAACTGCGCGGCCGCGAACGGCGACGCAGCTCCCCGGTGACCGAACTCGCCGACCGCCTCCACCTCGACGGGTAGGACACCGCGTCCTACCCCTGCCGAAGTGGGGCAGCGCGCCCTGTCCGCCCTGGTGACGCTCGCTTACGGTGCGCCTACTGATCGTGAGCGTCGACCGTGGGGAGCTGCGATGGAAGTGCGCAATCAGGGCGGTCCGAGGCCCTTCGTGGGTTCCGCCTGCGGGGAGGGCCTGTCCGGGGTGGAGGTGGGCGCGTACTGGGATGCCGTGCGGGCTGTGGGAGCCATCGGCGAACGTGCGGTGGTTCTGCTGGGCGCGTCGTGTGGTGCGGTGATCGCCGAGGATTTCTGGCCCAGTACGTACTGGTTGGTGAGGGTCGGGTCGGCGGACGACTGGGGCCGGTTGCGGGACGTGGCGGTGTTCCGGTCGACGGGGCGGAGACCGCGCGGATCGCCGTGCCGCCGGTGGACCGGATCGCCGGGCCGCGTGCGCACTGGCGGGTGCCACTCACTGCCGCCACGTATCTGACGGACGCCGACGCGCTGTCCACCGCCCTGGGCCTGGCCATCGCGGACACCTTAAGGACGGTATGCGGATGAGCCGGGCTCAGAGCGTCACCGACGTCCCGGACACCGACGCGACGCGAGAAGCCCACGTCGCGCTGCGCGCCTCGGCCGTCGTCGCCGGGCGCACGGACGCCTCGGACGCCGGACTACGGCTGGCCATCGTGCAGTTCCGGTGCGCGCTCGCGGATCAGATCATGATCAATGCCGAGCAGCGGCAGGCGCTCGACGCGATAACGCGGGAGAGCACGTGATCGCGTTTGCCCTCGCTGCCGTGCTCCTCGGGGCCTCGCCTGGAGCGTCGTGCTCCTGCGGGCCGATGAGGACGAACGGGACCGTCACCGCCGCTAGTTCACCCGCAGTCGGCCCCGCCCGTGTCCGTGTCCACCAAGGGATGTCACGGATCCTGACCCCGGCGGGCGGGGCTCTCCCTGCTTGACCCGAGGAAGTCCATGAGCGAGTTACCGATCATCCGCACCTTGACCGACCTGCGGATCCACTACGCCGACAGCGCGCGGATCCCAGCCGCGCTGATGCCCGCCGTGCGCGCGGTCGTCCGTGAACGCTACGACCAGGGCGCCCCCGTACGCCGTATCGCGGCCGAGGCCGGGCGCTCCTACGGGTGGGCGCACCGTGCGGTGACGGCCTCCGGCGCGACGTTCCGTGGCTGGGGCGGCCCCGTACCTCCCGCACGTAGCCCCCGGAAGGCCCCATGGATGAGCTGTTTCACCCCGACGACGCACGTTTCCTGCCCTGGACCAACGACTACGGGCAGCCCTGCTACCTCCAACCCGGCAGTGAGGGCGGGCACATGTGGCAACGTGCCGACCTCGTCGAGACCACCCTGCTCGCCGACGGCGCTGAGGTCCTGGCCCACTCCCGCACCAACCGCCCACCACCACATCACCGAGCCCGAACTACGCGGTATGGCGAGGCGCTTGGTTGAGTCCCTGGCCTCCGCGTTGCTCGTCGCGGAGAGCCGCGGCAGGCGGCTGTGACCACATCCCACGTGCAGTACCTCACCGTCACCGCCCAAGGCATCCTCGTCGGCGACGTCCTGCTGTCGACCCGCACCTACCGCCCCGCGTCGTACGCATCGCCGTGACGAGGAACGGCGGGCGGCTGCTGATCCTCAGCAGCGGCGGTGTCCATCCCTCCGCCCGCAGGACACGGCGTACATCCTTCGCACGCACCGCTTCAGCCACTGAGACCGTGAGGTCGCGCGGACGACAGGAGGGGACGGTTCGGGGTGTCCCCGCAGTGGGGCACCTCTGGGGTCCCCGGACGGAGTCTGGGGAGGTAGCTGGGGAGGCACCGCCCACATCCTCCGCCGTCGCCACTCCAACTCGCCCACCCACAGGGCCGTTCAGAATGACGCCCCGACAGGGCCGCGATTCCGTCCGCGTCCTGTGGCGCGGCGGGTTCCCAAGCGCACCGCCGGGTCCCGCCCCTTGTCCCCTTGTTCGTGGGGTGCCAGCTGGACGAGTGATCCGTTTCACAGGAAACCGCAGGTCGGTCGCGCATGGGCGGGTGTTTCAGGGCAGCCGCAACACGGCTCTGACCAACTCGCCGGAGCCGCAGACTGATGCTGAAGGACGATGAACGTGGCAGTGAACCCGCCGATCTACGACCAGTTGGTCCAGGAACAGGGCGACGCGGTCGCCGAGGCCCGCGAGGCCGCCGACCACACGACCCGGGAAGCGGAGAACGTGCTGGACTGGAGCCGGTTCAGGGCGAGACCCCGGGCAGAACCGGCAGCCGGGCCAGGGCTGAGCGCCGGGTCCGGAAAAGACGCGAAGAAAGACGCGGAAAAACGCGGCGGTGATGTCGAGAACCCGTGGCCTGCTCCGACCCGGAGGTGAACGCGGCCAGAATGGGCCGCACCAGCACTGAGGAGACCCACGATGGCCAAGTACCTGCTGCTCAAGCACTACCGCGGTGCCCCGGCCGCGGTGAACGACGTCCCCATGGACCGGTGGACGCCGGAGGAGGTCACCGCCCACATCCAGTACATGAACGACTTCGCGGCCCGGCTGGAGGGGACCGGCGAGTTCGTCGACGGCCAGGCGCTCGCCCCGAGGGGCGTGGGTCCGGTACGACGGCGAGGGCGCCCGCCGGTCACCGACGGCCCGTTCGCCGAGACCAAGGACCTGATCGCGGGCTGGATGGTGATCGACGTCGACAGTTACGAACGGGCCGTCGAGCTGGCCGGGAGCTGTCCGCCGCCCCGGGGCGGGCGGGAAGCCGATCCACGAATGGCTTGAGGTGCGCCCTTCCTGACCGCGCCGCCCACCGTCACGGAGTGACCCGCGACATGGCCGCCGACGGTGACGACGTGCCCTCCGGCGCCGACGGCCACCACGTGGTGCCCGGCGCCCCGGCCACCACGTGCCCTCCGGCCTGGACGAGACCCTGATCCGGCGTCTCACGCCGAGCGTGATCGGGGCCCTCGTCCGCCGCGGAGCGGACTTCGCGGCGGCCGAGGACGCCGTGCAGGAGGCGCTGGCGGAGGCGGTCCGTGGCTGGCCGACCACCCTTCCTCAAGCTCTTCGAGCAGGGGAGACCGCATGCGGGACCCGAAGGGCTGGCTGATCACCGTGGCCTGGCGCCGGTTCCTCGACGCGAACCGGGCGGACGCCGCCCGCCGTCGGCGCGAGGATCTCGTCGACGAGGAGCCGGTGCCCGGACCCGTGCCCGCGGTGGACGACACGCTCCAGCTGTACTTCCTGTGTGCCCACCCGTCGCTGACGCCGTCGTCCGCGGTCGCGCTCACGCTGCGTGCCGTCGGCGGGCTGACCACCCGCCAGATCGCCCAGGCGTACCTGGTGCCCGAGGCGACGATGGGGCAGCGGATCAGCCGGGCCAAGCGCACGGTCTCCGGGGTCCGGTTCGACCGGCCCGGCGACGTCGGCACCGTGCTGCGCGTCCTGTACCTGGTCTTCAACGAGGGCTACTCCGGCGACGTCGACCTCGCCGCCGAGGCCATCCGGCTCACCCGGCAGCTCGCGGCGGCGGTCGACCACCCGAGGTGGCGGGGCTGCTCGCCCTCATGCTGCTCCACCACGCCCGCCGCGCCGCCCGGACCGCGCCGGACGGCAGCCTGGTACCGCTCGCCGAGCAGGACCGCGGTCGGTGGGACACCACGGCGATCGCCGAGGGCGTATGGATCCTCAAGCGGCCCTCGCCCGCGACCGGCTGGGCGAGTTCCAGGCCCAGGCCGCCGTCGCGGCACTCCACGCCGACGCGCCCACCGCCGAGGAGACCGACTGGCCGCAGATCGTCGAGTGGTACGACGAACTCGTGCGGCTGACCGGCAGTCCGGTCGCGCGGCTCAACCGCGCGGTGGCCGTCGGGGAGGCCGACGTACCGCGCGCCGGTCTGGCGGCGCTCGCCGCGCTGGACGACTCCTGCCCCGGTACGCCGCCGTGGCGGCGTACCTCCACGAACGTGACGGCGACCCGGCGACGGCGGCACGGCTGTACGCCGAGGCGGCCCGCAAGGCGTCCAACCTCGCCGAACGCGCCCACCTGACCCGCCAGGCCGCCCGGCTCAACACCCGTACCCGGCCGTGCCCCTGACGGACCCGTCGGCCGCCGTCCCGCCTGCGCCACATGGCGACGCGCATGGCGACGCGCATGGCGACGCGCATGGCGACGACATGGCGATGGCCCCGCGTTTCGCGGGGCCATCGCCACGGAGGAAGGAAAGGAAGGTGAGCGGAGAGGTCAGGCGGCCAGCGTCACCGCCTCCACCGCCGGGGTGCGCAGCGTCCGGCGGGCCGTGGCGACGCTGGTGACCAGCGTCGCCGCCGCCGCGATGGAGACGATGGCGATCCAGACGCCCAGGCCCTGGTCCGGGTGGGCGGTGTCGGCGCGGACCATGCTGAAGGGAGGATGCCCGCCAGCCCCGCCAGCGTTCCGAAGAACACCCCGGTCACTGTGATGATCAGGCCCTCGCCGAAGACCATGCCGAGCACCTGCGCCGGGGTGGCCCCGGCCAGCCGCTGGCCGCCGAACTCCCGGCCACGGTACGAGGTCGCCGCGTACAGGCTGTTGATCAGCATGATGCAGGCGAAGGCGATGATGATGCCGACGACCACCAGGTTCAGCGTCTCCAGGTTCTTGTCGTCGACCGACTTCTGAAGACCGGACGCCTTGAGTGCGTCGCTGTCGATGGCCTGCATGTACAGCGTCGCCGTCGCCACGCCGGTGAAGAGGATCAGCGGCATCAGCACGTTCGCCAACTGCGCCGCGCGCTGCCGCATGTTGTGCACGGTCAGGTATCCGCTCGCCCCGGCCAGCAGCGCCAGCGGACGGCCGATCACGGCCAGCAGCGCCCGCAGCAGCAGCGGCGAGAAGACCGCGAAGCCGATGGAGAGCAGGATCGCGCCGTACGCGGGGCACGCCATCAGCGCCGCGTCGTCGGAGTCCATCGCGAAGGTCGTGGACACGCTGCCCGCGCCCGCAACCAGGGCGAACAGGCCGCCGAACGTGCGCAGTCGGGTGCGGGCGGGCGGGCGCCCGCGGCGGCCGGTCGCCCGGCGCACCGCCAGGAACGCGGCGCCGACCGAGGCGATCAGGGTGATGCCGAGACCCATGGAGTACGACATCGAGCCGAAGACGTAGTCGACGTTGTCGGCGACCTGCCCGCTGTCCTTGAACAGGTCCAGCAGCAGGTGCCCGCCGAGCATCGCGGGCCCGACGGCGAGCAGTGTCCCGAGCACGGCGACCATCGCCGCCTCGCCCATCACCATCCGCTTGATCTGCGCGGGGTGGCGCCGGTCGAGCGCAGCAGGCTGATCTCGTCCTCACGCTGCCGCACGTTGACGGTGAGGGTGGAGGCGACGGCGAAGAACACCAGCAGTGTGCCGTAGCCGCCGACCACGCTCGCGGTGAGGGTGAGCGTCTCGCGGCTGTCGTCGTCCACGCCCGGCGCGCGGCCGGTGTCGGACATCGAGTTGAACGTCATGGTGATCGCCGCGCCCAGGAAGGCGGACAGCAGGGTGGCGACGAAGCGTCCGGGTCGCTGCCGGACGGAGCGCATGGCCAGCGCGAACATCGGTTCAGGCTCCCATCGGCATGGCGTGGTCGGCGGAGGTCATGGCCGCGGCCGGGCCCATGGCCTCGACCGGGCCCGTGGCCTCAGTAGGGCCCACGGCGTCGCCCAGGTGGGCCAGCCTTTCGGCGACCGCGTCCACGGTCGGCGCGTGCATCTGCCCGGCCAGTCGGCCGTCGGCCAGGAACACCACGGAGTCGGCGTACGAGGCGGCGACCGGGTCGTGCGTCACCATCACCACGGTCCGGCCGTGCAGCCGCACCGTCTCCTGGAGCAGCCGCAGCACGTCCCGCGCGCTGCGCATGTCCAGCGCGCCGGTCGGCTCGTCCGCGAAGATCACGCTGGGCTCGGTGACCAGGGCCCGCGCGATGGCCACGCGCTGCCGCTGACCGCCGGACAGCTCGTCGGGGCGGTGGTGGAGCCGCTTGCCGAGGCCGACCTGGGTGAGGATCTCCTCCGCCTTGTAGCGGTCGATGCGCCGCCGGGCGAGCTTCAGCGGCAGCGTGGTGTTCTGCATGACGGTCAGCGTCGGCAGCAGGTTGTACTGCTGGAAGATGAAGCCGATCCGGCGGCGGCGGAACTTCGTCAGCGCCGCCTCGGTGCCGCCCGTCATCTCCTCGCCGTCCACGACCACGCGCCCGCGGTCCGGGCGGTCCAGCCCCGCCGCGCACTGCATCAGCGTCGACTTGCCGGAACCCGAGGGGCCCATGATCGCGGTGAAGCTGCCGGTCGGCAGCGACAGGCACACGTTGTCCAGCGCGGTCACCGCGCTGTCCGCGGACCCGTACACCTTGCTCACGTTGTCCAGCCGGAGCGCCTCGGCGCTCTTGGGGCCGGTCTCGTACTTACGCCCGAACATCATCCGTTCCCTCCTGTAGGACGCCCTCCGCGTCATATCTACGAAGGTACGGACGGCGGCGGCCGGACACATTGGCCTCACGACCCGAATGGGAGGTGGTGCTGAGTACACCTCCTGATGTTCCGGTGCGGGTAGGTACGCGTACGCGGCCCGCGGGGCACGCCAGGGAGCGGGGTGAGTGCCGATGGACACGATGCGCGCCTACGTGGGCGAGGCGGTGTGGGCGGAGCTGCTGGCCGCCGCGTACCCGCGCGCGCACCCGGCGGGGAGCGTCCTGCTGCGGCAGGGCGAGCCCGGTACGCACGTGCTGGCCGTCATCAGCGGGGCGACCAAGGTGGTCCGGCGCGAGCGGAACGGCGACCTGACGCTGCTGGCCTTCCGGGGCCCCGGCGAACTGCTGGGCGAGGTGGCCGTGTTGGACGACAGGGAGCGGTCGGCCAGCGTCGAGGTCCTCGCGGTGCGTCGTCGGCGTCGTCAACCGGGCGGACTTCCTGCGCTTCGTCCGCGCGCACGACCTCTCGCCGCTCCTGGTCCGCTACGCCCTCGCCAGGCTGCGGGAGTCGGACGAGCGCGCGGCGGCGGCGACGTCCTGACGCGACTGGCGAGAACGCTCGTGGAGTTGGCCGATATCTCGGAGTCTCCCGCGCGACGCCCGGGTATTCCCCTGGAACTGGCCCTGACGCGGAATGAACTGGCGCAGTACCTGGGGACGTCACGGAACACGATCACGGCGATGCTCGCCGAACTCGCTTTCTGCCAGGTGCGTACGGGGCGCGGGCGCGTCGTGATCGGCGATCTGCCCGCGCTGCGCGCGGCGGCCAACGGTGACGGCGGCTGACGGCGACGGCTGACGGCGACGGCTGAACCCGCGTCCCGCCGTGTGCCGGGCGTCACTCCCGTTGCGCACCGAGCGAGCACAACACCGTACGGCTCTCCCGTGAGGCTGGGGACGACGTGCACCGGAGGCCGTGCCACCGCTGCGCGGACCGACCATCGCTTCGTTCGTGACATCCCGTGAGGGAGAGCCGAGGAGTTCCGGTGTCCGAGTTCCATCCGCCGTATCCGCCATCCGCCGTCAGGCCGTACACCCGCAGCCGGTTCCTCCCTCCCTACCGGGGAATTCTGGCCGTGGACGCCAGGGATTTCACCGGGCGTCCGACCATGGACCACGGCGTGATCACGCGAGCCATTCCGCAGCTTCTCCGGACGGCGTTCGAGCGCGCCGGAATTCCGGAGATCTGGGCGGACCGCAGATTTCCGGACGCCGCGGTCGACGGCCACGTCTTCGGATTCGACCCGGTGGCCATGCCGTTCGTCATCCACCCCTGGCTCGCCACCTTGCAAGAGGTGCTGACCGAGTTCCACGTGCACGCGACGGGGCCGTACGCATCCGGCTCCGGGTGAGCCTCCACATCGGACCGCTGCCCGCCTCGGGGACGAGGGCGAGGGCGACCACGTGGACGCGTACGCGGGCGTGGGTGTCGGCGCGGCGCGCGACGACACCCACCGGCTGCTCGACTCCCGCCCGGTCAGGGCCGTTCTGGCCGCCTGCGGCGAGGCATCACCCAGGTCGCCGCCGTCCTCTCCGACCGCTGCTACCAGGACGCGGTGGCCAGCGGTCGCACCGGCCGCCACCCGGACCACTTCATCGAGGTCCCGGCGACGGTCGAGGGCAGGCGGTCCGGCCGGTCGGCGTGGCTGTACGTGCCCGCCCCTCCGGCCCCTCTACGACCGGCGGGTGCTGGGCGACCACGTGGTCGAGGACCACGAGACCCGGCGTGCCGCCCGGCGGCCGGGTCCGTCCACCGGTCGGTGACGAACCGGGCCGACCGCGGCAACGCCAACAGCGGCACGGTGCACGGCGGTCAGAGCGTGCGGAACATCGACGTCGGCGGCGACTACGTGGGCGGCAACAAGGCGGACACGGTCCACGGTGACCAGGGCGACACGGTCCGGGGCGACAAGAACGCGGGCCGCTCATGAGCGCCGAGAAGGAGCGTCCGGCGCTCCCGGCGGGCGGCCGGGACCGGCCCACGGAGGAACCGGAGCCGCCGACGGCGGCCGAGGGCGGCCCCGACGCCGAGGCCCCGACCACGCCGACGCCGCCGACGGTCCTGACGACTTCGACGACTACGACTTCGACGGGTTTCTGCACCGCTCCGTCGAGGACATGCTGGCCGGAGAGCGGTCGTACTCCTTCGTCTACGCCCCGCACGGCAACGTCAACTCCGGGACGCTGCACGGGGTCAGCGCGTGGAGAACCGCGACGGCGCGGGTGGCACGGCGGACCCGGCGGCGGGCGCCGCGTCGAGGCGCACGAGGGTCCCTCTCCGAGGCGGAGATCCTGGCCGCCCGGAAGGGCTTCGCCGAGCCCGACTGGTTCCCGGAGGCGTTGGCCGAGCTGGACGAGGGCTGCTGTTCCTGACCGGGGAGCAGGGCGCCGGGCGTCGTACGGCGGCGCTGAACCTGCTGAGCGCGCACAGCGGCGGGAGCCTGGGCCTGCGGGCCGTCGACAGCGACGTGAACCTCGCCGTCTGGCGCCCCACCGACACCGAGACCCGCGGCTACCTGGTGGACGGCCTGCTGCCCGGCGCCTCCCTCAAGCCGGGGCTGGTCGGCACCGTGCGGCGGCTGCTGCGGGAGGCGGACGCCCGCATGGTGATCGTGCTGCCGGACGACCCGGACATCGTGCGGAGCCTGGAGCGCGACCTGCACGTGACCCCGTCCGGTGCGTACCCCGCCGCCGCGCGCCGTGTTCGACGCCCGCCTGCGGGCCGCGGTGACGGACCGGACGGAACGCGACCGGCTCATCGCGCGGTTCGGCCCGGAGCTGCTGGAGGAACTGCTCGTCCCGGAGCTGGTCCCCGCGCAGGTGGCCGAGCTGGTGGCCGCGGTGATCGGGGCCGGTGACGCGGAGACGGACGCCACCGACATCCGCGACCGTCTCAGCTTCCTCGCGGAGGGCGAGGTGCCGGTCCTGCTCAAGAAGCTGCGCGACGACGCCGACGGTCTCGCCTTCCTCCTCGCGACCTGCGTCTTCGAGGGGCTGGACCACCGGGTCGTCAGGGCGCAGGCGGACCGGCTCCTCACCCTGGCGGACGGGCGCCTGAACTCCGTGCTGCCGGACCCCGAGGACCGTGCCGGGGCCGAGGGCGGCCGGGAGCGGCGCGAACCGCCGGGGCCCAACCCGCGCTTCGTCTTCCGGCGGTCGCTGACCGAACTGCTGGGGAGCGTACGGGCCAAGTGCGCGCCAAGGAGATCCGGTCGTCGTCCGGTTACACCTACGCCGTGGAGCCGGTCCGGTTCACCCGCCACCGGCAGGGCGACGCCGTGCTGAAGCACGTGTGGCGCGAGTACGGGGAGCTGTCCGGGCTGCTCACGGAGTGGATGGGCGGGGTCGAGAGGAGAAGGAACTCACCCAGCTGGTGGGCCGCGTCATGGGCCTGGCCGCGGGCTGGGGCGGCGGCCGTACGGCGCTGCGGCACATCCTGACGCTGGCCAAGGACGAGCGCTCCACGAGCCGGGCCATCGCCGCCCACGCGCTCGGCATGGCGGCGGAGGACCCGATCCTGGTCACCGAGGTCAAGCACTGGCTGGACCGGTGGTCCTCGCAGGCCGGGCCCCAGTTGCGGTCCACCGTCGCGCGGACCTGCGGAACCGGCTTCGGGGCCTCCCGGCTGGACCTGGCGATGCGCCTGCTGCTGCGCGCCTACCGGGGCCGGGCCTGGACGACGCCGACGAGCGCAAGGTCGCCAGGGACGTCCGGGAATCCCTGAGCAGTCTCTTCGAGGCCGGAAGCAGGTCGACGGTCTTCCGGTATCTGGCCGACTGGACCGACGCCGGGGCCGCCCCGCCGAGTTGGCGCTCGGGACCTTCCCCACCTGCTGCGGGACGCCACCTGGTTCCAGGGGCAGCTGATCGGCCGGGGCGAGACGGCGGAGCGGATCGTCGGCATGTTCCGCCGGATCCTCGACGACGACGCGCTGTTCGACATGGGCCGCGCCCGGCTCGTCCTGTGGTGTCGCATGGGCGCCTGGAGCGAGCAGAACCGGCTGGCGGTGGAGACCCTGCTCACCGCTCTCGCGCGGGAGATGAGCCACGGCGTGCTGCGCCTGTTCGTCGTCATCGACCGGGACGAGGACACCGCGCTGACCGGGCGCGACATCGTCCGCCGGGCGCTGGACGGCTGGCGCCGCGGCGATCCCCGAGCGCCCCGAGCCACCCGGTCCGCCCGGTCCGCCTGGGCCGTCCGGTCCGTCCGGGGCGCCCGAGCCGTCTGGGCCGCCTGGACCGGCCGGGCCACTGGGGCCGCCTGAGTCGTCGGGGCCACCCGGGCCGTCCGGACTGTTCGGTCCGCCTGAGCCCCCGCCCCCACTCCGTCCCCGTACGGGAGGACACCGTGACGACCGAGTACGAGCAGTCCGTCTTCACCCGGGCGACGCACGCGCCGTGGCGGGAGATCCTGCGCCAGCGCTGGTCCGGCCGGGCGGACCGGGTCCTGGTGCTGAGGGACCACGGCGGCGTCCACTACGTCGTGGGGCTGCGGCGCGGACAGGGCCCGAGGGCCGGGCTGGCGTCGACGGGCGTCGGCGAGCCGGGGCCGTCGTCGACCGTCGCGGGCACCGGCCCGCGCGCGAGGACGCTGGCCCCGTACGAGAGCGCCTACCACGTGTACCTCGGCGAGCGGAACGCGACGCGGAGCGTCGGGCTGCCGACCTCCTACGGCACCGAACCCGTGGACGTCCGCGTGCAGTGGTGGGTGCACGACCCCGTGCAGGCCGTACGGGCGCAGGTCACCCACGGCTGGGACGCCGTGCGCGACGATCTCGCGTACCGCCTGCGCGAGGTCGACAAGCGGTACGCCGCCGAGGGCAGCACCTCGGCGCCCTCGCGGTGAAGCAGCACTTGGCCGCGCCCCAGCCCATGGACGGCCACGGCCTCACCTACCGCGTCGTGGACGTCTCCGCGCGGGAGGACGAGGGCGAACTCCGGCTGCGGCAGTCCGACGCGAACGGGCCGCCCTACTCGTGGAACGCGACGCGCCGCGCGGAGTACGACTTCTGCCTCCGGGTCATCCGCGACGGCCCGGCCGCCCTCGCGGCGCTGTGGCTGCTCCGGCACCCCGACGAGGTCAGCCAGGTGCTGAACTGGTCGGCGGGCAACCAGAACCTGCTGCGGGAGGAGACCACCTGGCAGGACGAGATGGCGGGGCTGCTGGGCAAGCTCACGTCCCAGGAGCAGCAGGAACTCTCCGAACTGCTGCGGGACCGGCTCCAGGCGCTGGGCCGCGGCGTGCCACCCGGCCGACGGCGCCACCGGACGCGAACGGGGTGCCCCGGCCCGCTGAGAGCGGTCCTTCTGCGAGCGGTCCCTCTGAGACGGCCCCGGTCCCGGCCCGCCGCTCCCCATACGCGACGGGCCGGGATCCGCGGAGCGCGCGTACGCCGTCGCGCGGCGCGGCGCGGTTCCGGCCCACGGAGAGGCCGGAACCGCGCGGGCCAGTCAATCCCCGCCCGGCCGCCGCCAACAGGTGACACCGAGGGAGCGTCCCGGCGGACGGTCGCACACGGCGCGCGCGATACGGGCCGGGGCGTGGCACGTACTCCCGGGCGCCCGCACGCGCGCCCGCGTGTGCGGGTGGGCAGGGGCGGGGATCAGGAGACGACCGGGCTGCGGCGTTCGATGAGGACGACATCGCGCCATACGCCGTGGTGGCGGCCGATCCGTTCGCGCGTGCCGATGACGCGGAAGCCCACGCGCGCGTGGAGCGCGAGGCTGGCGGCGTTCTCGGGGAAGACGCCCGACTGGATCGTCCAGACCCCGCCGCCTCGGTCGAGTCGATCAGCGCCCGGAGCAGCGCGACGCCCACGCCCGGTGGCGGGCGTCGGGGTGGACGTAGACGGAGTGCTCGACGACCCCGGCGTACGCGGCGCGGTCCGAGACCCGCGACGCCGCGATCCAGCCGAGGACGCGTCCGTCGGCGTCCAGCGCGACGTGCCGGTGCGCGGGCGCCTTCGCCGCGTCGAAGGCGCTCCAGTCGGGAGCGGCGGTCTCGAACGTCGCGTCGCCCTCGTCGATGCCGAGTTGGTAGATGGACAGGACCTCGTCGGCGTGGTCGGGGGTCAGCGCGGCGATCCGCACCGCGTTCGGCGCCCCGGCGATCCCGGTCGTGTCCGTGCGTTCACGTGAGATCCCTCCGCCGAGTCCGTCGATCAGCTTACGGACCCGTGTACGGATCTCGTCCCGGATCGGCCGGACCGCCGCCACGCCCGCCCGGCGGGATCGTCCAGCCGCCAGTCCAGATACGTCCGGCCCGGGAAGACCGGGCAGGTGTCCCGCAGCCCATGGTGATCACCACGTCGGAGGCCCGTACCGCCTCCTCGGTCAGTACCTTCGGGATCTCGGCCGAGAGGTCGACGCCGACCTCGGCCATCGCCTCGACCACGGCCGGGTGCACGGCGGCGGCCGGGGCGGACCCGGCGGACCGTACCTCGACGCGGTCGCCAGCGAGATGGGTGAGGAATGCGGCGGCCATCTGCGAGCGCCCGGCGTTGTGGACGCACACGAACAGCACGGACGGCTTGGCGCCGGGTACGGGCGGCCCGGTACCCGGCATCTCAGACATGGGCGGAACCCTCCCGTACGGCCACGGGCCCGGCGGACGGCGCCTCTGTGGTCGGGAAGAAGCGCCGGGCCGCCAGGGCGACATGGACGAGACCGATCAGCACCGGCACCTCGATGAGAGGCCCGACGACCCCGCGAGGGCCTGGCCGGACGAGGCGCCGAAGGTGGCGACGGCGACCGCGATGGCGAGTTCGAAGTTGTTGCCCGCGGCGGTGAAGGCCAGGGTCGTCGCGCGGGGTGGTCCAGTCCGACCGCGCGGCCGAGCGCCATGGACCCGGCCCACATGACGGCGAAGTACACCAGCAGCGGCAGCGCGATCCGTACGACGTCCACCGGGCGGGAGGTGATGGCGTCGCCCTGGAGGGCGAAGAGCACGACGATGGTGAACAGCAGCCCGTAGAGGGCGAACGGACCGATTCTCGGGACCAGTTCGGCCTCGTACCAGGCGCGGCCCGGGCCCGCTCGCCCAGACGGCGGGTGAGGAAACCGGCCAGCAGCGGGATGCCGAGGAAGATCAGCACGGAACGGGCGATCTCCCACACGGACGCGTCCAGAGCGGTCTGTTCGAGGCCCAGCCACCCCGGCAGGACGGCGAGATAGAACCAGCCCAGCAGGCTGAACGCGACCACCTGGAAGACGCTGTTGAGAGCGACGAGGACGGCGGCGGCCTCGCGGTCGCCGCACGCCAGGTCGTTCCAGATGACGACCATGGCGATGCAGCGGGCGAGGCCGACGACGATCAGGCCGGTGCGGTACTCCGGCAGGTCCGGCAGCAGGGCCCAGGCGAGGGCGAACATGACGGCCGGACCGAGGACCCAGTTCAGGACGAGCGAGGGGATGAGCAGGCGGCGGTCGCGAGTGACGGTGCCCAGGCGGTCGTAGCGGACCTTGGCCAGGACCGGGTACATCATCACGAGCAGGCCGAGCGCGATCGGCAGCGAGACCCCGGTGACGGTGACCCGGGCCAGCGCGTCGCCGAGGCCGGGGACGAGGCGGCCGAGGCCGAGCCCGGCGGCCATCGCGGCGAGGATCCACACCGCCAGATACCGGTCCAGGAACGACAGCCGCCCCGCCACGGCGGTCCGGCCGTGGCCCGGTGCCGCCGCTTCGGCCGTCACGCGCGGGCCCCGGCCGCGGCCGTGGCCGCCTCCGCACCCGCGGCCGTGGCCGCCTCCGCGCCCGCGGGCCGCGCGAGGAGCGCGGCGAGCCGGTCGGTCGTCTCGGGCAGCAGCCAGTAGTACACCCAGGTGCCGCGCCGCTCGCAGTCGATCAACCCGGCCTGCCTCAGCAGCTTCAGGTGGTGGGAGATCGTCGGCTGCGACAGGTCGAACGCGGGCGTCAGCTCGCACACGCAGATCTCGCCGCCCGCGCGGGAGGCGATCAGCGACAGCAGCCGCAGGCGCACCGGGTCGCCCAGGGCCTTGAAGATCTTCGCAAGCCCGGTCGCCCGGTCCTCGGCCAAGGGGCGGCCAGCAGCTCCGGGCACCAGCCGTCGGCACACCCTCGGCCCCGACGTCCGCGCCGTCCCGACCGAGCACCACAAGGTCTTGTTTCGGCATGCTTCTATGTTGACGGACTTCGATACAGGGCGCAATGCTGCATTCATGAACGTCGATGCAGGCGCTGTAGAGGGTGCGGTTCCATGAGCGAGCGAGCAGACGACCTGCGCGAGACCGTCCGTACGCGCTACGCGGCGGCAGCCGTCCAGGCCGCGGAGGGTGGCAGCGCGTGCTGCGGCCCGAGGGCCATCGCGATCGACGGCGCCTTCGGCGCCATCCGCTACGCCTCGGACGAGCGCGACGAGCTGCCCGCCGAGGCCGTCGCCGCGTCGCTGGGCTGCGGCAACCCATGGCCGTCGCCGATCTCCGCGAGGGCGAGCGCGTCCTCGACCTGGGCTCGGGCGGCGGCATCGACGTCCTGCTCTCCGCCCGCCGCGTCGGCCCGACCGGCAGGGCATACGGGCTGGACATGACCGACGAGATGCTCGCCCTCGCCCTGGCCAACGCAGAAGGCGGGCGCGGCGAACGCCGTGTTCCTCAAGGGCGCCATCGAGGCGATCCCGCTGCCCGCCCACTGCGTCGACGTCGTCGTCTCCAACTGCGTCATCAACCTGTCGACCGACAAGGCGGCGGTCTTCGCCGAGACCTTCCGCGTCCTGGCCCCGGGCGGCCGGATCGGTGTCTCCGATGTCGTCGCGGACAACGCCCTCACCCCGCGCAGCGCGCCGAACGCGGCGACCACGCCGACTGCGTCGCCGGAGCCCTGTCCTTCGCCGAGTACCGACAGGGCCTTGAGGCGGCCGGGTTCACGGACGTCGGCATCACCCCGACCCACTCCGTCGCCGAGGGCATGCACTCCGCCGTCATCCGCGCCGTCAAGCCCGTCCCGGCGACCAGAGCCGAGCCCGCTCCCGCGACCGAGCCCGCCCGGCGACCGCGCCGCCCGCCTCGTGAGCCCCTCCGATGAGCCCCTTAAGGCGCCTCGGTCGGCGTGTCCGCCGGGACGGTGCCCGCGGTGGCCTCCGTGGTGGCCTCCGCCGGGGCCGTCGCGGCGGGCCGGGACGTGGCCCCGGGCGCGGCGCAGGGTCACCGCGCTCGCCACGGCGACCGCCACCAGGCAGGCGCAGTACGCGGTCACCCCGCCCCAGCCGTGCGCGGAGTAGGCGATGCCCCGGCCGAACCGCCCACGGCGCTGCCGATGTAGTAGAAGAACAGGTAGACGGCGGCCCCTGGACGCCCAGCGCGGTGGACCGGCTGCCGACCCAGCCGCTGGCCACCGCGTGGGCGGCGAAGAAGCCCACGGTGAAGACCACCAGGCCGGGGACGACGGCGCCCAGGTGCGGCACGAGCATCGCCACCAGCCCCACGAGCGTGACGAGGAGCGCGGGCAGCAGCACCTGCGGGCGGCCGTAGCGGTCGACGAGGCGGCCCGCGGCGGCCGAGGAGAAGGACCCGGCGATGTAGGTGACGAACAGCAGCCCCGCCGTCGTCTGGGACAGGTCGAAGGGGCCTCGATCAGCCGGAAGCCGAGGTAGTTGTAGACGGTGACGAAGGCGGCCATCGCCACGAAACCGATCAGGTAGAGCCGGAGCAGCCCGCTGTCCGGCAGGGCCCGCCCGATCGCGGAGGCCAGCGCGCGCGGCTGGGGTCGCGGCGTACGAAGCGTACGGACGCCGGGATCGTCAGGTGGAACAGGACCGCCGACACGGTGGCGACCGCGCCCACCGCGCCGATCGCCCAGCGCCAGCTGCCGGTCACCTCCAGCATGCCGTCGGCGAGCAGCCGCCCGGCCATGCCGCCGATGCCGTTGCCCGCCACGTACAGGCCCATGGCCTGGCCGAGGAGGCGGAGTGGACCTCCTCGGACAGGTACGACATGGCCGTCGCCTGGAGCCCGCGAGCGCGAGCCCTGGAGGACCCGGACGGTCAGCAGGGCCGGGAAGTTGGGCGCGAAGGCCGCGGCGACGCCGAGGAGGGCCGCCGCGCCGAGCGAGATCGTCATCATCCCGGTCCTGCTCCAGGCGTCGGACACGGCGGTCAGCGGGACCACGCCGATCGCCATGGCGGCCGTCGAGACCGAGATCGTCAGCGAGGACGCGGCGGGGACAGGCCCAGGTCGTCGGAGAGGGCGGGCAGCAGCGCCTGGACGCAGTACAGCGTCATGAACGTCGTCATCCCGGCGGCGAACAGCGCTCCGGTGGCGCGGCGGAAACCGGAGGAACCCCGGACATGGGCGGGGCTATGGCCGACTCAGTCACCCGCGCGACGCTAGGCGCACCGCGATGATGCGTCCAATGCATGAAACGTCTGCTTGTATTCCGGGAATGGAACAGACATCGGACAGGGGCGGTCGGGGCGGGCGGGGCTGACGGAGCGCGCGGACCCCGTGGTGCCCGTGCCGCCGCCCGCCCCGCTGCTGGCGATGTGCCCCGATCTCGTGCGGTTCGCGGTGGTGGCGCAACTGGAGCATCTGTCCACCGCGGCGGCGGAGTTGGGCACTCCGCAGTCGACCGTCAGCCGCAGCGTCGCACGGCTGGAGCGGGCCGTCGGGACACCGCTGTTCGACCGCGAGGGCCGCGGGCTGCGGCTGACCCGCCACGGCCGTGCCTTCCTCGCGCGCGTGCGGCGCGGTCTGGAGGAGATCACAGTCGGCTGCGAGGAGTTGCGGGCCGCGACCGACGCCCGGGGACGGTCGCGCTCGGCTTCCTGCCCGCGCTCGGTACGGCGCCGGTGCCGCTGCTCGTCCGCTGGTTCCGCGCCCGGCACCCCGGGTCCGCTTCCAACTGGTCCAGGACAACGCCGAAGGGCTGCTGGAACGGCTGCGCCGCGGCGAGGTGGACCTCCTCCTGACCTCGCCCCTGCCCGACGAGCCCGGCATCACCGCCACGCCCGTCGCGCGCGAGCCGCTGCGCCTGGTCGTCCCGGCGGCCACCGGCTCGCGGGGCGCGAGCGGTCGGGCTGGCCGAGGCGCGGCACGAGGACTTCGTCATGGCCAGCGCCGGATACGGGCTGCGCCACCTGGTGGACCGGGTGTGCGCGGCGGCCGGGTGACGCCGCGGGTGGCGTTCGAGGGCGCCGAGATCGCGACCATCCGCGGGTTCGTCGCCGCCGGGCTCGGCGTCGCCGTGCTGCCGCCCTCGCCGGTCGCGACGCCCGGCCAGGTCGACCTGCCGCTGGACGAGCCCGGCGCCTACCGCGCGGTCGGCCTGGCGCGGGTCACCTCCCGTACCCGCACCCCGGTCGTCGCCGCCTTCAGCGACCTGGTCGTCAGCCGCGCCCGGAGTGCTTCGGGGGCGACGGGAGGGCGCGGAGGACTGAGAGCGCGTGCCGTCCGGCGGCCGTTGCGTGCGCCGATCACGCTGGTGCAGGGTGGTGGCCGGGTCGCCCGGAACGGCCCCGTCCGCCCACCTCGTACGTTCTGTACCGCCCGCACTGCCCGCGTCACCCGCCCCACTCGCGTCACTTGAGGAAGGCCCATGCCAGGAGCGTCCCCACGCGTGTCCGTGCGCGCCGCCCGCGTTCGTCGTCGCGCTCGTGCTCGTCCTCCTCGCCGCCGCCGTGGCGGTCTTCGTCACCGTCACGCGCCACGACGACGGGCGGACGCCCCGCACGGTCCGGACGTCTCGCACGGCGACAGCGGCGCGGGCGGCACGGACGGCGCGGGCGGTGCGGGCGGCGCGGGCGGTGCGTCCAAGGGACCGGACCGGCCGAAGACGACCCGTACCGCGCTGCGCGACGGCGGCGGGATCTATCCGCGCGCGATCCGGCTGGCCCACAGCGGCGACGCCAACGGGCGCGTGCTCGCCTCCGGCGTCGTCCACGAAGGCGGCGACGGCGTCGGCGCCGTCCACGAGAGCACCGACGACGGCGCGAGCTTCCACCGGGTCGGCGCGGTCACCGCCGCCGCGTCCGCGGACGGCCGGGGCTGTGCTGCGCCACGCTGTACGAACTGCCGCGGCGGATCGGTGACCTGCCCGCGGGCACGCTGCTGTGGGCCGCCTCCTTCGGCCAGGACGAGCCGGACCGCCGGATGACGATCCGGGTGTTCAGGAGCGCCGACGTGGGACGGACCTGGACGCCGCTGTCCACGGTCGCCACCGCGCCGGACGACCGGGGCTGTGGGAGCCGGAGTTCTCCGTGGACGCCGCGGGGACCTGGTCTGCCACTACTCCGACGAGACCGACCCCGCCACAGCCAGAAACTCGTCGCCGCGCGCTCACGCGACGGCCTCGCGTGGCACGACACCCACGACACCGTCGCCTCCGCCCTGGACTCCGACCGCCCCGGGATGGCGGTCGTCCGGAAGCTGCCGGGCGGCCGGTACGTCATGACGTACGAGATCTGCGCCTCCGGCGGCCGGTTCTCCTGCGTGGTGCACTACCGCGTCTCCCTGGACGGCTGGGACTGGGGCGACCCGAGGACCTCGGCGTGCGCCCGAGACCGCCGACGGCGGGTACTTCAAGCACGCCCCGAACCTCGCCTGGGCCCCGGAGAAGGGCAACCCGCGCGGCAGGCTGCTGCTGGTCGGCCAGGTGATGTACGACGCGGACGGCAGCCGGGCCGAGGGCAGCGGACGCACGATCTGGACCAACAGCGAGGGCGGCGCGGGCCCGTGGCGGGCCATCCCGCGCCCGTCGCGGTCCGGTCCGCCACGGTCGACTTCTGCCCCAACTACAGCTCCGCGCTGCTGCCGTCGGCCGATGGCGGCGAGGTGTTGGAGATCGCGACGGACTACGACCGGGGACGTGCCGGTCGTTCTACGCCACGAACACCGCCGACCCCTCGTGACGCCGCCGACCCCTCGTGACGCCGTGACGCCATGACCGCCTCGGCCGCTCCTCTTCCTGTTCGCCCCCTCTTCGTGGTGGAGTCCGCTGCACCCCGTACGGGACCGTGCTCTCTCCTCCGCGCCCCCGTTCCTTCCTAGCGTCGTGGGGTACGGCGGCGCTGCGGACCGCCGTCCTGGGAGAGAGGCGTGGCGGATGTTCAGGCGGCGGCGCGATCCGGCGGCGGTACGCGCGGGCGTGCGGAACGGGCGGTACACGCGGAGTGGGCGGGCGGGCGGACTCCGCCCCGACGCGCTCGTACTGGACGGGGTGAGCCGGGAGTACCGGCCGGGCGCGGTGGCGCTGCACCCGTCGATCTGACCGTGCCGCGCGGGCGGTTCGTGGCGGTGATGGGGCCGTCCGGGTGCGGGAAGTCGACCCTGTTGCAGTGCGCGGCCGGGCTCGACCGGCCCACGGCCGGGACCGTGCGCGTCGCGGGGACGGACCTGTCCGCGCTCAAGGAGGACGAGCTGACCCGGCTGCGCCGCGAGCGCGTCGGGTTCGTCTTCCAGGCGCACAACCTCGTGCCGTCGCTGAGCGTCGCGGAGAACGTCGCGCTGCCCTGCTGCTCGGCGGCGCCGCGCCGGACGAACGGACGCCACGCGAGGCCACGACCGCCACGACCGCCGCCACCGCCGGGTCCGGAGGTGCCGGGGACGGCGTCATGGGGCTCGCGGCCGCCGGGCTGGCGGCCGTCGGGCTCGCCGACCGGGGCGCGGACCGTCCTCGGAGCTGTCCGGCGGACAGCGGCAGCGCGTGGCCATCGCCCGCGCGCTGGTCACCACCCCGACATCGTCTTCGCCGACGAGCCCACCGGGGCGCTCGACCCCGGCACCGCGCACGACGTCCTCGCGCTGCTGCGGCGGGCCGTGGACCGCGACGGCCGGACGGTCGTCATGGTCACCACGACCCGGCCGCGGCGGCGTGGGCGGACGAGGCCCTCTTCCTGCGACGGGGCCGGGTCGTGGGCCGCCAGGAGCGCCCGCGGGCCGACGACGTACGGCGGGTCCTGGTGGACATGGGCCGCGAGGGAGGCGGGCGGCATGAACACGATCAACCCGTTCCATGCCCACCCGCGCCCCCGCGCTCGCCTTCGTCACCAGTCCCGCCCCTCCCTCGCGTGACCGCGCTCCTCGCCTCCCGGGCCGCCCGTACGCACCGCAAGGCGTGGGCCGCCGTCATCGCGGCGCTCGTCCTCACCTCCCTCCTGCTCGGCACCTTCGGCCTCACCCTGGCGTCGGCCGGTCTCGGGCACGCGCGCGTGGAGCGCTACGCCGCGGCCGACCTCGTCGTCGCCGGGGACCAGAACACCCGCTTCACCACCACCTCCTGGCCGGACGGGCGGCAGACGGCGCGCACCGCGCTCACCGCCCGGGTCCGCGTCCCGGCGGCGGCGCTCGACACGGTGCGCCGGGTCCCGGGCGTGCGGACGGCCGTCGCGGACGAGGAGTTCGAGGTCGGCGTCGGCCGCGAGACCGTCACCGGACGACCGTGGCCCGCCGCCCAGTTGGCGCCGTACGCCCTAAGGAGGGCCGCGCCCCACGGCAGGCGGACGAGATCGTGGTGGGCGCGGGAACGAAGGCGTCCGCGCCCGCGACGACCCCGGCGACCGCCGACACGAACGCCCGCGTGGGAGACCGCCTCGTCCTCCGCGTGGCCGGGGCCCGCACCGGCTACACCGTCGTCGGCGTCGCCGACGGCCCCGCGCCGCCGTCTACCCCACCGCCGCCGAGGCCCACCGGCTGGCCGGGCACCCCGGCACCGTGGCCGCCATCGGGGTTATCGCCGAGCCCGGCGTACGGACCGACGCGCTCCACGCGCGCGTACGGCACGCCCTGGACACCGCCGGTGCGCGGAGCGCCGGGCAGCGGGCGGACGGCGATGCCGCGCCCTGCGCGTCCTGACCGGCGACGGGCGCGGCGCCGCCGAGTTCCTGGCCGCCGCGCCCGCTCGTACGGACCTGCTGGCGCTGCTCGGCGCGCTCGGCGCCGTCGTCGTCCTCGTCGCCCTGCTCGTCGTCTCCTCCACGGTCGGCCAGGCGCTGGGGCAACGCGCCCACGAACTCGGCCTGTTGCGGGCGGTCGGGGCGACGCCCCGGCAGGTGCGGGCCGCGGTGGGGCGCGAGGTGGCGCGGGTCGCGGCGCTCGCGGCGGCGGCGGGCGCCGTGGCGGCCGTCCCCGCGTACCTCGGGCTGCGCGCTCTGCTGTCCGCGACCGGCGCGCTGCCCGCCGGTCTCGTGCTGCCCTTCCCGGCCTGGCTGGTGGCGGCCCGCTCGCCACCGCGGCGGTCACCGTCCTCATCGCGCGCGTGGCGGCGCTGATCGCCTGCGCCTCGGCCGTCCGCCGCCGCCCGCCGAGGCGCCGCGCGAGACCGCGTCCGGCGGCGGCAGGGCGCGCCGTGTCGCGGGCTGGCGCTGCTGCTCGCGGGCGTGGTCTCGGCCGGGACCGCCGCCCTCAGAGCGGTGAGACGGCCGCTGCCGCCGCCGGTGCCGCGGCGATCACGATGGTGATCGCGTGCGCGCTGCTCGGGCCGTGGATCGCCCGGGCGCGCTGCGGGTGCTGGGCGTGCCGCTGCGCCGGTTCGGCGGCGTCGGTGGTACCTCGCCGCCGCGAACGGCACCGCCGCCGCGAGCCGCCTGGGAGCGGCCATCACCCCGATCGTCCTGGTCACGGCGTTCGTCGGCGTGCAGCTCTCCGGCGGTACGACGGTCGCGCACACCGCCGACGCCCAGGCCCGCCAGGCGGTCCGCGCCGACCTCGCGGTGCGCGCGGACGGCGGGTTCCCGGACGACGCGCTGCTGCGCGTGCGGCGGCTGCCGGGGTGGCCGCGGCCACCGGGTCGCGCACGGCACGGTGGTCCTCGCCCGGAGCGACATGGGCTCGCCCGTGCTGGACCGGCTGCCGGTGCTCGGCGTCACCCGCGGCCGCGGGCCCGCACGCTCGACCCGGGCGTACGGGCCGGGAGCCTGGCCGCTCTGCGGCCCGGCACCGTCGCCGTCGGCGCCGACCGGCCCACGACCTCGGGGTGCGGCCCGGCTCGACGGTGACGCTCCGCTTCGACGACGGCGTACGGGCGCGGCTGCGGGTCGTGGCGACCTACGACCGCGCCCTCGCCCTCGGGGACTTCCTCCTCGCGCGCGACGAGCTGCTGCGGCACACCTCCGCCCGGCCGAGGGCCGCCTCCTGGTCGCCGCCGCGCCGGGCCGGACCACGCGGCCCTCGCGCGGGCGTTGGCGGCGGCGGTGCCGTACGCGCGCGTGGAGCGCGACCCACGCCCGTACGCGCGGCGGCGGAGGACGAGGCGCTCGCGCGGACCGTCACCCTGGCGGTGGTTGCGGCCGTCGGCGGCTACACCGTGATCGCCGTTCTCAGCACCCTGGCGCTCATCACCGTCGGCAGGCGGCCCGAACTGCGCCTGCTGCGCCTGGCCGGAACGGGCGCCGCCAACTGCGCCGCATGCTCCGCCTGGAGGCGGCGGCCACCGCGGCGACGGGCCTGGCGGTGGGCGCGGCGGTGGCCTGCGTACCGCTGGTCGCGTTCAGCCTGGCGACCACGGGCACGCTGCCGTATCTCCCGCCGCTGTACGCCGCGACGATCGTCGGGGTGGTCGCGGTGACGACGGCGGCCGGAACGCTGTGCCCGGCGCGGACGTCCCTGCGGGCCGCCACCCGGCGCCGGTCCGTACGGACGGCTGAGCGCGCCTCCGTACGGACGGCTGAGCGCGCCTCCGCGGAAGGCCGGTGTTCAGCCCTTGTTGAGGTACGCCAGCACGGCCAGCACCCGCCGGTGCCCGCTGTCGCTCGGCGGCAGGCCGAGCTTGGAGAAGACGTTGCCGATGTGCTTGCTGACCGCCCGGTCGGAGATCACCAGGAGCTTCCCGATGGTGGTGTTGTCCTGGCCCTCCGCCATCAGGTGCAGCACCTCGCGCTCGCGCGGCGTGAGGGAGCCCAGCGGGTCGTCGCGGCGCCGGGTCAGAAGTTCGGTCACCACCTCCGGGTCCAGCGCCGTGCCACCGGCCGCGACCCGCTCCAGGGCGTCCAGGAACTCGTCGACCCGCCCCACGCGGTCCTTAAGGAGATAGCCGACGCCGTTCGCGCCCCCGCCCAACAGCTCGGTGGCGTACGTCTCCTCGACGTACTGCGAGAGCACCAGCACCGGCAGCCCGGGGATCTCGCGCCGCGCGGCGAGTGCCGCGCGCAGGCCCTCGTCGCGGAAGCCGGGCGGCATCCGCACGTCCAGGACGGCCACGTCCGGGCGGTGCGCGAGCAGCGCGGGCAGCACCTCGGGCCCGCTGGCGGCGACCGCCACCACCTCGTGCCCGGCGGAGCGCAGCAACAGCACCACGCCCTCCCGCAACAGGGCGTTGTCCTCGGCGATCACCACGCGCACGGCAGCTCCACTTCGATCACGGTCGGGCCCCGACGGGCTGGTCATCTCCACGGTGCCATCAAGCGCCGCGACCCGGCGCCGCATGCCGAGCAGCCCGCTGCCGCCCGCCGGGTCGGCCCGCCGCGGCCCTCGTCCCGGACGACGACCCGCAACAGGCGGGGCGTACGGGAGAGTTCCACGCGGGCGCGGTCCGCCCCGCTGTGCTTGGCGGCGTTGGTCAGCGCCTCCGCGACGACGAAGTACGCCGCCGCCTCGACGGCCGCGGGCGCGCGCGGCACGCCGCCCCGCCACTGTCCCCGCCCTCGCCCTCGTCCTCCACCCCGTCCGCGTCGACCGTGACGTCGAGCCCGCTGCTGGCGGCGAGCGCCCGTACCGCGCCGACGAGGCCCCGGTCGGTGAGGATCGGCGGGTGGATGCCGCGGACGACGTGCCGCAGTTCGGTCAGCGCCTCCTCGGCCTGGTCCTGCGCGTCGTCGAGCAGTCTGCGGGCCGCTTCCGGGTCCTTCTCGTACGCCCGCTTGGCCAGCCCCACCCGCATCGAGAGCGCCACCAGCCGCGCCTGCGCGCCGTCGTGCAGATCCCGCTCGATGCGCCGCAGCTCCGCGCCGTGCGCCTCGACCGCCCCGCCCGGGTGACGGTCAACTCCTCGACCCGCTCGGCGAGTTCGGCGCTGCGCCGGGCGTCGGGCGAGGGCATCAGCAGGGCGCGCGACCAGCCCGCGTCGAGGTCGGCGAGGCGCGAGAGCAGCGGCAGCACCACGGCGGGGCGGCGCAGCAGGCCGCACCACACGCCGTCGGTGAGCAGGCCGATCACCCACAGCGGCAGGATCGCGCACACCAGGGCCAGCCCGTAGCCGAAGTGGACGGCCAGCCAGCGCAGGTCCCGGTACGTGCCCGGGTCCCTGACCGCCGCCCGCACCCGCTCGAACAGCGCCCCGGTGAGCGGCGCGTACGCCTCGGGCACCGGCTCGCCGGACCACAGCGCGATCCGGCGCCGCTTGAACCCGGCCGTCCGGCGCAGCAGCAGCACCGTCTCGGGCAGCACGCCCGCGCCGACGACGGTGGCCGTCGCCACCGCCGTGAACACCAGCAAAGCGAGGTAGAACGACGACATGACGGCGAGCCCGGTCGTGATCGTCAACTGGACCGTGGCCCGCTCCGCTTCCCGTACCGCCTGGCGCATGGCCGTCAGCGTAGGCGAGCCGGTACGTCCTGGTCGGGCGGGTGCGCCCACGGGTGGGGTGTAGCGCGCTACACCCCGACTCGGGAGTGCGCTCCTCGAACCGGCGGCCCGGGAACGGAAGAGTCGACACCGGCAGACGAACCGCCCGCTCCTCGGAAGGACAACCCCATGAAGTCCCTGCTCTGGCTCGCGCTCAGCGTCGCCCTCGTCGTCAACGTCGTCTCCAACGTCGTCCTCGACGGCATGGCGCACGTCCTCACCAACGTCACCACCGGCGCCCTCGTGCTCGCCGCGGCGGCGGGCCTGTATGCCGCCCGGGACCGCAGGCAGCACGCCTGAGCCCCGGCCGCCGACCGCGCTCCGGGCCCGTGCTCAGGGCCCGCGCTCCGGGCCCGTGCCCGCGAACGGCCCTTGTGGCTGTACATCAGGAGCGGCACCACGCCCGCGAACAGCACGGTGAGTTGTGGTGGCAGACGTACCGGTGCGTGCCCAGGGGCTCCGGCGGAGGACCGGTCCGCGCGGCGGGGACCGATCCCGCGCGGCCTCCGCACTGTCCGCAGACCTGTTCCGCGGACCGCGTTCACCTGCGACGATGTGACGATGGCAGAGGTCTTCGTACGGCGGTTGTCGCGTTGGCAGGCCGAGCGGCAGCGCGAGTCCGTGGCGGATCTGTACATCGCGGCGTACCACGGGGAACGGGCGCGTCCGGAGACGCTGTCGCGCGAGCGGCGCGCCTTCCTGGACGGGTTCGAGGAGGACATCCAGCGCCCCGGCTTCGACATGGTCACCGCTGAGTCGTCCTCGGGTCTGGTCGGCTGCGCGTACGGCTATCCGCCGGGCCGCCAGGGAGTGGTGGCACGGCTTCCGCGGGGCCGCGACCGACGGCATCGAGGAACTGGCCGCGTCGGGGCGGGTGTTCGCGCTGGCCCAGCTCATGGTCGCGCCGTCGCACCGACGCGACCACATCGCCACCCGACTGCTGCGCCGGCTGCTGGAACGCGTCGACGCCGACGTGGTCACGAGCCTCGTCGAACCGGCCAACGCGGCGGTCGCGGCGGCGTACGAGTCCTGGGGCTGGACCAGGGCGGGCCGCGTGGCGGCGCCGACCGCGGGCGCGCCGGAGCTGGAGGCGTGGAGCCGACGGGCACGGCACTGACGGGACCGACCCTCGCACCCCGGCCCGCCTTGACGCCGCACAGGTGTGAGTGTTCAATCACTCACATGGAACGAGTGCTGTCCACCGCCGAGTTGCGGCGAGCCGCCGTCCTGGACGCGGCCGTCGAGGTCTTCGCCGCGTCCGGCTACCGCGGCACCCCGGTGTCGGCGGTCGCGACGGCGGCCGGGATCTCCCGGCGTACGTCTTCCGGCTCTTTCCCACCAAGCGCGACCTGTTCGTCGCGGCGCAGCGCGTCTGCTTCGACCGGATCATCGACGCGATGAGGGCGGCGGTGGAGGACCTTCCGGCGGCCGCTCCGTCGTCGGCGGCTCCGTCGGCGGCTCCGTCGGCGGCCTCGGCGTCGGCCCCGTCGTCCTCGGATCCGGCCTCGGTCCTGGCGGCCATGGCGGAGGCGTACGCCGCCCTGATCGCCGACCACAAGCTGCTGATGCTCCAGGTGCACGCCCTCGCGGCCACCGACGAACCGGAGATCCGGCGTGCCCTGCGGGACGAGCACGCCCGGCTGGTGCGGTACGTGGCCGAGCGGTCCGGCGCCGACCGGCCCGCCGTGCGGGAGTTCTACGCCCGGGGCCAGTTGTGCCAGCTCGTGGCCGCGCTCGGCCTGGGCTCGGCGGACGGCGACGGGGAGTGGGCCGCGTACCTCACCGAGGGACTCGTCCACTACCCGCGGACCCCGGCCGACTGACCCGCCACGACGACGCGACGGCCTGACGACTGATGACCGACGGCCCGCCCGCCAGGCGGGCCCTTTTCGGCGGTCAAGAGTGACTGACCAATCACACACCCCTGCGGCTCACACCCGCAGCTCACACAAGGAGCGGTGTCGCGATGCCCACCAAGCCGTATCTGTCCGGACACTACGCACCGTTGGCCGAGGAGACCGACGCCACCGACCTGGAGGTCGTCGGCGCGCTGCCGCCGGAACTGACCGGCCAGTACCTGCGCAACGGCCACAACCCGAAGCCCGGCGTCACCCCGAGCCACTGGTTCAAGGGCTCCGGCATGCTGCACGGGTACGCCTCGACAACGGCAGGGCGCGCTGGTACCGCAACCGCTGGGTGCGGACTCCGCCCTGGACGGCGCCCGCCCGTCCGCGACGACGGTTCGGCGGACCTCACGGCCAGCGTCGCGGCGACCCACGTCATCGAGCACGGCGGACGCCTGCTCGCCCTGCAAGAGGCCAACCTGCCGTACGAGGTGACACCCGAACTCGACACGGTCGGGCCGTACGACTTCCACGGGACGCTCACCCGCGCGATGACCGCCCACCCCAAGGAGGACCCGGACACCGGCGAACTGCACTTCTTCAGCTACGCGCCCCTGCCGCCCCACCTCACCTACCTGGTGGCCTCGCCGCGGGGCCGTGTCGTCGTCAGCCGTACCGTCGAGGGCGCGGGCCCCAGCCTCATGCACGACTTCGCCATCACCCGCACCCGGGCCGTCTTCCTGGACGGGCCGGTGGTCTTCGACCCGGCCGAGACCTCCGGCATCCCGTACCGCTGGCACGACACGTACCAGGCCCGCGTCGGCCTGCTCGACCGCGCCGGGAACGCGCCGGTGACCTGGATCCCCGTCGGCCAACGCGCCATCCTGCACGTCACCAACGCCTACGACACCCCGGACGGCAAGGTCGTCCTCGAAGGCGCCGCCTACGACCGCGCGTCCTGGGAGACCTCCTGGAAGTGGTGGATCGGCGCCCGGGCCATCCCGTCGCCCCGGTGACCGGAGCGGTCCTCACCCGCTGGCGACTGGACCCGGCCACCGGCACGGCCACCGAGGAGGCCGTCGACGACCTGGCCACCGACTTCCCCGCCATCAACGAGACGCTCACCGGCCGCCCTTCGGCCATCAGCTACCACGTCGCCTTCCCCGGCGCGGGGCTGGAGGAGTTCGCCCTGGTCAAACTGGACACCACCACCGGCGCCCGCGTCCTCCACCACCGGGCCCCGGCCGCTACGCGGGCGAGCCCGTCTTCGTCCCGCCGTCGGCGCCACCCGCGAGGACGACGGCTACCTGCTCTCCGTCGTCAGCGACCTGACCGCGAACGCGTCCCAACTCCTCGTCCTCGACGCCCAGAACCTCTCCACCGTCGCCACGGTCCACCTCCCCACCGCGTCCCGGGAGGCATCCACGGCTCCTGGGTCCCAGCCGGGGACCTGACACCGCCCGCCGCCCCGGCGGTCTTCCCCGACGGCCGCGCACTGCCCACACTCCTCCTCAGGGGAGGTTCCAGGGGAACGCCCAGGGGCTGAGGGGGAACCATGGCGGCACGGGCCAGAAGGCGCGGACGGCGACGGCCGAGCGCGCGTGGACGCCGGGCGGAACGCCGCGGAAGGGCCGTCGGCGTCGGCGCGTTATCGCTGGCCGCGCTGGCGGTCCCGTGGTCGGTGGTCTGGCCGTACGTCCTGACCACCGCCCTCCTCGGCGGCCTCGGCACCCTGACGTGGTGGCTGTGGCGCACCGACCGGCTGGCCCGCCTCGCGGAGCGGCGCCGACGGCACGAGACCCGCGTCGAGGCCGGACGCCGCTCGCTGGCCGAGGTGGACGCGATGACCTGGCAGGCGTTCGAGCGGTACGTGGCCGACCTGTGCCGCCGCGACGGCTGCACCGACGTGGTGGTCAGCGGCAGGTCCGGCGACCTGGGCGCGGACGTCGTCGGTGTCCTGCCGGACGGCCGACGGCTGGTCGTGCAGTGCAAGCACTACGCCCCGCACCGGTACGTACCCAGCGGCGACATGCAGAAGTTCGTCGGCACCGCCTGGCTCCACCACAAGGCCGACGTGGCGGTCTTCGTCGCCACCTGCCCCTTCGGCAAGGCCGCGCTGAACCTGGCGGTGACGCACGGCATCCTCGCGCTCCACCGCGACCTCCTGGGCCAGTGGAACACCGGCACCCCTCCTGGCCCTCCTCCCCTCAACGGCACCGGCCAGGGCACCCGGGCCCCGCCCCCGCCGAAAACGCGCCTACGACGCCTGACCCGGGCGCCGCGGCAGGCCGAGAGGAGCCCGACGCGCCGCGACCGGGCACAGTGGCCCTACAGCGGGCTCAACTTGGTGTAGGGCTCAGGATCCGCTCCTGCGCCGAACTGAAGTCCACGAGCACCGCGATCCCGTCCTCGACGCCGATCACCCGGCCGAGACCGTACATGTCGTGTGTGACCCGGTCGCCCACGGCGAACTCCTTGACAGGTGGCGTGACCGGGGCCTTGAAGGGACTGGTGGGCAAATGACGCTTCGCTGCTGCTGGCTTTGTCATCGGCATCAGTATGCGCCCGCGTGTACCCCGTTCTCTACAGTCATCCCCGTTCGCTGTGCGCTGGCGTTGGCGACGGCGCACAGCCGAACCCTCCGCTCCCACCAGGGGCCGTGACGGAGGGAGACGGGCGAACGACAGAGGGCCGGACCGCTGAAGCGGTCCGGCCCTCTGATCGGGCGGAGGATACGAGATTCGAACTCGTGAGGGTTGCCCCAACACGCTTTCCAAATGTTCGTCTGCGGGTTCGGAGCGGGACGGGGCGTCCTGGCCCGGACGGAGTCGGGCATCGGACGGTTGGTGAACGACGCTGGACGCGGGTGAATGAGACCGAATCGAGACCAGAGCTCCGGGTCAGACCTTCTTGACGACGATCGCGTCCGGGACCAGTTTCTCCAGGTCGTCTACGTCCGAGGTGAAGACGGTGACCTGCCCCTTCTGCTGGCGTGCGATGACGGCGAGCACCGCGTCGATCGCGTACTTGTGCCCATGCAGCTTGGTATCCGCCAGCAGGCGGCGGGCTTGGCGCGCCTCGTCCTTTCCGATGTCGGCGACCTTGAGCCGGGAGAGCACCCAGTCCCAACGCTGTTCGGTGGTTCTGCCGTCGTACGCCTCGACCAGCGTCATGGGGACGTCACCACCTCGGCTTCGTCCCGGGCCGCGAGGTCGAGCCACGCGATCATCCTCCGGTCGCCGCGCACGGCCAGGGACAGGGCTTCGCAGTCGAGGACGAAGACGCGCAGCGGTCGCTGCCCGTGCTCGCCAGCCCGTTTCTTCACGCGGCCTCTCCGGCGCCATGTGTTCCGGCGGCGCGGCGGCGCTCGTGCTCGGCATCGAGCTCCGCCAGTTCCTCGAATGTTGTGGTGCGCTCTTCCTCGGTGAGGGGCCCGTGTTCCTCCTGTAGCCAGTCGGACAGTTCCCGCAGCCGGTCCCGGTCGCGCTTGAAGCGCAGCGCTTCGGCAACGTATGCCGATAGGCCCCGCTCCGCCGCTTCTGCGCGGATCTCGTCCAGGAGATCCTCGGGGATCGTCACTGTGACCTTCTTGGTCGTCGCCATACAAGAGACCATACTCTTGGTATCGCGTCGCTTACCAGTGCGTTGAGGCGACCGTCAGATCGACGGTCAGGGGTCGTGGCGGGGCGTGGGCTGCCGTGGAAGACCTGGCTGGTGTGCCAGGAGCGGTGGGTGGCGGCGATGGGGCGGACGCCCGGCTGGGGACCGATGACCGGACGGCCGGCGAGCATGATGACGTGCTCGCGGGCAGCGGTGCTGCGCCCGACGAAGCCTTGTGAGACCAGGATGCGGTGGCCCTCGCCAAGACCGAGCACACCCTTGTCGAAGAGCTTGTGGTGCAGCGAGCACAGGCACAGCCCGTTGTCGACGTCGTCCGGTCCGTCGAATGCCCACCAGCGCACATGGGCGGCCTCAAGGCCGACTGGCACTGTGCCGATCCTGCCGTCGTACCCGCAGAAGGCGCACTGGTACTCGTACGCGGTCAGGACCATCTCCCGCATCCGCCGGTCCCGCTGTCTGCGCGCGGCCGAGAGCTGTCCGGTTTCGGCCTCCTCCAGTTCCAGACCGACGGCTTCGCACAGCTCGCCGTGGAGGGAGGGCGGGAAGTTCAGGTCGAGCAGTACCCGTGTCATCCGGCCGAGCAGGGACGGCTCCCGCCTCAGTGCCGCCCGCAGTTGAGGCGTCAGCCGCCCGCGGCGCCGGACGCCCGCAGTTCCTTGACCCCGGTCCGGGGCTCCTGGCCCGCGCTCGGTGCGCACCTCCCACACCCCGTCACTCACCAGGTGATGGAATGGATAGGCGGGCGTCGTCCGGTTACCGGGCCCGTACTCGTCGAGCAGCCGCCGCAGATCCTGCTCCACCGCGCTGTACCGCAGCTCGCCGTCAGCGTCTTGTTGAAACCGGCTGAGCGCGTACAGGAACAGGAGCGGCTTGTGCGGTGCGCGCGTCCCGCTCCTCGTCCACTGCCTCAGCTGCGTGGTGCGCTCGACCCAGTCCACGATCGGCGATCGTAGTGGAGGCTTGTCGCGGCGTTGGGCCGGGCTACCCGGGCATGACGCCGTGGATGCGGGAGAGGGTGAAGACCCGTTCGTCGTCGCGCAGATGGCACCAGGCGTACAGGTGGGGCGGGGCGAGATCGAGCTCGCTGAGGGTGCGTATGGTCCGGTTGCCCGAGGCGGCGACGTACTCGACCGTGATGGCCGTGCCGGTGTCGACGGCGTGAGCGAGCTGGCGGACATCGCTGTACGTCAGGTTCTTCGCGTACCCGGCGACGATCTCCTCGGTGTCCGTGCCGTAGGGGACCCCGGTGCCGAACGGGTCGGGAGCCGGGGGCGTCGGGGAGGTGGCCCGTAGCCTGGCGACCAGGGCGCTGAGGCCGATGGCCGCCGGAGGCACCGTCGACACGGACCGCCGGCGTTGGCCTGGGAGCGGTGGCAGGGCCGGGGTGGTGGCACGGAGGCGCTGGGCCTTTCGAGGCGTACGGTCCCGTCGGCCGTCTCGGCGACGGGCGTAGCCCGCGGCCCTGAGTGTGGCGAGGGTCTTGTCGAGCGGGGTCCGGCTGACCAGCACGGTCGGCGCCAGCAGTCGCAGGCCGAGGGCGTCGAGCTTTCTGTGGGCGACGAGTTCGGCGAGGAGGGCGGGTTCCTCGCTGTGGATCACGCAGGCCGCGGGAACGACGCGCATACGGCCGTGCGTGCGCGCGGTGTCGTGGATCAGGTACGACAGCGGCTGGGGAGGACACCGACGGCGACGTCGGCCAGGTCGGCGACGATGGCGTCGGGCGTACGGCCGGTGTCCAGGGCGCGGCGGACAGTGCCCGGGCTGAACCGCCACATGGATGCCGTGCCAACGGCTTCCCGGTCCGCGACGGCGTCCAGCAAGGCAGCCAGGCGGGCCGACGGTGTACCCGTGACGACGGCGGTGAGGTCCGCGCCGAAGCGGGCCGTGCCGGTGGCCGTCGGAAGCAGCCGCCGACTTGCCACAGCGAGTGCTTCGGCGTCACCGGCCTGCAGGGCGGCACCGATGCGGGACAGGGTGCCGCGGGCGATGACGCCGAGTAGCTCCGCTTCGCGGATCACGGAGGCGAAGGGTGTGGCGTCGTGGGGAGCTGATCGGCGAGCGGACGGTGCCAGGCGGCGAGCGGCCCCAGTTCTGCGGGGCTCTTCACTCCCTGATCTGCCGGGAGTCCCGCTGCGGCGGTGAGCACCCCGTCCCGGGCCCACACGCAGCCGCTGCAGGGTGGTGCCCCGGCGAGTGCGGGCAGCGCGTTGCCGTCCTCGTCCCGGGTCCGGGTCGGGGTGAGCGGCAGCGTCCGCCACGCCTGGAAGAGTACGGTGAGCTGCTCCGCCGGCTCTCGCTCCGCCCAGGCGTCGTAGCCTTCCGTCGCCACGACCCGGTCGCCGTCCCGGGCCAGCAGTCCGGCGGCGTACGCGGTCTCCAGGACGAGGCGTACGACGATGTCGTCGCACCGTGCTGCCTTGCCGGTCCGGGACAGCTCACGTGCTCCAATCCCACCGGACTTCAACCGGGTCGGCGGAGACGCGGCGCACGCCCCAGAACCGAGGCGGCATGGCCGGCGAACGCCATAGCTGCGGATGCCGCCTCCCGGTCCGCCTCCGCCAAGGTGACGGACACCAGCCGCACCATGGGCGGGACGGGGTCGAACGGGCGTGCCAGTCGGCCCCGCGCAGCGCGAGCGCCACCTCGGCCGGGACACGCGCGGGCCCGTACCCGGAGTGCTGGCCTTGAACCAGCAACCCCGCTCCAGCGCCCAGCGCGCACCCGGCTCGGGTCTGCCGACGGGGCCCCGAGCATGATGAACTCCGCTTGTTTCTCCGGCTGTTCACCCTGGTGACGGGCGCGCCGCTCAAGCAGTTGCCGGGTGGCCGCCGGTGCCGAAGCGACGACTGCGGCCACTCGCTCCGGATCACTGTGGTGTGCCAGCAGGGCGGTCAGTCGCTGCTTCTTGGCGGTGCCCGGCGATGGGATGCCCAGAGCCACCAGTATGCGGCGCAGTTCCTCGGAGGTCATGTCCGCAAGGAGCCGGGCAAGCGGTGCGTCAAACCCCAGCGGCGAGTCCCACGCCTGCCGTAACGGTGCCGCCATGTGCAGCAGCCGTTCGCTGTCCGGCCAGACGAGTGCGCGATCAGCCAGCGTTTCCAGGGCCGTGTCCAGCTCGCGATCGCCCACCGTTCCGGTCACGTCCAGCAGACCGGCCAGAGCAGCACGTGGAACGGGGCCCAGTGCGGCCAGGGCCTCGGCCACCTGCAGGTGCGGCAGCGCGAGCCCCGCCAGCACCGGAGCCACCGACGCCGGGCGCTGAAGACGGTCCGCTAGTTCCCCGAACGATCGTGGTTCCGGCGGAGACACGGCATCCGGGCGAGCCGCCAGGATCCGTCCGAGCTGGTCGACTTCCAGACCACTCAGCCACGTGGCCAGAGTTGATCCACTGGGCTTGCCGATGGGACACCTCACAAGACGAGCGCCGTCGGGCTCCGAACCCGAACCGCTCCTGCACAGGCCCCAGAATGGCGCATCGCGGGGACGCTCACATCTCGGACCGGCAGAAACCCGCTTCTGAGGGAAGGTGATGCCCTGTGGCTTGGCCTGACGGCGACAAGGCGCAGGAATGAATTGTCTATTATGTCGGAAATAAAAGAGTCCAGAACTGAGACCAGGGCATGCAGAGAACCCCGGCCGCTCAGCGGACCGGGGCTCTCGTTCGCCTGTTCAGGCGAGGTGCGGAGGATACGAGATTCGAACTCGTGAGGGTTGCCCCAACACGCTTTCCAAGCGTGCGCCCTAGGCCTCTAGGCGAATCCTCCGCCGGGAACAATACAAGACCGGAGGGTGTGCTCGCGAACTCGTTCCCGGGGCGTTCGATCCGCTAGGGTGTGGGGCAGCCCCTCACGTGGCGCTATCTCACCGAACTCCCCAGGGCCGGAAGGCAGCAAGGGTAAGTGGGCTCTGGCGGGTGCGTGGGGGCGCTTGCGTGGTGCGGGGCGGGGCCGGGTGTCGGTGGGCCCCGATATCGTCGTAGGCGTGTCATCCCTCGCGCTCTACCGCCGCTACCGACCCGAGACCTTCGCCGAGGTCATCGGGCAGGAGCATGTCACCGACCCGTTGCAGCAGGCGCTGCGGAACAACAGGGTCAACCACGCGTATCTCTTCAGCGGGCCGCGCGGCTGTGGCAAGACGACCAGCGCGCGCATCCTCGCCCGCTGTCTGAACTGTGAGAAGGGCCGACGCCGACGCCGTGCGGGAGTGCCAGTCCTGTCTGGACCTCGCGCGCAACGGGCCCGGGTCGATCGACGTGATCGAGATCGACGCCGCGTCGCACGGTGGTGTGGACGACGCCCGTGACCTGAGGGAGAAGGCGTTCTTCGGGCCCGCGTCGAGCCGGTACAAGATCTACATCATCGACGAGGCGCACATGGTCACTTCGGCGGGGTTCAACGCCCTGCTGAAGGTGGTCGAGGAGCCGCCGGAGCATCTGAAGTTCATCTTCGCGACGACCGAGCCCGAGAAGGTCATCGGCACGATCCGGTCGCGTACGCACCACTATCCGTTCCGGCTGGTGCCGCCCGGCACGCTGCGGGAGTACCTGGCCGAGGTGTGCGGGCGGGAGGAGATGGACGTCGAGGACGGCGTGCTGCCTCTGGTCGTACGGGCCGGGGCGGGCTCGGTCCGGGACTCGATGTCGGTGATGGACCAGCTGCTCGCGGGCGCGGGCGCCGACGGTGTGACCTACGCCATGGCGACGTCGCTTCTCGGTTACACGGACGGGTCGTTGCTGGACGCCGTCGTGGACGCCTTCGCGGCGAGCGACGGGGCCGCGGCGTTCGAGGTCGTGGACCGGGTGATCGAGGGCGGCAACGACCCGCGGCGGTTCTGCGCCGACCTGTTGGAGCGGCTGCGCGACCTGGTCATCCTCGCGGCGGTGCCCGACGCGGTGGACAAGGGCTGATCGACGCGCCCGTCGACGTCGTGGAGCGGATGCAGGCGCAGGCGTCCGTCTTCGGCGCCGCCGAGCTGAGCCGCGCCGCCGATCTGGTCAACGAGGGCCTGACGGAGATGCGCGGCGCCACCTCCCCGGCTGCAACTGGAGTTGATCTGCGCCCGGGTGCTGCTCCCGGCCGCCTTCGACGACGAACGGTCCTTGCAGGCGCGGCTGGACCGGCTGGAGCGCGGTGCCGCCCTGGCGGGCGGCCTCGCCGGTGGCGGGGAGGGCCACGGCCGTCGGGCCGATTGGTTCCGGTCCCGGCATCCCCGCCGGATACGTACCGGGGCCCGACGCCCACGCGCCCGCCGCCGGGCCGGGCGGTCCCGCCGCGGCGCGTGCCGCGCTCGGCGACCGGCCCGGTGACCGGCCTCAGCAGTCCGCTCCGCAGACGCCTCTGCAAGCCGCTCCTCCGCAGTCCGCTCCGCCGCAGGCTCAGGCCGCTCCCCGCAGGCCGCTCCTCCGCCCGCGCCGAGTGCGGAGGCGGGCCGCCGCCTTCGGCGGCCCCGGGCGCCGACGCCCCGGCGGGTCCGGCGGGCCGACGGGTCCCCGGCCCGGGCGTGGCCCGCTGCCGCCGCTCCCGGTTCTGGTTCCGCTCCTGGTTCCGCTCCCGGTTCCGGTTCCGGTGCGGGGCGGCAGCCCGGCGGCTGGCCCACGGCCGTTGCCCGGGGCAGGGCCGGGCACCCCAGAGCGCCGACGGACCCGGAGGCCCGCTTCCGACGGCCCGCCGCCCGCCGCCCCGGCCCCGGCCGCGCCCGCCGCCCCAGCGCCGGGCAGGGCGCCGCCCAGGTGCGGCAGATGTGGCCGCAGATCCTGGAGGCGGTCAAGGGCCGCCGCCGGTTCACCTGGATACTGCTCAGCCAGAACGCCTCGGTCGTCGGCTTCGACGGCACCACCCTCCAGCTCGGTTTCGCCAACCCCGGCGCGCGCGACAGCTTCGTCAACGGCGGCAGCGAGGACGTACTGCGGCAGGCGCTGAGCGAGGCGTTCAACGTGCAGTGGCGGGTCGAGGCGGTCGTCGACCCTCCGGCGGTCAGGGCGGAGCCGGGGTCCGGCGGCGGACCCGGCGGCGGATTCGGCGGGCAGGGCGGCGGACCCGGCGGTTCCGGTGGATTCGGCGGCGGCCCCACCGGGTCGTCGGCCTTCTCCCCGGCCGCGTCCTCGGCACCCGCCCGTCCCCTCCTTCTCGGCGACCCAGGCCACGCAGGCCGCGCCCGCGGCTCCCCCGCGTCCCGCCAGCAGTCCGCCGCTCCCCACCAGGGGTCCCACCAGGGAGCCGAGGCGGGCGCGGAGCCCGGCCCGCGGCGGGCGGGGCCCCGGTGACGCGGGCGGCCCGCCCTCCTCGTCGTACCGGGAACCGGAGCCCCGCCCATCGCGCCCGAGGACGACATCCCGGCCGAAGACGACCCGGACCTCGACGACACCGCGCTGAGTGGGCACGACCTGATCGTGCGCGAGCTGGGCGCGACCGTCATCGAGGAGATCGCCAACGAGTGAGCCGCCGGGAGGCGCGTCCCGGGCCGTGTCCCGTGCCGCGTCCCGCGCGGAGAGAGCGGAGAGAGCGGAGAGAGCGGGGAGAGCGGCCGGGGGCGCCCGTACGTACGCGCTCGCCGTCCTACGCACGGTGGAGGGCGCACCCCGGCGCGAACACGTAGGCTCGGGCTGAAACGAGAATCGCCGTACGGCACCGCGTACGACACCCCGTGCGACATCCTCGTACGAAGTCCCCGTCGACGAGCCAGGAGCGAACGTGATCCCCGGTGGCGGCCAGCCCGATATGCAGCAACTGCTTCAGCAGGCCCAGAAGATGCAGCAGGACCTCGCCGCGGCCCAGCAGGAGCTGGCCCGGACCCCGTCGAAGGGTCCGCGGGCGGTGGTCTGGTGAAGGCCACGGTGACCGGCTCCGGTGAACTCCAGGGCCTGGTGATCGACCCGAAGGCGGTGGACCCCGAGGACACCGAGACCCTCGCCGACCTGGTCATCGCCGCCGTGCGCGACGCGAACCAGGCCGCGCAGGAACTCCAGCAGCAGAAGCTCGGGCCGCTCGCCCAGGGGCTCGGCGGCATGCCGGGGCTCCCTTCTGAGCCCCTGGCCGCCCCGGCCGAACCTGGTCGAACCCCGGCCCCGGTCGAACCCCGGCCCCGGCCCCGGCCGGACCCCTTGGCCGGAACGCCGACCAACCCCTGGCTGAATCCCGGGCCGAGCGGACCCCGGCAGAGCGACAGAAGCGACAGATAGGACACAGGCGTGTACGAGGGCGTGGTCCAGGACCTCATCGACGAGTTGGGCAGGCTGCCCGGCGTCGGTCCCAAGAGCGCGCAGCGGATCGCTTTCCACATCCTCCAGGCCGAGCCCACCGACGTACGCCGTCTCGCGCACGCGCTGACGGAGGTCAAGGAGAAGGTCCGCTTCTGCGCCGTGTGCGGGAACGTCGCCGAGGCCGAGCAGTGCCGGGTCTGTCAGGACCCGCGCCGCGACCCGGCCGTCATCTGCGTGGTCGAGGAGCCGAAGGACGTCGTCGCCATCGAGCGCACCCGGGAGTTCCGCGGTCGTTACCACGTACTTGGCGGAGCGATCAGCCCCATCGAGGGCGTCGGCCCGGACGACTTGCGGATAAGGGAACTGCTGGCGCGGCTCGCCGACGATACGGTGACCGAGCTGATCCTGGCCACCGATCCCAATCTGGAGGGCGAGGCCACCGCCACGTACCTCGCGCGCATGGTCAAGTCGATGGGTATGAAGGTCACGCGCTGGCCAGCGGTCTCCCCGTGGGGAGACCTTGAGTACGCCGACGAGGTCACGCTGGGGCGTGCCTTCGAAGGAGAAGACTTCTCGATGTCTGATACGACGTTGCACGCCGCTCACCCGGACCCCGACGACTTCGCGGTCCAGATTTCCGACCAGATCGAGAGCTTCATCGTCGCCGTCACCGAGGTGGCCAAGGGCGACGAGCCGGACAGCGCGGTCCCGTTCCTGCTCCTGGAGATCTCCCAACTCCTGCTCGCGGGCGGGCGGCTGGGCGCGCACGAGGACATCGTCCCGGACGAGCGGTACGAGCCGGACGTCGGCCCGGAGCCGGATGTCGACGAACTGCGCGAGCGTTTCGCCGTACTGCTGGATCCGGTGGACGTCTACTCCGAGGTGTTCGACCCGTACGTACCGCGTAGCGCGCCTGTCGCGTGCCGCATCTCCGACGACCTCGCCGACATCATCACCGACCTGCGGCACGGGATGGCGCACTACCGGAACGGGCGGATCACCGAGGCCCTGTGGTGGTGGCAGTTCTCCTACCTGTCCAACTGGGGCCCCACCGCGTCGGCCGCCCTGCGCGCCATCCAGTCGCTCGTCGCGCACGTGCGGCTGGACAGCCCGCTCGACGAGCTGAACGGCCTGGACACCGACAGCAACGCGGACGGGGACGACGCCGAGCTGGAGGAACAGGCGGGCCGGGTCATGGCGGAGGAGATCGCCGGGCCGCTGGGGCTGCGCTCCGTCCGGCGGTGAGCGGTCGTCCAGTGGTGAGCGGCCGTCCAGTGGGGAGCGCCGCCCGGCGATGACCTTGGCTTGGTGCCGCCCGTGGGGTCCGGCGCGGCGGCCCGGCCGGATGGTCGGGCCGCATGTGCCGCGTGGCTGTGACCTGGCTTACGTTGCCGTATGCATGTCCGCGGAGTGGGCAGGGTTGCTCACCGAGCGGGTGACGGCCGGGACGCGATTCCACCTGATCATGGAGCGTAGACGGTGTCTTGCCATGTGATATCGGAAGGGCGGATTCCGGCCACTCGTTAAACTGAGCCGACCGCATCACAGAGAGCCTTGAGGAGCGCACGTGGGCCTTGTCGTGCAGAAGTACGGAGGCTCCTCCGTTGCCGATGCCGAGGGCATCAAGCGGGTCGCCAAGCGAATCGTCGAAGCCAAGAAGAACGGCCATCAGGTGGTCGTCGTGGTTTCCGCGATGGGCGACACGACGGACGAGCTGATCGATCTCGCGGAGCAGGTCTCGCCGATTCCGGCAGGCCGCGAGTTCGACATGCTGCTGACCGCTGGAGAGCGGATCTCCATGGCGCTGCTGGCGATGGCGATCAAAACCTCGGTCACGAGGCGCTGTCGTTCACCGGCAGCCAGGCCGGCGTCATCACCGACTCGGTCCACAACAAAGCGCGGATCATCGATGTCACCCCGGCCGTATCCGCGACGCCCTCGCGCAGGGCGCGGTCGCGATCGTGGCCGGATTCCAGGGGTCTCCCAGGCGAGCAAGGACATCACGACCCTCGGCCGCGGCGGTTCCGACACCACCGCGGTGGCGCTGGCCGCCGCGCTGGAGGCCGAGGTGTGCGAGATCTACACCGACGTGGACGGCGTGTTCACCGCCGACCCGCGGGTGGTCAGAAGGCGCGCAAGATCGAGCGGATCGCCTTCGAGGACATGCTCGAACTCGCCGCCAGCGGCTCCAAGGTGCTGCACCTGCGCTGCGTGGAGTACGCCCGTCGCTACAACATCCCGATCCACGTCCGGTCGTCGTTCTCCGGCCACGTGGGCACGTGGGTGCGCAACAAGCCCGAACCTGGAGAAGGAGAAGTAGGCATGGAGCAGGCGATCATCTCCGGGGTCGCGCACGACACGTCCGAGGCGAAGATCACGGTCGTCGGCGTCCCCGACAAGCCCGGTGAGGCGGCGGCCATCTTCCGTACGATCTCGGACGCCGAGATCAACATCGACATGGTCGTGCAGAACGTCTCGGCCGCCGCGACCGGTCTGACCGACATCTCCTTCACGCTGCCGAAGACCGACGGGCACAAGGCGACCGAGGCGCTGACCAAGGCGAAGGGCGTCATCGGCTTCGACTCGCTCCGCTACGACGACCAGATCGCCAAGATCTCCCTGGTCGGCGCCGGTATGCGGACGAACCCGGGGTCACCGCGACCTTCTTCGAGGCGCTGTCCAACGCCGGGGTCAACATCGAGCTGATCTCGACGTCCGAGATCCGCATCTCGGTCGTGACCCGGGCCGACGAGGTCAAGGAGGCGGTGCGCGCCGTGCACAGCGCCTTCGGGCTGGACAGCGACAGCGTCGAGGCCGTGGTGTACGGAGGGACCGGGCGGTGAGCGGCGCCCGGCGGCAGGGAAGCCGACCCTGGCCGTGGTGGGGCTACCGGCGCCGTCGGCACCGTCATGCTCGGCATCCTCTCCGAGCGCGCCGACATCTGGGGCGAGATCCGGCTCGTCGCCTCGCCGCGCTCCGCGGGCCGCAAGCTGACGGTCCGCGGGGAGCAGGTCGAGGTCGTGGCGCTGCGCGAGGAGGCGTTCGACGGCGTCGACGTCGCGATGTTCGACGTACCGGACGAGGTCTCCGCGCAGTGGGCGCCGGTCGCGGCGAGCAAGGGCGCGGTCGTCGTCGACAACTCCGGCGCCTTCCGTATGGACCCGGAGGTGCCGCTGGTCGTGCCGGAGGTGAACGCCCGCGCGGCGCGCATCCGCCCGCGCGGCATCATCTCCAATCCCAACTGCACCACCCTGTCGATGATCGTCGCGATCGGCGCGCTGCACGCCGAGTTCGGGCTGACCGAGCTGATCGTCTCCTCGTACCAGGCCGTGTCCGGCGCGGGGAAAGAGGGATCGACACCCTGCGCACGCAGCTCGCGGCGGTCGCCGGTACGGAGCTGGGCACGCACCCGGGGACGTGCGCCGCGCGGTCGGCGACGACACCGGGCCGTTCCCGGGCCGATGGCGCTCAACGTGGTGCCGTTCGCGGGCTCGCTGAAGGAGGACGGCTGGTCCTCCGAGGAGCTGAAGGTCCGCAACGAGTCGCGCAAGATCCTCGGCCTGTCCGACCTGCGCGTCACCGCGACCTGCGTGCGCGTACCGGTGATCACCACCCACTCGCTGGCCGTGCACGCGCGGTTCGAGAACGAGGTGACGGTGGCGCGGGCGCACGACACCCTCGCCGCCGCGCCGGGCGTGGTGCTCTACGACAACCCGGAGGCGGGCGAGTTCCCGACCCCGCGGACGTGGTGGGCACCGACCCGACGTGGGTGGGGCGGGTGCGGCGCTCGCTGGACGACCCGCGGGCGCTGGAGCTGTTCGTGTGCGGCGACAACCTCCGCAAGGGGCCGCGCTCAACACCGCGCAGATCGCCGAGGTGGTGGCGGCGGAGCTGACGGGGACGGCGCCGTAGGGAGTAGCCGCAGCGGAGTGGTCGGAGCGGCTTGGCCGTAGCGGCTTGGCCGTGGGGGTGGTCGTAGGGAGTAGGGGAGTAGGGGAGCGAGGGGCAACGGGCGGGGCGGCGGCACGGGGAAGCGCGTCGCGCGGGGTTGCGCTTTGGTACCTCGGCCTTGGTCCTCGCGTGCCGCGCTTCCTGAGACACATTGCGCGAGCCGACCGGAGTCTGTGAGGATTCAGAGGTGGGCGGATGGACTGGACCACGTGATTTGGGTCACGTGGGCCGGGACGACGCCACGGGCGCCACGGCAGCGGCGGGCGGCGGTTTCCCGACGATTCAATCCCCGCTCGCCGGAACCGCGGCAGGCGGGAGGCGTCTTCCGGCCGCCCCGGGGTGCTGCCGGTGCCGTTGTCGCGAGTGCGACTGCCGCTGTCGCGGGTGCGACATATGAGACGAGACGAGTGGGTGCGCATGGGGGCACTTGATGCATCGACCGACACCATGCCTCACGCGTACAACCCTGGACGGGGAAACGTGTCCAACAGGCGTGGCAGAGGTACTCGGCATCACAGCAGCGATCCCAGTGCGGGGCAGCGCATCCTGCGTCCGCACTCCCCGCTCGGCGGGCGGCATGCCGGTGATCGCGCCATGGTCCACCGCTCGCGCCGCGCAACTCGCGCCGGGACGCGAGGGCTCTGACGACGCGATGGCAGCGGGCACCACAGTCGATCACCTCACCGAGACCTACCGCGCCCATTACCGGTCCCTGCTGGGCCTGGCGGCGCTGCTTCTCGACGACACCGCGTCCTGCGAGGACGTCGTGCAGGAAGCTTTCATTCGCGTGCACTCCGCGCGCAAGCGGGTCCGGGACCCGAGAAGACCCTCGCCTATCTGCGGCAGACGGTCGTCAATCTCTCCCGTTCCGCGCTGCGTCGTCGCATCCTCGGGCTGAAGTTGCTCTCAAGCCGATGCCCGACATGGCCAGCGCCGAGGAGGGCGCCTACGAGCAGCTGGAGCGCGATCAGTTGATCAAAGCGATGAAGGGACTTCAGCGCCGCCAGCGCGAGGTCCTCGTGCTGCGCTACTTCGCCGACATGACCGAGGCGCAGGTCGCCGACACGCTCGGCATATCCCTGGGTTCGGTCAAGGCGTACGGCTCGCGCGGCATCGCGGCGCTCCGCGTCGCCATGGAGGCTCCGGCATGAATCACGACAAGCACGGGCCGGAACGGGACGATCGGCACGACCGAAGTGCCCGGGAGGGCGCGCCGGGTGGCCTCGAAGGGCACCCGACGGCCCTGAAGGGCGCTCCGATAGCCCTGAAGGGCGCTCTGATGGCCCCGAAGGACGGGACGCGTTCGGGGTCTCGACGCGCTTCTCCGTGATCTCGGCGAGCCCGGGGTGCGGACGGATCGAGCGGTTCGGGCAGGCGGGGTGATTCGGGCAAGTGGGTCGGTTCGGATGAGCCCGACGGCGTGGACGAGCCCGACGGCGTGGACGAGTCCGACGGTGTGGACGAGGAGGCGCTCCGGCGGCTGATGCGTGGCGCCGTCGACGACATCGAGCCCTCGGCGAACGCCCTTGAGCACCTGCGCCGCGCCGTCCCCGCCCGCCGTACGCGACGTCGTCAGGCCCTCGTCGGCGCGGTGGCGGCCGTGGTGCTGGCCGGTGTCTCGGTGCCCGCGCTGGTCCATGTCGCCACCGGCGGCGGGGATTCCGACGACCGCCCGGCCAACGCCGCCAGCAGCCACCGCACGCCCACCCGCAGGGCACCACGGTGACGACAGCGGTGGCAAGGGCTCCGAACAGCCCTCCGACAACGGCGACAAGGACAAGGGCGACGAGGGCGGCGGTCAGCAGAACGACCCGGCGACGGGCGGCGGCGACGGCGGAGACGGGTCGGACGACGGCTCCTCCAGCACCCTGGACGTCACCTCGCCCAGCTGCACCCGTCTCCAACTCGGCAACAGCTCCGCCTCCGCGCAGGCCGCCGACGCCGAGGGCCGGGTCTACGGCTCGTTCCGCGTGACCAACGTCTCCGGCGACACGTGCAGCGTCGAGGGCGGCGGACTCGTCTCGGTCTCCGCCCAGGACGGGGCCGACGCCTCGCGGCTCGGCGTCCTGGACCACACGGCGGGCGACGGGGCGGACGGACTGCCCGACCCCGCCACCCAGCTGACCACGGTGGTGCTCAGGCCCGGCCAGGCGTACGAGATCAAGTTCGCCTGGATCCCGGCGCCGGGCGGCGGCACCACCGGATGCTCCAACACCGGCACCCGCCCTCCTCCGACCCGTCCTCGGGCAGCCCGCAGGACGACCCGACCACGGGCGGATCGGGCGGTGACGGGGAGCCGTCGAGCGGAAGCGTCACCCTCAGCTACACGCCGGAGTCGGGCAGTCCCGTCGCCGCGAGCACCACCCTGTCCGGCGCCTGCGCGGGCACCGTCTACCGCACGGGCCTGTTCTCCACGGCCTGACGGCCGCCGCCCGCCGTCGGGGCGGCGGCCCGCTGCCCGTACCGTGGTGGTGTGTATCGGTTCCTGCTGACCCCCGCTGGTGGGCGATCAACCTGTTCGCCGTACTGGCCATTCCGGTCTGCCTGTTCATGGGCAGCTGGCAGCTCAGCCGCTTCGAGTCCCGCGTCGACTCGCACAGGGAACAGCAGGACCACGTCTCGGAGGCCACGACCGCGGCCGCCGAGCCCCTGCGCGACCTGCTGCCGGTCAGCCAGGACACCTCGGGCCGCCGGGCCACCGCCACCGGCAGGTACGACGCCGACCACCAACTGCTCGTGCCCGACCGCCGGTTGGACGAGCGCGACGGCTTCTACGTGTTGTCGCTGCTGCGTACGGACGGTGGCAGGGCGCTGCCCGTCGTCCGTGGCTGGCTGCCCGGCGACGCCGACGACAAGGCGGCCACCGCCAAGGTGCCCGCGCCCCGTCCGGTGAGGTCACCGTCACCGGGGCGCTTCAGCCGTCGGAGTACCAGGGCGGCCAGGGCGTGCGGGCGAGCGGCGCGCTGCCCAAGGGCCAGCTCGGGATGATCAGCGCGGGGTCGCTGGTCAACCTGGTGCCGTACGACGTGTACGACGCGTTCATCACCTCCTCCACCGCGCCCGGGCGCTGAAGCCGGTGCCGCCCGTCATGGCGGACGGCACCGGGCTCGATCTCAAGGCGTTCCAGAACCTCGGCTACACCGGCGAGTGGTTCGTCTTCGCGGGGTTCGTCGTCTTCATGTGGTTCCGGCTGTTCCGGCGGGACGCCGAGGTCGTACGGGACCTGGCCCTCGGCATCACGCCCGAGCCGACGGAGACGGCTCCGGTGGAGTCGGCTCTGCCGGAGCCGGCTCGGACGGCGGCGTCGTCCGGCCCCGCCGGTCCAGATGGCGCTGAGCGAACTCGATCTCCAAGCGCACCTGCTTGATGCGCTCCTCCACGACCAGCGAGCCGTGCCCGCGTCGTACCGGTAGACCTCGTGCGGGGCGTCGCGCCGCTTGAGCCGCTCCACGTAGTTCTCGATCTGCTGTATCGGGCAGCGCGGGTCGTTCACCCCGGCCGAGATGTAGACCGGGGCCCGCACCTGGTCGACGTAGGTGATCGGTGACGACGCCCGGAACCGCTCCGGCACCTCCTCGGGGTGCCGCCGAGCAGGGTGCGGTCCATCGCCTTCAGGGCCTCCATCTCGTCGTGGTACGCCGTGACGTAGTCCGCGACCGGGACCGCCGCGAGCCCCACGGCCCAGGCGTCCGGCTGGGTGCCGAGGCCCAGCAGGGTCAGATAGCCGCCCCAGGAGCCGCCCGCCAGAACCAGCCGCTCGGGGTCGGCCAGGCCCGACTCGACCGCCCACGCGCGCACGGCGGCGATGTCCTCCAGCTCGATCAGACCGACGCGGTGCTTCAGGGCGTCCGTCCACTCCCGCCCGTACCCCGTGGAGCCGCGGTAGTTGACGCGCACCACCGCGAAGCCGTGGTCCACCCAGGCGGCGGGGCCCGCGGCGAAGGCGTCGCTGTCGTGCCACGTCGGGCCGCCGTGGATCTCGAAGACGGTCGGGAAGGGACCCTCGCCCTCGGGCCGCTGCACCAGCGCGTGCACCGGGCCGCCGGGGCCCTCCACCCAGGCGTCGGTGACCGGCACCGAGTCCGGCGCCCGCATACCGGGGGCGTCGAGGACCACCTCTCCGTTCGTCGAGCGGACCTGCGGCGGTCGCGCCGCCGACGACCACAGGAACTCCACCGTCCCGTCCGGCCGGGCGGTGGCGCCGGAGATGGTGCCCGCCGGGGTCTCGACGCGGGTCAGCTCGCCGGACGCGAACTCGTACCGCCACAGCTCGTCGCGCGCGTGGTGGCTGTGCTCCACCAGCAGTGCCGAGCCGTCCGGATACCAGTCGGCCCCGACGTCTCCGGGCAGGTCGATGGCGAGCGCGGTCTCCTCGCCGGTCAGCGGATCCCACACCATCGGCTCCCACCGGCCGCGCCGCTGGTGCCCCACCAACAGCCTGGTGTCGCCTTCGACCGGCGCGAAACCCATGACGGACAGGCCCAGTTCGACCGTGCCGCCCTCGGTGTCGTCCAACTCCGCGACCGGCGTGCCGTCCAGCCGCACCACGCGGATCGTCGAGTGCATCGCGTCGCCGTGCTCGGTGTGCTCGACGGCGATCAGCGTCCCGTCGTGCGACAGGTCGCCGACCCCGGCGGACTGCCGGTGCCGGTAGATCTCCGGGGCTCGGCGCCCGGCCGGACGACGTGGATCGTGGAGCCCTCCTCGTCCGTGGAGCGCCCGACGACCGCCGTCCCGTCCCTTCCCAGGGCCAGGCCCGCCGGATACGAGGGCTCCAGGCCCGGCACCGCGGGCTCGTCGGCGCCGCCCCGGCCCCGGCGGTCGCGCCGGTGAAGGGCTGCCGCATCCACACCCCGAACTCGTCGCCGTCGGTGTCCGAGAACCACCAGATCGACTCGCCGTCCGGCGGCAGCACGCCGTCCGTCGTCCCGTTCGGCCGGTCGGTCACCTGTCGCTGCTCGCCGGTGGCCCGGTCCCAGGCGTACAGCTCGAAGGTGCCCGTCGCGTTCGACACGAAGAGCGATCTGTCCGGCGCCTCCTCCGCCCAGTCGGGCAGTCCGACCCGCGGCGACCTGAAGCGCTTCTCCCAGTCGGGCATGGCGGCGGGGCCCGGCACCCCGTGAGGCTCCGACGGGTCTCGCGGCCCCGGTGACTCTGTGTTCTGCTGCGTCATGCACCCCATTCTGCGCCGGACTCCGACAAACGTGCTGGCGACCCCGAACGCCTGTGGATAACTCCTGACATGCACTGATCGGCCGCCCCTCGGCGGCGGTACGAGCCCGCCGCCGGGCCCGGCCGCCGGACCCGTCGCCGGGCCCCGCTCACGTACTCCCGCCGGGCCGTGCGTGCGTGAGACCGTGACCTTCGAGGCGGCGTAAGGGCGTAGTGGCGCGGCGGCGCCGACGGCGGCGTGACGAAGCGGCGGCGTGGCGGCGTGACGGTGCGTCGAAGCGGCGTCGAGGGCGGCGTGGCGGCGTGGCGGCGTGGCGGTGTGGCGGTGTGACGAGCGGAGGTCCGAGGGGCGATGGCTGACATACGCGCGGTCGTGGAGCGCTACTGGGCGACGGCCCAGGCCCGCGACTGGAAGGCGTTCGGGGAGACGCTCGCCGAGGACGTGCGGTACGAGCTGGCGCAGACGCGGGAGCGCGTCGACGGCCGGAACAATGTCGTCCGCTTTCATGCCGAGTACCCCGGCGAATGGAGCCTTGAGGTGGAGCGCCTCGTGGCCGACGCCGAGCAGGCCGTCTCGTGGATCCTGTTCTCCGTCGACGACGGGGACGAGGCCCAGGCGTCAGCTTCTTCACCTTCGCGCCGGACGGCCGCATCCGGACGATCACCGACTTCTGGCCCGAGCCGTACGAGCCTCCGGCGGGCCGTGAACACCTGGTGACACGCTCCTGAGCCGCCTGCCCGGCGGCGGTGGCGAGGGCGGGCGGCGGCGGACGCGCGCGGTGGCGAAGGTGGACGAATCGGGAGAGGGTGGAACGGACCGCGCGAGACCGTGAGACGAGGTGAACGGCTGTGCCGGACAGATTCCGCGCTGTTCAGGGCGCGCCCTGTTGGCTGAGCCTCATGGCGAGCGACTTGGAGCGCGCCCAGGACTTCTACGGCAAGCTCTTCGGCTGGCAGTACCGGCAGGGTCCGCAGGGCTGGGTGCCCGACGACGGACGCGACCAGGGCGGCTATGTCATCGCCTTCACCGACGGCGTGCCGACCGTCGGCCTCGCCTCGCCCCGTCGCCCGACCTGCGCATCCCCGTCCTGTGGACGACGTACTTCGCCGCGGACAGCGCGGACGAGGTCGCCGGCCGTGCCCAGGAGCGCGGCGGCACGGTCGCGGTCGGGCCCATCAGCTTCGGCCGGGGCCGGGTGGCCTGGGCCGCCGATCCGCTGGGCGCGGCCTTCGGGATCTGGGAGGGCGACCTCAGCTCCTCCTGGTGGTCAGACCGCCGCGCGGGCGCCCCGGTCTGGCTGGAGCTGCGCACCGACGACGCCTTCGCCGCCGCCCTCTACTACGGCGCGGTGTTCAACTGGGACAGCCAGGACAAGAGCCGCTGCGACGTGCGGTACGAGCACGACCGAGTGATCCTCGACATCGACGGCCAGTCGGTCGCCAGCATCAGCGGCGGTGCCGCGGAGGGCGCGCCCGAGCCGCACGTACGCCCCGCTGGCACGTGTACTTCTGCGTGGACGACACCGGGACCGCCTGTGAGCGCGCGCGGGCGCTCGGCGGGGAGGTCGTCGAGCCGCCCTCCGACTCCCCTTCGGGCGCGTCGCGACGCTGCGTGACACCCAGGGCGGGATCTTCAGCGTCGCCGCCGACACCCAAGCCCGCTGAGCGGGCCCGCCGCGACCCACGCGCGCATGGTGTACGCGCGCGCGACCCACGCGCGCGTGGTGCATGTGACGCCCGGCCGCTGTTCACGTCCTCCCGCGCGGGAGCGTTCGTGACGTCCCGCGCGCGGGCGTCCGTACGGCCGAAGAACGGGTGGTGGGTCGTGCGTACGGCCCGCACAGTGGAGGAGGACCCACCGCAGCCCGTTCCCGGGGAGCCTTGCCCGATGACCAGCTTCAGGACCGACTCCACGCCGTCGCGCGACCGGCGGCCCGCCGCCTCGACCACCGGAGTCGAGGAGGAGTTCCTGCTGGTCGACGCGGAGCGCCTGCGTCTGGCGACGGCCGCCGAGAAGGTGCTCGCCCTGGCCGACAACGGTGACGGCACCGTCCACGACGAGGGCACCTGCTGCCAGGTGGAGTCGGCCACCCCGTGGCCACCACCATGGACGAGCTGGCCGGGTATCTGGCCGCCCTCCGGCTGCGTCTCGCCGACGCCGCCGCCACGCACGGCTGCCGCCTCGTCGCCGGGCCGCCGGTGCTCCCCATGGCGGGCCCGCCGCCGCTGCGGGACGCGCCCCGGCGGCTCGTCCAGGCGGCCGGGTACGGGCGCTGACCGACACCCTGATCGCCTGCGGCTGCCACGTCCACGTCGGCATACCGGACCCCGACACCGCCGTGAAGGTGGCCACCCACATACGCCCCTGGCTGCCCACCCTGCTCGCCCTCGGCGCCAACTCGCCCTTCTGGGACGGCCGGGACACCGGCTACGCGAGCTGGCGCGCGGTGACCTGGACGCGCTGGCCCACGGCGGGCCTGCCCCCGTCTTCTCCGGTGCCGCCGACTACCGGCGTGCCGTCGACACCCTCCTCGACACCGGCGCGGCCTTGGACCGCCGCATGGTGTATTGGGACATGAGACCGTCGGCCTCCTGGCCGACCCTGGAGGTCCGCGTGGCGGATGTCAGCTCCACGGTCGAAGAAGCCGTCCTTCAGGCGGCGCTCGTCCGCGCCCTGGTGGCCACCGCCCGCGACGCGGTGCGCGAGGGCGCCCGCCGCCGTCCGTACGCGACGACGTCCTCACCGTCGCGCGCTGGCGCGCCGCCCGCGACGGGCTCGAAGGGGAGGCCGTCGATCCGTGGACCGCCGCGTCCCGTCCGGCCCTCGACCTGGCCGGAGAACTCGTCGAACTCGTCCGCCCCGCGCTGGAGTCGGCGGACGACCACGCGCGCGTGGCCGTCACGCTCGACCGGATGCGCCGTGGCGGCTCGGGCGCGGCGCGGCAGCGGCGCGCGTACGAGCGGCGCCGACGGCTGGAGGACGCGGTGCGGCTGCTGGCCGACGAGACCGAGAGCCGCTGACGTACGCGCCTTAAGGGCACGCGAACAAGGACCCGCACGCGGAACATGGACCCGGCACGCCGAACAAGCACCCGGCACGCGCCGAAGGCCGGCTCGCGTTCATGCGAGCCGGGCCTCGGGAGCCGCGGTGACGGCCTCCGCGTCGGTGGGGACGACGCGTCAGACGGCCGTACGCCGCGTCAGGGCGCGAGCCAGGGCGGGTCAGGACGTCGTCAACGCCGTCGTCAGGACGTCGTCTTGACGGCGAACCAGTCCACGCTCATGCCCGCGCCGGAGGTGATGTCGTCCCCGGGCGAGGTGCAGCCGCAGACCTTGTTGGGGTACGAGCCGCCGATCGCGACGTCGAAGATGGCGAAGAAGCCGTGGTCGACGGCCGCCTTCCAGGTGTCGGCGGAGACCTGGTCCTGGTTCACCGCGAAGGTCTCCGTGCCGTCCAGGTAGAACCGCAGCTGCTCGGCCGATGCGTCCGTGCGGTCCACGATCACCGAGTACGTGTGGAAGTCGGTCTGGCAGCCGTCGCAGGGCTGGAGGTCGCTGCTGATGCCGTCGGGGTCGTTGCACTCCCCGGCCCACTCGCCGCAGTGGAACGTGGTCGAGTGCTGGCTCAGCCCGTTGACGTCCTCCATGATGTCCAGCTCGCCGATGCTCGGCCAGTTGGTCGCGCCGGTCGGACGCGCGTCGGCGCCCATCGCCCAGAACGCGGGCCAGTAGCCGAGGCCGCTCTCCGGGTTGGGCTGCTTCAGCGAGGCGCTGATCTCCATCTGGCCGCCCTCGGGGCCTCGAAGTCGGTGCGCTGGGTCTCCACGCGCCCGGAGGTCCAGTTCCCCGCGTCGTCCCGGATCGGCTTGATCACCATGTGACCGTCGCCGTCCTGGTAGACGTTCTCGGTCGAGTCGGTGGACGTCTCGATCTCGCCGGTGCCCCAGTTCGGGGCGCCGCCCGGGTAGCCGGTGCCGATGTCGTAGAGCCAGTCGTCGGTGTTCAGGCCGGTACCGGCCGCGCCCTCGAAGTCGTCCTGGAAGACGGTCGTCCAGTCGGCCGAGATGGCCGTGCCGGTCTTCGGCGCCGCGGTGTCGGTGGCGGCCGAGGCGCCGGTGGAGGCGGTCAGACCCAGCAGTCCGGTCAGGGGCAGCGACAGCGCGGCCACCAGGGCCGCGGCCCGGCGCCGCGGGCGGCGCCGGGCGCCCGCCGTCTTCACTGTGGAGGAGAACCTGTACATGGGGAGGCTGCTTTCGCTCGGAGGAACGTCCCCGCCGCCGACGGCACGTGTGCCGTCGGCGGAAGGAACGAGCGGGACCGGCGCGCCCGTCCGGGGTGTACGTCGCGCTTGTGTGGGGGTGGGCGGACGCGTCGGGTGCAGAGACCGTCGTGGTCGGGAACGGTCGAGTGAGAGCGCTCTCACGCACACGACTGTCATGCACACCGCATGGGCCAGTCAAGGGGCTGACCGACTTCAGAACGTGAACGCACAACTCCTTCCCACGCGTTCACATGTCGATTCTGGGGCCCATGGGTTCACTTCATGAGTGCGTTGCCCGGGACCACCCGGGGTTGACCTCATAAGTTCACTTCTGGGAGGCGGCGTTGAGTAGATCGAGCGCGCTCTGCTGGCAGCCATGGGCGGACTCGGTCCACGGGCCGTTCCAGTGCGCGCCGTAGATGTCCAGCGCGTTGCGGTCCTGGCGTGGGCGGCGTCCGCCTGCCGGTCCAGGTACGTGGTGTAGGGGTGGTCGTCGATCCGCGAGTTGAGGGCGCCGAGGCCGCGGACGTACGCGCCCTTGAACGAGGGCCGTCACCGGTGCAGGAGTCGGACTCGCCCGGGTCGTGCAGGATGCCGTCGGTGTGCAGGTCGGGCGAGGCGGTCGAGGCGTCGGCCAGCGTACGGGCCGTGGTGAGCAGGCTGTCGTCGCCGGTGGCGCGGTGCAGTTCGGCCAGCCCGCCGAGGATCACGCCCTGGTTGTAGGTCCAGGTCGGCTGGCCGTTGTTGGCGCAGTCGTCGGTGAGCCCGTCATTGATCATGTGGGACGAGTTGATCATCCCGCTGCCGTCGAACCACGACCACTCCCGCTGAGCCCGGTCCAGATACTGCGTGTCGTCCGGGATGCGGTTGTGCAGGGCGGCGTTGAGCTGGAGGAACAGCTCGTTGGTGATCGCGTTCTTGTAGGTCTTCCCGGTGTTCCACTTCACGCCGCCACCGCACTCGGAGGTCCAGTAGTCGTTCATGTGGTCCGCGTCCGCGCGGGCCGTGTCGAGGTAGCGGCTGTCGCCGGTGAGGTCGTAGGCGGCCACCCAGGCCAGGCCCCACCACCCGGTGTCGTCGAGGTAGTCGTTCCGGAAGTTCCCGCCCTGCGCCTGGACGTTGAGGTCGTAGGTGCGGGAGACGGCGTAGTCGTAGCTCGGCATCCCGCTGACGCGGATGTTGTCGATGAGGGCCGTGAGGGCGTTGGCCGACGTCCACCAGCCGTTGCCGTCGAACAGCCCGGTGCCGCGGTCGTACATCGTCATCAGCCCGGTCGCCGCGGCCGTGCCGCGGTTCCAGGAGTTCCAGTCCGACCGCGCCCACTCGGTGCAGGCGATCTCGTCGTGGCCGCTCGCCTTGCCGCAGGCGCGCAGGGCGCCGACGCCCTGGTTGTTCCAGTCGTCGACGTTGTACATGAGGGTGCGCCAGCCGGTGGAGCCCGACGGCGTGCTGGTGGACCCGAGTCTGCTGCCGTCGTCCCAGGTTCTGCCCCCGTCGAACGAGCGGTCCAGCCACAACTCGTCGCCCTCCGCGCCGTTCTCGACGGAGGCCCAGCCCATGGCGTCGGTGTCGTCGACGTGCAGGCTGATGGTGCGGTCGTGGAGCGTGGTGCTGACCGGCACGCGGTCCTGGCGCGGACTGCGGGTCGCGGGCGTCGCAGTACGTGTTGCAGATGGTGGCGCGGGTGCCCGTGGTCCGGGCACCGCCGGTCCCGGCCTGGTCGGCCGCCGAGGGCAGGGTGAAGGAGGTGAGGGCGACCAGCGACAGGCTGGCCAGCGCCGTCGCCGTGGCGAGCGGCGTGCGGGAGAAGGACATGGCTCTTCGCTTTCCGGCCGGGTGCGTGACCACGGCCCATGGTGACGGGAACGGAAAACAGGGTCAGCGGGGTGGTGGGGAGTGGGGAGGGAAGGGGACGGGCCGGGTCAGGTCGGCAGGTGCCAGATCTGGCCCGTGTCGACCCCGCAGTCCCAGATCGTCAGCGGCGTCTCGTCGTCCGTCCTGCCGTCCTGTACGGAGAGGCAGCGGCCGGAGTCGGGGTTGCGCAACGAGCCGTCGTCCCGCGCCTCCCACTGCTGCGCGCCGGACTGGTTGCACCGGTAGAGCTGGACGGCGGTGCCGTTCTCCGTGCCGCTGTGGTCGACGTCCGCGCACTTGCCCAGCGCACGCAGGGTTCCGTCGCCCGGCACGTTCCACCGCTGGGCGCCGCTGCCGTTGCAGGTGTACAGCTGGAGCCTGGTGCCGTCGTTCGAGTCGGAGTCGGCGACGTCCACGCACTTGTCGGCCGGGCCGGTGACCGGGCCTTCCGGGTGGTGCGCGCGGGCGCGTCGAACGACGGCGGGCGTCGTCCCGCGCCGCGCCCCAGTCCTGGTTCGCGCTGGTGCCCAGGGTGAAGTCCAGCGTGCCGCCCTCGGCGACGAACTCCTCGCCGAGCCACGGCTTGTCGCTCGCCGCGCCGTTGACCTTCAACTCCCGCACGTACTTGGTGTCGGCCGACGCGCCCTCGGCGGTCACCGTGATCTTCTTGCCGTCGCCCCGGTCGATGGTGATCGAGGGAACAGCGGGCTGGCGAGGACCAGTTCGGAGCGGCCGGGCGCCTCCGGGTACATGCCGAGCGAGGCCCACACCGCCCACGACGACATCTGCCCGAGGTCGTCGTTGCCGACCCGCCGTCCGGCGTCGGCTTGAACAGGTCGGTGAGCGCGCGCCGCACCACGTCCTGCGTCTTGTACGGCTGCCCGGCGTACGCGTACGCCCACGGGTGTTGGACGCCGGTTCGTTGCCGAGGTAGGCGTTGGCCTTGTCCGGACCGGCGTTCAGCTCCGTGAAGAAGCTGTCGAGGCGCGGGTGACCGCCGCGTCGCCGCCCATGAGGTCGAACAGCGCGCGGTGGTTGTACGGGACCAGCCAGGTGTACTGCTCGCCGTTGCCCTCGACGTACTCGTCCGTCTGGGTCGGCGAGAACGAGGGCCAGGAGCCGTCCTCGGCGCGCGGTTGAAGGTAGCCGTTCCCCTCGTTGAAGAGGTTCTTCCAGTTCTGTGCGCGGCGCAGGAACGTGTCGTACGTGTCCTGGTCGCCGAGGCGCCTGGCGAACTGCGACACCGCGAAGTCGGCGCTGGTGTACTCCAGGGTGGTGGAGGCCGTGCCCCAGATGCCGTCGAGCCCGGACGGCAGGTAGCCCCGCGAGTTGTACTGGCGGTAGCCTGGCCGCTCGTCGGCGTTCGACGCGCCGTCGACCATCCGCTCCAGGGCCTGGCCGGTGTCGAAGTCCGTGGCCCCGAAGGCGTACACGCTGGAGATGACGGCGGCCAGCGGGTCGCCGACCATCACGCCGGTGCCGCCGTTGGCGACCGTCCACCGGTCGAAGAAGCCGCCCTGTGCGGACTGGTTGGTGGCCGACTGCGCGATGTCGGAGGCCACGTCGGGCGCGATCAGCGCGATCAGCTGCACCTGGGAGCGGTAGACGTCCCAGCCGGAGTAGTTGGCGTACTGCGCGTGCCCGTCGGCGGCGGTGTGGACGAGCTGGTCGAAGCCCGTGTACTCGCCGTTCACGTCGCTGAAGACGTTCGGGTGCAGCAGGGAGTGGTAGAGCGCGGTGTACAGGCGGCCCCGGTCGGTGTCGGTGCCGCCGCCGACGTCGATCCGGCCGAGCACGTCGTTCCACGCGGCGCGTGAGCCGTCGCGCACCTGGTCGAAGGTCTGCTCGGCCTGGCCGTCCGGGGCGCCCTGTCCGGCCTGTTCGGCCTGCTCGCCCTGTTCGGCTTGCTCGCCCTGTTCGGTTTGTTCGGCTTGCTCGGCGGCGAGGTTGGCCTTGGCGTTGTCGAGGCTGACGAACGAGATGCCGACGCGGGCGACGACCGAGCGGCTGGCGCTGGTGTCGAAGGAGACGAACGCCTGCGCTCCGGCCTGGGCGGCCTCGCCTTCGCCGCTGGTCCTACCGGTCTTGTGGTTCTTGCCGCGGGCGGCCGGGGCCGGGCGACGCCCTTCGACGTGCCGTGGGCCCGCGTCCTGGTGGTGTCGACCTCGCCCGAGGAGACGACGCCCGCGCTGGAGAACTCCCGGTCGAAGGCGGCGTGGAAGTAGACGCGGTAGTGGTTGCCGGCGCCGCAGAAGCCGCCGCTGTCGCTGTAGCCGCTGATGGTGTCGGTGCCGATGGTCACCGAACCGCTGGCGGTGTTGAACGCCTTGGCCGCGTCCACGGACAGCGACGCCCGCTGGCCCTCGGGATACGTGAACCGGGCGACACCGGAGCGCTGGGTGGCGGCCAGCTCCGCCTTCAGCCCGTTGTCGAAGGTGACCCCGTACGCGCCGGGCGAGGCCGACTCGTTGGCGTGGGAGAAGGAGTACGCGTCGACGGGGCTGTCGCCGAGCACCGGCATGAACGGGATGTTGCCGAAGTCCCCGCAGCCCGCGCCCGAGATGTGGGTGAGGCTGAAGCCGCGGATCCGGTTGTCCTCGTACCTGTAGCCGCCGTGCTGGTAGTCGACGGTGTCGGGGCTCCACTGCATCATCCCGAAGGGCGCCACGGCGCCGGGGAAGGTGTTCCCGGCGCCGCCGCCGTGCCCGTAGTCGGGGCCGCCCTGCTGGGTGCCGGTGAACGGGTTCACGTACTGGGCGGGGTCGTCGACGGCCCGCGCGTGGTGGGTCGCGCCGGGGACGCCCGGGGACGCGCCGGGAGTCGTGTCGTGGGGGCGCCGTACGCGGCGAAGGCCGGGGCGGCGGCTGGTGGCAGGGCCAGGGTGGTCGCGGTCGCGACGGTGGTGACGAGCAGTGCCTTGAGTCGGGACGGTCTGGACCGGCGTCTCGACATGCCCATGGGGTGGCTCCTCTCCGGTGGGGCGGGGGTGACACCGGACAGGGCAACGTCGCCGGTCGGGAGCGTGGCGCTGTTGGACAACGTTGTCTAGCGGTGTGCCCCGTGAGTGAGCGTGAGGGTGTGGCAGTGCCAGAACTATGGCAGAAGGCCGCGCGGGAGGAAGCGGCCGCGGGGCGAAGAGGAAAGCGGGAGGGAAAGAGAAGGGCGGTGCGGGAGGGAAGCGGCCAGGGGCCCGATCCGCGATGCGAATCGGGCCCCTGGGCCATGGTGACGGGCGACAGGCGGGGACGGTGCCTTCCGCCGCGTCAGATCCTCGGAACTTCGGTCTCCTGACCGCCGTTCCGGAGCGGAATCCTCAGCAGAACGGCGGGTTGCCGACGCCGAAGTCGATCAGGACGTTGTCCGGCCAGTAGACCCAGCCGGTGACCCCGGTGGGAACGTTGGTGATGTTCCACCAGCTTCCGTCGCGCTGCGTGCAGTGGACCGAAATCACCTGACCGTTCTGGCCCTGCCCGAGGATGGTGTTCGCGGTCGACGGGCCGGTGCGGATGTTCACCCGCTGGCGACGAAGTGGCCGGGGACGCTGGCGGCGACGGACGCGTTCCGCGCGTGCGCCGTCGACGTGCCCTGTGCCGTCGACGTACCCTGCGCCGCCGCGGAACCCGAGGTCAGTACGCCCAGACCCAGAGCCGCCACGGTGGCGAGACCGATACCGGCAGCCCCCATCCGCAAGGAGTTCTTGCGCCGCGCCATAGTTCTACCCCATAGGAAATTCAGCGATTCGTTGCCTTTCGGCCCGACGGACGAAAGCGGGTACGGCCACGGGTGTGAGCATCGGAGGACCTGGTCCGCTGAACTCCCCTTCGCGCGCCGAAATTCAGCTCGCGCGAGGTTCAGGCATCCTCCCCGGGGCCGTACCGCTTTCGCGTCGGAACCTGGGAAGAACGTACGCACGGCTCGGTGCGGTGCGTACCTCACACCTCAGAGGTTGACGGGGAAACGGTGGTTTCGCAGGCCACGGACGTCTCGTCCGACGTAAGGGAACCCCGGCCTTCCAGGTTATGCGGGGCCTCGGCGCGGGGAATACGGCAATTCGGCGGGGCGGGATGGACGGTGTCGGCGCGGGTGGGATGGACGGTGTCGGCGCGGGCGTTCAGCGCAGGGCGGCGACCGCCGCCCTCGTGGCGTCCGCGATCAGGGCGTCCTCGGAGGGCGCGTCGGCGTCGCCGCCGCGCGAGCGGTCGGACAGGACGGCGAGGACGAGCGGGTCGCCGCCGGTCGGCCAGACGACGGCGATGTCGTTACGGGTGCCGTAGCCGCCGCTGCCCGTCTTGTCGCCGACCTTCCAGGTGGAGGGACGCCCGCCCGGATGTACGGGTCGCCCGTCGTGTTCCGCGTCAGCCATGTCGTGAACTCCCGCCGCCGCTCCGTGGTCAGCACGTCCCCGAGGGCGAACCGTCGCAGGTCGGTGGCGAGCGCGCGCGGGTGCTGGTGTCGCGGATGTCGCCGGGAGTCGCCCGTTGAGGTCCGGCTCGACGCGGTCGGTGTGCGTCGTCGTGTCGCCGAGGCCGCGCAGCGTCGTGCGCAGCCCGCCGGGCCCGCCGAGTTGATCCAGCATCAGGTTGGCGGCGGTGTTGTCGCTGTAGCGCAGCGCGGCGTCGATGAGGTCGCGGAGCGGCATCCCGGTGTCGACGTGCTTCGACGTGATCGGCGCGTACTCCAGGAGGTCCGCGGAGCGGTAGTGGACGACCCGGTCGAGCTGGGCGTCCGTGGCGCGCTTGAGCAGGACTCCGGCGGCCAGGGCCTTGAACGTCGAGGCGTGCGCGAAGCGTTCGTCCGGCCGGTACGTCACCGTACGGCCCGTTCCGGTGTCCAGCGCGTACAGGCCGAGCCGGGCGTGGAACCGGCGCTCGACCGCGGCGAGCGCCCGCGCCGCCTGGCCGGGCGAGGCGGCGGGTCGCCCGTGGCGGGGTGCTCGTGGTGGGGTCGCCCGTGGCGGGGCGGTTTTCGTGGCCGGGGACGAACGGTCGTCGGAGGCGACGTCGTGGCTCTCCGCGCAGCCGCTCATCAGCGCCGCGACGAGGAGGAGGGGCACGGCGAGGAGGAGGGCACGGCGAGGTGCGCGGTACGGGAACGCGGCGCGGGCCGATCCCGGTCCGTGGCCGGGCTCGGTGGCAGGAGGGCCGATGCGGGGAGGAAGGCATGCGGGCAGCCTGCCGCCGCCGAATCATGCGGTCAAAGACAGAAATGAAGCTTTCCATGCTGTTCCGGCATAGCCGCTGTCCGCTCTCGCCTACGATCGGGCGTCGTGGATCTGGTGGGCGCGTGCCGCGTGTTCGTACATGTGGGAGAGCGGGCAGCTTCACGCTCGGCGCGGCGGCGGCGGGTGTGCCGCAGTCCGTGGCGAGTCGGCGAATCGCCGCGCTGGAGCGGCATTTCGGGGGCGGCTGTTCGACCGCTCGACGCGGCGGGCGGCGCTCACCGCGTTCGGGCGCGACATGCTGCCGTCCGCGAAGCGGCTCGTGCGGCTGGCCGAGGCGATGGAGTGCGACGCCGAGCAGATCAAGCTCCGGCCGCTGAGCCTGGCGATGCCCGCGACGTGCGCCCTGCGGCACCTGGTCGCGCTCGACGCGGCGGCCCGCGACGGCGGCACCGTTCTCGACATCCGCCGCGCGGATCCGGCGGAGCGCGCGGAGTTGCTCCGTACGCACGAGGTCCGGGCCGCGCTGCTCGCGGTTCCGCCGACGGACGCGGACTGGGTGGTCCCGCTCGGCGTCGCGTTCGCGCCCGTGGGCGCGCGTGGGTCCGCGCGGGCGGCTTCGGGCGGTTACGTCCCGGACGGCGAAGCCGATCAGGGCGGGTTCCCGGCGGCCGACACGGGCCCGCTCCATCTCGAAACGCTGCGCCCGGGCGGACGGAACGGCGGTATCGGCGCCTGTGGATCCAGCCCGAGGACGACGTGCCGCATGTCCGGGACCGGCTGGAACAGCTCGGCCACCGCGCCGCGCTCGTACCCGCGCAGATCACGGTCGCCACGTCGCTGGTCGCCGCCGCGTCCGAGGCGACGCGCGCGGGCGGCTTCCTCCTGCCCGCCGGAGCAGGCACGGGAGTTGGGGCTCGGGTGGCGGCGGCTCGCGGGTCGCCGGTTGCGCGCGGATACGGCGTGGCGGCGGTCACCGGGGACGACGCGGAACGGGTACGGGGCGAGGGCTGCGGGCGTACGTGGCCGGGGCGCTGGGGCGGGGCCGCCGACGCGGCGGTGGACCGTACGGCTCGTACGGCTCGTGCGGCTCGTGAGACTCATGCGACGCGTACGGCTCGTCAGGAGCGTGGATGAGCGCCGAACGGAGGGCGCGGGAGCTGCGCGGGTTGCTGGCCGACGCGGGCCTGTCGGGTTCCTTCCTGGTCCGGGACCTGGCGACCGGCGAGGAGACGGGGATCGACCCGGACGTCGAGTTCCCCATCGCGTCGCTGGTGAAGGTGGCGCTCGCCGTCGCCGTACTCGACCGCGTGCACCACGGCCGCCTCGACGGAGCGGCCATGATCGATGTCGCGCCGGGCGCGTGACGTCGGCGGGCCGGTCGGGCTCAGCCGGTTCCGCCATCCGGCGCGTATCGCGGTCGAGGACCTGCTCCACCTCGCCCTCGCGATCAGCGACAACTCCGCCACGGACGCGCTGTTCGACCTCGTCCCGCCCGCCGAGGTCAACCGGGCCGTACGCGCGGCGGGCGTCCACGGCATCGCCGTCCGGCACCGGATGCGCGACCTCGTCGAGACCCCCGTCGAGCGGTTCGATCCGGCCGAGGTGCACCTGGCCCACTCGCTCGCGATCGGCTCGTGGACGGCGGGGCGCGGGCACCCGGTACCGCAACTCGACGTGAGCCGCGCGAACGCGGCCTCCGCGCGCGCCCTCGCCGACCTGCTCGAAGCGCTGTGGCGCCCGTCGGCCATCCCGCCCGACGTCGCGGCGGGGTGCGCGGCCTGATGGCCCAGAACATGATCCGGCACCGCCTCACCCCGACTTCGCCTCGGACGCCTCGACCTGGTCGTCCAAGACCGGCACCCTGCTGAACCTCCGCCACGAGATGGGCGTGGTCGAGCACGAGGACGGCAGCGCCTTCGCCGTCGTGGCCCTGACCGAGTCCCACGTCCCGGCCGCGATCCAACCGGCAGCCGAAGCCCTCATGTCCCGCGTCGCCCGCGCCTTGCACGACCAGCTGCGACAGGGGTGACGGGCTGCCGGGCCAGCATCCCGCCTCCCAAGCACCGTCGACATCGCCCGGTCCGCCCGCGACACCGCGCTCGCGCAGAACCGACGGAAGAGAGACCAGAATGCTGGACAGCCTCAACGCCTGCGGAATCTGCGGTCGACCGGCACCGCCGATCGACGGGTGGGTGGGAGAGATCCCCAGTTACCGCTTGGTGCGGGCGCCTTGGCGGTCCGGGGAGTTCATCGACGGCTTCCTTCACTTCGTGTGTCTGCGGGAACACGGTGAACGTGGGGAGTTCATCCAGGACTTCGTCAGCATGGCGACCAGTCATGACGAGAAGATCGAAACTCGTGTGAACGGGGAAATCCACAGCCTTGACCGGGTGGGTCTCGGCTGTACGAGAGAGATCTTCTCGGGCGAGAGCTGCCGGGTCATGAAGAGCGAGGTCAGTGACAGCTGGTTGGTCCTGGAGGACGAAGGGCCCTGGTTCGGTGTCGGCCGACGGCAGATCGAGGATCTGGCCCGGGGCGCGAACTCCGTTCGGAGGGCGAGGTGATGCGCTACATTCTGCCTCGCGATCCGGGGCGGGAATCGAGAGCTGGGGCTTCCCGATCTTCTGCGGTTCCTGGATGTCGAGGACCGCTATGTCGGCCGGATCGACATCCGTGAACTCGACTACGAGTTCTTCCGCTATCACTCGGGGAAAAGGGTTCTGGAGTACTCGGTCAGAGGCCCGCTGCCGCTCCCGGCCGAAGCCGTCGAGTTTCTCGGTGAGTACTCCAGGACCTACCGTCCGATGGACTTCGACGATTTCGAACGCTCGGACATGGGGAACGGCTGAGGCAGTTGGAGGAATTCCCGTCACCGCCTCTTCCGGTGGGCGACGCACGTCGCGCTGGTCCGCACCGCCCCGGGCAGTGGCCCATCGCTCAGCGCGGCGCCGCCACCGTGGCTGCGGCGTTGGCCGTGGCGTTGGCGGTCGCCGCGTTGGCGTTGGCCGTGGCGTTGGCGGTCGCCGCGTTGGCGGTGGCCGTGGCGTTGGCGGTGGCCGCGTTGGTCGCTTCGGTGAGGGTGGTGGTGGGGCGGCCGAGGAGGCGGCTGAGGTCGCCGGTGTCGGTGAACAACTCGCCCGCCGCCAGGCCGCGGTCGGCGTCGGCGAGGACCTCGGCCAGCTCCGCGGGGAGGCCCGCTTCGGTGAGGAGCCGGACGTGGTCCGCCTCGGGGAGGTCGGTGTAGGTGATCGCGCGGCCGGTGGCGGCGGACAGGGCGGTGGCGAGGTCGGCGAGGGAGAAGGCGTGGTCGCCGCCGAGTTCGTACACCGCCCCGGCGTGGCCCTCGGTGGTCAGCACCGTGGCGGCGGCCTCGGCGTAGTCGGCGCGGGTGGCGGCGCTGACCAGGCCCTTCCCGGCGCTGCCGGGGATGATGCCGTGCTGGAGGTAGACGGGGAACTGGGCGGTGTAGTTCTCCAGGTACCAGCTGTTGCGCAGCAGGACGTACGGCACGCCGCCCGCCCGCAGCAACTCCTCGGTCTCGCGGTGCGAGACGCCCAGGATCGTCGAGGCGGCGTCGGCGCGCGTCATGCTGGTGTACGCCAGCAGCGACACCCCGGCCTCGCGCGCCGCCTCGATCGCGCGGCGGTGGTTGGCGACACGTTCGCCGACGTCCGTGGTGGACACCAGCAGCAACTTGTCGGCGCCCGCGAACGCCGCGGAGAGCGACGCCGGGTCGGCGAAGTCCGCGCGCCGGACGGTCACCCCGGTCCGCCAGGTCCTTCAACCTGTCGGTGTCGCGGCCGGTGGCCACGATGTCCCGCGGCGGGACCCGCGGCGCAGCAGGGCCTCGACGGCGAGGCGGCCGAGATGTCCGGTGGCACCGGTGACGACGATGGGCATGGGTGTCTCCTTCACGTTCCACGGTATGAGCGCTTTCGCCAGTACACAGCCATTGCTCTCCAAAGTAAGTAGCCACTTTTCGGTAAGGTAGCCACCCAAGGGGAAGCGGCGAGGTAAGGGGCGAAATGACGGCGGAAACTCCCTGCGAGCCCTGGGACCCGTACACACGCGGCTGCCCTCCCGGGACGTGCTCGACCGGATCGGCGACAAGTGGACGCTCCTGGTCCTCGGCGCCCTGGCCGACGGCGAACCGCACCGCTTCACCGCCCTGCGCAGGCGGCTGGACGGCGTGAGCGACAAGATGCTGACCCAGACCCCGCGCGCTGGAGCGCGACGGACTGGCGCGGAGTACGGTCCACCCCACCGTCCCGCCGAAGGTCGAGTACGCGCTCACCCCGCTGGGCACCAGCCTGCGCGCGCCCTGGCCGTCCTCAACGCCTGGTCGATCGACCACACCGAGCAGATCCTCGCCGCCCGCGCGGCCTACGACGTGGCGGCGGCAGCGGAGGACGCCATGGCGGCCAAGGCGTCAACCGCCGTACGGCGCGGGGCGTTGACGGGCGCGTCCTCACGCCGTACCCGCCCGTGCCTGCCGGACCCGCCCGTACCTGTCGTATCCGCTCGGGAAAACTTCTGACCCTCGCCTGTAAGAAATCACCGTCCCCGGCCATTTCCCGGTGAGAGAGCCGAGACGAGGAGACGGTGCGTGACCGACGCCGAACGCTTCCGGGAGCTGTACGAGGAGTGCTATCCGCGCGTGCTCGCCTACGCCTCCAGCCTGGTCGGCAGGCAGGTCGGCGAGGACATCGTGAGCGATACCTTCACCATCGCCTGGCGGCGCACCGGGACATTCCCGCCGCCCGCTCCCCTGGCTGTTCGGTGTGGCCCGCAACCTGATCCGCGAGCTGCGGCGCAGGGACGGCAGGCAGTACGGCCTGGCGGTCGAGGAGGCCCGGCGGATCGGGGTCGACGGGGACGAGGTCGGTGACGTCGCCGCCGACGTGACCGAGCGCACGGTCGCGCTCCAGGCGCTCGCCGGACTGTCCGACACCGACCGCGAGTTGCTGACGCTCGTGGCCTGGCACGGCCTCGGCCCGCGCCAGGCCGCACGGGTCCTCGGCTGTTCCACGGCCACGTTCTCGGTCCGGCTGCACCGGGCCAGACGGCGCCTGGAACGAGCCCTGGACAGCGCGGCCCCGCCTCCGAGGACGGACGCGGGCGTGTCTCCCGCGTCGGCCGGCCGACAGTGACAGCGAAGGAGCACTGACCATGGGACGCAAGCGGCCCGACGCCATGAGGACCCTGGCCGACGCCAGGCCCCCGAGTTCGACCCGGCACGGCTGGCGGGCTCCGAGCGCCAGCGGCGTGACCTGGCCGCCATCCTGGCGAGCCCCGGGACGCGGCGGCCGAGCGATCGGCGGCCGACGCCGTGTCCGTACGGCCGGGTTCCGTACTTGTCCGGACCCCGCGTCCGTACGGCCGGATTCCGTACCTGTCCCGGACGCCGCGTCCGTACGGCCGGAGACCGGACTCGTCCGGACCCCGCGTCCGTACGGCCGGAGACCGCTCCCGTACGGCCCCGCGCCAGGCGCTTCCCGTACCGTCGCGCCCCTGGCGCTGGGCCCTGCCCGTCGCCGCCACCGCCGCGGCGGCCGTCCTCGTCACGACGCTGCCGCGGGACGCGCCGCAGGGAGCGGCGGGCGGCGGCGTCGCCCGCCGCCCCGCACACCACCACCGACGCCGGACCGCGCGACGGTCGGCTCGCGCTGCTCAACGTGGCGAGCGCGGTGGACCGTTCGGCCGACGAGGGCGCGTACTGGGAGGTGACCACGCGGACCGGCGTACTGACCGTGGTCGGCGAGCCAGGCAAGCGCTTCGCCGTCAGCAACTCCGCCCGGCAGGAGCAGTCGGTGGGCGTGCGTTCCGGCTCCGAGAGCCTGCTGGTCATGGGCATCGACGACACCACCGCACCGGTCACCGGGCGCGACATGTCGCGCTGGCGGGCGGCAGGTTCGCCGAAGGAACTGACCATCGAGTCCGGCCACGGCGGCAAGTTGGGGTGCGGATCGGGCCGGGCGGGCCGCCGACCGTGGACCGGATCAACCAGGGCGACGAGATCGCCGCCCTCGGCGCCCGCAACGTCACCTACGCCGACCTGCGCGCGCTCCCCGGCGACCCGCCGCGCTGCGCGACCTGCTGGAGAAGCGGTACGCGGAGGACGGCGACGGCGAGACCTCCGACCGAACGGAATGGCTGTGGCAGCAGGCCGCGGGGCTGATCACCATGCCGGTCACCGCGCGCGTACGGGCCGCCGCGTACCGCGTCATCGCGGACCTGCCGGGCATCCGCGCGCTGGGCGAGGTCGCCGACCCGCTGGGCCGCCGGGGCCTCGGCTTCGCCCTGCCCAACCCCGGTGACCAGCCCGGTTACGGCACCGTCGAGTCCCAGCTGATCGTGGATCCCGACACGGGCGCCCTGCTGACCGACCAGCAGACGCTGGTGAAGCCCTCGGCGGAGGCGGCGGAGGCGGGGCTCACGGCCGGTACGCCGGTGAACTGGACGGCGACCGTACGGGCCACGTGGACGGACACCCAGCTCACCGTGCCCGAGAACGCGCGGCGGCAGACCCACCCGACGCCGTGACCCGCTCCGGCCCGCCAGAACCGCCCTCTTCTCCGGGCTACTTCTCGATGAACGACTTCTCGATAAACGACGCACCACCCGACCGAGCACGAGGAACAGGAGCAGCATGAAGGCCACAAGGACGTGGACGGGCGCCGTGATCGCGGCGTGCGGACTCGTACTCGCCTCGCTGGGCGGCCAGGCCACCGCCGCCCCGGCGACCGCGTCCGGCACTGCCCCCGTCCCGGCGACCGCGTCCGCCCTCGTCCCGGCGACCGCGTCCGCCCCGCCCCGGCGACGGGATCCGGCCCCGCCCGGCGACCGGATCCGCCCCGCCCCGGCGACGGGATCCGGACCCGTCCCGGCGACGGGATCCGGACCCGTCCCAGCGACCGGATCCGCCCCGCCCCCGTACCGCCGCGTCCCAGTGGAAGCTGGACGTCCCGTTGAGCGACACGGAGTCGGAGGAGTACTGGGACATCGCCGCGACCGGCGCCTCCGACGCGTGGGCGGCGGGCCGCACGCTGAACGACGAGGGCGCGCCCGCCCCGCGCTGACCCACTGGGACGGCACGCGGTGGACGGACGTGGCCCCGCCGCCACCGGCGACACCCCGCGCAGTTCGAGAAGGTCGCCGCGACGGCCCCGACGACGCCTGGGCGGCGGGCGTTTACGCCGAGTCCGGGGCCGACGAACCGGCGGGTCTGCCCGTCCTGGTCCAGCACTGGGACGGCGAGAAGTGGTCGAAGGTCGAGCGCGACGCGGCGCCCGAGGGCTGGCTGAGCTTCGTCGGCGACCTCGACGCCTTCGGCCCGGAGAACGTGTGGCTGACGGACTTCCAGTGGAACCCGTCGACGAACGAGCAGACGTACGCGCTGGAGCGCTGGGACGGTGCCGACTGGCAGCGGATCACCCTGCCCGAGGCCCCGAACGACGGCGAGGTCCAGCCCTGGGACATCACCGGCACCGGCCCGGACGACGTCTGGGTGACCGCCGACGCGGTCAAGGGCGCCGCGACCACCCTGCGCTCTATCACTGGGACGGCGCGGACTGGACCGTACGCGAGGTCCCGGTCCCCGCCGAGCACGCGAGCGGCTGGATCGCCAACCACGCGGTGGCCACCGCCCCCGGCACGGTCTACGTCTTCGGCAAGTCCAACGACGCGGAGGTGCCCGACGCGACGCTGGCCGTCCGCTGGGACGGCGACGACTGGCAGGCGCTGCCCGGCGGCCTCCCCGTGGACGAGGTGAACGCCGCCGGTGTGGACGGGGCCGGGCGACCGTGGGTCAGCGGCTGGTCGGGCGCCGCCCGCACGCCGTGCTCTCCCGGTGGGACGCCCGGTGGGACGACACCTCCTGGTCCACCGAGGAACTCCCCGCCGACGTCACGTCGAAGAGCGAGATGAGCACGGTGCTCGGGATCGCGGCGGTCCCCGGTACGCGGGTGTCCTCGCGGCGGGCACCGCCGGGTGTGGGGACGCGGACAACCCCGTGGTGTGCGGGTGCTCACCTCACGCGACCTGGGCTGAGGGCCCACCGCTGCCCCGCCGCCCGGTATCCGTTCAGGCCGGGTGCCACCGCGTCAGCCGTGTACCGACGTCAGCCGGGCGCCGACGTCAGCCGGGAGCCGACGTCAGCCGGGCAACGACGTCAGCCGTGTACCAACGTCAGCCGGGAGCCACCGCGCCGCCACCCGCCTGTACGCGACTCAGCACCTCGGCCTGGAGCGCGGCCAACCCGCCGGACGGCACGGGAACCGGGCTGCCGGTGAGGGTGTACCACTCGTCGGCGTCGGTGTACTGCACGGTGACGGCGGCCCGTCCGTCGGGCAGGAGGGCGGTGGCAACGGTGAGGTCCCCGGTGATGACGCCGACGTCGTCGGTCATCGCCCGCCGGGGCCCGCCTTCACCGCGCCGACCAGCCGCGCCTCCGCGCCGCCCACGCCACCGTCGCTGTACGTACTGTCCTTGCCGGTCATGAGGAGCAAGTGCCCAGCATCTTGGTCAACATGCCCTTTCCGCCTCGGTCACGGACAGTTCGTACGTCGCCTTCACCGAGGTCCAGGACCGTGCGTACGTGCACCAGTACGTCTTCGACGGCGGCTGCCACTCATCCGGCCCCTGGTCGCCCTTGGACCGGTTGGTGGAGGCGGACACCGCGAGGAGCTGCGGATGCGTCAGATCGTTGGCGAAAGCTTTCCGCTCCTCCTGGGTCCAGGACTTGGCCCCGAACGCCAGGCGTTGGCGAGCGGGACCGTGTGGTCGATGTCGAGGTCGGCGGCGTCCGTGAACGACTTGTCGTCGTACACGCTCACCCACCGTCCGGACACCGCCCGGCACTCCTCGTCCTGCTTCACATCCGTACCGCCGCGCTCCAGGACCTTCTCGCGGGTGTCGCAGTTGTGGCCCTGCGAGGCCCAGTGCGGGAACTTGTCCCGGCTGTAGCCGGACATCGAACCGTGCGCCGCCACCTTCAGTTTGGCAAGTTCCGTACGCGCCTCGGCCGCGTCCGGCACCCGGGCAACGTCCGTCGTCCGACGCCGAGCCGCCCTCCGGCGTGCCGCTCTCCGATGCCGAGCCGCCCTCCGACGTGCCGCCCTCTGCCGTGCTGCTCGAAGTCGACGGCTTCGCGTCCTTCCGCCGTCGGACGCCGTGTCGTCGGCGGCCGAACACCCGCCACCCCGGCCACCGCGAGCACGGCCAGCGCCACCGCGCCCCGTCCCCACCACTGTTGACGCCCCATGACCTGCAAGTCCTCTCGCCGACGCCCGTGCGTCCGCAGCCTACCCACCCAGCCCCGGCCGCCCGCGTACGACAACTCCCGGACCGCCGACGGATTGGGCGCAACCCGCGCACCGTTGCACGAGGACCCGCCACACCCGCGCCCACATGCTCCCCGTGCCTCCGCTGACCCGGCCCACCGCACCCGGTTCGCCCTCCGGCGCCGCATAGAATCGCTGCCCTGACCAGGCGTTGCGCACAACAGAGGGGCTCCGCATGTTCGACAACCTGAAGAACCTCAAGGAAAAGGCCGAGGAACTCGCCGAAGAGCACGGCGACAAGATCGTCGACGGCCTGGAGAAGGCGGGCGACTTCATCGACGACAAGACCGGCGGCAAGCACAGCGACAAGATCGACACGGCGGTCGACAAGGCGCAGGACTACGTGGAGAACCTCGGCGACAAGAAGGACTGACCGCCGCCCTCCACCACCGCCCCCGGCTCCCCGCCCCGGCCCCGGCCCCGGCTTCGGCCCCGGTTCCGCCCCTGCGGCCCCGGCCCCGGGAAAGCACCAGGCCACACCGGAAACGAGCCGGGGTCTGTCGCGTGTCCTCGGCTGCCTACCCCTGTCCCTGACCCTGCCCGTCAGGGAGGACGAACTTCGAGCACTTCTTCGCGGCCTGGTCGAACTCCGCCTCCCGCCCTTCGGCGGCCATACCGGCTTTCCCGGCTTGTCCGGGTCCGGGTCGGGATACGGCATGTCTTCTTTCCGCATGCACTGGGCGAACTTGAGCTGCCCGTCGGCGTTCTGCTCGTGCCGCTCGAACACCTGGCTGTCACCCTTGTTGCAGGCTTTGAGCGCCGCGTCGACCTTCTTCTGGTCCTGACCGGGCGCGATCAGATCCTGCGGGATGGAGTTGCCGTCGCCGTCGGGGTCCTTGCCGGGCGTGACGTCGTGGTCGCGCAGGCACTGGGTGAACTTCGCCGCGGCGGCGTTGCCGTTGCCCTTACCCGCCGATTCGTCCGAGGAGCCGCCCCGGATCCGGAGCAGGCGGCGGTGAACAGGACGAGCCCGGCGAGGCACGCGACTGTCAGCGGTCCCCGGGCGCGATGCGTCATGGCCTTCATGAAGATCCCTCGTCGAGACGGTGGTGCGGTGCGATGTCGCGAGGAGCGTGGCCGGATGGAGCTTTCGTTTCTTAACAGCGCGCCGCGTCGGCCCGCCACGCTGGCCCGCCTCGGCCCGCCGCGCTGGCTCGCCTCGCCCCTGAAGCGGCGCCGGCCCGCCCTGGCGCACCTGGGGGTTAACAGAAACGAAAGGTGCCTTTGAGCTACACAGAGAGGCATGCGTGTACTGGTGGTGGAAGACGAGGAGTTCCTCGCCGAGATGATCGCCGAGGGCTGCGCCGCGACGCGCTCGCCGTGGACGTGGCGACCGACGGGCTGGAGGCCCTGCGGAAGCTGCGGTTCGGGGCGTACGACGTGCTCGTACTCGACCGTGACGTGCCCGGCCTGCACGGCGACGACGTATGCCGCCGGGTGGTCGGGCAGGGCTGCTCACCCGGGTCCTGATGCTGACCGCCTCCTCAGCGGTACGCGACCGTGTCGAGGGCCTCGGGCTGGGCGCCGACGACTACCTCACCAAGCCCTTCGCGTACGACGAACTGCTCGCCCGGGTCCTCGCGCTCGGCCGACGCGCGCAGCCCGCGCTGCCGCCGGTCCTGCGGCGGGCGGGCCTCACCGTGGACACGGGAAAGCGCCTCGCGCTCCGCGAAGGTCGGCAACTTGCCCTGACGCGAAAAGAGTTCGCCGTCCTGGAGAGCCTGATGCGTGCCGACGGCGGGGTGGTCAGCGTCGAGGACCTGATCGAGCAGGTGTGGCAGGAGGACATCAGCTACCACACGAACGCGGTCCGGGTCACCGTCAGCAAACTGCGCACCAAGCTCGGCGAGCCGCCCGTCGTGGCGACGGTCCCGGGTGCGGGCTACCGCATCACCGACGGGACGGACGAGTGACCGGCGGCGGGACCGCCGGACCTGTGCGTCGGAGAGCCGAGCCCGTACGCCGCCGCGCGATGGGTGAGCGGGCCAGGCTCACCGTGCTGTACGCGGCCCTCCTCACCCTCGCCGGAACGGTACTGATCGGCGCTGTCTACCTCGTCGTACGCCACGGCCTCGACCAGCAGATCAGCCACTCCGTGACCGTCAACTCCACCGGCTCGGGCGGGTTCAGGCCGGGCAGTCCCGTGCACGCCGAGCCCGGATCCCCGCGAACTTGCCGAACGGCCCGGTCCTCACGGAGCCTTCCCAACTTGTCAGCCAGGCCGCGAACGCCGCACTCGGCCGCCTCCTCACCGTCTCCCTGCTGACCCTCGCCGCCTTCGCCGTCCTCTCCGTGGCCCTCGCCTGGTGGATGGCAGGCCGCGTCCTGCGCCCCGTGGGCGTGATCACCGCCACCGCCCGCCGACTTTCCGGCGAGAACCTCCACGAACGCATCGACCTCGACGCACCGCCCGGCGAACTCAAGCAACTCGCCGACACCTTCGACGACATGCTCAGCCGCATGGAGCAACTCGTCACCGCGCAAGCGAGGTTCGCCGCCAACGCCGCACACGAGCTGCGCACCCTCGCCGTACAGCGCGCGGCGGCCGAGATCGGACTCGCCGACCCCGACCCGGCCAAGGTGGCACGGGTCCGCGACAAGTTGATCTCCCTGGCCGACGACAGCGCGCACCTCATCGAGGGCCTGCTGCTGCTCGCCACCGCGGGCCAGGGACTGGAACGCGCCGAACCGGTCGACCTCGACCAGACCGTCACCGACGTCGTGGCGAACCTCGCCGACGAGGCCGACCGCCAGTCGGTGACCGTCGAGTCACACGTCGAACCGTGCCCCGTCCAGGGCGATCCGGTGCTCCTGACCCACCTGGTACGCAACCTCACGGCCAACGCCCTGCGCCACAACGAACCCGGCGGCACCGTCACGATCGACATCGGCCCCACGGGCCTGTCCGTCAGCAACACCGGCCCGCACGTCCCGCCGGAAGCGGTCCCGCACCTCTTCGAACCCTTCCGCCGCCTGAAGGAACGCGAACACACCCCGGCGCGGGCGCGGGCCTAGGCCTCTCCATCGTGGCCGCCATCGCCCAGGTCCACGGCTGGACAGTGGACGCCTCAGCCAATCCGGACAAGGGCGGCCTGACCGTACGAGTACGTCCCCACCACTAAGCCCGCCCCACCCCGCCCAACGATCACGGCCTCCGCCGACGCGACACGCGCCAGCGCGAAGGGCCCCGTGCCGCGACAGGCAGCCCCCGCTGCTGCGCGCGACGTGCTCCTCGGCAAGCACCGGATCCCATATCAGCGGCGGCTGCCCCGAACGGTTCCCCAAAGGCCCCACAACGCATCAGGCCCGGTGCTGATCTCTCAGCACCGGGCCTGACCTGTGTTCCTTCAGTCGGGGTGGCGGGATTTGAACCCACGACCTCTTCGTCCCGAATGAGGTTCGGGTGGGAGTGGCACCGGCTGTGTTGCTGTTTTGCCTGTTCAGGACGTTGGCGTGCGGTGGTCTCGGACAGTCTGCGAGGGTTCCCGGAGGGATCCGGCTCCCAGTTGGCTCCCAAGGGGAGTCATCACTCGGACGCGTCGCTTAGATACCAAGGCTATGCCGGTGGTGTGGTCGACGGCGGTGCCCCGAACCGTGTGGCATGAGATCAGTCTTGGCACGCGCCTCGCCTGTAAGCCGGACCGCTGGAGCGAGTGTCACGTAATGTTCGGAGCTGTCGCCCGCTGGCCTATCCGTGAATCAGGGAACACTGATGACCCAGCAGCTCTGGACCAGTCAGAGACATAACACCGCCATCGGTCGTGTCGGCCTGTCGCTCCCCGCTCGTCGTGCCGTTGGCGACCTTCAGCTGGAACAAGACACGGGGTACTCGATTACGGGTGTGGACGTGGCGGCGATGTACGGGCATTGCTGCACCTCGGCCTCGATGCTGTGGGCTGGGACCCGGTGCACTTTCCTAACGGGCGGCGTGAGCCGGCCGAGGTGGTCCTTCTCACCTATGTCCTGAACGTGATTGAGAATCCCGCCGAACGACGCGAGACGCTCCTTCGGGCCTGGGACCTCGCTAAATCGGTGCTGGTCGTGTCCGCGAGGTTGAGGTGGGAGCGCAACCAGATCAAAGGCGCGGAGTACGGCGACGGCATTCTCACGCAGCGCTGCACCTTCCAGCGCCTCTACGCCGCTGGCGAGCTTCGCGACTACGTCGAGGAGGCCACCGGTGTCCGCTGCGTGTCGGCTGCGCCCGGCATCGTTTACGCGTTCAAGGACGATGCGGCCCGCCTGAGTTACCTCGCCCGACAGGTCGCTCCTGACGGGGTGGCTGGCGTCCGAGGACACCGCCTCGGCGATTACCTCGGTCGTCGATCATCTCGAACAGCGCGGCAGGATGCCTCAGCTGGAGGAAATGCCGCAGCCCACCATCAGCCTCCTTGGCCATCTGCGCCCCGCTGAACTCAAGCGCCTTGCCGAGCAGGAAGCCGACCCCGCGAAGGTAGAACGAAGCGCCGAGCGCGGAGCCCTCGACACACTGCAGTTCCTCGCGCTGGAGCTGTTTCACGGCCGGGGCCCGGTGAGCAGTCTGCCCCTGCCGGTTCAACTGGATATCCGTGCCTTCTTCCCGTCGTACACCGAGGCGTGTCACCGAGCGGATCGGCTGCTGTTCAAACTGCGCGACGACGCCTACGTCCGCCGGGCGATGAACGGATCGATCGCCGGCAAGTTCACCGCGACCGCCCTGTACGTTCACCGCCGCGCACTCCATCGGATCCCGGCCGTGCTGCGCCTGTACGAGCAGTGCGCGAGCATTGCTGCCGGCCGTCCTGGCGAGTGGTCCGTCGTCAAGCTCCGCCATCAAGGCCGCGGGGTCAGTTGGCTCGACTATCCCGAGTTCGACGCGGATCCCCACCCGCGAATCGCGGCCTCGTATGCCGTCGACCTGAAGACCCTCAAGTCCTCCTTCACCTCGTACGCGGACTCCACCAACCGTCCCCTGCTGCACCGCAAGCACGAGTTCCTTGCCGAGGATGATCCCGACGCACCCAAGTACCGGAGGCTCACGGACGCCGAGGTCCGCGCCGGTCTTTACGAGAGCCCGCACCTGATCGGCACAGAAGAGGGATGGGAGCGCGAACTCGTTCGCTGCGAGCGGGAGTTGCGAGGCCACAGGCTCGTACGGCGCACCACCAGCACCTGAGCCTCGCTCCGGCTCTCGGCACCGCAGTGATTGTCAGTGCGGTGTGCCACGCTCCATCCATGACCACCACCCGGATGGAGGGCTCCTGCCTGCCCTCATACCGAACGCTGTCCACCCTCGCGCTGTCCGAGCCCGAGGACCATGTCCGTGAACTCACTGACTGGGTGGAGCATGCCTCCGCCCTCACAGGAGCCCCGGGCGCAAAATTGCTGGGACACGGCCTACAAGTGGCTGCGCCTCGCCCAGGGCCTGCGCACGGTGACGTTCGACATGTCCTACGACGACGGCGGTATGTGCTCAGCGGGCCTAGACTTCGACGCCGTCTGGACCGAGATGATGGAGGAGTGGCAGCAGCACCAGGTCCGTCTCGGCTACCTTCGCGCAGCACTCGAAGGATTCGTCCGGCTGCTGTACCCGGACACCGCGGAGCCTGGGCTAGTCGTCGAGGCCGCTGAGCAGCGGCTGCAACAACACCCGACACATGGCCTGTGCACTCGCATGCAGTCGCCAACCATCTGTGGACGCATGCCCCGGACGGCGTGCCGGGCGCTGGCACGCCGGTGGCGGCAGCGGTGACTCAGGCGATTGCCCTGCACGAGATGGCGGTCCGGGGCCATGCGCCCATCCCCGAGCCGGGCAGCGACGCGGACGGGAAGGTCTTTCCCACGGGGCACACCGAGGTCTGCGCGGTCAAGGAAGCCTCCACGGTGCTGCTGCTGGGATGCAGCTGCTGATGGCGGCAGAGGTGAAGGAAGACCGCGTCGCCGTCTTCGACGACAAGTACCTTCTCGACGGCATGTGGATTCCCGACTCCGCAGGCGGCAGCCGATGGGTGGACGAAGAAATGCCCTACGGCGAATACCTCGCCGTCCTCCACCTCCAGCCCGGCGAGCCGCCCGAGCTCTGATTCCGGCACCTGCAGTGCCCTATGGCGGCCACGTCGGCATCCGGGGCAACGATGGGTGGGGCCCAAAGCCATGGCTTCGGGCCCCACCCATCGTGGCCTGCTCGGCAGGTATCAGGTCATGCACCAGCCGGAGTCACACGCTCCCTCATCCTCATCGACGTCACCTTCCCCGGGCTCTCATCGGGGATGGCCTGTGTGAGCGGGATGCCGTACCTCGTGAGATAGACGTCATCCCGGCCGAGCGCGGCCCGTCGGCGGTTGATTGTCTCCTCGAGCCGGACCGACCGAGCGAACAGCTCGGGCTCGTGCCTGCGCTGGTGACGCCAGGCGTCGACGGTACGGAAGGGCAGAAGAAGCAGGAGCTCTTGGGCGGTACTGGCAGGCCGGCCTCGGTGATGACGCGCTCGCAGTCGTCTCGGCGCAGCCCGAGGTCGAGGAGGGGTACTCGATGACCTCGTGGGCTTCCCTCCGCCGACGGTTGGCACGATGGATTTCGTCGAGCGAAATACCGATGCCGACCGCCGCCGGTGCCTTCGCGGTGGCGCCATGCTCCCGAAGCCACCGCCCGACCACCTTGATCTTGAAGTCTGCGGTGCAGTTGCGGCGGCCAGGAGCGCCGTTGGCCATACGGACCGGAATGGGGATAGACCGAGTGTCCGGCCGGTTCAGCCGCTGCATGAGCGTCTCCGTGGCCCCGTCGCGTCGGCGTCGCTTGAGCTCGTGGACATCCAGCCCTGCGCGCGCGGCGTACGGAATGGCGATCTCACGCACATACGCGAGGGTCGCCGGATGCTCGCTGTCGTCCCCGACGTTGGCGAACAGGAAGGTGCGGAAGTCGATCTCTCGCTGAGCGGCCAGCACGAGCAGGGCTGTGCTCTGGACACCGCCCCGTAGGAAACAACCTTCATGGGGCGGCGGTTCGGCTTGCCGGCAGTAGTTCGAGGATGGAGTCGGTGGGATCGGCGTGATGGGCTCCGGTGGCCTGCTGCAAGATCGACATGTGAGAGACAGTACGGATGTAGGTCAGTGATATCAAGTGTTTCTCTCATAGCTGGTAGCGAACAACTGCAATGGCCGTCGGTGAGTGTTGGCGATCGCGTGTCATGAACGGCGCCCTAGCCCTGCCGTTTCGCCTCGGGTGGCGGGGCTGGGCTGATCGCGTAGGAGTGGTGATTCCGGTTGCTGGCCTGCCAGTGGGCATGGCAGGGCTCGGCGGTGGTCGGGTTCTCCGGGTCCTTCGAGTCGTGGCCGGACTTTCGTGATGGCGACTCCGCCCGACCTCAACCGAATCGGAGGGGTGACGGGAGGCGCCTTCAGCGCAGCAACGGGTTGGGGCTGGGGTGGCTTGAGCGCGACGACGTAGGGCAATCCGGCGTCGCGCAGGGCGAGATACCAGTCGTCGCTGGTGGAGTAGGCGCAGTCGGCCACCACGGCCCGGCAGGTGAAGCCCGCTTCCTTGCCGCGCACCTCGAGGGCGGCGGAGATCTGCGGCTTGGTGCGGAAGCCGGGATCGCCCGGCCGCGGGGAAGTGATGGACGGGTGTACGGCTGCGCGTGCAGCGGATAGTAAATCTGCCCGTCGGCCCACACCGTGGTCACCGTGACGATGCCGTTGTCGGTCTTGCCCAACCGGCCCAGCCACTGCCGTCCCACGTGCGGTGGCCGTGCCGTCCTTGCGGTCCCCGGAGTCGTTGATGACGATCACCCCGCCAGCGTGCGGCGCGGTCGCCTGCTGCATCCGCAGTAACTCAAGCCGCCGGCCGTTGACCCGGTCTGCGTCCCAGGCAGCTTCGGACAGGAAGAGCTGCAGCCGCTGCACTACCGCGCCGCCGGCACCGACTACCGGCTCCGCCCCGGCCAGACACGTGATTGTCCTGTTCCGGTCCCGTGGCGCCAGCAGCCGGGTCAGATACTTACGAAATCCCCGCCGCTGAGCCAGGCTGACGAAGAGGTCATCGAACGGGGCCGCGTACTCCTCCAATGGCCCGGCGCGGGCGGACACGGACGGCGGGAAGTCATCTCGGCCCCAGGACGGCAGTTGACTCTCACTACGGCCCTACGACCAACCGGCCCCGTCGTCAACCCACGCTACCGCCGGGTTTAACGAACTACCGGTAACAGCCATGCATGTCAGTGGGGTTGAGTAGACGCAGCCTGGGGCATGTCGGACGACGACCGCCTCTACGGCTGAACTTGCGATGCTTTGAGGGAGCTTCTGTGCGGGAATCGATTGCAATGCTCGCTGAGCACTTCGGCCTTCAATTCCACGAGCGCAGAGGCGGCGGATACAGAGTAGACACATCTTGCTCGCCTCTCGGAATATTGATTGACGACGATGGCCCCAACAACAGCATCTTCACGTACGCCTACTTCCGCACGCGTTCCGCAGACTGGGCAGGAGAACGAACCGACCTAAACGACAGCTTTTCGCTACTGTGTACTGCCTTCTTTCAGGCAATGGGATTTGCCTCCTGCCAGATATTGGACATCCCAAACGAATTCTCTATGATCCCCGGCGAGCTGTATGCGAGATACCTTGCGTTCGGCGACGCTCATGGCTCGATCTTCCATAAAGAAAAGGAGGCAAAGAGGGCGCTGGTCGGAATATTTTCAGCCTATCGGCAAATGGAGGTTATGGCTCACAGTTGGATTCCTTTCTGGCATGCAGAGGAGCCGGTAAATGATTGCGACATGCAGGGTTATGGGATTCTCAATTGGGCCCATGCTGTAAGCGAAGCCCTCGGGAGCTGCGGTGACTTCAGCACCGATCTGTGGACGCAGCGAAAATCGACGGACTGGCGCTTCTACCGAACAGCGGACGGCAACATCTCCGTCGTTTCGTGCAGGCCGCTATTTCACGCCTTACATAAAATGACGGAAGCCCGCGAACGATACTCCAAGGAGTGACGGGCTCGCTCTTCATTGACGGCCCCTGGGCAACTATGTTGGCGCCCCGACCATTCAGCACCTAGATCGACTTGTCAAATCGCTTAATGCGAAGGCTGGGATCACTGGCTCGACCGAGGTCGATCTAATCCCTGTAGAGAATAACCTGATCGCCCTTTCGGAACCATGGATCATCTCCATGGCTACTAACTGCAGCTTCCGCCTATTTAAAGAGGAGAGATTGCGAATTCTGCAGCGTAATAAGGCGGAATCTGCACTTCTCGCACCACCGGGCGGATTCGAGTGGGTTGAAGCAATCCCAGACGATCGATTTGAGCAGCTTGTACACGCTTTGCTGCTGGAGGAGGCTGGAGTAAACCGCGTATATCAGGTTGCCCCTACGCGCGAGCGGGACGGCGGTCGTGACCTGATCGCAGAATGGGTTACTCCACTATTGCCCAGTGAGCATGTTAAAATGACTCCACACCTGCGCGTGTGCGAAAAGTCGTAGTGCAGTGCAAGGTGCGAAAGAGGAGCGTTGGACGGCGAGACCTTGACCAAGGTGTACTAGACACCCTTTATATGTCTAGGGCTAACGGGTATTTCTTGGCGGTGTCTACGCAACTCTCATCCTCGGTAACCGATCTGTTGGATCAAATCGGAGGACGCGGCGACTATTACATTAACTGGTGGGGAGGGTGGAGATTGAAGATCGGCTTCGCAAAAATCCGGACGTTCTACGCCGCTTCAACGATATTGTACAAGGGAGCCGGAAACAGGGATTGAAGAAGGCGGCGGATCGCCCCCTAAAGCGGTGCCCATCGGTAGGCCATGGATTTCTGTGCAGATCCGTTGCCTGGCTCTGACCCCGCTAGTATTCCAGTCTGACTTCGCCATCTTGCGGCGGACCCGGCCGGAACGGGTACGGCCACCGCCACGGGTTCGTGTGGGCTCAGTCCTGTTTGCGCTGCCAGAGCAGCATCATGCTGGCGTGTATTTGCGCAGGTGCGGCGGCGCGGTCGAAGTGCACCAGCGCGGTAGGCGCAGTTAATGCCGTAGCGGTGGAGCAGCGCCAGGTTGATCGACGGGGCGACTTGGGAAGAGAGCTGTTAGGAAGCCACCTCGCGGCCGCCTACCTCGACACGGGAATGCGGGTACGGCCCGATAGACTTCTTCGCCTGGGGAGTGCTTTTGTCTCGCAGTCAACAGGACCCCTCAGCGAGTCCTATCGTTACAGGTCGAGAGCGCCTCCCGATTTTCTGATCAAACCTTGGACAGCCCACCTCGTGAAAGCCCAAGGCTAGTGTTGAGGCTTAATGACGACGGAGTAACCCTGGGCCAGCACGGATGAGAGGAACTCGGCGGCGGCGGCCTGATTGGCAACGGTGAACGTCCGTGCTGCGGGCAGCGGTTCGTGATGCGGGGCACGGTGGGGTGCCACGTCTGCGTCCGCGAGGTTTCTGAGGGGCACGCTGTCCTGCGCGGAGCTTGGCAACCTCGGCGGGGACGATGGTCCGCTGCCGTTGGTGTGCGTCGGCCAGGATGGTCTCCAGGAGCCAGAGAGGGAGCCGGAGAGCCAGGTCAGCCTCGGCGATCTGTCGTCGGTTGCGCCATCGGGAGATCGCCTGCGCGTCCCTGGCGAGGACGCGGGCCACCTCCTGGATACCGAGGATGACGGGCAGGTCCTGCGTGTCCTGGACGTCGTAGCCGCGGGGATGCTGGTCCTATAGGAGGTCAGCTGGTCTTGCGCCACGTGGCGGTCGCCGACGCCGTCGAGCCGCATTACCGTCGCCAGCAGCCAGTACGGGTTGCCGGACGCGACCAGGTCAGGTGCGGCGAGGGCGCCCTCTGTCCGCCATTTCTGCGATGTTTGGCGCTCCACTCGATAGAGGGAGGCGATTTCGGCATGGCCCAGCAGGAACGGGACCCACACCTGTGTCATGAGGGGCCTTCCCATCACCTTCGTCTCCGTGGGGTGGCGATGAGCGGGGAGTTGCTCCGCCGCTCTACGCCGTGCACGCAGATCTTAGGTGTGCTCCCGTCCTGGCCGCAGCTCCCACGAGCCCACCTCGGTGTAATAGCGGCCGAAGTGCTGCAACCAGGCCGCGAGGGTCTCCGTCGTCCTCCGGGCCTGGTCTTCCGGGTCTCCTGTCCGTTCCACGATGGCCTTCTCGAGCTCGATGTTGCTGAGGCGCTCGCCGACGAGCAGCTTGTGGAGTTCTGGGATGGCGTGCAGCCGAGCTTCGACCGCCGAGTTGAAGTCGTGCTCCGCCAAACCTGCCGGGACATCGAGCAGGGCAAGGTCCTGGATGATGCCGGCCTCAACCGGCGAGGTGAATCGCGTTCGCCCGCTGTAGAGCGCAAACACGTTCGCCGGGCGCCTCGTCTCCGGGTACCAAAGGGGCGGGTTCACCCTCGGCCGGGGCGCGATGCGTTCCTCCTTGAGGAGGTCTGCTTGCTGCCGGACCAGAGCGGCCACCACGGGTGTGGCCGCTGTCGAGCGGGACTCGATCAGACTGAGAACCCGCTGCACTTCGGGATGGGTGACGGGCGCATCCAGCAAGAGCTCCACGTTGGCGTTGGGGACTCGGCCGGTGGCCTTGCCGGTCAGGTTCGCGGATCCGACCAGGCATCGGTCGTCGGCGACGTAGATCTTGGCATGCAGCGACGGGCAGAGAGTGATCTGCACGCGTTCGTCCCGCTCCGCCGCCTCGATGATCTCGGGATCGGAGACTCCGGCGGCTACCTCCGCGGGAGTCCAGCGCGTGACGCATTCGATCTTCTCCACCGAGGCTGGCACCGATGCGAGGGTCTCCTCGAAGACGGCCTTCTTGATGAAGGGCGCCACGAGGATAACTTGCGCGGTGGCACCCTTCATCAGGTCGGCTATCTGCTGCCAGACATGGTCCGGCTGCGTCACTCGTCATCGCTCCCGTCTTCGATGAAGTCGCGGGCGTAGCGGCCCCAGTCGCGCCGCGCGTCCGAGATCCTGGCGCGGTCCCGCTTGTTGGGGATCTCGTCCTCCATACGGGCCCAGGAGAATACGAGGAGTTTGAAGGTGTCGGAGGCGCGGGCGAGGCGTTGGCGGAGTTCGGCCTCGCTCGCGTCTTCGGGCACGTCTTCAAGGACGGTCATCAGCTCGCTGTGCAGGGGTGTTCGGTGTTGAAGATCACCTGCAGCATGCCGGCCATGAGGTCGATGTTGAAGAATGCCGTGGAATCCTGCGGGCTGGAGATCCAGCGGACACGCCAGTCTTTCTCCAGAGCCTCGTCGACCATGGACTGGGCCGTGTCCTCGTCGAGGTGATGCCGCTCGGTGAGCGCCGCGAACTGCTCCTGGCGCTTGTCGTTCTCGGTGGCTTCCTCTGCCAGGCGGTCGGTCGTTCCAGTGTGACCGTCCTCCTGCCGGCGCTTCACCGCATCCGTGGCCTTGGACGTGACGACGTCGTCGTGGCGCTTCTTGCCTCCCCGGTTACCCAGCGTGTGCTGCTTCAGCTTCCGCCGCATTTTGGGCAGGAGGTTCTTCTCCAGGTAGAGCGCGAGATCGATCAGGGCAGGCGCGGGTCGCCGAATTCGGCGATGCGGTCCTGAAAGCCTTGGGCGTCTCGTCCCCTCGGCCTCGGCCGTCCAGTCGAAGTGGGCGAGGACGAGAAGACCGTGGCGGTCTGCTTGTTGTTGGTGACTCCGAAGATGTCGTCGAGCTCCGGAGGAATTCAACCTCGATGCCCCACCAGCGCTCGACGGGGTCGTACCCGATGGCCCACTTCGAATCGAGGTCGAGTTCGCGCCCCTGCCGGACAAGAGAAATCCCGATGTTCCGTCGAGCATGCTGACCCCATGGGTGGAAACCGGCGTCGCGGTTGGGGTTCGCATTGTCGGGCCACGGGTGACCTTCGACGTCGGCCCGGCGGGCCTCGGGCCGGGCGATGGATGCCCGCACCTTCACGCTGTGCTTCGTCCCGTCGACCGTGATCGGGAAGTAGGCGACCCGGGTTCCTTCTCGTTGCCCATGTCGAAGGGCTCGAACATGGGCTTGTTCCCGAACGGCGCCGGCGTCCCGGTTGAGTGCATGAGGTACAGGGGATCGTTGGGCTCGGCGAAGTATGCTCCGTTGTCCCCTTCGGGTACCTTCCCTTCGCGAACCGGCGCCATCTTGATCTCCACCCTGCCGTCGTGGAGGTAGTGCCGGTACACACGACCAATCAGCTCGGCAGTGTTTCGCAAGGTGGCGCCAGCGCCGTGCCATTTGACCCGGTCAAGGTCCGACCAGACCACGAGCGTGCCGGTGGTGCCCAGGGGTGCTTCGCTGAGGTCGCTCCAGTACTCCGGCACGGGCCGGTGCACGGGAGGGGACGTCGTCGAGTCCGCCGTTGATCTCCTCGAGATCGAGGTAGGTGTACATGGCGTTCGGGGACCCATTGGTCCAGGACCAGACCTCAACCTTGGTGCACTGGGACATGCTGGAGTTTGGCAGACCCATGCCGAAGCGTCCGATGCGGTTGCGGTCGCCCCGAGGCCGTCGCCGTACTTCAGGGCGCGCCGCAGGAGTTCGGCGTCCATGCCCTTGCCGTTGTCGAGGACAGCTATGGCGTCCACACGGTGTCTCGTCTGGGTGGCGCCCTGCACCGGGCTCTCACAAGCGAAGACCTGTACCAGTGTGGCTTTCGCGTCGATGCTGTTGTCGATCAGCTCGGCGAGCGCGTAGGCGGTGTTCTTGTAGCCGCTGTCGCGCATGGCCTTGACGGTCAGCGAAGGGCTGACGATCCGGTATTTGCTTCCCTCGCCGGTCACGCGGTCTCCCATACGTCTTCCCAGTTGGTGAATGCCTCGGCCACGTCTCCGAACCCGGAAGCTCCGGGTCGACGACGGTGACGATCTCGCAGGTGGCGGTTCCGCCTGCCTTGGGGCCGCGGATGACCCGGCCGACCATCTGGCTGTACAGGACCAGCGACTTGGTCGGTCGGGCGATGACGGCAGCACTGGCCGCCGGGGCATCGAAGCCTGTGGTCAGGACACCGAAGTTGCACAGAATCATGGGGCGTCGCCCGGAGCCCTTGAAGCGTCTGATGGCATCGTTGCGGTGCCGGGGCGAGGACTCGCCGGTGACGAAGTCGGCATCGAGGCCGAGCGCCGACAGGACGGCGGCGATCAGGCGGCAATGGTCAACGGAGGCCGCGAATACCAGGATCCTGCGGTGTTGGCGTTCCAGTAGCTCCAGCACGGTCTGGACGACCTTGAGGTTCCACTGCTCGTCGCTGGCCAGCGACGCGATGATGTCCGACGGGATGTCGAAGGACTTCGCGAGCAGCTGCTGATCGCGCGCGGACAGATGCAGGCCGGCTTCGGAGGCGACGGTCTTCATGATGGGCTCGGCCAGGTAGCCCTGTTCGATGAGGGCGCTTACTGGGTTGCTGTATCCGTCGATCTGCAGCATGACCTTCTGGCGGGCGAAGAAGTCCGACAGTCGCTCATCTTGCGTGACGTCCGCCCAGGTCCGGCCGGGGTGGCCGTAAGGCCCAGCAAGCTGGCATCGGGGCGGATGGTGAGGGCGTCCACCACTCGCTGGTAGGTCGGCGCGATGATCTGATGAGCCTCGTCGAAGACTGTGAGGGTGCTGCGCGATGCTAGTTTACGGAGAAGCTCCGGATCGCTCTTGTCCGCGGAGACGGCCTTCTCCAGCCCCAGGATGACAAGGCCGTCCGTCAGCGCCTCCACATCGGTGGGCGCCTCACCCCACATCCGGACGACCGCAATCGGACGGTCGCCGAGCTGGACCACGCGCGCTCGAACTCCGCAGCCGCCTGCTCCAGCAGTTCCTGTCCACGCGCCAGCCAGACCACGAGCGCGGGCTCGTGCTGCCGCAGATGGTCGGCAATCAGGTTCATTCCGGTGCGGGTCTTGCCCACACCTGTCGGCAGGTGAAGGACAACCCGCCGAGGCCCGTCGTACAGCAACTCCTTCACGCGTGCGGCTGCGCGCCGTTGGTGGGGAACAACCCGTACTCGGGTTCGGAGTCTTGCCGAAAGAGCGGGGCAGCGCGGGCGCCCTGTCGACGCTGAAGCCGAAGAACTCCAGCAGCTCCCGCTGTTGCTCACTCGCCCACTTCAGACCGTCCATGTAGACCAGGGCATCGGTGCCCGCGCCGTCCGCCCAAGACGTTGGGCAAGCTCGGCCTGCTTGTCGGCGGGCAGGAGCCGCAGCAGCTCCTCGCGGTCCGTCTGATTGGCCACGAGCTTCTCGGCGTCCACCGCCACGGCAGCGACTGCTCGGAGCCGCTCATCGCCGGCGCTTCCGCCGTCGATGAGGTCGAGCAGAGCGCACATGTGCTTGCCGAGTCGCTCGCGGATGTACGGCATGGGAGCGCTGTCCAGCACGGCTTGAAAGGACAGGCCGGGCGACCACGCTGTCATCGATTCACCACCCCGCGGAACAGGGAGATTTCCCCAATGTCTGAATGACCGTCAACTTGCGGAGCCCCGCCTCAGTTCTGTGCATGCAGAGCTGCCCGCAACTCTGAGTCGCCCCAGAGTTACAGTGCCCGATCACCATAAACCCACGCACTGACACTCGGATCTCAGCGATTGATATTCGCAGCTCAGGGACGCTTATGAGGTGCGGTGGGCCCCTAGAGGATCCCGTGCCGCCTCTGCGCCGATGCCCTTTCCCGATATCGGTTGCAGGCACCCAAGCGATAGGGAACATTAGTTCGAGTTACGGTTTGCGCTCCGGACTGAGTGTCGGTTTCGCGGACTGACCGATCTCGATCGCTACGATCGCGACTCACTCCTGGTGCTGCCCCGGTGCGCACGTTCGGGTTCCACCAGGAGTAGATTGTGTGCGGTGTTGAGCGAGACGAGGTGGGGCATGAGGGATGAGTCTGATGGGCCGGTTTCGGCGTATCTCGACTACAACGCGACGGCGCCAATTCGGCCCGAGGCGTTGGCGGCCGTTGTGGACGCCCTGCAGGCCGTCGGTAACGCGTCGAGTGTCCATCACCCCGGCCGGGACGCCGCCCATCGCGTAGAGGTCGCTCGCCGGCACCTTGCTGACCTGCTGAACTGCTCGCCCGGGAGATCATCTTCACGTCCGGGGCAACCGAAGCGAACAATCTCGCGCTGCGCGCGGCTCACCGCCGCGATGCCCGGATTGTGACGAGTGGTGCAGAGCACCCTGCGGTGCTGGAGACAGCCCGGATCTGGCCCAAAACGAGCCGGGATCACTGACCGTCTTGCCGATGCGAGCGGACGGCCTGGTGGAAACCGTGGTCCTGGAGGAAGAGCTCGGCCGGGGCGACGTCGGTCTCGTCTCCTGATGGCAGCCAATAATGAGACCGGGGTTCTCACCGACCTCACGCCGATCGTCAAGACGGCGCATGCCGCAGGCGCACTGGTCCACACGGACGCCACACAGATGATCGGCCGGCTGCCCTGGACCTTTCCGAAGTAGACATCGATCTTCTGTCCCTATCGGCCCACAAGTTCGGCGGCCCCAAGGCGTTGGCGCACTGTTCGTACGACGCGGCACACCGCTGCCGTTCAGGCCGCTGATCACCGGTGGCGGGCAGGAAAGGGTGGAGGGCCGGCACCCTCAACGTGCCCGGGATCGCCGGTGCCGGAGCTGCCGCTGCGGCCGTCAGCCGTGACCTTGCCGACGACGTCGCCCGCGTGACCCAACTGCGCGATCAGCTCGAACACATGCTGACCACGGCTTTGGACGGATGTCGTATCAACGGGCAACAAGTTTTCCGCCTGCCCGGTGTGGCGAGCATCACCTTTGCGGGTGCCCCGGCTGACGCAGTCATGGCCGCTATGCCGCACATAGCCGCATCCGATGGAAGCGCCTGCGCCTCGGGAGCCCCAACTCCCAGCCATGTCCTGCTCGCTATGGGGCTGAGTCGGGAGGAAGCAGAGTGCACTGTGCGCTTCTCCCTCGGCTACGCCACAACCGCAGACGAGACCGCCGCAGCCGCTGAGGCGGTAGTGCATGCGGTCCACCAGGTGCGCGCCGCCATGGCAACGACAGCCAGCGCGGCTGCTCACTGACTTCAGCATTTCCCTTTATCTCTTCGTGCTTTGAGAGGCCCTCGTATGGCAGACAGCAGGCTCGCGGAAGCCGCACATTCCAGCTTCGCGCGCCATGAGACCTTCGCCCCCGCTTTGGCTGGCTGCATAAGGCGTACATGCAGGTCAAGGACAATCCGGCTGCTTTCCTTGCCGAAGATGCTCCGGTCCTGCTCGGCGTGGGTAAGAACATGGTCCATGCCATGCGGTACTGGTCAAAGGCGTTCAAGCTCACCCGCGAGCACGCCGACCCGGCGGGTAAGACGAAGGCCCAGTACGCGTCCCCGACTTGGGAAGCGCGGTGGCTGCTCGACGAGAAGGACGGCGCCGATCCCTACCTTGAGGAACCCGGCAGCCTGTGGCTATTGCACTGGTGGCTCGTGTCGTCGCGGCCGGGCGCCAAATGCTGGGCTCCCGCGTGGTACACAGCGTTTCACCTTGCTCCGTTCTCTCGCTTCACCGTCGCTGATATGACGCAGGTTGTGACGCGGCATGTCAACTTCTCCTTCAGCGATGGACCGGTGGAGGCGTCGATCACCCGGGACGTTGAGTGCCTGACCAAGATGTACGCGCGCACGCCTGTCGAACAGAGCGGTTCCCGCGCCACCTATGAAGACCTCTTGGCCTGCCCTTTCCGCGAGCTGGACTTGCTGACCTCCGTGGGTACCCGGGGCAAGCAGGAGTGGCAGTTCACCACTGGCACGCGCACCTCTCCCGGCCCACGTCCTGGTCTACGCCTGCCTCGACTACGCCGCCCGCGACACCCAGGGTTCCGGCTCCATCTCTCTGGCGCGGCTTGCCAACGAGCCCGGAGCGCCCGGTCGGGCCTTCCGGGTCCGGGAACCTGAGATCGTCGCCGCCCTGGACAAGGTCGCCGTGGGTCGTCCGGAACTCAACAGGGTGGACGCTGTCGGCCAGCGGACCATGTCGTTCTCCAGCGATCCGAGGGCGCTCGCCTGGGACATCCTCGACGAGCAGTACGACCACGTCACCCGGCGCCCCGGCTTTCCCACCCGGGACGAATGGAGCGCGCAGTACCCGCAGTTGGCCGAAGCAGAGGAGGCTGAGAAGGCCGAGAAGGCTGAGAAGGCCGAACGCAAGTCCCAGGACCACCAGCAGCAGTTCACGACCCAGGAGAACGCGTGACCACCGCAGCTCCCACGCGGACCTCCCGCACCCCGCAGGACGAGGTACCCCTCAGTTCCCGGCTGGTATCGAACTGGTCGGCTCTCAGATGCGCTCGACCAACCTCGAACGCGACGTCGAGGACGAACTGCACGGACCGTATGTCGGCGCGAAGGCAGTTGACGTACTGGAGCGCATCGCCAACGCTGTCGGCGACCTGCGGCGTCCCGCGCGTGGTCCTTCACCGGACCCTACGGCTCCGGGAAGTCCACGCTGGCTAACCTGATCGACGCGCTTCTCGGCCGCGACGAGGACCGCCGCGACGAGGCTCACCGGATCCTTGCGGACACCAGCCCAGCCCTCGCCGAGCGTCTCGCCACGGCTCGGGCTGAGCGGACGGGAACCGGATTTCGGAGCCGTGGCCACCGCGCGGCGGGAACCGCTGGTCGCCACTGTGACCCGTGCGCTGGAGACCGCGGCAAAGCGCCGCTGGGGCAAGCGCATCCCGAAGAACGTCGCCGCAGCACTCGCGGCCTGCGAAGACCCGACGACGACCGGGCCGAAGACGAAGCAGGTCATGGCCGCTATCAAGGCCCTGATCGACAACCAGCAGCCGCTCCTGCTGATCATCGATGAGTTCGGTAAGACTCTGGAGCACCTTGCCGGACACAACGAATTCTCCGGTGCCGAGCACGATCTCTTCCTCCTGCAGGAGCTCGCAGAGCACAGCGCCGGGCCCAACGGCCTGCCCGTCTTCCTGGTCACCCTGCAGCACCTGTCGTTCATGGACTACGCGTCACGGTCCAGTGAGCTCAAGATCCGCGAATGGGCAAAGATCCAGGGCCGCTTCGAGGACGTCACGTTCGTCCCGCACCACGGCGACTCCCTGCAGCTCCTGCGCCGGCGTCTCGACCACTCTGCGGTCGACGCAGAGGCCAGGACCTCATCCGCGCCTCGGCTCAGGCATCAGCCCTCGCGTGGAAGAACCACGGTCTGAACGTCCTTACCGAGCTGGCCAGCGACGACTTCGTCGGCCTCTACCCGTTGCACCCACTGACGGCGATCGCTGCGCCGATCCTGGCGGCGCAAATCGGCCAGCACGACCGCAGCCTGTCGGGCTTCCTCAACAGCGGAGAGCCCAACACCGTCCGCGACTCGCTGGCCGCACACTCCCGGCCGGATGCCGAACTCGCCAGCACAGTGCAGCTGCCACAGTTGTACGACTACTTCCTCAACTCCGGCCGGACCTCGCTGCTCGCGGCCTCCAACGCTGGCCGCTGGATTGAAGTCGACGCGCGCATCAAGGAAGCCAACGGACTGCCCGACGCCGACCAGGCGCTGCTGAAGACCATCGGCGTTCTGAACCTCATTGACGCCGACGGCGCGCTCAGCGCTACCAGCGAGATGATCCACCTCGCGCTCCACGACCCGACCGATCTGACCGACGCGGGCGCTTTCGCCCGCCTTGAGGAGCAGCTCGCCGACCTCGTCCGCCGCGGCTTCCTCGTCCACCGGGAGTTCAGCGGTGAGTATCGTGTCTGGCAGGGCACAGACTTCGACATCGACGCCCGCCTGAAGGAGATCATCAGTCACCTCGACGATGCCTCCATCGTCCAGCGCCTTGGCGCACACCTCCCCAGCGCCGTGGTCGCTGGCCGCCACAGTCAGGTCACCGGGATGATGCGGGTGTTCCTCACCGCAGTCAGCGGCCCAGAGACCCGCGAAATCCAGGCGCCGGACGAGCTGAAGGATCCGGCCGACGGCCTCCTCGTCTTCCACCTCGGCCCCGAGACCAGCTGCCCACTGTCAATTCGGCGCTGCCGGTGATCCTCGGAACAACCACCCACCCCGACGTGGTACTCAACTCCGCCACGCACCTCATCGCCCTGAAAGAGCTGCTCGAAGACAAGGAACTCGATCACGTCGCCCGGCGCGAGGTCACGGACCGCGCCGTCCAGGCGGAGGCTGAGCTGAGGGAGGTCATCCAGGCGGCCTTCTACCCGCCGACCCAGGAGGCCACCTGGCACCTGTGGAATGCCGGACTCGCCCCGGGGCGGACCCCGGCAGCTCGAGCCTGCCGGCCCGCAGCCTCAGCGGCCTGGTCTCCCTCGCCTGCGAGAGCGTCTACCCGAACACGCCGCACATTCGCAACGAGATGCTCGGACGGCACTCACTCACCAGCAACGCCGCCCGTGCCCGCAGCGATGTGCTGGACGCGATGCTCACTCGCTCCGGCGAGCAGTACCTGGGCTTCGACGCGACAGCCGGAAGATACGGTCCGGAGCGGGCCATCTACAGCGGCGCGCTGGCCTACCTCGGCCTGCACCGGGCCAACGGCACAATCCAGGCAGAAAATTCCCCAACAGCCTGCTGCCGTACGGCTTCTCCGCTCCAGGCGAGGGCCACGAGCACGCCCAGCCCGTCTGGGAGGCGCTGCAGGAGGCGCTGGACGCAGCAACCCGGCGTACCAGCCTCGACCACATCATCCGGGTCCTGATGAGCCCGCCCTACGGGGTAAAGGCCGGTGTCTGGCCGCTGCTGGTCGTCACCGCCCTGGTGATCCGCCGACACGATGTCGCCCTCTTCGAAGAAGGCTCCTACCTGCCCGGCTGACGCCGGACATCGTCGACCGCATCCTCGCCGCCCCCGCCCGTTTCGACGTGAAATACACGCCGGTCGGACAGGGCAGCGCGCCAGCGTGATTAAGAAGCTCCTGGTGTCTCTGAAGGTCGAACCACCACGCTCACAGGCACTGCGTAACCCAGATCTGCTGTCCGTAGCCAGGGCGTTGCTCGAACGCGTCATGGTTTTGAACAGCTACGCCCGCAAGACCAAGCGCATCTCTCCGGATGCACTCGCCGTGCGCAACGCCCTGGCAAACTCCCAGGATCCGGACGACCTGCTCTTCCGGGCTCTGCCCAGGCGCTGAGCCTCGCCCCCATCGAAGCCGGCACCCGCGCCAACGCGGCAACCGCCGCGGAGTACGCCGACAGGCTGACCGCAGCGGCAGACGAGATCACCGGAATCGGACACACGCTGCGGGAAGAAGTGGTCGCGGTTCTCGCCGAAGAGTTCCGTCTGCCCACGACCCTTCCCGAACTGCGGTCGACACTCGCCGCGCGGCTGAGCGGCTTCGCCACGGTGTCACTGAACCCGGAGCTGCGGGGCTTCGTCGACTTCGTGCTCAGCGAAAGCCCGCTGACGAGGACTGGCTCGACCCGATCGTCGTCCGCCTCACCAACAAGGCCCTCGGAGACTGGGACGACCGGGACGCAGGCATGTTCCCTCGCCTTGCACGCGAGATGTCCGCATCCCTCGACCGCGTCGCCCACCTCTACCAGGACAGCAGCGAGACCCGCGAGCAGGAAGTAAATCTGGAGACGCGGCTGTTGACCTTGACGGACAAGACAGGAGCGGAACGACGGACGCTGATCTACGTGCCGGAACAGTCCCGCGGTCAGGCCGATCAGCTCGCGGCCGACGTACTGCAGCAGGCTGAGCAGGCCCTCGGACCCGACGGCGCACGGATCCTGCTCGCCGCTCTTGCACAACGCGTTGCCGATGGGCTGCCGGCTGTCACAGCAACTGAAACGAAGGAGGGGCATGACGGATCCAGTCACCCAGGAGAAGGTTCGCCACGTCCTGGGTATCTCAGGCGGCAAGGACTCGTCGGCGCTCGCCATCTACATGCGCGATCGCGTGCCGGACATGGAGTACTTCTTCTGCGACACCGGCGCTGAACTCCCAGAGACGTACGAGTACCTCAACCGGCTCGAAGCGGCCCTCGGTAAGCCCATCGAGCGACTCAACGCCGACCGGGACTTCGATCACTGGATGGAGGTCTACCAGGGCACCCTGCCCAGCCCGCAGATGCGCTGGTGCACCAAGAATCTGAAGATCAAGCCGCTGGAGGAGTGGGTCGGCGACGACAAGGTCATCTCATACGTCGCGATCCGGGCTGACGAGAACCGCCTCGGCTACGTCAGCACCAAGCCGAACATCGATGCCGTCTTCCCTTCCGCGAGGACGGCATCGACAAGGACGGCGTGATGCGCATCCTCGACGAAGCTGGCATTGGACTCCTGGCTACTACGAGTGGCGCACGCGCTCGGGCTGCTACTTCTGCTTCTTCCAGCGCAAGCACGAGTGGGTCGGCCTCAGGAGCGCCACCCCGACCTGTACGACAAGGCCGTGGAGTACGAGGACAAGGTCCGGTTCCGCCACACGGCCATGAAGGGCCGCAACTACACCTGGTCACAGGGCGAGTCGCTCCCGGAACTCATAGAGCGCAAGGATGAGATCGAGGCTAAGCACCAGGCGGCCCTGGACCGCGCGGCCAAGCGCGTCAAGCCGAACAGGCCCCTCCTGGAAGTCCTGTCCGACGCACTTGACTCCGATGACGACGAGGCCGGGTGCTCCGTCTGCCACCTCTGAGGCGTAGATACAGGTAAGTGGCCCGGCTCGGTCTGCCCAGCCGGGCCACTGCTCTTTCCGGGTAGTTAGCGCCCGCGAAGCCACCTGTGCCCCGGGCCGCGAGCGGTCAGTCAGACGGCGGCGGAACCAGTGGCAGGACCACTACTCAACTGGATGTCGCTCTGCGCGATGAGGCATCTTGTGGCGCCAGTCGGGCTGGAGGGAGGCAGGAACCTAAGCGCCGAACTGGGCGAACGTCAATGGCCAGCCCATGTGGATCCCGGCGCTGGTGTCCAGGAGTCTTTGGCGTGTCATCCCTTTCAGACCCTCATCCGCCACCAAGTCGGCAAGTTCCCACGCAAGTTGAAGAGGTCAACTGCTAGGGTATGGGATCGACTTCCGGCAGAGCGAGCGGATCCGCGCGTCCGTGCACCATGGGGATGGGTGTTCACTGCGTTCGAAACGCGCGTGCTGAACGTTCGCGAGTACTTGGCGATGGGACGGGAACGTTCCGAGCTGATACCAAGAGTGCCTGGCATCTATATCTGGACACTTGACTTCACTGATATCGGAAAGACAGCACTCGAGCACGAACCGGAAGACGTATTTTCTCTCATTCAGGCGAGAATCAGCGCGCCCCGTGGTGAGCCACTCGAAATTGGAATGGTTGGACGGTATAGAAATGTCCTCATTCAGGATGTCCCGCCTGAGCTGACGCGTGCTTCAGCTGTCCGGGTGGAAGAGATGATAAAGGCTCGCAACCTGCATCTTGAATGGGCTTTTCTGTGCGCGACGCTGTTTCAGAGGCCGCTGTACGTAGGTAAGACTGTCAACTTGTCGGTGCGCCTAAAGGCGCACATGAAGTCGGACTCTCACCTCAGTGGCGAGCTTGAACGCCTGGGGCTGACAGTCAATGACTGTGCGGTACTCATGCTCCCTGTGAAATCACCCGACAATATCGCGGACCTTGTGGCAGCTGAAGAGGAACGCGCTCGTGCCTTGCGGGCGGCCGGCGTGGCCCAACCGACGGCAAGGAATATGCTTAACGCAGGAGAATATGACGGCGCAGACGAGGACGATGACGGGGTAACGATTTGGACGCCGAAGACGATGAAGCTCTCTTCTCAGACTCCGAACTCGACGCCGCAGCAGCCCCGAGTTGAGACAAGCAGATCAGCTTGTGCGTTTTGCTGAGTCGCTGACCATTCGCGCCGCCCACCCTTTGCTGAATATGAAGATGGACTAACCCATGAGCCTTTCGTCACTAAGTCGTCGGCGCCCAGCCTATACCGACCAATACTCCTACGTCCGAGGCGAATACGCCATCGGTGATGAGAAAGTCCCCTACTTCTCCATCTCGATGACCATCAGGAAGCAGATCAGTACCTGCGCCTGGCCCGGAGCTAGCATTTAGTGACGACGAGCCCGTAAACCTCGAGGAACTGTTTCAGCGAACGGTTGACGAGGACCGTGCCGCCGGCCCGATCGCTACTTACTTGAGGCAACCCGGCTCACTCAAGTTTTTCAATGCCTTCACCGTCGTCCTCCTACCAGTCGATCCAGACAAGGCCGACACAGTCGCTGAAAGCTACATTGAAGACTCAGCCGCCCCAGCCGAAACCCCGGATGGTGATCTGAGCGTACGTCGATCGGCCCCGTCCAAATCGACAACTTGCCCGGAACAGATATCGGGTTCATCCGGTGGAGTACTAAGCTTGCTCGTGCCGTGATTCTCGATGGCCAACACCGCTTCCTGGCCTTGAAGAAGATCCTCGACTCACCGCAGACCAACCTACTCAAGCCGGATACCACGAAAATTCCTGTACTTCTTTTGGTTCTTGACGAGAGCCGGATTCGTTCCTGCTCGAGATCAGGACAGGCTGCTCCATGCCTGCAGGAGCATTTTCGTCGCCCTAAACAAGCATGCCGTGGCGGTCTCAAAGACGCGCACATATCTGCTTGACGATCAAGACATCGTGTCCGTAGTATGCGCCGTCTCTTGACGTCGGAAGTCGGAAATGGTCGCGATGGCCAAGATTCGATTGATCGAATTCCGCTGGCCCTCGTCGATTGGCACTCGGATCAGGCAAAATTCGATCGGGGTCTTCATCTTACAAGTGTCCTCGGATTGCATGAAACCATCCGGCAGATCTATCCGAATCGTTGCGACGAGTCGGACTATGAGGGCCTACGTGAATATATCACCAAGGTGAGTGCGCTCATCGGCCCTACAGGTGATTCGCGCTGGTCTGAGCTCGCCCTGCGTAATAGGGTGAGTAAGTATGAAGACGACGCATTGCCATTCATATTTTCTGCTGAAGAAGTCTCTGCAGTTGCGGATGCTTTCGCGAGCGGTGTTGGGCAGGCGATCGTGCGCCCCTCCTGCAGCTGGAGCCCTACAAAAGCTGCGGGAGGGCTATCAGGCGGCAGGGCTGATCGGCGGCCCCTTGGAGCTCTGGCTTGGCTTCGACAAGTACGGAAAGCAGGCATTCCAAACCCGCACGGGGAATGACCCGAGTGACCTTGCCCGCAGTATCGCCGAGAATGTGAAATCTGGCGATAATGCATTTGCCGTGATCTTTCAGCGCGGCATCCTCCTCTCGGCGGTCAGGTTTGATATCGCCCGGTCTGACTTTTCCGGCGAGTGGGAATGTTCATCGGATAGATTTGCTGTCCTTGATCGCTGGATCGAACGAATGAACGCGCGGGTTGCTCCCTATCTCGCCAACCCTGACTTCTGGCTAGGAACCGGAATTAAGGGTGACCGCAATGTCAACTACACTAAGGTGGGTGCCAATGGCGTCAAGGGATTGGTTTCCTTGCGGCCATGTGCCCGATTGCCGAGCTGACAGGGAATTCGACGACGCTCGCCGAGGGCGGTATCCCTTCAGAGGCCCTAACGGGCTCTGAACAGCGCGCCTGGAAGATGATCTCAGATCCCGACAGTCCTTACTTGCGAGATGATCGAGTGATGGCTGACGCCGCAGAACACAGCCTTCAGTTTGCGGCGTATCGCTGGCTTGCTCAGCAATTCGAAACAATCGGTCGCGGACGGGCGCCGGGCGTTGTGGCTGGCGTTACCCGACAGGCATGCATCGAATATCGAAATGCGGCGAAAGCGTACGTCCAGAGCGAACTCCGTGCATCGGGCCTGCCAGTAGACGAAGAGGTCGTACTGCAAGGGGTTCTTGTCCTCGGGGCCCGCCGCCTGGCCCAGATCGCACTTTCATCTGGGTGACACTCTCTCGTCTACCGGCGGGGTGCTTGATATCAATTTCAGATATCCCGCAAGCTCTGCTCCTAATCGTCACCATTGTGTACGTGGGTGTGGACCGTATGCGGTCTGGCCGGGTGGGGCCAGTGTGGGCGCTCGGATTTGGCTGGCATTTTTCTGCTATGCACCTTGACTCCAGTGATGGCGAGACGTGCTGTTCCGTCTGTCAGGAGTCAAGTGCTTGGGCCGACGGCCGTGTCCTGTCCTTGGTAACCGTTGCAGGGCGCCTGTAGGCGATAGGCACGGGGCAATCCGAGCAATCGGCTGCTATTGGTGGGTTGCGTCTAAGGACTCGAATCAGAATGAGGATTTGAGTCGTCGCCAGCAGATGATGGCGCAGCCGAGGGTGATGAAGGCTTGGTGGATGTCGTCGCGGCGTTCCCAGCGGATGCGCAGGCGGCGGAACCAGTGCAGCAGCGCGATCGCGCCCTCGACGACCCAGCGGTGTATGCCCAGGCCGGAGCCGTGTTCGGTGCCGCGGCGGGCGATGTGCGGGGTGATCTGGAACCGGCGGACCCTGTCGCGGTAGACGTCGTGGTCGTAGCCGCGGTCGGCGTAGATGCGCCGGGGACGGTGCAACGGGCGGCCGCGCTTGCCCCGGACCGGCAGGACGGCTTGCATCAGCGGGATCAGCTGGGTGACGTCGTTGCGGTTGCCGCCGGTCAGGGTCACGGCCAGTGGGATGCCGTGCGCCTCGACGATCAGGTGATGCTTGCTGCCGGTCTTTCCCCGGTCCACCGGGGACGGGCCGGTGGCCGGCCCGCCCTCATCGCGCGCAGATGGGAGGAGTCGACGGCCGCGCGGGAGAAGTCGAGCATGTCGGCCGCCCGTAGTTCGGCCAGCAGCAGCTCGTGCAAGTGCTGCCAGACTCCCGCCTCGTTCCAGTCCCGCAGCCGCCGCCAGCAGGTCATTCCCGAGCCGAAGCCCAGCTCCTGGGGCAGGAACCGCCACGGGATGCCGGTGTAGAGCACGAACAGGATCCCGCACAGCACCCTGCGATCATCCAGGCGCTTACGTCCTGGATGCCGGTACCGGCGCTCGACCACGGGCAGCAGCGGCTCGATCCGCTCCCACAGCCCGTCCTCGACCTCCCACGGCTTGCGCGCGCTCTTCGTCTCGGCTGCCTCACACCCCATCCGGGCAGCGTCAACGAAAACTGACATGCCGTCATTCCCGCCCTGGCTGCAACCTCACTTTGTTACCAGTCCTTAGGGAGTCCCGGCACGCTGGTAGCCGACCCACAACCGGCCACCGGTCTGCCCGAGCACCTCGTCCACGACGGCCACGAGGGTCTCGGCTCTCCCGTCCAGTACCTCCTGTAGGCCGTGGTGGAGGCGTGTGCTGAGCCCTGGCGCGGTTGTCTCAAGACGGCGTGCCAGCCACTTCCCACCGCCACCCCACGAACCGCCAACGGCCAGTGCCAGCTCACCGGTGCGTCGGACCAGCTCGGTCGCGATGAACAGACGCTCGCGCTGGTCGTCGCTTCCGCGAGGTCGTCGAGGAGGTCGGTGATCGCGTAGCGGCGATCATCGATCTCTTCCGACGACACCGGGGTGGTCCGGCGGCGGCCAGCTTCCGGGCCTGTGCGGCGAGGCGCGCTCCGAGTCCATCGGTGTCGAAGAGCAGCAGCCCGTCGGCACACATCCACAACAGGGTGACCGGCGCTTGCGCAGCTCCCGTTCGACGTAGGCGTGCCACGTCGCCTCGGTGTGAACAAACATCTCCACCGGCCAGCCGGCGTACTGGAGGCACGCCCGGTAGGGGCTGGGGCTCCGTGGAGCAGGACCACGACGTCGAGGTCCGACGTGGCCGTTCGGCGGCCAGTCACGACGCTGCCGCCCAGGAACGCGGCGCGCGCTTCGGGTGCTGTTCATCTACGACGGCGCGTGCGGCCTCGATCGCATCCATGCGGCAACTATCAGCACTGCCCACACCGGGCGCACGCCGTTTTCCGCGGCTGGACAGCGAGGTCTCGCGCTCTGCATCTCGGTTCGCCGGGGCAGAGAGCAAAGATCCACGAATGACTGGCCAACGCCGCAAGGGCATGTGAACCTGGACGACCTTCTCATAAAACACCAGGTCAGAGAGGTGATTGCCCGTGACTGCGGCACCCCAGGGCCCGGATTCTCCACCACGGTCGAGGCTCTGCGGCTGCGTGAGTGGTTGCTCGGGCCGGGCCAGGCCACGCTCGTGATGGATCAGTTTTCCGCCGACGACTTCCACCTGGTCGTGGACGACCGCGCGGACGTGCACGTCAATTCGAAGGATGGGCGCTTCTACCTTGGATGGTTTCCGTCAGGCCGCCCTGGAACCGACGGGGAGGGGTGGAAGATCGCTGTCACCGGTACGGCCAAGGTGCGCGGCTACCAGATGTCCTTCGACACCGAGACGCCGGCGGATGTCGTCGCCGCCGCAGTCGCTCGTGTGCTGGAGACGTCCCAGCGGGTGTGACAGCCACAGGCTCGAGTCGGCGCCCTGGGGAGCCCGTCGTCTGCCTGGTGAGGGCGGGACGGGGTGGCCCGGTCGTCTGTCACCCGAGGTCGCCGCGAAGCTGGTCCGGCACTTCCATCCAGTTGCACGCACCGCTGGCGGCATCAAGCCCCAGCCCCTCAGCCTCTTGGAGGCGTACCTGCATCCCGACGTACCGATCGATCCACCCGCTCCGGCCTGCGTCCCGTCCGCGTACTGGGTCGGACCTCGGCACCTAGCCGGTGACGACGGCCGCCTCTACGACGCCGTCGCTGACACGCTCGCCGGTCTGGGGTGGACGAGCCTGACGCTCGTCCGCGGGCGCCAGGAGCCTGATGAGGCGCCGGAGGACCGTCAGGTCCTGCACATCAGCCCCGACTCCCTGCGGTGGGCACAGTGGGTCCTGCCGGACGAGCCGTTCCACCTGGGAACCTGCCGATCGCCTGGCAAGTGTCCGCCCGTACGGACCTGCGCAGCCCGCTCGCCCAGTGGTCGGCCTACTTCACCCCGACGTCCCGGAGAGATCCTCGCCGGCTTCCTTACTGCGCTCGATGCCCGCGATCAGCCCGCCCTGCCGCGCGGTGGACCCGAGCTGGTCCTCGACGCAGTAACGGCACACGGCTGGCTGCGCGACGTCGACCAGGGCACGGGAGCGGTGGATCCGACGTTCGCCTCCCACATCTGCCTCGGTGAGGTGCCGCCCCTCATCCAGGATGGCGACACACTCGCGCTGGTGGCCGAGGCTGACGAGGCGGCCCTGGCCGGGTGGCAGGCGTGGGCCGAGCCGGTGCTCGGCGCGGGCTACCTGTGGGCCGCGTCGTTCAGCAGCAGCGTGCCGCACGACCTCGTCGCCGCTTTCGCGGACTCCCTCAGCTCCAGCGCACCGGTCCTGCGCCGGGTGTTGCCGGAGAGCACACGCGACCGGCTCCTGCGCGCCCCAGCCAGCTGAGGGCCCGTCCACGCAACGAAGCCGGGCCTCCCGAGGGAGGCCCGGCTTCGTGCTGCTGTGCCTTGGCCGGCGTCTGCGTGGCATCACGGTCCGCAGTTACAGGGAGCGGTCCGTGCTTCATTCGCGGCGGCGCGTTGTACCGGCTACCGCCTGAACCCTTGGCTCTGTGTGTCAGAGGCTGGCTCTGGCTTGGGAGCGGGCACCGCCATGCTGGTCATCCCGGTTACTGAGCTTGAACTGATGATGTCGTTGAGGTGAGGGACAGGCCGGTCCCGGCGAGGCATCCGTCGATGAGGTGAGGGCGGTACTGGATCTTCCTCATCCCGTGCCGAATGGTCTGGATGAGGTGCTCGGGTGTGGTGAAGGCAGTGTTGGACAGCCAGCCGCGCCGCAGCAGCGACCAGATGCCCTCGACCGGGTTGAGGTCGGGTGCATAGGAGGGCAGCTGGTAGACGGACAGCCAGTTCTGCCGGGCGATGAACTGCCGCATGCCGTAGGCCAGATGGACGTTGAGGTTGTCCCAGACCAGCACGATCGGCCCGCCGAGCTGGGTGTGGGCGGTGATGAGCAGGTCGCGGTAGTCGGTCCAGGCGAAGCTCTTGCGTCCGTCGCGTCGGCCGTCGTCGCGGCGCGGCCGGTAGATCAGCCGTGAGCGTTCGCCGGGTTTGTAGCAGGCCAGGGCAGCGATCGAGATGCGGCGGCGGGAACGGCCGCGGACCCGGATCACCGGCGTGTGCCCGCGCCTGGACCAGGTGCGGGCCACGGGCGGCGTCATCGAGAAGCCGGACTCGTCCTCGAAGACGATCCACGCCCCGAGCGCCGCCGCGGTGCTTCCACCTGCGGCCAGGTCTCCTTCACCCAGCCGGTGATCTGCCCGTCGTCGCGCTCGATGGCCCGTCTGGCCGGCATCTGGCAGGAGAAACCGTGTCGGATCAGCAGCTTGCGTACTCCTTGCAGGGTGTAGCTCTTGTGGAAGCGACGGCCGATCACGGTCTTGATCCTCGACAGCGTCCACCGCTGGTCCGGCCAGCCGTGCGCGACCGAACCCTTGACCAGCTCCGCCTCCAGCTGGACGAACTGGGCCTCGCTCAACCGGGGAGGTGAGGCCGAACCGGCGGACCGCAGGGCCCGCGGGCCGCCCTGTCCCAGGACCCGCGCCACCGTTGGACGGATCGGACGCTGACCCGTAACTCCTTTGCGATCACCGCGCTCGGCTCGCCCTGGGCGAACCGCTCGGCCGCCACCAACCTGATCCCTCGCGAAAGTGCCGGCGCTCGTCCGTCAGACCGCCGCCCTGTGCGTACCTCATGCCAACGGCGTACCGCGAGGATCAAGCACTGTCAGCAGCCGCGACAACCCGAGTTCAAGCTCAGTAGAAGGTGTACGGGGCGAAGGGACGGACTGGTTTGACGATGAGGCCGAGGAGGTGATCAAGCTCGGCTCGCTCGTCCTCGTTCATGAGCTCGACGGCGTTGCCGAGCTTCTTCTCGGCGAGCCGCTCCATGAATGGGGCCAGGAACTGCTCCAGGGCATCCGGAGCTTCGTCTACCGTGCGCCGGTACTCCCGGTATCGCTTGAACTGCTCCTGTATCTCTTCGAACTCGACGCGGGTGGCACTGAGAACGAGGGCCCGTTCCTCCCTGCTGAACGGGCGCCCGTTGAGGTGGTTCCACGTGTTGGTTTCACGCTTGCGCTTGATGTCCGCGTCGCAGAGCAGGACGACGATCTCGGGTCGGGCTTGGGTTGTGGGCATACGGGTGCTCCTCACAGGAGTGGGGTGGGTGGAGGCATCAATGATCCGGAGAATCGGCGGTTTGCCCAACCGCCGATCGTCGGCTATGTTCCGCCCGTTTTCGCTGGTCAGCGCCAGCGGCTGGGGTCGTTCAGGCCGCCCTGCTTCGGCAGCGCGCGGGGCGCCGAGGACCCTTGGCGCCGACTGCCTCGCGCGGGTGTGTCGTGGGGCGCTCGGGTAGGGCGGGCAGGTGGGCGCTGCGCCGCAGGCGCCACACGAGGACGTCGCTGATGGAGGTGGCGGTGTCGAGCTCGCGCCGTCCGGCGGCTTCGGTCAGCAGGGCGGCCGGGTCATGGCCGGCTCTGCGGGCATCGTCGAGGGTGGCGGCCAGGGCGGGCCAGCCGGGTTCGGCCTGGGCCCTTGCGGCCAGGTCCGGCAGCACCTCATGCAGGAGGTCGGCTTGCCGCTGCCGAGCACGCGGGGCCAGGCGTTGGCCCCGCTGGTGGAGGACGGCCATGCACTCGGCCGCGGCGGCTTGGTAGGCGGCGCGCAGGTGTTCGGCCGCCTGCTGGGCTGCGGCGGCCTGCTGGGCGTGGTACTTCCTCGCGTGCCAGTTCGCCGCGGCGATGGTGAGAAAGAAGGCCATGTCGATGAGCATGGCGGTGGTGGCGCCGTCTTCCCGCGGCCCAGCGCGGGTCCGCTGTGGACGAGGTCGCGGGCGGCCTGACGCAGGGCCCGGTCGTGCCCGCGCTCGGCCTTCACGTGGGAGCGGCTGGCCCGCTCGAACACGAACGCCGCCTCGCGCAGCTCGGCGCGGGTATGGGCGGCGGAGGTCTTGGCCAGCGCGTCCAGCACCTCACCCGCAGCAGCGATCTGCGCCGCTGCCGCGCCGTCATCACCGTGATCGATGACCAGGAGGGCCTGCCAGGTGGCTGCGGTGGCCCGGCGCCGCGCGAACGCGGGACCTGTCACGTCCGGCAGGACCGGCTGTTCCCGCCCGGAGTCGTCCGCCGAAGCGGCCTCCGCGGGCAGGGCCCAGCGTTCGCGGATGCGGGCAGGGACAGATCGGGTGCGAGCGTCGAGCCCGCGTAGAAAACCGGCTCCTTCTCACCGTTGCGGTCGTCGGGCAGTGCGACCTTGTAGCCGAGCAGGTCACCGGAGGGCGCGACGCGCTTGCGGATCAGCAGACCGGCGGCGGCCAGCCGGTCGAAGAACTCATCCTCGCTGGCGGCGCCGGCGACCGCGCGCCGTACGGTCTCCCGCAGCTCCTCCCGCGCGGGCGCTCCCGTCCCGTGCGTTCGGCCTTGTGCCGCTCCGCGCTGGTGGCCCACTTGGCGGCGGTGCCGTCTCCGGGCGCGACCTGGTGCAGGCCGAGTTCCTTTTCGATCAGGCGGCACTCGGCCTGGGCGCGTTTGCCCGAGCGGTGGTGGTCGGGGCGGCGGCCGTCCTCGCGGACGAGGGTGGCGATGATGTGGATGTGATCGTCGGCGTGCCGGACGGCTGCCCAGCGGCAGCCGGCGCCGTCGCCGGGGTCGATACCGGTGGCGGTGACCATGCGGCGGGCGATGTCGCCCCACTGTTCGTCGGACAGGATCGGGTCGTCGGCGCGGCGCGCACCGAGCAGTGCCAGACGTGCTTGTCGGGACGTTGGCCCTCGTCGAGCAGCGACAGGGGCTGGTCGAGGAGGTGCTGGAGGTCTTTCTTCGTGACCGAGGGTCGCGGCCGGGGTCGGGGCCATGCCGTCGAAGGAAGCGACCAGGTGCGGGTCGATGTGCTCCTCGTGGGTGCCCTTGCCGTACAGGTAGTGCAGAAGCCCGAGGGTGTTGCTGCCTTGCTGATGGATCCGGGGATCAAGCCGCCTCGCCCTCCTGCCCGTTGGCGACCCTGTCGGCTGCCCGCTGGACGGCCTGCGCGGCACGCTGCAGGTCGGCGAGGGCAGCGGCGAAGTGCGGTACGTCGGCATCAGAGTTGAGTGCCTTGGCGATCTGGTTGACGTTGCTGCCCGCCCAGCCGAGCTGACGGCGCACACCGAACAGGGCCGTCAGGATGTCCCGCTCGGTGGCGATGGCCGCTGCGGTGCGGGACTGGTCGCGGGCAGCGGCCAGAGCGGAGTGGGCCAGGAACCCGGCCACGCTCATGCCGACGTGGTCGGCGCCGGACTGGATGATGGCGAGTTCCTGGTCGTTGAGGCGGACACTGTGAGCGGGGCGCTGCTTCTTGTCACGCGGACGCGACTTCCCTTCCTGGCCTTGCCCTTGCCTGGCTGCGGTCCGCCCTCGGTCGCAGCCTTCCCGTCCGGCGCCCCTGGTGCCGGACGGGACCCGCCACCCGGGCGGGGTCGGGTTCGGGCGCTCCCCGCGGGAGTGTCCGAACCTCCAACTGCTGTGCGACGTGAGGCCGCATTTTCAGAAGTGAGGTGGTTCTCGTGGAGAGGTTCTGACAAAGGAATTTCCTCCGAATCAGTGTCTGGATTCGTCCCCGCGCTCACATGCGTCGCCGGTGACGGCGGGTGTGAAGCTGAGCGTTCACGCCCAAGAGCTACTCGGTCATCGAGGGCCACAGGTAAGGGAAGGCTGGACGGGCGAACGCGAGTGAACTCCTGGCTGATGCCTCGGGATATGGGACCCCGGGATGGCCTGTTTTCGCGAGGGAGGGCCCGGTGCTGCAAGGCACAGGCGGCTTCCGGTGCAAGCAACACCGGAAGTAGGACACCGCTGGCCACGGGGTATAGGGAGCGCCCACCCCAGCCGCATCTTCGAAATGCGGAACATGGAAACCCTGTCGGGGTCCGGAATCATCCGGTAAGCCGACCGCAAGGAGGCCCAGCTCCCCGGCAGGAACAGGATGGTCCAAGAAGCGAACGCCGGTCGACCGAAAGGCCAGGGGAAACCGGGAAGCGGATCTCTCCGCCCGCTGCCCGCCATAACCCGCCGGATACGGGCCCTGGTGGCCCGTCCCGAAAGGGCGCCCACGTGGACCAGGTGAGCCTTTGAAGCCCCAACACAAAGGCACCGGAACCGAGGGACAAGTTAGACACTGGAGGCGCGCATGAGCATGACAGTGGCGTGGACCGCCCGCGCGTCCGAGGTGAACGGACCCGAGGGCAATTCGCCCACGCAAGCCTGGTACAGAATTGACTGGCCCGGGTGTGAGCGGAATGTACGGCGGCTGAGGCAGCGGATCTTCAAGGCGTCGCGGGAAGGGGACCTGAAGAAGGTCCGGAACTTGCAGAAGCTCATGCTGCGAAGCCGCAGCAACACGCTGGTGAGCGTGAAGCGGGTGACACAGCAGAGCAGTGGTCGCAAGACCGCGGGCATCGACGGAGAACGCGCCTCACTCCGGCGGCGCGGGCCAAACTGGCAGCTCACAGCCGCCGGTTGGCCACTCCGTGGAAGGTCCAGCCGGTCAAGCGCGTGTACATCCCAAGGCGAACGGCAAGCAGCGCCCGCTCGGTATCCCGGTCATCCGTGACCGGGTGCTCCAGGCCCGCGTGAAGAACGCGCTGGAGCCCGAGTGGGAGGCCAGGTTCGAGGCGCGATCGTACGGATTTCGCCCCGGACGCGGCTGCCAGGACGCGATCTCGGCCATCCGGGCCTCCGCCAGAGGTCCGAAGGCCAGGCGCCGTTGGGCGCTGGACGCGGACCTGGAAGGGGCCTTCGACCGGATCAGTCACGACCATCTGATGGCCATGATCGGGCAGTTTCCCGCCAGGAATCTGCTGCGGGCGTGGCTGCGGGCCGGCGTGATGGAGAACGGCCGCTGGGCGCCGACGGAGGGGACTCCCCAGGGCGGCGTCGTCAGCCCTTTGCTGCTGAACATCGCCCTGCACGGGATGGAAGAGGCCGCGGGATTCCGCTACGAGCAGCACAAAGGGTGGGAGACTCGCACCGCCCCAGGAGTGCCCGTGCTGGTCCGTTATGCCGACGACTTCGTGGTGTTGTGCCACAGCAAGGAAGAGGCATTCCGGGTCAAGGAGGATTTGACGGCCTGGCTTGCACCCAGGGGCTGCGCTTCAACGAGGCCAAGACCCAAGTGGTCCACCTGATGAGGGTTCGACTTTCTGGGCTTCACCGTGCAGTGGCACGGGGACAGGCTGGTCATCAGGCCGAGCAAGGCAGCGTGCAACAAACTCCGGAAACGGCTGCGGACGGACATGCACGCCCTGCGGGCGGCCCTGCCGGTGCCGTGATCCGCACGTTCAACCCGGTTGTTAAGGGATGGAGTGCGTATTACCGGAGTGCGGCGTCCTTTCGGGTGTTCTGCTCGATGGACTTCTACATGTTCACGCTGCTCTACAAGTGGGCTAAATACAGCCACCAGAACCGCTCGGGGCTGTGGATCAAGCGTCACTATTTCGGCCGGTTCAACAAGTCCAGGCGCGACAACTGGGTCTTCGGTGACCACGCGAGTGGTGCCTATCTCCAGAAGTTCGCCTGGACCCGCTATACCCGCCATGTCCCTGTGAAGGGGCGGCGTCTCCGGACGACCCGGCCCTGAAGGGCTATTGGCGGGCGCGTCGCCGCATCAAAGCGCCGCCGCCGATGGGAAAGACGAGTCTGCTCCTGGCGGCGCGACAGAAGGGCACGTGTCCCTCTGCCGTGGGCGCTGATCGAAGGAGCCGAACACGAACCGGACAATGTCCGTGAGTGGATTGCCTGGTTCTCGGCGTCGAGGAAGCTGCTCAACAAGCACCACCTCGTTTACCGGAGAGACGGCGGTACACACGCACGAGCCAACCTCCGCCTCGTGCATGCCGAGTGTCACCGTCAGCATCATGCAAACGACGGAAATCGGACCGTAAGTTCCTGTCCCACGAAGCCCAAGTGGCTTGCTTGAGCCGGATGCGGTGAAAGCCGCACGTCCGGTTCTGAGGGGCCGGGGCCCAGCGATGGGCTCCGGCTACCCGACCCGACGGGGAGGGGTGGCCGGCAGGGATTCCTCGTAGGACGTGGGGTCTTCGTGGTGGTGCGGGGTGTCCATGGGGCCCTTCGGATCGGGTCTGGTTGGGATTGCTGGTGCTGCGAGGATCAGCGGGACGCTGTACCGGCTGCGGCCTTGAGCTGGGCCTTGAACTCGCGGACGACTCGTCCGACGCCGTCGCTGGAGACGGTGTGGCCGGCGGCGCGCAGGGCATCCTCGACCCGGTCGCGTCCGACGCTGCCGGTCTCCTCATAGATGCGGCGAGCGTGCTTGAGGATGACCTCGTCGGAGGCACGGGCTTTGCCCGCGTCGCGTTTCTTCCGGGCAGCCGCCTTCCGCTCGCGCCTGCCCGACACGCTGCCCGCGCTGCTGCCCGTCGGCGCCGGGCTGTCTTCGGCTTCTGCCCGTGCGGGCAGCCCGGGACCCGGGCGGGCAGGCTCCGGGCGGGCAGCCGTAGGCACCTCATCGTCACCCGGGTCTGATGGGTGAGGACGGGCAGCGTCCTCTGCCCGCGGCATTGCTTTCAGGCGGTCGGAGCGCGGGTGACCATACCCGGGCTCTCGGGTGGAGGACGAGACCGGAATCTGCCAGCGTGGCGGCAATGTGATGGCCGCGAGGTCAAGGGCCTGCTTGCGGGTGGCGAGCTTGCGCAGCAGCAGCTCGTCCTGGAGCGGGTCGCCGTCGACGCCGGCCCGCTCCAGAGCCTGGTGCAGGCGCTCTGTCAGACGCCGGCCCCGCCGCTTGCCGCGCTGGCGGTCGGTCATCGACTCGGCGCGCAGGATCAGGGCGACGGCTTCGCTCAGCGCGCGCTCGCGGATGAGGCGGGCGGCATCGGCGTCCTGGTCGGCGATGCCGAACCGGGCCAGGAGGCGTTCGCGTGCCTGGCGGACGAGGACGGCGGCCAGGCCGCGCGAGGCGGCCTCAGGGGTGCGGTGGCGCAGCTCGATGCCCATGGCCAGGTGCCACAGCATCGCGGCCATGACCGGGCCGACGAACGCGCGCACAGTGCCACCGACCAGCCCGGACTCGGCGTAGGCGGGCAGAACCTGGACCGTGGTGATGACCCATGTGAGGGTGCCGGGCAGGCCGGGAGCCTGCTTCGGGCCGTTGAGGTTCTGCCGGGCCATCAGGGCGGTGGCGAACAGGGCCAGCTCGGCGGCGGCGAACATCGCGACCCGCTCTGCGGTGCCGCCCATGTCGAGGTAGTCAGCGGCGAACCGCCAGCTGGTGTCCGCGCTGTACGCGGTGCAGCCCAGCGCGGCCACGGCCGCGATCGGCACCGCGACGGCTCCATGCCGGAGCTTGGTGTGATGTGGTCGGCGGCGCTGCCGGCGGATAAGCCACCCGGCGAGCAGGCCGAGCAGCACGGGCGGTATGAGGAGCGCCACGGTCATCACCGGGGAGGTGGCCCAGTCAGGGAGGAGCGGCGTGCCGCTGTTCCGCATGGACAGGGGACGGGGCTGAGAGGAGGCAGGAGGGGCTCCAAGGCGTCGAGGAATGAGGGCAAGGGGCGAATCGACGGCGCGCTGAGCAACCGCATACGTGAGTGGCTGGCGCGGGCAGGGCTGGTGTGAGCGCGGATGATGCGGCGGGCCGGCCAGGAGGGCGGGCGCTGAGGCGGCCAGTTAGGCGGCGGGCGCTGTGCGGCGTCGTCGGTCGGGTCCGTCGAGGATGACGCGCTCCGTCATCTCGGCGAGGCGGGAGGCGACGCGGTCACCGAGCGTGACGCGAAGCTGCTCCATCGGGAGATTGGTGGTGATGAGGGTGGGGAGCATGTGCTCGTACCGGTGGTTGATGAGCCGGTAGGTCAGCTCCTCGGTCCATTCGCTGGTCTTGGCCGCGCCGAGGTCGTCCAGGAACAGCAGCGGGCAGCGCGCCAGGGTCTGCAGCTCCCGTTCGGCGTCGTGGCCGGCGCGGGGCGCAGGCGCGCGTGGAAGTCGGCGGTGGTGGTCGCTTCCCAGCGCAGACGTACCCCTCGGGCGAGCAGGGTTCGGATGGCACCGTACGCCTGGTACGTCTTGCCCGTGCCCGTGGGGCCGGCGATCAGCAGCGACGGGCCCTCAGCGATGCCCGGCCCACCGGGGCCGGGGCGTCCGGCGCGGGCGATCTCGTTGGTCCAGGCGGTGACCTTCGGGTGGTCGGCCAGGGCTCGGCGGTAGCGGGCGGGGATCCTGGCGTCGGCGAGTTCCAGCGCGGTGACGGGTTCGGCGTGCCCTTCCTCGACGGCGGCGGTGGCGAGGTCGATGCCGCGACTGGCAAGGATGCCGTTGAGCCGGTCGGCGAGCGGGCCGACCCGGTGGGGCTCCCGGGTGAGGGTGGCGGTCAGAGGTCACCTCCGTAGGCGGCTTCGACATCGGCGGGGTTTGTCCACGCCCTGTGGACAACCGGCGCGGCGGGGGCCGCGTTCATGGCCTCGTGCACGAGGCTCGGCAGAGTGCTGGGGTGCAGGCCCTTGGCGCGGTGCCGTTCCAGGCCGGCCCGGATGTGCGCGGGAGCGATGCCCTCGCCGAGCAGCTTGCGCACCTCGCGAGCGAGATGGCCCAGGACGTCCTTGGGCGGACGGTGTGTGCAAGCGGCGGCGTACTCGGCGATGAGCTCGTTGGCCGAGATGGCGTGGGGTGCGGGGCGCTCGCGCCCCGAAGGGTATCTCCTAGATCCATGATCCTAGGTCCTAGATCCGGACCGTGAGGCGTCACCGCTCCTCACTGAGCCCTCCCTGCTGTCTCACGGAGGGCTCACGGAAATCGCTCTGACCTGCTGCTTCGCCGCCGGTGACCGGATTCACCACAGCCTCGCGTATTCGCCCGGAGCCCTCACGGAGGGCTCCGTGAGGCTGCGGTGCGGGCTCCGTGACGCCGACCCCACAGCCGGCGCATCAACGCCGGGCGCGGTGCGATCCTGCCTGTCGTGGTGCGGGCAGGCGGGAAGGCGACTCGCGCTGGGGCGATTGATCTTCTGATGCTGCCGCCAGGTGACGATGTGCAGGTAGCGCTTGTCGCCCGGGCCCTTGTAGCGGCATATCAGCCCGGCGTCGGCGAGCTGGGCGAGGTCCTGCTCGACAGCGCCAGGCGTGTGTTCCGGGCGCAGTACCCACAGCTGCCCGGCGATGATCGCGGCGTGGTCGCGGTGACGCCCTGGTCGTCAGCCTGAGTGAGCAGGCCGAAGAAGGTGCGCTCGGCGGTCAGGAGACGGCGGCCAGGGACTCGGAGACGAAGGCTTCCGGCTTGATGGTGCGGATTCGTGCCAAGAGGGCGGTCCTCACTCGGTGGCTGGTGGGCTGGGTGCCCACGGTTCACCGTCGGTCGGGGGCGGAGACGGGCGTGAAGGGCGGGGATGTCCGGCCGTTGACGCGGGAGCGTTGATGGCCGTGGCCGCTCGCGCTTTCCGGGCGTCGTCAACATAGCCACACCCACGGCGCGCAAGTCCAGCCCTATCCGGCGCAATCTCTCACGGCAGAAATGCCGCTGGAATTCGAGACGGAGAGGGCGGTGCGAAACGGTAGGGCACGATCGCCGGTTGACCAAATAGTTGCCCCGAATCCCGAGCCAGAAGGATCACATCGGCAAGCCGTTGACACCCCGCGAGCGACGAAGCTACAACACAACACCCCACGTCAGAGAGGCTCTCTGATGTCGGGGTCCGTTCGGGGATCCGCCTTGCGCAGCACCCCGACCGCCTCGCTCACCGATTGAGCGCGGCGCAACATAGCCGACGATCGCCGGTTAACCAAACCGGCGAATGCACGCTACAACTGGAGCCATGGCAGCACGATCTCTGGAAATAGGGCCCGCAGGAATGCTGACGGCTCGCGCCATCGAAATCCTCCGCACGGAACGCGGCCTTGCGCAGCGCCAACTCGCCGCGCGGTGTACCGCTTTGGGCCGTCCTATGTCCAACACGATGCTGTCCCGCATCGAACTCGCCAAGCGACGATGCGATATCGACGACCTCGTCGCCATCGCCGAAGCCCTGCAGGTATCACCCCTCGCCCTCCTCCAGGGCCCGGGCGCCACCTGAGCCGCTCACGCATCCGCCCCGCCCTCGCGACCAGGAGCCGCCCCTTGCACCGACCCACGCCCGCCATCATCCCCACGGGCCGTCCGACGCCCCTCCACCCCGCCTCTACCGCCCCGAGGAGATCGCCGACACCCTCGGATGCTCGGCCTGGTGGGTCAAGGACCGCGCGCGACGGCGCCTGATACCGCACGCCCGGGTCGGCCGCGCCTACCGCTTCACCGTCGAGCATCTCGCCGAGATCATCCGCCTCTACGAGCAGCGGCCGGCCCAGCCCGCGCCGGCAGCCGCACAGGCCACCGAGCCGCTCTCCGAGCCCGGTACGCAGACCGGCTCCGCGCAACCTCGCCGCCCTGCCGTTGCTCCGACTACCCGCCTGCGGGCCCGCCCGCCGCGTCGACAGCAGCAGTACGGCACTGTCGCGTGACCCGATCGAATCTGCCGTAGCCGAGGACAACCAAGAGGGGACAGCGGAACTTGGGTTTCGCGGAGAAGCGCGGAAACTACTGGCGCGGCCGGTACAAGGTCGCGCCCGGCAAGCACAACACGGTCGTCGACGAGAACGGCAAGGCGATCAGGTTCGCCACCAAGGGCGAGGCCCAACGGGCAGCGGCCGAGGCCGAGAACAAGTACCGTCGCGGCGACTGGCGCGACCCGGCCCTCGGCCAGGAGACCTTCGGCGAGTACGCGAACCGCTGGTACGAGGCCCAGGACCTGGCCGCCTCGACCATGCAGAACTACAAGCGCCACATCGAGGAGCACCTCCTCCCCGAGTTCGAGGACAAGGCGCTCGCCGGCATCCTGCGCACGGACGTCGACCTGTGGGAGAAGAAGGAGAAGGCCCTCTACGCCGCCTCCAGCGTCAAGACCTGGCGCTCGACGCTCCACCTGATCTTCGAGGACGCGATCGACGAGGGCCTGATCACGTCCAACCCGGCCGCTCGGCGGCGCGGACGTGGCAAACGCGCTGGCCGCTCCCGAGACCGTGGTCCGGAGAAGGTGGTCACCGACGCGCTCGGCATCCTGCTGACCGCCGAGCGCGCCGCCCTGCTCTCCGGCCGCGACGATGAGTTCGTCGCCGTGGTCCTGAAGGGGTACACCGGCATGCGCTGGGGCGAGATCGTCGGCCTGGAGACTGCGTTCGTCCGCCCTGGAGCCGTCCGGGTCGAGTGGCAGCTGTACGAGCTCGACACGGGCGAGCTGGTGCGCTGCCCACCGAAGGACGACAGCTACCGCACCATCGACTCGATGGACTGGCTGTCCGCGCTGGTCGCCGACCACATCGCCTGCACGAAGCCCAAGCCGTGCCCCTGCCACGGCAAGACCTACGCCTTCCGAGGGCAGGGCGCGGCCCGCACAGGCGGCCACCAGGGCGCGAAGCTCGTCGACGTCGCCCGTCGTGCCGGCGTCTCGACCGGCACGGTGTCCAACGTCCTCAACCACCCAGAACGCGTCACCGAGGCCACGCGAGAGAAGGTCGAGCAGGCCATCGCGGACCTCCGGTTCGTGCGGGGCGGCGTCGTGCCGGAGCATGCCGCCCACTGGCGCAGGAACGGTTTCGCGACCTGGCTGTTCACGCCGGCAGTCTCCGGCTGGTACCCGAAGAAGGCACCGCAGGAGCCACGGCCGGTGCCCTTGCTCGGCGAGCCGTGGCCCGGTGTCCCAGCACGGGGCGGGGCGCCAGCGATCGGGCCGACGCCTGCTGGCTCCCGATAGCCCAGGGGCTCACGCCCCACGGCCTTCGCCACACCCACCGGACGATGATGGAGGACCTGGGAACCGAGAAGGTGCTTATGGACGAACGCATGGGCCACATCGACGGCTCGGTCTCGGCGCGCTACGCCCACGTCACCCCGGCATGCGCAAGCGCCTCATGCTCGGCCTGACCGAGCAGTGGGAGGCAGCACTCGACGCCCGCCTGGCCATGAGCGCCACGTCACCAGTGCGCGTACTGAGTGATCTCCTGCGGGCACGCGAGGTGTCACGGGTGCCCGTCAAGTCGTAGCAAGGCAAAGTGCTGTGCCCTTCGGCGACCACTCCCGGAGGGCACAGCCATGTCCGTGATGCCTCCGCGAGGCCGCGTCAACTCCGCGCGGCCGTTTCCAGCAGTTACGACGATTGCCCAGTAACGGGACCAACGGATGCGGCTCAATAGGTACATGGAGACTGGCGAGCACTGGGCATACCGCGCGAGGCCGAAGGAGCTGGGCAGCCCTGTCAGGCAGGTGGAGATCGTCCGGGTGGGCGGTCGTGGCAGGTCTGACTGGATCCACGTCCGGTTCCTGGTAGGCGATGACGCCGGCCTGCAGGAATGGGTCAGCCCCGGCTGCCTCGTAGCACCGTGGTCAGACGTCGACGCGTTCCGCGCGGATGACGAGACAGAGCTCAGACTGGCCGAGGCGTCACGCCACGTACGAGGCAGCACGGATTTCGAGGCCGCGCGCCTGATCCTCGGGTTCGTCCGGCCGAAGAACAGGCTGCGCCTCCGCCGAGGGTGGCGGACGCGGGAGTTCTGGAACTGAGCCGACTCGACGAGACGGCGCCGCTCATCGGCATGGACGCCACCGCGCTCCGCAGTGACCCGATGGTGCACGAGGACCGCGCCGGCATGTGCCTGGCCGGCTGGCCGGTCACCGAACGCGTCGCCCGTCAGGTAGCGGGCCGCCTCGCCGACGAGATCCTCCCGGAGGTGGACCGCAAGCAGCAGGACATCGAGCAGGAGCGCGCACAGCCCTCCTGGTACTCCTACCGTCGTCGGGACGACCGCAAGTTGGATGCGGAGGCGGCCGTCCTGCGGACCGTCCGGGTGTGGTGCGGTGAGGACAAGGCTGAGCGCTACGACGAGCTGGTCGCACTGCGCGAAGAGGTCATCCGGCTCGGCCAGCTGGTGGAGAAGGCGGTCAAGGCCCTACGCGACCGTGGGCACGGCGTCATCGCCTCCACCATTGAGCGCGACCTTGGCGTCCATATCGCCAGCCTTGATCCTGACGTGCGTCGATAGAGCCCCGCCACGGCTCCGGGGTCGGCTTCGGCGGCTCAGGCCGTGCCGCAGGCTGCTCCTCTCCGGCCGGTGCGGGTTCCAGCCGCCGAGAAAGGGCCGTAGCTGATCTCCCGTCGGCTCCGTGTGGAAGTCGAGAACGGCCAGGCCCCTGCCGTTCATGGTGGGGTCCAGCCGGTCGGCCTCCGCCTTTCCCAAGCCGACCACTCTCGCAGCCTCTCGGCTTCGACGGCGCTGTCCGATGTCGCGGCGGCTTCGTCCAGTGCGCCGCAGAACACGCGGATCTCTCCGGCCACCTTCCACTGCTCCAGGGCTGTGCCGAAGTGGTCCGCCCGTAGGGCGTGAACCGCCTTGATCGAGGCGGCGCTGACGGCGGACTCCCACTCCCGCCTCTCGCGCTCCTCCCGCTCCGCCTCCAGACGCCGACGCTCCGCCTCCTGCCGCTCCCGCTCCTCTCGCAGGCGCCGCTGCTCCGCCTCACGTTCCAGTCGAGCCTCTCCTGCTCCTCCGCGCGAGCCTTCAGCGCCCGGAAGACCGAACCGACCTGCTCCTCCAACGGCTTCTTGGCGGTGTCGGCCCATTCCTTCTTCCAGCCGTAGCTGTTGCCGTAGCCGTAGCCCGAGTGCTGGCTGATCAGCAGCTCCAGCTCGCCGGACGGCTCGAACCTGTGCGCCGGCGTCACCCGCTGCCAGTCGTACGTACGTCGGCCCGGCTGCTTGGGCACGTACCGGACCTGCCTCTGCCGCTCGCGGAAGCTGACCTCGTACGTCCTGCCGTGGACGGTGAGCAGGGCCTCGGCTGCTTGCGCTTCTTGGACACCGTGATCTCGCCGTGGCGGGCGAGTGCCTGCTCGGCGAGGAGCCGGAGCAGCGAGAGGACTCGGGGCAGAATCTCCTCCGAGATCTCGAAGGCGCTGTGGTCCCCAGTGACAGCCGCGATCACGTCCTCGACATCGCTGAGCACCCGGCTGCGCGCCAGCCGGATCCGGTTCCACTCGGTGTCGTCCTCCCGGACACCCTGAGCAGACCGAGGAAGAAGTCCCCTTCGCCCGGCCGCTGTACTTCAGGTGGTACCCCTCGGGCGCACACTGCCGGGCTGCGTCGAAGGCCCTGCGGTAGCGGGCTCGCTTCTGGTCGCTGGGGTTCGGGATCCGGAGGAACCGCCCAGCCTGCTGCACTTCCGCGATCAAGGCGGCTCCGATTTCCGCCGGCGACGCCTGTGGGGCTTGGCGGCGCGTTGCGGCGCCGGCTTCGTCGTGGACGGAGCTGTGTCTTGCTTCTGCGTAGGAGGGGCTGGCCGTGTCCGTTGCTCGGAACCCGCCGACCGCTGCTTGCGGGGCGCCGGTTCCGGCCGGTCCGGGTGATGGCCGTGTTCCAGGTAGAAGCACCCGCGTCAGTGATCTCCGCCCGCCACTTCCCATCCTGCTTGGGCATGGTGATCAGACGCCGCTCCTTGAGCGCGCGGGCGGTGAGGGCGAATTCTGGGCTGTCCGACGTGACGGGGTCGGCTCCGTCCCCGATGCGGGTGAGGAGTGCGAGCTGTCGGTCATTTAACGGAGACCATCGGTGCATGGCGATCGTCGTACCGCCTGTGATCGGCCTCGCACAACCGTAGGGATGACCCTTTCCCAGCGTGAGCGGCAAACAGCGGGCTGGACGTCGGACGGCCGCTCACTGGAGCCGCCGGGGAGCCGGTTCTGGAAGTCGGCTCCCAAATGGCTCCCAAAACGGGGTGGCAAAGCAATCAGGCCCGGTGCTGATCTCTCAGCACCGGGCCTGACCTGGTGTTTCTCTGTCGGGGTGGCGGGATTTGAACCCACGACCTCTTCGTCCCGAACGAAGCGCGCTGCCAAGCTGCGCTACACCCCGAAGCAACGAGCACTACTCTAGCGGACCCCTGCCCAGAGGCGAAATCTGGTTTCGGTGGCTCCGGGCTGGTCGGGGCTGGCCCCGTCGGAAGTGGGTGGGGCCAGCCCCGACCAGCCCGGAGCCACCGCCCGCCCCGTGGCTCAGCTCTCGCGTTCCGTCAGCGTCAGCAGCGTCGCCTCCGGGGGCACGCGAAGCGGACCGGGGTGTAGCGGTTGGTGCCGCAGCCCGCGGAGACGTGGAGGTAGGAGGTGTGGCCCGCGGCCTCGTGGGTGGAGAGGCCCTTGACGCGGCGGGTGTCGATGTCGCAGTTGGTGACCAGCGCCCCGTAGAAGGGGACGCAGAGCTGACCGCCGTGGGTGTGCCCGGCGAGGATCAGGGGTAGCGGTCGGCGGCGAAGGCGTCGAGGACGCGCAGGTACGGGGCGTGGACGACGGCGAGCGAGAGGTCCGCCCGGACTCGGGGCCGCCGGCGACCTCCGCGTACCGGTCGCGCTTGATGTGCGGGTCGTCCAGGCCGGTCAGGGCGATCTCGACGCCGTCGAGCTTCAGGTGGCCGCGGGTGTTACTGAGGCCGACCCAGCCCGCCGCGTCGAAGGCGTCGCGCAACTCTGTCCACGGGTTGTGGATGGCGCCGACGGCAGGCGGGTTTCCGTTCAGACCGTGTCGGCCGCTGGCCTTTTCCTTCAGATAGCGGGCGGGATTGCGCAGCTTCGGACCGTAGTAGTCGTTGGAGCCGAAGACGTACGCCCCGGGAACTCCATCAGCGGACCCAGCGCGTCCAGCGCCTCCGGTACGCCCTCCGGGTCCGAGAGGTTGTCGCCGGTGTTGATGACGAAGTCGGGGCACAGCCCGGCCAGGGACTGGAGCCAGCGCCGCTTCTTGCGCTGCCCGCGCACCATGTGGATGTCCGAAACCTGGAGAACCCGCAGCGGATGCATCCCGCGCGGCAGGACGGAACCGTGACCCGTCGCAGCCGGAAGGAACGGACTTCGAAGCCTGCGGCATAGGCGATTCCCGCCGCGCCCATCGCCGTGATTCCCAGGGGTACTCCGTATCGCGCGCGCATCTGCCCATCGTCGCAGAAGCCCGCAGGGCGTGAAATCCTCGGGTGGTTCTCGGCCAGTGCTGGCAGACTCGACGCCATGACCACCACGCTCAAGTCCAGGTTGCAGGACGACCTCACCGCGGCGATCAGGGAGCGCGACGAGCTGCGCTCCGCCACTCTCCGGCTGACCCTTTCGGCGGTCACGAAGGAAGAGGTCGCGGGCACCAGCGCCCGTGAGCTGTCCGACGCCGAGGTGGAGAAGATCATCGCGCGCGAGGCGAAGAAGCGCCGTGAGGCGGCCGAGGCGTTCGCCCAGGGGCCGCGCCGAGCAGGCCGAGCGGGAGCGGGCGGAGGGCGAGCTGCTCGCCGAGTACCTCCCAAGCAGCTGACGGACGACGAGTTGGCCGCGCTCGTCGCGGACGCGGTCGCGGAGGCCAAGGCGGGCGGTGCCGAGGGCCGAGGGCCATGGGTGCCGTGATGAAGATCGTGAACCCGAAGGTCGCCGGCCGCGCCGAGGGTGGTCGCGTGGCCGTCGCCGTCAAGAAGCAGCTCGCTGGCTGAATCCCCGCGCTGAATCCCCGGGCTGAATCCCCGCGCTGAATCCTCGGGCTGAACCCCTCCCAGGGCCGGGCCTGCCCGACCCTGGGCCCCGGCCCGCCAGTCTCCGGACTGCGGCCGGGGCCAGCGGTCGCCTCTCCGCCCGTGCGGACCCGTCCCCGAACATGACTCCGCCCTGCCCGGCCGACGGCCCTGACCAGGAGAATCACCTGATCAGGGACGTCACCCGGGCAGGGCGTCAACGCGTCGAGCGGGATCTTCCGGATACCCGGCCCCGGACCTCAGCCAGTCAACCGACCAGCCAGTCACTCAACCGACCGGCCAGTCAGTCGGCCAACCGGCCAACCGGCGGTGGTGGACCGACGGACCGGCCGTCCCTCCCGCACCCGTCCCACCCGGACCCTACGTACGCCGCTCAGCGCGGCCAGCCACCACCGCCGGACGGGTTCCAGTCGCCGCCGCCGATCACGCCCGGCGGGATGGAGATGTCGGGCCACGGGTTGTCCCCGCCGCCGTTTCCACCGTTCCCGTTCCCGTTTCCGCCGCCGTTCCGGGGTTGTCAGGCTGGTGGCCCTTGTCTTTGTCCTTGTTCTTGTCCTTGTGGGAATCGCCGATTTTCACGTTCTTGAAGTTCGGCGCGGGCTTGCCCTCCAGGGCACCGCCCATCGCGTCCCGCCAGATGGGCCCGGGGTGTCGGCGCCGTAGACCTTGTCGTGGTAGACCCCGCCGATGTTGATGTTCTCCATCGAGACCGCCTTGTCGCCGGGGCCGCCGACCCACACCGCACCGGCCATGTTCGGGGTGTAGCCCACGAACCAGGCGGCCTTGCGCTCGTCGGTGGTACCCGTCTTACCGGCGCTGGCGCGGTTCTTCAGGCCCGCTTCCTTGCCGGTGCCGTCCTCGACCACGCCGCGCAGCAGGGTGTTGATGGTGTCGGCCGTCTTCTCCGACATCGCGCGCTCGCAGGAGGTCTGCGGGACCTTCATGTCCTTGCCGTCGGCGTCCGTGATCGACTCGATGAGGACCGGCGTGCAGTACACGCCGCGGTTGGCGAAGGTCGCGTACGCGTTGGCCATGGTCAGCGGGGACATCGTGGCGGTGCCGAGGGTGATCGACGGAGCCTGCGGCAACTTGCCGCCGTTGGCGGGCCGCACGCCCATCTTGCCCGCCATGTCCGTCACCGGGCAGATGCCGATGTCGCCGATGAGCTGGACGAAGTAGGTGTTGACCGACTTCGCGGTCGCCTCCTTCATCCCGTAGGGGCCGACCTCTTCCTTGTTCTCGTTCTGTAGCGTCTCGTGCCCGCTGTTCCGCCAGGTGCCCTTGCAGGTCTGCACCGAGTCGGGATAGCTCATCTTGTACGGCGACGAGTAGCTCTTCGTCGGCTTCGTACCCGCTCCAGTGCCGCCGCCGCCGTGATCGGCTTGAAGGTCGAACCGACCTGGAAGCCGTAGTTGGAGCCGCCCATGGCCTTGTCGGCGGAGAGGTTGATCGTCGTCTGGTGCTCGTCGAGGTTGAAGCCGTACGGGCGGGACTGGCCCATCGCGACGACCTTGCCGGAGCCGGGCTCGACGAGCGTGACGGCGGTGGCCACCGAGTCGGTCTGGTAGACGTGGTTCTGGATCGACTTCTGGACCGAGTCCTGGGCCTTCGGGTCCAGGGTCGTGCGGATCGTCATGCCGCCCGGTTCCAGCGCTCGGTGCGCGCCTCCCGCGTCTTGCCGAAGGTCGGGTCGGTGAGGAAGATCGAGCGCACGTAGTCGCAGAAGAAGGCGGCGCCCTTGTCGGCGGTGATGCAGCCGTTCTTGGGCTTGCTGACCTTCAACTCCAGCGGCTTCTTCTTCGCCGCCTCGGCCTGGGCCGTGGAGATGTCCTTCACCTCGGCCATGCGCGTGAGCACGGTGTCGCGCCGCTGCTTGGCCGCGTCCGCGTTGACCACCGGGTCGTAACGGCTGGGCGACTGCACGAGCCCGGCCAGCAGCGCGGACTGCTCCAGGGTGAGGTCCTTGGCGCTGGTGCTGAAGTAGCGCTGGGCCGCGGACTCGATGCCGTACGCCTGCTGCCCGAAGAACGTGATGTTCAGGTAGTTCTGGAGGATGCGGTTCTTGCCCAGCTCCTTCTCCACCTGGATCGCGTACTTCAGCTCCTTGATCTTGCGGCCGACGGACTGCCGGGTGGCCTCGGCGACCTTCTTCTGGTTGTCGCCCGCCTCCTCCACGAAGACGTTCTTCACGTACTGCTGGGTCAGCGTCGACGCGCCCTGGGAGACGCCGCCCTCCTGCGCGTTCTCGTTGACCGCGCGCAGCACGCCCTGAGGTCGATCGCCCCGTGCTCGTAGAAGCGCGCGTCCTCGATCGCGACGATCGCCTTGCGCATGTACGGGAGATGTCCTTGAAGTCGACGATGCGGCGGTCGCGGGAGTAGACCTTCGCGATCTCGCCGCCGTCGGCGTCGAGGATGGTGGTCCGCTGACTGAGCGGCGGCGTCTTGAGGTTGGCCGGAATGTCGTCGAATTCCTTGACGGTCTCCTTGGCGGCCAAGCCGAACGCGCCGACGGCCGGCAGCGCGAGCCCGCCAGCACCCCACCGGCGAGCACACTGACGCCGAGAAACCTCAAGGCTTGCTGCGTCGTGGACAGATCCCCGCGCGAGCGCTTGCTACCCATGGAGGAAAGCGTACGTGCCGAATCACCGGACAGGGGACCAGGTGTTCGCATACGCTGATTCACGCCAGTCACGCTCATGCGGTTCTGCACCACCTGCCCGCTCACTCAAGTGAGTGATGAGACATGCCCGTAATGCGGATGTGCGTCACGGGTTGTCCGTTGAAATGTGGGCGAGGTGCCGTTATTTGTCCGGATAGTTGGGAAATGTCGCCAGCTCACTCCGTTGGGTGATCTGCCGCCTACCCATAGTCCGTTCGGGCCATCCAAGATTGGGCCCGCAGGGGTGTTGCACTCTGCCTGCCTTCCGTAACGTCCTCAACTGGCGACGGTGAATATGCCGTTTGTCGCCGTGGGGAGCCTCGATTTCGGGAGAGGACGGCGCCAGCATGGGCTGGGTAACCGACTGGAGTGCGCAGGCCGCCTGCCGCACTACCGATCCGGATGAGCTATTCGTCCAGGGCGCGGCTCAGAACAGGGCCAAGCGGTCTGCACCGGCTGCCCGGTGCGCACTGAGTGCCTGGCGGACGCTCTGGACAACCGCGTCGAGTTCGGCGTATGGGGTGGAATGACCGAGAGGAGCGGAGGGCGCTGCTGCGCCGCCGTCCAACGGTCACCTCGTGGCGAAGGCTGCTGGAGACCGCGCGCATCGAGTACGAGCGCAGTGCGGGCATCCTGCCGGTCGACGACGAGGAGTACGAGCGTTACGCCGCCGTCGGGTAGTTCCGGCCAGCGGCTGTTTCCCTCGTGTGGCCGGATCGCGGCCGGTCGCTCGGCCTGGGCCGCGCGGCTTTCTGCCTTCCTGGGCCCTGCCGGTCGCTTCGGCACCTGTGCCGGGCCGCGTGTCGTGCCGCGTGACATCGCGCCGCGCGCACTCGTGCTGCTGGAGCTTGTGCTGCCCGCATTCACGCCGTATTCACGCCGTGCGAACTCGCACCGCGTGAACTCGCGCTGTACGACGTCGCGTTGTACGACGCCGTGACACCCGCGCCGTGACACCCCGCGCTGTGCCGGGGCGCGCCGCTCCGGGTCCGCCGCGCCGCGTGACGACGTACGTACGGCCAACGCGCCGCGCCGCGTGCGCGCGTACCGCTCTGCGGCCTGTGGCCTGCCGCCTGTGGCGGGACGGCTGGGCGGGCGGGCCTCACCTGGGCGGGCCGCAACGCGTGGATCCGGGCGGGCGCCGGTCGCGTGACCCGCGTGCCATGTGCCGTGCGGCGGTGGGCTGTTCGGGCTGTCGTGATCGCGGACGTTCAGCCCGCCTCACGCGTCCCGTCCCGCCGGTCCGGCTGGTCCGCGAGTCGCTCGCCGATGGTCCTGAGTCCTGCCAAGTCGTGTACGTCGCCGGGGAGTGCGGCCACCTCCGCCACCGGAACCTCTGGGTGTAGTGCCGTGAAACGGTCGTGCGTGCGCTGCTCGCGCGCCACCAACCGCATGCGTTCGGCGTGCAGTCGGAGCAGCCCGCGGCCAACCGCTCTGCCGACGCGGGGAGTCGTCGGAGTCCGGTGCCGAGGAGTTACGAAGCTCAGCCTTCCGGGACTTCGATCGACAATGCCGCTGTTGGCAAGATTTTCTTGACGATCGGCGCTATCGGCCTCATCCTCGACCGCGGCCTTGCCGATCTTGTCGGTTTCCTCGGGTACTTCTGCCTTACTCGGCTTATCGGACCGGCCGTTCTCCCCGCCCTCGACCAGGGCCTCCGCCGCCGCCAGCGCGCGTTCCGCCGAGAGCTGCATGGCCCCGCTGCCGTGCACCCGGTTGAGCACCAGACCGGCCAGCGGCATCCGGTCGGCGGCCAGCCGGTCGACGAAGTACGCGGCCTCGCGCAGCGCGTCCCGCTCCGGGCGGCCACCACCAGGAACGCCGTACCGGGCGCCTGGAGCAGCCGGTAGGTGTCCTCCGCGCGCGTGCGGAACCCGCCGAACATCGTGTCCATGGCGGCCACGAAGGTCTGCACGTCGCGCATGAGCTGTCCGCCCAACAGCTTGCTGACCGTCCCCGTCATCATCGAGACGCCGACGTTGAGGAACTTCATCCCGGCGCGCCCGCCGACCTTCGCCGGCGCCATCAGGACCCGGATGAACTTGCCGTCCAGGAAGGAGCCGAGGCGCTTGGGCGCGTCCAGGAAGTCCAGTGCCGACCGGCTCGGCGGGGTGTCCACGATGATCAGGTCCCACTCGTCGCGGGCCCGGAGCTGGCCGAGCTTCTCCATGGCCATGTACTCCTGCGTGCCCGCGAACCCGGCCGACAGCGACTGGTAGAAGGGTTCGCCAGAATCGCGGAGGCCCGCTCCGCGTCGGCGTGCGCCTCGACGAACTCGTCGAAGGTGCGCTTCATGTCCAGCATCATCGCGTGCAGTTCGCCGCCCTTGGCCCCGTCGATCCCCGCCACTCGGCGCGGGATGTTGTCGAGCGAGGCCACGCCCATGGACTGGGCGAGGCGGCGGGCCGGGTCGATGGTGAGCACGACGGCCTTGCGGCCGCGCTCCGCGGCCCGTACGCCCAGGGCGGCGGCCGTCGTGGTCTTGCCGACACCGCCGGAGCCGCAGCACACCACGATCCGGGTCCGCGGGTCGTCGAGCAGCGCGTCGACCTCCAGCCGGGGTGCCGCGTCCATCGTCATGCCGTCTCCCGCTCCTGCGTCATGCCCTCTCCTGCTGCCGTCCCCGGTTCCGGTCCTGGCCCGCTTCTGGCCCCGGCCTTGCTCCTGGCCCCGGTCCCGGCTCATGCGGGCCACTGCTTGCGCAGGTCCGCGGCCAGCCGGTACAGCCCCGCCAGGTCGACCCCGTCGGTGAGCAGTTCCAACTCGTGGGTGGGCAGCCCGAGACGAGCCAGTTCGGCGCGCTGGGCCCGCTCCAGGGCGAACCGCTCGGCGTGCTCGCGCGCCTCCTCCAGCAACGGGTCCACCAGGCGCTCGGCGCGGCCACCGCGGCGCGCGCCGCCGAGACCCGCCTGCGCCAGTGCCTTCGCGACCGCCGAGTGCAGCGCGCCGGAACCATTCGCCGCCCGCCGCCCACCGGCGTCGGCCGCCTGCCGGACGCGGCCTTGCCCGCCCGGAGTTGCCGGAGGTGGAGTTGCCGGACGCGGACTTGGTCGGCTCGCCGCCCGTACCCGCGGTCTCCGCGGCCCCAGCCCCAGCCCGGTCCCGGCTCCGCCCCGCGCCTCGTTCAGCACGGCCTCCACGGCCTCCTGGCCGAGCGGGAGGGGCGCACCATGTTCACGATGACGCTGCCCACCGGCAGGCCGTCCGCGCGCAGGTCGGCCACGCCGTCCGCGGTCTCCTGGACCGGCATCTCCTCCAGCAGCGTCACGAAGTGGACCGCTGTCTCAGGGGACTTCAGGACGCGCATCACGGCCTGCGCCTGGTTGTGTATGGGGCCCGTACGGGCCAGCCCGGCCATCTCGTCGTTCACGTTCAGGAACCGCGTGATCCGCCCGGTGGGCGGCGCGTCCATGACGATGAAGTCGTACGCGAAGCGGCCGTCCTTCTGCCTGCGCCGGACCGCCTCGCACGCCTTGCCGGTCAGCAGCACGTCCCGTAGACCGGGCGCGATCGTCGTCGCGAAGTCGATCGCGCCGAGCTTCTTCAACGCCCGCCCGGCCGTGCCCAGTTTGTAGAACATGTGCAGGTAGTCGAGGAGCGCGAACTCCGGGTCGATGGCGAGGGCGTGCACCTCCCGCCGCCCGGCGCGGTCGCGATCTTCCGCTCCTCGTAAGGCAGCGCCTCCGTCTCGAAGAGCTGCGCGATGCCCTGGCGGCCCTCGACCTCGACCAGGAGCGCGCGCCCGCCGTCGGCGGCGAGGGCCAGCGCGAGAGCGGCGGCCACCGTGGTCTTTCCGGTACCGCCTTTGCCACTGACGACATGGAGCCTGCTCACACTGGCGAGCCTAACCAGTCGGGGCCGGGAGCGCGCACGAGGGCCGAGAGAGAGGCATTACAGTCGGCACCATGACCAAGTGGGAATACGCGACCGTGCCGCTGCTCGTACATGCCACGAAGCAGATTCTGGACACCTGGGGCGAGGACGGCTGGGAGCTCGTCCAGGTCGTGCCGGGCCCGAACAACCCCGAGCAACTGGTGGCCTACCTCAAGCGGGAGAAGACCGCGTGAGTGCCGTCGAGGCGAAGCTCGCCCAGCTCGGACTGGCCCTGCCGCAGGTCGCGGCGCCGCTCGCGGCCTATGTCCCGGCCGTCCGCAGCGGACGTTACGTGTACACGGCGGGGCAGTTGCCGCTGGTCGACGGCAAGCTCCCGCGACCGGCAAGGTTGGCGCGGAAGTGACCCCGGAGGAGGCCAAGGAACTGGCGCGCACCTGCGCGCTGAACGCCCTGGCCGCCGTCAAGTCGGCCGTCGGCGACCTGGACGCCGTGGTGCGCGTGGTGAAGGTCGTGGGCTTCGTCGCCTCCGCCCGGACTTCACGGGCCAGCCCGGCGTGGTCAACGGAGCGAGCGAGTTGTTCGGCGACGTACTGGGCGACAAGGGCGTCCACGCGCGCAGCGCGGTCGGCGTCGCGGTGCTGCCCCTGGACGCACCGGTCGAGGTGGAGATCCAGGTCGAGGTGGACGCCGCGGAGTAGAGCGGCGTGGAGTGGCGCGGATTAGAGCGTCGCGGAGTGGAGTGGCGCGTCGAGTGACACGGTGCCGCGGCGGGAAAGCCGTCCGCCTGCCGGACGGCTCACGCGGGCGGGCGCGCACGGGGCGGGCGCGCACGGGCGGGGAGACCGCCGGTGCGCGCGGAGGGACAGCGGGGCGGAGGGCCACACGCGCCCATGGCGGCCGATACGCGCCCAGGGGACGGATGCCCATGACGCCCGGTACGCGCGTACGCGATGACCGGTACGCGCGTACGCCCACGCGCACGCGTGGCGGACGCGTCGCGGCGCCACAGCGGCGCGTCCCGCCACTGCCTGGCAGACCCCGGCGTTCTGGCCGTCCTGGCCGAGCGACCTTTAACGATGCCGTCACAGGACCCTCTCGAACATCCGGGCGCCAGCGCATAGCATCCGGCCATGTCGTCCACGACCAACGGACAGTGGTATCCGCCCGAGTGGCCGGACCGGATCCGGCGGCTGTCGTCCGGTGAACTGACGCCGGTGACGCCGCGCCGGGCCGCCACCGTGCTGCTGCTGCGGGACGGCACCGAGGGGCTCGCGGTGCACATGGTGCGCCGCAGCGCCTCCATGGCCTTCGCCGGAGGCGCGTACGCGTATCCGGGCGGCGGCGTGGATCCCCGCGACGCCCGCGAGGTGGCCTGGGCCGGGCCCACGCGCGCGGTGTGGGCCGGGCGCCTGGCCACCGACGAGACGACGGCGCAGGCCATCGTGTGCGCGGCGGTCCGCGAGACGTTCGAGGAGGCGGGCGTGCTGCTGGCGGGCCCGACGCCGGAGACGGTCGTCCGGGACACCACGGGCGAGGCGTGGAGGCCGACCGCGCGGCGCTCGTCGCCCGCGAGCTGTCGTTCGCCGACTTCCTCGACCGGCGCGGGCTGGTCCTGCGCTCGGACCTGCTCGGCTGCTGGGCGCGTTGGATCACCCGGAGTTCGAGCCGCGCCGGTACGACACCTGGTTCTTCGTGGCCGCGCTGCCGCCGGGCCAGCGCACCCGCAACGCCTCCTCGGAGGCCGACCGTACGGTCTGGATCCGCCCCAGGACGCCGCGGCGGGCTACGACCGCGGGGACCTGCTGATGATGCCGCCGACCATCGCGACCCTGCGCCAGGTGCTGCCGTACGGGACGGTCGCCGAGGTACGGGCGGCGGCGGAGCGGCGGGACCTGACGCCCGTACTGGCGCGGCCCGGCTGGAGGGCGAGGAGATCGTGCTCAGCTGGCCCGGCCACGACGAGTTCACCAAACACGTCACCACGTCCGGAACCGAACCTGGAGCCGGAGCCGGGGCCGGGGTGGAGCCGGAGCCGGAGCCGGGGCCGGAGCCGGAACCGAACCTGAAGCCGAGGCCGGAGCCGGAACCGAGCCTGGAACCGAGGCTGGAGCCGGAACCTCCGCTACCGGGACAACAGCCGGTACGGATACGGATACGGGTACCGGCTCCGGCACCGGGGCGGCGACCGGCGCCCCGGCCCGGGCGGCGAACAGGCCGCGCCCGAAGGCGACCACACGACGGGGACACCACGCCATGACCCACGCAGCCTCCCTGCCCGGCCAGCCCGCGGGCGTCGTCGGAGGCCCCGCGACCGACCGCGCGCTGTGCGTCCTGGCGCCGAACCCTCCCCGATGACGCTCGACGGCACCAACACCTGGATCGTCGCCGAGCCCGACTCCGACCGCGCCGTCGTCATCGACCCCGGCCCGCTGGACGAGGCGCACCTCGCCGCGGTCGTCGCGACCGCCGAGCGGGCGGGCAAGCGGGTCGCGCTGACGCTGCTCACCCACGGCCACCCGGACCACTCCGAGGGCGCCGCGCGCTTCGCCGAGCTGACGGGCACGCGCGTACGGGCGCTGGACCCAGCGCTGCGGCTCGGTGACGAGGGTCTGGCGGCAGGCGACGTGGTCACCGAGGGCGGCCTGGAACTGCGCGTCGTCCCCACCCCGGCCACACCGCCGACTCGCTCTCGTTCCACCTGCCCGCCGACGCGGCGGTCCTCACCGGGGACACGGTGCTCGGGCGCGGTACGACCGTCGTCGCGCACCCCGACGGGCGGCTCGGCGACTACCTGGACTCGCTGCGGCGGCTCAGGTCGCTGACGGTGGACGACGGCGTGGGCACCGTGCTGCCGGGCCACGGGCCGGTCCTGAACGACGCCAGGGGCCATCGAGTTCTATCTGGCCCACCGCGCGAACCGGCTGGCGCAGGTGGAGACCGCCGTCGAGAACGGCTATCTGACCGCCTCGGAAGTCGTCGCGCACGTGTACGCGGACGTGGACCGGTCCCTGTGGCCCGCGGCGGAGCTGTCGGTGCGCGCCCAGCTCGACTACCTCGGCGAACACGGGCTGATCTGACCGCTCGCCCTCCCCGCCCACATCGCGTACCGAAGCCGCCCGCACCGGTGATCACCGGTGCGGGCGGCTTCGGTACGGGCGACGGTACGCGCGCGGAGCGGGCGTGGCCGGAACGGACCTGACGTCAGCGGGAGCGCTTGGCCAGCCGCTCGACGTCCAGCAGGATCACCGCGCGGGCCTCAAGGCGCAGCCAGCCGCGCCCGGCGAAGTCGGCCAGGGCCTTGTTGACCGTCTCGCGGGAGGCGCCGACGAGCTGCGCCAACTCCTCCTGCGTGAGGTCGTGCACGACGTGGATGCCCTCCTCCGACTGAACGCCGAAGCGGCGCGAGAGGTCGAGCAGCGCCCGCGCGACACGTCCGGGTACGTCGGAGAAGACCAGGTCGGACATCTGGTCGTTGGTCTTGCGCAGCCGCCTGGCGACGGCGCGCAGCAGCGCGGTGGCCACCTCGGGCCGGACATTGAGCCACGGCTGGAGGTCGCCGTGGCCGAGGCCGAGCAGCTTGACCTCGGTGAGTGCGGTGGCGGTGGCGGTGCGCGGGCCGGGGTCGAACAGCGACAGCTCGCCGATCAGCTCACCGGGGCCGAGCACGGCCAGCATGTTCTCCCGGCCGTCGGGCGAGGTGCGGTGGAGCTTCACCTTGCCCTCGGTCACCACGTACAGACGGTCCCCGGGGTCCCCTTCGTGGAAGAGTGCATCCCCTCGCGCGAGGGTGACCTCCGCCATGGAGGCGCGCAGCTCAGCGGCTTGCTCATCATCGAGCGCCGCGAAGAGCGGGCGCGTCGCAGAACGTCGTCCACGAGATCTCTCCTTGTCGACATGCACAGGGGACGGTGGTCTCCATGATGCCGGACGGTAAAACAGTGCGATCAATCACAAGTTTGACGCACCGACCTACCGGACCGTACGGCAGGGGTCCGATTGGGCGCTCGATTTCCTGCGCCCGGGGCGGATGTCCGTGGCGGGGCTTAGGCTGGCCGGGTGTCCAATACGCCGGTGAGAGCACAGGGAAGGGGCCGCACGGGTGACCGCACCTCGTAATTCCGCTGTGGGCGAACAGGAGTCTGCCGCTGCCGCGAAAGCGGAGAAACCGCGCAGAAGGCCCGCGGCCAGGGCGGAAGCCGGGACCAGAGCGGGCGGCAGGACCGGCTCCCGGACCGCGACCGGCACCAAGGCGACAACCGGTGCCAAGACCGCGGCCGGTGCCAAGACCGCGGCCGGTGCTGGGGCGACGACCGGAACCAAGGCGGCGCGGCCCGAGAGCCGGACCGCCCTCGTCCGCCGGGCCCGCCGCATCAACCGCGAGCTGGCCGAGGTGTATCCGTACGCCCATCCCGAGCTGGACTTCGACAACTCCTTCCAGCTGCTGGTCGCCACGGTGCTGTCCGCCCAGACCACCGACCTGCGGGTCAACCAGACCACGCCCGCGCTGTTCGCCGCGTACCCCACCCCGAGGACATGGCCGCCGCCGACCCGGAGACGCTGGAGCAGCTGATCCGCCCGACCGGCTTCTTCCGGGCCAAGGCGAAATCCCTGCTCGGGCTGTCCGCCGCGCTCCGCGACCGGTTCGGCGGCGAGGTGCCGGGGCGGCTGGAGGACCTGGTCACGCTCCGGGCGTCGGCCGCAAGACGGCGAACGTCGTGTTGGGGAACGCGTTCGGCGTCCCCGGCGTCACCGTCGACACCCACTTCGGACGCCTGGTGCGGCGCTGGAAGTGGACCGAGCAGGAGGACCCGGAGAAGGTCGAGGCCGAGGTCTGCGCTCTGTTCCCCAAGAGCGACTGGACGATGCTCTCGCACCGCATCATCTTCCACGGCCGCCGCATCTGCCACGCCCGCAAGCCCGCCTGCGGCGCCTGCCCCATCGCCCCGCTCTGCCCCTCGTACGGAGAGGGCGAGACGGACCGGAGAAGGCCAGGAAGCTGCTGAAGTACGAGAAGGGCGGGCAACCGGGCCAGCGGCTGCGGCCCCTGCCGACTATCCCGGCAAGCCCGCCGCGCCCCTGGGGGCTGAGTGACCAGCACGTACGGCAGCGGCGAGGTGACCGTGAGCGCCGCCGGGCTGCCGGAGTGGCTGACGCCCGTGGCCCGGCTCGCGGAGAACATCCAGCCGCGCCAGCTGAGCCGGTATCTGCCGCCGGAGGGGCGGGCGCCCGTCCGCGGTGCTGGTGCTCTTCGGCCAGGGCGAGCGCGGCCCCAACTGCTGCTGATCGAGCGGTCCGGCACCCTGCGCTCGCATGCGGGCCAGCCGTCGTTCCCCGGCGGCGCCCTCGACCCGGAGGACGGGGATCCGGACGGTGAGGGTCCGCTGCGGGCCGCGCTGCGGGAGGCCGAGGAGGAGACCGGCCTCGACCCGTCGGGGTGCAGCTCTTCGGCGTGCTGCCGCGGCTGTACATCCCGGTGAGCGGCTTCGTGGTCACGCCCGTCCTGGGGTGGTGGCGCGAACCGAGCCCGGTGGCGCCGGTCGATCCGGGCGAGACCGCACGGGTGTTCACGGTGCCCGTGGCGGATCTCACGGACCCGGCCAACCGCGGGACGGCGGTGCACCCCAGCGGTTTCAAGGGCGCGGCGTTCACCGTCGAGTCGGCGCTGGTCTGGGGTTTCACGGCCGGGGTGATCGACCGCATCCTGCACTACGCGGGCTGGGAGCGGCCCTGGGACCGCGGCAGACACCTCACCCTCGACTGGCACGCGTGAGACGGTGTGCCCGTGAACGTCCTGGACTTCCTGTTGGTGATCGCCGCCGTGTGGTTCGCCGTCGTCGGCTACCGCCAGGGATTCGTGGTCGGTGTGCTGTCGGTGATCGGCTTCCTCGGCGGCGGTCTGGTCGCGGTCTACCTGCTGCCCATCATCTGGGACGCGGTCACCGACGACGCCTCGTCGGGCGACTTCGGCGCGATCCTGGCCGTCGTCGTGGTCATCGTGTCCGCCTCGATCGGCCAGGCCGCCACCACCCACCTGGGCAACAAGCTCCGGCGGTACATCACTTGGTCGCCCGCGCGCGCTCTGGACGCGACCGGCGGCGCGCTGGTGAACGTCGTCGCGATGCTGCTGGTCGCCTGGCTGATCGGCTCCGCCCTCGCGGGCACCTCCATGCGGTCGGTCGGCAAGGAGGTCCGCAACTCCAAGGTCCTGCACGGCGTCTCGGACGTGATGCCGCGACAGGCGGACACCTGGTTCACCGACTTCAGCTCGGTGCTCGCGCGCAACGGACTGCCGCAGGTCTTCTCCCCTTCTCCAACGAGCCCATCACCTCCGTGCCCAAGCCCGACCCGCGCTCGCGGGCAGCCCGGTGGCCGCCCGCGCCCAGCAGTCCATCGTGAAGGTGGTCGGCACCGCGCCCAGCTGCGGCAAGGTCCTGGAGGGCACCGGCTTCGTCTTCGCGTCCGACCGCGTGATGACCAACGCGCACGTCGTCGGCGGAGTCGAGGAGCCGCGGGTGCAGATCGGCGGTGAGGGCCGGGCGTACCGCGCGCGGGTCGTGCTCTACGACTGGAAGCGCGACATCGCCGTCCTGGACGTGCCCTCCCTGCCCGCGCCCTCGCTGCGGTTCACCGAGGGCGACGCGCGTACCGGCGACGACGCGATCGTCGCCGGTTATCCGGAGAACGGCGCGTTCGACGTGCGGGCCGCCCGCGTCCGCGGCCGGATCGAGGCCCACGGCCCGGACATCTACCACCGGGACACGGTCCAGCGCGATGTCTACTCGCTGTACACGACGGTCCGTCAGGGGAACTCCGGCGGCCCGCTGCTCACCCGCGCGGCCGGGTCTACGGCGTGGTCTTCGCGAAGTCCCTGGACGACGCGAACACCGGATACGCGCTGACCGCGGACGAGGTGCGCGAGGACGCCGAGAAGGGTCGTACGGCCGACACCGCGGTCGACACCGAGGGATGCGCGCTCTAACGCTCCAGCCGCTGCCCTCAGCAGGTGCCTGTCCTCAGCGGATGCCGCTGTCCTCAGCAGGTGCCTGTCCTCAGCGGATGCCGCTGTCCTCAGCAGGTGCCGCTGTCCGCGGCAGACGCCGCTGACCTCGGCAGGCGCGGGGACGGCCGCTCGCGACGACGAGTGGTGGCGTTACCGGTTGCGCGGGTGGCGCAGCCGCGCCGACACCCACCGGGCGCGGCGCCGGATGATACGGGGATCCCGATGTTGGGATCATGACCGTCGGGGTGCCGGAATCACCCCGCTCGGACACGCTCAACGCCGCCGCGGTGGCGTTGGTGGCGGCGACATCGGCGCCACGGTCGCTTGGTGCGTCACGGTAGTCGTGCGTCCAGCCCATACACGGCACTCTGCCCGGCCCCAAGGTCCGTAATCGCCCCTGGGTGGGGCAATTGGCCTATGCTTCAGGCAAGTGGCCGTTCGGGAAACGTGTGTTCGGATCTGGTCGTGCGCGGTACGCACACGATCCGAGACGGGCCGGAACCCGGTCACTGGGCGGGCATGGAACGACCGGAAAACGGTCAGCGATCGGGCTCGGGATCCTTGAGCCAGTTGATCAGTTCGGTGGTGAAGGCCGCCGGGTCCTCCTCGTGCGGGAAGTGCCCGAGCCCGTCGAAGAGCCGCCAGCGGTACGGGGCCTCCACGTACTCCCCGGAACCCGCCGCGCTGCGGGTCCGCATCACCGGGTCGAGTGAGCCGTGCAGGTGCAGCGTCGGCACCCGCACCGGCCGCTTCATCCGCCGGTTGAACTGCATCCCGTCCGGGCGGGCCATCGAGCGCACCAGCCAGCGGTACGGCTCGATCGAGCAGTGCGCGGTCGAGGGATGAGCATCGCCCGCTGATAGGCCTCCACCGCCTCGTCCTCCGGCAGCCGCGGACCGGACCAGTCGCGGATCAGCCGCGCCACCAGCGCCGCGTCGTCGGCGACCAGCCGCCGCTCGGGCAGCCAGGGGCGCTGGAAGCCCCAGATGTGCGCGCTCGCCGCGCTCTGCTTGACGTCCGCGAGCATCGCCGAGCGCCAGCGCCGCGGGTGCGGCATCGAGGCGACCGCGAGCCGGCGCACCAGCTTCGGCCGCATCACCGCCGCCGTCCACGCCAGATAGCCGCCCAGGTCGTGCCCCACGAGCGCGGCGTCGGGCTCGCCCAGCGAACGGATCACGCCGGTGATGTCGAGGGCGAGGTTCGCCGGGTCGTAACCGCGCGGCGTACGGTCGCTGCCGCCCACCCGCGCAGGTCCATCGCGACCGCGCGGAAGCCCGCGTCGGCGAGCGCGGGCAACTGGTGGCGCCAGGTCCACCAGAACTGCGGGAAGCCGTGCAACAGCAGCACCAGCGGGCCGTCGCCCATCTCGGCGATGTGGAACCGGGCGCCGTTGGCGGCGACGTCCCGGTGGGCCACCTCCCGCCCGCCGGGGACGGCGAGGCGTACGACCGTGGCGGAACTGTCGGCTGCCGTCATGCGGTCGAGCGTGTCACATCATGCGCGCCGTGGGCGCCGTTCGCCGTGGCTCGCGGGTGCGGCTTGACCGTGCCCAGTACGGCGGCGGTCCGCTTGGCCGAATCGATGGACTGCTGGGGCGCCTTGACCTTCTTGAACTTGGCCAGCGCCAGCCCGCCCAGCAGCACGGCGAGCAGGATGTGCAGACCGCCCACGATCAGGAAGCACCAGGCGAGGCCGAGGCCGGTCCAGGCGCGGAAGCCGTAGGCGAGCGCGAAGCTCAGCACCGGCAGCGAGAAGAGCAGCAGCACCCCGCCACCGCCGCGGCGGCACTGCCGAAGACGGCCTTCTTGACGCCGTCGCGCAGCTCCGCCTTGGCCAGCGCGATCTCGTCGTGCACCAGCGCGGACAGCTCGGTGGTCGCCGAGGCCACCAGCTGGCCGAGGCTGCGGTTGCCGCCGTCTTCGGCTGCGCTCATCGCCATCTCCTCTGTTCTCGCCGCTTTTGCCGGCCCTGCCGTCCGGCTGCCAAAGTGCTCTGTCCGGTCGTCGGATTTCCGGTCTTCAGGGCGTCAAGCCTCTCAGATCATGCCGGACCATCGTCACCGGACTCGGCCGCGGCGGCCACTTCGGCAAGCCTGCGGTGCTCGGCCGCCTTGGCCTCGTAGAGGGCGGCCATCCGCAGGTGGTACGCGGGCTGGTCCTGCTCGTAGACGTCGGGGACGCCGTCCTGGTCCTCGTCCGGTTCTCCTCCTCGCACAGCGCGCGGTACTTGTCGTTGCGCAGTTTCAGCAGCACACAGGCGACGACGGCGGCGAGCAGGGAGCCGATGAGGACCGCGGCCTTCACCTCGTCGGCGAGCGCGGGGTCGTGAGGGTACGCCAGCTCGCCGATGAGCAGCGAGACGGTGAAGCCGATGCCCGCGAGCGAGGCGACGGCGAACACGTCGGCCCAGGCCAGCTCCTCGTTCAAGGCCGCCCGGGTGAAGCGGGCCGCCAGCCAGGAGCCGCCGAAGACGCCCACGGTCTTGCCGACGAGCAACCCGAGCACCACCCCGAGCGTCTCGGGCCGGGTGAAGACGTCCCCGACGGCTCCGCCGGAGATCGAGACCCCGGAGGCGAACAGCGCGAACAGCGGCACCGCCAGCCCGGCCGACAGCGGGCGCGTGCGGTGCTCGACGCGCTCGGCCGGGAGTGCTCCTCGCCGTCGCGCACCGTGCAGCGCAGCATCAGGCCCATCGCGACCCCGGCGACGGTCGCGTGGACGCCGCTGGCGTGCATCAGGGCCCAGATGACCACGCCGAGCGGGACGTACACGTACCAGCCGCGCACCCCGCGCGGTGTAGCAGCCAGAAGACGACGAGCCCCAGGAACGACAGCCCGAGGGCGACGAAGTCGATGTCGCTCGTGTAGAAGACCGCGATGATCAGGATCGCGCCCAGGTCGTCGACGACCGCGAGCGTGAGCAGGAACGCGCGCAGGGCGGCGGGCAGCGCCGTGCCGATCACCGCGAGGACGGCGAGCGCGAAGGCGATGTCGGTCGCCGTCGGGACCGCCCAGCCCTTCAGGTCGCCGCCGCCGATCGTGCCCACGGCGGTGCAGACCAGCGCGGGTACGGCCATCCCGCAGACCGCGGCGACGACGGGCAGCGCCGCGGCCCTGGGATCGCGCAGCTCGCCCGCGACCAGTTCGCGCTTCAGCTCGATGCCCGCGACGAAGAAGAAGACGGTCAGCAGCCCGTCGGAGGCCCAGGACTCGACGGACAGACGCAGATGCAGCGACTCAGGGCCGAAGGAGAAGTCCCTGACGTCGTCGTAGAAGCCGCTGAGCGGGTGTTCGCGAGGAGCAGCGCGGCGACGGCGGCGACGAGGAGTATCACGCCCCGACGGTCTCGGTGCGCAGCGCGTCGCTGACGTACGTGCGCTCGGGAGCGACATCCGGCCGAGGAACCTGCGGCCGGATCCGCCCCGTCCGGGGCCCGTGCCGGCGCCCGGGTGCCGCCGGATCCGTCGGCGGTGCGGGCGCTGCTGGTCTTACGGCTGTGGGGCGCGGCCACGGGCAGCCTCCTGGGACGGGATACACGGGTGCTGTGTGCCGACCAGACTTCCCGGCGCGCCATGAAATTTTGTCGCGACCTTGACGCCGCGCGCCTCACTGTAGCCCGAACGAGTGAGGGCGCCCCGCACGCGGAGGCGCCCTCGGTGTCACGCGGACTCAGCCGGTCCGCGTGGAAGACGACTTACGGCCGTCGCCCGGCTCTCGGCGGCCGCTCAGTCCTCGCTCGCCGCCGCCGGCAGCTTGCTCTGGATGAGGTCCATGACGGAGGAGTCCGTCAGGGTCGTGACGTCGCCCAGGGCACGGTTCTCCGCCACGTCGCGCAGCAGCCGACGCATGATCTTGCCCGAGCGGGTCTTGGGCAGCTCGGCGACCGGCAGGATCCGCTTGGGCTTGGCGATCGGCCCGAGCTGCTTGGCGACATGCGCCCGCAACTCCTCCACCAGGCCCGCGTCCTCGGCCGCCCCGCCGCGCAGGATGACGAAGGCACAGATGGCCTGCGTGGTCTGCGGATCGGTCGCGCCGACCACCGCGGCCTCGGCCACCTTCGGGTGCGAGACGAGCGCCGACTCGACCTCGGTGGTCGAGATGTTGTGGCCGGAGACGAGCATCACGTCGTCGACCCGGCCCAGCAGCCAGATGTCGCCGTCCTCGTCCTTCTTGGCACCGTCCCCGGCGAAGTACCGCCCCTCGAAGCGGGACCAGTACGTGTCCAGGTAGCGCTGGTCGTCGCCCCAGATGGTGCGGAGCATCGACGGCCACGGCTCGGTGAGGACCAGGTAGCCGCCCGAGCCGTTCCCCACCTCGTGCGCCTCGTCGTCGACGACGGTCGCGCTGATGCCGGGCAGCGGAACCTGTGCCGAGCCCGGCTTCGCCTCGGTGACACCCGGCAGCGGGCTGATCATGATGCCGCCGGTCTCGGTCTGCCACCAGGTGTCGACCACGGGCGTGCGCTCCGCGCCGATGTGCTTGCGGTACCAGACCCACGCCTCGGGGTTGATCGGCTCGCCGACCGAGCCGAGCACCCGCAGGCTGCCGAGGTCGAACTTGGCCGGGATGTCGTCGCCCCACTTCATGCAGGCGCGGATGGCGGTCGGCGCGGTGTAGAGGATGGTCACGCCGTACTTCTGGACGATCTCCCACCACCGGCCCTGGTGCGGGTGTCGGGCGTGCCCTCGTACAGCACCTCCGTGGCGCCGTTCGAGAGCGGCCCGTAGACGATGTACGAGTGGCCGGTGACCCAGCCGACGTCCGCCGTGCACCAGAACACGTCGGATTCCGGCTTGAGGTCGAAGACCGCGTGGTGGGTGTAGGAGATCTGGGTGAGGTAGCCACCGGTGGTGTGCAGGATGCCCTTCGGCTTCCCGGTGGTGCCCGAGGTGTAGAGGATGAACAGCGGGTGCTCGGCGTCGAACGCCTCGGGGTGTGCTGCTCCGGCTGCCGGTCGACCAGCTCGTGCCACCACACGTCGCGGCCCTCGGTCCACGCCGTCTCCTGGCCGGTGCGGCGGACGACCAGGACGCTGCGCACGTTCTCCGTGCCGGGCCGGGTGAGGGCCTCGTCGACGGCGGGCTTGAGCGCGGAGGGCTTGCCGCGGCGGTATCCGCCGTCGGCGGTGATGACGACGCGGGCGTCGGCGTCCTGGATACGGGTGGCGAGCGCGTCGGCCGAGAAGCCGCCGAAGACCACCGAGTGCGGGCGCCGACGCGGGCACAGGCCAGCATCGCGAACACCGTCTCGGGGATCATGGGCAGGTAGATGGCGACGCGGTCGCCCGCTCGCACACCCAGCTCGGTCAGGGCGTTGGCCGCACGGGAGACCTCGCGCTGCAACTCGGCGTAGGTGATCGCCCGAGTGTCGCCGGGCTCGCCCTCGAAGTGGATGGCGACCCGGTCGCCGAGCCCGTTCTCCACGTGGCGGTCGACGCAGTTGTACGCGACGTTGAGCTTGCCGTCGGCGAACCACTTCGCGAACGGAGGGTTCGACCAGTCCAGCGTCTCGGTCGGTTCGGTGGCCCAGCTCAGACGGCGGGCCTGCTCGGCCCAGAAGCCCAGACGGTCGGCCTTCGCCCGCTCGTACGCCTCGGCCTTGACGTTGGCGTTCGCCGCCAGTTCGGCGGGCGGCGCGAAACGACGCTCCTCCCGAAGAAGGTTGGCCAGGCTTTCGTTGCTCACGACATCTCCCATTCCCAGGGTGACCGTTGTGTCCCAGGCCATAGCTCATCAGCCTTGAGCCACCGTGACAAGGGCTGTTGAAAAATTGGTTTAGACCTGTGCTCAGGCCGGGTCCAGTGTCCCCGCGACCTGGCCGCACCTGCTCCTGCCGGGGTCGGCACCGTGTGGTCCGCCGGTACGGCGGAGAACTTGCCCGTGCCGCGGTCCAGCACATACGCCTGTGCCTCGGCCACGTGGAAGTACATGCCGTGCAGCGCGAGTCCGCCTTCCGCCACCCGACGGGCGACACACGTATGGGCCATCAGGTGGTCGAGCTGTTGCATCACGTTGACCAGAGCGAGCCGCTCCGACTCGTCGGAGACCGGACGGTTGGCCAGCGCCACCTCGCCGCGCCCCAGCCGCCCGATCCGCCCCGCCCGCGCCACGCTCGGACGGCCGTGCCGCAGCCAGCGCGCGAGCGGTGTCTCGGCGGCGGGCGTATCCGCGCCCATGGGGCCGCCGCCCCGAGCCGATCCCGGCCCCGTGGCGGCGGGCCCCGCCGGTCGGGCCGGTCGCGCCGCCCCGTTCGTCCGCACCGGCAGCGCCGCCCCGCCGCTCCGGCCAGGATGGGCAGACGTACGGGCATGAGCACGGGCACCGTCACCGACCCCGGCCCTGGCCCTGCACCTGGCCCTGGCCTCGTTCCGGCTTCAGGCCCCGGCCCGGACACCGAACCGGTCCCAAGGGCTGACACGGGAAGCGCGGCCGAGGCTGCCCCGAGACCGTGACCCGGCCTCCGGCGACCGAAGCGGGAGCCGAAGCGGGAGCCGGGGCGGGAGAGTCCAGCAGCGCTTGCATCGCCCCGCATCCGGAGTGCCCGCACACGGTGATGCTGCTGACCTTCAGCACCTCCACCGCGTACTCGATGGCGGCGCCCACCGAGTCACAGGAGGCATCGGACCCGGGCGGAGGCACCAGGTTGCCCACATTGCGCACGGTGAACAGGTCACCCGGGCCACTTGAGGTGATCATGCTGGTCACCAGGCGGGAGTCGGCGCAGGTGAGGAAGAGCTGACTGGGCTGCTGGCCCTCGCGCGCGAGACGGGCCAGTTCGTCGCGGACCAGCGGCGCGGTGTTGCGCTGGAAGGCGCTCACACCGCCGAGCAACTGGCTGCCGCCGTGCGTGGGCGCCGCGGTGGGCCGCGTGCAGTGGTGGTTGTGCCACGGGGTCCAGGGCGGCAGGCGTGAGCGTGGGCGCCGTCGGACTCCGCCAGCGGCTGTCCCGAGCGGCTGCCGGAGAGACGCTGCCCCTCGCGCGCGGTGTCCGTTCGACCAGCTCTGGAGCGCCTCGTACGCCGCGTGGTCCATGAACGATCCGTGCAACTCGATGACCACGCTCGTCCCGGCGGGCAGCTGCGACAGCGTACGGCTCAGCCGGGGCACGGCCAGGAACGTCAACTGTCCGCTCACCCGCACCTTGTGGCTCCCGTCCCGCTCCGTGACGGTGATGCCCGTGTGCGTGAGGCGGCGCAGTGCCGTGACCACGGACACCGCGATGCCCACGGCGACGCCCTGGAGCACGCCCACGAGGACGACGGTGCCCAGGGTCGCCGCGTACACCGGGAATTCACGGTTCTTGTGGACGTTCCGGATGTGGGCGAAGCTCACCATCTGCACGCCGACCGCCATGACCAGCGTCGCGAGCGCGGCGAGCGGGATCAGCTCCAGCGCCCCGGCCAGCAGCCCCGCGCAGACCACGACCCACACGCCGTGCAGCACTGTCGACCGATGCGAGACAGCACCGGCTCGTACGTTCGCCGAACCGCGCATCGCCCCGCCGGCGATCGGCAGGCCGCCCAGCAGCCCGGAGGCCACGTTGGCCGCCCCTGCCCGGTCAGCTCCCGGTCGAGCCGGGTCGCCCCGACCGCCTTGGGCACGGGCCCCGGCCGCTCCGCCTGCAACCGGTCGACGGCGACGGCGGACAGCAGGGACTCCATGCTCGCCACCAGAGTGACGGTGAGGACGGCCGCGACCACCCCGAGGACCGTGCCCTCCGGTACGCCGGGGAGCTCGGGCAGTCGCCAGGACGGCAGGTCGACACGCGGCACGGAGAAGCCCGTACCGAGAGCCGTGGCGGCGGCCACGGCGACGAGTGGCGCGGGAACCCTGCGCGCGATCCGTCCTACGCGGCCGGTCAGCCGGGGCCAGAGGACGAGCACGGCGGCGGCCAGACCGGCGACGGCGAGCGCGGGCCCGTGCGGATGGCTCAACTCGTCGGGCAGCGCGACAAGATTGGCGATCACCGAGCTGTCCGGGCTGCCGCCGAGCACCACGTGCAACTGGCCGATGGCGATGACGACACCGATCCCGGCGAGCATGCCGTGCACGATCGCCGGACTGACGGCCAGCGCGGCGCGGGCCACGCGCAGGGCGCCGAGAGCGAGTTGGGCCAGCCCGGCGAGGACGGTGATCGCGCAGGTGGCCCGCCATCCGTACCGCTGCACCAGATCGGCCGTGACCACCACAAGACCGGTGGCGGCCCCGCTGACCTGGAGCGGGCACCGCCGAACGCCCGGCGACGATCCCGCCGACGGCCGCGGCCACCAGCCCCGCCTGCAACGGGGCCCCGTGGCCAGCGCGATGCCCAGGGACAGCGGGATGGCGATCAGGAAGATGACGACTGAGGAGGAAAGGTCGCGGCGCCAGGAGGCCCTGTCGATCCGGTCCAAGAGCTGCAACATCTCGTCTCCTCCGGGGCTGCGCGGTCGCGTACATGGGGCGCGGCCGTGGGTCACGGCGTACTGCGGTGCTGACTCTCAAGCGTTAGTAAATGAATCGTAATGCGAGGTAAAGGAGCGAGGGAAGGTACTTCGGTCGATATGACGCTACATTCGACCCAAAGAGTGAATAGTCATTTAAGACGGCTTATCAGATCCTGCCTCTTCTCCCGGTACATGCCAGCGTGGCTGTTGTGTGACGGATGTCCCGTACTTCCGGGACGGATGGAAGAGGTGCTGAATGAGGGCAGAAGAAACGTTACTGCGGCGGCTGTCGTCGTGGCCGTACTGGCCTCGGCGGCCGCCTGCTCGGGCGGTTCGGGGTCGGGAGACGGCTCACAGGAGGGCCACGCCGCGCCGAAGCGGCCGAAGGGTGCGGCGGCGCCGCTGCGGCTGATAGGCGACGGCTCGACCGCGTACACCGGAGCGCAGCCGCGGCAGCCGATACCCTCGCGCCTCAAGTCCGGCCAGAAGCCTCCCCAGTTCGTCGTCTTCTCCTGGGACGGTGCCGGTGAGGACGGCCAGAAGCTGTTCTCCCACTTCCGCGAGGTCGGCGAGAAGTACGACGCGACCATGACGTACTTCCTCAGTGGCGTGTACATGCTCCCCAAGCGCGAGCGGGACGCCTACCACCCGCCCCGCCACTCCCGAGGCAGCTCGGACATCGGCTTCAACGACATAAAAGGCATCAAGAACACGCTGAAGCAGATGCGCGGCGCCTGGCGCGAGGGCAATGAGATAGGCACCCACTTCAACGGCCACTTCTGCGGCTCCGACGGTGGCGTCGGGACGTGGACCACGAAGGAGTGGCTGAGCGAGACCCGGCAGGCCGAGTCGTTCGTCCAGCGGTGGCGCACCCACTCCGGACTGAAGTCCGAGGATCCGCTCCCTTCGACTACGGCAAGGAACTCATAGGCGGCCGGGCGCCCTGCCTGGAGGGGCAGGAGCGCCTGATACCGGCCGCGAAGAAGCTCGGCTTCCGCTACGACGCCAGTTCCTCGGGCGGACGGCAGGTCTGGCCCGGAAAGATCGACGGTCTCTGGGACTTCCCGCTTCAGGAGGTCCCCGTCCCCGGCCGCGACTTCGAGACGCTGTCGATGGACTACAACTTCCTCGCCAACCAGTCGGGTACGACCAACGGCGATCCCGCCAAGCGCGCGGCCTGGGGCCGGCAGATGCGCGACGGCCTGTACGCGGCGTTCGAGCGGGCCCACAACGGCAACCGCGCGCCGCTGCTCATCGGCAACCACTTCGAGTCCTGGAACGGCGGCATCTACATGCGCGCCGTCGAGTCCCTGATCAAGCGGATCTGCCCCCGCAAGGACGTGCGGTGCGTCTCCTTCAAGCAACTCGCGGACTGGATGGACGCGCAGGACCCGGCCGTCCTGGACAAGCTTCGCGCGTTGGACGTCGGGGAGCGGCCGAAGGGCGGCTGGGCGAGCTATCTCGCCGCCGGAAAGCACACCCCACGGCCGCAGGCGGCCGGACCCGAGGCCGGGGCTAAGCGGGCTGCGGAGTAGCCGCCGAGGGCTGTTCGCTCATGGCGAACTCCTCCAGCACGAAGGCGGGTCGACCTGGGCCGCCAGGTCGGCACCCGTCTTCGCGTTGCCCCAGCTCTGCGCGTTCTTCAGGTGGAAGTGCACCATCTGTCGCGTGTAGCGGCGCCAGTCGCGCCGCTCGTACGCGGCGTCGACCGTGTCGTACAGCGTCCCCAGGGCGTCGCGGGCCGCCTCCTCCAGCATCCCGAACGGGCGCGGGCGGCCCTTCTCCATCGCCCGCACCCAGTCGGACTGGCCGAAGGTGGTGAGCAGGTCGTCGCCCACCTCGTCGCGGAGGAAGGCGAGGTCGTCCGGGCCTTGCACCTTGTTGCCGACCACGTGCAGCGCGACATCGAAGTCCCGGGCGTACTCCTTGTACTGGCGGTAGACGGAGACGCCCTTACGGGTTGGCTCGGCCACCAGGAAGGTCGTGTCGAAGCGGGTGAACATCCCCGAAGCGAAGGAGTCGCTGCCCGCCGTCATGTCGACGACGACGAACTCTCCCCGGCCGTCCACCAGGTGGTTCAGGCACAGCTCGATCGCCCCGACCTTGAGTGGTAGCAGGCGACGCCGAGGTCGGCCTCGGTGAACGGGCCGGTCGCCATCAGCCGGACCGTGGCTCCCTCGTCCAGCTCCACGGTCCGCGCGCACGCGTCGTAGACGGGTTGTCGCCGGTGATCCGCAGCAACCGCGAGCCCTCGCCCGGCGGCGTCGTCTTGATCATGGTGTCGGCGGAGGCGATCCGGGGTTCGTACCCCGAAGGTGTTCCTTGATCAGCGGCAGATGGGCGCCCATCGCGGGCAGTGCGGCGGCTTCCGCGTCGTCGAGACCGAGCGCCGCCCCGAGGTGCTGGTTGATGTCGGCGTCCACGGCGACGACGGGTGCGCGCGTGGCGGCGAGATGCCGGATGAACAGTGAGGACAGCGTGGTCTTGCCGCTGCCGCCCTTGCCTACGAAAGCGATCTTCATGTTCACCTAGCCTAAGTCAGCGCCCCTGTACGGGCCGCGGGTCTGCCGAGGAAGACCACTCCAACGAGGGGTGTCGCGGGCCGGGGTGCGGGTCCGTAGGGTCGTACCCATGAGTACGACAGCAGACCCGCTCGCCGCTCTGGCCGCGCTGCCGGGCGTGGCCGACTCCGTGGAAGCCGTCCGCAAGGCCGTGGACCGGGTGTACGGGCACCGGGTGATGCGCCGTCGCAGCGCCGAGGTGACAGCCGAGGCGGCGCTGCGCGGCGCGCGTGGCTCGGCGGCCCTGGCAGGCGCCGACTGGGCTCTCGAAGAGGTACGCCGCCGTACCGACTTCGGAGTCGAGGGCGAGCCGCGCATCGTCGGCGCGGCACTGCGGCTGAACGCCGAGGCGGGGCAACTGCTCGGTGTGTGGCGGCAGTCGCCGCTGCGGGTGCTGGCCCGGTTGCACCTGGTGGCCGCGGGCGGAGCCGAGCCGGACGGGACGGTCGGCCGACCGCGACTGGCCGGGGAGCCGGTCGACGAACCGCAGCTCGGCCCGGAACCGCCGAGCGCCGACGAGGTGGCGGGACGGCTGGACGGGCTGGCCAGGCTGCTGATCGCCGGGACCGAGGCGCCGGCGCTGGTGACGGCGGCGGTGGTGCACGGAGAACTGCTGGCCCTGCGGCCCTTCGGCTCGTACAACGGCCTGGTCGCGCGAGCCGCGGAGCGGATCGTACTGATCGGCAGCGGTCTGGATCCGAAGTCGATCTGCCCGGCCGAGGTGGGGCACGCCGAACTGGGTCAGGCGTCGTACGTGGGCGCGCTGGACGCCTACGCCTCCGGGACGCCGGAGGGAATGGCGCACTGGATCGGGCACTGCGGTCGAGCGGTCGAGCTGGGAGTGCGGGAAAGCACCGCGGTCTGCGAGGCTCTCCAGCGAGGGGCGGCCTGAAGCCCTCCACGGTCCGCCCGCCCGAACGCCGGTGAGAACGGGGCCCGTTGAGCGTCGGATCGCACGCCGCGGGTGGGATTTGTGCGACACGGGCCCTGGCAGGGCTGCGGCGGTACCGCGCGTGTGGCCGATACCGCCGCTGGGCACGTGCGTCGGGTTACCAGGCGTGCACGGAAATTGCCGATCAGGCTGGGACTTCGCCCATGGCCTGGTGCGGCTGGCCCGTAATCGACGGGTCGGCGTCGCGTGGGTGCCCGGCGTGCGTGCTCGGTCCGTGGGGCCTTCATGCGTGGCGGGGATCCTCCCGGATGGCCCTGGCCTCGCGGGCCGTTGATTCCTTTCTACTCCTGTCGTGGGCGAAGCGGAACCCTCACCGCAGTTCTTTGCTTTTCACCTCAAAGGCGGGCAAAGGTGTGGCTCGTCGGCGGCTGGCATACCACACCAGACCCGCGGTGGCCGCCGCGCCGACCGCGGCGGCCACCGCCAGTACCGGCCGGGACGGCATGGAGAGGAGGGCACTCGCTGCTTGAGCCGGACCGGACGGTTGAAGGACAGGACGGGCCAGTCGCGGGAGGTCGCCCGCGGCGCAGCGCGCGGTCCGGGTTCACCGCGTGCGGATGCCCGACCGACTCCAGCATCGGCAGGTCCGTGACCGAGTCGCTGTAGGCGTAGCAGCGCGCCAGGTCGTACCCCTCGGTCCGGGCCAGCTCGGCTATGGCCTCTGCCTTGGTCGGGCCGTACGCGTAGTACTCCACCTCGCCGGTGAAGGCCCCGTCCTCCACCACCATGCGGGTCGCCACCACGCGGTCGGCGCCGAGCAGTTCGCCGATCGGCTCGACCACCTCGGCCCCGGAGGTGCTCACGATCACCACATCCCGTCCGGCGGCGTGGTGCTCCTCGATGAGTGAAGCCGCTTCGTCGTAGATGATGGGGTCAATGAGATCGTGGAGCGTCTCCGCGACGATCTCCCGGACCTGTTGCACATTCCAGCCGCGGCAGAGCGCCGAGAGGTACTCCCGCATACGCTCCATCTGATCGTGATCCGCGCCGCCGATGAGGAACACGAACTGTGCATATGCGGTTCGCAGGACTGCGCGACGGTTGATCAGTCCGCCTTGGTAGAAGGACTTGCTGAAGGTGAGTGTGCTCGACTTCGCAATGACCGTCTTGTCCAGGTCAAAGAACGCGGCTGTGCGGGGCAAGGAGTGGTTTTCCACGAGGCTGAGCATAGGGGCCCACCATTCGGCGTAAGCTGGGGCGCGTGGGTTTGCCTGAGAAGGGCTTCGGGTACACCATGGAAGTCACGGATCGTTCGCGACCGTGCTAACCCGGTCCGGCTCCTCCCCGAGTCGGCCGTGGGGACGACCCCGCTCTCCCCGGCGGGGTCGTCGCATGTCCGGGCGCCTTTCGGTGTGCTCATCAGATCTTGCTCCCTCGTGGTCGTCGCCTGACCTGTCCCTTGCGACGAGTCTGCACCGTTACTCTGCGTAATCGCCAGGGTGCGTTGGGGAAGTCACTGGTATAGGTGGCGGGGATATTCACAACCGGTGAGTTGTCCACAGTTTTGGACCAAGATCCCGGGATTTTCTGGATCGTTGCACGGTGATTCTCCACAGCATGTTCGCGCTCGATGTTCGCGGAAGTGAGAGCGCGTAACAAGACGGGAGGGATCATGACCGGATCCATCGCACCGGAACGGCACTCGCCGCCCGATGGGCGGCAGAGCAGACCGCTGATCGTGACCGAGGACGAAGAGCTTCTCGATGACCTCTTGCGGTTGTGCGCGGCCGCCGGAGCGGTGCCCGAAGTCGCTCATGGTGTGCCTGCTTATCGCGATGGGTGGGAGGGCGCGCCGCTCGTCCTTGTCGGTGACGATTGCGCGGCGCGGCTACGGGGCGCGCCCGCCGGGGCGGGTGCTGCTCGTCGGACGCGATCTGGACGACAGCGGAATCTGGCGCCGGGCTGTGGGAATCGGTGCCGACAATGTGGCAGTCCTGCCCGATGCCGAGACCTGGCTGGTCGACCGGATCGCCGATGTTGCCGAGGAGTGAGCCCGCAAGCGCTGACGGTCGGGGTCATCGGGGACGCGGTGGCGCGGGCGCCAGCACACTTGCCTGCGCTCTGGCGGTCACCGCCGCCCGCGCCGACCGGCGCACGATGCTCATCGACGGCGATCCACTCGGCGGCGGGCTCGATGTGCTTCTCGGCGGTGAGGGCGCGGACGGGCTGCGATGGCCCGCGTTCGCCGAGTCGCGTGGGCGCGTGGCGGGGAGCGCTCTGGAGGAGTCGCTGCCCGAGCTGCACGCTCTGCGGGTGCTGAGCTGGGACCGCGGTGACTCCGTCGTCATCCCGCCGACAGCGATGCGCGCGGTGCTCGCAGCCGCCCGGCGGCGCGGTGGAGTCGTGGTGGTGGACCTGCCGCGGCGAATGGACGAGGCGGCTGTCGAGGCTCTCGGGCAACTGGACCTCGGTCTGCTGGTGGTGCCCGCGGAACTTCGGGCCGTCGCCGCTGCGCACCGAGTGGCGGCCACGGTGGGAATGGTGCTGCGCGACCTGCGAGTGGTGGTGCGGGAGGCGCCCTGCCCGGACTCGACGACGAGGAGGTCGCGCGATTGCTCGACCTGCCGCTCGCCGGTGAGCTGCCGAACGAGCCGGGCTGCGCGCGGCCCTGGACGGTGGTGAGCCACCGGGCGGCAATGCGGGAGGGCCCTTGGCGCGATTTTGCGCCGAGTTCTGGGCGCGAGCGCTGCCGGGTGCGGGAGGTGTGCCCGTATGAGTGTCGAGTCACCGGAGCTGGTCCAAGCCGTGCGGTTGCGGCTGGCGCACAGCGGCGCGGAGCCGACGCCCGCGCGCGTGGCGGCCGCGCTACGGGAAGAGGGGCGGCTGCTCGGCGACACGGAAGTGCTCGGTGTGGTCGAGGCCCTGCGCTCCGAACTGGTCGGAGCCGGTCCGCTGGAGCCACTGCTCGCGGCGCCCGACGTGACGGACGTCCTGGTCGTCGCGCCTGACGAGGTGTGGGTGGACCGCGGGCGGGACTGGAGCGCGCCGACGTGCGGTTCGCCGATACGGCCGCGGTACGTCGCCTGGCCCAGCGGCTCGCCGCGGTGGCGGGCCGCAGGCTGGACGACGCCCGGCCGTGGGTGGACGCGAGGCTGCCCGACGGCACACGGCTGCATCGCGGTTCTGCCGCCGGTGGCGGTGGGCTCGACGTGTCTGTCCTTGCGGGTGGTGCGGCCTCGGGCGTTCTCGCTCGCCGAGCTGGTGGCCGCCGGCACCGTGCCGCCTGGTGGGGATGGGCTGCTGAGGGCGGTGCTGGACGCCCGGTTGTCCTATGTCGTCAGCGGTGGCACCGGGTCCGGCAAGACCACGCTCCTCAGCACGTTGCTCGGGCTTGTCGGCCCGGACGAACGGATCGTGCTCGCCGAGGACTCGGCCGAGCTGCGGCTCGACCACCCGCACGTCGTGCGGCTGGAGGCCCGTCCCGCCAACCAGGAGGGCCGCGGGTTGGTCACCCTGCGGGACCTGGTGCGCCAGGCGTTGCGCATGCGACCCGACCGGCTGGCGGTCGGGGAGGTCAGGGGCCGGAGGTCACCGACCTGTTGAGTGCCCTCAACACCGGTCACGAGGGTGGGTGCGGGACTGTGCACGCGAACGCGGCGGCGGACGTTCCCGCGCGGCTTGAGGCTCTCGGTTCTACGGCCGGGCTCGACCGGGCCGCGCTGCACAGCCAGTTGGCGGCGGCCCTGTCGGTGGTGATCCACCTGGTGCGGGACCGCTCCGGGCGGCGGCGTATCGCCGAGATGCACGTACTGGACCGCGACCGCGCTGGTTTCGTCACGACCGTGCCCGCGGCGGTGTGGGCGTCCGACGGCTTTCGGCACGCACCCGGCTGGCAGCGGCTGCGGCAGCTGTGTGAGCGGGGCGGGGTGCCGTATGACGGGCGTCACGGCGGGACCGGAGGCGTTGCCCTGAGCGCGGCCGTGCTCGGCGCGGGCGCGGCGGCCTGGATGCTCACCGGGTACGACCACGAACTGCGGCGCGCCAGGCTGCTGTTGGCGGGTGCCGATGCGGAGCCTCCGGGGCGGAACCGGTCCGGTGGTCCGCCGGGAGCGCCGCTCGGCTGTGTGAGCGCTGGAGGGCGCGGTGGGGCGGACGGTTCGGCCGGGAGCTGCTGTGCCTTCCGGCCGGGTGCCTCCTCGCCCTGCTCGGGGCATCGGTGCTGCCTTTGCTGGCAGCCGTGGTGGCGGTGCCGTTCGTCGGGCGGTGGCTGCGTTCCGCGCGCGTGCCCGGGTCCGCGCACGTCGCGCCTCGGCGGTGATCGCGCTGTGCGGCGCGGTGGTCGGCGGTCTGCGGGCCGGACGACAGCCGGGCGAGGCGCTGTTGGCCGCTCCGGCGGGAGACCTCGGCGAGCGCTGGGGCCGGTGCTCGCGGCGGCCCGCTTCGGGGCGACGTGCCCGACGCGCTGCGGCGAGCGGCCCGACAGCCGGGGGCCGAGGGTCTGATCGGGGTCGCGGCCTGCTGGCAGGTGGCCGTCGACGAGGGAGCCGGACTCGCCGCCGGGCTGGACCGCGTGGCCGCCGCCCTGCGCGCCGAGCGGGACCAGAGCGAGGAACTGCGGGCGCAGCTTGCCGGGCCGAGGGCCACGGCCATGGTGCTGGCCGTGCTGCCTGGCTTCGGACTGCTCATGGGCAGTGCGCTCGGCGCCGGGCCGCTGCGGGTGTTGCTGCACACCCGACCGGGCTCGGGTGCCTGCTGCTCGGCGGGTTGCTGGAGTGGGCCGGGCTCGCCTGGACCGCGCGCGTGACGCGCATGGCGGTCGGTCCCGAGGAGGTGCGGGCCCGGTGAGCGCCGAGGTTTTCCACAGGCTGGGGATTGTGCTGTCCTTCGTGGGCGCGACCCTGTGTGTCGCCGTCGCGGTCTTCGGGGCCCGGCGCGAGCGGGCCGCCAGGCGCCGACTGACTCTGCTGCTCGCCGCGGAAGCGGCCTCGGACGCGGATGGCGGAGGGGCGACCGGCGGTGTACGGGCCGGGTTGTCACGTTGGCGGCGGGATCATGTGCGGAACGCGCGCCACGTCGTACGGGCCTGGCTTCCGGCGGGCGGAGCCGCAGTCGCCGGAGTCGTCCTCGTCGGAGGACTACCGGGATGTGCGCTGGGACTCGCCGCCGCTTATGGCACGAGACGCTGGCAGCGCCGCCGTCGGGGCCCCGACGCCCGGCGGGAGGAAACGGGCGGGCAGGACGGCGAAGGCGGGCGTGGCACGCGCTTGGGCGCGCGGAGACGGCCGCGGCACGGCAGTTGCCGCTTGCCGCCGATCTGCTCGCCGCCTGTCTGGCGGCCGGGGCCGGGCCGCGCCAGGCGGCCGAGGCGGTGGGTCGTCGCTCGGCGGCCCCGTCGGCGAGCGACTGGCGCGGACGGCGGCGGAGCTGCGCCTCGGCGGCGAACCGGCCGCGGCCTGGGCGCGGGTGGGCGACCTGCCGGGGCGGGCGAACTCGCCGTCTGCCTGGAGCGTGCGGGAACGACCGGCGTCCCCGTGGTGGACCAGGTATCCCGGACGGCCGCCGAGTGCCGCGCCCAGCGGAGCCGCGCGGCGGCGGAACGCGCCAGGCGGGCCACGGTGTTGGCCACCGCACCGCTCGGGCTGTGCTTCCTGCCCGCGTTCCTGCTCATTGGCGTGGTGCCGGTGATGGTCGGGCTGGGGAGCGGACTGATGAACAACGGCTGAGGGTGCCGGGCGCCCGGTAGCCGCCGGCGGTGTGGCCACGTTGCGGGGTTTCTCTGAGTTTTGGCTATTTGGCCGATTCATTCATATAAGGCAAGGGGCAGTGATGGTGGTGCGTTGGTGGGTAAGGCGGTTCGCGGTGGCTCGGGCGCGGGCCGAGGCGGGGATGACGACCGCCGAGTACGCGATGGGGACGATCGCGGCATGTGCCTTCGCCGCGGTGCTCTACAAGGTCGTGACGAGCGGTGCGGTCAGCGGTGCGTTGCAGGGGCTGATCGAGAAGGCCCTCGATGCGCAGTTCTGAGCGCGGAGCCCGGCGCGATCCTGGTCGGCGGCGGACGCGTGGTCGGGGCGCCGTGGCGAGGGACAGCGGCTTCGTCACGGCGGAGACGGCCGTCGCGTTGCCGGTGTTGACCTTGTTCGTCGTCGCCCTCCTCTGGGGCTGATGGCGGGTCGGCGCAGATGCGGTGCGTGGACGGGGCACGGGCGGGGGCACGGGCAGCCGCGCGGTCCGAGCCGGAGTCCGCCGCCGTGGCGGCTGCCCGGTCGGCCGCCCGCCGGGGCGAAGGTCGTGATCCGGCGGGAGGGCGACCTGGTGCGGGTCAAGTCGAGGCCCGGTCCGTCGGCCCGGGCCCGCTCACGGTGCGGCTGCGCGGCGAGGCGGTGGCGCTGGCCGAGGAGACCGTGGGGCAGCCGGGTACGCCCGTTTCAGGGCCGTGGCGAAGGGGCCGCGCTCGTGGCAGAGGACAGGCCATGACGGAGGCGAGCCGCGGTCCTGACCGCTTGGGTGCGTACCGGCCGTTGAAGGGAGGTACGCGCGGGCGACGGCCAGGACGCGGCGCGGAGCGGGCGACCGGGGCTCCGCGACGGTGTGGGTCGCTGTGGTCACGACGGCGCTGTGCGCGATCTTCGCCGCGCTTCTCACCGCCGGGCAGGTCATGGTGGCCCGCCACCGTGCGGGCGCCGCGGCGGACTTGGCGGCGCTCGCGGCGGCGGACCACGGTCTGTCGGGGCCGAGCGCCGCGTGCGGCCTCGCGAGACGGGTGGCCGGCGCACAGGGGCGCAGGTGGTGCGGTGCGTCGTGCGAGGTGAGATCGCGGATCTCACGGTGGTGGCGCGGGCCGGTCCGTTCGCCCCACGGGTGCGCTCGCGCGCGGGACCCGCGCTGGTGCCCCACCGTTGCCGTCATCGCGTGGCGATCCCGTCGAGGTGGGCGGCGGCACCGCGGATCGCCCGCAACGGTGAGCGCCGGGCGAGGAGGAGCTGAGCGGTGCCAACGGGCCGCCGGACGCGGCGGGCGCGGTGCGGGGCCGGACGGAACGTACGCCCGCGGACTGGACGTTGGGGCCGCCCGCGTGGGGCCGGGGCGGCCGGTGGCGGTACCCGAGCGGGCCGCGCGGTCCCGTACCGGGCGCTCGTACCGGGTGTTCGTCGGCCGTCCGAGGCGGGACGCGAGGGAAGGGGCTGGATCAGGAGCCGGGGAAGGGTCGGCGGGGCTTCGGAGAGGAGGGTGGTGAGGAGGCGGATGGCGGCCTTCTTGTCGAGAGGGTCGTTGCCGTTGCCGCACTTGGGCGACTGGATGCACGAGGGGCACCCGGAATCGCAGTCGCAGGCCGCGATCGCCTCGCGCGTGGCCGTCAGCCAGCGCGCCGCGGTGTGGAAGGCGCGTTCGGCGAAACCCGCGCCGCCGGGGTGGCCGTCGTAGACGAAGACGGTGGGCAGGAGCGTGTCGGGGTGGAGGGGACGGAGACCCGCCGATGTCCCAGCGGTCGCAGGTGGCGAAGAGCGGCAGCATGCCGATGGAGGCGTGTTCGGCGGCGTGCAGGGCGCCGCCGAGGGCCTCGGGGAGACCCGGGCCCGGTCGAGCTGGTCCTCGGTGACCGTCCACCACACGGCGCGGGTGCGCAGGGTCCGCGGTGGCAGGTCGAGCTTGGACTCCCCAGGACCTCGCCGGTCACGAGCTTGCGGCGCAGAAAGGAGACAACCTGGTTGGTGACCTCGACCGAGCCGAAGCACAGCCGGGCGTCGCCCCACGGGACTTCGGTGATGGCCTCCAGTATGGAGATCGCGGTGGTGTCGCGGGCCGTCGTCGAGTACGGCGGATTGGCCTCCTCCACGAGGGCGACCGAGTCGTCGAGGTCGAGCCGCTTGACGAGGTAGGAGCGGCCCTGGTGGAGGTGGACGGCACCGTCGTGGACCGTGGTGTGCGCGGCGGCGGCGTCCACCGTGCCCAGCAGCCGTCCGGTGGCCGCTTCGACGACCTGGACCGGTGTACCGCCGGCGCCGCGGATGTCGGTCAGGTCGGCGGCGCGTTCCCGGCGGGTCCAGTGCCAGGCGGTGGCGCGGCGGCGGAGCAGCTTGCGCTGCTCCAGTTGGGCGGTCACCTCGGGGCGGCGGGGCCGAACAGCTCCAGGTCGGCCTCGGTGAGCGGGAGTTCGGCGGCGGCGGCGCACAGGTGGGGAGCGAGGACGTACGGGTTGTCGGGGTCGAGGACGGTTGACTCGACGGGCTGCCGGAAGAGCGCCTCGGGGTGGTGCACGAGGTAGGTGTCCAGGGGTCGTCCCGCGCGACTAGGACGGCGAGCGCGCCCTGGCCCGCGCGTCCGGCCCGGCCCGCCTGCTGCCAGAGGGACGCGCGCGTGCCGGGGTAGCCGGTGATGACGACGGCGTCGAGTCCCGCGACGTCCATGCCGAGTTCGAGGGCGGTGGTGGCGGCGAGGCCGAGGAGTTCACCGGAGTGGAGGGCGCCTTCGAGGGCGCGGCGTTCCTCGGGAGGTAGCCGCCTCGGTAGGCGGCGACCCGGCCCGCGAGCGAGCGGTCGACCTCGGACAGCCGCTCCTGGGCGATGAGGGAGATGAGTTCGGCGCCGCGTCGGGAGCGTACGAAGGTGACGGTGCGCACACCCTGGACGGCGAGGTCGGTGAGCAGGTCGGCGGATTCCGCGGTGGCGGTGCGGCGGACCGGTGCTCCGTGCTCGCCGTGGAGTTCGGTCAGCGGCGGTTCCCAGAGGGCGAAGACGAGTTCGCCGCGGGGAGGTGTCCTCGGTGATCTCGACGACGGGTACGCCGGTCAGCCGGGTGGCCGCCACGGCGGGGTCCGCGGCGGTGGCGGAGGCGAGCAGGAAGACGGGGAGGAGCCGTAGCGGGCGCAGACGCGCCGCAGTCTGCGCAGGACCTGGGCGACATGGGAGCCGAAGACGCCGCGGTAGGTGTGGCACTCGTCGATGACGACGTAGCGCAGAGCCCGCAGGAAGGAGGACCAGCGGGGTGGGCGGGCAGGATGCCGCGGTGCAGCATGTCGGGGTTGGTCAGGACGTGATTCGCGTACTGGCGGACCCACTCCCGTTCCTCGACCGGGGTGTCCCCGTCGTACACGGCGGCGCGTACGGCGGTGCCGAGGGCGCGGCGAGGTCGGTCACCACGCGCCGCTGGTCGGCGGCGAGGGCCTGGTGGGGAGAGGTAGAGGGCGGTGGCGCCCCGGCCGTTGGGCGCCTCGGAGCCGTCCAGGAGGGCGCTGAGGACGGGGTGAGATAGGCGAGCGACTTCCCGGAGGCGGTGCCGGTGGCGACGACCACGGAGGTGCCGTGCAGCGCGTGCTCGGCCGTAAGTGCCTGATGGGCCCATGGACGCTCGATTCCGGCCGTCCGTACGGCATCGATCACTTCGGGCCGGATCCGCGAGGACCATTCGGCATGGGTCCCCGGATGCGGGGCAAGTGCTCCGTATGAGTGACGCGCTCGGCCCGGCTGACCCTGCGGTGAGCCGGTCGAGGACGGTGCGGGCGAGGGCGTACGCCCGTGCGCCGCGGGAGTTGGTTATGGGCCATCGACCCGAGTGTGTCACTGGCGTGACGGACAATGGGCTGAAGGCGTCGTGCGCGCCTGTAGGTAAGTGATTGAATGCCATGGCGGCTGCCGATCCATGGGGGCGACCGCTCGATGCAAGGTGCTGGAGGATCCGTGGACCTGTCCCTGTCGACTCATACCGTCGGCGACCGAACGGTCGTCCAGGTCGGTGGCGAGATTGACGTATACACCGCGCCCAAGCTGCGCGAGCAGCTGGTCGAGCTTGTCAACGACGGTAGCTATCACCTGGTCGTCGACATGGAGGGCGTCGACTTTCTCGACTCCACCGGGCTCGGCGTGCTGGTCGGCGGGCTGAAGCGCGTGCGTGCCCACGAGGGCTCGCTGCGCCTGGTCTGCAACCAGGAGCGCATTCTCAAGATCTTCCGTATCACCGGTCTGACCAAGGTGTTTCCGATTCACACCTCGGTCGAGGACGCCGTTCAGGCGACCGACTGACCGGCCGCTCCGGAAGACCACAGGGGTACCGGGCGCCTCTGCCCGGCCCCTGAGATGCACGCTCACGCCCCGAGGGGATGGCATGGCCACCGTCGAACTCCGCTTCAGCGCCCTGCCCGAGCACGTCAGGACCGCCCGTCTGGTGGCGGCTGCCGTGGCGCGTCGGGCCGGGGTGGATGAGGCCGTGCTCGACGAGGTGAGGCTCGCCGTCGGTGAGGCGTGCACGCGCGCGGTGGGGCTCCACCAGAGCAGCGGGGTGGACGCCCCGGTGCGGGTGGTGCTCACCGAGGAGGAGAAGAAGTTCTCCATCGAGGTCGGCGATCAGGCGCCGAACTCCAGTGGGGCGCGCTCCGGTTCGCATCCCGACGGCGACGACGAGGCCGTTCCCGAGGGCGAGGGCGACGACGCGATGGGGCTCGCGGTGATCAGCGGGCTGGTCGACGACGTCGAGGTCACCACGACCGAGTCCGGTGGTCTGATCCGGATGAGCTGGCCCACCGCGCCCGAGCCCCTCCTGCCGTAACGCCGTAGCGGGGCCGTGTGCCCCGTCCACCGGTCTGTCCTGGCGGCTTCCGGCGCCGCCTACGCCGTTCCCGCCTCCCGCCTACGGGAGGCGTTCGCGCTCCGCCGACGGCCTTGGCATCGTGTCCCACGTGTTCCGCGCGCCTCTTTCGACTGGGCGGGGCCGGGCCGGGAACGCAACGCTTTTACCAGCCGTTCCCTGCCGTATCGAGCGCCTCTGGCGCATCGGTCGCGTGGGGCGTTTCAGGACGTTCGCGCCCGGTCGGCGCCTCATCCGCCGTACGGTGCGCGGGTGTTCCGGCTTCCGCTTGACAATGCCCTGAGCAGCGTCGTTCGTAGGATTCTGAGATCATTTAGCGGTTGTCAGTGAATTAAACATCTCCGCTCGTTCGAGGGAATTCATCGAGCGGAAAGACAATGATCTTCGTGGTCGCGGGCGAATTCCCATTACGGCGCCCTGTTTTGATCTAGCACTGATCCCTACAATCCGTCCACATCTTGAGCTCAGGACGCCTGAGCGTGGCGGCTCTTCTGCGTCGCAGAACTGCTGCGCGCCCATGTGCCAAACGTCAAGGAGGACGAATGGCGGGGCCTCTCACCCCTCATCAGCTGGACCTACCCACCACCCTCGCCGCCGCGGAACTGACCGACGACAACAGGGTCATCGTGTTCGTGATCGCGGCTGTCGCCGTGGCGGCGCTCGCTGTCGCGGTGGTGCTGGTACGGCAAGTGCTCGCGGCCGGCGAGGGCACGGACAACATGAAGAAGATCGCCGCGGCGGTCCAGGAAGGCGCGAATGCCTATCTGGCGCGGCAGCTTCGAACTCTCGGCGGATTCGCCGTCGTCGTGTTCTTCCTGCTCATGCTGTTGCCGGCGGACAACTGGACGCAGCGGATCGGGCGTTCGGTGTTCTTCCTGATCGGCGCGGGATTCTCGGCGGCGACGGGCTATATCGGGATGTGGCTCGCGGTGCGCAGTAATGTGCGCGTCGCGGCCGCCGCCCGTGAAGCCACGCCCGCCTCGGGGAATCGGGCTCCGGTTCGGACGTGGATCTGACGGCCGTATCGCACAAGGCAATGAAGATCGCTTTTCGCACGGGCGGCGTCGTCGGCATGTTCACCGTGGGGCTGGGCCTGCTGGGCGCTTCCTGCGTGGTGCTCGTGTACGCGGCCGACGCCCCAAGGTGCTGGAAGGTTTCGGCCTCGGGGCCGCGCTCATCGCGATGTTCATGCGAGTCGGCGGCGGCATCTTCACCAAGGCCGCCGACGTCGGCGCCGACCTGGTCGGCAAGGTCGAGCAGGGCATCCCGGAGGACGACCCCGCAACGCGGCCACCATCGCGGACAACGTGGGCGACAACGTCGGGGACTGCGCGGGCATGGCGGCCGACCTCTTCGAGTCGTACGCCGTGACGCTGGTCGCCGCGCTCATCCTGGGCAAGACGGCCTTCGGCGACTCGGGGCTGGCCTTTCCGCTGATCGTGCCGGCCATCGGCGTGCTCACCGCGATGGTCGGGATCTTCGCGGTCGCCCGCGGCGCGCCGACCGCAGCGGTATGAGCGCGATCAACCGCGGGTTCTTCATCTCCGCGGTGATCTCGCTGGTGCTGGTCGCGATCGCCGTCTTCGCGTACCTGCCGTCCTCGTACACCGACCTGGACGGTGTCACGGACCGCGAGATCCTCGGGCACGACGGGGACCCGCGCGTGCTGGCGCTGGTCGCCGTCGCCATCGGCATCGTGCTCGCCGCGCTGATCCAGCAGCTCACCGGCTACTTCACCGAGACCAACCGGCGTCCCGTGCGGGACATCGGCAAGACCTCGCTGACCGGCCCGGCCACCGTGGTGCTCTCCGGCATCTCGATCGGCCTGGAGTCGGCGGTCTACTCGGCGGTGCTGATCGGGCTCGGGGTGTACGGCGCGTTCCTGCTGGGCGGTACGTCGATCATGCTCGCGCTGTTCGCGGTCGCGCTGGCCGGGACCGGGCTGCTCACCACCGTCGGCGTGATCGTCGCGATGGACACCTTCGGCCCTGTCTCCGACAACGCGCAGGGCATCGCCGAGATGTCCGGCGACGTCGAGGGCGCGGGCGCGCAGGTGCTCACCGACCTCGACGCGGTCGGCAACACCACCAAGGCGATCACCAAGGGCATCGCCATCGCGACGGCGGTGCTGGCCGCGGCGGCGCTCTTCGGCTCGTACCGCGACGCGATCGCCACGGCGGTCGACGACGTGGGCGTACAGGTCAGCGGGCACATGAACCTGAGCCTGGACATCTCGCAGCCGAACAACCTCGTCGGGCTCGTCCTCGGCGCCGCCGTCGTCTTCCTCTTCTCGGGGCTGGCGATCAACGCGGTGTCGCGGTCGGCGGGCGCGGTGGTCTTCGAGGTGCGGCGGCAGTTCCGCGAGAAGCCCGGGATCATGGACTACACCGAGCAGCCCGAGTACGGGCGGGTCGTCGACATCTGCACCAGGACGAGCTGCGCGAACTGGCCACACCGGGCTGCTCGCGGTCCTCGCGCCCATCGCCGTCGGCTTCTCGCTCGGCATCGGCGCGCTCGGCTCGTTCCTGGCGGGCGCGATCGGGACCGGCACGCTGATGGCGGTCTTCCTGGCCAACTCCGGCGGCGCCTGGGACAACGCCAAGAAGCTGGTGGAGGACGGCCACCACGGCGGCAAGGGCAGCGAGGCGCACGCCGCGACGGTGATCGGCGACACGGTCGGCGACCCGTTCAAGGACACCGCGGGCCCCGCGATCAACCCGCTGCTGAAGGTGATGAACCTGGTGGCGCTGCTGATCGCCCCGGCGGTGGTGAAGTTCAGCTACGGCAACGACGCCAACGCCGGGCTGCGCGGCGGCATCGCCGTCCTGGCCGTGGCCATGATCGTCGTCGCGGTGTACCTGTCCAAGCGGCGCGGCATCGCGGTCGGCGACGAGGAGGACAACGCCGAACGGGTCGCGCAGCCGACCGATCCGGCGGTGGTCTCCTGAGCGCCTGACGGTCCGTTCCCCGGTGCTCAACGGGCGGGCGGGTGGCGCGCTTCGGCGCGCTGCCCGCCCGTCTGCGTGTCGCCCGGCGCGGACGGCCGGGCCGCCGCTCTCCGATGCCGTTCGCCCCTATCACCGTTCGCTCGCCCGGTGCCGGTGCTGTCCGTGAGATGAGGCGGTCCGCACACCGGAGAGGGGCAAATGACGTCGAATGGCCCTTAAGGGGCGCTCGCCCGCGGCTGAGGCACCCCGGCCGTGTAAGTTCCGGGACCGGAGTCGTGGAAGGGACCAAACCGGTGAACAAGAAGCTCGTGGTCGCGCTGTCCGGCGGTGCGGCACTCGTGATGGCGCTGACCGGCTGCACCGACGACAACGGCGACAAGAAGGTCAACGCGTGGGCCGAGACGGTCTGCGACGAGTTGCAGCGGCAGGACAAGGAGATCCGCGAAGCCACCGCCTCGATCCGCAGCTCGGCCCAGGAGGAGGACGCGAAGAAGCTCCAGAAGACGGACTCGGCGGCCTTCCAGCAGCTCTCCGACGCGTACGGCGCGCTCGCCAAGTCGATGAAGGCGGCGGGCGCCCCGCCGGTCGACGACGGCGAGAAGACGCAGACCGAGGTCGTGAAGACGCTCACCACCATGTCCACCAAGTACGGCGACCTGAAGACGACGGTCGACAAGCTGGACACCGGTGACAAGGGGAAGGTCGCGGAGGGGCTTCAGGGCATCGCCGACGAGTTGGACAAGCTCAGCAAGTCGGGGGCGTCGGCGCTGAAGAAGCTGGACCAGGGGAAGACCGGCAAGGCGATGGCCAAGCAGCCCGGATGCCAGCGGCAGAAGTCCTCGTCGGCGTCCGCCTCGGCCTCGGCCAGCGCCGAGCGGTAGGCGCGTGACGGCCACGCGCGCGTGGCCGTCATACGCGCGTCACGACGACGCGCGTGCGGCCGTGTCCTTCGCGTGCCTTCGTCCCGTACGGCCCGCCGTCCGCCGCCCGTTCCGTACGGCTCGTCGCGCGCGGTGCCGCCCGTACGCGAGGCGTCCCCGCGCGCGAGGCGGCCGGCGCGCGCGCCACTCGACGGTGGCGGGTGCGGGTCCGGTCCCTGTCGTCGCCGTTGTCGGTGTCAGCCCCGACAATGGATGGCGTGAGTACGCAACGGCTTCCGACCCGCCTCCCCACCGCCGACCCGCGCGCACCGCCCGCCTGCGCGAGGCGCTGCTCGACGCCGACTTCACCGCCGACGGGCTGCTGGAACTGCTCGGCGCCTCCGCCTACGCCGCCCTCGCGCGCAGCGAGACGGTTCCCGCCCTGCGCGCCACCCGCGGGGACAGCGCGCTGGAGACGCTGGTGCGGCTCTTCCTGTTGCAACTGCCCGTGGCGTACGGGCGGGCCGCCGCCGCCCTGCCTGTCGGCGACTGCCTCGCCGACGGCTGGCTCGTCCGTGACGACGGGCCCGACGGTTCCCGCGCGGGCGGCGCGCGGAAGGGGACGGCGGCGAGCGCGTGCGCGCGACCGTCGACGTGCGTCCGTACGGCGGGCCCGAGGGCCAGGACTGGTGGATCGTCTCCGACCTGGGCTGCGCGGTCGGCGGGGCCAACGGGCGGCGCTGCGCCGGACGGCCCTCGGCGGCGGCTCCGGCGCTGGCGACGCCTCCGGGCTCGTCCTCGGCGTCGGCGGCGCCTCCACCACCCTCGCCGGTCTCACGGTCCGTACGCCCGTGGACCGGGCGCTCGACCTCGGGACCGGATCCGGTATCCAGGCGCTGCACGCCGCTCAGCACGCCACCGAGGTCACCGCCACCGACCGCAATCCGCGTGCGCTGGAGATCACCCGGCTCACGCTCGCCCTCTCGGGCGCGCGTCCCGCGGATCTGCGCGAGGGCTCGCTCTTCGAGCCCGTCGCGGGGAGACGTACGACCTGATCGTCTCGAACCCGCCCTTCGTGATCTCCCTGTCGCCCCCGGCGGCCCCGGCTCACCTACCGCGACGGCGGCATGGGCGGCGACGACCTGTGCCGCACGCTCGTCCAGCGCTCCGCCGACCACCTCACCGACGGCGGCTGGTGCCAGCTCCTGGCCAACTGGCAGCACGTCGAGGGCGAGGACTGGCGGGAGCGGCTCGCCTCGTGGGTGCCGCGCGGCTGCGACGCGTGGATCGTGCAGCGCGAGGTGCAGGACATCACGCAGTACGCCGAGCTGTGGCTGCGGGACGGCGGCGACCACCGCGCCGACCCCGAGGAGTACGCGGCGCGCTACGACGCCTGGCTGGACGAGTTCGAGGCCCGCAAGACCAAAGCGGTCGGATTTGGCTGGATCTCGCTGCGCAAGTCCGGCGCCGAGCACCCTTCGGTGACCGTCGAGGAGTGGCCGCACCCGGTCGAGCAGCCGCTCGGGGACGCGGTTCTGGGCCACTTCGCGCGACAGGACTACCTCCGCGCGCACGACGACGCCGCCCTCCTCGGCGCCCGCTTCAGACTGGCCGACGAGGTCGTGCAGGAGCAGGTCGGCCTGCCCGGCGCGGAGGATCCCGAGCACGTGGTGCTGCGACAGAACCGGGGCATGCGCCGGGCCACGAAGGTGGACACGGTCGGCGCGGGTTCGCGGGTGTGTGCGACGGCACACTCAGCGCGGGCCGGATCCTCGACGCCATCGCCCAGCTCCTCGGCGAGGACCCGTGCCGCTGCGCGACCGTACGCCCGCGGCCATCCGGCTGCTGGTGGAGCAGGGTTTCCTGGAGCCGGTGCGGGGTCGGGGACGGAGGCCGGAGGGGCGGTCGGCGCCGGGTAGGGCGGACGCGGGCCCGGCCGCGCTCCGGGCGTACCCCAGGGAGCGTGAACGGGCGCGAACGGCGGCCCGGTGCGGCCCCGCGCCCGGGTCGCGCGCTGTTCACCCGGGTTCTCGCGGACGCCTCCGACGGGTGGCACGCTCCGCCCATGGAGAGCGGACCCGCGGTCTTCGCCGGTACGGCATTCGTGTTGTTCGGCGCGTCGCTGCTGCTGTGGACGGTGGCGCGCGTACGGCTCGGCGTGCCGGTGGCGCACGGAGTGAGTCCCTCGCCTCGGCGGCCCTCTCCTCTCTTCGGCGTGCTCATCCTCGGCGGCGGAATCTGGTTCCTCGGCGCCGCTCTCGGCTAGGGCCGACCTGCCCTTCCGGACACCCGGGACCTCCGGGCGGCAAACAGGACGCTTGTCGGGTTACCGTTCGAGTGGCGTTGTGGGCTTTTTCCGTTTGACACGGGGCGGGCTGTACCGTCACACTCCGCAGCGCCACCGTAGTGGTGCCCGTGTACGTGTCCAGCAGTGCCCGATCACCGAGCGTCGACCGGAGAGAAGAGCGAAGTTGTCCCCGACCAGCGAGACCGCACAGGGCGGCCGCCGACTCGTCATCGTCGAGTCGCCTGCCAAGGCGAAGACGATCAAGGGCTATCTCGGCCCTGGCTATGTCGTCGAGGCCAGCGTCGGGCACATCCGGGACCTGCCGCAGGGCGCGGCCGAGGTCCCCGAGCAGTACACCGGCGAGGTCCGCCGCCTCGGCGTGGACGTCGATCATGACTTCCAGCCGATCTACGTCGTCAACGCCGACAAGAAGAGCCAGGTCAGGAAGCTCAAGGAGCTGCTGGCCGACTCCGACGAACTCTTCCTCGCCACCGATGAGGACCGCGAGGGCGAGGCCATCGCCTGGCACCTCCAGCAGGTGCTCAAGCCCAAGGTGCCGGTCCGCCGGATGGTCTTCCACGAGATCACCAAGGACGCGATCCGGGCCGCCGTCGCCAACCCGCGCGAGCTGAACCAGCGTCTCGTCGACGCCCAGGAGACCCGCCGTATCCTCGACCGGCTCTACGGCTACGAGGTCTCGCCCGTGCTGTGGAAGAAGGTCATGCGCGGCCTGTCCGCCGGGCGCGTGCAGTCCGTGGCCACCCGGCTCGTCGTCGAGCGGGAGCGCGAGCGCATCGCCTTCCGCTCCGCCGAGTACTGGGACCTGACCGGCACCTTCTCCACCGGCCGGACCGGTGACGCCACCGATCCCGGCACCTTCGGCGCCCGGCTGAACTCCGTGGACGGCGTGCGCGTCGCCCAGGGCCGCGACTTCGGGCCGAACGGCCGGCTGAAGGACGGCGCGCAGGTGCTGCACCTCGACGAGGAGCACGCCCGCTCGCTGGCCGCCGCCCTCGCCGACACCCGCTTCGCGGTCCGGTCGGTCGAGTCCAAGCCGTACCGGCGCTCGCCGTACGCCCGTTCCGTACGACGACGATGCAGCAGGAGGCCAGCCGCAAGCTGGGCTTCGGCGCCAAGGCCACCATGCAGGTGGCCCAGAAGCTGTACGAGAACGGCTTCATCACCTACATGCGTACGGACTCCACCACGCTGTCCGAGACGGCGGTGGCGGCGGCCCGTGCCCAGGTCACGCAGCTGTACGGGGCCGACTACCTGCCGGACAAGCCGCGTTCGTACGCGGGCAAGGTCAAGAACGCCCAGGAGGCGCACGAGGCGATCCGTCCTTCGGGCGATCGTTTCCGCACCCCGGCGGAGACCGGTCTGACCGGGGACCAGTTCCGGCTGTACGAGCTGATCTGGAAGCGGACCGTCGCCTCCCAGATGAAGGACGCGGTCGGCAACTCCGTCACCGTCAGGATCGGCGGTCTGGCGAGCGACGGCCGTGACGCCGAGTTCACGGCGTCCGGCAAGACCATCACCTTCCACGGCTTCATGAAGGCGTACGTGGAGGGGCCGACGACCCGAACGCCGAGCTGGACGACCGCGAGCGGCGGCTGCCGCAGGTCGCCGAGGGCGACGGGCTGACCGCCGAGGAGATCACCGCCGACGGTCACGCGACCAAGCCCCGGCCCGTTACACCGAGGCGTCGCTGGTCAAGGAGTTGGAGGAGCGGGAGATCGGCCGCCCGTCGACGTACGCGTCGATCATCGGCACGATCCTCGACCGCGGCTACGTCTTCAAGAAGGGCACCGCGCTCGTCCCGTCGTTCCTGAGCTTCGCGGTGGTCAACCTGCTGGAGAAGCACTTCGGCCGGCTCGTCGACTACGACTTCACCGCCCGTATGGAGGACGACCTCGACCGCATCGCGCGCGGCGAGGCCCAGGCGGTGCCGTGGCTGAAGCGGTTCTACTTCGGCGAGGGCGCCGAGGGTGCCGGTGGCGCGGCGGACGGCGGCGCGGCCGAGGCCGGGAACGCGGCCGACGCGGGGAACGGCGACGGCGACCATCTCGGCGGCCTTAAGGAGCTCGTCACCGACCTCGGCGCGATCGACGCCCGCGAGGTGTCGTCCTTCCCGGTCGGCGACGGCATCGTGCTGCGCGTCGGGCGCTACGGCCCGTACGTGGAGCGTCCGTCGCAGACCGAGGGCGAGACCGGCCAGCGCGCCGACGTGCCCGACGACCTGCCGCCGGACGAGCTGACCGTGGAGTACGCGGAGGAACTGCTCGCCAAACCGAGCGGTGACTTCGAGCTGGGCGCCGACCCGAAGACCGGACGGCAGATCGTCGCGAAGGACGGCCGCTACGGCCCGTACGTGACCGAGGTACTCCCCGAGGACACCCGAAGACCGGCAAGAACGCGGTCAAGCCGCGCACCGCCTCGCTGCTGAAGTCGATGTCCCTGGACACGATCACGCTGGAGGACGCGCTCAAGCTGATGTCGCTGCCGCGCGTGGTCGGTACCGACCCCGAGGGCGTCGAGATCACGGCGCAGAACGGGCGCTACGGTCCGTATCTGAAGAAGGGCACGGACTCGCGGTCCCTGACGAGCGAGGAGCAGCTCTTCACCATCACGCTGGACGAGGCGCTGGCGATCTACGCGCAGCCCAAGCAGCGCGGGCGGGCGGCGGCAAGCCGCCGCTGAAGGAACTGGGTACCGACCCGGTCAGCGAGCGTCCCGTTGTAGTCAAGGACGGTCGGTTCGGTCCGTATGTGACCGATGGCGAGACGAACGCGACGCTCCGCCGTGACGACGACGTCGAGACGATCACGCCGGAGCGGGCTACGAACTGCTCGCCGAGAAGCGCGCCAAGGGCCCCGCGAAGAAGACGGCGAAGAAGTCCGCGAAGAAGACGGCCACGAAGTCGACGGCGAAGAAGTCCACGACGACGGCGAAGAAGACGGCCGCGAAGAAAACGACGACGGCCAAGAAGACGGCCGCGAAGAAGGCACCCGCGAAAAAGACCGCCGCGAAGAAGAGCACCGCCGCGTCCGCCAACAAGGCGGCGGAGTAGGCGGGTAGCCGCGCGGCCGAGTAGTGGCCGGACAGCCGCCGGAGCGGAATGGTGTGAGGAGTCGCGCGCGAGTCCGCGCGACTCCTCGGCGTTCCGGCCCGGCCCGTGGTGGGGCGGGCGCGGTCCGGGCGGGCGGGGCGGGCTTCCGGCCCCGTACGGCGGTGATCCGGTGGCCCGTACGGTGGCGATCCGACGGCCCGTACGGCCGTGATCCAGTGGCCACGGACGGTCCCGGGCGGGCCACGTACGGTCTCGGTGTGGCATCGGCGCGGTATCGACGTGGCATCCGGTGAAGGGGCGCTCAGGGCCAAGCCCGAGTAATCCCGGTGAAAGCCCCGCACCGTCCGTCCATATGTTCGGGCGGGGCACGTCAATTCATGTGATCCGGATAGGCTGGCGGGATGACGCGAGTCGAGCAGCCCACGGACGTGAGCCCCACTTCCGGCGCCCTTGCCGCGGATTCCCGCGAGCGTGCCGTACGAGCCCTGCTGAGCTACCCGCCGTTGCGGCGGCTGTGGAGTGCCACGTTCGTCGGCGGAGTCGCCGACGCGCTCGCCGTGCTCGTCCTGGTGCTCCTTTCGCTCCAGGCGGCCATCGGCGCGGAATCCTTCGGCGGCGGCTACCGCGGGCGGCCTTCGCCGTCGCGGCGGTCCTGGCGTACGCCTGTTGGCCACGCTCCTCTTCGGCGCGGTGTTCCTCGGGCCCGTCGCGTCGCTCATCGGCTCCGCCGGTCCGCTCGACCGCCGTTGGACCATGGTCGGCGCCGACGGGTGCGGCTCGCCCTGCTGATCGTCGCCCCGCTGTGGGTGGACTGGACCCCGGACGACGCGCTGGCCTGGCTCCTCATCACCGCGTTCGTCGTCGGCGTCGCGGAACGCTTCTGGACCGTCGCCAAGGACGGCGCGGCCCCGCGCTGCTGCCCGCCCGCCCGCCGAGGGCGCCGCCGTGCGGCCGCTGCCGGACCATCTCGACGCGCTGCGGCGGCTGTGGCTGCGCACGAACGTGGCGACGCTGCCGCTGGCCGCGGCGGCCCTGCTGGTCGCCGGGCTGCTCGCGCGGCTGCTGGGCTCCGGCGTCGACTGGTTCCAGCAGCACCAGGCCGCGCTCGGCTCGTACGTCGGCGCCGGGCTGTTCGCCGCCTCGATGTCCGTGCTGTACGCGGCGGAGGTGCCCGGCACCCAGACGCCCCGGCCGCGCTCGCCGCTGGAGGGCCTGCGCCGCCCCAAGAGCGCCACGGGCTCCGGTGCGGACAAGGGCCGTACGGGCGCGGTGCCGCTGCTCGTCGGGGCCGGTGCCGCCGTCGCGGGCGCGATCGCCGCCGCCGTCGGCGTGGCCGCCCTCCAGGCCGTGGACCTCGGCGGCGGGCCGGTCGCCTTCGCGCTGCTGGTGCTCGTACTCGGCGGCGGCCCGGTGGCCGGTGTCCGCTGGGCGCCGAAGATCCTGCCCGGCCTGTCGCGGCGCCGGATGCTGGCGCTGGCGATCGCGCTGGCCGGACTGGCGCTGCTCGTCGCGGGGCTCGTCCAGGACGCGGCGACGGTGCTGCTGATCGTCCTGATCGCCGGGCTGGCCGCGGGCGTCGCGGCCACACCGCGCACGCCCTCCTCGACCAGGAGTCGGAGGAGGGCCGCCGGCGCGTACGACCGAGCACCTGCACGCGGTGGTGCGGGTCGCGGTCGGGTTCGGGGCCGTCATCGCGCCGCTGCTGGCCGCGGCCATCGGGCCGCACCGGCTCATCGACGGCGACTTCGTCTTCGCGCACGGCGGCGCGGCCTTCACGCTCATGCTCGTCGGCGCGCTGCTGCTGCCCGTGGCGGCCCTGGTCCTCGGCAAGATCGATGACCGGCAGGGCGTGCCGCTGCGGCACGACCTGCGCGAGGCTGCGCGGCGGCGAACCGGCGCAGGCCCCGGCCGCGACCGGCTTCTTCATCGCCCTGGAGGGCGGCGACGGCGCGGGCAAGTCCACCCAGGTCGAGGCGCTCGCGGAGTGGATCAAGGCCAAGGGCCACGAGGTCGTGGTCACCCGCGAGCCGGGCGCCACCGCGATCGGCAAGCGGCTCCGCTCGATCCTGCTGGACGTCTCGTCGGCCGGGATCTCGCACCGCGCGGAGGCGCTGCTGTACGCGGCGGACCGCGCCGAGCACGTCGACACGGTCGTACGCCCCGCTCTGGAGCGCGGCGCCGTCGTCATCTCCGACCGCTACATCGACTCGTCCGTGGCCTACCAGGGCGCGGGCCGCGACCTGTCGCCGACGGAGATCGCCCGGATCTCGCGCTGGGCGACGGACGGCCTCGTACCGCACCTGACCGTACTGCTGGACGTCTCGCCGGAGGCCGCGCGCGAGCGGTTCACGGAGGCGCCGGACCGCCTGGAGTCCGAGCCCGCCGAGTTCCACGCGCGCGTGCGGACCGGATTCCTCACCCTGGCCGCCGCCGACCCCACCCGCTACCTCGTGGTCGACGGGGCGCAGCTGCCGGAGGCCGTCACCGCGGTCGTACGGCACCGGCTGGACCGGGTGCTGCCCTGTCGGAGCAGGAAGTGCGCGCCCAGGAGGAGGCCCGCAAGGCCGCCGAAGAGGAGGCGCGGCGCAAGGCCGAGGAAGAGGCCGCGCGCAAGGCCGAGGAGGAGCGCCTGGAGCGCGAGCGGCAGGAGGCCCGGCCAAGGCCCGTGCCGAGGAGGAGGCGCGCAAGCAGCGCGAGTTGGAGGAGGCGCGGCAGCGCGAGGCCGAGCGGCAGGAGGAGGCCCGCAAGCGGGCCGAGGACGCGGCGGCGGGCCGAGGAGGAGCGCAAGCGCATCGAGGCCGAGGACCGCGCCCGTGCCGTCGAGGAGGAGCGGCGGCGCCGCGAGGCCGAGGAGGAGGCACGGCTGCGTGCCCAGGCCGAGGAACGCCGTCTGGAGGCGCAGCGCGAGGCGGAAGAGGCGCTGATGCGGGCGGAGCAGGCGCGGTTGGCGGCGGACGCGGCGGCGAGGGCGGACGAGGGTTCTTCCGGGTCGGGTTCTTCTGGTTCGGGTTCTTCTGGTTCTGCCTCTTCCGGATCGGCTTCTTCCGCGTTCGCCGCTGAGGCTCCTTCCGGGTCGGGTTCGGTTCGGGTCGGCCGCGGGTTCCGCTTCGGGGAAGCGGTCACCGAGAGCCGACGAGGCGCCGACGGTCGAGACTCCGCCGTCGACCCGGCCGCGACGCGTGGCGGGGTGGCACGGGTGGCGACGGCGGTGCGGCGGGGAAGTCCGGTACGGGCGGTACGGGCCGCGACGAGGACTCGACGGAGACGCTCACGACGCCGCGCGTCGCCCCGCGCGACGCAGCCGGTGCGGGCGCGGGCGCGGAGGCGGGGACCAGGGCGGCCGCGGACGAAACGGCGGTGCTGCGGCCCGTACGCGCGGAGTCCGAGGGCGACGCGCAGGAGACGGCGCAACTGCCGCAGCCGCCGGTGCCGTCCGCCGCGGACGAGACCGTCGTCATGCCCGCCGTATCGGGCGACGCCGCCGACCCGGCGGACCGGGTGCCGCCGTGGCTGTTCCGGCCGGAGGAGTCCGGGCAGGGCGGGCGCCGCGGCAGCAGCCGCCGGAGTCGAGCAACGAGCGGACGCGTGAGCTGCCGCAGCTCGACGAGAACGGGCTGCGCGCCCCGAGGCCCGCCGCCCGGCCCCGGCCGGACTGGGCCGAGGAGACGCCGCTGGACGATCTGCCGTCCCTGGCGGACGAGTTGCTGGGCTCGCCCGACGACGATGACGGGCGTCGCCGCCGCCGCTGAGCGTCGTTGTCGGTGTTGTCAGTGGGGTGACCCACAATGGGAGGCCGTGAGCACGGTGGGCCGCGAACGCGGCAGGCTGTGCGCACGGCCTGCCGTCGTTCCGGCCCGTGGGTACGGACGGTGCCGACGGCTTCGGTGACGTGAACGGGATCCGGCGGGCCGCGATGGGCTTCGGCGGGCTTCGGCGGGCTCCGGCGGGCTCCGGTCGGCCGCGGTGGACTTCGGTGGACTTCGATGGGCTTCGATGGTGAGGAGGCGGGCATGGCGGTGTGGGACGAGCTGGTGGGGCAGGACCGCGTGGCGGTCCATCTCTCCGCTGCCGCGCGCGACGCGGACGCGCTGGTGACGGCGGAGTCCGGGCCGTCGGGGGCGAATCCCGGGCCGTCGGGGTCGGACTCCGGACCGTCGGGGTCGGACTCCGGCGTCATGGCTGACGGCTCCGGACCGATGCCTGACGGCTCCGAGCGGTCGGGGCGTCGACCGCCTCGACCGCCTCGAAGATGACGCACGCGTGGCTGTTCACGGGCCCGCCAGGTTCCGGCCGTTCCACCGCCGCCCGCGCCTTCGCCGCCGCGTTGCAGTGCGTCAGCCCCGACCGCGCGCTGGGCGGCGCCCCGGCTGCGGCTTCTGCGACGGCTGCCACACCACCCTCATCGGCACGCACGCGGACGTGGAGATCGTCCGCACGGACCTGCTCACCATCGGCGTCAAGGAAACCCGCGACCTGGTGCGCCGCGCCCAGCTGTCCCCGGCGGGTGGCCGTTGGCAGGTGATCGTTCTGGAGGACGCCGACCGGCTCACCGAGGGCGCGGGGAACGTGCTGCTGAAGGCCGTGGAGGAGCCCGCTCCGCGCACCGTCTGGCTCCTGTGCGCGCCCTCCCTTGAGGACGTGCTGCCGACGATCCGTTCCCGCTGCCGCCATCTGACGCTCCGTACGCCGCCGGTCGACGCCGTCGCCGACGTTCTCGTACGCCGCGACGGGATCGAGCCCGAGCTGGCCGCCTCCTGCGCCCGCGCCACCCAGGGGCACATCGGCCGGGCCCGGCGTCTCGCCACGGACGAGCGGGCGCGTGCCCGCCGCGCGTCCGTCCTGCGGCTCCGCTGCGCGTCGACGATGTTGGTGGCTGCCTTAAGGCCGCTCAGGAGTTGATCGACGCGGCGGCCGAGGACGCCAAGCAGGTGGCGGAAGAAGTCGACGTGAAGGAGACCGAGGAGCTGCGGGCCGCCCTCGGTGCCTCCGCCGGGGCGGGCGGGCGGCTCCCGCGCGGCACGGCGGGGTGATGAAGGAGCTTCAGGACCGGCAGAAACGCCGCGCCACCCGTACCCAGCGCGACAGCCTGGACCTGGCGCTGACCGACCTGATCGCCTTCTACCGCGACGTGCTGGCGCTCCAGTTGGGCTCGCGGATCGCCCTCGCCAACACGGATGTGCGCGACGCCCTGGAGCGCGTCGCGACGGGCTCCAGGCCCGAGCGCACCCTGCGTCGTATAGAGGCGGTGTCGGCCTGCCGCGAAGCCCTGGACCGGAACGTGGCGCCGCTGCTGGCGGTCGAGGCGATGGCGCTGACCCTGCGGGCGGGTTGACGCCGCGGCGTCCGGACGACACCGCGGCGTCCGGACGCGGTTGACCGGAGGTGAGAGGTGGCGGTCGCCGCCCGAGGGCGCGGCCTCACCCGTACGAGTACGTGGCCCGGCTCGTACGAGTACATGACCCGAGCGCCGCGCGTGTCCGCCCCGATACGCTCCGATAAAGGGACATGTTGCGCTATCACCGGCAACATCACCCATCCATGCGTTCACCGAGGGGCCCCGACGATGCACACCAGCAGCACGCTCCGCGCCTTCGGCGCCGTGCTCGCGACCGCCACCCTGCTGCTTTCCGGCTGTTCGTCCGACACCACGAAGGGCGCGTCAGGGCCCGCGGTCGTGGCCGACGACGCCCTCAAGCCGTACTACGACCAGAAGTTGACGTGGCGTGACTGCGACGACGGCTTCCAGTGCGCCACCCTGCGCGCCCGCTCGACTACGCCGACCCCGAGCCGGCCGACGACCTGAAGCTCGCCGTCTCCCGCAAGAAGGCCACCGGCGGCGGCGCGCGACTCGGCTCGCTGCTGGTCAACCCGGGCGGCCCCGGCGGCTCGGCCGTCGACTACCTCCAGTCGTACGCGGCCACCGGCTACCCGCGCGGGTCCGCGCCCGGTACGACATGGTGGCCATGGACCCGCGCGGCGTCGCCCGCAGCGCGCCCGTGACCTGCCTGTCCGACAAGGGCATGGACGCCTTCACGCGCATCGACCAGACGCCGGACGACACCGCCGAGACGGCGGCCCTGGTCGGCGCGTACAAGAAGTTCGCGAAGGGCTGCGCCGCCCGCTCCGGCCCGCTCCTCGGCCATGTCTCGACCGTCGAGTCGGCCCGCGACATGGACCTGCTGCGCGCCGCGCTCGGCGACGGAAGCTCCACTACGTCGGCGCCTCGTACGGGACCTTCCTCGGCGCGACGTACGCCGACCTCTACCCGCGCCGCGTCGGCCGCCTCGTCCTGGACGGGGCCCTCGACCCGTCCCTGTCGTCCCTGCGCATGAACCGCGACCAGACCGCCGGTTTCGAGACCGCCTTCGAAGCCTTCGCCAAGGACTGCGTACGCCGCGAGGACTGCCCGCTCGGCACCACGGGCGTGGCCGACGCGACCAAGCGCCTCTCGGCCTTCTTCGCGCGGATGGACCAGCACCCGCTGAAGGTCGGCGCCCACCGCACGCTGACTGAGTCGCTGGCCACCACGGGCGTGATCGCCGCCATGTACGACAACGGCTCGTGGCCCCAGCTCCGTACGGCCGTCAAGTCCGCCATGGCGGGCAAGGGCGCGCCCTGCTCGCCCTCTCCGACCTCTACTACGAGCGCGACGCCGACGGCCGCTACACGAACCTGATGTACGCCAACTCCGCCGTCAACTGCCTCGACCTCCCGCCCGCCTTCTCCGGACCCGGCGCCGTCGAACAGGCCCTCCCTCCTTCGAGAGGCGTCCCGGCCTTCGGCCGCACCATGGCCTGGTCCCCGCTGAACTGCGCCTACTGGCCCCGCCACGCCACCGGCAAGGCCCACCGCCTCACCGCGGACGGCGCCGCCCCGATCGTCGTCGTCGGCACCACCCGCGACCCCGCCACCCCTACCGCTGGGCCCGCGCCCTCGCCTCCCAGCTCTCCTCCGGCACCCTCCTCACCTACGAGGGCGACGGCCACACCGCCTACGGCCGCGGCAGCGCGTGCGTCGACACCGCGATCGACACCTACCTCCTCAAGGGCACCCCGCCCAAAACCGGCAAACGCTGCGCCTGACCATCCCGCGACCCCTTTGACCTGCGAGAACGATACGAGAGCGCCGACCGATCGGGTACGTACGGAGCACCCTTCGGGACTGTGTAGACTTGGCGACGCTGCTGACGCCGATCCGGCTCCCGCAGCTTGCCGCCTTAGCTCAGTCGGCCAGAGCGACGCACTCGTAATGCGTAGGTCAAGGGTTCGATTCCTTAGGCGGCTCCACTGAAAGGCCAGGTCACATAGCCCGTGACCTGGCCTTTCGCTTGTTCTGGCATCACGCGCCGCATGATGGGAACGCCGTGGGAACGGCTTGCGTGAGCGATGCGTGAGCGGAGCGGGCGCGGGCCCTACTTCTGGGACTCTTCCGCTTGGCCTGGGCTTTGGCCTTGGCCTTCGCCGCCTTGTGGGCGGCCTTATTCGCCTCGGTCTTGCGCTGGAGGGGACCAGCTCGGCGGTGGCCTCGGTGAGGTAGAAGCTGTCACACGGGTCACGACGACATGAGCGTGGTGCAGGCGCCGGTTGCTGATCGCGATCGTGAGGGACTTGGGCGTGATCTCGTCGAAGTCCGACGGGCGAAGGCTCGAACTGACGCTATTGCCTGCCAGGTGATGCCGCCCGCGACCAGGTAGCGCACCGTGTCGACCATCTGCCGGTGGAAGTGGCCCTCCGGCTGCCCCGGCCCTTCAGCTATCCCGGCACTGGCGCTGGCACCGGCATCGCAGCGCGGGCCACGATCGACCCCGCGTCGCTCCTATCAGGTGGGTATCTCGGCCGCCTGTGCAGGGCCTCCTGGCGCGCTCACGGTCTCGGCAACCCCGAGCTGCGGCAGAGGCCCCATCCTGAGGTTTGCCGATCGCGTCGATGTCGATCTCCCATGGGTGCTGCTGGTCGCGATCCTGGGACCGTGCGGCAGCGTGGCGTTCCCGTAACGCCCTTGCCCGGGCTCGGGGTTACGGCGCGACGTGCGTGGGAGTCGTGAAGAGTTCTCGCGTGACTCTGGGGATTCGGTCACGAAAGCGGAAAGATCGGGGGCTCACTCGGCGCTTGCGAACAGGTCGGGCGCCGCTCCATGCGATGGGAGACCGATCAACGATGTTCACTCCGGTGCGGAGCAGAGTACGGACGGCCGCGCTCGCGCTCTCGGCCGTTATGGCCCTCGCTTTCGGTGCGACCGCCACGACCGGTGCGTCAGCGGCCCCGCTTCCGCGAAACAAGGACCAACCTCGGTGGCGTACGTCGAGGTGAACAACAACAGCATGCTGAACGTCGGTAAGTACACCCTCGCCAACGGCGGCGACAACGTTTTCGACGTCGCCGTGATCTTCGCTGCGAACATCAACTACGACACGGGCGCGAAGGCGGCGACCCTGTACTTCAACGAAAACGTGCAACGCGTCCTCGACAACGCCGCCAGCCAGATACGGCCGTTGCAGCAGAAGGGCATCAAGGTCGTCCTCTCGGTGCTCGGCAACCACCAGGGTGCGGGCTTCGCCAACTTCCCGTCCCAGCAGGCGGCTTCGGCGTTCGCGAAACAACTGTCGGACACTGTGGCCAAGTACGGGCTCGACGGCATCGACTTCGATGACGAGTACGCCGAGTACGGCAACAACGGCACCGGCCAGCCCAACGACAGTTCGTTCGTGTACCTGGTGTCGGCACTGCGCGACAACATGCCGGACAAGATCATCAGCCTTTACAACATCGGCCCGGCCGCGTCGCGCCTGTCCTACGGCGGCGTCGACGTCTCGTCCAAGTTCGACTACGCCTGGAATCCGTACTACGGCACCTGGCAGGTCCCCGGCATCGCACTGCCCAAGTCGAAGCTGTCGCCGGCGGCCGTCGAGATCGGCGGGACCTCGCAGAGCACAGCCGCCGACCTCGCCCGCCGCACCGTCAGCGAGGGCTACGGCGTCTACCTGACGTACAACCTCGACGGCGCCGATCGCAGCGCCGACGTCTCCGCGTTCACCAGGGAGCTGTACGGCAGCGACGCCGACTACACGCCGTAGGCCGACCACACTCCCCGGCGTCCGATGCCCCTCGGGGCTTGCTGCATTCCGTAGGGCGGCGTCTCGGGGCCACGCTTTCGACAACGATGTCGGAGGTGCGGTCGGGGTGTGCTTGCCGCACCTCAGCTTGCGACCCATGGGGTGTTGACCGCAAAGCGCTTTGACCTGCACAGATGCATGACCGGAGAGTCGCTCCAGAATCGGTCGTGAGAGCCGTCAGGGATGGCTGTTGGCCTGGGATTTCACTCTCGGGGTCGTCATCAGTCCAGTTTGGTTTCGCAAAAGCAGGTACATCGCCAAGGGTCGGATTGTGTGAGCGATGCGTGAGCGGACGGCTCAGCGCCCGATGGATTCGGCGTCACGCCAGCGAGGCCGATGAGTCTCTGACCAGGGGAAACTGGACTGAGTGTAAGCGCGGAGCATCACTCGTCACGATCTTGTCAGCCCTCGTAATGCGTAGGCCAAGGGTTCGATTCCCTTGGGCGGCTCCGCTGAAAGGCCAGGTCACACACTCTGTGACCTGGCCTTTCGTGTTGCTGGGGCGTGGCGCGTGGTGGGGCGCCGTGGGAGCGGTTGTTCTCCGCTGTCGTCCGACTCGTCGTCTTCGAGCCGCGTGGGGTCGGGGCGAGTAAGCCCACGTTGCGCTGCTATCGCTGTTATTCCGGCGCCGAACGGGACGACGGTGGGATGGTCTCCAACTTGTCGAACGGGCCCAAGAGTTGGACCGGGAAAGACAAAGCAGTTGATGGAGCAGTGCGCCGACCGATGATGCGGTCGGTGACGTGCGCATACTCCGCGTGGTTTTGGGAGATGACAAGCTGACCTGCTTCGGGCAGAGCTACGGAGCGCGGCTCGACGTCGGCAGTTTCGGGCTCTACTCGGAGGCGATATGGCCCAGGCGGTCGAGGGCCTGACGGAACTCAAGTCCGGGTGCGGTGACAAGCTGACGTTCTGGCGGGCTTCGGCAACAGGCGCAACGCGGACGGCACTTACAACAGCCCGGCCGAAGCGGCGCTGACCATCGACTGCCTCGACGAGGAGATCGACATGAAGCGCGTCGGCTTCGATACGGCGCCGTTCATGCGGACCTGGCGTCCTGTCGGGGCTCGCGACCTGCGCGCGTACTGGCGTCTTTCCGGTTTCGGCGTGCCGTCGGCCACGATCGTCAGGATGGACAACACGGAAGAAGACACGAGCACGCGCTCAGCGCGGTGGACCTGGAGATCGAGGTCACCAGCGAGCGGGTCTCGCGCATTCGTGGCGAATTCGCGGTGATTCTCGAAAACCACGCGTCGGCCGATCTCCCGTACGTATGGCGAATCGACGTGGCGTACCCGTGGGCCGAGGAGGCCGGAAGTCTTGGGCCGCGTGGTTTGTCCGTGTCCCGGAAACTGTCGGAAAAGCCTTCGCCTCGCCGTACCAACTCCGCCCAGTTGGACGTTCTCAAAAATCCTTCGCCTGCCTCTGCTCGCGTGGGGATCTCGCCGCCCGGCGCGCCCCGTCCCCGGGCCCGATCCGCTTCCCGCCGTTCACCCCGCATGATGGGTGTGTCATGCATCTGGTCCACTGAGCCCTGGGCCCCGGCTCGTGCCGTGGGATCCACGGCTCAGTCGCCACCACCGGGGCCCGCGTCCCGGCGTATGTCCAGGAGGACGCCATCAGCACCATCGACGAGACACCGGCGGCGAACGAACGGGTACGGCAGGCGCTCGCGCGGGCGCTGCCGGACGGGCGCCTGATCACCGATGTGGACGTACTGGCCGCGCTCAGCGCCGATGACGCGGAGTGGGCGCCGGTCGGCAGACCGCTCGCCGCGTTGCGCGCCGAGTCCACGCGGGAGGTGCGGGACGCCGTACGGGCCTGCGCCGCGCTGTCCGTGCCCGTGGTGACGCGGGTGCCGGGACCGGGCTGTCCGGCGGGGCGAACGCCACGGACGGGTGCCTCGTCCTGGACGTGTCCCGGATGAACCGCGTCCTGGAGATCGACCAGGCCAACCAGATCGCCGTCGTCCAGCCCGGTGTGGTCAACAACGACCTTAAGGCGGCCGTGGCCGAGCACGGGCTGTGGTACCCGCCGGACCCGGCCAGCGCCCCTGGTCCACGATCGGGGCAACGTCGCGACCAACGCGGGTGGTCTCTGCTGTCTGAAGTACGGCGTGACCAGGGATTACGTACTCGGCCTCGAAGCCGTGACGGGCGGCCCCGCCGGAGTACGGCACGGCGGTGCGGCTCGGGCGGCGTACCAACAAGGGCGTCAGCGGCTACGACCTGACCGGTCTGTTCGTGGGGTCGGAGGGCACGTTCGGGGTGATCACGGAGATCACGCTGCGGCTGCGGCCCGCGCCCGTGTCCGCCCCGCACACCGTCGTCGGCGCGTTCGGCGGGTTGGTGGACGCGGGCGCGCGGTGGCGCTGTGCACCCGGCGCGGCCTCGGCCCCGCCGCCCTGGAGCTGCTGGACCGCTCGTGTGTGGAGGCCGTCGAGAACTGGAAGCACCTCGGCATCGAACCGGGGCGGCGGCGCTGCTGCTCGCGCGCGTGGACACACCGGGGCAGGCGGGCGAGGAGGAGGCCGCGGCGGTGGCCGAGGCGTTCACCGAGGCGGGCGCGAGCTGGGCCGAGCGCTCCACGGACCCGGTGGAGGCCGAGGCGCTGTTCGAGGTGCGGCGGCTGGCGTACCCGGCGCTGGAACGGCTCGGTCCGGTGCTCACCGAGGACGTGTGCGTACCGCGTTCGGCCGTGCCGGAGATGCTGGCGCGGACCGAGGAGATCGGGCGGCGGCACAAGGTGCGCATCGCGACCATCGCGCACGCGGGCGACGGCAACCTCCATCCGCTGCTGATCACCCCGCCCGGTGACGACGCGGCGCGGGCGGCGGCGCAGCGGGCGTTCGACGAACTCCTCGCCGCGGCCATCGAGCTGGGCGGCACCGTCACCGGCGAGCACGGCGTCGGGCTGCTCAAGCGCGACGGCATGGAGCGCGAACTCGGGCCGAGCGTCTGTGCCATGCAGCGCGCCATCAGGACACCCTCGACCCGCTCGGCCTCTTCAACCCCGGAAGATCGTCGGGGACGGCGGCGGGCCCCGGTGACGACCCGCCCGTTTCACCGCGCACCCCGGCGCCCGGCGAAACGGGGCGCGGTGAGACGGCGCGTGGTGAGACGGGCGCGGCGAAAGGGCGCGCGGCGAAACGGGCGCGCGTCCTGCTGACGCCCCTTAAGGCGTGCGTCGGCCCGGCGGCCCGTACGTACGCGCCGTCCCTGAGGAAGCGCGTGCGCACGGGCCGCGTGGGACGGGCCGCGTACGGGACGGGCCTAGCTCGCCTCGACCAGCGGCGTGGTGGTGTCCGCGGTGGTGGCATCCGTGGTGACCGCCGTGCCCCTGACGCGGCCGACTCCGCCTCCTCCGCCTCCTTGACCAGCCGCTCCGGGCGGCTGGTCGACTGTCGATCTTGGCCAGGACGCCCGGCACCGAGATGTTGGGCAGGACCAGCTCGAAGAGTGTGGCGACGTCGGCCACGAGCGTCCGGTCGTTCGGGATGCCCTCGTGCAGGATCTCCACGCCGGTCCAGGCGCCCACCATGATCCGCGCGGTCTCGCGCGGGTCGACGTGGGGAGCAGCTCACCGGCCTCCTGGGCGGCCAGCAGGACGCTGGTGTTCAGGTCGATCCAGTTGGGCCATCGGGTGCCGAACAGGTTGCGCGCCTTGGGGTCGACGGACAGCCGCAGGGAAGCGCTGAGCACGGGCACCCGGGGCAGCCGATAAGCCAGCAGCAGCCCGGTGTCGACCCACTCCTGGAGCTTGAACTGCTGTGGGATGACACCCTCGGTCGTTACCGCCTGATCGAGCACCCGCGGGCCAGGTCTTCCTTCGACTGGAAGTGAAAATAAAGAGCGCCCTTGGTCACATCGGCACGGGTCAGAGTCTCAGCTATAGTGGCGGCGTCATAACCGAATTCGTTGAATACCGTGGCGGCAGCCCGCAAGATCTCATTCCTGGTCCGGATAGCACGTTCCTGCCGCGCCATGGGTGTCTCCTCCGCTTCGGCGAATCCTGTGAATGCCCCTGAAAAGACCGGTAGGTCGGTTTTAACTGAGCTGGTGATGTCGGCGTTATGGTGCGTTTGTTCCGGCGTGATCGGGCTGATACACCCGATTCCCCGCTTCGGGTCGAGGTCGAGCAGCCGCAAAGTCGGCTGCTCAAGATATCAAAGAGTTTGTGCACCTCCATGAGGAGCAATCCGTTCTCGTCGTGGGCGGAGCATGCCTTGATCCCGATCATTTTTCCGTCGACGTCCGCTGGCCGGTCGCCGCCGTAACAGACCGCACTGCACACTATGACGCAACGCTGCTCACTCAGACCATCAGACAGAGCGGTCTGCTGATCGCGCACGGCGAGTGCGACGTACCTCTCGCCCATCACACTCTGCTCTCCAACCTCGATTTCACCGTGAACCCCGCTATCGGGTTCCCGGGACAAGCCCGCCGAACTGCGGGTCGATGTGACGTGTTCCCAGGCCAGGCGGCGCGGCAACACGCTCAGCGCGATGCGGATGGACTTCGTGATCCGGCACGACGGCGCCGTGGTGGCGGAAGCGGACTCCGAGTTCGCGTGGATCTCGCCCGCGGTCTACAGCCGGGTGCGCGGCAAGTACCTCGCCGTCGACTGGGAGGCGCTCCGTGAGCCGCCGCCCGCCGTCGCGCCGGAGGCCGTGGGTGCGCGACCGAGACGGAGGTGGCGCTGTCGCCGACGGACCGGCCGCTGGTGTGGATGCTGCGGAACAACATCAACAACAGGTTTCTCTTCGACCACCCTGTGGACCACGTGCCCGGTCTTGTGCTGCTTGAGGCCGCGTGCCAGGCCGCGTACGCCGCCACGAGCCCGCCCGGATTCCAGCCGATGGACCTGGTCAGCACCTTCGAGCGGTACGTCGAGTTCGACGCGCCCTGCTTCATCGAGGCAACCGTGGCGCCCGGCGGGAAGGCGGCGCGGGGCGCGCCACGGGCGGTGCGAACGGTACGGAGGCGGGGGCGCGGGCGGTACGAGTACGAGTACGGGTGCGAGTGCGGGAGGCGGCGCGCGCGATACGGGTACGGGGGTGGCACGGACCCGCGGGCGGCGCCGCGAACCCCGGTGGCGCGGTCGAGGTGCTGGTCACGGGCCACCAGAACGGCGAGTCCGTGTTCCGCTGCACGCTCAGCACCCGGCCGGGGCAGTGGTGAGAAGCCCCGGATCGCCGGTCTACTGGTTGACGAAGCCGCCGTCCACCGGCATGACGACCCCGGTGGTGAACGGGGAGCGGTCGCTGAGCAGCCACGCGACCGCCTCGGCTATCTCCTCCGGCTCCGCCGTACGGCCCTGGGGGTCACGGCGTGCGCCGCCTCCTCCAGGCCGGGGTTGCGGGCGAACCAATCGACCGTGATCTCGCTGCGCGTGGTGCCCGGGCGACCGCGTTCACCCGTATCCCGTGCTTGGCGTACTCGTCGGCCGCGGCCCTGGTCAGCCCGATGACCGCGTGCTTGGAGGCGATGTAGGGCGCCGCGGCGGGATCGCGACCAGGCCGCCCACGCTGCTGTTGTTGACGATGGCGCCGCCGCCCGTGTCGAGCATCGCGGCGATCTCCGGGCGTATGCAGTTCCACAGCCCCGGACATTGGTGTCCATGATCGGCTCGTAGTCGCTGTCCTTCATCAGGTGCAGCGGGCTGCGGTCGCCGCCCATTCCGGCGTTGTTGAAGGCGCCGTCGAGACGTCCGTGCCGGGCGACCGTGAAGTCCACCGCTCCGGCGGCGTCATCTGGCCGGATCACGTCGCCCACGACGTACGAAGCGTCCGCGCCCGCCTCGGTCAGCTCCTCGACAAGGGCGACGAGCCGCTCCTCGCGCCGGGCGAACAGGACGACCGACGCCCTTCGCGGGCGAACACCCGTGCGGCGGCGGCCCCGATGCCGCTGCTCGCGCCCACGACGAGAACCACTTTTCCGCGCAACAAAACACTGCTCTTGAATGCCATGCCGGAGACTTTGCCACAAAACAACCGGGATGGGATCTTGTCGAACTGAGTGAATCTAATTGTGCAGGGCGGTCCTTTTCGGGCCACCGTTACGCGGGCCATCTCGCCAAACCAACCGGTATGACACCTGGGAGATGGTTGTTTTGAGTCGGTTCATTGCTATTTGCGTGACTTATTCTCCCACTCGGCCATCTGTTGACAGACCGTACATCCCGTTTATACGCTTCCTCGCGCCACGGGCGTTCGGATCGTCACTCGCGTGCGGCAGTTCGCGTGAATAGAGGAAAAGCCGAGGAGCCGTCATGAGACAAGAGAGGGCCGAGCGGACGCGAATTGCCTTGATCACGGCCGCTGCCACGGTGTTTGATCAACTCGGTTATGAGGGCGCGACCCTGACGGGTGTGAGCGAGCGGGCCATGATGAGCAAAGGCGCGCTTTTCTTTCACTTCGCCAATAAAGCCGAACTCGCCGACACGGTCCAAATTCTCGCCTGTTCCTGTTCCCGGTCGCGGCTCGACGCCCTGTTCGGCCGTGGCATTCCCGCCCTCCAGACCGTGATCGACATGACCCACGCCGCCGCGCTCCAGCTCACCGAGGACCCGGTGGTCAGGGCCGGGATGCGGCTGACGCTGGAGCGGGACACCCGCGTGACCCGTCGGTGCATCTGCGGCTGTGCTGGTACGAGGCGTTCGAGGACGCGGTGCTGCGGGCCGAGGCCGACGGCAGCCTGCGTCAGGGGATGTTGATCCGGCCGATAGCCGACATGGCGTTGTCCCTGGTCACGGGCGCGTACGCGGCCCATCTGGACCAGGGGACCGACACCCGGCGTTGGCTGATCGACGCGTGGGAACTGGTGCTTCCCGCCCTCGCGGTGCGTCGCCACCCGTGGCGCTTCCACCGCGGCGGGATCCCTCCGGTACGCGGCCGGGCCGGGCGGGCGCGGTGCCTGGCTCCTCCGGCCCTGGCTCCTCCGGTCCCGGCTCCTCCGGCCCCGGTCCCTCCGACGCCAGGACCTCCGCCTCCGGTGCCGTCCAGCCGCTGCGCGCCAGGGCCGCGATTCGCTGACGGCGCGGTTCGACGCCCGCCCGCCGACCGGTACGGAGGCGGGGCCTCCGTACCCGCCGCCTCCGTACCCGCCGCCTCCGTACCGCCCCCGTACCGCCGCCTCCGTACCCGGCGGGAAGAAGGGACCCGGTGGCGCGGAGGCCGCCGCCGTACGCGGTGACCTCGGCGAGGCCGAGCAGCGCGATCCAGCGCGATCCGGGAGGGAAGGGCCGGGAGGGAAGGGGTCAGGCGCCGAGGGCGGGGAGGACCACGGCGTCGATGTACGCGATCATGAAGTCCCGGTCGACCGTCCGGTCCTCCAGGATCTGCCGGACGATATGGGCACCGGCCAACATGTGCATGACGTAGTCGAGTGCGGGGTTGTCCGCGCGGATCTCGCCGCGGTCCACGGCGCGCTGGAGCAGCTCGCGCAGTCCGGCCGTCTCGGGTTCGAGCAGCAGCTCCCGCAGGGCTCGGCGCAGGTCGGGGTTGGTGTGGATGGCCTGGGCCAGGCCGCGCATCAGATCCGCGCCCTGCCGCATCTCGTCGTCGTCCTCGCGGTGCAGGGTCGCGTGCAGATCGCCGCGCAGCGAGCCGGTGTCGGCGGTGCCCAGCGAGTGCGGCTTGCAGTTGCGCAGCGCCGTGACGACCAGTTCGGGCTTGCCTCCCCACTGCCGGTAGAGGGTCGCCTTGCTGCACCGGGTACGGGCGGAGATGGCATCCATCGTCAGGGCGTCGTAGCCGACCTCGCGGAGCAGATCGAGGACGGCCTCGTACAGCTCGGCCTCGCGCTCCGGCGTGAGTCGGCTGCGCTGGCCTGTCGTTTTCGTTGCCATGCCCCGCCTTCCGGGTGTGCGAAAGCGTTTCGCGCCTTCGGACTGTACCTCAGCGCCGCAGAAACGAAACGGTTTCGTTTGCTCATTTAAGTCACATGACGGACTCGGTGCGCAAGGCTACTACCCTCCTCACCAGCGTCAATGGCCTCGACGTCGCCCGCCGCCCCGATCTGCTCGGCGGGCGCGGGCGGGCAGCGCTCACAGGCCGATCGACACCAGCCGCTTCCCGCCGCCCGTCCGCACCTCGAAGCGGACGATGTCCGTCTGCCGCAGGCCGGTGCCGCCGTGCGTGTACAGCGGCCGTCCGGCGTCCGCGTCGTCGCTGGCGCTGGCGTTGTCCGGCAGTCCGTAGCCCGGCCGGGGCACGGACCAGGTGGTCATCGTCTGCTCCTCGCCGGACCGGGACACGGCCACGAGACTGCACGTCAGCGGCCCCTGACGTTGCGCAGTTCCAGGACCGCGTCCGTCCCCACGCCCTGGGGCCAGGCCGACCGCCGCGCCGACCCCGGTCGCCGGGTCGGTGGCCGCCGCCTTGCGCGGCATCCGCCGGAAGGACTCCGCCGCCGAACCGGCCGCGCCCCTGCCCTCCGTCCCCGGCGACGCCGTCGTACGGCCGGGGCCGGGGTCGCTGTCACCGGGCCCGGGTCGGCGGTGAGCGCCACCGCGACCGGCCCGCCGACGATCAGTACGGCCGCCGCGGCCGCCAGCCACCGCCCGCGCCGCCGCCGTGCCCGCCGCGGCGCCGCCACCTCGTCCACCACCCGGCCGAGCAGCGCCGGATCGGGGCGCGCGGTGGCCGCGACGGTCTCCCGGGGCGCCGGGTCGGCGGGTGCGGCACGCCACCGGGCGCGGCTCCGGGCCGGGGAGAGGGCGGCCAGCTCCGCCAACAGCGGCCCCAGGCGGCCGAGTTCGCCGAGCCGCCGACCGCACTCGGCACAACCGGTCAGATGCGCCTCGAACTCCGCCGCGTCCGCCGTGTCCAGCACGCCGAGCAGGTACGCGCCGACGGCCTCGTGCCCGACGGCCTCGTTCCCGGCGTGGCGCCCGGTCGTGCTCATGCCGTCACCCCTCTCCTCCAGCGCGAGCTTCATGGAGCGCAGCGCGTAGTAGACGCGGGACCGCACGGTTCCGCTGGGTATGCCCAGGACGGACGCCGCCTCCCCGACCGTGCGGCCCCTGAAGTACGTCTCGACCAGCACCTCCCGGTGCGCGTCGCTGAGCGCCCCATGGCGTCGGTGAGCGTCATCAGCCGCAGCGCCCGGTCGATCTCGTCCTCCGCGGGCATCAGCTCCAGCGGCGCCGGGTCCACCTCCTGCGGTCGGGCCTGCCTGCTGCGATGGCCGTCGATGACGATGCGCCGGGCGACCGTCACCAGCCAGGGGCGCACCGATCCGGTGGCCCGCCGCAACTGGTCCGCGTGGCGCCAGGCGCGGACCAGCGTCTCCTGCACCACGTCCTCGGCCCGGTGCCGGTCGCCCGCGACCAGCCGCAGGACGAACGCGAACAGCGGCCCCGCGTGCTCCTCGTAGAGCACCCGGACCAGTTCCTCGTCCGGGTGCCGCCGCGCGGCCCGCCGGTCGTGCCCGTCGCGTCGGTCCCGCGGGCGCGCCCGGCGCCCGTCGGCCAGAGCGGCTTCGTCGCGCACCACAACCTCCAGGACGGACCGGGTGGCGCGGTCCCACGCGGACCCGTCGTCCATCTCTACGGACGCGGCGTCCGCCCGGCTCAAAGCGGCCCGGAATTACCCGGCCAGGGCGTAGGGACGGGCCTGCGCGTAGCGACGTACGGGCGGTAGTGCGGCGCGTGGTTGTGGTGCGTGGCGCGGCGCGCGGTGTGGTGCGCGGTTGTGGCGCGTGGTGCGTGTCAGCCCGCCAGCGGGTCCAGGAACAGCGGCCGTACCTGGCCCTCGATCATCGCCCGCAGCCCCTCCACGGCACACAGCTCGGGGTGTTCGGCCACCCGCACCGGCATGCCCGTCGTGTCGCGGAGCAGCGCGTCGAGCCCCGGCAGCCGGGCGCTTCCGCCCGCGAGCACGATGCCGCGGTCGGCGAGGTCGGCCACCAGGTCGGGCGGGCAGCGGCGCAGCACGCTGCCGATCGCGTCGATGACCGCCGTCAACGGCGCCTGGATCGCGGCCCGTACGCCCGCGGCGTCGAGCCGTACGGAGCGGATCCGGCCGGTGGCGACGTCGCGGCCGTGCACCTCGGCGCCGTTGGCCGCGGCGCCGGTACGGAGAGGATCAGGTGCAGCGGGCGCTCGGTCTGGCCCGGCAGCATCAGCTCGTGCTCGCTGCGGACGTGCTGGGTGACGACGTGGTCGACGGTGTCCCCGCCCACCGGCACCCGCTCGGTGGCCACGACCTCGCCCAGCGAGAGCACCGCGACCTGGGTGTGCGTGGCGCCGCAGACCGCGATCATCGTCGCCTCGGGCTGCTCCACGGGCAGGCCGCAGCCCGCCGCGGAGGCGAGCAGGGTGTCGACCAGCTCGACCCGCCGGGCGCCGATCCCGCTCAGGGTCTCCGCCGCGGCGCGGCAGGCGAGGGCTCGGCCTCGTGCGGTACGCACACGGCGGCGCTCATCACCGGGCGCAGCCGCCACGGCCGGCGGACCTTGCGGTCGATGAGGGACCGCAGCATGCGCTGGGCCAGGCCGATGTCGACGATGGTGCCGTCGCTGACGGGGCGGACGACCCGGATCGAGTCGGGCGTACGGCCGGTCATCTCCTCGGCGAGGCGGCCCACGGCGACGAGTCCGCCGGTGTGGGTGTTCACGGCGGCCACGGTCGGCTCGTCGACGATCAGACCCGTGCCCTTGAGGAAGACGCGGGTCCTGACCGTGCCGAGGTCCACCGCGAGGGAACAGCGGCGCAGCTGCTCGAATCTGATGGTCATGGCACCTCTCTGCGGGCGGTGTGCCGGGCCGCCCACCCGACGGCCCCACGCCCATGCTGCGGCGCCGGACCCCGCACCGCGCGCGGAGCTGACCCGCGTGGGTGACGGCCCGTCAGGTACGCCCGTCGGGTACGCCCGCGCGCGAGCCAGGGCCCGCCGGTACGCGTACGCGCTCGCCCGATACGCGTGCGGGAACCCCGTACGCGTACGGGAACGAGGACGCGTACCGCCGGAGCGCCCGGCCTACTCCTTCGCGTCCGCGTAGCACTCCACCGTCGCCGTGGTGAGCGGGAACCGCACCGGCGTCACGCCGAAGGCGACGCGCCCGGCCCGCTCGCCCGCCGCCCGGATCGCCTCCGTCACCGCCTCGGCCTCCTCCGCCGGGCAGTGCACGATCACCTCGTCGTGCTGGAAGAACACCAGCTCGGCCCGGAGCCCGCCCGCGGCCAGCTCTGCCGCAGCGCGGCGAGCATCAGCAGCGCCCAGTCGGCGGCGCTGCCCTGGACGACGAAGTTGCGCGTGAAGCGCCCGTGCGCGCGGGCGCCCGCCGAGTCCCGTACGCGCCGGGCCCCGCCCGGACGGTGCCCGGGCTCGGGGTCCCGGACCGGCGGCAGCCCGCCTCGCCGTCCGCGTCGGGGTCGGCGCCGGGTCGCGGCGGGGACGTACGGCCCAGCCAGGTGCGCACCATCCGCCCCTCCTCGCCCGCGCGGGCGGCGTCGTCCACGTACGCCACGGCGGCGGGGAACCGGCGCCGCAGGTCGGCGAGGTGCTTGAGGCCGTCGCCCGAGGTCTGGCCGTAGATCGCCCCGAGGAGGGCGAGTTTCGCCTGGTCGCGGCGGCCGGAGAAGGCGCGGTCGGACAGTGTCGCGTACAGGTCCGCTCGCTGCCCGCGACCTCCATCAGGCCCGGGTCGCGGGAGATCGCGGCGAGCACCCGCGGCTCCATCTGGTCGGCGTCGGCGACCACGAGCCGCCAGCCGGGGTCGGCGACGACGGCCCGCCGGACCACCCTGGGGATCTGGAGCGCGCCCCGCCGTTGGTCGTCCAGCGCCCCGAGACCGTGCCGCCGGGCAGGTACTCGGGGCGGAAGCGTCCGTCGCGCACCCAGGTCTGGAGCCAGGACCAGCCGTGCGCGGTGTGCAGCCGGTACAGCTTCTTGTAGCGCAGTAGCGGCTCGACCGCGGGGTGGTCGAGCGCCCGCAGCTCCCACGCGCGCGTGGAGGTGAGCTTGACGCCCTCGCGCGCGAACGCCTTGATGACGTCGGCCGCCAGGTCGGGCCGTACCCGTACGTCCCCGCCGAACGCCCGGGACACCTCGTCCGCCAGCTCGGCCAGCCGCCGGGGTTCGAGGCCGCCGGGGAACCGCTCGCCGAGCAACTCGTCCAGCAGCGCGCGGTGCCGGTCGGCCCGCCACGGCACCCGGCCCGGCCCAGCTCGGCCGCGACGAGCGTGCCCGCGGACTCGGCGGCGGTCAGCAGCCGCATCCGGTCCGGGTGCTCCGCCGCCTCGGTACGGGCCAACTGCCGCTCGTAGACCGCGAGCAGCGCCTCCAGCGGGTCGGTGCCCGGCGGCAGCGGCGGCGGGCCCGGCTCGAACAGCGACGGCTGGCCCCGGCGGCGCGCGGCGGCGGGTCCTCGGGCACGGGCAGACCGCGCAGCCGCGCCAGGCCGCGGCGAGCGAGCGCGGCTCGCCCGAGCGGCCCTCGTGGCCGAGCAGCAGCCGCTCGGCCGCCTCCACGTCGTAGCACCGCTCGACGCGCAGGCCCGCGGCGAGCAGCCGCGGATAGCTCTCGGCGGTGGACCGCCACACCCACCGGTCCACGTCCGGGCGGGACCGCACGGCAGCGACGATCCCGCCCGGGGCGGGAACTCCTCGATCGGCCCGGCGGGCCTGCCCGCGGGTCGACCGGGCGGAGACGGGCACCCCGTCGTCCGTCTCCGCCACCGCCCACCTCATGCGCGGGAGTCTGCCAGGGGTCTGACAACGCCCGGCGGGCGCCGCCGGACGGGTTGACGGTGCTGTGCGCCCGCTCTACGGCACGTCCGGCATCACAGATAGCGTTCGAAATACCGTACGCATGCCCGGACTTGCCCGTGTGTCATCCGTCGAACCCTTCCGACCCCGACCTCGGAGCCGACCCGTGAAACGCACCCGCACCCGCCCGCGCGCCCGCGTCCGTTCGCGCTCCCGCGGCCTCCGCCCCGCTGAGGCGCCCACCGCCCGCACCCTGGCCGGGACGTTCACCAACCCGATCGTCTCCCAGAACGGCGCGGACCCCACCGTCATCCGGTACGCCGGGTACTACTACCACCTGGGCACGACCTGGGCCTCCCGCTGCTGCGACTTCTGGGCCCCGAACCGCACCGCCACGTCCTGGAGAGCGCGGGCAACGACCCCACGGGCCCGTACACCTACAAGGGCCAGGTCGACCCGTACGGCGACAACCGCTGGATGATCGACGGCAGTTACCTCGCGCTGCCGGACGGCCGCCTCCACCTCCTCTACTCGCTGTGGGAGGGCGGCACGCGGAACCTGTACGCGGTGCGGATGAGCGACCCTGGACGCCCACCGGCTCCCCGGCCCGTATCGCCACGCCAACCCACGCCTGGGAGAAGGTCGGCAGCGGTGTCAACGAGGGCCCGGTGATCCTCCAGCACGACGGCCGCAGCTTCCTCACCTACTCCGCCTCCGGCTGCGACACCCCGGACTACACGCTGGGCCTGCTGGAGCTGACGGGCGGCGATCCGCTCGCGTCCGGCGCGTGGAGGAAGTACGACCAGCCGGTCTTCCAGCGCGACGACGCGGCCGGTGTGTACGGGCCTGGCCACAACTTCTTCTTCCCGTCACCCGACGGGAAGGAGGTCTGGATCGCCTACCACGCCAACTCCTCGGCGTCCGGCGGCTGTAGCGGTACGCGCACCACCCGCGCCCGGAAGATCGGCTGGAACGCGGACGGCACCCCGGACCTCGGCACCCCGTCGCGACGTCGACCGCGCTGGCCGAGCCCTCCGGAACCCCTGACCCCGCGTCCCCAGGCCCCAGGGCCGGGCTGCCGTCACCGGCGGTGGCGGCGGCGGTGGTGGCGGCCCGGCCTCGGCGCTCGCCCGCTACCAGCTCGACTTGCGCACCCCGGCAGGTATCCGGCGTGGGCCTGGCCGCGCAGGTTCACCCGGACAGGCCGAACGTGCGGTAGTAGCCGCGCGGGCGGCCGTCGACGCTGTCGCGGTTGCGGACCCGGGTCGCGCTGGCGTCGCGCGGCTGCCGGGACAGCTCGGCCCGCGCCGCCTCGCGCGCGGCGGGCGGCGTCGCCGGGTTCCGGATGAGTTCCTTCAGCTCGGCGCGGCGGGCCGCGTAGCGCTCCACCGTCCGGCGCCGCTGCTCGTTCTTGGCGATCTTGCTCTTCTTGGCCATCAGACCTTCACCCGCGGGCGCGGATCCGGGCCACCGCCGCCTCGATCCCGATCGTGTCCACCGTCTTGATCCCCTTCGTGCTCAGGGTCAGCCGGACGTAGCGGCGCTCGCTCGGCAGCCAGTAACGCCTGCGCTGGATGTTCGGGTCGAAGCGGCGGGACGTGCGCCGGTGCGAGTGCGAGACGGTCTTGCCGAACCCGGGCTCGCGGCCGGTCAGCTGGCAGTGCGCGGACATCCGCGGGACCTCCTTATGGAAATGGAAATCATTTCTGTTAGTGTAGCGCGTATGGCCCGCAGCGAACTACGACCCGTGATCAAGCTCCGGTCGACCGCCGGTACCGGCTTCACCTACGTCACCCGCAAGAACCGGCGGAACGACCCCGACCGCCTGGTGCTGCGCAAGTACGACCCGGTGGCCGGGCGGCACGTCGCCTTCCGAGAAGAACGCTGAGCAGGACGCCGAAGGGAGTCAGCACCATGAAGTCAGGAATCCACCCCGCGTACGGACCCGTCGTCTTCCGCGACCGGGCCGCGGACTTCGCCTTCCTCACCCGGTCGACCGCCACCAGCGAGAAGACGATCGAGTGGGAGGACGGCAACACCTACCCGGTGATCGACGTCGAGATCTCCTCGGCGAGCCACCCTTCTACACCGGGACCGCCCGGGTCCTGGACACCGCCGGACGCGTCGAGCGGTTCGAGCGCCGGTACGGCCGCGGTCGCGGCGGGGCCCGCTGATGGGCCCGCTGCCCGTGGTCGTCGTCGGCGGGCTGCACGCGGACGCCCGGCGGGCCACCGTCGAGCGGCTGCTGCACGCCGTCCCGGGCGGCGTCGCGCTCCACCACGACCTGTCCGGGGCCCCGAGTCGGGCGCCGTGACGCGGACCGTCCGGGACGCCGAGGGCGTCCTCGTGACGGGCGAGAGCCCGCTGGTCAACGGCTGCGCGTGCTGCGCTGCGCGAGGACCTGGTGCCCGAACTGGAGAGGCTGGCGGGCATAGGCACCTGCGCGCTCGCCGTCGTGGAGCTGTGGGACTCGGTCGAGCCGCAGGCCATGGCCGAGGTCGTGGCCGCGCACGCGGGGACCTGCTGCGGCTGTGCGGCGTCGTCACCGCCGTCGACCCGGCGCTCGCGGTGCCGTACCTGAGCTGCGGCGACGACCTCGCCGAGGTGGGGCTGGCCGCGGCCGTGGGCGACCAGCGGACCGTCGCCGACACCTGGGCGCGGCAGTTGGAGTACGCGCCGGTGACGGTCCTTGTCGACGAGGCGGGCGGGACGGACGCCGACCTGGCGCTGCTGGGGCAGCTGCACCGACCGCCCGCCGGGTGGACCTGGACGCGCCGGAGCTGGTGGCCGCCGTGACCGCCGGGTTCGACGTGGCCGCCGCCGCGGCCCGGCAGCACCGGCGTGCGCGCTGCTGCCGCAGGAGGCCGACGCGGACGGCGTCGGCACGCTCGTCTGGCACCGGACCCGCCCTTCCACCCCGGCAGGCTGTACGCCGCGCTGGAGGACCTCTCGTGCGCGGCGGCGCGCAGCCGCGGTCGCTTCTGGCTGGCCGACCGCCCGGACACGCTGCTGTCGTGGGACGCGGCGGGCGGGGCGCTGTGCGTGGAGAGCGCCGGACCCTGGCTGGCCTCGCTGCCGGACGCCGCGTGGGAGCTGGTCCCGGCGACCCGGCGGGTGGCCGCCGCGCTGGACTGGCACCCCGAACACGGCGACCGCGCTCAGCACTTGACCTTCACCTCGCCGGGCCTGGACGCCGCCGGGCTGACCGAGGTGCTCCAGCGCTGCCTGCTGACGGACGAGGAGTACGCGGCGGGTCCGGACGCGTGGCGCGACCTGTCGCCCGCCTTCGACGCGCTGCTGACCTGACCCGCGACCCGCGGGCCCCGGCCCCGGGCGCCCGCCCGTCCCAAGCCCCCGAACTCCCCGAGAAAGGACGCGTCATGCCCCGAAGCGGCGGACCGCGCAGGATCCCAAGCCGAGGCCCAACCCGCTGGACGCGGCAGGCGTCTCCTATATCGACTACAAGGACACGGATCTGCTGCGGAAGTTCATCTCCGACCGTGGGAAGATCCGCAGCCGCCGGATCACCAGGGTCACCGCGCAGCAGCAGCGGCAGCTGGCCCGCGCCATCAAGAACGCCCGGGAGATGGCGCTGCTGCCGTACTCTTCGCGCTGATCATCGCGAGTGATCATGCGCATACGTCACGTGCACGTGCATTAGCCCATGCATTCACAAATGCATCATCCCATGCACCGGCTCGTGAAAACGCGGCTATGATCCGAGCAGTTGACTGCTGTCATACGTTCGGAGAGCCCTGTGCGCGACCACACCCACAACGGCATGGCCGCCGCCGACCTGCGTGGGGTCGTCTGGCAGAAGAGCAGGCACAGCAATTCCCAGGGCGCGTGCGTGGAGTTCGCCAAGTTGCCGGGCGGGAACGTGGCCGTGCGCAACTCCCGCTACCCGGACGGACCGGCGCTCATATACACCCCGCCGAGGTCGAGGCGATGCTTCTCGGTGCGAAGGACGGGGAGTTCGACCACCTGGTGGCCGACTGAGGCCGGATGGGCCGGATTCCGCCCTCGCCGGGTTCGTGTCGGCTAGGCCCGTACCGGCTCGTACGGCCCGTCCCTCTGGTGAGGGGTCTAGCGGCGCGGCAGATGGAACAGGGCCCAGACCACCTTGCCGCGCAGCGTTCCGCCAGCGGGTGCCAGCCCCAGTTGTCGCTGAAGGCGTCGACGAGGAAGAGCCCTCTTCCCGACTCCTCGGAGTGGCCCGCCTCGCCCGACCGCGGGCTGGCCTCGCTGGGGTCGCGCACGGCGCACACCAGCCGGGAGGCCCAGCGCATCAAGTGCAGCCGGACCAGGGCCTCGTGGGCGACGGCGAGGGCGTCGGCGGGGCGGCCGTCGAGCGGGCCGCCGGGCGTGGTGCCGGGAAGCGCGTGGCGCAACGCGTTGGTGACGAGTTCGGAGACGACGAGGGAGACGTCGTCGAAGAGGTCCGGCATCTCCCACTGTTCGAGGGTGGCGCAGGTGAACTCCCGTGCCCCTTGACCGCGTCGAGGCGGGCGGGCAGCGAGCAGGAGGCGTGGCCAGCCGCAGCCGCCGGATCGAGGGTGGGAACCCCGCCATACGGGCTCCAGCATGGTCGATCCTTCGAACCCCATGCGAGCACTCCTGCATCCGTGGCTCTGACGCGAGGGCCAGACCCGTGCCAGCTTGCACGTGCGCAAGCACCATGGTTCCGAATGCTGTGGGACAATGCAAGGGCAAATGCACGTGCACGCGGCCTGATTGGGTAAGTCTGGCCAAATATGATCGCGATTTTTCCCTCAAATCTTGCGTAGCTCTCACCGCCTGAGTAACCACATGTGCACACAACGAAGCGTCGGGGTGGCAGACTTCGGCGCCGGGGACCGTGGGGATCAACCCGCGGAGGGTGCGTTCCGTACAGGGAGGGTCACGGACATGACCGCAAGCGAGTCGAGTGGGTCGGTGGTACGCCGCATTCTCCTGGGCTCCCAGCTCAGGCGGTTGCGTGAGTCACGTGGCATAACCCGTGAAGCGGCCGGCTACTCGATCCGCGCGTCCGAGTCCAAGATCAGCCGCATGGAGCTGGGGAGGGTCAGCTTCAAGGCGCGCGACATCGAGGATCTGCTCACGCTGTACGGCGTCATGGACGAGTCGGAGCGCGCCGCCCTGCTCGGTCTCGCCCGCGAGGCGAACGTGGCCGGATGGTGGCACAGCTACGGCGACGTCCTGCCCAACTGGTTCCAGACCTACATCGGTCTGGAGGGCGCCGCGTCCGACATCTCCTGCTACGAGGTGCAGTTCGTCAACGGACTGCTCCAGACCGAGGCGTACGCGCACGCCGTGGTCACCCGCGGCCAGCCGCAGGCCGACGCCGCCGAGGTCGACCGGCGGGTGGCGCTGCGCCAGGAGCGGCAGAAGCTGCTGGTCTCGGAGCGGGCGCCGACCTTCCACGCGGTGGTGGACGAGGCCGTACTGCACCGACCGTACGGCGGCTCCGAGGTGATGCGGGCCCAGATCCAGCACCTCATCGCCGTCTCCGAGCAGCCGAACGTGACGCTCCAGGTCATGCCGTTCTCCTTCGGCGGGCACGCGGGCGAGAGCGGCGCGTTCACCCTGCTGAGCTTCCCCGAGTCCGACCTGCCGGACGTGGTGTACCTGGAGCAGCTCACCAGCGCCCTGTACCTCGACAAGCGCGAGGAGGTACGGCAGTACCAGCGGGTCATGGAGCGGCTGAGTGCGGACAGCCACTCCCCGAGAAGAGCCGGGACCTTCTCCGGGAACTCTCCCAACTCTTCTGACCCGCAAGTACAGTGACAAGTCCTCAGGAGTCCCCATACGGGGTGCCGTGAGAGCCCCGTCCTCCAGATAGGGATCGAATGTCGTACTTCTCCGAGCTGGCGTTCCAGTACATCGACGGCGAGTGGCGCACCGGGAGCGGCTCCTGGGACATCGTCGACTTCAACCCCTACAACGGTGAGAAGCTCGCCTCGATCACCGTGGCCACGGTCGCGGAGATCGACCTGGCCTACCGGGCTGCCGAGCGGGCCCAGCCGGACTGGGGCGCCACCAACCCCTACACCCGGCGGCTGGTCTTCGAGCGGGCGCTGCGCGTCATCGAGGACCGCGAGGCGGAACTGACCGAGGCGATCATCGCCGAGTGCGGCGGCACCAGGTCAAGGCGGGCTTCGAACTGCACCTCGCCAGGAGTTCCTGCGCGAGGCGGTACACCTCGCGCTGCGGCCCGAGGGCCGGATACTCCCTCGCCCGTCGACGGCAAGGAGAACCGGCTGTACCGGCTGCCGGTCGGCGTCATCGGCGTGATCAGCCCTTCAACTTTCCCTTCCTGCTGTCGCTGAAGTCCGTCGCACCGGCGCTCGCCCTCGGCAACGCCGTGGTGCTCAAGCCGCACCAGAACACCCCGGTCTGCGGCGGCGGACTGGTCGCGAAGGTCTTCGAGGAGGCCGGGCTGCCCGCCGGGCTGCTCAACGTCGTCGTCACCGACATCGCCGAGATCGGCGACGCGCTGATCGAGCACCCGGTGCCCAAGGTGCTCTCCTTCACCGGTTCCGACAAGGTCGGCCGCCACGTCGCCACCGTCGCCGCCTCCCACTTCAAGCGCACCGTCCTCGAACTCGGCGGCAACAGCGCCCTGGTGGTGCTCGACGACGCCGACCTGGACTACGCGGTCGACGCGGCCGTCTTCAGCCGCTTCATCCACCAGGGCCAGGTCTGTATGGCCGCCAACCGGGTGCTGGTGGACCGCGCGGTGCTGCCCGCGTTCACCGAGAGGTTCGTGGCCAAGGTGGCGTCGCTGAGGACCGGCGACCCGGCCGACCCCGCCACCCACATCGGCCCGCTGATCAACGAGAGCCAGGCGGAGAACGTGACCTCCGTGGTCGACCAGGCCGTCGCCGCGGGCGCCACCGCCCTGCTGCGGGTACCGCCCGCGGCACGCTCGTCGAGCCGACCGTCCTCACCGACATCGCCGAGGACTCCCCGCTGCTGGGCCAGGAGATCTTCGGCCCGGTGGCCCTGCTCATCCCCTTCGACGGCGACGACGAGGCCGTACGGATCGCCAACGCCACCGACTACGGGCTCAGCGGCGCCGTGCACAGCGGTGACATCGAGCGCGGCGTGCGCTTCGCGCGCCGTGTGCGGACCGGGATGATGCACGTCAACGACGGCACGGTGCACGACGAGCCGATCGTGCCGTTCGGCGGCGAGAAGCGGTCGGGGCTCGGTCGGCTGAACGGGGAGTCGTTCGTCGAGGACTTCACGACCACCCAGTGGATCTCGGTCCAGCACGGACGCAGCCAGTTCCCGTTCTGAGGCGGCCCTCCGGGCGCCGCCCGGGCTGGCTAGGTCGTGTCGTTTGGATCTTCGTGGATCAGCCCGCGGCGTCGGATGCGGTGCATCGCAAGGCGGAGGGTCTTCCTCGTACCGGGTCGTACGTGGATGGCCCGACAACGCAGCGAGGTGCCGTAGCCGTCGTCGCGGGCCCGCGAAGATCCAAACGACACGGCCTAGGCTGAGCGGCGGCGGTCCGGGCGGAGCGAGGAGCGGTGGACATGTCGGCGATCCGGCTGCTGGTGCTCGGGGCCGTGCGGCAGCACGGACGGGCGCACGGCTACCAGGTCCGCAACGACCTGGAGTTCTGGGGCGCCCACGAGTGGTCCCAGGTGAAGCCCGGGTCGATCTACCACGCGCTCAAGCAGCTGGCCAAGCAGGGCCTGATGGTCGCGCACGACGTCGCGCCGAGCACGGCGGGCGGTCCGCCGCGTACCGAGTACGAGCTGACGGAGCCGGGCGAGGAGGAGTTCCTGCGGCTGCTGCGCGGGGCGCTGGCCCGGTACGACGGGAAGGCGGAGGAGCTGACCGCCGCCGTCGGTTTCCTGGTGGACCTGCCGCGCGCCGAGGCCATCGCGCTGCTCAAGGAGCGGATCGCGGGCCTGGACGCGTGGCGCGCGGACGTGGCCGACCGCTGGCTGCCGCCCGCCGACGGCCCGGCGGAGTGGGGCCACATCGGCGAGGTCATGCAGCTGTGGCTGCACTCGGCCGACTGCGGGCGCGATGGGCGCGCGGACTGATCGAGCGGCTGGAGGGCGGGGCGTACGTGATGGCGGGCGAGGGGAGCGCGCGGTGGACGTGCTGCCGGAGGGCGTCCCCAACCCGTTCGCCGCCCCGCCGCGTGAGCGCCCGGCGGAGGGTCGCCAACCCGTTGACGGTGGCGGCAGTTGGGGTTTCTGATGGAGACCTCGACGGCTGTCGGCGGCTCGGTGGTCGCGTTCGGTCCCAGGTTCGGGTGATCCAGGCCATCACCGGCTGTCGGCTTCTCCGGATACGGTGCTGGCATGGGGAACGACACGGCGGCCACCCGCGCGCGCGACATCAGCGGTCCCGGCTACGCCTTGCTCGTCGCCGCCAGCCCGTACGGCAAGCAGCGGTTGATGGACGCGGCGGCGGCGCTGCCGCAGCTCGCCGCCGTCCCGCCCGCCGTGCTGCTGGGCACTCCGGCGGGCGCCAGCGTCGTCCAACTCGTCGACCCGGCCGACCCGCAGACCGTGCTGACGCACCTGCGGACCGCCGCCGCCCACCCGGGCCGGTGCTGGTCTACCTCGCGGGCCAGCTCGTGTTCGACACCAAGCAGCAGCTGCCGCACCTGGCCCTGGCCCGTACGACGCCGAGGACCGCCCGGTACTCGGCGCTGCCCTGGCACTGGCTCGCCGCCGAGCTGGGACAGCGCCCGGCGGAGAGCACCACCGTGCTCGTCGACCTGGTCGCGGACGAGACGGCCTGGCCCCGGCTGTCGGGCCCCGGCGGGCGCAGCCGCTGGCGGCCGGACTGACGCTGTACGGTGCGGTCGCCCCGGCGCTGCCCAAGCGGCGGATCGCGGCGCCGCTCTACACCAGGGCCCTCGCCGCCGCCCTGCGCGGCACCCCGGACCACGTGTCCTTCGGGCGGCTCCACCACCGTGTCGCGCTGGAGACGGGCCTCGACGGGCGGGCGTGGTGCTGCTGGGCGATGCGCCGGGCCCTCCACGGGCGGCGCGCCCTTCGCGACGCCGGACGTGGCGCCCTTCGCGACGCCGGACGTGGCGCCCTTCGCGACGCCGGACGTGGCGCCGGAGATGGCGGCGGGCGCGACGAACGACGCGGGGACGCGCCCGTGGCACTCGCGCCGGAAGCACCCGCGACCGCGGCGCCGGAGGACGCCCAGGAGCCCCCGCCGCCCGAGCCCGCCCCCGCCCTCGCCCCTGTACCGCCGACGCGGCTGCCCGAAGCCGAGCCCGCCGTACGGGACTTCGCGCCCGGCGCCGCCCGCGCCGTCCCTGTCGCCCGCACCCGCGCCGTCCCGTCGTCCGCATCCGCGCCGTCCCCGTCGCCCGCGCCCGAGCCGCCCGTACCCGCGTCCGCGCCCGTGGTACCGACCCGCCGCCGCGTCCGCGCAGCCGCCGCCGTCCGCCGAGGGCGCGCCTGAGGCCCGCACGCGGCCATCTTCGAGGCGGCGCGGGCCGGCGGCACAGCGAGGCCGCGTCGATGGCGGCGGCCTGGGAGCAGGAGGCGTGGCGGGCGGGCGGACCCGGTCGGCGGAGGCGGTCCACTGGCTTGAGGTACGGGCCGACCTCGCGCGGCTCGCCGAAGCCCCGGTGCGCGCCTGCGAGTTGTGGATGGCGGTGGCCCAGACCCGCCTCGGCAACGGCGAGGCGGCCGACCACCCCGACGTCGAGTCGGCCGTGGACCGCGCCCACCACCAGTGGCAGCAGGTGCAGGATACGGACGAGGACAAGGCGCGTGCCCTCGCGCCCGACATGCTGGCCCTACGGTCGCGGGTGCCCGGACGCAGGCCCGGCGCCCTGGAGGACGTGCGGCGCCGCGTGAGGGCCTGCGCGGCCCGGCGCGTACGACCTGAGCCACGCCCCTCGGCGGCCCCTCAGTGGTGGAAGGCGGCCCCTCAGTGGTGGAAGGCCGTGGCCACCGACTCCGGGCGCTTCAACGGCTCCGGCTGATGGCGCAGTTCGGGCAGCAGGCGGCGCAGGTCCTCCGCGAACAGGTCGGCGAGGTCGGCCGAGAAGCCGTTGCGGCACACCACCCGCAGCACGGACAGGTCCTCGCGGTGCGGCGGGAAGGTGTAGGCGGGCACCAGCCAGCCGCGCTCGCGCAGCCGCCGCGACACGTCGAAGACGTCGTAGTGCGTGACCGAGTCGGCCGTCGTGAAGGCGAACACCGGCAGTTCGTCGCCGCGCGTCAGCATCCGGAAGTCGCCCATCTCCTCGATCCGCCGGGCCAGCGAGCACGCCACGTCGCGCGCGTTTCGCTGGACGGCGCGGTAGCCGTCCGGCCCAGCCGGACGAACGTGTAGTACTGCGCGGCGACCTGGGCGCCGGGCCGGGAGAAGTTGAGCGCGAAGGTCGGCATGTCGCCGCCGAGGTAGTTGACGCGGAAGACCAGTTCCTCGGGCAGCCCCTCCGTCGTACGCCACAGCGCCCACCCCACCCCGGGTAGACCAGGCCGTACTTGTGCCCCGAGGTGTTGATCGAGGCGACCCGGGCAGCCGGAAGTCCCACACCAGGTCCGGGTCGAGGAACGGCGCCACCATCGCGCCCGAGGCGCCGTCCACGTGCACCGGCACGTCGAGACCGGTGCGCTCCTGGAGCGCGTCCAACTCCGCGCACAGCTCGGCGACCGGTTCGTACGAGCCGTCGAAGGTGGACCCGAGGACGGCGACGACGCCGATGGTGTCCTCGTCGCACAGCTCGGCGGCGGCGCGCGGGTCGAGATGGAAGCGGTCGCCTTCCATCGGCACCTGCCGGGCCTCCACCTCGAAGAAGTCGCAGAACTTCTCCCAGCAGACCTGCACGTTGACGCCCATGACCAGGTTGGGGCGGGCGGTCGCCGGATAGCGGTCGCGGTTCCGCAGCGCCCAGCGGCGCTTGAAGGCGATCCCGGCGAGCATGCACGCCTCGCTCGACCCGGTGGTGGAGCAGCCGACGGCCTCGTCCGGATCCGGCGCGTGCCACAGGTCGGCGAGCATCGCCACGCAGCGCCGCTCCAGTTCGGCGGTGCGCGGGTACTCGTCCTTGTCGATCACGTTCTTGTCGCGGCACTCGGCCATCACCACGCTCGCCTGCGGCTCCATCCAGGTGGTCACGAAGGTGGCGAGGTTGAGCCGGGAGTTGCCGTCCAGCAGCAGCTCGTCGTGGACCAGCTGGTACGCGGCCGACGGTGTCATGGGCCCGTCGGGGAGGCGGTGGCGCGGTGGCTCGGTGTCCAGCCCGGCGACGGGTCGGCCGCGCCGTAGAAGGGTTGACCGAGACGCCGCGCCGCTCGTGCAGCTCTTCCGCGCGGTTGGTGCCCTTGTGCAGTGACATCGGGAGGAGCCCCTCGCTGTGGACGGCGGGCCTGACCAGAATATCGCCGGATGAAGGGTTCGTCCCGTCGAGCGCCTTAAGCGGCTTACCTTCCCTATGACGGGTATCTCCGCTGGTCGGCCGGGGTGTGCTCGCCGTGCGGCCGTCCGGGAACCAGGGGCACGGAGGCGGCGTTGGTAGTTTTGGCGGCACACTTGTTTCGCATCTCCCAGTCCGCCCCGAACCTGGAGCCTGCCCCGTGACCACTCTCGCGCTCGGCCCCAGCTGGATGGATCCCGACAGCCTGATCGACCAGTTCGGGCTGCTCGGCGTGCTGGTCGTCGTCTTCGCCGAGTCCGGCCTGCTGATCGGCTTCTTCCTGCCGGGCGACTCGCTGCTGTTCACCACCGGTCTGCTGGTCACCACCGGCGTGATCAAGCAGGAGCTGTGGCTGGTCTGCCTCGCGGTGGTCGCCGCCGCCGTCATCGGCGACCAGGTCGGCTACCTCTTCGGCCGCAAGGTCGGACCTCCTCTTCCGGCGCCCCGACTCCCGCCTGTTCAAGCAGGAGAACGTGGAGAAGGCGCACGAGTTCTTCGAGAAGTACGGGCCGAAGTCGCTGGTCCTGGCCCGCTTCGTGCCCATCGTCCGCACCTTCACGCCGATCATCGCGGGCGTGAGCCGGATGAACTACAGGTCGTTCATCACGTTCAACATCGTCGGTGGCGCGCTGTGGGCGCGGGCGTCACGCTGCTCGGCGCCGGACTCGGCAAGATCGACTTCGTGCACGAGCACATCGAGCTGATGCTGGTCGGCATCGTGCTGCTGTCGGTCATCCCGATCGCGATCGAGTTCCTGCGGGCGCGCGGCAAGGCCAAGAAGGAGCAGGCCGGGGACGGGGACGGGGACGGTGGCGCGGCGGCCGTGGCGGCCCGGCCGGTGCGGCGGGCCCGCCGCCCCGGGACGCCGTCCCACGACGCCACGGCCCCGGCACGGGCCCGGCTCCGGGCCGCTCCGGGACCCGGCCCCGGCCCGCGGGTCCCGCCCGCGCGGACGTCACGCCAGGCGCTGACCGGACGCCGCCCGCCCTCGCCCCGCCTCCGCCCGAACCGGACCGGGACCTCTTCCTCGGCGGCCACCGCCCCGCACAATGGGCGCGGTGGCCGCCGATGATGCATCGTGACTGGGAGGTACCCGGGAGGCCGACGAGGAGCGAGTGACGTGGGGCCGGAGCGAGCGCGCGGTCAGCGGGCGGACAGCCGCCGCATACGGACACGGACGGCGGCCCCGGCGCGGCGGACGGCGCCGGGGACGGCCGGGGCGCACCCGGCGGCACCACCGGCGACGGCACGGCGAACGGCGGCGGGAACAGCGGCGGAACGGCCAGATGAACACCGCGGGATACGGCGGGAACGGCGCGAACGGCGGCGGAAACGGCGGAGCGGCTCCGGAAGCAGTGGCGGGAACGTTCCTGCGGAGGACCGCAAGCCGCAGTCCGACGAGGCGCACAGCGCCTTCACCCCGCCGCTCGGCGTCCCGCTGCCCCGCCGCCCGAGTCGGAGCACCCCACCTCCGAGTTCGCCGTCCCCGAGGGCTGGCCCCGAGGCGCCCGCCGAGCCCGAGGGTTCGGCGTTCGCGGCGCCGCCGGGGTCAGGACCGGCCAGCAGCAGACCGACCCCGCGCTCACCCGCCGTTCGGCACTCCCAGGTCCGGCTGACCAAGGAGGTGCCCTGGCAGGACCGGATGCGGACCATGCTGCGCATGCCGATCAGCGAGCGCCCGACGCCCGAGCGCCCGATGCGGCAGGAGGAGACCGGGCCCGCCGTGCCGCGCGTGCTCGACCTGACGCTGCGCATCGGCGAGCTGCTGCTCGCGGGCGGCGAGGGCGCGGAGGACGTCGAGGCGGCGATGTTCGGGTGGCGCACGCGTACGGGCTCGACCGCTGCGAGCCGACCGTGACCTTCACCCTGCTGTCGGTCTCCTACCAGCCGTCGCTGGTCGACGACCCCGTCACCGCCAGCCGGACCGTACGCCGCCGGGGCACCGACTACACCCGGCTCTCCGCCGTCTTCCGGCTGGTGCAGGACATCACCTCGGAGGACCAGGTCACCCTGGAGGACGCCTACCGGCGCCTCGCCGAGATACGGCGCAACCGCCACCCGTACCCCGGCTGGGCCCTCACCTCGCCGGTGGCGCGCTGGCCGGGGCGGCGAGCCTGCTCGTCGGCGGCCACTGGCCGGTGTTCTTCGCGGCGGCGGTCGGCGCGATGCTCGGCGACCGGCTGGCGTGGCTGGCGTCGGGGCGCGGGCTGCCGGAGTTCTACCAGTTCGTGGCGGCGGCCATGCCGCCCGCGGCGGTCGGCGTGGCGCTCAGCCTCGCTGATTCCGGGTTGCAGGGTCGGCGGTCGTCACCGGCGGACTGTTCGCGCTGATCCCCGGGCGGGCGCTGGTCGCGGGCGTCCAGGACGGGCTGACCGGCTACTACATCACCGCGGCGGCACGTCTGCTGGAGGTCGGCTATCTCATCGTCGGCATCGTCATCGGCGTGCTGATAGTGCTGTACGGGGCGTCAAGCTGGACGCGGAGCTGAACCCGAGGCGGCGCTGCGGCCGGAGAACCGGCCGGTGCTCCAGATCCTCGCCGCGATGCTGCTGGCGCTCGCCTTCTGCGTGCTGCTCCAGCAGGAGCGGCAGACGGTGCTCTTCGCCACCCTCAACGGCGGTGTCGCCTGGGTCATCTACGGCGCCCTGCACAACACGGCCCGGGTCCAGGCGGTCGCCGCCACCGCCGTCGCGGCCGGGCTCGTCGGCCTCTTCGGTCAGCTCTCCTCGCGCTACCGCTACGCGTCCGCGCTGCCGTACGTCACCGCCGCGATCGGCCCGCTGCTGCCCGGTAGCGCCACGTACTTCGGGCTGCTGTCGTTCGCCCAGGGCAACATGGACAGCGGTATCCGCCACTCACGACGGCCGTGGCGCTGGCGCTGGCCATCGCGATCGGCGTGAACCTCGGGAGCGAGGTGGCGCGGCTGTTCATCAAGGTGCCGGGCGCGGCCGTCACCCGGGCGGACGCCGGGCGGCCAAGCGCACCGCGGTTTCTGACGGCCCCGAGAGGCGCCTGGGAAGGCCCGTACGGCGAAGGCCCGCACGGTGGCGGGGCCTTGGCACGCGGAGGGTCCGGCAGGTCAGCGGAAGAAGGCGATCCCGTCGTCCGGCAGGTCCTTGAGGTCCTTGGCCCACTCGCTCGGGTCGACGACCTTCTTCAGGTGCGCCGACATGTACGGGCGCAGCGGCACCTCGGGGTGGACTTCTCGCCGACCCACATCAGGTCGCTCTTGACGTAGCCGTAGAGCCGCTTGCCGCCCGCGTACGGGCCGGAGGAGGAGGTCCGCGCCACGGCGTCGGTCGCCAGGTCGATCTGCGGCTTGCCGTCGGCCAGCTCCCGTACCAGACCTCGACGATGCCCTGGTCGCGCACCATGACGACCTCGACCTTGCGGTCGGCGTCGACGCGCCAGTAGCCGCTCTCGGACTCCAGCGGGCGCACCTTGCGGCCCTCGGTGTCGAGCACCCAGGTGTGCGAGACGTACTCCAGGAAGTCGCGGCCGTCGTGCGTGAAGGTCGCCTCCTGCCCGAAGTTGCACTTCTCGGCACCGGGGAAGTCGGACACGCCCGCGCCCTCCCAGTTGCCGAGGAGGAAGGCGAGCGGCACCAGGTCCGGGTGCAGGTCGGACGGGATCTCGATCATGAACTCAGGCGCTCCGTGAACGGGGAGGCGGGGCGGGGACGTGAGGAGGGGTCAGCGCTGGCCCTGGTAGAGCTTCTTCCAGGTCAGCCCGGCGAAGGCGAGGGTGGCCACGACGACAAGGACCATCAGGGTGGTGAAGACTGCCTCAAGCACGGGTGCGCTCCTCGGGCGGATTGGGGTGGTACGGACGTGCTGACCGGTTCCGAGTCTAGTCGCCGTGGGGAGCGGCGACCGCGCCGCCTAGGGTTGTGGCCATGGCGAACAAGCTCGTGATCAAGGTGACGGCGGGCGCCGACGCCCCGAACGGTGCTCGCAGGCGTTCACGGTGGCGGCGGTCGCGGTCGCCAGCGGGTCGAGGTGTCGCTGTGGCTGACGGGGAGTCGGCGTGGTTCGCCCTCCCGGCCGCGCGGCCGAGTTCGAACTGCCGCACGCGGCACCCTTCCCGACCTCATCGAGGGCATTCTGGCGGGCGGCATGATCACCCTGTGCACGCAGTGCGCGGCGCGTCGTGACATCACCGAGGCGGACGTGCTGGACGGCGTGCGGATCGCGGGGCGCAGGTCTTCGTGAGCGAGATCATGCCGGAGGGCGTGCGCGCGCTGGTGTACTGACGGCGGACGGCGCCAGGCGTCAGAGGGGCCTAACGGCGGTGCCGGTCGTCCAGCTCGCGCCACCAGCGGTCGGACTCCTCGTCGCCCGACTCGTTTCCCGGCCGGGCCCCGGCCCGCCCGGGAGGTGTCTTCCGGCTCGTCCCACCACCGGTCCTCCGGACCCTTGCGGTTGGCGACGATCGCGGCGCACGGCGGGATGACCATCGCCACCACGCACATGGCGACGGCCGCGGGATCGACCAGAGCCGCACGAAGGTCCACGCCGAGACGAAGAGCGTGAGGCACACGCCCATCAGCGCGAAGTATGCGTGCCGACGTCGCACGTACATGTCTTCAGCGTACGACCGGGAAGCCCGGCGGGCACCGTGTCGACGGGCCCCGGGCCGCCGGGGAGATGGCGAAGGGCCGCACCCGGCGAGCGGGTGCGGCCCCAGGGCGCGCGCCGTCGGACTCGGGCTCGGGGCCCGCGACGGGGTGGTGCCGGAGTACGTCAGACCGCGATGGCGATCTCCGACAGGCCGCCCTTCTGGGCGACCACGGTGCGGTCGGCGGTCCCGCCGGGGACCAGGGCGCGCAGCGTCCAGGTGCCCTCGGCGGCGTAGAAACGGAACTGCCCGTCGCGGAGGTCGGGACCTCCGCGGTGAACTCGCCCGTGCTGTCCAGGAGTCGGACGTAACCGGTGACGGGTTCGCCGTCGCGGGTCAGCGAGCCCTGGATGGTGGTCTCGCCGGGCTTGACGGTCGAGGCGTCAGGGCCGCCGGCCGTTGCTCCACACATATACGCTCCCCTTTTCGTTGCTTCGTTACTTCGCGGCGCCGAGCTCGATCGGCACGCCGACGAGCGAGCCGTACTCGGTCCAGGAGCCGTCGTAGTTCTTGACGTTGGGCTGGCCGAGCAGCTCGTGCAGGACGAACCAGGAGTGAGCGGAACGCTCACCGATGCGGCAGTAGGCGATGGTGTCCTGGACAGGTCCACGCCCTCGCCCTCGTACAGCTCCTTCAGCTCCTCGTCGGACTTGAAGGTGCCGTCGTCGTTGGCCGACTTCGACCAGGGGATGTTGCGGGCGCTGGGCACGTGGCCGGGGCGCTGCGACTGCTCCTGGGGAAGGTGCGCCGGGGCGAGGAGCTTGCCGGAGAACTCGTCGGGGAGCGCACGTCGACCAGGTTCAGCTCGCCGATCGCGGCCACGACGTCGTCGCGGAAGGCGCGGATCGACAGGTCCTGCTCCTTGGCCTTGTACGTGGTGGCCGCGCGGGTCGGGACCTCCTCGACCAGGTCGCGGGCGTCCAGCTCCCACTTCTTGCGGCCGCCGTCGAGGAGCTTCACGTCCTGGTGGCCGTAGAGCTTGAAGTACCAGTAGGCGTACGAGGCGAACCAGTTGTTGTTGCCGCCGTAGAGCACGACCGTGTCGTCGTTGGCGATGCCCTTCTCCGACAGGAGCTTCTCGAAGCCCGCCTGGTCGACGAAGTCGCGGCGCACCGGGTCCTGGAGGTCGGTCTTCCAGTCGATGCGGACGGCGTTCTTGATGTGGTTCTTGTCGTAGGCCGACGTGTCCTCGTCGACCTCGACGAGGACCACCTTCGGGTCGTCGATGTGGGCCTGGACCCAGTCGGCGTCCACGAGGACGTCACTGCGGCTCATAAGTCAATCTCCTCCGGGCAGTTGCGGCGGTACGGGTACGCGTGCGGAGAGCGCGCCGAGCGAGGCCGAGCGCGTTCGCGAGATTGGGGAGGTCCCGGCGGCGGGCCGGTGCGGCCGGCCCGTACGGGCGGTGGGGCCGCTCCTCGTCAGGAGGCGCGACAGAGCATGGCGGCGACGCGGCACAGGTCGACTGCCCGCCGCTTCGTGAGATCCGCCTGTCGCCTCATGGGTCCGATCGTAGGGACGGACCGGAGGCATGTCACCGGTGTGTCGCATGCTGAGACGTTTATGTCTGGGATGTGGGATGAATGGTCGGTACGGGCCGGTTCGCGGGCGTGCGGAGCGGCCCGTACGGCGTTTGCGATCTACCGTACGGACATCGCCGTCTCAGTTACTGGACCAACTGGCGGGTCGGCGTGCCGGGTTCAGTTCGTCAGTTCGACGTTCTGCCCGCCGACCGTGGCATGTATGCCGTCGTCGGCCACCTGGAGTTTCGTCATCTTCATGCCCGAGGGAGCCCTTCGAGGGTCCACTCGAAGTCGGTGCGCTTGCGCACCTCGCTCTCGTACTTGCCGAGCGCGGCGGGCACCGAGTCGGCGCGCAGCCGGACCGTGTCGCCGTCCACGAGGCTGACCGTGCCGTTCGCGCTGAGGCTCATGCCCAGCAGACTGCCGGTGATCTTGACCCGGTTCCCGCCCGCGCCGCCGTCCGCGGGCCCGACCGTGATCCCCGCGCCCGCGGCGCCGACAGGTCGTCGAAGCCGATGCGCGCGGTGCCCTCGGCGGTGTCGGCGACCGCGGAGGAGAAGTCCCCGGAGACCTTCACGTCGTGCAGCGCGGCGGACAGCTCGGTGATGCGCACGGTGCGGCCGTCGGGGTGTGGGTCGTCAGCCCGTCGAGCCCGATGTCGACCGTGTCCAGCTTCTTGCTCGCGACCTGGGTCAGGAACGGAACCCCTTGATCGACACGTCCGGGTCGACGGTCAGCCCTGGGTGCTCTTGATCTTGTCGGCCACCTCCGACTCGGCGAAGTGCAGCGCCAGCCGGTCGGCGCCGACGAAGAGGCCGCCGAGCACCACGACGACGATCAGGGTCGTGCGCAGGGCCCGGCCGCGCCGCCGGGGCCCGCGCCCGTACGGCGCCGCCGTGGTGTCCGCCGGTGTGGGTGCGCCCTGTGTCACGTCCGCCTCGGTCATCTCGTCCCCTGCTGTCCGCCTGACCCGGTGCTGTCCGCCGTCCCCGGTCCGCGGCAGCGAGCCTAACCGGAAGGATGAGCGAACAACCGGATTCGTTGCGTTCGTTACCCCAGTGCCCGTCCGATGACATAGACGGCGGGCGCCGCCGCCGCCAGCGGCAGCGCCACCCCGCGGTGAGGTGCACGAAGCGCGACGGGTAGTCGTAGCTCGCCACACGCAGCCCGATCAGCGCGCACGCCCCGGCCGCCAGGCCCAGCAGCGCGGCGTCGCCGGTGCCGGTGTCCAGGAACCGGGTGGCCGCGACCCCGCCCCGGCCGCCGCCGCCAGCGCGACCACGACGGCCCCGGCGGTCGGCAGTGGCAGCGCGCGGCCAGCGCCGCCACCGCGACCCCGGCCGCGCCCACCACGACGGCGTCCGAGGACTCGGCGGCCGCGGCCAGATAGCCCGCGGCGAGGACCGTCACGGCGCTGGAGGCGACCGCCGCCGTCAGGCCGTACAGCCGCTCGTCGGGCGAGGCGTGGCTGCGCAGTTGCAGGACGACCACCAGCAGCAGCCAGACGCCGAGGGTGCCGATGAGCACGGTGGGGCGTTGTCGCGGTCGGTGGCCAGCAGCCCGGCGTCGGCGGCGACGCCGCCGAGGAAGGCGAGCGCGATGCCCTGGCGGGCGGGCCACATGCCGTTCAGCCGGAACCAGCCCGCCGCCGTGACCGCCTGGAGCAGCACCAGCGGCACGGCCACCGCGGGCGGGCCACGGGCGCGGCGGAGGCGATGAGGGCGGCCAGGACCGCGGTGATCAGCGCGGGCTGGAAGCCGGGTTGATGATCTGCGCGCGGCCCTCGGCCCGCGCCTTCTCGGCGGCCGTCATGGGCCGGTCCGCGTCCGCGCCAGGGTCCGCTTCGGCGTCGACCGTCGCGGCGTCCGGGCGTCGGCGGCGTCCGCCACGTCGGCCGTCGCGCCGTGCCGGGCGGCGGCTCCTGCGCGTACCCGTCCCGCGCGTACTGGCCCTGCGCGTACGCCTCCTGCGCGTACGCCTCCTGCGCGTACTGGCCCCGCGGGTACGGGTCCGCCGGGTGGCCCGGCGCGGCGAAGGCGGCGTCGGCGGGCGGCTCCTGCCAGCCGGTGTGCCCCTGGTGCGCGTACGGCTCCGGCGTCGGCGCGTGCCGCTGCCCGTCCCAGGCGGGTGCGTACGGTCCTGCCGCGCGTACGGGTACGCGGCGGCCTGCCGCTCCTCGTACGACGGCCAGGCGGCGGGCTGTTGGGGCTGCTGGTACGCCTGTTGCCGGTGCGCGTACGGGTCGTACGGGTCCTGGGCGTACGGGTCCGGGTGGGGCGGGCCGTACGGCGGCTCGTGGCCCTCGTGGTGGTGCGGCTGGTCGCTCATGGTGGTGCGGGTCACCCTCCTGCGAAGGGCGGCAGCACCTCGACCGTGCCGCCCTCGGCGAGTCGGACCGTGGTGTGGTCGCGGGTGCCGACGGGGTCCCCGTCGACGAGGAACGAACAGCGCGACAGGACGCGCGTGAACTCCGGCCGGGCGGTGTGGCGCCGCCGTGCCGCGGCCAGCGCCTCGGCGAGCGTGCCCTCGGCGTACGGCTCCTCGGCGGTGCCCGCCGCGGCCTTGGCGGCGGCCCAGTACCGGATGGTGCCGGTGCCGCCGCCCGGCGGGTCCGCCGTGTTCTTCGTCGCCATCGCGATCCCTCGCGCCCTTCCCGCTCTTCTTCTACCGACTGCCGCTGTCTTCCGCTGCGCGCCCTCCATGATGACGGGTGGGCGGCGGGCCCGGCGGCCGGTGAGCCCGCAGCGAAATGGGGGCGGCGCGGAGAGCGGTCGCATAGTGTTCCGCTGTGTTGGTCCGACTCATACGGGCGTACCTGAGGCCCTACTCCCGCCCCTGACGCTGATCGTGCTGCTCCAGCTCGTGCAGACGCTCGCCACGCTCTATCTGCCCACGCTCAACGCGGACATCATCGACGACGGTGTCGTCAAGGGTGACACCGGCTACATCATGCGCACCGGCGGCCTCATGCTGGCGGTGACCCTGGCCCAGATCGTCTGCTCGATCGGCGCCGTCTACTTCGGCGCCCGTACGGCCATGTCCCTCGGGCGGGACGTGCGCGCGGACGTCTTCGACCGCGTGCAGTCCTTCTCCTCGCGCGAGATGGGCCAGTTCGGCGCCCCTCGCTGATCACCCGGACCACCAACGACGTGCAGCAGGTGCAGATGCTGTGCCTGATGTCGTTCACCCTGATGGTCTCCGCGCCGATCATGTGCGTCGGCGGCATCGTCATGGCGCTCAACCAGGACGTGCCGCTGTCCGGGCTGCTGCTGCTGATCGTGCCCGTCCTCGGCATCCTCATCTCCCTCGTCGTGCGCCGGATGCGGCCGCTGTTCCGCGGCGTGCAGAAGCGCGTCGACGCCGTGAACCGCGTGATGCGCGAGCAGATCACCGGCATCCGCGTGATCCGCGCCTTCGTCCGCGACACCCACGAGCAGGAGCGGTTCGGCGAGGCCAACGGCCGCCTGATGGACGTCTCGCTGCGGGCCGGGAAGCTCATGGCGCTGATGTTCCCGGCCGTGATGCTGGTGGTGAACGTCTCCAGCGTCGCCGTCGTGTGGTTCGGCGGACACCGCATCGACAGCGGTGACATGCGGATCGGCTCGCTCACCGCGTTCCTCAGCTATCTCATGCAGATCCTGATGTCCGTGATGATGGCCACCTTCATGTTCATGATGCTGCCGCGCGCCGAGGTCTGCGCCGAGCGCGTCCAGGAGGTGCTCTCCACCGAGTCCAGCGTGGTGCCGCCGCTCGCCCCGGTGGCGCCGCCGTCCCCGCACGAGCGCGGGCTGCTGGAGCTGCGCGGCGTGGAGTTCCGCTACCCCGGCGCCGAGGAGCCCGTGCTGCGGGACATCTCGCTGGTCGCCAGGCCCGGCGAGACCACCGCCGTGATCGGCTCGACCGGCAGCGGCAAGTCCACGCTCCTCGGGCTCGTGCCGCGGCTGTTCGACGCCACCGACGGCAGCGTGCTCGTCGGCGGCGTGGACGTGCGCGACATCGCGCCGGAGGCGATGGCCGAGACCATCGGGCTGGTGCCGCAGAAGCCGTACCTGTTCAGCGGCACCGTCGCCTCGAACCTGCGGTACGGGAAGCCGGACGCGACCGACGAGGAGCTGTGGCGGGCCCTGGAGACCGCCCAGGCCCGGGACTTCGTCGAGAACATGGAGGAGGGGCTCCAGGCCCCATCGCCCAGGGCGGCGGCAACGTCTCCGGCGGCCAGCGGCAGCGGCTGGCCATCGCCCGCGCCCTGGTCGGCAGGCCCGCGATCTACCTCTTCGACGACTCGTTCTCGGCGCTGGACTACGCGACCGACGCGCGGCTGCGCGCCGCGCTGGCCGACGAGACCGGCCACGCGACCGTGGTCATCGTCGCCCAGCGGGTCTCCACCATTCGCGGCGCCGACCGGATCGTGGTCCTGGATGAGGGCCGGGTCGTGGGCACCGGGACGCACCACGAGCTGATGGACGGCAACCAGACCTACCGGGAGATCGTGCTCTCCCAGCTCACCGAGCAGGAGGCGGCGTGACTTCCCCGGACCGAAGGGACCGAAACCGGGCCAGGGGCCGAGGCACCGGCAAGGCGCCGGGGCGCCGGACCCGGCCCGCGGCCGGACCCGCGCGCTTCATGGGCGGCCAGCCCACCGAGCGGTCGATGGACTTCAAGGGCTCAAGCCGACGGCTGCTGGCCACGCTGCGGCCCGACCGGGCGCTGGCCTACGCGGCGCTCGCGCTGTGCGCCGTCAGCATCGCGCTGACCGTCATGGGCCCGAAGATCCTCGGGCGCGCCACCGACCTGATCTTCTCCGGCATCGTGGGGCGCCAACTGCCGGACGGCGTCAGCAAGGCGCAGGCGGTCGAGCGGCTGCGGCAGCAGGGCGACGGCACGGTGGCCGACATGGTCGCCTCCATGGACGTCACCCCGGCCAGGGCATCGACTTCGACGCCGTCGGCCGGGTGCTGATGTGGGTGCTGGTGGTCTACGTGGCCGCCGCCGTGCTCAGCCTGGCCCAGGCCCGGATCACCACGATCTTCGTGCAGCGCGCGGTCTTCCGGCTGCGGCAGGACGTCGAGGCGAAGCTGTCCCGGCTGCCGCTGTCGTACTTCGACGGGCAGCCGCGCGGCGAGGTCCTCTCGCGCACCACGAACGACATCGACAACATCCAGCAGACGCTCCAGCAGTCGCTCGCCCAGCTGACCGCCTCGATCCTGACGGTGGTCGGCGTGCTGGCGATGATGTTCTGGATCTCGCCGCTGCTGGCGCTGGTCGCGCTGGTGACCGTGCCGCTGGCGGTGGTCGTCTCGGCCCGGATCGGCAAGCGCGCCCAGCCGCAGTTCATCGACCAGTGGAAGACCACGGGCCAGCTCAACGCCCACATCGAGGAGATGTACACCGGCCACGCGCTGGTGAAGGTCTTCGGGCGGGAGAAGGAGTCGGCGGAGGTCTTCCGCGAGCACAACGAAGCTGTACGAGTCCAGCTTCCGGGCCCAGTTCATCTCCGGGATCATCCAGCCCGCGATGATGTTCATCGGCAACCTCAACTACGTGCTGGTGGCCGTGGTCGGCGGGCTGCGGGTGGCGAGCGGGGCGCTGTCGATCGGCGACGTGCAGGCGTTCGTGCAGTACTCGCGCCAGTTCAGCCAGCCGCTGACCCAGGTCGCCTCGATGGCCAACCTGGTGCAGTCCGGGGTGGCCTCCGCCGAGCGGGTCTTCGAGCTGCTCGACGCCGAGGAGCAGAGCCCGGAACCGGCCGAGCCGCTGCGGCCCGCCAGCGGCGACGGCCCGGTGCGCGGACAGGTCGCGTTCGAGCGGGTGTCCTTCCGCTACGTCGAGGACAAGCCGCTCATCGAGGACCTGTCGCTGGTGGTTCGGCCCGGCCAGACCGTGGCCATCGTCGGCCCCACGGGCGCGGGCAAGACCACGCTGGTCAACCTGCTGATGCGGTTCTACGAGGTCAGCGACGGGCGGATCACCCTGGACGGCGTCGACATCGCCCGGATGTCCCGCGAGGAGCTGCGCTCCCACATCGGCATGGTGCTCCAGGACACCTGGCTGTTCGGCGGCACGATCGCGGAGAACATCGCGTACGGCGCCGAGGGGCCTCCCACGACAAGATCGTCGAGGCGGCGAAGGCCACGCACGTCGACCGGTTCGTGCGCACCCTGCCCGACGGGTACGACACCGTCATCGACGAGGAGGGCTCGAACGTCAGCGTCGGCGAGAAGCAGCTGATCACCATCGCCCGCGCGTTCCTCGCGGAGCCCTCCATCCTCATCCTGGACGAGGCGACCAGCTCGGTCGACACCAGGACCGAGGTGCTGATCCAGCACGCGATGGCCTCGCTGCGCACCGGCCGTACCAGCTTCGTCATCGCCCACCGGCTGTCCACGATCCGCGACGCGGACGTGATCCTGGTGATGGAGTCCGGCCGCATCGTGGAGCAGGGCACGCACGACGAACTGCTGGCGGCGGACGGGGCGTACGCGCGGCTGTACTCGGCGCAGTTCGCGGAGCCGGTCGCCGAGGCGGACTGAGCGGTCCGGCGGACCGCGCTCAGGCGCGGGCCGTGGCCCAGGCCGCGACCCGCGCCAGCAGGGCGGCGTCCGCCGCGTTCTCCGCGTGGCCGAGACCGGCCTCCACCCACAGCTCGGTGGACGCGGGATCGCCCGCCCCGGCCAGCATCCGGGGTGGTCCAGCGGGAAGTACGGGTCGCGGTCGCCGTGCACGATCAGCAGTGGCGTGGGCGCGATCCGCGGCACCGCCGCGAACGGCGCCAGCGGCACCGGGTCCCAGTCGTGCGGGTGGATCCGGGTGCGCAGCCCGTAGCGGGAGACCAGCCGACCTGCGGGGCGGGTGATCGCCCAGTGCACCCTGCGCATCGGGGCCGTCCCTCGGTAGTACCAACGGGCGGGCGCACTGACGGAAACCACAGCATCGGCATGCGCTTCCATGCGCCCCCGCGCCCCCGAAGTCATGTTCACGAGGCGGCCGAATCTTTTCGACGGCGCGGTACAGCGCCGCATGCCGTATCACGACGGAGCCGCCCATCGAGAAGCCCACCGTGGCGACGCGGGCGTGGCCGAGCCGCCGCGCCCAGCCGACCGCGGCGGCCAGGTCCAGCACCTCGCGGTCGCCGACCGTGGACCGCCCGCCGGACCGGCCATGGCCTCGGAACGAGAACGTGATCACGGCCGCACGCTGGGCGAACACCCCGCGGCCCGGCGCAGCGCGGGCCGTTCGAGAGACCGGTGAAGCCGTGCGCGAGCACGATCGCCAGGTCCTCGCGCCCCTGTGGCGCGGGCGCCGCACAGGGCTCGTACGCGGCCTCGATCCGGATGCCGTCCTGCGTCGTCAGAGTGGTCCGATACGGCCGTACGGGGTTCTGCCGGGCCGTGGGGAAGGTATTCGGCCTCTGTACCGCGTGTCATGTGGGTTATTCTGCTGGGAAGAGGATCCGGGCAGAGCAGCCCCGGATCCTTTGTGCTTTCACACGCGCGATGCGCGTTTGAGCCACACGTGCTCCGGCGCGAAAGCGTCATGGCGCGTACAAGTAGCCGCATATGACCCGGGCCGCGGCCCGGTGGTTGCCCGATCGCAGGGACCGAGGAGGAACCGACGTCATGGGCGAGCGAAGCGCGCAGGACACCAGGGCCGGTCGCAGGGCCGGCGACAGCAAGGTGACCGGGGTGGGTGACCGCCGATGAGTTCACTGCTGCTCCTGACCAACGCACTCCAGCCCTCGACGGAGGTGCTCCCCGCTCTCGGCCTGCTGCTGCACAGCGTGCGGGTGGCCCCGCCGAGGGCCCGGCCCTGGTGGACACCCCGGGGCCGACGTGATCCTGATCGACGGGCGCCGCGACCTGCCGCAGGTGCGCAGCCTGTGTCAGCTGCTGCGCTCGACCGGCCCCGGCTGTCCGCTGGTCCTCGTGGTGACCGAGGGCGGCCTCGCCGCCGTCACCGCGGACTGGGGCATCGACGACGTGCTGCTGGACACCGCGGGCCCGGCCGAGGTCGAGGCGCGGCTGCGGCTGGCCATGGGCCGCCAGCAGATCACCACCGACGACAGCCCGATGGAGATCCGCAACGGCGACCTGTCGGTGGACGAGGCCACGTACAGCGCGAAACTCAAGGGCCGTGTGCTCGATCTCACATTCAAGGAGTTCGAGCTGCTGAAGTACCTGGCGCAGCACCCGGGCGGGTCTTCACCCGCGCCCAACTGCTCCAGGAGGTCTGGGGCTACGACTACTTCGGGGCACCCGGACCGTGGACGTGCACGTCCGGCGGCTGCGCGCCAAGCTGGGCCCGGAGCACGAGTCCCTGATCGGAACGGTGCGGAACGTGGGCTACCGCTTCGTCACGCCGGAGAAGGTCGAGCGGGCCGCCGAGGAGCCGCCGCGGGCGGCGGGCGCGAGAAGGACGAGGGCGCGGACGACGAGGCACGGCAGCCGGGGGCGCGAACGTGCGGGCGGGTGCCGCACGACAGACCAACAGCTAGCTGGACCCGCGTAGACTTCGCGCGTGGCCAAGGTGACGCGGGATGATGTGGCACGGCTGGCGGGGACCTCCACGGCGGTCGTGAGCTACGTCATCAATAACGGACCAAGGCCGGTCGCCCCGGCCACGCGCGAGCGGGTACTCGCCGCGATCAAGGAGCTGGGCTACCGGCCGGACCGGGTCGCGCAGGCCATGGCGAGCCGGCGCACCGACCTCATAGGTCTGGTCGTGCCCGACGCCCGCCAGCCCTTCTTCGCCGAGATGGCGCACGCGGTCGAACAGGCGGCGGCGGACCGCGGGAAGATGGTCCTCGTCGGCAACTCCGACTACCTCGACGAGCGCGAGGTGCACTACCTGCGCGCGTTCCTCGGCATGCGGGTCTCCGGGCTGATCCTCATCAGCCAGGGCCCGAGCGAGAACGCCGCCGCCGAGATCGAGGCGTGGGACGCGCGCGTGGTGCTGCTGCACGAGCGGCCCGAGGCGATCGACGACGTGGCCGTGGTGCTCGACGACATCGGCGGCGCGCAACTGGCCGTGCGGCACCTGCTGGAGCACGGGTACGCGTACGTGGCCTGCCTCGGCGGCACCGAGATCACGCCCACCGTCGGCGACCCGGTGACCGACCACGTCGAGGGCTGGCGGCGGGCCATGCGGGAGTCCGGCCGGTCCACGGAGGGCCGCCTGTTCCAGGCTCCGTACAACCGGTACGACGCCTACCGGGTCGCCCTCGGCCTGCTGTCGGGCCCGGACCGGCCGCCCGCCATCTTCTGCGCCACCGACGACCAGGCGATCGGCGTGCTGCGCGCGGCGCGCGAGCTGCGCATCGACGTCCCCGGGGAACTGGGCGTCGTCGGCTTCGACGACGTGAAGGAAGCGGCGCTCACCGATCCGCCGCTGACCACCGTCGGCTCGGACCGGCCCGCGATGGCCCGCGCCGCGGTGGACCTGGTGCTGGACGACGGGCTGCGGGTGGCCGGATCGCGGCGGGAGCGGGTGCGGCAGTTCCCCTCGGCGCTGGTGGTGCGGCACTCCTGCGGATGCGCCTGAGGCACCGGCCCGAGGACCCCGCCCGTAGCGGACCGGGCCCTTAACGGGCGTGTAAGGCCGGTGTTGGGGCGGGGCCGGAAGGCGCGCGGGTTCCTTATGTCCGTCATACGGACTTCTGCCGGGCTTCTCAGGCGGCACTCAGGAAGCTCTCATGATCCCCGCGCACAGTCATAGACATGACGGAAACCACACGCCCCAGCGGCGAGTACGACTCCTACCCGGCCCCGCCCGCGCACGAGCCCCAGCGGCCCGTCACCACCCGTCCGGCGTGACCGTATGGCCCGGCGGTGACGCGGGGCCGTGCCTCCGGCGGGCCCGCCCGCCCGCCCGCGCCCCCGCGGCCGTGTCCCCTCCGGCTCCTCCGGCGGCGGGCACCGCGCCCGCCGGGTGCGCAGGCCGGTGATGCTCGTCGCGGCGGCGGCGCTGGTCTCCGCGCTGGTCGGCGGCGGTACGGCGGCGCTGGTGACCAACGCCACCGGGCACTCCTCCAGCTCCGTGTCCACCCCGTCGTCAACGCCAACTCCACCAGCGGCAGCGGCGTCGCGGCGGTCGCGTCCGCCGTCAGCCCGAGCATCGTCGAGGTGAGCGCGACGGGCCGCAGCGGTGAGTCCACCGGCTCCGGCGTGATCATCACCAGCGGCGGCGAGATCATCACCAACAACCACGTCGTCTCCGGCGCCACCTCCATCAAGGTGACCCTCAGCGACGGCAGCAGAAGACCGCCACCGTCGTCGGCACCGACAGCGGCAAGGACCTGGCGCTGATCAAGGTCGAGGGCGCCAGCGGGCTCAAGGCCGCCTCGCTCGGCGACTCCGCCGGCGTCAAGGTCGGCGACCAGGTCGTGGCCATCGGCTCGCCCGAGGGGCTGACCGGGACCGTCACCAGCGGCATCGTCTCCGCGCTCGACCGCGACGTGACCGTCTCCACGGAAGAGAGCCAGGGCCAGCAGGAGCAGGGCGGCGGCCGGTGGCCGTTCGAGTTCGGCGGCGGCCAGTACAACGGCGACGTCGGCTCGTCCACCACCACCTACAAGGCGATACAGACCGACGCCTCGCTCAACCCCGGCAACTCCGGCGGCGCCCTCATCAACATGAGCGGGCAGATCATCGGCATCAACTCGGCGATGTACTCGTCCAGTTCGCAGCAGTCCTCCAGCAGCGCGGGCAGCATCGGGCTCGGCTTCTCCATCCCGATCGACACCGTCAAGGCCGACCTCGCGACGCTCCGCGGCGGCGGCACCGGCACCGGCTCCAACAGCTGACCGGCCGCCGACCGGCCGCCGATCGTCCGCAGTCCACCGGCACCCCAGGAGGCCGCCATGGCCGACCCCGACACCGCCACCGACCCCGACACCGTCCGCGTGCTCACCGCCGTCCACCACCGGGCCGCCGTCCGCACCGGCCCGGCCGACCTCGACCTCGCGCTCGGCGCCCCGTACGCCGAGGCGCGCCCGTCCGCCCGGCGGCCGGTGACCCGTGGCGGCCGGTGGCCCCGCGCCGCGTACCGCCTCCGTCCCGCGGGTGCGGCGCGGCGCGCCCGGCCGAGGGAGCGCGCGCGGGCGTCGCCGCCGCCGGGCCGTCCGCCGCGCGGCGGCCCGTGCGAGGCTGTGATCCGCCGACCCCGCCATCCCACCCCACCCGTGAGGTCATCCCGTCCATGAGCGCCGCCGAGTCCGCCGAGCAGTCCGCCCGCATCCTGATCGTCGACGACGAACCCGCCGTGCGCGAGGCGCTGCGACGCTCTTCGCCTTCGAGGGCTACGCCACCGAGACCGCCGTCGACGGGCTCGACGCCCTGGACCGGGTCGCCGGATACGCGCCCGAGCTGATCGTGCTCGACGTGCTGATGCCGCGCATGGACGGGCTGACCGCCGCGCGGCGGCTGCGCGCCACCGGCGTCACCGTGCCCATCCTCATGCTCACCGCGCGCGACACGGTCGGCGACCGGGTCACCGGGCTCGACGCGGGCGCGGACGACTACCTCGTCAAGCCGTTCGAGCTGGACGAGCTGCTCGCCCGGATCCGCGCCCTGCTCCGCCGCAGCTCCTACGCCGCTGCCGCCGGGGCCGACGACGGCGGCGACGGCGACGAGGTGATGGCCTTCGGCGACCTGCGGATGGACCTGGCCACCCGCGAGGTGACGCGCGGCGAGCGGCGGGTGGAGCTGACCCGCACCGAGTTCACGCTGCTGGAGATGTTCCTCGCCCACCCCGCCAGGTGCTCACCCGCGAGCAGATCCTCAAGGCCGTGTGGGGCTTCGACTTCGAGCCCACGTCCAACTCCCTGGACGTGTACGTGATGTACCTGCGCCGCAAGACCGAGGCGGGCGGCGAGCCGCGCCTGGTGCACACCGTGCGGGGCGTCGGGTACGTGCTGCGCACCACGGGAGGCGAACCATCGTGACCAGCAGGTTCCACCGGCTGCCGCTGCGTTCCGGCTGGCGCTGCTCACCGCCGTCGCGGTGGCCATCGCGGTCGCGCTGTCCGCGCTCGCCTGCTGGCTGATCACCCGCCAGCAGCTCAGCTCGCAGCTCGACTCCTCGCTGCGCAACGCCGGTACCAACCCGCCCGACCCGCGCACCGTCTCCTACCTGCTCGACCAGTGCGCCAACCCGTCCAGCGGCGATGAGAGCGACTCGCCGCGCCCGTTCGGCTCGTACACCATCCAGCTCGTGCTGGCCGACGGCACGGCCTGCTCCGACCCCGGTGGAGTTCGGCGCTGCGGGTGACGACCGACGACGTGGCGGTGGCCGCCGGGCGGAGCCAGGGCGAGTTGCACGGCACCCGGACGCGTCCGGCAAGGAGATGCGCGTCTACACCTTCCGGATGCACGGCCCCAAGCTGATGGCGGACGGGGTCGCGGTGTCCGTGGCCCGCCCGCTGAGCGACATCGAGGACCCGCTCAACACCCTCGCCCTGATCCTCGCCATCGTCGCCGGGGTCGGCGTCGTCGGCGCGGGCGCGGCCGGGCTGTGGACGGCGCGCACCGGGCTGCGGCCGGTGGACCGGCTCACCGACGCGGTCGAGCACGTCGCCAGGACCGAGGACCTGGGGCTGCGGATCCCGGTGGAGGGCGAGGACGAGATCGCCCGGCTGTCCCGTTCCTTCAACTCCATGACCGCCGCGCTCGCCTCCTCCCGCGACCGGCAGCAGCAGCTGATCGCGGACGCCGGGCACGAGCTGCGCACGCCGCTCACCTCGCTGCGCACCAACATCGAACTCCTCGCGCGCAGCGGGACACCGGCCGGGCGCTGCCGCCCGCCGACCGCAAGGCGCTGCTGTCCAGCGTCACCGCCCAGATGACCGAGCTGTCCGCCCTCATCGGCGACCTCCAGGAGCTGTCCCGCCGGACGCCGCCCCGACTCCGGGCCGCCGCAGGTCGTGGCGGTGCACGAGGTGACGCGGGCGGCCCTGGAGCGGCGCGGCTGCGTGGCACGGACCTCACCTTCGACGCCTCGCTCGCGCCCTGGTACGTACGGGCCGAACCGGCGTCCCTGGAGCGGGCGCTGGTCAACCTGCTCGACAACGCGGTGAAGTTCAGCCCGGCGGGCGGGGTGGTCGAGGTCCGGCTCAAGGACGGCGAGCTGACCGTGCGCGACCACGGCCCGGGGATCCCGCCGGAGGACCTGCCGCACGTCTTCGAGCGGTTCTGGCGCTCGCCGTCCGCGCGCAGCCTGCCGGGGTCCGGGCTCGGGCTGTCGATCGTGGCGCGCACGGTCCAGCACGCCGGGGAGAGGTGGGCTGTACCCGGCGCCGGGCGGCGGACGGTCGCCCGGTCCGGCTGCCGGGCGCGGCCACGGCCCCGCCGGGCATCCCGGACGCCCGGAGCCCTCCGGCCTCCCGGCGGGCTGACCGCCACCGGGGAGGGCGGGCGGCCACACCGCGACCGCGAGGCGGGCCGACCGCCGTCGCGCCGGGGCGCTACACCGCGACCGGGCCCCGGTCCTCGGTCAGCTCCGCCAGCCTGCGCAGCCGCGCGGCCGTCGGCGAGCCCTTCGGCGCCGAGTACAGGCACAGCAGCAGCTCCGGCTCGCGCGGCGGGCTCAGCGCCTCGTACGTCAGCTCCAACTCGCCCACCAGCGGGTTGACGATCAGCTTCGCGCCGTCCGCGTGGTCCCGCACCTCCTGGGCCTCCCAGCGCTCCCGGAACTCCGGGCTGTGCCGGACCAGTTGGTGCACCACGCGCCACACCGGACCTCGTCGCGGTAGCGGCCGATCTCCGCGCGCAGGCTGGCCACGGTCTCGTCGGCGACCCGGTCCCAGTCCGGGTGCAGCCGCCTGGCCTCGGGGCGGAGGAAGACCATCAGCGCGGCGTTGCGCTCCGGTTCGGGGATCGCCGCGAGGTCGAAGGCGACCCGGCCGCCGATCCGGTTCCACGCCAGGACGTCCGTGCCGGGCCCGTAGACCAGCGCGGGCACGCTCTCGTCCATCGCCTCCAGCAACTGCCGGATCCGCGGGGCACGGCCGGGCGCGGGTCGGCGGCGGAGCCGTCCCGGCAGACCGCCTCGCGCGAGTCGGTCCTGGCGGGCTGGGCGACGTTGCGCAGATACCTGTGCTCGGCGGGCGTCAGCCGCAGCGCCCGCGCCAGCGCGGTCAGTACGGAGTCGGAGATCGCGGGGCCCGGCCCTGCTCGATCCGGGTGTAGTAGTCGACGCTGATCCCGGCGAGCTGCGCGACCTCCTCGCGGCGCAGCCCCGCACCCGGCGCCGGTGAGCCCTCCGGCAGCCCGAGGTCGGCCGGGTCGAGCGCGCCCCGGCGCGCCCTGAGAAACGACTTGATCTCCGGTTCCGCATGGCCCATCCGTCCATTATCCGCCGCCCGGTCCGACCGGGTGGTTCTGCCGGACCCAGGTTGCGCCGGGCCTGGTACCGGGCCGCGGCGGGCGGAGGGTGGAGCCGTATCCACTCCCTTGTGACGCACGCGAAGGCAGGACCCCATGAAGCGCAGGACGCTCGGCGGCACCGGCATCTCGGTGAGCGAGTACGCCCTCGGAGCCATGATGTTCGGCTCCATCGCCAACGACGACGCGGCCGACGGCGTACGGATCATCCACCGCGCCCTCGACGCGGGCGTCAATTTCGTCGACACCGCCGACGTTTACTCGGTCGGCGGCTCGGAGGAGATCGTCGGCCGGGCCCTCAAGGGCCGCCGGGACGAGGTGGTCCTCGCCACCAAGGCCGGGCTGCCGATGGACGACGAGCCCAACCACCGCGGCGGCTCGCCGCGTTGGCTGATCCGCGAGGCCGAGGCGAGCCTGCGGCGGCTGGGCACCGACTACATCGACCTCTACCAGGTGCACCGGCCCGACCCGGCCACCGACGTCGACGAGACGCTGGACGCGCTGTCCCAGCTGGTCAGGTCGGGCAAGGTGCGGGCGGTGGGCTCCTCCACCTTCCCGCGGAGCAGATCGTCGAGGCCCAGTGGACCGCCGAGCGGCGCGGCCACGTCCGCTTCCGCACCGAGCAGCCGCCGTACTCGATCCTGGCCCGCGGTGTCGAGGCGGCCGTGCTGCCGACCGCCCAGCGGTACGGGATGGGCGTGCTGACCTGGGGCCCGCTCTCCGCGGGCTGGCTCACCGGCCGCTACACCAGCGCCGCCGACGTCGACCTGACCGGCGGCGGCAGGTCCACCATGGAGCGGCACAAGTTCGACCCGTCGCTGCCGGGGAACGCGCGCAAGCTGCGGGCCGTCGGCGAGCTGGCCGCCCTCGCCGAGGAGGCGGGCTCTCGCTGCCGCACCTGGCCATCGCGTTCGTGCGGGCCCACCCCGCGATCACCTCGGTGATCATCGGGCCGCGGACGATGGAGCAGCTGGAGGACCTGCTGGCCGGGGTCGACGTCGAGCTGGGCGCGGACGTGCTGGACCGGATCGACGCGATCGTGCCGCCCGGCACGGACCTCAACCGGGACGACCACTACTACCTGCCCCGGCGCTGGCGGACGCGTCCCTGCGGCGGCGCTGACAGGCCGCATGGCTGACGAGTGCGGACGCCGGGGCTGGGGCGTCACGGCGCCAGGGCGCCGAGGTCGCCGGGGTAGAGGTACTCCTCGGGCGGCTTGGTGGAGCTGTGCGCCCACGCCTGGAAGAAGCCGTCGAGGTCTTGCCCCGACACCTTCGCCGCGAGCTTCTCGAACCCCGGCCAGGACGCGTTGCCGTAGCGGTGGTCCTGGGTCCACTGCCGCAGCGTCGCGAAGAACGCCCGGTCGCCCACCGTGCGGCGCAGCGCGTGCAGCATCAGCGAACCCCGGTCGTACAGCGCGGTGTCCAGCTCCTGCCCGCGCCCGGGTCGTAGAGGTGGACCTTCCAGAAGGCGTCGTCGTCCTGGTGCTCCTCCACCATGGAGCGGTAGAAGCCCTCGTCGAGGTCCGCGCCGCCGTGCTCCTCCCACAGCTGGTTCGCGTACTGCGCGAAGCACTCGGCCACGCAGCCGTCGCGCCAGTCGGTGAACGAGACGCTGTCGCCGAACCACTGGTGGGTGTTCTCGTGCACCATCGAGGCGTCGAACATGGCGCCGCTGTACGTCGGGCGGGTCTGCGTCTCCAGGGCGATGGGCCCTCACCCTCGCCCGCCTGCGCGCCCACGACGATCGCGCCCGCCGACGAGAAGGGTACGGGCCGAACTTCGAGGCCAGGAAGTCCAGGATCTCCGGGAGCTGGGCCTCGCTCTCCGGATCCACGGAGGCGTCCGGGCTGTACGCGTTGACCACCGGCGTGCCGTCGGCCAGCTTCGAGCGGTGCACCGTGAACCGGTCGATGGCCACGGTGCTCAGGTACGTGGCCAGCGGCCGGTCCTCGGCCCAGCGGAAGGTCGTCTTCCCGTCGGCGCGGGTGGTCCGCCCCTGCCGCCCGTTGCCGATCGCGGTCCAGCCGTCGGGGACGGTCGCCGTGAGCTGGAAGGTGGCCTTGTCGGAGGGGTGGTCGTTGGCGGGTACCAGGACGTGGCGCCGTGCGGCTCGCCCAGCGCGTCGGCCCTCCGTCGGCCAGCGTGTGCCAGCCCTCGCCGGTCGGCTCGCCCGCGTACCGCACGCGCACGGCGAACCGCGCGCCCTCGGCGACGGCGCGTGCCGGGTGACGACCAGCTCGTGCGCGCCCTCGCGGGTGAAGCTCCTGGCCGCCGTGCCGTCGACGGTGACGGACGAGACGTCGAAGCCGGTCAGGTCCAGGTGGAAGGAGTCCAGCCGCTCGGTGGCCCGCGCGGTGACGGTGGTGTCGCCGTCGAGGTGGTCGGGGTGGGCCGGGTCGTAGCCGAGCCGGACGTCGTAGTGCGCGACGTCGTAGCCGGGGTTGCCGTCGTCGGGGAAGTACGGGTCGCCGACCCCGGAGCCGCCCGGGCGCCGGTGGCGGGCGCGGTGGCCAGCACCACGGCGCCGGCGACGGCCCCAGCAGAGCGACGTGCCTACGCATGCGGGTTCTCCTCGTGGGTGCGGTGGTCGCCAGCCGCCGGACCACGGCGAGCATGGCGTCGGTGGCGACGGCCTGGTTGGCGGGGTCGACGTTGTGGATGTCGTCGCACGCCTCGTGGATGCAGTCGGAGATGCCGGAGCTGAAGCCGGAGACCGGGATGCCCGCGTCCGCGAACGGCACGTGGTCCGAGCCGGCGACACCGATGTCGAAGGTGTCCAGCTTCCGGGAGGCGAAGTACGCCTCGAACGCGTCCGTGGCCTCGGAACCGCCCGCGGTCCTGGCGTCGTCCGGGTCCTCGGTGTCGCCCGCGGTCCCGGCGTCGTCGTGGATGACCAGCCACTGGGCCACGTCCTGGACCCGGCCTGGTCGAGGTTGAGGTAGACGTCGACCCGGTCGCGGTCGGCGGGGACAGGGCGTCCACGTACGCCGTGGAGCCGATCATCCCGGCTCCTCGGCGCCCCACCACGCGAAGCGCAGGTGCCGCCGGGTCTCGGTGGGGTGGCGGGCGAGGTCCAGGGCGGTGGTCAGGACGGCGGCGGACCCCGAGCCGTTGTCGTTGATGCCGGGCCCTCCTCGACGCTGTCGAGGTGGGCCCCGGCGAGGACGACGTGGTCGGGGTCGCCGCCGGGCCAGTCGGCGATCAGGTTGTAGCCCTTCTCGCCCTGGTACGTGAACGGCTGGAGCCGGGTGACGAAGCCCGCCTCGTCCAGCGCGGCCCTGACGTAACCGACGGAGTCCGCGTAGCCCTTGGTGCCGTGGGCGCGGTTGCCGCCGTCGCGGTCGGCGATCCGCTGGAGGGCGTACAGGTGGGACATCGCCGCCCGCTCGCCGACGGTGGGCGGGGCGGGGCGGCGCCTGCGGGGCCGCCGAGGCGGGAGGGCCGCCGCGGCGAGGCACAGGCCGAGGGCACCGGCCGCGCACGCGAGTCGACTGGGCAGTTTCATGCGCACTCTCTTCCGGGACGGACGGGACGCCGCCCGGGGCCTCCGGGCGCGGGTCGAGAGTGGCCGAGCGAGGTCAGAGACCTGTCAGGAAGCGGTGCTCATCCGATCGCGGCCGGGCCCCGTCGCGTACGGCGGCCTCGCGTACGGAGACCTCGCGTACGGCGGCCTCGCGTGCGGCGGTCACGCCGGTACGTCCAGCGCGTCCACCAGCAGTCGGTCGTGCTCGTGGCTCAGGCAGGCGCGGGCGGAGCCGGGTGGCAGCCAGAGCAGCCGGTCCACCTCCGTGTTGGGCACGAAGACCCCGTCCGGCTCGGCCTCCGCCGCCCAGTAACGGACCTCCTTGGGCCGCCCCTTGGCGAGGTAGCGGACCGTCGGCAGCACCGCCCCGGCGTGCACCGCATGCCGGTCTCCTCCAGCACCTCGCGCAGCGCCGCGTCCAGCGGCTCCTCGCCGCGCTTGAGCTTGCCCTTCGGGTGCGACCAGTCGTTGTAGCGGGGCCGGTGCACCAGCGCGATCTCCAGTCGGCCGCCGACCGGCGCGCGTCGCCACAGCACGCAGCCCGCCGCGCGGACCGGCCCGGCCCCGGCCTCGTGTTCCCGCCGTGCCATCCGGCGCTCCCTTCCGCTTCCGTGGGCGCCTACGGCGCCGGTGCGATCCGCCGCCAGACCCGGCCGAAGGCGAACCGCGCCGCCTCCACCTCGTGCCGCTGATCGGCGTGGAGCACGCCGAGCGCGTACGCCGTCGCGGGCGCGATCCGCGACGTACGGGCCGCCGCCGCTGCCGCTGCCGCCGCCTCGGACGCGTCCCGGTGCCGCTCCAGCGCCTGGCCCGCCGCCCGCAGCCGCACCCGAGCGACGGCTGCGCCGCCCCGCCGGGTCGTCGGGCCCGTCCCAGCGCCGCGACGCGTCGAGCACCTCCAGCGCGTACCGGCGCATCCGCACCAGCCGCCGCACCTGGTGCCACGGGGCGTCCTGGCGTTCGCTGGCGGGCGGGCGTCGGCGGCCGGGTCGCGGCCAGCCCGTGGACCAGCGCCTCCGCGTTGTACGGGTGGCCCGCCCGGCCCAGCGGCAGCGCCTCGACCGCCTCCACCAGCGCGCGGTGGGCCAGTTCGGCGAGCGGGGCGAGCGCCTCCTCGGCCGGGCGCGCGGCGGCGGTCTCCTCCAGCGGCACGTCGGAGGCGAGGAGCGCCACGGTGTCGGCGACGGCGTGGAAACGGGAGGAGCCCAGCGACTGGAGCGCGGCGGTGTGGGCGCGGGTCCTGGCCAGCGTCAGCTGCCGCTCCAGCAGCGCCCCGGCGCGGGCGGCGCCCACGGTCAGCGCCCCGCCGCCCGCCCGCTCCCCGGCCCGTCGCGGCGCGCGGCCGGGACCGTGCCCGGGCCGCGCCCGTGGCCAGGGCGGCGCTCGCCGCGGACGGCTGCGCGCGGGCGGCGCGCACGGCCCGCGCCCCGCGCCCTTCGAACCGGCGGACCCGGCGGTGGACCCGGCAGACCCGGCGGCCCCGGTCGGTCCCGTCGCCCCGGCCGTACCCGTACTCGTGCCCGTACCCGTACCCGAACTCGTGCCCGTGTCCGCACCCGCGCCCGAGAGGCGGTGCAGCGCGCCGCGCAGCCGCGCCAGCCGGGCCGCGTACGCGTGCTCGCGCGCCAGGGTGTCCGAGAGCCAGGCGAGTTCGCCGCGCAGATGGTCCGCCCAGGCCCGGTCGGTCAGCGGCCGGTACACGTACAGCGCGCCGCTGATCCGCCGCGCCGCGCGGCTCAGCAGCCGCGCCGCCTCCGCCGCCTCCTCCGCGTCCGGGCCGCTCTCGCGGTGCAGCCGCAGGCCGCGCAGGAAGTCCCCGGCCCGCGCGTGCAGGTACAGCGCCAGCGCCTCGCCCGCCGTGCCGCCCGCCCCTCCCTGAGCGCCGCCCCGTCCCCGAACGCCGGGCGTCGGTGGGCGCCGAGGCGTCCGCCAGCGCCGCCGCGGCGGGCCCGGCGCCGGAACCCACGGGCCCGGCCGACGCCGTCGGCCCGGCCGGTCCCGCCAGGTGTTCCGTCATGTCGTACCCCCGGTGCCGGGCAGCTGCCCGCCGCCCGTCAGGCCGACGGGCAGGTCATGTCGCTGTACCACGTCGGCGCCTCCGGGCGTCGATGAGCATTTCCTGTACGTGCCGCAGCGGCTGGCCGTCCGCGTCCGTCGCGTGCCGGGTCCAGTTCCCGTCGGGACCCAGGTGCCAGGACGAGGTGCTGTCGGACATGCCGGTCTCCAGCAGCCGGTTCAGCGAGGCGCGGTGGGCGGGGTCGGTGACCCGCACCAGCGCCTCGATGCGCCGGTCCAGGTTCCGGTGCATCATGTCGGCGCTGCCCAGCCACACCTCCGGCTCGCCGCCGTTCCCGAAGGCGAACACGCGCGAGTGCTCCAGGAAGCGGCCGAGGATCGACCGCACCCGGATGTTCTCGGAGAGCCCCGGCACCCCGGCCGCAGCGCGCAGATCCCGCGCACCCACACGTCCACCGGCACCCCGGCCCGCGCCGCCCGGTACAGCGCGTCGATGACCGCCTCGTCCACCATCGAGTTGACCTTGATCCGCACGGACGCGGGGCGGCCCGCCCGGTAGTGGGTGATCTCCTTGGTGATCCGGGTGATCAGCCCGTCGCGCAGCGACCTGGGCGCCACCAGCAGCCGCCGGTAGGTCTCCCGCCGCGAGTAGCCGCTGAGCCGGTTGAACAGGTCGGACAGGTCCGCGCCCACCTTCGCGTCGGCGGTCAGCAGCCCGAGGTCCTCGTACAGCCGCGCCGTCTTCGGGTGGTAGTTGCCGGTGCCCACGTGCGCGTAGCGGCGCAGCGTGTCGCCCTCCTGCCGGACCACCAGCGACAGCTTGCAGTGGGTCTTCAGCCCGACCAGGCCGTAGACCACGTGGCACCCGGACTCCTCCAGCTTCCGCGCCCACTTGATGTTGGCCTGCTCGTCGAACCGGGCCTTCAGCTCGACCAGCACCAGCACCTGCTTGCCGGACTCGGCCGCGTCGATCAGCGCGTCCACGATCGGCGAGTCGCCCGAGGTGCGGTACAGCGTCTGCTTGATGGCCAGCACGTCCGGGTCGGCCGCCGCCTGCTCCAGGAACGCCTGCACGGAGGTGGAGAACGAGTCGTACGGGTGGTGCAGCAGCACGTCGCGCTCGCGCAGCGCCGCGAAGATGTCCGGCGCGTGCGCCGACTCGACCTCCGCGAGGTCGCGGTGGGTGCCCGCCACGAACTTCGGGTACTTCAGCTCCGGCCGGTCCTGCGCCGCGATCCCGAACAGGCCGGTCAGGTCCAGCGGCCCCGGCAGCGGGTAGACCTCCGCCTCGGTGATCTTCAGCTCGCGGACCAGCAGGTCCAGCACGTACGGGTCGATGGACTCCTCGACCTCCAGCCGCACCGGGGCCCGAAGCGGCGCCGCATCAGCTCCTTCTCCAGGGCCTGGAGCAGGTTCTCCGCGTCGTCCTCCTCGACCTCCAGATCCTCGTTCCTGGTGACCCGGAACATGTGGTGCGCGAGCACCTCCATGCCGGGGAACAGCTCCTCCAGGTGCGCCGCGATCACGTCCTCCAGCGGCACGTACCGCTGCGGGGACGCCTCCAGGAAGCGCGAGAGCAGCGGCGGGACCTTCACCCGCGCGAAGTGGTCATGGCCGCTCACCGGGTTGCGCACCACGACGGCGAGGTTGAGCGAGAGCCCCGATATGTACGGGAAGGGTGCGCCGGGTCGACCGCCAGCGGCGTCAGCACCGGGAAGATCTGCTGCCGGAACAGCGTGAACAGCCGCGACTGCTCCTTCTCGGTCAGGTCCGGCCAGCGGATCAGGTGGATGCCCTCCTCCGCGAGGGCGGGCGCGACGTCCTGCTGGTAGCAGGCCGCGTGCCGTGCCATCAGCTCCGGGACCGGTTCCAGATCAGCTCCAGCACCTCGCGCGGCTGGAGCCCGGAGGCGGAGCGGGTGGCGACCCCGGTGGCGATGCGCCGCTTGAGCCCGGCGACCCGCACCATGAAGAACTCGTCCAGGTTGCCCGCGAAGATCGCGAGGAAGTTCGCCCGCTCCAGCAGCGGGGTCGCGGGGTCCTCGGCCAGCTCAAGCACCCGCTCGTTGAACGCCAGCCAGCTGCGCTCCCGGTCCAGGAACCGGCCCTGCGGCAGCTCACCGCCCTCGCCGTCCGGGCCCAGACCGACCTCGTACGCGTCCAGGTCGGAGTCGAGGTCGGGATCGAGCCCCGCACGGCGGGCACCGCGACCGCGTGCGGCCGGTGCGCGGCGATCGACCCCACCGAGGGCTGCGGCTGGGGTTCGGGCTCGGGCTGCGCGTGGACCGGTACCTGACCGCTGGGCTGGTTCATGGATCCATTCTTCCGCGCCGTGGCCCGGTCGGGCGCGGTGGAACGTGGCGCGGTCGCGGCACGGAGCCTCCGGTTCGCGGGTGTGGGCACGGCGGGCTGCATCCAGCGATGCTCGCAACGAAGTCTGAATCGCCGGTAACGGAGACATGGCGCGAAGGAAATCGGGATCCGTCCCGGAGGGTCCGGGAGGCGGCGAACTGGCGGTGGGCCCGTTCGCCGCCCCGGCCCCGGCCCCGGGTCAGCTCTCCGTGCGGTACATCAGGTCCGTCTCGTACGTGGTGAAGCCCAGCCGCTCGTAGACCGCGACCGCCGCCGTGTTGTCCGCGTCCACGTAGAGCATCGCGGTCGGCAGGCCGCGCGCCGCGAGATGGCGCAGGCCGATCGCGGTCAGCGCCTTGCCCAGGCCGCCGCCCTGGGCCTGCGGGCGCACCCCGACCACGTACACCTCGCCCAGCGGCTCGTCGGTGTCGCGGTGGACCTTGGTCCAGTGGAAGCCGACCAGCTCGCCGTCCCGCTCGGCGAGGAAGAAGCCGTCCGGGTCGAACCACTCCTCGCCCTCGCGGTCGGCCAGGTCGCGCTGGGTGAGCCCGCCCTGCTCGGGGTGGTGCGCGAAGGCCGCCGCGTTCGCCGCCAGCCAGGCCGCGTCGTCCTCGCCCGGCCGGAACGTCCGCACGCCCACCCTCCGGCAGCACCGGCTCCGGGATGTCCAGCCGGTCCAGCGGACCCAGCGGGCGGCGCATCTGCCGCAGCTCACGGAACCGGCTCAGCCCCAGCACCTGCGCCAGGTGGCGGGCCGAGGCGTGCCCGCCGTGCGCCCAGACCCGCAGCCGCTTGCCGGACTCGCCCAGCAGCGCCGAGCCCAGCGCCCGGCCGTGGCCCTGGCCGCGGTGGGCGGGTGCACCACCAGCTCCGCCGCCGGGGCCTCCACCGGGTCGGTGTCCTCCAACTGCCCGTAGCCGACGAGCGTGCCGGACGGGTCGCGCACGAGCACGTGCCGCACCCCTCCCGCCGCCCGCGCAGCTGCAACCGCCCTGCTCGGACACGGCCTGCTGGCCGTCCACCCGCGCCGCCTCGGCGAGCAGCCGCCGCACGTCGTCGGCGACGGCTGGCTCCAGTTCGTCCAGCGTCTCGATCCGCCGTCCGCCGACCGTCCCGTTCACCACGTCACTCATGGGCCCGAGCCTACGTGCGGGCCCTCGCGCGGGCGCGAGTGCCGGGGAACGCGAGTGCCCGGGATCCGGACCGCCGCGCGCAACCAGCTCGTAACCTCGGCCCCTGCCCGCTACGCGCGTTGAACGTAAGCTGCCGCCGTCGTCCGACTCGTGCCCGAAGGGGAACACATGCCAGCGAAACCACAACGGCGCGCGGTGTCCCGCCAGTTGGCGGCGGCCGTGGCCGTGCTCGCCGCCGGTGCCGGTGTGCTGACCGCCACGGCTCCGGCGGGCGCCGACGCGGCGCACTCCGGCTCCGGCTCCGGCTCCGCGCACGGCGGCCAGCGGCCGGGCACGGCCGCACCGTCGACGTCCAGTTGCTGTCCTTCAACGACCTGCACGGCAACCTGGAGCCGCCGCAGGGCTCGTCGGGGACGGTGACCGAGACCCAGCCGGACGGCACCGAGAAGTCCGTTCCGGCGGGCGGCGTGGAGTACCTCGCGTCGTCCCTGCGCCAGGCCCGCGAGGGCCACCCGTACTCGGTGACGGCGGCGGGCGGCGACATGATCGGCGCCAGCCCGCTGATGTCCGGCCTCTTCCACGACGAGCCGACGATCGAGGCGCTCAACAAGCTCGACCTGGACGTGACGAGCGTCGGCAACCACGAGTTCGACGAGGGCGCCACCGAACTGGCCCGGATGCAGAACGGCGGCTGCCACCCCGACGACGGCTGCTACGAGGACGGCAGGACCTTCCCCGGCGCCGACTTCCCCTACCTGGCGGCCAACGTCACGGACGAGAAGACCGGCAAGCCGATCCTCAAGCCGTACACCGTCTGGAAGCACAAGGGCGTCAAGATCGGCTTCATCGGCGTCACGCTGGAGGGCACGCCCGACATCGTCACCGCCGACGGCGTCAAGGGCTGAAGTTCCACGACGAGGTCGAGACGATCGACAAGTACGCCAAGGAACTGAACCGCAAGGGCGTGAAGTCGATCGTCGCCCTCATCCACGAGGGCGGGCAGCCCGCCTCCGGCTCGTACAACTACGACTGCGACAGCCCCGGCGCGGGCGACGGGATCTCCGGCCCGATCGTCGACATCGCGAAGCACCTCACGCCGAAGGTCGACGCGCTGGTCACCGGCCACACCCACCAGGCGTACGTGTGCGACATCCGGACCCGTCCGGCACCCCGCGCCTGGTCACCTCGGCCGCCTCCTTCGGCCGCCTGTACACCGACACCACGCTCACCTACGACCGCCGCACCGGCGACATCGTGCGCACGAGCGTGCAGGGGGCGACTCCGCGAACCACGTGGTGAGCCGGGAGCAGCCGAAGGCGCCGGACATGACCGACCTGATCTCCCACTGGAACACCCTCGCCGCGCCGATCGCGGCCAAGCCGGTGGGCTACATCGCGGCGGACGTCCCCGGGCGCGGGTCCACCGCCTACGAGTCGCCGCTCGGCGACGTGATCGCGGACGCGCAGACCGAGGCGCAGTCGGCCGAGGACCAGGGCGGCGCGCAACTGGCCCTGATGAACCCCGGCGGGATCCGCTCCGACCTCGCGTACGCGGCCAGCGGGGACGAGGGCGACGGGGTCGTCACCTACGGCGAGGCGTTCACCGTCCAGCCCTTCACGAACATGATGAACGTGATCGGCCTGACCGGCGAACAGCTCCTGGAGGCGCTGCGGCAGCAGGTCAGCGGCGCGAACGAGGCGTCGCCGAAGATCCTCCAGGTCTCCGACGGCTTCACCTACACCCTGGACATGACCAAGTCCGGCGCGGACCGGGTGGTCACCGACTCGGTGAAGCTGAACGGCGAGCCGATCGACCCGGCGAAGACCTACCGGGTCGCGATGAACGAGTTCCTGGCGGGCGGCGGCGACAACTTCGCCGCGTTCAAGGAGGGCACCGACAAGTTCGTCGGCGTCTCCGACCTGGACGCGCTGAACAGCTACCTCGGCGCGCACTCCACGAAGGAGAAGCCGCTGGCCCGCCGAAGGCGGACCGCATCACCGTCGTGAAGTAGCGAAGTAACGAAGTAGCGAAGTAGCAAGTAGCAGGGGAGCGGGGCCTTCGGCCCGACGACCGGCCGGGCCGCGGACGCGGACCGGCCGGTTCTTCCGTGACGGCGCGGCGCGACAGCCCGCGGCCAGTGGCCCGTTAGCGGTGTGTTAGCCGATCACCAGTGGCGGCGGCCAGAGTTGTGGTCACCGAAAGGGAAACGCACCACGCCACGCACCACCGCCCGTTCCCAGGGGATCCCATGTCGCGCTCGACCGCACTGCGCCGTACTCGTTCCGTCGCCGCCGCCGCGCTGATCGCGGCCGCCGCCTTCGCTCACCGCCTGCGGCAGCGACTCGGGCGACAAGAAGGCCGCGGACCCGCCGCCTCGGCGGGCGCGGACGGTTCCGGGATCGGCCAGTCCGGCAACTCCCCGACTCCGCGGGTGGTTCGGACGGGGCCGCGGGCGGTTCCGGCGGCTCGGCGCCTCCGGCGACACGGCGATGGGCGACACGGGGCAGAACGCCCCGACAGCGCCTCCTCGGAGAGCCGGTGCGCCACCGACAACCTGAGCGTCGCGTGGTCCGACTTCGAGGGCGGCCCGGACATGGACTACGACGGGCAGCAGACCGCCCGGGTGGTGCTGACGAACACCGGCACCACCGACTGCACGATGGTCGGCTTCCCGGGCGTCCAGCTCCAGGCCGCCGACGGCGCCACCTGGGACCTCCAGCGCACGGGCGACGAGCCGGAGTCGGTTCGGGTGGACGCGGGGAGCCAGGCCAGCTTCGACATCACGCTCCAGGCGTCGACCGGCGGCGACGACCAGGGGTTCGAGCCGAGCCAGGTGGTCATCACCCCGCCGAACGAGACGACGCAGCTCACCCTGGACTGGCCGTACGGTGGCGCGTTGCTCGACCAGTCCGGGGCCACCCACCCGGGCACGTACATCGGGCCGGTCAACGCCGGGGAGCGGTGAGCCGGGAAGCGGTGAGCCGGGGAGTCGTGAGTCCGGGCGGGAGCCGGGCGGCGGACGGGCGGGGTGACGACGGCGGGTCGTCACCCCGCCCGCCGTCGTGCCCGCCCGGCGCCACCGCCCCGCCCGGTGCCACCGCCTCCCAGCGCACCGTGACCTCGCCCTGGCGCCACCGCGCCGGGCCGTCGGTCACCGGCCATCCCGCGGCCCGCAGCGCGGCGACCGCCCGGATCCAGCGTTGCCGGGCGCCGAGCGCCGCGTACGGGGCCGCCGCGTCCCACGCCCGGTCGAAGTCCCGCAGGAACGCGTGCACCGGCTCGCCCGGCACGTTGCGGTGGATCAGCGCCTTCGGCAGCCGTTCGGCGAGGTCGGAGGGGCGGGTGAGGGTGGCCAGGCGGGCGGCGAAGGTGACGGTCCGCGGGCCCTCGGGCCCGAGCGCCACCCACACGTGGCGCCGCCCGATCTCGTCGCAGGTGCCCTCCACCAGCAGCCCGCCCGGCGCGAGCCTCGCGCACAGCCGCCGCCACACCGCGTCGACCTCCTCCGCGTCGTACTGGCGCAGCACGTTCGCGGCCCGGATCAGCGTGGGCCGCGCCCGCCGGGCAGCGGCACCTCGAAGCCGCCGTGCGTGAAGGCCAGCCCGTCGCGCGCGTAGGGAGGGCGGCGGCGACCCGGCCGGGTCGATCTCGACGCCGACGACCCGCGCGTCGGGCCGTACGGTCCGCAGCCGGGCCAGCAGTTCGACGGCGGTCCAGGGCGCGGCGCCGAAGCCGAGGTCGACCGCGACGGGCGCGTCGTGCGCCCGGCGCAGGGCCGCGCCGTGGACGGCGGCGATCCAGCGGTCCATCCGGCGCAGCCGGTTGGGGTTGGTGGTGCCGCGCGTCACCGAGCCGACGGGCGGGCCGGTGGAGGAGGGGCGGGCATGCGCCCGACCCTACGCACTCACCGCCCACGCCCCGCTTCCCGGCCGTCAGCAACCTGCCGAACAGCACGCCTAGCCGCTCGCGTTGAGGTCCTTGTGGACCACGCGGGCCACGGCCTCGATGGCGGCGACGCCGTCGTCCATGGTGTCGTTGTCCTGCGTGAGCACGGTGATCGAGTAGTCGTGGCCGCCGCCGGTGAACGCGCCGACACTGTGCACGCGCCAGCCGTGCGTGTCGCGCTCCAGCCAGCCGTTCTTCACGTGGACCTCGGCCGTGGAGGGGCCCCGGCCGGGTGCCCCAGCGCTGCTCGTCGATGACCTTGCCCATGAGGTCGAGGACGTACGCGCGCGAGGAGTCGTCCAGGACCGTCGCGTCGGTGCCGGTGACGAGGTCCATGAGGGTCTGCTCGTCATGCGGCGTGATCTGGGTGAGCCCCAGGCGCCGTCGCCGTCGAGGGTGGTGTGGGTCATTCCGGCGGCGGCCAGGAAGTCCTTGACCTTCGTCGGGCCGAGCCGCTTCCACAGCGTCGTGGTGGCATCGTTGTCCGACTGGGTGATCATGGCGGTGGCGAGGTCGCGCTCGTCCGCCGTGAGCTGCCGGTCCTCCTGCTGCGCGTCCCGCAGCAGGGTGCCCAGGACGATGATCTTCACCACGCTCGCGGAGTCGTACGTCCTGTCCCCGTCCAGCGAGCACGTCGTGCCGGTCGTCCGGTCGTGGAGGCTGACCGCCGCCGAGGTGTCCTTGCCCTTCAGCGCCGCGGTGATGTCCTTGGCGAGCGTGTCCGCGAGCCCCGACTCCGCCGACTCGCACTCCGCCTCCGGGGCGACGCGCCCGCTGTGCCGTGGATGACGGCGACGGATATCCCCGCCCCGGCCACGGCGGTCAGGCCGACAGCGAGAGCGCCGCGGGCACGGCGGGACATCCGGCCGCGGGCACGTCGGCTCTTTCGATGGTGCGTCATGGGTCCCTTCCCGTGCTCCCGGGGATTCCCGGTTGATCGACTCTCCTGCGATTCGTACAGCAGGGCCCACGAACATTTGCTTGAGGAAGTGCGAAGGTCTCGCAACCGTTCTCCGACCGGATACGCGGTTTCGGGGTGGTTCGCCGACCCGCGGGCACGCCGCGGGCGACGGCCTCCGCTCGACGCCCCGCCGCGCGAACACCCTTGCCGAGCCGGGACTCCGCAGGTCGCCGCGGCGACCTGACCGCGGGATCCGGCGGCCGGGGACGGTGTCACGACGGTCGGCGTACGGGTCCGTCCGACGGTGTCCGGGCACTCGGTGTCACGCTTTGGTAAAGCGGAAATGGAAACGACCCATTCCGCTGTTGTTGCCCGAAGGGGCATGCCAACCCGGCCCCCATGGCTAGGAGGTCTCGCGCGGTGAGCCAGTACGCGTCCCGGTTCGGCGGCCTACGGGACCGGGCCGTTCGGACCGGCCGTCCCCAGGGCGGTCGCGGCCCCGCCGCCCGCGTCTCCGCCGCCCCCGGCTGCTGGCCCGCCGCCCCCGCCGTGTGGCGATGCTCAGCGTGCACACCTCCCCGCTGCACCAGCCGGGCACCGGCGACGCGGGCGGCATGAACGTCTACATCGTCGAGCTGGCCAGGCGCCTGGCCGCCATCGACATCGAGGTGGAGATCTTCACCCGCGCCACCACCGCCGCGCTGCCCCGGCCGTCGAGCTGACGCCCGGCGTACTCGTACGGCACGTGGACGCGGGCCCGTACGAGGGGCTGGTCAGGAGGACCTGCCCGCCCAGCTGTGCGCCTTCACCCACGGGGTGATGCGGGCGTGGGCCGGGCACCGCCCCGGCTACTACGACCTGGTCCACTCCCACTACTGGCTCTCCGGCCACGTGGGCTGGCTGGCCGCCGAGCGCTGGGGCGTGCCGCTGGTGCACGCCATGCACACCATGGCCAAGGTGAAGAACGCGGCGCTCGCCGCGGGCGACACCCGAACCCGCGGCGCGCGTCATCGGCGAGCAGCAGATCGTGCGCGCCGCCGACCGGCTGGTGGCGAACACCGAGGGCGAGGCGGCGGACCTGGTCCGGCACTACGCGGCGGAGCGCGAGCGGGTCGCGGTGGTGCACCCGGGCGTCAACCTGGACCGCTTCCACCCGGCGGGCGACCCGGTGGCGGACCCCGGCGGCGGCCGGGCCGCCGCCCGAGCGCGGCTCGGCCTGCCGCCGGACGCCCTGATCCCGCTCTTCGCGGGCCGGATCCAGCCGCTCAAGGGCCCGGACGTGCTGCTGCGCGCGGTCGCGGTGCTGCTGGAGCAGGACCCGACGCTCCACCAGCGGCTGGTCGTCCCCGTCGTCGGCGGGCCCAGCGGCACCGGCCTGGCCAAGCCCGAGCGGCTCCAGAAGCTCGCCGCCCGGCTCGGCATCGGCGACGTGGTGCGCTTCCGCCCGCCGTGCTCCCAGGACGAGCTGGCCGACTGGTACCGGGCGGCCAGCGCGCTGGTCATGCCCTCCTACAGCGAGTCGTTCGGGCTGGTCGCCGCCGAGGCGCAGGCGTGCGGCACCCGGTCGTCGCGGCGGCGGTCGGCGGCCTGCCGGTGGCCGTACGGGACGGCGAGAGCGGCTTCCTGATCGACGGCCACGACCCGGCCGACTACGCGCGTGCGCTGCGCCGCTTCGCGGACGAGCCCGCGCTCGTGGACCGGATGGGCGCGGCGGCGGCCCGGCACGCGCGCTCCTTCGGCTGGGACGTGGCGGCGGCGACCATGGCGGAGGTGTACACCGAGGCGATCCGCGCGCGGCGCCGTCGCCTACGATCGGGCCATGGGCATGGCTGAGGCGAGGGCCGTCATCGAGGAAGCCCTCGACGACGCGGGCGTGACATGGGAGAGCCCCACCGAGGGCACGTACGTCGTCACCCTCCCGGGCACCCGCAAGCTGTCCACCACCTGCTCGCTGCGCGTCGGCCGCCACTCGCTGTCGGTCAACGCCTTCGTGGTGCGCCGCCCCGACGAGAACCACGAGGCCGTGCACCGCTGGCTGCTGGAGCGCAACACCCGGCTGTACGGGATGGGTTACGCCATCGACCGGCTCGGCGACATCTACCTGGTGGGCCGTCTGCCGCTGGCCGCGGTCACTCCGCAGGAGGTGGACCGGCTGCTCGGCACGGTCCTGGAGAACGCGGACGGCAGTTTCAACACGCTGCTGGAGATGGGTTTCGCCTCGGCGATCCGCAAGGAGTACGCGTGGCGCACGGCGCGCGGCGAGTCCACCCGCAACCTTGAGGCGTTCGCCCACCTCACCCGCGACCCCGCCGAGTAGCGCCCGGCCCGCGGCCTGCCCCTCCCCGCCGCCCCAGTAGGCTCGGGCGCATGGCCGACGCACCGTACAAGCTGATTCTCCTCCGCCACGGCGAGAGCGAGTGGAACGCGAAGAACCTGTTCACCGGCTGGGTGGACGTCAACCTGAACGAGAAGGGCGAGAAGGAGGCCCTGCGCGGCGGTGAGCTGCTGAAGGACGCCGGCCTGCTGCCGGACGTGGTCCACACCTCGCTCCAGAAGCGCGCGATCCGCACCGCGCAGATCGCCCTGGAGGCCGCCGACCGCCACTGGCTCCCCGTCCACCGCACCTGGCGCCTGAACGAGCGGCACTACGGCGCGCTCCAGGGCAAGGACAAGGCGCAGACCCTCGCCGAGTTCGGCGAGGAGCAGTTCATGCTGTGGCGCCGCTCGTACGACACCCCGCCGCCCCCGCTGGAGGACGGCACCGAGTTCTCCCAAAGCGACGACCCGCGCTACGCCACCATCCCCGGAGCTGCGCCCCGCACTGAGTGCCTCAAGGACGTCGTCGTGCGGATGCTGCCGTACTGGTACGACGGCATCGTCCCGGACCTGCTCGCGGGCCGCACGGTCCTGGTGGCCGCCCACGGCAACTCGCTGCGCGCCCTGGTCAAGCACCTCGACGGCATCTCCGACGCCGACATCGCGGGCCTGAACATCCCCACGGGCATCCCGCTCGCCTACGAACTCGACGCCGACTTCCGCCCGGTCACCCCGGCGGCCGCTACCTCGACCCGGAGGCTGCGAAGGCCGCCATCGAGGCGGTCAAGAACCAGGGCAAGAAGAAGTAAGTCTGTACGCGCAAGCCCCTACCTGCGATTTTGCCGCTGGTAGGGGCTTGTTGGTGCGCTGGGGCCGTCTGTGGGCCCTCAGAGCTGGTCCACCTGCGCGAAATCGACACCCGAGACCTTCTGGCTCAACTCTTCGGAGCCAACGGCACCACCCTCACCAGGGCCATTCACCGAATCCAGCCCCTCCTGCCCCGGGCGCCGGCGGCAGGGCCGTCTCCGGCACCCGGTCGCGGGGTCAGCGCAGGGTGGTCTCCAGAATGGAGGCCGGGCTGGGGTATCGACGACCTGATCGAGGGTGAAGCCTCCCCGCTGAAGCAGATCCCGGTACTCGGCCAGGGTCCTCTCCCTGCCGGTCAGCATGCCGAGCATGGTCAGATCGAGCACCTTCGTCAGATGCGGCTCGTCCCCTTCCAACACGATGCCCTCAATGACCAGCAGACGGGCTCCGGGACGGGCTGCGGCCCTGATCGCGGCGAGGATGCGCAGGTTCTCCTCGTCGGACCAGTCGTGGAAGATGTGGCTGAGGATGTAGACGTCCGCGGTGGGAACGTGGTCGAAGAAGTCTCCGCTGACCACGTCGACCCGGTCCGACAGGCCCGCCGCGCTCAGAACCGGCCGGGCTGTCTTGGCGGTCTCTGGGAGGTCGAAGACCACTCCGCGGCGCTGGGGATCGCTGTCGAGCTGGAACAGCTCCACCAGCACACTGCCGTCCGAACCCCGATGTCGGCGACCACCTTGCCTTCCGGGAGGCGGTAGCCGTCGAACATGCCGGTCCGCAGTCCACGGGTGACGTCGCCCATCGCCTGGCTGAACAGCTTCGCCCGGTCCGCGTCCTCGTTCATCCACGTCAGCAAGGGAGCGCCGAGGTACTTCTCCGCGCCCGGGCGTCCCGTGCGGACGCTGTGCCCCAGCTCGCTGAAGGGCAGGTAGTGGGTCTCCATCCACATCCGGGTCGCCGCCGCGAGACTGCGGGTGCTTCGCCGACAGCAGCGCACCGGCCTCGGTCACCCGCACCTTTTCCCCTCGGTGGTGAACAGCCCCACCGGGGCCAGCGTACGGATCAGCCGGCCCAGCGCCTGCTCGTGCGTCCCCGTACGCGCGGCCAGGTCCGCGACCGTCTGCGGGCCCTCCTGCTCCAGGATCGTGGCCACTCCGGTGTCGGCGATGACGTAGGCCGCCTGCGACATCTGGAACCCGGATATCAACTGCATCACCAGCGCACTCGGCGGAAGGGAAGAAGGAGTGTTCTGCTCAGACACCAATGAATCCATTTCTCTGCGAAGGGAAGAACTGTTGTTCTCTACGGACTGCCGACACGCGTCTCGTTCCCATGATCAACCATCAGGGGCTCGACGTCTCACCGCTTACCGTGCACGAGGTCGCCCGTGCCGAGACAGGTACGTGAGCAGAAAGAGAACATTCACTGCCGGAGCCACCTTTTGAAGTACTGCCTTTTAACCGGTCAGCGAACCCAGATGGTGTACTCGGTGTGGCCACCCGGGCCGTCGCACCACACTTCGCTGTATCCAGGGTGCTGGCCAGCCTCCTGGACTCGCACTCCTTCTTCGAGTCGTACGTCATTCCACCGGATATATTCCAGCCGCTACCGGGCGGCGGACTCGCGACAGCCGTGGTGGCAGCCAGCGGGACCGCGACAACTGCGGCAGCGACCGCGAGACCGATGGGAAGGCGAGATCGCCATGACTTCACGTGTTCTCCTTCTGAACTTCAGCTTCTCCTCTCAAGGCTTGTTGGGCCGGTGGGGTCGCAGAGGGATGCGTGACACGACCCTAGTAGGGCGAGTTGCGATAGCCTGAGGTGTGACGCGATGCGTAAGGATTTCGTCAGATGTGTCTGGGCTAGCGGTTCGTCGAGGTATACCGTTGGCCGGGTGTCTGGGCCCGCCTGATCGCGTCGAGAGGGTCAGGGTTTGATCGCCTCCTGGCCATCATTAAGGCCGGGAAAGCGATGGATGTGCCAATCGTTGTCGGTGTTCCGGCTGGAGCGTTTGCCGCCATGGACACAGGTGGCAAGAGGTCGACGAGTGATCAACTCAAGAGCATGTACGGGGTGGCTGACCCGAACGTTGTGGCTGCCATAATCCCGCGCTATCTGGACCTGACGACTGGAAAGAGTCTTGGAACTCACGTCCGGGCAATGAGCCCAGCGGCTATCGTCGCTTGGTATGAGGAGAACCAAGGCATGTATGGCATTTTGGGGAGGCCACGCGTGTCGCGTGCGCGGTGAATGAAAAGCTCTTTGCGCCCCCATCAACTACTGGTGCTTGCTATGCCTGGATTAAGCAGGTCGACCCAGAGGGTGCAGATGAATTCTTTCGCCGTGCCCTCCTGGACGGATACGGGTGGAACGAAGAAGGCTCGCCAGCCCGCACACTTGGTCAATTTATGAGCCAACACAAAGGCGCCAGTGCCTCGCGCGCGCTGCTCAAAAGTGATGCCGAGCAGGGTCGAGTAGGCGGGTGCTAAACGCGTGACAACGCCTACGCGCGGCGGCGGACAATCACGTGCACTCGCGCGATATCACAGCAGGTGAGACGCCCACTAGCTCAAGGCCCAACGCCCATCCGATTCGCCTCGAAACGAAGGAGGGGCGTACATGCCCTGCCAACTGCGGTGACCATTGGTTGCCAGTACTCGGTCGTCGATAATCGCTGCTCCTGCTCCGAGGCCCGCACGTCTCCGCTGTACGTGATTCTGAAGGGTGGGATGGGAATGCCCTGTGGTAGAGCGAAGGCATGGGAGGGGCAGCAGGTGGCGCAGCGTGGAAGCAACCGGGGAAACGAGTACCAGCGGCAGCAGCAGGCATTACGACGGGCCCAGGAGCAGCAGGCCCGCCAGGCGGAGCGTGCCCGCAAGGCGGCCGAGGCGGCCAGCAAGCGACGTGAACGGGAGCGGAAGGCGGCGTACGAGCAGCAGCAGGCGGAGTCGGCGAGGGTCCGCACGGTTGGCGTTGAGCACGAGGCCGAACAACTGGACAGTTGCTACGTGACGCGCTGGTCGGGGATCCTCCTACGACCTTCGAACGCCGACGCCGAACTCACACACCGAAGGCATGGGACGAGCGGGCGTTGTCGCGTCCCGAACCCGCGCCGCGCTGGGAGGACTTCGCTCCGCCGGAGCCAGGTGGCTGGCCGCGGTTTTCGGCTTCGGTAGGAAGCGGTACGAGGCGGCAGTAGCCGAGGGGCGGGAGCGCTTCGTTGAAGCAGAGGAGCGCCACAGGCGAGCTGAAGAGAAGCGACGCGCGACCCTGGAGCGGAAGCGGGCTGAGCACCGTCGAGCCGAACAGCGGGCCCTCAACGAGGTAAGGACCTTCAATAAGGAGTTGGACGAGCAGCGTGAGGCTTACCGCGCAGGGGACCCTGCGGCTGTGGAGGCTCACCTGGGGGCCGTGCTGGATGCTTCGGCCTATCCGGACGGGGTGCCGCATGAGCATCGCATCGCCTACCGCCCAGCAACCGGCGAGGTCCTTGTAGAGATCCATCTACCACCCGAGACGATCGTTCCCGCGGCGCGTGGATACAAGTACGTGAAGAGTCGCGATGAGACGACTGTGTTGCCCCGGCCGGAGAAAGAACGCAAAGCGCTCTATGCGTCGGTGCTCGCCCAAGTCGCTCTGCGGACTGTCCACGAGATCCTCACCAGCGATCCGGACCGGATCGTCAACGGCGTCATCCTGAACGGTCACGTCAAGACGATCGACCGTGCCACTGGTCACGAGGTGTCTCCCTGCCTGATCACGCTCAGCGCGGCAAGGGAAGAGTTCGAGAAGCTCCGCCTCAGCCAGGTCGATCCGGCGCAGTGTCTCCAACGCCTGAACGCGATTGTGTCTCCCAACCCGTACGACCTCGAACCCATCCGTCCCATGATGGAGTTCGATCTGTCGAAATACCGGTTGATGGACAGCATGGACGTGGTGGCTGGTCTCGACAGCAGGCCAGTGCTGGTGAAGTTGACGCCCACGGAGTTCGAGCACCTGATCCGGCAGCTGTTCGAGGCGATCGGCATGGAGGCGTGGAACACCCAGGCTTCGAAGGACGAGGGCGTGGACGCTGTGGCGGTGAGCAAGGACCCGGTGTTCAACGGAGAGTGCATCATCCAGGCCAAGCGCTACAGCAAGCTCGTCGGCGTGGAATCCGTTCAGGCGCTCGCGGGCGTGGTCGAGCACAAGCGAGCTGCGAAGGGTGTCCTGATCACTACCTCCTGGTTTGGACGGGCGAGCCACGACTTCGCCCGCCTACAGCTCATCGAAGGCCCGGAACTCAAGTACCTCATCAAGGAGCACCTCGGTAGGGACGTGATCCCAGGCCCAGTTCCTCCTAAGCGCCGACCACGCTGAGCCCACTCATACTGAGCGCTGCCCGGTACGGCATGTGAGGCAAAGCTCGTGAGTGATGCTCTCGCCTTGCCTTCTACCGGCAGCGAGTCGCCGGGCCGTCCCGGGCCGTCCGACGCCACCCAACAGTGGCCAACGACGACCAACGACGACCACTCAGAGCGGAGCGACCACCGCCCCACCAGCAAAGCCCAGCTCCCCAAGCCCCGGCAACACCCAGGGCAGAAGAAGGGTGGGGGCGCCGGACGGGCGCCCCACCCTCGGTGGTTTCGCGGGTGCGGTCAGAACCGCGGGCCGTCAGCCGCAGTTGCCGCCGCACTGGCACGGTCCGCCGGACTGACAGCCGCAGCCGCAGCCCGAGCCGCAGCCGCACGCGGCGCACAGCGGTGGCGGTGGACGCAGAGCCGCCGACCGTTCGTAGGGAGCGCGGAAGTCTCGGGACACGGACAGGGCAGGGCTTGCCATGACAGTCGCCTCCTGGGAAGGGATCGCCTTCCCGCCATTGCACGGCCGCGCGGGCGGCGCATCAACGGCGCGTGGAGGCACGTGTACACCAAGCGACCGACGCGCCCTACGCACCCTCGACGGAGCCGCCGCTCTCCACCGTCGCCATGACCTCGTCGGCGTGCTCCCCGGTGACCAGGTACACCACGCGCTTGGCGATGGACACCGCGTGGTCGGCGAACCGCTCGTAGTAGCGACCCAGCAGCGTCACGTCGACGGCCGTCTCGATGCCGTGCTTCCACCGGTCGTCCATCAGGTGCTGGAAGAGCGTGCGGTGCAGCAGGTCCATCGCGTCGTCGTCCTGCTCCAACTGGAGCGCCAGGTCGACGTCCTTGGTGATGACGACCTCCGCGGCCTTGGCCATCAGCCGCTGCGCCAGCTGCCCCATCTCCAGGATCGTGGCGTGCAGGTCGCGCGGTACCGCCGACTCCGGGAAGCGCAGCCGCGCCAGCTTGGCGACGTGCTGCGCGAGGTCGCCGGAGCGCTCCAGGTCGGCGCTCATGCGCAGGCTGGTCACCACGATCCGCAGATCGGTGGCGACCGGCTGCTGCCTGGCGAGCAGCGCGATCGCCCTGGCCTCCAGGTCGCGCTGCATGTCGTCGACCTTCTCGTCCGCGGCGATGACGCTCTCGGCGAGCTTCAGGTCCGCGTCCAATATCGCGGTGGTGGCGCGGCCGATGGCCGAACCCACGAGCCGGCCCATCTCGACCAGGCTCTCCCCGATGGAGTCAAGCTCCTCGTGGTACGCGTCCCGCATCACTGACCTTCTCTCGTACGAATCCGGTGGGCCTCACGAATCTCACGCTCTCACGTTCCGGGCGTAACGCGTCCGGATCCGTCCCCGGAATGAACCGCCCCCGTCGCCCTGGTGAACTCTCGGTAACACGCCTTCCACCTGGTCGGGGATCCGGAGCGGCACGGGGTGGTGCGGAGTGAACCACCACCGACGCCCCGATGAACTCTCGGCAACGTCTGTTCGAGAGGGCTCTCCTTCCGCTGTGGGCCGGTCCGCGACCACGCATAACCTGGATGGCATGAACGTGGACGCGGCCATCGCCGCAGTGGCGGCGCTCGCCGGGCTGTGCACCGGCGTCATCGCCGTACTGGCGTTCCGCTGGAGCGAGCGCGAGCAGGCCAAACCGACGCGCTCCTCGCTGCACACCGCCGCCGTCCTGCCGCCGGGCGTGGACACGGTGCTCTCCGTGCTGCGCTCCTCCGCGGTCGTCCTCGACGAGGGCGACGTGGTGGTCAAGGCCAGCTCGGCGGCGTACGCCCTGGGCCTGGTGCGCGGCGGCAAGCTGGCCGTCGAGCCGATGCTCCAGATGGCCCGCGACACCCGGCGCGACGGCGAGATACGGCAGGTGGAACTGGACCTGCCGCGCCGCGGCACCGGCCGCGGCGAGGCCCTCGCCGTCTCCGCCAGAGTGGCGCCGCTGGGCTCCCGGCTGGTGCTGCTGCTGGTGGAGGACCTGACCGAGGCCCGCCGGATCGAGGCGGTGCGGCGCGACTTCGTCGCGAACGTCAGCCACGAGCTGAAGACCCCGTCGGGGCCCTCTCCCTGCTGTCCGAGGCCGTGATGGACGCCTCGGAGGACCCGGAGGCGGTCACCCGCTTCGCGGGCCGGATGCAGATCGAGGCGACCCGGCTGACCAGCCTGGTCCAGGAGCTGATCGACCTCTCCCGGGTGCAGAACGACGACCCGCTGGAGGACGCCGAGCCGGTCCGGGTGGACGAGCTGGTGGCCGAGGCCATGGACCGGTGCCGCCACCAGGCGGGCACCAAGCAGATCACCATGGCCTCGGGCGGCACCGCCGACCTGCGGCTGTGGGGCAACCGCGGTCAGCTGGCCGCGGCCCTGGGAACCTCGTGGAGAACGCGGTCAACTACAGCCCGGCCCGTACGCGCGTGGGGATAGCCGCCCGCCGCGTGCCCGCCCGGGCGGCGAGCTGATCGAGATCTCCGTGACGGACCAGGGCATCGGGATCTCGGAGAAGGACCGCGAGCGGATATTCGAGCGGTTCTACCGGGTCGACCCGGCGCGCTCGCGCCAGACCGGCGGCACCGGACTCGGGCTCGCCATCGTCAAGCACGTGGCCGCCTCGCACGGCGGGGAGGTCACGGTGTGGAGCGCCGAGGACAGGGCTCCACCTTCACCCTGCGGCTGCCGGAGGCGGGCTCGGCCCGCAACCGCGACCGCCCGTTGATCGAACCGTACGACACCGACGCCGATCTCGATGGCGAGGACGGGGACCGGCCGTACGAGACCCACGCTTACGAACATCTTTCTGCCCCGGAGGTCCTTCCGTGACCAGAGTGCTGGTCGTCGAGGACGAGGAATCGTTCAGCGACGCGTTGTCCTACATGCTCCGCAAGGAGGATTCGAGGTCGCCATCGCGGCGACGGGCCCCGACGGTCTGGACGAGTTCGAGCGGAACGGAGCCGACCTCGTCCTGCTCGACCTGATGCTGCCCGGCCTGCCCGGCACGGAAGTGTGCCGCCAGCTGCGGGGCCGCTCCAACGTCCCGGTGATCATGGTGACGGCCAAGGACAGCGAGATCGACAAGGTCGTCGGCCTGGAGATAGGGGCCGACGACTACGTGACCAAGCCCTTCTCCTCGCGCGAGCTGGTGGCCCGGATCCGCGCGGTGCTGCGCCGCCGCGGCGAGCCGGAGGAGGTCACCCGGCCGCCCTGGAGGCGGGCCCGGTGCGGATGGACGTCGACCGGCACGTGGTCACGGTCGGCGGCGGCAAGGTCGACCTGCCGCTGAAGGAGTTCGACCTGCTGGAGATGCTGCTGCGGAACGCGGGCCGGGTGCTCACCCGGATGCAGCTGATCGACCGCGTCTGGGGCGCGGACTACGTGGGCGACACCAAGACCCTCGACGTCCACGTCAAGCGGCTGCGCGCCAAGATCGAGCCCGACCCGGGAGCCCCGCGCTACCTGGTCACGGTCCGGGGTCTGGGCTACAAGTTCGAGCCGTAGACCGGACGGGACCGGTGCACGGGCGGAGCCCTGGGGCTCCGCCCGCTCGTGTTCCCGGCGCCTTCACGGCGTCGGGGTCCGGTTTACGGCGTCGGGGCCGGCTTACGGCGTCAGTGTCCGGAGTTCTGCGAACCGTCGACGATCGCGTCGCCGCCGGTCTGCGAGGACGGCGACCCGCTGGGCGTGCCCTCGCTCTGCTGCTGCTGTCCCTTCGGCGGGGTGTTCTTGTCGTCGCCCTGGGCGCCGCCGGCCGTGCTGCCGCCACCGGGCGTCTTCCCCGGCCGACTCGCTCGGCGCCCCACCGGGCTCGCCGCTCGCGGAACCCGACGGCGTGCCCGCGGGCACCGACGGCGCCTCGCTCGGGCCCCACTCCTTGAAGTAGCTCTCGGCGGGGACGACGAACGCCCGCAGCTTCACGTCGCCCGTGGAGCTGAAGTCGAAGACGACCGGCTCCGCGTCCCCGTCCGTGACGGCGGTCCGCCCGTTGGCGATGACCGCGCTGGCGTTGTCCTTGCCGCCCAGGGCCAGCGAACCGCCCGCCGGGACGACCAGCGACTTCTCGCCCTTGGCGGGGAGAGCTTCACCGGCGCCGACTTGCCGGTCAGGGTGACGCTCCTGAGGATCTGGTCGCTGCCACCGGTGTTGAAGATGCGGGCCGAGACGACGGCCGGACCCTTGGTGTCGGTGCCCGGCTGGGTGATCACGGTCGCGTTCTGGACCTTGATGTCACCGACGGAGGTGGCGGCGTTGTCCGGCTTGATCTCCAGCGTCTGCGCGTTGTTCCCGGCCGCGCAGGCGGAGAGCGGGCGATCGAGAGCGCGATGGCGGCGGCGCCGAGGCCACCGCGTCGAAGGCTGCTGCTCACGGCGGCGGCATCTCCTAGGACGAGGTAAAGGTTGGATCAGCGGCCTTAGGTTACCGAGGCGCCACGGGACGGCCGCACCCGACCCGCCCCTACGGGACGTCAGCGCGCCGCTGTCGCCGTACGGGCTGTTCCGAGGACGTCCGAATATCCGCTCGGCATGCGTTGCGTGGATTATCGGCAAAGAATGCGAGCGCGTCGCGGAATTGATCACAGCGGTGAGAGACGGTGGCGTGATCAATTCGGAAAACACTCGATGATCTCCTCGCGCGGCTCCGAACGGAGTACGGGAATCCGCCCGCCGGAGTCCGGCAAAACGGGACGTACAACCACGTGAGTGGGTCCCTTGGCGCGGGTAACGCTCCGGTTTCGCTGTGCCCGGGAGCCCTCCCACCTGCGAATACCTGTCCGCGACGACCTGGCGAAGCACGTTCCGGTCCGTGTTGTCAAGCCCGAGATACGCCCTGACCTGCGAAAACGCCATTCAGAACGAGGCGTTCCCGTGTTACCCTGGATAGCCACGGAAGGGGTACCTGTCACATGACGTTCAAGGTTGGCGACACCGTGGTCTATCCCCATCACGGGGCCGCGCTGATCGAGGCCATCGAAACTCGCCAGATCAAAGGCGTGGACAAGACCTACTTGGTGCTGAAGGTCGCCCAGGGCGACCTGACGGTTCGTGTGCCGGCGGACAATGCGGAGTTCGTCGGGGTGCGCGATGTGGTAGGCCAGGACGGGCTGGACCGGGTCTTCGAGGTGCTCCGCGCACCGTATGCCGAAGAGCCGACGAACTGGTCCCGTCGTTACAAGGCAAATCTTGAGAAGCTCGCATCCGGAGACGTGATCAAGGTCGCTGAAGTCGTGCGCGACCTGTGGCGCCGCGAGCGCGAGCGCGGCCTCTCCGCCGGGGAGAAGCGCATGCTCGCCAAGGCTCGCCAGATCCTGGTGAGCGAGCTCGCCCTCGCCGAGAGCACAAACGAAGACAAGGCCGAGGCTCTGCTCGACGAGGTCCTCGCGTCCTGACGCACGAATGCCGCGGTGCCCGACAGAGCGGGATGTGACCCGTCGCCGGGCGCTGCGGCATCTGCGGGCACGGTTGTCCCCGTGGTCCCGGCTGTCGCCGAGAGCCTGCCGTTGTGGTTCGTCTGCTGTTGTGAGTTGTCCCCGGCGCCTGGGGGCTGGCGCCTTTGCCGTCGCGCCCCGCCGGTGGCTGCCGGTACGGCCGCCGCGTGGTGTGCCGGGCTCGGGCAGCAGACTCGACCAGTCGTCACGGAAGGGGCTGGTCGGCGCATCGCGCCCGGCACGCTGTGGCCATACCCAATTCGGCCGAGGAAGCAAACCTGAACGCCAAGTCAATGTCCGTATCCGGGCACGTCGATCCTCCGGGCGCCCCGGTCGCACCGCGGCCGTCATCCCGCCGCCGGGCGCGGGTGCGGCTGGGGCCGGGGACGCCAAGGCGCTGCGCACGCTGGGCGGTACCCGATGCTCGTCCACGCCGTGCGGGCGATGGCCCGGTCCCGCGCGGTCGGCCTGGTCGTGGTGGTCGCCCGCCGGACGGGGTGCCCGAGGTCCGCACCCTGCTCGACGGATACCCGCTGCCGACGACCACGGAGGTCGTGGTCGTCGCGGGCGGCGAGACCCGCCAGGAGTCGGTGCGCCTCGGCCTCGCGGCGCTCCCCGGCGACATCACCACCGTGCTGGTGCACGACGCCGCCCGCCCCTGGTGCCCGTGGACACCGTGGACACGGTCGTCGCGGCCGTACGGGACGGGGCGCCCGCCGTCGTCCCCGCGCTGCCGCTGACCGACACCGTCAAGCGGGTCGAGCCGCGCACCGGCGAACGGGCCGGGGAGCCCGAGCCGGTCGTCGGCACCCCGAGCGCGCCCTGCTGCGCGCGGTGCAGACCCGCAGGGTTCGACCGCGCCGCGCTGGTCCGCGCGCACGAGGAGATCGCCCTGGACGGCGAGGGCGCCACGGACGACGCGGGCATGGTCGAGCGGTGCGGCGTGGACGTCGTGGTCGTGCCCGGCCACGAGGAGGCGTTCAAGGTGACCAGGCCGCTGGACCTGCTGCTGGCCGAGGCCGTTCTCGCGCGCCGGAGGGCCACCGATGGCTTCTGATCCGACGCCCCCGCCGACCCGACGCCCTCCGGTCTCCCGCCGCTGCCGCGGGTCGGCGTCGGCACCGACGTGCACGCCTTCGAGGAGGGCCGCCCGCTGTGGTGCGCCGGGCTGCTGTGGGAGGGCGAGACCCACGGCCTCGCCGGGCACTCCGACGGTGACGTCGCCGCGCACGCCGCCTGCGACGCGCTGTTCTCGGCCGCCGGGGTCGGCGACCTCGGCGCGCACTTCGGCACCGACCGCCCCGAGTGGTCCGGCGCCCCCGGTGCGGCTGCTCGGTGAGGCGGCTCGTATCGTCCGCGCCGCGGGCTACGAGATCGGTAACGTGTCGGTCCAGGTCATCGGCGTCCGTCCGAAGATCGGCAAGCGGCGTGACGAGGCGGCCGAGGCGCTGTCGGCGGCGGTCGGGGCCCCGGTGTCGGTGTCCGGCACCACCTCCGACGGCCTCGGACTGACCGGTCGGGCCGAGGGGCTCGCCGCGGTGGCCACCGCTCTGGTGGTCCGCCGGGCGGTGGAGCCGGGCGGGAATGCCGGTCGCTGACGGCACGTTGGGTGCTGACGAGGTACCCGTGATGCCCGTGTCCGCATGTACGCGAGGGAAGGACCCCACCGTGTCAGCCGCTCTGTCCGACGAACTGAAGGCCCTGCTCGACTCGCCGGTCTTCGTCACGGTCGCCACCATCCAGCCCGACGGCAGCCCGCAGCTGTCGCCCGTGTGGGTGAAGCGTGATGGCGACGACGTGCTCATCTCTACGACGCTCGGCCGCCAGAAGCAGAAGAACATCGCCCGGGACCCGCGGGTCACCGTGCAGGTGCAGCCCTTCGACTCGCCCTACTCGTACGCCGAGATCCGCGGCACCGCCACGTACACCACCGAGGGCGGCCAGGATCTGATCGACGAGCTGTCGGTGAAGTACACGGGCAAGAAGTACGCGGAGTTCAACCCTCCTCCGGGCAGGACAGCGAGCGGATCGTCGTCCGCGTCACGCCGGGCAAGGTCGTCGGCCGGATCTGACAAGGAACCGTGCCGGGCCGGCCCCGGCTGTGTCACGCTTCGATGTCCCTGCGGCCGACGGTCGCGGGGCATCGCCCGTTCGGACTACCCTTGACGCGTGACTATTCGCCTGTACGACACCAGCGCCCGGCAGATCCGTGACTTCGTCCCGCTCACGCCGGGCTGTGTCTCGATCTACCTGTGTGGCGCGACCGTGCAGGCCGCCCCGCACATCGGGCACATCAGGTCGGGGCTGAACTTCGACATCATGCGCCGCTGGTTCGCCTACCGCGGCTACGAGGTGACGTTCATCCGCAACGTCACGGACATCGACGACAAGATCATCGCCAAGTCGGCCGAGCAGGGCCGCCCGTGGTGGGCGATCGGCTACGAGAACGAGCGCGCCTTCAACGCGGCGTACGACATCCTCGGCTGCCTGCCGCCCAGCTACGAGCCGCGCGCCACGGGCCACGTCCGGAGATGATCGAGATGATGCGCGGCCTGATCGAACGCGGCCACGCCTACGCCGCCGAGGGAGCGTCTACTTCGACGTGCGTTCCTTTCCCGGCTATCTCTCCCTGTCCAACCAGGACCTGGACCAACTGCTCCAGCCCGCGGGCGAGGGGAGAGCGGCAAGCGCGACGCGCGCGACTTCGCGCTGTGGAAGGCCGCCAAGCCCGGCGAGCCCAGCTGGGAGACGCCCTGGGGCGCGGCCGTCCCGGCTGGCACCTGGAGTGCTCGGCGATGGCGCACAAGTACCTGGGCAGCGCCTTCGACATCCACGGCGGCGGCGTCGACCTGATCTTCCCGCACCACGAGAACGAGGTCGCCCAGTCCCGCGCGTTCGGGGACGACTTCGCCTCGTACTGGTCGCACAACGCGTGGGTGACCATGAGCGGCGAGAAGATGAGCAAGTCGCTCGGCAACTCGGTGCTCGTCACGGAGATGGTCAAGCGCTGGCGGCCCATCGTGCTCCGCTACTACCTGGGCACCCGCACTACCGCTCCATGATCGAGTACAGCGAGGAGTCGCTGCGCGAGGCGGAGTCCGGCTTCGCGCGCATCGAGGGCTTCGTGCAGCGCGTCACCGAGAAGGCGGGGAAGATCGTGCCGCCCGCGTCCGAGGTGCCGCCCGCCTTCGCCGAGGCGATGGACGACGACCTGGGAGTGCCGCAGGCGCTCGCCGTCGTCCACACCACCGTCCGGCAGGGCAACTCCGCGTTGACCGCCGACGACAAGGAGTCGGCGGTGGAGCGGCTGGCCGAGGTGCGCGCCATGCTCGGCGTGCTCGGCCTGGACCCGCTGGAGGAGCACTGGGCCGGCAACGGCGAGCGGGGCGAGGACCTGCACGGCGTCGTGGACTCGCTCGTCCGGCTGGTGCTGGAGCAGCGGCAGGCCGCGCGGGCCCGCAAGGACTACGCCACCGCGGACGCGATCCGCGACCAGTTGCAGCAGTCGGGCCTGGTCATCGAGGACACCCGTCGGGCCCCGGTGGGAGCGCGGCCCGCGCTGAGGTCCGCCGCGTGTGCCGCCCGGACCGCCGGGCGGCACACTTGTTCCGTACGTACATTCGCTTGAGCGTGAAGAGATGGGTGACTCCATGGCCGGCAACAGCCAGCGCAGGAACCGCCGCACCAGCAACAAGAAGGGCGCGACGGTCGGCAGCGGCGGCAAGCGGCGCCGGGCACTGGAGGGCAAGGGCCCCACCCGCCCGCCGAGATGCGCAAGGGCACCGCAAGCAGCGCATCGCGCAGGCCCGCGCGAAGCAGGCCACCCGGCGCCCCACCGCGCGCCGGGGCGCCGGCAAGGGCACCAACGAGCAGGTGGTGGGCCGTAATCCGGTGGTCGAGGCGCTGCGCGAGGGGTTCCCGCCACCACGTTGTACGTGCAGCAGTTCATCGACAGCGACGACCGGGTGCGCGAGGCGCTCAAGCTCGCCGGTGACCGCGGCGGGATCAACCTCATGGAGGCGCCGCGGCCCGAACTGGACCGGATGACGGGCGGGCTGAACCACCAGGGCCTGGTGCTCCAGGTGCCGCCGTACGAGTACGCGCACCCGAGGACCTCAGCGCGGCGGCCTTCGACGAGGGCGAGGACCCGTTGATCGTCGCCCTCGACGGCGTCACCGACCCGCGCAACCTCGGCGCGGTGGTGCGCTCGGTCACCGCGTTCGGTGGCCACGGCGTCGTGGTGCCCGAGCGGCGCGCGGCCGGGATGACGGCGGGCGCGTGGAAGACCTCCGCGGGCACCGCCGCCCGTACGCCGGTGGCCCGCGCCACCAACCTCACGCGCGCCCTGGAGGCGTACCAGAAGGCCGGGTTGACGGTCGTCGGGCTGGCCGCGGACGGCGAGAGCGACGTGCAGGACCTGGAGGCGCTGGCCGGTCCCGTGGTGATCGTGGTCGGCAGCGAGGGCAAGGGCCTGTCGCGGCTGGTCGGCGAGACCTGCGACCTGCGGGTGCGGATCCCGATGCCCGGCGGTGCGGAGTCGCTCAACGCCGGTGTGGCGGCGGGCGTCGTGTTGTACGAGGCGGCGCGGCAGCGCGCCTGACGGGCACGCCGGCGCGCCGGGCGCGGTCGCGCGCCCTGATGACGCGCCCCAACCCCGCCTGGACGATCATGACTTGACGGGCCTCGGACAGTTCGGGGCCGTCAAGGCAGTGTCTTAAACGCACGCCACTCGGTTAGTTGTGCGTGGAGACCAGACAACCCCGCACTCCTGCCGGGGACGCCAACCGGGATTCGACGACGAGCCACAGCTGGCCATGATCAAGGTGCCCAGCGACCCGGCGCAGGTCGTCGTCAACCACGCGAGCTTCCGGGTCCGGCTCGCCACCCTGTCGTGGGCAGGGCACGTTCCGCGGCGCCGCCGCCCGGGAAGAGGTCTGGGGGCACGGCCCGGGCAGGCATCCGGGTGCTCCCGCGGAGACGCCGCGGCTCGCCGCCCGGCAGCGCCGCGCGCCCGTGGTGTGGAGCGGACGCGCCGAGCCCGGCGCGGAGGCCGCCACCAACTGCTCGAAGCCGTCCGGCCGTCGGGCCTGCCGCCCGAGGGCGACGGCGAGGACGCGGGCGCCACGCAGGTGCTGCCCGCGTCCGGCTGGACCAGGGCCCGCCCACCGTCGTCGGCCCGCGCAGCCCGCAGCCTGACCCCCGTCGGCGTCGGGCGGCGTCCCGCCCCAGCACGGGCGTACGACGAGTACGGCGAGGACGGCTACGGGCCCGGCCCGCCGAGCCGTCGGTCACCCTCACCGGCGCCGAGCGCGCCGGGGCGCCGAGGCACAGCGCGGGCGCCGCTCCTCCGACACGCTGCGGCACGCCTACTACCCGGGCGCCGGATGAACCTCGGCGTCGTCCTGCTCCCGCTGCGCGTCTTCCTCGGCCTCATCTCCATCTACGCCGGGATGGGCAAGCTCTCCGACCCCGTCTACTTCGACGGCGGCGAGCGCGGCTCGATGGTCACCTGGCTGCGTTCGCTGCACCCGTGGCCGATGGCCGAGCCGCTGCGTGACTTCGCCCTCGGCCACCCGGTCGGCGCCGGGCTGACCATCGCCTTCCTCCAGGTCGTGGTCGGCGTGCTCACGGTCATGGGGCTGTGGCAGCGGCTCGCCGCGTGCGTCGGCGCCCTGCTGTCCGCCGCGCTGCTGGTGACGGTGAGCTGGCGGACCGTACCGGCGTACGACGCGCCGGACATCATCTACCTCGCCGCCTGGAGCCCGTTGATCATCGCCGGGGCTCCGGTGTACTCGATGGACTCCCGCCCGCGGGCGACGCCTGGCGGCGGCTGGGCCCGCGCGTCGGCCTGTGGGACCTGCGGCGGCGGGTGCTGCGGCGCGGCGCGATGATGGCGGCCGTGGCGGCCGGGCTCTCGCTGCTGTTCGGCTCGATGATCGGCGGCGCCGTACGGTCCTCGCAGACCGTGCGGATGCCGAACCCGAACGAGGCCCCGCGCAACAACCTGCCCGGCTCCCCGCTGCCGGGGACGTCGCACGGGCACACGCACAAGCACCGGGGCACGCACGGTCCCGGCACGCCTCGAACTCGCCGTCCGAGCACCGCCGTTCCGCGCACCCTCGGCGTCGGCCCGGCCCAGTTCGCCGGACGCGGCCCACGAGACGGGCTCCGTCGGGGACTACGGCAGCCCCAGCCAGTCGTCCCAGGGCGGCGGCGCGCACACCGCGCCGCAGGCCCGCCGCGACAGCAGGCGCCCGCGACGTCGGCGGGACCGTCCTCCAGCGGCGGCGCCGGGGCAGCACGGCCTCGGGCGGCACCACCGGAGGTGGCGGGTCCGGTTCCGGCGGCGGATCGTCGAGCGGCGCGCTGGGCGGGCTGCTGGGCTGACCGCCGGGGCCGCGCCCCTCACCGCTGACACACCTGTGCCGGGCGGGCTGGAACTCCTCCAGCCCGCCCGGCACTTGTCCGTCCGGCGGCGGTGACGTCAGCTGGAACCGGAGGTGAGTTCCTTCGCCGCCTCGGTGAGGTCCTTGGCCGTGTCGATGGCGCGCCAGTACGCGCCGTGGGGCAGCGGGTAGCCCGCCAGCCGCCGCATGCGGGCCAGGCCGGGGAAGGTGGTGCGCTCGTGGTCGCCCTGGGTGGGCAGCAGCGGCGTGAAGGCCGGGGAGAAGACGTACACGCCCGCGTTGATGAGGTACGGCGAGGGCGGGGCCTCGATGAAGTCGAGGACGTGGCCGAACTCGTCGGTCTCCACGGCCCCCAGGGGATGCGCGGACGGGCCAGCGCGAGGGTCGCTATGGCGTCGCGCTCGTGGTGGAAGTCGGCCATCTCGCGCAGCGAGAAGCGGGTCCAGATGTCGCCGTTGGTGGCGTACCAGGGGCGGTCGGGCTCGGGGAGGGAGGCGGCGGCGAACTTCAGGCCGCCGCCGCGGCCGAGTGGCTCCTTCTCGACCACCGTGGTGACGCGCAGCGGGAGTTCGGCCGAGTGGAGCCAGTCCTGGAGGACTCCGGCCAGGTGGCCGCAGGAGACGACGGCGTCGGTGACGCCCTCGGCGGCCAGCCAGGCGAGTTGGTGGCCGATGATCGGGGTCCCGGTGCCGGGGATCTCGACCATCGGCTTGGGACGGTCGTCGGTGTACGGGCGCAGTCGCGAGCCCTGGCCTCCGGCCAGGACGACGGCCTGCGTCGGGCGTGCGGACGGCTGTGGAGAAGCGGAGGGATCACCGGTCATGTCCGCACCCTACGGCGTGCTCCTGTGAACGCCGCGGGCGTACGGGAGCGGGCGTCAGTGACGGGCTTGCGCCACACCGGTCGCGAAGGAGGTGTCGCACACCGGCCGCGCGTACGCCTGGGCCCGGTGCGCGGCGCCGCCGTACTTCTCGACCGCGGCGCGGCCGAGGGCGCGGGCGATGGACGCGCAGTGCCCCGCGAGCGACGGGCGGCGGTCGACCTCCTCCTGGAGGTGGGTCAGGGCCGTGTCCGGGTTCTTCTCCTGGAGTTCGGCCAACAGCCGGTCGCGCAGGATCTCGTGCGGAGCGCGGTGTGTGACCTGGGTCGAGGCGCTGTCGGAGGAGGCGGTGAGGAGCTGCGAGTCGGTGTTCCGGCCTGCCCACGGCACGGCGGTGACCGCGAGGGTGCCCGACAGGATCAGGACGACGGGGATGACGTAGGCGATGGTTCTGCCGATGCGGTGTGCCGCGCCGATGCGGTGGGTTGCGGAGTTCACGGGACTTCCTCGCGGATCGGTGGGTTCGGTAGGGGATGAGCGTGGTACGCCCGCGATCGTAGCGAGGAGTGATGATTTGGAGACATTTAGTCACCCTGTTGGGCGACGGGTCGGCGCGGAATTTCTGGTGCGGGGTTGACGTACAAGAGTCGAAATGGGCGGTATGCCGGGGTACTTGTCGACTCACGCGCGACGGCGCCGCCCGGCCGCTGGAGCGGTCGGACGGCGCCGTCGCCGGAGCGTACGGGCGCGCGGCCCGGGTCAGTCGGTCAGGCGCTCGCCGGTGGAGGTGGAGAACACGTGGGTCTCACCCGGACGCGGGACCACGTGGAGCTGCGAGCCCTTGTCCGGGACCTGGCGGCCGTTGACGCGGACGACGAGGTCCTGACCTCGCCGCCGACGTCGGCGGTGCCGTACACGTAGCCGTCGGCGCCGAGTTCCTCGACCACGTTGACCGTGACGGCGAGGCCCGCCGGGGCGTCCGAGGACTCCTTGGACAGGCCCTGGCCTCGCCGCCGTCGTTCTCGACGACGTCGAAGTGCTCGGGGCGGACGCCGACGGTGACCGTGCGGTCGCCCTTGTCGGAGGCGGCGGACAGGGCCTCGCGGGAGACCGGCACCACGCTGTTGCCGAACTTCACGCCGCCGTCGGTGATCGGGACCTCGACCAGGTTCATCGCCGGGGAGCCGATGAAGCCCGCGACGAAGAGGTTGGCGGGGCGGTCGTACATGTTGCGCGGGGAGTCGACCTGCTGGAGCAGGCCGTCCTGAGCACGGCCACGCGGTCGCCCATGGTCATGGCCTCGACCTGGTCGTGGGTGACGTACACGGTGGTGATCCCGAGCCGGCGCTGGAGGCTGGCGATCTGGGTGCGGGTCTGCACACGGAGCTTGGCGTCCAGGTTGGACAGCGGCTCGTCCATGAGGAAGACCTGCGGCTCACGGACGATCGCGCGGCCCATCGCGACACGCTGGCGCTGACCGCCGGAGAGCGCCTTCGGCTTGCGGTCCAGGTACTCGGTGAGGTCCAGGATCTTCGCCGCGTCCTCGACCTTCTGCCGGATCTCCGTCTTGTTCACGCCCGCGATCTTCAGCGCGAAGCCCATGTTCTGGGCGACGGTCATGTGCGGGTAGAGCGCGTAGTTCTGGAACACCATGGCGATGTCCCGGTCCTTCGGCGGGAGGTGGGTGACATCGCGGTCACCGATGCGGATCGCACCGCCGTTGACGTCCTCCAGGCCGGCGAGCATGCGCAGCGAGGTGGACTTGCCACAGCCGGAGGGGCCGACGAGGACGAGGAACTCGCCGTCCTCGATGTCGATCTGCAACTGGTCGACGGCGGGCTTCTCGGTGCCCGGGTAGATCCGGGTCGCCTTGTCGTACGTAACGGTGGCCATGGCCTGTGGTCCCTTCACCGGCAGGAACGTGCCGGACGATCCGAGTAAAGGTGAATGGTGTTCTGTTCCGCCTGGTGCGGACTTGCCGTGACGCTACCTGGCAGGACACGCGATGTCAGCAGTCCTGACCCGCGAATATTTTCGACCGGACCACTACCGCACGATGGGTACACTGCTGGTGACTCGCCGACTTAGCTCAGCTGGTAGAGCACCGCTCTTGTAAAGCGAAGGTCGTCGGTTCGAACCCGACAGTCGGCTCTGTGTCGCGCGGCCCCGCGCCGCGCGCTTCGCGGCCCTCCGCGCTTCCCGTGGAGGGCCTTGCTCTTCCGGGACGGGCTTCGCGCTTGGCGTCGGGACGGGCTTCGCGCTTGGCGTGGCGGGCCGTGCTCTTACCGCGGTGGGTCTTTCGGTCCCCGGGTGCGCGGTTCCCCGGGTCCTCGGGTGCCTGGGGCGGGTCCTGGGGCCGGGCCCTGGGGGCGAGTTCTGAGTCGGGGTTCGCGGGCCGGGCTTCCGGGGCGGATGTCAAACCCGACCTTCCGTTTTGCAGCCCTCGTTACGCTCTGTCGCTTTCAGGGGTCCTTAGGGTGCCGTTCCGCCGACGGCCGTCCGCTGTCCCGTGCTCGCGGAAGAAGTTGCTTTTCTCGTCCACGTGGTGGCGCGGTGTGGCGCGAGGGGCGGTGGAAATGACCGGCATGAGAGGTCCTGGGGTGGACTAGGGGTGTACGGGCGGCATCATGAAGTCACTCCGTGCCACTTGACGCACTCGCTGTGTGTCAACAAGCGGCCAACTTGAACTCTGTTCGTCGCCCACCGTCGCGCAACCGGTGCTCTGTGCACGCAGAGTGTGTCACCTCGGCCCGAGTTGACGCACCGGGCTGCAACTTGATGACAATCGCGGCGACACCCTCGTGTGGCGACACGGTTAACTCGAAGAGAAGGCGCCGTTTTACCTGATCTTTACCGATGGTGCAGCGTTGACTGGGCTGCGGCCAGCGAACTAACCTCGCGCCGCAAGGGCTTGTGGCAATCATTTCAGTCGCAATGCATCGCGGTTCGAATAGTTCTTACTGACCGGTAAAGAAAGCAGAACCGACGGTGCGACCTTCGACGGTAAATCGACGGGCACTCGGCTCTGGAAGCTGGATGCCGCATGGGGAGTCATGGCAGAACTGTCGAAAACCACGGAGAGTCCGGACGGGGTGGAACGCGCGCTCATGCAGGTGCGCGACCTGATCGAATCCGCGGTGTCGCTGCACCGCGGCACCCGCCGCAGCCGTCTCCGATGGTGTTGTCGTCCGACGGACCGGCCGTCCGCCGGTGCGTCACCGAGTTGCTGGCCGGTGCGAAGCACACGGTCAACATCATGATGCCGGGCACGTATGACCGCGCGAAGCACTTCATGCCGCTGTTGGGACGGGTGACCGCCGTCGCCGACTCCGGTGTGACCGTGCGGATGCTGTGCGCGCCGCGTGTGCTCGCCCCGTTGGGGCTGCTGGCCGCGGCGCACCGCGCGCCGCTCGGCTACGAGGTGCGGATCACCGACGTCGACCTCCAGGGCACCGTGATCGTGGACGGGAGGGCGTCGTTCGGGCGCTCGGGGCCGGAGCGCGGCGGCTGTTACGCGACGCTCAACACCGACCCCGCCTCGGCGAGGGCGCTGGACCTGATGTTCGCCGGGGCCTGGAGCGGAGCCGTGCCGATGCAGGAGCACCTGCGGCTGGCCGACCGGCTGCGTTCGGACTCGGTGCGGATGATCCTGGAGCGGCTGCGCGAGGGCAGACCGACGACGTGGCGGCCAAACAGATCCAGGTCTCGCTGCGCACCTATCGCCGCCATGTCGCGGCGATCATGCGTGATGTGGCGCCAACTCCCGCTTCCAGGCGGGTGTGCGCGCCGTCGAGCTGGGACTGCTGTCAGAAGTCCACTGACAGCGGCCTGCGAAGAGACGTCACGGGGTGAATACGGTGGCAGACGCGGCACCTTCTGGTGCGGATGATGCGGACGCTTCGGGGACGAGGCTTCTTCGACAAGCGCTTCCGGCGGGCGCGTATTCGGAACGCGCGGTTCGGGCAAGGGACTTCCGGTCCGGGTTCGGGCGCGAGCGCTTCGGGCGTGACCGTTTCGGGTGCGACCGCTTCGGTTCCGGGCTTCGGCGCTTCGGATTCGGGCACGGACGGGGAGTTCGGGCGTGGACGTTCCGGATTCCGACGCTTCGAGTTCGGTCAAGTCGGGTTCGGCCATGTCGGGTTCGGATCCTTCTGGTTTCGGCGCGCCCGGTCCGGCGCGTCCGGTTCGGGCGCCGAACGGGAAGGCGCCGAACGGGAACCGGAACAGCGCGACGAGGGCGAGAAGGACCTGATCGGGGACGACCTCGCGCAGGAACTCCTGACCGTTCGCGCGCTTATCGAGTCCACGGTCGCCAAACACAGCGACCGCCAGACACGGGACTCGTGGTTCTGCGCCGTGGACGCGGACGCGGCGGAGATCCTGGCCGCGACCCAGCGGCTGCTCCGCGAGGCCACGGCGTCCGTCGACGTCGTGCTGGCCTCCGAGGCGGCCCACGTCGACCTGCTCCACTCCGTCCTGGACGGGTGGCTGCCGGCGGACGGACAGGACGTCGCCACGCGGGTGCTGTGCGCCCAGAACACGCTGGACTGGGACTTCGTACGGCGGCACGTCAAGGACGGCGGGCCGGTGGAGGTGCGGGTCGCGCGGATCCCGCTGCTCGCGGCGATCGTGGTCGACGACCGGGCCGCGCTGGTCTGCGCCGACTCCGCGGTGGGCAGGCGGGCGTCGGCCATCCGCGACCGGGGCGTCATCGCGACGCTGAAGGCCCTGTTCGACGGCATCTGGCGCGGCGCGCTGGTGGTGGACGAACGCATCGACTTCGGCGACCGGGCCCGTACCGAGATGGTGCGGCCGATTCTAGAGTGGCTCCGGCTGGGGTCACCGACGAGGTCGCCGCGAGACAACTGTCCGTTTCGGTACGCACGTATCGCCGTTACGTGGCAGAGATCATGGCCATTCTGGGGCGAACTCCCGTTTTCAAGCGGGGGTCAGGGCGGCGGAGCTGGGACTGCTGCCCGTCACGCCTCCCGAGACCCGCCGCCCGCTCGAAGATGAACGGGGTGGCAACTTCCTGTAGCCGTCATTGCCTGTTTTCGACGGGGACAGATAGACATGATGACAAGAATTCCGATTCCTTTGCTTCACTGGATGAGGAATTTCTCCGGCGGTGCTCATATCCCCGAGTCGCCCGCCGGAAGCGGAGGTTCGGCATACGTACCCCAGCCGCGCCGAACCCTCGCCGACATTTCCTGACGAGCTGTGGTTGGGGACGGTCCTGGCATTCGCGGAGTGACCGGCCCGACGAGGAGACACTCTTATGACGACCTCTACTCCGGAGAAGGCGCAGAGCGGAGTCGGTGTGCTCGACAAGGCCTCGCTCCTTCTCGGTGTGCTTGAGGCCGGACCGGCCTCACTGTCGAGGCTGGTGTCCGACACCGGCCTCAAACGCCCGACCGTGCACCGGCTGGTGCTCGCCCTGGAGCGGCTGCGGCTGCTCGCGCGCGACGCCCAGGGCCGGTTCATCCTGGGCCCGCGGCTGGGATTAATGGCCGTGGAGGCGTGCCGGGACCATCTGGCGACGACGGCGGAGCCCGTGCTGCGGGAGTTGCGTGACGTCACCGGGGCGAGCGCCCGGCTGTACCGGCGCCGCGGCAGCGCGGATCTGCGTCGCCGAGGCGGCGGCGCCGGGCAACCCGGCCGCCCGTGACCGGGTGCCGGTCGGCGCGGCCCTGCCGATGAACGCCGGTCCGGTCTCCCAGGTGCTGCTCGCCTGGGAGCGGCCCGACGAGCTGTACGAGGGCTGCGCGGCGCGCAGTTCAACGCGGCGACCCTGTCGGGCGTACGGCGCCAGGGCTGGGCCCAGAGCATCGGCGGCCGGGCGCACGGCATCGCCGCCGTGGCCGCGCCGGTGCGCGGTCCCGACGGCCGTGTGGTGGCCGCGCTGTCGATCTCCGGCCCCGTGGGCGGATGTCGAGCGCCCGGGCCGGGTGTACGGCAGCGCGGTGATCGACGCGGCGGTCCGGCTCAGTACGGGCTATCAGCGCTGAGCGGACGCGTCCTGCGGCGGGTTCGCGTTGCGGGGCGGGTTCGCGTTGCGGGCGAGCCGGTTCCGGCTGGCGCCGGGCCTGTCGTTCACCGGGCCTGTCGTTCGTCGGGCCCGTCGCTCACCGGGTCCGTCCGCCATCGGGTCCGTCCGTCAGGGCGGGCTCTCGAGACCGAAAGCCGTCGGCCAGTACCCCACGGGGAGGGTACGGGCCGGCGGCTTTCGCTGTGCGGCGTCGGGTCTCCGCGCGTTCCTTCGCGCGGGCGCGGGCGCGCGTGGCGAGACGCGGGTGCGCGTGGCGAGGTGCGCGTTCGCGCGTGGTCGGTGACGTCCACGCGCGTGCGCGCTCGCGTGGGTGCGTGCTGAAGCGAGGTGTCCGCTGGGGTGAGGTGCGCGCTGGGGCGCGATGTGCGCTCGTATAGGGCGTGCGATCGTCCGGACCGTACGGGATGCTGGGCCGCATGCTGACCAATGCCGATGCCGCGCCCTCCGCCGGACGCCCCGCCGCCATGACCGTGGACGACTACGCCGCCCGTATGGCCCGCGCGGTGCGCGCGGCGGACGACGCCGGACTGGCCGGGCTGATCGTCACGCCCGGCCCGGACCTCACCCACCTGAGCGGCTATCGGCCCACCGCCGCCACCGAGCGCCTCACCGCCCTCGTCCTGCGGCCGGGCGCCACGCCCCGGCTGCTGGTACCGCTGCTGGAGCGGCCGGACGCGGAGGGTGCGACGGGCGCCGGGGCCGCCGAGGTCGTCGGCTGGGCGGACGGCGGGGACCCGTACCAGGACCTGGCGCGGCTGCTCGCCCCGCGTGGCCGTTACGGCGTCTCCGACGCGGCCTGGGCCAGCCATCTGCTGGGCATCCAGCGGACCTTGCCGGACACGTCGTACACCGCGCTCAGCGAGTGCCTGCCGATGCTGCGGGCCGTCAAGGACGCGCACGAGGTGGCGCGGCTGGCGGCCGCGGGCGCCGCCGCCGACGCGACGTACGAGGAGATCGTCCGGGTGCGCTTCGCCGGGCGGCGGAGCGGGACATCGCCGCCGACCTCAGCGCCCTGCTGCTGGAACACGGCCACAGCCAGGTGGACTTCACCGTCGTCGGCTCGGGCCCCAACGGCGCCAACCCGCACCACGAGGCGGGCGACCGGATCATCGAGGAGGGCGACATGGTCGTCCTCGATTTCGGCGGCCTTAAGGACGGTTACGGCTCGGACACCACACGTACGGTGCATGTCGGCGACCCTCGAAGGAGGAGCGTACGGTCCACGGGGTCGTACGGGAGGCGCAGCAGGCGGCGTTCGAGGCGGTGCGGCCGGGGGCGGCGTGCCAGGACATCGACCGGGTCGCGCGGGCCGTGATCGCCGAGGCGGGCTACGGCGAGTACTTCATCCACCGCACCGGACACGGCATCGGCGTCACCACCCACGAGCCGCCGTACATGGTCGAGGGCGAGCATCTGCCGCTGGTCCCGGGATGTGCTTCTCGATCGAGCCGGGGATCTACCTGCCGGGGCGGTTCGGGGTGCGCATCGAGGACATCGTGACCTGTACGGAGACAGGCGGACGGCGGCTGAACGACACCGCGCGCGAGCTGCGGGTGGTCGCCTGACGGCGGTCGCCTGACGGCCGTTGGCGGTCGGGGTGGGCGGTTGGGGCCCGGCGCCCGGGGTTCGGGGTTCGGGGTTGGCGGGGGCGTACGGAGGCCGTTTTCGGTGGCGTACCGGCCGGGCTTGCCGTCGTGTGCGGCGGTCCCTACGGGTACTCGGATGGTTGACCGGGCCCGCTCCTCCCCGTAGGAGCGGGCCCGGCGGCGTCCCGGGAGCGAGCACCGTGGAGCCCTCCCGGACGGGTCAGGAACGCCTGTCCCGGACGGGGTCAGGAACGCCCTCCCGGACGGGGTCAGGGCACGAGGACGACCTTGCCCATGGTGCCCCGCGACTCCAGCGCGCGGTGCGCCGCGGCGCCCTCGGTGAGCGGGAAGCGCTGGACCCGCGGCACGAACCGCCCGCCGCGGCCTCGGCCAGCGCCTCTTCCTCCAGGGCGCGCAGGGGATCCGCGCCGAGACCCAGGCGGTCCAGCCAGCGGGGCCGATGACGAGCCGGGAAGTGATGCCGCGCGCGGCCTGCTCCTCCTCGGTGAGGTCGAGCGGGTGGCCGCTCGACCAGCCGAAGACGAGATGTCTGCCGCCCGGCCCGAGGAGGTCGACGGCGGCGCGTGCCGCGGGCCCGCCGACGGAGTCGAGGACGACGGTCGGACGGCGTCCGGTGAGCGCCACGCGCGCGTGCTCGGCCAGTCGGCGTCGCGGTAGTCGACGGCGACGTCCGCGCCGAGGGCCCGTACGCGGCGCACCTTGGCGGGGCCGCCCGCGAGGCCGACGACGGTGGCGCCGAGGTTCGTGGCGTACCGCACGACGAGCGAGCCGACGCCGCCCGCCGCGGCGGTCACGACGACCACGTCCTCTGAGGTGAGCGCGGCCAGCCGGAGCACCGCCACGGTGGTGCGCCCGGTGCCGATCATGGCGACGGCCTGGGCCTCGTCGAGGCCACGCGGCACCTCGTGCGCCTTCTCGGCCGCGACGACGGCCAGTTCGGCGTAGCCGCCGGGCACCGTCCCCAGGTGGGCGACGACGCGCTTGCCGAGCCAGGCCGGATCCGTGCCCTCGCCGAGCGCGTCGACCGTGCCCGCGACCTCGCGGCCGGGGATGGTGGGTAGTTCGGGCGGCGGCATCGGGCCGTCCGTCGCGCCCTCCCGCAGCTTGGTGTCGACGAGGTGGACACCGGCCGCGGCGACCGCGATCCGCACCTGGCCGGGGCCGGGTACGGGGTCGTCGGCCCACTCGTACCGCAGGTTCTCGGCGGGGCCGAAGGCGTGCGGCCGGATCGCGTACATGGTCGCTCCCAGGACTCGGAATACGGCCACTGTGCGAGTTGAACTTCGGTTGAAGTCAAGGCGCCCCGTGGGCGCGGTCCCGAGCGCGGTCGGTGCCGTCGGTGTCGTCGGCGCCGTACGTGGCGTGGTTGGCGGCGTGATCGGTGGCGTGGTCAGGAGCGTGGTCAGGGGCGTTGTCAGTGGTGTGGTTCACGATGGGGTGGCCGGGAGCACCGACGACGTAGCGGACGGAGCGGAGCCACGTGGAGAAGAGCGCGGAGGTCGGGAAGGGCGCGAAGGGCGCGAAGGGTGTGGCGCGGCGGGCGCGGGTGACCCTTCCGGAACTGCGGCCGTACGAGGACGGGCGGCTGGAGTCCGAAGGCGACTACGACGGGCTGGAGTTCGCCGACGTCGACCTCGGCGGGCAGTCGGCGCGCGGCGCGCGGTTCCTGGACTGCGGGCTCCGCCGCTGTGGCCTCGACGAGACCCGGCTGGGCCGCGCGCGGTTCATCGACTGCGTGCTGGAGGAGGTGCGCGGCGTGGGCACCGACCTGGCGGAGGCCCAACTGCGGGACGTGGAGATGGCGGACGCGCGCCTGGGCGGCGCGCAGTTGCACGGCTCCGTGCTGGAACGGGTGCTGGTGCGCGGCGGGAAGATCGACTATCCGAACTTCCGCGAGGCCCGGCTTAAGGACGTCGTCTTCGAGGGTGCGTGCTGATCGAGGCCGATTGGGGCGGCGCGGTCCTGGAACGGGTCGCCTTCGTGGACTGCGTACTGCGCGGGGTGGACTTCACGGGCGTGACGATGACGGACGTCGACCTGCGGGGGTGACGGAGCTGGACATCGCCCGGGGCGTCGAGCGGCTGGCGGGCGCGGTGATCAGCCCGGTGCAACTGATGGACCTGGCACCGGTGTTCGCGCAGCGGCTGGGGGTGCGAGTGGAGGCGCCTGGCGGCTGAGCGGCCTTCAGCGGCCCGAACGGCCGTCAGCGGACCGAACGGCCGTCAGCGGACCGAACGGCCTTCGGCGGCCCGAGCCGCCTAGGGCCGCTTGAGCCGCGGGCCGCGGGGGTTGGGGGTGCCTTCTCGGCGGCCCGAGCGGCCTTCAGACGCGCGGGAAGCGGTGCTGGAGGCTCCAGACGGCGGGGTTGTCGGCCAGGCCCTCGTGCATGTCGGCGAGGTCGGCGATCAGGTCGTGCAGGAAGTCGCGGGCCTCGCGGCGCAGCGCGGTGTGGTTGAAGGTGAGCGGGGTTCCTCCATGGGCTGCCAGTCGGCCGTGACGTCCACCCAGCCGAAGCGTCGCTCGAAGAGGAGCCGGTCCGTCGACTCGGTGAAGTCCAACTCGGCGTGGACCGGCCGGGACGCACGGCTGCCCGCGGATCCTGGTCGAGCCGCTCGACGATGTCGCACAGCGCCCAGGCGAAGTCGAGCACCGGCACCCATCCCCAGGCTGTGGACAGTTCGCGGTCCGCCTTGGTGTCCGCGAGGTAGACGTCCCCGCAGAACAGGTCGTGGCGCAGGGCGCGCACGTCGGCCGTCCGGTAGTCCGTCTGCGGCGGATCCGGGAAGCGGCGGAGAGGGAGTAGCCGAGGTCGATCACGCGACCGATGGTGTCATCGCCCGCGACTTTGGTCGAAGCGGGATAGCCGCATGGACGACTGACAGTGAGGCCGGGGCGGGGAGTCTTGTGGGTGTTGGAGCGGTACGGGGACAACGGACCTGAGCGGGGGCGCGATGAACCGGGGACGCGATGTCGTGTACGGGGAAGGCTGGAGGCGCGGAGAGGACCGTCCGGTTCTCGTGGGTGCGGGGTGCCGGGCCGCGTGCCGGGCCGGTGCCGGGGCCCGGCGGGCAGCCTGCGAGCGGCTGTCCCCGCCGGGCGGTGACGGCCGCCGGTCAGTGCCCGCGGGCCAGCCACTCCTCCAGGTGCGGGGCTTCCGCGCCGATCGTCGTCGTGTCGCCGTGCCCGGTCCGTACGACGGTCTCGGGCGGCAGCGTCAGCAGCCGCTCCCGGATCGACTCGACGATCGTCGGGAACGAGGAGAACGACCGGCCCGTGGCGCCCGGACCGCCCTGGAAGAGGGTGTCGCCCGAGAAGACGGTGCCGAGTTCCGGGCGTACAGGCAGACCGCGCCCGGCGCGTGGCCAGGGTGTGCAGTACGTGCAGTTCGGTGCCGCCGACCGAGAGGACCTGGCCGTCGGCCAGCGGCCCGTCCGGCGCCCGGTCGGGGTGGCGCATGCGCCACAGCTCCTCGTCGGCCGGGTGGAGCAGCACCGGTGCGCCGGTGCGCTCGGCGACGTCCGGCGCCGCGTTCACGTGGTCGTCGTGGCCGTGGGTGCACAGGACGCCCAACAGCCGACGTCCGCCGACCGCGGTGACGACGGCGTCCGCGTCGTGCGCGGCGTCGATGACATAGACCTCGGAGTCGTCGCCGACGAGCCAGACGTTGTTGTCCACCTCCCAGGTCCCGCCGTCGAGGGAGAAGGTGCCGGAGGTGACCAGGTGGTCGACGCGGACGGGCGGCGGCGTCACAGCGTCACCACCGAGCGGAGCACGTCGCCGCGGTGCATCTTGGCGAACGCCTCCTCGATGTCCTCCAGGCCGATGGTCTCGCTGACGAACGCGTCCAGGTCGAGACGGCCCTGGAGATACAGGTCGATCAGCATCGGGAAGTCGCGGGAGGGCAGACAGTCCCCGTACCAGGACGACTTCAGCGAGCCACCGCGCCCGAAGACGTCCAGCAGCGGAAGCTCCAGCTTCATATCCGGCGTCGGTACGCCCACGAGGACGACCGTGCCCGCGAGATCACGCGCGTAGAACGCCTGCCGGTAGGTCTCGGGCGGCCGACCGCCTCGATGACGACATCGGCACCGTTGCCGCCGGTCAGCTCCTGGACGGCCTCGACGACGTCGCCCGCCTTGGCGTTGACGGTGTGGGTGGCACCGAGGGAACGGGCCTGCTCCAGCTTCCGGTCGTCCAGATCCACCGCGATGATCTTCGCGGCGCCGGCGAGCCGCGCACCGGCGATGGCGGCGTTGCCGACCCCGCCGCAGCCGATGATCGCGACCGAATCGCCGCGCTCCACCTGGCCGGTGTTGATCGCGGCGCCGAGCCCGGCCATCACGCCGCAGCCGAGCAGCCCGGCCGCGGCCGGGAGGCGGCCGGGTCCACCTTCGTGCACTGTCCCGCCGCCACCAGCGTCTTCTCGGCGAAGGCGCCGATGCCGAGCGCGGGCGACAGGGCGGTCCCGTCGGTGAGCGTCATCGGCTGGGCGGCGTTGTGGGTGGCGAAGCAGTACCAGGGCGGCCGCGCTTGCAGGCCCGGCACTGACCGCACACCGCACGCCAGTTGAGGATCACGAAGTCCCCGGGGCGACGTCCGTCACGCCGTCGCCGACGGACTCCACCACGCCCGCGGCCTCATGTCCGAGCAGAAAGGGGAAGTCGTCATTGATACCGCCCTCCCGGTAGTGCAGGTCGGTGTGGCACACGCCGCACGCCTGGACCCGTACCACGGCCTCGCCGGGGCCCGGATCCGGAATCACGATCGTCTCGATGCTGACCTGCTCGCCTTTACCTGGGGCCACGACCCCGCGCACCTGTTGAGTCATGCGGGTCAGCGTAGGCGCGGGCCCGCGCGTACGGAACGCGACGGGCCCGCGCCCTTCGGTGAGGTACTGGCTCACCTCATCCGGCGGGTGTTCCGGGGAAGTGGCCGGGAAGAGCCGGACGGAGGCCGCCGGAGGGAACGCGGGTCAACACCGGGCCCGGCCCGGGAGCGTTCGGTGGGCGTCACCTCGCACGCGGCCCGCGTCAGGTGACGTTGACGGCCTTCCAGGCCGCCGCCACGGCGTTGTACTCGGCGCTGCCGCTGCCGTACAGGGCGGTCGCGGCGCTGAGCGTGCCGGTGCGTGCCGCCTTGTAGTTGGTCGTGGAAGTGAAGTACGTGGTCAGCGCCTTGAACCAGATCTTCTCGGCCTTGTCGCGGCCGATGCCGGTGACCGTGGAGCCGTCGTACGTCGGGCTGTTGTAGCTGACGCCGTTGATGGTCTTGGCGCCGCTGCCCTCCGACAGGAGGTAGAAGAAGTGGTTGGCGATGCCCGAGGAGTAGTGGACGTCCACGTTCCCGGCGCCGGACCGCCAGGAGTCCAGCGACGCGCCGTCCTTGCTGGGCTTGTCCTGGTAGCGCAGCGGGTGCCGTCACCGTTGATGTTGATCGTCTCGCCGATGAGGTAGTCGCCGGGGTCGCTGGCGTTGTCCGCGTAGAACTCGACGGCGGTGGCGAAGATGTCCGAGGTGGCCTCGTTCAGACCGCCGGACTCGCCGCTGTACACCAGGCCCGCGGTGGCGGCGGTGACGCCGTGGCTCATCTCGTGGGCGGCCACGTCGAGCGAGGTGAGCGGGTGGGTGTTGCCCGACCCGTCGCCGTAGGTCATGCAGAAGCAGGAGTCCTGCCAGAAGGCGTTGACGTAGTTGTTGCCGTAGTGGACACGGGAGTAGGCGCCGACGCCGTCGCCGCGGATGCCGCTGCGGCCGTGCACGTTCTTGTAGTAGTCCCAGGTCTCGGCGGCGCCGTAGGTCGCGTCGACGCCCGCCGTGGCGGCGTCACTGGTGGTGCCGTTGCCCCAGACGTCGTCGGCGTCGGTGAACAGGGTGCCGGTGCCGGACGAACCGTGGTTGAGGTTGTAGGTCTTGTGGCTGCCGCGCCCGCCGTCGGTCAGGTTGTACGTGCTGCCGCTCTTGGTGGTGCCGATGGTGACCTGGCCGCTGAACTGGCTGTTGCCGGTGCCGTTCCGCACGGCCTGGTACTGGTGGAGCGTCCTGCCGGTGGCGGCGTCGGTGATGACGTGCAACTCGTTCGGGGTGCCGTCCTCCTGGAGGCCGCCCACGACGGTCTCGTACGCCAGCGTCGGCGTGCCGTCCGCGGCCCAGATCACCTTCCGCGGCGCCCGCGCGGTGTCTGCCTGGTCGGCCTTCAGGGCGGAGGCGGCCTTCAGCGCGGTCTTCTCGGCACCGTCGGCGGAGACGGTGGCGGCCGTGCTGGACACGGAGATACGGGCCGAGGTCGCCTTGGTGACGCTCCGCGCGCCACCGCTCTTCGTGTGGACCACGAGGTCGCCGCCGAGGACCGGCAGACCGTCGTACGTGCGCTCGTATCGGGTGTGTACGGTGCCGTCCGCGTCCTTGACGACATCCCGGACGACGAGCTTCTCCTTCGCGCCGAGCGCGAGGGCCTTGGCCTCGGCCGCGGCACCGTTCTGCGCCGACTTCAGGGCCGCGGCGCGCTCGCTCGCGCTGAGCGGCAGCGCGCTCGCGCCGGACTCGCCGGAGCGGTCGGACTGGCGCTGGCCGCGCCGGACTGCACGCCGACGACCACCATGGCGGCGGACGCGACGATCGCGGCGGCGCGGAGGACGTTCTTGCGGGGCTGGAGGCTATACGTCTCACTCGGTCTCCTTGTACGGGCCGCGGGTCGCGACCCTGTGATGAAGAGGACGGGCGGCCGCGGTTGGGCCGTCCGGCAGTTCCGAGCAACGCGTGCACACGCGGACCCATCACGTTCTGACAAGGAGCGAGCGACGGGCCGACCAGAGAGTGACATCAATCCCGCATGCTCGACCAGGTAGGAAACAAGAATTTGACGTTCGGTTGTCAGTTGAGTGCCGTATTCGGCCAGTTCGTTCACTGTCCTCTGCGCGGGCACGGGAACGGGCCCCGGATCGCTCCGAGGGCCCGTCCTGGTACCGGTGTTGCGAGGTGCCGCGTCAGACGTTGACGCCGAAGTCCTGGGCGATGCCGGTCAGGCCGGAGGCGTAACCCTGGCCCACGGCGCGGAACTTCCACTCCGAGCCGTTGCGGTACAGCTCACCGAAGACCATCGCGGTCTCGGTCGCCGCGTCCTCGCTCAGGTCGTACCGCGCGATCTCGGTGCCACCGGCCTGGTTGATGATGCGGATGTAGGCGTTCCGCACCTGGCCGAAGTTCTGGCTGCGGTTCTCCGCGTCGTAGATGGAGACCGGGAAGACGATCTTCTCGATGTCCGCGGGCAGCGCGGCCAGGTTCACGTTGATCTGCTCGTCGTCGCCCTCGCCCTCACCGGTCACGTTGTCACCGGTGTGCACGATCGACTGGTCCGGCGTGGCCTTGTTGTTGAAGAAGACGAAGTGCTGGTCGGAGTACACCTTGCCGCTGGTGTTCACGGCGATGGCGCTCGCGTCGAGGTCGAAGTCCGTGCCGGTGGTGGTGCGGACGTCCCAGCCAAGGCCGACCGTGACGGCGGTCAGGCCCGGTGCCTCCTTGGTGAGGGAGACGTTGCCGCCCTTGGACAGGCTTACAGCCATGGGGAGTCCCTTTCGTGGTCGATTCGTCGGGCTTCGCGAAGCCGAAGCTACCGTCACACACCACAACGCCGTCAGCGGGGCGACAGGTTCCAACCGTCTTTACTTTCTTTGCCAGATCCTGATGCCGCGGTGGAGCGGGTCCGCCGAAATCGAGGTGACGGGCCGAGCCCCGGCGCGGGATCATGGGGACATGTCCGGGCCCTACGTCATCCGCGGTTCGGTCTCCTGCCGGAGGCCGAGCTGATGTGGCGTTTCTCCCGCTCCTCCGGGCCCGGCGGCCAGCACGTGAACACCAGCGACACCCAGGTCGAGCTGCGCTTCGATCTGGCCGCCACGGATGCGCTGCCGCCGGTGTGGAAGGAGCGGGCCCTGGATCGGCTCGCGGGCCGCCTCGTCGACGGCGTCGTGACCGTACGGGCCTCCGAGCACCGCTCCCAGTGGCGCAACCGCGAAGCGGCGGCCGTCCGGCTGGCCTCACTGCTCGCCGAGGCCAGCGCGCCGCCCCGCGCCCGCGCCGCCCCACGCGCATCCCGCGCGGCATCAACGAGCGCCGACTGCGCGAGAAGAAGCAGCGCGGCGACGTCAAACGCGGCCGCAGCGGCCGAGACTGGACCTGACCCCGGCCCGGGACGCGGACAACCCGGCCCCACCCGAGACCCGGCCTGCCCCAAAGCCCGGCCCGGAGCCCGGCCCGGCGCCTGGTGAAGGAGAGCCCGTCCCAGGCGGGCCCCGTCCCAAGGCGGACCCCGTCCCAAGGCGGACCCCGTCCCAGGGCGAGTGCTAGTCCAGCTGCCGGTACCGGCCGCGGAAGTACGTCAGGGCGCGCCCTCCGAACTCGGTGTGGTCGCCGTCAGGACGCGGGCGATCACCAGGGTGTGGTCACCCGCCGCGACGCGCTGGTCGGTCGCGCACTCCAGGGTCGCCAGCGCCCGCCGACGAGCGGCGCTCCCGTCGCCCGCCGCGGTGGAAGGGAAGGTCCTCGAAGAGCAGCCTGTCGCTGATGCGGCCCTTCATGGCGAATCGTCCCGCGATGTGGCGTTGGCTCTCCGACAGGACCGAGACGGCCCATAGGGGCTGTCGCTCAAGGAGGTCGTCCATACGGGAGTCGTTGCGAACGCTCACCATCACCAGCGGCGGGTCAAGTGACACTGACATGAACGCGGTCGCGGTCATGCCGACGTCCTCGCCGCGCGGCCCGTCCTCCGGATCGTGGGCGGCCACGAGAACCACACCGGCCGCCAGCCGGGACAGCGCCGCCGGAAATCGTCCTCGCTCACCCCCAAGCATGGGGATCGCGGGATCGGTCCGTGGGGAGGAAGGCGTCTGCGGCACACTCGGCACGCTAGCCGCGCGCCCGTCGAGCGCGCATCGGGCTCCGGAACCACTCGGGGTCCGATGAGCCCTAGGGCGTACGCCCTAGTTCGTGCGACACCCTGTTCACCTGGATTATTTGCGTTCACAAAACTTGGGAGCGCTCCCAAACCCCTTCACCAGGCGCTGAATACAATCTGTGACATGAGTCACAGCAGCTAGTAATTGTTGACCCTGTGTACCGAGCGCACAGCTCGCTGTGATTCAGTGGCCGTGGCAATGGGACGACAAGAAGCCAGGAGTTGCTGTCGAGGTCTCGGGGAGAGCGAGTATGGAGACCGAGTCGGAGCCTTATATCCGCCTTGCGACCCTGCGGCAGTTGCATCAGGTCGTCGCCGACCTGAACACCGCCCGCAGTCTCGCCGAGACCTTGCAGACCGTCGCCGACGGGGTCATAGCCGGTCTCGGGTACGAGCTGGCGGCCGTCAACCTGGTCCGCCCGGACGGCGACCTGGTGGTGGCCGCGGTGGCGGGCAGCGCCGGGGCCGAGGCGCTGATGGCGGGCCGGGTCGGCTCGCGGGCCTCGTGGGAGCGCCGCCTTCGATGGGCGACCGCTGGGGCGACCTGCGGTTCATTCCGTATACCGAGGGCTGGATCCTCGATGACGACGACGTGCCGCAGTGGCACAGCACGGGGCCGGAGCCCCGGTTCGCCGACGAGTGGCACCCCATGGACCGCCTGTTCGCGCCGATGTACGCGGCGGGCGCGTCCGGCGGCGAGCTGATCGGCGTCATATCCGTCGACGTCCCGCGCAACGGGCGCCGCCCCGGGCGTGGGGCGTGAGGCCCTCCAGACGTACGCGTTCCACGCCGCCATAGCCATAGGCAACGCCCGGCTGCGCGCCAACATGCAGCGCGCCCTGGTCCGCCTGGAGCGCGAGGGCAGGCGCTGCGGGCCAGCGAGGAGAGCTTCCGGCAGGCGTTCGAGTACGCGCCGAGCGGCATGGCCATCGCCGAGGTGGGCGGCGACCAGCACGGCCGGCTGCTGCGGACGAACGACGCGCTGTGCCGGTTGCTGGGCCGCCAGGCGTCCGCGCTGCGCCGCTGTTCGTTCTCCGACCTGGTGCACCCGAGGACATCGGGACCCTGATGCGCACCTCGGCCGAGGGCGGCCGGGCCGAGCTGCGGCTGGCCCGCCGGGACGGCAGCCACGTCTGGGTCAGCCTGCGGAACTCGGTGGTGGCCGACGCCGCCGACGGCCCGCGGTTCCTGCTCACCCACGTCGAGGACATCGAGGACCGCAAGCGGCACGAGCTGCAACTGGCGCACCGCGCCAGCCACGACTCGCTCACCGGCCTGCCGAACGCGGCGGAGCTGCGCACCCGGCTCGCCGCCCGCCTCTGCGACCAGCTGCCGGGTCCGGAGTACGGGATGTACGCGGACGGCGCCGGGCTGGAGGCCGTCCCGCAGATCATCCACGACCAGGGGTACGGCTTCGACACGTACCAGCCCTCGATGGCGTCGGCCACCTCCGGCTTCGACGCCCACACGCACGTGACGGCGCCCGACGAGGACTCCGACGTGGACGACGGCCACAAGGGGCTGGCCGTGCTCTTCTGCGACCTCGACGGCTTCAAGTCGATCAACGACCGGTTCGGCCACCACACGGGCGACGCGGTGCTGATCGAGGTGGCCCGGCGGCTGACCAGCGGGGTGCGGGACGGGGACACCGTGGCCCGGCTCGGCGGCGACGAGTTCGTGGTGCTCGCCGACGGGCTCGGCCGGGCGGACGCCGCCGATCTCGCGGTCCGGCTGCGGAACGCGATCCTGCCGCCGATCCGGGTCGACGGCCGGGCGGTGCGGGTGGGCGCCAGCTTCGGAATCGGGTGGGCGAGCTGCGGCGTTCCGGCCGAGGACGTGCTGCACTCCGCTGACCAGCGCATGTACGTGGAGAAGCGCTCCCGCAAGGAGCGGCGGCGCGCCGGATAGCCACCGGCACGACGGCCGGGCGCGGTCCACGCGTCACCCGGCGTTCCCCGATCGGGGTAGGCTGCGCCGATGCCTATGGCCATGAGTACAGGGGAGTGACGAGAGGGATGACGGCCGGCGACAACGGCTCGGGCACACCGGAGAACGACGACCCGTTCGCCTATCTGTACCGCTCGGAGGGCGACGGCGAGCAGTCCTCCCAGCCGGGTCAGGGGCCGCGCCCCGCACCGGTGGCTACGGCTATCCCGGTCCCGGCACCCCGCACCAGCCGGGCGTGCCCCGCACCTCGTACAACCACGTTCGCGCGGTCGGCGAGCGCACCTACGGCGGCCAGCAGACGTACGGGCAGCAGGCGTACGGCCAGCAGGCGTACGGCCAGCAGCCCCAGCAGCAGCCGTACGGGCAGCAGAGCGCCCACTACGCGGCCCCGAGACCCTGCCGGGCGGGGCCCCGCGCCAGCAGCCCCAGGATCCCGCCACCGCCCCCAGGGGCGGGCGCGGCGGCCGGGCGGCGGACCAACAGCCGGGCCCTGCTGATCGGCGCCCTCGCCGTCGTCGCGGTGGTGCTCGTCGGCATCGGCGTCGCGATGATCACCAACGGCGACGACAAGAACAAGGCCGACGGCGACGACAAGCAGCCCACCGCGGCGAGCAGCGTCTCGCCCAGCGAGACTCCGGGCCGACCAAGAGCGGCGACCCGAAGCTGCCCAGGAGGACGCGGCCAGCATGCGGCTGGACGGCGGCACGACCACCGCGACCGACGTCTCCGGCGCCAAGGGCAAGGGCGGCACGTACGTCGCGGGCATCAACAAGCCCGGCGCCTCCGCCACGTGGACGGTGGACGTGGACGCCAAGGGCGGGTACCTGCTCTACGTCCGCTACGGCGTGCCCGGCGAGGACGCGGACCTGACGCTCACGGTCAACGGCAAGAAGGCCGACCGCCCGCTCAACATGAAGAACTTCGCGGGGCCGAGAAGGGCCAGTGGGACAAGGGCTGGACGTACACCTACGCCAACGTCGACCTCACCGGGGCACCAACACGGTGAAGGTGTCCTGCGAGGACGGCAACAAGTGCGACGTCAACCTCGACCAGTTCTGGCTGAAGAAGGGCTGACGCCCACGGCGTACCCGGGGCCGGGTGGGCGGCGGCTCAGGCCGCCCACGGGTGCTCGGTGACCTCGACCCGCTCCAGCAGGTCCGTGTAGACCTCGCGGTCGAACTCCCCGGCCCCGGCGGCCCGTACCGTCGCGGCCGACAGCGCCACCGCGCGGGCCAGCCGCCGCGGCCAGGGCAGCCCTCGACGAGGCCGGACAGCAGCCCCGCCACCGCGGAGTCACCGGCGCCTGTCGGGTTGCCCGACAGCCTGCGGGCGGGCGGCGCGCCAGGCGCCCTCGGCCGTGACCGCGAACATGCCGTCAGGGCCGAGCGAGGCGGCCACGGCGTGGGCGCCGCGGCGGCGGGCGTCGCGCGCGGCGCAGCGGCTCCGTGGACCCGGTCAGCCCGGCCAGCTCGTCCGCGTTGGGCTTGACGACGTCGGGGCGGGCGGCGATGCCGCGGCGCAGCGGTTCGCCGCTGGTGTCCAGCAGGACCGGGACGTCCGCGGCGTGCGCGTCGCGGATCAGCTGCGCGTACGAGCCCACCGGGACGCCGGGCGGCAGGCTGCCGCACAGGGCCACCGCCGCCGCCTCGCGCAGGTGGAGCGCGTAGGCGTCGGTGAAGGCGGCCCACTCGGCGGCCGAGACCGCCGGGCCCGGCTCGTTGAGCTGGGTGGTGTCGCCGGTGCTGGTGTCGACGACGCCGATGGTGCGTCGGGTGGTGCCCGCGATGTCCACCAGCGCGTCCCGGACGGCGACGCCCGGCGTGGACTCGGCGTGCGCGGCGAGCAGTTCGCGCAGCGTCTCCCCGGTCGAGCCCCGGCGAAGCCGGTCACGACGGTGTCGTGGCCGAGGGCGGACAGCACCCGTGCCACGTTCAGTCCCTTGCCGCCGGGCGCCTCCCGGACGTCCTCGATCCGGTGCGGGCGTGCGGGCGCAGCCGTGGCACCCGGTAGGTGATGTCGAGGGCGGCGTTGAGCGTGACCGTGAGGATCACCCTGGCATCCCTCTCGCGGGCCGACGTGTGCCGACGGTGTCGATTCTCCCGCGCCCCCGGGTGGAGCGCGTTCTGCGCGAGCGATCATGCCAAAACGGCGGCGGTCGGCCCAGCCCTTCGCGGAAACCGTCTTCCACGCAACGCCGCCGTTTTCGAGCCTACTTCGGGTTCATCCGGGTTCAACCACCCATTCCCGCGCCGCATCACCCCGGCCAGCCGGAAGTCCTCGTCCAGGACGACCAGATCCGCGTCCTTGCCCGGCTCCAGCGAGCCGACCCGGTCGCTTAGCCCGATCAGGCGCGCGGGCGTGGTGGACAGGGCCCGTACGGCGTCCTCGACGGGCAGCCGGTCGACCGTCACCGCGCGCCGGAACGCCTGGTCCAGGGTGAGGGTGGAGCCCGCGATGGAACCGGCCGTCGGGCCGCCGGTGATCCGCGCGACCCCGTCCTTGACCTCCACGCGCATCGGGCCGAGCGGGTAGATCCCGTCGTTCATCCCGGCCGCGCCCATGGCGTCGGTGATGAAGGCGACCCGGTCCGCGCCCGCGCGGGCGAAGGCGAGTTCCAGTACTGCGGGGTGCAGGTGGGTGCCGTCGTTGATCAGCTCGACGGTGACCCGCTCGTCCTCCAGCAGCGCCGCGATCGGCCCCGGCTCCCGGTGCAGCAGCGACGGCATGGCGTTGAACAGGTGGGTGGCCACGGTGGCGCCCGCGTCCACGGCCTCCCGGGTCGCCTCGTACGTGGAGTCGGTGTGGCCCACCGCCGCGATGACGCCGCTGTCGGCGAGCAGCCGTACCGAGTCCAGGCCGCCGGGCAGTTCGGGGCCAGGGTCATCATCCGGGCGGTGCCGCGCGCCGCGTCCACCAGCTTGCGCACGTCGGCCGGGTCGGGTCGCGCAGCAGCGACGGCTGGTGGGCGCCGCAGCGGTGCGGGAGATGAACGGGCCCTCGAAGTGCAGGCCCGCCAGGTCGCCCTGTTCGACGAGTTCGGAGAGCGCCGCGGCCTGCCGGGCGAGGTCGTCCAGGTCGCCGGTGACGGTGGAGGCGAGCATCGTCGTGGTGCCGTGCAGCCGGTGCGTACGGGCGACGGTGAGGGCCTCCTCGGCGGTGCCCGCGGAGAACGACGCCCGCCGCCGCCGTGGACGTGCATGTCGACGAAGCCGGGGACGATCCAGTGCCCGGACAGGTCCACGGCCGTCGCGTCCCGGCCGGGTGCCTCGGCGAGGCGGCCGTCCTCGACCGCCACCCGTCCGTCGTCGACCACGCCGGTCGGCAGGACCACCCGCGCGCCGGTGAGAACCCTTTGCTGGACCATCAGGTGGTTACCTCCGTGGAGAGAAGATCCCAGGCGAGCAGACCCGCGCCCAGGCAGCCGGCGAAGTCCCCGAGGGCCGCCGGAACGATGTGGGAAGCTGCTGGAACGTGACCCGTTCGGTGACCGCCGCGCGCAGCGGCGTGAAGAGCGTGTCGCCCGCCTCGGCCAGCCCGCCGCCGACGATCAGCACCCGGGGTCGAGCAGGGTGATGCCGATGACCAGGCCGTCGGCGAGCGCGCCGACGGCCTCGTGCCAGACGGCGACGGCCCGCGGGTCGCCGGAGTCGACGGCCTTCGCGCAGTCGGCGGCGGTGGCGGACGGGTCGCCGCTGGCCGCGGCCCACGCCTCCCCGACGGCGGACGCGGAGGCCAGCCGCTCCAGACACCCCGCCTGCCCGCAGCCGCAGGGCGGGCCGCCGGGCCGCACGACGATGTGGCCGATCTCGCCGGACGAGCCGTGCGCGCCGGGTCGACGCGCCCTCGATGCCGATGGCGCCCGCGATGCCGGTGCCGAGCGCGACGTACAGGAAGCGGTCGGTGCCCTCGCCCGCGCCGATCCGGCCCTCGGCGAGGCCGCCGACGCGTACGTCGTGGCCGAGGGCGACCGGCAGCCCGGTCAGCCGCTCGGACAGCAGGGCGCGCAGCGGGACGTCGCGCCAGCCGAGGTTGGCGGCGAACACGGCCACGCCGCGCTCGGCGTCGAGCACCCGGGGACGGCGACCCGGCGGCGACCGCGGAGGTGCCGAAACGTTTTGTGCCGAGCGTGCGCAACTCCTCCGCGAAGTCGAGGATGGACGCGACGACGGCCTCCGCGCCCGCTCCCGCTCCGTGGGGCGTCTCGCCTCGTGGAGCAGCGTGCCGTCCGCCCCACCAGGGCGGCTTTCATTCCGGTGCCGCCCACATCGAGGGCGATGACGTGTCTCACGGGGAACAGTCTCGCGCGATCCCCGTGAGAGGTCTAGTCCATTCACCGCAGCGGTGTCGCCGACCGGGCGCGCACCGTGACGTATCGGCGGACCCCGTGGCCGAACTCACAGCGGTGTCCCTCCGGCCCCTCCCCGGTCCGTACGCCTCCCGGCGGGTGCCCGCGCGGGCCCGCGGCGGGGCCCGGAGGCCGGGTACCGGACGGGTACAACTACCCTGATCGGCGCGGGCGTAGGGCGCGCGGGACCGGCCCTGGCGGCCCGCCTCCACCGCCTCTGACATGGACGGCGACCCGGGGCGGGCGCCCTGCGGCCCGATACCGAAGCGATACGGGCGTGGAGTAGACCATGGAAGGGTGGGCGGGGAGACTCGCTCGATCCCCGGAAGACCGATTCCGGGGCCAGTCGACCACGAGGGTGGGAAGCAGCGGTGCAACGGCGGCGATTCTTGGGTCTGACGGCGGCGACCGCCGCGACGGCGGCGATGGCGCCCGCCCTGGCCGCTTGCGGGAGCGACAGCGGTTCGAAGCACGTCACCCTCAGGCTCGTGGCCGCCGACTACGGCGACAGCGCCGCCAACGGCTCCCAGAAGTTCTGGAACAAGGTCGCCCGTTCCTTCGAGGCCCAGCACGGCGACATCACCGTCGACGTGAACGTCTTTCCCTGGACCGAGGTCGACAAGAGGGTCGCCGCCATGGTCAAGGCCGGCAAGGCCCCGACATCGCGCAGATCGGCGCCTACGCCGACTACGCCGCGGCGGGCAGGCTCTACCGCGCCGACGAACTCCTCAGCATCCCCACCCAGGCCGCCTTCATCACCTCCATCGCGCGCGCGGGCGAGGTGCAGCGCATTCCGTACGGCATGCCCTTCGTCGCCAGTTCCCGGCGGCTCTTCTACAACAAGAAGCTCTTCGACCAGGCGGGGGTCACCGGGGCGCCGAGAGCTGGGACGAGTTGAAGGACGCGGCCGCCAAACTCAAGGACGCCGGGGTCAAGATCCCCTATGGACTGCCCCTCGGCCCCGAGGAGTCGCAGGCCGAGTCGATGATGTGGATGCTCAGCGCGGGCGGCGGCATCACCGACTCCAACGGCAGCTACACCCTCGACTCCCCGGAGAACATCAAGGCGTTCGAGTGGCTCCGCGACGACCTCGTCGTCCCCGGTCTCACCGGTTCCGACGCCCCGCGCGCACCAACCGCCAGGACGTCTTCGACGCCTTCATCCGCGGCGACGTCGGCATGCTCAACGGCCACCCCACCCTGATGCGGCAGGCCAGCGGCCACGGCATCGACTACGGCACCGCCGCGCTGCCCGGCGCCGAGGGGACCGCCAAGGCCACCATGGGCGTCGCCGACTGGATCATGGCGTTCAACGAGAACGGCAACCGCCGCCAGATCGGCGCCTTCCTGGACTACGTCTTCACCAAGCAGAACATGCTGGACTTCACCACCCAGTACGACCTGCTGCCGGTGACCACGGTCGCCTCCCAGGCGATGCGCGACGACAGCGAGTACAAGCGGCTGTGGAAGTTCATCGACCAGATCGACACCGCCGAGTTCTACCCCTCCGACAAGACCTCCTGGGCCACCATCAGCCAGCGGCTGAAGGACCGCATCGGCAAGTCCGTCGTGAAGGGCGGCGACCCGGCGGGCGTCCTCGGCGAACTCCAGCGCGAGGCGGACACCCTGGAGACGGAGGGCGCTAGCCCCGGCGCGGGGCAGGCTGAACGACATGACCGAGGAACCCCGCCCGCCGACGGCTCTGATGGCTCCGACGGCTCTGATGGCTCCGACGGGCCGTCCGCCGCCGGGCTCTCCGACCGCGACCGGGACCTGCTCGCCATCGAGGCGCGCGGATGGTCGGGCCCGGCCCCAGGAGCGCGCCATCAGAGAGCGGCTCGGCATCACGCCCACCCGCTACTACCAGCTCCTCAACGCCCTGCTCGACGACGCCCGTGCCCTGGAGCACGACCCGGTGACCGTCCGCCGCCTGCGCGACGTGCGCGCCGCCCGCCGCGAGCGCCGCTGACCGCCGCGCGCCTCGCGCGCCGCCCGGGCAGCGGCCGTCGCCCGGCGCCGGGCCCGTCGCGGGTGCCGCGGCCCGCCGGTAGGGTCGCGGTATGGGCAGCCACCGACTCCCCGAACCCGCCACCGCCGCCGGCCGCGAAGGGCTCGCCGCACTGGCCGAGCGCCCCGAACGGGCCGTCGTCGCCGTCGACTTCGACGGCACGCTGGCCGACATCGTCCCCGACCCCGAGCAGGCGCGGGCCCACCCGGCGCCGTGGCCGCGCTCGCCCGGCTGGCACCCGGCTGGGCTCCGTCGTGGTGCTCACCGGCCGCCCGCCGAGGTCGCCGTGGCGTACGGCGGCTTCGCCGGTGTCCCCGGCCTGGAGCGGCTGGTGGTCCTCGGCCAGTACGGCGCGGAGCGCTGGGATGCCGCCGACGGCACCGTGCGCGCCCGCGCCGCCGCCCGGCGTCGCCGCCGCGCAGGCCGAACTCCCCGCCGTCCTCGCCGAGCACGGTGCCTCCCACGGCACCTGGACCGAGGACAAGGGCCGCGCGCTGGCCGTGCACACCCGCCGGGCCGAGGACCCGCAGGGCACCTTCGAGACGCTGCGGGAACCGCTGGCCCGGCTCGCCGAGCGGCACGGCCTGATCGTCGAACCCGGCCGCCTGGTGCTGGAGCTGCGCCCGCCCGGCATGGACAAGGGCGTCGCCCTCACCTCGTACGTACGCGACACCGGCGCGACGTCGGTGCTGTACGCGGGCGACGACCTCGGCGACCTCGCCGCCTTCGCGGCCGTGGAGCGGCTGCGCACCGACGAGGCGGCCGGGGTGTCCGGGACGCTGGTGTGCAGCGGCAGCCGCGAGGTCACGGAACTGGCCGCCCGCGCCGACCTGGTGGTCCAGGGTCCGGCGGGCGTCGTCGCGCTGCTGGAGTCGCTGGCCGACGCGGTGTCCTGACCGGCCGGACCGAACGGCCCCGGGATTACGCGTCCAGCGCCCGCAGCTGTCCCAGGAACCACTGCGCGGGCGGCAGCGCGGTCGCCGCCGCGGCCAGCCGCTTGCTGCGCTCGGCCCGCTCCTCGTCCGGCATGACCAGCGCCTCGTGCAGCGCCCGCGCGGTGGCCTCCACGTCGTACGGGTTCACCACCACCGCGTCCGCGCCCAGCTCCGCGTACGCCCCGGCCTCCCGCGAGAGCACCAGCGCGACGCCCTTCTCGGAGACGACCGGCACCTCCTTGGCGACCAGGTTCATGCCGTCGCGGATCGGGTTGACCAGGGCCACGTCGGCGAGCCGGTAGGCGGCGAGGGAGCGCGCGAAGTCGTCCTTCACGTGCAGCGCGACGGGCTGCCAACCGTCCGTTCCGTACGCCTCGTTGATCGCGTCGGCGACCCGCCGCACCTGGTCGGTGTAGTCGCGGTAGACGGCCAGGTCCTGCCGGGAGGGTAGGCGAAGGCGATGTGCACGACGCGCCCGTGCCACTCGGGGCGGGTCTCCAGCAGCCGCCGGTAGGCGAGCAGTCCGCGCACGATGTTCTTGGACAGCTCCGTGCGGTCCACCCGCACGATCGTCCGGCGGTCCGGCCCGATCTGCTCGCGCAGCTCGGCCAGCCGCTCGTCGACGTCGGCGGCGCGCGACCGCTCGCGCAGGAAGTCCGCGTCCGCGCCCAGACCGTGCACGCCCAGCCGCGTGGTGCGGCCCTCGTGGACGACCGCGAGCCCTCGCCGTCGCGCACCACCTCCGCGCCCAGCACCGCCGCGCAGCAGTCCGCGAACGCCGCCGCCCACCGCTCGGTGAGGAACCCGCGCGGTCGCCGCCGAGGATGCCGCGCAGCACGGCCTCCGCGACGTCGTCCGGCAGCAGCCGGAAGTAGTCCGGCGGCGCCCAGGGGTGTGCGAAGTGGCCGATCCGCAGGTCGGGGCGGCGGGCCCGGAGCAGCCCGGGGACCAGCGCGAGGTGGTAGTCCTGCACCAGGACGGCCGCGCCGTCGGCGGCCTCCGCGGCGAGGGCGTCGGCGAACGCCTCGTTGTACGCCTCGTACGCGGCCCACTGGGCGCGGAAACCGGCGTCGAAGACCGGCTCCAGCGGCGTCTGGTAGATCAGGTGGTGCACGAACCACAGCACCGAGTTGGCGACGCCGTTGTACGCGGCGGCGAACACCTCCGGGTCGATGTCGAGCATCCGCACCCGCTGGCCGCCGGTCTCCTCCGGGTCCAGCGGGCCGTCCCCGGCGCGCCGGGCGGCCTCCCGGTCGCCGTCGCCCAGCGCCGCGCACACCCACACCGCGCCCGCGTCGGGGCCGATGGCGCTGAGCCCGAGACGACCCGCCGCCGCCGCGCCTGGCGGTCAGGGAACCGTCCTCGGTCAGCGTGTACGAGACCGGGCCGCGGTTGGAGGCGACGAGGACCTGCGCGCTGTGCTCAAAGGCCATGCCGCGAGCCTAGCCACGCGGTGTGCCGCGCAAACGTGTGTGCGGCCCCGGACGGTCAGGCCGCGGGCCGCTCCGCGTACTCCGGGATCTCCGCCATCGGCGGGCGCTCCTCGGCGTCCACCTCGACCGTGCGTGGTACGAAGCCGTCCCCACCCGGTCGAACTGGGTCAGCCGCGGGCGCACCAGGTGGCCGCGGGCCAGCCGCAGTTGCGCGGTGCGGTAGATGGCCGCGGCCATCCGCCCCAGGGCCTGCCCGTCCTGGTGGCGGTGGAGGCGCACGCCGAGGTCCACCTGCGCGAGCGCGTCCAGCCCGACGGTGTGCAGGGAGTCGATGAGCAGGCCCAGCTCCACGCCGTAGCCGACGGGGAAGGGCAGCCGCTCCAGCAGGGAGCGGCGGGCCGCGTACTCCCCGCCGAGCGGCTGCACGAACCCGGCCAGCAGCGGCCAGTGCAGGTTCAGCAGGGGCGCGCGACGAGTTCGGTGACGCGCCCGCCCTGCCCCGCGCTGTCGCCCAGCGGCCGGTCGTACATGCCCTTGACCAGCTGGACGTCCGGCTCGGTCAGCAGCGGGCCGAGGATGCCGGAGACGAACGCGGACCGGAACTCCCGCAGGTCGGCGTCGACGAAGCAGACGATCTCGCCGCGCGTGGCCAGCAGCGACCGCCACAGCACCTCGCCCTTGCCGGGCAGCGCGGGCAGCCGGGGCAGCACCGCGTCGCGGTGCACCACGCGCGCGCCGCCGCGGCGGCGACCTCGGCGGTACGGTCCGTGGACCCGGAGTCCAGCACCACCAGCTCGTCGACGAGCGGCATCGCCTCGCTCATCAGCTCGGCGCGGACCACGGCGACGATGGCGCCGACCGTCGCCTCCTCGTTCAGGGCGGGCAGCACCACGCTGACCGTGGTGCCCTGGGCGCGCTTGGCCGCCAGCAGCCGATCGAGCGGTCGGTCGGCGGCGTTCCACGACCGCCGCCGCAGCCAGCGCTCCACCTCGTCCAGCACGCGCCGCACCTCTCCTTGTGGTCGGTCGTGGGCGACCGGGGCCGCGACCGGGGTCCGTCTCGCGGTTCGGACCCTGTCTCAACCTGCCGGGCCTTCGGTTACAGTCTTGAACAAGGCGAGTGGCCGTCGTATGTCGGGGTCACACAGCCCATAAACGCCCGGGTCCATGGACCCGGCGCCATACCGCTCATCCAGAGGGGCAGAGGAACGGCCCGTTGAAGCCCCGGCAACCCTTCCGCCGGTCCGCGTGTGCCACGCGGGCATCCGGTGGGGAAGGTGCCAAATCCGGCCTGTGGCGAGACGCGTCGCAGGGAAGATGAGGAGAAAGGGCCTCGCCTGCATGGCTGTGCAAGCTGTACAAGACACCTCCCCTCCGTCGCACTCGGTCCGGCCGTGGCGCTCTCCTGCCGCGAGTGCGGCGAGCGCTTCCGCTGGGCCCGATCTTCGCGTGCGAGCTGTGTTTCGGGCCGCTCGAAGTGGCGTACGACCTGCCGAGCGGCGACCCGAGGCCCTGCGCGCGCGGATCGAGGCAGGGCCGCAGAACATCTGGCGCTACGCGCCGCTGCTGCCCGTCCCCGCGGACGTGGCCACCAAGCCGAACATCAACCCGGGCATGACCAAGCTGGTGCGGGCCCGCAACCTCGCCCGCGAGCTGGGCGTCACCGGCGAACTCCACGTCAAGGACGACTCCGGCAACCCCACCCACTCCTTCAAGGACCGCGTCGTCGCCAGGCCGTCGAGGCCGCGCGCGCCTTCGGCTTCACCACGCTGTCCTGCTCCTCCACCGGGAACCTGGCCGGCGCGGTGGGCGCCGCCGCCGCCCGCGCGGGCTTCCGCTCGTGCGTGTTCATCCCGCACGACCTGGAGCAGGGCAAGGTCGTGATGGCGGCGGTGTACGGCGGCGAGGTCGTCGCCATCGAGGGCACGTACGACGACGTCAACCGCTTCTGTAGCGAGCTGATCGGGGACCCGGCCGGTGAGGGCTGGGGCTTCGTCAACGTCAACCTCCGCCCGTACTACGCCGAGGGCTCCAAGACCCTGGCGTACGAGATCTGTGAGCAGCTCGGCTGGCGGCTGCCGGACCAGCTGGTCATCCCGATCGCCTCGGGCTCCCAGCTCACGAAGATCGACAAGGGTCTGAAGGAGCTGATCGCGCTCGGGCTCGTCGAGGACCGCCCGTACAAGATCTTCGGCGCGCAGGCCGAGGGTGCTCCCCGGTCTCCACCGCCTACAAGGCCGGGCACGACGTGGTCCGCCCGCAGAAGCCGGACACCATCGCCAAGTCGCTCGCCATCGGCAACCCGGCCGACGGCCCGTACGTGCTGGACATCGTGCGCCGCACCGGCGGGGCCGTGGAGGACGTGACCGACCCGCAGGTCGTGGACGCGATCAAGCTGCTCGCCAGGACCGAGGGATCTTCGCCGAGACCGCGGGCGGCGTCACGCTCGGGGTGACGAAGAAGCTGATCGACAGCGGCCTGCTCGACCCCACCCTGACCACCGTCGTGCTCAACACCGGCGACGGCCTGAAGACCCTGGACGCGGTGTCCCCGACGACGGGCCCGACCGCGACCATCCGCCCCACCCTTGACTCGTTCCGAGAGGCTGGCCTCGCATGAGCGTCAACGTCCGCATCCCCACCATCCTCCGCACCTACACCGGCGGCCAGGCCGAGGTGAGCGCCGAGGGACGACCCTCGCCGAGGTCCTCACCGATCTGGAGAAGAACCACACGGGCATCGCCGCGCGCGTGCTGGACGACCAGGGCAAGCTGCGGCGCTTCGTCAATGTCTATGTCAATGACGACGATGTGCGCTTCGCGGACGGACTGGACACCGCGACCCCGGACGGCGCTGGCGTCTCGATCATCCCCGCGGTCGCCGGCGGCTGCTGACCTTTTCGGCCCGCGCACCCGCTCCGTACAGCGGAATCGCCCCGTCACGCGAAAGCGGACGGGGCGATTCCATGTCGGAAGCGCGATACAGTTGAGCATTCGCCTTTCGCGCTCTCGCGGTCAGCGCATCAGAATTCGTCAAGTTGTGCGTAAACTGTGTGCGCTTTTGCTGCGATTTGCCCTTTATGTCCGGCCCGACTTGCCCCGGACTCACACCAATTCTTCACTTATTACCGTTCGACGCCGCCAAGAATTCTCGTCCGATTGACCTGTTGCAGAGGGCAGTTGGACAGATACATTCAGCGGCGGTCGACGCGTTCGGCGCACACCCCGCGACCGGGGGTGAGGTCTGACCGGGTCCGCGGAGTGCGGTCCTGCGCAAGGGCCAGCAATAGGGGAGTTAGGAATGGCTCAGGGCACCGTCAAGTGGTTCAACGCGGAGAAGGGGTACGGCTTCATCGCGGTCGACGGTGGTGCGGACGTGTTCGTCCACTACAGCGCGATCCAGATGGACGGTTACCGCACCCTTGAGGAAGGCCAGCGAGTGGAGTTCGAGATCTCGCAGGGTCAGAAGGGGCCGCAGGCGGACATGGTCCGTGTGTCGGCCTGAATCGCCGAGACGTAGACCGCTTGCAGCGTACGAGGGGCCCGCACCTCCCTGAGGGGCGCGGGCCCTTCGTGTCCACGCGCGGCCGTCATCCCCAAGTCGAGGGCCTTCGGCCCGCTTGCTCCCGCCCGTCTCCCACCACCGCCCTCAGCCGAGGGCCTTCGGCCCGCTTGCTCCCGCCCGTCTCCCGCCACCGCCCTCAACCGAGGGGCCTTCGGCCCGCTTGCACTCTCGGGGGTCGAGTGCTAGTATGGGCGTTAGCACTCTCCGTGTGAGAGTGACAGAAGGACCGGGTCGGTGAGGCCCGCAGGCCGGGTGGGGAAAGGAACCGCACGGCAGGCAGGCCGTCCGTCGCGGGCACCAGCGCGGTCCGGAGCAAACCACCTCCCCAGACTCCGTTCGGGGGACCCCAGTCCTGGGAGGACCACTTCACATGGCCAAGATCATCGCGTTCGACGAGGAGGCTCGGCGCGGCCTCGAACGTGGGATGAACCAGCTCGCCGACGCCGTCAAGGTCACCCTCGGGCCCAAGGGCCGGAACGTCGTCCTTGAGAAGAAGTGGGCGCCCCACGATCACCAACGACGGTGTTTCCATCGCCAAGGAGATCGAGCTGGAGGACGCCTACGAGAAGATCGGCGCCGAGCTGGTCAAGGAGGTCGCCAAGAAGACGGACGACGTCGCCGGTGACGGCACGACGACCGCGACCGTCCTCGCCCAGGCCCTGGTCAAGGAGGGGCTGCGGAACGTCGCCGCGGGCGCCAACCCGATGGCCCTCAAGCGCGGCATCGAGAAGGCCGTCGAGGCCGTCTCCGGTGCGCTGCTGGAGCAGGCCAAGGACGTGGAGACCAAGGAGCAGATCGCCTCCACCGCCTCCATCTCCGCCGCGGACCCGCAGATCGGCGAGCTGATCGCCGAGGCGATGGACAAGGTCGGCAAGGAAGGCGTCATCACCGTCGAGGAGTCGCAGACCTTCGGCCTTGAGCTTGAGCTCACCGAGGGCATGCGCTTCGACAAGGGCTTCGTGTCGGCGTACTTCGCCACCGACCTGGAGCGCGGCGAGGCGTCCTTCGACGACCCGTACATCCTGATCGTCAACTCCAAGATCTCCAACGTGAAGGACCTCCTTCCGCTGCTGGAGAAGGTCATGCAGTCGGGCAAGCCGCTGCTGATCATCGCGGAGGACATCGAGGGCGAGGCCCTGGCGACCCTGGTCGTCAACAAGATCCGCGGCACCTTCAAGTCCGCCGCCGTCAAGGCCCCGGGCTTCGGCGACCGCCGCAAGGCCATGCTCGGTGACATCGCCATCCTCACCGGTGGCACCGTCATCTCCGAGGAGGTCGGCCTCAAGCTGGAGAACGCGGGCCTGGACCTGCTCGGCTCCGCCCGCAAGGTCGTCATCACCAAGGACGAGACCACCATCGTGGACGGTGGCGGTGACGCGGAGAACGTGCAGGGCCGCGTGAACCAGATCCGCGCCGAGATCGAGAACTCGGACTCGGACTACGACCGCGAAGCTCCAGGAGCGCCTGGCGAAGCTGGCCGGCGGCGTGGCCGTCATCAAGGCCGGTGCCGCGACCGAGGTCGAGCTGAAGGAGCGCAAGCACCGCATCGAGGACGCGGTGCGCAACGCCAAGGCCGCCGTCGAGGAGGGCATCGTCGCCGGTGGTGGCGTGGCCCTGCTCCAGGCCGTCTCGGTCTTCGAGAAGCTGGAGCTGGACGGCGACGAGGCCACCGGTGCCCAGGCCGTGCGCCTGGCCCTGGAGGCTCCGCTGAAGCAGATCGCCGTCAACGCCGGTCTTGAGGGCGGCGTCGTGGTGGAGAAGGTCCGCAACCTCACCCGGGTCACGGCCTCAACGCCGCCACCGGTGAGTACGTCGACCTGATCTCCGAGGGCATCATCGACCCGGCCAAGGTGACGCGTTCCGCGCTCCAGAACGCCGCGTCGATCGCCGCGCTGTTCCTCACCACCGAGGCCGTCATCGCCGACAAGCCCGAGAAGGCCGCGGCCGGTGGCCCCGCCGGTGGCGGGATGCCCGGCGGCGACATGGACTTCTGATCCGTTCGCGGATCGGCGGTCGCTCGCGCGCTGCACGAGACCGAGGGCGGCACCCTGCACGGGGTGCCGCCCTCGGCGTTTCCGGCGCCCCGCGCCGTGGCGGACGTGACGGGCGTACGTCTCGGGCGTACGTGGCGGGCGTACGTCTCGGGCGTGCGTGTCAGGGGTGTCCGGCGGCGGTGAGCGCGGCGCGCAGATGGCCGCGGGAGTCGGTGAGCAGCCGGGCCGCCGTGGGCGCGTCGACCTCGCCGAGGATCGTCAGGATCGCGTTCTTCACCTCGCCGTCGGTCGCCGCGAGCGCCTGCTCGATCCGCTCCTCCGGGGCGCCCGTGGCGAGGAAGACGATCCGCCGGGAGCGGGCGCGCAGCTTGTCGTTGGAGGCGCGGACGTCGACCATCAGGTTCCCGTAGGTCTTGCCGAGCCGGATCATGGTGATGGTCGAGATCATGTTGAGCACCAGCTTCTGGGCCGTGCCCGCCTTCAACCGGGTGGACCCGGTGAGCAGTTCGGGACCGACGACCACCTCGATGCCGTGCTCGGCGGCGGCGGCCAGCGCGGAGCCCGCGTTGCACGACAGGCCCACGGTGAGCGCGCCCGCGCGGCGGGCGTGCTCGACGGCGCCGATCGCGTACGGGGTGCGGCCCGAGGCGGAGACGCCGACGACCGTGTCGTCGGCGGTGACGTGCAGTGCGTCGAGGTCGTCGGCGGCCAGCCGGGCGCTGTCCTCGGCGCCCTCCACGGACGTCACCATCGCGGAGGGCCCGCCCGCGATCACCCCGATGACCTGGCCGGGGAGGTGTTGAAGGTCGGCGGGCACTCGCTGGCGTCCAGCACGCCGAGGCGTCCCGCGGTGCCCGCGCCCGCGTAGATCAACCGGCCGCCGCGGGCCATGCGTTCGGCGGCGGCGTCGATGGCGGCGGCGATCCGCGGCAGCTGACCGGCGACGGCGGCCGGGACGGCGGCGTCCTCGCCGTTCATGACGCGGGTGATCTCCAGCGTGTCGAGCCGGTCGATGTCGGCGAGTTCGGGGCGGAACGCCTCGGTGGTGAGTGTGTCCAGCTGCTCGCGCAGCGGTGCGCGGTCGGCGGCGGGAGTCATGGCGAAGCGGCTCTTTCCGTTCCGTAGTGTCCGTGGAGCGTCGTCGGAGGTGCGGGGTGTCGGAGGTGCGGGGCTTCGGCGGTGGGTGGGGCTTCAGCGGTGGGTGGGGCGGGGTGGTCGCGGCGGTGCGCGAGGGCCTCGTACGAGGCGGACAGCGCGGGCGCCGCCGACTCGTACGTACGCTGCGCGACCCCGATGAACAGGCAGTCCACCACCAGCAGTTGGCTGGTCCTGCTGGACATGGCCGCCGGGCGCAGCTCGCTCTCGCGGGCGGTGGAGGTGGTGAGGACGAAGTCCGCGTACTGCGCGACCTCGCCGTCGGGACGGCCGGTGATCGCCACGGTCGTCGCGCCGTGCTCGAACGCGACCCGCAGCGGTTCTATGACGTCCGTCGTCCGGCCGGAGTGGGTGATCGCGATCGCGACGTCGCCGGTGTGCAGTTGCACGGCGTTGGTGACGGCCAGGTGCGGGTCGCAGTGCGCGTGCGCGATCAGCCCTATGCGCAGCAGCTTCTGCGCCAGGTCCTGGCCGACGAGGCTGGAGGCCCCTATGCCGTACACGTCGATGCGGCGGGCGGCGGCCAGCGCGGCGACGGCCGCTTCGAGCTGGGTGGTGTCCAGCCCGGCCGCGGTGTCCGCCAGACACTGCTGCTCCTCCTGCGCGAGCTTGGTGACGACCTCGGCCATCGGGTCGTCGACCGCGATGTCCGCGGTGACGGCGGGAGCGCGGCCCGCCGCCTGCTGCGCGGCGAGCGCGGCGAGCGCGAGCCGCAGATCGCGGTAGCCGGGATAGCCGAGGAGGCGCGAGGTGCGGACGACGGTCGCCTCACTGGTGCCGGTCCGCTCGGCGAGACCGGTGACGGTGAGCGCGGCGCACCGGCCGGATCGCCCGCGACGGCCTCGGCGACGCGCTGCATCGAGCGCGTCATGGAGGGCCCCAGCGTGCGGACCTTGGCGGCGAGGGCTGCGGGAGGGGCGGGGCTGCTTCGGGCGGGATGAAAGTTTCCTTCAGCTTGCTGCTCACTCTACGAAAGATATTTTCGGCCAGGGTGAGCGTCAACCCCGCGTAAACGAGCGGTTGGGGACAATGGGACGCATGGAGTTGGAACAGGCACTGCACGCGGCGCGGGCGCTGGTCCTCGCCGACCTCACGGCCGGACGCGTCACCCAGCCCGACATCGTCTCGCTCGTCGAGGACTCCATCGAGCACCGCCGCTGGTGGGTGCAACAGTGGCCCGAAGGCGCCGCGTACGTGGCCGGGCTGGTGGCCCAGGACGTCCAGGACGCGCTGCTGGAGCGGTACGGCCGCTGGCCGCTGTGCCCGGTGTGCAGCCACGGCGGCGACCCGCACGCCCTGGAGGTGGAACCGGAACTCGGCCCCGACCCGCACTGGGTGTGCGCCAAGACGGCGGTGTCGGTGGCCCGGGTGGGGAAACTGGGCGGCTGACGGTTGACGACGTGCGCCCTACGGCCGACCCGACCGGGCCACGGTTCGCCGGACGACAGGGCCTAGGCCCAATGCCGTTGCGTTACTGGTGATCTTGGTTCCAGTGGCGTGCGCTCACGGGCCCATAAAGGCTGACGGGGCTCATGCGCCTGGATGGACTGACCCGGTACGGCTCGCCCTGTGCCGCGAGAGCGCATCTGACCAAGATCATGAATAACGCAACGGCATTGGGCCTAGGCCCCGAGCAGCTCCAGCTCCGTGGCCAGATTGTGCCGTGCCGTGTCCTCCCAGCGTGCGGTCCCTTCCGGGGTGTGGAACAGGCGGGGAGGCCGAGCAGGTGGCGCAGGACCGCCGAGCGGCCCTCGCGGAAGGCGGCGTCGGGGACGAAGCCGTACTCCTGGCGGACGGCCGCCGCGTACGCCGCGTAGGCGGCGGGCGGTCCGGCGAGGACGGCCAGATCGGCGTCGCAGAGCACCTCGCCGTTGGCGTCGCCCGGGGCCGGGTCGTGGTCGGTGGTCAGCAGGACGAGCCGGACCACCTCGGCCGTACGGTCCGGTGCCACGCCCGCCGCGCGCAGCGCGCGGTCGGCCAGGCGGGCGCTGCGGTCCTCGTTGGTCGAGCGCTCGGGCCGGTACACCGCGTCGTGGAACCAGCCCGCCAGCCGTACCGCGTCCGGGTCCGCCGCGTGGTGTGCCAGCTCGTCGATCCGGTCCAGGACGTCGGTGAGGTGGGTGGTGGTGTGGTACCGGCGCTGCGGTTCCGACCAGCGGGCCAGCAGCGCGTGGGCGTACGCGGGGTCGAGTGTGCCGTCGAGGAGGGCGGTCCAGCGGGAGACCAGGGCCGGGGTCGGATCCGGGGCGTCCGGCGCGGGGTGGTCGGAGGGCTCGGGGTGTGCGGACATGGGCCCATTGTGGTGCGGCGTGCGGTGCGGCGAGGCGTCCTTTCGTCGACGATCGGTCGTGTGGCACCCTGTCCTACATGTCTAGACCAATTCTTGAGGTGATCGCTCTCGGCGCCGCCGATGCGAGCGCGGCGCAGGCCGGAGGGGCGGACCGCCTCGAACTGGTCGCCGATATCGCCGCCGACGGGCTCACCCGCGCGGGAGACCTTCGCCGCCGTCCGCGCCGCCGTCACCATCCCTACGCGCGTCATGCTGCGTGCCGCCGACGGGTTCGCCGCGGGCGGCGCCGCCGCGGTCGACGCGCTGTGCGCGCGGGCGGCGGCGCTGCGGGCGGAGGGCGCCGACGAGTTCGTACTCGGCTTCCTCACCCCGACGGACTGCCCGACCTCGCCGCCGTCGGCGCGGTGCTCGACGCGCTCGACGTGCCGTACGGCGATGTCCGCTGGACCTTCCACCGGGCCATCGACCGGGCCGCCGACCGCGACCGCGCGCGGCGCGACCTCGCCGGGCTCCCGGGCCTGGACACCTACCTGACCGCCGGGTCGGCGCGGGTGTCGACGACGGCCTGCCGACGCTGGTGGCGGAGGCGGCGCGGACCGGCGAACCCGGGTACACGGCGCGGCTGATGGTCGGGGCGGGCTGCGCCTTGAGCACCTGCCCGAGCTGCGGGCGGCCGGGATCGACGCGTTCCACATCGGCGGCGCGGCGCGGGTCGCCGGGTGGGACACCCCGTGGACGCGGAGGCGGTACGGCGCTGGCGCATGGAACTCGACGCGTCCGTCGCCGTCGCCTGACCTCCGGCCTCCTTCTCGTACGCCCGCGCGTCCCTTCCGCCCGACCGGCGGAAGGGGACGCGCGAGGCGTACCGCGTCAGGCCAACTGCGCGGGAGCGGCCGGGCGTGCAGGACCGTGAGTCCCGAGACGGCCCTGGTCAGCGCCACGTACAGGCGGCGCAGCCGGTGCGTTCGTCCGGCTCCCCGGCCACCACCGCCGCGGGCTCGTCCAGCACCACGTAGTCGTACTCCAGACCCTTGGCGAGCGTCGCCGGGACCAGCGTGAGGCGTGCGTCCGCGGTGGTCTCGGTGCCCGGGGCGAGGTGCGGCAGGCCCGCCGCGGTCAGGGCCGCCGACAGCTCCGGAATCCGGGCGTCCGCGGCGATCAGGCCGATCGAGCCCTCCTGCCCCAGGGCCTCGCGGCACGCCTGGACGACAGCGGCGGTCAGCGCGTCCGGCGCCCCGGTCGCGTCGGGCGCCCCGGTCGCGCTCGCGTCAGGCGCCCCGGTCGCATCCGGCGCCCCGGCCCCGTCGGAGGCCACCTCGCGGATGATCAGTGAACCCGCCGAGTCCCGGACGCTCGTGGCCTCCGCCAGGCCGGGCGCGATGAAGGGAGCAGCCGCGAGGCGTACGCGATGACCGCGCGCGGCACGCGGAAGCCGCGCGTCAGCTCCTCCACGCGGGCCTCGGGCTTGCCCAGGTGGGCCAGCGCCTCCGGCCAACTGCCGGTCGCCCACGGCGTGGTGCCCTGGGCGAGGTCGCCGAGGACCGTCGCCGAACCGGTCGTGCAGCGGCGGCCCACCGCCCGGTACTGCATCGGCGACAGGTCCTGCGCCTCGTCCAGCACCACGTGCCCCAGCGAGTGCGTGCGCGTCACCAGGTCCGCCGCCTCGTCGATGAGCACCGCGTCCGCGGGCGACCACTTCGCGGACCGTACGCCGCGCGCGGCTTCTCCCACAGCAGCGCCTTCTGCTCGTCGGCGTCCAGGACGCCGTCCGCCTGCTCGGCGAGGAACTCCGGGTCGGACAGCAGGCGCAGCACCAGCTTCGCCGGGTCGACCGGCGGCCAGACCGCCTTGACCAGGGCCTTCACGGCCGGGTTGCGTGCCACCGCGTCCTGCACCCGGTCGTCGGGCGCCTCCCAGCCTGTTCCATCCGTACGAGCACGGCGTGCGCGACGCGCTGCGGCAGGGCCTCCCGGGCGGCGCCGTACCGGATGTCCCGGTCCCGCAACTCGCCGACGATCTCCTCCAGTTCGTACGCGGGCACCCGCCAGCGGCGCGAGCCGCGGACCACCACGCACGGCTCGGTCGGGGTCGTCACGTGCGACCGGACCGCGCGCCGCAGCACCTCGGCCATGCGCGCGTCGCCCTTGATCCGGGCGGTGTCCGCCGGGTCGGTGCCGCGCACCTCCACGTGCGCGACGAGGTCGTCCACCGTGGCCTGCTGGACCTGGAGTTCGCCGAGGGCGGGCAGCACCTGCTCGATGTAGTGGAGGAACGAGCGGTTCGGCCCGATGACGAGGACGCCGGTACGGGCCAGCCGCTCGCGGTGCGCGTACAGCAGGTACGCGACCCGGTGCAGGCCGACCGCGGTCTTCCGGTGCCCGGCGCCCCTGCACGCACACCGAGCCGCTCACCCCGGCCCGGACGATCTCGTCCTGCTCGGGCTGGATCGTCGCCACGATGTCGCGCATCGGGCCGACGCGCGGCCGCTCGATCTCGGACTGGAGGAGCTGGCTGGACCGCTCCTCCTCGGCCGGGTCGTTGAGGTGTTCGTCCTCGTACGCCGTCAACTCGCCGCCGGTGTAGCCGAAGCGGCGGCGCAGCGCCACGTCCATCGGCTCCTTCTTCGACGCGCGGTAGAAGGACTGGGAGACGGGCGCGCGCCAGTCGATGACCATCGGGTCGCCGTCCGCGTTGTGCACGTGGCGTCGGCCGATGTAGAACTGCTCGCCGCCCGCGCCCTCCGCCCGCTCGGCGCCCGGGGCGTGGAGATGGTCGAGGCGGCCGAAGAACAGCGGGTGTCGGCGAGGTCCGCGAGGGCCGCGATGCGCTCGTCCACCTGGTGCTGGAGGACCTCGGCGTTGACCCAGTTCGCGGTGACGTCGCGCAGGTCGAGCGCCTCGACGTCGGCGCGCATGGCGCAGCGCGGCGCGCGAGGCGGCGAGGTGCGACCGTTCGCGTTCGAGGGTCCTCGGCCGGGGATCCGGTGGCTGACGGGTGGGACTGCGAGGGCACGGCAAAGCCTCCGGCGGAATCACGAGAGGGGATCCGGAAAGGATCGCTGAGCGATCCGGAAGGACCGCTGAGCGGGATGCCGACCGGTTTCCGTCCGGGCGGCGGCACTCCGCGCGAGGCGAGGCGGCGGGAAACGGAGATTGTAGCCAGCGGGTTTCGTGGAGGCGAACGGATTTTCCGCCGGGGCCCGCGGGCCGCCCTTCGGCGCCTCGTCCGGCGGTGCCGGGCGCCCCTCTGGCGGTGCCGGGCGCGTAGTTTTCGGCGGTGCCGGGCGTGCGGTTTTCGGTGGGTCGGGCGCCCAACCCGGTATGACGTCTCAGGGTTAGCCCTGATACCGGAGCAGGGTCGCCGGGTGCGCCGTCCCCTGTCGGATGACGGCGTGGACATCCGGAGGTTGTACGGACCGGTGTGTCCGGTTACGTCGGCAGGGCGATGTCTTTCGATCACGCGGAATCCATCCTGAGGGTATGAGCGCAACGACCGTCACCCCGTCCGGGCGTCCGCGACCAGCGGCGCCACCGCCTCCGGCCACCTGCTCGGCTCGTCCCTGCGCGCGGTGCGGACCTTCACGTCCGTGGCGTTCAGCGTGGCCGTCCTCGGGCGCTACTCCGACAAGGAGATGGCGCGCGAGACCGGCACCGCGGGCATCGTCCGCCTGCGCTGACACCCGAGGAGTCTCCGCCCGCGCTGACGCTGAAGGAGTCTTCGCCCGCGCTGACGCCCAAGGACCAGCGGGACGGCTACACGTCCTCCCCGGCCAGCAGCCCGTCCGCGTCCACGATCCGGTAGGCGTAGCCCTGTTCGGCCAGGAAGCGCTGGCGATGCGCCGCGAAGTCCTGGTCGATCGTGTCCCGCGCCACCACCGAGTAGAACCGCGCCTCGTGCCCGTCCGCCTTCGGACGCAGCACCCGGCCCAGCCGCTGGGCCTCCTCCTGCCGTGAGCCGAACGTCCCCGACACCTGGATGGCGACCGTGGCCTCCGGGAGGTCGATCGAGAAGTTGGCGACCTTCGAGACCACCAGCACCGACAACTCGCCCTCGCGGAAGGCGTTGAAGAGCTTCTCGCGCTGCGCGTTGCTCGTCTCGCCCTTGATGACCGGCGCGTCCAGATGCTCCCCAACTCGTCGAGCTGGTCGATGTACTGCCCGATGACCAGCGTCTGCTGCCCCGCGTGCCGGGCGACCAGCGCCTCGGTGACCCGGCGCTTGGAGTCGGTCGTCGCGCAGTAGCGGTACTTCTCCTCCGTCTCGGCGGTCGCGTACGCCAGCCGCTCGGAGTCCGTGAGGTTGACCCGTACCTCCACGCAGTCGGCGGGCGCGATGTAGCCCTGCGCCTCGATCTCCTTCCACGGGCGTCGAACCGCTTCGGGCCGATGAGCGAGAAGACGTCCGACTCGCGGCCGTCCTCCCGTACGAGGGTGGCGGTCAGGCCGAGACGGCGGCGCGCCTGGAGGTCGGCGGTGAACTTGAACACCGGCGCCGGGAGCAGATGCACCTCGTCGTAGACGATCAGCCCCAGTCGCGGGAGTCGAACAGCTCCAGGTGCGGGTAGATGCCCTTCCGCTTCGTCGTCAGCACCTGGTACGTGGCGATGGTGACCGGCCGGATCTCCTTGCGGGTCCCGCTGTACTCGCCGATCTCGTCCTCGGTGAGCGAGGTCCGCTGGACCAGCTCGTGCTTCCACTGCCGCGCCGAGACCGTGTTGGTGACGAGGATCAGCGTCGTCGCCTTGGCGGTGGCCATCGCGCCCGCCCCGACCAGCGTCTTGCCCGCGCCGCACGGCAGCACCACGACCCCGGACCCGCCGTGCCAGAACCCCTCGACGGCCTGCTTCTGGTACGGCCGCAGCGTCCAGCCGTCCTCGCGCAGCTCGATCGGGTGCGCCTCGCCGTCCACGTACCCGGCCAGGTCCTCGGCGGGCCAGCCCAGCTTCAGCAGCACCTGCTTGATCTGGCCGCGCTCGGAGGGTGCACGGCCACCGTGTCGGGATCGAGCCGGGCGCCCACCAGCGGCTGGATCTTCTTCGACCGGAGGATCTCCTCCAGCACGGGCCGGTCGGAGGTCTCCATGACCAGCCCGTGGCTCGGGTGCTTCAGCAGCCGCAGCCGCCCGTAGCGGGCCATCGTCTCGGCGACGTCGACGAGCAGCGCGTGCGGGACGGGGTAGCGGCTGTACTCCACCAGCGCGTCCACGACCTGCTCGGCGTCGTGCCCGGCCGCGCGGGCGTTCCACAGCCCGAGCGGGGTGACGCGGTAGGTGTGGATGTGCTCGGGCGCGCGCTCCAGCTCCGCGAAGGGTGCGATGGCGCGACGGCACGCGTCGGCCTGCTCGTGGTCGACCTCCAGCAGGAGTGTCTTGTCGCTCTGGACGATGAGAGGTCCGTTCACGCGCCTTACGCCCTTCCTGCGCTCTGGGGATCCGGTCCGGATCCGTGGCAAGCGTCCAGTGTCGCGCACCGGGGCCGGACGCGGGGCGTGGATCCGGAGGAGATGTCCGTGGGGACGCCACACCGTCGGCGGCGAGTCCCGAGAAGGAGCGCGCGGTGGCCGCGGCGGGGCGTACGACGCGGGTCGAGAAGCCGTTCCCCGTCGCGTTGGACCCGGGGCGCTGGTCAGCGCCGCTGACGGCTCACAGCGCCTCGTCGGCCAGTTCGGCGGCGCCTGTGACGCGGTGCAGGGGTAGGTGCGGACCTCGTCGGCCGTGTGGTCGTACGCGGTGACGAAGCCGCCCTCGACGCGGATGGGGGCGATGACGCGCTGGCTGGCGGCGCCGTCCGCGTTGACGTAGCCGATCCAGACGGCGGAGCCGGTGAGGCCGCCGCCTGCATGGTGGCGAGGGTGTCGGCGGAGGTGGTGCGGGGAGGCCGCCGCCGGGGCGGGGTTCCGGCCTGGCGCGGGGCGGGCCGTGCCCTGCTTGTGCGGGGCGGTCGCGGCCAGGTCGCCCGCGCGGATGGCGCGTACGGCGGCGCCGAGCAGGGTGGTGTCCGGCACCGGCGGGCCCTCGGGCACGGGTGGCGAGCCGCGCGGCGGGTGCGGTACGCGGCGGCCCGCGTGATCAGCACGTCGCCGTCGGCGGACTCGGCCGCGGGCGCGTACCCCATGGCGCGCAACCCGTCGAGCAGGGCGTCCGGTGGGCCTGCGCCGCCAGCACGGTCGGCGCCAGGCGGCGCAGCCGCAGGGCGGCGGCGCGGCGGTCGGCGAGAATCTCCGCGAGCAGCGCGTCGTCGTCGCAGCGCAGGTAGGAGGAGGCCGCGCCGACCCGCAGCCGCCCGTGCTTACGGGCCACGTCGTCGATGAGGTACGTCAGCGGCTGGGGAACCGGGGTGAGGGAGTGCGCCGTGAGGAAGTCGTGCAGGTCGGACGCGGCCCGCCCGGCGTCGAGCGCGCGGCGTACGGAGGCGGGCGTGAAGCGGTAGACGGTCGCGCCGCCCTTGGACTCGACCTCGGCCAGGACGCCGAGCGTCTCGGCGAGCGGCCGCTCCAGCGGGCCCGGCGCGACGGCGGTGAGGTCCGCCTGGAGGAGGACGTGGGCGACGGGTTGAGGGAGGAGCGGGCGAGGAGGCCCGCGGCGGCAGCGGCCGTGGCGCCGGTCGTCGTGGCGTCGGTCGTCGTGGTGTCGGGGCGCCCGACTCGGCGCCGTCGGCGGAAGCGTCCGCGCTTGGGTCCGTGTCCCGCGGCGGCGGGCCGAGCAGCGCCCGGCCGTGCGCCGACAGCGCCCCGCGGCCCGTGACCCCAGCGACTCCGCCTCGTCCAGCGTCCACTGGGCCAGCCTGGTCCGCAGGTCGTCGGCGGGCGCCGGGCCCGTGCCCGAGGAGGGCTGGGCCGGGGCGCGGCCGGGGCGGCGCCGCGCAGGGGCGTTCCCAGCGCAGCCGGGCCAGCACCGCCCCCGGTCCAGGGCCGTCCCCGGCGCGGCCGTGGCCAGCAGGGCGAGGGTGGCGGCGCACCCCGGGGCCGGGTGCGGTCCAGTTCGGGGCCGAGCGCGGCGAGCGTGCGGCCCTTCGCGTCCCGCCCGCCGACCAGCCCCGCGGTACGGGTCGCGGCCAGCCAGGCCGTCGCGAGCCGCGCCCAGCGCTCGGCCGCGGGCAGGTCGAGCCAGTCGTCGTAGCCGGGGTCGGGGCGTACCGCTCGTCCGCCTCGCCGTCCGAGGCGAGCAGCCCGGCCGCGTACGCCAGCTCGATCCAGAACGCCGCGACCGGCTCCGTCGTGTCCAGCGTGGCGGCGGCGCGCTTGAGGTCGCGGACGCTGAGGCCGCCCGCGCGCAGCACCAGCGGCCCGTTCGCCTCCCACGTCCCGAGCAGTTCCTCGACGGTGGCGAGCGCGGTCAGCGCCTGGCCCGCGGCGGTCGCGTCCACAACCTGTGGATCGTGTTCGGCCGCGGGCGTCAGCACCGGCGGCACCGGCTCGGGCGCGCGGTGGGCGCGCCCGCCGCGCAGGTGCAGCGCGACCTCGCGCGGCAGCACCACGTTGCGGGCGCCGGACGGCAGCAGCAGCCCGCGCGCCAGCAGCCAGCCGACGGGCGGGTGGGCGCGGCCACCGACACCTCGCCGTACGGCGGGCCCCAGGTCAGCCGGGCCAGCACCGCCCGCGCCTGCTCCGGGCGGCGGCCAGCAGCTCCGCCATGCGGGCGCGGTCGCCGAAGAGGCCGGTGAGCGCGGCGACGGCCGACACCGGGTCGTGGGTGGGCGGCAGGCCGACCGCCGCCAGGATCTCCTGGAGGCGCCCCGGCGACATCCCCGCCGCCGCCTCCTGGAAGCCGGGCCCGAGGCCGGTGGGGAGGGGCGGTGGGGACGGCGCGAGCAGTTCGCGGGCGGTGCGCACCAGCCGCAGCCGGTCGTCCGCGCCCCAGACCAGGGCCTGGTCGCGCAGGGCACGCAGGGCGCGTGGCAGGGCGGTGGCGATGGCCTCGCGCGTCCCCTCGTCCGCCACGGCGTCGGGGTCCGTTGCGTCCCGCCCGGCGGTACCCGTCTCGTCGCCCGTCATCAGGCCCGCCAGCGTCCCGTACGGGCACGGGTCCGGCGCCACCGCCAGCGCCTCGGCGGTCTGGAGCGCGAACCGGTCCAGCCGCTCCACCGCCCGGACGACCGAGGCCCGGGTGCCCGCGCGGGTGGCGAGCTGGGTGACGTCGTTCGGAACGGGCGACAGCAGGTCGGGGCGGGCGCGCAGCAGGGCGGCGAGTGCCTCGTCCGGGCGGGCGCGCAGATCCTCCGCGAGTGTCCGCGGTGCCGTCGCACGGCCGTCGTTGTCCTGGCCGGCCTCTCCGGGCACGTGTGCCTCCCCATGCGCGAGGTGGTCATTCGATCCACATTAACGGGTGTGGCGGAAAGCCTCTTCCACCGGACAGCGGCCTGTACATGGCCTGTACATGGTCGGCACATGGTCCACGCGCGGTCGGCGAGGTACCGTCGGATCGGTTCTGAACGGTTCGGTACGGTCCGGAACATCGAACAGCGCGCGGCCGCAGGGGACTTGGTGGGGATCGAGAGCGACAAGCTCGTCTACGACTATCTGGGGCAGGTCGGTGACCTGGCCCGGAGCAGCGGGCTGCCGTCCAGCGACCGGGTGCGGCTCGTCACCGAGCTGCGCGTCGACATCGACCGGCGGCGCGCGGGCGGGGCGGCGACAGCCCGGCGGCCGTGCGACGCATCCTCGCCCGGGTGGGCAGCCCGGCCGAGGTGGTCGCGGCGGCGGGCGGCACGGTCCGTACGGGCGGCGCGGCGGGCGCGGACGCTGCGGACCCGGCGCGGCCGGGTGCCGGGGCCGGGGCGGCACATGGCGGTCGACGACACGGAGGAGGGCCGCGGGCGGCGGGCGGCACGGGCCCCGCGGCGGACGGGCCGGTCTCCACCCGCGACCGGCTGGCCGGGATCGCCGAGCGCGCCGGGCTGACGGGCCTCACCGGCCGGATGCCGTCGCCGCGCGACGGCGGCGTCTCCCGGGCAGCAGCCGAAGCCGCCGAAGCCGTCGTGGCCGACCAACCCGCTGCGGCTGACCAAGGCGCCCAGGGCACCCAAGTCGCCCAGCCCAAGCCCGATGAGCCGGAGATGCCGCCGCCGCCCACCGCCTCCCGCCGCACCTCGCGGGCGAGGACGAACTCGGCCCGCGCGAGTCCAACATGGACTGGTGGCACGTCGAGTCGGGCCCCTTCGGTCAGGTCCAGACGCAGGGGGCCAGGTCGAGGGGTTCGTCGGCGGCATCGAGATCCCCGAACTCCTCAAACCGCCGCCGAAGGACGACGAGGGCAAGGAGCAGGACGAGGGCGAGGACGAGGGCGCGGGCACACCGGTCGAGCGGGAGCCCGAACCCGCCGCCGGGGCGCGGACGCCGGGGCCACCGGCCGTCAGGCGGGCCCGCGGCTGCTGCGGTTGCGCAAAGGCGCCAGGGCGACCGCCCGAGTCGGTCGCTGCCCGCGCCGACGCTCCTGCTCGCCATCGCGCTGCTGGTCGCGGGCGCCATCGTGAGCAAGGTCATCGTGCTGGCCTTCGGCTGGCTGGTCGCGTACCTCTCCCGCAGGCTGTCCCGCGCCGAGGCGAAGTGGGCGGTCCTGGGCATGCCGGGACTGGTCGTGGCCGGTGCGATGGTCTGGCTGTGGGGCGCGCGAGCGACCGCTGGGGCGAGCCGATCCCCGAGGACGGCATGAAGGACGTCCTGACCGACGCCTGGCCGGTGGTCCTGCGGACCGCCGCCATCGCCACGGCGGTCTTCCTCCTCTGGCGCGGTCGCCGCAAGACGTAGGACGGCGCGACGCGGGACGGCGCGGCGCGCGACGTAGGGCAGCACGGCGCGCGACGTAGGCCGGAGCGGCGCGCGACGCGGGACGGAACGCCGGGGCACGCGCGCCCAACCCCGCGCGCCCACCCACTTCCGCGCGCCGCCGGTGCGCTAACGCGCCAGGTCGTCCTTCAGCTCGCTCAGGATCTTGTCGGCCGCCGTGTAGCCGATGCCCTGGATCCAGAGTTGGTCCTCGACACGGAAGACGTCGCCCCGCTTCGTGGCGCCCATGCGCTTCCACAGGCCGCCGTTCGTGACCGCCGTCTCCTTCGCCTTCTCGGGTCGCCGTACGTGGACGTGAAGACGACGTCGGCGTCGGCCTGGGAGATCTGCTCCGGGCTGAGGTCGTAACTGAAGCCGTCCTTGGCCTTGTCGGCGACCGCGGGCGCCCGAGGCCCACGTCGGCGAGGATCGTCGCGATGTAGTTCCGGCGGCCGTAGACGCGGATGTCGGCGCCCTCGACGAAGCGGACGACGTTCACCTCCGTGGCCTCGGCCTTCTTCGCGCCGCCGAGCGCCGTGGTGACCTCGCGCGCGTGGCGCTCGTACGCGGAGACCACGCGGGCCGCCTCGGCCGCTTGCCCAACGCGGTGGCGTGGGTGAGGAAGTTGGCCTTCCAGGGTAGCCGGTGGCACCCGTCATCACCGTCGGGGCGATGGCGGACAGCTCCTTGTAACGCGTCGCGTCCCGGTCCTTGTTGGTGAGGATCACGTCCGGCCGGAGCGCGGCCACGGCCTCCAGGTTCGGCGAGCCGATCGCGCCCACGTCCTGATGCCCGACACCTTGTCCTTCGGCAGGTAGTCCAGGAAGCCGGAGGCGACGTCGGCGTGGGTCGCCCCGACCGGCTTCACACCCAGCGTGATGGCGGAGTCCAGCTCGGCGGTGTCGAGGACGACCACCCGCCGCGGGGCGTCGGGGACCCGTACGTCGCCCATCGCCGTCGTGACCGTACGCGTGCCGCCCCTTCCCTCCGTCGGAACCCGACCCGGACCCGGAGTCGGAATCGGAGTCCGAGCCGCACGCGCCCAGCGTGGCGGTCAGCGCGGCGGTGGCCAGCAGGGACAGGAGGCGGACGGCGGTCCGGCGGGGTGCGGGACACGGCTCATCGGGGTTCCTCTCAGCCGGAGGGTGCGGCGGGAGCGGACTCGCCCGCCACCGGTACATCCTCCTGCCAGGGCGCCCCCGGCACCACCAGCGGCCCGTCCGTGACCGGGTCGGGCACGACGACCGACGCCAGCCCGAAGACCTCGGCGACCAGCTCCGCCGTGACGATCTCCCGCGGACTGCCCTGCGCCACGATCCGGCCCTCCTTCATCGCCACGAGGTGATCAGCGTACCGGGCGGCCTGGTTGAGGTCGTGGAGCACGGCGACGACCGTCCGGCCGCGCTCGCGGTTGAGCTGGCGGACCAGGTCCAGCACCTCCACCTGGTGGGCGATGTCCAGGTAGGTGGTGGGCTCGTCCAGCAGCAGCAGGTCGGTCTCCTGGGCGAGCGCCATGGCGATCCACACGCGCTGCCGCTGCCCGCCGGAGAGTTCGTCCACCGACCGCTCGGCCAGCTCCGTCACGTCCGTACGGGCCATGGCGTCGCCGACCGCGCGCTCGTCGCTCTCCGACCACTGCTGCCACCACCGCTGGTGCGGCTGGCGGCCCCGGGCGACCAGGTCGGCGACGGTGATCGCCTCGGGCGCCACCGGCGTCTGCGGCAGCAGGCCCAGGGACCGGGCGACGGTACGGGTCGGCAGCCGGGCCAGCTCGGTGCCGTCGAGCAGGACCGACCCGCCGCGCGGCCTGAGCAGTCGGCCCAGGGCGCGCAGCAGCGTGGACTTGCCGCACGCGTTGGGGCCGACGACGACGGTGACCCGGCCGTCGGGTACGTCCAGGTCCAGGCCGCGCACGACCGTGCGGTCCTCGTAGGCGAGCGTCAGCTCACGGGCGGCGAGCCGGCTCGCGGGTGAGGATGGGGTCATGCCGGGCCTCCGGAACGGCTGCGGATGATGAGCCAGGTCAGGTACGGGGCGCCGACGGCGGCGGTGAGCACCCGACCGGCAGCTCGGTCGGCGCGAACAGCCTGCGCGCCAGCAGGTCGGCGGCGACCACGACGAACGCGCCCAGCAACGCCGAGCACAGCAGCGGGATCTGTGCCGTCCGGGTCATCCGGCGGGCGATCTGCGGCGCCAGCAGCGCCACGAAGTCGACCGGCCCCGCCGCGCCCGTCGCCATCGACGCGAGCACCACGCCGAGGGCGACCAGGCCGAGCCGCACCCGGCCCAGCCGTACGCCCAGCGCGGTCGCCGTGTCGTCGTCCATCGACACCGTCCGCTGGGCGCGCGCCGCCCACGCGACCGCGGGCAGCAGCACCAGCATCGCCCAGGCCAGCGGCGCGGCCTCGTCGTAGCCGCGGCCGTTGAGGGAGCCGGTCATCCACACCTGCGCCTGCTGGGCCACCAGGTAGTCGCCCTTGGTGATGAACAGGTGGGTGACCGAGCGCAGCGCGACCGCGAAGCCGATGCCGATCAGCACGAAGCGGGTGGCGTGCAGGCCGCCGCGCCAGGCGAAGACGTACACCAGGGCGGCGGCGCAGCAGCCGCCCGCCACCGACAGGTACGGCAGGGCGGCGAAGTCGGTCACGCCGTAGGTCATCGCGCCGACCGTGAGCGCGCTCGCGCCCTGCGAGACGCCGATGATGTCGGGGCTGGCGAGCGGGTTGCGGGCGACGGTCTGGATCAGCGCGCCCGCGACGCCGAACGCGGCGCCGACCAGCAGCCCCAGGGTCATCCGCGGCAACCGCAGGGTGCCGACGACCAGTTCGTCGGGGAGGGGCGGCCGAGGACGACCGGACCACCTCGGCGGGCGCCACGAAGCTCTCGCCGACGCACAGGTAGGCGACGCACACCGCGACCAGCGCCACCGCGAGCCCCGCCGCGACGGCAGCCGCCCTGCGATGCACCAGGAACGACACCGGGGACGCGCCGCGCCCGCGCGCACCAGCGCGTACCCGGCGGGCCGTATCGGCCCGTCCGTGGCGGCCTTCACGCGGCCACCGCCTTCCGTCGTACGAGCCCGACCAGGAACGGCACGCCGAGCAGCGCGGTCATCACGCCCGCCGGGACCTCGCTCGGCGGGAAGAGGATCCGGCCGACGACGTCCGACAGCAGCAGCATCACCGGGCCGACGAGCGCGGCCATCGGCAGCACCCAGCGGTGGCCCGTGCCGACCAGCGCCCGCGCGATGTGCGGGACGGCCAGGCCGATGAAGACCAGCGGCCCGGCGGCGGCCACGCCCGCGCCGGTCAGCAGCGTGGCGCCGAGCCCGCCGACGATCCGCACCCGCGCCACGTTCTGCCCCAGCCCCTGGCGGCGTCCTCGCCGAGCGCCAGCGCGTCCAGGCCGCGCGCGACGGACGCCACCAGCACCAGGCCCACCAGCAGGAACGGCCAGATCTGGCCGACGATCTCGGCGTCGCGGCCGGAGAGCGAGCCGACCTGCCAGAAGCGGAACTCGTCCAGCGCCGCCGCCCTGGTGGTCAGCACGCCCGTGGTCACGGACGCCAGCAGCGCGTTGATCGCGGCGCCCGCGAGCGCGAGCTTCACCGGGTCGCCCGCCCCGCCCGCTGGAGGCGACGGCGTACACCACGACGGAGGCCAGGGCCGCGCCCGCGAACGCGAACCACACGTAGCCGGTCAGGGTGTGCACCCCGGCGAACGCGATGGCCAGCACCACGCCGACCGACGCGCCCTGGCTGATGCCCAGCACGCCCGGGTCGGCGATCGGGTTGCGGGTCAGGCCCTGCATCACGGTGCCCGCGACGGCGAGCGCGGCGCCCACCATCACCCGATCAGGGTGCGCGGCAGCCGCAGCGAGCGCACGATGTCGGCGGCGTCGCTCGAACCGCCGTGCAGCAGCGCGTCGAAGACCTCCGTCGGCGGGATCTGGCGGCTGCCGACGGCGAGGCTGAGCACGACCGTGAGCAGCAGCGCCACCACGGCCGCCGCGCACCAGCCGACGCGGCGCCGCGCCAGGAGCCCCTGGGGCCGGGGACCGCTCGGCAGGCATCGCTTCCGTTCCGCCGCCGCGCCGGGTCGGCTGGGCTCGTCTTCGGACGTCTTCGGTCGTCTTCGCCATCTCTCGCACGAAGGCCGTCCTCGTACGAAGTGCGACGTAGGGCGCCGGGTCGTACGAAGTTAGGCGAGGCTAAGTGTAAGCGGTGGGTCCAGGCACAATGGCGGGCATGGCTCCTCACCCCTGACGGTCGGCTTCGACCTCGACATGACGCTCATCGACACCCGGCCCGGCATCAAGGCGGCGTTCGAGGCGTTCTCGGCCGAGACCGGCGCGTACATCGACGCGGACCTCGCCGTCACCCGGCTCGGCCCGCCGCTTGAGGTGGAGTTGGCGCACTGGTTCCCGGCCGACCGGATCCCGGAGATGGGCGACCGCTACCGGGCCCTGTACCCCACGTACGCGATCACCCCGAGCCTGGCCATGCCCGGCGCCCGCGCGGCGATCGAGACCGTACGGCGCCTCGGTGGCCGGACCGTGGTGGTGACCGCCAAGTACGAGCCCAACGCCAAGCTGCACCTGGCCCACCTGGGGCTCGACGCCGACGAGGTGGTCGGCTCGCTGTGGGCGGAGGCCAAGGGGAGGCGCTGCGCGAGCACGGCGCCTCGGTGTACGTCGGGGACCACACCGGCGACGTCAGGGGAGCGCGTACGGCCGGTGCGCTGTCGGTGGCCGTCACCACCGGGCCGTGTGACGCGGAGGAACTGCGCACGGCGGGCGCCGATGTCGTCCTGGCCGATCTCACGGAGTTCTCCGACTGGCTGGAGCGTCATGTGAAGCACTCCGCGTAGCGCTACGCCGAGCGCTTCACACGGGCGGTTTCCGCCCGTCGTCCCACCGGCCGCCCCGGCGGTCAACCACCCGCCGCCCCACCGGCCGCGCCCGCCTCCGCCTGCCGCCGCTGGGCCGCGACGGAGCGCAGCACACCCGCCGTGGCCAGGGCGAAACCCACGCCCATCAGCATGCACACGAAGTACGCGGGGCCGGCAGCCGCGCCATGCCCAGCAGCAGCGGCGCGACCGTGACCAGCGTCGCCAGCGCGCCCACCGCGAACACGATCGCGCCCGCCCTTACCAGTCCGTCACCTGGCGCGGAGGTATTCCGCCCTCGTCAGACTCGGGGGTGGTTCGTCCGGAAGAAGGTGTGTCGCTCACGCCACCAGGGTAGGTCGCAGCCAGAAGCGGCGAGGAACCACCCGGGTACGTCTTGTCACCGGGCCCCGGACCATTAGCCTTGGTGGTGGCGGGTCTTACGACCCGCTGTAGTGCTATCCAGAGCTGTTTTCCGTGTTTTCCGACGAGTGACGAGGACGAGGACAGACGTGCCTACCGGCAAGGTCAAGTGGTTCAACAGTGAGAAGGGCTTCGGCTTTCTCTCCCGCGACGACGGCGGTGACGTCTTCGTACATTCGTCCGTACTGCCGGAGGGCGTGGACTCGCTGAAGCCAGGGCAGCGCGTCGAGTTCGGCGTCGTGGCGGGCAACCGCGGCGACCAGGCACTGTCGGTGATCCTGCTGGACCCGACCCCTCGGTCGCGGCGGCCCAGCGCCGCAAGCCGGACGAACTGGCCTCGATCGTCCAGGACCTCACCACCCTGCTGGAGAACGTGACGCAGCAGCTGGAGCGCGGCAGGTACCCGGACAAGGCCCACGGCCACAAGATCGCGGGCATGTTGCGCGCGGTGGCCGACCAACTCGACGTCTGACCCGACCGACCGGGGCGTCCGCCGGTGACGGCGGCTAGCGGCTCTGCCCGGACGTCTCCACGAAGTTCAGCGCATCGCGGCCGAGGGCGGTACCAGCCCCTCGGCCGCGGCGCTGTGAGCAGCCCGCGCACCGCCGCGTACCCCGCCTCGCCGAGGTCGGCGGTGAACTCGTTGACGTACAGCCCGATGTGCTGGTCGGCGACCGCCGGGTCCATCTCCTGGGCGTGCTCCATCACGTACGCGCGGGAGCGGGCCGGGTCCTCCACGCCTGGCGCACCGAGGTGCGGATGGCGTCGGCGATGGCGGCCAGCCGCCGCTCGCCCAGCGAACGCCGGGCGACGATCGCGCCGAGCGGGATGGGCAGGCCGGTGGTGGACTCCCAGTGCTCGCCCATGTCGGCCAGTTTGTGCAGGCCGTAGTTCTGGTAGGTGAAGCGGGCCTCGTGGATGACGAGTCCGGCGTCCACCCGGCCGTCGCGCACCGCGGGCATGATCTCGTGGAACGGCAGCACCTCGATCCGGCCCACGCCGCCCGGCACCTCGGCGGCGGCCCAGAGCCGGAACAGCAGGTACGCAGTGGAGCGTTCGCTCGGCACGGCCACCGTCTTCCCGGCCAGGTCCGCGGCGGCGCCCGGCTCCTGGTGAGCACCAGCGGCCCGCAGCCGCGGCCGAGTGCCCGCCGCACGGCAGCAGGGCGTACTCCTGGAGCACCCATGGCAGCACCGCGTACGAGACCTTCAGCACGTCCAACTCGCCGCGCTCGGCACGGCCGTTGGTGATGTCGATGTCGGCGAAGGTGACGTCGACCTCGGGGCGCCGGGGACCAGGCCGTGCACCCAGGCGTGGAAGACGAAGGTGTCGTTCGGGCACGGCGAGAAGGCGATGCTCAACGGGCGTCGCCGGGGCCGGTTCGGCGGCCGGGTGCGTCGCGGCGTGCGTCGGGGTGCTCGTCGAGGTGTGCGTGGATGCGTTCATCAGCGGGTTCCCTCCCATGGTGCGAGGACGGGGCGAGGGCGGGGACGAGTCCGGCGAAGGCGCCCGCCAAGGCGTCCAGCGCCTCGCCGATCCGCCACGCCGCGCGGTCGCGCGGTCCGACGGCGTTGGAGACGGCCCGTACCTCCAGTACGGGCACGCCGTGCGCGGCGGCGGCCTCCGCCACCCCGAAGCCCTCCATGGCCTCGGCGGCGGCCCGGGGTGACGCCGCACCAGCTCGGCGGCGCGCTCGGCGGTGCCCGTCACGGTGGACACCGTGAGCACCTCGCCGCGGATGGCGCCCGTCGCCCGCTCGGCGGCGCGGACGAGCGCGGGCGGCGGGCGGTGCGCGACCGTCCCGAAGCCCAGTTCGGTGACGGCGGCGAAGCCGTCGGGGTCTCGGCACCCAGGTCGGCGGCGACGATCGCGTCGGCGACCACCACCGCGGGCGGATGTGCGCCCAGGGCGGCGAAACCGCCGCCGATACCGGCCGAGACCGCCAGGTCGTGGGTGCCCGCGCCCTCGGCGCGGGTCAGCGCGGTGGCCGTGGCCGCGGCCGCCGCGGCGGGCCCGACCCCGGCGGCCAGGGCGTCGACCACGAGGCCCGGGGCGTCACCGGCCGTACCGCCGACGCCTCGCAGCACCGCGTCCCGCTCGGCGGCCACGGCCGTCACGACGAGGACGCGCGGGCCGCCCACCTGCGGGTCGGACTCGGTCAGGAGTCCCCTGCTTGAGGTTGACGTGCCACATGCCCTTGGCGGTGGTGCCGTTGCTGAACTCGATGATCACCAGCGTCACCTTCTTCGCGGCCCCGACGACCTGGCCCGACTGCGGGTCCTTCTGCTCGAAGAGGGCGTCGCTGTCGAAGGTGCGGTACGTCGACTTGCTCGGCGCGTTCATCACCGTGCTGGCGCCGACCACCGCCCACCCGGAGTCGGCGATCTCCGGGTCGACGCCGATGCGGACCCGCTCGCCCGGGTCGACCGTGATCGTCTTGTCGGCCTTCTCGTTGAAGCAGTTGTTGGACGCCTTCTTCTTCAGCGCCTTGCCGTCGTTGTAGCAGCCATCCGTGGCCTCGACGTGCACACTGTCGGACCCGACCGTGACCGTGGCCATCGGGGTCGGCTTGTCGCAGGCGGCCAGGGCGACGAGCCCGAGCGAGACGGCACCGGCGGCGGCAGCGGCACGGCGGGCCTTGCTCCGGGCGCCACGGGAGAAGAACGCAACGGTCATGCGGGCAGGCTATCTGGCTGGCCTGATCACGCCACGCGCGGGTGCGGCGTGCCGCGCCGGGCCGCGCTCAGCAGCCCCGGACGGTGGTGAGGGTGCCGAGCGCCACCATGCCCGCCGCCGCCGACATCCCGATCAGCCCGCTCAGCGGCAGCACGATGCCGATGCCGCCGCCCACACACCACGACAGCTGGAGCGTGGTCTCGGACCGCGAGAACGCCGACGTCCGCACCTTCTCCGGCACGTCCCGCTGGATCAGGGCGTCCAGCGACAGCTTGACCAGCGCCATGGAGATGCCCGCCGTCGCCGCCACGGCGATCACCGTCACCGCGGTGTACAGCACGGCCGCCGTGACCATCACCGCCAGCGACACGGTCATCACCACCGCGATGATCCGCTCTGGGCCGCGCGCCTTGAGCAGCGAACCGATCGCCGTGCCCAGCGCGTTGCCGCCGCCCGCCGCGACCGCCACCGCGCCCAGCGAGATCTCCGGGCTCAGCCCGCCCACCGGTGCTCGCGCAGCAGGAACGCCAGGAAGAGGGTGAGGAAACCGGAGAGCATCTTCAGCGAGGAGCACGCCTGGAGGGCGTGCAGCACCGACGGGCCGACGTTGCGCAGCCCCGGCCGCCGGGACCGCCGCTCGTCCTCCGCCGCGTCCCCGCGTCCGCCGACCCGTCGGCGGACGGCGGGACTTCGACAGGGACTTGGTCAGCGACAGCGGCGTGGGCCGCTCCAGCGTGGTGAGCTGCGCCCGGCTCTCGCCCTTCGCCGAGTCGACCTTGTGCGGCAGCGTGAAGGACAGGAACGTGCCGGTGATGAAGATGGCGAACGCCCGTACAGCGGCCAGCCGGGACCGATCTGGTGCAGCCCGGCCCCACCGGCGCCGCCAGCCCGGTGGCCAGCAGCCCGGCGAGCGTGACCCGCGAGTTGGCCTTCACCAGAGAGAAGCGGGCGGCAGCAGCCGGGGCACGACCGCCGATCTGACCACCCCGTACGCCTTGGAGCCCACCAGCACGCCGAGCGCCGCCGGATACAGCTCAAGACCGCCGCCCGCCACCGCGCTCGCCATCGTCAGCGCCAGCACCGCGCGGACCAGCATGGCGCCCGCCATCGCGCGCGGCGGCCGTGCGGGATCCTGTCCAGCGCCGGGCCGATGACCGGCGCGAGCAGCGAACGGGGCCATGGTGATGGCCAGATAGAGGGTCACCCGGCCGCGCGCCTCGTCGGTGGGCACCGAGAAGAACACCGTCGACGCCAGCGCGACGGTGATCATCATGTCGCCCGCGGAGTTGACCGCGTGCAGTTCGATCAGCTTGCCGAGACCGGACTCGCCCGCGCCGTGGGCGTGGGTCGCCCGCCGGATGCCCCGGGCCCCGCCGTGAACGGGCGGCGCAGCGCGCGGCCCAGCCAGCGTCCCGACCGCCGCAGCGGCCCGCCGTGCCCTGACCTCATGCCGTTCACCCTCACCCGACCTGCTGTGCGGCCGCCTCCGCCGATACGTGTCACGGCCAAGGAAGCCCGAGACAGGAGAACCTACCCGCTGTGCGGAACCTACCCGTCACCCAGAACGATACGGAGGTGCGCGGCTCTCGCGGCGGTGTACGGGGCCCGGCGGGGCGTGCGGGGCCACGGGTACGGGTGGCTCCGTGAGACGGGGGTGGGGAGGGACCGGCCGGACAAGGTAGCGTGCACAACGCGCGACCGACGGCCGTTCTTGGCCACGCGCCGAGTCCCCGTCCCGCAGAATGGGGGCACTGGGCGCGCGTTCCGAGACCGGAGCGGGCGTGGACGTCGACGCGGTCCCCGGTCCGCTCCGCCCACGATCCCCGTCCCCGGCCGTCCGGCTGGCGCACTCGTGAGACGACGGCTGACACGGCGTGGAAGAGAGAATCGATCCTGTGAGTGCTGCGATGCGAAGCCGTACCCTGACCGTCTGTGCGCCGAGGCGGTCGACCTCGCCGCGCGGCGGCCGAGGAAGCCGCGTGGCCGGGGCGGGTCGGCGGGTATGTGGACGCCGTCGCCGAGGGGACAGGGTCGTCACACACCTCTTCGAGTGCGAGGAACCGGGCTACCGGGGCTGGCGCTGGGCGGTCACCGTCACCCGCGCCTCCCGCGCGAAGGCCGTCACCCTCGACGAGTCCGTTCTGCTGCCCGGCCCGGACGCGCTGCTGGCCCCGAGTGGGTGCCCTGGAGCGAGCGGCTGCGCCCCGGCGACCTGGGCCCGGGGACCTGCTGCCCACCGAGGCGGAGGACCTGCGCCTGGAGCCCGGCTACACCGGTGAGGACGAGCCGCCGCCGAACTCCGCCGTCTCCGAGGAGTTGGCGGACCTGGCCGCCGCCGAGGACGCCGACGTCACGGCCGGGCCGCCCGCCGCGCAGGACACCGCCCGGGCGTCGGCACCATCGCCGCCGTCGCCGGGGAGCTGGGCATGGGGCGCGCCGGGTGCTGTCCCGCTACGGGCTGCATGTCGCGGCCGACCGCTGGGAGGAGGCGTTCGGCCCGAAGACGCCCATGGCGCAGGCCGCCCCGCCGCCTGTGTCACCTGCGGCTTCCTGGTGCCTCTCGCGGGTTCGCTGCGACAGGCGTTCGGGGTGTGCGCGAACGAGGTCAGCCCGGCGGACGGCCGGGTGGTCTCCCTCGCCTACGGCTGCGGCGGGCACTCCGAGGCCGCGGTGATGCCGAAGCCGCCGCGGCCCGCGCCGCCGAGGCTGGACGAGACGGTCGTCGAGCCGATGCCGCTGCACCCGGACCGTACGGGCGGCTCCGTGGAGCCGGACGCGCCGGCGGAGGAACTGGGCCACTCCTGAGCCGACCGCCCACCGGGCTCCGCGACCGCGGGGCCCGGTACGCGGCGCCCGGCCGCGTGCCGCGCGCCGTCCGCCCGCCTCGCCCCCGAAGTGGCCGAGGCCAGGCCGCGAACGCCCGCCGTCCCGGTCTGGGGGCCGGGCGTGCGCGGGCGACGGATGGCGGTACGTTCGCCGCTGGCGATGCGGCGCTTCGGCCACCGGATCGCCCACGGGGAACCCGGGTACGCGGAAGAACGACCAGGACTCGGACCCCGTCCGAGCCGGACCATGACTGGCGGAGGCGAAACGTGAGCAGCACGTCGATGGTGCGTGGCACGACCGAGGACGCGGACGCGTTCGGGACCGCGCGGCTGCGGCGCGGTGTGCTGGACGCCTGGGCCGCCTCGCCCGCGCGGTTCCGCGAGGACGCCAACGCCGAGGAGGACCTGGCGCTCGGCGGCCACCGCGACCGGCTCGTGGTGGAGCTGGCGCAGAACGCCGCCGACGCCGCCGCGCGCGGGCGTCCCCGGCGGCTGCGGCTGACGCTGCACGCCGCGCGCGACGGCGCCCGGCCGTGCTGGCGGCGGCCAACAGCGGGCGCCGCTGGACGCCGCCGGAGTGGAGTCGCTGTCCACACTGCGCGCCTCGGCCAAGCGGGACGATCCGGCGGACCGGGCGGTGGGCCGGTTCGGGGTCGGGTTCGCGGCCGTGCTCGCGGTCAGCGACGAGCCCGCCGTCGTGGGCCGTACCGGCGGGGTGCGCTGGTCGCTGGCCGAGGCCCGGAGCTGGCGCGGGAGACGGCCGGGGACGGGTCGGCGCTCGCCGAGGAGCTGCGCCGCCGCGACGGGCACGTACCGCTGCTGCGGCTGCCGCTGCCCGCCGAGGGCACCGCCCGCGGGCTACGACACGGTCGTGGTGCTGCCGCTGCGCGACGGCGCCGCCGAGGACATGGCGCGCGGGCTGCTGGCCGACGTGGACGACGCGCTGCTGCTGGCCCTGCCGGGTCTGGCGGAGGTCGTCGTGGAGACCCCGAGGGCGTCCGCACCTCCGGCGGCGCGAGGACGGCCCGTACGCCGTGGTCGAGGACACCGCGGACGGCGGCGCCGCGGACGTACGGCGGTGGCGCACCGAGCGCGCGAGCGGCACGCTCACCGCCGAACTGCTCGCCGACCGGCCGGTGGAGGAGCGGCTGCGGCCGGTGTGGTCGGTGACCTGGGCGGTGCCGGTGGACGCGGACGGGCGCCGGTCCGCCCCGCGACGGCGCCGGTGGTGCACGCGCCGACCCCGACCGACGAGCCGCTGGGGCTGCCCGCGCTGCTCATCGCGTCGTTCCCGCTGGAGCCCACGCGGCGGCACGCGGCGCCGGGCCCGCTGACGGACCATCTGCTGGACCGGGCCGCCGAGGCGTACGCGGAGCTGCTGCGCGGCTGGCACCCGGTCGGCACCGGCATCGTCGACCTGGTGCCGGGGCCGCTGGGCCGCGGCGAGTTGGACGGCGGGCTGCGCGGCCGGGTGCTGGAGCGGCTGCCCTCCGTACCGTTCCTGCCGGGCGCGGCCCCGGTGGCGGCGGCGTACGAGGCCGACCCGCTGGCCGACCCGGTGGCGGAGGCGGCCGGTGACCCGCCCGGCGGTTCGCCCGGCGGTTCGCTCGGTGGCTCGCTCGGTGGTGAGCCGCACGCGCTGCGTCCGCGCGACGCGGAGATCCTGGAGGGCGCGGGCGCGGAGACCGTCGGGTGCTGGCCGAGCTGTTCCCCGGCCTGCTGCCCGCGGGACTTGAGCGCCGGGCCGAGCTGCGCACCCTCGGCGTCGCGCGCGTGCCGCTCGGCGAGATGATCGACCGGCTGGCGGGCGTGGAGCGGCCGACCGCGTGGTGGCGCAGGCTCTACGACGCGCTCGCCGGGACCGACCCCGACCGGCTCGGCGGGCTGCCGGTGCCGCTGGCCGGGGACCCGGCCCCGCCCGGGGCCCGGGAGGAGGCGCCCGCGCCGCGCACCACCATCGGCCCGCGCCAGGTGCTGCTGCCGCTGCCCGGCGAGGCGTCCGGCGCGGACACCCACCACGCGCTGGCCCGGCTCGGCCTGAAGGTCGCCCACCCCGACGCCGCGCACCCGCTGCTGGAGAAGCTCGGCGCCACGCCCGCCACCCCGGGCGGTGCTGACCACCCGCAGGTGCGGGCCGCCGTCGCCGCGTCGCTGGACGCCGAGGACGACTACGACCCTTCGGCCCCGCCGCCGGGCTCGACCTCCCCACGCTGACCGAGACGGTGCTCGGGCTGGTCCGCGACGCCCGCCTCGCGCCCGGCGACGAGCCCTGGCTGGCCGCGCTCGCCCTGCCGGACGAGGACGGCGAACTCGCCCCGGCCGGTGAACTGGTCTTCCCCGGCAGCGCCTTCGAGCAGGTCATGCGCGAGGACGCGCTGGCGGCCTGCGACGGAGAACTGGCCGAGCGCTGGGGCGAGGACACGCTCGCCGCCGTCGGCGTACTGGCCGGGTTCACCCTCGTACGCGCCACCGACGTGGTCCTGGACCCGGACGAACTGGAGCCGCGCGACGGCGACTTCGCCGAGCCCGACGACGTGGGCCTGCTCGACGCGGTGGACGTGTGGTGCGAGGACGTGCTCGACCAGCTGCCCCACACGCCGGTGCCGCCGGTGGCCACCGAGATCGTCGCCGTACGCGACCTGGACCTGGTCGACGACGACGCCTGGCCGCGTGCGCTGGCGATGCTGGCCCGGCCGCCGCTGCGCGACGCGCTCACCGCGCCGGTGCGGGTGCTGCTGCCCGAGGGCGACCCCGCTCCACCACGGTGCGCCCGTACACCGCGTGGTGGCTGCGCGGCCAGCCGGTGCTGGACGGGCGGCGGCCCGCCGGCTGCGCGCGGCCGGGACGGACCCGCTGCTGGCGGGCTGTACGAGGAGGTGGACGCGGCCGGGGTCGAGGACGAGCAGGTGCTGCGGGCGCTGGGGTGCGCACCTCGGTGGCGGCGCTGCTGGACGAGCCGGGCGGCGCGGCGGAGCTGCTGGCCCGGCTCGCGGACCCCGAGCGCCCGGTCACCCCGTCCCAACTGCACGCGATCTACGGCCTGTTGGCGGACCTCGACCCGGACCAGGTGACCCTGCCCGACCTGCTGCGGGCCGTCGTCGGCGACGCGCCGCGCGTGGTGGACGCCGCTGACGCGCTGGTGGCCGACGCGCCGGACCTGATGCCGCTGGCCGAGGCGGACGGGCGGGCGCTGCTGCCGGTGCGCCCGGCGCGCGCGGCGGACGTGGCGGAGCTGTTCCAGGTGCGGCGGCTGAGCGAGGCGTACCCGGCGCCCGTGGTGTCCGAGGGCGAGCGGCACGAGGTCCCGGCGGCGGTGCGCGAACTGCTGCCCGACGCCCCGCGCGCGTACGTGGAGCACGAGGAACTGCTGGTCGCGGACGGCACCGAGCTGGACTGGCGGTACGTGGACGGCACGCTGCACGCCGCCACGGTCGAGGGCGTGGCCGCCGGGCTGGCCTGGGCGGCGGGCCACTGGTCGCGCCGCTTCGAGGTGGCGGCCCTGCTGGAGGACCTGACCCGTACGGAGGAACTGGCGCGGGCCCGCTGGTTCGACTGACCCGGGCCGGGGACGGGCGACGAGCCCGGGCGCCGCGCGGCGCCCGGGGCTCACCCGTCGGCGCGGTGACCGGCGGCGGTCTCGTCCTCGGGCTCCGGGATCATCCGCCAGACGACCTCCAGGACGGCGGAGGCGGCGACGGCGATGCCCACGGCCGTCCACGGCATGGTCGTCCCCACGAGCTTGAGCGCGAAGAAGTGCTGGAGCCAGGGCGTGACGAGCACGATGACGAAGCCGAGCCCCATCGCCAGGACGAGCGCGATCCGCCACCACGTGTACGGGCGGGCCACGATCGCCAGCACCCACATCGAGATGAGGAACAGGGTGAGGGTGGCGGCGCTGGTCTCCGCGTCGAGCGCGTCCTCGCCCGTGTACACGTGGCGGGCCACGAGGTACGCGGCGAAGGTCGCGGCGCCCGCGATGACCCCGGCGGGGATGGCGTAGCGCATCACGCGGCGCACGAAGTGGGGCTTGGCGCGCTCCTTGTTGGGCGCGAGCGCCAGGAAGAACGCGGGATGCCGATGGTGAGGGTGGACAGCAGGGTCAGGTGGCGCGGCAGGAACGGGTACTCCACCCGCGAGCAGACCACCAGCAGCGCCAGCAGCACCGAGTAGACGGTCTTGACCAGGAAGAGGTTGGCGACCCGCTCGATGTTGCCGATCACCCGGCGGCCCTCGGCGACCACCGACGGCAGGGTCGCGAAGCTGTTGTCGAGGAGCACGATCTGCGCGACGGCGCGGGTGGCCTCGCTGCCGGAGCCCATCGCGACGCCGATGTCGGCGTCCTTGAGGGCGAGGACGTCGTTGACGCCGTCACCGGTCATCGCCACGTGGTGGCCGCGCGACTGGAGGGCGGCCACCATGTCGCGCTTCTGCTGCGGGGTGACCCGCCCGAAGACCGTGCCGTCCTCCAGCGCGCCCGCCATCTCCCCTGGTCGCCCGGGAGTCGGCGCGCGTCGGTGGTGCGGTCGGCGCCGGGCAGGCCGAGCTTCCGGCGACGGCGCCGACGGAGACGGCGTTGTCGCCGGAGATGACCTTGGCGGCGACGTCCTGGTCGGCGAAGTACCGCAGGGTGTCGGCCGCGTCGGGCCGCAGCCGCTGCTCCAGGACGACGAGCGCGGCGGGCTCCGCGTCGTCCGCCGCGCCCGGGTCGGCGGGTCGCCCGGACGGCCCGGGTCGCCCTGGGCGCGGGCCAGCAGCAGCACCCGCAGCCCCGCGCGTTGAGGTCGTCGGTCTCGGCGAGGGCCGGGTCGCCGTCGGCCAGCAGCACGTCGGGCGCGCCCAGCAGCCAGGTGGCGCTCCCGCCGTCCGGTTCCTTCAGGACGGCACCGCTGTACTTGCGGGCGGAGGAGAACGGCAGCGTGTCCGCCGCCCGCCACCCTCGGGCACCGGGCAGGCGTCGATGACGGCCTTAAGGCTGGCGTTGGGGCGCGGGTCGCTGTCGCCGAGGGCGCCGAGCACCCGCCGTACGTAGCCCTCGTCGAAGCCGTTCAGGGTGCGGACCCGGTCGACGTCCATGCCACCCTCGGTGAGGGTGCCGGTCTTGTCCAGGCACACCACGTCCACCCGGGCCAGGCCCTCGATCGCGGGCAGCTCCTGGACCAGGCACTGCTTGCGGCCGAGCCGGATCACGCCGATCGCGAAGGCCACGGAGGTGAGCAGCACCAGGCCCTCGGGGACCATGGGCACGATCCCGCCGATCATCCGCCGCACCGCCGCCCGCCAGTCGTGCTCCTCGACGACGAGCTGGCTGATGACCAGGCCGATCGCGGTGGGGATCATCATCCACGTCACGTACTTGAGGATCCGGCTGATGCCGGTGCGCAGCTCGGAGTGGACGAGCGTGAACCGGGACGCCTCCTCGGCCAGCCGCGCCGCGTACGCCTCGCGCCCGACCCGGGTGGCGGTGAACGCGCCGCCGCCCGCGACCACGAAGCTGCCCGACATCACCGCGTCGCCGGGTCGCTTGAGCACCGGGTCGGCCTCGCCGGTCAGCAGCGACTCGTCGATCTCCAGCCCGTCGGCCTCCGCCACCTCGCCGTCGACCACGCACTTGTCGCCCGGCCCGAGTTCGACGAGGTCGCCGAGGACGATCTCGGCGGTGGGGATCTCGGTGGTCACCCGTCGCGGCGCACGGACGGCTTGGCCTCGCCGATGACGGCGAGGCTGTCGAGGGTCTTCTTCGCCCGCAGCTCCTGGACGATGCCGATGAAGGTGTTGGCGACGATCACGAAGCCGAACAGGCCGTCCTGGAGCGGCCCGACCACCAGGATGATCAGGAACAGCACGCCGATGATCGCGTTGAAGCGGGTGAAGACGTTGGAGCGGACGATCTCGGCGGTGGACCGCGAGGAGCGCACCGGAACGTCGTTGACCTCGCCGCGCTCGACCCGCTCGGCGACCTCGGCCGCGCTGAGTCCGGGGTGACGCGCGCCCTGCCCGTTCCGTCGGTCCTGTCCGTCCTGGTCGGCCCCGGCCCGTGCGGCATGCGTCATGGATCCGACGGTACGTGCGCGCCCCCGGTTCACCCGTCGACGGGCGGAAGATCGGCCCGGGGAGAGAAGATCCCCGGCCGTACGGCGCGGTGACTACTCGGCCGCCGCCCGCGCGCCCTCCGCGCGGCGGATGGCCTGGTCCCGCTTGCGTACGTACCAGACGCCGAACAGCCCGAGTCCGCCGCCCGCCAGGCAGGTCCACAGCCACCACAGGTGGCCGTGGTCGTCGAACCAGCCGTAGAAGGGAGTTGGACGAGGAAGAGGACGAACCACACGGCGGTGCCGCCGGTGATCGTGGCCACGACATTGCCCTCCAGGGGCTCCGGCGCCTCGTGCGTGGGGTCCACTTCGTCATGCGCACAGCTTACGGTCCGGCTCCCGGCCGCCGTACGGGCCCGTACGGCGGCCCGTACGCGGCTCGTACGCGGCTCGTACGGCGACCGGGGCCCTGCGCGCGTCCGGCCCGTACCGCGTCTTTCTACGCGCGGAGATGGCGGCACCCGGCTGACGTGTTCATACTGAAGCAGTTTTGTGTTCACATACCCCTGAGGTCCTGCCATGTCCCCTTCGGCCCCGGCCCCGGTCGACGCCCCCAGCCGCCGCCCACGCCGAGGAATGGCCTCGACAGGTTCTTCCGGATCGGCGAGCGCGGCTCCTCCGTCTCCCGTGAGCTGCGCGGCGGCCTGGCCACGTTCTTCGCGATGGCCTACATCGTCGTCCTGAACCCGATCATCCTCGGCGCGGGCGAGGACAAGTTCCACCACCAGCTGGACAACGGCCAGCTCGTCACCGCCACCGCGCTGATGGCGGGCCTGACCACGGTCCTCATGGGCGTCATCGGCAACGTGCCGATCGCGCTCGCCGCCGGTCTCGGCATCAACGCCGTCGTCTCGCTCCAGCTCGCCCCCAAGATGAGCTGGCCCGACGCCATGGGCATGGTCGTCCTCGCGGGCCTGGTGCTGATGCTCCTGGTCGCCTCCGGCCTGCGGCAGCGGGTCATGGACGCCATCCCGGGCGGGCTGCGGCGCGCCATCGCCATCGGCATCGGGCTGTTCATCACCCTCATCGGCCTGGTCGACTCCGGCTTCGTCACCCGCAACCCGGACGCGGCCCACACCACGGTGCCGCTCGGGCTCGGCGTCGACGGGCGGCTCCAGGGCTGGCCGGTGCTGATCTTCGTGGTCGGGCTCGCGCTCACCCTCGTCCTGGTGGTGCGCGCACGCGCGGCGCCATCCTGATCGGCATCGTCGTGATGACGGTCGCCGCCGTCGTCATCAACACCGCCGTCGGCGACATCCCCGACGCGAACTGGGGCCTGACCGTCCCCGAGGTCCCCGACAAGGTCGTGGACACCCCGGACTTCGGCCTGATCGGACAGGTCAGCCTCTTCGGGGCTTCCACGAGGTGGGCGTGCTCACCGGCTGCCTGTTCGTCTTCACCGTGCTGCTGTCCGGCTTCTTCGACGCGATGGGCACCATCATCGGCGTCGGCGAGGAGGCGGGCCTGACCGACGAGCGCGGCCAACTGCCGGGCATGGGCCGGATCCTCATGGTCGACGGCGTGGCCGTCGCGGGCGGCGGCTTCGGCTCCGCCTCGGCCAACACCTGCTTCGTGGAGTCCACGGCCGGGGTCGGCGAGGGCGCCCGTACGGGTCTTGCGAACCTGGTGACCGGCGGTCTCTTCCTGCTCGCGCTGGTCTTCACCCCGCTCGCCAAGGTCGTCCCCTCGCAGGCCGCGACCCCGCCCTGATCGTCGTCGGCTTCCTGATCATGGCCGCGAACGTCAAGGGCATCGACTGGGCCGACCCGGTCGTCGCGGCCCCGGCGTTCCTCGCCATGGTCGCGATGCCCTTCACGTACAGCATCACCAACGGCATCGGCCTCGGCGTGCTGGCGTACCTGCTGCTGTGCGTCGCGACGCGGCGTACCCGCGAGATCCCGTGGCTGCTGGCCGTCGTGGGCGCGTGCTTCCTCGTCTACTTCCTGCTGGACCCGATCCAGCAGGCGCTCGGCACGTCCTGAGCGTCCGCCGGTACGTTCCTGAGCGTCCGCCCGGCACGTTCCTGAGCGCCCTCCCCGGTGCCCTGTGGGGCGATCTCCGGGCACCGCTTCCCACCTCGTGAAACCCCTGCAATGCCCGTGCAACAAGGGGTTTTATTAGGCGAAGTAATGAGTTACCCTAACGACTATGCCGGATCTGTCCCACGGTGAACCCGCCGACGTAGCGGCGGTGAGCAGCCTGCGCTCGGGCGTCATGCGCCTGTCGCGGCGGCTCAAGCACCAGCGCGTCGACGAGTCGCTCAGCCCAGCGGAGATGTCGGTTCTCGGCACCCTCGCCCGCTGTGGTTCCGCCACCCCGGGCGAGCTGGCCCGCAGAGAACACGTCCAGCCGCCGTCGATGACCCGCATCGTCGCGTTGCTGGAAGCCAAGGGATTGGTCAGGCTGGAACCGCACCAGGAAGACCGTCGCCAGAAGGTCGTCACCTCGACCGAGCGGGCCGAGGCGATGCTCGACGAGAGCCGCCGCAAGCGCAACGCCTGGCTGGCCGAGCTGGCCGGGAAGCTCAGCGACGACGAGTGGGACACCCTGCGCGCCGCCGCCCCCGTTCTGGAGAAGCTCGCGGATCTGTAGACGACGGTGCCGGGTCGGCCGCCACGCCGGCCCGGCACCAGCACGCCAGCACGCCACTTATCACGGCGCGACGGCGCGACGACACGGCACAAGCAAGGAGGCGAACCCGCTTTGAGTACGGGACCCGGAGCAGACTCCGCACCCGCACCGAACCCCGACCCCATCACCCCCACACCCCACCCTCGCCGCCGCCCCGAAGGGCGGCACGTTCAGCTCGCTGCGGATCCGCAACTACCGGATCTTCGCCACCGGCGCCGTCATATCCAACACCGGCACCTGGATGTCGCGTATCGCCCAGGACTGGCTGGTGCTCAAGCTCACCGGCTCCTCCACCGCCGTCGGCATCACCACCGCCCTCCAGTTCCTCCCGATGCTCCTGTTCGGCCTGTGCGGCGGTGTCATCGCCGACCGGTACGCCAAGCGCCGACTGCTGATGGCCACCCAGGGCGCCCTCGGCCTGTGCGGACTCGCCCTCGCCGTCCTCACCCTCAGCGGACACGTCCAGGTCTGGCACGTCTACCTCATCGCCTTCCTGCTCGGCCTCGTCACCGTCGTCGACAACCCCACCCGCCAGGCGTTCGTCGTCGAACTCGTCGGCCACCGCGACCTGCGCAACGCCGTCAGCCTCAACTCCGCGAACTTCCAGTCCGCCCGGCTCATCGGGCCCGCCGTCGCGGGCGTCCTGATCACCGCCGTCGGCAGCGGCTGGGCCTTCCTCCTCAACGGCCTCTCGTTCGCCGCGCCCCTCGTCGGCCTGATGCTCATGCGCACCTCCGAGCTGCACCCGCGCACACCGTGCCCCGCGGCAAGGGCAGCTGCGCGAGGGTGGCCTACGTCGGCAGGCACCCCGAGCTGATCTGGCCGATCGTCCTCGTCGGCTTCGTCGGCACCTTCGGCTACAACTTCCCGATCTGGCTGAGCGCCTTCGCCGACGACGTCTTCAAGGCCGGGCCCGGTACGTACGGGCTGCTCAACACGCTCATGGCGGTGGGCTCGGTCGCCGGTGCGCTGCTGTCCGCGCGCCGCTCCACCACCCGGCTGCGGCTGCTCGTCACCGCGGCCTTCGCCTTCGGGCTGCTGGAGATCGTCGCCGCCTTCTCCCCGACGTTCTGGCTCTTCGCGGCCCTGATGGTGCCGATCGGGATCTTCGGCCTGACGTTCAACGTGACCGGGAACTCCAGCGTCCAGCTCGCCACGGATCCCGCGATGCGGGGCCGGGTGATGAGCCTGTACATGATGGTCTTCGTCGGCGGGACGCCCATCGGCGGGCCGCTGATGGGCTGGGTCACCGACACCTACGGCCCCGCGTCGGGTTCGCCGCGGGCGGCCTGATCTCGGCCCTCGCCTCCGTCGCCGTCGGCCTCGTCCTGGCCCGGGTGGGCGGCCTGCGGCTCAAGGTCGACCTGCGGCGCGGGAGTCGCCGCGTGACGTTCGTCCCCGCGAGCCGGTCTCGGAGCCGGAGCCGGTCACGACCGCCGCGTGATCCGGCTGGCGCCGGGTTCTGGGGCCTGGTGCGGTGTGTGTTTCGGGTGCGGCCGGTCTGGCCCGGTGCGGAGTTCTGGCCCGGTGCTGTGTGTGTTTCGGGTGCGGGGCCGCCGCCGGGTGTGTCTCCTCGGGCCGCGAACGTGCGGCTCGTATGTCGGGTGCGGCTGTGCGCGAGTTCGCGGCCCTGCGGGGACACACCCGACGCCGACCCTCCCGCCGGTGGCCCCTCCGGCCGGGGTTCCTCCGGCCGGGCGAGACTGGCGCCATGAGACTCTTCGCCGCCTTGGTGCCGCCCGCGGACGCGCTTGCCGAACTGTCCGAGGCGGTCGACCGGGTACGGGACTGCCGGGGCCGACAGGTTGAGGTGGGCCCCGTCGGCGGGTGGCATCTCACGCTCGCCTTTACGGGGACGTCGAGCAAAGCCGTCTTCTTGAGCTGTACGCGTGCCTCATACGGGCCGCGCACCGGAACCCGCCGTTCTCGCTGCGCCTGGCGGGCGGCGGGCGGTTCTCGGACCGGGTGCTGTGGGCCGGGGTGGACGGCGAGGTGGAGGCGCTGCGGCGGCTGGCGGACGAGGCGCGGGACGGGGACGTACGGGAGGAGCACCGCGCGTACCGTCCGCATCTGACTGTCGCCCGGGTGCCCGGCGGCGAGAAGTGCGACCTCGGACCGTACGCCGAGGCCCTGGCGGCCTTCGAGGGCCGGGCCTGGACGCCGGAGCGGCTGGAGCTGGTCCGCAGCCGTCTGCCGGACGGCGGGTGCCGGGCCCACGGTACGAGACCGTGCGGGCTGGCCGCTGGGCGGGTGAGCGGCCGGGCTAGTCTCGAAGCGTGGACCCGAAAACCAGAAACATGATCATGCGTGGCGCGTTCGTGCTGATCCTCGTCGTCGTCGCCGTGACGGCCATCGTGCGCTGAGCGCGCGAGCCCGGTCGGCGTGACATCGTCCGCCGACGAAATCCTCGTGCCGCTCACGCGGACCGTCGTCCAGTTCGCATGGTGGAGGGCGATGCCGGGGAAGGAACGGGAAGCCGAATTCTCGGTACCGGTGCCGTGAACACTTGCCGTATTCCGTGGTTGATGCATATGGTCGGGGTCGCCCGAGAGGGCGATGAGGCCACTGTCGATCGGGGACCGGCGTGGTTTTGTCCAGTTGTGCTCATGTCCCCGCAAAGGGAAACATGAGGAGCAAGGTCAGCGTGGTTCTGGCCACCGTGGCCGCTTCGGTGGCGGCGACGATCGCCGCATCGCCTTCCGCGTCGGCGGACGTGAATCCGAAATCCATCGACTATGTCTGTACGTCGAAGCACTCGGGCAACACCGCGTCCGCGAAGTGCGCCAACCTCGCCAATGTCGACCGGTACCGCGTCAAGGTGACCTGCATCGACTCCCGAGGCGTGAAGGCCGTCACCTACGGGCCCTGGAAGTGGGGCAACAGCGGTGCGTGGTCCACCGTCCTGCCCGGGGCCGGGTACTTCTACAAGGCCGGATACCAGGTCGAACTCTTCTGACGTGCCGCCCGGCACGGTGCGTGAATTCAATACAACACACGGGGTTCCACGTGAACAAGAAAACGGCCGGTCTGGCCTTCGCGGCAATTGCTCTGGGGCGGTTGTCGCCGCGCCGGAAGCCGTGGCGGATGGCATCGCAATCAAGTCGGCTGACTGCAATACGTGGTCAAAGGAGAGACCGGGTACGCCTACTGTTCGGGCCTCGGAACGATCGCCGCGCACCGGGTCAAGGTGGTCTGCACGGATATCCGGGGCGTCCAGTCGACGGCCTACGGGCCGTGGGTCGGCAATGCCGCGACGTCGAAGCGGAAGTGCCCGGGATCGTCGTACCTCGTGCGCGTCGGCTCGTCCATCAAGGACTGACCGAAGCGACTCCGCCGGGCGGCAACGCCTCGGCGTGGGCGCGGCCCGGTGAAAGACCGGGGCCGCGCCCGCCGGTCCCCGGTTCACCGCGCGGATCGCCGCCGTGTTCGCCGCCGCCTCTGCGGGAGCGGATCACCGAGCGCGCCGCGCGGAGCGCTCAGGAATCGGTCGACGGCCACTCGACGAGGCCGTCGAGGGTTGGTGGTTGGTAGCTGGGGCCTTTGAGCACCTTGCCGTCGGCTCGGCGCAGGACGTGGCCGTCCGCGTCGAGCTTGCTCATGTTGGACCGATGGACCTCGGCGAAGACGGTCGGCAGGTCGATCCCGAGGGCGTCCGCGGCGCCGTAGGTGACGTAGAGGACGTCGGCCAGTTCCTTGGCCACCGCCTGGTACGCGGCGAGCGGGTCCTCCCCGGTGCGCAGGGCCTCGGCGAGATCGGTGAGTGCCTCGGCGGCTTCGTGTGCTTCCTCGACCAGCAACGTCCGCCGGTGCTCCGCGAGTTCGGGGCGGTGGGGTGGGCCGCACCGTCGAACGCTTCGCGGAACTCGGCAACTCGTCGCATCGGCTCGTGGTCCATGCCCTGACCGTAAGCGCTTCGCGCGACATCCGACCGAGCCAGGGCGGGCGGACCGAAACCGCAGCCGTGTGACCCGCGGTGCGGACCATCGTGCGATCCTTCCTGCTGGCCGACGGGAACGGGCCCGTGTCCGCCGAAGGTCGGCTGTCAACCGAACTACGACGGGGAGTGCTTTGTTCGTCGACAGGGTCTACGTACCGGAGGGGCTGCGTCCCGACCGTACCGAGTGCGGCCAATGGCCCTTTACCGTGCCCGCTGTCGCCCAACTCCTGGAGAAGGACCTTCCTTTTGCCCGCCCGGTCACTTTCTTGGTCGGGGACAACGGCTCGGGCAAGTCCACGCTTGTAGAAGCCATCGCGGAGAGTTTCAGGCTGGATGCCCGCGGCGGTCGCCTGGCCCGGCTCCACGGCCGCCCCGACCTCACCACGACCGCGCTCGGCGAGGTCCTCCGCGCGGACACCACTCGGGCCGGAGCCCGCATGCTCGCTGGCCCCGCCGGAACAAGAAGGGCTTCTTCCTGCGCGCCGAGACCGCGTTCGACATGACCGAGAACCTCGGCGGCGTGCCGGGCTACTGGGACGAGGACACCAGTGCCATGAGCCACGGCGAGGGATTCCTCACCATGTTCCGCGCCATGTTCGACGCCCCGGGCTTCTACGTTATGGACGAACCGGAAGCCGCTCTGTCCTTCACGTCCTGTCTCCAACTCGTCAGCCTCATGCACCAACTCGGAGAAACCGGGTCCCAGGTCATCTGCGCCACTCACTCGCCCATCCTGGCCAGCACTCCTGACGCCGACATCATCGAAATCGGACCCGACGGGTTCCGGCACACGCGGTGGGAGGACCTGGAGTTGGTCGATCACTGGCGCCGCTACATGAACAACCCGATCGCCTACCTGCGCCACATCGTCCCGTGACCGAACACGCAGTCGTGCGCGTCTGACTCCCACGTGGTGGCCCACACCAGCGTGCGCGGCAGCGTCAGCACGGCGACGGTCCCGTGGCCGGAGAGGCGTCGGGTCACGCGGCCTGGAACGAGCCACCGTCGATTCGGAAATCCGCACCAGTGATGAAACCCGCCTGGTCGGAAGCCAGGAACGCGACCAGGTCGGCGACCTCGACGGGGTTCCAGGGCGGCCGATCGGGATGCCGCCGATCCACTCGCGCAGCACCTGTGTCCTTTGATCGTCCGGGACCGGCTCGGCCAGCAGCGCGGAGATGGCGTCATTGACGATCAGGCCCGGTGAGATCCGGTTGACTCGGACGCCACGAGGGGCGAACTCGTTCGCCAATGCCTTGCTGTAGGTCGAGAGCGCGGCCTTGGCCGTCTCGTACGGCGCGTTGGGACCGATCGGCAGGTGGGCGCCCACGGACGTGACGTGGACAATCACGCCGCCGCCGCGTGCGACCATCCGGGAAGTACGGCACGGTCCAGACGTACCGAAGCCAGAAGATTCAGACTCAGCGCTTGATCCCAGAGTTCGTCGGAAGCCGAGAGCAGGCCGTCCGATGGCTGGGCGCCGCCACCGGCGTTGTTGACCACCACGTCGATCCCGCCCAGCAGGTTGGTCGCGGCGGCGACCAGCCCAGCACAGCCTTCGGCGGTACTGATGTCAGCCGGTACGAACTCCACCGAGTGCGGGAGACGAGTGTCCGGGGCGTTCCGGGCGGCGGCGACGACGGCGGCCCGGAAGCCGCCAGCCGGGCGGCGACAGCACGCCCGATTCCCTTGCTGCCTCCGGTGACCAGTACGCGTCGACCGACCAGTCCACCGAACTCGGCGGAGGGCGTGGCGGTGCGTTCGGGCATGGGGTTCCTCCGGAGAAGGGCCGCCGTGCTGGGCTCAGCGGGCGGAAACCATCGGGAAGATCCGCTTCGCGATGCGGGCGGCGGTGGCGGCGGACAGCGACCTGCCGAACCGGTCACCACCGCGGTCCGGCCCTTCATCTCTCCGGCGGTCGTCATGCCCGCGACGTTAAACCTTCACATCAGTGTCAACGTCAACACCGGAGAGTCGTCACGAGGACCGGAGGCGGAGCCGGACGTGCGCGCGGCGGCACGTAAGCGTTTCGTTAGCGGAAATTAGCAGGGCATAAGTGGCGGTGAGCAGAGTGGTTTTCAGGACGAGGGAGGCACCGCCGGACGGGGCTCCCAGTCCACACCGACTTCAACCGCCCTGGGGATTCCATGTCGCGCAAGACCACCGTTCGCCGCACGCGCACCGTCGCCGTCGCTTCCCTGATCGCTGCCGCCGCGCTCTCGCTCACCGCCTGCGGCGGCGGCGAGGCCGATTCCGACGCCAAGGGCGGCTCGTCCTCGACCGGCTCGTCCTCGACCGTCTCGGACGGCGCCGCAGGCAACGACAGCACAACGAACAGCAAGTCCGGCTCGAACAGCAAGTCCGGCTCGAACAGCAAGGGTGGCTCCGACGCGGCAGCCGACGTCACAACGAACAACGCCCTGGCGAAGGACTCGTCGACCCGTTGCGCCACCGAGAACCTGGAGGTCGACTTCTCGACCGTCGATGGCAGCCCGGACATGGACGACGACGGACAGCAGACCGCGCGCGTGGTGCTGAAGAACATGGACGTGGACGACTGCTACATGGTCGGCTTCCCGGGCGTCCAGCTCCAGTCCGCCGATGGCGACACCTGGGACCTTCAGCGCAACAGCGACGACACGGAGACCATCCGCCTCCCCTGCGAGGGGAGGCGTCCTTCGACATCACGCTGCTCGCGTCCACCCACGACGACGACCGCAAGTTCGCGCCGAACAAGGTCGTCATCACGCCTCCGAACGAGCGCACCAGCGTCACCGTCGACTGGCCGTTCGGCGGCGCCCTGCTCGACCAGTCCGGCGCCACCCACCCCGGCACCTACATCAGCCCCGTCGCCCCGTACGAGTCGGTGGAGTAATCCGGCGGCGTTGCGCAGAGGCGAGAGGCCCGGACGGCATACGGGGTGGGGCGGTGGTAGTACACCGCCGCCCCACCCTAGCTCCACCTTCCGGCTCGCCGCCGCCCCCGGACATCGAGGCGGTGCCGGAAGCGCCACTACCTGGCTGAACACGTCGCGGCCTGAGAGCATCGAGCGCATGGGCAAGCACCGCCGACCTGGCCCTCCGAACCAGAGGTCTCGCGCCGTCCCACGCGTCGACGCCGCCGATCCACTCGATGAAGGACGTGAATGAGGTGGTGGGGAGGTGCAGAACCGGGCCGGGCCAGCGCTCCTGACGCCGACATCATCGAGATCGGAACCGACGGATTCCGGCGCACGCAGTGGGAGGACCTGGAATTGGTCGATCACTGGCGCCGCTATATGAACAACCCGATCGCCTACCTGCGCCACATCATCTCGTGACTGAGCCCCCGGCTCCCACGCTCGGGAGACATACGGACGTGATATCCGAGACCGACCAGCGTACGGGCCGCCGATTACGCGTACTTCAAGGTCCGGTTGGGCTGACCTGGACCTCCTGACCCGCGCGGTCGTGCTGCCGCTGAGGTCGGGTGGCGCGGAGCTGGTGGTCCCCGTGGGGACCAGTCGGCGCGGCGGTTACGCCTCGTTCGCAGAGAGACGCGACGCACGGGCGGCGCGGGGCCGCCGAACTCAACAGCCGCTCACGCAAAACGCTCGGCTGGGAAACCCAGCCGAGCGTCTCGCTGAGTTACTGGACCTGGCCAGCTGATCAGCGGTGTTGCACAGCCCCTCGAATTCCCCGGCGCGGTGGGGCTGTTTCGGCCGTGTCAGGCGGCGTTGAACTTTCCGACCTTGATGCTCGCAATGAAGGTTGTGAACGATTTTGCGGTGATGGCCAGTTCGGGTCCGGTCGGGTTCTTGGAGTCGCGGGTGGGGACCGCCGTTGTTGCCGCGCGATGTGGCCACACCGGTTGATCGAGAGCCGAGCGTTCGATCAGAGCCTGGGCAACAGTAGTCCGGGCATGTGCGGGTGCCGCAGGTGCTGCTCGCCGTCGTACACGTGCAGCGTAAACGTCTCCAGGCCCGGAGCGCCTGCCGCGTCATAGGCGTCCAGGACGCGCTCGATCCGCTCCCACAGTCGCACCGGGCCGCCTTCACGTACCTCCCAGCCGCCGTCCGCCGGGGTGAGGGTGGCTGCGGAGCCGGTGACGACGTCGATCAGGTGAACGACCTCCATGACGGTCGTCATCTGCGCGTCGGGCACCGCGCTTTGAGCGAGGAACCGCAGACGAAATGCCTCTTCAGTCGCGGCGGTGAGCCGCTCCGGGCTGTGTTGTGCTGTGCGTGTTTTCTCCGCCAGGTCGGTGACCCAGTGGGCAGGGTTGCCGAACGGCGGAGCCGTGTGCGTCCGTGCCGACATGAAGGAGACAGTGCCAGGCAGCAGGTGCCCTGCGGCCGTGCCATCTTCAGCGACCGTGAGCAGGACACGCGCATACCCGTAGAGCCAGCCGGACAGAGTAAGCAGAATCTTCCCGCCCGGTCGGGCCTGCGCGATGAGGGCCGCAGGCACGGCACGGAATGAGCAGGCCGCCACGATCCGGTCGAACTCCGCCTCGGGCCAGTACCCGTACAACCCGTCCGCGACGGCCAGGGTCGGGTGTAGCCACAGCCGTACAGCGCGCTGGCGGCCTGGTCGAGCCGGTGCGGGTCGACCTCAATGGACGTGACGTTGTCAGAGCCGAGCCGTTCGCAACCGAGCGCGGTCGAGTAGCCGGTCCCAGTGCCGATCTCCAGCACCGTGTGCCCTCGCGCACGCCCGCGTCGGCCCACATGCGGACTACCAGGGACGGAAGCGTGGATGACGAGGTGGGTGCCCCACCATGCCGGACGGCGGTCTGCTGCCAATCGGGTTCGTCCCCGTCGAATTGCGTGATCAGTGTGGTATCGGAGTACGCGGCGGTCAGCCAGCGGTCATAGTCACGTTTTGCGGTGACTGGCTCCCACACCGTCAGGCCCTGTGCGTCGGGCTCGTCGGCGGGCAGGTAGAAGCCGGGCACGAACTTGTGCCGCGGCACGGTCTCGACTGCCTCCCGCCAGCCAGGGTCGGTCAGGACACTGTGCTCGGCGAGAGCCTTCGCCATCGTTTCGCGTAGCCGCGCGGCGTCAGTTTCCAGGTCGGCGGGCATTGTCATGGCCTGCCTTCTCCTTCAGTGCTCAGAATGTCGGCGAACGCCTCGGTGATGGCGGGCGCGTCGGGTAGCCAGCCCCACTGGCCGTTGGGATTGCATTCGATCGCGGTCCAGTGCTCCGGGTGGTCCCCGTCGCCGGTGAGGGCGAAGTCGAAGCAGCCGAAGACCAGGCCGAACGAGGCAAGGTAGCCGTGCAGTGCTGCTTCTACCTGGGTGGGAATGGTGATGGGGCGTGAATCAACTCGTCCCAGTCGCTCCGGCGCCAGTCCAGGGCTCCGTCCGGGGTGGCGATCTGCTGGGCGAAGACGCGGCGACCAACCACGGTGACCCGTACGTCGCCGGTTTTGGGAATCTCGGCCTGGAACAGGTGCGCGGTCACGGCGAGGGATTCGTCGAAGGATTCGGCATTGACCCGCTGGGCCCAGATCGCTCCGGTGTTCCCCTGCTCATCTCGGGGCAGGCCGCGGAACGTCTTGTAGATGATGCGCTCATGGCTGGTCGCGAACTTCCGTGCAGCCTCCACGTCGTTGGTGACCAGTGTCGGCGGAATCTGTAGCCCGAGATCGGCGAACCGCTGAAGCTGAGCAGGCTTGAAGTCGGCAGCCATGACGGAGGACGGATGGTTGACGTACGTTGTGCTGTGAAGGTGGTTCAGGACGCCGCCGAGCCCGTGTCTCGCCTCGGCGGTGGCGAACTCGCGCTGCTGTCGGGGCAGGTGCTCGAACCGGGCGGCATACGGGTGGGGCGGCGGTAGTACACCGCCGCCACCTCCCTAGCTCCACCTTCCGGCTCGTCGTACGCATCCATCCGTCCCAGGCGGGTTGTCTGCGCCGATGCGGAACCCGAAGCCCAGGGCGTGTCCTATGTCGGCGGGGTCGACGCGTACGACGGGCACGTCCCGCTCGTTCAGCGCGGTGATGACCCAGTCCGCGGTGATGTCTTCCAGTGCGGTGACAACCAGGACGGTGGAGGCCATCGGCTCAGTCCGACTCGTAGTCGGTGGTGTGGTCGTCCTGGGTCTGCGGTTGCGGCGCCTGCCCGTCGCCGCCCCCGGACATCGAGGCGGTGCCGGTCGTCTTCGAGGTGCCGTGCTTGCCCATTTCGATGACCTGGTCGGCGATGTCGGTGTAGCGGGCGGTCTGCGTGGACGCGTCGAGTGTCACCGTCGTGTACGACGGCGGATCGACCGGCAGCCGGTCGGTGACCAGCCGCATCGCCCACGGAGCCTCGGGTGCGAGCGTCGCCATGCGAAATTCCTTCCCTTGTACCGAAAGCGGTCAGCCGTGTGGCTGTCGCCCGAGCGGAACCGGCGTCGGGCACCGGCCTCGACCAGTACCGTATGGGTCGCCGACCGTGGCGAAAATGCCACGCTCCGTGTGCGTGGGTGGCGAGGTCAAGCTTGACGTCGCCGCTGGATCGACGGCGAGAGGTCCCACCTGTCGGCCCGCACACCTTCAAGCTCGTCTCTGGCGCCCCGCTGATCTTCCCCGCCGAGACGGGGTGCACGTCAGGGGAATCGCCACTACCTGGCTGAACACGTCGCGGCCTGAGAGCATCGAGCGCATGGGCAAGCACCGCCGACCTGGCCCTCCGAACCAGAGGTCTCGCGCCGTCCCACGCGTCGACGACGCCGATCCACTCGCGGCATACGACAAGCGGCGGCGCCCGCCGGTGGACGTCTACCGACGCCATCGGCCAGTGCACGGTGGCGGCTGTCACCTCCGGCCCGACGAGCCACGGGTGTTGGAGGAGTGGGACGACTTCGCGTACGTGGTGGTCGGCACCGCCCCGACTCTCGCCGCGGCCCAGAAGTGGGTGAACGAACTCCAGATTGGTGACGGCTCGGCCACGTGATGACGCCCTCTGCGTCAGGCGGTGTTGAACTTTCCGGCCTTGACGCTGGCGATGAAGGACGTGAATGAGGTGGTGGAGAAGTTCAGGACCGGGCCGGTCGGGTTCTTGGAGTCGCGGATGGGGATGGTGGCGAGGTTGGTGGCGACCTCGACGCAGGAGCCACCGCTGCCGCTGTACGAGGACGTGAACCAGCGCGGGATTCGGGCTTGATCGTCATGGCGTGCCCTTTCTCAACGGGTTGAGTGCGGGGTGCAAGAGGCACAGCCCCACCGTGCTGGGCGCGGTGGGGCTGTTGGTGTCGTGTCAGACGGCGCCGAACTCTCCGGCCTTGATGCTCGCCACGAAGGATGCGAACGAGGTGGTGGGGAGGTTCAGCACCGGGCCGTTCGGGTTCTTCGAGTCGCGGACCGGAACTATGCCGGTGGTGGCTGCGTGCGCGGGGCCCACTCGACGCAGGCACCGCCGTTGCCGCTGTAAGAGGACTTGATCCAGAGGGGGAGGATGAGTCGGTCATCGCAGGGTGCCCTTTCGTACCTCGTTGATCATGGCCACGGATGCCCCTGGGAGAGCGCTTCGGCCTGTAGCTGATGGTAGGCCCTCATCAGCGGCAGTACGGAGGTCATTTCCGGTCCAGGTACCCGTTGGTCTGAGACTCAACGTAGGACATGACCGCGCGGTCGGGGAGGGTCAGCAAGTTCACCGATCGATTGAACGGGATGCGCTCGCCCATGGTGTAGGGGCCAACTGAAACATGGTGTTCGGCTGTTCTGCGAAGTCGATCAGATGCTCAGCTGGCGCTCCATGACCTCGGGCCCTCCGATCTGGCGGTGGACGCAACTCTCGTCCAGGACCACGATCACCATGGGCGGAATGCGCTGCACCAGCGCCTCCTGCCGCGCTACCAGGGACTCGACCCGCTCAGCGGCCTGTTCGGGAGTGAGCGTGCCCCGCCGTACGTTGCCTTCTTCCATGGCTGACGCGTACTCCCGCGTCTGAAGCAGTCCCGGATCGCTACGACCTCGAACAGCCGGATCTCCGTCGCGCGGGCCTCCTGCCCCAGGTACTCCGGGAAGCCCTCCAACAGGCTGCCGTGCCGGATCTCGCCCCACGCACGCTCGAACGACTCCGTCGTCCCCGTGAAGCCGAAGGCCACGTCTAAACCGCGCGAGAGAGGCAGAGTTGGCGGTTTGCGGCCAGTTTCGATCGCGGAAATGTGCCTGCCCGAGTAGCCGATGCGTTGGGCGAGGTCGTCCTGTAGCCAGCCGCGTGCCTCGCGCGCGCTGCGCAGACGTGCGCCGAAGGCCGCTTCCGGGCTTGCGTCGGGGTTCAGCTCCTTGCGGTTTACCAATGTGCTCTCCGCCTCCAGAACGTTGAAGACAACTCGACTGTAGGCCACGCTGATCCCCTTGGTAGTGGCATCACTACGGAGAGGAGCTGCGATGGCGGTACGCCACGTTCCCACAGAGGAACGGAAACCGCAGACGTCTCGGACAACAGCACACTCACGGTGCACACCAGTCGCGAACATCCTGTAACGCCCCACCTCTTACGAGGTGTTGTCGTCCGGGACACGGTGGCCGACCGGGTCGGCGAGGTCATGGACGTACGCGACGCCCGCGTCTTCCTGCGCCCACTCGGTGGCGGGCGGGAGTGGGAGGCGGATCCCGAGAAGACCGAACGCGTACCTCCCGACGAGGTGTTGCACCTGAAGGTGCAGGTGGCCAACGACCGGTCGTTGGGCCGTGGCGGCTGCGGGTGGGCCCGTGAACGAGTTGCTGGCGTTCCTGATATCCGCCGTGCTGCTCGGCGGCCTCGCCTGGGGCCTGGTCCTCTCGCGGGTCGACGAGCCGGACCGCGACGTCGACTGACCCTCGTACCCCCGACAATCCCCGACTCCTGGAAGATCATGAGCGAGTTACCGACCATCCGCACCCTGTCCGACCTGCGTGTGCACTACGCCGACAGCGCGCGGATCCCGGCCGCGCTGATGCCGGTCGTGCGCGCGATCGTCCGCACCCGTTACGACGAGGGCGCCCCGGTGCGTCTCATCGCGGCCGAGGCCGGGCGCTCGTACGGGTGGGCGCACCGGGCGGTGCTGGCCTCCGGTGCCACGTTCCGCGGCTGGGGCGGGCCGAGGACGCGCCAACCCGACGGAAGGTTCCCGCGTGCCACCGGATGAGCTGTTCCACCCCGACGACGCCCGCCTGCTGCCCTGGACGAACGACTACGGGCAACCCTGCTACCTCCAGCCAGGCAGCGAAGGCGGGCCGATGTGGCAACGTGCCGACCTCGTCGAGACCACCCTGCTCCGCGACGGGGCCGAGGTGCTGGCCCGCTCCCGTACGACCCTCGCCCACCACCACATCACCGAGTCCGAACTGCGCGGCACGGCACGGCGGTTGGTCGAGTCCCTGGCCTCCGCGCTGCTGGTCGCGGAGAGCCGGGGCAGGCGGCTGTGACCACATCCCACGTGCAGTACCTGACCGTGACCGCGCAGGGTGTGCGTGTCGGCGACGTCCTGCTGTCGACCCACACCTACCGGCCTCGCGTCGTACGTGTCGTCGTGACGCGGAACGGCGGGCGGCTGCTGATCCTCAGCAGCGGGGCGTCCACCCGCTCCAGCCGCAGGACACGGCACACATACTCCGCACGCACCGCTTCGGCGATGCGGGAGTGGGTGAGTGAGGGCCGGACGGGCGACAGGTGCTGGCTTGATCCCGCCGCTTATTGCCTGAAGCGCACTCCAAGGCGTTGGCTGGCGGCCATGGAGTACACACAGCTCGGGCGTACGGGACTCAAGGTCAGTCGGCTGGTTCTCGGGACGATGAACTTCGGCCCGCAGACCGACGAGGCCGACAGCCACACCATCATGGACGCCGCCCTCGACGCGGGGATGAACTTCTGGGACTCGGCCAACGTGTACGGCTGGGGCGAGAACAAGGGCCGTACCGAGGAGATCATCGGCAGCTGGTTCGCCAAGGGCGGCGGGCGCCGCGACAAGGTCGTGCTGGGCACCAAGGTCTTCGCGAACATGGCCGCGGAGGGTGACCCTGGCCCAACTACGACAAGCTCTCGGCCGTGAACATCAGGCGCGCGGTGGACGCCAGCCTCAAGCGCCTGCGGACGGACCACATCGACCTCTACCAGTTCCACCACGTGGACCGGGACACGCCGTGGGAGGAGATCTGGCAGGCCATCGACGTCCTGGTGACCCAGGGCAAGATCCTCTACGCGGGCTCGTCCAACTTCGCCGGGTGGCACATCGCCCAGGCCAACGAGGCCGCCCGGCGCCGGAACAGCCTCGGCCTGGTGAGTGAGCAGTGCCTGTACAACCTGGTGGAACGGCGGGCGGAGATGGAGGTCGTCCCGGCCGCCCAGGACTACGGCCTCGGCGTCATCCCGTGGTCGCCGCTGCACGGCGGACTGCTCGGCGGGTGCTGAAGAAGCAGGCGGAGAGCGGTCGTCGCGCCTCCGGGCGGGCCGCCGACGCGCTGAAGGACCCGGCCACGCGTCAGCGGATCCAGGCGTACGAGGACCTGCTGGACAAGCACGGCCTCCAGCCCGGCGAGGTGGGGCTGGCCTGGCTGCTCAGCCGCCCCGGTGTGACGGGCCCGATCGTCGGCCCGCGTACCGGCGAGCAGTTGGAGTCCGCGCTGCGGGCCGTCGAGCTGAAGTTGAGCGACGAGGTGCTGGCGTCGCTGGACGAGATCTTCCGGACCGGGGCCGTCGCCGGAGGCGTTCGCCTGGTGATATAGCGGTGCGGTATCCAGATACGGGATACGGATACGGGATACCGGATAAGGCCGTCGTCCCTCTACGCGCTTCCGTAGAGGGACGACGGCCTTCGGCGTCAGGCGGTGACGTCGGCGTCAGACGGTGACGTCAGAGATGTCGCTGATGATCTGCTCGACGTTGCTGTAGCGGACCTGGACGGTGGTGACCGAACCGTCGCCCCAGGTCAGGTCGGTGTGCAGGTAGGCGCTGCCCGCGGCGGTCTCGTCGTAGACGACCTTGTACGACTCCGGGCGTTCTGCGCGTGCAGGACGCCGTCGGCGGCGTTGTCGCTCTCCCACTTGGCGACGTTCTTCTGCGCGGCCTGGGAGAGGTTGGCGGCGCGGAGTTCCTTGGCGGTGGCGGTGTCACCGGCGCGGACCGCGTCGATGTACGCCTCGTAGAACGCGTCGACGCGCTGGACGGCGCCCGCCTCCTTGACCGAGACGGAGGACACGCTGGTCGGCGCGTGGTGGGCGGTGCCGTCGGCGGCCAGCGCGGGGCCGGCGAGGGCGAGGGCAGGGCCGCGGCGGCGATGCCGACGGTCAGTGCGGTCCTGCGTATGGTGCGGCTCTTGAACATGGAAATACTTCTCCCCGTCCCCGTTTTGCGAATTCCGTCGGTCCTTTCGGGACCGCTCGAAAACCTATCACGCGCGCTCGAACGCAATTACCAGGCGCAGGCCCCAAGTGCGTGACGAATGCAGCGAGTTGGGAATAATCCGCGTCCTCGTGGAACCTTTCGCTGGTTTTTCCGTCCGCCCCGCCGGTCAATTCCTTTGCGTGTGTCCATTGTGGAACACGGAATTCCGGTCGAAGGGGCGGGGCGAGGTCGGCCCCTGGCCTCGCCGCGTTGGTCAGTCCGACTTGGTCAGTTGGGACTGGACAGGCTGGACTGAAGGTTTTAGCGTGGAGGCCATGGAGGAGACCACAGGGCCGGGGAAGGCCCGCGACGCGAGGCGGGACGCCGGGAAGAGACGTCTTCGACCGCAGGCTGCTCGCGCCGATGATCCTGGGATCGGTGCTGAACCCGGTCAACTCCTCGATCATCTCGGTGTCGCTGGTGCCGATCGGCGCCGCGTTCGGGCCCCGCCGTCGGAGACGGCGTGGCTGGTCTCGGCCCTCTACCTGGCAACTTCCATCGGCCAGCCCGTGATGGGGCGGCTGATCGATCTGTACGGGCCGCGCCGTCTGTACCTCGCCGGGACGGCGCTGACCGGATCGCCGGGCTGATGGGCGTCCTGGCCCCGAACCTGGGCGTGCTGATCGCCGCGCGCACGGTGCTCGGCTTCGGCACCTGCGCGGGCTATCCGGCCGCGATGTACCTCATCCGCAGCGAGGCCCGGCGCACCGGCCACGAGAGCCCGGCCGGGATTCTCACCGCGCTGGCCGTCGCCGGGCAGACCATCGCCGTCATCGGCCCCACGGCGGGCGGACTGCTGATCGGCCTGGGCGGCTGGCGCACCACCTTCGCCGTCAACATCCCGCTCGCGCTGGCCGGTCTGGCGCTCGGCGTCCTGCGCCTGCCGAAGACGGCCCCGCTGGCGAATGCGGATCCCTCGGCCGGGCCCGATTCCTCGGCCGAGTCCGACTCTTCGGCCGGGCCCGACTCTTCGGCGGCTTCCGGGAGGCGCCCGCGGAGGGCGGGCGGCGGCGCGGCACGGGCTCGACCTGCCCGGCATGGCACTGTTCGCCACGACCCTCGTCACGCTGCTGCTGTTCCTGATGAGCCCGCGGGTCGGCCACTGGTACCTGCCGGTGCTCGCCGCCGTCGCCGCGACCGGCTTCGTCCTGCGCGAACTGCGGGTGAGCGAACCGTTCATCGACCTGCGCGTGCTCGGCGGCAACGTGCCGCTGCTGCTCACCTACGCCCGCGCCCTGCTCGCGTACGTCATCTCCTACGCCTTCCTGTACGGCTACACGCAGTGGCTGGAGGAGGGCGCGGGCTGTCCGCGTCGCAGACCGGGCTCGTCCAACTGCCGCTGTTCGCCATAGCGATCGTCGTCGCCACCGTCACCGGCCGCCGCGCCGCCGTACGCGGCAAGTTGATCGTCGGCGGCCTGGGGCAGATCGCCGCCTGCGCGATGCTGCTGCCGCTGCACTCGGCCAGCCCGGTGTGGGCGCTGGTCGCGGTCACGGTCGTCCTCGGCGTCCCGCAGGGCTGAACAGCCTCGCCCTCCAGAACTCCGTGTACTTCCAGGCCGATCCGGCGCGGATCGGCTCCTCCGCGGGCTCCTGCGCACCTTCACCTATCTCGGCGCGATGGTCGCGTCCAGCGCGAGCGGCGCGTTCTTCTCGCACCGGGCCGACACCGGAGGGCTGCACCACCTGGCCTGGTTCATGCTCGTCATCGCCGTCCTGGCCCTGCTCGTCACCGTCGCCGACCACTCCCTGAGCCGGGTCGGCACCGGGCGGAAGGGCGGGCCGGAGGGGAGGGCCGTACCGCTGGCGCGTAGCCGCCGGACCGGCCACCGACCACCGCCACCAGCCACTGTTCACGGCAATCCACGTTCAAGAGAGGCACCACCATGACCACCACCGCCCTGCTCGTGATGGACGTCCAGAAGGGCATCGTGAGCCGCGTCCCGGAGGCCGACTACCTGCCGTACGCCGTGCGCGCGGTCGACGCCGCCCGCCGGGCCGGGGTCCCGGTCCTGCACGTCGTCGTCGGCTTTCGGCCCGGCCACCCCGAGATCCACGAGCGCAACATGGGCTTCGGCGCCCTGCCGGACGGCGTCTTCACCCCGACGACCCGAACGCCGCCATCCACCCCGACCTCGCGCCCCGGCCCGAGGAGCCCGTGATCACCAAGAAGCGGGTGAGCGCGTTCGCGGGCAGCGACCTGGAGATGGTGCTGCGCGCGGGCGGCTACGACCACCTGGTGCTGGCGGGCATCGCCACCAGCGGGGTCGTGCTGTCGACCCTGCGTCAGGCGGCCGACCTCGACTACCGGCTCACCGTTCTCGCCGACGCCTGCGTCGACCCCGACCCGAGGTGCACCGGGTCCTCGTCGAGAAGGTGTTCCCCGGCAGGCCGAGGTCACCACGGTCGACACCTGGGCCGCGTCCTGGCCTGACGGCCCGCGCCCCGCCGCCCAGGCGGCGTCGCGCGTCCGTCCGCCGCGCCGCGGCTCAGGCCGCTTCCCGTCGCGGCAGCCGCAGCGTGGCGGTGCCGTCGGGCGCCACGTCCAGCCCGTGCCGTTCGATGCCGGGGCGCCCGGCCGCGTCCCACTGCCCGTAGGCCGCCGCCACCTCGTCCCAGAGGCGGCGCGGCCGAACTGCGCGACGCGGAACGCCGAGGTGCGCACCCGTCGTAGTCGACGGCCGCCCACGACCGCGCGTCGTCCGTGGCCAGCCACAACCGGGTGTGCGCCTCGTCCGTCTCGGCGTCCCAGGAGTGCCACACCCCGGCACCCGCAGCCCGACCGCGAACTGTGCGGCCAGGTCCTGCCCGGCCACGGCCCACGGCGAGGCGCGGTGACGGACTCGACGGGCGTCTGCCCAGGCCCCAGCACGTCCCGGCGCAGCTCCACCTCCGCGCCCTGGCCGCGCATCACCATGTACGCGCCGTACGGGCGAACCGCCCGGTCGCGCCCCGTCCGCCCGCCGGGTCAGCGCGAGCGTGCCGTAGCCGATCCAGGAGGTGTGCCAGGGGTGAGGATCCGGCCGCCGGTCCGGGTCTGCGCCAGCCACGCGGGCGGTACGTGCCGTATGGCGCACGTGGAGATGATCCGGTCGTACGGGGCCTCGCGCGGCCAGCCCGCCGCCCCGTCCGCGTGCCGGACCGTGGGCGCGTGACCGGCGCGGACCAGCGCGGCCCGCGCCCGGTCCACCAGCGCGCCGTCGATGTCGACGGTCACCACCTGGCGGTCGCCGAGCCGGGCGCACAGCAGCCCGGCGTGGAACCCGGTGCCGGTGCCGATCTCCAGGACCCGCATGCCGTCCGCCAGTTGGGCGTCCTCCAGCATCCGCACCACCGGGCCGGGAGCGGAGGCCGAGGACGAGGGACCTGGAACCCGTCGTCCCGCGTGGCGAGTTGGGTGATCAGCGGGGCGTCGGTGTACGCGGCCCGCCACCAGCGCTCGGGGTCCGTGGTGCGGTCGCACGGCGCGTAGCCGCCGTCGCCGTCGCGCAGCCAGAGCGTGTCGGGCAGGAACAGGTGCCGGGGCACCGCGCGCAGCGCTCGCTCCCTCCTCGGGCACGGGATGGCCCAGGTGGTCCGCGAGTTGGGCGAGGAGCCCGCCGCTCCGAGCGGCCGGGCCGAGTCCGGCGTTCACTGCTCCTCGGGATGCGGGTGCGGCTGTGGCTCGGGCGGGATGGGGCGGCCCGGCTGGTGCCCGTCGTCGCCGATCGGCGAGCGGTGCTTCATGTCGGCGGCGCCGGTCGTGGTGCTGGTCGTGGCGGTGTTCGTGGCACTGGTCGTGGTGTTCGTGGTGTCCGTGGTCATGGAACCCCTGTCCGAAGTGAGGAAGTGGTTGTCACTCGACGGTATATGTCAATGATGAGGGGTCGGAGGGGTTTGGGGGCGCATGGGTGCGTAGGTGGTGAAAAGCGTGGAAGAGGGATGACTCCCTTGCACGCTTGTCCGCCGGGTCGAACGACAGGCCGGGCGTTCGGCCCGCCGTCAGTGACCGCGACGCGGTCGGCTCGCCCGGCGCCGCGAGGTCCGCCACGGTTCGTCGGGTGTGGTGAGCGGCGCCTTGCGGTCGGCCTGGGCGCGGATCTCGTGGTGGGAGTCGTGCGCGGTCAGCCGGGCCAGGAACCCCATGAGCGCCGCGAGGATCACGGCGACGGTCAGATACGGCGGCGACTCACCCATGGCGTCGACAGTACGCGCGAGTCAGGACGGGGCATACGGCCGGAACTCCGTCCCGCGCCCACGAGTCGGGGCGCGGGACGGCGGCGTACGGGTCAGGCGTCGCGGACGAGTAGGTTCCGCGCGGACTCCACGAACGCGGCGACGAGCGGGTCGCGGTCGTCGGCGCGGGCGGCGACGACCACCTGGCAGGGCTCGACGCCGTCGACGGGGACGGTGGCCAGGTCGTCCCGGAGCGTGACGCGCCGGTCGCCCGCGGGCACGAGGGCGATGGCCCGCCCGTCCGCGACGTGTTCGAGCTTGTCCTCGAAGGTGTCGACGACCACGGGGCCCAGGGGCGCCGGGTCGCCGTCCGGGCGGGGTTCGAGCCGCCAGAACCCGGCCCACTCCTCGGCGACACCGGCACAGGCCACGAGGGGCTCACCGGCGAAGTCGGCCGAGGCGACCGACTCCTTGCCCGCCAGCCGGTGGGAGGCGGGGACGAGGAGCACCCGGGGCTCGTCGTAGAGGACGGTCACGGCCAGGCCGTCGTCCGGGATCGACAGCGGAGTGCGGGCGACCAGCACGTCGACCCGGTGCTCGGGGAGGGCGCGGACCTCGTCCCAGTCCAGGTGGCGGGTGCGCACGTGGGCGTCGGGACGGCGGCGGCGCAGGTCGCGCACCGCGGGGTGATGACGAGGTCCTCGACGTAGCCGACGGTGATCGCGTGGGACGGCGCGGCGGTGCGGGCGGCCCGCGCCGCCCGGTGCGCGGAGTGCAGCAGTTCCTGGGCCCGGGGAGGAACGCCGCACCGGCCGAGGTCAGGCTGCTGCCCTGGGTCGTACGCTCCAGCAGCCGTACCCCGAGGGTGTCCTCCAGCCGCTGGATCTGGCGGCTCAGGGAGGGCTGGGCGAGGTGCAGCGCCGCCGCCGCGCGGGCGAAGTTCAGATGCTCGGCGACGACCGTGAAGTACCGCACCAGCCGCAGGTCCAGATCCAGGTCCGGGCTCAGGTCCGGGTCGGGCGCCGGAGAGGGCGCGGCCGGGGAGGGCGGAGCTTTGTCGGGCACACCACCACCGTACGCGTGATACCGCTCGTGCATAACGGGGTGCGAAACAGGTCTTGGACGCCCTGATCAGACGGCGGTTGACTCGTAGATGTCCGGCCGGGGACCACCCGCCGGGACATCCAACGGAAGCCGATTCCTGAAGCGAGGGGCTGTTCGCCATGGGCAAGTACGAGGGCAGGAACGTCGTGATCACGGGAGGCAGCAGCGGGTTCGGCCTGGCCACCGCGCGGCTGCTGGTGGAGGAGGGGCGCGGGTGCTGATCACCGGCCGGGACCGGGCCGCCCTGGACGCCGCCGGTGAGCGGCTCGGCGGGAACGCGGTCGCCGTCCGCAGCGACGCGTCGTCGCTGTCCGACATCGAGGCGCTGGCCGACCGGGTGAAGGCCGAGTTCGGCACGGTCGACGCGCTGTTCGCCAACGCGGGGATCAACGGCTTCGCGCCGTTCGAGGAGACCGGCGAGGAACTGTTCGACCAGGTGCTGGCCGTCAACGCCAAGGGGCCCTACTTCACGGTGCAGAAGCTCGCTCCGCTGCTGGCGGAGGGCGGCGGCGTGGTGCTCACCACGTCGGTGGCCAACGTGCTGGGCCTGCCGATGCTCAGCGCGTACGCGGCGAGCAAGGCGGCGCTGCGCTCCATGACCCGTGGCCTGGCCCGGAACTGCTGCCGCGCAAGGTCCGCGTGAACGCGGTCAGTCCGGGGCCGATCGACTCCGGGATCCTGAGAAGACCCTGCCCGCGGAGACGGCCGAGCAGATGAAGGCGCAGATGGCCGCGGACAACCCCATGGCGCGCATGGGGACACCGGCCGAGGTCGCCAAGGCGGTGGTGTTCCTGGCGTTCGACGCCACCTTCACCACCGGGGCCGAACTTGTCGTGGACGGCGGAGGCTCCCAACTCTGAGGCCTCGGGCCACGCCGCGCGCCGGTGGGGCCGAGGGCCCACCGGCGCGCGGGGCGTGTGATCCGTGGTGCGGGGTTTACGGGTGGTACTTCTCCTCGACGGTGTCGGCGGCGCCGGTCTTGCGGTCGATGTTGACGCGGACGGTCACGCTGCTGTTCTTCGCCACGTCCTCCAGCTCCTCCGTGGTGCACTTGGTGGTGCCGTAGCCGTCGTCGCCGATGGTCACCTCGCCGTCGGGGCCGCCGCAGATCGCCGCCGCGCCGAGCACCCGCGTGGCGTTGGAGACCATGAACGCCTGGTCCATGCTGCCGTCGTCGGGCTCGACGATCAGCTTGCCGGGCGCGAGGTAGTCCAACTTGCCGACGACCAGCTTGTGGTTGCCCGCGTTGGCGACACCGCCGCCGTCGGCCTCGGGGCGCCGGTGCTGCCGCCGGTCGTGGAGTCCGCGCCGGTGTCCGCGCCGGTGTCCGCGCCCTGGGCGGTGGACGGCTTCTCGGCGGACTTGCCGCCGTTCTGGCCCTTCGAGCCCGAGTCGTTGGCGGACGAGCTGTCCGAGTGCTGGCTGGAGGACTGGGACCCGGAGGCGTCCGACGAACCGGAGTCGCTCCCGCAGGCCGTGGCTCCCAGGCCCAGCGCCGCGGCGGCGATGACGGCGGCGGCGATACGGCGTCCGGCGCGGCCACGGAAGCGGGCGGTGGCGGTGTTCATTGGTGTCTCCTGTCGCTCTGTTCTCTCGTCTCGTTCCCGGACGACAACCAGCTTCGGAGACCGGATTGGTGTTCCGCTAACACGTGACTAATGCCTGGCGGCGGATGTCCCTAACGCCTCCCGAGGGAGCACGTTGGGGAACCTCCGCCCCAGGCCACGGCGGCAACCCGCCCAGGCCGTCGGCCCGTTCCGGCTGGTGGATCGGCCGAGTGCGCCACGAGGCGCCACGTAACCGAGTGGAGGTGGAAGGACTCCACCGCCATCCCGTCGCAGCGGGGTGGTGAAGCTGAGGGCAGCCTGACCCGGGAGACGCCGGGGAGGGCGGAAAGCAGCCCTGACAACGCCGTGACGGGCCGGAACTGCCAGACGGCCCGGGTGCGGCAAGCAAGGCGGAGAGGTGTAACGCGAGTGAACCAGTGGTTGAACCCCGTAACTCCACCGCCAGCTCAAATCTGGTGGATATGGGCTGGTTTGCAGTAGGCGCCGAGTATTTGGTCGACGAAGCGCGCCCGGCGGCGGTTCTGATTGCCGTCGTCGGGAGTCACGCCGAAGGTCTGCGGCGTAGGCGTGACCATGCTGCCGGGGAAGAGCTGGACACCACCCCGCCGATCGGTTTGTGGTGAACGTGGGAACCGCTGCGCGGCCTGCCGCCTGTCCGCACCTCCAGTGCGGAAGCGGCCAGGTCCGTCGTCGACCGGGTGTCGCGCAGTGGGACGGAGCCGCCGTAGTAGTCCGAGGACGGGAAAGCCGTCCACATGGCAAAGGGCGGCAGCTGTTTCGCAGTGCAGGTACTGGAATGCCAGGAGGTCGTGGGTGAATACCGACGAGCTGGAGTGGGCCTTGATGAAGGCCGAACGCCGGGTACTGGGGATCCAGGCCAAGCTGCATCGTTGGGCGACGGATGATCCGTCGCAGAGGTTCGACGATCTGTTCAACCTCGTCTGTGACCCGGCGTTCCTGCTGATCGCATGGAGCCGGGTGCGGAGCAACAGGGGAGCCCGATCGGCAGGGATGGACGGCCTGACCGCCACCGGTGTCGAAATGCGGTACGGCCTGGAGGAATTCCTGGCCGTACTACGGGCCGACCTGAAGACCGGGCGTTCCGCCCGATGCCCGTACGCGAGCGGATGATCCCCAAGGCTGGCGGCAAGCTACGCCGGCTGGGGATTCCGACGGTGCGGGACCGGGTGGTGCAGGCGGCTCTCAAGCTGGTCCTGGAGCCGATCTTCGAGGCGGACTTCAAGCCGTGCTCCTACGGCTTCCGCCCGAACCGGCGCGCTCAGGACGCCATCGCCGAGATCCACCACTATGGAACCAGCCTCTATCACTGGGTCCTGGAGGCGGACATCACGGCGTGCTTCGACGAGATCGACCACACGGCTCTCTTGGGGCGGGTGCGCGACCGCGTCGGAGACAAGCGCGTTCTGGGGCTGGTGAAGGCGTTCCTGAAGGCTGGCATCCTCTCCGAGGGCCAGATAGTCAGGCGCACCGACACCGGCACCCGCAGGGCGGCATTCTCTCGCCTCTGCTGGCCAACATCGCCTTGTCCGTGCTCGACGAGTTCTTCGCCGAGGAGTGGAAGGCGGCCGGGAGCAACAGCACCGCGCGGACCCGGCACCGTCGTCGCGGAGGAGCGACGTATCGCCTCGTGCGGTACGCCGACGATTTCGTGGTGATGGTCGCCGGGACGAAGACGCACGCTGAAGCGATCCGGGAGAAGGTCACGGGGTGCTCGTTCCGATGGGCTTGCGCCTGTCGGAGGAGAAGACGAGCGTCGTCCATCTCGACGAGGGCTTCACCTTTCTGGGTTTCCGCATCCAGCGGCAACGGCAGAAGGGAAGCGGCAAGCGGTACGTCTACACCTGGCCGTCCGACAAGGCATTGACGTCGGTCAAGTACAAGGTGAAGGCGATCGCGAAGCAGACCACGAACGTCACGCTCGGCACCCTACTGCGCCGAATCAATCAGGTGCTGCGGGATGGACTGCGTACTTCCAGCACGGCGTTTCGTCGCACACCTTCCACTACCTCAGCCACTACGTGTGGTGGCTGGTCGGAAGGTGGCTACGGAAGAAGCACCGCCGCGCCAACAGGAAGCAACTGCGCCTTCGGTATCGAGTCGACCGATGGCTGTGGGCAGACCCCACGGAGAACGTGCGGCTCTACTTGGCCGCATCCAGGGAAGTGACTCGCTACCGGTTCCGCGGCGAGAGAATCCCCACCCCGTGGGCCGAGTACGCAGCGCGTCAACTCGCCTGACGACACGAAGCAGTGGAGAGCCGGATGCTCGGTAACGGGCACGTCCGGTTCGGGAGGCGGCCTGGGAAACGGGCTGGCCGAAAGGCCAGTACCGCGCCCCAGGCCGACCTCACCGGCCCGGTCGGCGGGCTGGCTGACGACGTGTCTCGCCGTCTAGCGGGCGAAGTAGTGGCCCGCGTCGAGGTCCGCGAGGAGCCCCGGGTGCGTGGGCTGCCAGCCCACCCGCTCCCGGGTCAGGGCGTTCGAGGTCGGGTTGTCGACGCCGAGGAGATTGGCGAGGAAGCCGAACCGCTCGGCCGCGTCCTCCTCCGCGACCGGCGCCACCGGCACCCCACGTGGCGGCCGATGGTCTCCGCGATGTCGCGGACCGGTACGCCCTCGTCGGCCGCCCGTGCAGCACCGAGCCCGCCGGGGCGGACTCAAGGCCCAGCCGGAACAGGCGCGCGGCGTCGAGCCGGTGCACGGCGGGCCAGCGGTTCGCCCGTCGCCGAGGTAGCCCGACACCCCTTCTCGCGGGCGATGGCGATCAGGCGCGGCACGAACCCTTGTCGCCCTCGCCGTGCACCGACGGCGACAGCCGGACGACCGACGAGCGCACGCCGCGCTCGGCCAGCGACAGGGTCAGGTTCTCCGAGGCCACGCGGGGCAGTTCGGACGCGGGGTCGGCCGTGATGTCCTCGGTCCCGAGGCGGCCCGGCGCGATCAGGGGATCATCAGGGTGCCCGAGGTGATCACGAGCGGCTTGCCGGTGCCTTCGAGGCCCGCCGCGAACGCCTCGACCGCGCGCAGGTCCTGCTTGCCCGCCGCCTCGTAGTCGGTGAAGTCGTGGTTGTAGGCGAGGTGGATGACGCCGTCCGACGCGGCGGCGCCCTCGCGCAGCCCGTCGACGTCGTCCAGGCCGCCGCGCCGCACGCCCGCCCCGGCGGCGGTCAGCGCCTCGGCGGAGGCGTCCGAGCGGGCGAGGCCGACGACCTGGTGCCCGGCGTCGAGGAGTTCGCGAACCACCGCGGAGCCGATGAATCCGGTCGCTCCGGTGACGAATACACGCATGATGAAACCCTTCGGGCGGAAATGGCGGGGCCAGGTCCTCGGCACACCGGCGGGCACCTGGTGATCCCACCGTGCGCCCCGTGGGCGGCTCCCGTCCAAAGCCTGTGTCGCATCGGTCATTACGTATCAGGCATTACCACAGGTCAGAGGGGATACAGGGTGCCGTTCCGGTGGCATTGGAGTTACGGTGAGGGCATGCCCGACACGCCGCCCCACCGGATCTCGATCTACGGCTCGTGCGCTACTTCACGGTCGTCGCCGACCACCAGCACTTCGGCCGCGCCGCCGAGGCGCTGCACATCACCCAGCCGTCCCTGAGCCGCCAGATCCGCCGCCTTGAGGAGCAGCTCGGCGCCCGGCTGCTGGACCGCACCCGCGGGGCAGTCGTCTCACCGAGGCCGGGGAGGTCTTCCTGCCCGGCGCGCGGGCGCTGCTGCGGACGGCGGGGCAGACCGCGGCGCGTACCCGGGCCGCCGCCGAGCCCAGCAGGATCACCGTCGGCTACACCACGGGCCTGATCGTCACCCCGGCCGTGCGCGACCTGCGCCACCGGCACCAGGAGGCCGAGGTGCACGCCGTGCACGTCGGCATGGAGGAGGCCCGTTCGGCGCTGCTGGACCACCGCGTCGACGCGCTGGTGACCCGACTGCCGTTCCCCACCGGCCAGTTGGACGTGACGGTGCTGTACGACGAGCCCCGGGTGCTGGTGGTCCCGCTCGACCACCGCCTCGCCGGGAAGGAGTCCGTCACCCTCGACGACATCGCCGACGAACCCCTGCCGCGGGTGCGCGACGCCGACCCGCCTGGAGCGCCTACTGGCGCATCGACCCCGCCCCGACGGCAGCCGGGCGCCCGAGGGTCCGTTCATCGACGCCCTTGAGGACAAGTTCGAAGTCGTCGCCGCCGGGGAGGCCGTGGCCATCGCCGCCGGTCTCCGCGTCGGCAGGCTCCGCCCCGACCTCACGGTGATCCCCTGGAGGGCGTCGAGCCGTCGCACGTCGTGCTCGCCACCCGCGCGGATGACCGCCGCCGCCTCGTGGCCGCCTTCCGCAGGGCGGCCCGTACGCACCTCACGGCTCCCGGGCCGGGCGCCTGACGGGCCGCTCCTTGACCGCGGCCGACGCCGTACGCGCCGACGCTGTCCGTGCCGACGCTGTCCGTGCCGACGCCGTACGCGAACGCCAAAACCCGCACCGCGCGCCGTGCGAACTGCTGGGCTGGAGCCGCGGGGACGCGTACGCGAGGAGGTGACCGTGCCCGGGTACGAGGTGGTGCGGCGGCTGGCCACGTGGTCGTGGCTGGCGACGACCGAGGTGGGGCGGGCGGCGTTCCTGTTCCTCGCTCACCCGCCGCCGCACGCGGCGGGAACCGAGGGCGAACTGCTCGGGCTGGCCTGGGCGTTGGGGCTGCGCGACGACACCGGGCGGATGGGCTACCTGGGGCGGCGGATCCGGCTGTGGGAGGAGGCGTACGTGATTCTGCGGACCGACGACTGCGCGTACGACGTGCAGGTGGCCGTCGGGGAGGAGTGGGCCGCGTTCGTCCGGGCGGGCGGGCCGGTGGTGCTGGCGATCGGGCTGGACCCGATCGAGGTGGACGCGGAGGCGGCGGCGGTCGACGCGTATCTGCGCGAGCGCGCACGGGGCGACCGCATTCGGCAGGAAATACCCACGCCTGAAAACCGGTGGCCCGCATTCCCGACCGGTGTCCGGTCGGAGAAGCGGACCGCTTTCCCGGTTTAGTGCGCCGCGTGTCGCATGCGGCGCGGTGGGAATGGGACTACTGGTTGGCACGGCCCTTCAGGAATCCCAGGACGCCGACCGCGACGGCGATGAGGGCGCCGACGAGCGTGATGTAGACGCCCGGCCCCGAGGAGGTGTCGACCTGCTTGAGGGCGGCCTCGATCTGCTCGCTGGAGGCGCCCTTGTCCTCGGCGACCTGGGTGGCCAGACGCTCGGGGTCGGCCATGTTCCAGACCGCGATGACCAGGGTGACGAGGGAGAAGCCCGCGCCGCCGATGTTCAGGACGGACTTCTTCGCGACGATGGTGCCGACGAACAGGGCCGCCGCGATCAGGGCGGTGATGATGACGAAGACGCCGTCGCCGTCGGTCGACTTGTAGCGGTCCTCGCCCAGCCCGTCGGCCTTGAGCACGGTCCACACGGTGAACGCGCCGACGAACGCGATCAGCGAGCCGACGATGCCGATGATGGCGAACTTCTTCGACTGGTCGTCGAGAGCACCACCGGAAGAAGGCGTGGGCGCGGTCTGCGGGTAAGCGGATTGGTTGAAGTTGCTCATGGGCAGAGACCGTATGGGCGCGATTTTTCTGGTGCAACGCCGCAGTCCGCTATGCCGTCAATGACCGATAAATTTCAGGTAAATAATCCCGAGTTCAGATCAAGTAATCCCGGATCGGAGAAACCGTCGGGCCAATGCGGATGGCATAGAAATAAATTGTGCAGGCGTCAGCACTTCAGGAGCACGCGACTCCGGTTGGCGGCGGCCGTCCCGCGTCCGCGCCGCCCCTCACCGCCCCCGTCGGCCTCGTGCATCCGCCTCGTGGGATGGCAGGCTTGACCGCATGCGTTCGCTTCTGTGCGTACTCGCCGCCGCCGCGGCGACGGTGCTGCCCTCGCCGTCACCGCTGCCCCGGCGTACGCCGACGACTCCTCGCCCTCGTCGTTCACCATCGAGGACTCACGGATCACCGAGTCCAGCGGGCTGGCCGCCAGCCGCGTCCACCCGGGGATCTACTGGACGCACAACGACAGCGACGACGGGCCGTTCGTCTACGCGGTCGACAGCAAAACAGGGCGCACGGTCGCGAAAGTCACGATGCGCGGCATCGGCGACGCGCGTGACGTGGAGGCGATCTCGATCGGGCCCGACGGCGCCCTCTACGTCGGCGACATCGGCGACAACCTCGGCGGGACCTGGCCGAAGGTGTGGATCTACCGAATCCCGGAGCCGAAGAAACTGCGCGACGTGACCGTGGACGCGACGCAGTTCACCGTCCAGTACCAGGGCGGGCCGCGCAACGCCGAGGCGCTGATGGTCCATCCGAAGACCGGCCGGGTCTACATCGCGAGCAAGGACGAGAAGGACGGCGGGCTGTACGCGGGCCCGGAGAAGCTCTCCTCCACGGGCGTCAACACCTTCCACCGGATCGCCGACCTCGGCGGGCTGTGGGTGACCGACGGCGCGTTCTCGCCGGACGGCACGCGGCTGGCGCTGCGCAGCTACTTCGGCGGCCGGATGTACCGGTGGCAGGACGGAAAGTTGGGGAAGGACCTGGGGCGGCTGGGGTGCCGATCCAGCGGCAGGGCGAGTCGGTGACGTTCACGCCGGACGGCAGGACGCTGATGTACGGCACGGAGGGCTCGCGCAGCGAGGTCACGCCCAAGGGGCTGAAGGGCGACCAACTGCCGGACTCGGTACCGGAGAAGGAACGGCGCGCGTCCGCCGAGGCCGGGTCGGCGGACGACCGGAACCAGAACCTGTTCAAGGGCGCGCTGGTGTTCGCGGCCGCGGCGGCGGTGTGGATCGGCCTGAAGAAGCTGTTCCGCCGGGGTGACCCGGGCTGTTCCGCAGGGGCCGACGCGGGCTGACCCGGGCTGCCCGTGGTGGCTGACGCGGGCTGTTCACCCGGGCTGACCCGCGGGGGCTGAAGCGGGCTGTTGTGCCGGGGTGACGCGGGCTGTTCTGCGGGGGCTGACCCGGCTGACCTGCGGGGGCTGACGTGGGCTGTTCCGTGGGGACTGAGGCGGGCTGCCCGCGGTGGCTGACCCGGGCTGTTGACCCGGGCTGACCCGGGGCCGACGCGGGCTGACCCGCGGCGGCTGGCGCGTTGCCGCGCGGCGGCGCGTCGGGGTCACCCGTCACCTTCGCGAAGAACGCGGCGAGGTTCGCCGCGATCCGCTCGATCTTCTCCTCGACCGTGATCGTCTCGTGGACCCGTACGCCCGCGTCCGCGTCCTTCTTGCCCCGTACGTACAGCGAGCAGGACAGGTCGGTGCACAGGTACGTGCCCACCGAGTCGCCCTGCTTCCCGGCTCGGCCCGCCTTCGGGGCGACCATCAGGGCGACGCCGTCGGCGTGGGTGGTCACGCACATCGAGCACATGCTGCGCCGTACCTGCCAGGTCGCGGAACCGGGCGGCGCAGCGCGACCGCGCGTGCCCGGCCGTCCACCCAGAACGCGAGATACGCGCGGTCGGGGCGCGCGGGTCGCGCCAGCCCAGGTAGTCCAGCTCGTCCCAGGGGCGGTCGGCCAGGTCCCGGGGACGAGCAGGCGCTTCGCCTCGCCCTTGGAGCAGTTCACGAACGCGGATCGGACCTCTTGCTCGGTCACTGGCTTCATATAGGCGACGGTAATTTGCCTAAAGGTCTTAGGCAAATGCATAATCGACCTCACCGGCGGGGCGAGGGAGAGGCAGGGGCATGGCGCGAGCGGGACTGACCACGGATCGCCTGGCCCGAGCGGGCGCGGAGCTGGCCGACGAGGTCGGCTTCGACCAGGTCACCGTCTCCGAGCTGGCCAGACGCTTCGACGTGAAGGTCGCGAGCCTGTACTCGCACGTGCGCAACTCGCACGACCTCAGGACCCGGATCGCGCTGCTCGCCCTGGCGGAGATGGCCGACCGGGGCGCCGCCGCGCTGGCCGGGCGGGCGGGCAAGGACGCCCTGGTCGCCCTGGGGAACGTCTACCGGGACTACGCCCGGGAGCACCCGGCCGCTACGCCGCCGCGCGGCTGCGGCTCGACCCGAGACGGCCGTCGCCAGCGCGGGCGTCAGGCACGCGCAGATGACGCGGGCGATCCTGCGCGGCTACGACCTGCCCGAGCCCGACCAGACGCACGCGGTCCGGCTGCTCGGCAGCGTCTTCCACGGCTACGTCGACCTGGAGCTGGGCGGCGGGTTCGACCACAGCGCCCCGGATTCCCAGGCGAGTTGGGAGCGCACCCTGGACGCGCTCGACGCGCTGCTGCGGAACTGGCCCGAGCCGTGAGCGGACCGGGGAACCGGGACAGCCGGGCGCGGGGCCGGAGTTGGGCTCGCTCGGCCTCGGCCTCGGGCTCGGGGCCGGGCTCGGGCTCGGACCTGGAGTTTGAGCCGGGGAGTCGTACGTACGGATTCGCCGCGTGACGGATCCGCGGAGCGAGAGGAAGGGTCCATGAGCACCGAGGACCACTGGATCACCACACCCGTCACCGCCGAGTTGCTGCGCGGCGCCCTCGACGTGGAGGCCACCGCGTACGGCGTGCTGCCGCACCGGCTGCCCGCACGCGCGCGTGCCCAGTACAGCGACGGGCAGTTGGCCATGGCCGAGTCCCAGCCGTCGGGCGTACGGCTGGTCTTCCGTACCCGGGCCACCGTCGTCGAACTCGGCGCGCTGCCCACCAAGCGGGACTACGTGGGCGTTCCGCCCCGGCCGGACGGCGTGTACGACCTGCTCGTGGACGGCCGCCCGGCCGGGCAGGCCAGCGTGACCGGCGGCAACACGCTGGTCATCGACATGGCCGCCGGGACCTTCGACCACCGGCCGGGCCCGCCCGGCACCGTCCGCTTCGACGGGCTTCCCGACGCCCTTAAGGACGTCGAGATCTGGCTGCCGCACAACGAGACCACCGAACTCGGCGCCCTGCGCACCGACGCCCCGTCGAGCCCGCGCCCGACCGGGGCCACAAGGTGTGGCTGCACCACGGCAGTTCGATCAGCCACGGCTCCGACGCGGCGAGCCCCACCACCACCTGGCCCGCGCTCGCCGCGTCCCTCGGTGGCGTGGAACTGGTCAACCTGGGCCTGGGCGGCAGCGCGCTGCTCGACCCGTTCACCGCCCGCGCCCTGCGGGACACCCCGCCGACCTGATCAGCGTCAAGCTCGGCATCAACGTGGTCAACGCCGACCTGATGCGGCTGCGCGCCTTCACCCCGCCGTCCACGGCTTCCTCGACACCATCCGCGAGGGCCACCCCACCGCGCCGCTGCTGGTCGTCTCGCCCATCCTGTGCCCCATCCACGAGGACACCCCGGCCCCTGCGCGCCGGACTTCTCCGACATCGACGAGGGCCGGGTGCGGTTCCGCGCGCTCGGCGACCCGGCGGAACGCGCGGCCGGAAGCTGACCTTGAACGTCATCCGCGACGAACTGGCCCAGGTCGTGGCGCGGCGGGCGGCCGAGGATCCGAACCTGTACTACCTCGACGGGCGCGAGCTGTACGGCGAGGCGGACTTCGCCGAACTGCCGCTGCCCGACCAGCTCCACCCGGACGCGGCCAGCCACCGCCGTATCGGCGAGCGCTTCGCCGAACGGGCCTTCGCGACGGGCGGCGCCTTCGCGGCGGGTGGTGCGTGAGTGATGGGCGGTGCGTGAGTGATGGGCGGTGCCCAGGTCCCCGGTGGTGCCCAGGCCCCGGCGGCGCCTAAACCTTCGGTGACGCCTGGGCGGCGGGTGGGGCGGGCCGGAAGTATGCGGTCGCCGAGGGCAGGAACATCAGCGCCACGGCGGTGAGCACGGCCGCCACATGGACCACCGGCTCGCGCCGAACGCGAGGTCCAGGGCGTCCGCGTCGGTGAGCGCCGTCACGAGTGAGTCGCCCGGAACAGCGCCCGCAACGGGTCGACGACCATCGACGCCGTGCCCACGACGCCGAGGCCGAGCGCCAGCGTCGTGCGCGCCAGCGCCGTCCGGCCCGCATCCGTCCGGCGACCCACAGCGCGGCGGCGAAGACGGGAGGCGGACGGCGAGCCCACGGCGATCTCGCCCGCCGACCCCGAACCGCCGGTGGCCAGGTCGCCGACGGCCAGCACCGTCTCGAACGCGCCCGCCGCCACCGCCGTCACCCACAGGACGAACGCGCGGCGTACCGGGACCGGTGTCGGGACCGGTGTCGGGACCGGCGCCGCCGCCCGTCCCGCGCTGGCGCCGTCACCGGCGGCGCGGCCGAAGTCTGCTGTGTCGGGGGCGACATGGGGCTCCGTTCGTCGTCGGCGCGGGCTGCTCGTTCCGCCTCCGATGCTTCCGTCGCCGGACGGGCGGCGCACGCCGGTGGCCTGGTGGACCGACGAGGGGATTCCCCACCCTCCGTCTCCGGGAGCCCCTCCGTCTCCGGGAGCCCCACCCTCCGCCTCCGGGAGGCGCCGAGGCCGGTACTTCCGGTACCAGCATCAACAGCTTCTGGATGCCGGGTCGGGGCGTCGGGAGACTCGCCTCCATGCGTGCATGGACATTGGACACACCCGAGGCTCCCATCCGGTCGGCGACGGTCGCGGGCCGACCCTGCGCCACGGCGGCGTGATCGTCGAGGTGCTCGCCGCCCATCTCCCGGCCTACACCGCCGCGCTCACCCAGGGCGTCCGCGGCGCCGTCCCGACGCCGCTGGTGCTGGGGCCGTCGTGCGTCGGCCGGGTGACGTCGGTCGCCGAGGACGTCTTCAACGTCGAGCCGGGCGACGTCGTGGTCAACGGCCTGGTCAGTACGGGCGACGTGGTCGAGCCGGAGGAGATCCTCATCGGCTGGACGGGCGTCGGCGGGCGCGGCGCCACGACGGAGAAGGTCGCCGGGATGCAGGCGCTGTGGCGCCACGGAACGTTCGCCGAGCGGGTGCTGCTCGCCAAGGAGAGCGTGGTCCGGCTGCCCGGCGCCGAGGACCACCCGGAACCGGCGCGGCTGGCGTTCCTACCGTGGCTCTCCATCGCCGCCGAGGGCCTGAACCGCGCCGAGCAGCGCGCCGGGCAGAGCGTCGCGATCCTCGGGGCGACCGGCCAACTCGGCACGGCGGCCCTGCTGGTGGCGCTGGCCCAGGGGCGTCCGGGTGGTGGCCGTCGGCCGCAACGCGGCGGTGCTCGACCGGCTGGCCGGGCTCGACCGCCGGGTCGCGCCCGTGGCGCTGACCGGGGACCGGGCGCGCGACGCGGCGGCGATCACCGCGGCGGGAGGCGCCGTCGACGTCGTGATCGACGCCCTCGGCGCGGTGCCGGGCCCCGAGCCGACGCTGGCCGGGTACGACAGCCTGCGCAACGGCGGGACGATGGTGCTGATCGGCGGCGTACGGCAGGATCTCGCCCTGCCCTACGGCGAGATCATGCGGCGCCGCGTCAGCTGCGCGGCTCGTGGATGTGCCTGCCCGCGACCGCGCTCGCGGTGTGGCGCATGGTCGCCGCCGGAACCCTGGACCTGTCCGTCCTCGACGTACGGACCGTCGGTTTCGACGACCCGGCCGCCGCGATCGAGCGCGCCGGGCGGCGTCCGGCCCTCCTTCGTCGCGCTGGTGCCCGACTGACGGCGGATCGCCGCGGGCGGCGGGCCAGGACCGTACGGGGTGCAGAAGGGTCCGCGGCCGCACCGGTTCGGCCGCGGGCCCGTCGTTCTGCCACCGGGGACGGGAACCGCTGTCACCTGAGGCCCGTCACCGGCCGTCCCGTCCCGGTCGGCCCGTCAACGGTCGGCCGCTCAACGGATGGCCGGTCAACGGATGGCCGGTCAACGGACGGCCGGTCAACGGATGGAGGAGATCTTCCCGTTGTCCGCGTCCGTCCGCACCGTGAGGCGGGTCTTCCGGCCGTCGCGCCACCGCAGTGACTCCACCGACCAGTCGTTGCGGCGGTCGCCGCGTTGGTGCCGGGCCGAGGAACTCACCGGCAGGGCGCGGGAGCGCAGGACGCCGTCGGCGTGGTTGCGCGCCTCCCAGCGGTTCGCCTCCTGCTGCGCTGCCGGGGTCAGCTCCTTGCGGCGCAGCTCCTGGCCGCGTACTTCTCGCCCTCCTTAAGGTCGCGGACGTACGTGCGGTAGAACTCCGCGACCCGGCGGGTGGCCTGCTCGCCCCGGACGCCTCGGCCGCGCCGGTCGTCCCGGTCGCCCGGGCCGCGCCGGTCATCGCGGTCGTCCCGGTCGGTGCGGCGCACCAGGCTCGCGGGCTGGGCGAAGACCATGGCCCTGGGGCCTCGAACGCGGTGTGCCGCGCGTGGTGCACCGGGGTGTGGTGGATCGGGCCGCGGTGGACCGGGAGGTGGTGGCGCGGCACGTGGTGGCGCGGCACGTGGTGACGGGGTGGTGGCGCACGATGTGGTGCGTCACGCCGTGGTGGCCGTGCTCGTGGCCCCGGCCGTGGTGCTCCCGGAGTTCCCGCCACCGGGGTGGTGCGGGCGGGCGCGGAGTCGGCCAGCGCCGGGGCTGCCATGCCCAGCGGCAGCACGATGGCGGCGGCACCGGCCGCCAGAACGGCCTTCAGGGCGGTGCGGGACTTGCTCGTGGTCATTCTCTTTCCTTCCACCGATCCGGCGCGTCCCCGGTACCCGAGGTACCGGGGACGCCCTACGCCTCACTAGAGAGGCGGAATGACCGGTGGGATTACCAATGTCACTGAAAGAGAAGATGTCTGAAACTTGCCCCGAATGCCCATAACCTTTCGGCCAGTTGGGCGTTGGGGCGCGAACCCGGTGAGGGGTTCAGGACGAACGCGCCGTCACAGGTGCTCGATCACGTAGTCCACGCACGCGGTCAGCGCCTGCACGTCGGCCGGGTCCACGGCCGGGAACATCGCCACGCGCAGCTGGTTGCGGCCCAGCTTGCGGTACGGCTCCGTGTCCACGACGCCGTTGGCGCGCAGCACCTTGGCGACGGCCGCGGCGTCGATCCCCTCGTTGAAGTCGATCGTGCCGATGACCTGCGAGCGCTGCGCCGGGTCCGTGACGAAGGGCGTCGCGTACTTGGAGTCCTCGGCCCAGCCGTACAGGTTCCGCGCGGAGGTGGCGGTCCTGCGCACCGCCCAGTCGAGCCCGCCCTGCCCGTTGAGCCACCTCAGCTGCTGGTCGAGGAGGAACAGGGTGGCCAGCGACGGGGTGTTGTACGTCTGGTTCTTGGCCGAGTTGTCGATGGCGGTCGGCAGCGAGAAGAACTCCGGTACGTGCCGCCCGGACGCGTGCACGCGCGCCGCGCGCTCCAGCGCGGCGGGCGAGAAGAGGCCGATCCACAGGCCGCCGTCCGCGGCGAAGGACTTCTGCGGCGCGAAGTAGTACACGTCGGTCTCGGCCACGTCGACGGGCAGGCCGCCCGCGCCCGAGGTGGCGTCCACCAGCACCAGCGCGCCCTCGTCCGCGCCCGCCACCCGCCGCACGGGCAGCGCCACGCCGGTGGAGGTCTCGTTGTGGGTGAGGGCGTACACGTCCACGCCGCTCTCGGCGCGCGGCTCCGGGTGGGTGCCCGGCTCGGCGGAGATGACGGACGGGTCCTCCAGCCACGGCGCGAGCTTGGCGGCCTTGGCGAACTTCGAGGAGAACTCGCCGAAGGTCAGGTGCTGCGACCTGGTCTCGATGAGGCCGTGCGTCGCGATGTCCCAGAACGCCGTGGAGCCACCGTTGCCGAGCACGACCTCGTACCCCTCGGGAGGGAGAACAGGTCGCGCAGGCCCTCGCGCACCGAGCCGACCAGGTTCTTGACCGGGGCTTGGCGGTGGGAGGTGCCGAGCAGGGAGCTGCCGGTGGCGGCGAGGGCGTCGAGCGCCTCGGTACGCACCTTGGAGGGACCCGAGCCGAAACGACCGTCGGCGGGCTTGATGTCAGCGGGAATCTGGATCTCAGCCACGCGGGCAGCCTAATCCGTCGGGGTCGGGGGCCCCGAAAAGTCCAGACGGTGAGATGGGGTGTCCGGAGCGTGTTCACCGGGCCTGGTGGGACGCCGGGCCGTGCGCCGCCGGGCGCGCGGTACCGGACGGCGCGGCGGCGGGAGGGAACATGGGGGCATGGCTGATCGCGAGGAACCGCAGGGACGGGCGCGCGGACCGGAAGGGGCCGACGCGCGGCAGACCGGCACGGACACCGCGCCACGGCCTCGTCCCGGCCGATCCGGGCCGGGCGAGGCCGTGGCGCGCGGCCGCCGAGGCGGCGCGTACGGCGGAGTTGGAACGGGCCCTGGCCCGCGCCGTCCGGGCGACGTCGCCTTCGACGCGGCGAACCGGGCGCTGATGACCATGGACGCCTCCAACTACCGGCGGGTGCCCTCGGCGTCGTCGCCCGCGCGACGCCGACGACGTCGCGGCCGTGCTCGCCGTGTGCCGGGAGTACGGGACGCCGGTCGTGCGCGCGGCGGCGGCACCTCGATCGCCGGGCAGGCCACCGGCACCGGCGTCGTCCTGGACTTCACCCGCCACATGCGCGCGCTGCTCGACCTCGACCCGGCGTCCCGTACCGCCGTGGTCCAGCCCGGCCTGGTCCTGGACGACCTGCGGGCGGCGGCCGGGCGGCACGGGCTCACCTTCGGCCCCGACCCTCCACCCACAGCCGCTGCACCCTCGGCGGCATGATCGGCAACAACTCGTGCGGCTCCCACTCGGTCGCCTGGGGCACCACCGCCGACCAGGTGCGCGAGCTGGACCTGCTGACGTACGCGGGCGAGCGGGTGCGCGCGGGCCGCGGCCTGGCCGGGCTGCCCGAGCGGATCGCGGCGCCGCTGCGCGCCCTGGTCGACGGCAACCTCGCCCTGCTGCGCACCGGCTTCCCCGAACTGCCGCGCCGGATCTCCGGTTACGCGCTGGACGAGCTGCTGCCCGAGAAGGGCGTGGACGTGGCCCGCGCGCTCACCGGCGCCGAGGGCACGCTCGGCGTGCTGACCGAGGCCACCGTCCGGCTCGTCGACGCGCCCGCGCGCGTGCCCTCGCTGTCCTCGGCTACGCCGACGAGTCCGCCGCCGCCGAGGCCGCCCACACCTCCTGCCGTACTCCCCGCTGACCGTCGAGGGCATGGCCGCCGACCTGGTGGGGTCCGCGTCCGGCTGCCGCGCGGCGCCTGGCTGTTCGTCGAGACCGGTGGCGACACCCGGCCGAGGCCCGCGCCCGCGCCGAGGAACTCGCGCGCGCCGCCGCCGGATCCACCACCGGCCACACCGTCGTCGCCGACCCGGCCGGGCAGCGTGCCCTGTGGCGGATCCGCGAGGACGCCTCCGGCACCGCCACCCGGATCCCCGGGGCGGCGAGGCGTGGCCCGGCTGGGAGGACTGCGCGGTGCCGCCCGCGCGGCTCGGCCCGTACCTGCGCGACTTCCGCGCGCTGCTCGCCCAGCACGGGCTGCGCGGCACGCCGTACGGGCACTTCGGCGAGGGCTGCATCCACGTCCGTATCGACTTCGACCTGCTCGGCGAGGCGGGCGTCGGCCGCTTCCGCGCCTTCTCCCACGACCTGGCCGGGCTCGTCGCCCGGTACGGCGGCTCGCTGTCCGGCGAGCACGGCGACGGGCTGGCCCGCGCGGAGCTGCTGCCGCGCATGTACGGCTCGGAGATGGTCGGTCTCTTCCACCGGTTCAAGGACGCCTGGGACCCCGACGGCGGCCTCAACCCCGGCGTGCTGGCCCGGCCGCAGCCGATCGACCAGGACCTGCGGTTCGCGGTCCTGCCGAGGAAACCGGTCGACGTCGCCTTCGGCTACCCGCAGGACGACGGCGACTTCTCCGCCGCCGTACGGCGCTGCGTGGGCGTCGCCCGCTGCCGTACCCAGACGGCGTCGGGCGCGGGCGTGATGTGCCCGTCGTTCCGGGCCACCGGCGAGGAGAAGCACTCCACGCGCGGGCGCGCGCGGCTGCTGCACGAGATGCTCGCCGGGGACGTCGTACGGGACGGCTGGCGCTCGACGGAGGTGCGGGACGCGCTCGACCTATGCCTGTCGTGCAAGGGTGCCGCAGCGACTGCCCGGTCGAGGTCGACATGGCCACGTACAAGGCGGAGTTCCTGCACCACCACTACCAGGGCCGGTTGCGCCCGGCGGCGCACTACGCGCTCGGCAACCTCCCCTGTGGCTGCGGGCCGCCTCCGTGCTCCGGCTCGCCCCGGCCGTCAACGCCGCCGCCCGCGTCGCGCCGCTGGCGGGCGTCGCCAAGCGGGCGGCGGGCCTGGCCCGGAACGCGACCTCCCGGCCCTGGCGCCGGAGCCGTTCACCCGGTGGTGGCGCGACCGGGCACGCGCGCGTGCGCACGGTGACCACGGTGACGTTGACCCGGCACGCGCGCGTGGCGGACACGGCGCGGCGCGCACGGCCGGGGCCGCCGGACGGACAGACGCGGGTGAGACGGGTGCGGTGGGTACGGCGGGTGCGGCGGGTGCGGGCGAGGGCGGCGCCGGGCGCCCGGACACGGTCGTGCTGTGGCCCGACACCTTCACCAACCACCTCTCGCCGTCCGTCGGCCGGTCCGCCGTCGCCGTGCTCGAAGCGGCCGGGCTGCGGGTGGTCGTGCCGCCACGGCCGGTGTGCTGCGGGCTGACCTGGGTGTCCACCGGCCAACTCGACCGCGCCCGCGCGGTGATGCGGCGCACCCTGGACACCATGGCCCCGGCCCTGGACGCCGGGCTGCCGGTGGTCGGGCTGGAACCGAGCTGCACCGCCGCGCTCCGCACCGACCTGCCCGAGCTACTGTCGGACGACCCGCGCGGCGCTCGACTCGCCGGTTCCGTACGGACCTTCGCGCAGGCGCTGGAGGAGTACGCGCCCGACTGGCGGCCACCGCGGATCGACCGCCCGGTGGCCGGGCAGACCCACTGCCACCAGCACGCCGTGCTCGGCGAGGCGGCGGAGAAGCGGCTGCGCGAGCGCGCCGGGCTGACCGGCGACCTCAGCGGCGGCTGCTGCGGCCTGGCGGGCAACTTCGGCTTCGAGCGCGGCCATTACGAGGTGTCGGCGGCCTGCGCCGAGGACCAGTTGCTGCCGTCCGTCCGCGCGGCGGACGCCAGCGCGGAACTCCTCGCCGACGGCTACTCCTGCCGCACCCAGCTGGACCAGCTCGCCGACCGCCGCGCCCGCCACCTCGCGGAGGTCCTGGCGGAGGCGCTCCCGGAGCGCTGAGGGAGCCGGAGCGCTGAGGGAGCCGGAGTGCTGAGGTGTCCTGAGCACCAAGGGGCCCCGGAGCGCTGAGGGCCCGTGCGGGCGCCGCCGGTGGGGGTACGGGTACCGGCGGCGCTACCGCTCGGGCAGCGTCGGGATGCCGAAGCGCGCCCGCCACGACCCGGAGCGACGGGCCGCTGGCCGTCGACCCCGATCCAGTCGGGCGCGTCCGGGGCCCGGAAGACCCCGCCGCAGGTCCGGTGGCGCATCCGACGCCACCTGCTGCCGATCCCGAGGGGCAGCACGCAGGCGTTGCAGATCCAGCGCTCGCACCGGCCGCACTGCTACGCCTCCATGGCGCTGAGCAGATTGCGGCTCATGTCGTTCAGCTCGTCCCGCAGTTGAGGCGGCAGCGCCTCGCGCAGCCGGTGGCGGCCGGACCGCCTCTGGTCCTCCGGCACCGGGCGGGCGCAGATGCCGCAGGTCGGGGCGGTCGGGTCCGGTTCGTCGGCAGTCACGGGGCCGGTATACCGCCGACTTCGGGGACGGGTCCGGGACCACGGCGGGTTGGGCACCCGCGTGCCCCGGCCCGAAACAATGCAATCACGCTTGCTTGTTTCTCGGGCCGGTGCCACCTTCCCTCGGCGGAGTCCGTCTGGCGAGGGTCACGGAGTCGTGGCGAGGGTCGCGGAGGGAGCGAGGGTGTCCGACATCCACACCGTGCTGGGCGATCTGCGGGACGAGTGCGAGGACGTGGACGGCCTGGTGGCACCGCTCGCCGCCGAAGCCTGGGCCACCCCGACGCCCGCCCGCGCTGGACCGTCGCCCACCAGGTCGCCCATCTGGCCTGGACCGACGAGCGGGCCGCCCAGGCGGCGGCCGACCCGGCGGGGTTCGCGGGCGAGGTCGCCTGGGCCGCCACCCGGCCCGGCACCTTCGTCGACGAGACCGCCGAGGCGGGCGCCGCCGCGCCGCCCGCCGAGCTGCTGGCCCGCTGGCGCGCCAGCCGCGCCCGGCTGCGGCGGGTGCTCGCCGCCCAGCCGCCGGGCGCACGGCTCGCCTGGTACGGCACGAGCATGGGCGTCACCTCGATGGCCACCGGGCGGCTGATGGAGACCTGGGCGCACGGCCAGGACATCGCCGACGCCCTCGGCGCCCGCCGCGTCCCCACCGCGCGGCTGCGGCACGTGGCCCGCATCGGGATCCGGGCGCGCGGCTACGCGTACACCGTGCGCGGCCTGGTGCCGCCCGCCGAGGAGTTCCGCGTCGAACTCACCGCGCCCGACGGCGGCTTGTGGACGTACGGGCCCGAGGACGCCGCGCAGCGCGTGACCGGCCCCGCGCTCGACTTCTGCCTGCTGGTCACCCAGCGCGCCCACCGCCACGACCTGGCCGTACGCGCGCAGGGCGTGGAGGCCGACCGCTGGCTGGACATCGCCCAGGCGTTCGCGGGCCCACCGGGCCCCGGCCGCCCCGGGCCGGAAGCGGACCCAAGGACGACGGCCCCAAGGACAACGGCCTTAAGGACAACGGCCCCAAGGACGGCGACGGGAGCGCGATATGACGGCGGTGGCGGCGGACGGCCCGACGCGGCCCTGCGCATCGGCAACGCCTCCGGCTTCTACGGCGACCGGTTCACCGCCGTACGGGAGATGCTCACCGGCGGCCCCTCGACGTCCTCACCGGCGACTACCTCGCCGAGCTGACCCTGCTCATCCTCGGCCGTGACCGCCTTAAGGACGCCACGCGCGGCTACGCCACCACCTTCCTGCGCCAGCTCGAAGAGGGCTCGGCCTCGCGCGCGAGCGCGGCGTGCGGATCGTCACCAACGCGGGCGGGCTCAACCCGGCCGCGCTCGCCGACGCCGTACGGGAGTTGGCCGACCGGGTCGGGTGCCGACGCGCGTCGCGCACGTCGAGGGCGACGACCTCACCGCGCGCGGCGGGTGGGCGAGGAGTGCTGACCGCCAACGCCTACCTCGGCGGCGCCGGGATCGCCGCCTGCCTGCGCGCGGGCGCCGACGTGGTCGTCACCGGGCGGGTCACCGACGCGGCCCTGGTCACCGGCCCGGCCGCCGCCCACTTCGGCTGGAGCGCCGACGACCACGACGCGCTCGCCGGGGCCGTCGTCGCCGGACACGTCCTGGAGTGCGGCGCACAGGCCACCGGCGGCAACTACGCGTTCTTCACCGAGCACGATGTGCGCCGCCCCGGCTTCCCGCTCGCCGAGATCTCCGCCGACGGCTCCTGCGTCATCACCAAGCACCCGGCACCGGCGGCGCCGTCACCACCGGCACCGTCACCGCCCAGCTCCTCTACGAGACGCAAGGGGCGCTACGCGGGCCCGACGTCACCGCCCGGCTCGACACCGTACGGCTCGCCCAGGAGGCCCCGGACCGGGTCCGGATCACCGGCGTGCGCGGCGAACCGCCGCCCCGGACCTCAAGGTCGGCCTGACCCGGCTCGGCGGCTGGCGCAACGAGGTGACGTTCGTCCTCACCGGCCTCGACATCGAGGCCAAGGCCGCCCTGGTCCGCGACCAGATGGAGGACGCGTTCGCCAAGAGGCGCCCGGCCGAGGTCCGTTGGACCCTGGCCCGCACCGACCACGCGGACGCGCCCGTACAGGAGGAGGCGAGCGCGCTGCTGCGGCTGGTCGTGCGCGACGCCGACGCCGACGCCGTCGGGCGGGCCGTCAGCGGCGCGGCCGTCGAGCTGGCCCTCGCCGGATACCCCGGCTTCCACGTGACCGCCCCGCCCGGAAGGGCGCGCCCTACGGGTGTTCGAGGCGGCGTACGTCCCCGCCGCCACGGTCCCGCACACCGCCGTCCTGCCCGACGGCACCCGGCTGCCCGTCCCCGCCCCGGCCGCCACCCGCCCCTCGGCCCCGTCCCCGAGCCCCCACCGCCCGGCCCGCCGCCGTCCGGACCCACCCGCCGCGCCCCGCTCGGCCTGGTCGCCGGGGCCCGCAGCGGCGACAAGGGCGGCGCCGCCAACATCGGCGTGTGGGCCCGTACCGACGCCGCCTGGCGCTGGCTCGCCCACCCTCACCGCCGACCGGCTACGCGCGCTCCTCCCGGAGACGGCCGAACTGCCCGTCACCCGCCACGTCCTGCCCGCCCTGCGCGCCCTCAACTTCACCGTCGACGGGCTGCTCGGCGAGGGCGTCGCCGCACAGGCCCGCTTCGACCCGCAGGCCAAGGCCCTCGCCGAATGGCTGCGCTCCCGCACCCTCGACATCCCCAGGAGCTGCTGTGACCGTGCTCGCGTCCGCGCTCGACACCACGAGCGCCGAGTACGCGGACCACCGTGCCGCCATGCTCGACAAGCTCGCCGCCGTCGACGCCGAACACGCCAAGGCCCTCGCCGGAGGCGCGAGAAGTACGTCACCCGGCACCGGGGGCGCGGCAAGCTCCTCGCCCGCGAACGCGTCGAGCTGCTCCTCGACCCCGACACGCCCTTCCTCGAACTCTCCCGCTCGCCGCCTGGGGCAGCGACTACCCGTCGGCGCCTCCCTCGTCACCGGCATCGGCGTCGTCGAGGGCGTCGAGTGCCTGATCGTCGCCAACGACCCGACCGTACGAGGCGGGGCCAGCAACCCTGGACGCTGAAGAAGTCGCTGCGCGCCCACGAGATCGCCCGCGCCAACCGGCTCCCCGTCATCGCCCTCGTCGAGTCCGGCGGCGCCGACCTGCCCAGCCAGAAGGAGATCTTCATCCCCGGCGGGGCCATGTTCCGCGACCTGACCCGGCTGTCCGCCGACGGCATCCCCACCATCGCCGTCGTCTTCGGCAACTCCACCGCCGGAGGCGCGTACATCCCGGCATGTCCGACCACGTGATCATGGTCAAGGAGCGCTCGAAGGTCTTCCTCGGCGGCCCGCCCCTGGTCAAGATGGCCACCGGCGAGAGAGCGACGACGAGTCCCTCGGCGGCGCCGAGATGCACGCCCGCACCTCCGGGCTCGCCGACCACCTCGCCGCCGACGAACCCGACGCGCTGCGCCGGGCCCGCCGCGTCGTCGCCCGCCTCAACTGGCGCAAGGCACACCCCGACCCACCCCGGCCAGCGCCGTCGCGCCCCGGCGCACGACGAGGACGAACTCCTCGGCATCGTCCCCGCCGACCTCAAGACCCCTTCGACCCGCGCGAGGTCGTCGCCCGGATCGTCGACGGCTCCGACTTCGACGAGTTCAAGCCGCTGTACGGCACGTCCCTGGTCACCGGCTGGGCCGCGCTGCACGGCTACCCCGTCGGGATCCTCGCCAACGCCCAGGGGTGCTGTTCAGCGAGGAGTCGCAGAAGGCCGCCCAGTTCATCCAGCTCGCCAACCAGCGCGACATCCCCTGGTCTTCCTCCACAACACCACCGGCTACATGGTCGGCAGGGAGTACGAGCAGGGCGGCATCGTCAAACACGGCGCGATGATGATCAACGCCGTCTCCAACTCGAAGGTCCCCACCTCTCGGTGCTCCTCGGCTCCAGCTACGGCGCGGGCCACTACGGCATGTGCGGCCGGGCCTACGACCCGCGCTTCCTCTTCGCCTGGCCCAGCGCCAAGTCCGCCGTCATGGGCCCGCAGCAGCTCGCCGGGTGCTCTCGATCGTCGCCCGCGCCTCGGCCGCCGCCAAGGGCCAGCCGTACGACGAGGAGGCCGACGCGGGCCTGCGCGCCATGGTCGAGCAGCAGATCGAGGCCGAGTCGCTGCCGATGTTCCTCTCCGGGCGGCTCTACGACGACGGCGTCATCGACCCCGCGACACCCGCACCGTCCTCGGCCTGTGCCTGTCCGCGATCCACACCGCGCCCTTCGAGGGCGTGCGCGGTGGCTTCGGCGTCTTCCGGATGTGAGGTCCCAGTGATCACGTCAGTCCTCGTCGCCAACCGCGCCGAGATCGCCCGTCGCGTCTTCCGCACCTGCCGCGAACTCGGCGTCGCCACCGTCGCCGTGCACTCCGACGCGGACGCGGACGCGCCCCACGCGCGCGAGGCGGACGCGGCGGTGCGCCTGCCGGGCGACGCCCCGCCGACACGTACCTGCGCGGCGACCTCGTCGTACGGGCCGCGCTCGCCGCGGGCGCCGACGCCGTCCACCCGGGTACGGCTTCCTCTCCGAGCACCCGGCTTCGCCCGCGCCGTGCGGGACGCGGGCCTGGTCTGGATCGGCCCGCCCCCGAGGCGATGGAGGCGATGGCCTCCAAGACCCGCGCCAAGCGGCTCATGAGCGACGCCGGGGTGCCCGTCCTCGCCCGCTCGACCCGCCGAGGCCACCGCCGAGGACCTGCCGCTGCTGGTCAAGGCGGCGGCGGGCGGCGGCGGGCGCGGCATGCGGGTGGTCCGCTCCTGGGCGTCCTGGCCGCCGAACTGGACTCCGCCCGCGCGGAGGCGGCGTCGGCCTTCGGCGACGGCGAGATCTTCGTCGAGCCGTACGTGGAGGGCGGGCGCCACGTCGAGGTCCAGATCCTCGCCGACACCCACGGCACCGTGTGGACGCTCGGCACCCGCGACTGCTCCTCCAGCGCCGCCACCAGAAGGTCATCGAGGAGGCCCCGGCGCCCGGCCTGCCCGACGAACTGCGCCGCACCCTCCACGAGGCGGCGGCGCGCGGCGCGCGCGATCGGCTACGAGGGCGCGGGCACGGTCGAGTTCCTGGTCTCCGCCGAGGGCCGCCCGTACTTCCTGGAGATGAACACCCGCCTCCAGGTGGAACATCCGGTCACGGAGTGCGTGTACGGGGTGGACCTGGTCGCCCTCCAGATACGCGTCGCGGAGGGCGCGGCCCTGGACGAGGCGCCCCGGACCCGCGCGGCCACGCCGTGGAGGCGCGCTTGTACGCGGAGGACCCGGCACGCGAGTGGCGGCCCCAGACGGGGCGGATGCACCGGCTGTGGGTGGGGTGCGGCGCCGGGGCCTCCGGCGCAGGGTCCTGGACCGTATATTTACGGCGCCGTAGCCCGGAACCGTCCGGGTGGACCGGAATACGGCGCCACACATACACGTAAGCGTCCAGGACCCTACGCCTGCGACCCCGGCCCCTCCCGTCCGGAATCCGGGCTGCGGGTCGACTCGGGCATCGCCGACGGCGACGTCGTCGGCGTCCACTACGACCCGATGCTCGCCAAGGTCATCGCCTGGGCGCCCACCCGCGAGGAGGCGGTGCGCCGCCTCGCGCACGCCCTCCAACGGGCCCTCGTACACGGCCCGGTGACCAACCGGGACGTGCTGGTGCGCTCCTGCGCCACCCCGACTTCGCGGCCGGGCGGTTGGGCACCGACTTCTACGACCGGCACCTGGCCGCCCTCACCGCGCGCGTACCGGACACGGCCGGGTGGCGGCGCTGGCGGCGGCCCTGGCGGACGCCGCCGCCACCCGCTCCCGCTTCGGGGCTGGCGCAACGTGCCGTCGCAGCCGCAGCTCAAGACCTACCGCGCCGAGCCGGACGGCGAGGAGCACACCGTCCGCTACCGCCTCACCCGCGACGGCCTCCAGGCCCCGGACCACCCGGAAACCCGCCTCCTCCACCTGACCCCGGAGGAGGTGACGTTGGAGGTCAGCGGCGTCCGTAGAACGTTCACCGTCGCGAGGTACGCGTCGCGGACGTACGTCGACTCCCCACTCGGCTCATGGACGCTCACGCACCTGTCCCGCTTCCCGGATCCGACGCCCCGGACCGAGCCGGGGTCACTCCTGGCGCCGATGCCGGGCACGGTGACGCGGGTCGCGGACCTGGCCGTGGGGACACCGTCAAGGCCGGTGAGCCGGTCCTCTGGCTGGAGGCGATGAAGATGGAGCACCGGGTCAGCGCGCCCGCCGCGGGCACCCTGACGGCGCTGCGTGCCACCCAGGGCCAACAGGTCGAGATGGGCGCCCTGTTGGCGGTGGTGGTGCCGGACCCCGACGAGACGTGAGGGGCCGGGGTCGCAGACGTAGGGTCCTGGACGCTTACGTGTATTTGTGGCGCCGTATTCCGGTCCACCCGGACGGTTCCGGGCTACGGCGCCGTAAATATACGGTCCAGGACCCTGCGTCGGAGGCCCCGGCCCCGCCCCGTAAACGCACAGCAACCAGCGCACCAGCGACCACAAGGGGAACCATGACGACGCACACCGAGACCGACGAGCAGCGCGCCTGCGCGCCGCCGTCTCCGCGCTGGGTACGCGCTACGGACGGGAGTACTTCGTCGGCGCCGTCCGCGAGGGCGGCACACCGACGAACTGTGGGCCGAAGCGGGCAAGCTCGGCTACCTCGGCGTGAACCTGCCCGAGGAGTACGGCGGCGGGGGCGGCGGGATCTCCGAGCTGAGCATCGTCCTTGAGGAACTGGGCGCCGCCGGCTGCCCGCTGCTCATGCTCGTCGTCTCGCCCGCCATCTGCGGCACCGTCATCGCCCGCTTCGGCACCGAGGAGCAGAAGCGGCGCTGGCTGCCGGGGATAGCGGGCGGCGGCACCACGATGGCGTTCGGCATCACCGAGCCGGACGCGGGCTCCAACTCGCACCGGATCACGACCACCGCTCGCCGCGACGGGACGGACTGGGTGCTGACCGGCCGCAAGATCTTCATCTCGGGCGTGGACATCGCGGACGCGACACTGATCGTCGGCCGCACCGAGGACGCCCGTACCGGCAGGCTCAAGCCGTGCCTGTTCGTGGTCCCCAGGACACCCGGGCTTCGCGTACCACCACGTGCCGATGGAACTGGCCGCGCCGGAGAAGCAGTTCGAGGTCGTCATGGACGACGTGCGGCTGCCCGCCGACGCGCTGGTGGGTGACGAGGACGCGGGGTTGCTCCAGCTGTTCGCGGGGCTCAACCCGGAGCGGATCATGACGGCCGCGTTCGGCATCGGCATGGGCAGGTACGCGCTGGCGAAGGCCGTCGACTACGCCCGTACGCGCACGGTGTGGAAGGAGCCGATCGGCGCGCACCAGGCCGTCGCGCACCCGCTGGCGCAGGCGCACATCGAACTGGAGCTGGCGCGGCTGATGATGGAGAAGGCGGCGCGGCTGTACGACGCGGGGACGACGCGGCGGCGGGCGAGGCGGCGAACATGGCGAAGTACGCGGCGGGCGAGGCGACGGTGAAGGCCGTGGACCAGGCGGTGCACACGCTCGGCGGCAACGGCCTGACGTCGGAGTACGGCCTGGCGTCGCTCGTCACGGCGGCGCGGGTGGCCCGGATCGCGCCGGTCAGCCGCGAGATGATCCTGAACTTCGTCTCGCACCAGACGCTGGGGCTGCCGAAGTCGTACTGAGTCGTACCGTGGCCGCCTGAGCGGGAAGGAGTCCGACCGGACATGAGCGAGTACGTACGACGCTCCCACGAGCGGGCATCACCACGCTGACCCTGGACTCGCCGCACAACCGCAACGCGCTCTCGGCGCGTCTGGTGCGCGAGTTGGGGAGGCGCTCGGGGCGGCGGCGCGGGAGTCGGCCACGCGCGCGGTGGTGCTCACGCACACGGGCACCACGTTCTGCGCGGGGCGGACCTGAGCGAGGCGACGGCGGACGCCCCGGCGCGGCGGGAGCCGAACCCGGCCTGAACCGGGGCCAGAACCGGGGCCTGAACCAGGGTCAGAACCGGGGCCGACGGAGCGGCTGGTGGCGCTGTTGCGGACCGTCGTGGAGCTGCCGAAGCCGGTGGTGGCCCGGGTCACCGGGCACGTACGGGCGGGCGGGCTCGGGCTGCTGGCCGCGTGCGACATCTCGGCCGCGGGCGAGGGCGCGAGCTTCGCGTTCACGGAGGCCAGGCTCGGCCTCGCCCCGGCGATGATCTCGCTGCCGCTGCTGCCCAGGATCGATCCGCGCGGCGGCGCGGTACTACCTGACGGGGAGCGGTTCGGCGCGGCGGAGGCGGCGCGCATCGGGCTGATCACGCTCGCCGGGGACCCGGACGCGGCGCTCGCGCCCGTTCTGGACGGGCTGCGGCGCGGCTCGCCGCAGGGCCTGGCCGCGTCGAAGCGGCTGGTGACGGCCGAGGTGCTGCGGGCCTTCGACCGGGACGCGGAGCGGCTGGCGCGGGAGTCGGCGCGGCTGTTCGCGTCGGCGGAGGCGCGCGAGGGCATGACGGCGTTCCTGGAACGCCGGGATCCGGCGTGGGTCCGGGACGCCCAGGACGCCCGGACGTCCCGGACGCCCAGGATCCCGCGGCCCCGGAGGCGCCGCGGTGACGGCGCGTACGGCCCGTACGGCGCGTACGCCGGTGCGCGACCCAAGCAGGACCGCAGCAGGGCCACGCGGCAGCGGCTGCTGGAGGCCGCGGTGGCGTGCCTGGCGGAGCGCGGCTGGGCGGGGTCGACGGTGTCGGTGGTCGCGGAGCGGGCGGGGTCTCGCGCGGCGCGGCGCAGCACCACTTCCCGACCCGGAGGACCTGTTCACGGCGGCGGTCGAGCACGTGGCGGTGGAGCGTTCGGCGGCGCTGCGGACGCTGGCGGCCGAACGCGCCGGGTCCGGCGGCGGCGCGGGCCGGACCCGCGAGGCGGTGGCGGCGCTGGTCGACCTCTACACCGGCCCGCTGTTCCGGGCGGCGCTGCACCTGTGGGTGGCCGCGTCCGACGAGAGCAGCTGCGGCCCCGGGTGACGGCGCTGGAGGCGAAGGTCGGGCGCGAGTCGCACCGGATGGCGGTGGGGCTGCTCGGCGCGGACGAGAGCGTTCCGGGGTGCGGGAGACGGTGCAGGGACTGCTGGACATGGCGCGCGGGCTGGGGCTCGCGCACCTGCTGACGGACGACTCGGCCCGCCGGGAGCGGATCGTCACCCAGTGGGCGGGCATTCTCGACGAGATCCTGGGCACTGGAGGGGCACTGGAGGGCGGGCTGGCTAAGGAGGGTCCCATGGACGCACCGGAATTCGTGTATGTCGTCGAGCACCTCAAACCGGAGGAGGTCCAGGACCACGACGTGCTCCGCACGGTCTCCCCGGCCTGCAAGGAACTGGCGCTGGCGGCGTTCGTCGACCTGGCGCAGGCCAAGGAGGAGGCCGAGGCGTGGGGCCGGAGGCAGCGCTACCCGGAGCTGGCGTGGCGGGAGTCGACCGACCCGCTGCTGGGGAGGCGACCGGGCTGATGGCCGTCACCGACGTCGACGGGCGCAAGGCGAAGGTCTTCCAGGTCACCCCGTGCAACTGGTCCCCGCCGCGTGTGGCCGCCCTCGGAGCACCCCGTGCGGACGAGGACGGCTGAGGGCGGCGCGGGCGCGGCGGGGAAGGGGTCAGCGGGCGATGGAGTCGTAGCCGTCGATCGCGCGCGGCTCGCGCGGCGCGGGCCCCACGTAGCGGGCGGAGGGCCGCACCAGCCGCCCGGTCCGCTTCTGTTCCAGGATGTGCGCGCTCCACCCGGCCGTACGCGCGCAGGTGAACATGGACGTGAACATGTGCGCCGGGACCTCGGCGAAGTCGAGCGTGATCGCCGCCCAGAACTCGACGTTCGTGGCGAGCACCCGGTCCGGGCGCCGGTTGTGCAGCTCCTCCAGGGCGGCCTTCTCCAGCGCCTCGGCGACCTCGTAGCGCGGGCGCCCAGTTCCTGGCCGTACGGCGCAGCACGCGCGCGGGGTCCTCGGCGCGGTAGACGCGGTGGCCGAAGCCCATCAGCCGCTCGCCGCGGTCCAGGGCCTTCCGCACCCAGGCCCTGGCGTCGCCGGTGCGCTCGATCTCCTCGATCATGCCGAGGACGCGCGAGGGCGCCGCCGTGCAGCGGCCGGACATGGCGCCGACCGCGCCCGAGAGCGCCGCCGCGACGTCCGCGCCGGTGGAGGCGATGACGCGGGCGGTGAACGTCGAGGCGTTCATGCCGTGTTCGGCGGCCGAGGTCCAGTACGCGTCGACGGCGGCCACGTGGCGCGGGTCGGGTCGCCGCGCCACCGCTTCATGAAGCGCTCGACGACGGTCTCGGCGGTGTCGATCTCCCGCTGCGGCACCATGGGCAGGCCCTGCCCGCGCGCGGACTGGGCGACGTAGGACAGGGCCATCACGGCGGCGCGCGCCAGGTCCTCGCGGGCGCGGGCCGCGTCGATGTCCAGCAGCGGCTTGAGGCCCCAGACGGGCGCGAGCATGGCGAGCGCGGACTGCACGTCGACGCGGATGTCACCGGAGTGCACCGGGATCGGGAACGGCTCGGCGGGCGGCAGGCCCGGGTTGAACGCGCCGTCGACCAGCAGGCCCCACACGTTCCCGAAGGACACGTGGCCCACCAGGTCCTCGATGTCGACGCCCCGGTAGCGCAGCGCGCCGCCTTCCTTGTCGGGCTCGGCGATCTCCGTCTCGAACGCGACGACTCCTTCGAGCCCGGGTACGAACTCGGACATCAGGCGGCTCCTCGTGATGTGGTCGACGGTCGGTGGGCGAAACGGATCCCCGGCCGCGGCGCGGCTCGTGGTCCGTGTCGGTCACCCGCTCATGCCCCGTGCGCGAAGTGGTCACCCGCCGCGCCGGGGAGGGTAGGGCTGATCACGATATCCCGGTGCACCGGCCGCGCCACAGTGCCGGGACACACCCCGGCGGGCGCGTCGGCGGTGGCGCGGGAGGGGACGGGCCTGGTCCGGGCGCCCCGGCAGGCGCCGTTCCACCGCCTTCATGTGCGGCTTTCCGGGGCCTTCGGCGGGTTCGGCCGATGCTGCAAGATAAGCGCGTGCCTCACCTCGACCCGCAGTCCTCGGCCCGCCGTCCGGCCCCGGCCCCGCGCACCCTCGACCCGGCCGCCATGCGCGAGCAGTACCGCTCGGCGGGGCTGGCCGAGGAGGACCTCGCGGCCACCCGTACGAGCAGTTCGCCCGCTGGTTCGCGCAGGCCGCCGACAGCGGGCTGCACGAGCCGAACGCCATGGTGGTGTCGACGGCGGACGCGGTGGGGCGGCCCAGTTCCCGCACGGTCCTGATGAAGCGGTTCGACGAGCGGGGCTTCGTCTTCTTCACCAACTACGACTCCCGCAAGGGCCACGACATCGCCGAGAACGCGCACGTCTCGCTGCTCTTCCCCTGGCACCCGCTGGCCCGCCAGGTCGTGGTCGCGGGCACGGCGAGCGCACGGGCCGGGACGAGACGGCGGCGTACTTCCGGACCCGGCCGCACGGTTCGCAGCTGGGGGCGTGGGCGAGCGCGCAGTCGTCGGTGGTCGGCTCCCGGGCCGAACTGGACCGGATGTACGCGGAGTTGGCGGACCGCTACCCGCCGCGCGAGCAGGTGCCGGTGCCGCCGCGCTGGGGCGGGTTCCGGGTGGCGGCGGAGTCGGTGGAGTTCTGGCAGGGCCGGGCGAACCGGCTGCACGACCGGCTCCGGTACGTACGGGCCGCCGACGGGGCCTGGACCGTGGAGCGGCTCTGCCCGTAGCCGTGGGCCGTAAGGGCTACGAGGGGTACGGAAACGCAGACGACCCGCGGGTCGTGTCTCTCGCGCCGGAGCGTGGAGAGCCGGTCGGACGAGCCGGCGACACCGCGGGTCGGGTGACTGCGTTGGGATTGGCCGGCCACGCACGGTGATCCGTGCGCCGGTCCGGCGTTCGCTGAGCGCGACGACGGGCCGTTAGCCCGCAGCCACCTCACGCGTCCGGATTTCATACATCTGCCGAACCACCTCCCTTCTCGTGTGCCTCCACTCTAGGAAGCGGCCCCGGCTCCCACAACCGCATTTTCCGCTGGCAACGATTTAGCCGAAGTCCGTGTGGCTCCCATCACGTTCGAGTTGAATGGCCCGACGTGCACCACCACATGCAGCCGTGCCGAGCAGGGGTGTCCGGTGACCGCTTCGCACCGTTCCAAGCCTGTACATCCGCCTTCCGCGACCGGTCCCGCCCGCCGCCCCAGCCGTCCGCGGACTGCGAGGACTCCGACCTGCTGGCGGCGCTGCTGGACGGCATGGACGCCGCGCTGTGCGCCTTCGACGCCGACGGCACCGTCACCCACTGGAACCGCGAGGCCGAGCGGGTGCTCGGCTGGTCCGCGGCGGAGGCGGTGGGCCGCAAGGGGCTCGCCGGGTGGGCGGTCCGGGAGGCCGACGCGCCGGACGTCGAGGCGCGGCTGATGGGCGCGATGGACGCCGCGGGCCGCCAGGTGCACGAGTTCGCCCTGGTCACCAGGAGGGCGGCCGGGTGCTGGTGCGCACCCAGTCCTCGGCGGTGCCGGGCGCCGACGGGCGGCCCGCCGGGGTGTACTGCGCGTTCAGCGAGGTGCACTCGCAGATCGACCTGGAGCGGTCGCTCGCGCTGAGCGACGCGCTGCTGGAGGAGGCGTCGTGGGGCGTGGTCCTCGTGGACGCGGACCTGCGCCCGGCGGCGGTCAACGGCAACGCGGCGCGGCTGCTGCGGACGGGGCGTACGACGGCGCTGGGCCGCCCGGTGGGCGAGCTGCTCGACCAGGGCGTGGAGGAACTGGAGAACGCGCTCCAGCACGTGCTGGCCGACGGCCCGCCGCCGGACCCCGTGGACCTGTGGGTGAGCCTGCGGGAGGCGGGTGACGGCGGTGACGGGGCGCCGGGGAGCGCGACGACGGCCTGCCGGGGGCGCGGGCGGCCCGTCCGCGCGCCACTGCTGGCGCAGCGCCTTCCTCCGGCTGTCGTCGCCGCTGGCCGAGGAGGCGGTGCCGCTGGGCGTGGTGTGGCTGTTCCAGGACGTGACGGAGGCCAAGCGGAGCGAACAGGCCGGGTCGCGGCTGCGGTTCCGCGGCAGCCAGCTCTACCGGGCGGCGCGGGCGGCGGCCGAGTGCGAGGACCCTTCGAGGCGGCGACGCTGCACCTGGATTTCGCGCTGGCGGGCTTCGCCGACCACGCCCTGCTCGACCTGGTCGCCGACGCGCGCCGGACGGGCGCGGCCGGGACGGGGACCCCGGGCTTACGCGACCGGTTCGAGGAGGGGCCGGCTCCCGCAGGCGCAGCTGGTCCGGGTGGCGGCGGCCCCGGCGGCACCTCGGCCGACCCGTGCCGGTCGGCGGTGTCGGGGCGGGCATCCCGGTGCCGTACATGGACGGCCACCCGGCGCCGCAGGCAGCCGAGCGGGCGGCGTGGTGCGGGCGAGCGCGTCGCGCACGGACGAGCGGGCGGCGGTGGAGTGGGCGGCGTCGCGCAGATGGCCTCCGGGCACGGTGCACGGGCTGTGCGCGGTGCTGCGCAGCCGGGGCGCACGCTGGGCGTGGTGACGTTCCTGCGGGGCGGCGGGCGGCAGCCGTTCGACAACGCGGACGTGGTGTACGCGGAGGACGTGGCGGTGCGGGTGGCGGCGGCGCTGGACCTGGCACGGCAGTGCGGCTGACCCGCCCGTCTCCCCGTGCCGGGCCCGGCACGGGAAACGGGCCGGTGGGACCGCGCCGGGGCTCAGTGGCGGTAGAAGATGCGGTCCGCGTAGCTCTCGAAGACCCGGCCGTTCCACTCGTGGCCGCCGTCCACGTTCCCCGAGCGCAGCATGGGCGGCTCGGCGCCGCGGGCCGCCAGCTCGCCCGCCGCGGTGGCGACCACGGCCTGCATGAGGGCGCTGGTGACGACGGTGGAGGCGGGGGCGAAGGGCGCGGCGACGCCCTCCGCGGTCAGCTCCGCGTCCCCGACTGTGATCTTGCTGTCGAGGACCAGGTCGCAGTGGTCCTGAGGAAGGTGCCGGAGGAGTGCCGGGAGGTGGTGGCCTCGGTGTACGCGACCGAGGTGACGCCGACGACCTTGATGCCGAGGCCGCGCGCGTGTCCGGCCATCTCGACCGGGAGGAGTTGCGCCCGGAGAGGAGAGGATGAACAGCAGGTCCCCGGCGCGCGCGGGCTGGTGTCCAGGACGGCGGAGGCGAGCCCGTCGACGCGCTCCAGGGCGCTGCCGAGGGTGGCGGGTATGACGTCGACGCCGACCGCGCCGGGTACCGACATCAGGTTCATCAGGGCCAGGCCGCCCGCGCGGTAGACGACGTCCTGGGCGGGGAGCGAGGAGTGCCCGGCCCCGAAGGCGAAGATCCGCCCGCCCGCCTGTACGGTGTCGGCGATCATCGCCCCGCGGCGGCGATGTGCTCGGCCTCTTCGTCGCGCACCCGCTGGAGCAGGCCGATGGCGGCGTCGAAGTACTGCCCGGCCAGCTTGCTCTCGCTCATCGCCGAAGGGCCCTTTCGGTAGGTGGGAGGGATGCCTGGGAACGTCCGGAGAAGCGCCTCGGAGGCGCTTGGTGGGATGCGGCGCGGATCACGTTGCGGTCTGGACCACTGCGCTGTCAATACGGAGGCGGTCCCGTTGTCCGCGGTATGCGTCAGAATTGAGTTCAGGGCCACCGCACGACTTATCGAGGGGCACGCATGTCAGGACTGATCGATACGACGGAGATGTATCTCCGCACCATCCTCGAACTGGAGGAGGAGGTGTGGTCCCCATGCGCGCCCGCATCGCGGAGCGGCTCGACCAGAGCGGCCCGACGGTGAGCCAGACCGTCGCGCGCATGGAGCGGGACGGTCTGGTGACGGTCGCGGGTGACCGGCACCTGGAGCTGACCGAGGAGGGCCGACGGCTGGCGACCCGCGTGATGCGCAAGCACCGGCTCGCCGAGTGTCTGCTCGTGGACGTCATCGGTCTGGAGTGGGAGCAGGTGCACGCGGAGGCGTGCCGCTGGGAGCACGTGATGAGCGAGGCGGTGGAGCGCCGGGTGCTGGAACTGCTGCGGCACCCCACCGAGTCGCCTTACGGGAACCCCATTCCGGGCCTGGAGGAGCTGGGGAGAAGGCGGAGGCCGACCCGTTCCTCGACGAGGGCATGGTGAGCCTGACGGACCTGGACCCGGGCACGGACGGCAAGTCGGTGATCGTGCGGCGCATCGGCGAGCCGATCCAGACGGACGCGCAGTTGATGTACACGTTGCGCCGGGCGGGCGTGCAGCCCGGTTCGGTGGTGAGCGTCACCGAGTCGTCGGCGGGCGGGGTGCTGGTCGGCAGCGGCGGCGAGGAGGCCGAGTTGGGCTCCGAGGTCGCGTCGCACGTGTTCGTGGCCAAGCGCTAGCCGTTCCCCTCCACGTCGGCCGGACCCCGTAGCCGCCTCGGCCGCCGCCGCGGGTCCGGCACCTGTCGTGGGTCCGGCCCGTCGTGGGTCCGGCGCTGACCGGCTTGGCGTCAGCCGCCCGCGTTCGGCGCGGACCGGTTTGGCGTCAGCCGCCCGCGTTCGGCACCCGCCGTCCGCGTCCGGCGCCGACCGGCCTGGCGCCCGCCCGCCCGCCTGTCGCGTTCGGTACCCGCCTGCCGCGTTCGGCATCCACCGGGTTCGGCGCTCCGACCTGGTCCAACGCCCTGCCCGGTGTCGGAGTTGGCGGAAAGTCAGCGGCGGCGGGCAGGGCGTGCGACGCTGTGGCTGACACCCACGCGCGGGCGCACCCGCGTGCATGAGGGCGCGCACGGGCGCTTTGACGATCCGGGAGTGTGGGGGCATCCGCGGTTCGCCCGCATCCTTCCTGGTCCGGGGAGGGGCTCGTATGGGCCGGTCGAACGCCCGGAACAGCCGGTCGAGTTGGCGGAGTCGCGAGGCGATTCGGTGGAGCCGCGAGGGCGGCGGCGCGGCCGGACGAGGCCCGGCCGCGGGTCGCGGGGTCCCGGCGCCTTGCGCCGCCGGGACCCCGCCTCCCCATGTCCCCCGTGGAACCCCGGTCACGCGGTCCGCAGCGCGGTCCGCGGGGCCGGGAGTCCCGGCGACCCAGAGCCCCGAGCTCCCGAGGTCGCTTCCCTCGGACCGCCTTCCCCTGCGGTCCGCCTCCCGCTGTACGTCTCCCCGCCCAAGTTCGCGAATCCCTGCGCGTGGTCACTCGTATGAGGGGTGTTGGCCGCCAAGGCGGTCTGTTCGAATACAAGTTCGATAGTCTGGTGCTACTCACGGGACGAATGGAGGTGCCAGGACACATGGTGCGGCGCATCGACGTGACCGGAGCCGGCGGCGTACGGCTCGCTGCGTGGGAGTTCACCGATCCACCGAAGCCGTGGGGCCGCGCGGAAGCCCAGGAGCCGGGGTGTGCTCCTGCTCCACGGCCTCATGGGCCGCGCCTCCCACTGGGCCGACACCGCCCGCTGGCTTTCCACCCGCTACCGGGCGGTCGCCCTCGACCAGCGCGGCCACGGCCGCAGCGAGAAGCCCTCCCAGGGCCCGTACGACCGCGAGGCGTACGTGGCCGACGCCGTGGCCGCCATCGAGCAGACCGCCCTGGCCCCGTCACCCTCATCGGCCACTCCATGGGCGCCCTCACCGCCTGGCAACTCGCCGCCCGCCGCCCCGACCTCGTCCGCGCCCTCGTCATCTGCGACATGCGCGCCTCCGCGCTGGGCGCCGCCTCCCAGCGCGAGTGGGCCGAGTGGTACACGACCTGGCCGCTGCCCTTCGCGACCCTCGGCGACGTCCGCACGTTCTTCGGTGAGGACGACCCTGGCTGGAGCGCCCCAACCCTCCCGCGGCGACTGGTACGCGGAGGTGATGACCGAGCGCTCCGACGGCTGGCGCCCGTCTTCTCCGCCGCCAGATGCTCAAGGTCCGCGAGACCTGGGTGCACGACGCGCACTGGGAGGAGCTGGCCCAGGTCCAGTGCCCCGCCCTCGTCGTCCGCGGCCTCGACGGCGAACTGGGCCGCGCCGAGGCCCAGGAGATGGTCCGCGTCCTCCCGCGCGGCGCGTACGCGGAAGTCCCGGACGCGGGCCACCTCGTCCACTACGACCAGCCGGACGGCTGGCGCCGCGCGGTCGAACCGTTCCTCGACTCGGTACTGGCGCGGTAGGGGCGGGGCGGGAGTGGGGCGGGGACGGTGCGCGGTCGGGCGGGGACGGTGCGCGGTCGGGCGGGCGGTCAGCGGTCCCCGAGCAGCGCGAAGGCGAAGGCCAGGCGCCGGTCGAACCAATCGGCCCTGACGGTGCAGGTGTTGCCCTGCGAGACCATGACGACCTGCTCGCCCGCCCGCCACTCCAGCGTCCGGGCCTTCTTCGCCGTCGCGTCGCGCTCCACGCCCAGCGACGCCACGGAGTCCACCAGTTCCATCACGAACCGCCCGGTGCCGCGTCCGGCGATCTCCTTCATGTCGCCGGTGGCCCACTGGTTGCGGCCGACGATCTCGGGATGGCCGGGCTGCTCGACGCGCCAGGTGTGCTTGAACGGCCGCCGCGCCGGGGCACTCGCAGGATCGTCCCGATGACCTCCCGTCGCCGTCCCGCACCCGGTGGCACCGCACGCCCCGGTCCCGGTCTCTTCGGAGGTGTCCAGGAAGCACAGCAGCCGCCGCCCTCCTCGTCCTCGTACAGCCGCGGCCCCTCGACGCCGGGCGGCGCGGGCACGGATGGCGGAGCGCAGTACGCGCACGGGGCCAACACCCGGTACCCCGTCCCGCCCTTGGGCACCGGATCGCCCGCGCCCGCGGACGGCGCGCTTGCGCTTCGGGGTGACGGGCGCTCCACGCCGCCGAGGGTGAACTCCCGTACGTTCCGCCACGGCACGGCGGGCACGGGTTCCTCGCGGTGCCTTCTTCCCGAACGCCACGGCGCCCTCCCCTGCTCGCCCCGCCCGCGCCCGCGCCCGTCGCGAACCGCCCGTGACTGTAGCCCGCCGCGTGTCAGGCGCCGCGCGAGGCCAGATACGCCCGCGCCGAGGCGAAGCGAGCGGACTCCGCCGTGAAGGAGACCTGCTCGCCCGGCCCGGTGATCACGACGTCCGTTCCCGCGCCGCCGCCGCCCGCACCCCGCCCGCGCCGCCGCTCGCGGTGAGCGAGACCGTCTTGTCGCGCGTGGTCCCCAGCCCCGCATCCGCAGGTCGGTGACCCCGGTGAAGGTGAGGGCGAACTCGAAGGCGTTCAGCCCTTTTCCGTCCACTCGGCGAGCGGTCGCGGCGGCAGGGCGTCCAGCTCGAAGCCGAGGGTGACACTCGTGTCGCGCTCGTCGACATGGACGTAGGCGAGGCCGTAGTCGCTCAGGTCGGGGTGGGGCCCAGGTGGCGCGTCGCGTCCGCCGGGCCGGTGAGAAGGGTGGTCCAGTCACACACGCTCATAGAAGTCCCTCTGGGAGACGTCCGGAAGGCCGTCGAAGCGGATCCGGTCGACCTTGCTGACGTAGTGGCGCGGTCCCCGGTCGCTGCCGTCGGCAGCCGCGCGGTGCGCGCTGAAGCGCCCGGCGAGCACCGAGTCGCTGCTGGTGAAGGTGAGCCGACCGGCCGTGGCACGCACGTCGACCGCCAGCCGCCGCCGGTCTCGCGCGACCAGGGCGACATCCGCCGTCCCGGCCGCGACCCACCCGTCCAGGACGACGTCGTCGACGGCCAGGAACTGCACGTGGCACTGGAAGCGGTCGTATCCGTGCCCGGCCCACTCCGGCGGCACCCCGGTCGGGGAACGACGGCAGATCGAGCCGCAGGGTGATCCCCGGCCCCGGCGGTCGACGTGCACGGACCGCAGGGTGACGGCGGTCAACGGCGGGACGGTGGAGTAGAAGCGGCCGACGGCCCCGGGGTCCGGCAGCAGCTCCGTCCAGAGGGTTCAGCCGAGTGAGGGGTCATAGTAGTAGTGCTCCTCGCACCCCGGGAGCTGCCCGTTCCGCGGGTCCTCGATGGGCCTGACGTGGACGTGCGGGGCTGGTAGCCCTCTTCCCCGGGGATCGGTGACCGGTGTGGTGGTCCTGGTAGGTGATGAGGTCGCCGTTCGACGTCAGGTGGTCCTCTTCCCTGAAGTAGATCGGCTGGTGGTTCGCGTCCATCAGATGGGGGCTGCCCTGCCACTCGGGTCCCCGCGCGGGTACCCATTCGCGGACCTCCAGCGGCTCCTGCCCTTCCGGAACCCCGGCGTCCCTGAGCGCGCGCGCCCGCTGCTGGGCGCGGCTGTACGGCGAGAGCCCGAGCGGGTCGGACCACGAGTGCGGGTTGCGGACATAAGTGACCGGGTTGGGGGCCGGGGCCAGGCCGAGGGGTCGGGAGCGGTGTAGCGCGCGGTTTCCGGGTCGTAGTGGCGGTGGACATTGTAGTGAAGGCCGGTTTCCGGGTCGGCGTACTGGCCGGGGAAGCGCAGGGGTGTACGCCGTGGAAGCGGCGGCCCAACTGGTGGCGCCCAGAGGGTGGTGCGGGTGCGCCAGGCGACGGCGCCCGTCTCGTCGACGAGTTCGGTCGGGGTCCCGATGAGGTCGGTGACGATCGCGAAGAAGCGCCGGTCGATCTCCTCGGCCGGGGCGTGGCCGTCCCAGGACCGTCGAGTCGGGGACCGCCGAGCCGGGGGCGTCGAGCCGGGGGCGTGGCGGTGGCCGGGGCCGGGGCGGGCGTCGTGATGCGTTCGGTCTGGGCGATCGGGTGCAGCTGGTCGTGGTCCCAGGTGAGGGTCACGGCGTGGGCGGCGTCGGCGGTCGTCGTGGTCTGCTCGACGAGTGTCGTGGCGTCCCAGGTGAAGACGGTCTCCTCGGCGACCGCGCCGGAGGCGTCGAGGCGCTGCTTGGCGGCGCGGCGGCCCAGCGGGTCGTACCGGTAGCGCCAGCGCGTGCCGTCCGGGTGGTGACGGCGGTGAGCCGGTCCTCGGCGTCCCACGCGTAGTGCCACACGTCGGGCCCGCGCGACAGCCGCTTCTTGCGGCGCGTCACGACGCGGCCCTGCGCGTCGTGTTCGTAGCGCACCGCGCCCGCGTGGGTGATGCGGGTGCCGCTGTAGGCGCGCGGGCCGGTGGCCTCCTGGCCGACGGGGTGGGTGGCGGGCCAGGCGGCGTCGGTCTGGTTCCCGGCGGCGTCGTAGGCGTAGGTCTCGGTCCAGCCGCGGGCGTGCACGGCGGTGACGCGCCCCATCGCGTCGAGTTCGAAGTCACGCGCGCCCTCCCGCCGGTCGGTGACGCCGGTGAGGTGGCTGTCGGCGCGGTAGCGGTAGCCGCGGCGCGTCACGGTCCGGCCGCCCGCCGTGACCTCCGAGGCGGTCAGCCGCCCGCGTCGTCCCAGGTCCGGGCGAGGGTGACGGTGTCGCCGAGGTGCCGGGCGAGTTCCCGGCCCGCCGCGTCGTGGTCGTAGCGGAAGACGTGCCCCGAGGCGGTGTGGGTGGCGCGGCGGCCCGCGGCGTCGTACGTCCACGTGGACTCCGCCCCGGCCGGGGTGCGGCGGTGGACGCGGCGGCCCCGCGCGTCGTAGCCGCGGGTGAGGGTGCGGCCGTCCACGGTCTCGGCGGTGACGCGGCCCAGCGCGTCGCGTTCCAGGGTCAGTTCGCTCCCGGCGGAGCGCGCCTGGAGGAGTCGGCCCGCCGGGTCGTAGGCGTACGTGGTGACGGCGCCGTCGGCGTCCTTCGCGGTCACCCGGCCGAGCCGGTCGTGGGTGTACGAGATGAGCTGGCCGAGGCCGTTCGTACGGGAGGTCAGCCGCCCCGCCACGTCGTACTCGTACGTCTCGACGCGCCCGTCGAAGTCCGTCTCGCTGACCAGCCTGCCCGCCGCGTCGTAGGCGTAACTCCAGGTCAGCCCTGCGGGTTGGTGACCTGCACGAGCTGGAGCAGGGCGTCGCGGCGGAAGCTGTGGCGGCTGCCGTCGGGGTCGGTGCGCGCGGCCAGGGTGTCGAAGGGGCGTACTCGTACCGCGTCACGCCGCCGTTCGCGTCCGTGTACGCCACGCAGTTGCCCTCGCCGTCGTACGTCCAGGACTGCTCGGCGCCGTCCGGTTCGACGCGGCGCGCGAGCCTGCCCTCGACGGTCCAGGAGGTGCGGACGCGCCCGCCGAGCGGGTCGGTCTCGACGGCGATCCGCCCGAACGCGTCGCGCTCGTACCGCGTCACCGCCCCAGCGGGTCGGTCACCTCGGTCATCAGCCCGGCGGCGTCGCAGCGGACGCGGGTGGTGTGGCCGAGCGGGTCGGTGACGGAGTCGGGGTGACCGGCCGCGTCGTAGGTGTAGCGGGTGACGGCGCCGGTGGGGTCGGTCACGGAGGTGCGGTTGCCGCGCTCGTCGTACGTCTGCCGCCAGACGGCCCCGTCCGGGCCCTCGACGGTCAGCGGCAGGCCCATGGCGTCGTACTCGGCGGACGAGGTCCGCCCGTCCGGCCGCCGTACGCGCGTGAGCAGGCCCGACTCGTCGTACGTGTACGAGGTGGTCCGCCCGCGCGGGTCGGTGCGGGTGGTGACGCGGTGGTAGCGGTCGCGCTCGACGATGGTGACGCTGCCGAGCGGGTCGGTCTCCGCGACGATCTGGAACTGGTCGTTGACGAGGAACTCGGTGGTGTGGCCGAGAGCGTCGGTGGCGGTGGTGACGCGGTGGCCGGTGAGGGCGTCGGTGTCGTTGTAGCGGAAGGCCAGGCTCAGGTGCCCTCGGCACCGCCCTCGGCGACGCAGCGGTCCTGGTCGTCGTAGGCGTAGTCGTAGCGGTGGTGGTTGGTGTCGGTCCACGAGGTGACGCGGTAGCGGTCGTCGTAGGTGAAGTGGGTGGGGCGGCCGGAGGAGTTGGTGACGGAGGTGAGGTTGCCGTCGGTGTATCCGTACCGGATGAGGAGGGTTTCACCGGTGGCGGTGGCGGTGGCGGTGGCGGTGCCTGTGCCTGTGGCGGTGCCTGCGGCGGTGCCTGTGCCTGTGGCGGTGCCTGTGTCGGCGCCTGCGGCGCGCCGGGAGTGGCCAGGTGGAGGGCGGTGACGCGGCACTCCTCGGTGGTGATCTTCAGGTGGTAGCCGCCGCTGTGCACGAGGTCGGTGGGCGCGCCGCGCGTCGTGGACGAAGGTGAGGGTGTGCCCGGCGCGGTCGGTGAGGCGGTGCAGGAGGGCGATGCCCTCGTGCGGCGGGGCGAAGCTCCGGGTGTGGCCGGTGAGCGGGTCGGTGAGGGCGTAACCGCCGTCGGCGTCCCGGGCCAGCGGCCACCGGGGCCCTCGGCGGGGAGGACGGGCGCGCCGGAGGCCGGGTCGGGGTGGGCGTACGACAGGAGCATGCCGTCCTCGGTGACGAGGACGACGCCCTGCTCGTCGATCTCCAGACGCTGGTCGACGGTGGAGGACCAGGAGGGGCCGAACCAGCGCCCGCGTGGTAGCCGGACTCGACGCGGCGGGTGAACAGCAACGGGAGGGCACCGGGCAGCACGACGTCGGTCTGCGGCAGGAACATCTTGCCGGTGGCCATGTCGACGGGGTCGGACCCACCGGTGTGGACGGTGTCGCCGGGGCGGGTGTGGGTGTGCGGGAGGGCGTCGTCGGCCTGGCGTCTGGCGCTTTTGGACAGCCCGCGCAAGCCGCTGGCCATGCCCCTGAGGCCGCCTTTTCCAAGGGCTTTGACGCCCTTGGCGAGGCCGCCGAGGGTGGTGATGCCCTTGGTCCCGGGGATGCAGTCGAGGGCGGCGAAGGCGACGTCCCAGAGGGATGCTTGGCCGTTGGCGTATTTGTGGAGGGTGTCGGCGAGGACGACGAGGGCGGCGGCCACGACGACCCAGGCGAGCGGCCCACCGATGATCATCGCGACAATGCCGACAACCGCGACGACGACCTTGCAGATCTTGACGATGTCGTCCCAGTGGTCGGAGACCCAGTCGATGGCGTCTTCCCACCAGTGGCGGTTCTGGATTCCGGCGTCGGAGGCGTCGTCAAGGGTGGCCTTACAGTCGCGTGCCGCGTCCTCACGGAGCTTCTGGGCGTCCGCTGCCATCTTCTTGGCGGCGTCGAGCGCGGACTGAGCGGTATCAACCGCACTTTGGGCGCTGGCCTGGGAGTGCTTGGCGTCGCGGGCGTTGCGGGTGGCGGCGCGGACGTCGCTCTCGTCGGGCGGCGGGACGTCCTTCTTCTTGCCGTCGCCGTCGCCGTTGTCCTCGTATTCCTTGGCCTTGGCGGTGGCGCGGTCGACCCAGGAGTTGGCGGTGGTCAGACGTTCATGGGCGTTGGTCAGGTCACCGCGGGCGGTACGGCCCTTCTCCAGGGCGCGGTCGGCGTCGCCCTGGGCCTGCTGGAGCTTGGGCCAGTACGTCGTCAGCGCGTCCCCGGCCAACTCATAAGAACGACGCAGCTTCTTGAGGTTCTTGGGGACGTCGTCGAACTCGTCCTTGAAGGCGTCCGCCGACTCCCGGCCCACTTCAGGAGGGCGTCGTCGCCCGCCATGCCGTTGATGAGCCGTAGCGCGTCCCCGACGTCGTCCGCGAAGGAGTGCAGCTTCCACGCCAGCGTCCGCACCCGCTCCGGGTCCCCGGGGACCGGGTCGCCGTCGAGGTCGAGTATGTGCCAGTCCGTCGGCCGATTTCCCACGAGGCCCCTAGCCGCGCCGACGTCGACACCGCTCGTTCACTGTCGCGCCAGCGCTACCGCTGCTACCGCTCAACGTGCGTGACGCCAGTGAAGGGGAGATGGTTGCAGGTCGCGTGTGCGAAATCAGAAAGCGGAGGTGGGTGTTCCGAGCGGGTCCGGGCTGGGGCGTGCGTACGGGCGGACGCCCGGCCGTACGCGGCCCGTACGCGACGCCCTCACCGCAGGGTGACCTCGCACGAGCCGTTGAACGGGGCCATCGACAGCACCGTCCTGGGCGTGCGGACCGCGTCGTTCTCGTTGAAGAGGGTGCGCGCCGCCTCGAAGGTCACGTCCTCGCCCGCCACGTCCGCCACCCCGTCGTACAGTTCGCGGATCGCGTCCGTCATGTCCGCGTCGTTGGCCGCGCCGACGCCCCAGACGTCCCAGAGCAGGGTCTCGACCTTGTTGAGCGCGGCGAGGTCCAGCCGGATGTTGCCCGCCACGAACCACTCGCCCACCATCGGCCCTCGGGCAGGCGCAGGCCGAACGTACGGGGTCCGCCTCGCCCGCGCGGATGGCGCCCCAGGCCGCCCTGCCACCAGGAAGCGGTCACGCGGCACGTCCATCGGGTCGAACTCGACCCCGAACGCCGCCATCACCGTCGGGTCGGTGAGCTGCGCGTCCGCCAGCACCCAGCCGCGTTCCGCGTCCCAGAACTCGGTGACGACGTGGTCGACATGGAAGCCGTCGGAACCGAAGTAGTCGGCGAACCCGGACCGTACGCGCGCCGGGTGCCGGTGTGCGCAGCAGCGAGCAGTGCAGCAGCGCGAAGTCGCGGCAGACGCCGACGAAGCGGTCCTCGACCGCGCGTCTGCGCGTCAGCGGCGCGTCGTTCCGCGTCGCGATGATCCGCAGGATGTCGTCGATGTAGCGGGTCTCGGCGTCGTTGTGCAGCCGGTCGCGGGGATCTCGTACCGGAAGACGTCGCCTTCGAGACGGTGGATCATCAGGTCCCGGGTGATCCGCGCGAGCCGGGCGGGGTCGGCGGGCAACTCGTCGTAGAGCGGGGCGAGCACGCCGGGGTCGGAGAACGTGCTCTGCGCCGCGTAGAAGGCGGCCGCGTCTGGTGCGAGCTGGGCGGATGGCATAGCGGGACCCCTGACGGCATCGGCCACATGTTCGATTACGGACCGCTGCCCCACACCGTGCCAAATTTCCCGCACCCACGTCCAGTGTGCGTGTGCATCCGCATGTTCGGGTGTCGGTTCTTACGCAAGGTCCGGAAACACGGGGCGGGTGGGGTTGGCATTCGCGAACACCCTGGTGGGGAGGGAGGGTCGGGTACGGGCTGGCTGATTCGATGCCGTGATCGGGATCGTCCTTGCCGGTTCGCAGTACGGATCAGGCCGGTGGCAGGACGGGGTGTCGCGCCGGATGGCGCCAGCCGGCGCCGGATCGCGACGGGTCACCCCGAGGTGCCGCGGGCCTCACGGGCGGGAGGGCGAAGACCGCGGCACGTTGCGCCTCCGTGATCACCACGCCGCCCAGCGCCGCCGGGGCGAAGATGCCCACCGACTCGTCATTGACGGTGCTGGCCGTCGCGTCGAAGGCGGGGCCCCATGCCCTCTGTTCTCCGAAGGGTCGAAGGTTCGCGAATACGCGCACTCCGAATCGTCCGTGGGAAGTTGGGCCCGCGTCCGGGCCGGAAAGGACGCGATGACGGCGAAGTCGGACGATAGCTCGGCGCCGCCCGTCACGGCTTTTGCGCCGACAGCACAACGCGCCGGTCTCTGACGTTGATGTCGGCGACCCGTACGGTCACTGTCTCCCCTACGGCATGGACCGCGTCCGGCAGCAGGCCCGGGAACTCGCCGTCGAGCAGCACGAACACGCCGAAAGGGGCCGCCTTGGTGACTGGCCCGGTCAGGACCGCACCGAGCCGGGTGCGCGCGAACTCCAGGAACGGGTCCGGCTGAAGCTCTTTGAGGGACAGCGATACTCGCTCTCGTTCGAGGTCGATGTCCAGCACCACCACCGTCACGTCCTGTCCGGCCGCGCCGCCTGCTCCATGCGCTCGACGCGCCGCCAGGACACGTTGGCCGCGGTGATCATGCCGACGGCCCCGCCCAGGTCGACGAACACCCCGAAGTCGGTGACCGAAGCCACGGTGCCTCTGCGTACCTGACCGGGGCGGAGGGAGGTGAGGAAGGTACGAGTGGAATCGGGTGCGGATTCTGCCATGAGTCTCTCCCTTCTTCTGGTCTCATTCTCTCCAGGCGATGCCACCATAGTAATTCACCCAATTCACCTCCTGGATCATGGAGTTGAATCTGGGGATTTCTTCCCTCGGGATGAGCCATTGGAACTCGTCCGGCTTGTTGTCGTGTGTTCGGCGGTACGCAGGGACGGCATCCTCGGGGAAGGCGTCCCTGAACTCGGGCTTCATGACGTACTCGTGGTATCCGTCCTCATAGATGCCCTGATCCGCGTACTTCTGGGCCACATTCTCACTCTCCCCAGGTAGGCGGTGCCTGCCCCGCCTTGGGGAGTGTCGGGGTGGAGAGACGGGTCGAGGCCGTTCGCCTCCAGATTACGGTTGCCGGCGTGGGGAGCCCGATAGAGCTTGATCGGGTCCTTCGGGTATGGGGAAAGCCCGAGGGGTCGGTCCAGGTGCACGGGTTGCGGACGTAGGCCGCGGGATTGGGGCCTCCCTCCAGACCGAGGGGTCGGGCGAGGCATAACGCGCCGTCTCGGGGTCGTAGTGACGGAAGTAATTGTGGTGGAACCCGGTCTCCGGGTCGTGGTACTGGCCCGGGAAACGCAGGGGTGTAGGCCGTCGCCTCTTTGTTCCACGAGGTGGCACCCCAGACGGAAGCGCGGGTACGCCATGCGATGTCGCCTTGCTCGTCCACCAGTTCCGTGGGAGTGCCGACCAGATCCGTGACGATGGCGTAGAAGCGCGCGTCAATCTCCTCCTGCGCGGCCTGAACGCCGTCCCCGGTGTTCGTCTTGCGCTCGGTCTGTGTCAGGGGCGCCGACCGTGGTACTCCCAGCTGAGGGTGACTGCCGGCCGGGTCGTTCCGGGAGTGCGGGTGGTCTGCTCCACGAGTGTGGTGTGGTCCCAGGCGAAGTCGACGCGCTCGACGACGGTCTCACCGTCGGCTCCCAGCCGCTGCTTGCCGGTGCGACGTCCCAACGGGTCGTAGGTGTGGCGCCACGTGACACCGTCCGGAGTGAGCACCTGCGTGAGACGGTTCTCGGCGTCCCAGGAGTATCGCCAGGTCCGCGGAGCGCGCGACAGGTACTTTTTCCGCCGCAGAGTGACCCGGCCCGCCGGGTCGTGCTGGTAGCGGACGCGCCCCGAGGCGTCGAGGCGGGTGCCGGTGTAGCTCCGGGAACCGTTGGCCTCCTCGCCGGGGACCGTCGCCGGCCAGGAGGCATGGGTTTGGTTGCCGAACTCGTCATAGGCGTACGTCTCCGCCCAGCCCTGAGCCTGGACGGCGGTGACCCGCCCCATGACGTCCAGCGCGATGTCGCGGTCGCCGTCTTCCGAGTCGCTGATGCCGATCAAGCCGTCGTCCGCCCGGTAACGGTAAGCGCGGCGCTGGACGCGGCGGCCGTTGGGCCCGGTGACTTCCTGGCCCGTCGTACGACCCAGGGTGTCGAAGTCGCTGGTCACGATCACCGCGTCACCGATGTGGCGGGACGCCTCACGGCCAGCGGCGTCCCGGACGAACGTCAGTGTGCGCCCCGAGGTGGTCAGCGCGGTGCGACGGCCGGCCGCGTCGTAGGTCCACGTACTGGTGACGCCGCTGGGCGTGGTCCGTCCGGTGCGGCGGCCCAACGCGTCGTACGTGTACGTCATGACACGGCCGTCGACCGTCTCGGCTACCAGCTGTCCCTGTCCGTCGTACCGCCGGGTCAGCACCGTGTCGGGACCGGCCGCCCGGATCAGGCTGCCTGCCGCGTCATATGCGTAGGTCGTCGTCGTTCCGCCCGACGACTTGGCCACCACTCGGCCCAGCTCATCCCGTTGGAAGCGGATGGAGTCTCCCGCCGCTGTGACACGCGTGCTCAGCCGGCCGGTGGCGTCATGCTCGTACCTCTGCGTCCTGCCGTCGAAGTCGGTCTCGGCGATGAGACGCCCGGCGGAGTCGTAGACATAACTCCAGCTCAGACCTTGCGGGTTGACGACCCCGGTCAGCCGCAGGGAGGCGTCGTAATGGAACTCATGGTGGGTTCCGTCCGGCTCGTGGCGCGCGGCCAACAGGTCGAAATGCGTGTACGTGTAGCCGGTGGAGGCGCCGTTGGGGTCGGTGTGCCGGGTGCAGTTGCCCTCACCGTCGTATTCCCAGGTCTCTTCCGTTCCGTCGGGCCTGATCACTCGCGAGATGCGGCCTTCGACGGTCCACAGGAATCGGGTCACCGCGCCGAGGGGTTCGTGACCTCGCGAGGGCGGCCGAAGGCGTCGTACGCACGCGTGACGCGGTTGCCGAGCGGGTCGGTCACTTCTGTGGGCAGTCCGGCCGGGTCGCACCGCACGAGGGTCGTCGCACCGAGGGCATCGGTGATGTCCGTGACCGCGCCCGGGCGTCGTACCCATAGCGTGTCGTGGCGCCGGTCGGGCTCGTGACAACGGTGCAGTTGCCGTGCGCGTCGTACTCACGCGTATGCGTGATGCCGCCGGCCGAGCGTAGGGAGGTGGGGCGCTCGAACCGGTTGTACGTGTAGTTGACCTCTTCCCCGTCCGGATGCGTGATGGTGAGGGGCAGGCCACACGAATCGTTGACGAAACGGGTGGTGTGACCGAGGGCGTCTGTCTGGGTCAGGACGTGGTGGTGGTCGTCGTAGGTGGTGCGGGTCACCCGCCCAGCGGGTCGATCTCGGCGATGACCTGGCTGTTGTCGTTGATGACGTAACGGGTGACGCAGCCTTCGGCGGTGGTGAGGGTGGTGACGCGGGCGTCGGGCCAGTCGGGGTGGGTGCCGTCGTAGTCGAGGCTGATGGCGATGTGTCCGGCCTCGCCGCCTTCGGCGACGCAGCGGTCGCGGTGGTCGTAGGTGTAGGCGTAGCCGCGGTCGTTGGTGTCGGTCCAGGAGGTGACGCGCAGGCGGTCGTCGTAGGTGAAGCGGAGGGAGGCCGGAGGAGTTGATGACCTCCGCGAGGTTGCCGTCCGCGTCGTAGCCGTAGCGCTTGATGGCGACGTCGGAGCCGTCGTCGGCGGCGTCGGCGAGGTGGAGGGCGGTGACGCGGCCTTCCGCGGCGGTGAGCTTGAGGTGGTACCCGCCGGAGTGGCGGATGGCGAGCGGGGTGCCGTCGGGGGCGTGGTCGAAGTCGACGGTGTTGCCGTTGCGGTCGCTGATCCGCTTCAGCTCGGCGATGCCTTCGTGCGGCGGGTCGAAGTGCCTGGTGTGGCCGGTGATCGGGTCGGTGATCTCGTAGCCGCCGTCGCTCCGGCGGGTCAGGGGCTGGCGTGGGCCTGAGTCCGGCAGCACCGGCCCCTCGTCCGCCGGGTGGGGGTAGGCGAGCAGCAGCCCGTCCTCGGTGACGTGCACGACGCCCTGCTCGTCGGTTTCGAGGCGTTGGTCGAGGGTGGAGGCCCAGGTGGGGCCGAACCAGCGGCCGGCGCGGTAGTCGGAGGCGAGCCGACGGGTGAAGGCCAGCGGGAGGGTGCCGGGCAGGGCGACGTCGGTCTGCGGGAGGTACATGGCGCCGGTGGCCATGTCGACGGGTCGGACCCGCCGCTGCGGACCACGTTCTTGACCCGGTTGAAGGCGCCTTTCGCGCTGTCGGCGAGCAGGCCGCGACCGCTCTTGGCCAGGCCCTTGGCTCCCAGGGCCATGCCCTTGAGGCCGAGTTTGGAGGCGGTCTTGATGCCTCTGGCGAGGCCGCCGAGGGTGGTGAGGCCCTTCATGCCGGGGATGCAGTCGAGGGCGGCGAAGGCGACGTCCCAGAGGGAGGCTTGGCCGTTGGCGTATTTGTGGAGGGTGTCGGCGAGGACGACGAGGGCGGCGGCGAGCACGATGGCGCCGAGGATGGGGCCGCCGATGATCATGGCGACGATGCCGACGACGGCGACGACGACTTTGCAGATGGTGACGATGTCGTCCCAGTGGTCGGCCACCCAGTCGATGGCGTCTTCCCACCAGTGGCGGTTCTGGATTCCGGCGTCGGAGGCGTCGTCAAGGGTGTTCTTGCAGTCGCGTGCGGCGTCCTCGCGGAGCTTCTTGGCGTCCGCGGCCATCTTCTTGGCGGCGTCGAGCGCGGACTGAGCGGTATCAACCGCACTTTGGGCGCTGGCCTGAGAGTGCTTGGCGTCGCGGGCGTTACGGGCGGCGGCGCGCACGTCGCTCTCGTCGGGCGGCGGGACGTCCTTCTTCTTGCCGCCGCCGTCGCCGTTGTCCTCGTACTCCTTGGCCTTCGCGGTGGCGCGGTCGACCCAGGAGTTGGCGGTGGTCAGACGTTCATGGGCGTTGGTCAGATCACCGCGGGCGGTGCGGCCCTTCTCCAGGGCGCGGTCGGCGTCGCCCTGGGCCTGCTGGAGTTTGGGCCAGTACGTCGTCAGCGCGTCCCCGGCCAACTCATAAGAACGACGCAGCTTCTTCAGGTTCTTCGGGACGTCGTCGAACTCGTCCTTGAACGCCTCCGCCGACTGCCCCGCCCACTTCAGCAGGGCGTCATCGCCCGCCATGCCCTTGATCAGCCGCAGCGCGTCCCCGACATCATCCGCGAAGGAGTGCAGCTTGCACGCCAGCGTCCGCACCCGCTCCGGATCCCCGGGGACCGGGTCGCCGTCAAGGTCGAGTATGTGCCAGTCCGTCGGCCGGTTCCCCATACGGTCCCCATAGGCGCTGCCTCGCCCGAAACAGGCGCCATCGTATGTGTCAGGTGTGACGTACAAAGACCGCTGGGCGGTTGCGAGAAGGGAATGCGGGGAGCGGTGGGGCCGACTCCAGAGCGCCCGGTCACATCGGCGTCGTCACCGTGAACGGCTCGCCGTCGCCGAGGTGGAGGAAGCCCTTCCCCGGGTGATCGGGTCGCCGACGTCGCGCCGCGAGATGCGGTAGCCGATCAGGTCACCGGCGGAGGAGTCCTGCGGCGAGAGCAGGATGCCGCGCCGGGCCTTCTTCGCCTCGACCTGCCAGCCGCTGAAGCCGCCGCAGATCTCCTCCTCGTCACCGGCGAGGACCAGCGCGAGACCGCGCTCCCCGCCACGCTGGATGATCTTCTTCAGCTCGGAGCCCGCGTCGCAGTCCTCCAGGGCCTCGCCGTCGTCGATCATCACGACGATCGGGGCCTGGCGACTGGCGGACTCGATCGCCTCGGTCAGCTCGTCGTCCTCGATCTCGTCCTCGGTGAAGAGCTTCAGCACGCCCTCCCGGTCCGCCAGTTCGCGCAGCGGCGAGGGGCGGGGGCGGCCAGTACCAGCCGTACGCCCTGGGCGAGATAGCCCTCGGCCATGGTCGTCAGGACCGTGCTGCGGCCGGACTTGGCCGGGCCGCCGATGACGAAGGAGGGATGCCGGAGGCCAGGTCGGGGCCGTGGCCGGTGAGTTCGTCGCCGCCGACGCCGACCAGGGTCCACAGGGGCGAGCGCGAGGCCACCGAGTCGCGCAGCTCCCAGGCGTCGCGGAAGGAGATCCGGCTGGGCAGTACGTCGACGCGGAAGGGACGCCGCTCGCGCGGCACACCGGCGTCGCGAGCGGTTGCGGACTCGCCGATCGTGGCGAGCGCGGCGGCCTGGCCCTGGCCGCTGTTGTCGTCCGACAGCAGCGCGAACTGCGTCTCGATGCCGGTCTCGCCCTTGAAGGCGCGGCCCGGCGCGATCTCCTCGGGGACCTTGCGGTGGTTGATGCCGACCATGGAGAAGTCGGAGCGGTCGGCCAGCCGCAGCGCGTACTTGTCCTCGGTGAGCGAGCTGATGCGTCCCACGAACAGCTGGCGGTCACCGGTGATGACGAGGTGGATGCCGACGCTCGCGCCCTCGCGCATGATCGCGTAGACCTCGTCGGTCAGTTCGCCGCCGCCCACCTCGCCGAGCGTCGGCAGCCAGCCCTCCCAGCGGTCGAGCAGCACCACCAGGTAGGGCAACCGGCGGTCCTCCGTGACCGCGGCGCGCTGCTCGCCGATGTCGGCGAAGCCGTCCACCGCCAACAGCTCCTGGCGCCGGGTCAGTTCGGCCGAGAGCCGGCTGACCAGGCGCTGCGCCCGCTCGGTCTGGGCGCGGCTGACGACGGCGCCGCAGTGCGGCAGCCGGGTCAGCGCGTTGAGGGCACCGTTGCCGCAGTCGATGCCGTACAGATGCACGTCGGCGACCGAGTGCGTACGGGCCAGGGAGCCCGCGATCGTCCGCAGCACCTGGGAACGGCCGCTGCGCGGCGCGCCGCCGACGAGCAGGTGGCCGAAGGTCGCGAAGTCGATGGCGACCGGGCGGCGGGCCTGGTCGGCGGGGATGTCCTCGACGCCGAACGGGGCGGTGGGCAGCGGGCCCGCGCCGCGCAGCGGCCGGACGTCGTCCAGGAGGAGCGTGTCGTCCAGCGCGGGCAGCCAGGGGCTGTGCTGCTGCGGGATGCCGAGCCGCTGGTTGGCCTCCCGCACGGCGTCGACGAGCACCTTCAGGTCGGTGATCTCCTCTTCCTCGCGCTTGGCGGCGGCGGGCTTCTTGAGCGCCGCGCGCCCCAGGTCCTGCCAGCTCAGCGGGGACGCCCAGGGGCGACCACCTCGGGGTCGACGGCGCCGGGACGGCGGCCTCCGACACGGCCGGACTGGAAGGGGACGAGGGAGGCGTGGCCGAGCCGCACGTACGCCCGGCCCGGGTGTTCTTGGAGATGTGCCCGGCCTCCGGCGCGTCGATGACGTCGCTGGACTCGGCACCGTCGGTCACGCGCAGCGCGATCCGCAGGTTGGTGTTGGCGCGGATCTCGGGGACACCACACCGCTGGGGCGCTGGGTGGCGAGCAGCAGGTGGATGCCGAGGGAACGGCCCCGCTGGGCGATGTTGACCAGGCCGGTGACGAAGTCGGGCAGGTCGCGGACCATGGACGCGAACTCGTCGATGACGATGAGCAGGCGCGGCAGCGGCTGGTTCGACGGGTCGCGGCGCACCAGGTCCTGGTAGTCCTCGATGTCCTTGGCGCCGACGTCGGCCAGGATGTGCTCACGCCGCTTCAGCTCGGCGCCCAGTGACTCCAGGGCCCGCTCGACCAGGTGCGCGTCGAGGTCGGTGACCATGCCGACGGTGTGCGGCAGTTGCACACAGTCCTTGAAGGCCGAGCCGCCCTTGTAGTCGACGAGTACGAACGTCATGTTCTGCGGCGTGTTCGCGACCGCGAGCGACGCGACGATCGTCTGGAGCAGCTCCGACTTACCGGAACCGGTGGTACCGGCGATGAGGCCGTGCGGACCGTCCCGCCGCATGTCGATGCCGAACGGGCCGTCGTACGACTCGCCGATCACCGCCATCGTCGACTGGCCGCCCATGTGCCAACGTGCCGCGACCGCCTCGCCCGTCGGCGGCTCCAGTTCGATGACGTCCAGCAGCCTGCTGGCGCCGGGCAGCGCCGAGTCCTCGGTCTCGCCGCTGATGTCGCGCAGCGGGGACAGGGCGCGCGCGAGCCGCGCGCACCAGGCGGCGGAGACGAAGTCGGGCCGTACGTTCCGCAGCCGGGCCGCGCCCGCCTGCTCCACGCGCAGCCGCAGCATGGTCGCGGCCGTCTCGTCCTGGGCGCGCCGCCCGTCGCGGGGCCGGTGGGGTGCCACGCCTGGAAGGACGGGAAGCCGCCGGGCGCGGGTGTGCCGGGCGCGGGGCGCCGCCGGGCACGGCCGCCGAGGCGAAGCCACCGCCGGGCCCGCCGCGGCGGCGAGGGCGCCGCCCTGGCCGTCGTACTCCTCGGGGCGCGGCTCGGCGACGACGACGGCCTGGCACTCCCGGGCAGGAACCGCTCCTCGGTGTCCAGGCACAGCGCGTAGATGGACACCGCGGGGCCCTCGCGCAGCAGCCGTACGACACCGGGGAGCGAACGCAGCCGCCGGGAGCCGTCCCACACCACCACGATGTCGGGGTCGCCGAACGTCGTGGCCTGCCCTGCTGCTGTTTCGCCGCCTTCTGGCGCGCGTCGAGCAGCTGCGTCAGCTCGCCGACCCGGGCGCTGACGGTCTCCGCGTCCGTACCGATCAGCACGTTCGTGTCGAAGCCGCCCGGCGGGCGGGCGTGCGGCAGCCAGCGGGTCCAGCTCCAGCTGTCCTCGGCGACGCTCTCGGTCAGCACGAAGAACTGCACGTCCATGGGGCTGTGCAGGGTCGCGGTCTGCGACACGGCCCACCGGCCGAGCGCCCGTGCCGAGTCGCCCGGCCCGGCGACGCCGACGACGCCCAGCGTGCGCAGCGGCAGCGTGACGGGGGCGTCGTCGATGGTCCAGGTCACCTCGCGGCGGTGGTCGTCCTGCTCCGGGTCGTCGAGCACCACCTCGGAGGGCAGTTCCGCGGTGCCCACGCGCAGCAGCAGGTGGTCGTGGTCGGTGCGGCGCCGCTCCCACAGCCGGGTGCGCGGCCCGGTACCGAGGGCCAGCACGGCGGCCGGGTCGGGCACGGCCAGCCGCCGGTCGAGCCGCTCGGCGAGCAGGGCGTCCTGCGCGTCCTTCTCGATCCGGGCCTTGTGCTCCTTGTACTCCTTCACCTCGCGCGCGTGCGACTTGCGCCCGTTCTTGCGGTCCATGAAGTAGTTGGCCACCATCATCATGGGGCTCATGACCGCCATGATCATGTAGTACCAGCGGCCGAAGACCATCACCATGACGACCGCGGTGACCAGCGGCATGAGCGCCATCAGCCACGGCATCGGCCGGGCGGGCTGCTCCTGGGCGGATTCGGCAGCTTGAACTTCGTGACGCGGTCCGGGGCCGCAGCCGCGGCGGCCGGTTGTAGTCGAGGCCGGCGCCGTCCTCCGACCACTTCAGCGCCGCGTTCGGCGGGTGTACCGCACCAGCTCCAGCAGGGTGTTCCCCACGGCCAGTTGGGCGCCCAGCGGCCAGTGCTCCCGTTCCTTCGCGTCGATCTCGGCCAGCGGCTTGCCGTCGAGCGTGACGTCCTTAAGGTCGGTATGCACGGCCAGCCCGCAGGTGCCGTCCGTGGCGACGGACAGGCTCAGGGCGCGCTCGGGCATCTCGGGGTCGTCGATCCGCAGGTAACTGCCCGCGCCGCGCCCGATGTCGTACCGCCCGATCCCCAGCCGGTGCACCGCCCGGCCGCGGGGCCGCCCACCACCCGCAACTCCACGACGCCGGTGGGCTCTCCGGGCAGACAGCCCGCCGGGTCGTGCAGGCTGACCACGGCGCCGTCGCGGAGCGGTGAGGCGGTGACGGTGAGCCCGGGGTCGAGCGCGTACCCGTCGACGTAGACGGGCGGGGCGCTGCTGACGGCGGCCGGGGCCCGGTCGCCGCGCTGGCTCTGGAGCGGGATGATCTGCGCCCCGCCCTGATCCGTGGGCGGAACATAGCCGACATGCTGGGCCAATTCGCGCGCGACGTCGCCGACCTGCGACTCGGAGTCGGCGTCGAGCACGACGTCCGTGCTGCGCCCCCAGCGGATCGACGACGGACAGAGTCAGGCGCACGATCGTCCTCCTCGGATCGCTTCGGACCGTCGAGGCCGTCGGCGAGTACGGCCCCCGCACCAGCCCCGTGTCAGCCCCGTACTCAAGGACGATATCCGGCCGGTGTGACACATGGGCAACGGCTTGCGCCCTGTTCGGTCTCGGGCAGCGCTTCAGTCCCGGCGCCCGGCGCGGAAAATCCGGGTTCGTCGAGAAGCTTGCGCAGAGGAGGCGAGAGCTCGGGGACCACGGTGCCCGCGGCCTGGGCAGCCACCAGTTCGCGTAGATAGGCCCTGGCGTGCTTCCGCAGCGCCTCCTTCTGTGCCCTTGCCGGGCCCCGCCAGCCAGATGGCGATGGCCAAGGCCGCACCGGCCGCGGACGCGAGGACGGCCAGCGCCGGCTTGTCCTGAGACCAGTAGGCCCAGGCGCCGGCGATGAGGCCGGCGAGCAGGACGATGGCGCCGGTCTCGTCGTGCCATCCGCCGATGTCGGCCACGCGCTCGTACTCGACGACCTGGTGAGGCTTGGAGGGCGGAGACGGGCGCGCCGCACCTGGGGCGGTCGCGCCGTCTCCGCCACGGCTGTCCGCTCCTCGTTCAGAGGCGGCACCGGGGCGTAGCGGGGATCGGCACCGACCCGCGCCCGTCTCCCCGGTGCGCCGGACGAGCCAGGCCGGTACGGCGAGTGGGGGTACCCGTGGGCGATCGCCACGCCGAGCACCTTCCGGTACCCCTCAAGCGCGGGTGCCGCAGTCGCCGCTTGTTGCGGACGACGGCCATGGTGATGAACGCGACTGCGAGGGCGATCAGCGCCGCGGAGGCCGCGACGACCGGCTTGTCGCGTGACCAGTCGACGGGACGCGGTTGGCCGTCCTCCGCCAGCGCAGTATGGGCCAGATGAACCCACGAGGAGCGCCAGGACGCCGATGAGCCCCGGACCGAGCCCGGCACGCCGTACCTGCCGCTCGTGCTCGCGCAGCATCTCGGCGACCACGTCGTCGTCCAGATAGTCGACTCGGTGCTGTGCGCTGATGCGTCGTACGGCCTCCACGAGTCGCGGATCCGTGCTCAACGCGGCTTGCGTCGTGGGCAGTAGCGTCGGCTGATCATTCAGGGATTCGGGCCCGTCATCACTCGTCATTGATCGCGCCTTTCGGGAACCGTTGCTGTGGCTGCGGTGTCATCACACGTAAGCTGCCACACCGGGCGGACCATCACATCATCCGCCGTCACAGTAGCCACGGGGCCGCCCTGCGGCACGTCTGAAAGAAGGTGAGCCATGGGTAAGGGCGATGTCGATGTCACATATCAGGACATGCGGGATGCCGCGAAGAAGCTCAAGGAAGACAAGAAGGAAATCGACAAGACGCTGAAGGCGTTGAAGAAGTACGTCGAGAACCTTGTCCGTGACGGCTACGTCACGCAGAAGTCCTCGAAGGACTTCGAGGAGTCTTTCAACGAGTTCGAGAAGGGTGCCTCGGACACGATCGAGGGCCTGGAGGGCATGGGCGACTTCCTCAGCTCCGCCGCCGACGGCTTCGAGGACCTGGACAAGAAGCTGGGCGACGGTATCCGGGGCAAGAAGTAAACGCTCCTGGTACGTGCACGACTTGGGCCCGGTGCCCCGGCCGCGGAAACGCGGGACGGGGCACCGGCCTGTCATATCAGGGTGTCGGCCGCGCTAGGTGATCCAGCGCAGTGAACGGGCGATGGCGTCGCACAGGCGGCCCATGGGCCCCGAGGTGCCGTTCAGCGGCACGGAGAAAGAGCAGCAAATAGCCGACGTCTCCCGGCATATGGACGTGCAGATCCAGACTGGTGGCCCCGCGGACGGACACGGCCTTCCCGGCCGGAAGTTCGACGACCGTGACCACCCGCCCCGTTCCTTCCGCTTCTCCCTTTCCTCAAGCGAGCGAGCGAATTCCGCCGGTGCGACGGCGAGAGCGCCGCGCGTCGGAATGAGCGATACGAGCAGCGCGGCGGGCATCAGCCTGCCGTCGGTCGATTCCGAAGCAGGAAGAACTCCAGCGCCCCGCGCGTCACCCCGTCCTCGGCCTTGTTGCGCAGGGCGGCCCAGATCTGCTGTTTCCGCTCGGCCGGTACGCCCTTTCCCTCCGTGTGCAGATCCACGAAGGTCTTCAACTGCGGACGCCAGCGCTCCTGGGTGAGATCGACGCGGAACCACGCGCGGGGACGAGGAGTCGGTAGTCCTGGGGCGGCGCGGACGGCGGCGGCGTCCCGGTCACTCCGTCATCACTACGGGATTGCCGTCGGAGTCGAACAGCCGGATACCGCGGACGATGCCCGCGAACATCTTGGAGAAGACCTCCCACGCGTCCATGCTCGGGGTGCTCATCTCCATGACGATGACGGTGCTGTTGGTCAGTGGCACCTGTACCTGTATGAACGAGGTCCACAGCGGCTCGTCCTCGCCGGACGCGGTGAGTTCCCCACTGACCTGGTTCTTCCGGGTGCCGACGCATGAGACGGCGGGGCCGCAGGAAGGTCGATCGCGGAGACGTCGCCGATGTTCAGTTGGCGCAGCGCGGAGGCGACGAGATCGACCGGGCGCCGGGCGATGTGGCCGGTGAGCGCGGAGAGTTCGTCCAGGTCGAGGACGGAGACGTTGACGCTGGCCGTGCAGCGCGCGCCGTCCAGCTCCGAGACGCAGAAGGCCGCGTACTGGAGATTGCTCTCGGCGAACGAGTCGTAATTCGCCCGCACATGGCCGCCCACTCGATCTGCAATTCGGGGTCGGCGCCCGGCAGGACCCGCTCGGCCAGCTCCAGCAGCTGTTCGGCGATGGCGTCCGGGTCCTCGAAGTCCATGGGCAGTTCGAAGAACTCCTCCGGCATGAGCCAGCGGACGTCGATTTCCTCGCCGCTCTTCGCGGAACGTATCTCTTCCTGTCCAGACAGCTGGCTCATGCCGGGTCCTCATTCAGGGGTGGTGCGAGTTTCTTCGCGCCGGGGCGGTGGGTGGCGGCGAACGGGTACGGGCCGCGGTGCGGGTGGCCGGGGCGTTCGGCCGTCCGCCGGGCCTTGGGGACCGCGGCGATCACAGCGCCGGGGCGAGGTCCGTCACCTCGCTCCTTCGGCGTGCGGTCAACCTCCGGTCGCCGCGGCCGGGCGCGTCGTCCATGGCTGTGGCTCCGCTCCGCGCGATCAGGCGGCGAGAGCCGCGTGGAACGGCTTCGGCGAGGGCTGGGGCGACGGGGACGGGGTGGGGGCGGGGTATCGACCTTGGGCTGCGAGCCGTGATCCCCACCGGCGGTGAGCTTGTGGATGACATTGGCCAGTCCGGCGCCCTTGATGACGCCGGTGATGTGCTTGCCGTACCGCGCGAGCGTCCTGGGGCGATGTCCTTCCCCAACTTCTTCGCACCGAAGCTGATCACACTCTTGGTGACCTTCACCCCGATGCCGTTGAAGAAGCTGTGCCCGATTCCGTCCAGCGCGTTGAGACCGCGCCCGCCGAGCCGGGCCATCCGCCCCAGATTCGCCATGCCCTTGAACGCCTTGAAACCCTTGAGCACACCGAGGCCGGGCATGATGCCGAGAATGTCGGTGCCCAGTTTCATGAGGTCGAACTTCCCGCCCCGCGCCGTCATGTCGTAGATGTGCCCGGCCAGAGCGAGCGCGCTGCTGATGACGGACAGCGTGGCGAAGATCGGCGCCAGGAACTGCAACGGTGGGACGAACGCGCAGATGACGGCCAGCACGCCCAGGATCGCGGAAATGTTGGAGAAGGCGTCCGCCCAGTCCGCCAGCGTGTTCCAGAAGCCGCCGGGGTCGTGGACTCCGTCGTGGTGGACGACGTTCTTGATGTGCTTGGCGGCTCGGTCGCCCGCGTCGTCGAAAATGCCGCGGGCGTCTCTCACGTCCCGTGCGGCATCGCCCATGTCCTTGGACGCGGTTTCCTTCTTCTTCACCCAGCGGCGGTATTCGGTGAGTTCGTCGTCGGTGAAGTCCGCGGGCTTGTTGTCGACCTTCTTCAGCAGCTTGTCGATCTCCCGCTGGGCGTCCTCGTAATCCCCGTGCGCCGTGCGGTACTTCGTCAGTGCCTTGTCGGCCTTCTCCTGGGCGCGGTGGAGTTCGCTGGCGTACTCCTTGGACTCGCCGCCGCCCTCCCGCACCTTGGTGCCGATCGCCTTGGCCGCCTCGTCGTACCGCTCGAACGCCTTCTTGAGCCGACCCGCCGCGCCGTCCGCCACCTCGTTGAACGCCCGCCCGGCGTCGCTGTCCCAGCCCTCCACCGAGGACAGCGCCTCGATGTTCCGGGACTGCTCCTCGATCATGTCGGCCATGCTGCGCAACTGGGCGCCCAGCTCCGCGACCTCGTAGGGGTCGCCGGGGTCGGGTCGTCGTCCCGCAGCGGCGACCAGTCCGTGGGCCGGCTCACTTCTTCTTCCCTTGCTCTTCGCGTCGCGCAGAGCCTTGGCCAGCTCCTTGTCAATCTCCTCGTACTGCTGGGCGGCCGTCTTGGTGGCCTCCGCCAGCGTCTTGATCTCTTCCATCAGCTTCTTGCGGGTCTTCTTCCAGGTGTCACCGAACTCCTCGAAGGAGTCCTTGAGCCCGCCATGGCCTATGGCGTCGTTGTACTCATCGGCCGGATTGCCGTGTTTGTCGAACTCGCGGTGAATTTTCGCCAATGATCGCGAGCAGCTCTTTATCAGGTCAAGATCTGCCTTGGTCCTGTCCCCATGAAGTGACACTCCTCGTGAGCATGCCCTGTGCAAGCAACGGATAGTGCCACAACGGTAGGGGTTGTCACCGGTGACCCCTAGGGGACGAAGTTCTGAAGTGACACGGGCTTCCCGTGTAAGGGGCGAGGAGTGGGAGCGCGGAGGGCGCCGGACCGTCAACGGCGTGGTCGTTGTGTAACGGAGCGCGGGGACGGTACTTGGGGCGGGACGCACGGTGGCGCTTGGCGCACCGCGCCGCCCGTGCGTGCTGGCCGGGTTACCGGCCTACGCCCACCGACAGTGGGACTGCCGATCCGTCGGCCTTGAAGAGGCGGATGCTTCTGACGATGCGCGCGAAGGTCTCGGAGAAGGTCTCCCAGCCGGTCATGGTGGGTGTGCCCATCTTCATGGACAGGACCGTTCCGTTGGAGAGGGGATGTGCACCTGGATGAAGGAGGTCCGTATCTCTCCTGTTTGCGGGCCGAGATCCGCCAGGTGCCCCCGGGTTCTCCACCCGGGCCCCGACGCAGCAGACCGCGGTTCCACAGGAAGTTCGATCCCGGACACCTCACCGAGATCCATGGCGCGCAGACCGGCGACCAGGGATTTGACGGGACCACCGACCCCGGCTGTGATCGCGTCTGCTGGTGAGAGCGTCGCGAAGACTGTAGTGACACAGGGCTCGCCGTCGATGTCCACGGCGCAGAGACCGGCGTACTGGGTCCCGGCGGCTTCCAGGTCGCTACAGCCGAGCACGCACAACAGGCACCATCGCACCAGAAGATCATCGTCGGCGCCGGGCAGGAACTTCTGTGCCAGGTCCTCCAGCCGACGAACGATCTCTTCCTCGTCCTGGCCGAGCGGCAGGTCCTCGAACGCCTCGGGCATCACCCATCTGACGTGGATCTCGTCCTTGCCGTCAGTGGCACTGACCTCCTGCTTTGTGAGCCCCTCACTCACGTCGCTTCCTCTCCGCTCGGCATGGCGAGATCCTCGGCTTCGGGATCGAACTTCCGCGACGCGGCGAAGATCCCGTAGCTGTAATAGGGATAATCGCCAGGAATGTCTGCACCGTTCCTCCGAGCCGTAGCAACGATCTCCCGGTACACCTTGGCCCGAGTCCGTACATTTCGGCGGCCCGGATCGAACGTAGCGCGCGCTCCCTTGACGCAGAGGAGGAGTAACAGAGTGCCCAGAACGAGAGCGGCCGCAGCGCCGGCCACCATCTGGAACTGCGTTGACTTCTGGGAAGCGACCAGCGCCCAGAACGGCCACAGTGCGAAGGCGGCGAGCACGAGTGGGCCACCTATGGCGAACCCGATGAACTGCCGCTGAGCGCTGTCGACATAGCGCTGATCGAGCATCCACAGCACTGCCTTGTCGTCGAGGAAGTCGAGACGCACTTCCCGACCGGACCTTTCGGCGCGTGCCCTGGCAGCTGGCACCGCGGCGATGACCTCGGAGGGACGAGTGCGTGTGATCGATGGTCGTCGCCCACGAACTGTCCGTCCGAACGCTCACGTTTACGGCTCATCTGGTTGTTTTCTCCTCAACCTGTAGACGCAAGGGACTTGTGAAAGGGAGTGGACGATGGCCGCACTTGAGGCGATGGCGACGGGTTGGACGAGTGGGGGCTCGTCGTTGTGGGGGCGTGGCGCCGGAGGACGAGTGGGGATCTGGTGCCGGACCGCTGGGATGTTGGTGATCGTCCGTGGCCAGCCATTTATTACGCATCTTTACTCCGGCGCTGATTATGCCGGCTCCCTTGACGTAACGGGTGATGACTTTCGGGTCGAAACCGCCTTCTGGTATGACGTTCAACCCTCTGTTGCGCAGAAATACGGCAGCAGAATTTGTCCATTTTGTTGCCATGCCGCCAGTGAACATACCCCAGGCACCTTCAGAGGCGCGTGCGATTCGCGTAATTCCGGGCACCGCCTTGAGGCCCTTGAGCGCCCCGAGTCCGGGAATAACGCCAAGGAAGTCGAGTCCCAACTTCAGGAGATTGAGGTCAGCCCCTGGGCCAACATGTCATACGCGTGGCCGGCGAGGGCTCCGGCGCTGGCCAACGAGGCGCCGATGATCAGAACGGCAGCCAAAGTGCCGCCGGAGGCAACGATAAGTGCGGCGACTGCCAACGTCGCACCCAGCGCTGATAATTCGTCCGCCCACTCTGCGAGGAAACTCATGAACCCACCTGGGTCATGAATGCCATCGTGATGAACGACCTTTTGATGTGTTTGGCTGCCCGGCTCCCGGCGTCGTTGAATATTTCCACGGCGGAGCTGACATCGGCATCCGCCTGCGCCATCGCGTCGGAAGCTTGCTGGCTCTTCATCACCCAGCGCCGGTACTCGGTCATCTCCTTTTCCGGGATGTCCGTACCGTACTTGTCCTTGAGCTTGTCGATTTCCTTCTGTGCCACTTCGTGATGGCTCTTGGCCACTCGATAGCTTTTGAGTGCCTTGTCGGCCTTCTTCTGGGCCCGATGGAGTTCGCTGGCGAACTCCTTGTTTCTTCCCCTCGCGGACCTTGGTGCCAAGCGCCTTAGCTGCTTCGTCGTATCGCTCGAACGCCTTCCTCAGGCGGCTCGATGTGTCGTCCGCGATCTCGTTGAACGCTCGGCCGGCGTCGCTGTCCCAGCCCTCCACGGATGACAGCACGTCGATGTTCCTGGCCTGCTGGTCGATCATGTCGGCCATGTCGCGGAGTTCACGGCCGAGTTCGGCCGCCTCGTAGGGTCGCCCGGGGTCGGGTCCTCCCAGCGCAGCGGTGGCCAGTCCTCGTCCAACCTGCTCACGACTTCTCCTTGGGCTTCTCTTTGGCCTTCCGCAGGGCCTTCGCTAATTCATGATCGATGTCGTCGTAGCTGTCGGCGGCGGATTCGGTTGCCTCGGCGAGCTGCTTGATGCTCTTCATCAGCTTCTTACGGTTCTTCTTCCACGTTCCGCTGAAGTCGTCGAAGGCGTTCTTGAGGCCACCGTGGCCGAGGGAACTCTTGTATTCGTCGGCGGGATTGCCGTGCTTGTCGAATTCGCGATGAATCTTTGCCAGAGAACGTGAGCATTCTCTGATCAAGTCGAGATCCGCCCTAGTGCGATCGCTCATGTCCGAGCCCCTGCGTCGCACTTCGTGTGGGCTGACGGGACGTTTGCCCCTGATGCCTTGTCAGTTTCCTCAACTCCTGGGCTTCTTCCGGTCGACATCACGCCGCGATGATCGCATGGTCACTCTCCGTGGGGCGGGTGGAAGGAGTGAACCAGGACAGCGTGGGCCGGGATGTCGCGGGTATACGGTCAATGCGGGTGATAACCCGCGTTGGTGTGCGGCGTTTTATCGCTCTATGAGTAACGGGAAGACGCGCCGCAGGTGCCCTTCAGCGGTGCGTCGCGCAGCGACATGGGGCTGTTCCTCAGCTCCGTTGTCGCGCATCCCTGACACGTGTGGTGGTTTCGTCCCCTATCGCGGTGCGGGCACGGCCTGGTGGAAACGGCACGGCTCGGTACGCTCACCCTGCACGCGGCGGACCGTACGACGACGGGAGAAGGCAAGCCATGCTGATGCTGGAAGTGCGGCGCGGCGCGCAGAAGCGCCTCGGGGTGGAGCCGAAGATCGGCGACTGGTGCGAGCTGGGCGCGATTCCCGAGCCACCTCAGGACGTGCACGCGGAGGCCGGTGGCGGGCGGCTGCGGCCGGCGACCATGCCGGTGCTCGGCATGGTGGGGACCGGCAGCCTTTCCTTTCCGGATGTTGTACCGGCCGCTGGCCTCTTTGGACCGGGCCACGGGCAGTGCGGGAGTGACGCAGGCTGATCACGATCGCGAGAAGCGGATGCGCCCCACGTTCAGCAGCGGGAGGCGCAGGCCGTCCAGCAGGGGCTCGACGAGGTCTTCGACGGGGACTGGCGGCGCACCGCGGGCAGTTGCTGCTGCGCTGGTACGGGAAGTCCTCGCATCACCAGCGGCTGCTGCTGCTCGTCCAGGGCCGCGTGATTCTGATGGCGCCGCCGAAGCGGGTCTCGGTGCGGGCCGCCGAACAGCTCGAAGTGATGGAGGACTTCTCCCCGCAAGAGGCGGTCGTCGAGGACCCGTTCCTGGATAATCCTGTCAACAACCGGCTGCGCGTACGGTTCGCTGACGGCTCCTGGCTCGTGCTCACCACGAAGGGTGCGCCCAGCGACATCCACCGGTGGCTGCGGCACCTGCACGACCTCGGAGACAAGGCTGACCAGGCGTCCGAGGACTACATCGAGGAACTCGACGGAGGACACCGTCGACGGTCATCCTGACCGCGACCGTGAGTCCGAGTAGAGCTGTCGGGAGCACGGCGGGATGCCGGCCTCCGGCTTTGCCCCTGCCGTTATCGCGGCTTGTTCTTGCCCGCCCGCCGTTTTGCCCGCCGCCCTCGTTGCCGATCTTTCCGCGGTCTTCCTTCTTCACGTTCTTCTTGAGCTTGGCGCCCAGGTCACCGTCGTACTTGCCGACCTCACGCACGACCGTGTCCGCCATTTTCGACAGCCCGTCGAGCTGCTTCCCGATGTCCTCGCGGCCGTCGTGCCAGTTGGACTCGAAGTCGTCCATCTTGTCGACCACTCCGCCGTCGCCGATGTCGTCGCGGTAGTCGTCGAACATTCTCTTCGTGCCGTCCATGCGCGACTTGATCGACCTCAGCCGTCCGCCGAAGCCTTCGAGTTCACTGAGCGGAATCGCGAGACGGTCGTTCTTGCCCATGCCGGTCTCCCCTGCTCTCGGCTGTGCCTATACGAAACGGAAGGTCGACGTGACGGCGTCGAAGATGTCGAAGAACGAATCCGCCAGATCCAGGACCTGGCTGCTGCCCGCCACCAGCGCGACCTTGCCGACCTCGTTCGGCACTGGAATGAAGGTCTGCATCAGCACCGTTCGCACCGTGCGCCGGTCACCCGGAATCTCGATGTCCTCGATTCCCTGGGTACGGGCCGCGAGCCCGACTTCCGGGATGTCGACGGTGGACGTCGAACGCCACGGATCGCCCTCGCGGCGGGCCGTTTTCTGGCGCAGGCTGCCGACGATGGCGGTGGGGTCGGTCGGCAGGACCGTACCGTCCGACGTCCTGGCGCCGACGATCGAGACGGTCACGGACGCGGTGATCGGGACGTCGCCGCCGAAGTTCTCCGCCATGCAGCCGCAATAGACCGCTCCCGACTCCCACGCCTCGCGGGCGGAACGGCGCAGAAAATCGGTCATCACGTCGCGGTGCGGGCCGAGTTCGGGTACGGCGCGCACGCGCTCGTTCACCATCTGCCGGATGGTGTCGTCGCGCGACTCGGGCCGTACGTCGAATTCCCACCAGGAATCGGGAACGGAGATCCGGAACCCTCCGCGCTCGACCGTCTGCGGTTCGTGCCTCCGGCTCATGATCTCGACTTCTCTTCCCGTTGCTCGTGGACTGGGCGGGAAGCGATCGTACCGGCGCCGCGAAATCGCTCGGTACGGGCGGCTCCGAACTGCGCCAGGCTGCACCAGGCTTCCTTGGTGATCGACGCTGATCCGAGGGAAAAGTTGCGCTTGCCGGGGTGTGTGGGGACGTGCCAGGTATGTGGGGCGGCGACGGTTGCGGGGCTGCGTGTTCAGGCCCATCGCAGGGTTCCCGCGACCACGTCGAAGAGTTCCACCATGCGATCCGCCAGGGGTCGACGGGGTGGAGAAGGTCATCATCAGCCAGGCCGTGCTCGCCGGGACGGGGACGTGGTAGATGACGGTGGTGGTGGGGAGGGTGTTGCCGAGCTGCTCTTCGGGAGAGGGCTCTTCCTTCCGGCGTAGCCGTACGGCGTGGCCGGCGGCGGGGAGTTCGACCACGGTCGCGTCTTCGCCGTCTTCGGTGAGTTGCCGGGCCATCTGGTGTGGGTGGCTGCGCCGACGCTCAGTTCGGGGGCGGGAGGGCGACGAGGAGGGAGGAGGCGAGTGGGAGGGACCGGCGGTGAGAGTGGAGATGTACAGCTCGATGCCACCGGATTTGTAGGCTTCCTTGGCCTTTTTCTGGAGTTCCCTCATCAGTTGTTCTTTGAGGTGAGGGGCGTTGTCGATGCCGTGGAACTGGCGGTCGGCGAGGGCGATGATTCCGCGGTCGCGGATGTCCGGGTCGAGTTTGATTCCGAACCATCCGTCGGGGACGATCAGGGTGTAGTCGGTGGGTGGGGAGTTCCGCTCTCGACGGTCACTGGTCGACATAGCGCGCCCTTACTTTGGGGAATCGGGGTCGATAGGGTTGCCGTCGGCGTCGCACGGGATGATACGGAGCAGAGACGCCAGATCATCCGCCACTTCCACCAGTTCATCGCTACGTTCCAGGGCATCCCAGCGCATAGTTGTCACCAGGACATCATTGAGCGTGGGCGGGGCGATGGCGTACTGGACACATTGCACGAGGCGTTGCCCGAGCCCAAAAACTTCTTCGTCTTGAACATGGCATTTACGCGTGTAGCAGGTCCTAGAGGAAGCTCTGTATGAGTCACCTCGGGGTCGCCGAAGAGCTTGGCGTCCTTCTTCTGAGTCAGCATGGGAGCTATGTCCTCCAGGCCAACCTGCTTTCCTTCTTCTCCGTAAATGTCGACCTCGAAAAGTGCAATATAGCCACCGCCTGCCGTGTAGCATGCTGCGGCCAGTGCTGTTTGATCCTCAAAGCTGAGAGCGCCAGCCGTTTAATCTCCTTCTGTAGAGATGTCTTCGTGACCATCAGTTCGAGGGGTTAAAGATTTTTATGGCTTCTGCGGCGAGCATGTCCACCTCATACGGTGATCCCCATTCGAGGTTGAGGCCGATCCATCCCTCGGGAAATCGAGCCAGCATCTGTAGTCTTCCATTTCTGGCGAAGTGAAACTTGCCCCGGTCACGATATTTCCTTTGTTGGTTGGAGTTGCCGTCAGAATATGGACTTTATCTTTGATTTCCAGTCGGGTATGTGCGCCCATTCGGTCACCTGATCATCGAGTGCCAGGTTTGCTCCGGTCAGGGTGACCCCAGAGACGTCAGCTTGGAGATATTGTTCGATATTTGGTTTACTGCGGGAATGTGCCCGAGATCGCCCACCATGTTCTTGGCTGCTTTGAGTTGTGAAGCAACACTCGCGTCCACGACGGAAAAAGATGAAGAAATCCCTCCGTTGTTTCGGATGGCCTCAGTCGCGGCGCGCCAGTTATCGGGTTTGAAAGCGGATTTGAAGTTGTTGCCGAAGTCTTTCCATCCTTGCCGTGTGGCGATTTCAGTAAAAGGCTCCTTGAAGGATTTTTGATCTCCTCCACGGTGGGTTTGAGTGACTTGGAAGCGACTTTGCCCGCCTGCTTTTGCACGTCTGGCTGCTCGCCCGACCTGATTCAATCTGGCATTCTTTCCTGCCTTTATCAGTGCCGGTACGGCTCTGCTGCCAAATTTTCCCGCAACCTTGGTGAAAGCCTTCCCTACTCCCATCATGGCGAACCCGAGAGCCGTGAAGCCGAGATCCCACAGGTCGGCCTCGCCTCTGAGGTATTGAATAGCCGTACAGGCCAGGCTGATTAACGACGTCACCATGGCAATCGTGCCCAGCACACCGGCAAGTGCTTGACCGATGATGGGGATCCAGCCGACGAGCAGTGAAGCGATGCCGCAGACGGCGGCGACGGTACCCATGACGTCGTTCACCTTGGCGAGCAGCGAGCCCCAGAAGCTTTCCTTGTCCTTCAGGGAGTCGTGTTCGATGATGTCCCGGATCGCTTCGCGGGCTTTTTCGCCGCGTCGTCGCGGATTTTCTTCGCGTCGTCGACGCGTGCTTTGGCCTTTCGATGTCCTGACCGGCCGTGTCGAGGGTGGACTCGTAGCCCTTCTTCTTCGAGGAGCCGTGGTGCGAGTCGGCGAGGTCGTCCAGGCTCTTCTGCGCGGTGGTCTTGCGGTCGTGGGCGTCCCGGGCGTCTTCGAGTGCGGCGTCCGCCTTCTTCTGGGCACGGTCGAGTTGGGAGGCGTAGTTCTTGGTGTGCTCGTCGCCCACTGTGGTGCCGAAGGCGTCCGCCGCCGCGTCGTATCTTTCGAAGGCGGCTCGCAGCTTGCCCGTGGTTCCCTCGGCGGTCTCGCGGAATTCCCGGCCCGCGTCGCTGTCCCACGCGGTGACGTCGGAGACGGCCTTGAGGTTCCTGATCTGCTGCTCGATGACGTCGGCGGTCTTGCGCAGCTTCCTGCCGAGGGCGGCGACGCGTTCGGGGTTTCCGGGTATCGGGTCCTTGTCCGCGATCGGGTGCCAGTCCTGTGGTCTTCCCCATGGTGGCTACTTGCCCTTCTTCGCCTGGCCTTTGGGACGCTGCGCGTCCCGCAGGGCGTCGGCCAACTGCTTGTCCATGCCGTCATAGGTGTCGGCGGCCGCGTCGGCGCCCTTGGCGAGTTTGTCGACCTCGCCCATGAGTTCTTCTCGGCTCTTGTCCCAGTTGTCGGCGAAGTCGCCCAGCGCGTGGGTGAGATCACCGTCGCCGATGTCGTCCTCGTACCTCTCGTTGAGCTTCGAGATGTCCTTGAACGCGGTGTGGACCTTCCGCAGGCCGTGTGCCATGCCGCGGATGACGTCGAGGTCTGCCTTGGTGTGGTCACTCATCCGGGGAACTACCTTCAGCGGTTGATGGCCTGGACTTCGCGGACGGTGATATCCGAGGTGGTGCTGAACGTGCCGTCGGGAAGGTCCCCACCGGTGTTTCCGGAGCCCTGCCAGTCGACTTTCCAGGTGAGCGTGGCCCGCAACTCATACGGACCGTCGGACGATGCCCGGAGGTACGTGAGGCCGCAGGGAGGCGTCAGCGTCTTCTCGCCCTTCGCGTACGGCGTGCCAATGCTGCCGTCGGCGTTGATGGCGCATTCGCCGGATGCCGGATGGAGGCTGGCTTCCTGTGTGCCGGGGAGATGTGCAGGCTCACTGGGCGCGCCGAGGTGGTGGCGTGGATATCGAGGCCGGGCACCCGCGCGGTGACCGAGATGGGCCTGAACCTGCCGTTGTCCAGCCAGACCCAGGTGGGCAGGTTCACCGTCTGCTTGCCGCCGGGGCTCATGTCAACGTCGGTGCTCGGCACTTGGAGCCTGCCGTAGGCCAGACCGGCGAGGATTTCGGGTGAGATGGCGTTCTCGACACGGGGTGGATCGCCGTTCTCCACCCAGAAGGGGAGCTTTGGCAGAGTCGGCTTCGTGGATCGTCCTCGTAGGCCGGGTTCTGGACGCCGCCCCACCACATCCCCTTGTCTTCGTTCTCGATATTGAAGTTCTCGTAGGGATGTCCGTTTTGTAGTGCTGTCCCTCGGCAGGGATGTTTCCCGTATAGGGAAGCTTCCAGAGCGCTTCCCTGTCCTTCTTGAACTCGCTTGCCGTCCATTCCGGCGCGTACCAGCACGGAGGCGGAGTCCAGTCGCCTGTCGGGGTCACCGGTCCCGTGGACGGTCCCGACCCGTTCTTCGAGACGTCGTAGACGATCTTCGCGTTGGCTTGGAGGTTCCGCCCCTGCCGTTCTCCGCCGACCTCTGTTTCACCGGTGGACGCGTCCGGTCGCTGTCCTGCCCAGGCCGTCGGAGTGGAGAGTAATAACGATGCGGTGATCACTGAAGCGGTGTAGGTCAGAGGTAAGAAGTTCCTTAACCCTTGCATTCGGCTGCCTTGCCTCGCACGGTGATGTCGACGGCCTTCCAGACGTTGGCCGTGGTCTTCTTCAAGCCGATGTTGTGGAAGTAGTAGTCCTTGTCGCTGGGTTCGGTGCGCAGCACCTTCCCGTCTCGGCGTCTTTGCTGAAGTTCTTGGTCTGGTCCTCGCAGAACGTCAGGCCGGCGGCGCCGTCGGCGGATACGGCGACTTTGGCCCTGTAGAAGCGATCTGTTCCGGTGGGGACCCAGCCGCCGTCCACGTTGGCTTTGATCTGGTCGTGGGAGTAACGAGCGGCTGCCCTTCCGAGTAGAAGCGGTATGCCTTGTCGTCAACGTCCCCTTTGGCCTTCGCCTGGTTCAGCGCGCGCAGGTATTCCTCGGCGTCGTGAAGTACGGCGTCCTTGTCGGAGTTCCCTGTTTTCGGCCACTCGAAGACCAGATTCACGTCCTTCGGCAGGCTGATCTTCGGCCGGTCGACGCCCTCGTTCGTCGCGGACGTGCTGGGAGATGGCGTCGCGGTCTTCTTGTCGGCGCCGTCGATCTCGTCCTTGTCGTCGCCTGATCCCGACCCCCACCGCAAGCGGTCAGTGCCAGGGACGCGAGGGTGGCGATTGCCGCGAGACCAAGCCGGGAACGTGTGTACGTTTTCAACTTCTGCTTCTCCTGGGGCTGTTGGGCGGGCAGCATCGGTAATGGTGCCATGGGTGCAAGCGGCGCGTTACGTTGGGTGATCGTGGGTCGATAGCCGTGTGGCGTTGGACAGAATTGGTGCTCTGTGTGCGGCAGTTAGCGGATGAGCATTGCCAAAGTCCCCAATTCGGGCACGGGGAGTGGGTGCGCGCCGGGTCCGCGTCAACGGAACTCGTCGCTCCGGCGGGTGAAGCCGCGGGTCGCTGGGGTCGACGATGATCCGGACGACGTCGCCTGACTGTTCCGTTCTTGGCCGCTAGTTACTCTCCGAGCGACCAAGACGGTTGTGGCGGAACCACGGCGAGCTCACCTCTTCGGATCCCCGACTCGCTGTCGTGATGACAACTTCGCGGTCACCGGTTGATGGACTGGACTTCGCCGACGGTGATGTCCCTGCTGGTGCCGAAACTGCCGTCCGGCAGGTCGCCGCCCTCGCCCGTGGTGCTCTTCCAGGAGATCTTCCAGGTGAGAGTGGCCTTCATCTTGTGCGGGCCGGTGCTGTTCGTGGCGCGGAGGTAGGTGATGCCGCAGGGCGGTGTCTGCTTGACTTGCCGTCGGCGTAGGGCGTGCCGATGCTGCCGTCCTTGCCGATGCCGCATTCGCCGGAGGCGGGTGCACTTCGGCGTCCTTGGTCCCGGGTTCGAGAGTGAGGGCCACGGGGTCGCGGTGGTGGTGGCCGACAGGCCGGTGCCCGGAGGCTGGCACGGACCGAGACGGGCTTGAACGTGGATCTGTTGAGCCAGACCCAGGTGTCGAGGTTGACGGTCTGCTTGCCGTCGGGGCTCATGGTGATGTCCGTGTCCGGGACGGGGAGTTCGTCGTAGGCGTACTCGGCGAGGATTTTCGGCGAGACGGCGAGGGGTTCATCGGGAGTTTCGTTCTCGTCGACCCAGAACGGGAGTTTGTCGCACGACATGGCTTCGGGTTCGTCCTGGCGGGCCGGGTTGATGACGGCGGTCCAGAACATTCCCTTGCCTTGCTTCTTCATGTTGTAGTCGTCGTACTTGTCGACCTGGAAGTAGTCCTCGTACACGCCGGAGATCATGGAACCCATGTCCATGAACTTGAAGGTCTCCCAGCTCTTGATGAACGACTTGAGCTCTTTGGGGAGAACGTCGGTTCGTACCAGCAGGCCGGCGGCTTCCAGTTGGTGTTCTTCGGGGTGAGGGAGCCGGTCATGGCGGGTTTGGTGCCATTACTCACCCGGAGTTGCACCTTTGTCTTCTGGGTGACACCCGCCCCACTTTGCCGTTGTGTGCATTGCCGAACCCGCTGTCCTCCTTCCCTCCGCCATTGCCCCGTCTCGTCCCCGCCCGCCTGCGCGTAGGTGGGCAGGGATAGCAGGGTCAATGTCAGGGCGGCTAAAGCAGCCCTCCTACTGCCGGAGCGCATCACGGCATGCACTGCTTTGCTCCTTCGGTGGAAGTCACCAGACTCGTCTGCCAGACGCCCTGCTTGTTCTTTTCCAGTCGAGTGTTGTAGAAGGCGTAGTCACTCGCACTTCCCGGAAGATGCTTCACCTTTCCGGTCTTCTTGTCCTTGGGGTACGTCTTCGTGGCGTCCATGCAGTAGGTGGAGAGGCCTGGCCCTCTTTCAGGAGGGCCACCTTACGGTCGTAGTAGCGGGTGGTCCCCGTGAAGCTTCTGTTCTCGTCGAGGAAGCCTTGGACGTAGGTTGTCGCCGATCCCAGGGCTGTGCCCTTCGAGTAGAACTTCAGCCCCGGTCGCTTCAGGTCGCCGCTGGTGATGATTTCGTCGATCGAGTTGAGGCGCCGCTCGTTGTCCGCCAGTACCGCGTCCTTCTGCGGATCGCCCGTCTTCCCACCCTCGAACACGTTGTGCACATCCTTCGGGAGAGTGATCTCCGGCCTGTCGATCCCGTCATCCGAAGGCGTCGCGCTCGGCGACGCCGAGGCCGTGGTCGCGTCCGCGCCGTCGATCTTGTCCTTGCCGTCCGAATCCGAGTCGCCGCCGCAGGCCGTGAGGGTGAGCGCGGTGGCGAGCAGCAGGGTCGCAGCGCCGATACGAGTACGTGTGTGCGTTTTCAACTTCTGCTTCTCCTGGGGCTGTTGGGCGGGCAGCATCGGTAATGGTGCCATGGGTGCAAGCGGCGCGTTACGTTGGGTGATCGTGGGTCGATAGCCGTGTGGCATTGGACAGAATTAGTGCTCTGTGTGCGGCAGTTAGCGGATGAGCATTGCCAAAGTCCCCAATTCGGGCACGGGGAGTGGGGTGTGCGCCCGGTTCGCGTCAACGGAACTCGTCGCTCCGGCGGGTGAAGTCGAGTCGCGCGGGTGGTGTGCCGAGGGCGTCGGAGGGCTTGTCATTGCGCCCGCATAACGATGGTGTGCGCGGGGTGGGGGCGGGCTCGTGGGCGCCTTGAGGTGCTTATGTGCTGCTGATACGGTGCGATGACTTGACAGTCCTCCCGTCCGTTGCGTAGCTGCCCCGCAGGTGTGGGAGAGGCGGCTCATGGGGGCTGTAGCGTGTCAAAGTCCTTATTTCGGACATAACTTGCAGGAGCGTTGGCGTGAAGATCCAGGAGCGCACGGGGCGGCGCACGGCAGGGGCTCGGCGCCGGCTCAACCGGTGGGGACAGGCTCCCTCCGCACCTCGCGAACGTAAACCCGCACTCGCCGCGCTCGCGGTCCTGTTGATTCTCGTCGGCGCGCTCGGGGCGACCGTGCTCGTACTGCGGGCCGGGGACCGGGTCGAGGTCATAAAGATCACGAAAGATGTGACGGCCGGAGAAGCGGTGCCGTCATCCGCTATCGAATCGGTGATGGTGGCGGAGGATTCCGGGTCGATTACGTCAAGTACAGCCAGCGGAACCAACTCCGGGAATTCATCGCCAAAAGGACATCGTCCAGGGTTCCCTTCTCGTGGGGCAGATGCTGACGTCGAAGTCGAGCGGTCTGCCGCAGGAAAGGTGCTCGTCGGGCTCGCGTTGAAGGCGGGGCAGTACCCGTCGGATCTGAAGGCCGGTGACACGGTCGCCGCGTACGGCGTGGGGACGCCGACAACAAGACGTCCGGTTCGGCGAACACGCCGAGCGGCGACCCGCTGGTGCCGCGGGCGCGGGTGAAGTCGCTGCGGGCCACCGACGCCGACGGGATCGGCAGCGGGGATCTGCCCGTCTCGGTCCTGGTCGACCAGGAGTACGCGGGGAAGCTCACGCAGGCCGCCGCGGCGGGCACGGTGTCGCTCGTGCAGGTGTCCGGCAACGGCGGCTGACCCGGGGCCGGGTCAAGAGGGGTTCACGGGGACAAGCAAGTCATTCAAGAGGACGCGTACAGACATGGCGCTCATCGCTCTCGCCGCTGACAAGGGATCGCCCGGCGTCACCACGACGGCCGTGGCGGTCTCCGCCGTATGGCCGCGGCGTGTGCTGCTGGCCGAGACGGACGCGGCCGGCGGGGATCTGGTGTACCGGGGCCGCCGCGCACGGCGGGCCGCTGGATCCCAACACGGGGATACTCTCGCTCGCCGCGACCGCCCGCCGCGGGCTCGTCGCCGAGCAACTCTGGGACCACGCCCAGCCGATGTCGGGCGGGCTGGACGTACTGGTGGGGCTCGGCAGCTCCGAGCAGTCGGCCGGGCTGGCCGGAGTGTGGCCCACGCTGGGGCGCGCCTTCGCAGGGCTCGCGCAGTCCGCGCAGGGCGCCGCCGACGTGATCGCCGACTGCGGGCGGATCGGGGCCGACTCGGCGTGCGTCGAGCTGTTCCCGTACGCCTCGCTGGTGCTGCTCGTCTCCCGCGCCGAGCCCGAGAACCTGGCGCGGATCAGGGACCGCGCCGGGGCGCTGTCGGCGAAGCTGCACGGCGCGCACCGCGGCGCGGCACAGCTCGGCACCCGCTCATCGGCGTACTGCTGATCTCCGACTCCGGTGGCAGCGGGCGGCTGGCCGGACAGGTCAACGACATGCTCGTCGCCTCGCAGGCGGGGGCGCGGGTGGTCGGCGTGATGGCGTACGACCCTCCGGGGCGGACCAGTTGGCCGGGCGCAAGCGCGGGCGGCTGGAGAAGTCCCTGCTCATCCGCTCCGCCCGCAAGGTCGTCGGCGATCTGCACCAGGAGTTCGGCGCGGGCTGGGCCCAGGAGGCGCCCGGCGGCGGCGGTCGGCCTCCCGGACCGCCTGGACCCGGGGCTGGACCGGGGACTGGGCCTGGGCCCGGGCTGGGCCCGGACCCGCGCCTGGGCCCGGACCCGGCGCGTACGGTGGGCAGATGCCGCCTGGCGGCCAGGTGCCGCCCGGTGGGCAGATGCCGCCCGGTGGCCAGGTGCCGCCCGGTGGGCAGATGCCGCCCGGTGGCCAGGTGTACGGCTCCGGCCCGTACGGCGCGCAAGGGCCCGGACGCCCCAGTGAGCGCCGTCGATCACCAACTCGTCAAGCGGTTCCGGCAGCAGGCCGGTGACCGGATCGCCGAACAGCGGCGTTCGGACCAGGCGTCCGGCGCCGCGCCCATGTCCACCGAGGACGAGCGGCAGTACGCGCGCGCCGTGATCGCGCAGATCCTGGAGGAGCACGCCCGCTCCGAGATCAACATGGGGCGTACCCGCCGGACGCGGAGACCGAGGAGCAGTACGCGTCGGCCGTGCACGCCGCGCTGTTCGGCGTCGGCCGGTTGCAGCCGCTGCTCGACGACCCCGAGGTCGAGAACATCGACATCAACGGGTGCGACCAGGTCTTCGTGGGATACGCCGACGGGCGCGAGGTGCACGCCGAGCCGGTCGCCGAGAGCGACGAGGAACTGATCGAGCTGATCCAGGTGCTCGGTGCCTACTCCGGTCTGTCCTCCCGGCCCTTCGACTCCGCCAACCCGCAGCTGGACCTGCGGCTGCCCGACGGCTCCCGGCTCTCGGCCGTCATGGACGTGACACGGCGTCCCGCGCTGTCCATCCGCCGCGCGCGCCTGGGCAAGGTCTTCATGGCCGACCTGGTGGGGAACGGCACGCTCAGCCCGGAGCTGGGCAACTTCCTCGCGTGCGCGGTACGGGCCCGTAAGAACATCATGATCGCCGGGGCCACCAACGCCGGGAAGACCACGCTGCTGCGCGCGCTCGCCAACGAGATCCCGCCCCACGAGCGGCTGATCACCGTCGAGCGCGCCCTGGAGCTGGGCCTGGACCAGTTCCCCGAACTGCACCCCAACGTCGTCGCGTTCGAGGAGCGGCTGCCCAACTCCGAGGGCCTGGGCGCGATATCCATGGCCGAGCTGGTCCGCCGGTCGCTGCGCATGAACCCCTCGCGCGTGATCGTCGGCGAGGTGCTCGGCGACGAGATCGTCACGATGCTCAACGCGATGTCGCAGGGCAACGACGGCTCCCTGTCGACGATCCACGCGAACAGCTCCAGCGAGGTCTTCAACCGTATTTCCACCTACGCGCTCCAGGCGAACGAGCGGTTGCCCATCGAGGCCAGCCAGATGCTGATCGCGGGCGCCGTCAACTTCGTCGTCTTCGTCGAGCGCCGCAACGACTACGCCACGGGCGGGCGGCTCCAGCGTTCGGTCACCTCGGTACGCGAGGTGAACGGCGTCGACGGCCGGGTGCTGTCCAGCGAGGTGTTCATCGAGACCCCGGACGGGCGCGTCGTACCGCACGCCCCCATCAGCTGTCTCGACGAGCTGACCGTCTTCGGCTACCGGCCGACCGGAAACTGGGGTGAGGAGACACCATGGAGCTGTCCTCCTCGGGAGGCTTTCTGTCGCTGCCCGTCCTGTACGCGCTGCTGTGCGGTGTCGTCGTGGGCGGCGGGGTGGCGCTGCTGATCGTCGCCATCCGCGGGCTGCCCGCCAAGCCCGCCCACGAGCGGGCCAAGGCCAACGAACGCGCCGCCGAGCTGGCGCGGTTCGCCAGCCGCCGCGGTTCGCTGGCCGCCGGTGTGGGCCTGGTCGTCCTGCTGCTGACCCGCTGGGTCGTGGCGGGCGCGGCGGCGGCCGTCCTCGTCTTCTTCTGGGACCGGCTGTTCGGCGGCGCGGCCGAGGAGCGGGCCGCGATGCGCCGCGTGGAGGCGCTGGCCTCCTGGACCGAGTCGCTGCGTGACACGATCGCGGGCGCCGTCGGCCTGGAGCAGGCCATTCCGGCGTCCGCGCGGGCCGCGGCGCCCGCCCTGCGCCCCATCTGGACGCGCTGGTGGACCGGTTGCGGGCGCGTACGCCGCTGGCCGACGCGCTCCAGCGGCTCGCGGACGAGATCGACGACACGTCGGCCGACATCATCGTGGCCGCGCTGATCCTCAACGCGCGGCTGCGCGGGCCGGGTCTGCGCGAGGTGCTGGGCGCGCTGGCGAAGTCGGCGCGCGAGGAGGTCGACATGCGGCAGCGGGTGATGGCGCAGCGGGCCAGCACCCGGCGCAGCGTGCAGATCGTGGTCGCGGTGTCGGTGGCGTTCGTGCTCGGCCTGTCGGTCTTCAACCGCAGCTTCGTGGAGCCCTACGGCACGCCGGTGGGCCAGCTGGTCCTGGCGTGCGTGTGCGGCCTGTTCGCGCTCGGCTTCTGGTGGCTGCGCAAGCTGTCCAGCATCGAGACCCCGGAGCGGTTCCTGACCCGGGACGAGCCGCAGGTCCAGTTCGTCCGGCCGCGTTCGGCGCACGAGGCGCCGTACGAGGGCCGCGGAGAGGAGGTGGCGCCGCGATGAACAGCTCACTGACGATGCCGGTGCTGGTCGGTGCCGTCTTCGGGCTCGGCGTCTACGCGCTCGTACGGGCCCTCATGCCCGGCAGGCGCGGCGCGGTCGCCCGGGTCGCCGAGATCGACGCGCTGCGGGCGCGCGGCGCGGCGCACACCGGCGCGGCGCAGCACGGCTACGGGCGGCAGGGCCAGGACGCGGCGGAGGCGGGCAGGCTCGGTTCGCTGCGGGCGCGGGTCGGTGCCAGGGTGGCGCGGTTCTATCTCCAGCAGGGGTGGGAACTGCGGTCGCTGCGCGCGGATCTGGCGGTGCTGGAGCGCGGCTGGGAGTCGTTCCTGGCGACGAAGGTGCTGCTGGCCGCCGCCGGTCTGGTCTTCGGCCCGTTCGTCTTCACGATCGTGCTGACGATGGGCTTCGGCAGCAGCCCGGCCATCCCGGTGTGGCTGGCGCTGATGTTCGCGGGCTCTTCTTCGTCCTGCCGGACCTGGAGGTCAAGCGGGACGCCGCGGACAAGCGGCGCGACCTGCGGCGGGTCATCGGCGCCTATCTGGACCTGGTGTCGATGAACCTCGCGGGCGGGCGCGGCCTGCCCGAGGCGCTGATGGCCGCGGCCGAGGTGAGCGACGGGTGGGCGCTGCGCCGGGTGCGCAACACCCTGGCCGACGCCCGCATCACCGGCATCAGCCAATGGCAGGCGTTGGGGAACCTCGGAGAGGAACTCGGCGTCGAGGAACTTAAGGACCTTGCCGCATCACTGGCCCTGGTGGCGGACGACGGCGCGAAGGTGCGCGAGTCGCTCGCCTCGCGCGCCGAGACGATGCGGCACCGCGAACTGGCGGAGATCGAGGGAGCGCGGGGAGAAGTCGCAGTCGATGCTGGTGGCGCAACTGCTGCTCTGCGCCGGCTTTCTGTCTTCCTGATCTATCCCGCGGCGATGCGCGTCTTCGAGGTCTGACGCGCGTCTTCGAGGTTCGAACGGGCCGAACGGCTCGTACCTTCCCCACCCGGTTGAGAGGACACGACCATGAACATGAAAGAGCGGATAAGCGGTCACCCGGCGGTGGACTTCCTGGTGACCTTCCTGCGCGGCCGCGTCGAGCGGGCCCGCTCGGGCGAGTTGGACCGCGGCGCCTCCGCCGTGGAGTGGGTGATCATCTCGGCGGTCGTGGTGTCGATCGTCGGCGTGGTCGCCTTCATCATCAACAACGCGCTCAAGGGCGGCGCCAACAAGGTCGGTGACTGCATCGAGGGTGCCAGCGCCGACAAGACCTGCTGAGCGCGTCGATGGGGAGAACCGGCCCCGGCCGCGGCCGTGGCGACGGCCGCCTGCGCCGTTTCGTACGCCGCAGGGTGGAGGCAGCCTCCACCCGCGGTGACAGCGGCATGACCGCGATCGAGTTCGTGCTGTTGACCCCGGTGCTCTTCTTCATGATCTTCGCGACCGTGCAGTTCGCCCTGTACTTCTTCGCCGATCACGTGGCCCAGGCCGCCGCCCAGGCGGGCGCGCGCAAGGCGCGGGCCGAGGCCGACGAGAACCCGGGCGGCTGGCGCGGCGACGCGCGGGAGAAGGCCCGTTCCTACATCGACCAGCTCGGCCCGCAGCTGCTGGGGAACCCGCGGGTGGACTCGGTGCAGCCGGAGCAGGACACGGTGGGGGTGCAGGTCAAGGCGGAGGTGCCGACGATCTTCCCGGCATGAAGTTCCACGTGCACGCCCGGTCCCAGGGCCCGGTCGAGCGGTTCGTCGAGGACACGGGGTGAGGGAGCGGATGCGGGCGGGGAGCGTACCGAGCGGTGGACGAAGGGGATGACGGGGGCGAAGGAGGCGAAGGAGGCGAAGGAGGCGAAGGGGAACGGCGGCGTGTGCTCGCGGGGAGTACGCGACGCCCGGGTCCCTCGGACGCCGGGATCTCCTCGATCGAGGTCGTCATCCTCGCTCCGGTGATGATCCTTTTCATCCTGGTGCTGGTCGCCTTCGGCCAACTGGTCGACGGGCGGGGCGCGGTCGACGGCGCCGCCCGTGACGCCGCCCGCGCGGGCTCCATCCAGCACGACTACGGGATCGCCATGAGCGAGGCGCGCAAGGCCGCCGAGGCGGATCTGGACGGCGTGTGCGTCGGCTCGCCGCGGGTGACCATGACCGGCTCGAACTTCGCGCCCGGCGGGTTCTTCAGCGTCGAGATCAGCTGTGAGGTACGGGGCTTGGGGATGCTCGGCCTGGACATCGGCAAGACGGTCCGGGGCAAGGCCACCTCGCCCATCGATCCGTACAAGAGGGCGGCCTGAGATGCCTGCGATATCCGGGGCCCGGACAGGGCGGCCGCGTGGCTGCGGCGGTGCGCGGCGGACCGTACGGAGCGGCTGGACGACCGGGGTCGGGCGCGGCGGCGGTCATCATCTTCGCCGTGCTGTTCCTGTCGATCGCCGCTTTCGTGGTCGACGGCGGGCTGTCCATCTCGCAGCGGGAGCGCGCCGCGGACCTCGCCGAGCAGGCGGCCCGTTACGCGGCCCAGGACCTCGACGAGGAGCTGCTGCGCGAAGGCGTGGCCTCCATCAACTACGAGAACTGCGACGCGCGCGTGCACGCGTTCGTCAGCGAGTCCCACCTGTCGCGGGCGACATCGCGGCGTCCGGCTGTACCGCGGCCAGCGCCCAGCGGGTCGAGGTGAGGGTCCGGCTCACCTACCACCCCGTGCTGACCGGCATGTTCTACGACCGGACGCTCACCGTGAACGGCACCTCGGCCGCCGAGTCGGTCACCCGATGACCGGTCACGCGATGGCCGTTGACCCGATGGCCGGTTACCCGATGGCCGGTTACCCGATGACCGGTCACGCGATGGCCGTTGACCCGATGGCCGGTCACCCGGCGCACAGCTCCCGTCCTCCGAAGGCAAAGGCATAGGAAGTCCGCCATGGCGCGCAACGCACGAGCCCGCACCGACGCCCGCACCGCGGGCGGTCCGCAGCCGCGGCCGCTGCCCCGCAACCCGCAGCGCACCGCCGGCGACTTCGTCAAGGCGTTCGCGGCGTTCGTCGCGCTGTCCGTCCTGCTCATCGGGTGCCCGGCTCGCTCGCGTACTTCGTGGGCTGGCCGCTGCCGCACTCCGTGCCGTCCATGGACACGGTGCGCCAGCCGATCACGGCCGGGGTCTTCATCAAGGTGCTGACCGTCGTGGTGTGGCTGGCCTGGGCGCAGTTCACGGCGTGCGTCCTCGTCGAGGGCAAGGCCGAGCTGTCCGGGGTCGGGATGCCCTCGCGGATCCCCGGCGCGGGGCCGAGCCAGCTGCTGGCCCGGCAGCTCGTCGCGGCGCTGCTGCTGGTCGGCGCCACGGCGGCGAGCTTCACGCCCGGCCTGTCGCAGCTGGGCAACAGCTACGACGCGGCGAACCACCGGGTACGGTCGCCGCCGCCCAGCAGACCCCGGCCAGCAGCAGGCCGGGCAGCACCAGGCGGGCAGCACCAGCAGGTGGGGCAGGACGCCGACGCGGGGATGCACGCGCAGGGCAAGCCGTCCACGGTGGATCCGACGGGCTCCGCGCGGCGCGGACCGGGCCGGGCAACAGGCGGAGCGGGACACGAAGTTCTACCGGATCCAGCCGCCCGAGGGGCGCCACCACGACTCGCTGTGGGAGGTCGCCGACCGCCATCTCGACGACGGCCGCCGGTACAAGGAGATCTTCGAGCTGAACAAGGACCGGGTGCAGCCCGACGGTTCGCGGCTCTCGCAGGCCAGCCTGATCCGGCCCGGCTGGATCCTGGAGATGCCCGCGGACGCGCACGGCGGCGAGCTGGTCCAGCTGCCCGACGACACGGCGCGGGTATCGCAGGAGGAGCGGCAGCAGATCCAGGACTACGACCGGTCCAGCCCGAACGCGCGGGAGCGGGCGGGGACCAGGCGCGGCCGGACACCGGCGGCGACCACGCCGACCAGGCGAGCGACACCCGCCCGCCGCGCCCGCGGAGCGCCACGACCGCGGGGCGGATCAGGGCGGCGGGCGGATCAGGGCGGCGGGCCGAGCAGGGCGGCGGGCCGACCAGGGCAGCACGCCGAGAGCGCGTCGCACGACTCCGGTTCGTCCTTCGGCCTGCCCGAGGCGTTGGTCGGCGCCCGCTGCTGGCCGCCGGGCTGCTCGCGGCCCTCGGCCGCAGGCGCCGCGCCACGCTGTGGCAGGCCGCGCGCGCCGCGACCGGCCGCGGCAGCGGCATCGACCTGACCCCGGGCGCGGCGGCCGACGTCCAGGACGCGCTGCTGGTCGGCGCCGACCCGGACGCCGTACGCGACCTGGACAGCGCGCTGCGCGGGCTGTCGGCGGCGGTCGCCTCCGGCGGCGGCCAACTGCCCGTCGTCTACGCGGCGTGGCTGACCGCCTCCGAACTCCACCTCCAGCTCGCCGCCCCGGCCGGGCAGCCCCGGCGCCGTGGGAGCTGGGCCAGGACCAGACGTTCTGGCGGATCCGCCGCGCCGACGTCGCGCCGCACGAGCCCGACGGCACCGCCGCGCCCTACCCGGGCCTGGTGAGCCTGGGCACCCTCGGCGGGCCCGACGAGGCGCGGCTGCTGCTGAACCTGGAGGCGGTGCCCGGCATCGTCTCGCTCACCGGCGCCGAGGCCGACCGCACCGCGGTCTTCGCCTCCGTCGCCGCCGAACTCGCCACCAACGGCTGGTCGGACCGGCTGACCGTCACCCTCGTCGGCTTCGGCCACGAGCTGGGGCGCTCGCCCCGACCCGGATCCGGCACGTCGAGGACGTCGCCGCGCTGGTGGAGACCATGGAGGCGGAGACCCGGCAGCGGCGCGGGCGCTCGGCGCCGCCGGGCACGACTCGGTGCTCACCGGCCGTACGGGCCGCCCCCAGCACACCCAGCGCGCGCCGCACCTGGTGCTGCTGGCCGCCGAGCCCACCGACGAGCAGGCCGCCGTGCTGGCCGAGCTGGCGGCGGACTCCGGGCGGCTGGGCATCGGTTACCTCATCGGCACCGCGCGCGGCGATCTGCCCGGCGCCACGTGGGAGTTGGAGATCACCGGCGACGGGCTGCTGCGGGCCCGCTGCTCGGCCTGGAGCTGAAGGCCCAGCTGCTGCCGGTGAGCCAGCACCGGGCGGTCGCCGAACTGTTCGCCGCGGCCGACCCGGACGCGGGCCCGCGCCCGGCGGGCCGGACCCGGACGGCGCCGACCCGGAGCCCGCCGCCACCCCGCCGTTCCTGGTGGACATCAGCGAGGCGGGCCGCCCGGCGGTGTACGCGCGCCTGGTCGGACCGTACGAGATCATGGGCCTGGACACCCCGACGGCGAGCGCAGCCCGCTGTTGCACGAGGCGCTGGCGTTGCTGCTGCTGCACCGCGAGGGCGTCCACCCGCGGGTGCTCGCCTCGGCGCTGTGCCGCGCGGCGCCACCGAGGACGTGCGCGACGCGCTGATCGAGCGGCTGCGCGGCTGGCTCGGCAACGACCCCGACGGCACCCGCGGCTGGGCCGCGACGCGAGCGGCAGGCTCACCCTCGCCGCGTCCGTCGTCTCCGACCTGGACGTGCTGCGCACCCTGCACCACGAGGCCACCCAGGGCCGCGGCGCCCGCCGCGCGTCCGTGCGCGAGCGGATGCTCACCGACGCCCTGGCCCTCGCGCGCGGCCCGCTGCTGGCCGACCGCGCGCCGGGCCGCTACGGGTGGCTGACCCACGAGCTGATCGAGGCGCAGCTGCCGCTGCTGGTCGCCGACGTCGCGCTCGCGCTGGCCGCCCACCACCTGGAGGCGGGCGCCCCGCCCCGGCGATCGAGGCCCTCAACGCCGCGCTCGTCACCGCCCCGGCCGACGAGCGCGTCTGGAACGAGCTGCTGCGCGCCGTCCACGCCACCGGCGACACCGACCTGCTGCGCCGGACCGCCGACGCCCTGGTGGCCCGCAACGCCGCCCTGGCGGCGCCGCCCGCGGCCTCCCGCCCCGCACGGAGGCCCTGCTCGACGAACTGCTCCCGTCCTGGCGCGACACCCAGGGGCCCCACGCGGCGGCGAACTGAGACCGGGCCGGGGCCCCGGACGCGGCCCCGGCCGGCTGTCGGGACGCCAGGCAACCGTTGGGACGTCCGACCGCGTCAGATCAGGAGAAGGAGTCCGTCCACGCCAGGAGCGGTGAGGAGAGCGCGTGAAGATCAAGCGTCATGCCACGGTTGTCGTGGTCGCCGCGTCGCTGGCGCTCGGCGGTGCCGTGGCGCTGGCCCCGCCGCCTCCGCCGTGGGCAAGTCGGCCTGCCGGTTCGACTCGCCCGACGTGAACTTCAAGGTCCGGAGCGACGGCGCGAGACTGCGCACCGGACCGGCGAAGAAGTACCGGGCGCGGGCGTGCTCAAGAAGGGCGACGTCTTCCGCTACTTCTGCCGGACCAACCCGGGGCCGGGGCGCGAGGGGTTCGAGCGCAGCTGGTCGTACGGGAAGCTCGTGAAGCGGAGCAAGACGGGCGTCCCGGCCGGGACCAAGGGCTGGGTGTACAGCAAGTACCTGGACTGAGGCCCTGAGACCGGCCACGCGCGGGAGCACCCGCCCGGGAGCACCCGCCGGGGTTTACCCTGCTGACCGCCGCCAGGATCTCCGGCAGCCGGGCCGCGGTGCGCGGGCGGCCAGCCGCAGCCCGGTCTCGGCGCACACGGCGCCGTACACCGCGCCCACCGGCAGGACGATCCAGAGCCGCCCGTGGGCGTCCGCGAGGTGCAGCCAGACCGTCAGGGCCAGCACCGGGGCGCACAGCAGGGCGCCGACGGCCATGCCGCCGAAGATGCTGAAGGTGGCGAGCCCGGACTGGCCCGGCGCGACGTTCTTGTAGCCGCTCTCCTGCGGGATGGAGTACGGGAAGAGGGCGGAGGACAGCGCGCCCGTCGCCAGGAGCGCGCCGAGCAGGGCCAGGGCCAGGCCGAGGGTTTCGGGCAGCGTGTCCCACGCGTCGAGCAGCGCCGCGGCGCCGGTGGCCACGAGCAGGACGTACGGCAGGGCCACCAGTAGCAGCGCGGCGGCCCGGCCGCGCAGCTCCAGGTACGACTCGCGGGGCGAGGAGAGCGTCTGCGAGACGATCCAGAAGGCGGAGGAGTCCTGGCCGAACTGGTTGTACATCTGGAGCCCCAGCAGCCCCGCCGCCCAGCAGGCGGTGTAGACGCTGCCGTTGCCCTGGGCGGCGGTGACCACGGGCAGCAGCAGGCCGACGCCGAGCGAGGTCGCCCACGCGGCCTTGGTCTTCGGGTCGCGCCAGGCGTAGCGCAGGGTGCGCAGCATCACGGTGCCGGTGCGGCCGGTGGGCAGCAGCCGCCCCAGCGGGCCGCCCTGGCCCGCCGCCGCGGCTCGGCGGCGGCGAGGGTGGAGGCGTCCGGCCGGGTCATCAGCCGGACCAGGCCCGTGTACCACCACCACAGCAGCAGCGCGAGGGCGGCGAGGGTCAGGGCGAACTGCGCGGCGGCGGTCCCGTACGCCCCTCCGAGACGCCCTGGACGGCGTCCGCGGCGGCGGCCGGGGCACCAGCGCAGCACGTCCGCCGGGCCCTCCAGGGCCGCCAGGCTGCCGCCGTCGCCGGACAGCCGCTGGACGCCGAGGTTGACCAGTTGCAGGCCGATCGCCACCACCAGCCCGCTGAGCAGGGCCAGATCGCGGCCCTTGCGGCTGGTGAGCAGGCGGACGTTGGCGGTCGCGACGGCGCGCGCCAGCGCCACGCACACCAGCAGCGTCAGCGCCACGGCGAGCACCCGGCCGCCGCCGCTGCCGCCCGTGGGCGACGGCCACGGCCGAGCCGAGCGCCAGGGTGAGGGTGAACAGCGGGCCGACGCCGATCAGCGACGCGGCCAGCAGGGCGACCACCAGCGGGCGGGGCCGCAGCGGCAGCATCGCCAGCCGGGACGGGTCCAGGGTGTCGTCGCCGCTGGCGAAGAACAGCGGCATCACGGCCCAGCCCAGCGCGAGTACGGCCGTGACCACGGTGACCAGGGCGGCGGCGTGCGCGTTGCCGCGCAGCGATCAGGCCGAGGAGTTGCAGCGCGGCGAAGAGGCAGGTGAGCACCAGGGAGGTGAGGTACGCGGCGCGGCGGCCCGCCGACTGGCGCAGCCCGTTGCGCAGCAGCGACAGCTGAGCGTGACGAACACGGCGGTGACGGGCGCGAGGAGGCGGCGGGCGGCGCGGGGCGGCGGCCCGCGCGGGCGGGCGGCCGGGCGCTCATCGGGTGCCACCGCCCAGCCAGTCCAGGTTCTGCCGGATGCCGCGGCGGTTGGCGCCGACCAGTTCGAGGAACGCGTCCTGGAGCGTCGGCGCCGCGCCGCGCACCTCCTCCAGCGGGCCGTGCGCGCGGATCCGGCCCGCGGCCAGCACCGCCACCCAGTCGCACAGCGACTCCACGAGTTCCATGACGTGGCTGGAGAAGACGACGGTCGCGCCGGAGTCGGTGTACCGCTCCAGCACGCCGCGGATGATCTGGGCGGACACCGGGTCCACGCCCTCGAACGGCTCGTCCAGGAAGAGCACTTCGGGGTTGTGGAGCAGCGCGCTGGCCAGGCCGATCTTCTTGCGCATGCCGGTCGAGTAGTCGACGACCAGCTTGTGCTGGGCCCCGGCCAGGTCCAGCACGTCCAGCAGTTGGGTGGCCCGCTTGTCGACCTCGTCGCCGGGCAGGCCGCGCAACCGGCCGGTGTACGCGAGGAGTTCCCGCCCGAGAGGCGCTCGAACAGCCGCAGCCCCTCGGGCAGGACGCCGATGCGGGCCTTGACCTCGACCGGGTCGCGCCAGACGTCGTGGCCGCCGACCTCCACCGTGCCGGAGTCGGGCCGCAGCAGCCCCGTGATCATGGACAGGGTGGTGGTCTTGCCCGCGCCGTTGGGGCCGACCAGCCCGATGAACCGGCCCGCGGGCAGCTCCAGGTCGACACCGGCGACCGCGACCTGCTCGCCGAAGCGCTTCCACAGTGACCGCACCAGGACCGCCGGGGCCGCCCGTCCGCCGGATCGCCGTTCCCGGCACCGGACTTGGGGCCGTCCGGGCACCGCCCGCGCTGCCCTCGGTGTCCTCGTTCGCCACGTCCCGCCGCCTCTCGCCGCCCGTCGGGCGCCGCGCCGCGCCCCGTCCCGGGCCACCATACGGGCGGTCGCGGACGGCGAGGCCCGGACCGTGCGGTCCGGCCCCTCGGGCGGTCAGGCGGCGGCCCTGGTGGGGATCAGCGCCCGCGGTCCCGGCCGCAGGCGTAGGCCAGGGCGCTGAGCAACGCGTCGGCGTCGGGCAGCCACCGGTTGGCGGCGGTGGGCTTGCGGGCCACTGCGCCGCGCCGCGGGCGCCGACGCGGGTCGGCGGCGCGATCACGTAGTCGCCCTCGCCGCGCGCCGTCAGGTCCAGCGACGACGGCAGCCAGCCGAGCTTGCGCAGCAGGTCGGGCACCTTGGGCGCGGCTCCCGGCAGCACGAAGAAGAGCATCCGGCGGTCCGGGGTGAGGACGATGGGCCCCAGCTCGACGGACATTCGCTCCATGCGGGCGAGCGCGAGGAAACCCGCGCTCTCGGGCACGTCCAGGGCGTCGAAGGTACGGCCCGTCGGCAGCAGGACCGAGGCGCGGGGCGTCGCGGTCCACAGCTTGCGGGCGGTGGCCCCGCTGCCGGTCGCCTGGCTCGGCCAGTCGTCGCCCGCGGGTGGGCGCCGGGGCGGGCAGTCGGCGCCGCCGCCGCAGGAGCAGCGCTCGCCGCCCTCCACTGGGTCGAGCCAGGTGCCGGGGAACACGTCCCAGTGCCGTTCTTCCGCGTATCGCGCCGCGGTCTCGCGGAGCCGCTCGTCGCGCTGCTGGGGATCTGTGGTGTTCCTGTGACGTCCATGGTCTCTTCCACGCTCAACTCAACTTCCGGTGTGATTAAGGGTTACGGCTCGCTGACCGCGCGCGCCCACTCCATTTTCTCGGCATACGGGGCGCATGGGAGCACGGCCGGGGGCGCGTGGGCTGTTGCGGCTCTGTGAACGGGTAGCCACCATGCGTAACGGCGTACGAGTGTCCGGTGGCCGTGTCGCGTGCGTGACGCACGGGACGTGACGCGGCCCCGGTGGCGCGGGTCCGGCGCGGGTCGCGGTACGGGCCGCCCGGAGTCCCCGTGAACGCCCAACGCCGCACGACGCACCACGCACGATGCGGTCAATGCAGGGCAAAGTAACGCATTGTCCGGATGCCTGCGATTTCTGCGGGAAGTGATCAATAGGGACGGCGTTCGCCGTGAACGCACCAGCAGTCACCAGGGGTACAGCCATGGCCGCTAGGCCGCTTGTGGCGCGACAGCCGAACGAACGGCTCCAGGCGCTCATCCAGGAAGCCGGCTGCTCCAACGCCGGCCTCGCGCGCCGGGTCAACATGTGCGGCGCCGAGCACGGCCTCGATCTGCGGTACGACAAGACATCGGTAGCCCGCTGGCTGCGCGGACAGCAGCCACGCGGGCGGGCCCCGGGCATCATCGCCGAGGCCCTCGGACGCAAACTCGGCCGGACGGTCACGATCGACGAGATCGGCATGGCCAACGGCAAGAACCTCGCCTCGGGCGTCGGCCTCCAGTTCTCGCCGACCGTCCTCGGCGCCATCGAGCAGGTCTGCGAGCTGTGGCGCAGCGACGTCGGCAGGCGCGACTTCCTCAGCGGCTCCACGGTCGCGGCCTCCGCGCTCGTCGAGCCCAGCCGCGACTGGCTGATCACCGGCGCCGACGTGCAGGTGGCCCGCCACGCGGGCGCGCGCGTGGCCTGTCGGACGTGGCCGCGGTGCGCGCCACGACCGAGGCGCTGGTGGAGCTGGACCACCGGTACGGCAGTGGGCATGTGCGCCCGGTGGTGGTGCACTACCTCAACAGCGTCGTCTCCGGGCTGCTGGCGGGCTCGTACCACGACTCCGTGGGACGCGAGCTGTTCGCCGCCGTGGCCCGACTGACCGAGCTGGCCGGGTACATGGCCATCGACACCGGCCAGCCGGGGCTCGCCCAGCGCTACTACATCCAGGCGCTGCGGCTGGCGCAGGCCGCCGACGACCGCGGGTACGGGGTACGTGCTCGCCGCGAGCATGAGCCATCTCGCGGCGCAGCTGGGAAACCCGCGCGAGATCGCCCAGTTGGCGAAGGCCGCCCAGGAGGGCGCGCGGGGCAGGTCCGCCGCGCGTGCTGTCGATGTTCCTCGCCGCGGAGGCGCGCGGGCACGCGCTGCTCGGCGACGCCCGCGCCAGCGACGCGGCGGGCGGCCGTGCGATCGAGATGCTGGAGCGCGCGGACGGCAGCGGCAGCGGCGGGGAGACCGGCGACGACCCGAAGTGGATCCTCCACTTCGACGGCGCGTATCTCGCGGACGAACTGGCCCACTGCCACCGGGACCTGGGCAGGCCGAGCCGCCAGGCGGCGGGCCGAGGAAGCGCTCGCCGGGCACCCGAGGGACGGGTGCGGCGGCGGGCGATCGGGCTGTTGCTGCTGGCCACGGCGCAGGTCCAGCAGCGCGACGTGGAGGAGGCGTGCCACACCGGCACGCGCGCGGTGGAGCTGCTGGCCAAGCTCCGCTCCAACCGCGGCTCGGAGTACCTGGACGACTTCCAGCAGCGGCTGGAGCCCTTCCGCGACGAGCCGGTGGTGCGCGAGTTCGGGGCCAGGCTGGAGGTGCATGCCGCCTGAACGTTCATGCCACCGGGGAACCGACGAGGTGGGGGTGTCACTGGGGCGGGGCTTCCGTGGGCACCGGGGGTGCCGTGAACCGGTAGCGTGAGCCGGGATTCCGTACGTTCGCAGACCTAGGAGTCCCGGTGACGCAGAGCGGACAGGGGAACGAGCCGGGTATACCCGCGGTCCCGCCCCACAGCCCCGCAGCCGCGCGAGGGCATCGTTCTGCCCGCTCAGGGTCAGGGGACCAGTGGCCCCGGACCGGCCGCAGTCGGGTCCGGCGGGCGGCCAGGCATGGGGCGACCCCTGGGGTCCGCAGAGCGCGCCGCGATCGACGGCGCTGCCGCCGGAGGGCCCGGACAGGCCCCGGCGTACGGGTCGCAGGACGGAGCACAGCCGTACGGATCGCCGGACGGAGCACCCGCGTACGGGTCGCCGGGCGGTCCGGCGCCGGAGATGTGGGACCGCCGTCGCAGGGCGCACCGCTGCCGCCGTACGCGGACGCGTCGGCCGCCGAGGAGACCCGGATGCTTCCGCCGCTCACCGACGCCCAGCCGGGCCCCGGAGCGAGCCACGGAGCCGGTTTCGGCGCCGCTTCCGACGCGCCGTACGGCACGCCTTCCGCGGGGGCGACGAGACGCGGGTGCTGCGCGCGCAGACTCCGCCGCCCGGAGCGCCGCCGCTGCCGCCCGCGCCGCAGATGCCCCGCAGGCCCCGCAGATGCCGCCCGAGCCGCCGCCGTCGCCGCACGGCCGCCGCCCGCCGCCCCGGCGGCGCGGTCCCGGACGCCGAGGCGACCCAGTTCATCCCGCCGTTCCCCGGCGCGGGATCCGCGGGCGGGGCCTCGCCGCTGCCGCCGGAGAACCTGCCGCCGGGCGCCCAGCGCGAGTCGGAGGCGGAGTCCACCACCATGCTGCGGCCGGTGCGCGCCGGGCGCCGTGCCCATGGCTCCCCGTCCCCGCGGCCGGGGACCAGGGCGGCGCGGCGGAGAGGCCCGGCCACGGCCGTCGCCGCCGTCCGCCCGCGAACGCCGCCGAGGAGACCCAGGTGCTGCCGGGCCCGATCCCGGCCGCCGGTCCGCCCCGCAGGCGGCCGGGCAGCGGCAGCCCGCGCCCCGCCCGGTGCCCCGTACGCCATAAGGCCGGGCCGCCCGGAGGACCGCCGCCCGCCCGCCGAGTTCGACGGGCTGTTCCGCGCCGACGGCGGCCAGGCGGGTGCCCAGGCGGGTGCCCAGGCGGGTGTCCAAGGGGCGGACTCCACCCAGCAGTTGCCCGCGTTCCAGGAGCCCGGCCCGCCGCCCGCCCAGCGGATGCCCGGCGGCCAGGGCCCGTACGGGCCGGACGGACCCGGCGACGTCCGCGCGGACCGGCCGCGGCGCGGCCCTCGCGCGGCGTGGTGATCGGCATCGTGGTGGCGTGCTGCGCCGTCGCGGGGCTCGCCGCGGGCGCGGTGCTCAGCTCGGGCGACGACGGCGGCGACAAGAAGGGCACGTCGGCGGAGGCGTCGCAGAGCGCGGACGAGGGCACGAAGTCCGCCGCGCCGGACCCCGCCGAGCCGCAGGCGAAGTCGCTGAACACGCTGCTCGCGACGAGCAACAGCAGCCGCACGTCGGTGATCAACGCCGTCGAGTCCATCAAGGGCTGCAAGAACCTCAAGGAAGCGGCGAAGAACCTGCGGACCGCCGCCCAGCAGCGCAACGACCTCGTCACCGACCTCGGCCAGCTCACCCTGGACAAGCTGCCGGGCAACACGCAGCTGACCGACTCGCTCACCAAGGCGTGGCAGGCGTCGGCCGCCGCCGACAGCCACTACGCGACCTGGGCCGACCAGGCCGCGGGCAAGAAGGGCTGCCACAAGGGGAAGGCGAAGCGCACCCACGCGGTCGCCGAGGCCGAGAAATCCAGCGGCGAGGCGACGACGTCGAAGAAGAAGGCGTCGGAGCTGTGGAACCCGATCGCCACGAAGTACGGCCTGACCAAGCGCGAGTACACGCAGCTGTAGGCGAGCGGCGGGCGCCTGCCGCGCCCCGCCCAGCCGTCCACGCGGACCCCCGCCCGCTCAGCTGTCCCCGCGCTCAGCCGTCCGCGTCGTAGCTCTCCAGCGTGCGCGCGATGTCCACGAACCCGTCCCGGACGCCGACCAGTTGGCCGTCGCGCACCACCTGGAAGGTGACGTGCGCGTTCACGATCCGCGGATAGCCCTCCACCGTCAGCATGTCCTTCAGGCGCCAGCGCAGCGGCGGCGTCAGCCCGCCGGTGTCGACCCGGTGGCCGCTGTCGAGTTCGCGGTGCACGGAGGCGGCGCTGATCCGGTCGGGGTCCAGCGCCGTGAGGACCGAGCGCAGCACGGTGTAGGCGATCCAGGTGGTCTGGGTGCCGGGGTCGGCGGGGTCCACCCGGTTGTCGTCGAACGCGTACTTCTTGACGACCTCGTTCATCGGGCCCCAGTGCGGGTCGTCGGCCGGTGGGTACCAGCCGGTGACGTACGCGCCCTCCAGCGGGCTCCGGCGGCCTCCGGTGGCGTCCACCAGGGACTGCCGGACGCTGCCGAGGACCGAGGCCGTCCGCACCTTCGCGCCATCGTCGGCCACCCGCCGGAAGGAGTCGAAGAACGTGCTCGTGCGGTTGCCGAGGGCCGCGGTGACGCACGCGCCGTCCGGGGAGGCGTACGGCCCGTCGCCGTTCTCCGTGTGCTCGCTGTGCCCGGTGTCCTCGGTGATCGCCGCCTCAAGGGCCCGCCGCGCCTGGCCCGTGTAGTCGCTGGCGTCCTCGGGCGCGCGGACGTCGACGGCCCGCCCCGGCCGCCTCGGCGAGGCCCGCGTCGAGCAGGCCGGGCAGGTCGTCGCCGGTGACGGTGTCCGGCCGGACGAGCGAGACGCCGTGGCACACGGCGGCCAACTGCCGCCCGTTGCCCGCCAGCAGCGCCGCCTGGCCGCCGTTGACCGGGTAGGAGTACGGGGAGTCGAACTCCTCCTCGGAGAGGCCGTACCCGCCGATGTAGGGGATGCCCGCGCCCTCCAGCGCCGAGATGAACGACCGGCCCCACTGGCTGTACGAGCCCACCACCGCCACCACGTGCTCGTCGGCGGCGCGGCGGGCGCAGCGGGCCACCCGCACCGAGTCGTTGTGCTCGTCGCAGGTGAGGACCCTCAGCTTCCGGCCGTGGATGCCGCCGGTGTCGTTGACCCAGCGGGCGTACGCCTGCGCCATGGCGGGCATGCCCGCCATGTTGGTCGCCTGGTGCCCTGCGGCGCCCAGGTCATCACGGTGATCGGGCCGTCCCGGAGCCGGACGAGGACCCGGGAGCGCGCCGCAGCCGGTCGCCGGGAGCGCGGCGAGCGCCGCCGCGCACCAGACGGCGGTCGCGGCTCGGCGTCGCCGGGGCCGCGGCGGACTGGGTCGTGACGGACGGGGTCGCGGCGGACGGAGGTTCGGCGGACGGGGATGCGGCGCCAACCGGTCATGGCACCCGAGCCTCACCCCGGACGGAACGCGACAGCTCCGGGATTCAACGGTCGGTGACGGAGAGGTGAACACCGGGGACCGTGCATCACCGTCTGTGAAGAACGTACGATCGATTGTTGTGCAAGGTTCGGAGAGGTCTTCCCGTCGCCCCCGTCGCTCGACCACCATGGGTGACATGCCGTTCAATGACATGCCGTGGTGGCGCTGGCGCACCAACGTGCGATCCGCGCTCCACATGCTCTCCGACCCCGCGTTCCAGCGCGACTGCTGGCTGGCCGGTCAGGACGGATACGGGGATGTCACCGATGCCGTCTACCGGTTGGTCGAGGACACCTGGCTCGACAACTGGTCCGCCGAGAAGTACGTGGGGACGATCTTCCGCGACTCCCAGGAGGCGGCGCTCGTCGACGTCGCCGTGCTGCGCGTCCTGCGGATCATGCACCAGGTCGGCGCGGACGCCCAGGTCGCCGCGTACCTGGAGCACCACGCCTGGCCCGAGGCCGTGCGCGCCGCGCGGACGCGCACGTACGGCTGGCGACCAACGACGGCGAGGACCCGGACATCCCGCCGCGCACCCTGGAAGTGCTGTCGATCATGACGCGGGCGGTCTAGGCCGGGCGGCTCTCCGTCGGCCCTCCCGCCCCGCCGCTCCGGTGCCCTGACCGGGGCGGTCGTGTCGGGCGGGGTGTGCGACGCTATGGAGTCATGAGCGAGTCGCCACAACAGTCGCAGTACATCCTGACGCTGTCCTGCCCGGACAAACAGGGCATCGTGCACGCCGTGTCCAGCTTCCTGTTCATGACCGGCTGCAACATCGAGGACAGCCAGCAGTTCGGCGACCGCGACACCGGGCTCTTCTTCATGCGGGTCCACTTCCGGTCGGAGGCCCCGGCCCAGCACCTCGCCGACCTGCGGGCCAGCTTCGCCGCGGTCGGCGAGACCTTCCACATGGACTGGCAGATCCACCCGGCCGAGCACAAGATGCGCGTGCTGCTGATGGTCAGCCGCTTCGGCCACTGCCTCAACGACCTGCTCTTCCGGGCCCGGATCGGGGCGCTGCCCGTCGAGATCGCGGCCGTGGTCTCCAACCACACCGACTTCGCCGAGCTGGCCGGGTCCTACCAGGTGCCCTTCCGGCACATCCCGATCACCGCCGCGACCAAGGCCGACGCGGAGGCCGAACTCCTGGCGCTGGTCCGCGAGGAGGGCGTGGAGCTGGTCGTCCTCGCCCGCTACATGCAGGTGCTCTCCGACGACCTGTGCAAGGCGCTGGCGGGCCGGATCATCAACATCCACCACTCGTTCCTGCCGAGCTTCAAGGGCGCCAAGCCGTACCACCAGGCGCACGCCCGCGGTGTGAAGCTCATCGGCGCCACCGCGCACTACGTGACGGCCGACCTCGACGAGGGCCCGATCATCGAGCAGGAGGTCGAGCGCGTCGGCCACGGGCTCACCCGGAGCAACTGGTCGGCGTCGGGCGTGACGTGGAGTGCCGGGCGCTGGCGCGGGCGGTCACCTGGCACAGCGAGCACCGCGTGCTGCTCAACGGCCACCGCACGGTCGTCTTCGCCTGACGCCGCCAAAGCCCTCGGGGCCCTTGAGGCCCGGGGCTGGCGCGCCCCGGCGCGTCAGAGCCGGGACAGGAGGCCGTGGCGTAGAGCACGTCGCGGATGGCGTCCGCGTCGCCGAGCTGACCCGCCGCGGCCTCCTGGGGCGGCACGTGTCCGGCCGCGAGCTGGTAGAACGCCTCGCGGTCCAGGGCGATGTGGGCCACCGCCTCCTCCGGGGAGGCGACGGCTGCGGGCGAGTCGAGCGCGATGTACCAGTGGCCGCTGCCCTCGACCTCCAGATGGAGCGTCCGGCCGGGCCTGCCCGCCACTCCCAGGTAGCGGGGCGGGCTCGCCAGGCCGCGCGGCGGCGCTCGGCGAGCGCCGTGGGCAGCAGCCGGGCGCACAGGTCGATCATCGGCTTCAGGTGACCGGCGGCCGGCGGCTCGTACGGGTAGTCGACGGCCTCGGCGATGTCCCCGGCGTGCACCCAGCACTCGAAGGCGCGGTCGAGGAAGGCGTCGCGCAGCGCGAGGTCGAAGCGGCCCTGCGGCACGGTGAGTTCGGAGATCCCGCGGCCCGCGAACGAGACGGTGCGGACCAGTGCGTGGCCTGCTCGCGCCACGGTTCGCGCACCGCTCCGGGCGGACCGGCCCCGGCGGCGGCTCGCCGAACCCCGCGTCCCAGTACGCCTCCGTACGGTCCTCCGGGGAGGTGGGCGCCGCCGGGCCGAGCGGGTCGGGCAGGCCCAGGGTGGTGGCGATGAGGCCGTCCACCGCCACGAGATGGCCGATGACCCCGGCGACCGTGGTGTCGCGGGTGACGAAGTGCTCCCCGTCGAACCACTTCAGCCGCACCGGCGCCCGCCACTCGGACTGGCCCATGTCGCGCAGCAGCGCGTCGAGCCGGGCCGCCTCCGCGTCGTACGCCCCGGCCCAGACCGGTACGGGGATGCGCGCGGGCGGCGGCCCAGGCAGCCCTCCAGGACCCGGGAGCGCAGCAGCGGGTCGAGATCGAGGACTGCTCGGCGTGGAGCAGGCCCACCGCCTCGCGCAGCCGCAGCGCCTCCTCGGCGCAACTGGTGCAGTCGTTGAGATGCGCCTCCACGACCGAGGTCTCCTCGGCGGAGCACGCCGTCAGCGCCCACGCGCCGAGTAGTGACCTCAGCACGTCGTGCGAGGGCATGACCATGGGCCCCGGTGCCTGGGGCGGTACCGCGTTCGCCGTGTCCTGCGCACCCTTGTCCTGTACGTCGTCGTCGTGGGCGCCGGGTCCGTCGCGCCCTCGTCCTGTGCGGGGCCGTGCTGTGCGGGGTCGCGTTCGCCGCCCGAGGCCAGTGTCCGCTGTCCTCGGCCGCGCGGCGCGGTGCCGGTATGCGCGGGCGTCCGGCGGGGCCGCCGCGGGCGTCGGGCGCGCCCGGGTGCCGGGCGGCCCGGACCAGCCACCGGCGTCGTCGGGGTGGTCGGCGTGGTCGGGGTCGTCGCCGTACCGGTCGGGTCCGCCGGGACCGCTCACAGGGCCCGCCCGTATCCGGGTGGGGCGAGCGTGCCCGGCGGCTGGGAGTGGGCGCTGGAGAGCAGTTGCAGGCCGAGCCGGAGGCGGCGCCTGGCCTCGTCCTCGGTGACGCCGAGCGCGGCGGCGGCCTCGCGGTAGTCGCGGCGGTCGAAGTAGGCCAGTTCCAGGGCGGTGCGCAGCGGGGCGGGCATGGAGGTGACGATGTAGTCGGCGCGGGCGGCCACGGAGGCGTCGCGGATCCTCTCCTCGATCTCCTCCGGCGTGGTCCGCGCGCCGTGCTCGACCGACTCCGCCTCGGCCTCGCGCAGCCGCTGCACCGCCTGCCGGTGGGTGAGCAGCGCGATCCAGGAGCGCAGCGAGCCCTGCTTGGGGTCGAACGCGTCGGGGTTCTCCCACACGTAGCCGAAGACCTCGCGGGTGACGCGGTCCGCGGCCCGTTCGTCCTCCAGGATGCGGTAGGCGAGGTTGTGCACCAGCGAGGCGAAGCGGTCGTACAGCTCGCCCAGCGCCGCGGCCTCTCCCGGGCCAGCCGCTGCTGCATCATGCGGTCCCAGCGGGCGGTGCGTCGTTCACCATGCTGCCCTCATCCCTGAGTCCTCCGAAACCGTTCGGTGCGGTCAGCTGCCATGGCTCAAAGCCCACCTTCACATTGAATGTAGTGCGGCGGGGTTCCACAACACTCCTGTTTGCGGCAAAGTGCGCCGAGATCCGGCCGCAGATGGTATTGCCGCAGTCACTTTGCGCCGGTTTCCCGGGGCGAAGCGGTCGCGTTCGGCATAAGGTCATGACGGTGGGCTTATGTCCCCGGGGTTTCATGGGGAGCGGATGGGCAGCCGCAAGGAATTAACTGTTCCGTTTGGCCGGCGAGCGAAGGGCTTCGAGCGCGTGACATTGAAGGTGGAGGAGGCTGAGCGGGGAATGGGCTGTCCTGCGGGTTTCCGGGGACATGGACCTGGTCACCTCGCCAGCTGTCCGGCAGCATGTGCACGAAGCGGTCGCGGACGGCAGGCACCGTGTGGTCCTCGATCTTTCCGAGGTCCAATTCTGTGATTCCAGCGGGGTCGGTGTGCTGATTGCGACCCGGCGGCTGATGCGTTCGTGCTCGGGGCGGCTGCGGCTGATTCTTCCGGCGCAGGGCGCCCCTCAGGGTTCGCATGTGCATCGTGTGCTCGCGGCGCTCGGCGTGCGCCGGCTCTTCGACGTCTACCCGGATCTGGCCACGGCGACGGAGGCGTCCGCTTCCGCTTCGGCCCCGGCATCCGCGTCGGCGTCCGTCTCCTCCTCCGGTGGCGACCCGACGGCCGGTCCGCTGTCCGCCTGACACGGCCCGCCCGCGTCATGACGTGACGGGGAAGTCGGCCCGTACGAGGAAGCCCCGTCGTCCGTGGGTGCGCGTCGAGCGTTCCGCCCAGCAGTTGCGCGCGCTCCCGCAGGCCGACCAGACCGTGCCCGCCGCCGGGCAGCCCGGGCCGGGGCCGCCGCGTCCGGCGGACCGTTGCGGACCTCCACGCACAGCCTGCGGCCGGTGCCCGCCGCCTGTTCCGCCTCCGCCGCCCGTTCGCTTCCCGCGGCCCGTTCGCTTCCCGCGGCCTCCGCCGTCTCCTCCGCCCCCGCTCCCGCCTCCTCGATCCGGATCCTGACCCGGGCGCCCGGCGCGTGCTTGCGGACGTTGGTCAGCGCCTCCTGGACGACGCGGAAGGCGGCCCGCTCCACGGCCTCCGGCCGCACCTCGGCCCGGTCGCGCACGCGCGTCTCGTACTCCACCTCCAGCGCGCTCACCTCGATCAGCCGCGGCAGGTCGGCCAGCCGCTGCTGCGGCGCGAGTTGCACCGGGTCGCCGTCCGCCGCGCGCAGGATCCCCACCATGTGGCGCAGCTCGTCCAGGGTGCGTACGGACAGCTCGCGGATGGTCCGGGCGCCCTCGCGCGCCCGGTCGTCCTCGGCGCTGATCTGCACCGCCCCGGCCTGGAGGCTGATCAGGCTGACCTGGTGGGCGACCACGTCGTGCATCTCGCGGGCCAGCCGGGCGCGTTCGGCGGCCAGGACCTGCTGGGCGATGAGCCGGTCGGCGTGGCGGCGGCTGCGGGTCAGCTCGTCGAGCCGGGAAGCCAGCTCGCGGCGGGTGCGCACGAGCAGTCCGATCGCCATCGGCGCGACGGCGTTCATGAAGGACTCGGTGAGCGTCAGCGCGTTGTCGCGGTACGCGGTCGGCTCCAGGTCCGAGACCGGCCACGGTACGAAGTGGGCGGCGCCCATGAGCAGTCCGGAGACCACCAGCAGCGCGGGGCGCGGGCGCCGCAGGGCCACCGTGTACAGCGCGATGAGCGGGGCGAACCAGACGTAGCCGATGAGGATGCCGGGCAGCGTGACCAGGAACACCAGGAACGGGAAGCGGTGGCGCAGCGGCAGGACGGCCGCCGCGACGAGCGAGACGTTCAGCTCCAGGCCGAAGGTGACCCGTTGACCAGCAGCGCGTCGCCGACGGCGAGGGCGACGGGGAAGAGCAGCGCCATCCAGCGGGCGGTGCGGGCGGCACCTGGTGCCGAGCCGTGGTTCGAGCAGCCGGGCGCGCGGCGGTTCGCCGCGCGGCCGGTCCAGGTCTGCCCGCTCGGACCGGCCCGGCTGGTCCGGCCGGGCGGAGCCGCCGTGACCGGTCAGGTCCGGGCTCGCCGACCGTTCGGCGGGTCCGTCGGGAGGGCCGGGCGCCCGGACCCCGGCCGCCGCCACGTCCGCGGGGTCCGGTGCGTCGTCCGATGGGGCCGCGTCGTCCGGTGGGGCCGCGTCGTCCGGTGGGGCCGCGTCGTCCGGTGGGGCCGCGTCCGAGGGTCCGGCGCGGCGGTTCTCGCGGGTCCGGCGCGGAGTGCGGTGCCTCGTCCGGTGCCTCGTCCGGCGCGGGGTCCGGTATGGGGCCTCTCGTGGGGTCCTTCGGGGTGAGGGTCATCGACGGCCGCCTGTCGGCGGGTGGTCGGCGACCAGGCCCGCCCGGTCCGCGACGATGGCCGCCTGGACCCGGTTGAGCCCGCCCAACTTGCCCAGGACGGCCCGCACATGGTCCTTGACCGTGCTGGGTGCCAGGCCCATGCGGTCGGCGATCTGCGGGTTGGCCAGGCCCTCTCCGAGCAGCGCCAGCACCTCCCGTTCGCGCGGGGTGAGCGTGCCGACGGCCGCCGACGCGGCCGTCTCGGCCTCCGAGGCGAGGTAGCCGCCGATGACCGCCCGGGTGACGCCGGGGTCGAGCACACAGCCGCCCTCGGCGAGGGTCCGCACCGCGCGGACCAGTTGCTCCGGGCGCTGTCCTGAGCAGGAACCCGGCGGCCCCGGCGCGCAGCGCCGCCGCCAGGTACTCCTGCGCGTCGAACGTCGTGAGCATCGCGACGGCCGGGGCGCGGCGCGGCGCGCAGCCGCCGAGGACCGTCAGCCCGTCCGTGCCCGGCATCCGGATGTCGAGCAGCACCACGTCCGCCGCGGCCCGCAGCACCACGTCCACCGCCTCGCCGCCGGAGCACTCGGCGACCACCTCGACGTCCTCGGCGGTACCCAGGATCATGCGCAGCCCGGACCGTACGAGCTGTTCGTCGTCGACCACAGCAACACGGATCACCTACGGCCCTCTCCTTCGCACGCATCTCCGTACGCACCACCCGGTTCCGACAGCCTGCCGTATTCATGTCACAAAGTGGAGCGATCCGCTCCACCGGGCGGGGCACCCTCCGGTCGGCGGGGTAAGCACAGCCCCGAGGGGATTCTTTCGCCTGCCCCGTCGCGGCACGATGGAACCCATCGCACCATCCTGCTGGTGCGATTCCTACGGACACAGGCCGCCGCGCCCCACACGCGGCGGCCTGTCGTCTGTCCGCGCGCGGGCGACGGTCCTTCCGAGCCGCCCGTGTCGCCCGGGATCGCCCGTCCGGCCCCGCGGGAGGGACCGGCGGGCGTTCGCGGCCGGGGCGGCCTCGGCGATGGGGCGCATCTCACATGTCACATGGGGGCTCGGCGGGCGCGGGGCCCAGCGTCGTCGTACCGGGGCCGCCCGGTGGCCCAGCCCGTGCGGTACGCGTCCAGGGCCGCCTCCACCCGCCCCTCCCGGCGCAGCAGGTCGCCCAGCAGTCGGCACAGGTCCGCCAGGTCCCCGCGGCGCCGGTGCGCTCCAGCAGCGACAGCGCCGCGCAGTAGTGCTCCTCGGCCTGCTCGGCGGCGCCGCGCTCCTCGGCGATCAGGCCGAGCAGGCGGTGCGCGCCGCCCGCGTGGACCGCGCCGCGCTCGGCGGTCAGTTCGCTGGCCGCCGGGCCGAGCACGCCGAGGGGCCGCCGTCCGCTCCCCGGCCGCCGCCCGCCGTGGGGCCGTGACCAGCGGGCGCAGCAGCGCCTCCGCCTCCGCGGCCCGGCCGCGCCGCCGCAGCACGTCGGCCAGCTCCACCTCGACCTGCACGGTGAACAGCGCCGCCCGCTTGACGCGAGCATGTCGCGCGCGGTGCGCAGTTCGCTCTCGGCCCGCTCCAGGTTGCCGTCCTGGGCGTGGACGTAGCCGCGCATCCAGTGGCAGTGCGCGAGGTCGGTGTGGATGCGCAACTGCTCGTACAGCTCCTGCGCGCGGGCGAGCGAGGCGTCGGCCTCGGCGGTGCGGCCCTCGGCGATGAGCGTCCTGGCGACGCCGCGGTGCATCCCGGCGACCAGCCCGGGTCGGTGACGCTGGGCGCGAGCGCGAGCGCCAGTTCGGCGGCGTGCGCCGCGCGGGCGTGGGCGCCCATGTCCATGTAGGGGCGATGGAGGCGGTGTAGAGCAGCACCAGCGCGTTCGGGTCGTGCAGGCCGGAGGCGTTCAGCTCGTCCACCGCGCTCTCCAGCAGGTAGCAGGAGTAGCGCAGCTCGCCCGCGAGCAGGTGGGCCACCGCGCGGCCCCGGATCGCGGGCACCCGGCGCGGCAGCGGCTGGTCGGCCAGCAGCCGCTCGGCAGCCTCGAAGTGATCCCGGGCGACGGTGAGTTCGCCGGTCTCCAGCGCGCAGTCGCCGAGCCCGAGCAGGGCCCCGCGCGCTCCTCGCCGAGCCCCAGCCGCTCCGCGTCGGCCAGCAGCTCCGTGAACTCCGCCGCCGCCTCGGCGGTGTCGCCGGTGGTCAGGGTGGACCGGGCGTCGGTGAGGCGGGCGCGCAGCCGGGTCGCCTCCTGCGGGGAACGGCCGGTGGCCAGCTCCTCGTAGCTCACCCCGAGCCGGTCGGCGAGGTGGCGCAGCGCCGCCTCGGAGGGCCGCACGCGCCCGGACTCCAGCGTGGAGACATACGCGGCGGTGTAGGCGGGCTCGGCCAACTGCCGCTGGGTGAGGCCCTGTTGCGTGCGCATCCGGAGGACCCGGCGGCCGATGTCCTCGGCGGCCCCTCCACGCGTGCGCCTCCGGTGCTCTGATCGGCCACCGCGCCCTCTTCTTCCCCGGCGGTAGGTTAATCGCCGAGCTAAGTCCATTTACGTGAGGATTGAAAGATGTCGAAGCGGATCGATTCCGGACCTGACGCCACGCACACCGTCCGCCAGCCCGGTCTCGTCCTCACCGATCACTTCTTCGACACGCCCCTCGACCATACGGTTCCCGATGGGGAGCAGATCACGCTGTACGCGCGCGAGGTGGTGGCCACGAGCGCCGCCGACGCGGGTGCTCGCGGCCGGGACCGCGAGGGCCTGCCGTGGCTGCTCTACCTCCAGGGCGGCCCCGGCTTCGGCGCCGACCGCCCGGTGGGGCGCTCCGGCTGGCTGGATCGGGCCCTAGACGAGTACCGGGTGCTCCTCCTCGACCAGCGCGGCACCGGCCGCTCCACGCCCGCGAACCGGCAGACCCTGCCGCTGCGCGGCACCCCGAGGAACAGGCCGCCTACCTCGCCCACTTCCGCGCCGACTCCATCGTCCGCGACTGCGAGCTGGTCCGGCACCGGCTGACCGGCGGCCGCCCTGGACGGTCCTGGGCCAGAGCTTCGGCGGCTTCTGCGCGGTGACGTACCTGTCGTACGCGCCGGAAGGGCTCGACACGGTGCTGCTCACCGGCGGCCTGCCGTCGCTGACCGCCGACGCGGACGCGGTCTACCGGGCGGCGTATCCGCGGATGGCGCGCAAGAGCCAGGCGTACTACGACCGTTACCCGGGCGACGTGGCCACTGTCCGCCGGGTCGTGGCGCACCTGGCCGAGCGCGAGGAGACGCTGACCGACGGCACGCTGCTGACCCCGCCGCCTTCCAGCAGCTCGGCATCCTGCTCGGCTCCGGCGACGGCGCGCACCGGCTCCACCACATCCTGGAGGAACCGTTCGTCACCACCCCGAGGGGCCGCGGCTGGGCGACGCGTTCCGCGAGCAGGTCGCCGCCGTGCTCTCCCGCGCGGGCAGCCCGCTGTACACGCTGCTGCACGAGTCGGTCTACGCGCAGGACGGCCGGGCCACCGGCTGGGCCGCGGACCGGACGCGCGCCGAGTTCCCCGAGTTCGACGCCGCGCGGGCCTCGCGGACGAACGGCCGGTGCCGCTCACCGGCGAGACCGTCCACCCCTGGATGCTCGACACGCACGCCGCGCTGCGCCCGCTGCGCCGTACCGCCGAGCTGCTCGCCGAACGCACCGGCTGGGGCCCGCTGTACGACCCGGAGCGGCTGGCCCGCAACACCGTGCCGGTGGCCGCGGCGGTCTACCACGACGACCTGTTCGTGGACACCGCGCACGCGCTGGAGACCGCCCGCGCCATCCGCGGCCTGCGTACCTGGGTGACCGACGAGTTCGAGCACGACGGGGTGCGGGCCGGGGCCGCCGGGTGCTGGACCGGCTGCTGGGGCTGGTGCGCGACGAGATCAGGTGAGCCGCGACGGGATCCGGTGAGCCACGGCGGGATCGGGTTGGCCGCTACGGGACGGAGCCGCGTGGGCCACGGCGGGACGGAGCCCGCCCAGCCGCCACGGGACGCCGGGGAACGGGAGCGCGTGCGCCGTACCGGCCCGCCGTGTCCGCGGTCGCGCGAGCGGACATAGGGTCCCCACTTCCCGAACCCCATTGCCGTACACCCTGTGCAGCGCCTACGTTGAGCGCCAGCTTAATCCGGCTTAACTCCACGCTTATGCAGTCGACTTCGGGAGCCCCACCGTGCAAAGACGCATACGCAGGCCCGCGCGCGGAACGCTCGCCGCGGGCGGCATCGCCGTGGCCGCCGCGCTGGCCCTGACCGCCACCCCGCGTCCTCGGCCGCCGCCCCGCGCCCGCGCCGCCGACCGCGCCGCCGGGACCACGGTCGACGTCGAGTACTTCACCGGTCCGGGCGGCCACCCCCACCACACCCGGGTCCAGGCCGCGGCCCGGACCGGCTCACCCGCTCCGACAATCCCCTGTCGCCCGCCGAGGCCGCCGCCGACGGCGACGTCACCTCGATCGTCGAGAACGGCCCGGTCGCCGACAAGCTCGACGTCGTCTTCGTCGGCGACGGCTACACCGCCGACCAGCAGGAGGACTTCCACGCCGCCGTGCGCTCCAAGTGGGAGCAGATGTCGGCGGTCGAGCCGTACGCCTCGTACAAGAGCCTGTTCAACGTCTGGGCCGTGGACGCCGTCTCGGCCGACTCGGGCGTCTCCGGCGACCCACGGCGGACGTGACGCGGAACACCGCGCTCGCCTCGCACTTCTTCTGCGACGACGTCGAGCGGCTGCTGTGCGTCGACACCGGCAAGGTCGACGCGTACGCCAAGAAGGCGCAGGACGCCGACCTCGTGGTGGTCCTCGGCAACTCCACCAAGTACGGCGGCGCGGGCTACAGCACCAGCGGGTCCGCGGGGTACGACGGGATCGCCACCGCCTCGGCGGGCCACCCGGACTCCGACCAGATAGCGGTCCACGAGACCGGCCACTCCTGGGCCACCTCGCCGACGAGTACACCTACGACGAGTACGGCGAGTACACCGGCGACGAGCCCGGCGAGCCCAACTCCACCAAGCTCACCGCCGACCAGATGACCGAGCAGCAGCAGAAGTGGTACCGCTTCATCGGCGAGGAGTCGCCCGACGGCGGCACGGTCGGCGCGTACGAGGGCAGCGGCTACTACCCCAGGGCCTGTACCGGCCCACCGAGAACTCGATCATGCGGACGCTCGGCCGCGAGTTCAACCTCCCGGGCGCGAGGCGATGATCGCGGGCTTCTACCGCCACGCGAAGGCGCTCTCCAGCACCACCGGCACGAAGTCGGCGCTCGCCCGCTCCGCCCGGATCACCGTCGACATCCCGGCGGGCGCCACGGTGACCTGGACCGTCGACGGCACCGAGGTCACCTCGGCGCGCGGCGAGACGACGGTGAGCGCCGCGACCCTCGGCATTCCGGCGGACGGCGCCACGCACGCCGTGACGGCGAAGGCCACGGACCCCACGAAGGCGGTGCGCGACCCGCGCTCCGCAAGCTGCTGACCTCCTCCCGCACCTGGAAGGTCACCGGCTGACCCCGACCGCCGCCCGTGGACCCCGCCGCGGGCGGCATCTTCGAGGGCGGGACCGGCGCGTGCCGGTCCCGCCCTCGGCCGTACGGCGCCCCGGACTCCGGTGGGCGGAGCCGCGCGCGTCGCTACCGTGGACCGGGTGAAGCTCACCGCCGCCGAGGCGCGGGCCCGCTTCGCGGCCTCGCCCGTGGCCCGCCTGGCGACCGCCGACGCGCACGGCGTGCCGCACGTCGTCCCCATCACCTTCGCGCTCGACGGCGACCGGCTCCAGAACCCCGGGTCTCCGTCCTCGCCGACCACTACGCCGCCGACTGGACCGCCCTGTGGTGGGCCCGCGCGGACGGCCGGGCCGAGATCCACGAGACCGGCGCCGAGCGGCCGCGCGCGATCGAGCTGCTGTGCCGCGCGTACCCCAGTACCGCGACCACCCGCCCGACGGGCCGGTGGTCACGGTCCGGGTGGCGACCTGGAGCGGATGGGCGTTCGCCGCAACGCCTTTGTCACGAGGCCCCGCGAAGCCCTGAACGAAGTGGCGGGGGCGGCGGCCGGGCGGGTAATGATGGGGCCATGACGTACGACGGGGACGGGCGAACGAGCCCACGAGCTATGACCTTCGACCACCGGGGACCCGGCCGCGGCGTCCGACGCCCCGAGCCCGCCGCCGCAGCCGCACAGCCCGCCGCAGCCGCACAGCCCGCCGCAGCCGCGGGCGGGCATCAGGTGCCGGACCCGCGGTACGGCGGCGCGTACGAGTCGGCGCGGGCCCCGCCCCGCGCCGACTCCGCTCCCGCGCAGGTCCCCGCTCCCGCGCAGGTCCCCGACGCCGGGCGGCTGGTCGGCGGCCGGTACCGGTTGGTCTCCCGCCTCGGTCACGGCGGCATGGGCACCGTCTGGCGGGCGCACGACCAGGTCGTGGACCGCGATGTCGCCGTCAAGGAGCCGCGCGTCCCCGACAACGTGCCGGAGTCCCACCGGCGGAACGTCTACCAGCGGATGGAGCGCGAGGCCCGCGCCGCCGCCCGGATCGACCACCCTCGGTCGTCACCGTTCACGACGTGGTCATGGAGGACGGCCGCCCGTGGATCGTGATGGAGCTGGTGCGCGGGCACTCGCTCGGCGACCGGCTGGCGGAGGGCACGCTCGACCCGCGCGAGGCGGCCAGGATCGGCCAGGCGGTGCTGGGCGCGCTGCGGGCCGCGCACGAGGCGGGCGTGCTGCACCGGGACGTCAAGCCGGACAACGTGCTGCTCGGCCGCGACGACCGCGTGGTGCTCACCGACTTCGGCATCGCGCAGGTCGAGGGCGAGCAGGGGCTGACCGAGACCGGCGGGTTCGTCGGCTCCCGGAGTACATCGCGCCCGAGCGGGTGCTGGGGCAGCGCCCGGACCCGAGTCGGACCTGTGGTCGCTGGGCGTGGTGCTGTACGCGGCGGTGGAGGGCATGTCGCCGTTCCGCCGCTCGCACACGCCCGCCACGCTCCAGGCGATCCTGTCGGCCGAGCCGCAGACGCCCTCGCGGGGTCGGGCGCGCTGGGCACGCTGATCATGCAGTTGCTGCGCAAGGAGCCCGCGGCCCGTCCGACGGCGGCCGAGGTACGGGAGACGCTCCAGGCCGTGGCGAGTCCGCCGCCCCGTCGCCGACCGTGCTCGCCGTCGGCCCGGACGGGAGCGCCGCGGGCGGCGGCAACCGCTTCGTGCCGCCCGTGCTGCACCGGAACCGCAGGGCGCAGGCGGTCCTCGGCGGCGCGGCGGTGGTGCTGGCGTCGGTCCTGGTGCTGGTCTTCGCCAAGCCCTTCGCGAGCACGGGCGGGCTGCCCGACGGCTGGACGGTCCGTGAGGAGCCGGAGGTCGTGCAGTCCTCGCTCGGGGTGCCGGAGGAGTACACGCGGGTCGTCGACGACGACAGCGACGACGACCAGTCCGTGACCTTCCGGGACCCCAGCGACTTCTACACCGTCGTCCTGCGGCGGGTCCTGCCGGGCGGCGGGAACAACAGCACGGGCGACGGCGAGTACCAGCACACCCGAAGGACGCGGCCGACGCGGCGAAGCAGGCGGCCGCGTACTACAAGGCGGGTGCGGAGAGCACGGTGTCGCAGGCGCGGCCCGAGGCGCGGCAGGAGGTGCGGCAGCAGGGCAGGGCCGCCGTCGACCTGACGACGGAGTACCGCGGCTACAGCGCCGACGAGGGCGACATCACGTACTGCGCGATGCAGCGCTTCTACGTCAACGACCAGCACGTGCTCTGGCAGTTGACGGTGTACATGCCCGCGGCCGGCCAGGGCCGCGAGGGCGGGAGAAGCTGTTCGAGGACGTCGTGGCGCACTGGGAGATCCAGCGGGACAAGCTCTGATCCCGGCCCGCGCGCGGATCGTGCCAGTCATCACTGGCACGTTTGTGTGCGGGTCGTGAAGAGGGGTTACCGTCGGGTACCCAAACCGGCCGTACGGGGCTTACCCTCACCGGCATGACGGACTCCCAGGACAGCGCAACGGCCCCCGAGAACCCCGCGGACGCCGGGGACGCCGGGAACGCCGGGAACACGGGCAACCCGTGGCCGCGTCGGGCTCCCGCACCGCGGCCGACGTCGTCACGCCCGAACTGGTCGCCCGGCTCACCCGCGGCGCCGTGGGCAGTGGCCGTACCGCCGGGCACAACCCGTTCACCGGGGACGTCCTGGCCGAGCTGCCCGAGTCCACCCCGAGGACGTCGAGACCGCCTTCGCGCGGGCCCGCGAGGCGCAGCGGGCCTGGGCCGGGTGCCCGCCCGCCGCCGCGCCGCCGTCCTGCTGCGCTTCCACGACCTGCTGCTCTCGCGCCAGCAGGAGGTGCTGGACCTGATCCAGCTGGAGACCGGCAAGACCCGGCTGCACGCGCACGAGGAGTTGCAGGAGGTCGCGCTGACCGCCCGGCACTACGGGCGCCGGGCCCCGCGTACCTGCGGCCGAAGGGCCACACCGGCGCCGTACCGGTGCTGACCAAGGTCACCGAGCTGCGCCAGCCCAAGGGCGTCGTCGGCATGATCGTCCCCTGGAACTACCCGCTGTCGCTGTCCGCCGGGGACTCGCTGCCCGCCTTCGCCGCGGGCAACGCCGTCGTGATGAAGCCCGACACCGAGACCGCGCTGACCGCCCTGTGGGCGCGCGAGCTGCTGATCGAGGCCGGGCTGCCCGCCGAGGTGTGGCAGGTCGTCATCGGCGAGGGCCGGTGGTCGGCCCGGCGGTCGTCGAGCACGCCGACTACGTGGCGTTCACCGGCTCCACCCGCACCGGCCGCGACGTCGCCCAGCGCGCCGCCGCCCGGCTGGTCGGCTGCTCCCTCGAACTCGGCGGCAAGAACGCCCTGTTGGTACTGGACGACGCCGACGTGGAGAAGGCCGCCGAGGGCGCGGTGCGCGCCTGCTTCGCCTCGGCGGGCCAGCTGTGCGAGTCGATCGAGCGGATCTACGTCCACGCGTCGGTCGCCGACACCTTCCTGGAGCGGTTCGTCGCGCGGACCAGGGCGATGCGGCTCGGCAGCGCGCTCGCCTACGGCGCCGAGATGGGCTCGCTCGCGGGCGAGCGCCAGCTCGAAGCGGTCGTACGCCATGTCGACGAGGCCCGCGACAAGGGCGCCAAGGTCCTCGCGGGCGGGCGCGCCCGCCCCGACATCGGCCCCTACTTCTACGAGCCCACCATCCTCGACGGCGTCGAGCAGCCCATGGCCGTGTGCACCGAGGAGACCTTCGGACCCGTCGTCTCCGTCTACCGCTTCCAGGACGACGACGAGGCCGTCGAGCGCGCCAACGCCACCCCGTACGGCCTCAACGCCAGCGTGTGGAGCCGCGACGCGCGCCGCGCCGCCCGCCTCGCGGCCCGGCTGCACAGCGGCACCGTGAACATCAACGAGGGCTACGCCTCCGCCTACGGCAGCGTCCAGGCGCCGCTCGGCGGCATGGGCGACTCGGGCCTGGGCCGCCGCCACGGCTCCGAGGGCATCCTGAAGTTCACCGAGGCCCAGACGGTGGCCGCCCAGCGGCTGCTCCCGCTCGCCCCGTCCTTCGGCATGGACGACAAGGGATACGCGGCCTTCATGACCCGCAGCCTGCGCGCGATGAAGGCACTGCGCCTGCGCTGACCAGCACTTTTCCCCGGAGGTACCCAGTGTCACGGGACACGTCTGCCCAAAACGGCCACCAGGACGGCGGCGCCGGCGACCACGATCACGACGGTGACTACGACTACGACGTGATCGTCATCGGCTCGGGCTTCGGCGGCTCCGTCTCCGCCCTGCGGCTGACGGAGAAGGGCTACCGCGTCGGCGTCCTCGAAGCGGGCCGCCGCTTCACCCGCGAGTCCCTGCCCAGGAACTCCTGGGACCTGCGCAACTACCTGTGGGCCCCGGCCCTCGGGCTCTACGGCATCCAGCGCATCCACCTGCTCGGCAAGGTGATGGTGCTGGCCGGGGCGGGGTCGGCGGCGGCTCGCTGAACTACGCCAACACCCTGTACGTACCGCCCGCCGCCTTCTTCGCCGACCGCCAGTGGGGCCACATCACCGACTGGAAGGCGGAGTTGGAGCCGTACTACGACCAGGCGCGGCGCATGCTCGGCGCCCGCCTGAACCCGACCGTCACCCCTCCGACACCCACCTGAAGGCCGCGGCCGAGCGGATGGGCGCCGGGGACAGCTTCCACATGGCGCCGGTCGGGGTCTTCTTCGGCGACGGCGACGACGCCGAGGGCACGGTGTCGGCGCGGCCGGGGAGACCGTCGCCGACCCGTACTTCGGCGGCGCGGGCCCCTCCCGCAAGGCGTGCACCGAGTGCGGCGAGTGCATGACCGGCTGCCGCCACGGCGCCAAGAACACGCTCAACGAGAACTACCTCCACCTCGCGGAGCGGGCGGGCGCGACCGTCCACCCCATGACCACCGTCGTCGCCCTCTGCGAGCACCGCGACGGCGGCTACGCGGTCACCACCGTCCCCACCGACCGCCGCCGCAAGGGCAAGCCGCGCGTCCTGCGCGCCCGGCAGGTCGTCGTGGCCGCCGGTACGTACGGCACGCAGACCCTGCTGCACACCATGCGCGACAAGGGCCTGCTGCCCCGGATCTCGGACCGGCTGGGCGCCCTGACCCGGACCAACTCCGAGGCGCTGGTGGGCGCGCAGACCACCGACCGCCGCTACCGGGCGAAGACCGGGGAGCGCCGGACTTCACCCGCGGAGTGGCGATCACCTCGTCCGTCCACCCCGACGACACCACGCACATCGAGCCCGTCCGCTACGGCCGGGGCTCCAACGCGATGGGCCTGCTGACGGTCCTCCAGGTGCCCGCCGGGCGCGCCCCGCGCTGGCTGAAGTTCCTCGGCGCCAACGTCCGGCACCCGGTGCTGGCCCTGCGCTCGGCGTCCAACCGGCGCTGGTCGGAGCGCACCATCATCGGCCTGGTGATGCAGACGCACGACAACTCGCTGACCACGTACCGGATCCGCAAGGGCCTGGGGCGCGGGCTGCTCTCCGCGCGGCAGGGCCACGGCGAGCCCAACCCGGACTTCATCCCCGAGGGCGCCGAGGCCGCGCGGCTGATCGCCGAGTCCATCGACGGCTTCGCCGGGTCCAACGTCGGCGAGTTGATCGGCGCGCCGCTCACCGCCCACTTCCTCGGCGGGTGCCCCATCGGCGCCGACGCCGAGCACGGCGTGATCGACCCCTACCACCGGCTGTACGGGTACCCGGGGATCCACGTCGTCGACGGCGCCGCCGTCTCGGCCAACCTCGGCGTCAACCCGTCCCTCACCATCACCGCGCAGGCGGAGCGGGCGATGTCGCTGTGGCCCAACGCGGGGAGGAGGACGCGCGTCCGGCCAGGGCGAGCCGTACCGGCGTACGGCCCCGGTGGCGCCGCGCAGCCCCGCGGTCCCGGAGGCGGCCTTCGGCGCGCTGCGCCTCCCGGTGCTGCCGGTGCCGGTGGTCCCGCCAAGTCCTGACCGCCCCGCGAAGGAACAGAGTCGGCGAGGGCCCGGGGCACCCGCGTGAGCGGTGCCCGGGCCTCGCGGTCGGCACCGGCGTCAGGGCAGCGCCGGTGCCGAGAAGCGGCGCCGGGGAGCGCCGCTGGTACCGGGGTGGAACAGGGTGCGGTGCGATGGACATCGGCCCACGTGAAGGGCCGATACGAGCACGTGAGCGGCCGCGTGATTCTCTGTGCATCGTCCTCGACGCGCCTCATCCGGCGCAACCGTTTCGACCGGATACGGTCGGTCCCGGCGTCCCCGGAACCGACCGCCCTGGGATGGCGACCGGGCTGCTGTCCCCTGCTGACCGGTCGCCTCGCCGGAGCGAGGTCCCACGACGTGAGCCGCCCGCATCTCCACAAGGGGCCACGTCTCATCGCTTCGGCGGTCTCGCCACGCATGTCGGTGTCCGAACCGCTCCTGGCTGGCGCGGCCACCGGGCTCAACGAAGCCGCTTCCGGCGCGGTCACGCTCCGTACGAGTGATGGCCCCGAACACCAGGGCGTCGTCCATCAGACGCCCCGGTGGCCCGTGGTACCGGCCCGTGGCGCCGGGGCTCAGACCCGTCCCCGGCACAGCTCCAGCAGCGTCATCGCGAGCGCGGTGCCGGGCTTGCCCAGCTCCTCGCGGTAGCGGTCGAGGATCTCCATCTCGCGGGCGAGCTGCACCCGCCGCCCGCCGGACGCCATCCGGGTCCGCTGGACGGTGGCGGACAGCTCCATGCGTTCGTGGACGAGCGCGATGATCCGCCGGTCGAGTCCGTCGATGTGCTCGCGTGTGGCCGCGATCACCTGCTCCGGTGCCGCGTGCTCCTGCCGGTCCTGCTGGTCCTGGGTGCTGGTCATGCCGGGCTCTCCTGGTCTCTCGGTCCGTGCGTCCGGCCGACGGCCCGGGGAACGAACGACAAAGCGCCCGGGCCATCCGGCCCGGGGCGCCTCATAGGTCGTGTGTCAGTGGTGCGCGCGGCACGACCATGGCAGCCGGACGGGCCGGGTGCCATAGGTAAAGACGAAGGTCATGCGCGCGGACATGCGGTGATTATGGGCCCGTTAGAATCGAAAGTCCAACCCTGACGTACCACCGCCGGAAGGCCGCCGAAGTGCCATCAGCGACCCCAGCTGCCGCCCCCGACACCGTTCTGGTCGTCGACTTCGGCGCGCAGTACGCACAGCTCATCGCCCGTCGTGTCCGTGAGGCCCGGGTGTACAGCGAGATCGTCCGTCCACGATGCCGGTGGCGGAGATCCTCGCCAAGCGGCCGAAGGCGATCATCCTTCCGGGGGCCCTCGTCGGTGTACGCCGAGGGCGCCCCAGCCTGGACCGGGCCATCTTCGAGGCGGGCGTCCCCGTGTTCGGGATGTGCTACGGCTTCCAGCTGATGGCCCTCGCGCTCGGCGGCACGGTCGACAACAACGGCGCCGGGAGTACGGCCGCACGCGGCTGGCCGTCACCAGGGCCGACTCGACGCTCTTCGAGGGCACCCCGACCGAGCAGTCCGTGTGGATGTCGCACGGCGACGCCTGCTCGGCGGCGCCCGAGGGCTTCACCGTCACCGCCTCCACCGACGGGGTGCCGGTCGCCGCGTTCGAGTGCGACGAGCGCAGGCTGTACGGGTGCAGCACCACCCCGAGGTCATGCACTCCACCCACGGCCAGCAGGTGCTGGAGCACTTCCTGTACCGGGGCGCGGGCCTGGCGCCGACCTGGACCACGAGCAACGTGGTGGAGGAGTCCGTCGCCGCCATCCGCGAGCAGGTCGGCACCAAGCGCGCCATCTGCGGGCTGTCCGGCGGGTCGACTCCGCCGTCGCCGCCGCCCTCGTCCAGCGGGCCATCGGCTCCCAGCTGACCTGCGTGTACGTGGACCACGGGCTGATGCGCAAGGGCGAGTCCGAGCAGGTCGAGAAGGACTTCGTGGCCGCGACCGGCGTGCAGCTGAAGGTCGTCGACGCCGAGGAGCGGTTCCTCGGCGCGCTCGCCGGGGTCAGCGACCCCGAGCGGAAGCGCAAGATCATCGGCCGTGAGTTCATCCGGGTCTTCGAGCAGGCGCAGGCGGAGCTGGTCGCCGAGGCGGGCGCGGCGGGCGAGGACGTCGCCTTCCTCGTCCAGGGCACGCTCTACCCGGACGTCGTCGAGTCCGGCGGCGGCACCGGCACCGCCAACATCAAGTCCCACCACAACGTCGGCGGCCTCCCGGACGACCTGGAGTTCGAGCTGGTCGAGCCGTTGCGGCGGCTGTTCAAGGACGAGGTCCGGATGGTCGGCCAGGAGCTGGGCCTGCCCGAGGAGATCGTCCAGCGCCAGCCCTTCCCCGGCCCCGGCCTCGGCATCCGCATCATCGGCGAGGTCACCCGCGAGCGGCTGGACCTGCTCCGCGAGGCCGACGCCATCGCCCGCGAGGAGCTGACCGCCGCCGGGCTCGACCGCGACATCTGGCAGTGCCCGGTCGTGCTCCTCGCCGACGTCCGCTCGGTCGGCGTCCAGGGCGACGGCCGCACCTACGGCCACCCCATCGTGCTGCGCCCGGTGTCCTCCGAGGACGCCATGACGGCCGACTGGTCGCGGCTGCCGTACGAGGTGCTGTCGCGGATCTCGACCCGCATCACCAACGAGGTGGACGACGTGAACCGGGTGGTGCTGGACATCACCAGCAAGCCGCCCGGCACCATCGAGTGGGAGTGACGGCCCCGGCTCCGCGCGGACCCGGCGGTAGCTTCCGTTCCGTACGGGAGGACCATGGAGGGTGCCCGCGATGCCCGACCCGATACCCACCGACCAGTTGCGCTTCGCGCTGCCCCCGCGGCACGTGGGTGTCGAGGACGAGCGGCGGTACCGCAAGGAGCGGCTGGCCGCCGCGCTGCGGGTGTTCGGGCGGTTCGGGTACGAGGACGGGGTGTCCGGGCACGTCACCGCGCGGGATCCGGAGTTCGCCGACTGTTTCTGGGTCAACCCGTTCGGGGTGCCCTTCGCCCATGTGACGGCTGGGGAGCTGGTGCTGGCCAACGAGGCCGGGCAGGTCGTCCAGGGCGCCACCACGTGAACCAGGCCGCGTTCGCGGTGCACACCCAGGTGCACCGGGCGCGGCCCGACGTCGTCGCCGTCGCGCACTGCCACTCCCCGCACGGCCGGGCGCTGGCCGCGCTCGGCGAGCCGCTGGCGCCGATCACGCAGGACGCGTGCGCGTTCTTCGAGGACCACGCGGTGCACGACGCGTACACGGGCGTGGTCGTGGACGCGGCCGAGGCCGCCGCCATCGCGGCCACCCTCGGCTCGTACAAGGCCGTCGTGCTGCGCGGGCACGGGCTGCTGACCGTCGGCGACTCGGTCGACGCGGCGGCCTGGTGGTTCATCGCGATGGAGCGGGCCTGCGGGACGCAGCTGGCGGCGCGGGCCGCGGGCGCGCCGGTGCCCATCGCGCGCGAGGACGCCGTACGGACCAGGGAGCAGCTCGGCAGCGATCTCGTGGCGTGGGTCAACTATCAACCCCTGTACGAGCGGATCACCCGTGCCGAGCCGGACCTGCTGAACTGACACCGGCCGGGTTGCGGCACAATTCCTGACGGGGCATGGCAGTTGGGCCCGGTGGGCGGCCGAGGAACAGCGCCGAGGAGCAGCGACTCCAGCACAGCGACCGAAGAACAGCGCGACAGCACGACCAGGAGAGCCCTCGTGGCGGTGGAGACGGCGGAAGAAGACGCCACGACGGCGGGTGCCGAGGCGCCACCGGAGGAGGCGCGGGCGCACACGCACGAGAACTGCGGCTGCCCGCACTGCGCGCGGCGCGGCCACCGCGCGGCGGTCGGCGCGTTCGCCGCGCTGCGCGACCGGCTGGCCGCCGGGGAGGGCTGCCCGAGGCGCTCGCGCACTCGCCCGGCGCCGCCCGGCAGTGGGTCTCGGACGAGCTGACCCGCGCGGCCCGTACGGTCACCGAGAGCGGGCGCGCGGAACGGCTGGCCTGGCGGGAACTGGTCTGGCGGCGCGGCCTGTACGTGGTGTGGGCGACCGTCGGCGTGCTGCTGGTCGGGCAGTTGGCCACCGCGATCGGCGCGGGCTGGTCGGCGGCGCGCACCGCGGGGCTGATCGCCGCGCTGCTGTCCGGCGGGCTGCTGACGCTCGCCGCCTGGCGGCACCGGAAGAACGGCGGCCCGCTCGCCCCGCTCGTCGGCGAGGACAACCGGCTGTCCACCTCGCGCGCGGTCGCCGCCGGGTGGCTGCTGCTCGCCGCCTTCGCGGTGCTGGTCCTGGCGATCGAGTTGGCCGTGGACCCCGGCACCGCTCCCGGCTGACCGACGGGCTCGCCCTGGACCGGGCCCCGGGCTGCTCACCGTGATCGCCCTGACCTGCGTGGCCGCCGTGCTGGCGCGGCTGGTGGTGGCCGCGCGGGTGCGGGCCCAGCGGCTCCAGAAGATCCCGCGCGGCGCCCGAGCGCCGCCGACCTGCTGACCGACGACTCCGGCCGCGGCAGCTTCGCCGACGTGCAGTACGTGCTGGTCAACGCCGTCGCGCTGGTCTTCGGCGCGGTCCGGCTGGCCCGCGAGCCGCAGCGGCTGCCCGATCTGCCGTGGGCGCCCGCGCTGTTGGTGGTGATCTCGGTGGTGACCTACCTCGCCGCGAAGTACGCGGAGGGCGGCCGTCCGCGCGTGCTGTCCGTGGTCCGCGTCCGGCCCGAGGACGCGGGGTTCGGCGAGGTGGACGCGCCCATCCGCACCGGCGACGACATCGAGATCCGCGGCAACGGCTTCGTACCGCCGGGGCGGCGAGCGCCGACCGGCTCGCCGAGACCGTCGTACGGATCGGCCCGGTGCACGTCCACGTGCCGCTCGTGCCGGTCTCCGGCGGGTTCACCAACCCCACCGACACCGTGCTCACCGTGCCGGTGCCGGTCGACGTGGAGCCGGGACGGGTGGAGGTGCAGGTCGTCACCGCGTCCGGCGCCGAGACCAACCGCTATCCGATCGACGTCCTGGAGTGAGTGTTCTCCCGGCCGCGTCCGTACCCGACCGCGAGAGGCACGAGGGGAGACGGAGGCGGTCGGTCATGGCTCATGGGGCACACGGCAATCGCGCGGCGCCCGGCGACGGGCGGCTACGGGCCGGGGACGGGTACGTCCCCGGCCCGGGTGGCTACGGGCTCCCGTGGGGCCCGTGTCCGGAGCAGGGCGGGTACGGGCCCGAGCAGGGCGTCCAGGGCTCTGAGGACGGCGCGTACGGGCCGGGCCGGGCCCGTACCCGGAGCGGGGCGGCGACGCCCCGGACGGAGGCTCGTACGCCCAGGACGGGGCGCTCGCGGGCGCCGCGCGCGGGTGCGGGACGTCGCCCGGCACCACGCGCTGCTGCCGCTGCGGCTCTTCCTCGGCGTCACGTTCGTCTACGCGGGCCTCGACAAGCTGGCCACCCCGGCTTCTTCGCGGCCTCCGGCCCCGGCTCGGTCGGCGCCCTGATGGCCACCGTGCGTGACTCCGCCGCCGTCCCGGGGCTGGTCGACCTGGCCCTGCGGGACCCTCGGGCGTCGGCCACGCCATCGCCTTCGGTGAACTGGCGGCGGGGCCGGGGTGTTGGTGGGCTGCTGGGGCGGCTCGCCGCGTTCGGCGGGCGCTCGTCTCGCTGAGCCTGTGGCTGACGGTCAGTTGGCGGACCGAGCCGTACTACCTGGGCAACGACCTGGTGTATCTGGTGGCCTGGCTGCCGCTGGTGCTGGCGGGCACGCCGAAGCCGTCGCTGGACGCGGTCCTGTCCGCCGCCCGGTTCCGGCGGCGCGGTCGGCGCCAGCGGGCCTGACCCGGGCGCGCCCGCCCGGACCTCACCCCGGTCGGCCCTCCGCGCGCCGTGCCCGCCGCCGGCGCACCCGGTACGCCGCCAGCGACACCACCCCGCCACGCACAGCCCCGCGGGAGCACCGGGAGCAGCACCAGCGGCCTGATGTCCCACTCGCCCGCCGCGTCCATCCCGTACGCCACCGCCACGCCGATGACGACGAGTCCCGTGACGAGCCTGGCCGGTTCGAACCTGTGCCGCTTCATCGCCGCTCCACTTCCACCTGGCCGAGACCGACCTCCAGATCCAGCGCGATCGTGCCGCCCGCCGGGTGCCCGCCCTCGGGTCGAGGGTGATCTCGCGCCGCTGCTCGGGCGAGATGTCGATGTCGTCGCTGTCCTCGCCGGGCAGCCGGATGTCGCCGAGCCCGACGTCGACGGTGAGCCGGACCGTCACGTTCCGCGGTACGACGACGGTCAGCCGTCCGGCGCCGACCTCGACGTGGCTGGACAGCGTCCGCCCCTTCGCCGGTGGCGGCACCCGGTCCAGCCGCAGCCGGGCGGCGCCCGCGCCCAACTCGTAACCGGGCGCACCTCGGAGGCGGACGTGGGCGTCCAGGTGCGGCGCGCCCACTCGGCGGTGACGGACTTCGGCAGCAGCGCCGCGCCCGCCAGCGCCACGCTCACCAGCAGCGCCAGCGTGACCGTCCCGCCGCCGGTGCGCCCGAACCAGCCGCTGACCAGGATGCCCAGGCCGAGCACGCCCAGCGCGCAGGCGAGCCCGATCTCCAGGCTGGTGCCCAGCGGGTGGGAGTGCCAGGCCGCGCGGGCGCCGCCGAGGCCCGCGAGGGCGGCCAGCAGGAACGTCCCGAAGGCCAGCCTGCCGCGCCCGGTCTCCCGGTGCCCGGCCTCGGGCCCGTGCCCGCCGTCCCGGTCCCGCCGCCCGGCGGCCGAGCCCGGCGGCGGGCGGTCCGTACCGTCGTCGGGCCCCCACAGGTAGCCGGACTCCGCGCCGACGTGGCCCGTGGTGCCGTCCTTGACGACCGGGTCCCGCCACCACGACGGCATCCCGCGCGCGGGCGGGGCCTGCGCCTCGGGCGGCGCGTCCGCGACGGCCTGCGCCGTCGCCGGGTCCACCTCGCCCTCGCTCTCCGCGAGGTGGCGGTGGTGCGACCAGTACCCGGCGCCGACCGCCGCCAGCGCCAGCATGGTCGAGAACGTCATCACGCTGCCGTTGTTGAGCATCGACAGGAACAGCCCGCAGCCGACCAGCGCGCACAGCACCGCCGTCAGCGCCGGGCCCTCCACCCGCCCCGAGAGCAGCTTGCGCCCTCGTTGTCCCGCTCGCCCTGGAGCGGGACCAGCAGCCAGCAGAATCCGTACACGATCAGTCCGAGGCCGCCCGCGACACCGAGCACCGCCAGCACCACCCGGAAGATCACCGGATCCAGGTCGCAGTAGCGGCCCAGCCCGCCGCACACGCCCGAGATCACCTTCTGGTCGCGGCCGCGCCGCAGCGGCGGCCGGAACCGCTGGTCGGGCGCGCCGCCGGGGCCGGGGAACCGGCGGCGGCGTCCGTCGCGTCCGCCAAGGGGTGCGTCGCTCATGACGCCCATCGTGTCAACCTTGCCCGGCCACGTTCTATCGGTGGAAACCCTGGACGTTCCCTGAGATCCACATGTCAGGGGTGGCGACTATCGTTTGCGCATCGAACGTATGCCGGGGCGCCGGAAACCGGCGTTCGGGCCCACTGGAGGGTGCGCGTGGCTTACGAAGGGCGGCTCGTCGCCGGGAGGTACCGGCTGATCGAGCAGATCGGCCGCGGCGGCATGGGCACGGTCTGGCGCGCACAGGACGAACTGCTCGGCCGGCAGGTCGCCGTCAAGCGGTTGCACGTCCCGCACCACCTCCACGACGACGAGATGACCACGCTGTACGAACGCACGCGCCGCGAGGCCCGCAGCGCCGCGCGGATCGGGCATCCGAACGTGATCATCGTCCACGACGTCGTGGACGACGAGGGCCTGCCGTGCATCGTCATGGAGTACGTGCCCGGCACCACCCTCGCCGAGGTCCTCAGGACGACGGCGCCCTCTCGCCGCAGCAGGCCGCCCGCATAGGCCGCGCGATGATCGCCGCGCTGCGGGCCGCGCACGCGGCCGGGTGCTGCACCGCGACGTCAAGCCCGGCAACGTGCTGCTCGGCCCGGACGGCCGGGTGGTCCTCACCGACTTCGGCATCGCCATGGCCACCGGCACCTCGACGCTGACCAAGACCGGCGAGGTCGTCGGCTCCATCGACTTCATCGCCCCCGAGCGGGTCAAGGGCCGTGCCCCGGCCCGGCTTCGGACCTGTGGGCGCTGGGCGCGACGCTGTACCAGGCGGTGGAGGGACGGCCGCCGTTCCGCAAGGCCACGGCGATCGAGACCGGGTACGCGATCGCCATCGACCCGCTGGAGCCGCCGGTCAACGCCGGGCCGCTGACGGCGCTGATCGAGGCGCTGCTCGCCAAGGAGCCGGAGGAGCGGCCCTCGGCCGAGGCGGTGGAGCAGGCGCTGCGCAACCCGGAGGCCGAGGCGGAGACCTCGCTGCTGGTCACGCCCGCGCCGGACGGGACCCCGGCGGCGGGTACGGCATCGCCGGGCGCGGCGGCGGAATGGCGGCGGGCGCGGCGGCGGGCGCGGCGGCGGGCGCGGCAGGTGCGGAATCGCTTGTTCCGGGCGCCGAGGGCGAGCCGGAGCCGGTGCCCGAATCGGCCATCGACTCGTATCCGTACCCGGACCCGGCCGCCGACCCGGTCGCGAACCCGGCCGTGAACTCGGCCTCGACCCCGCCCCGGGCTCGACGGCGACGCCGACCCCGTCCGCGTACCCGTATCCGTCGGACTCCTCCTCGGACGGGTACCGGACGGGATCGGGACGGGCGGCACCGCGGCCCAGGCGGTCGGCGAGCGGTCGGCCGCCGTCCCCAGCCCCGGCAGGGCGGCCAGGGCGGCCAGGGCGGCCAGGGCGGCCAGGGCGGCCAGGGCGGGTCGGCGGGCGGCTCCACCGCGCGGGCGTGTTCGGGCCGCCGGGTTCCGGTGACACCCCGGCCGTGGGATCCCCGCTGCCCCGCTCGCGCCGCGCCGCAGCCGCCGGGCGGTCCTGTGGAGCAGCGTGGGCGTCGTGGTCGCGATCGCCGGGGTCGCGGTCGGGCTGTATCTGGCGGGCGCGAACCGCGATTCCGGCGACCAGGGCCACGGCGGGAAGGCGTCCCCAGCACGCCGTCGGACAGCGGCAGTTACTCGCCGCCGCCAGTGCCCGACGGCTACGTCACCCAGCGCGACAAGGACTTCGACATCTCCTATCCCGTGCCGGGCGACTGGACGTGCAGCCGCAACTCGTCCGTCGAGGTGGCGTGCGTCGACCCCGCGGAGGTGGCCTCCTGCGCATCGACGTGCTGGACTTCGCGAGCGCCGACCACGTCGCGCACTTCAAGCAGGTCGAGTCGGACTTCCGCAAGCAGGTCGACAAGTACAACCGGATGCGCATGCAGCCCACGACCTTCCGCGGCCAGGACGCGGCCATCTGGGAGATGAGCTGGACGGGCGAGACGCACGACCTGCGCGCCATCGACCTCGGCTGGGGCAAGGAGGGCGAGGAGGAGTACGCGGTCTGGCTGTCGGCGCCGTACGACGACTGGGACGAGTACCTGCCGGTCTTCAACAACGTCCGGGCCGGGCTCCTCATCGGCAACGGCGCCGGAACCGGCCCTCGACGGAGTCGAGCAGCGAGACCAGCGCCGGAACCGGAAACGACACGGGGACCGGGACCGGGCCGACAGCGGCACCGACACCGGTTCTGGTGTCGATTCCGGTTCCAGCGACTGGACGACGACGGGGCCCGGCGCCTCGGCGGATCCGGGCTCCTCGTCCGGCTCCGACGCGGGCTCCTCCTCCGGCTCCGACGCGGGGCCGACGCCGGTACCGGGTCGGACTCGGCCACGGACGACGGCAACGGGGCCTGTCCGGTTCCACTTCCGGTTCCGGCTCGTGACGCGCGGTGCCAGGACGTCTCCGCCCCCAGGGATCGATCAGGGGTCACCCTGATGCCCGTCCGCGCCTGAGCGTGTGACGATCGGTTCATGAGCGCCGCCGCCCGCCGACGAACGCCGCCGAGCCGCCCCGCGCAAGCTGTACCGCAGCGCCGAGGGCCGACTGCTCGGCGGTGTGGCGCGCGGTCTCGCTGGACATCTCGGGCTGCCGGTGTCCTGGGTGCGGATCGTCTTTCTTGCCCTGCTGATGGCCGACGGCTTCGGCGCCGCGGTCTACGCCCTGTTCTGGTTCGTGGTGCCGCTCGGCGTCGGTGGCGTCGGGGCGGAGCGGCCCCTGACCGTCCCCGGCCCGACGGGAAGCGACGGCGGCTGGCCCGCAAGCCGGACCGCGGCCAGGTGCTCGCCCTGCTGGCGCTGCTCGCCAGCGGCGCCGTCTTCGCCGGGAACGTCCAGATCGGCCGCCTCAACGGCTACGTCTGGCCCCTGCTGCTCATCGGCGTCGGCGTCGCCCTCGTCTGGCGCCAGGCCGACAACGCCCGCCGCGCCCAGTGGGTCGAACTCAGCCGCAGCAAGCGGGTGTTGCCCTCGCGCGCGTGGCGGCGGGGTGGTGCTCGTCGGCGCAGGGTCACCGGGATCGTGGTCCTCCAGGGCTCCGCCCGGCACCTGGGCGCCGTCCTCCAGGCCGCGCTCGCCGTCCTCGTCGGCATCGCGCTGCTCGCCGGTCCGTACGTGGTGCGCATGACCCAGGACCTCTCCGAGGAGCGGCTGATGCGCATCCGCGCCCAGGAGCGCGCCGAGGTCGCCGCCCACGTCCACGACTCCGTCCTGCACACCCTCACCCTCATCCAGCGCAACGCCGAGGACTCCCGCGAGGTCGCCCGCCTCGCCCGTGCCCAGGAACGCGAGCTGCGCGCCTGGCTCTACCGGCCCGAGGGCCGGGGCAAGGACGAGGCCGAGGAGCCCGACACCCTCGCCGAGGCGGTCAAGGCCGCCGCCGCCGAGGTCGAGGACCACCACGGCGTCCCCATCGAGGTCGTGGTGGTCGGCGACCGCCCGCTCGACGAGAAGCTGGGGCGCAGATGCAGGCCGCCCGCGAGGCCATGGTCAACGCCGCCAAGTACGGTGGCGAGGGCGGCCCCGTGCAGGTCTACGCCGAGGTCGAGGGGAGCGCGTCTTCCTGTCCGTACGGGACCGGGGCCGGGCTTCGACCTCGACGCGGTCCCCGACGACCGCATGGGCGTCCGGGAGTCGATCATCGGCCGGATGGAGCGCAACGGCGGTACGGCCAGGCTGCGTTCCGCGCCGGACGGCGGTACGGAGGTCGAGCTGGAGATGGAGCGCGCCTCGTGAGTACCGCCCTCCCGGCCCGGTGGCCCCGGTCACCACCGCCACCACCCGTACCGCTACCGCCACCCCCACAGCCCCAGTCACCCGCCCGCAGCACCAGCAGAAGGACGCGCCATGAGCGAAGGCACCGAGCCCGAGGCAGCAGCCGCACCGCGCCGCGTGCGGGTCGTGCTCGTCGACGACCACCGCATGTTCCGTACCGGCGTCCAGGCCGAGATCGGCCAGACGGAGACCACCGGCGTGGAGGTGGTCGGCGAGGCGGCCGACGTCGACCAGGCCGTCAGCGTCATCACCGCCACCCGCCCCGAGGTCGTCCTCCTCGACGTCCACCTCCCCGGCGGCGGCGGGTCGAGGTGCTGCGCCGCAGCGCCGCCATGATGAGCGACGCCGAACGTCCGGTGCGGTTCCTCGCCCTGTCCGTCTCCGACGCCGCCGAGGACGTCATCGGCGTCATCCGGGCGGCGCCCGCGGCTACGTCACCAAGACCATCACCGGAACCGACCTGGTCAACGCCGTCTTCCGGGTCTCGGAGGGCGACGCGGTCTTCTCCCCGCGCCTGGCGGGTTCGTCCTCGACGCCTTCGCCTCCACCGACGCCCCGCCCGTGGACGAGGACCTGGACCGCCTCACCCAACGCGAGCGCGAGGTGCTGCGGCTGATCGCGCGCGGCTACGCGTACAAGGAGATCGCCAAGCAGCTGTTCATCTCGGTGAAGACCGTCGAGAGCCATGTCTCGGCGGAGCTGCGCAAGCTCCAACTCTCCAACCGCCACGAGCTGACGCGGTGGGCCACGGCACGCCGTCTGGTGTGACGCCGCCACCGCCGGTCGGCGCGCGGCGGCACTTCCCGTCCGTGTTCCCGTCCATGGTTAAGAGATCGCTGGTCACGCCCTAGGGTTCTGGAGTAGCGATGCGAGTACGGAACGTGTCCGTACTCGCCGTCGGCCAGGGATGTTGTCGTGGTGACGCAGAACGCGCCGTGGCCCCTGACGTGGCGGTACCGCGAGACCGGAACGAACTGTGGCGCGAAAAGCGGGTGACACGTGAGGAGTTGGCGAAAGCGGTCCATCGTGACCGGTGGGGCTTCGGGCGGTGGTGCGGGGCGCCGGAAGCCGTCACTGCGTGTACGTGCGGCCGTGGACGAGATGCGGCGGACGCGGTGGCGGCGGCGGGCGTGACGGGGCGGCGCGGGCGGCGGGTGCGGGCGGCCGGGCCGGAGTTCCTGAGCCCCGGATTCCGCGTTCCTGAGTGCCGGATTCCGGGCGCGCGGGTGTGTGCGGGGCGGAGCCGCCGGACGCGGTGACAGTGGCGGCCCGTGTGCCGAGGGAGGAAGGCGCACGGACCGCCGTCCCCTGTGCGGGCCCGCGACCCGAACTTCGGGATTCGGGCGTCGAGATGCGAGCCCTTTGTAAGGAACAGGTGGGTTGGTACAACCCGCCCACCCTCCCAACCGCCCTGCCAACTCCCGCCAGTACCAGCGCTGATCACTTTTCGTGACCGACTTGCCACGGCGTGTCGCATCCCTCTAGCGTTTGCGGCAAGAACAACCCCGGCTGGTGCGCCAACACCAACCGGGGTCTGACCTACTAGATCGACAGGACTCGATCCGTGGTTTCTCAAGACTCTAGCGCCGCTCCGGCGCCCACCGCACATCCCATGGCCAGCCCCGGTTTCGGGAAGCGCGGCGCACCCGGCCAAGCCCGCCACCGCCGTGATGACTTCGCGCATCTGCCCTGCCGTGAGGCGGCCGTCGCCGCGTACATCGACCGGCTCCCGAGGGCGCGGCCATCGACGGCAAGACGCTCGCCAGGGTCTTGCCCGACTACGGCCAGATGGCCTGCCTGTCCGCGCTCGCGGCACTCACGACCGCCGGACACCTGCGCCGCGTACGGGAGCGGGCCGAGAGCCCCGGTACGCGCTGGGTGACCCGGACGTACTTCTCCCGGACCGCCCGCGACGACGACTGGTGGACGGCGTTCCGGCGGGCGAGGCCGCACCCTCGGTTCAGCCGGACGGGGAAGGCCGTCGTCGGGGTCGGTGGCGTCGGGAAGTCCGCCGGCGGAGCGACCAGCTCCGCTCGACACCCCGCCCAGACCGGTGTCGAGACGACCGGCGGCACGTTCCGAGGCGTACGACGTGCTGGCCGAACTCGGCCGCGCCGACGCCCGTATGGCGCTGTCGGCGGCCGAATGCGGAGCGTTGGAGAGCCTGGCGGCCCAGTGGCTGGCGTTGGGGCGACGCGGGCCCAAGTGCTCGGCGCGCTCACGGCCGGGCTGCCGGAACGCGTGCACAGCCCCGGCGCGTTGGTCCGCAAACGTCTCATCGCCAAGATGCCGCCCGAACCGGCCCGCCCGCGCGCGTGCGGACCCGGGGCGCGGCCCTCGCCGAGTGCGCGGAATGCCGCGTACCGGGCCGACCCGAGGCGCTGCCCGGCGGCCTGTGCCGCACCTGCCGCGGCGAGTCGCGCCCCGCCCTGCGGCCCGGGACCCGCCGCCGTACGGCGCCACGTCATCCACCTGCGGGCCACCGCCCGCACGACAGAGAGGAACCGCTGATGACCTTGCAGGACGCGCCGCCCGGCATCGGGGCACCATGGAGGGAGGAGGCGAAGCCATGACCCCAGCACCGCGCACCGGTCGCCCGAGATGCCCGTCGAGGACTTCGAGGAACTGGCCCGTAGCACGCCGGAAACCGTGAAGCTCGAATTCGTCAGCGGAAAGCTAGAGGTCAAGCCCGTGCCGGACGGGACTCACGGAGCGATCGTCATGTGGCTCCTCAAACAGTGCATGCAGCAGCGTCCTGAACTGGCTCTGTACCCGGAGCAGGGGCTGAAGGTCGAGACATATCGCAAGGGGCGTGCCATCGCGGATGGCGCGCTCGCACCTGAGGACCACTTCGTCGGTCAGGGGACTGGTGCGAACCAGACGGCGTCCTCATGACCGTCGAAGTCACCTCCCACGACCGTGACACCGACCGCCGTGACCGCCGGGACAAGCGCGACGGCTACGCGGGGCGGGCATCCCCGTCTACCTTCTCGTCGACCGCGACGCGGACAAGGTCGTCGTCTACAGCGATCCCAAGGACAGCGCGTACCAGCGGCGGCTGTCGCTCCCGTTCGGCGACACCGTCGAGATCCCCGACCCGGTCGGAATCACCTTGGAGACCGGGAAGCTCAGGGACTACGCCTCGTAGCCTGGCAAGGCCACGGGCGTGCCCCGCCGTTCGGCTCGGGCGCGTTGGCCACTCGACCACCGCCGAGGAGGCCCAACGGCTCATCGAGGACCGGATCGTGGACCGCGCCGACGGCATCCCGCAGCGCGCCCTGAGCCCGCCCACCTCAGCGAACAGGCCGGGGCCGGGCGGATCCGGCTGCTCGCCCATGACGTGGAGAGCGCCGAGGAGATCGCCCGGGTATGGGAGGCGGGCGCGGCCGTCGCCGAGTTCCCCACCACCCGGCGGGCCGCCGAGGCGGCGAAGGCCGTGGGCATGCCGGTCGTCGCCGGGGCGCCGAACGTGCTGCGCGGCGGCTCGCACAGCGGCAACGTCAGCGCGGCCGAGCTGACCGGCGCCGCCCTGTCGATGCTCCGCCCCCACACCGCCAACCCGCCCGCCGCCGCGGCCTGGTGGGCGGCGGCCTCCCGCGCGGCCCGGGTGCGGATCCTGTCCACCACCCGCCTGGAGGCGGCCCTGGTCGCGGAGGGCGCCACGGACGCCTCCGCGGACGCCTGTTCCGACACCCACCGCCTGGTCGACCTGGCCCCACCGCCTGGTCGGCCTGGCCGCGGCCGTGGTGATGGTCACGCGGGCGGGCGGCGTGGTCCTCGACGTGCGCGGACGCCCCGTCGTCTTCGGCACCGACCTCACCCGCCGCTGGTCGGGCGTGATCGCCGCCACCCGGAACCGGGCCGGGAACTGGCGGAGGTCCTGGCACGCGCGGCGGCCGAGGGACATGGCGTGCCGACGTGACGTGACGTGACGGGATGGGACGGGAACGGCGGTCCATGAACCAAGGGAGGGAAAGCGCATGGACCGCCGCCCCGCACAGAACGTTAGGCGCCGCTCACCGTCCGGCGCGGACGGTGAGCGGGACTGTCCGCATGCGCCCGCAATCGGCCGCCCGCACGCCGGACCTGACAGATTCGCGGGCGGTGCGCCGGGGACTTTCCGGGCGAGCGTGACCGATGCCGTGAGTGGTGCGGTACCCGCTCCGTGCGGGTGGTATGGCCAGGGCTAGGCTCCACGTCCATGGACACTCTGATCCACCTGTTCGTCGGCCTGCACATCATCGGGATCGCCGCTCTCCTCGGCGGTTTCCTCAACCAGATGTCGGCCCTGCGGACGGGCGAGGCGCGGATCACCAAGGGCATGCTGCACGGCGCGCTGACCATGCTCGTGACCGGTCTGGCCCTCGCCGGTCTCAACCAGGCCGACGACAACGACCTCAACAACACCAAGCTCGCGATCAAGCTGGCCCTGCTGGTCGTGATCCTCGGCGTGGTCTACGTGAAGCGGGACGAGGAGAAGGTCGAGCCCGCCGCGCTGGGCGTCGTGGGCGCGCTGACGACCGCGAACATCTTCATCGCGGTCCTGTGGACCTGACCGGTCCCCACGCACGCGTACGTGCGCCGCCCCCGTACGCGTACGGGGCGGCGCGGGTCACCGAGGCGGCCACGCGGCGGCACTACGCGGGCCGCACGCTGCCGTAGATCGGCATCTCCGTTATCGGCGCCTTCTTCACCACGTCACCCGGCTTCGGCGCGTGGATCATCATCCCGTCGCCGACGTAGAGCCCGACATGGCTGATGTCGTCGTAGAAGAACACCAGGTCACCCGGTTGCAGAGCGGTCGTGGAGACGCGGGTGCCGACCTCCACCTGGTCCCAGGTGGTACGCGGCAGGAGACCCCAGCCGCCTTCCACGCGGCCTGCGTGAGCCCTGAGCAGTCGAAGGAGTTGGGGCCGGTGGCGCCCACACGTACGGCTTGCCGAGCTGCGCTCGCGCGAACGCGATGGCCTTGTCCGCCTTGGTGGCGTACGAGCCGGACGAGGTGCCGCCGGACCCGGACTCCGAACCGCCCCGGCCTGTTGCTGCTGCTCGCGCTGGATCGCCGCGAGTTCCTCGGCCTTCCGCTCCGCCTCCTCCCGCTTCTTCTTCTCGATCGCCGCGAGCCGCCTCTTCTCCTCGGCGGTCAACTTGCCCAGCAGCTCCGGGCCTTGGTGAGCTTGTCCTGGACGGTCTTCTTCTCGGTCTTCAACCGCCGCTGCGCGGCGGTCAGCGAGGCGAGGGACTCGCCCGCCTTCGCGCGCTGCTCGGTGGTCTTCGCCTGCTGCGTGCGGAAGTCCTCCACGACCTGCTTCTGCCGCCCGGTGAGCCGGTCCAGCAGATGCGACTGGTCGAAGAACTCCTGCGGGTTGTCGGAGAACAGCAGGGTCGCGCTGGACGCCATGGCGCCGCCGCCGCGGTACTGGGCGGCGGCGTACGTACCGAGCGTGCGGCGGGCCTCGTTGAGCCGCTCCGCGTGCTGGGCGGCGACGTCGAGGAGCCGGTCGACCTTGACGCGCTGCTTGTCCGTGCGCTCCTTGGCGCCGTTGTACGTCTGCGTGGCGACCTCGGCCTGCTGGTAGAGCGAGTCGACCTGCTTCTTGACCTCCTCGATGGAGGGCTTGTCGTCCTTGGGGCGGCGTTGGCCGACTGGGACAGCAGGGTGACCGAGGCGAGGGCCGCGGCCGTGAACCCGACGGCGGTACGGGTCCCGCGGCGGCCCATGGACGCTTCGAGCATCCGGGCCCGCGGTTTGCGGTGTGACGCGTGCGACGCCAAAGGAGGCGCTCCTTCCGTGGACCGCCTACCGGGTTAGCTGTCGGGTTCGGCGGTCCCGCCGCGCGGCGGGGAGGAAGGCTGCCCTACGGTCCGTACGGCGACCGCGCGGGTCGCCCACGGGCCGATTCACCCCATGGGTCATGCGTGCCGGGCGCCGCGCACGGGCGCGGCACCGGGCTGAACCCTTCCCACGCCGATGACGGCGGCGGGAGGTCGGGTCCCCGGTTCCTGCGGCCGCGGCGCGGCACGCGCCCACCGATACGCGGTGGTTCGTGCCGGTTCGCGGCAGCCTGATTCGGCGGAGGCCGCTCGTGCCGACGTGGGTCGTCGGCGGGGATACGAGCCGCCTGACGCAGGACGGTAGCCAACTCGTGGGCCTCCTGTGAAGGGTGTGTCCGTTTTCCCGCAACCATTTCGTGACCTGCCGGTCCGCGGAGGTGGCCGACTCCGTGACCTGGCGGTCCCGAGGGGAGGGTCGACGGTCCGGGCCCGCGGTGTCACAGGGGCGGCCTAGACTCGGTTGACGATGAGCAGCCTCTTTGACGACAACTTCCTGGCGCACCTCGACGCCCCGGGCGGCGAGCCCCGCCCCGCCCGAGGACCCGGAGCACGCTCCGGAGGAGGTGCCGCACGACCTGTTCTCCGGCGCGTACGACGCCCCGGTGGACCGCGACGCGTACTACCGCAACGGTGCCGCGCGTCCCGTCACCGACCCCGCGGCGCTGCTGGAGGGGCTCAACGAGCAGCAGCGCGCGGCCGTGGAGCACACCGGCTCGCCGCTGCTCATCGTCGCGGGCGCGGGCTCGGGCAAGACCCGTGTGCTCACCCACCGCATCGCGTACCTGCTCGGCGCGCGCGGCGTCCACCCCGGCCAGATCCTCGCGATCACCTTCACCAACAAGGCCGCGGGCGAGATGAAGGAGCGGGTGGAGGAACTGGTCGGCCCGCGGGCGAACGCGATGTGGGTGTCGACCTTCCACAGCGCGTGCGTGCGGATCCTGCGCCGGGAGTCCAAGAAGCTCGGCTTCACCTCGTCGTTCTCGATCTACGACGCGGCCGACTCCAAGCGGCTGATGGCGCTGGTCTGCCGGGATCTGGACCTGGACCCCAAGCGCTTCCCGCCCAAGTCCTTCAGCGCCAAGGTCTCCAACCTGAAGAACGAGCTGATCGACGAGGAGACCTTCGCGGGCACGGCCAACGAGGGTTTCGACAAGACGCTCGCCGAGGCGTACGCGATGTACCAGTCGCGGCTGCGCGAGGCGAACGCGCTGGACTTCGACGACATCATCATGACGACGGTCCACCTGCTCCAGGCGTTCCCGGACGTCGCCGAGCACTACCGCCGCCGCTTCCGGCACGTCCTGGTCGACGAGTACCAGGACACCAACCACGCGCAGTACACGCTGGTGCGCGAGCTGGTAGGCACCGCGGCCGAGGACTTCACGCCCGCGGAGCTGTGCGTCGTGGGCGACGCCGACCAGTCGATCTACGCGTTCCGGGGCGCCACGATCCGCAACATCCTCCAGTTCGAGGAGGACTACCCGCAGGCCAGGACGATCCTGCTGGAGCAGAACTACCGCTCCACGCAGACCATCCTGAGCGCCGCCAACGCGGTCATCGAGCGCAACGAGAACCGCCGCCCGAAGAACCTGTGGACGCAGGCCGGCGCGGGCGCCACCATCACCGGCTACGTCGCCGACACCGAGCACGACGAGGCGCAGTTCGTCGCCGACGAGATCGACCGGCTGACCGACGCGGGCGACGCCAAGGCGGGCGACGTCGCCGTCTTCTACCGGACGAACGCCCAGTCCCGTGTCTTCGAAGAGGTCTTCATCCGCGTCGGCCTGCCGTACAAGGTCGTCGGCGGGTGCGCTTCTACGAGCGCAAGGAGGTCCGGGACGTCCTCGCGTATCTGCGCGTGCTGGCCAACCCGAGGACACCGTCCCGCTGCGCCGCATTCTGAACGTGCCCAAGCGCGGCATCGGCGACCGCGCCGAGGCGATGATCGACGCCCTCGCAGCGCGAGCGGATCTCCTTCCCGCAGGCGCTGCGCCGCGTCGACGAGGCGTACGGCATGGCCGCCCGCTCGGCGAACGCGGTGAAGCGGTTCAACACGCTGATGGAGGAGTTGCGCACGGTCGTCGAGTCCGGGCGGGCCCGGCGACGATCCTGGAGGCGGTGATGGAGCGCACCGGCTACCTCGCCGAACTCCAGGCGTCCACCGACCCGCAGGACGAGACCCGGATCGAGAACCTCCAGGAACTGGCCGCCGTCGCCCTCGAATTCGAGCAGGACCGCGGCGAGGAGGCGGGCCCCGGCACGCTCGCCGACTTCCTGGAACAGGTCGCCCTGGTCGCCGACTCCGACCAGATCCCCGACGAGGACGAGAACGGGGAGAGCGGCGGCGTCATCACGCTGATGACCCTCCACACGGCCAAGGGCCTGGAGTTCCCGTCGTCTTCCTCACGGGCCTGGAGGACGGCGTCTTCCCGCACATGCGCGCCCTCGGCCAGACCAAGGAGCTGGAGGAGGAGCGGCGGCTGGCCTACGTGGGCATCACCCGGGCCCGCGAGCGGCTGTATCTGACGCGCTCGACGATGCGCAGCGCGTGGGCCAGCCCGCGTACAACCCGCCGTCGCGCTTCCTGGAGGAGATCCCCGAGCAGTACGTGCAGTGGAAGCGCACCGGTCCGGCCACACCGTCGGCGTCGGTGTCCGGCCTGAGCGCGCCGGGGATCGCCATGACCCCGTCGGCCGGTTCCCGGGCGGCCGGGGCAGGGGCCGAGCGGGTTCGCGACGCGGCGGGCCACCGAGCGCCCGGTGGTCGCGCTGGCCCTCGGGGACCGCGTCACCCACGACACGTTCGGTCTGGGCACGGTGGTGGCGGTCAAGGGCAGCGGGGACGCGGCGGAGGCGACGATCGACTTCGGCGGGGAGAAGCCGAAGCGGCTGCTGCTGCGCTACGCGCCGGTGGAGAAGCTGTAGGGGAAGCCCGTAGGGGCCGCGGTAACCGCGGCGGGCCGCCACGTGCGTGCCGCGGGCGCCGCTACGTGGGTCCAGCCCGTGGCTGCGCAGCCACGGCAGGGGTCGATCGCCGAGCCGCCGCCGGGCCGTACCTCGAAGTGCATGTGCGGCCCGGTGGAGTTGCCGGAGCTGCCGGAGTAGGCGATCACGTCCCCGCCTTCACCGAGCCGGAGCGGATCTTGGTGCTGCTCAGATGGCAGTACCAGGTCTCGGTCCCGTCGGGCGAGGTCACTATGGCCATGTTCCCGTACGCGCTGTTCCACTGCGTGCGCACGGTCCCGTCGGTCGCGGCCATGACCGGTGTGCCGGACTGGACGGGAAGTCGATGCCGGTGTGCACCGACATCCAGTTGATGCCGGCCTGCCCGAAGTAGGCGCTCAGGCCGTGCTGTTCGACGGGGAGCAGGAACTTCGGCCGCAGTGCCTCCTTGCGCGCGGCCTCCGCCTGCTTCTTCTTTTCTCCGCCTCCTGGCGCGCCTTGAGGTCGATGCGCTCCTGGGTGCGGCTGGCCCGGTCGGCGAAGTCGTCGGCGGCCGAAAGGCCCGCGAGCTGGGCGTCCATCTTGCTGTTGGCCGGGTGGACTTCACCGACGCCGGGTCACCGGCGGCCTGGGTGGTCGTGCCGTCCTTGGAGTCGTCCCCATGCCGCTGACGGACGCGGCGGCGACGGCGGTCACGCCGAGCGCGCAAACGGAAGGCACCGCGACGGTGAGGATCGCCGAGCGCTTGGGCGCGAGGACGTCGGGCGCCGACGGCCGCGGGCGCCGACATCCTTGCGCTCGGGGCCCGGCGGAGCCGGAACGGCGGGCTGGGGCAACGGCCCCGGCAGGGCGTCGGGTCGAGCCCCGCCGCGGGCCGGTGGTCGGCCTCAGCCACCGCCCCGGGTTCGGGCTCGGGTTCGGGGGCCGGGTCGTAGGAGGCCGCGTGGGTCCCCTCGGCGTAGCCCGCCTCATGCGCCGCCGCCTCGTACGACTGCTCGTCGTACGAGGCGGTTTCGTATTCATGCCGGGGTCGTAGGCCCGCTCGTGCGACTGCGTCTCGTACGCCGTGTCGCCGAGGGTCGCGTAGGCGCTGCTGTCCCAGAACTGGGTCTGCCCGGTGTCGGTACCGGCCGTCGTCTCGTACGCGCCCGGATCGTAGGCGACCGTCCCGTACGAGCCGGTGCTGTCGGTCCCCGTGCCGTAACCGGTGGTGTCCCACTGGCCGGTGGTGTCCCACTGCCCCGTGGCGTCCCACTGGCCGCCGGTGTTCAGCCACTGCCCGGTGGTGTCGGCGACCGGATACCCGTACGCGCCGGTGTCGTACGAGCCGGTGTCGTGGGCGCCGGTGTGGTGGGCGCCGGTGTGGTGCGCCCCGGTGTCGTACGCGCCGGTCGCCGCCGGGTCGTACGCGCGGGTGGCGCCCCAACCCGTGCTGTCGTACTGACCGCTGTGACCGTGGTGGCCGCTGCCGTAACCGGCGTTGGGGTCGGTCCCGTGCGCGCCGGGGAGCGCACCGAAGAGCGGGTCGCCCTCGCCATAGGCGGCGCCGAGGTTGTCGAAGGCGCCGGTGGAATAGCCGTCGTACCCGGCATAGCCCTGAGGGTGCCCTGCTGCGCGTACCCGTCGTCGTACGGATACGAGGCGTCGGGAGCGGGGACGGTCGAGGTCCCCGACGGATGACGGTCGTTCACCACCAAACCAACTTCTCTTTCGCCTCGGCAGCAGGAGAATTAGCGGCGACTGTACCCGGCAGTACGCGACGGCGACAATCTTCAACAGGTTTTGGCCCAGGAGGGAAGGGCATTTGGCGTCCTTTCGGCCGCTGGATTCCCGGGAGATGGCCGAGTGTTCGAATTCTGTTCGGTATGGTCAGGCCACGGAGAAGCTGGTTTCGGGGCTGAGGAGGTGCCCGTCTCCGTATCCAGGGCCTCTCGCACCCCGGTGGCCACGGCCCAGTGAACGGGGAGGGCGAGATGCCCGATTCCGCTTACGCGCACGTTCTGTGCGTTCAGATCCGGATGTTCGATACGTGCCGTTTCCACGGGGTCATGAGTTGATCCACGTCACTCCAGAAACTCACGAACCGTGTCCGGCAATCCGGTGCGGGTGCCGCAACTCCGCGATCACGTCGGAGTCCGGGCGCATCTGGCGGATCAGGGATGCGCGGACAGCAGGGTGCGACGCGGGTCCCGGCGTGCGGGTGCCGAGCGTGACGAGCGTGCGCACGCGCGCGTCCCCGCCCAGCCGCTGCGCGTAGTAGCGGGCGATCAGACCGCCGAGGCTGTGCCCCACCACGTCGACCCGACTGTGGCCGGTGCGCTCGCAGATGTTCTCCACATGTCTGCCCAACAGATCGGCGGCCGTGCGGATATCGCAGGTCAGCGGCGAGTAGTTGAGGGCCTCGACATGGTGGCGGCCGTGGTGGCGCAGGGCGCGGCGCAGCACGACGAAGACCGAGCGGTTGTCGATGAAGCCGTGCAGGAGCAGTACGGGCCGGTGGGCGGCCGTGCGGCCGTCCGCGGGCAGTCGGGCGGCGCCTGGGGTGGCCCGGCCGGTGGCCGCTCCTGCGACAGGCCGGTCGGGTAGAGGAGTAGGTGTCCGGCAAGTACCGCCAGGTCGAGGGCGGTGGCCCGAATCCGTGACAGGGCCATGGTGGCCGACCTCCGAACGGCGCACGGAAGGCGGCAGTGTCCCCGTGAGCCCTCACGGGACGCCGGAGCGGAGACGCTGATGGCGGCGCGTGAGCCTACGCCGTGCGTGCCGTTTGCGTCGCGCCGTCGCGCACACCGGACGAATCGGTGCGGCGACGACGCGACATTCCCGCTGCGGCTCCCATTGATACGAGCCGCCTCGACGTACGCGCCCGCCTCCCGACGGCGGGCGCGGACACCGAGACGGCGCGCGGTGAACGTGTCCCACGTGTGATTTCCCCTCCTCGCCGCCACGAAACGGCTGCGTGGGCGATGCTGGAGATAACGTTCGTTCACTCGGCGTGGACGACTGGGAGGCGACGATGGGTGTGAGCGGTCCGATTCGAGTGGTGGTGGCCAAGCCCGGACTCGACGGCCACGATCGCGGGCGAAGGTCATCGCGCGTGCGCTGCGGGACGCGGGCATGGAGGTCATCTACACCGGCCTGCACCAGACGCCGGAGCAGGTCGTCGACACGGCGATCCAGGAGGACGCCGACGCGATCGGCCTGTCCATCCTCTCCGGCGCGCACATGACGCTCTTCGCGAAGGTGCTGGAGCTGCTGCGCGAGCGCGAAGCGGAAGACATCAAGGTCTTCGGCGGCGGCATCATCCCCGAGCCGGACATCCCCAGCTGAAGGAGCTGGGCGTCGCGGAGATCTTCACCCCGGGCGCGACGACCACGGCCATCGTGGACTGGGTCAAGCGGCACGTGCGCCAGCCCGCTTGACCTCCTCGGCACGCCCGTCCCCTCTTCTCTTCTTCTTCTCTTCTCCTCTTTCTTTCCTGTCGCTCCCGTCACTCCCATCCGCACGGGGCGCCGGGTGCGGGCGGGCGTGGCGCGCCCAGTTCCGCGAGCATCGCGGCGCGGAACCTCAGCGTGCTCACGAGCCGTTGGAATGCCTCCGACCAGTAGCCGCCCGCGCCCGGCGAGGCGTCCTCCCGCTCGTCCGGGACCGCGGTCAGCACCTCCAGCCGGTCCGCCTGGGCGGGTCCAGACACCGCTCGGCCAGGCCCATCACACCGCTGAAGCTCCACGGATAACTGCCCGCGTCCCGGGCGATGTCGAGCGCGTCGACCACGGCCCGGCCCAGCGGCTCGGGCCACGGCACGGTACACACGCCGAGCAGCCGGAAGGCGTCGGACAGCCCGTGCGAGGCGATGAAGTCGGCCACCCACGCGGCGCGTTCGTCCGGCGGCAGCGCGGAGAGCAGCTTGGCCGGGTCCCGCCACGACACGGAGGCGGCCAGGGCCGCCACCCCGGCGGCGGGCGGCGTGGTCGGCGGGACCCGGGCGCGCCGAGCAGGGCGCGGGACCACTCCGCGTTCCGCTGCCGGACCGCCGCCCGGACCAGGCCAGATGCAGGTCGGTCTCCCAGTCCTCGCTGACCGGCAGGGCGACGATCTCGGCCGCGCCACGCCCCCGAACCACTCGGTCCAGCACGACAGCGGTGTCGCCTCCACCAACTGGCCCAGCCACCAGGCCCGTTCGCCCCGACCCGGCGGGGCTTCGGTACGACGCCGTCGCGCTGCATGGCGCTGTCGCACTCGCCCGGGGCCTCGACCACGACGTACACCCCGGCCCCGCCCGAGCCCGCCGAGCCGTCCGAGCCGTCGGGCCCGTCCGCCGTGTCCAGCGACACGCACGCGCGGGACCGCTCGGCCATGCGGAAGGCGAGCGCCGAACCGGGAAGGGCCGACAGCAACTCGGCGGCCGTGGCCCGTACGTTCCGGCTGCGGTCGGCCAGCGCCTGCTCCAGAAACGGCTCGTCGGAGGGCGACAACTCGTCGCGGAGCGCGTCCAGGAACATCAGCCGGTCCTCCGCGCGCTCCGTGGCCCAGGTGCCGGTGAGCAGCGCGAGGCCGTCCACCGGGTCGCGGTGGCGCGCGGCGACCAGCAGGGCCACCCGCTCCGCGAACAGGCCCTCCTCCCAGCGGCGTCGCACCTCGGCGGGTCGGCCCCGCCTGCGAGCCCGGCGCTCCGGTCCCGCCGCCGCCCGCAGCGCGAACTTCCAGTCCGGGTTGAGCCGGGCCAGCCACAGCGCGCGGCCCGCCGAAGGCGAGCGCGTCGGGGCGCAGGTCCGTGCGCGCCCGCGCCGCGTCCAGCAGGGCGGGCAGCAGGGCCTCGGGGCGCGGTAGCCGCGGGTGTTGGCGGCGGCCAGCCACTGCGGGAGCAACTCCGCGAGGTCGGGCGCCGCCTGCGAACCGCCGCGCCCCGGTGGCACGGCACGCCAGCAGCGTCGCCAACCGCCGCCGGGCGGCGTCCGGCAGAGGCGCGCGCCGGTCCTCGGGCGCGGGCGCGGGCGGGGAGCGCGGGCGCGGGACGCAGCCCCGCCCGGCGCCGCACCGTGCTGAGCGCCGCCGCGTCCAGCAGCGCCAGGAGGCTCCTGGCCCTCCCGCACCGCGACGGGCGGCCTGCGCCGCTCCGTACCCAACAGCGCGGCGGCCACCATCTCGTCCCACCCGGCGAGCGCGGACGCCTGGGCCGGTGCGGGCACTTGGGCGGCTCGGGCACTTGGCCGAGCCGGGCGCCGCAGCCGGTGCGGGCGCCGGAGCCGGTGCGGGCGCCGGAGCCGGTGCGGGCGCCGGAGCCGGTCCGGACGGCTGGGGCGGGCGGACGTGGGTCCGTGCCCGGTGTCTCGCGCGGGCGCTGAGGCCCCGGTGTCTCGCGCGGGCGCTGAAGCGGCGTGGGTCACGGCGTGCCTCCATGGGGCGTCGGCGCGGACTCGGTACGGCCCGTGGTCTGGAGCGGCACGGGCAGGGGTCCCAGGTGGTGACGGGCGCGAAGCCGCGGTGGCCGCACTCGCCGAAGACCGTGACGGGCGCGCCACCCGAAACGGCCGTCAGCTGCCACAGATTCGTCCGCCCGTGACAGCGCGGGTCGACGGGGAGGGCGGTGCCCGTGCGGCCGTCGGCGAGCTGCCAGCCGTCCCCGTGCGGAACCGGCGTCACCCGGTCCAGGACCACCGGCCACCCCTCCAGCCAGGGTCGTCGCGCAGCGCCGCGCCGTACGCCGCGAGGGCTTCGGCGGGCCCGGTCCCCGGTGGGACGTCGGAGGGGACCGGGGCGGCGTGGCAGGTGCCGAGCGCCGCCCGCAGCGGCCGGGCGGCCGGATAGAAGGTGAGGTCGGCGTCGAGGGCGAGCCCCGTCGGCAGGGCCAGCGGTGGGGCTGGCCGGCCGCCCCGTAGAGAGGACCAGCGCCGTGCGGCCCGTGCCCTCGCCGCGCAGCCAGACGCGCCGGGTGGTCAGCTTGCCGTCGCCGCTGTCCTGCGCGCCGAGGACCAACCAGCGGTCCCGCACGGCGGGTTCCGACGCCAGCAACTCGGCCGTGCTGGTCGTCAGGCCGATCCGCGAGCGGGTGGTGGCCGCCAACTCCTCCGGCAGCTCGGACAGGCGCAGACAGCCCTGGCCGAGCAGGTGCAGCAGGGCGCACTCCTCCAGCAGCCGGGACGGCCAGCCGGGGCCCGAGCCCGGATGGCCCCAACTCCCGCACGCGTGAGCCCAGTCCGGGCGCCTGCGCGTCGACCATGCGGGCCGCCGTCTCGTCCCACTGCGCGTACCCGCCGCGGTCCGCCCGGCCAGACCGTCACGCAGCAGATCGGCCAGCCGCCGCTCCAACTCCGAGGCGCCCGCGGCCATACGCTCCGCCCGCCGTTCGGCGCGCCGCCGCGCCGCCCCGGATCGGCCGCCCTGGCCCCGCCACCCGCGCCCGTACTCGTATCCGTATCCGCGCGCGTGTCCGCCGACCGGGGCCGGAGGCCGCCGCTGCTGCCGCGGCCTCGGCGCGCTCGCGCCGTCCGGTGAGCCACCTCGGCCCACTCCGGCGGCTCCTCGCCGTCCCGGACGTCGGCGCCGCCCGCCGCCCACAGGAGCAGCAGCCCCAGCGCGTGCTTGCACGGAAACTTCCGGCTCGGACAACTGCACCGGTACCCCGGCCCGTTCGCCCCGCCAGATCGACCACCGTCTGATACGGCTTGCCGCCGCTGCCCCGGCACAGCCCCCAGATCTCCGGGCCGCGCGCCCCGTGCCCGACCACGGACCGGGCGCGGCCAGCCTGCCGCCCGCCTTGCGCGACGCCTCGTCGGGAGCAAGCGCCAGCACCTGCTCCGCCGTCCACCGTTCCCCTGCGGATTCATGTCTCCGACGCTAGACCCGGCCACTGACAATCGCCTTGACCTGCGCGTTCGTTGAGCCCGGAGGGATTGTCAGTGGGGTGGTGCAGGGTGGTTTCCACGTCCGGAGACGAGCGAAAACGAGTGGTGGGGAGCTGTGACCGTGACTGTGTCCGAGACCCGAGGCACCGGCCCGCACGAGGCCGGGGCGCCCGAGACGGAAGCGCACGACGAGGCCGCGGGGCCCGAGTCCGAAGCCCTGCGGCCACACGCGGAGGACGCCTTCGCCGACGAGCTGAAGGCGCTCGCCGCCGCCGACGACCGCCCGCGCCCGGCCCGTTGGCGGCTGTCGCCGTGGGCCGTCGCGACGTACCTGCTGGGCGGCACCCTTCCCGACGGTTCGGTGATCACGCCCAAGTACGTGGGGCCGCGCCGGATCGTCGAGGTGGCCGTCACCACCCTGGCCACCGACCGCGCCCTGCTGTTGCTCGGCGTGCCGGGCACCGCCAAGACCTGGGTGTCCGAGCATCTGGCGGCGGCCGTCAGCGGCGACTCGACGCTGCTGGTGCAGGGCACGGCGGGCACACCGAGGAAGCCATCCGCTACGGCTGGAACTACGCCCAGTTGCTGGCCCACGGCCCCAGCCGCGACGCCCTCGTGCCGAGTCCGGTGATGCGGGCGATGGCCGACGGGATGACCGCGCGCGTGGAGGAGCTGACCCGCATCCCGGCGGACGTGCAGGACACGCTGATCACGGTGCTGTCGGAGAAGACCCTGCCCATCCCCGAACTGGGCGGCGAGGTCCAGGCGGTGCGCGGCTTCAACCTCATCGCCACGGCCAACGACCGCGACCGCGGTGTCAACGAGCTGTCCAGCGCCCTGCGCCGCCGCTTCAACACGGTCGTGCTGCCGCTGCCCGCGACCCCGGAGGCCGAGGTCGACATCGTCGCGCGCCGTGTCGACCAGATCGGCCGCTCGCTCGACCTCCGGCCCTGCCGGAGGGACGGAGGAGCTGCGCCGCGTCGTCACGGTCTTCCGCGAGCTGCGCGACGGGGTGACGGCGGACGGCCGTACGAAGCTCAAGTCGCCGTCCGGGACGCTGTCCACGGCCGAGGCCATCTCCGTGGTCACGAACGGGCTGGCGCTCGCCGCCCACTTCGGCGACGGCGTGCTGCGCGCGGGCGACGTGGCCGCGGGCATCCAGGGCGCGGTCGTCCGCGACCCGGCCGCCGACCGGGTCATCTGGCAGGAGTATCTGGAGACGGTCGTGCGCGAGCGCGACGGCTGGAAGGACTTCTACCGCGCGTGCCGCGAGGTGGACGCGTGACGGTGACGGGACCCACGACGACACCGGACGCGCCCACGGACGCGCCCCGGACGCACCGCAGACCGGGCTGACCGGGCCGACCGGGCCGACCGATCCGACCGATCCGACCGATCCGACCGATCCGACCGGGCCGACCGCGCGGGACGGGCAAGACGGGCGGGACGCGGGGACGGGCAGGACGTGCGGGGTGGCCGAGGGCGGGGCGGCCGACCCGAACCGGCTCCGTCCTGGCCGCTGCTGCTCGGCGTGCGGCATCACGGGCCCGGCTCCGCCCGCGCCGTACGGGCGGCGCTCGACCGGTGCGCGCCCGACGCCGTGCTCATCGAGGGCCCGCCCGAGGCGGACGCGATCGTGGCGCTCGCCGCCGACGCGGGCATGCGACCGCCCGTCGCGCTGCTCGCGCACGCCGTGGACGACCCGGCCGCGCGGCGTTCTGGCCGCTGGCCGAGTTCTCCCAGGTGGGTGGCCGTCCAGTGGGCGCTGGCCCATGACGTGCCGGTGCGCTTCATCGACCTCCCGGCAGCGCACTCCTCGCGATGGCCGAGGGCGGCGGTGTCGAGGGCGGCGACACCGGAGGCGACGACAGCGGAGGCGACGACAGCGGAGGCGGCGACAGCGACAACGGCGACAGCGACAACGGCGACACCGAGGACGCCCCGCCGACCGACCCGACGGCGCGGCTGCGGGTCGACCCGCTGGCCATCCTCGCGGAGACCGCCGGGTACGACGACCCGGAGCGCTGGTGGGAGGACGTCGTCGAGCACCGGGGTGGCGGCACCCGGCGGAGCCGTCGGATCGTTCGCGGCGCTCTCCGACGCCATGGGCGCGCTCCGCGCCGCGTACGGACTCGGCGGGCACTCGCGCGACGCCGCCCGCGAGGCGCACATGCGGCTGCGGCTGCGCGACGCGCGACGGCGGTTCGGGGACCGGGTCGCCGTCGTCTGCGGCGCCTGGCACGTACCGGCCCTGGCCGAGAAGACCACGGTCACCGCCGACCGGACGCTCCTCAAGGGGCTGCCGAAGGTCAAGGCCGAGCTGAGCTGGGTGCCCTGGACCCACCGCAGGCTCGCGCGCGGGCGGGTACGGCGCGGGGATCGCCTCGCCCGGGTGGTACGCCCACCTCTTCCGGGCGGCCGACCGGCCCGTCGAGCGGTGGATGACGAAGGTCGCCGGGCTGCTGCGCGACGAGGACTACGCGGTGTCGTCCGCGCACGTGATCGAGGCCGTCCGGCTCGCCGAGACCCTCGCCGCCATGCGCGGCCGTCCCTGGCGGGCCTCGCGGAGACCACGGACGCGGTGCGGGCGGTGATGTGCGAGGGCTCCGACGTGCCGCTCGCGCTGGTCCACGACCGGCTGGTCGTCGGCGACGTGCTGGGCGAGGTGCCCGAGTCCGCGCCCGCCGTGCCGCTCCAGCGCGACCTCGCCCGCACCCAGCGCTCGCTGCGGCTGAAACCCGAGGCGCTGGAGCGCGAGTTGGTGCTCGACCTGCGCAAGGAGACGGACGCCGCGCGGAGCGGGCTGCTGCACCGGCTGGGGCTCCTCGGCATCGACTGGGGCACTCCGACGGCGTCCCGCGCGGGCACCGGCACCTTCCGCGAGACGTGGCGTCTGTGCTGGGAGCCGGAGTTGGCGGTACGGGTCGCGGAGGCGGGCGCGTGGGGACCACCGTGCTCTCGGCGGCCACGGCCTCGGCGATGTCGTCGGCCACCGGCGCGGCGACGCTCGGCGAGATCACCGAACTGGCCGAGCGCTGCCTGCTGGCCGACCTGCCCGGGGCGCTGCCGGTCGTGATGCGCGCGCTCGCCGACCGCGCCGCGCTCGACACGGACGTCGGCCATCTCGCGCAGGCCCTGCCCGCGTTGGTCCGGTCGGTCCGCTACGGGGACGTGCGGGGCACGGACGCCGCCGCGCTCGGCGAGGTCGCCCTCGGGCTCGCCGAGCGGATCCTGGTGGGCTGCCGCCCGCGTGCACCGGGCTCGACGCGGACGGCGCCGCGGAGATGAGCGGGCACATGGAGGCCACGCACCGGGCGGTCGGCCTGCTGGCGGAGGTGCGCGCGGATCCCGGGGTGACGGAGGAGTCGGCGGCGGGCTGCGGGAGCGCTGGAGTGGCGTGCTGCGCTCGATCGCGCGCCGCGACGGACGGGACGGCGTGCCGGGGCTGATCCGTGGCCGTGCCGCACGGCTCCTGCTGGACGACGGCAGCCTGACCGAGGACGAGGCCGCGCGGCTGATGGGCCTCGCGCTCTCGCCCGGCACCGCCCGCCCGACGCCGCCGCCTGGATCGAGGGGTTCCTGGGCGGCGGGGCGGGCGGCGGGATGCTGCTCGTCCACGACGAGCGGCTGCTCGCGCTGGTCGACGGGTGGCTGACGGCCGTGCCGCAGGAGGCGTTCACGGATGTCCTGCCGCTGCTGCGGCGTACGTTCGCGGCGTACGAGTCGGGCGTACGCCGCACCCTGGGCGAGCTGGTCCGCCGGGGCCCGGCCACCGGAACCGGGAGCGCGGCCGGACCCGGCGGGCCGACCGGCGGCGGCCTCGCCGCCCTGGGCTTCGCCGCCGGGCTCGACGAGGAGCGGGCGGCGGCGGTCGTGCCGACGGCGCGGGCACTGCTCGGCCTGGGCACGCCCTCCCGGCCCGCCACGCAGGAAGGCACCGCGAGTAGGCGGCAGGAGAACGACGAGCGGCACGAGAAGAAGGGAGTGGGACGTGATGGGGAGACCGAGGTGGCGGCCGGGTCCGGGGACGGGGCGCGGGACGCCGATCCCGAGGCCGCGCGGCTGCGGCGCTGGCGGCTGGTGCTCGGCGGCGGCCAGGACGCCGACGGAACCGGCTGCGCGCTCGACCGGCAGGACGCCGCGATGGACCGCACCCTCGAAGCGCTCTACGGCGGCGGCGCGGCCGACGACGCGGGCGGCCGCGCGGGCGGCGGGCGGCGCGCGGCGGGCTCGGCGGCTCCGCGCCCCAGTGGCGCGCTGGCTCGGCGACATCCGCACCTACTTCCCCACCTCCGTGGTCCAGCTCATGCAGCGCGACGCCATCGACCGGCTCGGCCTGTCGGCGCTGCTCCTGGAGCCGGAGATGCTGGAGGCCGTGGAGGCCGACGTGCACCTGGTCGGCACCCTGCTCTCGCTCAACAAGGCGATGCCGGAGACGACCAAGGAGACGGCACGGGCCGTGGTGCGCAAGGTCGTCGAGGACCTGGAGAAGCGGCTGGCGAGCCGTACGCGCGCGACGCTCACCGGCGCGCTCGACCGCTCCGCGCGCGTGAGCCGCCCGCGCCACCGCGACATCGACTGGGACCGCACCATCCGCGCCAACCTCAAGAACTACCTGGCCGACCACCGGACCGTCGTGCCGGAGCGCCTGGTCGGTACGGGCGCGCGGCGCGCGGCGTGAAGAAGGACGTCATCCTGTGCGTCGACCAGTCGGGGTCGATGGCCGCGTCCGTCGTCTACGCCTCCGTGTTCGGCGCGGTGCTCGCCTCGATGCGCTCGCTCGCCACCCGGCTGGTGGTCTTCGACACCTCCGTCGTGGACCTCACCGACCAGCTCGACGACCCCGTGGACGTCCTCTTCGGCACCCAGCTCGGCGGCGGCACGGACATCAACCGGGCGCTGGCGTACTGCCAGTCGCGGATCACCCGCCCGCCGACACCGTCGTCGTCCTCATCAGCGACCTGTACGAGGGCGGCATCCGGAACGAGATGCTGGGCCGGGTGGCCGCGATGAAGGCGTCCGGGTGCGGTTCGTGGCGCTGCTGGCGCTGTCGGACGAGGGCGCGCCGAGTTACGACCGGGAGCACGCCGCGGCGCTCGCCGAGTTGGGCGCGCCCGCCTTCGCCTGCACGCCCGACCTGTTCCCCGAGGTCATGGCGGCGGCGATCGAGAAGCGCCAACTGCCCGCCCCGGCCACCTGTCGCAGACGGCCCCGTGACAACGGCTCCGTGAGAGCGGCCTCGTGACAACGGCCCCGTGAGAGTGGTCCCGTCGGAGCGGCCCCGTGACAACGGCTCCGTGGGCGCAACCCCATGACAACGACCCCGTGAGAGCGGCCCCGTCGGAGCGACCCTGCCCCAGGATGACGCGTTCCGGGGAGCCGTCCGGAACGCAGTCCGGGTCGCCGCCCGCCGCCTCGTCACGAGGGTGATTCCCGTCACGCGGCGGACCGTCGGCGGCGCGGGCACGGTCAGGGTCCGGGCGACACGTGCGCGGCGAGCCGGTTCGTCCGCGCGGGGCCCGCCCGACCGCGCCGGGCGTACGGCCGCGGCGCGCGGCCACCGGCGCCGTGCCCTTGGCGCGGGCGCCGTCCGGTCCGGTCGACGGCGCCGTCCGGCCGCTCGCGACCGACGCCGCGAGCGGTGCGCGGAGCCCGGCCCCGCCCATCTCACGGACGCCGTCGATCGCGCGGACGCCGCCAACACCTGGCGCCGCCTGGGCCGTTCGCGCCGCCCGCCCTCCACCGGCGCCCGGCCGGCCCGCCGCCCGGCCCCGGGCCGCCCGCGCGGCGGTGCCGGGAGCCGACGAACCGGCGGGCCGGACACCGCCTCCCGGCGGCGCGCGCCCCGCCGTTCCCGCCCGCCGCCCGCCCGTCCGTGCCCGCGGGCACGGACGCCGCCGCCCGGCCGCTGCCCGCCGATCCGCACGGATCCGCACGCGGACCGGGACCCTCCGCAGGTCCGCCCGCTCTCCTCAGGATGTATGGACATGGCCGCGATCTGAGACGGAAATCACCGCGCGAGTGTGATCTGTGATTTAGAGACGCAGGTCCAGCGGGGATAACCTCCTAGGCGGACATGCCGCAGTACCTGGCGTACGTGTGCCGCCCTCGTTACAGATCGCGTCCTCACGCTGCTACCGCGGCACGCCCGCGCAGACAGGCGCAGACTGCCATCGAATCGCGATATCCAGGGAAAAGGGACTGACGCGCGTGGACCTGTTCGAGTACCAGGCGAGGGACCTCTTCGCCAAGCACGGTGTACCGGTGCTGGCCGGTGAAGTCATCGACACGCCTGAGGCGGCGCGCGAGGTGACCGAGCGACTCGGCGGCCGCGCGGTCGTCAAGGCGCAGGTCAGGTGGGTGGCCGCGGCAAGGCCGGCGGCGTGAAGCTGGCCTCCGACGCGGACGACGCCGTCACCAAGGCCGGTCAGATCCTGGGCATGGACATCAAGGGCCACACGGTCCACCGGGTCATGCTCGCCCAGACGGCGGACATTCAGGAGGAGTACTACGTCTCCTTCCTGCTGGACCGCACCAACCGCACCTTCCTCGCCATGGCCTCGGTCGAGGGCGGCGTGGAGATCGAGGTCGTTGCCGAGGAGAACCCCGAGGCGCTGGCGAAGCTCCCGGTGGACGCCATCGACGGCGTGACCCGGAGAAGGCCGCCGAGATCGTCGCCGCGGCGAAGTTCCGGCCGAGATCGCCGACCAGGTCGCCGAGGTCCTCCAGAAGCTGTGGACCGTCTTCATCAAGGAGGACGCCCTCCTCGTCGAGGTCAACCCCTGGTCAAGACCGGCGACGGCAAGATCATCGCGCTGGACGGCAAGGTCTCCTGGACGAGAACGCCGCCTTCCGCCAGCCCGAGCACGAGGCGCTGGAGGACAAGGCCGCGGCCAACCCGCTGGAGGCCGCCGCCAAGGCCAAGAACCTCAACTACGTCAAGCTCGACGGCGAGGTCGGCATCATCGGCAACGGCGCGGGCCTGGTCATGTCGACCCTGGACGTCGTCGCGTACGCCGGTGAGAAGCACGCGGGCGTGAAGCCGGCGAACTTCCTCGACATCGGTGGCGGCGCGTCCGCCGAGGTCATGGCGAACGGCCTGGAGATCATCCTCGGCGACGCGGACGTCAAGTCCGTCTTCGTCAACGTCTTCGGCGGCATCACCGCGTGCGACGCGGTCGCCAACGGCATCGTGCAGGCGCTGGAGCTGCTGAAGTCCAAGGGCGAGCAGGTCACCAAGCCGCTCGTGGTCCGTCTCGACGGCAACAACGCCGAGCTGGGTCGCAAGATCCTCACGGACGCCAACCACCCGCTCGTGGAGCAGGTGGACACGATGGACGGCGCGGCCGAGCGCGCCGCCGAGCTGGCTGCGAAGTAAGGGACGAGGTCACCAGAACACCATGGCTATCTTCCTCACCAAGGAAAGCAAGGTCATCGTCCAGGGATGACCGGGTCCGAGGGCCAGAAGCACACGCGTCGGATGCTCGCCTCGGGCACCAACATCGTGGGCGGCGTCAACCCGCGCAAGGCCGGTACGAGCGTCGACTTCGACGGCACCGAGGTCCCGGTGTACGGGAGCGTCAAGGAGGCCATCGAGGCCACCGGCGCGGACGTCACCGTCATCTTCGTCCCGGAGAAGTTCACCAAGGACGCGGTCATCGAGGCGATCGACGCCGAGATTCCGCTGGCCGTCGTGATCACCGAGGGCATCGCGGTCCACGACACCGCCAACTTCTGGGCGTACGCGGGCAAGAAGGGCAACAAGACCCGCATCATCGGTCCGAACTGCCCGGGTCTGATCACGCCGGGTCAGTCGAACGCGGGCATCATCCCGGCCGACATCACCAAGCCGGGCCGCATCGGCCTGGTGTCGAAGTCCGGCACGCTGACCTACCAGATGATGTACGAGCTGCGCGACATCGGCTTCTCGTCCTGTGTCGGCATCGGCGGTGACCCGATCATCGGCACCACCCACATCGACGCGCTCAAGGCGTTCCAGGACGACCCCGAGACCGACCTGATCGTGATGATCGGCGAGATCGGCGGCGACGCGGAGGAGCGGGCCGCGGACTTCATCAAGTCCCACGTCACCAAGCCGGTCGTCGGCTACGTGGCGGGCTTCACCGCGCCCGAGGGCAAGACCATGGGCCACGCGGGCGCCATCGTCTCCGGTTCCTCCGGTACCGCGCAGGCCAAGAAGGAAGCGCTGGAGGCCGCGGGCGTCAAGGTCGGCAAGACGCCGTCCGAGACCGCCCGGCTGGCGCGCGCGACGCTGGCGGGCTGACCCGCCCGCGACGCGCGCACGCGTCACCGGCGGTCAGGCCGCGGGCCCGTACCCCACGAGGGGTGCGGGCCCGCGCCTTGCCCGCTCCACGGGGCAAGGTGACCGCCCTGGAGGCGACACGGCGACCATTTCCGTGATGTAGGGACGAAACGGTCGTTATTGGCAGCATGGGCCCGTGACCCAGATGACCGATGACCGCACGACGTTCCCCGCGTCCCGCAGCGATGTTCACCAGCGCTCCTCGCGGTCAGGGAGGCGTTCCTCAACGGTGTTCTCGCCGCATGCCTCGGTCTCGCCGCGTTCACGGTCGTCGTCCTCCTGCTGTGGATCATCTCCCCGTATCCGGACGGCGGACCCGACGGGGCGCTGCACCTCGCCGCGGACCTGTGGCTGCTCGCGCACGGCGCCGACCTCGTACGGACCGCCACCTCGTCGGGCGACCCGCTGCCCATCGGGGTGACGCCGCTGCTGATCAGCGCCCTGCCATGCTTCCTGCTGTACCGGGCCGCGCGCTACGCGCTCGAACCGCTCGACGAGGACGAGGCGTGGAGAACACCTCCGCCCCGGACGGCGAGTTCGACGACGAGCCCGGCGCTGACGCCTGCGACGCGTACCACCCGTACGACACGTACGCCGACGCCACCGACACCGTCTCCGAGCCGGAGGCGGAACCGGACCGGTGACCGACGCCCTCGCCCCGCGCGCCTCGCGCCGCGCGCCGCGTTCGGCTGGGTGCTCGGCGGCTATCTGCTCGTCGGCGGGCCCGTCCTGCTGTACGCGGCCTCCGGCCCGCTCCACGTCGCCTTCGTCGGGGCTGTTCGGGCTGCCGCTCTTCGCCGCCGCCGTCGTCCTCGTCGGGCTGTGGACGGCCGAGGTCCACCCGCGCGTGCCGCTGCCCGGCCAGGCGCGCCGTCTGCTGCGACGCCTCCCGGAGGACGTCCAGGTCCACCTGACCCGGTCCCGTACGGCCGACGTGCTGCGCGCGGCGGGCGGCGCGGTCCTGGTGCTGCTCGGTGGCGGCGCGCTGCTCACCATCGTCGCGCTGGTGACCCACATCGGCGCCGTGAACTCCGCGTTCCCGCAGCTCACGGCCGTGTGGTCGGGGCGCGTCACGGTGCTGCTGGTGTGTGTCGCGCTGCTGCCGAACGCGGTGGTCTGGGCCGCCGCGTACGGACTCGGCACCGGTTTCACGGTCGGCGCCGGAGCCTCGTGGCGCCCGCGGCCGTCACCCAGTACCCGCGCTCCCGCACTTCCGCTGCTGGCGGCGCTGCCCGAGCCGGGCCCCGGCACCTGGCTGAGCTGGACGTCGGCCGCGGTGCCGTTCGCGGCGGGCTGTCGCTGGCGTGGTTCACGGCGCTGGCGGCGGTCCGGGCGCGCGGCCGTCCGCCGCCGACCCGGAAGCGGACCCGGCGGGCCGTACGGACACGGAGGGCCGTACGGAATCGGGTCCCCGCCCGTGGCCGGTCGTCGAGACCGCCGCGACGGCCGGGGCGGCGGCGGTCGTCTGCGCGGTCGTGATGGCCCTGCTCGCCTGGGCGGCGGGCGGCCCGATGGGCGTGGGCGCGTTCGCGGACTTCGGCCCGAGCTGGTGGCTGATGGGTGTGGCGACGCTGGCTTGGACCTCGCTGATCGGGGTGCCGGTGGCGCTGGCGGTGCGGTGGTGGCGGCTGCGGACTCCGATGGTGGCGCGGTGGCGGCGGGCGCTGGCGTGGCGCCCGCGGCGGGAGCGGCCGAGCCGTCCGCACCGGCGAAGCCCGTGGCGGCCCCGAAGCGCGCGAAGTCCCCGAAGTCCCCGAAGACCACGACGTCCCCGGCGCCCGTGGAGCGCCGGGAGCCGGAGACGGCCGAGGTGGCCGAGACGGTCGAGGTGGTCGAGACGACCGGGGCGGCCGACGAGGGCGGCCGTACGGACGTCGACAGCGTCACCGAGGCGCCGCCCGCGGAGCCCGTGCCGTCCGGCGAGCGGGAGGCGGAGCCGGAGAGCGTCCGCGCACGGCCTCCGACGGGACGGAGGAGGACGGAACCGCGCCGTCGCTGTGGCGGCGCCTGGTACCGCGCCGTCGCGTGGGCGGGCGCCCGGAACACGGGACGGAGGGCGGCGGATTCGAGGTGGTGCCGGGCGGCGACTGGCACGCCACGGGGACGGCCGCCACGCGCCCTTCGACGGCCAGGACGCGGCCGACTACGACTCCGTGGCGTCGGGGCCGGGTCGGCCGACAAGGCGTGATCCGGGCTAGTCCTGGTTGCTGAGCAGCGGGCGCAGCTGGTCGGGGAGAAGGTCCTCGCAGGACTGGCGCGACGTGTGGGTGAGGGCGTCGTCGACGCAGGTGTAGTAGTCGCTGTAGACCATCTGGAACGTGAACGTCGCCGCCACGATGGCCACCGCGATACCGCCTGTCACCACACCGGTGATCGCCGCGGTCGACGTCGGCTTCGGGGCGTTGGGCGCGGGCGGCGGCAACTCGGCGCGGTCGGCGCCGGGGCGGGCGGCGGCGCGTCGATGGTCCGCGCGGGGCGTCCGGCTCGGGCGGCGCGGCTTGGCCCGTAGCGAGCTGATGCCCCAGTACAGCGCCAGCGCTCCGAGGAGCAGCGCGATCTGCGGCAGGCTGAACAGCGCGAAGAAGAAACCCCACATGCCCGCGAGCAGCGCGTATCTCGCGCGGCGCTGGGCCGGGTCGGACGGGTCCCAGCGGGGCCGGGGCCCGTTGTTCTGCCCGCCCGGACCCGGTGGGCGGTTGCCGCCGGGCTCGCGCCGAAGCCGCCGTTGCCCCGGCCGGGCTGACGGCTGCTCCACTGGCTGCCCCACGCCGGAGGCTGCTGCCCCGCTGGTCGTCGTCGCCCTGACCGTCGCCGTCGCCCTGCCCGCCTTGGCCCTGCCCCTGGCCGTCGCCCTGGCCCTGCTGGTCCGACGACTGGCCCCACGGCCGGTAGCTCTCCGGCTGGTGCCTCGGCTGCCACGGCTGGTCCGGCCGGTCCTCCGGCGGCGGCGCGAACGGATTGTCCTCATCGTGCCCCTGCTGAGAAGAGGGCGAGGACGACGACGAAGACGACGGCGACTGCCGCTCGCGCATCAGGTGCTCGCTGATCGTGCGGGCACGCCTCATGACCGCCCCGGTGGAGGCGGGTGCGGTGTGGAGCGGTGTGCGCGCGGCGGCGTCGGTCCGGCATGTGGAGTGTGTCTTCCCCTTGTGTCGTCGTCCCGCACGCCGGTTTCCGTACGGTCTGTCGTACGGTCCGCCGACGCGGGAGCGACATTGGTGACCACGGCGTCAGTTGGATGCGCAGTCCGCACGCTACCTCCCGTGCTCGCCCCGTACGCCGGGGCTGTCCGGTGTGCCGGTATCGTTGCTGACGGTCGGCGACTTCGTAGAGTTCCCCGGAATCGAAGGCTCCGCGACCTTGTAGGACCACACAAGCCGTACCACCGCCCGTGAGAAAGAGCCCGCTGTGGCTTCCCCGCCCTCCCGTCACCGGGCCGCCGGCCCGGCCCGTCTGGTCGTCCTCGTCTCCGGATCCGGTACGAACCTCCAGGCCCTCCTCGACATCATTTCCGCCGAGGGCGCCGAGCGCTACGGCGCACAGGTGGTCGCCGTCGGCGCGGACCGGCAGGGGATCGCGGGTCTTGAGCGGGCGGAACGCGCCGGGCTCCCACGTTCGTGTGCCGGGTCAAGGACCACGACAGCCGTGGCGCGTGGGACCGTGCGCTGGCCGAGGCGACGGCCGCGTACCAGCCCGACCTGGTGGTGTCGGCCGGGTTCATGAAGATCCTGGGCGAGGAGTTCTTGGCCCGCTTCGGCGGTCGGTGTGTCAACACTCACCCCGCACTCCTGCCCAGCTTTCCCGGTGCCCATGGGGTGCGTGACGCACTCGCGTACGGAGCCAGGGTCACCGGCTGCACCGTCCACTTCGTCGACGACGGGGTCGACACCGGCCCGATCATCGCCCAGCGCGCGGTCGAGGTCCGGGACGAGGACGACGAGTCCGCTCTGCACGAGCGGATCAAGGAAGTCGAGCGCACGCTGCTCGTCGATGTCGTGGGGCGTCTGGCCCGTGACGGCTACCGCATTGAGGGACGAAAGGTACTGATCCCGTGACCGCCGAAGGTACGACCGCCGAAACCACCACCGCCGAGGCGACCGCCGAGGGCGCGCGGCGCCCATCCGCCGCGCCCTGGTCAGCGTCTACGACAAGACCGGTCTGGAGGAGCTGGCCCAGGGCTGCACGCGGCGGGCGTCGAGCTGGTCTCCACCGGCTCGACGGCCGCGCGGATCGCGGGGCGGGCGTGCCGGTCACCAAGGTCGACGAGCTGACCGGCTTCCCCGAGTGCCTGGACGGCCGCGTCAAGACCCTCCACCCGCGCGTGCACGCGGGCGTCCTCGCCGACCTGCGGCTGGAGTCGCACCGCGAGCAGCTCGCCGAACTGGACATCGCGCCCTTCGAGCTGGTGGTGGTGAACCTCTACCCGTTCAGCGAGACCGTCGCCTCCGGCGCCTCGCCCGACGCGTGCGTCGAGCAGATCGACATCGGCGGCCCGTCGATGGTCCGCGCCGCCGCCAAGAACCACCCTCGGTGGCCGTGGTCGTCAACCCGGCCGCGTACGGGAGGTGTTGAAGGCCGTCGCCGACGGCGGCTTCGACCTGGCGCGGCGCAAGCGGCTCGCGGCCGAGGCGTTCGCGCATACCGCCGCGTACGACGTGGCGGTGGCCAACTGGTTCGCCGGCGGCTACGCGGCCGACGAGAGCCCTGGCCCGCCTTCACCGGCGCGACGTACGACCGCAAGCAGGTGCTGCGCTACGGCGAGAACCCGCACCAGCCCGCCGCGCTGTACACCTCGGGCGGCGGCGGCCTGGCGGAGGCCGAGCAGCTGCACGGCAAGGAGATGTCCTTCAACAACTACACGGACACCGAGGCCGCCCGCCGCGCCGCGTACGACCACGCCGAGCCCTGCGTCGCGATCATCAAGCACGCCAACCCCTGCGGCATCGCGGTCGGCGCGGACGTCGCCGAGGCGCACCGCAAGGCGCACGCGTGCGACCCGCTGTCGGCCTTCGGGGCGTCATCGCCGTCAACCGGCCGGTGACCGTGGCGCTGGCCGAGCAGGTCGCGGAGATCTTCACCGAGGTCATCGTCGCCCCGCGTACGAGGACGGGGCGGTGGAGGTGCTGGCCCGGAAGAAGAACATCCGCGTGCTGCGCTGCCCCGAGGCCCCGGGAACCCGGTCGAGCTGAAGGCGATCGACGGCGGCGCGCTGCTCCAGACCGCCGACCGGCTCCAGGCCGAGGGCGACGACCCGCCACCTGGACGCTCGCGACGGGCGAGGCGCTGGACGCCGAGGAGTTGGCCGAGCTGCGCTTCGCGTGGCGCGCCTGCGCGCGGTGAAGTCCAACGCGATCCTGCTGGCGAAGGACGGCGCCACGGTCGGCGTCGGCATGGGCCAGGTCAACCGGGTGGACTCGGCGAAGCTCGCCGTGCAGCGGGCGGGCGAGGAGCGGGCGGCGGGCTCGTACGCGGCGTCCGACGCCTTCTTCCCGTTCCCCGACGGCTTCGAGGTACTGGCCGAGGCCGGGGTCAAGGCCGTGGCGCAGCCGGGCGGTTCGGTCCGTGACGAGCAGGTCGTGGAGGCCGCGAAGGCGGCGGGCGTGACCATGTACCTCACCGGCACGCGTCACTTCTTCCACTGACGGTCGGTGGATGACCGCGGTCAACGACCCCGTCACGGACCGCGGTCACCATTCCCCGATTTCCCCGATTCCCGGTTCCCGGTTCCCCGATTCCCGGTTCCCCGATTCCCGGTTCTCCGTTTTCCGGTTTCCCGGGTTCCTTCATCCGGCTCGCCTGCGGGAACCGGCGGAGGCGTCGGGCGGCCGCCGGCTCCTCCCCGAGACTCCGGCGGCCGTCGCGCCCGCTCACCCGCCGACGTACGACGTGGTCATGTCGACGTACGACGTGGTCATGGTGAGCGTTCCCGCGATGCCACCCTTGGTGCCGTTCTCCACTTTCGCGGCGGCTTCGCCGCCGCGGTACCTCGGATGTCTCAGGGTGTCGGGAGGTCCGGCGGCGTGTACTCCTTGAGGTAGTGCGCCACCCGGTTCGCGTACGGCCGGTTCGCCGCCGGGACGCCGCGCGCCTCGGTGACCCGTTTGTACGAGGTCCGGTAGGCGGCCGCGATCAGCGCGCCGCGCACGCCCGGCAGATCCGGGCTCAGCCGCAGCGAGATGGCGCACAGATAGCGGCCCATGGCCGGGATGGACGTGGACGGCGGGAACGGCGGGCTGGGGATGGCCGTCGGCGGCGGGCTGTCGTTGGACAGCGGGGAGGTAGTAGCGCAGCACCCGGGGTCCAGCGGGCGATGCCGAACTCGTCGGCCGCCGGATCGGACAGATCAGGGTCGAAGTCGCTCTCGACCTTCAGCATCGCGGCGATGAGCGCGGGCGAGACATCCGGCTGGACACAGGTGTGGGCCGAATCGACGATCAACTTGCGGTAGATGACGGGCACGCCCTTGTCCGTGCGCAGTTCGCGGGCGCCGTAGGCGGCGGCGCCGGACTTCCCGGCGTCGCGCCGTCGGTGGCGCCGTCGGACGTGCCACCCGCCGTGGTGTCGTGGCCGTCGCCGAGGCCGCTCAGCCCGTACCCGGCGAGCGCGACGGCGACCACGGCGGCGGTGACGGCCGCGACGACGGAGCCGCGCCGGGTACGGCGCGGCGCCAGCCGGCCAGCCGCCGCGGCAGCCGCGGGAGCGTTCGGTGCCCGCCGCGGCCTCGACGCGGCGCAGCAGCGCTCGCCGGTGTGCGCCGCGCGCTCCTCGTGCGTACGGGCCAGGCAGTCGGTGACGATCGGCCGCCAGGCGTCCGGGAGTTGGGCCGACAGCCGCAGCTCCTCCGCCCGCGCGCGTAGCGGGCGAGGGCGTCGCGGCGGGTGGAGACGGTCGAGCCGGGCAGCGGCAGGGTGCCGGTCAGGACGAGATGGGCGACCACCCCGAAGGCCCACACGTCGGCGGTGGGGCGGATCTGCTGGCCGCGCTCGCCGACCTCGGCCCACAGCAGTTCCGGAGGGGTGTAGTCGGGCGTGGAGAAGGCGGGCGAGTAGGCGTGGGTGCCCTCCATCTCGGCGGCGAGGTTGAAGTCGCCGAGGCGGGCCTCGCCGTCGCGCATCAGCAGCACGTTGGCCGGTTTGAGGTCGCCGTGCACCCAGCCCGCGCGGTGCAGTTGGGCCAGGCCCTCGCAGATCTGCGCGAGCAGCGCGGGCCGCCGGGCACCGGCCCGGAGGCGGCGTCCTCGACGAGGACGTCGAGGGAGGACTCGGCCCGCTCCAGCACGAGCACGGTCGCGCCGTCCAGCGCGGGCAGCTCGGGGTCGTCCACCGTCAGCGCCTCGTACATGCGGATCAGCCGCGGGCGGCGCAGCTTGCGGTGCAACTCCAGCTCCCGGTGGGAGAGGTCCTGGAGATGGCGCAGCTGGCGCGGTGTGCGGGTGCCCGTGGCCAGGAACTTCAGCGCGGCGCGCTCCGGCAGGCCGTCGGCGGGCCCGGTGCGCTCGGGCGGGCCGTCGGCGGGTCCGATGCGCCGGGCCGCGTACACGCTCCCGAAGGCGCCGGTCGCGATGGGCTCCTGGACCTGCCACCGGCCGACCCGGTAGCCCTCGGGACGGATACGGCGAATCCGTCGTTGTCGTTCGATCTCACGGCGGCGGTACTTCCAGCACGTTCAGCTCACTCTCTCGGACGAGATCGAAGCGTAGGGCGAGAGAGACCACCGATTCCTTCTTCCCGTTGAGACGGGAACCCGGCAGTGACGATTCCGGTGGGGTTTGAGACGAAGTTTGACCGCGAGGTAGTCGATGTTCCACTGGACGGAAGCCCGGCTGATCGTGGGCCACACCGGCTGGAGGCGTTCGATGACCTGCTCGACGGTGGGCAGCGGGGCGTGCGGCTCGCCGCGCAGCCGGGACTCGCACAGCGCGGCCAGCACCTGGAAGTACCGCTTGGAGCGGTCCAACGGGAAGGACAGCGCGGTCGGTTCGCCGCCGCCCGCGGCCCCGTTGTCGAGATAGTCGTGGCGCGGCGCCCAGACGTCGAAGCGGATCAGCTCGTCGCCCGCGGGCAGCACCAGCCGGGCGAACTCGAACGGCACCGGCGCGTCCACCCGGCCCGGCGCCACTTTGATGTGCTCGCCCGCCCCTCCGGGTTCTCCACGACGTACGTCTGGCGCCCGCTGAGGTTGGACAGCGTCCAGAAGGTGGCGGTGGCGGTGATCTCGCCCGCGGAACGGGACACACCGGGATGGTCGATGGTCAGAGCGGGTTCCGTCCGGCCGAAGCGCAGGACCTCGCCCGGCTCCAGCCGGATCTGGTCGTCCGGGCCGCTGCGACCCGGGGTACCACGATGACGCTGAACACGAATCTTCCCTCGGGGCTCGAACGGGCTCAGGCTACTGACCCTCGATGTACGGGGCAACGGAGTGTCAGGGGTCCGCAGCTCTCGGCGACGCGGTCGTCCGCCCACGGGCCCTGATTGGAACCGCCGTCCACCATCCGCGAGGATGGGTGCATGACCGCCCAGATTCTCGATGGCAAGGCCACTGCGGCCGCGATCAAGTCCGACGTCGCCGCCCGTGTGCAGGCGCTGAAGGCGCGGGGCATCACGCCCGGCCTCGGGACCCTGCTGGTGGGGACGACGTCCCCAGCCAGAAGTACGTGGCGGGCAAGCACCGCGACTGCGCCCAGGTCGGCATGGCCTCCCTTCAGCGCGAACTGCCCGCCTCCGCCTCCCAGGAGCAGATCGAGGCGGTCGTGCGCGAGCTGAACGAGGACCCGGCCTGCACCGGCTACCTGGTGCAACTGCCGCTGCCCAAGGGCATCGACGCCAACCGCGTACTGGAGTTGATCGACCCGGCCAAGGACGCCGACGGGCTGCACCCGACCAACCTCGGTCGGCTGGTGCTGAACGAGCCGGGCCCGCTGCCCTGCACCCTACGGGGTCGTCACGCTGCTGCGCCGCTTCGGCGTGGAGATCAACGGCGCGCACGTGGTCGTCGTCGGCCGCGGCGTCACGGTGGGCCGGTCGCTGCCGCTGCTGCTCACCCGCCGTTCGGAGAACGCGACGGTCACGCAGTGCCACACCGGCACCAGGGATCTGGCGGCGCAGCTGCGGCAGGGCGACATCATCGTGTCGGCGGCCGGGGTCGGCCACCTGATCAAGCCGGAGGACGTCAAGCCGGGCGCGGCCGTGCTCGACGTGGGCGTCAGCCGGGACGCGAACGGCAAGATCGTCGGGGATGTCGACCCGGCCGTGCGCGAGGTCGCGGGCTGGCTGGCCCCGAACCCGGCGGCGTCGGCCCGATGACGCGGCGCAGCTGCTGGTCAACGTCGTCGAGGCGGCGGAGCGGCAGGCGGCGGCGGATGGCACGGGTGCGGCGGATGGCACGGGTGCGGCGGGCGGCGAGGTGCGGCCGCGGCGGGTGGCGCGGGGCGGGTCGTGTCGGCTGAGGCCCGGAAGTCGCGCCGGTTCCCGCTGATCACGCGGACCACCGCGCGGCCGGAGGGCGGCGGCCGGGCGGCCCGGCGGCGCCCGGCGCCGGTCCGGCAGTGGCCGCTGCTGACCGTCGTCATAGGGACGGGCGTCGGGCTGCTCGTCGTGGCCCTGGACGCCTTCCGCGCGGGCACGATCATCATCGGGCTCGCGCTGCTGGCGGGCGCGGTGCTGCGCTGGCTGCTCCCGAGGTGGGGATGCTGGCGGTGCGGTCGCGCTACACCGACATCCTGACGTACGGGCTGCTCGGCTTCGTGATCGTGATGCTGGCGCTGATGGCACAGCCGGATCCGCTGCTGAAGGTGCCGTTCCTGGACGACATCGTGCACTTCACGGTGCGGTAGCGCCGCGCGGCACTGCGTTCGTGGGGAAGTTCGTGGGGAACGCGTGACAGTGTGACGGCGGCCCGTCCGCTCCTGGGGAGCGGGCGGGCCGCCGTTGTGCCGTGGGTGGAGTGCGTGGCCTCAGCCGCGGCAGTTGACCCACTTGTTGGACCAGATGTGCGGCAGGTTCGAGCCGATGCGGGCCCAGCCGGTGTTCTTGGCCAGCCGGTAGGGGCGACCGCGGAAGTTGGTCATCGGGTAGACGACCGCGTCGCAGCGGCGGCCGTTGTTGTAGGCGGACTTCGGGTGGTCGAAGGCGCCGCCGTACCGCCGGAGATCCCGGTTCATCTCCTTGACCTTCTTCATCTGTCCCTTGTAGTTCACCCTGCTGTACACGCACAGGTACTCGCTGGGACAGTCGCGCGGGCCGGCGCCTTCGCCCTGGGGCGGTCGCGGCATCCGCGGCTGTGGTGGCTGTCGTGGTGGCGGTGTCTCCGGAGGCGCGGTGCGTCGGTACGGCGTTCGCCGCGGGGCGACGGCGAGGCCGCCCGCGAGAGCCGTGGCCGCGGCGAAGACGATGACGCGCTTGCGTGCGTCCATCTTTCGTTCCTCCCCGTGCTGGGTGGGGACGGCACGGGGTCGACCGCACCGCCCTGTTGCCGGTACCGACATTGCTGGCCAAACCCGGGCCCGGCCAGCCGGTTCGGGGAGTGAGGGCGGTGTGGGACGCGCCGGTCGCTGACCTGCTGGGACGGCGGTGGGACTGACGGCGCGGTGGGACGCGGGACGCGGCCGCGCGCTGTCCGAAAGCCCCACGCGCCGGACGCGCGGAAGGAACCCGTCGGCCTCGGGAACGGCTCTAGCCGCACACAGGCAGATGTCCGGGGACACCACGAGCGCGTGTGGGGTGAGCATGCCGCGTTGGAAAGAGCTGCCGACATCACTTGATCCGCGCACCCGCCAACTCGTCGTCCAGCTGAGGCGGTTGAAGGACCACAGCGGGCTGAGCCTCGCCGCGCTGGAGACGCGGACCGGCTACAGCCGGTCCTCCTGGGAGCGCTACCTCAACGGGAAGGCGCTGCCGCCGCGGCCCGCGGTCGAGGAACTGGCCCGTATCGGGCGCGCGGACACCACCCGGCTGCTGGTGCTGCGCGAGGTCGCGGAGGAGGGCTGGTACGGGCAGCAGGGCGCGGCGGGGTGGCGGGTACGCCGGGGTGGCGGGTGCGGCGGGCGCGGGCGGCGGTGCGTCGGCCGCGGATACGGCAGGTGGGGGCGCGACGGGTGGCGCTGTGCCTGGTGGCGCTGTGTTCGGTGGTCCTGTGCCTGGTGGCGCTGTGTCCGGTGGTGCTGTGTCCGGTGACGTCGCGTCGGCGAGTGGCGTGGGTCGGTCGGGGTCGGGCCCGAGGGGAGTCCGGGCGGGAGCTCGGGTGGGGATGGGGGCGGAGCTCCGGACGGGGCTCCGGGTGGGGCCGCTGCCGGGCGGTGGCGCCTGCGCTGGCGGCTGCCCTCGTCGTCCTGTTCGGCGGTGTGGCTGCCGGGCTGTTGGCCAGCGCGGTGCGAGGAACCGGGACGGTGGGCGCGGCGCCCGACGGGGAGGCGCGCGGGCGTCTCCCTGGAACCTCTGGCCGCCCTCCGACCCGTACCCGGACGGAGTCCGCGACGACGGCGGCCCGGATGGCCAGGGGTGGGGGCGGCGACAGGGACGGCGACGCGCGCGGCTTCGTCTACCGGCCGGGCGCGACCTACCCGTGCCCGGTCGCGCGGCGGGCGGCGTGCTCACCGCCGGGTACAGCGCCACCCGGGCCGCCGTCCTGCGGCCCGTACGGGCCGACGCGGTGCCGGGGCCGGGGAGTGTCATCGGGGACCCGGCTTCAGGGATCCGGCTTCAGGGGCGCGTCGGGGAGGGCGCACGCGGGTACGCGGGGAGTTCGCCGTCGCAGACGCGCGCCACGGGCGGCTGGGACGTCGTGGAGGCCCAGTGCCTGCTGCGCTACCACGGCTTCGACCCGGGCGGCGTTGACGGCGCGTACGGCGAAGGCACCGTACGGGCCGTCGAACGCGCCCAACGGCGAGCCCATGTGACCGTCGACGGCGAGATCGGCCCGTTCATCTGGCGGGTGCTGCGGCGATGACCGGCGGCACACCGGACGGCCACGCCCGGAGCGTGGGGCGGGGTGCCTGCCGGTCTATTCCCCGGCCTGTCCCCGGGCCGTTCCCGGCCTGTCCCCGGGCCGGTCGCCCGGGTGCGTACGGCTCGCCGAGGCGCTGCGCGAACTCCGGGCGCGTACCGGGTTGAGCCTGGCGGCCCTCGCCCAGCGCACCCCGTACAGCAAGTCGTCTTGGGAGCGGTATCTCAACGCGAAGAAGCTGGCCCCGCGGCGGGCCGTCGAGGCGCTGTGCGATGTGGCGCACGAGCCGTCCGCCCGCCTCACCGCCCTCTGGGAGCTGGCCGACGCGGAGTGGAGCGGTCGCGCCGCGCAGACCCGTACGGAGGCGGGCGCGGCCCACGCGTACGCCGTCCGCGCGAGTGCGCCGCCCGGACCCGGCGATGGCTTCGACGGTGGTGGAGGGGCGGGGGTGGTGGCGATGGGGGCGGCGGCGGTGCGGTCGGCGGGCAGCTGACGGACCGTGGGGACGAGGCGGCCCGTGGACTCCGGGCGGGCGTCGGCCTGGTGACGGTCGCGGTCGCGGGCGTCACTGTCGCGATGGTGCTGTCGGGGCTCGGGGTGGGACACCCGGAGTCGGGCAGGACGGCGGTCGTGCCGCCCGCGCGGCCGACGTCCTTCACACCGGGGACACCGACGGCCGCGCCGACAGATGCGCCGGGGACGCGCCGACGCCCACGGGGTGCTGCCGCCGACCGCTCAGCGGGGACCGACTGATCAGCGAGGGCCGACTGATCGGCAGGGCCCGACCGGCGAACGGGGCCCGACCGGTGAACGGGGCCGACCGGTGAACGGGATACCGGCTGTCATGGCAGGGCGTGCGCGGGGAGAACCGGAGCGGATGCGCTGCGTCCGCTCCGCTCGCACGCTCGGAACGGGCCACCGCACCGCGACGGGCGCGTACGTGGAGCTGCGGTTCAGCCCGGAGTGCGGCGCCGCGTGGGCACGGGTACGGCACCCGCGCCGGGCGACGCCGTCGAACTGTCCGGACTCGGCACCTGTCCCGAACGAGCCGCGATGGCCGACGCGCACGGCACCCACCGCGCCGTCCTGTCGCCCATGGTCGCGGCCGACAGCCCGGCCGTGTTCATCGCTTGCTATCTGCCCGCACGCGGCGGGCCGCGGAGTGCTTCGGCTCTGATGGGATACTTCCGCTCGGAAGGGGCGCAACCGGCGTGCGGTGACATATCCAGATGCGGCGGTGCGCCCCTCGCGGGGAACTGACATCTGGGCGCCAGGCATCTCTCATCAATGGATGTGCCCATCAGTGGATGTGCCTGGATTCCGGGGTCTCGTGTCGGTACGCAGGGATACGCACGGGGGTCAGGGGAGGCAGATGCCTCGGTGGCGAGAGTTACCGGTAGAACTCGATCCGCAGGTGAGGGAGTTCACCGGCCAGCTGCGCAGGCTCGTGGAGCGCAGCCAGTTGAGCCTGTCGGCGGTCGCGGACCGAACCGGCTACAGCAAGTCCTCGTGGGAGAGATATCTCGGCGGGCGGCTGCTGCCCCGCGGGGCGCGGTGGAGGCACTGGCCGCGGCGACCGGCACGGACGTCCGGCACGTGGTCACCGCCTGGGAACTGGCGGAACGCGCGTGGAGCCGCGCCGAACTGCGCCACGACGTCACGATGGAGGCGATACGGGTCGCCGAGGCGCGCGCCGCGCTGGGGAGTTCGGGCCACCGGCGGGGAGTGCTCGCGCGAGCACGCGGGGCCGTTCGCTCCGCACGGCCCGTATGGCGCGTACGGCGCCTCCGCCGCGCACGGCTCCTCGCGCTCGCCCCGATCGCCGCGTCCGCCGCGGCGACCGCGCCGGTCGGGTTCCGGCCCTTCGGGCACTCCGGATCCCCGGGGCACTACGACGACTCGAACGTTCCGAACTCCCCGACCACTCCACGCCTTTCGGCCGCTCGGGGCGCGCCGGGGCGGCCGGGGCGCCAGGGAAGACGGGGGCGGAGGCGGCGGGGCGGAGGCGGCCGCGTGGGCGGCGGGGACGCCGAGCCGTACAATGGCCGCGGACACCGGATCTCGATGTTCCTCGGCGGGGTGCTCGGCGCCCTGCTGCTCGTCGTCACCGCCCTGCTGCTGCTCGGTCCGGGCGGCGGGGCGGCCGGGAGAAGCGGGCCGCGCCCTCTCCCTCGACCAGCGGGCCCGCTCTCCGCGACGGGGTGAAGTGCGCGGGCGCGGCGTGCGCGGGAAGGACCCGGAGACCATGGGCTGCGGCGGCCGCACGCGCGGACGGCGGCGAACGCGACGGTCGGCTCCGCCTACGTCGAAGTGCGCTACAGCCGGGTGTGCCGGGCGGCGTGGGCCCGGATCACGCAGGCCGCGCCCGGCGACGCCGTACAGATCAGCGCCGTACGTGGCGGCTCCCGCGCGGCGGCCAGGACCAAGGCCGTGGCTTGGCCGCACGCGTCCAGCGGGGCGAGGCCGGAGCCGCCGGTGACGCCTACACGCGCATGATCCCGGTGGACTCCGGCGGCGCCGCGAAGGCATGCGTCACCCTCGCCGTGGGGACGAGCGGCTGCACGGTGAATCACGTCACAGCCCGTCCCACCGCCCGCGCCACCCCGTGACGCGGCTTCGACGGAACGCCTGCTCAACGGTTCACGAAGGGCGCCCTCTCCGGCCCACACCGAAGGGTCTCGGCCGAACCCGGAATTCATGGGCATGCCCGTGGTGATTTCGGGCAGACGCCCTTCCGAACCCCCACGGGTACGGCACCACAGGAGGCGGCCGCCTGTACTCCCCTCACCCTGATGAGCGGGCGGCCGCCGAGTGTGGCCTCTGCACGGCGGGTTGAACATCCCCTCCCTTCCCTTCCCCTCCTCGTACTGGCCCGCGGGTTCTCCCGCTCCCTACAGGTACGCCTCGCCCGCCCGCGCCCCCGGTACGTGTGCTGCCGGGCGCCGGTGAGCAGTCCCACAGTGGGCCGCCGAATCCGTGGCGGCCGGGTCGGATAGCCTGACGCCGGTATCTCGACACCAAGAGATCTTGGACAGAAACCCCAGCGCAGGAGACCGCCATGACCCGCACTCCCGTCAATGTCACCGTCACCGGCGCGGCCGGCCAGATCGGCTACGCGCTGCTCTTCCGTATCGCCTCCGGTCAACTGCTCGGCGCGGACGTGCCGGTCAAGCTGCGTCTCCTGGAGATCCCCAGGCGGTCAAGGCCGCCGAGGGCACCGCCATGGAGCTCGATGACTGCGCCTTCCCGCTGCTGCGGGGCATCGACATCTCCGACGACCCGAACGTGGCCTTCGACGGCACCAACGTCGCCCTGCTCGTCGGCGCCCGCCCGCGGACCAAGGGCATGGAGCGCGGCGACCTGCTGGAGGCCAACGGCGGCATCTTCAAGCCGCAGGGCAAGGCGATCAACGACCACGCGGCCGACGACGTCAAGATCCTGGTCGTCGGCAACCCGGCGAACACCAACGCGCTCATCGCGCAGGCCGCCGCCCCGACGTACCGGCCGGTCGCTTCACCGCCATGACCCGCCTCGACCACAACCGGGCCATCTCCCAGCTCGCCCAGAAGACCGGCGCCGCCGTCTCCGAGATCAAGCGGCTCACGATCTGGGGCAACCACTCCGCCACCCAGTACCCGGACATCTTCCACGCCGAGGTCGCGGGCAAGAACGCCGCCGAGGCCGTGAACGACCAGGCGTGGCTGGCCGACACCTTCATCCCGACCGTCGCCAAGCGCGGTGCGGCGATCATCGAGGCCCGTGGCGCCTCTTCGGCCGCCTCCGCCGCCAACGCCGCGATCGACCACATCCACACCTGGGTCAACGGCACCGCCGACGGCGACTGGACCTCCATGGGCATCCCCTCGGACGGTTCGTACGGTGTGCCCGAGGGCCTCATCTCCTCCTTCCCGGTCACCACGAAGGACGGCTCGTACGAGATCGTCCAGGGCCTGGAGATCAACGACTTCTCGCGTGAGCGCATCGACGCCTCGGTGAAGGAGCTGGAGGAGGAGCGCGACGCGGTCCGCGGCCTCGGCCTCATCTGAGCTTCCGCCCCGGCCTCCGACCGAGGCTTCCGGAGTCGGCCGAGTGGTGGGTCCCTGATGGGGCCCGCCGCTCGGCCGTTTCGCTGACCGACCGCAGCGGGGACGGGGTTCGGACTCTCTCCGGGGCCTGCTCCCTGGTGCCTCTCTCCCCTCTCCCTTCGGGGCTTCGGGGAGAGAGGGACGAGCCGTCCCTCAGGCCGAGGACGAACCGCCCCTCAGGTCACCGTGAACGCCGCCTTCTGGCTGGTGCCACTGACCGTCACCTTCAGCGTGGCCTCGCCGGGCCGCAGGCCGGTCAGCTTCCCGGTCGCCGGGTCGTACGCCGCGACATCGTGTGGTCCCGCCTTGTCCGGGTCACCTATGTACAGGTTGGACGAGCCCGACCAGTCCGCACTCAGCGGAAAGCCGACCGGCACCTTCCGCGCGTCGTCCCCTCGCCCTGTGTCACTGTCGCGCCCGCCTTCTCGGCATTTCCTTCCGGCAGTTCGGAGGGACGGTGAGAGCGAGCTTGTCGACATGGGCACGGGTCTGGACGGATATCCAGTCGGGTCCGCCCGCCCACGGCCGGTTCTTCGTGTCGCTCTGCTGTTGTGCGGAGACCCGGTCGACACCGACCATCGACCACCCGGTGAAGCCGCCCTCGTCGGGAGCGGTGGCGGGCTTCTTGGCCGCGTTGCCGTTGATCAGATACGGCACCCCGTCGACATGCGGGCGTGGAACGTCCCGACGTGGCCGCCGACGAAGCCAGCGCCCTTGCCCGTCGTCTGGCGGAACTGCGTGAGCCAGCCCTCCAGCATCGCGGCCTCCTTGCGGCTGCCGAGCTGGCTGCCCTGCTGCGGGTGGGGTCCGGGGCGGTACGTGCTCGATGACCACGACCGAGCCGATGTCCGGGTCCTCCGCGGCCTTGTCCAACTGGCCGCGCAACTCCTTGATCTGGTCGAAGCCGCCGCCGCGCAGCGTCAGGCTGGAGGTGTCGAGGGTGATGAAGCGGGTCCCCTTGTGGTCGAACGTGCGCTGTGCGGCGCCGAATTCGGCTGTGAAGTTGTCGATCTTTCCGCCCATGACCTCGTGGTTGCCCGGCACGTAGTACCAGGGCAGGTCGTCGCCCAACTCCTCGTCGAGGACCTTGTGGGCGAAGCTCAGATCCTCGGGCGAGCCCTCGTCGACCAGGTCCCCGTTGATCACGACGAAGTCCGGCTTCGCGGCTTTGATCTCCTTCAGCGTGCGGCGGGCCTGGGCGACCACCGGGCTGTCGGGGTCTTTGGCCACGAACTGGGCGTCCGACATCACGGCGAACCGCCAGTCACGGCCCTTGGCGTCCGCCGCGGTGGAGATGAGCGGGTCCGTGGGGTCGGCTGCTCGGGGAGATCGACGGACGGCGGGACCTCCGCGGTCAGTTCGTCGATCGTGATCTTCCCGGTGTACTGGCGACCGGCGCTGGTCTCCGCGAGATAGAAGCGATTCACGCTGACCGGATACGCGATCCCGGAAGGTACGTCGAACTCGACATGCTTCCAACCGGTCCAGTTCACGTAGGGGCCGCGCAGCAACTGGTCGGTGCCCGCCGCGTCCTTCAGGTGGAGCGTGGGCCAGGCCCCTTGCCGTCGCCCTTGATCCACAGGTCGAACGACTGCGGTTGCCCCTCCACCGGGATCTCCTTCGGCGGCGTGGCGTAGGCGGCGCGGGTCGCGGTCGACTGGGTGAAGTCGTAACTCATCTCCAGGCCGGTGCCCTCGTGCCCGTCGGGCGTGGCTTCCAGCGAGCCGCTGGCACGGGCCTGGCTGAACGTCCAGGAGTCCGCGTCGTCGAAGGACGCCTCCTTCTGGTCGGTGAGCCCGACGGTGACGGCGAGCGCGGTGCTCCTGCCGCCGACCGTCGCGGTGATCTCCCGGTGTACTCGCCGTCGGACCCCCACTCGGCTTGACGGTGAAGCCGCCCTTGGCGTCCGGGGTCACCGCGAACCGGTCGTGGTCGTAGTCGAGCGTGACGTCCGACGGCTCGATCGGCGCGCTGTCGCCGTGCGCGTCCAGCCCGATGAAACCGAAGCGGCCGCTGCCGTCGCTGTCCGCTATGCCGATGCGTCGGGTGTCCGGTACGAGCCGGTCGAGCGTGTCCAGCACCGTCAGCCGGGTACTGCCCGCGGCGTCCCCGTTTCTGGCGGTGACCTTGGTGGTGCCGCCGTGCTTGGCGGTGAACACCCCTTGGCGTCGACCGCGCCGACCCCTCCGTCCGCCGTCGTCCAGCGTGGGGCGGCGTCGGCGGGCCCGTACGTCTCGTCGTACCCCGCCGCGGTGAGCTTCCGGGTCAGGCCGGGGAAGACGCGCTCGGGGTGCCCGCCCTTGACCTGGTCGACGGTGGCCGCGTCGCCGGGCCGCATCGCCGTCTTCACCCAGTAGCCCTTCGCCTTGCCGCTGCCGTCGGCGGCGGTGAAGGCGAGGCCGTTAGGTACGACGCGTTGGCTGCCGTCGGAGGGCTGTTCTGCAAGGGATGGCGTTGCTGCCCGGTTCGCGGGCGAGCAACGTGGTGGAGCCGCCGCCGTCGAGGTTGAGGGCGTTGTACGCGCCCGCGCGTTCCATCATCAGGCCCAGCTGGGTGAGGCTGACCCCGGCGCTGTCGGCCTGCCAGCCGTCCACGATCAGTACCGTCATCGTGCGGCCGTCGCGGGAGAAGCCCACGGCCGTGCGTGCCGCGGTGGCGTTGTTGTGCTCACCGTCGTGGTCGATCGGCTTGCCGTCGACGACGAGCAGTTCCCGGCCGCCGACGGCGGTCTTCGGGACCTCACCCTTGTCGGTACGCGGGCTGTACTCCATGGACACCGCGTCACCGACGGAGAGCTGGCCAACTCCTCGGCTCCGGCTCCGCTGCCGAGCAGCACCGTCGTGTCGTCGGGGATCGCGCCCTTGCCCGGCTTGTCGGTCACGGCGGTGACCTTGCCGTCCACGGTGGTGACCTCGGTGGCGGGCGCCCGCTGTCGACCGTCAGCTTCCGGTCGGCCTCGCCCCACTGCGACGTGTACGCGCCGATACCGTCCTTCGGCACGTCGGCCGCGTTCAGCGCGCCGAGCTTGTGCTGCCCGTCGGGGAGGGTGAGCGTGCCGTCGAAGTAGAGCTGGAGGATCCGGCCCGCGTCATCAGGGCCGACGCCCACGACCTGGTGGGAGCCCTCTGCCGGCGACTGAGCGGGGCGCCGTCGGTGACGGCGTTCCCCAGGGGGCGACGGTGCCGTTCATGTCGAAGAAGTCGCCGTTGATCGCCGCGATCGTATGGCGGCCCTTGCCCGGATCGTGCTTGGCGGCGATCTCGGAGATCGTCTTCCGCTGGGCGACCTTGCCCGGGTACAGATAGTCGACCTTGGTTCCTTCATCGAGATCCACGGACAGCGAGTTCACTCGCAGCCACCGGTCGGATTCCAGCCGGTCGTACGACTCCAGCTCGACGCCGGGCGCGAGGGCGGTTGGAGTGAGCGGTCTCCAGACCGTCGCCGTCGGCGATGGACGCCACGCCGGATCCGAGCCCTCCGCACCAGGGTCGGCTGCCGGTGCGCTGGCCGGGGCGGTGCGATGGGCCGCAGCATCTCGGCGGCGGAACGGGGCAGCGGATCGGTGGCGGCGCCGACCGCGGTGGCGGTGTCGGCTCGGGGACCTGTTCCGGATCCGGAATCAGCCCCGGCCGTGGTCGCGCCGACAGGTACCAGCGCCAAGGCGCCGAGGGCCGTGAGGGCGACCGCTGCTCTGGTCAGAGCGGGAGAAGGCACGGTGACTCCTGTGAAAGGGGTTGCACGTGAGGCACACTCAGCGGGCCAGCATTGCCCTGTACACGACACCGCGCCAGGGTGTGCCGGAGAAATTCTGGAAAACCACCGGGGCTTCACACCCGGCCCATCGCGTGAAGGGCACGCGCCCCGGTGACGGGCGCCTGGTCCGCTCCGCCGTACGCCCAGCGCGTCTCTGGTGAGCAGGGCCACTTTCGGTACGCCTCGCGCATACGTTCACGCCTTCTGGATAGGCGCCCCCTCTGCCGGTAATACCGGTGGGGTGACAAGCATGTGTGAACGGAAGGAAGACAGAGGCGTGGCGGCAGTCGAAACCCTTTTGTGGACGGCGAGTGGCGTCCCGCCGCTTCCGGTGAGCGGCGGGAGATCGTCGACCCGCCGACGCCAAGACGCTCGCGACCGTGTCCGAAGGCGGTGCGGACGACGCCGACGCGGCCGTGGCCGCCGCGCGCCGGGCTTTGACACCGGGCCCTGGCCCAGGACCCCGGTCGCCGAGCGGGCGACGCTGCTGCGTCGCGTCGCGGACCTGCTGGAGCGCGACCGCGAGGCCATCGCGCTCACCGAGAGCCGCGACACCGGCAAGACCCTGGAGGAAGGCCGGATCGATGTCGACGACGTGACCGCCGCCTTCCGCTACTTCGCCGACCTGGTGGTGAACGAATCCGGCGGTCGTGTCGTCGATGCCGGGAACCCGAGGTCAACAGCGTGGTCGTGCACGAACCGGTCGGCGTCTGCGCGCTCATCACCCCGTGGAACTACCCGCTGCTCCAGGCGAGCTGGAAGATCGCTCCGGCGCTCGCGGCCGGCAACACCTTCGTGATCAAGCCGAGTGAGCTGACGCCCCTTTCCACCGTCCACCTGATACGGCTGCTCGCCGAGGCGGGCCTGCCCGAAGGCGCGGCCAACCTCGTCACCGGCCCCGGCCCTCCGTCGGCGCCCGGCTGTCCGAACACCCCGGCGTGGACCTGGTGTCCTTCACCGGTGGCCTGGCCAGTGGCACGACCGTGATGCAAACGGCGGCGCCCACCGTGAAGAAGGTCGCCCTGGAACTCGGCGGCAAGAACCCCAACGTCGTCTTCGCCGACGCCTGCGCCACCGACGAGGGCTTCGACACCGCCGTCGACCAGGCGCTCAACGCCGCCTTCATCCACAGCGGCCAGGTCTGCTCCGCCGGAGCCCGCCTCATCGTCGAGGAGTCCGTCCACGACGCCTTCGTCGCGGTACTCGCCCACCGCGCCGAGGAGATCAAGCTGGGGCGCGGCACCGAGGACGGCGTCGAGTGCGGCCCACTGGTCTCGGCCCAGCAGCTGGAGAAGACCGAGTACTACGTGGCCTCCGCGCTGGAAGAGGGCGCGGTGCTGCGCTGCGGCGGCGCCCGCCCGAGCCGTCCGCCGAGCGGCCCGCCACCGGCTACTTCTATCTGCCGACCGTGCTCGACCAGTGCCATCGCGATATGCGGGTGGTCCGCGAGGAGACCTTCGGCCCGATCCTGACCGTGGAGACCTTCCGCACCGAGGACGAGGCGGTCGCCCTCGCCAACGACACCGAATACGGGCTGGCCGGCGCGGTCTGGTCCGCTGACACCGCACGCGCCCGCCGCGTGGCCGGACGGCTGCGGCACGGCACGGTGTGGATCAACGACTACCACCCCTACCTTCCGCAGGCCGAGTGGGGCGGATTCGGCAAGTCCGGCATCGGCCGCGAACTCGGCCTCCGGACTCGCGGAATACCGCGAGTCCAAGCACATCTACGAGAACCTGCGGCCGCGCCCGGTCCGCTGGTTCGCGGGCTGACGCCGTCCGGCTCACCGCCACCGTCCGCTCCATCGTTCTCCCCTTCGTTCGCTGCGCGACGACACCCTGGTACACCGCGGATCCCGTTTCGGTTCCACGAGCCCGCCCCGGCCAGCCGGATCACCCGGGCCCGGCCGTGGAACCGAAATCGGCCCGGCGGTGTACCACCAGCGACAACACCCCGCAGGCCGCATGCGGCGCGGGCCCCGGATCCCTGAGGAGTGACCTATGCCCGAATCCGTCGCCGAGGCCCCGAGGGCCGCCGACGCCAGGTCGGCCGCACCGCTGACCACACCTATGACTACGTGGTGGTCGGTGGCGGTACCGCAGGCTCGGTGATCGCCTCCCGCCTCACCGAGGACCCGGACGTCCGCGTCGCTGTCATCGAGGGCGGCCCGTCCGACATCGACCGCCCCGACGTGCTCACCCTCCGCCGCTGGCTCGGCCTGCTCGGTGGCGATCTGGACTACGCGTACCCCACCACCGAGCAGCCCCGCGGCAACTCACACATCCTGCACAGCCGCGCCCGGGTGCTCGGCGGCTGCTCCTCGCACAACACCCTCATCTCCTTCAAGCCGCTGCCGGGCGACTGGGACGAGTGGGCCGATGCCGGGGCCGAAGGCTGGGACGCGGCAGCCATGGACCCGTACTTCGACCGGCTGCGCAACAACATCGTGGCCGTCGACGAAAGGACAGAAACGCCATCGCGCGTGACTTCGTCGACGCCGCCCAGGCGGCGGCCGGTGTGCCGCGAGTCGAGGGGTTCAACAAGAAGCCCTTCCACGAGGGCGTCGGTTTCTTCGACCTCGCGTACCACCCGGAGAACAACAAGCGCTCGTCCGCCTCCGTCGCCTACCTCCACCCCACATGGAGTCCGGCGACCGGCCCAACCTCCATCTGATGCTGGAGACCTGGGCCCATCGCCTGGAGTTGGACGGCAAACGGGCCACCGGCGTGCACGTCCGCACCAAGGACGGCGAGGAGATCCTGGTCGAGGCCACCCGTGAAGTTCTCGTCTGCGCGGGCGCCGTGGACACCCGCGGCTCCTGATGCACTCCGGTATCGGCCGCGCGCGGACCTCGAAGCACTCGGCATCGAGGTCACGCACGACCTGCCTGGCGTCGGTGAGAACCTGCTCGACCACCCGGAGTCCGTCATCGTGTGGGAGACCGACGGGCCCATCCCGGAAAACTCGGCGATGGACTCGGACGCTGGCCTGTTCGTCCGGCGCGACCCCGCGTCCAGGGGCCCCGACCTGATGTTCCACTTCTACCAAATCCCTTCACCGACAACCCGGAGCGGCTCGGCTACGAGAAGCCCGAGCACGGGGTGTCGATGACCCCGAACATCCCAAGCCGCGCAGCCGCGGTCGGCTCTACCTCACCAGCGCCGACCCGGCCGTCAAGCCCGCGCTGGACTTCCGGTACTTCACCGACGAGGACGACTACGACGGCCGCACGCTGGTCGACGGCATCCGGCTCGCCCGCGAGATCGCCAAGACCGAGCCGCTGGCGGGCTGGCTCAAGCGCGAGGTGTGCCCGGGGCCCGAGGTCACTTCCGACGAGGACATCAGCGAGTACGCCCGCAAAGTCGCGCACACCGTCTACCACCCGGCGGGTACGTGCCGGATGGGCGCCGTGACCGACGAACTCGCGGTGGTCGACCCACGGTTGCGGATCAGAGGTCTGAGCGGGATCAGAATCGCCGACGCCTCCGTCTTCCCGACCATGCCCTCGGTCAACCCGATGATCGGCGTCCTGATGGTGGGCGAGAAGTGTGCCGAACTGCTGACCATCGAGGCGTCAGAAGGAGATGAGGCGTGATGACCGCCATCGCCGCCGAACCGCCGACGCAGGATGCCACCGCCGAGCCCGTCTTCCAGGTCCGTGACCTGTGGAAGGTCTTCGGCCCCAAGGCCGACCGAGTCCCCGGATCTCCGGACGCCGCCCTGTCCGCGGAGGAGTTGCGTCGCCGCACCGGTTGTACCGCCGCGGTGCGCGACGTCTCCTTCGACGTCCGGCAGGGCGAGGTCTTCGTCGTCATGGGCCTGTCGGGCTCCGGTAAGTCCACGCTCGTGCGCTGTCTCACCCGGCTCATCGAGCCCACATCGGGCTGCATCGTCATCGACGGTGAAGACGTGCTCGCCATGGACAAGGCACGACTGCGCGAGCTGCGCAGGCACCGCGCCGCCATGGTCTTCCAGCACTTCGGGCTGCTTCCGCACCGCACCGTCCTCGACAACGTCGCCTACGGCCTGGAGATCCAGGGCGTCTCCGGGCCGAACGCCGCACCCGCGCGGCCGAGATGGTCGACAAAGTCGGCCTCGCCGGTCTCGAACACCGCCGCCCCGGGCAGCTCTCCGGCGGCCAGCAACAGCGTGTCGGCCTGGCACGCGCGCTCGCAGCCGACCCCGAAGTGCTGCTGTTCGACGAGCCGTTCAGCGCCCTGGACCCGCTCATCCGGCGCGACATGCAGGCCGAGGTCGTCCGCCTGCATCGTGAGGAGGGCCGCACGATGGTCTTCATCACCCACGACCTCAACGAGGCGCTGCGGCTCGGCGACCGCATCGCGCTGATGCGCGACGGCGGCATCGTCCAGCTCGGTACGCCCGAGGAGATCGTCGGTTCTCCGGCGGACGACTATGTACGGGACTTCGTCCAGGACGTACCGCGCGAACAGGTCATCACCGTGCGGCGGGCCATGCGCCCGGCCCGGGACGGCGAGTACGACGCCGGAGTGGCGCTGGCGTCCGACACGACCGTGGTCGCCGCGATCGAGGCCGTGGCCCGGTCGGGCGGGTCCGCGCGGGTCATGGACGGACCGCGGCTGCTGGGCGTGGTTGACCATGAGCGACTGCTGGCGGTGGTGGCGGGCCTGGACCCGGAGCCGGGAGCGGGCCAGGAATCCGGTCGGGAATCGGGCCCCGTTCCGGGCATGGCCCCGGGGCGGGACCGAAGCCGGGGAGGGGCGGCGTGAGTGCCATCCGTTCTCCACACGTCGGGAGTCGGACGTCGCGCGACGTCGGGAACCGGACACCGCGCGTCGGCGGGAGGCACGCATGACCACCGCCACCCCGCCGCGACCGCGGCAGCCGCTCCGCCGGGTGGGACCCTGCGGGCCCTGGTACGTCACCGCGTCACCCTCAAGCTCGCCACGCTCGCGCTCTTCGCCGCGGTGCTCGTTCCCATCGCCAACGCGAAATGGGCCAGCGGTAGTTGGCCCGGCGCGCTGACCGTCGACGTATCCGGTCCGCTGGGCGACGCCAGCGACTGGATCATCGACAACCGCGACAGCCACTGGCTGTTCCTGTACTTCTTCGGCCACATCAGCAACGCCGTCGTGGTGTCCGTGCGCGCCGTGTACGTCACTCTTCTCGCCCTCGGCTGGGCCGGGTGACCGCGCTCGCCGCCTTCGTCGCCTGGCGGGTCGCGGGTGGCGGGTGGCGCTGACCGCCGGTGTGTCGTTCCTGGTCTGCGCGGTGCTGGGCATGTGGGTGCCGACGATGCAGACCCTGGCGCTGATGGCCGTCGCTGTCACCGCCTCCGTTGTGCTCGGCGCGCTGCTCGGCCTCGCGGGCGGGCTCTCGGACCGCGCGTATCGAGCGCTGCGGCCGGTACTGGACACCATGCAGGTGCTGCCCGCCTTCGCGTATCTGCTCCCCGTCGCGCTGGTCTTCGGTATCGGGGTCCCCGGTGCCGTGCTGGCCACCGTCATCTACGCGGCGCCGCCCATGGCGCGGCTGACCGCACTCGGGCTGCGCGAGGCCGATCCCGGGTACTGGAGGCGGTGTCCTCGCTCGGCGCCACGGGTCGGCAGCGGCTGCTGTCCGCCCGACTGCCGCTGGCCCGCAGGGAACTGCTGCTCGGCCTCAACCAGACGATCATGATGGCGCTGTCGATGGCCGTCATCGGCTCGGTGATCGGCGGTGGCGGCCTCGGCGACCGTGTCTACCAGGCACTCTCCACGGTCGATGTCGGGAAGGCGCTGGCGGCGGGCATCCCCATCGTGCTCCTCGCGGTCGTGCTGGACCGCACGACCGCCGCCGCGGGCGAGCGGATCGGCGAGCACCGGTCGTCGAGCGGTCCACGGTTGCTGAGTGGCTGGCCGGCGTGGGCGCTCGTGGCCGTTGTCACGGCGGTGGTCACGGTGGCCGGACGGCTCGCGGGCGCCGAGCGTGGCCCGACGGCTGGAGTGTGTCCATCGCGGGCCGGTCAACGACGCGAAGGAGTGGATGGTCGACCACCTCTACTCCGGGTGCCGGTCGTCGGCGGCACCGCCGACTGGGCCTCGCACTACGTCACCTGGATCCTCGACCCGCTGCGTGACACGCTTCAGGGCCTGCCGTGGTGGTCGGTGCTGCTGATCGTGGCCGCCCTCGCCTGGCTGATCGGCACCTGGGGCACCGCGCTGACCGCCGTCCTCGCGATGGCCGCGATCGGGGTGCTCGGCGTGTGGGAGCCGTCCATGGACACGCTCTCGCAGGTGCTCGCGGCGGTGGCCGTCACGCTCGTCATCGGTTTCGCGATCGGCGTCGCGGCGGCCGGCTCCGGCCGACTTGAGCGCATACTGCGGCCGGTGCTGGATGTGTGCCAGACCATGCCGCAGTTCGTGTACCTGATACCGGTGGTCGCGCTGTTCGGCGTCGGGCGGGCTCCGGCCGCCGCTGCCGCGGTCGTCTACGCCCTGCCCGCCGTCATTCGCATCACCACCCAGGGCCTCAGGGGTCGACCCGCGGCGCTGGAGGCGGCCCGCTCCTGGGCGCGACCCGGGGCCAGCTGCTGCGACAGGTCCAACTGCCGCTTGCCAGGCCCGCGCTGCTGCTCGCGGTGAACCAGGGTGTGGTGCTGGTCCTGGCCGTCGTCATCATCGGTGCCCTCGTCGGTTCCGGCGCCCTCGGCTACGACGTGGTCTTCGGCCTTGCCCAGGGCGAGCTGGCGACCGGTCTGGTGGCGGGCGCGGCGATCGTCTGCCTGGGGCTGATGCTCGACCGGGTCACCCAGCCCACCGAACGCCGCGCGAAGAAGGGGCCTGATGATGGCTCGCACCCGCAGAAGGGCTGTCGCCGTGACGGTCGCCCTCCTCACCGCCACCGCCACAGGTTGCGGCGCGGCGGACATGACCAAGCAGTCCTCGCCGTTCGCGAACGTCGACGGCAACAAGACCGTCACCCTGTCCGTGCAGTCCTGGGTCGGCGCCCAGGCGAACGTGGCCGTCGTGGAGTACCTCCTCGACCACGAACTCGGCTACCAGGTCGACACGATCCAGGTGGACGAGGTTCCCGCCTGGGACGCGCTCAGTCAGGGCCGGGTGGACGCCATTCTGGAGGACTGGGGCCATCCGGAGCAGGAACAGCGGTACGTCAAGGACAAGAAGACGATCGCGGCCGGGGGCGACCTCGGCGTCACCGGCCACATCGGCTGGTACGTACCGAAGTACTTCGCCGACGCGCACCCTGATGTCACCGACTGGAAGAACCTCAACAAGTACGCCAAGACCTTCCGGACCGCCGAGAGCGGTGGCAAGGGCCAGCTGATGGACGGCTCGCCGTCGTACGTCACCAACGACAGGGCGCTGGTGAAGAACCTGAAGCTGGACTACCAGGTGGTCTTCGCGGGTTCGGAGGCGGCGCAGATCACGCAGATGAAGCAGTTCGCCAAGAAGAAGAAACCCTTCCTGACCTACTGGTACGAGCCGCAGTGGCTGTTCAACGAGGTGCCGATGGTCGAGGTGAAGCTGCCGCGGTACACGGACGCGTGCGCGGAGAAGGGCACCGAGGACCCCACGTCCGTCGACTGCGCGTATCCGACCACGCCGTTGCAGAAGTACATCAACGCCGACTTCGCACGGCACGGCGGCAAGGCGGCGTCGTTCCTGAAGAAGTTCCAATGGACGAAGGCGGACCAGAACGAGGTGTCGGAACTGATCGCCTCGGAGGGATGTCGGCGCAGGACGCGGCGGAGAAGTGGGTGAAGCGGCACCCGGAGATATGGAAGGCGTGGCTGTCGTAGCGGCGTGATGAGACGCCGGTGCGGTGAGGCGCGGGTCCGGCGGGGCGGGCTGGGTCCGGCGGGTTACGAGCCCGGCGGGACACGGGCCCGGGCCCGGCCGGGCCCCGGGTTCCGCGGGCCGACGAGGTCCGCGGGCCGTCAGCAGAACCGCCGCCGGTAGCCCGTCGGGCTCAGCCAGGAGCACAAGCCCTTCTCGGCGGACGGCGTCCAGATCCTGCTGTTCGAGCCCACGGGTACCTCCACGGTCGGCGATGTCCACGAGCCCGTACCCGGTCACGTGGACGCCACGACCGGACACGCGCTCGCCTGACCCCTCAGCCCCTCAGCCCCTCAAGCCTCAGCCCCCAGCCCGTCCGCGATCTCCGCAGCGCCTCCATCGCGCGGCGCTGGAGGCCGGGGCCGAAGGTGACTCGGGTGGCGCCCAGTTGGCCCAGGGCACGTGGGGACGGGCCGCCGGGCCGGTGGAGGGCGTTGACCGGTACGCCGATGTCCGCCGCCAGTCCGGCCAGCGCCTCGGGCGGGGCGCCGATCGGGTACACGCAGTCGGCTCCCGCCTGCGCGTACAGCCGTCCGCGCGTGACCGCTGCCTCCGCCGGGTCGGGCACACCACGCAGGAAGGTGTCGACGCGGGCGTTGATCACCAAGGCGTCGCCCGCCTCGGCGCGTACCTCCGCGAGTCGGTCCGCCTGGCGCCGCGGATCGATCAGCGCTCCGGTCGCCAGATCGGTGTCCTCCAGATTGCAGCCCACCGCGCCCGTATCCAGCAGCCGCTCGACCAGTTCCTGGGCGGGAGCCCGTAGCCGTCCTCGACATCCGCCGTCACCGGTACGGTCACGGCCCGCGCGATCCGGGCGACCGCCGCGAACATCTCGCGTGCCGGGTGCCCCGCCGTCCTCGTAGCCCAGCGCCGCGGCGATCCCCGCGCTGGGGTGGCGAGTGCGGGGAAACCCGCGTCGGCGAGGGCACGGGCGCTCGCCACGTCCCACGGTCCCGGCAGGATCAGCGGGTCGCCGGGCGCCCGGTCGTGATGCAGCCCCGCAGGACGGCGGCGGGCCGTCCGGACCGGCACCCGTCCGCGTCGTCATCGCGCGGTCGACCGGGGAGTGCCGGGGCCAGGCGGGTGGTCACACAGAGGCGGTTCCAGGAGTTGATCGCGATGATCAAGGCGATCAGATGGGCCAGGTCCGTCTCCTCGAAGTGCTTGGCCGCCTGCTCGTACACCTCGGCCGGTACGAAACCGTCGGTCAGGACCGTGACGGCCTCCGTCAGGGCGAGCGCCGCCCGCTCCTTCTCGGTGTAGAGGTCACCCGATTCCTCCCAGGCGTTGAGCAGGTACAGCCGCGCGTCGGTCTCGCCCGCCGCCTTGGCGTCCTTGGTGTGCATGTCCAGGCAGTAGGCGCAGTGGTTGATCTGCGAGGCACGGATCTTGACCAGTTCGGCCAGGGTCGGGTCCACACCCTTCTTCGCGGCCGCGTCGACCCGGACCATGGCCTGGTAGATCTCGGGGACGACCGCCATGAAGTGCATGCGGGGCCGTGCGGGGTCGGGGCGCTCTCGGTATGCGTCATGGCTCCACGCTATGGCCGTGGTAGCCCAGGGTATGGTCCATTTCCATGGCGGATTCATGGGCCACTTTCGGATCGGGGCTCGGTGCCGATCTCCATCTCGATCTGCCCGAAGCCGGTACGGCGGGGTGCGGGCGGCGCTGATCAGCGCGCTGCGCGACGCCGCGCGCACCGGGCGCCTCGCCCCGGCACCCGGCTGCCCTCCTCCCGTTCGCTCGCCGCCGACCTGGGCCTGGCGCGCAACACCGTGGCCGACGCGTACGCCGAACTCGTCGCCGAGGGCTGGCTCACCGCCCGTCAGGGATCCGGCACCCGCGTCGCCGAACGCGCCGTGCCGTCGCCGCCCGCGCGCCCGTCCGTCCCCGAACAGCCCCGGCCCTGCCCGCGTACGACCTGAGCCCCGGCACTCCCGATGTCTCCGCCTTCCCGCGCGCCGCCTGGCTCGCGGCGGCCCGCGCGCCCTGGCCGCCGCACCGCACGAGGCCCTCGGCTACGGCGGTGTCGGCGGCCGTCCGAACTGCGCCGGGCGCTCGCCGGTTACCTCGCCCGGGTGCGCGGAGTGCGCGCGGATCCGCGACGCATCGTGATCTGCGCCGGGTTCGTTCAGGGCTGGCGCTGCTCGGCGCTCTGCTGCGGCAGCGCGGGCACCACCGGCTGGCCGTCGAGTCGTACGGCCTCGGACTGCACCGCGACGTGCTCACCCGGGCCGGACTGCGCATCGTGCCGCTGCCGGTCGACGCGTACGGCGCCCGGATTGGTCAACTGCCGTTGCCCGACGGCCCGGCGGGGAGCGGCGAGGCGGCGGGCGCCGAGGACGTGCGGAGCGTGCTGCTCACCCCGGCGCACCAGTTCCCGTTCGGGTGCCGCTCCACCCCGACCGGCGCGCCGCCGTGGTCGACTGGGCGGCGCGCGTGGGCGGCCTGGTCCTGGAGGACGACTACGACGGGGAGTTCCGCTATGACCGCCGTGCGGTGGGCGCTCTTCAGGGGCTCGACCCGGACCACGTGGTCTATCTGGGCACCGCGAGCAAGAGCCTGGCGCCCGCGCTGCGGCTCGCGTGGATGGTGTTGCCGGGTCACCTGGTGGACGCGGTGCTGGAGATGAAGGAGTTGGGCGGCTGGTACTCGGGCGCCCTGGACCAGCTGACGCTCGCGGAGTTCATCGAGTCGGGCGCGTACGACCGGCACGTGCGCGGCATGCGGCTGCGCTACCGCCGCCGCCGCGACCAACTGGTGGCCACGCTGGCGGAACGGGCCCCGCACGTACGGGTCACGGGCATCGCGGCGGGCCTGCACGCGGTGCTGCGGCTGCCGCCCGGCACCGAACAGACCGTGCTCCGGACGCGGCCCGGCACGGCCTCGCGGTGAAGGGCCTGTCCCGCTTCCGGTACCGGGGTGATGGCGGCGGGCCGGGGAGGGCCCGCGCACGCGCCCGGTCGCGAGCCGGGCGACGCGGCCGGCGGGTCCGGCGAGGCGCGCCACGACGGGCTGGTCTGTGCCTACGGCACGCCTCCTGACCATGCCTTCTCGGGCGCGCTCGACGCGTTGTGCCGGGTGTTGCCGTGACCGCGTGGCGCCGGGATGGCGTACCGCCCCGGGCCCTACGGCGTACCGCCCGGGGCCCTACGGCGTACCGCCCTGACGGCGTGGCGCTGTGACGGCGGCTCAGTCCGCCACGAGGTGGCCGCCGTCGAGGTGGTACCGGTGGGTCGGGGAGCAGCCGAGGGACGGCGTGCGCAGCAGGCTGACCGCGATGCGCTCCGGCTTGCCGCTGGACACCGAGAACGCGCAGACGGCCTGCGAACCCGTCAACGGGAACCAGAACCAGCTGTCCGCCTTCCCCACGGACACCCGGTCCTGGAGCTTCCAGCCGCCGCCGGTGTGGGCGTAGGCGGCGAGTCGCGCCGTCGCCGCGTACGGGTCGCTCGTGGAGCGGACGGCGGTGACCGTGACCTTGAGGTCCTTTCCGAGCGTGCTCGTCGCGATCTCCTGGGTCCGTGGAGCGGCCTCGATGGCGCGATCCGGGGCGGATAGGGCGGCGGGGGCGGACGGGGCAGCCGTCGCCCGCCCGCGAGGGTGGCTGAGGCCAGGGCCACGGCCCCGGTGATGAGCACGGCATGACGGATCCGGCGTGGTTCGGTCTTCATGCTGGTCTCCTGTGGTCAGAGGACACCTTTTGTCTCCCTGTCGGGTGAGACACCCGGCCGCTTTGTCCGGTTGTACTCCATGACACCCCGGTTTCCGGTCTCGCGCCCCTCCTGCCGGGCCGGTCAGGAACCGAGAACCGCCCGCAGCTGATCCAGGCCCCAGTCCATGTCCTCCTCACTCACGACCAGCGGTGGCGCGATCCGGATGGTGCTGCCGTGGGTGTCCTTCACCAGGACGCCGCGCGCCAGCAGCCGCTCGGAGATCTCCCGGCCGGTGCCGTGCGCCGGATCGAGGTCCACCCGGCCCACAGGCCCCGGCCGCGCACGGCGCGCACCGCCCCGCCGTCGACCAACGCGCCGAGTCTGCTGTGCAGGCGCTCGCCCAACTCGGCCGCCCGCCGCTGGAACGCGCCCGTCCGCAGCATCCCGATCACCTCCAGCGCCACCGCACACGCCAGTGGGTTGCCGCCGAACGTCGATCCGTGCTCGCCCGGCCGGTAGACCCCGAGCACCTCCGGGAGGAGACCACGGCCGACACCGGCACCACGCCGCCGCCCAGCGCCTTGCCGAGGATGTAGACGTCGGGGACGACACCTTCGTGCTCGCAGGCGAACGTCCGGCCCGTACGGCCGAGGCCGGACTGGATCTCGTCCGCCATGAACAGCGCGTTCCGCTCCCGGGTCAGCGCCCGCACCCGGCCAGATAGCCCGGTGGCGGCATCAGCACACCCGCCTCGCCCTGGATCGGCTCCAGCAACACGGCGACCGTGTGCGCGTCCACGGCCGCCGCCATCGCCGCCAGATCTCCGTACGGCACGATCTCGAACCCCGGTGTGTACGGACCGAAGTCCGCCCGCGCCTCCGGATCCGTCGAGAAGCTGATCACGGTGGTGGTCCGGCCGTGGAAGTTGTCGGACGCGACGACGATCTTCGCCTGCCCGTCCGGTACGCCCTTGACGCGGTAACCCCACTTGCGCGCGGTCTTGACCGCCGTCTCGACGGCCTCGGCGCCGGTGTTCATCGGCAGGACCATCTCCATGCCGCACAACGCGGCGAGTTCGGAGCAGAACTCGGCGAACCGGTCGTGGTGGAACGCGCGCGAGGTGAGCGTCACCCGCTCCAACTGCGCCTTCGCCGCGTCGATCAGCCGCCGGTTGCCGTGCCCGAAGTTGAGCGCCGAGTACCCGGCGAGCATGTCGAGATAGCGGCGGCCCTCGACGTCCGTCATCCAGGCGCCCTCGGCGGTCGCGATGACGACTGGCAGGGTGGTAGTTGTGTGCGCTGTGGGCCTCGGCGACGGCGATGGCGCGTTCTGTTGCGGACAAGGTGCGCTCCGTTCGGTGTTGGCGCTGGCGCCGTTTGTTTGTGTCGATATGCACCCATTTCTAGCGTGATGCGGAGGGTGTGTGCGGTGTTCTCGCGGCGGTGGGCCGCTTGCGGCGGCCGTCTAGAGTGGAGGCGCGCACGGTGACTGGCGAACGTGGAAGCGACCACGAGGAAGCGGTGCGCGGCTCCATCCACCATGAGGTGTCGCCCGCCTGGGCACCCCGGAACACGACCGGACACCACCCGTCCCGATCGCCCCGGAGGACACGATGAGCCAACCGAACCCGTCTCTCTCCACCCGGCCCTGACGGCCGCCGACCCGAACTCGCCGCGCTCGTCGGCGCGGAGGAGCGGCTCCAGGCCGAGACCCTGCGGCTGATCCCGAGCGAGAACTACGTCTCGGCGGCGGTGCTGGAGGCGTCCGGCACCGTGTTGCAGAACAAGTACAGCGAGGGCCATCCGGGCCGCCGCTACTACGAGGGCCAGCAGATCATCGACCAGGTCGAGACGCTCGCCGCCGACCGCGCGAAGGCCGTGTTCGGCGCCGACCACGCCAACGTCCAGCCCTACTCCGGGTCCCCGGCGAACCTCGCCGTCTACCTCGCGTTCGCCGAGCCCGGCGACACCGTGATGGGCATGTCCCTCCCCATGGGCGGCCACCTCACCCACGGCTGGGGGTGTCCGCCACGGGCAAGTGGTTCCGTGGCGTCCAGTACGGCGTACGCCAGGACACCGGCCTGATCGACTTCGACGAAGTGCGCGACCTGGCTCTCAAGGAACGCCCCAAGCTGATCTTCTGTGGTGGTACCGCCGTGCCCCGCACCATCGACTTCGCCGCCTTCGCTGCCATCGCCCGTGAGGTGGACGCGGTGCTCGTCGCCGACATCGCCCATATCGCGGGCTGGTCGCGGGAGGTGCGCACCCTCGCCGGTCCCGCACGCCGATGTCGTCTCGACGACCACCCACAAGACGCTGCGCGGGCGCGCGGGGCGATGTTGATGGCCGGGAGGTCCATGCCAAGGCCGTGGACAAGGCCGTCTTCCCCGGCCTCCAAGGCGGCCCGCACAACCAGACCACGGCCGCCATCGCCGTCGCCCTGCGCGAGGCCGCGCAGCCAGCGTTCCGCGACTACGCCCACGCCATCGTCGCCAACGCCAAGGCCCTCGCCGAGGCGCTGCTCGCCCGTGGCTACGACCTGGTCTCCGGCGGCACCGACAACCACCTGATCCTGATGGACCTCACCCCGAAGGACGTGCCCGGCAAGGTGGCGGCGAAGGCCCTGGACCGGGCCGGGATCGTGGTGAACTACAACACCGTTCCGTACGACCCCGCAAGCCCTTCGACCCCTCGGGCATTCGCATCGGCACCCCTCTCTGACTTCGCGCGGTCTGCGCGTCGAGCACATGTCCGTCGTGGCCGAGTGGATCGATCGCGGGGTGGTGGCCGCCCGGTCCGGCGACGAGGCCGCGCTCGGTGCCGTCCGCGCCGAGGTCGGCGACCTCATGGCGGCCCATCCGGCTCCGGGCCTCCCGATCGCCTGACGCCGTCGGCGGGTTCGCGCGGGTGCCGTCCGCGCCGAGCCGTGGCTCGGCGGGTGGTTGTGCGCCGGGCTGCCGTTCGCCGGGCTGTCTTGCGCCGGGTTCTCGTTCGCCGGGCCGCCGTTCGGTGTGATGCCGTTCGTCGTTGCGCGGCTCGGCGGGCCACCGTTCGTCGGGGCGGTGCTTGCCGGGCTCGTACCCACCAGGCCCGTACCCACCAGGCCTGTACCCACCAGGCTCGTACCCACCAGGCTCGTACGCCCCAGGTGTCAGGCCCCCGGTCTCAGCGCTCCGGGGTGCGGGGCGCCCGGATATGTGGCCGGGCGCATCGGCCCGGTCCTCCGGCGTTCGTCCGGCCCCTCGCCCCGGGCAGGCCCGACTCCCGCCTCCGGGGCGGGGCCGGGCCGCCGGGCCGGGCGGGCGCCTGATCACGCAGCAGCTCGGACAGCACCCGCTCCACGACGGTCTCGCCGTCGACCGGCGACAGGGGAGCGCACGTCCCAGGGTGCGCAGCTCGTCCGCCAGAGCCCCGCGCGTTGTGTCGCCTCCGCCGCTGCCGCCTTGGCGGACATCGCCCGCTCCCCGCAAATCCTCCATATCCCGCATATCTCTCGGGGCGTCCTGGCCACCGTCCTGCCTCGCGTCTGGCCCCGAGTCCGGCCCGGCACCCCAGCCGTCGCCTGGCCCCGCCCCGGGTCGCCGTCTGGCCTGCCGCTCGGCCGTCGCCCGGCCGCGCGTCCGGTTCCCGCCCGACCTGGCGGCCCCGGCCGTCACTCAGTCCCGCGCCCGCCCCTGTCCGGATCAACCCGCGGCTGGCACCCGGCCTCGGTCTCGCTTGCCCTCTGTCCCTCTCGTGTTCGTGTCCGTCGTCCCACCCGAGTCCCGGCCGACTGCCGCATGGCTTCGCCCATCGCCCGCTCATCCGGCGGCCCGCTCATACCGCTCACCTCCACCACCAACTCCCTCTCCGCCCTCCGCGCCTCGTCTCCTCCGGCTCCGCGCCACCATGCCACCGTGCCACCGTGCCACTACGGACTCCGCCACCGACGCCGCTACGGACTCCGTCACGGCGGCCCTGCCCCGCCCTGCCCCGAGGCCCGCTCCACTCCGCTCCGCGCTCCACTCGCACTCCGCTCCGACCCGCGCCTCCGCGTCCCTCCCCGGCAGCGCCGTCTCCGGTCCCCACAGGCCGCCCCCGCCTCGGCCCCCGCCCGGCTCCCGTTCCCGTCCCCGACGGAATCGCAGACCGAATCGCTCAGTAACCGCTCCAGAGATCTCAACGCCCGGCTCAGCCGGGACTTCACGGTGCCGCGTGGCCAGCCCAGCACCTCCGCTGTCTCCGACTCGTCCAGATCCAGCAGATAGCGGTAGGTCACCACCTGCCGCTGGGGCTCGCTCAGCTGGTCTATCGCGGCGAGCAGCCGCTCGCGTCGCTCACCCGCCAGCGCGCGCCCGCCGGATCCGCGCTGTCCGGTATCAGCGGCTCGGCCTCGGACATGGCCGCCTCGCGGCCGACCGCACAGCGCAGCCGGACGGTGGCGCGGATCGTGTTCTTCGTCTCGTTGGCCACGATCCTCAGCAGCCACGGACGGAAGGCGGCGCCCTCCTCGAACCGGCCGAGCGCGAGATACGCCTTGACGAAGGCGCTCTGTACGACGTCCTCCGCGTCCGCACCCGCCCCGAGCAGCACGGCGGTGCGATGCGCGATGGCCGTGTAGGCACGGACCAGTGCCGCGTACGCCTCGATCTCCCCGACCGCACCCGCGCGACGATCCCCTGTTCGGAGATCTCCCCTCGTTCCTCGTGTCCCCATGGCCCTCCCCACGACTAGCTGTCGGCTAGCTCCCGACCAGCTCCTCACTCCTTACGTACACCGGCGGGCCGAGCGGGGTTCCACACCTGCGAGAATGGATGTCATGGCCCTTGACCGTCCCCGTGCACTGTCCGGAATCCAGCCCACCGCAGGCTCGTTCCACCTGGGCAATTACCTGGGTGCCATCCGGCAGTACGTCGCCTTGCAGGAGACCCACGACGCCTTCTACGTCGTCGTCGACCTCCACGCGATCACCGTTCCGCAGGATCCCAGGAGCTGCGCGCCAACTCCCGTTTGGCCGCCGCGCAGTTGCTCGCCTCCGGGCTCGACCCGGACCGGTGCACGCTGTTCGTACAGAGCCATGTGCCCGAGCACGCGCAACTGGGCTGGGTGATGAACTGCCTCACCGGCTTCGGCGAGGCGTCCCGCATGACCCAGTTCAAGGACAAGGCCGCCAAGCAGGGCGCCGACCGCGCCACGGTCGGGCTGTTCACGTACCCGATCCTCCAGGTCGCCGACATCCTGCTCTACCAGGCCAGCCACGTACCCGTCGGCGAGGACCAGCGGCAGCACATCGAGCTGACCCGCGATCTCGCCGAGCGCTTCAACGGCCGGTTCGGCGAGACCTTCACGGTCCCTGACGCGTACATCGTCAAGGAGACCGGCCGCATCTACGACCTCCAGGACCCGGCGGTCAAGATGAGCAAGTCGGCGTCCACCCCCAAGGGCATCGTGAATCTCCTCGACGAGCCGAAGGTCTCCGCGAAGAAGATCAAGAGCGCGGTCACCGACCTGGAGACCGAGATCCGCTTCGACGAGGAGAACAAGCCGGGTGTCAGCAACCTGCTGACCATCTACTCCACGCTCACCGGCACCCCGATCGCCGCCCTGGAGAAGTCCTACGAGGGAAGGGCTACGGCGCCCTTAAGACCGATCTCGCGGAGATCCTGGTCGACTGGGTCACCCCTTCAAGGAGCGCACCCGGGAATATCTGGACGACCCCGCGACGCTGGACGGAGTGCTGGCCAAGGGCGCGCGGAAGGCCCGTGCCGTCGCGGCCGAGACGCTCGCCCGTGCCTACGACAAGGTGGGTTTCCTGCCCGCCGCGCCCTGACCGCCGGACACCGCCCCGCCCGTCGGTCATCGCCCCATCACTGGCCCATGGCGCCCGCCACCCGCCAACGCACCCGCCAGCGGCAACGGCGCCCGCCACCGGCCGTAGGCCGCTGACCAACAGCCGTTGTCCATCAGCGGTCGTTGGCCATCAGCAGTCGTTGTCCACGGGATGCCGTCACCGACCGCGCGCCGACGGTCCGCCCACCGGCCAAGCGTGACGGCCGCACCGGCCGTCGCGGCGCGGGCCGGTGGTGACGGCGCGCGCCGGGCGGCTTCCGGCGCGGAAACACGACGCCGCGCGGGGCCCATGGACCCCGTTGGCGGGGCGTGCGCCGCGCGCGCACGCCGCGGACCAGGCAATCTAGCCGCGAAGGCGGCACAGCCGCCACACTGGCACGGTGCGGCGGGGAAGCCCGAAAGGGCTCAGGGATACGAGGAGGGAGAACGCAGTGGGGACCGTAACGCTCGGCGTTTCGATCGCGGTCCCGGAGCCGTACGGCAGCTTCCTCCAGGAGCGGCGCATCGGCTTCGGGGACACCGCGGCCCTGGGCATCCCTACCCACGTCACGCTGCTGCCGCCCACCGAGGTCGACGCGTCCGCGCTCCCCGGTATCGAGCGTCATCTGGCGGACGTCGCGGCAGCGGGTCGGCCCTTCCCCATGCGGCTGGAGGGGACGGACACCTTCCGCCCGCTGTCGCCGGTCGTCTACATCGCTGTCGTCGAGGGCGCCGAGGAGTGCACGACGCTCCAGGAGCGGGTCCGTGCGGAGGCCGGACCGTGCGCCCGTGAGCTGCTGTTCCCGTACCACCCGCACGTGACGATCGCGCACGGCATCGCCGAGGACGCGATGGACCGGGCGTACGCGGAGCTGAAGGACTTCGAGGCGGCCTGGATGATCACCGGCTTCGCGCTCCACGAGCAGGGATCCGACGGAGTGTGGCGCCTCAAGCGGGAGTACGACTTCGGCGGCGTCGCCGCCGCTGTGCCGCGGCAGGCCAAGGGCAAGGGCAAGATCTGCCGCTCCCGCGCCGCCTCGGGCTGATCGCACGCGCCCCACAACCGCGCCCCCGACCCCACACCCGCACCCCCGACCCCACACCCGCCCCTGGCCCCGGCCCACACCCGCACACCCGCGCCCCCGGCCCGACGCCAGCGCCTCGGCCGGCACGTCCGCCCTGACCCGCCCCGCCCGCCCCGCCCCAGCGGGGCCTCGTCATGGGGACGTTCGCGCCGCCCCGCGTCCTGCATCTGGGGGCGTTCCTGTGGTGCGGTCGTGCGGATACGTGGTGCGGTCGTGCGGATGCCGTCTCATACGGACGTGCCGAATTCTGACCGTATGTGACGATATTCAGGCATGGTGTGCGAGGTATGGAACGGGCGCCAAGGAATAAACGGCCACGGCTGGGTAGGAGTTGATCATGGATTGGTTGACCCGGCTTCCCGTCGTCGGCCCCTGGATGGCGCGCCTGATGCGCACGCACGCGTGGCGCTCGTACGAGCTGCTGGAACGCGTCCACTGGTCGCGGCTGGCGGCCGCGATCACCTTCATCAGCTTCCTCGCGATCTTCCCCTGATCACCGTCGCCGCCGCGATCGGCGCCGGGCTGCTCAGTGAGTCGCACATGCACCAGCTGGAGAAGAAGCTCGCGGAGCAGGTGCCCGGCATCTCCGGACAGCTCGACCTCAGCGCTCTGATCGACAACGCGGGCACCATCGGCGTCGTCGCGGGCGCGGCGCTGCTGTTCACCGGCATCGGCTGGGTCGGGTCGCTGCGCGAGTGCCTGCGGGCGGTGTGGGAACTGGAGGAGGACCCCGGCAACCCGGTGCTGCTCAAGGTCAAGGACGCCCTGGTCCTGATCGGCCTCGGCGGTGTCGCCCTCGCCTCGGTCGGCGTGTCCGCCTTCGCCGCCACCGCCGTCGGCTGGGCCGCGGACCAACTCCACATCGCCGAGTACGGCATCGTCGGCCTGCTGCTGCGGATCGCCGCCTTCGCCGCCGCCGTCGTCGCGGACGTCCTGCTGCTGTCCTACGTCCTGACCTGGCTGCCGCGCGTCCAGCCCCGCGCCGGGACGTGATCGTCGCCGCTCTCATCGGCGCGATCGGCTTCGAACTGCTCAAGCTGCTGCTCAGCGGCTACATCAAGGGCGTCGCCGCGAAGAGCATGTACGGGCCTTCGGCGTGCCCATCGCGCTGCTGCTGTGGATCAACCTCACGGCCAAGCTGATGCTGTACTGCGCCGCCTGGACGGCCACTCACCGGGAGGAGAACGCCGCGGAGACCCCGGAGGGCGGCGCCCAGACCCCTGAAGAGGCCCCTGAAGAGACCCCGAAGAGGCTCCCGAAGGGCCCCTGGAGAGACCTCCGGGGAGACTCCTGGGAAGGCCCCTGGGACTCCTGGGAAGACCCCTGGAGACAGCTCCGAGAAGGCCCTCGGGAAGGCTCCGGAGAAGTCCCCGAGGAGGTCCCGGGGCGGGACACCGCCCCCGGCAGCCATGTCAGCCGCGCGAGCGCCGCCGCACCAGGTCCGGAAGCGGCCAGCGCCGACGCACCCCGAACGCCACGGCCCCCAGGACCACCAGCGACCCGGCCGTGAGGCCGACCGCCGTCCACATGCCGCCCGAACCCCGGTCGGACGACACCGACGCCTGCGAGGGCCGGTCGTCCTGTCGCTTCCCGTCGTCGGACGGGCCGCCCGACGGCTTCGCGCCCTCCGCGCCCGGTCCGACGAGCGCGCCGACCGGCTCCACCTTCCCGGCGGCCTTGAAGCCCCAGTCGAAGAGCTTGGCGCTCTCCCGGTAGACCTCGTTGTGCTCCTTCTTGGACGGGTTCATGACGGTGACCAGCAGCACCCGACCGTCGCGCTGGGCCACGCCGGTGAAGGTGAAGCCCGCGTTGGTCGTGCTGCCGTTCTTGACCCCGGCGATGCCTGGGTACGGCTTCAGGTCGTAGTCACCGGACAGCAGCCGGTTGGTGTTCTGGATACCGAAGGACGACCGGCTCTTCTTGCCGTTCTTGCCCTTCTTCACCTCACCGGGGAACTGCGCGCTCGCCGTCGAGCAGTACTCCCGGAAATCCGCGTTCTGAAGCCCCGCGCGCGAAGAGCGTCAGATCGTACGCGCTGCTGACCTGGCCCTTCTCGTCGTAGCCGTCCGGGGTGACGACATGGGTGTCGCGCGCGTTCAGCTCGTCGGCGTGCTCCTGCATCTCCCGTACGGTCGCGGCCACACCGTTGTTCATCGCGGACAGCACGTGCACCGCGTCGTTGCCCGAGCGCAGGAAGACACCCCGCCACAGGTCGCGCACCGTGTAGGTGTAGTTCTCCTTGATGCCGACCAGGCTGCTGCCCTCGCCCATGCCCGCCAGGTCGGACAGCGCCACCTTGTGCGTGCGGTCCTTCTCGAACTTCGGCAGCAGGGTGTCGGCGAAGAGCATCTTCAGGGTGCTCGCGGGCGGCAGCCGCCAGTGCGCGTTGTGCGCGGCGAGCACCTCACCCGACTCGGCGTCCGAGACCATCCACGAACGCCCCGTGAGCCCCTTCGGCAGCGCGGGCGCGCCCTCCTTAAGCCGCACCTGGGTCCCCGGGCGACTCAGCCGCTCACCGCCCACCGCGGACATTCTGGCCGGTGGCTTCGGGGTCGCGTCGGCGCCGGAGCGCGTCGGCGTGCGCCGGGGCGGCGGACAGACAGGGCAGCAGGACGGCTGTGGCGGCCGCGGTCGCCATGGCGACGGCGGTGCCCGTTGCGGGGCGGAGGAAATCATCGGCACGCCCGTGAACGTACCTCGCCCGCGACGCCGCCCGGACAGAGACTCACCTGTCCCTGAGCCGAGCGGGGCGCGTCGCGCACGAGAGGGGCGCGTCATGCACGGGCGGGGCGTACGGGACCCGGGTAGGGGCGTACGGGACCCGGGCGGGGCGCGTCGGGGTCGCCGCCCATACTGGAGGCCATGAAGCTCAGCCGCCCCGTGTCGTGGTTCCTGCTGTCCTTCGGGGCATGGAGTTGGGTCATCTGGTTCACATTCGTCAAAATCTCTGGAAGGACAGCAGCGGACTCGCTTTTGACGACTCCGGCGACCCCACCGCGTACTTTTGGGTCCATCTGCTGCTCGCGATCACGTCCTTTCTTCTGGGGACGGGGATCGGAGTGATCGGGTTCCGTGGACTGCGCGCCCTTCGTCGCGCGGACGCTCCCTGAACAGGGCGGACGCTCCCTGAGCAGGAGCGAGACACCCCTGAGCAAGGGGAGCAAGGGAGGTTCCGGGGAATGGTCGTGCTCTACGCGCTCGCCGCTCTCGTGGTGGTCGGACTGCTCGTCGGCGTGCACTGGTACGTGTGGCGGCGGCTGATCCGCGATACGACGACGAAGGGCGGCGCCGCGCGGCGGGTGGGCACGGTCGCCGCCTTCGTCCTGCCCGCCACCAGCGCCGTCGCGCTCGTCGGGGCCGTGCGGGCCTGCCGTTCCCGCTGGAGCGGGTGGTGGCCTGGCCCGGTTATCTGTGGCTCGCCGTGCTGCTGTACGTGACGCTCGCGCTGCTGGTGGGGAGGCCCTGCGGCCGCTGCTCCTGCGCTGGCCCGCCCGGCGCGCCGACCGCGCCACCCCGCACCACCAGGCCCCGCGCCCCAGGCGGCCCCGCCCCTCGTCGGCCGCGGCCCCTGCCGTCGAGCCCGCGGCCCCTACCGGACCGAGCGCCGACACCCCTGCCGACACCCCGCTGGCACCGATGACACCCTCGCCACCCCTGCTGACAGCGCCGAAGACCCGGGGCCGCCACCGACGACCCGGGCCGCCACCGACGACCCGGGGCCGTCGCCGGGCCGTCCCCTCCCGGCGGTTGTTCGTCGCGCGCGGCGTCGCCGTCGGGCGGCCGCTGTCGCGGCCGGGACGGTCGGGTACGGCACGTACTCCGTCCTGCGGGGCCCGCGGCTGAAGCGGATCACCGTGACCCTGCCGAAGCTGCCGCGCGGCGCACGGCTTCCGGATCGCCGTCGTCAGCGACATCCACCTCGGGCCGATCCTGGGCCGCTCCCACACCGAGCGCGTCGTGCACACCGTCAACCGCGCCAACGCCGATCTGATCGCGGTCGTCGGCGACCTCGTCGACGGCAGCGTCGCCGACCTCGGCCCGGCCGCCGAGCCGTTGCGGCGGCTGAGCGCCCGCCACGGCGCGTTCTTCGTCACCGGCAACCACGAGTACTTCTCCGGCGCCCAGGAGTGGGTGGCGCACGTACGCGAGCTGGGCCTGCGACCGTTGGAGAACGAGCGCACCGAACTGCCCGGCTTCGACCTCGCCGGGGTGAACGACATCTCCGGCGAGGACCACGACCAGGGCCCCGACTACGCCAAGGCGCTCGGCGACCGGGACACCTCCGGGCCTCGGTGCTCCTCGCCCACCAGCCCGTGATGATCGACGAGGCGCGCCACCACGGCGTGGACCTCCAGCTCTCCGGGCACACCCACGGCGGCCAGCTGTGGCCCGGCAACTACCTCGCCGAACTGGCCAACCCGACGGTCGCGGGCTGGACCGGTACGGCGACACGCAGCTGTACGTCACGCGCGGCGCGGGTGCCTGGGGCCCGCCCGTACGCGTCGGGGCGCCGCCGGACGTGACGGTCGTCGAACTCGCCTCCGCGCGGGCCTGACCCCGTCAGCCAGCGCCGCCCGGCAGCGGTACCCGCGAGGCACAAGCGTCGCCCGCGAGGCACAGGCGGCGCCCGTGAGGCACAAGTGGCGCACGATGAACGGGAGTTGGTGGCGCGGCACTGGGCTCTGTGGTTGAGTGCCCTGCATCACAAACGGGCGTGCGAGGCGAGCGCGCACCGGCGTGATGGACGCGCGAAGGGGCTGGGCATGCGCGTTGCGCGAGGGCGCATCATGGCGGCGGGCGTGGCACTGGTGGTCGTGGCGGCGGGCGGGATCCTGCTGACGAACGCCGCCGACGACGACCCGGGCCCGATCAGGGTCGGGACCACGGACCGGGTGACCTCGCTCGATCCGGCCGGGGCCTACGACGCCGGATCCTGGGCGCTGTTCGGCAACCTCTACCAGTCGCTGCTGACCTTCCGCTCCGGGGCCCCAAGCCGGTGCCCGACGCCGCCCGCAGCTGCGGCTTCACCGACGACACCCTGCTGCGCTACCGCTGTGAGCTGCGCTCGGGGCTGCGCTTCAGCGGAGGCCGCGAGATCACCTCGGACGATGTGAAGTACTCCTTCGACCGCATCCGCGCCATCGACGACGCCCAGGGCCCGACGCCGCTGCTCGACTCGCTCAAGGAGGTCGCGACGGACGGCCCGCGGACCGTGGTGTTCTCGCTGAGCAGCCCGGACGCCACCTTCCCGTTCAAGATCGCCACGGGTGCCGGGTCGATCGTCGACCGCGAGGTGTACCCGGCCACGGAGCTGCGCGAGGGCGACGAGGCCACCGGCTCGGGCCCGTACGTCCTGAAGAGCTTCGCCAAGGGGACCGGGCCGAGCTGCGCCCCAACTCCGACTACCGCGGCGCCGCCGAGAAGACGGGCCGACCGGTCAGCATCCGCTACTACGGCGACTCGGCTGGCCTGGACCGGGCGTGGAAGGGACACCACCTGGACGTCACCGGGCGCGGCATGCCGCCCGCGACGCTCGCGGCCCTGGACCCCGCCGACGACGACACGAACGTCAGCGAGTCCGCCGGTGCCACCACCCGGAACCTGGTGTTCAACACCAGGACGGCTCCGCCGCCCACGACGTGGCGGTGCGGCGCGCGGTAGCCGCCGTCCTGGACCGCGAGGCGCTCGCCCGCGACGTGCACTCCCGTACCGTCGATCCGCTGTACTCGCTGATACCGAAGGGCATCACCGGCCACACCACGGCGTTCTACGACGCCTATCCGGAACCCGACGAGCGGGTCTCCCGCAGGCTGCTGGCGGACGCGGGCGTGCACACCCGGTCCGCCTCACCCTCGGCTACGCCAAGGACGAGACGGCTCAGGCCGAGGCGGAGAACGTCGAGAAGCAGCTGGAGCGGACCGACCTGTTCCAGGTCACCACCGAGGGCCCCAAGTGGGCGGAGTTCCAGCACGACTTCGTCGACGGCGACTACGACATGTTCCTCGTCGGCTGGGTCGCCGACTTCCCCGACCCCGACAACTTCATCGCGCCGCTGATCGGTTCGCGCGCCGGTTGGTACAACGGCTACAAGAGCGACCGTGTCGACGAGCTGATCCGCGCCACCCAGCGCGAACCGGAACGTTCCCGCGCCGTCGAGGACTTCCGCGCCATCGAGCGGCTCGCGGCACAGGACGTCCCGGTGCTGCCGCTGTACCAGCAGAAGGTCCAGGTCCTCAGCGTCGGTTCCATCCAGGGCACGCAGTACCTGTCGGACGGCACCGGCGACTGGCGGCTGTGGGAGCTGGAACGCATCTGAGCCGGGCGCGACGACGAGCCGCCCTCCCTCCGGCGGGCCGGACGGGGAGGGCGGGCCTCGTGGTGCGCGGGCGGTCAGAAGCGACGCGTGATCAGCGCGCGCTTGACCTCCTGGATGGCCTTGGTGACCTCGATGCCGCGCGGGCAGGCGTCCGTGCAGTTGAAGGTGGTGCGGCAACGCCACACCCCGTCACGGTCGTTGAGGATCTCCAGGCGCTGCTCGCCGCCCTCGTCGCGCGAGTCGAAGATGAAGCGGTGCGCGTTGACGATCGCCGCCGGGCCGAAGTACTGGCCGTCGTTCCAGAACACCGGGCACGAGGACGTGCACGCGGCGCACAGGATGCACTTGGTGGTGTCGTCGAAGCGCTCCCGGTCCTCGGCGGACTGGCGGCGCTCCGGGTCGGCTCGTTGCCGGTGGTGATGAGGAAGGGCATCACGTCGCGGTACGCCTGGAAGAACGGGTCCATGTCCACGACCAGGTCCTTCAGGACCGTCAGGCCCTTGATGGCCTCGACCGTGATGGGCTTCTCCGGGTTGATGTCCTTGATCAGGGTCTTGCACGCGAGCCGGTTGCGGCCGTTGATGCGCATCGCGTCGGAGCCGCAGATGCCGTGCGCGCAGGAGCGCCGGAAGGTCAGCGTGCCGTCCAGCTCCCACTTGATCTTGTGGAGGCCGTCCAGGACCCGCTCCTTGGGGTCCATCTCGAACTGGAAGTCCTGCCACTGGGACTGGTCGGAGACCTCCGGGTTGAAGCGCCGGATCCGGAAGGTGACCGTGATCAGGTGCGAGGCGCCGTCCTCGGCCGCGTCCAGCGCCGCGGAGTGCTTCTCAAGCGTGGGGTGCTCATCAGTACTTACGCTCCATCGGCTGGTAGCGGGTCTGGACGACCGGCTTGTAGTCGAGGCGGATGGATTCCGCCCCGTCGGCGCCGACCTCCCGGTACGCCATGGTGTGGCGCATGAAGTTGATGTCGTCCCGGTTGGGGTGGTCCTCGCGGTAGTGGCCGCCGCGCGACTCCTTGCGGGCCAGCGCGGAGACGGCCATGACCTCGGCGAGGTCGAGCAGGTTGCCCAGCTCGATGGCCTCCAGCAGGTCGGTGTTGAACCGCTTGCCCTTGTCCTGGACGCTGACGTTCCGGTACCGCGCGCGCAGGTGGCCGATCTCCTCGACCGCCTCCTTGAGGGTCTGCTCGGTGCGGAAGACCATCACGTTCTTGTCCATGCACTCCTGGAGCGCCTTGCGCACCTCGGCGACCCGCTCGTTGCCGGTGGCCTCGCGCAGGCTCTCGACCTGGCCGGTGACGAGGGCGGCCGGGTCCTCGGGCAGCTCGACGAAGTCGTGGGACGCGGCGTACTCGGCGGCGGCGATGCCCGACCGGCGGCCGAAGACGTTGATGTCCAGCAGCGAGTTGGTGCCGAGCCGGTTGGCGCCGTGCACGGACACGCACGCGACCTCGCCCGCCGCGTACAGGCCGGGTACGACGGTGTCGTTGTCCGCCAGCACCTCGCCCCGCACGTTGGTGGGGATGCCGCCCATCGTGTAGTGCGCGGTGGGCTGGATCGGGATCGGGTCGGTGTACGGCTCGATGCCCAGGTACGTACGGGCGAACTCGGTGATGTCCGGGAGCTTGGCGTCCAGTTGCTCCGGCGGCAGGTGGGTCAGGTCCAGGTAGACGTGGTCGCCGTCGGGGCCGCAGCCGCGGCCCTCGCGGATCTCGGTGTAGATCGAGCGGGAGACCACGTCGCGCGAGGCGAGGTCCTTCATGACGGGCGCGTACTTCTCCATGAAGCGCTCGCCGTCCTTGTTGCGCAGGATGCCGCCCCGCCGCGGGCGCCCTCGGTGAGCAGGATGCCCATCCGCCAGATGCCGGTCGGGTGGAACTGGAAGAACTCCATGTCCTCCAGCGGCAGCCCCGCCGGTACGCCACGGCCTGTCCGTCACCGGTCAGGGTGTGCGCGTTCGAGGTGACCTTGAAGAACTTGCCGCAGCCGCCGGACGCGAAGATCACGGCCTTCGCCTGGAAGACGTGGATCTCGCCGGTGGCCAGCTCGTACGCCACCACGCCCGCGGTGCGCTTGACGCCGTCGATCTCGCGGAGCAGCAGGTCGAGCACGTAGAACTCGTTGAAGAACTCCACGCCCTCCTTGACGCAGTTCTGGTACAGCGTCTGGAGGATCATGTGGCCGGTGCGGTCCGAGGCGTAGCAGGACCGGCGGACCGGGGCCTCGCCGTGGTTGCGGCTGTGGCCGCCGAAGCGGCGCTGGTCGATGGTGCCGTCCGGGGTCCGGTTGAACGGCAGGCCCATCTTCTCCAGGTCCAGGACGGAGTCGATGGCCTCCTTCGCCAGGATCTCGGCGGCGTCCTGGTCGACCAGGTAGTCACCGCCCTTGATGGTGTCGAAGGTGTGCCACTCCCAGTTGTCCTCCTCGACGTTGGCCAGGGCGGCGGCCATGCCGCCCTGCGCCGCGCCGGTGTGGGAGCGGGTCGGGTAGAGCTTGGTGAGCACCGCGGTGCGGCTGCGCTTGGTCGACTCGATGGCCGCGCGCATCCCGGCGCCGCCGGCGCCGACGATCACGGTGTCGTACTTGTGGATCCTCATGGGGCAGCAGTCCTGGCGCCGGGCTTAGCGGATGTTCGGGTCGAAGGTGAAGATCACCAGTGTGCCCAGCAGAACGGTGAAGGTGCCCGCCGTGTAGAGCAGCCCTTCAGCCACAGGCGGGTGTTGTCCCGCTCCGCGTAGTCGTTGATGATCGTCCGCAGACCGTTGGAGCCGTGCAGGACGGCCAGCCACAGCATGATCAGGTCCCATGCCTGCCAGAACGGCGAGGCCCAACGGCCGGCCACGAAGGCGAAGCCGATCTTGCTGACGCCGCCGTCGAGGACGAGCTGGATCAGCAGGTGGACCAGGACCAGCACGACGAGCAGCACGCCGGACAGCCGCATGAACAGCCAGCCGTACATCTCGAAGTTGGTCCGGGTGGAGCGCGGGTCTTGGCGGTCCTGGCCCGGGCGGCTCGATGACCGGCGCCGGGTGGTCCACGTCGTAGGCGCTGACCTCGTGGCTCGCGGACGGGGCGGGGTGGTGTCGGCGGACATCGTCAGCTCCCGAACAGTTCGCGCAGCGTGTGCTGGAGGATCGGGTAGAAGGCGCCGGCCATCAGCACCACCCAGATCCCGACCACGGTCCACAGCATCTGCTTCTGGTACTTCGGGCCCTTGGACCAGAAGTCCACGGCGATGACGCGCAGGCCGTTGAGCGCGTGGAAGAGGATGGCGGCGACGAGGCCGTACTCCATCAGGTTGACGATGGGATTCTTGTACGTCGCGACGACGTCGTCGTACGCCTTGGGGAGACGCGGACGAGCGAGGTGTCGAGGACGTGAACGAACAGGAAGAAGAAGATGAGGACGCCGGTGACTCGATGAGCCACCCAGGACCACATGCCTTCCCGGCCGCGGTACAGCGTTCCAGCCGGCACGGAAAACCCTCCGGGAACGGGGATTGGGGCCTGCCGGCTTCACGGTCGGTCTGGCCCGGCCGGGTAGGTTCACCGGCCCCGGACATCGTAGCGACGTGTTGTCGGTTCCCTTGCGTGGGGGCACAGGTGTGATCAAACAGGCACGGACGGGCTACCGTGCGGGTCCGCGTCGCTGTCGTCCGAGATCGACTCTGTCCGGTGAATGCTCAGAATTCAGCCTGAAGAGGAAGTTTTGCGCCGGGCGATGGACGATCTGGTGAGCCGTACGACCGTTTTTCCACCGGAATAAGAGATTTAGCCCATGGGATCGCTCGTCAGTACCCGGAACGCCACGGCCCGCCGCACGGCCCTCGCGGGCGCCGCCGTGGCCGCCGTCCTCGTCGTCCTCGGCTGCCAGGACAACGGCGCGTCCGCCGACCACGCGTCGCGCGCCGCCTCCCCGTCCGCCTCGGACGCCACTCCCACGGGCCCGCTCCCCGACCCGCCGCGGACCGTCCCCGCCGTGCGGGCTTCGAACCGGCCGTCGGGCCGGGCTGGAAGCCGGGTCCGGCAGCCGCGTCGTCGCGGACCCGGACGGACCGCTCGCGGGCGACGCGCGGCGCCTCGCGGACGAACTGCACCTCAAGACCGCGGCCACCCCGCCCGTTCCGGCGACCTGGAACTGGCCCTGGATACCGACCGCGGTGCCGGTCCCGAGGCGTACGTGCTCACTGTGAGCGACGGCCGGGCGAAGATCACCGGCGCTTCGGCGGGCGTCTACTACGGCACCCGCACCGTGAAGCAGGCCCTGCGCGCCGACGGCCACCTCCCCGAGGGCGTCGTGCGCGACAGCCCCGACCGCGCCCAGCGCGGCCTCCACCTCGACATCGCGCGCAAGTTCTTCGACGCGAAGTGGATCGAGGCGCGGCTGTACGAACTGGCCGCGCTCAAGCTCAACCAACTCGCCCTACACTTCTCCGACGACCAGGGCTTCCGCGTCGCCAGCTCCTCGCACCCGGAGATCGTCTCCAGGAGCACCTGACCAAGGCCGAGCTGCGCCACATCGTCGCGCTGGCCCGGCGGCTGCACATCACCGTCATCCCCGAACTGGACTCGCCCGGCCACCTCGGCGCGGTGCTGCGCGCCCACCCCGAGCTGCGACTGCACAACTCCGCGGGCACCCCGGTCAGCGGCGCGATCGACATCGCCAAGCCCGCCGCGGCGCACATCGTGGACGATCTCATGCGCGAGTTCGCCCGCTCTTCCCCGGCGCGTACTGGCATCTGGGCGGGGACGAGTACGTCGCCCTGATGTACCGGGACCCCAGGCGTCCTTCCCAAGCTCGCCGCCGCCGCCCGCGCCCGGTACGGCTCGCGGGCCAAGGTCGCCGACCTGGTGACCGGCTGGCTCAACGACCGCGCCGCGGTGGCCCGCAAGCTCGGCAAGCACCCCAAGGCGTGGAACGACGGGTTCCTCACCGGGGCGTGGCCCACCCCGACCGGAACATCGAGGTCGAGTACTGGACCGGCCGCGAGGACGGCGCCCGCCCCCGAAGAGCTATCTGGACGAGGGGCGCACGGTGGTGAACCTCAACGACGAGTTCCTCTACTACGTGCTCGGCGAGCCGAACGGCTTCCGCTATCCCACCGGGAGCCGGATCTACCGCGACTGGTCGCCCGCGGTGCTGCGCGGCACCAGCCCGGTGCCGGGGAAGAAGGCGACGCGGGCGGGGCGGGTGCCCGGCGCGCGGCTCGCGGTGTGGTGCGACCACGCCGACGCGCAGACGCCCGACCAGGTGGCGGAGGGATCAGGATGCCGCTGCGGGCTCTGGCCCAGCGGCTGTGGGACCCGCGGACGCCCGAGCTGAGCTGGAAGGAGTTCTCCGCTCTCGCCCGTCGCGTCGGCTGAGGCCGCGTGGGAGCCGACGCGACGGGCGGTCCAGCGGAGGGACGGCCGGGGCCGCCACCCCACAGGAGAGGCCCCGGCCGCCGTCCGGTTCGGGCTCGCGGACGAGCCCGTACCTCCTACAGCGTCGCATGCCTCGATTGCGTCACACCTGCCGGGCGGACCGCGTCGGGCGGGCCCCGGGCCCGCGGGTCCGTCCGGCTCTGGACGTACCCCGGCGGATGCCCGTAACGTGCAGGTCCGCGCTGTGGGCGCGGTCTGTTGGTCATTCCATACGCGGTCCGGGAAGGGCCGCGTTCCAGGGATCTCAAAAATGTATCCGTGTGGGAACTGCCGTGCCGCAGCCGTCGGCCCGGACGGCCGTTGCGCGGCCTGCGGGACGTATCAACAGCAGCTCCAGCAGGCGCCCCCGGTTACCCCGGCGGAATGCCTCCGGCCCCGCCGATGGGCATGCCGCCCGGCGGGTCGATCTGCGCCGGGGACTGGCGACCACGGTACAGGTGCTGGCCGGAGTGGTGGCGGGTGTGCTGCTGCTGGCGATGATCGCCCGCGGTCGGCAGTACGGCATCTACTCCGACGCCCTGGACGGCAAGTTCCCCGGCCAGGACGAGGCGGACGACGCCGACGACTTCTACCCGGGATGCTCGTCCTCCAGGGGTTCGCGATGGCCGCGCTGGGCATCGTCTGGGCGATCTGGTTCCGCAGGCTGCGGCTGAACGCCGAGGCGTTCGCCCCGGAACGCACCGCATGAGCCCCGGCTGGGCGGCGGGCGCGTGGTTCACCCGGTGGTGAACCTGTGGTTCCCCAAGCAGATCGCGAACGACATCTGGCGGGCCAGCTCGCCGCAGGGCCCCAGTACGTCAGCCGCGGCCTCCTCAACGGCTGGTGGGTCACGTGGCTGACCGGCTCGATCCTCAGCTGGATCTCCATGGTCTGGTACTCCAGCCAGCGCAGCGACGCCGAGGACAACCCGTTCCAGACCACCCGCGACGACGTGGAGAGCATGCGCTCCGCGCTCGGCGTGCACGTCTTCTCGTACGTGGTGCTCATCGCCGCCGCGATCCTCGCGCTGCTGCTCGCCCGTCAGATCACCGCGGCGCAGGAGCGGCGCGCGGCGATGGGGCCGCAGGGCCCCGCCCCTACGGGATGCCTGGCGCCGGGATGCCTGGTGCCGGAATGCCGGGGCCGGGATGCCGGGCCCCTCGCCGTACGGTGTGCCGGGCCAGGCTCCGTACGGTGGACCCGCGATGCCCCCGTGCCACCGGGCCAGCAGGGACAGCCGTACCCGCCCTACGGCCAGGGTTAGCCCCGGCCCGCCGGGGTCGGCCGACCGGGCATCGCTGAGCTGATGGTTCGCCGAGTGGGGCAGGTAGAGAGCGTGCAGGGGACGACGCGGAACTGACCGCCGCGGTGGGCGCGGCGCAGGCCGGGGACGAGACGGCGTTCCGGACCGTGTACCGGAGCGTCCACCCCGGCTGCTCGGATACGTCCGCACGCTCGTGGGCGACGGCGAGGCCGAGGACATCACCTCGGAAGCCTGGCTCCAGATCGCCCGTGACCTGGGCCGGTTCAGCGGTGACGCGGACCGGTTCCGCGGCTGGGCCGCGCGCATAGCGCGCAACCGCGCACTCGACCACATCCGCATGCGGGGCGGCGCCCGGCCATAGGGGTGACGAGACGGAGCTGGAAGGCCGGGCAGCGGACGCGGACACCGCGGGAGAGGCGCTGGAGGCCCTGGGGACGGGCGCGCGCTGCGGCTCATCGCGGAGCTGCCCCAGGACCAGGCGGAGGCCGTGGTGCTGCGGGTGGTGCTCGGCCTGGACGCCAAGAGCGCGGCCGACGTCCTCGGCAAGCGGCCGGGCGCGGTGCGCACCGCGGCGCACCGCGGACTGCGGCGGCTGGCGGGCCTCATCGGGGACGCGGAGAACGGGATCGACCAGTCGGTGTTCGGCGGTGTCCCGGCACAGCGTGAGTTACGCAACGGAGTTGCGAAGCCGACCGGTGTGACGGATTCCCGGCTCCGACGCAGAGAGACATGTGATGGCCGACGACCACCGCTACAGCTGGCTGGATGACGACGCCATGGAGCGGCTGCTTCGTGGCGAACCGGTCGATGCACCCGGCGCCGAGGGTGGCCGGGATGAGCTGCCGACGGCCGAAGTGGAGCGGCTGACCGCCGTGGTGAACGCGGTGACGGCCGTGGTGGGCGCCCCGCGACGGGTCCGGCGGCCGGTCCCGCGGCACCGCTGCCCGGCGAGGAGGAGGCCGTCGCCGCGTTCCGCGCGGTACGGTCCGCGCCCGCCGCCGACGCCCCGCGCCCCTGCCGGAAACCGGCGGCGCACACCGAACGGCGGCGTAAACCCTGGGTCCCGCGGGGAATACGGGGCGAACGTCCGGTCGGTTCGCAGCTTCTCGGCGGCTTCGTCGGCCCCTCCCGGATGCGCCGTCCGGTGCGGCTCGGGATGGTCGGCGTGCTCGCCGGGTGCGTGCTCGGCAGTGTCGCGGTCGCGTCCGGCGCGGGCGGCCTGCCGACCCCGTTCCACGAGGGCGGTTCGCCCGAGCCCAAGGTGAGCGCCTCGGACCCGGGCGAGGCGTCCGCCGAACCAGGTTCGCAGGGCCCGGACGGGACGTCTCAGGGCTCAAGTGGTTCACCCGACAACGATGCCAGTGGGGGCCCGACGCCTCGGATTCCCCGACGGCACCGAGGACGGCGCCGAGCAGGGCAAGAAGAGCGAGAGGGAAGGGCACGCCCGGCGCGGACGCGCGGGCGTGGGTCGTCGCGATCTGCCGCGCCTATCTGGACCCCGCCAGCCCCGAGGGACGCAAGCTGGACGAGGGGACGCGAAGAAAGCTGGAGAGTGTCGCGGGTGGCGCCGCCGCGGTCGAGGGTTCTGCCGGAAGGCCACCGGGCAGAGCGGCGAGGTCCCGGGCGGCGGCGGAGAGTCCGCTTCCGGCGACCCCGGTGACTCCGGCGGCGCGGGCGACCCGGGCGGTGATGGCAATGGCAACGGCAACGGGAATGGCGGCGGCCAGGGCAACGGCGAGGACGGCGGCGGCTCGTCGGAGGGCCGGGCGGCGAGGACGGCGACGGCCCGCCGCGCCCCGGGCGACACCGGATCGCCGCCGCCGCCGAGTCCCGGAGCCACGGGGACACCGGACGCCGAGGCCACTTCCGACCTGACGGACTCGGCTCCGGCTCCCTCCTCCGAGGCGACTTCCACGGCGGCCGAGCCGAGTCCCTCGGCCTCGTAAACGCCCTGCACAGCGGGGTTGTCGCAGGCCCCGCCATCAGCACGTGATGAAATTCTCGCTTCATGCGCTGAGATTCATGTCCCATGGGAGTGACATTTTTTCAGCCGTGGCGCAGTATGAAGCGGGCCGACTGGTCATCGGCCGCGCGGGCGCCGAGGTTCCCCGTACCGACGGCACCGCGCAACCGGCGCGGGTGGGGCACGTTCCCCAACCCTGCCCGCGCCACCCCGTCGCCGCGTGCCCACGGGAGACCCCGCCGCCCGGCCCCGAAGGCCGCGGGCGGACGGGCCTACCGGTAGACGACCACCTTGTCGCCCTTCCTGACTTGGGCGAAGACTTTCTCGATCGCTTTGCGATCGCGGACGTTCACGCAGCCGTGGGAGGCGCCCGCGTAGCCCCGGGCCGCGAAGTCCGAGGAGTAGTGCACCGCCTGGCCGCCGCTGAAGAACATCGCGAACGGCATCGGTGTGTCGTAGATCGTCGACACGTGGTCGCGGCTCTTGAAGTCGACCTTGAACAGGCCCTCGCGGGTCGGCGTGTACTGCGAGCCGAAGCGCACGTCCATCGCCGACCTCACCTTGCCGTCGACCATCCAGGCCAGGGTCTGGCTGCGCTTGCTGATACACAGCACCCGGCCCGTCAGACAGCGCTTGTCCGGCTTGGCCAGCGGCCTGGCCGTCGTCGGGTGCGTCTCCAGACGCGTGGGCTGCTTGGTGGCGCCCCGCAGCGAGGACCAGGTGCGGCTGTCCACCGAGCCGGTGGCGCGCAGTCCGTGGCCGCGCTGGTAGGCGGTGACCGAGCCGCTGGTGACCGAGCCGTAGAAACCGGTCGGGTTGCGGTCGAAGAGTCCCAACTGGCGCAGCCGCGCCTGGAGTTCGCGCACCCGCTCGCTGGTGCTGCCCGGCGCGATGACGGCCGCTGGCACCGGCGGCGCGGCCCGGTGCGTGGGCTTCGCGGTCGCGCGGGGCGTCGGTGGTGTGCGTGGCGTGTAGGTCTTGTTCTCGTGGGTGCTCGGCGGGTTCGTGTGCGGCCGTGTGTACGTGTGGCGCGGGTGGCCCGGCCCGTGCCGTCGGCCCCACGCCCCGCTCCGCCACGGGTTCGCACCCCACGATCATCGCCGCCAACGCCGTACAGGCCGCGGCCGTGCCTATCACCGTCTTCCGGCGCATCTCCCGCCCCTGGGTCGACTGTCGCCCCGCCTTTGCATGTTGCCCCGGCGAACGCGCGTACTCCCCGAAGGCGGTGCGGGCGGGGCGCGGGGTCGTCGCACGGGGCGCGGTCGGTCCGCGCGGGCGCGCGGAAGTTGGCGGGACCCGTGGGGCGGGTGGGCCGCTGGACATGTCGGTGGTGGGGGTGACACTGGGGCATGTCGTCGTCCCCGCGCCGCACCTGCCCGGTCTGCACCCGTGAGATCGCGGTCGTCGGCGGGCGCTTCGCCCGCCACGACCCGCCCGGCCGCCGTGCCGACCACGAACTGGTCTCCTGCCCCGGCTCGAAGCGGATCGCGCCCCTGCTCGCCGCCGCGCCGAAGCTCTTCGCCGACGACGTACCGAAGCCGCCGACGCCGGGGCAGCAGGCGCTGTTCTGAAGCTGTTCCGCGTTCTGCGGCTGTTCCGCCGGGTCCTAGATCAGGCCGAGCTGGGTGACGAGCATCGCGAGGACGACGACGAGGGCCCAGCCGAGGACGTGTTCCAGCCGTCCGGGGCCGTCGGAGGGGCCGCCCGTGCGGGTGCGGGTGGCGCGTGCTGCCGCGAGGTGCGTCATGACGTTGGTGTCCTTGCCGTTCGGCGTCCGATTCTCGTCCCCGCCGCCGACCAGCGTGCGCGGTCCCGCCGACCCGGGTAAAGCGAAGGTGGCCGAACTCACCCCAACTCATCCGAACCCGCCCGGTCACGCCGCGCGGCCCCGGCCCCTCACGGCGCCAGGATGTCCAGCTCCCGCAGCGCCCCCACGGTGATCTCCCGGGTGCACGCCTCCGCGCGCGCCGGGTCCCGCTCCCGTATGGCCTCCGCGAGCCGTACGTGCAGGGTCACCGCCTCGGGGTCGGGGTCGGTGAACATCACCTGGTGCTGGGTGCGGCCGGTCAGCACCTCCGCCACCACGTCGCCGAGCCGGGCGAACATCTCGTTGCCCGACGCCCGGAGCACCACGCGGTGGAAGGCGATGTCGTGCACCAGGTAGGCCGCCAGCTGCTGGCCGCGCGAGGTGGCGACCATGTTCAGGGCGTGCTCGGTGAGTTCGGCGCACTGCTCGGCGGTGGCGTGCTCGGCGGCGAGCGCGGCGGCGGCCGGTTCGATCGCCGAGCGCAGGGCGGTCAGTGAGCGCAGCTGGCGCGGCCGGTCCGGGCCCGCGAGCCGCCAGCGGATCACCTGCGGGTCGAAGACGTCCCACTCTCGGCGGGGCGGACGGTCACCCCACCCGGCGCCGGGACTCCACCAGGTGCATGGACTCCAGCACCCGCACCGCCTCGCGGACGACGGTGCGCGACACCGCGAACCGCTGCTCCAGCTCGTCCGTGCGCAGCACGCTGCCGGGCGGGTATGCGCCCGCGGTGATCGCGGGTCCGAGGGATGACAGCACGCGCGCGTGCAGTCCACGCCCCTGGTTGTCCATGCGCTCAGCCTACGGGCGGGCCCGGACCCAATTAAGTATGACTTTGCATCACGAACTCTTGAATACGTCGTATCTGTGGGGTTGAGTGTGCGCGTGCCGAGGTCAACGAGGACAGCGAGATAGCGAGGCAGCGATGAACGCCCCGGAGCAAACCCCGCCGGAGCGAACGCCCCGGAGCGGGTGCCGGAGTCGTGGTCGTCATGGGAGTGTCCGGCACGGGCAAGTCCACGGTCGGCGAGCTGCTCGCGACGGCGCTCGGCGTGCCGTACGCGGAGGCCGACGCGTTCCACTCCGAGGCCAACATCGCCAAGATGTCGGCCGGTGTCCCGCTCGACGACGCCGACCGCGAACCCTGGCTGGACGCCATCGGCGCCTGGGCCCACGCGCACGGGCGCGACGGGGCGTGGTCAGCTGCTCGGCGCTCAAGCGCGCCTACCGCGACCGGCTCGACGCCGCCGCGCCCGGGTGTTCTTCCTCCAGCTCACCGGCGACCGGGAGTTGATCGCGGAGCGGCTCCGGCCCGCAAGGGCCACTTCTTCTCGGCGGGCTGCTCGACTCGCAGCTCGCCACCCTCGAACCCTCCAGCCGGACGAGAACGGCATCGCGCTGGACATCACCCCGACCCCGAGGCCATCACGGACCGGGCGCTCGCCGCGCTGCGGCGGCCCCGGCGACCGTAGTTCCCCGTAGTTAAGGAAGACCCCGTGCCCGTACTCAGCGTGGAGACACTGGCAGCGGACAGCGTGGACCCGATCACCTCGGCCGGTCACGGCCAGCTCGGGATCGCCGTCCTCGTCGGCATCGCCGTCATCGTCGTCCTCATCACCAAGGTCAGGATGCACGCCTTCCTGGCGCTGACCCTCGGCTCCCTGGCGCTCGGCGCCGCGGCGACCGCGCCGCTGGACAAGGTGCTCACCAGCTTCACCGGCGGCCTCGGCTCGACCGTCGCGGGCGTCGGGTGCTCATCGCGCTCGGCGCGATCCTCGGCAAGCTGCTCGCCGACTCCGGCGGCGCCGACGAGATCGTGGACACGATCCTGGCGAAGGCGGGCGACCGCTCCATGCCGTGGGCGATGGCGCTCATCGCCGGGCTGGTCGGGCTGCCGCTGTTCTTCGAGGTCGGCATCGTGCTGCTGATCCCGGTCGTGCTGCTGGTCGCCAAGCGCGGCAACTATTCCCTGATGCGCGTCGGCATCCCGGCCCTCGCGGGCCTGTCCGTGATGCACGGCCTGGTGCCGCCGCACCCCGGCCCGCTCGCCGCGATCGACTCCATCGACGCCAACCTCGGCGTGACCCTGGCGCTCGGCGTGCTCGTCGCGCTGCCGACCGTGGTCATCGCCGGTCCGCTGTTCGCGCGCCTGGCCGCCCGCTGGGTGGACATCACCCCGCCCGAGCGGATGGTGCCCTCGCGCCCCTCGGAGGATCTGGAGCGCCGTCCCGGCTTCGCCGCCACCGTGGGCACCGTGCTGCTGCCGGTGGTGCTGATGCTCTCCAAGGCGCTCGTCGACATCGTCGTGGACGACCCCGAGAACATGACGCAGCGCGTCTTCGACGTGATCGGCGCACCGGTGATCGCGCTGCTGGCGGCCGTGCTCCTCGGCATGGTCACCTCGGCCGCGCCGCGGGCTTCGGCCGCGACCGGCTGGCGTCCACCGTGGAGACCTCCTCGCCCCGATCGCCGGGATCCTGCTGATCGTCGGCGCCGGTGGCGGCTTCAAGCAGGTCCTGGTGGACATCGGCGTGGGCGAGATGATCCTGGACATCTCCAGGACTGGAACATCTCGGCGCTGCTGCTCGCCTGGCTGATCGCGGTCGGCATCCGGCTGGCCACCGGCTCGGCGACCGTCGCCACCATCTCCGCCGCCGGGCTCGTCGCCCCGCTCGCCGCCGACATGAGCACCTCGCACACCGCGCTGCTGGTGCTCGCGGTCGGCGCGGGCTCGCTGTTCTTCAGCCATGTCAACGACGCCGGGTTCTGGCTGGTCAAGGAGTACTTCGGGATGAGCGTCGGGCAGACCGTGAAGACCTGGTCGGTGATGGAGACGATCATCTCCGTGGTCTCGCTCGGCTTCGTCCTGCTGCTGTCCCTGGTGATCTAGCGGCCCGCCACCGTCCCTTGGACGCCCCCGCCTCCCGTACCTCAGGAGCCGTACGCACATGACCTCCCACCCCTCTTCGACATCGCGGGCCGCACCGCCCTCGTCACCGGCTCCAGCCGCGGCATCGGCCACGCCCTCGCGCGCGGCCTGCTGGAGGCGGGCTGCACGGTGGTCCTCAACGGGCGTTCGCCGGACCGGCTGGCCGTCGCCGCGGCCGAGCTGGGCGGCGGCCCGGCCGTGCGCACCGCCTGCTTCGACGTCACCGACGGGCCCGCCGTGGCGGCGGGGATCGCGGAGGTGGAGGAGCGGACCGGTCCGCTCGACATCCTCGTCAACAACGCCGGGACACAGCACCGGGCGCCGCTGCTCGACTTCACCGACGCCGACTGGCACCGGCTGCTGGACACCAACCTCACCAGCGCGTTCCTGGTCGGCCGCGAGGCCGCGCGGCGGATGACGGCCCGCGGCCACGGCAAGATCGTCAACGTCTGCTCGCTCCAGAGCGAGGTGGTACGGCCCGGCATCGCGCCGTACGCGGCGACCAAGGGCGCACTGAAGCTGCTCACCAAGGGCATGTGCGCGGACTGGGGCCCGTACGGCGTGCAGGTCAACGGGCTCGGCCCCGGCTACGTCGAGACCGAGCTGACCGAACCGCTCGTTGCCGACGAGGAGTTCAGCCGCTGGGTGCGCGGCAGGACCCCGGCCGGGCGGTGGGGCCGTACCGAGGACCTGGTCGGGGCGCTGCTGTATCTCGCCTCGCCCGCCGCGGACTTCGTCAGCGGCCAGGTGCTGTACGTCGACGGCGGCATGACGAGCGTGCTGTGAGGAGCGGGCCGGTGGTGCGGGCGTGCGTCATCCACGGGCGGGGCGATCTGCGGATCGACGAGCTGCCGGAGCCGGTCCCGGGCCGGGTGAGGCCGTCGTCGAGGTCCGCTACGGCGGCATCTGCGGCTCCGACCTGCACTACCACCGGCACGGCGGCGTCGGCGACTTCCGGCTGACCGCGCCGATGGTGCTCGGGCACGAGGTGACCGGACACGTCGTGGCGTACGGCCGGGACGCCACCGGGCCCGCGCCCGGCACGCCCGTCGCCGTGCACCCGCCACGCCCTGCGGGCGCTGCCCGGAGTGCGCGGACGGCCGCCCGCACGTCTGCCGCGACACCCGCTACCTGGGCAGCGCCGCCCGCACCCGCACGTGCCGGGCGGCTTCGCTCGCCGTATCGCCGTCCCCGCCGCCCAACTCCGGGCGCTGCCCGAGGGTTGGCGCCGCGCCTGGCGGCGCTCGCCGAACCGCTGTCGGTCGCCCTGCACGCGGTGGACCGGGCCGGTGCGGTACGCGGGCGGCGGGTGCTGGTCACCGGGCGGGCCCGATCGGCTGCCTGGTGGTGGCCGCCGCCCGCGCGTCGGGCGCCGCGTCGGTCACGGCCACCGACCTGCTGCCCCGGGCGCTGGAGTTCGCGGCCGAGGCGGGCGCGGACACCCGGTACGGGCCGACGACCCGGACGACCCCGGCTGGCCGGACGAGGTCGACGTCGCGATCGAGGCGTCCGGCGTCGCCGCCGGGCTCGATACCTGCCTGCGGCGGGTGCGGCGCGGTGGCGTGGTCGTGCAGCTGGGGATGCTGCCGCCCGGCCAGAGCCCCTTCGCGGGGAACCTGCTGGTGAGCCGGGAGATCGAGCTGCGGGCGCGTTCCGCTTCGGCCCGGAGTTCGACCGGGCGCTGCGGCTGCTGGCGGAGCGGCCCGGCCTGGGGCGCTGATCAGCGCGGTACGGCCGCTGGGGAGGCGGCCGAGGCGTTCGCGCTCGCGGCGGACCGCACCCGGTCGTGCAAGGTGCTGCTGGACTTCGCGGACGGCTGAGCCGGGGCCGGGGCATCGGTTGCCAACCTGCCGTGACGCCGGCGCTACGCCAGCCCGTAGCGCCCCAGTTCGGCCGTGAGCGCCGCGGCGTCCGGCGCCGCGCAGCCCACGTACCCGTCGGGCCGGACGAGGAGGAGCACGGGAGCGGTGCCGTAGGCGGCGGCGAGGTGGCCGCCGGTGTCCAGGAGGTCGGGCGCGGGGCCGCCGACCCGGTACGTACGGACCTGGTCCGCGGCGCCGTCGAGCCGCGGCGGTTCGGCGCCGCCCACCGCCAGCAGCGTGAAGTGCGGGCCGCGGAGGGCGTCGAAGAGGCGGAGCGGCGCGCCGTCGGCCGCCCGCGCGCACGGCGCGTCCGGCGCCCGGTCACCCGCGAGCGGCCCGTCCGGGGCCTTGGTGAAGGCCCGGCCACCGCTCGGCGTTCGGCGGTGAGCGGGCCGGTCCGGTAGCCCAGGGCCAGCTGGTGGGTCTCCTCCTTGGTGCGGCGGGCCTCGCCGCGGTGGATACGGGTGCTGAGGTCGAGCACCCCGGCGGCCACGGGCCGCCGCTCGCGCTCGTAGGAGTCGAGCAGCGCCGCGCCCGCGCCGTCGTCCGCCGGGGCGCGCAGTAGCTGGCCGAGCTTCCAGCCGAGGTTGTAGGCGTCCTGCACCCCGGTGTTGAGGCCCTGGCCACCGGCGGGGAGTGGATGTGGGCGGCGTCGCCGACGAGCAGGACCCGGCCGTCGCGGAACCGGTCGGCCAGCGCGGCGCGGGCGGTGAAGACCGAACTCCACACCACCTCGCGGACGGTCACCTCGGTCCCCGCCGCCCGCGCGCGCTCGGCGACCACCCGCCGCACTCCCTCCGGTGAGGCGTCGGGCTCGCCGTCCGCGTACTGCGCGGCGAGTTGGAAGTGGTCCGTCCCGGCCAGCGGGCACAGCGCGAGCACGCCGCCCGGCGCCTCCGGCCAGACGTGCCAGTGGTCGCGGTCGAGTCCGTCGAGGACGAGGTCGGCCACGACGTTGGGCTGCGGCGCCACGGTCTCGCCCGCCATGCCGATGCCGAGCGCCCGCGGACGGTGCTGCGCCCGCCGTCGGCGGCGACCAGATAGCGGGCGCGGGCGCGTTCCGCCCGCCGCCGGGCCGCGTGAGATCGGCGTCGACGCCGTGCGCGTCCTGCGTCAGACCGGTGAGCGCGGTGCCGAACTCCACGTCGCCGCCCAGCTCGCGCAGCCGCTCGTACAGGATCCGGGCGGTGCGCCACTGCGGCAGCATCCACCCTCGCCGTAGGGCGCGGCGGGGTCGGCGCGACGCGCTCACCCAGCTCGAAGGTCTCCCCGGCCCGTCCTCGGACCAGCGCCGCATCAGCGGGTACGGGCCGCCCGCCGCCCGTACCGCGTCGATGACGCCGAGGTCGTCGAAGACCTCCTGGGTGCGCGGTTGCAGCCCTGCCCCGGGAGCCGGGGAACAGGTCGTCGCCGCGCTCGACCAGCCGGGCGCGTACGCCGCGGCGGGCCAGGTCGACGGCGAGGGTCAGCCGGCCGGGCCCGCGCCCACGATCAGCACGTCGGTCTCGGTCCGGGTTTCCTTAACGTCGTTAAGTTCCATGCCCCGAGGGTGCACTTAACGTCGTTAAATTGTCAAGGCGGCGCGTCAAGGCGGCGCGTCACGGCGGCAGGTCACGGCGGCAGGTCGCGGCGGACGGCCGGGACGGTCGGGACGGCGGGGAGCGGGGCTGGGAGAATCGGCGCATGGCGACGACGACGCGACTGGACCGCACGCAGGTGGTGGAGACCGCCCTGCGGCTGCTGAACGAGGTGGGGCTCGGAGGGCTCACCCTGCGCCGGATCGCCAAGGAGCTGAACGTCCAGGCCCCGGCCCTGTACTGGCACTTCAAGAACAAGCAGGAACTGCTCGACGAGATGGCCACCGCCATCGTGCGCGGCATGTCCCGCCGCCCCCAGGCCCCGGCGCGGACTGGCGCGAGAGTCTCACCGGCGCCCAGCGCGAACTGCGCCGCACCCTGCTCGGCTACCGCGACGGCGCCAAGGTCTTCAGCGGCACCCGCTTCACCGACACCGGGTACGCCGCCGACCTCGACGCCCATCTGCGGGTCCTGGTCGAGGCGGGCTTCACCACCGGCGCCGCCACCCGCGCCGCGTTCATCGCGCACACCTTCACGCTCGGCTTCGTGATCGAGGAGCAGGCGGTGGAGCCGGTGCCGGGCGAGCGCGCGCCCGGCTACGACATCACCGAGCGGACCGCGCGCCTCGCCGGGGAGTACCCGCTGGCGGCAGCGGCGGGCCCGGACCTCTTCACGGACTACGAGGAGCGGTTCGAGGAGGGGCTGCGGGTGGTCCTCGCGGGGATCGACGCGACGCTGGCCCGCCGGGGCCTGACCCGGCCGGTCCACGTCACTTCCGGATGCCTCACGCCGTCGGGCGCGCCGTGATCACCGGCAGCAGCTCCGCCACCGTCGCGGTCACCGCGTCCCGCGCCGGGGCCAGCCAGCGGCGCGGGTCCACCCGGTCGTCGGCCGCCAGCCGCTCCCGTACCGCGCCGGTGAACGCGATGTTCAGCTGCGTCCCCACGTTGATCTTCCGCATGCCGCTCGCCACCGCGCGCGTGATGGCCTCGTCCGGTACGCCCGAGGAGCCGTGCAGCACCAGCGGCACCGGCACCGCGTCCCGCAGCCGCTCGATCAGCGCGTGGTCCAGCGCCGCCGTGCGCTCGGTCATCGCGTGCGAGCTGCCCACGGCCACGGCGAGCCGTCCACGCCGGTGTCCGCCACGTAGCGCGCGGCGTCCGCCGGGTCCGTACGGGCCGTGGCCGAGTGCACCCGTCCTTGCCGCCGATCTCGCCCAGCTCGGCCTCCAGCCACAGGCCCGCGGGTGGAGCAGGGCGGCGGCGCGGGCGGTGGCCGCCACGTTCTCCTCGTGCGGCAGCCGCGAGGCGTCGAACATCACCGAGCTGTAGCCGTGGTCCGCGGCCAGCTCCACCAGCGCCAGGTCCTCGACATGGTCCAGGTGCAGCGCCAGTTCGGCGTCCGAGCCGCGGGCGACGGCGGCGCAGGCCGCGGAGAGCGGGCCGAGCGCCCCGCCGTGGTAGCGCACCGCGTTGTGGCTGACGGCGAGGATCGCGGGCAGTCCGGTGCGCTCGGCCGCGGCGGCGATGGCCTCCGCGTGCTCCAGCGTGATGACGTTGAAAGCGGCTGCCGCCGTGCCGTCCGCTACGGCCCGGTCCACGAGTTCGGCAGTGGTGATCAGCGGCATCGGACGGCTCCTCCGGTTGATGTCCCGCGCGGGTGGTGCCCCGCGCCGGGGCCCGTGTCTTTCGCTACCCTTCACCATAATCAGTCAGGAGCGCGCAAGCGATGCGTGTTTCTGCTCGTTCGGGGTTGACGTGGTGGTGTGCGGCTTCTTAGTTTCCCTGTGCGGAGGTGCGCTGTTTCCCCGTTCAGGGTGCGCTCACTTCTGATCGCTTCCGGGTAACGACCCGCGACTACCCCGCGCGATCCCGTACGACCCTCGACCGGCCCTCACCCGGCCCGACAAGGCGGTGCGCATGAAGACCGGCCGACCCTCCTCCGGGCACCGGTACGACCTGGTGGTGCTCGGCGAACTCAACGCCGACGTCGTCACCGACTGCGGCGACGTCCTGCCCCGCTTCGGCCAGGCCGAGCAGATCGTCGACCGCGCCGCGCTCACCCTCGGCAGCTCCGGCGCGATCACCGCCTCAGCGGCGGCGGCCCTGGGCTGCGGGTCGGCTACGCCGGGGTCGTCGGCGACGACCCGCTGGGCGCGTTCGTCCTCGACTCCCTCGCGGGTCAGGGCGTGGACGTGTCCCTGTGCCGCAGGCTGCCCGGCCGCGCCACCGGCATGACCGTGATCCTGTCCCGGCACGGCGACCGCGCCATGCTCACCTTCCCCGGCACCATGGCCGACCTGCGCGCCGAGGACGTCCCCGGCGACCTGGCCGCGCTCGCCCGGCACGTCCACGTCAGCTCGTTCTACCTCCAGGACGGGCTCAGGCCCGGCCTGCCCGCGCTGCTGCGCGACCTCGCCGCCGCCGGGACCACCACCTCGCTCGACCCCAACTGGGACCCCGCCGAGACCTGGGGCCAGGGCCTGGCGGACGCGCTCGCCGCGGTGCGCTGGTTCCTCCCCAACGAGCAGGAGCTGCGCCATGTCGCGGCGGCCCTGGCCGGGCCGACCCGGCCGCCGACCCGCCGTCCACCTGGCCGCGGTCAGCGCTCGGGCCCGGCGTCGCCGCCAAGATGGGCGCGCCGGGAGCGGCGGTGACGACCGCGCCGCCGGGGCCGACGCGGATGCCGCCACCGGGCGGCCGGGGCCGGGGCCGTGTCCTCACCACCCCGTGACCCCGTCGACACCACCGGCGCCGGGGACAACTTCAACGCCGGATTCATCGCCGGACTCCTGGACGGCGCCGCGCCGTTGGACGCGCTGGCCCTCGCCGCCGCCTGCGGCTCCACCTCGGTGCTCGGCTTCGGCGGTACGGGCGGCACGTCTCCGCCGAGGAGGCCGCCCGGCTCGCCGCCGAGCTGGCCCGGTCCCCTGGCCCCCTGTCCTGAGCCCCTCACCCACGCCGCATCCCCGAGCAAAGGAACCCACATGACCGCCGCACTCCCCGGACTCCCCGACACCGTCACCGCCGCGGAAGTCGCCAGCCAGCCCGACATCTGGGAGCGGGCCCTGACCGCCCCGCCGAGGCGTACGCCGCGCTGCCCGCCCGGGCACCCCGTCCTCGTCGTCGGCTGCGGCACTCGTACTACATCGCCGACGCCTACGCCCGCTCCCGCGAGGGCGCCGGTCTCGGCCGCACCCGCGCCGCCGTCGCCTCCGAACTGGACGTGATCGGCGACGACGAGACCGTCCTGGTCATCTCGCGCTCCGGCACCACCACCGACGTGCTCCGCGTCGTCGAGCGCGCCAAGGGCGGCCACCGCGTGGTCGGGCTCGTCGGCACGCCCGGCACCCCGATCGCCGAGACCTGCGACGACGTCGTGCTGCTGGACTACGCCGACGAACGGTCCATCGTGCAGACCCGCTTCGCGACCACCGGCCTCGCCGTGCTGCGCCACTCCCTGGGGCTGACGCCCGAGGGGCTGGTGGCCGACGGACGGGCCGCGCTGGAGGCGGAACTGCCGCCTCCGGGCGCCCGGCAGTTCGTCTTCCTCGGCTCCGGCTGGACGGTCGGCGTCGCCCAGGAGGCGGCGCTGAAGTGCCGCGAGTCGGCCGGGTCCTGGACCGAGGCGTACGCGCTGTGGGAGTACCAGCACGGGCCCATCTCGGTCGCCGGGGAGCACACCGTCGTCTGGTCCTTCGCGCCCGTGCCGCAGGTCATCGCCGACGCCGTACGGGCCACTGGTGCGCTGCTCGTCGAGCCGCGCCGCGACCCGCTGGCCGAGCTGGTGACCGTCCACCGGCTGGCGCTGCGGCTGGCCGCGGAGAACGGCCGCGACCCCGACGTCCCGCCGCACCTGACGCGCTCCGTCCAACTGGCCTGACCCGCACGGCCGGTCCGGGCCGTCACGCCTGTCCAGGCGAGGGCGGCCACCCTGCGCGTTGTCGCGGAGGGTGGCCGCCCTGAACGGCTGCCGACGAATTCTCAATGCTGAGCCATGAGCTTGGGCGGGATCATCGTGCGGGCACGCTCACGCAGCTCACGCGCTTTGTGATTCTTGAGATGCGGGCCGATCAGCCGCAGCATCTTCCCCATGCGCTCATCGACTCGCCCGCTTTGCACCAAGGGATATTCATCGAGCGCACCGTGCCAAGAGGCGCAGGCCGCCTCCAGCGCCCTACCTCCAACTGGAACTCGGCAAGCGTGGCCCGCTCCTTGATGCGTGACCGCCGGTAGATGTCGTAGCACAGGCGATCCGACTCCTTCATGTCCCCGATCGCTCCTGGGAGGTCGCCGAGTTCATGCCGCGTGTGACTGATGTGGTAGTGCAGGGACGATGGGTCGTACGAACCGAAAGCCTTCTCCCTTGATTCCGCTTTCTCCATGGCGATCTCGGCTTCCCGAAGGTAAACAAGCGCATCGCCGCGGTTCCCGACCTGTGCGCTCGCGTGGGCTTGCTGCCCCGCGAGAAACGCTCGCATCCGGGGCCCGCTTGTGGAGAGGCGGCGGCAGCGGCGTCGGCGAGGCGCATGGCTTCCAGGCCGTGCCCCAGGTCGACGGCCTGGACGCTCATGCCGCGCAGTGTGGTGCAGTACGTCAGGTGGTCTTCGGATGCCCCGCCAGTTCCAGGGCTTTCAGGTAGTACTGCTGTGCCAGCCCGTGAAGACCCTCATCTACGGCCATGTAGCCCGTCAGATAGCAGAGGTCCGAGGCGGCCGACATCATCGCTTTGCGTACCGGTTCCGGCGCTTCGGCACGCAGATACGGAGCCACTGTATTCACGAGAAATGCCGCGGCCATGGGCCTGGCGTGACGGCCGCCGAACTGGTCATCGAGTTCCGAGATGCGTTCAGTCATGGCGATGACCGTGTCGACATCCTGCATTCCAGCGTGTTGCAGTTGTCCCGTCTGCGCGGCCTCCATGCGGCCTACGACGTCTTGCCAATGGGGACGGTCAAAGCGACCGAAAAGAGACTCGCTCCGAGGATGCTTCGCCGTGACGGGTCCATGTCTTGCGCCCCAAGTCAGCAGTCCCTCCACGGTACCCGTGGGACTGCCTGACTCCTTGGCGGGTGAGATGAAACCAGCGGCGGTGTGCGTAAAGTCGCAGCTTCGTGTTCGGCTCTGGCTTCGTCACTGCTTGTTACCTCTTTGAGGAGCGATTCAACGCTTTCAAAAGCCGGTCCGCCTGCAACGGTACCGCGCTCTGTAGTCAAGCGGTTGCGTATGGCGAAGCACATGCAGGACCCCGCGACGCGGCAACGTCCGGGGCGTGGTCGACGCTTCGCGCTGAAAAGGAGAGCGTCAACATGGTTCACAGTAGCCCCGTTCGAAGGTGAACGGCCCCCGGCAAGTCCTCCGCGCCTGTTCATCGGTGCTGTCGTCATGGATACGAACTCGCATCGCGTCGGCGAGGTCATGGACGTATGCGACGCCCGCGTCTTCCTGCGCCCGCTGGGTGGCGGACGCGAGTGGGAGACGGATCCGGTCGCGACCGAACTCGTGCCGCCGGGTGAGGTGTTGCAGCTGAAGGTGCGGGTCGCCAACGACCGGTCGCTCGGCCGTGGCGGCGGGGTGGCTCCGTGAGCGGCCTTCTGGCATTCGCCATATCCGCCGTGCTCCTCGGCGCTCTGGCCGGGGCCTCGTGCTCCTGCGTTCCGACGAGCCGGACCGCGACACCGACTGACTCTCGTTCCCCAACCCAGGAAGACCATGAGCGACTTACCCACCATCCGCACCCTGTCCGACCTGCGGATCCACTACGCCGACAGCCAGCGCATCCCGGCCGCCCTGATGCCCACCGTGCACGCGGTCGTTCGCGAACGCTACGACCAGGGCGCCCCGTACGCCTCATCGCCGCCGAAGCCGGACGCTCCTACGGCTGGGCGCACCGCACCATCACCGGTTCCGGCGCCACGTTCCGTGGCTGGGGCGGCCCCAGGACGCGCCGCACATAACGCCCCCACGGAAGGCCCTCCATGGACGAGCTGTTCCACCCCGAGGACGCCCGCCTCCTGCCCTGGACGAACGACTACGGGCACCCCTGCTATCTCCAACCCGGCAGCGAGGGTGGGCATTTGTGGCAACGTGCCGACCTGGTCGAGACGACCCTGCTGGCCGACGGAGCCGAGGTGCTGGCCCGCTCCCGCACCACCCTGGCCAACCACCGCGTCCCCGAGTCCGAACTGCGCGGTGTGGCCAGCCGATTGGTCGAGTGCCTGGCCTCCGCGCTGCTCGTCGCGGAGAGCCGGGGCAGGCGCCTGTGACCACATCCCACGTGCAGTACCTGACCGTGACCGCCCGAGGCGTGCGCGTCGGCGACGTCCTCATATCCACCCACACCTACCGCCCCGCGTCGTACGCGTGATCGTCACGAAGAACGGCGGCAGACTCCTCGTCCTCAGCAGCGGCGGCGTCCACCCGCTCCGCCCCACGACAACGCGCACATCCTCCGCCACCACCACTTCGGCGCGTGAGAGGAAGAGAGGAGACGGGCGAGGTCATGGACGTACGCGGCCGTCGCCGTGCCGGGCTCAGACGCGGACCACCTCGACGCCCCGCTCCCGCAGGGCCGCCAGTTCCTCCTCCGGCGCGGAGGCGTCGGTGAACACGTACGTCAGCCGCTCGGGACCGGCGATCCGCACCGGGCCGCCGCGGCCGAACTTGCTGCCGTCCGCCAGCACCGCCACCTCCGCCGCGGCGGAGAGCAGGTGGCGGTCGGTGTCCGCCTCGTTGACGTGGGCGCCCGTCAGCCCCGTACGGCTGATGCCGTACGCGCTGACGAAGGCCCGGTCGATGCTCAGCTCCTCCAGGGCCTGCCGGGTCAGATGGCCCAGCAGGGACATCTCCTGGTGCCGCAGATAGCCGCCCAGCACCACCGTGGCCACGGTCTCGTGGTGCGCGAGCGCCGCGGCGATCGGCAGCGAGTTCGTGACGACCGTCAGATCCGGCACGTCGCCCAGGAAGGGCACCAGCGCCTGGGTGGTGGTGCCGCCGGTGACCAGGATCGTCGAGCCGGGGCGTACGTACGCCGCCGCGGCCCGGCCCAGTTCCCGCTTCTCCGCCGAGTACGCCTGGGAGCGCACCTCGCGCTCCGGCTCCAGCGCGTCCTGCGGCGCCACGGCCCCGCCGTGGGTCCGCTTCAGCGCGCCCTGCTCCTGAAGGCCCGTGAGATCCCGCCGGATGGTGGAGGCGCTGACCCCAGCCGCTCGGCGAGCACGCCCACCGGGATGACGCCCTCCTCGCGCACCACCCGTAGCAGCCGTCTGCGCCGCTCGGCCCCAGCATCGCGTCTCCGTGGTGCGTCGTCGTGAGCCCCATTATGCGGGGCCGGACGCGACGGGGCGCGTCAGCGGGTCAGCGCCGACTTCAGGGCCGGGTCAGCCGCCGCTCCACGAAGCGGTACAGCAGCCAGGCCAGCAGCAGCATCACCGCCACGGTGAGCGCGAACGTCGCGTACGAGGGGACGCCCCAGGTGCGGTGCAGCAGTCGCACCACCACCCAGCCCAGATGCTCGTGCACCAGGTAGAAGGGGTAGGTGAGGGCCCCGGCGACGGTCAGCCAGCGCCAGTTCGCCCAGTGCAGCCTGCCGAGCGCGATCAGCGCCACCGCCAGGTACCCGAAGGCGACGACGCCGATGATGACGGCCTCGGAGCGGTAGGAGAAGAACGCCGGGCTCGGCGTCGCCGGGTGCCACAGATCCGCGACCGCGTAGTGCTGGCCGATCAGGAAGCTGACCCCGACGATGCCCCAGGCGAGCGCGTCGTGGCCGAAGCGGTGCACCAGGTACAGGCCGATGCCGCCGACGAAGTACGAGGAGTACTCCGGCATCAGGACGGTCTCCAGCAGTGGCTGGTTCGAGGCGTCCGCGACCGCCGCCCCAGGGTCCAGACGGCGCAGAACAGCGCCACCCGGCGGCGCGTCGCGCCCGGGAGCACGACGAACAGCGCGAACAGGGCGTAGAACCGCAGCTCGGCCCAGAGGGTCCAGCACACCCCAGCACCCGGTCCGCGCCCAACGGCTGTTGCAGCATGGTGAGGTTGAGCAGGGTGTCGCTCGTGCCGACCGTCCGGTACGTGACGTACGGCAGTGCGAAGACCGCCGTGACGATGAGGATCGCCGCCCAGTACGCGGGGTACAGCCGGGAGACCCGGGAGGCGAAGAAGGAGCGCAGCGGGCGCCCCAGCCGCTCATGCAGATCACGAACCCGCTGATCACGAAGAAGATCTGGACGCCGAGGCAGCCGTAGGCGAAGTACTCGGAGAGCGTGGGGAACTCGTCCGGGGCGAGCCGCCCCAGGCGTCCTTGATCGCGCCGTCCCGGCCGCCGTAGTGGTACGCGGCGACCATCAGCGCCGCCAGCAGCCGCAGCCCGTCCAGGGCCCGCAGCCGCCCGCCGCCCCACCGTTCTGGTCCTTGCTGCCCTTGCCGTCCTTGCGGTCGTGCCCGCGGCCCGCTGCCGCGGGCGCGTATGACGGCCGGCCCGCGTCGGGGTCCCCGACGCCGTGGTGCTCACCACTCCACCCCGCGCGGCCCCGCCGCAGGTCGTCTCCGTCACCCCGTGGCCGCCCGCTTCAGCGCGGTGCGCTTCAGGGCGCGGGCCCGGCGCGCCACCCGGCGCACCGTCTCGTTGCGCGGGATGAACGCCAGCTGGGACGGGACCGCGCCGGGCAGCGCCAGCGCGGTCAGCCGCCTGCGCTTGAAGTACTTCCAGGTACGGGCGTCCAGACGCGTCGTCAGATAGCGCTCGGCGGCGGGCCGCAGATCCGGGTAGATCTTCGCCTGCATCGCGAAGCCCACGGCGGTCACCAGCCCGGTCAGCTCCCGGCCCGCCGACTCGTCCGCGGGCTTCCAGGCCGCGACCGCCTTGCGGTTCTCCAGGTCGGGCAGGAGCGCGTCCACGATCGTCACCGGCATCCGGTTGCTGTTCTGGTACGGCGACAGCCGCTCCAGCAGCAGCTCGGTGCCGATCCGGGCCACCGGCAGCCCGTAGAAGACGCTCGCGGTCAGCAGCGCCGTGGAGAAGCAGCCGACCACCAGCGCCGGGCGCATCCGCTGGTACAGCACCTCCGCGAGGACCGGCGCGTCCAGCACCGTCAGCTCCGCGCCCAGCTGCCCGGCCTCCTTCTCCAGCATCCGCGACCAGCGGGCCGGGGCGGTGGGTGCGGCTTGAAGACCACCGTGCGGTGGCCGAGCGCGACCAGGCCGCGCACCATCCGCACGTGCAGCTCTTCCTCCTCCTGCGGCGTGAGGATGTCCAGCGCCGACAGGTACTGACCGAGCATCAGGGCCGGGCCCTGGCCGGTGCCCGCGCGTTCGCTGGCGGAGATCACCGAGCGCGGCGCGGCGTCCGCGACCTCCGTCAGCACCTTCGCGAACACGTCCGACGGCACGATCTCCGGCCGTACGCCGAACTCGGTCAGCAGCAGCGGGCGCAGACCCGGCACCAGGTCCAGGTGGAGCAGGCGCCGGATCCGGGTGCCCACCAGCGGGTCGATCTTGTTGCGGGTGGGGCCGTAGCTCATCAGCCCGTCGGCGTAGACGTCGATCGGCGCGTCCTGGAACAGCCGCGCCACCGCCAGCGCCGGGTTGACCTGGATCGACTCCAGGACGATCTCGACCGTGTCGTCGCCGAGCCCCACAGCAGCCGCAGGTGCCGCTCCCACAGCGGGATGTCGTCGGCCCGCGGCGACCAGCCGCCCGGGTGGAACGGGCTGATCGTCTCGTTCCACGACAGCACCTGGTCGAACCGGTCCCGCAGCCGCTCGAAGCCCGGCATCTCGTCCAGGGCCGGTGTGGTCTCGGGGATGGCCGCGTTGTTGCAGACCAGCAGCACCCGCCGGTCGGCCTCCGCGAAGGAGCCCGCGTCGACGGCCGCGGCGAGGGTGGCCGCCCGTAGAGCGTGGAGGCCAGGAAGATCTGGGTGCGCCGGGGCGTGCCCGGCGTGCTGGGAATGGCCGACATCAGGCCGCCACCTCCGCGCCGACGGGCGGCGCCTCACGCGTCGCAGCCGGGCCGCGCGCTCGTAGTCCATCGAGTCCAGGGCGTCTTTCAGAATGTCCTGCGGCATCCGCTTCATCGCGGCGGCCGACATGGAGCGCAGTTTGCGCGCCACCGACGGCTCGAACCGCTCGATATTGCCGAGGTGGTGGGAAATGATCGCGCAATACGTACGAACGGCTTTCGGGAGCAGCGCGTCCGCATTCGCGTCCTGTGCCGTTTCCTCGATCACCTGGTCGAACGCCCGAATGAAATCGAGCTGCCTGACGTCGCCGATCTGCGTGAGCGAGGTGGCGACCCGCGCCGGTAGAACACCCCGAGCAGGCCGACCACGGCGAAGCTGCTCGCCTCCCGGTGCAGCCGCCAGATCCACGGCCGGTCCTCGGCGGTGCGCAGCCCGTGGGTGAAGTGCAGCAGCCCTCGTCGGCCAGTCGGCGCCGGTATATGCCCGCCCACGCGAACGCGTAGTCCACCGAGGTCGAGCGGTCGGCGGGCAGGATCGCCTCGCGCGGGTCGAGCACCTCGTTGCGCCGCCCGTGCGGCACCCGCTGGACGCTGCGGGCGCGCGCCGTGCACGACACGTGGTCGGTGCGCACGAAGTCGCAGCCGAGCCCCTCGATGGCGGCCACCAACCGCTCGTAGTAGCCGGGCGCGAGCCAGTCGTCGCCGTCGAGGAAGGTGATGTACTCGCCGCGCGAGGCGTCCAGGCCCGTGTTGCGCGCGGTGGCGAGCCCCCGTTGACCTCGTGCCGGACCAGCCGGGCGCCCGGCAGCTCGCGCTCCGCGCGCTCCAGGAGTTCCGGTGTTCCGTCCTTGGAGCAGTCGTCGACGAGAATGAATTCGAAGTCGTCGCGCGCGTTCGCGCGCAGACTTCTCAGCGTGTCTGGGGCGTAGGTCTGCACGTTGTAGAACGGCACGATGACGGAGAGCTTAACCACGCGGGTGACGCTAGGTCGCCGCCCGGCATTCGTCTTGACGCCAGGGGTACGTAAAGGTGAACGAAGAACGTCGGAACGGTTAACCCGCCGCTTTGGCCTGCCGATTCGCCAAGCGTCGACTTTCTGTTAACCCTTTGTTGCTCCTGAGTTGGGCCGTGACTCGGAATCGCTTCCTAGCGTCGGCGACGTGCCCTCACGTACCAACTCCCCACCCGAGTCGCCGTGCTCGCCGACTCCGACACCCGGTGGAAATGGGTGCGCTCACCGCGCAGCGCCTCGTACCGGATGACGCCGAGAACGGCGGCGGCCGTGTGCTGGACGGCTATCTGCTGCGCGGTCGCGCCACGCCGACGGCCCGTCAGCTCGGCGAGGTGGGGTGCGGGCGGACTCTCTGCGCGAGGTGACCGGCACCGAGTTCGTCTCCACCATCGACCGCGGCGTCTGCGACGTCCTCGTACTGTCCCTGGTCGGCGGCGCCGTCCAGGCCATGCTGCACGGCCTGGCCCGCGCCTGGCAGGGCACCGCCCGCCGCCCCGTGATCGTCACCGGCTACGTCGGCGTGGTCTACGAGAAGCTCGCCGACGGCCTGCTGCTGCGGCACGGCGCCGACGTGGTGCTCGCCAACTCCGCGCACGACGCCGACCGGTTCCGCGAGGTCTACCGCGGCGTCGGCGCGGACACCCGCGGCGTGGTGGAGTGCGCGCTGCCCTTCCTCGGCGGCGCCCGTACGACCCGCGGGCCCGGCTGACCCGCCGCCACCCCGGCGGCACCGTCGTCTTCGCCGTGCAGCCCTCGGTCCCCGACTCCGGGCGGACCGTACGTACCTGCTGCGCCGCGCCGTGGAGCACGCCCGCCGCCACCCGGACCGCGAGGTGCTGATCAGCTGCGCAGCAAGCCGGGCGAGCACACCACGCACATCGAGGAACTGCCGTACCAGAAGCTGGTCGCGAAGCTGGGCGACGACGTACCGCCCAACCTGCGGCTGTCCTACGGCAACATGGGCGAGGTCCTGGACACCGCGGACCTGCTGGTCACGGTCAGCTCCACGGCCGCCCTTGAGTCCCTGCACCGCGGCATCCCGACCGCCGTCCTCACCGACCTCGGCATCCGCGAGAGCTCGGCAACCACCACTTCCTCGGCTCCGGCTGCCTCGCCTCCTGGGACCAGCTCGACGCGGGCCTGCTGCCCGAGCCCGACCCCGGCTGGCTCGCCCGGCAGGGCGTCTGCGCCGAGGGCTCGTACGCGCGGGCCTTCGACGCCGCCCGCGCACGCCTGACCGACCTCACCGCGGCCCACGCGCTCCGCCGCTCGCGCCCTACTACACGCCCACCACAGCCCCGGCTACCTGCCGGGCATCCTCGCCCGTTACGGCCTGCGCCCGGACGGCACCCGCGCCCCGGCGCGGTCGCCGCCGAGGCCGACACCGGCGGCCTGCGCCGGGTCGTCCGCAACACCATGCGGGACGCCGCCCGCGGCGCCTACCGCCACGGGGTCCAGCGCGTGGCGCCCGTCATCCGGCGGATGGGGAGCTGTGACCACCGATCACCCGGCCGGTCCGGCGCGCGCGGGACCGACACGGCCCGCTCGCGCCCGCGCCCGGCGACACGTCCCGAAGGAGCCGCCGTGCCCACCCCGAACGGCGCGTGGTCGCCGTGATCCCGCCCGCGGCGGATCCAAGGGCGTACCCGCCAAGAACCTCGCCGCCGTGGGCGGAGTGCCGCTCGTCGCGCGCACCGTCCGCGAGTGTCGCGCCAGCCGCCTGGTCACCGACGTGGTCGTCTCCACCGACGACGCGGGGATCGCCGCGGCGGCCCGCGGCGCCGGGGCCGAGGTCGTCCAGCGCCCGGCCGCCATCGCGGGCGACACCGCCACCAGCGAGGCCGCCGTCCTGCACGCCCTCGACGCCCACGAGGCCATCCACGGCACGAGCGCCGAGGTCGTGCTGCTGGTGCAGTGCACCAGCCCGTTCATCACCCGTGAGGATGTCGACGGGGTGGCCGCCGCCGTCCTGGAGGAGGGCGCCGACAGCGCCCTGACCGTCGCCCCGTTCCACGGCTTCGTCTGGCGCGACGCCGCCGACGACGGCGTGCCCGCCCCGCCCCGACTCCGCCGACACTGGCGCTGGCGCGGGCGCCGCGGACGTGGTGGGCGGCGCGGGCGCGGTCACCGTCGTCACCGACACCGGCGGCTACGGCGTCAACCACGACAAGTCCTACCGGCCGCGCCGCCAGGACCGCCCGCAGGACCTGCTGGAGACCGGCGCCGCGTACGCGATGCGCACGGACGGCTTCCGCGCCGAGCGGCACCGCTTCTTCGGCCGCACCGCCCTGGTGCGCACCGACGCGGCCCGCGTGCTGGAGGTCGACGACCCGCACGACCTGGCCCGCGCCCGCGCCTCGCCCGCTGCTGGACGCCCCGCGCCCGGCGCGCTGCCCACCCGCGAGGACGTCGACGCGGTCGTACTCGACTTCGACGGCACCCAGACCGACGACAGGGTGCTGATCGACTCCGACGGACGCGAACTCGTCGCCGTGCACCGCGGCGACGGGCTCGGGTCGCGGCGCTGCGCCGCGCCGGTCTCACGCTGCTGATCCTGTCCACGGAACAGAACCCGGTCGTCGCCGCACGGGGCCGCAAGCTCCGCGTCCCCGTGCTCCACGGCATCGACCGCAAGGACCTCGCGCTGAAGCAGTGGTGCGAGGAGCAGGGCATCGCGCCTGAGCGCGTGCTCTACGTCGGCAACGACGTCAACGACCTCCCGTGCTTCGGCCTCGTCGGCTGGCCCGTGGCGGTCGCGAATGCGCACGACGTCGTGCGCGGCGCCGCGCGCGGTCACCTCCACCCCGGAGGGACGGCGCGATCCGCGAGATCGCCTCGTGGATTCTTGGAAAGGAACTGTCCTAGTGAGCTCCAACTCCCGCCTCCGCGCCCTCGGTGACAAGACCGCGGGCCCCGGCCACCGGTCTACGTCACCGGTGAGATCGGCATCAACCACAACGGCGACGTGGAGAACGCGTTCAAGCTGATCGACGCCGCCGCGGACGCCGGCTGCGACGCGGTCAAGTTCCAGAAGCGCACGCCGGAGATCTGCACCCGCGCGACCAGTGGGACATCGAGCGCGACACCCCTGGGGCCGGATGACCTACATCGACTACCGGCACCGCGTCGAGTTCGGCGAGGAGGAGTACCGGGCGATCGACGAGCACTGCCGGAAGCGCGGCATCGACTGGTTCGCCTCCCGTGGGACACCGAGGCCGTCGCCTTCCTGGAGAAGTTCGACGTCCCCGCCCACAAGGTGGCCTCCGCCTCGCTCACCGACGACGAGCTGCTGCGCGCCCTGCGCGCCACCGGCCGCACGGTGATCCTGTCGACCGGCATGTCCACCCCGAAGCAGATCCGGCACGCGGTCGAGGTGCTCGGCAGCGACAACATCCTGCTCTGCCACGCCACCTCCACGTACCCGGCGAAGGCCGAGGAGCTGAACCTGCGGGTGATCAGCACCCTCCAGGCCGAGTACCCGAACGTGCCGATCGGCTACTCCGGCCACGAGACCGGCCTCCAGACCACCCTGGCCGCCGTCGCCCTCGGCGCCGCGTTCGTCGAGCGCCACATCACCCTGGACCGCGCCATGTGGGGCTCGGACCAGGCCGCCTCGGTCGAGCCGCAGGGCCTGGCGCGCCTGGTGCGCGACATCCGCACCATCGAGGAGTCCCTCGGCGACGGCGTGAAGAAGGTCTACGACAGCGAGCTGGGCCCGATGAAGAAGCTGCGCCGGGTCAGCGGCGTCGTGGCCGAGACCGAGGCCGCCCGCCAGCCCGTCACGGTCTGAGGAGACCCACACCGTGAACTCACCGGTCGGCCCCACCGACCCCACCCGGAAGCGGCGGGCGAGCCCGCCGGCCGCTTCCGGCCGTGCCCGGCCAGGGCACCACCCTCGCCTTCGTGGAGAGCCCGGTCCAGCTGCTCAACGTGCTGGAGTGGGCCCACGCCGCGCGGGCGCGGGACCTCACGGTCGTCGTCCTCTCACCGCACGACCCGATGACCCGCGGCCAGCTGCGCCGGATGGCGGAGCTGGCGCGCGAGGAGGGTTCGCCGTGCGGTGGGAGGAGGCGCGGCGGCGCGAGCGCCCGCTGCGGACCATCGGCGGGCTCCGCGGGCCGCTGCGGGCCGCCCGGCGGATCGTCATCGGCGACCCGTTCTCCCGGTACGTACAGCTCCTGCTGAACCTCACCCGCGCCCGTGAACTCGTCGTCGTGGACGACGGCACCGCCACCATGGAGTTCATCTCCCAACTGGCGCGCGGCGAGCGCCTGGTGCGCTGGCACCGGCGCGGCACCGGCGCGGCGCGCGCGAGCTGGCCTTCGCGCCGGTCTCGGCGGGCGCCCGCAAGCGGCTGACCCCGGTGAGCGGCGGCAGGTCGAGGTGTTCAGCTCGATGCCCGTCGAGCCGCCGCCCGGCGTCACCGTCACCGCGAACGACTTCGCCTGGACCCGGGGCCGCTTCGGCCGCCCCGGCTCACCGGGGCACCGACCTCGTCGGCACGTCCCTGGTGGAGACCGGCGTGGTGGACCTGGAGCGCTATCTGGAGGCCGTGCGCGGGCTGGCCCGCGAGCACGGCGCCACCCGCTACTTCGCGCACCGCCGCGAGAGCGCGGAGAAGCTGCACCGGGTGGCGACCGAGGTGGGCCTGGAGATCGTCAGGCCCGACCTGCCGCTGGAGCTGATAGCGCGCCGGGGCCCCATCGGGCGGACCATCCTGAGCTTTCCCTCGACCGTCGTGCACACGCTGCCGCTCGCGCTCGTGGGCACGGGGTGCGGGTCGCGGTCTGCGACGTGGACCCGGCCTGGCTGACGGCCGACGCCTCGCCGCGCGCCCAGGGCTTCCTGTCGGGGTCACGGGGCGGCGCGGGACGTGCAGCGGCTGCGCGCCGGGCCGCAGTCGCCGACCGATCCGCAGGCACCCCGGTGACCGCGAGCTGACAGGCCGTCGGGGCTGTCCGAGGAGTGGAAAAGCGCCGCTGATGTGGCGCTTCTCACTCAAAACTGGCTGGTATACCCCGTGACCAGTGAGATCATGCGCAGCCCGGAGGACTTTTCCGTCCCCTATGGGGCTGATGTTTTGTTGATCGAGGTCCGGGGCACCCGCCCGGCGCTCTACGCTGCATCGGGTGAAGCAATTGATGTCCCCGGAGAACGATGCCGACGCCGAGGCCCTCGCCGACGCGGAGTTGCCCGGCGCGCTGCCGGAAGGGCTGCGCGCCGAGCTGATCACCTTCCGCCGGGACCTGCACATGCACCCCGAGCTGGGGAACAACGAGTTCCGCACCACCGCCGCGATCAAGGCCCGGCTGGAGCAGGCGGGCCTGGCCCCGCGGGTGTTCCCCGGCGGCACCGGACTCGTCTGTGACATCGGCACCGAGTCAGAGGGTGTGCGAAGCGCCCTTGAGGGCGGCGGTGGGCGACGGGCGGACCGGGTGCGGCCCATGCTGGCGCTGCGCGCCGACATCGACGCCCTGCCCATCCCGGACACCAAGTCCGTCCCGTACCGCTCGACCGTCCCGGACCGCGCGCACGCCTGCGGCCACGACGTGCACACCACCGTCGTGCTCGGCGCCGGTCTGGTGCTGGCCGGGCTGGACCGCGAGGGCGGCTGCCGCACCCGGTCCGGCTGATCTTCCAGCCCGCCGAGGAGGTGCTGCCCGGCGGCGCCGCCGACGTGATCGAGCACGGCGTGCTCGACGGCGTCGGCCGGATCCTCGCGGTGCACTGCGACCCAAGGTCGACGTCGGCCGGATCGGCATCCGCACCGGCCCCATCACCTCCGCCTGCGACCGTCTTGAGGTCGCCCTGGACGGCCCCGGCGGGCACAGCGCCCGCCCGCACCTGACCACCGACCTGGTGACCGCCGCCGCCCGGGTGGCCACCGACGTGCCCGCGGTGCTGACCCGCCGGGTCGACACCCGCTCCGGCCTCGCCGTCACCTGGGGCGGCTCCAGACCGGCCACGCGCCCAACGTCATCCCGCAGCACGCCGAGTTGTCCGGCACCGTCCGCTGCCTGGACATCGCCGCCTGGCGCGACGCCCGGACCTGGTGCACGCCGCGGTCGACGAGATCGCCACGCTGCACGGCGCCAAGTCGCAGATCACCTATGTCCGCGGGTGCCGCCGGTCGTCAACGAGCCGGGCTCGGTCGAGCTGCTGCGCCGCGCGATGGCCGCGCGGCGCGGTCCGTCCACGATCGAGGACACCGAGCAGAGCCTGGGCGGCGAGGACTTCTCCTGGTACCTGGAGCACGTGCCCGGCGCCATGCTGCGCCTGGGTGTGCGCCGCGTCGGGGACACCGCGCGGCGCGATCTGCACGCCGGTGACTTCGACGTGGACGAGGGCGCCATCGAGGTGGGTGTGGAGCTGTTCACCGCGGCGGCTTTGCTTGATCGCAACGTTCTGTGAGGGCGTGGTTCGCACCGCGTTCGCGACGATCCGATAACGGCTTCCAAGCACCCCTTTATCTGACATCTACGCGCGTTACGATGCGGCGGAACCAGCGCCGTCACCAAGGCGCTTCGAGCTGAAGGGGACCCCTCGTGCGCCGGGTATCCACAATCGTTCTCGCGGGCCTCGCCTCCGCGGCCCTCGCCTTCACCGCCACTGGCTGTGGCAGCAGCTCCGACGAGGGGGCGGCTCGGACCAGGGCGTCGGTCTCGCCTACGACGTCGGCGGCCGTGGTGACCACTCCTTCAACGACTCCGCCGCCCAGGGCTACGACAAGGCCCTGAAGGACTTCGGCGTCAAGGGCAAGGAGCAGACCGCCAAGGACGGCGACACCGAGGCCGACCGCTACCAGCGTCTCTCCGATCTCGCGGAGGCAGGCTACAACCCGTCGTCGGCGTCGGCTACGCCTGGACCACCTCGCTGACCAAGGCCGCGAAGAAGTACAAGGACACCGACTTCGCGATCATCGACTCCGTGGTGGACCTGCCGAACGTGGCCAGCCTGGTCTCCGCCGAGCAGGAGGGCTCCTACCTCGCGGGCGTCGCCGCCGGTCTGAAGACCAAGACCAACCACGTCGGCTTCATCGGCGGCACCGACAGCGTGCTGATCAGAAGTTCGCCGCCGGTTACCAGCAGGGCCTGAAGGACACCAACCCCAAGGCCAAGCTGGAGGTCGGCTGGGTGACCCCGGCAACAACGCGAAGGGCTTCGGCATGCCCGACCGCGGCAAGGACGTCGCCGAGGGCATGCTCTCCCGCAAGGCCGACGTGATCTTCTCCGCCGCGGGCGGCTCCGGCACCGGCGCCATCGAGGCCACCGCGAAGAAGAAGGGCACCTGGTCGATCGGCGTCGACGGCGACCAGTACTACGACAAGGGCCTGGCCCAGTACAAGAACTCGATCCTGACCTCCATGGTCAAGAACGTGGACGGCTCGGTCTACGACTTCGTCAAGAGCGTGGTGAAGACCAGAAGCCCGAGCACGGGGTGCAGACCTACGACCTCAAGAAGGGCGGCGTGGGCCTGGCGTACTCCGGCGGGTTCATCGACGACATCAAGCCGGAGATCGAGAAGGCCAAGAAGAAGATCATCAACGGTGAGATCAAGGTGAACGACCAGTACAAGGGCTGACCGCCCGCGCCCGTTCACCGCTCGGACCTGGGGATGCCGCACCGTCCACCCGGGTCCGCGGCTTACACCCACACTCAAGGCCAGCCGCCCCACCCTCAGGAGTGCGCCATCAAAGCCGCCAGCGCCCCCACGGGCGCCCCGCCGGTGACGTCCACGACGTCGCCGTACAGCTCCGCGGGATCACCAAACGCTTCCCCGGAGTCGTCGCCAACCACGACATCGACATCACCGTGCGCCGCGGTACCGTGCACGCCCTCGTGGGCGAGAACGGCGCGGGCAAGTCGACGCTGATGAAGATCCTCTACGGGATGCAGCGCCCCGACGAGGGCACCATCACCCTCGACGGCCAGGACGCCGAGCTGCACTCCCCGGCGGACGCCATCGCGCGCGGAGTCGGCATGGTGCACCAGCACTTCATGCTCGCCGACTACCTCACCGTGCTGGAGAACGTCGTCCTCGGCGCGGAGAAGCTGCACGGCATCGGCGGCAGAGCGCGCCGGAAGATCAAGGAGATCTCCGACGCGTACGGCCTCGGCGTACGGCCCGACGCGCTGGTGGAGGACCTCGGCGTCGCCGACCGGCAGCGCGTGGAGATCCTCAAGGTGCTCTACCGGGGCGCGCGCATCCTCATCCTCGACGAGCCGACCGCGGTCCTGGTGCCGCAGGAGGTCGACGCGCTCTTCGACAACCTCCGCGAGCTGAAGGCGGAGGGCCTGACCGTCCTGTTCATCTCGCACAAGCTGGGCGAGGTGCTGTCCGTCGCCGACGACATCACCGTCATCCGGCGCGGCACCACGGTCGCCTCCGTCGTCCCGGCCGAGACCACCCCAAGCGGCTCGCCGAGCTGATGGTCGGCAGCGAACTGCCCTCCCGGAGACCCGCGAGTCCACCGTCACCGACACCGGGATGCTCGCCGTCGAGGGGCTCAGGCTCCACGCCACCGACGTGGACGGCGTCGAGCGCGCCGTCCTCGACGGCATCTCCTTCGACATCCGCAAGGGCGAGGTCCTGGGCATCGCCGGGGTCGAGGGCAACGGCCAGGCCGAACTGGTCGAGGCGATCATGGGCATGCGCGACCCCGACGGCGGTGTGATCACCCTCGACGGCGACGACATCAGCCACGCCCCCACCCGCAAGCGGCGCGAGGACGGCATCGGCTACATCCCCGAGGACCGGCACCGGCACGGCCTGCTGCTCGACGCCCCGCTGTGGGAGAACCGCATCCTCGGCCATGTCACCGAGCCGCCCAACAGCAGGAGCGGCCTGCTGGACCCGGCCGCGGCCCGCCGCGACACCCAGCGGATTGTCGACGAGTACGACGTGCGCACCCCGGCATCGAGGTCTCCGCGGCCTCCCTGTCCGGCGGCAACCAGCAGAAGCTGATCGTCGGCCGCGAGATGAGCCACCACCCCAAGCTCCTCATCGCCGCCCACCCCACGCGCGGTGTGGACGTCGGCGCGCAGGCCCAGATCTGGGACCAGATCCGCGGGCGCGCCGCGAGGCCTCGCGGTGCTGCTGATCTCCGCCGACCTGGACGAGCTGATCGGCCTGTCCGACACCCTGCGGGTGATGTACCGCGGTCGGCTGGTCGCCGACGCCGACCCCACGCGATCACCCCGGAGGAGCTGGGCTCGGCGATGACCGGCGCGGTGTCCGGCCATCTGGAGGCCGACGAGGCCGACGAGGCCGGGGAGAGGAACGATGAAGCGATTCGACAAGGAGCGGGTGCTCCTCGCGGTGGCGGCGCCCGTGCTGGCGCTCGTCGGCGCGTTCCTGATCACGGCCCTGGTGCTGGCGGCCACCGGCAAGCAGCCGTTCGACGCCTTCAACATCATGTTCGACTACGGCCTGAAGTCGGACAGCCAGGTCTACATCCTCAACAAGGGGACGACGTACTACCTGGCGGGCCTGGCGGTGGCCATCGGCTTCCGCATGAACCTGTTCAACATCGGCGTCGACGGCCAGTACCGGCTGTCGGCCTTCCTCGCGGCCGTCGCGGGCGGCGCGATGAGCCTGCCCGCCGTCCTCCAGATCCCGCTGATCATCATCGTCGCGATGGGCACCGGCGCGGTCTGGGCCTCGATCGCCGGACTGCTGAAGGTCTACCGCGGCGTCAGCGAGGTGATCAGCACCATCATGCTGAACTCCATCGCCTCCGCGATCATCGGCTACCTGCTGGTGGACGGGCGGCTCGCGGTCCTCGACAAGCAGACCAACATCGTCTCCACCGACCCGCTGCCCGACTCCGGCCACTTCTTCACCATCCCGGCCGGTGACGGCCTGGACCCGGTCTGGGGCTTCATCGTCGTCGCGGTGGTGGCGGGCGTGGGCTACTGGTTCCTGCTCGGCCGCACCCGCTTCGGCTTCGACCTGCGGGCGGTGGGCCGCTCCGAGTCGGCGGCCCAGGCCAGCGGCGTGAACGTCAAGCGCATGGTGGTCACCAGCATGGTGCTCTCCGGGCGGTGGCCGGGCTCGTCGGCATGCCGACCCTGCTCAACGACACCCACCAGTTCACCAGCGACTTCCCCTCGGCATCGGCTTCACCGGCATCGCCATCGCGCTGCTCGGCCGCAACAACCCGGTCGGCATCGGCCTGGCCGCCCTGCTGTGGGGCTTCCTCGAACGCGGCGGCAACCGGCTGGAGTTCGAGGGCTACGACAAGGAGATCGTCGGCGTGATGCAGGGCGTCATCGTCCTGTGCGTCGTCATCGCGTACGAACTGGTCCGCCGCTTCGGCCTGAAGCGGCAGCAACAGCGGGTCGGCGCCGAACTGGCGGCGGCGCGGAGTGACGACAAGCAGGAGCAGGAGGTGGCCTCATGAGTGCCACGGCCACCAAGCCAGCCGCCACCGCCCGGCCCAAGGCGTCGGCGCGGCTGTCGTTCCCCAAGATCCTGCTGCTCGTCGCGGCCGGGCTGATCGTGCTGTCCGTGGTCCGCGAACTGGTCGTCTCCGGCGAGCAGGACGCGTTCCGCACCATCACCTCCTCCGACCAGATCGCCGCCGCCCTGTCGATGGCCGTGCCGATCGGCCTCGCGGGCCTGGGCGGCCTGTGGGCCGAGCGGGCGGGCGTGGTCAACATCGGCCTCGAAGGCATGATGATCCTCGGCACCTTCTTCGGCGCCTGGGCGGGATACCAGTCCGACCCCTGGATGGGCGTGCTCGCGGGCGTGATCGGCGGCGCCGTCGGCGGCCTGGTGCACGCGGTCGCGACCGTCACCTTCGGCGTCGACCACATCATCTCCGGCGTGGCGATCAACATCCTCGCGATGGGCGCCACCACGTACCTCGCCAAGCGCTGGTTCGAGCCGCTGTCGGACCAGGGCGGCAGCCCAAGCAGTCCCCGGCGGTCGACGACATCAAGGACTTCACCGTGCCGGGGCTGTCCGACTGGATGTCCGACCTGGAGAAGCACCACTGGTTCTTCGTCTCCGACGTCGCCGGGCTGATCGGCGGCTTCGTCACCGGCATCTCGGCGCTCACGATCCTGGCCATCGTGCTCGTCGTCGGTTCGTACCTCGTCCTGTGGAAGACCGCGTTCGGGCTGCGGCTGCGCTCGTGCGGTGAGAACCCGACGGCGGCCGAGTCCCTCGGCGTCAACGTCTACCTGTACAAGTACGCGGCCGTGGTGATCTCCGGCGGGCTCGCGGGCCTCGGCGGTGTCTTCCTCGCCCTGGTCCGCTCGCACATCTACAACGAGGGCCAGACCGGCGGACGCGGGTACATCGGCCTCGCCGCGATGCTCTTCGGCAACTGGCGGCCCGGCGGACTGGCCATGGGCGCGGGCCTGTTCGGCTACTCCGACGCGCTCCAGCTGCGCAGCGGCGGCCCCACCGTGCACGCGCTGCTGCTGCTGATCGCGATCGGCCTGGTGGCGCTGGCCGCCTGGCGGGCGTACCGCGGAGCTACCCGGCGGCCGTCGGGTTCGGCGTGGCCGCCGCCCTGCTGGTCCTCTGGTACGCGCTGACCGACACCGTGCCCGACGAGATGGTCACCGCCACTCCGTACGTGGTGACCCTGCTGGTCATGGCGTTGGCGTCGCAACGACTGCGGATGCCCAAGGCCGACGGCAAGCCCTACCGGAAGGGCCAGGGCGGATGACGGCCGTCCCGACCGCGCCGGGCGCGCCGGACGCCACGGACTGGGAGGCGCTGCGCGTACGGGCCCGGGACGCCATGTCCCGGGCCTACGCCCGTACTCCGGCTTCCCGTCGGGGCCGCCGCGCTCGTCGAGGACGGGCGCGTCGTCACGGGCTGCAACGTGGAGAACGCGGCGTACGGCGTGGCGCTGTGCGCCGAGTGCGGACTGGTCTCCTCCCTGGTCGCCACCGGCGGCGGCAGGCTGACCGCCTTCACCTGCTGCGACCGCGACGGCGCCGTGCTGATGCCGTGCGGCCGCTGCCGCCAGCTGCTGTGGGAGCACGGCGGCCCGGAGCTGGCCATGGACACGGCCGCCGGGATCCGTCCGCTCGCCGAGCTGCTGCCCGACGCGTTCGGCCCCGACAACCTCCGGCGCTGACCACCCGCCGGACCCTTCATGAAAGGCCCCGCATCCACCATGGACGCCATCTCCGTCATCCGTGCCAAGCGCGACGGCGGCCGCCTGACCGACGGCCAGATCGACTGGATCATCGACGCCTACACGCGCGGTGACGTGGCCGACGAGCAGATGTCCGCGCTCGCGATGGCGATCCTCCTCAACGGCATGGACCGGGCCGAGATCGCCCGCTGGACGGCCGCGATGATCGCCTCCGGCGAGCGCATGGACTTCTCGTCCCTGCCCCGCCCCACGGCCGACAAGCACTCGACGGGCGGCGTCGGCGACAAGATCACGCTGCCGCTGGCCCGCTCGTCGCCGCCTGCGGCGCGGCGGTGCCGCAGTTGTCGGGCCGCGGCCTCGGCCACACCGGCGGCACCCTGGACAAGCTGGAGTCCGTCCCCGGCTGGCGGGCGCGGCTGTCGGGCGCCGAACTCCTCGGCGTGCTCGCGGACGTCGGGGCCGTGATCTGCGCCGCGGGCGAGGGCCTGGCGCCCGCCGACCGGAAGCTGTACGCGCTGCGCGACGTCACCGGCACCGTCGAGTCGATCCCGCTCATCGCCTCCTCGATCATGTCGAAGAAGATCGCCGAGGGGACGGGTTCGCTCGTCCTGGACGTCAAGGTCGGCTCCGGCGCCTTCATGAAGACGGTCGAGGACGCCCGCGAACTGGCCGCCACCATGGTCGGCCTCGGCACCGACCACGGCGTCCGCACGGTCGCCCTCCTCACCGACATGTCCACCCCGCTCGGCCTGACCGCGGGCAACGCCCTCGAAGTCCGGGAGTCCGTGGACGTCCTGGCGGGCGGCGGCCCGGCGGACGTGGTGGAACTGACCCTCGCCCTGGCCCGCGAGATGCTCGACGCGGCGGGCCTGCCGGACGCCGACCCGGCCGCCGCGCTCGCCGACGGCTCCGCGATGGACCACTGGCGCCGCATGATCGCGGCCCAGGGCGGCGACCCGACGCCCGCTGCCGCGCGCCCGCGAACAGCACGTGGTGACGGCCTCCGCGACCGGCGTGCTCACCAGGGCCGACGCGTACGCCGTCGGCGTGGCCGCCTGGCGCCTCGGCGCGGGCCGCGCCCGTAAGGAGGACCCGGTCCAGGCGGGCGCGGGCGTCGAACTCCACGCCAAGCCGGGCGACCCGGTCACCGCCGGGCAGCCGCTGCTGACCCTGCACACGGACACCCCGGAGAAGTTCCCCTACGCCCTGGAGGCCCTGGACGGACAGCTCCTGGTCGAGCCCGCTCCGACGACGTACGAGCCGCGCCCGATCGTGCTGGAACGTATCGCCTGACCTGGGCTTTCGCCTCGACCTCTCGTACGGGTGAACGGGACCGGTGGACCAGCGCCGGTCCCGTTCGGCATGCTGGGATCGGTGTCACACCAAGTAAGGAGACCGCCATGAGTGCACTCCCGCCGACCCCGCACCGGGGCCGCACTGGGATGAGCTTGTCCGTTTCTGGAGAGAGTCGGACTGGCCCGAGGGCAGCAAGGTGGAAATCATCGATGGGATCATCGTCGTGACGCCACCGCCCGCCGCGCCCCACAACCGCATCGCCGAGCTGGTCCATCGCAAGCTGTACACCGTGCTTCGCGAGGAGTGGGGGCCTACGAAACGCTTGGGTCGCCCAACCCCTTCGGCCGTCTCTACATCCCGGACCTCGTGGTGATCCCGTATGCGGCCGTGGACGAGGTGGAGGACGGCGGTTCCATTCCGCTCACGGCCGCTGAACTGGTCGTCGAGATCACTTCGCTGTCCAACGCCAGCTACGACCGGATCAACAAGGCAGCCGCCTACGCCCAGGCGGGGTTCCGTTGTATTTGCTCATCGATCGCTTCGCCCCTCCCGGCCCCACAGTCACACTCTTCGGAAGGCCGGAGGGCGATGTCTACCGGGAGCTCCAGCGCGTGAAGTTCGGCGAGGACATCCACCTGCCCGAGCCCTTCGACCTCACCCTCGACACCGGCCAGTTCCCTTCGGCGGCTGACGTCGTCGACTGACGCACAAGCCCGAAGGGGCCGCCTCCGCCAGGACAGTGGCGGGGAGGCCCCTTCGGTGTTCGAGGGCCCGTCCTGCGCGGACGGTCCTTCAGGCGCGGGCTCCGGCCCCGGTGGCGGGCGCGTCCGCCACCCGCCGCTCGGCCACCGCGCGCCGCGTCGCGTACAGCGTGACCGCCGCCGCCCCGGCCATGGCCAGCAGCGCGATGGCCACCGTGCCGCCCCAGCCCACCGCGTGGAAGGCCACCGCGCCGAGCGCGCCGCCCGCGCTGCTGCCCAGGTAGTACGCGGTCTGGTAGAGCGCCGACGCCTGCGCGCGGCCGGTCTTCGCGGTGTGGCTCACCGCCGACGAGGCGACCGCGTGCCCGGCGAAGAAGCCCGCCGTGATCAGCACCAGGCCCAGCAGCACGGCGGCCAGCGCGTCCACGAGGGACAGCAGCAGCCCGGCCGACGTCGTACCCACCGCCAGATAGAGCGCGCCGCGCCTGCCGAGCCGGTCCACCAGCCGCCCGGCGGTCGCCGAGACGGCCGTACCGACCAGGTAGATGAGGAAGACCGAGCCGACGACGCCCTGCGGCAGCGAGAACGGGCGGTCGACCAGGCGGTAGCCGATGACCGTGTAGACCCCGCCGAAGACCGTCATGAACAGCGCGCCGATCGCGTACAGGCGGCACAGCAGCGGGTTGGACAGATGCCCGCCGACCGTACGGGCCACCGCCCGCGGGCCGACCCGGCTCGGCGTGAAATGCCGGGCCCCGGGCAGCAGCGCCCGGAAGACGACCGCCGACACCACGGACATGGCCGCCACCGAGCCGAGCGCCGCCCGCCAGCCCCACTCCTGGGAGATCCAGCCGGTGACGACCCGGCCGGACATGCCGCCGACGCTGTTGCCCGCCACGAACAGCCCGATCGCCCCGACCAGCGCCTTGGGGCGCACCTCCTCCGCCAGGAACGCCATCGCCGAGGCGGGCAGCCCGGCCAGCGCCACGCCCTGTACGGCGCGCAGCGCGATCAGCCAGCCGAGGGAGGGGCGAACGGCACGGCCAGCGCCACCAGCGTGGCGACGGTCAGCGAGCCGGTCATCAGGGCCCGGCGGCCGAACCGTTCGGACAGGGCGCTCAGCGGCAGCACCGCCAGCGCCAGCCCGCCGGTCGCGGCGGACACGGTCCAGCTCGCCTGGTCCGGCGTCACCCCGAGGTCGTCGGAGATCGCGGGCAGCAGGGCCTGGGTGGAGTACAGGAGCGCGAAGGTCGCGACCCCGGCGGCGAAGAGCGCGAAGCTCATCCGGCGGTAGCCGGGCCCGCCGGGCCGCAGCCGGTCGTCGTCGGCGGTGTTCGTACGGGGATCGACGTCCGTACGGCGGGCGGTGTCCGTACGGGAGGCGGCGGCCATACGCGTGTCGGCGTCCACACGGGTGTCGCTGGACGCCCCGGTATCGAGGGAGGGCATGTCCCTGACCGTAAGCGCGGCCCCTCATGCGTCCAATGCATGAAAACGCCATAATCGATCCCATGCCGCATCAGCGCAGCCCACAGCCGCCGCTTACATACGGCGGACACGAAAAGACATCGATCCCGAGTCCTGGGCGGTGGCCCTGACCCCGCGGCTCGCGCAGTTCGCCGCCGTCGCCCGGCACGAGCACGTGACCCGCGCCGCGCACCGGCTCGGCGTACCGCAGTCGACGGTCAGCCGCGCCATGGCCCGGCTCGAAGCGGACCTGGGCGTCGCGCTGTTCGCCCGCAACGGCCGCGCCGTCTCCCTCACCCCGGCGGGCCGCACCTTCCTGCACGCCGTCGAACGCGCCCTCGCCGAGGTCGAGCGCGCCGCCGAGTCCGTACGCTCCGACGCCGACCCGGCCACCGGCCGCGTCGCGTTCGGCTTTCTGCACACCCTCGGCTCCGAGACCGTCCCCGGGCTGCTGCGGGCGTTCCGTGCCGACCACCCGCGGGTCCGCTTCCAACTCGTCCAGGGGTACGGCGAGGCCATGATCGAGCGGCTGCGCGCGGGCGGCCTCGACCTGTGCCTGACCTCACCGCTGCCCGACGCCCCGGACCTGGCCGTGCGCCGCCTGGACGAGCAGCGGCTGCGGCTGGTGGTCCCGGACGACCACCCGCTCGCCGCCCGTAAGCGGGTCCGGCTCGCGGAGGCCGCCACCGAACTGTTCGTCACCCTCGAACCCGGCTACGGACTGCGCCGCATCACCGACGCCCTCTGCGCCGAGGCGGGCTTCACCCCGCGGATCGCGTTCGAGGGCGAGGAGGCGGAGACCCTGCGCGGCCTGGTCGCCGCGGGCCTGGGCGTCGCGCTCCTGCCGCCTCCGGCGGTGCCGCGCCCGGGTGGTGGAGCTGTCCGTCACGGCGCCGCGCGCGGTCCGCGACATCGGCGTCGCGTGGGTGGCCGGTCACCCCGACACCCGCCGGTCGCGGCCTTCAAGCGCTTCCTGCTCGGCCGCCGCGACCAACTCCTGCCCGGCTGACGGGAGATACGCCGAAACGGCGGGGCGGAGGAAGGGGAAACGTTGCGGCGTCAGCCGTTCAGCGTCGAGCCGAACCCGCCGCGAGCGGCATCCGCAGCCCCAGCGGCGGCGGGCCGCCAGCGCGTCCGCCACCGGCCGCGCGAACCCCGCGCGAACAGCGTCCCGAGCACGAAGTCCGTCGCCAGCGCCAGCACCTCCGAGCGGTGCTGGTGCAGCCCGTGCCCGTCGGAGTGCACCTCGAAGCGGCACACGTCCCGGTTGACCTTCTTCGCCCGTTCGGCGAGCCGGTAGGACAGCTCGGGGTCGGTCCGCGCGTCGTTCGTCCCGTGCGCGATGAGCACCTGACGTCCCACCAGGTGCTTGACCGGCTCCGGTTCGCACCCGGCGCCGTCCGTCTCCGGGTCGGGGAGCCAGGGCGCGAGCGCCAGGACGGCGCCCACCGCCTGATGCCCCCGGCGCGCAGCGCGGCCCGCCCGCCCATGCCCTGGCCGACCAGGCAGACCGGTACGTCGCCGTAGCGCCGTACGACCTCGTCGGCCGCCCACTCGGCGTCGGCGGCCGGGTGGGCCTCCTCGCCGTTCCAGCCGCGGCAGCGGTAGTGGACCGTGTGGACCGCCAGTCCCTCGTCCCGCCCGGCCCTGACGAGCCGTCGGGCCAGCGGGCGGGTGGCCGCCAGCGACAGGGGAGGGCCGCCGGGTGCCGGCCGGATCCCCGCCGGGCAGCAGCAGCACCACTCCGTGCACGGTCTTGTCCACACCGGTCGCGCCCATCGGCCGCCCCAGCCGGGCGTCCTGCTCCGGCAACGCTTCCTGAGCCATGCCAGAACAATCCCAGAAGCTGAGACAGACTCCACTACCCGTGCGGGTCACTGTTCCGTATCTATCGCCAGCGATCTACGCGCGTAGGGGCTACGCTGCCGCAATGACGAGCGAGCACACCGACCAGCCCACCCCGACCAGATCCGCCGTGCCCCGAAAGTGCTGCTGCACGACCATCTCGACGGCGGGCCGCGCCCCGCCACGGTCGTCGACCTCGCGCGCGAGACCGGCTACGACGCGCTGCCGGAGACCGACCCCGGCAAGCTCGGCCTGTGGTTCCGGAAGCGGCCGACTCCGGCTCCCTGGAGCGCTACCTGGAGACCTTCGCCCACACCTGCGCCGTCATGCAGACCCGCGACGCGCTCGTCAGGGTCGCCGCCGAGTGCGCCGAGGACCTGGCCGAGGACGGCGTGGTCTACGCCGAGGTGCGGTACGCCCCGAGCAGCATCTGGAGGGCGGGCTGACCCTGGAGGAGGTCGTCGAGGCGGTCAACGAGGGCTTCCGGGAAGGCGAGCGGCGCGCCCGGGAGAAGGGTACCGGATCCGCGTCGGCGCCCTGCTCACCGCGATGCGGCACGCCGCCCGCGCCCTGGAGATCGCCGAACTCGCCAACCGCTACCGGGACCTGGGCGTCGTCGGCTTCGACATCGCGGGCGCGGAGGCGGGCTTCCCGCCCACCCGCCACCTGGACGCCTTCGAGTACCTGAAGCGGGAGAACAACCACTTCACGATCCACGCGGGCGAGGCGTTCGGCCTGCCCTCCATCTGGCAGGCGCTCCAGTGGTGCGGCGCCGACCGGCTCGGCCACGGCGTGCGCATCATCGACGACATCCGGGTCGCCGAGGACGGCGGGGTCGAACTCGGCCGCCTCGCCGGTTACGTACGGGACAAGCGGATCCCGCTGGAGCTGTGCCCCACCTCCAACCTCCAGACGGGCGCCGCCACGTCGTACGCGGAACACCCCATCGGCCTGCTCCGGCGCCTGCAATTCCGTGCCACGGTCAATACCGATAACCGCCTGATGAGCGGCACGAGTATGAGCCGGGAATTCGAGCACCTGGTTTCGACTTTCCACTACACGCTCGACGACATGCAGTGGTTCACGGTCAATGCAATGAAGTCGGCCTTCATTCCTTTCAGTGAACGTCTCGCCATGATCAACGATGTGATCAAGCCCGGATACGCGACGCTGAAGTCCGCGTGGCTGTTCCGCCAGGCGTCCGGGACATCGCCGGTGACCAGCGGTTCCGCGCGGCAGGCGGACTGACAGGAGACGGCGGGGAAGCGGCCGGCGCGGACGCCGCCCCGGCCGTTTCCGCTGTTTGCGGCCGGAGGAAAACCGTGGCTACGTTCTCGTACCGGTCAAGCCCCGTCGCAAGGACAGATTTCTGATGAAGCAGGCAACCCTCAAGACTTTCGGCGCCGTCGTCCTCGGCGCCGCCGCCGTATCCGCCGGAGCGGGCACCGCGTCGGCGACGACGGCCCCGGCCCGGACATCGACGGCGTCACCTCCACCCTGACCGGCGCCCTGGGCTCGCAGTCGCAGCAGACCGACCGGGCCGCCGAGGCCGTCAAGGGCGCCGCCAACTCGGGCGGCAACAAGGGGCTGCTGGGTGGCCTGCCGGTGGGCGACGCCCTGCCGACCGGCAACGTCACCGGCGGCGCGCCTGGCGGGCTCCTGGGCTGACCCCGCCACGCGGCACCGGGGCCGCACACCCGATCGGGTGTGCGGCCCCGTCGTGTTCACCGTCCCGGGCGGGGACGGGCCGGGTCACCAGGCGTGGTGCTGCTCGCGCTCGGCGGGCACCAGGGCCCACAGCAGCAGGTAGAGCAGGAACTGCGGGCCCGGCAGCAGACACGAGGCCAGGAAGATCACCCGCATCGTGGTCGGGGTGGTGCCGAAGCGCCGCGCCAGCCCCGCGCAGACACCCGCGATCATCTTCTCGCTCCGGGGACGGACCAGTGCGGCGGCCATGGGGCGACTCCCTTGCTCGGTTCGGTGGCCGGGACGTCTTCCCGGACACCTCCACGCTAAGCACGTGGGCCGCCCCGCGCGTCCCGCTAGGGGCGACGCCGACCCTGGGAATCGTCCGGGTCAGCCCCGAGGCCCCTCCTCCCGGCGGAGGGTGTCGGTCCGCCGCCGGTCCTCCCGGCGGCGGAGCCAGGACCGCATGGCGGGGACGACGGCCAGATGCGCCAGTGCCACCCCGGCCGTGTTCAGCAGCACCGTGTCCATGCTCATCACCTGTCCGGTGACCCCGCTGCGCACCAGCTCGACCACCAGGGACACCATCGCGGCGGTGAAGACCGTACGGACCAGCGAACAGATCCGGCAGGGCGCCACCCGGCCCCCGCCAGCGGCAGCAGCACCCCAGCGGGGCCAGCAGCAGCAGCCCGCCGCCGAGGCCGCGGGCCGCCTGCCACGGGCCGAGCGCCAGGTCGGCGCGGATCGTGCCCAGCGGTTCCAGGGTCTCCGCGGTCACCCAGGGCACGCTCAGCGGGCGCAGGGTCAGCCAGAACACGAACGCCAGGTGGGCGGCGAGGAGCACCAAGCCCGCGGCGCGGTGGCGGAAGGCCGCCTTGCGGCCGGAAGTACCTAGACCCTGCACGCCTGACATGACGTCCCGTACCGGCCATCCGGTTCCGTGGACGTACCGCTGGTCAGAAGCTGTTACCGACCGGTCGCGGAGGCGGAGGCCGACGGGACCGGCACCCGGAGGCGAGGACGGACTCGGGACGGGCGCGCAGCGCCTCGGTGCACTGGTACTGGCGCAGGCCGTCCGCGTCCCGCTCGGGGCCGCCGAGGATCACCTTCCCGTGGTCACCCAGCGTCGTGTGCCCGAAGGTGCAGATGATCTGCACCAGCCCATAGGACCGCAGCTGGTCGGGGGCGATGTTGAGCCTGATGGTCTTGTCGGGTCGTCCTCCGCCGGGTTGATGACCCGCACCGGGGACTCGACCACCGTGCCGAACCCGGCCCGCTTCGGCCGTCGGCGGCGACTGCCGCAGCTGGTCCAGGAGTTCCCGCGCGAGCACCACCGGCGCGACCCGGCTCGCCTTCTCGTCCGACAGCCGGATCTCGCGGACCACCGTGCGCACCTGCGAGGCGCACACCAGATAGATCCGCACCGACAACGTCTCGTCGCCCGCCGCGGACGGCTCCTCGTCCGACGCCCGGCACGAGTCGCGGGTGGGCGCCGCCCGGCGTCCACCGGTACGGAGGTGTCGCGGATCCCGCACCCCGAGGCCAGCACCGCGGTCAGCGCCGTCGTCACGGCCAGCGCCCCGGCGCCCCGGCGCGCTCCCGGGCGCCTCATCGCTCGTTGCCCTTCCTGTCGCTTTCTCGCCGCCCCGGTCCGGCGGCTCGTTCTCGTCCGGCGTCAGCCACGAGGCGTCCATCGGCAGCCGCAGGGTGAAGACGGCGCCGCCCTCGGGCAGGTTGGCCGCGGTGATCTCGCCGCCGTGGATGTGCGCGTTCTCCAGGGCGATCGACAGGCCCAGGCCGCTGCCCTCGGACCGCGGCCGGGACGCGCTCGCCTTGTAGAAGCGGTCGAAGACGTGCGGCAGGACGTCCTCCGGGATGCCGGGGCCGTGGTCCCGTACCCGGATCTCCAGGTCGGCGCCCTCGGCGCCACCGGCCGGGTCCGCACCGACACCCGCACCGGCGACCCGCCGTGCTTGAGCGCGTTGCCGATGAGGTTGGCCAGGATCACGTCCAGCCGTCGCGGGTCCAGCCGGGCCACGATGCCGCGCGGCGCGTCCAGCTCGACGGCGTCCAGCCAGGCCCGCGCGTCGATGCAGGCCGTCACCTGGTCCGCGACGTCGACGTCGTCGAGCACCAGCCGCGCGGTGCCCGCGTCGAACCGTGTGACCTCCATCAGGTTCTCCACCAGGTCGTTCAGCCGCCGGGTCTCGCTCACCACCAGCTGCACCGCCGGGGCGATCATCGGGTCGAGCGAGTCGGCCTCCTCCTCCAGCACCTCCGTCACCGCCGTGATCGCGGTGAGCGGCGTGCGCAGCTCGTGCGACATGTCGGCGACGAAGCGGCGGCTCGCCGCCTCGCGGGCGCTCAGCTCGGCCACCCGCGTCTCCAGCCGCTCGGCGGTCCGGTTGAAGGTCCGTGACAGGTTGGCCAGTTCGTCGGAGCCGGAGACTTCGAGACGGGTGTCGAGCTGCCCTCGCCCAGCCGGTGCGCGGCCTCGCCGAGCCGCTGTACGGGCCGCAGCACCGTCGACGCGGCGGCCTGCGCGAGCAGCGCGGAGCCGATCAGCGCGAGGGCGGTGGCGATCCCCAGCGACCAGGCCAGTGAGTTGATGTCCTGCCGCTCGGTCTCCAGCGACTTCAGCAGGTAGCCGGTGGGCCCGCCGCCGTTCATCTTCGCCCCGGCCACCAGGTACGGGGTGTCCTTGATGGTGATCCGCTGCCAGTACAGGTGGTACGGGGCGGAGTTGGAGTCGTTGACCGGCCGCTTCTTGTTCACGGCCTTCTGGAGCGAGGCCGGTACGTCGTCCAGCGACATGGCCCGCTCGGTCGAGGACTTCGTGCAGGACTCGCCCTCCGGCGTCGTGGCGATCAGCAGCACGCCGTACTTCTGCGCGCTGTTCGCCATCTGGTCCGCGGCGTCCTTCAGCGTGGTGCAGGCCGGCTTGGCGGCCAGCCCGTCCGTCGCCTCCTTGAGCGACTTGCGGAAGTCGTCCAGCGTGGAGTCCTGGGTGCGGGTGAGCACCGCGTCGCGGTTCAGCCAGTACGCGATGGCCGACGCGGACACCGCGGCGGCCAGCGCCACCAGCGCGAACACCAGCATCAGCCGCAGTCGCAGGCTGAGCCAGCGCAGCAGTCCCGCCGCCCAGCCCCGCGGGCGGCCCGGTTCCTCCGCGGTCGCCGGTCCGTCCCCGGCGCCTCGCCTACTGCGGCGCATCCAACCGGTACCCGACGCCCCTGACCGTACGGATCAACGTCGGCGAGGAGGGCACGTCCTCGACCTTCGCGCGCAGCCGCTGGACACAGGCGTCGACGAGCCGGGAGTCACCGAGGTAGTCGTGCTCCCACACCAGCCGCAGCAGCTGCTGCCGCGACAGGGCCTGCCCCGGCCTGCGGCTCAGCTCCAGCAGCAGCCGCAGCTCGGTGGGGTGAGCTGGAGGTCCTGGCCGTTCTTGGTGACCGTCATCGCCGAACGGTCGATGACCAGCGCGCCGAACGTCGCCGAGTCGCTGGCCTCCCGCTCCCCGCGGCGCAGCACCGCCCGGATCCGGGCGTCGAGCACCCGCCCTGCACCGGCTTGACGACGTAGTCGTCGGCGCCGGACTCCAGGCCGACGACGACGTCGATGTCGTCGCTGCGCGCGGTGAGCAGGATGATCGGCAGCTGGTCGGTGCGCCGGATACGACGGCACACCTCGAAGCCGTCGATGCCGGGCAGCATCACGTCCAGCACGATCAGATCCGGCCGCTGCTCGCGCAGCAGTTTCAGGCCGTCCTCACCCGTCGCCGCGGTCACCACACGGTGGCCCTGGCGGGACAGGGAGAGTTCGAGGGCCGTGCGGATGGCGTCGTCGTCCTCGATCAGCAACAGGAAAGGCACGTCGGTCATTCTGACCTACGGGGCTCCGAAGTTCGACCCGCGGTGCCCTGAGTTCGATTCCTCGCACACGCGTACGACTCCGGCGGTGTTCCGGGCCCCCGACGGCGTCCCGGGCCTCGGAGTTCCCCTGTGACGAGCCTGTGACAGTCGACGGACACCGCGATGAAACTGGCCCGGCAATCTTTTCGTCACCGGGAACGACAGCCCGGGAAGCCAGCGGCAACACAGCAGGCTCCACCGACGGGGGCGCGAGATGAACACACTGCACTTCAACACGTCCAGCGCAGTCATTCGCACGCGCCTTCACGATGCGGGACGGAGCAGGGGACCACCGGACCGAGTCCGGGCGGAGAAGTCCGGTGCCGTGAGCGGGCGGGGTGCGCTCGCGGCGCCGGACGTCAACGGCCGCCGTACATGGTGGCCATTGACGCGATGACCTCCACCGCGGGATCCAACGGGGAGCCGCGGAGAACGGGGAGACGGGGAAACGGGGGAGCTCGTACGGGGAGGACACGGGGAGCGGCGCACCGCGTCGGAGGTGGAGTTCACCGCCTACGTCCAGGAACGCCGCGCCTCCCTGTACGCAACCGCCTACCACCTGACCGGTGACCGGTTCGAGGCCGAGGACCTGTTGCAGAGCGCGCTGTTCTCGACCTACCGGGCCTGGGACCGGATCAGCGACAAGGCCGCGGTCGGCGGCTATCTGCGGCGCACGATGACGAACCTGCACATCAGCGCGTGGCGGCGGCGCAAGCTCAACGAGTACCCGACCGAGGAGCTGCCGGAGACGGCGGGCGACCACGACGCGATGCGCGGCACCGAACTGCGCGCCGTGCTCTGGCAGGCGCTGGCCCGGCTGCCCGAGACACAGCGCACCATGCTCGTGCTGCGCTACTACGAGGGCCGCACGGACCCGGAGATCGCGGACATCCTCAACATCAGTGTCGGCACGGTCAAGAGCAGCATCTGGCGCTCCTGCGCAGGCTGCGCGAGGACGAGGTCCTCAGCTTCGGCCGTGACGAGGAGGAATCCTTCGGCGAACTCGTCGCCTGACACAGGCGGCGGACCGGCCGGAGGGTACGGGGACACGGGGAAACACGGGGAGAAAGAAAGAGGGGGTATCGGGGATACGGGGAAAGGCGAGACGGGGTCGGGCAACTGGGGTTGTTCGGTCCCGCTTCTCGCGTTCCGGGCCCTTTCGGAGGGCTCCCGCGGGCCGCCGGGCCGTCAGGTCCTGGCAGCCCGCGTTCTCGTGGGCTCCTCCCGGCGGGTCCGCCCGCGCGCGGGCATCCCGCTCGCGGCGGCCGAGGCGATCCGCCCCAGCGCCGCCTCCTTCCCGCACGCGTACGCCCCGAGCGCGGTCTGCCGCGCCACGATCCCGCGCTCCGCGCGCATCAGCCGCCAGCCGCGGCGCAGCAGGACATGGGCGGGTTTGCGGGCCTCCCGCAGATCGCGCACGAGTCTGCGACGGAAGGTGGTGGTGGGCCGCCCGCGCAGGCACAGCGCGTCCGCCAGCACGCCGAGCGCCCGGCACCGCCCGATGATGTCGGCGGCGAAGATGCCCTCCGCGACGAACAGCGGTGTACGGCCCAGCTCGAACGGTTCCGCACCGGTCCGGGAGCTGGTGGCGATGTCGTACAGCGGCACCGTCGTCCGGGCGGTGCGGCACAACTCCTCGATCGCGGCGATCGCCGCGCCCGCGTCCCACGAGTCCGGCGAGTCCCAGTCGACGTCCGTCGTCCCGCGACGCGCGGCAGGGACGGATCGCCGCCCTCCTTGTAGAAGTCGTCGAGGCACAGCACGGGCAGGCCGGTACGGATGGCGAGGGACGACTTCCGGAACCGGAGGGCCCCGCGAGGAGGATGACACGCGCAGGGGCGGGGATGAAGGGTCACGGAACACCAGTGTGACGCATTGGTCCGCACGGGGACCGGCCGGGACGAAGGAGTGACGCGTCCGGCACGGTGCGCTTACGATGCGTAGCCGATCGATTACGTGACCGACACACTTGGCAGGTGGCCATGGCCTCGTCCGCCCAGCACGCACGTCCTCGCAGCACCGCGCCCTCACGCGTGCCGGTATCGCCCTGTCCGCACTCGGCGCGGCGCTGGTGGGTGGTGGCTGTGTGCAAGCCGCGAGCGCGGCCGAGCCGCCGCGGCCGGCCGACACCCCGCACGAGGCGAAGGCCGACACCCCGCACGAGGTGAACGTCGACACCCCGGTCGGCAAGGCCGGGCGGATCAGGGTCGGGGTGCCGCGGCAGTCGGTGGGCGACGCGCTGCACTTCGGCGCCGACAGCACGGGCGGCCCGCTCAAGGACATCCAGCTCGACCCGCTGGCCGGAACGCCCGTCGACCCGCTGAACAACGCCATCGGCACCCAGGTCGCCGACTTCCAGCCCGTCGGCACCGAGGCCCTGACCGGCCGCTCGCGGCGGGCGACACGGTCAGGAGCTGCCGCTCGTCGGCGACGCGGCCCGGCTGCTCCGGGCTGACGGCCCCGCCCGTCCGGTGGCACGGACACCGGACGGGCGGGACGCCGCGCGGTCAGACACCCGTCGGGTGCCAGACCGTCTTCGTCTCCAGGAAGGACAGCAGCCGGTCCGTGCCCGGGTCCGCGGACCAGTCCACCGACGCGGGCGCAGCACCCGCTTGAGGTTGTCGGCCGCCGCCACTTCGAGCGCCGCGGCCAGCTCCGGATCCCCGGCCGAGCCCGCCAGGTCGATCGCGCCCACGTCCTGGTGGCCGCCAGCGGCCCGGCCAGTTCGGCGGTCCGCCCGGACAGCACGTTGACCACCCTGCCCGGCAGGTCGGAGGTGGCCAGCACCTCCGCCAGGGACAGCGCGGGCAGCGGGCCGCTCCGCGGCGACCACCACGACCGTGTTGCCCGTGACGATCGCCGGGGCCACCACGGACACCAGCCCCAGGAACGACGAGTCCTGCGGCGCCAGCACCGCCACCACCCCGGTCGGCTCGGGCGTGGAGAGGTTGAAGTACGGGCCCGCGACGGGGTTCGCGGACCCGGCGATCTGCGCGACCTTGTCCGACCAGCCCGCGTACCAGACCCAGCGGTCGACCGCCGCGTCCACCCGCGCCGCCGCCTTGGACTTCGACAGCCCTCGGCCGCCGCCACCTCGGCGGTGAACTGCGCCCGGCGGCCCTCCAGCATCTCCGCGATCCGGTACAGGATCTGGCCCCGGTTGTACGCCGTGGCGCCGGACCAGCCGCCGAACGCCTTGCGGGCCGCGACGACGGCGTCCCGGGCGTCCTTGCGGGAGGCCAGCGGGGCGTTGGCGAGCCAGGTGCCCTTCGCGTCGGTCACCTCGTACACCCGTCCGCTCTCGGACCGGGGAACGCGCCCCGACGAAGAGCTTGTAGGTCTTCATCACGCTGAGCCGGTCGTCAGACATTCAGGTACGCCTCCAGACCGTGACGGCCGCCCTCGCGGCCGTGGCCCGACTCTTGTAGCCGCCGAACGGCGAGGTCGGGTCGAACTTGTTGAACGTGTTGGACCAGATGACGCCCGCGCGCAGCTTGTTCGCCATCCACAGGATGCGGCTGCCCTTCTCGGTCCAGATGCCCGCCGACAGCCCGTACGGCGTGTTGTTGGCCTTCTCGACGGCCTCGGCCGGGGTGCGGAAGGTCAGCACCGACAGCACCGGGCCGAAGATCTCCTCGCGCGCGATGCGGTGCGCCTGGGTGACGCCGGTGAAGAGGGTGGGCGCGAACCAGTAGCCGGAGGACGGCAGTTCACAGGCCGGGGCCCAGCGCTCGGCGCCCTCCGCCTCGCCCGCGTCGGCGAGCGCGGTGATCCGGGCCAGCTGCTCGGCGGAGTTGATCGCGCCGATGTCGGTGTTCTTGTCGAGCGGGTCGCCGACGCGCAGGGTCGCCATCCGGCGCCTGAGCGCGTCCAGCAGCTCCTCCGCGACCGACTCCTGGACCAGCAGCCGCGAGCCCGCGCAGCACACGTGGCCCTGGTTGAAGAAGATGCCGTTGACGATGCCCTCGACGGCCTGGTCGACGGGGCGTCGTCGAAGACGATGTTCGCCGCCTTGCCGCCCAGTTCGAGGGTGACCTTCTTGCGGGTGCCCGCGACCGTACGGGCGATGGCCTTGCCGACCTCGGTGGAGCCGGTGAAGGCCACCTTGTCGACGTCCGGGTGCGCGACCAGTTCGGCGCCCGTGGAGCCGTCGCCGGTGACGATGTTCACCACGCCCCGGGCAGCCCGCCTGGCGGCAGACGTCCGCGAAGAACAGGGCCGACAGCGGGTGGTCTCGGCGGGCTTGAGGACCACCGTGTTGCCCGTCGCCAGCGCCGGGGCGATCTTCCACGCCAGCATCAGCAGCGGGAAGTTCCACGGGATGACCTGGCCCGCGACGCCCAGCGGCCGGGGTCGGGCCCGTAGCCCGCGTAGCCCAACTTGTCGGCCCACCCCGCGTAGTAGAAGAAGTGCGCCGCGACCAGTGGCAGGTCGGCGTCGCGCGACTCGCGGATCGGCTTGCCGTTGTCCAGCGACTCCAGGACCGCCAGCTCGCGCGAGCGCTCCTGGATGATCCGGGCGATCCGGAACAGGTACTTCGCGCGCTCCGCGCCCGGCAGCGCCGACCACTTCCCGAACGCCGCGCGGGCGCGCGCACGGCGCGGTCCACGTCCTCGGCGCTCGCCCACGCGACCTCCGAGAGCACCTCCTCGGAGGAGGGCGACACGGTCTTGAAGACCCTGGCCTCGGCGGCCTCGGCGAACTCGCCGTCGATGAACAGCCCGTAGCTCGGCGCGATGTCGACGACCGCGCGGGACTCCGGGGCCGGCGCGTACTCGAAGAGTGCCATGGCGATCAGTCCACCGTTACGTAGTCGGGGCCCGAGTAGCGGCCGGTGGACAGTTTCTGACGCTGCATCAGCAGGTCGTTGAGCAGGCTGGAGGCGCCGAAGCGGAACCAGTCGGGGACAGCCAGTCGTCGCCCAGCGTCTCGTTCACCAGCACCAGGTACTTCAGCGCGTCCTTGGTGGTGCGGATGCCGCCCGCGGGCTTCACGCCGACCTGCACCCCGGTCGCGGCGGCGAAGTCGCGCACGGCCTCCAGCATCAGCAGGGTGACCGGCGGAGTCGCGTTCACCGCCACCTTGCCGGTGGAGGTCTTGATGAAGTCGGCGCCCGCCAGCATCGCCAGCCACGAGGCGCGCCGGACGTTGTCGTACGTCTGGAGCTCGCCGGTCTCGAAGATGACCTTCAGGTGGGCGGCCGTGCCGTCCTGTCGAGCGCACGCCTCCTTGACCTGCCGGATCTCGTCGAAGACCGCCAGGTAGCGGCCGGAGAGGAAGGCGCCGCGGTCGATCACCATGTCGATCTCGTCGGCGCCCGCCGCCACCGCCTCGCGGGTGTCGGCCAGCTTCACCGGCAGGCGGCGCGGCCGGAGGGAAGGCGGTCGCGACGGCGGCCACGTGGACGCCGCTGCCGCCCAGCGCCTCCTTCGCGGTGGCCACCATGTCGCCGTAGACGCAGATCGCGGCGACCTTCGGGACCGTGCGGTCCGTGGGGTCGGGTTGATCCCCTTCGCGCACAGCGCCCGGACCTTGCCCGGGTGTCCGCGCCCTCCAGGGTCGTCAGGTCGATCATCGAGATCGCCAGGTCGATGGCGAACGCCTTCGCGGTGGTCTTGATCGAGCGGGTGCCGAGGGTCGCGGCGCGGGCCTGGAGGCCGACCGCGTCGACGCCCGGCAGGCCGTGCAGGAAGCGGCGCAGCGCGCTGTCGTCGGCGGTCACGTCCGCCATCGCGGCCCGAGCTCCGCGGCCCGGCTGCCGTATGCGGGAACTGTGGTGGGCATGGTCACCAGGTGAGCATATCTACGCGCGTAGCGGCTGTCACCCCGGAACGGGGACCGATCGCTCCCGGCAGGGTACCGGCCGTCCCCGGCCGCCGTCCACACGTGGGGCACAATCGGCTCCATGACGAGCCCCGACGACTCCAACGCCCCGCGCCCGTCCGGCCAGGACGCCGACGACGGCTTCGCCGACCGCGTCTACCGCTCTCCCGGCGGCATGGTCGGCGGGTGCTGCTGCTCGCGCTCGGCGCCTGGCTCGGCATCGACGCGATGGTCCGCGGGACGGGCCGGACGCCCTGGGTGGTGCTGGCCGGGCTGTTGCTCGCGGTGCCGGTGGTGATCGCCTTCTGCCTGCGGCCCGCGGTGTACGCGGGGCCGGACCGGCTCCGGGTGCGCAACCCTTCCGTACGATCACGCTGCCGTGGGCCGCGGTGGAGACGGTGCGCGCGGGCTACACCAGCGAGGTGCTCGCGGGCGGCGCGACGTACCAGCTGTGGTCGATCCCCGTCTCGCTGCGGCAGCGCAAGCAGGCCAGCCGCCGCCAGTCGCGGGCCGCCGTCGAGGACCCTTCGGCCGCACCTCGGTGCACGGCGCCACCCGGCGCAGGACCCACGCGCCGGATCCGACCGGGCCGTGGAGGAATTGCGCGAGCTGGCGGAGACCCAGGCGGACCGGGAGGGCGCGCGGGGCGAGCCGGAGGTGCGCTGGGCGTACGAGATCATCGCCCCGTCCGTGGCCGGGGCGGTGCTGCTCGTGGTGATGCTCGCGATCGGCTGACGGACCGGCTGACGGGGCCGGGGCCCGACGGGCGGGCCGCTCGCCCGCCGGGCCCCGGACCCTAGATGCCCGCCGCTCGCGCCAGGTCCTTCTTGAGCGCCGCCAGGACGGTGTCCGCCGTCTTCCGCGCCCGGCCGAGCGCGTCGGCCGACGGCACCGGGACGACCACCTCCAGATAGCACTTCAGCTTCGGCTCCGTGCCGCTCGGCCGGACGACCACCCGGCCGACTCCACCGACGTCCCGGCGGACCCGCGGCCCCTCCGTACCGCCCAGGTGGTAGCGCAGGCCGTCCGTCGCGGGCAGCGCCGGGGAGCCCTGCGCCAGGTCGTCGGCCGCGGTCACGGCGAGGCCCGCCAGTTCGGCGGGCGGCTGGTCGCGCAGCCGCTTCATGGCCGCCGCGATCAGCGAGAGGTCCTCGACCCGCACCGACAGCTGGTCGGTCGCGTGCAGGCCGTGCTCCAGCGCGAGGTCGTCGAGGACGTCGGTGAGCGCGCGGCCCTCCCGCTTCAGCCCGGCGGCCAGTTCGGCGATGAGCAGCGCCGCCGTGACGCCGTCCTTGTCGCGTACGCCGCCGGGGTCCACGCAGTAGCCCAGGGCCTCCTCGTAGGCGTAGGCCAGCGCGTCGACGCGGGCGAGCCACTTGAAGCCGGTCAGTGTCTCCTCGTACCCGGCGCCCGCCGCGCGCGACGCGGGACAGCAGCGAGGACGAGACGATCGTGGTCGCGAACGTGCCCGGCCCCTCGCGCGCCACGTGGCCCGCGAGCAGCGCGCCCACCTCGTCGCCGCGCAGCATCCGCCACCCGCCGCCGCGCCGGGGTCCGGGACGGCGGCGGCGCAGCGGTCGGCGTCCGGGTCGTTGGCGATGACCAGGTCGGGCACGGTCCGCCGGGCGGTGGCGAACGCCAGGTCCATCGCGCCCGGCTCCTCCGGGTTGGGGAACGCGACGGTCGGGAAGTCCGGGTCGGGCTCGGCCTGTTCGGGCACCACGGTGGGCGCGGGAAGCCCGCGCGGGCGAAGGCGGCGGTGAGGACGTCGCGGCCCACGCCGTGCAGCGGGGTGTAGACGACCCGCAGGTCCCGGGCGAGCCGGGGTGAGGACGGCGTCCGTGCGGCGCAGGTAGGCGTCGAGCACGTCCTCGCCCAGGGTCTCCCAGCCGGAGTCGGGGCGCGGTACGTCCGCGAGGGCGCCCACGGCCGCGATCTCGGCGGCGATGTCCGCGTCGGCGGGCGGGACGATCTGGCGCCCGCGGGGCGCCCTCGTGTCCGGCGCCGAGGTAGACCTTGTAGCCGTTGTCGCGGGCGGGTTGTGGCTGGCGGTCACCTCCACGCCCGCGGTGGCGCCGAGGTGGCGGATCGCGAAGGCCAGGACGGGCGTGGGCAGCGGGCGGGCAGCACCGCCGCGCGCAGCCCGGCGCCGACCATGACGGCCGCGGTGTCGCGGGCGAAGTCGGCGCTCTTGTGGCGGGCGTCGTAGCCGATGACGACGAGGCCGCCGCCGTGGCCGTGCGCGGTGAGGTACGCCGCGAGGCCCGCGGCGGCCCGGATGACGACGGCGCGGTTCATGCGCGTCGGGCCCGCGCCCAGCTCGCCGCGGAGCCCGCGGTGCCGAACTGGAGGGTGCCCGAGAAGCGGTCGGCCAGCTCGGCGCGGGCGTCCGCGTCGTGCTCGGCCGCCGCGAGCAACCCCGCAGCTCGTCGCGGGTGTCGGGTCGGGGTCCTCGGCCAGCCACGCGGTGGCCCGCGCGATCGTCTCGGGTGCCGGGTGTCCTGGTGCGCCGCCATGCGGGCCTCCTGGGTGCGGTGCCGGTGCGGGGTGCGGGTGCGTGTGCGGTGCGGTGTGCGGGCGTGCGCGTGCGGGCCGTGCGCGTGTGCGGTCCTCGTGACCGTGTGTACGGGCACGCCAGCCGCGTACGGGCGTGGCCGGGGCCGTACGTCGCGCGGGCCGGGCGCTTCCGGCGGCCGTGGCGCCGTACGCCGCGCGCCGCCCGGCCGCCGTACGGCGCCCGCGGCCCGTGGTCCGGGCCGCCGCCGTGCCGTGTCTCGCGGCTACCCTCCGGTGTGCCCTTCGATCCGGTGCCGGTGCGCCGGGCGGATGTTTTCGCTCGCCCGCGGGCGGATCGCGTGGGGCCGGACCGCGCGCGGGCCCACGGGTGGGCCGGGCCGCGCGGGGCCGGGCGCGCGGGTGCGCTCAGATACGGTCCAGGACCCGGGCCAGCAGCGCGCCCATGCGCGTCGCCGAGTCGCGCCCCGCCTGGAGGACTTCCTCGTGGTTGAGCGGCTCGCCCGTCATCCCGGCGGCCAGGTTCGTCACCAGCGAGATGCCCAGCACCTCGGCCCCGCCTCGCGGGCCGCGATCGCCTCCAGCGTCGTCGACATCCCGACCAGGTCCGCCCCGAGCGTGCGGACCATGGTGATCTCGGCGGGCGTCTCGTAGTGCGGGCCGGGGAACTGCGCGTAGACGCCCTCTTCGAGGCTGGGGTCGATCTCCTTGCACAGGCGCGCAGCCGGGGCGAGTACAGGTCGGTGAGGTCGACGAAGTTCGCGCCGATGATCGGCGAAGTGGCGGTGAGGTTGATGTGGTCGCTGATCAGCACCGGCTGCCCGGGCGCATCCCTCGCGCAGCCCGCCGCACCCGTTGGTGAGGATGACCGTCTTGCACCCCGCGGCGACCGCGGTCCGCACCCGTGCGCGACGGCGGCGACCCCGCGCCCTCGTAGTAGTGCGTACGGCCGAGGAAGACCAGCGCGCGCTTGTCGTCGATCCGGTACGAGCGGATCGTGCCCGCGTGGCCCTCGACCGCGGGGCGGGAAGGCGGGCAACTCGGTGACCGGGAACTCGTGTTCCGGGGTCCCGAGCGCGTCGGTTGCCGGTACCCAGCCCGAGCCCATGACCAGGGCGACGTCGTGGGTCTCGGCGCCGGTCAGCTCGCGCAGGCGGGTGGCGGCGGCGGCAGCGTCGGCGAGCGGCTCGCCCTGGATGTCCGAGGTAGCTGATGCGTTCACGCGGACGAGAGTAACCGCAAATCGCCTACGCGCGTAGACGTTCCCGCGCGAGGTGTCTGGATCGTTGCGTTGCCGGGCTGGGTCAGCAGGGTCGCTTGCGCAGTTCCATCACGTAGTCGTGCGGCGCCCCGGCCGATTCGGCGGCGTCCGCGATCTCGCCGAGGTAGCGGGCGGAGGGCAGCCCGCCCTCGTACCCGTTGAGCACGTACAGCCACGCGGACTCGTCGCCGTCGAGGGTGTGCACCCGCATCCGCGCGCGGCGGTAGATGCCCAGGCCCACGCCCTCCCAGCGGTCCATGGACTCCTCGTCCATGGGCGCGATGTCGTAGAGCGCGACGAAGACCTGTGAGCCGGGCTGTTCGACCAGGGTGGCGATGGCGCCTTCCCAGCCCATCTCCTCGCCGCCGAAGGTGAGCCGCCAGCCCGAGAGCCAGCCCGTGCCGCGCAGCGGGAGTGCGGTGCGCGGCGGGACATCAGCCGCGCGTCGAGGTTGCCGGCGTACGCGGCGTAGAGCGACATGGTTCTGAGGGTACGGGAGTGGCGAGAAATGGCACTTGGGGTGGGTGGGCACGGTGACGAGGCCCCGGGCGGAGGCAGGTCGGCGGGTGCGGGACAATGGAGCATGTGACTCGGATCGTGATCATTGGTGGCGGACCCGGCGGCTACGAGGCTGCGCTGGTGGCGGCGCAGCTCGGCGCGGAGGTGACGGTCGTCGACTGCGACGGTCTTGGCGGGGCGTCGGTGCTCACCGACTGCGTGCCGTCCAAGACCCTGATCGCGACGGCAGAGGTGATGACGACCTTCGACTCTTCGTACGAGGAGTTGGGCATCATCGTGGCCGATGACACCCGCCGCTCGAACAGGCGGCCCGCGTGGTCGGCGTCGACCTCGGCAAGGTCAACCGCCGGGTGAAGCGGCTGGCCCTGGCGCAGTCGCACGACATCACGGCCTCGGTGACCGCGCGGGCGCGCGGGTGATGCGCGGACGCGGGCGGCTGGAGCCGTCGCAGGCGCCGGACGGGTCGCGCCAGGTGGTGGTGCGGGCCGTGGACGGCACCGAGGAGACGCTGGTCGCGGACGCGGTGCTGGTGGCGACCGGGCGCACCCCGGAGATCCCGGACGCCCAGCCGGACGGCGAGCGGATCCTGAACTGGACGCAGGTGTACGACCTGGAGGAGCTGCCCGAGGAGCTGATCGTGGTCGGCTCCGGCGTCACCGGCGCGGAGTTCGCCGGGGCGTACCAGGCGCTCGGCTCGAAGGTCACGCTCGTCTCCAGCCGGGACCGGGTGCTGCCGGGCGAGGACCCGGACGCGGCGGCCGTGCTGGAGGACGTCTTCCGGCGGCGCGGGATGAACGTGATGAGCCGGTCCCGGGCGGCGGCGGCCAAGCGGGTCGGGGACCGGGTGGAGGTCACGCTCGCGGACGGCCGGGTCATCACCGGCACCCACTGTCTGATGGCGGTGGGGTCCGTGCCGAACACCGTGGGCATCGGCCTGGAGGAGGCCGGGGTCAAGGTCCGGGAGTCCGGGCACATCTGGACCGACAAGGTCTCGCGGACCTCCGCCCCCGGCGTCTACGCGGCCGGGGACTGCACGGGCGTGTTCGCGCTGGCGTCGGTGGCGGCGATGCAGGGCCGGATCGCGATGTACCACTTCCTCGGCGACGCGGTCACCCCGCTGAACCTGAAGACCGTCTCGGCGAACGTCTTCACCGACCCGGAGATCGCCACGGTCGGTTACTCGCAGTCGGACGTGGACGAGGGCAGGATCGACGCCCGGGTGGTGAAGCTGCCGCTGCTGCGCAACCCGCGCGCCAAGATGCAGGGCATCCGGGACGGCTTCGTGAAGCTGTTCTGCCGCCCCGGCACCGGGATCGTGGTCGGCGGCGTGGTGGTCGCGCCCGCGCGAGCGAACTGATCCACCCCATCTCGATCGCGGTCGACAACAATCTGACCGTCGAGCAGATCGCGAACACCTTCACCGTGTACCCGTCGCTGTCGGGCTCGATCGGCGAGGTGGCGCGGCAGTTGCACACCCGGAAGACCGAGGGCGAGGGTTAGTTCGCCCTATACCAGCTCTGAGGTGGTAGAGCGAACAACTTCGGCTAATTGGTGCAACCTGCTGAAACCAGACGGTCGTTGGCGTTACTGTCAGTTTCGTGTTCGCTGCAGAACGTCGCCAGTTGATCCTGAAATGGTGCGTGCGAACGGAGCGGTGTCGCTCCGTGAGCTCGCTCGTGTCGTCCAGACCTCCGAAGTGACCGTACGGCGGGACGTGCGGGCGCTGGAGGCGGAAGGACTGCTCGACCGCCGGCACGGCGGTGCGGTGCTGCCGGGTGGTTTCACCAGGGAATCCGGCTTCCCGCAGAAATCCCATCTAGCGACCGCGGAGAAGACGGCCATCGCCGATCTCGCCGCCGGTCTCGTCGGAGAAGGCGAGGCCGTCGTGGTCGGCGCCGGTACCACCACGCAGGAGCTGGCCCGCCGGCTCGCGCGGGTGCCGGGTCTGACCGTGGTCACCAACTCCCTGCTCGTCGCACAGGCGTTGGCGCATGCCAACCGTGTCGAGGTCGTCATGACCGGCGGCAGCTGCGCGGCTCGAACTACGCCCTGGTGGGCAGTGGCGCCGAGCAGTCCCTCCAGGGGCTGCGGGTGTCGCGGGCCTTCCTGTCCGGTAGTGGGCTGACCGCCGAACGCGGGCTGTCCACGTCCAACATGCTGTCGGCGAGTGTGGACCGCGCGCTCGTCCAGGCGGCAGCGGAGGTGGTCGTACTCGCCGACCATACGAAACTGGGCTCGGACACGATGTTCCAGACCGTGCCCACCGACGTCATCACCCGGCTGGTGACGGACGAGCCCCGCGCACGACGAACGTGCCGCGACGGAGCTCCAGGCGCTCGCCGACCAGGGGTGCAGATCGCGGTGGCCGGATCCGGCGCGGGTCGGGCGGCCCGGTCCCCGGAGAAGGGGCCCGGCCGGTCGCCAGGCGACCCGGCTGGGCCCGCGGGCGCGCGGCGCCGACGACCACGGCGGGCTCCCCTGCCGGGTCAGCGCCGTACGCATCAGCACCCGCATCCCCACGCGCACCCGCCCGGTCAGGGCGGCGCGCAGCTGCGCGGGCCCCTGCCGCTGGGGACGCGCAGGGCGGTACGGGCCGCGTGGCCGACCTGGCGCCCAGACGGCGTTAGAGGTCACCAGAGGGCGCCGGACGTACCGAGCCGGGAGCGGCGGGCGCCGCTCACCGGGTGCCGGACGGCTGACCGGCCCTGGCTCTCACCGTGCCTTGAGCCCGGTGAACGCCAGGGCCAGCAGCCGGTCGGCCAACTCCGGTCGTCCGGGGTCTGTTCGACCGCCAGCGCGATCGCGTTGGTCAGCCGCATCACATCGGCGATGCCCACGTCGGCGCGTACGGACCCGGCCGCTGGGCGCGGGCGAGGAGCGTGCTGCCCGCCTCCCGCATCGGCAGTCCGCAGTCGCGGGAGAGCGTGGAGGTCTCGTCGCCGTTCGCCGCCATGAGCGCCTGGGACAGGCCGCGGTAGGTGCTGGCGTGGTCGACGATCGCGCGCAGCCAGTCGATCAGCGCCTCGCACGGGTGCGGCGCCTCGGCCAGTTCCCGTGAGCGCGTCAGCAGGGTGCACACCTCGTCCTGGAAGACGGCGCCCATCAGCGCCGTCCGGTTGGGAAGTGCCGGTACAGCGTGCCGATGCCCACTTCGGCGCGGCGGGCGATGTCCTCCAGGGAGGCGTCGGTGCCGTGCTCGGTGAAGGCGGTCCGCGCCTCGGCCAGCAACCGTTCGTAGTTGCGGCGCGCGTCGGCGCGCATGGGCCGGGCGACGTGTGCGCCATGGCCGTCTCGGTCGCCATGCGGTCCTCCCGCGATCTCCCTCGTTGCTGTCGCCTGCCGGTACGCCAAGCATGCCATCAGCCGGGCGGCGGGTGAGCGACGAGTGGCCCGGCCGGAACCGGCCGGGCCACTCGTCGCGGTGCGCGCGGACGCGCGAGGCGGTCAGTCCTTGATCTCGCAGATGACCGCGCCGGAGGTGATCGAGGCGCCGACCTCCGCGGCCAGGCCCTTGATGGTGCCCGCCCGGTGCGCGTTGATGGGCTGCTCCATCTTCATCGCCTCCAGCACGATCACCAGGTCGCCCTCGGCGACCGTGTCGCCCCGCCGACGGCGAGCTTGACGATGGTGCCCTGCATCGGCGAGGCGAGCGCGTCACCGGAGGCGGCGGAGCCGGACTTCTTCGGGGCCTTGCGCTTGGCTTGCGCGAGCCGCCCGCGGGGCGGCCCCGGCGGCGGGCAGGCCCAGCGACGCGGGGAGCGAGACTTCGAGCCGCTTGCCGCCGACCTCGACGACGACGGTCTCCCGGCCCTGCGGCCCGTCCTCGTCGGCCTCCGCCGGGTCGACGGGGTGAACGGCGGGATGGTGTTGTCGAACTCGGTCTCGATCCACCGGGTGTGGACGTCGAACGGGTCGGAGGTGAACGCCTTGTCGCGGACCACGGTCCGGTGGAACGTCAGCGCGGTGGCCATGCCCTCGACCTGGAACTCGTCGAGCGCGCGGGCGGCGCGTTGGAGGGCCTGGGTGCGGTCGGCGCCGGTGATGACGAGTTTGGCCAGGAGGAGTCCCAGGCGGGGCCGATGACGGAGCCGGACTCCACGCCCGCGTCGAGGCGGACGCCGGGACCGGCGGGGGTACGAAGGCGGTGACGGTGCCCGGGCGGGCAGGAAGTTGCGGCCCGGGTCCTCGCCGTTGACACGGAACTCGAAGGAGTGCCCGCGTACCGGGGGTCGTCGTAGCCCAGCGGTTCGCCGTCGGCGATACGGAACTGCTCGCGGACCAGGTCGATGCCGGTGACCTCCTCGGTGACCGGATGTTCCACCTGGAGGCGGGTGTTGACCTCCAGGAAGGAGATCGTGCCGTCCTGGCCGACCAGGAACTCACACGTGCCCGCGCCCTCGTACCCGGCCTCCTTCAGGATCGCCTTCGACGCCCGGTACAGCTCCGCGTTCTGCTCCGCGCTCAAAACGGCGCCGGGGCCTCCTCCACCAGCTTCTGGTGACGCCGCTGGAGAGAGCAGTCACGGGTGGAGACCACGATCACACCGCCGTGCCGGTCGGCCAGGCACTGCGTCTCCACATGCCGCGGCCGGTCCAGATACCGCTCCACGAAGCACTCACCGCGGCCGAACGCGGCCACCGCCTCACGCACCGCCGAGTCGTACAGCTCCGGAATCTCCTCCAGCGTGCGCGCGACCTTCAACCCGCGCCCGCCACCACCGAACGCCGCCTTGATCGCCACCGGCAGCCCGTGCTCCCGCGCGAACGCCACGACCTCCTCCGCCCCTCCACGGGGTCGGGGGTCCCCGCGACCAGGGCGCGCCCGCGCTGCGCGATGTGCCGGGCCGCGACCTTGTCGCCCAGATCCGGATCGCCTGCGGCGGCGGCCCGATCCAGATCAGCCCCGCGTCCAGCACCGCCTGCGCGAACTCCGCGTTCTCCGACAGGAACCCGTATCCCGGGTGCACCGCGTCCGCGCCCGAATCGGCCGCCGCGGCCAGCACCTTGCCCTGATCCAGATAGCTCGCCGCCGGAGTGTCACCCCCAGCGCGTACGCCTCGTCCGCCGCGCGCACATGCACAGCGTCGCGGTCCGGGTCGGCGTAGACCGCGACGCTCGCGATCCCCGCATCCCGACACGCCCGAGCGACCCGAACAGCGATCTCGCCACGATTGGCGATGAGGACCTTGCGCACGATGGCTCCCTCCTTGAAACAAGCCGAGTTTAGGCAGTGGCGACACCCGCGCCGAGGAGAACACCGGCGTGAGCTTGACCACACGGAGTGTGAGCCCTGCCCGTCGCACAAAGCCAACTCCCGCTTCATCCCACCGTACGCCGGGTTTTCCGGGCAGCGGGCGGTCCACGATGTGGGCAAGGTCTCGGCATGACTCAGTGGCCCTCTCGCAGGCATTTTGTGGGATTCCTACTAAGCGGGAGCGGAAAGTTTGCCGCTGTTTCCGCCGCGTGACGAGGCGGGCGCAGACCCTTGTCCAAGGGCTTACCCGTTAGTAGCGTGCGCGATGTCGAACCAGCGGAAGAGGGTGGGCGAGGTGGCGCGCAGACCGGTGGCCGTGGTGGCGGCGGTGGTGCTGATGCTGGAAGCCGTGGGCATCGCGCTGCTCAACTGGATCCTGGGGCTGGTCGTGGACCGCCAGGAGATGTCCCTGGCCGGACTCGACTCGGACGCCATGACGGTCTCCACCTGGATCGCGGGCGGCGTCTTCGGCCTCTACCTGCTCGGCTGCGGCCTGGTGTCGCTGCGGTGCGCGGTGACCGACCGGCCTCCGCGCGGCTTCTTCCGCATCCTGCTCATCACCTGCGCCGTGGTGCACGGGCTGCTCGGCGCCTTCTGCGTCGGGCTCGTCGGCTGGCTCGCGTTCGCCTTCATGATGGTCGTGCTCGGGCTGATCGTGCTGACGCTGATGGGGTACTACGAGACCGAACCGGCGGCCCCGGCGCCGAGCGCCGAGGACGACGGCGGCAGCGGCCCGGCGGGTGACCCGACCCGGCCTGACCGCGGCTCTGGCCCCGGCCTGATCCGGGTCCCGGCCTCTCGTCGGATCCTCCGGACCTCCGCCGCGACGGCGCTCAGGCCCACAGGTCGGTGATGCCCACCCCGACGTCCGCCAGCAGCCGCCGCAGCAGCGGCAGCGAGAGTCCGATGACGTTGCCCGCGTTCCCTCGACGCCGTCGACGAACGGCGCCGAGCGCCCGTCGAGCGTGAACGCGCCCGCCACGCGCAGCGGTTCGCCGCTCGCGACGTACGCCGCGATCTCCTCGTCGCTCGGCTCGCCGAAGCGGACCGTGGTCGAGCCGGTCGCCGACGCCCGACGCCCGCTCACGGTGTCCACGACGCAGTGCCCGGTCTGGAGTACCCCGAGCGGCCCCGCATCGTCTTCCAACGGGCGGTGGCCTCCTCGGCGTCCGCCGGTTTGCCGTACGCCCGGCCGTCCAGTTCCAGCACCGAGTCGCAGCCGACGACCAGCGCCCCGGCCGCCTCCGGCAGCCCGGCCACCGCGTTCGCCTTCGCCTCCGCGAGCACCAGGGCCAGCCGGGCGGGGACTCCGCGGTGAGCGCGTCCTCGTCCACGCCGCTGACGATGACCTCGGGCGCGAGCCCGGCCTGGCGCAACAGCCCCAGGCGGGCGGGCGAGGCGGAAGCGAGGACGAGGGTGCGCTGATCGGTCATGCGCACAGGGTAGACGCGCAGCGCGCGGCCCCGGCCGGGGTCTCACAGCAGCAGCCCGAAGAGGATCAGCGAGACCAGGATGAGCACGGCGAGCACGCCGCCGGCCCGACGGAGCATCGCCTGCGCCTCGCGCATCTCCTCGGGCGGCTCGTCCGGCCGGTCCGACCACAGCATGGTTCGATCGTGCGCCGGTGAGCGCTGTCGCGCCTGAGTACGCGTACTCAGGCGCGTACGCGAAGGCCCCAACCGGCGCTGCCGGGTGGGGCCTTCGTCGTGCGCGCCGGCCCTACGCGGGCCAGTACGTCGTGCGCCACGCCTTCGCGCCGGGCTGCGGGACCCTGCGGCCCGGCACCGTCCTGGCCGGGTCGGACCACTCGGGCGGCAGCCCTTCGCCGCGCTCGGCGCGCGCCGCTGCCGCCGCCCGTACCTGCACCACCGCCAGTGCGGCGGCCAACTCCTCGGGGTGGGGTTGCCTCGAACGACTCGGATCATGGGAGCGGCCCTTCCTAGAGGGAGTGTTGCCGTGCTTCTTCGGCGGCAGCGACTCACGCTTGTTCCGCAGTGTGCGCAGTCCGCGCACCACGTGCCCACGGGTGTCGGACGGCATGATCACAGCGTCCACATACCCGCGTTCGGCCGCCGTATACGGGTTCAGGAGCCTGTCCTCGTACTCCTGATCAGCCGGTCGCGGGTGGCGTCCTGGTCCTCGGCCGCCGCGATCGTGCGCCGGTGCAGGATGTTCACCGCGCCCTGCGCGCCCATGACGGCGATCTGCGCGGTCGGCCAGGCGAGGTTGAGGTCCGCGCCCAGGTGCTTGGAGCCCATCACGTCGTACGCGCCGCCGAACGCCTTGCGGGTGATCACCGTGATCAGCGGGACGGTCGCCTCCGCGTAGGCGTAGATCAGCTTCGCGCCGCGCCGGATGATGCCGGTGTGCTCCTGGTCCACGCCCGGCAGGAAGCCCGGCACGTCCACGAAGGTCAGCACCGGCACGTTGAACGCGTCGCAGGTACGGACGAACCGGGCCGCCTTCTCCGAGGCGTCGATGTCCAGACACCCCGCGAACTGGAGCGGCTGGTTGGCCACGATGCCCACCGGGTGGCCCTCCACCCGCCCGAAGCCGGTGATGATGTTCGGCGCGAACAGCGGCTGGGTCTCCAGGAACTCGGCGTCGTCCAGGACGTGCTCGATCGCCCGGTGCATGTCGTACGGCTGGTTCGCCGAGTCCGGGATCAGCGTGTCCAGCTCGCGGTCCTCCTCGGTCACGTCCAGATCGGCCTCCTCGGGGAAGGCCGGGGCTCGGAGAGGTTGTTCGACGGCAGGTACGACAGCAGCGCCTTCACGTACTCGATGGCGTCCTTCTCGTCGGCGCCCATGTAATGCGCCACGCCCGAGGCCGTGTTGTGCGTCCGGCCCCGCCCAGCTCCTCGAAGCCGACGTCCTCACCCGTCACTGTCTTGATCACGTCCGGGCCCGTGATGAACATGTGCGAGGTCTGGTCGACCATCACCGTGAAGTCCGTGATCGCCGGGGAGTAGACCGCGCCGCCCGCGCACGGGCCCACGATCAGGCTGATCTGCGGCACCACGCCGGAGGCGTGCACGTTGCGGCGGAAGATCTCGCCGAACAGTCCGAGCGCGACCACGCCCTCCTGGATCCGGGCGCCGCCGCCGTCGTTGATCCCGATGACCGGGCAGCCGTTCTTCAGCGCGAAGTCCATGACCTTGGCGATCTTCTCGCCGTAGACCTCGCCGAGCGAGCCGCCGAAGACGGTGAAGTCCTGGGAGTAGACACAGACCGGGCGGCCGTCCACCGACCCGTATCCGGTCACCACACCGTCGCCGTACGGACGGTTCTTCTCGATGCCGAAGTTGGTCGAGCGGTGCCGTGCGAACTCGTCCAGCTCCGTGAAGGACCCTCGTCGAGCAGGAGGTCGATGCGCTCGCGCGCGGTGAGCTTGCCCTTGGCGTGCTGCTTCTCCACCGCGCGCGCGGACCCGGCGTGGGTGGCTTCCTCGATACGGCGCTGTAGGTCCGCGAGCTTGCCAGCGGTGGTGTGGATGTCGGTCTCCGGCTCGGACATCGGGTGGCGGCTCCTGCTCGTCCTCGTGGCTGGATGGTCCTGGGCGATGGCTTGGCGGGGCTGTCCTGTGCGGTGAGGGGTTCGGCTGGCTGGGTTACCGGCTCGTAGGGTATCGGTGGGGCCGCGCTGCGGCAGTGCGGCGTTGGCCACATCCCCTGACCCTAGGCTGACCCCTATGACGCCATCCGACACCCCTGAAGACCCCGCGAACGGCCCCGGCGGACGCTGGTCCGATCTGGAGCGCCCCGCTGAGCGCCCGGCGCTGCGCCGGGGCTGCTGCGCCCGGCGGCCTGTGGACCTCGCTTGAGGTGGTGCCCGAGACCGGCTCGACAAACTCCGACCTGGTCGTACGGGCCAGGAGCGGCGCCCCGAGGGCGCGGTGCTGGTCGCCGAGCGGCAGTCGGCGGGCGTGGGCGGCTGGACCGCCGGTGGACCGCCCCGCGCGCTCCGGTCTCTTCTTCTCCGTGCTGCTGCGGCCCGCGCCCGCGGTCCCCGAAGCGCGCTGGGGCTGGCTGCCGCTGCTCGCGGGCGTGGCCGCCGCGGGCGCGCTCACCCGCGCCGCGGGCGTCGACACCGCCCTGAAGTGGCCCAACGACGTGCTCGTCACCATCGACGGCGAGGAGCGCAAGCTCGGCGGCATCCTCGCGGAGCGGGTCGACGACGGCGTCGTCCTCGGCATCGGTCTGAACGTCACCCTCCGCGCGGACGAACTCCCCGTCCCCACCGCCGGTTCGCTGGCCCTCGCCGGTGCCGTCACCACCGACCGCGACCCGCTGCTGCGGGCCGTACTGCGCTCGTTCGAGGAGTGGTACGGCGAGTGGCGCAGGTTCGGTGGCGACCCCGGCGCCTGCGGTCTCCAGGAGGCGTACGCGGCCGGGTGCTCCACCCTTGGACGCCGGGTCAGGGCCGAGTTGCCGGGCGGCTCCGACCGGGTCGGCGAGGCCGTCGCGATCGACGGTGACGGGCGGCTCGTCCTGGCCACCGAGGGGCGTGCAGGAGCCCGTATCGGCGGGTGACATCGTGCATCTGCGCCCCGAGGCGACCGGCCCGAGTGGAGAGTGAGCTACGGCACACCTGACGTATCGTTGTGGCGGTCCGTCCAGTTCGGGGCGGGCGTGAGCCGACCGTGACAAGTCGTGAGCCGGACCAGGACAGGGGACCGGGAGAAGGAAACGGAAGGGCAGTGCGCAGGGATCGGACAGGGGCGGGCGGTGACCGTCGACGACGCGGGTTCCGGCGCGGACGGGGTCCCCGACGGGGACCCTCGCCCCGGTGCGGAGCGGGATCCCGGCGTGAGCCCGGACCCTCGCGAGGACCCGGACCCCGGTGACAGCGAGCCCTCCGGGCCTCCCGGGCCTCCGGCGAGGGTGGTCGCTCGGTGCCGGTGCCGGTGCCGGTGCGGGTTCTGATTCTGGTTCCGGTGCGGAGGGTGGGTCGGGTTCCGATGGTGAGTCGGGTTCCGCCTCTTCCGACGAGGATCCTCCCGAACCGTTCGGGCCCCCGACCCGCTCGGGCCCGCCGACCCTCCCGGTCTGCCCGAGGCCGACCCCATCGCGCTCCGCCTCGAACAGCTCATCCTCGGCTCCGAGCGCCAGTACACCCCTTCCAGGCCGCCCGCAGCGCCGGGGTCTCCGTCGAGCTGGCCACCCGCTTCTGGCGTGCCATGGGCTTCGCCGACATCGGCCAGGCCAAGGCGCTGACCGAGGCCGACGTGCTCGCCCTGCGCCGGCTGTCGGGTCTGGTGGAGGCCGGGCTGCTGAGCGAGCCGATGGCGATCCAGGTGGCGCGCTCCACCGGCCAGACCACGGCCCGGCTCGCCGACTGGCAGATCGACTCGTTCCTGGAGGGGCTGACCGAGCCCCAGGAACCGGGCATGACCCGCACCGAGATCGCGTACCCGCTGGTCGAACTCCTCCTCCCGGAGCTGGAGGAGTTCCTCGTCTACGTCTACCGGCGCCAGCTCGCCGCGGCGACCGGCCGCGTGGTGCAGGCCGCCGACGACGCCGAGATGGTCGACCGGCGGCTCGCGGTCGGCTTCGCCGACCTGGTGAGCTTCACGCGGCTCACCCGGCGCCTGGAGGAGGAGGAACTGGGCGAGCTGGTCGAGGCGTTCGAGACGACCGCCGCCGACCTGGTGGCCGCGCACGGCGGGCGTCTGATCAAGACGCTCGGCGACGAGGTGCTGTTCTCCGCGGACGACGCGGGATCGCCGCCGAGATCGGGCTCCGCCTCATCGAGACCATGACGAACGACCAGACCATGCCCGAGCTGCGCGTGGGCATGGCCTTCGGGACCGTCACGACCAGGATGGGCGACGTCTTCGGCACCACCGTGAACCTGGCCAGCCGCCTCACGTCGATAGCGCCCAAGGACGCGGTGCTCGTCGACGGCGCGTTCCGGGAGGAACTGGTGCGTACCGGGGACGCGCCGGTCTCGGAGGCCGAGGCGGCGGAGGCGCGGCGGCGGCCGAGAAGGAGGGCGGGGCCCGCCGCCGACCTGCCCGACTACCGCTTCGCCCTCCAGCCGATGTGGCAGCGGCCGGTGCGTGGGCTCGGCGTCGTCGAGCCTTGGCTGCTGTCCCGGCGGGCTGACGCGGTTCGGCCGGCGCGGCCCTGGCGTGGTTCAGGTGACGTGGTGCGGGTGCGGGTGCGGGTGGGTGCGGGCCTCCGGCGCAGGGTCCTGGACCGTATATTTACGGCGCCGTAGCCCGGAACCGTCCGGCTGGCCCGGAACACGGCGCCACACATACACGTAAGCGTCCAGGACCCTACGCCTGCGACCCCGGCCCCTCCCGCGCGTACCCGTCTGCGGTCTCGGGCCGGAGGCCCTGGCCCCTCCGGGCGTGCCCGTCGCGGTCTGGTTCGTCGGCGGGGATCCTGCGATGATCGCCCGTGTGAGCGAGCAACGGTACGGAGAGTGGGTCGCGGTCAGGCGGGACGGCTTCGTCGCCGAGCTGGTCCTGGACCGGCCCAAGGCCATGAACGCCGTCTCCACGGAGATGGCCCGCTGTATCAGCCGGGCGTGCGCGGCGCTGTCGGCGGACTCCGCGGTACGGGCCGTGGTGCTGACCTCCACGCACGAGCGCGCCTTCTGTGTCGGTGCCGACCTTAAGGAGCGCAACTCCCTGAGCGACGCCGACCTGGTACGCCAGCGCCCGCTGTCCCGCGCGGGCTACACGGGCGTACTGGAGCTGCCCATGCCGACCATCGCCGCCGTCCACGGCTTCGCGCTCGGCGGCGGCTTCGAGCTGGCGCTGTCCTGCGACGTGATCGTCGCCGACCGTACGGCCGTGGTCGGGCTCCCCGAGGTCTCGGTCGGCGTGATCCCGGGCGGCGGTGGGACGCAGCTCCTGCCGCGCCGGGTGGGCGCCGCCCGCGCCGCCGAGCTGATCTTCTCCGCGCGGCGGGTGGAAGCGGACGAAGCCCGTGAACTGGGCTTGATCGACCACTTGGTGGACGCGGGCGAGGCCCGTACCGAGGGCCTCGCCCTGGCCCGCCGGATCGCCGCCAACTCCCCGGTCGGCCTCCGCGCCGCCAAGCGCGCCCTGCGCCTGGGCCACGGCCTCGACCTGCGGGCCGGGCTCGAAGTCGAGGACGCGGCCTGGCGCTCGGTGGCCTTCTCCGGCGACCGCGCGGAGGGCGTGGCCGCCTTCAACGACAAGCGCGCCCCGGACTGGCCCGGGAGTAGCCCTCCAGTCCCGCCCGCCTTGTCCGCCGGTCGCCGAGCACCGGCGGACAAGGCGGAAATCGCCGAACATTCCTACGCTGGAAAACGCGCGGTCGTGCGCACGGTGACGGAATGCGAGGCGCGGTGACAGGCGAGGGAGACGCGCGGCTGAAGGCCGTGGTGGGGCTGGCGCAGGCGATGGCCGCCGCGCCCACCCGCGGGACGCGGTGGGCGCCGCCGCCGAGCGGGCCCGCCGTGCCCTGGCGCGGACTTCGCCGCGGTGTCGATGTGGGAGCGCGAGCTGGGCCGGCTGCGGGTGCTGGCGAACGTGGGGAGCTGGCGGAGGGCGAGGAGCCGTTCCCCGCGAACGAGTGCTACCCGGTGTACGCGTTCCCGGAGATCACGGAGTTCCTGCACGAGGAGTGGGCGCGGGGCGGCGAGCCGGACGCGTGGGTGGAGTCGGCGGACGGGCCGCGGGCGGGCCGGGCGCGTACTGCCACCAGCGGGTGGCCGGCTGCGGCGGCGCGGGCGGGCAGCTGCGTGGTGGCGCCGGTCGTGCTGGACGGGCGCGCGTGGGAGAGCTGTACGTGGCGCGGGGCGGGGAGGCCGGTGTTCGACCGGGCGGACGCGGACTTCGCGACCGTACTGGCGTCGGTGACGGCCGCGGGATCGCGCAGACCGAGCGCCTGGAGGAGGCGCGGAAGCTGGCGTTCACGGATCCGCTGACGGGGCTGGGCAACCGGCGCGCGGTGGACGTGCGGCTGGACGAGGCGCTGGAGCGGCACCGCACGGAGGGGCGGTGGTGAGTCTGGCGGTGTGCGACCTGAACGGGCTGAAGCGGGTGAACGACTCGCTGGGGCACGAGGTCGGGGACCGGCTGCTGGAGCGGTTCGGGTCGGTGCTGTCGCTGTGCGGCGCGATGCTGCCGGAGGCGCTGGTGGCGCGGCTGGGGGCGACGAGTTCTGCCTGCTGGCGGTGGGACCCTCCGCGGACGAGGTGGTGCGGGCGGCGGACGAGCTGTGCCGCAGGGCGGCGGAGCTGGAGCTGGGCGAGGGCGTGGCCTGCGGGTCGCCTCGACGGGCGACCCGATCGGGCCCGTACGGTCGGCGCGGCGGCTGTTCCGGCTGGCGGACGCGGCGCAGTACCGGGCGAAGGCGGTGCGGGCGCGCGGGCCGGTGGTGGCGGGCCGGGACGGCGGTCCGGACGATCCGGTGGTGCGGCTCGCGGACACCCCGTCGGAGCGGACGAGTGAGCGTCGGCGGTTCCGTGGCCGTACCCCGTGAGGGGCGCGGGGCCGGTCGTGACACTTCGCGATTCAGTCTCTAGGGTGCCTGAATATGGATATGCATACTGTGGTGGTGGAGGCGTCGGGGACGAGCGCCGACGAGGTCATCGCCGTCGCCCGGCACGGGCGCGGGTCGAGCTGGCCGAGGAGGCGCTGGCCGCCGTCGCCGCGGCGCGCGAGGTCATCGACGACCTGGCCGCGAAGCCCGACCCGGTGTACGGGTCTCCACCGGCTTCGGCGCGCTGGCCGTGCGCCACATCAGCCCTGAGCTGCGCACCAGGCTCCAGCGGAACATCGTGCGCTCGCACGCCGCCGGGATGGGGCCGCGGGTGGAGCGCGAGGTGGTGCGGGCGCTGATGTTCCTGCGGCTGAAGACGCTGGCGTCGGGGCGTACGGGGTGCGGCCCGAGGTCGTACGGACCATGGCCGCGCTGCTGAACGCGGGGATCACGCCCGTCGTGCACGAGTACGGGTCGCTCGGCTGCTCCGGCGACCTCGCGCCGCTGTCGCACTGCGCGCTGGCGCTCATGGGGAGGGCGAGGCCGAGGGCCCGACGGGGTGCTTCGGCCGGTCGGTGAGCTGCTCGCGGAGGCCGGTGTCGAGCCGGTCGAGCTGCGCGAGAAGGAGGGCTCGCGCTGCTGAACGGCACCGACGGCATGCTCGGCATGCTGCTGATGGCCTGTGCCGACCTGGCCCGGCTGTTCACGGCCGCGGACGTGACCGCCGCGCTGTCGCTGGAGGCCCTGCTCGGCACCGACCGGGTGCTCGCGCCGGAGCTGCACGCCATACGGCCGCACCCGGGCAGGCCGCGAGCGCGGCCAACATGCTGCGGGTGCTCGCCGGGTCCGGGCTCACCGGGCACCACCAGGACGACGCGCCGCGCGTCCAGGACGCGTACTCGATCCGCTGCGCCCGCAGGTCGCGGGCGCGGGCCGGGACACCCTCGCGCACGCCCGGCTGGTCGCGGACCGCGAGCTGGCGTCGGCGATCGACAACCCCGTGGTGGTCGACCGGAGGGTGGAGTCCAACGGCAACTTCCACGGCGCGCCCGTGGCGTACGTGCTGGACTTCCTCGCCATCGCCGCAGCCGACCTCGGGTCCATCGCCGAGCGGCGCACGGACCGGCTGCTGGACAAGAACCGCTCCCACGGGCTGCCGCCCTTCCTCGCGGACGACGCGGGCGTGGACTCCGGCCTCATGATCGCCCAGTACACCCAGGCCGCCCTGGTCAGCGAGATGAAGCGGCTGGCGGTGCCCGCGTCGGTGGACTCCATCCCTCCTCGGCCATGCAGGAGGACCACGTGTCCATGGGGTGGTCGGCGGCGCGCAAGCTGCGTACCGCCGTCGACTGCCTCACCCGGGTGCTGGCGGTCGAGTTGGTCGCGGCGGCGCGCGCGGTCGAGCTGCGGCGGGGCTCACGCCCGCACCGGCGACCGCCGCGGCCATCGCGGCGGCGCGGGCGGCGGGCGTCGAGGGTCGGGAGCGGACCGTTTCTCGCCCCGACCTGGCGGCGGCGGAGGCGTTCGTACGGTCCGGGGGCTGGTCGAAGCGGTCGAGTCGGTGACCGGGCCGCTGGCCTAGCGGCCTTGAGGGGCGGCGTCCTAAGGGAGGGCGCCTTAAGGGCATCGCGGCGCACTTGAGGGGAAAACTCGGCGCACTCAACGGCGCCCTTGAGTGCGCACTTAAGGGGAAAAGCAGAGCCCTCAAGGGAAAACCACGGCGTCCTTAAGGGAATGCGGCGCCGGTCAGCCGGGGAGGCGCGGCATGCGCGGGCGGCGCACCGAGGCCGTGACCATGGCCACGCCGAGGCCGAGGAACGCCGTCCCGCCGAACAGGTACGGCGTGATGTCGACGCTTCCGGTGTCGGCCAGCGAGGTGTCCTGGCCGTCGGCGGCGGTTACCGTCACCTCCGCCGGCTGCCCGGCCGGGGCCGCGCTCCGCGCCTGCCCGGTGGCCGCGGGCTGTCCGCCTCCGAGCCGCCGGTGGCGCTGGCGGACGGGACCAGCCACAGGGCGCACAGCAGCGAACCCGCGGCGGTGGCGGTCAGCAGCGGTCGGCGAGCGGTCAACGGAATGCATCCCCTAGTGATGGGGCTGAGGGGCCCCATGAGGCCCTGATGGTAGTGACTCTCGCGGGTCGCGCGGAAGTCAAGGGGCGAAGTCCGGGGTGGAGGATGTGAGGAAGGCGGAAAACGTGGAACCCGTGGCGCCGTGGTGACGTCGGTACGGTCGAGGCCCGACGCGTGGACGCGGCTCGTCCGGCGACCGATTTTGCTAAGTGGCCTCGCGCACAGTTTTACTGAATGTGGAACCGATCAAAAGGTACAGGCGTTCCTAGGAGATGGCCCGGGGACCCGGGGAGTCGTGGTGCAGCAGCAATGGAGAAGCGTGTGATGACCGACGGCAAGCGCCGCAGGAGCGTGGTGGCCGCGGCCGCCGTACTCACCGGCGTGCTCACCCTCGCGGCATGCGGTGGTGACGACGGTGACAAGAGCGACGGCAAGGGCGGCGGCAAGTCCCAGTCCCAGGTGGACGAGGCGGCGGCCAAGGACGCGTCGGACGCTCGAATAAAGATCACGCCGAAGGACGGCGCCACCGGTGCGGGCATCAACAGCGACACCAAGGTCACCGTCTCCGACGGCACCCTCTCGTCCGTCTCGATGACGGCCGTCTCCAGCGGTGCTTCGGTGGCCGGCACGCTCAGCGCCGACAAGACCTCCTGGAAGCCGAACGTCCAGCTGGAGCGCTCGACCCAGTACAAGATCTCCGCGACGGCCACGGACTCCAAGAACCGCAAGGCCACGGAGAACACGTCGTTCACCACCGTCTCGCCGAGCAACAGCTTCATCGGCAACTTCACGCCGGAGGACGGCTCGACGGTCGGCGTCGGCATGCCCGTGTCGATCAACTTCGACAAGGCCGTGACCAACAAGAAGGACGTCCTCTCCCACATCACGGTCAGCTCCAGCAGCGGCCAGCAGGTCGTCGGCCACTGGTTCAGCGGCACCCGCCTGGACTTCCGGCCCGAGGAGTACTGGAAGGCGCACTCCAAGGTCACGATGAAGCTCGACCTGGACGGCGTCGAGGCGTCGCCGGGGTGAAGGGCGTCCAGGAGAAGACGGTCTCCTTCAACATCGGCCGCTCGCAGGTCTCCACGGTCGACGCCCAGAGCAAGACGATGAAGGTCGTGCGGGACGGCAAGCTCGTCAAGACCATCAAGATCTCGGCGGGCAGCCCGGACAACAAGACGTACAACGGTCAGATGGTGATCTCCGAGAAGTTCAAGGAGACCCGGATGAACGGCGCCACCGTCGGCTTCACCGACGACGACGGCAAGGGCGAGTACGACATCAGGACGTGCCGCACGCCATGCGGCTGTCCAGCTCCGGCACCTTCATCCACGGCAACTACTGGGGCGCGCCGTCGGTGTTCGGCAACGTCAACACCAGCCACGGCTGCGTCGGTCTCCAGGACGCCAAGGGCGCGGGCGACCCGGGCACGGACGGCGCCTGGTTCTACGACAACTCGCAGCTCGGTGACGTCGTCGTCGTCAAGAACACCGGCGACAAGACCGTCGCGCCGGACAACGGCCTCAACGGCTGGAACATGAGCTGGAGCGACTGGGTGGGCAGCGGCTCCTGACGTCCGCTCAACTGCCCCTGGCAGCACCGCCGCCGGGCGGTGGCCGGTCCTCACGGACGGCCGCCGCCCGGCGGTGTTCTTTAAGACACCTCTCATCGCACCCTTATGCCTTCATCACGCGCCGAACCTATTTTTCGGCCATGTTCTTCACCTATCTCCGGCGCGAGCTGCGCCGTCGAAGAAAGGCGGCGCTGGTCGTCGCCTCGGGCTCGCCCTGGGCATCGCGCTCGTCATCGTCGTCACCTCGGTCTCGGCGGGCATGCGGCGCGCGCAGGACTCCACGCTGGAGTCGCTGTACGGGCTCGGTACTGACCTGACCGTCACCAAGGCCCGCGAGCAGCCGAAGGAGGGTGAGCAGCGGCAGCGCCCCAACTTCGACTTCGACGCGAAGAACGACGACGAGTCGAGCCAGTCGCAGACCCGGTTGACGGTGCAGGGCTTCCAGACGCTCGCCGCGTCCACGGTCACCACCGTCGAGAAGCAGAAGGACGTCGCGCAGGCGGTCGGCGGGCTGAGCCTGACCAACCTCAAGCTCGACGGGCAGTTCACGCCGGGGCAGTTGCAGGGCGGCGGCGGGAGCGGACGGCAGGGCGGCGGCCCCGGCGGGGCGGGACCCAGGGCGGCGGGACCCAAGGGGCGGCGGCAGCGCCAACTTCGGCGTCGACTCCTTCACCGTGTTCGGCACGGACGTCACCAAGCCCTCGCTCGGCCCGCTGACGTCGTCGGCGCTCACCAAGGGCCGTACGTTCAAGACCACCGAGACGAACGCGAAGGTCGCGGTCGTCGACAGCGCGTACGCCAAGGACGCGGGCTCGCGGTCGACGACACCGTGACGGTCAAGGACACGAAGTTCACCGTCGTGGGCATCGCGACGGCCGACAGCGGAGCGGCCTCGGCCAACGTCTACATCCCGCTGAAGCAGGCGCAGACCCTCTCCGACTCCGCGGGCAAGGTCACCACGGTCTACGTCCACGCCACGGACTCCAAGAAGGTCGACGGCGTCAAGTCGGCCATCCAGAAGGAGATCTCCGGCACCACCGTGACGACCTCGGCCGACCTCGCCGAGACCGTCTCCGGGTCCCTGTCCACCGCCTCCGACCTCGCGAGCAGCGTCGGCAGGTGGCTGTCCGTGATCGTGCTCGTGGCGGCCTTCCTGGTCGCCGGGCTCCTCACCTCCTCGGCGGTCAGCCGCCGGGTCCGGGAGTTCGGCACCCTCAAGGCGCTGGGCTGGCGCAGCGGCCGGGTCACCCGGCAGGTGGCGGGCGAGGCGCTGGTCAACGGGTTGCTGGGCGGGGCGCTCGGCATCGCGCTCGGCCTGGCGGGGCGTACCTGGTCACCACCATCAGCCCCACGCTCACCGCCGAGTTGGGCGGTGGCTCCCAGGGCGGCGGCTTCGGCGGCGGGCCCGGCGGAGGCGGCGGTGGCGGGATGCGCGGCGGCATGGGCGGGGCGGCGCGCGGCAGGCGGCCTCCCGGTCCCTCGACGTCGCGCTCACCGCGCCCGTGAGCGCGGCCACCATCGTGGTCGCCGTACTGCTCGCCGTCGCGGGCGGGCTCGTGGCGGGTGGCTTCGGCGGCTGGCGGGCCTCCCGGCTGCGCCCGGCCGACGCGCTGCGCCGCGTCGAGTAGCCGCGGCGCCGTATCGAGTAGCCGCGGCGCGCCGCCGCGTCGTAGGGCCGCGGCGCTCCGCCCGCCTCCCCTTCCCTCCAGGAGTCCAGGAGACCCTCATGTACCAGCTCACCGGCGTCACCAAGCGCTACCGGCGCGGCAAGGAGACCGTCGACGCCCTCGCCGGCGTGGACCTGACGATCGAGGACGGTGGCCGCCTCGTCATCCAGGGCCCCACCGGCGGCGGCAAGTCCACGCTGCTCCAGATGCTCGGCGGCCTGGACCGCCCCACCTCCGGCAGCGTCGAGTTCGACGGCGTCGACCTGGCCTCGCTCAGCGAGGCCAAGCTCACCGCGGTCCGGGCCGAGAACATCGGCTTCGTCTTCCAGGGCTTCAACCTCATCCCCACGCTCACCGCGCAGGAGAACGTGGAGACCGCCCTGGTGCCGCTCCGCGTCAAGGGCGCCGAGCGGCGCCGCCGCGCCGCCGAGGCGCTGGAGTCCGTCGGGCTCGGCGAGCGGACCGGGCATCTGCCCGGCGAGATGTCCGGCGGCCAGCAGCAGCGCGTCGCCATCGCCCGCGCGCTGGTCAAGCGCCCCAAGGTACTGCTGGCCGACGAGCCGACCGGCAACCTGGACGAGTCGATGCGCGACGAGATCATGGCGCTGCTCGAAGGGCTGTGGGAGGAGCACGGGTTGACGTTCGTGATGGTCACCCACGACAGCGCCATCGCCCGCCGCGTCCCGCGCCTGGCGGTGATCAGGAAGGGGAACGTCACGGTCACCGAGCGGGCGACGGCCGCCGAGCGGCGTACCCGGTCGCGCCGCGGCCGACCCCGGCCGCCGACTGACGGCCGCGCCCCGGCTGTCCCTGACGGCTGCCGCCCGGGTGCCGGTACGCGCCGGGACCTACGGCCTCACCGCCGCAGGTCCCGGCCGCGCACGGCGCGCAGCCCGCACGAGTCCGCGCCGTACAGCTCGCCCTCCGCGCCGATCAGGCCCAGCAGCGGCTGGACCGGCAGCCAGGTCAGCCCGAGCAGCCAGCGGCCCACGGTCCGGCCCACGGTCGGCCGACCGCCGTCGTGGGCGCGCACCACGCGCGTGCGCAGCAGGTACTTCCCGACCGTCCCCGGAACAGCAGCGTCCCCAGGACGTGGTGGACGAAGGACACCGCGAACAGGCAGCCGACGACCGTGCCCCAGGAGGTCCGGGGCGCCGTCGTCCGGCAGCAGCCGTACGGCGACGGCGAAGCCGCCCACGAGCGTGACCAGCCCGTCGACGACGGCCGCGCACGAACGGCGGTTGTCGCTGACGGAGCCGGGCACGGCGGGCGGCCGCGGCGGATACGGATGCGTGGTGGGCGGATACGGGTGCGTGGAGGGCTGTGGTGGGTGGGGCGGACGCCGCTGGGTCCCCGAGGCGCGTCGATCATGGTCCATGAGCATGTCAGCTTTTCGTGACAGCCGGATCCCGGCCTCGTACGCGCCCGTAGCGAACGCCCCGTACGCGGCCTGCGACGAACGCCTCGTACGCGCGCCGTGGCGAACGCCTCGTACGTGCCCCGTGGCGAACGCCCCGTACGCGGCCCGTGGTTGATCGGCCGCGCGCGCTCACAGGCCCAGCGGCCCCGGTTCCGCCGCCAGCGCCGCGAACGCCTCCCGCGCCGACGGCACCAGCCGCCGCGTGGTCAGGTCCATCAGCCCCGCCACGCTGGAGATCTCCGCCGACACCTCCCCGTCCGCCGTGCGGATGGTCTGCGTGATCCGGAACGTCTTGCCCTCGCCCCACTCGAACGCGCAGCTCACCTCGGTCTCGTCGCCCGCACGCAGCTCCCGCAGGTACCGGATCGTGGTCTCCAGCGTCACCGGCCCCACGCCCTTGTCGAGCAGCCCGGCCTGGGTGATCCCGGCGGCGCGCAGCGCGGACCAGCGGGCGTGCTCGGCGTACTGGACGTACACGGCCATGTTGAGGTGTCCTTGCGCGTCCGTCTCGTAGCCGCGGACGGCGATGGGGACGCTGAACGGCTCTGTCACGAGGGCTCCTTCGGGAACGGGAGGCGAGCGGGGCGCCCGGTCAGGGGTCGCGCGCTTCAGCACGAAGTAGCCCGACTCCGAGGCGACATAGGCGTAGCGCGCGTCGGGTGCAGCTGCCGCGCGTAGTCGATCATCTCCTGCGGGTGCGCTCCGGCGGCTCCTGCATCGCCAGGTACTGCGGCTCGACGCCCTCGGTCGCGCCGACCCAGAAGACCCGGCAGCGGCTGGTGAGCCGGCTTATCGGGCCGACGTTGGCCTCGACCGTCGCACCGTCCGGGATCCGCCGCAGCAGCTTCTCGACGGCCGGGACCTGCGACGGCTGCCGGTAGGTCTCCTCGTGGGTGAGCCCGGCCAGCGGCAGCGTGGTGGTCAGGGCGAGCGCCGCCGCCGCGACGGCCGCGGGCAACTGCCGGGCGTAGCCGCGCAGCCAGGGCGGGTGCCCGCGCGCTCGGCGGACCGCAGCGCGTCGACGAGCGCGAGGAAGACGACCGGCATCAGCACCGCGCTGTAGTGCCAGTCGACGCCCCAGTAGTGGTCGTCGTGGGAGACGAACCGCCAACCGAGGGTGGGCACGGCCACCAGCAGCAGCGGTGAGCGCAGCGCGAGCAGTCCGCTGGTCGGCAGCAGCACCCACAGCAGGGTGCGCAGCGCCGTGTCGAGCGGGATGGTGCCGGTCTGCTCGCCGCCGTTGCCGACCTTGTCCCAGTAGTCGTACGAGCCCGAGCCGTTGAAGCCGGGGATGATCACGCCGAGGGCGAGTGCCGAGGCCAGCACCCGAAGCCGATCAGGCCGAGCGCGAACGGGGTGACCGGCGACCGGGTCGCGCCCTGACGGCGGCGGTCGCGGATCATGATGACGAGGCCGATCGCGGCGACCGTCGCGCCCATGTCCTCCTTGACGAAGGCCAGCGGCACGGCCCAGGCCATCGCCGTGTACCAGCGCCGCCGGATCACCGCTTCCAGCGAGAAGGCCAGCAGCGGCATCGCGAACGCTATCTCGTGGAAGTCGAAGTCGACCGCGCGCTGCACCGCCCACGACAGCCCGTACGCGACGCCGATCGCCAACCCCGGACGCGGCCGAGCAGTTCGGCGGCGACGCGGGTGACCGGCACGGCGGACACGGCGAACAGCGCGGCCTGGAGCACCAGCAGCGTGACGGGGAGGAAGACCCGGTAGAAGGGGCGGCCAGCGCGGTGATCGGGCTGAAGTGGTCGCCGAGGATGTTGGCGCCGGGCCCTTGAGGTCGGCGACCGGCTTCTCCAGGTGCGCGTACGCCCGTATCGCCTGCTCGAAGATGCCCAGGTCCCAGGACATGCTCGCCATGTGGCGGTAGCGGCCGACCGACAGGACGGTGAAGGCGGCGAAGAGGGCGAGGGCCAGCCAGTACGGATCGGCGCCCGGCGCGCGCAACGCGGCGGCCCGGTCCCGCAGTCGGGTGGATGCCGCCGTACTGCCGGTGGTCGCCGTGGCGGCGGTGTCCATGCGAGGGTCCTTCGGATCTTCTGGCGTGTGAGCGTCTGTTCTTCTGGCGTGTGAGCGTCTGTGCGAAAAGATACGCGAAGGGCCCGAGGGACCGTACGGCGCCGAAATCGTTGGTCGAAGCGGTGGCCTGGACCGCCGTCACTTCATAACATCGATCAACGCCAGAATTCGCCGGGAGGCTCAATGATCCGCCGCCGCACTGCGCTGTCCGTCTCCGCCATGTCCTCGTTGCTGCTCGCCGCGCCCCTGCTGACAGCGTGCGGCAGTTCCCCGCACCCGGTGCGGCAGCCGTGGTGGACGGCAAGCGGATCACGGTCTCGCAGGTCCAGTCGCAGGTGAAGGACGTCACCAGCGAGCAGAACCGGTCCCCAAGGCGCAGCAGTTGATCTCCAACAGCGGGCACCTGGGCCGGAACACCCTGATCCGCATGATCCAGTTCCGGGTCATCGACCGGGCCGCGAAGGACAACGGGTGCGCGCCTCGCGCCGCGACGTCCAGCAGGCGCGCAAGGGTCTTGAGCGGCAGGCGGGGGCGCCGCGGCGCTGCGCGCCATGTACCTGGAGCAGGGCATCGCCCCGGCCCAGATCGACGACGCGGTGCGGATGGACCTGCTCCGCACCACCCTGCTGCGCGAGCTCGGCACCGCCAAGGTGAACCAGGCGTTCGCGGCGACCTCCAGAAGCTCGACATCGAGGTCAACCCGCGCTACGGCACGTGGGACGACACCCAGGGCACCGCCGTGCTCGTCAAGGACAAGTGGCTGCGCACCACCCCGGCCCCGGCCCAGCCCGCGTAGGTTACGTTTCCCGGGTGAACGATCCTGCTTTCCCCGGCCGCCTGGTCCTGCTCACCACCAGCCACCGGGTCGCCCCCGGCCTGCTGTCCTGGCCCGCGTGGCAGGCGCTGCGCGGGCCGACCGGGTGCTGTGCGGCGACCCGGCCCAGCCGCAGCTGCCGTATCTGCGCGAGGCGGGCATCGCGGTGGAGCGGACCGTTCCGGACGCCCGGGAGCTGGTCGGCTACTGCGCCGCGGACGGCGGCGGCCGTACGGCCGTGGTGGTGACCTCGGCCGACGGCGAGAGTGAGCTGACGGACGGGCTGGCGCGGCTGGCGGGCTCGGGGCGCGAGCGGATGCCGGACCTGGAGCTGCTGCCCGGTTCGTACGACCTGCCGGGCGCGCGGCTGCTGGACCTGGTGCGGGTGATGGACCGGATCCGCGCCGAGTGCCCGTGGAGCGGCACCCGCACCCACCAGGAGCTGGCGAAGTACGGCATCGAGGAGGCGTACGAACTCGTCGAGGCCATCGAGGCGGGCGACCGGGAGGAACTGCGCGAGGAACTGGGCGACGTGCTGCTCCAGGTCGTCTTCCACGCGCGGATCGCGCAGGACGACCCGGACGACCCGTTCTCCGTGGACGACGTGGCGGGCGGGATCGTGGACAAGCTCATCCACCGCCACCCGCACGTCTTCGGCGACGAGACCGCCGAGACCCCGAGGACGTCAAGGCGCACTGGCTGCGCACGAAGGCGGTCGAGAGCGGCGCACGTCGGTCACCGACGGCGTACCGATCGGCCAGCCCGCGCTGGCCCTCGCCGCCAAGCTCGCCTTCCGGGTCCGTACGGCCGCGCTGGAGGTGCCCTGCCGCGCGGCGAGGGCGTCGGCTACGAACTGCTCGCGCTGGCGGCGCGCGCCAGGAGGAGGGCACCGACCCGGAGACCGCCCTGCGGGCCGCGGCCCGCGCCTACCGGGACGCCATCCGGGCGGCGGAGGCGCGGGGCGCGTAGTAGGGCACGGCGGTCGGGGCGGTCGGGGCGGTCGGGCCGCCGGGACGCGGTGGCGCCGGGCCGTGGCCCGGCTGGGTGATTCGTCCGCTCCGGGGTACTCGGGGCCGCATGTGGACACAGACTCGCGCCGACTCGTTCGCCAGCCACGGCTTCGTCGTGGGCATCGCGCCGCTCGTCGTCGGCATCGTGATCGTCGCCATGCTGATCGCCGCGGTATGGCTGGGCAAACGCATCCGTGAGGAGAGCCGGGGCCCTCCCAGGACCCGCAGGCGCGCTCCGGCGCCTGGCAGTGCAGTCACGAGAGCGACGAGGAGGCCGTGGCGCGCGACCACGGCCCCGGGCACCAGGACTCGGTCCGCCACGAGGAGGCGGAGGTCCGTGAGCCGGAGCAGCTCAGGAGCGAGCGGGGAAGCGGCGGCTGCCGCACGACCTGGGCAACAAGGGGAGCCGGACCAGCGAGGACCAGGACCGGCGGCGCTGGGACGAGGGCAAGAGCGGCTCGTTCGGCGGCGGTTGAGACGGCGGCCGACGGCGCCACCGTGGGTGGCGGCTGAGGGGCGGCGGCTGAGCGGGCGGCGCGGGCGGTGCCCGCGCCGAGGAGCCGTTCGGCGGCGGCTCACGGACGCGTACGGCTCACGGATCCGTGCGGTTCACCGGGCCCGTACGGTTCACCGGGCCCGTACGGTTCACAGGCCCGTACGGTTCACAGGTCCGTACGGCAGCGTGCGCACCCGTGCACACGCCGGGCCCGGGCACGGGTGGCACCGCGGGCAGCGGCACGGCGGAAACGCGAGGGAGCCCACCGTGCGCGCCCGCTCACCGCTCATGTCCGAACCGGTGACCCGCGCCGAGTCCGGCCCCATTACAGGTCTCTCTGCCCACAGCGCGCCAAGTCTCCTTAATAGTTCGAAATTCATTGACGGCTGACCGTTCTCGACCGCCATTCCTTACCTCCTGTCCAATTAACGTCCCCGGCGTGGCCAATCACCCTGCGTAGGTACATCGTTGCTCTCTGGCGCGTACGGTGAACAGGGGATCCGGGGCACAGCGAGGCTGTAATGGAAGGGAGTCGGTCCATGGCCAAGGCGGCGCAGGTGAGCGGTGGGACCGGTGGTCTCAACCACCCCAAGCTCGGCTGGGAGTTCTTCGGTTCCGAGCTGAAGCGCCACCGCGAGGCGGCCCGGCTCACCCAGCAGGAGCTGGGTGAGCGGGTGTATGTCTCCGGCTCCTACATCGGGCAGTTCGAGGTCGCCATCCGCAAGCCGCAGATCGACGTGGCCGAGCGAATAGACGAGGTGCTGGGGACCGACGGCTTTTCGGCCGGGTCTGCCTGGAACTGATCGACCGCTCGCCGTACGCGAAGTACTTCACGACCGCCGTGGAGCTGGAAGCCCAGGCGGTCACCATCTGCGAGTACGCCCCGCTGTTCGTCCCCGGACTGCTCCAGACCGAGGCGTACGCACGCGCCGTCTTCCTCGCCACCCGGCCCGTGGCCCCGGACGAGGAGACGGCGCGGCGGGTCTCGGTCCGCCTGGAGCGGGCGCGCGTGCTGGCCGACCCCACGACCCCGCTGTTCTGGGCGGTCCTGGACGAGGCCGTGATCCGGCGCCCGGTCGGCGGCCGGGCGGCGATGGCCGAGCAGTTGCGTCATGTGGCGGACCTGGTGCACGGACACCGCGTCGTGGTGCAGGTGCTGCCGTTCGCCGCCGGGGCCCCGGCACTCCAGGGCGAGACCAAGCTGATGACCTTCCCCGACGCCCCGCCCGTGGCCTATGTGGAGGGGCCGGGCACGGGGAACCTGCTGGACGATCCGGCGACGGTCACCCAGTGTGAACTTTCCTACGATCTCGTCAGGGCCGCCGCGCTGTCGCCGGAGGCGTCCCTGACTCTCATCGAGTCGGCGGCTAAGGACTACGCGAATGAGCAGCACACGGCATGACTCGCACGACCTGAGCGCCGCGGCGTGGCGCAAGTCGTCCTACAGCGGCGGCGAAGGGGCAACTGCGTCGAGGTGGCCGACGGCCTTCCCGGGTGGTCCCCGTCCGTGACAGCAAGACCCCGAGCGCCCGGCGCTCGTCTTCACGGCCCCGGTGTGGTCGTCGTTCGTCACCGCTCTCAGGGCGGCGAACTGCCCACCGGCTGACCGGATCCCCGGCAGCCGTCGGGCCGCGTTCCGAGCCCCGTCGCTCCCGACCGAGCGGCGGGGCTCGCCGTGCCGCCCGACCGGGCTGGGGAGCGGGTCGGGTCGGGACCGGGACCGGGTCGGGACCGGGACCGGGGCGGGACCGGGAGCGAGGCGGGACCGGGAGCGAGGCGGGGCGGCGGGTGCGGCGGGGCTCGGCCGGGCGCCGTCCCGCGCCCCGATACGGTCGGGGGTGTCGGAACAGCACTGCCCCCATGCCGCCCCCACCCTCTTCACCTGGGAGTTCGCCAGCGACCCGTACCCCGCGTACGCGTGGCTGCGCGAGCACGCCCCGTGCACAGGACCGTGCTGCCGAGCGGGGTGGAGGCGTGGCTGGTGACCCGGTACGCCGACGCGCGGCAGGCCCTCGGCGACCCCGGCTGTCGAAGAACCCCGTCCACCACAGCGAGGCCGCGCGCGGCAGGGGCAAGGTGGGCATCCCCGGCGAGCGCGGCGCGGGCCTGATGACCCACCTGCTCAACATCGACCCGCCCGACCACACCCGGCTGCGGCGGCTGGTGCAGGCGGCGTTCACCCCCGCCGGGTCGCCGACTTCGCCCCGCGCGTCCAGCAGTTGACGGACCGTCTGATCGACGGGTTCGCGGAGCGGGCTCGGCCGACCTGATCCACGAGTTCGCGTTCCCGCTGCCGATCTACGCCATCTGCGACCTGCTCGGCGTCCCGGCCGAGGACCAGGACGACTTCCGCGACTGGGCCGGGATGATGATCCGGCACAGCGGCGGACCGCGTGGCGGGTGGCTCGCGCGGTGAAGCGGATGCGCGCGTACCTGGCCGAATTGATCCACCGCAAGCGCGCCGACCTCGGCGACGACCTGATCTCCGGGCTGATCCGGGCCAGTGACCACGGCGAGCACCTCACCGAGAACGAGGCCGCCGCCATGTGCTTCGTGCTGCTCTTCGCCGGTTTCGAGACCACCGTGAACCTGATCGGCAACGGGGCGTACGCGCTGTTGCGCGACCCGCCAGCGCGCCCTGTTCCAGCGCGCGCTGGCACAGGACGACACGGACCTGCTGGCCACCGGCGTCGAGGAACTGCTGCGCTACGACGGGCCGGTGGAGATCGCCACCTGGCGCTTCGCCACCGAGCCGCTGACGATCGGCGGCCAGGACATCGCGGTGGGCGAGCCGGTGCTGGTGGTGCTGGCCGCCGCGGACCGCGACCCGGAGCGCTTCGCGCGCCCCGACACGCTGGATCTCACGCGCACGGACAACCAGCACCTGGGGTACGGCCACGGCATCCACTACTGCCTGGGAGCCCCGCTGGCCCGGCTGGAGACCCGGACCGCCCTCGCCACCCTGCTGCGGCGCCTGCCGGACCTGCGGCTCGTCGCGGATCCGGCGGAACTGCGCTGGCGCGGCGGGCTGATCATGCGCGGACTGCGCACGCTGCCGGTGGAGTTCGACGTGTGACGCGCGGGGCTGAGGTGACGTGGCGTCAGAGGCGTGATGTCGGCGTGACCTCCGATACATCGCCTTGTGATGATCGGACCGCGTCGCTATCTTCAGGCGACAACTCAGCCGCCACACGAGAGGCTTCCGCATGCGCTCCGGGAACGGACGACACCGCCGCCCCGTCAGGCACCTGCCATTGTCGTCGCGGCAGGGTGACGAGCGCGGGCATCGCGCTCCCTCCTCGGCGCCGCGGGCGCGCACGCCGCCGACGCCTCCACCTGGGACCGGGTGGCCGAGTGCGAAGCGGCGGCGTGTGGAGCGCCAACTCGGGCAACGGCTTCTACGGCGGGCTCCAGTTGACGCTGGACATGTGGAAGAAGAACGGCGGCGAGCTACGCCCCGCGCCCCGACCTCGCCAGCCGCTCCCAGCAGATCGCCGTGGCCGAGACGCTGCTCGACGCCGAGGGCCCCGGCGCCTGGCCGAGCTGCGGGCTCATCGCCGGGCTCGACGACGGCGAGGCGTCCCCGGAGGTGGACCCGGGCAGCACGGAGTCACCCGAGCCGAGCGACACCGCCGACCCTCCGGCGAGGACGACTCCTCGGACAAGGGCGACTCCTCCGGCGAGGACGACTCCACCGCGGACGACTCCTCCGGCAAGGCCGACAGCGACAGCGGCAAGGCGACCGACCCGGCGGACCCGTCGGACGCGCCGACCTCCGGCACGGACGCCTCCGAGGGCTCCGGCGACGACAAGGGCACGGGCGAGGGCTCGGACAAGGACTCGGCCGACGGCAAGGGCTCCGGGGCGGCGCGACGGACGAGCCGGACCCCGGCGAGGACTCCGGCTCCGGCTCCGCCGACTCCCGCCCCGGCACCGGCAAGCACCGCGGCCCGGCCGACCGGGCGAGGACGCCTCGGACGGCGCCGACGGCACGCCCTCCGGCGACGCCGACGACCGTACGGGCGGCCGGCACGCCTCGCGTGGTGACAAGGACCGCGCCGACGGTCCGGCGGGCGCGGACCAGGGTCCGGTACGGGCCGTTATGTGGTGCGTCCGGGTGACAATCTGTCAGTTATCGCCGAACGGCACGATCTTGCCGGTGGCTGGCCCGCGCTGTACGCGGCGAACGAAGGTGTGGTCGGCTCCGACCCCGACCTCATCCTGCCTGGTCAGAGGCTTGACCTGGATATCGCGGCGCACTAGGGGAAGGTTTTGTCTGGTTTTGGAGAGAGTGAGACATAACTCTCTCCACTCGCCCTGGTGCCCCTGTTGTCCGACCTTTCCGTACCCGTGCTCACCTGCGTGGATGTGTGTTCACCCGGGAAGAAACCACAAGACTCCGGCGGGTTGGGGGTATTTGAACCTCATCGGGAGGTGTGCTTAACGTCTTGCTCGCTCGCCACCGCGAGCACCGACGACCGTGAACGCCGAATCCTGCCGGCGGTCGGCGGATACCCGACGCGCCAGCGCCGCAGGCAGGAGCGGGGACCCACAGGTAAGTGCCGAGGAGCCCGAAGAACGCGAAAGGGCTCGGCGGCTCGGGGTGAAGCCGAGTGGCGGCAGCGAACAGGCCGCACGCCCGGCCGGGCAGCTCACAGCCCGAACCCGACAGCTCACCTCGCAGGCGTCGGTGAGGAAACGAACCCATGCTCACTTCCAGGGGAAGCACCGCCGTCCGTCCAAGGCCACGCGCATCGCCGCTCTCGTCGGTGTCGCGGGCGCGGCCGTCGCCGTCCCGGTCGTCGGTGCCACGTCCGCCTCCGCCGCGACGTCCTCGCAGTGGGACCAGGTGGCGCAGTGCGAGTCCGGTGGCAACTGGGCGATCAACACCGGCAACGGCTTCTACGGCGGCCTCCAGTTCACGAACTCCACCTGGGCCGCGTTCGGCGGTACCGCGTACGCCGCGCGCGCCGACCAGGCGTCCAAGGACCAGCAGATCCAGGTCGCCGAGAAGGTCCTGGCCGGGCAGGGCAAGGGCGCCTGGCCCGTCTGCGGCAAGGGCCTCACCTCCGGCGGCTACACCGGCTCCAGCAGCTCGGCCGATGCGAACGCGGGCTCCACCGGCGCCGAGACCCAGACCGAGACCCGTGCGGCCAAGCCCGCGCCCGCGCAGCCGAAGAAGGCCGAGCCGCGCGCCGAGGACACCCAGAGCGCCTCGCGCGACTCCGCCCGCGGCGTCCACAAGGGCGACGGCGAGTACCGGGTCAAGTCCGGGGACACCCTCTCCACCATCGCCGACGCGCAGCACGTCGACGGCGGCTGGAAGAAGGTCTTCGAGCTGAACAAGGACGTCGTCAGCGACGCCGACCTGATCTACCCGGGCCAGCAGCTCCACCTGAGCTGAGCCGCGGAAACCACCGGCCCCGGTGGGCGCGCCGTCCCCGCACGGCGTGCCCCACCGGGCCGTCCGCGCCGCTCCCGCTGTCTCGCGGGACGGGCAACGACGGTGCAGCCCCGGGCCCGTTAGGCTCAGGGCTGCATCACGTCAGACACAGACGAAGGAGATCCTCGTGCCGTCCATCGACGTCGTCGTAGCTCGCGAGATCCTCGACTCGCGAGGCAACCCCACGGTCGAGGTCGAGGTCGGCCTCGACGACGGCAGCACCGGCCGTGCCGCCGTGCCGTCCGGTGCCTCGACCGGTGCCTTCGAGGCCCTGGAACTCCGCGACGGCGACAAGAGCCGCTACGGCGGCAAGGGTGTCGAGAAGGCCGTACTCGCCGTGATCGAGCAGATCGGCCCGGAGCTGGTGGGTTACGACGCCACCGAGCAGCGCCTGATCGACCAGGCGATGTTCGACCTCGACGCGACCCCGGACAAGTCCTCGCTCGGCGCCAACGCCATCCTGGGCGTCTCGCTCGCCGTGGCGCACGCCGCCTCCGAGGCGTCCGACCTGCCGCTGTTCCGCTACCTCGGCGGCCCGAACGCGCACCTGCTGCCGGTCCCGATGATGAACATCCTCAACGGCGGCTCGCACGCCGACTCCAACGTGGACATCCAGGAGTTCATGATCGCTCCGATCGGCGCGGAGTCCTTCTCCGAGGCCGTGCGCTGGGGCGCGGAGGTCTACCACACGCTGAAGAAGGTCCTCAGGAGCGCGGCCTGTCCACCGGGCTCGGCGACGAGGGCGGCTTCGCCCCGAACCTCGGCTCCAACCGCGAGGCCCTCGACCTCATCCTGGAGGCCGTCAAGCAGGCCGGTTACACCCCGGCCAGGACATCGCCCTCGCGCTGGACGTCGCCGCCTCGGAGTTCCACGACAACGGCTCGTACACCTTCGAGGGCAAGAGCCGCAGCGCCTCGGAGATGACCGACTACTACGCCGAGCTGGTCGAGGCGTACCCGCTGGTCTCCATCGAGGACCCGCTGTTCGAGGACGACTGGGAGGGCTGGAAGACCATCACCGCCCGGCTCGGCGAGAAGGTCCAGCTCGTCGGCGACGACCTGTTCGTCACCAACCCCGAGCGGCTGGCCAAGGGCATCGAGGAGAACGCGGCCAACGCCCTGCTGGTCAAGGTCAACCAGATCGGCTCGCTGACCGAGACCCTGGACGCGGTCGAGCTGGCCCAGCGCTCCGGCTTCAAGTGCATGATGTCCCACCGCTCCGGCGAGACCGAGGACGTCACCATCGCCGACCTGGCCGTCGCCACCAACTGCGGCCAGATCAAGACCGGCGCCCCGGCCCGCTCCGAGCGCGTCGCCAAGTACAACCAGCTGCTGCGCATCGAGGAGATCCTCGACGACGCGGCCGTGTACGCGGGCCGGTCCGCCTTCCCGCGCTACAAGGGCTGAGTCCCGCCTGACGTACCTCCCCGGCCCCGTCCCGTACGGTGGCCGGGGACGGACGCAGGTACGCACCAGCCCCGGGAGGCGTGAGGTGTCGGCGGAACGGGATCGGCAACGGGAAGGCGGTCGCGAACGCGATCGGTTCTCCACCGCGATCAGGCTCAAGGCGCTCGGGGAGCAGGCGGCCCGGGTCTACCGGGTGCGCACCAAGCGCCGCCGGGGCCGGCTGACCGGCCGCGCCGCCGTGCTCGCGCTGGTGGTCTGCTCGCTCGTCGTGGCGCTGGCGTACCCGATGCGGCAGTACATCTCGCAGCGGTCGGACATCGCCGACCAGCGGCGCCAGGCCGAGCAGGCGCGCAAGGACGTCGAGCGGCTGCGCGAGGAGAAGGCGCGGCTCCAGGACCCCGCGTACGTCGAGCAGCAGGCGCGTGAGCACCTGCACTACCTCAAGCCCGGCGAGACCGGGTACACCGTGACGGGCGGGGCGGCACCGCCGAGCACTCCGCCGCCCGGGGCCCGGCCGACCGGCCCTGGTACGCCAACCTGTGGGAGGCCGTGGACACCGCGGACGCCCGGACCCGCCGCTGACCGGCCCGCAGCCGCCCGCCCGTCCCGTACGCCGTCCTCCCCTGTACCGCCCTTGTCCCGCCTCCGCGTCCTCCGCGCGTCCGCCGTCCGCGCGTACGCCTCGCGACCGAACCGACCGAAGAGAACCCGTCACCCATGGACACCCTCCTCCGCAGACCGCGTCCGCCCGCCCACCGACGCGGACACCGCCGCGGTCGGGGAGCAGCTGGGCCGGGTGCCGCGCGGACTGCGCGCCGTCGCCCACCGCTGCCCCTGCGGCAATCCCGATGTCGTCGAGACGGCCCCGCGCCTGGAGGACGGCTCGCCGTTCCCGACGCTGTACTACCTGACCTGCCCGCGCGCCGCGTCCGCGATCGGCACGCTGGAGGCGTCGGGGCTGATGAAGGAGATGACCGAACGGCTGCGCACCGACCGGAGTTGGCCGCCGCGTACCGGGCGGCCCACGAGGACTACATCCGGCGCCGGGACGCCGTCGAGGTCCTCGCGGGTTCCCCAGCGCGGGCGGCATGCCGGACCGGGTCAAGTGCCTCCACGTCCTGGTCGGTCACGCGCTCGCGGCGGGCCCGGGGTCAACCCGCTGGGGACGAGGCGCTCGCCCTGCTGCCGCAGTGGTGGCGCAAGGGCCCCTGTGTCACCGCCGCCCCGAAGGAGAACCCATGACACGCGTCGCCGCCATCGACTGCGGGACGAACTCCATCCGGCTGCTCGTCGCCGACGTCGACCCCGGCACCGGGCAGCTCAAGGAGCTGGACCGGCGGATGAGGATCGTCCGGCTCGGCCAGGGGTGGACCGTACGGGACGGCTGGCGCCCGAGGCGCTGGAGCGCACCTTCGCCGCGTGCCGCGAGTACGCGGAGGTCATCGCGGGGCTCGACGCGGAGCGGGTCAGGTTCGTGGCGACCTCCGCGTCCCGCGACGCCGAGAACCGCGCGGACTTCGTGCGCGGCGTCGTCGACATCCTGGGCGTGGAGCCCGAGGTGATCACCGGGGACCAGGAGGCGGAGTTCTCCTTCACCGGCGCGACCAGGGAGCTGGCGGGCCGGGACGACCTGGAGACGCCGTACCTGGTGGTGGACATCGGCGGCGGCTCGACGGAGTTCGTCGTGGGCGCGGACCGGGTGCGCGCCGCGCGCAGCGTCGACATCGGCTGCGTACGGATGACGGAGCGTCACTTCGTGGTGGACGGCGAGGTCGTGGACCCGCCGTCGGCCGAGCGGGTGGCGGCGGTCCGGGCGGACATCGAGGCGGCGCTGGACGAGGTGGCGGCGACGGTGCCGCTCGGCGAGGCCGGGACGCTGGTCGGGCTGGCCGGTTCGGTCACCACGGTCGCGGGGATCGCGCTGGCGCTGCCCGCGTACGACTCGACCGCGATCCACCACGCCAGGATCGGCGTGGAGCAGGTCCGTACGATCACCCGGCGGCTGCTGGCCTCGACGCACGCCGAGCGTGCGGCGGTCCCGGTGATGCACCCGGGCCGGGTCGACGTGATCGGCGCGGGCGCGCTGGTGCTGCTCGCGATCATGGAGCGGATCGGGGCGCGGGACGTGGTCGTGAGCGAGCACGACATCCTCGACGGGATCGGCTGGTCCATCGCCTGACCGTCGCCCGGACGTGGCCCGGACGTCGTCCGGCAGGGGCGTCGCGGGCCGATCGGGAGCGTTCCGGGCCGCTGAGAGCGGCCTCCGGGACGTCCCCGCGAAAACTTCGTGAAAAGCTTCACATGAAAAGGGGCGGGAGGCGGTGTGGTGTCCCCGTACTGACCGTTTTGCCCGGCCAGGGATGATGGCGGCGAGGTTGTTGGAGCGTTTCAGCGGTGTGACGGGGTTGGTCCCGTCGCGGTGGTCCACCCGCCTCCGTCGTCGCAATCGCTGCTCAGGGGCTGGCCGACCGACCGGAGGGTCGGGTGGTCCGACGCCCGCGCGAGAGGTCGGGCAAAGGGCCGCGGAGTGTAGCAGACACCCACCCCAACCTTGTGAACACCCTCACGAGCACCCCGTTCGAGGTGCTGGATACTCGAATCATGAGCACCACGGAGCGTCCCAGGATCCTCGTTGTAGGCGGTGGGTACGTAGGCCTGTACGCGGCGCGCCGCATCCTCAAGAAGATGCGGTACGGCGAGGCGACCGTCACGGTCGTCGACCCGCGCTCGTACATGACGTACCAGCCCTTCCTCCCCGAAGCCGCAGCCGGCAGCATCTCGCCGCGCCACGTCGTGGTCCCGCTGCGGCGTGTGCTCCCAAGGCGGAGGTCCTCACCGGCCGCGTCACGACCATCGACCAGGACCGCAAGGTCGCGCTCGTCCAGCCGCTCGTCGGCGAGGCGTACGAGCTGCCCTTCGACTACCTGGTCGTCGCGCTCGGTGCCGTCTCCCGTACCTTCCCGATCCCCGGCTTGGCCGAGAACGGCATCGGCATGAAGGGCATCGAGGAGGCCATCGGCCTGCGCAACCACGTTCTCGAACAGCTCGACAAGGCCGACTCCACGACCGATGAGGACATCCGCCGCAAGGCGCTGACGTTCGTCTTCGTCGGCGGCGGCTTCGCGGGCGCGGAGACCATCGGCGAGATCGAGGACATGGCGCGGGACGCCGCCAAGTACTACCCGAACGTCAAGCGCGAGGACATGCGCTTCGTGCTGGTCGACGCGGCGGACAAGATCCTTCCCGAGGTCGGCCCGAAGCTCGGCAAGTGGGGCCTGGAGCACCTCCAGAAGCGCGGCATCGAGGTCTACCTCAACACCGCGATGGACTCCTGCGTCGACGGCCACGTCGTGCTGAAGAACGGCCTGGAGGTCGACTCCAGCACCATCGTGTGGACCGCCGGTGTCAAGCCGAACCCGGCGCTCGCCAACTTCGGTCTGCCGCTCGGCCCGCGCGGCCACGTCGACACCGCCCCACGCTCCAGGTGCGGGGCACCGACTACATCTGGGCCGCGGGCGACAACGCGCAGGTCCCGGACCTGGCCGCCGGTGAGGGCGCCTGGTGCCCGCCGAACGCGCAGCACGCCCTGCGGCAGTCCAAGGTGCTCGGCGACAACGTGATCTCGGGCATGCGGGGCTTCCCGCAGCGCGACTACAAGCACGCCAACAAGGGCGCCGTGGCGGGCCTGGGCCTGCACAAGGGCGTCGCGATGATCGTCTTCGGCAAGACCAAGATCAAGCTGAAGGGCGGCTCGCCTGGTACATGCACCGTGGCTACCACGGCATGGCGATGCCCACCTTCAACCGCAAGATCCGGGTGCTGGCCGACTGGACCCTCGCGGTCTTCCTCAAGCGGGAGGTCGTCTCGCTCGGCGCCATCGAGAACCCCGCGAGGAGTTCTACGTGGCGGCCTCCCCGGCGCCCGCCGCGGCCAGGAAGCCGGAGGCCGGAGCCACCGCCGTGGAGAAGGCCAAGGCTTCCTGAGCCTCCTGAGCCAGGGCCTCCGAGCCAGGGCTTCCGGGCTGGGCAGGCTGGTCCGGGCTGGTCCGGGCTGATCCAGTCAAGAGTTCCGGCACCGGTTCGTCCGGGGAGTGTCCGGCACCGAACGGCGCGAAGGCGCCCGCCAATCCGTGGGCGGGCGCCTTTGTCATGCCCGCTCTGATCATTTTGCCGATTCCAAACGCGTCACTGGGACTGCGCGGGAGCCGCATCGGTGTTTACGTGGTGAGTGAATCTTTATTTGACTCGCCATCACGGAGGTGTGCGACATGCCCGAGGCAGCCCAGCGGCTCGCGGCCCTGGCCGAGGAGGTGTCGGGGTTCCGCTCCCGATCCGGATCCGCGCCTGGGACCACAGCGAGACCGGCCCGCCCGGCACGCCCGTGCTCGTCGTACGGCACCGCCGGGCCCTGCGCAGGCTGCTGTGGCGGCCGGGCGAACTGGGCCTGGCCCGCGCCTGGGTGGCCGGTGAACTGGATGTCGAGGGCGACCTGTACCAGGCGCTGGACCTGCTCGCCGGGCTGATCTGGGAGCGCGAGACCCCGGCCGGGCGCCCGGGCGGCTGGCCGCCGCCCAGCGGTCCCTCCAGTCGGTGCGCGACCCGAGGCTGCGCGCCGCCGCCCGCGAGCTGATCGCCCTCGGCGGCCCGGGCTGCCGCCCGCGCCGCCCGCCGAGGAGACCGGGCGCGCCACGGGCCCTGCACACGCTGCGCCGCGACAAGGCCGCCATCAGCCACCACTACGACGTGGGCAACGACTTCTACGAACTGGTCCTCGGCCCCTCCATGGTCTACTCCTGCGCGTGTTGGGAGAGCCCGGACGCCACCTTGGAGGACGCACAGCGCGACAAGCTCGACCTGATCTGCCGCAAGCTCGCGCTGCGGCCGGGCACGCGGCTGCTGGACGTGGGCTGCGGCTGGGGCTCGATGGCGTTGCACGCCGCGCGCGAGTACGGCGTACGGGCCGTCGGCATCACCCTCTCCGAGGAGCAGGCGGCGTACGCCCGCAAGCGCGTCGCCGACGCCGGGCTCACCGACCAGGTGGAGATCCGCGTCCAGGACTACCGGGTCGTCCACGACGGACCGTACGACGCCATCTCCTCCATCGGGATGGCCGAGCACGTCGGCTCCGCGCGCTACGCCGAGTACGCCGCCGACCTGTACGCGCTGCTCGCACCCGGCGGACGGCTGCTCAACCACCAGATCGCCCGGCGCCCGCAGCCGGACGAGGAGTCCTACCACGTCGACACCTTCATCGACCGGTACGTCTTCCCCGACGGCGAGCTGGCCCCGGTGGGCCGGACCGTGACACAGCTGGAGGAGGCGGGCTTCGAGGTGCGGGACGTGGAGACCCTGCGCGAGCACTACGCGCTCACCCTGCGCGCCTGGGTGGCCAACCTGGAGCGGCACTGGGGCGCGCGGTCCGGCTGACCACGGCGGGCCGGGCCCGGGTGTGGCGGCTGTACATGGCCGCCTCCGCGCTCGCCTTCGAGCGCAACCGCATCGGCGTCAACCAGGTCCTGGCGGTCCGCACCCGCAGGACGGCGCGTCCGGCCTGCCGCTGCGGCCGCGCGCCTGGACCGCGTAGGCCGCTGAGCACGAGAGCGTAGGCCGCTGAGCGCGAGAGCGCCGGACGGGCCGGTTCCCCGGTCCCGTCCGGCGCTCACGGTCGAGCGGCCGACGCCGTGCTCGCTACTCGGACTTGATGGCCGCGAGCATGTTGAGCTTCGCCGCGCGGCGGGCCGGCCACAGGGCCGCCAGCATGCCGACCGCCGCGGACAGCGCCAGGAACACCGCCATCCGGCCCCAGGGCATGACCAGTTCGTACGTCGGGAGCCCGGTGGAGATCAGCTCGCCGACCGCCCAGCCGAAGAACGCGCCCAGGCTGAGCCCGAGCACCCCGCCGAACAGCGAGATGACCAGCGACTCCAGCCGCACCATCCGCTTGATGCCGCGCCGGTCGAGACCGATCGCCCGCAGCATGCCGATCTCCCGGAGCGCTCGAAGACCGACATGGCCAGGGTGTTGATGACGCCGAGGACGGCGACGATCACGGCCATGGCGAGCAGCCCGTAGAGCATGTTCAGCATCAGCGTGAAGAGGCTGGCGATCTCGTTGGAGATGTCCTTCTTGTCCTGCACCTGGATCGCGGGGTTGTCGCCGAGCGCCTTCTTCAGCGCGTCCTTGGTCGCCTCGCTCGCGCCGCCCTCGGTCTTCAGCATCACCTGGAAGTCGGTGACGCGGTCCATGTGCGGGGCGAGGGTGGCGTTGTCGACCATGATCCCGCGGATCATCTCGTTGCCCTCGTAGACGCCCGCCACGGTGAACTGGCCCCGGGCGCCGTCCTCGAAGGTCACGGGCACGGTCGAGCCGCGCTTCCAGCCGCGGTCCTCGGCGGTCTTGTCGTCCACGACGACGCTGTTCCCGTGGATCCCGGCGAACGAGCCGGACTCGAAGTCGACCGCGACCATCTGGCCGATGGCCAGGCCGTTGACGCCGGTCAGCGCCTCGTCGTCGCCGTCGACCCGGGCGGGGAGTTGCGCAGCGGGCTGGTGGCGGTGACGCCGTCGACCCGCTTGAGGCTCTTCTCCACGCTCGGCGAGAGCCCGCTGCCGCCCATGCTGCCCAGGGAGACCACGTAGTCGCTGCGCAGCGAGCTGGCGGCCATCTTGTCGATGCTCTTCTGCACGCTGCCCGCGATCACGGTGAGCCCGGTGATCAGGGTGAGGCCGATCATCAGCGCCGAGGCGGTGGCGGCCGTGCGGCGCGGGTTGCGCACCGCGTTCTGCCGGGCGAGCTTGCCGGAGATCCCGAAGACGCGCAGGAAGGGCGCCGCGGCGGCGATCAGCGGCCGCGACAGCAGCGGGTCAGGACGAAGACGCCGATGACCAGGGCGACCGCGCCGAAGCCCATCGGGCCTTGGCGTCGCCGCTGCTCATGCCCGTACCGGCGAGGACCAGCGCGACGCCGCCACCGGCGAAGATCGCGCCGATGGTGTTGCGCACCACCAGACCGCGGGTGGTGGCGGTGGCGTGCACGCTGCTCATCGCGGCGACCGGCGGGATCTTCGCGGCGCGGCGGCCGGGCAGCCAGGCCGCCAGGACGGTGACGACGATGCCGACGACGAGCGCGGTGACCACGGTGTTCGGCGAGACGACCAGCGGGCCGTCGGGCACGGTGGCGCCGGTGGAGTTCAGCAGGGCCCGCAGCGCCGCGCCGATGCCGATACCGGCCGCCAGCCCGGTGACGGCGGCGACGGCGCCGACCAGGGTGGCCTCGATGAGCACGGAGCGGGTCACCTGGCGCGGCTGGCGCCGACCGCGCGCATCAGGGCCAGCTCCCGGTGCGCTGGGCGACCAGCATGGTGAAGGTGTTGGCGATGATGAAGATGCCGACGAACAGCGCGATCCCGGCGAAGACGAGCATGCCGGTGCGCATGCTGCTCATGCCGTTCTTGATCGCCTCGGCCTGGTCGTCGGCCAGCTTCTGGCCGGTGGTGGCCTCGGCCTCGGCGGGCAGCAGCTTGTCGATCGCGGCCTTCAGCGCGGCCTGGGAGGTGCCGGGGCGGCGGCGACGTCGATCTCGTCGTACTCACCGGGCTGGGCGAACAGCCGCTGCGCGGTGGTGTTGTCGAACAGGGTGAGGCTGGAGCCCGCGGCGACCTCGCCGTCCTCGGTGGTGAAGACGCCGACGAGCTTCTCCTGGCGCACCGGGCCGTCGACGGAGAGCCGGACGGTGTCGCCGACGCGGTAGTCGCCCTTCTCGGCGGTCTTGGTGTCGAGGGCCACCTCGCCCTCGGCGCGCGGCGCGTGCCCTCGGTCAGCTCGTAGCGCGGGTCCTTGCCGTCGGCAGCCGGGTAGAAGTTGCCGCCGCGGGTGGAGAAGCCGCTGCCGATGAGGTCGCCGTCCTTGTCGGAGACGGCGGTGTAGCCGGTGACGGCACCGGTGGTGGTGGCGGCGCCGTCCAGCTGGGAGAGGCTCGCGAGCAGCCGCTGGTTGAGCCGGGGCGGGCCGCCGGGGTCCTCGCTGTCGTCGTTGTCGTCGTCGGAGTCCGGGCGGACGGCGACGTCGACACCCGCGAACCCTTCTCCGAACTCTTCTGGTAGGCGTCCGAGATGGTGTTGGTGAAGACCAGGGTGCCGGAGACGAAGGCGACGCCGAGGAGTACGGCGAGCACGGTCATCAGCAGCCTGGCCTTGTGCGCGAGCACATTGCGCAAGGCGGTACGGAACATGGTGGTCGAGTCCTGGGAGGAGAGGAGGGCGGGCGGGCTCGGGCGGCGGCGCCGGGGACGGGCCGGGCCGCGTCAGCTCGTGCGGCCCCTGGCGTCGAAGCGCTTCATCCGGTCGAGCACCGAGTCCGCCGTGGGTCCAGCAGTTCGTCGACGATCCGGCCGTCGGCGAGGAAGACCACCCGGCCCGCGTAGCCCGCGGCGACGGGTCGTGGGTGACCATGACGACGGTCTGGCCCAGTTCCCGCACCGAGTTGCGCAGGAAGCCGAGCACCTCGGCGCCGGAGCGCGAGTCGAGGTTGCCGGTGGGCTCGTCGGCGAACATGATCTCGGGCTTTCCGGCCAGCGCGCGGGCCACGGCGACGCGCTGCTGCTGGCCGCCGGAGAGCTGGTTCGGCCGGTGCTTGAGCCGCCCGGACAGTCCGACGGTGTTGACGACCTGGTCCAGCCACGCCTTGTCGGGCTTGCGGCCCGCGATGTCCATGGGAAGCGTGATGTTCTCCAGCGCGTTCAGCGTCGGCAGCAGGTTGAACGCCTGGAAGATGAAGCCGATCTTGTCACGGCGCAGCTGGGTGAGCTTCTTGTCCTTCAGCGAGGTCAGCTCGACGTCGCCGATCCGGGCCGAGCCGCTGGAGATCGAGTCCAGGCCCGCCATGCAGTGCATCAGCGTGGACTTGCCGGAGCCCGACGGGCCCATGATCGCGGTGAATTCGGCCTGGTGGAAGTCGACGGAGACGCCGTCCAGGGCGACCACCTGGGTCTCGCCCTGGCCGTAGACCTTGGTCAGGTCCGTCGCGCGCCGCGGCCACGGTGGGGCGGGTCGCGAAGGGGCGCCGGAGGGAAGGTGGTCACGGTGGGGGCTCCTGTCGCTGGGAGGGCGGGGGCGGTGGGTGTCAGGTCCGTGCGATGTGCCGGTACGAGACGGGCCCGGGTACCGGTGCCGGTACGAGACGGGTCCGGCTACCGCGGTGGCATGACCGGTCGCCGAACATCCGTCCACGGCATGTCCGTGTAAGGACGCCTCCATCGTCCTTGCCGTTCCCGCTCGGGGATCAGCCCGCGCTCCGGTTCTCGGGCAGCCCTATGGATGGAGACCGGGGCCCGTGAGTCCTCCCTGGGTAGGAGAGCCACCCCTGTTCGGGGGCGATGAGATTGCGACAATCACGCGCTGTGGTCACTCCGTGGCATATGAGCAGGTCCACTCGGCCTCCGGCATGTGCCACTGGCGTGAACCCCTGCTGATGAACCCTCAGGTGCCAATAAAATAAGACAACCTCGGGCTCTGGCCGCGCTGTTCAGTGGTGGGGGCCCGGATAGGCTCGTACCTGTCTCCATGCTCAATGGGGAGGGCCGCCGCGCCATGGGCGGCTCCGGGGCCTTGCCCGGATGGTGGAATGCAGACACGGCGAGCTTAAACCTCGCTGCCCCTCGCGGGCGTACCGGTTCAAGTCCGGTTCCGGGCACCCCAGACCCTGGTGCCTCTCACCTGCGAAGACGGCATCCACGTGGTCTGGTGGTGTCAAGCCGCGGGAACATCACGGGAACATGCGGCGTACCGGGCCGCGGCCGTCCATCCGCCCCGGCGTAACCGACTTCGGCGCCGGTGATCCCGCCGAGGACGCGGGAAGAAACGGTCCGCGGAGATGACGGGCCATCAGGCGCGGCGGATGGACGGGCCGGACCGGCGGCCGCGTCGGAGCGCCCGGCGGACATCGGCGGCAGGCCCACGGACCAGGCCGCGCGCCCACGGGCCAGGCCGCCTGCGTCCCCTGGGCCGGGAAACCCTGACATACCGGGCCGGGCGCCCCTGTGGCCAAGGGCACCTCTGGGCCGACCGCTCGTTCAAGAAACGCTTCTGACGTGCGCAGATATCGAAACAGAATCGTCCAAGAGCACAGCGTGTATTCGACTTCTGGACAAATCCGGTCTTGACTGTGCCCGGCCGCGCAGGCGGGGTCCGGCGAAGGCCCGCTGAGTACGGCTCTGACCGGGCCGAGCCCGCCGGAGCCGTCCGCCCGCGACGCGAACGCGCACCAGGCGCCGGGGGCGTACTGGCGATGGAAGGAGAACCTCTTGCCGCACCGCGACAGACGGAGCAGGGCCGCGTCGTCCCACCGGCGACGCGGCGGGAAGCGGACGTTCGGCATCCTCGCCGTCGTCGTGCTGCTGGCGGGAGGCGGCTACCTCGGCTATCGGTTCCTGGCCGACGACTCCGAGGACCCGCAGGTCACGGCCGCGCAGGCGCGCTTCAAGGCGTTCTCGCAGGCGTGGCGGGCGGGCGAGGTGAAGAAGGCCGCCGCGTACACCGACACCCCGACGGGGCCGAGTCGCTCCTGACGTCGGTCATGAAGAACCTCGAACCGTCGCGTACGGAGATCACCGCGGGCGACGGCGAGCGGAAGGGCGAGGGGACGTCCGCGTCCCCTTCAAGGTGAGTATGCGCATACCCGGCGTGGGCACGTACGGCTGGGACTCCCAGGCGCGCGTGCGCGAGCGGTCGGGCACGTGGTCCGTGGTGTTCACGACGCCGACCATCCACCCGGACATGAAGCCGGGGCAGACGCTCGCCCTCGCCGGTGGGGCGGACCGGGCGAAGATCCTCGACAGCGACGGCGACGAGCTGGAGGCCGCCTCGGTCGTCGGCGAGGTGGACGAGAAGACGGGCAAGGGCGTCTCGGGCCTCCAGTCCCGCTACGACGACCAACTCTCCGGCGGCGCGGGGCCGAGCAAGTCCGTGGTGGTCGCGGACCGCGACACCGGCGAGGCCGTGAAGACGCTGTCCGCCGCGAAGCCCGCCAAGGGCAGCCCGGTGAAGACGACGATCGACCCGCGCATCCAGCAGGCGGCGGCCGACGCCCTGTCCGGGGTGGACAAGACGGCGGCGATCGTCGCCGTCGACCCGAGCGACGGCCATGTCCTCGCCGCCGCCAACAAGCCCGGCGGCATGAACCGGGCGCTCGCGGGCCAGTACCCGCCGGGGTCCACCTTCAAGGTCGTCACCGCGGCGGCCCTGCTGGGGAGGGATGAGCCCCTCCGACCCGCGTCCTGCCCCAGTTCGCCCACGTCGACAGCCAGCGCTTCGAGAACCAGGACCAGTTCACGCTCCCCGAGGGCGCGACGTTCCAGGACGCCTTCGCCCAGTCCTGCAACACCTTCTTCGTCAACTCCCGCACCAAACTCTCCGACTCCGCCCTGCGCGACACCGCCCAGGCGTTCGGCATCGGCGGCAGCTGGGACGTGGGCGCCGCCACCTACGACGGCAGCGTCCCGGCCAACACCAGCGACAACGACAAGGCCGCCGCCGCCATCGGGCAGGGCGGGTGCAGGCGTCGCCTCTGGTGATGGCGTCCGTCGCGGCGACCGTCAAGAACGGCACGTTCAAGCAGCCGGTGCTGGTGCCGGACGCGGTGCGCAAGGAGCACAAGGCCCCGGAGCCTGGACCCCGACGTCGTCGCCGACCTGCGCACCATGATGCGGGCCACGGTCACCTCCGGCTCCGGGCACGCGCTGAAGGGCCTGCCGGGCGAGCCGCACGCCAAGACCGGCACCGCCGAGTACGGAACCGACGACCCGCCGCGCACCCACGCGTGGATGATCGGCTACCAGGGCGGCTCCGACCTCGCCTGGGCGGTACTCCTGGAGGACGGCGGTTCCGGCGGGTCGGACGCGGGCCCGGTGGCGGCCCGGTTCCTGAAGAACCTCGGATGACGACCGGCAGCGGGGATCCGGGCCTGCCCTTCTGCCCGTTTCCTCCCTTCCTTGACCGCTTCCCCGCGGGCCTCGCGCCCGTCTCGTACGCGTGAAAAGATCCTCCCAGGGCACTAGGGTGCTTTTTGCTTACCTATTACTCTTGGAGTCAAGGTCGCGCTGGGCGGCCATGGAGGAGTGAGATGAGGAGCAGCAACCCGGTCTTCTCGCGACGGGGTTCAGCCGCGCCGGCGGCTACGCCGGATTCGGCGCGCCGGCCGGGGCCCCACCGCGACCCAGGAAACCCGCACGCCGGTGGCAACCCGTACGCGCAGACCCAGGCGCCGCCGACGAACCCGTACGCGGCGGGTGACCAGAACCTGACGCCCGAGCAACTCCAGCAGATGTACGGAGCGCCGCCCGCGGGCCCGCTCCAGGCCGGCCGCATGACGATGGACGACGTCGTCATGCGTACGGGCATGACGCTCGGTGCCGTGGTCGTCGCGGCGGCAGCCGCGTGGATCGCGGACCTGCCGGTCGGCGTCGGCTTCGGCGCCGCGCTGGTGGCGATGGTGCTGGGCCTCGTGCAGTCGTTCAAGCGCAAGGCGTCGCCCGCGCTGATCATGTCGTACGCGGTCTTCGAGGGCCTGTTCCTCGGCGTGATCAGCCAGGCGTACAACGAGCGCTGGTCCGGCATCCCGATGCAGGCGGTGCTCGGCACGGTGGCGGTGTTCATCGGTGTCCTGGTCGCGTACAAGACCCGGCTGATCCGGGTCAACGCCCGCTTCCAGCGGTTCGTGCTGGCGGCCGCGATCGGCTTCCTGCTGCTCATGGCGGTCAACCTGCTGTTCGCCGCCTTCGGCGGCGGGGACGGCCTCGGCTTCCGCAGCGGCGGCATGGGCATCGTCTTCGGCCTGATCGGCGTGGTGCTCGGCGCCGCGTTCCTGGCCATGGACTTCAAGCAGATCGAGGACGGCGTGCGGTACGGCGCCCGCGTGAGGAGTCGTGGCTGGCCGCGTTCGGCCTCACGCTGTCGCTGGTGTGGATCTACCTGGAGCTGCTGCGGCTGATCGCCATCTTCAGGGACTGACCGGGCCGGGCGGGCCGCACGGCTCGCGCGGCGCACCGGTTGACGGTGCCCGGTCCACGGCACGGCGGAAGGGCCCGCGGGAGCACTTGCTCCCGCGGGCCCTTCGTCGTTGTCGTGTCCCGTCGGGCGAGGACGCGCCTTGCGTCCCGCTACGCGAACTTGCGCGCGGCTCGCCTCAAGTCGTGTTCGTGGATGATCGCTTTCGCGTGGCCGTACGCGAGCTGGTGTTCACCGCGCAGCCAGCTGACCTTCTCCTCGAAACGGAAGAGAGCGGGTCCTTCGTCCACCGTGCGCAGCCAGTCGGCGACTTCACGGCCGGTGCAGTGAGGGATTCGGGAGAGCAGGTTCTGGTGGGTCTCTTCGGAGAAGACTTGGGACATCGGCGCCTCCGGACGCAGTCCGTTGCTGTAGCCGCATCAGCGGCCCAGTCTTGGTCCTTCAGGTCACCGTGCCTGAGTGTTCGCCTGTTGGCAACAGTCCGAGAGGGCCCCGTACGCTCGGCGCATGGATGATGCCAGCCCCTGCTGACGGCTGTCGACCGGCTCGCCGACCGGCTGCGCGCGCTCCCCAGTCCCGGCTGCGGAACGGGGCCGCGGCCGAAGGTCTCGCGCTGGCCAGGAGTTGGCGGCCCGCGCGCAGCGTCGAGCAGCCCGGCGACGAGCCGCTGATCATGCCCGACGTGGGGTTGTTCGCCGTCGCGGACCAGCTCGCGGTCGCGGGCCACGATCTGGCGCACGCGCTGGGGCGCGCGGAGGTGACGGAGGCGGCGGAGTCGGGACGGAGCCGGTGGCGGCGGAGACGGTGGCGGAGCGGACGGCGTCCGCGGTGGCTCTCGTCGAGGCGGCGGAGGAACGCGTCCGGGGCTGACGGCCCGGCGGTGGCGGCGGCCCGCACGGCGAACGGGTCCGGCCTGTCACAGGCCGGACCCGTCGGTCGTACGGGGCCGTGGGCGGTGTGTCGGCGCGCGGGATGACCGCGATGGCCGGGATGGCCGGGATTACAGCGAGGCGATGACGCGGTCGGCGAGCACGTACACGCTCTCCGCGCCGCAGCCGAACGTCAGGGCGTACGCGCCGGAGACCCCGGAACCGCCCAGCAGCACCGGCGCGGTGCCCGCCCGCAGTGCCTCCGTCAGCCGCTCGGAGGTCTCGCGGTGGCCCGGGTCATGCAGATCGTCGTGCCGTCGGCGAACACGTACACGTCCAGGGTGCCCAGCGGCCCCGGCCGCACGTCGGCCAGCGGCGTACGGGCGTCGGCCAGCTCCGTGAGCCGGGTCACCGTCCGCTCGTGGTCGGCGACGGGGCGCCGGGGACGAAGTCCGGGTGCGAGGGTGGCGGCGGCGCGCGGCGGCCAGCTCGGGCGACTCGGCCGCCTCGGACTCCGGATCCGGGCCGGTCTCGATCTCCACCTCGACCTCGATGTCCATGTCCAGCTCGGCCATCGGGTCCTGGCCCTCGGCCGGGGTCTCGCCACCGAGCGGCGCGGCGTGGTCGAGCCCGACCAGGTCCGCCTGGCGCGGTACGTACGACAGGCCGTCGAAGCCGGGGTCGTCGCCGAAGCCGGTCAGCCCGCCGAACAGCGAGTGCGCGTCGGACGCGCCGCGGTGTCCCGGGCCTCCTGCGCGGCCCAGAAGGCCCGCGCCTCGGCCAGCTCGCGCTCGCGCTCCTCGGCCAGGGCGTCGGCGACAGCGGCGCGTATCTCGGCGCTGGGGTGGTACGGGCCGTGGGCACCGTGGCCTCCTCCGGCCGCGGCCCGCGGTGCCGTCGGCCGCGTGGGCGGCGGTGGCGGACGCGGGGCGCCGGAAGCGGGCACGGTGGCCGTCAGCTCCGTACGGAGGTCGGCGATCTGGCGGCGCAGGCCACGAGTGGTGATCAGGGCGGCCGCGCCAGGGCCGTGGCGGACGCCGCGGCCAGCACGAGGGCAAGAGACATGACGCTCACTGACGTACTCCCGTTGCTGTCGATCCCCGAATTCCTACCTCAGCTTGGCGTGTGCCGCTGCCCTGTGTCAGTGCATAACGTCACCAGGTGGACAGGTATTTGGGCCGGGACGTTCGGCCCGTGACCGAACTGACCTGCGTAACGACGCTCCCCAGGCGTTGGTCACATCCTGGGGAGATTAGGTCACGACTGGTGCGGTCTTGCGCTGTGGACCGGAAGCGCTTCTGAGCGTGACGAAGCGGGGTCCGGCTCAGCTCAGCCGCTCGATCACCATCGCCATGCCCTGGCCGCCGCCCACGCACATCGTCTCCAGGCCGAACTGCTTGTCGTGGAACTGGAGGAGTTGATCAGCGTGCCGGTGATCCGGGCCCCGTCATACCGAAGGGGTGACCGACGGCGATGGCCCCGCCGTTGACGTTCAGCCGGTCCAGGTCGATGCCCAGGCCCTGGTAGGACGGGATGACCTGCGCGGCGAACGCCTCGTTGATCTCCACCAGGTCGATGTCGCCGATCGCCATCCCGGCGCGGGCCAGCGCCTGCTGGGACGCCTCGACCGGGCCGTACCCCATGATCTCGGGGAGAGCGCGGAGACGCCGGTGGACACGATCCGGGCGAGCGGAGTGATGCCCAGCTCGCGCGCCTTGGTGTCCGACATGATCACGAGCGCGGCGGCGCCGTCGTTGAGCGGACAGCAGTTGCCCGCCGTGACCAGGCCGTCGGGGCGGAAGACGGGCTTGAGGCCCTGGACGCCCTCCAGGGTCGTGCCGGGGCGCGGCCCGTCGTCCTGGCGACGACCGTGCCGTCCGGGTGGTCACCGGGGTGATCTCGCGCTCCCAGAACCCGTTCTTCAGGGCCTCCTCGGCGAGGTTCTGCGACCGTACGCCGAACTCGTCCATCTCCTGGCGGCCGATGCCCTTCAGTCGGGCGAGGTTCTCGGCGGTCTGGCCCATCGCGATGTAGACGTCGGGCAGCTGCGCGTCCTCGCGCGGGTCGTACCAGTCCGTGCCCGCCTGCTCCGCGCGGGCCGCCGTACGGGCCTCGGCGTCGGCGAAGAGCGGGTTGTGGGTGTCCGGGAGCCCGTCGGAGGTGCCCTTCACGCTGCGCGAGACCATCTCGACGCCCGCCGAGAGGAAGACGTCGCCCTCGCCCGCCTTGATGGCGTGGAAGGCCATCCGGGAGGTCTGGAGCGAGGAGGAGCAGTAGCGGGTGATGGTGCAGGCCGGGAGGTGGTCCATGCCCATCTGCACGGCGACGACCCGGCCCAGGTTGTGGCCCTGCTCGCCGCCCGGCAGGCCGCAGCCCAGCATCAGGTCGTCGATGTCCCGCGGGTCCAGCTCCGGCACCTTGGCCAGCGCCGTCCTGATGATCTCCGCGGTCAGGTCGTCGGGGCGCAGGTCCTTCAGCGAGCCCTTGAAGGCCCGGCCGATGGGGAACGGGCGGCAGAGACGATCACGGCTTCGGGCATCACGGCTCCAAGGGGTGGACGGCACGGCGGCGGCACGACGGGTCCGGCGGGCACGGGCGGCCCGGTCGGTACGGCGGGCACGGCTTCGAGGAAGTTACCCGTCCGTACCGCCCGGGTCACGGCATCGGTACTGTGACGCCGGACTCTTTCTAAGCGCTTGCTCAGGTGCCGGTGGCCCAGCCTACTGCGGGTGGGCCGGTTGCGCCGTGGCGGCGTCCGCGGCGGCGCCCCGCCCGGCTCCGCGCCCGCCTCCCGCCCGCTTCCTCGCCCGGCTCCGCGCCCGCCTCCTCCAGCGCGTCCTCGGCCGCCTCGTGGCGGTGGTGGTGGCGCAGCAGCCGCGCCCACGGACCACGGGCCGCCGTCACCTCCGTACCGCCCTGGGACGCCGCCCGCGCCGCCGCCTTCGCCACCGGCAGCAGCTCCTCGCCGTGCGCGGGCTCCGGCATCGCCTCGGGCCACAGGTCCAGCGCGGAGCAGACCGTCGGCAGCATCGCCATGGCCGCCGTCGCGTACCCTCCGCCGACGGGTGGTACGAGTCCGGGCTGAACAGCTCCCGGGGACGCGCCGCGAACTCCGGCCCAGCAGGGCGCCCAGCGAGACCGTCCGCCCGCCCTGCTCGACCACCGCGATCGTCTGGGCCGCCGCCAGCTGGCGGCTCAGCCGCCGGGCGACCCAGCGCAGCGGCTGGTACACCGGCTCGATGGTGCCGAGGTCGGGGCAGGTGCCCACCACCACCTCGCAGCCCGCCGCGCGCAGCCGCCGCACCGCCTCGGACAGCAGCCGTACGGACTGGGCGGGCGGCAGCCGGTGCGTGACGTCGTTCGCGCCGATCATGATCACGCAGATGTCGGGTGGCTCGGGGCGGCTGGGTCTTCGAGGGCAGCTGGATCTTCGAGGGAAGCTGGATCTGCGAGGACGGCCGCGTCCTCGGATACGGCTGGGTCCTCGGGGACGGGCGCGGCCCCGTGTGCTGCCGTGTCCGCCCGGTGCGCGCCCGTGCCGACCGGCTCCCCGGCCGCGCCGACCGGCTCCTCGACCGTCCCGTCCGGCTCCCGCCCGGACGGGACGCCGAGCGCCAGGTCCACCTGGCGCGCCAGATCGTCCGAGCGCGCCCCCGGGCGCGCCACGTTCCGCAGGTCCACGGGGCGTTCGGCGACCGCCGCGAGCCCCGAGGCGAGCAGCGCGCCCGGGTCTGGCTCGGGCGCCGTACGCCCTGCCCGGCCGCCGTCGAGTCGCCGAGGAAGGCCAGGCGCAGCGGGGCTGGCCGGTGCGGCGGGCGAACGCGAAGCCGTACCGGCCGTCCGCGCTCGACGGTGGCGCCTCCGGCTCACCGATGACCCGCTTCGCCAGCGACACCTCCGTCAGCAGCAGCATTGCCGTCATGCCGCCCACCAGCCCGACCCCGCCGCCCCGTAGGCCGCCGCGGCGGCGATCCGCCGCGCGACCCGCGCCCTCGACATCGACATGGACCAGCCCGCCTTCCGTCGACCGCCCGTACTCCTTCGTACGTCTCCTAAGACCTGTTGCCCGGAGCCGGGCCTCTCCCAACGCACCCGGTCGGAGGGTGGTGTCCGTCTTAAGCTGGCGGTACGGGCCCGCGCGGCGGCCACGGGCCCGCATGGCGGGCCTCCTGACCGCGGAGATCCCGCGGAACACCGGACCTGGAGCAGGCGTGCAGTACTTCGAATCGATGATCGAGCTGGTCGGCAAGACCCCGTTGGTCAAGCTCAACAGCGTCACCGAGGGCATCCGGGCCACCGTCCTGGCCAAGGTCGAATACTTCAACCCGGAGGCTCGGTCAAGGACCGTATCGCCGTGCGGATGATCGAGGCCGCCGAACGCTCGGGAGAGCTGAAGCCCGGCGGCACCATCGTGGAGCCCACCTCCGGCAACACCGGCGTCGGGCTCGCGATGGTCGCCCAGCGCAAGGGCTACAAGTGCGTCTTCGTCTGCCCCGACAAGGTCTCCACGGACAAGATCAACGTCCTGCGGGCCTACGGCGCCGAGGTGGTGGTCTGCCCGACCGCCGTCGACCCCGAGCACCCCGACTCGTACTACAACGTCTCCGACCGTCTCGTACGCGAGACCCCCGGCGCCTGGAAGCCCGACCAGTACAGCAACCCCAACAACCCGCTCTCCCACTACGAGAGCACCGGACCCGAGCTGTGGGAGCAGACGGAGGGAAGATCACCCACTTCGTCGCGGGCGTCGGCACCGGCGGCACCATCAGCGGCACCGGCCGCTACCTCAAGGACGCCAGCGACGGCCGCGTCCAGGTCATCGGCGCCGACCCCGAGGGCTCGGTGTACTCGGGCGGCACGGGTCGCCCGTATCTCATCGAGGGCGTCGGCGAGGACTTCTGGCCCGACGCCTACGACCGTGACGTGGCCGACGCCATCGTGCCCGTCTCCGACAAGGACGCCTTCCAGATGACGCGGCGTCTGGCCAAGGAGGAGGGGCTGCTCGTCGGCGGGTCCTGCGGGATGGCCGTCGTCGGCGCCCTGCGCGTCGCCGAGGGGCTCGGCCCCGACGACGTGGTGGTGGTCCTGCTGCCCGACGGCGGTCGCGGCTACCTGTCGAAGATCTTCAACGACGAGTGGATGGCCGACTACGGCTTCCTGGAGGAGGACGGCCCCGCCGTCCGCGTCGGCGACGTCCTCAAGGGGAAGGAGGGCGGCCTGCCCACCCTCGTCCACATGCACCCGGACGAGACCGTCGGCGAGGCCATCGACGTGCTGCGCGAGTACGGCGTCTCGCAGATGCCCATCGTCAAGCCCGGCGCCGGGCACCCCGACGTCATGGCCGCGGAGGTCATCGGCTCCGTCGTCGAACGCGACCTGCTCGACGCGCTCTTCGCGCAGCGGGCCTCCCTCGACGACCCGCTGGACAAGCACATGAGCCCGCCGCTGCCGCACGTCGGCTCCGGCGAGCCGGTCGAGGACCTGATGGCGGTGCTCGGCGGTGCCGACGCGGCCATCGTCCTGGTCGACGGCCGCCCCACGGGCGTGGTGAGCAGGCAGGACCTGCTGGCCTACCTCGCGCAGTCCTGACGGGCGTTCGCGCGCGGGCGTCCGTGTGGACGCCCGCGTCCGGGTGCGAGCGCGGGCCCCGGGCGGGCGTGACCGGGGCCTCGCGCGGGTGCGACCGCGACCGGCCTTCTCGGCTTCCGGTAAGTGGTACGCACGTGTCACGCGCACGCAGCACGGACTTAACACGAGTCCGGCAGATTGGTGGGCGTCGGAAAGGACGACACCGACACCCAAGTGCGGCGACACGGACCTCCGGAGCGGCTCCCGGACCTCCACGGTCGCCCGGACGCGAGGCCCGGCCTGACCGGCTCGCGTCCCACGCGGGAACTGCCGTCGTCCCGCCCTGGTGCTCCGCACCGGGGTGCGGCAGTTCCCGCGTCTCAATCCCCTCATCCCGGCCCTGGCCCCGGTCCCCGCCGTGGCCCCGGCCCGGTTCAGGTGTCGCCGGACTTCCGGCGGCGGAACCACGAGAAGCCGCCCACCGCGTGCACCGCGTTGACCCGAAGATGCCGCCCCACGCGACGAGCAGGCCGGGCAGGTCCGCGTTGACGACGGCGATGGCGGACAGCGGGATCGCCAGCACCAGCGAGACCGCGACGAAGCCGAACCGCTCGCCGACGCCCAGGCCGTCGGCCCCGGCGGGTGGGCGGGGAGCCAGCGGTCGGCCGCCGCGCGGCTGTCATCTGCTGCTCGGCCAACTGTCGTCGTACGTGCCGGTCGGCGGCGTTGTCGAAGTGCTGCTCGACCTTCTCCAGGAAGGCGTCGACCAACTCCGACTCGTACTCGGGCCCCAGCTCCTTGCGGGTCTGCACGATGGCGTCGAGTTCTTTCTTCAGCTCGGGGTCGCGGGCGTCCATGGTGACGAAGGTACGGTCGGCGGGGGCCCTTGTCGGTAGGGATATCCCCGGAACCTGACCGGTGCCGACGGCACCCCGAGCCACCAGGAGCAGCCAGTGACCGGACCTCTGCTGAAGTCCTCCGGGAGCGACGCCCCGACGCGCTGACCGTCGCAGGGCGCGCGTCCTCGCGGGAGGACCTGTTCGGCGCGGCGGCGGCGGTCGCGGCCCGGGTGGCCGGGGCGCCCATGGTGGCCGTACGGGCCACCCCGACGCTGGAGACGGTGGTCGCGGTGGTCGGCGCCCTGCTGGCCGGGGTGCCGGTGGTGCCCGTACCGCCGGACTCCGGCCCGCCGAGCGGGACCACATCCTGCGCGACTCCGGCGCGGCGCTGCTGCTGGCCGGGGAGGACGGGGCCCCGGTGGAGTGCGTACCGGTGGACCCGGCCGAACGCGCCGTGTGGAGCGGGCGGAGCCGGACCCGGACGCGACGGCGTTCGTGCTGTACACCTCCGGGACGACGGGCGCGCCCAAGGGGCGCTCATCTCGCGGCGCGCGGTGGCGGCCGACCTGGACGCGCTGGCCGACGCGTGGGCGTGGACGGACCAGGACACGCTGGTGCACGGGCTGCCGCTGTTCCACGTGCACGGTCTTGTGCTCGGGTGCTGGGGCGCTGCGCACGGGCAGCCGCCTGGTGCACACCGGCAAGCCCACGCCCGCGGCGTACGCGGCGGCGGGCGGCAGCCTGTACTTCGGGGTGCCGACGGTCTGGAACCGGGTGGCGCAGGACGCCACCGCGGCCCGCGCGCTGGCCGGGCGCGGCTGCTGGTCTCCGGCAGCGCGCGCTGCCCGCGCCGGTGTTCCGGCGCGTGGAGGAGCTGACCGGGCAGCGGCCGGTGGAGCGGTACGGCATGACCGAGTCGCTCATCACGGTGAGCACCCGCGCCGACGGGGAGCGGCGACCGGGCTCGGTGGGCTGCCGCTGTCCGGCATCCGGACGCGGATCGTGGCCGAGGAGGGCGCGGAGATCGGGGAGTTGCAGCTGACCGGCCCCACCCTCTTCGACGGCTACCTGGGCCGCCCGGAGGCCACGGCCGCCTCGTACACCGACGACGGGTGGTTCCGCACCGGCGACATCGCCACGGTCGAGCCGGACGGCTTCCACCGGATCGTCGGCCGGGCCTCCACGGACATGATCAAGTCCGGCGGCTACCGGATCGGCGCGGGCGAGGTGGAGAACGCGCTGCTGGACCACCCGGCGGTCCGCGAGGCCGCGGTGGTCGGCGCGCCGCACGAGGATCTGGGCCAGCAGATCGTGGCGTACGTCGTGGCCGACGGCGTCGCCGAGAAGGACCTCATCGACTTCGTCGCCGGGCACCTGTCCGCCCACAAGCGCCCGCGCCACGTGCGCTTCCTTGAGGCGCTGCCGCGCAACGCCATGGGCAAGCCGCAGAAGAAGCTCCTGCCCCGCTGTGACCGCCGGGACCGGGCGGAACACGTATGCGACAAGGGGATTTCCGGTCGTTTTCCGTACTCCGCCCGCGTTCGACCTTCATTGTGCTGAGTGACCGTCAGTTATACACTCGGTCAACGCTGTTCGTATATCCGAACGGCAGAGATGGTCATTGGCCGGAGGTGATGATGAACCGTCCATGGGATGCGGATCCCACCGCTTCGTTCGCCCGTCGTTTAGGTAAATCGCCGAAAGAACTCGGAGTCACGAGCGACCGGGACGACTGCCCGGACATCTGGCAACTCGACAACGGCGACATCGCGGTGATCGGCCGGGATCTCACCGACGCGTACCGATCGCGACTTCTGACGGGGTCAGTGTCGCGCCGGACGAGCGGGTGGTCATTCTCCCGGCAAACACCTTGAGCGCCGCGAAGCCGGATATCCCGGATGCTCCGAATATCCCGGATGCTTAGCCTCGACGGCCGCAGCAATAAGCTCGATTTCCCGGAGCGATAAGCTCGGTTTCCGGAAACGCCAGAGGTCGGACGACGGCCGTGATTTCTGGAAACCTGATCCGCGACAGCGTTTCCGTGAATCGGGTAAGTCGGACGGGGAATCCCTTGACGACGATCCGCGGGCGGTCGGGATGCGGGCGCGGATTCGGGGCTGCTGGCGGGGTCCGGTTTCTGAGGGCCGACCCGGGGCGGTCAGGTGTGGTGGTCCGGATCCGGGGCCGGGTCCGGGGCCGGGAGGATCATGTGGGGCGGGACGTGGGCGGAGTCGCCTCGGGACAGGGCCGCGTACAGGGCCGCCGGGACGGCGAGGCCGACGAGCCAGGAGATGTCCGCGCCGCCCAGGTCGTCCACGAGGGGCCGGTGTAGAAGGTGGTGGCGAGGAAGGGAGTTGGGCCAGGAGGCCGACGCCGTAGGTGAGGAGGGCGCGCCAGCGCCAGGCGCCGTAGCGGCCGGAGGGTCGGCGAGGGCCGGGATGTCGTAGCGCTCCTTGGCGATCAGGTAGTAGTCGACGAGGTTGATCGCCGACCACGGGGTGAACGCGGCCAGCAGGAAGAGCAGGAAGTCGCCGAAGGAGGACAGGAAGCTGTCCTTGCCGAGGAGGGCGACCGTGGTGCCCGCGGCCATGATGACCGCGATGTAGGCGGCCCGGCCGCCGGGGAGAGGTGTGGCGGCGGCGGAAGCCGCTGACGCCGGTGACCATCGACATGAAGCCGCCGTAGGTGTTGAGCACGTTGATGGTCAGCTTCCCAGCGCGATGACGAACGAGAAGAACGACGTGGCCAGCGCGGTGCCGCCGCCGAGCCCGACGACGTAGCCCACCTCGTCCCCGGCGAACGCCCGCCCGCCGTGGCGGCGGCCAGGGCGCCGAAGGTCATCGACCACTGGGAGCCGAGGACCGTACCGGCCAGGGTCCAGGAGAAGGTGGCGCGGGGAGGTGGCGCGGGCAGGTAGCGGGAGTAGTCCGCGACGTACGGGCCGAAGGCCAGCTGCCAGGAGGCGGCGAGGGAGACCGCGAGCAGGAACAGCGGGAAGTCGAAGGCGCGGTCGTGGAAGATCTCGGCGAGGTCGGCGCGGTCCAGCAGCCGGATGCCGAGGTAGACGAAGGACAGCGCGCAGACCAGGCCCGCGACCCGGCCCAGGGCGTGGATCAGCCGGTAGCCGACGGCCGCCGTGACGGCGGTGATCAGCGCGAAGGCCACGATGCCGGTGGTGTCGTCGGTGTGCGCCATCTCGGCCACCGCCTGACCGGCCAGGACGCTGCCGCTGGCGAAGAACCCGACGTACATCACGATCACCAGCAGCAGCGGGACGACCGCCCCGCGCACCCCGAACTGGGCGCGCGAGGAGATCATCTGCGGCAGGCCGAGCCGTGGTCCCTGCGCGGAGTGCAGCGCCATCACCGCGCCGCCGAGCAGGTTGCCCAGCAGCAGGCCGAGCACCGACCAGAAGGCGTTTCCGCCGAGGACGACGGCGAGGGCGCCGGTGACGACGGCGGTGATCTGGAGGTTGGCGCCCAGCCAGAGCGTGAACTGGCCGAACGGCGAGCCGTGCCGCTCGTCGTCGGGGACGACGTCGATCGAGCGGCGCTCCACGAGGAGAGGGGTCGGGCATGGCTGCTGCTGCTCCTCGTCGTCGGCTACGTCGTCTTCCTCGGCTACGTCGTCGTCCTCGGCTACCTCACCGTCGGCTACTTCTTCTTCGTCTTCTTCTTCTCGGTCAGGCCGTGCTCGGACGCCCACTCGTCCGCCACGTCGTCCGGGTCCTTCTTGTCGACGCTCACGAGCTTGTTCAGCCGGGCGAGTTCGCCGGTGGTGAGCGCTCCGCCGAGCCGGGCGAGCGCCCTGCGGACGGCGGTGTCCGCCTTGGCCGTACGGATCACCGGCACGATGTGCTGGGCGGGGACGAGCGAGGCGGGGTCGGTGAGGACCACCCAGTCGTTGGCGGCGATGTCGGGGTCGGTGCTGAAGAGGTTCGCCACGTCGATGTCGCCCTTCTTCAGCGCGCCCTTGACCAGCGGGCCCGAGGCGTCGAGCGCCTTGAACTCCTTGAACGTCACGCCGTAGACCGACTTCAGCCCGACCAGGCCGACGACGCGCTTCTTGTCCTCGGCCGGGCCGCCGAAGACCAGCTCGCCCGTCAGCCTCCTGAGGTCGGCGAGGCTGCGCAGCCCGTGCTCGTCGGCGGTCTCGCGGGTGACGGCGAAGACGTCCTTGTCCTCCGCCGCCGCGTACGGCAGGGCCTCAAGTCCCGCCGGGAGCGCGACGGTCAGGGCGTTCTGGAGCGCCCCGGCCTCGGTCTGCCGGGCGGTGTCGTCGAAGTGCAGCAGCAGATTGCCCTGGTACTCCGGGAGTACGTCGATGTCGCCCTGGCGCAGGGCGGGACGACGATCTCGCGCGACCCGAGGTTGGGCCGCACGCTCGCCTTGACGCCCTCGGCGCGCAGGGCCGCCGCGTACAGGTAGCCCAGGAGCTGGTTCTCGGTGAAGTTGGCGGTGCCGACGACCAGGCCGCCCGCGCTGCTGCCGCCGCCACCGGCGGACCCGCCGTCGTCCTTGAGGGAGGTGATGCCGCCGCTGCACGCGGCGAGGGCGGGAGGACGCGGCGGCGGCGAGACCGCCGAGCATCTTCCTGCGGTTCATGGACACTCCTCGGTGCGCGGGCGTCAGTGCGCGGGACGGTGGGGCGCGGGCGGTTGCGGAACAGCAGGCGCTGCACGCCCGCCAGGGACAGGTCCAGGGCGATGGCGAGGACGGCGACGAGGACCGCGCCGCCGAGCACCTGCACCAGGTCGCGCTGGGCGAGCCCGTCGAAGACGTAGCGGCCGAGCCCGCCGAAGCTCACGTACGCGGCGATGGTGGCCGTGGCCACGACCTGCACGGTGGCCAGCCGCAGCCCGGTCATCACCAGGGGCAGCGCCAGCGGCAGTTCGACGTGCCACAGCACCTGGAGGCCGCGCATGCCCTGGCCGCGCGCGGCGTCCCGCACCTCCGGGTCGACGGCGGCCATCCCGCGTACGTGTTGGTCACGATGACCGGGACCGCGAGCGCGACCAGCGCCACGTACACCGGCCACATGCTCAGCCCGCTGGCCAGGAACACCAGCGTGACCAGGCCGACCGTCGGCAGCGCGCGGCCGAAGCCCGCGAGGTTGATGGCGAGGAACGCGCCACGCCCGGTGTGGCCGATCAGCAGGCCGACGGGGAGCGCGATGGCGGCGGCGACGAGCGTCGACAGCACGGAGTACTGGACGTGCTCCAGCAGCCGGGTGGCGATGCCCTCGGGGCCCGACCACTGGCTGCCGCTGGCCAGCCAGCGCAGCAGGTCCTTGAGGAGTTGCAGCATGTCAGGCACGCCTCCGCAGCCAGGGGTGCACAGCCACTGCACGGTGACGAGGAACGCGTCGGCCAGCAGGGCGAGCAGCAGGGTCAGGACCACCCGGCGACCACGGGGTGGGGTAGTTGCGCTGGAAGCCGTCGGTGAACAGCTGGCCCAGGCCGCCGTAGCCGATGTAACTGGCCACGCTGACCAGGGAGATGGCCATCACGGTGGCCACCCGTACGCCCGCCATGATCACGGGCAGGGCGAGCGGCAGCTCGACGGTGAGCAGGACGCGCAGCGGGCGCGCGCCATCGCGACGGCCGCCTCGCGGGCCTTGGCGGGGACGCTGTCCAGGCCCTCGACGGTGTTCCTGAGCAGCACGACGAGGGTGTAGACGGTCAGGCCGGTGACGGCGGTGGTGCGGGTGAGGCCGGTGACCGGCAGGAGGAGGACGAACAGGGCGAGGGAGGGATCGTGAACAGCACGTTGGACAGGCCCAGGAGCAGTCCGCGCAGCGGCGCACCCGGTGGGCGACGACGGCCAGCGGCAGGGCGATCAGCAGCCCGAGGAGGACGGCGGGAACGGCGGTGGACAGATGGTCGAGGGTGAGGTCGGCCATGTCGTCCCGGTGGTCGGGGAACCAGCCCCAGTCGATGGTCATGCGACCGTGCCCGTGCCCGTGCCCGTGCCTGTGCCTGTGCCTGTGCCTGTGCCCGTGTTCTCGGGTTCTGTGCTGGGCGTCCCGCCGTCGGCGGTGACCGCCGCGTCGGCGCCGGGGTGGCGTCGCGCTGTCCGTTGGTGGGCCGGTGCCGCCCGGGGCGTCTCCTCGTCCGGCAAACCGTCCGGGTCCCGTATGGGGTTCTCGGCCGGGAGTTCTCTCCGGACTCCGTCCGGGAGATGCCCCACCTGCGCAGACACCCCGGTACGGCCCCTTCCGTACGTCCCGCGATCTTCCCCGAGCGGTGGCACGGTCCGTACGGCGCCCGGGCCGCCTCCGCGTGGCGGCGCCCGCGTGCTCGTGGATCCGGTCGCGTACGGTCACGCCGGTGAGTACGCCCTCGGCGTCCACTCTGACGACCATGCCGGAGGGAGGCGATGGACTCGTTCAGCGCGGACAGCAGCGAGTCGGTGTCGCGCAGCGGCGCAGGGGAGCAGCGGGGCGTCGGCGCCCGTTGCCCCGGGGCCCGCCCGCCGTCCGGGTCCGCGTCGAGCCAGCCCAGCGGTTCGCCGCGTGCCGAGGTGACCAGCCGCCAGCGGCCGTCGTTCCCGGCCCCGCCGCCGGGCCGCCCGCCGCGCGGTCCAGCGGTTCGTCGGCGCGTATCGCGGGCGCGGGCTGCTGCGGTACGTCCGCGAGGGTGGACAGCGAGAGCAGCTTCAGCTCGCGCTCGGCGCCGAGGAAGTCGGCGACGAAGTCGTCGGCAGGGCGGGCGAGGAGTTCGGCCGGGGCGCGCACTGCACGAGGTGGCCGCCGGTACGGAAGATCGCGATGCGGTCGCCGAGCCGGACCGCCTCGTCGATGTCGTGCGTGACGAAGACGACGGTCTTGTGCAACTCGCTCTGGATGCGCAGCAGTTCGTTCTGCAACTGGGCGCGTACGACCGGGTCGACCGCGCCGAAGGGCTCGTCCATGAGCAGCACCGGCGGATCGGCGGCGAGCGCGCGGGCCACGCCGACCCGCTGCTGCTGGCCGCCGGAGAGCTGGTGCGGGTAGCGCTTGGCGGCCTCGGCGGGCAGTCCGACCAGCTCCAGCAGCTCGCCCGCGCGGGCCCGCGCCTGCGGCGGCCCCAGCCGAGCAGCAGCGGCACGGTGGCGACGTTGTCGAGGACGGTGCGGTGCGGGAAGAGACCGGCCTGCTGGATCACGTAGCCGATGCCGCGCCGCAGTTCGGCGGCGTCCGCCTCGCGGATGTCCTGTCCGGCGAGGTGGATCGTGCCGCTGCTGGGTTCGACCATGCGGTTGACCATCCGCAGCGTGGTCGTCTTGCCGCACCCGAGGTGCCGACCAGCACCGTGACGCCGCCTTCGGGCAGGTCGAGGGTGAGGTCGTGCACGGCGGTGGTGCCGTTCGGATAGTGCTTGCTGACTGCGTCGAACCTGATCATCCGCTGCCCTTGCCCGGCCTGCATATAGTCATGCAGAGTCTTAGGCGTGTGAATAGAAGTCAATAGGCGGGTGTTAATCGCGGGTTACTTCTGCTCGCTATATGGGACGGGACACCCGCCGCCGGTCGGGAGAAAGTGCGAAGAGAGCGGGAAGGGGAAGGGGTTGAACCGTAAGGTGTCTCAGATGCCGGACGCGAGCCCGGTGCTCGGCACGGGTCCGGTCTCGGCCCGCCATCGGGCCCGGCTTCGGGTCCGGTCTCGGGCCCGGTCTCGGGTCCGGCTTCGGGCGACGGCCGGGTGCCCGGTGGTGGCCGAGTGACCGGTGGTGGCCGAGTGACCGGCGACGGCCGGGTGTCCGGTGGTGGCCGGGTGGGCCGGACCGTCACGTTGGACGGGCACGGGCTGCGCGTCGCCGACGTCGTACGCCTCGCCGACGGCACGGCCCGCCCGCGCCGCCCGATCCCGCCGCCCTCGCCCGCGCCACCCGCTCCTGGGAGACCGCCGGGCGGCTCACCGCCAGCGGCCGGGTCTACGGCCGCTCCACCGGCGTCGGCGCCAACCGCACCGAGGACGCCGTCGACCACGGCCACGGCCTGCGGCTGCTGCGCAGCCACGCGGGCGCCATCGGCGCCCGCTCCCGCCCGCCAGGTGCGCGCCATGCTCGCCGTCCGCGCCAACCAACTGCTCGCGGGCGGCGCCGGCCTGCGCCCGAGGTGGTCACCGCCCTCGTCCGGGCGCTGGAGCTGGGCGCCCACCCGGTCGTGAACGAGTACGGGTCCGTCGGCACCGGAGACCTCGCCGCCCTCGCCCAGACCGGTCTCGCGCTCGTCGGCGAGCACCCTGGGAGACCGCCCGGGCGGGCGCGCCCCCGCCCCGTCACCCTCGACACCAACGACGCCCTCGCGCTCATCAGCTCCAACGCCCTCAGCCTCGGCCAGTCCGCCCTCGCCCTCGACGAGCTGCGGCGGCTGCTGTCCGCCTCGCTCACCGTCGCCGCGCTCTCCCTGCTCGCGGTCGGCGGCTCGTACGAGGCGTACGCCGAACCCGTCCAGCGCGCCCGCCCGCACCCCGGCTCGACGGCCGCCGCCGCGCTCGTCCGCGCCCTGCTCGGCGCCCCGGCCCGCCCGGGCCGCCGCTGGGCCGGATCCAGGACCCGTACGGCTTCCGCTGCCTGCCGCAGATCCACGGCCCGGCGCTGGACGCGGCCGACGCGCTGGAGGCGGTGCTCACCGTCGAGTTCAACGCGGCGGCCGAGAACCCGCTGATCAGCGTCGAGGACACGGCCGCGTACCACCACGGCAACTTCTACGCCGCCCACACCGCGCTCGCCCTCGACCACTTCCGGCTCGCCGCGCTCCAGACCGCGCGGCTGTCGACGGCCCGGCTCGCGGCGCTCTCCGAACCGGAGTTCACCCGGCTGCGCCCGTTCCTCGGCGACACCGCGCCCGCCAGCTCCGGCGTGATGATCCTGGAGTACGCGGCCGGGGCCGCCCTCGGCGAGATGCGCGCGGTCTCCCACCCGGCCTCCCTCGGCCACGCCGTCCTCTCCCGGGGCGTCGAGGAGCAGGCCAGTTTCGCCTCGCTGGCGGCCCGTCAGACGCTCCGGGTGGCCGACACCTACCGTCAGGTGCTGGGGTGTGAACTGGTCGCCGCCGTACGGGCGTTGCGCCAGCGCGGACTGGAGCCGACCCGGGCTCCCGGCGGCCGACGCGTACGCCGTCGCCGTGGCCGCGCTCGACCCGAGAATGGAGGACCGGCCGCTGACGGAGGACGTGGCGGTGGCCGCGGGCCTGCTGGACCGGCTGGCGGAGGTATGACGGATGACGCGCACCAGAACGCGGCCGAGAGCGCGGGCGCGAACGAGCACGAGCACGAGCACGAGAACGGGAACAGAGCGGGCGGGGCCGTGGGCCGGAGCCCGGAGGGCGGCGGGATGAGTACGGATGACCGGGGCGGCGCGGCCGTGAGCACGGGCCCGGGGAGCGAGGCCCTGCCGCCGGTTCGGGACCGGCGGCGGCGCGGTTGCAGAAGCTGTTCGAGGGGCACCGGCTGACCCCACAGCGGCGGATCGCGCACTGCATGGTGCGGCGCGCGGCGGACGCGCCGTTCCTCTCCAGCGTCGAACTCGCCGAACTGGCCGGGGTCAGCCAGCCGTCCGTGACGCGCTTCGCGGTCGCGCTCGGCTTCGACGGCTACCCGGCGCTGCGCAGGCACCTGCGCGAGGTGGCGCCGACCGGGCGGACGGCGGGCGAGGAGACCGCGTACAACGAGTACCAGCAGGCGGTCCAGGCGGAGATCGACAACCTCCGCCACCTCGCCGCGGCGCTCGCGGACCCCGAGCCCGTGGCGCGCGCGGGCGGCTGCTCGCCGACTCACGCCCGCTGCTCGTGCTGGGCCTGCGGGCGGCCTCGGCGCAGGCGGCGGGGTTCACGTACTTCGCGCGCAAGGTCCACCCGGACGTACGGCTGCTCGACGAGGGCGGCACGATGCTCGCGGACCGTGTCGACGCGGCGCGGCGCGCGGGCGCCACGGTGCTGCTGTGCTTCGCGTTGCCGCGCCATCCGCGCGAGGTGGTCGAGGCGCTGGAGTACGCGCGCGTGGCGGGCTGACGGTGGTGACGGTCGCCGACAGCGCGTTCGCGCCGGTCGCGGGCCACAGCGACCTGCTGATCCCGGCGGCGGTGGGCACGGGCCTGGCCTTCGACACGGCGTGCGCGCCGATGCTGCTGGGGCGGGTGCTGCTGGAGGCGATGTGCGACGCGCTGCCGGAGGCAGGCGCGGCTGGAGGACTTCGACGCGCAGGCGGCGGCGCGGGGCTGTTCGTGGAGTAGCCGCGGCCCGCTTCGCGGGTTTCCCGACCTGCTCAGGGATTTCCCGACCTGCTCAGGGTTTCTCAGATCGGGTCACTACAGTGCGCCCGGAAGAACGCTGAGCGGGCGTCGATACGAGGAGGGTGTGACGTGGGGCGCGGGGCGCATGGGCTGGCGAGGGTGGCCGTGATCGTACGGGCGCCCGCCGGGTGGCTGTGGTGGCTGGGCGTGGTGACGGCGGGCGTCGGCGTGCTGGTACCCGGGCTCACCGGCCGCCGGATCGGTGTCATGGCCGGGGCGGTGCTGTTCATCGTGGCCGCGGCGCTCGCGTACTCCGTACGCCGCAGGCGCTACGCGGGCTTCGCCCGTGCCGCCTCCCGGGCGGGCAAGTCGGTGTTCCTCCAGGACCGCGCCGTGACCGTACGCGCCTGGCGCCACCAGCGCCGCTGGTGGCTCCTGGTGGCCTTCGTCGTCGCCATCGCCTCGTCCTTCGCGCTCCCGGCGGCGGGCGGCATGCTGCTCGCGGGCGTGGGCGCGGGCCTGTGGTGCAAGGCGCTGTGGCTCGGCCGCTGGGAGCACGCGAACGACGCCCTGCTGTGGGTCCGCACCGAGTGGGCCGCCTCCTCGGGCCCGGCGGGCAAGCCGGTCCGCGGCTACCAGACCACGGGCCTGGCCGCCGGTGACGCCGCCCGGGCGGCACGGTGCGGCGCGGGCGCGCGGGGTGCCGGCGGGCGCGCGCCGCTGAGGTCCCGGCCCCGGGAACAGCGGCCCCGTGGCACGGCGGGCCTGCCCGTGGCGAGCCCTGGAATGAGATGATCCTGCCGAACGATTTCGGGGGTAGTCGGGCGTGACGGGGTGGCAGGAGAACGGCCAGCGGGCGGAACACACGTCCCGTATCGGGCCGTACGCGATCGAGCGGAAGCTCGGCGAGGGCGGCATGGGCACGGTGTACCTGGCCCGGTCGCGCGGGGGCGCGCGGTCGCCGTGAAGGTCGCGCGGGCGAGCTGGCCGCCGACCCCGACTTCCGCGCCCGGTTCCGTGCCGAGGTGACCGCGGCGCGGGCGGTCGGCGGCTTCCACACGGCGCAGGTCGTCGACGCCGACCCGGACGCGAACCCGCCCTGGCTGGCCACCGCGTACGTACCGGGGCCGACGCTCTCCGAGCGCGTCCAGGCGCGCGGCCCCATGGACGCGAGGGAACTGACGGCGCTCGCCGCGGCGTTGGCCGAGGCGCTGGCGGCCATTCACCAGTGCGCTCTGGTCCACCGCGACCTGAAGCCGGGCAACATCATCATGGCCGACGACGGGCCGCGCGTCCTCGACTTCGGGATCGCGCGGGCGGTCGAGTCCACGCGCCTGACGGCGACGGGCCACGCCTTCGGCACGCCGGGCTTCCTCGCGCCCGAGCAGGCGATGGGCACCGATGTCACGGGCGCGGCGGACGTGTTCGCGCTGGGCGCGGTCCTGGTGGCCGCGGCGGGCGGCAGCGCGTTCGGGGGCGGTACGCCGATGGGGCTGATGTACCGCTCGGTGCACGAGCCGCCCGACCTGAGCGCCGTCCCGCCCGGGATGCGGGAGGTGGTGGCGTCCTGCCTCGACAAGGAGCCGGGCCGCCGCCCGACCGCGGCCCAACTCCTGGACCGCTTGGACGAGTTGGCGGGTACGGCGGCGGCGCCGACGTCCTACGCCCTGCCGCCCCGCTCCCGCCCCTGCCTCCGCGTCCGCCCGAGCCCCGTACCTGCCCACGGTCGTGGACGGCGCCGGACAGCCGGGCGGCCTGGGACCGGTGGGCGGCCCGGGGTCGGTAGCGGTCCGGGACCGGCGGGCGGTCCGGGGTCGGCGGGCGGTCCGGGGTCGGCGGGCGGTCCGGGGTCGGCGGGCTGGGGCCGGGGTCGGCGGCTTGGGGCCCGGAGCGGCGGCGGCTTCGGACGGTGAGGCGTTCATCGCCGCGGACCGGGACTTCGGCATCCTGGTCGACGCCGACGGCGTGATGCTCACGCTCCACGCACGCGGGTGCCACTGGACCAGGTCGAGAACGACGAGGATCTCGACGAGGGCGGCGCGGAGGTCGAGTTCTCCTGGCCGGAGATCGCCGACATCCTGCACCGCGTCGTCCGCCGGACACGGCTGCACGTCACCGTCATGCTGCGCGACGGCTCCACGGAAGAGGTCGAACTCAGCGCCCGCCGCGCCTCGCGGGCCCAGGAGTGGCAGCACGACCTGGCGCGGGCGCTCATGCGGTTCCGGCGGTACTGACGCGCGGGGCCTCCGGAAACGGAGACCCCAACCCCGCGTTGTGCGGGGACCACGCCTGGTCGACGATGACGTACGCGTTCCAGTGGGGACCACCCCGTCCGTGTACGCGGGGACTACCGGAGCTGAGCCGACCGGGGACGTTATCGCGTCGTACCCCTCGTGAGCCGGTCGATCGCGTCAGCCGCGCAGCTCGGACAGGTCCTCGTCGCTCAGCGTGAGGTCACCGGCCGCGAGGTTCTCCTCCAGGTGGTCGAGGAGCCGGTGCCCGGAATCGCCAGTACGGACGGTGACGTCGCCAGCAGCGCGGCGATGGCGACCTGGGCCGTCGTCGCGCCCAGGCGTGCCGCGACCTTGTCGAGCCGTTCGGTGTCGAGCGGCTTCCCGCCGCCGCCGAGCGGGAAGAACGGCACGTACGCGATGCCCGCCTCCGCGCACTCCGCGAGGAGCCCGTCGTCGTCGGCGTAGTCGTTCTGTACGGCGGTGACGGGCGCGACCGCCCGCGCCTCGGCGAACTGCGCGGCGTCGACATTGCTGATGCCGAGGTGCCGGATCAGCCCTTCCTCGCGCAGCGCGGCCAGCGCCGCGAACCGCTCGGCGACCGACTCGCCGCCCGGCCCGGTCATCCCGCCCACCCGCAGGTAGACCAGGTCGAGCCGGTCAAGACCGAGGGTGCGCAGGTCCTTCTCGACCAGGCCGCGCAGCTGGTCGGGCGTCGCCTGCTCGCTGGGCATGCCGTCCGCCCCGATCAGTGGCCCGACCTTCGTCGCGATCACCAGGCCGTCGCGGTAGGGGCCAGGGCCGTACGGATCAGCTCGTTCGCGCGGGTGGCTTCCCGGGCGTAGAAGTCGGCGGTGTCGATGTGGTTCACGCCCGCTCGACGGCGCGGCGGAGCACCGCGACGCCGTTTTCCGGGACCGGGCGGGCCCGGTGAAGGTGCCCGCCGGGAGGCGATCGCGCCGAAGCCGAGGCGGTTGATGGTGAGGTCTCCGCCGAGGGAGAACGTCTTGCTCGTCATGTGATTCATGGTGTTCGCGGTGGGGACGCCCGGCGAGGCGGTGGCCATTTGCTGCCAGGGCGCTGCCGCGGGGCGCCCGGGACCGGCGGGAGGCTTCTGTCATCCGGGCGCCGTCCTGCGAAACTGGAGGGTGCGGAATGAACAGGTGTTCTCGGTCCAGGGGACGCGGAGCTGGTGGCGCGTGCCGGTCATCTCTTCGGGGCCATCCGCTCCGAGTTCCTGTGCGCGGCCCGGGACCTGCGGACCTGGGCGCAGCCGGAGGCGAGGGCGGCGGTCGTGCGGCAGATGCGCGAGGCGGACCGCCCGCGCCCGGCCATCCGCAAACTGCTCAGCCCGGTGGCGCTCGCGGAGGAGGAGGCCCGAGCGGAACTGCGGCAGGTCCAGGGCGAAGGGGCGACGTCCGGATCAGCGCGTCGCCACTGCCGTACGAGACGATCCTCATCGACCGGCAGGTGATGATCCTCGCCGGTAAGGACGCCCCCACCAACCGCAAGTACACCGTGACGACGTCGCGGGACCTGGTCGAGGGCGTCCACTCGCTGATCACGGCGATCTGGGACAAGGCGATTGATTTCGACTCGTATCTACGAGGCGACGCCCCTCACCTCGACGCCGACGGCCGCGCCATCCTCAAGGCCCTCGGCTCGGGCCTCACGGACGCCTCAGCGGCCAAACAGCTGGGCCTGTCGCTCCGTACGTACCGCCGGAGGTGGCCGAGCTGATGACCAAACTAGAAGCGGAGTCCCGCTTCCAGGCGGGCCTGAGGGCGGGGAGTTGGGTTTGCCGCACTGAGCTTGGGCTTTCGGGTGTGGGGTTCGAGTGGTGGGGCCCCGCGTGTGCGGGAGCGCTCCCAGTCAGGAGCGGGCCACTCCATGTCGCGGGGACCATCCCCGCGCGTGCGGGGAGCACCGGCGGGGCGAGGCGCTGGACCGTGCAGGAAGGGGCCACCCCGCGCGTGCGGGGAACGCGTCTCTGCCCGGCACTGCGGTCTCTCGCTGGTGGGTGGTTCAGCCGGTGGCGGTCAGGGTCCGCAGCCGGGCCAGGGTCTCGCGGATGACGTCACGCAAGTCGTGGTCCTCGGCGGCGGTGACCCATCGCGAGAAGGCGACACGGAACACGGCGATGCCGGTCTCGGCGGCCAGGCTGGCCTCGATGTCGCCGATACCTCGCTGTCGCAGACTGTCGGCCAGGGCGGCCGACATGGATGCGAGCTTGATCAGCTCTCGTTCACGCAGATCGGCGTTGGCCATGATCACCGTTTGCCGCGTTCGTGCCAGCTCACGGTTGTCGCCCACCATCTCGGCCACGGTGTCGAGCACGGCCGCGACGGCATCCAGCGCTGACGCCGTGGCCGGGGCCGCGTCCAGGGCGGCCAGCGACTTCTCCTCCAGCTCGGACGAGCCGTCGAAGAGGACCTCGCGCTTGTCGGCGAAGTACCGGAAGAAGGTGCGCGCGGTCACTCCGGCCCGTTCGGCGATGTCGGCCACCATCGTCTGCTCGAAGCCGCGCTCCAAATACAGCGACAGAGCCGCCTCACGCAGTCGCTCACCGGCCCCAGGCTCCCACCGTCCCATGTCGCGAGTGTAGGTGATGTCACCAGATGACACGTCTGTCGCTCCGCGTGATGTCATCAGGTGACATCAGGGTGTAGGTTGATGTCGTCAGATGACATCACTCAAGGAGGTCACCATGAAGCGCATCCAGTACCACCAGTACGGCGGCCCCGAGGTCATGCGGCTGGAGGACTTCGTGCCGGCGCGCCCGGTTCCGGCGAGGTCCTGGTCCGCGTACGGGCCGCGGCAGCCAATCCGATGGACTGGGGATCCGCGGCGGCGCCATGAAGATGGTGACCGGGCGGAGCTTTCCGCGCGGGCTGGGGTACGACTTCTCGGGCGTCGTCGAGGAGGTCGGTGAGAACGTCACCCGGCTCGCCGTCGGCGACGAAGTGCTCGGCGGGGCGTCGATCAAGGCGTCGGGAGCGTTCGCCGAGATGGTCCTCGCCGATGAGAAGGGCGTCGTGAAGAAGCCCTCGAATCTCTCCTACGAAGAAGCCGCCGCCCTCCCGACCGTTGGGCTCACCGCCTTCCAGGCCATGACCAAGAAGGGAAGCTGCGACCGGGGCAAGCCGTCTTCGTCCACGGGTGCCTTGGCGGAGTCGGCCGAGCCGCCGCTCAGATCGCCCTGGCCCGCGGCGCCTCGGTAGGAGGCAGTTGCCGCGCCACCGCCGCGCAGGACGCGCGGGACCTCGGCATCGACCCGATCGTTGAGTTCGACTTCGACCCGACGACACTCAGCGGGCGATTCGACCTCGTCCTCGACACCGCCGACACGCTGCCCGGTAAAGGGGCGCAGAAGATGCTGAAGCCCGGCGGGCGCGTCGTCGGCATTCACCCCACCCCGCACGGTTCGCGAGGGCCGCTCTGCCGGGCCCTTCGAGGTGTTGGTGGCCCGCCCGTCACCGAGGACATCGAGGAGGTCGCGCGCGCCGCTGGCCAGGGCACCCTGCGGATTCCGATCGCCCGCACGGTGCCGCTCACGGAAGCGATCACGGCACTCACCGAACTCGAACGCGATGGCACGCCCAAGGGCGGAAAGCTCGTCATCACGACCGCGTGACCCCGATCTTCATCAGGTCCCGCGCGCGGGGTGGTCGTGTCACATCCCGACGCCCGGCTGACCGTTCATGGCCGTCGGCTCCTCCTGGCCGACCGGCCCTGGCTGACCGGACCCGGGTCGGGCGTCCCGCCGCCCACGTCACTGAGCCGCATGTATGCCGTGACGACACCGTGGGACCTGGTCGAAGGTGTCCGCGCGCTGCGCTTCGTGTACGTACTGGCGTCGGGGTGGCCGGGACCGAAGTGGAGTCGCGCTTCCATGTGCGGCTGTGGGAAGGCGAGTTGGGGCTCCTATCGTCCTGTCCCCGCACGCGTTAGTCGGAAGTTAGTGGGGCGGCAGTCCTGCGGTAGCGGCCCCGACCAGAGTGGTGGACGTACCGAGGAGACAACGACTCCGATCGCCACTTGGGGATCTCGAAATGAACGCCACCGCTACTGCCCGTACTGCTCGTCGCCGCTCCTGCGTGTTGCCGCGGCTGTCGTGATCGCTGCCGCCGGTTTCAGCCTGACTGCCTGCTCGGGCTCCGACGACAACGCCAGCTCGAAGCCTGCGGCGACCGCCGAGTCCTCGACTTCGGGTTCGCAGGGTTCTGCTGACGGCAAGGGCGACACCAGCGCGGACGCCAACACCAACGCGAATGCCAACGCCGACAACGGCGCTGGTGCCGACGGCAAGTCGGATGGCGCGGGCGGTTCGGAGTCTCCGTCCGACACCGAGACCCTGGTGGATGGCAGCACGGCGGAGATCTACAAGCTTGGTGACGCGCACTACAGCCTCAAGATCGTCAATGACGGTGATGTCCTGGGTGAGTTGGAGGCGAACAAGCAGGACGCCGGGATGGACGGTAACGGGATGTTCGTCGTGCTGACGGCGGGTGGCGATGTCCGCTCCTGGACGGGCAATGAGCAGCAGGGGCCGGGCACGTTTGACCTGGCGGGTGGTTGGGAGGCCAAGGTCACGAAGGTCAGTGACTCTCACTACCGTGCGCAGATCCTCGGCTTCGAGGGCGGCGAGGTCGCCACGCTGGACGCGGATGGGCATGCCGCCGGTTCTGACGCCAACGGTGGGTCGATCGTGCTCACTCCGGGCGGCGTGATCAGCGCCCACGAGTGACAACTGCCCCGTCTGCGGCGGTGGAGCCACCTGGGGTGGCCCCACCGCCGCAGACGTTGCGGAGCTAGGGGTGGGGAACGGTGAGCCGCTCCGCGTGTGCGGGGACCACGATCAGCTCAAGTGGTACACGGTCGAGACGGAGGGACCACCCGCATGCGCGGGGACCACATCATGATGATCGCGGTGGTACCGCCGTAGACGGATCACCCCGCACGTGCGTGGACCACAGGCGCTGTGCCTCGGACCGGTCGATGTACCGGGGACCACCCCGCATGCGCGGGGACCACGGCGGTGGCGGCTGTCTGGGTCGCCGCGTCCGGGACCACCCGCATGCGCGGGGACCACCCTCGCTGACCAGCGGGTCTATCGCCCCACGCAACCCTTCTTCGCCACTTCGTAAAACACCGGCATAACGGTCATTGTTGACCCTTCCGGGCAGCCGCCCTCCCTCGTTGCTCATACCCCGCTCGCCGTCGAAGCGTATCGCCGGGGCGCGGGGCCTGCGTCGGGGCACGGGCGGAAGTCCGGAGCGTGGAGTCGCGCCGACGGGCGCGTGTGGCGGTCGCCGTGACGCCCAACTCCGGTGAGTACGGCCTTCCTTGCTGGCGGAGAGTGACGACGTGCCGCACGCTGTGAGGGCGATGGCAGTGGCCACGCGAGCTTGACGTGACGGAGGGTCAGACCATGCGTACCGAGACCGCGCCTCCCGCCCTCGACATCCGGTGCGGTGGATTCCGCCTGACCGTTCAGCGCGTGCCCGTGCGGCTTCTGACGGTGATCGCCACCTGTGGCGGTTCCGGGTTGACCGCCTGGCTCACCAGCCGGTGAATGGGCTCACCGGCGCCGACGTCGCGCGTCCGTCAGGGACGGGGCTCCGCCGCGTGGTTGTCGGCCGGGTCCAGGTCCGTGCCCGGCGGGACGATCGCGTCGATGCGGTCGAGGAGGTCCGGGGAGAGTTCGACGTCGGCGCCCGCGAGGAGGTCGTCCAACTGCTCCCGCGTACGGGGCCGATGAGGACCGACGTGACGGCCCGGTGGGCGCGGGCGAACGCGGTCGCGAGGTGGGGAGGGGCATGCCCGCCTCGGCGGCCAGGGCGGACAGTTGGGACCGGGCCTGCGTCTTGCGTCGCCCGGCCGGGGACGAGACGTCGTAGCGGGCCGGGATGAGCGAGGCGCGGTGGCGGGTGGCGGGGTCCGCCGTCCCCGTGAGCCAGCCGCTGTTCAGCGGGCTGTAGGTGAGGACGCCCATGCCGTGGCGCTCGGCCGTGGGGAGAACGGCGGCCTCCAGTTTGCGGGTGAAGAGGGAGTACATGGGCTGCTCGGTCAGGAAGCGGTGCGACCCTGCGCCCGCGCCGCCCACTGCGCCTCGACGATCATCTCGGCCGGGAAGGTGGAGGACCCGATGGCGCGCACCTTGCCCTGCCGGATCAGGTCGGACAGCGCCGCGAGGGTTTCGCCGAGATCGGTGTCGTGGTCCGGGCGGTGCATCTGGTACAGGTCGATGTGGTCGGTGCCGAGGCGGCGCAGGCTGTCCTCGACGGCGCGCATGATCCACCGGCGCGAGCCGCCGCGCCGGTTGGGGTCCTCGCCCATCGGGCGGCTGAACTTGGTCGCGATGACGACGTCGTCCCGACGTCCTCCGAGCGCCTTGACGGCCTTGCCGACGATCTCCTCCGACTCCCCGCCGAATAGACGTCCGCCGTGTCGATGAGATTGATACCGGCGTCGATCGCACGGTGGATGATCCGGATCGCGTCGTCGTGATCCGGATTGCCGAGGCGCCCGAACATCATCGCGCCCAGCGCGAATTCACTGACCGATATGCCGGTCGCTCCCAAAATTCTGCGTCGCATCGCGTGCGTTGCCTTTCACCGGGGAAATCCGTACTTCCCATGGCAGCACGCCACCCCGTACGACCGGTAGAAAGATCCTGCCGGGGACATGCACGATCCTGTCAGGTTCGCCAGGAACCCCGCACGCTTTGCCGCGCCGTCCCGCCGCGTGCTTGGCTGAGTCATGGACGTGCCGGACCTGCTGGACGAACTGTGCGCGCGTGTCGCGCGGTACGCGCCGGTGGCGCGCGACACGAGACGTGGACCCCGAAGGGCGTCCCGCTCAGCCGAGTGGCGCTGACCCGCGTGGACCAGCCGACGCCCCCGGTCGCCGCGATGGCCGAGCCGTCGCTCGCGGTCGTCGGCCAGGGCGTGAAACGTACGGTGCTCAACGGCAGGCCGTACGACTACCGCGCCGGTCAGTACGTCGTCGTCTCCGTCGACCTCCCCGTCACCGGCCAGGCGCTGGAGGCGAGCCCCGAGGAACCGTTCGTCGTCTTCAGCATGGGGCTGCGGCCCACCGCCATCGCGCCGCTCCTGCTGGAGGCGGTGGAGGCGGGCCACGGTGTCGTCCGGCCGGGCCACGGTGTCGCGCGGCCGGGTCACGGTGTCGCGCGGCCCCCGCCTTCCACGGGCTCGCGGTGAGCGACGCGACCGCCGACTTGCTCGATCCGATCGTCCGGCTGCTGCGCATGCTGGACAGGCCGGACGATCTGCGGGTGCTCGGCCCGGGGATCGAGCGGGAGATCCTGTGGCGCCTGATCACCGGCGAACAGGGCGCGCTCGTACGGCAGATCGGCCTCGCGGACGGAAGTCTGGCGCATATCTCGCGGGCGATCCGCCGGATTCGGGAACGTTACGACGAACCCCTGCGCGTCGCGGATCTCGCCGAACTGGCGGGAATGAGCGCGTCGTCCTTCCACCGGCATTTCCGTTCGGCGACCTCCATGACACCGATCCAGTTCCAGAAACAGATCCGGCTGCGGCAGGCGCGGAGTTGCTGCTGTCCCGGCCGGGGAGGTCGCCGAGATCGGCTATCTCGTCGGCTATCAGAGCCCGTCGCAGTTCAGCCGCGAATACCGGCGGACCTTCGGCGTGCCCCGGGCACGACGCGGGCCGGATGAACACCGGCCGGATGAACACTGGTCGGACGAATACCGGCCGGACGAACACCGGCCAGGTGAGCACCAGCCGCACGACCGACGGGCTCAGCGGCGCAGCTCCGTAAGCGCCCGCCCTGCTCTCCGCCGCTCTCCGCCACGATCTCGTCCAGGGTCTGCGGGGCGCGCACGGTCGCGAAGCGCACCGCACCGGCGGCGTCGACCGCGAAGCCGTAGACGCCGGGGCGGGGAGGCTGTTGTACGCGTAGTGGCTGGAGAAGTAGTACGCGCCCGTGTCGAGAAGGCCGACGAGATCGCCCGCCTCCAGCGGCGGGAGGGGCGGTTCTCGGCCACCAGATCGCCCGCGAAGCAGCACGGCCCGGCGACGTCCTGCGCCACGAGCGCCTCGGGAGCCGCGGCCTTGGCCAGCCCAGTCGCCTCGTACGCCGCGACCCGCAGCGGCCAGGCTTCCGGCACGTAGACGGTGCGGGTGGCGAGCTGGGCGCCCGCGTGCGTGACGGCGATCGGTCTGCCGCCCGCCGACTTCGTGTACTCCACGCGCGCGAGGACCGTGCCGGACTTGGCGAGCAGCGACCGGCCGAACTCGGTGACCAGCCCGTACCGCCCGTCCAGCAGGCCGGGGACGGCGGCGTGCAGCAGCCGCGTGTAGTCGCGGTAGGTGGGCGTGACGGCGTCGGAGCCGTAGTTGACGGGCAGGCCGCCGCCGATGTCGAGGGTGTCGACCTGTCGGCGGCCCGCGGCCTGGTTGATCTCCTCGGCCAGCTCGTACACCGCCCGTACGCCCGCCGCCATCAGCTCCGGCGGGCAGCCCTGCGAGCCCACGTGGCCGTGCAGCCGGGTCAGCCACGGCCGGTCGAGGAAGGCCCGCACGACCCACTCGCGCGCGCCCGGGTCGCCCAGCGCCACCCCGAACTTCGAGGTCGCCGTCGCCGTGCTCGTCGCGCCGATGCTGCCGCCGCCGACCTGCGGGTTCACCCGCAGGCCGAGCGGCGAGGCGGTGGGCGCCGAGCCGACGAGGGCGTCGAGCCGCGCCAGCTCCTGGGGTTGTCGGCGTTGAGCGCGATCCCCAGGGTGAGGGCCTGGCGCAGCTCGGCACCGGTCTTCGCGGGCGAGTCCAGGACCGTACGCGCGGGCCACACGCCCGCCGCCCGCGCGAGGGCCAGCTCGCCGGGGCTGGCCACCTCGCAGCCCAGCCCTCCTCGGCCAGCAGCCGCAGCACCGGTACGAGCGGCGACGCCTTCACCGCGAAGGCGTGCAGTACGGGCGTGCCGGGCGGCACCACCTCCTCGAACGCGGTCCGCAGACCGGCCGCGGCGGCGCGGATCCCGGCCACGTCGAGGAGCCCGATCACGGGCTCGTCGGGGAGATCAGGCCCTGCGCCACGGCGGCGCGCACCGCCGCCGCGCGCCGGGCCGCGGCGCTCGCGCCCTCGTCCGCGCCGGGCTCCGCGACGCCGTTCTGGTGCGTTGTTGCCATGGCCTGATCTCCTCGCCCGTGCGCGCGGACGCCGCTCCCGTGTCCGCTCTCCTGTCAGCCTCCTCCCCAGGGTGCGCGTGATCCACCCGTGGTGTTGCTTGAGTCACCGCTGATCACCGAGTTCTTCTTCAGCGCCGTGGTCCGAGAGGTGATCGTCGACCGCAGGGTCTTCGCCTCGGAGGTGGTCTTCGCGGTGTCCGCGCCCGCCTTGTGGGCCTGCGCGATGGCGGAGTCGAGCGCCTTGACCGCCGCCCGGAGCCGTAGAACTTCTGGAACAGCTTCCGGTACGCCGTGTGGTACACGGACTCGAACGCCTTCGTCTCCAGGAAGCGCTCCTTAAGGACGTGACCGGACATGCCGCCGGGGCCGCCCTTGCCGTTCTTCTCGCCTGGCTCCAGCTTCTGGGTCTGACCCTGCTTCTGGGTCTGGCCCTGCTGGCCTTGCTGCTGATTCTGGCCCTGCTGGCCCTGGTTCTGGCCCTGCTGCTGGGGCCGCGGCCCCGCCCATGCCCATGCCGATCTGGTCGTCAGGACCGGCCGTGGCGCTGCCGTTGAGCGTGAGGTTGAAGTCCCAGCCCAGCACCGTGAACTTCTTGGTGCCCAGGTCGTACCAGAGGTAGTAGTTCTTGCCGGGGCCGCTCATGTCGTCGAAGTTCAGCAGCAGGTTCTGCGTCGCGACGTACTCGGCGAAGGACTCCACGTCGATGTGGTCGGCCAGTTCCGCCGCGAACTCCTTGTCCGAGGCTTTCTCCGCCCACTTGACCAGGTTCATGATCGGCTGGAGATCCTGGCTGCCCTTCTTCGTGAGCTGCTTGAAGTCCTTCTCGTACTCGGTCGGGTCGTCGCCCCGGTACGCGAAGGAGCCGGTGCTCAGCGACTTGTACAGCACGCCGTTCGAGCCGACCGCGTTGTCCGCGTACGACTTCGAGGGGTTCTCCACGAGCAGCCGGGCGACGGACGGGCGGTTGTTGACCTTCACGGAGGCGAACGCGTGGCGCTCCGTGGGCTGGTCGGACACGTCCATCATCGCGAGCGAGACCGCCTCGTTGAGCGGCACCTGCTCATCGCTGCCGGGGCGGACGGAGATCTGTTGCAGGCCCTGGTACGCGCGGCCCTCGACATACTCGTCGATCTTGATGAGCCACGGCAGCTCCTCGGGCTTGTCGGCCGACAGCGAGACGTTGAAACCGCCGCCTCCGCCGCCGCCCCGGGCCCGCCCTGCTGCCCTGCCTGGCCGTTCTGTCCCGCCTGGCCGTTCTGTCCTGCCTGGCCGTTCTGGTCAGTCTGGTCGTTCTGGCCGCCGCCGGGCGCCTGCTGCTGGCCCGTGCCGCCCTGCTGGCCCGTACCCGTACCGCCCTGCTGCTGGCCCGTACCCGTACCGTCCTGCTGCTGGTTCTGCGCGCCGTCCGGTGCCGCGCCCCCGGCGGACCGCCCTGCTGGCCACCCGGCATGCCGCCGCCTGGCATGTCGCCGCCCGGCCCGCCGCCGGGCCGCCGCCCCGGCCGCCGCCGCCAGGCTCCGCAGCGTCGAGTTGCCCTTAAGGCGGATGCCCACGCTGCTGATGAACGTGCCGTCGATGGTGGCGTCGGCCTCGATGTAGTCCTTCTCACCGTCCTTCTTGAACTTCTTCATCATCCGGTCGAAGTCGTCCTGGTCGTACTCCAGTTGCACCGAGTGCGACGCCGACTCGTCGTAGAGGTCGACCGCGCCCGTGAGGTTCTCCGTGATCACGTCGCTGTCCTCGGCCGAGGCGCTGGTGACGAACGGTGAGATACGGGCGTCGCCCAGGGTCACCACCAGCACGGTCAGCCCCGCGCAGAGCAGGGCGACCGGCTTCCAGTGGTGGCGCAGCCGCAGCGGAAGGCGATGCGCCAGGCGCTTGCGGGGGCCATCACAGGTCCGTCTGGTCGTAACCGGTCAGCACGCTGACGCGCTGCCCGCTGGTGCGCTCCTGGAGGGCCGCGACCAGCTCACCCGGCTCGTGGCCCTTCTTGAGCCGGACGGTGTAGAAGACCTCGGTCAGCGCGCCGCCGCGGATCGACTCGGTGGAGACCAGCTCGAACTCGTCGGTCAGGCGCAGCAGGACGTCCTGGATGGCCTGCGTGTGGTCCTCGCCCGCGGGCACCTGGACCTTGACGACCTGGCGCTGGACGTTGAGCGCGAACCAGTTGAACTTGCTCATCACGAAGACGAGTACGCATATCGCCACGCCCGCGATGGCGGCGAGGGTGTAGAAGCGGGCGCCGCACGCCATGCCGATGGCCATGACGAGGAAGATGAAGCCGACGTCCCGCGTCTCCTTGACCGCGTTTCGGAAACGCACCACGGACAACGCGCCGACCAGGGAGAAGGCGCGAGCCAGGTTCGAGCCGACGACCAGCATGATCAACGTGACGATCATGCCGACGAGCACCAGCGTCTGGACGTACGACTGGCTGTAGGACACGTTGCGGTGGGTCGCGCGGTAGACGTAGCCGATCGCCGTGGAGAGCACGAACGACAAGGCCATGGCGAGCACGATGTCCGTGACGCTGAACGTGCCGCTCAGGTCCTGGGTGGTGAAGTTCACGAGTGGAGTGCCTCCGTGGTGCGACGGGTCGTGGGGTGGTGGGGGTGGTGGCCCCGGTGGTCTCGGTGGCCGTGTCTGCCGTGTCTGCCGTGTCTGCCGTGTCTGCCGGGTCCGCCGTGTCCGGCGTTTCGGCTCCGGGGTGGACGGTGCGGCGGAATCCCGCGCGGGTGCCGGAGGCAGGTCCTCCTCCCGTACGTGGAAGATCGAGCGGGGCGCGAGCCCGAACGCCTCGATGCTCTGCACGTACTTGGACACCCGGACCAGGTTCAGATTCCGCTTGGCCGCGAGATCGGTGATCCAGTACGGCGTCCGCTCGTTCGCCTTGATCTCCATCACGGACATGTGCGGGGGATGGTGAAGCGGTTCTCGGCCCCGCCGTGCCGAAGTGGAAGTCGCGGTCCCGGCCGCGGATCCGGCGGTCGAAGGTGACCCGCAGCCCGGTGTCCTGGTCCCGGCCGACGAGCGCCTCGCGCTGGTATCCGGTGATGGCCGTGGGCTGGAGGCCGAGCCGGATGACGAGTTCGAGGACCTCGTTGACGAACGCGGCCTCCTTCTCCGAGTGCTCGATCAGCTCGCGCTCGTCGCACAGGCGCCGGGCGGTGGCGTAGGGAGGGTGATCCGGCGCTTCTGGGTCACGCGGTTGACGCGCTGCTTGATCTCCACGCACACCGGGGTCTCGTCCGTGACCGTCGCCAGGTCGCCGTAGTGCCGGATCCGCAGCTTGCGGCGGAACTTCAGGCCCTCGATCTTCTCCCAGTAGAAGCGGAGTTGAGGCGTGTCGTAGTACAGGCTCCAGACGCCGTACCCGCCCACCGGGCTGTGCAGGTCGCGGTCCATGCGCTCGCCCAACTCGTCGCGGATCTCCGCGGCGCGGTCCACCGGGACGAGGTACTTCAGCTCGTACCGGTTGAACGCGTGGAGTCTGCTGGCCACCCGCAAGGCCCCTTCATCTGCCTTCTGCCAGCCGGTCATGGCTTCCCTTCATGCCGATGGAGCGGTCATCTCCAGGTAAGAAACAGGTAAGAGATGAGAGATCGATGAAGGGGACATCTGAACGAGATGAGAGCGGAAGGTGGCTGTCAGGTAAACGGCCGGGTGGGGGCGGGTAGAGCGACTCTCAAGAGGAGGAAGAAAGCAGGCCGCGTGGTCCGCGGCCTGCTCCGTCTTTCCGGCTTCTCCGGCTTCTCCGGCTTCCGTTGTTTATCCGGCGATCCCGGCCTTCGCGGTGTCCCGGCCCTTTCCGGTTTCTCTGGCTTTTCCGGTATTCCATGCCTCCTGGCGCCTTTCGTCCGGAAGGGTGGCGGCCCGCAGGCCGCCGCTCAGCTCGCGCAAGGGCGCCCCACCTGCTGGGCCAGCCTGTCGCGCAGCTTCGTCAGGCGCTCGATGCGCTCGTCGAGGTACGCCATCCGGCGTCGCACGATCAGCATCGGGAACTCGCACAGCGCCTGTTCCCCTCGGTCGCCCCGACCGGCGCGAGCGTCCGCCGCTCCTCCGGCTCGGGCGGTGACTCCGGCCCTGACCGGTCCTCGGGCGGTGACTCCGGTGCCGCCCGCTCTCGGCGGTGACTCCGGCCCCGGTCGGTCCTCGGGCGGGAGCGCGTCGAGGGCCGTCACCAGGGCCCGTACGTCCTCGATCGTGAGCCCCGCGGCCAGCAGTTCGCGCACCGCCCGCAGGTGGCGCACGTCCCGCGGGTGTAGTCGCGCTGTCCCGACGCCGTCCGCCGGGCCGTGAGCAGGCCGCGCTGCTCGTAGTAGCGCAGGGCCCTCGTCGTCATGCCCACGGCCGCCGCCGCGTCACCGATCCGCACGCGCCTTCCCCGTTCCGCGGGCCGCGGGCCCGCCGTCCGACCGGACCTCAGAGGTCCACCAGGACCGCCCCGTATGGCGGCCCTCCACCAACTCGCACAGCGCGCGCGGGCTTCGGTGATTCCCGGCAGGGTCACATGCGGAATGGTGATCGCCGCCGACCGCAGCGCGTCGCCGAACTCCCGCTCGTACTCCGGGAAGGCGTCGCGATGGTCGTAGCCCGACAGGCCGCGCAGGGTGATGGAGCGCGCGATGAGGTCGAACGGGCTGATCGGCACCGTCTCCATGGCGTCCCCGCCAACTGGCCCGCCAGCGCGCCGATGAGCGCGAAGCGGGCGTTGCGGCGGGCGACGGCGAGGGCGGCGCTGAGCTGCTCGCCGCCGACGTTGTCGAAGACCGCGTCGAGGCCGTCGGGCGCGGCCTCGCGCAGCCGCTCCTCGAAGGTGCTCGCGGGGCGCCTGGGCCGCCGCCGCGCAGCACGACCGCGTCGTAGCCCAACTCCTCGACCAGGTACTCCGCCTTCGCCGGGGAGCCGGTGGTGCCGATGACCCGGCGCGCGCCGCGCAGCCGCGCGAACTGCCCGGCCAGCGACCCGACACCGCCCGCCGCGCCCGTGACCAGCACCGTGTCACCGGGCCGCACCGCGGCGCCGCGTACGACGCCGAGCCAGGCGGTGAAGCCCTGGGACAGCTGCGCGGCGGGTGCGGCAGCGCCTCGGGGTCGACGCGCTGGACGGCGGCGGCGTCGACGGCCGCGTACTCGCGCCAGCCGAAGCCGTGCCGTACGAGATCGCCAGGCGCCAGGCCGGAGTCCGCGGGGCGGTGACCACCTCGCCGAGCGCGGGCCCTTCATCACCGCGCCGATCTCGTTGCGGAGTTGCGCCAGCGGAAGTTCTCGGGGCGCTCCATGATCAGGGGCGCATCACGGCGGTCACGCTCATCCGCCGGTTGCGCACGAGCACCTGGTCCGGGCCCGGTTCGGGCAGCGGCGCCTCGGTGACCCGGAAGTGGTCGGGGAGGAGCGGCCCGGCGGAGATGGCGGCGAGCCGCACCTCGCGGTGGGTGGCGGGCAGCGGAGACGTGGACATGGGGCTCCTTTCGGGAAGGGCAATGGGGGCGACGAGGGGCAACGGGGTGGTGATGTGCGGGAGGGCGACGTTACGACTTGACGTACGCGTCAAGGGCAAGCGTCCCCGCGCGGCGAACGTCCGCCGGGCCGTATGCCCCGCCGACCCCTGTTGACTAGCTCTATTCATCAACGAGAAGATGTGAATATCTCGATCCAGGTCGCTTCGGCGACCGCCATCGACTCGACTGCACTGACGGCAGGGAGGCCCGGCCCATGTCAGGACCGCGACCCGTGCGCGCGCCGCGCGGTACGGAGCTGAGCGCTCAGGGATGGCAGCAGGAGGCCGCCCTGCGGATGCTCCAGAACAACCTCGACCCCGAGGTGGCCGAACACCCGGACCGGCTCGTCGTCTACGGCGGCACCGGCAAGGCCGCCCGCGACTGGGCCTCCTTCGACGCCATGGTCCGCACGCTGCGCACCTGGACCAGGACGAGACGATGCTCGTCCAGTCCGGCCGCCCGGTCGGCGTGATGCGCACCCACGAGTGGGCGCCGCGCGTGCTGATCGCCAACTCCAATCTCGTCGGGGACTGGGCGAACTGGGACGAGTTCCGCCGTCTGGAGGCGCTCGGCCTGACCATGTACGGGCAGATGACCGCGGGTTCGTGGATCTACATCGGCACGCAGGGCATCCTCCAGGGCACGTACGAGACGTTCGCGGCCGTCGCCGCCAAGCGGTTCGGCGGGACGCTCGCCGGGACCATCACCCTCACCGCCGGGCTCGGCGGCATGGGCGGTGCCCAGCCCTCGCGGTCACCATGAACGACGGCGTCGTGATCTGCGTCGACTGCGACCCGCGCGCCATCGAGCGCCGGATCGACCACCGCTACCTGGACGTACGGGCCGACTCGCCGCAGGAGGCGCTGCGGCTGGCCGTCGAGGCGCGCGACGCCCGCCGCCCGCTCTCCATCGGCCTGTTGGGGAACGCCGCCGAACTGCTGCCGCGGCTGCTCGCCGAGGGCGCGCCTGTCGACATCGTCACCGACCAGACGTCGGCCCACGACCCGCTCGCGTACCTGCCCGTCGGCGTCGACTTCGACGACATGGCGGCGTACGCGGCCGAGAAGCCCGCCGACTTCACGCTGCGCGCGCGGGAGTCGATGGCCCGGCACGTCGAGGCGATGGTCGGCTTCATGGACGCGGGCGCCGAGGTCTTCGACTACGGCAACTCCATCCGCGGCGAGGCGCGACTCCACGGCTACGAGCGGGCGTTCGACTTCCCCGGCTTCGTCCCGGCCTACATCCGGCCGCTGTTCTGTGAGGGCAAGGGCCCGTTCCGCTGGGCCGCGCTCTCCGGCGACCCGCGGGACATCGCCGCCACCGACAAGGCGATCCTCGACCTCTTCCCGGAGAACGAGTCGCTGGCGCGCTGGATCAGGCTGGCGGGGAACGCGTCCACTTCCAGGGCCTCCCGGCCCGGATCTGCTGGCTCGGCTACGGCGAGCGCGACCGGGCGGGCGAGCGCTTCAACGACATGGTGGCGAGCGGTGAGCTGCGGGCCCCGCTCGCGATCGGCCGCGACCACCTGGACTGCGGCTCGGTCGCCTCCCGTACCGCGAGACCGAGGCGATGCGCGACGGCTCCGACGCCATCGCCGACTGGCCGCTGCTGAACGCCATGGTCAACGTCGCGTCGGGCGCGTCGTGGGTGTCCATCCACCACGGCGGCGGCGTCGGCATGGGCCGCTCCCTGCACGCGGGCAGGTCACGGTGGCCGACGGCACGGAGCTGGCGGGCGAGAAGATCCGCCGCGTGCTGACGAACGACCCGGGGATGGGCGTGATCCGGCACGTGGACGCGGGTACGAGTCCGCCGAGACGGTCGCCGCGGACCGGGACGTCCGCGTCCCGATGCGGGAGGGCGAGTGACGCGCGTGAGCGACCACGCACCGATCCCCGCCGACGGCCCCGGGCCCTGGCGGGGACGGTTCCGGTCGGCGGGTTCCGGTTCGGCGGGAGCTGGTGGGGCCGGTTCCGGTCCGGCGGGTTCCGGTTCGGCGGGGCCGGTGGGGCCGGTTCCGGTTGGGAGGGTTCCGGTTCGGCGGGGCTGATGGTGCGGGTTCTGGTTCGGCGGGAGCCGGTTCGGCCGGTTCCGGCCCGGCGGGAGCCGGTTCGGCCGGTTCCGGCCCGGCGGGAGCCGGTTCGGCCGGTTCCGGCCCGGCGGGGCCGGTGGGGCCGGTTCCGGTTCGGCGGCGTATGGGGCTGGTTCCGGTCGCGACGTGGCTGGTCGGGCGGTGAACGGTTCGCAGGGGCCCGGCTCGGGAGGGTCCGGCTCGGGAGGGTCCGGCCCGCAGGAGACCGGCTTGGCCGGGTCCCGTTCCGAGGGAGTCCGTTCGGAAGGGACCGACTCGCGGAAGGCCCGGCAGGGAGAGCCCGGCGCGGGTGGCCCCGGTTCGGGAGGGCCCGGTTCGGGTGGGCCTGGCACGGGAGGGCCCGGTTTGGAGGGGCCCGCCCCGAGGGGCGTCGCCACGCGGGCCGGTCCGGAGGGACCCGCCCGGGCCCCGCCAGGCGTCGTTTCACGAGATGTGGCGGGACCTGCTGCCCATCGGCCGTGAGGCGGCCACCGGCGGCTATCGCCGCTTCGCCTGGACCGCCGCCGACGCCGACTGCCGCGCCTGGTTCCGCGCCCAGGCCGAGTCACGCGGGCTCGCCTACGAGCTGGACCGCAACGGCAACCAGTGGGCCTGGCTCGGTGACCCCACCGCCTCCGACGCCGTCGTCACCGGCTCCCACCTGGACTCCGTCCCCGACGGCGGCGCCTACGACGGGCCGCTCGGCGTCGTCTCCGCCTTCGCCGCCCTGGACGAGCTGCGGCGCCGGGAGCCACCCCGCCCGGCCGCTGGCGATCACCAACTTCGGCGACGAGGAGGGCGCCCGGTTCGGGCTCGCCTGCGTCGGCTCCCGGCTCACCGCCGGGCAACTCGACCCGAGCGGGCCGCGCGCTGCGCGACGCCGACGGGGTCACCCTGGCGCGGGCGATGGAGCGCGCCGGGTACGACCCGGAGGCCATCGGTCCGGACCCCGAGCGGCTGTCCCGGATCGGCGCGTTCGTGGAGCTGCACATCGAGCAGGGCCGCGCGCTGGCGGAACCGGCGGCCTCCGGCGACGGCGCCACGTCCGGAGGCCGCACGCCCGGCGGCCGTACGCCCGACGGCGGCGCGCCAGGTGGCGCACGCCCGGCCACGGGCCCGCACCCGGTGGGCGTCGCGTCCGCGATCTGGCCGCACGGCCGCTGGCGGTTCGACTTCCACGGCGAGGCCAACCACGCCGGGACGACCCGGATCGAGGACCGCCGGGACCCCATGCTCACCTACGCCAACACGGTGCTCGCGGCCCGTAAGAAGGCCAGGACCGCCGGGGCGCTGGCCACCTTCGGCAAGGTGAGCGTCGAGCCCAACGGCGTCAACGCCATCGCCTCCCTGGTACGCGGCTGGCTGGACTCCCGCGCCGCCGACGAGGAGACCCTGGCCGCCGTCGTCGGCGAGATCGAGCGCGCCGCCGTCGAGCGCGGCGCCCGGACGGGTACGGGTCCGGGTGGAGCGGGAGTCGTTCACACCGGTCGTGGAGTTCGCGCACGGGCTGCGCGACCGGCTCGCGGGCGTCCTCGGCGGCGCCCCGGTGCTGCCCACCGGGGCGGGGCACGACGCCGGAATCTTGTCCGCCTCCGTTCCGAGCGCGATGCTGTTCGTAAGGAACCCCACCGGCGTCTCGCACTCGCCCGCCGAGTCGGCGTCCGAGGACGACTGCGTCGCCGGGGTCGTCGCACTGGCCGACGTACTGGAGGCCCTCGCGTGTCGCTGACGGCGCAGACCTACTGGGCGGAGCACGCCTGGCTCGACGAGTCCGTCGTGCCGGGCGTGGCGGTGGTCACCGACCGGATCACCGGTCGGATCACGGCCGTCCACCCCAGAACACCCGCCCGCCCATCGGCTCCGTCACCCTGCGTGGCCTCACGATCCCGGGCCTGGCCAACGCGCACAGCCACGCCTTCCACCGGGCCCTGCGCGGCGCCGCGAACGCGAGCCCCGGCGCGGGAACGCAAGCGGAAGCATCCGGGGAGCCGGACCATCCGGGGAGCCGGAGCATCCGGAGCCGGGGCATCCGGGGAGCCGGGGCGGGCGGCCGGGGCAGCTTCTGGACCTGGCGCACCGTGATGTACGACGTCGCCGACCGCCTCACCCCGGACAGCTATTTCGCGCTGGCCCGCGCCGCCTACGCCGAGATGGCCCTGGCGGGCATCACCTGCGTCGGCGAGTTCCACTACGTCCACCACGCCCCCGACGGCACCCCTACGCCGACCCCAACGCGATGGGCAAGGCCCTCGTCGCCGCCGCGGCCGAGGCCGGGATCCGCATCACGCTCCTGGACACCTGCTATCTCTCCTCCGGTTTCGGGGCCGAGCCCGACCCGCACCAACTGCGCTTCTCCGACGGCACGGCCAAGGCGTGGGCCGAGCGCGCGGACGCCCTCGGGGCGACGCCAACACCCGGATCGGCGCGGCCGTGCACTCCGTGCGCGCCGTGCCCGCCGAGGAACTGGCGACCGTCGCCGCCTGGGCCGAGGGCCGCCGGGCGCCGCTGCACGTCCACCTGTCCGAGCAGACCGCCGAGAACGACGCCTGCGTCGAGGCCCACGGCTTCACCCCGCCCGCCTGCTCGCCGACCACGGCGTGCTCGGCCCGCGTACGACCGCCGTCCACGCCACCCACCTGACGCCCGGCGACATCCGGCTGCTCGGCGACTCGGGCACCGGCGTGTGCATGTGCCCGACCACCGAACGTGACCTCGCGGACGGCATCGGCCCGGCGGCCGAGCTCCAAGCGGCGGGTTCCCCGCTCAGCCTCGGCAGCGACAGCCACGCCGTCGTCGACCTCCTCGAAGAGGCCCGCGCGATGGAGCTGGACGAGCGGTTGCGCACCCGCAGGCGCGGCCACTGGACCGCGGCCCAGTTGCTGCGCGCCGCCACCGCCGACGGGCACGCCGCGCTCGGCTGGGGCGACGACGTCGGCCGCATCGCGCCCGGCGCGCTCGCCGACCTCACCACCGTCGCGCTCGACTCGGTCAGAACGGCCGGACAGCCCCGGCGCTGGCCGCCGAGACCGCGGTCTTCGCCGCCACCAACGCCGATGTCGTGCACACGGTGGTCGGCGGCCGTCATGTCGTACGCGACGGGGAGCACCAGCTGGTGCCCCGGGTGGCCGACGCGCTGGCCGAGTCCATCGCGGCCGTACGCGGCGGCTGACCACACCCCGGCGCCAGCGAGCCCCGTACCAGCGGGCCCCGTACCAGCGGGCCCCGTACCAGCGGGCCCCGTACGAGCGGGCCCCGTACCGGCGGAGCCCGTACCGGCAGGGCCCGCGCCCGCGGGTTCCGCGCGACCCCGCGCGACCGCCTCCCTCCACCGACCGCCCCCACGATCGCCCTCACGACCGCCCCACGACCGCACCGGGCCCGCCGCCCCCGCCGAAGGAGAGCGACCCCTCGATGACCTCCGAGCCGACGCCCCCGACGACGCCCCCACGACCACCGCCATCACCCACATCGGCACACTCGTCACCAACGACCCTCCCTCGGCGAAGGCCCCTCGGTCTGCTCCAGGACGCGGCCGTCGTCATCGACGGCGACCGCGTCGCCTGGATCGGTGCGTCAAGCAAAGCACCCGCCACTGACAACCGGGTCGACGCCGAGGGCCGCGCGGTCCTCCCCGGCTTCGTCGACTCCACTCCCACCTGGTCTTCGCGGGCGACCGCACCGAGGAGTTCAACGCCCGGATGTCCGGCCGCCGTTACTCGGCGGGCGGCATCCGCACCACCGTCGCCGCCACCCGCGCCGCCTCCGACGCCGCCCTCGACGCGAACGCCGCCCGCTACGTGCGCGGGCGCTGCGCCAGGGCACCACCACGATCGAGATCAAGTCCGGCTACGGCCTGACCACTGCCGACGAGGCCCGCTCGCTGCGGATCGCCGCGGCCCACACCGACGAGGTCACCTACCTCGGCGCGCACATCGTGGCGCCCGACTTCGCCGAGGACCCCGCCGGATACGTCGCGCTCGTCACCGGCCCGATGCTCGACGCCTGCGCGCCGCACGCCCGTTGGATCGACGTCTTCTGCGAGAAGGGCGCCTTCGACGGCGACCAGGCCAGGGCGGTGCTGACCGCGGGCCGGGCCCGCGGCCTGACCCCGCGGATCCACGCCAACCAGCTCTCCTACGGGCCCGGCGTCCAACTCGCCGTCGAACTGGGCGCCGCCTCCGCCGACCACTGCACGCACCTGACGGACGCGGACGTCGACGCCCTGGCGCAGGGCGGCACGGTCGCGACCCTGCTGCCCGGCGCCGAGTTCTCCACGCGCTCGGACTACCCGGACGCGCGGCGGCTGCTCGACGCGGGGCGACCGTCGCCCTGTCGCCGGACTGCAACCCCGGCTCGTCCTTCACCAGTTCGATGCCGTTCTGCGTCGCCCTCGCCGTACGGGAGATGGGCATGACGCCGGACGAGGCGGTGTGGGCCGCCACGGCGGGCGGCGCGGCGGCGCTGCGCCGCCAGGACGTGGGCCGCCTCGCGCCCGGCGCTCGCGCCGACCTGGTGCTGCTCGACGCGCCGTCCCACGTCCACCTCGCCTACCGGCCCGGGGTGCCGCTGGTCACGGCGGTCTGGCGGGCCGGAATCCGCGGCTGAGCGCCACAGGCCACACGTCCCGCTGGCGCGCCGCCCGCTCCGCTCAGTGGAACGCCGGGGTCCACAGCCGGGCGCGGGAGAAGTCGGCGCCCGGCCGGGTCCTGGTGAGCAGCCGCTCCCGCGCGGGTCGCAGAACTCGACGGTCGGCGAGCCGCCCGGCCGCGGCGCGCCGCCCGTGTCCCGGATCCGCACCCGCACCCCGCTGGGCTGGCTCACGTGCGAGGTCACCGCGCCCACGGCCGCCACCTCCTGGTGCGTCATGGTCGGGATGTCCAGCCGGTACACCCGGAACGGTCGGTGAACCACAGGGCGTTCGCGTCCTCGTAGGCGGGTTGCAGATCCTGCCCGCCGTCCTTCACCTCGACCGCGCCGACCAGGGACAGCCGGGTCGCGGCGCCGCGTCCGACGACCCGGTAGCGCAGCAACTGGGCCTCGCCCAGCGCCCACAGGCAGCTCAGTCGCGGGTCGTACAGCAGCCCGCGCGCCCCGGCCAGGCCGATGGTCCGAAACGGCGTGTCGTGCGCGGAGTCCGCGTACAGCCGCAGCCGCCCGGGTCGCTGCTCGCGGTGACGATCACGCCGCCCGCGATGCGCTCCACCGCGCGCGGGCACTCGCCCGCGGCTCCGCCGTCTGCCAGACGATGCGCTTGGTGGCCTGGCGGACCATGGCCACCCGGCCCCGGCCGCCGCCACCAGCACCACCGTGCCGAACGCCTGGGTGGCGCGCACCCGCACGTCGGACAGCCCGCCCCACCGCGCCCCGCCGACGGGGCGCTCCAGCGCCATCTGACGGCGGCGCCGGTGGACCAGTCGGCCGCCGGGTCGAGGACGAGCACGTCGTTGCGGGTGCGTTCGGTGGTGACGACGTAGTGGTTCCTGGGCGTCGGGACGGCCGCTCGCTGGTGCGGCGGACGCGGCAGTGGTGATCGCTGCGGTGGCACGCGTCGCGTGGTCGTCGAGCGACGCGGTGGCAGCGGACTTCTCTCGGTCATGTCGGGCCCCGTTCGTACCGGCCCCGCCGGTACCCGATGCCCAAGGACGCCCGGAGCTGCCCGTGAGTTCCACGCCACGTGGTGACGGACCGTCACCTCGCCCGGTCCGGGGCCGCCGGGCACGAGCAAGGGCCCGTCCCTCGGATGTGGGGCGGGCCCTTGGCCGTCCGCTGCGGGCGGTGTGCCGAGCGGCGGTGCGGGTGCGTGGCCGACGTGTTCCGCCGGGCCGGTGCTGCTGGTACTGCCGGTTCTGCTCGGGTCGTCCTCGACGGATACCCGGTCTACTCCTCGACCAGAAGCCCTTGCGGAGCCGGACGAGCGTGCGGGAGAGCAGCCGGGAGACGTGCATCTGGGAGATGCCCAACTCCTCGCCGATCTCGGACTGCGTCATGTTCGCCACGAAGCGCAGGGACAGTATCTGCCGGTCGCGGGCCGGAAGATCCGCGATCAGCGGCTGAGGGACTCGACGTACTCGATGCCCTCCAGCCCGTGGTCCTCGTAGCCGATACGGTCCGCGAGCGCGCCCTCGGACTCGTCCTCCTCGGGCTGGGCGTCCAGCGAGCTGGCGGTGTAGGCGTTGCTCGCCGCCATCCCTCGACCACCTCGTCGGTGCTGATGCCGAGCCGCTCGGCCAGCTCCGACACGGTGAGGAGCGGTCCAGCCGCTGGGCCAGCTCGTCGCCCGCCTTGGCGAGGTCGAGCCGCAGTTCCTGGAGTCGCCTCGGCACGCGGACGGACCAACTGGTGTCGCGGAAGAAGCGCTTGATCTCACCGACGATCGTCGGCATGGCGAAGGTGGGGAACTCCACACCCTGCTCAGCTCGAACCGGTCGATCGCCTTGATCAGGCCGATCGTGCCGACCTGGATGATGTCCTCCATCGGCTCGCTGCGGGTGCGAAACCGGGCGGCGGCGAACTTGACCAGGGCCAGATTCAGTTCGACCAGGGTGTTGCGGACATACGAGTATTCGTGAGTGCCCTCTTCCAGCATTTCGAGCCGGGCGAAAAGGGTCTTGGACAATGCCCTCGCGTCGACCGGGCCCACCTCGTCGTAGGGCGGGATCTCCGGAGGTCCTCCAGAGCCGAGTCCGCGGCTCCGTGGTCGTCGCACTCGTACCCCACGGTTCGTCGTGGGCGGCCGGGGCGGTCGGGAGGGTCGGTACGGCGGCGTCGCGAGCGTTCCGAGTCGCGTTCGCGGGTTCGGTACGCGGTTCGTCGAGCCGGGGTGACATGGGTGTCCTCCATCGTTCTCGGCATATGGCTGCCGATGCCATCACGAGCGCTGCGGTGTGCGGCGCCTCCAAAGCCGGGCCGAAGTCGAATGTGTCCCTACTAGCCCTACCCGCATTCGGCGAGATGAGGCAAGTCCAAGTTGTCCCTATTTGCCGAACTATGCGAAATGTTCGGGTACCGGAGGGCTATTCGAGGGCGTAGGGTTCGTACTCGCGCAGTCGAAAGCAACGAGACGCCAGAAGAGGTGCTCACATGGGCCGCGGGATGGTCGGCAAAGCCAGTCAGGGCCGGCTACAGGTCGAGGTTCGGCACCACGGCGTGAGTGCGGTCGTGACGCCGGCGGGTGAATTGGATCACCACACCGCCGAGCTGTTGCGTGAGCCGTTGGAGAAATGCGTCGAAGACGGACATCCGCGGCTGGTGGTCGATTGCTCGAAGCTGGAGTTCTGTGATTCCACGGGACTCAATGTGCTGCTCGGTGCCCGACTCAAGGCGGAGGCCGAGGGCGGCGCCGTCCATCTGGCCGGTATGCAGCCGGTGGTGGCCCGGGTATTCGAGATCACCGGAGCGGAAGCGGTGTTCACGGTGCATGATTCGCTGGACGCGGCGCTGGCCGAGTAGCCGTTTCCGGCCTGTTTCCGGTGGATGACCGGGACGTGATCCAAGAGTTGCCTGCGTCACACGAGCCAATCCCGGAGAAGTGGGTGTTCTCACGCTCGGGTCGGGCAGGAGACAGGCTGAAGCTGTCAAAAGATCAGGATTTCTCGACCCTGAATCGGTGAATCGGTGAGGTGAAGCGCTGATGAGCACCACGCGGCCGCATCCGCCGGGCGACCGCGGCCCGGAGGCGGGCGGCGCCGCCGCGGACGCCCCACCGGCCACCGCGATTGCCGGTGATCTCCGTTCCCTGCCCTTGAGCGGCGCCAGCGGGCCGTCCCCGCGCCCGTGACTTCACGCGCGCCGCGCTGCGCGACTGGGGCTGGCTGCCCGCGGCCGGAGCCGACCAGCGGGCCGCCGCCGAGGACGTGCTCCTCGTCGTCTCCGAGCTGGTCACCAACGCCTGTCTGCACGCGGGCGGCCCCAGGAACTGCGCGTCGGCTGCAACGCGAAGGTGTTGCGGCTGGAGGTGGTGGACATCGGCTCCGGCACGCCCGCGCCCCGCACGCCGCACCGCGCGGGCGTCCCGGTGGGCACGGCATGTTCATCGTGCAGCGGCTCTGCCTCGACTGGGGCGTCGTACGGAACGCGACGGGAGAGGGCAAGACGGTCTGGGCGGAGCTGGCCGCGCCCTGAGCCACGGCCTCGGTACTTTCCCCTTCGCCCCTTCCGCCCTTTCCCCTTCCCTCTTCGCGTTCGTAACCGGCGTACGGCCCACCGGCTTTGACACCTCACTGCTGTGACGGCTCACTGCCGTGACACCTCACTGTCGTGACGGCCCACCGGCCGCGCGGTTCACCCTTCCCGGACCAGTCCCCGCGTCCGTCCCGGCGCGTGGGTTCACGTGCGCCCGCCGTGCCGCTTCCCGAACCGCGCCGTGATCCAGTCCACGACCCCGGCCGCCACCTCCGGCCGCTTCAGCAGCCCCGCCGTGCCCGCCCCGGGCACCAGCTCGATCCGGGCCCGGCCCGCGGGCATACCGGCTGCCTCTTCCGCCGTCACCAGCCCGCGCGAGTGGGCCACCGGTACGAAGTCACGGCGGAGTGCACCAGGAACATCGGCGGGTCGTCGCGCCCCGAGGCGTGGTGGCGCACCACCGCGTCCCGCCACGTACGCCAGCACCCGCGGTGTCGCCGCACCGGCGCGCAGCCGATCAGCCGCCGCGCCTCGCGCCGCAGGACGCGCTGCTCGGGCCGCGCCCCGGCTTGCCGCCGTCCTGCCACGCGCGGTACGGCGAGGCGGGCGGCGACAGCGCGACCACACCGGACACCCGGCGGGCCCCGGCCCCGTACGCCGCGGCGGCCGTCGCGACCTGGCCGCCCGCCGACGAGCCGAAGAGCACCGGCCGGGCGGGCGCGTCCGCGAACCGCGCCGCGCGCAGCCGGATCCAGCGCAGCGCGGCCAGCGTGTCCTCGCGCTGGGCGGGCCACGGGCGTCGCTGTTCAGGCGGTAGTCCACGTCGAAGACGGCGAACCCCGGTTCGCCAGCCTGCGCGACCAGCCGCTCCAGTCCTTCTCCATCGCCCAGTAGCCGCCGTGCAGGATGACCACGGCCCGCGCGCCGGGCGGTCCGTCCGCCAGTAGGCGGTCAGCTCCTGCCGGGGTGGCCGCCGTACGCGTACGTGCGCACGACCGGCGACCCGGCGCGGGCGCGGGCACGGCCGCGGGGCGGGGCGCCGGACGCGCTGGCGGCCAGCAGCGCCGAGCAGACTCCGGTGCAGGTCAGAACGCGGCCCATGACGGTCACGGGCATATCGTGGGCCGCCCGCGCGCTCGCCGCACGCCGAGCGGGGCCGAACGGGAGCCCATCCGGCCACCGCCCGGCCGCCGGGCCCGCCACGCGGCGACCGGAATCAGACCGGGGCCGCCGGAATCAGACCCGGGCCGCCTAGCTCAGCTCAGCGCACGTCGCCCATGAGCTGGACGACCCGCCTGCGGTACATCCACACCGCGAATCCGGCCAGCACCGCGAGCGTCGCCTCCAGCGCCACGACGCCCTCCCCGCCGAGGTCGACGCCCCCGATGGACAGCAGGCCGGTGACGCAGTCGCCCGCCGTCACGGCCAGGAACCACACGCCCATCATCTGGCTGGCGTACTTGGCCGGGGCCATCTTCGTGGTCACCGAAAGCCCGACCGGGGACAGGCACAGCTCGCCCATCGTCTGGATCATGTAGATGCCGACCAGCCACGCCGGGCTGACGGCCGCGCCGTCCGAGGCCAGGCCCATCGGCACGACGAACACGAAGAACGAGGCGCCGATCAGCACCAGCGCCAGGCCGAACTTCACCGTGGTGTTCGGCTCCCGGCCGCGCCGGGCCAGGGCCAGCCACGCCCACGCGAAGACCGGCGCCAGGGCCATCACCCACAGCGGGTTCACCGACTGGAACCACGACGAGGGAAGTGCACCCGAACACCGAGTCCGCCGTCTTGGTCTCGGCGAACGCGGCCATGGTCGAGCCGCCCTGGTCGTAGATCATCCAGAACACCGCGGCGGCCACGAAGAACCAGATGTAGCCGCTCATCCTGGTCTGCTCGGTCCGCGACAGGTCCTTGTCGCGCTTGATCCGCACCAGCACCGCGGTCGGGATCGCCAGGCCCAGGACGGTGATCGGGACCAGCGCCCAGTTGAGCGTGAAGTGGCCGGTGAGGGTGACCACGGCGTAGAAGACCACCGCGACGGCCAGCCACAGCAGGCCCTTGCGCAGCCAGGCGCGGCGCTCCTCGGCGGCCAGCGGGGTCGGCACCACGCTGCTGCGCGGGCTCAGATGGCGGGTGCCGATGAGGAACTGCGCCAGCCCCAGGGCCATCCCGAGCGCGGCGAGGGCGAACCCAGGTGCCAGCTGACCTGCTGGCCGACGGTGCCGATGACCAGGGAGCGGCGAAGGCACCGAGGTTGATGCCCATGTAGAAGATGGTGAAGCCGCCGTCTCTGCGAAGGTCCTGCGGGCCGTCGTAGAGGTGGCCGACCATCGTGGAGATGTTGGCCTTCAGCAGGCCCGAGCCGAGGGCGACCAGCGCCAGGCCGACGAAGAACATGCCCTGGCCCGGCACCGCGAGCGCCAGGTGCCCGGCCATGATGACGGCCGCCGCGACGGCCACGGTGCGGCGCGGCCCCACAGCCGGTCGCCGAACCAGCCGCCGGGCATGGCGAGCAGGTAGACCATGGCCAGGTACACCGAGTAGATGGCCACCGCGTTGCCCTCGGACATCCCGAGGCCGCCGCCCTGGCTCCCGGACTTGGCGTCCGGGCCGCCGGAGATGAGGTAGACGACGAGCAGCGCCCGCATCCCGTAGAAGCTGAACCGCTCCCACATCTCGGTCATGAAGAGAGTGGCCAGACCGCGGGGTGGCCGAAGAAGGTCCTGTCGCCGCGTGCCGGGGTCGCCCGCGCGGTCGCGTCCTTCGTCAGGCTGGACGCCATGGTGGTTCCTCGAAAACTAGGGCTGCGGGCCGGATCCGGCCCGGACACCACGAGGATCCTCGGCGCGTCTTCGCACCAAAGATCCCGGAAGGGTGCTAGGGGTGCTTTCACCTTACGGCACGCTCTGGGTGACTCCGTACCCCCGAGAAAGCTCACGGGGGCGTGCGCGGCCGTACGCGCACCTCATGCGGCAGATCGGCGGGTCCGGGCCGCATGGCGGCGGACTACCATCACTTCATGACCCGAGTACTGCTCGCCGAGGATGACGCATCCATCTCGGAGCCGCTCGCCCGCGCACTGCGCCGTGAGGGGTACGAGGTCGAGGTGCGCGAGGACGGACCGACCGCGCTCGACGCGGGTCTCCAGGAGGCGTCGACCTGCTCGTCCTCGACCTGGGCCTGCCGGGGATGGACGGGTTGGAGGTCTGCCGTCGGCTGCGTACCGAGGGCCACGGCTTCCCGGTGCTCGTCCTGACCGCACGCGCGGACGAGGTGGACACCGTCGTCGGCCTCGACGCCGGTGCCGACGACTACGTGACCAAGCCCTTCCGGCTCGCCGAACTCCTCGCCCGGGTACGGGCGCTGCTGCCGGGGCGCCGTGGAGACGCAGGCGCAGGCCCCACCACGCACGGGGTGCGCATCGACGTCGAGTCGCACCGCGCGTGGATGGGCGACGAGGAGTTGCAGCTCACCGCCAAGGAGTTCGACCTGCTGCGGGTGCTGGTGCGGGACGCGGGCCGGGTGGTCACCCGGGACCAGTTGATGCGCGAGGTCTGGGACACCACCTGGTGGTCGTCCACCAAGACCCTCGACATGCACATCTCCTGGCTGCGCAAGAAGCTCGGCGACGACGCGGCCAACCCGCGCTACATCGCCACGGTCCGCGGTGTCGGCTTCCGATTCGAGAAAAGCTGACCGGGGCTGACACCGTAGGGCCATGCGCCGTCGTCTGATCAACTCCACGCTCGCCGTGGTGCTCGTCGTCATCGCGGTCTTCGGGATCTCCCTGGTCATCGTCGAGACCAGGACCATCGAGAACAGCGCCCAGGAGAGTGTGGACTCCGACGCGGTGCGGCTGGTCAGCATCGTCGACTCCAGGCTGCTGGGCGACGAGGCGGTCACGCCCAGGGTGCTGCGGGAGCAGATCGAGCCGGGGCGGTACGCCAGGATCACCATCCCCGGGCGGCGGGCGGTGGAGATCGGCACCCGCCCCAGGGCGACATCATCCACACCGAACTGCACGGCGACCAGAACGAGACGGTACGGGTCGAGGCGTCCCGCTCCACCGTGAGCGACGAGATCGGCCGCACGCTGCTGATCATCGCGGGGTCGCGCTGCTCGCCGTGCTGGCTGCCGTCGGCCTCGCCGTACGCCAGGCGCACCGGCTCTCCGCCCGCTCACCGACCTCGCCGAGACCGCCGAGCGGCTCGGCTCCGGCGACCCGCGCCCGCGCCACCGCCGCTACGGCGTGCCCGAACTGGACCGGGTCGCCGACGTTTTGGACGCCAGCGCCGAGCGCATCGCGCGGATGCTCACCGCCGAGCGGCGGCTGGCCGCCGACGCCTCGCACCAGCTGCGCACGCCGCTGACCGCGCTGTCGATGCGGCTGGAGGAGATCACGCTCACCGACGACCCGGAGACGGTGAAGGAGGAGGCGACGATCGCCCTGGGCCAGGTCGAGCGGCTCACCGACGTGGTGCAGCGGCTGCTGACCAACTCCCGCGACCCGCGCACCGGTTCCGCCGTCGCCTTCGACCTCGACGAGGTCGTCAAGCAGCAGATCGAGGAGTGGCGGCCCGCCTACCGCAGCGAGGGCCGGGCCATCGTGCGCTCGGGCAAGCAGGGGCTGCGGGCGGTGGGGACGCCGGGGGCGGTGGCCCAGGTGCTCGCGACGCTGGTGGAGAACTCGCTGATGCACGGCGGCGGTACGGTCGCGCTGCGCACCCGCGTCACCGGCAACCAGGCGGTCGTCGAGGTCACCGACGAGGGGCCGGGGTCGCGCCCGACCTGGGCGCGCGGGTCTTCGAGCGCACGGTCAGCGGCCGCAACTCCACCGGGCTCGGCCTCGCGGTCGCCCGCGACCTGGCCGAGGCGGACGGCGGGCGGCTCGAACTGCTCCAGCAGCAGCCGCCGGTGTTCGCGCTGTTCCTCAGCCGGGAGGGTCCGAGGAGGCGCCGAACGCCTCCTGAGGCGTCGCGGCGCCCGCCCGGTGCGGGTCACGTGTGGGCCCGTCCGGGCGGGTCACTGCGGGCCCCGTCCGGTGCGGGTCACTTGCGGGTGGCGCGCACCTCGGCGCGCTCGGCCCCGCCGCCCGCCAGGAAGGACTCGGCGGTCTCCACGGCCTCCCGGGCGGGCAGCGCCCGGAACACCCAACTGCGGTAGGACCAGAACCGGAAGAGGGTGGCGATGCCGATGCCCAGGAACTTGAACACGTTGCTCTGGAGCGGGCTGTCCCAGCCGAAGCCGTACGTCGCCGCGTAGAGCACGCCGTTCTCGATGACCAGGCCAATCGCGCTGAACAGCAGGAACAGGCTCAGTTCCTTGGTGCGGCCGTTCTTGTCCCGGTCCCGGTAGGTGAAGTAGCGGAAGCCCACGTAGTTGAACGCGATGGCGACCACCGTCGCCACGATGCTCGCGCGCACCACGGGCAGGTCGGTGACGTGCCGGACGAGGTTGAAGACCAGCAGGTTGACCAGCAGCCCGGCGGCCCCGACCGCGCCGAACTTGGCGATCTCGCGGGCCATCCGCTTCACCTGTGCGCGCAGCGAGTTCATGGTGCGCTGTTCACTCATGGTGATCGCTCAGTCCCGTCGGATCGGTGTCGTGAACATAACTCATGCTAACCAGGCGTCCCAGGGCTCGCCCGTTCGTCCTACAGGAAGACGCGTAAGGGACCGGTGTGGATCCCTGGAGGATCCTCCAAGCGCGCCGAGGGCCGCCGGAGCGGCCGGATACCCTTGCCGAGTGACATTTCCGGTAGTCGGCATGGTCGGAGGCGGCCAGCTCGCCCGCATGACCCACGAGGCGGGCATCCCCTCGGCATCAGGTTCAAGCTGCTCAGCGACACCCGCAGGACTCGGCGGCGCAGGTCGTCGGTGACGTCGTCATCGGCGACTACCGCGATCTGGCCACCCTTCGTGCCTTCGCACAGGGCTGTGACGTGATCACCTTCGATCACGAGCACGTCCCCACCGAGCACCTGCGCGCACTGGAGGCGGACGGCATCGCGGTGCGGCCAGGACCGGCCGCCCTCGTGCACGCCCAGGACAAGGGCGTCATGCGGGCGAGGCTGCGGAGATCGGCGCCCCTGCCCGCGCCACCGCGTCGTCGAGGACCCGCCGACGTCGCGCGCTTCGCGGCCGAGGGCACCGGGGTGCCGAGGGCGCCGGGGTTTCCCATCGTCCTGAAGACGGTGCGCGGCGGCTACGACGGCAAGGGCGTGTGGGTCGTGCACAGCGCCGAGGAGGCGGCCGAGCCGTTCCGCGCGGGGTGCCCGTGCTGGCGGAGGAGAAGGTCGACTTCGCGCGGGAGCTGGCCGCCAACGTCGTACGGTCCCCGCATGGCCAGGCCGTCGCGTACCCGGTCGTGGAGTCGATCCAGGTCGCCGGTGTCTGCGACACGGTGATCGCCCCGCGCCCGGCCTGTCGGAGGAACTGTCCGCGCGCGCCCAGGAGCTGGCGCTGCGGATCGCGGCGGAGCTGGACGTGGTGGGGCACCTGGCGGTCGAGCTGTTCGAGACGCGCGAGGGGCACATCCTCGTCAACGAGCTGGCGATGCGGCCGCACAACTCCGGCCACTGGACCCAGGACGGCGCCGTCACCTCGCAGTTCGCCAACCACGTGCGGGCGGTGCTCGACCTGCCGCTCGGCGACCCCAGGCCGCGCGCCCCGTGGACGGTGATGGCGAACGTCCTCGGCGGCGACTACCCCGACATGTACCAGGGCTACCTGCACTGCATGGCGCGCGATCCCGGCCTGAAGATCCACATGTACGGCAAGGACGTGAAGCCCGGCCGCAAGGTCGGCCATGTCACCACCTACGGCGACGACCTGGACGCGGTGCGCGAGCGCGCCCGCCACGCCGCCGACTACCTGCGAGGGACCATCACCGAATGAGCAGCGCGACCCCGCCCCGTGATCGGCATCGTCATGGGCTCCGACTCCGACTGGCCGGTCATGGAGGCCGCCGCCGAGGCCCTGCGCGAGTTCGAGGTCCCGTACGAGGTGGACGTCGTCTCCGCGCACCGCATGCCGCGCGAGATGATCGCCTACGGCGAGGACGCGGCCGGACGCGGCCTTAAGGCGATCATCGCGGGCGCGGGCGGCGCCGCCCACCTGCCCGGCATGCTCGCCTCCGTCACCCCGCTGCCGGTGATCGGGTGCCCGTGCCGCTGAAGTACCTCGACGGCATGGACTCGCTGCTGTCGATCGTGCAGATGCCCGCCGGGGTGCCCGTGGCCACCGTCTCGGTCGGCGGCGCCCGCAACGCCGGGCTGCTCGCCGTCCGTATGCTCGCCGCCCACGACGCCGAACTGCTGGAGCGCGTACGGCACTTCCAGGACGAGCTGAACGAGCAGGCGACCGAGAAGGGCAAGCGGCTGCGCGCCAAGGCGGAGGGACGGGCGGCTTCGGCTTCGGCTCGTGACGGCGGACGTCGGCCGGGGCGCGTGACGCGGCGCCCGGGGCCGCCGCACGGGCGTGACTTCGCCCCGCGGCGTTGCAAGATGCCCGGATGACCGATCTCCTCGCGCGGGCCCGCGAACTCCTGGCCAGCCACCCTGTCGTCGACGGCCACAACGACCTCCCGTGGGCCCTGCGCGAGCAGGTCTCCTACGACCTCGACCGGCTGGACGTGGCCGCCGACCAGACCGGGCGCACCCACACCGACCTGCCCCGGCTGCGGGCGGGCGGCGTGGGCGGCCAGTTCTGGTCGGTCTACGTCCCTCCCGGCTCCAGGGCGACGCGGCGGTCAGCGCCACGCTGGAGCAGATCGACGTCGTACGGCGGCTCACCGAGCGGTACCCCGACGTGCTGCGGCTCGCGTTGACCGCCGACGACATGGAGGCGGCCCGCGCGGAGGGCCGGATCGCCTCCCTGATGGGCGCCGAGGGCGGCCACAGCATCGACTGCTCGCTCGCGACGCTGCGCGCCCTGTACGCGCTCGGCGTGCGCTACATGACGCTCACCCACAACGACAACGTGCCGTGGGCGGACTCGGCGACCGACGAGCCCGCGGCGGGCGGCCTGACCCGGTTCGGCGAGGAGGTGGTCCGCGAGATGAACCGGCTGGGCATGCTCGTCGACCTCAGCCACGTCTCGGCCGACACCATGCGCGCCGCGCTGCGCGTCAGCACCGCCCCGTGGTCTTCTGCACTCCTCGGCGCGCGCCGTGTGCGACCACCCGCGCAACATCCCCGACGACGTCCTCGCGCAGCTGCCCGGGAACGGCGGTGTCGCCATGGCCACGTTCGTACCGAAGTTCGTCCTGCCCGCCGCCATCGCCTGGACCGAGGAGGCCGACGCCCACCTGCGCGCCAGGGCGTGGACCCGCTGTCCACCACGCCCGAGGCGACGGCGGCGCAGCGCGCGTACGAGGCCGCCCACCCGCGTCCGGTCGCCACCGCCGCCACGGTCGCCGACCACCTCGACCACATGCGGGAGGTGGCGGGCGTGGACCACATCGGCATCGGCGGCGACTTCGACGGGACGCCGTTCGTCCCCGCCGACCTCGCCGACGTCTCCGGCTACCCGAACCTGATCGCCGAACTGCTGGGCCGGAACTGGTCCGAGGCCGACCTCGCCAAGCTCACCTGGGGCAACGCGGTGCGGGTGCTGCGCGCGGCGGAGGAGCGGGCGCGCGAACTGCGGGCCGTGACGCCGGAGTCGATCGCCACCCTCGACGGGCTCGACGGCTGACGGGCCCCGGCTCACGGGCCCGTGGCTGACGGGCCCCGGCTGACGGGTCCCTCCGGGCTCAGGCCCGGGGCGGCCCATCGCGCGGAACGTCCAGCCCGCCTTGCGCCACAGCTCCATGTCGAGCGCGTTGCGCCCGTCCAGCACCTGGCGTTCGGCGACGACCTCGCCCAGCGCGCCGGGGTCCAGCTCGCGGAACTCGCGCCACTCGGTGAGGTGCAGCACCACGTGCGCGCGCGCGCGGCCTCCAGCGGGCTGGGCGCGTAGGCCAGGGTGGGGAAGTGGGCGCGGGCGTTGTCCATGCCCTTGGGGTCGTACACGGTGACCTGCGCGCCCTGGAGGTGGAGCTGGCCCGCGACGTTGAGCGCGGGCGAGTCCCGTACGTCGTCCGAGTCCGGCTTGAAGGTGGCGCCCAGCACCGCGACCCGCTTGCCGAGGAGGCTGCCGCCGACGGTGTCCCTGGCCAGGTCCACCATGTGCCCGCGGCGCCGCATGTTGATCGAGTCGACCTCGCGCAGGAAGGTCAGCGCCTGGTCCGCGCCCAACTCGCCGGCGCGGGCCATGAAGGCGCGGATGTCCTGGGCAGGCAGCCGCCGCCGAAGCCGATCCCGGCCCGCAGGAACTTCTTCCCGATGCGCTCGTCGTGGCCGATGGCCTCGGCGAGCTTCACGACGTCGCCGTCCGCGGCCTCGCAGACCTCGGCCATGGCGTTGATGAACGAGATCTTCGTGGCGAGGAAGGAGTTGGCCGAGGTCTTCACCAGCTCGGCGGTCGGGAAGTCGGTGACGACGAGCGGCGTGCCTTCTGCGAGCGGCGTCGCGTAAACCTCCCGCAGCAGATCCTCCGCCCGCGCGCCGCGCACCCCGACGACGATCCGGTCCGGGTGCAGGGTGTCCTGGACGGCGAAGCCCTCGCGCAGGAACTCCGGGTTCCAGGCCAGTTCGGCCTCGACCCCGCCGGGGCCAGCTCCGCCAGCCGGGCGGCCAGCCGGTCCGCGCTGCCCACGGGGACCGTCGACTTGCCGACGACCAGCGCGGGGCGGGTCAGCCGCGGGCGAGCGACTTCAGGGCGCTGTCCACGTAACTCATGTCGCAGGCGTACTCGCCGCGCTTCTGCGGGTGTTCACGCAGATGAAGTGGACGTCGCCGAACGCGCCCGCCTCCTCGTAGGAGGTGGTGAAGCGCAGCCGTCCGCTGGCCCCTCGATGCCCGCGACGTGCCGCCGCAGCAGCTCCTCCAGACCCGGCTCGTACATCGGCGCCCGGCCCGCCTCCAGGGCCGCGATCTTCTCCGGCGCGACGTCGAGCCCCAGCACCTCGAAGCCGAGTTCGGCCATGGCCGCGGCGTGCGTGGCGCCCAGGTAGCCGGTGCCGATCACGGTGATCTTGAGGGCCATGTGACTGCTCCATACACGTGCGGTCCTGAGTGCGGTGCCTGAGCATAACCGGGGTCTTCCCCACGACGCGGCCGCTGTCACCAAGGTCACCTATGCCCCGGCAGGGCTCCGCTCTACAATTCCAGTTACTTGACGGTAATGAGCATCAGGGAGTGAGAGCGCCTTGGCGGGAGCACCGGATTTCGACCTCTACCGGACCACGGACGAGCACGAGATGCTGCGGGATTCGGTGCGCGCGCTCGCCGAGGCGAAGATCGCCCCGTTCGCGGCGGACGTGGACGAAGGCCCGCTTCCCGCAGGAGGCCAGGGACGCGCTGATCGCCAACGACCTGCACGCGGTGCACGTCCCCGAGAACTACGGCGGGGCGGGCGGCGACGCGCTCGCCACCGTCATCGTCATCGAGGAGGTGGCCCGCGTCTGCGCCTCCTCCTCGCTGATCCCGGCCGTCAACAAGCTCGGCTCGCTGCCGGTGATCCTCTCCGGCTCCGAGGAGCTGAAGAAGAAGTACCTGGCGCCGCTGGCCAAGGGCGACGGCCTGTTCTCGTACTGTCTCAGCGAGCCCGAGGCGGGCTCCGACGCGGCGGGCATGAAGACCCGCGCGGTGCGCGACGGCGACGACTACGTCCTCAACGGCGTCAAGCGCTGGATCACCAACGCGGGCGAGTCCGAGTACTACACCGTCATGGCCGTCACCGACCCGGAGAAGCGCTCCAAGGGCATCTCCGCCTTCGTCGTGGAGAAGTCCGACGAGGGCGTCTCCTTCGGCGCCCCGGAGAAGAAGCTCGGCATCAAGGGCTCCCCGACCCGCGAGGTCTACCTGGACAACGTCGGATCCCCGCCGACCGTCTGATCGGCGAGGAGGGCACCGGCTTCGCCACCGCGATGAAGACCCTCGACCACACCCGCATCACCATCGCCGCCCAGGCCCTCGGCATCGCCCAGGGCGCGCTGGACTACGCCAGGGCTACGTCGCCGAGCGCAAGCAGTTCGGCAAGCCGGTCGGCGACTTCCAGGGTGTGCAGTTCATGCTCGCCGACATGGCGATGAAGCTGGAGGCGGCCCGCCAGCTCACGTACGCCGCCGCCGCCCGGTCCGAGCGCGTCCACCTCGGCGCCACCGGCCAGAGCGAGGGCCTGACCTTCTACGGCGCCGCGGCTAAGTGCTTCGCCTCCGACGCCGCCATGGAGATCACCACCGACGCCGTCCAGCTCCTCGGCGGCTACGGCTACACCCGCGACTACCCGGTGGAGCGCATGATGCGCGACGCCAAGATCACGCAGATCTACGAGGGCACGAACCAGGTCCAGCGGGTCGTGATGGCCCGCAACCTGCCGTAGCGGCGGCACGACGTCCCGCCGCCGTCGCGGCACAGCGGTACGGCGGCACAGCGGTACGGCGGCACAGCGGTACGGCCCCGGCGTCACGCCGGGGCCGTTACGCGTTCACGCCGCGGTCGAACCGCCGCCCGCGCGGCGCCGCCGTGCCACGAGCACCGAGCCCGCTCCGGCCACCACGGCCAGACCGCCGGCCGCGGCGATCGCCGGCATCGCCGAGGACGAACCGGTCTCGGCCAGCTCGTCGGCCGGGTGTCCGACGCGCCGCCCTTCGGCCCGGCGCCGGAGGGGCGGGGTGCTGTCGCCCGTCGAGCCGTCGCCCTTCCGCCGGGCGCGAGGACCTTGAACTGGGTGTCGACCGTGGTGCCGTCGGTGCAGTGCTCCGCCGGGTCCACGTAGGTGCCGCCGCCGATGGCGTAGCCGGGGCCCGGCGTGGCCTTGTCGTCGACCCGCAGGCGGAACTTCAGGACGTCCGACTCGTGGGCCTTCAGATGGGTCCAGCCGTAGATGATGCCGGTCTCGCGGATGTCGTCCTTGCCCTCGTCCCTCAGGTCCAGCCACGTGCCGCCGTCCCAGTACTCCAGCCAGGCGTGCTCGAACAGGTCCGCGTTCTCGCTGCCGCTGCCGTTGTTGGCGGTGATGGTCGCCTCGACGTCACCGACGTCCGTGCCGGTGGCGTTGGACGCGGTCAGGGTGAAGGGTACCAGTCGCCACCGGCCTCGATCTCGCTCGGCAGCCCCTTGAGGGCGAAGTGGACCATGGACGACGGCCCGTTGTCGCAGGAGGGCACCTCCTCCGTGGCCGAGGCGCTCGGCGTGCCGGGGCCGGACGACGGCTCCTCGGTGGGGTCGCGGGCGCGGAGGCGGACGGGGAGGTGGAGGCGGAGGGGCCGCGGACGGCTCGCCGTCGGCGTGGGCGGCGGTCGCGGTCAGCAGAGCCGCCGGGACGATCGCGGCGGCCACGGCGGCGGCCGACAACGTGCGACGAAGCAACATGTGGGGATCCTCGGACGGAGGGACAGGGCAACTGAGGCGATGCACCCGTGTGACTCCTGGGGCCGGGGTGACCGTTGTAGGACGTTCGGAGTGTTTCCGGCACGTTCAACAGGCGTTCGCCCGGCGGCGGGCGGCGAAAATTCCCGCCCAGATCTTGGAACCTTCTCCGTCTCCCACACGTCGAACCGCTGTGTAGGCCGGACCGGGCTCTGTGGGGAACCCGGTGACGGCGTAAGGTGGGCGGGACCCGGCCGGGTCCCGCCCACCTCTTGTCTTCCGCGACCTTCCGCGACCTTCCCGCCTGGGCGGCGGTCAGTTGGAGACGGTCACCTTCTCGTCGTTCTCCAGCTCCTTCGTCAGCTGCTTGACCTTGCCCATGTCCCACAGCACCGCGCTGCCCTTGGGCGTGGAGTAGCCGGGGTTGGAGACGGGCATGTTCAGCTGCTTGCCGTCACCGCCGGAGACGCCCTTCATGGCCCAGAACATCGTCTTCAGCTGCCACAGGCTCATGTCCTTGTCGACGATCAGGCTGTCCAGACCGGCGCCCATCGTCGGGTAGAGCTTGAAGGGGTTCATGATCGTGCTCGGCTTCGCGGCCTTGTTGGCGAGCGCGGACAGGAACTTCTGCTGGTTCTTGGTGCGGTCCAGGTCGCCGCCCGCCAGGCCGTACCGCTGCCGGACGAAGGCGAGCGCCTCGTCGCCGTTCAGCGTCTGCTTGCCCTTCTTCAGGTCCGTGCCCGCGTGCACTTCCTTCATGTCCTGCGGCACGTCGATGTCGACGCCGCCGACCGAGTCGACGATCTTGGCGAAGCCGTCGAAGCCGATCTCCGCGTAGTGGTCGATCTTCAGGCCGGTGTTGTACTCGATCGTGCGGACCAGCAGCTCGGGACCGGCCATGGAGAAGGCGGCGTTCAGCTTGTTCTGGGACGGCTCGTAGCGCTTGCCGGTGTCCGGACCGGTGAAGGCCGGGATGGTGACCCAGGAGTCGCGCGGCAGGCTGACCATCGTGTTCCCGTTGCTGCCGGTGTGCAGCAGGATCATCGAGTCGGTGCGGCGGCCGTCGGCCGAGCCGGTGTGGAGCTTCTTCTTGGCCTCGTCGGAGAGCCCCTCGCGGCTGTCCGAGCCGACGATCAGGTAGTTCGTGCCCTTGCCGCCGTCGGGCCGGTCCTCGACCTTGCTGAGGTCGACCTCGCGGCGCAGCTTGTTGTCGGCCCAGAAGTACGTGCCGACGGACACCGCCAGCAGCACCACCACGAGCGTGATCACGCCCCAGGTGATGCGCTTCTTCCAGTTCGGGCGGGGCGCGCCGGGCGCGGGCGCCCGGACCGCCGGGGCCCTGGCCGCTGCCGCCGGGTCCGTTCGTACCGGCGTGGCCGTAGACCTGGCCGGTGTTGTAGTCGGTGTTCTCGGGCCGTACCCGGGAGGGCTGGTAGCCCTGCTGGTTCGGGACGGAGGCGCGCGGCGACAGCTCGGGGGCAGCGGCGGCTCACCCGCGGGCGGGCGGGAGCCGGGAGCGGGCCGCCACGCCGCACCTGCGGCATCGCACGGGCGCCCTCCGGCTCGGCGCTGCCGCTGCCGCGGCCGTACTGTTCCCTGCGGTCGCTGGACCACCCCTCGGGCCAATCGTTCATGTGGGAAGTGTGCCCGCTCGCGGCAGCCCCTTACAGGGCGGGTGCCGGATCGGGCCTGGGCTGTTGCGAACCTGATGCAAAGGGGCCAGGCAAGCCCGCGCATAAGGTGGAGGGCATGACCAATCAGGCGCAGGACCCGGGCGCGGCGATTCCGGGCAAGCCCGTGTCCGCCGCGCGCATCACCCTCTCCCACATCATGACCGCGGCCGACACCAACCTCCTGGGGACGGTGCACGGCGGCGTGATCATGAAGCTGGTGGACGACGCGGCGGGCGCGGTCGCCGGGCGGCACTGCGAGGGGCCCGCGGTCACCGCGTCCATGGACGAGATGGCGTTCCTGGAACCGGTGCGCATCGGGGACCTGGTCCACGTGCACGCCCAGGTCAACTGGACGGGCCGGACGTCCATGGAGATCGGCGTACGGGTCGTGGCCGAGCGCTGGAACGAGTCCGGCCCGCGCAGCACGTCGGCAGCGCCTACCTGGTCTTCACGGCCGTCGACGAGGACGGCAAGCCCGTTCCGTACCGCGGGTGCTGCCCGAGACCGACCGGGACCGCCGCCGGTTCCAGGAGGCGCAGATCCGCCGCACCCACCGGCTCGCCCGGCGGCGCGCCATCACCGAGCTGCGCAGGCGGCACGCGGCCGAGGGCTCGGCGACGCGTAGCGCCCGCCGCCCGGCGTACGGCTAGCGCGCGTTCAGCACGGACACCACCACGACGGCCGTGACCAGCGCGGTCAGCAGCGAGAACGTGAACCGGGCGATCTCCGGCTCCATGGCGCGCAGCGCCTTGCGGTCCAGCAGCCACAGCATGGCCGCGGTCACCGCGCAGAACACCAGGAGCTTGCCCCACACGACGCCCACCTCGCCCCGTTCTCGCAGGTCGGAGACTCCATGGTCGCGTCACGTCGGGGCAGCGTCCCGCCGGGCGGGCGGCCCGTCAACCAGTACGCGCGTGAAGCGGTCCGCGGGTACGGGGCCGGGGCCGTCAGTCGCAGGAGACCTGGTCGCCCCTGACCGCCTCGAAGCCGCGCTTGTTCGGCTGGTGCTCCGTCGCCGCCCGTACCGGCCGCACCGCCGTGTAGTCGCTGCCCGCCGTGACCCGCAGCGTCGCGCCCAGGCCGGGACGGCCCGCAGCCGCGCCCGGGCAGGGCGGCGGCCAGGAGCGGGCCGAGCGGTCCCAGCCCGGGTCGTACTCGACGAGCGTGCGGCGGCTGCCGGGCCCGGCGGCGTCGGCGGGGCGCCGGTGGTGGCGAAGCCCGCCGCGCGCAGCTCGGTGTCGACCCGGCGGCCGAGCCCCTCGGAGGAGGTGCCGTTGAGGACCTGGACCCGGATCTGGTTCGGGGCCACCGCGACGAGCGTGGGCCTCGGCCCCGCACGCGGTGGTCGGCCAGCGGCCGGTCCTCGCGCAGCGCCCGGAACAGCCGGTCCGCGCGCGGCTTGTCCCAGGCCACGGTCGACCCCAGCCCCGGCACCGGGCGGCCCGGCTCGCTGATCGGCACCGAGGCGAACTCCGACGACGACGGCGAGAAGCCGCGCATGGCCCGGCCCAGCGAGACCATGTCCCCGACGTCGAAGCCGCGGTCGGCGCGGACCGAGCCGAGCAGGGTGGAGACGACCTTGTTGAACCGCACCGGGTTCAGCAGCACCCCGCTGTCGGTGGCCCTGTGGATGATCGCGGCCATGAACCGCTGCTGGCGCCGCATCCGGCCGAGGTCCGCGTCGCCGTCGATGTGCCGGGAGCGTACGTACTGGAGGGCCTGCCCGCCGCCCAGTTGGTGCTTGCCGACCGCCATGTCCAGGCCGGTGTAGGAGTCCTTCAGCGGCTTCTCGGTGCACACCTCGACCCCGCCGACCACGTCGACGGTCCGCATGAAGCTGGCGAAGTCGACCTCCAGGTAATGGTCGAGGTGCACGCCCGTCATGTGCTCCACGGTCCGTACGGTCAGGCTCGGGCCGCCCTCGGCGTAGGCGGCGTTGAGCTTCTGCTCGTGGGCCGGGCGCCGCTTCCCGGTGGCCCGGTCGGTGTACGCGGGCACCTCGGCCAGCGAGTCGCGCGGCAGGCTCACCACGCTGGCCCGCTCCCGGTCGGCCGACAGGTGCACGAGCATGACGGTGTCGGTGCAGTGGCAGGGGCGCCGCCCAGCCGGTAGCGCGCCTTCTCCGCGGGCGTGATCTTGTCGCGGCCGTCGGTGCCGACGATCAGGAGGTTCATGCCCCGCCGCTGTGCCGGGGCCGGTTGTCCAGGCCGCCGAACGCGTCGACCCGGTGGATGCCGGCCTCAAGGCCCGTCAGCAGGGCGTGCCCGACGCCGCCCGCGACCAGCACCAGGCCGGTGACACCGGAGGCGATCCGCAGGCCCAGCGGGGCTTGTCGCGGGTACGCGGCGGGTGCGCGGCCTGCGGGGAGCGCGGCGGTCGGGTCACGTGGACTGTCCTCCGAGGCGGTGGGCTGGCGAACCGCGGTCACCGTAGGCCCATACGATGAGCGGCGGAGTGCCCCACGCCGCCGGGGCCGGGCGCTGCCACCCGGGCGGGGCGTTCCCGTGTCCCCATTGGCGGTAACGTGATGCCCCGAAACCCCGACCGCACCTCCCGTCCGTACCCCGCGTCCGCACCCCCGAGGAACGATGTCCGATCAGCAGTTTCCGGCCGTCTCCGTGATCATGCCGGTGCTCAATGAGGAGCGCCATCTGCGCAATTCCGTCCGGCACATCCTGGCCCAGGAGTACGCGGGCGAGATGGAGGTGGTGATCGCCCTCGGGCCGTCCGCGGACCGTACGGACGAGATCGCCGCCGAGCTGGTGGCGGAGGACCCGCGCGTGCACACGGTGCCCAACCCCACCGGCCGTACGCCCGCCGCGCTGAACGCGGCGATCAAGGCCTCCCGGCATCCGGTCGTGGTGCGGGTCGACGGCCACGGCATGCTCTCGCCGAACTACATCGCGACCGCCGTGCGGCTCCTTGAGGAGACCGGCGCGCAGAACGTCGGCGGCATCATGCACGCCGAGGGCGAGAACGCGTGGGAGCACGCCGTCGCCGCCGCCATGACCTCCAAGATCGGCGTCGGGAACGCGGCCTTCCACACCGGTGGCGACGCCGCCCCGCCGAGACCGTCTACCTGGGGTCTTCCGGCGCGAGGCGCTGGAGCAACAGGGCGGCTACAACGAGGAGTTCATCCGCGCGCAGGACTGGGAGCTGAACTTCCGGATCCGCGAGGCGGGCGGACTCGTGTGGTTCTCGCCGGAGTTGCGGGTCTCCTACCGGCCCCGGCCCAGCGTGCGGGCGCTCGCCAAGCAGTACAAGGACTACGGCCGCTGGCGGCACGTGGTCGCCCGCTACCACCAGGGCTCGATCAGCCTGCGCTACCTCGCGCCGCCCACGGCCGTCGTCGCCATCGCGGCGGGCGTCGTCGTCGGCGCCGCCGTCACCCCGTGGGCGCTGCTGGTGCCCGGCGGGTACCTGGCGGCCATCGCCGCCGGGTCGCTGCCCGCGGGCAAGGGGCTGCCGGTGAAGGCACGGCTGTTGATCCCGGTCGCGCTCGCCACCATGCACATGTCGTGGGGTGGGGCTTCCTGACCAGCCCGCGGGCGCTGGCGAAGCGGGTCATCGCCAGTCGGCGGCCCGCGGTCGGCGGGGCGTCGTCCCCAGCGCCACGTAGGAGTTGTCCGGCACCGCGTACGCGGACAGATGAGGAGGGCGGGACCCGGCACCGGGTCCCGCCCTCCTCATCTGTCCGCGTACGCGTCCGCGTCCGCGGAGGCGCGCCTGTCCGCGGTGGCGTCAGAAGCTGTAGCCGCCCGCGGTGTTGACGTTCATGCAGGCCGTCTCGTCGCCGCCGCTGAGGGCGTCCGCGCTGTCGGGCACCGAGGTGTCGGAAGCGTCGTCGGTGCCGTCGCCCGCGCCCTGCTCCGGGTACGCGGTGCCCTCCCGCCAGTCGGAGCCGACGACCAGGGTCACCTGGGTCACCGAGGAGGACATCCGCACCGCGCTCTTGGGCAGCCCGAGGGACTTGGCGACGGACTCGGCGTCACCCTGGAGGTCCTTGGAGGGGTAGCTGACGGTGGTGTCCGCCTGGGACTTGGGCGTCGAGTCGGCGCTCGCCTGGTCGAAGCCCTGCTGCGCCAGCGCCTCGGCGATGGCACCGGCCCGGCCGGGGACGGGGCCAGGGTGGTGGTGCCGGTGCCGTTCTGCACGGTCACCGGGATCTCGCCCGCCGGGGCCGCCGTGTCGCTGGGCGTGGGGCTCTTCTCGGTCGAGGGCTTCTTCTTGTCCTTGCCGTCGAGCGCGACGTCGCCGCGGACGAGGGAGAACAGCTTCTGCGCGTCCCCGTCCTTGGGCACCACGTGCGCCTCCGGGTCCTGCGGGTCCGGCACCCACGGCATCGTCGTCATGGTGATGCGCTTGGGCGGCACCCGCTTGATGTCGTTGCCCAGGTCGTACAGCTTCTTGACGGTGCCGAGGCCGCGGTCCACGGTGAGCGCCTTGGTGGCCGCCTCCGCGAGGTCCATCAGCTGGCCGGGGTCGGTGAGCTTGGTGCCGGACTGCAACTGCCGGGCCATGGCGTTCATGTACATGTGCTGGGCCTTGGCGCGGCCGATGTCGCTGCCGTCCTCGAAGCCGTGCCGGGTGCGCAGCCACTGGAGGGCCTGCTGGCCCTGGATCTTCTTGGTGCCCTTGGTCAGCCGCAGCCCGGACTGCTTGTCGTAGACGTTGTCCTTGACGCACACCGGGACGCCGCCGACCGCGTCGGCCATCCGCACCACGCCCGCGAAGTCGACCATCATGAAGTGGTCGATCGGGATGCCGGTCAGCTCCTCCCAGGTGGCCACGGTGCAGCCGGGACCGCCGTTGGAGAGGCTGGAGTTGATGATCTGGCTGTCCGTCTGCGGGTAGAGCGCGCCGTCCTTGTCCTTGCACTCGGGGATCGTCACGCGGGTGTCGCGCGGCACGCTCACCACGGACATGTTGCTGCGGTCGGCGGAGACGTGCAGCAGCATCTGGACGTCGGCGCGCGGCTTGTCGCCCACGGTGTCGCGGGAGCCGCCGAGCTTGAGGTTCTCCTTGCTGTTCCGGCTGTCCGAGCCGAGCAGCAGGATGTTCAGCGGGTCTGGCCGTCGGCGTTGGGCGCGCTCTTGTCGAGCCGGTTGGTGCCGAGGTTCAGGTCGTCCTTGCGGAGATTCCCGTTCAGGTGCCGGTAGTAGAGGTAACCGGCGCCCGCCGTGCCGAGGATCAGTACGGCCAGCGAGAGGGCCGTCCAGCGCAGTATCCGCGCGGCCCGGCTCCGTTTGCGGCGCGGGGCGGCCCGGCGGTGCGAGGTACGGCGGTGGCCGGAACCCCGTGCCGGGAGCCCGGCTCCGCGCCGGGGAGCCCTCGCTCCGGGAGCCCTCGCCGCGGGAGTCGCCGCTCCGGGGCCGGGAGGCGCGGGCCGCCGTCCGCGGCGTGCCCGGTCTCGTCGTCCACGCCCGGGCGGGCTCGCGCCGGGCGTAGGGCCCGCCGTCCCACCCGGGAGGCCGGCGCCGTGTCCGTGCGCGCCTTCCCCGCACGCTGCCCTGTCGCATCGAGCCTCCCGTTACTTTCCTGGTGCGTCCGGCCGACGCGCGACGGCGTCGGCCGGTGACGTGCTATTTGGCGCAGTTGCTCTTGTCGTCCGCTTCGACCTTCTGAATGCCTTCCGGCGCCTTGGTCGGAGCGGTGATGGGTGTGCCCGCGCCCTTGAAGTCCGCGCCGAGCGTGAGCGTCATCTCCGCCATCGGCTCGGCGTCCTCGGTGCCCTCCTTCAGCGCCGAGGCGGGCAGCCCCATGCTGTCGGCCAGGCGGCGTGCCTGGTCGGCCTGGTTGGGCGCGTACTCAGGGATGTCTTGCTCAGCTTCGACGGAGCGTTTCCGCCGTTGCTGGAGCGGAGCATCCCTCTTGGTTCTGCATCCAGTCGACCGTGGTCTGGGCGGCGCCGAACTGATCACTTCCGTTCAGCACCTTCACTCGGACGTCGGCCGGGTCGGCCTTGGTTCCTTCAACTTGGCCGCCTGCTTGTCCTTGGCGGCCTTCTCCTTCTTCTTCACCTCGGTGAGCGAGACGTCGTCCTTGATCATGCGGAGCAGGTCGGGGCCTTGGTCTCGTCGGCGACCACGGTGGCCTTCTGGCCCTCGGGCTCGGCCGGGTTGTCTATCACCGGCAGCGTGGTGAAGGTGATGTTCTTCTCATTCACCTTGCTCAGGTCGCGCGCGAGGTCGGTCAGCTTCTTGATGCTGCCGATGCCGGTGTCCACGGTGAGCGCCTTGGTGGCCGCGTTGCTCAGGCTCCACATCTTCTTCGGGCTGGTGAGCGTCCCGTTGGACTTCACCTTGCGGATCATGGAGCTGAGGAACTGCTGCTGGAGCTTGATCCGGTCCAGGTCGCCGCCGAAGCCCACCGCGTGCCGGGTCCGTACGAACGCCAGCGCCTGCTCGCCCTTGACGTTGTGCTCGCCCTTGGTCAGGTTCAGGTGCGACTTGGGGTCGTTGATGTCCTTGGCCAGGCAGATGTCCACCCCGCCGACCGCGTTGCTGAGGGTCTTGACCGCGTTGAAGTCGGCCATCATGAAGTGGTTGACCCGCACGCCCACCAGCTTCTCCACGGTCCGCATGGTGCAGCCGGGGTCCCGCTCCTCCTGGCCGAGGCTGGTGTTGAAGCGGACGTCCTGCTCGCCGGGGATGGTCTTGGTGGTGCCGTCCTCCTGCTTGGTGGGGCAGTCGGGGACGTCGGTGATCAGGTCGCGGGGATGGAGAGCACCGTCGCGTTGGAGCGGTCGGCCGACACGTGGAAGAGCAGGGTGGTGTCCGCGTGGCCGACGCTCCCGGCGTCGCCGTAGCCCTCGTTGCCCTTGCCGTCGCGGGCGTCGGTGCCCAGGATCAGGATGTTGGCGGGGCCCTTGGTCACCGCCGAGTCGTCCCGGCCGACGTCGACCTTGGTGATGTTGCCGTTCAGCTTCTGGTAGATCACGTAGCCCGCGACGGCGGTGCCGACCAGGACGAACGCCATCGTGCCGCCGCCCCAGATCAGGGCCTTCTTCGTCTTGGACTTCCGCGGCTTCGGCTTGCGGCGGCTCGCCGGGCCGCGGACCCGCCCGGCCGCCCGGCCGCCCGCCCGGCGCCGTCCGCGCGGCTCGGGCACGCCCTCGCCGCGGTGACCGGACCCGGCGGGTCCGGCCCGGCGCCTGTGGCGGTGGCAGCGTCATCGGAGGAGGGCGCCGCTCTGCGGCGGCGCCCGGACGCGGGCCGGGATCGGGGAGGTGCGGGGCCGTGTTCTGGGCAGGGTCCAGGCGCAGCACATAACTGCCGGTGTCCGGGTCGAACACCCACTGATCGGCGGGGTCGATGTCGCCACCCCGCCCACTGCCTTGCGCGTCCACGGTCGCCTTGTCCTCCGTCGGTGCCACGCGGCGCCTCCCCTCAAGGCGCCCGGTCCTTCGTCTCTGTAGTACAGCGCGCCGCTACTCTCTTATGCGCACGCGGGATCGCTCACACTATCCGCCCAGTTCAGCGTCCAACGACGCCGGTGACAAATTCCACTTCCCTACAACTGGGCAATTCCCCATCCGTTCGAGAACTTTCACGAGCCGAAGCGCGCACTTTTCAAACCTTTTATCCACAGATGTTCTCCGCGACCGTCGTCCCTTGTAAGCGCCGCTCGCGCCGTGTTCGTCGCCGCCCGTGTCCGTATCGTCGCCGTCGGCTTCGGCCGGGTTCCGCTCGCCTCGTCGGCCGGTTCGTCGGCCACCGATACGCGCTGGTCCAGCCGTAGCCGCTCGAACAGTTCGTCCGCGTCCGGTTGGACAAGCTCATCGCGGTTCGGATCGTACGTATAAGGCTGCCGCGGCACGGTCAGGAAGCCAATCCCGTCGCCCGGAATACCGCGTACCTCCCGCACCAGGTCGTACACCGCCCCCAGTGAGTCGAGGCCGGGATCGGTGGTCAGGGACGAGGTCGCGGCGTCGAGCACCGGATAGAGCTTGACCGGGTTGAGCAGGACACCATTGCTCTGCACCTTCTTCACAAGAGATCCCAGGAATTCCTGCTGGCGACCCATGCGCTCGGTATCGCTGCCGTTACCGATGCTGTACCGGGCCCGGACGTAGCCGAGCGCCTCCTCGCCGTCGAGCACCTGCCGTCCGGCGGGCAGTCGCAGGTGCGCCTCGGCGTCGTCGATCGGCTCCTCAAGGCAGACCGGGACGCCGCCGACCGCGTTCACGATCCGCTTGAAGCCCGCGAAGTCGACGATCATGTGGTGGTCGATCCGGACGCCGGTGAACCCCTCCACGGTGCGGATGGTGCACGCGGCGCCGCCGTACTGGAACGCCCAGTTGAACTGCGCCTTGCGCGGCTGCGTCGTGCCGCCCGACGGCGTGGAGCAGCCGGGCACGTCCACCATCAGGTCCGGGGATGGACACCGCGGTCGCGCTGTGCCGGTCCGCGGCGATGTGCAGCAGGATCGTGGTGTCGGAGCGCTGGGTCCCGGTGTCCCGCCCGTACGCGCCGTTGCCGCCGCCGCGGTTGTCGGAGCCGATGAGCAGGATGTTCTGGGCGTCGCGGACCACCGGCGCCGGGCGCTCGGCCGCGTACTTCCGCAACTCGTGCGCGGTCGCCGTGTCCGTGGTGATGTTGCCGTCGAGCCGCTGGTAGAACCACCAGCCCGCGCCCGCGGCGGACAGCAGCGCGAGGGACAGTCCGAGCGCGGTCCAGCGCAGCCAGCGGCGGCGGCGCCGTGGAGTGGCGGGCGCGGGCACGGGCGCGGCGGGCGCGGGCGCTGCGTCGCCCCGGCTCCGGTCTGTCATCCGTCACGTGCGTTCCTCCCGCGCGAGGCGGAGGCGCGCGTTCCCCAACGGGCCCGCGCCTGCCGCCGATCAACGGATCAGACGTGCGAGGTCCGTACAGGGTTGTACGTGCCGCCGACCGGCGATAGCGGGTCGACGGTGTGTGACCGGTCAGGCCGTGGCCGTGACCCGCTCGCTCTCCCGGCGGCCCGCGAGCGCGTCCGGGTCCGCGTTGCGGCACAGCACCACCGAGCCGCCGCAGGCCAGCGGTGCCAGCAACCCGGCGCTCAGGCCCGCCCAACTGTCGTACGGCAGCGCCGACAGCAGCCGCGAGCCGGGGCCGAGCCCGCTCGCGCGCGTCGGCGCGCGCCCGCTCGACGGTCTGCGCGCCGGTCAGTTCGGTGCCGTCCACGGTCAGCGCGAGCGCGTCGGGGTCGACCGGGGCGAACGGGGCGAAGCGGTCGCCCTGGCTCGGCACTTCCACCGCGTAGTCGGCGAAGCCAGCGGGCGGCTGCGGGAAGCGCCCGCCCAGCGGCCGCAGCGCCAGCGCCACCCGCTCGCCGCGGCAGGCCCGCGCCGCCTCCAGCGTGTCCGGGCCGCTCACCACGACGTCCGCGGCGGCCGGATCGCCGCCCAGGTCCGCGACCACGCCCACCGACGAACAGGCCAGCAGCCAGACGGCGGTCTGCCAGTGGGCGGGCAGCAGCAGCGCCACCCGGTCGCCGGGCTCGGCCGTGAGGTCGCCCTGAAGCAGATTGGCGGTCTTCGCCACCCAATTGGCGAAGGTGGCGACGGACAGTTCCACGCGCTCGCCGGTGGCGTCGTCGTAGAAGGTGACGAGCGGGCGCGCCTGGTCCGCGGCGAGCGCGGATCGCAGCAGGTCGGCGGGGTTCGGTCGGTGGCGTTCATCGATGAGAGCGTAACGGTCCGCCTCCGGCCCCGGCGCCGGGCGCCCGGTACCTAATTCACTCCGCCCGCCCGGGTCCGCATGTCCTGAATGGACAGATGTTTCCGCTGATGTACAAGATTTTTCTTATGCGTGCATTTCTTGCGTCCTCGATTGGCGTCGCGTGCGCGGGGCCCTCCTCCTCCCGGCCGCCGTGACCGCCGCCCCGTCCCCGCCGACCGGGCCGCCGCCTCCTCGGCGGCACCCAGTCGCTGCCGCTCGTACCGCTGGGGACCGCGGCGCGGACCGCGGCGGCGGCGATGCCGGTACGACGCGGGGCTCGCGCCGCGCGGTCAAGCCCTTCTCGCTCGTCGGTGTCGTCTGGAACGACCCGTCGGCCGACCTCGCCGGGCGGGTCCAGGTGCGCACCCGTGCCACCGGGACCGAGAACTGGTCGGCCTGGCAGGACCTGGAGGCCCACAACGACGACGCCCCGACCCCGGCTCGTCCGACGAGTCCGGCGCCTCCGAGCCCGCCCGCGGCGGCACCCTCCCGCTGTGGGTCGGCGACTCCGACGGCGTCCAGGCCCGGGTCACCCCGAGCGCTCCGCCGCGCTCCCCGCCGGGCTGAACCTCCAACTCGTCGACCCGGGCGAGGAACCCGCCGCCGACGAGCCCGCCGCCGTGGAGCCCGCCGCCGCACCTGCCCCGGCGAGCCCGCCGCCGTGGAACCCGCTGCCGTGGAACCCGCCCCGGCGAACCCGCCGCCTCCGTCCCCGGCGAACGCGCCCTGACCCCGACGAAGGACCCGCGACCGCCGCTGCCCTTCCCGGACCTGAACGACCTGCTGTCGTCGATGGGCGGCCCGTTCCCGCCGTCGGCGGGCGACGACGACCCGGCGGACGACTCCTCGGCGGACGACCCTCGCCGTCGCGGCCCGAGCCGCCGAAGGAGAGCGAGGAGCCGAAGAAGAACAAACCGCTGCGCGGACACAAGGCGCCCCGGCCGCACATCATCTCGCGCGGCACGTGGGGGCGAGCAAGAAGCTGCGGGAGAAGGGGTTCGTCTACACCAAGACCGTCAAGGTCGTCTTCGTCCACCACAGCGCGACGGGCAACCACTACACCTGCAAACAGGCCCCATCCGTAATGCGTGGTATCTACCGATACCACGTCAAGAGCATGCACTGGCGCGATATCGGCTACAACTTCGCCGTCGACAAGTGCGGAAGAATCTACGAAGGCCGCGCGGGGGCGTGGGCAAACCCGTCAAGGGCGCCCACACACTCGGTTTCAACTCGAACAGCACCGGTGTCGCCGTCCTCGGCTCCTTCGGCGCCGCCAACCCGCCCGCCAAGGCCGTGAAAGCCGTGGCCAGACTGGCGGCCTGGAAGCTCGGGCTGTCCGGCCGCAACCCCGGGCACCACCACCCTCGTCTCCGCCGGGAGCAACAAGTACAAGAAGGGGCGGAAGGTAAAACTTCACACCATTTCCGGGCACCGCGACGGCTTCGTGACCGATTGCCCGGGAAGCAGGCTGTACCGCAAGCTGGGCGCGACCCGCACCGCCGCGGCTCGGCTGCAAGGCCGCTGACCTGGGACGGGTCGACTCGTACGGTCTCATACACTGGCCGCCGGCCCGGCGACCCCGCAGGAAAGCAGAGACGACCCGTGACAAGTGCGCCAGAAGCGATCCTCCTGGTCGGCGGCAGGGAACCCGGCTGCGCCCCTGACGGTGCGCACCCCAGCCGATGGTCCCGGCGGCGGGCGTGCCCTTTCTGACCCACCAGCTCGCGCGCGCCGCGCCGCCGGGGTCGAGCACGTCGTGCTCGCCACGTCCTACCTCGCCGAGGTCTTCGAACCGTACTTCGGCGACGGCTCCGCGTTCGGCCTGCACCTGGAGTACGTCACCGAGCACGAGCCGCTGGGCACCGGCGGCGCCCTGCGCAACGTCGCCGCCCGGCTGCGCTCGGACCCCGGCGACCCCGTCCTGGTCTTCAACGGCGACATCCTCACCGGACTCGACATCCGCGCCCTGGTCCACACCCACCGCACCACCGGCGCCCAGGTCTCGCTGCACCTCACCCGGGTCCCCGACCCCGCGCCTACGGCCTGGTCCCCACCGACGCCACCGGCCGGGTCACCGCCTTCCTGGAGAAGCCGCAGACCCCGAGGAGATCGTCACCGACCAGATCAACGCGGGCGCGTACGTCTTCACCCGCTCCGTCCTCGACACCATCCCCGCGGGCCGCCCGGTCTCCGTCGAGCGCGAGACCTTCCCGGGCTGCTCGCCGACGGCGCCCACCTCCAGGGCCTGGTCGACTCCACGTACTGGCTCGACCTCGGCACCCCGCAGGCGTTCGTACGCGGCTCCGCCGACCTGGTCCTGGGCCGCGCGCCCTCCCCGGCGGTACCGGGCCGCTGCGGCGACCGGCTGGTCCTGGACAGCGCGCGGATCGCCGGGGACGCCAAGATCAGCGGCGGCACCGTGATCGGCCCCGGGCCCGGGTCGGCGCGGGCGCCCGGATCGACGGCAGCACGGTGCTGGCGGACGCGGTCGTGGAGGAGGGCGCCCAGGTCCGCGACTCGCTCATCGGGGCCCAGGCCCGGATCGGCGCCCGTACGGTGCTCCAGGGCGCGGTGGTCGGCGACGGCGCCCTCGTCGGCGCGGACAATGAACTCCGCGACGGCGTACGGATCTGGTGCGACGCGAGCATCCCGCGGGCGCGGTCCGCTTCTCCTCGGACCAGTGACGCTCCTCGGACCAGTGACCGCCACGGGCCGCCGCCGCGGGCGGCCTAGATCGCCCGGAAGTCCCGTACGGACAACCGCGGGGCCCGGCGCGGCATCAGCCGCCCGGACAGCAGGATGAACCGGGCGGCCCGGTGGCGCTGGCCCTCGTACGGGGCGAGCAGCTCCAGCATCGTCTCGTCGTCCGTGCCCCGCTCGCCGGTCAGCGCGTACCCGATCTGGCCGGGCAGGTGCAGGTCGCCCACCGTGATCGCGTCGGGGCAGCCGTTGCTGCGCTGGAGGGTCTCGGCCGCCGTCCACGGTCCGATGCCGGGGATCGCCCGGAGCCGGGCCGAGGCCGCGGCCAGCTCCATGCCGGCGGCCTCCTCCATCCGCCGCGCGACCCGTACGGCCCGCACGATCGCCGCCGAGCGCTTGGCGTCCACCCGGCCCGGTGCCACTCCCACGACGGGATCAGCGCCCAGGTCCGCGGGTCGGGCATCACCCGCATCCGCTCCGCGGGCCGGGGCGGCTCGCCGTACCGCCGCAGCAGCAGCCGCCAGGCCGGTACGCCTCGGTGCTGGTGACCTTCTGCTCCAGGACCGAGGGGATCAGCGACTCCAGCACCAGCCCGGTGCGGATCAGCCGCAGCCCGGGTGGCGGCGGTGGCTGTCGCGGACGAGCCGGTGGCGCGGCACGAAGGCCGACGGGTCGTCATCGGCGCCGAGCAGCCCCGGCAGCCCGTCGAGCAGCCACGGGGCGCCCGGCCCCACGCCTCGGCCTCGATCCCGGCGATCCCGTCCCCGAGTCGCGCGATCCGTACGGTCCCCGGGCCCAGCGGCGTACGGCTGGCCCGCCACACCGCGCCCTCGGCGTCGATCCGGAACGCCGGATCGCCCGGCCCGCGCCCCATGACACCCAGGTTGCGCACGAGGTCGTAGGGGCCGTCCGGGACCCACTTGCGGCTGAGGGACATTCCGTCACCCTACGAGCGGCCCCGGACCGGCCCGGACGCGGGAGCGCCACCCGCCACCCGCCGCCCCGGCCCCGCCGCCGCCTCAGCGCACCACGACGAACGTGTCGGCCTCGCGCGGCGGCCGGGGCGGGCGGGCCGCCGGTGGCCGACGGCCACCGCGCCCATCGGGTCCCAGTCGTCCGGCAGCCCCAGTACCTCGCGCACCACGTCACGGCAGAACATCGTCGAGGAGACCCAGGCCGAGCCCAGCCGCTCACCGGCGAGCGCGACGAGCAGGTTCTGCACGCCCGCGCCCGCGGCGACCACGAACATCTCGCGTTCGGCGGCGTTGCGCCGCTCGTCGGGTAGGTGTGCGCGCCGTCGGCCACCAGGCAGGGCACCACCAGGTACGGCGCGGCGCGCAGCACGTCCCCGCGCCGCACCCGCTTGGCGATCGACTCCTCGCTGAACCCGCTCAGTTCCCGCAGGTCCGCGATCCAGGCGTCGCGCATCGCGTCGAGCAGCCGGGTCGCGCGGCGGCCGACTCCAGGAGCACGAACCGCCACGGCGTGGTGTGGTGCGGCGCGGGCGCGGTGACCGCGGCGGCCACGGCCCGGCGCACCGCCCGCCGTCCACCGGCTCGTCGGTGAACTCCCGGACCGTACGCCGCAGGGTGACCGCCTCGCGTACCGCCTCGGAGGTGCCGAGCCGGAACATGTCGTCGGCGGCCCGCCGGACGAGCGCCCGCGCGCCCCGGCCCCGTCGGTTCCGTCAGCCTCGTCGGTTCCGTCGGCCCCGTCGGTCTCGTCGGGTCCGTCCGCGGTGACGAGGTGGGACAGCCCCGCACCACGGAGACCGGCAGCCCCGCGGCCTTGCCCTTCACCAACTCCCCGGCCGCGGCCAGCTCGTCGGCGGTCGCGATCACGGTGGCGCTCAGCGGGTTGCCGTACGCGTCGGTGCCGCCGCGCAGGTCGTCCAGCACCCGCACGCCCGCCGCGCCGATCGCGACGTCCGTCTGCCCGGAGCGCCAGGGCCGCCCGAAGGTGTCCGTGACGATCACACCGACGTCCACGCCCAGCGCCTCGCGCAGCCCGGCGCGGATCCGGCGGGCCGAGGCGTCGGGGTCCTCGGGGAGCAACAGCACGGTCCCGGCGGCGGTGTTGGAGGCGTCGACCCCGGCGGCGGCCATCACCAGGCCGCGCCGGTCCTCCACCACGCGCAGCGTCCCGCGCCGGGCGACCACGCGCACGGTCTCCGCGTCGATGGCGGCCTCGCGGTCGGTGGCCTGCATGATCCGGCCCTCGGCCTTGCTGACGATCTTGGAGGTGACGAGCAGGACGTCGCCGTCGGCGAGCGGGGCACGTCCGCGCCGGTCGCCGCGGCGGCGACGAGCCCGGCGACGTCGTCACCGGCCCGCACCTCCGGCATCCCCGGCAGCGCCCACACCTCGTACGAGGGGACACCGCGGACCCCACCGGAACCGGTGGCGGAGGAGGTGCTCACGTCCTGACCTCCTCGGCCAGGGTCAGCGCCTCGGCGGCCATCCGCGCCGTCGCCTCGGTGTCGGTCATCATCAACGGCACGGCGCGGCACCGGATCCCGGCCGACTCGACCTCGTCCACGACGCCCGCGTCGACGGTGTCGACGAGCCAGCCGTCGAGCAGCCCGGACCCGTAGTGCCGGGCGACCGCCGCGGCCGTGGACTCCACGCCGACGGCGGCGAGCACCTTGTCCGCCATGCCCCGCACCGGCGCGTCCCCGACGATGGGGAGAGCCCGACGACGGGCACCCCGGCGTCGGCGATGGCCTGCGCACGCCCGGCACGGCCAGGATGGTGCCGACGCTGACGACGGGGTTGGAGGGCGGGAAGAGCACCACGTCCGCCTCGGCGACGGCCTCCAGGACGCCGGGCGCGGGCTTGCCTGGTCCGCGCCGACGGGGACGACGGCGTGCGCGGGCACCGAGGCCCGCAGCCGCACCCAGTACTCCTGGAAGTGCACGGCCTTGCGCCCGCCGTCGGCGCTGTCGGGATCGTCGATGAGGACGTGGGTCTCGACCCGGTCGTCCGTCATGGGCAGCAGCCGCACCCGGGCCGCCAGCGCGCGCACAGCGCCTCGGTCACCGCGCTGAGCGGGTACCCGGCGCCGATCATCTGCGTACGGACGATGTGGGTGGCGAAGTCGCGGTCGCCGAGCCCGAACCACTCGGGCCCGACGCCGTACGCGGCCAGTTCGCCCTTGACGGCGAAGGTCTCGTCCCGCCTGCCCCAGCCCTGTTCCTCGTGGATGCCGTCGCCGAGGGTGTACATCACGGTGTCGAGGTCGGGGCAGACCTTGAGCCCGAAGAGATGGATGTCGTCGCCGGTGTTCCCGATGACGGTGATGTCGGCGTCCGGTGCCGCCGCTTTGAGACCTCGGAGGAACCGAGCGCCCCCGATGCCGCCTGCCAGAACCACAATGCGCATGGACGACAGTCTGTCAGCCGACGCCCGCCCGCTCGGTGGCGGTACCTACCGGTAGGCGGCATTCCGTTGGTCGCGCGCGGCGGCCTCCGCCTGCCGGGCGGTGGCCTCCTGCGAGGGTGCGTCGGCATGTCCGTCAGCCCGGGGAAGTAGATGTGCAGACTGACGGCCGGTTCCAGGGCGTCGTTGACCACGTCGTGGACGTAGCCGGGGGCGAAGACGCGCTGCGCCCCGCCGGTCAGCCGCCGTCGCCGTCCCCCGCGCGCTCGGTCAACTCCCCTTGCAGCACGGTCAGTACGCCGGAGGAGCCGCCGTGGTCGTGCGGCCCGCTGCCCTGTCCGGGGATCCAGCTGAGCAGCCACACCTCGTAGCCGGGGCCGGTGCGCAGCCGGTGGTACCAGCGGGTCGTCGCGTCGTAACTGACGAGCGGGGCCCAGCCGTCACGGTCGGCCGCGATCGCGCGGGCCAGCCCGGCGAAGCCCGCGACGGTGCTGGGGTGGGCGGGTTCGCGCGGCAGCAGATGCGGAAGGGCGAGCGGGTCACCGGCGATCTGGATGTCGCTGTTCATGTGCGGGGTCCTCGGCAGGAAGGTGCGCGGTTGGCGCAGAAAGTGCGGAGAGGGTCGCGAGGGTCTTGCGGAGAGAAGACCTCGCGGAGGAAGGATGTGAAGCGCGCGTCAGCCGGAGCTCGGTGAGCTCAACAGCTGGAACAGCGGTCACAGCGGAAACACAGACAGTGAGCCCGCGCGGCGCAGCGGTACCCGTGGTCACGGGTCGGCTGGAGCATGGGGTCACTGACATGCCGACAAGCAGAGCGGGTCGCGTCCCTCGCTGTCAACTTGGGGCCGTCTCGGGGCGGATATTTCACCTCATCCGGTTGCCGCTCCTGGGGAGGGTTTGTCTTCCGGGGACCGGAGAGGCGGCGTAGCACGCTCCCGCTGCGACTCCTGGCGCAACTGGGGCCCGGCTCCTGGCGTCCTCTTCGACGCGGGGTACGGCGACACGGGCGACCGCCGGAGAGGCTGTCTCATTTAGGCCGATTTGAACACTTTCCGCGCACTCTTGGTTCCGGAGAGTGAATAAGGGCTCAATAGCAGATCTCGGCTTGACTGGCCCGGATCGGCACACTTGTAATTTCACTCGTGTCGTTTCGCCGATTCATCGACCAGGGCGGACGCGGACACGGGGACGCAAAACAGACGAGGGGCGCACATGACCGAGTTGTTCCAGCAACTGCTGGTCGAAGAGGCCGACGAGGAGCTCGGTTGGCAGGAGCGCGCGCTCTGCGCCCAGACCGATCCCGAGTCGTTCTTCCCGGAAAAGGCGGATCAACCCGCGAGGCCAAGAAAGTCTGCCTCGCCTGCGAAGTTCGCTCCGAGTGCCTTGAGTACGCCCTCGCCAACGACGAACGCTTCGGCATCTGGGGCGGTCTGTCCGAGCGCGAGCGGCGCCGCCTGAAAAGGCGGCCGTCTGAGCCACCGCACCACCGCCGCCACCACACGGCACAGCACACGCACCACGTGTCGCACATCAACGGAACGATCGGTCCGCCTCCCCGTGCCCCAGGGCGCAGGGAGGCGGACCGCTGTGGGCAGCCGTTAGTGTGGGGCCCGTCCGAGACGCACCAACGCCCCACGGGCGCCCGCGTCCACCGCAGTCCAGCGAACCGGGGCCCGTACCTCGATGTCCGTGCACAGTCAGCAGACCGCCCACTACGCGGCGTCCGCCACACCTGAGTTCCCGCGCCATGTCGTCACCGCCGTCGTGGTCGCCCACGACGGCGCCCGCTGGCTGCCCGAGGTGCTCTCCGGCCTGCTCGGCCAGGAACGCCCCGTACAGAACGCGGTCGGTGCCGACACCGGAAGCGCCGACGACTCCGCCCGGCTGCTCACCGACGCCCTCGGCGAGACCGGGTGCTCCACCTCGCGCGCCGCAGCGGCTTCGGCACGGCGGTGGAGGAGGCGGTGCGCACCGCCGGGGTGCTCGGCCCGGAGGAACTGCCGTACCTCAAGCGCCCCAGCGGCTGGGATCCGGTCAGCCGCACCTGGCGCGACGACGCGTACGACATGCCCGAACTCCCGCACGGCGAGCCCGTGCAGTGGCTGTGGCTGCTGCACGACGACTGCGCCCCGCCCCGAGGCGCTGACCGAACTGCTGCGGGTGGCCGAGGCCAACCCGCGCGCCGCGATCGTCGGCCCCAGCTGCGCGGCTGGTACGACGGCAGGCAGTTGCTCGAAGTCGGCGTCAGCATCGCCCGCAGCGGTCGCCGTTGGACCGGCCTGGAGCGGCGCGAGCAGGACCAGGGCCAGCACGACCAGGTGCGCGACGTGCTGTCGGTGTCCACCGCCGGGATGCTGATCCGCCGGGACGTGTGGGAGCAGCAGGGCGGACTGGACCCGCGGCTGCCGCTGATGCGCGACGACGTCGACCTGTGCTGGCGCGCCCAGGCCGCGGGCCACCAGGTGCTGGTGGCGCCGGACGCGGTGCTGCGGCACGCGGAGGCGTCCGCGCGCGAGCGGCGCCCATCGACTGCGTCGGCCGCTCCGTGGCCAACCCGCACCGCGTCGACAAGGCGGGCGCGGTCTACACGCTGCTGGCCAACACCCGTGGCGCCCTGTTCCCGTACGTCCTGCTGCGCGTGGTCCTCTCCACCCTGCTGCGCACCCTCGGCTATCTCGTCGGCAAGGTGCCGGGGCAGGCCCTGGACGAACTCGCCGGGCTCTTCACCGTGCTGCTGCGGCCCGAGCGGTGCTCGCCGCGCGCAGGCGGCGCGGCAAACCGGCGGTGGAGCCCAGCGAGCTGCGCCCGCTGTTCCGCCGCCCGGCGCGACCGTACGGGCCACCGTCGAGCAGGTCGCGAGCAACATCGGCGGACGCTCCGAGGCCGAACTGTCCTCGGCCGGGCGGCACGGCGCGGTGGAGACCGGCCCCGGCGACGACGACGCGGACTTCCTGGAGATCGAGCAGTTCGCCCGGCTGAAGCGGATCGGCCGCAAGCCGGGGCCGATGCTCTTCGTGGTGCTGCTCCTCGTCTCGCTCATCGCCTGCCGTGAACTGTTCGGCGGCGGCGCGCTGTCCGGCGGCTCCCTGCTGCCCGCCCCGCCGACGTCTCCGGCCTCTGGTCGCGCTACACCGACGGCTGGCACCCGGTCGGCGTCGGCGGCACCCAGAGCGCGCCGCCCTACCTCGCCGTCCTCGCCGCGCTCGCCACCGTCCTGCTGGGCAGCACCGGCTTCACGCTCACGCTGCTGCTGGTGTGCTCGGTGCCGCTGGCCGGGTTCATCGCCTACTTCGCCTCCCGGCCGCTGGTGGAGTCCCGGCTGCTGCGCGCCTGGGGCAGCGTGGTGTACGCGTTCCTCCCGGCCGCCACCGGGCGCTGGCCGGAGGCAGGCTCGGCACCGCCGTCCTCGCCGTCGTCCTGCCGCTGATGGCCCGCGCCGCGGTCGCCGCCTCCGGTCTCGCCGGGCCCCGCGAGCGGGCCGAAGGCGATGACCGCGCGGGCGCCGGCGCCGGGGCGAGCCGGGCGGCGGAGCGGCTGCCGAGCTGGCGGGCCGCCTGGGCGTACGCGCTGCTCCTCACCTTCACCATGGCCTTCACGCCGATCGTCTGGCTGATCGCGCTCGTGCTCGGCGTCGCGCTGCTCGCGCTGCGCGCCGTCCAGCGCCGCACCGGGCAACTGCCCGGCTACGGGCTGCGGTTCCTCGCCGTCGTCGGTAGCCCGCTGATCGTCCTCGCCCCTGGTCGCTGGACCTGCTCACCCACCCGGCCGGCTGCTGGGCGAGGCGGGCCTGGACGAGCCCGGCGGCGCCGCGTCCGCCCTGGACCTGCTCTCCTGAGTCCGGGCGGCCCGAAGGGCGGCGGCACGCTGCTGCTCCTCGGCGTCGTACTGGCCGCGCTGGGCGCCCTGATGCGCGGCGAGCGGCAGCGGACCGTGCGCACCGCCTGGGCCGTGGCCCTCACCGGCTTCCTCTTCGCCGCGTTCGCCAACCACTCCGCCTGGGCCGGGCCCGCCACCCTCGTCTACGGGCTGGCGCTGCTGGCCGCGGCCGTGGTCGGCGCCGAGGGCGCGCGAGCGCGTCGCGGCGCTGAGCTTCGGCTGGCGGCAGCCTGTCGCCCTGGTCATCGCCGTGGCCGCGGCGGGCGCCCGCTGCTGGCCGCCGTCGGCTGGATGGCGGGCGGGGCCGACGGCCCGGTGGAGCGGCGCGCCCCGCGCAGGTCCCGGCGTTCGTCGCGGTCGAGTCCGGCAGCCAGGACCAGGCCCGCACCCTGGTCCTGGACGGCACCGCGGCCCGCGCCGACTACGTCCTCGTCCGCGGCTCCGGCACCCGCCTCGGCGACGCCGAACTCGCCGCGTCCGCCGGTGACGACGACCGGCTGGACGGCGTCGTCGCCAACCTCGTCGCGGGCTCCGGCGCCGACCAGACCAGCCAGCTCGGCGGGTACGCGATCCGCTACGTCCTGGTCCGCGACAGCGCCCGCGCCAGATGGGCCGGGTGCTGGACGCGACCCCGGGCTGACCCGGCTCAGCCAGGAGGGCGGCAGCGCCCTGTGGCGCCTCGACCAGCGCGTCTCGCGCATCGCGATCGTCCCCGGCGACGACCGGGACGGCGCCGCCTCGGGCGGCGCGAGCACCGAGCCGGTGCCCGTCGCGGCCGGAGGGTCGAGGCGCACACCGACATCCCGTCCGGTGCGGCGGGCGGGTGCTGCGCGTCGCCGACAAGGCCGACTCCGGCTGGCACGCGACCCTCGACGGCAAGGCGCTGAAGGCGACGACGGTCGACGGCTGGGCGCAGGGCTTCGAACTCCCGGAGAACGGCGGGAAGCTGAACCTGACGTACGAGACGCCGATCACCCACACCGTCTGGGTGTGGCTCCAGGCGCTGCTCGCGATCGTGCTCCTCGTACTCGCCCTGCCCGGCCGCCGCCGCGACGTGGACGACGACCTGCCGGACGCCGACGGGCCGCCCCGTGATCACCGCCGAGGACCTCGCGGGCGACGGGCGGCGTGCCCGGCGGCTGCGGGCCGCGGCCGAGGCGGAACGGGCCGCGCAGGGTCGGCGGCCGACGGCGCGGAGAGCGGCGCGGCGGTGCCGGGCGACATGGCGCCCGGCGGCGCTCCGGCCGCGCCGGCCCGCTGCCCGCCGAGACCGGGGCCGGTGCCGTCGCCGGGCGGCCGACGAGGTGCCGCCGCCGCCTCCCGAGGCGCCCCGCTGCCTCCCGAGGTGCCGCCGCTGCCTCCGGAGGTGCCCGCCCAGGCGCCGCCCGCCGACCCTACGCCCAGCCGGAACCCGCGGCGGGCACCGGGTACCAGGACCAGACGGTGGGCGCCGACCCGTACGCGGTGCCGCACCAGCAGCAGTACGGGGAGTGGGACGCCCAGGGCTACCCGGGCGCCGACTACGGCCAGTACCCCAACGGCACGTACACCACCGGGGTTACCCGGCGGACGACTACACCGGCGGCGCGTACCCGTACCAGCAGAGCGGCGGCGCGTACCAGGCCGATCCCTACGCGGCCGGGCAGTACGCCGACCCGTACGCCTACGACCAGCAGGGCCAGCAGCAGGGTCAGCAACAGCCCCAGCAAGCGCCGCCACCCCAGCAGACGTACGGCGGTGACGGCTACCCGCCCCAGGACGACCTGGCGTACGGCGGCGCCCCGACGAGGGCCGCCGCGAGCGCGGTGAGAGCGAGCAGGAGCGATGAACCGTACGACCCTGTCCCTGATCGGCGCCGCCACGGCGCTCGCGGCCGTCACCGGCTTCGCGTCCCTCACCGCGCCCTCGTCCGACGGGGACGGCAAGGCGACCGCGGCGTCCCGGCTGCCCGTCGAGCGTTCCACGCTGCTGTGCCCGGTGCCGACGTCCTCGGACGTGGCGGAGACCACCTACACCGCGTTCACCCCGAAGGGCTCGGGAAGGACGCCGCGAAGGGCAGCGCGTCGCTGCTGCCCGCGCAGCGCGCCTCGGACGAGGACGACGCGAGCGACGACTCCGAGGACTCCTCCGGGGATTCCAAGGGCTCGAAGAAGAAGGGCTCCGGGAAGTCCGGGAAGGACGGCGCGGACTCCCGGCCCGTGCTCCCCTCAAGGAGGCGGGAAGCCCGTCACCACGACCACGGACCGCTCCGACGCCCCCGCCCTCGTCGGCACCGCCGACGGCGGCTTCGCGCCCGGCTGGACCGTGCAGCAGACCACCAAGGTCGCGGCGGGCAGCGGCGCGGTCTCCAGGGCACCGCGTGCACGGCGCCCGACACCGACTTCTGGTTCCCGGCCGCGAGCATCGCCAAGGACCGCCACGACTACGCGCACCTGACCAACCCGGACGCCACCCCGGCCGTCGTGGACATCGAGCTGTACGGTCCGGAGGGCCGGATCGAGGCGCCGACGGGCGAGGAGATCGCCGTACCCGCCCGTTCCACCGTGTCCGTGCTGCTGTCGACCCTCACCACCGAGACCGCCACCGACGTCACCGCTCACGTGACGGCCCGGTCGGGCCGGGTGGGCGCCGCGGTGCAGGCCAACGACGACAGCCGGGGCGGCGACTGGCTGGCCGCGTCGGCCGAGCCGCGGACCTCCGCCGTCCTGCCGGGCATCCCGGCGGACGCGACCTCGGTGCGGCTGGTCGTCTTCGCGACCGGCGGGCAGGACGCCGACCTGAATCTGCGGCTGGCCGGGGCCGCCGCCTCCATCACCCCGCCGGACACGAGACGCTGCACGTCAAGAGCGGTATGACGGCGGACGTGGACCTCGGTGCCATCACCCGCGGCGAGGCGGGCTCGCTCGTCCTCACCCGCAGGGCGGTACGGGCGGGCGGCGCCGGTGGTGGCGGCGCTGCGGGTCACCTGGGCAAGGGCGCCGACCAGGAGTCGGCGTTCATCCCGGCGACCGGCCGGATCGAGGAGCGGCCACGGCCGCGGACAACCGCGGCAAGGCCTCCACGCTCGCCCTGACCGCGACGTCCGCGACCGGGAAGGTGCGGGTCACGGCCTCGGCGGGCAGCGGCGGCGGCACGCCGGTCAGCAAGACCTACACGGTCAAGCGCGGTACGACGCTGGCGGTGGCCCCGCCGAACCCGGCGTCGGGCAAGGGAGCTACGCGGTGACGGTCGAGCGGCTCTCGGGCGGCCCGGTGTACGCGTCGCGGATGCTGGCGCAGACGGAGGGCGGCGTTCCGATGTTCACGATCCAGCCGCTGCCGGACGACCGCGGGCGGTCGCGGTGCCCGGACCCGGCAGGACCTGTCGCTGCTCAACCGCTGAGACCGCCGCCGCGCCGCGAGGCCGCGGAAGGCCGGACAGCGAGGCCCGGACGCCCGTCATCGGGCGTCCGGGCCTTCCGGCTGTCGGGCTCACTCCTGGCCGTAGCGCGGGTCGACCGACTCCGGCTCCAGGCCGAGCAGTTCGGCGACCTGCTCGACGACCACCTCGTGGACGAGCAGCGCGCGCTCCTCGCGGTTCTTGGCGCGGATCTCGACCGGTCTGCGGTAGATCACGATCCGGTCGGGCGTGTCCCCGCCCGCGGCGATGAACCGGCCGAGCGGGACGACCTCGATGTCCCAGCCGCCCGGCCCTCCCCGCTCCCGGCCTCGGGGTTCGGCACGTCCAGCACGTGGAAGTCGACGCTCGCGAGCTGCGGCCAGCGTCTCTCCAGCCGCTCGGCCGAGTCCTGTACGAGATCGACGAAGGACTCCGCGCGGCTGAGCGAGAGCGGCACCTGGGGCGGCGCGAGGGCCGCGCATGCCGCGTCCGTGCCGATCGCGGCGGCGGGGCGCGGCTCGGACTGATGCGACGGTACGGGCCTGGTCATCACTCACGAGAGTAGCCCTCGGCGGGCCGCCGGGTACGCGCTTGCCGCACACCGCGCCCGTCGTCGGCGAATGAACATTTCAGCCACTGGGACGTCCGGAAATCGTCGATTCTTGAACTCGTGACCCGGCCCGCGCGCCCTTCCGACGCGGGTGGCAGCGGGATCAGTCCGGGCCATCGACCGGCCATTTTCCGGTCCCCGCAGGTCAGCCCGGATGTCACCGGAACGGGCGAGAGGGCGTACCGGGACGACACGGTGGAGTGAGCCGCTGGGGAGTCGTCGCGGCCCGCTCAAGAGTGCGGTACCGTCCAACGTCGTGAGCCCTGTACGTCGCTGTTCGCGCACCGCGTGCGGTCGTCCCGCCGTCGCGACGCTGACGTACGTCTACGCGGACTCGACCGCCGTCCTCGGGCCGCTCGCCACCTTCGCCGAACCCCACTGTTACGACCTGTGTTCCGAGCACTCGGAGCGGCTCACCGCGCCGCGCGGCTGGGAGGTCGTCCGGCTCGCGATCGACGCCGGTCCCACCCGCCCCAGCGGCGACGATCTCGAAGCGCTCGCCAACGCCGTGCGCGAGGCGGCCCGCCCGCAGGAGCGCGCGGCCGGGGCCCAGGGCGGCGGGCGCAGAGCGGCCGGGAGGCCGATCCCCGCGAGGTCGATCCGCCGGGGCCATCTGCGGAGCTGCGCAGCCCCGACTCCTGAAGACCGGTTCCACCCTCTTCCGTTCGACTTCTGACGGCCGCCCGCCCGGGCGGCCGTTTCGTTTCACCGCTTCGTTCCCGAGCATTGACGCAACATTGGCGTGGACACGACCATGCCTCCACCACCAGAGACGCCCTTTCCGTATGGTGGAAGCCGACGGGCGGGCGCCAGTGCGCCGGGAGGCCCGTGTGTACGTGCAGCAGCTGGAGCCGGTCGCCGATTCCCTCGCCCTGTCCGCCCTCGTCGCCGCTCTGCCCCTGGTGACCGTCCTGGTCCTGCTCGGCGGCGTCCGGATGCGCGCCCACTACGCGGGCCCGCTCGGACTCGCCGTCGCCGCCGTGGTCGCCTGGCTCGCGTACGGCATGCCCGTCGGCCAGACCTCTCCGGCGCCGCCCAGGGCGCGCTCTTCGGCCTGTTCCCGATCCTGTGGATCGTCGTCAACGCCCTGTGGGTGTACCGGATGACCGTCCGCACCGACCACTTCGACGTGCTGCGCCGCTCCTTCGGACGGCTCTCCGACGACCCGCGGATCCAGGCGCTCGTCGTCGCCTTCTGCTTCGGCGCGCTGCTGGAGGCGCTCGCCGGGTTCGGGGCACCCGTCGCGATCTGTTCGGTCATGCTCGTGGCCCTCGGCTTCGACCCGGCCCGCGCGGCCGTCGTCGCGCTCGTCGCCAACACCGCGCCCGTCGCCTTCGGCGCCATGGGCACGCCCGTGGTGACCCTCGCCCAGGTCTCCGAACTGCCCTGGACACCGTCGCGTCGGTCGTCGGCCGGCAGACCCGCTGCTCGCCCTCGTCGTACCGCTGCTGCTGGTCGCGCTCGTCGACGGGCGCGGGGCTGCGCGAGACCTGGCGCCCGCGCTCGCCTGCGGCACCGCCTTCGCCGTCGCCCAGTTCGCCGCCTCCAACTACGTCTCGGTGCAGCTCGCCGACATCGGCGCCGCCCTCGTCGGCGCCGCCGCGCTGGTCGCCGTGCCCGCCGCCCGCAGGCCCGCCGAGGAGTCCGTGCGCGCCGCGGTGCTCACCGGCGCCCGCAGCGCCGACCTGGACCGCCGGGACCCGCGCGGCCGTGCTGCGCGCCTACGCCCCGTACGCGCTCATCGTCGCGATCTTCTCCGTCTCGCAGATCGAGCCCGTGAAGGGCTGGCTCGCCGAGGCGACCCGCACCTTCGACTGGCCCTTCCTGGACGTGGTGAACCCCAGGGCGACCCGGTCGGCGCCAACGTCTTCTCCCTGCCGCTGATCTCCACCGGCGGCACCTCGTACTGCTCGCGGGCGCCGTCACCGCCGCCGTGCTGGCCTCCCGCGCGCCGCGCTGCGGGAGTACGCGGACACCGTGTACGAGCTGCGCCACGCGATCCTCACCGTCACCTCGGTGCTCGCCCTCGCGTACGTGATGAACCTGTCCGGCCAGGCCGCCACGATCGGCCAGTGGGTCGCCGCCGCGGGTGCCGGGCTCGCCTTCCTCTCCCCGGTGCTCGGCTGGTTCGGCGTCGCCGTCTCCGGCTCCGACACCTCCGCGAACGCCCTCTTCGGCGCGCTCCAGGTCTCCGCCGCCCACGAGTCGGGCCTGCCGCCCGACCTGCTGGCCGCCGCCAACAGCTCGGGCGGCGTGCTCGGCAAGATGATCTCCCGCAGAACCTGACCATCGCCTGCGCCGCCGTCGGACTCCAGGGCCGCGAGGGCGACCTGCTGCGCCGGGTGCTGCCCTGGAGCCTGGTGTTGCTGCTGGTCATGTGCCTGATCGTGATGGCCCAGTCGACCTTCGTCCTGGACTGGACGCTGCCCTGACCCCGGCGCGGCCCGGCTCACAGTTCGCCCTGAGATCCTGCGGGTAGGTTGGGGAGCACCTGGAGGTTTCCAGGGCTCCTCGTCGTTTCCGGTTGGTTTCCAGAAGGGTTGGCTGTGCCCGACTTGTCGCAGATCGTGAAGGCGTACGACGTCCGCGGTGTGGTCCCCGATCAGTGGGACGAGCCACTCGCCGAACTGTTCGGCGCGGCCTTCGTCCAGGTCACCGGCGCGGGCGCCATCGTGGTCGGGCACGACATGCGCCCCTCCTCGCCGGGGCTGTCCCGGGCGTTCGGGCGCGGGGCCGCGGCCCTCGGCGCCGACGTCACCGAGATCGGGCTGTGCTCCACCGACCAGCTGTACTTCGCCAGCGGCCATCTCGACCTGCCCGGCGCGATGTTCACCGCCAGCCACAACCCGGCCCGGTACAACGGCATCAAGATGTGCCGCGCGGGCGCCGCGCCCGTCGGCCAGGACACCGGGCTCGCCGAGATCCGCTCCCTGGTGGAGCGTTGGGCGGACGCCGGTGGCGGCCCGGCACCCCAGGGCGCCCCGGCACCATCACCCAGCGCGACCTGCTCGCCGAGTACGCCGCCCACCTGCGGTCCCTGGTCGACCTGACCACCAGCAGGCCGCTGAAGGTCGTCGTGGACGCGGGCAACGGCATGGGCGGGCACACCGTCCCCACCGTCTTCGACGGGCTCCCGTTCACGCTGGACCCGATGTACTTCGAGCTGGACGGCACCTTCCCGAACCACGAGGCCAACCCCTCGACCCCAAGAACATCGTCGACCTGCAACAGCGCGTCCGCGAGACCGGCGCCGACCTCGGCCTCGCCTTCGACGGCGACGCCGACCGCTGCTTCGTCGTCGACGAGCGCGGCGAGCCGGTGTCCCTTCCGCGATCACCGCCCTCGTCGCCGCCCGCGAACTGGCCAAGCACCCCGGCGGCACCGTCATCCACAACTGCATCACCTCCTGGTCGGTGCCCGAGGTGGTCAAGGAGCAGGGCGGCACCCCGGTCCGCACCCGCGTCGGCCACTCCTTCATCAAGGCGGAGATGGCCCGTACCGGCGCGATCTTCGGCGGCGAGCACTCCGCGCACTACTACTTCCGCGACTTCTGGAACGCGGACACCGGCATGCTGGCCGCCCTGCACGTCCTGGCCGCGCTGGGCGAGCAGGCGGGCCCGCTGTCGGAACTCGTCGCCGCCTACGACCGGTACGCCGCCTCCGGCGAGATCAACAGCACCGTCGAGGACCAGGCCGGGCGCCTCGCCGCGGTCAAGCAGGCGTACGGGGAGCGCGAGGGCGTCGCGCTGGACGAGCTGGACGGGCTGACGGTCACCGCCGCCGACTGGTGGTTCAACCTGCGCCCCTCCAACACCGAGCCGCTGCTGCGCCTGAACGTGGAGGCGCGCGACGCCGAGACCGTCGACCGGGTCCGCGACGAGGTGCTGGCCCTGGTCCGCGCGGAGGGCGTGGGCGCGGCGTAGCGCGCGGGCCGGACGCTGCGGTCGTTCGCCGGAGCCGGAGCCGGAGCCGGAGTCGGAGCCGGAGCCGGAGTCGGCTGTCGCGGCCCGGGGCGTGGGGGCAGGCCGCGCGGCGGCGTACCGTCGTAGGTAGGGAAGCGCGTGGGAGCGCGCGAGCGCGCGGACCGGCTCCGGCCCGGGCGTGCGCGCGGGTTCCCGGCGGTACGCTGGCCACGCCGCGACCGCCCCGCGAGCACCACACGCACCGCGCCGCGCCCGCGCCCTACGCGGACGCGTGCGCCGCCGCGTAAGCGGACGCGTACGCGGCGGGTCTCGCCGTACCGCCGCCCCGCGTGGCACTGTCGCACCACGCGGCATCGGCGCCCCGCGCGACACCGCGACCCGTGGTGTCACGCGACGCCGTGACACCGCGACACCGCAACAACAGAACGCACAAGGACCGAAAGGGACGTTCATGCCGCTCGAAGTCGGTCTGCTGGAGATCCTCGCCTGTCCCGCGTGCCACGCCCGCTGCGTGAGGAGCCGGACCAGGGGACGGAGACCGGCCAGGAGCTGGTGTGCACGAGCGCGGAGTGCGGGCTCGCCTACCCCGTCCGGGACGACATCCCCGTACTCCTCGTCGACGAGGCCCGGCGCCCGGCCTGACCGGCCGCCGGGTTTCGCGTACCGCCCTGCCCTCGGCGATCGGAGGCCGAAGCACCATGCTCGACGAATCCCTCCTGGACGCCCCCGACGGGCTCGCACGGGCCGACACCCGGGGCTGCTGCGCGGGCGGCCGAGGCGGGGCCCGCGTACGCGCCGCCGCCCGCTACGCCGCCGAGGCGGGCGTCGGCGACCTGCGGCCCGACGGACGCCCGCGCGCCGTGCTCGTCGCGGGCCCCGGGCCCGCCGGAAGCTGCACCGCCGACCTGCTAGCCGCGCTCGGCGGCGGCGTCTGCCCGTCACCCTCGTCCCCACCACCGGCGTCGCCCCGGCCCCGGGCGCGCTGCGCTGGGGCCTGCCGGGCTGGGCGGGCCCGCTCGACCTGCTGCTGATCGCCACTCCGGACGGCGACGAACCCGGCCTCGCGCACCTCGTCGAGCAGGCGTACCGCAGGGTGCTCGATCGTCGCCGTCGCGCCCCGCCGTCGGCGCTCACCGCGGCCGTGCGGCAGGCGCGCGGCATGACGATCCCGCTCGCCGCCGCGCTGAGCGGTACGCCGGGTCCGGCGCGGACGCCGGATGACCTGGCCGACCCGGCGGGCGCGCCCGGCCCGTACGGCACCGCGCCGCACGGCCCCGGCCCGCAGCTCGACGAGCCGCCCGGCACGGCGCCCGGCGAGGCCGGATCCGCGCTGCCCGGCACCTTCTGGGCGCTGCTCACCCGCTGCTGGTCCTCCTGGACCGCATCGGCCTGCTGTCCGCGCCGCCGCAGGCGCTGCAACAGCTCGCCGACCGCCTCGACGAGGTCGCCGAGCGCTGCGGCCCCGCCATCGCCACGTACACCAACCCCGCCAAGACGCTGGCGGCCGAACTGTCCGGCGCGCTGCCGCTGGTGTGGACCGAGGGCCCGGTCGCGGCCGCCACCGGTCGGCGCTTCGCCGCCCTGCTCGCCGTACTCGCCGGGCGCCCGCGCTCGCCGCCGAACTGCCCGAGGCGCTGGCGACCCACGGCACCCTGCTGGCCGGGGCGTTCGCGGGCGGCGCCGACCCCGACGACTTCTTCCGCGACCGCGTGGAGGAGCCGAGGCGCTGCGGGCCCGCGTCGTGCTGCTGCGGGACAGCCCGCTGGGCGCCCTGTCGGCCGCGCCGACCGCCCGCGAACTGGCGCTGGCCCACGACACGGCCGTCAGCGAACTCGAACCGGCCGAGGACGGTTCGGCTTCCTCGACGCCGTCGCCGAACTGCTCGCGACCACGGATTTCGCCGCCGTTTACCTGGCGGTCGCCTCCACCGAGAGATCATGACGGCGCGCGAGGGCTCGTCCCGTGCGTGGGGCGCCTCTCGTGCGTGTGGTGCGCCTCGTGCGGTGCGGCACCAGGGGCACCAGCAGGACCAACGGAACCAGCAGAACCAGCAGGACGCGCAGCACCAACAGGACCAGCAGGACCAGCGGTAGCCGTAGAGCCCGCAGCGTCCGCAGAACCAGCAGGCCCGCAGAGCCCGCAGACCCCGTAGAGCCCGCAGAGTCAGGAACCGCATCCGATGGACCGCCTCGCCAACACCGTGCGCCCCTACGCCTGGGGCTCCGTCACCGCCATCCCCGAGCTGCTCGGCGTCCCGCCGACCGGCGAGCCGCAGGCCGAGCTGTGGATGGGCGCGCACCCGGAGCGCCCTCGCGCGTCGACCGCGGCGCGGGCCGGTCGCCCTCGGCGACGTCATTGCCGCCGACCCCGCGGCCGAACTCGGCGCCCGTACCGTGGAGCGCTTCGGGCCGCGGCTGCCGTTCCTGCTGAAGGTGCTCGCCGCGGGCTCGCCGCTCTCGCTCCAGGTACACCCCGACCTCGCGCAGGCGCGGGAGGGCTTCGCGGACGAGGAGGAGCGGGCGTCCCCGCGACGCCCCGCACCGCAACTACAAGGACGCCAACCACAAGCCCGAACTCATCTGCGCGCTCACGCCCTTCGAGGGGCTGTGCGGCTTCCGGCGCGCGGACGAGACGGCCGAGCTGCTGCGCGCCCTGGAGGTCGACTCCCTCAAGCCGTACGTCGACATCCTGCACGCCAGCCCCGAGGGGCAGGCCCTGCGCGAGGTGCTCACCGCCGTGCTCACCGCCGACCGGGCCGCCATCGCGGAGACCGTGCGCCAAGCCGCCGCTGCCGCCGAGCGGCTCGGCGCGGGCGACGGCCCGCACGCCCGGCGTACGCGGCGTACGCCGACATCGCGCGCCACTACCCGGGCGACCCCGGCGTCCTCGCCGCCATGCTGCTGCACCACGTACGCCTCCAGCCCGGCGAGGCGCTCTACCTCGGCGCGGGCGTGCCGCACGCCTACCTCAGCGGACTCGGCGTCGAGATCATGGCCAACTCCGACAACGTGCTGCGCTGCGGGCTGACCCCAAGCACATCGACGTTCCCGAACTCCTGCGCGTCGTCCGCTTCGAGAGCGGCGACCGGGCGTGCTGCGGCCCGAGGCGGACTCCTCGGGCGAGGAGCCGTACCCGGCCCCGATCGACGAGTTCCGGCTGTCGCGGTACGTGGCGGCGCCGGGCGCCGAGCCGCACCCGCTGCCCCGGGCACCCGCACATCGTGCTGTGCACGGCGGGCACGGTCGTGCTGCGCGGGCCGTCGGGGACGGGCGACACGTCCGGGACAGGCGACACGTCCGTGACGGGCGGCACGGCGGGGGCGCCGGAGGGCGGGGCCGCCGAACTGACCCTGGCACCGGGCGAATCGGCCTATGTCGGGGCGAACGAGACGGTCACCGTCTCCGGTGACGGCACGGCCTTCCGCGCCACCGTGGCCTCCTGACGCACCGCTCTCACGCGGGGCTGCAACAATGTCCCGCCGTGAGGCGGTAAAGCGACAGCAAAGCCGCCGCCTGACGCACGACAGCACCGTGGCCGCCGCGCGTCGGGCGGCGGCCGCATCAGGGAAGGGAACTCCGGCACACATGAGTGCATCAGGCGGAACCAAGGCGATCGTCGCCGCGCTGGGCGCCAACCTCGCCATCGCGGTGGCCAAGTTCGTGGCGTTCGCCTTCAGCGGCTCGTCGTCGATGCTCGCCGAAGGCGTGCACTCGATCGCCGACTCGGGCAACCAGGGCTGCTGCTGCTTGGCGGCAAGCGCGCCAAGCGGGCGGAGACCCCGAGCACCCTTCGGCTACGGGCGTGAGCGCTACATCTACGGCTTCCTCGTCTCCATCGTCCTGTTCACCATCGGCGGCGTCTTCGCGCTCTACGAGGGGTACGAGAAGATCCGGCACCCGCACGACGTGGAGCACTGGTACTGGCCCGTGGCCGTGCTGGTCTTCGCGATCGTCGCGGAGGGCTTCTCCTTCCGCACGGCCGTCAAGGAGTCCAACGAACTGCGCGGCGCCCTCACCTGGCCCCAGTTCGTCCGCCGCGCGAAGGCCCCGAACTCCCCGTCGTCCTCCTTGAGGACTTCGGCGCCCTCATCGGCCTCGTCCTCGCCCTCGGCGGCGTCGGCCTGGCGCTCCTGACGGGCGACGGTGTCTGGGACGGCATCGGCACGGTCTGCATCGGCGCCCTGCTCGTGCTGATCGCGCTGATCCTCGCCGCCGAGACCAAGTCGCTGCTGCTCGGCGAGGCGGCGGGCGTGGAGGACGTGGCCCGGATCCGCGAGGCGGTCGTCGACGGCGAGACCGTGACGCGCCTGATCCACATGCGCACCCTCCACCTGGGCCCGGAGGAACTCCTGGTGGCCGCGAAGATCGAGGTCCGCCACGACAACTCCGCTCCCCAGGTGGCCCAGGCGATCAACGCCGCCGAGGCCCGCATCCGCGTCGCGGTGCCCATCGCCCGCGTGATCTACCTGGAGCCGGACATCTACACGGAGTCCGCGGCCGAGTCCTCAGCCCGGACCCCGCTTCCGCCGGAAAGCCCAGCACGGACTGAGCCAGGCGAGAGCGGCGGACCGTACGGGAGCTGGGGACCGTACGCGGGTTGAGGGCCGTACGCGAGCGGGGACCGTACGAGAGCGGGGACCGTACGAGAGCTGGGGACCGTACGAGGCTGGGGACCGTACGAGAGCTGGGGGCGCGCCCATGAACGGGAGCGCCCCCACGCGTTGTTACTCGACCTCCGCCAGTACGCGCACCACCGCCTCCTCGTCGGCCGCCGCCAACAGCCGGTCCCGGAACCCGGTGTCCACCAGCTTCCGCGCCAACAGCGCCAGGATCCGCAGATGTTCGTCGCCCGCGGCGGCCTCCGGCACGGCGATCATGAAGATCAGCCGGGCGTCGGTCCCGTCGGGGCACCCCAGCCGACCCCGTCGGCCGACCGCCCGAAGCCGACGACCGGCGCGGTCACCGCGTCCGTCTTCGCGTGCGGTATCGCGATCCCGTCTCCGAGCCCGGTAGTGCCCTGGTCCTCACGCGCGAACGCGGCCGGACCAACTCCTCCTCGTCCGCGACCCGGCCGGTACGAGCCAGCAACCCGGCCAACTCGCGGATGGCGCCGTCCCTGCTGTCGGCCCCAAGTCGGTCGTCACGGTCCGGACGTCGAGATACCCGGACAACCCCACGGCCCCTCGGAGTCGAGCTGACCGCCTTCCGGCGTAGGGGAGTCGGTCGCGGACGTGTCGGGGTCGGCGGACGGTGCCGTGGCAACGTCGGGCGCACCGGCTGAGGCCGCATCCGCCCGAGCCGCGCCGCCGGGGAGCCGTCCCTTCCGGCGCCCCGGCCGCTGCCTCGGCGGGGCCGCTGCCTCGGTGGGGCCGCTGCCTCGGTGGGGCCGAGGGGCGGCCGTGCTCAACTCACCCATACCGCCATGCCCTTGAGCCGTATCCGACCCCGCCGTACGACGAGCCGCACTCACCCCAGCCGAACCGCCCCCGGACGTACCCGCCTCGACCGAAGCACCCACCAGCGCCCCGACCCGCTCCCCGCCCGAGGCGCCACACCCGAGGCGCCCAGACCGGCGCGGCCGGAACCGGCACCAGAACCCTCACCGCCAACGGCGACGGAATCCGGCCGTCCGCCGCCGACCGACATCAACGCGATCGTCGTCAGCGCGGTGACGGTCATACCGACGGCGACGGCGACGAAGAACATCGGCACGCCCCGATCGCTCCGAGCACCGCCACGATCGGCCCGCCGTGCGGCACGTTGTCCTCGACGGAAGCGATCCCGGCGACGGCACCGGCCGCCGCGCCGCCCAGCATGTTCGCGGGGATGACCCGCGCGGGCCGGGCGGCGGCGAACGGAATGGCCCCTCCGTGATCCCGAAGAACCCCATGAACAGCGCCGCCAACCCGGTCTCCCGCTCCTGGTCGTCGAACATCCGGCGGCGGACCAGCGTGGCCAGCCCCTGCCCCAGCGGCGGCACCGGGATCGCGGCCGCACACGCGCCCATGACCTCGGGGTTCTTCGACACCAGCCCGGCACCGAACAAGAACGCCGTCTTGTTCACGGGTCCGCCCATGTCGAACGCGATCATCAACCCGAGGATGATCCCGAGCAGCGCCGCGCTGGTCCCGGTCAGCCCGCCCAGCCAGTCCGTGAGCTGCTCGAAGACCCAGGAGATCGGCTCGCCCAGTACGTAGATGAAGAACAGCCCGAGCGCCGAGGTCGCCACGATCGGGATCACGATGATCGGCATGATCGGCTGGACGAACTTGGGGACCTTGACCTTCTTGATCCCCAGGACGAGATACCCGGCCAGGAAGCCGGTGACGATCGCGCCGATGAAGCCTGCCCCGGCCTCGCTGTCGTACAGCTCTCCGTGCGCCGCGATCCAGCCGCCGATCATGCCGGGCACCAACGCGGGCCGGTCGGCGATCGCGAACGCGATGTACCCGGACAGGACCGGGATCATCAGGTCGAAACCGATCGTCCCGATGTCGTTGACGGTCTTCCAGAAGGAGTCGTCGGGGATGACGATCCCCTTGGGGTGGTGTCGCCGCCGAGCGCGAGCGAGATCGCGATCAGCAGACCGCCGACCACGACGAACGGGATCATGTAGGAAACGCCGTTCATCAATGCCTTATATGTAACGCTACGTCCCTTTCCTCCGGCGCCGACACCGGCGCCGGCCCGCCCGACGCACCCCGCTCCCGGAGCCGCGGCCACCACCACCGCCCGGCCCTCGTGAACGGGCGCCTCGCGCAACCGCTCGATCAGCCGGTCCGGGTGGTGGATGCCCTCGGAGACACCGACGACAAGCACCCGCAGCCCCACGAACCGGCTCAGGTCCACGTCCTTGTCCGCGGCGATGATGACGCCGTCCGCGGTGCTGACATCGTTGTCAGTCAGTACGTTCTCGGCCCCGATCGAGCCTTGCGTCTCCACCTTCATCCGGTGGCCGAGGGCTTCGGCCGCCTGAGCGAGCTTCTCCGCGGCCATGTAGGTGTGGGCGATACCGGTCGGGCAGGCGGTGATCGCGAGCAGATTGAGGGCCTGCCCGCTGGCCCCGCGCCGGTGGGGGATCGGCCGAACTGGTCACGTGGTTCTCCTTAGAACACGGTGAGCGAGCGCGAGACGCTGTCGATGACGGGAAGTCGCCGGTGAGTTGGCGGCGAGTTGGCAGTGAGCTGGCGGTGATGAAGGACGCTGTCGATGACGGAAAACTGTCGGTGCAAGAGGCTGCAAGGGTGCTCGCGCCGTCCGCATCCTGCAAGGGGCGCGGACACGATCGAACCGACCGGACCCCGAGCCCCTCAGAAGCCCCCACCACCCAGGCCCCGTTGGGCGGACCGCCGCCCGCCGCCGGGGCCGAGAACCGCCCCTCGGGCTGGGGCCACCGCACCGTCCGGTGTAGATTCGTCACCAGAGCAACAAAGAGCCAGACGTCGCTGCTGATGGCGGTCGGGCGGTCCGTTCCCGCGGACCGACCGAGGGAGAGAGGGCCTCCGACGGACTGTGCCATGTGCATACGGGACAGGTGTGTCATGTATAAGGGCGCCCGTCGCGGATACGCATGCCCAGCCGAAGAACACTCTCGCCCCAACAACCGCATCGTTTGAGGAGCAGCCCTGATGACGACCGCCGCTTCCGGCCACGACTTCAGGTCGCCGACCTCTCCCTGGCCGCCTTCGGCCGCAAGGAGATCAAGCTCGCCGAGCACGAGATGCCCGGCCTCATGGCGATCCGCGCCGAGTACGCCGCGTCGCAGCCGCTGGCCGGCGCGCGTATCACCGGCTCGCTGCACATGACCGTGCAGACCGCCGTACTGATCGAGACCCTGGTGGCGCTCGGCGCCGAGGTCCGCTGGGCGTCCTGCAACATCTTCTCCACCCAGGACCACGCCGCCGCCGCCATCGCCGTCGGCCCGCACGGGACTCCGGACGACCCGCGGGCGTCCCGGTCTTCGCCTGGAAGGGCGAGACGCTGGAGGAGTACTGGTGGTGCACGGAGCAGGCGCTGACCTGGCCGGGCGCCGCCACCGGCGGCCCGAACATGATCCTGGACGACGGCGGTGACGCCACCCTCCTCGTCCACAAGGGCGTCGAGTACGAGAAGGCGGGCGCGGCCCCGACGTCTCCACCGCCGAGAGCGACGAGCACCGCGTCATCCTCGAACTCCTCAACCGCACCATCGCCGAGAGCCCGCAGAAGTGGACCCAGCTCGCCAGCGAGATCCGCGGTGTCACCGAGGAGACCACCACCGGCGTCCACCGCCTGTACGAGATGCAGCGCGACGGCACCCTGCTCTTCCCGGCGATCAACGTCAACGACTCCGTCACCAAGTCGAAGTTCGACAACAAGTACGGCTGCCGGCACTCGCTGGTCGACGGCATCAACCGCGCCACCGACGTCCTCATCGGCGGCAAGACCGCGGTCGTGTGCGGCTACGGCGACGTGGGCAAGGGCTGCGCCGAGTCGCTCCGCGGCCAGGGCGCCCGGGTCATCGTCACCGAGATCGACCCGATCTGCGCGCTCCAGGCCGCGATGGACGGCTACCAGGTCGCGACCCTGGACGACGTCGTCGAGACCGCCGACATCTTCGTCACCACGACCGGCAACAAGGACATCATCCTGGCCGCCGACATGGCGCGGATGAAGCACCAGGCGATCGTCGGCAACATCGGCCACTTCGACAACGAGATCGACATGGCCGGCCCGCCGCCGTCCCCGGCATCGTCAAGGACGAGGTCAAGCCGCAGGTCCACACCTGGACCTTCCCCGACGGCAAGGTGCTCATCGTGCTCTCCGAGGGCCGCCTGCTGAACCTCGGAAACGCCACCGGGCACCCGTCGTTCGTGATGTCCAACTCCTTCGCGAACCAGACCATCGCCCAGATCGAGCTGTTCACCAAGCCCGAGTCGTACCCGATCGGCGTCTACGTGCTGCCCAAGCACCTCGACGAGAAGGTCGCCCGACTCCACCTGGACGCGCTCGGCGTGAAGCTCACCACGCTCCGCCCGGAGCAGGCCGCGTACATCGGCGTGCCGGTCGAGGGCCCGTACAAGGCGGAGCACTACCGCTACTGACCGCACCGCCCGGCCGCCGGTCCCGGCCCCGTCCCGCGGACGGGGCCCCAGGCCCGCCCGCGCCACAGCCGCCAGGCACGCCGCACCCCGTCAAGGACCCCACCATGCCCCGCGGCCGCTACTCCCTCCACGACCCGCACGATCACACCCCTCGGTGACGAGCACTTCCACTGCGCCCCAGGCCCCTCCGGCTGGCGCTACGTCTCACAGACCACCTCCCTCCGGCGATCACATCGGCTCGCTCGACCTCACCCTCGACGAACTCGGCCGCCCCTACGGCTCGAACTCCACGCGGCGAGCTGGCGCGTACGCGCCGCCGCACTGGACGGCGTCACATGGGTCCGTACGGATCCGACCGGGGAGCACGCCACCGAAGGCAATGTCCGCGCCCACGCCTTCACCGGCGCCTCCCCGGCCTTCCTCGTCGCGGTCTCCCGCCTGCTGCGCCTCACCCCGGCACCCCAGCCACCCGCGTCCGGCTCGTCGCCTTCACCGAGCCGGTCCTCGCACCCGCACCCTCGACCAGTCCTGGACCCTGCGCCACAGCACAGCACACGCCACTGACAACGCCCCTTGACCGTGGACGAATACCAGGTCAGCGCCCTGGACACGGGCGAACAGCACACGGTGCACATCGCGGGCGACGTGGTCCTGGCAGCCCCGGGCGTAGAGCTGGAAGACCTGGAAAGCCCCCGTCGACCTTCGCCGAACGGGCCTGACCACTGGCGACCAGCCACCAGCCGGTACACCACGCCGACCACGGTGGCGCGGGCGAACAACCCCGGGCCATGGCCGACTTCCGTGACCTTGTCCCTCCCGGGGACAGGCCGTAGGACCCGTCGGCGGCCCTCCTCGCCTACGCCAACGCCCGCCCCACAGCCGCCTGATGTGCAACCGCCCTGAGCAACCTGCTAGCCTGATCCGGCTGACCAACCTCCCTTGACACGGGTAGGGCTGGGAGGTAGATTCGAACGGTTGCGGTGAGTTGGACGTATCCACTCGCGGCACGTACGATATCTCTCGCTCCGCTTGGGAATCCCAATTCCCGCAGAGCGACTTCGAATCAGTTGGAATCGCAGAGCCGATCAGATCGGCCGGACGAGTCTGATAAAGTCGAAACCGCCGAAAGGCAAAGGCCATTCAACGGCCATCAGGATCTGAATCGGACCGGAAAACGGACCGGAGAGAGTCTGGTAAAGTTGGAAACACCGAAGGGAAGCGCCCGGAGAGACCGGTGAAACGGTTTCGAAGGAAGCGTCCGTTCTTGAGAACTCAACAGCGTGCCAAAAGTCAACGCCAGATATGTTGATACCCCGTCCTTCTCGGATTTGGTTCCGGGGATTGGGTTCCTTTGAAGAAATATACAGCGAGGACGCTGTGGACCACTGGGTTATTCCTCTGGTGGTTCCGCTCTCGTGTTTGTTTGAAGCATTCACGGAGAGTTTGATCCTGGCTCAGGACGAACGCTGGCGGCGTGCTTAACACATGCAAGTCGAACGATGAAGCCTTTCGGGGTGGATTAGTGGCGAACGGGTGAGTAACACGTGGGCAATCTGCCCTGCACTCTGGGACAAGCCCTGGAAACGGGGTCTAATACCGGATATGACTGCTGACCGCATGGTTGGTGGTGGAAAGCTCCGGCGGTGCAGGATGAGCCCGCGGCCTATCAGCTTGTTGGTGGGGTGATGGCCTACCAAGGCGACGACGGGTAGCCGGCCTGAGAGGGCGACCGGCCACACTGGGACTGAGACACGGCCCAGACTCCTACGGGAGGCAGCAGTGGGGAATATTGCACAATGGGCGCAAGCCTGATGCAGCGACGCCGCGTGAGGGATGACGGCCTTCGGGTTGTAAACCTCTTTCAGCAGGGAAGAAGCGTGAGTGACGGTACCTGCAGAAGAAGCGCCGGCTAACTACGTGCCAGCAGCCGCGGTAATACGTAGGGCGCGAGCGTTGTCCGGAATTATTGGGCGTAAAGAGCTCGTAGGCGGCTTGTCGCGTCGGATGTGAAAGCCCGGGGCTTAACTCCGGGTCTGCATTCGATACGGGCAGGCTAGAGTTCGGTAGGGAGATCGGAATTCCTGGTGTAGCGGTGAAATGCGCAGATATCAGGAGGAACACCGGTGGCGAAGGCGGATCTCTGGGCCGATACTGACGCTGAGGAGCGAAAGCGTGGGGAGCGAACAGGATTAGATACCCTGGTAGTCCACGCCGTAAACGTTGGGAACTAGGTGTGGGCGACATTCCACGTTGTCCGTGCCGCAGCTAACGCATTAAGTTCCCCGCCTGGGGAGTACGGCCGCAAGGCTAAAACTCAAAGGAATTGACGGGGCCCGCACAAGCGGCGGAGCATGTGGCTTAATTCGACGCAACGCGAAGAACCTTACCAAGGCTTGACATACACCGGAAAACACTGGAGACAGTGTCCCCTTGTGGTCGGTGTACAGGTGGTGCATGGCTGTCGTCAGCTCGTGTCGTGAGATGTTGGGTTAAGTCCCGCAACGAGCGCAACCCTTGTTCTGTGTTGCCAGCGGGTTATGCCGGGGACTCACAGGAGACTGCCGGGGTCAACTCGGAGGAAGGTGGGGACGACGTCAAGTCATCATGCCCCTTATGTCTTGGGCTGCACACGTGCTACAATGGCCGGTACAATGAGCTGCGATGCCGTGAGGTGGAGCGAATCTCAAAAGCCGGTCTCAGTTCGGATTGGGTCTGCAACTCGACCCCATGAAGTCGGAGTCGCTAGTAATCGCAGATCAGCATTGCTGCGGTGAATACGTTCCCGGGCCTTGTACACACCGCCCGTCACGTCACGAAAGTCGGTAACACCCGAAGCCGGTGGCCCAACCCTTTGTGGGAGGGAGTCGTCGAAGGTGGGACTGGCGATTGGGACGAAGTCGTAACAAGGTAGCCGTACCGGAAGGTGCGGCTGGATCACCTCCTTTCTAAGGAGCGTTTAGCCAGCTTCGGGCGAGTGTCCTGGAGTGGTTGCTCATGGGTGGAACGTTGACTATTCGGCACTGTCGCACTTGTGTGGGCTTGGTGAGTACTGCTTCGGCGTGGAAAGCTGGTTTGCGGGGTGTGGTGGTGTGGGGCGCGCTGTTGGGTGTCTGAGGGAATGGGCTTGTCTTGTTTCTTCGGTGCCGGTCCCGGTGTTCTTCGCTCGTTTTGGGTGGGGGTGGCGGGTGGCTGGTTGTTGTTTGAGAACTGCACAGTGGACGCGAGCATCTGTGGCCAAGTTTTAAGGGCGCACGGTGGATGCCTTGGCACCAGGAACCGATGAAGGACGTGGGAGGCCGCGATAGGCCCCGGGAGCTGTCAACCGAGCTGTGATCCGGGGTGTCCGAATGGGGAAACCCGGCAGTCGTCATGGGCTGTCACCCGCTGCTGAACACATAGGCAGTGTGGAGGGAACGCGGGGAAGTGAAACATCTCAGTACCCGCAGGAAGAGAAAACAATAGTGATTCCGGGAGTAGTGGCGAGCGAAACTGGATGAGGCTAAACCGTATGTGTGTGATACCCGGCAGGGGTTGCGCATGCGGGTTGTGGGAGTTCTCTTGATCGGTCTGCCGGCCGGTCGGTGAGTGAGAAACCGTGAGGGTAGGCGAAGGGCATGCGAAAGGCCCGGCGTAGAGGGTAAGACCCCGTAGCTGAAATTCTTGCGGCTTGCTTGAGGACCACCAAGTAGCACGGGGCCCGAGAAATCCTGTGTGAATCTGGCGGGACCACCCGTTAAGCCTAAATATTCCCTGGTGACCGATAGCGGATAGTACCGTGAGGGAATGGTGAAAAGTACCGCGGGAGCGGAGTGAAATAGTACCTGAAACCGTGTGCCTACAAGCCGTGGGAGCGTCGCACTGGGTGTTTTCATTCAGTGTCGTGACTGCGTGCCTTTGAAGAATGAGCCTGCGAGTTTGCGGTGTGTTGCGAGGTTAACCCGTGTGGGGAGCCGTAGCGAAAGCGAGTCCGAAGAGGGCGGTGGAGTAGCACGCTCAAGACCCGAAGCGGAGTGATCTAGCCATGGGCAGGTTGAAGCGGAGGTAAGACTTCGTGGAGGACCGAACCCACCAGGGTTGAAAACCTGGGGATGACCTGTGGTTAGGGGTGAAAGGCCAATCAAACTCCGTGATAGCTGGTTCTCCCGAAATGCATTTAGGTGCAGCGTCGTGTGTTTCTTGCCGGAGGTAGAGCACTGGATAGGCGATGGGCCCTACCGGGTTACTGACCTTAGCCAAACTCCGAATGCCGGTAAGTGAGAGCGCGGCAGTGAGACTGTGGGGATAAGCTCCATGGTCGAGAGGAAACAGCCCAGAGCATCGACTAAGGCCCCTAAGCGTACGCTAAGTGGGAAAGGATGTGGAGTCGCAGAGACAACCAGGAGGTTGGCTTAGAAGCAGCCATCCTTGAAAGAGTGCGTAATAGCTCACTGGTCAAGTGATTCCGCGCCGACAATGTAGCGGGCTCAAGCGTACCGCCGAAGTCGTGTCACTCGGATATTACTCCTAACGGGGATTCGGGTGGGTAGGGGAGCGTCGTGTGCCGGGTGAAGCAGCCGTGTAAGCGAGTTGTGGATGGTTCACGAGTGAGAATGCAGGCATGAGTAGCGATTCACACGTGGGAAACGTGTGCGCCGATTGACTAAGGGTTCCTGGGTCAAGCTGATCTGCCCAGGGTAAGTCGGGACCTAAGGCGAGGCCGACAGGCGTAGTCGATGGATAACCGGTTGATATTCCGGTACCCGCTGTGAAGCGTCAAACATCGAATCGAGCGATGCTAAGTCCGTGAAGCCGCCCTGATCTCTTCGGAGTTGAGGGAGTGGTGGAGCCGACGGACCAGACTTGTAGTAGGTGAGTGATGGGGTGACGCAGGAAGGTAGTCCAGCCCGGGCGGTGGTTGTCCCGGGTAAGGGTGTAGGCCGTGCGGTAGGTAAATCCGTCGCACATGTGGTTGAGACCTGATGCCGAGCCGATTGTGGTGAAGTGGATGATCCTATGCTGTCGAGAAAAGCCTCTAGCGAGTTTTGTGGCGGCCCGTACCCTAAACCGACTCAGGTGGTCTGGTAGAGAATACCGAGGCGTTCGGGTGAACTATGGTTAAGGAACTCGGCAAAATGCCCCGTAACTTCGGGAGAAGGGGCCATTTCTGGTGATGGGCTGTGCGCCTTGAGCTGGGGTGGCCGCAGAGACCAGCGAGAAGCGACTGTTTACTAAAACACAGGTCCGTGCGAAGCCGTAAGGCGATGTATACGGACTGACGCCTGCCCGGTGCTGGAACGTTAAGGGGACCGGTTAGCTGCATTTTGGTGTGGCGAAGCTGAGAACTTAAGCGCCAGTAAACGGCGGTGGTAACTATAACCATCCTAAGGTAGCGAAATTCCTTGTCGGGTAAGTTCCGACCTGCACGAATGGCGTAACGACTTCTCGACTGTCTCAACCATAGGCCCGGTGAAATTGCATTACGAGTAAAGATGCTCGTTTCGCGCAGCAGGACGGAAAGACCCGGACCTTTACTATAGCTTGATATTGGTGTTCGGTTCGGCTTGTGTAGGATAGGTGGGAGACTGTGAAGCGCTGACGCTAGTTGGTGTGGAGTCGTTGTTGAAATACCACTCTGGTCGTGCTGGATGTCTAACCTGGGTCCGTGATCCGGATCAGGGACAGTGTCTGGTGGGTAGTTTAACTGGGGCGGTTGCCTCCTAAAGGGTAACGGAGGCGCCCAAAGGTTCCCTCAGCCTGGTTGGTAATCAGGTGTTGAGTGTAAGTGCACAAGGGAGCTTGACTGTGAGACTGACGGGTCGAGCAGGGACGAAAGTCGGGACTAGTGATCCGGCGGTGGCTTGTGGAAGCGCCGTCGCTCAACGGATAAAAGGTACCCCGGGGATAACAGGCTGATCTTCCCCAAGAGTCCATATCGACGGGATGGTTTGGCACCTCGATGTCGGCTCGTCGCATCCTGGGGCTGGAGTCGGTCCCAAGGGTTGGGCTGTTCGCCCATTAAAGCGGTACGCGAGCTGGGTTTAGAACGTCGTGAGACAGTTCGGTCCCTATCCGCTGTGCGCGTAGGAGTCTTGAGAAGGGCTGTCCCTAGTACGAGAGGACCGGGACGGACGGACCTCTGGTGTGCCAGTTGTTCTGCCAAGGGCATGGCTGGTTGGCTACGTTCGGGAGGGATAACCGCTGAAAGCATCTAAGCGGGAAGCCTGCTTCGAGATGAGGACTCCCACCCCGTTGAGGGTTAAGGCTCCCAGTAGACGACTGGGTTGATAGGCCAGATATGGAAGACCGGTAACGGTTGGAGTTGACTGGTACTAATAGGCCGAGGGCTTGTCCTCAGGTGCTCGCGTTCACTGTGTTGGTTCTGAAGCAACAACCTTGTTTTTGGTTGTGTGTTTTGTGGTGTTTCGGTGGTTATTGCGTTAGGGTACGCCCGGTTACATTCCGAACCCGGAAGCTAAGCCTTTCTGCGCCGATGGTACTGCAAGGGGACCTTGTGGGAGAGTAGGTCGCTGCCGAACACTTTGGAGAAGCCCTGTGGGAGTGTAAAGCTCCCACAGGGCTTCTTTGCGTTCTGGGTATGTCTCCTGCTGGGTTTCTGTTTCTCTGTCCCACCCGCTCCAAGCGCGTTGGAGCGGGTGGTCTGTGAGCGGCCGGGCGGGGCCGCCTGGGGCTCAGTTCTTCGGGCCGTAGCCCGGGAGCCCTGCCGCGCGGCCGAGTTCGAGGTCGAGGGCTTCGTAGCGAATGCGTTGGTCCATGTAGAGAAGTGCCGTGACGCCCGCGGTAATCGGGAAGGTGATGGCCGAGCTGATGACCCCGCCGATTCCGATGACGATCAGGAACGCCCAGCCGACGGACGCGGAGTCGCCCGACAGCCAGTCCGCCGCGCTGTCGCCGCCCACGACCATGGCGACGATGCTGGTGGGGATCTCGACGATGGCGCCGACGACGAAGACGATGACCACAGCCAGGAGCTGCACCCCGAACACCCGCCACCACGCGCCGCGTACGAGCTTGCTGGAGCGGCGCATGGCGGCGAACACGCCCTGCTTCTCCAGCATCAGCGCGGGGCGGCGAGGCTGAGGAGGACCCACAGCCATACGGCGACGATCGCTCCGGCGAGCCCGCCGAGTATCGCGAGGGCGGTGCCGCCGTCCTTGGCCCCGCCAGCACGACCAACAGTCCGGTGCCATTCCCACGGCGAGGACGGCGGCGACGAGCAGTGGCAGGAGGAACAGCAGCCCGCACAGGGCAGTAGACGCGGTTTGGTGTTGTGCCACGCCTCCGCGGTGGTCACCGAGCGGCCCAGCACGGCGCGGCCGACGACGACGGTCAGCAGCCCGGTGGTGACGATCGTGCCGAGTACGGCGATCAGCAGGGTGACGGCGCCGCCGGTGAGCGAACCACTGGCGGCGTCCCACGTCTCGCGGAGGGACGCGTCCGGGTCGTTCTCGATTCTGTCCAGACCGGAGGTGTCCTGGAACCACAGTCCGTCGGCGACGGTCACCACGGCCTGCGTGACGAAGGCGACGGCCAGGGAGATGCCGAGGACCGTGCGCCAGTGGGTACGCATGGTGGCCACCGCGCCGTCGAGGATCTCGCCAACGCCGAGCGGGCGGAGCGGAATGACCCCTGGGCGGGCGGCGGGCGGGGTGCGGCCCAGCCCGCTCCCCAACCGCCCTGCGGTGGCGGGGTTGCTGCCACGCGGGCGGACGCTGCCAGGTCGGCTGCTGCCAGCCCGTCGGCGGCTGTTGGGGGCTCGGCGGGGCTGTTGGGCGGACCACCGCGTGCCCGGCGGGGTCCGGTCGGGCTCGCCGCCCTGGTCCTGCCTCTCGTCCTCGTCCCGTTGGGAGGTCCCGCCCTGGCCCTGGAGACCACGCTCCGGGTCGTCGGAGGGCGAGGATCCGGGCGGTGCCCAGCCCGGAGTGTCGTTCATCGTCGCTCCTTCTCGGTGGCCCGTCGTGGGTACGGCGGCGGGGTTCGGCAGCCATCGTGTCACGGTGCCTTCGGCCCCACTCCGGGCACCGGCGGCGGGCAGCCACTTCATTAGTGCGCGTCTCAGAGGGCAAACTGGTCGGATGGCTGATCAGCACTCGGTGTCTCCCGATGGCGTTGCTCCCCTCCGAATCCGCGCTGCGGTGGGAGGAACCTCCGGAAGGGCCGGTGCTGGTTCTCCTCGACCAGACGCGCCTGCCCGCCGAAGAGGTCGAGTTGGTGTGCACCGACGTACTGGTGCTGGTGGAGGCGATCAGCTCGCTCGCGGTGCGCGGCGCCCCGCTGCTGGGCATCGCCGGCGCGTACGGTGTGGCGCTCGCGGCCGCGCGCGGGTTCGACGTGGACGAGGCGGCCGAGGTCCTGGCCCACGCCCGGCCCACGGCCGTCAACCTGGCCTACGGGTACGCCGGGCCGCCGGTGCCTATCGCCGGGCCGTCGAGGACGGGCGGACGCTGAGCGGGCCGCCGCGGCGACGCTGGCCGAGGCGCGGGCTCTCCACCAGGAGGACGCCGAGGCGAGCAGGCGCATGGCCGAGCACGGACTGGCGTTCCTCGACGAGTTGCTGCCGGGCGGGCGCTACCGCCTTCTCACGCACTGCAACACCGGCGTCCTGGTCTCCGGCGGTCAGGGCACCGCCCTCGCCGTGGTGGGCGCGGCACACCGGGAGGGACGGCTGCGCAGGCTGTGGGTGGACGAGACGCGGCCGCTGCTCCAGGGGCGCGGCTGACCGCCTACGAGGCGGCGCGTGCCGGTATGGCCTACACGCTGCTCACCGACAACGCTGCCGGGTCCCTCTTCGCCGCCGGTGAGGTGGACGCGGTGCTGATCGGCGCGGACCGGATAGCCGCGGACGGGTCGGTGGCCAACAAGGTGGGGAGCTATCCGCTCGCGGTGCTGGCCCGCTACCACCACGTACCGTTCCTGGTGGTCGCTCCGGTGACCACGGTGGACCCGGACACTCCGGACGGCGCGTCGATCGAGATCGAGCAGCGTCCAGGGCATGAGGTGACGGACATCACGGCGCCGCACGCTCAGGGGCCGGGGTGCTGGAAGGCGGCGGGATTCCGATGGCACCGCTGGGCACGCAGGCGTACAACCCCGCTTTCGACGTCACACCGCCGGAGTTGATAACCGCGATCGTCACCGAGAACGGCGTGGTCGCGCCGGTCACCGGGGACGCCATCGCGGAGCTGTGCACCAGGTCACGATCGGGTAATGGGATGATGTCGATATGAAGGGACGTGTCCTTGTCGTCGACGACGACACCGCACTGGCAGAGATGCTCGGCATCGTGCTCCGCGGCGAAGGCTTTGAACCGTCGTTCGTGTCGGACGGTGACAAGGCCCTGGCCGCCTTCCGCGAGGCCAAGCCGGACCTGGTGCTGCTCGATCTGATGTTGCCCGGGAGGGACGGCATCGAGGTGTGCCGGTTGATCCGGGCCGAGTCCGGGGTGCCGATCGTGATGCTGACCGCCAAGAGCGACACGGTCGACGTCGTGGTCGGGCTGGAGTCGGGGGCGGACGACTACATCGTCAAGCCGTTCAAGCCGAAGGAGCTGGTGGCGCGGATCCGGGCGCGGCTGCGTCGGTCCGAGGAGCCCGCTCCGGAGCAGTTGGCCATCGGCGATCTCGTGATCGACGTGGCGGGGCACTCGGTGAAGCGGGACGGGCAGTCGATCGCGCTGACGCCGCTGGAGTTCGACCTGCTGGTGGCGCTGGCCCGCAAGCCGTGGCAGGTGTTCACCCGCGAGGTGCTGCTGGAGCAGGTGTGGGGTATCGGCACGCCGCCGACACCCGGCTGGTCAACGTGCATGTGCAGCGGCTCCGTTCCAAGGTCGAGAAGGACCCGGAGCGGCCGGAGATCGTGGTGACCGTGCGCGGCGTCGGCTACAAGGCCGGACCGAGCTGAGATGTCGGGCATCGGCTCCGGAGCCGGCGCGACGGCATCGCCCGAGGGCCGGAAGGCAGCGCTCCGGAGGGCACTCGCGCCGGGCGGCCCGTCGCCCGGGGAGATACCCTGTTCCAGCGGTTGTGGAGCGGGGACATCTGCTGCCCGACGGCGCGACGGCCGGGCCGGCCCACCCTCTGATCCGGCTGTTCGGCCGCTGGGCGCGGCGCCCGCTGCTGCCCGCCGTCCGGCTGTGGCGGCGCAACATCCAGCTGCGGGTGGTCGCCACCACGCTGCTGATGTCCATCGGCGTGGTGATCCTGCTCGGCTTGGTGGTCATCGGGCAGGTCCGTAACGGCCTGCTGGACGCCAAGCGGCACGCCGCCCAGGGGCAGGCCGCGGGCGGCTTCGACGTGGCCGCGCAGATGGCCGACACCAAGGACGACAGCCGCGGCCAGGACGGCACGGGTGGCCGGACGGCGCAGGACCCGGCACCTGGCTGACCGCGCTGGTGGAGCAGCTGGCCAGCGGCGGCAAGGGCGCGTACTCGGTGGTGGCGCTCAGTTCGGACACCGACCAGGCGCCGTACGCCACGAGCCGCGGTCCGCGCGCCGCCGGGCAGGTCACGCCGGACAGCGTGCCGACGGCGCTGCGGGAGCGGGTCGACGACGGGAACGCGCCGTTCGAGCAGTACGGGAAGGTGCACACCGGCGCCGGATCCGACGAGCCCGCGTTGATCATCGGCAAGCAGCTGAACGACATCAACGGCGACTCGTACCAGCTGTACTACCTCTTCCCGTTCACGCAGGAGGAGAAGTCGCTGAGCCTGGTCAAGGGCACGCTGGCGACGGCCGGGGTGTTCGTGGTGGTGCTGCTGGGCGCCATCGCCTGGGTCGTGGTGCGCCAGGTCGTCACGCCCGTACGGATGGCCGCGGGATCTCCGAGCGGCTGGCGGCGGGCGGCTCCAGGAGCGGATGAAGGTCACGGGGAGGACGACATCGCCCGGCTGGGCGAGGCGTTCAACAAGATGGCGCAGAACCTCCAGGTCAAGATCCAGCAGCTGGAGGACCTGTCGCGGATGCAGCGGCGGTTCGTCTCGGACGTCTCGCACGAGCTGCGGACGCCGCTGACGACCGTACGGATGGCCGCCGATCTCATCCATGAGCAGCGCGACGACTTCGACCCGCGACCAAGCGCTCCGCCGAGCTGCTGATGGGGCAGCTCGACCGGTTCGAGTCGCTGCTGTCGGACCTGCTGGAGATCAGCAGGTTCGACGCGGGGCCGCGGCGCTGGAGGCCGAGACGATCGACCTGCGCGACGTGGTGAACCGGGTGGTGGACGGCGCCGAGCCGCTCGCCGACGCCAAGGGAAGCCGCGTCGTGGTGCGGGCGCCGAGCGGCCGGTGCGGGCGGAGGCCGACGCGCGCCGGGTCGAACGGATGCTGCGCAACCTCGTGGTCAACGCCGTCGAGCACGGCGAGGGCCGGACGTGGTGGTGCGCCTCGCCGCGTCGCACGGCGCGGTGGCCGTGGCGGTGCGCGACTACGGGTGGGCCTGAAGCCCGGCGAGGCCACCCGGGTGTTCAACCGTTTCTGGCGGGCGGATCCGGCACGCGCGCGTACCACCGGCGGTACGGGTCTCGGGCTGTCGATCGCGGTGGAGGACGCCCGGCTGCACGGCGGCTGGCTCCAGGCGTGGGGCGAGCCGGGCGGCGGCTCGCAGTTCCGGCTGACCCTGCCCCGGGTCGCCGGGGACGCGCTGCGCCGCTCGCCGATCCCGCTGGAGCCCGAGGACTCCCGGCGCAACAGCGGTCTCACCGACGGCAAGGCGGCGGGGCGGGCCTGCGGGCGCGCGGCGTGTGCCCGTACCGGCGCAGGCGCGCTCCGCGCTGCCTCCCGCCGAGGCGTCGGTCCCGTCGGCCGACCCGACGGCCCTGCCCGGCAACGGCTCGCGTGTGGTGGCGCGCGGCGCGGGCCGGGAGGAGTCCGGCGCCGAGACGGCGACGTCCACAACGGCGTCGGCGTCCGCGTCGACATCGGCGTCGGCGTCCGCGTCGGCGTCCGCGTCGGCGCGGCGGGGGCGGATCCCGCGGCGTCGGCCCCGAACGAACCGGAGGGCGGTCCTCGTGGGCGCTGACCAGGACCGCGGCGACGTCCGTCCCGCACACCGTGGCCCGGCCGGGCGGTCCGCCCGTGCGCCGCGGCCGGTCGCGGCGCCATCGCGTGAGCGTCGCCGCGCTGTTCTCCTGCGGCGCGCTGGTGCTCGCGGGCTGCGCCTCCATGCCCGACAGCGGGGACGTGCGCCGAGTGGACTCCTCGCCGCGCACCGACATCGACTCGCAGGTGCGGGTGTACGGCGTGAAGCCGGGCAAGGCGGAGCAGCCCACCGAACTGGTTTCCGGCTTCCTTGAGGCCACGACCAGCGACGAGGAGAACTTCGACACCGCCAAGGAGTACCTGTCCAAGGAGACGGCGCGGAACTGGGACCCGTTCGCCGTCACCCGGGTGCTGGCCCAGCCGCCGACCGTGGTGGTCGAGCACAACGCGGACCGCGACGGCCAGACCGAGGGATGACGCTCGTCCTGTCGGGCAAGCAACTGGCGACGGTGGACGCCAAGCACGCGTACGAGCCCCACGAGCGCGCCTACGAGGAGCGCATCCACGTCTCCAAGGTCGGCTCGGAGTGGCGGATCGACAGCCTGCCGCAGGGGCTGGTGCTGGGTGAGGCCGACTTCCGGCGGATCTACCGCTCGGTCAACCGGTACTACTTCGCCGAGCTGGGCCCGGACGCCGCGGGCTCGCGGTTCGGCGAGGACGTGCTGGTCGCCGACCCGGTCTATCTGCGCGGTCGCATAGACCTGGTGACCTCGACGGTCAAGGCGCTGCTGGACGGCCCGACGAACTGGCTCGACCCGGTCGTCAGCACGGCCTTCCCGACCGGGACGGCGCTGGGGCGGGCCAGCCAGAAGCTCACCCTGGACGATTCGAACGGGCTGACCGTGCGGCTGAGCGACAAGGCGACCCACGTCGACCAGGCGCGCTGCCAGCGCATGGCGGCGCAGTTGCTGTTCACCGTCAGGACCAGGCGCCGTCGAAGGTCGACAGCGTGCGGTTGGAGCGCGCGGGCGGCTCGGAGCTGTGCGCGATGTCGGGCGAGGCGGCGAGCGCGTACGCGCCGGAGCGCGTCAACGGCAACGCGGAACACCAGTACTTCGTCGACGAGCGCCACCGGATGGTCCGGCTGGCCGACGAGGACGACCGGCCCGAGCCGGTGCCGGGCCCGTTCGGCAAGGAGGACACCCAGCTCGGAACGGTCGCGGTGTCCCGGGACGAGCGGATGGCCGCCGGGGTCACCCGGGGCGGCGACTCCCTGTACGTGACCGAGCTGGCGCCCGGCGCGGAGCGCGGCCCGGCGCGGCTGCACAGCGCGGGCGGCAGCGCGGAGAACGGGCTGACGGCGCCGAGCTGGGACGGGCTCGGCAGCCTGTGGGTGGCCGACAGGGATCCGAACCGGCCGCGACTGCTGCGGCTTCCGGAGGGCGTCGACGATCCGGAGGAGGTGGCGATCCCGGGCTGGACGGCGGCCGGATCGTGGCTCTGCGGGTCTCCGCCGACGGCACCCGCATCGCGATGCTCATCAAGCACGACGGGCACACCACACTGAGTCTGGGCCGGATCGAGCGGAGCGGAACGGCCGACTCCGCCAAGCTGTCGGTGGAGGCGCTGCGCCCCATCGCGCCCAAGCTGGAGGACGTGGACGCCGTCTCGTGGGCGGGCAGCAGCCGCCTGGTGGTGGCGGGTCGCGAGTCCGGCGGGCTCCAGCAGCTGCCGTACGTGGAGACGGACGGCTCACCGGCGAACGTGCCCGAGACGCCCGGCCCGAACGGGTGGAGACCCTCGCCGCCACCGAGGATCCCAAGCGGCCGCTGATCGCCCAGACGACGGACGACGGCATTGTGCGGCTGCATCCGAACGCCGACTGGAAGACCGTGACCAGGGCGGCTCCGCCCCGGTCTACCCGGGTTAGCGCTCCGGTCTACCCGGGCTGCCGCCCTGGCCCGGCTGGGGTGCCGCCCTGGTCCGGCTGGGTTGGCGCGGGCTGGCGTCCGTCCTGGTCCGCGCTGGGTTGGCGCGGGCCGGGTCTGTCCTGGTCCGGCTGGGTTGGCGCGGGCCGACGTCTGTCCTGGTCCGGCTGGGTTGGCGTGGGCGAGGCAGCCCCGGTCCGGCCGGGTCGGCGCGGCTGGAGTCGGGGCGTGCCGCTCTGTGGAAAACCCGGTGACGGGCCTCGCCCGCGAGTTTTCCACAGGGTGGCACGCGGGCTCGGGCGGCGGGACAGTGGATCCATGCGGGCGTGGTGGCAGGAAATCGCCGGTCTTGTCCTTCCGGCCGACTGCGCGGGATGCGGGCGTCCGCGTGCCGCGCTGTGCGACCGGTGCCGTGAGGCGCTGGGCGGCGGACCGGCCCGGCGGGTGCGGCCGAGCCCGGCGCCACCGGGCCTGCCGGTGGTGTACGCGGTGGTGGAGTACGGGGACGAGGCCCGGTCCGTGCTGCTCGCGCACAAGGAGCGGGTGCGCTGGGGCTGGTGGGGCCGCTGGGAGAGGCGCTGGCGGCGGCGGTGCGCGCGGTTCCGGTCACCGGCGCGGTCGTCGGCGCGGTCGCGGTCGCCGATGGCGTTCCGGTCACGGATGGGGCGGCGGTGGCGTTCCGGTCACGGGCGGGGCGGCGGTGGCGTTCCGGTCACGGGCGGGGCGGCGGTGGCGTTCCGGTCGCCGGTGGGGCGGCGGTGGCGTGGTCGGTGGTGCCTCCCTGGGGCGGGGCCGGGCGGTACGGACGTCAGCCGCGGGAGGCGCGGCGACGCGTCCGCCGACGGCCGGGCGGGGCCGGGCGCGCGGTGGCGGGACGGTGCCCGGTGGGCCGCTACCCGGTGGGCGGTGCCTGGTGGGCCGCTACCCGGTGGGCGGGGCTCGGTGGGGCGGTGCCCGGCGGGCCGCTTCTCCTCGTACCCGTGCCGTCGGCCCGGCGCGCGGTGGCGGCGCGAGGGCACGATCCGGTGCGGCGGATCGCGTTCGCGGCGGCGGGCGTGCTGCGGCGCGGCGGGCGGGCGCGCGGGTGGCGGCGGTGCTGCGGCAGCGCCGTGCCGTGGCGGACCAGTCCGGTCTGCGGCGCGCCAGCGGCGGGCGAACCTGGCGGGGGCGCTGGTGGTGGTGACGGACGGTGAACGGCTGCTGGAGGGAGGTCCGGTCGTCCTGGTCGACGATCTGATGACGACGGGGGCTTCGTTGGCTGAAGCCGCACGGGCGGTACGGGCCTCCGGACGGGCCGTCGCGGGTGCCGCGGTGGTCGCCGCGCCTATCCGTTCGTTCGATGAGATCGCACGGACTTCGCGTCAACCGGAACTCTTGAGGAGAGTGCATCGTCGCACGTGGTAAGGGATCTATTCACCTGATAGGAGGTACGTGGCGGCAGGGGTGCCGACAACCGTCCCGGAGAGCTATGTTCGGTTGTGAGGAATGACAGGCGCTATGACTGGCATATCCGTTTGGCGTGCTTGATGTGCATTCTTCCGAAGCGACATCCGGACATCGCGAAGTCGATGGGATGGTGATCATGCCCCTGGGGAGGAGGGAGTGAAAGCCGCCAAGTCGGGGCTCCGGAAGACTCCCGGGGCCTAGTGCACAAGGGAGGCGCTCCGTTCGGTTACGGAGTGCGCCCGGAACGGAGTTCTGCGTGGACATCGTCGTCAAGGGCCGCAAGACCGAAGTGCCCGAGCGGTTCCGGAAGCACGTGGCCGAGAAGCTGAAGCTGGAGAAGATCCAGAAGCTCGACGGCAAGGTGATCAGCCTGGACGTCGAGGTGTCCAAGGAACACAACCCCGTCAGGCCGACCGTTGCGACCGCGTGGAGATCACGCTGCGCTCGCGGGGACCGGTGATCCGGGCCGAGGCGGCGGCGGCCGATCCGTACGCGGCGCTGGACCTGGCCGCGGGCAAGCTGGAGGCGCGGCTGCGCAAGCAGCACGAGAAGCGTCACAACCGTCGTGGCAGCGGCCGTATCCCGGCGTCGGACGTGGCCGTGACCGTGCCGGACGCCGCGCGGATCAACGGGCACGGGGAGGCGGCGGCCGCCGTCGCCGTCCAGACCGTCCCCACCACCAAGATGGGGCCGCTGGAGGTCCAGGGTGAGGGGCCGCTGGTGGTGCGGGAGAAGACCCACGCCGCCGCACCGATGACGCTCGACCAGGCGCTGTACGAGATGGAGCTGGTCGGGCACGACTTCTATCTGTTCGTCGACTCCGACACCGGACAGCCGAGCGTCGTCTACCGGCGCCACGGCTACGACTACGGGTGATCCATCTCAAGCCGGAGGCGTTCGTGGACGAGGAGCCGGGAGGCGCGGGCGGTGCGCTCGGGGGCTGACCCGTACGACGGCTCGCGGGGCGTGGTGACGCGACCGCGGTGAGTCCGATGGAGGTGCCCCGGGCGTGATTGCGCCGCCGGGGCGCCTCGGTACGGCCAGAGCGGGACGACTCCGGCGTCCGGGCATGGAATCATGGCTCGGAGGCCAACCGGCCCGGTGCCAGGACCGGTTGATGTCGCACAGCACAGTGCACTCCAGGTGCAACCGCTAGGGCCGTGGCCTTCAGGGGAGGAACGATGGCGGACAGCTTCGGGCCCGTGGCCGACGCGACCGGCGATAGGTGCGTCGGCGTCGGCGCGGACAGAGGCGAGTCGCGCAAGGAGCCGATCCGGGTCCTCGTCGTGGACGACCACGCCCTCTTCCGCCGGGGTTGGAGATCGTTCTCGCTCAGGAGGAGGACATCCAGGTCGTCGGGGAGGCCGGTGACGGCGCGGAGGCCGTGGACAAGGCGGCCGACCTGCTGCCCGACATCGTGCTGATGGATGTCCGGATGCCCAAACGTGGCGGTATCGAGGCGTGCACCTCCATCAAGGAGGTGGCCCCAGCGCCAAGATCATCATGTTGACGATCAGCGACGAGGAGGCGGACCTCTACGACGCGATCAAAGCGGGGGCGACGGGCTATCTCCTCAAGGAGATCTCGACGGACGAGGTGTCGACCGCGATCCGCGCGGTGGCGGACGGGCAGTCCCAGATCAGCCCCTCGATGGCGTCCAAGCTGCTGACCGAGTTCAAGTCGATGATCCAGCGCACCGACGAGCGGCGGCTGGTCCCCGCCCCCGGCTCACCGACCGTGAGTTGGAGGTGCTGAAGCTGGTCGCGACCGGGATGAACAACCGGGACATCGCCAAAGAGCTGTTCATCAGCGAGAACACGGTCAAGAACCACGTCCGCAACATCCTGGAGAAGCTTCAGCTGCACTCCAGGATGGAGGCCGTGGTGTACGCGATGCGGGAGAAGATCCTCGAAATCAGGTGAGGCCGCGGCGCCCGGTGACGTCCGTGACGCTCGCGACGCGGGTGGGGTCCGCCGCGGGATCAGGTGACGGCCGCGGTCAGTTCCGCCGCCAGCTCCGGCCGGTCCACGCGCTCCACCCGCACCGCGTCGCACCCCACCCAACTCGCCGCCTCCAACAGCGCGTCGGCCATCGGCCCCACGGCCCGCGGCGTCAGCAGCGACACCTGCCGGGCCACCAGCGTCTTCCTCCCGCGCCGGGTCCACCCGGCCCAGCAGCTTGCCGCCCGACAGCAGCGGCATCGCGAAGTACCCGTACACCCGCTTGTCCTTGGGGACGTACGCCTCCAGGCGGTGGGTGAACCCGAAGATCCGCTCCGTGCGGGCCCGGTCCCAGATCAGCGAGTCGAAGGGCGACAGCAGCGTCGTGCGGTGCCTGCCGCGCGGCGCGGTGGCCAGCGCCTGCGGGTCCGCCCAGGCCGGTTTGTCCCAGCCCTTGACCGCCACCGGCACCAGGCCCGAGTCCGCGATCACCGCGTCCACCTGCTCGCCCTTGAGCCGGTGGTAGTCCGCGATGTCCGCGCGCGTGCCCACACCGAGCGACTGCCCGGCCAGCCGCACCAGCCGCCGCAGGCACTCCGCGTCGTCCAGGTCGTCATGGAGCAGGGCGTCCGGAACGGCGCGCTCGGCCAGGTCGTACACCCGCTTCCAGCCGCGCCGCTCGGTGCACACCACGTCCCCGTACATCAGCGCGCGTTCGACGGCGATCTTGGTCTCCGACCAGTCCCACCACGGCCCGCCGTTCTTCGCGCCGCCCAGGTCCGTGGCCGTCAGCGGGCCCTCGTCGCGCAGCCGCTTGAGGACCGTCTCGTACACGCCGTCCGCCAACTCGTGGTACCAGTGCGGGCGGGAGCGGTAGGCGCGGCGGCGGAACGCGAAGTGCGGCCACTCCTCGATGGGCAGGACGCAGGCCGCGTGCGACCAGTACTCGAAGGCGTGGGTCTCGGTCCAGTACGCCGAGTCGACCGTGGCGCGGCCGACGGGGCCCAGGCGCGCGTACGGGATCAACTCGTGGGAGCGCGCCAGCACGGAGATGGTGTCCAACTGCACCGCCCCGAGGTGGCGCAGCACGCCGCGCACCCGCCGCGCCGGTCCGGCGCCCCATCAGACCCTGGGCGCGCAGCCATGCGGCGCGCCTCGCCCGCGGAGAGCGTCATCTCCGGTCGGGGAGCCGGAACGGAAGGCTGGCGGTCCGGTGCGGACACCGACGCGGAAGCTGCGGTCGTCATATTCGACACAGTAAGCGCCACCACCGACAACGCTCCCGCCCCGGTCGGCTCTCCTTCCGCCGCCGCTGTCGGAAGCGCGGCGGTCCGCCGTGGATCGGTGACCGCCGCGGGCCGGTGATCGTCGCGGGCCGGTGGCCGCCGGGCTCCGCGGCCGGTCGCGGATCAGCGGCCGTCGGCGGAGGCGCCGGCCGGCGCGGGCAGGTACGGCGTCGCCGACGGCAGCCGCCAGTCCGAGGGGAGCACCGAGCCCCGCCAGGCGTCGCGCCGCGTCCCGCCGTGCACGATCCGCGCGCGGTCCGTGCCCTCCATGTGGAATCCCAGGGCGAGGGCCACCGCGCGCGAGGCGTCGTTGCCCGCCTCCGCGCACCACTCCAGGCGCTCCACGCCGAGCCCGGCGAACGCCCACTCGACCACGGCCCGCCCCGCCTCGACCGCGAAGCCGCGGCGCCGGTGCTCCTTGGCCGTCCAGTAGCCCAGTTCGGCCTGGTGCTCGGGGCCGCGCAGGTGCTCAAGCCGTACCAGGCCCATCGATCCGGCCAGCGCCTGGTCGCCCTTGGTGACCAGGGCGAAGTTGTACGTGATGTCGTCGTGCCAGCCCTCGGGGCAGATCCGCTGGACGAAGTCGTCCGCGTGCTCCCGCCGGTACGGGGACGGGACACCGGTCCACCGCTGGATGTCGGGGTCCTGGCAGGCGTCGAGGACGGCGCTCGCGTCGGACGGCTCGAAGGGTCGCAATATGAGGCGCCGGGTGGTGAGCGTGACAGGCTTCATGAACCGAGTCTGGTCCAAGGACCCCAGCGCAGCGACCCGTTTCACCCCGGATTCGGGCCATCCGGAACCCGACCCCGAGATGGCCTGGATCCGGCCGTGCGGGCACCTCGGGGCCGCTCGCGCGTTGACTCTCAGAGGTGACAGGCGGCCTTCGGCATGACGGACCTCCCGGCGCGCCGGTGTCCTGTCTTACGATGGCCGTTGCGGCAGTGCCAGCGTGTCCTGATAATGCCGCGCCAGCGCACCCTCTCCCGTGGCCGCGGGGATCCACCGTGCCAGGCCCGACCGGCAAGGAGTCAGCCTCAGTGTCCGTACTCAACAAGATCATGCGTGCAGGCGAAGGAAAGATCCTGCGCAAGCTGCAACGCATCGCGGACCAGGTCAATTCCATCGAAGAGGACTTCGTCGACCTCACCGACGCCGAGTTGAAGGCCCTCACGAAGGAGTACCAGGAGCGCTACCAGCTCTGGGAGGAGAGCGACGGCAAGGAGGGCGACAGCCTCGACGACCTCATGCCGGAGGCGTTCGCGACCGTCCGCGAGGCGGCCAAGCGGGTGCTCGGCCAGCGCCACTACGACGTGCAGATCCAGGGCGGCGCCGCCCTGCACCTCGGGTACGTCGCCGAGATGAAGACCGGTGAGGGCAAGACCCTCGTCGGCACCCTGCCCGCGTACCTGAACGCGCTGTCCGGCAAGGGCGTGCACCTGATCACGGTGAACGACTACCTGGCCGAGCGCGACTCGGAGTGGATGGGCCGGGTGCACAAGTTCCTCGGCCTGAGCGTCGGCTGCATCCTCGCCAACATGACCCCGCCGAGCGCCGCGAGCAGTACGCGTGCGACATCACCTACGGCACCAACAACGAGTTCGGCTTCGACTACCTGCGCGACAACATGGCGTGGTCGAAGGACGAACTGGTCCAGCGTGGCCACAACTTCGCGATCGTCGACGAGGTCGACTCCATCCTGGTGGACGAGGCCCGTACGCCGCTGATCATCTCCGGCCCGGCCGACCAGGCCACCAAGTGGTACGGCGACTTCGCCAAGCTGGTCACCCGGCTGACCCGCGGCGAGGCGGCCAACCCCAGAAGGGCCAGGAGGAGACGGGGACTACGAGGTCGACGAGAAGAAGCGGACCGTCGGCATCCACGAGTCCGGCGTCACCAAGGTCGAGGACTGGCTGGGCATCGACAACCTCTACGAGTCGGTCAACACCCCGCTCGTCGGCTATCTGAACAACGCCATCAAGGCGAAGGAACTGTTCAAGAAGGACAAGGACTACGTCGTCATGGACGGCGAAGTCATGATCGTCGACGAGCACACCGGCCGTATCCTCGCGGGCCGCCGCTACAACGAGGGCATGCACCAGGCGATCGAGGCGAAGGAGGGTGGACATCAAGGACGAGAACCAGACGCTCGCCACGATCACCCTCCAGAACTTCTTCCGCCTCTACAGCACGCTCTCCGGCATGACCGGTACGGCCATGACCGAGGCGGCCGAGTTCCACCAGATCTACAAGCTCGGCGTCGTGCCGATCCCGACCCACCGCGCGCTCGCCCGGGTCGACCAGTCGGACCTGATCTACCGCACCGAGGTGGCGAAGTTCGACGCGGTGGTCGAGGACATCGTCGAGAAGCACGAGAAGGGCCAGCCGGTCCTGGTCGGCACCACCTCGGTCGAGAAGTCCGAGTACCTCTCGCAGCAGCTGGCCAAGCGCGGTGTGCCGCACGAGGTGCTCAACGCCAAGCAACACGACCGTGAGGCGTCGATCGTCGCCCAGGCGGGCCGCAAGGGCGCCGTCACCGTCGCGACGAACATGGCGGGCCGCGGTACGGACATCAAGCTCGGCGGCAACCCCGACGACCTCGCCGAGGCCGATCTGCGCCAGCAGGGTCTGGACCCGGTCGAGCACGCGGAGGAGTGGGCGGCGGCGCTGCCCGCCGCGCTGGAGAAGGCCGAGTCGGCGGTCAAGGCCGAGTTCGAGGAGGTCAAGGACCTCGGCGGGCTGTACGTGCTGGGCACCGAGCGCCACGAGTCGCGCCGTATCGACAACCAGCTGCGCGGCCGTTCCGGCCGTCAGGGCGACCGGGCGAGTCCGTTTCTACCTGTCGCTGGGCGATGACCTGATGCGGCTGTTCAAGGCGCAGATGGTCGAGCGCGTGATGTCCATGGCCAACGTCCCCGACGACGTGCCGATCGAGAACAAGATGGTCACGCGCGCGATCGCGTCCGCGCAGTCGCAGGTCGAGCAGCAGAACTTCGAGACGCGTAAGAACGTCCTCAAGTACGACGAGGTCCTCAACCGGCAGCGTGAGGTCATCTACGGCGAGCGCCGCCGGGTCCTGGAGGGCGAGGACCTCCAGGAGCACGTGCAGCACTTCATGGACGACACGATCGACGCCTACATCCAGGCCGAGACCGTCGAGGGCTTCGCCGAGGAGTGGGACCTGGACCGCCTGTGGGGCGCGTTCAAGCAGCTCTACCCGGTGCAGGTGACCGTCGAGGAGCTGGAGGAGGCGGCGGGCGACCGCGCGGGCATCACCGCCGAGTTCATCGCCGAGTCCGTCAAGGACGACATCCACGAGCAGTACGAGGCCCGGGAGAAGCAGCTCGGCTCGGACATCATGCGCGAGCTGGAGCGGCGCGTGGTGCTCTCCGTCCTCGACCGCAAGTGGCGCGAGCACCTCTACGAGATGGACTACCTCCAGGAGGGCATCGGCCTGCGCGCGATGGCGCAGAAGGACCCGCTGGTGGAGTACCAGCGCGAGGGCTTCGACATGTTCACCGCCATGATGGAGGGCATCAAGGAGGAGTCCGTCGGCTACCTGTTCAACCTGGAGGTCCAGGTCGAGCAGCAGGTCGAGGAGGTCCCGGTGGAGGAGGGCGCCGAGCAGGCCGAGGACGGCGAGGAGTCGCAGGAGGCGGTGCCCGCGGGCGCGGCGGCCGGGCGCCCCGAGATCCACGCCAAGGGCCTGGAGGCCCCGCAGCGCCCCGACCGGCTGCACTTCTCCGCCCCCACGGTCGACGGTGAGGGCGGTGTCGTCGAGGGCGACTTCACCAACGAGGACGCCCGCCCGCGCCCGCTCCGGTTCCTCGGACGGCCTGACGCGCGCCGAGCGGCGCAGGCGGGCAAGGGCGGTCGGCGCCGCAAGAAGTAGCCGGAGGCCGCCGCGCGAGACGTGACGGCGGAAGCGACGGTGCCGGTGCGCCCTTAGGGCGTCACGGCGATAGGCCGGGGCCCGGCATCCATGAGATGCCGGGCCCCGGCCCGTATCCGTGCGTGTCCGTGTGTCCGTGCGTGTCCGTGTGTCCGCGTGGCCGTGGTGTCCGTGGTGGCCATGTGGCTCCCGTGGCGGTGGTGTCAGAGGGCCGGGTACGCGGTGGGCGCGGGGCGGACGGGCCGAGGTCGAAGGTGGCGCAGCGCCAGCGGGCGTCGGCGCCCAGCTCCAGCCGGAAGGCGAGCGCGCAGCCGCTCGCCCGACGCGATCCGCGCGAACGCCTCGATCACGCCCTGACGCGGCTGGTACTGGCCGCAGCGCCGCACCACGGGGCGCGGCCGTACGGGTCGGCGGGCCGCAGCGGGCCTGCGGGGCCAGCGCCACCAGCCGGTCGTACGCCTCGGGAAGCGCGTGTCCCAGCAGCGTGTGGACGGGCCGTTGGCCGCTCAGGGTGAGCAGCAACTGGTGCGCGAACCAGTGGTGCGGCTGCCGCTCGCGTTCCCGTCGCCGCGCGACGGCGGCGACCGGCCGGGCGTCGCCGGGGCGCCGCGTGTCCCGGCGCCCGGCGGCCCGCCCCGCCCGTACGCCGGTGCCCCGGCCACCGGGCCGGGTGCCCGGCCGGAGCCGTGCCCGCGCGCCGCGTGGTTGTCTCTGGGGCGGCGTCGGATCGTACGGGGCGGCGCCGGGGTCGGACGCCGTGGCTCCGCCGCCTGCCCGGCGGGCGCGACGGTCGCGTCCGGGTGCCGGGTCGGTGGCACGTCGGGTCCGCCCGCGCGCGTGCCCGCGGGGTCGCTTCCGGCCCGTCGCGCTCTCCCGTACCGGCGTGGCGGCGGCGACGGTCCGAGCGGCGTCGGCGTCGGTGCGGGTGCCGGTGCCGGTGTGGAGCGTGGCGGTGCGGGTTGTGGCGGGTGCGTCGCCCGCGCGGGCGGGCGGGGCGTCTTCGCCCGCGACCGTGCCGACTTCGGTCGTGGCGTCCCCGGTGCCGCCGCGTCGGTGCCGCGCGTGCCCTGGCGGGGACGCGGTGGGTTCGGGCCGTGGTGGTCATGCGAGGTCCCCGTTCCGGCGGGCCCGGTGTGGATACCGGGCAGTAGCTTTCGGTAGGGAGTCTTCTACCTGCGGGAATCCGGCGGCGGCAAGCGTCGGGCGGCCCGCGCGACGGCGCGTGGAGCGCTTCCCCTATCAGGGCGCGGGCGGCTCGGAACGCTTGGCGGGCACGGGGCCGGGAGTCGGCCGCGATGGGGCCGGTGGCGGGCTCCCGTGCCCCGAAGGGGACCGTGGATCGTATGCTGACGGGACTTCGACCTACCGGCTCCTCACGAAAGCGGCGGCCATGCGTGTCTACGTGCCCCTGACCCTCCCCGGCCTCGCCGCGGCGCACAAGGCGGGCGAGCTGGGCCCGGCCCCGCTGGACGCCTACGCGGTCACCCCGGCGCTGCGCGAGTGGTACGTCTCCGACGACATCGAGGAACTGGAGTACGCGGCGCTGACCCGGGCCGCGCAGGCGTCCTTGCGGCAGTTGGCCGTCGATCCCAGGTGCCGCGGCGCCGGGTCGTGGTGGCCGTGGACGTACCGGACGGGGACGCGGTCGCCGACCCGGACCGGGGCTGGACCAGTCGGCGCTGGGCGAGGTCCGTATCGCCGCCCCGTACCGCTGGCCAAGGCCGCGGCCGTGCACGTCGACTCCGACGAGGCCGAGCCGGATGTCGCGGCGGCGGCCGACGCGCTGGGCGCGGCCGACCTCGGCGACGACGACGCGCGGTTCACGGTGGACGGCGCGGAGGATCACGAGCTGCTCTGGTACGCCACCCAGGAGATCCCCAACCTCGTCGGCTGACCGTGGGCCGTTGTCACACCCCGCGAGTACGGTTTCGGGCATGGGGAACAAGCGTGTGACGACGCATCTCGTCTGGGACTGGAACGGCACGCTGTTCCACGACACGGACGCCGTGATCAGGGCGACGAACGCCTCGTTCGCGGAGATCGGGCTGCCACCGATCACCCTGGAGGCTACCGCGAGCTGTACTGCGTCCCGATTCCCCGCTTCTACGAGCGGCTGATCGGCCGACTGCCCACGGACGACGAGTGGGCGCTGATGGACGGGCTTTCCAGCGGCACTACTGGGTGCTGGCGGAGAGCGCCGGGCTGACCGACGGGCCCGGCAGTTGCTCGCCGACTGGCAGGCCGCCGGGCTGACCCAGTCGCTGTGCTCGCTCGCGGCGCATGACGCGCTGGTGCCGTTGGTCCGCTCCCACGGCATCGAGCGGCACTTCCTCCGGGTGGACGGGCGGACCGGGAGAGCGCGGTGGGCAAGGCCGAGCAGATGGTGCGCCACCTCGCCGCGCTTGAGGGGATAGCGCCGGACCGGACCGTGGTCATCGGGGACGCGGTGGACGACGCCGTCGCGGCGCGGTACGCGGGCGCCCGCGCGGTGCTCTACACCGGGGCTCGCACAGCGCCGCGAGTCTGCGGGAGGCCGGGGTGCCGGTGGTCGACAGCCTCGCCGACGCCGTCCGCGAGGCGGAGCGCCTCGTCGGCGGCGTCGGCGGATGACGCCCGCACCCGGCTACGCGCCGGAGCGGTGCCGCGTCCGCGGCGCTCGATTCCGCCTCACGCGGTGGTTGCTGTTGCCTCGCGTGGTGGTTGGCCCGCCCCGGCCATGCGGCCCCGGCCATGCGGCCTTGCGCGGGGCTGGCCCCGTCCCGCGCCTCGTGGTGGTCGGCTCCGGGCCGTGCCTCGGGCGGCCCCGTCCATGCCGTGGGCGGCCTCGCCTCACGACGATCCCGGCGCGGCGCGGGTGGGCTTCAGGTGATCGGGGCTTTCGTTCGGAGTACGTTCAGGAACTCCCGCATCCACGCCGGGTGGTCCGGCCAGGCGCGGGAGGACACCAGTGCTCCGTCGACCACGACCTCCGCGTCCTGGAAGTCCGCCCCGGCCGTCTGCATGTCCATCTCCAGCGCCGGATAAGCGGTCACCCGGCGTCCGCTGAGTGCCCCCACCGCGGCCGTCAGCAGCGGGCCGTGGCAGATCTGCGCGACCGGCTTGTCGGCGTCGAAGAATGCCTTGAGGAGTTTGCGCAGTTCGGCGTCGTTGCGCAGATATTCCGGGCGCGTCCGCCGGGTACGACCACGGCCGCGTACCGCCCGGGTCGACATCGGCGAAGGCCAGATCCGCGGGCCAGGTGTAGCCCGGTTTCTCGGTGTAGGTGTCGAATCCGTCCTCGAAGTCGTGCACCACGAAGCGGAGCGTCTTCACGCTCGGAGCCGCGATGTGGACGTCGTATCCCTCTTCGCGCAGTCGCTGGAACGGGTAGAGCACCTCCAGCGATTCGGCCGCGTCACCGGTCACGATGAGGATTTTCGGGGCCATGCCAACCACCTCCGTGCGCGCGGCTTCGCCGCGCCGTCGTGTCGTCGCGTTCCACCCGGCGCCGTCCCGCTCAACGTGCATCCATGGCCGGTCTTTGCCAAGGGGACGCGCGGCCGGGGCCCCTGGCTGTCCGGTTCGTGAGAAATTCCGGGTCGGTTTTGTGCGCAAAGGGCTCATGACGCCCCAGAGGGGAGCGCGGTAGCCTTGCCCCGTGATCAGCGCGATAGTTCGCGAGGGCGTCGAGGCCCTTGCCTCGCGCCCGGAGCACCACCGTGTCCGGGCGCCCGCTGCATCATTTCGCGTGGGGCGTGGCTCACTTATGGCCCATTTCGCCCCGGCCTTCCTCCCCATCGGCATACCGTCGTCCTATCGCGGCGATCCCGCGACGCGACGTCTTGCCACCGCTATCGATGTCACGCAACGGTGCGCGACAGGAGCCTGAGGACATGCAGACCAAGCTGGACGAAGCCAAGGCCGAGTTGCTCGCACGGGCCGCCCGGGTAGCTGAGAGGGCCCTGCCGGGGCAACAACCCGTGCAGGGCGCGGGCCCGGAGACCCTGAGCGCCTATCTCCAGCACTACTACCAGCACACCGCGCCCGAGGACCTCGCCGACCGCGACCCGGTCGACGTCTACGGGCGGCGCTCTCCACTACCGGCTGGCCGAGCGGCGGCCGCAGGGCACGGCCAACGTGCGGGTGCACACCCCACGGTCGAGGAGAACGGCTGGACCTGCACCCATTCGGTGGTGGAGGTCGTCACCGACGACATGCCGTTCCTGGTGGACTCGGTCACCAACGAACTGTCCCGCCAGGGACGCGGCATCCATGTCGTCATCCACCCGCAGGTCGTCGTCAGGCGCGATCTGACCGGGCAGCTCATCGAGGTGCTCAGCGGCGCCGGGCCCTGCCCGCCGAACTGCCGCACGACGCGCTCGTGGAGTCCTGGATCCACGTCGAGTTCGACCGCGAGACCGACCGCGAGGACCTCCAGCGGATCACCGCCGACCTCCTGCGGGTTCTGTCCGACGTGCGGGAGGCCGTCGAGGACTGGGAGAAGATGCGCGAGGCCGCACTGCGCATCGCCGAGGAACTGCCCAGGAGCCCCGGGGCGAGGACCTGCCGGCCGAGGAGGTCGAGGAGGCCCGCGAGCTGCTGCGCTGGCTCTCCGACGACCACTTCACCTTCCTCGGGTACCGCGAGTACAGCCTCGTCCAGGCGCCCACCGAGGCCGGGGGCGAGGAGGACGTGCTGACCGCGGTGCCCGGCACCGGCCTCGGCGTGCTGCGCTCCGACCCGCACCACGAGGACGACGCCGCCGTCGCCCTGCACTCCCGCCCCACCTCCCCGTCGTTCAACCGGCTCCCGGCCGACGCCCGCGCCAAGGCCCGCGAGCACAAGCTGCTCGTGCTCACCAAGGCCAACAGCCGCGCCACCGTGCACCGCCCGTCGTACCTGGACTACATCGGCGTGAAGAAGTTCGACGCCGAGGGCAACGTGATCGGCGAGCGCCGCTTCCTGGGGCTGTTCTCCTCGGCCGCGTACACCGAGTCGGTGCGCCGCGTGCCGGTCATCCGCCGCAAGGTCCGGGAGGTGCTGGACGGGGCGGGCGTCAAGGCCAACAGCCATGACGGCCGCGACCTGTTGCAGATCCTGGAGACCTACCCGCGCGACGAGCTGTTCCAGACCCCGCCCGACCAGCTGCGCTCCATCGCCACCTCGGTGCTCTACCTCCAGGAGCGGCGCAGGCTGCGGCTGTTCCTGCGCCAGGACGAGTACGGGCGCTACTACTCGGCGCTGGTCTACCTGCCGCGGGATCGGTTCACCACCGACGTGCGGCTGCGGCTGACCGACATCCTGCTGGAGGAGCTGAACGGCCGCGAGCCGGTCGACTTCACCGCCCTGCACACCGAATCCGTGCTGTCCCGGCTGCACTTCGTGCTGCGCGTCCAGCCCGGCACCGAACTGCCCGACCTGACCGACGCCGACGTGGAGCGCATCGAGACGCGCCTGGCGGAGGCGACCCGCTCCTGGGCCGACGGCTTCGCCGAGGCGCTGGGCGCCGAGTGCGGCGAGGAGCGCGCGGCCGAGCTGATGCGCCGGTACGCGAACGCCTTCCCGAGGGCTACAAGGCCGACCACTCGCCGCGCAGCGCGGTCGCCGACCTCCAGCACCTGGAGCGGCTGAGCACCGCGGACGGCGGGTCCGGCTTCGAACTCAGCCTGTACGAGCCGGTAGGCGCCGCCCCGGCGAGCGGCGCTTCAAGATCTACCGCGCGGGCGGGCAGATCTCGCTGTCCGCGGTGCTGCCCGTGCTGGACCGGCTCGGCGTCGACGTGGTCGACGAGCGCCCGTACGAGCTGCGCTGCGCGGACCGGACCAGCGCCTGGATCTACGACTTCGGGCTGCGGGTGCCCGCCTCGAACGGCAACCTCGCCGACGACGCCCGCGAGCGCTTCCAGAACGCGTTCTCCGCGGTGTGGACCGGCCAGGCCGAGAACGACAACTTCAACGAGCTGGTGCTGGGCGCCGGGCTCGACTGGCGGCAGGCGATGGTGCTGCGCGCCTACGCGAAGTACCTGCGGCAGGCCGGGTCCACCTTCAGCCAGTCGTACATGGAGGACACCCTCAGCGGGAACGTCCACACCACCCGGCTGCTGATCTCCTGTTCGAGGCCCGGATGTCGCCGGGGCGGCAGAACGCGGGAACCGAGCTGACCGACGCCCTCCTTGAGGAGCTGGACGCGGCGCTCGACCAGGTCGCCTCGCTCGACGAGGACCGCATCCTGCGGTCGTTCCTGACCGTCATCAAGGCGACGCTGCGCACGAACCACTTCCAGCTCACCGAGGACGGCAGGCCGCACGCGTACCTGTCGCTCAAGCTGGACCCGCAGGCCATCCCCGACCTGCCCGCGCCGCTCCCGCGTACGAGATCTGGGTGTACTCCCGCGCGTGGAGGGCGTGCACCTGCGGTTCGGCAAGGTCGCGCGCGGCGGGCTGCGCTGGTCCGACCGGCGCGAGGACTTCCGTACCGAGATCCTCGGCCTGGTCAAGGCGCAGATGGTGAAGAACACCGTCATCGTGCCGGTCGGCGCCAAGGGCGGCTTCGTCGGCAAGCGGCTGCCGGACCCGTCGGCCGACCGGGACGCGTGGCTGGCCGAGGGCATCGCCTGCTACAAGACCTTCATCTCCGGGCTGCTGGACATCACCGACAACCTCGTCGGCGGGCAGGTCGTGCCGCCCAGGACGTGGTCCGCCACGACGGGAGGACACCTACCTCGTCGTCGCCGCCGACAAGGGCACCGCGACCTTCTCCGACATCGCCAACGAGGTCGCCGAGGCGTACGGCTACTGGCTGGGCGACGCGTTCGCCTCCGGCGGCTCCGCCGGGTACGACCACAAGGGCATGGGCATCACCGCCCGCGGCGCGTGGGTGTCGGTCGAGCGGCACTTCCGCGAGCTGGGCGTGAACACCCAGACCGAGGACTTCACGGTCGTCGGCGTCGGCGACATGTCCGGCGACGTGTTCGGCAACGGCATGCTGCTCAGCGAGCACATCCGGCTGGTGGCCGCCTTCGACCACCGGCACATCTTCCTCGACCCGAACCCGGACGCCGCCACCTCGTACGCCGAGCGGCGCTCGCGTGTTCGAGCTGCCGCGCTCCTCCTGGGCGGACTACGACACCTCGCTGCTGTCGGCGGGCGGCGGCGTCCACCCGCGTTCGGCCAAGGCCATCACGCTCACCCGCAGGTGCGGGCCGCCCTCGGCATCGACTCCGGCACCGCCAAGATGACCCCGGCCGACCTGATGCGGGCGATCCTGGCGGCCCCGGTCGACCTGCTGTGGAACGGCGGCATCGGCACCTACGTCAAGGCGTCGACCGAGTCGCACGCGGACGTCGGCGACAAGGCCAACGACGCGATCCGGGTGGACGGTCAGGACCTGCGGGTCAAGGTCGTCGGCGAGGGCGGCAACCTGGGGCTGACCCAGCTGGGCCGGATCGAGTTCGCCACGGGCGGCGGCCGGATCAACACCGACGCGATCGACAACAGCGCCGGGGTGGACACCTCCGACCACGAGGTGAACATCAAGGTCCTGCTCAACACCCTCGTCGCGGACGGCGACATGACCGTCAAGCAGCGCAACAAGCTGCTCGCGGCGATGACCGACGAGGTCGGCGCGCTGGTGCTGCGCAACAACTACGCGCAGAACGTGGCCCTGGCCAACTCCGTGGCGCAGGCCCCAGTCTGCTCCAGGCCCACCAGCGGCTGATCCGCCGCATGGTGCGCGACGGGCAGCTGAACCGGGCGCTGGAGTTCCTTCCCCGACCGGCAGATCCGCGAGCGGCTCTCCGCCGGGCGCGGCCTGACCAGCCCGAACTGGCCGTCCTGCTCGCCTACATCAAGATCACCGTGGCGGACGAGCTGCTCGGCACCGGGCTGCCCGACGACCCGTACCTCCAGCGGCTGCTCTACGCGTACTTCCCCAGGAGCTGCACGGGAGCTACGCCGACCGGATCGACGGCCACGCGCTGCGCCGCGAGATCATCACGACCGTCCTGGTCAACGACACGGTCAACACCGCGGGCACCACCTTCCTGCACCGCATGCGGGAGGAGACCGGAGCCTCCACCGAGGAGGTCGTGCGCGCCCAGACCGCGGCCCGCGCGATCTTCGAGCTGGGCGCGGTGTGGGACGAGGTCGAGGCGCTCGACAACGAGGTCGCCGCCGAGGTCCAGACCCGGATGCGGCTGCACTCCCGGCGGCTGGTCGAGCGCGGCACCCGCTGGCTGCTCAACAACCGGCCGCAGCCGCTGGAACTCGCCGGCACCATCGACTTCTTCGCCGAGCGGGTGGCGGCGGTCCGTGCCGAACTGCCCAAGCTGCTGCGCGGCTCGGACGCCGAGTGGTACCAGCGCATCCACGACGAGCTGGTCTCCGCCGGGGTGCCGGAGGACCTCGCCGTCCGCGTGGCGGGCTTCTCCTCCGCCTTCCCGACGCTCGACATCGTCGCCGCGGCCGACCGCACCGGCAAGGAGCCGATGGCCGTCGCCGAGGTGTACTTCGACCTCGCCGACCGGCTGCGGGTCAGCCAGCTGATGGACCGGATCATCGAGCTGCCGCGGGCCGACCGCTGGCAGTCCATGGCCCGCGCCTCCATCCGCGAGGACCTGTACGCGGCGCACGCCGCCCTCACCGCCGACGTGCTCTCGGTCGGCGACGGGGAGGCCACGCCCGAGCAGCGGTTCAAGAACTGGGAGGAGCAGAACGGGGCGATCCTCCAGCGGGCCCGCACCACCCTGGAGGAGATCCACTCCTCGGACTCCTTCGACCTGGCGAACCTGTCGGTGGCGATGCGGACGATGCGCACCCTGCTGCGCGCGCACAACTGACCGGCGCGGACCGGCCGGGCGCGCGGCCCCGGTCCGGGTCCGCCGTGGTGGTCCTCAGGCGCCGGAGAGGCTCGTTCTCCGGCGCCTGAGGACGTTCGGGCCGCGGCGCGCGCCACGCGCAGCGTCAGCGCGGCGTCCTCCAGCGGCTCGGCCGCGTAGCGCAGCGCCCGCGGAACCAGCGGGCGCCCTCCAGCCGGGCCGGTCGGGGTACGGGCAGGGCGCGCCGCCGTCCGTCGGCCGGGCCGTGCAGCACCAGCGTCAGCGACCAGCGGCCCGCGGGCAGTCGCGCAGCGGCAGCGTGGCGGTGAAGGCGCCGGGCGGGCCGTCGTCCGGCCGTTCCGCGTACCGCACGGGCAGCTCCCGCGCCTCGCCGTCGGCGTCCTCGGCGCGCAGCCGCAGCGCGTCGGCGGGCACCGGAAGCCGGTGTGCAGCCGACCGGTGACCACGAGCGTGCCGGGTTCGGCCGGGTGCCAGGCGGTGCGGACGATCTCGCAGGGCGCGTCGAGGCGGTGCGGCGCCCGGTCGACGTGCAGCGACAGGCCGCCGTCCGGGGCGGTGCGGCACGGGCGGACCCGGACGTGGCCGCCGTCGCCGTGTCCGGTGGTGAGGACCCGGCGCGGCGCCTCGCCCGTGGTGCCCTCGCCGCACCGGCCGCCGAAGCGCACGGTGCGGCTGACGCCCCGGCACGTACGTCGAGCAGCACGTCCCACACGCCCGGGTCCAGCGGGCGCCCCGGCGGCGGCCGTCAGGTCCAGGTCCACGGTGAACGCGGCCGGTCCGCCGTCGGCGTGCGGCGCGGCGGTGACCGGCTGCCGCAGTTCCGGCCGCCCGCCCGCTCGCGCAGCACCACCTCGGCGCGGTCCTCGGCGTCCGCCTCGACGCCCTCCACCGTGGCGCGGCCCGCCAGCCGCAGCGTGGTCCCGTCCCGCCAGCCGACGAAGTCAGGCGGTGGGCGACCGGGAGCCGGTCGGTGATGTCGAAGCAGCCGTCGGGCACGGCCGCCTCCGGGTCGCGGAAGAACGGATGCCGCCAGTACACCCGCCCCTTGTCGACCAGGTGGCCGCGCGCCGCGTCCTCCTCGGCGGTCGCCAGGACCCGGGGCAGGTCGGCGGAGCGCCCGCGCACAGCAGGTGGACCAGCAGCCGGTCGGGGCGGCGAGGCCGCGCAGCAGGGACTCGGTGCACCAGGTCCCGGCCCAGCGGCGCATCTCGGTCAGGTGCGGCCGGGCGGCGGCGAGGTCCGGCTCGGCGCGCAGCGTGCGCAGCGCGCCGCACAGCCCGGTGGCCGTCAGGTACCGGATCACGGCGTCCCGCAGCGGCCCGGGGAGGTGTGGCGGGCCACCGCGTCGAAGGCGAGCCGCAGCGCCTGGGCGCGGTCGGCGAAGGCGGGCGCGCGGTGCGCGGTGCGCGGGCCGAGGTGATAGCAGACGGTGTCGGCCACCACGGTGACGGACGCGGCGCCGAGCAGCGCCCGGCCGCCAGCGGCCACTCCTCGCCGTACGGGCAGTGCTCGGGGAAGCGCAGCGCGAGCCGGTCCAGCAGCGACCGGCGGTACAGCGTCCAGGGCCGAGCGCCGTGTACAGCCGGTGGCCGAGCACGTCGGCGCGCGGCAGGTCCACGCCGAGCGCCTCGTCCGCGACGGGCGTGCCGTCCTCGCGCAGCGCCCGGCCGAGCACCACGTCGGCGTCGTGCGCGTCGGCCGCCTCCGCCAGGCGGCGCGGCGCGTCCGGGCCGAGCCGGTCGCGGGGCCGAGGAAGAGCACGTACCGGCCGCGCGCCACGTCCAGCCCGGCGTTGCGGGCCCGGCCGGGCCCGCGGCCGTAGGGCTGCCGTACGGTCCGCAGCCCGGGGTGGTCGCGGGCCAGCCGGTCCAGCGCGGCGGCCGTGCCGTCGGTGGAGCCGTCGTCGACCACGACGACCTCCAACTCGCCGGGCGGCAGGCCCTGCTCCAGCGCGGAGGCGAGGCAGTCGGCCAGTTCCGGCATCGCGTTGTGCGCCACGACGACGACGCTGACCGGGGCCCCGGGCGCGGGCGGGGCCGGGCGCGCAGTGCGGTCCCCAGCCGCTCGCCGAGCCGGGTGACGGTGGTGCGGGTCCTCGACCCGAGGCGGTCCATGACGCGTGTGCCCTTCGCCGCGGAGGGTGCCGTCCGGCGCGCCGCGCGGTGCGGGCCGCGCCGTCGGCCATCGACTGGTCTGCGCCCTTTGTCGCACGGCGGGTACGGCCCCGCATCCCGGTCCGGGCCGACCGGATTCCGCGTGCCGCCGGGAGAGGAAGGTCACCACCGCCGCCACGGCACCACCGCCGCCACGGCGGGAGGCGCCGCTACGACGGGGAGGCGCCGCTACGGCGGGAGGCGCCGCTACGGCGGGGAGGCGCCGCTACGGCGGGAGGCGCCGCTACGGCGGGAGGCGCCGTTACGACAGGGAGCGCGCCGGGCCCATGAACCGCCGCGCCAGGGCCGCCGCGCCGCGCTGCCGTCCGCGCGCGGCCCGCCCGGCAGGGCCGCCCGCGGTCCGGTCGCCCGGTAGGTCAGCAGGGAGCGGCGCGGCGCGGCGTACGGGGCGTTCCAGCCGCGCGGGAAGGAGGCGCCGTTCGGGGCCAGCAGGTTGGTGGTCTCGTCGCAGGCCAGGATGGCGATCAGCCACTGGCGTACGGTCCGGTGGAACGCGGACGTCAGCGGGCGCGGCGCCAGCAGCCAGTCCCGGCACTGCCCGCCCACCATGCGGCGGTAGGTGTGCTCGTCGTGCCGGTGCCAGGGCGCCTCGGGGCCGATCAGGTGCAGCCCGTAGTCCATCGCGACGAGGGCGCGAGCGCGGCGCGCAGCGCGTTGTGGTCGGCGCCGGGCAGCACCTCGCACACGATCCAGGGCCGGTGGCGGCGTACGGTCTCCACCGCCCGCGCAACACGTCGGCCTCGTACGTCTCCACGTCGATCTTGATCAGGTGCGGGGCGGCGCCCGCTCGGCGGTGAAGGCGTCGACGGAGGTGACGGGCACGGTCACCGACCGGGTGTGGCGGCGGTGCGCGGCGTTGAGGAGTTGGAGGACTCCGCCTTCAGCGACAGGTACAGCTCGGCCGTGCCGGGCGCCGAGGCGACCGCGGTGCGCACCACCTCGTGGCCGAGCCCGTTGTACGCGCGGATCTCGTCGGCCAGGTCGGCGGTGTCGGGCGTCGGCTCGAAGGCGTACGTGCGCGGCCCGCGCGGTCCGCACACCGCGCTGATCAGCGCCGCGTACAGGCCGATGTGGGCGCCGACGTCGTACACGGCGGTGCCCTCCGGCGCCTGCTGGGCCAGGGTGAGCAGGGTCGCCTGGGTGAGCGGCTCGTACCCCGCGAGCCCGGCGCGGCACAACCGCCGCTGCACGGCGGTCCGCTCGCGGCTGAGGACGTTCAGGGCGCGCGGGTACGGGCCGTGGGCGGCGAGGCTGTCGGGGTTCAGCGGGAGTGTGACGGCGAGAGGCATGGCCGCGGGGCCTCCTGACGGGCGGTGACCCGCTCCAGCGGGCCCGGGACGGGGAAGTAGGCGTCGAGGAACGGGCGGACCAGGGCGAGCGGGTCCCCGGCCGCGCACCCGGCCGCCACCGTGCCGTCCAGACAGAACGCCTGGTGGCGGCGGGTGCGCAGCAGCCGGGCGAGCCGGTCGGCCGCGCCGGGCGCGGCCAGGTCGAAGGAGTCGTGGGCCAGCGTGCCGGGGACCGCGCGGCCGGTCAGGTAGGCGTAGTAGTGGTGCAGCGCGGAGGGACGGAGATGTCGGAGGCGCCGCGCACCCGGCTGGTCATGGTGGCGCGGTACGGGCCGGGGAACTCGCGCTCGATCTCGGCGAGGACGCTGCGCCGCAGGGCGTGCGGGTGCGCTTCAGCCGCTGGGTGGGGTCGTGCCGAACCGGCTCTCCAGCAGCGCCCGGTTGTTCTTCCCGGTCGCCGCCACCGGGACGTCGTCGGCGTCGGGGCGCCGTGCGGGACCAGCGCCCGGGAGAGGAAGAACTTCGTGGTGCCGCTCGGGAGGAAGAAGTCCTGCGGGGTGACGGGCGAGCCGAGGAAGACGTCGTCGTTGAGGTACAGGAAGTGCTCGGACAGCCCGTGGACGTGGTGCAGCCGGGTCTCGACCGCGTGCGGGTTGAAGGTCGGCAGCGCGCTCGGGTCGTCGAAGATCTCGCTGTGGCCGACGACGGTCAGCCCGGGTGGTCGCGGGTCAGCCAGCCCGGTACCCGGCGGTCCGTCACCAGGTAGACGTGGCGCACCCAGGGGCGTACTGGTGCAGCGAGCGCAGCGAGTAGCGCAGCGCGTCGTGGTCCAGGGGCGCGTCTCGTCCGCCGCCCGCTCGTGGTCGCCGTGGCCCGCCGGGCGGGCGCGCCGCTCGTGCCACCGCGGGTCCGCGCCGTCCGCCCAGGTGTAGACGGCGTCCACCGGGAACCGGATCTCGTCCGGCAGCCGCACGGCGAACTCCGGCCGGGTGCGCACCACGGCCGCCCCTCCCGCGCACCGTCCCGCTCCCGCGCGCCGTGCCCCTCCCGTCCGCGGTCCTCTTCCCGTCCGCGGTCCTCGGGGGCCCGCGTCGTCCTCGAACGCGTCGGGCCCGTCGGGGGCCGGGTGCAGCCGGTGAACAGCGCGCCGGGCGCGGTCACGGCGGGGCGTGCTCCGGGACCGCGTCGGCGGCCCGGTTGGGGCGCGGCGCGAGCAGCATCGGACGCGGCCCGTCCGGGCCCTCCCACGTCGCGTGCTCCCAGAACTCCACGTCGCAGCCGTGCGCCCAGCCCAGCACCAGCCGCCCGTCGGGGAGGACTGGAAGAGCGTGAAGCGCACCACGCGCGACTCGGCCAGCCGCCGCCACGCCTTGCGCAGATCGCCGGTGGGCGCGGCCAGGAGCGCCCGGCGCTCCGCCGCGGCTCGCAGACGTACCCGCCCTGGCGCGCGCACAGTTCGGCGAGCGCGTCCGCGACCCGCTCCCGGTCGGCGGCCCGTACGCCCACCGCCGAGGCCGCGTTGCCGTAGCAGCGCACGGCGAAGTGCTCGATGTCGGCCGCGCGCAGCTCGGCCACCAGCCGCAGGTTCTCCTCCCGCGCGGCGAGCGGGTCAGGTCGGGCCGTACGGTCGCCACGTACACCCGCGCCGGGTGGCGACCGTCAGCCGCGAGCCGTCCCCGGTCAGCAGCCCGCCGTGCGCAGTTGGCGGTCGGCCAGCAGCAGCCGGAGCGCGCCGGAGGACTCCGCGAACCGGCCCAGGGACCGCGCCGCCGAGCGCGCAGCCGGCCCGGTGACGGCGACCACCGCCCGGCGCACCGGAAGCGGGACGGCGCGCCGGTAGCGGCGGACGAGCGTCGGCGCCTCGGCCGGGGCACATGGCCTTCGGGGTCGGGGGAACGGTCAGCGTCATGGGTGCCTCCCGGGGACGGTCGCTGGATCACGGGGTCGCTGGTCGGCTCGGTACGGGGCTTGACGGTCGGTGCGGGTCGGTGCGGGTCGGTGCGGTTCGGTGCGGGGCGTGCCGCGGAGGTCGCGCTTCGCCGGTACGGGGCCGGGCGCGCCTCACTCCTCGCGCGGCGCCACCATCCGGCCGCGCCCGGCGCCCGCCGGGTGCGGCCGACGAGGGCGGGGCGGCGAGGGCGTCCGCCGGCGGGCGCCCGCCCGGGGCCGGGCGGGGCGTCGCGCGTCGAGCGGTACGACGGGCGGCAGCGCGCGGGCCGGTTCGTCCAGGAAGACCCGGCGCACCACGCGCTCGGCCGCCAGCCCGTCGTCGTACGGGCAGAACCGGGCCGGAACGCGGCCCGCCGCCGGCGGACCCGGACCGTTCCAGTCCGGCCCGGCGAAGGTGGCGATCAGCTCGCTCTCGGTGCGGGTGACCGGCCCCGGCGGGCGTCGCGGATGTCGAAGTAGGCGCCGCGCGCGGCCGGTAGACCTCCCAGTCGTCCGCGTGGATCACGATCGGGCGGTCCAGGGCCGCGTAGTCGAACATGATCGCCGAGTAGTCCGTGAGCAGCGCGTCCGAGGCCAGACACAGCTCCTCGACGCTCGGGTGGCCGGTCACGTCGAGCACCCGGGCGCGGCCGGGACCGCGCCCTCGCCGTCGTCCCCGCGCCGCCGTCGTGGCGGGGTGGCGCCGGACCAGCAGCGTCCAGCCGGGGCCCAGGGCGCGTGCGAGCCGCGCGAGGTCCGGCCCAGGCATCCGGCCCGGCCGGTGGTCGCGGTGCGTGGGCGCGTACAGGATCGCCCGGTTGCCCTCGGGGACGCCGAGCCGGGCGCGCAGCCGGGCCACGTCCTCGGCGGTGGCGTGGTGGAAGACGTCGTTGCGGGGCAGCCCGTACTCCAGCGTGGTGTAGCGGGCCGGGTAGACGCGCTCCCACACGAGGGTGGAGTGGCGGTTGGCCGAGAGGCTGAAGTCCCAGCGGTCCACGCGCGCCAGGAGGCCGCCGAAGTCCACCCGGCCGCCGCGGCGGGCGGTCCTGGAGGTCCAGGCCCATGTGCTTGAGCGGCGTGCCGCGGTGGGTCTGGAGATGGACCTGCCCGGGCGCTTGCGCAGCCGCGGCGTGAAGTCGACGTTGTTGACCAGGTACGCGGCGCGGGCCAGCGCCGTCCAGTACGCGACCGAGCCGGGTGCAGCCGCCGCACGCCGGGCGGCAGCGTGTGGGCGTGGCGCGGCGTGGTGACCCAGGCGGTGCGGATGTGCGGCGCCAGCTCGCGCACCTTCGCCTCGATCGCCGCCGGGTTGCACGCGTAGCCGCGGTGCTCGTACGCGGCGAAGACCGCGAGGCGGCGGTCGAGGGCAACCGGCGCTGGAGGCGGTAGTGCGCGCCCAGCGCCGCCGCCCGCAGCCCGCCCGCGCCCGGCGCCACAACGCGGGGCCCGCCGCCGGGCGCTCCAGCGCGCGGGCGCAGCCGAACAGCCGCCGCGCTCCAGCCGCAGCAGCAGCCACCGCCACCCGGCGCGCCCGCCCGGGTGGCCGCGTGGGCGGGGCGGTAGCGGCGGTGGTGGGCCCCGGCGCGGCGGAAGAACTCGGCGCGGCGGTCCGGCGGCACCCGGTCGGGCGCGGTGACGACGGCGGTCAGGTGGTCGAGCATCCGCTGGAACAGCGCGGTCCGCCAGTGCGCCAGCTCCGGCCGCGCGTCGAGGTGCCCGAGACCCGGTCCCACTGGTCGAAGACGTCCAGGTGGCGGCTGCTGGGCGTGCGCAGGATCCCGCCGCGCCGCCGCTGCCGGTAGTGCACGCACACCCGGTCCAGCACGCCGATCGACCCGGCCGCCAGCAGCGCCGGGTACGTCCACGGGACGTCCTCGTAGAAGCCGGGCGGGAAGCGCAGGCCCTGGCGTTCGACGAAGTCCCGGCGGTAGGTCTTGTTCCACACCGCGCTCGGCTGCCGCAGCAGTTCGGGGTGGTGCGCGAGCGGAAGGTGCGCGGGCCCTCCTGGGCGGCGATCCGGCCGAGCGCGTCGGCGCGGGCGTCGCGCACCCGGTCGCCCGTCCAGTACGTGCGCGCGTGGGCGAACACCAGCAGGTCCGGCTCGCCGCACTCCTCCAGCCGCCGGGCCATCGCGCGCAGCGCGCCGGCGCGAGGTGTCGTCGCCGTCGAGGAAGACCAGGTAGTCGCCGCGGGCCCGGTCCAGACCGGCATCGCGGGCGCCGCCGGGGCCGGTGTGCGCGGCCGGTCGTACGGGCACCACGCGCGGGTCGCGCGCCGCGGCCTCGTCGATGATCGCGCCGCAACCGTCGGGCGAGCCGTCGTCCACCACGATCAGCTCGATGTCGCCGTGGTCCTGCCCGAGCACCGAGCGCAGGCACTCCTGGAGATACGCCTGCACCTTGTAGGCCGGGACGATGACGCTGAACCGGGGCACGGGAACATCCCATCGGTCGACACGCTGCGGTCTGTTCTCCCCATCATGTGAAGTTCAGGCCAATCAGGTGGACCACGTGCCGGGGCGCGGTGCGAAACGCACCCGTTCGGACCAACAGGCGCGGGGCGCGGGGAGCCGTGGACCGGCCCCTCGCGCCCCGAACCCGAACCCGAACCCGCGCCCGGCCCGGCGGGTTACTTCACCGCGCCCGCCATCACGCCCGAGACGAACTGCCGCTGGAAGGCGAAGAAGACGGCCAGCGGGATCACCATCGACACGAACGCGCCCGGCCCGAGGACGTCGATGTTGTTGCCGAACTGCCGGACCTGCTGCTGGAGCGCCACCGTGATCGGCGGGTGGCCGCTGTCCGCGAAGATCAGCGCGATCAGCATGTCGTTCCACACCCACAGGAACTGGAAGATGCCGAGCGAGGCGATGGCCGGGCCGCCGAGCGGCAGCACGACCGGAAGAACAGCCGCAGCTCGCCCGCCCCGTCCAGCCGGGCCGCCTCCAGCAGCTCCTTGGGGATCTCCGCGAAGAAGTTCCGCAGCAGGAAGATCGCGAAGGGCAGGCCGAACGCGGTGTGGAAGAGCACCACGCCCGTCGTGGTCTGGAAGATGCCCAACTCGCCGAAGAGCTTGGCGACCGGGATCAGCGCGACCTGCACCGGCACCACGAGCAGCCCCACCACGACCATGAACCACCAGTCCCGGCCGGGGAAGTCCATGCAGGCGAAGGCGTAGCCCGCCAGCGCCCCGATCAGCACCACCAGCAGCGTCGCGGGGACGGTGATGGCGACCGTGGTCCACAGCGAGTCGGTGATCGTGGAGTTGCTCAGGATGTGGTCGTAGGAGCTGAGCGTGAGCTGGCCGGGGTCGGTGAAGACCTTCCACCAGCCCGAGATGTCCACCTCCGCCGGGTCGCGCAGCAGGACAGCAGCAGCCCGGCGGTCGGGGTCAGCCAGAACAGGCCGACCAGGACCAGGAAGACCCGCATCAGGGTGCCGCCGGTGCGGGCGGCGATCCGTGCCGGGAGCGACATCTTCGCTCGTACGACCGTGTCCGCGCTGGTCATCGGCGGCGCTCCCTTCGGATGCGGCGGATATTGACGTACATGACGGGGAGCACTAGGAGCAGCAGGAAGACGGCGATGGCGCTGCCGATCCCTGGTTGACGTCGGTGCCGAAGGAGGACTGGAAGAGCTGGAGGGCCAGGACGTTGGCGTCGTCCTGGCTCGGGCCCGGCGCGATGATGTAGACGAGGTCGAAGATCTTCAGGACGTTGATCATGAGGGTCACGACCACGACCGAGAGCACCGGCGCCAGCAGCGGCACCGTCACCCGGCGGAAGACCTGCCACTCGTTGGCGCCGTCCATCCGGGCCGCCTCCAGCAGCTCGCGCGGCATCCCGGCCAGGCCCGCCGCGATCAGCACCATCGCGAAGCCCGCCCACATCCACACGTACGAGCCGATGACGGCCGGGGTGATCAGGCTCGGGCCGAGCCAGTCCACGCCGTGGTACGGCTCCGCGAAGTTCGAGGCGGGAAGCCGCAGTTGGGCCCCTCGGCGGACGCCGGAAGGGTGTACGTGCCGTCGGCGGCGGTCTTGGCCGACGCCACGACGCCGCCGTCCCGCACCGCCTGGACCGTCACCCCGCCAGCGCCTTCTCGCCCGGGTCGATGGCGCCGTGCCGCCCGCCGCCGCCCGCGTGAAGTCGAACCACACGGTGCCGGTGACCTTGCCCGGCTCCGCCCGCGCCGCCTTCGCGTCCGCCGCCCCGCCGATGTCGTCGCGCTTGGCGCCGACCAGCGGGACCAGCGCCGGGACCCCGCGCGCAGCGCCGTACGGTCGGTGAACGCGCCCTTCGGTGAGACGGCCAGGTCCGCGTCCGCGCGCGGATGGGCGCCGGGGAACGGCGGCCGGTCGGCGAAGGTGTCGTGCACGCTCGTCCAGACCGCGTTGGCCACGCCCCGGTCCGGGTCCTGCTCGTACACCAGCCGGAAGATGATGCCCGAGGCCAGCATGGAGACCGCCATCGGCATGAAGACGATCACCTTGAACGCGGTGCCCCAGCGCACCCGTTCGGTGAGCACGGCGAAGATCAGGCCGAGGGCGGTGGCCACGCTCGGCGCGACGACGACCCAGATCAGGTTGTTCTTGACGGCCGTGCGGATCGCGTCGTCGTGGTACAGCTCCTTGTAGTTGTCGACGCCGACGAAGCCGTCACCGGAGGCGTCGAAGAAGCTGCGCCAGACCGAGTAGCCGATCGGGTAGACGACGAGCGCGCCGAGCAGCACCAGCGCGGGCAGCAGGAAGACCGCCACCACCCAGGGCCGGGTGCCCATGAGGGACTTGCGGGTACGAGGTGTGTGTGGTGCCTGGACAGGCGGAATCGGGCCAGGTGTGGCCGCGCCGCCCGCTGTCGCGGTCGACATGATGGGGTCTCCCGGTCGCGTGATCAGTTCTTGTACGCCCTGGCGGCGTCGGCTTCCAACTGGGCCTGGGTCCCCTTGACGTCGCGGGGTTCGCCAGGAAGTCCTGGAGCGCCTTCCACTCGCCCTGCGCCGGTTTGCCCCGAAGGACGCCGGGGCCTGGTCGGACATGTCGAAACGGAAGTCGTCGCCCGCCGCGACCAGCGTCCTGGCGATCTCGCGCAGCGGCGCGTTCGGGTACGCGTCCGGGGCGAGGTTCTTGTTCGCCGAGACGAAGCCGCCCTGCGCGGCCAGATGTGGGCGGCGTCGGGAGAGGCGAGGAACTGGAGCAGCGCCTGGGCCGCCTTCGTGTTCTTCAGGGCCACCGCCACGTCGCCGCCGGTGACCACGGGCGGTTTGGCGCCCGTCGCGGGAAGGGAAGACCTTCGCCTCGGCGCCGAGGTCCGCGCCCGCGTCGGTGATGTTGGTGGCGACGAAGTCGGCCTCGAAGACCATGCCCGCGTCCGGCTCCGCGGCGTTGGAGAACGTCTCGTTGACCGACTCCGGGAACGCGGTCTGGAGCGCGCCCTTGGTGCCGCCCGCGACCAGGCCGCGCGCGCCCACAGTTGGCCGAGGGTGGTCAGCGCCCGGGTCACCGAGGGTCGGTCCACCTGATCTCGTGCCGGGCGAGCTGGTCGTACTTCTCGGGGCCCGCCTGGGAGAGGTAGACGTTCTCGAACCAGTCGGTGAGCGTCCAGCCGTCGGCGCCGCCCACCGCCACCGCGTCCGTGCCGGAGTCGGACAGCAGTTGCGCGGTGTCCAGGAACTCCTTCCAGGTCTTGGGCTCCTTGGCGCCCGCGTACGCGAACGCCGAGGTGTTGTACCAGACCAGGGACTTGTTGCTGGCCTTGTAGTAGACCCCGTACTCCTTGCCCCGGTACGAGCCGAGGTCCTGCCAGCCCTTGAGAAGTTCTTGGCCAGCTCCGCGCTCGCGGCGGCGTTCAGCGGCTTGGCCCAGCCCTTCTGCGCGAACTCCCGCAACACGCCGACCTGCTGGAGCATCGCGACGTCCGGCGGCGAACCGCCCGCGATCTTCGAGCCGACGAAGCCCGCCATGTCGTCACCGCTCGGCACGAAGGAGACCTTCGCGCCGGTGCGCCGCTCGAACTCCTTGAGCACGCTGGTGAACTTCTCCTGCTCGCTGCCCGTCCAGACCGCCGTGACCTGGAGCCGCTGCCCGTCGAGCCGGGGCAGCCGCACGGTCACGGGCGCCTCGCTGACGGTGTCGCCCTGCTCGTCGCCGCCGCAGCCCGACGCGGTGAGCGCCACCGCTCCCACCGCCAGCAGGGCAACGGCCATCCGTGTCGAACGCCTCGCGTGAAGCGATGTGCGCATCCCCGTTGTTCCTCCCTTGCCGACCGTCCCCGTCGCCGGTCGCGTCCTGTGCGGTAAGTCCTACTGCCGGTCACCCCGGTCGCAAGGGAGAGGTCGCTGTTGGGTCACCGATCGTGACCGTGCCGTGATGAGCAGCCAGAAACGTAGGGGCGGCTGGGGTGGGGCCGGGGAAAGCGGTAGGGGCGGCGAGACCGGGGCCGGAGGGAACGCCGGATCCGGCGTTCCCTCCGCGGTCACATCAGGGCGGGCGCCGTCGCCGCCCCCGAGGACTGCGCGGCCCGCTGCAACGCGCTGGCCAGCAGGGCGAGATCGGTCGGCCCGTTCCCCAGCTCGCGCAGCGCCTGCGGGCCGGCGGGTCGCCCATGCGCTCCCACTCCAGCGGCACCACGGTCGGACGCTGCGTGGCCGTGCGGGGATACGGCCGGTGACCCGGCTCGCCTGGAACGGCGTCACGTCGTCGTCGGGACGGCACAGCCGCCCCGGCCGGACGCCGGGCGGCGGCGCCCTCCTCCACGGGCGCGGCGGCGGACCGGCCCGCCGCGGGCGCGGACTCCAGCGTCACCCACAGCCCGGCCCGCTCGGCGGCCATGGTGTCCGCCGTACGGTCCGGGCGGCCGGACGCCGCGATCAGATGCACCCCGAGCCGCGCCCCGTCGCGCGCCACGGCCTCCAGGGCGCGTACGACCGACCCGGCCGCCGGGCGGCCGGTCGACCAGCGCGGGGCGACCAGCGCGTCGAAGTCGTCGACGAGGACGACGAGTCGGGGCAGCGCGACCACACCCGCCGCCTGCCGGGGCACCGCGCCCTCGGCGCCGTCCGGCGCTCCTGCGCGGCCAGCAGCTTCACCGCGGCCCCGGCCGCCTCGGCGTCGGTGGCGGGGACGGCCCGGCCGGTGGGGCGGCGCCGCGTCCCCGGTACGGGCGGTGCCGGATGCGTACGCGTCCCGCCCGGCGCCGGAGCCCGGGCGCCGCCCGCCCGCTCCCGGACCGTCGGGACCGGGGCCGGGTGCGGTGTGACCGGGCGCGGCGGGGCCCGGGTGCCGAGTGTGCCGGTGCTCCCCTCGGCGGAGGACCGGGCGCGACCACGCGCGTGCCCGTACTCCCGCCGCCCGCGCCCGCGTTGGTACCCGCGGTGCCCGTGCCGCCGGTGCCGCCCGCGCCCGTGGCGGCGGCGCGCTGCCGCGCGTGCCAGGCCGTGAAGTCCAGCCGCCCCAGCAGCTCGGCGCGGCGCTTCAGCTCCGAGCTGAGCGACTGGGCGAACTCCCGCATCCGCAGCGGGTCGGAGGCGCACAGATACGTCGACACGTGCGGCAGTTCGGTGCACAGCCGCAGGCCCTCGCCGCGCTCCGAGCCGCCGCCGTCCACCAGGACCAGGCTCAGCCGGTCGGGCCGCTCGGCGGCGGCCAGCGACGCCGCGAGCGACCGCAGCAGCTCGCTCTTGCCCGTGCCCGGAGCCCCGTCGATCAGCAGGTGCGGCCCGTCGGCGGAGAGGTCGACGGCCAGCGGCCGCGCGGGCCCGCGCCGAGCACCGCCAGCGTCCGGCCGCCCGCGGGGACCTCGTCGGCGGCGGCGGCCCAACGGGCCAGCAGCGAGGCCGGGGTGGCCCGCGCCAGGCCCAGCTCGTCCAGCAGCCGGGAGGAGGAGGGCAGCGCGGCGGCCACGCGCGCGTGGCCGCCGTCCGGCGCGGGTCCGCCGGGCGCAACGGAGCCAGCGCCCGCGCGAAGCGCTCCGCCCAGGGCGCCGACACCGCGTCGACCGTCACCGTCCCGGACCCGGCTGTCATCGGCCGCGCGGGCGCGGCGCGGTCCCGGCGCACCAGGTGCAGCCCGTGGCCACATCACCGCTGAGCAGCGCGAACGCCCGCAGTCGGGGAACACCGGGAGGTGGCGCACGCCGCCTCCCAGCTCGCGGCCAGCGGGGAGGCGGGCGAGGCGGGCGGCGCGTCCGCGAGGCAGAGCAGATGGATCCCGGCCGCGGAGCCACTCGCCGCGAGACCGGAGAACGTGCCCCGCAGCGAGGCCGAACCCGGGTCGCCGTCCACGATCACCACCGTGTGCGGGCCGCGTACCGCGCGCCCGCGTCCAGCACGGCGGCCGGGGAGGCGGTGACCCAGCCCGTGCCGAGCGGGCCCTCGTCCAGCCGCCGGGTCAGCTCGGCCGCGCGGCCCGCGGCCTGCTCCCGGTCGTACGCCAGCAGCAGTCGGCAGTCCTGGCCGCGCGTGGGGTGCAGGTGCGGCAGCCAGCCGAGCCAGGACCACTCCGCCGTCCGCTCGGCGGTGCCGCGCGAACGGTCCGTGCTCACCAGCACGATCTCCAGGGTGGCGGGGAGTGCAGCGCCGCCAGCTGCGCCACGACGGACCGGGCGAGCCCGGCCAGCCGCGCGCGGGCCCGCGAGACCCAGCGAGCCCGCCCGCCGCAGGTCCACGGTGACGGGGACCGCGGGCAGCGCGACGCCGTCGGCGCCCAGCCGGTCGGTGGCGCCGAGCCGCACGTTCAGCGCGTCGGGATGGCCGGGGCCGCGCTCCCACAGCCGGGGCCCGGGGCCGAGCGCGGTCAGCAGCACGGAGGCGGGATCCGGCCACCGCCGGTGCAGCCGCGCCGCCTCGGCCGGGATCCCCGCCGAGGCGCCCGCCGGTCTGTCCCCGCCCGCCTCGTCGCGTTCGAGGGCGCGGCCCCGGCGAGCCGCCGGGCCCAGGCGCCTATGCCGCCGCGCCTGCGTGCCTGCGCGCCCGCGGCGTCCTCCGCGTCGGCGGGATGCCGCTGCCCGTACGGCTCCGCCGCGGGCCGCCCTCGCCGTACGGCCCTTCGCCGAACTGGCCCTCCCGGTACGGCTCGGCGCCGTGCGGTCCGCCCTCGGGCGCGAGCCCGGAGGCACCTCCGTGCCCGCAGCGGCGTGCGGCGGCCACCGGTCCCCGCCTCCGGGGCGCCATCGGCGTCGGGGCCCAGCGGCAGCCCGGCATCCGCCGCACGTGCGTCTCGTTGATCCCGCCGGCCGCCGCGCCGCCGAAACCCTCGCCACGCGCGCGTGCCCGGCCCGGCGCGCCGGACCACGCCTGCGGCGGCCGGGCCACGGTGTGCGGCGCGATCCGGTCCTCGGCCGCCTGGGGATGCCCGTGGCCGCCGGTCGCCGCCCCGGGGCGCCCTGGCCCCGTACGGCCCTTCGTACCCGCCCTGCGCGCCGTACCCGCCTTGGGCCGACGCCTCCCGGGACTCCCGCGCGTCCTGCGCCGGGATCCAGGGCGCGTCCGCGGGTCCGCCGCCGTGGCCGCCACCCGCAGATGGCCCTCGCCGTCCGGGCGCGGGACCAGGTGCGCCGACCCGGCCGGGCGGGGTTCGAGCCGCAGCGCGGACTCGCCGATGCGCAGCAGGGAGCCCGGCGGCAGCGGCACCGGACGGGGCCCGACCGGGGCGCCGTCGACCGCGGTGCCGTTGGTCGACCCGAGGTCGGTCACGCTCACCCGGCCGTCCTCGGTGACCGTCACCGCGCAGTGCAGCCGGGAGACGTCCGGGTCGTCGAGGGAACGTCCGCGTCCGCGGACCGGCCTATCCGGGCCTGCCCGCCGTGGAGCAGGTGGACCCGCCCGCGTCCGGCCCCGCCACCACGTCGAGCCGGACGGCGTCGTCGGTGGTGGCCGCCGCCAGCACGCCGGGTGGTCGTGGAGGGCGGCGGTCCCGGCCGGGTCGGCGGGCGCGTGCAGGGACAGCACGGCGCCGTCCACCAGGGCGGCTCGCCGAGGGCGCGGCGCTGCGGGTCGAGCCGCTCGGCGCCCGCGAACAGCGCGACGGGCGCGCCGCCCGGGTCGCCGCGCCCGACTCGGACCCGGCGGCGGCGACCGCGGCCGCCAGGCCGCCCGCCACCGCCGCGAGGGCCGTGCCGACGGGCGCGGTGACGACCACGTCCACGGCGCTGACGGGCCCGCGCGCGGGCGTGGTGTGGCCGGTGCGGCCCGGGTGGGCACTGCGCGGCCCGAGGACGGTCAGCCGAATCTGCATAGCCGTCAACGGTCCCTTCTGTCCGTGGAGCCGGAAGGGGATGCCGGTCCCCGCCGCCCCAGGCGCTTCGGCACGTCGGCCCGTGCGGTCCGCACGGACTCCGTAGCGCATCCTCGCACCTGCCGCTGACACTTCGCCTGGTGACTGCCGTTACATGATCTTGATTGGTCGGCTACATGGCCAAAAGTGCCTGGTTGGGACCGCCTCACGTACCGCTCTGACCTCGAAGAGCACAGATCCCGCCAAAGCTTGGCAACCATCTGTCCGGAACGGGCGTCTTCCCTCGGAGCCCCGTGGCTGTACGACGATCCGTACGGAGCCGGGTGCCTCGGCACTAGAGTGGGGCGGACCGCTCGTGGCACGAGCCACCCAGCGCCCCGACAGCGCCGGGCGGTACCGGGGCGGCGAGTCGGCAAGGCAGCGAGACAGACGATCAGGAGCGCATGACGTGCGGCCGGTAGGCAGTAAGTACCTGCTAGAGCAGCCGCTCGGGCGCGGGGCCACGGGGACCGTCTGGCGGGCCCGCCAGCGGGAGGCCGCGGGCGCCGAGGCGGCCGTCGCCGGGGAGCCCGGCGAGACCGTCGCGATCAAGGTGCTGAAGGAGGAGCTGGCCAGCGACGCCGAGATCGTGATGCGCTTCCTGCGCGAGCGGTCGGTGCTGCTGCGGCTCACCCACCCCAACATCGTGCGCACCCGCGACCTCGTCGTGGAGGGCGATCTGCTCGCCCTCGTGATGGACCTGATCGACGGTCCCGACCTGCACAACTACCTGCGGAGCAACGGCCCGTTCAGCCCCGTGGCCGCCGCCCTGCTCACCGCGCAGATCGCCGACGCGCTCGCCGCCAGCCACGCCGACGGCGTCGTCCACCGCGACCTGAAGCCCGCCAACGTCCTCCTCGCCGGAACCGGTCCCGGCGAGGAGATGCACCGATGCTCACGGACTTCGGCATCGCGCGCCTCGCGGACTCGCCGGGCCTGACCCGTACTCACGAGTTCGTCGGCACGCCCGCGTACGTGGCGCCGGAGTCCGCCGAGGGCCGCCCGCAGACCTCCGCCGTGGACGTCTACGGCGCCGGCATCCTGCTGTACGAACTGGTCACCGGGCAGCCGCCGTTCGCGGGCAACACCGCCCTTGAGGTGCTCCACCGCCACCTCAGCGAGGAGCCGCGCCGCCCCACCACCGTGCCCGAGCCGCTGTGGACGGTGATCGAGCGCTGCCTGCGTAAGAAGCCCGAGGAGCGGCCCAGCGCCGAGAACCTCGCGCGGGGCTGCGCGTGGTCGCCGCGGGCGTCGGCGTGCACGCCTCGCCCGCGCAGGCCGAGGCCGCGCTCGGCGTCGCCGCGCTGCTCGCGCCCGACCGGAGCCGGTGCCCGACACGGCGGCGCCGGCGCCGCCGACCCGACCCAGGTGCTGCCCTCGGGCGGCGCCGCCCGTACGACCGGCGGCCCCCACCAGCGTGCTGCCGACCAGCGGCGCCGGGCCGAACGCCGACCCACGCGCGCGATGCCGCCCGTACCGCCCGGCGCCCCGGCGAGGACGGGCAGCACCCTGGCAGAGCCAGATGCGCGCGGCGCGCGACCGCAACGACCAGACCCAGGTCCAGTACCTCGACCCGAACCAGGACCCGCTGCGCCGTCGGCCCCAGCGCCGTCCGCAGCAGCCGCCCCGGCAGCCCTACCCCAGCAGCAGCCGCAGCAGCAGCGCCCCAGCCCCGCGGGCAGCAGCCGTACGCCGGACAGCAGGGCTACGGGCAGCAGGGCGCCCGGGCGGGTACGCGCCGCAGCAGCAGCCCCAGCCCCAGCGGTACGCCCCGGCCCGCAGGCGCCCGAGCCCGCCGCCCGCCCCGGCGGCAGCGCGGCTCCAACCCGATGCACATCCGGGCCTCGGCTGCCTCAAGGGCTGCCTGTTCGTGATCGTGATCCTGCTCGTCGGGGCCGTGCTGATCTGGGAGTTCACCCGCTGAAGGACTGGATCGCGGACGGCAAGAGCCTGTGGCACGCCACCCACGACTGGGTCGTCAACGTCAAGGACTGGATCTCCGACATGGGCGGCCCCAGCAGCTGAGAATCACCGACTGGCCCCCGACTCAGGGATTTGTCGACATCTGAAGGGTGTTTTCTGTCGCAGAAGCGACGTCCTGTGCTGACTGGTGCCCCAACCGGCCGATCGGCGCGTAGCTTTGTCGCCAACGTGCCCCTGTCGGAGGATTCGGAGCAGTCTTGTCACGGAAGATCGGCAGCCGGTACACCGCGAACCAGGTCCTGGGGCGCGGCAGTGCCGGCACGGTGTGGCTGGGCGAGGGCCCCGAGGGCCCGGTCGCCATCAAGCTTCTGCGCGAGGACCTCGCCGCGGACCAGGAGTTGGTCGGCCGGTTCGTGCAGGAGCGCACCGCGCTGCTGAGCCTCGACCACCCGCACGTGGTCGGCGTCCGCGACCTCGTCGTGGACGGCAACGACCTCGCGCTCGTCATGGACCTGGTGCGCGGCACGGACCTGCGCACCCGGCTGGACCGCGAGCGCAGGCTCGCCCGGAGTCGGCCGTCGCCATCGTCGCGGACGTCGCCGAGGCCTCGCCGCCGCCCACGCGGCCGGAATCGTGCACCGTGACGTCAAGCCGGAGAACGTGCTGCTGGACATGGCGGGCCCGCTCGGCCCAGGCGGCGCCCACCCGGCCCTGCTCACCGACTTCGGCATCGCCCGGCTCGTGGACTCCCGCGCCGCACGCGCGCGACCCGGGTCATCGGCACCCCGACTACCTCGCCCCGAGATCATCGAGGGCTGCCGCCGCGCGCGAGCGTCGACGTGTACGCGCTGGCGACCGTGCTGTACGAGCTGCTCGCGGGCTTCACGCCGTTCGGCGGCGGCCACCGGGCGCCGTCCTGCGCCGCCACGTCACCGAGACCGTCGCCCCGCTGCCCGGCATCCCCGACGAGCTGTGGCGGCTGCTCGTCCAGTGCCTGGCCAAGGCGCCCGCGTCCCGGCTGCGCGCCCGGAGCTGGCCGCCCGGCTGCGCGAACTGCTGCCGACGCTGGCCGGATACCCGCCGCTGGACATCGACGAGCCGGACGAGCACGGGGACCGCGAGGAGGACGCGTACGAGGGACGTACGAGAGGCGGGGCCCGAGGGTCCGGCGACGGGGACGAGGAGGAGCCGCCCGCCCGGCGGCGCGGCGCGGTGCCGCTGGTGCCCGGCGCGGTCACCGACTCCGGCCGGGACACCCACACCAGCATGCGCGTGCCCAGCGCGGACGAGCTGGCGGGCGGCGCCCACGGCACCGCCCGCGCCCCGGTCCGCCGCCCAGCGCAAGGCCGGGCCGCGCGCCACAGGCGTCGGCCGACGCCCAGCGCGGCCGCCGGATCAAGCTGGCCGCGGCGGCGTCGGCCGCGGTGCTCGCCGCCGCCGGGATCGGCGGCTGGCTGGCCTTCGACGGCGGCGGGGACGGGAGCGCCCGCAGGACAGCGAGCACTCGGCCCCGACCACCCCCGCAGCGCTGACGTCACGGGACGTGCCGGTGCCCGCGAGGCCGCTCCCGCGCCGGGCTGCGGGGCCCCGGAGCCCTGGTGCACGCGGGGCGGCCCGCTTCCGGCAGACGTTAGGCTGGGGACGTGGCAGTCGTCGATGTATCCGAAGAGCTGAAATCCTCTCCTCGACCATGGGGTCGATCGAGGCCGTCCTGGACCTGGACAAGATGAGGGCCGACATCGCCGCTCTGGAAGAGCGGGCGGCGGCGCCCTCACTGTGGGACGACCCGGAGAACGCGCAGAAGATCACCAGTCGGCTCTCCTATCTCCAGGGCAGCTGCGCAGGACCGAGGAGCTGCGCGGCCGGATCGACGACCTCGAAGTGCTCTTCGAACTGGCCGACTCCGAGGACGACGCCGACGCCCGCGCCGAGGCGACCGCCGAACTGGAGGCCGTGCGCAAGGCGGTCGACGAGATGGAGGTGCGCACCCTCCTGTCCGGCGAGTACGACGCCCGTGAGGCGGTCGTGAACATCCGCGCCGAGGCGGGCGGCGTCGACGCCGCCGACTTCGCCGAGCAGTTGCAGCGGATGTATCTGCGCTGGGCCGAGCGGCACGGCTACAAGACCGAGGTGTACGAGACGTCGTACGCGGAGGAGGCGGGCATCAAGTCCACCACCTTCGCCGTCCAGACGCCGTACGCGTACGGCACGCTCTCCGTCGAGCAGGGCACCCACCGCCTGGTGCGGATCTCGCCCTTCGACAACCAGGGCCGCCGCCAGACGTCCTTCGCGGGCGTCGAGGTGCTGCCGGTGGTCGAGCAGACCGACCACATCGAGATCGACGAGTCGGAGCTGCGCGTCGACGTCTACCGCTCCTCGGGACCGGGCGGGCAGGGCGTCAACACCACCGACTCCGCGGTGCGGTTGACGCACATCCCGACCGGCATCGTGGTCTCCTGCCAGAACGAGCGCTCGCAGATCCAGAACAAGGCCACCGCGATGAACGTGCTCCAGGCCAAGCTGCTGGAGCGGCGCCGCCAGGAGGAGCAGGCCAAGATGGACGCCCTTAAGGGCGACGGCGGCAACTCCTGGGGCAACCAGATGCGTTCGTACGTGCTGCACCCTACCAGATGGTCAAGGACCTGCGTACGGAGTTCGAGGTCGGCAACCCGCAGGGCGTCCTCGACGGCGAGATCGACGGGTTCCTGGAGGCGGGCATCCGCTGGCGCAAGCAGCGGGAGAAGTAGCCCGTTGGACCCCGCCGCCCCACCCTCCGGGCGCGCGTCGTACGTCACAGTCCGGTACCCATGTACCCGTCAACTACTTCCATTTCGGGCATCTCGTCCGCAATGACCTTGACGGTTGTGTGAAAAGTGGAGAAGCTACGCGCGGCATGCGTATGACTGGGGCGCGTGTGAACGGGGGCCGTGGAGGGCCTGGTGAGGCAGGCCCGAGGAACTTCGCCCCGTATCCGCCGACGCCTCTGCATAGCTGCTCCATTGACGAGTACAGCTACTGGGGTAGCAGTCAGATGACCAAGAAGACGCGGCTGCGCGTTGCGCGGATCGCCGCCGGCGCGGTGATCGCCGCCGGTGCGTCGCTCACCGCCGCTGGCGCCGCCTCGGCCGTCGGCATCGATGTGGGCATCGGAGGCGTCGGCGTTTCGGCCGACATCGACGAGAACGGTGTCAGCGTCAAGGCTGGCCCGACCGACGAGCCGACCGACGAGCCGACCGAGATCCCGACCGGCGAGCCCACGGACGAGCCGACGGACGAGCCCACCGATGAGCCGACCGACGAGCCCACGGATGAGCCCACCGACGAGCCGACCGATGAGCCGACGGACGAGCCGACCGACGAGCCGACCGATGAGCCCACGGACGAGCCGACCGATGAGCCGACCGATGAGCCGACGGACGAGCCCACCGGCCAGCCGACCGACGAGCCGACCGACAACCCGACCGCCGTACCCGGCGGCGACGAGGTCAGGGCGGCTCCGACACCGCCCGGACAGCGCCGGTGCCCAGCCGGTGGCGCAGGGCGAGGCCAAGGAGGAGCTGGCTGAGACCGGTTCTTCCGAGACCATGTTCCTGCTGGTCGGCGCCGCGACCATGATCGCCGGTGGCATCGGCTTCCGGTTCATGCCGCGACTGGTGAACCGCAACACCGTGGCCTGATCAGATCCTGACGGGCGACACGAGGGGCCCGGAGTGCGACGGCACTCCGGGCCCCTCGTCATGCGCGGCGGCCATCTCCCGGCCGTAGGGCGGTCACTGTCGGTGACCGATGGTGTCTTTCCGTACCGGCTACGCGACTTGGTGCGCGAGTACGGCCACACCGATCAGGGCGATCAGCAGCGCGATCAGCGTGACGGGCGTCAACCCGGCGAACAGGCCCTCGTGCTGGAGGCGCTCCCTGCTGGCCCGGCAGACCGGACAGCGGCCCTCGCTGACCGGGCTCGCGCAGTTGGCGCAGACGAGTCGGTCGTACGTCATGCGCTCTCCTCCTCCCGCGCGGCGGAGCCGCAGATAGTCAAGAGACCAACGCCTGGGGAATGACGAGCGTTCCCGTTCCCCTGCTTCCACTGTGCCAGCTTCCGCCCGGTTCGGCGCGCCCGCACGATTCCGGGCCGTATCCGTGCCGGTCCTGTGGCACGGGCGGGGTGGAGCGCGGCCGGTTGCCATCGTTTTGTCCCGATGGTGCCGTGAATAAACGCACCAACCCCGGACGGCGACTGCGCGCCGACACGGGGTTCGCGTATGGTCACGCACACCGACGGGAGCCGCTCAGCGGCGGCAGCCCGTACCGCTATCCAGGTCGACCGTGGTGCTTCAGTGATCCGATTCGACAACGTCTCCAAGACCTACCCCAAGCAGAACCGCCCCGCTCTACGGGATGTCTCCCTGGAGATCGAAAAGGGCGAGTTCGTCTTCCTGGTGGGCTCCTCGGGGTCGGGCAAGTCCACCTTCCTGCGCCTGCTGCTGCGCGAGGAGCGCGCCTCGCTCGGCGCGGTGCACGTGCTGGGCAAGGACCTGGCGCGGCTGTCCAACTGGAAGGTGCCGCAGATGCGCCGTCAGCTGGGCACCGTCTTCCAGGACTTCCGGCTGCTGCCCAACAAGACGGTCGGGGAGAACGTGGCGTTCGCCCTCGAAGTGATCGGCAAGGCGCGCGGCACCATCCGCAAGACCGTCCCCGAGGTGCTCGAACTCGTCGGCCTGGGCGGCAAGGAGGACCGGATGCCCGGTGAGTTGTCCGGTGGTGAGCAGCAGCGCGTCGCCATCGCGCGCGCCTTCGTCAACCGCCCGATGCTGCTGATCGCCGACGAGCCGACGGGCAACCTGGACCCGCAGACCTCCGTCGGCATCATGAAGCTGCTGGACCGGATCAACCGGACCGGCACGACGGTCGTCATGGCCACTCACGACCAGCAGATCGTGGACCAGATGCGCAAGCGCGTGATCGAACTTGAAAGGGCCGTCTCGTCCGTGACCAGTCCCGCGGCGTCTACGGCTACCAGCACTGAAAGGACGCCATGCGCGCCCAGTTCGTCCTGTCGGAGATCGGCGTCGGTCTCCGCCGCAATCTCACGATGACCTTCGCGGTCATCGTCTCCGTGGCCCTCTCGCTCGCCCTCTTCGGCGGGTCCCTGCTCATGCGCGAGCAGGTGAGCACGATGAAGGGCTACTGGTACGACAAGGTCAACGTCTCCATCTTCCTGTGCAACAAGAACGACAAGGAGACCTCGCCCAACTGCTCCAAGGGCGCGGTCACCGACACGCAGAAGCAGGACATCCGCGCCGAGCTGAAGCGGATGAACATCGTCGAGAAGGTGCAGTTCGAGACGAGTGACGAGGCGTACAAGCACTACAAGGAGCAGTTCGGCGACTCGCCGCTGGCGGACTCCATCACCCCGACCAGATGCAGGAGTCGTTCCGGGTCAAGTTGAAGGACCCGCAACAGTTCCAAGTGATCACCACCGCCTTCGCGGCCAGGCCCGGCGTGCAGACCGTGCAGGACCAGAAGGCCCTGGTGGACGACTTGTTCAACCTGCTCAACGGCATGAACTTCGCGGCGCTCGGCCTGATGGCGCTGATGCTGGTCGTGGCGTTGATGCTGATCGTCAACACGGTCCGGGTCTCGGCGTTCAGCCGCCGCCGGGAGACCGGGATCATGCGGCTGGTCGGCGCCTCCAGTTTCTACATCCAGATGCCGTTCATCATGGAGGCCGCCATCGCCGGTCTGCTCGGCGCCGGGTTCGCCTGTGTGCTGCTGGTGGGCGGCGAGTACTTCCTCGTGGACAACTGGCTGGCCGACCGCATCGACGTGATCCGCTTCATCGGCCTGGAGTCGGTCCTCGTCAAGTTGCCACTGGTGCTGGCCATCGGTCTGCTGATGCCCGCCCTTGCGGCTTTCTTCGCGTTGCGCAAGTACCTCAAGGTGTGACATTCACCCAGGGCGCCGTACGGCCAACGGCCCGTGCGGCGCCCGCTGGTGGCCTAGACTCACCGCCATGTCAGGCCCGTGCTTGTTCGTCCAGCCTCGCCGCATTCGCCGTGGGGCCGCCCTGACATTGGTCTTCGCGAGCGTGCTGGCGACCGGGGCGGCGACGGGCACCTGGGGCGCCGAGGCCAGACGCGACGGCGCCGAGGCCGCCGCCCGCATCCCGGCCGGAACCGTCGCGAACAGCGTGGGGATCGACGCCCTCGACCGGGCCGCCACTCAGGCGGAGGAAGACGGCAAATCGGGCACGGACGCGGCGCGGGACGTGGTCAGCCGCAGCGGTGACCGCTGGGGCGCCGTCTACAGCGCCCGCGAGTACGAGGGCTTCCGCCGCAAGCTCGACGGCGAGTACGTGGGCGTCGGGATCTCGGCGCGGCAGGCCGAGGAGGGCCGGATCGAGGTCGAGTCCGTGCGCCCCGGCAGCCCCGCCGCCGAGGCCGGTATCCGCGCCGGTGACCGCTTACTGAGCGTCGACGGCACACCCGTCACCGGCCATCCCGTCACCGAGGTCGTCGCCCGGCTGCGCGGCGACGAGGACGGCGCCCGCGCCGGATCCACGGTCACCCTCGGACTGCGGCGCGGCGACCGGGGATGGGAACGCGACCTGCGCCGGGCGCGGCTGTCGACCGAGCCGGTGACCGTCGAGCGGCTCGACCACGACGAACCGACCGCCACCCGCGTCAAGGTCGACTCCTTCACCCGGGGTTCCGGGGACCAGGTCCGGCGGGCGGTGTCCGGGGCCCCGGACGGCGACGGCATCCTGCTCGACCTGCGCGGCAACTCCGGCGGTCTGGTCTCCGAGGCCGTCAAGGCGGCCTCCGCGTTCCTCGACGGCGGCCTCGTCGCCACCTACGACGTCCGCGGCGACCAGCGCGTACTCGACGCCGCCCGGGCGAGGACAGCGACGCCCCTGGTCGTCCTGGTCGACGGCGGCACGATGAGTGCCGCCGAACTCCTCACCGGCGCCCTCCAGGACCGCGGCCGTGCCGTGGTCGTCGGCTCCGGACCTTCGGCAAGGGCTCCGTCCAGATGCCGAGCGAACTGTCCGGCGGCTCCGTCGCCGAACTGACCGTCGGCCACTACCGCACCCCGTCCGGCCACGGCGTGGACGGCGAGGGCATCACCCGGACCTGCCGGTGACCGGCGGTGACCAGGCGGCCGAGGACCGGGCGCGCACCGTATTGAGTGGCCTGGGAGACGCGTCCTAGGCGAGAATGGCCACGCTATGGCTAAGGACAAGGACACTGGGCGCAAGCTGATCGCGCAGAACAAGAAGGCGCGGCACGACTACCACATCCTCGACACGTACGAGGCGGGGCTCGTCCTCACCGGTACCGAGGTGAAGTCGCTGCGCCAGGGCGGGCTTCGCTGGTCGACGGCTTCGTGCAACTGGACGGCCACGAGGCGTGGCTGCACAACGTGCACGTGCCGGAGTACAGCCAGGGGACCTGGACCAACCACGCCGCGCGCCGCAAGCGCAAACTGCTGCTGCACCGGGACGAGATCGACAAGTTGGAGAGCAAGTCCCAGGAGACCGGCCATACGATCGTGCCCCTCGCGCTCTACTTCAGGAATGGCCGCGCCAAGATCGAGATCGCGCTGGCCAAGGGCAAGAAGGAGTACGACAAGCGGCAGACGCTCCGGGAGCGGCAGGACCGGCGCAGGCGGAGCGGGCGATGTCCGCGGTGCGGCGGCGGCAGCGCGCCTAGCGCCTCCCGTGTCCGGCGGCGCCTGTCGCTTCCGGGCCGGGAATGATGTGGCCGCGTGCGGTGTTGATCCCGTACGATGGCCAGTGCCCGCCGGGCGGGGCGCTCTTTGAAAACACCACATGGGGATGATCGGTTTCGACAGCGGATGTCGAAGCAGGGGAAGCGAGCCGAGGAAGCGGCAATGATCTCGTTAACCACGCGCCGAAACCAATAATCGCCAATTCCAAGCGCGATTCCTCCGCCTTCGCTCTCGCTGCCTAATTAGCAGCTAGCGAAGACTCCGCGGAGTGTCAGCCCGGGGCTGTTCCCGACCCGGATCCTGGCATCAGCTGGGGACTCAACCGCCGCCTCCGGCCACGGGGGCGGTGGGAAATCACACAGTGGCTGAGCCCGTCGGAGACTTGTCCGCGTGATCTCCGGGGCCGAGAAAGCACAGCGGACTGCGCTCGGAGAAGCCCTGATTCCGCACCGTTGGACGCGGGTTCGATTCCCGCCATCTCCACGAAGACGACAGGCGACGTGTGCCCGCGGTTTGCGCGGGCCGCGTCGCCTTCGTTGTTTGTGCGCGGCTTCGCCGCGCGGGCGGGCTTTGCCACCCGCACCCCTGGTGACGACAGGCGACGTGTGCCCGCGGTTTGCGCGGGCCGCGTCGCCTTCGTCGTTTCCGCGCGGGTTCGCCGTGCGTCGTGCCAGCGCATGCCGCCGCTCGCGGCTCGCCTGTCGCCGCTGTCGCCGTCATGTCCCGGGACGGACGCTTCGCGCGCCGGTCAGGGCCGCGAGTAGCGCCAGGCCCGCGGCCACGGCGGGGTCGTGTACGCGGTGCCGGGGCCCAGGTGGTCCACGGCCCAGCCGCCCGTCGCCGCCCCGCCGAGATGCCGATGAGCAGCGCCGTGTACGCGGTGGTCATGCCCTCGTTCAGATGCCCGGCCGGGGTCAGCCGCTGCACCAGCGCCATCCCGGTGATCATCGTGGGGCGGTCGCCAGGCCCGTGACGAACAGCAGCGCGGCCAGGACGGGCAGCGAGGAGGCCGCGGGCAGCGCCGCCACGGCCGCCGCCATCCCCGCCGTACCCGCCACGAAGCGCCCGCCGCCGTTCCCCGGGCGGGCAGCGCGCCGAAGACCAGCCCGCCAGGCACGACCCCGTCGCCTGGAGCGCCAGCACCACGCCGCTCGCCGAGCCGTGGCCGTAGGCGGTGACGGCGGCGACCGTCGCGACCTCCAGGGACCCGAAGACGGCGCCGGTGGCCAGGAACGTCGTGAGGACGACCCGGGGCCCGTACAGGCGGCGCGAGCGTTCGGCCGGGACGGGCGGCGGTTCGGTGGCGCGCTGTGCGGCGAACAGCAGCGCGCCCGTGACCAGCAGCGACGCCGCCGTCAGCGGCCCGGCCTCCGGAACGCGGCCGTGCACAGCACCATCGCCAGCACCGGGCCCACCATGAAGCAGAACTCGTCGACGACCTGCTCGAAGGAGTTCGCGGTGTGCCGGGCCGCGGCGTCGTCGCGGTGCACGGCCGCCCAGCGGGCCGGGTCATCGAGCCCAGGCTCGGGGTGCCGGAGGAGCCCGCCGCGCACAGGAACAGCGTCCAGGCGGGCGCCCGTACCGTACGCACAGCAGCATCGCCGTGGCGCCGAGCGCGAAGACCGCCGTCGCGGGCACCGCCACCCGCGCCTGGCCGTGCCGGTCCACCAGCCGCCCAGCAGCGGCGAGGCCACCGCGGTGGCGACCAGGCCGGTGGCGGACACCGCGCCCGCCAGGGCGTAGGAGTCGCGGACCGTGGCGATCATCAGCACGTTGCCGACGCCGAGCATCGACAGCGGCACCCGGCCGACCAGGGCGGCGAGCGTGAAGGCGAGGGTGCCGGGGCCGCGAACAGCCGCCGGTACGGCGCGAGGGCCGTCCGGGCCGGGCGCGCCGGGCCGCCCGAGGGCCCCGGCGCGGCGGGCGGGGCGGCCTTCGGCGTGGCGGGTCGGGCGGCCTTCGGCGCGGCGGGCCACGGGCCGGGAGGCGAGGAAGAGGATCACCCGTCCACGGTCGCGGCCGGGCCCGGCGCCGGTCCAACACCTTCTCGATGGCCATTGACGCACCGGTGTTGTCACTATGTGCGGATGCCCAGAGACCTGGAGCCGCGCCTGCTGCGCGCCTTCGCCACCGTCGCCGACGAACTGCACTTCACCCGGGCCGCCGCGCTCTGCACGTCGCGCAGCAGGCCCTCAGTCGCGATGTCCGGCGCCTGGAGCGGGAGTTGGGCGCCGACCTGTTCGTCCGCAGCACCCGGCAGGTCGCCCTCACCGACGAGGGCGAGCGGCTGCTGCCGTACGCCCGGCGGGTGTTGGCCGCCCACGACGAACTCGGCGCCGCCTTCGCCCGCGCCGCCCGCCCGCTGCGCGTGGACGTCAGCGCCCGCGCGGCCACCGGCCACCAGGTGCTCACCCGCGCCCGGGAGGCCGCACCCGGGCTGGAGCTGGTCGCCCGCTTCCACAGTGGCCTGACCGGCGCCGCCGAGCAGATCCTCGCCGGACGCCTGGACGTCTCCTTCGGCCGCGCGGGCGGGCTGGCCCCGAGACCTTGGCCCGCCTGCACCACCACCCGGTCCGCTACGAGCCGGTGGCCGTGCTCCTGCCGCACGACCATCGGCTGGCCGGGCGCGAACGGGTCCCGCTGGACGACCTGTCGGGCGAGACCCTCTACGCGGCGGCCGGGAACTCCTCCACGGCGGAGTGGACCGACCTGGCCCGGCTCCTCTTCGCGGGCCGGGACATCCGTCTCGCCGAGCCCTTCCCGAAGATCGAGGGCGAGGAGGAGTTCACCCGCGTCGTCCGGGGCGTGGCTGGTCGGTGCTGGCGAGCGTGCAGTTCGTCGGCATGCCGGGCATGGTGCTGCGGCCGGTGGTCGACCCCGTACCGCTGTCGGCGGTCTCGATGGTCTGGTCCGGGGCTGCGCCACCCGGGCTGGACGCGCTGCTCCAGGCGGTGCGGGAGTCGGCGGCGCGGGAGCGCTGGCTGGAGCGCCCGGCGGGGCGTGGCTCCCGGAGGCCGACGCACGGGTGATGGGCGGGTGAACGGGTCGTAGTCTGGGCGGACTTGGCGAGGGGGACCGTTGAGCGACGAACTGCGCGTGGCCGCCACGCGATCCGCGCCGGAGCTGTGCCTGCGGCCGTGGGACGAGCGGGACCTGCCCGAGCTGATCGAGGCGCACCGGGACCCCGTCCTGCGGCGGCACCTGCGGTGGATCGTGGACGATGACGATGACGATGACGGGGCCGGGGCCGGGGACGGGGCGCGGTGGCTGGCGGAGCAGCGGCGGGGCCGGGCCGACGGGATCCGCCACGGCTTCGCCGTCCTGGAGGGCGGCGCCGAGGGCGGTTGCTGGGCGGCGCCGTCCTCAAGCGGCCCGATCCCGCGTCGGGCGACGCCGAGGTCGGCTACTGGACGGCGGCCTGGGCGCGCGGCCGGGGCGTGGCGCCGCGCGGGGTGGAGGCGGTGACGGCCTGGGCGTTCGCGGCGTTCGCCGGGGAGGGCCTGACGCGGCTGTGCCTGCTGCACCAGATCGACAACGCCGCGTCGTGCCGGGTCGCGGCGAAGTGCGGGTACGCCTTCGTCGGGTGCTGCCCGCCCGGCCGCCCCATCCGCTGGACGGACATCCGCACGTACGGCGGGCGCCGCGCTGAGGGAGGATGCGGTGCTGCCGGGGGCGGGCTCACCGCCGGTCGGCGGCGCCGGTGAGAGCAAGGTTGCGTCGGTGTGACCTCGCGCCATCGGGAGGTAACGCGCCGTCCCTACCGTCGGGCGGCGTAAGGCCCTGAACAGTGGCGACACCTGGGCACGGGCGACAGTGGGAACAGCGGAGACAACTGTGGAGGCACGATGACCGCCCCGACCGACGCCGACGCGCCGCGGGTCACCGCACCGCGCCAGGGAAGCCGCTGGATCCAGCGGTGGGAGCCCGAGGACGAGACCTTCTGGCGGACGGAGGGGAGCGGGTCGCCCGGCGCAACCTGGTCTTCTCGATCCTCTCCGAGCACATCGGGTTCTCGGTGTGGAGCCTGTGGTCGGTGATGGTGCTGTTCATGGGGCCCGAGTACGGGGTGGACGCGGCCGGGAAGTTCTTCCTGGTGGCCATGCCCACGCTGGTCGGCTCCGTGCTCCGCGTCCCGTACACCTTCGCGGTGGCCCGGTTCGGCGGGCGCAACTGGACGATCGTCAGCGCGCTGCTGCTGCTCGTGCCGACGGGCACGGCGGCCGTCGTGATGGAGCCCGGCACCTCGTACACCACGCTCATGGTGGTCGGGGCGCTCACCGGCGTGGGCGGCGGCAACTTCGCCTCCTCCATGACGAACATCAACTCCTTCTACCCGCTGCGGTACAAGGGCTGGGCGCTCGGCCTCAACGCGGGCGGCGGCAACCTCGGCGTGGCCGCCATCCAACTGGTGGGCCTGCTGGTCATCGGCACGGTGGGCGACACGAGTCCGCGGGTCGTGCTGGGCGTGTACATCCCGCTCATCGTGGTCGCGGCCCTGCTCGCCGCGCTGTACATGGACAACCTCGCGCCCGTGCGCAACGACACCGGAGCGGCCCTGGACGCCGCCAGGGACGGCCACACCTGGATCATGTCGCTGCTGTACGTCGGGACGTTCGGCTCGTTCATCGGCTACAGCTTCGCCTTCGGCCTGGTGCTCCAGAACCAGTTCGGCCGCACCCGCTGGAGGCCGCCTCGCTCACCTTCATCGGGCCGCTGCTCGGCTCGCTGGTGCGGCCGGTCGGCGGGCGGATGGCGGACCGGTTCGGCGGCGCGCGGATCACGCTGGGCACCTTCGTCGCGATGGCCGTGGCGACGCTCGTCGTCGTGTACGCCTCCGCCGAGAAGTCGCTGGCCGTCTTCCTCGTCGGCTTCATCGCGCTGTTCGTCCTCAGCGGCGTCGGCAACGGCTCCACGTACAAGATGATCCCGGGATCTTCCAGGCCAAGGCGGTCGCCCGGGGCTCTCCGGTGAGGACGCGGTGGCCTGGGGAGGCGGCTGTCGGGCGCCGCGATGGGCCTGATCGGCGCGGTCGGCGCGCTCGGCGGCCTCGGCATCAACCTGATCTTCCGCCAGTCGTTCCTCGACGCCCACACCGGACGCCCGCCTTCGTCTCCTTCCTCGGGTTCTACGCGCTGTGCTCCGTGGTCACCTGGGCCGTATACCTGCGCCGCCCGCGCGGCGCTACGTCCCGGCGGGGAGGAGGCCGCGGCGGAGCGGCGCCCGCTGGGGTACGCCGAGGTCTGAGGGAACCCGCGGGCGCACCCGTGAACACCGCGCGCGCGGTGCCCGGCGGGCGCGCCCGTGGCGTGCCGGGTGGGGCACGCGTAACCACGGGGAAACGCGCGCGAACCGGTTCTGTCACCGGCCGTTGGCAGGCTCGTCGGGTGACCGCCACGCCGCCCGACCACCGCTGATCGACCGCCGACCGGAGAACGCGCCGTACGATCCACCGCACGGCCCGCGACCGCGTGACCGGGCGCGTCACCGCGCGCCGCCCACCCGTCGCCACCGGCCGCGCCACCATCGGGGCAGACCAGGACGAGAGCCATGCCCATGCCACAGAAGCCGAACGCGCACCACGCACCCGGGCGCGACGCCGTCGGGCCGCTCGCCGGATTCACCGTCGGCGTCACCGCGGCCCGGCGGGCGGACGAGCTGAACGCGCTGCTGCGCAGACGCGGCGCGGAGGTCGTGCACGCGCCCGCGCTGCGTATCGTTCCGCTGCCCGACGACACCGAACTGCTCGCCGCCACCAAGAAGTTGCTCGACCACGCGCCGGACGTGGTGGTCGCCACCACCGCCATCGGCTTCCGCGGCTGGATCGAGGCGGCCGACGGCTGGGGCCTCGGCGAGGCGCTGCTGACCCGGCTGCGCGGCGTCGCGCTGCTGGCCCGCGGCCCCAAGGTGCGCGGCGCGATCCGGGCCGCCGGGCTCACCGAGGATGGTCGCCGGGGTCGGAGTCGATGGCCGAGGTGCTCGACCGGCTGCTGGAGGAGGGTGGCGGGCCGCCGGATCGCGGTCCAGTTGCACGGCGAGCCGCTGCCCGGCTTCGTGGAGTCGCTGCGGGCGGGCGGCGCCGAGGTGGTCGGCGTACCGGTCTACCGCTGGATGCCGCCGGAGGACCTCGGCGCGCTGGACCGGCTGCTGGACGCGGCCGTGGCCCGCGCGCTGGACGCGGTGACCTTCACCAGCGCGCCCGCCGCCGCCAGCCTGCTGGACCGGGCGCGGCGCCGCGGCATCCTCGACGCGCTGCTCGAAGCGCTGCGCCACGACGTGCTGCCCGCCTGCGTGGGCCCGGTCACCGCGCTGCCGCTGGAGGCGCTCGACGTACCGGCCAGCCGCCCCGAGCGGTTCCGGCTCGGCCCGCTGGTCCAGCTGCTGTCCACCGAACTGCCGGGCCGGGTGCGGCCGTTGCCGGTCGCCGGGCGGCGGCTGGAGATCCGCGGCCACGCGGTGGTCGTGGACGGCGAGCTGCGCGCGGTGCCCCGGCCGGGATGGCGCTGCTGCGCGCTGGCCCGCCGCCCCGGCTGGGTGGTGCCGCGGGCCGACCTGCTGCGCGCGCTGCCGGGCGCGGGCCGGGACGAGCACGCCGTGGAGACGGCGATGGCCCGGCTGCGTACGGCGCTCGGCGCCCGAAGCTGATCCAGACCGTCGTCAAGCGCGGCTACCGGCTGGCGCTCGACCCGTCGGCCGACACCAAGTACGGGGACGCGGGGCCGACAGCGACGTGTGACGCCCGTGGCGGGTGGGCGGTGAGTGCCCGGTGTGGCCGGGGACGGCACCAGTGGCGCCGCGCGTCATCGGACAACGGCGGGACGGTCCTGTCGCGGGTTCCGGCCGGGGCCGGGCGGGCACTCTGGAGGAGCGGTTCCCCGGCGCGCGGCAGCCTCCGGACGCGGCGCGCGCGGGTGGTACGGCGGGTCCCGGCACGGGCCGGGCCCGGTACGGACGGGTGCGGCACGCGCCGCGCCGGGTCCGTACCACCGGCGCGTGCCGGGCGCGGAGCGCGCCGGAACGATCGGTGCCCGGCGCGGCACGATCCGGCGCGGCGGCACCCGCACACCGGGCATCCACCGGACGCGGCTCGCGCGCGAGCCCAAGGGAGTGACAGGAACATGGCGGCGGCGACGGCCCCTACGACCTCCGGTTCGACTCCGGGCGGCTCTGCCTGGACCTGGTGGCCACGGTCGGAGGGCGGCTCAGCGAGGCCCCGTCGACCGGCTCGACGGCGTCGGGCCGCTGCGGGCGTGGCTGGTCGGCGCCGGGCTCGTACCGCGCGAGACCGCGCTGGACACCGTCGACGGCGGCTGGCTCGCCCGGTTCCGCGCCGCGCGCGACCTGCTGCACCGCGTGGTCCACACCGAGGTCGACGGGCGCGCCGCCCGCGCCGACCTGGAGCGGGTCAACGCGCTCGCCTCCACCGCCCCGCCCGCCGTGCGGGCCGTCCGGCGCCCGACGGCAACCTCGTACGCAGGCTCGTGGGCGACCCGGACTGCGGGCGCTGCTCGGCCAGATCGCCCGGGACGCGGTGGACCTGCTCACCGACCCGGTGGCGCGCGGCCAGCTGCGGCAGTGCGAGGGAGACCTGCTCGCTGGTCTACCTCGACACCTCGCGGGCGGCGGCGCCGCTGGTGCTCCAGCGAGGTGTGCGGCAACCGCGAGCGCGTCGCCCGGCACCGCCGCCGGGCCGTCGCCGCGTCCGCCACGGGCGCCGGGCCGGTCGCCTCGGCCTCAGCCTCAGCATCCGCCACGGCCTCGGCCACGGGTGCCGGGCCGGTGAGCGCCGGACCCTGACCGTCCGCACGCGCTGTCGCGCTGACGGAGCGTCATCATCGGGCCGCCGGGCGCCCTCGACCGGGGCGCGCCCGTGCGCGACGATGCCGGGGTGGCCGAGAGGACGTCACCCGACGACGAGTTGATGCGGGCGCTGTACGACGAGCACGCGGCACCGCTCCTCGCCTTCGTCCTGCGGCTGGTGGACGGGGACCGGCACCGCGCTGAGGACGTGGTCCAGGAGACGCTGCTGCGCGCCTGGCGCCACGCCGACCGGCTGCGGGACTCCGCCGGTTCGGTGCGGCCCTGGCTGGTCACCGTCGCCCGCCGCATCGTGATCGACGACCACCGCGGCGGCCGGTCCCGCCCGCGTGAGGCGGGCCCGCCGCGCTGGAGACGGCGCCCGCGGCCGACGAGATCGAGCGGGCGCTGCGCCTGATGACCGTCGCCGACGCGCTGGCCGGTCTCACCCCGGCCCACCGCGAGGCCCTGGTCGAGACGTACTTCAAGGGTCGTACGGTCGGCGAGGCCGCGCTGGCGCTGGGCGTGCCCGCGGGGACGGTCCGGTCCCGGTGTTCTACGCGCTCCGCTCGATGCGGCTGTCGCTGGAGGAACGGGGAGTGAGCACATGACGCGGGCCGCGGGGACGGACCGCACGCGGCCGTCGGGGCGTACGCGCTCGGGGTGCTGGACGGGGCGGAGGCGGGCCGCTTCGAGGAGCACCTGGCGGAGTGCGGGCGGTGCGCCGCCGAACTGGACCAGCTGACGGGCCTGGCGCCGGTCCTCGCGGAGTACGCCGCCGCCGCGGACGGCGCCCGCTCCCGTACGCCGGGCAGCTGGCCGCCGGGCCCGGCCCGCGCCTGCTGGACCGGCTGCTCGACGAGGTGAGCGCCGCCCGCCGGAGCGCCGCGGGCGCCGGGTGGCGCTGGCCGCGGCGGCGGGCGTGCTGATCGTCGGCGGCCCGTTCGCCGGTGCGGCGCTGACCTCGCACGACGGCTCGTCCGCCGCGCCGGTCCACACGGGCGGCGCGGCGATGGAGCTGTACCGGCAGGGCGAGAAGCACCACGCGACCGACCCGGACACCGGGGTCGACGCGACCGTCTCGCTGGAGCGCAGGCCCTGGGGCACCCATGTCGCCCTGAGGCTCGGGAACGTCACGGGGCCGCGCGCCTGCGCCCTGGTCGCCGTCGGCCGGGACGGTGCCGAGCAGACCGTCACCACCTGGGCCGTGCCCGAGGGCGGCTACGGCGTCCGGGACGCCGCGGTGAGGCGGAACCGCGAGCCGCTGTACATCCACGGCGGCGCCGCCATGGACCGCGGCGCCATCGCCCGCTTCGACGTGCGGACCCTGGACGGCGAGCGCCTGGTGCGTGTCACGCTCTAGGGTCCGTCGTCAAAGGGGCAGGCCGCCCTTTGAAGACGGGCCCTGGGCGCTGCTCGGGGTTCGGATCCGGCGCGGGTCCGGTGTCGTGGCCGGGGCGCGAAAGGCGTGTACGGTTGACGGCTGCCCAGCCGCACAGAGAAAGGGGCCTGGGTGGCCGCTCACAACGCCACGCACGCCGCGCCCGACGCCACGCACACCGCGGAGCCCGCGGCTCCGCCGGACGGTGGTGACGGGCTACGCGACCGCGAGATCCATGTCGAACAGCGGCACCTGGACCGGGTGTACCGCCGCCTTGAGGAGAAGATCCACGAGGCGGAGTTCCTGGTGCACGACGCCGCCAAGCGGGGCCAGGTCGGTACGCCGGGCGCGCTCGCCGAGCGCGACGCGCAGGTGTTCCGCGCCGGGGCCCATCTGCACCGGCTCAACAGCGAGTTCGAGGACTTCCTCTTCGGCCGGGTCGACCTGCTGCTCGGCAAGGACGGCGAGCGCGGCCCGGACGGCGCGTACACCTCCGTCGAACCGGCCGAGGACGCGATCCGCGCCGAGGACGGCGGCGACCGCGCGGAGATCGCCGAGACGCTGCACATCGGCCGGATCGGCGTCCTGGACGCCGACTACAGCCCGCTGGTCATCGACTGGCGCGCGCCCGCCGCCGCGCCCTTCTACCGCGCCACGCCGATCGAGCCGGGCCGGGTCGTACGCCGCCGGGTGATCCGCAGCAAGGGCCGCCGGGTGCTGGGCGTCGAGGACGACCTGCTGCGCCCGGAGCTGACCGCGACGCTCGACGGGCGGGCGCTGCCCGTGGTCGGCGACGGCGCGCTGATGGCCGCGCTCGGCCAGGCGCGCGGGCACGCCATGCGGGACATCGTCGCGTCCATCCAGGCCGAGCAGGACCTGGTGATCCGGGCGCCCGCCGCCTCGGTCGTCGAGGTCGAGGGCGGCCCCGGCACCGGCAAGACCGCCGTGGCGCTGCACCGCGCCGCGTACCTGCTCTACCAGGACCGGCGGCGGTACGCGGGCGGCATCCTGGTGGTCAGCCCCACCCCGCTGCTCGTGGCGTACACCGAGGGGTGCTGCCGTCCCTGGGCGAGGAGGGCCAGGTGGCGATCCGCGCCGTGGGCTCGCTGGTCGAGGGCGCGGAGGCGGAGGTGTTCGACGAGCCCGCCGTGGCCCGGATCAAGGGCTCCTCGCGGATGCTGAAGGTGCTGCGCAAGGCGGCCAGGGCGCGCTGGAACTGCGCCCGCCCGCCGCGCCGGACCAGCCCGGTCAGCCCGCCGCGCCCGGCGACGGGCAGCTGTCGCTGGACGGGCTCGGCGCCGCCGCGCCCGCGGGTCCGCCGAACCGGCTGCGCGTGGTGCACGGCGGCGCCCGGATCGAGCTGGCCGCCGACGAACTGCGCCGGATCCGGCAGGCGGTGCTCGGCGGCACCGCCCCGGTCAACCTGCTGAGACCGCGCGCGAGACGGCTGCTGCTGGACGCCCTGTGGGAGCGGACCGGGGCCCCGGCCGCCACTCCGACCCCGAGTTGGCGGCCGAGGCGCGGCAGGGCTTCGACGAGGACGTCTCGACGGAGGAGGAGTTCCTCGACTTCCTCGCCGCCTGGTGGCCCGAACTCACCCGCGCGCCGTGCTCGCCGCGATGGCCGACGACAAGCGGCTGGCCCGCTGGTCGCGGCGGGTGCTCAACCCCGCGAGACCCGGCTGCTGGCCCGCTCGCTGCGCCGCCTGGGCGCCGACGGCACAGGCCCGGTGTCGGTCCACGACGTGGCGCTGCTCGACGAGTTGCACACCCTGCTCGGCGCCCCGGCCCGCCCGAAGAAGCGCGAGCTGGACCCGCTGGACCAGCTCACCGGGTTGGAGGAGCTGACCACCCACGCCGACCGGCTGGCGGGCGGCCGGGCCCGTATCGAGCCGCGCGAGGAGGCGCGGACGGACTACGCCCACGTCATCGTGGACGAGGCCCAGGACCTCACGCCCATGCAGTGGCGGATGGTCGGCCGCCGCGGGCGGCACGCGACCTGGACGGTCGTCGGCGACCCGGCGCAGAGTTCCTGGTCCGACCCGGAGGAGGCCGCCGCCGCGCGAGGAGGCGCTCGGCACCCGGCCCCGCCGCCGCTTCACCCTCACCGTCAACTACCGCAATCCCGCCGAGATCGCGGCCCTCGCGGCGAAGGTCCTGGCGCTGGCGATGCCCGGCGCGGACTCTCCCGCGCGGTCCGCTCCACCGGTGTCGAGCCGCGGTTCGTGGTGGCGGCGAGCGCCGGGCCACCGGCGCCGCCGACGGCGCGGCCTTCGCCGAGGCCGTACGCGAGGAGGCGCGCCGGGCGCTGGCGGAGGTCGACGGCACGGTCGGCGTCGTGGTCGCCATGGGGCGGCGGACGCGGGCGCGGCAGTGGGTGGCCGGGCTCGGCGACCGCGTGGTGGTGCTGGGCAGCCTGGAGGCCAAGGGCCTGGAGTACGACGCGACGCTCGTGGTCTCGCCCGCGGAGATCGCCGACGAGTCGCCCGCCGGTCTGCGCGTGCTGTACGTGGCGCTGACCCGTGCGACCCAGCGGCTGACGGTCCTGTCCGGGAACCGCGACGAGCCGGACGAAAACGGGTGCCCGACCTGCTTCGGGACTGATCGACAAGCGCGGCCGGGATCCGCCGAAAGTAACCAGCGGTACGGGAATCGCTTCGCGGGATGGTTTGTTAGCCTTGCAGTGGCACCGGCCCGATCCAAGCCCCGGGCCCAACCATAGTCGCTGCGAGCGACCACTTGCCGCGAGGCGAGCATGGCGGGTCGGTGTCATCAAGTGTGGCGCAGGGCCCGCGACTTCCCCTGACGGGGGCGTCGCGGGCCCTGCGCCATTTCACGCGACGCCCGTGAGCTTTCGGTGCCCCGGCTGTTTTCGGAGGCGGGGAGAAACAATAGTTTCGAAAGTCAGGGCGGTTACCTGGTACTGACAGGTAGGTGCAACTATCTGATGTCGTGGCCCGGCGCGACCGGGGAGCGCATGAGATCAGCGCGCGGACAGGCGCATGGTTCAGGGAAAGCAAAGGAAGTCGGTCACATGGCAACGGCGCCGAGCGTCTCGTACTCGATCACGGTCCGGCTGGAGGTGCCCGCGAGCGGTACCGCGGTCAGCCAGCTCACCACGGCCGTGGAGTCCTCCGGTGGTTCGGTCACCGGCCTGGACGTGAGTGCCTCCGGGCACGAGTCGCTCCGTATCGACGTCACCATCGCCGCGTCGTCCACGGCGCACGCGCAGGAGATCGTCGAGAGCTGCGCGGCATCGAGGGGTGTCGCTGGGCAAGGTCTCCGACCGTACGTTCCTGATGCACCTCGGCGGCAAGATCGAGATGTCGTCCAAGCACCCCATCCGCAACCGTGACGACCTGTCCATGGTCTACACCCGGGCGTCGCCCGGGTCTGCCAGGCCATCGCGGAGAACCCGAGGACGCGCGGCGGCTGACCATCAAGCGCAACAGCGTCGCCGTGGTCACCGACGGCTCGGCCGTGCTGGGCCTGGGCAACATCGGGCCGAAGGCGGCGCTGCCGGTGATGGAGGGCAAGGCGGCCCTGTTCAAGCGGTTCGCCGGGATCGACGCCTGGCCGCTGTGCCTGGACACCCAGGACACCGACGAGATCGTGGCCATCGTCAAGGCCATCGCGCCCGGCTTCGCGGGCATCAACCTGGAGGACATCTCCGCCCCCGCTGCTTCGAGATCGAGGCGCGGCTGCGCGAGGCCGTGGACATCCCGGTCTTCCACGACGACCAGCACGGCACCGCGATCGTGGTGCTCGCCGCGCTCACCAACGCGCTGCGCGTGGTGGACAAGAAGTTCGAGGACGTACGGGTGGTGATGTCCGGCGCGGGCGCCGCGGGCACGGCCATCCTCAAGCTGCTCATCGCCGCCGGGGTGCGGCACGCGGTGGTCGCCGACATCCACGGCGTGGTGCACGCCGGGCGCGACGACCTCAACGGCGGCAGCAACGGGCGTGACGTGGCCTCGCTGCGCTGGATCGCGGAGAACACCAACCCGAGGGCGTCACCGGCACCCTCAAGGAGGCCGTGCGCGGCGCCGACGTCTTCATCGGCGTCTCCGCGCCGAACGTGCTGGCGGGCGAGGACGTGGCCGCGATGGCCGACGGCGCGATCGTCTTCGCGCTGGCCAACCCGACCCCGAGGTGGACCCGGCGGTGGCCCGCCAGACCGCCGCCGTGGTCGCCACCGGCCGTTCCGACTTCCCGAACCAGATCAACAACGTGCTGGTCTTCCCGGGTGTCTTCCGCGGTCTGCTCGACGCCCAGTCCACCACGGTGAACACCGAGATGATGCTGGCCGCCGCGGGCGCCCTCGCGAGCGTCGTCGGTGAGGACGAGGTGAACGCGAACTACATCATTCCGAGCGTCTTCAACGACAAGGTGGCCGGCGCCGTCGCCGGTGCCGTCTCGGACGCGGCGCGGGCCGGAGGCGCCACGGCGGGTGCCTGAACCCCGGCGCGTCGCATGTGCCAGGGTTCCGCGCCCATAGGGTGGCGGGCAGCAAAAGGGCCCACGGGCGCTTTTCGTGGGACTCTCCGGGCTTCCGGATTGGCTTTCCCGCCACAGGTGGGGGCAGGATGCGTTCCAGGCGAGAGGGTCTGAACAGCAGACCCGGGTCCGGGACTGTCCGAGGGCCCTGGCAGCATCGGCTTCGATCTCACGCCTCATTGGCAAGTTGAACACGGGAGTACAACATGAACCGCAGTGAGCTGGTGGCCGCTCTGTCCGAGCGTGCCGAGGTGACCCGAAAGGACGCCGACGCCGTTCTGGCCGCCCTCGCCGAGGTGACCGGCGAAGTGGTCGCCAAGGGCGACGAGAAGGTCACCATCCCCGGCTTCCTGACCTTCGAGCGGACCCACCGCGCCGCTCGTACCGCGCGCAACCCCAGACCGGCGAGCCGATCAACATCGCGGCCGGTTACAGCGTCAAGGTGTCGGCGGGCTCCAAGCTGAAGGAAGCCGCCAAGGGCAAGTAAGCCGTAATCCGAAGGGCGGCCACCCGGCAGGGTGGCCGCCCCTGTGCGCTCCACGCGGCCGAACGGGTGAACCGTCCGGCCGCCCGGCTCAGGCGTTCGGCAGCTCGACCTTGGCGCCCAGCTCCACGAGCTTGGCCATGAAGTTCTCGTAGCCGCGGTTGATCAGGTCGATGCCGTGCACCCGCGAGGTGCCCTGGGCGGCGAGCGCGGCGATCAGGTACGAGAAGCCGCCGCGCAGATCGGGGATGACCAGGTCGGCGCCCTGGAGCCGGGTCGGGCCCGAGACCACGGCGGAGTGCAGGAAGTTGCGCTGCCCGAAGCGGCAGGCGGAGCCGCCCAGGCACTCGCGGTAGAGCTGGATGTGCGCGCCCATCTGGTTCAGCGCCTCGGTGAAGCCCAGCCGCGACTCGTACACCGTCTCGTGCACGATGGACAGGCCCGACGCCTGGGTGAGGGCCACCACCAGCGGCTGCTGCCAGTCGGTCTGGAAGCCGGGGTGGACGTCGGTCTCCAGGGCGATGGCGTCGAGCTTGCCGCCCGGGTGCCAGAAGCGGATGCCCTCGTCGCCGATGTCGAAGGCGCCGCCCACCTTGCGGAAGGTGTTGAGGAAGGTCATCATCTCGCGCTGGCGGGCGCCGCGTACGTAGACGCTGCCCTCGGTGGCGAGCGCCGCGCTGGCCCAGGACGCGGCTTCGAGGCGGTCCGGCAGGGCGCGGTGGTTGTAGCCGCCGAGCGCCTCGACACCGGTGATCCGGATCGTGCGGTCGGTGTCCATCGAGATGATGGCGCCCATCTTCTGGAGGACGCAGATCAGGTCCTCGATCTCCGGCTCGACAGCCGCGTTGGACAGCTCCGTCACGCCCTCGGCGAGCACCGCGGTGAGCAGCACCTGCTCGGTGGAGCCGACCGACGGGTAGGGCAGCCGGATCTTGGTGCCGCGCAGCCGCTGCGGGGCCTCCAGGTACTGGCCGTCGGCCCGCTTCTCGATCGTGGCGCCGAACTGCCGCAGCACGTCGAAGTGGAAGTCGATGGGCCGGCCGCCGATGTCGCAGCCCCGAGGCCGGGGATGAAGGCGTGGCCCAGGCGGTGCAGCAGCGGACCGCAGAAGAGGATCGGGATCCGCGAGGAACCGGCGTGGGCGTCGATGTCCGCGACGTTCGCGCTCTCCACGTGGGTCGGGTCCAGCACCAGCTCGCCGGACTCGTCGCCGGGCGCACCGTCACCCCGTGCAGTTGCAGCAGGCCCCGCACGACCCGCACGTCACGGATGTCGGGGACGTTGCGCAGCCGGCTCGGCTCACTGCCGAGCAGCGCGGCCACCATGGCCTTGGGCACGAGGTTCTTCGCGCCGCGGACACGGATCTCACCCTCCAGCGGGTGCCGCCGTGGACAAGCAGGACATCGTTGGAGCGGGTCATCGAATCTCGCGTTCCTGGGACGGGCGGGGGCAGGAGCAAGCGTAATGGGCCCGACGGACCGCTCCATTGCCCATGGGGCCACTGTGCGTCCAGGATGTGTCACAACACGTACCGTCGGCCCGTGACAGCGGAACGTGACAGTGCGCCGCTTCTGCTGTCGTACGCCCCGCCCTGCGCGGGCACCCGCGCCCTTCCACCCTCCGCGCCGGGGCGAAATGCGGGATCATGTTGGCCATGACCGAGGTGTCCTCGCTCACAGGACGGCTGCTAGTCGCGACACCGGCGCTGGCGGACCCGAACTTCGACCGCGCGGTGGTGCTGCTCCTCGACCACGACGAGGAGGGCTCCCTCGGTGTGGTGCTCAACCGTCCGACCCCGGTGGGGTGGGCGACATCCTTGAGTCCTGGGCCGAGTTGGCCGGTGAGCCCGGCGTGGTCTTCCAGGGCGGGCCGGTCTCCCTGGACTCCGCGCTGGGCGTGGCCGTGGTGCCGGGTGAGGCCGAGCGGGCCGGGCCGTCCACCGGGGCCGGGCCGCCCGCCGTGGAGGGGTGCCCGCCGGGGACGGCCCGCTGGGCTGGCGGCGGGTGCACGGCGCCATAGGGCTGGTGGACCTGGAGGCGCCGCCGGAGCTGCTGGCCGCGGCGCTGGGCAGCCTGCGGATCTTCGCCGGGTACGCGGGCTGGGGCCCGGGCAGTTGGAGAACGAGCTGTCCGAGGGCGCCTGGTACGTGGTGGAGTCCGAGCCCGGTGACGTGTCCTCGCCCGATCCCGAGCGGCTGTGGCGGGCGGTGCTGCGGCGCCAGCGCAGCGAGCTGGCGATGGTCGCGACGTACCCCGACGACCCTCGCTGAACTAGGGCCGGTGCCACCGGTGGACGGGCGGTGGCGTCCGGCGGTGGGTTCGGCGGCTCCCGCGGTCCGCCCGCGTGAGTACCCTTGGGCTGTATGAGCACTCTTGAACCCGAGCGCGGGGCTGGCACCGGGACCCTCGTCGAGCCGACGCCGCAGGTGTCCAACGGGGACGGCGACCACGAGCGCTTCGCCCATTACGTACAGAAAGACAAGATCATGGAGAGCGCGCTCTCCGGGTCTCCGGTGGTCGCGCTCTGCGGCAAGGTCTGGGTTCCGGGCGTGACCCCAAGAAGTACCCGGTGTGTCCCATGTGCAAGGAGATCTTCGAGGGCATGGGCGCCGACGGTGGCGGCGACAAGGGCGACCAGGGCGGCGACAAGAAGTAGGCGGGGCGGCGCGCATGAGCGAGTCCGGCGAGCCGGGCGCCGCGGGAGCGCCGACGGCGCCCGCGGGCGGTGTCCCTGGTGTTCGGGGCGCGCGAGGTTGACGAACCCGACGAGCCCGACGAAGGGCCACGGCCTACTGCCAGTTCGAGAAGGACTGGGACGCGCAGTTGGAGCGGTGTGCCCGGCTGGCCGTGGAGCGCGGCTACCGCCTGGCGGGCAGCATGGTGGTCTCGGTCGTCCAGCCCACCGTGCCCCGGCTGCTGGAGTGGGCGGACGCGCCGGGCTGCGAGGTGGTGCTGGTCCCTCGGCCCGGATCCTGACCCGGATACGGGACGCCTGGCCGGACTGGGACCGGGTGGCGGAGCGGCTGGCCGCCGCCGGGGCGCGGGTGGAGGCCGTTCCGTACCCCGAACCGCGGTACCCGGGCGAGGAGTTGCTCCGCGGCCAGGCGTGAACCAGGCCGTCCGGGTCAGGGATGCTGGACGGCGCGGGCCGCCAGCGTGATGAGGTCCGCCGCTCCGTCGAGGGCGGCGGGATCCTCCGACAGCCGCGCGGTCGCGACGCGGATCCGCGGCTCCGGCGGTGTGGAGAGGTAGAAGCGGCTTCCCGGTGAGACGGTCACGCCCCGGGCGGCCAGGGTGACCAGGGCCGAGGTCTCGTCGGCGACCGGTACCCACAGCATCAGCCCGTCGCGGTTGTCGGTCCGCACCCCGCGTGCGGCGAGCCGGTCGGCGAGGCCCTCGCGGCGCAGCGTGTAGCGGCGGGCCGCCTCCCGTACCCGTTCCTCGCTCGCCGGGTCGGTGAGCAGGTGGGCGAGCGCGTCCTGGAGGATCCGGCTGGTCCAGCCGGTGCCGTAGGTGCGCAGCACCCGGGCACGGTCGACGACGTCGCGCGGGCCGCCGATGACGGCGAGCCGCAGGTCGGGCCCGTACGCCTTGGAGTACGAGCGGACCACGACCGTACGGCCGGGCAGGTGGGCGCCGATGGTGCCCGCGGGTGGACCGCGAGCGGGCCGGTGCCGTCGTCCTCCAGCACCGTCACGTTCGGCGCGGCCTCCAGCGCGGTGGCCAGGTCGCGGGCGCGGGCGGGGTGAGGTCCAGCCGCAGGGGTCTGGGCGCGCGGCTGGTGCAGGAAGAGCGCGGGGCGGGCGGCGAGCGCGCGGGCCAGCGAGGCGGGTTCGGGGCCCTCGGCGTCGCAGGCCACCGGGACCGGGCGGACCTCCAGCGCCTCCAGGATGTCCAGCAGCCGGGCGGCGGTGGGTCCTCGACGGCGACCCGGTCGCCGGGCACCAGCAGCGCCTGGCACAGCAGATGGACGCCCTCGAAGCCGCCGCCGACGGCGAGCCACGCCTCGGGGCGAACGGCCAGGTGTCCTCGACGGCTTCGAGCAGCGCGGGGTGATGGCCGTGCGCGCGTAGTCGTGCAGCCGCGGGTGCGGGCCCCGGCCAGCAGCGCCTCCTCCAGGGGCGGCAGCAGCGCGGGGTCGGGCGCGGCGACGGCGAGGTCCTGGAGAGGCGGTCGCCGAGGTCGCCGACGCGCTCGAAGCGGACTGGGTGCGGCACGGTCGGGGGCCGCTGACGACGCTGCCGCGCCGCCCGAGCGTGGTGATCATCCGGTGTTTGCGCAGGACGGCCCAGGCGTCGGCGACCGTTCCGGGCTGACGCCCAACTCGGCGGCGAGGGCGCGCACCGTGGGCAGCGAGCTGCCGGGCGCGAGGTCGCCGCCGCGGATCAGATCGGTCATGGCGGAGGCGATCCCGCGGGCGCTCGGGTCGGCGATGAGGGCGGCGAGCCGGGCCGCCGTCGGGCCCTCCGCCGGTCGGCCCGGGGCCGTCTGTGTCATGGCGCCACCTCGTGTCCGTGTGGTCCGCGCAGCGTAGCCGCCGGATTACGGCCCGGAAAACCTATGTTCGGTAACAAACAGAGTCTTGTCTGCCAACTTTCTGAACAATAGCCTCCTGCTACCGCACAGACGTATGAACGCCTTTGCGGCCAAAGCGCCATAAGCGGCGAACGCGACCTATGGCGAAGCACGAGCTATAAGGAAACTCCCCGTGCCCTCTCCTGTCATCGTCCGTCTCGGTCTGCGGGACTGGGACCACCTGGTGCCGCTGGCGGCCGGGCTGGTGGACATCCCCGGCGTCGACCTGCGGATCGACGCCCGGAACGTGACCCCGACGTGCTGACCGAGCCCGGACTCGACGGCGGCGAGACCTCGTTCAGCCGGTACGCGCAGGCCCGCGCCGCCGGGGACGACCGGCTCGTCGGACTGCCCGCCTTCGTCATGCGCGGGTTCCGCCACCGCTGCGTGCTGGTGCGCGCCGACAGCTCCCGTACCGCGCTCGCCGACCTCGCGGGCACCCGCGTCGGGCTGACCGGCTGGCCCGACTCCGGCAACACCTGGACCCGGCGCTGCTGCGCGCCGAGGGCGTCGACCTGACCGGCGTCGACTGGCGGGTCGGCCCGCTCAACGCGGGCGAGACCGGCAAGGACCGGCTCGGCTCCCGGCCGCTGCCGCCCAACGTCTCCGCGATGGCCGAGGGCGAGTCGCTGACCGAGGAGCTGGCGGCGGGCCGCCTCGACGCGGTGCTCACGCCGTTCATGCCCGCCGAACTGTTCACCCCGGCAGCCGGTTCCGCCATCTGCTCGCCGACCACGCCGCCGCCGAGCGCGCGTACTGGACCGAGCACGGCTTCGTCCCCGGCATCCACCTGGTCACCCTGCGCCGCGAACTGGTCGACGCCAACCCCGCGTTGCCCGGCGCCGTGCTCACCGCCCTGGAGGCGTCCAAGCGCCGCTGGGTGGAGCGGCGGCGGCTGCTCGCCGACACCACGCCCTGGCTGCTGCGCGAACTCACCGAGTCCGCGCTGCTGTTCGGCGACGACTGGATGCCGTACGGCACCACGGACAACGCCGCGATGATCCGCGCCTTCTGCACCGAGCTGTACGCGCAGGGCATCCGGCCCGAGCCCGTCGACCCCGGGCTGCTCTTCCCCGACCCGGCCCTGGCCGCCCCGGCCCTCCCCGGCGACCTCGCCGCCGTCCCCGCCCCTGACGCAACGGAGCACGATCGACATGCGTATCGCCGTCGGACAGTTCACCGCCAGCCCCGACTGGAAGGACAACCTGACCGCCTGCCAGGACCTCGCCGAGCGGGCGGGCCGGGCGGCGCCGACCTCCTCGTCCTCCCCGAGGGCGTGCTCGCCCGCTTCACCGAGGACCGCCACCGCATCCGCGAGGTGGCCCAGCCGCTGGACGGCCCGTTCGTCACCGGGCTGCTGGAGTCCACCCAGGGCAGCCCGACCACCGTCGTGGTCGGCATCCACGAACCCTCCGACGACGGCCGGGTGTTCAACACCTCATCGCGCTGCGCGACGGCGAACTGGTGGGCCGCTACCGCAAGATCCACCTGTACGACGCCTTCGGCGACCGTGAGTCGGCCAACGTCCGGCCCGCCGACGAACCGCCCGTGGTCATCGAGGTCGCGGGCACCCGGGTTGGCCTGATGACCTGCTACGACGTGCGCTTCCCGGAGCTGGCGCGGCTGCTGGTCGACGCCGGGGCCGAGGTACTCGCGTTGCCCGCCGCCTGGGTGCGCGGCCCGGCCAAGGAGCGCCACTGGGAGCTGATGGTGGCGGCCCGCGCGCTGGAGAACACCTGCTGGGTGGCGGCCAGCGGCGAGTGCGGCCCGCGCAACATCGGCAACAGCATGGTCGTCGACCCGCTCGGCACCGTCGTCGCCCGGCTGTCCGCCGCCCCGGTCTCACCTGGGCCGAGGCCGACCCGGAGAGCACGGCGGCGGCCCGCCGCACGCTGCCGGTGCTGGCCAACCGCCGGTTCGCCGTGGCCTCCGAGGTGCTGCCGCTGGGAGCGTCGTGATGCGGCCCGCCGGGTCTGCCGGGGCCGCTGGGGCCGCCGCGTCTGCCGGGTCCGCCGGGTCTGACCGGTCTGCCAGGTCCGACCGGTCCGCCGGGACCGCCCGGTCCGCCCGGTCCGTCCGGTCCGTGGCGCGGGTCCTGCCCGTGTTCGCCGTCGCCCTGGCCGCCGTGGGCCTGACGGCCTGTGGCGCCAACCCGCCGCAGGCCGAGGGCGTGGTCGGCGCGGCCGGGGCCAAGCAGCCGCAGGTCGCCGAGGACAAGGCGCTGCACGCCATGCTCCCGGCGAGGATCCGCGAGTCGGGCAAGCTGGTGTCGGTCAACAACGGCTCCTTCCCGCCGTACGAGATCGCCGGGTCCGACGGGCACAGCCTCAGCGGCGCCACCGCCGACCTGGCCACCGTGCTCGGCCAACTGCTCGGCGTCACCGTCGAACACGTCACCACCGACGGCCTGCCGAGCCAGCTGACCGGCATCAAGGCCGGGCGGTACGACCTGGCCCTGGGCCCGGTCGGCGACTTCGAGGACCGGCAGAACGGCAACGACTTCGTCGACTGGGTGCGCGAGTTCGTGGTGTTCGCCGTGCCCCAGGGCAACCCGAAGAAGATCGACTCCTGGCCGACACCTGCGGGCGGCGCATCGCCGTCATGGCGGGCGGCTCCGCCGAGGGTGTCATCAAGTCGCAGTCGGCGGCGTGCGTGAAGGACGGGAAGCACGCCGTGACCGTGCAGTCCTACAAGGACCAGCCCGCCTCCGTGCTCTCCGTGCGCTCCGGCCGCGCCGACGCCTTCTTCTCCTCCGAGGCCCCGCTGACGTACTTCGTCGGACAGGCCAAGGGCGAGCTGGAACTGGCGGGCACCGAGAGCCGCAACGGCTTCTCCGACCTCTACCAGGGCGCCCTGGTGGCCAAGGACTCCCCGCTGCGGGAGGTCCTGGTCAAGGCGCTCACCCGGCTCATGGCCGACGGCACCTACGACACGATCATGAAGAAGTGGGACCTGACGAGGAACGCCCTGGACAAGCCCGGGGTCAACCTCGGAGGCCCCGCGTGACCCCGGCAGGAGGTGAGCCGACCATGGCCACCGCGCGTTCCCAGGCCGCCCCGGAACACCCCGTTCGAAGCGAGCCGTCCGCCGTCCCCGACGTGGACGTCGCCGGCGCCGCCCGCTCCGCCACCCGCTGCGCTGGCTGTCGGTGCTGGTACTCGCCGTGCTCGCCGCGCAGTTCGTCCACTTCCTGGTCACCAACCCCAACTTCGAGTGGTCCACCGTCGGCGACTACGCCAACGCGCGGATCATCGGCGACGGCATCGCCACCACCGTCGAACTCACCGTGGTCGCCATGGCCATCGGCGTCGTCCTCGGCGTGCTGATCGCCGTCGGGCGGATGTCGCGGAACCCGGTGACCCGGACCGTGTGCGGCCTGTACGTGTGGTTCTTCCGCGGCGTCCCCGTGCTGGTCCAGCTGATCTTCTGGTACAACCTCTCGGCGCTGCTGCCCCGGATCTCCTCGGGGTGCCCTTCGGCCCGGAGTTCGTCAGCGGCCGGACCAACGACCTGATCACCCCGCTGCTCGCCGCCATCCTCGGCCTCGGCCTCAACGAGGCCGCGTACATGGCCGAGATCGTGCGCGGCGGCCTGCTCGGCGTCGACCAGGGCCAGTCCGAGGCGGCCGTCGCGCTCGGCATGGGCGCGCCCGCGTGCTGCGCCGGGTCGAGCTGCCGCAGGCCATGCGGTTCATCGTGCCGCCCACCGGCAGCCAGGTCATCAACATGCTCAAGGCCACCTCGCTGGTGAGCGTGATCGCCTTGGCCGACCTGCTCTACACCGTGCAGTCCATCTACAACCGCACCTTCGAGACCGTCCCGCTGCTCATCGTGGCGTGCCTGTGGTACCTCGTCATGACGTCCGTGCTGTACGTCGGCCAGTCGTTCATCGAGCGCTACTACGCGCGCGGCGCGACCCGCGAAGCGCCGCAGGGCTTCTGGGACTTCGCGACCTTCCGCAGGCGCCGTCCGGGCGCCCCGGCCGAGGAGAAGACGGCATGACGGCCACCACCACCGCGCCCATGGTCGCCGCGCGCGGCATCCGCAAGGACTTCGGCCAGCTGAGGGTGTTGCGGGGCATCGACCTCGACGTGGCGCCGGGCGAGGTCGTGGTGCTGCTCGGCCCCTCCGGCTCGGGGAAGTCGACCTTCCTGCGATGTATCAACCACCTGGAGGTCCCCGACGGGGCGCGGTGCACGTCGACGGGGAGTTGATGGGCTTCCGCGACCACGGCGGCCGGGTGCGCCACCTGCGGCCCTCCGAGGTGACCCGCCAGCGGCGCGGCATCGGCATGGTCTTCCAGCACTTCAACCTCTTCCCGCACCAGACCGTGCTGCGCAACGTGCTGGAGGCGCCGGTCGGCGTGCTGCGGCGGCCGAAGGCCGAGGCCCGCGAGACCGCGCTCGACCTGCTGCGCCGGGTCGGCCTCGACGACAAGGCCGACGCCTACCCGCGCCAGCTCTCCGGCGGCCAGCAGCAGCGCGTGGCCATCGCCCGCGCGCTGGCCATGCGGCCGAAGCTGATGCTCTTCGACGAGCCCACCAGCGCGCTCGACCCGGAGCTGGTCGGCGAGGTGCTGGCCACCATGCGGGACCTGGCGGACGGCGGGCTCACCATGATCGTGGTCACGCACGAGATCGGCTTCGCGAAGGAGGTCGCCGACCGCGTGGTGTTCATGGACGAGGGCCGGGTGGTGGAGTCGGGCCCGCCCGGGAGGTGCTGGACAACCCGCGCAACCCGCGCACCCAGAGCTTCCTGCGGCGCTTCCTGTGAGCGGCGGCTGAGCGGCGGCCGGGCGGCGGCTCAGCGACGGACGAGCCGCGGCTGAGCGACGGACGAGCCGCGGCCGGGCGGCGGCTGAGCGACGGACGAGCCGCGGCCGGGCGGCGGTTGAGCCGTGGGCCGCCTGTCGGCCGAGAACCCGGCGGCTGCCGGGCCCGGGTGTCATCAACTGGTCGAGACCTCTTGTCCAGACCAATAAGACTCCCTAACCTCCTGCCTATTGTGCGCAGCGAAACGTGCGTTGCGCACGCTGCAATGCGACGTCGTCGCACTGTTCAGGGTCCGTCCGTCATGAAGCCACCCAAGCTCTCCGTACGCCTCGCCGCCCCGGTGGCGGCGCTCGCCCTGGCGGGCGTCGCCGCCACCGGGTGCGCCCGTCCACCTCCGACAACCGCGCCGTGGGGACGAGAAGTCCGGCACGCTGCGCGTCTGGCTCTTCCAGGAGGTCGACAACGAGCCCAAGAAAGCCGTCGTCGACGCCGCCGTCGCCGCCTTCGAGAAGAACCACCGGGGCGTCAGGGCGGACGTCACCTACATCCCCGTCGACACCCGCGCCCAGCGCGTGAAGGCCGCGTTCAACGACCCCGGCAGCGCCCCGACCTCATCGAGTACGGCAACACCGACACCGCCGGATACGTCCGCGACGGCGGACTGGCCGACATCAGCGAGGAGTTCAACGCCTGGCCCGAGGCGAAGCAGACCGACACCACCGCCCGGGAGTCGGTGACCGTCGACGGCAAGGTGTACGGCGCCCCGCTGTTCGTCGGCGTACGGGCCCTGTACTACCGCACCGACGTCTTCGCCGACCTGGGCCTGAAACCCCCGCCACGCTGCGGGAGGTGACCACCACCGCCCAGCGGATCCGCGCCGAGCGGCCCGACCTGTACGGGCTCGCCGTCGGCGGCGCGTACACCTACGGCGCCGCGCCCTTCATCTGGGCGAACGGCGGCGAACTCGCCACGCGCGAGGGCCGCTCGTACACCGCCGCCATCGACGACCCCGCCGCGCGGAAGGGCATCGCGGCCTACACCGCGCTGTTCGGCGACGGCAACTGCCCGGCCGCCAAGTGCGCCCAGTTCGGCGGCAACGACACCGTCGAGGCGTTCACGAGCGGGAAGGCGGGCATGGCCATCGGCGGCGACTTCAACCACCAGGCCATCGACGCGGGCCCGGTCAAGGGCAAGTACGCCGTCGTCCCGCTGCCCGGCGTCGAGCGCGGCGACATCGCCCGCTTTCGCGGGCGGGAACAACCTCGGTGTCCTCAAGAGCAGTTCGCACCGCACGCTCGCCGTCGACCTGATGAAGTCCCTGGCGGGCAAGGCGTCGCAGCGCAGGCTGTTCGACGCGATGGGCTTCCTGCCCACCTTCACCGACGTCCGGGGCGCGGTCGCGAAGAAGGAGCCGTTCGTCGAGCCGTTCGTCAAGACCCTCGGCGCGGGCGCCAAGTTCGTCCCCGCCTCGCCCGGCTGGGCCGCCATCGACTCCTCGCTGGTGCTGCCCACCATGTTCCAGGAGATCATCAGCGGCCGTAAGAGCGTGGCCGCCGCCGCGGGCGACGCGGCGAAGAAGATGGACGAGGCGTTCCGCCGGTGAGCGCCCCGGCCATCGCGAAGCAGACGGCGGGCCGCGGCCGAAGGCCGGGGACGAGGCCCTGGACCCCGTGGCTGTACCTGGCCCCGCGCTCGTCGTCCTCGGCGGACTGCTGATCTACCCCATCTACCAACTCGGCCTCATCTCCTTCCTGGAGTACACCCAGGCCCAGGTCAGCGGCGGCGAGCCGACCAGCTTCCAGGGTCTGGGCAACTACCGCGAGCTGTTCTCCGACCGCCAGTTCTGGGACGTCCTGCTCGCCACGCTCGCCTTCGCGGCCGTCTGCGTGGTCTCCACCCTCGCGGTCGGCTGCTCGCTGGCCGTCCTCCTCACCCGGGTCCGGGCCCTGCCCCGGCTCGCCCTCATGCTCGCCGCGCTCGGCGCCTGGGCCACCCGGCCATCACCGGGTCCACCGTCTGGCTCTTCCTCTTCGACCCCGACTTCGGGCCGGTCGACCGGGTGCTGACCTGGTTCGGACTCTCCGGGTTCCAGGACTACTCCTGGACGTACGACCGCTACAGCGCCTTCGCCCTCGTGCTGTTCGAGGTGGTCTGGTGCTCGTTCCCGTTCGTCATGGTGACGGTCTACGCCGGGATCCGCGCCATCCCCACCGAGGTGCTGGAGGCCGCCGCGCTCGACGGCGCCTCCTCGTGGCGGGTCTGGCGCAGCGTCATGACCCCGATGCTGCGGCCGATTCTCGTCGTGGTCACCATCCAGTCGATCATCTGGGACTTCAGGTCTTCACCCAGATCTACGTCATGACGGGCGGCGGCGGGATCGCCGGACAGAACCTGACGCTCAACGTCTACGCCTACGAGAAGGCGTTCGCGTCCTCCGAATACAGCCTCGGCTCCGCCATCGGCGTCGTGATGCTGCTGGTCCTGCTCGCCGTGACCCTGATCTACCTGCGGCTGCTGCGGACCTCCGACCGGTACGACGAACAGGGGCGACACCGTGAACGCGCCGCGCGTGAGGATCCGCAGACCGTGGCGGCTGGTCGCCGAGGCGACCGCGCTGCTCGTCGCCGCCGTCGTCGCCTTCCCGCTCTACTGGATGGTGCTCTCCGCCTTCAAGCCCGAGGGAGAGGTGCAATCCAGCCATCCTCGGCCCTGGACCCGGCACCCCTCGCTCGACTCCTTCCGCCGCGTCTTCGAACAGCAGGACTTCGGCCGCTACTTCCTCAACAGCCTCTTCGTCGCGGGGTGGTCGTCCTCGCCTCCGGGCTGATCGCCTTCCTCGCGGCGACGGCCGTCACCCGGTTCCGCTTCCGGTTCCGCACCACCCTGCTCATCATGTTCCTGATCGCGCAGATGGTGCCCGTCGAGGCCCTGACCATCCCGCTGTTCTTCGTCATGCGGGACCTGGGCCACTCGGTGCCCGCCATCGGCCTCAACACCCTCGGCTCGCTGATCCTGCCGCACATCGCCTTCTCGCTGCCGTTCGCCATCTGGATGCTGCGCGGCTTCGTGGCGGCGGTGCCCGAGGCGCTGGAGGAGGCCGCCAGCATCGACGGCGCCGGGCGCGCCCGGTTCATGTGGCAGATCCTCTTCCCGCTGGTCTTCCCCGGCCTCGTCGCGACGAGCGTGTTCTCCTTCATCTCCGCCTGGAACGACTTCCTGTTCGCCAAGTCGTTCATCATCAGCGCGACCGAGAACTCCACCCTCCCCATGGCCCTCCTCGTCTTCTTCAAGGACGAGGGCAACGACTGGGGCGGCATCATGGCCGCCTCGACCGTGATGACCGTGCCCGTACTGGTCTTCTTCGTACTCGTCCAGCGCCGCCTGGTCTCCGGGCTCGGCGGCGCGGTGAAGGACTGACACCGTGACGGAACCCGCCATCGCCCCCGAACCCGCCCTGCTCCCCGCCCCGCTCCGCCTCACCGGCCACCCCGACCGGGGCCCCGCCGTCCTCGGCCCCGGCACCGCCCTGGACGCGGGCCCCGGCACCGAGGACGTCGCCCGCCTGCTGCGCGCCTCGCTCGGCGCCGCCACCGGCCTCGCGCTGCCGCCCGCCGCCCCCGCCGCCCCGGCGCGGCGGACGGCGGCGCGGACGGGACCCGGTGATCCGGCTGCGCGTCGACGACGAGGTGGCCGCCGAACTGGGCCCCGAGGGCTACCGCCTGGAGTCCGGCCCCACCGGCGTCACCCTCCACGGCGGCTCCCCGGCCGGGTGTTCCTCGGCGTCCAGACCCTGCGCCAGCTCCTCGGCCCCGACGCGTACCGGCGCGCCCCGCTGCGCCCCGGCCGCCGCTGGAGCGTGCCCGCCGTCACCGTCGAGGACGCGCCCCGCTTCGCCTGGCGCGGCCTGATGCTGGACGTGGCACGGCACTTCATGCCCAAGGACGGCGTGCTGCGCTACCTGGACCTGCTCGCCGCGCACAAGCTCAACGTGCTCCACCTCCACCTCACCGACGACCAGGGCTGGCGCGTGGAGATCAGGCGTTACCCCGAACTCACCGCCGTCGGCGGCTGGCGGGCGCGCACCAAGCTCGGCCACCGCGCCTCCCCGCTCTGGGACGAGCGCCCGCACGGCGGTCACTACACCCAGGACGACCTCCGCGAGATCGTCGCGTACGCGGCCGAGCGGCACATCACCGTCGTACCGGAGATCGACGTCCCCGGCCACTCCCAGGCCGCCATCGCCGCCTTCCCGGAGCTGGGCAACACCGACGTCGTCGACACCGCCGCGCTCGGCGTGTGGGACACCTGGGGCGTCAACCCCAACGTCCTCTCCCCGGCCGAGTCCACGCTGCGCTTCTACGAGCACGTGCTGGAGGAGGTCCTGGAGCTGTTCCCCGGCCCGTACGTGCACATCGGCGGCGACGAGTGCCCCAAGGACCAGTGGAAGGCGTCCCCGCCGCGCAGGCCCGGATCCGCGAACTCGGCCTCGCCGACGAGGACGCGCTCCAGAGCTGGTTCATCCGCCACTTCGACGGCTGGCTCGCCGCCCGCGGGCGGCGCCTCATCGGCTGGGACGAGATCCTCGAAGGCGGCACGGCGGAGTCGGGCCTGACGCGCGGCGCGGTCGTCACCTCCTGGCGCGGCTACGCGGGCGGCATCGCCGCCGCGCGCGCGGGCCACGACGTGGTCATGTGCCCCGAGCAGCAGGTCTATCTCGACCACCGGCAGGCGCCCGGCGCCGACGAGCCCGTGCCCATCGGCTACGTCCGCACCCTGGACGACGTCTACCGGTTCGAGCCCGTACCACCGGAGTTGGCCGGGGAGTCGGCGGCCCGGGTCATCGGCACCCAGGCCAACGTGTGGACCGAGGTGATGGAGAGCGCGGCGCGCGTCGACTACCAGACCTTCCCCGACTCGCCGCCCTCGCCGAGGTCGCCTGGTCCCGGCTCCCCGCCCCGCCGACCGCGACCTGGACGGTTTCCACGAACGGATGGAGACGCACTACGCCCGCCTCGACGCCCTCGGCGTCGACTACCGGCCGCCCGGCGGCCCGTACCCGTGGCAGCGCCGCCCCGGACTGCTCGGACGCCCGATCGAGGGCCGCCCCCGATCGTGTGAGCCGTCCGCCTCGCGCTTACCCCGTGGCGGCTCCTTGGGACCGTGTTCATTGACGCGCGTCCGGGGCCGCGGCGCGGATCCGTACGTCGCGCAAGGGCCCGTGAAGCGTGGCATCCGACACCTGTCGGATACTTCGCCGCAATACCGCGGCAAACCTCCTCCAGGGAGGTTCCACGCTTCCCGGACCCCGCGACGGGGACTCCGAAGATGTGCCAGAGTTGCCACGTCCGGGCTGTCAGCACGTACCGTACGGCGGAACGGCCGGGACACCGGGGAAGGGGCAGCTGGGTTGACCACGCACGCACCGCAGGCGGCGCACACGGTGACGTTGCCGGGCTCTCTCGACGACGCCGTGGCGGCGCTGGCCGCCATGCCCGCCGCCGTGCCCGTGGCGGGCGGCACCGATCTGATGGCCGCGGTCAACTCCGGACTGCTCAGACCGGCGGGCCTCGTCGGCCTCGGCCGGATCAGCGAGATCCGCGGCTGGCAGTACATGGACGGCCACGCCCTGCTCGGCGCCGGACTCACCCACGCCCGGATGGGCCGCCCCGACTTCGCCGCGCTCATCCCCGCCCTCGCCGCCGCCGCGCGCGGCGGGACCGCCGCAGATCCGCAACGCGGGCACCCTGGGCGGCAACATCGTCTCCGCCGCCCCGACCGGCGACGCGCTGCCGGTGCTCGCCGCGCTGGAGGCCACGCTCGTCATCGCGGGCCCGGCGGAGCAGGGCGGCACCGCCCGCCGCGAGATCCCGGTCAGCCACCTGCTGGCGGGCGTGGAGATGCTGCGCCCCGGCGAACTCGTCGGCTTCGTACGGGTTCCGCTGCTGCACGCCCGCAGACCTTCCTCAAGGCCACCGGGCGCACCGGCCCCGGGCGGGCCACCGCGTCCGTCGCGGTCGTCCTCGACCCGGCGCGGCGCGGGTGCGCTGCGCGGTCGGGGCGGTCGCGCCGATGCCGCTGCGCCCGCTGGAGGCCGAGCGCTGGGTCGCCTCGCTCATCGACTGGGACGGCGACCGCGGGCTGAACCCGAGGTGTGCGCCGCGTTCGGCGAGTACGTGGCCGCCGCCTGCATCCCGACCCGCCCCGCCGGAGGACGGCGGGAGCCGCTCGTCCTGCCGCCCGCGGCACTGCACTTGAGGCGTACGGTGGCAGCCTTGGCCCGCCGAGCACTGGGAGGGCACTCGCGTGAGTGACGAACAGCGGCCGCAGCAGCCCGAACCCGCGAGCGGGTGGCAGCCGATCCCGCACGGCCCGGACTACGACGCCGAGTCGACGGCCTTCGTCCAGATGCCGCCCGACCACAGCGAGGACGACCCGAGCGCGATGCCCGGCGGCTGGGACCCGCTGGCCGCCCCGGCACGGGCTACACCCGCCGCCGCTGCCGGGCGCGCCCGGCAGCCCGGCGCAGGGCGGCCAGTGGCAGCCGCAGGGCGGGCCGCACGGCGTCCCCGTCGACCCGCCCGCCGACCACTGGAGCGTGCCGCCCCAGGGCGGCGCCGGGGCGAGCGGCCCGTGGCAACCGCCGGGCGGCGGCCCGGCCCAGGACCCGGGCACTACCCGTACACGGACGAGCGGGGCACACCGGCGGGCACTGGGCCGCGCCGGGTTCCGCTTCGGGTTCCGTACCGGGTTCCGTTTCCGGCGCAGGACAGGGGCAGGGCACACCGGGCCGGGGCAGACCGGCCAGTGGTCGATCCCGGCCGCGCGGGACGACGGCTACGACGAGACCGGCGAGTTCTCGGTCTCGGACAGCCGCGCCGCGGCGCAGTGGGCGATCCCCGTCGCGGGCGACGACCAGGCCGACGAGACCGGCGAGTACACGGTGACCGACCACCCCGGCCCGGCCGCGTCGCCGTACGGCCCGGGGCGCCGGGAACGCAGCCGCCCGCGCAGTGGCCGACGGGCTACGACGGCGGGCCGCACCCGGGGCCGGACACCCTCGGCGCCCCGGGACCCGGGATGCCGGGACCGGACGCCGGTCCGGGCGTTTCCGTGCCGGGCGTCGGACCGGGCCACGTCCCCGGCCCGGCGGCCAGTGGGCGGTCCCGGCCGCCGACGAGGCCGCGGACGACTCGGGCGGCCACCCGCTGGACGCGCACCCGACGGCCGGGCCCGGGCCGGGCCGTACGGGACCCTGCCGCGACAGCACGCTCCCGGGCCGTCCCCGGAGACGTTCCCGGGCCGTTCCCGGCGCGGGCGACGAGCCGCCGGTGGCCGACCCGGCGGACGCCGGTCCGCGCGTCGGGGACCAGCCGGGCGCACAGCAGGCGGGCCGGGCGGCGGCCCACCCGGGCGAGCAGCGCCCGGCCGGAGCCGCCGTGCGACCGGCGCGCCCGCGGCCACGCCGCCGCCTGCGCGCCCCGGCCGAGGAACTGGCCGAGTCCACCGGCACCCCGGCCCCCGGCGGTCACGCGGTCCCGGGCCCCGCCCGGCGGCGGGCGCGGATCCGGCCGCGGGCCCGCACCCGGCCGCCGCGCCGGGGAGCAGGCGCCCCCGCCGGGCCCGTACCGCGGGACCCCGTCCCGGAGCGCGGCCACGACCGGGCCCACGGCCTCGCCGAGGCCGAAGCGGAGGCCATCGGGGCCGAGGCCGAGCCGCGCGCCCTGGTGGGCCCGGACCCGGCCGCGCCGGTCGCCCCGGGGAGCTCGCCGCCGAGGCCGGTCCGCAGGGCCTCCGCCCCGACCCGGCGCGCCCGCGGGCCCGGAACCCCGCGCACGGCACGCCCGTTCACGACGCGCCCCGCACGACGCCCCGGCCACGGCTTCGCGTCGGCCGCGCCTGCCGCCGACCCGGCGGGGCCGCGGCCCCGGCCGACGGCGGGCCGGACGCGTTCGCGCCGGACCCGGCGCCCGAGCACGACGGCCCGCCCGGCGCCCCGATGACGGAGCCGGAGCCGGAGCCGGGCCGAGACCGAGGCCCCGGCCGGACACGAGCCGGAGCCGGTGCCGGACGTCGAACCCGGCCCGCCGTCCGGGCCGAGGCCGCCGGGCCGGGCCCGGCCGCGGAACCCGGTACCGCCCCGGCGCCGACCTCGTCGCGGAGCCCGTCGCCGAGGTCCCCGAGGACCACCGCGTGGCCGAGAGCGACAGCGAGCACCCGCACGCCTCGTACGTCCTGCACGTCAACGGCGCCGACCGGCCCGTCACCGACGCCTGGATCGGCGAGTCGCTGCTGTACGTGCTGCGCGAGCGGCTCGGGCTCGCCGGGGCCAAGGACGGCTGCTCGCAGGGCGAGTGCGGCGCCTGCTCGGTGCAGGTCGACGGGCGGCTGGTGGCCTCGTGCCTGGTGCCCGCCGCCACCGCCGCGGGCAGCGAGGTGCGCACCGTCGAGGGCTCGGCGCCGACGGGCGCCCTCCGACGTGCAGCGCGCGCTGATCGCCTCGGGCGCGGTGCAGTGCGGCTTCTGCGTCCCCGGGCTCGCCATGACCGTGCACGACCTGCTGGAGGGCAACCACGCCCCGACCGACCTCGAAACGCGCCAGGCGATCTGCGGCAACCTGTGCCGTTGCTCCGGCTACCGGGGCGTCGTCGACGCCGTACGGGAGGTCGTGGCGAGCCGCGAGGCCGCGCACGAGGCCGAGGAGGAGGGCGCGGCCGACGGCGGCGCGGGCGAGTCGGTCAGGATCCCGCACCAGGGCGGCCCGCCCGGCGGCCCCAGAACGGCAACGGCGGCGGCAGCGGCGGCGGAAGGGCATCGGCATGACTGGTATCGCAGACGGCACGGGCGTCGGTGCCGTCACCGCGACCACCACCGGCGGCGTCCCCGCCGGCCCAGCGCCCCCGACCCCGCACGGCCTCGGCGTCTCACTGCCGTCGGCCGACGCGGCGGCCAAGGCGTCCGGCACCTTCCCGTACGCGGCCGACCTGTGGGCCGAGGGGCTGCTGTGGGCCGCGGTGCTGCGCTCGCCGTACCCGCACGCCCGGATCGTCGCGATCGACACCGCGCAGGCGGCGGCCATGCCCGGCGTACGGGCCGTGGTGACCCACGCCGACGTGCCGGGCGACGCCGCGCACGGCCGCCGGGTCGCCGACCGCCCGGTCTTCGCCAGGGACCTGGTGCGCCACCACGGCGAGCCGATCGCCGCCGTCGCCGCCGACCACCCGGACACCGCGCGGCTGGCCGCCGCCGCCATCGCCGTCGAGTACGAGGTGCTGGAGCCGGTCACCGACCCGGAGCAGGCGTTCGCCGCCGAGCCGCTGCACCCCGACGGCAACCTGGTCCGCCACATCCCGCTCAGCTTCGGCGACCCGGAGGCGACCGGGGACGTCGTCGTGGAGGGCGTGTACCGCATCGGACGGCAGGACCCGGCGCCCATCGGCGCCGAGGCGGGACTGGCCGTGCCGCGCCCCGACGGCGGGTGGAGATCTACACCGCGTCCACCGACCCGCACGCCGACCGCGATCTGGCCGCCGCCTGCTTCGGGTTGGAGCCGGAGCGGGTGAAGGTCGTCGTCACCGGCGTGCCGGGCGCGATGGCCGAGCGCGAGGACCCGGGCATGCAGCTGCCGCTCGGGCTGCTGGCGCTGCGCACCGGCCGCCCCGTCAAGCTCGCCGCGACCCGCGAGGAGTCCTTCCTCGGCCACGCCCACCGCCATCCCACGCTGCTGCGGTACCGCCACCACGCCGACGCCGAGGGCCGGTTGGTCAAGGTCGAGGCGCAGATCCTGCTGGACGCCGGGGCGTACGCCGACTCCTCCTCGGACGCGCTGGCCGCCGCCGTGTCGTTCGCCTGCGGCCCGTACGTCGTGCCGCACGCCTTCGTCGAGGGCTGGGCGGTGCGTACCAACAACCCCCTCGGGCCATGTCCGGGGCGAGGGCGCGATGCAGGTGTGCGCCGCGTACGAGGGCCAGATGGACAAGCTCGCCGCCAAACTCGGCCTGGAACCGGCCGAGTTGCGCCTGCGCAACGCGCTGGCCACCGGCGACCTGCTGCCCACCGGCCAGACCGTCACCTGCCCGGCGCCCGTCGCCGAACTGCTGCGCGCGGTACGGGACGCGCCCTGCCCGCCCTCCCAAGGACGACCCGGACGGGGACTGGCTGCTGCCAGGCGGCCCGGAGGGCGCGGGCGAGCCGGGCGCGGTGCGCCGGGGTGGGCTACGCGCTGGGCATGGTGCACATGCTCGGCGCGGAGGGCGCCGACGAGGTGTCCACCGCGACGGTCAAGGTCACCGGTTCGGTGGCGACCGTCATCTGCGCCGCCGTGGAGACCGGCCAGGGCTTCGCCACGCTGGCCCGCCAGATCGTGCAGGACGTGCTCGGCGTGGAGGAGGTGCACGTCGCGCCCGTCGACACCGACCAGCCCCGGCCGGCCGCCGCGCGCGGGCGCCACACCTGGGTTTCCGGCGGCGCGGTGGAGCGTGCCGCGAAGATGGTCCGCACCCAGCTGCTCCAGCCGCTCGCCCACACCTTCGGGATGTCGGCCGAGCTGCTGACCATCGCCGACGGCAAGATCACCTCGTACGACGGGTGCTGTCCACCACCGTCGACGAGGCGCTGGAGGGCAAGGAGCTGTGGGCCACCGCGCAGTGCCGCCCGCACCCCACCGAGCCGCTGGACGAGACCGGCCAGGGCGACGCGTTCGTGGGGCTCGCCTTCTGCGCGATCCGCGCGGTCGTGGACGTCGACATCGAGCTGGGCGCGGTGCGGGTGGTCGACATGTCGGTGGCCCAGGACGTCGGCCGGGCGCTCAACCCGCGCCAGCTCGCGGCCCGTATCGAGGCCGGGGTCGCGCAGGGCGTCGGCGCCGCGCTCACCGAGAACCTGCGGACCTCGCGCGGGGTGGTGCGCCACCCGGACCTGACGGGCTACGCGCTGCCGACCGCCGTCGACGTGCCGGAGATCCGCATCGTCAAGCTCGTCGAGGAGCGGGACGTGGTGGCGCCGTTCGGCGCGAAGGCCGCCAGCGCGGTGCCCGTGGTGACCTCGCCCGCCGCCGTCGCCGCCGCGGTCCGGGCGGCCTCCGGGCGGCCGGTGAGCCGTCTGCCGATCCGCCCGCAGGCGGCCGTGGCCCAGCGCGGCTGACCGCGCTCCTCCACGGCCGCGCCACCGCCGCTCGCCCCGTCAGCGGAGCCGACCAGCCCGAGCCGACCAGTCCGAGCCGGACGGATCGAGCCGACCAGCCCGAGCTGACCAGTCCGAGCCGACCAGCCCGAGCTGACCAGTCCGAGCCGACCAGCCCGAGCCGAACGGACTGAGCCGGACGGACCGTTGAGCGGCCCGTCCGGCTCCGCACCCGCGAGGTGCCCCGGGTCCGTCAGGAGACCAGGGCCCGCGCAGCGCGTCCGCGAGCACGGGCGCGAACTCCGCCACGTGCTCCTCGCGCATCATGTGGTGGTGCTGGGCGGCCACCCCGTGCGCGCGTACCGTGCCGTCCACGTACGGCTGCCACGCCTCGGCCGTACGGCCCGGGTCGTGGTCCATGCCGGGGATGTCCACGTCGGCGGTGAACAGCAGCAGTTCGCCCCGGTAGACCTCGGGCCGGAACTTCTTCGTCAGCTCGTGGTCGTTGTTCCTGATGTCCAGCAGCGGGAAGCTGGCCTCGCCCTGGAGCAGGTGCTCCGGCAGCCCCGCCTCGCGGACGATGTCCGCCACCAGGTCGTCCACCGGGCGCCCGGCGTGCTCCCCGGTGCCGTCCAGCAGCGCGATGTCGCGTCCGCCGACGCCCTCCAGGAGCATGCTCAGCCACTCGTGCTTGCTCAGCTCCGGCAGGTCGGTCGAGGCCCAGCGGGTGTCGGGGTAGGCGTCGAGCACGGACAGCAGCCCGACCCGCTCGTCCCGGCTCTGGAGCAGCGTCGCCATGGCCTGCGCCACGAGCCCGCCGAAGGACCAGCCGAGCAGGTGGTACGGGCCCTCGGGCTGGACCGTGCGGATCTGCTCCACGTAGTCGGCCGCCATCTCCGTGACGCTGGACGGCAGGACGTCCGGCTCGCGCAGCCCGCGCGCCTGGAGCGCGTACACCGGCTGGTCGGCCGGGAGATGGCGGAGCAGGCCGGTGTAGAGCCAGCCGAACCCGCCGCCGGGGTGCACGCAGAACAGCGGGGCCGCTCGCCCTGGGCGCGCAGCGGCAGCAGGGTGTCCAGCGCGTGCTGCGGGTCGGGGTCGCCCGCCGCGCCCGTACGCTCCTGGAGCCGCTCCGCGAGCCGCGCCACGGTCGGCGCGTCGAACAGGTCGCGGATCGAGACCTCCACCGACAGCTGCTTGCGCAGCCGGGCGACCAGCTGGGAGGCGAGCACCGAGTGGCCGCCGAGGTGGAAGAAGTCGTCGTCGATGGTGACGTCGGCGACGCCGAGGATCTCCGCGAACTGGCCGCACAGCAGCCGCTCGCGCTCGGTACGGGCGCCCGCCCGGCGTCGGCGGCCGTGAAGGACGGGCGGGCAGCGCCTTGCGGTCGAGCTTGCCGTGGGCGTTCAGCGGCAGCGCGTCGAGCACGACGAACGCCGCGGGCACCATGTAGTCGGGCAGCGTGCGGCCGAGCCCGTCGCGGGCCGCGGCCACGTCCGGCTCCGCGCCGTCCTCGCCCGTCAGGTACGCCACCAGCCGCTGGTCGCCCGGGGTGTCGGTGCGGACGACCACGGCGGCCCGCGCCACGTCGGGCAGCGCTCGCAGCGCGGCCTCGATCTCGCCCGTCTCGATGCGGAAGCCGCGCAGCTTGACCTGGTCGTCGGCGCGGCCGACGAACACCAGGTCGCCGTCCTCGGTCCGCCGGGCCAGGTCGCCGGTGCGGTACATCCGCGTCCCGGCGGGGCCGAAGGGTCGGCCACGAAGCGCTCGGCGGTCAGCCCGTAGCGCCCGTGGTAGCCGCGGGCCAGGCAGGGCCCGGCCAGGTACAGCTCGCCCACCGCGCCCGCGGGCAGCGGCTGGAGCCCGGCGTCCAGGACGTACGCGCGGACGTTGCCCTGCGGGCGGCCCATCGGCACGGGCCCGTCCGGCACCTCGGCGCCCGGCTCGATCCGGTACTCGGCGCAGTTGACGGTCGCCTCGGTGGGCCCGTACACGTTCCACACCGTGGCGTCCGGGTGGCGTGCGCGCCAGGGCGCCAGCGCCTCCCGACCAGCGCCTCGCCGCCGAGCAGCAGCTCGGTGCCGGGCGAGAACCGCTCGGGCAGGGTGTCCAGCAGCGGCAGGTGGCTGGGGTGGCCTTCATGAAGGTCGGCGGGGTCTCGGCGAGCGGACCGGCGATCGGGTCGCTCTCGTCCAGCGCGCCGAGCAGCACCGTCCCGCCGACGACGAGCGGGGTGAACAGGGCGGTGACGGTGAGGTCGAAGGCGACCGGCGAGTGCAGCAGCGCCACCCCGGCGGCGCCCGCGTACGCGTTCTTCGTCCACGACAGGTAGTCGGTGACCGAACGGTGGGTCACCACCACGCCCTTGGGACGGCCGGTGGAGCCCGAGGTGTAGATCATGTACGCCGGGTTCTCCGGGTACGCGGCGGGCAGCGGCGCCCCGCGGCCAGCGGTGCCTCGGCGGCCTCGGGGAGTCCAGCAGCAGCCGGGCGCGTCGCCCGCGCCCGCGGGCGGCAGCACGTCGGCCAGGTCGGAGCGGGTGACGACGAGGGCGGGGCGGCGTCGTCGAGCATGTACGCCAGCCGCTCGGCGGGTAGTCCGGCTCCAGCGGCAGGTAGGCGGCGCCCGACTGAGGATGCCCAGCAGGGCGACGACGAGGTCGGTGCCGCGGGGCAGCAGGACGGCCACGGTGCGCTCGGGCCCGGCGCCGCGCACGGCGAGCACCCGGGCCAGCCGGTCGGAGGCCGCGTCCAACTCGGCGTAGGTCAGCGCCTGTTCGCCCGTGGCCACGGCCTTCCGGTCGGGCGTGCGGGCGGCCTGCTCGGCGAACAGCCGCGGCAGCGTGGCGTCGGCCGCCCGGTGCGCGGGCCCTGCCACTCGTGCAGCAGCAGGCGGCGCTCGGCCGGGGAGACCAGGTCGACGCCGCCCACGGTGCGCTCCAGGCGCGCGGCGTCGGCGAAGGAGTGCACCAGGCCGAGGAAGCGCCGCCTGTGCGCGGCGAGCGTCTCCGGGCTGTACAGGTCGGCGTTGGCGTTCAGGTCGATGCGCACGCCGGTGCCGTCCGACCGGTCGTACGCCATGATCGACAGGTCCTCGACGAGCCCGTTGGAGATGTTGTGGGCGGTGACCCGGTGGCCCGCGAAGGTGAAGTCGTAGTCGAACGTCATGATGTTGACGTGCGGACCCAGCAGACCCCGGCCGCCGTCGGGCAGATGGAGGTCCCGGGCGAGGTCTATCCGGCGGTAGCGCTGATGCCGCAGCGCCTGCCGCATCTCGCGTGAGACCTGCTTCACCAGGTCCCGTATCCGCATATCCGGTCGCACGTCGACCCGCAGCGGAAGCAGGTTGGCGAACATGCCGGGAACGGTGCGCAGAGCGGCCTCGGTACGCGCGGCGACCGGCAGGCTGAGAATGATGTCCTCACGCCCGGTGAATCGGTGGAGATACGCCGCGGTGGCGGCAATCATCATAGCCGACCAGTGGGTGCCCGCCTTTCGCGCGGCGGCGCGCAGCGCGGTCGCCTCTTCTTCCGTCAGATAGGCGGTCTCCCGGATGAAGCGCGACTTGACACGGCCCGGACGCCCGGCGAGCCGGGCCGGTTCCGGATAATCCGCGAAGCGCTCCATCCAGTATTTCCGGTCTGCGGTGAAATCCTCCGACGCACGGTATTCCGCATCCCGGTCCAGGAGCAGATTCAGCGATCCGAACGTGGTCTCGGTCACGTTTTCCGCGGCGCTCGCGGCGGCCTCCCCGTCCGCCGCCGCCACGGCCCGCGTGTACAGCTCCGCCACCCGGCGCGCGACCAGGGCGCCGCCCGCCGCGTCGGTCACGATGTGGTGCGGCCCCTGGTACCAGGCGTACCGCTCGGGGCTCAGCCGGAACAGCGCGTAGGCGAACAGCGGCGCGCCCAACAGATCCATCGGGCGGCTCAGTTCGTCGCGCATCCAGCGCTCGGCGGCGGCCGGGGTCGTCCTCGCCGCTGACGTCGACGAACGGCACGTCCCACTCGGTCACCGGCTCGGGCGTTGCCAGGGCACCCGTCGCGCTCGCCGAACCTCACGTTGTACGGCTCGGCCTCCGCGACGGCCTGCCGTAGCGCCGCCTCGAATGTATCCGGATTTATCGGACCGTGGATCTCCAGGTACTCCCAATCCGGAAACGCGTGCTTTCCGGGTCGAGCTGCTCGCTGAACCAGATCTCGCTTTGACTGGTCGACAGCGGCAGGGGCGTACCGGTTATGTCGGACTGCAAGTTCTCCCCAGCGAATGAAACGTGGTCGAAACAAACGGTGCCTGACGCCACATGAGTGCATCCGTGGCCGCAGGCACCATCCTGAGCCTAAGAGGAGAACTGTAGGCAAAGGCCGGATGACGCGGGAGTTGGGGTGATCGTGACCCGGCGCCCGAAAAATCGCACATATCGCGAGGGGTCGGGGCTTTTGGTGACGGGAATGTGAAAATTGACTTCCCGGAGATGTGTGCCTCGGGCGCCTATTGTTTAACGCGCCCGTAAGATACGCCAGTGGCGCGGATCGGATGTTATGCTTTCGGGTCCTTTTCCGGTCCCGGATCCGGCTCGGCGCGCGTGTCGAGCCCGTCCAGCGCCGCCACGATCAGGTCGCGCGCCCGCTGCCCGTACACCGCGGACCGCTGGAGCAGCGCGAACGCCTTGCCGTAGAGGGCGATCTCGCGGGGCTGGGTGAGGGTGATCTCCGCCGAGTAGGTCTCGACGAGCACCGTGCGCTCGTCGAACAGGGAGAAGGAGTTGCCCGGCCAGATGTGGACCGGGGCCCTGGCCGGGATGATGCCCAGGCTCAGCCGGGGCAGGGAGATGACGGCGAGCAGCCGGTCGAGCTGGCCGCGCATCACGCCGGGCCCGCCGAAGTCGGAGTACAGCGCCTGTTCCCCGAGGACGACGCTGAACCTGCGGTCGCCCCGGTAGAGGTACTGCTGGCGGTCCAGCCGCGCCGCGACGGCGGCGTCCAGGTCGTCCGGGACCTCCAGGAAGTCGATGACCTGGCGGAAGGTGGCGGCGGCGTACTCGGCGGTCTGGAGCGTTCCCCAGACCACCGTGGGGTGCCAGATGCGGAACACCGAGGTCTTCTCGTACACCAGCAGGGAGTGCCGCTGCCGCCGCCCCGCCCCGGCCCGGAACATCCGCCGCCACTCGATCCACATCTCCTCGATGTGGCGCATGGTCGCGATCAGGTCGGGGAGTTGCTCCTCGGCGTGGGTGTGCCGACACCAGGCGCGCAGGTCGTTCTCGGTGACGTTCTGCTTGCCGTGTTCGATTCGTGAGACCTTGGACAGTTGCCATCCGGCCAACTCGGCCAACGCCCGGCCGGTGAGCTCCGCGTCCCTGCGGAGTTCACGCAGCCGGGTGCCGAGTGCTTCGCGCGCTTGCTGAGCGTCGTTCGACACGGGCGTGGCTCAGGGGCTCAGGGAGTGGGCTCGCCGGGCGGCGTGGCGCGGGGCCGCGGCCGGTCGCGTACGGATGCGCACCCCGCCATCGTATCCGCGCGCTTGGGCGGTGCGGGGCCAACGGCCCGCCCCACGTGCCCCGTTGGACGCACGCCATGCCCGTTCGCGTCACTCCTGGAACCCCGGCCCGCGGTGTCCGCGCCGCCCTCCCGGTCAGGCGCGTTCTCCTCCCACAGGGCCAGCAGTGCGGTACGGGACACCTCGACGCCGATCTCGTAGTCCGGCAGCCGCATCTGGGCCAGCGCCGCCGGTTCGGTCACCTCCACGCCCTGGACGACGCACGTGCCGCCCTCGGTGACATGGACGACGGGCGGGGCCCAGGTTGTCAGCACGGGGGCAGCCCGTCCGCCACCAGGTGCCGGAAGAGGTCGACGGGGACCTCCGCGACAGCCTGGTCCTCGGGGTGTCCAACTTGGCGAGGATGTCCTGCGCCCACACCCGCCACCCTGCACCACGTACGAGTTCCGGTCGGTGGCGTACAGCGTCGGCGAGTCGCCGGGGTGGAGTCCTTGCCGAGGAACCGCAGCCGCATGATCACTCTCCTGTCTGACGTTGCGTGTGTTTGCGCGGCGGTGCGATGGCGGTGCCCGTCGGGGCATGTGGATGTATGCCGCAAACCGCCGCAAACCCCTTGAGGGGTAGGGAAACCTGCCCTTAGCGTCATCGCCATGACGGACCACGAGGCCCCGCTGCGGTGGAAGCTCACCGGATCGGTGCGGGTGACGGCAGATGACAAGATCGCCATCCGAGTCGCGCTCATCAAGGGGCTCGTGCACATGGCGACCGAGGAGCTGCTCCTCGGTGTCGACGACGCGTCGGTGCTCCAGGCACAGCTCACCCGGGTGCTGAACGAGCGGGCGTTCCCGGGGATGGAACAGCGCGAGCGAGAAGGCGCGGCTGCGCTACGGCTTTGACCGCCCTCACCCGGTCGAACGGATCACAGGCTGCTCACCCGGCCCTGGCGAGTCAAGGCGGCGGGGCGCGATCCGGCCACGGGCGCGACCCGGCCGGACCCGTCGCGGACGGCGCCGGGGCCCGTGACCCGGGGTCGGCGGTGTCGAGGCCGGTACGGCGGGGCCGAGGGCACTCCGGCCGAACGGGCAATCATGGCGTGAACCGGACCATCCGGACGAGGCTCGCCCCGGCCGCCTGACTCGGCCGCGCGAACCGGGCACCTGACTCGGCCGCGCGAACCGGGCACCTGACTCGGCCGCGCGAACCGGCCACTCCACCCACTCCACCCACTTCACATGCCACCGGGGCCACCGATGTCGGTGGCCCCGGGCGACGGAGGCCGTGACCGGAATCGAACCGGCGTAACTCGCTTTGCAGGCGAGTCCCTCAACCACTCGGGCACACGGCCGTACCAGGATCCGGCGGCCGCGTGGGCGCCTGACCCGTGCCCTCGACGGTACGGGCGTCACCGGCCGCCAGCAACGGTGCCGTCGGCCCTGCCATGTGACTGACACACGGCGTTCACGCGCGGCGCCCGGCCCCCGGGTGGGTGTGCCGTACGGCCCCGGGGCGGTGCGGGTCGGGCCAGTGCGTGCCCTGGACCGGTGCGTGCCCCGGATCGATGTGCGTCCCGGATCGGTGCGTGCCCCACCCGGGCGCCCCGGGTGGCGCTTTCTGGTCGGCGGCGGCGCGTCGTGGTCGGTGCTCGCTCTCCGCCCGGGCGGTTGCCGCCGCCCGGGCGGTGGCGTCAGGTCGGGGCCAGGAACTCCTCGACGGTGCGGCGGAACGCCTCCGGCTCGTCCACCCACGGGTAGTGGCCCACCCCGACAGCCGGGTCACGCGCGCGTCCGGGAAGCAGTCCGCGACCACGGTCCCCGCCCGGTCCCGGCCATCGCGTCCCGGGCGCCGGTCAGCACCAGCACCGGGCACGCCACCTCCCGCAGCCGCGCCACGATCGCCGCTGCGCGGCCTCGTCCACGCCCTGCCAGAACCCGGCGCGCGCCACCGGCCCGAGCTGGCCGCCCTGGCTCGCGGCGTGGCGCGCTGCGGCTCCTCCCACCGCCCGTAGCCCATCGGGGCCGCCCGCAGCAGCAGTTCACGTACCTCCGCCAGGTCGGCGGTGACCCGCAGCCGCTCCACGGCGGCCTCCGCGTCGGGCCACCACGGCTCGTCCGCGCGGGAGTCGAAGATCTCCCGCGCGTCGTCGGGCAGTTCGCCCTGGAGCCGCGAACCGGGGCAGACCAGTACCAGGTGGGACAGGTGCTCGGGGCGGGCGGCGGCGTACGCCTGCGCGGTCGCCGCCCCGCCGAGTGACCGAGCAGCGCGATCCGCTCCAGCCCCAGATGGCGGCGGAGCGCCTCCACGTCCTCGGCCAGGCTCGGGAACGCGTACCCCGTCGGGTCCTCCGGCGGCGGCGACCCGCCCGTGCCCCGGCCGTCGGGCACGATCAGCTCGCGCCGGGCGTCGAGCCCCCGAGGTCCCCAGGTACGCGGCGTCCCGCCCCGGGCCCCGGCCAGGCAGACCAGTGGCGGCCCTCCGGCGCGCCCTCGCGCGCGGGCAGGACCCGGTACGCGAGCGGCGCACCGTCGTACGAGCTGTAGTTCGGCATGATCCCAGCCTGCCCCGAATCCCGGAGGTACGGGCGCGGCACGGGCTCGGTACCGGCGCGGCCCGTACCGTTCCGCCGCGCGGCCCGTACCGTTCCGCCGCGCGGGGCCGACCGGCCCGCGGTGTGAGACCGGTCGCACCCGGGGCCGAGCCGGGCGTACCGGCGGCCCGCCGGTGCCGCGCGGGTACGCTGTCGCGGTTGCTGATCCCCGACCCAGCCCGACGGAGACCGTGACTACCACCCCGCCTCCACGGCCAACAACCACCACCTCTCACCCGCCTTCCCCGGCCGTGCCCCTGGGGCACCGCGGGCAAGCTGCGCGCCTGGCAGCAGGGCGCGATGGACAAGTACCTCCAGGAGCAGCCGCGCGACTTCCTCGCCGTGGCCACGCCCGGCGCGGGCAAGACCACCTTCGCGCTGACCCTGGCGTCCTGGCTGCTGCACCACCACGTGGTGCAGCAGGTGACGGTGGTCGCGCCGACCGAGCACCTGAAGAAGCAGTGGGCGGAGGCCGCGGCCCGGATAGGGATCAAGCTGGACCCGGAGTACAGCGCGGGTCCGCTGGGCCGCGAGTACCACGGCGTGGCCGTGACCTACGCGGGGTGGGCGTACGCCCGATGCTGCACCGCAACCGGTGCGAGCAGCGCAAGACCCTGGTGATCCTCGACGAGATCCACCACGCGGGCGACTCCCGGTCCTGGGGCGAGGCGTGCCTGGAGGCGTTCGAACCGGCGACGCGGCGGCTGGCGCTGACCGGTACGCCCTTCCGCTCCGACACCAACCCGATCCCCTTCGTCGTGTACGAGGAGGGCGGCGACGGCATCCGGCGCTCCTCGGCCGACTACACCTACGGCTACGGGCACGCGCTCGGCGACGGCGTCGTGCGGCCGGTGATATTCCTCAGCTACAGCGGCAACATGCGCTGGCGCACCAAGGCCGGTGACGAGGTCGCCGCGCGGCTCGGCGAGCCGATGACCAGGACGCCGTCTCGCAGGCGTGGCGTACCGCGCTGGACCCGCGCGGCGAGTGGATGCCGAACGTGCTGCGCGCCGCCGACCAGCGGCTGACCGAGGTCCGCAAGGCCATCCCGGACGCCGGGGCCCTGGTCATCGCCTCCGACCAGGAGTCCGCGCGCGCCTACGCCAAGCTGCTCCGCGAGATCACCGGGCACCAGGCGACCCTCGTCCTGTCCGACGAGGCCGCCGCCTCCCAGCGCATCGAGGACTTCACCCACTCCCAGGACCGCTGGATGGTCGCCGTCCGCATGGTCTCCGAGGGGTGGACGTGCCGCGGCTGGCGGTGGGCGTGTACGCGACCACCATCTCCACCCCGCTGTTCTTCGCGCAGGCCGTCGGCCGCTTCGTACGGTCCCGGCGGCGCGGCGAGACGGCCTCGGTGTTCCTGCCCACCATCCCCAACCTGCTCGGCTTCGCCGGGAGATGGAGGTCGAGCGCGACCACGTGCTCGACAAGCCCAGAAGGAGGGGAGGAGGACCCGTACGCCGAGGAGGACAAGCTCCTCAAGGAGGCCGAGCGGGAGCAGGACGAGGACACCGGCGAACAGGACGCGCTGCCCTTCGAGGCGCTGGAGTCGGACGCGGTCTTCGACCGGGTGCTCTACGACGGCGCCGAGTTCGGCATGCAGGCCCACCCGGCAGCGAGGAGGAGCAGGACTACCTGGGCATCCCGGGCTCCTCGAACCCGACCAGGTGCAGCTGCTGCTCCAGCGGCGGCAGGCCCGGCAGATCGCGCACAGCCGCAAGAAGCCCGCCGAGGAGGCCGACCTGCTGGAACTGCCCGCCGAGCGGCGGCCGGTGGTCACCCACAAGGAACTGCTGGAGCTGCGCAAGCAGTTGAACAACCTGGTGGGCGCGTACGTGCACCAGAGCGGCAAGCCGCACGGCGTGATCCACACCGAGCTGCGCCGGGTGTGCGGCGGGCCGCCGAGCGCGGAGGCCACGGCCGGGCAGCTCGGCGAGCGGATCAAGAAGATCCAGGAGTGGGCCACGCGGATGCGGTGAACCAGCGGGCATACCGCGCGTTACCGCGGATTACGGGCGGCCCGCTGCCCTTTCGTGCAACGGGCTCTGCTCGGATTCTGGACAAACTCTTCCGCTCAGCGGACCGGCTCGCTAGCGTTCCGGGCACGCACACGCCCGTGGCAGCGCCGCCGCGGAGCGCAGCCGGTGCGTGCGACCGCGACCGGCGGCCTCTTCCACGCGCCGTCGCTGGGACCGATGACGCAACCTCGCGAGGGCCGCCACTCATACCGAGGAGGGGCGTCGTGACCGCGGAAACCTCCCAGACGCTCGACCGGGGACTGCGCGTCCTCAAACTGCTCGCCGACACCGACCACGGGCTGACCGTGACCGAGCTGTCCACCAGGCTCGGCGTCAACCGCACCGTGGTCTACCGCCTGCTCGCGACGCTCGAACAGCACACGCTGGTGCGCCGGGACATCGGCGGCCGGGCTCGGGTCGGGCTCGGCGTGCTCCAGCTCGGGCGTCAGGTGCATCCGCTGGTACGGGAGGCGGCGCTGCCCGCGCTGCGCTCGCTCGCCGAGGACATCGGCGCCACCGCCCACCTCACCCTGGTCGACGGCACCGAGGCGCTCGCCGTCGCCGTCGTCGAGCCGACCTGGACCGACTACCACGTCGCGTACCGGGCCGGGTTCCGCCACTCCTCGACCGGGGTGCCGCGGGCCGCGCCATACTCGCCGCGCGCGGGCGCCATGACGACCCGGATACGCGCTCACGCAGGGCGAGTTGGAGGCCGGGGCGAGCGGCGCCGCCGCGCCGCTGGTGGGGGTGACGGGGATCGAGGGAGCGTCGGCGTGGTGATGCTGTCCGACGCGGTGCCCGAGCGGGTGGGGCCGCGGGTGGTGGACGCCGCGCGCGAGGTGGCCGACGCACTGCGGTGACCCGGGCTCCCGCTCGGCCGGTCAGCACGGTCAATTAGGGTGGCCGCGTGTCTGCTCGCGCTCGTATTCTCGCGGTCTGTTCCGTTGTCGTTCTCGCGCTGTTCGGAGTTGCCGCCTTCGCGCCGCTTCCGTTCTCCATCGCCCAGCCGGGGACCACGGTGGACGTCCTCGGCTCGGACCGGGGCGAGCCGGTGATCCAGGTGTCCGGCACGCGGACCCGGAAGACCGGCGGCCAGCTGCGGATGGTGACGATCCAGGCGACCGGCCCCGACACCACGGTCCGGCTCGGCGACGTACTGGGCGACTGGTTCGCCTCCGACCGCGCGGTGATGCCCGCGACTCCGTCTACCCGGTGGGCGACACCACCGAGGAGATCGAGCGGCACAACCTGGACGACATGCGCGAGTCGCAGGACTCGGCGACGGCCGCCGCGCTGCGCCACCTCCACCTGTCGGCGGACAAGGTGAAGGTGCGGCTGCGCCTCGTGGACGTCGGCGGGCCGAGCGCCGGGCTGCTGTTCGCCCTCGGGATCATCGACAAGATCGACGGTGACGGCGGCGGCGGCGACCTGACCGGCGGCCACAAGATCGCGGGCAGCGGCACCATCGACGCGGACGGCACGGTCGGCGCGGTGGGCGGCGTGACCCTGAAGACGCAGGCGGCCAAGCGCGACGGGGCCACGGTCTTCCTGGTCCCGAAGGACGAGTGCGACGAGGCGAAGGGCAACCGCCCCAAGGGACTTGAGCTGGTCCCGGTCACCACGCTCACCAGCGCGCTGGACGCGCTGCGGGCGGTACGCGACGGGGAGAGGTCCCGCACTGCTGACCGGCGGGCCACCGGCGGATCACCGGCGGACCACGGGCGGGGGACGTGGCGGCGGCCCCGGCACCCGAACGGCGTCGAGGCCCACCCGGGAACAGCACCTGACGCTAGTCGGCCGCCGCCTGCCGCACCAGGGGATCAGTCGCAGCGGCACCGGGTTCTCCATCACGATCGCCGTGGACGCGCGGGTGATGCCCTCGAACCCACCACCCGGTCGATCACCCGTTGCAGGTCCGCGTTGGAGCGGGCGACCAGGCGGCACAGCATGTCGCCCTGGCCCGTGATGGTGTGCAGCTCCAGCACCTCCGGCACGCCCGCCAGGTGCGCGCGGACGACCTGACCCTGCCCCTGCCGGATCTCCAGCGTCGCGAAGGCGGTCACCGGGTAGCCGAGCGCCGCCGGGTCGACGTCCGGGCCGAGGCCCCGGATGACACCGGTGGAGCGCAGCCGGTCCAGCCGCGCCTGGGCCGTGCCGCGCGACGCCGAGCCTGCGGGACGCCTCCAGCACGCCGATCCGCGGCTCCTCGGCCAGCAGCTCGATCAGCCGCGCGTCCAGGTGGTCGATACCCACAAGAGCCTCCTGTGATGCTGGTCACCTTGTGCAAAATGCTGCCACAGGTGGGCACTGTGCTGTGCAGAGTGCCCAGTGAATCAGCAAACTGTTGCGCACTCTGCGGTCCGGGCACACGCTGCGGAGTATGACTGAGACCCAGGAGCAGACCCGCACACCGCCCGGCAGGCCGACCCTTCCCGGTGAAGGGGATGGACGCGGTCGTCTTCGCGGTCGGCAACGCCAAGCAGGCCGCCCACTACTACGCCACGGCCTTCGGCATGGAACTGGTCGCCTACCGCGGGCCGGAGAACGGCAGTCGTGAGACCGCCTCGTACGTCCTGGTCTCGGGCGGCGCCCGCTTCGTCCTCACCTCCGTCATCAAGCCCGCCACCGACCACGGCCACTTCCTCGCCGACCACGTCGCCGAGCACGGCGACGGCGTGATCGACCTGGCCATCGAGGTGCCGGACGCCCGTGCCGCGTACGCCTACGCCACCGGGCACGGCGCCCGCGGGCTCGTGGAGCCGCACGAGGTGAGCGACGAGCACGGCACCGTCGTGCTCGCGGCCATCGCGACCTACGGCCAGACCCGGCACACGCTCGTCGAGCGCTCCGGCTACCAGGGCCCGTACCTGCCCGGCTTCACCGCCGCCCAGCCGATCGTCGAGAAGGGCCCGCGCCGCTTCCAGGCCATCGACCACTGCGTCGGCAACGTCGAACTCGGCCACATGGACGAGTGGGTGGGCTTCTACAACAAGGTCATGGGCTTCACGAACATGAAGGAGTTCGTCGGCGACGACATCGCCACCGAGTACTCCGCGCTGATGTCGAAGGTGGTCGCCGACGGCACCCGCAAGGTGAAGTTCCCGCTCAACGAGCCCGCCGTGGCGAAGAAGAAGTCGCAGATCGACGAGTACCTGGAGTTCTACGGCGGCCCCGGCGTCCAGCACATCGCGCTCGCCACGAACGACATCGTCGCGAGCGTACGGGCCATGCGCGCGGCCGGGGTCCAGTTCCTCGACACCCCGACTCGTACTACGACACCCTCGGCGAGTGGGTCGGCGAGACCCGCGTCCCGGTGGAGACCCTGCGCGAGCTGAAGATCCTCGCGGACCGGGACGAGGACGGCTACCTGCTCCAGATCTTCACCAAGCCGGTCCAGGACCGGCCGACCGTCTTCTTCGAGATGATCGAGCGCCACGGCTCCCTGGGCTTCGGCAAGGGCAACTTCAAGGCCCTGTTCGAGGCGATCGAGCGCGAGCAGGACAAGCGCGGCAACCTCTGACCGCCCCGCCGGGACCCCGGTCCCGCCCGCCAGGGCCCCGGTCCCGCCCGCCCGAGACCCCGGTCCCGCCCGTCCCCGCCTCCGGGACGGCCCGCTCACCGGCTCTCGCGCCGCGGCACGTCCGGCGCGAGAGCCGGGCCACGCGCGGGCGTGCCCCTGTTGACGTGCCCCGAAGGCACTCCGGGGCATATGCGGGACCCGGAGGGTCTACACTCCCGCCTGATCGATGTCCACTGCAACACGCGGGTTTTCAGGGAGTTGACTCGGATGACCATGGAGGGTCCGGGCCGGGGTCGGCTGACCAGGGACAGGTTCGCCTTCGCCGCGCGCGCGTCCGCGGCGACCGGTTCGCTGGGTCTGCTGGAGGCCCGCGCGGGGTCGGACGCGTCCGCCACCGGCGACGGCCGGTTCGACTTATCGGCACCGTTCGCCCCGCTGCTGAACGGGCTCGCCCTCCCGGGCGGTGCCGGGACGGCCGCGTTCGCCCTCGACGGCACGCACCTGTACGTGCTCCAAGAGGCGGGCGACGGGGACCGTACGGGCAGCGCGGACGGGGACCTGCTCCTGGCCCGGTACGGCCTCGACGGGCAACCGCTCGGGTGCATGCGGCTGCGCGGCTTCGGGGCCGCGACCGGCCTCGGCTGCGCCCGGCCGACGGCGTCCCTGGCTGTGGACGGCCGCCGACCCGGACCCCGAGTCCGGGCTCGGCCGCGCCGTCGCCCGCTTCGCCTTCGCCGACGGCGCCGTCCGCACGGCCGACGACCCGTCCGTGACCGTCCACCGCCCGGCCCCCGGCTCCACCGACCAGCGGCTCGCGGTGGACGCGCCCGCCGGGCGGCTGCTGCTGCGCCACCGGCCGGACGGCGCCCCGCGCTACCGGCTGCTGGACCTCGCCACCCTGCGCGCCGTCGCCGACGTCACGCCCGCCGGACTCACCGACACCGGCACCCCACCGGCCTCGCCCTGCTCGGCGACCACGCGTACGAGGCGACCGTGACCGCCGACGGGAGCGCCACCTGTCCTGTGTCGACCTGCGCACCGGCGCCCTCGTGGCGCACAGCCGGATGGCCGACGGGGCGCGCGGCATCGCCGTCCAGCACGCCCCGTACCCCGCCTGTGCACCGCCTTCGCGACGCCGGACGGCACCCTCGGCCTGCGGTTCCAGGAGGGTAGGCGCTCTCTGGTGCGCCGATCTTCCCTGCGCGGCACGCGGGTGCGAATCTGGGGACATGGCCGACCTGATCGAACGACTGCGCGCGGGCCTCCCCGACGGGGCCGTACTGACCGACCCGGACGTCACGGCCGGTTACGCGCACGACATGGCGAGCTTCTGCGACGCGGGCGCCCCGCCGCCGTCGTCCTGCCGCGCACGGTCGAGCAGGTCCAGCACGTCATGCGCACGGCGACCGAACTGCGCGTCCCGGTCGTCCCGCAGGGCGCCCGTACGGGCCTGTCGGGCGCGGCGAACGCCTCCGACGGCTGCGTCGTGCTGTCCCTGGTGCGCATGGACCGGATCCTGGAGATCGACCCCGTCGACCGGATCGCCGTCGTGGAACCCGGCGTCGTCAACGCCGTCCTCTCGCGCGCGGTGATGGAACGGGGCCTGTACTACCCGCCGGACCCCTCCAGTTGGGAGCAGTGCACCATCGGCGGCAACATCGGCACCGCGTCCGGCGGGCTGTGCTGCGTGAAGTACGGGTCACCGCCGAGTACGTGCTCGGCCTGGACGTCGTCCTCGCCGACGGCAGGCTGCTGTCCACCGGGCGGCGCACCGCCAAGGGCGTCGCCGGATACGACCTCACCCGGCTGTTCGTCGGCTCCGAGGGCAGCCTCGGCGTCGTCGTCCGCGCCGTACTGGCCCTCAAGCCCGCCCCGCCCGAACAGCTGGTGCTGGCCGCCGAGTTCCCTCCACCGCCGCCGCGTGCGACGCCGTCTGCCGGATCATGGAGCGCGGCCACGCCCCGGCGCTGCTGGAGCTGATGGACCGCACCAGCGTCCGGGCCGTCAACGCCATGGCCCGGATGGGGCTGCCGGAGACCACCGAGGCGCTGCTGATCGCCGGGTTCGACACCCCGACCCGCGCTCCGACCTCGCCGCCGTCGGCGAGCTGTGCTCCGCCGCCGGGGCTACCGAGGTGGTGCCCGCCGAGGACGCCGCCGAGTCCGATCTGCTGCTCCAGGCGCGGCGGTTGACGCTGCCCGCGCTGGAGGCCGTCAAGGGCGTCACGATGATCGACGACGTGTGCGTGCCCCGCTCCCGGCTCGCGGCCATGATCGACGGCACCGCGGCCATCGCCAACACGTACGGGCTGACCATCGGCGTCGTCGCGCACGCGGGCGACGGCAACACCCACCCACCGTCTGCTTCGACGCCACCGACCCCGACGAGTCGCGGCGGGCCCGCGAGTCCTTCGACGAGATCATGGCGCTGGGTCTGGAGCTGGGCGGCACCATCACCGGCGAACACGGCGTGGGTCTGCTCAAGAAGGACTGGCTGGCCCGGGAGTTGGGCCCGGTCGCGGTGGAACTCCAGCGCGGCGTCAAGCAGCTCTTCGACCCGCTGGGGCTGCTCAACCCCGGCAAGGTGTTCTGACCGGGCGAGGTGTTCCGCGCAGGCTGGGTGTTCCGACCGGGCGCGGTCGTCGTGGTCCGCTCACGCACCGGCGGCCTCACCCCTCCGCCTCCTCGCCCGGCCAGGGCGTCTCGCAGGGCATGTGCGCCAGTAGCTCACCGAGCGCGTCGTCCACGTCCACCTGCTCGTGCTCGGACCCCGGCGGCACCACCCGCAGCGTCCGCTCCAGCCACGCGGAGACCGCCGACGCCGGGGCCTCCAGCAGGGCCTCGCCGTCCGGGAGGTCAGCGCCAGGCAGACCAGGGTGCGCCCTCGGTCCGCGTCGGCCAGATCCGTACGTCGCCCTGCCCGCACGGCCGGAACACCCCTCCACCAGCAGCTCACGCGCGAACGTCCAGTCCACGGGCGCCTCGGAGCCGATGTGGAAGGTGACGTGCACGGCGTACGGGTCCTGGGTGCGGTAGGTCAGCCGGGCCGGAACGGGGATGCCGCGCTCGGGCGCCAGCACCAGGTTCATCTCCAGCTCTCGCTCCACGACGGTGTGAATCCGCATCATGCGCCCTCTCTGTTCGGTGTGCCCTGGGCGGGGCCACACCGGTTGAGACACGGAGGTGGCCGTACCATTACGCGACTTCGGGCAGGCAATTTGAATTTTTTCCATCGGGGGTCCTCATGGGGCGGGTCAGCGTGGGCCCTCGCACGGGAGAGTGGCGCCACCGCGGGACAAACGCGGGTTCCCAACCGTTCTGGTAGACCTGAGTGCGCCACTGCCGTGTCGCGGTACGACACAACTGCGGCACACTGACAAGCCCCCTACACACCGCGGCGCACCGCACGGGCGCGGCGCAGCACAGCACGGCCGAGCAGATACGGGACATCAAAGATCATGAGTTCCCCTACCTCAGGATCAGCGGAAGGCAGCTCCTTCCCGGCTTCTATCCGGATCCGTCCATTCCGAATTACATCCGGTACTGGAACGGTGCGGCGTGGGTCCCCGGCACCAGCCGCCCCGCGCCCGCGAGGGCGAGTCCATGCCCGCGCCGCCGCCCGGCGTCGTCCACACGCAGGTGACGGCCGCGGTGCCGGAGGAGACCGGGCCGATGTTCCTCGACGAGGGCCGCCGCCCCAGGAGTCCGCCGGCGGCGCGCTGCCCGAACTCAGGCCGCGCGGCGAGATGGACGTGACCGGGGACGGCACCCGTGACGCCGTACGTCCGGCGCCCGGAGCGGCCGCGACGCCGGGCCCCGCCCGGCGGGCCCGATGCCGCCCGGCGGGCTGCCGCCCGCGAGTTCCGCGCCCGCCGCCGACTGGGACGACCCGCGGCGGCTGCACGGCGCCCGGCCGGGGCGGCGTCGGCGTGGCAGGCCGACGCCTCCCGGCAGGGCGGTTTCGGTGGCGAGCAGGACCGCCGTGTCTCCTGGGCTCCGGCGGTCCGGGGACGCCGCCGCCCCGCGGTCCCCGACCCGCGCCGCCCGCGTCCGGCCCCGGCGCGCCCACGGGCGGCCCGGTCACCGACCGCCCGAGCACCTTCCGCCGCGCGGTCCGGGCGACGGCACGATGACGCTGCGCGCCTCCGGCGGCGCGGCGCCGGCGGCCAGGGCCCCGCGCGGCAGCGGTCCGCGCAGCCGCTGCCGCCCCAGCAGCCGCCCGCGGCACCGCCGTCCGCGCCGCTTCCGCCGCAGGCCGCCCAGTCCCCGCAGGCTTCGCTGCCGCCGTCCCGGCAGAGCCCGGCCCTGCCCCGGCGGCCGGGATGCCGCCCGCGGACCCGCCCGGCAGCCCGGCACCTCTCGCTCCGCTCGCCCGAAGAGGAGGGCAAGGGCGGCCGGAGCGACGGCACGCTGTCGATCCGCGCCGTCGGACGTGAGACCCGCCGCCCGCCGCGCCCCCGCAGCCCCGGCCCGGACCCCGGCCCCGCCCGCCCCGAACATCCCGGCGCAGGGCGGCGCTCCGCACGGCGGCGCCTCGCAGGGCTGGGGCCACCAGGCGGCCCCGTTCCCGCAGGCGCCTCAGGCCGCGCCCCCGCCGCCGGACAGCAGGCCCCGGTCAGCAGGCCCCGGTCAGCAGGCCCCGGACAGCAGGTCCCCGCCGGACCGCAGGCGCCCGGATCCCAGGCGCCCGGACCGCAGGGCCCCGGCGGTCCCGAGGGCGTCATCCCGTGGAAGCCGCCGGTCGACAACCCGTTCCTCCGGGCCGCGCAGGCGCAGGGCCGTCCGCCGCGCTCGGCCGCCGCTTCCTCGCGCGGCTGATCGACACCGCCGTCCTCGGCGCCGTCGTGGGCGCGGTCGCGTTCCCGCTGTGGTCGAAGGCGAGCGACCACATCGACGAGAAGGTGGACCAGGCCAAGCAGACCGGCGAGACCGTGACGGTCTACCTGCTCGACGGCACGACGAGCGCGTACCTCGGCGTCGTCCTCGCCGTGCTGCTCGTCGTCGGCGTGCTCTACGAGGCGCTGCCGACCGCCAAGTGGGGCCGCACGCTGGGCAAGAGGCTGTGCGGACTGCGGACGCTGGACATCGAGGGGCACGACAGCCCTCCTTCGGTGCCGCGCTGCGCCGTTGGCTGGTGTACGGCGTGCTCGGCGTGCTGGTCGTCGGTGTCGTGAACGTGCTGTGGTGCCTGTTCGACCGCCCCTGGCGGCAGTGCTGGCACGACAAGGCGGCCCACACCTTCGTCGCCTCGGAGGACTGAGCCCGCGCGGCCGGGCGGACCACCGCGACCCGGCGCGGCGGCCGTTCGTACGGACCAGCGGTTCGCCCGAACGGCACGCGCCGGATGCGGCGGCCCGGCCCCGGGGTCGACTCGGGCCATGAGCACCGACCAGCCGACGCCCGGTCCCGACGAGTACGGCGGTGCCCCAGGGGCGGCTCACCCCAGAACGGCACCCCGTGGGCGGCACCCGCACCCGCCGGGCGACCCCGGCGGCTCCGCCCCGTACGGCACCCCGGACGGCGACCCGCGGGCCCCGGCGACCCGTACGGGTCCGGCCATCCGTACGGACCCGGCGACCCGTACGGCTCCGGCGGGCCGCTTCCCGGGATGCCCCGCTGGCATCGCTGGGCCGCAGGCTGCTCGCCCGGATCGTCGACGGGCTGATCATCGGCATCCCGGTGAGCGTCGTCATGAGCCTGGCCATGGGGGCTACAACCCGCCGAGGACGTCGACAAGTCGACCGTCATCACGATCGTGTACGCCATCGTGTACTTCCTCTACGAGGGATCATGCTGACGACCAGCGGCCAGACCGTCGGCAAGCGGCTGACGCGGATCCGGGTCGCGATGCTCGACGACGGCCGGGTGCCGTCCGGTTCGCCCGGCTGGATGCGGGCGGGCGTCTACGCGCTGCCGGAGATCGTGCCCTGCTGCGGCTTCGTCTTCTGGCTGGTCAACGTGTTGTGGTGTACCTGGGACCGGCCGTACCGGCAGTGCCTGCACGACAAGGCGGCCCGCACCGTCGTCGTCTCGGCGCCCGTCTGAGCACCAACTTCCGCGTGGGTGAGCACTGCTGATGTAATCGGCATATGAGTCCCGACCCGCGGTCGCCGCACGAGACCCCGTCGTCCCGGTGGGCATGCCGCCCCTCGCCACCCCGGGCAGCGCTTCGCGGCGCGGCTGGTCGACCTGATCCCGCTCGGCGTCATCTGGACGGTGGCGCTGAGCGCGACCGGCGCGCTGCGCTACTCGATGGACCACCCGGGGAGCAGGACACCTCGGCCGTGGTGGTGTCCGCGGTGATCACGTTCGTGACGTATTTCCTCTACGAGGGCGCGCTGCTCGCGCGTAGCGGTCAGACGCTCGGCAAGAAGGCCCTGCGGATTCGGGTGGCGATGCTGGCGGACGGTGATGTGCCGGGGCGCCAGGGCTGGTCGCGCGCCGCCGTGTACGCCCTGCCGGGCACGCTGTGCTGGGCGCTGGTGGGCACGCTCTTCTGGCTGTGCAACGTGCTCTGGCAGCTGCGGGACCGGCCGTTCCACCAGTGCCTGCACGACAAGGCGGCCAGGACCGTGGTGGTCTCCGCCGTGTGACGAGGCTCGCGGGACCCGGCCGGGGTCAGGGGCCGGGCCGTGAGCGGGCGTCAGCCGTGCAGTGAGTGCTCGCCCACCCGGGTGCCCAACGACTCGGCGTGGGCGCGGGAGTGGCCGGTGCGTGCGCCGCCTGGCCCTCGGCGTGCGGAACCGCGGCCGGTGACGGGGCGGCGGGCCGCCCTGGGCGGCGCGGCTCCCGCGCTGGGCACGGGGACCGGGACGGTGACGGCGACGAGAGTCCGAGGACGAGGCCGGCCAGCGTGATGACGGCCACCCCACCCCGAACGGGTCTGGGACAGCAGCAACATGGCAAAGTCGAGAACACGACCGTGGCCGAACCATAGGCGAGCTGTGCAGGAGTCGGACTCGGCATAGCAGGATCCGTCCTCAAGGCATCGATATGCAGGGGCAAGAGTCGCGCTGATGTGCACAGCAAAATGACTCTACGGTCCTGAGTGCCCTTGAGGAACGGCTGGTAAGCGTGACCTAACACACGGTGCCGTTGCATGGGGGCGCACGGAATCACGGGATGTTTCAACTGGCGGGAAGCACGCGCCCGTTGCCGTTCGGTATCCGGTGATCCGGGAACCGGCAACGTACGTGGCCCCAGGAGCCCACGTCAAGGTCTGTCTTTTCTTCTGTCACTCCGGTCAAATGTGCGCACTGTGCATGACAGGGAGGTTCAAAAGTGGACAGACAGCGGAGGGCCCACAGACCGGCCGCGATAGCCACCGTGGTGGTCGCGCTCGGTGCCACGGCCCTGACCGCCGTGCCCGCCCAGGCCGACGGCGCGTCATCTTCGCGCGTAGCGCGCCAGGACCCGGCACGGCAGCACGTGGAGCACGACCTGCCCGGCCCCTACTCCGAGCAGCAGGAGGCGCGGCGCGACGCGGCGCTGCGCCGGGTGATGTCCGGCGACGCCACCGCCCAGCGGCGCGGCGCCTCGGACGTGGTCAGGCTCGGCAAGGGCAAGTACGTCGAACTGACCCGGAGAAGACCGACAAGATCTTCACGATCCTCGTCGAGTTCGGCGACAAGGTCGACGACACGACGACGTACGACCGGACGGCCCCGACGGGCCCGAGGAGCCGGTGACGAAGTACGGCGGCGAGCCGGGCCCGGCGCACAACACCATCGCCGAGCCGGACCGCGCGCGGGACAACAGCACCGCCTGGCAGGCGGACTACGACCAACAGCACTTCCAGGACCTGTACTTCTCGGACGCCAAGGGCAAGGAGTCCCTGAAGAAGTACTACGAGAAGCAGTCCTCGGGCCGCTACTCGGTCGAGGGCGAGGTCTCCGACTGGGTCAAGGTCGACTACAACGAGGCCCGTTACGGCTCCAACTACTGCGGCGACACCAACTGCGCCAACGCCTGGGACCTGATCCGCGACGGCGTGAACCAGTGGGTGGCGGACCAGGAGGCCGCGGGCCGCTCGGACGCCGACATCGCGGCGGACCTGGCCCAGTACGACCAGTGGGACCGCTACGACCACGACGGCGACGGCGACTTCGACGAGCCGGACGGCTACATCGACCACTTCCAGATCGTGCACGCGGGCGAGGACGAGTCCGCGGGCGGCGGCGCGCAGGGCGAGGACGCCATCTGGGCGCACCGCTGGTACGCGTACGGCAGCGACGCGGGCAGCACCGGCCCGGACGACAACAAGGCCGGCGGCACCCAGATCGGCGACACCGGCGTCTGGGTCGGCGACTACACCATGCAGCCCGAGAACGGCGGACTCGGCGTCTTCGCCCACGAGTACGGCCACGACCTGGGCCTGCCCGACGAGTACGACACCACCGGCGAGGGCGAGTCCAACGTCGCCTTCTGGTCGCTGATGTCCTCCGGCTCGTGGCTGGGCACCGGCGAGGACGCCATCGGCGACCTGCCCGGCGACCTCAGCGCCTGGGACAAGCTGCAACTCGGCTGGCTCGACTACGACAAGGCCAAGGCCGCGACCGCCTCGAAGCACACCCTCGGGGTCGCCGAGTACAACACCGAGAGCCGCAGGCGCTCGTGGTCGAACTGCCCGAGAAGGCCGTCACCACCGAGATCGTCGCGCCCGCCGAGGGCTCCAGGCAGTGGTGGAGCGGCATGGGCGACGACCTGAAGAACACCCTCGCCCGCCCGGTCGACCTCACCGGCGTCTCGAAGGCCACGCTGGACCTCCAGGGCTGGTGGGACATCGAGGAGAACTACGACTACCTCTACGCCGAGGTCTCCACCGACGGCGGCGCCAACTGGACGCCGCTGGACGGCACCGCGGACGGCGCGGCCATCCCGCGCGACGCGGGCGACCGGCCCGCGCTGACCGGCACCTCCGGCGCGTACAAGAAGCTCTCGTTCCCGCTCGACGCCTACGCGGGGCAGCAGGTCGACCTGCGGTTCCGCTACCAGACCGACGGCGGCGTGGCCCAGAAGGGCTTCGCGGCGGACGCGATCACCCTGACCGCCGACGGACAGCCGCTGTTCACCGACGGCGCCGAGGGCGACGACAACGGCTGGACGGCGGACGGCTTCTCGCGCGTCGGCCAGTCCTTCACCGAGGACTACCCGCAGTACTACATCGCCGAGAACCGGCAGTACGTCAGCTACGACACGACGCTGAGGACCGGCCCGTACAACTTCGGCTGGGCGTCCGCCCGTCCGGACTGGGTCGAGCACTTCCCGTACCAGAACGGCCTGTTGATCTGGCAGTGGGACACCTCGCAGCCGGACAACAACGTCGGCGTCCACCCCGGCAGCGGGCAGATCCTCCCGGTCGACGCGCACCCGGAGGCCGAGAAGTGGTCGGACGGCACGACGATGCGCAACCGCGTCCAGGCGTACGACTCGACGTTCAGCCGCTACCGGACCGACGGCTTCACCCTCCACCAGGACGGTGCCGCGACGAAGGTCCCGGGCAAGCGCGGCGTCTCCGTCTTCGACGACCACCGGGGCTCGTACTACGACGAGACGAACCCCACGGGTGGCGTGAAAGTTACTGACACCAACACCCGGATAACGATCACCGGGAGAGCCCCACCGGCTCGACGATCAAGGTCAAGGTGGGTCCGTCCGCTCACTGAACGGAGTCATCGCAGGTCAAAGACGTAACGGCCGTCGCCCACTAGCGGGCGGCGGCCGTTCGCGTTAGATGCGACTACGACCTTCTTATTGACACCCGGTCTTACGGGAACGAGCGGACTACGGAAAAGAGCACCATGGCCTACGGAGGATTCGTCAAGCTGCCGGGCGGGAGCGTGATCGTCGCACTCACGCTGCCCCGCCCCTGGCCGCCGGCCCGGCGGGAGCGCCCGATCCGGGTGCTGGTGCACGCCGCGAACCGGCAGCGCGCCCTGACCAGGCTGCGCAACCTGGGCTCCGCGCGGTCTACCTGCGCGGCAACAGCGAACCTCCGACGCCCGACGAGGTCACGGCCGTGCTGCACCACCCCGACGGGCTGGTCTGGCGCACCGCCCCCGACGACGAGCGGGAGCTGTGGCACCCGATCGCGGCCCTGCTCAGACCCCGGCCCTGGGCGCCTCCAGCCCTTCCGGGGCCTGAGGCGCCGGTCTCAGACGACCGGCTTGCCGGTCAGCTCCACGCCCGCCTCGCGCATCTCCTCCAGCGCCCGCTGCGTCGACTCCTCGGCCACCCCGGCCGTCAGGTCCAGCAGCACCTGGGTGCGGAACCCGCCCGCCGCGCGTCCAGCGCGGTGGCCCGTACGCAGTGGTCGGTGGCTATGCCGACCACGTCGACCTCGGTCACGTCGTGCACGGTCAGCCAGCGGGCCAGCGGTACGCCGTGTTCGTCGGCGCCCTCGAAGCCGCTGTACGCCGCCGCGTACGTCCCCTTGTCGAACACCGCCTCCACGGCGCCCGAGGCGATCACGGGCGCGAAGTTGGGGTGGAAGCCGACCCTCGGTGCCCGCCACGCAGTGCGCGGCCAGCTGTGGCGTAGTCGGGCTCCGCCGAGAAGTGGTCGCCCGGGTCGATGTGGCGGTCACGGGTGGCCACGATGTGCCGGTAACCGGGGTGGCCTCCCCGATGAGATCGGTGATCGCGGCGGCGACGTCCGCGCCGCCCGCGACCGCGAGGCTGCCGCCCTCGCAGAAGTCGTTCTGGACATCGACAACGATCAGTGCCCGGTGCATGGCGCGCGCCTTCCGGCTGGGGACGGACTGGACCGGGGTGCGGCTGGCCCCGATGCGAATGGATGTGACCGAGGGTAGAGACTCGGGACTGATTGCGGGAGTGGGCGCTCGGCCGTCGCCGCCCCGCCTCTCACCTGTACTCCTTTCCCCGAGGCACCCTTTCCCTCCCTCGGGGCCGTACGCCTCCCGCCGGGCGCGCGGAGGCGACTCAGGCGTACTCCGTCGGAATGACCGGTTCGCCGCGCGAGAGCTGGGTCGCCGACAGCGGCAGCCCGCGCGCGCCCGCACGTGCCGCTCGCGCGCGGCGTCCAGCGGCTCGCGGCCGACGATCTCGCCGCCGCGCACCAGCTCCACCAGCAGCTGGCGGTCGGCCAGCCCCGGCGGCACCGGGCCGCTGCCGACCACCTCGGCCTCGGCCACCCGTCCGCGTCCAGCCGCCGCGCGGCCCACTTGCGGCCGCCCACGGAGGTCTTGCCGCCCTGCGAGCGCTTGGCGACCGGCCGCAGCTCCCCGGTGCCCGGCCCGGTGCCGTCGGCGCGGGCCACCAGCTTGTAGACCATCGAGCAGGTCGGGTGGCCACTGCCGGTGACCAGCTGGGTGCCGACCCCGTACGCGTCCACGGGCGCGGCGGCCAGCGAGGCGATGGCGTACTCGTCGAGGTCGCTGGTGACCACGATCCGGGTGTGCTCGGCGCCCAGCTCGTCCAGCTGCTGCCGGACCCGGTGGGCGAGCAGCAGCAGGTCGCCGGAGTCGATCCGCACGGCGCCCAGCTTGGGCCCGGCGACCTCCACGGCGGCCCGGACCGCGGCGGCGACGTCGTAGGTGTCCACCAGCAGCGTGGTGTCGCCGCCGAGCGCCTCGACCTGGGCGCGGAAGGCGTCGCGCTCGTTGTCGTGGAGCAGGGTGAAGGCGTGGGCGCTGGTGCCGACGGTCGGGATGTTGTAGCGGAATCCGGCGGCGAGGTCGGAGGTGCTGGAGAAGCCGCCCAGGTAGGCGGCGCGGGACGCGGCGACGGCGGCCAGTTCGTGGGTGCGCCGGGCGCCCATCTCCATCAGCGGCCTGCCGCCCGCCGCGACGGCCATCCGGGAGGCGGCGGCGGCCACCGCCGAGTCGTGGTTGAGGATCGACAGGATCACCGTCTCCAGCAGCACGGCCTCGCCGAAGCTGCCCTCCACGCGCATGACGGGGAGCCGGGAAGTAGACCTCGCCCTCCGGGTAGCCCCAGATGTCGCCGCGGAAGCGGTAGTCGGCCAGCCAGTTCAGGGTCAGGTCGTCCACCACGTGGTGGTCGGCGAGGAAGTCCAGAACGTCGGTGTCGAAGCGGAAGTTCTCCACCGCGTCCAGGACCCGGCCGGTGCCCGCGAGGACCCCGTAGCGGCGCCCCTCGGGCAACCGGCGGGTGAAGACCTCGAAGACGGAGTGGCGGTCGGCGGTGCCCGCCTGGAGGGCGGCCCGCAGCATCGTCAGTTCGTACCGGTCGGTGAAGAGTGCCGTCGACGGCACATCCACCGGCAGCCCCAAGTCCGCAGTGTTCATGGTTGATGATGCTACCGCCCTTACTCGTCAGAGTGACGATTTCTGGCGGCCGATTTGTGCGACGGTGCTCACGCAGTGGCAGCATGGAGGCGAGAAGCGAACGATGGAGCCTGCGTGAGCGTCGCACCCGTGGAGATCGAACGTCCGGAGTCGAGCGAGGCACCCTCGGTGGTGCCGGAACCCGACGTTCCTGGGTCACCGTGGTGCACAACGACCCGGTCAACCTCATGAGCTACGTGACCTATGTCTTCCAGGCGTACTTCGGCTACTCCAAGGACAAGGCACACCAGTTGATGCTGGACGTGCACCACAAGGGCCGCGCGATCGTCTCCAGCGGCAGCCGCGAGGAGATGGAGCGCGACGTGCAGGCGATGCACGGCTACGGCCTGTGGGCGACCCTTCAGCAGGAGCGCTGATGTCGGGACACTTCGAACCGCTGCCCGGCGGCGGCGCTGCCGTCACGCTCGACGAGGTCGAGGTCTCCATCCTGCGCAGCCTCGCCGTCCAGTTGATGGAACTGATCGGCCCCGGCGAGGAGCCGGCCGACGGCGGCGACCCGCTGGACGCGATCTTCGCCGAGGGCCCCAGCGAACCGCCCGCCGACCCGGCGCTGGCCCGGCTCTTCCCCGACGCCTACGGCGGCCCCGACGTGGCGCCCGACGGCGAGGAGGAGGAGCGGGCGCGGGCGGCCTCGGCCGAGTTCCGCCGCTTCACCGAGAACGACCTGCGGACCCGTAAGCGCGAGGACGCCCTCGCGGTGGTGCGCGGCCTGGACGCGCTCTCCCGGATCCCGACTCCGCCGGTACGGTCGTCCTGGAGCTGGACGCCGACGCCTCCCGGCGGTGGCTGGGCGCGCTGAACGACCTGCGGCTGGCCATCGGCACCCGGCTCGACGTCTCCGACGACGCCGACGGCGGCGAGTTGCTCGGGCTGCCGGACTCCGACCCCGCAAGCCGATGGTCATGGCGTACTTCTGGCTCGGCGGGCTTCAGGAGACCCTCATCGAGACGTTGTTGCCCTGACATCTGTACGAAGGGGCAGAGTTCGCTCAGAGTTGCCTCAAGTCCGGATAACGATCGGGTCACCATCGCGGTTTCTTTGTAATTTTGGCTGCCCTTTGTCCGTCTATATCGGGCGAAGCGGGCCGCAGGCGCCTCTGTGGCGTGGTGTTGCGAGCGTGATAAATCTTCACGACCGCGACAGCGGTTCAGGTCGCAATGGATGAAAGGCGCACCACTCATGACCTCAGCGCAGGTCGACTCGCCCAGCGAAAACGGCGGGCCCGCCGCGGACGTCCCCGGCGAGGGATACGAACGCGGACTGGGCAGTCGCCAGGTCCAGATGATCGCCATCGGCGGTGCCATCGGCGTCGGTCTCTTCATGGGTGCCGGGGCGAACATCGCCAAGGCCGGTCCGAGCATCATTCTCATGTACGCCCTGGCGGGCGTCGTGATCTTCTTCATCATGAGAGCCCTCGGTGAACTGCTGCTCTACCGGCCGGTCACCGGGTCGTTCGCCGAGTACGCGCGTGAATTCATCGGTCCGTTCTTCGGCTACGTGACCGGCTGGACGTACTGGTTGCTGTGGGTGGTCACCGGCATGGCCGAGCTGACCGCCGCCGCCATCTACATCCATTACTGGTGGCCCGACATTCCCCAGTGGATCAGCGCCCTGGTCTTCCTCGTGGTGTTGTTCGGCGTGAACCTGATCTCGGTGAAGATCTTCGGCGAGGTCGAGTTCTGGTTCTCGATGATCAAGGTCACCGCGATCATCGGCATGATCGTCATCGGACTCGGCGTGCTCACGCTCGGCTTCTCCGAGGCCGGCGACACCGCGACCCCTCGAACCTCTCCTCACACGGCGGCTTCTTCCCCAACGGCATCGGCGACAGCCTGATGACCCTCCAGGGCGTGATGTTCGCCTACATCGCCGTCGAACTGGTCGGCGTCACCGCGGCGGAGTCGCAGGACCCGAGAAGACCCTGCCCAAGGCGATCAACACGCTGCCGTGGCGCATCATCATCTTCTACGTCGGTTCCCTGATCGTGCTGCTGTCGGTGGTGAACTGGACGGAGTTCTCCGCGGGGAGAGCCCTTCGTGCACGGCTTCTCGAAGATGGGCATCCCGCTCGCCGCGGGCATCATCAACTTCGTCGTGCTGACCGCCGCGCTGTCCTCGTGCAACTCCGGTATGTACTCCACCGGCCGCATGCTGCGCGACCTGGCGGGCAACGGCGAGGCTCCGAGGCTGCTGGGCACCCTCAACGCCCGCAAGTCCCCGGCCATCGCCGTGACGCTGTCCGCGGGCCTGATGGGGATCGGCGTGATCCTCAACTACATCATCCCGGAGAAGGCGTTCGAGTACATCACCTCGGTCTCCACCGCCGCGGGTATCTGGGCCTGGATGATGATCCTCATCAGCCATATCCGCTACCGCAAGGCCGTCGTCTCCGGCCGGCTGCCCGCCTCGTCCTTCCCCGCCCCGGCGGCGCGGTCTTCAGCTGGGTGGCCATCTTCTGCCTGCTCTTCGTCACCGGGATCATCGCGTACGACAAGGACGCCCGGGTCTCGCTGTACGTCGGCGCCGGGTGGGCCGTGGTCATGGGCGTTGGCTGGCTGCTCAAGAAGCAGCGCGACCCGGCCGTCGCGCAGCGGTGTCGCCGAGAACGGGGCCGCACCCCGCGCCTACACCGAGCAGTAGCCGCGACATCTCGCCGAACGGGCTCCGGATCTCACGATCCGGAGCCCGTTTCTATCCTGTCGCCATGCTGACCATCACCCAGGAGCTGTACGACCGGATCGTCGAGCACGCCCGCGCCGACCACCCCGACGAGGCGTGCGGCGTCGTCGCGGGCCCGGCGGGCGGCGACCGCCCGGAGCGCTTCGTCCCGATGCTCAACGCGGCCCGTTCCCCACGTTCTACGAGTTCGACTCCGGCGACCTGCTCAAGCTCTACCGGGAGCTGGACGACCGGGACGAGGAACCCGTGGTCATCTACCACTCGCACACCGCGACCGAGGCGTACCCTCGCGCACGGACATCAGCTACGCGAACGAACCGGGCGCTCACTACGTCCTGGTCTCCACCGCCGACACCGACCAGGCCGGGCCCTTCCAGTTCCGCTCGTTCCGGATCGTCGACGGCGAGGTCACCGAGGAGGAGGTCCGGGTCGTCGCCGCGTACTGACCCGGCGCGCACCACGTCTCACTCACCGGTCGTGATCAGCCCGAATGCCGGGACGGTCCTCCGGCGGGCGGGACGGGAATCGATACGATGACCGCATGGTTCTCCACGACGTGAGCGAGAAGACGCCGGGCACCCTGCTCGTGGCGCGGCTGCACGTCGACCTGTGCCGCCTCGCCAGCGCGATGTGTCCGCGCCGCGCCGCGGACTGACCGCCGCCGCGCCGGTCCGCCGCGGCCCCGCGCGCCGCCGCGCGGCCACCGCTGTTCCCCGCCCTCCCACAGGAGCCCACTCATGGCCATCGAGGTCCGCATCCCGACCATCCTCCGCACCTACACCGACGGCGAGAAGGCCGTACAGGGCAGCGGAGGCACCCTCGCCGAGCTGTTCGCCGACCTCGACACCCGGCACGCGGGCATCAAGGAGCGGCTGATCGACGCGTCCGCGGGCGGCGAGCTGCGCCGCTTCGTCAACGTCTACCTCAACGACGAGGACGTGCGCTTCATCGACGGCGTCGCCACCAAGCTCACCGACGGCGACAGCGTCACCATCCTGCCCGCCGTCGCGGGCGGCTCCGGCCCCGCGGCCACCCCTCCGGCCGGCGCTGATGCGGTACGACAGCCCGCTCGCCGCTGTCGGCAACACCCCGCTGGTACGGCTGCCGCGCCTGTCGCCCTCCTCCGAGGTCCGTATCTGGGCGAAGCTGGAGGACCGCAACCCCACCGGCTCGATCAAGGACCGCCCGCGCTCCACATGATCGAACAGGCCGAGAAGGACGGCCGGTTGACGCCGGGCAGCACCATCCTCGAACCCACCTCGGGCAACACCGGCATCTCGCTGGCCATGGCCGCCCGGCTCAAGGGCTACCGCATCGTCTGCGTCATGCCGGAGAACACCAGCGAGGAACGCCGCCAACTGCTCGCCATGTGGGGCGCCGAGATCATCTCCTCGCCCGCCGCGGGCGGCTCCAACACCGCGGTGCGCGTCGCCAAGGAGCTGTCGGCCGAGCACCCGGACTGGGTGATGCTCTACCAGTACGGCAACCCGGACAACACCGGCGCCCACTACGCCACCACCGGCCCCGAGATCCTCGCCGACCTGCCCTCCATCACCCACTTCGTGGCGGGCCTGGGCACCACCGGAACCCTGATGGGCGTCGGCCGCTACCTGCGCGAGCACGTCCCCGGCGTCCGCGTCGTCGCCGCCGAACCCCGCTACGACGACGTCGTCTACGGCCTGCGCAACCTCGACGAGGGCTTCGTCCCCGAGCTGTACGACGAGTCCGTGCTGACCACCCGCTTCTCGGTCGGCTCCGAGGACGCCGTGGCCCGCACCCGCGAACTCCTCGCCGAGGAGGGCATCTTCGCGGGCGTCTCCACCGGCGCCGCGCTGCACGCGGCGCTCGGCGTCGCCCGCAAGGCCGAGCGGGCGGGCGAGAGCGCCGACGTGGTCTTCGTGGTCGCCGACGGCGGCTGGAAGTACCTCTCGACCGGCGTCTACACCGCCGCCACCACCGAGGAGGCCATCGCCGCGCTGCACGGCCAGCTCTGGGCCTGACGGCCGGGGCGGGACCGCGGACCGTACCCGCCCGCGGGCGGGAGCGGGCCGTGTCGCACGCGGTACCAGGGGCCGCGCCGGGGCCGGCGCGGCCCTCGCCGTTCACCGGCGGGGCCCTGGGGCGGCGGCGTTCGGCGGACGGCCGCCGTCCTGGTGATTCCGCCCACAACGCGGGTCCGCGGAGGAGCGACCAGGGCTTTCGCGCCTTACGCTCAGGGTCACCGCATGACCCGCACCCGCCCATGGCCTTCGGCATGGGGACCCCCGAGGAGGTTCCTGCTCCATGAAGCTCACCGTCGTCGGATGCTCGGGGTCGTTCCCGTCCGCGGAATCGGCTTGCTCCAGTTACCTCGTGGAGGCCGACGGCTTCAGGCTGCTCCTCGACATGGGCAACGGCGCCCTTGGCGAGTTGCAGCGCCACTGCGGTCTCTACGACCTCGACGCCATCCTGCTCTCCCATCTCCACGCCGACCACTGCATCGACATGTGCGGGTACTTCGTGGCGCGCTACTACCGCCACGAGGGCGGTCGCGCCGACGTGATCCCGGTCTACGGGCCCGAGGACACCGAACGCCGACTGGTCACGGCCTACGACGACGTACCCGACGAGAAGTGCATGCGGGAGGTCTTCGACTTCCGCACGCTCACCCCGGACCCGTGGAGATCGGCCCTTCACGGTGCGCGCCGCCCGGGTCTGCCACCCGGTGGAGGCGTACGGCTTCCGGATCGAGCACGGCGGCCGGTCGCTGGTGTACTCCGGCGACACCGGGCCCTGCGCGGCCCTCGACCGGCTCGCCACCGGCGCCGATCTCTTCCTGTGCGAGGCCGCGTTCACCGACGGCAAGGAGGACATCCCCGAGGTGCACCTCAACGGCACCCAGGCCGGGAGCACGCCCGGCGCGCCGGGGTCGGCGCGCTGGTGCTCACGCACATCCCGCCGTGGACCGATCCGCAGATCAACCAGCGCGACGCGCAGGCCGTCTTCGACGGCCCGGTCGAGCTGGCGAAGTCCGGCGCGGTGTACGAGCTGTAGCACGCGCAGGCCCCGGAACCGATGCGGTTCCGGGGCCTCGCTGTGCTGCCCGTACGGCCCGGGTCCTGACAGCCGTACGGCCTACGCCTTGGTGAGGTCCTCGACCTCCTCCTCGGGTTCCCGGCCCGGAGTGGCCAGGTTGAACTGAGGATCGCGAACCGGAACAGGAAGTAGTAGATCGCCGCGAAGACCAGCCCGATCGGGATGATCAGCCAAGGCTTCGTGGCGAGGCTCCAGTTGAGCGCGTAGTCGATGAACCCGGCCGAGAGCTGAAGCCGTCGTGGGCGCCCAGCGCCCAGGTGATGCCCATCGAGGCGGCGGTGAGCACCGCGTGGATCCCGTACAGCAGCGGGGCGATGAACATGAACGAGAACTCGATCGGCTCGGTGACACCGGTCACGAACGAGGTCAGCGCCAGCGAGATCATCATGCCCAGCACGGCCTTGCGGCGCTCGGGGCGGGCGCAGTGCGCGATGGCGAGCGCGGCGGCCGGGAGGCCGAACATGAAGATCGGGAAGAAGCCGGTCATGAACTGCCCGGCGGTCGGGTCGCCGTGGAAGAAGCGGTTCAGGTCGCCGTGCCAGACGGCGTGCGAGGCGTCGGTGAACGAGCCGATCTGCTGCCAGGCCACGGTGTTGACGAACTGGTGCATGCCGATGGGGATCAGCGCGCGGTTGACCAGGCCGAAGATCGCGGCGCCGCCGGAGCCCAGATCGGTCATCCACTCGCCGAAGTTGGTGATGCCGTCACCGATGGGCTCCCAGACCAGGCCGAAGAAGATGCCGAGGAGGGTGCCGATGAACGCCATGAGGATCGGGACGAGCCGACGGCCGTTGAAGAAGCCGAGCCAGTCCACCAGCTTGGTGCGGTGGTACTTCTGCCAGACCACGGCGGAGAGCAGGCCCATGATGATGCCGCCGAGCACCCGGGGTCGTTGTAGACCGCGGGTATGTCCGCGCCCTTCTGGACCACCGCGTCCTCGACGGGAAAGGCGGTGAGGACGTTCTTGTAGACCAGGAAGCCGACGAGCGCGGCGAGCGCGGTGGAGCCGTCCGACTTCTTGGCGAAGCCGATCGCGACACCGATGCAGAACAGCAGCGGCAGCTGCGAGAAGAGCGCGTTGCCCGCCGTTTCGAAGACCGCGGTGAGTTTGTCGGGGAAGTGGAACTTGTCGTGCACGTCCGCCTGGCCGAGGCGGAGCAGGATGCCCGCCGCGGGCAGGACCGCGATCGGCAGCTGGAGGCTGCGGCCTACCTTCTGTAGACCCTGGAAAAGCCGGCTCCCCGCTTCTGGCAGGGGCGGCCGTTGCGGTGGCCGAACTCATCGAGGATTCCTCCTGGTGCGGCGGGCCTTTGGATAAAGGGGACAGCCCGCTTTGTGGTCTAAACCACTCAGTGGTGTAGACCTGTTGTAGCACGTCAGGAGGAGTGGAAGGAATCCATACTTCCACCCGGTCTTGGCCGTCCGCCGACAGCCCCTCGAAGGCCCAGGTCAGCTCGGAACCGTTATCGGATGTTGTCCTTTTCGAGTTCCGTCTCCACCGCCTCGGGCTCCCGCCCGGGGTCGGCAGGTCGAAGACCGTGATCACTACCGGAACACGAGGTAGTACACCGCGGCGAAACAGGCGCCGATCGGCACGATCAGCCACGGCCTGGTGTCCAGATGCCAGTTGACCACGTAGTCGATCAGCCCCGCGGAGAAGCTGAACCCGCGTGCACCCCAGCGCCCAGGTGATCGCCATGGCCGCGCCGGTCAGCAGCGCGTGCACCCGTACAGCAGCGGTGCCGCGAAGAGGAAGGAGAACTCCAGGGTTCCGTCACACCCGTGACGAAGGAGGTCAGCGCCACCGAGACCATCAGCCCCGTCACCTCCTTGCGGCGCTCGGGGCGGGCGCAGTGCGCGATGGCCAGCGCCGCGGCGGGCAGCCCGAACATCATCACCGGGAAGAAGCCCGACATGAACTGCCCGCGCTCGGGTCGCCCGCGAAGAACCGGGTCAGATCGCCCTGGACCGTGGCGCTCCCCGGCTTGTGGAACTCGCCCGCCTGGAACCAGAAGAAGGTGTTCAGGAACTGGTGCATGCCGATCGGGATCAGCAGCCGGTTGGCGAGGCCGAAGATGCCGGCTCCCCAGGACCCCAGGTCGATCAGGTGCCTGGCGAACGACGTGAGGGCGTCGCCCACCGGCTGCCACAGCAGGCCGAAGAGCACGCCGAGCACCGCGCACAGGAACGCCATGAGGATGGGGACCAGGCGGCGGCCGTTGAAGAAGCCGAGCCAGTCCACCAGCCGGGTGCGGTGGAAGCGCTGCCAGACCACCGCCGTCAGCAGCCCGATGACAATGCCGCCGAGCACCCGGGATTCTGCGGTTTGCCGTCGCTGTCCGGAAACGAGGTCAGGACGTTGTGGTAGACGAGGAAGCCCGCGACCGCCGCCAGAGCGGTGGAGCCGTCCGCTTTCCTGGCGAATCCGATGGCGACGCCGATGCAGAACAGCAGGGGCAGTCCGAAGGCGCCGTCCAGAATGGCCGTGCCGCCGTTGCTGAGCACCGACGCCGTCTTGTCCCAGAAATGCCCGTGCAGATAGGCGGAGCAGAGATTACCCAGGCTGACCAGCAGACCGGCGGCGGGGAGCACGGCGATCGGCAACTGGAGGCAGCGCCCCATCTTCTGGAGCCCCTGGAACAGCCCGGAGGCCCAACTCCGGTGCGCCGCGGCCGTCGTGTCCGTTTTCCCCGTGCTCATCCCCGTGCCTCCAGGCGGCCCTCGGTCCGGCCTTGCCGCATACTGGTGTAGACCACTTTTGATGCGGTTCGGTGTTCACCCGGACTGCGTCGCCGGGTGATCGCCATCATTCGCCAGGCGGTGGACATACGCCTGCGAAGTTGGTGCAAACGTGGTTAAACGCTACTAACGTATGAAAACCGCTCGTCGGGTATCGCCGAAGGGCCGAGACAAATCAGGAGTGGACATGGCCAGCAAGGCTGAGAAGATCGTCGCCGGGCTCGGCGGACTCGACAACATCGAGGAGGTCGAGGGCTGCATCACCCGGCTGCGTACCGAGGTCGCGGACGCCTCCCTGGTCGACGAGGCCGCGCTGAAGGCCGCCGGTGCCCACGGAGTGGTCAAGATGGGCACCGCGATCCAGGTCGTCATCGGCACCGACGCGGACCCGATCGCCGCCGAGATCGAGGACATGATGTAGCACGCCCGACGCCCTCGGCGGCCGGCCTCGGGCCCCGTTCCCCACCGAAACGGGGCCCTTCGCCGTGCCGATAGGCTCGCCCCATGTCTCGTATCGACGGCCGCACTCCCGACCGGCTCCGCCCGTGACCATCGAGCGCGGATGGAGCAAACACGCCGAGGGCTCCGTCCTCGTCTCCTTCGGCGACACCCGCGTACTGTGCACCGCCAGCGTCACCGAGGGCGTGCCCGCTGGCGCAAGGGCAGCGGGAGGGCTGGGTCACCGCCGAGTACGCGATGCTGCCCCGCGCCACCAACACCCGCGGCGACCGCGAGTCCGTGCGCGGCAAGATCGGCGGCCGTACCCACGAGATCTCCCGCCTCATCGGCCGCTCGCTGCGCGCCGTCATCGACTACAAGGCGCTCGGCGAGAACACCGTCGTCCTCGACTGCGACGTCCTCCAGGCCGACGGCGGCACCCGCACCGCCGCCATCACCGGCGCGTACGTCGCCCTCGCCGACGCCATCGGCTGGGCCCAGGGCCGCAAGCTCATCAAGGCCGGACGCCAGCCGCTCACCGGCACCGTCTCCGCCGTCAGCGTCGGCATCGTCGGCGGCATCCCGCCCTCGACCTGTGCTACGAGGAGGACGTACGCGCCGAGACCGACATGAACGTGGTCTGCACCGGTGACGGCCGCTTCGTCGAGGTGCAGGGCACCGCCGAGGCCGAACCCTTCGCGCGCGACGAACTCAACGCCCTGCTCGACCTGGCCGTCGACGGCTGCGCCACGCTGGCCGCCGCCCAGCGGGAGGCGCTGGCGGGCTGACGCCCTCCACCGCGGACGCCGTCCGGGCAACCCTCGCCGCCCGGACGGCGTTTAGACGGGTACGGGGACGCCGGATCCGGAACACGGAGATCCGGGAGTCCGCGACACGTGATCCGCGATCGGCGACACGTGATCCATGGGGAGGGAACCGTTCATGACCACGTCCGGTACGGCGGAACGCACCGCCGAACGTCGCACCGCCGCCCACCGCGGCACCGTACGGGGCGTCTTCACCGCCGTCGTCCTGGCCGTGCCGCTGCTGACCGGGTGCGACGCGGTCGACAAGGCCGTCGACTGCACCCGGCTCGGCGTCGAGATATCCAAGGACGTCGACGAGCTCCAGGACGTGGTGTCCGGCGACGCCGACCCCGACAGCGTCGACAGGGCCCTCGACACGCTCAACCGGGACATGGACAAGCTCGACGACAAGACCGACAACACCGATGTCGGCGAGGCCCTGGACGATCTGCGCCGCGCGGTCGGCAACGTCCGCACCGCCGCCGACGACGGCGAGAACCCCGACCTCAGCCCGGTCGGGGACGCCCTCGGCGAGCTGACCCAGGTCTGCACCCCGGCTGATCGCCCGGATAATCGGGCGCATGACGCGTCTGATCCTCGCCACCCGCAACACCTACAAGGTCACCGAACTCCGCGCGATCCTCGAAGGAGCCGGCCTCGACGTCGAACTCGTCGGGGCCGACGCGTATCCGGACGTCCCGGACGTCAAGGAGACCGGCGTGACCTTCGCGGAGAACGCCCTCCTCAAGGCGCACGCCCTGGCCCGCGCCACCGGCCACCCGCCGTCGCCGACGACTCCGGCCTCTGCGTGGACGTCATGGGCGGCGCCCCGGCATCTTCTCCGCGCGCTGGGCGGGCCGCCACGGCGACGACCGGGCCAACCTCGACCTGCTCCTCGGCCAGCTCCGCGACATCCCGGACGAGCACCGCGGCGCGCACTTCGCCTGCGCCGCCGCGCTCGCCCTCCCGGACGGCACCGAGCGCGTCGTCGAGGGCCACCTCACCGGCACCCTGCGCCACCACCCGAAGGCGGCGGCGGGTTCGGCTACGACCCGATCCTCCAGCCCGACGGCGAGACCCGCACCTGCGCCGAACTCACACCGGAGGAGAAGAACGCGATCAGCCACCGCGGCAAGGCGTTCCGCGCCCTGGTCCCGGCGGTCCGGGACCTCCTGACCTCCTGAACGGACACGCCTGACGCGCCGGAGGGACCTGGCGGGCCTGGCGGGCCTGGGGAGAGGGCGAGGGGCGCGGCACGTGCCGCGCCCCTTCTCTGGTGGGCCCGGTGGGACTCGAACCCACGACACACCGGACCTAAACCGGCGCCCTCTGGCCAGCTGGGGTACGGGCCCGCGCCGTCACTCTACTGGGTGCCGCCCGAGCCGTGCGCATCAGTCGTCCGACCGCGTGGCCGCCGGGAGAAGGTGCGCGTCTGGCTGTGGCAGGAGGGGCAGAGGTACCGCAGATTCTCGCGGCGGTTGTCCGCCCGGTCGCCGTTGACGTGGTCGATCTCCAGCACCAGCCGCCGCCCCTGCCATACGTCGCCGACGCCGCACGCGGTGCAGACCGGGGCACGCCGGTCTCCTCCAGCGCCCGCCGAAGCAGCGGCGTCTTGGTGCGCGGGTGCCCGGCGGGCGTTTCCGCAGGACCGTCTCTGCCGACTTCCGTGCCGGAGACGGCTGCCCCGCATGTGGCCCCGCCCGACGAAGTGGGACGTGGAAATGCCGTGCGCCGCGATGCTTCGCCGCACAACTGCCCGGCCCGCTCCGCCGACAGGACGGCCCAGGGCGCGCAGTACCCCGCCACGCCCGCGACGCCGAGACGGCACGCTGGAGCTCCGCGCGCGGAATGATCTCCGCGGTTCCGTTTCCGGCCCTCCCGGTGAAGTGCGGTGTCTCGATGCCGAACTGCCGCAGCTTCCGGCGGACATGCTCATAGGCGCTCTCGTAGGGCGGCACTCCCATATACGTGAGGACGTCGCGGACGCAGGAGCTGTGCGCGACGGCTTCCTGGAGAAGCTCCTTGGAGTAGTTCGCCCGGGGGCGCCGCGGTAGCGGTTCCTCGGTGAAGTGCCCGGTGTCGATGGCGTAGTGACGCAGTCGGTCGGCCAAGTACCTTCGGGGACCGCTGCCCAGCGGCGCCCCGAGCTTGTGCATCATCTCGACCAGGCTGCGGGATTCCGCGGCGGTCCGCACCAGGACTTCGCGGGAGTATCTCACCTGCCGCGTCATGACGCCGCCCGCGCCCGCGCCCCGGTAAGTGTCGGTGACGGCATGGCAGTTGGGGCACAGCAGTCTGAGGTTGGCGGGGCGGTTGTCCCACCAGCGGCCGTCGACGTGGTCGACTTCGAGGGCCAGCGGTCTGCCGTTCCATACCGTGCCGACGCCGCACATCGCGCACTCCTCGGCGACGCCTCGCCGGATGAGCGCGTGCCGCAACCGACGCCCGGGTACCCGACCGTCCTCCGGCGAGCCCAGGACCAGCCGGTCTCCTCGCGATCCTGGCGGGCGCCGCGGGCCTGTCCCGGTGAAGTGCGAGGTGTCGATGCCGAGCGCGGCGATGCGGCGGCCGATGTGCGCCTGATTGCCGCCAACGGGTTGGAGGCCGAGACGGCGCACCACCTCGGCCACGCTCGTCGATTCCGCGACCGCCGCTGTCAGTCGTTCTCTGGTGTGCCGTTCCGGCATGCGCCCCCGCCTTTCGTGCGACCCGTGCCCCGTTGTCGAACTGGTTAACGAATCGCGCGGCGGGAGGTCACGCCTGGAGACCTGGAGAGGAGGGGCCAGAAGCGTGGTTCCGGGGCTTCCGCGTGGGCCAGGGCCGCCGCTTCCGCCTTGGTGGCGACCGCAGGAGGGCGGCGGACCGGGTGCCCAGCAGGCAGACCATGGGCAGCCCGACGTGTGCCGCGCGTTCGCGTTCGCTGTCGGGCTCGCGCTCCCGCTCGCGGCGCGGGCCGTACGAGTTGTCTCGGGACCACCGTCCGGCGGACGGTCCGCGGAACCCGTACGGCCCGCCGCCGCGCTACAGCTGAGGTCCTTGATGAGCTTGGCGACGTGCCCGGTCGCCCGGACGTTGTACAGGGCGCGCTCGACCTTGCCCGACTCGTCCACGATCACCGTGGAGCGGATGACCCCGGTGACCGTCCGCCCGTACATCGTCTTCTCGCCGAAGGCTCGTACGCCTCCAGCACCGACTTGTCCGGGTCGCCGACGAGCGTGACCCGCAGGTTCTCCTTCTCGCGGAACTTCGCGAGCTTCTCCGGCTTGTCGGGCGAGACGCCGATGACGTCGTAGCCGTGGCCCGCGAGCAGGTCGAGGTTGTCGGTGAAGTCGCACGCCTGCTTGGTGCAGCCGGGGTGAGCGCGGCCGGGTAGAAGTAGACGATGACCTTGCGGCCCGCGTGGTCGGCGAGCGAGACCGGCTTGCCGTCGGCGTCGGGCAGGGTGAAGGCGGGGCGGTGTCGCCGGGCTGGAGGCGCTCACTCATGGCTGTTGGATCTCCTCGGGCGTGCTGATGCGTGGTGTACCTCGGGCGGGTACCCCGCTGACAGTAGTCAGCCGCGAACGGGGTGCTGCGCGGCGCGGTCCGGGCCGGGCTGCAAGACTGTCCACCACGGAAGGGCTGTCCAGCACGGACCAGCGAGTCGGATCGAGACGACGGAGGCAGCACGGTGTCGGATGCCAGGACCCCTGCGCAGATTCAGGCGGACATCGCCCGCAGGCGGCAGGAGCTCGCCGTGACCCTCGACGAGATCGGTGTGCGGGTGCACCCGTCGACGATCGTGGGCGACGCGAAGGCGAAGGCGGCGTCGGCCGTGGACCGGACGGCGGGCCGGGCGTACGTGGCGGCCAACCGCGCGGTCACGGGCGTCCGCGACCAGTTCGTCTCCGAGGACGGGCGCCCCGGCTGGAGCGGATCGTGCCGGTCGCGCTGCTGGTGGTGGGGTCGTCGGGCTGTTCGCCGTCTCCTCGCGGCGGCGCCGCGACTGAGGCGCGGCGCGGCCGGTTCGGCTCCCGCCGGGGCGGGGCCGTGGTGCGGTCGGGCGGTGACCGGCCTGTGGCCCCGGCCGGTGCCGAGGGCGGGTACGGTCGTGGCGTGAGTGCGAACACGTCCCAAGACAAGCTGCCGATCCGGATGCTGCACGACCGGGTGCTGGTCAGTACCGACATCCCGGAGGGCGAGCGGCGTTCGACCGGCGGCATCGTCATTCCGGCGACCGCGGCGGTCGGCAGGCGGCTGGCCTGGGCCGAGGTGGTGGCGGTCGGGCAGAGCGTCCGTACGGTCGAGCCGGGTGACCGGGTGCTGTACGACCCGGAGGACCGGGCCGAGGTCGAGGTCCGCGGGGTGGCCTACGTGCTGATGCGCGAGCGGGACCTGCACGCGGTGGCCGCGGAGCGGCTGGAGGGTCGGAGGACTCCACGGGGCTGTACCTGTAGCGCGTACGCCGTTCTTTTCGCAGGTCAGCGGCTTTTTCTTCGGCTTTCTCCGGCTCGTTCCCGGTTTGCTACGGTGGAAGACGAGCCCGACGAGACGCGCCGTACCGGGTCAACGCAAAGACGACGCATTTCCTGTTTCGCACGCGAACCACGGAGGTGCCGTCATGGCGTGGGTGCTGCTCGCCGTCGCCGGTCTGCTGGAGGTCGGCTGGTCGGCCGGAATGAAGTACACCGAGGGTTTCACCCGGCTGTGGCCCAGTGTGGGCACGGCCGCGGGCATCGTCCTCAGCATGCTGCTGCTGGCGCGGGCCACGAAGACGCTGCCGATCGGCACCGCGTACGGCGTGTGGGTGGGCATCGGCGCGGCCGGGGCCGCGGTCCTCGGCATGGTGGTGTTCGGTGAGCCCGCCACCGCGGCCCGGATCTTCTTCATCGCGCTGCTGCTGGTGGCCGTGGTGGGCCTGAAGGCCACCTCGGGGCACTAGTCCGGTCCCGCCGAGGGCCACGCGCGGAAACGCCGGTGGGAGCGGCTTCGGCCGCTCCCACCGGCGTTCTGTCGTGCTCGGTGTCGCCCGCGGGTGCGGGTGCGGGTGTCACCAGTACATGGCGTCCGCCTCGTCGACGTCGAACGGGTCGCTGTCGACCGGGCGGCGTGCCGCCTCGTTGGGGCCGGGGCCGTTGCCGCCTCCGCCCGCCCGTCGCCGGGGTCTCCGCCGCCGCCCGGTCCGCCGGGTCCGCCGTCCGTGGGGTCGTCCGTGGGCGGGGTCGTGGTGCCGGGGTCCGACGGCGGATTGTCCGTCGGGGTGCCGGGCGGCTCGTCCGTGACCGGCGGGGACTCGGGCGAGCTGGTGTCGTCCGAGGGCGAGGAGGTGTCGCCGCCTGGCGGGTGTCGCCGCCCGGCGGGGTCGTGGTGCCGGACGGGGGCGTCGACGGGGACTCGACGTCCGTGTCCAGGTCGAAGTCCTGACGGGTTCGCCCTTGAGCGCGTCGGCCGTGTACGCGGCCCAGATCTCGGCCGGGAAGCCGCCGCCGTTGACGCGGTCGAGCCCCGTCGCCCCGTACAGCGGTTTCTGCACGCCGGTGTTGGAGTCCTGGCCCATCACGGACACCACGGTCGCCAGGTTCGGGGTGTAGCCCGCGAACCAGGCCGCCTTGTCCTCCTCCGCCGTACCGGTCTTGCCCGCCGCGGGGCGCCGGCCGCCTGCGCGGCGGTGCCCGTGCCGCCGCTGCTCTCCACGACGCTGCGCAGCTCCGCCGTGGTGGTGTCGGCCGCCTTGCGCGGCACCGCCTGCCGGGTGTTCCGCGCGGGCAGCTCGACCCGCTCGCCGTCCTTGGTGACCTCCTTGACCAGGCTGTACGAGCCGTGCTTGCCGTGGTTGGCGAGCGTCGCGTACGCCTCGGTCATGTCGAGCACGCTGGCGGTGGCCGGGCCGAGGGCGATCGAGGGGACGCGTTCAGGTCCGGGTGTCCTTGGGGACGCCGAGGTCGACCGCGGTGTCCTTGACCTTGGCGGGGCCGACGTCCTGGGCCATCTGCGCGTAGACGGCGTTCACGGACTTGTCGGTGGCGGTGGTGACGGGGATCTGGCCGTAGCTGGTGTCGTCCTCGTTGGCCGGGGAGTATCCGGTGGGTCCCTGGGGCCGACGACCTCGCGCTTGTTGGTGCCGTCGTAGACGGTGTTCGGGGTGATCGGGCGGCCGTCCTGCGTCGTGGAGTCGTTCTGCACGGCGGAGGTGAGGACGAACGGCTGAACGTCGAGCCGACCTGGTAGTCCCGGCGCGTGGCGTTGTTGACGAACTGCTTGGTGTAGTCGATGCCCCGTACAGGGCCACGACCTCACCGGTCTTCGGGTCGATGGAGGCGCCGCCCGCGCGGACGTAGCGGTCGACCTTGCGGTCGTCGCTGAGCTTGTCCATCAGCTTGTCGCGCACCGCGCCGACGAAGGCGTCCTGCCGGTCGCGGTCGATGGTGGTGGTGATGCGGTAGCCGCCGCGGGCCAGGGTCTGCTCGTCGATGATGTCGTTGTCCGTGAGGTACTTCTCGACCGCCTCGACGAGGTAGCCGCGCTGTCCCGACATGCTCTGGGCGGGCTTGGACTCGTCGGGGTGGGGAACTTCGTCGACTGGCGCTCCGACTCGCTGAGCCAGTCCTTCTTGACCATGCCGTCCAGGACGTAGTCCCAGCGGGCCTCGGCCCGGTCCTTGTTCTCCGGGTGCGAGACGACGTCGTACGAGCTGGGCGCGTTGAGCAGGGTCGCCAGGTACGCGCCCTGGGCGGTGGTCAGGTCGCCGACGTCCTTGCCGTAGTACGCCTGGGCGGCGGCCTGGATGCCGTAGGCGTTGCGGCCGAAGTAGCTGGTGTTGAGGTAGCCCTCAAGGATGTCGTCCTTGCTCACCTCGCGGTCCAGCTTGATCGAGATGAAGAACTCCTTGGCCTTGCGGGTGACCGTCTGCTTCTGGTCGAGGTAGTAGTTCTTCACGTACTGCTGGGTGATGGTGGAGCCGGACTGCTTGCCCTTGCCGGTGGCGGTGTTCCACGCGGCCCGCACCATGGCGGCGGGGTTGATCGCCGACTCCGAGTAGAAGTCGCGGTCCTCGGCGGCGAGCACCGCGTGCTGCACCCGCTTGGGCACCTGGTTGAGCTGGACCTTCTCGCGGTTCACCTCGCCCTGCCGGGCGAGCTGGGAACCGTCGGAGTACAGGTAGACGTTGCTCTGTGCGATGGCCGCGTCCTTGGCCTTCGGGATGTCCACGAGCAGATAACCGGCGACCAGCGCGCCGGCGACGAGCACGATCACCACGCCCACGGCGGCGACCACCATCCGCCAGGTGGGCAGCGCACGGCGCCAACCGGTGCGCCTGGGCCGCTTCTTGCCCGGTGGATTCGGGCCGGGACCGTCGGGGCCCGCGGGTCCCCAGGGGCTCCCTCCGCGCCGCCGCCGGTGTGGGGTCGGGACTCGTCGCTCATGTCTCCTGAGACTCCTCGGCCGCCGCCGAGGGTTGCGCCGCGGCGGAATCTGTAGTGTGAGGCGATTCGCGAGGTACGCCCCATAAAACACTGTCGCATTCATGGGTGCCGTGGCGAGAGTGGCTGTGCACCTGTGACAGCTCTGTAACCGGTCCTATGGCGTAAGTCACTCACCCTGAAGGGTGGATTACAGCAGCAGGTGACGCCATGTTCGCCTGGCTGACCGTGCGTCTTCGTTCGTGCGTCTTCGTCCGTGCGTCTTCGTTCGTGCGTCATCGTTCGTGCGTCATCGTCCGTGGATCATCGCCCGTGCGGCACGTCCCCGCCGCGATAAATCCGTGGCGTCCCTTTCCATCCCAGGTCTAGGCTCTCGGACTTCGGGCCCGGGGCCCGCGAGAGGAGGGCCGGACGATGCGGCTGTACGTGGCCGTGATGGCGAGCGGGTTCCGACGGTACGCGACGTACCGCGCGGCCACCGCCGCCGGGGTGTTCGCCAACACCGTCTTCGGGTTCATCCTCGCCTACACCTACACCGCGCTGTGGGACGAGCGCCCGCATCTGGGCGGCTACGACGCCTCGCAGGCGCTCACCTACGTCTGGCTCGGGCAGGCGCTGCTGATGACGATGGTCCTGATGGGCGGCGGCTTCGAGACCGAGCTGATGGAGCGGATCCGCAGCGGTGACGTGGCCGTCGACCTGTACCGGCCCGCGGACCTCCAACTGTGGTGGCTGGCGGCGGATCTGGGGCGTGCCGCGTTCCATCTGCTGGGACGCGGGGTGCTGCCGATGGTCGTCGGCGGGCTGGTCTTCGACCTGGCCCTGCCGGGCCGGGTCTGGACCTGGCTGCTGTTCGGGGTGTCGGTGCTGCTGGGGGCGGTGGTGAGCTTCGGGGTGCGGTTCCTGGTGGCGCTGTGCGCGTTCTGGCTGGTGGACGGGGCGGGGGTGGCGCAGGTGACCTGGCTGGCCTCGCTGTTCTTCTCCGGGATGCTGCTGCCGCTGACCGTCTTCCCCGACTGGCTGGGCTCGCTGGCCCGCGCGCTGCCGTGGTCGGGGCTGTTGCAGGTCCCGGCGGACGTCTTCCTCGGGCAACGGACGGGCGCGGACGTGGCGTGGGCCTTCGCCTTCCAGGCGGGCTGGGCCGTCGCGCTGCTGCTCGCGGGGCGGCTGGTGCAGGGCGCCGCCACCCGCCGGGTGGTGGTCCAGGGTGGGTAGCGCGCCGGACCGGCCGCGCCGGATCCACGACGGGCTGCGGGTCTACGGGCTGGTCGTCGCGATGTGGATCCGCTCGACCATGGCGTACCGGACGTCGTTCGTGCTGACCACGCTCGGCACGTTCGTGGCGACCGGCTTCGACTTCGTGGTGATCCTGCTGATGTTCGGGCAGGTCGAGGCGCTCGGCGGGTTCACGCTCGCCGAAGTGGCCTTCCTGTACGGGCGTCCACCGTGGCCTTCGGCCTGGCCGACCTGCTGATCGGCAGCGTGGACCGGCTGGGCCGCCGGGTGCGCGACGGCACGCTGGACGTGCTGCTGCTGCGGCCCGCGCCGCTGCTCGCGCAGGTGGCCGCCGACCGGTTCGCGCCGCGGCGGGTCGGGCGGTTCGCGCAGGGCGCGGCGGTCCTCGGCTGGGCGCTGGCGCACGTCGACGTCGACTGGACGCCGGTGCGGGTGGCGCTGGTGCCGGTGATGCTGGTCAGCGGGGCGGTGATCTTCTCGGCGGTGTTCGTGGTCGGCGCCGCCTTCCAGTTCTGGGCGGGCGACGCGTCCGAGGTGCAGAACGCGTTCACCTACGGGGCACCACGCTGCTCCAGTACCCGCCGTCGGTGTTCGCCAAGGAACTGGTGCGCGGCGTGACCTTCGTCGTGCCGCTCGCCTTCGTCAACTGGCTGCCCGCGCTGCGGATCCTGGGCCACGACGACCCGCTGGGGCTGTGGGGCGGGCTGGACTTCGCCTCCCGCTGGTGGCCGCCGGGTTCTGCGTGCTGGCCGGGCTGGCGTGGCGGGCGGGTGTGCGGTCGTATCGGAGTACGGGGAGCTGAGGATGGCGCGGGAGAGCGCGATGCCGGTGCACGGGGTGGAGCCGGGCGGAACGCGGGACGACGGGGCCGGGGACGACCTCATCGTGCTGGACGGGGTCGAGAAGGTCTTCGACGTACGGCGCAAGGCGGGCAGGTTCCGGCGCGAACGGCACCAGGTCCGGGCCGTCGACGACATCAGCTTCCGGGTGCGGCGCGGCGAGATGGTCGGCTACATCGGCCCGAACGGGGCCGGGAAGTCCACCACGATCAAGATGCTCACCGGGATCCTGGCGCCCAGCGGCGGGCGGTTGCGGGTCGCCGGGGTCGACCCGTCGCCCGGCCCCGGCTCGGCTGGAACGGGGTGCCGCCTACCGCGAGCGGACCCGGCTGGCCCGCCGGATCGGGGTGGTCTTCGGCCAGCGGACCACCCTGTGGTGGGATCTGCCGCTGCGCGACTCGTACGCGCTGGTGCGGCGGATGTACCGGATCCCCGACGACCGCTACCGCCGCAATCTCGAACGGTGCGTGGAACTGCTCGACCTCGGCGCGCTGTTGGAGGTGCCGGTGCGTCAGCTCTCGCTCGGCCAGCGCATGCGCGGCGACATCGCCGCCGCCCTGCTGCACGACCCGGAGGTGCTGTACCTCGACGAGCCGACCATCGGCCTCGACGTCATCAGCAAGGCGAAGGTGCGCGACTTCCTGCGGCGGGTGAACGCCGAGAGCGGCACGACGGTCCTGCTCACCACCCACGACCTGACCGACATCGAGCAGTTGTGCCGCCGGGTGATGGTGATCGACCACGGGCGGCTGGTGTACGACGGCGGGCTGGACGGGCTGCACGCGGTCGGCGAGAGCGAACGGACGCTCGTGGTCGACCTGGAGCGGAGCTGCCGCCGATCGAGGTGCCGGGCGCCCGGACGGTGCGGGTGGAGGGCCGCGGCAGTGGCTGGCGTTCCCCGCCACGAGCAGCGCGGCCCCGGTCGTCGCGGCCGTCGCCGAGGGGTATCCGCTGGCGGACCTGTCGGTGCGGGAACCGGAGATCGAGGACGTCATCGCCAAGATGTACGCCGACCGTTCAACGGCGTGAGCCCCGGCCGTAGGCTGTCGCCCATGATGAGCGAACCCCGAGATGCGGGCCTCCGACGCGGAGCGGGAACGGATCGCGGAGGCGTTGCGCGACGCCGTCGCGGAGGGCCGTCTCGACATGGCGGAGTTCGAGGAGCGGCTGGACGCCGCCTACAAGGCGCGCACGCACGCCGAGTTGGAGCCGCTCGTACGGGACCTGCCGGTGCCCGCCGGGGTGGGGGTGCCGGTCGCGCGGACCGCGGACCCGGCCGTGGCCGACCGGATCGGCGGGCGCCGACGTCCCGGGCGGCGGTGGCCGTCATGGGCGGGTTCCAGCGCAAGGGCCGCTGGACGGTGCCCCGGCGGTTCACCGCCTTCGCGTTCTGGGGCGGCGGCGAGATCGACCTGCGCGAGGCCCGCTTCGAGGAGGAGGAAGTGGTGATCCGCTGCTTCGCCCTGATGGGCGGCATGCAGATCACCGCCGATCCCGACCTGGACCTCCAGGTCAACGGCATCGGCATCATGGGCGGCTTCGACCACGGAGGCGGGGGCGGGGCACGCCCGGCGGTCCGCGCGTGGTCGTCTCCGGGCTCGCCCTCTTCGGCGGGTGGGCGTGCAGCGCAAGCTCCGCAAGGGGACCGTAAGCGGCTCAGGAGGAGCGCCGCTCGCAGCGCGAGGAGCGCTTGGAGCGGCGCCGGGACAAGGAACTGGACTGAGCCGGGCGGCTCAGAGTTCCGCCGCCGCCGTGCCCTTGAGGTGCTGGAGGTTCAGCGACTCGGCCATCGCGCGGAAGCCGTCGTCGTTCGGGTGCAGGTGGTCGCCCGAGTCGTAGCGCGGGTTCAGCCGCACCGGCACCGACGGGTCGCGCAGCCTCCGGTCGAAGTCCACGACCTGGTCGAAGACCCGGCCCGCGCGGATCTCGGCGTTGACGGCCTCGCGCACGGAGTTCAGGCGCGGGGTGAAGCCGCGGTGCCCGAAGAAGGGCGTGAGGGTGGCGCCGACGACGCGCAGGCCGCGCGCGTGCGCCTGGGCGGTCAGCCGCCGCAGTCCGTCGATGATCCGGCCGGGGAGGTCTGGCGCGGCGGGCGCAGTATGTCGTTCACGCCCAACTCGATGATCACGGCCTTGACGCTGGTGTGTGACAGCACGTCACGCCCGAACCGGGTCAGGCCGCTGGGGTTGGAGGGCGGTGCCTTGGCGGTGGCGGGGCCGCCGTCGGTGAGCACCGGTTGCCGCTGATGCCCTCGTTGAGGACGCCGAGCCGCGGCGCGTCGGGCTCGGTGCGCAGCCGCTCGGCGAGGAAGTCGGTCCAGCGGTGGTTGGCGCCCGCGGTGGAGGTGATGCCGTCGGTGATGGAGTCGCCGAGGACCACGACGGAGCCGTCGGCCTCCTTGCTCCACACGTCCACGCCGGTGACGTACCGCCAGTACGGGCTCTGCTCGGTGTACGCCGTGCCCGCGGTGTCCTCCGTGCGGTCGCCGCGCGCGAGGTAGGAGGTCTGGCGCGCGTGCGGGTGGTAGGTCACCGAGCCCGTGGCGTCCGGCGTGTACGTGGTGATCAGCAGGTCGGCGGCGGCCGGGATGTCCATCCGCACCGGGTCGCTGGTGACCGACTGCCCGGCCGCGATCGTCACCGACGCCCGCTCGCCGAAGGTGAGGCGGCGCATGGTGCCCGCGGCGGCGGTGGGTTGCTCGGGGCGGCGGCCAGCGCCAGCGAGGTGTGACTGATCGTCAGCGGCCGGTCGCTGTAGTAGTTGGACAGCTCGATCCGCGCGCCGGTGCCGCCGACCGTGGTGTGCACCACGTTCCGTACGGACATGCCCGCCAGCCCGGTCGGCGCGTGCGGCTCGGCCGCCGCCGCCGAGGTGGACCAGGTGCCGACCCAGTTGCCGGAGGAGGCGGGGCGGCGGAGCCGCGCCTGCTTGCGCGCGGAGGTGTCGACGTCGCCGCCTCCGCGGCCGACACCGATGAATATCGCGGTGGAAACGAGGACCACGACGGCCACCATGGCAGCGAGCACGGTGTATCCCGTGCGCTGGGGCGTAGGGGCGCGCTCATGTGCGGGCGTCTCCTCGGGCGGATGGGAGCCCGAGGCTCCGGCTGGACAACGAGCTGCGAACGGTCAGCAGCGGGCCGGTGATCCAACCGGCCCCTCATTTTCCCACGAGGTGATTGGCGGTCACCCGGTGGCCTGCTCCCAGTGTGGGAGTGTTCGACCGGAGAGACGCCATGGATCCGCCGTTCGTTCCGTCACAGTGGGCCGCGGGCGGGGATGAGATGAGAACGAGACCGGGAACGCGACAATTGGGTGCGCGCCCGGTGCGCGCGGGTACGGCGAATCCGGCGAAAGCCAACCGATACCGGTGAAAGCCAGTCGATACCGACGAACGCCCGTGAAGCGGATGGAACGGATGGAACGGACCTGATGCCCGAGTCAGCGGTGAGCGGTCTCCCTCGGACGGCCTGGGGCCGGACAGCCCGGCGGACGAGGCGCGGCGGCGCGGCGTACGCCGGATGAAGACCTTCGCGACGGGGCTGCTGCTGGCCGTCGCCGTGGTGTACGCGCTGGCGACCTGGGCCCGGTCCGCCGGTGCCGGGGCTGGGCCGGGTACGTGGCGGCGGCGGCCGAGGCGGGCATGGTCGGCGCGCTCGCCGACTGGTTCGCGGTCACCGCGCTGTTCCGCCGCCCGCTGGGGCTGCCCATCCCGCACACCGCCATCATCCCCACCAAGAAGGACCAACTGGGGGCGAGCCTGGGGAGTTCGTCGGCGAGAACTTCCTCTCGGCCGACGTCGTACGGGACCGGCTGCGCTCGGTCGGCATCGGCGGCAGGCTCGGCGCCTGGCTGGCCGACCCGCCCACGCCGACCGGGTCACCGACGAACTGGCCACGGCGCTGCGCGGGGCCCTGCGGGTGCTGCGCGACTCCGACGTGCGGGCCGTCGTCGGCGAGGCGATCACCCGGCGGGCCGACGCGCGGGAGATCGCGCCCGGCCTCGGCACGATGCTGGAGAAGGTCGTCGCGGACGGCGGCCACCGCAGGGTGGTGGACCTGGTGTGCGCCCGCGCCCACGACTGGCTCGTCGCGCACGGCGACTCGGTGATGGACGCGGTGACCGGGGCGCGCCGGGCTGGACGCCGCGGTTCGTGGACCGCCGGGTCGGTGAGCGGGTCTACCGGGAACTCCTGCGCTTCGTCCGCGGGCGCGCGACATGCCGACCACCCGGCGCGCGGCGCCGTGGACCGCTTCCTCGCCGACTTCGCCGCCGACCTCCAGTCCGACGCGGACACCCGGGCCCGGGTGGAGCGGCTGAAGTCGGAGGTGCTGGGCCGTGGCGAGGTGCAGGACCTGATCGCCTCGACGTGGAGTTCCGTACGCGCCATGATCGTCGCCGCGGCCGAGGACGAGCGGAGCGAACTGCGGACGCGGGTGCGGGCCGGGGTCCTCTCCTTCGGCGCGCGGATGGCGCGCGACGGCCGCCTGCGGGCCAAGCTCGACGGCTGGCTGGAGGACGCGGCGGTGTACGTCGTGACGACCTACCGCGAGGAGATCACCTCGCTGATCACCGACACGGTGGCCGGCTGGGACGCGGAGCACACCTCCCGCAAGATCGAGGCGCACATCGGCCGGGACCTCCAGTTCATCCGCGTCAACGGCACGGTGGTGGGCGCGCTGGCGGGGCTCGCCATCTACGCGATGTCGCGGGCGCTGGGGGCGTGATCCGGTCGGCGCGGGCATCGGCGGTCCGGTCCGTGAACGGGGTCTTGCGGAGTGGACCGGGCTCTTGGAGCATCGGACGACACTCGCCGGTCCGGGCGCCGTCCCCGGGCCGGAAGCCGCGACCAGGGAGTTGCCGACGATGAAGCTGCTGCGGGTCGGGGAGGTCGGGGCGGAGCGTCCCGCGCTGCTCGACGGCACCGGGACCCTGCGTGACCTGTCCGGCCTGATCGACGACGTCGACGGGGCGCTGCTGGCCGACGAGGCGGCGCTCGCGCGCGTGCGCGGCGGCGGACGGGCTGCCTGCGCTGGACGGGCGGCTGGGGCGGCCGGGTCGGCCGGGGCGGCGGGGCGGACGTGCGGATCGGGCCGCCGCTCGGCCGGATCGGCAAGATCGTGTGCATCGGGCTGAACTACCACGGGCACGCGGCCGAGATCGGGCGCCGGCGCCCGAGGAGCCGGTCGTCTTCATGAAGGCGCCCGACACCGTCGTGGGCCCGCACGACACCGTGCTGGTGCCGCGCGGCAGCGTGAAGACGGACTGGGAGGTGGAGCTGGGGGTCGTCATCGGGCGGACGGCGCGGTATCTGGAGTCCGACGAGGCCGCCCTCGCCTCGGTCGCCGGGTACGTCCTCTCGCACGACGTGTCCGAGAGGGCCTTCCAGATCGAGCGCGGCGGGCAGTGGGACAAGGGCAAGAACTGCGAGACGTTCAACCCGCTGGGCCCCTGGCTGGTGACCGCCGACGAGATCCCCGACCCGCAGGGCCTGGCGCTCAGGCTCTGGGTGAACGGGGAGCTGAAGCAGGAGGGCACGACGGCCGACCAGATCTTCTCCGTCGCCCATGTGGTGCGCTACGTCAGCCAGTTCATGACGCTCTACCCGGGCGACGTCATCAACACCGGCACCCCGGCCGGGGTGGCGATGGGCCGTCCCGAGCCCAAGCCGTATCTGCGGGCGGGCGACGTGGTGGAGCTGGAGATCGACGGGCTGGGGCGGCAGCGGCAGCGGCTCGGGGACGCCTGACGGGCCGTACGGGTCGTCAGGCTCGTACGGGCCCGGTACGTGTCGAGGGCGGCGTCAGGCCGCCGCCTCCTCCTCGGCGAGCCGGACCGTGCGCCCTCGGCCGCGGACAGCCGCGCCGCCTCCAGCACCCGCAGCGCGGCACGGCCTCGGCCGCGGTGACCGGCGGCGCCCGCCGTCGCGCAGGGCGGCGGCGACGGCGGCGTAGTACGCGGGTAGTCGCCCGGCAGCGTGGGCACCGGGTCGCCACCGCCGGTCAGCGGTGACTCGCCCGCGCCCAGGCGGCCCACGCGGACTCGGGCTCGGCGCCCCAGACCGGGCCGTCCGCGCCGGTGCCCGGTCCGCGCCCCTCGCGCAGCGCGGCCTCCTGCGGGTCGAGCCCGTACTTCACATAGCCCGCCCGGCTGCCCAGCACCCGCATGCGCGGGCCGAGTTGGGCGGTGGTGGCGCTCATCCACAGATGGGAGCGGACCCGCAGGCGTGGGTGAGGGCGAGGAAGACGTCGTCGTCCGCGCCCGCGCCCGGACGGCGTACGTCCTGCTCGGCGTAGACGGACACGGCCGGGCCGAACAGGGTCAGGGCCTGGTCGACGAGGTGGCTGCCCAGGTCGTACAGGAGGCCGCCGACCTCGGCGGGTCCGCCGACTCGCGCCAGCCGCCCTGGGCTGGGGCCGCCACCGCTCGAAGCGCGACTCGAAGCGGTACACCTCGCCGAGCGCGCCCTCGTCGAGCAGCGCGCGCAGGGTGCGGAAGTCGTTGTCCCAGCGGCGGTTCTGGAAGGCGCTCAGCAGCAGCCCCGGCGCTCCGCGAGCGCGGCCAGCTCCCGGCCTCGGCGGCGGTCGCGGCCAGCGGCTTGTCGACGACCACCGGCAGCCCGGCCTCCAGGGCCGCGCGGGCGAGCGGGACGTGGGTCCGGTTCGGCGAGGCGATGACGATCAGATCCAGTTCCCCGGCCGACGCCCACAGCGCGTCGGCGGACGCGACGGCGCGCGCCCGGGTACGTGGCGCGGACCTCGGCCTGCCGCGTGGGGTCGGAGGTGACGACGGTGTCGATGACCAGGCCGTCCGTCGCGGTGATCAGCGGCGCGTGGAAGACGGATCCCGCGAGGCCGTACCCGACGAGGCCGACGCGGAGCGGGTGCTGCTGAGGTCAGTGCCATCCATGCGCCCACATTGGCAACAGTGTTGCCAATCCGCAAGCGACGCCGACAATGGGTCGGTGAACACCGCGAGGCCCGCCACCACCGCATCGCCCACGACCGCATCGCCCACCAGCGCGCCGCCGACCGCCGCGCGCGGTACCACCGTGTCCGGGCCGGGGTCAACCTGTCCGCCCTGCGCGACCACAACGCCTCCCTCGTCCTCGGCCTGCTGCGCGGGCGGGCGAGGAGGGCGTGAGCCGACTGGAGCTGGCCGACCGTACGGGCCTCACCCGCAGGCCGTCAGCAAGATCACGGCGCGGCTGCGGACGGAGGGGCTCGTCGCCGAGGCAGGGCGGCGCGCCTCGACCGGCGGCAAGCCGCGCACCGTGCTGCGCCTGGTCCCCGGCGCGCGGTACGCCGTGGGCCTGCACCTGGACCGCGACGAGCTGACCGCCGCGGTCGTGGACCTCGCGGGCACGGCCGTCGCCGTGCGCCGGGCCCGGTTCGACTTCGGCGCGGAGGCGAAGGAGGCGGTCGAGTCCGCCGCGGCGGAGGTGGAGGCGCTGCTCGCGGACGCGGCGCTCACCGGCGGCCCGGTCACCGGCGGCGCGCTCACCGGCGGCTCGGCCACCGGCGGCTCGGTCACCGGCGGCTCGGTCACCGGCGGCTCGGCCACCGGTGGCGCGCTCACCGGCGCGGCTCCGCGGGCGCGGCGCCGGGCGGCGGCCGTACGGAACGGGCCGGGCCGCGGGCCGCGCTCCTCGGCGTCGGGGTCGCCTGCCCGGCCCGCTCGACCACCGCTCCGGCACCCTGCACCGGGTCACCGGCCACCCCACTGGGACGGCTTCCCGCTGCGCGACGCGCTCGCCGAGCGGCTGGGGCTGCCCGTCGTGGTCGACAAGGACACCAACGCCGCCGCGTTCGGCCTGCCCTCGCCCGCGGCGGCGCTGACTCGTTCGCGTACCTGCACCTCGGTACGGGCCTGGGCGCCGGGCTCGTCCTGGAGGGCGGCCTCTACCGGGCGCGCGCACCGACGCGGGGAGTTCGGGCACCAGGTCATCCAGCTCGACGGGCCGCGCTGCGGCTGCGGCAACCACGGCTGCGTCGAGGCGCTGTGCCTGGCCGCCGTCGCGGACGGCGACCCGGCGCGGGCCGGGCGGCTGCTGGGCGTCGGCGCGGCCAACCTGGTGCGGCTGCTGGACATCGACCGCGTGCTGCTGGGCGGCCGGGTCCTGCTCGCCGACCCGGAGCCGTACCGCGGCGGGTGGCCGCGCTGCTGGAGCAGGACGCGGCGCGCACCGGCGGCAGGACCGTACCGGTGGAGGTGGCCGGTTCGGACGGGGTGGCGGGCACCGTCGTGGAGGGTGCGGCGCGGCTGGTCCTCGCGCCCGTGGTCGCGCTCCGCTGACCGGTCCGCGCGCTCCGCCGACCGGGCGCGATCCCGCGCTCGTTGGGGCGCTTCGCGCCGTGTCCGCCATGGACGCGGCGTGCGCGTGGCACACCGATGGGGCCCGAACGCCCGACGACGCCCGGGTCCGGAACGACGTCCGTGTCGCTGTGTCCGTCGTCACCGGGACCGACGCCCGCCTCCGGGACCGCTCCGCAGCAAAGGTCGCCGCCCATGCGCTCGCCCGTACCGCAGTCCCGGCCGTCCCGGCCGCCGTCGCCGCGCTGGTGACGGCGGTCGGCCTCGGCACCGCCCACCCGTGGCGGCGGCCCGGCTCCCGCGCCCGTACGTCCCTGCGGGGACCACGCGGCGCGCTTCCCGTCGACGCGCGGCTGACGGGCGGCCCCGACCACTACGAGCGCGGCGGCGCGTGGCGCACCTGGCACGTACGGCTGCGCAACACCACCGGTGCCGTGTGCCGCGCCGTGCACCCCGTCGTGGTCCTGTCCGGGGCCGACCGGGAACTGCGCCCGCGCGACGTCGACTTCGCGTTCCGCGCGGCGGGTGCTGGGGCGGCCACTGGCGGCGGGTGTCCTTCGTGACGACCGACGAGGCCGAGAACGTGGGGTCTTCGACGGCTTCCGGGCTTCGCCCTGCCGCCGCACCGCACGGTCGACGTGCCCGTACGGACCCGCTTCCGCGCCCACGCGCCGAGCGGCGAGGTCGTCGCGAACGTCACGACCGTGCAGCACCACGACGACGACGGGGACTGGGTCGGCCAGTCGCGCGACTACCGCTTCACGGTCGTCGCGCCGGGTCCGGTCCCGACACGAATCCGGGGACGAGTCCGAAGCCGAGGCCGCGTGAGGAGCCGGGCGGTACGGCCGGTGCGGCGGGTACCGCGAGCACGGCGCCGGGTGCGCCGTCGGCCGCCGCTTCGCGGGTGGCTCCGGACGCGGGCCCCGGCGGCAACAACGATGCCGGTGGTGCCGGTGGTGGCGAGGAGGGCGGGAAGGGCCAGGCCGCCCGCCCCGGCTCGCCGCCACCGGCCGCGCTCAGGCGCTGCTCGGACTCGCGCTCACCAGCGCCGTCTTCCTGGCGCTCGGCATCGCGCTCGTCGTCGTACGCTCCGCGACCGCCGCCGGAACCCGGCTCCTGAACGGGCCGCGCGCACGCGACGGGCGGCGCGGCGGACCCCGACGGGCGGATCTCACCGGGTCCCACCGGTTCTCACCGGGCGGGCCCGACCGGGGCGGATCGCGCCGGGAGGGTCCCGTGAACACGGCGCTCGCGCGGGCGTGACGGGTCCGGGCGAACCGGCCCGGGGCGGGTCACTTGTCGCGGTCGCCGCCCCGGCCCATCCGGTCGTTCATGGCGTCCCGGCCCTTGTCGATCTGGTCCGAGTACTTCCCGCCGGTCTTCTTGTCGGCGGTGTCGGCCGCCTTGTCGACAGCCTGCTTGGTCTTGTCGGGGCTCTTCTGCATGGCGTTCTTCAGCTTGTCCATGATTCCCATGGCGTGCCTCCTTCCGATCCGGCACGCGAGGCGCGTGCGAAGGACCTCCTGATCCAGCATCGGCCACCGCGCCCGCCCTGTCGCGCTGGAGCCGGACCGCCCGGGAAGTGCGAGGTCAGGGGTGGGAGAAGGCGGTCAGGGATCAGACGAGATCGACGAGATCGGCGATGGAGTCCACCACCTTGGTGGGCCGGTACGGGTAGCGGCCGATGTCGCCCGCGTCCGTGAGCCCGGTGAGCACCAGGAAGGTCTCCATCCCGGCTTCCAGCCCGGCCAGCACGTCGGTGTCCATGCGGTCGCCGATCATGGCGGAGGTCTCCGAGTGGGCGCCGATCGCGTTGAGCCCAGTGCGCATCATCAGGGGTTGGGCTTGCCGATGAAGTACGGCTCCTTGCCGGTCGCCTTGGTGATCAGGGCGGCCACGGAACCGGTCGCGGGCAGCGCGCCCTCGGGGAGGGCCGGTGTTGTCGGGGTTGGTGGCGATGAACCGCGCGCCGTTGTTGATCAGCCGGATCGCCTTCGTCAGCGCCTCGAACGAGTACGTCCGGGTCTCGCCCAGGATCACGAAGTCGGGGTCGGCGTCGGTCAGTACGTACCCCGCCTCGTGCAGGGCCGTGGTCAGCCCCGCCTCACCGATCACGTAGGCGGTGCCGCCGGGGTGCTGGTTGTCCAGGAACTTCGCGGTGGCCAGGGCCGAGGTCCAGATGTTCGCGACGGGCACTTCGAGACCGATGCGGTTGAGCCGCACATGCAGGTCCCGGGCCGTGTAGATCGAATTGTTGGTGAGCACCAGGAAAGGGCGGCCGTTATCGCGCAGTTTCTTGATGAAGGCGTCGGCCCGGGAACCGGAATGCCCTCGTGCATGAGTACGCCGTCCATGTCGGTGAGCCACGATTCGATGGGCCTGCGATCTGTCATGGGTGTGGCCTCCTGCTGACGCGCCGGGGTGATCATTCGACGGCCATCCTATTCGGGCCCTCGCGAGCCGCCGTCGGCCGAGGCGGAACGCCGCCGTGGAAACCGCGGGACACCCGCGCGCACGGGGCGCCCGGCCCGGTGGCCGGGGCGGTCTTGTCGCGGCGGACGCACCGGACGCACCCTGGCGGGAGACCTCGTGGACCGGGCCCGGGCGGTATGGCCGAGCGCGTGCGGGGCGCGGTCGCGGATTCCCGTATTCCCACCGCGTAATACCGCACGGGGAAAGTCCACGGTTTGCCGAGAGCGGCTTGCGGATTTCGTGACGGGAGTGGGGAAACGTGTCGGATACGGGTTCCGGAGGAAGGGACAGAAGAGTTGTCGCAGCGCTTATCACCGCGTTCGGCACGGTTGTCGCCGCGGTCGTGACGATCCTTGCCGCGGGCTGGATCGGGGCGAGTCGAACGGCTCGTCGCGGCTCCCGGAGTCGTCGCGGCCCACGGTCCCCGTGGAGTCGTCCGCCGCGGAACCCGGGCCCTCGGCGTCCCCGGCACCCGAGCCCCGGCTCTCGACGTACGTCTACGAGGACGGTTCCGGTGTGACCCTGTGCGGCGCGGGCTTCCCGGAGGGCGAGACCGTGGACTTCGCCTGGGTGCCGTTCGGCGCCGACGGCACGGAGACGCGCGATCCGCTGCCTTTCGGGGCGACGCCTCGAAGAAGGTCAACGGATCCGGCATGTTCAACCGGGCCGACGGGACCGTGCCCGTCGACCGCCTGCCCGAGGACACCGTCGAGGTGCGGGTGCGCGTCGGCCACCAGGACGAGGAGCTGGCGTCGACCGTGGCGTTCGCCTACACCGCCGACGAGCGGCTCGGCCGCGGTGACTCCGGGCGGCCTACCTGCCCGTTCGGCCCTGGCGGCACCGGGTAACTCGTTCGGGGCAGTAGGGGCCCGTAGGGATGCGGGCGGCCGGGCCACGCGTGAGCCTGCGGGATATGACGAGGCTCACCAAACGCGGCGCCGCCCTCGCTCTGTGTGGTGCGACGGCGGTGGTCGCGGTGGCCGCCGGTCCCGGCGTCGCCCGGCCGCCGCGCACGGCACGCCCGGTCCACGGACACCGAGGAGCAGCGGCGGCGGGACGACATGGACGGCGCCGAGGCGTACGGGCTGGTGCTGGCGGGCGGCGCGGCCGTCGCGGTCGGCGGTCTTGCGGTGCGGCGGCGCCGCCGTCGCTTCCTCGGCCCCTGGCCCCACGGGCCGCTGACGGCGCATCGGACGCGGGAGTTCGCGTCGGCGCGGCAAGGCCCTCGATGGCTTGTCGACATGCAGACTGACTGGCCGTGTGGAGTGTAAGCATGGATGCGACCGGTCCTGTTCGTCGGAGGCGTGATCAGGGGCGTCCTCCGCAGCGTGCGGCCAAGGGGCGCGGATGGACGGCACGTACACCGGCGGCGGGGTGCCGGGGCGGCGCGGCGGGCGAGAGCGGCGGCGGTGGTGGTGCTGGCGGCGCTGGCGTCCATGGCCGGGTGCTCCGGCTCCTCCGGAGCCGACGACAGCGCGCCCAAGATCACCCAGCGGCCGAAGGCCACCGTTCCGTACTGGGTGAATCCGGACGGCGGCGCGGCCCGGCAGCTGGCCGTCTACCGCGGCCGGGGCGACGGCGGCCAGGCCCGGCTGATCGAGCGGATCGCCTCCCAGCCGGTGGCCGAGTGGCTGGGCGCCGACGACCCGGGCTCCCAGGCCCGCGGCTTCACCCAGGCCGCCACCGCCGCCCACCGCGAGGCGCTGCTGGTGTTCTACGACATCCCGCACCGCGACTGCGGCCAGTACTCCAGGGCGGCGCCGCGGACGGCGCCGCCTACCGCGCCTGGCTGGACAAGGCGGCGAAGGGCATCGGCGACCGCGCGGCCACGGTGGTCCTGGAGCCGGACGCGCTGCCGCACGTGGTGGACGGCTGCACGCCCGAGCGGTTCCACGAGGAGCGGTACGACCTGCTCAAGGGGCCGTCGAGCGGCTGAAGGCGCTGCCGCGCACCAAGGTCTACCTCGACGCGGGGAACCCGCACTGGATCCAGGACCCCGAGCGGATGGCGGAGCCGCTGCGGCGGGCGGGCATCGAGCGGGCCGACGGCTTCGCGCTCAACACCTCCAACTACCAGACCACGGCGGAGAACCGGCGCTACGGCAAGGCGCTCTCGGCGCTGGTCGGCGGCAAGCCCTTCGTGATCGACACCAGCCGGAACGGCAACGGCCCGGCGCCCGGCGCGGACGACCCGAGGCGTGGTGCAACCCGCCGGGGCGGGCGCTGGGGAGCGGCCGACGGTGCGTACCGGCGACCGGCTGGTGGACGCGTATCTGTGGATCAAGCGGCCCGGCGAGTCGGACGGCACCTGCAAGGGCGGGCCGAAGGCCGGGCAGTGGTGGCCGAAGTACGCGCTGGACCTGGCCCGCAACGCCGGCTGACCCGTCACCCCCGCCCGGTAACTGGGGCCCGCGCCCCAGTTACCGGGCGGGCGGTCAGCCGCCGGGCAGCGCGGCGGGCACCTTCACCCACACCGCCTTCGACGGCGTCCCGTCCTTGTCCAGGACGTCGAGCATGTACCAGCCGGGCGGCACCAGGGACGGGTCCTCGGGCAGGGTCACGGTGACGCTGTCCTCGGTCCTGGTCAGCTTCAGCGCCACCGACCGCTGCTCCACGTTGGTCACGTGGGTGAACGAGCCGGGTCGGATCAGCCGGGCCGTGCGGATCTCCCCGCCCGCTTGGCGCGGTACGTGGTGCGGGCCCCGAGCCGTACCGTCCTGGGCGCGGCGTCGCCGAGCGTGGGGCGCCCGTCGCGGTAGAGGTACGGCGGGGTGTAGAGGTCGATCTGCTGCTGGAAGGTGCCGGGCCGGGAGTTGGCCTTGTCGCCGTAGAGCGAGTCGGAGCCGAAGGTCATCACCCGGCCGTCGGGCAGCAGCAGCGCGCCGGAGTGGTAGTTGCGGCCCACCAGCGGGTCGGCGACGCCGCGCATGGTGCCCTTCTTCGGGTCGTACACCTCGGCCTTGAGGATGTTGCTGTCGCCGCGCCCGCGGTAGTCGCCGGAGCCGTTGGTGGTGAGCACGGTGTCGTCGGGGAGGATGACGCTGCTGGGGTAGCGGACCTTGTCGTACAGCTCGGGCCCGTCCTTGAAGCGCGGTCTGGGGTCGCCCAGGTCGACCAGGCGGGTCTTCGCGGTGGCCTTGGCGCTCTCACCGACCCCGCCGCCGCCGAGCACCATGTAGCGCTTGTCCTGGGCCGGGGCAGCAGCACGGACATCGACGTCTCCAGGACGTCGGGGTCGCTGATGCCGGGGACGACGTCGAACCGGTTGCTCTCGACGTCCCAGACGCCGGGGTGCGGCCGACGTCGTCGGGGCCGTAGCCCGCGTTGGAGCCGGTGTAGAAGACCTTGCCGCGGCCGCTGAGGAAGAGCGCCGGGTACGTCGGGAAGAAGCGCGTCCTGGGCAGGTAGCTCCACGTGCGGGTCTTCGGGTCGTAGATCTCGTTCTTGCCGGGGACCACCTGGCCGATCTCGTCGAGGCCGGAGACCGACAGCACCCGGCCGTCCTCCAGGGTGGTCAGGGTGGGGTACCAGCGGGCCTCGTGCATGGGGTCGACGGTGACGTAGCGCTCGGCGACCGGGTCGAACTCGTAGGCTTCCCTGATGCCCTGGAAGTCCTTCTTGTCGAACGACAGCTTCTGGGCGATGCCGTAGAAGTTCTGCCGGTCCTTTCCCTTCAGGCCCTGGATCCGGTAGTTGTCCTCGGTGCCGGTCTGGAACCGCTTTCCCTTGTGCCGCGCCTCCACGTAGACGCGCGCGGTGCTCGCGGTGACCGTGACCTTTCCGGACTTCTCGTCCTTCTTCTTCGTGGCGCGCGGGACGAGGACCGGGTCCTGGACTCGAAGGTCCTGCCGTTCTCCCTGCCCGTGAAGAGGGTGCCCGCCGGGAAGGTCCTGGGTTTGTCGGGGTTCTCGTTGTGGACGAACATCAGGCCGCCGGCCTTCTCGACGTCGCCCTTGAGCTTCTCGTAGCGCTGTGTCCCGCCCGCGACCAGCAGCTTCCCGTCCGGCAGCTGGGTGTGTCCGGCGCAGAACATGTCCTTGGGAGTGGGGATGTTCTTGAAGGTGTTCTTCTCCGGGTCCCACAGGACGCTGCGGAAGGACTTGGCCGCGAAGTTCTTCGCGTTGTTGCCGGAACCGGCGATGAGCAGCACCTTCCCGGTGTGCAGCAGCGCGGCGTGGATGGTGTTGATGCGGTATTCCTGGGGACGTTCACCACGTCCCAGTGGCCGTTCTCCGCCTTGTACTCCGGTTGGTTGATCCGGTAGCGGTGGTATTTGTCCGTGCCGAAGCGGTACACGGCCGGTCCGTTCATTCCGGCCAGCACGAGCACGGCCGCCAACCCGATTCCGAAGCGACGGGTGCGGCGACTCGGTCGGTACTTCACGTTCTATCGTCCCCAAGGGCGAGTTGTGGTTTCTGTTTCTCCCGGCGGACGGTCCACCGCCAGGCGATGATCGGGGCGCCCGAGAGAACCAGGGCGAAACATGCCCAAACGGTCATCGCTGGATGACTGTGGCCGAAGCAGAACGCGGAGGCGAGCGACCCGCCGAAGACGGCCAGGAAGAACAGGTGGACCCGGAAGGTGCCCAGCAGGGTGTCGGGGCTCGCCGAGTCACCCTGGGAGTCACCACGAAGCGGCTCCGGCGGCGCAGCACGGTGTCCAGCAGCGCGCGGGCGTAGACCGGGCGGCGAGCGCCGACATCAGCATCCCGGCCACCCGCCGGACCCCTCGGGTTCGTGGGGAGACGTTGTGCCGCCGGTTCCAGACGTACAGCGCGATCTGGAGCGCCGAGGCGTTGCCGTAGAGCATCAGCCAGACGGTGGGGTCGATGCCGACGCCGCGGGCGCCGAAGCCGAGGAAGAGCACGCAGCTGAGGGCGGCGAGGATCCAGTTCAGCGCGGACATCGGGTAGAAGGCGACCAGCAGCGCGTAGTTGAGGAACCTGCCCGGCGGCAGGGTGCCGGGGCCTTCCAGAACTGCCGCAGCAGGGTCTCGTACGTGCCGCGCGACCAGCGCAGCTGCTGGGTGAAGAAGTCCGTCCAGGTGGTCGGGCCCTCGCCGACGGCCAGCACGTCCGGGTGTAGACCGAGCGCCACTTGTGCCCGGTGGCGGGGTTGCGGTGCCGGTGCAGTTCGAAGCCGGTGGCCATGTCCTCGGTGATGGAGTCGTACAGCCCGCCGATTCCCTTGAGGGCGGCGATCCGCACCACGTTGTTGGTGCCGACGAACATCGGCCCGCCGTAGGCGTTCCCGGCCCGCTGGATCAGCGCGTGGAAGAGGAACTGCTGGCTCTCGGCGGCCTTGGTCACGGCCGAGTCGTAGTTGCCGTAGACCTGCGGGCCGATGACGAAGGCCACGTCGGGGTCGCGGAAGTAGCCGAGCATCCGCTCCAGGTAGTTCGGCAGCGGTACGTGGTCGGTGTCGACGGAGGCGAACACGTCGTAGTCGTCGCCGTGCGCGTCCAGCCAGGCGTTGTAGTTGCCGTGCTTGGTGCGCTCCCGGTACGGGCCCGGGGCCGGTTCCAGCGCGCCACGCCCCGGCGGGTGAAGTGCCGCACGCCCAGCCGCTCGCAGACCGCCCTGGCCTCCGGGTCGTCGCCCTCGTCGAGCAGCCAGACGTGCACCGGGCCGCGGTGGCGCACCGCGACCGCCGCGGTCAGCGTCCGGGTCACCAGCTCGATGGGCTCCTTGCCGGGCACGAAGGTGGTGAGGAAGGCGACCTTGGTGCCGGGCTCCGGTTCCACCGGGACCGGGTCGCGGGCGACCAGGGTCGCGTGCGCGTTGGACACCACGTTCAGCGTCCGGAACAGCTCGATCAGCCCGATGGCGACCAGCATCGCCGTGTCCAGCGCGGCCGTGGCGGCGGACGGGTCCGCGCGCTGGACCCAGTGGCCGGGCGCAGCAGCCAGACCAGCAGCGCCAGCGAGACCAGGGAGCGGCGCCCAGCAGCAGGGCCGCGCCCACCCGGTGCCGCTCCTGGGCGAGCAGCCCGCGGTAGCGCACCCGGTAGGGCCCGTCGGGGTCCGGCCGGGTCAGCGGTCCGGCCAGTCGGCTGTGGTGCGCGTAGTCGTAGCGCGGCGCGGGCCCGCGGCCGTGGTGCCCCGGCCACACGGGCCGGTACGGCCAGGGCAGCCGCAGCCGGGTGCCCGTGGCCGGTACCCGTCTGCCGGGCGGTCCGTCCACCCCGCCCGCCCGGTCGCTCTCGTGCGAATGCTGTCGCGCGCCGGTCGGCGTCGACGTCATGAGTCATCCCCACACGCGGCGCCGCCGCGTGTCATGAGCCGAGGCCGGTGCGTCCCCATCGGACGTACCGGATACAGACATGGCGGTGGCCTGGCCACCCAGACATGGAGGGCCGTCCGCCCGTTGCCGTGATCCCGGAGCCAGCCCCTGGCGTCCGGACGTCCCCGGTCCCGGCGCTTCCGTGGCGTCGAGCCCGAGGGAAGCGCGTGGACCTGGCCAGCGTCCCGGACGCCGGAGCTTGATCACAAGGGCGAAAAGCGGCGATTACCGGGCAAAGACGGGTAAGAGGCGGCGGAAGGTGCGCAGTGGTACGTCCGTGCCGCGCGGGGCCTGTCCGAAAGGCGTCAACCGCGACGGGCCGGACGCAGCCGGGCCCTGATCCCGCCGAAGTGGTCGCGCACGGCCTCCTCGGCGCGTACCGCGTCACCGGAGCGTACGGCCTCCAGGATCCCGCGGTGCTGTTCGCAGGTGACCTTGGGGTCGGTGTGGACGTCGACCAGGTCGGTGCGGACGCGGTGGAAGGCGTCCCAGAACGCCTCCAGCACCTCGCTGAGCAGCAGGTTGTCCAGGCGGCGGTAGAGCGCGGCGTGAAAGGCGCGGTCGGTGTCGGCGCGCACCGCGCCCTCGGCGGCCTCCGCCTCCATCCGCTCCACCAGCTCCTCCAGTTCGGCGAGGTCGCCCGGCGGTATCCGCCCGGCGAGCCGGGTGATCAGACCGGTCTCCACCGCCTCGCGCAGCTCCAGCAGTTGCAGCAGGCTGTCCTCGCCGCGGTAGTGGCCCGCGACGGTGCGGAAGATCAGGCCCTCGATCATGGGCGCCATCGACATGGGGCCGACGTAGGTCCCGAAGCCGTGCCGGATCTCCACGATCCCCATGGCCTGGAGCGCCTTGAGCGCCTCGCGCACCGAGTTGCGGCTGACGCCGAGCAGTTCCATCAGCTCGGTCTCGGTCGGCAGGGGCGCCCGAGGGCAGCCGCCGGTCGAGAATCAGCCTCTTGATGCGCTCCTGGAGGTCGCTCGCCATGGGCGGATTGTTCCACGCCCCCGCGTCGCGATACCGGCGCGTCAACGACACCGGGCGTTCTCGGCTGGCCGAGAACGCCCGGTCAGCAGGGTCCTTCCGGTGCGCCGCCAGGGACTCGAACCCCGGACCCGCTGATTAAGAGTCAGCTGCTCTAACCAACTGAGCTAGCGGCGCCTGCTGCGAGGGGATGCTACCCGACCTCGCCGGGTGCTCCGGGTGATTGGTATGGACATGTTCAGACAGCCGGATTACGCTGCGAGTTGGTCTAGACCGCACTGCGCTCAGCTCATCCGTAACACCCCCATGTGTTCTCAGGCAGGAGCGAAGCATGCGTAAGAAGATCGGCACGGCCCTCGTCGGCCTCGGCCTCGCGGCGGCCTCCGTCCTCGCGACCGGCACCAGCGCCTCGGGCCACGGCTACACCGACTCGCCCGTCAGCCGTCAGAAGCTCTGCCAGAACGGCACCGTCACGGGCTGCGGCGACATCCAGTGGGAGCCGCAGAGCGTCGAGGGCCCCAAAGGGTTCCCCAGCGGCGGACCCGCGGACGGCAGACTCTGCGCGGGCGGCAACAGCCGCTTCGCGCAACTCGACGACCCCGCGGCGGCGCCTGGCCCACGACCAAGGTGACCGCCGGCCAGAACCACACCTTCAGCTGGACCTTCACGGTCTCCCACGCGACCACGGACTTCCGCTACTACGTCACCAAGGACGGGTACGACCCGAGTCAGCCGCTCAGCAGGGCCAACCTCGACCTCACCCCGTTCCTGACCGTTCCCTACAACAACCAGCGGCCACCGGCCACGCTGTCCCACACCGGTCGGCTGCCCGGCGGGAAGACCGGCCACCACGTGATCCTCGCGGTGTGGACCATCGCCGACACCGGCAACGCGTTCTACGCGTGCTCCGACGTCCGGTTCTGACGCCCGGCCGCGCGCCCGGTGTGCTCGCGCGGGGTCCGGTCCGGTGCCTCCGGCTGGGCCCCGCGCCCCGTACGGCATATGCCAGTACGGGAGTTCCCTGGTCGGAACATTGCCTTGGCCACGTACTTGGGCCAGGATCGGCCTGCGACACGGCAGTTGGCCGTGCCTGGAGGGCCCGGGACGATATGGCTGAGACGATTCCGCAACGCTACGAGCAGTGTCTGCGCGTCCACCCGCGGAAGCTCGCCGACGTGCGCCGCGCCGTGGGATCGAGACTGCGGCTGTGGGGGCGCGAGGAGTTGATCGGCGCGGCGGGCATGTGCGTGACGGAGCTGTTGTCCAACGTCCACAAGCACGCGGGCTCCAGCGAGTGCGTACTGACCCTGGAGAATCGCTCCTTCGGCATCCACGCCGCCGTCAGCGACAGCGAGCGCGCGCTGCCCGTGGTCCGCGAGCCCGACTACCTCTCCGAGAGCGGCCGGGGCATGTTCCTGCTCAGCAAGACCGCGCACGAGTGGGGCACCGATCTCACCCCTCGGGAAAGACGGTCTGGTTCACCCTGCGCACCGAGGCGCTCCGCCGCTGACCGGATGGCCGGGGCCGGACCGCGCCGATGCGTTCCGCCGACACGTGCAGTATTGTTGTAAGGATCCGGACGCGACGGACCACTCGCCCGCCCGACCCTGTCAACTCGCGGCGACGACAAGCCCGTTGACGCGTTCGCCGCATGCGAGCGGGCCGTGCCGAAGGATATTCACGACCTGTATTTCGGCACTTCACGGCAGGGTAATTTCCGGTACCAAGTAGTTGCGCGAGCAGTGAGGAAACCGCACCGCCCCACTGTCGCTGTAGAGGAAGTCATGGCTGGTCTTCCGACGATGCCCGGCCCTCACGGGACGGGGAAACCGCCCGGCGGCGGTCCCCGACCACGTCGAGCGCGCCCTGCTCGCCGCCCGTGAGCTGATCGAGGCGACCGTGGCCGGCCATCGGCGGGAGCGCGCGGGACCTGGCCGCCGCGCGGCCGGCGGCGCCCAGGACGCGCGCGAGGTCGTCGCGCGGCTGATCGGCGGCGCCGAGCGCAGCGTCGCGGTGGTGCTGCCCAGGAGCGGCGAGTTGGAGGAGGCCGTGGTGGAGGCGCTGGCCAGGGCCGGTACCGGCACCGCTCCCGCGCCCGCCGCCGGGTCCGCCCCGCGCCGCGCGCCGCCGGTTCCCGGCGGGCCCCGAGGAGGCCGCCGTACGGCTGCTGTGCGTACCGCGCGCGCTGGCCACCGGCCGGGTGCGCGGCTGCGCGGCGGCCCGCCGCGCTGCGAGGTGCGGGTGACCGACGGCGACCTGCCGGAGGCCGTCATGGTCGACGGCCGCGCCGCCTGGGTGCGGCTCGGCCCGGAGCGGCAGGACCCGCGCGCCTCGCTGGTGCGGGACCGGGCCACCGTGCGGGCCCTTGACATGATGTTCATCGGCACCTGGGCGGGCGCGGTGGCGCTCGCGCGGTACCCGCACCTCGGCGGGCGGCTGCGCGTGGACTCCGCCCGGCGGATCCTGGAGTGTCTGCGCGCGGGCCACACCGACGAGGTGGCCGCGCGCCAGTTGCAGGTGTCGCTGCGCACCTACCGGCGCTACGTGGCGGAGATCATGCGCGAGCTGGGCGCCAGTTCCCGGTTCCAGGCCGGGGTGCGGGCGGTCGAGCTGGGGCTGCTTCCGGGCCGCCGCTGACGGGGCCGGAGATGAGCGACCACACGCCGCACGGGCCCCGCGAGCCCCACGACTCCGACGCGCGCGGGACGCCCGCCGGGCCCCGCCCCGGCCGTGCCCGGGGACGCGCTGGACCGGACCGTCCAGGAGGTCCGCGCGCTGCTGGAGTCGACCGTCGTCGAACACCGCGCCCGCCGGGCCAGGAACGCGCCCGTCGCCGAGGTCGAGGGCGAGGACGAGGCCATCATGGCGGCGGCCGAGCAACTGGCCGAGCAGGCCCGGCGGACCGTGGACGTGGCCCTGCCCGCCACCACCGCGCTCATGGCCGTGACCCACGCGGGGCTGGCCACCCTGGCGGGCAGCCTGGACCCGGCCGTCGCGGTGCGCGTGGTGCGCGCCGGTCGGGCGCCCGACCCGGGCCAGCGCTGCCAGGTGCGGATCGCCGAGATCCCGCTGCCGACCCTGCTCATCGCCGACGGCCGCACCGCCCTGGTCTGCGCCGAGTCCGCGCCGGGGCGGCTGACCTCGGTGATCCAGGACAGCGCGGTGGTCGGCGCGCTGCACGGGCTGTTCGGCGGCGTGTGGGCGGGCGCCCGCCCTGGCGCGCCCGCTGGACTTCGGCAACCGCGCCCGTACGCAGATGGTGCGGCGGGTGCTGGAGCGGCTGCGGGACGGGGTCACCGACGAGGCCGCCGCCCGTGAACTGGCCATCTCGGTGCGCACCTACCGCCGCTACGTCACCGGCATCCTCGAACTCCTCGGGGCCGCCTCCCGGTTCCAGGCCGGGGTGCGCGCGACCGAACTGGGCATCCTGGGCGACCATGACGGCGGTCCGTGAGCCCGCTCCCCGCCCGGGTGGCCTTTGCGGACATCCTCGCCCGGCGACCTGTCGGCACCGGGCGCCGCGTCCGTAACGTGCTTCCGGCGCCTCCGGCCGCCCACGGGGTCACGGGCGTTCGGGGAGGTCCGTGGAACGGACGGGCCGAGCCCCGTCCCCTCCGGAAGCATGGGAATCCCGTGACATGACCGAAATGCCGACCGCCCGGGGACACGTACTCGACAGCCCTCTCGGACCCGGACTCCGGAAGGTCATCCACGGCGGACCCAATCCGCAGGAACTCGCCGTCGCCGTCTCACTCCTGCTCGCCCTCGCGCGCCGCCCGGTGTCCGGCGATGCCGACGAGGCGGCAGGTGGGGAAGGGACACGGCGGCCGGACGGGCCGCACGGTGAATTCCAGGAAGGCGCAGGTCCGCGCCCTAACGCCCTATCATGCAATTTCGTTATCCCTTTCGGCGTTGTAATCCCCTGCGCGCGGGGATAGGTTGCCTTGCGGGCGGGCCAATGATCTGGCAACCGCCGGTAATGCGGGGATTTGGGTATGACCGAGGGCCACGGAAGGGTACGGCCGCGATGGCCGATGTCGATGAGCGGCCGGAGACGACCGTGTCGAATTCGCCCCGGCCGGGACGACGGGAGAGTGCCCGGAAAACGAAGCGGGCCGGGCGTGAACCGGGAATGTCGCGTAGGACACACTCCGGCGGGGCCGGGAGCGACGGCGTTACCTCCGTGTTCGGCCGGACGCTTCCACCGCTGGTTTTCGGGCTGTTGCTGCTCGCCACCTGGGACATCGTCACGCGCACCGGCGCGGTCGCGGAGTTCTATCTGCCGGCCCCGCCGACCTGGCCCGGCATTTCGTCGACGAGGTGCGCCACGGCACCCTGCTCGACTACACCGAGGTGACGGTGCGGGAGGCCCTGGCGGGCAGCGGCATGGGGCTCGGGTGGCGCTTCCGCTGGGCTACCTGATCGCCCGCAGCCGGATCGCGGCCGCCGCGCTCCAGCCGTACATCGCCGCCTCGCAGGCCGTGCCCGCGGTGGCCATCGCCCCGCTGCTGGCCCTGTGGCTGGGCTACGGGCTGACGCCCATCGCCGTCCTCTGCGCCCTGCTGGTCTTCTTCCCGATCCTGGTCAACACGGTGCTCGGGCTGCTGGCGGTGGACCAGGACGTGCTGGGCGCCGCCCGCGTCGACGGCGTGGGCCGGTGGGGCATGCTCTGGTACATCGAGCTGCCGCTGGCGCTGCCCAGCATCCTCGCGGGCGTACGGAACGGTTTCACCCTCTCCATCACGGGCGCCGTGGTCGGCGAGTTCGTCATGGGGGCGAGGGGCTCGGGCAGTTGCTGTCCGTCCAGCGCCAGGAGGCCGACACCGTCGGCCTGTTCAGCACGCTGGTCATGCTCGCCCTGCTCGCCGCCGTCCTGTACGGCGTGATTCGCCTGGTCGAGCGGGTCGTTCAGCGCTGATCGCCCGCAATCGTCTTTCCACAAGGAGATGTACGTGCGAAGTGTGCAGTCGGTCATGAGGGATCCCTCAGATTCCGCGTGGCGGAGCGGCCCTCACCTCGGTGGTGCTCCTGGCCGCGCTCACCTCGTGTGCCGAGGAGCCGGAGAACGCCGGGGCCAAGGGCGGCAGGAGTATCACCGTCGGGCTGACGTACACCCCGAACATCCAACTCGCTCCGTTCTACGTGGCGAAGGAGAAGGGTTCTACGAGGATGCCGGCATCAATGTGACGATCCGTCACCACGGGGCGGCCGAGGGCCTCTTCGGTGCCCTGAAAGCGGGCAAGGAAGACCTGATCTACGCGGGTGGGGACGAAATGCTCCAGGCCCGCGCGAAGGGGACCTGCCGCTCGTCGATATCGCCACCTTCTATCAGGAATATCCGGTCGGCCTGATCGTGCCAGAGGACTCCGATATCCGTGACGTGTCCGACCTGAAGGGCCGTACTCTCGGTACGCCGGGCCCGTACGGCGAGACCTATTTCGGCCTGCTGGCGCTGCTGAAACAGGGCGGGTATTCCGCCAAGGACGCCAAGGTGAAGTACATCGGCTTCACCCAGCAGGCGGCGCTGACCGGAAACAAGGTGCAGGGCGTGATGGGCTATCTCAACAACGACGCCATCGCGTTCAAGGAGGCCGGGAAGAAGGTCAGGTCGCTGACCCTCAAGTCCGGCGACAGCGGCGACCCGCTGGTCGGGGTCGGGCTCGGCGCCACGGAGACCGTGCTGAAGAAGCGTAATTCGGACGTCAAGAAGTTCGTCGACGCGACGCTGCGCGGCCTCCAGTTCGCCATCGACCACCCCGAGGAGACGGTGGACCTGAGCGCCAAGGAGGTGCCGGGGCTGACCGACGCCAAGCGCAAGGCGAACGCGCTGGCGGTGCTCAAGGCCACCACGCCGCTGATGGAGAACGAGCACGGCGCGCTGGGCGAGAGCGACCCGCAGACCTGGAGCCGGATGGCCGACTTCATGTACAGCCAGGGCCTGCTGGAGAAGTCGGTCACGCCCGAGGAGGCGTACGACAACGGGTACCTGCCGAAGTCCTGAGCCCGTTGGCCGGGCGGCGGGCGCTCAGCCGCGCGCCGCCCGGCCGCGCAGCGCCGCGGCCACCGCGAAGGCCACCGCGGCGCCGCACGCCAGCGTGAGCCAGCTGCCGCTCGCCGAGGTGTGGCCGACCACGAACAGCCCGAGCGGCGGGCCCGAGGCGGTGCCGAGGTTCCAGGCGAGCGAGGCCAGCGCGCTGGCCCGGCCCACCGCCGCGTCGCCCGCCCAGCGCAGCAGCAGCGGGTAGAAGGCCGAGGAGTACGTCAGCTCGCCCACCGCGAACACCACGGCGAAGGCGATCAGCAGCCCGTACCGCAGGGCGGCCGGGGCGGCGTCCCCGGCGAGCGCGGCCAGCAGGCCGAAGCCGAACGCCGCCACCCACAGCACCGGCCCCAGGGCCAGCCCGGTGGGCTCCGACAGCCGCTCCAGGCCGCGTTGCAGCAGCGGCTGGAGGACCACCAGGGCGAAGGAGTTGGCGGCCACCACGACGCTGACCCAGCCCAGCGTCACGCCCATGTGGTCGTGCATCAGCAGCGGTACGGTCGCCTCGATCTGGGTGAAGCCGACGATCGCGAACAGCGCCTGGGCCAGGATCAGCAGCGCCATCGGGCCACCGCGCAGCAGCGCCCGGTAGCCGGGCTCGCCCGCCGCCGCGGGCCCTCCGCGGCCGGGTCCGCGGTGTCCGGGTCCGTGGTGTCCGGGTCCGCGGTGTCCGGTGCCGCCGCCTTCCTCGCCCGCGCGGCCGTACCGACCAGACCACCGCGGCCAGCGGAGTGCGGCCAGCGCGTTGGCCACGTACAGCCAGCGCAGGACGCCGGTCGGGTGTCGCCGCCGCTCAGCGCGAGCCCGCGACCACCGAACCCGCCCCGATACCCACGTTGTTCACGATGTGCCGGACGGCGAACGCGCGGCGCCGCCCGCTTCGGGGACCGCGCCGTCCACGACGCCGACGATCGAGGCGTAGAACAGCCCGAAGCCCACCCCGACGCCCGCGCCCGACGCCAGCACCAGCGCGGTGGACCCGGCCGGGGCCAGCGCCGCGTACCCGCGCACAGGGCCAGGCCGCCCACCGCGCACACCCGGTGCGGGCCCGCCCGGTCGGCCAGCGGGCCGCCGACCAGCGCCGCGGCGAAGCTGGCCGCGGCCATCGCGATGAAGTACCCGCCCGCGCCGCCGGAGCCGAGGCCCAGCAGTTCGCTGACGTAGATGGCGGTGAACGGGAAGCACAGGCCGTTGCCGAGGCTGGACAGCAGCAGCGTGCCCATGAGGAGCGTGAAGGGCCGCCCGAGCGCGGCCCGGGCGGGCCTCGGTCAGCTGCCGTCCCACGCGTCCCGTACCTTGAGCAGCTGCTCGGCCGCCCGCAGGTCGTACGGCGCCGGGAGGGACAGCACGATGTGCACGGCGCCCGCCTCGGCGAACCCTCCACCAGCGGCAGCTGGTCGGGTTGACCATGACCGTGCGGTCGATCGCGCCCGGGTCGCGGCCGACCCGCTCGCACCACCGGTCCAGGACGCCGTTCAGCTCGCGGAACTCGGCGACCGGGTCGGCCGACGCCCAGCCGTACCAGTTCCACCAGTCGGCCTCGCGGGCGACCAGCTCCAGGGTGCGCTTGCGGCCACCGCCGCCGATCAGCAGCGGCAGCGCGCCGCCGGGCCGGGGTTGAGCCTCGCCAGCCGCTCCTTGACCGCCGCGACCGAGGCGGCGAAGGCGTCAAGCCGGGCGGCCGGGCCCGGGAACGGCAGCTCGTACGCGGTGTGCTCCGCCTCGAACCAGCCCGCGCCGAGCCCCAGCACCAGCCGCCCGCCGCTGAGTTGGTCGACGGTACGGGCCATGTCGGCGAGGACGTGCGGGTTGCGGAAGGCGGTGCAGCACACCAGCGGGCCGATGGCGGCCCGCCGGGTCTCGACGGCCATCGCCGACAGCAGTGACCAGCACTCGAAGTGGCGGCCCGCCGGGTCGCCGGTGTGCGGCAGGAAGTGGTCCCAGGTCCAGATGGAGTCGACGCCGAGCGCGTCCGCCTCGCGCCAGGCGGTGCGGAGTTCGGCGATGCCGGTGTGCTGGGGTGGAGTTGTACGCCGATGCGCACGGCTGTCCTCTCGTCGGGATCGGGGCGCCCGCCCGGACGGCGCTCGTCGGCCGGGCCGGGCCGGACGGGTCAGGACGGTCGGGGCGGTCGGGGCGGACGGGACGGTCAGGGCTCGACGACGACCCGGTAGACCGGGGTCTCCGCCGCCTGCTTCAGGGCCGACTCCACCTCGGCGAGCGGGTGGCGCGCGGTCACCAGAGGCGCGAGCCGTTCGGCGAACGCCCCGCCGCGCAGCAGTTCGGCCGCCTCGCGCCAGTCGCCGGGCTCGTGGCTGAAGGAGCCGGTGACGGTCAGCTGGCGGCGGTGCACCTCGTAGCCGGGGAGTTCGGCGGGCGGCCCGTCGGAGCCGCCGTACAGCACGATCCGGCCGCCGTCGGCGACCGCGGCGAGCGCGGTGGCGATGGACTCCCGGGAGGCGATGGTCACGAACACCACGTCGGCGGCCGGGATCTCGGCCAGCCGGTCCGGGGTGACGGCCGCGTCGGGCCCGGCGGCGGCGATGGCGGCGAGCCGCTCCTCGTCCCGCTCGACGACCGCGACGCTCCGGGCCTGGAAGTGCTGGGCGACGGCGAGGTGGAGATGGCCCATGAACCCGGCGCCGATCACCGTGACCCGGTCCCCGGCGCGGAAGCCGCCGCGGTGCAGGAGTGCACCACGCAGGCGAGCGGCTCGCCCATGGCGGCGACGGCGGGCTCGGTGTCGCCGACGGACCACACGCGCGAGGCGTGCACCGTGACGTAGTCGGCGAGCCCGGAGCCCATGGCGATGGCGCCGTCCGCCGCGCGGACGTGGCCCTGGAGCGCGGTGCAGATCGCGGACTGCCCGGCCCGGCAGCTGCGGCAGGTGCCGCAGCGGGGAGGCCGTCGATGATCACGAGGGAGCCGACCGGGGCATGTCCTCCAGCTCGGCCGCGCGGGACCCGACCCGCTCCACGTAGCCGGAGATCTCGTGCCCGGCGGCGGACGGGTAGACCGGCATGCGACCCGCGTAGAGGTTGGCCTCCATGGTGCACAGGCCGCAGGCCGCCACGCGCACCAGCACCTCCGACTCACCCACGTCCGGGACAGGTATCTCGCGCAGGTCCACCTGGCCGGGCGCGGTGATGACGGCTGTGCGCATGGGAACTGCCTTCCGAATCTCCGACGTTGTGCCCGGAGGCTATGCCGGGTGGCCAGGCGAAGCAAGGAAAGTGCCCGGCCCCGGGCGGGTGCGGCCCGGCCGGATCGGACGTCGGACACCGCGTCGGACACGGCGCCGGATCGGGCGCCGGATCAGGCGCCCGTGCCGCTCTCCGCCGAGCGGCGCGCCGCGGAGACGGTCCGGAAGGTCCACCAGATCACCCCGGCGCCCGCCACGGAGACGACGGCTCCGGTGACGGCCGCGACGTGCATGGAGTGGACGAAGCTCTGGTCGGCGAGGTCGGACAGGTGCGGCAGCCGCAGCTGGGCGGCGACGAGCCGGGTGGACTCGGCGGACTCCTCGGCGCTGTCGGCGGCGCCCGACGGCAGCCCGCCCAGCTTGGGGTGATGTCCCCGCGGTATGCGCTGGTGAGCACCGAGCCGAGGACCGCGATGCCGAGCGCCCCGCCGATCTGCCGCATCGAGTTGTTGATGGCCGAGCCCGCGCCGGTCCGGCCCGCCGGGAGCGAGGCCATGATGACCTCGGTGGTGGGGGCCATGGTGGCGCCCATGCCCAGGCCCTGGGAGACCAACAGCAGCCAGAACAGCGGCAGTCCGCTGCTCTCGTCGAGCAGGAAGTAGCCGCTGAAGGCGATCGACGCGACGAGCATGGCGACGGTGACCACGGGCCGCACGCCGTACCGCTTGACCAGCCGGGCCGAGACGGGCGCGGCGATCAGCACGCCGAGCGCGACGGGGGCGAGGGTCAGGCCGCACTCCAGCGGCGACTGCCCGTGGACGCCCTGGAGGTAGAAGCTCGTGTAGTACATCGAGCCGTTGAGCCCGAAGAAGATGAGCATCACCGCGACGCTGGCGCCGGTGAACCGGATGTTCCGGAACAGCCGCACGTCGAAGCTGGGGTTGGCCACCCGCAGTTCGACCAGGAAGAAGAGGGCGACCAGGACCAGGCCGCCGGCGATCGAGCCGAGCACGACCGCGTCGTCCCAGGCGTTGCGGTGGCCGCCCTCGATGACGCCCCACACGACGGCGAACAGCCCCGCGGTGGACAGCAGCACGCCCGCGGGGTCGAACTTCTGCCGGACCCTGGTGTCGGTGCCCGGCAGATACACCAGCGACCCCACCAGGCACGCCACCACGATCGGCACGTTCACCAGGAAGACCGAGCCCCACCAGAAGTGGTCGAGCAGCGCCCGCTGAGCATCGGGCCCGCCGCCACCGCCAGGCCGCTGGAGCCGGACCAGATGGCGATGGCCGTGGCGCGGTGGCGCGGCGCGAAGACGCGGGTGATGAGGAGAGCGTCGCGGGCATGATGAGGGCGCTGCCGACGCCCATGGCGCCGCGCGCCACGATGAGTTCGGTGGCCGAGCCGGAGTACGCGGCCCAGACCGAGGACGCGCCGAACACCAGCATTCCCGCGAGCAGCAGCCGACGGTGTCCGTAACGGTCGGCGAGAACACCACCGGTGAACAGCAGCACCGCGAACACCAGGGTGTAGGAACTGATGCTCCATTGCAGCTCGGTGGGTCTGCACCGAGTCCTCTGCGGGGATCGGCGAGCGTCTTGAGCGCGACATTCAGAATGGTGTTGTCGAGCCAGACGGCGAGTTGTGCCAGCACGAGCACAGACAGCGCGAGCCATTGCCGTCCGGTGGGCGGCCCGTCGGGTTCGCCGATCTCGGAAGCGGTCGGCGCGGTGTTCTGTGCGGCCATGTGTGCGGCGCCTTTCGTGACCCGCGCCTGGGCGCCTGGTCGTGTTCCTGACCTGCGCGGAACGCGTGGGCTGTGCGGGGAACGGCAATCGGCCGGTGGACGGGTGGCCTTGGTCACGGGAAAGACTGCCCTCCCGGTGGCCGACTGCCAAGTGCGCGGGTATCCGGCTCGGCCAAACTGGAGCACTGATCCGCCGGGACAATTCCCTCAGGCGGCCGGTGGGCGGTCCGCGGGGCGCCGAGGTTACGTCCCTATATCCCGGCATGTGGCGATGTCAGGGCCGGGTCCGTGGTCTCCCGGCGGGAACGATCTTCCTTGCCGAGGCAGCGGGCGCTGGTTATCGTGCCGAAAAGGAAACGGGGTGTCCTTTGAGCTATTTCGGCATTCAACCAGACGGTCGCGAGCCCGTCGGCGGGAGAACGGCCACGTCGGGACACGTGGCCACCGGCCGGGCCGGGCAGCGGGAGCCGGACGCGGCGGGAGTCGCCGGAGGACCGGTGGGCACCGACGCGGAGGGCGACCATCTGGAGGAGGCGCTCGGCCGGGCGCTGCGCTTACTGGAGTCGGCCGTCCACCACCACCGGCGCAGCGCCCTGGCGGGCGTGACGTCCGAACTGCCCGTCGACGGCGAGGCGGTGGCGGGCTGGGTGGCCCGGCTGGTGCTCCGGGCCGAGCGGGAGGTGCTCTGGGCGCTGCCGAGGTGGCCTCCGAGGAGCACGCGCGGCTGATCGGCCTGACGCTGTCGCAGCTGGCGGGCAAGAAGGTGACCTCCAGGCTGCTGTGCCCCGCGCCGGTGCTGCGCAGCGCCGCCTGGCGCCGGTCGGTCGGTCCCGTGGCGTCCGCGGCCGAGGTGCGGATCTCCGGCGCCGTGCGGCAGGAGCTGGTCGTCGTGGACGGCGCGGCGGTCATCGCGCCGGACGCCAGCCCCGGTGAGCCGGGCGGCTCCGGGCCTCGATGATCCAGAACTCCACGGTGGCCGGAATGGTGCACCAGTTGCTGACCGGCATGTGGGAGGCGGCCCGCCGTCCGGCCAGGCCGCTGTCCTTCGAGGGCGGGCGCGCGGCCGGGTGCTGCGCGAGGTGCTGACGCTGATGGGAGAGGGCTACAAGGACGACGCGGCGGCCCGGAAGCTGGGCCTGTCGGTCCGTACCTACCGCCGATATGTGGCTGACATCATGCGGGACCTCGGGGTGGACTCGCGCTTCCAGGCCGGGGTCCGGGCGGTGCGCTCCGGGTTGATGGAGGACATGGAATGACACGGGCGTACTCAGTGTGATCCGCGTGCTTCGCCCCATCTCGTGGTGGCAACTTCCTGCCGTCTGACAGGTAGTGGACGACGGGCTTGTCCGTTTCGGAACCGGCGCCTAGCGTCGGGAGCACGTTCGCCGCTTTGCCCATGCCAAAATGGAGGTGCGCGGTAATGGCCGCCATCGTCGAAGAGCGCTGGGAAACCATCCGGGACATCGTTGTCGATATCCTTGAGATCGATCCCGAACAGGTCACCGAGACCAGCCTCTTCAAGGAAGAGCACGACGCGGACTCGCTGCGCGCCATTGAAATCCTCGCCGCTCTGGAAAAGACCTTCAATGTGGTCATCGATCAGGCGGAGTTGAGTCGCATGGTGAATCTCAGAGGCGTTTACGAGGTGGTATCGGAAGCGGCGGGCTGGTAGCCGCCCCGGCGGGCGTACTCTCGCGGACGTACTCTCCAGGAGGCAGTTCAGATGCATGAGGGTCGGCCCGTCGGGTGGTCATCACGGGCCTGGGAGCGGTGTCGGCCATCGGCGTCGGCGCGGACGAGTTCCTCGCCGGTCTCCGGGCGGGCAGGAGCGCGGCGAAACCCATCACCGCCTTCGACACCACCGGGTTCGACCACAGCGTCGGCTGTGAGATCTCCGACTTCGACCCCACCGCGTGGATCCGCCGCCTGGACCCGGCCGGGCTCGGCCGGGCCAGCCAGTTCTCGGTGTCCGCCGCGCGCATGGCGGTGGCCGACGCGGGCTGACCGACAGCGCGCTGCGCGACGTCCCCTGCCTGGTCTCGGTCGGCACCACCGACGGCGAGTCCCGGACCTGGACCAGCTCGTCGAGGTGGAGGTCGACCAGGGCCCCGAGCACATGGACGGCACGCTGGCCCGCCGGGTGCCCGCCGGGCGTCTGTCGGCCGCCGTCGCCCGCGAGTTCGGGCTGCGCCGGGTGGAGGCGGTCACCCTCCCACGGCCTGCGCCGCGGCAGCTACGCCATCGGGTACGGCTTCGACGCGATCCGCTCCGGCGACGTGGAGCTGGCCCTCGCGGGCGGTGCCGACGCCCTGTGCCGCAAGACCTTCACCGGCTTCTACCGGCTGGGCACCATCGCCCCGAGCTGTGCCGCCCCTTCGACCGCAACCGCAAGGGCATCCTGACCGGCGAGGGCGCCGGGGTCGTGGTGCTGGAGTCGCTGGAGTCGGCCCTGGCCCGCGGCGCCCGCATCTACGCCGAGGTCCTCGGCTACGGCCTCAACTGCGACGCCCACCACCCCGTCGCGCCCGACGAGGACAGCGTCGCCGACTGCATGCGGCTCGCCCTGCGGGACGCGGGCGTCGACCCGGGCGAGGTGGACTTCATCTCCGCGCACGGCACCGGCACCCGGGCGAACGACGTCACCGAGGCCGCCGCGATCCGCCAGGTCTTCGGCGACAGCGCCCCGCCGCGCACCGTCTCGGTCAAGTCCATGATCGGCCACAGCATGGGCGCGGCCGGGGCGCTGGCCTCCATCGCGTGCGCGCTCGCGCTCACCGAGGGCTTCATCCCGCCCACGGTCAACCACATCGAGACCGACCCGCCGTCGGCCTGGACTGCGTGCCCAACGAGGCGGTCGAGGCGGACCTGCGGGTCGTGCAGAACAACGGCCTCGCCTTCGGCGGCAACAACGCCGTCGTCGTGTTCGGCAAGTACGCCGCCCGCACGCCGTCGACCAACCCGCCGGGGCATGGGCGTGAGCCAGCTCGTCGTCGGCGCCGGCGCCCGGGTGAGCGTGGCCAGGGCGCCGACGCGGTCTTCCGCGCCCTGTGCGCGGGCACCAGCGGCGTGGCCGAGCTGCGCGGCTTTCCCCGCGAGCGGTTCCGGGCCCGGCACGCGTACGAGATCGACGACCGCCCGCGCCCGGCGCCGACGTCCCCGGGCGCGCCACCCGCTGGCTGCTGGACGCGGTCGGCGAGACCGCGGCGCAGGCCGGGTTGGGCGACGACCTGAGCGGGTGCCGGTGCTGGTCGGCTCCGGCCTGCGCGAGCTGCGCTCGGCCGAACTCGCCTGGCGCGGCGACGCCCTGGGACCCGGCCGGTCAGCACTTCGGCACCGCGCTGCGGGAGCGGTTCGGCACCGCCCGCGCGTACACCTTCGCGGGCGCCTGCTCCGCCTCGCTGTACGCGCTGGCCATGGGCAGCGACCTGCTCGCCGCGGGCCAGGAGGACACCGTGGTGGTGGCCGGGGTGGACTCCGTGACCACCTCGATGTACGGGCTGCTGGACCGGGTCACCGCCCGCCGCCGGACCGGGTCCGCCCGTTCGACCGGGACCGGCGCGGCACGCTCATGGGCGACGGGGCCGCGGCGGTCGTCCTGCGCCGGGAGGAGTACGAGTCCGGCCCGGACGGCCGCGCCGACCGCGCGTCCGGCGGCGCCGCGGCCGTACCGACCGCGCGCCCGGCGTCCGGCGCCGCGAACGCGCGCCGGCCAGGGCGCGTTGGGCAGGCTGCTCGGGGTGAGCGTCACCTGCGACGCGCACCACGTCACCGCCCCGACCCGCGCGGCATCGCGGAGGCGATCCGGTCCGCCCAGCGGCAGGCGGGCGTCAAGCCGTGCGACGTCGACCTGCTGATGCTGCACGGCACCGGCACGGTGCTCAACGACGAGGCGGAGGCCACCGCCGTCGGCGAGATCTTCGGCACCGACCTCCCGGGCCGCTGATGACCGCGATCAAGTCCATGGTCGGCCACACCTCGGGGAGTTCGGGGCTGCTCGGGCTGATCGTCGCGCTCAAGGCGCTGGCCGCGGGGCGGGTGCCGCCGACCCTGGCCTGGACGAACCCGCGGACCCCGCCCGCGGGTTCCGCTTCGTGCGCGGCCGGGCGGCGGAGGCCGAGTTGAGCGTGGCCCAGATCGACGCGTTCGGCTTCGGCGGGGTCAACGCCGTCGCGATCGTGGAGAAGGGGCCTGAGTCCCGTGCGGATCGTCGTCACCGGCGTCGGCCTGGCGGTGCCCGGCGCCGACGGGCCCGGCGCTGCTGCGCACGGCCCGGCCCCCGCCGCGGAGCCGTACGACACCACCGTGCGGATCGGCCGCCGCGGCCACCGCTACAAGGACCGGGCGACGCGACTGGCGCTGTGCGCCGGGCTCGACGCGCTGCGCGACGCCGGGCTGCTGCCCGCCGAGGGAGCGGCACCGCGGAGGAACTGACCGCGCCCGGCGCCCGCGTGGGGTGGTGGCCAGCTCCAACCTGGGCAACCTCGACACCGTCTGCCGGGCCGCCGACACCATCGCCGAGGAGTCCGCCGAGGCGCTCAGCCGATGGCGCTGCCCAACGCCTCCAGCAACGTCATCGCCTCCTGGCTGGCGATCAGGTTCGGGCTGCGCGGCCCCAACCTGATGCTGTGCAACGGGCCCACCTCCGGCCTGGACGCCGTGCACTGGGCCGCGACCATGGTCGCCGCGGGCCGCGCGGACCAGGTCCTGGTCGTCGGGGTCGAGCCGCGCAACGCGGTGGTGGAGCGGCTGTTGGACCGGCCGGGCGAGGAACTCCTGGACGGCGCCGCCGCGCTCGTCGTGGAGCGCGCCGCGGGCGCCCGCGAGCGCGGCGCCACGCCCGCCGCCGTCCTCGGCCGCTACGAGCGCGCGCCCGGCCTCGCGGACTGCCTGGGGAGCCTGCTGTCCGGATCGGGCGCGCCCGGCGTCTGGTTCACGCCCGAGCCCACCGACGGCGCCGCCTCCCCGGACCCGCACAGTGCCGCGCCGGTGCCGCCGTCGGTGCCCCGGCACGACCTGACGGCCGCGTTCGGCAGCGCCTCGGGGGCGCTCGGCGTGCTCCAGTGCGCGGCGGCGGTGGGCTGGTTCGACACGTACGGCACGGGGCAGGCGCTGGTCACCAGCGGGGACGACACGGCGGACGCCGTGGCCGGTCTGCTGCTCTCACCAGCCGGAGCCGCCGTGTGAACACCGATCCGCAAGCGCCGCTGAGTGTGGACCTGTCGCGCCCGGCCGCCGCGCCGGGCGGGACCGCGGCCCGCAGCGGGTGCTGCTGGCGCACGGCCTGGCCAGCGGCCCGTCCGTCTGGAACGCCTTCGCCGGGCTCGCCGACCCGGCGCACGAGCTGTGGACGGCGGCGCTGCCCTGGCGCGGCAGCGGCGTACCCGGCTGGCCGGACGAGCCCGCCGCCGACTGGATGGGCCGGGCCGTGGCCGGTCTGCCGGACGGCCCACGGGTCCTCCTCGCGCACTCCTTCGCCGCCTCCGCGCTGCTCGGCCACCTCGCGGACCCCGCGGCGGACCTCGCCGCGGTCGCGGGGTCGCCGGGGTCGTTCTCGTTTCGCCCTTCTACCGGGCGCACGAGGAGGACTTCGGCTGGGAGACCCTTGAGTACCACGTCAGCGGCTTCACCCGAATCCTCGAAGAGGGCCTGGACCTCAGCAGCGGCGGGCGGCTGCGGCCGGACATCCGGCACGAGATGGCCCTGAAGATCCGCGACCGGATCGGCCCGTACGGCTTCCAGCGCTTCTTCGGCACCTACCTCGCCACGCCGCGGCTGCGCCTGGACCGGCTGCGGATGCCGTGCCTGGTCCTCGGCGGCGCCGAGGACCGCGCGGCCTTCCCGTCGAGGCCGAGGCGCTCGCGCGGGCGCTGCCCGACGCCCGGGTCCACCTGCTGCCGGGCGCCGGCCACTTCGCGATGGTCGAGCGCCCCGACGAGTTCACGGAGGCCGTCAACGGCTTCCTGCGCACCATCGGCGCCCGGCCAGGCCGGGACGGTGCGCCCGTTCCATCTCTGGAGTGCGACTGATGACAGCCGTCGTCGAACTGAAGTCCCTGCGTGCCGATACCTCGACCGTGACGCTGCGCCCCGGTACGAGGGCTCCAACATCTGTAGCTGGATCGGCTTCAAGCACGTCAACTACCTCGTGGAGGAGGCCGTCCTGGTGCGTTTCGCCGAGGCGGGGCTCTCCGCCCGGCGGCTCTACGAGACGTACGGCCTCGGCCTCGACCTCGTCGGCCTGGACACGCGCGTCCTGCACGCGCTGCACCTGGACGACGTGGCCGAGGCCGAGGTGCGGCCGGAGGCCCCGGACGACAGCGGGGCCGGGGCGCTGAGCTTCCGGGTGACGCTGCGCGTGGACCGCGGCGGCTCGCCGCTCAAGGCGGTCAGCGCGCGGGTGAGGGCTGTCCTGCGCGCGGACACCTCGCTCGCCGAGCCCGCCGAGGTGCCCGAGGAGCTGGCGCGGCTGGCCGTGCCGCGGCTGAGCGCCCGCCGGGGCCGGCGAGGCCCCGGCGGCGGGGCTGGCGGCGAAGGGGGCGCGGCGGGCGCGGACACCGACCGGGTGACGGCCGCCCTGACCGAGGGCCGCAACGCCTACGCGTGGAAGTGGAACGTCCGCTACCCGTACTGCCACTTCAGCGAGCGCCTCCAGATGTCGGGCTACCTGCGGCTGATGGAGGAGGCCAAGGACCGGTTCGTCGACGACCGCGGCATCTCCATCAGGACCCTGCTGGAGGAGCGCAGCTGGATCCCGGTCGTCCCGCGCTCCTCGGTGCGGATCCTCGGCGAGGCGCTGATGGAGGAGGACCTGTACACGGTCTACACCGTGGAGGAGGTCTTCAGGACTTCACCTACACCGCTCGGATGGACTGCTACGTCATCCGCGACGGCGTCCTGGTCCCCACCGCCACCGGCCGGATCGTGCACGGCTACGCCCGGATCGAGAACCGCCGCGACTGGCGGCTGGTCCCTTCGACCGGCGGGTCCTCGACGCGATCGGCACCCCGCGGACAGCCGCGGCCCCACCCGCCGCCCGCCGGACCGGCAGGGCCGTCGAGGGCACCGGCACCGGCGCGGGCCGCGCCAGAGCCGCCGCCGTCGGCGGCACCGACGCCGACGGCGCGCCGGAGGGCGACAGGGCGGTCGCGGGTACGAGACGGGAGAAGGCTGATGGAGGACGTACTCATCACGGGGCTCGGCACGCTGTCCTGTCTGGGCTCCGGCGTCGACACCTTCTGGGACGGCATGAACGCGGCGCGCAGCGCGCCCTCGCGGGTGCCCGATCCGCTCGCGCGCATGGACGCGCCGCTGATGTACCTGGTGCCGCGCGCCGATCTGCCCGCCGGGCCCGAGGAGCAGGACGGCCTGCCGCTGGGCCGCAGCTCGCAACTCGCCGTCGAGGCCGCCCGGCAGGCCGTGCTGGACGCCGGGCTCGGCGACCTCGACCCGGCCCGGGTCGCGGTCGCCCTCGGCAGCGGGATGGGCGACGCCGAGCTGCACGAGCGGTGGCGCACCGGCGACACGGCCAAGGGCGGGCACTGGGCCCCGGCGTACCCGGCGGCCTCGGTCGTCGGCGGCTGGTTCGGCGCCGAGGGCCCGGCGTTCGGCGTGGGCAACGCCTGCGCCGCCAGCGGCTACGCGCTGTCCATGGCCGCCGACCTGATCCGCTCGGGCGAGGCCGACGTGGTCATCGCGGGCGGCGCCGAGGGTATTCGCGGGTCGCCCTCGCCTGCTTCAACCGGCTGGGCGCCGTCGACCCCGAGCGGTGCCGCCCGTTCGCCGCCGACCGCCGGGGCACCGTCTTCGGCGAGGGTGCCGCGGTGCTGGTCCTGGAGGCCGCCGGGCACGCCCGCAGGCGCGGCGCGCCCGGTCTACGCCCGGCTGGCGGGCGCGGGCTGGAGCTGCGACGCCCACCACCCGACCGCGCCCGAGCCCAGCGGGAGCAGATCGAGCGCGCGATGCGCGAGGCCCTGCGGGAGGCCGGGGCCGCGGCGGACGACCTGGGCGTGGTGGTGCCGCACGGCACCGGCACGGACCTCAACGACGTGGTGGAGAGCCAGATCCTGGGCGCGGTGCTCGGCGGCGAGGTCCGCGCGGCGCGGGCGGACGACCCGCTGACCGCCCCGGTCACGGCCGCGTCGCTGACCACCCGATGTACAGCGTGAAGGCGCTGGTCGGCCACACCGGCGGCACGGCCGCGGCGTTCGCCGTGCTGGCGGCGGCGCTGGTGCTGCACCACGGGACGGTCCCGCCGAACGTGCCGGTGGGCGAGCCCGATCCGCGCTGCCCGGTGCCGCTGCCGTGCGAGCCGGTGCCGGTGACGGCGCCGTACGGCCTGGTCAACGCGTACGCGTTCGGCGGCAACAACATCTCCCTGGTGCTGCGGGAGGCCGCGTGAACGCGGACCTGGTGGTGACGGGCGTCGGCCTGGTCGAGCCGGAGGGCTTCGACTACCGGTCGGCGCTGGGCCGCCGCGGCTACAAGTACCTGCCCGACGCCACGCGGTTCTTCCTGGCCGCCGCCAAGCGGGCGCTGGAACAGGCCGGTTCGGACGGCCTGGCGGCGGTCGCCCGGAGCGGCGGGCCGCCGCCGTGGGCACCAACAGCCGCCGCGGCCCTGCACGCGGAGATGGACCGCACCGTGGTGGCGGCGGGCGCCGACGAGTTGAGCCCGGTGCTGGCGCCCTACTTCTCCATCAACCTCTTCGGCTCCAGGCTCGCCAGCGAGCACGGGCTCAAGGGCTTCAACCTCACCCTCACCAGCCCCGGGTCGCCGGGCTCGAAGCGCTGGAGACCGGGCGGCGCGCGGTGGCCGCGGGCCGGGCCGACTGGCTGCTGGCCGGGGCCACCGAGGCGGCGCTGGACGACGGCGAACCGGGCGCGGAGGAGTCCGAGGCCGGGGCCGCGGCGCTGATCCTGGAACCGGCCGACGTCGTGGCGGCCCGCGGCGGCACCGCGCTCGGCCGGGTCGCGGCGCGCTCGTTCTTCCTGCCGCCGCGCGTCGCCGCCTCGGCGTCGGGCGCGCGCCGGGCGGGCGAGCTGCTCGGCGGCGCGCTGCGGGCGCTCGACCACGGCGAACCGGCCCTGCTCGGCGGGGAGTCGGCCGGGCGGCGGTCACCGCCGTGCTCGACGACTCGCCGGTGGCCGAGGCGGTGGCCGAGGCGCTGGCGGCGCGGGCGGCACCGTCACGCCCGTGCCCGCGCGCGCGGGATGCCTGGAACCGGTGACACGGATCGCCGCCGCCCTCGCCGGAGGCGCCCGTACGCCCACCGTGGTGGTCACCGCCGCGGCCGAGGGCAACGTCGCCGTGAGCCTGATCGGCCCGCCCGGGCGCGGGCGGTGGCGGCCGTGGGAGCCGCGGCGGGGCCGAGCGGACCGGACGGAGCGCCGATGACCACGTCACTTGAGGGTTCCTGGGCGCTGATCCTCGGCGCCTCCAGCGGCATGGGCCTGGCCACCGCGTACGAGTTGGCGCGCGAGGGGTCCACGTCCTCGGTGTCTCCTTCGACACCGCCGAGGGGCAGGAGAAGGCCGAGGTGGCGGTGGAGGAGATCCGCGGCCTCGGGGTGCGGGCCCACTTCTTCAACGCCAACGCCGCCGCCGCCAGGACCCGCGAGGAGCTGGTCCCCGGTTCGCCGAGCTGACCGACGGCGCGGGCGTGCGGATTCTGCTGCACTCGCTCGCGTTCGGCACGCTCCTGCCGTTCGTCCCCGCCGACGGCGGGCCCGCCCTGGCCCGCGCCAGATGACGATGACCCTCGACGTCATGGCGCACTCCCTCGTCTACTGGACCCAGGACCTGCACGCGGCGGGCCTGCTGCGGCGCGGCGCGAAGGTGTACGCGATGACCAGCACCGGCGGCAGCCGGGTGCTGCCCAGTACGGGCCGTCGCCGCCGCCAAGGCCGCCCTGGAGGCGCACGTACGCCAACTCGCCGTGGAACTCGCCCCGAGGGCGTCGCGGTCAACGCGCTGCGTGCCGGGGTGACCCCACCCCGTCCATGCGGCGCATCCCCGGCAGCGACCGGCTCGCCGAGTACGCGCTCGGCCTGAACCCGCACGGTCGGCTGACCCGCCCGGAGGACGTCGCCGAGGCCGTGTCCCTGCTCTCCCGCTCCGACTCCTCCTGGATCACCGGCAACGTGATCGGCGTCGACGGCGGCGAGTTCCTCACGTGACGGGGCCCGAGATGACCGAGCGAGCGACCGAGCCGGTGGCCGGGCACCTGTTGGTCGAGAGCGGCGGGCCCGCCGCCGGTCCGGGTGCGCCCGGTTCGTCGGCGACGCGGCGCGGCTCGCCGAGGGGCCGCCGCGTGGTGCTGTTCCTCGTCGAGAACGGGGTGGCCGCCGCGCTGCCCGGTGCCGTACCGGCCCTGGACGAACTGCTGCGCGCGGGCGGCGAGGTGTGGGTCGACGCCTTCTCCGCCTCCCAGCGCGCCCTGCCCGCGGCCGACCTGGTCCCGGCCTGCCGCGAGGCCGGGATGGACGACGTGGCGGCCGAGCTGCTGCGCCCGGCGTACAGGCGGTGTGGCACTGACATGACCAGGCCCGTACCGCGTACCGACGTCCTGCTGAAGATCTTCGGCGCCCCGCACCAGAGCGACCTGGTGACCTCCGCGCTGCGGCTGGCGACGGCGCTGCTGGACCGCGGCGCCCGGGTACAGGTGTGGACCTGCGGCGACGCCACCCGGCTGACCCGGGCGGACATCGGCGAGAGCAAGCCGCGCGACCTGTCCGACTGGGACCGCGACCACCCTCCACCGCCCGCGTGGTCCGCGACCTGCTGGCCGACCACCCGGACCGGCTCCACTGGTACGTGTGCCGCTTCTGCTCCGACGAGCGCGGCGCCGCCGAGCAGATCCCGGAGGTCACCCGGCGCTCGCCGTTCGTCTTCTTCGACCACGTGCGCGCGGCGGGCAAGTCCCTCGTGCTGGGGTGTGCTGAGCGTGGACGGCACCGAGGACCGCTGGCTGATGATCGTCGAGAAGGCGTACCGGGGCTCGGTCGAGACCCAGTTCGCCGACGCCCTGTACGTCGTCCGCGAGCTGCGGCGCAGGACCGGCCGCTGCGACCTGGCGCTGCGCGGCCTCGCCGTCAGCTACGCGCTCGACACCGGTTTCCGGCCCGCCGTGCGGATCGGCGGCCGGGTCCTGGACACCCTTCCCGACCCCGGGCCTCGGTGCGCACCCTGCTCGCCGACGGCGTGGGCGTGCTGGTCGAGCGGCCGGACCTGGCCGCGCTCGGCCGAGCGCCGCCGACCGGCTGCTGCCGGGCGTCGAGGTCGTGGAGGAGCGCGAAGTGGCCGCGCGCTGGCCCGAGTACACACAGGTGTGGTTCCTGTGAACGACCCAACCGAAGGAGTGCACGGATCCATGGTCGCTGCCGCAGCCGTCGGTGCCCGCTCATCTCCGCGTGGGCCGCCCTGTCCCCTTCGGCCCGGCCGGGGCCGATCTCGCGGAGGGACTGAGAGCCGGTCGGATGGCCGACCGGCGCCTGGACCCGGAGGAGTGGTCGGTGCCGTACGCGCGCGTGCCTGGTGCCGGGCTTCGACGTCCGTTCCGTACTCGGGCGCCAGGGCACCCGCTCGATGGACCGGGCCACCGGCCTGGCCGTGGCCGCCCTGCGCGGCCTGCTCTCCGGCGACCCGGGACCGCGCGGCGCCACCGGCGGCGCGGACGGCACGGGCCGCGGCGTCGGCGAGGGAGCCCGGGGGCGGGCGGCTCGCGGGCGTCGGCGAGGACACCGGCCTGGTGCTGGGCACCAGCACCGGAAGCGCCAGAGCATCATGGACTTCACCGGGACTCGCTCGTCGGCGACCGGCCCTTCTACGTGGACCCGGCCCGGTTCCCCAACACGGTGCTGAACTCCGCGGCGGGCCGGTCCGCCATCTGGCACCGGCTCAAGGGCCCCAACGCCACCGTCGCGGGCGGCCACGCCACCGGGTTGCTCGCCCTGCGGTACGCGATGCGCCTCCAGCGGGCCGGGCGGGCGACCACCGTGGTGTGCGGGGCCGTCGAGGAGTTCTCCTCCGCCCGCGCCTGGCTGGAGTGGCACGCCAGGACCGACCCGGGCGAGTTTCGACGTGCTCGGCGAGGGCGCCGCCGTCTGGCTGCTGGAGCCCGGCGGGCACGCGCAGGCGCACGGCCGCGAGGGGCTCGCCGAGGTCGCCGGGCTGGAGTTCGGGTTCGCCCCGAGCGCCGCCGAGGTCCGCCCGGTCCTCGCCGAGGTGGTCGGCGGGCTGCTGGAGCGCACCGGCACCGCCCCGGACAAGGTGTGGGCGGTCGCCGACTCGCGGGCGCCGGGCGGCCGTGGCGACGCCGAACGGGCCGCGCTGTCCGACGTGCTGGGCCGCCACGAGCCGCTGCGGCTGGCCGGGGCCGACGCGCTCGGCGACACCTGCGCCGCCTCGGCGGCCTTCCAGATCGCGGCCGTGCTCTGCCTGGCCGAGCGCGGCGAGGCGCCTCCCGGCAGCCCGGCCCTGGTCACCACGGTGGACCGGGACGGCGTGGTCGGCGCGGCCCTGCTGCTCACCCGGTGACGGGCCGCCGACCCGGCACCGGCACCGGCACCACCAGCCACCGACACCGACACCGACTACGCACGAAAGGCACACCATGGCGGACGCCCCGGTCGTACTGGAACTGGAGGACCTGCGCGCCTTCGTCGCCGACGTCCTCGACGTGGACGAGGAGGAGGTGACCGACGAGGCCGACTTCGTCAAGGAGTTGGGCGTGGACTCGCTCATGGCCCTGGAGGTCATGGTCGTCCTGGAGAAGAGATACGCGATCAAGCTCCAGGAGCACGAGATCAGGAGGTGACCTGTCTGCGCAAGGTCTACGACCTGCTGACGGTCAAGCTGGTGCCGACGCCCGCGCTGGGGACGCGGGATGACGACGGCGGCCACGCCGGTCGACGGCACCCCGAGATCCTCGACCCCGGCCAGGAGGGCCCGGCGCGCACCGCGGTCGTCGTCGACCCGGCCGAGCGCGTCTTCGCCGGGCACTACCCGGGTTCCCCATCTACCCCGGCGTGTGCGTCGTGGAGTACGTGCGCCACAGCGCGCTGGCCACGCTGCCGCAGGCCGGGCGGTGGACCCTGGCCGCCGTCGAGAGCGCCGGTTCCTCGCCCCGGTGTTCCCCGGCGACCGGCTGACCACCGAACTGCGCTGGTCGCGGGAGGGCGGGGCGTGGCACTGCCGGGCGCTGACGTCCACCGAGCGCGGCCGGGCCGCAAGCGTCCGACTGCGGTTCGAGATACGGGAATCGCGCGCGGCGGAGGGGACACGGCGGGAGGGGACGCGGCGTGAAGCCGATCACGGCCCACGGCATCAAGCGGCTGCTGCCGCACCGGTACCCGATGCTGCTGGTGGACCAGATCACCGAACTCGTCCCCGGCGAGCGGGCCCGCGGGCTGAAGGCCGTCACGTGCAACGAGCCCTGGTACGCGGACCTGCCGGACACCGCCTCCGAGGAGGACTACCACTACCCGTCCACGGTGCTGCTGGAGTCCTGGTGCCATGTGGCGGGGTGCTGGTCACCTGGGAGCATCCGAACCCGGACGTGCGCACCGGCCGGGCCATGCTGCTCGGCGGGTCGCCGAGGTGGAGTTCCGCGATCCGGTCCTCCCCGGCGAACTCGTCCAGCACGACGTACGGTTGGCGCGCCGGATCGGCGACACGTTCGTCTTCGAGGGCGAGAGCGCCGTCGCCGGGCGGCCGGTCCTCCGGGTCGGGCGGCTGACGATGGCGCTGCGCCTGCCGGACGAGCCCGCCGAGTAGCACCGGCGGAGCGGGAAAGCACAAGGGAGTTCACGATGCCCGATCACACCGACGGCCGTCGGGTCGCGCTCGTCTCGGGCGGCTCGCGCGGCATCGGCCGCGCCACCGTGCTGCGGCTGGCCGCGGACGGCTACGACGTGGCGTTCTGCTACGCCTCGGACGACGCCGCCGCCCACGCGCTGGAGAAGGAGGCGGCTGCCGGTGACGGCGGCCGGGTGCTGGCGCTGCGGGCCGACGTCTCCGACGGCGAGGCGGTACGCGGCCTCGTCGCCGCCGTCCAGGACCGGCTCGGCCCCATCGACCTGGCCGTGACCTGCGCGGGGATCACCCGGGACGCGCCGCTGCTGCTGACCCGGGACGAGGACTGGCACCGGGTCCTCGACGTCAACCTCGACGGCACGTACCACGTCTGCCGGTCCGTGGTCTTCGAGATGATGAAGCGCAAGTCCGGCTGCGTGATCACCGTCTCCTCCGTGGTCGGTGTCCGGGGCAACGCGGCGCAGAGCAATTACGCGGCTTCCAAGGCGGGCATCATCGGCTTCACCAAGTCGCTGGCCAAGGAGGTCGGCCGATACGGGATACGCGCCAATGTCATTGCGCCCGGCTACATCGAGACGGATATGACGGAACAACTCTCCGACGCCATCAAGAAACAGGCCGAAAAGAACATACCTCTCGGCAGGTTCGGCCGCCCGGACGAGGTCGCCGACATGATCGCGTTCGTGGCCCGCGCCGAATACGTGACCGGTGGCGTGTTCCCGGTCGATGGCGGCATCGTTATCTAGCCACCTGGACCCCGGAGGAAAGAGGCGCGCATGGCCGGGCAACGCAGGAAGCTGCCACGTTTCTATTTCAATTTCCGCAGCCCGTACTCCTGGATCGCCTATCGTGATCTCACGGATCGCCATCCGGATGTCGCCGGGAAGATCGAATGGCATCCGTGGTGGGAACCGGACACGGAAAACGAGCGGCTGATGACCGAGCACGGCGCGAGATTTCCTACACCGACATGTCCAGGGAGAAGCATTTCTACATCCTCCAGGATGTGCGAAGGCTGCTGCGGGACCGCGGACTTCCGGTGGCCTGGCCGGTGGACCGCGACCCGGTCTGGGAGGTGCCGCACCTGGCGTACTTCGCGGCCCTGGACGCGGGTGTGGGGCGCGGTACGTGGAACGGGTGTACCAGGCGCGCTGGTTGGAGGGCAGGGACGTGTGCGACCGCGGCACGATCGCCGGGATCGCGGGGAACTCGGGCTGCCCGCCGACCTGCTGGCCGGGCGGCCGACGACCCGACGCTGCGCGCGCGGGGCTGGAGGCGCTGCTGAGGCTCAGCCGGGACGGCGCGTTCGGCGTTCCGTTCTTCCTGCACGGGCATGAGAAGTTCTGGGGTGGACCGGCTGCCCGCGTTCACCGCCTCGGTCCGCGCCCGGTGGGCCGACGACGACCGGTCCGCGCCGTCCGCTTCCGCTTCCGACACCGCTTCCCTCTCCGACCCCGACCGCGAAGCCGGGCCCGTGCCCGGGACTTCGGCTTCCTGGCGGCCCGCTCCGGCGACCAGGGGCACGCCGGGGCTGCGGCTGACCCCGGCCCGGTCCGTACCGCCCGCACCGCCCGCCGCCCGGCCGAACCGCCGATCCACCCACGGAGGATGCAGATGCCCGCGCCACGGAGGATTCCCCGGCGTCCCTGGCTCACGTCCCGCGCGATGTCCGCCGCGCTGCTGCCGGTGGCCACGGTGTACGGGGCCCGCTGGCGTACCTCTCGTTCCATCCGCGGCGCCGGGAACAGCAGGCCCACCCACGGGACTTCGGCCTGCCCAGCCGGGACCTGCGGGTGCCCTTCGCGCCGGGCAAGTACGTGCACGTGTGGCTGTGCCCCGGCTCCCCGGACCGGGTGGTGGTGATCGGGCACAGCATGGGCCAGACCAAGGCCCGCAGCCTGGAGCACGCCAAGTTCCTGCACGACGCGGGCTACACGGTGGCCCTCTTCGACCACCGCAACCACGGGTCGAGCAGCGACGACCACGCGCTGACCGGGCTCGGCGACCGGTTCGCGAACGACATCGTCGAGGTCGTCCACCACCTGCGCCGCCGCCAGGGTACGGCGCCGCGCGCATCGCCGTCTACGGCTTCTCCTTCTCCGGCTTCTCCTCCATGTGGGCGCTGACCCAGCCGGGGTTCAGCGTCGACGCGCTGGTGGGCGACAGCGGCCGGGGCGCGACGTGCCGCCGCTGTTCCGCAAGTACCTGGAGGCGGGCTCGCTGCCGGTCCCCGAACTGCTGCGCGGCGAGCCGTCCCGCGCGGTGGTCACGAGCGTGCTGTGCACGCTGGGCACCGCGATGATCCACGCGCAGTGGCCGCCGCCGCCCGCGGGCCGCTTCACCCGGACCCCGTTCCTGTTCATGTCCGGCGAGCGCGACCCGATCATCCCGCCCTCGTCGGTCGACGCGCTCGCCGAGCGCTACCCGCAGGCCGAGACCCACGTCTTCCCGGGCGCGGGCCACCTGCTGGCCCTGCGCTCCGACCCCGAGGGGTACGCGAACGTCGTGCTGGACTTCCTCAAGCGGGCGATGGGCTGACGCCGTCGGCCGGTGCCGGGACCGGTGCCGGGGCCTGACCGGTGCCGGGACCGGGCATAAGGCCGGGGCGCGGGTGGTTGTCCCTGCCATGTCCAACATCACCGGCGTCCTCGCCCGCGTCTTCGTCGACGACCTCGACGCCGCCCTCGTCCTCTACCAGAGCCTGGCCGGTGGGCAGGAGCCCGTCCGTTTCGGCTTCCGCGACGTGGAGTTGGCCCGGGTCGGTCCGTTCCTCCTGCTCAGCGGGGACACGGCGGCCTACCGGGACCGGGTGGCCACGCTCCTGGTACGCGATCTGACGCCGGTGATCACCGACGTCGAACGCACCGGCGGCCAGATCCTCGACGGGCCCGCCCCGGCGCCCAACGGCCGGCGGCTCATCGCCCGCCACGCCGACGGCGCGGTCTTCGAGTACATCGAGGGCGAGTGACCGCGGGCGGGCCACGGGCGCCACAGGCCACGGGCCACGGTCCCGTGGCATCTTCGTGCCAGGGGACTATGGCGTGAAGCCGCGTTGACCGACGATGGAGTCCGCGATTCCGCACCAGCGCATGAGCCGATGCACGTGCTCGTGGTGCCGAGATCTTGGTCTCCCCGCGAAACGGGGCGGGGAGGCCAATCGCCGACCGGCACGCTCAGCCGCTGTCGCCCGCCACGTCCCCGCCCCTTCGCCGGTCCTCTCGCCCGCTGCCCCGCCGGTCACGGAACCGATCACGGACCACAGCACGCGCGGCGAGGCGAAGCTCGACGCCACGAGCCTGCCGTCCGGGAAGGGCACGCCGGTGGACCGCTCCACCCCGGCCACGATCCGCTCCGCCACGGCGGTGTCCATCAGCCCGTCGGCCAACAGCGCGGTGTCCGGGCGATCACCGGCGGCCTGCGGTCGGTACCCGGCGGGACGCACGTGCTGATCAGTGCGCAAAGCTCTTCTACAGTCTTCATGGGCGGTGTTCCTGATCCAGTCGCGGGTGCGGTCGTGCGGAGTGGACGGCCGGGAGGCCGCGGGCGGGGAGCACACCGCGCGCCACATACTGACAGCCAAACGGGGAGCGCCGTGGTTCCGTTCACAAGTCCCGCCGATCCGGACTCCGACCCGGCGCCGACCGCGCGCCGGACGACGGCTGGGCCCCGGCCACGCCCCGCCGCGCCCGGTCGACCTGCCCGCCCCGGCGAGGTCGCCGCCTGGCTGGTACGGATCCCGCGCTGGGCCGACTCCGCCGAGGCGCGCGCGCGGTGCTCGACGGGCACGAGACGGAGCGCGCCGACGCCTTCCGGCAGGAGTCCGCGCGGGCGCGCTACGTCACCTCGCACGTGGCCCTGCGGGTGCTCCTCGGCGGCTACCTCGGCATCGCGCCGCGGGAGGTGGAACTGGTCCGCGAGCGCTGCGGCATGCCGGACTGCGACAAGCTCCACGGGCGGCCCGCCGTGGCGCGTCCGGCGGGGACGGCGCCCGGCTGCACTTCTCCCTCTCCCACGCGGGCGACGCCGCCCTGATGGCGTTCGCCGCCACGCCCGTGGGCGCGGACATCGAGTCGACGGCCTCCCGGGGCGGGGCGTCCCGCTGGACGGCCTGCTGCGCCGACTGCACCCCGAGGAGCGAGCGGCCGTCCAGGCGCTGCCCGAGGCGCGCCACGAGGAGGCGTTCCTCACCTGCTGGGTGCGCAAGGAGGCGTATCTGAAGGGGATCGGCACCGGGCTGCCCGGCGGCATCGGCACCCACCACGTCGGGATCGCCGCCGCCCTCTCCCCGGCCGAGCCGCGGGTCCCGGAGGGCTGGACGATCACCGACCTGCCCGCCCCGCCCGGCTACCTGGCCGCCGTCGCCCTGAGCGCGGGGACGGTGGCGCGGGCGCCCGGACACCGGCGCCCCGGCCGCGCGCCGCCCGTCCGTCGACCTGCGCGGTCTGGCGCCGCTGTCGGACCCCGGGCGTACGGTCGGGGCATGTGCAGAAGCATCAAAACGCTCCGCCCGCCCTACGCCGAGGCCGTGACCGAGGCGGACCTGCGGCCGCCGCGCTCCAGTACGTACGGAAGGTGTCGGGCTTCCGGCAGCCCGCCCGGCACAACCAGGCCGCCTTCGACCGGGCGGTCGAGGCGATCACGGCGGCGACCGGGGAACTGCTGCGGGACCTTGAGGTCCGCGGCGGGCGGGCTGACCCGCGCGGCCCCGTGCCCGTCCGCGGACAACGCGACGGGCGCCCCGGTGTGTACCGGGAGCGCCCGCCGATCAGGTGCGCCGCCAGGGACTCGAACCCCGGACCCGCTGATTAAGAGTCAGCTGCTCTAACCAACTGAGCTAGCGGCGCCTGCTGACGGGTAAATATTACCCGCCCGCGAGGGTGCTCCTGACCACGGCCGCCCGCGCACGGCCGGGGCCGGTCAGATCGTCAGCGAGAGCAGCACCGGCGCGGCCCCGCGGTTGAGCGTGTCCGCCGCCCGCCGCAGCCGGTGGGCGTGCTCCACCGGCAGGGACAGGGCCAGACAGCCGACCGAGCGGCCCGCCGTGATCGGGACGGCCGCGCAGACGGTGCCCACCGCGTACTCCTGGAGGTCGAGCACGGGGACGCTGGCGGGATGGCTGTCCAGCTTGCTGAAGAGGATCTTCTCGTTGGTCGTGGTGCGGGAGGTGAGCCGCACGATCTTGTGCCGGGAGAGGTGGTCGCGGCGGCCGTCCTGGTCGAGCTGGGTGAGCAGGCACTTGCCGACGGCCATCGCGTGGGCGGCCGAGCGGAAGTCGACCCACTCGTTGACCTTGGGCATCCGCGGCCCGTCCGCGTACTGCATGATCCTGACCTCGCCGTCGATGTAGCGGCTGATGTAGACGGCCGCGCCGACGGAGTCGCGCAGTTCGGTCAGGGTCCGCTGGAGCTTGTGCTCGATGGCGGCGTGCCGCCCCGCGGCGGCGGAGCCGAGCGCGGCGAGGGCCTCGCCCGCCACGTACGCCTGGTTGGCGATCTCCTCCACGTAGCCCTCGCGGCGCAGCATGCGCAGCAGGTGGGCCAGGTTTCCCACCGGGACCCCGGTCTCCCGCGCGAGCTGTATCTCGGTCACGCCGCCGGTGTGCTTGGAGACGGCCTCCAGAACACGCAGCGCGTGCTGCACCGAGTGAAACGGCGCCGTCGGCTCGGGCTTGAGCGCCACGGTTTCCCCTACCAGGTTGTGACCGCTTGCGTCCTCAACCGTGCCGCCGTACGCGTCCAGGGGATACCTCCGGCGCCGCCCGTCGGCTCGGTTCTTTACCACGATAGCGGCCAAAGAGCCGACCGGGGCGGCTGTTGAGGAGATTGCGGTCTTCGACAGGCCCCTCAACAGGTACGGGCCACGCTGGCATATGCCCACGGCATGCCGCTGTCAACAACCTGTCGACAGCGGCACCGGCCTGGCTCAGAGCACCGCGCTCAGGAACTCGCGGGTCCGCTCGTGCTCGGGGTCGGAGAAGATCTTCTCCGGCGGGCCCGACTCGATGACCCGACCCGAGTCGAACATCAGGATGTCGTCGGAGATGTCCCGGGCGAAGTTCATCTCGTGGGTGACGCACAGCATCGTGATGTCCGTGGTGTGCGCGATGTCGCGCAGCACGTCCAGCACCCCGGCCACCAGCTCCGGGTCGAGCGCGGAGGTCACCTCGTCCAGCAGCATCACCTGCGGCCGCATCGCCAGCGCCCGCGCGATCGCCACCCGCTGCTGCTGCCCGCCGGACAGCTGCGTCGGGTACGCGTCGCACTTGTCGCCGAGGCCCACCAGGTCCAGCAGCTCGCGCGCCCGCTGCTCGGCCTCGTCCTTGCCCAGGCCCAGCACGTGCACCGGGGCCTCGGTGATGTTGCGCAGCACCCGCATGTTGGGGAAGAGGTTGAACTGCTGGAAGACCATGCCGATCTTCTTGCGCACCTCGCGGGTGTGCTTCTCCCCGGCGGGCACCAGCTTGCCGCCCTTTTCCTCGTGGGTGAGGTACTCCCCGTCGACCTTGATCGTGCCCTCGTCCGGCTTCAGCAGCGTCATCAGCAGCCGCAGGATCGTGGTCTTGCCGGACCCCGAGGGGCCGATCAGGGTGACGTGCTTGCCGGAGGAGACCGAGAAGTCGAGGTCGTCCAGGACGGTGTTGCTGCCGAAGCGCTTGGTCACCCGGTCGAAGCGGATCAGCTCACTGCCGTCCACGGCAGGGTTCGTGTGGTCGGTTTCAGTGGCCAAGACGTCGCTCCAGGGCTCGCAGAAGAAGGGATGCCGGGTAGGCGATGACGATGAAGGCGATGCCCACCATCGTGTAGGGCTCGATGTACTGGAAGGTCGTGGCTCCGTGCGAACGCGCCTTCTGGAGCATGTCCACCACGCCGATCAGGGCGAGCAGCGGGGAGTCCTTCAGCATCGCGATGACGTAGTTGCCGAGCGCGGGCACCACGCGCCGGATCGCCTGCGGCAGGATCACCGCCGTCCAGGTGCGGGCGCGGGAGATGGACAGCGCGGTGGCCGCCTCCCACTGGCCGACCGGCACGCCGTCGATACCGGCGCGGTAGACCTCGGCGATGTACGTCGAGTAGTGCAGGCCGAGCGCGATCACGCCGGTGGTCAGCGCCGAGAACTTGATGTCCCAGGTCGGCAGCACGTAGTAGAAGAAGAAGAGCTGGACCAGCAGCGGGTGTTGCGGATGAACTCCGTCACCCCGAGCACCGGCCAGCGGACGAGAACGGTGTTCGAGCGCAGCGCGATGGCCCAGACCAGGCCGAGCGCGAACGCCAGCACCGAGCCGAGCGCGGTGGCCTCCAGCGTGATGGCCAGGCCGTGCAGCAGGTCGGGCAGGAAGTCCTGGCGACGTCCCAGTTCCACTTCACGAGGCGCCTCCCGCGGTGCCGACGTTGGCCGACTGCTCGGTCTCCTGGCGGAGGGAGAGCTTGCGGGCGATCCCGGCCCGCTCCCGCTTCTGCGGCGCCTGGCCGATGCCCGCCTTGGCCTTCCGCTCCAGCAGCCGCATCAGCCGGGTGAGGATGAAGGCCAGCACGAAGTACAGGCCGAGGATGGCCGAGTAGATCTCCAGGCTGTCACCGGTCGCCAGCCGCGAGAGCTGCGCGGCGAAGGTGATGTCGGCGACGCTGACGGCCGAGACCAGGGCGGTGGCCTTCAGCAGCTCGATCAGCAGGTTGTTGAAGGGCGGGATCATCTCGGGATCGCCTGCGGCAGGATCACCCGCCGCATCCGCTGCGCCGGGGTGAAGCTCAGCGCGATGGCCGCCTCCGCTGCGCCGGGGCGACCGAGGCGATGGCGCCGCGCACGATCTCCGAGCCGTACGCGCCGTACGTCAGGCCGAGCGCCAGCACGGCCGCCCACATCGGCACCAGCTGGAACTGGAAGGCCAGCGGCATCACGAAGAACAGCCAGAACATCAGCACCAGGGCCGAGGTGCCGCGGAAGACCTCCACGTAGAAGCCCGTGAGGAAGCGCACGATCCACAGGCGCGAGGTGCGCGCGATGCCGATGCCGAAGGCGACCACGGCCGCGAAGACGGCGCCGTAGACGGTGAGCTGGATCGTGATCCAGATGCCCGGCAGAAACCAGTGTTGCCAGAGTCCGGCTGTCATTTCCCGCACAGCTCCTTGGCCGTCAGATCGGTCATCTCGGCCTTGGTGAACCCGAAGGGCCGCACGATGCGCAGCAGCTCGCCGCTCTTCTTCATCTTGTGCAACTCGACGTTGAAGGCGTCCCGGAAGCGGGTCTCCTCGGGCGGAAGGCGAAGCCGCCCGCGCCGATGTCCGGCTTGCCGTCCAGCATCGGCTGAAACGGATCGGTCGCCTCCGCCTTGCTGCTGTGGGTCTGCTGCACGACGTTGTGCACGGTCACCGTGGTGCCCGCGAAGACGTCGGCCCGGCCCTGCTCCACCGCGAGCAGCCCGGCGAGCTGGTCGGGCAGCACGAGGATGTCCTTCTCCTGACGCCCGCGTTGACGGCGTAGCCGATCTCCGCGTACGCCGTGCCGCTGGCCAGCTTCGCCCCGGTCCTGACGATGTCCTCGTAGTTGTGGATGTTCTTCGGATTCCCTTGCGGACGATGAAGGCGTCCCGCATCCGGTAGTCGGGGTCCGAGAAGATCACCTGCGCGCAGCGGTCGGGATTGATGTACATCCCCGCCGAGACCACGTCGAACTGCTGGGCGCGCAGCCGGGAATCAGCGACGCGAACTCCGTCGGCACCGGCTGCACGTGGTCGACGCCCAGCCGTTTGAAGATCACCTTCGCGATCTCCGGCGCCTCGCCGGTGAATTCCCCGTTCTTGTCGATGTAGCCGAAGGGAATCTCGCCCGCGATCCCCAGCCGTACCGCGCCCTGTGACCGCAACCGGTCCAGCAGGTTCCCCGTCCTTCGCGTCGGTGCCGGTCACCCGGCTACAGCCGACGGCGCCCAGCAGAGCGGCGGCCGCTCCGCCCGCGAGCAGCGAGCGTCGGCCGAGCCCTTTGTCTCTGCCATACCTGTCTGTCCCTCGTGGTCGAGCCATGGGCGCGCCGCTACCCGAACCAGAGCGATATATGCAGATCGTTTTCAGCCCTTAACACCAATGAGGGGTGGGTAGGGCGCATACGGCAGCATGGGTAGCGCACGCACGACCGGGAGGATTGCTTCGATGGCTGACCGTTTCCTGGAAGTCTCACTCGACAAGCGCGGAGTGAGCTGTACGGCCAAACTTCTCGACGACCGAGCGCCCATCACCTGCGACGCCGTGTGGAACGCGCTGCCGCTGGGCGGTGACGTCTACCACGCCAAGTACGCGCGCAACGAGATCTACACCCTCGTCCCGCCGTTCGCCCCCAGGAGCCTCCGCTGGAGAATCCGACGATCACCCCGATCCCGGGCGACCTGTGCTACTTCACCTTCTCGGACACCCAGCTGAGCACGTCCTCGTACGGCTACGAGGCGGCGGCCGAGCAGCGGGCGCGGAGGCGGCGCACGCGAGCCGCGCCACCGTCGTCGACCTCGCGCTGTTCTACGAGCGCAACAACCTGCTGATCAACGGGGACGCGGGCTGGGTCCCCGGCATCGTCTGGGGCACCATCGTCGACGGGCTCGACCGCATGGCCGACGCCTGCCAGGACCTGTGGCGCGCGGGCGCGCTGGGGAGTCCCTGAACTTCCGCCGCGCCTGACACCCGCGCCGGACGCCCGAGCCGGACGCCCGAGAGCCCGGCGCCCACGCCCGGCGCCCACGCCCACGTCTGACGCCCGCGCCCGGTGGGGCGCGGGTGCCGGCGCCGCCTCAGCCCAGGACGGGCGGGCGACCCGGTCGGCCACCCCGCTCCGTACAGCGCGTGCGCGGCCCGCAGCACCAGCGCGTCCGCGTGCCGCGCGCCCACCAGCTGCACCGCCATCGGCAGCCCAGCCGCCGACAGGCCGCACGGCACGCTCGCCGCGGGCTGCTGGGTCAGGTTGAACGGGTAGGTGAACGGCGTCCAGCCGGTCCACCGCCGGTGCGGCGAGCCCTCCGGCACCTCCGCCCCCGCCTCGAAGGCGGTGATCGGCAGCGTCGGCGTCACCAGCAGGTCGTACTCCTGGTGGAAGCGGCCCATCGCCTTGCCGAGCGCCATCCGCTCGTCCACGGCCGCCAGGTAGTCCAGCGCCGAGTACCCGGCGCCCTCCGCGCAGATCTCCCGCAGCCCGGGGTCCAGCAGCTCCCACCGCTCGGGCGGCAGCGACTGCACGACCCGCGCCGCGCCGCTGAACCACAGCGTGTGGAACGCCTCCACCGGGTCCTCGAACCCCGTGTCGGCCTCCGTGACGTGCGCGCCGAGCCCCTCCAGCAGCGCCACCGCGCGCCGCACCGACGCCGCCACCTCCGGGTCGACCGGCGCTCCGCCCAGCGTCGGGCTGTAGGCCACCCGCAGCCCGGTCAGCGAGCCGCCGTCCGCCCGGATCGCCTCGGCGAAGCTGACCTCCGGGGCGCGAGTTGCGACCAGTCGCGCCAGTCCGCGCCGCTGATCACGTCCATCATCAGTGCCGCGTCCGCCGCGTCCCGCGTCATCGGCCCGACGTGGGCCAGCGTCCCGAAGGCGCTCGCCGGGTACAGCGGCACCCGCCCGTACGTCGGCTTCAGCGCGAAGATCCCGCAGAACGCCGCCGGGATGCGCACCGAGCCGCCGCCGTCCGTGCCCAGGCTCAGCGGCCCGCGCCCAGCGCCACCGCCGCCGCGCTGCCGCCGCTGGAGCCGCCCGCGGTGCGCGACGGGTCGTACGGGTTGCCCGTCACCCCGTACACCGGGCTGTCCGTGACGCCCTTCCAGCCGAACTCCGGGTCGTGGTCTTGCCCAGGAACACCGCGCCGTGCTCCCGCAGCCGCGCCACCGCGGGCGCGTCCTCGTCCCACGCCTGCCCGTCGGCCCGTACCGTCAGCGAGCCGCGCAGCGTGGGAAGCCGCGCAGCAGCAGAATGTCCTTCACCGACACCGGCACGCCGTCCACCAGCCCGGCGGGCTCGCCGCGCCGCCACCGCGCGGCGGACTCCTCCGCCTGCCGCAGCGCGCCTCCGCGTCCAGCAGCGTGAAGGCGTTGACCCGGCCGGGATCCGCTCGGCCCGGACCAGGGCGGCGCGGACGGCGTCGACGGGGACAGGTCGCCGGCGGCGTACCCGGCGACGAGCTGAACCGCGGTCAGGTCGGTGATGTCGGTCATGCAGCCTCCCAATCGGATCGCCGCGCCCGCTCGCGCGCCGTAACCGTGCGCGGTCAGTCGACCGGCACGTAGCCCAGGTGCTTGTCGACGACATTGAACAGCGGCTCGCCCGCCACCCAGCGCTCGAAGTTGTCCTGGAACTGCTCGGACAGGGCCGTGCGCCAGCCGACCGTGTCACCGCTCATGTGCGGCGAGACCAGCAGCCCCGGCACGTCCCACAGCGGATCGTCGGCGGCCAGCGGCTCCTGGACGAACACGTCCAGCGCCGCGCCCGCGATCTCCCGCGCCTTCAGCGCCGCCACCAGCTCGTCCTGGACCACCAGCGGGCCGCGGCCGACGTTGACGAACCGGGCGGAGGACTTCAGCCGCCGGAACAGGTCCCGGCCGAACATCCCGCGCGTGGCCTCCGTCAGCGGCGCGGCGCACACCAGCCAGTCGGCGTCCGGCAGCAGCCCGTCCAGCTCCTCGGCCGCGCGCACTCCGGCGCGGGCCCGGCGCCCCACCAGCTCCACCCGCACCCCGAGCGCCCCCAGCGTGCTGCCGATCGCCCGGCCGATGGGCCCGGCGCCGACCACCACCGCGCGCGTTCCGGCCAGCCGCTGGGTCTCGCGGTGGCGCCAGCGGCGCTGCCGCTGGAGTTCCCAGGTGCCGGGAGGTCCTTGGCCATGGCGAGCACCAGCCCGGCCACGTACTCGGCGATGGGCTGCTCGAACACGCCGCGCGCGTTGGTCAGCACCGTGTCGGAGGCGGTCAGCTCCGGGGACATCAGCCGGTCCACCCCGGCGCTGGCCGTGTGCACCCAACCGGGCCTGTCGCCGTCACCCGGCCAGGCGGTCCGCACGGCGTCGGAGGCGAAGTCCCACACCAGCAGGGCGTCCACCGTGGGGAGCAGTCCGGGCAGCGACTTCTCGTCGCAGACGAGGACGTCGGCACGGCCGCGCAGGCGCTCAAGACGGATGGGGGCTCGGTGCCGAAGACAAGAACGCGGGGTTCGGACATGGGAGGAAACCGTTTCGCAACGTAGGTCCGATTGGCTGTGCGTGGCTCGGGAGAGCGGCCGGAATATGAGGATTGACCACGCTAGGCAGCAGAAACTACCGTCGTCAACAACGGCATCAGTCCGGCATCTGTCCCGACGTCCCGGATGCGGTCCGGCTTCCGCTTTCTCTGCTCCTTGGCCAGTTGCACAGCCCTCCGTCTGTATTGGGGCTCTTTCATGGACGTCTCTTTTCTGGGTGGTCCGCAGCCGCAGCGCGGCGTCGGCATCGTCGCCCCTTCGACTTCGCCCTCGACCGGGAGCTGTGGCGCTGGGTCCCCGACGAGGTCTCCCTGCACCTGACCCGTACCCCTTCGTGCCGGTGGAGGTCAGCCTCGACCTCGCCCGGCTCGTCAGCGAGCACGAGACGCTGCACGAGGCGGTGCGCGCCCTGAACGCGATCGCCCCGAGGTGGTGGCGTACGCGTGCACCTCCGGCAGCTTCGTCGGCGGCCTCGCCGGGAGCGCGCCATGTGCGAGGCGATGCGGCAGGCGGGCGAGGTGCCCTCGCTCACCACCTCCGGCGCCCTGCTCGACGCCCTGCGGGAGATCGGCGCACGTCGCATCGCGGTCGTCACCCCTACACGAAGTCCGTCACCGACTCCCTGGAGGAGTATCTGGCGGAGGCCGGGATCACCGTCACCGGACGGGCGTATCTCGGCCTGACCCGGCACATCTGGAAGGTCCCGTACCGCGACGTGGTCGACATGGCCAGGCAGGCGGTGGTCGGGTCGGCGGACGCCCTGTTCATCAGCTGCACGAACCTGCCGACGTACGACGTGATCCCGCAGCTCGAAGCGGAGTTGCGGATGCCGGTGCTCTCCGCCAACCAGGTCACCGTCTGGTCCGCGCTGAAGTCCATCGGCGCCGAGGCCGTCGGGCCGTACCAGGCGCTGCTGGACCCGGTGGCCAGGTCCGGACCGGCCGCGATGACGGCCGACCCGGTGCTGCCGACCGTCTACCCGCAGGCCGAGCCCGAGGCCGCGCTCGCCGGTTCGGCCGCCGCGCCGGAGGACCCGACCGCCGAGGGGTACGAGAACGGCGCGTCCGGCGACGGTACGTTCTGGGAGGAGCCGGGCCGGGCCCGGTGTAGGACCGGCCACCGCTGCGGGCGCCCCCTGTTTCCCGCACTTCTCGTTCCCCGCACGTTTCCCGCACTGCTCGATTCACCGCACGCTGGATGGAGGCATACATGGCGCAGCCAACGACCGCCGACACGGTGGGCTTTCTGTATCCGGGGTACTCCGCGGAGGACGACTATCCGCGCCTGGAGTCGCTCATCGGCGGTGGCGTACGGCTTCCGCTCGTGCACACCGACATCGGCGAGGACGCCCACCGCGTCGACGCGCTGCTGGAGATGGGCTCGGCCGCGCGGCTGGCCGCCGGGGTCGAGGACCTGAAGCGGCAGGGCGCGACGGCCGTCGTCTGGGCGTGCACCAGCGCCAGCTTCGTCTTCGGCTGGGAGGGCGCCCAGGAGCAGGTGCGCGAGCTGTCGGAGACGGCCGGACTGCCCGCCTCCAGCACCTCGTTCGCCTTCGCGCGGGCGGTCGGCGCGCTCGGCGCCGAGCGGGTCGCGATCGCCGCGACCTACCCCGACGACGTCGCCCAGCTCTTCCGTGACTTCCTTAAGGCGGCCGGTGCCGAGGTGGTCTCGATCCGCGGCAGCGGCATCATCACCGCGGCCGAGGTCGGCACCTGGGGTCTGGAGGAGGTTCTCCAGCTCGCGCGCGCCGGGGACCACCCGAGGCGGAGGCGGTGCTGCTGCCGGACACCGCGCTGCACACGGCGGCCTGGATCCGCGAGGTGGAGGCGGCGGTCGGCAAGCCGGTGCTCACGGCGAACCAGGTCACGGCCTGGGAGGGGCTGCGGCTGCTGGGCCGCCGCGCCCGGGTCCCGGAACTGGGCACCCTCTTCGACGCGGCGGTGTAGGGGCGCGGCGGCGTAGGGACGACGCGGCGGCGTAGGGACGACGTACGGCGGCGTAGGGGCGGCGCGGCGGTGTAGCGACGACGCGGCGACGTAGAGACCTGCGGGGCGGTACGTCAACGGCGCGGCGGCGCCGGGCGATCCGGGGCCGTCCGGGCGGGGCCATGACGTCCGTGCGTGCTTAGCATGTGTGCGCCGCACGCGCCCCGGGCACGTCCGGCCGCCGCGCCCACCGCCCCGCCCGCAGGAGGCCCCATGGCTCCGCGTCCCCGGACGACGCCGAGTCCCCGGACGAGGCTCCGTCCCGTCCCCGGACAGCGCGCCCCCGCGAAGGACACCCTGGCCGACGCCCTGTGGACGCCGCGTCCGCTGACGACGCTGCGCCCGCGCCTGCGGACGACACCGCGCTCGCGTCCGCGTACGACGCTGCGCCCGCGTCTGCGGACGACACCGCGCTCGCGTCCGCGTACGACGCTGCGCCCGCGTCTGCGGACGACACCCTGGCCGAGGCCCCGTGGACACCGCGCCCGCGCCCGCGGATGCCGCCGCCCCGCGTCCCCGGGCGACACCGCGCCCCACCCGCTGACGCCGCCGCCCCGCAGGTGCCGCCTCCCCGCCCGGCGCGTCTCCCGGTTGCCTCGTCCGCTGCGGGGCGTCCTCCGCACCGCGTTGTCGCGATCGGGGCCGCCCTCGCCGTGGTCGCCGCCGCGGCCGTCGCCACCGCCGTGGCGCTCTCGGACGGCGGCGGTGGCGGACCGGTGGCCGACCGGGCCGACGGCAAGCCCGCCGCCGCCGACGGGCTGCGGCACACCACCATCCGTATCTCGGAGAGCGACTGCGGCCAGGGCTGGACCCGGCCCGCCCCGGCAAGCAGGTCTTCGACCTGCGCAACACCTCCGGCCGGGCCGCCGAGGTGTATCTGACCGACGCGCGGACCGGCGCGGTCTACGGCGAGATCGAGGGCCTGGCGCCGGGCACCACGCGCCCGCTGACCGTGACGCTCGGCGGCGGCTCGTACGCCTTCCGGTGCGTGCCCGACGACGTGAACGCGCTCGCCGGGCCCACCGTCACGGTGCCGGGACCGGCCGAGGGCGGCGGCCCGGCCGCGGTTCCGGTCACCCAGCAGGACCTGATCCCGCCGACCCTCGCGTACACGAAGTGGGTGGGCGGCGAGATGAAGGACCTGGTCGACGCTGTCGACACGCTGCGCGCCGCCGTGGACCGCGGCGACCTGCCCGCCGCGCGCGCCGCGTGGCTGCCCGCGCACCTGGTGTACGAGCGGATGGGCGCGGCGTACGGGGCGTTCGGCGACGCCGACGGGCGATCAACGGGACGACGGCCGGGCTGCCGCGCGGCGTGCGCGACCCGGACTTCACCGGCTTCCACCGCGTCGAGTACGGGCTGTGGCACGGCGGTTCCGCCGCCTCCTGCGCGGTCCGGCCGACCGGCTCGCCAAGGACGTACGGGCGCTGCGCGCCGACTGGGCGCAGGAGCGCATGGACCCGGCCGACCTCGGCCTGCGGGCGCACGAGATCCTGGAGAACACGGCGCAGTTCGAGCTGACGGGCCGCACGGACTACGGCAGCGGGACGAATCTGGCCACCGCCCGCGCCAACCTCGACGGCACCCGGGCCGTACTGCGCCATCTGCGCCCGCTGCTGAAGACGCGCGGCACGGACCTGCCGGGGATCGACTCCTGGCTGGACCGTACGGAGCGCGCCCTGGAGGCGGCCCACCACGGCGACCGCTGGACCCCGCCGGCCGAACTGGGCCGCGCCGCTCGGCAGAAGCTCAACGCCGACATGGGGAACTGGTGGAGCGACTGGCGGACGTGGCCGCCCTGACCGATCTGCGGAGGACCCGGTGAGCGACGAGCGGCGGACGGACCGGAGGAGCGGCGCGGTGGACGGCCGCGCGGATGGTCGGGGAGCGGTCCGGCGGGCGGCCGGAGAGCGGTCCGGCGGCCGGTCGGGGCAGTGGTCCGGCGGCCGGTCGGGACAGTGGTCCGGCGGATGGTCGGAGGAGCGGCGCGGTGGATGGCCGTGCGGACGGCCGGGGCAGCGGTCCGGCGGATGGTCCGGGCAGCGGTCCGGTGGATGGCCGTGCGGACGGCCGGGGCAGCGGTCCGGCGGATGGTCCGGGCAGCGGTCCGGTGGACGGCCGTGCGGACGGCCGGGGCAGTGGTCCGGCGGATGGTCGGGCAGTGGCCCGGCGGATGGCCGGGGAGCGGCGCGGTGGACGGCCGTGCGGGCGGTCGGGGAGCGGTCCGGCGGGCGAGGTGCGGCGGCGCGGCTTCCTGCGTGGGGCGGCGGCCGGGACGGTGGGCGCGGTGGCCGGGGCCGGGCTGGCGACGGCCGCGGGCGACGCCGCGACGGCGGCCACCCGGGCGGCGGCGACACCGGCACCCCACCACCCCACCGACGGCCGTCTGCCCGCGGTGCCGTTCCACGGCGCGCACCAGGCCGGGATCCTCGACGAGCCGCGCCCCGCCACCGCGTTCGTCGCCCTGGACGTGACGGCGGAGGACCGGGGCGAACTGGCCGACCTGCTGCGCGTGATCACCGCCCGGGCAGATTCCTCACCGCGGGCGGCACCCGGACCCGGCGGGCATCACCGCCCCGCCCACCGACTCCGGCACGCTCGGCCCGCTGCTGCCCGCGGACGGGCTGACGCTGACGCTCGGCGTGGGCGCCTCCCTCTTCGACGGGCGCTACGGGCTGAAGGACCGCAAACCGGCCCGGCTGCGCGCGATGCCCCTTCCCGGACGACGACCTCGACCCCGACTGGTGCCACGGCGACCTGAGCCTCCAACTGGCGGCCGGGAGCACGGACACGGTGCTGCACGCGCTGCGCGACGTCCTGCGGCACACGCGCGGCGGCATGCAGGTGCGGTGGCGCGTGGACGGCTTCACCAGCCCGCCGCGCCCGTCCGGCACCCGCGCAACCACCTGGGGTTCAAGGACGGCACGGCCAACCCCGAACCGGGCGACGCGGCGGAGATGGACCGGCTGGTGTGGGCGGCGGGCCACGGGGACGAGCCGCGCTGGGCGGCCGGCGGCAGCTATCTGGTCGTACGGACCATCCGGATGCTGGTGGAGTTCTGGGACCGGGTCTCGCTCACCGAGCAGGAGCGGATGATCGGCCGGGCCCGGGACAGCGGGGCGCCGCTGGACGGGCGGCACGAGTTCGACACCCGCGGTACGCGGACGACCCAAGGGCGAGTCGGTCCCGCTGGACAGCCACATCCGGCTGGCGAACCCGCGCACCGCGCGCACCGACGACGAGCGCATCCTGCGCCGCGCGTACAACTACGACCGGGGCACGGACTCCAACGGCAACCTCGACATGGGGCTGCTGTTCTGCTGCTACCAGCGGGACCTGGCCCGGCAGTTCGAGGCGGTGCAGCGGCGTCTTGAGGGCGAGCCGCTGGTGGACTACGTGAGCCCGTTCGGCGGCGGCTACTTCTTCGCGCTGCCGGGCGTACGCGACGGCGGCGACTGGCTGGGCCGCGCGCTTCTGGGGTGAGCCGTGGCGCGAACTCCACCCGGCGAAGGCGAATCCACCGTTATGCGTCGGCCAAGTGAATGAATGTGTCAGGGCTCGGTCAAGAAAGCCCCAAGAGTTGTTGGGTGCTGGCCGACCATCTGTTCATTCCGCCGCTACGGCGGATTTCATCGTGGACACATACCCGACGCACAGGATCGGGCGGAGGTCCTACGGGCGGGCACGGCCGAGCACGGCGGAAAGGCGGCAGATGGTGAACGCGGGCGGTACGGGGAACACGAGAGGCACCCGGGGTCCGGGAGGCCGGCGGCGGCGCGCGCCGGGCGACGCGCTGGGGTGCCGTCCTCGGCGCGGCGGCGCTGGCCGCCGTCGGCGGCACGGGCCCGGCGCTCGCGGCCCCGGGCGCGGACGGGCGCACGGGGCCGTACGACGACCCGGTCAAGCACCTGGTGGTGATCTTCGACGAGAACATCTCGTTCGACCACTACTTCGCCACGTACCCGAAGGCGGCGAACACCGACGGGACGAAGTTCACGGCGTCGCCCAGGACGCCAAGGACATCGACACCCTGGCGCACGCCGGGCTGCTGGAGAAGAACCCCAACCTCTACAAGCCCAAGCGGCTCTCCCCGGACCAGGCCATGACCTGTGACCAGAACCACAACTACGGCCCCGAGCAGTACGCCGCCAACGGCGGCAAGGCCGACAAGTACGTGGAGAACACCGAGGTCAGCAAGTGCACCGGGCTGTTCGGCGAGCCGGGCCTGGTGATGGACTACTACGACGGCAACACCGTCACCGCCATGTGGAACTACGCCCAGCACTTCGCGCTGAGCGACCGCTCCTACGGCTCGGCCTACGGCCCCTCCACGCCGGGCGCGATCGAGCTGGTCTCCGGCCAGACCCACGGCGTCATCTCCACCGACCCGAAGTCCAGCACCGAGGACCCCGAGCAGACCGAGAAGCCCGACGCGTACGCCGTGGCCTCGCCCGACAAGCACGGCGTCGGCACGATGATCAACGACCCGGACCCGGCGTACGACGACTGCTCGGGCAAGGACCACACCAGCGACAGCGCCCTCGCGCTGCTGAAGGGCAAGAACATCGGTGACCGGCTGAACGCCAAGGGCGCCAGCTGGGGCTGGTTCCAGGGCGGGTTCCGGCCCAGCACCGAGTGGGACGGCGAGGACGGCCACCACGCGAAGTGCGGCGGCACCACGCACGCCAACGTCGGCGGCGCCGAGTCGGTCGACTACAGCCCGCACCACAACCCGTTCGCGTACTACGAGTCCACGGCCAACCCGCACCACCTGCCGCCGGAGAACGTCCGCGAGATCGGCCACGCGGGCCGCGCCAACCACAACTACGACCTGACCGACTTCCACGCGGCCCTCAAGGCGGGGCGGCTGCCGGACGTCAGCTTCCTCAAGGCGCCGCAGTACCAGGACGGCCACGCGGGCTACTCCGACCCGATCGACGAGCAGCACTTCCTGGTCGAGCAGATCAACGCTGTCCAGAAGTCCAGGCAGTGGAAGGACACGGCGATCGTCGTGGCCTACGACGACAGCGACGGCTGGTACGACCACGCCGTCGCCAAGGTCACCAACGGCTCGAAGGACAAGGCCACCGACTCCAACGGCAAGCCCTTCGACAGCCCCGCCTGCCAGTCGGGGCCGCCCGCCGCGGGTGGGTACAAGGACCGCTGCGGTCCCGGCGTCCGCCAGCCGCTGCTGGTGATCTCCCCGTACAGCAAGGTCAACGCCGTCGACCACACGCAGACCGAGCAGGCGTCGATCACGAAGTTCATCGAGGACAACTGGCGCACCGAGCGCATCGGTGACCACTCCTTCGACACCCGCGCGAAGAGCATCGAGAACCTCTTCGACTTCAAACGGCCGCACTACGACCGGCTGTTGCTCCACAAGGACGGCTCCGTCGCCTCGCACGGCGCCATCCCCGCGCGGACCTGGCCGTGACCGCGGCCGAGGCCCCGACGAGGACCTCGCCGCCGAGCCCGTCGCCGCCAGCGACGACGGTGACGGCGGCGGCACCTCCCGGCCCTGCCGATCGGCATCGCGGCGGGCGTGGTGGTGGCCGGAGGCGCGGCCCTCGGCCTGACCCTCCACCGCCGCCGCGGCCGGACCACGACAAGCTGACCCGCCCGTCCCGCACCCGCCCGCCCGCCCGCACCGCCCGCCGGACCCGCGTCCGGCGGGCGGTGCCGTGTACGGCGACGGCGGAAGCGGCGGGGAATAAAGCGGAGAATTACTCCGGTTCCCCTGGACGCAAGAGAGCCAGAGCGATCGAGGAGGCGGGCCGGGCCGTGGCCGACGAGCGGGACGAGCGGGACGTACGGGACGCGTCGGACGAGACCATCAGGGCGAGCGCCCGCGGCACCGCGCCCGTGCCGCTGTCCGTGCTGGACCTGGCGGTGGTCGGCAGCGGCGTGACCGCCGCCGAGGCGCTGCGGACGACCACGGAGCTGGCGCGGCTGGCCGACCGGCGCGGCTTCGCGCGCTTCTGGGTGGCCGAGCACCACTCGATGCCCGGGGTGGCCAGCTCCTCCCCGGCCGTCATCCTGGCGCACGTGGCCGCCCACACCGAGCGGATCCGGCTCGGCTCGGGCGGCGTGATGCTGCCGAACCACGCGCCCCTGGTGATCGCGGAGCAGTTCGGCACCCTGGAGGCGCTGGCCCCGGGCCGGGTGGACCTGGGCCTGGGCCGCGCGCCGGGCACGGACGGGGCGACGGCCGCCGCGCTGCGCCGCACCGACCGGCTGAACGAGGGCGCGGACGACTTCCCCAGCAGCTGTCCGAGCTGATCAGGTTCCTCGACGACGACTTCCCCGACGGCCACCGGTACGCCCGGATCCACGCCGTGCCGGGGCCGGTGCAGGGCAGCGTGCCCGGCGGGGTGGCGGTCCAGGGCGGCCCTCGGTGTGGCTGCTCGGGTCGAGCGGCTTCAGCGCCCGGCTGGCGGGCATGCTGGGCCTGCCGTTCTCCTTCGCCCACCACTTCTCGGCGGCCAACACGATCCCCGCGCTCGACCTGTACCGGCAGGCGTTCCGCCCGTCCGCGGTCCTCGACCGGCCGTACGCCTCGATCGGGGTCTCCGCGCTCGCGGCCGAGGAGGAGAAGGACGCCCACCTCCAGGTGCTGACGGGCGCGCTGTCGATGCTCCGGCTGCGCACCGGCCGCCCGGTCTGGTGCCCACGCCGGAGGAGGCCGCGGCGTACGAGTTCGGCGTCGCCGAGCGGGACTTCGTGGACAGCTGGCTGGCGAACGTCGCGTACGGCACCCGGACGAGGTGCGGGAGGAGCTGAACGACCTGGTCAAGCGGACCGGCGTGGACGAGATCAAGATCACGGCGACCGGACACGGCCGTGCGGCCAGGCTCCGCTCGTACGAGCTGATCGCCGACGCGTACGACCTGCCCTGACCGGCGCGCCCGCACGACCGGCGCCGCGCCCGTACCGCTCGGGCCCGGCGCCGCGCCGCGGTCGCTAGCCGGTGCCGGTCTCGGTGCCGGTTGTGGCTTCGGTTTCGGTTTCGGTTTCGGCCAGCAGCGCGGAGATGCGATCCGGCGGCACGGCCCGCGAGTAGAACCAGCCCTGCCCGGTGTCGCAGCCGATCCGGCCCAGCCGCTCCGCCTGCTCGGCGCTCTCCACGCCCTCGGCCGTCACCGTCAGACCCAGCCGGTGGGCGAGCTGGACCAGTGCCTCGACGATCGTCTCGTCGGCCGGGTTCGGTGCTCCTCGGCGCGGAAGCCGCGTACGAAGGACCCGTCGAGCTTGAGCGTGGAGACCGGCAGTCGGCTCAGGTAGGCGAGGTTGGAGTAGCCGGTGCCGAAGTCGTCGATGGCGATGGCGACGCCCATGTCGCTCAGTTGCTGGAGCGCCTGGAGCGGGCGGCCCGCGGAGCCCATCACCGCGGACTCGGTCAGCTCCAGTTGCAGCAGCTTCGGCGGCAGCCCGGTCTCCTCCAGGATCTCGGCGACGTCGGCGACCAGGTCGGAGTCCCACACCTGGCGCACGGCCACGTTGACGCTGACGAACACGGGGTGGCCCGGGTGGGCCAGTTGCCAGGCGCGGGCCTGGCGGCAGGCCGTGCGCAGCACGTACTGGCCGAGCGGCACGATCGCGCCGGACTCCTCGGCCAGTGAGATGAACCGATTCGGCGACAACCGGCCGAATCGCGGGTGCTCCCAGCGGACCAGCGCCTCGACGCCGCCGAGGGACCCGTCGACCAGGCTGACCAGCGGCTGGTAGTCGATCACGAACTCGTCGCGTTCGACCGCCGGGCGCAGCGTGCTGGCCAGGGCCTGCCGGGTCATCCGGTGGGCGTTGCGCTCCGGGTCGAAGAGCGTCCAGCGCGCCTTGCCGTCCTCCTTCGCCCAGTACAGCGTGGTGTCGGCGGCCTGCATCAGCCAGGTGGTGTGCGTCCCGGCGGCGGGCCGCTCCACGACGCCGATGCTGGCCGACACCGACAGCCGCTGCCCGGCCACGTCGAACGGCCGCTGCAACGCGGTCAGTACGGATCTGGCCAGCTCGCAGAGTTGCTCGGTGCCCTCGGAGTCCTCGACCAGCAGCGCGAACTCGTCGCCGCCGAGCCGGGCCACCAGATGGCCGCCGGGCGTCGCGCACTCGATGAGCCGCTGGGCGACCGCGCCCAGCAGCCGGTCGCCGACCCGGTGGCCGAGGGTGTCGTTGATGGCCTTGAAGCCGTCCAGGTCCAGGTAGCACAGCCCGATCCGGCCGGTGCCGCCCGTGCCGTACGCCGCCGTCTCCAGGGCGGCGGTCAGCCGCTCGAAGAAGAGGTTCCGGTTGGGCAGCAGGGTCACCGGGTCGTGCATCTGGAGGTGGCGCAGCCGGGCCTGCAACTCGCGGCGGTCGCTGACGTCGGTGACGGACATCAGCGCGCTGCAACTGTCGGGGACGGGCTCGACGCTGATCTCGGCCCACATGACCCGGTTCGCGGTGTGCTTCAGCCGCCGGGTGCACGACAGCCGGTCGCGGCGGCCGTGCAGCACGTCGCAGTACTCGCTCCACACGCGCGGGTCGTCGCGCAGGTCCACCAGGTCGGCGGCGCTGTGCGCGATCAGCGCGGCGGGGTCGGTGCCGAGCAGTTCGCCGAGGGCGGGTTGGCGTCGAGCACCACGCCCTGCCGGTCGACGACGGCCATGGCGGGCGCGCCGCGTTGAACGCGGCGCGGTAGTCGCTCGGCGCCGTGACCGGCACGGGCCGGGTGGCCGCCGGGCGGACCGCCGGAAGGGCACCTGGCGGCGCATCACGTTCAGTGATCGTCGACAGCGTGCTATGAGCCTGCGGCCCTGGCCGTCAGGGGTCCGCTCACCGCTCGCTCCCGCGTGGCGCTCGTCTCGTGCTCGTACAAGTCTGTCGTCCACGTCTTGTGCATGTCTCACACCGGGTGCCGGGCGGACGCCGAATGCCCACCCGAGTAGGGAATCCCCGCTGGAAATGTGCCGATCATAGAGGCTCCTACTCCGCGCCTTCCAGCAAAGCAAGCGCCCTCTGCGACTGCTTGCGTATGTCTTTGGCCGTATCTGCTCGACTGTGCACGGACCCACTGCCCTCATGACCGACTGTGACTGTCTGTTACGTACCCGGATCTCGGCCTGTTCACTCGACCGGGTCACTGCAACGGGACGAACCGTGATAAGTCGCCCCAGGGTGGGGAGGGTGTCCCGACTACGCCCGGGAGGTCGACATGGCGCGTCCTCGTGTACCCGAGGGAGTGCGTCGGCCGTCGCGGTCCCACCGCCTCGGGGCCGTGTTGACGTCGCTGTGCGCCCTGGTCGCGACCACGTCGGTGGCCGGGCCCGCGGTGGCCGAGGGCGCGGGCGGGCCGTGCGCGCTGCGGCGTACGGACGCTCACCACTCCGAGGGGCTGGACAGCTGGAACACCCAGTACCCGCGGCCGGTCGGGACGCTCGACGCGGTGATGGTCTTCCTGTCGTTCCCGGACACCCGGCCCCGGTTCGCCACCGGCACGCTCGCCGCGGACCACGAGCCGGGCACCTCCGACTTCTTCAGGCGCGCCTCCTACGGCCGCTTCGACCTGCGCGTCCATCCGCTGCGCCGGTGGGTCCGGATGCCGCGACCGGCCACCGACTACGGGATACGGCGCGACTGGGACACCGAGCACCGGTCGGCCTACCTGCGGGACGCCGTCGCCGCCGCCGCGCCGCGGGTGGACTTCCGCCGCTATGACATCGTCTATCTGGTCGCGGACCCGAGGCGCCCGGCGTCAACGCGGACGCGACAAAGGTCGTCAATTTCGATCGGCCGATGCGTGCGGACGGGACCGAACTGCGTAGGCTCGTGACGGTTTTGAGCACCATCCGCCGGACCGGAACGTCCTCGCGCACGAGACGGGGCACGTCTTCGACCTGCCCGACCTGTACCACCGGCCCACCGGCGGCGACGGCGACTGGGACACCCACGTCGGCGACTGGGACCTGATGGGCAGCCAGTTCGGGATGGCGCCCGAGCCGTTCGGCTGGCACAAGTGGAAGCTCGGGTGGCTCGGCGGGCGGCAGATCGACTGTGTCCGGCACGCCGGTGTGAGCCGGCACGCGCTCGTCCCGCTCGGCGCGCCCATGTCCCCGGCGCGCCCGGCACGTCGCCCGCCTCCGGCACGCGCCCCGGCGTCGACGACCGCACGCGCCTGGTGGTGGTCCGTACGGGCCCGGACAGCGCGCTGGCGATCGAGGCGCGCGGCGCGTACGGCAACGACCTCACCACCTGCCGGGAGGGCGTGCTGGTCTACCGCGTCCGGTCCGACGTCGCCTCCGGCGACGGCCCCGTCCAGGTGCTCGACGGCCACCCCGTACGGCCGGGTGCTGGAGCGAGTCCGTCCGCCCGGCGCTCGCGGACGCGCCGCTGGGGACGGGGAGAGCCTGCGCGTCCCGGAGGACGGGTGACGGTGAAGGTCACCGGCCGCGCCGCCGACGGGACATGGCGGGTGACCGTCCGGCGCGGCGCCCGGCGTAGCCGGGGACGGACGGCCCGCACGGCCGTCACCGGCCGTGCGCCGCGCGGATTTCGACGCGCTGTCGGCATACCGGTCCGGTTCGCGCGGGACCGGAAATCCGAGGATTTGCCGCACTTTGGCGTCTTCCCGACCGGGGGCCGGTACTTAAACTCTCAACCGGCGTCGCCATGTCCTGTGTGTCACCCCGCACGCGAAAGGCGTAATTCATCATGCCCAGCGAAACTCTCGATTATCTCGTCGTCGGAGCGGGGCCCGCCGGTCTCCAACTCGGGCTGCATCTCAAGGAGCAGGGCCGCACCTATCGGATCCTGGAATCAGGGGCCGCTGTCGGAAACTTCTTCCGCACCTTCCCGAGACATCGCACCCTCATATCCATCAACAAGCCGCACACCGGCCTGACCGACCCGGAGATGAACCTCCGGATGGACTGGAACTCGCTGCTCTCCGACGAGCCGCGGCTGCTGTTCACCCGCTACTCCGAGCGTTATTTCCCACCCGCTGACGTGCTCGTACGGTATCTGGAGGACTTCGCCGAGGAGTTCGCCCTGAACGTCGTGTGCGACACCCGGGTCACCCGCGTGCGCCGGGCGGAGGACCGCTTCGTCGTCACCGACCAGCGCGGCACCGAGTACGCCGCGCGCCGTCTGGTGATGGCCACGGGAGTGAGCAGGCCGTATATCCCGCCGGTGCCGGGGATCGAGTTGGCGGAGCAGTACGCGGATGTCTCCGTCGAACCCAAGGACTTCACCGACCAACGGGTTCTCATCCTGGGCAAGGGAAACTCCGCGCTGGAGACCGCGGACAACCTCATCGAAACCGCGGCGGTCATTCACCTGGCCGGTCCCAACTCGCTGCGGCTGGCCTGGAAAACGCACTTCGTCGGACATGTGAGGGCCGTCAACAACAACTTCCTCGACACTTATCAACTCAAGTCGCAGAACGCCATTCTCGACGGCAACGTGAAGTCCATCGAGCGCCGCGACGACGGCCGCCTCCTCGTCCGGTTCAGCTTCTCCCGCGCCAACGAGCTGGTGAAGGAACTGGTCTACGACCGGGTCATCTCGTGCACGGGATTCCGGTTCGACGCCTCGCCGTTCGACCCCGACTGCCGTCCGGAACTCACGATCAACGACCGTTTTCCCGCGATGACCGAGGCGTACGAGTCGGTGAACGTACCCGGCCTCCACTTCGCCGGGACGCTCATGCAGCAGCGCGACTTCAAGAAGTCCACCAGCGGCTTCATCCACGGATTCCGCTATGCCGTACGGGCGCTCTCCCGCGTCCTCGACCAGCGCCACCACGGCGGCGACTGGCCGCACCGCGACATCGAGCCCACCCCGCCGCGCTCGCCGACGCCGTCGTGGCCCGGGTCAACCGCACCTCGGCGTTGTGGCAGCAGTTCGGCGTGCTGGGCGACGTGCTCACCCTCGGGGAGGGCGGCGCCCGCCCGCTACCGCGAGGAGGTGCCGGTCGACTACGCCGCGGGCGGCCATCTCGCCGACGGCGGCCACCGCTTCGTCATCACCCTGGAGTACGGCCCCGACCACGACAAGGTCGACCCGTTCGACATCACGGTGCGGCGCAGCGCGCAGAACGACGCCGAGGAGGCCGTCGACGCCGCGTATCTGCACCCGGTGATCCGGCACTTCCGCGACGGTGAGCTGGTCGCGACCCACCACATGGCGGAGAACCTGGAGAACGAGTGGGACTCCGAGGCCGCCCACCGCGCCCCGCTCGTCGCCTACTTCACCCGCGAGCTGGCCCCGGCCGCCCCGCCCCGGACGCCCGGTGACCGCGACGATGGCCGGGACCGCGCACCGTCCGCCCGACCCGCCCGGCCCGCCGGAGCGCCCGCTCAACCTGCGGGAGTACGAGGCCGTCGCCCGCGACCGGATCGACCCGGTCCACTTCGACTACATCGCGGGCGGCGCCCGCGACGAGGTGACCCTGCGCGCCAACGAGGCCGCGTTCGGGCGCTGCGGCTGCTGCCCGCGTGCTGCGCGGCAGCGACAAGCGCGAGTTGGCCGTGGACCTGCCCGGCACCCGCGCCGAACTGCCCGTCGTGCTCTCCCCGACCGCCTTCCACAAGCTCGCCCACCCCGAGGGCGAGCGCGCCACCGCGCCGCCGCCGCGGCGGCACCGTCATGACCGTCAGCATGGCCGCCACCACCCGGTGGCGGCCGTCGCCGAGGCCGCCCGCGAGGTCGCGGGCGAGGCCCCGCCCCGGCTGTGGTTCCAGCTCTACCTCCAGCCCGAACCCGACCTCACCGAGGAACTGGTGCGGCGCGCCACGGCGGCGGGCTGCGGCGCGCTCGTCGTCACCGTCGACTCCCCGGTGCACGGCGTCGTCGAGCGGACCGTGCGCAACGGCTTCACCGACCTGCCCGCCGGGCTGCGCTGCGAGAACCTCGTCGACCTGCGCCCCGGCGAGCGGGCCGGTCCGCCCCATCGCGATGTCCGCCGAGTTCTCCTGGGAGCACATCGCCCGGCTGCGCGCGCACACCGCGCTGCCGATCCTGCTCAAGGGCGTACTGCACCCCGAGGACGCCCGGCTCGCGGTGCGCCACGGCGTCGACGGCCTCGTGCTGTCCAACCACGGCGGCCGCCAGCTCGACGGCGTGCCCGCCACCGTCGAACTGCTCCCGGAGATCGCCGCGGCGGTCGGCGGGCGGATCCCGGTCATCCTCGACGGCGGGTGCGGCGCGGCACCGACGTGGTCAAGGCCCTCGCCCTCGGCGCCTCGGCCGTCGGCATCGGACGGCCGGTGCTGTGGGGCCTGGCGGCCGACGGCGAGCGGGGTGCGGCACGTCCTGGCGCTGCTGCGCGAGGAGGTGGACGAGGCGCTCGCGCTGTGCGGCGCCGCCTCCCGCGCGAGCTGACCCCGACCTGGTCCGCCCGGCGGCCGGGGTGGCGATGAGCCAGCGCCACCGCGTCGCGTCCCGTACGCCCGCCGCCCGCCGACTCCTCCTCGCCACCGCCGTCTCGCTCACCGCGACCCTGCCGCGCTGGCTGCCGCCCGCCGTCGTGGCCCTGCGGGAGCGGATCTTCACCCGCGTCAACGGCGACGAGGGCATCGAGGTCCCCGGCCGGGACGTGCCCGTCGAGGACTTCAAACGGGTCTACGGACACCCCGCGGCGAACGGCCGCAGCGAGGGCGCCGCCCTGTCCGACCTGTTCTGGTACTGGCTCGCGCCCGGCCCCGAGGTGCACCAGGAACACCTGGAACCCGGCAGCCGCTACGACGAGGTCGCGCGCACCACCCGGCAGATCCTCGCCCGGCTCTCCCGCGAGGAGTGGGCGCTGCTCGTCGGCCGCTGCACCCGGCGGGCGCTGGACCGGCTCGGCCCCGGCCCCGTGCGTCGGACGCGGCTGCGCGACCTGATGATGCCGGTCTGGGCGGAGGTCTACTACGAGCTGGTGTTCCGCGAACCGTGCCCGCCCGAGGCCCGCCGCCTCGTCGTCCGCAACGCCGAGGACGTCATCAACGCGCTGAAGTGCACCTCCCTGCGCCACATGGACCGGCGCGCGGAACTGACCCGCTACCTGATGGACCGGCTCGCCAGGGGCCCGCTGAACCCGCCGCTGCCCGCCGGACTCACCCCGCGCGAGCAGGCGTACTACCTCCAGGGCACCTTCTTCAACACCGCCGTCGTGCAGATGTCCGAGGGCATGGCCCACCTGCTGCTGGCCATCGCCACCCACCCCGGCGTGCAGGACCGGCTGCTCGCCGGGCCCGACGGCACGGCGGCGGACGGCGACGCCTACCTCGACCACGTCATCGACGAAACGCTGCGCGTCTGGCCGCTGTTCGGCGTCGCCCACCGCGTCACCACCGCCGACATCCCCGCCAGGACCGCGCGCCGCTGCCCAGGGGTCGGTGCTGCTGTTCAACTACGCCGACTACCAGCGCGAGGGGCCCGCGGCCGAGGACCGCTTCGACCCCGACCGCTGGGCGGAGCCCGACGCCCGGCGGCGGCACCACTTCATCCCTTCGGCGTCACCGCCAACCGCCCCTGCCCCGCGCGCGGTTTCGCCACGCTCACCATGCGGGTCGCCGCCCGCGAGGTACTGCGCCGCTACCGCCTGGACTCCACGGCCGCGCACACCCGCTCGCTGCCCAGCCGCGGCCCGTGCCTGCTCATCGCGCACCGCCCGTACGGCGACGTCGGGACGTACCGCGCCCGGCGCTCCCTGATGCGGGTACGGGACCGCTGGGAGGGCGTGCCGCGCAGCGTCACCCAACTCGTGCTCGGCAGCTACATGGTGTGGGACGCGCGCCGCCAGGGCCTGTGCCGGACGTACTTCGCGCGGAAGGCGGGAACCCGGTGAAGCCCACCGAACTCGCCCCGGCGTTCTTCCTCGCGGCCGTGGTGATCCTGCTGACCTGCCGGGCCGTCTCCTGGGCGGTCGCCCGCGCCGGACAGGCCCGGTGGTCGGCGAGATGATCGCCGGAGTGCTGCTCGGCCCCTCGCTGTTCGGGCTGGTCGCGCCGGACGCCGCCGACGAGGTCTTCCCCGCGGAACTGCGCCCGGTGCTGTACGTGACCGGCCAGATCGGGCTGGTGGCGTTCATGTTCCAGGCGGGCCACGAGTTCCGTACGCACGCGGCCGGGGCCGGGCGCAGGCTCGCGGGCACAGCGCTGACCGTGTCGGTGGCCGGGGTGAGCGCCCGCTGCTGCTCGGCGCGGGCCTGGCCTTCGGCGCGGACGCCCACGTGGAGATCTTCCGCGACGACGTCGACCTGTGGCTCTCCGCGGCCTTCGTCGGCGTGACCCTGGCGATCACCGCCTTCCCGATGCTCGCCCGGATCATCACCGAACGCGGCCTGGCGGGCACCCGGTACGGCTCGCTCTCCCTGGCCGCGGGCGCCACCGACGACGTCGCCGCCTGGATCCTGCTCGCCGGGTGCTCAGCGCCGCCCAGGGCGAGGCCCGGCCGATCCTGCTCGCGGCGGGCGGCGCGCTGGTCTTCGGCGCCCTGGTGCTGCTGGTCGGTCGGCGGCTGCTGGCGTGGGCGATGGCGCGGGAGGGCTGGAGCGACGAGAACCGGCTGCTGGTGGTGGTCGCGGTGCTGTTCGGCGCGGCCTGGTTCACCGACACCATCCAGCTCTACGCGGTCTTCGGCGCCTTCTGCGTCGGGATGGTCATGCCGGGCGGCGAGCGCTCGGAGCGGCTCGTGGAGCGCGTGTCCACCGTGCCGCGCGCCGTCCTGCTGCCGATGTTCTTCACCTACCCGGCTCCAGACCCGCTTCGACCTCTTCGACGAGCCCTCCGTGACGCTCTTCGCGGTCGCCGCCGTCGTGGTCGCCGTCCTCGGCAAGTTCGGCGCCTGCTGGGCGGCGGCCCGGCTGTGCGGGAGCCCCGGCGGTCGCGACGCGGGTGGGCGCGCTGATGAACGCCCGCGGGCTGATGCAGCTCATCGCCCTCAACATCGGCCTGGAGGAGGAGATCATCACCAGGGAGCTGTTCTCCGCGCTGGTGCTGGTGGCGCTGGTCACCACGGTCATGGCCACCCCGGCGCTGAGCTGGATGGACCGCAGGAGAGCGCGCGTGCGGCGGCGGCCGTCCCGGACGGGCCGCCGGAGAAGGCCGACCGCGTCGCGTCCTGAGCGCGGCGGCCCGGAACGTGAGCGGGCAAAGAAGGCCCCTCCCGGAGGAGGGGCCTTCTTCCTGTCGGTGCGCCGCCAGGGACTCGAACCCCGGACCCGCTGATTAAGAGTCAGCTGCTCTAACCAACTGAGCTAGCGGCGCTCGCTGACGTAGAAGACCTTAGCACCAGGATCCGGCGGAGCGAAAATCGATTGCCCTTACCCGGGGAACCGGCAGGAGTGCTGGTCACGGCGGTCGCGCCGGCGTGCGGAACGAGAGCGCGCGCGGTCCGTACGCACGCCCACAGCAGCGCCTCGGGGCCGGGCAGCCAGGGCTTGCGGACGTCCGGTGCGACCAGCCAGCGGGAGGCCACGACGCCGTGGTGCCTGCCGGGCTCCGGCTCGGCCGCGGGGCCCGGGTCCGCCGTCGGCTCCGGCTCGGGCTCGGGGTCCGCCGGGTAGAGCGGGGACGGTCACCGCGTCTCCCTTGCCCAGGCACAGCAGCGGCGGAGGCGCCGCCGTGCCCACTCCTCCCAGTCCAGCAGCGCGGGCAGCCGCTGGGCGCTGCCGGGCGCCGCGAACAGCAGGATCCGGCCCCGCTGTGCCGCCACCGGGCCGGTCCGGGGCCGTCGCACCATAAACGGGTCACGGCCAGGCGGCCGAAGACGGGTGGCATGGTGATCACGTCGAAGGCGCTGCCGCAGGGAAGCACCACGGGGCCGCGGGGAGTGCGCCCACAGGGCGTGCACGCTGCGCGGAAAGGGCTGGCGGAGGCCAGCCAGTCGGCTCCGGCCGAGGTGACGTACGCGGCGGTCTGGTGTGAGTACCGAGGCCATCTGCTCATGTCCATACACCTACCGGTAGCGCATCTTCCGCTTCTGCGGATTGGTTAAAAGGGGACGAGATGGGGATGCGGGAGTACCCTCGCCCCGCATATGCCAGCGACGTTTGATCGTCGCCGTGGGCGGGCCGCTGTCGCCACTCGCCGTCCGTCCTCGCGCGGCGGGCTCGTACGTCCCGCTCACCGTTCACTCCGGGACGCCGCCGCTGCGCATCAGCTCACGGCCGAACTCCACCATCTTCTTGGCGTAGTCCTCCGTCCACTCCGCGCGCTCCGCGATCACGGCGGGTGTCAGCCGGTCGAACCGCCGCGGGTCGGCGAGTTGGGCCGCCGCCATCGCCTGGTACTCCGTGGCCCGGTCGGTCGCGGCGCGGAACGCCAGCACCAGCTCCGTGGAGCGGGCCAGCAGGACCCGGGGTCGTCGATCGACTCCAGGTCGAAGAAGTGCTCGGGGTCGGCCACGGCCTCGGGCGGCTCGAAGACCAGCGACGCGGGTTTGAGCCTGCGCCCGCCGCCACCGCGAGGGCTCGGAGCCGACTGCGGCTCGGACATGTACCTACCTCCAGATTCGTGGTGCCGCACTCCATTGTCCCGCCACGCGCAAGTACGCCCGTACGAGTCCGCCGCGGGCGACGCACACCCCCGCCCGGTACCGCGCACGCCGGTGCCACGCGCGCACCGGTGCCTGAACCCGCCGGGCCGGGCCGCGTCATGGCAGCTTAGGGCCGCCAGACGATCCGGTGCTCCGCCAGGTGCGCCAGCACCGCGTGATTGGCCTCCCAACCGTCCGGGAACTTCACCGTCACCCCAGCCGCACCGGCTCGGTCGACGGGTGCTCGTCCAGCAGCTCGGCCACCCCGCCCGGCACACCACCACGCACGCGTGCCGGTGCCGCGACGCCAGCACGCACAGCCGACCGGTCTCCAGGTGGAACTCGGTCGCGTCCGGCCGCCCGACAGCGGGTGCAGCACCACCGTCACGTCGAACTCCCGCCCCTGCAACCGGTTCGCGGTGTCCACCGCGACCCCGGACACCCCAGTTCCGCCAGCGCCGCCCGCACCGCCGCGGCCTGGTCCCGGTGCGCGGTGCCCACCGCCACCCGGTCCGCCGTCACCGGCACCGGCTCGTCGGACCGCTCGCTGACCGCCGCCCGCCCCGGTCCAGCAGCCGCCGCACCACCAGCGCCACCGCCCGTACCGCCTCCGGTCCGTGCGCGGCGTGCCGCGCGGGCAGCTCCAGCAGCCCCACCCCGACTCGGCCGCCTCGTCCAGCACCCGGTCCGGGCCGAGCCGTCCGACGGCACCCCGAAACCCAGCCGCCGGTCCCCGTGGCCGGTGCCGCTGCGGAACGGCGTGTACGGATAGAACGCCCGGACACCAGCGGCGCCGCCGACGCGGGCAGCCGCCACGACACCGGCAGCCGGTGCTGCGGCAGCAGCGGATTGTGCGCCAGCAGCGTGGAGACGGCGCTCGCCGACGGGTCGTACGACAGCCCCGCCCACTGGTCCGCGCCCACCACGCTGAACGGGTCCAACTGCCCCGGATCGCCCACGAACAGCGCCCGCTCGAAGAGCCCGCCACGGCCAGCAGCGCGTCGGACCGCATCTGGTACGCCTCGTCGACGATCGCGTGCCGCCACGGCTCGACGTTCTTCACGTGCGCCCACTTCGCAGCCGTGGACACCACCACGTCCAGCCCCGCCAGATCGGCGGCCTTCGCCGACATCCGCACCGATGGATGCCGCTCAAGCGCCGGGTCGTACGGGCGCGGGTCGCTGCTGTGCAGCCGCCCCACGGGCAGCTCCGGATCCTCCGGGCCAGCCGGTCCACCAGATCGTCCACCTGCGCGTTCGTCTGCGCCACCACCATCAGTGGGCGCCCGGCCGCGGCCAGTTCGCGGGCGGCCCGCACCACGAGCGTGGACTTCCCGCGCCGGGCGGGAGTCGACGATCACCCGCGGTGCGCGCCGTGCAGGGTGTCGCGCAGGATCGCCGCGGTCGCGGTCGCCGCCGCGGCCCCGGGTCGAATTCACTCATCTGGGGACTCACAGCAGGTCGTCGTCGGTGACAGGGTCGGGCGCGTCCGCGCCCGTCGGCGGCGGCCCGCCGTGCGTCCAGGGCGTGTGCTCGGGGCGGGCAACTCCGGCCCGCCGCGCGGCGCGTGCTCGAACAGCGTCCAGCACACCTGGTCGCCCTCCTCCGGCACGGAACCCGGCTCCGGGTTCTTCCCGCGCCCCATGCCGCCGGTGATCCGCACCACGAGCCCGCCCGCCTCCGCGTACCCGGCGAACTCCCGCCCTGCGTCCTGCCGTCGGCCGTCGTCCGGTAAAGCTTCGTGCCCTCGGCCAGGTGCGGGCGGTCCTCGGTGCGCACGGTGACCAGCGGCCGGGGCCGCGGCGTCCGCGCCTGGGACCAGGCCATCTCCACCTCGGTCACCGGGCCCGCGAACGCCTCCCGGCCAGCCGCCGGGCCGCCATGACCAGCGGATCGTCCAGCGCCTCCTGGGCGTCGAGCTGAGCCTGCGCCGTCTCGCGCGCGGCCAGCTTCTGCGCGGCCGTCACCGCGTCGTCCCGCTTGGCTGCGGCGGTTCCCCGGCCCTGACCCGGTCCCGGTGGCCCGTGTACGACCAGCGGTCCCGCTTCCAGCGCTCGGCCACCCGCGCCCCTCCGGCAGCGCCCGCAGCAGGTCCACCCGTGCCACAGCGCGTCCCAGGTCGGCCGCAGCTGGGACAGGAGCAGCGCGCGGATCTCGGCCTCGGCGCGCTCCCGCGCCCCGTCCGAGGCCGCCGCGCGCCATGTCGTACCGGGCCATCGCCGGGGCCAGCAGCCCGTTGTCGAAGGCCGGATCGGTGGCGGGCCCGGCGGGCGGGCACAGCAACTGCCCTCGGCGTCGCGCTCCAGCTCCGCGCGGAGCGCCGCCCGCGCCCCGACCACCCCTCGGGCGGGTCGATCCAGGCCAGCAGCGCCCCCAGGTGCTGGTCCTCCAGGTCGCTCTGCCCGGTCGCCCAGTGGCGCCGCAGCGCCTCCGTCATCGACAGCAGCAGCGAGGCGCCCGGCACCCGCGCCCGCTCCCCGTAGTGCGTCAGCCACCGCCCCAGCAGCGGTACGCGCGGCGGCGCGGGAACGGCGCCGCCGGATCCTGCTCCGCCGTCCGCCGGAACCGCATCGACCGGCCCAGCAGCCGCACGAACTCCACACCCGGCCCGCTGGGCACCAGCAACTGCGGGCGTCCGCGCACAGTTCGACCTGGACCGGCACCTTCTTGCCGGTCTCCGGGTCGGTCTCCTTGCGCTCCTCCAGCTCCACCTCGTCGCCGTACCCGTCCAGGTACGGCAGCATCCTCGGCCAGCTCCGCGAGGAACGCGAAGCGCAGCGTACGGTCCCGGGCTGCGCCACCACCAGCAGCCGGGCGCGTCCCGGTCGGTGCCCACCAGCGCCCCAGCGGCGCCCCGGCCTCCCCGCCGTGGTCAGCGGCACGAACGCCAGCGGGCGGTCGGACAGATGCCGGTGCCGCACCGTCGCGGTGGCCGTGGCCCGCCCCGCCGCACGGCCTCCATCCGGGCGAGCGTGGTGATCAGCGACACCGCCGCCCCTCCGGTGGCCTCGACCCGGTCCGCTCACGCCGCCCCTCCCGCGCCCGCCAGGGCCTCCGCCCGCAGCGCCGCGGCCCGCCGCAGCGCCTCGACGGCCGGGCGTCCTCCTCGCCGGGCGCCGCCCTCGCCCGAGGCGGCGCTCAGCACCGCCTCGACCGACGTCAGCCCGCCCAGCTCACCGCGGACGCCGCGCCCCAGCGCCTCCACCGCACCCGCCTCGCGGGCCCGCTCACGGCAGTGGAAGGCCAGCTCGCACGCGGCCAGGCACTCCGGCGCGTACGCCGCGCCGACCGCGTCCACGGCGGCGCGCAGCTCCTCCGGCGGCCGGGTCGGGGTCAGCCCGTCGGCCGCGGGCCGCAGGTCGAACGTGGTCCCTCGGGCAGCCCGGCGGCGATCTCCTCCACCCGGGTCAGCCGGGCCAGTTGGCGGCGGGTGACGGACAGCTGCTTGCGGATGTCGACCAGCTCGCCGGTCGGCAGGTTGGAGAAGTCCTGGGGCACACCAGCAGCACCTCCTTCGCCACCGCCACACGCGCGTCCGGCGCGGACTTCGCGACCTCCGGGGCGGCGGCCACGCGCGCGGCGACGCTCTCCAGCGCCAGCGCGTACACCGCGGACTGCCGCGCCGCCGCGCCGACCTTCGCGGGTCGGCGGCGCCGTCCACCATCGGGAAGGACTTGATCTCGACGATCGTCCAGCCGCCGTCGGGGCGCACGACCACCGCGTCCGGCTCCAGGAAGGCGGGGAGCCCGCGACGTCCAGGCTCACCATGGGGTGCGCCAGCACCGCCCACCGCCCCGACTCGACGGCCTCCCGCAGCGCCAGCGCCGTACGCGCCGTACGCCCGCGGGCCCACCGCCGACAGGTCGGGGGTCAGGAAGTCACCGGGCTCGGGCGGCGCGGGCTCCCGGCGCCGCCGGACGCGGGCAGCCGCTCGCACAGCAGCCGCAGCAGCTCGGCACCGCCGTCCGCGGTGACCCGTGCCTCGAAGACGTTCCCCGCTGGTGCGCGAACTGCGACTGGCCGAACGCCGCCGGGGTCCCCAACGCCCGTGCCAGGGCTCTCTTGTCGACACCCGCGCCGTCCAGCAGGGCCGCCTGCGGCACCCGGGTTGGCGGCCAGCGCCGCGAGGGCGCGGGCGTCCAGGGACGCGGCGCGGCGGCGGGCCGCGAAGCTCAGCGAGCCGCTGCCGCAGCGCCGTCGTCCGCGGCGCTGCGACCGGTGTCGGAGCCGTGCTGTCGGGGATACGTTCCCGTTCCCTTTCGCGTTGCCGTTCACGCGCCGAAGTCTCGCACCTGTCACTGACACGCGCGGCTGACCCCTGCTTTTCCGGCTGGCCCTCGGCACCTTCCGCGTCACGCGCCACGGGCGCGTCGGCGGCACCCGCGCCGCCGCCCACCCGGCCCGGATCCGGTCGGCGAGCCGCAGCGCGGGCGGGCCAGCAGGAGGCCGACACCCATGACGGCGCATCCGGCGACAGCGTCGAGGAAGTAGTGGTTGGCGGTGCCCATGACGACCACCGCGATGCTCAGCGGGTACAGGACGCCCAGCACCTTCGTCCACAGCGGGCCACCGAACCGCCACAGCGCCACCCGCACCACAGCGCCCACCCCACGTGCAGGCTGGGCATGGCCGCGTACTGGTTGGTCAGCCCGCCGAGGCCGCGTGGCGCGCTCGCCTCGTCGCCCCACCATCCGTACGAGCCGTACTGCGCCATCGTGTCGACGAAGCCGTGGCCCGCGTCGAGCAGCCGGGGCGGACACGTCGGCAGCAGGGTGAAGCCGACCAGGCCGATCAGCGTGGAGAGCAGCAGCCAGGTGCGCAGCACCCGGTAGTGGTCCACGCGGCGGCGCCAGAGCCACACCAGGATCGCCGGGGTGACGACGTAGTGCAGGAGGCGTACGCGAAGTCCGCGGGCACGCCGACGGCGGCGTGCGCGGTGAAGACCTTGTTGAGCGGGGTCTCGAAGTCGATGTGCAGCGTCTGTTCGACACGCAGGATGTCCAGGCCGTGCCCGACGGCGCTGGACACGTCGCCGCGGGCCAGCAGCCGACCGGCCGAGTACGCGGCGTACACCACCGCTATCAGCGGCAGCTCGGTCCACCAGCGTGGCCGACCGCCCGGTGATGCTCCGGTAACGGGCACGGTGTGGGGCATCCGGTCGCTCTCCAAATACATCAGGCAGCCACAGACAGGCGCGCGGTCAACCGTACGGTGTAGGCGAACTTCTCCGCGCACCGCCCCGAGATGTCCGGGCGAAAGGTGATGTTTTTCGCTGTGTGAAATCCCCGTGGACACGTACGCAGAGGGAGGACGTCAGGACCGCCCCGGGTTGCGCCTCGCACGCATGGGCGATGATGAGAGGACGGTGACGCGGGTGGCCAGAGGGGACTGTTCCGCTCGTCACAGTGCCCCTCTCGACGGAAGGCCCGCTCCATGGCATCGCGCATCCTGCTGGTCAGACACGGGCAGACCCAGTGGTCCCGGTCCGGCAAACACACCGGCAGGACCGACATCCCGCTCCTGGACGAGGGCCGCGAGGGCGCCCGGGTGCTGGGCGAGCGGCTGCGCCGCGCCCGTGGGCCGCGCTGCCCGGCGCCGAGGTGCGCACCAGCCCGCTGGCGCGGGCCCGGAGACCTGCGAGCTGGCCGGGTTCGGCGACCGCGCACGGGACTGGGACGCGCTGCTGGAGTGGGACTACGGGCGTACGAGGGGCGTACGCCGGGCGAGATCAGGGCCGACCGCCCCGACTGGCTGATCTGGCGCGACGGGTGCCCGAGGGCGAGGCGCTCGCGGACCTGTCGGCGCGGGCGGACGAGGTGGTGGCCTGGGCGCGCTCGGCGGACCGCGACGCGGTGGTCTTCGCGCACGGCCACATCCTGCGCACGGTGGGCGCCCGCTGGCTGGGCCTGGACGCGTCGTTCGCCGCCCGCATCCGGCTGGACCCGACGTCGCTGTCGGTACTGGGCTGGGCGTACGGCGAGCCGACGATCGACCGCTGGAACGACACCGGTCACCTGGACTGATCCGCCCGCCGGGCCCGGTCTCACGCCGGGCCCGCAGGGCGGCGTGCCGGTCGAGGAAGTCGGCCACGCGCGCGTTGCCGGCGTGCGGTCGCAGGTCCCGGGCCGTGGCGTCGAGCATCGTCCGGATCCTGGACGAGCCGACCCGGCCCAGCAGCCGCAGCGCGCGCGACGCCTCCTCCGCCGCCGAGTCCGGCATCCCGGACCCGAGCAGGTCGGCCGCCAGTTCCGCGGTGAACAGGGCGATGTTGCGGGTGAAGTGGGGTTCTGGAGGGCCACGGCGCGGCGCGCGTGGGTGACCGCGCGCCCCAGTCGCCCAGCGCCGACCAGCACTGCGCCTCCAGGCCCTCCAGCTCGGCCTCGCCGTAGAAGGTCATCCACTCCGGGTCGGCGTCCGAGGGGCCCTGCGCGAAGTAGGCGTGGGCGCGCAGCAGCGCCCGGCGGCACCGACGCGGTCGGCGAGCCGGCCCGGCCGCCCGCCTCGCGCAGCGCGAGCAGCGACCGCAGCCGCGCCGAGGGCAGTTTCCTGGCGGCCTCCTGGGCGGCCTGGAGGCGCGCACCGCCTCGCGCGGGCGGCCCATGTCGCGGGCGAGGAAGGCGGTGTTGCAGAAGGCGTGCGCCTCCAGCGCGCGGTCGTCGGCCACGCGCGCGGTGGCCAGCGCCTCGACGTAGTGGGAGCGCGCGTCGGCGAACCGGCCGGAGTCGTGGGCGAGCCAGCCCACGGAGATGGCGAGTTCACCGGTGCTCGCGTGCAGCCGCTCGGCGGCGGACCGGGCGTGGCCGCCCGCGTCGAGCAGCGCGTACGCCAGGCGCAGCGGGCGCGAGGCGCTCGCGTAGAGCGCGTCGGCGCCGTACCGGTCGTCCAGCAGCCGGATGCGGCGGACGGCGTCCTCGACGACGTGCGGGCCGCCGGTGCCGTCAGGCTCCGCCGCGGCGGCCCGGCGCACGGGGCCGGTCGCGGCGGTCGTGACGGCCGCGGGGCCGCCGATCATGAAGGCGCGGCGCAACACGTCGCTCTCCTCGTGGACTCGCGTCCGGTCGGTGTCGGTGTCGGTGCCGCCCCGGCCCGGCGGGCGGGGTCCGGCGGGCCGCGCCGGTGCCGGCCCGCGCACCCGGTGGCCGCGTACCGACGCGCGGGCGCGAAGCCCAGGTCCGCCAGCGTGCGGCCCGGGAACATGTGGCGGAACACCCGCTCGTACGCGTAGTTGGGGCAGCGGATCGCGCCGGATTCGACGCGTCCGACGTAGCGGGCGTCGCATGAGACCTGCTCGCCGATCTCCCGTGCGGCGCGCCGCACGGCGGCCGCGAACTCGGCCGGGAGAGTTCTCCGCGCAGCGCGCGGAAAGCGGCGTTCGGCCGGGGTGACTCCGCCGTGTCGACCTGCGTCATCGTCAGCCTCCCCTTGCGGTGAGTGCCGGGCGGGCGGAGCAGCACCGTACCTCCGCAGTCCAGCAGTTAAGGCCCTGTTTCCGTACAAACGGGATATCCCACCCGCGATTTGCCATGAACTGCCATCCTTTGAGGCGGGATTACGCCGTAGCCGTTGACGGCGCCGGACGTTGAACCCTGCAACCCTTCGGCAATGGTGGATTGGGAGGCAGGAGTGCACACGAGCGGCCCCGGACAACCCAGCGACAACTCCCGCGCCAGGACTGCGACCTGGTGACCGTGCCCGCCCGGCAGGGATGGAGGCGGTCGACATCCTGCGGCTGCGCGACGGCGTCGGCCCCGTGCTGCACGACGGCACGTGCGACACCCTCGGCTTCGTGGTGCCGCCGGGCACCGCCGACGCCTGGGACCTTCCGGGCAGCGCCTGTACGCAGCCGTACCGGCGCCCGGGTGCCCGCCGCGCGGCGCGGCGAAAACACCGAAGGCGCCTCCGCAGACGGCGCCTCCGGCGACCCGGGACCCCGGCGGCCACGCCGCCGCCGGGCACGCCTCGGCCGGCGCTGCGCGCGGACACCGTTCCCTGGCGGAGGGCGGCGCGGGCTGGCTGGTGCCGCCGCACGCCGCGTACGCCGACGCCACCGACCCGGCGGAGCTGCGCGCCGCGCTCGGCCAGGCGGCCCGCACCATCGAGGCCGTCGACCGCTGCCGCTGACCGCCCCGCGCCGCTGGCCGCCTCGCTGACCGCCCGCGCCGCCGACGGCCCTCCCGCACCGTGCGGGAGGGCCGTCCGCATACTGGGGCGATGGCCAGGACAGGCGCCGGCGGGGCGCGGACCCGAACCGGTCGTCGCACCGGTCGACGGCGGGCGCGCCGAGCTGGTGCCCGACCGCGACCGCGCACGCGCCTGGACGCTGCTGCTGGACGGCGCCCCGCAGTCCTTCGTGGATCTCGACGACCCGGGCACCTCGGCTTCGCCTACCAGCGCCGCCTCGGCCACGTCGCCGACCTCGCCGCCCCGCCCGGCCGCCCGCTGCACGCCGTCCACCTCGGCGGCGGGGCGTTCACGCTCGCCCGCTACGTCGCCGCCACCCGTCCCCGCTCGACCCAGCAGGTGGTGGAGGCGGACGGCCCGCTCGTCCAGTTCGTACGGCGGGAACTCCCGCTCGACCCCGGCGCCCGGATCCGGGTGCGCACCGCCGACGCCCGCGCCGGGCTCGCCAAGGTGCCCGACGGCTGGGCCGACTTGATCATCGCGGACGTCTTCCACGCCGCCCGCACCCCGCGCATCTGACGAGCGCCGAGTTCCTCGGCGAGGTGCGGCGCGCGCTGCGCCCCGACGGGTGTACGCGGCGAACGTCGCCGACGGGCCGCCGCTGGCCCATCTGCGGGCGCAGATCGCCACCGCGCGGGAGGTCTTCGCCGAACTGTGCCTGGCCGCCGAGCCCGGCGTGCTGCGCGGGCGGCGCTTCGGCAACGCGGTGCTGGTCGCGGCCGACCGGGAGCTGCCGGTGGCCGAGCTGACCCGGCGGGCGGCGTCCGACCGGAGTCGGCGCGGGTCACGCACGGCCGGGCGCTCGCCGACTTCACCGGCGGGGCCGGGCGGTACGGGACGCGACCGCCGTCGCGTCACCGGCGCCGCCCGCCACGGTCTTCGACTGACCCCGGGCGACTGACCCCGGGCGGCGGGCGACGGGACGGGCGCCGAGTGGCGGGTGGCGGGTGCCGGGCGCGGCGTCAGTCCACCGTGACCCTCGGCGGGCCGTCGTGCCAGGTGCAGAACACCGACGTGGTGGCGGCACCGGAGACGAAGTCGACCCGGATCCAGGTGTCCTGGCGCCAGGTCTGCATCTGCCACCCCGACGCGGGCGTGGCGGAGACCAGCTTGGCCGACTCGGCGCCGATGTCGAAGACCACCCGGCCGCCCTCGACCCGGTAGCCACGCACCCCGCCGTCCGGGTCCGGCGCCCGCGGCGTCGTCGGCGGGGCTTGGTCGTCGGCTCCCGCGTGCCGCGGTCCGGCTCCGTCGGCGTACCGGTCGCCGCCGGGTGCGAGGGCGACGGCGTGGGCGACGGCCGGGGCGGTGCGTGGAGGACGAGCGGGTCTCGGCGCCCGGCCGTTCGGTGCCCGCCAGCGGGAACGCGCGCGGCGGATCGTAGGCGGTCCGGGTCAGCACGGTGCGCACCCGTACCACGACATGGCGACCGCGGCGCCCGTGGCCAGCAGCCACGCCGTCGTGTGCACGAGACCTCGTCGCATCCCGCTCATGTTGCCTCCCTCATATGGCGTACGGTGCCGCCCATGGCAAGTGTGCTCGTCGTCGAAGACGATCAGTTCGTGCGCTCCGCCCTCATACGGCACCTGTCGGAAGGAGGCCACACCGTACGGAGTGTGGGCACCGCGCTGGAGGCGTTGCGCGAGGTCGCGCACGTGGGCTTCGACGTCGTCGTGCTCGACCTCGGACTGCCGGACCTGGACGGCGCCGAGGCGCTGAAGATGCTGCGCGGCATCACCGACGTACCGGTGATCGTCGCCACCGCGCGGGACGACGAGGCGGAGATCGTCCGGCTGCTCAACGACGGCGCGGACGACTACCTGGTCAAGCCGTTCTCGGTGGCCCACCTGTCCGCCCGGATGGCCGCCGTGCTGCGCCGCTCGCGGGGCGCGGTCGGCGAGGCGCCGCCGTCGTCCGCCGTGCTGCGGGTGGGCGGGCTGACCGTCGATCCGCTGCGCCGCCAGGCCGAGTTGGACGGGGTGGTGCTGGACCTGACCCGCCGCGAGTTCGACCTGCTGGCCCATCTCGCCGGGCGCCCCGGCGTCGTCGTACCGCGCAGGGAACTGCTCGCCGAGGTCTGGCACCAGTCCTACGGCGACGACCAGACCATCGACGTGCACCTGTCCTGGCTGCGCCGGAAGTTGGGCGAGACCGCCGCCCGGCCGCGCTATCTGCACACGCTGCGCGGGGTGGGGGTCAAGCTGGAGCCGCCCGGGAGCCCCTGGCGTGAGATGGGCCCTGGTCAAGGTCTTCCTGGCCGTGACCGCGATGGTCGTGGCCGCGTTCGCCGTGCCGCTCGGGCTCGTGGTGCGGGAACTGGCCCGCGACCGGGCGTTCGCCGGGGCGGAGCGGCAGGCCGCCGAGATCACCCCGGCCCTGGCCATCACCACCGAACGCGAACGGCTGGCCGTGGCCGTCGCCACCAGCCAGGCGGGCGGCGACGGACGGCTCGCGGTGTACGTGCCCGCGATGCCCGCGGGGAGGGCGGGACGCCCCGGCCAGGGCCGCGTACACCGTCGGCAGCGGGCGGGCCGAGTCCTCCCAGGTGTCCGCCGTGCGCGCGTCCGGCGCGCCTCGGTCGTCGACGTACCCGGCGGCTACGCCCTGCTCCAGCCCACCGCGCTGAGCAACCTGCGGACCGCGGTGGTGGAGGTGTACGTCCCGGCGGGCGAGGTCACCCGCGGGGTGACCACGTCCTGGCTGATCCTCGCCGCCGTCGGGCTCGCCCTGATCGTCGGCTCGGTCGCCATCGCCGACCGCCTCGGCGCCCGCCTGGTGCGCCCCGCCCAGCGCCTCGCCGGGGCCGCCCACGACCTGGGGCAGGGCGCGCTCGGGTGCGCGTCCCGGAGCAGGGGCCGCCCGAACTGCGGGCCGCCGCCCGCGCGTTCAACTCCATGGCCGACCAGGTCGTCCAGCTCCTGGCCAACGAGCGCGAGCTGGCCGCCGACCTCTCGCACCGGCTGCGCACCCGCTGACCGTGCTGCGGCTGAACGCCGCCTCGCTCGGCGAGGGCCCGCCGCCGAGCAGACCCGGCAGGCGGTCGCCCAGTTGGAGGGCGAGGTCGACGCCATCATCCGCACCGCCCGCGAGCAGCGCCGCGACCAGCGCCCGCACCCGCCGCGGGCTGCGACGCCTCCGAGGTGATCCGCGGGCGCATGGACTTCTGGTCCGCGCTCGCCGAGGACGAGGGCGGCGGGTGCGGCTGGCCGGGGTCGACCGGGCCGTACGCGTCCCGGTGGCCCGCTCCGACCTCGCCGCCGCGCTCGACGCGATGCTCGGCAACGTCTTCCGCCACACCCCGAGGGCACCGCGTTCGCCGTCGACGTCCACAACGGCGAGGACAGCGTCATCGTCCTGGTCTCCGACGCCGGGCCGGGGATCGCCGATCCGGACGCGGCGCTGCGGCGCGGACACGGGGACGGCGGGCCCGGCTCCACCGGACTCGGTCTCGACATCGTCCGCCGGGTCGCGGAGTCCACCGGCGGGGACGTACGGATCGGCCGCTCGGTGCTCGGCGGCACCGAGGTACGCCTGTGGCTCTCGCTGCGCGCGGGGCGCCACGCCCACGGCGCGCGGGCAAACGCCACCGGTAGGCCGTTTCTGGCGGCTTTGGCCCGCCACCGGGCCGGGTACCACCGGGCCGGGTGTCGGCGGGGCGCGGCGCCGGACGGCCTCGGCGAGCCGTCTGCTCGAACCGGACGGCCCTTTGCCCTTATCTCGGCTGAATCAGTCGGACGGGATGAATGCACAGCCCGACCACCGCCCCTACAGGGCTGCTCAGTTCGCTTGAGCTGGAGATCACCGAGGCTGTCGACTCACATGCACGCACTGCCTGTCCGAGTCGAGCCCGCAGGGCACGCACGGCAACATGACGCCCACCGACTGGAAGAGGGTCATCATCGACGCCGCGGTGTTGGAGATCCCCAGCCTTCAACCCATCACCCCGCCTCCGCCGACGACACCGAGAGGTTCTCCCACCCGATCGGAAATCCGGCGGGGCGGGTATGACTCCCTCTGCAAGAAGCCTGAGCGGTGCACGGCTACCAGCCGTGCCGACCGGCGAGAAGGGACACCTCATGGCAACAACCAGCACGGAGCGTCCTCTCACCCCTTGGGGCATCACCCGCATGCGCCCCTACCCGAGCACCTGCCAACCGGGCTATGCCACTGCCGAAGTGGATCCCGAAACCCAGGTCACGGTCTTCCGCGATGAGCACGGCGGCGTCGTGGAGATGGGCAAGCACGGAACTGCCAAGGGCACCGAGACCAGCCCGCAGTCCACCAATCAGGACAGCCGCAACGACACCGACCACGACCAGGACGACGAGCAAGACTGATGACTGACGCTGGACCGGTCGTGGTCGTCACGGAAGTGGACGACGTGACGGCTGACATGGTGATCGCCGAACTCAACATGCGCGGTGTCCCGGTCGTGCGGTTCGACCCCTCCGAGACTGGCGACAGGCTTTCGCTCTCCGCCCGGTTCGGCGTCGGATCGGCCGCTCCGTCGGTTCTCTCCGTACCCCTCCAGAACTGCCGACCTGGCGGGGTACGGGCCATGTACTGGCGTCGCCCCACGTGGCCCCACTTTGAGTACCTGGACCCCAAGCCGCTCGATACGCGGAAGCTCACGTCCGTCATGGTCTCGGCGGCACTCTGTACGCGCTCCCGAGCTGCCGCTATGTCAATCACCCTCTGAGCAACCGCGCTGCGGAACACAAGCCCTTCAGCTCTCCGTCGCTCAACGCCTGGGCCTTACTGTTCCGCCCACCCTGATCTCCAACGATCTCGACGCCATCAGAGCCTTCATCACCGAACACGACCCGGTGATCTTCAAGACGCTCCGCTGGACTCCCTACCGCCGGGACGACGGCACAGGGCTGACCACATGGACCGAGCCCGTGTCCGCTGACGAGGTGGACGAGCGCGTCACCGTGGTCCCGCACCTCTTCCAGGCGCGGGTTCCCAAGGTGGCGGACGTGAGAGTGGTGGTCGTCGGCCAGCAGATGTTCGCCGTCCGCATCGACTCCGACCTGTTGGACTGGCGCGCGGACTACAGTGCTTTGACCTACACTCCCGTTCGCCTCCCCACAGAGGTGGAGGACGCCCTGGCCGCGTACCTGAACCACTTCGGTCTGGCATCGGGCAGCTTCGACCTGTGCCTCACCCGTGACGGTGACCTCCACTGGCTGGAGCTGAACCCGAACGGCCAATGGGGTTGGCTCGAAGACGAGACCGGGCTACCCATCGCTGCTGCCTTCGCTGATCTCCTGGAGCTAGGAGCCACACCGTGACCCGTCCCGACGCCACCGCACTCCGCCACGAACTGGCCGACCTCCTGGAGCGGACAGGCTCGCTGAAGAAGGCAGAGTGGCGAAAGGCCGTCGAGGAGGTACCCGGGAGCAGTTCCTCCGTTCCTTCTTCAAGGACGCCCCGGACCTGACGGTCACCTCCGATACACACCCGTCAGCGCGGACGCGAACGAAGACGAATGGCTGACCCTCAGCTACCAGAACGAAACATGGGTCACCCAGCTTGACGGCCATGTGACCGCCGACGCGGCAGACGCTCCGCTGACCGGCTTCCCCACCTCCTCCTCCACGATGCCCGCCACTGTCGTAGAGATGAACGAAGCCCTGGACGTGGACGACGGCATGACCGTTCTGGAGATCGGCACCGGCACCGGATACTCCACCGCTCTGCTGTGTCACCGTCTGGGAGAGGACAACGTCACCAGCGTGGAGGTGGACCCGGAGGTGGCCCGACGGGCGGACGATGCCCTGGAAGCCATCGGATACTCCACCTGGACCGTGACCGGGGACGGCCTGCTGGGGCACCCTCGCCGCGCGCCGTACGACCGCACCATCGCCACATGCGCGCTTCGCCGCATCCCGCACGCATGGGTGCGGCAGACCAAGCCCGGGGCGTCATCCTGGCCACCATCGGCCCCAGCGCATGGTCCTACGGCACCGGCCTGGCCAAGCTCACCGTGAAGGACGACGGGACGGCGGAGGGACGCGTCATCGCACGTACCTCCTTCATGCCCGCTCGCACGGAGGCCGTCGTACCCTCTCCGGGGACCTGGCCGCCCGTGCCGCGTACGCCGATACCGAACGGAGGACCAGCCTCTCCCGGACACGCTCAACGAGTGGATGCCCGCCTTCCTGGCTCAACTCGCCGCCCCGGGAACACAGATGGTTCGCGCCATCAGCGACAGCCGGGAGACGGTGTACCTGTTCGACACCGGACGAGAGGCGTTCGCGTCTCTCACCGCCGACGGGGACCGGTGGAACGTCCGACAAGGCGGCCCAGTCGCCATCTGGGACGCCATCGAAGGCGCGATCACCGCATGGCGAAGGGCGGGGAGCCCGACATCACCTCGGTACGCATGGCGGTGACGCCGGACGCACACACCTACTGGCTCGGAGGAACCGGGTCAGACCTCCGCTGGAAGCACCCGCATCCGCCCCTGACCGTCTGACGCACCACAGCCGTTCAGGCCCGTGGAGGTGTCCCGCCTCGTACGTCACCGAGGAACGCGGTCCACGCGTGGGGCGTGAGCATGAGGGCGGGGCCGTTGGGGTCCTTGCTGTCTCGGACGGGAACGACACCGGTGATCCCTTCCCCGATCTCGACGCAGTTGCCCCGTTGGTGCTGTGGCTGGACTTGCGCCAGTGGACGGGCAACGTGCTTGCACTGGTCATCTCTTCAGCCCTCTCAAGCGTTTTCTGGTTCAGTTCCCTCGGCGACAGCGAAGATGCCCCGCCGAAGGTCTCGGCGGGGCGGGTGCGGTTGTTCTTGTTCTTCGGTGGGGTGGGCGTCAGGCGGTGGGGATGTCTCCGCGTCGTACGTCACCGAGGAACGAGGTCCACGCGTGGGGCGTGAACATGAGGGCGGGGCCGTTGGGGTCCTTGCTGTCTCGGACGGGAACGACACCGGTGATCCCTTCCCCGATCTCGACACAAGTACCGCCGTTGTTGCTGCTGTAGCTGGACTTGCGCCATGCGACGGCAAGCGCGCTGGCGCGTTGTGCGCGAGTCATTGGCCTAGCTCCTTCAAGTGCGTGCTGATCAAGTCGGCGGACGCGCTGGGCGAGAGGGCTACCGCCCTAAGCAGATCATAGGCGTGTACCCCTGCGGCTACCTCGTTCGGATCCAGGGCTGTTCGCCCCTGAGAGAAGCCGTCTACGTAGAGCACATCATGCGGCGGCCTGCGGTTACCTGTCTCGGGTTTTCCCTTGGTCGAAGCCGAGCAGGTGAAACGGACCGGCTAGCCCTGGGTGCGCTGGGGCATCGTTGGGGATCACCTGAATGACAGTGCGGGGCTCTTCGCCTGCTGCCAACAGGTGCTCAAGCTGCCCACGCAGCGTGCGCTGGTCGACGAACCTCCGCGTCAGCGCGTACTCGTCCATAACAAACCACGTGCGTGGGGTGTGTCCCGGTCAAAGATGCTCTGCCGGGTCATGCGGGCGGCTACGAGATCATCAAGGTTGTCCGGTCGACCGCTTGCAAGCACACCCGCGCGTACTCCTCCGTCTGCAACAGGCCCGGAATGATCTGGTTGTCGAACGCTCGGATGGAAACCGCATTGCGCTCAAGCTCAACGTAGGGCAAGAACCAGTCTGGATAGGCATACGCGATCACAAGCGGGAAGAACTCCACGAAGAAGTCCACGCCGAACGCCGCGTCGAGATCGCGAGCCAGGTCGGCGGACGGCACCCGCTTCGCGTGTTCGACGTAGCTGATCATGGCCCCGGTGGTGTGCGCTTTCTTCGCCAACTCCACCTGGGACCAGCCCCGCTCCGTCCGGAGCTTCAGTACCCGCGAGCCGAAGAAGCCCAACAGGCTTGTGGACGCGGTCGGTTGGCCGTTGTCGTCTTCCATGGGCACGAGTGCGCGACCCCTCAGCGATCTTGGCCTTAACTTCCACGGCATTAAGGCCTTACCCTGTTGAGCCTACGCACCGATGCGGAACTGTGTGTAAGCAAGAGACAACCACACGCAATGGCAGACCCCGCGACGGGCTAGGTCCGGGGCGTGGCCAACGTTCCGGCCGAAGAAGGAGCGTCAACAATGAAAAACGGTACAACCCGAGCGGGCGCCGGGGATACACCGCGTCCTCACCCCGCGCCGTCGTCCGGGACACGGCGGCGGGCCGGGTCGGCGAGGTCATGGACACCCGCGACGCCCGCGTGTTCCTGCGTCCGCTGGGCGGCGGGCGGGAGTGGGAGACGGACCGTGGCGCGATCGAACTCGTGCCGCCGGGCGAGCTGTTGCACCTGAAGGTGCGGGTCGCCAACGACCGTTCGCTGGGGCGCGGCGGCCTGGTGGGCCCGTGAGCGGGCTCCTGGCGTTCGCGATATCCGCCGTACTTCTCGGCGCCCTCTCCTGGGGCCTCGTCGCGCTGCGGGCCGACGAGCCGGACCACGACCCCGACGGCCACTGACCCCCGACCCTCTGGAAGACCATGAACGAGTTACCCGCCATCCGCACCCTGACCGACCTGCGGATCCACTACGCCGACAGCGCCCGCATCCCGGCCGCGCTGATGCCCACCGTGCGCGCGATCGTCCGCGAACGCTACGACAACGGCACCCCGTACGCGGCATCGCGGCCGAGGCCGGGCGCTCGTACGGGTGGGCGCACCGTGCGGTGCTGGCCTCCGGTGCCACGTTCCGTGGCTGGGGCGGGCCGCGGACCCGCCGCACATAACACCCCACAGAAAGCCCCATGGACGAGATGTTCCACCCGAGGACGCCCGCCTGCTGCCCTGGACGAACGACTACGGGCACCCGTGCTATCTCCAGCCCGGCAGCGAGGGCGGGCACATGTGGCAACGTGCCGACCTCGTGGAGACCACCCTCCTCGCCGACGGTGCGGAAGTGCTGGCCCACTCCCGCACCACCCTGGCCAGCCACCACGTGCCGGAGGCCGAACTGCGCGGTGTGGCACGGAGGTTGGCTGAGTCGCTGGCCTCCGCGCTGCTGGTCGCGGAGAGCCGTGGCAGGCGCCTATGACCACATCCCACGTGCAGTACCTGACGGTGACCGCGCAGGGCGTCCGCGTCGGCGACGTCCTGCTGTCCACCACACGTACCGCCCCGCGTCGTCCGCGTCGTCGTGACGCGGAACGGCGGTCGGCTGCTGATACTGAGCAGCGGGGCGTCCACCCGCTCCGGCCGCAGGACACGGCGTACATCCTCCGGCACCACCACTTCGGCGAGTGAGCGCGAGACCGCCGAGCCCCCGGAATCCAGCCCCGCGCGGCCGGAGATTAATCGGCGCCGATGCCTTCCTTAAGGGCGGCATAAGAACCGCGACCGCCGTACGGATAAGGAGTTTTGCCTGATTCCGGATCGCTAACGTGCTGCCGCACCCCACTCCCGTTCCAAGAGGCAGGTCACTGATGAGCAACGTCCACCGTCGCAGGATCGGTCGCACCGGCAAAGTGGCCGGTGCCGTGGTCGCCGCGGCCGTCGCCGCGGGCGCCGCCTTCGCCCTCACCGGGACCGCCCAGGCCGCCAGGACGACGCCCCCGCCGGGAACGGCACCCGGGCGGCGGGCGGCGGCTTCGCGCCCTACATCGACACCTCTCTACCCCGCGTACGACATGCTGGCCACCGCCGAGGCCACCGGGGTCAAGGAGTTCAACCTCGCCTTCGTCACCTCCGGCGGCGACTGCACCCCAGTGGGGCGGCGTGACCGACATCAACGACGAGGGCGTGCCCGGCCAGATCGACGACCTGCGGGCCGCGGGCGGCGACGTGCGCGTCTCCTTCGGCGGCGCCTCCGGCTCCGAGCTGGGCCTGGTGTGCTCCTCGGCGTCCGAACTGGCCGAGGCGTACGGCAAGGTCGTGGACGCGTACCAGCTCACCAAGGTCGACTTCGACATCGAGGGCGCGGCCCTGCCCGACACCGAGGCCAACACCCGCCGCGCGCAGGCCATCGCCGAACTCCAGAAGAGCCACCCGGACCTGGACGTCTCCTTCACCCTTCCGGTGCTGCCCGAGGGCCTCACCCAGCCCGGCGTCGACCTGGTCGCCGACGCCAAGGACAACGGCGTGAAGGTCTCCGCGGTCAACATCATGGCGATGGACTACGGCGCCTCGTACGACGGCGACATGGGCCAGTACGCGATCGACGCCGCCACCGCCACCCAGGGCCAGGTCAAGGAGGCGCTCGGCCTGGACGACGCCGCCGCGTGGCAGGCGGTCGCGGTCACCCGATGATCGGCGTGAACGACGTCGCGGTGGAGAAGTTCACCGTCGAGGACGCCGGGGAGCTGCGGGAGTTCGCCGAGTCCAAGGGGCTCGGCTGGCTGTCGATGTGGTCCGCGACCCGTGACAAGCCGTGCCCCGACGGCCCGCAGGACTCCGCGTCCCCGACGTGCAGCTCCATCGACCAGGACGAGCTGGCGTTCACCAAGGCGTTCGCCGCCCAGGGCTGACCCGCCCCCGGCCCCTCGACACCCCCACGGGACAGACACCCCCACAGAATCCCCACACAGGCGGGGCGCAGCGGACTTCCCCACACGCTGCGCCCGTCTTCTCACGCCTCCGGCACCTCACCGCTGCGCGCCACCCGCCCGTACCAGGTGGCGCTGGTCTTCGGGACGCGGGCCTGCGACGGGTAGTCGACGTAGACCGCGCCGAACCGCTTGCTGTAGCCGTAGGCCCACTCGAAGTTGTCCATCAGGGACCACAGGAAGTAGCCGCGCAGGTCGGCGCCGTCGGCGATGGCGCGGTGCGCGGCGGCCAGGTGCAGCCGCAGGTACTCCACCCGCTGCGGGTCGTGCACGGCGCCGTCGGCGTCCGGCTTGTCGTCGTACGCGGCACCGTTCTCGGTGATGTACAGCGGCACGCCCGGGGCCTCGCGGGAGTAGCGCATCAGCAGGTCGTACAGGCCGGACGGGTCCACGGTCCAGCCCATCTCGGTGCGTTCGCCCGGCGTCTGGTGGAAGGCGACCCGCTCGGAGCCGGGCCAGGGAGTGGTCGCCGCCGCCGTGGCCGTCGTGGCGCACCGCGGCCTCCTCGCCGGTCGCGGCCGACACCAGGGCGGGGTGTAGTAGTTGATGCCGAGACCGTCCAACGGCTGCTTGATCGTGGCGAGATCGCCGTCCTGGACGAAGGACCAGTCGGTGATGGAGGCGGTGTCCCGGAACAGGTCCTCGGGGTACGCGCCGTGCAGCAGCGGCCCGGAGAAGACCCGGTTGGCGAGGGCGTCGATCCGCCGCTGGGCGTCGACGTCCTCGGGCTTGTCGGTCAGCGGCCGCACCACGGACGGGTTGAGGCTGATGGCGATCCGCGCGCGGGACGGCAGCGCCGCGCGCAGCGCCTGGGCGCCGAGGCCGTGCGCCAGGTTCAGATGGTGCGCGGCGCGCAGCGGGCGAGCCGCTCGGTGCGGCCCGGGCGTGCACGCCGGAGCCGTAGCCCAGGAACGCGCTGCACCAGGGCTCGTTGAGGGTGGTCCAGCTCTCCACCCGGTCCGCCAGCGCCGCGCCGACGATCCCCGCGTACTCCGCGAACCGCTCGGCGGTCTCCCGCTCCGGCCAGCCCCGGCGTTCTCCAGCTCCTGCGGCAGGTCCCAGTGGTAGAGCGTCACCACGGGCTCGATGTCGTTGGCGAGCAGCTCGTCGACGAGCGAGCGGTAGAAGTCCAGGCCGCGCTGGACGGCCGGGCCGCGTCCGGTGGGCTGCACCCGGGACCAGGAGACCGAGAAGCGGTAGGAGTTCAGGCCGAGCGCGGCCATGAGCCGGACGTCGTCGCGGTAGCGGTGGTAGTGGTCGACCGCGATGTCGCCGTTGTCGCCGCCGAGTGTCTTGCCCGGAGTGTGGGAGAAGGTGTCCCAGATCGACGGGGTGCGGCCGTCCTCCTGAACGGCGCCCTCGATCTGGTACGCCGAGGAGGCCGAGCCCAGAGAAAGCCGGGGAAATGCCAGGGTCATGGAAGCGCTCCCATTTTCAGGTGTGCGTCGGAGGGGATGAGAGGGGTTCGAAGGGACGGGGAGAGATGGAGTGGGTGGAGGGAGAAGGGAGGGAGGAGGGGCGGACGAAAGGGCTGCCCCGGGTGGGCAGCCCTCGCCGGTGGGTCAGCCCTGACGGCGCCCTGCATGATGCCTCCGACGATCTGCTTGCCGAAGATCACGAAGGCGAGCAGCAGGGGCAGCGTGCCGAGCAGCGCCCCGGCCATGATCACTGACTGGTCGGGGATGTAGCCGCGGCCCAGACCGGTCAGGGCTACCTGGACGGTCGGATTCCCGGTCTGGGTGAGCGCGATGATGGGCCAGAAGAAATCGTTCCACGACTGGACGAAGGTAAGCATTCCCAGCACCGCCATCGCCGGGCGGGCCGCGGGGAAGACCACGTGCCAGATGATCCGCAGGCTGCTCGCGCCGTCCATCCGGGCGGCCTCGATCAGCTCCGTCGGCAGCGCCTGGCTCAGGTACTGCCGCATGAAGAAGACACCGAAGGCGGTGACCAGCGTGGGCAGGATGACGGTTTGCAGCTGGTCAGTCCACTCCAGCTTGGCGACCATCATGTACAGCGGCACCACGCTGAGCTGCGGCGGCACCATCATCGTCCCGATAGTCAGCATCAGCAGCACGTTCTTGAACTTGAAGCGGAGCTTGGCGAAGGCGAACCCGGCGATGGTCGAGAACAGCACGGTGCCCAGCGAGACGGTGCCCGCCACGATGGTGGTGTTCAGCAGCGCGCTGCCCATGTTGGCGTCGGTCCACGCCGTTTCCAGGTTCTTGAAGAGGTTCCCACCGAACCAGAGCGGCGGCGGGGTCTGCGCGAGGCGGGTGTTGTCACGGGAGGCGGCGATGGCCGTCCAGACCAGGGGAAGAGTGAGCCGATGGTGAACAGGATGAGCACGGCATAGGTCAGTTTGCCGCCGCGCAGCGTCCTACCGGCCTTGGTGGCAGTCACGGTTATCCCTCGTCTCACTTACTGGCTCCGGCGCAGCCGCCGGGCGATCAGCGCGTTGATCGCCGCGATCACCACCAGGATCAGGAACATCGTCCAGGCGATGGCCGAGGCCCGGCCCAGGTGCAGGTTCACCCAGCCCTGCTCGTACATGTACAGACCCAGCGTCTGGAACTGGTGGTCGGCGCCGCCCGTGGCCCCGCGCTGCCGCTGAACAGCAGCGGCTCCCCGAACAGTTGGGTCGCGCCGATGGTGGAGACCACGGCGGTGAACAGAATCGTGGGCCGCAGCGCGGGATCGTCACATGGATGAACTGCTGCCACCGTGAGGCGCCGTCCAGCGCCGCCGACTCGTACAGGTCGTGCGGCACGGCCTGCATGGCGGCCAGGTAGATCAGCGCGTTGTACCCGGTCCAGCGCCAGATGACGATGCTGGAGACCGCGAACTGCGAGGTCCAGGTGCCGCTCTGCCAGTCGATGTTGTCGATCCCGACCAGGCCGAGCGCCCAGTTGATCATGCCGTAGTCGCGGCCGAAGAGCAGGACGAACACCAGCGTCGCGGCGGCGACCGAGGTGGCGTACGGGGTGAGGATCGCGACCCGGAAGAACATCGAGCCGCGCAGCCTGTAGTTGAGCAGGTGCGCCAGGCCGAGGGCCATCAGCAGCTGCGGAACGGTGGAGATCAGCCCGATAGTTAACGTGTTCTGGAGCGCGTTCCAGAAGAAGTCGTCGTCCCACAGCCGGGTGAAGTTGTGCATCCCCGCCCACTCCATGTGGTTGGGGTCGGTCAACTCCACCTTGTGCAGCGCGGCCCAGCCCGTGTAGAGCAGCGGGAAGAGCCCGAAGGCCGCGAAGAAGAGGAAGAACGGGGAGATGAAGGCGTACGGGGAGTACTTCAGGTCCCAGCGGTAGCGGCGGCTGCGCCGTGCCCGGCGCCGCTCCTCCGCGGGGTCCGGCGGGGACGTCTGCTCGTGGGCGTGCGGGCCGCGCCCCTCCTTCGAGGGGCGCGGCCGTACCGGCGGAGTATCCGGATGTTGTCATTCCGGTCACTGGTCCAGCGCGTTGTCGATGGTCTTCTTGGCGGCCTTCCAGCCCTCGTCCGGCGACTTGCCCTGCTGCTCGACCTGGAGGAGGCCGATGTCGGTGATGTTCTGGAGGATCAGCTGGTCCTTCGGGCCGAGGATCTGGTTCGGGATGTCCTTGGCGGCGTTGATGAAGATCTTGCCGGTGGGCGCGTCATCGAAGTACGGGTGCTTCGCGTCGGCGACCTGAGGCAGCTCCTCGGCGGCGGGGAGCTGGGAAGCTGGCCTGCGCCTCGAAGAGCTTGGCCTGCTGCTCGGGCGCGGTCAGCCAGGTGGCGAGCTTGATCGCCTCGGACTTGTTCTTGGAGACGCTGGGCACGGCCAGGAAGGAGCCGCCCCAGTTGCCGGGGTCGGGGCCTGCGCCACGTCCCACTTGTCGGCGGCCTTGGGACCGGCCTTCTCCTTGATGTGGCCGAGCATCCACGGCGGGCAGGTGACGGTGGCGAACTTGCCGTTGGCGAACGCCTGGTCCCAGGACTTCTGGAACTGCTGCAACTTGGCGGTCAGTCCTCGGTGGACGCCTTCGTGGCGATGTCCCACGCCTTCTTCACGGCGGGGTTCTTGTCGTAGACGAGCTTGCCGTTCTTGTCGTAGTAGCGCTCCGCGCTACCGGCGATGGCGGCGTTGTAGACACCGGCGGCGGAGTCGACCCAGACCGTCTCGCCCGGCGCCTTCTTCGAGTAGTCCCTACCGGTCTGTAGGTACTTGTCCCAGCTCCCGGCCCAGAGCTTGGACACCTGGTCCCGGTCGGTCGGCAGGCCCGCCTTCTGGAACAGGTCCTTGCGGTAGCACATCGCCATCGGGCCGGTGTCGGTGCCCAGGCCGATGGTCGCTCCGTCGCCGGTGGTCGCCTGGTTCCACTTCCAGTCGAACCAGTTGTCCTTCTTGACGCCCTTTTCCTTCGAGAGGTCAACGAACTTGTTCGCCTGGGTGGTGGTGACCTCGGCGACGTTGGCGATCTCGATGGCCTGGATGTCGTTCAGGCCGCTGCCCGTGGACAGGTGCGTCAGCAGCTGCGGGTAGTAGTTCTCGCTCCGCTCGATCGAGTTTTCCTTGATGTTGATGTCGGGGTGCTGCTTCATGTACTCGTCGTACAGACCGGCCTGTTTGTAGCCGAAGACCCCGTAGACACCGATGCTGACGGTCGTCTTTCCCTTGCCGCCTCCGCTGCCGCCGGACGAGCCCGAGTCGTCGTCACCGTCGTCGGCACAGCCGGCGAGCAGTCCGGCGCCCAGTGCGGCGACCGCCGCGAGCACCACCACTCTGCGGCGGCGCGTTCCAGTAGTCCTGCGCATTGCGTCCTCCTTGCGCCACGACGTACCGCGTCCCGGCCGGATGAAAGAGGGCATTGCGTGGCTAAGGCGATGCGTCGGCGCGGGGTGGGGAACGTGCGGGTTATGTATATTGCTAGTACCGTGGGAGCGCTCCCAGCTGTGATGTGTTGAAGGGTTCCGGGTCCGTGCGGGGTGTCAAGGGAGCGCGCGGAACAACTTTCCCGATCCACACTGCTGTTGAATTGGCCAAGCAGCTCCCACGTGGGGTGGCGCTGGATGGTGGTACGTACGGCTGGAGGGGCGTCACATGGCAGGAACGCGACGGCGCGGGGTGGCGCGCGCCAGACCGACACTGGAGGAGGTCGCGGCCCGCGCGGGTGTGGGGCGCGGCACGGTCTCCCGGGTGATCAACGGCTCGCCCCGGGTGAGCGACGCGCGCGCACGGCCGTCGAGCAGGCCGTCGCCGAACTGGGCTACGTGCCCAACCGGGTGGCCCGCGCGCTGGCCGCGAACCGCGCCGACGCCGTCGCCCTGGTGATCCCCGAGCCGGAGACCCGGCTCTTCGCCGAGCCCTACTTCTCCGACATCATCCGCGGCGTCGGAGCCGAACTCGCCGACACCGACCTCCAGTTGCTGCTGACCCTCATCCGCACGCCCAAGGAGCGCCAGCGGTTCGCCGACTACCTCACGGCGCACCGTGTGGACGGCGTGCTCCTGGTCTCGGTGCACGCCGACGACCCGCTCCCGGACCTGCTGGAGCGCAGCGAGGTCCCGGCCGTCCTCAACGGCCGCCGTGCGATGCGCGAGACGGTGCCGTACGTGGACTCCGACAACACCGGCGGCGCGCAGGGGCGGTGGAGCACCTCATCGGCCGCGGTCGCTCCACGGTCGCCACCATCACCGGGCCGCTGGACATGTACGTGGCCCAGTGCCGCCTGGACGGCTACCGCGCCGCCGTACGGGCCGCGGGGCGCGAACCCGACCCGCGCTCGTCGGCCACGCCGACTTCACCGAGGAGGGCGGGCGGCGCGCGATGCGCGAACTCCTGGAGCGGCGGCCCGACGTCGACGCGGTCTTCGCCGCCTCCGACGTGATGGCCGCGGGCGCCCGCCAGGTGCTCCGTGAGTCCGGTCGGCGCGTCCCGGAGGACGTCGCGCTCGTCGGCTTCGAGGACTCGCCCGTCGCGCGCCTGATGGATCCGCCGCTGACGAGTGTGCGGCAGTCCACGGAGGAGATGGGCCGGGCGATGGTGCGCGTCCTGCTGGAGGAGATCGAGGCCCAGGGGTACGAACGGCGGACCGGCGGCAGTTGGTGCTGCCGACTCAGCTGGTGCGTCGGCAGTCTTCCTGAGCGGACGTCCTGAGTGGGCCGGGGCCGCTGGCGCGGCCCCGGTCTCTTTGAGGATCTCTGCGGTGCGGCTTTGTTTCGCCGCGCGGTTCGGGGTCCTTGGTTCCGGGGTTCTGGGGTCGGGGCCTCCCCAGCTAACGCTGGGAGGTGCCCCACGGGGCATCTCCTCGGGCTGCGAACGTGCGGGTCGTCGTTCGTCCGCACGCCGGTGAACGTTCGCCGCCCTGCGGGACACCCCGGCACGTCCCCTTTCGCCGGTGGTCCCGTGCTACAGCGCCGGGTTCGCGTTCTTCAGGAGTTCTTCGAACTGCGCCTGGAACCAGTGGCCCGCCAGCGGCGCGTCCGCCAGCGCCCCCGACATGTTGTTGTTGTTCCGCGGGTTACCCGTGTACGTCGGGTCGCACATCCGGTCGAAGCCCTTGCCCTCGTCGTTCGGGATCTCCTCGCTCGCCCCGTCCGACTCCCCGGAGGCTTGATCCACGCGTAGGCGTCGATCCCGGTCGCCGGGGCCGCCTTCGGGCGTTCGCCGATGCCCGCTCCGGCCTGGTTGCACCAGTTGCCCGTGTGGATACGGCGGTCGTAACGGCCGCCGTCCACGTAGGCGTTCACGTCGGTCGTCGGGCCGGGGCCCGTCGGGCGGTCCGCGCCGCCCCACCCGTTGCGCGAGGTGTCGATGATGACGCCGACGTCGGAGTTGAACCCTGCCGAGACCGCCTCCTGGCGGAACGCCTGGGCGTACGACTGCTCGTCGGTGTAGCGGTTCCAGTCCACCCACTTCGACTGACGGACCGGGGTGCCGTTGATGGTCTCGTCGATCGAGAAGTTGTCCTCGGTCAGCGCCCCGTAGTTCGCCGTGTTGGCCGCGAACCCGGCGACGTCGTCGACCGTCGCGCCCTCGGCGGTCGCGGCCTCCTTCAGCTTCTGCGCCGTGGGGCCGAAGTTGTCGTCCCAGCCGATCCAGCCGTGGTGGCCGATGTCGAGGTAGTTGTAGACGTTCTGGTTCGCGCCGAACTGGGCGAGGGCGTAGCCGACGCCCTTCACGTAGTTGCCGTTGGCCAGCATGGTGTCGCACGCCGGTACGGCGGTCGGGCGGGAGCCGACGTTGGTCACCAGGTTCGGGATCGAGTCGATCTCGACGATGTTGACGATCCGCAGGTCCGCGTACTTCGAGTCCGACAGGATCTCGTTGATCGGGTCGATGAACTCGGTCTTGTACCGGTCGATCTCGGTCGGGCCCAGCTCGCCGTTGGAGGCCAGCGCCGAGCAGTCGCGGCCGGGCAGGTTGTAGGTGACCAGCTGGAAGACGTCGGCGCCCTGCTCCAGGGCCGCGTCCAGGTGCTCGCGCAGGCCCATGCCACCGCCGCCCGCGGCCCCGCCGGTGATGGCGCTGATGCTGTCGAGCCAGACGGCGGTGGGCTGGTCGGCGATCGCCTCGCCGCCGCCCGCGGCGGCCTGTTCGGACCAGTCCTCGTTCACGTAGACCTTGCCGCCCGCGTACGGGTTGTCGACCCTGGCGGCGGCCTGGTCGGTGCCGGCCGACGCCACGCCCGTGAGGGCGCCGAGGTCAGGGCGGTGGCGCTGAGGAGCGTCCCCGCCGTTCGGGTTGTGCGGCTCATGGAATTCCTTTCGCAACGCTCGTGGGGTCGTCAAAGGAGCCGCGGCGGTCACCAAGGCATGAAGGCGCCCGGGTGCACACCTGGAGCGGCTCATCGGAGCTGAAAGGCCGTACGACACGGCCTCGTTCCCGTGGAACCGCTCCCACTGGTTGCCATGAAAGTAGCGCTCGCAGCGTCCATGTCAACAGAGGTGTTCACGGATTAATGAGTCGAACTCGTTCGACGGACCGGTTCCGTTCAGAGTCTTGACACCTCGTCAAGACCGCCCGAATATGGGAGCGCTCCCACTGGTTCGCAAGTTGTTCCCCCTCACCCGTACGAACCGCGAGGAGAAGACTCCCGATGCGCGCACAACGAGGCTCGCCACGGCGCCGCGTGAGACGGCTGGTCGTCGTCGGGGCCGCCACGCTCTCGCTCCCCTGACCATGACGGCGGTGAACGGCGGGCCCGCCAGGCCGCGTCCCCGCGTGCACCGTCGACTACAAGACGAGTAACCACGGGTCGGGCTTCTCGGCGGAGTTCACCGTCACCAACCCGGGCACCAAGGCCATCGACGGCTGGGACCTGACGTACACCGCCCCGGCGGCCAGCAGCTCGCCGAGGGCTGGAGCGGCGACTGGTCGCAGTCCGGCGCGAAGGTCACGGTGCACGCCGCCGCCGCCAACTCCCGTATCGCGCCCGGGGTTATGTGACCACTGGCGCCGACTTCACCGGCGAGTCGAGCGCGGTGCCCGCGTCCTTCGCGGTCAACGGCACCGCCTGCCGGACCACCCATCAGCAGCCGCTCGCCGTGCTCAGCGGCCCGTCGGCCGGTGACGTGTTCACCCGCGGCACCACCATCCCGATGACCGCCGCGGCGGTGGCCGCCGACCGGGCGGAGATCACCAAGGTCGAGTTCTACAGCGACAGGAAGCTGCTCGGCACGGACCGCACCTCGCCGTTCACCCTCGACGAGGCCGACCTGCCCGCCGGGCACTACTCGCTGTACGCCAAGGCGTACGACAGCCAGGGCGCCTCGGCCGAGTCCGTCCCGGTGGGCGTGCGGATCACCAAGGGCCCCTCGGTCGTCGCGAGCGCCACCCAGCTCGGGGTGCGGCAGGGCGCCGACGACGGGTTCGACGTGAAGCTGTCCGCGCGGCCCGCGCAGGACGTCACCGTCAAGGTGGCCCGCACCTCCGGCAACAAGGGCCTGCGGGTCGCCTCGGGTTCGGCCCTGACCTTCACGCCCGAGAACTGGGACACCGCCCAGCGGGTCGACGTGGCCGCCGACGCCTCGGGCACCGGCGCCGCCCGCTTCGCCGCGACCGCCGACGGGCAGGCACCGGCCGCCGTCACCGTCTCCCAGGTGAAGGCCGCCGCCGAGTACGACGAGCGGTTCCTGGACCTGTACAACAAGATCACGGCCCCGGCCTCGGGCTACTTCTCGCCCGAGGGCATCCCGTACCACTCGGTCGAGACGCTGATGGTCGAGGCGCCCGACCAGGGCCACGAGACCACCTCGGAGGCGTACAGCTACCTGATCTGGCTCCAGGCGATGTACGGCAAGGTCAGCGGGGACTGGTCCAAGTTCAACAACGCGTGGTCGGTCATGGAGAAGTACATGATCCCCACCCACGCCGACCAGCCGACCAACAGCTTCTACAACGCCTCCAAGCCCGCGACCTACGCCCCCGAGCAGGACGAACCGTCCGGCTACCCGGCGCAGTTGGACACCGGGGTCTCGGTCGGCCAGGACCCGCTGGCCGCGGAGCTGAAGAGCGCGTACGGCACCGACGACATCTACGGCATGCACTGGATCGAGGACGTGGACAACGTCTACGGGTACGGCAACGCGCCGGGCCAGTGCGAGGCCGGGCCCGACGGCGAGGGCCCGTCGTACATCAACACCTACCAGCGCGGCCCGCAGGAGTCGGTGTGGGAGACGGTGCCCCAGCCGACCTGCGACGCCTTCAAGTACGGCGGGAAGAACGGCTATCTGGACCTGTTCACCGGTGACGCGCAGTACGCCAAGCAGTGGAAGTTCACCGACGCCCCCGACGCCGACGCGCGCGCCGTCCAGGCCGCGTACTGGGCGGACGTGTGGGCCAAGGAGCAGGGCAAGTCGGGCGACGTCTCGGCGACCGTCGGCAAGGCCGCGAAGATGGGCGACTACCTGCGCTACGCCTTCTTCGACAAGTACTTCAAGAAAATCGGCGGCTGCACGGGCGAGAGCTGCCAGGCGGGCAGCGGCAAGGACAGCTCCCACTACCTGCTGAGCTGGTACTACGCGTGGGGCGGCGCCACCGACACCTCGGCGGGCTGGGCCTGGCGCATCGGCTCCAGCTTCGCGCACGGCGGCTACCAGAACCCGATGGCCGCGTACGCGCTCAGCTCCTCGGCCGACCTCAAGCCCAAGTCGGCCACCGGCGCGCAGGACTGGTCCACCAGCCTGAAGCGGCAGCTGGAGTTCTACCGCTGGCTCCAGTCCGACGAGGGCGCCATCGCGGGCGGCGCCACCAACAGCTGGAACGGCCGCTACGACGCGCCCCGTCGGGCAAGTCGACCTTCTACGGCATGTACTACGACCAGCAGCCCGTCTACCACGACCCGCCGTCCAACCAGTGGTTCGGCTTCCAGGCGTGGTCCATGGAGCGGGTGGCCGAGTACTACCAGCAGACGGGCGACGCCGACGCGAAGGCCGTGCTCGACAAGTGGGTGACGTGGGCCCTGTCGGAGACGAAGGTCAACTCCGACGGCACGTACCAGATCCCGTCGACCCTCCAGTGGTCCGGCCAGCCGGACACCTGGGACGCGAGCAGTCCGGGCGCCAACTCCGGCCTGCACGTGACCGTCGCCGACTACACCGACGACGTCGGGTGGCCGCCGCGTACGCCAAGACCCTGTCGTACTACGCGGCCAAGTCCGGTGACGCCGACGCCAAGGCCACGGCCAAGGCGCTGCTCGACGGCATGTGGGACAACTACCAGGACGACCTGGGCATCGCGCTCCCGAGACCCGCGCCGACTACGACCGCTTCGACGACGCGGTCTACGTGCCCAGCGGCTGGACCGGCACCATGCCCAACGGCGACACGATCGACTCCGGGGCCACCTTCTCCTCGATCCGGAGCTTCTACCAGGACGATCCGTCCTGGTCGAAGGTCGAGTCCTACCTCCAGGGCGGCGCGGCGCCCAGCTTCACCTACCACCGGTTCTGGGCCCAGGCCGACATCGCGCTGGCCATGGGCTCGTACGGGGACCTCTTCGAATGAGCGTCCCCGTCCCCGGCTACGGAATCCATGGCTACGGAATCCCCGGCTACGGAATCCCCGGCTATGGAAGGAGGTGGTCCGCCACGGACTGACCCGTCACGTCATCGCACCCCGAGCACCTGAGCACAGCCCAGGCGAAGGCCCCGGTGGAGTCCTCCCGACCGGGGCCTTCGTCCGCGCGGCGGCGTCGTGCGGGCGCCGCCGCGCGCGACACGGCTCGGTGGCGCCGTACGGCGGCGGGCGCGGGTGGCGCGTTCGGGACGGGTCCCGGCGGGCTCTCGTACGCTCCGCGCATGCCATGGTCAACGAGAGGACGCGGGGGACGGAGGGGCGCGGGGACGAACGCGGGAACGTGCGCGAGGGTTCGCGCGGGGACTCGCGCGGGAGTCGCGTGGGGAGTCGCGTGGGGATTCGGCCCGCCTCCGGCCCCGGGGTCCGTGCCCCTCGATCCCGGCCCCTCGATCCCGTTCCCGGCCTCGGCCCCGGTCCCGGTCCCGCCGTGGGTGACCGGCGGCTGCCGCCGGTCCTGCGGCCCGGCACGACGGCGCTGTTCGCGGCCCAGGCGGGGCTCGGCGGACCGGACCCGCGTGGCGTCCTTAAGGTGACCACGTTCTACAACGCGCTGCTCGGCGGTGCGGTCGACACCCCGTACACGTCGGTGTCGGGGCCGCGCCGCGATCCTGCTGCACCTGACCCGCCACAGTCGCGAGCACCTGTACGGGCTGGGCCGGGCGATCGAGATCCACGACACCCACTGGTCGCTGCGCGGCCGCCGCGGCGCGCTCCACGCGGCCCTCGAACTCCCGGTCCAGGGCCGCGCTTCGAGACCACGCTGAGCCCGGCCCACGGCGACGTGCAGGAGTTCCTGGTGGCGCTCCACGCCACCGAGGCGATCGAGCTGCACATCTCCCACGAGCGGGACCGGCAGGTCCTACGGCTGCTGTGCGACGCCCCCGGCGTGCGCGACCTGCTCGCCACGGCGCTCGACGCCCTGGCCCGCCCCACGCCACCCCGCCCGGGGCCGCCCCGCACGGTCCCGGGTCCCTCTGGAGGTCATGGACACCGCCCGTTCGCCGTCCACGTCGAACTGGGCGGAACCCGGTCGGAGCGCCGGACGGTGGCGTTCCGGCCGGGGACGAGACCCGTTCGCGGACTAGCCGCGCGGGAGGGCCGGTTGGCGGAGGCGGCGCCGTCCTCGCTGTCGCGTTCCGGCCGCGGCCCCGGCACCCGCCTCGTCGAGGAGTCGCCGACCTTCGCCCGCGCGGCGGGCCACCGGCGCGTGACGCTGTGGACCGACGCCAACCCGGCCTCCGCACGCCGGATCTAGGAGCGCTTCGGGTTCGTTCTCACCGACGAGGAGCCCCACCGCGCTTTCGGCCATGACCTCGTCGGCCAGAGCCGGACCCTCGACCTGCGCCCCAACCCGCCGGACGGCAGCCCGCGCGGGCGTGCACCGCTACGTTCCCCGGTCCGGCTGCCAGTCCTCGGCGAGAGCCCGAGCAGCACCTCGTCCATGAACTCGCCCAGCACCCAGGCCGAGGAGCGCAGCACGCCCTCGCGGACGAAGCCGTTGCGCTCGGCGGAGCGCAGCATCGCGGCGTTGTCCGACAGCGTCTCGATCTGTAGCCGCCGCAGGCCGCGTACGACGAAGCCGTAGTGGCACAGCACCGCGACCACGTCGGTGCCGTAGCCCTTGCCGCGGCAGGACGGCAGCAGCCCCAGCCCGATGTGCGCGGACCGGTTGTGGTTGTCGATGTCCCACAGCGTCGCGGTGCCGACCAGCGTGTCGCCGTCCAACTCCACCACGGAGAACGGGACGTACCCTGCTCCGTGTCGTCCACCACGAGCCGCGGGTCCTTCGAGCCGGGGTGACCGGACGCCACGGCCCGCTCTCGGCCCGCGCGGCGTTGACCACGTCGTCGTAGAGCTGGGTCCGCAGGATCGGGATGTCGTCCTCGTGCCGGGCCCTGAGCCCGACCTTGCCGCCTCTGAGCATGGGAGCTTCCTATCTGGCCGGGCCGGTCGGCGGCAAAGCGATATTCGTGCGGCAAAGCGGCGTTCGGCGGTGGAGCGGCGTTCGGCGGCAAAGCGGCGTTCGGCGGTGGAGCGGTAGAGGCCGGGGTCTAGGCCGAGGCCGGGGCCGAGCGCGACTGGAGGACTCCCTCGACGCCCGCCAGGAACGTCTCGCAGACCAGGTCCGCGTCGAAGAGGCAGCCCGCCGCCATCGCGCCGTCCCTGAGCATGACGACGTGCCGGGCGGCGGCGTCGGCGGGCGCGTCGCCGACCCGCGACAGCAGGTCCGTGAGGGTCTCCAGGAACCACTGCCGGTGGGCCAGGACGGCCTGGTGGATCGGGTGGGCGGGGTCGGGGTATTCGGCCACCGCGTTGAGGAAGGCGCACCCGCGGAACCCGGGGAGCGGATGCCGTCGGCGATGGACTCGGCGACGGCCAGGACCTTGTCGGCCGCCGACTCGACGCTCGCCTCGGCCGCGGCGACCTGCCCGCGGATCCCCTGGTCGGCCTGGCCGAGATAGGTGAGGACGAGTTCTTCCTTGCCCGAGAAGTGCCGGTACAGCGTGGCGCGGGTGACCTGTGCCTCCGCGACGATCCGGTCGATGCCGACGGAGTGGATCCCTCCGCGTAGAAGATCTTGGTCGCTGTGGTGAGCAGGCGCGAGCGCGCCTGCGACGTGCTGCCTTCTGGGCTCGGACTCATGCCGCCCAGCGTACCCAACCCGCGAGGGAGAACGTTCGGTCTTGACAGCCGCCCGCGACCCCGTTGAATTCATGGAGCGAGACCGAACGTTCTCCTCGTTCTTCGTCAGGATGGATGGTGCCTTCGTGGCTCTCCGTCTCACCACGCCGCCACCGAAAGGCACTCCCGTGGACACCTACGTCACCGCCGCCCCCGCCCCCGTCACCGGCGCCCCGCGGCCCTGCGCAAGCTGTACCTCCTGCGCTTCGCCTTCGCCGCCGTGTGGGCGGCCCTGCTGTTCGCGACCGCCGACACACTGGGGCCGCTGAGCGTGACGCTGCTGCTGGTCTACCCGCTGTTCGACGTGGCCGCCGCGGTCGTCGACGTCCGGTCCGCCAAGGCCGACGGGGCACGGCCCGCGGCCTGTACGTCAACATCGCGGTCAGCTCGCTGACGGTGATCGGCCTGGCCGTCGCCGCCACGTCCGGCATCCCGGCCGTCCTGCGGGTCTGGGGCGCCTGGGCCATCACCGCGGGGCTCGTCCAGCTCGTCGTGGGCGCCGTGCGCCGACACCTCGGCGGCCAGTGGCCGATGATCGCCAGCGGCGCCATCTCCACCCTCGCCGGGGCGTCGTTCATCGCGCAGGCGGGCGGCGACGATCCTCGCTGGGGTCGCTCGCCGGTTACGCCTTCCTCGGCGGCCTCTTCTTCCTCGTCTCCGCCCTCCGTCTCAACCGCGCCGCCCGCAGCGGCCATGACCTCCCGCGTCCGGCCTCCACGGGCCCGGTCGGCACTTCGGTGCCGTCCGGGCCCGTCGGCACCGGGCCGGGTCAGCGGCGGTCCTGAGGGGCCGGGGCAGGCCCCGAAAGGGCGTACGGCCCGGCGTAGGGTGGCGCCGTAGCGGAGTGATCAGTTCTCGCCAGAGCACGGGAGAGGCCCCATGTCCGACACCCCGCCCCGTACGTCGACGACGTTCCCGCCCCCGACGGCACCTCGCTGCCGGTCCATGTCGTCGAGCCCGCCGACGGTGAGACCCGCGTGGCGCGGTGGTCGTGATCCAGGAGGCGTTCGGGGTCAACCACCACATCGTCGACATCGCGCGGCGCTTCGCGGCGCGCGGCTGGTACACCGTGGCGCCGCACGTCTTCCACCGCACCGGCGACCCGGTGCTGCCGTACGAGGACATCGCGACGGCTCTGGAGCACGTGGGCCAACTGACCCGCGAGGGGCTGCTCGCGGACCTGGACGCGGTCGCCGACCGGCTCGCCCGGGCCGGGTTCACGCCCGAGCGGACCGGGATCGTCGGGTTCTGCATGGGCGGCAGCGTGGCGCTGTCGGCGGCGGCCGAGCGGACGTACGGGGCCAGCGTGAGCTTCTACGGCGGCGGGTGGCGTCCGGACGGTTCGGCTTCGCGCCGCAGCCGGAGCTGGCCCCGGCTGCGCGCCCCTTCCTCGGGCTGTACGGCGACCAGGACGGCTCCATCCCGGTGGCGGAGGTCGAGGAGCTGCGCGCGGCCCTCGCGGAGGCGCCCGTGGCGGCGGAGGTCGTGCGCTACCCGGAGGCCGGGCACGGCTTCCACTGCGACGCCCGGCCCGACCACTACGACGAGACCGCCGCCCCGACGCGTGGCAGCGGACCCTGGCGTGGTTCGAGGCCCACATCCCGGCCTGACCCGCGGCCCCATCCGGCCCGACCCGGTCTCGTCCGGCCCCGTCCGGTCTCGTCCGGCCTGACCCGGCCCGGCCTGACCTGGCCTGATCCGGTCTCGTCCGGCCCGGCCCGACCCGGCCTGACCCGGTCTCGTCCGGCCCGGCCCGGCTTGACCCGGTCCCCGTCCAGTCCCGTCCGGTCCCCGTCCGGTCCGCGCTGCCCGGCGCGGCTTACAGCAGCGCCGGGTCGCTGATCCCCGCCTGCCGGAGCAGCGGCGCGAGGGCGTCGACCGTCACGGCGAAGACCCCGTCGGCCGACTCCCCGCCCTCCTTGACCGTCAGCACCCCGACCGCCTCGCCCAGGTCGTTGAGGAGCGGCCCGCCGCTGGCCAGGACGGGCACCCGGGACCGGCCTTGAACAGGCGCAGGTCCTGCTCGGGGAAGGACTCGAAGGCGTTGACGACCCCGGGCGCGGCGCCCGCGGACCGGCGGTCCACACCGGGTCGCCGATCCGGACCAGCTTCGGGTGGCCGAGCCGTAGCGGCGCGGCGGTGGCCGGTGCGGTCAGCCGCAGCAGCGCGACGTCGCCGCGCGAGCCCGACAGGACGACCGCGCCGGGCTCCACGACCTGCCCGGCCCCCGAACCCGAGGCGGGCGCCACCTCGATCCGTCCGGTGGGCGGGCCGTCGGGCGAGGCGGTGCCGAGACGGCCGGTGAGCAGGTGGCGGTTGGTGACGACCAGCCGGTCCGAGACGAGGAACCCGCTGCCCTCGGCGCGCCGCCCGTCCGGGCCCGTCACCGCGACCGTCACCAGGGCCGCCGTGAGGCGGTCGTGGAAGGCCGCCGGGTGCGCGGGGTCCAGGACGGCGGTGCCGAGCCGGTCGGCGGCCGCGACGAGCACGCCCCGGTAGTCCTCGTACGTACCGGCCTCGGCGAGGCAGTGCAGCTGTCTGCGGATGTCCTCCGGCGCCTCCGGCGGTGTCGGCAGGTCGCGCAGCGCCGCCAGGGCGCGGGCGAAGTCGCCGACCGCGTGGCCGTCCCGGAACCGGCGCAGCGGGTCGGGATCGGCGGTGGCCAGCCGTACCAGCAGCGCGTTCCACCGGGAGAGCCGGTCCAGCTGCGGGCGCAACCCGTCGAGCAGCCGGGCGAGTTCGGCGGTGAGGTGGCGCGCCTCGGCCAGGTCCGGGTCGTCGGCCGCCGCCGCCTCCCGGCCCAGGTACTCGCGGGCCTTCGCCGCCAGGTCCCGCAACGGCTCCTGGACCAGCAGCAGTTCGACCTCGCGGTCGTTGACCTCGTTGAAGATCTCGGCGAGCGTGCGCTGCGACGCCTCGTCGGCGGGCGCCGCCGAGGGCCGGTACGTGGCCAGCCGGTGCCGCAGTTCGCGCCAGGACGCGTCGCCGTCGCCCGTCTCGGCCTCCGCCACCAGCTCGCGCATCCGGGACCGCAGGGCCTGCGCCTCGGCCTGCCGCTCCCGCCGCCGGGTCATCTCGGCCAGTTCGCGCGGCGAGAGGAGCGTGGTGTCGGTGACCCGGATGGAGTTGGACCTGCCGGACTCCTTGTCGCGCGCGGTCACCTCCAGCACGCAGCTCGCGTCGATGGAGAACTCCACCTCGATCTGCGGGGTCCCGGCGGGGCGGGCGGATGCCCTCCAGCCGGAACAGCCCGATCTGCGACGGGTCGTCGAGCTGCCCGTTGAAGATCTTGATCTCCACCTCCGTCTGGTTGTCGTGCACGGTGGTGTAGTCGCGGCTGCGCACGACGGGGATGTGCTGGTTCTTCTCGACGACCACGTCGAACTCCGCGCCGCCGCCCGCCTCGCCGCCCGCACGGCGATGCCCAGCGGCAGCGGCGTGACGTCGAGCAGCAGCAGTTCCCTGAGCTTGCCGTCGAGCACGGCGGCCTGGAACGCGGCACCCTGGGCGACCGCCGCGCGCGTCGGAGACCACCGTGCGCCGCCGCCCGAAGACCTCCTCGATCACCTCGCGCACCAGCGGGGAGCATCGGCCCGCCGACCAGCACCAGGTGCTCCGGCGGGCTGTCCAGCGACTCCCTGAACTCCGTGCACGCCAGCCGCAGTTCGGCCAGCGGCTGGCGAGGATCCCGGCGAGTTCGGCGCGGCTCAGCTCCACCTCCGCGTCCTCGCCGCCGACCAGCGAGCGCAGCGCGTAACTCGCCTGCTCCTGCCCCGACACGGCGATCTTCAGGTACTCGGCGGCGACCTCCAGACGGCGGCGGGCCACTCCCGCCTCCGGTACGTCGATGCCGCGCTCCTCCTTCAGCCGCTCCGCCAGCGCGCGGCTGATGGCCCGGTCGAAGTCCTTGCCGCCGTAGTGGGTGTCGCCGAGCACCTGCCGTACGTCGTACACGTTGTCCTCGACGTCCAGCGCGCTCGCGTCGAGCGTGCCCGCGCCCAGGTCCACGACCACCACGTGCCCGCTCAGGCCCCGTTCCCGTACGGCACTGACGCAGGCGGCCGTGGGCTCGTGGATCAGCCGCACCGCCTCCACCCCGGCGATCCGGCACGCGTCGCGGGTGGCGTGCTTCTGGTTGTTCAGGAAGTACGCGGGGATGGTGAGGATGGCCCGGGCCGGTCCAGGCGCAGGTCGTGCTGGTGCTCCGCCCACGCCAGCCACTCGTCGGGGACCGCGCCGAGCCGCTCGCGCGCCAGCTCGCCCAGCCGCTCCCGTACGCGCGCGGCGAGGAAGCCCTCGACGAGGCCGCGGGCGTGCCGGATCAGCCGGGCGGCCACCTCCTGCGAGCGGTAGGAGCGGTCCCGGATCCGGTACGTGGTGCCGGTGCCCATGGTCCGCTTCGCGCCGCTGATGTGGCCGACCAGCCACTCGGCGAAGATCTCCTCCGCGTCGAGGCCGACGAGTTCGTTGCCCTCCCGGTCCAGGCTGAGCGTGGAGGGAAGTGGGTGCGGTTCTTCCACGGGCACAGCACGGGCTTGCCAATCTCGCTGTCGTAGATCGCCACCGCGCAGGTCGACGTGCCCAGGTCCAGGCCCCAGATACCGGCGTACCGCCGGTCGGTCTCGGCCCGCGCCCGCGCCACCCACGCCTGCGCCCGCTCCCCGAACGGGCGCCGCGCGCCCGCGTCGGCGGCCTCCAGCGCCCGGTCGACCTCGGCCGCGAGGTCCGGCGGCAGGGCGGCGTCGCCGCGCAGCTCCCGCAGCTGGGCGAGGGGCCGGGCGGCGGCTTCCGCCCCGGGCGGGCCCTTGGGCGGTCCGGTCGTACGGCCCGTGGGGGACCCGGTCGCGGATCCGGTCGTGGTCCCGGCGGTGGTCCCGGCCGTGGTCCCGGACCCGGATCCGGCGGCCGACCCGGCCGTGGTCCCGGTCGCGGATCCGGCGGCCGACCCGGTGGCGAACCCGGCCGCCCGGAGGCACAGCCGGACCAGCTCCTCCAGCCGCCCGGCGCGCCGCAGGCAGTCGGCCAGCCGGGGTCGCGCAGCCTCGTCGCCGCGCCAGCGCAGCAGGCAGTCGGCCGCGGCGCCGAACTCCTCGGCGCGCAGGAAGAGTTCCACCGCCTCCTCGGGCTGCCCGGCCTCCGCGTACAGCCGGGCGGCGCCCAGCGCGTCGCCGCCGGACCGGCGGGCCTCGGCGCGGGCGGCGCGGCCGTCCGCCGAGTCGTCGCCCTTAAGGACGCGATCGGCGTCACCGAAGGCCCCGGCCCGGCGATAGAGCCGGTGGGCCCGGTAGGCGTCGCCGCCGCGCTCGGCCTGCCGCGCGGCCTGGGCGGTCTCGCCCGCCTCCTCCTCGAAGCGGCTCCAGTCGGCGCGCACGGCGGACACGGCCTCGGAGTCCGGGCCCGCGTCGGCCTCGGCCCGCTCCAGCAGCCGCCCGAAGTGCCGTCTGCCGCCCGCGAGTACGGCCTCGCGCAGCGCCTCGGTCTCGCCGCGCCGCCCGGCGACGGCACCGCCCTCCGCGCCACGCGCGCCGCCCTGGGCGCCGTCCGCGCGCTGCCCTGGCCGCCGCTCCGGCCGCCGCTCCGGGCGTCGTCCTCCCGTCCGGCCTCGTCCCGCGCTGCCGCGAGCCGCTCGGTCAGCTCGCGGGCGCGCCGGGCGGCGGGCACGAACTCCCGCGCTCCACCAGCGCGTCGACCTCCGGCTGGCACAGCCCACCAGCCGCGCGACCCGCTCCGGCTGGTCGGCGGGGCAGTCGAGCAGCGCCTCGAAGTACCGCCCCAGCCGCTCCTGGCACTCGCCGACCCGGTCGCGGCGCCCGGCCTTCTCGTACCGGGCCAGCGCCTCCTCGTACTGCCCGGCGGCGAACAGCAGCTCCGCCGCGCGCTCCTCCAGCTTCCGCGCCATGGCGAACTCCCCATGACGTAAGGAGAGTTCGATCCCGGCCCGGACGTCGGCCAGGCGCGGCGACTCCTGGCAGCAGGCCAGGGCGCGCTGGCGGCCCGCCGCGCTGTCCGCGAGCCGTACGGCGTCGGCGCCGCGCCCATGAAGCAGTGCACGTCGGCCAGTTCGGGCAGCAGCGCCTCGGGCAGCTGGTCGAGGAAGGCGGACCACAGCGCGGCGTCCCTGGTGAGCGGTACGCGCGCGAGGTGGGCGCGCAGCGCCGGGTGACCGTCTCCTGGTCCAGCAGCCCCAGTTCGTGCCAGCGGCCGAGCCGGGAGACCAGCAGGTCGGCGTCGCCCTCCTGGCCGAGGAGCACCGCCAGCCGGTCGCGCGCGAGGCACTGCGGGTCGCGCAGCCGGGCCCGTACGGCGATGTCGAAGACGACGGTCAGCACGTCGCGGTCCTGGTGGTCCTCGCGCCCCGCCGTCTCGCCCAGCCACCCGGCGTCCTCGGGCCCGAACGCGAGCGCGTACCGGTCGGCGGGTATGCGGCCGTCGTAGTCCCGGAACAGGCCGACGGCCAGCGCCGGTTCGAGGCCCAGCGCCGCGCGCACCGCCGCGCCGTAGTCGCGCGCCGCGCTCCAGGGCCTTCCCGTGAGCGGCGAGACCGCGAACGTGGCCTCAGGCGTTCCGCCGACCGCCGCACCGGCGCCGGCCGCCGCCCGGCCAACCCAGACCCGCCATATGAGTCTCCCCGTGTCACAAGGAGCCCCGGCCGATCTACAGAGGCTCGTGGTTGCCGCTCATGCTAACCGTGCCCTCTGACGACGCGTCCGGGAGGAACCGGTAGGAAGCTGAGGGGAGGAGGGGGCGGACGGCGGCGACGTGACGACGTGACGACGTGCGGCGTGACGACGTGCGGCGTGGAGGCGTGGAGGCGTGGCGGCGTGGAGGCGTGCAGACGTGAGGATCCCGGGAGGCTCGGCATGGTGACTCCGAACGACCGCAGGTACACCAGGGAACACCAGTGGGTCCTGCCCATGGGCGGCGGCCTCGCGCGCGTGGGCATCACGGCCTACGCCGCGCGCCGCCTCGGCGACCTCGTCCTGGTCGAACTGCCCGACGTGCAGCGGCGCTACGGCCCCGGCGAGGAGTTCGGCACGGTCGAGTCCGTGAAGGCGGTCTCGGGCCTCCACATGCCGGTCACGGGCAAGGTCATCGCGGTGAACGAGGCCCTCCGGGACGACCCGGGCGCCATCGACGACGACCCGTACGGCGAGGGCTGGATCGTCCAACTCGCCCTGAGCGACGCGAAGGAACTCAACCTGCTGCTCTCGGCACCCGAGTACGACGCCGCCTGCGCGGACGAACGGGGCGAGTGACGCGGGCAGGTGCGGGGGCCGGGGCAGTACGGGCCTACGGGCCCGGAACGGCCGAAACCCCGTCCGCGCCAGAGGGCGTGGACGGGGTTCCGTGCGGCTCACCCCGCGCTGTGGCATGGGTCGCGGGGCAGTCCCAGTGGGGCTGTCCCATGGTTTCGACGGACCCTGCCGAGGCGACGAGGGCGGGGCTCAGCGGCCGAAGTTGCCGACGTTCAGCAGCCCGCCGAGGAGACCGCTGCCGAAGAAGCCGAAGCGGTCGTGGTCCCGGCCTCTGTCGTGGTCACGGTCGCCGTGGTCGCAGTCGTGACGCCCGTGGTCGTGGGTCGGGGCGGCCTGGGCGAGCCCGGCGACGGGGACGATCGCGACGCTCGCGAGGACGGCGCTGACAGCGGCCCGGCGGATGAAGTGACGCATGGGTGCCTCCTGGTCATTTGGGGTGGTGGGGCTCTTTCGCTTACCGCGCCCCGGCCCCCATCCCGCCCGCCCACCGCCCACCACTCCTATGAGCCTCCAATTAACCCGGAAGGGGCAGCGGGGTGGCGGGGCCGGGCGGGATGGTCTCCGCGCCCCGCGCGGGCCGCGCGGCCCGCGGGCGCGGTGAGTGTCGTGGGCGGCCCAGGCCGCCCTGACGGGCGTGGGCACCAGGTCCGGCTGAAGCCGGACGCCGACGAGAACCCGGCCACCCCGCCCTGCGGGGACTCCGTCCACTCGGGGCACGGGATCTCGATCCAGCACGGACCATCCCCGCCACGCGGGGACGACGAGGGCTGTGGCGACGGGTCAAGCTGATCCCGGGCCATCCCCGCCCTCCGCGGGGGCTACGTGAGGACGTGCACGTCCGGGATCGCGACCACGGGGCCATCCCCGCCTTCTGCGGGGACCACGTGAGGACGTGCACGTCCGGGATCGCGACGACCGGGCCATCCCCGCCTTCTGCGGGGACCACGTGAGGACGTGCACGTCCGGGACCGCGACGACCGGGCCATCCCGCCTTCCGCGGGGACCACGGCGAGTTCACCATCCAGAACGGCCCGATCACCGGACCACCCCGCCCTTCGCGGGGACCACGCCTCCCACAAGAAGGGGAACCGCGCACCGTACGGACCATCTCCGCTTCCGCGGAGACCACCGCGGCGGCGTCATGTGGCCAGCGACTCCCGACGGACCATCCCCGCCCGCGCGGGGACCAATAGTCCGGTGTGAAGGGCCACATCACACCACCGGACCATCCCGCCATGCGGGGACCACCGCGGCGAGGACAACGCGTTCATCACCGACTGCGGACCACCCGCCGCGCGGGGACCCCGCGGCCTCGTCGTGCACATCATGGCTGGCACCGGACCACCCCGCCCGCGCGGGGACCACCCGTCCTGCATCAGCGTGAACAGGTGCCACTTCGGACCACCCCGCAGCGCGGGGATCGCACATCCACCGCGTACCCGGCAGAGCAGTCGATCGGACCACCCCCACCCGCGCGAGGACCCCTTCCCGGTTCGCGCCGTCACGCCCGTATCGCTGGTGCTCTATCATGCCGCGCGCCCGCCGCCCCATGCTCCCAGAGTCCCGCGCCCCGGCCGTGAACCCCGCGCGCCGCAGCCCCGTTCAGGCTCCCACTCCCACCCGCACCCGCCGCCGTACCCCGGTAACCATCCCATCAAGTCGTCACTGGCCGGGGCATGTCCCTCGTCCGTGTGATGTATCCGGTCAACGAGGACGTTGAGGGCTACCCTGTCGGCTCAATGACTGAATTCGCGGATGAGGCGCGTTCGCGGGTCGCTCACTTGCTGCGCATGGCCCGCTCGGAGGACCCCGTCGTACGCGCCCGGATCGTCAACTACGTGGAGAGCACACCCGAGCCGCCCATCCTGGGCAGCCACGGCATCGCCACGTCCGGTTGCCCGCGGTGCCGGCGGACGATGTGGCAGCAGCAGGACTCCGGGGCGCCGATCTGGGTGTGCGGGGCGTGCGGGCACGTGGAGGACGTGACCGTCAACTGCCCGGCGTGCCTTGTGCGGATGGGGCGCGCGGCGCACGGCGGCGGGGACCGTTGGCAGTGCCCGTCGTGTCCGCGCGAGGCGCTGACGGGGAGAGCGCGTTCGAGATCGAGCAGCGCGAACGGGCGCGGCTGGCGGCGGCCCGCACGCTGGAGACGGCGGGGACGACGGCGCGCGTCGGCGAGTAGCCGTACGCCGCCGTCACCCCGAACCGGCCGACCGAACTCGCCCCGCCGCGCGGGGACCACGCCACGCCGTACTCCTCGTACAGGTCGCGTTCCGGACCACTCCCGCGTACGCGAGACCCTCCCGAGCCGGATACGCCCTGGCCAAAGGTCGGTTCGGCTGAGGTGGAGGGGCGCGTGCGGCGGGTGGGCAAAGGTGACATGCCGGGTTGGTTCTTGTCGCACCTTAGGTCTGTCGCTCGTACGACATCGGTGTCATGGTGCCAAAAGAGCAGCCCAACTCCCCTAATTCCGTAGGCGGTGACCCATGTCCGACGTAGGGAGGCGCATCGCCCTCTTAGTGGCGCTGGCGCCGATCGTGGCTCTCCTGACGGCACCCGCGAGCGATTCGGCCACGCGCGGGGCGCTCGACGTCGACGTCGTGTCCGGGCGGCCGGACACGGTGACCGGCGGGGACGCGCTGTTGCGCGTGACCGCGCCGTCGCCCGGCGCCTGGGACTCGGTCAGAGTCGAGGTCAATGGCGTGGACGCCACGGCCGTCTTCGTACCGGAGAACGAGCGGGAGGACGAGCAGGGGAACGAGCGGGGAGCGCGCGCGAGGACGCGGGCCCGCCCCGACCGCACCGGCCTGGTGCGCGGACTCCACGAGGGCGGCAACGACGTCACCGTCACCGCGCCCGGCGCCCGTACCGCCGGCTGACCCTCGTCGACCACCCGCCCGGGGCCCGGTCTTCTCGGGGCCGCAGGAGCAGCCGTTCGTCTGCGAGACGAAGACGTTCAAAGTGCCCGTGGCGGGCGGCACGCTCGGGGCGCCGCTGGACGCGGACTGTTCCATCCGCACCCGGGTCGACTACTTCTACCGGACCACCGACGAAACGTTCCGCCCTGGCCCGCCGACGCCACCGCGTACCCCGGTGACCTGGCGTCCACGACCACCGCCGACGGCGTGAAGGTGCCGTACATCGTGCGGATGGAGACCGGGTCCCGCAACCGGGGCGTCTATGAGACCGCCGTGCTGCACGACCCGCTCAAGGAGCCGACGCCGGACGCCCACACCCGGCCCGCGGGCTGGAACGGCCGCGCCGTCTACACCCTCGGCGGCGGCTGCATCGGCGGCTGGTACCGCCAGGGCTCCACGACCGGCGGGGTCACCGACCCCTTCCTGCTCGGCCAGGGGTACGCCCTGATGTCCTCCACCCTCAACGTCTTCGGCAACAACTGCTCCGACCTGACCGCCGCCGAGACCGCGATGATGGTCAAGGAGCGCTTCGTCGAGACGTACGGCCCGCCCCGGCACACCATCGGCCTCGGCTGCTCCGGCGGCTCCTACCAGGCACTCCAGATCGTCGACAACTACCCCGGCATCCTGGACGGCATCATCCCCGCCTGCTCCTTCCCCGACGTCGGCTTCGCGATGACGTCCCGCGTCACCGACACCCGGCTGCTCACCGAGTACTTCGCCGACCGCACCGACCTGACGTGGACGGAGCGGCAGAAGGGCGCGGTCACCGGATTCGGCTCGTACGCCACCGCCACCGCGACCACCGGGGACGCCCGCCGTATCGACCCCATGGGCGACTGCGGCGCGCTGCCGAGGCGCAGCGGTACGACCCGCAGACCAATCCGCGCGGCGCGCGCTGCGACCTGTACGACCACACGGTGAACGTCTACGGGACCGACCCGACGACCGGATTCGCGCGCAGGCCGCTGGACAACGTCGGCGTCCAGTACGGACTCGGCGCCCTTAAGGACGGCACGATCAACAAGGAGCAGTTCCTCGAACTCAACGAGCGGATCGGCGGGTTCGACCAGGACGCGAAGAGCGTCGAGCGGCGGACCGTCGCCGACCTGGACGCCACGAGCCGCGCGTACCGCACCGGTCGGCTCACCAACGGCGGGGCGGACTGGCCGACGTGCCGATCATCGACTACCGCGCGTACGCCGACGACTCCCGCTCGGGCGACACCCACCTGCGGTACTACACCCTCTCGACGCGCAAGCGGCTGGAGAAGGCGAACGGGACGTCCGCCAACATGGTGAGCGTCATGGAGGACTCCCGGTACGGCGGCATGAGCACGAACAGTCCGCTGCTGCGGCGGTCGATCACGCTGATGGACCGCTGGCTGACCGGACTTGAGGCCGACACCTCCGCCGACCCGCGCATCGAGAAGATCGTCAGGGCGAAGCCGGAGGGGCTGCGGGAGGGCTGCAACACCCGCGACCGCGAGGCGGAGTTCATCGCCGAGCCGCTGGACCGCTCGCCCGACAGCCGCTGCGAGCAGCTCTATCCGTCGCACTCCTTCCCCGTGAGGTCGCGGGGAGGACATCGCGGCCGACCTGGTGAAGTGCCGGACCAAGGAGCCGTCGCGCGCGGACTACGCGGACGCGGGGTCGAGTGGACGGCGAGCGAGTGGCGGCGACTGCGCGCGGCCTTCCGGACGGGGTCTGCGACTACACCCGGCCCGGCTACGGGCAGCAGGGGCTGACCGGCACCTGGCAGTCGTTCTGACGTACGCCGACGTGCCCTGACGCGCTGTCAAAAGGGCGCGTTAGCGGGGCGTTAGTGGGTCAATAGCGCGCAACGGCAGAGTTGTCGGCAGATCGCAACACCGATCCACCCAGGATCCACCCAAGCCACATGCCGGGCCCACCCCGTGGGCCCGGCGCCGAGCGGCCCTTCCCCAGGGCCCGCACCCGGCGGGCCCGTCCCCGTGGGCCCGCACCCCGGCCGCCCCGGGACCAGCACCTGATCGCGACAGCCCCGTGGCTGCGCTCCCCGGCACGTCCGGGGGCCGTCGCGAGGCGCGGTCCCGGGGCGGCCTCGTTCTCGCGCCGTCGCTCAGCCGCATTCGGCAGGGTGGGGGCGCGGGCCAGTGCTGCTTGGCCGCGCACCAGGCCGGCCAGGAGCCCACGGCGGCGCGGTTGCGGTTCCGTCGACTCAGCGGACTGTCGGAGCTGGCGGTGTGACCGCCTCGCGCAGCTCGGCGGCGGCCTGGGCCATGAGCTGAGCGAGGGTGGTGTCCGGCTCGGCTAGCCAGCGGGGCATGGCGCGCCGGTGGATCGCCAGCACCACGTCGATGATGAAGCGTGCTTTGCCGGGCTCGACGCCGCGGCGCTCAAGCGCCGGTGCCAGCGCGTCGGCGATGTCAGCGAGCTTGATCAGATCGCGCTCGGCCAGTGCCGGGTTGGCGGCGATCACTCTTCCCCGGCGCAGCAGGAACTCGCGCGGGCGGAAGATCTCCTCGGCGGTTCCCAGCGCGGTCAGCAGCGTCTCGATCGGCGTGAGGCCCGGATCGGCCGCCTCGACCTGCGCGACGAGGTGGGCCTCAAGTTCATTGCCGGCGAAAAGGACTTCCCGCTTGTCGGGGAAGTAGCGATAGAAGGAGCGCTCCTTGAGACCGGCGGCGCCGCGATCTGCGCGACCGAGGTGCGCTCGAACCCCTGCGTCTCGAACAGCTCCAGCGCCGCGCGCTCAAGTCGGCCCTGTGCGTCGGACTCCCATCTCGGCATGCCCACCAGGGTACGACAACAGAAGCTGTTATCAGCCGGTACAGTTGACGACAACAGATGCTGTCATCAACAGGAGATCGTCATGAAGGCTCTGCAATTCGACCGGTTCGGTTCCCCGGACGTGATCGTGCTCCGCGACGTCCCACAGCCGGATCCGGGCCCCGGCCAGATCCGGATCGCCGTGCGGGCGTGCGGCCTGACACCGGCCGACTGGCACGTCGTCGACGGTCTCCTCGCCGACCATCTGCCGCCGCTGCCGCGCGGGCTCGGCCTTGAGGTCGCGGGCACCGTCGACGCGCTCGGCGAGGGCGTCACCGGCGTGCAGATCGGCGACCGCGTGTTCGGCCCTGCCACCTTCGACGGCCCGACGGCCGGCGCCGCCGAGTACGCGCTGATGCCGGCCTGGGCACGCATTCCCGAGGGCGTCACCGCCGAGCAGGCCGCCGCGCTGCCGATGGCGGCCGAGACGGCGTGGCGCGCGCTCGACGACCTCGGCGTCCAGCCGGGTGAGCTGCTGCTCGTCCACGGCGCGGGCACCACCGTGGGTGAGGCGGCGGTGCGCTTCGCACTGCACCGGGATATTCGGGTGGTCGCCACGGCCGGGCCGACTCGGGCCGCCGCCCTGGAAGAGATCGGCGCCCAGGTGACCGCCTACGGCGAGGGCATGGCCGAACGCGTCAGCGCGCTGACCCCGGGCCCCGTGGACCGCGCCCTGGACACCGCGCCGACCGGGGGCCGGATCGACCGCGCCGACCAGCCCAGCCCGGCCGGCGGCTCGCTACCGACCCTGATCGAGCTGACCGGGGATCCCGACCGTGTCCTCACCGTCTCGGACTTCGCCGCCGCGGCCGAACTGGGCGTCCGGACCACCACCGAGATCCGCTACGACCAGATGACTGAGTTCGCCAGGCTCGCCGGCGAAGGCATCCTGGTCGTACCGATCGCCCGTACTTACACACTCGCCCAGATCCAGGAAGCGGCCAAGCTCAGCCAGTCCCGCCGCCCCGGCGGCAAACTCATGCTCGTCCTGTGATCGCCCTGCCAGCCTGACAAAGCGAGACCACCTCGACATAAAGCGAGACCACCTCGACGAGGAACGGGGCCGGGCCTCTTCGACGTCGACGTCGATGGCGCCGAAGAAGTTGATGTTCTCGCTGTGCCCTCGTGGGCGTGGAGCAAGTCCCGCTTGAGCGCGTGCGGTGATTCGCCCTTGTTCAGCTGGCGGGAGATCTCGCGCCGGTAGGCGGGTCGGCGAGGTGGCGGGCGGCGTAGATGGTGCGCCGCGGCGCCCGTACTCCTTGAGCGCCGCGGGCGAGCGCGTTCTGCCGACCGGACGCGGACAGCTTGCCGACCGGCGGCGAGGCGCTGGCGTGCCCGAACTTCAGCGATCCGGCGGGCCGGAGCAGATCGGCGTAGTGCTCGGCGATCAGGCTGGTGTTGAGCCTGCGGGTCAGCGGCGGCCCGGTGTGCGGGACGTCGGTCTCGGCCTGTGCACGTGATCCGGTCCGACAGAGGGTGATCGTGCACAGGTCCCGGATTCGCGGGGACAGTTGCCACCCGAGCAGGTCGAACAGCCCGAAGTTGACCAAGGTGACGCCGTGAGTGTCCGTCGCGTGCTCGGTAATCGGGATATCGGTGGCGTTGCCGAGGATCTCGTCGAGCACGTAGTGGGCCTCGCGCTTGGTCGCGACGATCACCTTCGTGCCGTAAGTGGTGCGCTGATCGGTCACGTGCGTGTACGTCGAGAGCCCCTCGGAGGCGAAGTAGCGGCTCAAAGCGCGTCTCCGCCGTCGTCAGGGTGTCGTCAGGGTAAAGAACCTCGCCAACTCGTCCCGGCCGATCTCCGGGAAGCCCCGCAAGCGCTCCAGCTCCTCGTCCGCGAACACCTGCGTCGCCACGAACGACCTCCCAGAGCCCCGCCTGATCCGCAGGTCGGGAGCCCACCCAGCCATATCCGCCCGTTTTCGGCGAGTACTACGGCAACCCGGAACCCCGGGGCTCACCCCACCCGCCCGAACGACCGCAATCTGGAGAAAGAAGACTCAAGACCGGACTTCATCATCCGCGCCAGCGGCCGTTCCACCAGGCGGTGGATCAACCAGCTCAGTACCAGGAACCCGGCGATGGTGAGGGCGACCAGCAGGCGGGGTCCATCCTGTCGTGCAGGCGGCCGATCAGCGCCGTACCGGCGAGGTAGTGCGTCAGGTAGAGCGGGTACGTCAGACAGCCCGCCGTGACCAGCCACTTCCAGCGGACGCGGTCCGTGTAGCCGAGCGCGACCGCGACCATGACGAGCAGGAACACCGTGAAGATCAGCAGGGATCCGCGCCAGCTGGAGACGCCCTCGTACGAGACGCGGTGCGCCAGCTCCCGTTGGCCCATCAGCCAGGTCAGGCCGAGGATGCCCCACAACAGCAGGTCCTGGCCGAAGCGGTGCATGAGGTAGAGGACGAGCCCGGCGATGAAGTACCAGGCGCCGCTGGGGTCGGCGGCCAGGATCAGCAGGGGAACTTGGAGACGGGCGCGAGCATCGCCGCCGCACCCACACGCAGCAGAAGACGACGATGCGGCGGTAGGTCAGGCCCATGGCGACGACGAGCATGAAGAGCAGATAGAACCGCAGCTCGGACCAGAGGGTCCAGTAGACGAGGTCGACGTTCCGCACGCCGGAACCGGACTGCAACATCGTGAGGTTGAACAGGATGTCCGGCCCGTGCGGCCGCTTCCAGACGCCGGGCAGGACGGTGATGGCGGTCACGGTGAAGGCGACGGCGACCCAGTACGCCGGGTAGAGGCGGATCACGCGCGAGACGAAGAAGTCCTTCGGCGCGCGGCCCCAGCACGACATGCAGATGACGAATCCGCTGATCACGAAGAAGATCTCCACGCCGATCCAGCCGAAGGAGGCGAAGCGGAAGATCGTCGGCATGATCTCGGAGACCGGTCGGCCCCAGATCACGTTGTCCGGCTTGTTGACCCGGGAGGTACCGGCGTAGTGGTGCAGGACGACCATGAGCGCGGCGGCCAGGCGTATGCCGTCGAGGACGTACAGCCGGGGCCGGGCCCGCCGGTGGGCACCGCCGCCGCCGTCCCGCTGCGGGACCACGCGCGGTGTCGGCTCGGCTGTTTCGACTACCTCGACGGTGCCGCCGTGACCGAGTTCGACGGCGCCGCCGTGACCGAGTGATTCGGCCGCCGGGGAAGCGGCTGCCGAAAACTGCCGTGCGTCACACCTGCACCATCCTCACGTGGAATCGGCGGAATCGTCGTCCCGATGACCGCAGGCGGCTCACGCTACGTTCCTGGAAACCCGCCCAGTCGGGACAGAAGATGACAAAGCGCGTATAGGAGAGTCGACCTTCCAGAAACCCTCGTGGAAGTGCCACGCAGAGTTCTCCGGCACTTCATCCGCTCTCAGCACAACCCTCGTTCACGGCGCGGCGCGGCGCGGCGCGGCACGGTGCGGCGCGGGTCGGTGCGGGTCGGGCCCGGTGACCGGGACAGCGGACGGCACTCCGGCGCGGGCAACCCGCTCACCTCGGCGGCGTCGTCCACGGCCCACATCATCCACATCTCCGAGGCGGCCGAGGGCTGGCCCGCCGCGCCATCGGCCGGGGCCACGGCGCCGACGGGTTCTCCCGGATCGCCGAACTCCTCGGCCGCGACTGAGAAGGCGGGGAGCGCCGGATCGACGGAGACCGCGCCGGTTCCGCTGTTTCCGTCGGTCGCCGTCGTCATGCACGATGTGCGGGATTCACCCGTCACCCGCCCCGTCCGCCCAGGACCCGAACCGCCCCTTCCGGCGACAACTGACCACAACGCCCCGACCGAACCGGTGTCACCATGCTCGACAGCAAGCCCGTAGTCCGCCCGCGACCCACGACGACCTGCCGCACGCGGTCCGTACGCTGGGGCGCGCGTTCGCCGCGTACCCTTCACCCGGCACACCATCGCCCTCGACGATCACCTCACGCGTCTCGACCGGTTCAGCGAGCTGTTCGTGTCGCGGATCGGGCTGGAACACGGCCGGGTGTGGGTGGCCGACGACGGGGACGCGGTGGCGGTGTGGACGACGCCGGAGACGGCGGGCGGCCAGAAGAACGCCAAGGGCGCCACGGACGCCAGGGAAGCCACGGGGACCGCGAACGCCAAGGGCGCCACGGACGTGTTCGCCGAAACGGCCCCGCAGTTCGCGGAGTTGGCGGGCGACCGCGCCCGGCGGCAGCCGCGGCCGACGCCGCCATGGCGCGCCACCGGCCCAAGGGGCCCGTGTGGTTCCTGGGGTTGGTGGGGGTCGACCCCGCGCGGCAGGGGAGGGCTGGGGAAAGCGGTGATCCTGCCCGGTCTTGAGGCGGCGCGGAAGGCGGGCGTGCCCGCCTTCCTGGAGACCTCCGACGCCCGCAACGTCAGCTTCTACGAGGCGCTGGGCTTCGAGACGACCGCCGAGTACCCGCTCCCGGACGGCGGCCCCGCACCTGGGCCATGACCCGTAAGCCGGGATCCTGACCCACACGCCGAGGACGGGGCTCCGAGCCGAGGGGCCGGGGCCCGCACCGACCGGGCCCGCACCGAGGGAGGGGCTCCACCCGTGGCCGGGCGCACGCGACACACATCCGCATATGTCCACGTGCGTCTACATACATCTACATACGTCTGAGCCCCGGGCGCCGTGGTCAGTTCGGCGCCCGGGGCTCTCCGCGTGACCCATCCCCGTGTCCCCGCGGTATCGACGGCCGGTCAGCCGTTCCACCGGTCCTGAAAGGGTCACTGGGAGAAACTTTAGTAACGCCCCATCCGACCGTCTTGGAAAAATCTGACCTGCCGGGCCGGTGCCCCGGTCACCGGGTCAGCGCCCCTCCGCCCAGCGGGCGGCGGCCACCTGGCCGGGGTGGTCTCCGCCAGCGCCCGGAACTCGCGGTTGAGGTGGGCCTGGTCGTAGAACCCGCAGGCAGCCGCCACCGCCGCGGGATTCGTGTTCTGTCCGGTGAGCAGCCCCACCGCCCGGTGGAAGCGCAGCACCCGGGCCGCCGACTTGGGCGAGAGGCCGATCTGCTGGGTGAACCGCCGTACCAGGTAGCTCTGGCTCCAGCCGACCTCGGCGGCGATCCGGGAGACCGGCACCGTCCCGCCCGCGCGGGCGAGCAGCCCCAGGCGTGGTTCACCTCGGGCGCGGGAGCGGGGCCCGCTCCAGGCGGTCCAGCAGGGCGCGGTCCAGCAGGTCGAACCGGGCGGCCCAGTCGTCGGTGCTCGCCATGCGCTCCACCAGCAGACGGGCGCCGGGGCCGAGCACGTCATCGAGTTCGACCACGCGGTTGGTCAACTCCCGCATGGGTACGGCGAACAGCCGGTACGCGCCGAGGGCGTCAGCTCCAGACGGATCGCCTCCTGGCCGCCGGGGTGGATCAGCGACCGCGGCCCGTCCTCCAGCCCGGCGACCACCGAACTGACCACGTCCGCGGCCCAGTTCCGCTCCCCAAGCGCCGCATCTGGGCGAAGGGCTCCCGCAGGTTGATCGCCACCACGGCCCGGCCGGTGGGAACGAGCCTGGCCTGGTACGGGCGAGGCTGCCCGGTCTCCGAGTACCCGGCGTAGCTGTGCAGGTACGGACGCAGCCAGGGCGGCCAGGGCCGGGTCACCCGCCGCCACCTGCCGCCGAAACAGGTGATCCGTACTTCTCCGCCTCCGGCACCCGACACGGGACCTCTCCTCCGCTGGCGGCGACCTCCGGCGGCGTGCACGCCGGGCTCTCGCGCTGGTCGTTGGGGCAACCCGGAAAAGCGTAGCGCCATCGCGTGACCGGCCCGCGCGGACCGCCGCCCGGCACCACGGCCAGCGGTTGCCGTGCGCTTCGACAAGGCCCTTGAACTGCTTGGCGCTGTCTTCGTCGCCGAAGTTCTCGGTCTGCCAGTCGCCGTCCTGTCGCCACTTGATCTGGTAGGTGATCTCGCCGCTCTTCTTGGGTCTCTCAACGATGCTCGCCATGCCCAGACCGTACGGCTGTTCGCGGTGGGCTGTGTTCCCAGAGTGTTCCCACGGATTCGGCAACGACGAAGGCCGGGCCTGTTTTCCCAGGCCCGGCCTTGATCATTCAGGGTGAGTAACGGGACTCGAACCCGCGACATCCTGGACCACAACCAGGTGCTCTACCAGCTGAGCTATACCCACCACGACCGGCGCTTCCCGTCCGGCCTGGAAAGTGTACAGGCTCCGCCGGGTGCTCGCTCCCGCCTTTGTGGCACGCCGGGGCGCCCTCGGGAAGCCGCGGGCCCGGCCCGAGGTCTCGGGCCGGGCCCCGCGCATCCTTTACGCGGACGCCTCCGGGGCCGACACCACGTGCCGTGCCGCGATCGACTTCGCCGTGTCCGAGTCCGGACCCGGCTGGGGACGAAGATCGCCTCCCGGTAGTAGCGCAGCTCGGCGATGGACTCGCGGATGTCGGCGAGCGCCCGGTGATTGCCGTTCTTCTTGGGGCTGTTGAAGTAGGCCCGCGGATACCAGCGGCGCGCCAGCTCCTTGATCGAGGACACGTCCACGATCCGGTAGTGCAGGTACTTCTCCAGCTCCGGCATGTCCCGCAGCAGGAAGCCGCGGTCGGTTCCGACCGAGTTCCCGCACAGCGGGGCCCGGCCCGGTCCGGGACCTGCTCGCGGATGTACGCCAGGATCTGGCGCTCGGCGTCGGCCAGCGTGGTGCCGCTGTCCAGCTCCGCGAGCAGGCCGGAGGCCGTGTGCATGTCACGAACCACCTGGGGCATGGTGACCAGCGCCTCGGCGGGGGCGGACAACGATGTCCACCCCTCACCCAAAATGTTCAGCTCCGAGTCCGTGACCAGGGCGGCCACCTCGATGAGCGCGTCGTCCGACAGCGAGAGCCCGGTCATCTCGCAGTCGATCCACACCATGCGATCGTTCATGCACCTCACCCTACGGGCGCCCCCGCTGGCCGGGCAGGGCCGTGCGTCCGGCGGCGCGCCCGGCGGCCTGTTCGGGGAGCCGGGGCGCGTACGCGTCCGACTCCGGTTTGCCCGGCTCCGGTCCGCCGTGGGACGCCTGTGGCGGCACGGCCGCGGCGGCGGTGGGCGGCATGGAGTGCGGCGGGTGCGCGGCGTGGTGGACATGGGCGCTGTGCGCCGGATGTCCGACCGGTGCGCCGGGCGCACCGGGCGCCGCAGCGGTATCGCGTGGTCACCCGCGCGCTGGTCGACCACGTCGCCGCGCTCCAGCCGCTCGGGCCGCTCGGGGCGTTCCGGGCGGTCCGTACGTTCCGGACCGCCGCCCTGCGGCCTGCGGGCCCGGTACGCGGCCCGGTAGGCCGCGGGGAGGACCCCAACTGCCGCCGGAAGTGCCCGCGCAGGGCCACGGGCGAGCGGAATCCGCAGCGCCCGGCGACCTCGTCGACCGAGTAGTCGGAGGTCTCCAGTAGGCGCTGCGCCTGGAGCACGCGCTGGGTGATCAGCCACTGGAGCGGGGCGCTGCCGGTCAGCGACCGGAAGCGCCGGTCGAAGGTGCGGCGGCTCATGTACGCGCGGGCCGCCAGCGCCTCGACGTCGAACTGCTCGTGCAGATGCTCCAGCGCCCAGGCCACCACCTCGGCGAGCGGGTCCGCACCGATCTCCTCCGGTAAAGACCTGTCGAGGTAGCGCTCCTGGCCGCCGCTGCGGCGCGGCGGCACGACCAGGCGGCGGGCCAGTGCCCCGGCCGCCTCGGCTCCGTGGTCGCTGCGCACGATGTGCAGGCACAGATCTATCCCGGCGGCTGTTCCCGCCGAGGTCAGTACGTCGCCGTCGTCCACGAACAGCTCGCGCGGGTCCACATGGACCGACGGGTAGCGCTTCGCGAGCGTCGGCGCGTACATCCAGTGAGTGGTCGCGGGCCGGCCGTCGAGTAGCCCGGCCGCGGCCAGTACGAAGGCACCTGTGCACAGGCCGACGATCCGTGCGCCCTCCTCGTGCGCACGGCGCAGCGCGTCGAGTGCCGGCGCGGGTGGCGGTTGGGTAATCGACCGCCAGGCCGGTACGACAACGGTGCCGGCCCTGGAGAGTGCCTCCAGTCCGTACGGTGCGGTCAGTTCAAGACCGCCAGTCGTTCGCAATGGCACATCTTCGCCCGCACACACCAGCAGTCGGTACCGAGGAACGCCGGCGTCCTGCCGGTCGATACCGAAGACGGAGAGCGGGATGGAGCTCTCGAAGATGGGGCCGCCGCTGAAGAGCAGCACCGCGACGATTTCACGTCGCCTTCGTCCGGAGAGCTTGCGCGAGGTCTCCGGTACGGTTGTGGAGTCCTGGCTCATGAAACTAAGCCCCCTCGGTGGTCGCGTCCTCTCGGTCCTGCACGTTTCCCTCGGTCCTGAACGGTTCCCCGCCGGCCATGGCCAAGATCGAATCTACTGTGTCGCGAGTGGGCGGTGTGACAAGTTCACCACCCCGCCACTATGTCGATATGACAACTTGGCGTGAAGCATTCGATCACGAAGCGTTGCACTCGTTTGCCTCGCTGTGAAGTACGCCTCTCGCTCACGCCTACTCCTCGTAGGGAGTACGTGCTCCTCATACCCCGTTCCACGCTGGCCGGAAGGGCGTTGAGCATCGCGTTTGCCAAGGAAAGCACTGGGACGCGAAGTTGGCTGAAAAGATGCGGGAGCATACGTACGCCGGAGTCATGCGCCCGACGTACTCCGACCCTCAGCCAAGAACCCTTCGCCAGAAAAGGGTACGCGGTCGCTTTTGATTTGGCGGCCGACCCTAATACGTCCACAACAATCCGATAGATCCCTTTGTGGTTCAGCAACGCCCGGACGTACGGCCCCGTCGGGCCGTCCGCCGTCGCCGGGTACCCTCGGGCCCACGTCGCAAAGCTCCGTACCGGCACGGTCGTTCGTGGTCGGGGCAGGTGTGCGGGTGGGTGGACGCGGGCGCGCGGTGCGCGTGTGACACCTTCCGGTGATCTCCGCTGCCGCGCCGCGGCCACCGTGTGTCGCCGTCGCGGCCCGGTGGCACCCCGCCGCAGCACGTCGGCGGCCCGCCGACCGGTGGGCGAAGGGCGCAGGCCGTACGACACGGGGTGACTCTGGGGCATTGCGCTCCGGGCCGCCCTCCGGCATGCTCCTCGGAACGCCTCGGGCGGTCTCCTTCGCGGACGGCCCTGCGTTGGGGTGGAGTGGCGCCGTACCCTTTGGGGTAGGTGCTCGGAAAGATGAATCCCGGACGAATTACTGTTCGTCCGGCCTCGCCCGAGTCCTCATCCGCACACAACTTGAACCCGAGCCCCGCCGATCCCTCCGCAAGAGGAACTTCCTTCGCCGAGACACCGATGGCCGGTCACGAATTCCCCGAACCCGCGGACCGCAAGAAGGTCGCCGATCATGAGGCGCACCCCGAAGCGGCGGAAGAAACACGTCATTCCTGTGATCCTGCGTTCCAGCACGGCGTCGTGGTCGGATTCGACGGATCCACCTCCAGCGAGCGCGCCCTCGCCTACGCCATCGGGATGGCACGGCGCTCCGGCTCGGGCCTGATCATCGTCCACGTGGCCAACCGGCTGCCGACCACCGTGTGGGCCGGGTGCGAGCCGCCCGTCTTCGTGGACGTCCCCGATCACCGCACCGAGGTCCTCGGCCTGGAACTGGCCTGCGCCGACTACCTCTCCGAGGTGCCGTGGATCCTCGTCGAACGCGGCGGGGACATCTGCCACGAACTGGAGGAGGTCGGCCGGGAGTACGCGGCGGACGCCATCGTCGTGGGCTCCACGCAGGGCCTCGTGGGGCGGATGTTCGGCTCGGTCGCCGGGCGGCTAGCCCGCCGGGCGCAGCGCCCCGTCGTCGTCATCCCTGAGCCTCCTGGCCCTCCCGGACGCCCCGGCGGCCCTTCCGGGCGCGCCCCCGTGCCCCAACTCGCGCCCCACGCTGGCCGGGTGGCTCCCTCAAGCCCCATGAGTCGACAAATCTACTCACGCGTAGGGGTGGATACGGCGTCGGCGGGGTACAACCGGATCGTCCGTGGATCGTGCGCGGCGGACAGGCGGTGCGTGAGGACGTGCCGCCGACCGGGAGGTGACGGATCCCGGCGGCGGCCCACCGCCGGCGTTGGGCGACGCCGGCAGGGAGGCGGTTCCCCGCGTGAGTGGTGGCACACGCGGGAACCGCACCCGTAGGCCCGGAGTTACTCCACGGTCACCGACTTGGCCAGGTTGCGCGGCTTGTCGATGTCCCGGCCCAGCGCCAACGCCGTGTGGTAGGCGAGCAGTTGCAGTGGGATGCCCATCAGGATCGGGTCCAGCTCGTCCTCGTTCTTCGGCACGACGATCGTGTGGTCGGCCTTCTCCTGCTCCTGGTGGGCGACGGCGAGGATCCTGCCCTCGCGGGCCTTGATCTCCTCCAGGGCGGCGCGGTTCTTCTCCAGCAGGTCGTCGTCGGGGACGATCGCGACGGTCGGCATGGCGGGCTCGATCAGCGCCAGCGGCCCGTGCTTCAACTCCGAGGCCGGGTACGCCTCGGCGTGGATGTACGAGACCTCCTTGAGCTTCAGGGACGCCTCGCGGGCCACGGGTAGCCGCGCACCCGGCCGATGAACATCATCGACCTGGCGTCGGCGTAGCTCCGCGCCAGCTTCTCGATCTCGGGCTCGGTCTTGAGGATCTCGTCGATCTGGGCGGGCAGCCTGCGCAGGCCCTCGATGATCCTCCTGCCGTCGGCGACGGACAGGTCCCGGATGCGGCCGAGGTGGAGGGCGAGCAGCGCGAACGACACGACGGTGTTGGTGAAGCACTTGGTCGACACCACGCAGACCTCGGGCCCGGCGTGCACGTACACCCGCCGTCGGTCTCGCGGGCGATGGCGGACCCGACGACGTTCACCACGCCCAGCACCCGGGCGCCCTTGCGCTTCAGCTCCTGGACGGCCGCCAGCACGTCGTAGGTCTCGCCGGACTGGCTGACCGCGACGTACAGGGTGTCGGGGTCGACGACCGGGTTGCGGTAGCGGAACTCGCTCGCGGGTTCGGCGTCCGCGGGATGCGCGCCAGCTCCTCGATCAGCTGCGCGCCGATCTGGCCCGCGTGGTACGAGGTGCCGCAGCCGAGGATCTTGATGCGGCGCACCCGCGCGCCTCGCGGGCTCCAGGTTCAGCCCGCCGAGGTGGACGGTGGAGAAGCGGTCGTCGATCCGGCCGCGCAGCACCCGGTCGACGGCGTCGGCCTGTTCGGAGATCTCCTTGTGCATGTACGTGTCGTGGCCGCCCATGTCGTACGACTCGGCCTCCCACTCCACGGTGGTCGGCGTGGCCGAGGTGCGCGAGCCCTCGGTGGTGTACGTACGGAAGTCGTCCGCCTTGAGGGTGGCCATCTCGCCGTCGTCCAGGGTCACCACCTGGCGGGTGTGGCTGACCAGGGCGGCGACGTCGGAGGCGACGAACATCTCCTTCTCGCCGATGCCCAGCACGACGGGGAGCCGTTGCGGGCGGCGACGATCCGGTCCGGGAAGTCGGCGTGCAGCACGGCGACGCCGTAGGTGCCCTCGACGAGCGCGAGCGCCTGGCGGACCTTCTCCTCCAGCGTCTCGGCCTGGGAGCGGCCCACCAGGTGCGCCAGCACCTCGGAGTCGGTCTCGGAGGCCAGGGCGACGCCGTCGGCGGCCAGCTGGCGCGCAGCTCGGCGGCGTTGTCGATGATGCCGTTGTGGACGACGGCGACCCGGCCCTCGGCGTCCAGGTGCGGATGGGCGTTGGCGTCGCTGGGCGCGCCGTGGGTGGCCCACCGGGTGTGGGCGATGCCCGTGGTGCCGGCGAAGCGCTTGGGGACCTTGGTCTCCAGGTCGCGGACCCGGCCCCTGGCCTTGACGGTCCGCAGCTCGACGGGCTTCCCGCCGCGGCCCGCCGTGGCGTGGATGGCGATGCCCGCCGAGTCGTAGCCGCGGTACTCCAGGCGCTGGAGCCCCTCCAGCAGCAGCGGGGCGACATCGCGTTTCCCGATGTATCCGACGATTCCGCACATGGTGATTCAGCCCTCCCGAGGGAACGTGTCTGGGTGCTCGAATGGGGTCTGGCCCCGGCGGCCGGGACTCCGGCGCCTCAGCCGTAGACGATGCGACGCAGCTGTCGCAGGGACAACTGGGGCGGTGCCACCGCGCGGTGCGGCAACTCCGTGATGATCCGCTCGAATATGTCCGGATTCCGCAGGCCGCCGGACTGGAGTTCGCGGTGACGTCTGCGCACGAACTCCTCGGTCGTCTCGTCGAAGTACGCCAGCACGTCGAGCACCACCCGGGCGGCCTCTCCCCGGCTGAGCGGCGTGCTGCGCGTCAGGTGGTCCAGGAGCGGCTCGTGGGGGCTGGGTCGTGGGACATGCGGCGTTCGAGCACGTGTCGATAGTGCGGCCCGGAGGAGGGTTTCGCAACAAACCTGCCCGATATCGGGCAGGATCCCGGCCGACCCCTGGGAAGACGGCCCCTGGACGCGGTGAGGACGGGCTCAGGAAGAGGACGGGCTCAGGAAGAGGACGGGCTCAGGAAGAGGACGGGCCCTGGAAGAGGACTGGCTCTGGAACAGGAGGGGCCCTAGAAGCGGCGGAGAACCGCCTGCTTGGCCGCCGCGAACTCCTCGTCCGTGAGGATCCCTCCCGGCGCAGCTCGCCCAGCTCGCGCAGCCGCCGCAGCAGCGCGTCATGGTCCGCGCCGCCGCCCTCGCCGCCCGTGCCGGGGTCCGCCTTGGTGAGCGCGGGCGGCGCGGCGGCGGGCGCCGACGGGTGCGGCATCCGCGCCGTGACCGCCGCCGCGACCAGCGCCATCAGCGGGTCCTTGCGGAACCCGTACAGCTCGATCGCGTGCGGGTCGTACTTCGGCGGCGCGTCCGTGGCCGCCCTCGCCACCGCGAACCGCAGGTAGCCGTGCTCCAGCCCGGCGGCCGGGCACCACGCCACCGCCTCCAGGTCCGCCACCGAGAAGGTCCGGGTGCCCGCCGACTTCTTGGACTCCTCGGTCTTCCAGTTCCACTCCAGGCGGATCCGCTCGCCGTCGAAGGAGACCGTGCCGTCGCCCGCCGACGCCGACAGCGGCACCGTCGGCCCCGGCATCAGATAGCGGTCGGCCGCGCCCGGCTCGACCTGCTCCAGCAGCAGCGCGTTGCGGACCTCGGTCACCAGGTACTCGGCGATGCCCGCCCGGTCCGACTCGACGGTCAGCCGGTACGGGTCGGCGGCGTCCGGCAGCTTGCCGCCCGTCGCCTGGAGCAGCGGGTCCACGCCCTCGCGCAGTCTCAGCCGCAGCCGCCCCGACTTGCGCCCCGGCTCGTACGCGATGCCCGCCATCGCGCGCAGGGGACGACCAGTTCGCCCAGGGCCCGGCGCATGATGTGCACGCCCTTGTCGCGGCCCGGGACGATCCGTACGCCGTCGCCGTCGAAGATCCAACTACCGTCGCGCTGGATGATTTCCGCCATGTGCCGAATTCTGGCAGGCGGTTCGGGGCCGGACGGGGACCGGCGGGACCCGACCTTGACCTGGCGGTGGGCGCGCGGTACCCAGAAGTCCACTGTTCGTCGTCGGAACCGAGCACCGGACCGGGCCACCGGTCCGGTCGCCGGACGACCGTCGAAGGGACCCTGTGAGACGTCGCCGTCCGTCCCGGCTGCTGTGTTCCCTGCTGCTGGCCATGGCCGCGGGCACGGGTACCGCGCTGGCCGCGCCCTCCTCCGCCGCCACCGGGGCCGCGGGCCCCGCCGCCCGACCGGAGCCGACCGCTGGACGGGCGCCGAGCGCGGCGCCGGTTCCGCCGTCCACCCCGGCGCCGCGACACCACTGGACCGGGTGGTGCCCGCACCCGCGTCCGTACGCCCCGGCGGGCACCCGTACCGGATCACCGCGCGCACCGGCATCCACGTGCCGGGAACTCCCGCGCCGCCCGGCAGGTGGGCGACTACCTCGCGGGCTGCTGCGCCCGCCACCGGCTACCGGCTGCCCGTCACCGGCGTCCCGCGCCCGGCGGCATCCGGCTGCGGCTGGCCGCCAAGGGCGCCGCGGTCCGCGGACTCGGCGACGAGGGCTACCGGCTGACGGTCGACCGGCTCGGCGTCACCATCAGCGCCCGGAAGTCCGCCGGTCTCTTCCACGGGCGCAGACCCTGCGGCAGTTGCTGCCCGCGGCGGTCGAGCGGCACTTCCGGCAGACCGCCGAGTGGACCGTGCCGGGCGGCACCATCACCGACGCGCCGCGCTACGCCTACCGCGGCGCGATGCTGGACGTCTCCCGCCACTTCTTCACCGTCGCCCAGGTCAAGCGCTACATCGACCAGTTGGCGATGTACAAGGTCAACGCGCTCCACCTGCACCTCTCCGACGACCAGGGCTGGCGGATCGCGCTCGACTCCTGGCCCCGGCTCGCCACGTACGGCGGCAGCACCCAGGTCGGCGGCGGCCCCGGCGGCTTCTACACCAAGGCCGACTACACCGAGATCGTGCGGTACGCCCAGAGCCGCTTCCTGACCGTCGTCCCCGAGATCGACATGCCGGGCCACACCAACGCGGCGCTCGCCTCGTACGCCGAACTGAACTGCGACGGCACCGCCCCGCCGCTCTACACCGGCACCGAGGTCGGTTTCAGCTCCCTGTGCGTGCCCAGGAGCGGACGTACGACTTCGTGGACGACGTCGTCCGCGAGCTGGCCGCGCTCACCCCGGCCCGTACCTGCACATCGGCGGCGACGAGGCGCACTCCACCAGCCACGAGGACTACGTGGCCTTCATGGACCGGGTGCAGCCGATCGTCGCCAAGTACGGCAAGACCGTCATCGGCTGGCACCAGCTGACCGGCGCGCACCCGGCGAAGGGGCGCTCGCGCAGTACTGGGGACGGACGGCAGCGAGCGGGAGGTCGCCGACGCGGCCAAGGCCGGCACCCGGCTGATCCTCTCGCCCGCCAACCGCGCCTACCTGGACATGAAGTACACCCAGGACACCCCGCTCGGGCAGGACTGGGCGGGGCTGGTCGAGGTGCGGCAGTCCTACGACTGGGACCCCGGTACGTACATCAAGGACGCACCGGCGTCGGCGGTCGCGGGCGTCGAGGCGCCGCTGTGGACCGAGACCCTCAGCACCAGCGAGAACATCGAGTACATGGCCTTCCCGCGGCTGCCCGGCATCGCCGAGCTGGGCTGGGCCCCGGCCGCCGCGCGTGACTGGGACACCTACAAGGTGCGGCTCGCCGCGCAGGGGCCGCGCTGGGACGCCCTGGGGATGACGTACTACCGCTCGCCGCAGGTGCCCTGGCCCAACTGACCTGGTTCCGGAGCGGGCTGAGCGCCCGGCGCGATCGGCGGAGGATGGGCCGTGCCGGGCGCGGGAGGGCCGCGGGCGTACGGGGAGGCGGCGACGGCCGATGGTGTACGGGTGTTGGTGGACCCGGCGGACGGGTCTGGCGGGTCGGACGGGCTGGCGGGTCCGACCCGGCGGACGGGTCTGGCGGGTCTGGCGGAGCGGACGGGTCTGGCGGAGTGGGCGGGGCGGTGCCGGGGCGGTGGTCCGCCTCGAACTGCCCGCCGGGGTTCCGGTGGGCGACGCGGCGGAGGCGCTGATCGCGCTGTTCGACGGCCGCTTCGGCAGCGGGGATTCCGGCGGTTCCGGTGACCTCGGTGGCGTGGACGCGGCGGCGGAGCGGGCCGTCCTCGTCGTCGGCGGGCAGGTCGTCGGGGCACGTCGTGGCCGTATCTGCGCACCTCGCTGGGGCTCCGGCCGACGCGCGGCGCGGGGACGAGGTGCGCGCCGGGGCGCCCGGCGAGTCGACCCGGTTCAGCGTCATCACCTTCCGCTGTGCCGTCTGCGGGCGGCAGACCCACACCGCGTTCTACGACGAGCGCTACCGGCCGCTCTGCGAGATCCCGGCACGGCCCGATGGATCTGCGGTGACGCCCAACGGGCCGGTGGCGGCGGGCTCTTCGGCGATCGGCGGATTCTCGGCGATCGGCGGATTCTCGGGGCCGGTGGCTCTCCGGCGGCCGGTGGCGCTGCGGGGTCGGTGGCGCTGTGGCGGCCGGTGGCCTTTCGGGGCCTCGGCGGTGGGCGGGTGAGTTCGGGGGCCTGGCCGCCATGCCGTCGCCCGGCGGGCCCGTCACCCGGTTCTTCGCGGTCGCCTACCTGCCGACCTACCTGGGCGCCGTGTACGTCCTCGCGCTGGCGTGGGCGGCGCGCCGGGCGAGGTCTCCTTCCACCGGGCCTGGCACACCGCGACCGGCTCCGCGCGGGCGAGGCGGTGTGGATCGTGGTGGGCGTCACCGCCGTCGCGATCGTGCTCCAGCCGTTCCAGCAGGCCATGGTGCGGCTGTTGAGGGCGGCTGGCCGGACGCGCTCGGCGCCGGGTTGAGCCGCGCCCTCCAGCGCAGGCGCAAGGCGCGGCTGGCCGCGCGGGCGGCGCTCACCGGGCCCGCGCCCGACCTGGCGCCCGAGGCCGTGCAGCGCGCCGGGGCCGCCGCCGCCCGGCTGCGGCGCCGCTTTCCGCTGCCGGACCATCTGGTGCGGCCCACCGCCCTGGGCAACGTGCTCGCCGCGCTCCGGGACACCGCCGGGCACGACCGAGGCTGGGACGCCGCCGTCGCGTGGCCCTGGCTCTACCCCGTGCTGGGGACCGGGCGCGGGCCGTGGTCGACGACTGCCGCGACACCCTGGACGGGACGGTGCGGCTGAGCGTCGCCAGCGGGGCCACCGCGCTGGTGTCCGCCGGGATGCTGCTGCGGTCGGGGTGGTGGCTCGCGCTCGCGCTCGTACCGGCCGCGGTGTCCGTACTGGCCTACCGGGGCGCGGTCCAGGCGGCCCTGGCCTACGGGGACGCCGTGCGCGCCGCGTTCGACCTGCACCGCTTCGACCTGCTGGCGGCGCTGCGGCTGCCGCTGCCGGGCAGCGTCGCCGAGGAGCGGGCGCTGGCGGGGACGCTGTGCGCGCACTGGCGGCAGGGCTGCCGCCGCCCGCGCGGTACGAACACCCCAGCCCGCCGCGCCGGACCCGCCCCGCCCGGAGCACCGGGCTGAGGCGAGGGCCCGGCGGCGGCGTCAGACCGTCAGGCCCAACTCCCGCGCGATCAGCATCCGCTGGACCTCGCTGGTGCCCTCCCCGATCTCCAGGATCTTGGAGTCCCGCCACATCCGCGCCACCGGGTACTCGTTCATGAACCCGTACCCGCCGTGCACCTGGTCGCCTGCGCGCGTTCGTCACCGCGACCTCCGAGGAGTACAGCTTCGCGATGGCCGCCTGCTTCTTGAACGGCTCGCCGCTCACCAGCCGGGAGGCCGCGTCGCGCCACGCCACGCGCGCGGTGTGGGCGCGCATCTCCATGTCCGCGATCTTGAACTGGATCGACTGGTTGGCGCCGATCGGGCGGCCGAACGCCTCGCGGGTCCCCGCGTACGTCACGGACTCGTCCACACAGCCCTGCGCCAGGCCGGTGCCGAGGGCCGCGATGGCGATCCTGCCCTCGTCCAGGATGCTCAGGAACTGCGCGTACCCCGGCCCTCGCGGCCGACCAGGTGCGAGGCGGGGACGCGGCAGTCGGAGAAGGACAGTTCGCGGGTGTCCGACGCGTTCCACCCGACCTTGGAGTACGGGCGCCGACCGTGAGGCCCGGTGTCCCCGACGGCACGATGATGGCCGAGATCTCGGGGCGGCCGTCGGGCTTGCGGCCGGTCACGGCCGTGACGGTGATCAGGGAGGTGATGTCCGTACCGGAGTTGGTGATGAAGCACTTGGTGCCGTTGATGACCCACTCGTCGGTCGCCGGGTCCAGCCGGGCCGTGGTGCGCGTCGCGCCCGCGTCCGAGCCGCCGCCGGGCTCCGTCAGGCCGAACCCGCCCAGCGCCTCCCGGAGCACAGGCCCGGCAGCCACCGCCGCTTCTGCTCCTCCGAGCCGAAGCGGAAGATCGGCATCGCGCCGAGCGACACCCCGCCTCCAGGGTGACCGCCACGGAGGAGTCCACCCGGGCCAGCTCCTCGATGGCCAGGCACAGGGCGAGGTAGTCGCCGCCCATGCCGCCGTACTCCTCGGGGAAGGGCAGCCCGAACAGGCCCATGCGGCCCATCTCGCGGACGATGTCGTACGGGAACTCGTGGCGCTCCCAGTACTCCCCGATCTTCGGGGCGACCACGTCATGCGCGAACGCCTCGACGGTGCGGCGCAGTTCCTCGTGTTCGGGCGAGAGCCTGTGGTCCAGCGGCATGGCTTACGTCTCCTTCTGGGAGAGGGCGCGGACGGTGCGGGAGGGGCTGGGCCGCCCCAGTCGGTCCGCCATCCACACGCTTGTGGCGGTGAGGCGGCCGAGATCGACCCCGGTCTCGATGCCGAGACCGTCGAGCATCCACACCAGGTCCTCGGTGGCGAGGTTGCCCGTGGCGCTCTTGGCGTACGGGCAGCCGCCCAGGCCGCCGGCCGAGGCGTCGACCGTGGTCACGCCGTGCCGCAGGGCGGCCAGCGTGTTGGCCAGGGCCTGCCCGTAGGTGTCGTGGAAGTGCACGGCGAGCCGCTCGTCGGGCACGCCCGCCGCGTTGAGCGCGGTGAGCAGCGCGGTGACGTGGCCGGGCGTGGCCACCCCGATCGTGTCGCCGAGGCTCAACTCGTCGCAGCCGAGGTCGAGGAGGCGGCGGCTGACGTCGACCGTCCGCGACAGCGGCACCGGCCCTCCCAGGGTCGCCGAAGCACATCGACAGATAGCCGCGCACCGCCACGCCCGCGTCACGCGCCTTGGCGACGACGGGCGCGAACATCGCCAGCGCCTCGTCCACCGTGCGGTTCAGGTTGGCCTTGGCGAACGACTCGGTCGCGCTGCCGAAGACGGCGATCTCGCGGGCGCCGCGGGCCAGGGCGCGGTCCAGGCCGCGCTCGTTCGGCACCAGGACCGGCAGCCGGACAGCCTCCCGCACGTCGTCGAGCAGCGGCATCAGCTGCTCGGCGTCGGCGAGTTGGGGCACCCACCTGGGGTGCACGAAGCTCGTCGCCTCGACCGTGGTGAGTCCGGCATCCACGAGGCGGTGGACGAACTCCGCCTTCACGGCGACCGGCACGACCGCCGCCTCGTTCTGGAGGCCGTCCCGCGCCCCCACCTCGTGGATCCGCACCCGGCTCGGCAGCCCGGGGTCCGGGACGGGCATCGGGAGACCTTCGGGCAGGGACATCACTCACGCTCCTCGCTGTCGTGCGCGGTGACCACGGCCAGCAACTGGTCCATGGCGACCGTGTCGCCCGCGGCCACGTCCAGTTCGCTGACCGTGCCGTCGTACGGGGCGGCGATGACGTGCTCCATCTTCATCGCCTCGACCACCAGCAGCCCCTGCCCGGCGGTGACGGTGTCGCCCGCCGCCGCCTTCACGACGGTGACGGTGCCCGGCATCGGCGCCGTCAACGCCCGGCGTGCGCCGCGCCCGTGCCGCCGTGCAGGGCGGCCTCGACGGGGTCGTGGTCGGTGAGGTGCCAGGCGTCGCCGTCCCGCCCCAGCCAGGTGGCCCCGCCGGTGTGGTGGAAGGTGTGGGTGACGCCGTCCCACTCGACGGTGAGGCGGGTGGGGCCGAGGTCCGCGAGCGCGCGCGCACGGTCGCGCGCGGGCGTCCGTCGTCCCTCCGCCGCGCTGTCCGCTGTGCCGTCCGTCGCGCTGCCGGGCGGGGCGCTCGTCGTGCCGTTCGTCGTGGCGTTCGTCGTGCCGTCCGTCGTGCCGTCCGTCGTGGCGTCGTCCGCGCGGACGACGTGGACCTCCGCGTCCCGGGCGCGGCCCCGGATCCGCACGGTCACCGGCTCGTGGCCGGGGACCCGCAGGTGGTGGGCGGTCCAGGCGGGTGTGCCGCCGAGCCGCCAGCCGGAGGGTACGGAGAACGGGTCGACCCAGCCCGCCCCGCCACCGGGCGCGGTGGCGGGCCCGTCGGACGCGCCCGGCTCCAGGGCCTGTTGGCGCAGCAGCGCCGCCGCCGCGAGGACCTCGTCCGGGACGTCCACGGGGAGCAGGGACGCGGCGACGCGGTCGACCAGGCCGGTGTCGAGGTCGCCCGCGATCACGTCGGGGTGGGCGGCGAGGCGGCGCAGGAACCCGGTGTTGGTGTCGACGCCGAGGGTGACGGTGTCGGCGAGCGCCGCGCGCAGCCGCCGCAGGGCGGTGGCGCGGTCCGGGCCGTGGGCGACGACCTTGGCGAGCATCGGGTCGTAGGTCGTGCCGACCTCGGTGCCCGGGCCAGGCCGGAGTCGACGCGGACGCCCTCGCCCGCGGGCTCGCCCAGCGCGAGGACGGTGCCCGCCGAGGGCAGGAAGTCCACCCGGTCGCCGATGGCGCGCGGGGTCTCCGCGCAGACGCGGGCCTCGACCGCGTGGCCGGTCAGGGTGATGTCGTCCTGGGCGAACGGCAGCCGCTCGCCCGCGGCGACCCGCAGCTGCCACTCGACCAGGTCGAGGCCGGTGATCAGCTCGGTCACCGGGTGCTCGACCTGGAGGCGGGTGTTCATCTCCATGAAGCAGTAGTCGCCCGCGTCGGCGCCGGGGACGATGAACTCCACCGTGCCCGCGCCCGTGTATCCGCAGGAGCGGGCCGCCTGGACCGCCGCCCGCCCATGGCCGCGCGCGTGGCGGCGTCCAGCAGGGGCTCGGCGCCTCCTCGATGATCTTCTGGTGGCGGCGCTGGAGGAGCACTCGCGCTCGCCGAGGTGGACCACGTTCCCGTGGGTGTCGGCGAGCACCTGGATCTCGATGTGCCGGGGCCGGTCGATCCAGCGCTCCACCAGCAGGGTGTCGTCGCCGAAGGCGCCGCGCGCCCGCGCCGGGCGGCGGCGATCTCCTCGGCGAGCACGGCCTCGACGCGCACCAGGCGCATGCCCTTGCCGCCGCCGCCCGCCGAGGGCTTGAGGAGCACGGGCAGGCCGATGTCCCGCGCGGACTCGGCGAGTTGGCCGTCGGTCAGACCGGTGCCGTGCGAGCCGGGGACCACGGGCACCCGGCCGCGCCCACCGTCTCCTTGGCGCGGATCTTGTCGCCCATCAGCTCGATCGCGTCGGCGGGCGGGCCGATGAAGACGATCCCGGCGTCGGCGCAGGCGCGCGCGAACGCCGCGTTCTCCGCGAGGAAGCCGTAGCCGGGTGGATCGCCTGGGCGCCGGTGCGCACGGCGGCGTCGAGCAGCCGCTCGGCGGACAGATAGCTCTCCGCGGCGGCGGCCGGGCCGATACGCACGGCGGTGTCGGCCTCGCGCACGTGCCGGGCGTCGGCGTCGGCGTCGCTGAAGACGGCGACCGAGCGGATCCCGAGGCGGCGCAGCGTGCGCAGCACGCGGACGGCGATCTCGCCGCGGTTGGCGACCAGGACGGTGTCGAGCATCGAGTGCATCTCCCTCACATCCGGAAGACGCCGTAGCCGGGCGCCGCGGGTCCTTGGCGGGCAGGGCGCGTTCGCGCAGGCGGTGAGCGCGAGGCCGAGCACCGTGCGGGTCTCCAGAGGGTCGATGAGGCCGTCGTCCCACAGCCGGGCCGTGGCGTAGTACGCGTCGCCCTGGGTCTCGTACTGCTCGCGGATGGGGCCCGGAAGGCGGCCTCCTCCTCCGCGCTCCACTCCTCGCCGCGCCCCTCCAACTGGTCGCGCTTGACGGTCGCGAGGACGGAGGCGGCCTGCTCGCCGCCCATGACGGAGATCTTCGCGTTCGGCCACATCCACAGAAAGCGCGGTGAATAGGCGCGGCCGCACATCGAGTAGTTGCCCGCCCCGTACGAGCCGCCGATGACGACGGTGAGCTTCGGCACGCGCGTGCACGCCACGGCGGTGACCATCTTGGCGCCGTGCTTGGCGATGCCCCCGCCTCGTAGTCCCGGCCGACCATGAAGCCCGAGATGTTCTGGAGGAAGACCAGGGGATGCCGCGCTGGTCGCACAGCTCGACGAAGTGCGCCCCTTCTGGGCGGACTCGGAGAACAGGATGCCGTTGTTCGCGACGATGCCCACCGGGTGGCCGTGGATCCGGGCGAAGCCGGTCACCAGCGTCGTGCCGAACTCGGCCTTGAACTCGGCGAAGCGCGAGCCGTCGACGACCCGCGCGATGACCTCCCGCACGTCGTACGGCGTGCGGGAGTCGGCGGGCACCGCCCCGTACAGCCCGGAGGGTCGACGGCGGGCTCCTCGGGGCCTCGACCCGCCAGGGCAGCTCCGCGCGCGCGGGAGCGTGGAGACGATGGTGCGCACGACGCGCAGCGCGTGCGCGTCGTCCTCGGCGAGGTGGTCGGTCACCCCGGAGGTCCGGGAGTGCACCTCGCCGCCGCCCAGCTCCTCGGCGGTGACGACCTCGCCGGTGGCGGCCTTCACCAGCGGCGGCCCGCCCAGGAAGATCGTGCCCTGGCCGCGCACGATGACGGCCTCGTCGCTCATCGCCGGTACGTACGCGCCGCCCGCCGTGCAGGACCCGAGGACCGCCGCCACCTGCGGGATCCCGGCCCCGGACATCCGCGCCTGGTTGTAGAAGATGCGGCCGAAGTGGTCGCGGTCGGGAAGACCTCGTCCTGCATGGGCAGGAAGGCGCCGCCGGAGTCGACCAGGTACACGCACGGCAGCCGGTTCTCCAGGGCGATCTCCTGGGCGCGCAGGTGCTTCTTGACCGTCATCGGGTAGTACGTGCCGCCCTTGACGGTGGCGTCGTTGGCGACGACCACCACCTCGCGGCCCGCGACCCGGCCGATCCCGGCGATCACCCCGGCGGCCGGGACGCCCCTCCGTACATCCCTCGGCCGCCAGCGGGCCAGCTCCAGGAAGGGCGAACCCGGGTCGAGCAGCGTGTCCACCCGGTCGCGCGGCAGCAGCTTGCCGCGCGCGGTGTGGCGGGCGCGCGACCGCTCGCCGCCGCCGAGCCGGGCCGCCGCCAGCCGCTCGCGCAGCCGGGCCGACAGCTCGCGGTGCGCCGCCTCGTTCGCCCGCCAGGCGTCGGACGTGCGGTCCTCGGCGCCCCCAGCACCGGTGCCTGCTCCATGGACACGAGCCCCTCGTCCGGTCGCGAGTAGTTAGTGGTCGTTAACTGATTTCCTCCAGGTTAACGACCACTAACGCCCTGTCTAGAATCTTTTCATGAGCACGCATGTCCCCGCCCCGACCCGCCGTGAGCAGATCCTCAAGGAGGCCGCCCGGCTGTTCGCCGAGCGCGGCTTCCACGGCGTCGGGGTCGACGAGATAGGCGCGGCGGTCGGCATCAGCGGCCCCGGGCTGTACCGGCACTTCGCGGGAAGGAGGCGATGCTCGCCGAGCTGCTGGTCGGCATCAGCGGGCGGCTGCTCGCCGGCGGCAGACAGCGCGTCCAGGAGGCCGCCGGGCGGGACGACGGCCCCGCCGCCCTGCTGGAGTCGCTGATCGAGGGCCACATCGACTTCGCGCTCGACGACCGCTGGCTGATCACCCTCCATGACCGCGAGTTGGACAGGCTCCGCGACACCGACCGCAAGCTGGTGCGCTCCCTCCAGCGGCAGTACGTGGAGCTGTGGGTGGGCGTCGTCCGGCGGTTGCGGCCGGGGCTCTTCGAGCCCGAGGTGCGCGCGTGCGTGCACGCCGTCTTCGGCCTGCTCAACTCCACCCCCACCTGGGGCGTCCCGGCTCCCTGCCCGGCCGCGCCGCCACCGCCGCCCTCCTGCGCCGCCTCGCTCTGGGCGCCTTCGCCGCCCTCGTGGAGACCGCCGACGACGGCGCCGATGACGCCGACGACGTCCCCGGCGCGACCGTCGGCGGTCCCGGCGGGCCCCGTGGCGCGGATGGCCTCGGCGGCCCCGCGGGCCCGGGCGTGACCGACCGCACTGGACAGTTCCGCCGACCCCTGGGTAGCGTTTCTGAGCAAGCGCTTAGTAAAGGAGACGGTGATGCGACGGACGGTGTTCAACGAGGACCACGAGGCGTTCCGGGAGACCATCCGTGACTTCATCGCCTCCGAGGTCGTCCCGCACTACGAGCAGTGGCGGCACGACGGCCACCCGCCGCGCGACTTCTACAAGAAGCTCGGCGAGCTGGGCGTCTTCGGCATCGAGGTCCCCGAGGAGTACGGCGGCGCCGGGGAGCACAGCTTCAAGTTCAACGCCGTCATCACCGAGGAACTGGCCCGCGCGGGCGTGAGCTTCGGCGGCAGCAGCGTGCACACCGCCCTGTGCCTGCCCTACCTGATGGCGTACGCCAACGAGGAGCAGAAGCGGCGCTGGCTGCCCGCCTTCGTCTCCGGCGACCTGATGACCGCCATCGCCATGACCGAGCCGGGCACCGGCTCCGACCTCGCGGGCATGAAGACCACCGCCAGGCTCTCCGAGGACGGCACGCACTACGTCCTCAACGGCGCCAAGACCTTCATCACCGGCGGTGTGCTCGCCGACCGCGTGCTGGTCTGCGCCCGGACCGCCCCGCCCACCCCGAGGACCGCCGCGGCGGCATCTCCATCCTCGTCGTGGACACCACCAGCGAGGCTACGCCGTCGGCCGCAAGCTGGAGAAGCTCGGCCTGCACGCCTCCGACACCGCCGAACTGTCCTTCACCGACGTCAAGGTGCCGGTGGCGGACCTGCTCGGCGAGGAGGGCAAGGCGTTCTCCTACCTCGCCCACAACCTCCCGCAGGAGCGCCTCGGCATCGCCATCGGTGCCTACGCCCAGGCCGCCGCGGCCGTGGAGTTCGCCAAGGGTACGTACGCGAGCGCACCGTCTTCGGCAAAACCGTCGCCGAGTTCCAGAACACCAAGTTCACGCTGGCCGACTGCAAGGCCGAGGTGGACGCCGCCCAGGCCGTCGTGGACCGCGCCCTGGACGCCCACGACGCGGGCGAGCTGACCGCCGCCGACGCCGCCTCCGCCAAGCTGTTCACCACCGAGGTGGCGTCGCGTGTCATCGACAAGTGCCTTCAGCTGCACGGCGGTTACGGCTACATGATGGAGTACCCCGTGGCCCGGCTGTACGCGGACGCGCGCGTGAACCGCATCTACGGCGGCACCAGCGAGGTCATGCGGTCGATCATCGCCAAGTCCATGGGCCTGTGAACCGGTGACCCGGGCACTCTCCGACCTGCTCGCGCTGCTCGACCTCGAACGGATCGACCAGGACATCTTCCGCGGCACCAGCGGTGCCGCCGTCCTGGTCCCCGGGTCTTCGGCGGGCAGGTCGCGGCCCAGGCGCTGGTCGCCGCGGGCCGCACCGTCCCCGCGGACCGCGCGCCGCACTCCTGCACGCGTACTTCCTGCTGCCGGGCGACCCCGAGGCGCCGCTGGTCTACACGGTCGACCGGATCCGCGACGGCGCCTCCTTCGCCACCCGCCGGGTGGAGGCCGTGCAGCACGGACGGCCGATCTTCCACCTCTCGGCGTCCTTCCAGCGGTTCGAGGAGGGCCTGGAGCACCAGGAGCCGATGCCGGACGTGCCCGACCCGCTCTCGCTGCCCACGTCCGGCGAACTGCTGACCCGCCACGCGCACCGGTTCAACCGGCCGGACGCGGCGGAGCGGATGCGCGCCTCCCGCGCCGCCGTCGAGATGCGGTACGTCGACCCGCCCGCGTACACCAGCGTCGGGCAGCCGCGCGAGCCCAGGTCACGACTGTGGTTCCGAACCGACGGCAAGCTCGACGGCGCCGCCGACGACCCGCTGCTGCACGTCTGCCTGGCCACGTACGTGTCCGACATGACGCTGCTGGACACCGTCCTCGTCGCCCACGGCAGGGCGGCTGGGCGACCGGCGACATCGTGGGGCCAGCCTGGACCACGCCATGTGGTTCCACCGCCCGTTCCGGGTCGACGAGTGGCTGCTGTACGACCAGCGCAGCCCCTCGGCGTCCGGCGGCCGGGGCTGGTCAGAGGGCGGCTGTTCACCGAGGACGGGCGGCTGGTCGCCTCCGTCGTCCAGGAGGGCGTCGTCCGCGTGCCCCGGACGCCCCTTCCTGAGCGGCACGTCTTCCTGAGCGGCACGTCCCGTGCCGACCTCCGGACGTGGCGCCCTCTGGCGGTCAGAATCCGGGGTCAGGCCCGCCGCGTCGATCAGGTACGCGGCCATCGGGTCGTAGAAACGCGGGTTGGTGACGTGGTCGTCCAGCGGCACCGTCACCGCCAGGGTGCCCTCCGCCTCGCCGAGGAACAGCGCCGGGTCGTTGCAGTCCGCGTAGCCCACCGCGTCGATGCCGCGCTGGCCGCGCACCCCGCCCAGCCGTGGTCGGCGACCACCAGGTCGGGCTGCGGGCGGCCCTCGCGCGCGAGGCCGTCGAGAATCGCCGCCATCGGGGCGGGGAGTGGTGTGCCACAGCGTCGCGCCGCGCTCCAGCATCGCCACGTCGCAGAACTGGAAGACGTACCCTCGTCGGCCTCCAGGCCGCCGGGGATCTCCACGATCTCGCAGCCCGCGCCGCGCAGCGCCGCGGCCGTGGCCCGGTGCACCTCCAGCAGCCCGCCGGGGTGGCCGGTCGCGAACAGCACCCGCTGGCCCGTCTCGGCCGCCTTGCGCAGCACCACGGCCATCCGGTCCAGCGCGTCGACCGTCAGCTCCGGGTCGATGGTGTCCTGGCCCGATCTGTGCTCCGGGTCGTCGAACACCCCGCACCGCTCCGCCATCACCGCCAGCACGTCCTGCTCGTCCGACCACCGGTCGCCGAGTTCGATGCCGAGCCAGAAGTGGCGGTCGCCGTTGGCGAGCTTGCGGTAGTGGGAGAGGTTGTTCTCCGGGGGTGGCAACGGCACCGGCGATACGGGTCCTGACGAGGTGGTCGATCAGCTCGGAACGGCTGGGCACGGTGCTGGGTATCGGCATGCTGACATTGTCCCCTGCGGAGCCGAAATGGACATGGTGTCCAAATGGCGGGGTTCGTTCCTCGGGAACGTACAGGTGCCGTGACCAGGCGCCGCTGCCTAACCTCGGCGCATGACGACCGCAGCCAGCCAGCCCGGCGGCACCGCTGCCCCGAGCCCTCCGCCGTCCCCGCGTCCGCCGCCGTACGGGCCGGATCCGGCGGTCCCGTGGGCCCCGTGGACTCCTCCCGCGTCCCGCGCTTCGCGGGCCGGCCACCTTCGCGCGGCTGCCGCGCGTGGACGAGGTCGGCGGCGCCGCGGACGTCGCCGTGGTCGGCGTGCCCTTCGACAGCGGCGTCTCCTACCGTCCCGGCGCCCGCTTCGGCGGCAACGCCATCCGCGAGGCGTCGCGGCTGCTGCGCCCTACAACCCGGCGCAGGGCGCCTCGCCCTTCGCCCTCGCGCAGGTCGCGGACGCCGGGGACATCGCGGCCAACCCGTTCCACATCGACGAGGCCGTGGAGACCGTGCAGGCCGCCGCCGACGCGCTGCTGGACACCGGCGCCCGGCTGATGACGCTCGGCGGCGACCACACCATCGCGCTGCCCCTTCTGCGCGCGGTGGCCCGTAAACACGGCCCGGTCGCCCTGGTCCACTTCGACGCGCACCTGGACACCTGGGACACCTACTTCGGCGCCGAGTACACCCACGGCACGCCCTTCCGGCGGGCCGTCGAGGAGGGCGTCCTCGACACCTCCGCGCTGTCCCACGTCGGCACGCGCGGCCCGCTGTACGGCAAGCGCGACCTGGACGACGACGAGCGGATGGGCTTCGGGATCGTCACCTCGGCCGACGTCATGCGGCGCGGGTGGACGAGGTGGCGCAGCAACTGCGCGAGCGCGTCGGGGACCGGCCGCTGTACGTCTCGGTCGACATCGACGTCCTCGACCCGCCCACGCGCCCGGTACGGGCACCCGGAGGCGGGCGGGCTGACCTCGCGCGAACTGCTGGAGATCCTGCGGGGCTGGCCGGTTGCCGACTGGTCTCCGCGGACCTGGTCGAGGTCGCGCCCGCGTACGACCACGCGGAGATCACGGCCGTCGCCGCCTCGCACACGGCGTACGAGCTGACGACGATCATGGCGCGGCAGATCGCCGAGGGCCGAGCTGGGTGATCGCCGAGGGCCGGGACGGGTGATCGCCGCGGACCGGGTCGGGTGACGGGCGGGCCCGGCCGTCGGGACCGGCACCCGCCGTCCCGGGGTCGGGCTCGGGCGCCCGGCCGTCGGCGCGTTCGCCGAGGTGGTACGCGATCCGGGCGCGGTGCGCCACCTGTCAGGCGGCCTCGGCCAGTTCGCCGTCGAGCGCCCGCACGAACCGCTCGGCCAGCGCGCGGCTCAGCGCCCGGTGCGCGCCGGGCGGCGTCGGCTCGTCGAGCAGCTCGCGCGCGGCGACCGCCGAGGTCAGCGGCTCGGCCCGGTGCCAGCGGTACGGGTTGGCGTGCGCGGCGTCCGGGGCGGCGTCGATCACCAGCGCTTCGGTGGCCACCTGGGGAGCGTCGCGGGGTCGGAGGGCGGGCGGCGTAGGGGCGGGCGGCGTAGGGGCGGCCGGGTGCGCCGGGGCCGGGTTCAGGGTGAGGGCCGGGGTCGGGCGGCGGAGGGGAGGCGGTGCGCGGTCATCGGCCGGCCGTCAGTCCTTCCTGGCGGCCGTCGTCCAGCCCGTGGAGCCGCTCGCCGTCGCGTTCCAGCAGCCGGTTCACGCCGCCCACGCTCGCCTTAAGGACGACGTCGTGGCCGCGACGCGTCAGTTCGGCGGCGATGGCCGGGTCCAGCGTGTCGTCGGTGTGCAACTGTTCCCGCAGCCCGGCCTCGGCCTTGTCCCCGCCGGGGAAGTAGGTCCAGCGGGGCATGGACAGCGCGCAGCGGCGATTCCCGTCGAACAGCAGGGCCGCCGCCACCTGGGTGTTCCACTGGCTCTGCCCGTCGCCGCCCGGTGTGCCGCCCAGCCGCAGCGGACGGCCCTCGGCGGCGATGCTCCACGGGAAGATCGTGGTGACCGGGCGGGCCCGGGCGCACCCGGCCCGCGTGGCCGCCGCTGAGCGTCGCGCCGCGGCCGAGCCGGTTGCACAGCAGCAGCCCCAGCTCCGGTACGCCGACGCCCGCCCCGAAACCGAGGCCGAGGCTCTGCACCCAGGACACGGCGTTGCCGTGCCGGTCGGCCAGCACGAAGTGGGTGGTGTCGCCGTCGCAGTAGTGGCCGCGGTAGCGGCAGGCTGCGCCGCTCGGGGTCCACCCGAGGGACAGCGCGTCGAGCACCGTGTCCGAGAGCGGGTCCGGCGGGTCCTCGTCGCCGTGTTCGGGGTCACGCAGCCGCTCCATGCGCCAGGCGTACGTCTGGTGGACGATCTCCGCCAGCAGGTGGATGCCGGTCGCCGAGCCGGTGCCCGTGCCCGGTCCGAACCGCTCGTACAGCGCCAGCGCCTGTGCCATCAGGGCGCCCTGGGTGGGTGCGGGCGGCACCGCGAGCCGGTCGCCCGAGGCCAGTTCCAGGGTGAGCGGCGGCTCCACGCGCGCGTGGTCGGCGTACAGGTCCTCCGGGGCGAAGAGGCCGTCGTGCGCGGCGCTCACCTTCGCGACCCGCTCGGCCAGTTCGCCGCGCAGCGCCCGGCCCGCGGCGGCCAGCCGGTAGAGGCGGGCCAGACCGGGCTGCGGCAGGGGCGGCCGACGGCCTCGGGCGCGCGGCCGGGGCGTACAGCGCGGTGAACTCCGGCTGCCGCAGCACCGCCAGGCTCTCCCGCGCCCAGCGGTGGAACTGGCGCGTGACCACCGGCCCGCGCTCGGCGGCCCGTACGGCGGGTGCCAGCAGCCGGGGCAGCGGCAGGGTGCCGTACCGCGCGTGGAGCGCGTACCAGGCGTCGTGCAGGGCGGGCGTGGTCGCGGAGAGCACCCGGTGCGCGGCACCGTCCCCAGGCCGCGCCCGCGCAGCTCCTCGACGGTCGCGCGGCGCGGCGCCCGGCCGAGGGCGGTGAGGCTCCACGGCGCGCCGCCCGCCGGGTGCAGCAGTGCCGCGGCGTCGCCGCCAGGGCCGCTCGCCATCGGCATGCAGACGGTCAGCAGGGCCGAGGCGGTGACGGCCGCGTCGAAGGCGGTGCCGCCTTCCTCCATCACCTCCAGCGCGGCGAGGGTGGCGGCGGCCGAGCCGGTGGAGGCCATCGCCTCCCGCCCCCACCGCTGGCGGTCGCGCGGGATCACTCTCATGGGACGTCACCGTCCGGTGCCGCCGCGCTGTCCGGCGCCACCGTCCAGGGGCGGGGAAGCCGTGCGCCGTGCCGGGGCGGGGCCCGGCGGGTACTCGTACGGGGCGGGGTGCGGCAGCGTGCCGGGGACGAGGCGTCGGCCGGGCCGGAGTACCGGACGGCGTCGGCGGCCACGCCCGGTCCCGGCCCGGTCCTGGCCCCGGCTCTGGCCGTGTCCCCGGTCTCCGCCGCGGTCCCCGTCGCGGTTCCCGTCCCGGCCGGGGTCCGGCTGTCCTGGGCGGGATCCGCGTCCCCGCCACGGGCGGTCGGCGGGCGGTCAGGACGACGCTGGTGTGCACGGCGCGCAGCGGGCGCCCGGCCCGCCGAAGCGGTCCGTCAGCCGCTCGGCCGCGCGCCCGGGGCCGGTCCGCGCCCGCGGGCCACGGGCCGCCGCTGGCGATCCACCAGCCCGCGTAGCGGTCGGCGGTGGTCTCCAGCACCCGTTCCACCAGGAACGCGTCCACCGTGTCGAGCCCGCGGCCCGCGCCAGCCGCTCGGCTCCGGCGATCGTCAGCCGCCGCTCGGTGAACGGCACGTCGCCCGAGTCGGGCGGCACCAGGCCCGCGGTGCGCTCCGCCACCCACGCGTCGAACTCCCGGGCCGCCGCGCTCTGTCCGGCCGTCGCCGCGCACAACAGCCCGCCGGGCGCCAGCAGTTCGGCGATCCGGTCGAAGGCGGCGGGCAGCCGCGGGTGCAGCCAGTGCAGGGCCGCGTTGCTGAACACCGCGTCGTACGGCACGTGCGAGGACGGCGCGTCCTCCGGGAACGCCCGTGGATCAGCCGTACCCGCTCGCCGAGTCCCTTGGCACGCGCGCGTTCCAGCATCGGCGCCGACACGTCGAGCGCGTCGACCGGGCCGCGGGCAGGGTGCGTACGAGCTGCTCGGTGAGGATGCCCGTGCCGCAGCCGACCTCGTACGCCGTGCGCACGGCCGCGGGTCCGGGTGCAGCCCGGCCACCAGACGGGCGTTCCGCGCCTGCACCTGCCCGGTGAGCCGCTCGTAGTCGTGCGGTTCGTGCCAGCGGTGGGCGCGGGTGGTGGGGCCGCGGTGGCGGGCGGACGGCCGCGCCGGGTCCGGGGAAGCGGCCGGGTCCGAGGCGGCGGCCCAGGTCGGGGCGGCGGTCGGGGCCGGGCGGCGGTCGGGTTCGCGCCGTGCGGGTGCCGTGCGCGGCGTCGCGCGCGCCCGTGCCGCGCCGCGCGTCATGCCGTGTGCCGCGCCCGGGTCGGTGTCGGGGCCGTCGGTCACCGCACCCTCCGGCGGTGCGCGGCGCCGTTCCGGTCGGCTTCGCCATGGCGGTCATCTGCTCCTTCGCGCTCCGGCACGTCGTGCGCGTACCGGTCGTGGGCGTGTGGGTCGAGGTGCGTGGGCCGTGCGTGCCTGTGGCGGTCACGCGCGCGATGCGCGTGCGCGCACGCGCGGCACGCGCGCGTGCGCGCAGTCGGTCCGGTCAGGGTGTGCGCGTCCGGGCGCCCGGGCCAGGTCCGGGCGCGGACCCGGCGCAGGTCCCGGACCGGACCGCGGGTCCGCCAAGCGCCGGCGGCGCCCACCGCCAAGTCCCGGGTGCCGACCGCCAGGTCCGGGCCGCGCCGGACACCGGTGCGGCCGTTCCGGACGTGGCGGGACGGCCCGCGGCGGGCGCGCGCCCGCGAGGAAGTGCCGCGAGGCGGCGGGCGACGCGATGGGAGGGGCGGCGAACAGCGCCCCGGCCGGGCGGGCGTTGGGCTTTAAGGACGTCTCCGGTGCCGGGCCGTCCCCGTCGCTGGCCGGGGAGCACGGTGGGCACCGGGACTCGACGGGCCTCACGCGGTACCGGCGGCGGAGAGGTGGCCCATGATGTGGTCCTTCACGGCGAGGTAGTCGGCGTTGTGCTCGGTGACGAATCCGCCGATCGGCACGCGCGCGAGGACCCGCACGCCGCCGTCCTCAAGGGCCTTCACCTTCGCCGGGTTGTTGGTGACCAGCCGCGCCCGGTCGACGCCCAGTTGGCGCAGCACCTCGACGGCTTCGGCGTAATCGCGCCGGTCCACCGGGAGGTTGAGGGCCAGGTTCGCCTGGACCGTGTCGAGGCCGCGCTCCTGGAGCGCGTACGCGCGGATCTTGTTGGCCAGTCCGATGCCGCGCCCTTCCTGGCGCAGCAGATACAGCAGTACGCCGTGGTCGTCGGCGAGCACACGCTCGACGGAGGCCGTCAGCTGGGACCCGCAGTCGCAGCGCAGGGAGCCGAGGATGTCGCCCGTCGCGCAGGAGCTGTGCAGCCGGACCAGGGGACGTGGTCGGGGCGGGTCGGCCCGGTGGACGGCGGCCAGGACGCGTTCCGGGCCCTCGTCGCCGATTCCGTACACCCGTAGGTCCAGGGTTCCGCCCTGGACGGGTAACACGCAGCTGGCCTGAAGGCCGATTCCGGCGGTCTCGCCGGGCTCTCCGGTCTCCGTCACGGGAACTCCCACCTCGTGCTGCCCTCGTGCTGCCCTTGTGGTGCGTGGTCAGTACCGCAAGACCCGGACAACCCGAATCCCTGGCGGGGAACCCGAGTTGACTTCCGGATCATGCAGGGGCGCGGCGGCCCGCGCAAGCACGCGGCTACAGAAAGCGCCGTTGAACGCGCTCGGCCGCCGGACACCCGGGTGCCCGGCGGCCGAGCGCGCCGGTCGTGACGGTCCCTCGCCGGGGCCCGGACCGCTCACAGCACGGTGAGCACCCGCGGCCCTCGTCCGTAATGGCCACCGTGTGCTCGCAGTGGGCGGCCCGGCCGCCGTCGGCCGTCCGCAGCGTCCAGCCGTCGGCGTCGGTGACGTACGCGTCCTTGCCGCCCGCCAGGAACATCGGCTCGATGGCCAGGACCAGCCCGTGCCTCAGCGGGTAACCACGGCCCGGTTGGCTCTCGTTGGGCACCGGCGGGTCCTCGTGCATGCTGCGGCCGATCCCGTGGCCGCCGAAGTCGTCCATGATCCCGTAGCCCGCGGAGCGCCCGACGGTCCCGACGGCGTGCCCGATGTCGCCCGTCCGCGCCCCGGCGACGGCCGCCTCGATACCGGCCCACAGCGCCGCTTCCGTGGTCTCGATCAGCCGCTGGTCGGCCGGGCGGGGTGCCCACGATGAAGCTGATGGCGGCGTCGCCGGACCAGCCGTCGAGGATCGCGCCGCCGTCGATGCTCACCAGGTCGCCGTCGCGCAGCCGGTAGTCGTCCGGGATGCCGTGGACGATCGCGTCGTTGACCGAGGCGCAGATCACGGCGGGGAAGGGGTGGACGCGAAGTGCGGGCGGTAGCCGAGGAACGGCGAGTCGGCCCCGCCTCGCGCAGTACGCCCGGGCCACCTCGTCCAGGTCGGCGAGTGTGACGCCGACCGCCGCCGCGTTCCGCGCGGCGGCCAGCGCGCGGGCCACGACCCGGCCCGACTCCCGCATGGCGTCGAGCGCCGTGTCGGTCTTGATCTCCACCATGAACAGCTACCTCCTGATTCCAATTCTTATACCGGTATTAGTATCACGGTCATGGTTCGAACTCCTCTCACCCCGTTGGAGCGCGAGCGCGGTCGCCACCTCGGCGCGCTGCTGCGCCTGGCCCGCGGCGAGCGCAGCATGACCGAGATCGCCACCCGCGCCGGGGTCTCCGCGGAGACCCTGCGCAAGATCGAGACCGGCCGGGCCCCGACGCCCGCCTTCTTCACCATCGCCACGCTGGCCGGAGTCCTCGGGCTCGGGCTGGACGAGCTGTCCGCGGCGTGCGCGGAGGTCACCGCCCCGGCGGAGGACGAGGCCGAGGCGGCGGCGGGCGCCCCGCGCCAGTGGTGCCGGGGCCGCCGCTGCCTAGGGCGAGGGTCGTACACCTGTCCGCCTATCGGATGGGTTTTGTTGCGGCAGGATGAAATCCGAACGCCGACGCGTTGGTGACTTCCGGTAGCAGACGGAAACGGGAGGTCATCGGTGTCGGACACGGGACAGGGATGGGCACGGCGGCTGACCGCCTATTGCTGGCGGTACCGCCGCGGTGTGCTGCTCGCCCTCGGCGCCTCGCTCGCCGGAATGGCCGTCACCGCCCTCGTTCCGCTCGTGCCGAAGCTGATCATCGACGACGTGATCGTCGACCACGACCGGCCGCTCGCCCCTGGGCCGCGCTCCTCGTCATCGCGGCGGTCGTGGTGTACGGGCTGGCGTACGTGCGGCGCTTCTACGGAGGGCGGCTCGCCCTCGACGTCCAACACGACCTGCGCACGGAGATGTTCGCGGCGCTCTCGCGGCTCGACGGCAAGCGCCAGGACGAGCTGAACACCGGCCAGGTCGTGGGCCGGGCCACCAGCGACCTCCAGCTGATCCAAGGCCTGCTGTTCATGCTGCCGGTGATGATCGGCAACGTGCTCCTGTTCGTTATCTCGCTCGTCGTGATGGCCGTGCTGTCCCCGCTGCTGACCGTCGTCGCGCTCGCGGTCGCCCCGCCCTGTGGTTCCTCGCCTCGCGCAGCCGCAGACGCCTGTTCCCCGCGACCTGGTACGCGCAGGGCAGGCGGCGGCCGTCGCCGGGTCGTCGACGGCGCGGTGACCGGCGTGCGGGTGGTCAAGGGCTTCGGGCAGGAGGAGCAGGAGACCGGCAAGCTCCGCGAGGTCGGCCGCAGGCTGTTCGCCGCCCGCGTGCGCACGGTGCGGCTCAACTCGCGCTACACCCCGGCCCTCCAGGCCGTGCCGTCCTCGGGCAGGTCGCCATGCTCGCCCTCGGCGGCTGGATGGCGACCCGGGCCAGGTCACCCTGGGCACGTTCGTCGCCTTCTCGACCTACCTCGCGCAGCTCGTCGGCCCGGTCCGCATGCTCACGGTCATGCTGACCGTCGGACAGCAGGCGCGGGCCGGGGTCGAGCGCGTCTTCGAGCTGATCGACACCGAACCGGCCATCGCCGAGGCGCCCGACGCCCGCGAGCTGCCCGAGGACGCGCCCGCGACGGTCGAGTTCGACCACGTCACCTTCGGCTACGACCCGGACCGCCCCGTCCTCGACGACATCTCCCTGCGGATCGCACCCGGCGAGACCCTCGCCGTCGTCGGCGCCTCCGGCAGCGGGAAGTCCACGCTGTCGATGCTGCTGCCGCGGTTCTACGACGTGACGGCGGGGCCGTGCGCGTCGGCGGCCACGACGTGCGCGAGCTGACCTACGACTCGCTGCGCGCCGCGATCGGCCTCGTGCCCGAGGACAGCTTCCTGTTCTCCGACTCCGTGCGCGCCAACCTCGCGTACGGGCGCCCGACGCGACCGAGGAGCGGATCCGGGCCGCGCGCGCCGCGCAGGCCGACGGCTTCATATCGGAGCTGCCCGAGGGTACGACACCGAGGTCGGCGAGCAGGGCCTGACCCTCTCCGGCGGCCAGCGCCAGCGCATGGCGCTGGCCCGCGCCATCCTGACCGACCCCGGCTGCTGGTCCTCGACGACGCCACCTCGGCGGTGGACGCGCGGGTCGAGCACGAGATCCACGAGGCGCTGCGGGGCGTGATGGCGGGGCGGACGACCCTGCTGATCGCCCACCGCCTCTCCACGCTCGCGCTCGCCGACCGGATCGCGGTCCTCGACGGCGGCCGTCTCGCGGACGTCGGCACCCACGAGGAGCTGACGGAGCGCTGCGCGCTCTACCGCGATCTACTCACCGACCCGGACGAGTTGGGCGGCACCCCGCGACCCGGCGGGCCGCGCCGCCGACGAGGCCGTCGCCCGCGCCGACGCGGTCGGTGCGCGCGCCGATGAAGCTGGTGCCCGCGCCGACGCGGTCGGTGCCCGCGCCGACGAGGCCGCCGCCGCGCCGTCGGGGAGGGCCGGGACGACGCCGCGAGCGGCCGGTCCGCCCGGCGCGCCCGCCGCCTTCACGGCGTTCGCCGCCTCCGACGGGAGGCGTCGGCCACGGCCTGCTGCTGCCGCCGCCCGTCGCGCCCGCGTCCGAGCCCAAGCCCACGCCCGCAGAGCCCGCGCCCGCCGGGCCGCGTCCGTCGCGCCGCGCTGTCCGCGCGTGCGGAGGCGCTCTCGGCACCGTCGCTGGAACCTGACGCGGCGCCCACCCGTCCCCGGGCGCCGAGCCCGAGGCCGCGTCCGAGGCCGCGCCCGCCCGCCCCGGGCGCCGCGCCCGAGCCCGCGTCCGAGCCCACGCCCGCCGCGCCCCCGGGCGCCGAGCCCAAGCCCACGCCCGCAGAGCCCGCGCCCGCCGGGCCGCGTCCGTCGCGCCCGCGCTGTCCGCGCGTGCGGAGGCGCTCTCGGCACCGTCGCTGGAACCTGACGCGGCGCCCACCCCGTCCCCGGGCGCCGAGCCCGCGTCCGCGTCCGAGGCCGCGCCCGCCCCACCCCGGGCGCCGCGTCCGAGGCCGCGTCCGCCGTCCCGGCGCACCGGGGTGTCACACCCGAGTTGTGGGTACGGGCCGACGCCGGTGTCGAGGATGGCTCGCGCGCGGCGCGGGGCCGACACCGCGGGCACCAGCGGTGCCCCGCGTTCGATGACGGCCGCCGCCGTGGCGGGCATGCCCGCCACGCCCGAACTGCTCGCCAAGGTCGCCGCCCTGCCGCCCGCCACCGACACCCCCGACGTCGACGAGGGCGGGCCGCCCGGCCCGAGAAGGCGTACGGGCTGCGCGAGTTGCTGCGCGGCTTCGGGCGGCCCTCGCTCTCGGTCTGCTGCTGGTCGCCCTCGACGCGTTCGCCGGGCTGCTGCTGCCCGTCCTCATCCGGCACGGCATCGACCAGGGCGTCCAGCGCCCGCCCTCGGGGCCGTGTGGGCCGCCTCCGCCCTCGCGCTGCTCGTGGTGATCGGCCAGTGGGCCGCGCAGATCGGCGAGACCTGGCTGACCGGCAAGACCGGCGAGCGCGTGCTCTACGCCCTCCGCGTCAAGATCTTCGCCCAGTTGCAGCGGCTCGGACTGGACTACTACGAGCGCGAGTTGACCGGCCGGATCATGACGCGGATGACCACCGACGTCGACGCCCTGACGAGCTTCCTCCAGACCGGTCTGGTCACCGCCGTCGTCAGCGTGCTGACCTTCCTCGGCATCCTCGTCGCGCTCCTCGTCATCGATGTCGAGCTGGCGCTGGTGGTGTTCGCGACCCTGCCCATCCTGGTGGTCGGCACCGTCTTCTTCCGGCGCCACAGCGTCAGGGCGTACGAGCTGGCGCGCGAGCGCGTGAGCACCGTCAACGCCGACCTCCAGGAGAGCGTGGCCGGGCTGCGGGTCGTGCAGGCGTTCCGCGGGAGCGCGCCGGGCGCGAGCGCTTCGCCCGGCGCAGCGACGGCTACCGGCAGGCGCGGGTGCGCGGACAGTGGCTGATCTCGGTCTACTTCCCGTTCGTGCAGCTGCTGTCCTCCGTGGCCGCCGCGCTGGTGCTGATCGTCGGCGCCGGGCGGGTGAGCGACGGCACGCTGACGGCTGGTGCGCTCGTGGCGTACCTGCTCTACATCGACCTGTTCTTCGCGCCCGTGCAGCAGCTCTCCCAGGTCTTCGACGGCTACCAGCAGGCGACGGTGTCACTGCGCCGCATCACCGAGCTGCTGCGCGAGCCGACGAGCATACCGGCGGCGGCCGAGCCCGCGCGGTGCGCGCCCTGCGCGGTGAGGTCGCCTTCCAGGACGTGCGGTTCCGGTACGGCACGGCCGAGGGCGAGGCGGAGGAGGCCCTGTCCGGGATCGACCTGCGCGTCCCCGCCGGGCAGACCGTCGCCTTCGTGGGCGAGACGGGCGCGGGCAAGTCGACGCTGGTGAAGCTCGTGGCCCGGTTCTACGACCCGTCGTCGGGAGCGGTGCTCGTGGACGACGAGGACCTGCGCGAGCTGGATCTGACCGGTTACCGGCGCCGTCTGGGGTCGTCCCGCAGGAGCCGTACCTCTTCCCCGGCACCGTCCGCGACGCCATCGCCTACGGGCGTCCGGACGCCACCGACGCCGAGGTGGAGGCGGCGGCGCGAGCGGTCGGCGCGCACGCCATGGTCGCGACGCTCGACGGGGTTACCTGCACGAGGTCACCGAACGGGGCGCAATCTGTCCGCCGGGCAGCGGCAGCTGATCGCGCTGGCGCGCGCCGAACTGGTCGACCCCGACATCCTGTTGCTCGACGAGGCCACCGCGGCGCTCGACCTGGCCACCGAGGCGCTGGTCAACCAGGCGACCGACCGGCTGGCGGGCAAGCGCACCACCCTGGTCGTGGCGCACCGGCTCACCACCGCTGCCCGCGCCGACCGTGTGGTGGTCCTGGACCACGGCCGTGTGGTCGAGGACGGCACGCACGAGGAACTGGTCGCGCGGGCGGGCGGTACGCCGAGCTGTGGCGCACGTTCACGGGCGAGGTGACGCCCGCCGTGGCCTAAGCCCGGTTTCGCTACTCTCCGCAGTAATGGCTACTACGCTCTGTGAGTGCGTGCCGTTACTGAGAGTGGCATCACGGCTCCATTCCGCTGGCACGCGCTATGCCCTCCACCTCGCGGCGGTCGCGCTCGCGCTGCTCCGCCTCGGCCGCCAGCCGCTGCTTGTGGTGGTGCAGGAAGTCCGGATCGTCCGCGCGCTCCCGGGCGGCCGCACCTTCATGCCCTGGGTGTGCGGGTGTCCCCGAGGTCGACCACGACCCGTTCGTCCTGTGCCGTGAGCAACCCGAAAGCACCAGCAGTTCGGCCTGCAAAGCAGGCGTGAACAGCTCTTTCTCCTCCGCGCCCATGCCCAGCTCGTACGTGCCTCCCGCGCGGCGGGGAAGCGCTCAACTCACGGAGCAGCCGCATGAGCAACTCCAGGGAGCGCGGGTCTATCCGGTCCTGCAACTCGGTCAGGTACTGCGTCAGCCGCTCGGCCCGTTCACTGCGTTCGTGCCGTTCGTCTCGGTCCATATAAGCAGCATGGGCCATCACACGCCGCTACGAAAGAGGGCGGAACACAACTCTGCGTATTCGTCCGGCTGTTACTGGGGTTGGCGGCTCCCCATGTGTCCGGATAAGTTCACCGCGATCTGTGGGACGACACAGGACTCAAGTGGAGGGCGAATGCGCAAGGTGCTCAGATGGTTCCTGTCGCTCGTTGTGCTCGTGGGCACCGTCGGTGTGGGCGCCGGCACCGCCTCCGCGGGCGCGGCGACCGGCGGGGAGCCCGACATCAAGGAACGGATCCTGCGAATACCGGGGATGAGCTTCGTCGAGGAGAAGCCCTACGAGGGCTACCGCTACCTCGTCCTGACCTACGAGCAGCCCGTGGACCACCGCCACCCCGACAAGGGCAGCTTCGAGCAGCGGTTCACCCTGCTCCACAAGTCCACGGACCGGCCGACGGTGTTCTTCACCTCCGGCTACAACGTCAGCACCACCCCGGCCGCAGCGAGCCCACCCGCATCGTCGACGGCAACCAGGTCTCCCTGGAGTACCGCTACTTCATCCCTCCCGGCCGAATCCCGCCGACTGGTCCAAGCTCGACATCTGGCAGGCGGCCAGCGACCAGCACCGGCTCTACCGGGCGCTCAAGCCCCTCTACGGCGAGCACTGGCTGGCCACCGGCGGCAGCAAGGGCGGTATGACGGCTACGTACTACCGCCGCTTCTACCCCACGACATGAACGGCACGGTCGCCTACGTCGCGCCCAACGACGTCGACAACGACGAGGACTCGGCGTACGACCGCTTCTTCGCCACCGTCGGCACCGCGGAGTGCCGCACCCGGCTCGACGCCGTACAGCGCGAGGCCCTGGTGCGCCGCGACGAGATCGTGGACCGCTACCAGGAGTGGGCCGACGGCGAGGGCCAGACCTTCGAGGTCGTCGGCAGCGCCGACAAGGCGTACGAGAACGTCGTGCTGGACCTGGTGTGGGCCTTCTGGCAGTACCACCTGGAGTCCGAGTGCGCCGACGTCCCGGCGGCCACCGCCTCCACCGACGAGCTGTACGGCTTCATCGACGACATCTCCGGCTTCTCCGCCTACACCGACCAGGGCCTGGAGACCTACACGCCGTACTACTACCAGGCGGGCACCCAGCTCGGCTCGCCCACCTTCGCCACGCCCCACCTGAAGGACCTGCTGCGCTACCCCGGCATCTACGCGCCGCGCACCTACGTCCCGCGTGACATCCCCATGACCTTCCGGGCGGGCGCGATGCGCGACGTCGACCGCTGGGTGCGCCACGACGCCCGGCAGATGCTCTTCGTCTACGGGCAGAACGACCCGTGGGCGCGGAGCCGTTCCGGCTCGGCAAGGGCGCGAAGGACAGCTACGTCTTCACCGCCCCGGTGGCAACCACGGTTCCGGCATCGAGCAGTTGCGGGCCGACCAGAAGGCCAAGGCCACCGAGCAGGTCCTGCGGTGGGCCGGGGTGGCACCGGCGGCGGTCCGTGAGGGCGACGCCGTCGCCGAACCGCTGGCCCCGTACGACGCGCGGCTGGACCGCGAGAGCGCCGAGCGCGAGCCCGCGCTGCGGCCCTGATCCACCGCCGGGCGGTGCCCCGGGCTCCGCCCGGCCCGCTTCCGGCGGCGGGCGTTCCCGGTTTTCCGGCGCGCGAGGAAGGGCTTCCGGCGCCCGCGGGAGGGCTTCCGGCGCCCGCCGCCGGTGACCTGCCGTCAGCCCAGGCGGCGGGCGCACCTATGGGTGCCCGCCGCCGAGCTGTATGTACAGCGCCGTCGCGGGCGGGCAGTCGCCGCGCCGCCCGACCGTCGCGGCCACCTTGAACCGCGGGGCCCGCGCGCCCGATCCGTCGCACGCCGTCTCCCGCACCTCGCCCCGGTCCGCGTCGTAGACGCAGTCGCCCACCACCGTGCGCGGCCCGCCGCCCCGGCCCGGGTCGCCCGGTGCGGCGGCTCCAGATTGCGCATGCAGGCGTAACCGTCGCGCCGCACCCGCTGATGTGCAGCACGAAGTCGGTGGCCGCCGGACAGGCCACCCCGGCGCCCGCTGCCCGCCGTTCTCGCGCAGATAGCGCGCCAGGACCCGGCCACGGCCCGTTCGCTGGCGCACGGCACCTCCACCACGGTCACACCGCCCCGGCTGCTGCAATCGCCGGTGCCCAGGAAGACCGCGCCGTAGCCGGACGCGCTGGGCCGGGGCCGGACTCCCGTCGCCCGCACCGGGCTGACAGCCCGTCAGTGACAGCAGCAGCGCACACGTTCCGACAGCGCCGGACAAGAGGGTCGATACCTGCATAAACCCAGATTGGCCCGCCGGGGCGTACGTACGCCAGGTCACACCGTGCGTACGGTGCGTACGCACGCGGCGGAGCCGCCGCCGACGCCGAGGTGAGAGGGCCGGCGTCGGCGACGGGTGCCGTGGCGGGCAGGCGGCGGAGAGGGTGGGTCGACGACGCAGCCAGTAACGAGGCCGACACCGCCTGCCGTTGACTCCCCAGCGGCACGCCTGTGGGACGGCGTGCGCTCCGGCGCGGTTCCGGCGCGGGGCCGAACGCGCCACCGCGCGCGTGGCGCGTCTTGCCCGGTCAGCCGGTGCGCCGCGGCCACGCCTCGCACGGCGCCCGCACGCTCTCCGCGATCGCCGGACGGCGCGCGGCGCCGGTACGCCAGAACACGTACGACCGCCGTCCGGGCACCGGCTCCAGCGGCGGCGCCAGCGCCCGGCGGGCGGCGGGCCGCGCCCGGCCGGGGCATCGAAGCGGCCCCAACCCGGCCGCGACCACAGCGATCCGGGTGTGGTTCTCGGCCGCCTGACCGACGAGGTCCGGCTCGTCCCCGGAGGCGCGCGGCGTCCGTACCAGCCAGTCGTGGCGCACCGACCCCGGAGGCTGACGGATCCACCGCGGCTCCCGCGGCCACGCCCGGCGCACCGGACCGCCCTCGGCGCGCGCCGTCAGCGGATGCCCCGACGGTACGGGCGGGTCGCACCGGTCCTCGCCGATCTCCGCGCGTTCGAGGCCCTCGGGGCGGCCATCGGCGCGGCGTCCCCGTCGTACGCGACGGCCGTGCCGATCACGCCCCGCGCCACCGGGTCCACCGACAGATGAGGGCCCACCTCGATCAGTCGAGCGCCCAACGCCGGGTGACGCCGTGCCAGTTCGGCCAGCGCCACGGGCGTCGGCCCGCGCGCCGCCGACGCGAACGCGCCCTCACCAGCCGCCCGGCGGGCCGCCCGCGCCGCTCCTCCGGCGCCGTCCCGGCCCTCCCGCTCCAGCTTGGCGATCTGCTGCGACAGGGCGGAGGAGGCGTAGCCGAGCGCGGTGGCCGCCGCGCCACCGAACCGTGCGCGGAGCCGCGCGCGGCGCCCGCCGCGCCTGCCGTGTCCGCCGCGCTCGCCGTGTCCGCCGTGTCCGCTGCGCTCGCCGTGTCCGCTGCGCCTGCCGTGTCCGCTGCGTTCGCCGTGTCCGCCGTGTCCGCTGCGTTGCGTGTCCGCTGCGCCTGCCGTGTCCGCTGCGCTTCGCCGTGTCCGCTGTGTCCGCTGCGCTCGTTGCGTCGCCGCGCTCGTTGCGCGCTCGCTGCGCTCCTGCGCTCGCTGCGTCCGCCGTGTCCTGGCTCGCTGTGTCCCTGCGCCTGCTGCGTCCCTGCGCCGCTGCGTCCCGTGTCCCCGCGCCTGCTGCGTCCCGTGTCCCTGCGCCTGCCGCGTCCCTGTGTCCCGCGCCCGCTGCGTCCCGTGTCCCTGCGCCTGCCGCGTCCCGTGTCCCGCGCTCGCCGCGCCTGCCGTGTCCGCTGCGCTCGCTGCGCCCTGCGCTCGCCGCGTCCGCCGTGCCCTGCGTCCCCGCGCCCCGGCGCCCACGCGCTCCCGCGCCCGCTCCCGTACCGGCCCGCTCCCGTACCGGCCCGCTCCCGTACCGGTGGTCTCAGCTCAGCTCAACTCAGCTCAGCGCGGCTCAGGCCCCGGCCACCAACCGCCCCATGTGCGCGTCCCGCGCCCAGCAGCCCGGCAACTCCGCGGCCCGCGGATACCACCGCTTCGTACTCCCAGCACAGCCAGCCGTCCCAGCCGTCGGCGAGCGCCAGCCCCACGCACTCGGCCAGCGGCAGCATGCCCGCGCCCAGCCCGAGCGGCGTGGTGTCCTCGGCCGACGCGATGTCCTTGACCTGCACGTAGCCCAGGTGCGGGGCGAGCGCGGCGTACGAGGCTGCCGGGCGCTCGCCGCCCAGCCAGGGTGCATCACGTCCCAGATCGCCCCGACGCTGAGGTGCCCCACGGGCCCCAGCACCCGGGCCGCGTCGGCGCCGGTGCGGTGCGAGTCATGGGTCTCCAGCAACAGCCGGACGCCCAGGTCGTTCGCGTACGGCGCGACCGCGCCAGCCGCCGGGCGGCGTTCGCGTCGGCCTCCTCCGGCGGCTGGTCGCCGCCGCCGGGAAGACGCGCACGCCGCCCGCGCCGAGGTCGCGCGCCAGCTCCAGCAACTCCCGCAGCCCGGCCAGGACGGGTGCGTCGTCGCCCGCCGCCGCGACCGCACGTAGCCCGCGACCCGCAGACCTCCACACCCGCCTCGGCCAACTCGGCGGCGGCCCGCTCCCGTTCGGCGGGGCCGAGGCCGGGGTGCACCGGCTCCTCGGGTGGGCGCGCAGTTCGACGCCGTCGTAACCGTGGTCGGTGGCCAGCCGGGCGACCTCGCGCAGGGGCAGTCCAGGTACGCCGAGGGTGGAGAAGGCGAACTTCATGTCGGCTCCGGGGTGGTGAGACGGTAAGCGGTTGCTGTGCCGGAATGATGCCAGGGCGGGTTCCCCTGCCGACGGTTCGACGCGCCTCCCGGGCCCGCCTCCCGGGCCCGCCCCGGGCCCGCCTCCCGGGCCCGCCCCGGGCCCGCCTCCGGGCCCACCTCCTGGGCGCTCCGCGCCCAGCGCCCGGCTCCGCCTGAAGGCCGGGTGGGGATTGGACCCTGGTCTAAGTCGCGACGGCCTCCGGGCTGACGCGTCGGCCGCACGGCTTGGCGATACTGGCCCGGTGCATACGGACCTCGCGCCACGGCTCGGAAGGTGGCAGCAGACATGGCGGCTGCTGGCGGCCGGGGCACTGGGCCTGTCCTTCTGGCTCCAGTCCGGCGTGGTGCTGCGGTGGCAGGCGAACGAGACGGGCGCCTGGTTCCTCACCGGTGATCCACTGGTGGCCGTCGGCTGCCTGACGGCGCTCCTGTGGCGGCGGCGGTGCCCGCTCGCCGTCGCCATGACGGTCGTGATCGGCGCGACCATGTCGACACTCGCCACCGGCGCCGCGCTCCTGGCGCTCGGTTCGATCTCCACGCGGCGCCGTCCGGTGGAGATCGGGTCCGTCGTGCTGGCCTACGTGACCGCGTCGCAGTTCACCGTCGGGCTGTATCCGGTGGAGGTGTCGCCCGGCTCCCCGTGGCTCGTGGCCGTCCGGCGCTCACCGCGTGCATCGCGGTGGCCGTGGGCGTGGGCGTCGGCGCACGCCGCGTCGAAGTGCGGTCCCTGCGCGACCGGGCGGAGAGCGCGGAACGGGAACAGGCGGCACGCGCCGCAGGCGCGGGCCCTGGAGCGGAACCGGATCGCCCGCGAGATGCACGACGTGCTCGCGCACCGGATCTCCCTGGTCGCCATGCAGGCCGGAGTGCTGGGCCACCGCGGCGATCTGAGTCCCGAGGAGAACCGTGTGCTGGTCCGCGGCATCGCCGACGGCTCACACCAGGCGCTGGAGGAACTACGGGACGTCCTCGGCGTGCTCCGGGCCGACCCGGATCGGCCGGAACCGCCGCAGCCCTCCCTGGACCGCGTCCCCGAACTGGTGGCGGACGCCCGCGCGTCCGGCCTGGACGTCACGCTCACCACCACCGTGACGGAAACGCCGTCCGACATCGTCGGGCGGACCTGCTACCGCGTCGTCCAGGAGGGGCTGACCAACGCCGCCAAGCACGCCCCTGGCGCGCACGTGCACGTCACCCTCGACGGAGCGCCCGGCGCCGGGCTGAGCGTCGGCGTCCGCAACTCCCCGGCCTCCGCGACGACTTCGCGGAGGCCCGCGTCGGGCTTCGGCCTGCTCGGTCTCGCCGAACGCGTCGGCCTCGCCGGAGGCGAACTCGACCACCGTCCGACGCGCGACAGCGGATACGTCCTCACCGCACAACTGCCCTGGCCCGAGCACACCCTTGAAAAGAGAGCATGAGTGGACAGCGAGCGAGAGCCGGTGCGTGTCGTCATCGTCGACGACGAACAGCTGGTGCGGATGGCGCTGCGCCTCGTCATCGAGGGCGAGCCGGACCTGACCGTCGTCGCGGAGGCGCCCGACGGGGACACCGCGCTCACCGTGGTCGACGAACACCGGCCGGATGTCGTCCTGATGGACGTACGGATGCCCGGCCGCGACGGTCTCGCCACGACCCGGGAACTCCTCGGCCGACCGGCACCGCCCAGGGTGCTCATGCTGACCACGTTCGACTCCGACGACCTGGTGCTCGGCGCGCTGCGCGCCGGAGCGCTCGGGTTCGTCCTAGGACATCCCGCCGCCGCAGATCATCGACGCGGTGCGCACCGTCGCGGACGGCAACCCCGTCCTGTCCCCGGCGGCCACGGCGCGGGTGATCGCCGCGGCCACCGGGCCCCAGTCCTCCCACGCCCGCGACTCGTCCCGCGACGCCGCGCGGAAGCAGCTGTCCGTGCTGACCGGGCGGGAACTCGACACCGCGCGGGCCGTCGCCGACGGGCTCGGCAACCCGAGATCGCCCAGCGGCTGCACATCAGCGTCGCCACCGTCAAGGCGCACATCGGGAGCCTGTTCGCCAAGCTGGCCGTCGAGAACCGGGTGCAGATCGCGCTGCTGGTCCGCGACGCGGAGGAATAACCGGCCCGGAGAAACGACCGGCCCGGGGAACGCGGAGACGCGGGGACTCCGGGGTCGAGGAAGCCCCGGGGATCGCGGAGACGCGGGGACTCCGGGTGAGCGGAGATGGCCTCAGGCCGGGGCCAGCCGCCACAGCGAGGTGACCTCCGCCGCGCGCCACGTGCAGGGGTCGTCAGGATCGGCGGCGCGCGGGTGCGTGGGCCGGGTCTCCAGCCGGTCCACCACCCGCAGGCCCGCCGCCGCGATGGTCGCGGGCAGTTCGTCCGGCGCGCGCAGCCCGAGGTGTTCGGCGAGGTCGGACATGATCAGCCAGCCCTCGCCGTCCGGCGTCAGATGCTCCGTGAGCCCGTACAGGAAGCCGCGCAGCATCCGGCCGCCCGGGTCGTAGACCGCCGCCTCGACGGACGAGGTGGGCCGCGCCGGGACCCACGGCGGGTTGCACACCACCAGCGGCGCGCGGCCCCGGGGAAGAGGTTCGCCGCCACGACCTCCACCGGTACCTCCAGCCGCGCCACGTTCTCCCGGGCGCAGGCCAGCGCCCGCTGGTCCTGGTCGGTGGCCACCACCCGCCCGACGCCGCGCCGCGCCAGCACCGCGGCCAGTACGCCCGTACCGGTGCCGATGTCGAACGCCAGCCGGGTGCCGGGCAGCGGGCGCGGGCCACCAGGTCGACGTACTCGCCGCGGACCGGCGAGAACACCCGTAGTGCGGGTGGATCCGGTCCCCGCCGAGCGCCGGGACCGGTACGCCCTTGCGGCGCCACTCGTGGGCGCCGACCACGCCGAGGAGTTCGCGCAGCGAGGTGACCGCCGGTCCGTCCGCCGGGCCGTACGCCGCCGTCAGCGCCTCCCGCACGTCGGGCGCCCTGCGCAGCGGCACGGACAGGTCGGGGTCGAGCGGCACCAGCAGCGTGCCCAGCAGCCGGGCCCGCCGCGCCTGCGCCTGCCGGTGCAGGTGGAACGCCTCGGCGGGCGGCCGGGTGGTCCGCTTCGCCCCTCGGCCCGCAGCGTCTCGCGGTCGGCCCGCCGCCCCAGCGCGCTCAGCAGTTGCCGCGCGCCGTGGAAGTCGCCGCGCCACAGCAGGCCGGTGCCCGCGCGGGCCAGCCGGAAGGCGGCGTCGGCGGTCATGCGGTCGTCGGCCGTGACCACGTGCCGGGGCGGCGGGCTGCCGTTCTCGGAATGCCAGCGGGCCGAGTGGGGCGGTCGTTCTCGGACCAGGAAAGGAGGGCTCACGCCCCTATCCTCGCCGCACGGCAGGCGTCGTACGAGCCGTCGTCCGCCCGGGGCTTGCCCTTAAGGCGGCCATGGCACCGGTACGCCCCTTAAGGACGGCCGTTCACCCCGCGGCGGCGCCGTGGACGCGCGCGCCATCAGGTCCGCCCGCACCATCGCCACCCGCCCGGCGGCTCCGCCTCGCGGCCGAGCGCCAGCCGCCCGGCCCGCGCTCCCGCCTCGTGCAGCGGCAGCCGCACCGTCGTCAGCGCGGGCACCGCGTCCGCGCTGAACGGCAGGTCGTCGAAGCCCGCGACCGACACGTCCCGTGGAATGCTCAGCCCCTGGTCGCGCAGGGCCGCGCAGACACCGAGCGCGATCGTGTCGTTCGCGGCGACCACCGCCGTCAACCCCTTGTCCCTGCGGAGCAGTTCGAGGGTCGCGTCGTAGCCGGACGCCCGGTCGTACAGCCCGTGGACGGTGAGCCGCTCGGCGTCCCTCCAGCCTCGCCGCCGTCAGCGCCGCGCGGTGGCCCTCCAGCCGGTGCCGGGTCGTGGTGCGCTCCGCGGGCCCCGCGACGTAGCCGATCCGGCGGTGGCCCAGCGTCAGCAGATGCTCGGTCAGCCGCCGCGCGCCGCCGCGGTTGTCGAAGGTCAGCGTCACGGCGCTGTCGACCGGCGGGCGCCCGCACAGCACGATCCGGGTGCCGGACGCGGCCAGCCGCGCCACCTTGCCGTTCACCGCCGCCGCGTGCTCGGGGTCCTCGACCGCGCCGCCGGTGAGCACCACGGCGGCGGCGCGCTGCCGTTGGAGGAGCGTGAGGTAGTTCAGCTCGCGCTCCGGGAGCCCCGGTGTTGCAGATCACGGCCAGTTTCTCGCCGATCCGGTCCGAAACCCCGGACGGGCCGCGCGAGTTGCCCATCTCCGCCTGCACGGCCCCGGCGATGATGCCGAAGAAAGGGTCCGCGATGTCGTTGACGAGCACGCCGACCAGATCCGAGGACGACGCGGCGAGAGCGCTTGCCGGACCGTTGACCACGTACTCCAGCTCGTCCACCGCGCGCAGTACCCGCGCCCTGGTGGTCTCCGCCACCGGGTAGTTGCCGCTGAGCACGCGCGAGACGGTCGCCGCCGAGACCCGAGCGCGTGCCGCGACGTCCGCCAGGGTCACTGCCATGATCTTCCTCCGTTGATGGTCGCCGAGCCGGGCTCCGAGCGGGCCGCCGGGATGCCGTACATGTTCTCACCGCACGGGTGGGCGCAGGGCACCGTCACCGGTCGCGCGGACGGCGCACGCGCGCGGGCGGAGGCGATCCGGTTTTCCTCGGCGCCGGGGTCTTGTCCGGTCATAAGAGGTCACTCTAGGGTCCGTATGGCAAGCGCTTACCCTCGAAGGAGCCGCCTTCATGGCCGCAGCCAGCACCCGTATCCGCACGGCAGTCGTCGGGACCGGCGGCATCGTCACCGGCAGCCATCTGCCCGCCCTGGCCGAGCACGCCGACCGGGTCGACCTCGTCGCGGCGGTCGACGTCGACGCCGACCGGCTCACCGCGTTCCGCGCCGCCGCGGCGGCCGGGGACGCCGCGTTCGACGTCACCGGATACCAGGACCTGGACGCCATGCTCGCCGCCGAGCGCCCCGAGCTGGTCCTGATCGGCACCCGCCCTCCCTGCACCGCGAGCAGACCGTGGCCGCCCTGCGCTCCGGCGCCTGGGTGCTGTGCGAGAAGCCGCTGGTCCTGACCCTCGCCGAGTACGACGCGATAGCGGCGGCGGAGACGGCCGACCCGACGGCAGCGGCCGGTCCGGTCCTTACGCCTCGGTGGTCTTCCAGCACCGCTACGGCTCCGGCGCCGAGCACGCCCGCGCCCTGCTGGCCTCCGGCGAACTCGGCGCGCCCTGGTCGCCCACTGCCAGACCACCTGGTACCGCGACACCGCCTACTACGCCGTGCCCTGGCGCGGCCGGTGGGACAGCGAGGGCGGCGGCCCCTCCATGGGCCACGGCATCCACCAGATCGACCTGCTGCTCCACCTGCTCGGGGACTGGGCCGAGGTGCGCGGCATGGCCGGGCGGCTGGTGCACGACGTGGAGAGCGAGGACGTCTCCACCGCGCTGGTGCGGTTCGCGAGCGGCGCCGTGGCCACCGTCGTCAACAGCGTGCTCTCGCCCGACGAGGTCAGCCGGATCCGGATCGACTGCGCCGACGCCACGGTGGAGCTGACCCACCTGTACGGCCACCGCAACGAGGACTGGGTGTACACCCCGCCCCGCACGTGCGGGAGGACACCGCGCGCACCGAGCGCTGGCGCACCCCGCCGCCGACCTGCCCAGCTCGCACGCCGCGCAGCTGACCGGCCTGCTCGACGCGGTGCGGGACGGCGTCCGGCCGCCGGGCAGCGGCCCCGACGCCCGCCGCACCCTGGAGTTCCTCGCCGCCCTGTACAAGTCGGCCTTCACCGGGCGCCCGGTCCTCGCCGGTGAGATCACCCCGACGACCCGTACTACGCGGCCATGCACGGAGACCACCCCGACTGGGCACCGAAGAAGGAGAGCTGACCCACCCATGACCTCGCGCATCACGGTCACCCACACCCACGGCGAACGCATATCGGTCAGCGCGGGCGGCGTCGAACTGCTCGCCTACGTCTACGCCCCGGACCCGGAGGTCTTCGAGGCGCGCAAGCCGTACGTCCACCCGCTGCGCACCCTCGCCGGCAGTCCGGTCAGCGGCTACCGGCCCAGCGACCACCGCTGGCACAAGGGCTTGCAGATGACGGCCAGTCACCTGTCGGGCCAGAACTTCTGGGGCGGCAACTCCTACCTCGGCCCCGAGCGGGGTACCAGCACGTGGACGAGCGCGTCGGCTCGATGCGCCACGACGGCTTCGAGGCGTTCGAGGTCACCGACGACGCGCTGCGCTTCACCGAGCTGCTGACCTGGGTGGAGCACGGCGGGCAGGAGTGGGCGCGGGAGCGCCGTACCGTCGTCGTGCACTCCGTGGACCCGGCGGCCGGCACGTACGCCATCGACTGGTCCATCGACCTCACCAACCTCCGCGACACGGCGCTGGACTTCGGCTCCCCGACCACCGCGGGCCGCGAGCTGGCGGGCTACACCGGCCTCAACTGGCGCGGCCCGCGCGACTTCACCGGCGGCGACGTGCTCGGCCCCGACGGGCGCGGCGGCAAGGGCGAGACCGGCGCCTCGGACCTGATGGGCGCCCCGGTCGCCGACGTGCCCTGGCTCGCCTTCACCGCCGAGCACGACGGGACCGACGCGCACTCCACGCTGCTGTTCACGCACGCGCCGGAGAACGCGGACGCCATCCACGCCTCGCACTGGTTCGTCCGCTCCGAGCCCATCCCGTCCGTCGCGTTCTCCTGGGCGTTCTTCGAGGAGTTCGCGCTGCCGCCGGGGAGAGCTTCGCCTACCGCTACCGCGTGGTGGTCGCCGACGGGGCCTGGGACCGGGACCGGGCCGAGGACTACCTGAAGACCCACGGGTGGTGAGCCATGGCGGCCGAGCACATCGATGACCCGCTGCCCGGCGGCATCGGCCTGTCCCACATCAGCGCGTACGAGTGGGAGGCGGCCGACGGCGTCTGCGGCGGCAGCCCGCACCTCCACCTCGCCTGCACGGAGGCGTACGTGGTCACCGCGGGCCGCGGCGCCGTGCAGACCTTGACCGTCGAGGACGGCTACACCGAGACCCCGCTGGAGCCGGGCGCGGTGGTCTGGTTCACGCCCGGCACCGTGCACCGCATGGTCCAGGGCGGCGGCCTCAAGGTCACCGTGCTGATGCAGAACAGCGGGCTGCCCGAGGCGGGCGACGCGGTCTTCACCTTCCCCGCCGAGGTGCTCGCCGACCCGGACGCGTACGCCGCGGCGGCCACCCTGCCCGGCCCGGCGGGGCCGAGACGGACGCCGCCGCGCCGCCGCCGGGACCTGGCGGTCGAGGGCTACCTGGAGCTGCGGGCGGCGCTCGCGGACGGCGACAGCGCCCGCTGCGCGCCTTCCACCGGGCCGCCGCCGGGATCGTGGCCCCAAGGTCGCGGCCTGGGAGCCCGTTGGCGCGCGGCCGCCCTCGCCGCCGCCACCCGCACCGGGGACCACCTCGCGGCGCTCGCCGCGGGCGACCCGCCCACCTGGCCCGCGCCCGGGTCCGCGCGGCGGAACCCAGCAGGCGCGGCGGCTACGGCATGTGCGGCCGTCGCGACGAGTACGAACTGCCGGGCGCCACGCTCCCGTACTACGGCGAGTAGCGCGCCCCGGCGAACCGGCGCGTCCGCGGCGCGGCCCCACCCGCCTCAACCACACACCACCACAGGGAAAGGAGGTCGGCCGCGGCATGCTCACCGACAGGGCCCCACGACAAAGGCGTCCCGTGCCCTGGCACTGGCCCTCGCGCTCGCGCTCTGTGCCGTTCTCAGCGCCTGCGCCCAGGACGGGCGGGGCGGGTCGGGCGGCAAGGTCACGCTCCAGTTCACCTGGTGGGGCAACCCGACCGGGCCGAACGCACCCGGCAGGCCATCGCGTTGTTCGAGAAGAGCCACCCGGACATCCGCATCTCGCCCTCGTTCGCGGGCTACGAGACGTACAAGCAGAAGCTCGCGACCCAGGCGGCGGGCGGCGACGCCCCGGACGTCATGCAGCTGGACTACCGGCAGATCAACCAGTACGCGGGGCCGGGGTGCTGCTCGACCTCGGCCCGCGCCACGAGCTGACGACGGGCCGGATCGACAAGGGCTGCTGGCCACGGGCGTCGTGGACGACAAGCAGTACGCGATCCCGATGGGCCGCGGCATCGAGAGCATGGCCTACGACGCCGAGCTGTGGCGCGAGGCCGGGGCGCCCGCGCCCACCATCGGCTGGACCTGGGACGACTGGGCCGAGGCGATGCGCGTCATCGCCAAGTCCGGCGTGGGCCGCTCCGGCGGGACCGACCCCGGCCAGAGCGAGGACACCTTCGAGATCTGGCTGCGCGGCCAGGGCAAGTCCTCTACACCGAAGACGGCCTCGGCTTCACCGCCGACGACCTGACCCGCTGGTGGACCTGGACCGACGGGCTGCGCCGGGAGGGCGCGGTGAGCAGCGCCGAGGAGACCACGCAGCTGACCGGCTCGGTGGAGGACACCCCGTTCGGCCGCGGCAAGGTCGTCTCCGACTTCAACTGGGACGCGCCCGCCAGCGGTTACCAGGCGATCGTCGGCGACAGCCTGACCCTCGGCCCGATGCCCACCAGCGGGAAGGGGAAGCCGGACGCGTACTTCAAGCCCTCGATGTTCGTCGCCGCCTCGGCGAAGACCCCGCACCCGGCGCAGGCCGCCGCCTTCATCGACTTCCTCGTCAACGACCGGGCGGCGGGCAGGATCCTCGGCGCCAACCGCGGCATCCCGGTCAACGACACCATCCGCGAGCGGGTGCTGCCGTCCCTGGAGGGCTTCGACAAGACCATCGCCGGTTTCCAGAAGCAGTACGAGGACCGGCTGGACGACCCGCCGCCCGCCCCGCCGAACGGTGACACCTCCTCCAGACCACCTTCCAGCGCGACTACGACCAGGTGTCGTTCGAGCGCCTCTCGCCGCGCGAGGCGGCGGAGAACTACATCACCGAGGCGAAGGCGGAGCTGCGGCAATGACCACGACCTCTCCCGGACCGCCCCGCCCGCCGACGCCGCGGACGGCGCGGGCCCGCGCCGCCGGATCCCGCGCCGCGAACGGCAGGGCGCCGCCTGGGTGTTCCTGTCCCCGTGGGTGCTCGGCGCGGCCGTGCTGACGCTGCTGCCCATGGTCGTCTCGCTGTACCTGTCGTTCACCGACTACGACATGTTCACCAGCCCCGACTGGGTCGGACTCCGCAACTACCGGCAGATGTTCACCGAGGATCCGCGCTACTGGCGCTCGGTGCGGTCCACCCTGCTGTACGTGGCCGTCGCCGTACCGCTGCAACTCGCGCTGGCGCTGGCGGTGGCCGTGGCGCTGAAGTCCGTCAAGCGCGGCAAGGGCTTCTACCGGTCCGCCTTCTACGCCCCGTCCTGCTGGGCGCGTCCATGAGTATCGCGCTCGTCTGGCGGGCGATCTTCAACGACGGCGGCACGGTGGACAACCTGCTGTCCGACATCGGCATCCACACCGGCGGCTGGGTCAACAAGCCCGGCTGGGCGCTGCTGACGGTCGCGCTGCTGACGGTGTGGCAGTTCGGCGCGCCCATGGTGATCTTCCTGGCCGGTCTCCAGCAGATCCCCGGCGAGCTGTACGAGGCGGCGGCCTGCGACGGCGCGGGCCGCTGGCGGCAGTTCCGCTCCATCACGCTGCCGATGCTCTCGCCGGTGCTCTTCTTCAACCTGGTGCTCCAGACCATCCAGGCGTTCCAGGTCTTCACCCCGGCCTTCGCGGTCAGCGGCGGCCGGGCGGGCCCGCCGACTCCACGCTCTTCTACACGCTCTACCTCTACGACCGCGGCTTCACCGCCTCCCACATGGGTTACGCCTCGGCCATGGCGTGGGTGCTGCTGCTGGCCATCGCCCTGGTCACGGCGGTGCTCTTCCGCACCTCCCGGGCCTGGGTGTTCTACGCCAACGACACCGAGGGGCCCGATGACGACCACGGCCGCAGGTCCCGGTACCGGCACCACCCGGCCCGGCGCCGAGACCGCCCGTACCGGCTCCACCCGCCCCCGGGCGCGCGGATCGCGCTGCACGCCGTGCTGATCGCCGTGCTGCTGGTGATGCTCTATCCGCTGGCCTGGCTGGTGGCGACCTCCTTCAAACCGGCGGACGAGGTGGTCGCCAGCCTGAAGCTGCTGCCCAGCCACATCGAGTGGGGCAACTACTCCACCGCGGCGGAGGGCATCGACGACGTCAGCCTCACCCGGCTGCTGTGGAACTCGCTGCTCATCGCGGGCGGCGCGGTCCTGGGCAACGTCATCAGCTGCTCGCTGGCCGCCTACGCGTTCGCCCGGCTGCGGTTCCGGATGCGCGGCCCGCTGTTCGCGTTCATGATCGCCACGATCATGCTGCCGCACCACGCCGTGCTGATCCCGCAGTACATCATCTTCAACAAGCTCGGCATGGTGAACACCTACTGGCCGATGATCCTGCCGAAGTTCCTGGCCACCGACGCCTTCTTCGTCTTCCTCATCGTCCAGTTCATGCGCGGGCTGCCGCGCGAGTTGGAGGAGGCGGCGCGGATCGACGGCTGCGGACCGTTCCGCAGCTTCCTCAGCATCATCCTGCCGCTGACCAGACCGGCCCTGATCACCACCGCGATCTTCACCTTCATCTGGACGTGGAACGACTTCTTCACCCAGCTCATCTACCTCTTCGAGCCGGAGAAGTTCACGCTCACGCTGGCCCTGCGGTCCTATGTGGACGCCTCCAGCCAGTCCTCCTTCGGGCCCATGTTCGCGATGTCGGTCCTCGCGCTGCTGCCGATCGTCCTGTTCTTCCTCGCCTTCCAGCGGTTCCTGGTGGAGGGCATGGCCAACTCGGGAATGAAGGGCTGACCCATGACGCGTACCGCCGCCACCCGGGAGCCGGGCGAACTGTTCGGCCCCGCTTCGCGCTCTTCGCCGACGTGCTGGTCATCGGCATGGTCACCACCGTCGCCGCGCTGCCGGTGCTCACCGCGCCCGCGGCCATGTCCACCGCCTGCGCCGTCCTCGACCGCCGGGTGCGGTACGAGGAGCGCGCCACCGCCGGGCACTACCTGACCCGGTTCCGCGCAGGCTGCGCCGGGGCGATCTGCTGGCGGGCGGCGCCGTGCTCGCGGGCGCGCTGCTGCTGGCGTTCAACGCCGTCGTGGCGGGCGCGGGCTGCCGGGTGCGAGCGCTTTCCGGCTCGCGCTGTGCGCCGCCGCCGCGCTCGCCACCGTCGTGGTGCTCCGCGCGTGTGCGCAGCCCGAATCGGCCGTCAGCTGGAGAGCGGCCGTCCGGGCGGCGGCGTACGAGACCCTCCGCAGGCCGCGGGGAGCGGGTACTGCTGATGGCGGTCCTCACCGCCGCCGTGTGCGCATGGGCGTATCCGCCGCTGGCGTTCCTCGTCCCCGGCCCGCTCGCCCTCGCGGCGCGGGCCACGGACCAGCTGTGACCGGCGCCGTCGCCGCGCCCCGGCGCGGGCGGGCCGCCCGGCTGACCCGCGTCACCCCGGCGACCCTGTACACGAGGGGCCGGGCGGTTAGCGTTACTCAGGCTAGAAAGCGCTTGCTATCACTCATGGTGAGGAGAAGAACCCACGTGACACGCAAGACAGTGCGGATCGCCATGAACGGTGTGACCGGTCGCATGGGCTACCGGCAGCACCTCGTCCGCTCCCTGCTCGCGATCCGCGAACAGGGCGGCGTGGACCTGGGCGACGGCACCAGCCTGTGGCCCGAGCCGCTGCTCGTCGGCCGCCGCGAGCACGCGCTCAAGGCCATCGCCGAACGCCACGGGCTCGACCCGGTCGCCGACGTCTCCACCGACCTCGACGCGGTGCTCGCCGACCCGGCGGTCGACCTCTACTTCGACGCCCAGCTCACCTCCGCCCGGAAAGCGCCATCAAGAAGGCCGTCGCGGCGGGCAAGCACATCTACACCGAGAAGCCCACCGCCACCGACCTGTCCGGGGCCCTGGAGCTGGCCAGGCTCGCCGAGGCCGCCGGGGTCAAGCACGGCGTCGTCCAGGACAAGATCTTCCTGCCGGGGCTGCGGAAGCTGAAGCGGCTGATCGACGGCGGGTTCTTCGGCCGGGTGCTGTCGGTGCGCGGCGAGTTCGGCTACTGGGTCTTCGAGGGCGACTGGCAGCCCGCCCAGCGGCCCTCCTGGAACTACCGCGCGGAGGACGGCGGCGGCATCGCCGTCGACATGTTCCCGCACTGGGAGTACGTGCTGCACGAGCTGTTCGGCGGCGTCACCAGCGTCCAGGCGCAGGTCGCCACGCACATCCCGCGCCGCTGGGACGAGGACGGCAAGCCCTACGACGCCACCGCCGACGACTCGGCGTACGGCATCTTCCAACTGCCGGGCGGGGCCGTCGCGCAGATCAACTCCTCCTGGGCGGTGCGCGTCAACCGCGACGAACTGGTGGAGTTCCAGGTCGACGGCACCGAGGGCTCGGCCGTCGCGGGCCTGCGCAGGTGCCGTGTCCAGCACCGCTCCGCCACCCCGAAGCCGGTGTGGAACCCCGACCTGCCCGCCACCGAGTCCTTCCGCGACCAGTGGCAGGAGATCCCGGACAACGAGGACTTCGACAACGGCTTCAAGGTCCAGTGGGAGCTGTTCCTGCGCCACGTCGCGCTCGGCGAACCCTGGCACTGGGACCTGCTGGCGGGCGCGCGCGGGTGCAGCTCGCCGAACTCGGCCTGCGCTCCTCGGCCGAGGGCCGCCGCTTCGACGTCCCGGAGCTGACGCTGTGACCCTCAACCTCCCCGGCCCCGGCGGCGCCACGCGCGCGTACGAGCCGCGCGCGGAGCACGCCGCCCCGGCCCCGGCGGCCCGCCGCTCGCCTCGCGCGTGGTGTTCTCCGCCGCGCACGTCGTCGCCGACCCGTACGCCGACACCACCCCGACGGCCCGGCGGCCGTCGACTGGGACGCCACCCTCGCCTTCCGCCGCCACCTGTGGTCCCACGGACTCGGCGTCGCCGAGGCCATGGACACCGCCCAGCGCGGCATGGGCCTGGACTGGGCGGGCGCCGCCGAGCTGATCCGCCGCTCCGCCGCCGAGGCGCGGGCGGAGGGCGGCCGGATCGCCTGCGGCGTGGGCACCGACCAGCTCGCCGCCACCGCCGTCGGCTACCCGTACGGCCTGGCCGAGGTCCGCGCCGCGTACGAGGAACAGCTCGCCCTGACCGAGGAGTCGGGCGCCCAGGCGATCCTCATGGCCTCCCGCGCCCTGACCGCCGTCGCCAAGGGTCCCGAGGACTACCTCGACGTCTACGGCCACCTGCTGCGCCAGGCGTCGGAACCGGTGATCCTGCACTGGCTCGGCCCGATGTTCGACCCGGCCCTGGAGGGCTACTGGGGCAGCACCGACCTGGACGCGGCCACCACCGCCTTCCTGGAGGTGATCGCCGCCCACCCCGACAAGGTCGACGGCATCAAGGTCTCCCTCCTCGACGCCGAACGCGAGGTCGCCCTGCGCCGCCGCCTGCCCGACGGGGTGCGCTGCTACACCGGCGACGACTTCCACTACCCCGAACTCATCGCGGGCGAGGGGCAGTCGGCGGGCGGCCGGTTCAGCCACGCCCTGCTCGGCGTCTTCGACCCGCTGGGCCCGCTGGCGGCCGAGGCCGTACGCGTCCTGGACACCGGCGACGTGGCGGGCTTCCGCGCCCTGCTGGACCCACGGTCGAGCTGTCCCGGCACCTGTTCCAGACCCCGACCCGCTACTACAAGACGGGCGTGGTCCTGCTCGCCTGGCTGGCCGGGCACCAGGACCACTTCACCATGGTCGGCGGCCTCCAGTCGGCCCGCTCGCTGCCGCACCTGGCACGCGCCTACGAACTGGCCGACGGGCTCGGCCTGTTCCCGGACCCGGCGCTCGCCGAGTCCCGGATGAAGCACCTCCTCACGGTCCACGGAGTCCCCAGTGAACGATGTGCCCAGGCTCAGCCTCAACCAGGAGACGATCAGGCAGTGGTCGCTGCCGGAACTCGCCAAGGGGTGCGGCGCGGCGGGCGTGACCGGCGTCGGCCTGTGGCGCGCCCCGGTCCAGGAGTACGGCGTCGACGCGGCGGCCCGCCTGGTCCGCGACGCGGGCCTGACCGTCACCTCCCTGTGCCGCGGCGGCTTCTTCACCGCGACCGACCCGGACGAGCGCGCCGCCGCCCTCGCCGACAACCGCGCCGCCGTCGACGAGGCCGCGGCCCTCGGCACGGACACCCTCGTCCTGGTCTCCGGCGGCCTCCCGCCCGGCAGCCGCGACCTGGCGGCCGCCCGCGAGCGCGTCGCCGACGCCCTCGCCGAACTCGGCCCCTACGCCGCCGCGCGCGGGTGCGCCTGGCGCTGGAGCCGCTGCACCCCATGTACGCCTCCGACCGCTGCGTGGTCTCCACCCTCGCCCAGGCCCTCGACCTCGCCGAGCGCTTCCCGGCGGACCAGGTCGGCGTCGTCATCGACACCTACCACCTGTGGTGGGACGACGCCGTCGCCGCGGGCATCGCGCGCGCGGGCGCGGGCGGACGGCTGGCCAGCTTCCAACTCGCCGACTGGATCACCCCGCTCCCCGAGGGCGTCCTCCTGGGCCGCGGCCAACTCGGCGACGGCGCGGTCGACTTCCGCTGGTTCCGCGAGCGGGTCGACGCGACGGGCTTCGACGGCCCGATCGAGGTGGAGATCTTCAACCCGGCCCTGTGGGCCCGCGACGGCGCGGAGGTCCTGGCGGAGACGGCGGAACGGTACCGGCGGCTGGTGCTGTAGCGGACCGGGTGGCCGGTGCGGCTCAGAGGCTGCCGGGCCGGTGCCGTGGCGTCGGCCGGGCCGGTGTTGTGGCGTTGGCCGGGCTGTGTGGCTCAGAAGTACGACATGATCCGGCGCGGCGCGTCGACCAGTCGGCTGAGGGCGACCACCGGCAGCGGCGGCTGGGTGGCCCGGTGGCGGGAGAGGCTGAGGCCGTAGTAGATCTGCTCGATCGACGGCGGGCCGACGGCCAGGTTGCGGCGCACGGCCGCCGGGCCGGTCTGCTGGCCGGTGTGGACGAGATAGGCGGCGGACATCACGCCCGTACGGCCCACGCCCGCGCCGCAGTGCACGTACACCGGGCCCTCGGCGGCGCGTACGACGCTCAGGAAGTGCCGGACCTGTTCCGGGCGCGGGTCTGGCCGTCGCGGATGGGCAGCCGGACCAGCGTCAGCCCGGCCCGTTCCGGCAGGGCGAGCTGGCGCGCGGAGAGGTCCTCGGCGCGCAGGTCGACCACGGTGGTGAAGTGCCGTGCGGCCAGCTGCCGGTAGCCCTCGGGGAGGGCGCCGAGCCCCGCCACACGTGGTGCGCGGCGTCGACCGGCTGGAAGTGGCTCACGCCGCGCAGGGTGACGGTCCCCTTCGGGACGGGCGTCTCGGCGCGTACCCACTGGGAGAGCGCGAGGATGCCGAGGGCACCGGCGGCCCACAGCACCAGATAGCCGCCCGTGCACACCGCCGCCACGCGCAGCGTGAGGCGTGCGGCGCGCCGCAGACGCGCGATACGCGCGGTGCGGCGGGAGTGGAGCGGCGGCGCGCGGCGGGCGACGGACCGGGAGGCGTGTCGGACACGGCGGGGACGGCCGGAAGGGACATGCGGGGCCCCAAGGGTCGGTCGGGGACGGGGAGGCATCGTAACCCGCCTCGCGCCCCGCGTTCCGAGACGTCCGCCCCGCCCCGCCCCGACCTCCGAACCCCGTTGTACGGGCCGGGGTTCCGGCCCGTACGCCGGTCCCGTCAGTCGTCGTCCGGGTCCGTCTGCCCGATGCCGACGATGACGAAGTGGGTGCGGTCCACCCCGGTGTCCTCCAGGCAGCCGCGCAGCCGCATCCGGTCGTGCTCGGCCAGCGCCGGATAGATCACGCCCGCGTAGAGCCTGCCGCCCAGGTCGGACAGGACCGCCCGGCGCAGCGGTACGGAGGTCGAGTCGCGGCAGCGCTCCCAGACCTGATGGGCCGCCATGTCGACGCGCTCTTCGGTGGCGTGGTTCCGTACCACCACCTTGACCAGGACGGAGGTCGCGGCGGCGTCCTTCTCGTGCTCCTCCCTGGTCTGCGTGAGGTCCGCCAGGCCGACCACGAGCCCGGCGAGCAGCCCGGCACCGGCCAGGGCCGCCCCGGCGAGAGCCACGGCCTGCGGCCGGAACGGCGGTCGAGGACCGGCAGGTCCTCCAGGTCGGGCAGGTCCGACGAGGTGCCCCGCCCCTCGCGCCCTTCCCTTCCCCTTCCCCTCCCTGACTTCCCTGGCTTCCCGGCCCTCTCCCGCGCCCGCGTCCGCGCGCGTGCCCGTTTCCGGTCCCGGGATCACGTACGGCTCCGCCGCCGTCATGGCGGCGAGCGGCGGGACCGTCAGCGGGGTCAGGCGCCCCGCGAGCCGCCGCTCGGCACCGGACCGCCGCACCGTGAACTCGGCGATCCGCTGCACCACCCACGCCAGCCCGGAGAGCACCACCCCGGTCACCATCAGCACCGGCACGAAGACATGGGTGCGGTGGGTGCCGGGGTCGCCCGTGTCGCGGGGTCGTCCAGCCACTGGAAGCGGGGCGTGCGCGCGGCGCCGGGCTGCCGCAGCCGGGCCAGCACGTCCGCCCGCTGCCGCTCGGCCCACGGCCCTCGGCCGCGCCGTGCCCGGCGTGGGCCGCCGCGCCGCCGTCCACCGCCCGCCGCCGATGCCGCCCGTACCGCCGATGCCGCTCGTGCCGCCGGTGGTGCCGAACCCGCCTGTGGTGGCGATGCCGCCTGTGGCGCCGATCCCGCCGCCCGCCGCGAGCGCGGCCATCCGGCGGTCCATTCGCTCCTCCAGCCGCGCCACCCGCCCCAGCAGGGCGAGCCCGAGCAGCAGCACCTCAACGACCAGCAGCAGCACGCCGCAGAGGATCGCCCGCTGCCACTGCCAGCGGTAGAGGTAGATCACCACGTAGGAGGCCGCGCCCAGCGCCGCCGCGCCACCGAAGAAGTAGACAAGGTGCCTCATCGGTCCTCCTCCGGGTCACCTCGCCGGTCGTCCCGTCGACCGTCAGCCGTGTGCCCGGCGGAAAGCGCCGTACGGCGTCGGCCACCCGACCACCGCCGGAAGCCGGAACTCCCGGGCCAGCACCGCCAGATGGGACAGCGGACTGCCGGTCTGGGCGACCAGCCCGCCGAGCGAGGGCAGCAGCGGGCGAGCCGGGATCGAGGGTCCGTACGACCAGTACGGCGTCGGGCGGCGGCGGCCGGCGCCGTCCCAGGCGGTCCCGGAGGCCCGCCCGGCGGAGGCGCCGCGCCCGCCGCCGTCCGGGCCGCCGTCCGCCGAACGCGGCGGGCGGTGCGGCACGATCACGCCGTCCTCGGCGAGCCGAAAGGCGTCGGGCAGGGCGCGGACGGCTGGCGCGGCAGCCGCTCGGAAAGATCGGCCGGAAGTGTTCCGTACCGCACGGCGTCGACGAACTCGCGCCACCGCAGCAGCGCCACCTGTTCCGCGTCGCGCAGCTCGCCGCGCTCCACCAGCCGCGCCGCGGCCTCGCGCACCAGCCGTACCTGGAACTCGTGCGTCCAGCGCACCCGCAGCCGTAGCGCCTCCCGCAGCGGCAGCCCGGCCACCCGGCCCCGCCGACGGTCCCGGCCCCGGCCCGCGCTCGCCGACGGCCCCGGCCTCGCTCCCGGCCGTTCCGTCGCTCCCGGCCCCGCTTTCGGTGACGGCCGTCCCGGCGCCGCGCGTGCTCTCCCTCCCGTACCCGGGGCGACTCCGCCTCCCGCGCGCGGGTTGCCGCGCGGCCGGTACGCGCGCGTGGAGACCATCAGCGGGGTCGGGGCCGGTCTCCTCCGAACCGGGCCCCGCGGCGGCGGAGTCGCCCCGGGTACGAGAGGGGCGGGACCGTCGGTCGGGGCAGCCGCGGCGGGCCCGTCAGGCTGGGTGGGACGAGCGCCAGGACGACGGGGTCGGACGCGATGATCTCGCTGTCGCTCAGCCCCGGGCGCGGCCCGCGGCGAGCGCGGCGAGCGCGTCGGCCGCGGCGGTGCCGGAGCGCTCGTCGTGCAACAGGGCCCCGCGAGCGCCTCTTGGGCGTGCAGGAGACCAGGGCGCGGCGCGCCCACCGGAGCAGCCCAGTGAGTTCGGCGGGGTCAGCTCGCGGAGGGCGGGCGCCGCGACGAGCCCGCGGTCCACGTCCGCGAGGAGGTCGACGGCCAGTTGCGGCAGCGTGAGGCGCAGCCGCCCACGCGCCAGGCGGCGCCCAGCTTCCGGAAGCCCGGCATCGGGTTCAGCAGGGAGCGCGCCAGTCGGCGGCGCGGCGCCACCACCCGAGCAGCTCCAGGTCGGCCGCCGCCCGGCCGCCGACGGTGGTGACGACGGGCAGTCGGCGCAGCCTGCGGCGGGCGCGCTGGCGCCGATGTCGAGCGCGGTGGTGAGCCCGCGCGCCATCGGCACCACCCACAGGTCCTCCTCCAGCGGCTGGAGCGCGTCCGGGAGGGTCTCGGCGACGGGTCCGGGCCCCAACAGCCGCGCGCCACGCGGCGGCCGGGCGGCCATGGCGGTGATCGGCCGACTCTGGAACAGCCACAGTCGGCCGTCCGCGTCGAAGCCGAACTCGATGTCCTGCGGCCCGCCGAAGATCTGCTCCGCGCGCCGGGCGAGCCGGGCCAACTGGTGCAGTTCGCCGCTGTCGAGCAGCGCCCGGCCCGCGTCTCCGGCCCCGGCGACCTCCCCGGCCGCGTCCCCGTGACCTCCCCGGCCGCGCCGACGCCCTCTCGGCGTCCGCTTCCTCCGCTTCCTCCGCCTTCTCCGCCGCGTCCGTGCGGACACCGGGAGAGGGCGCCGGATCGCCGCCGCCGGACGACTCGGTGCGCACCAGCCTGCCGTGCCGGGTGAGGTGGTAGTTGGTGCCCGACTGGGCCCCGCTGACGAGCGCGTCGGGGCCGCCCGTACGGCACTGACGAGCATGCGGTCGAACCGCGCCTCCAGGGGTCCGCGCCGAACAGCACGCCCCGGCCCGGACTTCCAGCATCGGCTGGACCAACACGGCCATGGGCACGGGCGAACCCGTCTCCGGGTCGTTGGCGGACGCGAGGACGGCGCGCACGGCCGTACGGAAGGACTCCCAGCCGCGCACGTCCAGGACGGAGGTGAACCGCCCGGCCATGGAGGACTCCTGGGTGTCCTCGTGCGGTGAGGAGGAGCGTACGACCACGGGTCTCGCGCCGTCGTCGGACAGCTCGCGCCAGGCGCGGCGCGTGGCCTCGTCGAGGCGGCCGGTGCCGTCCGGGCCGCCGGGCCGACGGCGTCGTCCGGGCCGTCGGGGTCGGCGCTGCCGCCGGGAGACGCGGGCGGGATGACGAAACCGGGCAGCACGGGAAGTCCTGCCTGAGCCGCGCGGGCCAGGTGCGCCGCTTTGGAGCCCGCCGCCTCGGTGGACCGTGCCTCGGGTTGGTTCAAGAAGACGCTGTGGGACGTGCGTTGGTCGATCGTGGTCATCGATCACCCTCTCGTTCCGGCCGCCAACAGGGGACGCTCGGGGATGACCCTTTGCCTGACAGCGGGACGAGGAGCGGAGCGTTTCCATCGTCGGCCGGGGCCGGGACGGCAACTCTCTGCCTGGTGAAATGCTCTCACTCATCAGGGGCAACAGGCCACTTGGCCGTCACATTCCCGTTGCCGGAAAGTCCGCGCAAGGATCGAGAACGAGCCACTCCGCCGAGGCCGACGGCGGCCGGTTCGCCGCCCCGGCGGGCCCCGAGACAGGCCACCGACGGGCCGCCAGATAACGGATCGGTAAACTCCGGAATCCGCCGCAACCCTTCCCCGCCGACGGGGTCGTAGTGTCATCGGACTTCCCGTAGGGAGGGACCCGGGGATCCACGAAAGGAAGCCCGAGGGGAGAACGAGGGCCCGGTCGGCGACCGGGCCCTCGAAGTTCTCGCCGTCTCACGCGCGTGGCCCGCACCGTGAGCGCCACGCGCGCGTGCCCCGGACCACAGGCGCCACGCGCGCGTGACCTACAGCAGCGCCACGTCGTCCATCGTCGGGAACGAGTCCTGCGCCCCCGCCCGCGTCACCGCCGCGGCCCCACCCGCACCGCGAACCGCACCGCGTCCTCCAGGCCGTCACCGGCGCCCAGCCGCCACGCGAGGGCGCCCGTGAACGCGTCACCGGCGCCCGTGGTGTCCACCGACTTCACCAGCACGCTGGGCACGTGGACCACGCCGTGCCGGTCGGCGGCGAGCGCCCCGCCGCGCCGAGCGTGACCACCACCGAGCGCGGCCCGCGCGAGAGCAGCGCCGAGGCCCACAGCTCCGGCTCCGCGGACTTCGCCGCGGGTGCCCGCCGAGCAGGAACCGCGCCTCGTGCTCGTTGACCACCAGCGGATCGCACGCCGCCAGCACATCGCCGGGCAGGGTGGCGGGCGGCGACGGATTGAGCACCACACGCGCGCCGGAGCCCGTGGCCCGGACGGTGCGTACGACCTCGGCGACCGTCTTCAGCGGAACCTCCAACTGGAGCGAGACCACCCGGGAGGCGGCCAGCAGGCTGCCCGCGGCCCGTACGTCGTCGGGCGTGAGCCGGGCGTTGGCGCCAGAGGAGACCACGATGCTGTTGTCGCCCGACGGATCCACCGTGATCAGCGCGACCCCGGTGGGCCCGCCGCCGACCAGCACCCCGATGGTGTCGACGCCCGCCGCGCTGCGAGTCCAGCAGCAGCCGCCCGTACACGTCGTCGCCCACCCGCGCCAGCAGCGCCGTACGGGCGCCCAGCCTGGCCGCGGCGAGGGCCTGGTTGGCGCCCTTGCCGCCGGGGTGGACGACCAGGTCGGAGCCGAGCACGGTCTCCCCGGCCATGGGCCTGCGGTCGACTCCGATCACCAGGTCGGCATTGGCCGATCCCACGACCAACAGGTCGTAAGCGTGCATCCCGCGCGTCCTCTCCCTCGATTCCCCGCCGGTCCCCGATTCGCCGGGGAACCCCCACGCCGAAGGTTATTGGGCGCGGACCCGGTATCGGGCAGGGCCACCCGACCCGGCCCGTTCGGCCCCGGGCGCCCGGCCGGAGGTTTTCCACAGGCCCGAACGGTCTGTCGGAAGCGGGCGGTACGGTCGGGTCATGCTCAAACTCGCGGTCGTCGAAGGGTGCTGGAACGCATCACCTACGCCAATGAGGACAACGGCTACACGGTCGCGCGTGTCGACACCGGCCGCGGTTCCGGCGATCTGCTGACCGTTGTCGGCTCGCTGCTCGGCGCGCAGCCGGGCGAGTCGCTGCGGATGGAGGGCCGCTGGGGCTCCCACCCGCAGTACGGCAAGCAGTTCACGGTGGAGAACTACACCACCGTGCTGCCCGCCACCGTCCAGGGCATCCGCCGCTATCTGGGTTCCGGTCTGATCAAGGGCATCGGTCCGCGGATCGCCGACCGCATCACCGAGTACTTCGGCGTCGACACCCTCGACGTCATCGAGCAGCACCCGAGCGGCTGGTCGAGGTGCCGGGCCTCGGCCCCAAGCGCACCAAGATGATCGGCGCGGCCTGGGAGGAGCAGAAGGCGATCAAGGAGGTCATGGTCTTCCTCCAGGGCGTCGGCGTCTCCACCTCCATCGCCGTGCGGATCTACAAGAAGTACGGCGACGCCTCCATCTCCGTGGTGAAGAACGAGCCCTACCGGCTGGCGGCCGACGTGTGGGGCATCGGCTTCCTGACCGCCGACAAGATTGCCCAGTCCGTCGGCATCCCGCACGACAGCCCGCAGCGCGTCAAGGCCGGTTTGCAGTACGCGCTGTCGCAGTCCACGGACAACGGCCACTGCTACCTCCCCGAGGAGCGGCTGATCGCCGACTCGGTCAAGCTCCTCCAGGTCGACACCGGCCTGGTCATCGACTGCCTGGCCGAGTTGGCGGACGAGGCGGAGGGGTGGTGCGCGAGACGGTCCCCGGGAGGACGGCGCGCCGGTCACGGCGGTGTACCTGGTCCCCTTCCACCGGGCCGAGATCTCCCTGGCGAACCAGCTGCTGCGGCTGCTGCGCTGCGGCGAGGACCGGATGCCCGCCTTCCAGGACGTGGACTGGGACCGCGCCCTCGGCTGGCTCGCCGGACGCACCGGCGCCGACCTCGCGCCCGAGCAGCGCGAGGCCGTCCGGCTCGCCCTGTCGAAGAAGGTCGCGGTCCTCACCGGCGGCCCCGGCTGCGGCAAGTCCTTCACGGTCCGCTCCGTGGTCGAGCTGGCGCGCGCCAAGAAGGCCAAGGTGGTGCTCACCGCGCCCACCGGCCGGGCCGCGAAGCGGCTGGCCGAGCTGACCGGCGCCGAGGCGTCCACGGTCCACCGGCTGCTGGAGCTGAAGCCCGGCGGCGACGCGGCGTACGACAAGGACCGTCCGCTCGACGCCGACCTGGTCGTCGTCGACGAGGCGTCGATGCTCGATCTGCTGCTGGCCAACAAGCTGGTCAAGGCCGTCGCGCCGGGCGCGCACCTGCTGTTCGTGGGGATGTGGACCAGTTGCCGAGCGTGGGCGCGGGCGAGGTGCTGCGCGACCTGCTGGCGCCGGGCGGCCCGGTGCCCTCGGTGCGGCTGACCCGGATCTTCCGGCAGGCCCAGCAGTCCGGGGTGGTCACCAACGCCCACCGCGTCAACTCCGGTGTGCCGCCCATCACTCAGGGCCTGCCCGACTTCTTCCTGTTCGCCGAGGACGACACCGAGGAGGCCGGGCGGCTCACGGTGGACGTCGCGGCCCGCCGCATCCCCGCCAAGTTCGGCCTCGACCCGCGCCGCGACGTCCAGGTGCTCGCGCCGATGCACCGCGGCCCGGCCGGCGCGGGCACGCTCAACGGCCTGCTCCAGCAGGCCGTCACCCCGCCCGACCCGACCTGCCCGAGCGCCGGTTCGGCGGCCGGGTCTTCCGCGTCGGCGACAAGGTCACCCAGATCCGCAACAACTACGAGAAGGGGCCAACGGCGTCTTCAACGGCACCGTGGGCGTCGTCACCGGCCTCGACGACGTCGAGCAGACCCTCACCGTCCTCACCGACGAGGACGAGGAGATCGGATACGACTTCGACGAACTGGACGAACTGGCCCACGCGTACGCGGTGACCATCCACCGCAGCCAGGGCAGCGAGTATCCGGCAGTGGTGATTCCGGTCACCACGGGCGCCTGGATGATGCTGCAACGCAACCTGCTCTACACGGCCATCACCCGCGCGAAACGCCTGGTCGTGCTGGTCGGCTCGCGGCGCGTCTCGGTCAGGCGGTGCGCACGGTCTCGGCCGGGCGGCGCTGCACGGCCCTCGACCACCGGCTGAGCGGCGGCCACGGCGGCATCGAGCATGTCGAGAGGGTTTCCGAACAGTGACGAACGGGGCAGGATGGGCGTTGAGACGGCACTCAGTGCCGCCATTAGGCCCTTCAGCCGACCCCGAGTGCACGGTCCTCGTCCGAATGGGGAAGGTAGGGGAGTCAGGGCACCTCGAAGAAGAGAACCAGACGTCGGTGAGGGATGACGTGAGCGACAACTCTGTAGTACTGCGGTTCGGGGATGGCGAATACACCTACCCGGTGGTCGACAGCACTGTCGGCGACAAGGGCTTCGATATCGGAAAGCTGCGTGCCCAGACCGGTCTGGTGACCCTGGACTCCGGTTACGGCAATACCGCCGCGTACAAATCCGCGATCACCTATCTCGACGGTGAGGCGGGCATCCTGCGCTACCGGGGTTACCCGATCGAGCAGCTCGCCGAGCGAAGCACCTTCCTGGAGACGGCCTTCCTGCTGATCAACGGTGAGCTGCCCACCGTCGACGAGCTGGCCGAGTTCCGCGAGGAGATCACCACCCACACGCTCCTCCACGAGGACGTCAAGCGCTTCTACGACGGCTTCCCGCGCGACGCCCACCCGATGGCGATGCTGTCCTCCGTGGTCAGCGCGCTGTCGACCTTCTACCAGGACAGCCACAACCCCTTCGACGCCAAGCAGCGTCACCTGTCGACGATCCGGCTGCTCGCCAAGCTGCCGACCATCGCCGCCTACGCGTACAAGAAGTCCGTCGGTCACCCGGTGGTCTACCCGCGCAACGACCTCGGCTACGTCGAGAACTTCCTGCGGATGACCTTCTCGGTGCCCGCCGCCGCGTACGAGCTGGACCCGGTCGTCGTCAGCGCCCTCGACAAGCTGCTGATCCTGCACGCGGACCACGAGCAGAACTGTTCGACCTCCACCGTGCGGCTGGTCGGCTCCTCGCAGGCCAACATGTTCGCCTCCATCTCGGCGGGCATCAGCGCCCTGTGGGGCCCCTGCACGGTGGCGCCAACCAGAGCGTGCTGGAGATGCTGGAGGGCATCCAGAACGCGGGCGGCGACGTCGACTCCTTCATCCGCAAGGTGAAGAACAAGGAGGACGGCGTCAAGCTGATGGGCTTCGGCCACCGCGTCTACAAGAACTTCGACCCCGGGCGAAGATCATCAAGGCGGCGGCGCACGACGTCCTCTCCGCGCTCGGCAAGAACGACGAGCTGCTGGACATCGCCCTCAAGCTGGAAGAGCACGCTCTCGCCGACGACTACTTCGTCGAGCGCAAGCTCTACCCGAACGTGGACTTCTACACCGGCCTCATCTACCGGGCCATGGGTTTCCCGACGGAGATGTTCACCGTCCTGTTCGCCCTCGGCCGACTGCCGGGCTGGATCGCCCAGTGGCACGAGATGATCAAGGAGCCGGGTTCGCGCATCGGCCGCCCCGCCAGATCTACACGGGCATCGTCGAGCGGGACTTCATCCCCGTCGAGCAGCGCTGACCGCTTCCACCTTCAGGCGCCCGGGCGCCCGACCCGCCAAGGGCGCGCCGGGCGCCCGTTCGCATGTGCGGTGCCCCAAGGCAACAGCCGCCCCCGAACCCCGAGGCAGCAGGGAGGGTTGACGCGGGGCGCCTTGCGTGGGAGCGGGACGCTCTGCGTAAGGGGAGGTGTTCCGTGGCCGGTCCCTGGGCCCTGCGGTAGCAGGAGGGTTGGCGCGGGACGCTCTGCTTAAAGAGGAGGCGCCTTAAGAGGAGGCGCCCGCAACCAATCCCCACGGGTTGGTGCGGGACGCCTCCCGTGTCCCGGTTCGGATTCCCCACGGGATCCGGCCGGGCGTTTGATGCGCACGGTACACAACCGCGCACTGCCGGGACGCGCACGTACGGGAGGGCCGCTCAAAGCTCCCGGGCGCGTCGCCCCGGCCACGCGATCGCAGGGCCTTCGTCCCCAAGACGAATCCCCACTGCCACGTTAGACTCGCGAGCCGCCAAATTGGTTACGTTCGGTTGTCTGTGATCTGCGTCTCATGCCATATCGGAACGGATAGGGCAAGAGGATCGCTCTGAAGATCGAGCCTCGATCGTATGGGTGTTGTGCGGCTTATGGGGACCTGGTGAAGTCATGTGGACGATGTGAAGGCGCGCAGTCGCAGACTGTTGCTCACCACGAACACGGACGAGAACGCCATGGCGGCCCCGGCGATCATGGGGTTCAGCAGTCCCGCCGCGGCGAGCGGCAGCGCCGCCACGTTGTAGCCGAAGGCCCAGAAGAGGTTGCCCCTGATGGTGCCAAGGGTGGCGCGGGCCAGTCGAATCGCGTCGGCGGCGACCCGCAGGTCCCCCGTACGAGCGTGAGGTCCCCGGCCTCGATCGCGGCGTCCGTGCCCGTGCCCATCGCGAGCCCGAGATCGGCGGTGGCGAGGGCCGCCGCGTCGTTGACGCCGTCGCCGACCATCGCGACCGTACGGCCCTCCTTCTGGAGCCGTCGTACGACGTCCACCTTGTCCTCGGGCAGCACCTCGGCGATGACCTCCTCGATGCCCACCTCGCGGGCCACCGCCTCCGCGACGGCGCGGTTGTCGCCGGTCAGCAGGACGGGCGCCAGCCCCAGGGCGCGCAGTTGGGCCACGGCCTCGGCGCTGGTCTCCTTCACCGTGTCGGCGACGGTCAGGACGCCGCGCGCCGCGCCGTCCCAGGCGACCAGGACGGCCGTGCGCCCGGCCGCCTCCGCGGCCTCCTTGGCGGCGGCCAACTCAGCGGGAAGCCCGTGTCCGGCCCGTCCGCGGCCTCGGTGAGCAGCCGCTCGCGGCCGACGAGGACCGTACGGCCGTCCACCTCGCCGCGCACGCCGAGACCGGCGACGTTCTCGAAGCTCCTGGGCGTGGGCAGCGGCCCGGTCCGCGCGGTGGCGCCCTCGGCGACGGCGCGAGCTATCGGGTGCTCGGAGGCGTGCTCCAGCGCGCCGGCGAGCCGCAGCAGCAGTTCCTCGGTCACCCGGGCGCCGCGACGACGTCCGCCAGGCTCATGCTGCCCGTGGTCACGGTGCCGGTCTTGTCCAGTACGACGGTGTCCACGCGGCGGGTGGACTCCAGCACCTCGGGCCCCTTGATGAGGATGCCGAGCTGCGCGCCCCGGCCCGTACCGACCATGAGGGCCGTCGGGGTGGCGAGGCCGAGCGCGCAGGGGCAGGCGATGATCAGTACGGCCACGGCGGCGGTGAAGGCCGCCGCCGCGTCACCGGTGGCCAGCAGCCAGCCGCCCAGCGTGCCGAGGGCGATCAGCATCACGACGGGCACGAAGACGCCGGAGACGCGGTCGGCGAGGCGCTGCACCTCGGCCTTGCCGTTCTGCGCGTCCTCCACCAGCCGGGCCATCCGCGCCAGTTGGGTGTCGGCGCCGACGCGGGTGGCCTCGACGACCAGCCGACCGGAGACGTTCACGGTCGCGCCGGTCACCGTGTCGCCCGGCGCGACGTCCACCGGCACGGACTCGCCGGTCAGCATGGAGGCGTCCACGGCCGAGTCGCCCTCGCGCACCGTGCCGTCGGTGGCGACGGTCTCCCGGGGCGTACGACGAAGTGGTCGCCGACCGCGAGCCGGGCCACCGGAACGCGCACTTCCGCGCCGTCGCGCAGGACGGTGACCTCCTTGGCGCCCAGTTCGAGCAGGGCCCGTAGCGCCGCGCCCGCCCGCCGCTTGGACCGTGCCTCCAGATAGCGGCCGACGAGGATGAGGGCCGTGACCCCGGCCGCCGCCTCCAGGTAGATGCTGGACGAGCCGTCCGTACGGGAGACCGTCAGGTCGAAGCCGTGCCGCATGCCGGGCATGCCCGCGTGGCCGAAGAACAGGGCCCACAGCGACCAGCCGAAGGCGGCGAGCGTGCCGAGGGAGACGAGGGTGTCCATGGTGGCCGCGCCGTGCCGGGCGTTGGTCAGCGCGGCCCGGTGGAAGGGCAGCCCGCCCCAGACGACGACGGGCGCGGCGAGGGTGAGGAGAGCCACTGCCAGTTGTCGAACTGCGCGGACGGGATCATCGCCAGCAGGACGACGGGGACGGACAGGGCGACGGTCGTCAGCATGCGCTGCCGCAGCGAGCCCAGTTCGGCGTCGCCCCGTCCGCGTTCTCGGCGGCGGTCGCGTTCTCGGCGGCTCCGGCGGGCGCGCGCCGTCGCCGTCCGCCGCGCCGGGCGACGGCGCGCGCCGTACCGGCTCGGCGGTGTAGCCGGTGCGCTCGACGGTGGCGACGAGGTCGCCCACCTCGATCCCGTCGTCGTAGCTGACCCGGGCCTTCTCGGTGGCGAAGTTGACGGTGGCGGTGACGCCGTCCATCCGGTTGAGCTTCTTCTCGACGCGGGCCGCGCAGGAGGCGCAGGTCATGCCGCCGATGGACAGCTCGACCCGGCCGCCTGGCCCCGTGCGTGCCGCCGCGGTGTCCGTCACCGTGGTGTCGGATGCGGTGCCGGTCATGTGACATCTCCTGGTGCGGGAGGGCCGGGCCGTACGGCGTCTGTATGAGCAGGGCGGTACGGGCCCGGCGCGGGCTGGGACGGCGCGGCCTGGGGCCGGGTGCTCAGGCCCGGCCGACGAGTTCGTAACCCGCCTCGTCCACGGCGGCGCGGACGGTCTCGTCGTCCAGGGGGCGGCCGAGACCACGGTGACCTGGCCGGTGGCGGCCACGGCCTTGACGGAGCTGACGCCGTCGACGGCGGACAGCTCCTCGGTCACGGCGCCCTCGCAGTGGCCGCAGGTCATGCCCGTCACCTGGTACACGGTGGTGACGTCGGACGCGGTGTGCTGCTCGGAGCTCATGGCTTCTCCTACGGATCGGGTGTGCGGGCGGATCGGGTGTGCGGGCCGGGGCGCGAGGTGGCCACGGGGTCGCCCGAGGCGTCTCGACCGTGTCAACACTATACCCCTAGGGGGTATTCCCGAGGCGGACGCGCGGTGCGGGTCGGGGTGATCGGCGCGGGGTGTCGGAGTGGGGCGGTCGGCGCGGGGTCGGCGCGGGACGGCCGTCAGCCGGTCGCGGGCGTCGTGGGCGCCGCGGGTGCCGCGGGTGCCGTGGACGTCGCGGGCGCCGTGGGCTCGTCGGGGCGGAGGATCGGGGCGAGGTAGCCGTACAGGGACGCCTTCAGCTCACCGATGTACGCGTCGCGCTCCGCACCCTCGTGCGACATCACCAGCAGCAGCCCGGCCTTGAAGATCGTGAAGCTCATGTTCGCGATGCGCGCGCGGCGTTCGGCGTCGAGGTCCGGCTTGTAGAGCGCGAGCAGCGCCTCGGCGCGGGCCAGCAGGGAGACGTGCAGCGCGTCGTGGTCCTCGGCGAACTTGCCCGGCACGTCGGAGGAGTGGAGGACGACCAGCAGCGCGGGGTTGGCGCAGTTGAACTCGATCATCGGGTCGACGATGGCGTCGAGCATCCGGTCCAGCGGGAGCGGGCGTGCTCGACGGAGAAGACCCGGCTCTGGTGCTCGCGCATCCGGTGCGTGAGGCGTTCGCCGAGTTCGACGGCGATGGCTTCCTTGTTGGGGAAGAACTGGTACAGCGTGCCGGGGAGACCCCGGCCTCGCGGGCGATCGCGTTGGTGCTCGCGGCGGAGTAGCCCACGGAGGTGAACACCTCGGCCGCCGCGTCGAGGAGTTGCTGGATCCGGCGTTCGCCGCGTGCCTGCCTGCGGCGGGGCCGGGCGGCGCCGGTCGCCGTCGTCGCCTTCTCCCGCCCCGCGTCGGTCTTCTCCCGCCCGCGTCGTCCTTCACGTCATCCGCCACGCTCGCCGTCGGCCTCTCGTCGGATCGCCCGCCCGGCCCGTCCGCCGGAGCGGCGGGCCAGGTCCCGGCGGGCCCTATGTCGGGTCTGCTGTTATTCGGGATCTTCGGACTTCTCTGTCTCCATTGACAAACGCGAGTGGTAGCTCGCATTCTTGGAATGCGAGTGAGTGCTCGTGTTCGCGAGTCTACGGGGAAGGGGCGGCACGTCATGGCCGAAGACGACAGCGCGCGCGGGAGCGCCCACCGGGAGGCTGGACCCGCGCGGTCACCGCGCGCCCACGGCTGTCACTGGTGCTGGTGCTCCTGTTCGCCGCGCTCGCGGTGGTGGCGGGCAGCGGTGTGGCGGACCGGCTGAGCCCCGGCGGCTGGGAGGACCCCACTCGGAGTCGGCGTTCGCCACCAAGGCCCTGGAGCGCGGCTTCCCCGCCTCCCAGCCGAACCTGATCCTCCTCGTCGACGCGGGCGAGGCGAAGGTCGACGACCCGGCCGTGGCCGCCGAGGCGCGCGCCCTGGCCAAGCGGCTGTCCGGCGAGGAGTCGGTCACCGGCGTCACCTCCTACTGGGACACCGGCTCGCCCACGCTGCGCGCCGATGACCGGAGCCAGGCGCTCATCGCCGCGCGGATCCTGGGCGGCGAGGCGGGCCGGGGTGACGTGCTGGACCGGATAGCGCCCGAACTGCGGGGCGAGCACGGGCCGGTGACGGTGTCGATCGGCGGACCCTGGCGGTCCAGGACGAGTTGCAGGACACCATCAAGGAAGACCTGCTGCGCGCCGAGGTGATCGCCCTCCCCATCACCCTCCTGCTGCTGGTCATGGTCTTCGGCAGCGCCGTCGCGGCCCTGCTGCCCCTCGGCGTCGGCGTGATCGCGATCCTGGGCACCGACGCGGTGCTGCGCGGCCTCACCGAGGTCACCGACGTGTCGATCTTCGCGCAGAACCTCACCACCGCGATGGGCCTCGGACTCGCCGTCGACTACGCCCTGTTCATCGTGCGCCGCTTCCGGGAGGAGCTGGACCGGGGCGCCGAGCCGCTGGCGGCCGTCGCCGTCACGCTGCGCACCGCCGGGCGGACCGTGCTCTTCTCGGCGCTCACCGTCGCCGTCTCGCTCGCCGCCATGATGGTCTTCCCGCAGTTCTTCCTGCGCTCCTTCGCCTACGCGGGGATCGCGGTGGTGCTGATCGCGGCAGCCGCGGCGCTGGTGGTGCTGCCCGCCGCGCTCGTCCTCCTCGGGGACCGGGTGAACAAGTGGGATCTGCGGCGGCTGGTGCGCCGCGACCGCGAGGTGCGACACGAGCCGGGGCGGGCTGGAGCCGGATCGCCCGGCTCGTGATGCGCCGGGCACCGGTGTTCGCGCTGGCCACCACCGCCGCCCTGGTGGCGCTCGGACTGCCCTTCCTGCGGGTGGAGTTCGGCACGGCGGACGACCGCCAACTGCCCGCGGGCGCCGAGGCCCATGTGGTGCAGCAGCACATACGGGAGGGTTCCCCGGCGGGCCCGGAAGCGCCGTCGAGATCCTCGCCCGGGACCGCCCTCGTCCGCCGCCCTGGCCGACTACAGCCGGGACCTGTCGGCGCTGCCCGGGTGCGCCGGGTCGACAGCCCGGCGGGCCAGTTCGCCGGAGGCGAGTGGATCCGGGCCGCGGGCCCGGCCGAGGCGGCGCGCGCCGCCACGGGCAGGCGTACGTCACGGTGCTGCCCAAGGGCGAGGCGGTGGACTCCGCGACGCAGAACCTGGTGCGCGACATCCGCGCGGAGAACCCCCGTTCCGGGCCTCGGTCACCGGGGCGGCGGCCGTCCTGGTGGACACCAAGGAGTCGCTCGGCGACCGGCTGCCCTGGGCCGCCGGGTTCATCGCCCTGGTGACGCTGCTGCTGGTGTTCCTGCTCACCGGGAGCGTGCTGATCCCCTCCAGGCCGTGGTGCTCAACGCCCTCAGCCTCACCGCGATGTTCGGGGCGGTGGTGTGGGTCTTCCAGGAGGGGCATCTGTCCGGGCCGTTGGACTTCACCAGCAGCGGCTCCATCGAGACGACCCTGCCGGTGCTGATGTTCTGCATCGCCTTCGGACTGTCCATGGACTACGGGGTGTTCCTGATATCCCGGATCAAGGAGGAGTACGACCGCACCGGCGACCACGAGGGCGCCGTGGAGTTCGGCCTGCGCCGCACCGGCGGACTGATCACCGCCGCCGCGCTGATCCTCGCCGTGGTCATGGTGGCCATCGGCACCTCGCGGATCACCAGTACCAAGATGCTCGGGCTGGGCATCGGGCTGGCGGTGCTGATGGACGCGATGGTGGTGCGCAGCCTGCTGGTCCCCGCCGTGATGCGGCTGACCGGTCGGGCGACCTGGTGGGCACCGGCCCCGCTGCGGCGCCTGCACACCAGGATCGGGCTCAGCGAGGGAGCCGCCCGCCGGGGACGCGGAAGGGCCCCGCGCCGAGGAGGGAGAGGCGCGGGGCCCGGTCAGAGCGGGCGCTAGCGCCCCTGGTCCGGCGGAGGAGAGCTACGCCTCCGGAGGGTGGCGGTCACGCTTCCGGCTCGCGCCGGGAGCGGTTGCCGGGCCGCTTGGCGACCCAGGCACGTACGGTGTCGGCGTACCAGTAGGGCTTGCCGCTCTCCACGTGGTCGGGTGGCGGCAGCAGCCCGTGCTTGCGGTAGGACCGCACGGTGTCCGTCTGGACACCGATGTGCGCGGCGATCTCCTTGTACGACCAGAGTCTCCGGTCCGTCATCTCGCGCCTTCCCTTCGGGCGCCGCGGACACGGCCAGGGGTGGCCGTCAAGACGCCGCGGCGCCATCGCTGTTGATCACTCAGCCTGTGTTCGGTGAACGACACACGGTGACGAGGAGGTCGTGGCTGTTGAGTGTCTGTGACGGAAGAGCGGTGTAAGCGTGACGGCTGTGACGAGAGTGACGTGGAAACCGGCGTGCCGGTCCGGGACGACGCCCTGGACCGGCGGCCTTGGACCGGCGGGGCGATCGGGACGGCCCCGGACCGGCGGGCGATCCGGACCGGCGGGCGATCCGGACCGGCGGGTGATCCGGGGCGGGGAGTGATCCGGGACCGGCGGGGCCGGGGTCAGCGGTAGAAGGCGGGCCTGGGCACCAACTCCACGGCCGTGCGCACGCCGTCGCGCTGCGCGCGGACGCCCGCCCGCACACCGCGGCGGCGGCGTAGCCGTCCCACGCGCCGGGCCCCTCGACCCGGCCGCGCAGGGTGGCGTCCACCCACGCCTGCACCTCGCGGTCGTACGCGTCCTCGAAGCGCGCCACGTAGTCGGGGGCGATGGCGCCGCCCCACCGGCCCGCGCTGTTGACGAGCAGGCCGTGGGCGTCGCCCGCGCGGGCCGTGCCGCGCTCGCACACCGCCTCGGCCTGCACCTGGTACCCGAAGCCGCAGTGGCCGAAGATCTCGATGTCCACGACCACACCGCCCTCGGTCTCCAGCAGCACCAGCTGCGGATCGCTCAGCCCCGCCGGGAGTCCCCGCTCGGCCGTGGGCGCAGGACCGTCACGGCCGCGACCTCCTGGTCCAGCAGCCAGCGGGCCTGGTCCATCTCGTGCACCACGGAATCCCTGATGAGCGACTCGTCGGTGAAGTGGGCCGGTACGGAGGCGTTGCGGTGGCGGCAGTGCAGCATCAGCGGGCGGCCCAGCTCGCCGCTCGCCAGCACGCCCTTGAGCTGCGCGAACTCGCTGTCGTACCGGCGCATGAAGCCCACCTGGATCCGCCGTCGGCCGTGCCGCTGCTCGGCCTCCAGCACTCGCAGCGCCGAACCGGTGTCCGGGGTCAGGGGCTTCTCGCACAGGACGGGCAGGTCCGGGCGAACGCCCCAGCAGCGCGTCCTCGTGGGCGGCCTCCGGCGAGGCGATCAGCACGGCGTCCACGTCCGGGGCGGCCATCGCGGCGCCGGGGTCGGTGTACGCGGTACAGCCCTCGATGCCGTCCGCCACGGTCTTGACCCGCTCGGCGTCGACGTCGACCACGGCGGCCACGCGCGCGCGGCTGGTCACCTCCTGGATCCGCCGCACATGGTCGGCGCCCATCTTGCCGGTGCCGATGACGGCGACCCCGAGCGTCCCCTGCTGCGTCATGGTTCGTGCCTCTTCCTGTCGTTGCCGGTTCTCGTCACCGGGGCGGTGGGTCGTCGGATCAGGGGGCTCAGGCGCCGCAGGAGCGCAGGAAGCGGCGGGTCCGTTCGGCCACCGGCAGCGGCCGGTCGGGCGGGCAGGGGTACATGTCCTGCTCCACGATGGCGAAGAGGTCCACGTCCAGGGCCTGGGCGGCGGTCAGGACCGGTTCGAGCGCGGGGACCCGCCCGGCGGTTCGCACATCACGCCGCGCGCCACGGCCGGGCCGAACGGCACCCCGTCCCTGACCACGTCGGCGAGGATCGCCGGGTCCACCTGCTTGAGGTGCAGGTAGCCGATGCGCGACCCGTAGGTCTCGATGAGTTCGACGCTGTCGCCGCCGCAGTAGGCGTAGTGGCCGGTGTCCAGGCACAGGTTGACCAGGTCCGGGTCGGTGCCGTCCAGGAAGCGGGCGACGTTCTCCGCGCTGTCGACATGGGTGTCGGCGTGCGGGTGGACGACGATGTCGAGCCCGAAGTGCTCGCGCACCTCGCGCGCCAGCCGCTCCGTCCCGCCGGTCAGGTCGCGCCACTGCTCCGCCGTCAGCTCCGGGCTCTCGATCAGCTCCGCGGTCTTGTCGTCGCGCCAGAAGGCCGGGATGACGACGAGGTGGCGGGCGCCCATGGCCCGGGTGAGCCGGGCCACCCGCGCGACCTGCTCCCACGTGGCGTCCCAGACGGCGGGGCCGCGGTGCAGCGCGGTGAAGACGGTGCCCGCCGACACCTTCAGCCCGCGCCGCCCGGTCTCCTCGGCCAGCCGCGCCGGGTCGCTGGGCAGGTAGCCGTACGGGCCCAGCTCGATCCACTCGTATCCGGCCAGGGACACCTCGTCGAGAAAGCGCCGCCAGGGGACCTGCCGAGGGTCGTCGGGAAACCACACGCCCCAGGAGTCGGGGCCGACCCGACCCTGATCCGGTCCAGGGCGGGTGCGGGAGGGTGGCGGTCATGGAAGCGGGTCTCCTCTCGCCGGTCGGCGGTGACCGGGGAAGGCGTGCCGGATGTGGTGCCGTTTCGGCAGCTTCACCGGCCGGGCCGGTGGTCGTCAAGGGTTGGTCAGGACATTCGGACGTAATGTCAGCCCGCGTGGCCATCGCGACGCATAGGTCAGTATGTAAGGACAAAATCTTGACAGTCGGTGGCGAACACCTCTAGACCTGAAGCACGCGCCCGGACCCGGAGAGCCGCCCGCCCGTGCCGTACCCGCCCCTACCCCGAAGGGACCCGTATGAGCGAGCCGTTCGAGCCGTACGACCTGATCACGATGGGCCGGATCGGGGTCGACCTGTACCCGCTCCAGACCGGCGTGGGGCTGCCGCGGGTCGAGACGTTCGGCAAGTTCCTCGGCGGCTCGGCGACCAACGTCGCGGTGGCCGCCGCGCGGCTGGGCCGCAGGTCGGCGGTGATCAGCCGGACCGGCGCCGACCCGTTCGGCACGTACATCCACGAGGAGCTGCGCGGCTTCGGCGTGGACGACCGCTGGGTCACCCCGTCGAGGCGTACCCCACCCCGTCACCTTCTGCGAGATCTTCCCGCCCGACGACTTCCCGCTGTACTTCTACCGCCTCCCCAAGGCGCCCGACCTGGAGATCCACCCCGGCGAGCTGGACCTCGCCGCCATCTGCGCCGCCCGGATCTTCTGGATGACCGGCACCGGGCTGTGCCAGGAGCCCAGCCGGGCCGCCACGCTGCACGCCCTCGCGGCGCGCGCCAAGAGCGGCACCACCGTCTTCGACCTCGACTGGCGGCCGATGTTCTGGACCGACCCGGACGAGGCCAGGCCGTTCTACGCGCAGGCCCTCTCGCACGCCACGGTCGCCGTGGGCAACCTGGACGAGTGCGAGATCGCCACCGGCGTACGCGACCCCAGGGGCTGCGCGCGGGCGCTGCTCGACGCGGGCGTCGAACTGGCCGTCGTCAAACAGGGCCCCAAGGGCGTGCTGGCCGTGCGCTCCGACGGCACCAGCGCCGAGGTCCCGCCGGTCCCCGTCGAGGTGGTCAACGGCCTCGGCGCGGGCGACTCCTTCGGCGGCTCGCTCTGCCACGGCCTGCTGGCCGGATGGGACCTGGAGCGGATCATGCGGTACGCCAACGCCGCGGGCGCCCTCGTCGCCTCCCGCCTCGCCTGCTCCGCCGCGATGCCCACCGCGGCGGAGGTCGAGGCGCTGCTCGCCGACGGCTGACCGCCCCTCAAGGCCCGACGGCCGTCCCGCCCGCCTGTGTGATCCCCGATCACGACCGCGAGGAGCACCCCGTGAACATCAGCATCTCCGACCTCGTCACGGTGCGGAGCCGTCATCCGGAAGCCATAGCCGAGGCCGCGGAACGCCGGGCCCGGCGCCCCTGGTGGGCGACAGCGGGCGGCTGATGATCCTGGCGGCCGACCACCCGCGCGCGGCTCCCTCGCCGTCGGCGACCGCGGACTCGCCATGGCCAACCGCGGCGAGCTGCTGGAGCGGCTGTGCCTGGCGCTCTCCCGGCCCGGCGTGGACGGCGTGCTCGCCACCGCGGACATCCTGGAGGACCTGCTGCTGCTCGGGGCGCTCGAAGGCAAGGTCGTCATGGGCTCGATGAACCGCGGCGGGCTGGCCGGGGCCGTCTTCGAACTCGACGACCGCTTCACCGCCTACCGCCCGCGCGACATCGCCCGGCTCCGCTTCGACGCGGGCAAGCTGCTGCTGCGCGTCGACTACGACGACCCCGGCTCGCTGGACACCCTGTACGCCGCGGCCCGCGCCGTGGACGGCATGGCCGCGCGCGGACTGCCCGTGTTCGTCGAGCCGTTCCTCAGCCGCCGGGAGGGCCGCAGAGTCCGCAACGACCTGCGCGCCGAGGCCGTCACCACCTCCATCGCCATCGCCTCCGGCCTCGGCGGCACCTCCGCGTACACCTGGCTGAAGGTGCCGGTCACGGACGACCCCGACGACATGGCCGCCGTCATGGAGACCAGCACGCTCCCCGCCGTACTGCTCGGCGGCGACGTCGGCAGCTCCCGGGGGCCCAGGAGGGGCGTACGAGAAGTGGCGCAAGGCGCTGCGCCTGCCCACCGTGCGGGGCTGGTCGTCGGCCGATCCCTGCTGTACCCGGCCGACGGGGACGTGGCGGCGGCCGTGGACACCGCCGTCGGACTCCTGTGAGGAATCCCGGAGCGTCCCGCGGGCCCCGGAATCCCGCGAACGACCTCACTGTCAGTGGCGAGTAGGAGACTTACGGTCATGAGTGCTGAGTTCCATCTCGAAGCGGGAGCGGCGGCCGACGGGCCGTACGCGGTGGACGTCGACCCCGCGCGGGCCGGCTGGGGACACGCGTCGCTGCGCGTCCTCGAACTGCCGCCCGGCGGCGACCACTCGCTGGCCACCGGCGACAGCGAGTGGATCGTGCTGCCGCTGGCCGGCGGCTGCACCGTCCGCACCGACGCCGGGGACGTCTTCGAACTGACCGGCCGGGAGAGCGTGTTCAGCGGCGTCACCGACTTCGCGTACGTCCCGCGCGACGCGCGGATGCGGATCGCCAGCACGGCGGGCGGCCGGTTCGCGCTCACCGGCGCCCGCTGCGAGCGGCGGCTGCCCGCTCGGTACGGACCCGCCTCCGGCGTCCCCGTCGAGCTGCGCGGCACCGGCAACTGCTCCCGCCAGGTCAACAACTTCGGCGCCGCGGGGTCTTCGAGGCCGACCGGCTCATCGCCGTCGAGGTGCTCACCCCGGCGGCAACTGGTCCTCCTACCCGCCGCACAAGCACGACGAGCACCGCCCCGGCGAGGAGTCCGAGCTGGAGGAGATCTACTACTTCGAGATCGCCGAGGCCCACGGCGGCGCGGGCGTCGGCTACCAGCGCGTGACGCCCTCCGGGCACGGCCGCGGCACCGACGTGCTCGCCGAGGTCCGCTCCGGCGACACCGTGCTCATCCCCGACGGCTGGCACGGCCCCTCCATCGCCGCCCCGGACACGACCTGTACTACCTGAACGTGATGGCGGGCCCCGGTCAGGACCGGGCGTGGCTCATCCGCGACCACCCCGACCACGCCTGGATCCGCTCCACCTGGCCCGACCAGCCCGTCGACCCCCGGCTGCCGCTCTACACCGCGCCCGTAGGAGACGCCCGATGACGACCCGACGGCTCACCGTCGCCCAGGCCCTGGTGGAGTTCCTGGCCCACCAGTACACCGAGCGCGACGGACGGCGGCACCGCCTGATCAACGCCTGCTGGGGCATCTTCGGCCACGGGAACGTCGCGGGCGTCGGCCAGGCCCTCCTCGAAGCGGGCCCCGACACCCTCCCGTATTTCCAGGGCCGCAACGAACAGGCCATGGTGCATGCCGCCGTCGGGTACGCCCGCCAGTCCGACCGGCTCGCCGCCCAGGCCGTCACCACCTCCATCGGCCCCGGCGCCACCAACCTCGTCACCGGCGCCGCGCTGGCCACCGTCAACCACCTGCCGGTCCTGCTGCTGCCCGGCGACATCTTCGCCACCCGCCCCGCCGACCCGGTGCTGCAACAGCTCGAAGTGGGGTACGCGGGCGACATCTCCGTCAACGACGCCCTGCGCCCGGTCTCCCGCTGGTTCGACCGCGTCCTGCGCCCCGAGGCGCTGATCCCGGCCGCCATGCAGGCCATGCGGGTGCTCGCCGACCCGGTCGACACCGGCGCCGTCACCCTCGCCCTCCCGCAGGACGTCCAGGCCGAAGCCTTCGACTGGCCCGAGGAGTTCCTCGCCGACCGGGTGTGGCGGGTGCGCCGCCCGGTGCCCGACGCCGACGCGGTCGCGGACGCCGCGCGCGCCGTCCGCGCCGCCCGCAGGCCGCTGTTGATCGCGGGCGGCGGCGTCCACCACAGCGAGGCCGAGGACGCGCTGCGCGCGCTCGCCGACGCCACCGGCATCCCGGTCGCCTCCACCCAGGCGGGCAAGGGCTCGCTGCGCCACGACCACCCGCGGACGTCGGCGGCATCGGCCACACCGGCACCGCCGTCGCCGACGCGCTGGCCCGCGGCGCCGACCTCGTGATCGGCGTCGGCACCCGCTACACCGACTTCACCACCGCCTCCTCGACCCTCTTCGCCGACCCCGCCGTCCGCTTCGTCAACCTCAACATCGCCTCCTTCGACGCCCACAAGCTCGCCGGGGCGCCCTGGTCGGCGACGCCCGCGCCGGGCTCGAAGCCCTCGCCGCCGCCCTGGCCGGTCACCGCGTCGACCCGGCGTACGAGGCGGAGTACGGGGAGGGCAAGGCGCGTTGGGAGGCGCTGGTCGACGCGGCGTACGCGGCCGAGGACGACGCGCGCCCTCCCAGACCCAGGTGCTCGGCGCCCTGGACGCGGTCGTCGGCGACGACGACGTGGTCATCAACGCGGCCGGTTCGCTCCCCGGCGACCTGCACAAGCTGTGGCGCGCCCGCTCCCGCCGCCAGTACCACCTGGAGTACGGCTACTCCTGCATGGGGTACGAGATCCCGGCCGCCATCGGCGTCCGCCTCGCCGCCCCGACCGCCCCGTGTGGGCCCTGGTCGGCGACGGCACGTACCTGATGATGCCGACCGAGATCGTCACCGCCGTCCAGGAGGGCGTCAACATCAACGTCGTGCTCCTCCAGAACCACGGCTACGCCTCCATCGGCGGCCTGTCCGAGCAGACCGGCGGCGAGCGGTTCGGCACCGCCTACCGCTTCCGGGCCGCGGACCGCACGTACACCGGCGACCCGCTGCCGGTGGACCTCGCGGCCAACGCCGCCTCCCTCGGCATGGACGTGATCCGCGCCCGCACGGCCGGTGAGCTGCGCGCCGCTCTGGCCGCCGCCCGCTCCTCGGACCGCCCACATGTGTCCATGTGGAGACCGAAACGGCCGACACAGTGCCGGGCGCGCCCGCCGCCCAGGCGTGGTGGGATGTGCCCGTCGCCCAGGCCGCGACCCGCCCGGCCGCCGTGCGGGCCCGCGCGGAGTACGACCGGCAGGCCGCCGCCCGGCGCCGCCATCTGTAGCCCGCCGCGCCCGCCCGCCGCCGGTACGGCCGCCGCCCGCAGACCGCCCGACCGCCCCGAAGGAGCACTCATGAAGACCGTCAACCACTGGATCGGCGGCACGTCCGTCGAGGGCGTGTCCGGCAGCCACGGCCCGGTCTACAACCCGGCGACCGGCGCCCAGGACACCCGGGTCGCGCTGGCCTCCGCGCCGGAGGTCGACGCCGCCGTGGCCGCCGCGAAGGACGCCTACGCCTCCTGGCGCACCGTCTCCTCGCCAGGCGCACCGCGATCCTCCACCGCTACCGGGAACTGCTCGTCGCCCACCGCGACGAGATCGCCGCGCTGATCACCGCCGAGCACGGCAAGGTCCACTCGGACGCGCTCGGCGAGGTGGCCCGCGGCCTGGAGATCGTCGAACTGGCCTGCGGCATCGCCGAGAAGCTCAAGGGCGAGCTGTCCACCCAGGTCTCCAGCGGCGTGGACGTCTCCTCGATCCGGCAGCCGCTCGGCGTGGTCGCGGGCATCACGCCGTTCAACTTCCCGGCGATGGTGCCGCTGTGGATGTTCCCCGTCGCCCTCGCCTGCGGGAACACCTTCGTGCTCAAGCCCAGCGAGAAGGACCCTCGGCCGCCCACCGGCTCGCCGAACTGGCCGCCGAGGCGGGGTGCCCGACGGCGTGCTCAACGTCGTCAACGGCGACAAGGTGGCCGTCGACCGGCTTCTGGAGCACCCGACGTCGCGGCCGTCAGCTTCGTCGGCTCCACGCCCATCGCCCGGTACATCCAGGCCAGGGCGGTCGAGCATGGCAAGCGGGTGCAGGCGCTCGGCGGCGCCAAGAACCACATGCTGGTGCTGCCCGACGCCGACCTGGACTTCGCCGCGGACAACGCGATCAACGCCGCGTACGGCTCGGCGGGGAGCGCTGCATGGCCGTCTCCGTCGTGGTCGCCGTCGGTGACATCGGCGACGACCTGGTCAAGAAGATCGCCGCCCGCGCGGCCGGACTGCGGATCGGCCCCGGCGACGACCCGGCCTCCGAGATGGGCCCGTTGATCACCGCCGAGCACCGCGACAAGGTCGCCGGTTACGTGCGCGGCGCCGCCGCCAGGGCGCCGAGGTCGTCGTGGACGGCACCGGCTACACCGTCGAGGGCCACGAGCAGGGCTTCTTCATCGGCGTCTCGCTGCTGGACAAGGTGCCCCGACGGCCGACGCCTACCGCGACGAGATCTTCGGCCCGGTGCTCTGCGTGGTCCGCGCCGAGACCTACGACGAGGCCATCGCGCTGATCAACAGCTCCCCTGGGGCAACGGCACCGCGATCTTCACCCGGGACGGCGGCGCCGCCCGCCGCTTCCAACTGGAGGTCGAGGCGGGCATGGTCGGGGTCAACGTGCCGATCCCGGTCCCCGTCGGCTACCACTCCTTCGGCGGCTGGAAGGACTCCTCTTCGGCGACCACCACATCTACGGCAACGACGGCGTGCGCTTCTACACCCGCGGCAAGGTCGTCACCACGCGCTGGCCCGACCCGGCCGAGTCCGGCGGCATCAACCTGGGCTTCCCGAGCAACCACTGACGCGCGGACGGGAGTTCCGGCCGCCTCGGGGCGGCCGGAACCCGCCGTCCGGACCGGCCGGTCAGCCCAGCTTCGCGGCGATGACCGGCGCCAGCCGGTCGGCGAACTTCGTGTGACCGGCCTCGTTCGGGTGCCCGTCGCCGTCCTCGTAGTCGGTCTCGTCCGTCAGCCAGCCCGTCGTGTCGACGAAGTACACCTTCGCGTCGCCCGCCGCGTTGCGGGCGTCGACGGCGGCCCGGGTCTCGGGGACGTAGCGCTTCTTCAGGGTCTGCACGGCGAAGAGCGCCGCGTCCGGGTACACGGCGCGGACGTCGCGCAGGAAGCCGGTGTACGCGGTCTGGAACTCCGCCTCCGTGACGTGGTGCCCGATGTCGTTCGTCCCGAGGTTCACGACGACGGCGTCCGCGCGGTAGCGGGAGAAGTCCCAGCCCTGGTCGCCCGTGGAGGCCGTCTTGAAGAACTGGCCCGCGAGCCCGGCACAGCCCTCCTTGGCGACGAGGCAGTACCCGCGCGGGCGACCCGCGTGTGCCGCATGCCCAGTTCCTCGCCGGTCTTCCAGCCGTACGAGTCGAGCGCGAGCCGGTCCGTGAGCGCCCCGCGGTGATGGAGTCGCCGACGAACTCGATCAGCCCGGAGGACGCCGGGGCGCGACCGTGGTCGCGCCGCTGTCCAGTTCCAGGCCCTGGAAGACGGTGTCGCCCGAGCGGTACGCGACGCGCAGGGTGTGGGTCCCCTGGGGAAGCGGCTGCGGGGTGACGTCGACGGTGCCCCGCACGCCCGCGTAGAAGACGTCGGCGCCGCCGTCGACGCTGACGTAGAAGTTCACCGCGTCCCGGACTTGATCCGCGCGGTGGTGCCGGTGAACGCCGTCCACAGGTAGGCGCCGGTCCAGTTCGGTACGGCGGCGGTGGGGTCGGAGGTGTCCCAGCGCCCGACGTAGGCGATGTTGGGGTCGGTGACGGACCCGTCGCCGCGGACGGCGGCGCCCGCACCCGCGCCCGCGCCCGGGCCGGAGCCGCCGCGTACGCGCCCGAGCCGCCCGCGGCCCAGCCCAGCAGGGACGCGGCCAGGGCGGCGACGAGGAGCAGGGTCGGGGTGGTGCGTCTGAGCGGGAACGACATGAGGGTTCCTCTCTGCCATGAGCGCCTGGGAGCGCTCCCCATGACGCAGCGAACTGCTGAAACGGTTCAACGTCAAGGCGGTGCGCCAGAGTTGGCGACGCCCGGGGCCGGAGGGGCTGTCCCTGTCACCGAGGTCGCGGATGGGGTCGTCGAGGTTACGGATGGACTACGACACCGCACGGGCATGGTCGGCGGCGGGGCGCGCGGGGATGATGGGGCGCACCACGGCGGAACAGGGCCGCCGTGCGGATCGGCCAAGTGATGCTGGGGGCTCGTGGCTGACGACGGAGAGGAAACGGTTTCGCGACGCTGACGGGGCCGGACGCCGCGAAGTTCGTCGGTGCCCTCGACCGCGCGGTGGCGCCCGCCGGTCCCCAGGACCGGAACCGGCTGCTGCCGCCGGTGGTGCTCTCGCGGAGCGGGAGGCCGAGGCGCGGGAGGCGCTGACGGGGCTGGCCGACGGTCTGTGTGAGCGGGCGACGCGCTCGTCCCTCTGACCCTGCTGAGGACCGGGGCGCTGGGCGCGGGCGGAAGCGTGGCCGAGGAGATCGGCACCGGGCTGGAGGCCGGGTTTCCCGGAGGTCGGGGCGGCTGAGACTGCCCGTTTCTGGCTGGCCCGCGCGCTCGTGGAGTGGGCGAGGAAGCCGGACCGGGAGCGCGGCGCGCAGGCGTCCCGGCGCTGCGGGACCACTGCTACGCCGCGCACCGCGAGCACAGCCCGGCGCTGGCCGCCCTGTGGTGGCTCGGCGGCGGCGACGCCGCCCAGGACGGGTGGGCGGCACCTGGCTCACCACGCTGGCCGGGCGGCTGGTCGGCCCGCCTTCCAGAACCTGCCGCGCTGGTGGTGGGGCGGCGCGGGCGCGCGCTGCTCGACGCCGAGCGGCACCCTGGTTCCGCGCGTGGGACGCGCAGAACCACGGTGGCAACGCCGGGACTTCTTCGACTTCGCCGTCCGCGTGATCCGGCAGGTGCCGAGCGAGGGGCGTATCCCGAGGCGTTCGACAACCTGCTCCTGTACGCCCTGCTGGCGGACCTTCGGGAAGCCCTGCGCCCCGGTCGGATCTCGCCGTGGCGGCGGCGCAGGCGCACCCGCGGCGTGGTGCTGCTCGAACCGTTCCGCGCGGCGGCGAGGGCGCCGGTGACGGCGGTGGCAGCGCGACCAGCGCCGCGCGCGCCTTCCTGCGGCGGTACGTCGACGCCGTCGAGGTCACGGGGTGTTCCGCGCTGTTGGTGATCGCCACGGACGTCGTCGGCGAGCCGGACGCGGACCCGGCTCGGGCGATCCCGGCCCCGGCGTCTCCCTCGCTTCGTTCGCGGAGGCGGCCCGCGCGCTGAACCAGGCGCCCACCGCGCCTGGCGAGGCGCGGGAGCCGGTGGTGTCGCGGATGCGGGCGCCGGGGTCCGACGCCCTCCCGTACGCGCTCCAACTGGGCCGCGTGCCCCGGCCGGTGCTCGCGCCCTGGGGCGAGGTGACGGCGGAGGCGGTCGCGCTGGCCGCCGTACTGGCGCTGCTGCTGCCGCTCGTGCCGCTGCCGGGGCGGGGCACGACGCGGACGCCGCGTGTCTGGGCGGGGTTCCTCCGGCCCGTCGCCCCGCTGGTGGGCGGCTCGCGGCTGAGCGCCGCGCAGAACGAGAAGATGTACGACGCCGCGGTGGCGAAGATCGACCAGCAGAACGCGGAGGCCGAGGCCCAGGCCGCGCGCGGCGCCGAGGTCCGTACGGTCGTGCACATCGGGGCGGACGTGCGGGGCGCGGGCTGGAGCCGGAGTACAACAGCGCCGTCCCCGAACTGCGCGGCGTCGCGCTGGCCCAGCAGTGGCTGAACGGGCAGGCGGCCATCGACCGCAAGAAGGTCTGGCTGCGGGTGGATCACCGCGCGGCGGGCCCGGCGTTCTCCCACGCGGCGTCCGTGGCCGAGGACGTGGTCAGGGACGCGGAGCGCCCGGTTCCGACATCGTCGGCGTCGTGGGCTTCGCCCAGAGCCGGACGCGGACCCTGGAGGCGGTCCGGATCCTGGGGACGCCGCCATCCCCATGATCGCCACCACCGCCACGGGCGACATGATGCAGGCGAACCCGTACTACCGCGCCATGGCGCCGGACGACAGCCGGGAGGCCGACATGGAGTTGGCCTTCCTCAAGGCCGCGAGGATCGTGCGGGACGGCTCGGGGAGGGTGCGCCACGGCCGGGTCGCTGGTGGTGGTCCAGGACCGGGAGGACCTCTACAGCAAGGAGCTGGGCGACATGATCGCCGACCGGTTCCCCGGGGACGCCCATCAGCTGACGTACACCCCGACTCCTCGGAGCAGGGCTCCGGAGGCGTCACGGAGCGCGACGTGCTGCGGATGAACAGCACCGCGGAGGAGGCCGAACAGGTCTGCCGCCGTCTCGCCGACGAGCCCCGCACGGTCGTGTACTGGGCCGCCCGCGCCCAGGAGTTCGGCGCGTTCCTGAACGACTTCTACAGCCGCTGCGGCAGCGAGGGCAGCGGCTGACGGTGCTGGGCGGCAACGAGCTGACGACCGCCGCGCTGGCCGGGAAGTACCAGGGCTACTCGCGTCTGCGCCTTTACCACGCGGCGCACACGCTGCCCGCCGCGGACCGGCGCAACGCCCAGGCGGCCAGGGACTTCAACGCGTCGTACGCCGGGACCTACCGGGACAAGGACCTCTGGCGCGACGACGGGCGGGCGGCCCTGGCCTACGACGCGATGCTGGTGATGGCCCAGGCGGTCTACGACGTCTACGCCGGGTCGGGCGGCCGTGACCTGGACCGCGGCGCCGTCCACACCGATCTGCGCAACAACGCCAGGAGGCAGGGGCCAGCGGGTTCCTCGACTTCACCCGAGGCGACCACGCGGTCTCGCGGAACAAGCCCTCGTGATCGACTACCACACGGACAAGGGCTCGGAACCGGTGCTGTTCTGCGGCGCGTTCGGGCGGCACGACGACGTCACACGCTGGGGCCGGGCGCGCCCGACGGCGGGTGGGCCTGTCCGCGTGACGAGTGACGCCGGGTCGGCGGGCGGCGGGTGACGCCCGCGGCGGGTGACGGGCGGTGGGTGACGGGTGACGGGGCGGAACCGGAGCCTTCCGGTCCGCCCGCCGCGGGCCTGTCGCACCCACGTCGTAGTCTCGGGCGTATGACCTGGTCGCGCGCGCTGAAGGAGACCGTCCGTTCCGGGCTCGCGATCGAGCGCACCCGGCTCGAACCGCTCATCGCGGTGCGCGGCGCGTGCGGGTCGCGATCGTCATCGGGCTCGCGCTGTGGTTCGGTTCGCCCGCGCTCGCCGTCTCCTCCGCCTTCGGCGCGTTCTCCTCGGGGATAGCGACGTTCCAGCGCAGTTGGCGCCCGCGCCCGCGCTGGCCCTGGCCGCGGCGGCGGGCCTCGCGGTCAGCACCTTCCTCGGCTATCTGGCCGCCGCGCACGTCGTCGCCTTCGTCGCGATGCTCGCCGTGTGGACCCTGCTGACCGGCATGGCCTGGGCGGTCGGCCCGGTGTCGGGGCTGGTCGCGACGCAGATGGTCGCGGTGATGCTGGTCACGGTCACGCTGCCCACGTCGGTGCTGGGCGCGCTGGAGCACGCCGGGCTCATCGCGCTGGGCGGCGTGGTGCAGGCCGCGCTCATCGTGCTGTTCCCGGTGCGCCCTTGGGGCGTGCAGCGCGACGCGCTCGCCGACGCCCTCGCGGCCGTGGCCGACTACGCGCGCAGACTGCGCGAGGACCCGCACGCGCCCTTCGACCCGGTGCCGCTGATGGACGCCCGCGGCGCCGCCGCCGTGACGGCCCGTCAGGCGCGCAGCCGCCCGCGCGAACTGCACGGCTACCGGGGCTCGCCGAGCGCATCCGGCCCGTGCTCACCTCGCTCGCCGACCCGTGGTCGGCGCGCCGTCCGAGGGCCCCGAGCGGGACCGCGCGCGTGAACTGCTGGCCGCCGCCGGGGCGGTGCTGGACGCGGTGGCGCACGCGATCCGCTGGGGCAGACCGGTGCGGCTGCCGCCGCAGGCGATGGCCGCGCTGGAGATCCCCGCCGCCGGGCCGGTGCTGCACGGCGCGGCCCGCCGCTCGGCGCTGCGCCTCATGGCGCTGCTCGGCGACGTCGTGGAGTCCGCGCAGGGCCCGGTCGAGGCGGTCCCGGCCGAGGGCGGCAAGCCGGTCCGCCACCTGCCGCGGCCGACCGTGCCCGGCCTGGTCCAGACGGTCGCGCGCTCGGTGCGCCGGAGGCCCGCTGGTCCTCGCCGGTGCTGCGGCACGCGGTCCGGCTGGCGGCCGTCTCCTGCGTCGGCTATCTGGTGGGCACCGCGCTGCCCTGGGGCCACGGCTACTGGGCGCCGATGGCCTCGGTCATGGTGATGCGCCCGGACTTCGCGCAGACGTACGCGCGCGGGTCTCGCGGTTCGCGGGCACCCTCGTCGGTGTGACGTTCGGCGGCACGCTGATGGGGTTGTTCCACCCGGGCCAGTACGTGAGCGCGGCCCTGGCCGTGGTGTGCACGGCGGCGCTGTACCTGCTGATGCGCACCGGGTTCGCCGCCGCCTCGGCCTGCGTCGGCGCGTACATCGTCTTCCTGCTGGGCATCGCGGGGAGGGCTGGTCGCAGACCGTGCCCGCGCGGATGGCGCTGACGCTGCTGGGCGGGGCGCTGGCGATGGCGGCCTACGCGCTGTTCCCCGCCTGGGAGACGCCGCGGCTGCGCGACCGCCTCGCCGACTGGCTGGAGGCCGACTGCCGGTACGCGGTGGCGGTCTTCGACGCCTACGCCCGCCCGCCGACCGCCGTCCCCGCCAGGTCCGCGAGGCGCTGCTGGACCAGCGGGCGGCGCGTACGGGGTGGGACCAGGCCGAGGGCGGGCCCGCCGCGAGCCGGTGCGGCACCGTGGCATCTCGCGCCGCGCGGCGGACGCGGCGCACTCCGCGCTGACCACGATGGGCGCGCGGCGATGCTGCTGGAGGCCCACCTGCCCGAGCCCGGCACGCCGCCCTCGCCGTACGCGGCCGAGTTCGCGGAGGCCGTGCGCGAGGCGATGCCCGTGGCCGCGGAGGCGGTTCGGGCGCGTACGCCGCTGGACTGGACCGGGTGCGGCGGGCGCTGGAGCGCTGGCAGGCGGCGGACGGCGACGCGGGCGGGTGGCGATCCGCTGCGCCGAACTGCTGGTGGAGGCCATGGAGGAACTGGAGACGGGCTGCGCTGGGCGCTCCCGCCGGGCCGGGAGTAACGGGCCGTAGGGCCGGGGTAACGGGCCGCCGCCGAGGCGGCGTTCAGCGCGGCCAGGGGCGTCCCGTCAGGCGCTCGATGTCGGTGTTGAACTGCTCCAGGTCGTCGATGAAGCGCTCCAGGCGCTCGGCGGGCCAGTCGGCGAGGACGTTCGCGAGGCCGGAGACCACGGCGTCGCGTTCGGCGGTGAGGCGCTTCGTGCCCTCCTCGGTGATGCGGAACTTGCGGGCGATGCTCCCGTTCGGATCGAGGGTGCGCTCGACGAGCCCCTCGCGCAGCAGCGCCGACGTCTGCCGGGTGAAGGTGGAGGGGCCAGGCCGAAGGCGTCGACGAAGTCCGGGATCGACATCGGCCCCTGCACCTCCAACCGGCTGAGCAGCAGGTACGCGCTGCGGTCCAGGGCGCCGTCGCTGCGTACGCGGCGGGGCGAGGTCAGCTCCATGTGCCGCGTCAGGATCAGCATCTCGCGCTCGATGCGGCCTCCTGCCTGTCGTGCGTCCACGCCGCTCTCCTCCGTGTGCCAGGCCGTCGATCCTCAACCCTATGCCGGGGCGCGGCCCGCCTCGCGGCCCTGGAATGCGCCCTGCAACGTTAGTGCATCGTGCATTTTCATGCATGATGCACTTCGGCTGTATGGTGCACGCCATGACTGCTTCCCCGCCCGCGCCGCGCACCGGGCTGATCGTGGCCACGCTGGCCGGTGCCGGCATCGTGGCCTCCCTGATGCAGACCCTCGTGGTGCCGCTGATCGGCGGGCTCCCGCGGCTGCTGGACACCACGGCCGCCAACGCCTCGTGGGTGATCACCGTCACCCTGCTCACCGGCGCCGTCGCCACCCCGTCATCGGGCGGCTGGGCGACCTGCACGGCAAGCGGCGGCTGCTGCTCCTGTGCGTCGCGCTGCTGGTGACCGGCTCCGTGGTCTGCGCGCTCTCCGACACGCTGGTGCCGATGGTCGTCGGCCGGGCCCTCCAGGGCGTCGGCATGGGCATCATCCCGCTGGGCATCAGCGCCCTGCGCGACGTGGTGCCCGCCGAGCGCATGGGGTCGGCGGTGGCGCTGATGAGTTCGTCGCTGGGCATCGGCGGCGCGCTGGGCCTGCCGCTGTCCGCCGCGGTGGCCGAGAACTTCGACTGGCACGTGCTGTTCTGGGGTTCGGCCGTGCTCAGCGCGCTGATAGGCGTCGCCATCGCCTGCTGCGTGCCCGAGGTGCCGCCGACCGCCCGCGGGCGGTTCGACGTCCCCGGGCGCTGGGCCTGGCCGCCGGGCTCGTCTCCCTGCTGCTGGCGGTCTCCAAGGGCGCGGACTGGGGCTGGGGCAGTGGCACCACCCTGGCCTCCTCGCGGCGGGCGTGGTCGTCCTGCTCGCCTGGGGCTGGTTCGAACTGCGCACCAGCGACCCGCTGGTCGACCTGCGCACCACGGCCCGGCGGCAGGTGCTGCTGACCAACGTCGCCTCGATCGTGGTGGGTTTCGCGATGTACGCGCAGTCGCTGGTCGCCCCGCAGCTGCTGCAACTGCCCGAGTCGCTCGGCTACGGCCTGGGCCAGTCCATGCTCGCGGCCGGTCTGTGGATGGCCCCGGCGGCCTGGCGATGATGGCCCTCTCGCCGGTGGGCGCCAAGCTCTCCGCCCGCTCGGGACCGCGCACCTCGCTGCTGGTCGGGTCGCTGATCATCGCCGGTGGGTATGTCGTGGCCCTGCCGCTGATGGGGTCCCCGGTCGGCATCCTCGTCTTCAGCTGCGTCATCAGCTCCGGCGTCGCCTTCGCCTACGGGGCCATGCCCGCGCTGATCATGAGCGCCGTCCCGCGCTCCGAGACGGCGGCGGCCAACGGCTTCAACTCCTGATGCGCTCCATCGGCACCTCGGTCTCCAGCGCGATCATCGGCGTCATCCTGGCCCAGATGAGCCGGAGCGCGGGCGGCTACTCCGTGCCGACGGAGAACGGCTTCCGCGTCGCCTTCGTCATCGGCGCGGCCGTCGCCGTGGCGGCGGCGCTGCTGACGCTGGCCATCCCGCGCCGCGCCGAGCCCGGCACCGCGCCGGACGACGGCGGTGCCGCCCCGGCCCCGGTGGCGGCGGCCGAGCGCGGCTGAAGCCGCCCGGGCGGCGCGCCCCGGTGCGCCTTGTCGCGCACGCGCCGCCCCGGTGCGCTGGTCACGCGCGCGGGCCGCCGGGGTGTCGGTCACGGGCGCCGTGATGTCGGTCACGAGCGTCGGGTGTCGGTCACGCGCGCCGGGCCGTCGGGACGTCGGTCACGGGCGCCGGTCACGGTCGCTGGGCCGTCGGTCACCCGCGCCGCCCCGGCGCGCCGGTCACGAGCGTTGGGATGTCCGTCACGCGCGCCGGGCCGTCGGTCACGGGCGCCGGGACGCGTACAGGGTGTCGGGACGCTCGTCACGGCCTGGGCCACGGTGTCGTCGGAGCACCGTGGACCCGGACCGCGACGCCGTCCTCGCCCGGACGGTGACCGGTGGCCCTGGCCCCGCCGGCCAGGAACCGCCACCCGGGCGAGGGCGGCTACCGCGTCCGCGAGATGGCGGCCGAGGAGGCGATGGCCTTCGCGGACCCGGCGGTACGTGGTGGCCTCAGCGGGTCCCCGGCGGTCCCCGCCGCGCACGCTGGCCCGCAGGAACTCGCGGTTCATCCGCGAGATGGACTGGAGCGGGATGCCCTTGGGGCAGGCCGTGGCGCACTCCCGGCCAGGGTGCAGCCGCCGAAGCCCTCCGCGTCCATCTGCCCCACCATGTCCAGCACCCGCGACTCGCGCTCGGGCGCGCCCTGCGGCAGCACGTTCAGGTGGTTGACCTTGGCCGAGGTGAACAGCATCGCCGCGCCGTTGGGACACGCGGCCACACAGGCGCCGCAGCCGATGCACTCGGCGTGCTCGAAGGCGAGGTCGGCGTCCGGCTTGGCACCGGCGTGGCGTGCGCCTCGGGGCCGCGCCGGTGGGCGCGGTGACGTACCCGCCCGCCTGGATGATGCGGTCGAAGGCCGTACGGTCCACCACCAGGTCCTTGACCACGGGAAGGCCGAGGCACGCCAGGGCTCGATGTCGATGGTGTCGCCGTCCCGGAAGGACCGCATGTGGAGCTGGCAGGTGGTGGTGCGCTCCGGGCCGTGCGCGTCGCCGTTGATGACCAGGCTGCACGCGCCGCAGATGCCCTCGCGGCAGTCGTGGTCGAAGGCGACCGGGTCCTCCCCGGAGAGGATCAGCTCCTCGTTGAGGGTGTCGAGCATCTCCAGGAAGGACATGTCCTCGGAGATGCCGTCCACCTGGTAGGTGGCCATGTCGCCGGGCGCGGTGGCGTTCTTCTGCCGCCAGACCCGCAGGGTGAGCTTCACGCGTAACTCCGCTGAGTGGGTGGACGTACTCGAAGACGAGGTCTTCCTTGTGCAGCACCGGCGAGGTGCCCGTGGCGGTGAACTCCCAGGCGGCGGCGTAGCCGAACTCCTCGTCCCGGCGGGCCGCCTCACCGTCCTCGGTCTGCGACTCCTCCCGGAAGTGGCCGCCGCAGGACTCGGCGCGGTGCAGCGCGTCCAGGCACATCAGCTCGGCCAGCTCCAGGTAGTCCACGACCCGGTTGGCCTTCTCCAGCGACTGGTTGAACTCCTCGCCGGTGCCGGGCACCTTGATCCGCCGCCAGAACTCCTCGCGGATCTGCGGGATCCGGTCCAGCGCCTTGCGCAGCCCGGCGTCGGTGCGGGCCATCCCGCAGAACTCCCACATCAGTTCGCCCACCTCGCGGTGGAAGGAGTCCGGGTGCGGTCGCCGTCCACGGCCAGCAGCCGCTCCAGCCGCTCCGGGTCTCGCGCACCGCCTCGACCGCGGCTGGGTGTGCCTCGGTCACCTCGTCGTGGTGCGGATGGCGGGCGAGGTAGTCGTTGATGGTGGACGGCAGCACGAAGTAGCCGTCGGCCAGGCCCTGCATCAGCGCGCTCGCCCCGAGCCGGTTGGCGCCGTGGTCGGAGAAGTTGGCCTCGCCGATCGCGAACAGGCCCGGGACGGTGGTCTGGAGGTCGTAGTCCACCCACAGGCCGCCCATCGTGTAGTGCACGGCGGGGTAGATCCGCATGGGCACCCGGTACGGATCCTCGTCGGTGATCCGCTGGTACATGTCGAAGAGGTTGCCGTACTTGGCCTCGACGGCCGCGCGGCCCATCCGCGCGATCGCGTCGGCGAAGTCCAGGTAGACGCCCTGGCCGCCGGGGCCGACGCCGCGGCCCTCGTCGCAGACGTTCTTCGCGGCCCGGGAGGCGATGTCGCGGGGACGAGGTTGCCGAAGGACGGGTAGATGCGCTCCAGGTAGTAGTCGCGCTCGTCCTCGGGGATCTCGTTCGCGGGCCGGGTGTCGCCCTTTCCTTGGGCACCCAGATGCGGCCGTCGTTGCGCAGCGACTCGCTCATCAGCGTCAGCTTGGACTGGTGGTCGCCGGTGCGCGGGATGCAGGTGGGGTGGATCTGGGTGAAGCAGGGTTGGCGAAGTACGCGCCGCGCCGGTGGGCCCGCCAGATGGCCGTGGCGTTGGAGTTCATGGCGTTCGTCGACAGGTAGAAGACGTTGCCGTAGCCGCCGCTGGCCAGCACCACCGCGTCCGCGGTGTACGTGTCGATCTTCCCGGTGACCAGGTCGCGGGCCACGATGCCGCGCGCCCGCCCGTCGACCACGATCAGGTCGAGCATCTCGGTGCGCGGGTGCATCTCCACGGTGCCCGCGCCGATCTGCCGGGAGAGCGCCTGGTACGCGCCGAGCAGCAGCTGCTGCCCGGTCTGGCCGCGCGCGTAGAAGGTGCGGGAGACCTGCACGCCGCCGAACGAGCGGGTGTCGAGCAGCCCGCCGTACTCGCGGGCGAACGGCACGCCCTGGGCCACGCACTGGTCGATGATCTCGACCGACACCTGGGCGAGGCGGCGCACGTTGGACTCCGGGCCCGGAAGTCGCCGCCCTTGACGGTGTCGTAGAACAGCCGGTGGATCGAGTCGCCGTCGTTGCGGTAGTTCTTCGCGGCGTTGATGCCGCCCTGCGCGGCGATGGAGTGGGCGCGCCGGGGCGAGTCCTGGTAGCAGAACTGGACGACCTGGTAGCCCTGTTCGGCCAGGGTCGCGCCCGCGGCGCCGCCCGCGAGCCCGGTGCCCACCACGATGATCCGGTGCTTGCGCCGGTTGGCCGGGTTGACCAGCTTCGCCTCGAAGCGGCGGCGGTCCCAGCGCCCTCGATGGGCCCGTCCGGGGCCTTGGTGTCGGCGACGGGCTCGCCGGTCGCGTACTCGGTGTAGGAGTTCATCTCAGCTCACAACTCCGCTCATCACGCCTACGGGGACGGCGATGAAGCCGCAGGTCAGCAGCAGCGCCAGGCCGTTGGCCACGGCCTTGAGGGCGCGGTCGCGGCGGGCCCGCCCGGCGCCGAGGGTCTGGGCCGCGCTCCAGAAGCCGTGCCGGATGTGCAGGCCGAGCGCGAGCATCGCCACGATGTAGATGGTGTTGCCGTACCAGGTGGAGAAGGTGTCGATCACGTTCTGGTACGGGTGCCCGGACTGGAAGCCGCCGGAGTGCACGGTCCCGGTCGTCAGGTCCAGGACGTGCCAGACGATGAACAGGCCCAGGATCACCCCGCCCCAGCGCATGGTGCGGGTCGCGTAGCTGGCGCGCGGCCTGCTGTGCGCGTACTTGGCGGGCGCGCGCGGATGTCGCGGCGGCTGAGCTGGTACGCCGCCACGGCGTGCAGCACCACCGCGGCGGTCAGCCCGACCCGGGCGATCCACAGGAACCACTCGTGGTGCAGGGCGGGTTCGCCGATGGTGCGCAGCCAGTGCGCGTAGCCGTTGAAGTCGTCGGGCCCGAAGAAGATCTTCAGGTTGCCGAGCATGTGGGCCACCAGATAGCTCAGCATGATCAGCCCGGTGACCGCCATCACCGCCTTCTTGCCGACCGTCGACCGCCACACCGCCGCGATCAGCGACGGCTTGCGCGGGCGCGCGGCGGCCTGCGCGGCTGCCGGTCCCGCTGGTCGGACGGGGCGGTGCGGTCTCTGAGCGCTCCGTACGTGTCACCAGGGCCATGGTTCCTGACGCTAGAGCGCGTCTTTCGATTCGTCCAAGACATGATCTGGCTCGTTTCGATAGCCACGGCCTATCATGCGAGGATGCGACTGACGCAGCTGCGCTATTTCGCCACCGTCGAGGACACCCGCCACTTCACGCGCGCCGCCGAGACCCTGGGGTCGCGCAGCCCTCGCTGTCCCAGCAGATCCGCGCCCTGGAGCGGGAGCTGGGGCGGATCTCTTCCACCGCGCCCGCGGCCACATCGCCCTCACCGACGCGGGCGAGGCCCTCCTGCCGCTCGCCCGCAAGATCCTCGCCGACGCCGAGACCGCGCAGCGCGAGGTGCAGGAGGTGGTGCAGCTGCGGCGCGGCCGGGTCCGGCTCGGCGCCCCGCCCAGCCTGTGCGCCAGCCTCGTCCCCGACGTGCTGCGCCGCTACCACGACGAGTTCCCCGGCATCGAGCTGGTCGTGGACGAGGGCGGCTCGCAGGACCTGGTGCGCTCACTCGCCGACGGCGCCCTGGACCTCGCCCTGATCATCACCCCGCTGCCCGGCCAGGCCCCCGCGCTCGCCACGACGGCGCTGCTGCGCGAGGAGCTGGTGGTGGCCTCCTCGCCGCTGTCCCCGCCGCTGACCCGGCGCCGCGGCATCCGCATCGAGGAACTGCGCGAGCACCCGATGGTGATGTTCCGACGCGGCTACGACCTGCGGGAGTTCACCACCGCCGCGTGCCGCGCGGCGGGCTTCGAGCCGACGTACACCGTCGAGGGCGGCGAGATGGACGCGGTGCTCGGGTTCGTCCGGGCCGGGCTGGGCATCGCCGTCCTGCCGGGCATGGTCGCCGAGCGCTCCGGGCTGCGGGCCACGCCCTTCGCGGGCGGCGGCATGCAGCGCACCATCGCCGTCGCGCACCGCAGGACGTCGCCCCGACCCGCGCGGCCCGCGAACTGCGCCGGTGCTGCTGGAGCACCTGCGCTCGGCGGTGCTGGGCGAGGTGCTGCCGTCGAGCACGCGGCTGCTGTCGGCGACGGCGGAGTAGCGGGACGGCGGAGTGGCGGGGTGGTGGAGTGGCGGGACGGCGGAGTGGCGGGGCGGCGGGGGCTCGCGCAGGTGTGCGGGAAGGGGATACTTGCTCCGCGTGCCGGACAACGGCCGAGGAGCACGGTCAACGGATCAAGGAGACCCAAGGCATGAGCAACCCGTTCGAGAACCCGGACGGCCGCTACTTCGTGCTGGTCAACGGGGAGGGGCAGCATTCCCTGTGGCCGGCCTTCAGCGAGGTCCCGGCCGGGTGGACCGTCGTGCACGGCGAGGACGACCGCCAGGCGTGCCTCGACTACGTCAACGAGCACTGGACGGACATGCGTCCCAAGAGCCTGGTCGAGGCGATGGAGACCCCCGCTCCTGACCCGCCGCACCCGCCGCACCCGCCCGCCCGCACCGGGCGCCGGGGCCGTGCGCACGGCCCCGGACGGGTGCGCCGGAGCGTTCCGGGGCCCGCCGGTGTGAACTCCCGGCGCTCGAAGGGATGTCCGGGACGTGGGGTTCCGCGCCTGGGGCGCTGGGACATCATGAGGAGGGGCCCCACACCTCCGGAGGGGAGGTCGTAGCAGGATGGATCAGTCTGGGACCGTCTTCGAGTCGGAACTGCCCGACCTGACAGAGGTCTCCCTCAAGGATTTGCGCGAGCGACGCGCCCTTGGGTGGGACGAGGTCGAAGAGCACCTGCTGCGCGGCATGTGCGACCCCGCCGCCCTCGCGGGGACGACCGCAAATCCGGCGACGAGACCATGTGAGGCCGGTCGGCCGCGACAGCGAGGACGTATCCGCGCGGCCGGACCCGTCGATCCCGACGCGCGCCCGCGGCACGGACTTCCGCCGCGGCACTTCGACGCGCTCGCGAGCGGCGGTGGCGGAGCGTCGGTGATCGCCCACCTCTGGGACGCCGAGCGCAGTCGGCGGCTGGTGCTCCTCGGCCTGCTGCTGGCCGGGACCGTCGACCGGCCGGACGCCACGGGCCCGCTGCTCCCGCTGGAGCGCCCTGGGAACTCCTCGTCGCCGCGGAGCGGCACAGCCGGGCCGTGACGGACGAGATCCTGCTGCTGCCCGGCACGGGCGTCTGGCTCAGACGGCTGCTGTCCCGATTACGTGAGGGCGCCGCGCCGCCGCCGGGGACACCCGCCGTCGCGGGACGGACCGCCGCTGTGGGTGGACACCGGCCAGCTGCATCTGATCGCCGCCGCCGCCGCGGTCCGTACCGGCGTCGGCTTCGCTGCGGGTGCCCGCCCGTTCCGGCACGGTCTGGCTGCCCTCCCTGGGCCGCGCCTCCTGCGCGGGCTGCCCGGCTGGCAGCCGGTGGAGGTGCGGTACGACGCCGAGGCCAGGGTCCTGACCGTGGCGGGCGGCGGGCAGGAGGTCCGCGTCCCCGATCCGCCGGGGCGGGCGAGCGCCGGATGGCGGCCCCGCTCACCATCCCCTCGACGCCCCGCGCACGGTCGTCCTGGACGACGACGGCCCGTACCGCATCTTCCCGGTGGGGACCGCCGTGCCGTTCGAGACGCCTCGCGGGCGGTCGCTCGACCGCTGGGCGCGGCTGGTGGCCGACGCCTGGGCCCTGCTGGAGCGCGCCGACCCGGGGTCCGCCGAGGACGTGGCCGCCTGTCTGCGCTCCATCGAGCCCCTACCCGCCCCAAGCCGTACCGCTGGCACAGCGCCACCCTGCGGGACGCGATGGGCGGCATGGCCGCCTCCGAACCGGCGGGCACGGAGCCCGCCGCGGTGCCCCAGTTCGCGGCGGCGCTCGCCCACGAGGTCCAGCACAGCAAGCTCGGCGCGCTCATGCACATGTACGCCCTGCACACCCGGAGACCGCCGAGCGGCTGTACGCGCCGTGGCGTGACGACCCGAGGCCGCTGAGCGGACTGCTCCAGGGCGTCTACGCGTTCACCGCCGTGGCCCGCTTCTGGCGCGGGTTCGCCCTCAGCGGCCGGGGACGGAGCGCGAGACGCTGCTCGGCTACTTCGAATTCGCGCTCCGCAGGCGCCAACTCCTGCTCGTCCTGCCGCCGTTGTGCCGGGACGCCGCGCTGACGCCGCTCGGCAGGCGGTTCGTGGCGCAGCTCACCGGGACCGTCACGCGCTGGGCGGACGACCTGGTCCCGCCGGGCTGTCTGGCCGAGGCGCGGCGGGCGGTGGACGACCACGCCGTGAGCTGGCGGCTGCACCACCTCACGCCCGACCCCGCCCTGGTGGACCGGCTGGCGCGGGACTGGCGGGCGCGGGCCGGGCAGGACCCGCCGTATCCGGTGATCACCCTGTCCGGGGCTATCCGGCGCCCCGGCTGACGCCGGACGGGACGGCGCGGGACCTGGGCGCCAGGACCACACTGCGTCGGATGCGGCTGGTCGGCGCGGTCGAGGACGGCACCCCGCGCTTGGCGCCGCCCAGGGCCTCCTCCCCGGCGATCTCGCGCTCCTCACCGGGGACACCGCCGCCGCGCGCCGCCTGTACGCCGAGGAGATCTCCACCGCCGCCGGCGCGGAGTCCGGTAGGGCGAGGGACGCGCCGACCGCCCCCGCCGGGACGCCGGGGCCTGGGCGGGCTGCGCCTGGCGCTGGAGGAACTGCCCGAACACCGCGCCGCCGGGCGCGCGTTGCTGCTCTGCCCGGAGCTGGTCCGCGACGTCCACCGAGACGTCCACCGCGCCGCGCTCGCGACGGCGGATGGACCGGTCGACCCGGTCGCCGTCGCCGCGTGGGTCGGTGGCGCGGTCGGCGTCCGGGGCGGTGAGGCACCCGCCCGGGACCCGGTGGCCGTTACGGCCGCGGCTCGCTGTCGCAGTTCAGCCGGCGCCAGGCCGCCGCGTCCGCACACGCGGGTGGCTCTCGCCCAGCACGAGCTGGAGGTCCTGACCGCCGAGGCGTGCAGCACCTCCGCCTCCTCGATCCGGCGCAGCGCCCTGAGGTCGATCGCGAGATTGCTCGTCGCGACCAGCGTCGTCGGGTGCTCCTCGCCCATGGACGCCTTCAGCGCCTCGACGGTGCGTTCCCCAGCTCCGCCGCGGCGGCGTCCCCTTGGGCGAACATGTCGCTGGCCAGGTTGGTCGCGCACACCAGGACGGCGGGATGGGTCTCGCCCAGCGCCTCCGGGCCCTGGCGAGCGACGACTCGTCGAGCGCGCGGGCGGTGTCCACCTTGTTCAGCAGCCGCAGCGTGACCGCGTGGTTGACGTCGGCCGCGACGGTGTCGGGATGATCCGTACCGAAGACCTGCGCGTACAGCCCCGGGTCTTCTCGCCCAGCCGCCGGGCGTCCTCCAGGGCGCCCGTGTGCCGCAGGTCCATCGAGAGGTTCATCGAGGCGACGAGCGAGTCCGGGCTGCGCTCCCGTAGCGTTCGGTGAGCGCCTTGCGCGCGTACCGGCTCATCTCGATCGCGCGCGCGTGGTCGCCCGCCTTCCGCAGGGAGGAGCCCAGCCGGGCGGCGGCCCGCAGGGTGTGCGGGTTCATCTCGCCGACCACCCGCCGGTACTTCGCCCACAGGTCTTCGAGCATCCGCGCGCTCGCCGCGTACTCCCCGGCGTCCCGGCGGTCGAGCGCCACGGCCATCTCGGACAGCATCCCGTCGTACGACTCCTCGCCGAACAGCACGACATTGCGCCGCCAGGTCTGCTCGTCCATCTCGATGGCGCGGCGGGGAGAGCCGCAGATCCGCAGGGCCAGCGCCAGGTTGTGGGTGTGGTTCAGGGTCAGCGGGTCGTCCTCGCCGTAGTCCCGCACCGCCCGTTCCTGCACATCCCTGGCGATCTCCAGGGCACCGTGGTAATCGCCCAGCGACCGCCGGTCGGAGGCGACCTGCCCCAGGACCGAGAGCAGTTGCTCCTCGCCCTCGGACTCCATCCGCTGGACGACCGACAGCATGCGCTGGCTCAGCTCCGAGCACTCGCGGTACCAGCCCATCCGCCACATCACGTACCACAGGTTCCGGCCCAGCAGCAGGGTCTGCTGGTCGTCCTCGCCGAACTTCTCCCGCCACACCTCGTACGTGCGCTGGGCGAAGTCGCGGGAACCCTCGTGGTCGCCCCAGAAGTACAGGTAGTCGCCGACGTTGATGACCATCTGCCGTACGTTGCGGGACTCCGACTCCCTCGCCCTGGACACCACGACGTGCGGGTACACGTCGGCGAACCGCGCCCAGTGCGCGGGGTCGCTGGGGCTGCGCGGGTGTTCGCGGCCAGCAGCAGATGCGCGCCGCGCCGCATCCTGGAGCGCTGTTCCTCGGTCATCCGGGCGATCAGCACCGCCTGCACCAGGCGGTGCATCTGGATCGAGTTGTCCCGGTGGTTGATCTTGGCGAGCGAGTACCGGTTGATCTCCCGGATGGCCCGGCCCAGCCGCAGCGGGTCCGTCAGCGCCCGGTCCAGGTCGGGCGCGATGGGTTCCACGGCGGCGCCGGAGAACAGCGACCGCGCGATCGGCTCCGGCGCGAAGTACGCGCAGACCTGGAGCAGTTGCAGCGCGGCCGGGTTCTTGCCCGCCACGTGGTCGAGCGAGACGTTCCACGCGGTGGCGACCGTCTGCTCGTACTGCGTCGGCGGGGAGACCGTCATCAACTCGGCCTTCTTCTCCTCGAACAGCCGCAGGTACTCCGCCGCGGGCATGCCCGTCTCGGCCCGCCACGCCGACGCCTGCTCGACCGCGAGCGGCAGATCGCCCAGTACGTCGGAGAGTTGGTCGGCCTCGGCCACGGAGAGGTCCGGATTGCGGCGCCGGAGCAGTTCGATGCTCTCGCTCCGGTCGAACACGTCGACTTCCAGCGGATGGGCGAGCGTGTTCCACTGCGGATTGCGCGAGGTGACCAGTATGGAACCGGAGGCGCCGCCCTCGGGGCTGCTCGGGAAGAACTCCTGTACGGCTTCCGGGCTTTCCGCGTTGTCGTACACCAACAGCCAGTTTCGGTAGGGCTGCCGGTGCGCAGTGCTTCGAGCACGGCGGGCACCGCGGTAATGGCCTCGGGCGTGACCGGCAGATGCATGCGCTGGGAGAGTTCCACCAGCGCCTGCGAGATCTGGGTGGGCCGCTCGGCGGGAATCCACCAGACCATGTCGTAGCGGGCGGCGTTCCGGTAGACGTATTCCAGGGCCAGTTGTGACTTGCCGACGCCGCCCATGCCGTGCAGGGCGTGCGGCAGCACGGCCGTCGGCCCTCGCTGAGGTCCTGTTCCAACTGGCCCAGCAGCCTGTCGCGCCCGGTGAAGATGAGGTTCCGGGGCGGCATGTTCCCCAGGATCGCGGGGCGGGCGAGCGCCGGTCGGGGCGCCGCCCGGTCGAGCGACACGCCCGAGCCCGGCGCCGTACGCGGGGAAACCGTGGTCACTGTCATGTCTCCTTGGGGCGCCGGAGCCGCCGTCACCTCCTGCGGAGGAGGGGCGGGGCGTCGGGCATTCCGGGTGGATTCACTGTGGCAGGGCCTTCGTTGTGTGCGGCGGTATCGTTTTCGCGGCGTGTTGCCGTATTCGTCTTCCCAGCCCGTGCGTCCGTCTTCGCGACGTGCGCGCGAATCAGACTCTCGATTCTCCGGGCCCGGCGCAGATGTGAGCCGGAAAGGGCTTCGAGGACCAGGTGCTCGATCTCCCTGAACCGCAGGTTCTCGCCCGTCACTTCGGGGTCGCCGAGTTCCTCGCCGTCGAAGTGCGTCAGCAGTTCGCGCGCGGCTCCGCTGTGCGGGGACATGATTTCCGCGGAGACCCGCGAGGCCAGTTCGGTGGCCTGGCGCGTACTGGAGGCGAGGAGTTCCTGACGTACGCCGGGACGGAACAGGAAGGAACTCTCCTCGCGCTCCGGCATGGCGACCGCGAGGTCGCCCATGAAGAATTCAGCCAGATGGACCGGGCCCGTCCGGGAGGTGTGGCGCTGCACCGCGGAGATGACCGGCATGTCGAGCGGGACCGCGGCCAGCCGGGTCGCCAGGCCGAAGGCTTCCGGCGACGCCCAGACCCGGAAGCGCGCCACCCGCTCCGCCGCGTTCACCGGCGCCCGCGCCGGCCACGGCGGCGGGTCGTCGCGCCCTGGGGCGCCGGGGACGACGATCGCGGCCAGTTCCGTCCAGCGCGGGCCCGACCCCGCCACGAAGCGGGCCCACGGGGAGATCCACTCGCCGTCCATCTCCAGCACCGGTACGGGCCGCCCGCGCTCCGTTCCGCGCCCTGCGGCGCGGCGATGAGCGGTTCCGCGTACTCCCAGTCCGGCCCGCCGCCCGTCGGTCCGGCCCCGGCGGTGCGCAGCCGCACCCGCTGCGGGTGCAGGCCGGTCCGGTGCCACAGCCGCTGCGGGAGGGTGTGCAGGACCGCGACGGGCTGGTGCCGGGCCCACAGCGCCAGCAGCGTCTGCGCGGCGCCGGTACGCCAGGCCGGGGCGAGGCCGTCGGTGACGACGAGGACCAGGCGGCGCCCGCGGGGTCGACGAGGCTCCCCGGCCGCTGGGGCCTGCCGTGCCGCCCCGGCCCGCGCAGCACGACGCCCCGGCCGTCTCGGAACGGGTGTCCAGGCCGCGCAGTTGGAGGTCCCGGAAGCCGCCGTGGCGGCGTAGCACGGCCGCGAACCGCAGCGCCGTCCCGCGCCACAGGCCCATCCGCGGGCCGGTGTCCACGACGAGCACCGCCTCCCAGCGCTGTTCGCTCCCGGGCCCGTCGTCGGGGCAGCTCCGGCGCCTCGGCCAGCCGCTCGGCGGTGCCCTCCTCGTCCAGTTCCCGCTTGTACGCGGAGCGGGTCCGCTGCCGCAGGGCCGTAACGCCCGGCCCAGGGACGGCGCGTCGATGGTGCCGTGCGCGGTGGGCCGCCGTAAGCGCACCCGGTGCCGTACGGAACCTGCCTCCCGCCCCTCCCCGGCGGGCGGGCCCGCGCCGTCCCCGTCGGCGTCGGCCTCGTCCGCCGTGACCCGTGGCTCCGCGCCCCGCGGTGCCACCAACGACGCTTCGGGCGTGGTCTGTTCGAGGCTCTCGGCCTCGCCCGGGTCCGCGGCGGCGGGCCCGGCGGGCTCCCGGACCGCGGGCCCGGCCTTCCGCCGCCGTCCCCCGCGCCGCCGTGTCCTCCCGCGCCGCCCCGCCTTCCCGCCGCGCCCGCTCCTCCCGCGGGCCCGTCAGCCAGGGTGGTGCCGCGCCAGCCACAGCGCGTCGGCCACCTCCCACCAGCGCAGTCCGGTCACGGGCAGTCGCTCGTGATCGGGGTGGTGGGCGGGTCTTCCGCACCACTCCCGTTGCCGCCCGTTCGGGCGTGGGCGGGAGATCAGGCACTCGGTTCCGCCTCGTCCGGACTGAGCGGATGCCAGATCGCGTTGAGTACGGCCCGCCACTCGGCGTCGTCGCCCTCGGCGTAGCGGTAGGCGCCCGAGGTGGCGAGATGAGCGGCGTTGAGCAACTGGTCGGCGGCGAGGCCGTTGACCTGATCGCTGCGCATGATGAATTCCTGAACGAGCCGGTGCCGTGCGTCTCCCAGCCGGTCGGCGAAGTGGGCCGCGACCAGCTCGCCCAGAGCCTCCGGGCCGGGGTCGGGGATGTCCAGTCGCACACAGCGGCGCATGAACGCCTCGGAGAACTCACGTTCACCGTTCGATGTCATGATCACCACAGGGAACGACCGGGTCTGGACGATCCCTTCCGTGATGGGCGCGGTCGCGCCCGGGTCGGCGGTGTGCACCACGACGTCCGGCAGTTGGTGCTTCACCCGGACGAGTGGCGGTACGGAGTACCAGCCGTCCTCGAAGAGCGTCAGCAGGTCGTTGGGGAGATCCGCGTCGCCCTTGTCCAGCTCGTCGATGAGCAGCACCCGGGGAGCCGGTACGGCAGCAGCGCGGTGCCCAGCGGCCCCAGTTGCACGAAGTCCCCGATGTCCGCGCGGGCTTCGCGGGTGGCGTCCCGGCGGGCGCCGCCCCGGTGGCCGTCCCGCGGTGGCCTGCTGCTGCGCCGCGTACCACGCCTGGCCCGCCTGGGCCCGGCCGATCACGTCGTACTCGAAGAGCCCGGAGGCCAGCGTCGTCCGGGAGGTGACGGGCCACTGGAGCACCCGGCCCAGGCGCAGTTCGCGGGCGATCCGGTAGGCCAGGGTGGACTTGCCGACGCCCGGCCTGCCGGTCACCAGCAGCGGGCGGCGCAGCAGGATCGCGGCGTTGACCATCCGGACCTCGGCGGGGAGGGTGGCGGACCGTGCCGGGCGGGCCGAGCCGCCGCTCGGCCTCGCCGTCGTCCGGGGCGCCGGGAGCGGCGGGCCGCCGCCGAAGGTGCGCCACCGGGGCCTTCGGGCCAGTCGCGCTCCTCGTACGGGACCTCCGGCAGGACCTCGCCCGTGCCCCGGTACAGCGGCCCGTTCGCGGCGGCCGACGCGTCCGCTCCCCGTGGCGCTCCGGCGCGTCCGCTCCTCCGTGGCGCTCCGACGCGTTCAATCGATCCCCTACGAAGGTGGCGGGCGCACAGGGCCCGCCGTCGAGGAGCTGCTCGGGTCGTCCCAGATCACGCTCAGGTGCCTCACCGGGTCCTCGGGCGCACCGGTTCCACCTGCGGCGCAGTCGCTTTTCCACTGTCGCGCACGAGCCGGAAGCTTGGCCAGACCGCCGTCGGCCATGAGAGCCTCCTCGACGATGCTCCGGAAGTTCTCCGACGCGCTCTCCTCGCGGTGGTGGATCAGCACCGGAACCCCAGGTCAAGGGCGAGCAGCAGCTCCCGCAGGCCCAGTCCGCGGGGCTTGGGCGGCTCGCTGAGGACCAGGGCCGCCACCTCCTCGGCCCGGCCCACCCGCGCGTCCAGAAGCGCCAGATGCTCATCGGCCGAGCGGTCCTCCGCGTCGCACCAGTGCACGTCGCGACGGCCGGGGTGGCTCTTCCAGCGGGCCCAGCGCATGCGCCAGGCGTGGTGCAGCTCGCGGCGCTGAACACGTTCCAGACTGTGGACGAAAATCTCGTGGTACTTGCTCAACAGCGGGTTGTCGTAGCCGAGTTGCGGGTTGCGGTTCCACCACTCGACCGGCTCGTTGAGCAGCTCGGTGGGCAGGAAGAACTCCAGGATCACCTCCTCGGCGCGGGACTGCCACCGCTCGGCCATCCGGTTCAGCAGCTCCGCGACGGCCACCGGCACCCGGCTGCGCGAAACCGGCTCTTTCGGCTCGCTGTCCGGTTCCTGGTGCAACGCCGAGGACTCGGCGTACCGCACCCGCGAGGAGAGCCGGTAGCGGGCTCCCTGCGCCCCGCCCGCCGGCTCTTGCCGTCCACCGGCGCCAGGTCCCGCGCCACCTTCACGTACAGCCGGATCACCGGGCGTCCCGGCCCCTGGCCGCACGCCTCCGCGTACGCCGCGGCAGCGGTGGGCACCGCCGCGTCCACCGCGCGGCCCCGGCCAGGAGGCCCGGAAGGCGGCGAGCCCGCCCGGCCCCTCCCACATCCCCACAGCTCGGCGAAATGCTCGTTCCACGCGTGCAACTCGCCCACGTGCGAGGCCATTTCGGTGTGCAGCGCCAGGTGCTCCAGCAGCTCCATGCTCGGCGGCAGCGCGCCGGGCAGCGCGTTGCGGCACGCGAGATGGGTGAAGGCGCGCCAGGCGGTCGCGCAGTACGAGGGCAGCCGGAACCGGTCCCCGCACACCTCCGCGACGATCGCGTTCAGCTCCGGCAGGCCGACGTCCAGGGCGTCGCGCAGCGCGGTCCACTCCCGGTCCTCGTACATCCCGATCGCGTTCCACTCGTCCACCAGCGGGCGCAGCCGGTAGGTGAGAGGGCGCCAGCATCCAGGTGACCTCCAGCACCTCTTCCAGGCCACCGGTCAGTTCACCGCAGGCGCGCAACGTCGCGTACAGCTCCTGCCGGGCGGTGGGTACTGCTCCACCGCCAGTCCGTCGAGCGTCACGGACAGCTCCCGGCGCCACTGGAGCCGACCGTGGGCGTCGGCCAGTGCCGCCGACTCCGCCAAGACGTCCACCATCTCTCCCAGAACCCCGCGGCGGGCAGGGTTCCCCGAGAATTGCTGTGTCACGTGCGTCCCCCTCGCACCCGCGACCAGCTTCGTTCCGCGCCATCCGCTCATGGCATGTCCATTACGTCGCGGAGAATCAGCGTAGAGGCAGCGTGTGGGCGCTGAACACCGCTGGTGCGCGCTCGAACCGGCGCGCGGCTCGTCGACTTGTCCCGTTGCCCCGTCAGTGGCGGCTTTCGTGGACGGACAGGTGCGTCAGCGCCAGGGTGAACATGGGCACGGGCACGCTGTGGGCCGCGGCGCGCGCACGAGGTCGCCGACGATGTGGTCGGCCTCGGTCGGGAAGCCCTGGCTCAGGTCCCGGTACATCGAGGACGCCGCGCCGGAGCCGGGTTCGGTGACGGTGGTCAGGGTCCGCTCCCACGCGGCGTCCCGGACCGGGTACCCGCGGCGGCGGCCACCGCCGCGGCCTCGGCCGCCACCCGCTCGGCGAACTCCCGCCCGCCGGGCGCCGCCACGACCTCTCCGACGGTGCCGCGCATCAGGCACGTGACGGCTCCCAGGGAGGCGAAACACCCACTTCTCCCACATGTCCTGGAGGATCGCGGCGGAGCGCCGGGCGGAAGCCCGCGCCGTCGAGCGCGGCGTCCACCTCCGTGAGGCGCGGGAGTGTGGGGAGCGTGGGGAGTGCGGTGAGTGCGGGGTCTGCGGTGAGTGCGATGAGTGCGGTGAGTGCGGGGACTCTGGCCGGAAGCGGTCGCCGTAGGTCACCTCCTGCATGTCCGTCATCTGCACGACGCGGCCCTCCGCGTCGAGGGTGGAGGCGATCATGCACAGCCCGCCCAGCACCGCGTCCGGCCCGAACCGGGCGTCCAGTACGTCGAGATGGCGCATCCCGTTGAGCACCGGCAGCACCAGCGTGCCGGGCCCGACGGCGGGGCGACGTCCTCGACGGCCCGCTCCAGCGCGTACGCCTTCACCGACAGCAGCACCAGGTCGTACGGCGCGTCCAGCCGCTCCGGGGTGACCAGGCGTGGCGTCAGGGTCAGGTCGCCGTGCGGGCTCAGGACCCGCAGCCCGTCGGCCCGCAGCCGCTCGGCGCGGGCGGGCGCACCAAGAAGGTGACGTCCCGGCCCGCCTCGGCCAGCCGCGCCCCGAAATACCCACCGGTCGCACCGGCCCCGACCACCAGAATCCGCATCCTCGCCCGCTCCTCACTCGGTTCGTTGCCGGGGCAACGCTGTGGGTGCGTGATAAGTCCCGTGGGTGCGCTTGGGGTGCCCTGGTGCGTGGGTGCGCTTGCCGGGTGCGGGGTCGGTGCCGGCACGGGCGTCTCTCCCCAGCTAACGCTGGGAGGTGCCCCACTGCGGGGACACCCCGAACCGTCCCCTCCTGCCGTCCGAGCGGCCTTACGGCCCGTCGCCGAAGCGGTGCGTACGGAGGATGTACGCCGTGTCCTGGGGCGGAGCGGGTGGACGCCACCGCTGCTCAGTATCAGCAGCCGACCGCCGTTTCTCGTCACGGCGATGCGGACGACGCGGGGCGGTACGTGTGGGTCGAGAGCAGGACGTCGCCGATGCGGACGCCTTGGGCTGTGACGGTGAGGTACTGCACGTGGGATGTGGTCATAGGCGTCTGCCACGGCTCTCCGCGACGAGGAGGGCGGAGGCCAGGGACTCGGCCAAGCGCCATGCCATGCCCCTTAGTTCGGTCTCGGGGATGTGGGGGCGGGTGAGGGTGCTGCGGGAGTGGGCCAGCACTTCCGCACCGTCGGCCAGGAGGGTCGTCTCGATGAGGTCGGCGCGTTGCCACATGTGGCCGCCCTCGTTGCCGGGTTGGAGGTAGCAGGGCTGCCCGTAGTCGTTGGTCCAGGGAGCAGGCGGGCGTCCTGGGGTGGAACAGCTCGTCCATGGGGGCCTTTTCGTGGGGTGTTATGTGCGGCGGGTCCTGGGGCCGCCCCAGCCACGGAACGTGGCGCCGGAGGCCACGACGGCGCGGTGCGCCCAGCCGTAGGAGCGCCCGGCCTCGGCCGCGATGCCGCGTACGGGGTGCCCTCGTCGTAGCGGGTGCGGACGATCTCGCGCACGGTGGGGATCAGGGCGGCCGGGATGCGGGCGCTGTCGGGGTAGTGGATCCGCAGGTCGGTCAGGGTGCGGATGGTGGGTAAGTCGCGCATGGTCTTCCAAGGTGTCGGGGGTACGAGGGTCAGCCGCCGTCGCGGTCCGGCTCGTCGTCACGGAGGAGCACGAGTCCCCAGGCGAGGCCGCCGAGGAGCACGGCGGATATCGCGAAGGCCAGGAGGTCGATCACTGGATCACCTCGTCGTAGTGTTAAGGCCACCCAAATACACCCTCATTGGGTTGCTGACTTGCGTCGAGACCACGCACCACGTGGTCCTGCCGTCGGGGCTGACGCCCCAGTCCTGTGCGAGCGCGTTGACCAGAGCGAGCCCCGGCCGTGCTCATCGTCATCAGCCGCCTGATGGAGCCGGGCCGGGGCCGTGGACCGTCCACGGCCTCGATGAGCAGTTCGTCGGCGGGGCGGAGTACGTCATTCGAAATTCCACCGGCTCCAGATGCCGACCGTGCACCACAGCGTTCGTGACCAATTCGCTGACGAGCAGCCGCACATCGGCGATGAGGTATCCCAGTTCCCACAGCCGCAGGTGTGCCGTGGCAACCCGCCGTATCCGCGCCACGCGGGCCGGGTCCGGCAGGAAGGAGACCACGCAGCAGCGTGGGGTGGTGGCGACGGCTGTGGTGGGGGTCATCGGGAACCTCCCGGATGAGCGGGTTGAAGGAACGCGTGGATGAGATCCGAGCGCGCGCGAGTGATGACAAGCGAACTGCGAGGAACCGCTACGAGCCTCGCAACGGTCGCGATTTCAGATCCACCCCGTTCCCTCCTCGGGTTCGGGCATAGGACCGGATGGCGAACCTCGGTCCTTCCTCGGAACGGCCTCATCGTCACTAAGCACCCTCTGAGCCGGGCAAGTTGGTGAGTAGCCGCTTGCCGCGCGTAGTGACGTGCTGGACGCACAGGATGAGAGGGTGCCATGCGCACGCTGCTCCGGTACCTGCTCGACGAGCGAGAATGGCGTGACCACGACGCCTTCCTGTCGCATTTCAAGCAGGCAGCTTGCGAGCAGGCAGAGTTCGAGGGAAAGCCGTCCTTGGGGACTCTCGCTCCCGCGAAGGCCACGTTCGAAGCCTGGTACTACGGGAAGCGTCAACCGCAGCGTGATGCCCGCAGAGTGCTGATTCGCATGTTCGGCTACAGCATCGAACAGCTGTGGACTGAGGTCCCCGATGGGACTACGCCCACTCCTGTTCCGCTGTTTAGCGCGCCAAACACTGACGTCCATGCCGAGGGCGGCGTGGATTTGGGCGAGATGAAAAGGATGGGTGCAATGGCTGCACGGCGGGCAATGGACTTTGCCCTGGGAGCGGAACGCGAACAACTGGGTGACGAGACCCTCGGTTTCCTCAGCGACGAGGTGAAGCGCATCGCCGAGGAGTATCCGCGCGTTCCCCTGTCGGAGATCTGGGAGGACTTGGCGAGGGCTCAGGACGACGCCTTCCGGCTCTTGGAGAGTGGTCGGGCGCGACCCTCGCAGTCCCGCGATCTCCACTTCATGGCCACGGTGCTGTCCTTCTTCATGGCCAAGGGCTCCCACGACATGGGCGACTCCAAGGTGGCCATGACGCAGGCTCGGACGGCCAGCTTCTGTGCCAAGCAGGCCGAGCACGGAGGGCTCATCGCCTTGGTCGACGGGCTTAAGTCGCTGATCTCCTACTGGGCGAACAAGCCGGAAGACGCGCTGCACTACGCCCGACAAGGAGCGGCCGATTCCGCATTGCGGGGCACAGTGAGCGTGTGGCTGCCCGGCCTGGAAGCGAGGGCGGCCGCTCTGCTTGGCGACAAGGAGACGGCCCGTGCCGCGAACCGGCGGGCCGACAGCCTGCGAGAGCGGGTTGTACCCGACGATCTCGATGGGCTCGGTGGCCTTCTTACCTACCCGGCGATCAAGCAGCTGTACTACGCCGTCGAGTCGGAGGTCCTTCTGGGCCGCGGCGACACGGAGACCATGGCCCAGGCCGAAGAGGCCGTACACGGGTTCAGCAACCCGGACGATCCTGCATGGGCCTTTGGCGATCTGGCCGGGTCACAATGCAACCTGGCGCTCATCCGCCTGTACGCCGGCGACTTGGACGGCGCTGCTGCCGCTATTCGGCCCGTTCTCGATCTCACCCACGATCTCCGGAACAACGGCATCGTCCTCTCCGCTGAGCGCGTTCGGACCGCCCTGACGCACGGCCCCGCGCACGATGCGGTGGTGGCCCGTGAACTGCGGGCGGAGATTGAGATGTACCAGCCGCCCCGACCGGCTCTGCCCCGCTAGGCCATGAGAGTAGTGTCCACCGACATGTACCCGGTCAGCCGTCGAAGCCACCGCCTGGAACTTCGCGAACTCACCACTGACGACGCGGACGCCGTCCTGGCGATCTACGGAAGCCCCGAAGCGACGGAACATCTGAGCTTCGAGCCACGATCACACGCAGACGTGCGGCGGATCGTCGCTCGGTCGATCGCTTCAGCGACAGCCACTCCCGCGCCGAGTACGCCATTGCTGTCGTCAAGCGGGACACCGACGAACTGATCGGGTTCGGCCGCCTGGCCATGGACCCCCACCAACAGCGCGCGGCGACCTTCGGCTTCGCACTGCGCCCCGAGACATGGGGAGTGGGTTACGGCTTGGAAACCGTCGAGCTTCTCCTCGGCCTCGGTATCGAGGACTTGGGACTCCACCGGATTTGGGGCGCCCGCTCGCCCTCAACGACGCCTCGGCGAAGACGATGCGCAGAGCTGGAATGGTCGAGGAGGGCCGCATTCGAGAACACATCGAAAAGGCCGGACAGTGGCGTGACTCCATCGTCCACGCCATTCTCGACCACGAGTGGGAAAACCGAGTCATGACCGAAAACTCCTGACCATCGTTCGCATTCCGTGAGGCGCTCTACCCATGCGCTTCAGGGCCATCGTGCTGATTACTGAATACGTGACGAGAGAGGGTTCTTTGTGGCGAAGCCTGCCTTGAAGCCGTGGGGTTGACCCGGATGAGCGCGTTCCCGGCCACGGCTGTGCTGCCAGCAGCAACGGTCGTTCTCGACGCAGACAGTCAGACCGGGCGTTGGATTGGCCCGGACGGCTTGGATGTGCCGGAGCTGGACCGGCACAAACGCAGCGAGACGTCCAAGGAGACGAAGACGAGGACCTCCCTGGACGGCAAGACCGATGAGGGAGCGATCAGGAGGGGACACCGATTGACCGCGACGTCACCGGTTGTCGTCGTCACGCAGCTGGACGACGCGACGGCGGATCTGGTCATCGAGGAGTTGAACAGGCGCGCCGTACCGGTTCTACGGCTGGACCCGGGTGATTTCCCGACTACTGTCACTGTGGCCGCACGTGTGGACGACTTCGGGCTCACGGGAGAGGTGCGGACACCCACCCGCGTCGCGGTATTGGACGGGGTGCGGTCGGTGTATTGGCGTCGGCCACGCCCGTACGTCGCCCCGAGGGACTGGCGGGGCAGGACGCCCGCTGGTGCAAGGGCCAGGCCAGCTACGGACTCGGCGGGGTCCTGGCCGCTCTGCCGGGAGCGCACTACGTCAACCATCCGTGGCGTAACCGGGCTGCCGAGTACAAACCGGTTCAGCTGTCGGCTGCGGCGAAGTGCGGGCTGCGGGTACCGCCGACGCTCCTGACGAACGACGTGGAACAAGCGCGGCGTTTCGTGCGCGATCACGGACCGGCCGTCTACAAGCCGGTGCACAACACCGGCTACACAGATCAGGATGGGCGCGGCCTGACGGTCTGGGTCGAGGAAGTGGCGGTGGCGGATCTGGACGACGGGGTTCGCCAGACGATGCACCTGTTCCAGCAGCGCGTAGACAAGGTCGCGGACATCCGGCTCACGGCGGTGGCGGACCGCCTGTTCGCTGTACGGATCGACGGATCGCCGGGCCTGGACTGGCGTCGGCACTACGACGACCTTGGCTACACACTCATCGCCACGCCGCCCGGTGTGGCGAGGGCCGCGTGCGACTACCTGACGGTGTTCGGCTTGGTCTACGGTGCCTTTGACTTCGGGCTCGATGCCGCCGGGCGGTGGCACTTCTACGAATGCAATCCGAACGGGCAGTTCGCGTGGTTCCCTGAGCCCATCACCCGTCCGATCACCGCAGCCCTCGCCGACCAACTCCAGCACCCGACCGGGACCGCCGATGACCAGCACATCCCTTCGCCGGAACCTTGCCACTGAACTCGCCGCGCACGGCCTGCTGACCGACCCCGCCTGGCGCTCGGCCGTCGAGGCTGTGCCCCGCGAACTGTTCCTGGGCGACGCCGTCTTCCGCCCCGAAGGGACGCGGTGGGAGCCCGTGACCCGTGCACGGGCGGGCGATGACGCGTGGCTCCGGATGGTCTACTCCGACACCACGTGGGTGACCCAGGTCGACGGTGTCGGCGCCCACGACGCCCGGGGCCCGTGGCAGGGCGGCCCACGTCCTCCGGCACCCTGCCGTCCCTCGTCGTACGGATGGCCGAACTCGCCGACGTTCACGACGGTGACAAGGTGCTGGAGGTCGGTACGGGGACGGCGTACTCCACCGCGCTCCTGTGCCACCGGCTCGGCGACACCTGCGTGTACTCCGTGGAGTACGACGAGGAACTGGCCGCGACCGCCGCGCGCCACCTGCGCGCCGCCGGTTGCGCGCCGCACCTCGTGGCCGGTGACGGCCTGCGCGGTCATCAGGACGGCGCGGACTACGACGCGGTGATCGCCACGTGCGCCGTACGCACCATCCCCGTCGTGGCTCTGGCAGCTCCGGGACGGCGGTGGCATCACCACGACGATCAGCGGCTGGATGCTCGGCTCCGGCCTGATCCGACTCGTCCTGGACGACGAGGGAGTCGCGCACGGCCGTTTCGCGGGCGACCAGGTCTCGTACATGCTCGCCCGCCCCCACGAACGGCCGCCCGCGCCACCTTCTACCCGCACCCGGCAGCACCCGCGGGACGCGGGTGAACCCGACCTGCTGGACGACTGGACCGGACTCTTCGTCGCCCAACTCGGCGCCCCTCGGCCGAGCTGATCCGCACCGGGAGTGGCGTCGCCCTGGTCGACGCGGCGACCGGTTCCCAGGCGTGGACCGAACCCGGCGGCGGTGGCTTGACCGTTCACCAGGACGGCCCCTGCGCTTGTGGGACCAGGTCGAGGACGCGCTCATCGTGTGGCGGCGGGCCGGATCGCCCCGCAGTCCGCGTTCGGCATGACCGTCACCGAGTGGGACCAGACCGTCTGGCTGGACAGCCCCGACGGCCCGCACTGGCGCCTGCCGACCTGACACACCGGCCCCGGACACCGGGCGTGGTCTACGGCGACGAGATCGATGAGGTAGCCCTCTGCCCGACGTGCGGCGGTGGACGGCCAGGTCACGGCGTCAGGCGTCCTGGGGTACCAGCGCAGCTCGACCGTGTTGCCGTCCGGATCGCGTACGTACACCGACTGCGCGTTGCCGCGGGCGCCGAAGCGTTCGCCGGGGCCGTCGACGACCGTGAACACGTCCGAGTCGATGACCCGCCGCCAGTCCAGGGCTCCACCACCAGGCACAGGTGGTCGACGTTGCTGCCCGGGGCTCGTCGGCGGCCCGTACCAGGTCGATGATCGTCGTGGGGCTCACCCGTACCGAGGGAACGGTGCCGTGCCCGCCCGCCACTCCTCGACCCGGACCGGCTCCAGGCCGAGCGGGCCGGTGTAGAAGGCGAGGGACCGCTCGATGTCCGCGACGTTGAGGACAAGGTGGTCAAAACCGATGACGCGCATGCTCTCTCCCGAACTCCCGAATCCGATGGTCCGTTTGCCGCCCGCGGGCTGCCGCGGACTCCTAAGCCCTGCGCCGTCCCGCGCGCCCGTGTTACGCGCGTCACCCGCGTCGCGTGGGCGGGGACCCGCCCGACCCGTGGCGGGCGCCGCGTGTCACCCTTGATGCCCGGTGCCGGGACATCGCGGGGAGCACATGACGGGGACGGACGTGCCCGAGGCGTATCTCGACGGCTATGCCGCCATCCTGGCGGAGGTCGCGGCGACCGGCCGCCGCCTCACCCGCGACGAGGTGGAGTCGCGCCGGACGCTGGGGACCAGGCGGCCGAGGCGGACCACGGGCTGCGGGCCCTGGTCGGCGCGTATCTGGCGGCCACCCGTATCCACTGGCCGCGCGCGGCGTCCCCGGACGCCACCGACGGCGTGCTCGCCGCCGTCGGGCAGACCGTCGACGCCCTCGCCGAGGGTTCGAGCGCGCGCAGCGGCTCGCCGTACGGCAACAGGAGGCGGCCCGCCGCGAGTTCGTCGACGACCTGCTGTACGGCCGCAGCGACCTCGGGCGGCTCGGCGAGCGGGCCGAGCGCTTCGGGCTGCTGCTCTCCCACGAGCACGCCGTCGCGGTCGCCCGGGGCGCGGAACCGTACGACGACACCCACCACGTCACCCGCCGCGTCGAGGCCGCCCTGATCACCCGCTTCGGGGACCGGCACATCCTGCTGGCCACCAAGGAGGGCCGCATGGTCTGCGTCGCGCCCGGCGACCAGACCGAGGTGCTGCGGTACTTCGCCAAGCAGGCGCACGCGGCGACGGACGGCGGCCAGGTCGCGGTCGGCCGCCCGCACGCGGGCGCGGGCGGCGTCGTCCAGTCCTACGAAGAGGCGCTGGGCGCCCTGGAACTGGCCGAGCGGATGGGCCTGGACGCCCCGTGCTGTACGCCGCCGACCTGCTGGTCTACCCGTGCTCAGCCGCGACCGGCAGGCCATGACCGACCTCGTGGAGAACGTGCTCGGCCCGCTGCACCAGGCGCGCGGCGGCGCCGGGCCGCTGCTGGAGACCCTCCGCGTCTACTTCGACGCGGGCTGTGTCGCCGCCGAGGCGGCGCGCAGGCTCTCCCTGAGCGTGCGCGCCCTGACCTACCGGCTGGCGCGGATACACCGGCTGACCGGGGCCAACCCGGCCGACCCGATGCACCGCTACACCCTCCAGACCGCCGTGATCGGCGCCCGGCTGCTGGACTGGCCCGGCCAGCCGCGGTGACGGCCCTGGAGCCGGGTCTCCCGGCCGGGTCTCCCAGCCGGGCCCTCAGCCGTCGATCTCGATCTGCCCGTTGACGCTCAGCCCCTTGGCTTCCTTGTCTCCCTTGCCTTCCTTGTCTCCCTTGGCCCGGGTGACGTTGCGGAGCAGCTCCGTCAGGTCCACGCCGGTGGTGGAGCTGAGCAGTTCGACGCCCTGCGCGACGTTGTCGGCGACGGTCCGCGACAGCTGGCTCGCGCCGTCCGTGGAGATCACCGTCATCTTGTCCACCGCGCTCAGCGGCTCGGACGCCTTGCCCACGACCCCGGGCAGCGCATCCACCAGCATTTCGAGCATGGCCGCCTCCCCGTACCCGGAGAACGCGTCGGCCTTCTTCCGCATCGCCTCGGCCTCGGCGGCGCCCTTCGCCGCGATGGCGTCGGCCTCCGCCTCACCCTCGATCCGTACGGCGTCGGCGAGCGCCGCGCGCTGCGCCTCTCGCCCTCACCGGTCAGCCGGGCCCGCTCCGCGTCCGCCTCGGCCTCCTTGACCCGGGCGATCCGGCGCGCCTCGGCCTCCTGCTCGGCCTGGTAGCGGGCGGCGTCGGCGGGCTTGCGGACGCGGGTGTCCAACTCGCGGTCGGTCAGCGCCGCCTGGCGCTCGGCGACCTTCTCCTGCTCCGAGAGGACCTCCTGGCGCCGCGCCGCCTCGGCCAGCGGACCCGCGGCCGACGCCCGCGCCGTGGCCTGGTCCGTCTCGGCCTTGATCTCCGCCTGCTTCAGGTTGAACGTCCGCTCGGCCACCGCGATCTCCTCGGCTGCCTTCAGCCGCGCCTGCTCCGAGGCGCGGCGCGCCACGGCCTCCGCGATGTCCGCCTCCTGCCGGGCCCGTGCGGCCTCCGGCCGCCCCAGGTCCTCCAGGTACGAGCCCTCGGTGGTGATGTCCTGGATCTGGAAGGCGTCCAGCACCAGCCCCTGCCCCGACAGGCTGGCCTCGGCCTCCTCCGCCACCTGCCCGGCGAACGCGGCCCGGTCGCGGATGATGTCCTCCACCGACATCCGGCCGACGATGGAGCGCAGCGCGCCGGAGAGCACTTCCTGGGTGAACGCGACGATGCCGTCCTGCTGTTGGAGGAAGCGCTGGGCCGCGGCCCGGATGGAGTCCTCCGTACCGCCGACCTTGACGATGGCGACCCTTCGAGGTTCGCCTTCACTCCGCGCAGCGTGACGGCGCCGCGCACCGCTATCGGGATGTGCCTGCTGGACAGGTCCAGCGTGGACCGCTGCTGGACGAACGGCAGCACGAAGACGCCGCCCCGACGACGACCTTCTGCCCGCTGTTGTCGGTGACCGTCCGCCCGGTGGCCGGATCGGTCGACTTCTTGCCGCGGCGGCCGGTGATGATGAACGCCTCGCTGGGCCCGGCGACTTTGTAGCGCGTGACGATGACGAGGACGAGCAGGGCGAGGAGTACGACGATCCCCACCACGGCGACGATGACTGGACTCATGGACGTGTTGCCCCTGGGACGGCTCGCTTCGGACAGATCGGACACATACGCGTGGTGGAGGCGGGCGAGCCTCTTCCGGTTCCACCACGGTCGGGACGGGCGCGCCACGACGACGGCGCGACCACCGGAGGGTGCGACGACGACGGGACGGCGCGACGGCATGACGTACCGGGCCCGGCCGGGCGTACGGCCACGGCCTCGGCCTCGTGGAGCTGGTGGCGGGCCGGTCCGCCCCCGTCCGGACCGGGCCCGCTCGTCTCAGTCCCGTACCGGCCGCACCGCGACCGCCGTGGCCGACAACGACGTCTCCACCCACACCTCGGCGCCGCGCCCCACGGGCGCCGCGCACCGTGCCGCGTACTTCACGGGCTGGCCCGCCAGTTGAGCAGTACCTCGCCGTAGCCGTCGGCGGGGATGGCTGTGACGACGGTCCCCGCGGTACCCACGAGGTCCTCGCCACGAGGCGTGACGGCCGTCTCGTCACGCATCAGCGTGCGGCTCAGCTTCCATGCCAGCGCGCCCGCGCCCACCCCGCCGCGGCTCCCACCCCACGGCCGCCCCGGCTCCGAGACCAGTGGTGCCGAGGACGATCACGCCGCCGAAACCGAGCATCGAGAGGAATCCAGCGACGACGGGCAGTGACAACAACCCGTCGAGTGCCCCGTCCAGCGCGCCGCCCGCTCCGCCGAACACGCTCTCCAGCAGTCCGTCGAAGATCAGCGAGAGCGCCAGAAGGACGATGCCGACGATGCCGAGAACGAGAAATACCGTCATGGACCGTCCCCTCGCTCACGCCCGGCTCCCTGCGTGCCGAGATGATCGCATGCGCGTACGCGAGCGCACATTGCCGTGATCCGGCAGTCTTAACGCTTCTTTAATGCCGCGTCCTTAACGCTTCTTTAACGCGGCGCCGCGGCCGTCTTCCGTGCCTCCGCCGGGCCGGTGTCCGCACGCTCCACGTGCCGCCGCCGGGTCGCGTGCCTGCGCTCTTTCCCGTGCGGCGGGGCCGTGCGGCACCGCGTGAAGAGCGCATGAAGGGCGTGAGGGCGGCTCGGGCCGGGCGCGTGGGGTGCCTATGCTCGGGAACGAGCCGGGAAGGGCTCGTGACCGGCCCGAAGGGCGGGAGCCGGGGCGGAGACGAGGAGAGGCGGCGTGGCGGTCCATGGCTGATCTCGATCCACGCCGCGTGCGGCTGCTGGCCGCCCTTCCGTACGTCGGGATGGCCGTCGTCACCGTCGCCGAACTCGCGGTCGGGCCCGGCGTCGGGCTGCTGCCGCTGGTGGCCATCGGCCCGGCGTTCGCGGGCTGACCGGCGGCTGGCGCCGCTCGGTCGGGTGGGCCTGCTCGCCCTCGGCCTGTGCGTGGCGCTCGGCCTGTACGACGACCTGCTGGGCACCCTCCGGGGCGGCACCGCGCTGCTGTCGGTCGGCGGCGTGACCGTCGCCGGTGTGCTCGCGGCGGTGCTGCGCCAGCGCGGCGAGGCGGAACTCGCCAGCGTCCGCTCCATCGCGGCCGTCGCCCAGCGGGTGCTGCTGCGGCCGGTGCCGCGCGGCGCCGGTCAGCTGCGGGTGGCCGTGTCGTACGCCTCCGCCATGGCCGAGGCCCGGATCGGCGGCGACCTGTACGAGGTGGTGACCTCGCCGTCCGGCGTCCGCGTGATCGTCGGGGACGTGCAGGGCAAGGGCCTGGAGGCGGTCGAGACGGCCGCGGTGGTCCTGGGCGCGTTCCGGGAGGCGGCGTACGACGAGCCGGACCTGGTCGGTGTCGGGGAGCGGATCGAACGGGCGCTGGCCCGGCACCTGTCCGGCGAGGAGTTCGTCACGGCGGTGCTCGCCGAGGTCGGCGACCGGCCCCGCGTCACGCTGCTGAACTACGGTCACCCGCGCCGCTCGGGGTGCGGGCGAACGGCGAGGTGGTGTACTGGCGCCCGCCCCGGCGGGCGCTGCCGCTCGGCTCGCCGCGCACGGCGCCGAGCCGCCCGTCCGTACGAGGTCCCCTTCGGCCGCGGCGACCAACTGCTGTTCTACACCGACGGGGTGTCCGAGGCGCGCGGCCCCGGCGGGCACTTCTACCCGCTGGACGACCGCGCGGCGCTGCTGAAGGAACCCGACCCGGAGTCCGCGCTCGCGGCCGTGCGGCAGGACCTCATGGAGCACGTCGCCGGGCCGTCGCAGGACGACGCGGCGATGCTGCTGCTCCGCCACCGCGACTGGTGACGCGGGCGGGACGGCTCCTCGCGCCCGGATTCGCCGGACCGGCCTGATTCGCCGGACCGGCCTGATTCGCCGGATCAGCCGCGTGATCAGCGGGACCAGCCGTGCGATCAGCGGGTCGCCGGAGGCCGCGCCGCCGTCGTAGGGCGGGCGGCGCGCCCGTACGCGTCCCAGAAGGGGCGGCCGGGGCTCACACCGTCCGTACGACGACGCCCGCGGCGGTCAGCGCCGCCGTCTCCTCCTCCGGCGCGCTCTCCTCGGTCACCACCGCGTGCAGCGCGGTGGCCGGGCGACGAAGGCGAGCGCCGTGCGGGAGAACTTGGCCGCGTCGGCGACCGCGACGACCCGGCGGGCGGCGGCGATGGCGGCGCGCTTGACCGCGGCGTCGGCCAGGTCGTACGCGGTCATGCCGGTCGCCGCGGACAGGCCGCAGCAGCCGATGACGGCGGTGTCGAAGCGCAGCGCGGCCAGGGACGCCTCCGTCAGCGGGCCGGTCAGGGCCAGTTCACCGGGGCGCGGCTCGCCGCCGGGAGCAGCAGCTTGACCGAGGGGCGCGGGTGAGGGCGTTCGCCGCGTGCAGGGACAGCGGCGCGATGGTCAGCCGCCGGTGCTCCAGCGCGCGGGCCACCTCCAGGCACGTCGTCCCGCTGTCGACCACGACCGACTCGCCGTCGGCGATCAGCCGGGCGACCTCGGCGGCGATCCGCCGCTTGGCCTCGGCGCCGTCCTGTGCGCGCAGCGCGAACGGCGGCTCCTCGCCGCGCAGCAGCAGGCTCCTGGCCCCGCCGCGGTACCGCTCCAGGACGCCCTGTTCGGCCAGGGCCTCCAGATCGCGGCGGACGGTCATCTCCGAGGCGCCGGTGAGCCGGGCCAGTTCCGCCACGCTGAGCTGCCCGGCGTCGCGTACGGCGTCGGTGATCCGCCGCAGCCTGTCTGTGAGTGCCATGTGCGCATTGAACATTCGGGTCGTGCGAAGGCAATCTTTCACACGGTGAGGGTGGTTGGTACGTTCGCTGACATGGTGAGATCCTGCGGGCCGCCCGGCTGGCCACCTTCGCCTTCTTCGCCCTCAACGGCTTCGCCATGGGCATGTGGGTCGTCCACATCCCCGTCGTGGAACACAGGGCGGGCGTGAGCCACGCCGTGCTGGGCTGGCTGCTGCTGGTGCTCGGCGGCGGCGCGTTCCTCGGCATGCGGCTGGTCGGTCCGCTCACCGACCGGTACGGCGCGCACAGGGTGGTCCCGGCGAGTGGCGCGCTGTGCGGCGCGGCCGTCGTCCTGCCGGGGCTGGCCACCAGCGGCTGGGCGCTGGGCGTCGCCCTGCTGCTCCTCGGCTTCGGCAACGGCTGCCTCGACGTCAGCATGAACACCCACGCCGTGCGGGTCGAGCGGGCTACGCGCGCCCGGTCATGTCCGCCTTCCACGGCGTGTTCTCGGTCGGCGCCGTCCTCGCCTCCCTGGTCGGCGCCCGGACCCTCAGCTGGGACTGGAGCGCGCCCGCGACCCTCGGCGGGACGGCCGCGTTCGTGGTCCTCGCGGCCGTCGCCGCCGCCCGGCACTGCTCCGGCCGGAACCGGCGGACCGTACGGCCGACGCGCCAGCGACCGGGACCGGGACCGAGGCCGGGGCGGTGGCGGAGGACACCGGCGGGCCCGGCGCGCGGTGCCCCGGCGGATCTGGGCGCTGGCCGGGCTCGCGCTGATGCTCATGCTCAGCGAGGGCGTTGCCAACGACTGGAGCGTGCTGCACCTGCGGGACGTGCTCGACGCGAGCCCGCGGTCGCCGCCTTCGCGTACGGGGCGTTCTCCACCGCCATGACCGTCGGGCGCCTGCTCACCGACCGGGTGGCGGCGCGGTTCAGGCCGGTCGCCGTCGTCCGGTACGGCGCCTCGCTGGGCGCGGTCGGACTGACGGCGGTCGCGCTCTCGCCCTGGATCCCGCTGGCCCTCGTCGGCTGGACGGTCTTCGGCGTCGGGCTGTCCGGCTGCGTGCCCCAGCTGTTCAGCGCGGCGGGCCACGCCGACCAGGACGCCGCCGGGGCCAACGTCTCCCGGGTGGTCGGCCTCGGCTACGTCGGCATGCTCGCGGGCCCCGCCGTGATCGGCCCGCTGACCCGTGTCATGCCGCTGAACATCACGTTCTTCCTGCCCGTCGCCTTCTGCGTGGCGGCGGCGGCCACGGCGCGGGTCCTGCGCCCGGAACCGGAGTCGGCGCCTGCGGCGGATGTGGACGACGGCCTGCCGGAACTCGCCGACGACGTGCGGTAGCCGCCCGCCGCCTCCGCTCCTCCCGGGAGGGGTCCCGAACGACCCGTGTTACTCAGGACCGCCCAGCTCACGACGGCTGGGCGGGCGACGAGTACGGGAGGACCGCGGCATGGCGACGGAGCACCTGACGTATGACCCCGTGGTCGACAGTCAGCCGCTGCCGCGCGTGCGCGTGCTCAGCCCGCTGCGCCCGCCGCCGCCCGGCCGGGCGCTGGTGCTCGTCCCGGACGCGGGCCCGGCGCTGACGGTGTGGCCGGGCGAGCGGGTGCCGGACGCGGTGTTCGGGGTGTACCAGGGGATGTTCACGGTGGACACCACCGAGCACCGGCTCGTCCTCCCGTCCAACTCACCGGCCGCGACGCGCCTTCTCCTTCCGCTGCCGGATCACGCTGGTCTGCCAGGTCGCCGACCCGGCGCAGGTGGTGTCGCGAGGCGTCCGGGACCTGGGTAGCACCCTGTACGGCCCGGCGCGCGAGCGGCTGCGCCCGGTGGCGCGCACGTACGGCGTCGGGCAGTTCCACGAGGCGGAGGAGGCGTTGAACGCCGCGCTGCGGGCTTCACCGGGGATCCGGCCGTACGGCTGCGCGACGTCCACGCTGAACTGCTGGCGGACGGCGCCCCGTTGGTGGAGGACGGCGGCCGGACGGCCGGAGGGCCCGCGGGGCGGCGACCACGGGGGCGGCGACCGCGGAGGGGCCCGGCGCAGCCGGGTGCGCGGGGCGCGGCGCACGGATCCCCGGGCCCGGCGGGTCCACCCGGCCCGCCGGACGCTCCGCCAGCGCCTGACGCTTCGGCCGCGCCTGATGCCTCGGCTGCTCCGGACGCTCCGACCGCGCCCGCTGGACCGGCCGCGCCCGACGGCCCCACGGTGCTGGTCGGCGAGGTCGTGGCGCGCAAGGACGAACCGGTCGCGCCCGGCCCGGCCGTGGCGCCCCGGCGGACCGTACGACGCGTCGGCGGACCAGCCGGGTACGCGGGGTCGGTGCCACGGGCGGTGCCCCGGGACCCGGAAGGCCCGGCGACGGTGGTGCGGAAGGCCACGGTGGTGCCGACGGTGGCGGCGGTGCCGTTGGTGGCGGCGCCGCCGACGGGGACGGGGCCGACCGTGACCGTTCCCCGAAGGCGACCCGGGGTCCACGCCGGGCCCGGCGCCCGCTCCCGCTCCCGGCCCCGGTTCCGCCGCGGGTCCCGCCCCGCCTCGTACACCGGGCCGTACGCCGGGCCGCCGCGGCTCACCTGGGCGGGGAGGCGCGCGGGCTCCAGACGCTCACCGTGTGGACCGAGCGTCGCCCCGGCCACGGCGAGGACGCCGACCCGCTGGCCGTGCACCACCGGCCGTCCGGCGAGGGGCTGTTGGCCGTGTTCGACGGCTCGGGCGGCTCGGGGCCGCGCCCGCCTGGCAGGGCCCGACGGCCAGACGCGTACGGGGCGTGGGTCGGCGCCCGCGCCGCGCGGCTGGGCACCGAACGCTGGTTCCACCGCACCGTCGTGTCCTCCGCGCGGGACACCCCGAGCGGCTGGCGGAGGAGTTGCGGCAGACCCTGCGCGCGGCCCTGCCGACCAACCGCAGCAAGATCGTCGGATCCATGCGGCGCTCCTGCCCACCACCCTCGCGGCGATCCGCTACGGCTTCGCGAAGCCGGAGCCGGAGCCGGAGGGGAGTTGGGGCCGGAGGGAGCCCGTCCGGGCCGCCCCGCGTCCTCCGGTGGCAGGCCCTGTGGGCCGGGGATTCGCGCGCGTACGTGCTGACCCCGGCACCGGGCTGCACGCGCTCACCCGGGATCACACCGTCGAGGAGGACGCGCTCGTCCAGCTCCGGCAGGACCCGCCGATGACCAACGTGGTCTGCGCCGACCGGCCGTTCGAGGTGGCCGCGCACCCGCCGGACCGGGCGGGCGAACTGTCCCTGCCGTGCGTGCTGCTGACCGCGACGGACGGGTTCTTCGGCTACGTCCACACGCCCGCCCACTTCGAGTGGGTGCTGCTGCGGTCGCTGATGGGCGCGCGGAACGTGGCCGAGTGGGCGGGGTACCTCGCCGGGACCGTACGCGCCTACAGCGCCGACGACGCCTCGCTCTCCCTCGCGGCCCTGGGCTACGCGGACTTCCGCGCGCTGCGGGCGGCTTTCGAGCCCGCTTCGCGCATCTGCGCCGCGTTTACGTGGACACCATGCCGCCGCCCGGGGACGAGGACGCCGTGCGCCGCTGGCAGGAGGAGACCTGGCGGTCCTACCGGGCCCCTACGAAATGGCCATGCCGCCGCTGCCGGAGGTGAGCGAGTGAAGACGGGCGATGTGATCGGCGGATATCTGGTCGTCACCGAACCGACCAACGCCGATGGCGGCAAATGCGTGTGGGCGTTCGCGGAGAAGGACGGTACGGAGTATTTCCTCAAACGGTTCCTGGAGCCGAAGCGGCCCCGCGAGGGTTCCGGCGGAAGCGCGGCGAGCCGCCGTATCCGCATGGCGACGTGCCAGGAATTCGAGGACCGGCACCGCTCCATCATGAAACGGCTGCGGCCCGATGTGCGGGGCGCGGGAAACCTGGTGCTCGCCACCGACTTCTTCCACGAGGGCAGCACCTATTACAAGGTCACCGAGCGGATCGACAACACCAGCCTGGAGGAGCCTGAGTCGCTCGGCACGCGAGAGAAGGCCGTCCTGCTGAGGACACTCGGGACGAGCCTGAAACTGCTGCACGCCATCGACGTGGTGCACGGCGATCTGAAACCGGCCAACGTGCTGGTGCAGAAACGGGAAGCGGCGGCTTTCCACACCGCGAAACTCATCGACTTCGACGACTCGTATCTCTCCGGTGAACCACCGGGCCGGGAGGACGTCGCGGGCGACTCGCTGTACGGCGCGCCCGAGTGGCGGCGCTACGTGCAGGGCGACGCGTCCGTCGAGGACGCCAACTGACCACGGCCGTCGACATGTTCGCGCTGGGCCTGATGACCCACGCCTACCTGACCGGCGCGCTGCCCGGGTACGACGAGCGGTTCGGCTCTCCGGCCGACGCCGTCAACGCGGGGAGCCGCTGGCCCTCGACGCGCGGCTGAGCCCCCGGTGCGGGACCTGCTGCGGGCCCTGACGGCGGCCGACCCGCGGCCCGGCCGCCGGTGGCCGCCTTCCTGGAGACCCTGGCGGACCACGAGGTCTGCTCGCTCGACTGGCCGCGCCCTGCGCCCGAGACCGCCGGAGCGGCGGACGCGGGGGCGGCGGACGCGGGGCGGGGAGGAGCCCGCGCCGCGCGGCAGCAGGCTGCGCATCAACCTGGCGGGCGGCGCGGCGTCGGCCGCCCTGCCGGGTCCGGCCCCGGCTCGGACCCGGGCTCGGACCCGGCTCGGGCCCGGTACCGGGGACGGGCCGTCGGGTGACGAGTCCCCGGGCGACGGGCCCCGCAGGTCCGGGTCCGTATCAACCTCGCGGGCCGCCCGGCGGACCGTACCGGCGGTCGCCCGGACGGCCGTTCGGACCACTGACCCACCCAGAGCCGAGGAGCATGGCCATGAGCACGAGCATCGAGAAGTACCGGGAAACCTCCAGTACGCGGTCGACATCGTGATGTGCGTCGACATCACGGGCAGCATGAATCCCGTCCTGGACGCGGTGAAGGAGAGTTCGCTCCAGTTCCACCAGCGACTGGGCGCGATCATGGCGAGCAAGAGCAAGGAGATCAGCCAACTGCGGCTGAAGGTCATCGCGTTCCGGGATTTCGGAGACAACCCCGCCAACGCGATCGAGCAGACGGATTTCCTGAAACTCCCGGAGCAGTCCGCCGAGTACGAGCGCTTCGTGCGGGGACTGCGCGCCTCGGGCGGCGGCGACATTCCCGAATCCGGGCTGGAGGCGCTGGCGCTGGCGGTGAACTCCCCGTGGGAGACCGGCCTGGACCGGCGGCGGCACGTCATCGTGATGTTCACCGACGCCCCGCCCACCCGCTCGGCACGGTGGGCGCTTCCGCGCAGAACTATCCGCAGCACATTCCGCGCACCATGGACGCGCTCTTCGAGCAGTGGGGATACGCGCGCAGCCAGACCGCCGTCATGGAGCAGTCGGCCAAGCGCCTCGTCCTCTTCGCGCCGGAGGAGGAGCCGTGGAAGGACGCCATCGGGGAGGAATGGGACCTCACCTTGCATTTCCTCCAGGGCCGGGGAGGGCCTGGAGGAATTCGAGATGGACGAGATCATCGAGACGATCGCGAACAGCCTGTGACCCGACAGCCGGTGAAACGACAGCCGGTGAATCGACAGCCTGTGACCCGCCAGCCTTTGGCACTCCAGGGACGGGCGTCCTGGTGCGGGCCGGGGCGGGGCGGCTGGACTTCTCCTGGGGCCGCGGCGCCGACGGCCGCTGGGGCCGCGACGGCCGCGTCTCGCTGCGCTCCGAGCGCTGCTGGGCGCTGAGCGTCCGGCCGTACGGGCACGACGGCGGCGTACGGCTGGTGTTCCGGTTCGCGCCCGGCCCGGACGGGACGGACGGCGGCGGGTCACCGTCGAGGCCGTCGTGGGCGCGGAACGGGCGTACCAGGCCCGGCACTTCGCGGCGGCGCTGGCCCACCTGTCCGACATCGGCCAGGTGACCTGGAGCGACGTGCCGGAGCCGGGACCGGGACCGGGGTCGGGGCCGGTCGGTGCCGTACCGGGCCCCGGGCCGGAGCCGGGCCGCGTCCCGGCCGACGGTCCCGACTGGCTGCACGCCCCGCCTCCCGCGCATCGGAGGCCCTCTTCGCGTGGGTGACCGGCCGTGTGGCCGAAGCCGCGGGCGCGTGAGCCGTAGGAGTGAGGAGTGGGGACCCAGTGACCGAGCCGACGTGGCGGTGCGCGGCCTGCGACACGTACAACGAGGCCGGGGAGCCCGCGTGCGACGTCTGCGGCACGTCCCGGAGCGAGTCGGCGGCGGCGTCCGCCGCACGGCTGTCGGACGCCGCCGCACGGTCCCGGCCGCCCGCCGGGCTGTGGCGCTGCCCGCGGTGCGACACGGGCAACACGGCCTCGGACCTGACCTGCCTCATCTGCGAGACGCCCCGCTCGGCCGCCGTCAGGCCGAAGCCCCGGAAGAGGACGGAACCGGGCACGACGGCGTCGAAGAAGACGGCGGCCAGGAAACCCACCCCAAGCCGACCCCAAGCCGACCCCCAAGTCCACACCAAGCCGACCCCCAAGAGGACCGCGGCGAAGAAGGCCGCACCAGGGAAGGCCGCGCCCAGAAGCCCACCCGAAGAAGCCCGCGGCCGGGAAACCCGCGCCGAAGAGGCCCGCGCCGGGAAGTCGACCCCAGCACAGCCGCCACCGCGGCGGCGGGCACCATGGGCGACGTGCGACTGCCGGTCGTCAGCCCGTCGTTGGCGGAGTTGCTCCCGGACCTCTTCCACCCGGACGGCACCCGCGGCGCACCCCGCCCCCGGCGCGAAGGCTCCCGCGGGGTCCTCCGCGAGGTCCTCCGCCAGGTCCTCCGCGACGCCGCGCGTGCCGGACAGGAAGCCCCGGTGCCCGAGCCGACGCCCGGCGACTACGCGCTGGCCTGCGGCTGCCTGCTGTTCATCGTCGGCGTCATCATCGGCGTGATCTTCCTGATCCTCAACTGGTCGTCCGTCTCCGGGTACTTCGCGTCTCTGGGCCGCTCCGACTCCCCTCCGCGCGGCCCTCGCCGACCGTCTCCGCGAGCGGCCCTGCCCCACGAAGATGGCGTCGATGATCACCGAGCAGACGGGGGCGGGGACGGGGACGGGGCGCGGCTCGTCGCGGTGTACGGCAGGGAGAAGCCCGACGAGGAGTTCACCTTCTGCCGCACCAAGAAGGGCAAGCTCTTCTACTTCGCCAGGACGGACGGCAATCCGTACGGCGTCCCGCGCGAGGCGGAGCGTGCCGAGGGCGGCTACGCGGTCCGCTTCCCGCCCTACCGCTACCGCTTCAGCGGCACGACCGTCGTCGGCTACAAGGACGGCAAGGAGTTCTGGAAGGCCACCGTGATCCCAGGTCGGCCCCACCTGACCCGCCCGGAAGTACGGGGTGTACGGGCCGAAGGGGCAGAGTCGCGGGCCCGTGATGGGCGAAAGTTCCGTCCGGACCGCCCTGGGTTAGATTTGTGCGGCGCTTCACCGACAGCCCTGCACACATGGGACACAGTATTGATGTTGGATAGCACGCCGAGCCCCAGCGCTCAATGGCAGTCCTCCCGGGCCAATACGCTTTGCGCCCGCGGGGCCGTTATGTGACCGGTGCCGATATCGTCCGCATATCGCGCACCCTCGCTCTCGAACCGTGGCACTTCACCCAGACCGCACCGGCCACCGCCAACGACCCCACCGGGATCGTCCTGGACAAGGGCGGCGCCGGGTCAATCTCCGGCTGGTCAACGCCTCACACGGCTGCGTTTTCCTGGTGCGCACCCTGGAGGGCACCGGCCGCTGTGGCCTCGGTGACCTCGCGCCCTCGCCTGTCGCATGTTCCCGGCGCAGCCCAACGAGTCGAGCGCGCCGGATAATTCGGGTGCTTCGGCTGAATCGGGTAAGTCGCGCGAATCCGGTGCGTCGCGTGAAACCGGTACGTCGGGTGAATCTGGCGCATCGGCTGAGGAAGGCGGCGCGGACCGGCCGTGGTCGCCGCTCAGCGACGAGGAGCTGGCGGAGATGCGCCGTCAGTGGTCGACCGACCGCGACGTGTGGTTCGAGCTGGTCAAGCGGTGGGAAAAGGTCGCGGAAAACACCAAGACCCGCCCGCCATCGAGGATTTCCAGCGCTATCTGCTGGAGGCGCAGGTCGCTCGCGATCTCGGCGAGGAATGGCCCGAGGAGGTAACGGCATGAACGGCAGCGGAGCGAATGTCGCGGGATGCCTGAATTGCGAGGGCAACTGCTGCCGCTCGTACAAGGTGCCCGTCACCGTCGGCGATCTCCGGCGGCTCGCGAACGGTACGGAACTGCACCCCGGGAATTCATCACCCTCAGGGAGGGTGAGAACAGCGACTTCCGGCTCCGGCCCAACGGACCGGCGTACGACCTCTACCTCACCCGGCGGGCGAGTTCCGGCGGCTGCGTGTTCCTCATGGAGATCTCCGAAACCAAGGCCCGGTGCGGCGTCTACGGCCACCGGCCGCTGGTGTGCAGCAACTTCCCGATGGCGATGACGCAGGGCATGGTCGAGCTCCGGCAGGACACCGTCTGCGGACCGGACTCCTGGAACCTCGCGACGATGGACCTCTCCCGGTACCGGCGCGACATCCTGGCCAACAAGGCCGCCTGGGGAGCACCTGGAGCTGGCCCGCGCCTGGAACAAGGCCGTCGACCAGACCCAGCGCACGATGAAGGAGGACGACCTCTTCGAGTTCCTCCTCACCACCTTCCCGAAGGGGAGGAGAAGCGGGAGGGCCAGCCGGACCCGGCGACGGCCGCCTCCTCGTAGCCGCCCGCCGCCCCGCCTCACCGGCCGCCCCGCCCGTGTCCTCCGGGGCCACGGCCCGTCGGCCCCGGCCCCGAACCGTGGCCCGGTGGCCCGTGGACCGACGGCCCGTGGACCGACGGACCGTGGTCTGTGGCCGGTCCGTGGCCCTACGGTCCGTCACCCGGGCGGGCGCCGGGTCACCCGCGCGGGTGCGGGATGACCGCTATGCGCGCGGACCCGCTCACGTCCTCGACCGTCGGCCGCACCCCGGCGGTCCGGCACAGCAGCTCCAGATCGTTGTCGAAGGCCGTCTCCAGTACGTCCCCGGCGCCCATCGCGACGAGCGCCCGCTCCACCTCGGGCGTCGTCTCCTCCGACCCTCGTCGCCGTGGTCGGCCACCTCCTCCCGTCGCGGGACACCAGGAACCTGAAGTCGGCGTTGACGCTCATGTAGGACGAGACGGCGAAGGTGCCCTCCGACCACTCGGGGCTCTGGGTGCCTTGCCACCCGTTCTCCTCGACCAGCAGGGTGTGCGGGCCGAGCGCGAACGCCGCCACCACCGTGTCCTCGAAGTCGGTCTCCTCCATCTCGGCGCGTTCCAGCAGGTCCAGCCAGGTGCCCGTGGTGATCTGCGCGGGCTCGGCGCCCACCCGGCGCAGCGCCTCGTCCGGTGTCACGTCGTGGATGACGGTCACGCAGTAGGCGCTGTAGTCGATCGCCTCCATCCACGACGTGTAGTCGTCGTCGGGGCCGCCTCCGGCTCGGGCGGGTCGGGCCCTCTCCGGTGCGCCACACCACCGTCCCGTCGGCGTCCCGTAGTTGGGCCTCACCGGCCACCACGACCAGCTCCTCCGCCGGGCCGCCCAGCTCCAGCGTCACCGTGCCGTCCTCGCCCCGGGCCCGGAGCATCCCGTCCTCGTCGAGCACCAGGTAGGTGTGCCCCGTCTCCCGGAGCCGCCTGCCCCACCGAAAGCAGCCGTCCTCGCCGAACAGCGCCAGCCACCGGTCGTTCCAGTGCGCCAGCACCGTGCCACCGTCCGCCGAGGTGAGGGACTGGTGCTGGAGCGTCTGGCCGCGCCGCAGCACCGACCCGCGCGCCGCGGTCGCCAGCGGCGCGGCCGGGCGCGGCCGGCGGCGCGGGGCGTGTCCGGTGCGGCCGCGCGTACCCCCAGACCTCCGCGCCGTCGGCGTCGAGCAGTGTCACGCCGCCCTGGTCGTCCACCACCAGCCGTCGCGCGCCCGATCCCGCGGTGCCCGACCGCCACAACGGCGCGCCGCAGAGATTGCGGACCACCAGGTCGCCGTCGGTGCCGAGTTCCACGTACCCGTCGTTCGCCCACCCGTGTGGGTCGCCCACACCGCGCGGCGCGCCGCCTTGTCGAACAGCACGAGGTCTCCGTCCGGCTGGTGCAGCAGGCTGTACGCGCCCGAGGGCGAGGTGAGCGACTGGTGCCACAGTCGCGCGCCGACGCCCAGCTCGGCGCCGCCGTACGCGTGCGGCGTCGCGGGCGGCAGGGCGATCGGCATGTCCCGTGGCTGCTCCCGCCACACGACCTCACCGTCCGCGTCCAGCAGACACAGCGTCCACGCCTTGATGTCGCCGTGGAGGAGTGTTCGCCAGGTCAGGACCGTGCCCTCCTGGTCGAGCCACTGGGCCAGTCGCGGCAGCAGCGTGATGCTATGGCCGCCCCCGAGGTCGAGCGGACCGAGTACCGCAAGGAGCCGTCGGTCGCGCGTGTGACCGTCCGGCGCTGCTTGCCCTCCCGTACGAGATAGCGCTCACCTTCGATGGCGGCGACGGGCGCGGCGTCCGGTATGCCGATCGCCTCGACCGGCCCGGTGCGTGAGTTGAGTACGAGCACGCCCTCGTCGTCGCGCAGTTCGAAGTCGCCGTGGTCGTTCACCGAGAGGGACTGGGCACGCGGCGCCGAGATGTCCGAGGTCCAGATGGTCTTGCTCTCGGGGCCCTTGACCTGGAGGGCCCGCCCGTGCCCGCGCCCAGCCGGAGCTCCCCGCGACCGGCTGTCCCTCGCCACCCGCGCGCCAACGGACCTCACCGGTCTCCTGGTCCGTGAGCGTGGCCACCCGTCGGGGTCGTAGGCCAGGACGAACCGGCCGGACCGGGAGGTCAGCTGCTCATCGTCGGGCAGACACTCGAACATGCTCAACTCGTGCACTGATCATTTCCGTTCGTGACAAGGAATGCGGGCGTGCGGCAGCGGGACCTCCCGCACGAGAGGCGCCGCGTGATCAGAGTGACACCGGGCACTGACAGCGCACCGGGCCGGGCACCGACAGCGGCACCCGGGCCGGGCGCTGACAGCGCCGCCCGGCGGCCCGCCCCGTCGCGCCCGCCCGCTCGCGCCCGGTTCCGGACCCCGCCCCGGCTCGGCTGTCAGTGGGCCCGGCTACCTTCTGCCGTACGTGTTGTCCCGCCCGACTCGCCAGGAGGCGTCCGGCATGCCGATGCAACCCCTCGACTTCGAGGCGCTGTTCGCGCCCGGCCCGCGTCGTGTGCGACCGGACGGCCGGTCCGCCACCGTGGCGTGGGACCGGGTGTGGCTGTCGCTGCCCACCGGTCATGTGGTGGCCGTCGAACCGGGCTACTCCCGGACCCGCCCGCCTTCGTCCAGACCGTGCCGCCGGGCCGCTACCCGGTGGATCTGGTCCTCGCCACGTTCCGGCCCTCCTCGCTGCCTCCCCAGGCGGGTCCCGACCGGGAGGTGGTCGCGGCCCGGCTGACCGTCCGGGACGAGCCGGTCGCCCGTTGGGAGTTGGCCGTGTGCCCGGGACAGGACGTCGGCGAGCTGGGTGACGACGAGTTCTTCGGCTACGCGGTGGACGGCGGCACGGGCTGCTTCACCGACGCCAGAAGCGTCGCGGAGCTGGTCGAGGACGACACGTGGGAGGACATCACGCGCGAGAGCTACGACGCCCCACGGTGGGGCTGGGCCGCGACGACGAGCCGGTCGCGGTGTCCTTCACCACCGGGGGCGGCGACGGCGTGTACCCGACGTGGGTGGGGCGTACCGCGAGCGGCGACACAGCCTGCTTCCTCACGGACTTCTTCGTCCTGGGCGAGGACGACCTGACCGGGAGCGAACCCTCGGCCGCCCCGCGTAGTCCCGGGCCGCCACCGCGTAGTCCCGGGCCCGCCCCGTGGTGACGGCGACGGCCGCCGGACCCGCGGGCCCCGGCGGCCGTCCATCGTGGGTCAGCTGAGGTGAGCGGCGGCAGCGCCCTCGGCCTGACCCGGCGCGTCGGCCTCGTCCCCTCGCGCCAAGTCCCGGTCCGGCCCCGGCCCCGGCCCCTGCCCCTGCCGCTCGGCGTTGATGGCGAGGACGGTGACGACCAGCCCGGCCAGGAACATGCAGGCGGCGGCGGTGAAGGCCGCGGTGTAGCCGTGGGTGAGCGCCTCCGCCGCCCGCGCCACCAGGCCGAAGTCCTCGGTGGCCAGGCCCCGGTGGAGGGCCCCGGCGGCCTGCGGGAGCCGGTCGTCGGCCGCCGCCGTGGACACCGTCGACAGGACGGCGAGGCCGAGCGCGCCGCCGACCTGCTGGGCGGTGTTCAGCAGCGCCGACGCGATCCCCGTCTCCTCGTGCGCGACCCGCTGACGGCGCCCAGCGTCATCGGTACGAAGCTCATGCCGAGGCCGAGCGCGGTGACGAACATCGCGGGCATCAGATGCGCGGCGTACGACGAGTCCGGCTCCAGCGTGGCGAACCAGAACATGCCGACCGCCGCGACCAGCAGCCCCGGCCCGGCGATCACGCGCGGCGCGAGGCGGGCCACCAGCTTGGAGCTGAGGGTCGCGGCCGTGGCCATGCCCACGCTGAAGGGCAGATAGGCGAAGCCGGTCCTGACCGGGCTGTAACCGAGGATCAGCTGCATGTACAGGGTCAGGAAGTAGAACGTGGCGAACATGCCCGCGCCCACGCACAGCATGGTGGCGTAACTCCCCGACCGGCTGCGGTCCTTCAGCAGCCGCAGCGGCAGCATCGGGTGCGCGGCCCGGGTCTGGACGGTCAGGAAGACGGCGAGCAGCACGGCCGCCGCGCCGAACGAGGCGAGGGTGAGGCCGTCGGTCCACCGTGTTCGCCGCCGCGCGTGATGCCGTAGACGAGGGCGATCAGCCCGCCGGTGCCGGTGATGGCGCCGGGCACGTCCAGTCGGCCGGGGTGCCGCTCGGCCTCGACGAGCGCCGTGGTCCCGGCGAGGACGGTCAGCCCGATGGGGATGTTGACGAAGAACACCCAGCGCCAGTCCAGGGCGTCGGTGAGGACGCCACCCAGCAGCAGGCCGACCGTGGCGCCCGCCCCACCCATGGCCGCGTACACGCCCATCGCCGTGTTGCGCGCCTTGCCCGCCGGGAACGTCGTCGCGATCAGCGCCAGGGCGCTCGGGCGGCTGTCGCGGCGCCGACGCCCTGGAGGACGCGGGCGCCGATCAGCAGGGCCGTGTTCGGGGCCAGCCCGCCCAGCAGCGACGCGAGCGTGAAGACGGCGATGCCGGTACGGAACATCCGCCGCCGCCCGAACAGGTCCCCGCCCGGCCGCCGAGCAGCAGCAGCCCGCCGAAGGCCAGCGCGTAGGAGTTGACGACCCACGCCAGGTTCGCGTCGGACACGTCCAGGTCGGACTGGATGCTGGGCAGGGCGATGTTCGTGATCGTGGCGTCCAGGATCACCATCAGCTGGGCGGCGGCGATCACGAACAGGGCGAGGCCCAGATGGCGGCCCCGGGCGGGCCGTCGGAGGCGTCCGCCGCACGGCGGCGGCGGTCGGGCTGTCAGCGGACATGGCGGAACTCCAAGAGGGAGAGGGGCGAGGCGAGAGGTCGGCGATGATGGCCTCCCGGGCATGGAAAACGCCCGGGAGAGCCGGTTCTCTCTTCCGGAAAGGAATAGGGACGGTGGCCCCGCCGGGTATTTCCGGGAACGGTGCGACGAGGGGCCGCACGGCCCGGCCGGTATCGGGGTGAAAGCGAACCTAGCACCCGCCGTACGCCCGCGAGCGCCCGTTCCGGACACCGGAGATGTGGCGATTCTCGCGCTTGACGAGCGCCTCTGACCTGTGAACACACACCTTCGGGAATTCCCTTCGATTCACTCGCTTTTCCGGCTGTTGTGTGGGCACGCGGGAGTGCCGAATCGGGCTCGCCGGGGCCGTACGGGAAATTCGGCGCGGCGGCGGAGCGCGCGGAACAAGCCGGTCCGCGGCCCGGGAATCGTGTCCGTGAATCGCCTCGACACGTTTTGCCGAAACAGCAAAGAAGCTTGCCGTAACGGAGAGCCCGGCCGCATGGTCGTCGCGGAGGTGGTCACCGTGACCGATGAGTTGAGAGACGAGCTGGCCGACGGCTACGACGTGGTGGTGCTGGGCGGCGGCGCGGCGGGGCTGAACGGGGCGCTGATGCTGGCCAGGGCGCGCCGGTCGGTGGTGGTCGTCGACGCGGGCGCCCGCGCAACGCCCCGCCCACGGCGTGCACGGGCTGCTGGCCCGGGAGGGCATGCCGCCCGCGGAACTGCTGGAGCGCGGCCGGGCCGAGGTCCGCCACTACGGCGGCCACGTGGTGGCCGGGAGGTCGCCACCGTCGGCGCCGCCACGGTCGACGGGGACGGCCAGGAGTTCACGGTCGCGTTGGCCGACGGCAGGTCCGTACGGGCCCGTCGGCTGCTGGTCGCCACCGGCCTGGTCGACGAACTCCCCGACCTGCCGGGGCTGCGGGAGCGCTGGGGCCACGACGTGCTGCACTGCCCGTACTGCCACGGCTGGGAGGTCCGCGACCAGGCCGTCGGCGTGCTGGCGAGCGGCCCGATGTCGGTGCACCAGGCGTTGCTGTTCCGGCAGTGGAGCGACGACATCACGTACTTCACGCACACCCTGGCGCCGCCCACGGACGAGCAGGCCGAGCAACTGGCGGCCCGCGGCGTCCGCGTCGTGACCGGTGAGGTGGCCGCCCTGGAGACCGCCGAGGACCGCCTTGTCGGGGTCCGGCTGCGGGACGGCACGATGGTCGCCCGCGAGGCGCTGGCCATCGCGCCGCGGATGTCCGCGCGGGCCGGTTTCCTGGCGGCGCTCGGCTGCGCCCGGCGGAACACCCTCGGGGCGGGCGAGTACGTCCCGGTCGACGCGAGCGGCCGGACCGACGTCCCCGGCGTGTGGGCCGCGGGCAACGTCGCCGACCTGACCGCGCAGGTCGGCGCCGCCGCGGCGGCGGGCGCCATGGCCGGGGCCCAGATCAACGCCGACCTGGTGGCCGAGGAGACGCGCCGGGCGGTCGCCGCCCACCGCGCCACGACACCGGGAGGCCCGTCCACGGCCGTGTGACCCCGCGCGGCCCGCGCATCCGACTACCGGCGCGCCCGGTACGCGCGGTAGCCGCTGACGTTCCCCAACCGCCCCAACCGCCCCAACCGCCCAGGCGCGCACCCGCGGACGCCCTCATGAGCCTCTTTCTGCGATACGGCGGAAGTGGTGCTTGGATGACCAGAGCTTGTGGGCGGGCCGTCCCAGCGGCCGGAGGTGCTGGGCAGTTGGCGGCGACGGAACCCGGAAACAGGCTCTGAACAGGCAAGACATAAGGGTTCTGGGACGCGGGAATGGGACGCGCCGGGCCGCGCCGGGAAGGGGAACGACGGTGTCAGGGTCGACAGGGTCCAGGGGGCGGCGGGGCCACTGGGGACACGGAGGCGTTCGCGGAGTTGTTGCGGGGGCTCAAGGAGCGCTCGGGGCTGAGCTACGGGAGCCTCGCCAAGCGGCTGCACATGAGTACCTCGACGCTGCACCGCTACTGCAACGGCAGCGCGGTTCCGGGGAGTACGCGCCGGTCGAGCGGCTCGCCCGGGTGTGCCGCGCGAGGCCGGAGGAACTGGTCGAACTGCACCGGCTGTGGATCCTGGCGGACGCGGCGCGGTCGCGCAAAGGGCGGGCCCTGACGCCGCGGCGTCCGCCGCCGGTGCCGGGTCCGCCGCCGGGTCCGGGCGCGGGAGCCCCGGAAGCCGACGACGACCCCGACGTAGCACCGGCCGCGGACGTAGCACCGCCCGCGGCCGGTGGACCGAGCGAGCCCGGCGACGGTGCGGAACCCGTCGTCGGCGACGCCGTCCCGACCGCCCCGCCGGCTCCGCCGCCGCCGTAACGCGATCATCGCGTCCGTCGCCGCGGCGGCCGTCCTGGGAGCCGTCGTACTCGCCGTGAACCCGCCGTCCTTCGGCGGCGACGGCGGCGACCACAAGGCCGACGCGAACGCGGCCCCGCCCACCTCCACCGGCACCGCGGACGGCAAGCGGCCGTCCGGCTCCCTTCCGCGTCCGGGACGAGAAGACCGGCGCGCCCGCGGCGACGGATCCCGTCATCCAGGACGGCGAGGGCGACGGCGGCCCCGGCGGCGCCGTACCGATCAGCGTCGGCGTCCGCCCCTACGTCTACGAGAACCCTGTAGTCAGCACTTCCTCGTCGACAGCGAGCCGGAACAGGTCAGTCCGCCCGCCACCGAGCAGGACGCGCGCGGCTGGGCCGCCGCGTACGGCGCGGTCTCCTCGGACGAGCAGCGCGTCGCCCTCACCGTGCAGGGCACCGGGAAGGACACCGTCGTCCTGGAGGCGCTGCACGTACGCGCCATCACCAAGGGCGCCCCGCTCGCCTGGAACGACTACGCGATGGGCAACGGCTGCGGCGGGGCGTCGACACCAAGTCGTTCGACATCGACTTCGACAGCGGAGCCCCACCGTCACCCCAAGAACGGCCAGCGCGACTTCCCGTACAAGGTCAGCGAGACCGACCCCGAGGTCTTCTACGTCACCGCCCACACCAAGGCGCACGACGTCCGCTGGGAGCTCACCCTGGACTGGTCCAGCGGCAACCGGCACGGAACCGTCCGCGTCGACAACCACAGCAGCCCGTTCCGTACCAGCGCCAACGCCGACCGCCCCGGCTACTACTACCAGCCGACGGACGGCGAGTGGCACGAGCGGCAGCCGGATGGGACGGACCAGTCGAACGGAACGGACCAGACCGACCAGGAGACCGAGGGAGCCTCGGAGACACCCTGACCCACGGCCGCCCCGGGCCGGTCGGCGCGGCGCCCACCCGCCACAGCCGCGCGCGCAGTTGACGACGCCTCAGGCGAAGCCTCATGTGTTGCCTCGGGCCGTGGTCGCGGCGATACAGTCCGGCAAGGCCGGACCGGTGACCATGGGAGGGGCCGACGTGCTGGAGATGGTGGCGCTCAGCGCGCTGACCGGGTTTCTCACCGCCGCGGGGAACGGCGCCGCGGGAGAGATGGGCAAGCAACTGCTCCAGTCCACAGGGGCGTTGGTACGCAGGACCATGGGGCGGGAGACGCCGCTGCCGACCAGCCCGGAAGGGTGGCAGACGCTGGCGGCCCAGACGCACGCGCGGCTCGGCGACGACCCCGGCGGGCGGGTGAGTGGGCGCTGCTCGTCCGAAGCCTCCCCGAGCGGCCGATGGCCCTGGCCGCGGCCGCTGGACTGCCGCCCGCGCCACGGGACTTCACCAACCGACAGAAGGCCGTGAAGCAGCTCAAGCGCGAGGCGACGCGCCCGCCGAGGGCGGCCGCGCGTCGCACTGCTCCACGGGGCGCCGGGATCGGTACCACCGCGGTGGCACTGCACGTCGCCGCCACCCTCCACGCCCGGTTTCCCGACGGGCGCTTCTACGTCGACCTGCGGGACACCGCGGAGGGGCACGGGCCGAGCCCCTCCACCGTCCTGCTGCGCCTGCTGCGGCAGATGGGCGTCACACAGGAGCGGATGCCGCCCTCCGCCTCCGGGCGTGAGCGGCTCTACCGGCAGCTCACCGCCGGTCGCAGGGCTCTGGTGGTCGTCGACCACGCGTCGTCGGTCGCCCAGGTCCGCGGCCTGGTCCCGGCCACGCCCGACGTCTTCCTGCTGGTGGTGGTCTCCGGCCGGCCGTTCGTGCTGGAGGCCGAGCGCGTCTCCGTTCCTCCTCTGGACGACCGGTACGCGATGCGGATGATGAGGAACGTCGCCGGACAGGAGGCGGTCGCGCGTGCCAAGGCCCGGATGCCGCGACTGCTTGAGCGCTGCGCGGGCAACGCCTTCGCGCTCAAGGCGGAGGCGACGCGTCTGATGACCGAGGAGACCACCATGGATCCGAGGCCCGAAGGGCGGCACACCATCCGGTGCGCGACGCCGCCCGGAGCGCCTGCGACAGCCTCCGGCCGGAGACGGCGCGGCTCGTCCGACTGACGGCGTTGGGCGGCTGGCCCTCCATCGACGCCCACCTCGCGGCCCGGGCCGCCGGGACCTCGGACGAGGAGGCGGCCCGGATGCTCACCGAGGCGGCGGAGGTCGAACTCCTCGACCCCGCCGCCGACGACCGCTACCGCCTCCGCCCTGAGGTACGGCGCTACCTGGCCGAGACCGCGGCCTCGGAGCACGGCGTTCCCGCGTGCTCGGCGGCTGTCGAGCGCGTGCTCGACGACCTGCTGAACCGTGCCCTGTACGCGGCTCACGCCGCCCTGCCGCAGAGCTGGCGCACGGAGCCCGCTCCGGGGAGGAGGCGTACGAGGGCGAGGCACGGGGCATGGCGGTGCTGGCGGCGGAGGCGGGCAATCTGGTCCGGGCGGTGTCCGTGGCCGAGGAGTACCGGCACACCACCGTCGCGCTGCGGCTGGCCCGTGCCCTGTGGCCCCTTCAGCTGAAGGCCGGTTACTGGGACGAGGTGCTGCCCGCGCTGCGCGTCGCGACCCGGTGCGCCGACGAGCACCAGCCGAACTCGCGTGTCGCGGCGGCGCTGCACTTCAACTTGCCCACTGCCTGGAGAGCTGGAGCGGTGGGAGGAGGCCGAGCGCGCGGCACACGCCGCCGTCGAGGCCGAGCGCGCGGCGGGCCACCTACGGGGCGAGGCGTCGTCCGTCGAGCTGCTGGGCCTCCTCAGCCTGCGCCAATGGCGATGGGAACCCGCCTATGAGCGGTTCGTCGAGGCCGAGCGCGTCTACCGGCGGATCACTCCCGACGACGAGGGCGCGGGGACATGCCCCGCGCTCGCGCTGGCCGGACGCCACCAGGGACGGGCCCTGCGCGGCATGGAGCGGCTGACGGAGTCTCGGCGACTCCTGGAGGCGGCGGCGGACTTCTTCGCGGAGCGGGGAGGACTACAACCGTGCGCGTGCCCTCACCGACCTGGCCGAGACCCTCCACGACGCGGGCCGGAACGCCGAGGCGCTGAGCACGATCGCCGAGGCCGAGGGGCTGCTCACTCCGGCGGCGGCTCCGCACCTGCGATACCTCGGCGGGCTTCGGCTGCGCTGCGAGGGCGCCCGTTAGCGGGCTCCACGACCACCGGTGCACGCCGCCGGCGGCGTGCACCCGGAGCGTGACGCCGCCGGACGGCACCTCGCCGTGGACCGCCAGCCACGCGTACAGCGATGAGGCGTACGCCGCCGGGTCGAGATCCGCACCCGTACCCGCGGACAGCCGCCACGGCCCCTGTTCCCGGCCGCGCGCGACACAGCTGTCCGGGCCGCTCACGTACGCCGCGACCGCGCAGTGCGCGTGGCGGCCCAGGACCTCGGCCGTCCACTCCCGCGGCCCGCCAAGACGCGGGTCGTCCGCGGGCCCGTCGCGCACGATCACGTCGGCCAGTTCGAGGCTGCCCGGGTCCCGGGTGTCCTCGTGCACGGCGAGGTGCGTGTCACCGCCCGCGTCGTAGGGATGCTCGGTGGACCGCTCGATGACGACGTCCGCGCCCGTACGCGCGTCAGGACGCGCAGCGGGCCGTCCGCCGCGGCGGATCGTACGGAGGCAGGGGCAGGGGTTCGAGGAGCGCGGGGCGGCGGGCTCGGGAAGGTCCATCAGGGCGTAGAAGTGGCGCCGCAGGAGCGCCGCCGAGGCGCCCGGGTCCGAGGTGACGAACGCGGCGGGATCCGCGGCGGGCCGGTGCCCGGCCAGGAGTTCCTCCACCTGCGGTCGCAACGGGCCGTGCGGATCCAGCCGCGGCGCGTCTCGGACGAACGCCGCGAGTGGCGTCTCGGAGACCAGCGTGTCCTGCCCGGTGGCCGCCAGCAGCACGGGGTTCCCAGCGCGGACGCGTAGTAGGAGACGGCGCCGAAGTCACCGAGCACGACATCGGCGGCCAGCAGGGCCTGCCGCCACGCGCGCGCGGGTCGACCAGAGTCAGCCCGGCGCGCAGGGCCCGGTCGAGCCAGGCGCGGACCTGCCCGGGCCGTGCCCGTACCAGATGTTCGGGTGCAGCACGACGGCCAGCCGGTAGTCGTCAGCGGGCAGCTCCGCGGTGAGCCGCGGAAGGAGACTCGGCAGGATGTCCTGACCGCCGCTGCCGAAGAAACCCTCCGGGTTCCACGTGGAGTTCAGTACGACGAGGCGCTGGCCCCGCCGCACGCCCAGGGTCCGCCGGAAGCGGTCGCGGTACGGGCGGGCGGCGAGCATACGGTCGAAACACGGATCGCCCGCGAGGACGGAGACACCCACGGCCTCCGGGCACACGCGGCGCAACCGCTCCAGCTGTTCGGGGTGGGACAGCACGAGACCGTCCACGTACGGTGTGCCGTCCTCCAGAAGCCACTCCGGCGACAAACCGAACGCGGGCTCCCGACCTCCGGCTCCCGGCTTGCCAAGTTTCTTGGTGTAGCCGACCCCGTGTGAGATAACGGATAACTTGCCCTGAATGAGGGGAGTTGCCCCGAAGCTCGCGGAGACCGCGAGATCCACGGGCGTTGCGAGAGCCTGCTCCCAGGGGAGTACGGGGAGTCCCAGTTCGGCGAGGAGTTCGCCGACTCCGTGCTGGAAGGCGGACGACCCGGTCGACGTGACGAGCAGTTGAAGGCGGAAGTCGTCGTGGAGCAGCGGCAGCACGTCCAGCAGGCGCCCGGCGGAGGTGGCGTTGTGGACCACGATGAGGACCCGACGTTGAGTTGCCCGGCTGGCCCAGCGCTCGGCCTCGTGTCCCACGGGCACTCGTATCGGCAGGGGTTCGGCGGCCCGCACTTGTGCCCCTCCTGACATGTGTGGCGCCATCGCGTGATCACCTTAACCGTGTGGGTGATGTCGCTTCCGGAGCTTATGGGGTCACTACGTCGCACCCGCTAGCGTGCCCGTGACGACAAAGGCCCTCCACGGTGGGAGGGCCGGAGTGGCGCGGATGAAGGCGCCCCGGCAGGACTCGAACCTGCGGCCAAGCGCTTAGAAGGCACACAGTCTAATGGTATCTCTACCGTTTTGACCTGCTCTTTTGTCGTACGGTGACGTATCGTCAGCTGTTTTGGGGACGCATGTGGGACGATCTTGCTGCTTGACTGGTGGTGGGATCATAGAGGTGGAGCCGGTAGCGATTCGGGGACATCGGTTTCCGTGAGGCGGGGCACCGCAGGCGGGACCGGATCGAGGTGCGGACCATGGATACCACCTTTGACGTCAGGGTCTGGCAGATCGAGAGGGTTCCGGGAAGCTGCGTGAGTCTTACGGGGTCCGCTGGTCTGTCGGTGGAAAGCGTCATCGCAAGACGTTCCAGACGTTCGCGCTGGCCGACGGTTTCCGAGCGGAGTTGGTGACCGCGACGCACGCCGGAGAGCCGTTCAATATGTCGACCGGCTTGCCGGAACGGCATGAGGCGAGAGCTTCCTCGGTCGGGTGGTACGACTTCGCGGTCCAGTTCACGGACGCCCAGTGGCTGCGTGTGTCGGCGAATCACCGGAAGAACACTGCTCGCACGTTGATGATCGTTACCACGGCGCTGATGGACCGGGATCCACCGGGCGTCCCTTCTCAGCGGGTCCGTACGGCCCTGAGCGATTGGGCTTTCAACACCAACCGTCGCGACAATGCCCCGGAAGACGTGGTCGCGGTACTCGGCTGGGTGCGACGGCACACTCCGACCATGGACGCCTGGACTGATCCGCTGACCGTCCAAGACGTGCTGCTGGTACTGGGAACGCTGCTGGACGGGAGACGAGCGGCAGCCTCATCCGCGAAGCGACATCGGCGGGTCCTGCATTTGGTGATGAGATATGCGATCGTCCGCGGGATTCTGCTGTCCGATCCGGTTCCTGAGGGCGGAACCTCACTCCGCAGTCTGCCGGTGCGGTCGACCGACGCCGTCTGCTGAATGAGCGACAAGCGGCGCAGTTGCTCGACTGGATTCGTGATCGGCCGCGCAGCGGCAAAGACTGCATGCGTTCTTCGCCACGTTGTACTTCACGGGGCTGCGACCGGAAGAAGCTGTCGCGCTGCGAGTCTCAGACCTTGTCGTGCCTACCTCGGGGAGGGGCAGTGGGCCGACATCGTGGTGCACGCCGCCGAGCCCGAGATCGGGCGCACGTGGACCGACAGCGGAACCCGGCACGATCAGCGACGTCTGAAAGGCAGAGCAGAGGGTGAAACGCGCATAGTGCCCTGCCCTCCGGGCTTGTCCACTATTTTGCGGGCGCGTATTCAGGAGGCGGACCTACTCCCCGACGATCGGCTCATTCCTGGGGAACACGGCGGAGTTCTCGCGGGTTCCGTCTACCGTCGCATGTGGGACCACGCTCGCAGTGCAATCCTGCCACCCCACGTATACGCATCACCGACAGGACGACGCGTCTACGACCTTCGGCACACCCGGCTGACGATGTGGCTTAACAATGGCATCCCGCCTGCTCAGGTGGCCGAGTGGGCTGGCACCGGCGTTGCCATGTTGTTTGCCACGTACGCGCAATGCATCAGTGGCCAAGAGCAAGGTCTGCGGCAGCGGCTCGATGAAATGCCGGACGCTTCGGCCATCCTGGCGGCATAACCGCCGAGGGCGGGTGAGTCACCGCTCCCGACGGTAGGGATCCGTGTACGGCTCCATGGACTGGCGGACCTCGTCCCGGACCGGGTCCATGAGCGGGCCAGGGGCGTAGTAGCGGGCGCGGGCCTTGCCGTGGGGACGAGCCAGCCGCGGGCGACGAGCTCCCGGATGTCGCGGATGGCTTGCTGGTCGCTGAGGTCGGCGTCCTGTTGGTAGACGGTGCGGCGCACCTTCGCGTCCGAGAATGCGGGCAGTAGGGCGTAGACGACCCGCTCGTCCAAACCGGCGGCCTCGACGCCTTCAACCAGGCGGGTCCAGGCCCGCGACATGACGTCGAAGCGGCGCTGGGCCTGCTGGGCCTGGCGGTGGTGGGCGGTCAGGCAGAACCGGATCCAGGGCCGGGTGTCCCGCTCCGGACTCCAGTGGGGGCCGCCCACGTCCTCCAGGATCTGGTAGTAGGCGTACGTGTTCTGTCCCCGGCCGAGCCATTCCTCGATGGAGGAGAATTCGGGCGGCATCAGAGCTTCGCGGGAGAACACCAGAGTGGATAGGGCGCGGGACATGCGCCCGTTGCCGTCCTTCCACGGATGGATCTTGACGAGGTTGAGGTGGGCCATGGACGCGCGGACGTGGACGGGGGCGTCGAGGTCGCCCTCGTTGAGCCAGTCGACGAACTCAGCCATCAGAGCGGGAACGTCTGCATGGTCCGGTGCGGTGTAGGCGGGGACGAGCGGGTCGTCGGGGCTTGTGACGTAGACGGGCCCGTCGCGCCAGCGGCCGGGGCGCTTGTCGAGGTGGTGGCCCTGGAGCATGAAGTGCAGGCCGTTGAGCAGGCCGGTGTCGTAGCGGAAGTCGTCTCCGGCATCGGAGAGGGCCTGGATGTATGTCATGCCGCGCTGGTAGCCCTCCAGCTCGGCACGTGTCTTCTCCCAGTCTCCAGTGGTTCCTCACCGGACATGAGGGCTTCCACGTCGTCGACCGTCGCCGCGTAGCCCTCGATCGTGTTCGATCCGGCGATCGCGCGGGCGGTCAGGTTACGGCGCAGCTGGCGGGTCCAGCGTGGGGTGGCCCGGAGCATGTGGCGCAGGAGCGGCGCATGCTCTCGATCTCGTCGAGGGCGCGGCGGTCGTCGGCGTCCAGGGAAGGCGTTACGTACAGCATGACTCCATGACATGATAATTGTGTCACGGAGTCAACCTGTCGCTGGGTGATTCCTTTCCCTGGTCCGCCGCCTCCCTCGCTGCTGCGGGTTTTGGCCGTGGCATGCAGCCTCCCGCTCTTCCGCGGCGCGGGTGGTGTGCGCAAGTATCAGCCCGGCCGCCCCGGTCGTGAAGGTCTTGCCCATGAGCGGACCGGGCGTGCATCCGGCCCCATCGGGTGCCGGAAGGGGCGCAGTGGGTCGACCTCGGCCCAGGGGTGAGTGCGGCTGCCGGGTCGCCGCGTTCGGGGAGCCAGGTGGCGAGCCGCCGCCAGACCTCGCCGGCGTGGGCCGGGCGGTCGTTCGGTGCCTTGGAGAGGAGTTCGAGCACGAGGGTTTCCAGGTCCGAGGGAGTGTCGGGACGCAGGTCGCTCAGAGGGATCGGCGGGTGGTCGAGGATCAGGCCGGGAAGCATGAGTTCCGAGCGGTGCTCGAAGACGGATTCACCGGTGAGCATCTTGTGGAGCAGGCAGCCGAGCGCGTACAGGTCGGTGCGGTGGTCGACGGGTTTGCCCAGGATCTGTTCGGGTGCCATGCATTCCAGGCTGCCCGGTCGCTCGCCCGTGGTGGTCAGCTTGGCGGTGCCGGGTTCGAGGAAAGCGGCGACGCCGAAGTCGAGGACCTTGACCACGCCGTCGGTGCGGATGATGACGTTGCGGCCCTTGAGGTCGCGGTGGACCACGTCGCGAGCGTGTACGGAGCCGAGGACGGAGGCGATCTGCACCCCGACTGAAGCGGCTTCCTCGATGCTCAGCCGCTCCTGCTCGGCGATCCGGTCCTCGAGGTCGATGCCGGTCACGTACTGCATGACCAGGAATCGTGTGCCGCGTTCCTCTCCGAGGTCGTAGACGGTCGCGATGCCCGTGTGGTCGAGGCGCGCGGCGGCGCGGGCCTCGCGTCGGAAGCGTTCGGCGTCCCGAGTGCGCTGGTCCTGAGTCAGGCCAGGGGCGTGTTCATGGTCTTGAGCGCGACGTCGCGGCCGAGGTGTTCGTCGTGGGCGAGCCAGACGACCCCATGCCGCCGGAGCCGATCTCCCGCTTGATCCGGTAGCGCTTGGCGATCACAGGTCCGATGTCCATGTGCGGGGCGACTCCGTCCGCGTCCGTCTTCGAGGCCCGACGCGCCTGCCGAGCGGGCGCATCGGACAGAGTGTGGCATGGGCACGTTGTTCCGTGAACCAGCATCTTTCGTAGCCGGTGTGCATTGACTAAGTTCACAGCCACATGTTGTGATGTGTGACGTTGCGATCAAGGGGAGTGTGGCGCGCTGCGGTCGGCGGGTGGCTACCGTTGCTCCGTACCGCCTCAGGGACAAGTGGGGAACACGTGGACGTCTTCAAGGTGCACCAGCGGCTCATCCGGGACTACAAGGAGTACACGTCCGGATCGGTGGTGATCGACGACGCCCGCATCGACGCCCAGGTGGCGAAGTCGCTCGCCGACGGAGACCAGTGGCCCGATCCTTATCTCTCCCTCAACCCGAGCTTCGCGCCCGGTGGTTCGGTCGAGGATCTCGCGCGGCCGGGGACTGCTGCACCCGGCGTGCGCGGACATCTTCCGTACGGGCAAGGACGAGCGGGGCGCCACCGTCCGCCCGATCCATTTCCACCAGCACCAGCTGGAGGCGATCGAGGCGGCCGACTCCAGGAGTCGTACGTCCTGACCACCGGTACCGGCTCCGGCAAGAGCCTCGGCTACATCGTGCCGATCGTCGACCGGGTACTGCGCGAGAAGGAGGACGGCGCCGCACCCGGCATCAAGGCGATCATCGTCTACCCCATGAACGCCCTCGCCAACAGCCAGGAGGGGAGTTGGCGAAGTTCCTCACCGCCGGGTACGAGGAGAGGTGTGAGCCGGTCACCTATGCCCGCTACACCGGTCAGGAGAGGGAGGAAGAGAAGGAGGTCATCCGCGAGGCCAAGCCGGACATCCTGCTCACCAACTACGTGATGCTGGAGCTGATGCTCACTCGTCCCAAGGAGCGCGAGAGCTCATCGGGGCGGCCAAGGGGCTGCGCTTCCTCGTCCTCGACGAGCTGCACACCTACCGGGGCGGCAGGGCGCCGACGTCGCCGTGCTGGTGCGGCGCGTACGCGAGGCGTGCGAGTCACCCAACCTGCAGTGTGTGGGTACGTCCGCGACGATGGCCACCGAGGGCACCCCACCGCGCGCCGCAGCGAGGTCGCCCGCGTCGCCTCCACCCTCTTCGACACGGAGATCTCCCCGGAGAGGGTGGTCGGCGAGACTCTGGTGCGGGCGACTGGCGACGCCGTGCCCACGCCATCCGAACTCTCCGCGCGGGTGAGGGAGAACAACCCTCCGGCCGAGTACGGGCGGCTGGCCGCCGATCCGCTGGCTCGCTGGATCGAGACCGCCTTCGGCTTGGTCGAGACCGAGGACGAGGACGGCAGCACGCTCCTGGTCCGTGCCGAACCGCTCACCGTGGAGGCCGCTGCGGTGCGCCTGCGCTCCGAGGCGTTCGGCATCGAGGAAGACGACCCGGAGGAACGCTGGTACGCGGCGTGCGCGGAGGCCATCCGGCCACCCTCCAGGCGGGAGCGGCCGCCCGCAGCGCGGAGGACAACCGTCCGCTGTTCGCTTTCAGGCTGCACCAGTTCCTGTCCAAGGGCGGATCTGTCTACGTCTCCCTGGAGGAAGAGGCCGACCGCCACATCACCCGCACCTATCAGCAGCGCGTCCCGAACGCCCCGAGAAGCTGCTGCTGCCGCTGTCCTTCTGCCGCGAATGCGGGCAGGAGTACCTGATGGTCGCCCGCGACGAGGGGACGACGGCTCCATCGCCTTCCGTACGCGCGAGGACGAGGACGACGAGCAGGGTATCTGTACATCTCGGCCGCCAACCCGTGGCCGGAGCAGGTCGGCGACGCCATCGAGCAGCGGCGCTTCCCGACAGCTGGCTCACCTTCGACGAGCGCAAGGGCGCCCCGGTGCTCACCGCGAGCCGCAGGAAGCGGGCGCCGCAGCCGGTGTGGGTGCGCCCGGACGGCACCGGAGGAGGAAAGGCGAACGGAGGCGTCTACGCGGCGTATCTGCCTGCTCCGTTCCTCTTCTGCCTGGAGTGCGGCGTCGGCTACGAGCAGGTCAAGGAGCGGGACTTCGCCAAGCTGATGACCCTCGATCAGGAGGGCCGCTCGACCGCCACCTCCGTCGTCAGCGCCTCGATCGTGCGTCACCTCAAGAGTATTCCTGAAGGCGAACTCGACAAGGACGCAAGGAAGTTGCTGACCTTCGTCGACAACCGGCAGGACGCGAGCCTGCAGTCGGGCCACTTCAACGACTTCGTCATGGTCACGCAGCTGCGCGGTGCCCTGTACCGGGCGATGGTCGCCGCCGGTGACAAGGGGCTGCGCTGGAAGCGGCTCGGCGAGGACGTGGTGGCGGCTATGGGGCTCTCCCGCACGAGTACGCGGCCAAGCCCACCGAGATCGAGGAGCTGGCCGAGAGCACGCTGGAGGCACTGGCCGCCGTTGCCGAGTACCGCCTCTTCCTCGACCTGGAACGCGGCTGGCGCGTCACCATGCCCAACCTGGAACAGACCGGGCTGCTCGGTCTGGAGTACGGGGCTCGACGCCATCGCCGGCGACGAGGACCGCTGGCGAGACACCGTGGGTCCGCTGCGCACAGCCACTCCCGAGGCACGCCACCGGCTGTCCAAGGTCCTCATGGACGAACTGCGGCGCCAACGAGCCGTGGACACGCCCTACTTCACCGAGGCCAAGTTCGCCGAACTCCGCAAGGAGTCGGCGCGGCTCAACGACGCGTGGGGATCGCAGACACGGAGGCGGCGCCGCCTCCGGCCAAGTTCGCCGTGGCCCGGCCCGGCCGCCCCGGCCGCACCGGGCGCGGCCGCAGCGAGCTGAACCTGACCGGCCGCACCGCGTTCGGCCGCCATGTCCGCAAGGACACCACCTTCCCGACTGGGGACAGGGACTCTCCCTCGACGAAGCCCAGGACGTCATCCGCGACCTACTCCGGGTCCTGGCCGACGGCGGAGTCCTGGCCGAGGTCTCCCAGGGGCGGGGCGAGGAGCCCGGCTACCGGATCAACCACACCGTCATCCGCTGGCACGCCCGCGACGACGACCACGGCGCCGTGGACCGCCTGCGCCGTACCTACCGTGACGAGCGCGGCCCCGCGTCAACGCCTTCTTCAAGCGGCTCTACCAGGACATCGCCGCCACCTTCGCCGGTCTCCACGCCGCCGAGCACACGGCCCAGGTCCACCCCGACGTCCGCCAGGAACGCGAGGACCTCTTCGGCGAGGGTACCCGGCTTCCCTCCTGTACTGCTCGCCGACGATGGAACTCGGCGTCGACATCAAGAACCTCAACGCCGTCAACCTGCGTAACGTGCCGCCGACCCCGCCAACTACGCGCAGCGCTCCGGCCGCGCGGGCCGCAGCGGCCAGCCCGCGCTCGTGACCACGTACTGCGCGACCGGCAACAGTCACGACCAGTACTACTTCACCCGGCGCGAGCAGATGGTGGCCGGCCGGGTCGCCCCGCCCCGGCTCGACCTGGCCAACGAGGATCTGCTCGCCTCCCACGTCCACGCGATCTGGCTCGCCGAGACCCGGCTCGATCTCGGCACCAGCATGGCCCGGCTGATCGATGCCGATGGCGACCACCCCTCGCTGGAACTGGCGTCGTCGGTGGCCACGGCCATCGAGGAGCCGGCTGCTCGCCGCCGCGCCCTGGCGCGAGCCCGTACCGTCCTGGACGGCTGTGGCGATCTGCTGCGCGCCACGTCCTGGTGGCACGAGCGGTGGCTGGAGCAGACCGTCGAGGCCGCGCCGGGCAGCTTCCGCAAGGCGTGCGGGCGCTGGAAGAATCTCTTCAGGCAGGCCCTCGAAGAGCGCGAGATCCAGCACCGCAACATTCTCAACCGCACTGCCACGGGCCGATCCAGGACCAGGCCAAGCGCCGCCGCGCGCAGGCCGAGAGCCAGCTCGCGCTGCTGCGCAACGAACAGGGCGGCGAGCGGACCGTGATGTCGGACTTCTTCCCGTATCGCTACTTCGCCTCCGAGGGCTTCCTGCCGGGCTACTCCTTCCCCAGGCTGCCGCTCGCCGCGTACATCCGGGCACCGGCCGTACCAGCCGTGGCGGCTACGACGGCGACTACCTGCAGCGCTCCCGGTTCATCGCGATTCGCGAGTTCGGGCCAGGCGCGCTCATCTACCACGAGGGCAGCCGCTACAAGGTGGACCGGGTGCAGCTGCCGCCGGACACCGCGGGTGAGCTGACCACCGAGAGCGCGAAGGTGTGCGGGGCCTGCGGCTATCTGTCCCCGGAGGAGCAGCACGAGGACGTCTGCATGGGCTGCGGCAGCGGCCTCGGTGACGCGCGGACGGGTCTGCTGCACCTGCACACCGTCTTCACCCACCGCCGCGACCGGATCTCCTCCGACGAGGAGGAGCGCCAGCGCACCGGCTACAAGGTGGAGATCTCCTACCGCTTCAAGAAGCACGAGGACGGCCGCGACGGATCACTACGTGCCATGGCGCAGACTGCCTCCGGCCGTGCCCTCGCCGAGCTGGTGTACGGAGACAGCGCCACCATCCGGCTCACCAACCTCGGCTACCGCCGCTCCGTCGCCAAGGGCGAGATCGGCTTCTGGATGGACCCGGTGACGGGCGAGTGGCTCGCGGGCGGCGCGGCCAAGAAGGGCGGCAGGGAGACTCCCCAGGAGCAGGAAGGACTCGCGGACGCCGAGAAGGCCCACCGCAAGATGCCGGTGATCCCGTACGTGCAGGACACCCGGAACATTCTCGTCCTCCGCCTGGCCGAGCCGGTCGACCGGGACACCGCCGTCACCCTCCAGTACGCCCTGGAGCGGGGCATCGAGGCCGAGTTCCAGCTGGAGGACGCCGAACTCGACACCGAGGAGCTGCCGCCGCACGACGGGCCGCGTGAACGCCTCCTGCTCATCGAGAGCGCGGAGGGCGGCGCGGGTGTCCTGCGGCGTCTGCAGGCCGAGCCCGGAGCTCTGGCCCGCGCCGCGCGCAAGGCTCTGGAGATCGCCCACTTCGACCAGCTGGGGCGTGACCGCGGCGACGAGAAGACCAACGGCGACCCGTGCGAGAAGGGCTGCTACGACTGTCTGCTGTCCTTCGCCAACCAGCGTCACCACCGCGTCATCGACCGGCAGCTCGTGCGCGACCTGCTCCAGGCGTTCGCGGACGGCACCGTCGGCGAGTCCACCCGGGCCGTTCGCGCGACGAGCACGCCGACGCGCTGCGGCAGGGCGCCGACTCCACCCTGGAGGAGCGCTTCGTCGAGTACCTGAGGTCGCACGGCCACCGGCTTCCGGATCACCAGCAGATCAAGGTGCGCGGGCGCTGTCAAGCCGGACTTCGTGTACGACACCGGGTTCGGCCCGATCGCGGTCTTCGTCGACGGCCCGCACCACGACCACGACGACATCGTGCTGCGCGACGAGGAGGCGGAGGAACGGCTGAAGGACTTCGGCTGGGAAGTGGTCCGCGTCCGCTACGACGACGACTGGTCCAAGAAGGTCGCCGAGTACCCTCAGGTGTTCGGCGAACCCCGCCGCTGACCTGCGGCCGGACGCCTCGCCCAGCAGCGTCGGCCGACGGCCGCCTCTCCCGCCCGTACCTACGCCAAGCCCGCCCGCACCCACCCGGAAGGCCCGTATGACCACCGCCGCCACGCCGGCCCCGAAGTACGCCGTCGGCTCCCTCGTCCATGCCCGGGGCCGTGAATGGGTGGTGCTGCCGGATTCCACCGAGGACCTCCTCGTGCTGCGCCCGTTGGGCGGCGCCGATGTCGACATCGCGGGGTGCTGCCGGGCCTGGAGACCGTGGTGCCCGCCACGTTCGCCCCGCCCACGCCCGGTGACCTCGGCGACCAGCACACTGCCGGTCTGCTGCGCACTGCCCTGCGGATCGGGTTCCGGGCCGGGCGGGCCCTTCCGGTCGCTCGCCTCGATCGCCGTGGACCCGCGCCCGTACCAGCTGGTGCCGCTGATGATGGCGCTGCGCCAGGACACGGTGCGGCTGTTGATCGCCGACGACGTGGGCATCGGCAAGACCGTCGAGGCTGGTCTCATCGCGGCCGAACTGCTCGCCCAGGGCGATGCCCGCGGCCTGGTTGTGCTGTGTTCCCCGGCGCTCGCCGAGCAGTGGCGGGCCGAGCTGCGGGGCAAGTTCGGCATCGACGCGCGGCTGGTGCTGCCCGCCACGATCGGCCGCCTTGAGCGTGAGACGCCCTACGGGCAGTCGGTATTCCGCCCCGACGGCACCTACGTCGTGTCCACCGACTTCATCAAGTTGCCCGCTACCGCGAGGACTTCCTGAACAACTGTCCCGACCTGGTGATCGTCGACGAGGCGCACACCTGTGTCGCGGACTCCACGGCGCAGGTCTCGGCGCGCACCTCGCAGCAGCGCTACGGACTGCTGCGTGCGCTCGCCGACGTCCCCGACCGCCACCTTCTCCTGGTCACCGCGACCCGCACAGCGGCAAGGAGGAGCCCTTCCGAAGGCTGCTCGGGCTGCTCGACGCCCGCCTCGCCACCGTGGGCTTCGAATCCCGCGTGGGCCGTGAGCTGCTCGCCCAGTTTTCGTGCAGCGCCGCCGCGCCGACATCCGCGAGGACTTCCAGGACGGCGCGCACTTCCTCCAGCCGGGACACCGCCGAGGTCTCCTACACCCTGCACCGTGACTACCGCGCCCTGCTCGCCGAGGTCCTCGCGTACGCCCGCGAGACGGTGCGCTCCGCCGACGGGCGTTGCAGCAGCGGCAGCGCTGGTGGTCGACGCTGGCGCTGCTGCGCACCCTGTCTTCCTCGCCCGCCGCCGCTGTGCGGTCGCTGAACACCAGGGCTGGCGTCCAGGAGGCGGACACCCCGACGAGGTGGACCGCACCGGGCAGGTGACCGTCTCGGACCCTGCGGACACCGACAGCGCCCAGTCCGCAGACGAGGTGCCGGGCAGCCTGTTGCCCACCGCCACCTCCACGACCGAAGAGACCGGCCCCGACGACCTCGACGCCGAGGAGAAGGCCCGCCTCGTCGCCATGGCCGAGGCCGCGGGCAAACTCGCCGGTCCCACCCGCGACACCAAGCTGAAGAAGCTGGTGGCGACGGTGACTGACCTCCTCGACTCCGGTTACCGGCCGATCGTGTTCTGCCGCTACATCGCCACGTCCGACTACGTCGCCGACCACCTGAAGAAGGTGCTCAACAAGAGAGGCACCGAACACCCGGTGGCGGTCGTCTCCGTCACCGGCGAACTCTCGCCCGACATGCGCCTGAACCGGATCGCCGAACTCACCGGCGCGGACGAGAACGGCGAGCCCGCCCCGAGCGGCGCGTCCTGGTGGCCACCGACTGCCTGTCCGAGGGCGTCAACCTCCAGGAGACCTTCGACGCCGTCATCCACTACGACCTTGCCTGGAACCCGACCCGCCACGAGCAGCGCGAGGGCCGCGTCGACCGCTTCGGGCAGCGCACCGACACCGTGAAGGCCCTGACCCTGTACGGGGCGGACAATCCGGTCGACGACATCGTCCTGAAGGTGCTGCTGCGCAAGCACGAGCGCATCCGCCGCGCCACCGGCATCTCCGTCCCCGTGCCGCAGCAGGCGGAGAGCGCCATGCAGGCGGTCTTCGAAGAGCTGATCCTGCGGGGCGAGACCCGTCCTTCGAGCAGGAGGGGCTGTTCGAGCGTGAACAGTTGCCTGCCGCCGAGCAGTTGGAGCTCGCCTGGGAGTCCTCCGCCGAGCGCGAGAAGGCGTCCCGGTCCCTCTACGCCCAGAACCGGATCAAGAAGGAGGACGTGGCCACCGAGGTCGCCGAGATCCGTGCCGCGCTCGGCACCGGCGAGGAGGTCAGGAGTTCACCCGCCGCGCGCTCGGCGCACTGCGTGGGTGCCCGCCGACCGCAAGCAGGGCGGATTCACCGCCCACACCGACGCGCTTCCGCAGGGCCTGCGCGACGCCGTGACCGCGGCGCTCGGCCCCGCCACCCGCGCCCGGTCGTCTTCCACGACGCGCCGAGCGCTCCGCGCGGCGAGGTGGCGCTCACTCGCACCGACCCGGTGGTGGCCGCGACCGCCCGCTTCGTCCTGGACACCGCCCTGGACGAGAGTTCCCGGCCTGGCAGCGCCCGGCCGTCGCTGCGGCGTGATCCGTACAAACGCCGTACGACGGCCCACCACCATGCTCCTCGTACGCCACCGCTTCCAGCTCAGCCTGCCCACCCGCGACGGCGAAATTCGCCCCAACTCGCCGAGGAAGCACGGGTGGTGGCCTTCCAGGGCAGACCCGAAGCCCCACAGTGGCTGCCGGACGAGGAGGCGCTGGCCCTCCTGGAGACCCGCGCCACCGGAAACTCCGACCCGGGTTTCGCCACCGACCACATCGCGTCGATCCTCGCCGCCCTGGACACCGGCCTCATGGACGAACTGCGCCTGCGCTCCAAGGCGGCCGCGACGGAGCTGGAAGCCTCGCACCACCGGGTCCGCACCGCCGCCCGGGCCCGTCTCGCCGGCCTGAAGGCCGTCCCGCAGGGCGACCCGGACGTCCTCGGCGTCTTCCTCTACCGTCCGGCCGCCACGATCCAGCTGGGAGCCGACGCGTGAGCACCGCGAGAACCCTGGTCACCGACACCGTCGCCACGGTCGGCGGATTGCTGCCCTACGACCTCCTCGTCCGTATCAAGGAGGGCAAGGAGCAGTCCGGCTCGAAGCCCGCCGACTACCGGCTGTTCGCCAAGGGCGAGTCCGTACGCGACGCCGCCGAGCGCTCCTGGGGCTATCTGTGCGGCGTCTGGGCCGCCTACCAGGACGCCCTCGCCCGCGACGGGGCGGACGACGACACCGGTGTACACGCGGTGGGGCTCACCACCGAACGCTGGCTGCTGCCCTGTTCGAGCAGCTCGGCTTCGGCGCGCTGTCCGCCGTGCCGGAGCCCGGCCTGCCCGCCCACGACGACACCAAGGACTTCCCGGTCAGTCATACGTGGGCGCACGTGCCCGTGCACCTCACCGGCTGGAACGTCCTGCTGGACGTCCGCACACCGCACGCGGCGCCGCAGGCCCCGCAGTCCATGGTGCAGGAGTACCTCAACCGCTCCGGTGACAAGGCCCTGTGGGTGTCCTGTCCAACGGCCGCCAGCTGCGGCTGCTGCGCGAGTCCGCGTCGCTGACCGGCGCCGCGTTCATCGAGTTCGACCTCCGGGCGATCTTCGAGGGCAAGCGGTCCGACGACTTCGTCCTCCTGTGGCGCCTGCTGCACCGCACCCGCTTCGAGGGCGACCCGCCGCCTCCTGCCCGCTGGAGAAGTGGCGCACCGAGGCCATCGACTCCGGCACCCGCGCCCTCAAGGAGCTCCGCAAGGGCGTCGAGAAAGCTCACGGTGATCGGCGGAGGACTCATCGCCCACCCCGACAACACGAAGCTGCGCGAGGCCCTGCACTCCCGCACGCTCACCGTCCGTGACCTGCACCCCGCCCTGCTGCGGCTCGTCTACCGGCTGCTGTTCCTCTTCGTCACCGAGGACCGCGGCCTGCTCCTGCACCCGGACGCCGACAAGACCGTACGCGACCGCTACGAGAAGTACTTCTCCACCGGCCGCCTGCGTCGCCTCGCCCGCCGCTCCGGCAGCCCGCACGGCGACCAGTGGGAGGCCCTCGCCCTCGTCATCAAGGGCCTCGGCCAGCCCGGCGGGCGTCCCGAACTGGGCCTGCCTGCCCTCGGCGGCCTCTTCGAACCCACCCCTGTGGACAAGCGGCTGGACGGTCTCGCCCTCACCAACGAGTCCTTGTACGAGGCGGTGCGCGCCCTCGCCGTCATCTTTGACGCCAAGCTCGGCCGCCCCGCAAGGTCGACTACCGGCACCTGGGAGCGGACGAACTCGGCTCGGTCTACGAGTCGTTGCTCGAACTCGAACCCCGCCAGGAAGAGGACGGCTCCTACGTCCTGAAGAAGCTGGACGGCAACGACCGCAAGACCTCCGGCTCCTACTACACGCCCTCACCGCTGATCGACTGTCTCCTGGACTCGGCCCTCGACCCCGTCATCGAGCGGGCCGTCCGCTCGGGCACGACGAAGCAGGACCGGAAGGCGGCGCTGCTCGCCCTGACCGTGTGCGACCCGGCCTGCGGCAGCGGCCACTTCCTGGTCGCGGCGGCCCGCCGCATCGCCCGCCGGTTCGCCGAGATCGAGACCGACGACCCGGAGCCGACCGCCGAGGCCGTCCGCGACGCCCTGCGCGAGGTCATCTCCCGCTGCGTGTACGGCGTCGACCTCAACCCGATGGCCGTGGAGCTGGCCAAGGTCTCCCTGTGGATCGAGGCCATGAAACCGGGCCGCCCGCTCACGTTCCTCGACGCGCACATCAAGCATGGCAACGGCCTGCTCGGCACGACACCGAAGCTCCTCGCGGGTGGTCTGCCCGACGAGGCATTCAAGGTCCTGGAGGGCGACGAGTCCAAGGCCGTCAGGAACCTGAAGGCCCGCAACGCGAGCGAGCGCGAGCGGTGGCTGGCGGCGGTCCGCAAGGGCGCCAGCCAGGACGCCCTGTTCTCCGAAGAGCACGCGCTGGAGATCTCCAATGCGTCGATCAGCGCGAAGACCTCGGACATTACGACCGCACGGTCGGAGGAGCTGGAGGACGTCCAGAACCAGGCCCGCGCCTACCATGAACTGACCACCTCCAAGGACTACGTGCGGGCCCTGGAACTCGCCGACGCGTGGTGCGCGGCGTTCGTCTGGGAGAAGACCGAACGCACGGATGGCACGAAGCGGCCGGACGAGACATGCCCGCCCGCGCTCACCACGGACTCCCTGCTGGTCCTGCACTCCGCCGACGGCGGCGCGAGCCTGCCGAAGGGCACGGTGGACAAGGTGTTGCGCCTGCGCGAGGAGTACCGCTTCTTCCACTGGCACCTGGAGTTCCCGGAGGTGTTCCGGGTGCCGGCCGATCCGCAGGCGCCGGGAGTGGACGACCGGACCGGGTGGAAGGGAGGGTTCAGCTGTGTGCTCGGGAATCCGCCGTGGGAGCGGGTCAAGCTCCAGGAGCAGGAATTCTTCGCCACCCGTGACGCGTCGGTCGCGGGCGCCGCGAACAAGGCGGCCCGCGAACACCGAATCGCCGCGCTCGCCGCCAGCGAGGAGGAGGCGGACCGGGCCCTGCACGCTGAGTTCATCGCGGCGCGTCGCCTCTCCGAAGGCGTCAGTCACCTGCTGCGCGGCTCGGGCCGCTTCCCGCTGGCCGGGCGCGGCGACGTCAACACGTACGCGGTCTTCGCCGAGGCTGCCTCGCTCGGCATCGCCCCAGAGGGCGCTTCGGCCTGGTCCTGCCGACCGGTATCGCCACCGACGCGACGACCGCGCCGTTCTTCTCCGACCTGGTCCGCACCTCACGGCTCGCCTCGTTCCTGGACTTCGAGAACGAGGCGTTCATCCTCAGCCGGGATGTGCACCACTCGGTCCGCTTCTCGCTGCTGACCGTCACCGGCCGGGGCGAGCGGGTGGATTCGGCGTCCTTCGCGTTCGGCACCCGGTACATGGCAGACCTCGACGAGCGCCGCTTCGCGATGCCGCCCGAGGAGATTCTCCTGGTCAACCCCAACACGGGCACGTTGCCGGTGTTCCGCACCCGCAGGGACGCGGAGATCACGCTGGGCATCTACCGGCGCGTCCCCGTCCTCCGGCGGGAACCGGACGCGGACGGCAAGGGCGGCACGGACCCGTGGGGCCTGACCTTCATGCGCATGTTCGACATGTCCAATGACTCGCATCTGTTCCGGGGCAAGGCGGAGCTGGAAGGCGAGGGCTGGAAGCTGAGGGGCAACATCTTCACTCACCCGTCCGACGGGCGACGCTATCTGCCGCTGTACGAGGCGAAGATGCTGCACCATTTCGATCACCGGCTGGGCACGTATGAGGGGCAGACGCAGGCGCAGGCGAATGTGGGACGCTGCCCAGGGTGACGCAGGAACAGCATGATGACCCGGAGTTCGCGCCAATGCCCCGGTATTGGGTGCCGGAGTTCGACGTGGACTCGGGGAAGCGGGACAAGAAGGGCAACCGGATCATGTGGCCGGGGTTGCCTCGCGATTGGGGAGCGGGAGTGGTGGCAGGGGTGGTTGATGGGGTGGCGGGACATCGCACGGTCTACTGATACGCGGACGACCATGGCCACAGTCCTACCTCCGTACGGGGTCGGTCACACGAACCCGCTTATGTTCCCGGCGAACGCAGAGGAGGCAGCTCTTTGCAGACGTGCCTGTCGTCGTACGTCTTCGACTATGTGATCCGCCAGAAGATCGCAGGCACACACCTGACATATGGCTACCTCTACCAGTTGCCCGTTCCTGAGCTGTCGGACTTCGCTGATGCGCCCGGTGGGGCGAAGTGGTTCATCGATCGAGTTGCCGAACTGGCGTGGACCAGCAGGGACCTGACGGACTTCGCTAAAGACCTTGGCTACTCCGGAATGCCGTTCCGCTGGAGCGACGACCGCCGCGCCCTGCTGCGCGCTGAGCTGGATGCGGCTCTGTTCCTCCTGTACGGGGTGGGCCGCGACGACGCGCACTACGTCATGGAAACCTTTTCCGTGGTCAGGCGTGAGGACGAGGCTGCCCACGGCACCTACCGCACCCAGGACCTCATCCTCGACATCTACGACCGCATGGCGGAGGCCCGCGAGACCGGGCGCGCGTACCAGACCGTGCTGGACCCGCCGCCGGGCGAGGGCCCCGTCACGAGGGGTGAACCGAGAAGTCGCCTGCGGAGTCGGTCGGTTGAAGCGGCTCCGCCCGGCCTCGGCGGCGAACTCAGCCCAGGCGGCCCGTGTGAACGCGAGTTGCGGGCCGCCCGCTCCTGGAGTCCCGTACGTGAATAAGGGCGGGGAGGCGGCGACCTCCACGCATTCGCCGCCCTCCCGCTGTTGTACGAGCTCTTGAACCAGTGGAGCTGTGCGGGCTGTTCGGTACTCACTGATCTGCCAGCAACTTCTCGATCACGGCCAGGGACTCAACTGGATTGAGGGCCTGCGCCCGGATGCTGCTATAGCGCGAGGCCAGGACACGGACCTCTTCCGGGTCCGTCACGAGGCGGCTGATGTTCTGGACCTCCATGTATGCCAGCTGAGGTTTGCGTGGCGGCGTGAGCAATGTGAACGGGCCACCCAGACGTGGATGGTCCGCACGCTCCGTGGGCATCACCTGGAACTCCACATTGCGCAGCGGTGCCACCGAGACAGTCGACGCAACTGTTCACGGCGAACGGTCCCTGACCCCGTTGGCCGTTGCAACACCGACTCCTCGATGGTGAACGAGACGAGTGGCGGAGGCCAGCGGGTCAGGATCTGTTGTCGAGCCATCCGAGCGGTCACCCGTTGTTCGACCGTCTCGTCGTCGAGAAGAGGTCGCCGACTGGTGAAGACTGCGCGGGTGTGGCCCTCGGTCTGAAGCAGGCCCGGCAGCGAGAGTGCTGCGTAGTAGTGCAACTCGACCGCCTCCGCCTCCAACTCCGCGTAATCCCGAAACCACTGCGGATGCCGCACCCTGCGCCGCGCCTTCACCTGCTCCACATCCTTCGCGAGCAGCGCCAACAGCCCACCGCAGCCCAGCAGTTCATCCACCGCCGCAAGAAAGTCCGGCCGAGGGGTCCGCCGTCCCCGCTCGATCGACGAGATCTCCTCCTCGCTGTACCCGACCGCCTGCCCGAGTTCGCGCTGGCTCATCCCGGCCCGTTCCCGCGCGGCCTTGGTCATGCGGCCGATGGCGCGGAACGGGTCTGCGACCTCCTCGGAGCCCGCAGGATCTCGGGCGTCCGAGTCGCCTCGTACCGCCGCCATCACCCACCACCCGCCCGTCCCGGTCACGGTTGCCGCCCGGCCGTGCTGCCCGCAGATCTCGTGCCCACCGAACGCCGCCCGCGTACGTCACGGCCGGACACCCGGACAACTCACGTACAAGTCCCGCCCACCCGGACAGCCTGCCCGCACCGCCGGACAGTCACTCTCCGTACGGCGTCGGGTGCTCCCCACGGTAGATCGGGCACGTCACCCTCGGTGACGTGAACCAGGAAAACGAGGTCGTAGACCCTCAATCAGTCGTGCTCACCGCCCACTCGATCTTCACGGCTCTCTTCGCCACCACGCGTCATGGCGCCCACGCCATCCGCCACGCAGCCGAGCGCTGGCTCGCGGAGCACCTGCCGTCGGACGACCCAGGACGGTGACCTCGCCGCCACGGCCGTCCTCCTCATCGCCGAACTGGCCGCGAACGCCGCCCGCACGGCCGGGTACGCGGCCGCGAGGCCCGCATCGACGGCCGCCTGCACGTGAGCGAACCGCGGATCGAGGTCACCGACGCCCGCGGCGACAGATGGCCGACGCCACAACACCCCGGTGGCGGCGGTGAGTCGGGCGCGGCCTGCTCCTCGTCGAGGCCCTCGCCGACGTCTGGGGTGTGCGCCCGCACCACACCGGCGGCAAGACGGTGTGGGCTGTGTGCCGCCGGTGAGGTACGACGGCCGGGTCAGAAGCGGAAGCCGAACAGTCCGCCTTCGTCGTAAGCGTCGGTCAGGCGTGGCTCAATGAGGTAGGGGAAGGGTCGAAGCCGCCCAGGCGGGCGCGTTCCAGCTTGTCCGAGTTGAACGTCACGATGTACTGGATGCCTTCCTCCTCGGCGACCTCCGACGCCAGCGTCAGCGCCTCGGTCACCTGGCGGTCGTCCACCCCGTCGAAGAGATGACTGTCGTGGACCAGGAAGTCCGGCCCGCGGTCGTGGCGGTGGGCGATCACCGAGGCCGTGAGATCGAGGCAGAAGATCACCATCTTGTTGATGCCGACGCTGCCTTGACTGTCGACATGGGCGGAGATCTCCAGCCTGCTGGTACCGGCTCTGATGGTGAGGTATGCCTGTCGGTCCTGCCCGTAGAGGCGACGGGCGAAGCGGGCGAAGAGCCAGGTGGCTTCCCGGGTCTGCTCGCCGCGCTCCTCCAGGTCGAGCTCCAGTTCCTCTTGAAGCTCGACGCGCTGCGCCGTGATCTCCCGCTGGCTCGCCTCCATGAGCTGCGCCGTCTCATGCTGTTTGCGCAGCGCTTCGAGTGCCGCCTGTTTCTGGGCGAGCAACTGCTGGAGCGCCGTGAGGCCGTCGAGGGCGCCTCCGTCGCGCAGTGCGTTCAGTGTCTCGGTAAGCTCCTCACCGAGACGGGCGCGCTCGTGTTCGCGCGCCGTGAGTCTGGCCTGCGTCTCCTCGATCTCGTCGGCGAGGTAGCGGCGGCGGTTGCGGACGATGGAGGCGTGGAAGCCGCGTACGTCCTCGAAGGAGCGGTGCACCCGGTCGGGCAGGACGACGCCGAGTTCCCGGTACATGGCGTCCACGTACGCCGTGTCTGGTTCGTTCGCCTCCTCCACCGCCCGCCGCAGTTCCGCCAGGTTCCGACGGTCGATCACGTCCTGCTCCGGAAGCGAGCGGACCCTCTTGTCCAACTCGTCGGCCCGCAGCTGGAGTTCCTCGTACGCCGGCAGCACCCGGAAGGCGGCGATCTGCTCGCTGAGTCGCTTCACGTCCCCTCGGCGACGATGATCCGGCCGCGCAGGTCCGCCGTCGTGCCGACGACCTGGTGCCAGGACGGATCGTTCATCGCCGACCGCAGCTGCCGTCGGGTCGCTTCCCGTGCGGCGATGTCGCGGTAGCCGGCGGCGAGCCGCCAGTCCAGGCCGAGGAGGTAGGCGAGGTTGGCCGCGGCCTCGGCGGAAGGCTGCTGTGGATAGGTCCGCACCGGGTCGTTGAAGGCGTGCGATCCGACACGGCGTGCGAGAAGCGACAGCAGGGCGCGCCCGAGATGCCGGGGTGGTCGGCGGGCAGCCGGAAGAGGTCCGCCTCTATGCGTGTTCTCCACTCCGATACCGGCATCTCACGGGTGTGGCTGATCTCGAAGAGCCCTACGGCCTCACCCTCGGTGCCACCGGGAGCATTGGTCAGGACGATGCCTTGCTGGGCACCGCGCCTGCTCACTCCTATCGGCTCCTCGCGCCCGGGCCAGTCCAAGGTCAGCGTGAAGAGGGTGTGCCGAAGCCGGGTGCGGCTGGGCAGGCTGCCCTTGCCGGCCTGGGCGCCCAGGGCGAAGTGCAGCAGTTCCACCAGGCTGGACTTGCCGGTGCCGTTGCGGCTGTCCGTTTCGTTGCCCGGGGTGCGCCTCGGCGACCAGAAGGTTGAGGCCGCGCCGGAATTCGACGGTACGAAACCGGGGATCGTCAGCGCTCAGACGACGCAGCATCGTCCCTCCTTCTGGTCGGCGAATCGGCTCGCCTCCGGGTCAGCAAATCGTCGCGGAATTCGATCACACCGAGCGCGTACAGCACATCGAGCCCGAGGACGAACCACTGGAAGGAGACTGGAGAGTGGTGGCCGAGCCGGATACGTTCGGCGCGGAACCTCGACCAGGTCTGGGTGACGGTCAGCGGCATGTCGAGGATCCGCAGGATCTGCGCGCCGACGGCCAGCAGAGAGCGGTCCGGGAGATTCCCTTCGTCGGCGTGATCACGCGGCGCTCCGGTCCGCCGCACCCGGAATCCAGCCGTCGGGTGGCACGTCGAAGACGTCGCACCGCTGGAAGAAGTGGGCGATGACGATCCAGGCGCAGTACATCGAGTTCAGGCTGGGCGCGGCGTTCCCGAGGATGTACTCCTGCAGTGCGGCCCACAGCTTGTCCTGGTCGTCGGTGTCGGCCCGGACTTGGTCGTAGTAGACCCGGAAACCCTGGGCGACCCGGTCCGCCTCGTCCGGTGCGCCGAGCCCGGCGTAGTACCCTCGACGAGGTGGCTGTGCCCGATCCCCTGGATCAGTGCGCCGCGGACGTCACCGGCCAGGCCGTTCCACTCGATCTTGTACTTGTTGACCTCGGGAGGACGGCGAGCGGTTCCGACGTGCGCCGCTGCTCACCGAGCCGGGCAAGCAGCGCCTCGAGATCGGTGAGTCCGATGCCGTACGTCTTGTCCTGGACCGGCAGTTCACGGCCGAGGAGCTCTTCCGTGGCGATTCTGTCGAGCCGCATGACGTCGTTCCACAGCCGGTGCCAGCCGTAGTGCTCCACTCGGCGCGGGCGCAGCTTCTCCTGCGCCTCGGACATCATCACGCTCAACTCCGGGTGCACGCCCTTGAGATCGTTGACCGCGAAGCGGAACCTGTCGAAGGCGTCCGGCCGTTTGACGAGGGCCTTCTCCAGGTCAGAGGCGAACTTGCGCTTGACCCGGGCTATGTCGTCGGTCTGCGGTGAATAGCACGCCCAGAGAACCCGGTCCCACAGGAGGAGCCCGTCGGCGCCCAGGTCGCCGAGATTTCCGTGTGTGCGTACGGGCACGAAGTCGGGTGCCGCAGGCTCAGCAAGTGGTGGATCAGCTGCTCGAAGCTCTCGCCTGGCATGTCGGTGAGCTGCTGGCGCAGGGTGAGCTGCGCCAGCATGCGCTGAGTGAAGTCCACGTGGTCGATTCCCCGTCGAAGTGGTCAGGCTCTACCGCGAAGAGCGCTCAAGGAAGTGTCGTCGTCCGTGTGCCAGGCATCCCAGCCATTGGCCTTTGCCCCGGTCACCGCCTCGCACGCGCCGGATGGCGAGGCGCAGATCCGGCCGTCCTCCAGGCGAAGGCTTCCCTCGGCGGTGACGTGTGCACGGTGCTCCTGGCCGAGGTTGCGGCGGCGCCAGGTCAGCCGCTGCCCCGGCTGCAGCAGTCCTGCGGTGACCAACTTGGCGAGCGCGCCTGGCTGGACCGTCGCCTCGTCCAGGGCGAGCAGGCGTCGCAGCACGCTGTTGGGTGTGTCGATCAGCGGCTGGCCTCGCGCTGCAGGCGCGCGAAGACTTCTGCGTCAACGGTGATGTTGTGCTCGGGCACCATCCTCCTTCTTCGGACTGTTTTTCTCTCACTTTCACATCGAGAAAAAGTTGTACCGGTCTCGTGGCGGGTTGTCAACCCGGGTGCGCGGAAAGCGCGCTATGGCTTGTCTGATTATTGGCTGTAAACTCAGTCAATGTATTTTGTTGGTCGGGGAAAGGAGTGGGAGTGCCGCAGATCGCGATCACCAACACCTTCTGGGAGGGTGTGGACCGGCTCGACAAGCCGTCCCGCGCCCGGGTCCACAAGGCGATGGGGAAGTTCCAGCAGCTGACGGTGCACCAGTTGCACGCGGACAAGGGCCTGCACCTGGAATCCGTGGTCGGCTCCCGTGATCCGCGCATGCGCACCATCCGGGTCGACGACGGGCAGCGCATCGTGCTGCTCGCGCCCGACGACGGCAGTGATGTGTTCGTCTTCGTCCATGTCGTCTCCCACGACAAGGCGTACTCCTGGGCCAAGCGGCGGCTGTACTCGGTCAACGCGGTCACGCGCTGTCTCGAAGTACGTGATCTGACCGCCATGGAACAGATCACCCGCTTTTCGCCCAGGAGGCCGAGGCCGCGCCGGAGCTCCTGTTCGCCCGGTGGTCGGACACCGTGCTGCGCCACCTCGGCGTCGACGACGTCACGCTGCGCGCCGCCCGCGTCATCACCGGCAAGGCGCAGCTGGAGGCGTTCGGGTCGCTGATGCCGGAGGACCAGTTCGAGGCGCTGTGGCTGCTCGCGGAAGGGTTCGAGCCCGAGGATATCTACCGTGACCTCGTGGCGGCGCGACAGGCGGTCGCCGTCGAGGAGACCGAGAGGAAGCAGGGCGAGCTGGCCGCCGCCGTCAGCCGTACCCGCAGCCGGATCGCCCTGGTCACCGGGCCCGAGGAGCTCGCCGACATCCTCGCCAAGCCCTTCGACGCGTGGCGGATCTTCCTGCATCCCACGCAGCGGCGGGTGGCCTACCGGCCCGCGTACACGGGCCCCGCCCAGATCACCGGCGGTCCCGGCACCGGCAAGACCGTGGTCGCCCTGCACCGCGTCAAGCATCTGCTCGGGCGCTCACCCGACACCCGCGTCCTGCTCACCACGTACACCGGCGCACTCGCCCGCTCGCTGCGCTCCGGGCTCGCCCTGCTCCTCGACCACGACCAGACGCGCCTCGACCGGGTCACCGTCACCACGGTCGACGCCACCGCCCACCGCATCGTGCGCGAGCTGCACGGGAACCCGGGGACGTCCTCGGCGACAAGGACGAGCGGCGACGCTGGCAGCGCCTGGCCCGCCGGCTCGAACTGCCGTGGACCTACGCCTTCTTGGCCCAGGAGTACCGGCATGTGCTGCTCGCCCAGGACCTGCGCACCCGCGAGGAGTACGAGAAGTGTCTGCGGCGCGGACGCGGCAGCAAGCTCGCGGCCGGGCAGCGTCCGCGGCTGTGGCAGGCGATGGCGCGGTTCGAGGAGGAACTCGCTCACGACCGCGCCTGCACGTGGCTGCAGCTGTGCGCCAGAGCCGCCCGGCTGCTGGAGGACGGACCGGGCGAGGGCCTTTCGTACGACCACGTGGTGGTGGACGAGGCGCAGGACCTGCACCCGCCCAGTGGCGGCTGCTGCGTGCGCTGGTGCCCGAAGGGCCCGACGACCTGTTCCTCACCGGCGACCCGCACCAGCGGATCTACGACTCCGGGTCTCGCTGCGCTCCTCGGCATCTCCGTCGCGGGACGAGGCGCGCGGCTGCGTCTCAACTACCGTTCCACGGAAGAGATCCTGCGCTGGTCGCGGGCGCTTCTCGACAGGGAGCCGGTGGCGGACCTGACCGGCGACGCACCGGATTCGCTCTCCGGGTACCGGTCCCTGCTGCACGGGGAGCGGCCCGTGTGCGAGGGGCACGGGACGGAAGCAGCCGAGGCCGACGCCGTCGTGCGCACGGTGGGCGCCTGGGTGGCGGCCGGCGTCGCGCCGTCCGAGATCGCGGTCTGTGCCCGGTTCCACACGCAGACCGCGCGGATCGGCGACCGGCTCGCCCAGGCCGGGCTGCCCGTGGTGCGGGTCAGGACGAGCAGTCCGATGACGCGCCCGGAGTACGGGTGTCGAGCCTGCACAGCCTGAAGGGCCTCGAGTTCCGCTGCGTGGCCGTCGCGGGAGTGACCGCGTCGGCATTCCCGTTCGCGCCGGCGGTGACACCGGCCGAGGTCGATCCGCTACAGAACGCGACCGACCTCGCGGCCGAACGGTGCCTGCTGTTCGTCGCGAGCACCCGGGCGAGAGAGGCGTTGTACATGTCGTACAGCGGGCGGCCGAGCGGCTTCCTCGACGGGGTGAGGCGGCAGGAAGGGTGACGCTCTGTTGCCCTGTGAACAATGTCAATACCTGTGCTTGCCGTAGTAGTCTGCGGGGCGCGCGGGAGGGCAAAGTGGCTTGATCACGTGCCTGTAGGCGGGGAGCGTCCACGTTTATTGAGAAACATCCAGGGAGTTCAGATGTCCACGCCGCGTGCCGTACCCGTTTCCCTGGCGGAAATCGCTCGTCTCGCGGGCGTCGGGCGAGCCGCCGTCAGCAACTGGCGGCGGCGTCATCCGTCGTTCCCCACTCGGATCGCCGGCACGGACGTCAACCCCAGTTCTCCCTCACCGACATCGAGAACTGGCTGCGCGAGAACAAGAAGCTCAAGAAGTCCGCCGAGCGCGAATGGCTCTGGCCCCGCTTCGAGGCGCTCGGCGGACGGGACGAGACGGGGCGGCGATCGCGGAGGTGGGCAGGCGGCTCGCCGGGCGGGTGTGACAGGAGTCCGCGCATCCGAAAGAGTGCGCGTACCCGAAAGAGGCGGCGGACCTGATCGAACGGGCCGTGGATCTCGGGTGGCGCGAAGGAGGCCCGGAGACCTTCGCCTTCCTGCTGCGCCGCTGGCTCGACGTCCATGTGCGCCAGATCGCCACGACCCCGAGCCGCTCGCCGCGCTCATGGCGGACATCGCCACCCGCGTCGCGGCCGTCCACGGAGGTCTGACGGCGATGGACCCCGCCTGCGGCACCGGCCACCTCCTGATGGCCGTGACCGAGACGGCCAAGAGGGCTGGTGCCGGGGCGCCGTCCCTGCTCGGTGGTGACCGCGACCCCGTCCTTGCGGCGCTCTCCGAAGCACGCCTGAACCTCGCCGAGGAGGCGTCGTGGACCGAGCCCGCCCGTATCGACGTACGCGAAGGGGACTCTCTGCGCGACGACCCGTTCACCGGTGTGCCCGCCGACATCGTGCTCTGCAACCCGCCGTTCAACGAACGGGACTGGGGATACGAGGAACTGGCCACGGACGCCCGCTGGAGCCATGGCCTGCCGCCGCGTACCGAACCCGAACTCGCCTGGGTCCAGCACTGTCTGGCGGGCTGCGGCCGGAGGCGCGGCCGTGCTGCTGCTGCCCCGCCGTGGCGGCGCGCAAGGCAGGCCGGCGCATCCGCGGGTCCCTGCTGCGCACCGGCCAGCTGAAGGCCGTCGTGGCGCTGCCGCCGGGTGCGCCGCACCGCACAGCGTCTCTCTGCACCTGTGGGTGCTACGGGCGCCCGCGGCAGGTGAGGAGCCACCCGTGGGAGGTCACCTGCTGGTGGCCGACGGAGTGTCCCGCTTCCCCGGGACCCGGGCCGTGAATGGGCCCCGACTGGGCGGCGATCGGTGACTTCCTGAGCGAGGCCGTGGGGGACGGACCCGGCCGAGGGTCTGCCTATGCGCGGCGCGTACCCGTCATCGAGCTGCTCGACGACGAGGTCGACCTCACTCCGGGACGCCACATCACCCCGTCCGCGGCGGACAGTGCGCCCCGACTGGCCGCGTCCTGGCGGGAGTTCAAGGACCTCACCGCCAAGGTGACCAAGTCCGCCCGGCTGCTCGCGGCGCTCGAACTCGCCTCTGCCGCACAGGACACGCCCACGGCCACCACCGTCGCCGAACTGGCGCGGGCGGGGCGCTCACCCTGCGCGGCGGCCAGCAGCCACCGGAGACGGCGGTCCGCACCGGGCGCCGTCCGCGGAGGACATTCCGCTCCTGACGGTTCCCGACCTGCTGTCGGGCGGCGCACCAGGGGACACCTCGCCGCCGACGACCCGGCGGTGCGCGAAGCCGTGATCGTCGACCCCGGAGACATCGTCGTGGTGGGAGTGGCGCGGGCCTTCTCCGCCTGGGTCCACGAAGGAGCACCCACTGCCCTGGGCGCTCAACTGCACGCCGTGCGGGTGCAGCCCGAGCAGCTGGACGCCTGGTTTCTCGCCGGTTCGCTGCGCGCCCGGCCAACGTCCGCCAGGCCGGGACCCATGCGACGAGCTCCTCCCGCATCGATGTCCGCCGCCTCCAGGTCCGCCAGGTGCCGCTGCGCGAACAGCGGCGCTACGGCGAGGCGTTCCGTGAGCTCGCCGCCTTCGAACAGCTGGCGCGACGCACCGTCGAGCTCGGTGCGGACCTCGTCCACGACCTCGGTGACGAACTGGCGGCCGGGCGGCTCGCGGGCGGGGCGTAGCGCGTCCGGCGGTGCGAGGAGACGGAGCACGTCACGGCGCCTCGCCGTCCGTCCGGACCTGCGAGGCGCCATGACCGTCCGCGTCCGCGAGCCGGGCCGAGAGCTGGGCGTCGACCTCACGCCGTACGGACTCGACCTGTACGGCGTGCTCACGCGGCAGGCCCGCAGCCGTGCGACCCGCGGCGTCGACCGTGGCGACGGCGGCCTCCAGTTCACCGAAGGCGAGTCGGCATTCGGCCAGCCGCAGTCGGATCACCGCGCGCTCCGCCCGCTCGGCCGGACCGTCGCCGTGCAGGAGAGCGTCGTCGATCCCCTCGTAGAGACGAGCCGCGGAGCCGAAGTCCCCGGCCAGACGGAGCCCGTCCGCCGCTCCCCGCCACACACGGCGCACCAGTGGGCGGCGCGCTCCCACTCCCCGTGCACCCGTTCCGTCAGCGCGCTCAGACGATCGGTAGCCTCACCGGGTTCACCGGTGGCGATCTCCGACTCGGCCCGCGCGCACAGCAGTTCCACCGCGCGGGTGTCCAGCCACTCCGCCTCGCCCTCCGCAGAGGACGGGACAGGCGGTGCGGCGGGAGCGCGGCGTGTGCGTACAGCCTGTTCCGCGGGTCGGCGAAGCGGCGCCGTGGCGTCGGGGTGGGTGCGCGGACGGGGCCCAGGGTCATTGGGCTGCGGACCGAGCGGTTCGAGGACCGCCAGGACCTCGTCCACAGGCGGTCGCTGTCCGGGCTGCTTGGCGAGCATGCGCAGCACGAGGTCGTCGATCGCGCCGGGGATGCCCGCGGCGTACACACTCGGCGGCAGCGGCTCCTCGTACAGATGCCTCTCGGTCAGCCCGGCGTCCGCGCCGAGCGGGAACGGCGGGTGTCCGGTGAGCAGTTCGTAGAAGACGCAGCCGAAGCAGTACACGTCCGTCCGCGTGGTGGGCTCACGCTCCAGGAGCTGCTCCGGTGCCAGATAGCCGCGGGTGCCGAGGGTGGAACCGTGCGCCGTGTACCGGGTGGCGTCGGACCGCAGCGGCTTGGCGATGCCGAAGTCGATGAGGACGACCGCCCCTCCTCGTCGATCATGATGTTGGCCGGCTTGAGGTCCCGGTGCACGACGGGCAGCGTGTGCGCGCAGACCAGTGCTCCCGCCATCTGCACGGCGACGGCGATCGCCGTCGCCAGCGGCAGCGGTGTGTGTTCGTCGAGAAAGGTCCGCAGACTCACCCCGGTCACCAGACGCATGGCGATGTACGGCACACCACGGTGCGATCCGCTGCCGTACAGCTCCGTGATGCCCGGATGGTCGAGCGTGCCCAGAAGCGTGGCCTCACGCCGGAACCGGGCGTTCCTGACGGCGAGCTCGGCCTCCCTCTCTTCCGGGTCCAGGGCGTACAGGGCCTCGGAGTCGTGGCGCAGGAACTTCACCGCGACCTCGCGACCCGCTGAAGTTGCGCGACCTTCGGAAGTCTCACTGCCCGGGGAGACCTCGCGGGACCGCCAGACGTGGGCCATTCCGCCCTTGCCGAGCGACTCCGCCAACTCGTAGCGCCCGTCGATCAGATCACCCGTGCCGGGCCTGTACATCTCCGCGTATGAATCCGCGTCCACGCCGCGCCGCCCTTCGTCCTTCCGCACCATCCGGCACAACAGACTAGCGTGAAGTATCTGCTTTGTTAGATCTTCATGGACTCAGTTCACAGATGTGTGTCATGCTGAGCCGAGTCCGAGGCGTCGTTCGTGGCCCGCGAGGTCCGACGGTCTTGGGTGTCCACCTGCCCTTGCCGCCCTGCAACGGGGTCACCATGCAGAACCCACCGGGTGTGGCCGGAGAGGACTGGCTGATCAAGGCAAGTCCTCGAATGGCTCGCCCCGACGCCGCGGCCTGCCCCACGCACCGCCGCATCGCGATGCGGCCTCAGCTCGTGGCCGAGCCGGCCGTGCCGTTCCTGCCCACGCCGTACGAGGAGTTCGGATTCGGCCCGCTTTCGCGGCGCTGGACCGTGTGGAACAAGACGGCCGGTCCGTCGAGGAGGTGCGCGAGGAACTGCGGAACACCCGCGGACCGTTCCGAGGCAGAGGCTCACCGGTCCACCCCGTACATCTCGCGTGGACCGCACACGCCCTGGAGCGGTACGTCGCGGCCCGTGCCCGGAGCAGGCCGTCGCCGCGGAAGCGGGGCTGCCGCCCACTCTGGTGGTCAGGATCCTGGACGTGGCGCACCCGCCGTCTGGACGTACCCGACCCGCGCGGCGCCCGGCAGTACGAGCACACCCTGTGGGGCCGTATGTACGCCTCCGCCGACGGGACGGTGCGCGACCTCTGGCTGCCCTCGCTGGGCCGGGCCAAGACCAGCCGCCCCGGTGCCGAACTCGGGGCCGTGGCACAGGTGATGGCCCATGGGGCGCCCACACCCGGCGCAGGTCGCGGGACGAACCCCGGCCGAGGCGGCCGGCACCACCCGACCGCCTGCCCTGGTGCGCGTCTTCGACGTCGGGTGCGCCGATGGTTCGGTGGAACCGCTGCTCGGCGCGGCACCGTCGTTCGGCGAAGGTCCCGTCGAGGTGAGGAAGCGGTTCGAGGGTGACGCCGTGCCGGCGTTCCTCTCCGCCGCGACCGCGACCGGCACCAGGCCAGGCGAGAGCTGCGTCGAGTGCAAGGCCATCGCCGGCTGCCTGGACCTGAAGCACACCCGGGGCCTGTGGGAGGGCGGCGCCCGTCGGTAGCCCGCAAGCGCCGTTCTGTCTCCGCCTGGGACCTGCGCCTGTACGCGCAGTGCCCCGCCCAGTACTACCTGGTGCGGCGTCTGCATCTCAACGACCTGTCCGGCGAGAACGAGGGGCACGGCGTGGCAGGTTCGTCGACTCCTGGCTGGACGCACTCCACGGTGAACAGCCGGTGCGCGGCTGCCGGGACCGTGCGACCCCGATCCGGACGCGCTGCGGTCCGAAACCGGTCTGGACGAGGCGTCCGCACGTGAGGCCGCCGGAATGTTGGCCGGGCATCGGTTGCTGTGCCCGCTCGACGGACTCGGCGCCGACGAGCGCGTCCTCGTGCAGCATCGGGTGACGGCTTACGTTCCCGAACTTGATGTCGTCGTCCTTGCCGTACCCGATCTGGTGTACACCCATCGTGGCCGGTGGATCTGGCGCGAGACGAAGACATCCTCCCGCCCGCTGTGGGAGCGGGACTCACTGCTGCGTACGTATCCGCAACTGGCACTCGGTGTACTGCTGTTCCACGCGGGGCGCTGGGCGACGACCCGTCCCGCTCCTGGGTCGAGCTGGAGCACCTGCGCGAGGGCCGCGGGAGAGCAGGCTCGAACGCGTCGATCCCGGGCGCGCCGAGATCGTCGACGAAGCCCGGGACATCATCGCCGGTCTCGCCCAGCCGCTCCTCGAGGACACCACGTACGAGCCGAGGACCGGGCGCCACTGCCACGGCTGCCTGGCGCGAACCTGGTGCCGTCCTGGCAGCGCCTACGCCACCGATCATCCGTTGCCGCACGGCCCCGATGCGTCCTCGTCCGCCGACGGGTCCGAGCCGAGTGCCGAGCTGACGCCGCGAGGGTATGTCGTCCGATGACTGACCAACAGGCAGCCCCGGACTGGCTGTTCAACCGGGACGTCGTTCTGCTGAGGGACGTGGCCACCGCCGTCCTTCACCTGGCGGCCGTCGACGACCTCGACGCCTTCGCCCTGCCCTATCCGGCCGGCGCGCAGCGAGCCCTGGACGCACTGACCCTCCAGTGTCTGCGCAACGGGGCCACGCCCCGGCCGGCGTGCCCGAGATGGTCCGCTGGGCCCGCGCCCGGCCGCTCAGCAGCTGGCCTCTCGACCAGCTGCCCGCCGACCTGTTCGACGCCGCGGACCGGTTGATCGACGAGGGCTCGGGAGAACCCTCCCAGCTCTGCCACGAACTTTCTGTGCGCGGACACGGCGACAGCACCGGGCGACAGTACGACCGCATGGTCATTCACGAGGCCCTGCGGGTCTGCCGCGCGATGTCGGCGCCCGAGTCGTACACGGCCTTCCGCCGCCTCCTGGTCACCCGGCCCGTGCTCACGGAGGATGACTGGGCCGAGATCAGCTGCGACCTCTTCCTCGACCCGGTCCGGTTCCTCGTCGAGGAGATCTACGCCCCGTCCCCGCCGGGTTCCGGCGCGACGGTTCGTATCTGTGCTGTCACCGCTGTCTGACCCTACTGCACCCGGTGTCCGACACCGAGTGGTGGTGCGAGCGGGATCAGTGCCGCCATCAGGGCCCGCGCCGCACGGCCGGGCACTCGTGGCGGCAGAGACCAGAGACCTGCGCCAACTGCGCAAACCGTTGCGGCTGTTCGTCACCGGGCCCGGACAGGCGGAGACCTCCCTGGAGGGCGAGCTGCGGGCGTCGGGGCTCACCGTCGAGATGTGGCCCAACTTCGATTCGTACGACGTGCGCGTCATCTTCCCCGACGGTCATGTGTGGGCCGTGGACGTCAAGGACTGGGCACATCCCGCCTTCCTCGGCCGCAGCGCGACGCGGTGCGGGCCGAACCGCCCTACGACGAGGCGTGCTGGGTCGTCCCGGAGTTCAGGGTCCGCGCACGCCGCGACTATCTCGACAGCTATGCCAAGGAGCGGGGCGCTCAGGCGGACGGGCTCAGGCTTCTGACGGATCGCCAACTTGTGTGGGCGGCCCGGCTGCGACTGGCCGGTGACCGAGGGCCGGACGCCTCCATCGGTCCGTTCCGCGGCGGAGCGGACGATCTGCCGCGCCCGGCCGAGGGGCCGCCGGACACCGCCCCATGGACAACACGACCCCGGCCGAGGACGCCGGGCAGGAGGACGGAGTGGACGATGCGTGACCGCAGCAGTTGGTACCAGCCTGTCGTGGCCGCGCTCGGCCCCTGGCCCGAGGAGTACGCCAGGACCCGGCCCGCCCTGCTCTGCCAGGTCGAGCTCGCCCTGCGGCTGATGGAGACCGTGGCCCCGGCCACGCCGCCGACGGGGCGTGGACACTCCTGGGCGGCTACGGCCTCGCCTTCGCACGCGCCGCGAAGCTGTCCGTGGGCGCCGCGGAGCAGGCCGCGCTGGCCGCCGCCCGGCACCTGCTCTGGCCGATGCGTCGCGGCCGGATGTGGCGGCAGTCGCTGGACATGTACCTGGAACTGCCGGAACGACTGCGGGCGTACCGTGTCCCGGCGGCGGGGAGGCGGCATACCGGGTTCCTCCCATGGTCGCCTCCGACCGCTTCGCCGTGTACGACGAGGCGCTGGCGAGCCTGCCGGGCTTCGCCGTTAAACCGATGGATCAGGCGGAGGCGGGCGAGCATCGCTTCATGGACCGCCGCCACCGGCGCACCTCCGTCACCATCCCGGCTGACCTCGTACGGGACCCTCCCGGGCCACCCCTCACCGCCGAACGTCTGGCCACCGCAGGACCTCTGGACGTACCACTCGACGAACTCGCCGACGTGGCACGGTGGATGGACGAGGAGGAACGGCGGCGCGGCCGCAAGGCAGGAAACTGGGCCCAGCGCCTCGACGACCTCGATCTCGACACCCGTACCCCCGACGGAACCGCCTTCGCGCCGGCGTCCGCGCTGCCGCTGGACCGGCTCACCCACCTCGTCGGTATGGTCGGCGCGGGTAAATCGACCCTGATGACCCTGCTCGCCGTCTGGGCGCACCACAACGGCCTGCGCACCACACTCGTCGTCGGCGACGTGGCCGAACAGCTCACTCTGACCGAACTCTTCCGCGGACTCGGCCTGAGCGCTGCCCTGATCCAGGGCGGCACCACGCGACCCAGCACACCCAGCGGCTGCACCGCAGGCTCGCCGCGCGCGGAGCGCACTCACTGCTCGCCCACACCGACGCGACCTTCAGACACCTCAGCACCGCCTGCCCACTGGACGCGCTGCGCGCACTCGACACCTCAGAGCCGCTGCGCTACAACGACGCACCGTGCGGCAGCCTGCACCCGTGCGCAGGGGCGGGGTCGGCGAGGGTGGTGACGAAGCGGCGGTCGAGAACGCCCTGCGCGAACTCGAACGCGCCCGTGGCGCTGCCGACAGGCAGCCCCTGAGGACGGCGCCGGGGAAGAGGAGGAATGGGGTACCCGCACGCGTGCCCGCTGTGGAGCGCCTGCCCCGGCACTCTGCCGCGCGCGACCTCGTCGACGCGCTGATCTGGGTGGCGAACCCGCCAGCCTCGTCCAGACGGCTGTTCCACGCCAGCTCAACGCCGAACGCCTGCGCTACCTGGAACTGGCCTGTCTGCGCAGCGACATCGTGATCGTCGACGAGGCCGATCGCGTACAGATGCAGCTGGACCAGATGTTCGCGCCGTCGGCCACCCTCGTCACCACCGGTGTCTCCGAGTCCTGGCTCGACCAGTTGCAGACCCATGAGATCGCCGAACTCGCCCGGCAGGGACGCCTGCCGCTCTCCGACCAGGACGTGGAGCGTTGGTCCGCCGCCCTGGACATCGTCGGCTCCGCGGCGGACCGGCTGTACGCCATGCTCATCGATGACGAAGGGCTGCGGAACTGGGCACAGATCGACTACTTCAGTGCATGGACTCTTCAGGAGAAGCTGCTGAACGCCTGGTATCCGCTGACGTCCGGCCGGTCCGTCCGGCGTCCGGACGGCACGGAGGCAGGGGACGTCGAGGACGAGACCGCGCTGTACGAGGACGAGGACGACGGCGAAAGGGAAGGCTTGGGGAAGCGGATCTCCCTGAGCCGGAGGCACCCTGGGCGCACCGCCGCAGTGAGATCACCGGGTTCTTCGACACGTTCCGGGACGACCCGCTCGGCGGGCGGGGCCCTATATGACGCCCGCCGACGAGCTCATCGCTCTCGCCCACGACGTCCTGCACACCCTCGACGAGAAACGAACCCGCGGCCGGGTCCGCGCGCTCCTCGATTCCTTCCTCGTCGGAGCGCCGGGGCCCCAGCAGCGGCCGCCGTCCACCGCCCGTCAGGGCAGGGAACTGGCGCGCGAGGAGATGCCGCTTACCGAGGAATGGCGCGAACTGAACGCACGGCGACTGGAGTTCACCCTTGTGCTCGCCGCGCTGCACCAGCGTCTGGACCGGGTGACCTTCCTGTGGCCCCAGGTGGAGGCGGCGCTGCGGCTCGACGCGGCGAGCCACGAACTGACCCGCCGGCCACCTCTCGACTACGCGCCGCTCCTGCCCGAGGCACCCATGGGCAACGTCCTCGGCTTCCAGTACCTCATCGACGAACGGGCTGCCGCCCGCGACAAGGACGGTCGCCGCACCGGAACCCTGCGCTTCTTCCGCTGTGCGGGCGTGGGCCGCGAACTGCTCCTCGGCCTCCCCAGCTCGGCGCCGATCCCGCCCGGGAGAGGCCGGTCCACACGTTCTGCTGATGTCTGGCACCAGCTGGGCCGGCACGTCCACCCGCGCCCATGTCCTTGCTCCCGTCCGAGCGGTCCTGAAACCGCAGAGCAAGGCGCTGCGGTCCATCCGGGACACCGTATTCCGCACCGAGTTCCTCTACGACGCGGCCGGGCAGCCGATCCGCCTCTCCGGGCAGGACCCTGACAAACGCGAGGACGTCCTACGCCTGATGATCGACCGGCTGGCCCGTCCCCGCGGGGACGGAACTACCTCTCCGCTGCAGAGCGAACTTGCCCGAATTCCCGATCAGCGCCGCAGACGCGCCCTGCTTCTGGTGGGCAGCTACGCGGAGGCCGGGGTGGCTGCCACGGCCCTGGACGAGATCCCGCGCTGGCGCGGCCGGTTCGCGTCCTGGCCGCCGACGACGCGGAACTCGAAGCCGCAGTCGACGGAAGGGCACCGGCCAGGAGTCGGACACGGAGCACCGGAGCGGTACGACGCGGTGACCTCGCCTCCTTCGCCGAGGACCCGGACGCCGAACTGCTCGTCGCTCCTCTGCTCGCCGTCGAGCGCGGGCACAACATCCTCACCACCCCCAGCGTCCCGGCGAGGAAAGGGTGGCGGCGTTCGGAACGGTGTTCTTCTTGGTCCGTCCCCACCCTCGTCCCGATGACCTGTCCCTGGCCGTGTTCGCCATCAACGACTGGGCGAGTCGGTTTGTACGAGGTCAACACACCAGCGAGGGGCGACATTCGGCGATCTGGTGGCGGAAGCCGACGGTCTCGACGCGGCAGGCGCCACCTTCCGCACCGTCGCCCGCCGGGTCTGGCGGCACGTGCTGTCCCGTCCCTACATCTACTCCTCGCTCTCCGACGACGAGAAGGAGTCCTTTGTCTGGGACCAGCTCGTCACCATCTGGCAGGTCATCGGCCGCCTCGTCCGCGGTGGTGTACCGGCCCGAGTCGTGTTCGTCGACGCCGCCTTCGCGCCGCGGCTGGCTGCGGCACAGGCACCCGTCGTCGGCAGGAGCAGGCGGTCCCGTACCAGCGACCCGGGACTGCTGGTACGCCTCCGGGACGTCCTCGCCCCGTACTTCAGCGGTACCGAGAACCCTGCCGACAGGCCCGACCCTGCCGACATCGAACTCGTCAAGCTGCTCTACCGGCCGCTGTACGAAGCGCTGTGCGGCCTGGACGCTCCGCCCGCGCCGCGCGGCACCGACTGACGCGCCGCCAACCCGCTGCTGCCAAGGCTGTCGAAGACACGGCGCGCCATCGACCACGTACGACATCGCAGGGAGAACGGACATGTACCAGCACATCCGCCGATCCGCGTACCATCTTGCCGAGGGCAGCGAGCCCTGGACCGAGGACTACCGCGCCCTCGCCTTTCCCGAACACTGGCACGCGGACCTCCTCGAACTGCACAACCACGGGCGCGACGAGGAGAAGAGGCAGCTGGCCCTGCCCACGCGCCGGCTCGACGGCGTCCTGCAGACCCTCGCTCCCGATGTGATCGTGCGCCCTCGCCCTCGTGTTCCCGTCGAGCCGCGGCCGGAGCAGAGCCCTCCGACCGCCGAGGACTTCTGGATGTACGTCCCGACCTCGGCGACCGATCCCTCCGGAGCGCTCCTGCGGCAGCTCCTGGACGCATGGCTGCGCACACTCGGTCCCAAGGGTGCGGGGCAGGACCCGGGTTCCGTTCGCTGCTGCTCGCGAGCAGCGCTGACCTCAAGCGGAACTTGCCCGAGTGGCAGCCGGTCACCGGCGTCGAACTGCTCTCCGGCCCCGTCACCCCGGCGGGACCGCCGCCCTGACCCCGGCAGTTCCAGCTCGCCACCGACGCGTTGGCCCGCCGCATCCTGTCCCTCGATCCCTACCGCTTCGAAGGAGGGAGCTGCGCTTCGGGCTGTACCTCGCGGGCCTCGCGACCAGGGAGCCGAACTCATGTCGCAGCCCCTGTGCCGGACGGTCAAGCGCAAGGAGTGGTGGTTCTCCGTCGTACTCAACATCTCCCTGCACACCGCGCCGTTCGATGCCAGGCCGCGCCTGCATCTGCACTGGGGCGTACGGCGGTGGGCGACGCATCCGCGGGCCACCACCAAACGCCTCAACCTCTCCTACCGGGAAGCCACCACGGTCTACTTGAGGCCCACCATCCCCTGGCTCCCCGGGGCACCGGCCACCGAGCGCTACGCACTCGCCCGACTGCGCCGGGACCGGGCAGCGGACACCTTCACCTGGTCCGAGAACGACACGGCCGGCATCCTGCGCGGACTCAGCCTCGCCGGCAATTTCCCCGACCCCGAACAACTCCTCGCCGAACCGGGCTCCTGGATCGGCGAGGGTGGAGGGTCCGCGCCGCAGTGGTGCACAGCACCCGGATGGGAAAGCACGAGATCGGCACCGGCTTCATGCCCAACCAGCGCGCCCAGCTGACCGAATGGGCCGAACAGGCCCTTCCGGAACACGTGGTGCGGGTACCCGATCTGAAGCGGGGCGCGGCAAGGGCATCGGCGCACCGGGGAACCGGCGGCCCAAACCGAGGACCGACGAGGCCAAGAAGACCGAGCTGCTGCGCGAGACTCAGGCGCGCAGGACGAACCTCGCGGCGCAGGCACGGATCGCCGGCGCGGCCCCGCACCACAGTGGTCCACCGCTGGTGGAGGTCCGGTTGCTGTGGCAGTCACCAGAGGTACGCAAGGAAGCAGTGGCCCAGTTCGCGCACGCCCTGGGTCTTGACGGTGACGGCGGCGCCTCCGCAGCCGCGATCACGGACCGGGACTTCGACGAAGCCCGGCCTGGGGCACCGGTCGTCCTCGAATGGCAGACGGAGGAACTCACCCTGCGGCTGCGGTGCCTGCCCCTGGCCGATGGACTCGGAGACCGGCTGGTGCCCGACCCGGCCGTCAAAGGCAAGGGAGCGGCCATCTCGACGGCCATCGTCGAGCGCCGCAGAGCCTTGGACTCATGGCTGCGCGCGGACGGCGCGGACCCCGACCGCCCTGAACTCGCCCTGGTGGAGATCGCCCACCGCAGTACCTTCCGCCCGTCGACGACCGACCCCAAGTTCGCCGTTCGACTGGGGTGTGCCGACGCAGGCGTGCTGACCCAGTTCGTCGTGACCTCGTCCACTGACCGGCAGATCGACAACGCGGACAGCACCGGGCATCGCACCCACAGCTCCTGGCTCGACGGGCTGCGTCAGCTCGGCGTCCGCGTACTGCCGCAGCACACCCTCGGCGACGACCTGCCCGAGGGGCTTCAGTACGCCGCGGTCTGGATGGTGAAGCGCCGCAAGGACGGTCCGACCCGGCTGCCCAAGCACCTGCCCGTGGCCGTCCTGGCCACGCCGCTGCCGCAGGCGACGGGTCAGGCTGCCGTACGAGGCTGGGACGATGCCGCGGGGAGTGGGTGCCGTATCCGCGCTTCCTCCTGGGCCTGGTGAAACAGGCCGAGATCGATCCCGAGGCATGCGCGGAGCCCGACCCGCAAGGCGGCTGCCTGCTATCGAGTGCCCCCGCGTGACCGGCAAGCAGTGGCGCACCAACCTCGCCCAGCAGCGCAAGGAGACAGCGGCATTCCTCCAGCGCGTACTGCACTCGCTCCGCGGTCAGCCCACCGCGCTGCTCACTCATGCACAGAACAGCAGGCTGCACTGGCCATGGCTGCAGGACGGCCGGATCGAGCGAGATCTGATCCGGACGGGCCACGCCCCGCAGGCCGGCTCGACGACGAACTCCGCCTTGTGCGCGTCCGAGGGTGCGGAGGGCGGGAGGCCGCGCAGTGGTGGGGCCTGGCGGAACCCGGTAAGCCACACGGCCAGCCGGCTGGCTTCTGGGCCCAGGCCATCTCGTCGCAGGGCAGGGCCTCATCAGGGGACCGGATCTTCTACAGCACCACGGAACGCCCGGGTACCCACGCCGTGTCGCCCGCCCTCGACCGCCTGACCACCAGGGTCAACGCCGCGGGCAACCTCACCTCGCAGGCGGGCACCAGTGCCTGGAACCCGACCTTGCTCGAGATCGCGGTGCTCGGCTGCCACGTGGACGACCACCCGGGCGCTCTTGCCCGGGGAAAGCCGGACGAGGCCGAGGCTCTGGCCCTCGCTGTACACCAACTGCGTCAGGCACCGGACTATGCGGCGGCGCTGTCCCTGCCGCTCCCGCTTCACCTGGCGGGACTGGCCCAGGCATATGTCCTCCCGATGCTCGTGGAGGGTGATGGGAGTTCAGCAGGAGCGACGGCGGGGTCCACTGTGGAGCAGGACCAGGGGAGCACGACGGACAACGATTCGGACCCGGACCTCGTGGACGCGGCCGGGCTGACCATGGAACCCGAAGGGGAGACGACGAGGGTGAGGCTCCTCTGCGGCGGGGTGCTGGGCTATGGGACGAAGCGGTTCTCCCGGTCAGCGATCGATGCATAGCCGCTGGCTCCGCGACCTGCGTGGTCCGGCGGCTGTGCCACGCCGGGTGGTTGGCACCGAGATCAAATCTACGTGTGCGGCGTTGCGACGACATGCGTGGAGCAGATTGAGCCAGCAGCCAGAACAGGGCAGGCGCCGCTTTGGCGCCTGCCCTGTTCTTAGCTGATTGCCCATCATCATGGATCTGACCAGGGGCGACTCTCTGATCGGGGGCGGTTAGGCGCAAGTTGTTGGCCCAGCTAAGGGACGTATTTGGGACGCAGCGCCCCAATCGAGAGTGTAAATATGCATAAAATGGCCTCGCGGGCAATGAAAGGCCCTCCGCGAGTGATCTCGCGAAGGGCTTAAAACCGCTTCTGACCTGCGTAAACGTGCGCCCCGGCAGGACTCGAACCTGCGGCCAAGCGCTTAGAAGGCGCCTGCTCTATCCACTGAGCTACGGGGCCGGATGGTGGTCGCGCAACAGCTGAAGCCCCGGGTGCCGTCGGTTCCGACCGTGCGGGGCCGTGGTGCCGGTGGCCGGGCTCAGCGGATCCGTGACCTTGCCGGGGACAAGGATAGGGCTCCATGCGCCTCATCCCCGTTGCTTCACCTCCGTGGCACGTTGTGGAGGTTCAGTGAAGCGGTCCGATAATCGCAGGAGGTGCGATTTTTGCATCGGTTTTCGCGCCTCAAAGGACGGGTGTTGTCTACTCGTTATGCCTGAGCCCCATCCGTACCGGGGCCCGTGTCCCTTCTGAGGTGATCCGGGTGGGTCTCAACGGCGCGCAGATACCTGCATACGCTTCAAAAGGCGCCAAAATTGGGCATTCTGCACATGTGGCGATCTTGGACGTACGGCCCCAGCTAGTCGAGGCGCTGATCGCGCTGCGCGATCGCGTGGATGCCGCACGGTTCCGCTCCCCTTCCCGGCGCCGCCCGCGCGCGCCGCAGCCGTGCCGAACTGCTCGCTCAGCTGGATGACTACCTGGTGCCCCGGCTGCGCGACCCCGAAGCGCCGTTGCTCGCGGTCATCGGCGGTTCGACGGGCGCGGGCAAGTCGACGCTCGTCAACTCCCTGGTCGGGCGGCGGGTGACCGAGGCCGGTGTGTTGCGGCCCACAACGCGGACACCGGTGCTCGTCTGTCATCCGGACGATCATCACTGGTTCGCCGGGCCGCGGGTGCTGCCGCAGTTGACGCGGGTGTGGGCGCCGGAGCACGAGGAGAAGACGGCGCGGGACGCGGCGGATCCGGACGCGGGCGGGTACGAGGACGGGGAGCCCGGGGACGCGGACCGGGAGGCGGGCCACGGGGCGCTGCGGATCGAGGTCGACCCGTCGCTGCCGCGCGGACTCGCGCTGCTCGACGCCCCCGACATCGACTCGCTCGTGACGCACAACCGCGATCTGGCGGCCGAGCTGATCTGCGCCGCCGACATCTGGGTGCTCGTGACCACCGCGACCCGTTACGCGGACGCGGTGCCCTGGCATCTGCTGCGCACCGCCAAGGAGTACGACGTCACGCTCGTCACGGTGCTGGACCGGGTGCCGCACCAGGTCGCCGCCGAGGTCACGCGGCAGTACCTGGGGCTGCTCTCGGAGGCGGGCCTCGGCGAGGTGCCGAGCTTCACGATCCCCGAACTGCCCGAGTCCGCGGGCGGCGGCAACGGACTGCTGCCCGCCACCGCCGTCGAGGGGCTGCGCTCCTGGCTCGCGTTGCGCGTGCACGACCCGGCCGCGCGCCCTGGCCGCCGCGCGGACCGTGTCCGGACGCTCGCCACGCTGCGCGGCCGGATGCCCGCGCTGGCCGGTGCCGCCGCGGCACAACACGCCGCGGCGGTACGGCTGACGCAGCGGGTCGAGTCGGCGTACGAGGCGGGAGCCGACCGGGTGCGGCGGAGGTGGCGGCCGGGCGCCGCTGGCCGGCGCGGCGCTCACCCACTGGCGCGGCCGGGCGGGCGGCAGCGGCTCCGGCGAACTCTTCGACGCCCTCACCGAATCCCTCGCCACCTTGCTGCGCGGCGCCGCCGCCGAGGCGGACGAGCGGATCGCCGAGGCCGTGGGCCGCGACCGGGCCGCCCGCGCGGTGCTCGCGCCGCGCGACGCGCGCAGCGTCGCCGAGCGGATCGGCGTCGGGGTGCGCCACTGGCGGCGGTGCCTGGAGGAGCTGGCCGAGGAGGAGGTGGCGACGCGGGTCGCGGAGGGCGGCCGGGCGTACGACGCCGAGACGGTCGGCGCGTTGCTCGCGGCGGCGCTGCTCGGCGGGCGCCGCACCCGTACGGCGGGGAGGAACTCGCCGAGTCCCTGAGCGCGCAGGGCGCGCTGCGGCTGTGCGATCGCGGCGGACGGCTGCTCGACGAGTGCGTCGACCGGGTGCTGGGCGAGGCGGGACCGGCGGCTGGCCCCTCGACGCACTGCACGTGACGCCCGACCACCAGGTCGGCCTGATCGCCGCGCTGTCCGTACTTCAGAAGGAGAGGTGAGCGCGGTGACGGCCACTTCGCCCCGCCGTGACGAACGACAGGACGGCCCTGCGAGGGCCAGGAGCACGGGGAGCCCGGTAACGCGGGCCCCACCAGGAGGTTCCGGCCGGGCCGCCGACCCGTCGCGGGCGAGGACCCCGGCGCCGGGCCCCGGCACGCGTGGGACGACGGGCTGATCGCCCGGCGCTCGGCCGGACGACCGGCCGGGGAGCCGGGCGGGCGGCGCGTGGCCCGCCCCAGGTCGGAACGCGCGGGCGGCCCGTACGCGCCCGCGGGCGGCGCGGATTCGATGCTTCCGGGCACGATCCTCCCCGGTACCGGCGGCCTGCCCTGGGAGCCGGAAGGCCCGGCGGCCCGGGGCGCGGGCGGCGGACCGGCGGCCGGTGGGGCGCGGCCGACGGCGACAGCGACGCCCTGCCCGCGCGTACCTTCGCGACCGGCGGGCTGCGGCAGCGGCTGGACGCCCTGCGCGAACTGGTCGGCCTCTCCCGTACCCGGCTGGACGGCCGGACGCTCGCCGAGGCCGGGCGGGTGCTGGACGCCGCCGCGGCGCGCGGCCAGCACTCCCGGGCACACGGTCGTCGCCCTCGCGGGCGCCACGGGGAGCGGGAAGTCGACGCTGTTCAACTCCTCGCCGCGCTGCGGATCTCCGAGTCCGGCATCCGCAGGCCACCACGTCCGTGCCGCTGTCCTGCGCCTGGACGGACAACGCCGACGGGCTGCTCGACCGGCTGGGGATCTCCCCGAACGAACGGCACCGCCCGGCCCAGCCGTACGACCCGCCCTGCGCGGGCTGATCCTGCTCGACCTGCCCGACCACGACTCGGTGGCCCCGCCCACCGGGAGCGGGTGGACCGGCTGCTCGGCCTGGTCGACGCGGTGGTGTGGGTGGTGGACCCGGAGAAGTACGCGGACGCGGTGCTGCACGAGCGGTACCTGCGGCCCCTCGCCGGATACGCCGAGGTCACCTTCGTGGTGCTCAACCAGGTGGACCGGCTGCCGGGGAGGCCGCCGACCAGGTGCTGGACGACCTGCGGCGGCTGCTGGACGAGGACGGGATCGCGCTCGGCGAGCACGGCGAGCCGGCGCGACGGTGTTCGCCGTGTCCGCCCTGACCGGGGAGGGCGTCGGCGAACTGCGCGACATGCTGGGCCGGTTCGCCGCCGGGTGCGGGGCCGCGGAGCGGCGGCTGGCGGCGGACGTGGACGGCGCGATGTCCCGCTGCGCCGCGAGTACGTGACGGACGCGACGCTGGTCGGGATCACCTCACGCGCGCGTGAGGAGTTCGAGGACCGGCTCGCCGAGGCGGCGGGCGCGGTGGCCGCGGGACAGGCGGCGGAGCGCGCCTGGCTGCGGGAGGCGGCGCGGTGTGCGGGGTTCCGTGGGCGCGGCTGGTGCGCCGCGGCGGGGCCGACGGCCGGACGGGGAGCATCGCGGAGGCGGTGCTGGGGCCGGGCGCCCTGGAGCCGGTGACCGCGCGCCCGGCGGTGGACGAGGCCGTACGGACCCTCGGCGACGCGGCCACCGAGGGCCTGCCCGCGCCCTGGGCCCAGGCCGTGCGGGAGGCGAGGCGCGCGGCGGTAGGGAACTGCCGCAGGCGGTGGACGACGCGGTGGCGGGCGTGCTGCTCGACGGGCAGCCGGTGCGGCCGTCGTGGTGGTCGGCCGCCGCCATGGCGCAACTCGTGCTCCTGGTCGTCCAGGTGGTGGGCACGGCCTGGCTGTTGGGCGTGGGCGCCGACGTGGTCGGCGGGTGGCGTGGTGGATCCCGGCGCTGATGAGCGCCACCGGCGTGCTGGGCGGGCCCCTGGTGGCGTGGTGCTGCGGGCTGGCGGCGCGCGGCCCGCCAGGCGCCGGGGCCAGGCGGTCGAGGTGCGGATGCGCGAGGCGGCGGCGGAGTGCGGCCGGGAGCGGGTGCTGGAGCCCATGGTGGGGAGCTGATGCGCTACCAGGAGGTCAGGGAGCGGTACGTGGTCGCGGCGGGCGGGGTCTGACGGTGTACGAGGGCCGGGGTTTGGCGGTGTATGGGCGGGGTTGGCGGTGTACGGGGTCGGGGCTCGACGGCGTACGGGGTCGGGATTTGGCGGCGTACGCGGGCGCGGCCTGACGCGGGGTGTGGGGAGGTGACCGGCCGGGGCCGGGCGCGTACCGGTGCGTACGGCCCGGCCCCGGCCTGCTCGATGGGGTGGCCGAGTTGTCCACAACCGGTGGGCCGGGCGGTGGCGGGCCGGGGTTGTCCACAGGCCCCGGCGGGATCCGGTGATCGCGGGCAGCATGGAGGTCAACCGAACGACGGGGAGGCGGGTCCACCATGAACGAGACCTGGGTGACGGTGCTGGGCAACGTGGCGACGCGGCCGGACTACCGGGAGACCGGGGCCGGTGTGGCGATGGCGCGATTTCGACTGGCGGCGACGGTGCGGCGCTGGGACCGGAGCGCGCGGCGTGGCTGGACGGGCAGACGAGCTTCTACACGGTCTGGGCGTGGCGGGCGCTCGCGATGAACATCATGGCGTCGGTGACGATCGGTGAACCCTCGTCGTGCACGGGCGGTTGAGGATCCACGAGCGGTCGCGGGAGGCGGCGCGGGAGGGCGCGCGGAGCGGCAAGGAGGAGGCCGCCGCCCGGCATTGGATCACCGCGGACATCGAGGCGGCATCCGTCGGACATGATCTTTCACGCGGCACCTCGGCCTTCCGGAAAGTGACGCGAATTAAACCTCCGCTGGCGGCGTCCGGCGCGGCGGCGACTCCGGCGGGAACGACGATTTGTCGATAATCCCAGGTCATGCGGGGTTCCCGGGCTAGATAACGATTTCGATTCGGATCGGTTTAGTACAGGCATTCGCAACCACCGGACCCGCCACCCTCCCTAGGATCCCTAGGTGCCAACGGGGGCTGATGAGTTTTGAGTTCGCTGGCGAGGCGCACGTACAGATTCGCGCTCGCCCGGAGGGGAAACCATGAATTCTGTACGGAGGCGGGAGCTTCCCGTCTTGCTGCCGCGGTCCTGGTCTCTGGCCTGGCCATGGCGGGTTCCATAGCCACCGCGGGCGGCGCCGCCGCTGACGTCGTGCCCCAGGACGCGGGTGGCGCGAGCGCCACGCTCGGCGGACTGAAGACGTTCGACAAGGTCGTTGTCCACGACAACGGCCAGGACAGGCCGCTCAGCGCCGGTTTGTTCGAGATGACGCTCGACAACGGCGGCACCATCCAGACGTACTGCATCGACATCCACAACCCGACGCAGAACAAGGCCAAGTACGACGAGAAGCCCTGGAGCGAGACCTCGCTCGCCCAGAACCCCGACGCGGGCAAGATCAACTGGATTCTCCAGAACTCGTACCCGCAGGTCACCGACCTCGGCGCGCTGGCGGAGAAGGCCGGTTCCGGCCCGCTCACCGACAAGACCGCCGCCGCGGGCACCCAGGCCGCGATCTGGCACTTCTCCGACAAGGCCGACGTCGAGGCCGCCGACCCGGCCGCCGAGAAGCTCGCCCAGTACCTGGAGAAGACCGCGGCGAACGTCGAGGAGCCGAAGGCGTCCTCACGCTCGACCCGCCGTCGGTCTCCGGCAAGTCCGGCAGCCGTCTCGGCCCGATCACGGTGCACACCAACGCCGAGAGCGCCACCGTGACCCCGGCCGTCTCCGACGGTGTGCAGGTCGTCGACAAGTCCGGCAAGGCCGTGACCTCCGTCGCCAACGGCGCGGAGCTGTACTTCGACGTCCCGGCCGGCACCGAGCCGGGCAACGCCTCGGCGTCGTTCCAGGCCACCACCAAGGTCCCGGTCGGCCGCGCGTTCGCCAGCGCCACCAAGAGCCAGACCCAGATCCTGGCCGGTTCCAGCAACAGCACCGTGTCGGCCACGGCCGTCGCCAACTGGGCCAAGCAGGGCGCCATCCCGGCGCTCACCGCGCAGAAGAACTGCGCCAAGGGCGGCGTGGACGTCACCGCCACCAACAAGGGTGACGAGGCGTTCAACTTCGAGCTGGCGGGCGAGGAGCACTCGGTCGAGGCCGGTAAGTCCGAGACCGTCACCGTGCCGGTGAAGGAGGACCAGGCCTACAAGTTCACGATCACCGGGCCGAACGGCTTCTCCCAGACCTTCTCCGGCGTGCTGGACTGCAAGACCTCCAGCACCGGCGGTTCGAAGCCGAGCCCCGCGTCGGCCGGTGGCTCCACCGGTGGCGACCTCGCCGAGACCGGTAGCTCCAGCAACACCCCGATGATCGCGGGCATCGCCGCCGCGCTCGTCGTGGTCGGTGGCGGCGCCGTGTTCTTCGTCCGCAAGAAGAAGACCGCCACGGCCGCCGAGTAATCGACGCGGCCCGCGGCCACGGTCGCGGCGACGGTGGCGCACCGGATGACCGGTCGCCCAGCGTCGCCGCCCGTGCCCGGCGGGTGAGCGACGCGAGGCCGGAACCCACGGGGTTCCGGCCCTCCCGCTTCCGCCGACTATCGGTTTTCGCCCCCGGCTTGTCGTACGGCAAGATGGGTTGTATCCGCCCTCCTACGAAATTGCCGGATGGTTTCTCTTGGCTGAGTTCATCTACACCATGCGCAAGGCGCGCAAAGCGCACGGCGACAAGGTGATCCTCGACGACGTCACGACGAGCTTCTATCCGGGAGCGAAGATCGGTGTCGTCGGTCCGAACGGCGCCGGCAAGTCGACCATTCTCAAGATCATGGCGGGGCTGGAGCAGCCGTCCAACGGTGACGCGTTCCTCAGCCCCGGCTACACGGTGGGCATCCTGCTCCAGGAGCCGCCGCTGGACGAGTCCAAGACCGTGCTGGAGAACGTCCAGGACGGTGTGGGCGAGACCATCGGCAAGCTCAAGCGGTTCAACGAGATCGCCGAGCAGATGGCGACGGACTACTCCGACGCACTCCTGGAGGAGATGGGCAAGCTCCAGGAGGACTTGGACCACGCCAACGCCTGGGACCTCGACGCCCAGCTGGAGCAGGCCATGGACGCGCTGGGCTGCCCGCCCGGCGACTGGCCCGTCACCACCCTCTCCGGCGGTGAGCGCCGCCGCGTCGCGCTGTGCAAGCTGCTGCTCGAAGCGCCCGACCTGCTGCTGCTCGACGAGCCCACCAACCACCTGGACGCCGAGTCCGTCCAGTGGCTGGAGCAGCACCTGGAGAAGTACGCGGGCACCGTCGTCGCCGTCACCCACGACCGGTACTTCCTGGACAACGTGGCGCAGTGGATCTGCGAGGTGGACCGGGGTCGGCTGTACCCGTACGAGGGCAACTACTCGAAGTACCTGGAGACCAAGCAGGCCCGGCTGAAGGTCGAGGGCCAGAAGGACGCCAAGCGCGCCAAGCGCCTCAAGGACGAGCTGGAGTGGGTCCGCTCCAACGCCAAGGGCCGCCAGGCCAAGTCCAAGGCGCGGCTGTCCCGTTACGAGGAGATGGCCGCCGAGGCGGAGAAGACCCGGAAGCTGGACTTCGAGGAGATCCAGATCCCGCCGGGCCCGCGCCTGGGCAGCATCGTCGTCGAGGTCGAGCACCTGGCGAAGGCGTTCGGCGAGAAGGTCCTCATCGACGACCTGTCCTTCAGCCTGCCGCGCAACGGCATCGTCGGCGTCATCGGCCCGAACGGCGCGGGCAAGACCACGCTGTTCAAGATGATCCAGGGCCTGGAGACCCCCGACGCGGGCACGATCAAGGTCGGCGAGACCGTCAAGATCTCCTACGTCGACCAGGGCCGTGCCCACATCGACCCCAAGAAGACGCTGTGGGCGGTCGTCTCCGACGAGCTGGACTACATCAACGTCGGCCAGGTCGAGATGCCCTCGCGCGCGTACGTGTCGGCCTTCGGCTTCAGGGACCGGACCAGCAGAAGCCCGCCGGGTGCTGTCCGGCGGCGAGCGCAACCGGCTCAACCTCGCGCTCACCCTCAAGCAGGGCGGCAACCTGCTCCTCCTCGACGAGCCGACCAACGACCTCGACGTGGAGACCCTGTCCTCCCTGGAGAACGCGCTGCTGGAGTTCCCCGGCTGCGCCGTGGTCGTCTCCCACGACCGCTGGTTCCTGGACCGCGTGGCGACGCACATCCTCGCGTACGAGGGCAACTCCAAGTGGTTCTGGTTCGAGGGCAACTTCGAGTCGTACGAGAAGAACAAGGTCGAGCGGCTCGGTGCGGACGCGGCCCGTCCGCACCGCGCCACCTACAAGAAGCTCACCCGGGCTGATCGAGGTGGCCCGGCACCTCTACGCCTGCCCGCTGCGCTGGTCGGACATGGACGCGTTCGGCCATGTCAACAACGTGGTCTACCTCCGCTATCTGGAGGAGGCCCGGGTCGACTTCATGTGGCGGCTGGCGGCGGGCGCGGGCGACGGCGATGCCTTCACCGGCGGCATCGTCGTCGCGCGGCACGAGATCGACTACCTCAAGCCGCTGTTCCACCGGCACGTGCCGGTGGACGTCGAGCTGTGGGTGACCGAGATCGGCGCCGCGAGCCTGACCGTGGCCTACGAGGTGAAGGACGAGGAGACCCGCTACGCGCGGGCCTCCACCCTGCTCGTCCCGTTCAACTTCCAGACGGGACGCCCGCGTCGGGTCACCCGCGTCGAGGCGGGCTTCCTGGAGAAGTACCTGGAAACCGAGGGCGACGGGCCCGAGGGGCCTTCGCCGCATGACGGTGCACGAGCACGGGCGCGGGCACGGGCCCAACGTCGACAGGGGGCACGCCTTGGGGCGTGAACTGCGTTTCGCCGACGCCGGGGAGGCGGCCGGTCTGGCCGCCTTCCTCGCCCGGCTGATCCACTACGACCGGGCCGCCGCCGTGCGGCTCCAGGCGACGGGCGGCCCGCCCCGGCCCCGGGGCGGGGTCCTCGGCGTCTTCGGCCGCCCGCCGTCCTTCGACGTGTTCGCCATCCGCACGGCGCGGCTGGTGACGACGGGCGAGGCGTTCGATGTCACCGTCTCGGCGGGGCAGTTCGCCGACGCGCTGGACGCCGCCCGCGCGAGTGCGGACGCCAGTACGGACACGGACGTCGGTACGGACACCGACGCGGGCGGCGGGTGGTCGTCGGGGTTCCCGAGCCCGTCACGGGGCCGCCGTGGGCCGGGTGCTGCCGCCGCGGCGGCTGGCGGCGCGTGTCCGGGCTGCCGGGCCCCAGGCGGTACGGGGCGCGGTCGCCGCCGCCGTCAAGGAGTTCCGCGCGCGGGACGAGGCGCTCCCGAGCAACACCGTACGCGCGCCGAGCGCGACCGGATCGGCAACGAGATCTGGTCCCGCACGCTGGGCGACACCGAGCTTCCGCTGCGCGCCGTGCACGCCGCCCAGTCGCTCGGCTTCCTGCGCGACGTACGCTCCGCCTCCGGCGCCGAGGCGCGGGCGGCGGGTCCCGACGAACCGTTCGTCCTGCTCGCGGCGGGCGGCTGGCTGCGGCTGCGCACGCCGTACGGGTCGGTCGCGGTGCGGCGCGGCTCCGGTGGCGGTCTCGCCGGGCTGTCCGTCACCCCGCCTGAACCGGCCATCCCCGCCTGAACCGGCCTTTCGCGGTACGCCGCCCTGGGATCCGGGGCGTCAGACGTCCGGGTCCTCAGGTGTCCGGGGCCTGTTCCGGGTCCGGGCGCGGTCGCGGGCGCGCTGTCCGGCCAGACCCCGATGTGGTCGCTCTCCAGCTCCAGCAGCACCCGGTGCTCCATGCCCAGCGACTCCGTGTAGTCGGCGGGCAGTTGCAGCCGTCCGGCCCGGTCGAGCATCGCGTACTCCCGGGCCACCAGCGACTCCTGGCCGGTCGTCAGGTCCACCTCGGTGTGGCGCAGCACCTCCGAGGAGGTGCGGCCGTCGCGGATCGCGACCGTACGGCGCACCTCGTCCGCCACCGCCTGGTCGTGGGTGACGATCACGACCGTCGTGCCCAACTCCTCGTTCGCGGTGCGGAACGCGGCGAAGATCTGCTCCGCCGTCGCCGAGTCCAGCTCGCCGGTCGGCTCGTCGGCCAGCAGTACCGACGGGTTGTTGGCCAGCGCCACGGCGATGGCCGCCCGCTGCTGTTCGCCGCCGGACATCTGCGCGGGGCGCCGGTCCCGGCAGTGGCCGATCTCCAGCATGCGCAGCAACTCCTCGGCACGCGCCGCCTGTTCGCGCCGGTCCCGGCCGCGTCCGCGCCAGGTGCCCGGGGCCGGCCCCGGCCGCCGCCGGCGCGCGTCCGCCCAGCCGCATCGGCAGCACCACGTTCTGCGCCGCCGTCAGATAGGGGAGCAGGTTGCGGGAGGTCTGCTGCCAGACGAAGCCGACGACCTCGCGGCGGTAGCGCAGCCGCGCCGCCGCGTCCATGCCCAGCAGGTCGCGCCCGGCGACCGGGCCGCGCCCGCCGTCGGCACGTCGAGCCCGGCGAGGATGTTCATCAGCGTCGACTTGCCGCTGCCCGAGGCGCCGACCAGCGCCATCAACTCGCCCTCGGCGACCAGCAGGTCGAGCCCCTGGAGCGCCTGCACCTCCACCCCGTCCGCGGTGAAGACGCGTACCAGCCGGTCGCAGGAGATCAGCGCGTCGTGTCCGTACGCCGGGCGGCCGTGCCGGTCGGCGGCCCGGCGTTCCAGCTCGGCGAGGCTGAGGCCGGGGCCTTCGTCGTCCGGCCGCGGTCGCGGCGTGTGCGCAGAGGTCATGGGGTCACTCCGCCCTCGGTTCCGTCGTCTCCTCACGGCGCCCGCTCCTTCTCCGCGCGGCGGGCGCCCGCCGCGCTCCCCGTACGGCGCCCGCTCCACCACGCCTGCGCGAGCACCACGCCGATCGCCAGCACCACCACGCCCGCCGCGGGCAGCAGCAGCGACAGCGGGTCCGCGCGCAGCCGTACGGTGCCCAGCGCCTCGGAGACCGAGCGCGACGGGTCCGCCGACAGCGCCAGATACGTCAGGTCGACCCCGGCGAGATCAGCCGGATCGCCGCGTAGCCGACCAGCGCGCCGCCGCACGCGGCGAGCAGCGCCTGCGGCAGCGCCTCCAGGACCAGCAGCCGCCGCCCCTGCCGCGCCGTCATCCCCAGGGTGCGCAGCCTGGCGAGCAGCGCCGCCCGCTCCGGGGCCGTGCGCAGCAGCGACAGCAGGAGGGCGAGGGCCGCGTAACCGGCGCCCGCGCCGACCGCCACCGCGTACAGCCGCTCCGCGCCCGTCTGCATCGGCGAGTCCGCGAGCGCCGCGCGCCGCTCGGCGCGCACCTCGACGCGCGCGTCCGTGTCGTCGACGGCCTGCCGCACGGCTGTCCGCAGCGCCGTTCCCCGAGGCCGGAACCGTCGCCTCCGCCGCCCGTGAGGAGCAGCGTGGTGGTTGTCGGCCGGTCCAGGGCCGCCGCGTCGACGATCAGGAAGTCGGCGTCCGGGACGGCGGGCGTACGGTCGCGCACGGCGGCCACCCGCACCGTCACGGCCCCGCGAGGGTGCTCAGCCGGTGCGCCACGGAGCCGTCGCCCCGCCCGCTCCGCCCCGCCCGCTCCGCCGCCGTCCAGCCGGGCCAGCCGCTCGGCGACGGCGGGGAGGCGATGGCCGGTACGGCGGCGTTCCCGTCCCCGAGGCGTTCGCCGCCGTCGCGCGCAGGGCGCCCGCCTCGAACGGGCCCAGGCCCGTGTGCCGGGCCAGCTCGGCGTAGGCGTCCGGGTCGACCGCCACCAGCGCGACCTCGTCGCTGTCCCCGTCCGGCCTCAGGTCGTACTCGACGTGGGCCGCCGCCGCGGACCGCACGCCGGGCACCTCGCGGGTGAGCGTGTCCCCGAGGCCGTCCGGCAGCGCGCCCGTGGTGACGGCGACGCGCGCGTCCGCGCCGACGGCCAGCAGCGAGGCGCGGTCGCGGGCGGCGTCCACGCCCGCGAGCACCGAGCCGCCGACCGCCGCCGTGGTCAGCGCCGTCAGCAGCGCGAGCAGCGGCAACGCCGCCGCCGTGACGCGCGGCCCGCGCGGGCCAGGGCGAGAAGCCGACCGCGCCGCGACGCCGGGCGGCGGGCCGGCCGCGAGCCGCAGCGGCAGCGGGTACAGCCGCAGCAGCACGAGCGCCGCGATGCAGCCGACGAGTACGGGGCGGCGCTGACCAGCACGTCCACCTCGCCGTCCGCCGGCCCGCGGCGGCGCAGCGTGACGACGGCGGCCACCGCCAGCGCCAGCGCGGTGAGTTCGGCGACCGTACGCCGCCGGGACGGCTTCGCCCGGACGAGATCCTCCGGCCGCCCGCCGGGTGCGGCGTGCGGTGGGCCGCCAGCGCCCGTACCGGCAGCGCCAGGCACGCCGCCAGCGCGACGGCCGCCGCGGCGGCCCCGCCGGAGCGCCCGCCCGTCCGGTACGGCCAGGCAGGCCAGCGCCCAGCCCGCCGCCGCGCCCGGCACCGCCACCACCGCCGTCTCCGCCAGCAGCCGCCACGCCAGGCCGCGCAGGAGGCGCCGCGCGAGCGCAGCAGCGCGAGTTCCTCACGGCGGCGGGCCGCCGCGAGCCCGCCGGTCATCGCCACCACCACGGCGGCCACCGTGCCGATGCCGAACGCGGCGACCGCCACCACCGGCGCGACCGCCGCGCGCATCGTGCCGAACCCGCCGAGCAGCGTGTCCACGTCCGTGGCCAGCTCGGTCTCCCGGCCGGTCACCGCGCGCAGCCCGACCAGCGCCGGGCCGTGTTCGAGCGAGGCCACGCGCTCCTTGAGCGGGGCCACGTCGCGACCGGTGAGCCGGGACGGGTCGGCGGCGAACTGCCAGTACGTCTGCGGCGCCCCGGTCGCCTCAAGCAGCACCGGCCCGCCTCGGGCGCCAGCAGCAGCGTGCCGCGCCAGAACCGGAGCGGGTCGGGGACGCCCCGGCTCCGGACGAGCGCCGGGGTGCGCAGCAGCGGGTCCACCGACCAGTAGCCGCCGCCCGGTCCCGGGTTCGGCGATGCCGACGATCCGTACCGCCAGAAGGTCCGCGCCGTGCGTCCGCACGTGGACCTCCGAGCCGACTTTCAGCCGCAGGGCCTCGGCCGTCGCCCGCGTCACGGCCGCCTCGACGCCGTCGGCGGACCGCCGCGGCAGGCGCCCTCGCGTACGTGGGTGTGGGCGGCCAGCCCCGACTGCGCCACCAGGCCCATCCGCGGCGCCAGCCCGAAGGGCTGGGGCAGCCAGGAGTCGGTGATCTCCAGGGGTCCGCCGTCCGCACGCCGTACGCGGACCGCGCCGGGTCGGTCCGCACCGGGTCCGGGAGCCGCCGCACGATCTCGCGGTACTGGTCGGTCAGCCGCCCCGGCCGCAGCGCGGCGGCGCGCTCGCTCGACGGGTACTGCGGGCCGGGCGCGCCGAGGTGACGCGGTACGCGCTGCGGGCGGGCGAGGCGGAGCCGAGCGTGTGCCGTACGCCGTCGGTCTCGTACCGGTCGACACCGCGCGGCAGCGCGGCGGCGAGAACGCCGTGAGCAGGGTCAGGACGCCCAGGGCCAGCGCCGCGCCGGGCGCGGCCCGCAGCCGCAGCCGCAGCCAGCCGGGCGTGTGCCGCCTCCGGGGCTCTCGGGCGAACGCCCGGCGTGGGGAGCGGAGTTGGGGCCGGGCTGGGTGTCAGGTCCTGGCACGGTCACTCACCTCCCTGGCGGAGCGAGGCCACCGGGTCGGTACGGCGTAGCGCCACCGCCGCGACGATCAGCAGCGGTACGGCGGCGACGCCCGCCAGCAGCGCGGCGACCCGCGCCCCGGCAGGTCGACGAGGACCGGCGGCACGGGCTCGGCCGCGTCCGACGTCAGCACGATCAGCGGGACGACCGCGCGGGTGAGGATCTCCCGAGCGCGACGCCCACGGCGAGGGCCAGGGCGATCAGCAGCGACTGTTCGGCGGCGACGGTACGGGCGAGCTGCCGCCGGGCGCGCCGAGGGCGCGCAGCACGGCGAACTCCGCCGCCCGCTCGCGCAGCGAGCCCGCCATGCTCACCGCGAAGCCGACCGCCGCGAGCGCCGCCGCCACCACGGCCGCCGCGGCGAGACCCGACCGCGGGCCCGCGCCGAGCGGGTCGTCGTGCAGCCCGGCCGCGATCTCGTCGCGCACCAGGACGTCGGCGGGCGTGGTGTCGGTGCGGTCGCGCAGGGCGGCGGCGACCTGGGCCGTCCGGCCGGGCGCGGGCCGCAGCCACCACTCCGTGGGCGGCAGCGACGCGGTGGACCGGGCCGCGAGCGCCTGGTTGACGGCGCGGAAGTCGACGAGCAGCGCGCCGCCCGTCGCGTCGTCCCCGTCCCCGCTCCCGTTCCCGCTTCCGTCCTCGTTTCTGTTCGCGGCTTCGCCCTCGCCCGTGGTCGGCAGGGCGTCGGCGGTGGCGACGATCCGTACCGGCAGGGCCGTACCGGCCACCTGGATCTCGGTGGACGAACCGACGCGCGCGCCGCTGGAGTCCAGATAGCGGCCGGTGGCCACGGCCGCGACCGGCGCGGGCTCGGCGCGCGGCGCGGTGAGGCGCACGGTGGCCGTGGAGCCGTCGGAGTCGGGCGCCGCCCGGCCGGTGGTGTACGTGAGGTCCAGCGGGGTGTCCGCCGTGCCGCGGTTGCCCGTCACGCGCGGGAGATACGCGTCCCCGCGGCGTCCTCGCTCGACGTGGCGGCGGTGTCCCAGCGGTAGCCGCGCGCCACGGTGACGTCCCGCGAACCGCTCCGCCCGCCGCTCTCCTCGACGGTACGGATCGCGCTCACCACGAGGTGGTGCTCCGCGCCGCCCGGCGGCTGCGGGCGTCCAGCTCCAGGCCGGTCAGCGCGAGGGGCCCGCGGGCGCGCCGACGGGGCCCCGGCCGCGTCCGCGATGTCCACGCCGAGGGTGTGGCGGCGACCGTCGGCCGGGAGGCCACCGCCACTGGCCCGCAGCCGGTACGGGACGCCGTAACGGTCCTCCACGGTGACGGTCAGCGTGACCACGGCCGGGTCCGCCGCCTCACCACCCCGTCTCCGGATCCGTCTTCCGACCCGTTGTCCGCCGTGTTCCCGGTCGCGGTCAGCCGGGCCGTCAGCCGCAGCTCCCGCGGGTTCCCCGGCAGCGGGATCCCGGCCCGTTCCGCCGCCGCGTCCCCGGCCGACGGCCCGACCGCCGCCAGCAGCCGGTCGGCCGAGCGGTCGGCGAGGCCGTCGCGGAGCAGCAGCGCGCCCGGGCGGCACGGGTGTCCAGCGCCAGCACGGACGCCTCGCGGCCACCGGAGAGTTCGACGGTGGAGCGGGCGGCAGGCGCCGCCGCGGCCAGGCCCGGACCGCCTCGTACGTACCGCCCTGGCCGAGCGGCGGGTGCGGCTGCCCAGCACCCGGACCGGGGCGCCCGCGGCGAAGTCCGCCTGGTCGTCCTGCGAGCGGTCCCAGGAGGCGCCCTGGCCGAGCGCGAACATGCCCATGGCCACCGCGAGCACCAGCAGCAGCACCGGCCCGGCGCCGCGCAGCGGACGGCGGCCGAGCTGCCACCGGCCAGCGCGGCGGGCAGCGAACGGCCCGCCGCCGCGCGCCGTTCCGCGAGCCGCGCCACGGGCGGCAGCAGCCGCAGCGTGAGGACCGTACCGGCGAGGAGCGCGAGGGCGGGCGCGGCGACCAGGACGGGGTCCACACCGAGCCCGCCCGCGCCGTCGCCGCTGAGCACGCCGCCGGAGCCGTCGGCCGTCCGCCGGTCCAACTGCCAGTACGCGACCGCCGCGACGACCAGCAGCGCGAGGTCCGCGCCCGCCCGCAGCGGCGCGGGCACCGCCGCGCCCGGCCGGGCCCCGCACCGGGTCCGGCCGCCGCCCGCGCCACGGCGGGTGCGACCACGGCCGCCGCGCAGCCGAGGGCGACCGCGACGCCGACCGCCCACGTGCCGCCGGTCGGCCGGTGTCCAGGCGCAGCCCGATCCGGGCGAGCGGCCCGTGGTCGGCCAGCAGCGTCATCAGCGGCCCGGCCAGCAGCGGCCCGGCGAGCGCCGCGGGGACGGCCAGCAGCGCCGCCTCCGCGGCGGCCAGCCCGAGGAGCCACCCGCGCGAGGCGCCGCGCGCGACCAGCAGTTCGCCCTCGGCGGCGCGTTCGGCGGCGAGCAGCCGGGCGACCAGCAGCAGCGCGTACCCGGCGAGCAGCACCAGCTGGAGGGCGACGATCAGCAGCGTGGAACGGGTGACCAGCAGCGCCTTGTCCGCGCGGTCGAGCACGGCGGGCAGCGAGGTCGCCACCTCGGCGTCGCCGCCGAGCGCGGCGCGGCGGCCAGCGCCTTCGTGCCGCGCCCGCCGCCGCGCTCAACGCGTCCGTACGGTCCGCCGTCAGCCCCGAGAAGTCGGCGGTGGCCAGCCAGCCGGTGGTGGCCCGCGCGAGGCGCCGGAGCGGAACGCGCCGGGCTCGGTCAGCAGCGGCCCGTACGTGGTGAACGCCAGTGTCCGCACGCCGCGCCCGCTCAACTCGTCGAGCTGCCAGTACGGGTCGTCGCGGTCCTTCGGCCGGTACAGGCCGGTGACGCGTACGGTCAGCGGGCGTCGTCGACGCGGTCGGCCAGCCGGACCGTACGGCCGGGGCGCACGCCGAGCCGGTCGGCGGCCGTCTCGGGCAGCGCGACCTGGACGGGCTCGTTCGCGCCCGCCGCCCGCGGCCAGGCGCCGCGCGTCAGCGCCACCCGGGAGCGGTCGAGCGCGGCGAGCTGGGCCAGATCGGGATCGCCCCGGCCCCGCCCCGTCTCCGGACTCGCCCCGGACTCGCGCCGGGTCCCCTCCGCTCCGCGCCCAGTTCCGGCGGCAGCGCGTACGGGCCGGAGCGGACCAACGTCCGTACGGTCACCGGCAGTCCGTCGAACGCGGCGCGGGCGCCCCGGCCACCGCCCGGTCGGCGTCCGCGCGGGCGGCGCCGGTCGTCAGCGGCTGGTCGCTGGTGACCCGCAGGGCGGCGGGCGCGGCCGAGCGGTGGGTCAGCGTGTGGCGCAGCCCGGCGTCGGCGATGGCGGTGGAGAAGGCGGCGAGCGTGGCCAGGACGCAGGTGGTGAGGACCACCGCGAGCAGCGCGGCGGCGGGCAGCAGCCGCCGCGCGCGCACGCGTCTCAGCACGAACCGTGTCACGTGATGCCCCCGCCCCGTTGAGCCCCTCGTGGGGCCCGTCGCGTCCCCGTCGCGTCCCCGTGCGATCCCTCGACCCCGCTCAGTCCCGGACCGGCGGCCCTCCGCCCTGGGCCGCCCTCGCCCGGCGCCGTGGTCAGCCCTCGGTGTTGACCATGGAAGCGGCCGCGTACGTGAGGTAGTTCCACAGCTGCGCCTCCAACTCGGGCGCCAGCTCCAGCTCGTCCACCGCGTCCCGCATGTGCTTCAGCCACGCGTCGTGCGCCGCGCGGTTCACGGCGAAGGGCGCGTGCCGCATGCGCAGCCGGGGATGGCCGCGATTGTCGCTGTAGGTGCGCGGGCCGCCCCAGTACTGCATGAGGAAGAGCCTGAGCCGCTCCTCGGCGGGGCCCAGATCGTCCTCCGGGTACATCGGCCGCAGCAGCGGATCCTCGGCGACCCCTGGTAGAAACGGTGCACCAGGCGCCGGAAGGTCTCCTCGCCGCCGACCTGCTGGTAGAAGGTCTGCTCCTGAAGCGTGCCGCGCGGAATCTCGTTCACGCTACCCATGGTCTCAGACGCCCGTACGACGGAGTGTGGCGCAGGTCGCACGGACGGTCGGAGCGCGGCGGAGCGGACCGGGTCCCGGCGCCCGCCGCGTCGGCGGACACCGGGACCCGGTGACGTGCTTCCCGCGGGTCAGCCCCGGCGCACGGTGATCGTCGTCCACGCGCCCACGTGCACCCGGTCGCCGTCCTGGAGCGGGACCGGTACGAACGGCTGGATCGGGTCCTCGGCGAGGTTGATCGTCGTGCCGTTCGTGGAGTCCTGGTCGACCACCGCCCAACTGCCGTCGGGCTGCTGGACGAGGACCGCGTGCTGGTGCGAGACGCCGGGGTCCTCCGGCTGGCGCGAAGGTCGATGTCCGGGGCCTCGCCGGTGCTGTTGCGGCGGCGGCCGATGGTGATCTGGCCGCCGGTGAGCGGGAGTTGCTGCTCGGGCGAGTACGCGGGCAGGTTCAGCCCGGCGGCCTCGGGACCGCTGCGGTGCATCATCGCCATGAAGTACTCCCGGTCGGGGTGACCACGGCCATCCAGTTCCCGGCGGGCTGCGGCGGCGGGCACCCTGCGGGAAGCCGCCGGGCGCTCCGGGGCCCCGGTGCCTGGAACGGCTGCTGCTGGCCGCCGGGACCCGGCTGTCCCGGACCCGGCTGTCCCTGGCCCGGCTGTCCGGGGCCGCCCGGTCCGGGCGGCGGCTGCTGGCCGGGCAGCGGCGGGGCCGGAAGTCCCCGGGCGCGGGGCCGGGGCGCCGGTGCCGGGGCGCGGGCGCCGCCGCGGCGCTCGGCGGGGCGATGTTCCAGTCGTCGTCACCGCCGCCGAGGGATGGCCCGGGGCCGCCGGGCGGGCCGCCCGGTGCAGCGGCTCGGCCGGGCGGTTGACCTCCGAGGCGCGCGGGCCGGGAAGTCGCCGCTCAGTCCGGGCTGCGGCGGGGCGGGAAGGCGCCGGGCGGCGGCGGGGCGGGGGCGCGAACGAGGTCGGCGCCTGCGTCAGGAAGTTGAAGCGGCACTCCTCGCAGAACGGCGCCTGCGCCTCGCGCGGCGTACGGCACTGCGGGCACAGCTCCGGCTGGAAGCCCGAGGGCCCGGCTGCGGCGGCCCGGCCTGCGGCGGCACCACCCGGCATACCGGGCGGCGGCATACCGGGCGGTGGCGTCCCGGGTGGCGGCATGCCCGGCTGCTGGTGCTGCGGTCCGGGCTGCTGCGGTCCGGGCTGCTGCGGTCCCGACTGCGGCGGTACGGGCGTGAGGTTCGGGTAGCCGTAACCGCCGCCCTGCGTGCCGGGTCCGGGCTGGCCGGGTCCGGGCTGGCCACCGGGGCCACCGGGCGCCGGGTAGCCGTAGCCGCCGCCCTGGGGCCGGGTCCGGGCGGGCCCGGGTGTCCGGGGCGGGCGGTGTGCCGGGGCCACCGGGTGCCGGGTAGCCGTAACCGCCGTGCGGCCCCTGGCCCGGATCGGGAGGGGCACCGGGGCCGCCGGGGCTGGGATAGCCGTATCCGCCCGGCGGTTCTGGCGGAGGTGGGCCGCCCTGGTAACCGGGCATGGGCGGCGGTGGCGGCGGGGCACGGCACCGGCACCCGGAGGCGTGGGCGCGCCGGACACCCGGTGTCCGCACACCTCGCACCAGTCGTCGGCCGCCGATTGGTGGCCGTTCGGGCAGGTCGGCATGTCGGTGATCCCCTTGTGCGCCGTCTGTTGATGCTTGCTGACCGCTATGGTCCGTTTTGCTACTTCTTCTTGACGCGAACGGTCTTTGTGGAGCGCGTTTCGAGTGTCATCTCGTCCGCTTCCTCAACCTTCGCTTTCAGTCGCACAGTACCTGCCGGGGCGTCCACGATGTCCACCACCTTCGACAGCAGCCGCGCGGTGTCCTCGTTGCCCGAGGCGTGCGCGAGCTGGACCGCGCGCCCCAGCTTCGCGGTCGCCAAAGGGCGTCGCCCGCTTTGCGCGCGTCCAGGCCCTGTTGGATGACCTGGGCCAGTTCGGCCTGGCCGGTGTAGTGCGCGACCTGCGGGTTCATGACGGTGGACGCGGCCATGTCGTCCGTCCACACGGCCTTCACCAGCGCCTGGGTGAGGGACGCCGGTTCGGCGCCTCCCGGTTGCGGCAGCACCAGCGAGACGCGGGCGGCGAGCATCTCCTGGCCGACCGCCGCCGCCGGGACCCGCACGCACACGTGGTAGTCGCGGGACTCGTCCCCACGAGCCGGTCGGGTAGTCGCCCGCGCGCGGACCCGCCTCGGTACGGCGCCCGGTCAGGTCCGCCACGGTCGGCGCGACCTGCTTCACGAACAGCACCTCGGAGCCCTGCGGTGTCCACAGCCGCAGCCCGACGTCCGCGACCTCCTTGTCCATGGCGGTCTCCATCATCCGCCGGAAGTCAGCGGTCAGTTCGTCCGGATCGGCCACGATGTCGGCCGTGCCGAGCAGCGCGGACGCGATGCCGGTGACCTCCTTGACCTCCCAGTCGGTGCCCACGCCCCGCGCGTCGCAGGTGAACCGGCCCGCGCACGCCTCCAGCGCCGCGCGCAACTCCTCGGGCCGCTCGTGCTCGTTGCGGCCGTCGGTGAGCAGGATGCCGTGCCGGATCGGCACGTCGACCGTGGCCAGCAGCCGGTCCGCCAGCCCCAGCCAGGTGCTGATCGCGGTGCCGCCGCCGGGGTGAGCCGCCGCAGCGCGTCCTGGCGCGGGCACGGGTCCCGGGTGGGCGAAGGTCAGCCTGCCGTTGCCGGGAAGACCTCCTTCGCCTGGTGCGTACCGGCGATCACGGCGAAGGCGACGCCGTCGCGCACCGTGTCGATCGCCGCGGCCGTCGCCTCGCGCGCGTTGCTCATCTTCGTCGGCGGGTGGTCCATCGACCCCGAGCAGTCGACCATGATCACCACGGCCGCGTCGGGAGAGCCGTCCTCGGGGTCCCGGGGCGGCCAGCGGCAGCCCCGGTGGTGCCCCGCCGGTCGAGGTGACCGTCACGATCGCGTGCACCTCGCGCCCGCCCTCGGGCAGATACGCGTTCTGGTAGACCTCGACCGAGAACCGCGGCGCGTGGGACTTGGAGAAGGTGGCCATGGCTTCCGCTCCTTGGAACTCCGGGCAGACACAGGGAAGATCGGGCGAGCGGAGCCGTGCCCAACCCCTCAAACGGTCACACCGTCAGGCGGATCCTGCCCTCCCGGTACGGCCGGGAACGGCACGACCGCCACTGTTACGTTGTCGTGGCCCCGCCGCTCAGGGCGTGGCCGACCAGGACCCGGCGCTGTCCAGCGGGCGGCTCCTGGCGTCCAGCGGCAGGGCGAGGGCCATCTCCCGCGCCGACTCGGCGTAGTTCCACAGCCCGTCGGTGCACACCACCACTACACCCGGCCGGTCGGGCTCGAAGGAAGCCGTGTGCGGGTCGAGTTCGTACGCGTCGGCGCCGAGCCACCCGGTGATCGCGTGGGCCCGCTCGTCCGCGTACGCCTCGGCCTCCGACATCAGCCCCTGCGCCACCATCTGGGCCGCCCACGAGTCGTCCTCGGTGAGCCGGGCGGGCGGGGCGGCGCGGTCGTCGGGCACCCAGTACACCCGGCTGTCGCCGATCCAGCCCACGGTCAGCACGCCGGGCGTGACCACCGCGCCGACGATGGTGCAGGCCGGGGCGTTCTGCTGCCGGTGGGCGGCAGCGCCGGGTCGGGACCGCCCAGCGAGGCAGGGCGTTGACCGCCTCGGCGGCGGCCACGATCGCCTCGCTCATGGCCCGCTTCGGCGGTACGCCGCGCGGCAGCGCGGCACACAGCGAGGCCCCGCCGCCCCGGCGGCGGCCTGCGACGCCTCGTCGGGCCTGGTGGCCGAGGAGACCCGTCGCAGACGACCGCGACGACGGCGGGCGAGCCGTCGGGCAGCGCGGCGGCGGAGACGGTGAAGGAGTCCTCGTTGCGGTGGTGGCGCAGCCGCGGTCGCTGGCCGCCGCGACCCCGTCGAGCACCTGCTCCATGTGGTCGCGCCCACGCGGCTGGGCGTGCCCGCAGTCCCCGCAGTAACCGTCCTCGTCGATGGTGCCCTCCTTGCACGCGGCGCAGCGCCGGACCGCCCGCTGTCCGTCCGGGCGCCCGCCGGGGCCCGGTCCCTCCGGCCGGTGCCGCTCCCGCGGTCCCGGTCGTTTCCGTACGTGTGTCCGTGCCCGGCACCGTACCGGCCGTCGTGTCCGCGCCGAGCACGGAGGCCGTCCGCGGGTCGGTCCCCGGCGGTCCCGCGGCCGGTCGCGGGACCGCGGCCTGGTCCGCCGCCGCCTCCGCTTCCGCCGCCTCCGCTTCCGGGGACTCCGCCGCGACCGCGGCGCCGGGCGGCCAGCGGGTAGTCCTCGGCTCCCGCCCGCCCGGCGGCGCCTCCGCCGTCAGCTTCTCGCCGCACGCCTCGCAGAAGTTGTCCACCGACTCCAGCGGCTCGTCACAGGTCGGGCAGGCTGACAGCGGGTACAGCCGCGGCAGCCGGGGCATCTGGGACATCGATCACACCCACGTCCTGGGGCGGTAGCGGTTCGCCCGCTCCACCAGTTCGATCCGCTCCTCGCCGCTCGGGGCGAGCCTGGCGAGCACGCGGAAGGAGCCTTCGAGCCCGAGCCGCAGCCCGCGCTCGTCGCAGCGGCAGCCGAGCACGCTGGGCGGCTCGCCGCCCGGCGGCGCCCGCCGCTGCCGGAGAGCACCCAGTCGAGCGCGCTGCCCAGCACCTCCGTGCGCAGCCGCTCCGCCGCACCGCGTCGAGTCCGACGGCGTCCAGCCGCTCGACCTGCGCAGCGGCGGCCGTCAGGTCCGCCAGCAGCGCCTCGTGCGCCGCCCGCTGCCGGAGCCTGGCCCGTACGGCGGCGACCCGCGCCGCCGTCCAGTGCACCGACGTCTCCGGCACCGACTCCAGCGCCTCGACCGCGCCCGTGCGGTCGCCCGCGCGCAGCCGGACCCGGCGAGGCCGAACGCGGCGCTCACGTGGCTGGGGTCGGTCGCCCACACCAGCCGGTAGTACTCGGCCGCGTTGTCCAGCTGGCCCAGCACCTCCGCGCACACCCCGAGCGCCAGCTTCGGCGCGGGCTCGCCGGGAACGCGTCGTAGACCGCGTCGAAGGACAGCGCGGCCGTCGCGTGGTCGCCGGTGGCCAGCGCGTGCAGCCCCGGTACCACACCAGCCGCCAGTCACCGGGGTGCGCGGTCTCCAACTCGTCCAGCTCGCGCCCCGCCTCGCGGTCCGCGCCCTGCTCCAGCCGGACCCGGATCCGGCGCAGCCGCACCTCGGGGAGTCCACCGGGCGGCGCGCAGCCCGGCGTCGAGTTCGGCCGGGCCGGACGCCAGCAGCCCCGCGAGGAAGCCCGCGTTCGGGTCGCCCGGCGCCACGTGCGGCACCGGCAGCGCCAGCGCGACCGCCCGGTGTCCGGCGCCGCGAGCGCGGGCGAAGCCTCGGGAGCCGTGGCCGGGGCGGGAGTCGTGGCCGGAGCGGCGGGCGGGGCCGCGGGCGGCGGGGAAGGGTCTTCGGGTGCGCCGCGCCACCGGCAGCCGGGCGCCCAGCAGCGACGGGTCGCCCTCCTGCCGGGCGAACAACTCCGTGTCCACCACGCGCGGTTCCGGCCCGAAGAGGGTCGACGCGGCGGGCCGGGGCGGCCCGTCTGCACCGCGACGACCTCCCGCAGCACCCCGTCAACTGCTCGGCCATCTCCTCGGCCGAGGCGAACCTGCGCCCGGGTCGGGGTCGGTGGCCCGGACCAGCAGCCGGTAGAAGGACTCGTACCGCTGGAAGACGTCGATGTTGCCGGGGTCGGGCAGGCTGTCGGCGAAGACGTTCGTGTAGCCCTGGAAGTCGAAGGTGAGCACGGCGAGCGTGCGCGCCACCGTGTACAGGTCGGAGGCGATCGAAGGACCCGCCTCGGAGACCTCCGGGGCCTGGTAGCCGACGGTGCCGTAGATGGGGCTGGTGTCGTCGTCCATCCGCCGCACCGCGCCCAGGTCGATCAGCTTCAGCTGGTCCTGCTGCTGGATGGCGTTGTCGACCTTGAAGTCGCAGTAGAGCAACTGGCGGCTGTGCAGGTGGCCGAGGGCCTCCAGCGCCTCGATGCCGTACGCGCACGCCTGCTCCACCGGCAGCGGATCGCGTCGGCCGCCGGGCGTCCTGCGGTCGTTGGCGAGGTCCTTGAGCGACTTGCCGCCCACGTACTCCATGACGATGTAGCCGTCGAGGCTGCCGGTGCGCTGGTCGAGGTGCTCGACGAAGTTGTAGATCCGCACGATGTTGGAGTGCTCGATCTCGGCGAGGAAGCGCCGCTCGGAGACCGCGGCGGTCAGCGCGTCCTCGTCGCCGGTGTCCAGCAGGCCCTTGAGCACCACCCAGCGGTCGGACACCGCGCGGTCCATGGCGAGATAGATCCAGCCGAGGCCGCCGTGCGCGAGGCAGCCCGCCACCTCGTACTGCCCGTGGACCACGTCGCCCGGCTTCAGCTTCGGCACGAACGAGTACGGATGGCCGCAGCTGGTGCAGAACCCTCCGTGCGGCCCGGCCTGCCGCCGCGGCTGCGGCCCACCGGCGCCCCGCAGCCACCCCGGCTACAGAAACGCTTCCGCTCGGGCACCTCCGGGTGCTCCAGCACCGCCGTACGCGGATCGGGGCGCGGCACCTCCGGCATCCGGACCAGCCCGGCGCCCAGCCGGTTGCGGCCCGAGGAGGGCGTGGAGACCGAGGGGAGGAGCGCACCGACACCGACAGCGCGGACGTCCGGCCGGACAGCCCCGCGACAGCCGCCCCGACACCGAGCGCCGAGAGGAGGACGAGCGAGCCGAGCGGGACGAACGCGAGGCGCGGGAGGAGGAGTTGCCGTCGTCGCCCCGGAACCGCCGTCCCCGGCCGCCCCGGTGATCCCGGTGGCCGGTGACGAGAGCGTCCCGTCGGGCGAGACGACGGGCGCCAGACCGCAGGTGTCGCAGTACAGCTCGCCGCCGCCCATGTCCTCGTAACCGCCGTCGCAGCCGCGCCGCTGGCAGGGCCGCCCGCTCACGACGCGCCTCCCGGCGCGTGGGACTCGGCGTGGTCTGCGGCCGGTCAGCCGCGCGTGGGTCGCTCATGGGTGGTGATCGCTCCGGTCGTTCCGGGCGCCGTACGGGCGGTGCCCGCCCGGGGCGGCGTCGTTCGCGGCGATGGCGTTGTCGGTTCCGGTGGCGGCTCTGTCGAGAGGGTGCCAGGGTGCCAGGGTGCCGGGGTGCCGGGGCGGCGGAGGCACCGGGGCGGCGGAGCGGCGGTGTCGTCGGCGGGAGCGGGCGCCTGCCGCGGCACCAGCACCTCGGCCGCCGCGTGCTGGTAGCGCAGCACGGCCTGCTCGGCGGCGCGCAGGTCGCACGGCGCGCTCCACAGCATCCGCCGGGCCGCGTCGTACTTCTCGGCCAGCATCGTGTCCTCGGCCATGCCGTGCCGCGCGACCTTCGCCCGGTACGCGTCGAGCCGCCCGCGCAGCTCGGCGCGGACCGCCAGCGGCGCGGTCACCGCCGTCAACGACTCCCGGGCGCGCAGCAGTTCGTCCTCGATCCGCTCCTCCAGGCTCTCCAGCAGCGGGGAGAGCCGGTGCCACTGGGAGCGCCTGCGGTACTCGGCGGCGGTGGCCAACTGCTCGTGCAGCGCCGTCGGGGCCGCTGACCGCGGGTACCTCGGACGCGGCGATCTTCGCCAGCACCTCGCCGCGCGCCTGCCGCGCCTCGGTGAGGTGCGGTCCGCGCGTGAGAGCACGTCCCGCAGGTGGATCAGCCGCCGCTCGGCGTCCTGCCGCACGTCGAGCACGGCCTCGATCTCCCGCCGTACGTCCTCCAGGGCGCGTGCCGCGCGGTCGTAGCGGGCGGTGTCGGGCGCGCCGCCGCCCGGCGCCGAACTGCCGCTGCGCGGACGCCAGAACGCCAGCGGGTCGCGGACCACCTCGGCGCGCAGCGCGGTCAGCTCCGCCGTGATCCGCTCCAGGTCGTCGCCCGAGGGTGCTCGCCGGGCGCACCCCGACCGAGTGGGCGAGGTGCCGGGTGCGCTGCAACTCGGCCGAGAGCATGTCGATCCGGGCGGGCAGCGCCGACCACACGGCGTCGGCGGTGACGATGACGTCGAGCGCCTCCGCGTACCACCGGTTCATCCGCTCGACCAGCGCGTCCAGGGCCAGTTGCTCGCTCAGCAGCGGTGTCCCGGTCAGCGTGGCGCTGCTGGGCAGCGTGACCGCCGGGCCGCGCAGCAGGGCGGTCAGCTCCGCCAGCTCCTCCGGGTGGGCCAGCGGTGCCGGGAGCGCAGCTCGCGCGCCGCGTTCAGGGTGTCGGTGTAGGCGTCGAAGTACGTCCACAGCAGCGTGATGGCGTGCTCGGTGGTGGCCCACCGGTCCTTGGTCACGCCGGTCAGTTCGGCGCCCTCCAGCAGCCGTCTGCCCGCGTGGTCCTGGAGGGCGAGCAACGAGGTCTCGACGGCCTCGTGTTCGGCGCCGAGCCGCGCCAGCGCGCGGTCCGCCTCCTCACGGTCCATGGCAGACCCTGGGGTGTCCCCGCCGAGTCGGGGAAGGGTCCCGCGACCCCCATCGATCACCTCTCCGTGTCCGTGCCGTCGAACGGCTCCTGTCCTGCCCCGTCCCTACCCCTCTTCCGGGACCTGTGAGCCAGATCCTCGTCCGCGTGGTGCCGGGCCCGTGTCAGTCCTTGTCAGTCCTTGTACACCGGCGCCGGGGCTGCGGGTGCTGTCCTTCGGGAGCACCGCCTTCAGCCAGCGGTCGTAGGACTTCTGCCAGGGCTGGCGGCGCCGCCCGCGCGGTAGTCCACCAGCACCTTGTTGACCCGGCGTACCAGGTCCTTGTCGGCGAGGTTCATCGCCACGCCGTACAGCTCGTCGTTGACGGTCCGGCCCACCAGGTGCACCGTCGGGTCCTGCGCGGCCTGCCCCGCCGCGAGGGCGTTGTCGGTGAAGACCGCGTCCACCTCGCCGAGTTGCAGCTTCACCAGGCAGTCGAGCTGGTTCGGCACGGTGACCTTGTGGGCGCCCAGCGCCCTGGCGCCGGTCTTCGGGTCGTCCAGCTTCAGCTCGCCGGTGGAGCCCTTGGCGGTGCACACCTTCTTGCCCGCCAGGGACCGCGCGTCGTAGCCGGTGGTGGAGGTGTCCCGGCGCGGCGCCAGCACCTGCTGCCCGGCGGTGAAGTACGGGACGGAGAACGCGACCTGCTTGATCCGCTCGCAGTTGATGGTCATGGTCCGGACGACCACGTCGACCGTGTGGTCCTGGAGGGCGGCGATCCGCCTGCTGGTCGGTATGGCGCGGTAGGTGACCTTGTCGGGGTCGCCGAGGAGGTCCTTCGCTATGGCCCGCACCAGGTCGATGTCGAAGCCGGACAGCTTCGTGCCCTTCTCGTTCGGGTCGCGGTAGCCCCAGCGGTAGCTGTTCTGGTCCACGCCCGCGATCAGCGTGCCGCGCTCCTTGATCCGCCTGATGGCCGCGCCGTCGCCGTCGGTGGTGGGCCGCAGGCTCGCCTCGGGTGCTGGCAGGTCTCCGTGGCGGCCGCGGACGTCGCCCGCTCCCGCTGGCCGCCGTGCCGGGTGTCCGTGGTGCCGCCCCGCCGCCGTCCAGTGCCGAGGGCACCAGCACCGCCGCGGCCGTCGCCAGCGCGCAGCCCGCCGCCGCGACGGCCGACCGCCTCCCGCGCATGCCCCACCGCCTCCTCACCGGTACTCCGACAGCCTGCGGCCGACGCCCAGCACCGCGCCCGCCGCGCCCAGGACGCCCAGCACGCCCGCGCCGACGGCGAGTCCGCCGAACGCGCCGCGCGCGTCGTCGGCCGACCGCGTGAACTCCCGCTGCTCGTGCGCGATGGCGCTCCGCAGCATCGCGTCCACGGTGTGGAAGGACACGTCCGTGCTGTTCACGCGCCCGGTCACCTCCGTCAGCGCCTGGTCGTACAGGCCCTTGTCGTCGCTGTCGCGGGCCGCCTTGTGGCGGTCCTGCCACTGCCGCAGATACGCCACCGCCCGCTCGACCGGCTGCCGCCCCGCGGAGTCGTCGGCCAGCCGCAGCGCCTGCCCCAGCAGCGAGCCGCGACTCGCGTCGCCCGTGTCCGAGGCGCCCGCCAGGGCCATCTCCGGCCGTACGCCACCTCGTAGGCGTCCTTGTTCAGGTCCGGGCCCTTGGTGGTGACGACCTCGGCGCCGCGCGCGACGAGCGTCAGGTTCTCGTTGCCGCGCGCCTGGAGGACCTGGATCCGGGCGTCGTTGAGCACCCGCAGGGACCGGGCGCCGCGCTCGTCGGAGTCGTCCAGCCCGGCGCGGGCCACCCGTGCCCGGCCGCCAGCCACAGCAGCACCACCGCGGTGGCGGCGGTCGCGGCCACCAGGCCGCGGTTGAACACCCGGTTGGTGCGCAGGTACTCGCGCCGCTGGGCCCGCACCAGCACGGCCAGGGCGGCGGCGCCCACGGCGAGGGCGATCCACGGCCAGGCCCTGGCGGTCGCGTAGTCGCTGTCGAGCCGCCCGTCCTCCACGTCGTACAGCCGCTGCGCGTCGGGCAGCAGCTCCTTGTTCATGACATCGTTGGCGGCCCGCAGATAGGCGCCGCCGAGCGGCAGCCCGGCCCGGTTGTTGGCCCGCGCGGACTCCACCAGCCCGGCGTAGTACGGCAGCCGCTCGTTCAGCGTGGTGATCTCGTCCCGGGCGCCCGGGAACCGCCGCTCTCCGCCCCGGCCTTGGCGAGCAGGTCCGCCGCCCGGTCGATGTCCTCCCGGTACTTGGCGCGCACCGTCGGCGACTCCCGCCACCCGGCGAGGAAGTTGGTGGCCGCCGTGGTGTTCGCGTCGGCCAGCGAGCCGTAGATGAGGGCGGCCTTGGCGCTCAGCGGCTGGCTGCTGAACCGCACGTCGTGTGCCGCCGACTCCCGGTCCGAGACCTGCCAGGACGTGACCGCGCCGAACGCCACCACCAGCAGCGCCAGGACGGCGCCCATCAGCCGCAGCCGTCCGGGCCGGGTCGTCGCGCCCTCGCGCAGTCGGCGCAGGTTCGCGCGCCACGCGGGCGCGGCGGGACCGGCGGCGGCTCGGCGGGGCGGGCGGCGCCGCGGGCGGTGGCATGACGCCGCCGGACATCGGCGGGTGTGTCACGAGACCTCCCCTCGGTGGCCGGCCCTTCCGGTCATCGGCGGTTCCCCGCCGCCCTGGCCGCGGGCGGACGTCCGGGCAGACGTCCGGGCAGCAGTATGGGCCGCTGCCACCGTGTACGACACCCGTATTGCCGGGATCTTGTTCTGATCGCGATCTTTTCCGTAACGCCCGCGCTGACCCTTTCGCCACTCTTCACGTGCGAGGCCGCCGTTCGGTTCCCGTACCGGCCCGCGGCGTGCGGAAACGGCCGCGGGCGCGCCGGCCCGCCGCGCGCCGGATCAGCGCGCCGCGGGCCGGTACGCCCGGGCGCCGTCTCACACCTGGGCCGCCGCCCGGCCGTAGTGGGCGCGCAGCCTCTCGTACGCGGCGGGCGGGGCGGCGAGGTGGTCCAGGCCGAGCAGCGCCGCGCCGAGCACCGGGGCGCGGTCACCACGCGCGGGTCGGCGCGGGGCGCGCGGCGCGCGAGCGACTCGCGCACCCGGTCGTCCAGCAGGGCCGCCGGGCCGCCAGGACCCGCCGCCGAGGATCACCGGAACCTCCGCCTCCAGCAGTCCGAGGCGGCCCAGCAGGACCGCCGCCATGGTGACGATCTCCTCGGCCTGCCGCTCGACGACCGCGCGGGCCACCGCGTCACCCGCCTCGGCCACCGCGAACAGCACCGGCGTCAGCTCGTGCCGCCGATCGCCTCGCAGCTGCCCCAGGTGCAGCGCCTCGATCAGCTCGTACATGGTGGTCAGGCCGAAGTGCGCGGGCAGCGCGCGTGCCAGCTCGGTCGGTTCGCCGCGGCCGTCCTCGGCGCGCGCGGCCCACCACAGCGCCTCCTCCGACAGGTGGCCGCCGCCGCCCCAGTCGCCGGATATCCGGCCGATCGCGGGTAGCGGGCGACCGTGCCGCCGGGGCCCAGGCCCGCGCAGTTGATGCCCGCGCCGCACACCACGGCCACGCCCACCGGTTCGCCGCCGTCCGGCACGCCCGCGCGCAGCAGCGCGAAGGTGTCGTTGGCGACGGTGACGCTGCGGCCCCAGCCGCGTTCCGCCAGCGCCGCCGTCAACCGCTCCTCCTCGACCGGCAGATCGGCGTTGGCCAGGCACGCCGCGACGTGCTCCACGTGGACCGGGCCGCTCGCGCCCGCCTGCCGGGCCGCCTCGGCGACCAGCGGCGCCAGCCCGGCGACGGCGGGCCCGGCGCCCACCACCGGTGGTGGAAGCCGCCGCCGCGGGCGGTGCCGAGCACCGCCCGTCGGGGCCGATCAGGGCCACGTCCGTCTTGCTGTTGCCCGCGTCGACGGCCAGCACGGAATGCGTCAGGCCCACGCCAGGTGCTCCCGGTTGTGTGCGACGAGGAGTCGGTCAGCGCCTGCGCGTACTCGATCTGGCCGATGAGCGGGTGCGCGAGGAGCGCGTCGAACACTCGCTCCCGGCCGCCCTTGAGCGCCGCCTGAAGGGCCAGGTCCTCGTACGCGGTGACGTGCGCGACCAGCCCCGCGAACAGCGGCTCAAGGGGCGTACGGGCAGTGGGTGCGCGCCGTCCGCGTCGACGGCCGCCGGGACCTCGACCACGGCGTCGTCGGGGAGGAAGGGCAGTGTGCCGTTGTTGAGGGTGTTGACGACCCGCACGTCACCGGTGTCGCGCAGCAGCGCGGAGGTGAGGTCGACGGCGGCCTCGGGTAGAAGGCGCCGCCGCGGCGGCCGAGCAGCTCGGGCTTCTCGTCCAGCGCCGGGTCGGCGTACATCTCCAGCAACTCCTTCTCGATGGCCGCGACCTCGGCCGCGCGCGACGGCTTGGTCCGCGACTCCCGTACGACGGCGTCGTGCTGGTAGAAGTACCGCAGGTAGTACGAGGGACGACGCCGAGCCGCTCGACCAGCTCGCGCGGCATGCGCAGGTCCTCGGCGATGGCGTCGCCGTGCTCGGCGATCAGCCGCGGCAGCACCTCCTCGCCGTCGACCCGCACCCCGCGCTCCCAGGTGAGGTGGTTCAGCCCCACGTGCTCCAGGGAGACCCGCGCGGGCGCCACGTCCAGCAGCCGGGCGAACTTGCGCTGGAAGCCGATCGCGACGTTGCACAGCCCGACGGCCCGGTGGCCCTCGGTCAGCAGCGCCCGGGTCACGATCCCGACGGGGTTGGTGAAGTCCACGATCCAGGCGTCGGGTTGCGGCGGCGCACCCGTTCGGCGATGTCCAGCACCACCGGGACGGTGCGCAGCGCCTTGGCCAACCCGCCCGCGCCGGTGGTCTCCTGGCCCACGCAACCGCACTCCAGCGGCCAGGTCTCGTCCTGGTTGCGGGCCGCCTGCCCGCCGACGCGCAGTTGCAGCAGCACCGCGTCGGCGCCGTCGATGCCCGCGTCCAGGTCGTCGGTCCAGCTGACGCGCCCGGGTGGCCCTGCCGTGCGAAGATCCGCCGGGCGAGCCCGCCGACCAGGCCGAGCCGGTCGGCGGCCGGGTCGATCAGCACCAGTTCCTCCACCGGCAGCGTGTCGCGCAACCGCGCGAAGCCGTCGACGAGTTCGGGGTGTAGGTGGAACCGCCACCTACGACTGCGAGCTTCAACCCTTGACTCCCGTCAGTGTGACGCCTTCGACGAAGGCTTTCTGTGCGAAGAAGAAGATGACGATGACGGGCGCCATGACCAGCACGGTCGCGGCCATCGTGAGGTTCCAGTTGACGCTGTGGGCGCTCTTGAAGCTCTCCAGGCCGTAACTGAGCGTCCAGGCGCCCGGGTTCTGCGCGGCGTAGACCTGCGGCCCGAAGTAGTCGTTCCAGCAGTAGAAGAACTGGAACAGCGCGACGGCGGCGATCCCGGGCTTGGCCATCGGCACCACGATCCGCAGCAGCGTCCGCAGCTCGCCGCAGCCGTCGATCCGCGCCGACTCCACGTACTCCTTGGGGATCGTCAGCAGGAACTGCCGCAGCAGGAAGATGGAGTACGCGTCGCCGAACGCCATCGGGACGATCAGCGGCCACAGCGAACCCGACAGGTGGAACTGCTGGGCCCACACCAGGTACATCGGGATCACGATGACCTGCGGCGGCAGCATCATCGTGGAGATCACCATCATCATCGCCGTGCGCCGCCCGCGGAAGCGGAACTGGCCAGCGCGTACGCGACCGGCACGGACGAGCAGACGGTGAACACGGTGCCGAGCCCGGCGTACAGCAGCGAGTTGCGCCACCAGGTGAGGAAGCCGGGGTGTGCCAGACGTCCGCGTAGTTGGACCAGTGCCACTCGTGCGGCCACAGCGAGCCGCTGAGCGCCCGGCCGTCGCTCATCACGGAGGTCAGGAACACGAAGACGAAGGGAGCACGAAGAACAGCGCGGCGGCGAGCGCCACGGCGTGCACGGCGATCCAGTGCAGCACGGCCCGGCGGCGCGCGGCGGGCGGTGGCGGGCGGCGGTCGGCCGGGGCGAGCGGCCCGGAGGCGGCGGTGAGCGTGGGCGTCGTCGGCGTCGTCATCAGAGTTCTCAGTCCTCCGCCGTCAGCAGTCCGGCACGCTTGCGCATCAGCAGCGACGTCACGGCCATCGCGATCGCGAAGAGCACGAGCGAGAGAGCGCAGGCGGCGCCGGTGTTGAAGTTCTGGAAGCCGAGCGAGTAGATCAGCTGCGGCACGGTGAGCGTGGAGTGGTCGGGGTAGCCGGGTTGGATGACCGTGCCGGGCCCGATGCTCACCCCGGAGGCGAGCTTCCCGGCGACCAGCGCCTGTGTGTAGTACTGCATGGTCTGCACGACCCCGGTCACGACCGCGAACATCACGATCGGGGTGATGTTCGGCCAGGTGACGAAGCGGAACGTCGCGACGGCGCCCGCCCGTCCAGCTCCGCGGCCTCGTACTGCTCCCGCGGCACGTCCAGCAGCGCGGCCATGAAGATGACCATGAGGTCGCCGATGCCCCACAGCGAGAGCAGCACCAGCGACGGCTTGGCCCAGTGGGGTCGTTGAACCAGTTGGGCGCCGGGATGCCGATCGAGCCGAGGAGTTCGTTGACCGGCCCGGTGCCGGGGTTGAGCAGGAAGACGAACGCGACGGTCGCGGCGACCGGCGGCGCCAGGTACGGGAGGTAGAAGGCGGTGCGGAACAGCCCCACCCCGGTCTTGATCTTGGTGACGAGCAGGCCGACGCCGATGCCGAAGACCACCCGCAGGGCGACCATGACGACGACGAGCCACAGCGTGTTCCACAGCGCCGGGCCGAACAGCGGCATCTGCTCCAGCACGTAACGCCAGTTGCGCAGCCCCACGAAACTCGGGGACTCGATCTGGTTGTAGTGCATGAAGGAGAAATAGACGGTGGCGATGAGCGGATAGCCGAAGAAGACGGAGAACCCGATCAGCCAGGGGAGAGGAATCCCAGCGTGCGCAGCCGTTCCCGGCGGTGTTTGCGGCGCAGGGCGGGGAGGTGGTGGTCGCAGGGGCCATGTCGAGACTCCGTCAGTTCCGCGACTGGAGATTGTCGGCGTCTATCCGGTCATCGAGTTTCCGCAGCCCCTTGTCGAGGTCGCCCACCTTGCCCGCCTCCGCGTCGTACGCGAAGTCGGCGAGCGCGCTGACGTACATCCCGCCGTTGACGGACGGCGGCATGGCCTGGCTGTGCGGGTTCTTCGCGATGTCGAGGAAGGTGCGGAACGTCGGGTCGGCGTCCAGTTCCGGGAGGCCAGCGCCGCCTTCGTGGAGGGCACGTTGTGAATGGCGTTGGCGAACCTCACGACCTGGTCGGTGTCGGAGGTCAGGAACTTCACCAGTTCCCAGGCCGCGTTCTGGTGCTTGCCGCTGCGGGCCACGCCGACCACCGTGCCGGTGAGATAGCCGCGGCCGTAGGTCTCCGCCTGGTCGTCGGGCACCGGCATGGGCGCGGTGCCCCAGTGGAAGGGCGCCTTGGCCTCGTCGAGCATCAGCCCGCGCCATTCGCCGTCCAGGTGCATGGCGATTTTCCCGGTGAGAAAGGCGTTCTGCGAGGACATCTCGTCACCGAAGGTCTGCCGGAACCTCTCCAGCGCCCCGTAGCCGCCCTGGGCCTCGATCAGTCCGCGCTGGGTGCGGAAGAAGTCCCGCGCCTCGGTGCCCTTCGCCAGCCGGGCCTTGCCGTCCTTGCCGAAATACGTGGGTCCCCACTGGGCGAAGAGGCGGTCCGGGGCGTTCTGGTAGAGGTGGAAGTTCGGCATGACGCCGACCCGTTCGTATCCGCCGTCCTTCTTCCGTTCGGTCAGTTTGACCGCGTCGCGCCTCAGCTCCGACATGGTCCGCGGCGGCCGGTCGATACCGGCCTCCTTGAACGCGTCCTTGTTGTAGTACATCCCGAACGCGTCGGCGAGCAGCGGCAGCGCGCACTGGGAACCCTCGTACGCGGTGTAGTCGAGCAGGGTCTTCGGGAAGACCTTCTCCTTGTCCATCCCGGACTTCCGCATGAACGGGTCCAGGTCGACCCACATGCCCGACGAGCAGTACTGGCCGACGTTCTGCGTGGTGAACGAGGACACGACGTCGGGCCCGTTGCTCCCCGCCCGCAGCGCCTGGTTCACCGACTCGTCGGTGACGTTCCCGGTCGCCTTGACGTGGATGTTCGGATGGGCTTCCTCGAAGCGGTCGATGCTGTCGTTGATCGCCTTGACCTCACCCGGATTGGACCAGCCGTGCCAGAACTTGAGGGTGACGGGCTTGGTCGGGTCGTCCTCGGCGCTGCCCGGGGCGGATTGGCGCAGCCCGCGAGGATCAGCGCGGAGGCCGCGAGCACGGACGCGAGAGCGGCGGGCCTGCGTGCCGTGGGCCTTCGCGCCCGGGCCTCGCGGCGCGGATCTGCGTGGCGCCGATATGCGTGGCGTGGGCTTTCGGGATAGGGGCCTTCGCGGCATGGGGAAACTTCCTTTGCTGCGGATACGGCAGGGGAAGCGGCGGTGCGGGTGCCGCGTGGGCTGTTCCGTGCGTCCGCGCCCGGCGTCGGGGAACGCGGGTGCCTCGGCTCGGTCAGTGGGTGTCGAAGACGGTGTGGCGGGCGTCGGCGAGCGCCGTACGGAGCGCGCCGATGAGGATCGGGTCCCCTCGATGTCGCTCAGCCGCAGCCGCGGCCGGGGCAGCGCGAGACCGGTCAACTCGGCCTCCACCAGCGCCCGCAGGGCCTCCCCGCCGCCCTGCGCGACCTCCCCGAGAGCACGACCAGCTCCGGGTCCACCACCGCGACCACGGAGGCGAGTCCGGTGGCCAGCCGTCGGGCCAGCTCGGTCAGCACCTCGTCCCCGGCGCCGGGGTCCGGGCCGCCAGGGCCAGCGCCTCGGCGGCGCCCGGCGCGTCGAGGCCCTTCTGGCGGGCCAGCGCGACCACCGCGGGCGAGGACACCAGCATCTGGAACCCGCCGCCGCCGTCCGGCCCGGTCGTGGCCTCGGGCCCGCCACGCGCCAGGGCGCCCCGGCAGCGGCATGTAGCCGATCTCGCCCGCGCCGCCGGTCGCCCGCGCAGCGGGTGCCGCCAGCACGACCGCGGCGCCGACGCCGTCGTCGGCCCACACCAGCACGAAGTCGTCGAAGTCCTGCGCCGTGCCGTGGTGCTGCTCGGCGACCGCCGCGAGGTTGACGTCGTTCTCGATGACCACGGGGTGCCCAGCGCCTCGGCCAGGTCCTGGCGCACCGTGCGCGACAGCCAGCCCGGCAGGTGCGGCGCGTACCGCAGCTCCCCGGTGCGCGGGTCGAGCGCGCCGGGGTCCCGATGACCGTCCGGTGCAGCGCGTCCGGCGCCAGGTCCGCGGCGGCCAGCGCCCCGGTGACGGCCTCGACGACCAGCTCCGGGTTCTGGCGCGTACGCGCTCGTCGGTCGCCTCGGCGGTGATCCGGTGCTCGCCGACGACCGCGCCGGTGATGTCCGCGACCAGCGCCGTGATCCCGTCGGGCGACACCTTCAGGGCCGCCACGTGCGCGGCGGCCGGATTGATCTCGTACAGCTGGGCGTTGGGCCGGGGCGGCCGGTGGCCCGCCCGGTGACCCGTACCAGCCCGGCCGCCTCCAGCCGGGTCAGCAACTGCGACGCGGTCGGCTTGGACAGGCCGGTCAGCTCGCCCAGCCGGGTCCGGGTCAGCGGCCCGTGCGCCACCAGCAGCTCCAGCGCGGCCCGGTCGTTCATGGCACGCAGCACGCGGGCGTGCCCGGGTGCCGGAGGTGGGTCCGGGTGGTACGGCCATGGCGGGTGCCCCGATCTCGCGATCGCACGTGCGGGATGTGCTCTGTTAAGAAACTTTCCTATTGGTGAACAGGACGGTAAGGGGCGATCCGTGGCCCAGTCAATGGGTCGGGCGGAGCGGTGACCTCCGGCGAACCCCGGCGAACAGCTGACGACCAGACAGAAACCGTGCCCCATCCGCCTCCACCGCCTCCTACGGTGACCGAACACTCATACGGGGCGATAGCAATGGAGTGGTTCACCGCGGAGAACGTCGTGGCCATCCTCACCGCACTGCTCGGCCTGGTCGCGTCCTTCGCCGTGGTCTGGTACGAGCGCCGGGTGCCCAATCACCGCAGCATCGGCTACCGCGTGCAGATGGACACCGCGATAGGCGACGACCACCGCGACGGGCGACCGGGCCCGGCCAGCGCGCGGCTCGGCCTGTTCAACGACCTGCCCGACATGTCCGACGCCACGCTCGTCCTGCTCCGCGTCGAGAACGACGGCGCGATGAGCATCAGCGAGACCGACTACACCAGCCGCGACCAGCTGCGCGGCCTGACCGCGGTCTTCACCGGCCGTACCGTCCGCGGCGTCTCGGTCACCCAGTCCTCCGACGCCGAGCACCTGATGGAGTACTTCACCGCGGTGGGCGGCATGGCGCAGGGCGGCGGCAGCGTCCACCTCCCGCGCGTCCCGCTCAACCGCGGCCAGCACTACAAGCTGCTCGTGCTGCTCACCGGCGGCGGCGTCGGCAACCCGGTCCGCCTCACCGGCGGCATCCGGGACGGCGCGGTGACCCCAACCGGAGCACGACGGTCGACGACACCCGCCCCTGTTCAGCAGGCCCGCCCGCTGGATCACGGTGCTGCTCACGGTGTGCGTGACGATCCTGGCCACCGTCGTCATCACCGTGCGCGAGGACACCCGTCGCCGCTCGGCTGCGCCAAGGGCACGCTCACCGTCGTCGGCTCCACGGCCCTGCGACCGGCCGCCACCGACCTCGCCGAGGACTACACCCACGACTGCCCCGGCTCGCACGTCGGCGTCCGGGCGCGGGGCAGCAACGAGGGGCTGCGCGAGCTGAGCCGCGCGGGGCGGAGGCCGCGCCCGGCACCACCCCGCGCTCATCGCCCTGTCCGACGGCCCGGCTCCGGAGGGCTCACGGCTCACCGGCGAACGGACCGCGCTGGCCGCCTTCGCGCTGGTCGTCAACGAGCGGGTCACGCTGGACACCCTGACCCTGGACCAGATCCGCCGGATCTACCACGGCGACGTCCTCGACTGGCACGAACTCGGCGGCCCCGGCTGCCGATCCGCCTCGTCAGCCGGGACGCCGACTCCGGCACCCGCGAACTCTTCCGCCGCAAGGTCCTCGGCGGCCAGGCCGAGCCCGCGTTCACCTCCCGCGACTGCGCGACCAAGAACGCCGACTCCGACCGCGTCGTGCGCTGTGAACTCGACAGCACCCCGGAGGTCCTGAAGACCGTGGCCGACACCCCGGCGCCATCGGATACGGCGAACTCGCCGCCGCCCAGGCCGCCGCCTCCGCCAAGGGGCTGCACACCCTGCGCATCAACGGCGAGGCGCCGACGTCGGCCGAGGCCGTCGGCGAGCGGCTACCCTTCACGGAGATCGAGTACGCGTACACCCACGGCCACCCGGACCCGGGCTCCTCACGGCGAGCTTCCTCGACTACATGGTCAGGAAGGACGGTCAGGGCGTGCTCGTCAAGCACGGCCACCTGCCGTGCTACACGCCCGAGTGGCTGCGCCGCTGCGGAGATGACGGCGCCCGTGTCCGACGGGCCACGGCGCGCCTCGTGCCCGAGGGCCCCGGGCGCTCAGAATCCGGAGCGCGTCCGCGCGTGCTCCCGCTCGTGCCGGTCGTCCGGCGGCGCCGCCGCTCCGCGGCCCGGGACGCGTGCCCGTCGAGCGCCCGGGAGAGCTGGGCCTGGAGGACCGCGGCGTCGTCGACGCTGAGGAAGACCTCCTCCGTGGCGACGTGCAGGGGCCGCGGAAGACCATCGCCGAGATCGCGATCCTGCCGTCCTCCGCCAGGCGCGCACCACCGAGCAGCTTCAGCCTGCGAGGGCCCTCGTCGTCCGTCATGCCCACGACGCTACGAAGCCCGCCCGTGGCGGGTCCACGGTCTTGCATGACGTTGCATGGGGATTACCGGCATGTGTCGATCGCCTCGGTGATCAGGGCGCGTGCCTCCGCGCCGTGCACCGCTATGCGCGACAGTTCCGAGAACGCCTTGGTGTACGCGGCGATCTCGCTGGGCGTGGAGATGTTCACCGCGGCCGTGAGGAGTTCGACGCTCGCCCGCGCGTCGTCGAAGAGGTAGAACGCCTCCAGGGGCCACACCTGCCGCCGCGCGGTGAACGGGATGACGCCGAGGCTGACGTTGGGGAGCGCCATGACCGCGAGCAGGTGCCGCAGTTGGCCGGTCATGGTCGCCAGGTCGCCGATGCGGTAGTGCAGCACCGTCTGCTCCAGGAGCAGCGCGAAGCGGTGGTTGCCCTCGTGGACCACGCGCGAGCGGTCCACCCGGGAGGCCGCCGCCTGCCCCGAGTCGTCCGGCGTGCCCTGGAAGTGGGCGATCGTCGAGAGCAGGGCCGTCGCGTACGCCTCCGTCTGAAGCATGCCCGGCACGACGTTCGAGCAGTACACGCGGAAGTGCCGGGTCGTCTCGTACAGCGGGACGACCTCCTCCTGGGCCCGTCGCATGCCGTGCCGGTGCAGCTTCTTCCAGTTGACGTACATGTGGTCGGCCTGACGGTTGGCGGCGATGAGGTCCTCCGCCTGGTCCTCGGCGTCGCAGGCCGCGCACCAGGCCCGGATGTCGGAGTCGGAGGCGGGCGTGCGGGCCCGCTCGATGCGCGAGGACTTCGCCGGGCTCCAGCCGCACCGCAGGGCCAGCTCGTGCCCGGTCAGTTCGGCGTCTCGGCGCAGTTCCCCAGGCGTGCCGCGAGGACCTCGCGGGCGGCCTGGGCGCTGGATGAGGGGATGCGGACATCGAATGGGCTCTTTGGTGTCTCGTCCGGTCAGACCGAGTACTTCTCGTGTGGAACGGCGCGCTCCCATACGGTCTCGAACGCGCTCACGGCCAATCGCACCACAGCGGGTTCGGTACGCACCTCCCAGCCGGGCTCCGACCAGTCGCCGTTTCCCGAGAAGTGGTTGAAGAGCACGATTCCCCATCGAACACCCAGCAGTCGTTTCCCGGCAGGGCGATGTCCGAGGAATGTCTGCGCGGCAGCCAGCGGACCTGCTCCCGGCCCCGAGATTCACCGACGTCCCCGCGTGCTCGTAGCGGATGTAGTCGCTGACCGGTTCGGAGACCACCCGGCGCGGCGGACGGCGACGCCCCGGGCGACCGTACGCCGGATCAGCGTCACCCAGGGCGCCCAGTACGTCGAGTCGGGGTCCACGTCGCGTACCCCGTGCGCCGCCACCTCTCGAAGTCGGGTGCCTCGTCCCCACGCTGTACGCGTCGCGCATCTCCAGGTGCACCGCCGAACGCCAGGCCGCCGCCAGCAACTCGTCAAAACCCGGTTCGTTCTGCGACATCGCATGCCTCCCTGAGCATTGGCACCATGCGGGCCGGAATGCGAATCACCGCCTCGTGCGAGGGAATACCCGGCGCGTGGCCGGGAACCTCGAACGCCGCGCACTCCGCCTCCAGCTTCTCGTCCGGCTTCCAGCCCTGGAACACCAGTTCCCGGCTCTCCTCGTCCACCCACACGGTGGGGAGCCCTGCTGCCCGGTTTCCGGGTCAATACCAATGAACCGTAATGCCATGATTACCTCCGGCGTCGAGCGGCTTACGCGAACTTGCATGAGCCTTGTGGGGTCTGTCCCGACCGTCAAGGGCGCACGGACGGCCTAGGGGTGGTAGAGGGCGGCGTATCGGTCGTATCGCCCCGCCGGGAATGGCTCGGTTCGGGTGCTCGGGAACGACGGAAATCCGGCCGGGCGAATGCCGCGGGAAAGGCCGGGTCCTGACGACGCGTCGCCCCGGCCGAAATCCGGCCGGGGCGAGCGGGTGCTTCTCGGCGAGGGCGAGGTCTCAGAGGTCCAGGACGAGCCGGGGAGCGGGCCCGGGACACGCAGGGGTACATGTGCCCGGCGGGCGCGCCGATGTCGTCCCGGTGCTCGGGCTCCCCGCCGACGACGGGGACGTCGCAACTGCCGCAGACGCCCTCGCGGCACCCGGACGGCACGCGGTGCCCGGCGTGCCGCAGCGCGTCGAGCAGCGACTCGTCGGCCTCGACCCGCACCGTGCCGCCCGAGCGGGCGCACTCCACCTCGAAGGCGGTGTCGGGCGCGAACTCCCTTTCCGCCGGGCGGAATCGCTCCACGTGCAGCGCCTCGGGCGGAACGCGGCTCGCGCCGCGTCGAGCATCGGGGCGGGGCCGCAGCAGTAGACCAGCGCGTCCGGCCCGAGCGCCGCCGCCAGCGCGGCCAGGTCGGGCCTGCCCTCCCGCCCGGTCGCCACGATCCGCACCCGCGCGCCGTACGCCGCGCACAGCTCGTCGGCGAACGGCATGGCCGCGCGCGACCTGCCCACGTAGACCAGCGTCGCCGCCGCCCCGCCGCCACGGCGGCCCGCAGCATCGGGGCGAGCGCGGTGATGCCGATGCCACCCGCGAGGAAGAGGTACTCCGGCGCGCACACCAGCGGGAAGTTGTTGCGCGGCGCCGACACCTCCAGCGTGCGCCCCTGCCGCAGGAACCGGTGGACGTACTCCGAGCCGCCCCGGCTCAGCGGGTCGTCGCGGACCGCGACCCGGTAGCGGTCCCGGTCGGCCGGGTCCCCGCACAGCGAGTACTGCCGCACCAGCCAGTTCGGCAGCGCCAGGTCGATGTGCGCCCCGGCTCCCAGGGCGCCAACGGGCCGTCGGCGGCCCGCAGTTCGAGGGAGACGACCTCCTCGGCGACCCGGTCCACGCGGTCGAGAATGGTCCGCTGCATCGCGATTCCGTCTTTCTCTCGGCCGCTCGGCCGCTCCGGGCGCGGGCGGCACGTCGGTCAGTACAGGCGCCGGTAACTGGCTTCCAGGCCCTGCTGGAGCAGCGCCGGGTCGATGTCGAGTCCCATCTGGGCGGCGGCGACCTCGCCCACCGGCGGCAGTTCGTCGGCGAGCGCCTGGCTCGCCGGATCCCACAGCCGCGAGCGCAGCAGCGCGCGCCCGCAGTGGAAGTACGCCTCCGCGACCTCCACGACGATCGCCAGCACCGGCCGCTTGGCCTCGGTCTGCATCCTGGCCAGCACGTCGGGCTCGTCGGTGGCGTACGCGCGGCCGTTGACCCGCAGCACCTCGGAGACGCCGGGGATGAGGAACAGCAGCCCGACCCCGTCGTTCTCGGCGAGGTTGCGGAAGGAGTCGGCGATCTTGTTGCCGGGCCGGTCGGGCACGGCGAGCGTGTGCTCGTCGAGGACCTTCACGAACCCGGGTAGTCGCCGCGCGGCGAGCAGTCGGCGAGCCCGGTCGCGTCCGCCGTGGCCAGCGCCATGAAGGGGAGTGGGCGATGAAGAGGTGGGAGTAGTGGTCGACGCGGTCGCGGACCTTGTGCCGGACCATCTCCTCGGGCTCCCCGAGCCGCGCCCGGACCTCCTCCCACGGCACCCGCCTGGGCGCGTACGGATCTGCGTCATCACTGGCTCCCTCCTGGTGCGGCCGGGGCCCGCGGTCGCGGGTCGGCCGGAGCGCCGCACGGGCCGCCCCATGGCCGCCGTACGGCCGCTCCGGCCCAGCTCATGCAGGTATTCTGAGCAATTGCTCGCTTCCCGCGCTACTCGCGTTCCCGCAGCCGTCCAGGAGGTGCCGTGCCCTCGGAGAAACGCCGTCTCCACCCACGTAAACAGCCCCGTCAGCTCCGGGCCGAACTCACCAGGCAGCGCATCCTCACCGCCGCTGCTCACGTTTTCGCCGACTACGGGTACGCCGCCGGGACCACCAACCGGATCGCCGAGCGGGCCCGGATCTCGATCGGCTCGCTGTACCAGTACTACCCGAACAAGGACGCCATCCTGGTCGAGCTGCTGTCCCGGCACCTCGACCGCGGCGCCGCCGCCGTCAGCCGGTACGAGCACGACCGGACGCCGACTCCGTCGAGGGGATCATCCGCGGCTACGTACGGACCGCCATCGACAACCACCTCGACGACCCCAGCTCCTGCGGGTGATGGTCGAGCAGGCGCCCGCTCCGCCGAGCTGTGGGACCGGGTCTCCGGCCACCACCGGGAGCGCGTCGCCCAGGCCCGCGAACTGTTCGGCGGCCACCCCGAGGTCCACGTGGAGGACGTCGACACCGCGGCCCGGCTCGTCGTCAGCGCGATCGAACTCCTCGTGCACCACCTCGTCGCCGACCCCGAGCCCATTGACGTCGCCCGTCTGGAAAACGAACTCGTGGCCATGCTCACCCGCTATCTCACCGCCGCGCGGCCGGGCCAACTCGGCGACGGGCGGCGGAATCGCCCGGTGAAAGAAAATTTCCCGCCGCCAACCGGTGTGACGCTTCTTTCGTCACTCTTCTTTCACTTCGCGAGCGCCCCGGCGGGTTTGACGGACGCCTCATCGGAAAGCAGAGCGAAAGGCGAGAAGTAACGCGGGAGGTGCTCCATGACCACGGCGAAGAATCCCGGCGCCAACGACCGCAGGGACGACCGGCTGGGCAAGGACAATGCCAAGCGCAACGAACAGAGCCGTCAGGACAGCGCGGGCAAGGGCGGCCGGTGACGGCTGCCCGGCCCGGCGCCGTGCCCGCCCACCGGTCGGGCACGCGCCAGCCTGTCCCCTCCCACCCGCGCCGCCTGCTCTGCTCCCGCCCGCGCCGCCCCTCCGCTCCCGCCCTGTGCCTCCCGTCTCGTCGACACAGCGCGCCACTCCGGCCCGACTTGCCCCTCCGCTCGCTCCAACTCCGCTACCTTTGGCGTGAGTTGACGCCCCTGGGGGCCGTCGGACCCATGGGTCCCGTCGCGGCCGGGGCGGTCGGCGGGAGGGACGATCAGTGCGATGGCGATGGTTCAAGAGGATTCTGCGCCCCGGGTTCGTCGGTGCCGCGTCCGTCGGAGTCTGTGACTGCTGCGTCACCCCTCGTCCGCACGGACGGATACTTCCTGGCCACCCGGCAGATCGTGCTCTCCCAGGCGTACTGGAAGCTCTCCTTCACCCACACCAAGCCGTTGGCGGACGCCATGCGCATGGACGACGTGGCACGTCAGGCGCTGTTCCAGGAGACCGTGCGGATGAAGGCCCGTGACCGCACCCCGTGGAGCGTCTGCGAGGAGTGCGGCGAGATGTTCGTCTTCGACCGCGACGTCGCGCGGGCGCACGCCGTCAGCAACACCAAGCCCCCGGTACGGGCAAGGTGGACCCCAACGGATGCGTGCTGTTCGCCGCCGCGGGTGGGAGCAGGTCTACGGCCGCTGGCCCGCGAGCGTGACGCCCGAACCGGTCGTCGACGACTGCGACCTCTGCGAGAAGCGGATGTACAAGGGCGAGTTGGGCTTCACCGTCCCCCGGACCGGATGGCCGAACTCCGCGCCCACGGAGTGCTCGACGCCGCCCCGGCCGCCCCGCCCCGCCCGGACAGGGACGGCTGGCTGGCCTGCCACGTCTGCGCGGCCAGGCTCTTCGCCCGCGCCCACCGCGCGGGCCTGACCGCCAGGTGAGCCGGTCCGATGGGGCGGATGTGGCGACGTGGCAGAGCGCGCGGGACGTCCGGGCCCCGGCCGATGGACGACCTGGGCATGGAGTGGCTGGAGCGCTACCGGCGGGGCGACGGGGCCGACAACATCGACCAGGCGATCACCTGCTTCACGCTCGCGCTGGCGCACACCCCGACCGCGACCCCGAGCGTCCGGCCCGGCTGATCCGGCTCGGCCTCGCCCACCGGGAGCGCTTCGGGGCCCTGGGCGCGCTCGACGACCTGGACCAGGCGACCGGATTCCTTGAGCGGGCGGTGTCCTCGGCCACCGACGACGACCAACAAACCGTCGCGCTGAGCAATCTCGGCTTCGCCTGCCGGGAGCGGTACCGCCGCCGCGGACGGCCCGCCGACCTCGACCGCGCGGTCGGGCACCTCGAACAGGCGCTGGCGATCACCCGCGCCGAGGGGCCGGACCGGGCGGGCATCCTGTCCAACCTGGGCGGCGCCCACCTGTACCGCTACGAGTCCCAGGCGTCGGCGGACGACCTCGACCGGTCCGTCCGGCTCCAGGAACAGGCCGTCGCCATGACCCCGGAGGACGACCCGCGCCGGGCGGTCCGGGTGTCCAACCTCGGCCTCGCCCACCTGTCCCGCTTCCGGCACACCGGGGCGACCGACGACCTGGACCGGGCGATCGACGTCATCGGGCAGGGGTGACCGCCACCCGGACGCGGACCCCGCTCTTCCCCAGCGGCTGTGCAACCTCGGCGTGGTGCTCCGGGAGCGTTACGAGCGCCACGGCACGGCCGCCGACCTGAACCGGGCGATCACCCTGCTCGAACGGGCCGCGTCGACCCTGCCGCACGGGCACCCGAGGCCCCGACGCAGGCGACCGACCTGGGGCGCGCCTACGTCGAACGCTTCGAGTCGGGCGGGGTCCTGGCCGACCTGGACCGCGCGATCGAGCTGGGACGACAGGCCCTGCCGGGGTGCCGCGCGGACACATCGCGCGCTCCGCGATCCTGGCCAACCTCGGCATCGCCCACCTGCTGCGGCACGGCCGCGGCGGAGCCCCGCCCTGCTGGATCACGGGATCGACCTTCTGGAGCAGGCGCTCGCCGCCACCCCGACGGCGCCCCGACCGGCCGATCCGGCTCGCGGAACTCGGCCACGCCCACCTCGACCGCTTCGCGAGCGCCGGAGCGCCCGCCGATCTGAAGCGGGCGATCGCCCTGTACGAACGCGCCGTCGCGGACCTTCCGGAGGGATACGCCAAGCGGCCCGCCGCGCTGTCCGACCTCGCCGCCGCCTACGCGCACCAGTACGAGGACAGCGAGGCGCCCGCCGACCTGGCGCGGGCGGTACGCCTCTTCGAGGAGGTGCTCGCCGCCGTACCGAGGAACACGCCAGACGCGCGGTCTTCCTGTCCAACCTCGGCCACGCCCATCTGCTGGGTCTGGAGCACGGGCGCCGCCGCCCGGCCGCGCGGCGCTGGACACGCTGGTCCGGTACGTCGCCGCGGCGGTCGCGGGAGCGCCGCGGGACCGGGTCTGGGCCGGGCAGTCGGTGGGGACGCTCGCGCACGCCATGGGGAGCACGCCGTCGCCGCGCGGGTCCTGGACGCCGCCGTGGCGCTGCTGCCGACGACGACCACCCGGGACGCCGACTGGAGCGACCGGGAGCACCGGCTGGGCAGCCATCTCGGCCTGGTGGGCGAGGCCGTCGCCGCCCACTGCGCGGTGGACGACCCCGCGGGCGGTGGAGACCGCGGAGCTGGGCCGGGGTGCTGCTCGCCGCCCAGTTGGACTCCCGTACCGACCTGACCGCGCTGGACCGGGCGCTGCCCGAACTCGCCGGGGCCTTCCGGCAGGTCCGCGACGAGCTGAACCGGCCCACGCCCGGCCCGACCGAGGCGCGGGCGCGGGTGGGCCCGGCACGACGCGCTGCTGGCCGAGATCCGCCGCGCCCCGCCTTCCGCCGCTTCCTCCTGCCGCCGCGCCTGGCCGACCTGCGGGCGGCGGCGGGCGACGGCACCGTGGTCATGGTCAACTCCGGGCGGCGGCGCGGGGACGCGGTCCTCGTCCGCGCCGACGCGGACCCGGTGGCGGTGCCCTGCCGGACCTCGCCCACAGCGACGTACGGGCCTACGGCAACGCGCTGCTGGAGGCCATCCATGCCACGCACGTCCTCGCCGGGGCCCAGCGGCGCGACGTGCTGACCGAGGTCCTGGGCTGGCTGTGGGACACCGTCGTGGAACCGGTCGTCCGCGCCCTGCCCACCGCCCCCGAGCACCGCGTGTGGTGGCTGCCCACCGGACTCCTCGGCCTGTTCCCCTGCACGCGGCGGGGCACCCGGCCGCCCCGGCGCCCTCGACACGGTCGTGTCCTCCTACACCCCGACGCTCCGGGCGCTCGCCCACGCGCACCGGCGGCCCGCGGCCCGTACCCGGCGCAGGCTCGTCGTCGCCCTCGCCCGCACCCGGGCCTGCCCGATCTGCCCGGCACCATCGCCGAGGCGGACCACCTGCACGGCCAGGACCCCGACGCGCCGCTGCTGGCCGACCAGGACGCCACGGTCGGCCAGGTGGTGGCCGAACTGCCGGGCGCCACCTGGGCCCACTTCGCCTGCCACGCGTCCGCCGACCTCGCCGCCCCTCGCAAGGCGGACTGCGGCTGTACGACGCCACCCTGACCATCCCGGAGATCAGCGGGCTCCGGCTGGCCGACGCCGAACTCGCCTACCTGTCCGCCTGCTCGACCGCCCACCGGGGTGGCGGCACGCGGACGAGTCCATCCACCTGGCCTCGGCCTTCCAACTGGCGGGTTTCCGGCACGTCATCGCGACCCTGTGGCCGCTGGACGACGAGATCGCCGCCACCGCCGCCCGCGGCTTCTACGGGCGCTCCCGCCGGGCCCGCCGCCGTCGGTGTCGCCCGAGCACTGCGCCGGGTCACCCACGACCTGCGGGCCGCGTACCCCACCCGCCCCGACCTCTGGGCGCCGTTGATCCACAGCGGGCCGTAGCCCGACGGCGGTCTCACGTCGGCGCGTTCACGTCCGCGCGTTCACTTCTGGGTGTTCGGCGTCGGCGCCGCGGGCTGGGACGGCAGGGGCGAGGCGGCGGCCGACTGCGGCGAGTCCGGGTTGGACAGGGCGGACGGCGCGGCGCCGACGTCCGGCCGGTCGGCGGCCGGGTCCGCCGCGCCGCCGGTGGGCGGGCCGACCAGCCGGATCCCGACGGCGTCCAGGGCCTTCTTGATCCGCCAGCGCAACTCGCGCTCCACGCCCGCCGCCTTGCCGGGCATGGTCTTCGCCGCGACCCGCAGCACCACCGACTCCAGGTGGACGGCGTCCAGGCCCAGCACCTCGACCGGCTCCCACAGCCGCTCGTTCCACGGCTCCGACTTGTACATGTCCTCGCCGACCTGGGCGATCACCGCACGGACCTGGTCCAGGTCCTCCTCGGCGCGGATCTCGACGTCGACGGCGGCGGTCGCCCAGCCCTGGCTGAGGTTGCCGATCCGCTTGATCTCGCCGTTGCGCACGTACCAGATCTCCCCGTCGTCGCCGCGGAGTTTGGTCACCCGCAGGCCGACCTCTATCACCTGGCCGGAAGCCACCCCGCGTCGATCGAGTCGCCGACCCCGTACTGGTCCTCCAGGATCATGAAGACGCCGGAGAGGAAGTCGGTGACGAGGTTGCGGGCGCCGAAGCCGATGGCCACGCCCGCGACGCCCGCGCTGGCCAGCAGGGGCGCCAGGTTGATCTGAAGGGTCGACAGGACCATCAGCCCGGCCGTGCCGAGCACCAGGAACGAGGCGACGCTGCGCAGCACCGAGCCGATGGCCTCGGACCGCTGCCGCCGCCGTTCGGCGTTCACCAGAAGCCCGCCGAGGGCGGTGCCGTCGACGGCCTGGGCGGTGCGGTTCATGCGTTCTATCAGCTTGGTGATGGAGCGGCGCAGCAGCGACCGGAGCAGGAACGCGATCACCACGATCAGCAGGATGCGCAGCCCGATGCTGAGCCAGGTGGACCAGTTCTCCTCCACCCAGCCGGCGGCGTTGCTGACGCTGTCGTCGCCGGCTTCCCCGGGCGGGGCGCGGCGTGGCGTCGGCTACCCATGTGGCGGCCCAGAACACAGCGGAAACCCTTCGTGTGCGACATGTCCGTACACAAGACGCGAAGCGGACCGTGCTCAGGTTAGCGGGAGGGAGGGGCCTCCGGCGTTCTGTTCGAGACAGAACGGACGGGAGCGCGGAGGTGTGAGGCGCCTCACGCGGCGCTCGCGTGAGGTTCGCCACTGTCCTCGCGAACTCCGCGCGCGGGGCGGGGGTCCGTGCGAAGGGGCGGAAATGCCCTTCAACCGTTAACCCTGTGATGGTGGCGCTCCGACCAGGGTTCAGGGAGACTGGGTGAGATCGTCCCGGCGCGAGCCACGCGCCGCCGGCGTACAAGGAGGCACCCGTGCCGCATGTCCTGGTCCTCAACGCGTCGTACGAGCCGCTCGGCGTCGTACCGCTCCGCCGCGCGCTCGTTCTCGTCCTCAACGACAAGGCCATCAGCCTTGAGGACTCAGGCGCCCTGATGCACAGCGCGACCACTGTCGTCCCAGCCCCAGCGTCGTCCGACTGAAGCGTTTTGTGAGGGTGCCCTTTCGCGGCACCGTCCCGCTGACCCGACGGGCGCTGTTCGCCCGCGACGGCGGGCGCTGCGCGTACTGCGGTGGCGTCGCAACCAGCGTCGACCACGTCATTCCGCGCAGCCGCGGTGGTCAGCACACCTGGGAGAACGTGGTGGCGGCGTGCCGCCGCTGCAATCACGTCAAGGCCGACCGCCACGTGGCCGAGATCGGCTGGCGGCTGCGGCATCAACCCGCGCCGCCGTCGGGCCTGGCCTGGCGGATCATCGGCACCGGCCATAGGGACCCGCGCTGGCTGCCATACCTACAGCCCTATGGCGCGGACGACGCCATGGCCCGGATCGACGGCATATCCGCCTGAGGATCCGGGCCATTGTCATCCCGGTCGCCCCGCCCGTCCACCGGGCCGCCGTACGCCGGTTACGTCCGGTGCCGGGGCCCGCTCCGCGTCCGGCGCCGCCCCGGTCGCGCTCGGTCACGGCGGCGCGGGACCGGCGGGCGCCGCCGAAATTCTCACGTCGGGAAGCCCGTGAAGCCCGTAGGGTCTGTGTTTTCCGCCCCTCCGGCCGTCAAATCGCCTGCCTCGGCGGGTGTGACGTGGAACACGTTCTGCATGTGTTTGCGTCTGCGTCTGCCGCGAGTGGGTAGAGCTGAGCTGACCCCGAACGCCAACACAACGGAGGCCCTCGTGGCCGCGTCCGCGCACCTTCTGCTCTCCGCGCTCGACCACCACTCCAAACCCGGGAGGGCACCGAGCCCGACCCGCTCGCCGAGCTGACCTACCCGGACGGCGGGCTGGAGGGCTCCGGATCCGCCGGTGGCGCCGAGCCACCCTGACCAGCGAGCCGCCGCTCGCCGACGCGGCGCCGCTGACCAGCGAGCCGCCGCTCGCCACCGAACTTCCGCTGACCAGCGAACCGACCGCGGCCGTCACCGGCCAGGCCTCGGGCGCGGAGCCGATGGAGATCTGATGGCCGCGCAGACGGGCGTGGAGGGCTGATGGACAGGGCGCGCCTGGCCGAGCTGCACGGCGTCGCCACCTCGTACGAGCCCGCCCGGGCCGTGCGGTCCCGGTGTCCGAGGACACCGTCGTCACCGTCCTCGCCGCGCTCGGCGTGGACGCCTCGACCCGCGCGCCGTACGCGCCGCCCTGGCGCGGCACGAGGAGGAGCGGCGCTCCCGGCTGCTGCCGCCCTGTGTGGTCGCCCGTCCCGGCCGCCCGCCCGGCTGGAGGTGCCGGACGGCACCTCGCTGCGGGTGGAGCTGGAGGACGGCGGGCGCGCCGCGTGGACGTGGCGGACCCCGGCCGGTGGAGCCCCGCCCTCGGCGCCCGGCTGGCCGAGCTGCCGCTCGGCGGGCACACCCTGCACGCCCAGGCCCCCGACGGCCGGGGCGCCCTCGCCACGCTCCTGGTCGTGCCCGACCGGATGCCCGCGCCGACCGGCCGGAGCCATGGCTTCCTGGTCCAGCTGTACTCCCTGCTGTCCGCCCGCTCCTGGGGCATGGGCGACCTCGGCGACCTCGCGGAGCTGGCCGCCTGGTCGGGGCGCTCGCTCGGGGCGGGCTTCGTGCAGATCAACCCGCTGCACGCGGCGGTGCCCGGGCGCCGACCGACCCTCCCCGTACCGCCCTCCTCGCGCCGCTTCCCCGACCCGGTCTACCTGCGGGTGGAGGACGTGCCGGAGTACGCGTACCTGGACGCGCCCGCGCGCGAGCGCGTGGCCGCCCTCCTGGAGCGCGCCGCCGCCCTGCGCGAGGGCGTCCTCGACAAGGGCGCGCTGATCGACCGGGACGCGGTCTGGGCGCTCAAGAGCGAGGCCCTGGAGCTGGTGTGGGCCGTGCCGCTCGGCCCCGGCCGCCGCGCCGCCTACTGCGACTTCCTCGCCCGGAGCGGCCGGGCGCTGGAGGACCACGCCACCTGGTGCGCGCTGGCCGAGGCGTACGGGCCCGACTGGCGGCGCTGGCCCGGCGGCCTGAAGGACCCGCGGTCCGCCGCGTCGGCACGCGCGCGTGCCGAGCACATGGACCGGATCGACTTCCACAGCTGGCTGGCCTGGCTGACCGACGCCCAACTGGGCGCCGCCCAGCGTGCCGCGAAGGACGCGGGCATGCCGGTCGGCGTCGTCCACGACCTGGCGGTGGGCGTGCACCCTCGGGCGCCGACGCCTGGGCGCTCCAGGACGCGTTCGCCTCCGGCATGTCGATCGGCGCGCCCCGGACGCCTTCAACTCCCGGGGCAGGACTGGGGCCTGCCGCCCTGGCGCCCGGACGCGCTGGCCGCCACCGGCTACGCCCGTACCGCGATCTGCTGCGGGGCCTGCTGCGGCACGCGGGGCGCTGCGCATCGACCACGTGATGGGTCTCTTCCGGCTCTGGTGGGTCCCGGAGGGCGGCAGCCCACGGCCGGGGCGTACGTGCGCTACGACCCGGAGGCGATGCTCGGCGTACTGGCGCTGGAGGCGCACCGAGCGGGCACCGTCGTCATAGGGGAGGACCTGGGCACGGTGGAGCCGGGGTGCGCGAGGCTCTCGCGGGGCGCGGGTGCTCGGCACGTCGGTGCTGTGGTTCGAGCGCGACTGGGCCGCCGCGGAAGCCCCGAGCCCGCCGAGTCCGCTGTGTCCCCGAACTCCCCGAGCCCGCCGAGCCCGCCGAGCCCGTCGAGTCGGCGGAGGACGGGGCGGCGCCGCGCCGCGGGCCCGGCCGCTGCCGCCCGAGCGCTGGCGCGCGGACTGCCTGGCCACGGCCACCACCCACGACCTGCCGAGCACCGCCGCCCGGCTCACCGGCGAGCACGTCGGGCTGCGCCACCGGCTCGGCCTGCTGACCAGGCCGCTCGTCGAGGAGGAGGCCGAGGACGCCGCCGAGGTCGCCGAGTGGCTGGCGCTGCTGGGCCGCCTCGGGCTGCTGCCGGAGGGCTCCGGCGACGAGGAGGGCGCGATCAGGGCCGTGCACCGCTTCCTGGTGCGCACCCGGCCCGCATGGTGGGCGTCTGGCTGCCGGACGCGGTGGGCGACCGGCGCCCGCAGAACCTGCCGGGCACCTGGGACCAGTACCCCAACTGGCGGCTGCCGGTCGCCGACGCCGAGGGCCGCCCCGTCGCGCTGGAGCGGCTGGCCGCCTCCCGCGGCTGCACGCCCTGATGGAGGAGGTCCGCGCGGGGCTCGCGGAGCGTCCTTGAGGCGCCGGTGCGCGTCCTTAAGGCGCCGGGGCCCGGCGGCGGGTGACGGCCGCGGAGGGACCCCGGCCGCGCGACGCGGCACGGTGTTCGCTAGCGTGGGCGTGTGGTCAACAAAACGCCCTGCGCGCCGGCGCCGTGTCCGCCGGAACGACGCTGATGCTGCTGTTGTCGTCTCCCGCGTTCGCGGACACGATCGGCGCCGACCCGGGCCGGGTCTGAGCGTCGTCGAGACACTGGGTCTCTACGTCGTCAGCCCGATCCTCGCCTTCCTGGTGATCGCGGGACTGGTGATGCTGGGGACAAGTCGCGCAAGCAGCACAAGAGCGGCTGACCGGCTCCTCCCCTCTCCGTACGAATCTCTCCGCACAGGCGCCCCGGCCATGACGGCCCGTGGGCGCCTTTGTCGTGTCCGGATTGGCGTGACGGCGACCGGTGTTTATAGCGGCCTTAACCTACGGCGTCGTAACCTACGCTCCCGTAGGTAACCGTAACCGCGAGCACGACGTCCCTGGAGCCGATGTGACCCTCACCCTTCCCGCAGCGACGGCCAGGTCGTGTGGAGCGACACCAAGCTTCTGTACGCGCTCGAAGAGGTCGTCGAGGCCGAACTCAACCGCCATCTGAAGGCCGCCAAGGAGTGGATGCCGCACGAGTACGTGCCCTGGAGCCAGGGGCGCGACTTCGACGGCGTCATGGGCGGCGAGGCGTGGTCGCCCGAGCAGTCCCAGGTCACCGACATCGGCCGGACCGCGCTGGTGGTCAACCTCCTCACCGAGGACAACCTGCCCAGCTACCACCACGAGATCGCCAGCATCTTCGGGCGCGACGGGGCGTGGGGCACCTGGGTGCACCGGTGGACCGCCGAGGAGGGCGGCACGGCATCGTCATGCGCGACTACCTGCTGACCACCCGGGCCGTGGACCCCGTGGAGCTGGAGCGGTTCCGGATGCGGCACATGAGCGAGGGCTTCGAGTCCGACAACGGGCACAGCATGCTGCACTCGGTGGCGTACGTCGCCTTCCAGGAGCTGGCCACCCGGATATCCCACCGCAACACCGGCCACCACTCCGGCGATCCGGTCTGCGACCGGATGCTGGCCCGGATCGCCACCGACGAGAACCTGCACATGGTCTTCTACCGGAACCTGCTGGCGAAGGCGTTCGAGCTGGCGCCCGACCAGACGATGGCGGCCGTGCGGGACGTGGTGCTGGGATTCCGGATGCCGGGGCACGGCATCCCGGGTTCGAGCGGGCGGCGGCCCGGATGGCCATCGGCGGCATCTACAACCTGCGCATCCACCACGACGACGTGCTCCAGCCGGTGCTGCGCTACCTCAGGACGCTGGAGCTGTCCGGGCTGGGCCCGGAGGGGCTGAAGGCGCAGGAGGAACTGGGCCTGTTCCTGGGCGGACTCGACGAGCAGGCGGTCAAGTTCGACGAGCGGCGCGAGGCGCTGCTGGCCCGCAGGGCCGCGCGCCTGACCCCGGATCGGGAACACCGCCGGGCGGGCCCTAGGCCCGCCCGGCGGTGTTCCGATCGTACGAAGGGCCGTTGCTACGCGCCCGCCGCCGCGTCCGCGGCCTGGGCGCGCAGCGCCCGCTCCACGCCCGCCCGCGTCTCGGTGACCAGGCGGCGCAGGGCCGCGTTCGGCCCGGCCGTGGCCAGCCAGGCGTCCGTGACGTCCAGGGTCTCCTGGGAGACCTGGAGCGCGGGTAGAGGCCGACCGCGATCTGCTGCGCCATCTCGTGGCTGCGGCTGTCCCAGACGTCCTTGACCACGGCGAAGTACTTCTCCGTGTACGCGCTGAGCAGTTCGCGCTGGTCGGTCTGGACGAAGCCGCCGATGACCGCCTCCTGCACCGCGTTCGGCAGCTTGTCGGACTCCACGACCGACTCCCACGCCTCGGCCTTCGCCTCCGGCGTCGGCCGCGAGGCGCGCGGTGGCCGCGTGCCGCTCGCCCGCCGAGGTCCTGTCGCGCTCCAGCTCCGCCGCGATCTCCTCCTCGTCGTACCGGCCGACCGCCGCCAGCCGCTCGACGAGCGCCCAGCGCAGCTCGGTGTCGACCGTCAGGCCCTCGATGGTGTCGGTGCCCTCCAGCAGCCCGACCAGCAGGTCGAGTTGGCCCGGGGTCCTGGCCGTGCCGGTGAAGGCGCGGGCCCACGCCAGCTGGTGGTCGCTGCCCGGCGCCGCGGCGCGCAGGTGCGCCAGGGTGGCGTCCGTCCAGCGGGTCAGCCCGCCTCGCGCCACAGCGGGTCGGCGTACAGGTCCAGGGCCAGCTTCACCTGCCGGTGCAGCGACTGGACGACGCCGATGTCCGACTCCTTCGCGATGCCGGAGAGCACCAGCTCCAGGTAGTCGCGGGTGGCCAGTTCCCCGTCGCGGGTCATGTCCCAGGCCGAGGCCCAGCTCAGGGCGCGCGGCAGCGACTCCGCGAAGTCGCCGAGGTGTTCGGTGACCACGCGCAGCGAGTCCGGGTCCAGCCGGACCTTCGCGTACGACAGGTCGTCGTCGTTGAGCAGGATCACCGCGGGGCGCGGGTGCCCGGCTCGTACGGCACCTCGGTCAGCTCGCCGTCGACGTCCAGCTCGATCCGGTTCGTACGGACCAGCTTGCCGTCGCCGTCCAGGTCGTAGCAGCCGATGGCGACGCGGTGCGGGCGCAGCACCGGCTCGCCCTTGGCGCCCGGAGGCAGGGCCGGGGCCTCCTGGCGCACCGCGAAGGAGGTGACGTTGCCCGAGTCGTCGGTGGTGATCTCCGGGCGCAGGATGTTGATGCCCGCGGTCTCCAGCCACTTCTTCGACCAGGTCTTCAGGTCCCGGCCGCTGGTCTCCTCCAGCGCCCCGAGCAGGTCGCCAAGCCGGGTGTTGCCGAAGGCGTGGCGCTTGAAGTACGCCTGCACGCCGCGGAAGAACTCGTCCTCGCCGACGTACGCCACGAGCTGCTTGAGGACGGAGGCGCCCTTGGCGTACGTGATGCCGTCGAAGTTGACCAGGACGTCGTCCAGGTCGTTGATCTCCGCCATGATCGGGTGGGTGGAGGGCAGTTGGTCCTGCCGGTAGGCCCACGTCTTCATCGAGTTGGCGAAGGTGGTCCACGAGTGCGGCCAGCGGCTGCCGGGGCCGCGGCCTGGCAGGCGATGGAGGTGAAGGTGGCGAACGACTCGTTCAGCCACAGGTCGTTCCACCACTCCATGGTCACCAGGTCGCCGAACCACATGTGGGCCAGCTCGTGGAGGATGGTCTCGGCGCGCACCTCGTACGCCGCGTCCGTCACCTTCGAGCGGAAGACGTACTGGTCGCGGATGGTGACGGCGCCCGCGTTCTCCATCGCGCCCGCGTTGAACTCGGGCACGAACAGCTGGTCGTACTTGGCGAACGGGTACGCGTAGTCGAACTTCTCCTGGAACCAGTCGAAGCCCTGCCGGGTGACCTCGAAGATCGCGTCCGAGTCGAGGTACTCGGCGAGCGAGGACGGCAGTAGATGCCCAGCGGCACCGAGCGGCCCTCGCCCTCCCAGCTGCTGTGCACGCTGTGGTACGGGCCGGCGATCAGGGCCGTGATGTAGGTCGAGATGCGCGGCGTCGGCTCGAAGTGCCAGACGTTGTCCTTGGACTCGGGCGTCGGCGAGTTGGAGATCACCGTCCAGCCCTCGGGCGCGGTCACGGTGAACCGGAAGGTCGCCTTGAGGTCCGGCTGCTCGAAGCTGGCGAACACCCGGCGCGCGTCGGGCACCTCGAACTGCGTGTACAGATACGCCTGCTGGTCCACCGGGTCGACGAACCGGTGCAGCCCCTCGCCGGTGTTGGTGTACGCGCAGTCGGCGACGACCTTCAGCTCGTTGCGGCCCGCCAGCAGCCCGGGAGCGCGATACGGGAGTCCTTGAAGACCTCGGCCGGGTCGAGCGCGTCGCCGTTGAGCACCACCTCGTGCACGGTCGGCGCGACGAGGTCGATGAACGACTCGGCACCCGGCTCGGCGGCGTCGAAGCGGACCTGGGTGACCGAGCGGTACGTGCCGCCCTCCTGGGCGCCGCTCAGGTCGAGGTCGATCTCGTACGCGTCCACGGTCAGGAGGCGCGCCCGCTGCTGCGCCTCCTCCCGGGTGAGGTTGGTGCCAGGCACGGTAGGCATCTCCCATTTCGTCAATGTGGTGGTACGTCCTGTGGTCAGCCGGGGCCATCCTCGCACGGCGCCTTCCGGTGACCGGGGTCGAGCGCCCGGTCACCGGAAGGGCCGGAGGAAGGCCACAGAAGGCAGGAATGGCCGCCTGAATCCGGTGATGGCGGTGCGGCCGGTGTGCTACTGGCCCTCCGCCGCGACCAGTTCCGCGATCTGCACCGCGTTGAGCGCGGCGCCCTTGCGGAGGTTGTCGTTGGCGAGGAACAGCGCCAGGCCGTGCTCCACGGTCTCGTCGGCCCGGATCCGCCCCACGTAGCTGGGGTCCTGTCCGGCCGCCTGGAGCGGGTGGGGATCTCGGAGAGGGCGACGCCGGGCGCCTCCGCCAGCAGCTCGTAGGCGCGCTCGACGCTGATCGGCCGGTCGAAGCGCGCGTTCACCTGGAGCGAGTGGCCGGTGAAGACCGGGACGCGGACGCAGGTGCCGGAGACCTTCAGCCCGGGGATCCCGAGAATCTTGCGGCTCTCGTTGCGGAGCTTGTGCTCCTCGTCGGTCTCGCCGCGCCCGTCCTCGACGATCTTCCCGGCGAGCGGCAGCACGTTGAACGCGATGGGGCGGGCGTAGACCGACGGCTCGGCGAAGTCGACGGCGGACCCGTCGTGGGTCAGCCCGGCCGCCTGGTCGGCCGCCTTGCGGATCTGCCCGTCCAGCTCGGCGACTCCGGCGAGCCCGGAGCCGGAGACGGCCTGGTAGGTCGTGGCGACCAGCGCGGTCAGCCCCGCCTCGGCGTGCAGCGGGCGCAGCACGGGCATGGCGGCCATCGTGGTGCAGTTCGGGTTGGCGATGATGCCCTTGGGGCGCTGCCGCGCGGCCTCCGGGTTGACCTCGGCGACCACCAGCGGGACCTCGGGGTCCATGCGCCAGGCGGAGGAGTTGTCGATCACGACGGGGCCGTCGGCCGCGACCTTCTCGGCGAGCGCCCTGGAGGTGGCGCCGCCCGCGGAGAACAGCACGATGTCCAGACCGGAGTAGTCGGCGGTGGCCGCGTCCTCGACGGTCACGTCCGCGCCGCGCCAGGCGATCGTCCGCCCGCGGAGCGTGCGGAGGCGAACAGCCGCAGTTCCGCCACCGGGAGGTCGCGCTCCGCGAGCACCTTGCGCATCACGCCGCCGACCTGCCCGGTCGCTCCGACGATTCCGATCCTCATCTGCTCTCTCCGTAGCTGGACTGCCTGGACGGCGGGACGCCTGCCCGCCGTCCAGTGTCTCAGGCACTCAGGAGGAGACCTTCCGAATTTTACCGTGGCTCCGCCGGTGGCCGTGCCCGCCGTGTTGACCAGCCGGATCTCGCCGAGGAAGGACCGGCCCTCGGGGCGGCGGCCTCGGCCACCACCTCCGCGTCGACCTCGGCCGACGCCCCGTTCGCGAGCTTCACCGGCCGCTCCTCGTCCACCCGCAGCTCGCCCAGCGCGGGTGAGGCGTAGACGTCGCGGTAGTCGTAGGCGGTCGTACCCGAGGGACGGAGTAGGCGGTCACCTCGATGGTGTACGTGCCCGGCTCCGGGTCGGCGACGCTGACCGCCTCCTCGGAGTCGCCGTCCGCGGAGGAGGCGACGACCCGGCCGTCCAGCGAGACGGTCAGGTCCAGGTCGGCCTTGACGTCGGAGGTCGACCCGATGGCCACGTCGAGCCGGGTGACGCCCTCGCCGATCTCCACCGTGCCGGTCCGCGTCGCGCCGTCGGCGATCGTCGGGCGCTCGGTCCGCGCCGAGGCCAGCGGCCCGCCCTGAGCCTGCCGTCGACGGCCGCGTACCCGTTGGTGACCTGCCACTCCACGGGCGTCGCCACGCCCGCCTCCGCCTCGGCCACGGTCTGCTCGGCCGGGTCGAAGGCGGTGCCCAGCGCGGTCGCGGTGACCGTGTACGGGTTGTCCAGCAGCGGCGAGGTACGGCGCGACTCGACCTCGATCTCCCACACGCCCGGGACGGGTCGGCGTAGGAGCGCAGGTCGGCGCGGCAGCTGGTGTCGGGGTAGTTCGGGTAGCAGTACGGCGTCCCGGTCGGGTCGACCGGCACCCCGTACGGGTTGATCGCGATCCAGCGGGTCTGGCTGCCGTCCTTCAGGCCGTCCATCGCGATCTGGAGGGACTTGGCGCCCTCGGGGACGGTCACGTAGCTCGACGTGGTGCTGTTGCGTCGCACCGAGCCGGTGGTGGCGCGGGTGTACGAGGGCTGGCCAGCGGCTCGGAGGCGACGACGGTGGCCATGATCTGCCGGTCGACGCCCTCGGTGCCCGGGTCGTCCAGCTCCAGGATCGCGGTGTGGATACCGGCGGTACGGGCCTTGGCGGTCAGCTTCACGGTGACCGGCTTGTCCAGCGGCAGCCCGACCCGGCCGCTGCCGGGCAGGTCGAACGTGCCGTCGTCGCCCCGCAGGTCCAGCTCGTGGCGGACCACACGGGCGGGTCCTGAGGTGCGGGTGAGGGTGATCTCGTACGTCCGGGCCCGGCCGGTCCGCAGGCCGCCCTCGCGGTCGTACACGCCGGTGCCGAAGCCGGGTGTCCTGAGGCTGTCGGACAGCGCGGTGTCCACCGGCGCCTTGACCGTGTAGGTGTGGGCGGTCGCGCCGCCGCGGATCGCGTGCCAGGCGGCGGCGGTGTCGATGAGCCCGGCGCCCTCCTCGTACGCCTGGGCGCCGCGGATGTGCGTGGCGGTGCTGGTGACCGCGGTGCGCAGATCGGCGGGGGTCAGGTCCAGGCGCCGGTGCTTCGCGGCCGAGAGCAGCAGCGCGACGGCGCCGGTGGCCTGCGGCGAGGCCATCGAGGTGCCCTGGAGCATGCCGTAGCCGGGCGGCAGCGGGTAGCCCGCCTCGGCGACCGGGGCGCCGGGCTCCCAGGTGGGGATGGTGTTGATCGACGCGCCGGGGCGGAGAGCGTCGGGGTGAGGCCGCCGTCCTCGCGCGGGCCGCGCGAGGAGAAGGGCATCACGGCGTACTTCCTCGCCACGGCGGAGCCGTAGTTGGCGGCCCAGGTCTCCTTGGAGGCGGTCGCGCCGACGCTGATGACCTTGTCGGCCAGGCCCGGGTCGCCGATGGTGTTGGCGCCGGGGCCGCTGTTGCCCGCGGAGATGACCAGCTGCACGCCGTAGGTGTCGATGAGCCGGGTGTACAGCTCGGCGCGGGCGTTGTTGCCGTCGTTGAGCGCGGGCAGCCCGCCGATGGACATGTTGACCACGTCCACGCCGCGGTTCACCACCAGGTCGATCATGCCCTCGGTGAGGGCGACGTTGGTGCAGCCGCCGCTCCAGGTGCAGGCGCGGGAGGAGACCAGCCGGGCGCCGGGCGCGGCGCCGTTCATCGCGCCGCCGAACAGGCCGTGGGCGGCGGTGATGCCCGCGACGTGGGTGCCGTGCTCGCTGCTGACCACGCCGATGTTGACGAAGTCGGCCTTCTTGCCGGTCCAGTCGCCGCCGTAGGTATCCATCGGCACGTCCCGGCGGATCTCCACGGTGAACGGAATGCGCTCGGCGATCGCGGTGTCCGGGTCGTCGGTGCCGAAGTAGCCGACCTGGTGGTCCTCGCCGTACGGCGTCATCGCCGTCTCGTCGCCGAAGTCGCCGTCGTCGTCGAGGTCGACGCGGACGGTGCCCTTCGCGGCGTCGTACAGCACCGCCCAGGAGTCGGTGGTGTCGCCGTCGCGGTTGAGGTCGCCCGCCATGTCGCCGCCCTTGGTGGCGCTCTCGCGGAACAGGCTGACCTGGTACGCGCCGGGCGGGGCGGTGTAGGCGCGGTCGTTGAAGGAGAAGGAGGGGCCGGACACGGAGGTGGTCATCGGCCGCCAGGTCGCGTCGCCGTCCAGGATCGGGTCCGTCGCGGTCACCCAGTCGGTGACCTTGCGGGCGCCGGTCGTGGTCCGCCGCAGCGCCGGGTGTCCGAGGTCGACGCCGCTGTCGAGGATGCCGATGGTCACGCCGCGGCCGTCGGACTCGGGGTGGTCCTCGACGAAGTCGACGGCACCGGTCTCGAAGGCGGGCTGGTACGGGTTCTTCGCGGGGTACGGGCGTCGGGGGCGGCGTACTTCTCCGTCTGCCGGGGCTCGCGGTCCGCGCGCCCTCGGCCCGGTCGGCGCGGGGCGTCGGGTCCGGCAGCGCGATCTCCTGGCGCAGGTCGACGCCGTGGACGGAGGGCAGTTTCACGGCGGCGGCGATGGCGGCGTCGGCCCGGCCGGTGGGCACGGTGGCCCGGACGTAGCCGAGCTTGTCGTACGTCCTGCCGACCGAGGCGCCGCGTACGGCGTCGAGTTGGTCGCTGACCCGCGCGGTCTCACCGGGCTCGGTGGCGATCATCATCGTGACGCTCTTGTCGCCCGCGGCCTTGGCGTCGGCCAGCAACGCGGCGTCGGCCGCGCCGAGTTTCTTCGGCGCGGCCTTCTGGAGGTCGGCGACGGGCCGTCGCCGGAGGCGGCGAGGGCGGGGACGGGGCCCGCGGCGGCCAGGGCCGCCGCCAGGCCACGGCTATCGCTGTACGGACCGAGCGTCTCGCGCGGCGCGCGGGTGGGGTGGCGGAGGGTTCCGGGGATTGGGACATGACCATCCTTGTTCGGAATGCGGTGGCTTCGGTTCGATCACATTGAAGGAAGTGACCGGCGTTTGGGGAGAGTTACCCGGGCCCGAACAGCGGGATGGCGTAAACCCGCCAGCGCGGGGCCACGTGGGGTTGGGCACGTGAGGGGCCCGCCCGCCCGGGACCGGCGTCCCGGGCGGGGACACCGGTCCCGGCCGCGTACGTCCGGGCGGGGACACCGGTCCCGGCCGCGTACGCCCGCGCGGCGGCGGAACGTCAGGGGCGCAGCACCAGCCGGACCGGGCTGCCCTCCTTGCGGACCAGCCGCTCCACGCCCCGTTCCACCTCGGTCAGCGGCAGCACGTCGCTGACCGAGCCGGACAGGTCCAGCCGACCGTGTTCCACGAGCGACACCAGCTCTTCCAGATGGGCGGGTTCGCTGCCGAAGTGGCCGCGGACCTGCTGCCGGTGGTGGCTGAGCCGGGTGCTCCCGGTCAGCACCAGGGGTGCGGATCCAGCCCCACCAGCACCAGCGCCCGTGCCGGGCGAGCACCGCGTGCGCCTGCTCCCGCACCGGCGCGGCCCCGCCATGTCGAAGGCCGCCTCCAGGCCCCGGCCGCCGGTGAGCGCCAGCACGCGGTCGGTGAACCCGGGCTCGTCCGGGTCGAGCACGTGGTCCGCGCCGAGCGCGAGCGCCCGTGCGCGCGCCTCGGCAGCGGGTCCACGCCGAGGATCGGCGCGGCCCCGCGAACCGCAGCAACTGCACGGTGTGCGCGCCGAGTCCGCCGAGCCCCACGCCCGCCGACCGCGCGGGCCGCACCCGCGCGGTGGCGGTGATCGCCGCCCACGGGGTGGACACCGCGTCCGGGATGATCGCGGCCTGCTCCGGCGGCAGCCCGTCCGGCACGGGCACCAGGGAGCGGTGCTCGGCGAGGGTGAACTCCGCCCAGCCGCCGTCGAGATGGATCCCGCGGGTGAGCGGCTCGGCACAGCCGCCGTAGCCGCGCAGGCACCCGCGGCAGGTGCCGCAGGACTGGCCCGCCTGGAGCAGGACGCGCCGCCCTCCCGCCACTCCTCCGGCACCGCCGCGCCCACCGCGTCGATGACGCCCGCGACCTCGTGGCCCAGGGTGAGCGTGCGGGGCCGCCCTCCGGGCGGAGGGTGCCGTCGATGAGGTGGAGGTCCGACAGGCAGATGCCCGCCGCCTCGACCCGGACCCGGACCTGGCCGGGGCCCGGGCGGGACGGGATCTCGTCGAGGGCGAGGGCGCCGGTGGGGCGGTGCAGCCGGGCTGCCAGCATGGTGAGCAAGGGTGGTGCCTTTCGTGACGGTGGGGGTGGCGCCGGTTGGGATCTTTCACCCGCCCCGCCGTCGCGTGACACCCGGGTCCCACCCTGTCCTGCCGCGCGGCCCGCACCGCCGCCCGGTTCACCCTGCCCCGTCCCCCTACGCCCCCAGGACGTGGCCTCCGTGACGACGGCTCGCACCCACCGGTACCCCGGAAAGTGAACCGGAAGTGAGCGGTCGCGCTCCGCCGTATGAGGCACGGATGACCGTTCGCCATGGCAAAGATCCACGTGTGCTGATCGGCGGCGGACGTTGCCGCCTCGTTCACGCGCAGGTCACTCCGCTGCCAACCATCCCGAGTGAGGGCCCTACCACAGGCCCGCCCCACCCGCCTCCGCGCCACCACTCGGGAGAACCCCCATGTCCCGTATCCGGTCCGCCGCCTCCGCTCTCGATCGCCGCACGCTGCTCTCCGGCGCCGGAGCGGCGGCCGCCGCGACCGGCCTCGGGCTTGCCTTCGGCCCCGGCAGCGACTCGGCCAACGCCACCCAGCCCGCCGCCGCGCGTGGCGCCGCCCGCCAGGTCCTGGACGCGCCGTCCGCGCCGACGAAGGCGGGCACCACGCTGGAGTCGGTCGCCGCGCCGCGCGGTCCGGCGCCTACCGGCGGCTGGGCGACGGCCCGGCCTGGACCCGGAGGTACGCACCGAACTGGCGGGCGGCAAGAGCGGCCGGGAGGCTCGGCGCACCGCGCTCGCCTCGTTCGTGCAGTTCACCGACCTGCACCTGAGCGACGTGCAGCACCCGCTGCGGTATGAGTTCCTGCGCTCGGGCCGCACCGGTGCCTGGCGCCCGCACGAGGCGCTGACGCTGCCCGGCGTGGTGTCGCTGATCGAGCGGGTCAACGGGCTGCGCGGCGGACCGGCGACCGGCGCCCGCTGTCGTTCGTGATGACCACCGGCGACAACACCGACAACAACGCGCGCGTCGAACTCGAATGGTTCCTGACCGCCATGAGCGGCGGCCGGATCAGCCCCAACACCGGCGACCCGCGCCACTACGAGGGCGTCCAGGACAGCGGCCTGACCGCCTTCTGGCACCCGAGCGCGACCTGCGCGACGACGACAAGAAGGCCGGATTCCCGCGGATCGAGGGCTTCCTCGCCGCCGCCGTACAGGACGTCAACAGCCCCGGCCTGCGGCTGCCGTGGTACGCCACCGTCGGCAACCACGACGAACTGTCCGGCGGCGTCTACGCCTTCGACCGCGACTACCTCACCGGGATCGCCACCGGCGGCCGCAAGCTCCAACTCGTCTCCGCGGCCGAGGCGAAGGACTTCTACAAGGGGCAGCGCAAGGGCGCCGACCCGCGCGGCAGCGACATGAAGGGCCTGCTGAAGGCGTACGAGAAGAAGATGCGGTCCGTCACCCCGACGAGCGCCGCGCGCCCTACACGCCGCACGACTACCTCACCGCGCACCTCGACCCGCGCCACGCCGGAGCCGGGCCGGTCGGCCACGGCTACACGCGCGACAACCTCGACGCGTCGACGATGTACTACACCTTCCGGATCTCCGACGACGTCCTCGGCATCAGCCTGGACACCACCGACCCCGGCGGCCACTACACCGGCTCCTCGGCACCGCCCAGCTGAAGTGGCTGGAGCGGACGCTGAAGGCCCACCGGGACGAGTACGTGCTGATCTTCAGCCACCACTACAGCCGCAGCATGAACAACCTCAACCGCGACCCGGCCCGCCCCGGCGAGGCCCGGCACGACGGGGACGAACTGGTCGCGCTGCTCCAGCGGTACCCGCGCGTGCTGGCCTGGATCAACGGGCACAGCCACCAGAACGAGATCACCCCGCGCGGCTCGTTCTGGGAGATCACCACCGCCTCCCACGTCGACTTCCCGCAACTGGCCCGGATCGTGGAGGTGGTGGACAACCACGACGGGACGCTGTCGCTGTTCACCACGCTCGTGGAGTCGGCGGCGCCGCGCCGCACGGACTACGCCGACCTCTCCCAGACCGGCCTCGCCGCCCTCTACCGCGAGCTGGCCTTCAACGCGCCGGGCGCCAGCAGGCCCTCGCGGGCACCCGGCCGACCGCAACACCGAACTGCTGCTGCGCAAGAGGTGAGTTGACGGCGGTGGGCCCTAGCCGCCGGGGCCAGCGACGGCGGATCGCCCACCCGTACTCCCGGCGCAGCGCCGAACGCGCCGCGAAGTAGCCCGACATGCCGTGCACCCGGGCCCCGGCGGGTCGCCGCCGAGCACAGGTACACCCGGGCAGCGGGGTGCGGTACGGTCGACCCGGGGCACCGGCCGCAGCACCGACTGGGTCAGCGTGGTCGCCCCGGTGAGGATGTCCCCGCCCACGTAGTTCGGGTTGTACACCTCGAAGTCCCGGCCGCTGATGCCCCGCGCCGCGACCACGGTGTCGGCGAACCCCGGCGCGTACCGCTCGATACGGGCGGTGACCAGCGGCACCGGGTCGGCGTCCGACCCGTTCGGCACGTGCGCGTACGCCCACACCGGGCGCTTGCCGGGGCGGGCCCGCCCGGGTCGGCGACCGCCGGGTCCACCAGCAGCACGAACGGCTCGTCGACGGCCCTGCCGCGCGCCGTCAGCGTCTCCCGGCGGAAGACCTGCGCCCGGGTCCCGCCGATGTGCACGGTCCCGGCCCGGCCCACCTCGGGGTCCGTCCACGGCACCGGCTCCGACACCAGGAAGTCGACCTTGGCGGCGGCGGGCCCGTACCGGAACCGCCGCAGCTGCGTCCCGTACTGGACCGGCAGCCGGTCGCCCGCCAGCGCCAGGAACTCCTTGGGGCCGGTGTCGAGGAAGACGGTGTCGGCGTGGCCCACCTCGGCCAGGTCGCGGATCCGCCGCCCGGTGTGGAACACCCGCCGTGCGCGGCGATGTCGGCGGCCAGCGCCTCGGCCAGGGTCGCGCTGCCACCGCGCGGCAGCGGCCAGCCGGTGCCGTGCGCCAGATGGCCCAGCAGCAGCGCGACCGCCGCCGAGGCCAGGCTCGGCAGCCGCCCACCGCGTGCGCGGCGACCCCGGCGTACAGCGCCCCGGCCTCCTCGGTGGTGAACGCGTGGCGCGCGTACGGGGAGCCGAACGCCAGCATCCGGGCGCCAGCGCGAGCGCCGCGCGCACCCCGGCGGCCTGCCGCGCTGCCCGGACAGCATCAGGTCCACCAGGTCCTGGCTGTGCGCCAGCAGCGGTTCCATCAGCCGCCGCCACCTGGGCCCGTCGCGCCCGAGGCGCTCGGCGGTGGCGGCCAGGTCGCGGAAGGCGAGCCCGGACCGCCCGGCGTCCAGCGGGTGGGCGTACGGCAGGTCCGGCTGGAGCAGCTCCACGCCGCGCGCGGCAGGTCGAACTCGCGGAAGAAGCGGGACGCGAGCGCCATCGGGTGGACGGCCGAGCAGATGTCGTGCACCACGTCGGAGTCGAACAGCGGCGTGCTGCGCAGCCCGCCGCCGATGGTGTCGGCGGCCTCGTACAGCTCGACGCGCAGCCCGGCGCGGGCCAGGGTCACCGCGGCGGCGAGCCGCCGGGGCCCGTGCCGACGATCGCGGCGTCCGTTGTGCTCATCGTGCTCCTCCCGTGGCGACCGGCGACCGGCGGGCCGCTGGTGCAGAGTACGGGCGGCGGCCGGGCGCCGCCCGTCGGGACGTACGCCGAGGTGGGCCCGCCGACACCAGCCGACGCCCGGTGGCCCGCCCCGCGGACGCGGAGACGGGCCACCGGGGACAGCGTCGGGCAGAAGGCGGGGAGAGGGGAGAGCGGCGAGAGGGAGGCGGCGGCTAGTCGGCCGCCCGCGCGTCGCACGCCTGTGCCCGCACCGCGCGCGCGAGGTCGTCCCGCTCCTCCAGGACCAGCCGCCGCAGGGCGGGCGGCGCGTCCGGGTGCTCCGCCAGCCAGGCGTCGGTCGCCTCCAGCGTCGCCTCGCCGTCCACCACGGAGGAAGAGCCCGCTGACGATCCCCATGGCGATCACGATCGTCCGCTCGCGCCAGACCCGGTCCAGGGCCGCGAAGTACTTCGGCGCGTACGGGGCGAGCAACTCGCCCTGGCCGCGCCGCGAGAACCCGGCGATCGTGGCCTCCACCAGCGCGTTGCTCAGCTCGTCGGACTCCACCACCGACCGCCAGGCCGCCGCCTTCACCTCGGCCGAGGGCGCGCGGCCAGGCACCGCACCTGGTGCCGCCTGCCGGAGGCGGTGTCGTCCGGGCCAGCTCCGCGGCGATCAGCGCCTCGTCGGCCTCGCCGTGCGCGGCGAGCGGTTCGAGGAGGCTCCAGCGCAGCTCCTGGTCGAGGTCCAGGCCGTCGATGGCCGCGGTGCCGTCCAACAGCCCGCGCAGCAGCCGCAGATCGGCCTCGGAGGAGGCGAGCTGGGCGAAGTAGCGCGCCAGGCCAGCTGGTGGCCGCTGCCGGGCGCCGCGGCGCGCAGCTCGCCCAGCGCGGCGTCGGCGGCCTGCCGCTCGTGGGCGGCGCGGTGCTCCGGCGCCGTGTACCGGTGCACGGCGGTCAGGGCCCACGCCTGGACCATGTGCAGCACGCCGATGTCGGTCTCGGCCCCGGCGAAGCGCCGCACCAGGTCCAGGTAGTCACCGGCGGGCATCAGCGCGTCGCGGGTCAGGTTCCACACGGCCGACCAGGCCAGCGCGCGGGCGAGGGGTCGGTCAGCTCGCCGAGGTGGCCGCGCAGGGTCTCCAGGAGACCTCGTCGAAGCGGATCTTGGCGTAGGTGAGGTCGTCGTCGTTGACCAGGATCAGGTCCGGCCGCTCCGCGCCGGTCAGCTCCGGATCACCGTGCGGGCCCCGTCGACGTCCGCCTCCACGCGCGCGTACCGCTCGACGCGGCCCGCGGCGGCGTCCCGCCGGTAGAGCCCGACGGCGATCCGGTGCGGGCGCAGCCGCGGGTGGAGTCGTCCGCCTCCTGGACCACGGCCAGTTCGGTGATCCGGCCGGAGGCGTCGTATGTCGCCTGCGGCGTCAGGGAGTTGACCCCGGCGGTCTCCAGCCAGGCGCTCGACCAGGCGGCCATGTCCCGGCCCGAGGTCTCCTCCAGCACGGCCAGCAGGTCGGCGAGCCGGGTGTTGCCGTAGGCGTGGCGCTTGAAGTACCGCCGGGCGCCCTCCAGGAAGGCGTCCTGGCCCACGTACGCGACGAGCTGCTTGAGGACGGAGGCGCCCTTGGCGTACGTGATGCCGTCGAAGTTGAGCTTGGCGTCCTCCAGGTCGCGGATGTCCGCGGTGACCGGGTGGGTGGAGGGCAGCTGGTCCGCCCGGTACGCCCAGGACTTGCGCCGGTTGGCGAAGGTGATCCAGCCGTCGGTGAAGCGGGTCGCCCCGACCAGCGCGAACGCGCCCATGAAGTCGGCGAAGGACTCCTTGAGCCACAGGTCGTCCCACCACTCGGGGTGACCAGGTCGCCGAACCACATGTGCGCCATCTCGTGCAGGATGACGTTCGCCCGGCTCTCGTACGACGCCTCGGTGACCTTGCCGCGGAAGACGAACTCCTCGCGGAAGGTGACACAGCCGGGGTTCTCCATGGCGCCGATGTTGTACTCCGGCACGAAGGCCTGGTCGTACTTGCCGTAGGGTACGGGAAGTCGACGTGGTCGTGGAAGAAGTCCAGGCCCTGCTTGGTGACGGTGAAGATGTCGTCCGCGTCGAAGTGCTTGGCGAGCGGGCGCGGCACAGCGCGCTCAGCGGCACGTCCAGGACCTGGCCGTCGTCGAGGGTGCGGCGGTAGTGGTCGTGCGCGCGGTGGTAGGGCCCGCGACGACCGCCGTGATGTACGTCGCGATCGGCTTGGTCGGCGCGAAGCGCCAGGTGGCCGTGGACTCCCCGGCGGGCTCCGGCTCGCCCTCCCGCTCGCCGTTGCTGAGCACCGTCCAGTCGGCGGGCGCGGTGACGGTGAAGGTGAAGGGCGCCTTGAGGTCGGGCTGCTCGAAGTTGGCGAAGACGCGGCGGGCGTCGGCGGGTTCGTAGTGCGTGTAGAGGTAGACGCGGCCGTCCTCGGGGTCCTCGAAGCGGTGCAGCCCCTCGCCGGTCCTGCTGTACGCGCAGCGGCGTCCACCACCAGCTCGTTCTCCGCGGCGAGGTCCGTGAGCGCGATCCGCGAGCCGTCGAAGACGGCGGCCGGGTCCAGGGCGCGGCCGTTGAGCACGACGGAGTCCACGGCGGGCGCCAGCAGGTCCGCGAAGCTCTCGGCCCCGGCTCGGCGCAGCGGAAGCGGATGGTCGTCGTCGAGCGGAAGGTGCGGGGCCGCCCGGTGCGCCGGGGCCTCCCGAGGGCCGAGGACAGGTCGAGAACCACCTCGTACGCGTCCACGGCCAGCAGCTTCGCCCGCGCGCGGGCCTCGTCACGGGTCAGGTTCTCGCCGGACACTCCAGGGCTCCTCGTCGTCTCGGATATCGGACAGCGGAATCATGTCACGGGACACCGACAGCGGAAACGGGGCCGGGAACACGGGAATGACCACGGCCTCCCGCCGTGTTGCCGCATGCAGTCACCGGACATCCGGCGTGCCGATATTTCAAGGAGCCCGACATGACCGACACCGCGAAGACCCCGCCGACTTCTGGTTCGACCCGCTGTGTCCGTGGGCGTGGCTGACCTCGCGCTGGATGCTGGAGGTGGAGAAGGTCCGCCCGGTCGAGGTGCGCTGGCACGTGATGAGCCTGGCCGTGCTGAACGAGCCGAAGCTCGACGAGCTTCCGGAGAGTTACCAGGAGATGATGCGCACCACGGCGTGGGGCCCGGTCCGCGTCGTCATCGCCGCCGAGCAGAAGCACGGCAAGGAGGTGCTGGGCCCGCTCTACACCGCGCTCGGCACCCGCTTCCACAACCAGGGCCTGCCGCGTGAGCGCGAGACGATCGTGGCCGCCCTGGAGGAGGTGGGCCTCCCGGCCGACCTCGCGGACTACGCCGACTCCGACGAGTACGATACGCGGTTGCGCGCGTCCCACAAGGAGGGCATCGACCTGGTGGGCCAGGAGGTCGGCACCCGGTCATCGCGGTGCCGGGCTCCGACGGCGAGCAGATCGCCTTCTTCGGCCCGGTGGTCACCCCGTCGCCCAAGGGCGACCAGGCGGCAAGCTGTGGGACGGCACGCTGGCGGTGGCGTCGATCCCGGGCTTCTACGAGATCAAGCGCACCCGCACCGAGCGCCCCATCTTCGACTGACCTGGGCCGGGGAGACGCGGCAGGAAGTAGAAACAGGGGAGCCCCGCGAGTCACGTCCTCGCGGGGCTCCCCTCGCGCCTGCCCCGTGAAGGGTGAGAAGACGATCACGAAGCAGGACGGCCGGGGCGTTACGGTGCCAGCAGCAGGTTGTTGGCGCGCTCCTTGGCCGCCGTGTAACGGGCCGCGACGTCCTGCCAGTTGACGACCTGCCACATGGCCTCGATGAAGTCGACCTTCTGGTTCTTGTACTGGAGGTAGAAGGCGTGCTCCCAGGCGTCGAAGACCAGGATCGGCACGGAGCCCTGGCCGACGTTGCCCTGGTGGTCGTAGACCTGCTCCACCACCAGCCGGGCGCTGACCGGCTCGTACGCCAGCACTCCCAGCCCGACCCTGCGTGGTCGCCGCGGCCTTGGTCAGCTGGGCCTGGAAACCGGCGAACGAGCCGAAGTGCTCGGCGATCGCGTCCGCCAACTCGCCCACCCCGTCCTTGTCCAGCGGTTCGCCGCCGCCGTCGCCGGTCATGTTCTGCCAGTAGATGCTGTGCAGGATGTGGCCGGAGAGGTGGAAGGCGAGGTTCTTCTCCAGTCCGTTGATCGAGCCCCACTGGTCCTTGTCGCGGGCCTCCGCGAGCTGTTCGAGGGTGTCGTTGGCGCCCTTCACGTACGCGGCGTGGTGCTTGTCGTGGTGCAGCTCGATGATCTCCGGGCTGATCACCGGGGCCAGCGCCGCGTAGTCGTAGGGAGTTCAGGAAGTGTGTAGATGGCCATGCCGAAGCCCTCCGCCGCTTATTGCAAGTCTCTTGCAACTGCACGCTAACACCAAAGGGCACCGACCCGGGTAAGGGCGGCCTTACCCGGGCTGGTTCCGGCGGGCCGTCCGCTGCCGTGCCCAGCCGATCGCCGACAGCACCACCGCCAGCCCGGCGGTGAAGTACAGCTGGGTCCGCGTGTTGTCCTCGCGCAGCATCAGCACCAGCACACCGGCGATCCCTGCCAGCGCGACCCAGGTCAGATACGGGAACAGCCACATGCGCACCACCAGCCGCTCCGGCTCCTCCCGCTCCAGGCGGCGGCGCGAGCGCAGTTGGGCGACCGCGACGAACGCCCAGACCACCAGGACGGCCGCCCCGACCATGTTCAGCAGCCACTTGAAGACGGTGTCGGGCCACCAGTAGCTGAACAGCACGGCGCAGAAGCCGAAGACGGAGGAGGCGAGCACGGTCAGCCGCGGTACGCCGCCGCTGAGCCGGGCCAGGAACGCGGGGCCCTCGCCGCGCGTCACGAGGGAGTACGACATCCGGGAGGCGCCGTAGATGTTGGCGTTCACCGCGGAGAGCAGGGCCGCGAGGATGACCACGTTCATGATCTCCCCGGCGGCCGGGATGTCGAGGTGGTTCAGCATGGCGACGTACGGGCCGTCGCCGAGCACCGCCGGGTCGTTCCAGGGCAGCAGGGTGACCACGACCAGCATCGAGCCGACGTAGAACACCGCGATGCGCCACATCGCGGTGCGCACGGCGCTCGCCACGCCGCGCACCGGGTCCTCGGACTCGGCCGCCGCGATGGTCACCGTCTCCAGGCCGCCGTACGCGAACACCGAGGCCAGCAGGCCGATGATGAGGCCGTCGGTGCCGCGCGGGAAGAAGCCGCCGGTGCCGGTGAGGTTGCTGGAGCCGGGGCGTCGGTCCCGGGCAGGACGCCCGCGATGGCCAGCACGCCCAGCACCAGGAAGAGCACGATCGCGGTGACCTTCAGCGCGGCGAACCAGAACTCGAACTCACCGAAGTTGCCGACGGCCGCGAGGTTCGTCGCGCAGAAGACCGCCATGAAGAGGGTGACCCACATCCAGTCCTCGGTGCCCGGGAACCAGCCGACCATGATCCCGGCCGCGCCGATCGCCTCGACCGAGATGGCCACGCACAGCAGCGCCCAGAACATCCAGCCCGCGGTGAAGCCCGCCCAGGGGCCGATCGACCGCTCGGCGTGCACGGAGAAGGAGCCCGAGGAGGGTTGGCGGCGGACATCTCGCCGAGCATGCGCATGATCAGCATCACCAGCAGCCCGGACGCCGCGTAGGCGAGCACGATCGAGGGGCCCGCGGCCGCGATGCCCTCGCCCGAGCCCACGAACAGCCCGGCGCCGATGACCCGCCGAGGGCGATCATCGACAGATGGCGCCGCTTGAGGCCGTGGGCCAGCGGGCTCGTGCCGTCGCCCCGGGGAGTCGCCACCTCCCGCGACAGCGCCGGGCTCCCGGGCGGCGGCCCGGAGGTGGGGAGTCAGGGTGCGATTCATGGGGGCGTATCCGTATCGTGAGAGGGGAGTGGGCCAAAACGTCCTCAGTGTGAACGGGCTTGTTCGCTCAGGACAACAGGTTGATCAGTAATGGCCTGGTATCGAACACCGAAGCGGCTGGGTTACCGTCGGCCTGTCCCCGAACCGTCGTCCCATCTCACACCGGAGACCCGATGAGCGTCGCTTCCGCGTCCGCCCCCACCGGCACCGTCCTCGCCGATGTGCTCTTCCCCGTCCGCTCCTCCGCGCGGGTGCGCGACGCCGCGCTGATCGTCGGCGGTGCCGCGCTCACCGGCGCCGCCGCGCAGATCGCCCTGCCCGTGCCCGGCTCGCCCGTGCCCGTCACCGGTCAGACCTTCGCCGCCCTGCTCGTCGGCACCTCGCTCGGCGCCGGGCGCGGCCTGCTGTCCCTGCTGCTGTACGCGCTGGTCGGCGTCGCGGGCATGCCGTGGTTCGCCGAGGGCGGCTCGGGGCCGGTGCCCCTCCTTCGGTTACGTCCTGGGCATGCTGCTCGCCTCGACCGCCGTGGGCGCGCTCGCCCGGCGCGGCGGCGACCGCGGGATGGTGCGCATGGCGGGCACGATGGCGATCGGCCTGGCGCTCGTCTACGCCGTGGGCCTCCCTACCTCGCGCTCTCCCTCCACCTGTCCCTCAGCGAGACCCTCGCCGCCGGATTCACGCCCTTCCTGATCGGTGACCTCCTTAAGGCCGCGCTCGCGATGGGCGCGCTGCCCACCGCCTGGCGGCTGCTGGGCCGCCGCGGCTGACGCGCGCCCCACGCTGAACGCGCCGGTGCCCGCGCCCCTTGTCCCAGGGGCGCGGGCACCGGCGTTGTGCGGGCGCGCGTTGAGCGCGAGGCGCGCGATGAGCGCCATTGAAGAGGAGAGAGAGAGGAGAAGGGAAAAGGGGAGAGGGACGGAAGGAGAAGGGATCAGACGCTGTCCACGGGCTCCTTCGCCGCCTCGCCGTCCGCCGTCGCCGCCGCGCTCCGGTCGCCGCCGAGCCGGATCCGCTGGCGTATCAGCGCGAAGCCGACCACGAGAACGGCCACCAGCGTGGACAGCACCATCTGATCGCGCGCGTCGTCGTCGGTGAACATGTAGACGAGCACGAACAGGATCATGCCGATCGTCGCCCAGGTCAGATACGGGAACAGCCACATCCGTACGACCAGCCGCTCCGGCCGCTCGCGGAGGATGATCCCGCGCATCCGCAGCTGGGTGCAGCAGATGACGAGCCAGACGAAGAGGGCGACGGCGCCGGAGGAGTTCAGCAGGAACTCGAAGACCGTGTCCGGCCACTGGTAGTTGAACCAGACGGCCACGAAGCCGAAGACGACCGACCCGAGGATCGCCGCCTGCGGCACCGCGCGCGCTGGTCCGCGCGAAGGCGCGCGGCGCGTCCCGCGCTGCCCGAGCGAGAACGCCATCCGGGAGGCGGTGTAGAGGCCGGAGTTGAGACAGGAGAGCACGGCGGTCAGCACGATGACGTTCGTCACCTGGCCGGAGTGCGGGATGCCGATGGACTCCATCGACGCGACGTAACTGCCCTTGTCGGCGACGGCCTTGGAGTCCCAGGGCAGCAGCGTCACCACGACGAAGATCGAGCCGAGGTAGAACACGGCGATCCGCCAGATCACGCTGTTGGTGGCCCGGGAGACGGCGCGCTGCGGGTCCGCGGACTCGCCCGCGGCGAGGGTGACGATCTCGCTCCCCATGAAGGAGAAGACGACCAGGAGGATGCCGGTGAGGATCGACCCGCGCCGTTGGGCATGAAGCCGCCGTGGTCGGAGAGGTGCGCGAAGCCCGCGCCCTCGTTGTCGGAGCCGGGCAGCACCCCGAAGACCGCGAGTCCGCCGATGATCACGAAGGCGCCGATGGCGACGACCTTGATCCCGGCGAACCAGAACTCGAACTCGCCGTACGAGGCGACCGAGGCGAGGTTGGTGGCGGTGAGCACCACCATGACGATCAGCGCCCACGCCCACTGGGGCACGGCCGGAACCCAGCCCTCCAGGATCTCCGCGCCCGCGGTGGCCTCGACGGCCAGCACCACGACCCAGAAGAACCAGTACAGCCAGCCGATCGAGAAACCGGCCCAGCGGCCGAGCGCCCGGTCCGCGTACGCAGAGAAGGACCCGGAGGCCGGGTCGGCCGCGGCCATCTCACCCAGCATCCGCATCACGAGCACGACCAGCAGGCCGACCAGCGCGTAGCTGACGAGGATGGCGGGCCCGGCCTTGGCGATACCGGCGCTGGAGCCGACGAACAGCCCGGCACCGATCACACCGCCGATGGCGATCATCGACAGATGGCGGTTCTTCAGCCCCGCCTTGAGTTCGTCGGGGAGTGGGAGGGTCCCACCCCGGTGTCCGAGGACGCCGGGAGGTCTCCGGTTGTGCGCTCATATGCGGTTCCTTCGCTCCGGGGACGAGCCCGTCAGTGAACCGCAGGGGCTGCCGAAGATCAGCCCTGAGATCAAATCGTTACTTGAGGTTTATTTGAGCTTCTGGATTTTGTCGCGCTTTACTGATATGGGCCCTGTCCTGCCACCCGAGGCGTCTCACGGCACGCGCGCGTGAAAGACTCGGGCCATGCGCGTCTATCTCGGCTCCGATCACGCCGGTTTCGAACTCAAGAACCACCTCGTCCAGTGGCTCACCGCCGCCGGGCACGAGCCCGTCGACTGCGGCCCGCACGTCTACGACGCCCAGGACGACTACCCCCGTTCTGCCTGCGCGCTGCCCAGCGGACCGCCGCCGACCCTGACAGTTTGGGCATCGTGATCGGCGGTTCGGGCAACGGCGAGCAGATCGCGGCGAACAAGGTCAAGGGCGTACGGGCCGTACTGGCCTGGAGCGAGCAGACCGCCGCCCTCGGCCGGGAGCACAACGACGCCAACGTGATCAGCGTCGGCGGCCGGATGCACACCGGGAGGAGGCGACGAAGTTCGTCGAGATCTTCCTGGCGACCCCGTACTCCGGCGAGGAGCGCCACTCCCGCCGCATCGCCATGCTGAGCGACTACGAGAACACCGGTGAGCTGCCGCCCGTACCGGCCCACCACCCCGAGCACGGCTGATGCCCGAAGGGCACACCATCCACCGGCTGGCGCTGGACTTCCGGGAGCGCTTCGCCGGTGGGCCGGTCGGCGCCGCCAGCCGCAGGGCAAGTTCGCGGACGGGGCGGCGCTGCTCGACGGGCAGGAGATGAGCGGCACCGACGCCCACGGCAAGCACCTGTTCCTGGGCTTCGAGGCGGTCGGCTGGGTCCACATCCACCTCGGCCTGTACGGCAAGGTCGCCTTCGGCACCGGCCCGGCGCCCGCCCCGTCGGCCAGATCCGGCTCCGCCTCACCGGTGGGCCCGGCGGCCGGGCCCACTACGCCGAGCTGCGCGGCCCCACCACCTGCGCGCTGATCACCGAGGCCGAGAAGAAGACCGTGGGCGAGCGGCTCGGCCCGGACCCGCTGCGCCCGCCGACGACGGCGACCGCGCCTGGGCGCGGATCTCCGCAGCCGCACCAGCGTCGCCGCGCTGCTGATGGACCAGAAGGTCATCGCGGGCGTCGGCAACGTCTACCGCGCCGAGGTCCTCTTCCGGCAGGGCATCGACCCCTACCGCCCCGGGCACGACCTGAGTCGCGCCGAGTGGGACGCCGTCTGGGCCGACCTGGCCGCCCTCATGCGCGAGGGCGTGGCCCTGGGGCGTATCGACACGGTGCGCCCGGAGCACACCCGGAGGCGATGGGGCGCCCGCCGCGCGTCGACGACCACGGGGAGAGGTCTACGTCTACCGGCGCGCGACGATGCCGTGCCACGTGTGCGGCGGCCCGGTCCGCACCGCCGAACTGGCCGCCCGCAACCTCTTCTGGTGCCCGGCCTGCCAGCCCGCCAGGGTCCGTCTTCACAGGGGCGGCCGGCCGCGAGCGGCGTCTGGTGCGGTAGATCGCACGGCGGAGGGTCGCCCTCGTACCGGGTCGTACTCGGGCGACCCCGACAACGCGGCGAGATGCCGTGCCAGGCGTCGGGAGCAGGCCGCCCCTGTGAAGACGGGCCCTAGGCCGGGCCCGAACGACCCGGCCCGCCCGCTGCCCTCCGCGTCAGAAGCCGTGCGGCAGCCACGGCGCCACGTCGCTGCCGAAGGCCGTCGTCGCCTCCGCCAGCGCGCCCCGCGCACCTCCCGGACCAGCCCCGCCCCGGCCAGCGACGCCAGCGGCACCGCCGAGGTAGGCGGCGCCCAACTCCCGTACGCCCAGCGCCAGATCCGGCGCGTCGTCGGTGCGCTCGCAGGACGCCCCTTGGCGTCGCCGGTGAGCCGCCACCGCCCTCGTTCCACGGGCAGTACGGGTCGGCGACCTCCAGGACGACATCCACCGGCGCGCGGTACGTACGGGCCCGGAGCGCCTCGCCGAGGTCGATCAGCCGCACGTACAGCGAGTCCGGAGGAGACCCGGCACCGCCTGATGTCCGAGACCATGTACTGCCAGGGGCGTCGACCGGACAGCTGCGCACGGTCAGCCGCGAGGTCAGGTCGATGCCGAACAGGTACCGCCACAGCGCCGCGTAGCCGACCGGGTCCAGCGCCTCCAGGTCGTGCAGCACGACCTCGCCCCTGGGGCCCGCGTCGTCCCACGCGGGCCGTACCGCGTACCGCGCGTAGCCGACCGTCTCGCCGCCCACCTCGGCCAGCACACACCACAGCGGCGAGGCCCCGCGCGCTCGCTCGCCGGGTCGTGCAGCGGCATCCGCTCCCAGCCCGGCTGCCGGGCCAGCATCCCGGGCGGCCGGTCACCAGCCGGGCGTAGACCGCCTCGCACGCGGCCAGGGCGTCCTCGGGGTCGACGGCGCGCAGCCGTACGTCGTCGGTGCCCTCCGGGACGGTCAGCCGGACCCGCACGGTGTCGATGTCGGCGCGGTGGACGTAGGTCGCGGCGCCGTAGCCGAACCTGCCGTAGATCGCCGGTTCCGAGGCGGTGAGCACCGCCATCGGCTCGCCCGCGGCCCGTACCTCGTCCGTCAGCCGCCGCATCATGGACCGCAGCACCCGCGCCGCCGGTGGGTCGCGGCGACGCTCACGGTGGTGACACCCGCCACGGGCACCACGGCACCGCCGGGCACGGACAACCGGAAGCTGAAGGCACCGGCCGTCCCGACGACTTCGTCGCCGTCCCAGGCGCCGATCGAGCGCTCCGGCTCGACCAGACCCCGGTACAGCTCGTCCTCCTCAGGCGCGTCGACACCACCGAACGCTCGGCCGAGGCACCCGTGCCACTTGTCCCAGTCGTCCGGAGAAAGCCGCCGCAACTCTGTTGTCATCTTCCAATCCCTACCAGTGCGTTAACGGACAGGCGAACGAATTTCGCTTACGATTGCCCACTCCGGTGGGTGGTTCGACGCGCCACGAATCGACGCGCGTCCGAACGGGTGGGTAGGGTCCCGATGCGATGACTGGCGGTGTGGACACTCCGACAGCCCGGATGCGGAAAGCGTGGCACCGGGCTCGGGTCGGCGTGCGCAAGGCCGGAGTCGACTACTTCCGCGGCGGCGGCTCGGACCGTATCGCGCTCGCGCTGCTGCTGCTCGCCGTCCCCGCCATCGCCGCGGGCACCATCGCCCAGTCCGACTGGTGCGCGCCCTCGGCCCTCGTGCTGCCGATCGTCGCGGGCGGCCTGGTGCTCCGCCCGGCCAGCCTGCTCACGCTGTACGCGGCCGCCGCCAGCGGCCTGATCGTGGAGTCGGCCGTACTCGGCCCCTATACGGAGGTCGACGCGGACTCCACGAGCCGGGTCACCCCGGTGTCATCCTCGTCGTCGCCGCGGTCGGCTTCTTCGGGCTGCTCATCGCCCAGTTCCGCAGCCGCGTCGGGTGCCCTGGCGGCGCGGCCAGACCATGCTGTTCGACCTGCGCGAGCGGATCCGGGTGCAGAGCAAGCTGCCGGACCTGCCGGGCGGCTGGCACCGGGAGATGGTGCTGCGCCCGGCGGGCGGCCAGTCGTTCTCCGGCGACTTCGTCGTCGCGGCCCGTACGGGCGGCGGGCGCACCCTGGAAGTCGTCCTCACCGACGTCTCCGGCAAGGGCATGGACGCCGCCTCCCGCGCGCTGCTGCTGTCCGGCGCGTTCGGCGGGCTGCTCGGCTCCCTGCCGCCGCACGGCTTCCTGCCCGCCGCCAACGGCTATCTGCTGCGGCAGGACTGGGACGAGGGCTTCGCCACCTCCGTGCACCTCGTACTCGACCTGGACAGCGGTGACTTCGAACTGTTCTCGGCCGGGCACCTGCCCGCGCTCCAGCTCTCCTCGGGCACCGGCCGGTGGGAGGAGAAGTCGGCCGACGGCCCGCTGCTCGGGTCTACGACGGGGCGCAGTTCCACCCCAGCAAGGGCACGCTGCGCCCCGGCGACGTGCTGATGCTCTTCACGGACGGGCTCGTGGAGACCGCCGACCGGGACATCAGCGAGGGCATGGACAAGCTGACCGGAGAGGCCGACCGCTATGTGGCGGCCGGATCGGCGGCGCGGCCTGGCACTTGATCGAGGCCGTCGCCAAGGACGTCAACGACGACCGGGCGCTGCTGCTGATCTGCCGGGACTGACGCCCGGCCGCCGGGCTCCGGCCGCCGGGGCCTCGTCCACGCCCCGCCGACCCCGCCGCGCCCCGGCCCACCGCCTGCCGAACGGCCCGCCGCCTACCGCCGGGCGAGCCGCTCGCTCGGCCGTACCCGCCGCAGCGCCGCCGCCAGCAGCGAGGACCGGCCCGCCGCCAGCGGCCCGAGGACGGCGAGGACGAGCACGTAGCCCGCGATGAACGGCGAGAGCCGGTGGTCCAGCCCGCTGCGGCCGCCATCGTCGCCAGGATCAGCGCGAACTCCCCGCGCGCCAGCAGCGTCGTGGCGATGTTCGCGGCCGGGCCCGCGCCGAAGCCGTACACCCGTGCCGCGAAGAGCCCGGCGGCCACGTTCATGACGAACGTCACAGCGACCGCGGCCAGCACCGGCCAGACCACCGACGGCAGGTCGCCGGGGTCGATGGACAGCCCGAACGCGAAGAAGAAGATCGCGCCGAACGCGTCCCGCAGCGGGTGCACCAGCTCCAGGATCCGCTTGCCCGCGCCGGTGTTGCCGAGCATCAGGCCGACCATGAAGGCGCCGATCGCGTCGGCCACCCCGAACCACTCGAGACGCCCGCCACGAACACCGCGGCGCCCAGGAAGGAGATCACCAGCAACTCGTCGTCCCGCGTGGCGAACAGCTTCCCCACCAGTCCCGTGCCCCAGCGCGCCACCACCGCGAGCAGCAGCAGGAACCCGAACGCCTTCGCCGCGTCCACCGAGGCCGACGCCAGGCTGTCGGCGCCCGAGATCACGGGCTGGAGGGCGGCGAGGTACAGCGCGAGGAAGATGTCCTCAACCACGATGATGCCGAGGATCGGCTTGGTCTCCATGTTCCCGATGCGTCCGAGGTCGACCAGGATCTTGGTGACGATCGCCGACGAGGAGATGCCGACCACGCCGGCCAGCACCAGCGCCTCGGACGTGCCCCAGCCGAGCGCGAAGCCGAAGCCGAGGCCCGCCCCGACGTTCAGCGCCACGTACGCGCCGCCCGCGACGGCCATCTTCTTGCCGCCGGTCTTCAGGTCGTCCATGTGGAATTCGAGGCCGAGGTAGAACAGCAGCAGCACCAGCCCGAGGGCGGAGAGCATCTCCAGTTCGTGCGGGTCGGAGACGACCTCAAGGCCGGGGTGTTCGGGCCGAGCAGGATCCCGGCGAGGATGAACAAGGGGATGGTGGGCAGCCCGATACGGCCGCCGAGTCGGGCGAGAACGGCGGCCGCCAGGAAGGCGCCGCCCATGGCGAGCAGGGTGTCCGCGTGTCCGATGGCCCTCCAAGAGTCAAGGGAGAGTCAAGAAAGTGTCAGTAGTTAGTTTACCAAACCATATATGGAAGGCTTCATTCAGCCATCCGCAGGGTCTTGCCCGCCCCGGAGGTCCCGGTAGCGGCCCTGACCGCCGTCCGCCCCGTTCCGTACGCCCGAAAGCACCGGAACGGCCGAAGCGCGGGGCCCGTCCGCCCCGGCGTGGTCGAGCGCCGGTGTCGGCGGGGCTCGCGCGTGGCCGACGGGGCCGTCGCCGCTCGGTTTCCGGCCTCGTCCCGCGGTGACGGCGGTGCCCCGGGGTGCCTGGGTCGTGCGCCCCGGCGAAGGGCCGCGACCGTCCGTCGGCCGTACGGGCGTGGGGAGTTGGGGCGGGCCAGGTCGTCGGAAGCCGGGGAAACCGCCCGTGCGCTCACCGCGCGCGCGAGGGCGGGAACGGCGTGAAACCTCTCCGGGCGGTAACCGTGATGCTCGTCATGGTTAAAGCGCCCCGTGCCCCTTCTCCGTCATTCCGGCGCCCGGTGGCGAAACCCGGCGGCGCGGCCCGGGCGCCCGGGGCTGCCGGACCCTCCCGTATCCGCTGACCGATCTGCCGGATTTCGCGCCCGCTAAATAGGGCATATGCCTCGGGTTCCACTCAAGTGGAATGTACGGTTCATTGTCGGGGCGTTATTCCCCGAAAGGGCCGGTGGGAAATGTGGAATGCGCCGTGCGTCCCTCGACCGCCGCTTCCGAATTCGGCGTACGGCCACCCGGCCGAATTGTGGCGGGCGTCACCCGTGCCCCTCGGGGCTGTCTGATTCGCCGCGTACGCGACAGACAAGTCGTTGGCCGACGATTGACCACCAGGCTCCAGTGGGCAGGGAGTTGGTGGCACGATGGTCTCCGCGGGGTGTGCGAGGTCGCGTGCTTCCGGTTTCGGTGCGATGCAAGGCGATCGAGGGTGAGTGATCAGTTGTGGCCATTTCACTGTCATTGGTGCTGCTGGTTGGGATCATCCTTGCCCTGATGATCCGTAACAACCAGGTCAAGTGGGGTCCGGCCCTCGTGGCCATTCTTTTCGGCTTCCTGCTCGCCTCGACCGACGCGGCGCCCGACATCCAGGACGCCCTCGACAACGTGGCCCGCACCATCGGCGACATCAACTTCTGAAGCCCGGCCACCCGGGGCGCCGCCGGTCGACCCGATCGTCGGCCGCCGACACCCTCGGCTGGCCGGTCCCGACGCGAGCGGCCCGGTCCGAAGATCCTCGGACCGGGCCGCTGCCATGGAGCGGGCGACGGGAATCGAACCCGCGTAGCCAGTTTGGAAGACTGGGGCTCTACCATTGAGCTACGCCCGCGTACACCACCGCACCGCCCTCAACTGCGGGGCGGCCGGAGCGCGAACTGCATCGTAGCGGGTTCCGGCACTCCCTCGCACACGGCATCACGCCCCGTCAATGCGGCGGCCCGGGGCGGCTGGGCATGTACCCTACGTGTCGCACCAGCGGGTGTGGCGCAGCTTGGTAGCGCGTCCGCTTTGGGAGCGGAAGGTCGTCGGTTCGAATCCGGCCACCCCGACCACCATGGTCCGTCGTCGTCCACCGCCGTAAGGCCAAGATCGTCTTGTCGGGCCGGACGTGCTTGCGGTTACTATGCAAGCTGCGCGCCCGTGTGTCTCTCCGGGCGCTGATCCGCTGAAACCCAAGCGAAACCCCAGAAGTCAGCCCCAAGGAGACCCAACCGTGAAGAGCGCCGTGGAGACCCTGAACCCGACCCGGGTTCGGCTCACTGTCGAGGTGCCCTTCGAGGAGCTCAAGCCCAGCCTCGACGCGGCGTACAAGAAGATCAACCAGCAGGTCACGGTGCCCGGCTTCCGCAAGGGCAAGATCCCGGCCCGCGTCATCGACCAGCGGTTCGGCCGCGGGGCGGTGCTGGAGGAGGCCGTCAACGACGCGCTCCCGAAGTTCTACACCGACGCGGTCAAGGAGGGTGACCTCAACCCGCTCGGCCAGCCCGAGGTCGACATCACCGAGCTGAAGGACAACGAACTGCTGTCCTTCACCGCCGAGGTGGACATCCGCCCGGCCATCGAGATCCCGGACTACTCCGGTATCGAGGTCACGGTCGACGCGATCGAGGTCTCCGAGGAGGACATCGACAAGTCGGTGGAGCAGCTGCGCGAGCGCTTCGCGACCACCTCGACCGTCGAGCGTGCCGCGGCCGAGGGCGACGTGGTCACCCTCGACCTGGAGGCCAAGGTCGACGGCGAGGTGCTGGAGGACGGCGTCGCGCAGGGCGTCAACTACACCATCGGCTCGGGCGAGCTGCTCGACGGCGTGGACGAGGCCGTCACCGGCCTGGAGGCCGGCGGCAGCGCCACCTTCACCTCCGAGCTGAAGGGCGGCTCCGCCAAGGGCAAGGAGGCCGAGGTCACCGTCAAGGTCTCCGAGGTCAAGTCCCGCGAACTGCCCGAGCTGGACGACGACTTCGCCCAGCTGGCGAGCGAGTTCGACACCCTGGACGAGCTGCGTGCGGACAGCCGCGGCCGTCTGGAGCAGATGAAGAAGTACGACCAGGCCACCCAGGCCCAGGAGAAGGTGCTCGACGCCCTCCTGGAGCTGGTCGAGGTCCCGATCCCCGAGAAGCTCCTTGAGGACGAGATCCAGACCCGCAAGCACAACCTGGAGCACCACCAGCTCGGTCAGATGGGCCTGACCCTCGACTCCTACCTGGAGATGCAGGAGAAGACGGCCGAGGAGTTCGAGGCCGAGACCAAGGAGCAGGCGGAGAAGGGCATCAAGACCCAGTTCGTCCTGGACGAGCTGGTCAACAAGGAGCAGCTGTCGGTCGGCCAGGAAGAGCTGACCGAGCACCTGATGCGCCGTGCCCAGTCCTCCGGCATGAGCCCCGACCAGTTCGCGCAGGCCGTCGTCGAGGGCGGCCAGGTGCCGATGCTCGTCGGCGAGGTCGCCCGCGGCAAGGCCCTCGCGGTCGTCGTCGAGGCCGCCAAGGTCGTGGACGACAAGGGCGAGCCGGTCGACCTGGACGACGACGAGGACGAGACGGACGAGTCCGCCGAGACCGTCGAGGCCGCCGCCGAGGACGCCCCGGAGGCGCCCGAGGCCGAGGCCGCCGCCGAGCAGTCGCAGGACAAGCAGGAGAAGACCGAGGGCTGACCCTCCCGCAGCACCCGTCACGAACGGGCCCGAACGTCGCGCGAACACGTCCGGGCCCGTTCGCGCTCCGGGGACCTTGAACCTGCGCTCAGAGCGAACAGTTCCCGATGCGGGATGGCGCCCGCCGACCAGCGCGTTAGGGTCCGTAAGTACACCGAAGACACTTCTAGACGGCCCGCTCCACACCGCGGCCGTCCGACAAATGAGCAGGTGGACACGTGACGCTTCCGATGCCTTCCGGCGCCGCTGAGCCCAACTTCGGCGGTGGCCTCGGCGACCAGGTCTACAACCGGCTGCTCAGCGAGCGGATCATCTTCCTCGGCCAGCCGGTCGACGACGACATCGCCAACAAGATCACCGCGCAGCTGCTCCTGCTCGCCGCTGATCCGGACAAGGACATCAACCTCTACATCAACAGCCCCGGCGGCTCGATCTCGGCCGGCATGGCGATCTACGACACGATGCAGTTCATCAAGAACGACGTGGTCACCATCGCCATGGGCCTCGCCGCCTCCATGGGCCAGTTCCTGTTGAGTGCCGGTACCCCGGCAAGCGCTTCGCGCTGCCGAACGCCGAAATCCTCATCCACCAGCCGTCCGCCGGTCTGGCGGGTTCCGCCTCCGACATCAAGATCCACGCGGAGCGCTGCTGCACACCAAGAAGCGGATGGCCGAACTGACCGCCTTCCACACCGGTCAGACCGTCGAGCAGATCACCCGCGACTCCGACCGCGACCGCTGGTTCTCCGCCGACGAGGCCAAGGAGTACGGCCTCATCGACGAGGTGATCACCTCCGCCGCGAGCGTCCCGGGTGGCGGCGGCACCGGGGCCTGAGCCCCGAGCCCCACCCGTAGCCGACCTCCAGCCCACAGATCGCCACAGGATGGTGAACACCCCAATGAACAACTTCCCGGGAACAACTTCCCGGCCGCGGCCTCTACGACCGGACCAACGACGCCGAAGCCCGTTACGTGGTCCCGCGGTTCGTGGAGCGCACCTCCCAGGGCATCCGCGAATACGACCCGTACGCCAAGCTCTTCGAGGAGCGGGTGATCTTCCTCGGGGTGCAGATCGACGACGCCTCGGCCAACGACGTGATGGCGCAGCTGCTGTGCCTGGAGTCGATGGACCCCGACCGTGACATCTCGGTCTACATCAACTCGCCCGGCGGCTCGTTCACCGCGCTGACCGCCATCTACGACACGATGCAGTTCGTCAAGCCCGACATCCAGACGGTCTGCATGGGCCAGGCCGCCTCCGCGGCGGCCGTGCTGCTCGCCGCCGGTACCCCCGGCAAGCGGATGGCGCTCCCCAACGCCCGTATCCTGATCCACCAGCCGTACAGCGAGACCGGCCGGGGCCAGGTCTCCGACCTGGAGATCGCGGCGAACGAGATCCTGCGGATGCGTTCGCAGTTGGAGGAGATGCTGGCCAAGCACTCCACCACGCCGATCGAGAAGATCCGCGACGACATCGAGCGCGACAAGATCCTGACCGCCGAGGAGTCCCTGGCGTACGGTCTTGTGGACCAGATCGTGTCCACCCGCAAGACGTCGGTCGGAGTGGGCTGACACGGCAGTGGAGGGTCCCCGGGACCGAGTCGGTTCAAGGGGGCCCGAACACCGGGCCCGGCAAGGTACCGTCATAGGGGCTGGGGCCCGCCCCCAGAAAGCGCAGCGCAAGCACCCGGGTCCGCCGAACCAAGTGGATCCCAGGCGAAGGGGAAGCACCTCGTGGCACGCATCGGTGACGGCGGCGACCTGCTCAAGTGCTCGTTCTGCGGGAAGAGCCAGAAGCAGGTGAAGAAGCTCATCGCGGGCCCCGGTGTCTACATCTGCGATGAGTGCATCGATCTCTGCAACGAGATCATCGAGGAGGAGTTGGCCGAGACCTCCGAAGTGCGCTGGGAGGAACTGCCCAAGCCACGCGAGATCTACGAGTTCCTCGAAGGCTACGTGGTCGGCCAGGAGGCCGCGAAGAAGGCGCTCTCCGTCGCCGTCTACAACCACTACAAGCGGGTCCAGGCGGGCGAGACCGGCGGCCACAACCGCGACGACGGCATCGAGTTGGCCAAGTCCAACATCCTGCTCCTCGGCCCCACCGGCTCCGGCAAGACCCTGCTCGCCCAGACCCTCGCCCGGATGCTCAACGTCCCTTCGCCATCGCCGACGCCACCGCCCTCACCGAGGCGGGCTACGTCGGCGAGGACGTGGAGAACATCCTGCTGAAGCTGATCCAGGCCGCTGACTACGACGTCAAGAAGGCCGAGACCGGCATCATCTACATCGACGAGATCGACAAGGTCGCCCGCAAGAGCGAGAACCCGTCGATCACCCGGGACGTCTCCGGCGAGGGCGTCCAGCAGGCGCTGCTGAAGATCCTGGAGGGGACCACCGCCTCCGTGCCGCCGCAGGGCGGACGCAAGCACCCGCACCAGGAGTTCATCCAGATCGACACGACGAACGTGCTGTTCATCGTCGGCGGTGCCTTCGCCGGTCTGGAGAAGATCATCGAGTCCCGGGCGGGCGCCAAGGGCATCGGCTTCGGCGCGACGATCCGCTCCAAGCGGGAGATCGAGGCCAGCGACCAGTTCCAGGAGGTCATGCCGGAGGACCTGGTGAAGTTCGGGATGATCCCGGAGTTCATCGGCCGTCTGCCGGTCATCACCTCGGTGCACAACCTGGACCGCGCGGCCCTCCTCCAGATCCTCGTCGAGCCGCGCAACGCGCTGGTCAAGCAGTACCAGCGGCTCTTCGAACTCGACGGTGTGGAGCTGGACTTCGACCGGCCCGCGCTGGAGGCCATCGCCGACCAGGCGATCCTGCGCGGCACCGGCGCGCGCGGCCTGCGCGCCATCATGGAGGAGGTCCTCCAGTCGGTGATGTACGAGGTCCCGTCCCGCAAGGACGTCGCCCGCGTCGTCATCACCGCCGACGTCGTCCACTCCAACGTCAACCCACGCTCGTGCCCGCTCGCGCGGCGGCGAGTCGGGGAGCGGCACGAGAAGAGCGCGTGAGGGCCCGCGCCCGCGCGCACCCGTACCCGCCTCCGCGAGCGCCGCGTCCACGGACGCCGAAGGGCCCGCCGCACCGTTCCCGGTGCGGCGGGCCCTTCGGTCCCGGCCCGCGGCCTCAGGCGGGCTTGCGGACGTCCTTGTAGATTCCCGCCGTCACTTTCGCGAAGTCCTCCACGTCGACGCTGTCGGCGCTGGTGTTGGCCGCGTTGACGTCCAGCACCATCGCCGCGTCCGTCTCCGTGGCCCACGTGCACACCGGCGCGTAGACCTGGCCCTGGTACATCTTCACGACCTCGCAGTCGATCTTCGGGCCCTTCTCCCTCGGGGTGTAGGTCTTGCGCTTCTGCTCCACCGTGGGAGCCCTGGCCGCCTGAAGCCGGCGAACATCTGGTCCTGGACCTGTCCGGGATCGCTGAACTCCCCGTAGGCGCCGGAGAGTACGAGACCGGAGTTGGCGTCGTCCGCGCGCACGTAGCGGGCGAGGACGGACGTGGCGCCCTCGGGCATGTTGTCCTGGACGCTGACGTCCTCGTTCTTGAGGTCCTCGGTGCCCTTGTCGAGCTTGTACGTGGAGTTGTCGAGGTTCTTGGGCGTGACCAGCTTCATCGCCTTGGTGTCGTCCCCGCCGCCGGTCAGCAGCACGGCGCCGACGACCAGTGCGCCGACCACCACCACGGCCGCCGTCGCGATCGCAATGATCTTGGTGCGGTTTCCGCCGCCCTGGCCCGGCTGCGGCGGGAACGGCTGCTGCGGCTGCCCGTACGGGCCGGGCTGCCCCGGCGCCTGCGGGTACCCGTAGCCCGGCGGCGGTTGCTGCGGTTGCTGCGGGGCTGTTGGGGCTGGGCGTACGGGTTCGGCGCCTCGGCCGGAGGCTGGCCCGCCCGCCGTACGGGTTGGGACCGCTGCCGTACGGCCCTGCTGGCCGCCTCCGTACGGGCCGGGCTGCCCCGGCTGGCCGGGCGGCGGTGGCGGCTGGTTGTAGCTCATCTGTTGGGGTCCCCTCGGGCCTCGCTGCTGGCTGGGTGGAGCGTGCGGTGCGGCGGGTCAGCCGGCGACCCTGATCTCGCTCCGGAGGTCGGCCGCGGTCTTGGCGGCGTCCGCCATGGACGGGCGGACAGCGCGTGCACGTCGATGACCGCGGCGACCGTGCTGTGGTCCGCCCAGGCGCACATGGGGACGGTCTCCGGCATGCCGGGCTCCGGGTCCTTGTACTTCATGTTCTGGCACTTCATGACGGCACCGTCGAGGCCCTCGGGCGTCTGCGTCTCCGCCGTGCCGACCAACTCGGCGTCCTCGTCGCCCGCGGACTCCCGCTGGACCGTCTCGAAGAAGCCGTCGAGGGACTTCTGCGGGTCGCTCACGGTGCCGTAACCGCCCATGACGATCAGGAACTTGGCCTTCGCCGCCTCCGCCGGGTCCGGGTGGAGCCCGAGGACATGTCGATGTTGGCGTACTGCCCGAAGACGGACGTGCCGTTCTGCATGCCCATGGCGCTGAGGTCGCTGCTGGAGGGGCCGTCGCTCGCGGAGCCGCCCTGCTTGTCGTACTCGGTCAGCACCGTGGCGGGCGTGGTGAGCTTGTGCGGCCCGTCGTCCTGAGGCCGCTGCCGTCGGAGCCCTCGTTGGAGTCCCCGCCGGTGTCCTTGCCGCCGGAGGAGTCGACCTTCTCGTTGGCCTGGTCGTCCTTCTTGTCGTCGTCACCGCCGGTGAACAGCAGCGTGCCGCCGACGATCAGGCCGACCGCCACCACGCAGCCGACCACGATGGCGATGGTCCTGTTCTTCCTGCCGCCGCCCTGCGGCGGCACCGGCGGCTGGCCGTAGGGACCGGGCTGCCCGTACGGGTTCGGCTGCTGCGGCTGGCCGTAGGGCCCGGCTGGCCCTGCTGCGGGTACCCGTAGCCCGGCTGGGGCGGCTGCTGGGGCTGGGCGTACGGGTTCGGCGGCTGGCCGGGCTGCCCCGGCTGGCCGGGCGGCTGCTGGGGTAGCCGTAGCCGGGCTGGCCGGCCGCGCCGCCCTGTCCGTACGGGTTCGGCTGCTGAGGCTGCCCGTACGGGCCCGGCTGGTTGTAGCTCATCTCAATCCCTCGTTCGTGTTGTGCGATGTCGCTAGTCGTCGATCTCGACCCGTACGTCCCCGCGCACCTTGACGGTCAGTGCCGCGGCGTCCTTCAGCTCGATGCCGTCGCCCTTGGCCGCCGCGGCGGGTCGGCGGTCACCGTGACCCCACCGTGCTCTTATCGCCCCAGACGCACGCGGGGCGTCCATGGATCCCCGCTGCGACGTGAATCTCACGCTTTGACACTTGAGCACATCGCCGTCGAAGCCGTCGACCGAGAAAGCCTCCGGGGAACCGATCGCCTCGGTCTGGTCGCCGCTGCTGCCGTCGCCGTCGTCCTGAAGGGCGGTGACCACGGCGCGCAGCAGCAGGTCGGCGGCGCCCGCGGGTCGGCGACGTCGCCCCAGACCCGCTGAGCGACATGACCCGGCTGTCGGAGGACTCGTAGCTGGCGGCGACCGGGTGCGGGTCCCGCACGCTCTCCTGGCCGAGCAGTTCGCGTTGGTCGGCGTCGTCGAGTCCGGCGCCGTCCGCGCCGTCGCCCTGCCGCTGGTACTCGGCGGCGACCGTCTCGGGCGTGGTCAGCCGGTAGGCGTGCCCTCGCCCCGCCGCCGAGGACCACGGCGGTGACGACGGCGGCCGTCGCCAGCAGGCCGAGCCCGGCCACGGCGATCAGGCCGTTCCGCGCCCGCCGCCTCGGCGGCGCCCCGGACCCGGACCGGCGGCCCGCCCACGGCCCGGCCCGTAGGGCCCGTTCGGCTGGGGCGCGGTGCCGTACGGAGTGGTGCCGTACGGCGTGGTGCCGTAGGGCGCGGTCGGCTGGGGCGCGGGTCCGTACGGCGAGGGGTACGGCGGGGACGGCTGCCCCGCGTAGGGTTGTCACGCACCGGCGGCCCCACGGCGCCGTGACCGCCCGGCTGTCCCCGCGGGGCCCGGCTGGTACGGCGGCTGGTGGTGGCTCATCGGGCCCCTCTCCTCATGTGCGCGACAGACGCGTCCCATCCTTCCCGACGGTTCACCCCGCCTTCGGGCCGGGGCGACAACGGGTTCGTAACGGAGTGGGCGGGGCCTTTAAACTGCGGTGGTGACCGATAACACTCAGCAGCCCCCGCGAGCGGGCCCAACAGCCATCCCGAACTGCCGACCCAGTACGTGCCGGCCGAGGTAGAGGGGCGACTGTACGAGCGCTGGGTAGACCGCGGTTACTTCGAGGCGGACGCGGCGAGCGCCAAGGACCCGTACGCGGTCGTCATCCCGCCGCCGAACGTCACCGGCTCCCTGCACCTGGGCCACGCCTTCGAGCACACGCTGATCGACGCCCTCACCCGCCGCAAGCGGATGCAGGGGTACGAGACGCTGTGGCAGCCGGGCATGGACCACGCGGGCATCGCCACGCAGAACGTGGTCGAGCGGGAACTCGCCAAGGAGGGCGTCTCCCGACACGACCTGGGCCGCGAGGCGTTCGTGGAGCGCGTGTGGCGGTGGAAGGCCGAGTCCGGCGGGCAGATCTCCGGGCAGATGCGGCGGCTGGGCGACGGTGTCGCGTGGTCGCGCGAGCGCTTCACCTTCGACGAGGGCCTGTCGAAGTCCGTCCAGACGATCTTCAAGCGGCTCTACGACGACGAGTTGATCTACCGCGCGGAGCGGATCATCAACTGGTGTCCGCGCTGTCTGACCGCCATCTCGGACATCGAGGTGGAGTACCAGGACGACGACGGCGAACTGGTCTCGATCCGCTACGGGGACGGGGACGCCGCCATCGTCGTGGCGACCACGCGCGCGGAGACGATGCTCGGTGACACCGCGGTCGCCGTCCACCCGGACGACGAGCGCTACCGGCACCTGGTCGGCACCGAGATCGAACTGCCGCTGACCGGCCGCCGGATCCCGGTGGTCGCCGACGCGCACGTGGACCCGGAGTTCGGCACCGGCGCGGTCAAGGTCACCCCGGCCCACGACCCGAACGACTTCGAGATCGGCCAGCGGCACGGCCTGCCGAACCTGTCCGTCATGGACGAGCACGCCGTCATCACCGCCCACGGCCCCTTCCAGGGCCTGGACCGGCTCGAAGCCCGCAGCGCGGTCGTCGGGCGCTGCGCGCCGAGGGCCGGATCGTCGCGGAGAAGCGCCCGTACGCCCACTCCGTGGGCCACTGCTCGCGCTGCAAGACCACCATCGAGCCGCGGCTGTCGCTTCAGTGGTGGGTCAAGGTGGCCCGCTCGCGCGGGCCGCGGGCGACGCCGTCCGCGACGGCCGGGTCGCCATCCACCCGCCGAGATGTCCAAGCGCTACTTCGACTGGGTCGACGACATGCACGACTGGTGCATCTCGCGCCAGTTGTGGTGGGGCCACCGGATCCCGGTCTGGTACGGGCCCGCGGGCGAGGTCGTGTGCGTCGGGCCGGACGAGGAGCCGCCGAGCGGCGAGGGCTGGACGCAGGACAGCGACGTCCTGGACACCTGGTTCTCCTCCGCGCTGTGGCCCTTCTCCACCCTGGGCTGGCCGGAGCGGACCGAGAGCCTCGCGAAGTTCTATCCGAACTCGGTGCTCGTCACGGGCTACGACATCCTCTTCTTCTGGGTCGTCCGGATGATGATGTTCGGCCTGTACGCGATGGACGGCACGCCGCCGTTCCACACCATCGCCCTGCACGGCATGGTCCGTGACCAGTTCGGCAAGAAGATGTCCAAGTCCTTTGGAAACGCGGTCAATCCGCTCGACTGGATGGACGCCTACGGTTCGGACGCGGTGCGCTTCACGCTGGCCCGGGGCGCCAACCCGGGGTGGACGTGCCGATCGGCGAGGACTGGGTCCAGGCGTCCCGGAACTTCGCCAACAAGATCTGGAACGCCACCCGCTTCGCGCTGATGAACGGTGCCACGGTCGAGGGCGAACTGCCGCCCGCCGAGGCGCTGTCGGCGACCGACCGGTGGATCCTGTCGCGGCTCAACGAGGTCGTGGCCGAGGTCGACGCGCACTACGAGGACTACCAGTTCGCCAAGTTGTCGGACGCGCTGTACCACTTCGCGTGGGACGAGGTCTTCGACTGGTACGTGGAGCTGTCCAAGACCACCTTCGCCCGGGCGGCGCCGCGGCGGACGCCTCGCGGCGGGTGCTCGGCGAGGTTCTGGACGTCACGCTGCGTCTGCTGCACCCGGTCGTGCCGTTCGTCACCGAGCAGTTGTGGACCTCGCTCACCGGCCAGGAGTCGGTCGTGGTCGCCGACTGGCCGCGCGACAGCGGGTTCCGCGACCCGGCCGCCGAGCGCGAGCTGGACACGGTGCAGAAGGTGGTCACCGAGGTCCGCCGGTTCCGCGCCGACCAGGGGCTCCAGCCGGGGCAGCGGGTCCCGGCCCGCCTGGACCTGAGCGGCAACGCGGCGCTGACCGCCCACGAGGACGCGATGCGGGCGCTGTTGCGCCTCCAGCCGCCCGGCGACGGCTTCACGGCCACCGCCTCGCTGCCGGTCGCGGGCGCCACGGTGGAGCTGGACCTGTCCGGCGCCATCGACGTGGCGGCCGAGCGCAAGCGGCTCGCCAAGGACCTGGCCGCCGCGGAGAAGGACAAGGCGCAGACCACGGCCAAGCTGGGCAACGAGGCGTTCCTGGCGAAGGCCCCGGACCACGTGGTGGAGAAGATCCGTACGCGCCTGGCGACCGCCGAGGCCGACATCGCCCGGATCACCGGCCAGTTGGAGAGGCTGCCGAAGGGCTGACCGCCGCCCGCTCGTAACGCTCGTACCGCTCGTAACGCTCGTACCGCGCCCCGTCCTGGTGACGGGGCGCGGTGCGTGAGGCGCGGCGCGGGTGCCGGGGCGGTGTCCGACGGGAACCAATTCGCGCGTTCCAGGAGTTATCCGCGCGTACGTCCCGGAAGAGTGGGCCCGTCCATGAACAAGCCGTTGCGGCACGTCTCGGTGTTCTGTCTGCTGCTGGTGTTCGCGCTGCTGGTCCGGGACACCTGGGTCCAGGTCGCCGACGCGGGCGGCCTCCAGGACAACCAGCACAACCAGCGCACCGCGATCAAGACCTACTCGGCGCCGCTCGGCGACATCGTCGTGGGCGGCCGGGCGGTCACCGGATCCAAGGCCACGTCGGGCTCGCTGGCGTACAAGCGGACCTACACCGACGGCAAGCTGTACGCGCCGGTCACCGGGCGCGCCTCGCAGGTCTTCGGCAGCACCCAGTTGGAGAGCCTGGACCAGTCCGTGCTCAACGGTTCGGACACCAGGCTGCGCAACCCGCTCCAGACGCTGACCGGCGTGCGCGCAAGCCGGGTGACGTGATCACCACGATCGATCCGAAGGTGCAGCGGGCCGGTTACCGGGGCTGGGCGACAAGACCGGCGCGGCGGTGGCCATCGACCCGGAGACCGGCAAGGTCCTCGCGCTGACCAGCACTCCCTCCTACGACCGGGCGCCTTCGCGGGCTCGTCCACGGCCGACCAGAAGGCGTGGACGGCGGCGCTGAAGGACAAGGGGCAGCCGATGCTCAACCGGGCGCTGCGCCAGACCTATCCGCCGGGCTCGGCGTTCAAGCTGGTGGTCGCGGCGGCGGCGCTGGAGGACGGGATCTACGCGTCGGTGGACGAGCCGACGCGCAGCCCGGACCCGTACCGGCTGCCGGGCACGGTCACCGACATGCACAACGAGAGCGCGTCGGCGCCGTGCGAGAACGCGACCCTGCGCACCGCGCTGCGGTACTCGTGCAACACCGTCTTCGCGAAGCTGGCGGTCGACCTCGGCAGTCAAGGTCCGCGCGCAGGCCGAGAGCTGGGGTTCGGCGACTCCGAGGTGGACATCCCGGTGCGCGCCGCGAAGAGCGTCTACCCGAGCGGGATGAACGAGTCCCAGACCGCGCTGAGCGGCATGGGCCAGTTCGACGTCACGGCCACGCCGCTCCAGATGGCCATGGTCTCCGCGGCCATCGCCGACGGCGGTCGGCTGATGACCCCGTACATGGTCGACCGGACCGAGGACAACAGCGGTACGGCGCTGTCGCGCGCCAAGCCCGACGAGTACGGCCGGGCGATGTCCGAGCACACCGCCAAGCAGTTGCGCTCGGCGATGGAGACGGTGGTGCGGGAGGGCACCGGCACGAGCGCGCGGATCAGCGGGGCGACGGTGGGCGGCAAGACGGGCACGGCGCAGCACGGCGAGAACAACAGCGGCAAGCCGTTCGCCTGGTTCGTCAGCTACGCGGACGACGGCAGCGGCCACAAGGTGGCGGTCGCGGTGGTTGTCGAGGACAGCGACGCGGCCCGCGCGGACGTCTCGGGCGGCGGCCTGGCGGGGCCGATCGCGCGGGCGATGATGAAGGCCGCGATCCAGCGCTGAGCGGGCCGCGGTCGCTTCGCGCGGAGGGTGCGGAGGGCGTCGGCGCGGGCTCGTAGACTGGGCGGCGTGAGTGAGCTCCCCGAAACGACGACCCGGACCGGTTCGACGACATCGTCGAGGCCGAGACCGACCGCGATCCCGATCTGGCCGTGATCGAGGCCGGGAGCCGGACGCTGCGCGCCCAGTCGGGTCCGCCGAGCGGGGACGGCATCCCGACCCGCCCGCAGGACCCGGAGCTGGACCGGGCGCTGCGCGAGGTGGAGGCCGAGCTGTACAAGCGCTGGCCCGAGACCATGGTCGACCCTCGCTGGTGCGGGTGCGGGCGCTGATGGACGTGCTCGGCTCCCCGCAGCTGGCCTACCCTCGATCCACATCACCGGGACGAACGGGAAGACCAGCACCGCCCGCATGATCGAGGCGCTGCTGCGCACCTTCGAGCTGCGCACCGGCCGGTTCACCAGCCCGCACGTGCAGTCGATGACCGAGCGGATCAGCCTGGACGGCGAGGCGATCTCCGCCGAGCGCTTCGTCGAGACCTACCGGGACATCGCGCCGTACATCGACATGGTCGACGAGCGGCAGGAGTACAAGCTGTCGTTCTTCGAGGTGCTCACCGGCATGGCGTACGCGGCGTTCGCCGACGCCCCGGTGGACGTCGCGGTGGTCGAGGTCGGCATGGGCGGCGTGTGGGACGCGACGAACGTGATCGAGGCGGGCGTGGCCGTGATCATGCCGATCTCGCTGGACCACACCGAGCGGCTCGGCGACACCCACGAGAAGATCGCGACGGAGAAGTCCGGGATCGTCAAGCGGGACGCCACGGTGGTGCTGGCGCAACAGCCCGTGGAGGCCGCCTCGGTGGTCCTCAGACGCGCGGTCGAGGTGGACGCCACGGTCGCCCGCGAGGGCATGGAGTTCGGTGTGCTGCGGCGCGAGGTGGCGGTCGGCGGCCAACTGCTGACGCTGCGCGGCCTCGGCGGCGAGTACGAGGAGGTCTTCCTCCCGCTGCACGGCCCGCACCAGGCGCACAACGCGGCGGTGGCGCTCGCCGCCGTGGAGGCGTTCTTCGGGGTCGGCTCGCAGCACGCCCGCAGGCTCGACATCGACACGATCCGTACGGCGTTCGCCTCCGTGACCTCCCGGGCCGGATGGAGGTCGTCCGGCGCAGCCCGACGGTCGTGCTGGACGCCGCGCACAACCCCGGCGGCGCCGCGGCGGCGGCCGACACGGTCGGCGAGGCGTTCGGCTTCAGCCGCCTGATCGGGGTGATGGCGGTCAGCGCGGGCAGGACGTGCGCGGGGTGCTGGAGGCGTTCGAGCCGGTGCTCACCGAGATCGTCGTCACGCGCAACGCCAACCACCGCTCGGTGGACCCCGACGAGCTGGCGGCCGTCGCGGTGGAGGTCTTCGGCCCGGACCGGGTCCAGGTCGAGCCGAGGCTCGACGACGCGCTGGAGGCGGCGATCACGCTCGCGGAGGAAGAGGGCGAGTACGGCGGCGCCGGTGTGCTGGTCACCGGTTCGGTGCACACGGTCGGGGAAGCCCGGCTGCTCCTGGGGAGGGGCTGAGGATGCGGACGCTGTGCGCCAGCACGCTGATCGGCGAGTTCCTGGTGATCGGGCTGGCCGGGCTGGTCGCGACGCACACCTCGGACCTGTCCACGGGCACGGTGTGGACGGTCAGCGGTGTGGCCATGGCGCTGTGTGTGCTGCTGTGCGGGGTGCTGAGCAGGCCGGGCGCGGTGGGCATCGGCTGGGCGCTCCAGACGGGCCTGGTGCTGAGCGGTCTCGTGGTGCCGGTGATGTTCCTCTTGGGCGCGGTTTTCGCCGGGCTGTGGTGGGCCTCGGTGCACTTCGGCCGGAAGGTCGACGAGGCGAAGGCCCGCTTCGCCGCCCAGTCGTCCACCGCTGACGCTGCGTAAAGCCCCGGGTGGGGGCGGGGCCGGGCCCTGTAGCCTCGGCTCACATTCGTAGCCGTCCCGACGCCCGCAAGGAGCCGCGACAATGACTCAGCGCACCCTCGTCCTGCTCAAGCCCGACGCCGTACGGCGGGGCCTGGTAGGCGAGATCATCGGCCGGATCGAGCACAAGGCGGACTGGGCCATCACCGCGCTGGAGTTGCGTACGCTCGACCGGGCGATCCTGGAGCAGCACTACGCCGAGCACGTCGGCCGCCCGTTCTACGAACCGCTGGTGGAGTTCATGGCGTCCGGGCCGGTGGCGGCGCTGGTCGTCGAGGGGAGCGGGTGATCGAGGGCGTCCGGGCGCTGGCCGGACCGACCGATCCGATCGCGGCGGCCCGGGGACCATCCGTGGCGACTTCGGCACCATCGTCAGGGAAAACCTGGTCCACGCGTCGGACTCCGAGGAGTCCGCGGAGCGAGAAATCAAGATTTTCTTTCCGTCTCTTGCCTGACTTGCCGTCAGATCATTACCCTTCTGACCTGGGGCGACCGATTTTCCTCGGTCGCCCTTTGACATATGCGGGCCGATCGGGGAACGCATCACTCCGACACGACGTCAGCATTGTCAGGAGGCGGGCTCGTGTTCCGCTGACAATGGCGGAGACCCTCGCGCCGTGTTCGCCGAGGCGTGACTACGATGAAGCTTCCGCGCCTCGCGGCGCACACATCCTGCCGACCTGAAGTAAGCAATCGCTCCAGTTGGGAAGGCCAGACGCATCCTCATGGGGAACAATATGTCGTTCATCGGCCGTGATATGGCTGTCGACCTCGGGACCGCCAACACGCTGGTGTACGTCAGGGGCCGCGGGATCGTCCTCAACGAGCCGTCCGTCGTCGCCATCAACACCAACACCGGAGGCATTCTCGCGGTGGGCGCCGAGGCGAAGAAGATGATCGGCCGGACCCTGGCAACATCGTGGCAGTGCGTCCGCTCAAGGACGGCGTTATCGCCGACTTCGAGATCACCGAGCGGATGTTGCGGTACTTCATCCTGAAGATCCACAAGCGTCGTTATCTCGCCCGTCCCCGCGTGGTCATCTGTGTGCCCTCCGGCATCACCGGAGTCGAGCGCCGCGCGGTCATCGAGGCGTCCACCCAGGCCGGTGCCCGCCAGGTGCACATCATCGAGGAGCCGATGGCCGCCGCCATCGGTTCCGGGCTGCCGGTCCACGAGGCCACCGGCAACATGGTCGTCGACATCGGCGGCGGCACCACCGAGGTCGCGGTGATCTCGCTGGGCGGAATCGTCACGGCGCAGTCGATCCGGGTCGCCGGTGACGAACTGGACAACGCGATCATCCAGCACATCAAGAAGGAGTACAGCCTCCTCCTCGGTGAGCGCACCGCCGAGAACATCAAGATCACCATCGGCTCCGCGCACGAGAGCGACCAGGAGGAGCACACCGAGATCCGCGGGCGCGACCTGGTCAGCGGCCTGCCCAAGACCGTGGTGGTCTCCGCCGCCGAGGTCCGCAAGGCCATGGAGGAACCGCTCAACGCGATCGTCGACGCGGTCAAGACCACCCTGGACAAGTGCCCGCCCGAGCTGTCCGGCGACGTCATGGACCGGGGCATCGTCCTCACCGGTGGCGGCGCCCTGCTGCGCGGCCTGGACGAGCGGCTGCGCCGCGAGACCGGCATGCCCATCCACATCGCCGAGGACCCGCTGGACTCCGTCGCCCTCGGATCGGGCAAGTGCGTCGAGGAGTTCGAGGCGTTGCAGCAGGTGCTCGACGCCCAGCCGCGCAGATAGCCGGGGGCACGTCGGTGTTCCGCCGCGGCGGCCGACCGGTCCGTCCGCGCCGCGGAACGCTGATATACAGGCACAAAGTCCGACTCCAACGAGGAAGGCACGTCGCCGCACGTGAGGGACACACGAGAGAGCCGGCTGCTCCTGGTGCTGCTGGTCGCCATCGCGTTCGCACTGATCACGGTGGACATCCGCGGCGGCGAGGACTCGCCCTCGACGGAGCCGAGAGGCAGCCGCGTCCGTATTCGGTCCGGTCGAGGACAGCGTCGCCTCGGCCGTGGACCCGGTCGGCAACGCCGTGGCTGCGGTCCGCGACTCCGACGAACGGCACAACCGCATCAGCGCCCTGGAACGGCAGAACACCGAGCTGAAGCAGCGCCTCGGCAGCGACGACCGCAACCGGGCCCGCGCCGCCGAGCTGGACAAGCTGCTGAAGACCGCGGGCGCGGGCCAGTACCGCATCACCGGCGCGCAGGTCATCGCCATAGGAGCGGCCCAGGGCTTCTCCTGGACGGTCACCATCGACGCGGGCAGCAGGGACGGCATCAAGCGCGACATGACGGTCATCAACGGCGACGGCCTGGTCGGCCGGATCACCACCGTCGGCCCGTCCACGGCCACCGTGCTGCTCGCCACCGACCCCGACTTCACCGTCGGCACCCGCATGGAGAAGACCGGCGAGCTGGGCTTCGCCACCGGTCAGGGCGACCGCTCGCTCCGTGTCCAACTGCTCAACGGCAAGGCCAAGGTGAAGAAGGGCGACCGGCTCGTCACCTTCGGCTCCCGCGCCGACCGCCCCTTCGTCCCCGGCGTGCCGGTCGGCGAGGTGGTCCGCGTCGACCCCACCGGCGGCGACCTGACCCGTACCGTCCAGGTCCGCCCGTTCGTCGGCTTCTCCAAGCTCGACATCGTCGGCATCGTCGTCCAGCCGCCCCGTGAGAACCCCGGGACGACGTGCTGCCGACCAAGCCCGCCAAGCCCAAACCCACGCCCACGGTCACCGTCACGGCCAACCCGTCCGAAGCCGCCGACAGGAGCTGACCGATGCTGCGCCTGAACCGGATCCTGCTCTCCACCGTCCTGGTCGTCGTCGCGCTCGTCCTCCAGGTCTGCGTCCTGGCCCGGCTCCAGCTGCCCGGCGCCGTCCCCGACCTGCTGCTCCTGGTGGTTCTCGCCCTCGCGCTGGTCTACGGGCACACCAGCGGCGCCCTCATCGGCTTCGGGGCCGGTCTGCTCGCCGACCTCGCCCCGCCCGCCGACCACGCCGTCGGCCGGTACGCCCTGGTGCTGTGCGTCATCGGCTACCTCGCCGGGCTCGCCAAGCCCGAGACCGGCCAGGTCCGTTCGGCGACCGGGCCGATGCTCGTGGTGGTCGGCGCCGCGATCGGCAGCGCCCTGCTGTACTCCGCCGTCGGCGGGCTGGTCGGCGACGACGCCGCGCGCCATGTGGGCTGGGCAGCCTGCTGTTCACCGCCGCCCTGTACGACCTGCTGCTCGCGCCCTTCACCGTGCCGCTGATCATGGCGCTGGCCAGAAAGACCGACAAGGATCCGCTCGCCGACAGTTCCGGCGGCGGCACCGGCAGCGGCCGTACCGAGGGCGCCTACCGCTGGCTCACCTCGGCGGGCGGCGTCGGCGGCCTCGGCCGCGGCGGGCGCGCCGGCCGCGTCAGCCGTACGAACTCCGGCACCGCGAACGGCCGCCGCGGGCGTCTGCTCTCCAAGACCACCAGGACCCGGGTCGGCACGACCAGGCTCAAGGGGTCAAGCGCCTGTGAGCGAACTGCCCGAGACCGACCGCACCCCAGCGGGCGTTCCACCGCACTCCGTCCCGGAGGGACCCGCACGCGCCATGTCTAACATCCCGAGACCGGCCGCACCCCGCGCGTGACCATCCGGCTCGTCGCCATCCAGATCCTCGTCTTCTCGCTGCTGCTGACCCTCGGCGGGCGTCTGTGGTACCTCCAGATCCGCAACGGGGACCAGTACACGGCCGAGGCCAACAACAACCACGTGCAGCAGGTCGTCCAGCCCGCCACCCGCGGTTCGATACTGGACGCCCGCGGCGTCCCGCTCGCCGACAACGAGACCCGCCTGGTCGTCTCCGCCAACCGCACCGACCTGATGAAGATGCCCGACGACGGCAAGGCCGTCCTCACCCGGCTCGCCGAGGTCCTCGACATGAAGCCGCAGGACGTCATGGACAAGGTGCGGCTGTGCGACGCCAAGACCAGCAGCCCTGCTGGAACGGTTCCCCGTACCAGCCCATCCCGATCACCGACGAGGCCAGCCCCGGCAGGCCCTCCAGATCCGTGAGCGCTCCGAGGACTTCCCCGGCATAAGCGCGGAACCCACCGCCGTACGCCGCTACACCGCGCCCGGCGGAGCCAACACCGCACAGGTCCTCGGCTACCTCTCGCCGGTCACCGACGACGAGATCAAGAAGGCCGAGGACACCAGCTCCCGCTGCTCCGCTCGGACCAGGTGGGGCGCTCGGGCCTGGAGCGCCAGTACGACGGCGAGCTGCGCGGCAAGGCGGGGTGACCCGCTACGAGGTCGACAACCTCGGCCGCGTCATCGGGCAGGCCAAGAACGACAAGCCGCAGCCCGGCTCCAACGTCGTCACCAGCATCGACTCCCGCGTACAGGCCATCACCGAGAAGGAGCTGAACGCGGCGATGAAGGAGGCCCGCAAGACCTTCGACAAGGTCACGGGCCGCAACTACAAGGCGGACTCCGGCGCCGCCGTCGTGATGGAGGCCAAGACCGGCCGCGTCGTCGCGATGGCCTCCCAGCCGGACTACGACCCGAACGCCTGGGTCGGCGGCATCACGGCCAAGGACTACAAGAAGCTCACCGGCAAGGACTCCAACTACCCGCTGCTCAACCGGGCCATCCAGGGCCAGGCGGCCCCGGCTCGATCTTCAAGGTCATCTCGACCACGGCCTCGGTCAACGCGGGCTACGGCTTCAACGGCCGCTACCCTGCACCAGTTCGTTCAACATCGGCGGCCAGGTCTTCAAGAACTTCGAGTCGGAGAACTTCGGGCCGATCAGCCTCGGCCGCGCCCTTGAGGTCTCCTGCGACACCGTCTTCTACGGCCTGGCGTACAAGCAGTGGCAGAAGGACGGCGGGAACAAGCCCAAGAAGGACGCGTCGGACTGGTTCTACAAGACCGCCCACCAGTTCGGCCTCGGCAAGGAGACCGGCATTGACCTGCCCAACGAGGTCAACGGCCGGGTCCCGGACCGCCAGTGGAAGAAGGACTACTGGGAGGCCAACAAGGACGCCTGGTGCAAGCAGGGCAAGAAGGGCGGCGACTACGTCCAGCGGATCGCCTACGAGAACTGCCTCGAAGGCATGAAGATGCGCGCCGGTGACTCCGTGAACTACTCGATCGGCCAGGGCGACACGCTCGTCACCCCGATCCAGATGGCCACGATCTACTCGGCCATCGCCAACGGCGGCACCCTGTACGACCCGTCCGTCGGCAAGGCGATCGTCAGCCCCGACGGCAAGAAGGTCCAGGACATCGAGCCCACCTCGCACGGCAAGCTGCCCGCCTCCTCCAAACTGCTCCAGCAGATCGACGGCGCCCTGGCCGGTGTCGCCACCCGGGGCACCGCGGCCTGGCGCTTCGGCCAGGCGGGGTGGCCGCAGAAGCAGATCCCCATGCACGCCAAGACCGGTACCGCCGAGGTCCACGGCAAGCAGACCACCTCGTGGCTGGCGTCGTACACCAAGGACTACGTCATCGTCATGACGATCTCCCAGGGCGGCACCGGCTCCGGCGCCTCCGGCCCGGCCGTACGCAAGATCTACGACGCCATCTACGGGGTCGACTCCAAGGGCGGGATCCACAAGGACAAGGCGCTGCTGGCCGAGCCGCAGAAGACGCTGCCGAAGATCGACCCCGACGGCACCATCCAGGCCCAGCCCATCGACCTGCCCACGCTCGACCCCAGCCCGTCGGCCACGGCGGGAAGGCGGGAGGACCAGTGACCGCCACCGGGTACCCGATCCGCCGCTACGCGCCCGACCGCGGCCTGTGGAGCAAGCTCATGGCGCGCGACTCGGTCGTGCGCCGCCTGGACTGGGTGCTGCTGGTCGCCTGCGCCGCCCTGTCCGCCATCGGCGCGGCCCTGGTCTACTCGGCCACCCGGAACCGTACCGAGCTGAACGGCGGCGACCCGTACTCCTTCCTGTTCCGCCACGCGCTCAACACCGGCATCGGCGTCGCGCTGTGCGTCGGCACCGTCTGGCTCGGCCACCGCACGCTGCGCGGCGCCATCCCGGTGCTGTACGGGGTCTCCGTCGTGATGATCCTGGCCGTCCTCACCCGCTCGGCTCCACGATCAACGGTGCCCACGCGTGGATCGTGATCGCGGGTTCTCCCTCCAGCCCTCGGAGTTCTGCAAGATCACGATAATTCTCGGGATGGCGATGCTGCTCGCCGCCCGGGTCGACGCCGGTGACCGGCTCCACCCCGACCACCGCACCGTCCTCCAGTCGCTCGGCATCGCCGCGCTGCCCATCGCCATCGTGCTGCTGATGCCGGACCTCGGCTCCGTGATGGTCATGGCCGTGATCGTGCTCGCGGTGCTGCTCTCCTCCGGCGCCTCCAACCGCTGGGTCGCCGGGCTCATCACCGCCGGTGTCGGCGGGGCGCTGCTGATCTGGCAGCTCGGGGTCCTCGACCAGTACCAGATCGACCGCTTCGCCGCCTTCGCCAACCCCGCCCTGGACCCGGCGGGCGTCGGCTACAACACCAACCAGGCGCGGATCGCCATCGGCTCCGGCGGGCTGCTGGGCAAGGGCCTGTTCCACGGCACGCAGACCACCGGGCAGTTCGTGCCCGAGCAGCAGACCGACTTCGTCTTCACGGTCGCGGGCGAGGAGCTGGGTTTCCTCGGCGCGGGCCTGATCATCCTGCTGCTCGGGGTCATCCTGTGGCGCGCCTGCCGGATCGCCCGGGAGACCACGGAGCTGTACGGCACGATCGTCGCCGCCGGGATCATCGCCTGGTTCGCCTTCCAGGCGTTCGAGAACATCGGCATGACCCTCGGCATCATGCCGGTCGCCGGATTGCCGCTGCCCTTCGTCTCGTACGGCGGCACCTCCATGTTCGCCGTCTGGATCGCGATCGGCCTGCTCCAGTCCATCCGGGTCCAACGGCCCGTCTCCGCCTGAGAGACGGCCGATCCTGTTTTGTGCATGACGGATTCGGTACCCTCTTGCGATCGTGTCGACCGCGCGTTAACGAGGGACTGAGGTAACGCAGGATGAACAGGCGCACTGTCGGCGGGCGTTGTGCACCGCCGTTCTCCTGTCGCTTCTGGCGACAGCATGCGGCGGGGACTCGGATTCCGGCTCCAAGGACAAGATCGCGGGCGCGGACCAGAGCGACGGGAAGAAGTCCGCGTCGCCGAGCGCGTCGGAATCGGCGGAGCCGGGTGCGCCGACGTTCGACTTTCCGAAGGGTGTCGAGGTCGAGGTCGACGCCGACAAGACGGGGACGCGACCAAGGACGCGGTCCTGCGGGACAACGGCTACGCCTTGCGGGCCATCAATCTGGCCGCCGCCAAGCAGGACCCTGACCTAGAGGTCCTCACGGACTATCTGGCCGGAGAGGCCGCAGCGGGTTGGCGGGGCGGTATCGAGGAACTCAAGAAGTCCGGCCAGACCGTCACCGGGAAGATCCGCTACTACGACCGGAAGGCGAAGGTCACCGGTAAGACGACCGCTGGTGTGACGTTCTGCGAGGACCAGCGGTACAGCTACAACAAGGACGTCAAGACCGGCAAGGTCCACAAGACGACACCCAGCGACAACAGCTTCATCTACCACGTCGCCTTCATGCGGAAAAACAGCGACGGTACGTGGCAGATGGCGAAGGACGACGAGTCGCGAGGGGCGAAGTCGTGCGTCCGTTGAGGCTGATGCTGGCCGCTGCGACCACTGCCGCATGTGTGCTCGTCACGAGTTCACCCGCCCTCGCGGACAGGGACTTCGGGCAGAAGCCCCGCCTTCGGGCAACAAGCCGAGCGACGAGATCGGCTCGGCCGTGCAGTACAAGGAAAGCCATCCGGGCTCGGGCGGCACCCTATGAAGACGGCCGGGGCAGTTGGGATCCCCGCCTGCTGGTACGAACCCAAGTACACCCGGAGGAGTTCCGGAATTACACGTCCGAACACGACTACGGCGGCGGTAGCGCCGGACACAGCATGGGCGAGGAATACGGCAAGGACGACTTCCACAAGGGCGACAAGGGCGCCTGGTATGAATTGACCGGCGTTCTTGAAACGGACCCAGGCGCCTATGGCGATTGCAGCATGGGCAAGGAACCGTACCTCTGGATCGGCCCCGCCGACCCCTCCGCCCGGGACCCCGTCATCGACCCCGAGATCCTCGCCGGACTCGCCTACAACCGCACCAAGTTGCCCGCGCCGCCCGTCCGGCTCAGCCCGGCCGCCGACAAGCAGGTGGTCAACCTGGAGACGTACGTGTCGTTCGCCCAGGGGCTGGACCGGGTCTGGGTGACCGCCAGCCTCAACTACCCGGGCATCGACATCGCCGCCACCACCGTCGCCACGCCGACCGCCCTGCACATCGACGCCGGTACGAGCAGCGCGCAGCCCAGCTCGTGCACGTACGACCTGGTGCGGAAGGACGGCGGATACGGCGTCGACAGCGAGGGCGCCGACTGCAACATCACCTACCGGCGGTCCTCGGGCGACAGCGCGTACGGGCTGAAGGCGTCCATCACGTGGAAGGTGATCTGGACCGCGTCCGCCGACCCCGACGGGCCCGCCCAGCAGCCCGCGCTGCCCGACGGCGAGACCACCGTGGAACAGGACGTCAGCGTGCGGGAGGTCCAGTCCGTCAACCGGTGACCGGACCCGTGGCGGCGGCCGGACCGGCGGGCTCGGGACAACTCGCGCCGCGGCCCTGCCGCCGCGGTGTCCGTGCCGTTAGGTTCGCCTCATGGCGGACACCGTGCGGGAGATCGAGCGGAAGTACGAGACCACCGACGGGAAGACCGCGCTGCCCGACCTCGACGGCGTCGACGGCGTGGCGGCCGTCTCCGAGCGGGCGTGGTCGTGCTCGACGCCACGTACTACGACACCCGGGGCAGCGGCTCGCGGCGGACGGATCACCCTGCGCCGCCGCACCGGCGGCGACGACGCGGGTGGCACCTGAAGCTGCCCGCCGGGCCGGACGCGCGGGACGAGGTCCACGCCCCGCTCGCGGACACCCGCCGCGGCGGCTCACCGGGCTGGTCCGCTCCCGTACCCGCGGGCGCGGGCTGGTCCCGCTGGTCCGGCTGCGGTCGGAACGTACGCTCACCCAGCTGCTCGACGCCGACGGCGGCCTGCTCGCGGAGGTCTCCCTCGACCGGGTCACCGCCCGGCGGCTGGCCCCGGAGCGGAGCGAACAGGTCCGCTGGTCCGAGGTCGAGGTGGAGCTGAAGGGCGACGGGGACGTCGCGCTGCTCGACGCCGTCGAGCGGCGGCTGACGGACGCGGGCCTGCGCCGCGCCGCGGCGCCGTCGAAGCTCGCCAGGGCGCTGGCCGAGACGGACCCGCGCGGGCGCCGCCCCGGCGAGGCGGCCGGGAAACGCCGGGCGGGCCGCGGCGACCGCGGGCGAGGTGGTGCTGGGCTACGTACGCGACCAGGTCGCCGCCCTGGTCGCGCTCGACCCGGCCGTACGTCTGGACACCCCAGACGCCGTGCACCGGATGCGCGTCGCCACCCGCCGCCTGCGCAGCGTCTTCCGCTCCTACCGGGCCGTCCTCGACTGCGCCGTCACCGACTCCGTCGGCGAGGAGTTGAAGTGGCTGGCCGCCGAACTCGGCGTGGACCGCGACCGGGAGGTGCTCACGGCGCGGCTGTACGAACGGCTCGACGAGCTGCCGCACGCCCTGCGGGCCGGGCCCGTCCGCACCCGGCTGCGCACCTGGGCCCACGCGCGGCGCGGCGGGTCGCGCCGCAGGCTGATCGCCGTTCTCGACGGCAAGCGCTACCTCGCGCTGCTGGAGACCCTGGACGCGCTGCTCGCCGCGCCGCCGCTGCGGCCCGCCGCGGCGAAGCCGCCCGCCGAGGTGATCCCGGCGGCCGTGCTGCGCGACTACGACCGGCTCGCCGGGCGCGTGGCCACCGCCCTGGGCACCCCGCCGGGCCGGACCGCGACCGGGCCTTCCACGAGGCGCGCAAGGCCGCCAAGCGCGCCCGGTACGCCGCCGAGGTCGCCGTGCCCGTGCTGCGCAAGCCCGCCAAGGCGTTCGCGGGGCTGATGCGTTCGGTCCAGGACGTCCTGGGCGACCACCAGGACGGCGTCGTCGCGCGCGAGGCGCTGCGCGACCTGGCCGCCCAGGCGCACGCCGCCGGGGAGAACGCGTTCACCTTCGGCGTGCTGTACGGCAGGGAGGAGGCGCGGGCCGCCGACCGCGAGCGTGAACTGGCCCGGCTGTGGGCCGAGGTGTCCCGGAAGAAGCACCGCAAGGCGCTGAAGGGCTGAGGGGCTGAAGGGCTGAGAAGCGCTGAAACGCTGAGGCCGGGGCGCGGAGGGGCCGACGCCTGGGGCGGCCGGGACACCGGCCATGTCGGCATATCGCCTGACGCGGCGAAACCGCCCGCCCGGCCGCGTTAGCCTTGAGGGTCATCCCTGTCAGCTCACGAAGGTAACTCCGATGCCTGTCGAGTCGGTCTTCCCGCGCCTGGAGGCCCTCCTCCCGCACGTACAGAAGCCCATCCAGTACGTCGGTGGCGAGCTCAACTCCACCGTCAAACCATGGGACGACTGCGATGTGCGGTGGGCGCTGATGTACCCCGACGCGTACGAGGTCGGCCTGCCCAACCAGGGCGTCATGATCCTCTACGAGGTGCTCAACGAGCGCGAGGGGTGCTGGCGGAGCGCACGTACAGCGTCTGGCCGGACCTGGAGGAGCTGATGCGCGAGCACGGCGTCCCGCAGTTCACGGTCGACGCGCACCGGCCGCTGGCGGCGTTCGACCTGTTCGGCGTCTCCTTCTCCACCGAACTCGGCTACACCAACATGCTCACCGCGCTCGACCTCGCGGGCATCCCGCTCGACGCCGCGGACCGTACGGCCGACCACCCGATCGTCGTCGCGGGCGGCCACGCCGCGTTCAACCCCGAGCCGATCGCGGACTTCATCGACTGCGCGGTGATCGGCGACGGCGAGCAGGCCGTGCTGGAGATGACCGACATCGTCCGCGCGTGGAAGGCCGAGGGTGCCCCGGCGGGCGCGACGAGGTGCTGTTCCGCTTGGCGAAGACCGGCGGGTGTACGTGCCGCGCTTCTACGACGTGGAGTACCTGCCCGACGGCCGCATCTCCCGCGTGGTGCCCAACCGTTCCGGTGTGCCGTGGCGGGTCTCCAAGCACACCGTCATGGACCTCGACGAGTGGCCGTACCCGAAGCAGCCGCTGGTCCCGCTCGCCGAGACCGTGCACGAGCGGATGTCCGTGGAGATCTTCCGCGGCTGCACCCGCGGCTGCCGCTTCTGCCAGGCGGGCATGATCACCCGCCCGGTGCGCGAGCGGTCCATCACCGGCATCGGCGAGATGGTCGACAAGGGGCTGAAGGCCACCGGCTTCGAGGAGGTCGGCCTGCTCTCGCTGTCCTCCGCCGACCACAGCGAGATCGGCGACATCGCCAAGGGGCTCGCCGACCGGTACACCGAGGACAAGATCGGCCTGTCCCTCCCGTCGACCCGGGTGGACGCCTTCAACATCGACCTGGCCAACGAGCTGACCCGCAACGGGCGCCGCTCCGGCCTGACCTTCGCCCCCGAGGGCGGCTCCGAGCGCATCCGCAAGGTCATCAACAAGATGGTCTCGGAGGAGGACCTGATCCGGACCGTCGCCACCGCGTACGGCAACGGCTGGCGCCAGGTCAAGCTGTACTTCATGTGCGGCCTGCCGACCGAGACCGACGAGGACGTCCTCCAGATCGGCGACATGGCGATGAACGTGATCGCCAAGGGCCGTGAGGTCTCCGGCAAGAACGACATCCGCTGCACCGTCTCCATCGGCGGCTTCGTCCCCAAGCCGCACACCCCTTCCAGTGGGCGCCGCAGCTGAGCGCCGAGGAGACCGACGCGCGCCTGGAGAAGCTGCGGGAGAAGATCCGCGGCGACAAGCGGTACGGCCGCTCCATCGGCTTCCGCTACCACGACGGCAAGCCCGGCATCGTCGAGGGCCTGCTCTCCCGCGGCGACCGCCGCGTGGGCGCCGTCATCCGCGCCGTCTACGAGGACGGCGGTCGCTTCGACGGCTGGCGCGAGTTCTTCAGCTACGACCGCTGGATGCGGTGCGCGGACAAGACGCTGCCGCTGTTCGGCGTGGACGTCGACTGGTACACCACGCGCGAGCGCTCGTACGAGGAGGTCCTGCCCTGGGACCACCTCGACTCCGGCCTGGACAAGGACTGGCTCTGGGAGGACTGGCAGGACGCGCTCGACGAGACCGAGGTCGAGGACTGCCGCTGGACGCCGTGCTTCGACTGCGGGTGTGCCCGCAGATGGACACCTCCATCCAGGTCGGCCCGACGGGCAAGAAGCTGCTCCCGCTGAGCGTCGTCAACTCCTGACTCCCGGTACGCCCGCGCCGGGCCCCGCGCAGTCCGCGTGGCCCGGCGCGGGCGTCGTCGTACGGTCTGGATACGCTGCGCCGGTGGACGAGCACATGACAGCCAAGCCCCGCCGCCGCCATCCGGGGAAGGGTGCCTGGTCAGGGCCGTCCGGCTGCCCGTGCAGATCGTGGCCCTCATCGTCGTCGTGCCGCTGCGGCTGCTGTGGGAGGCGTTCGCCGCCGTCTGCAAGGCGCTCTACCGGTGGCTGCTCGCCCCGCTCGGCCGCGCGCTGGCCTGGCTGTTCACCGTCCTGGTCGTGGTGCCCGTGCGGGCCCTGTGGACCGCGCTGGCCTGGCTCGGCCGCCATCTGATCGCGATCCCCGCGGCCTGGCTGTACCGCGTGCTGCTCACGCCGCTCGGTCGCGGCCTCGCCCGGCTCGGCCACTACCTGATCGTGGTGCCCCTGACCGCGCTCTACACCTACGTCCTCGCCCCCTCGGGCGCGCCCTCGCCCTCCTCGCGCACTACGTGGTCGTGGTGCCGCTCGTCGCGCTGTGGCGGTACCTGCTCGGGCCGCTGCTGCGCGGCATCGGCATGGTCTTCGTCTGGGCCTGGCGCGCGGCCGGGTACGTCTGCCGCTTCCTGTGGCTGTGCGTGAGCAGCGTCGTGCGCTGGGTCCTGATCATCCCGCTGGCGGCCGTCTGGCGCTGGGTCCTGCGCCCGGTGCTGGTCGCCTTCCGCGACCACGTGTGGCGGCCGGTCGCCGGTGCCGTACGGCAGGCGCTGCGCGAGGTACGGCGGGCTCTGTTCGGCGCCCCCGGCAGCACCACCCCGCCGCCGCCCACCCTGCGCAAGTCCCGCCCGGTGCCGGGACGGAGCCCGCCGGCAGCCGCGCCCGCCGGGCGACGTACGCTAGAAGGGACCGGCCGGACGTCGTGCACCCGCGGCGGACCGCGCCGACCACCCCTACCGGCACTCACGAAGGACGACGAGACACTGGGCAAGCGACAGCCCGAAGGCCCCCGCCCGCACCCGCGGTGCAGCGCATTCGCCTGCGGTACACCAAGCGCGGCCGCCTCCGGTTCACCAGCCATCGCGACTTCCAGCGCGCTTTCGAGCGGGCGCTGCGCCGCGCCGAGGTGCCCATGGCCTACTCGGCGGGCTTCACGCCGCACCCGAAGGTGTCGTATGCCAATGCCGCCCCCACCGGCACGGGCAGCGAAGCGGAGTACCTGGAGATCCAGCTCGCCGAGGCCCGCGACCCGGAGCCGCTGCGCGAGCTGCTCGACGCGTCCCTGCCGGACGGCCTCGACGTCGTCGAGGCGGTCGAGGCCCGCACCTCCGGCCTCGCCGACCGGCTCCAGGCGTCGGTGTGGGAGCTGCGGCTCGACGGGTGCGCCCCGAGGAGGCCGAGCGCGCCGTCGGCGCCTTTCGCGGCCGGGACCGTGGAGGTCGAGCGGCGTACGAAAACGGGTTGCGCTCCTTCGACGCGCGTGCGGCGGTCCTGCGGCTGGAGGCCGTCGACACCGGGGCCGATAGGCCCGGAGGCGCTGCCTGTGCGATACTGCGGCTGGTAGTGCGGCATGCGACACCTGCCGTACGACCCGACGACGTCCTGTCCGGTCTCCGCGCCACAGCCGACCTGGCGCCGCCGGTCCCCGTAGCGGTGACCAGGCTGGCGCAGGGCTGCTCGATGAGGAGAGCGGCACGGTGACCGACCCGCTCGCGCCCGATCGCGAGGCCGTCCTGGCCGCCTCAGCCCATGGCTGAGAGGTCGCCGGACCGGCCGCCGCGGCGTGGGACCTCCCTCGGCGGGGCGAGGGTGCGGAAGGTCCCGCGTAGGACCGCCGTCGAAGCGCCGCCGAAGCACCAGGGAGCCACCCGGGTCCGGCAGGCGCACTGACCAGGAGACTTTCGCCGGTCCCGCCAGTCGCGGACCCGGCGAGCGAGACAACAGCTCCCGTGCGGCGCCCGCGCCCGGGCAGTGGCCCGTGCACAGCACGCGGCCGCGGCCGGAACTCGACGCGGCGCCCGGGAGCGTGACGGAGAACCGCCCGCATGCTCGAACCGACTGAGCCGAACGATCGCTCCGAAGAACAGGAACCGGCCGCGACATCCGCCGCCGTTCCGGACACCTCGGACAGCACCCCAGCGACACCCTGCCGCCGCGGCGTCGGCGCGCGCGGCCTCCCGGCCCGCCGGGCTCCCGCCGCGGGGCCGAGACCCCGCGGCCGTCGCGGAACCGACGGCCGTGACCGCGCGGCCGACCGCCGCCGACGCGGACGCCGCGTCCGCCGCCACTGACGCGGACGCCGCGTCCGCCGCCGACGTCGCCGCCACCGACGCCGCACCCGCCAAGCCCCGCCGCCGCGCCACGCGCAAGGCCACCGCCCGCCGGGCGCCGCAGGCGACGACCGAGAACACCGAGGCCACGGCCGCGTCGCCGGAGGCCGGGACCGCCGCCGAGACGGCCGGTGCCGAGACACCCGAGGCCACCCCGTGCGGCCCCGCCGCCGGGCCGCGCGCAAGACCGCGTCGCCCGAGCCGACCGCCGCCGAGGCCGTGGCCGACGGCGAGGAGACGCCCGAGGCCCCTGCTCCCGCTCGTACGCGGCGTCGTGCGACGCATGGGGTGGCGGCTGCCGAGCCGGTCGCCGAGGTGTCGGAGGCGGATGCCGGGGAGTCGGAGGAGCCGGTGCGGACGCGGCGTCGTGCCGCCCGCAAGGCCACCGCTCCCGCCGGACCGCCGCAGGCCGCAGCCGAGTCGGCGACCCCGCGGAGACCGTGGAGCCCGCCGCCGACGGCGAGGAGGCGGTCGAGGCCGCTCCTCCCGCTCGTACGCGGCGTCGTGCGACGCGTGGGTGGCGGCTGCCGAGCCGGTCGCCGAGGTGTCGGAGGCGGATGCCGGGGAGTCGGAGGAGCCCGTGCGGACGCGGCGTCGTGCCGCCCGCAAGGTGACCGCCCCGCCGGACCGCCGCAGGCCGCAGCCGAGTCGGCGACCCCCGCGGAGACCGTGGAGCCCGCCGCCGACGGCGAGGAAGCGGTCGAGGCCCCTGCTCCCGCTCGTACGCGGCGTCGTGCGACGCGTGGGTGGCGGCTGCCGAGCCGGTCGCGGAGGTGTCGGAGGTGGACGCCGGGGAGTCGGAGGAGCCCGTGCGGACGCGTCGTCGCGCCGCCCGCAAGGTGACCGCCCCGCCGGACCGCCGCAGGTGGTCACCGGATCCGAGGAGCCCGCCGGTGACGCCGGGCCGGAGGCCGAGGCCCCGCCGCTACCCGCCGTCGTGCCACGCGCAAGGTGACCGCCCCGCGGGCGCGCCGCAGACCGCGGCGGAAGAGGCCGCCCCGGTCGCCGTACTGGAGGCGCGGCCCCAGGAGTCGCAGGAGCCGAAGAAGTCCGACGAGGCCGTCGCCGAGGTCCCGGCCGCGCGGACCCGCCGTCGTGCCACCCGCAAGGCGACCGCGCCCGCCGGTTCCCGCAGGGCGGGGACGAGACCGCCGAGAGCGCGGACAGCGGGCGCCCGCCCAGAGCGGCGCGTCCCAGCGGAGCGTGCGGCGCGGCACTGGCGCCGAGGCGCCCTCGGGTCTGCCGACGCGGGCGCCGGAGCGGAGGAGCAGCCGGAGGCCGAGGCCCCGCGCGGTCCCGCCGCCGGGGCGTGCGCCCGCCGACGGCCGTGTTCCAGGCCCCGGTGTTCACCGAGCCGGTCTTCCAGACCCCGAGACGGCCGCCGCTGCCGCTGCCGCCGCCGAGGAGGACGAGGAGGAGGAGACGACGGAGCCGGTCGAGTCCGCCGAGACCGCGGCCCCGGCCGCCGAGTCCGCCGCCACCGGCCGCCGTCGCCGCCGTCGCCGCGCCGAGCCCGCCACCGAGGACACGGACGGGACGCCCGCGGCGCCCGCCGCCGGTTCCGGTGACGCGGCGGAGGAGCCGGAGGAGCAGCCGGAGGCCGGACAGGGCGGTGAGGACGAGGCCGGTGACCGGCCGTCGCGCCGCCGTCGCCGCGGGGCCGTCGCCGCCGCCGGGGTGAGAGCGCCGACTCCGAGAACGGTGAGGGGTCGTCGGACGGCGAGCGGGACGAGGACGAGTCCGCCGCCGAGAACGACGACGAGGAGTCCGCCGAGGGCCACGACGCGGACGCCGACGGCGACCGTGCCGAGGGCGGCTCGGGCGGTGGCTCCAGCAGCAGCCGCCGTCGGCGTCGCCGTCGTCGGCGCACCGGCGAGACCGTGGAGTCCGAGGCGACCGGCGACGACCCGGAGCGTACGGTCGTCAAGGTCCGTGAGCCGAGGGAACGGCGTGGCGGCAAGGACGGCGAGCCGTCCGACGAGGTGCAGTCCATCAAGGGCTCGACGCGCCTGGAGGCGAAGAAGCAGCGCCGCCGCGAGGGCCGCGAGCAGGGCCGCCGCCGGGTGCCGATCATCACCGAGGCCGAGTTCCTCGCCCGCCGGGAGGCCGTCGAGCGCGTCATGGTCGTCCGCCAGAATGGCGACCGCACGCAGATCGGCGTGCTGGAGGACAACGTCCTCGTCGAGCACTTCGTCAACAAGGAGCAGTCGACCAGCTACGTCGGCAACGTCTACCTGGGCAAGGTCCAGAACGTGCTGCCGTCGATGGAGGCCGCCTTCGTCGACATCGGCAAGGGCCGCAACGCCGTGCTGTACGCGGGCGAGGTCAACTTCGAAGCGCTCGGCCTGGCCAACGGGCCGCGCCGGATCGAGACCGCGCTCAAGTCCGGCCAGTCCGTGCTGGTCCAGGTCACCAAGGACCCGATCGGCCACAAGGGCGCCCGGCTGACCAGCCAGGTCTCCTCCCCGGCCGCTACCTGGTGTACGTGCCCGAGGGCTCGATGACCGGTATCAGCCGCAAGCTGCCCGACACCGAGCGGGCGCGGCTGAAGCAGATCCTCAAGAAGGTCGTCCCCGAGGACGCCGGCGTCATCGTGCGTACGGCGGCCGAGGGGCGAGCGAGGAGGAACTGGCCCGCGACGTCCAGCGGTTGCAGGCCCAGTGGGAGGAGATCAAGAAGAAGGCGAAGAGCGGCAACGCCCCGAGCCTGCTGTACGGCGAGCCGGACATGACCGTCCGGGTCGTCCGCGACATCTTCAACGAGGACTTCTCCAAGGTCATCGTGAGCGGCGAGGACGCCTGGTCGACGATCCACGGCTACGTCTCGCACGTCGCGCCCGACCTGGCCGACCGCTTGCAGAAGTGGACCTCGGACGTCGACGTGTTCGCCACGTACCGGATCGACGAGCAGCTGATGAAGGCGCTGGACCGCAAGGTGTGGCTGCCCAGCGGCGGTTCGCTGGTCATCGACCGGACCGAGGCGATGATCGTCGTCGACGTCAACACCGGGAAGTTCACCGGCCAGGGCGGCAACCTGGAGGAGACGGTCACCAGGAACAACCTGGAGGCGGCCGAGGAGATCGTGCGCCAGCTGCGGCTGCGCGACCTCGGCGGCATCATCGTGATCGACTTCATCGACATGGTGCTGGAGTCCAACCGGGACCTGGTACTGCGGCGGCTGCTGGAGTGCCTGGGCCGGGACCGTACGAAGCACCAGGTGGCCGAGGTCACCTCGCTGGGCCTGGTCCAGATGACCCGTAAGCGGGTCGGCCAGGGCTGCTGGAGTCCTTCTCCGAGCCGTGCGTCCACTGCAACGGCCGGGGCGTGATCGTCCACATGGACCAGCCGACGGCCGGTGGCGGCGGTGGCGGCAAGCGCAAGAAGAAGAAGTCCGGTGCCAACGGCGGCCACCAGCACACCGAGCACGAGCACGAGCAGGTGACGGAGTCCGGGGCCGGGGCCGCCGCGGAGGCGGCCGAGGCCACGCCGGAGCCCGCCGCGCCCGCCGAGTCCACCGAGCCCAGGCGCTTCCCGAGCCCGCCTTCGCGCCCGACGAGGAGCTGTTCAACAGCGCGGCCGAGGCGGAGGCGGCGGCGACCCGCGGCCGTTCGCGGCGCCGGGCGACCCGGAAGGCGACCGCTCCGGCGGGCGCGCCGAAGGCCGTCGAGGAGCCGGTGGTCGTGGTGCCCGCGGCCGAGCCGAAGGCGGAGGCCGCGCCCGTCGCGGAGCCCGAGCCTGAGGTGGTGGCGGAGCAGGCGGCCGAGCCGGTGGAGCCGGAGCTCGCGCCCGCGCCGCGTGCGCGCCGCCGGGTGACCCGGAAGGTGAGCGCCCCGGCGGGTCGCCCGCGGCGTCCGAGGAGTCGGCCGTGGTCGTGGTGAACACCGCTCCGGCGCACCGGCCGGAGGCCGCCGAGCAGCCCGCGGAGGCGGCTGCGGTCGCGCCGGAGCCCGCCGAGGTGGCTGAGCCCGCCGAGACCGGGGACGGCGCCGCCGAGGCGGAGGAGCCGGTGAAGAAGCCGGCCCGCAAGACCGCCGCGAAGAAGACGGCCAAGACCGCCGCCGCCAAGAAGGCACCGGCCAAGAAGGCCGCCGCGAAGAAGACGGCGAAGAAGACGACCGCCAAGAAGGCCGCCACCACCAAGAAGACGGCCGCGAAGAAGACCACGAAGAAGGCGGCGAGCAAGACGGTGGCGGCGGAGCAGCAGTCGCCCGCGTCGGTCTCGGCGCCCACCGAGGACTGAGCCCGTACCGCACCCCGTCCACGAATTTGGTGGGCGGGTGCGGGACGGTAACCTGCCCTCGGCGTTTGTACGCCCAACCCTGAGCACACACCTCCCGGCCCCGGTCGGGAGGCCGCTCGTCGACACGTCACTGACTGAGCGGCTGGCGTCAGAGGTCCCGTTTCTACGAGAGAGTGAGATCCCGCGTGTACGCAATCGTGCGCACCGGCGGACGCCAGCAGAAGGTGTCCGTGGGCGACGTCATCGAGGTCGACCGTCTGTCCACCAGCAAGGTCGGCGACTCCGTCGAACTCTCGACTCTGCTCGTGGTCGACGGGGACTCCGTCACCAGTGACCCGTGGGTGCTGGCCGGAGTGAAGGTTCACGCCGAGGTCGTGGACCATCACAAGGGTGCCAAGATCGACATCCTGAAGTACAAGAACAAGACCGGCTACCGGAAGCGGATCGGTCACCGCCAGCTGCACACCGCGCTGAAGGTCACCAGCATCGACGCGGCAGCGAAGTAAGGGACTGAGGAGACATGGCACACAAGAAGGGCGCATCGTCCACTCGGAACGGTCGCGACTCCAACGCTCAGCGGCTCGGCGTCAAGCGCTTCGGCGGCCAGGTCGTGGGCGCCGGTGAGATCATCGTCCGCCAGCGCGGCACCCACTTCCACCCGGGCGCGGGCGTCGGTCGCGGTGGCGACGACACCCTGTTCGCGCTGACCGCCGGTGCGGTGGAGTTCGGCACCCGGCGCGGCCGCAAGGTCGTCAACGTCGTCCCCGTCGCCCAGTAAGGGCCGCGCGCGACACACAGCATTTCCGAGGGCGGACCGTACTTTCCCGTGACGGGGAAGGGGTCCGCCCTCGGTGTGTTGAGCTTGAGAGAGACATTTCCGTACGCCCCGGTACCGCGCCGGGGATCCTCAGGAGGCAAGAGTCATGACCACCTTCGTGGACCGCGTCGAGCTGCATGTCGCCGCGGGTAACGGGGCCACGGCTGCGCCTCCGTGCACCGGGAGAAGTTCAGCCGCTCGGCGGCCCGGACGGCGGCAACGGCGGCCGGGGCGGCGATGTGATCCTCGTCGTCGACCAGGACGTCACCACGCTGCTGGACTACCACCACAGCCCGCACCGCAAGGCCACCAACGGCAAGCCGGGCGAGGGCGGCCACCGCTCCGGCAAGGACGGTACGGACCTGGTGCTGCCCGTGCCCGACGGCACGGTCGTGCTGGCCAGGACGGCACCGTGCTCGCCGACCTGGTCGGGCACGGCACCAGCTATGTCGCGGCCCAGGGCGGGCGCGGCGGCCTGGGGAACGCGGCTCTGGCCTCGCCCCGCCGCAAGGCGCCCGGCTTCGCACTGCTCGGCGAGCCCGGCCAGGGCGGGGACGTGGTGCTGGAGCTGAAGACCGTCGCCGACGTGGCGCTGGTCGGCTACCCCAGCGCCGGGAAGTCCTCCTGATCGCGGTGCTCTCCGCCGCCAAGCCGAAGATCGCCGACTATCCGTTCACCACGCTGGTGCCCAACCTCGGTGTGGTGACGGCCGGTTCGACCGTCTACACCATCGCGGACGTACCGGGCCTGATCCCCGGCGCCAGCCAGGGCAAGGGCCTGGGCCTTGAGTTCCTGCGGCACGTCGAGCGCTGCTCGGTGCTCGTGCACGTACTGGACACGGCCACGCTGGAGTCCGAGCGCGACCCGCTCAGCGACCTGGACACCATCGAGGCCGAGCTGGCGCAGTACGGCGGGCTGGAGGACCGGCCGCGCGTGGTCGTGCTGAACAAGGTCGACATCCCCGACGGGCAGGACCTCGCCGACATCATCCGCCCCGAGCTGGCCGCCCGCGGCTACCAGATCTTCGAGGTCTCCGCGGTCTCGCGCACGGCCTGCGGGAGCTGTCGTTCGCCCTGGCCAAGATCGTGGCCGAGGCGCGGGCGGCGAAGCCGCAGGAGGAGTCGACGCGGATCGTCATCCGGCCCAAGGCCGTGGACGACGCGGGCTTCACGGTCACCGCCGAGGAGGGCTTCTACCGGGTGCTGGGCGAGAAGCCCGAGCGCTGGGTGCGGCAGACCGACTTCTCCAACGACGAGGCCGTCGGCTATCTCGCGGACCGGCTCAACCGGCTCGGTGTGGAGGAGGCCCTGGTCAAGGCCGGGGCCAGGACCGGCGACGAGGTCGTCATCGGCGCCATGGACGACGCCGTCGTCTTCGACTGGGAGCCGACCATGGCGACCGGCGCCGAGATGCTGGGGCGGCGCGGCGAGGACCACCGGTTCCAGGAGTCCAGGCCCGCCGCGCAGCGGCGCCGGGACCGCGACGCCGAGCGGGACGACGCGCAGCGCGCGTACGAGAAGTTCGAGCCCTTCTAGACCCCTCCCGCCCGTACGGCGCGTCCTGCCCGTACGGCGCGTCCTGCCCGCATGGCATGCGTGAGGCCCCGGTCGCCCGGGGCCTCACGTGTGTTCGGGTGGTGCGCGGCGGTGGGGAGGGCGCGGTCAGACGCGCGCCGACTCCTCCATCTCCGGGTGCCGTTCTCGGTGTCGCCACCCGCGTCGAGTTCTATGTCCTCGGCGCCCCGGTCTCGCGCCCGCCGGGGCCTCGTCCGCCAGCCGCTCGGCCATCCGGACCCGGCGCTCGTCCGCCTTGCGGCCCAGCGCCTGCGCGGCCTCGTTGAAGCGGACCAGCGACGGCGGGTCGGACGGGCCGAGGAGGTGCACCTTCAGCTCGGCGCGTGCCGTGGCGTGCGGGTCCTTCTCCGGGTTGCGGACGGCGTCGAGCAGCGCCCCGACGCCCTTGGCCTTCGGGGTGAGGATGGTGGCCGCCCGTACGGTCGGGAAACCGGCCCGGAACTCCCGCTCCTTCATGCCGCTGGTGTTCGCGACCGCGTACGGCTTCTCGCTCGTCAGGTAGTCGGAGACCACGCTGGAGACATCGCTGATCAGCAGGTCGGACTGGTTGAAGCAGGTGAAGATGGCCGGGCGCGGGCCGGTGATGATCTGGTGCTCCCACACCGGCAGCGAGGCCCAGTAGGCGGTCTCCCAGGCGGCGGTGGCCTCGGCGACGGCCGCGGCGCGGCCGCTGTCCGGGGCGCCCTGCGCCTTCATCCGCTCGATCTCGTCGGCGCTGGGGCGGAAGGTCTGGGTGGTCAGCCGGTTCAGCTCGGCGGCGCGGCGGTCCAGCTCGGCGGCGGCCTCGGGGCCCGGACGTTCGCCGGAGCGCTTGGCGTTCGCCGCGGTGATCATCGCCTGGATGCGCTCGTTGGCGCGCCCGGCGCGGGGTCGACCGAGCCGGTCATCGGGTGCGGCTTGTACAGCAGCCGCACCTGGGGTCGGCCAGCAGCTCGCGGACGATGTTCTCGCCCGCCAGCATGACCGAGGTGTTGCCCGGGTTGCCGTCCCAGCCCTCCCAGGTCGGCGCGTACAGCACGGTGGTGAACTCGCCCACGGGGCGCCGACATAGGGGCGATCGGCGCCAGCTGCGGGCGGCCGACCTCGACCACGTCCTTGTCCTCGACGCCGATGTCGGCGAGCTGGTAGCGCTCGCGGGCGGCCGGGCCCGCGACCCACCTCGTCGTACGCCTTGGCGTACGGGTTGCAGCTGGAAAGCTTGTCGCTCTCGCCGTGGTTGGTGAAGGCGTGCTTGATGGACGGGATGCGCAACACCTGCGAGGTCTTGCCGGAGTTGGCCGGATGCAGCAGCACCTTGAGCGTCGAGTGCTCCAGCCGCATCAGGTGCGCGACCTTCGGCAGGCACACGATCGGCACGTCCGTCGCGTCGATCTTCTGCACCATGAAGCGCTCACGGAGCACGATGATCGGCTTGCCGTCCAGCGCCTCCAGCGTGGAGAGCCACATGTTGGCCTGGTACGCGGAGGTGGCGCCGCCGGAGAAGTACATGCCCACCGTCGGCTGGTAGGCGGCCAGCCACTCGTCCAGCCACGCCAGGGCCTTCTGCTCGCCCGCCACCCGCTTGCCGGAGAGCAGCCAGGTGGCCAGGTGCGCGGTGCCGCCGAGGGCGATGGCCAGGCCGAGGACCACCCGGCCGCGCCCACCAGGCGTCCTTGGTGGCGGCCGTGGTCAGCAGCCCGGCGGTCACGGGGACCGCGAGGCGCACCAGCCGACGGCCGTGCTGGCGGGCGAACAGGCGCGGCGGGGCGTCCGTCAGATGGAGCGCGGAGGCGTCGATGTTCCGGGTGACGAACGGCAGTTGGCGGGAGCGCCGGACCATGACGGCGACGGCCTGGCAGGCGAAGTGCACCACGTAGAAGAGGAGCAGGCCGACGGTGAGGGTGCCTGCTCGTGGAGCGGGTCCACGCCCTCTATGCGCAGCAGCGCGACGACGATGAGCATGTCGCGGAAGAGCTGCCGGACGGTGACGTCCAGCCGGATCTTGCTCAGCAGCGAGAGCAGCCCCGGTTGCTTGTGCTGGAGGAGCAGATCGAGCGCGAGGCCACCCGCCGAGGCCACGATGAGCAGAGGGTGTTCGGAAGCACGGCGCCGACGAACTGCATGGTGAAGAACACCAGCATCGCGAGCAGCGCCGCCAGCTGTACGGCCCGGCGGGGGCGATTCCGGCAGAGGGCACGGGGTGGGCTCCTGGCAGGAGAGCGATGGGATGGGGGACCCTGACCGTATGACGGCGCTGGGCCCGGTGACAATCTCCGGCGGCCTCAACCACCCCGAATCGGGCTCAAATGAACTCCCCGGCGAGTGGGGGCGGGCCGTACGGCCCTGGTCCGCCGACTGGAATGCCGAGGCGGGCGCGGGGCGGCTGACGTAGATTGCGAGCCTGTCGGCACCCGGGGCCCGCGCGGGGTGCCGGACCCGGGGCCCGCGCGGGTGCCGGACCCGGGGCCCGCGCGGGGTGCCGGACCCGGGGCCCGCGCGGGGTGCCGGGACGAGCGGAGAGCAGAGGAGAGCGGTGGCACAGCACAGCGGGGCCGGGGCGCCCTCGGGCACGGTCCGGCGGCGGTCCGGGACGAGGTGGCCGCGGCCCGCAGGATCGTGGTCAAGGTCGGTTCCTCCTCGCTGACCACGGCGGCGGGCGGGCTGGACGCCGACCGGGTCGACGCGCTGGTCGACGTGCTGGCCGCGGCCCTGGCCGACCCGACGGCGGACCGGTCCGCCGAACGGGCCGCGGGCGGTACCGGGACCGCGACCGGGACCGGGACCGGGGCCGGGGTCGCACGGGAGGTCGTGCTGGTCTCCTCCGGCGCCATCGCCGCCGGGCTCGCCCGCTGGGCCTGGACCGCCGCCCGCGCGACCTGGCCCGCCAGCAGGCCGCCGCGAGCGTGGGCCAGGGCCTGCTCGTGGCCCGTTACACCTCGTCCTTCGCGCGCTACGGGCGCCGGGTCGGCCAGGTGCTGCTGACCTCGGACGACACCAGCCGCCGTGCCCACTACCGCAACGCCTACCGCACCCTGGACCAGCTGCTGGCCATGGGCACCGTGCCAGTGGTCAACGAGAACGACACCGTGGCCACCGACGAGATCCGCTTCGGCGACAACGACCGGCTCGCGGCGCTGGTGGCCCACCTGGTCAAGGCCGATCTGCTGGTGCTGCTCTCCGACGTCGACGGCCTGTACGACGGCGACCCGCGGCTGCCGGGCAGCAGCCGGATCGCCGAGGTCACCGGGCCGGACGACCTGGCGGGGTGGCGATCGGCAGCGCGGGCCGCTCCGGGTCGGCACCGGCGGCATGGTCACCAAGGTCGAGGCGGCCAGGATCGCCGCCGCGGCCGGGGTGCCGGTCGTGCTGACCTCGGCGAGCCGGGCGGCGGACGCCCTCGCGGGCCGCCCGACCGGCACGTACTTCCACCGCACGGGGCGCCGCTCGACGGGCGGCTGCTGTGGCTGGCGCACGCCTCCGCGCCGCGCGGCGCGCTCACCCTCGACGACGGGGCGGTGCGCGCGGTCACCGAGCGGCGCACCTCGCTGCTGCCCGCCGGAATCGCCTCCGTCGAGGGCGAGTTCAGCGCCGGGGACCCGGTGGAGCTGCGCGACGTCCAGGGGCGTGCGGTGGCCCGCGGGCTGGTCAACTTCGACGCCAGGGAGATCCCGCGGCTGATCGGGCGCTCCACCCACGACCTCGCCCGGGAGCTGGGGCCCGGGTACGAGCGCGAGGTGGTCCACCGGGACCGGCTGGTCGTGCTCCGCTTCTGAGGCCCCGTTCCGCTTGTGACGACCGCCGTCCCCCGCCTCCGGTCCCGCCGTCCCCCGCCTCCGCGTCCCGCCGTCCGCTCGCCGCCGTTTTCGTGAGGCCCGTCCACAGGCCGGACGTCCGTCAGGACGCCGGGTCCGTACCGGACAGGTGCGGTACGGACCCCGAGCGAGGTGGTGGGCGAGGAGGAGAAAACACGTCAGGTGTCGTCAACTGTCGTCTTTCCATGGAGACCTTGCGGAAAACGGCCCCGCGGCGGCCCCGGGCTGGTCAACTTTGTTGCGCGGGGCTGTGCCGGTCGCAGCGCCGTGGGCCGCACCGCCGGGGACGCCCCGGGTACGGGGCCCGGTGGGGAAGGGCCAGCACCACATGGTTCCGGCCGTCGGTACGCGGGACCAGCGATCAACAGGAGGCCGCCGGTGAGACGAGGGCGCCCAGGGCGGGGCCTTGCCCCGAGACGGGGGTCCCGCCCCGTCCGCAGGACCGCGGGGAGGAGCGCACGCTGACCGGCGTCGGCTCCGGGGACGAGGCGGGTTCCGGGCAGCCGCCCGGTCGGCCGGGAGGTGGCGGACCCGACGGCGAGCGCGGCGGCGCCGCCCGGCTGTGGCACATCACGCTCAGCGTGGCCGGGGCCGAGGCCCCGCTGAAGGAGGTGCGGCGGGCGCTGGAGCAGCTCGCCTACGACCACCCCTTCCTGCTGACCAGCCGGTACGCCAACGACCACGCCGAGATCCGCTACTGGGAAGAGGCCCGCGACCTGCACGACGCCGCAGCCGTCGCGCTGCGGCTGTGGGGCGAGCACCGGTCGTCGGCCAAGCTGCCGCCCTGGGAGATCGTCGGGCTGGAGGTCATCGGCCGCGAAACGTATCACCAGCGCATCGCCGAGGGTTACGGCCCGCCACCGGCCGCGCCGGTCGGCGTCCACCCTTCTGACGGCTCCGGCCGCGTACGGCCGCACCGCGCCTGTTCGCGGACGGTCCCCGCGCGGCACGCCGCGTTACGCAACCCGCCGTACACCCGCCGTGGACCCGCGTCTCGAAGTCCGGGATACCGAGCGGTACCGGACGGCGGGCTCAGTAGGCTGCCCACTATGACCAGCGCACCCACCTCTCCCTGGCCGATCCCTGGCCGCAGTCCCCGGTCCTGCGGACCGCCTACCGTGCGCGGGCCGCCTCCTCCGACCTGGCCCCGGTGCCGCGCGCCGCCAAGGACGACGCGCTGCTGGCGATGGCCGACGCGCTGGAGGTGCGGACGAAGGAGATCGTCGAGGCGAACGCCACGGACGTCGAGCGCGCCCGCGAGGCCGGGACCAGCCGGGCGATCGTCGACCGGCTCACCCTCACCCCGAGCGGGTGCGGGCCATCGCCTCCGACGTCCGCGACGTGGTCGCGCTCCCCGACCCGGTCGGCGAGGTGGTGCGCGGCTCGACGCTGCCCAACGGCATCGACCTGCGCCAGGTGCGGGTGCCGCTCGGCGTCGTCGGCATCATCTACGAGGCCCGGCCGAACGTGACGGTGGACGCCGCCGCGCTGTGCCTGAAGTCGGGCAACGCCGTGCTGCTGCGCGGCTCTTCCTCCGCGTACCACTCCAACAGCGCGCTGGTGAAGGTGTTGCGCGACGCGGTTGGCGGCGCCGGGCTGCCCGCGGACGCCGTCCAGCTGGTGCCCGGCGAGAGCCGCGAGTCGGTGCGCGAACTGATGCGCGCCCGGGGCCTGGTGGACGTGCTGATCCGCGCGGCGGCGCCTCCTGATCCGTACGGTCGTGCAGGAGTCCACGGTCCCGGTCATCGAGACGGGCACCGGCAACTGCCACGTGTACGTGGACGCTCACGCCGACGTGGACACCGCGATCGACATCCTCGTCAACTCCAAGGCCCAGCGGCCCAGCGTGTGCAACGCCGCCGAGACGCTGCTGGTGCACAGGGACATCGCCGCCGAGTTCCTGCCCGGGCGCTGGACGCGCTGGCGACGGCCGGGGTCACGGTCCACGCCGACGAGCGGGTGCTGACCTACGCCGAGCGCTCCGCGGTCACGGCCGTACCGGCGACCATGGACGACTGGGAGACGGAGTACCTGTCGTACGACATCGCGGCGGCGGTCGTGGACTCCTTGACGCGGCCGTCGCGCACATCCGGCTGTGGTCCTCCGGGCACACCGAGGCGATCGTCACCTCCTCGCAGGCGGCGGCCCGCCGCTTCACCCAGTTGGTGGATTCGACCACGGTCACCGTGAACGCCTCGACCCGGTTCACCGACGGCGGGCAGTTCGGGTTCGGCGCGGAGATCGGGATCTCCACCCAGAAGCTGCACGCCAGGGGCCCGATGGGGCTTCCGGAGCTGACGTCGACCAAGTACATCGTCACGGGCGACGGCCACGTCCGCTGAGCGGTCCCGAACCGGCCGGGCGCCTTCTCGCGGAGGTACCTCCGTTGCTGATTCGCTCTGCCCAAATTGACCCGTTCGGTCTACGCTGGTGGGGTGTCGGACGACGTGGGGGCAAGCCGTTCCCGGACGGCGACGAGCCCGCAGACCGTAGCCATGGAGACGCGAACGACGAGTTCGCCTCCATGGTCTTCAACGAGGACTTCGTACGGGCGGCGGCGATCCACGAGCCCACCGCGGTCGAGCGGATGCTGGCCGCCGCCGAGGCCCGTGCCGACGCCGAGGCGTCCCGCCGCCGCAGGACGGGCGTGCCGCCCGAGGACGACCCTACGAGGACGGGTACGGCACGGACGGCGAGTTCGGCTACGATCCGGACGAGGACCGCTATCCGGACGACGGCCTGTCCCGGACGCGGGACGCCGATGGCGACTTCGGCCCGTACGGGCGCTACGGAGACGCCGGGCGCCCGTACCGCGGCCACGTCCGCTGGCACCGGCCCGTCGCCTGGCTGCTCGCCGTCCTGATGGGCATCGGGGTGGTCTCGCTGGCCTTCACCGCGGTCTACCGGGGCGCGTCCGGCAGCCGCCAGGACCCGACCCCGCCGCACGCCACCACCGGCGTCGACAGCACCCCGACCGACCGGCCCGCGGGGCTGCCGTCGGTCTCGGCGGACTCCGGGCGCCCCGGCCTCCGCGGCGTCCGGCTCACCCTGACGCCCGACCCCACCGGTTCGGCGCGGTCAGGAGTTTCGTCTGAAGTTGTCGAGCACCACAGCGTTTACCTTCGCTCCCGGCGACCTACTCTTGTGATATGACCGGGCCTGGAAACCCTCCCGAGGGGACCCCGAGGGTGTCCGGGGGCGGTGACGACGAGTACCGATCCGTCGTGTTCGACGAGTCCTTCGTCAGGGCCGCGCGGCTCCAGGAGTTCTCCGCCCAGGAGCGCATGGGCGACCACGCCCCGCGGTGCGCAGCCGCCACGCGTGGGCCAGGGCCGGGCCTCCCGGCAGGCCGTCGTGCTGGTGCTGCTCATAGCGCTGGCCTTCGCGGCCGCCGTCTACATGGGCGTACGCCATCCGTACCAGACCCCGCAGGCGCAGGCCGCCGAGCCGCTGCGCAGCACCGTCGTGCCGCTCTCGCCGCGCGCCAAGGTGCCCGGCGGCACGGCGGAGGCGCTGTTCCGCTCCAGCCCGGCCGCCGAATTCCGGCTCGGCGCCGAGGGTTGAACCTGCCCGGCGCCCGCGGCACCTCCAACTTCTCCGAGAGCCAGGTGATGACGGCCCTCCTCACCGTCAAGGACTACCTGGTGCGGTCCGCCCTCGACCCCGAGGTGCTCATGGGCGGCGCGGTGCGGCCCGTCCGGCTGCTCCTCGACCCGGACCAGCTCGACCAGTTCGACCGCAGCGTCGAGCACCCGGTGGACGACGGGCGGCACGCCGTCACCGGCTGGCTGAACCGCTTCGACCCCGCCCAAGTGGCGCTGGCCGACGCACCGGTGCGGGTGCACGGCACCATGGCCTTCACCGAGCGGACCGCCGCCGCGCTGGAGGTCACCACCGACCACACCTTCGTCTACGCGCTGCGGGCCGCCCACGAGCGGGCCGCCGACCGCGTCTCGCTGTACATGGTCCGCCGCGAGGCCCGCTTCCGCTTCAGCCGCGACGACCTGCGCGACCATCACGTCCAACTCGCCCAGAGCGTGGTGCGGGCCGGGCCGCAGACGTGCGCCGCGCCGGGCGCGGCGTACCTGCGCCCGCTGCTGGCCGGGCAGACCCCCAGGGGACGGCCCGGCCGGTACGGACCCGTACGCGACGGGCGGGTCGAGCGCGTCCCTGTGCGGGTGCTCGCCTCCGACGCGCAGCCCAAGCCCTCCCCGTAGGCGGCCGGGGCTACTTGCGCAGATCGGGACCGGCGTCGCCGGTGTCGTCGGGGCCGTCCTCGCGCGCGCCCGTACCCGGACCGCTGTCGCCCCCGCCGGTCGCGCCGGTCGTGCCGGTCGCGCCGCCCGCGCCGCCTCCGCCGGTGAAGCGGTCCCGCAGCTTGCTGCCCAGGTCCCCGGCGCCGCCCGCCACGTCCCGTACGAACCCCATCAGCGGGTCCTTGCTCTGCCGGACGCTGTTGGCGTAGTGAGTCGCCGACTCCTTCCAGGAGTCGGTCACGGAAGTCGACTTGTCGTCCTCGCGCCGCGGGTAGTGGCCGTCCATGATCCGCTGGTAGTCGCGGGTGGCGGCCCACCGCTTCAGCTCGGCGGCGCGCACGGTCGTGAAGGGTGGCTGCGCGGCAGCACGTTCATGATCTTCAGGACGGAGTCCCGCAGATCGCCGCTCGCCTCGTACTCCTCGGCCTGCTCCAGGAAGGCGTCCACGTTCATCTCGTGCAGATGGTGGCCGCCCGCCAGCTTCATCAGCCCGCGCATCGACGCCTGGAGGTCCTGCCCGACCAGCAGCCCGGCCCGGTCCGCGGACAGCTCCGACTTGCGGAACCACTCGCGCAGCGCCGTCACGATCGCCATCACCGCGACGTTGCCCAGCGGGATCCAGGCGACCTTCATCGCGACGTTGGTGAGGAACAGCAGGATGGTGCGGTAGACGGCGTGGCCCGACAGGGCGTGGCCCACCTCGTGGCCGACGACCGCCCGCATCTCCTCCTCGTCCAGCAGCTCCACCAGCCCGGTGGTCACCACGATGATCGGCTCGTCCAGGCCGACGCACATCGCGTTCGGCCGCGGGTCCTGAGTGACGTACATCGGCGGGACCTTGTCCAGGTCCAGCAGGTAACAGGCGTCCCGCAGCATGTCGTTGAGGTGCGCGAACTGCCGGTCGCCGACCCGCACGGAGTCCGACAGGTACAGCAGCCGCAGGCTCCGCTCGGGCAACAGCCCGCTGAGCGCCTGAAGACGGTGTCGAACCCGGTCAGCTTGCGCAGGGCGACCAGCGCCGAGCGGTCCGCCGGATGCTCGTACGCGCGCGAGGAGATGCCGGGAAACGCCTGCGCTCCCGCGCCGGAACCCGCTCCCGCCCCGGCCCGTCCGGCCCGCCCGTGTCCTTCGCGCCGCCGCGCTGCCGTTCTCACTCATGTGACCCCATCGCCTGACCCGACACTGCCGTCCCGTCCCCGGGGACCCCAGCCTAGGCGCTCGCCGCGGGCTGGCTACCGTGGAGACATGCCCGACATGACAGCCTTCCCCACGCCCTGCTGCTGACCACCGCCGCCACCACCAAGCACGACGGCGGGCCCGGTGCCCTGCTGCGTGTGGTGATCGTCGTGGGCGTCGTGGGCGCCGCACTGCTCGCCTGGTTCCTCCTGCGCGGATACGGCAAGGACTGATCGCTGGCCCTCCCTTACGATGTGCCAGACGTCTGGACCCGCCCCCATCCCGGATTGGTTCTGCTTGCGATGATCGCCCACAGCACCGCGCACACCCTGGCCACCCTCGCCTCCGAGGGCGAGCACGGCGGTAACCACGAGAGCCTCAGCCCCTACGTGACCGGCGGCGCGGCGCTTTCATCCTCCTTCTGCTGCTCTGGGTCACCACCCGTTTCAACCGCGACCGCTGACCGGGGCCGTGTCGGAGCCCGGCGGCGGACAGTAGGGTCTGCACGCATGGAAGAGCAGAAGGCGCCGGGCAAGCGGCGGCTCGGAGTGATGGGCGGGACATTCGACCCGATCCACCACGGCCACCTGGTCGCCGCGAGCGAGGTGGCCTCGCAGTTCCACCTCGACGAGGTGGTGTTCGTCCCCACCGGGCAGCCGTGGCAGAAGAGCCACAAGCGGGTGTCCCCGGCCGAGGACCGCTATCTGATGACGGTGATCGCCACCGCCTCCAACCCGCAGTTCTCGGTCAGCCGCATCGACATCGACCGCGGCGGGCCCACCTACACCACCGACACCCTGCGGGACCTGCGCGCCCAGAACGGCGACGCCGACCTGTTCTTCATCACCGGCGCCGACGCGCTCTCCCAGATCCTCACCTGGCGGGACGCCGAGGAACTGTTCTCACTCGCCCACTTCATCGGCGTCACCAGACCCGGCCACATACTGGCCGACCCCGGCCTCCCGAGGGCGGGGTGTCGCTGGTCGAGGTCCCGGCGCTGGCGATCTCCTCGACGGACTGCCGGGCCCGCGTCGCCCAGGGCGACCCGGTCTGGTATCTGGTGCCGGACGGTGTGGTGCGCTACATCGACAAGCGCGAGCTGTACCGGCACGGCTGAGACCGGCACGATCTGAAGGGCTACGACCGGTGAACGACGGACAGGACCCGTACGACCCGTACGCGCAGGATCCGTACGGTCAGGAGCCGAGGATCCACGGCTACGACGCCTACGGTCGGCCGGTGTACCAGCCCCAGCCGCAGGGTGAGCAGCCCCGGCCGGTTACGACCCTACGCCCAGCAGCCCTCCCAGGAGGGCTACGGCTACGACCCGTACGCCCAGGGGCAGGCGCCCAGGACCCAGGCGCCGCAGCCCCGCGGACCCACGAGCGGCCGCCGTACGACGCGTACGACCCGTACGCCGCCCAGCACGACCCGCACACCGGCCAGCAGCCCCGGTGCCGCGGCAGGACTACGGGTACGACTACGGGTCGTACGACACCGGCGCCGCGACCGGCGTCCAGCCCACCGTCCCCGCGCAGCGCGCCCGGCCGGGAGAGCGGGCCGGAGGCGTACGAGGCCCGCGGACACCCGGGGAGCCGGGGGCGGCGGCGCGGGGCGCGGCGAGGACTACCAGACCGAGGAGTTCTCCTTCGTCGAGGAGCCCGACGAGGACTCCGAGGACGTCATCGACTGGCTGAAGTTCGCCGAGACCCGCACCGAGCGGCGGGACGAGCGGCGGCGCAGGTGCGCAACCGCGCCGTCGCGCTCGTGGTGGTGCTGGTCCTCGCGGTCGCGGGCGGGGTCGGATACCTGTGGCAGGCGGGCAAGCTGCCCGGCCTCGGCTCCGAGGACGACACGGCCTCCGCGAGCGGTCCGCAGAAGCGCGACGTGATCGTGGTGCACCTGCGCGAGACGCGCGGCGGCGGCAGCTCCACCGCCCTGCTGGTCGACAACGTGACCACCAAGAAGGGCACCACCGTCCTGCTCCCGAACGACCTGGGCGTCGCCACCGAGGAGGGCGGCTCCACCACGCTCGGCAAGTCCGTCGTCGACGAGGGCTCCGACGCCACCCGCGAGTCCCTGTCCACCCTGCTCGGCTCGTCCATCCAGGGCACCTGGCGGCTGGACACCCGTACCTGGAGAACCTCGTCGAGCTGGTCGGGGGCATCACGGTGGACGCCGACACGACCGTTCCCGGCGCCCAGAAGGGCGACGACCCGCTGGTCAGGCAGGGCCGGGAGCGGGCGCTGAACGGCCAGGCGGCCGTCGCGTACGCCACCTACCGGGGACCGGAGAGGCGCAGAACAAGCAGCTCGCGCGCTTCGGACAGGTCATGGAGGGGTGCTGAAGAAGATCTCCAGCGACGCCTCGGCCGCGACCGGCACGGTGGAGTCGCTCGCCCAGATCCCCGATCCCTCGCTGTCCGAGAAGCAACTCGGCGCCTCCCTGGCCCAGCTCGCCGAGCAGGCTAAGAAGGGCGCGTACCGCACCACCCAGCTGCCCGTGCGGCAGGACGGCACGCTCAGCGAGCAGGCGACCGAGAGCGTCGTGAAGAACATCCTCGGCGGCACCGTGAAGGACACCGGCAAGAGCACCACCCGCGGGTCAGCGTGGAGAACGCGGCGGGCTCCGACGACGGGGCGACCGCGGCGAAGGTCACACTGGTCAACGGCGGCTTCACGGTCGTCGGCGCGACGAACGCCGACGGCACGCCCCAGCCCGCCTCGCGGGTGACCTACGCGGACGCGGCGATGGCGGAACAGGCGGCGGAGGTCGCCAAGAGCCTGGGGCTGCGCGCCTCGGCGGTGAAGAAGGGCCAGGTGGCGGCCAACGCGGACATCACGGTGGTCCTGGGCCAGGACTACGACCCGGAGGGCTGACCGGGCGCTCGGTGGGGCGTGAGACCCTTGAGCCATACGTCCCACCGACCGAAAGCCTCGCCTGTGACCGCCACGGACCGCTCCATCGAGCTGATCAACGCCGCCGCCCAGGCGGCCGCCGACAAGCTCGCGCACGACATCATCGCGTACGACGTCAGCGACGTGCTGTCGATCACCGACGCCTTCCTGCTCGCCTCGGCCCCAACGACCGCCAGGTCAAGTCCATCGTCGACGAGATCGAGGAGCGGCTGAACAAGGACCTGGGCGCCAAGCCGGTGCGCCGCGAGGGCGACCGCGAGGCCCGCTGGGTGCTGCTGGACTACGTGGACATCGTCGTGCACGTCCAGCACTCCGAGGAGCGGGTCTTCTACGCCCTGGAGCGGCTGTGGAAGGACTGCCCCGAACTGGAGCTGCCCGCCGACGCGGCGGCCACCCGGGCAAGGGCCAGGAGCACGCGCAGGCGCACGCCGCGGACGGCGCCGCGGGTGGTGACCCGCGCTGAACGGGAGCAAGGCCGGTCGCGACCGGCGCGTGGTCCTGTGGCGGCACGGCCAGACGGCGTGGAACCTGGAGCGCCGCTTCCAGGGCACCACCGACATCGACCTGACCGAGACCGGCGTGGCGCAGGCGCGCCGCGCCGCACGGCTGTTGGCCTCCATGCGGCCGGACGCGATCATCGCCTCGGACCTCAGGCGGGCCGTCGCGACCGCGGGTGAGCTGGCCGAGCTGACCGGCCTGGAGGTGAGCTACGACGCCGGGCTGCGGGAGACCTACGCCGGGGCCTGGCAGGGGCTCACCCACGAGGAGATCATCGAGCGGTACGGCGAGCAGTACGCGGCCTGGAAGCGCGGCGAGCCCGTGCGGCGCGGCGGCGGCGAACTGGAGACCGAGGTCGCCGACCGGGCCGCCCCGTGGTCAGGGCGGCGGCCGACAAGCTGCCCGACGGCGGCACCCTGGTCGTGGTCAGCCACGGCGGCACGATCCGCACCACCATCGGGCGGCTGCTCGGTCTGGAGCCGGGCACCTGGGAGGCGCTCGGCGGCCTGTCGAACTGCTGCTGGTCGGTGCTCGGCGAAGGCGCCCGCGGCTGGCGGCTGCTGGAACACAACGCCGGGACGCTCCCGAGCCGGTGCTCGGCGACGACGACTGAGCGCGGTCCCGCGGCCGGGAAGGCCCGGCCGGTGAGCGGGGTCCCGCGGATTTCCTTTCCGGCGGGCCACCGGCTAAGCTGCATCTCGTTCGCGGCGCACAAACGCCGGGAAGTGCGGGGCTATAGCTCAGTTGGTAGAGCGCTTGCATGGCATGCAAGAGGTCAGGAGTTCAATTCTCCTTAGCTCCACAAGTCGCTTGTTCCACTGGTTCATCGTGATCCCGTCTCCCTTCAGGGAGGCGGGATCATTGCTGTGCGCGGCTTCGGGACGATCTTTGCGGCCGTGCCCGCCGCGGCTGCCGGTGCTTGCGCCGCCGACGCTGACCTCCGCGTCCGCGCGTGGCAGAATCGGGCAACCGGAGGGAACACGGGGCTGAGCTGTCCAAGAGGATGTCCGAAGGGAGGGCGTGTGGGATGCCGACCAGCATCCTCGGGGAGGCCGACGGTCGTCCCGATACCGGCCACGCGCGCGGCCCGCCCGCCGGAGCGGCCCCGGGCCGATTCCGGTCTCGCCTGCCCGTCGTGCGGCTCCGCGCACGTCGCCCAGATGTTGGGCGACAACGGCGGTGTCTCCTATGTGTGTACGGCCTGCGGCCACAGCTGGAGCTGAGTGATGGGTGCCCACAGCCGGAAGTGCGACTGGTGCGGCAGCGGGACGCCCATCGTGCGCGACATGGAGCCGCTCAACCCCGACTACCAGTACTGGTGCGCCGAGTGCGCGCGGGCGCTGATCATAAAGGGCGATCCGATCGAGACCTACCGCGAGTTGGAGGGAGCCGATCTACGGCCGCCTCCTCGACGAGCACTGCACCCTGAAGCGCTTCTACCCTTCGCCACCGCCTGACCCTCGTAATCGATTTGGCAGACGGCCAGGCGGGCCGTGTAGGTAGGCGGTGCCGCACGGGGAACCGGGCGGACCAGACGCGGGCTATAGCTCAGTTGGTAGAGCGCTTGCATGGCATGCAAGAGGTCAGGAGTTCAATTCTCCTTAGCTCCACAGTGAAGTGGTGAAGATGAGCGGGTCGCCCGAATCGGGCGGCCCGTTCCGCGTTTGTTGATGTTCGCTGGCTGCCTCGCGATGTCCGTGCGTCCGGCTCTTGCGCGGTCCCTTGGAGCCCTGCGGTACCCTGGCCCTTATGCGTGCCGTACGCCTTCTGCTTAGCGGGCCGCGCTGATCAGTACCGACCGACGACCCAGCCCGGTCGGCTCCAGCGCGGCGTCCCTCCTGTGTGAGGGGATTTTTCATTTCGCGAACGCGGGCAGAGACGACCGATGGAGCTTTGAGGACCATGACCCAGACGAATTCCCCTGCCGCCGAGGTGGCCGCGCCGCACCGCTACACGGCCGCGCTGGCCGCCGACATCGAGGCCCGCTGGCAGGACTTCTGGGACGCCGAAGGCACGTACGACGCCCCAACCCCAGCGGTGATCTGGCCGGCGACCCCGCGCTGGCGGCGCGGCCCAAGAAGTACGTGATGGACATGTTCCCGTACCCTCGGGGCCGGGCTGCACGTGGGTCACCCGCTGGGCTACATCGCCACCGACGTCTACGCCCGCTTCCACCGCATGACCGGCCACAACGTCCTGCACACCCTGGGCTTCGACGCCTTCGGGCTGCCCGCCGAGCAGTACGCGGTGCAGACCGGGACCCACCCCAGGGAGAGCACCGAGGCCAACATGGTCACCATGCGGCGCCAGTTGCGCCGCCTGGGCCTGGGGCACGACCGGCGCCGCTCGGTGGCGACGATCGACCCCGAGTACTACCGCTGGACCCAGTGGATCTTCGTCCAGATCTTCAACTCCTGGTACGACCCGCAGGCCCGGCGGGCCCGCCCGATCGACTCCTGGTCGAGCAGTTCGCCTCCGGCGAGCGCCCGGTGCCCGGCGGGCGCGACTGGGCCGGGCTGACCGACCGCGAGCGCGCCGACATCCTGGGCGACTACCGGCTGGCGTACGCCTCCGACGCGCCGGTCAACTGGTGCCCGGGCTGGGCACCGTGCTGGCCAACGAGGAGGTCACCGCCGAGGGCGTTCCGAGCGCGGCAACTTCCCCGTCTTCAAGGCCAAGCTGCGCCAGTGGAACATGCGCATCACCGCCTACGCGGACCGGCTGGCGGACGACCTGGACGGGGTGGACTGGCCCGAGGCCATCAAGCTCCAGCAGCGCAACTGGATCGGCCGCAGCGAGGGCGCCCGCGTCGACTTCCCCGTCGAAGGCCACGCCCACGCGCGCGTGACGGTCTTCACCACCCGCCAGGACACCCTGTTCGGCGCCACCTACATGGTGCTGGCCCCGAACACGAGCTGGTCGAGGAGATCGTGCCCGCCGCCTGGCCCGAGGGCACGCACGCGGTGGGACCGGCGGCCACGCCACCCCGGCCGAGGCCGTCGCCGCGTACCGCAAGCAGGCCGCGTCGAAGTCCGAGGTCGAGCGCCAGGCCGAGGCCAAGGACAAGACCGGCGTCTTCACCGGCGCGTACGCGGTCAACCCGGTCAGCGCGCGCGCGTGCCGGTCTTCATCGCCGACTACGTCCTGATGGGGTACGGCACCGGCGCGATCATGGCCGTACCGGCGCACGACCACCGCGACTTCGCCTTCGCCCGCGCCTTCGAACTGCCCGTACGCTGCGTGGTCGCGCCCTCCGACGGGCGCGGGACGGACCCTCGGCCTGGGACGACGCCTTCGTCTCGTACGACGCCGAGATCGTCAACTCCAGCGGCGAGTCCTCTCGCTGGACGGGCTGAGCGTCACCGCCGCCAAGGCGCGTACCACCGAGTGGCTGACCGAGCACGGCGTCGGCGAGGGCACCGTCAACTACCGGCTGCGGGACTGGCTGTTCAGCCGTCAGCGCTACTGGGGCGAGCCCTTCCCGATCGTCTACGACGAGGACGGCGTGGCGCACGCGTTGCCCGAGTCGATGCTGCCCTGGAACTGCCCGAGGTCGAGGACTACTCGCCGCGCACCTTCGACCCCGACGACGCGGACACCTCGCCGGAGACCCCGCTGTCCCGGAACCGGGAGTGGGTCGAGGTGGACCTGGACCTGGGCGACGGGCGCGGCACCCGGCGCTACCGCCGCGAGACCAACACCATGCCCAACTGGGCCGGTTCCTGCTGGTACGAGCTGCGCTACCTGGACCCGCACAACAGCGAGCGGCTGGTCGACCCGGACATCGAGCGCTACTGGATGGGCCCGCGCGAGGGCATCCCGCACGGCGGCGTCGACCTCTACGTGGGCGGCGCCGAGCACGCCGTGCTGCACCTGCTGTACGCGCGGTTCTGGTCCAGGTGCTGTACGACCTGGGTACGTCTCCTCGGCGGAGCCGTTCCACAAGCTGTACAACCAGGGCATGATCCAGGCGTACGTCTACCGGGACGCGCGCGGCATCGCGGTGCCCGCCGCCGAGGTCGAGGAGCGCGACGGCGGGTACTGGTACGCGGGCGAGCGGGTCTCGCGGACCCTGGGCAAGATGGGCAAGTCCCTGAAGAACGCGGTCACTCCGGACGAGATCTGCGCCGAGTACGGGGCGGACACGCTGCGTCTGTACGAGATGGCGATGGGCCCGCTGGACGTGTCGCGGCCGTGGGACACCCGGGCGGTCGTCGGCCAGTACCGGCTGCTCCAGCGGCTGTGGCGCAATGTCGTCGACGAGGCGACGGGCGAGGTGACCGTGGTGGACGCCGAGCCGGACGACGCGACGCTGCGCGCCCTGCACAAGGCCATCGACGGCGTCGGGCAGGACATGGCGAACCTGCGGTTCAACACCGCCATCGCCAAGGTCACGGAGCTGAACAACCATGTGACGAAGGCGGGCGCGGTGCCGCGTTCGGTCGCGGAGGGGCTGGTGCTGCTGATCGCGCCGATGGCGCCGCACATCGCCGAGGAGCTGTGGCGCAAGCTGGGCCACGAGGACTCGGTGGTCCACCGGGACTTCCCGGTCGCCGACCCCGCGTACGTGGTCGACGAGACCGTCACCTGTGTCGTACAGGTCAAGGGCAAGGTCAAGGCCCGGCTGGAGGTTTCCCGTCGATCGCCGAGGACGAGTTGGAGCGGCTGGCGCTGGGGACGCGGCCGTGGTGGCGGCGCTGGGGGCGCGGATGTCCGCAAGGTGATCGTGCGGGCGCCGAAGCTGGTCAATATCGTTCCCGCGTGATCGTCGGAATCGTTCGGGCGTGATCCCGACGTGATCACTGGTGTGATCCCCGGCGCGATCTCCGACGTGATCACCGATGCGATCTCCGGTGTGATCCCCGGCGAGCGACGGCGGTTCGTAGGTGATCAACCGCGGTGTGTTCAGGGCGGTTCGCCGGGTTCTTGGAACCCGCGGACCGCCCGCGCCGTTACCGTGGGAGGACCACTGACTCAGCCGGCCCCGTCGGCCCAGCCGACTCGGCGGAATCGGCGAAGGAGCGCGCATGGCTACTCTGGGGCCATCCTGGTCCTGATCTTCCTGCTGTTCGTGGTGGCGGGTGTGTACGTGAGCGTGAAGGCGGTCAGGACGGCCAAGCGCGGCATCGACCGCACCGTCGACCAGGCCCGGCGCACCGTGGAGGACACCCGGCTGCGCGCCCGGCAGTACGCCCAGCCCGGTGTGGTCGGCGAGTTGGCCGCGCTGCGGCTGTCGCTGCGTACGTCGATGCGGTCCACTCAGGAGGCGCTGGAGGCCGGGGCGTCGGACGACACCTCTCTGAGCGAGGCGATGCGGCTCTTCGAGCGGCTCAGCGCCCATGGCCGCCAACTGGACGACGACCTGCGGATGTTGGAGCAGGAGCCGGACAAGGGGCGGCTCGGCGCCCAGCTTCCCAGTTGCGCGAGCGTACGGAGCGGATCACGCGCTCCGCCGATTCGCTGCGCTGGGCGGCCCGGGACCGGGCCCGGCGCTTCGCCGACGACGACCTGGCCGACCTGGGCGCGACATCGAGGTGGAGACCGGTGCGCTGCGGCACTGGACCACCACGGAGCCGGGGCCGATTCCGGTTCCGGGCCTAATGCTGGTGTCGGTTCTGGGTCCGGTGCGGGTGCGGGTTCCGGTTCGGGTTCCGGTTCGGGGTCGGGGTATGGGTCGGGCGAGGGCGCGCGTGCGTCGGACGGGGCGCGTTCGGCCGAGGAGGCGCGGCAGTCGATCGAGCCGCCTGATCCGACGCGGCGGACGTCCTTTCCTGGCGTAAGTCGTCCCGGCCGGAAAACACCGCCTGAACGCGCTTCGCGCGGTGTGGTATTGATCATCAAGAGGGCCCGTGCTGACGGCCCGAGGCGTCGCCGGATAACCTCCCACTCATGTCCCGCCATGTCGCGATCGTGACCGATTCAACGGCCTACCTGCCCTCGCGGGCCATGGAGCGGCATCGCATCACGGCCGTACCGCTGACGGTGGTGCTCGGCGACCGGGCGCTGGAAGAGGGCACCGAGATCTCGGCCCGCTCGCTGGCCCAGGCGCTCAAGAAGCGCAGTTCGGTGACGACGTCCCGGCCCAGTCCCGCGACGTTCGCCACGGCGTACCGGGAGGCCGCGGAGGCGGGTGCCACGGGCATCGTCTCGCTCCACCTCTCGGCCGAGTTCTCCGGTACGTACGACGCGGCGGTGACGGCGGCGCGCGAGGCGTCCGTACCGGTGCGGGTGGTCGACACCGGCATGGTGGCCATGGCGCTGGGCTTCTGCGCGCTGGCGGCGGCCGAGGCGGCGGAGGGCGGGGCACGCTGGACGAGGCGGTCGTGGCGGCTGAGAAGCGCGCCGAGGCCACCTCCGCGTACTTCTACGTCGACACCCTGGACTATCTCCGCCGGGGCGGCCGTATCGGCGCCGCCCAGGCGCTGCTGGCTCGGCGCTCGCGGTCAAGCCGCTGTTGCAGTTGGACGGGGCCGGATCGAGCTGCGGGAGAAGGTGCGTACGGCCTCGAAGGCCATTGCCCGGCTGGAGGAGATCGTGATCGAGCGCGCCGGGACGAGCCCGGTGGAGGTCGCGGTGCAGCACCTGGACGCGGGGAGCGGGCGACGGCGCTGGCGGAGCGGCTGCGGGAGCGGGTGCCGGGGCTGCTGGAGCTGTACGTGAGCGAGGTGGGCGCGGTGATCGGGGCGCACACCGGGCCGGGGCTGCTGGGCGCGGTGGTCTCGCCTCGGTAGGGGCTCCGGGCGGGATGGGGGCTCCGGGCGGGGTGGAGCGGCTCGGTAGGGGCTCCTGGCGGGGTAGGGGCTCCGGGCGGGATGGAGCGGCTCGTTCGGGTGACGGGGTTATCCACAACTGGTGGGTTATCCACGGGATTTGGGGGCTGTCGGCGGAATCGGCCGGATGTGCGTACGGTCGATTGGCATGGGACTTCGATCACGCAGCGTAACTGTTGGGCGGCGACCGGCTGGTGGCGGTCGCCGCCCGCTCGACGCCGACCGCCGCCTGGGCCGGGGCGGTATGCGAGGCGCGGGGTGTGCGCCGAGGAGCGGGCCGAGGGGCGGGCGGAGTAGGGGCCCGAGGAGCGGGCCCGCCGGGGCGCGGGGCGCGGACTCGCGGCTTCACGCGCGGGCGGCCGGACTCTTTCCCGCCGCGGGGCGGTTGGGGCGGCTGGTGTGCCGGGGTGGTTGGCGCTGACGGACCTGCTGGAGCCGTTGGGGTCCCTCGGGCGAGTGCTGGGGACGGGACCGGTCCTGGGGCGGATCCGGATCTCGCCCTGGACCAGGAGGAGAACGGCCGGTCCTCGGCGCCCGATGACGGGGCGGAGGCGGTCCGCGGCGGCGGGCACGCTGGGGACCGCCGTGCGGAGCGGCTGCCGCCCTGGCTCCAACTGCGCTGCGGCATCGAGCCGAGAACTCTCGGCGCGCTGGTCGCCGTGCTGTTCGTGGCCCTCGCCTTCGCCGTCCACCACTTCTGGACCGGTCGTCCGCAGACCGTGCGCGCCCCGTCGCCGAACCGCCGCGGGCGGCGGCCTCAACGGCTCCCGGTGCCGCGTCCGACGAGTCCCTCGGAAAGTCTTCGGCGCGGTCACTCGACGCTCATCCCACGGGCGGCGCCGGACAGTCGGTGGTCGTGGACGTGGCGGGCGAGGCACGGCGACCGGGGTGTACCGGTTGCCGTCGGGGCGCGGGTCGCCGACGCGCTCAAGGCGGCGGGTGGGGCTCGGCCGGGGACGGACATCAGCGGGCTGAACTGGGCCCGTGTGCTCACGGACGGTGAGCAGATCGTCGTCGGCCAGGACGCCGCCCCGGCGACGGGCGGCGCGGACGGAGCCGGTGGCGGTAGCGGAGGCGGCGCGGGAGCGGCGGGTACGTCAGCGGGTACGTCAGGGGCGGCGGGTGGGCAGCTGGGGCCGCCGGGCCTGGTGCCGTGGTGAGCCTCAGCACGGCGACGCCCGAGCAGTTGGACACGCTCCCCGGCGTGGGTCCGGTCATGGCCCAGCGCATCGTCGACTACCGCACGCAGCATGGCGGCTTCCGTTCCGTCGACGAACTCCGCGAGGTCAGCGGGATCGGTGACCGTCGCTTCGCCGACCTCCAGCCACTGGTGCGGCCGTGAGGACGCGGAGGGCCCGCCGCCTCCCGATGGCCCGGCCGACTGGCGCAACGGCCCCGGCACGTGCCCGGTGGGACGCGGCCAGCGGCAGACCAAACTCGGCGAGGCTCGGGCGGGCACGGGCACGGGTGCGGGTGCGGGTGCGGGCACGGGTGCGGGTGCGGGTGCGGGTGCGGGCCGAGAGTCGCGAAGGCCGGGCCCTGGACGTGGGTGGGGTCTTGGGCGTAGGCGGGGCTTTGGGCATGAGTCGGGCCCCGGATGAGAGTCGGGTCCTGGACGTGGGCGTGCGCCGGGCGTGGGTGGGGATCCGGACGTGGGTCGGGTCCTGGCTACGGGTTGGACCCCGGGCGAAGGTCAGGCCCCGGGCGTTGGGCGGGCCCCGGGCGTTGGGTGGGCCCGGATGAGGGTCCGGCCTTGGCCGAGGGCGGGCCCGCGACGGGGAACGGCCGGTGGATCTGCGGCTCGTGCCGCCAGCCATGGCCGCCTGGGGCGCGGCGGCGCTCGCCCTGTCGGCCCCGGGCGGTGCGGTCGCCGCCCTCTGCGTGGCCGGGGCTCTGGTGGCCCTCACGCTGCTGTTCATGGCACGTCGAGGCCCCGGCCGTCCGCGTACGGGCTCGTCGTCCCGGTCCGGTACCGGGACGCGGCGCGGCCGGGTTGCCATGGCGGGGCCGTGCTGTGCGCGGTCGCGGGCGCGGGGTCGCCGCGCTGCACGCGGCGGACGTACGCAGCGGACCCGTACCGGCGCTGGCGGCGGAGCGGGCACGGGCCACCGTGGAGGTGACGCTGACCGGGGACCCGCGGTCGATGCGGCCCCGGGTGCGGGGTCGGCGATGGCGCCCGCGGCCATGGTGGTCGACGCGGAGGCGCACCTGGTCGTCGGGCCGGATGGCGAGCCGACTCGTACCAGGGCGCCGGTGCTGGTGACTGTCCAGCCACGGGGAGCGGGCGGCAGGCGTGGTCACGGCTGTTGCCGTCCACGCGGCTGCGGCTGCGCGGACGGCTGGTGCCACCGGCGTACGGGGCGACCGGATCGCCGCGGTGCTGCGCGTCGAGGACCGTGGGCCACCACGGGTCACCGGGGCGCCGAGCCTGGTCCAGCGGGTGGCCGGGCGGCTGCGGGGCGGGCTGCGCACCGCCACCGACGGGCTGAGCCCGGACGCGCGGGCGCTTCTGCCGGGGCTGGTCGTAGGGGACACCTCGCGGGTGCCGCCCGACCTGGAGGAGGCGTTCCGCGCCACGGACATGACGCATCTGCTGGCGGTGTCGGGGAGCAACCTCACGTTGGTGCTGGCGTTGTTGATCGGTCCGCCGGGCCTCGCCTCCCGCGCCGAGCGGCGCGGCCTGTCGGCCCGGCTGGGGCTGTCGCTGCGGACGACGGCGCTGCTCGGCGGCGCGCTCACCCTCGCCTTCGTCGTCGTGTGCCGACCGGATCCCAGCGTGCTGCGGGCCGCGGCGTGCGGGCTGATCACGCTGCTGGCGATCGGGACCGGGCGCCGCCGTTCGCTGCTGCCCGCGCTCGCCGCCGCCGTTCTGGTGCTGCTGCTGTACGACCCTGGCTCGCCCGGAGTTACGGCTTCCTGCTGTCCGTCCTGGCCACGGGGCGCTGCTGACGATCGCGCCGGGCTGGAGCGCCGCGCTGCGGCGGCGCGGCGTACCGCCCCGGCTCGCCGAGGCACTGGCGGCGGCGGGCGCGGCCCAAGCGGTCTGCGCGCCGGTCGTCGTGGTGATGGCGGCCCGCGTGAGCCTGGTGGCCGTCCCTGCAATCTGCTCGCGGAACTGGCGGTCGGGCCCGCCACGGTGCTCGGGTTCGCCGCCCTGGGGTGGCGCCCGCCGCGCCGTTCGTCGCCCGCTGGACGGCGTGGCTGGCCGGTTGGCCGGTCGAGTGGATCGCGTCGGTGGCGCGTACGGGCGCGGGCCTGCCCGGAGCCCAGGCGGCCTGGCCGGGTGGCTGGACCGGCGGGCTGCTGCTGGCGGCGGTCACGGTGGTGGTCGTGGGCGCGGGGCGTCGGCTGGTGCGGCACCGGTGGGCGTGCGCGGCCTGTGCGCTGCTCCTGCTGCTGGTCGTGGTCCGCCCCACCCCGCTCGTCCGGGTCATCACCGGCTGGCCGCCGTCCGGTTGGCGGTTGGTGGCCTGCGATGTCGGTCAGGGCGACGCGTTGGTGCTGTCCGCCGGGCACGGCACCGCTGTCGTCGTGGACACCGGTCCCGAGCCGGACGCCGTGGACCGCTGTCTGCGCGCTCTGGGTGTCGTACGGATTCCGCTGCTGGTGCTCACGCACTTTCACGCCGACCATGTGGCCGGGCTGCCCGGCGCGTTGCGGGTCGCGCCGTCGGGGCGATCGAGACGACCGTGCTGCGGGACCCGCCGGGGCAGGCCGAGTTCGTGCGGCGCCGGGCCACGGCCGCGCACGTGCCGCTGGTGACGGCCGAGCCGGGGAGCGGCGGCGGGTCGGCCCACTGTCCTGGGAGGTCCTGTGGCCGCCGGGCCCGCCGGGACCGTACGCGGTGCTCCCGGTGCTCCCGGGCCGTGCGCGGTGCTCCGGGACCGTGCCCGCCGTCCTCGACGGGGCGAACGACGCGAGCGTCACGCTGCTGGTCCGTACGGCGGGCCTGACCCTGCTCCTCCTCGGCGATCTCGAACCGACCGCCCAGCGCGCCCTGTTGGCGGCCCACCCGGAGCTGCGCGCGGTCGACGTGCTGAAGGTCGCCCACCACGGGTCGGGGTACCAGGATCCGGGGCTGATCCGGCGCCTGCGCCCACGGCTCGCCCTGATCAGCTGCGGTGCGGACAACCCGTACGGGCACCCGGCGCCCGTACGGTCGCCGCCCTGCGGGCCGGGGGCGCCACCGTGCTGCGGACCGACACCGACGGGCCGATCGCGGTGACGGGATCGGGGTCGGGGCCGGGGTCGGGATCGGGGCCGGGGCCGGGGTCGGGATCCGGGCCGGGACTCGGCGCGGCGACGGGAGGGAACTGAGCGTGCCCACAGACCCTTCAGGCGGCCCGCCGCCCTGAGGCCGAACGCGAACGAGACCGGGCGGGGTGGCCGTGGCGGCTGTCAGCCCACCCAGTGCCCGTCCCGCATCAGGTGCCGGTCCGGGTGCTCCGGCACTCCGCGCCACGCCTGGATGTCGGTGGGGCGCACCGTGAAGTACGCGTAGGAGGAGCCGTTCGCCGACCGGCGCGGGTCCCAGCCCGACTTCGCGGCGAAGGCGTCCGCCGTGGCCGTGGGGCCTGTGCCAACGACAGCGTCCGCACCGTTCCGTCGAGGAGGACCACATCGTGCGTGTCCGCCAACGAGAGCCGCGCCCGGCCGAGTTCGCGCAGATTGCGGCCGGTGGGGTTGGTGAGGCGGGTGGACAGCCACATCAGTTCGCCGTCCCACAGGAACGACAGCGGCACCAGGCACGCCGCTCCCGCGCGGTCGGCCGTCGCGACCCAGATGTCCGCCTCGCGGTCCAGCCGGTCCAGCGACTCGCGCCTGCGCTGTTCAGGGCCGCGTACGGTCGTCGTTCCCATGCGCTGTCCCACGTCCCTCGTCTCGTCGCTCCGCGGGCGGTGCCACGTTAGCCACGGGGAGACGGGTGCGCCTCGGGCGGGCGGCGTAGGTCCTGCGCCCGACCGGCGCCCCGCGCGTACGGCAGGGGCGGTACGGCGCGGGGACGCACGGCCCGGTGCGGTACGGAGCCGTGTCGTACCGCTCCCTGCCGTACGGCGCCATCGCGCGTCGTACCGCTTGCCGCGCGGCCGGGCGGGGCGTGGGAGCGTCAGCGGGTGTGGCGCCACGGTGGGGCGGCGGGAGGCGGTACGGGCTACTCGCCCTCCCGCCAGCCGTCCCACTCACCCGCGAGCGCGTCGAGCGCCGCCGGGTCCAGTTCCCCGCCGGGTCCTCGACCACCACCAGCCACTGCGCGTCCTCCGCGTCGTCCTCGCCGGCCAGCGCGTCCCGCACCAACTGCGGCTCATGGTCCAGGCCGTAGGCCGCGGCCAGGACTCGGCCGCCTCCACCGCCGCGTCACGGTCGGGCAGCACCAGCACATGGCGCACGCCGCTCAATCGTTCATCGGTCACCGGACCATTGTCCGCCATGCGCCGGGCCGGAGTGTCGGCGGTGCGTGGGATGCTGGACGGCGATGGCCAGAAAGACGACGACCGACGATCCACTCGCGCCCGTGACGCTCGCCGTGGGCCAGGAGGACCTGCTCCTGGACCGGGCGGTACGCGAGGTGGTGGCGGCTGCCCGCGCCACCGACCCCGACACGGATGTACGCGACCTCACGCCCGACGCGTTGCAGCCCGGCACGCTCGCCGAGTTGACCAGCCCGTCCCTGTTCGCGGAACGCAAGGTCGTGGTCGTCAGGAACGCGCACGACCTGTCCGCCGACACGATCAAGGACGTGAAGGGTATCTCGGCGCGCCCGCCGAGGAGATCACGCTCGTGCTGCTGCACGCGGGCGGCGCCAAGGGCAAGGGCCTCCTCGACGCCGCTCGCAAGGCGGGGGCGCGCGAGGTCGCCTGCCCCAAGATGACCAAGCCCGCCGACCGTCTCGCTTTCGTGCGCGCGGAGTTCCGCGGGGCCGGGCGGTCCGCCACCCGGAGGCGTGCCAGTCGCTGGTCGACGCCATCGGCAGCGATCTGCGGGAGCTGGCCAGCGCCTGCGCGCAGTTGGCCGCCGACGTCGAGGGCACGATCGACGAGTCCGTCGTCGCCCGCTACTACACGGGGCGTGCCGAAGCGTCCAGCTTCACCGTGGCGGACCGGGCCGTGGAGGGGCGTACGGCGGAGGCGCTGGAGGCGCTGCGTTGGGCCGTGTCGACCGGTGTCGCGCCGGTGTTGATCACCAGCGCGCTCGCCCAGGGTGTTCGTTCCATCGGCAAGCTCGCCTCCGCCCGCGCGGCGCGCGCCCCGGTGACCTCGCGCGTGAACTGGGCATGCCCCTGGAAGATCGACCGGGTGCGGCAGCAGATGCGCGGCTGGTCGGCGGACGGCGTGGCGACCGCCCTGCGCGCGGTCGCCGAGGCCGACGCGGGCGTCAAGGGCGGCGGTGACGACGCGGAGTACGCGTTGGAGAAGGCCGTCGTGGCCATCGCCCAGTGGCCCGAGCGGGCCGCGCCCGCTGAGTGCCGCGCGGGGATGTCTGCCGAGGGCTCCGGGTGCCCGCGGGCACCCGGAGCCGTACGCGTACCCGGAGCCGTACGCGTACCTCTAGCCGCGTTCAGTCCGCCGGAGGCGTCAGTCAGCCCTCGTCCTTGAGCCGGGACAGGGTCTCCTTCGCACTCTCCTTCAGAATGCGCGTGACCTTGGTCGCCGGGGACGGTGAGACGTCGTCCGAGTCGCTGGGGACGTACTCCGACCAGGTCGACTCGTAGGTCATCCAGCCCTCGCGCACCGCGAGGATCACATACGCCCCGGTGCTTTCGTCCCCGTCCTGCGTCACCACGTACGCCTCGTCGCCGAGGCCCGAGACCTCCCGCACGGAGTAGCCGTCCGTGCCCGCCGTCTGGTGCTCGTACGCGCGGTACTGCGGCTCGAACTCCGGCTCCGGGTCGGTCTCCTTGTGCAGGTGGGCCTTGGTGTAGAGCCAGGTCGAGGAGTAGCCCTCCGTGTCCCCGTCGGCTCGAAGTCGACGTTGCACGTCATCGTGTCGAGGGCGGGGGCGGTGGAACTGCTGCGCTGCGGATTCTGCTGGTCCTCGCCGGGTTCGGAGCGCTCGTAGCCGCCGGACTCGATCTGCGAGGTGTCGGTCGAGGCGCACAGGTTGCTGGTGTAGCGGTAGCCGCGCAGATCGGCCTCGGGCTCGTCGCCGTCGCCGTCGAACCCGCCCGTCGCGAACAGCAGGCCCGCCCAGATCGCCGAGGCCGCGACCACGCCGCCCGCCGCCCACAGCCAGCCCTTCCCCGGCCACCCGGGCCGGGACCGGCCCCGGCCCCGGCGGCGGGACCGGGCCGCCCATCGGACCCGGGCCGCCCATCGGACCCGGGCGCCCATCGGCCCCGGACCCTGCGGGAAGCCGCCCTGCTGCTGGGGCGGTTGGCCGTACGGGCCGGTGGCGAAGCCCGGCATCGTCGGCTGGGCGTGCGGCGGTGGCGCGGGCTGCTGCGGCTGCTGTTGCGGCGGTGACGGCTGCTGCGGTGGCACCTGGCCGTAAGGATTCGGCTGCGGTGGCTGGCCGTATGGATTGGGTTGTCCCCGACATAGACATGTCGTGAACATACCCGAGAACGCTCGGTGGCCATGAGCTGGACCGATCTTGAAGCCCAGGCCCCGCCCGGCAACCGAAAGGGCCCCTCTTGAAGCCCAGGCCCCGGCAACCGAAAGGGGCCTCCTGAAGACCAGGCCCGGACCGCGTCACCGTGACGTACACGCGAAACGCCCCGGGGCCGTCGGCCTCCGGGGCGTTCACGCAGTGTTGTGGCGAACAACACGATAAGTCGTCGTGCACGTGCCGTCAGGAGCGGGTGAGAGGGACCGCTGTGCTCTGACCGGCGGGTGGGCGGCGGCGGTGCGCCACCCGGGGCTTCAGCCGTGAGGCATCAGCCGTGGGGCGTCAGCCCTCGAACAGATCAGCCCTCGATCGAGGAGAGCTGCTGGGCCAGCGCCGACTTCTTGTTGGCGGCCTGGTTCTTGTGGATCACGCCCTTGCTGACGGCCTTGTCGAGCTTGCGGCCCGCGGTGCGCGCGGCGGCGGTGGCCTTCTCGTTGTCACCCTCGGCAATGGCCTCGCGGGTGCGCCGGATCGCCGTCTTCAGCTCGGACTTGACGGCCTTGTTGCGCTGGCGCGCCTTCTCGTTCGTCTTGTTCCGCTTGATCTGGGACTTGATGTTCGCCACGTAAAAGAACCTTCGCGGGATTCGTCGGAAATGTAGGGTCGCCTCGCGTGGAGGGCACGAGAGGCAGTTGGCCAGGCTACCAGCAGCCTCGATGGCCGCCCAAACCGGGAAGCGGTCCCCAGTCGTGGGACCATGGAGCCGCCCGACAACACCGAGTCCCGCCTAGATACAGGACCCTGCGTGCCCGCGATCCCTACCCATGTGCCCGAGCCCAGCCGTACCGACCCGGCGCTCCTCCGTAACTTCTGCATCATCGCGCACATCGACCACGGCAAGTCCACGCTGGCCGACCGGATGCTCCAGCTGACCGGCGTGGTCGAGCAGCGGCAGATGCGCGCGCAGTACCTCGACCGCATGGACATCGAGCGCGAACGCGGCATCACGATCAAGTCGCAGGCGGTCCGGCTGCCCTGGGCGCCCACCGAGGGCGACGCCCAGGGCACCGCCCACATCCTCAACATGATCGATACGCCCGGCCACGTGGACTTCACCTACGAGGTCTCGCGTTCCCTCGCGGCCTGCGAGGGGACCATCCTCCCGTCGACGCGGCCCAGGGCATCGAGGCGCAGACCCTCGCCAACCTCTACCTGGCGATGGAGAACGACCTCACGATCATCCCGGTGCTCAACAAGATCGACCTGCCCGCCGCGCAGCCGGAGAAGTTCTCCGAGGAGCTGGCGAGCCTCATCGGCTGCGACCCTCCGACGTGCTCAAGGTCTCCGCGAAGACCGGCGTCGGCGTGGACGCGCTGCTGAATCGGGTCGTCCAGGACATCCCGGCGCCGGTCGGTGTCGCGGACGCCCCGCCCGCGCGATGATCTTCGACTCGGTCTACGACTCCTACCGCGGCGTGGTCACCTACGTCCGGGTCGTGGACGGGCAGCTCAACAAGCGCGAGCGGATCCGGATGATGTCCACCGGCGCCACGCACGAGCTGCTGGAGATCGGCACCAACTCCCCGGAGATGCTGGCGGCCGACGGGCTCGGCGTCGGCGAGGTGGGCTATCTGATCACCGGCGTGAAGGACGTCCGCCAGTCGAAGGTCGGTGACACGATCACCTCCTTCAGCCGCGGTGCCGAGGAGCCGCTCGGCGGCTACAAGGACCCAAGCCGATGGTCTTCTCCGGTCTGTATCCGCTGGACGGCTCGGACTACCCGGACCTGCGCGAGGCGCTCGACAAGCTCCAGCTCAACGACGCGGCGCTGGTCTACGAGCCGGAGACCTCGGCCGCCCTCGGCTTCGGCTTCCGGGTCGGTTTCCTCGGCCTGCTCCACCTGGACGTGATCCGCGAGCGCCTGGAGCGCGAGTTCGGTCTCGACCTGATCGCCACCGCGCCGAACGTGATCTACCGCGTGATCATGGAGGACGGCACCGGGCACACGGTCACCAACCCCAGCGAGTTCCCCGAGGGAAGATCGCCGAGGTGTACGAGCCGGTCGTGCGCGCCACGATCCTGGCGCCCAGCGAGTTCATCGGCGCGATCATGGAGCTGTGCCAGACCCGCCGCGGCACGCTGCTGGGCATGGACTACCTCTCCGAGGACCGGGTCGAGATCCGTTACACCCTGCCGCTCGCCGAGATCGTCTTCGACTTCTTCGACCAGCTGAAGTCCAAGACCCGCGGCTACGCGTCCCTCGACTACGAGCCCACCGGCGAGCAGACCTCCAACCTGGTCAAGGTCGACATCCTGCTGCACGGCGACAAGGTCGACGCGTTCTCGGCGATCACGCACCGGGACCAGGCGTACGCGTACGGCGTGCGGCTGGTCGCCAGCTGCGGGAGCTGATCCCGCGGCAGAGCTTCGAGGTGCCCGTCCAGGCCGCCATCGGCTCCCGGGTCATCGCCCGCGAGACCATCCGCGCCATCCGCAAGGACGTCCTCGCCAAGTGCTACGGCGGTGACATCTCCCGTAAGCGCAAGCTGCTGGAGAGGCAGAAGGAGGGCAAGAAGCGGATGAAGATGGTCGGCAGTGTGGAGGTGCCGCAGGAGGCGTTCATCGCGGTCCTCTCCAGCGACGACTCCGCGGGCAAGGCCAGAAGTAAGGCCAAGAAGTAGCGGGCGAGGCCACGAGGTGACCCGCCGCCCGTCCCGCCGGTGCCCGGCCCCGTCGGCGGGACGGCGGGACGGGACGGGCGCCGGCGGGACGGGCACACGCCGCGAACTACGTCACCGCAGACCCTTACGCAGCGCGGTCCCGGCCTTTACGCTGATCACTGCTCGAAGGTTACTCGTGAGTCATAAAGGCGAGTCATAGGCGTTAAGGCGGGCCCCGGAGGATGACGTGACCGATACCCACACCCTGCTCAAGAATCGGCCGCCGTCCCTGGCGACGCTCTTCCTCCAGCGCGTCGCGGAGACTCCGGACGCCGAGGCGTTCCGCTATCCGGTGCCGCCCGCGTCGGGGAGGGCCCGACGACTGGCAGCCGCTGACCTGGGGCGAGTCCGCCGAGCGGGTCTTCGCGGTGGCCGCCGGGCTGATCTCCCTGGGGTGCTGCCCGAGGAGCGGGTCGCCCTGGCCTCCAGCACCCGTGTGGAGTGGGTCCTCACCGACCTCGGGGTGCTGTGCGCGGGAGCCGCCACCACCACGGTCTACCCGCAGACCAACGCCGAGGAGACCGCGTTCATCCTCGCCGACTCCGGCAGCCGGGTGCTGATCGCGGAGGACGCGGCGCAGCTGGCCAAGGCCAGGGAGAAGCGCGCCGAACTGCCCGAGCTGGCGCACGTCGTGGTGATCGAGGAGCGGGACGCGGTCCCCGCCGACGGCGACCCGGAGGGCTGGGTGCTCTCCTCTCCGAGCTGGAGAAGCGCGGCGCCGCGCTGCTGGCCGAGCGTCCCCAGGTGGTACGGGAACGCACCGACGCCCTGCGCTCGGAGCAGTTGGCCACGCTCATCTACACCTCCGGCACCACCGGGCGGCCCAAGGGCGTACGGCTGGCGCACGACGCCTGGTCGTACATGGCCGTCGTGATCGGAAGCCGTGACGGGCTGCTGTACCCCGAGGACATGCAGTACCTGTGGCTGCCGCTGGCCCACGTCTTCGGCAAGGTGCTGACCGCCGGGCAGATCTACGTCGGGCACGCGACCGCCGTGGACGGCCGGGTCGACAAGCTCATCGAGAACCTGCCGGTGGTCCGCCCGACCTACATGTGCGGCGTGCCGCGGATCTTCGAGAAGGTCTACAACGGGGTCGCCGCCAGGGCCGCGCGGGCGGCGCGGCCAAGTACAAGATCTTCCTGTGGGCCTCCGAGGTCGCCCGCGAGTACGCCAAGGTCTCCCAGGACAACTTCCGGCGTACCGGCACCGCCTCCGTACCGGTGGGCCTGCGCACCCGGCACGCCCTCGCCGACAGGCTGGTCTTCGCCAAGCTGCGCGAGGCGTTCGGCGGGCGGCTGCGCGCCGCGGTGTCGGCTCGGCCGCCCTCGCGCCCGAGATCGGCTACTTCTTCGCCGGGGCCGGGATCCACATCCACGAGGGTACGGCCTCACCGAGACCAGCGCCGCCAGCTTCCTCAACCCGGAGAACTACCGCACCGGCACGGTCGGCCAGGCGTTCACCGGCACCGAGGTGCGCGTCGCCGAGGACGGCGAGATCCTGCTGCGCGGCCCCGGCGTCATGCAGGGCTACCACGGGCTGCCCGAGCTGACCGAACAGGTCCTGGAGTCCGACGGCTGGTTCCACACCGGCGACATCGGCGAGCTGTCCGCCGACGGCTTCCTGCGGATCACCGACCGGAAGAAGGACCTCATCAAGACCTCGGGCGGGAAGTACATCGCGCCTGCCGAGGTCGAGGGCCAGTTCAAGGCCGTGTGCCCGTACGTCTCCAACATCCTGGTGCACGGCGCCGACCGGAACTACTGCACGGCCCTGATCTCCCTCGACGAGCCGACGATCATGGAGTGGGCGCGGGAGAACGAGCTGGCGGCCACGGACTACGCCGAGGTGGTGGCCTCCGAGGAGGTGCGCGAGCTGATCGACGGCTACGTGCGCACGCTCAACGAGGGCTTGCAGCGCTGGCAGACGATCAAGAAGTTCCGGCTGCTGCCGCGCGACCTGGACGTGGAGCACGGCGAGCTGACCCGAGCCTGAAGCTCAAGCGGCCGGTCGTGGAGCGCGCGTACAAGGAACTGCTGGAGGACATGTACGCGGGGACGCGCGAGGCGTAGCGCCCGCGCCGCGAGACCGGTACGGGCGGTGCCACCGCTCAGCGCCGCCCGTACCTCTCCGGCCGTACGCGTGCGGGCTCAGTGCCGCCCGTAGCGCAGTCCCTCCACGCTCTCCTCCAGCAGCGCGATCCGGTGGTGCAGCTCTGCCAGGTCCGCGTTGTCGGCGCTGCGGCGGGCCAGTTCCCGCTCGACCGCGTCCAGCCGCTCGGCCAGTTCGTCGATGCGCTTCTGGTCGTGCAGCAGCAGCCGCTGCAACTGACGGCTCTTGCGGTGCAGATCGAGGAAGACCGCGACCTTGGCGCGCAGCACCCACGGGTCGAACGGCTTGGTCAGATAGTCCGCCGCGCCGGTCGCGTACCCGCGGAAGGCATAGCCCGAGTCGTTGTCGATGCCCGTCAGGAAGATGATCGGGATGTCCTTGGTCTGGTCGAGGCGCTTGATGTTCGCGGCGGTCTCGAAGCCGTCCATGCCCGGCATCAGCACGTCGAGCAGGACCACCGCGAACTCCTGCCGGAGCAGCGCCTTCATCGCCTCCTCGCCCGATCTCGCGCGCACGAGCGGTTCACCGAGCGAGCCGAGGACGGCCTCCAGCGCGGCGAGGTTGTCCTCCATGTCGTCCACGAGCAGGATGCTCGCCCGGTCCGCGGCGGTGGCGTCGGCGGTGATGGTCATGTGCGGCCTCGTGGGAGTCAGCCAGCGGAAGAGCCGGGGTGGTGTCGGGGTCCAGCAGCCCGAGGGCGATGGTCAGCAGGTGGTCCACGTCCACCGGCTGGGTACGTACTCGGAGGCGCCCGCCGAGATGGCCTTCTCCCGGTCGCTGGGCATGGCCTTGGCGGTGAGCGCGATGATCGGGAGTTCGGCGAAGCGCTGGGACCGGCGGATCGCCCGCATCGTCTCGTAGCCGTCCAGCTCGGGCATCATGATGTCCATCAGCACCAGGACCACGTCCGGGTTGCTCTCCAGCGTCTCCACGCCCTCCCGGCCGTTCTCCGCGTAGAGCACGGGCATCCCGACCGGCCCAGCACGTGGGTCAGGGCGAAGACGTTGCGGATGTCGTCGTCGACGATCAGCACCTTGCGGCCCTGGAGCACCTCGCCCGCGCGCCCGGTCCGCCACTCCTCCAGCCGGTTCGTGGCGGGCCACTCGGGGTCCTCGGACTGCGTGGTCGCGGGCTGCGCCTTCACGGTCGGCTCGGCGGGGAGCACCTCCGGCCGCGACGGCTCGCCCGTCACCATCTCGCCGGGCCAGTGGATCGGTATGTACAGCGTGAACGTGCTGCCGTGGCCCGGCTCGCTCTCCGCCGTGATCCGGCCTCCCAGCAGGCCCGCGATCTCCCGGCTGATGGACAGGCCGAGCCCGGTGCCGCCGTACTTGCGGTTCGTCGTGCCGTCGGCCTGCTGGAACGCCTCGAAGACCGCGGGCAGTTTGTCCGGGGATGCCTATTCCGGTGTCCCGCACGGCGAACGCGATCTGCTCCGCGCCCTCCGTCTCGCCCGGCGGTGGCTCGGCCACCACCCGCCTGACCCGCAGCTCGATCTTTCCGGACGCGGTGAACTTGATCGCGTTGGAGAGCAGGTTGCGCAGGATCTGCTGGATGCGCTGCTCGTCGGAGAACATGTCGCGCGGTACGTCCTCGCCGACGCTGACCTCGAAGGCGAGCTTGCGGTCGATGGTCACCGGACGGAACGTGGCGTGCACGTAGTCCAGCAGCTTTATCAGGGGCAGCCGCTTGGGGCGTACGTCCATCCGGCCCGCCTCGATCTTCGACAGGTCCAGGATGTCGTTGATCAGCTGGAGCAGGTCGGAGCCGGAGCGGTGGATGGTCGCCGCGAACTGCACCTCCTGCTCGGACAGGTGGTCGTCGGGGTTGTCGGACAGTAACCGGGCGAGGATCAGCAGCGAGTTCAGCGGGTGCGCAGCTCGTGCGACATGTTCGCCAGGAACTCCGACTTGTACTGCGAGGAGGTCGCCAGCAGCGCCGCCTTCTCCTCCAACTGGGCGTTGGACCGCTGGAGTTCGGCCTGCTGGCGCTGCAACTCGTCCGAGCGCTCCTGGAGCTGCTGGGCCAGCCGCTGCGACTCGCTGAGCAGCGACTCGGTACGGGAGTTGGCGATGATGGTGTTGATCGCCACCCCGATGGTGTTGACGAACTGGTCGAAGAAGGCCAGGTGGACGTCGGAGAACCGGGAGAACGACGCCAGCTCGATCACCCCGAGCAACTGGTCCTCGAAGAGGATCGGGATGATCACGACGCTGGTGGGCGCGGTCTCGCCGAGACCCGAGTTGATCTTGATGTAGTCGGGTGGCGCCTCCTCCACCAGGATCCGGGTCTTCTCCAACGCCGCCTGCCGCACCAGCCCGTGCCCCGGCATGCCCGGGGTGTCCACGGTCGCGCCCTGCGCCGAGCCGTACCCGGCGATGAACGCCAGGCCCCGGGCCTGCGCGGGGGCGTGCCCGCCGCCCCGTCCTCCGGCTCGGCCAGGAAGAACGCCCCGTACTGCGCGTTCACCAGCGGGGTCAGCTCGCGCAGGATCAGGTCCGCGACCTCCATCAGGTCGCGGTGGCCCTGCATCAGGCCCGCCAGCCGGGCGAGGTTGGACTCCAGCCAGTCCTTGGCGCGGGTGGTCTCGCGGAGGTTGGAGACCATCAGGTTGATGTTGTTCTTGAGCTCCGAGACCTCCCCGCGGGTCTCGACCGTGATCGACCGGGACATGTCGCCCTGGGCGACCGCGCTGGCGACCTCGGCGATGGCCCGCACCTGGGTGGTCAGGTTCAGCGCCAGCTCGTTCACGTTCGTCGTCAGGCGCTTCCAGGTGCCGTACACCCCTCGACCCGCGCCTGCCCGCCGAGCTGGCCCTCGCTGCCCACCTCCCGGGCCACCCGCGTGACCTCCGAGGAGAACGAGGAGAGCGTGTCGACCATGGTGTTGATCGTGGTCTTCAGCTCCAGGATCTCCCGCGCGCGTCCACGTCGATCTTCTTCGACAGGTCGCCCTGGGCGACGGCGGTGGCCACCTGGGCGATGTTGCGGACCTGGGACGTCAGGTTGTCCGCCATGTAGTTGACGTTGTCGGTGAGGTCCTTCCAGACCCCGAGACGCCGCGCACCTGCGCCCGGCCGCCCAGCCGCCCGTCGGTGCCGACCTCGCGGGCCACCCGGGTCACCTCGTCGGCGAACGCCCGCAGCTGCTCCACCATCGTGTGACGGTGTCCTTCAGTTCCAGGATCTCCCGCGCGCGTCGACCGTGATCATCTTGGACAGGTCGCCGTTGGCGACGGCGGTGGTGACCTGGGCGATGTTGCGGACCTGCGAGGTCAGGTTCGACGCCATGAAGTTGACGTTGTCCGTCAGGTCCTTCCACACCCGGAGACCCCGCGCACCTGCGCCTGGCCGCCGAGGTAGCCCTCGGTGCCGACCTCGCGGGCGACGCGGGTGACCTCGTCGGCGAAGGCCGAGGCTGGTCCACCATCGTGTTGATCGTCGACTTCAGTTCCAGTATCTCGCCCTTGGCCTCGACCGTGATGGTCTTGCCCAGGTCGCCCTGGGCGACGGCGGTGGCCACCTGGGCGATGTTGCGGACCTGGGACGTCAGGTTGTCGGCCATGAAGTTGACGTTGTCGGTGAGGTCTTTCCAGACGCCGGAGACGCCGCGGACCTGGCGCGTCCGCCGAGGTAGCCCTCGGTGCCGACCTCGCGGGCGACGCGGGTGACCTCGTCGGCGAAGGCCGAGAGCTGGTCCACCATCGTGTTCACCGTGGACTTCAGCTGGAGGATCTCGCCCTTGGCGTCCACCGTGATCTTCTGCGACAGGTCGCCGTTGGCGACGGCGGTGGTGACCTGGGCGATGTTGCGGACCTGCGAGGTCAGGTTCGACGCCATGAAGTTGACGTTGTCGGTGAGGTCTTTCCAGACGCCGGAGACGCCGCGGACCTGGGCGCGTCCGCCGAGTTGGCCTTCGGTGCCGACTTCGCGGGCGACGCGGGTGACCTCGTCGGCGAAGGCCGAGAGCTGGTCCACCATCGTGTTCACGGTGAGCTTCAGCTCCAGCAGCTCGCCGGTCGCCTCCACCGTGACCGTACGCGTCAGATCGCCGCGCGCCACCGCCGTCGTCACCGCCGCGATGTCCCGCACCTGGGCCGTCAGCCGCGCCGCCATCGTGTTGACCGCCTCGGTGGTGTCCCGCCAACTGCCCGACAGGCCCTGCACCTTGGCCCGGCCGCCGAGCCTGCCTTCGGTGCCGACCTCGCGCGCGACCGGGTGACCTCGCCGGTGAACAGCGACAGCTGGTCCACCATCTTGTTCACCGCCCGGCCCAGCCGCCGCAGGTCCCGCGCAGCGGCCGGTTGCCGTCGTGCAGGTCGACCCGCTGCGTCAGGTCGCCGCCCGCCACCGCGTCCAGTACGCGTGTGGCGTTGGCCGCGGGATCACCAGCGCGTCTATCAGGATGTTCGCCGCGCGGATACTCATGTCCCACTGGCCCTGCCCGGGCTCGCCGACAGCCGCTCGTCCAGCCTGCCCTGGCGCACGACCTCCCGGCGGACCCGCGCGACCTCGTCGGAGAAGTGCCGGTTGCGCGCCACGATCTGGTTGAACGCGGCGGTCAGTTCGGCCAGCACCCGTCGTGCGCGTCCGGCAGTCGCACCTGGAAGTCGCCGTCGCTCAGCGCGGTCAGCGCGCTGAGCAGTGGGCGCAGTTCGGCGGCTCGGACCCACTCGACCTGGGGCGCTGCCGGGGAATGTTTTCGGCCAGGTCGGTGGTGGTCGGCCCCGGGTGTCCGAGTGCGGGGCGGAGGTGGTCGGAACAGCCGTTTTTCCACTCATGGCGGCCCACTTACGTAACTCGGTGCGTATGAGCCAGGCCAGTCTGTCACTCTGTCGGTGCCGGATATGGCGCTATGCCGGAAACTGCCAGGAGTCGAACTGTGGGCATGCAATCGACCGCCATGTCGACCGCGAAGACGACCGGGTCGGCTCGTACGGGCCTGCCGGGCAACCCTCTCGCGGTAGCCGCCGCACGGCAGTTCGTGCGCGCGGCGCTGGCCGATTGGACCACCCTCGGCCTGCCGATGGCCGACCGCATCACCGACCGGGTCGCCGACGACGCCGTGCTGCTCGTCAGCGAACTGGTCACCAACGCGGTCGTGCACGCCGGGACCGCCGTCGCCCTGCGGTGCTCCCTCGACGCCACGGGCGAGGGAGCACCGCAGGGCGACGGCGCCGCGCGGGTCCGGCGGGCGGGGGTGAGGGAGAGCCCACGGGGAGAGCGGGGACGCAGCGGACGCCGGGGACGAACTCCCCGGCGTCCGTGTGGAGGTGACGGACTATCACCCCACGCGCGTGCTGCGCGGCCACCCGCTGGTCGACCCGCCCCCGTGACCGCCGTCGAGGACCTCGTCCGCGACGGGTTCGCCGGGCGCGACCTCCGCGAGGGCCAGGGCCTGCGGCTCGTCGCCGAACTCGCCGAGTCCTGGGGCACCGTCTACCGGCGCACCAGCAAGACCGTGTGGTTCCGGCTGTCCTTCACCGAGGGCGCCGACGAGGCGCTCGGCGCCGGGACGCCGGACGCCACCCCGGCGAGCGCGCCCTCCAGCGCGACCTGCGCGCCGTGGAGATCCTCGCCCCGCCCGCAGCGCGCCGCCGCCCGCCGCACCGACCCGCACTGGATCAACCACGGCGCGCTGTCCTTCCTCGCCGAGGCGTCCGACCTGCTCGCCGGGCAGTTCGACGAGGACATGGTGGCCTCCCTCGCCGGACAGCTCCTCGTACCCCGGCTCGCCGACTGGTGCGCGGTCTGGCTCGACGTCGACGGCGGCCCGCCGCGCCTCGCCCGGGTCTGGAACGCCAGCGAGGCGCTCATCGAGGGCCTGCGCCAGGTGCTGGAGAAGGACCCGCCCGGCTGCCCGCCGCCGCGGGCGGCGGCGCCGTGCCGTTCCCTGGCCGCGCGACCCCGTCGCGTACGGGCCCGGCGGCGTCGCCCTCGCCTGCCGCCTGACCGTGGGTGGACGCCCGATAGGCGCCCTGCTGCTGGGCCGCGCCGGGCTGCTGCGGATGCCGGACGAGGTCGTCGGGCTCATCGAGGACTTCGCGCGCCGGGTCGCCCACGCGCTGGCCTCCGCCCGCCAGTACACCCGGCAGGCCACCATCAGCCGGGTCCTCCAGCGCGGCCTGCTGCCCTCCGGCATCGCCGAGATCCCGCGCATGGAGTCGGCCGTGGTGTACGAACTGGCGGGCGACGCCTCCGCGGGCGGCGACTTCTACGACGTCTTCCCCACCGCCGACGGCCGCTGGTCCTTCGTCCTCGGCGACGTCTGCGGCAACGGCCCCGAGGCCGCCGTCGTCACCGGCCTGGTGCGGCCCTGGCTGCGACTGCTGGCCCGCGAGGGGTACGGCGTCGGCGCGGTCCTGGACCGCGTCAACCGGCTGCTGTGCGAGGAGGCGGTGGAGGCGGCGGCCGAGGCCGTCGCCGACGCGGCGGGCGTCGCCGGTGCCGCGCCGCTGACCGGCACCGCGGCCTGGCCGACACGCCGCCCCGGCCCCGCCCGGCTGCGGCGGGGCGCCGCGGTTCCTGTCCCTGCTCTACGGGGAACTGGTGCCCGGCGTCGGGCCCGCCGCCGGGGCCGGGGTCAGATGCACCCTCACCAGCGCCGGTCATCCGCCGCCCCTGCTGCTCGCGGCGGACGGCTCCGTACGCCCTGTCGGGCCCGAGCAGCAGATACTGCTCGGCGTCGTCGACGACGCCAGCTACCGCAGCGAAACCTTCGTCCTGGCCCCGGGGAGACGCTGCTGTGCGTCACCGACGGGGTGACCGAGCGGCGCTCGGGCCGCCGCCAGTTCGACGACTGCGACGGGCTGGCGGCCTGCTTCACCGCGTGCGCGGGCCTGAGCGCCGCACGGACCGCCGAACACATCCGGCGCGCGGTGCACGGCTTCGGCGAGGAGCCGCCGGACGACGACCTGGCGATCCTGGTGCTGCGAGCCCGCTCGGACGAGGGCGCGTAACCAGGACGCGGGCACGTGAGCAGGGCGCGGGCACGTAGCCAGAGCGCGGGCAGGTGGGCAGGGCGCGGGCACGTAGCCAGGACGCGGGCGCGTGAGCAGGACAAGGGCGCGTGAGCGGGGCGTCGGCACGTAGCCAGGGCGAGAGAACGTAGCCGGGGCGTGGGCAGGTGGCGCGTGGACCGGCCGCGGGACCGGGGCCCGGCGGCGATCGCGGACAATGGCCGTATGCCTTCCGTACTGCCCGACGGCGAGCCCGTCCCCGAGGACGGCGCGCTCCCGCCCGGCGCGCTGGCCGGGGCGGCGGCCCGCCCGCTCGGCTTCTACCTGCACGTGCCGTACTGCGCCACCCGCTGCGGCTACTGCGACTTCAACACCTACACCGCCGCCGAGCTGCGCGGCTCCGGAGGCGTGCTCGCCTCGCGGGACGCCTACGCCGAGCTGGTCGCGCAGGAGGTGGGGCTGGCCCGGAAGGTGCTGGGGACGACCCGCGGCCGGTGGAGACCGTCTTCGTCGGCGGCGGCACCCCACCCTCCTCGACGCCGCCGACCTCGGCACGATGCTGGCCGCCGTCCGGGACTCCTTCGGGCTCGCCCGGACGCGGAGATCACCACCGAGGCCAACCCGGAGTCGGTGGACGCGCGCTATCTGGACCGGCTCCGCGAGGCGGGCTTCAACCGGATCTCCTTCGGGATGCAGAGCGAGCGGCAGCACGTGCTGCGCGTCCTGGAGCGCAACCACACCCGGGCCGCCCGCAGGAGTGCGTGGCGCTGGCGCGGGCCGCCGGGTTCGAGCACGTCAACCTGGATCTGATCTACGGGACGCCGGGGAGAGCGACGACGACTGGCGGGCCTCCTGGACGCGGCGCTCGGCGCCGGCCCGACCACGTCTCCGCGTACGCCCTGATCGTCGAGGAGGGCACCCGGCTCGCCCGCCGGATCCGCCGCGGCGAGGTGCCGATGACCGACGACGACGTGCACGCCGACCGCTACCTGATCGCCGAGGAGACGCTCTCGGCCGCCGGTTTCGACTGGTACGAGGTGTCGAACTGGGCCGCCACGCGCGCGGGCGCTGCCGCCACAACGAGCTGTACTGGCGCGGTGCGGACTGGTGGGGCGCGGGCCCCGGCGCCCACAGCCACGTGGGCGGGGTGCGCTGGTGGAACGTGAAGCACCCGGGCGCCTACGCCCAGGCGCTGGCCGAGGGCCGCTCGCCCGGCGCGGGCCGCGAGGTGCTCGGCGACGAGGACCGCCGCGTCGAGCGGATCCTGCTGGAACTGCGCCTGAGCGACGGCTGCCCGCTGGACCTGCTCCGGCCCGCGGGGCCGCCGCCGCGGAGCGCGCGGTGGCGGACGGGCTGCTGCTGCCGGAGCCGTACGCGGCGGGGCGGGCGGTGCTCACCCTGCGGGGCAGGCTGCTGGCGGACGCGGTGGTCCGGGACCTGGTCGACTAGGCGGCCTGGGCGACCAGGCGGCCTGGGCGCACTGTGGCGTTCCGGACCCTCGCGGGCCCAGGCCCAGGCGGGGCCCGGGCTCAGGCGGGGGTCCGGGTTCAGGCGGGGCCGGGCACCGTCACGAAGTCGATCAGCTCCTCCACCCGGCCCAGCAGCTCGGGCTGGAGGTCCTTGTAGCTGTGGACCGAGGACAGGATCCGCTGCCACGCGGCCCCGTGTTCTCCGGCCAGCCCAGGGCCCGGCACACCCCGGTCTTCCAGTCCTGTCCGCGCGGTACGGACGGCCACCGGGGATGCCGACCGAGGCGGGCTTCACCGCCTCCCAGACGTCGATGTAGGGGTGCCCGACGACGAGCACGTCCGCACCGGTGACCTCCGCGGCGATCCGGGACTCCTTCGAGCCCGGGACCAGGTGGTCCACCAGGACGCCGAGCCGCGCGTCCGGGCCGGGGAGAAGGCGCGGACGATGGCGGGCAGGTCGTCGACGCCCTCCAGGTACTCCACCACCACGCCCTCGACGCGCAGGTCGTCGCCCCACACCCGCTCCACCAGCTCGGCGTCGTGGCGGCCCTCGACGTAGATGCGTCCCGCGCGGGCCACGCGCGCGCGGGCGCCGGGCACGGCGACGGAGCCGGAGGCGGTGCGGGTCGGCACGGTGGGCGCGGCGGCCTGGGGCGTACGAGGGTGACGACGCGGCCCTCCAGCAGGAAGCCGCGCGGGTCCATGGGGAAGACCCGGTGTTTGCCGAACCGGTCCTCAAGAGTGACCGTCGGTCCCTGGGCCGTCTTCTCGCAGCGGATCACGGCGCCGCAGAAACCGGTGGAGACCTCTTCGACGACGAGGTCGGGCTCCGCGGGGACCTCGGGGACCGGCTGGTTCCGCTTCCACGGAGGGTCAGGTCCGGATCGTAACTTCGGCTGCGCATCCGGCGGATGATAGGGAAAACCCGGCGGCGTGTTACGGCGACACGCCGAACCGGGCGGCCAGCGCCTCGCGTTGCGCCCGGACGAACGCCGCGTCCACCACGGCCCCGTGCCCCGGCACGTACAGCGCGTCCTCGCCGCCGAGGGCGAGCAGCCGGTCCAGGGCCGCGGGCCAGCGCGCCGGGACCGCGTCCGGCCCGCCTGCGGCTCGCCCGACTCCTCCACCAGGTCGCCGCAGAAGACCACCTCGGGCCGCCGGGGACCAGGACGGCCAGGTCGTACGCGGTGTGCCCGGGGCCGACGTTGGCCAGCAGCGCGGTCCGGCCGCCCAGGTCGAGGTGAGTTCGCCGCAGACGGCGTGGTGCGGGCGGACCAGGGCGTCGGCGGCCTCGGCCGCGGCGTCGGGGTCCAGGCCGTGCCGTACGGCGTCGTCGCGCAGCGCCTGCCCGTCGCGCAGCGACTCGTCGAGCCCGGCCGCCCCGTACACCGCGCAGCCCGCGAACGCCGCGGTACCGAGGACGTGGTCGAAGTGGGGTGGGTGAGCGCGATCCGGGTGGGGCGGCGGCCCAGCACGGCGGTCACCTCGCGGCGGATCGCGGCGCCCTCGCGCAGCGAGGAGCCGGTGTCCACGATGAGGACGTCGGTGTCGCCGACGACCGCGCCGACCGTCGCGTCCCACCCGGAAGACGCCGTCGGACCACTCCGGGGCCGGCTGTTCCCAGGAGACCTCTTCCCAAGTACGCCCCATACGGAGACGCTAGCCCGTGAAAGCCGGTCTTGCCCTGGCCGTGGCACCCGGCCGTACACTGACGGAGGGTTTTGGCACTCACGATGGTGGAGTGCCAGGGTGACCTGATCGGACGGCTGGACAAGGAGGTGCGCGGGATGCTCAGTGAACGCAGACTCGAAGTGCTGCGCGCCATCGTCCAGGACTATGTCGGCACGGAGGAACCGGTCGGTTCCAAGGCGCTCACCGAGCGTCATCAGCTGGGCGTCTCCCCGGCCACGGTGCGCAACGACATGGCGGTCCTGGAGGACGAGGGTTCATCGCCCAGCCGCACACGAGCGCCGGCCGGATCCCGACGGACAAGGGATACCGGCTCTTCGTGGACCGGCTGGCGGGCGTCAAGCCCCTGTCCTCGCCGGAGCGGCGCGCGATCCAGAACTTCCTGGACGACGCGGTGGACCTCGACGACGTGGTCGGGCGCACCGTGCGGCTGCTGGCGCAACTGACGCGGCAGGTCGCCGTCGTGCAGTACCCTCGCTGACCCGCTCGACGATCCGGCACGTGGAACTGCTCGCGATGGCGCCCGCCCGGGTCATGCTGGTGCTGATCACCGACACCGGCCGGGTGGAGCAGCGGATGGTGGACTGCCCGTCCCCGGTGAGCGAGGAGTCGCTGGCCGACCTGCGGGCGCGGCTCAACAGCCGGGTCGTGGGCCGCCGGTTCTCCGACGTGCCCCACCAAGTGCAGGACCTCCCGAGGCGTTCGAGCAGGAGGACCGCGGCACGGTCTCCGTGGTGCTGGCCACCCTGCTGGAGACGCTGGTCGAGGAGACCGAGGAGCGGCTGATGATCGGCGGCACCGCCAATCTCACCCGCTTCGTGCACGACTTCCCGCTCACCATCCGGCCCGTTCTCGAAGCGCTTGAGGAGCAGGTGGTGCTGCTCAGCTGCTCGGCGAGGCCAAGGATTCGGGCATGACCGTACGTATCGGGCATGAGAACGCCCACGAGGGACTCACCTCCACCTCGGTCGTCGCGGTCGGCTACGGTTCGGGCGACGAGGCCGTCGCCAAACTCGGCGTGGTCGGACCGACCCGCATGGACTACCCGGAACGATGGGAGCGGTACGCGCAGTGGCACGTTACGTCGGACAGATCCTGGCGGAGTCGTAAGTGGCGACCGACTACTACGCGGTCCTGGGTGTGCGGCGCGATGCCTCTCAGGACGACATCAAGAAGGCGTTCCGCAGGCTCGCGCGCGAACTGCACCCGGACGTGAACCCGGACCCGAAGACCCAGGAGCGGTTCAAGGAGATCAACGCCGCTTACGAGGTGCTGTCGGACCCGCAGAAGAAGCAGGTCTACGACCTCGGCGGCGACCCGCTGTCCAGCGCGGGCGGCGGTGGCGGAGCGGGCGGCTTCGGCGCGGGCTTCGGCAACTTCTCCGACATCATGGACGCGTTCTTCGGCACCGCCTCGCAGCGCGGCCGCGGTCCAGGACCCGGCGCGGCCAGGACGCCATGATCCGGCTCGACATCGAGCTGAACGAGGCCGCGTTCGGCACCACCAAGGACATCCAGGTCGACACCGCCGTCGTCTGCACCACGTGCAGCGGTGAGGGCGCGGCGCCCGGAACCTCGGCGCAGACCTGCGACATGTGCCGCGGCCGCGGCGAGGTCTCGCAGGTCACCCGGTCCTTCCTGGGCCAGGTCATGACCTCGCGGCCGTGTCCGCAGTGCCAGGGCTTCGGCACCGTCGTCCCCACCCCTGCCCGGAGTGCGCGGGCGACGGCCGGGTCCGCTCCCGGCGCACGCTCACGGTCAAGATCCCGGCCGGGGTGGACAACGGCACCCGGATCCAGCTCGCCGGCGAGGGCGAGGTCGGCCCCGGCGGCGGCCCGGCGGGCGACCTGTACGTGGAGATCCACGAGCTGGCCCACGCGGTCTTCCAGCGCCGCGGCGACGACCTGCACTGCACGGTCACCATCCCGATGACGGCCGCGTCCCTCGGTACGAAGGTGCCGCTGGAGACGCTGGACGGGCTGGAGGAGGTCGACATCCGGCCCGGCACCCAGTCCGGCCAGTCCGTCCCGCTGCACCAGCGCGGCGTCACGCACCTGCGCGGCGGCGGCCGGGGCGACCTGGTCGTGCACGTGGAGGTCCAGACGCCCTCAAGCTCGACCCCGAGCAGGAGGAGCTGCTGCGCCGACTGGCCAAGCTGCGCGGCGAGGAGCGGCCGATGGGCGAGTTCAAGCCGGGCCAGCAGGGCCTGTTCTCGCGGCTGAAGGACGCGTTCAGCGGGCGCTAGCCGCCCGCGCGGAAGGGGCGGGGCGGCCCACGGGGACCCGGCCCCTGTGGGGAGGTGCCGGGAACGTGACACGATGTTGTCCATGTCCTCCGCGCTGACCGATCTTCTCAGGCATCCGATCGTGCAGGCCCCCATGGCGGGCGGGGCCTCCTGCCCGCGGCTCGCCGCCAGCGTGTCCGCCGCCGGGGGCTCGGCTTCCTCGCCGCCGGGTACAAGACGCCGGAGGCGATGTACGAGGAGATCAAACAGGTCCGCGGGGAGGCCCCGGCGCGTTCGGCGTGAACCTGTTCATGCCGCAGCCGGGCACCGCCGACCCCGCCGCCGTGGCGGTCTACGCCGAGCAACTCTCCGGTGAGGCCCACTGGTACGAGACCGCGCTCGGCGACCCGGACGCGGGCAGCGACGACGCCTACGACGCCAAGCTCGCCATCCTCCTCGACGACCCCGTCCCGGTCGTCTCCTTCACCTTCGGCTGCCCCACCCGCGCCGTCCTCGACGCCTTCGCCCGGGTCGGCACGGTCACCGTCGTGACCGTCACCACGCCCGGTGAGGCGCAGGCCGCCGAGCTGGCCGGGGCCGACGCCGTGTGCGTCCAGGGCATCGAGGCGGGCGGCCACCAGGGCACCCACCGCGACGACCCGCACACCGGCGGCACGGGCTTCGGACTGCTGCCGCTGATCACCCTCGTCCGGCAGGCCGTACGGATCCCGGTCGTCGCGGCGGGCGGGCTGATGCGCGGCGCGCAGATCGCGGCCGTGCTCGCCGCGGGCGCGACCGCCGCGCAGCTCGGCACCGCCTTCCTGGTCTGCCCCGAGTCCGGCGCGCACGGCCTCCACAAGCGGGCGATGACCGATCCGCTGTTCGTCCGCACGGAGTTGACCCGCGCCTTCTCCGGCCGCCCCGCCCGCGGCCTGGTCAACCGGTTCATGCGCGAGCACGGCCCGTACGCGCCCGCCGCCTATCCCCAGGTGCACCACCTCACCTCCGGGCTGCGCAAGGCCGCCGCCCGGGTCGGCGACCCGCAGGGCATGGCCCTGTGGGCGGGCCAGGGCCACCGGCTGGTGCGCCCGCTGCCCGCCGCCCAGTTGGTGGAGGTGCTCGCCGACGAGACGGCGGCGGCGCGCTCCGCGCCGCACGGGCAGCCCGGCGTCGCCTCGTGACCGCGCCGGTGTTCGTGACCGGCTCCCTCGCTGGCGCGGCCGAGGGCGCACGGCTCACCCTCGACGGCCCGGAGGGCCGCCACGCGGTGTCCGTGCGGCGGTTGCGCGTCGGCGAGGAGGTCGTGCTGACCGACGGGCGGGCACCGGGGCGCAGGGCACGGTCGCGGCGGTCGAGGGCAAGGACCGGCTGGAGGTCGCCGTCACGCGGGTGCGCACCGAGGAGCCGCCGCGTACGCGGATCACCGTCGTCCAGGCGCTGCCGAAGGGCGACCGGGGCGAGGTGGCGGTGGAGACCATGACGGAGACCGGCGTCGACGCCGTCGTACCGTGGGCCGCCGCGCGCTGCGTCACCCAGTGGAAGGGCGAGCGGGGCTGAAGTCCCTGGGCAAGTGGCGCGCGACCGCGCGGGAGGCGGGCAAGCAGTCGCGCCGTCTGGTCTTCCCCGAGGTCGCCGACGTGATGACGACCCGTCAGGTCGCCGGGCTGCTCGCGGACGCCGACTTCGCCGCCGTCCTGCACGAGGAGGGCAGCGCGCCGCTGGCCACCGCGCCGCTCCCGGACGGGGCGACATCGTGCTCGTCGTCGGGCCCGAAGGGGCGTCGCGCCGGAGGAGTTGGCGGCCTTCGCCGAGACCGGCGGCAGGCCCTACCGGCTCGGCGCGAGCGTCCTGCGCACCTCCACCGCCGGTACGGCGGCGACGGCGCTGCTCCTGGGCCGCACCGGCCGCTGGGGCTGACGGGCCGCCCGCCGGAGGCCGACGAGGGCGGCTGGACGCCGACTTCCGGTTCCGGGGCGCGGATGGGATTCTGTCGTCCATGGGGGTATTGAGGCGTCTTCCGCTCAACAGGGCCGCTGTGGTGGCCGGGACGGCTGTCGTGGTGGCGCTCACCGCGACCGGGTGCGAACCGAGTGACGGCGAGGCCGGGGGCGTCAGCGCCATCGGCGTGGCCGTCACCACGGACAAGCTCTCCACGCGCGCGTTGGAGCACGGCGGCATCGGCGTGCGCTGGCTGACCTGCAACGGCGAGAGGAAGCACCAGGCGACGGCCGGGGTGTCGGCCACACCCGACCCGGAGACGTCCGTGGACTGCCGCGGCAGGACCGAGGACGACCGGGAGATCCGGGTCACCGGCACGGTCACCCACGAGCGCGCCAACACCTGCGTCCAGGGCGACCTTAAGGGCACCGTGGACGGCCACCAGGTGTTCCGCGCGGACCACATCGGGGACTGCGGCGGCTGACGGCCGCGGAGGCGGCCGGGGTCGGCGGGACCGGGGTCGGCGGGGCCGGGTGCCGGTTGCCGGGGTCGGGTGGCGGCGGGCGGGCCGGGCGGACCGTGCCGGTGCCCACCATCCGGTTGCGCGGGCGTGGGTACGCGAGAGAGCCCGGTAGCATCCCGTCCCGTACGAGCGACCGATCCGGGAGGAGCCCACCGGTGGCGGGAGAACCGCAGGCCGACTGCCTGTTCTGCAAGATCGTCTCGGGGAGGTGCCGGCGACCGTGGTCCGCGAGTCCGAGACGACCGTGGCCTTCCGCGACATCAACCCCAGGCGCCGACCCACGTCCTGGTGATCCCCAAGGCGCACCACCCGGACGCCGCCTCGCTCGCCGCGGCCGAACCGCTGGTCGCCGCCGACGTGCTGCGCGAGGCGGGCGAGGTCGCGGCGCAGGAGAAGACCGACGGGACCGGCTACCGGATCGTGTTCAACACCGGTTCCGGCGCGGGCCAGACCGTCTTCCACGCGCACGCCCACGTACTGGGCGGACGCGGCATGGAATGGCCCCGGATAACCGCCGTTGTCCACACGCGAACTGGTCGTCCTCGGCACCGCCAGCCAGGTCCCCACCCGGCACCGCAACCACAACGGCTATCTGCTGCGGTGGGACGGCGAGGGCATCCTCTTCGACCCCGGCGAGGGCACCCAGCGCCAGATGCTGCGCGCCGGGGTCGCCGCCCACGACCTGAACCGGCTGTGCGTCACCCACTTCCACGGTGACCACTCCTCGGCCTGGCCGGGGTGATCCAGCGCATCAACCTGGACCGGGTGCCGCACCCGGTCACCGCGCACTACCCGGCCAGCGGCGAGCGCTTCTTCGAGCGGCTGCGGTACGCCACGGCGTACCGCGAGACCGTCGAGCTGACGCGGCGGCCGGTCGCCGGCGACGGCGGCGTCCTGGCCGAGACCGCCGATTACGTCCTGGAGGCGCGTCGGCTCTCGCACCCCGTGGAGTCGTACGGCTACCGGCTCACCGAGCCCGACGGCCGCCGGATGCTGCCCGAGCGGCTGGCGGCGCTCGGAGTCCGCGGGCCCGACGTGGGCGGCTGCGCCGCGAGGGAAGCCTCGCGCTCCCGGACGGACGCGTGGTCGCCCTGGAGGAGGTCAGCGAGGCCCGGCGCGGACAGCGCTTCGGCTTCGTGATGGACACCCGGCGCTGCGCGGGCGCGCGGGACCTGGCCGAGGGTGCGACCTGCTCGTCATCGAGTCCACGTTCCTGGACCAGGACGTGGCGCTCGCCGAGGAGCACGGGCACCTGACGGCGGGCCAGGCGGCCCGGATCGCGGCCGAGGCGGGCGTGCGCCACCTGGTGCTCACCCACTTCTCGCAGCGCTACGGCGACCCGTCGGCCTTCGCACAGCAGGCGCGGGAGGCGGGGTTCACCGGCGAACTGACGGTCGCGGAGGACCTCGCGCGCGTGCCGGTGCCCAAGCGGGCCTGAGCGCCCGGGAGCCCGGGACCCGGGACCGGGACGGGGACCCGCAGAGGCGCCCGGCGGGACGGGCGACGCGGCGGCGCCGTCGGGCACACTGTCCGCATCGCGCCCGCGCCCCACCGATGAGACATCCCACCCACGCCCCACCGATGAGATCTCTCCGAACCGGGAGCCCCAGGTGAAGACACCCGACGGCCCGCAGTCCGTGGCGGTCGCCCTCTGCTCGACCCGCTCGCCGACGTCCGCACCCCGGCGACCCGCCCTGCGACGTCTACCTCACCGGCATCGTCTTCCTCGACATCATCTTCACCGGCCTGGACGCCGCCCCGTGCGCGGCACCGAGTCCTGGGCCCGCGGCATGGGCTCCAGCCCCGGCGGCGTCGCCAACATGGCCACCGCCCTGGCCCGGCTCGGCCTGCGCACCTCGCTCGCCGCCGCCTTCGGCGACGACATGTACGGCGACTACTGCCGCGACGCCCTGGAGCACGGCGAGGGCATCGACCTGTCGCTGTCCCGGACCGTCCCCGGCTGGCACTCCCCGGTGACCGTCTCCATGGCCTACGACGACGAGCGCACGATGGTCTCCCACGGCCACGAGGCGCCGTCGCGGGAGCCCGCGCCCGAGTGCCCGCCCCGGCGCGCGCCGCCATCGCCTCCCTGGTGCCCGGCAGCCGCGAGGAGTGGGTGCGCAACGTGGCCCGCCGCGGCTGCCGCGTCTTCGCCGACGTCGGCTGGGACGACACCGGCCGCTGGGACCCGTCCGACCTCAGCGACCTCGAACACTGCGAGGCGTTCCTGCCGAACGCGGCGGAGGCGATGCGCTACACCCGCACCGACTGCCCGCGCGCCGCCGCCCGCGCGCTCGCCGACCGGGTGCCGCTCGCCGTCGTCACGCTCGGCTCCCAGGGCGCGTACGCGGTGGACGGGCGGACCGGCGAGACCGCCGAGGTGCCCGCGATCTCCGTGGAGGCGCTGGACCCGACCGGCGCGGGGACGTGTTCGTCGCGGGCTTCGTCACCGGCACCCTCGCCGGGTGGCCGCTGGCGGACCGGCTCGCCTTCGCGGGGCTGACCGCGGCGCTGTCGGTGCAGGAGTTCGGCGGCTCGCTGTCGGCGCCGGGCTGGGTGGAGGTCGCGGCCTGGTGGAGCCACGTGAAGTCCTTCGACGACCAGGACTCCGCGGCCGGGCGCCGCTACGCCTTCCTGGACGGCCTGCTGCCCGGTGCGGTGCGGCCCTGGCCGCTGCGCAGGGCGGTCCCGACGCTCGGCTTCCGCCGCGGCGGCTGAGCGCGGCGGTCGACGGGGCGGCGCGGTCGGCCGGGAACGGCGCGGTCGCCCGGGCGGGCGCGGCCGACCGGTCCGCGAGGGCGGTTCGGACCCGGCGCCGAAAACCCTCGGGCGTTGTCCGTGGCCCGTCGTACGCTTGGTACTCCGAGGTTGTCGCGCGGCGAGGACCCCGCACGAGGAGGTAGGAGCGGCCACAGAGCCGGCCCATGACGCAACCAACCACAGCACGGCAGGCGCACGCGCGGTTCACCGTCCCGAACAAGCACCCCATGGTGATGGTCCTGGGCTCGGGAGACTCTCTGCTGCGAGTGATCGAGAAGGCGTTCCCCGCCACCGACATCCACGTACGCGGCAACGAGATCAGCGCCACCGGGGACCCCGAGGAAGTCGCCCTGGTCCAGCGGCTGTTCGACCAGATGATGCTGGTGCTGCGCACCGGTCAACCCATGACGGAGGACGCGGTGGAGCGCTCGATCGCGATGCTGCGCGCGGTGGAGAACGGTGAGGACGGCGCGGAGGAGACCCCGCCGAGGTGCTCACCCAGAACATCCTCTCCAACCGCGGACGCACCATCCGCCCCAAGACCCTGAACCAGAAGCGGTATGTCGACGCCATCGACCGGCACACGGTCGTCTTCGGCATCGGCCCCGCGGGCACCGGCAAGACCTACCTGGCCATGGCCAAGGCCGTCCAGGCCCTCCAGTCCAAGCAGGTCACGCGGATCATCCTGACCCGGCCCGCGGTGGAGGCGGGGAGCGGCTGGGCTTCCTGCCCGGCACGCTCTACGAGAAGATCGACCCGTATCTGCGCCCGCTGTACGACGCCCTGCACGACATGCTCGACCCCGACTCCATCCCACGCCTGATGGCCGCCGGGACGATCGAGGTCGCGCCGCTGGCGTACATGCGTGGAAGGGCGCAACCTGTGTTCACGAACGTCCTGACGCCGGACGGCTGGCGCCCTATCGGTGACCTTCAGGTCGGCGATCTCGTCATCGGATCGAACGGCGAGCCGACTCCGGTTCTCGGCGTCTACCCGCAGGGCGAGAAGGATGTCTACCGCGTCACCGCCCAGGACGGTTCCTGGACCCTGTGCTGCGGAGAGCACCTGTGGACCGTGCGGACGGCGTCGGACAAGCGTCGCGACAAGCCGTGGCGGGTCCTGGAAACCCAGGAGATGATCGGCAACCTGCGTGCGGGTCACGCTCGCCGCTATGAGATGCCGCTGCTCACGGCGCCGGTGTGCCTTCCGGAACGTGAAGTTCCGATGGATCCGTACGCTCTGGGCCTGCTGCTGGGCGATGGCTGCCTGACGGGTTCCACCACGCCGTCTTTCTCGACGGAGGACCCGGAGCTGGTGACGGCTCTGGAGACGGCGCTGCCCGGGGTCCGGGCGCGGCACCGTGGTGGATCCGACTACGTGCTGAATCGGATCTCTGGCCAGGGTGACGTCATCACGCTGGAGAACCCGGTTACCCGGGTACTGCGTCGGCTGGACCTGCTGCGCACCCGCTCGCACACCAAGTTCGTGCCGGACGACTACCTGGAGAACTCCGCCGAGGTGCGGTTGGCCGTCCTCCAGGGGCTGCTCGACTCGGACGGCGGTCCGGTCGCACAGTCGGGGCGCACCTGCCGAGTCCAGTACACGACGACATCGGTACTGCTCCGCGACGACGTCATCTCGCTCGTGCGGTCGCTGGGCGGTGTCGCGTACACCCGCCGCCGGGCTGCCGCCGGGCGCAAGCCGGGAAGGCCAACGGCCGCGATGTCGCCTTCAACCGTGACACCCACGTCGTCGACATCCGCCTACCCGAAGGCATCGAGCCCTTCCGCCTGGCCCGTAAGCGCGACAAGTACCAGGCGGCCGGAGGCGGTGGACGCCCGATGCGGTTCATCGACAGCATCGAGCCCGCGGGCAGGGAGGAGACCGTCTGCATCCAGGTGGCCGCCGAGGACTCCTGTACGTCACCCAGGACTACCTGCTGACGCACAACACCCTCAACGACGCGTTCATCATTCTCGACGAGGCGCAGAACACCAACCCCGAGCAGATGAAGATGTTCCTCACCCGGCTCGGCTTCGACTCCAAGATCGTGATCACGGGCGACGTGACCCAGATCGACCTGCCGAACGGGACGAAGAGCGGGCTGCGCCAGGTGCAGGAGATCCTGGAGGGCGTCGACGACGTCCACTTCTCCCGGCTCACCAGCACCGACGTGGTCCGGCACAAGCTCGTGGGCCGTATCGTCGACGCGTACGAGCAGTACGACAGCCGCAACGGAAAGTAAACGACACACACCCATGGCGATCGACGTCAACAACGAATCCGGCACGGACATCGACGACCGGGCGGTGCTCGACGTCGCTCGGTACGCGCTGGCCCGGATGCGTATCCACCCGCTCTCCGAGCTCTCGGTGATCGTCGTCGACGCCGACGCCATGGAGCAGCTGCACATCCAGTGGATGGACCTGCCAGGCCCGACGGACGTGATGTCCTTCCCGATGGACGAGTTGCGTCCGCCGCTGAAGGAGGACGAGGACCCGCCGCAGGGGCTCCTCGGCGACATCGTGCTCTGTCCCGAGGTGGCCAAGCGGCAGGGCGAGGAGGCGCCCACCGGGCACTCCATGGACGAGGAGCTGCAACTCCTCACCGTCCACGGCGTTCTGCACCTCCTCGGCTACGACCACGAGGAGCCGGACGAGCGGGCCGAGATGTTCGGCCTCCAGGCGGCGATCATCGACGGCTGGCGGGCGGAGCGCGGGCTGACGGGCCCCTCCCGGCCCCACGACCCGATGACGGCCCGGCTCGTCACGGCGGCCGTGCTGCTGGTCGTCGTGGCCTGGCTCGCGGCCTGCGCCGAGGCCGGACTCGCCCGCACCACGCGGTTCCGCGCCGAGGAGGCCGTGCGCTCCGGGCGGCGCGGCAGCGCCGGCTGATGGCCGTCGCCGAGGACCCCACCCGCTATCTGAACGTGGCGCTGCTGGTGCGCGTCGCCTGCGAGATGGCGGCGGGCGCGGTCGTCACGTACGTCTGTGTGCGGGAGTTCGACGAGACCTGGGAGGCGCTGGCCATCGCGATCGGCGTGATGGTCCTCGTCTCGTACGTCGCCGTCGGCGTCTCGCCGCGGACCATCGGCGCCCAGCACCCGCTGGCCACCGCCACCGCCGCGGCCTACGTGCTGCTGCCGCTGGCCCGCGTCATGGGCCCGGTGCCGCAGCTGCTGATCCTCCTGGGCAACGCGTTCACCCCTGGAAAGGGCTTCCGCAAGGGCCGTTCGCCTCCGAGGCCGAACTGCGCGCCCTGGTCGACCTCGCGGAGCAGGAGTCGCTGATCGAGGACGAGGAGCGCCGCATGGTGCACTCCGTCTTCGAGTTGGGCGACACCCTCGTCCGCGAGGTGATGGTGCCGCGCACCGACCTCGTCGTCATCGAGCGGTTCAAGACCATCCGGCAGGCCCTCACGCTCGCCCTGCGCTCCGGTTTCTCCCGGATCCCGGTGACCGGGGAGAACGAGGACGACATCGTCGGCATGGTGTATCTGAAGGACCTGGTCCGCAAGACGCACATCAACCGCGAGGCCGAGTCCGACCTGGTCTCCACCGCGATGCGGCCCGCCGCCTTCGTGCCGGACACCAAGAACGCGGGCGATCTGCTGCGCGAGATGCAGGGCGAGCGCAACCATGTCGCCGTCGTCATCGACGAGTACGGCGGCACGGCGGGCATCGTCACCATCGAGGACATCCTGGAGGAGATCGTCGGTGAGATCACCGACGAGTACGACCGGGAGCTGCCGCCGGTGACCGACCTCGGCGAGGGCAGCTACCGCGTCACCGCCCGCCTGGACATCGGCGACCTCGGCGAGTTGTACGGGACGGAGCTGGACGACGAGGACGTGGAGACCGTCGGCGGGCTGCTGGCCAAGGCGCTCGGACGGGTGCCGATCGCCGGGGCCGCCGCCGAGGTGGCGCTGGAGGAGGGCCCGACCCCGACCTGAAGGCGCTGCGGCTGACCGCCGAGTCCCCGGCGGGCCGCCGCAACAAGATCGTCACCGTGCTGGTCGAGCCGGTCAGGTCCGAGGGCGGCGAGGACGCCGGGTCCGGCGCCGAGGAGGGTCGCGGGCGTGAGCCACGAGCGGCTGCGGGCCGTCTGCCTGGACCAGAACGGGGCCGTGGAGGACTTCCCGTTCCCCGGCAGCCCCGGGCTTTCGACCTTCAAGGTGCACGGGAAGATCTTCGCCTTCCTCCCGCTGGACCACCGGCCGCCGCGCATCTCCCTCAAGTGCGACCCGGAGGAGGCGGTCCGGCTCCGCGCCGCGCACCCGGCGATCACGCCGGGCTGGCATCTGAACAAGCGCCACTGGAACACGGTCACGGTGGACGGCTCGCTGCCGGAGCGTACGGTGCGCGAGCTGATCGAGGACTCGTACGACCTGGTGGTGGCGGGCCTGCCGAAGGCGGTCCGGCTGCGCCTGGACCGCCCGTAGCGCCCGCGCCGTCCCGCCGTCCCCGTGACCGGGTGACCGGGTGGCGGGCAGCCCGCCTATTCTCGACCGCATGAGCGAAGCAGCCCGCTGGACCCGGAAGACCGCAAGATCGTCACGCTCGCCCGGTCGGCGCGCGCCCGCAACGCCGTGCCCGAGGGCGCGGCCGTACGGGACGAGACGGGCCGGACGTATGTCGCCGGGACCGTCGCGCTGGACTCGCTGCGGCTGAGCGCGCTGCGCACGGCCGTCGCGATGGCCGTCGCCAGCGGGCGACCTCCTGGAGGCCGCCGCCGTCGTCACCGAGGCGGACGCCCCGCCGCGGAGGACCTCGCCGCCGTACGCGACCTGGGCGGGCCCGGCACCCGCTGCTGCTCGCCGGTCCTGACGGGACGCTGCGCGCCACCGTCACCGCCTGAGCCGCGGGGGCGGGAGCCAGCGCCCGGCCCGTCCTGGGCACACCCGGCCATCAGGGAGAATGGGCGGCATGAGCGCTCCCACCCCTCCGCCGCTGCCGCCGGAGCCCGCACCGGTCGGGCTTCGCCTGCTTCGTCGGCCGCCCCAACGCGGGCAAGTCCACCCTGACCAACGCGCTGGTGGGGACGAAGGTCGCGATCACTTCCAACCGGCCGCAGACCACCCGGCACACGGTGCGCGGCATCGTGCACCGCCCCGACGCGCAGCTCGTGCTCGTGGACACCCGGGGCTGCACAAGCCGCGCACGCTGCTGGGCGAGCGGCTCAACGACGTCGTCCGCACCACCTGGGCCGAGGTCGACGTCATCGGTTTCTGTCTGCCCGCCGACCAGAAACTCGGCCCCGGCGACCGCTACATCGCCGCCGAGCTGGCCGGGATCAAGAAGACCCCGAAGGTCGCGATCGTCACCAAGACCGACCTCGTGGAACCCGACGTCCTCGCCGCGCAGTTGCTCGCGGTCGACCGGCTCGGCGCGGAACTGGGCATCGAGTGGGCGGAGATCATCCCGTCTCGGCGGTCGGCGACAGCCAAGTGGGGCTGCTCGCCGACCTGTTGGTGCCGCTGCTGCCGGAGGGCCCGCCGCTCTACCCGGAGGGCGACCTCACCGACGAGCCCGAACTGGTCATGGTCGCCGAGCTGATCCGCGAGGCCGCCCTGGAGGGCGTACGGGACGAACTGCCGCACTCCATCGCCGTGGTCGTCGAGGAGATGCTGCCGCGCGAGGACCGCCCCGCTGACCGGCCGTTGATCGACATCCACGCCAACGTCTACATCGAGCGGCCCAGTCAGAAGGGCATCATCATCGGCCCCAAGGGCAAGCGGCTGAAGGATGTCGGGGTGAAGTCGCGCAAGCACATCGAGGCGCTGCTGGGCACCCCGGTCTTCCTCGATCTGCATGTGAAGGTCGCCAAGGACTGGCAGCGCGATCCCAAGCAGCTGCGCAAGCTCGGCTTCTGAGGCCGCCGGAGGCCGTCGGAGGCTGTCTGGCCGCCGTCGCGGCCGTCGGACCCGGTCGCTAGACCGTCAGCAGCCGGTCCGGGAACGGGCCGCTGAAGACGCGGTGCGGGTCGAGCCGGTCCAGGGTTCGCACGGCCCGGTCCCAGGAGGGCTCGGGGCCCGTACGGAACGCCGCCGGGATGGTGCCGGAGATCACGTCGGGCGCGTCCCAGGCCGCGCTGCCGGTGTACGCCCAGCCCTTGGACCACTCCACGCGGGCCTCGGCGTGGCCGCCGTCGAAGGCGCTCAGGCAGAACCGCTCCAGCTCGCGGTAGAACTCCATGGCGCCGGGGTCCCCGGCAGGGTCATCACGTTCACCCACACCGCCGTGTCCCACTCGGGCCGGTCGCCGCGCGGCCGTACCGCCGACAGCAGCGGCGGCCGGGCGCCCTCGGCGACCGCGCCGGGCACGTCGAGCCCGGTGACCCGGATCTCCGTCGGGCCGTTGACCGGGAACCGGCCCCGGGCCGCCCACTCGCCCAGCCGCCGCCGGTAGAAGCCGGTGAAGTCGGCGATCACCTGCTGGATCCGGGGCGTTCGGTGAGGATGACGTAGCCGTTGGTGTGCTCGCGCAGCGTGGTCGGCCGCACGTAGTTCAGCAGGTGCCGGGAGGGCCCCACAGGTCGAGGGAGCCGGTGGCGACGAGCCCCGTGGCGGCGGCGGTGTACTGCACGGCGCCCAGTTCGGGCGCCAGGTACCAGGCGGCCCCGGAGACCAGCCGCCCGGCGAGCCGGGCGACCGGCTCGGGCAGCACGTCGGAGAACGGGTAGTTGTACGGGTGGGTCGTCGGGCGGGCGGTGGCCGGGCGCTCGGGGCGACGTCCCACACCTTCAGCCACGGCCGGTCGGTGTAGGGGAACCAGATCGCCTCCACCCGGCCGGAGCGGTCCACGAAGTCGGCGAACGTACGGCCCCGCCGGGCCGGGGCGCTGCCGGGGGCGGCGAACAGCTCGTCGACGGTGAGGTCCACCCGGCTGCGGCAGCGCAGCATGGTGTCGGCGCCCGCCTGGAGCACGACCTCGGTGACGAACGCCCGCCCCAGGTGGGCCAGGAGCGCGTCGGCGTCGTGGTCGGCCACCCGGTCCAGGGTCCGCAGCCGGTACCCGCCGCGCCGGGCGTCCCAGACCACGGCGGTGATCTCGCGGACCAGGTTGCTCAGCGTGCCGTAGGCGTGGCCGGGCGGCGGGTCTCGCCGACGGCCGGTACGGCGCTGCCGTGCCCGTCGATGGCGAGCACCCCGCCGAGCGACAGCACGCCGGGCGCCGGGACGCTGGTCAGCCCGAGGCCGTGCCCGCCGAGGAAGGCCAGCAGCCGCTCCATGGTCACCCCGGTCTGGGCGCGGACCAGGCCGGGGGTTCGGCCCGCTCCAGGCGCAGCGCCGTGAGGTGCTTGACGGTGTCCACGAGCAGCACCCGGGCGGCGCCGGGTCGGCCGGGTGGCGCCGGGCTGATGGTCAGCGGCGCCCAGGTGTGTGATCTGCCGCGTGGCCGCAGCCGCCAGCCCGCGGCGCGGCCCAGTCGGCGAGGGCCACCACGTCCTCGGGGTGCGCGGGGCGCAGGCCCACAGCCCGTGGTGGGCGGTCTCGCCGGACCAGTTGAGGTACGGGCTGCGGTACGCGGTGAGCCCGGCGGGCAGCGTGGGCGGCGCGGGCGGTGTGCCGGTCGCGGCGGCCGCCCGCGCGGCGGGACGGCCAGCCCGCCCGCGACGGCGGCGCCGCGCAGCACGGCGCGGCGGGACCAGGCGGCGGAGGTGAACGGTTGCTCGGGTAAGGACGACATGGCGTGACGCTAGGTGCCGCTGTGCGCCACGCGACGTCGTCCCCGGGCGCTTACCTCGTGTGGGTGAAGCGCTTTCGGCCATGACCTTTCGGCCATGACCGTCGTGCACGGCCCCGCGCGGAGGCTCGCTCAGGCGCCCTCTTTGAGGACCGTGCGCACCAGCTCGCGCTGGGCGTCGCTGAGGCGCGGGTCGGCGCAGTGGACCGTACGGCCGTCCACCGTGATCTCGTAGTGGAAGCCGTCCGGGACGCCGCGCGGAGCGGTGGCCTCGCCGGCCTCCAGGGCGCGCCGGGCCACGGCCTCCAGGTCCTCCGCACCGGACCGGCCGGCGGTGTCCAGCTCGGCCCGGCGCTCGATACCGGCGAAGCCGCCGGTCCGTATGACGGAGATACGCATGATCCACCCGTACCCGGATCGTCGGCCGCTACTGCGACTCGGGGCGGTCTCGCCGCCGGAGGAGAGTCGGATCCCGACCTGCGACCACGCCTTGAGCACGGCCTCGTGCTCGCTGCCCGACCCCGAACCGGCTCTCCGCGGCCTCGGCGGTGAGCTGCGCGAAGTCGCTGAACTGGGCGTCCTTGGCGAGCCTGCCGCCGGTCAGCACGTCGTACCAGATCTGTCCGGCCCGCTCCCAGGCGTGGCCGCCCAGGGCGTCGGCGACGAGGTAGAAGGCGTGGTTGGGGATGCCGGAGTTGATGTGCACACCGCCGTTGTCACGCGAGGTGTCCACGTAGTGCTCCATCGTGGCGGGCTGTGGGTCCTTGCCGAGGACGTCGTCGTCGTACGCCGTGCCGGGGCCTTCATCGACCGCAGCGCCTTGCCCCGCACCCGCTCCGCCAGCAGCCCGGCGCCGATCAGCCAGTCGGCCTCCGACGCGGACTGGCCGAGCTGGAACTGCTTGACCAGCGAGCCGAAGACGTCGGAGACCGACTCGTTCAGCGCGCCCGCCTGGCCGTAGTAGTCCAGGTTGGCCGTGTGCTGCGTCACGCCGTGGGTCAGTTCGTGGCCGATGACGTCCACGGGGATGGTGAAGTCCAGGAAGACCTCGCCGTCGCCGTCGCCGAAGACCATCTGCTCGCCGTTCCAGAAGGCGTTGTTGTAGTCCTCGCCGTAGTGGACGGTGGCGTTCAGCGGGAGGCCCGAGTCGTCGATGGAGTGCCTGCCGTAGGCCGTGAGGTACAGCTCGAAGGTCGCCCCGAGGCCGCCGTAGGCGCGGTTCACGGTCGCGTCCTTGGTCGGTTTGTCGGCCTCGCCGCGCACCTTCTTGCCGGGCAGGTTCTCGGAGTGCTTGGTGTCGTAGACGGTGCGCCGGGGCTTGTCCGAGGGCGAGCCGGTCGCGCCGCCGCCGCCCGAACGGTGGTGATGTGGCGCCGGGTGCGCTGCATGGCGTCCCGCTCCAGCGTGCGCCGGGCGGGCTCGGACAGCGCCGGATCCTCGGCGCCGGCCATCTTGTCGAGGATGTGCGGGGCACGATGCCGCAGAAGGGCGGGAAGATCGAATGACCGTTGGCTTCCATGCGACGCAATGTGGCACCGGGTCACCGTCCTGTCACCCTCGGCGCCATGATTACTGAAATCGAGTGGTTGAAGGCCATTTGCCCGTGATCACCGGACGTCCCGCATGCTGATACGCCGCGACCGGTGTCCGGCGGCTCGACTACAGTGCTCCGCATCATGCGTTTCGGGCTGCTTCTTCTTAGCTGCCGCGGCGAGGGTCTGTAGTCGACAGGCCGACCCTCCCCGCGGAGTTCGGCGTCGCACCACATACGGAACACGCCCCGTCGGCCCTCTTCCGCAGACATACGAGGAGCCCCGCGCATCATGACCACCCCTGAGCGTTCCATCGGCCGAGCCACGCCCATCACCGCGGCGTCCGTCTCCCAGCGCCCCTCGGGTATGCCCATCCACCGCTACCGCCCGTACGAGGCGGTGGACCTGCCCGACCGCACCTGGCCCGACAAGCGCGTCACCGCCGCGCCCCGCTGGCTGACCACGGACCTGCGCGACGGCAACCAGGCGCTGATCGACCCGATGTCGCCGGTGCGCAAGCGGGCCATGTTCGACCTGCTGGTACGCATGGGCTACAAGGAGATCGAGGTCGGCTTCCCGCCTCCGGGCAGACCGACTACGACTTCGTACGGTCGATCATCGAGGAGGACGCGGTACCGGAGGACGTGACGATCTCCGTGCTGACGCAGGGCCGCGAGGAGCTGATCGAGCGGACCGTGCAGTCCCTGGTCGGCGCGCGGCGCGCCACCATCCACCTGTACAACGCCACCGCCCCGTCTTCCGCCGGGTGGTCTTCCGCGGCTCGCGCGACGACGTGAAGCAGATCGCCGTGGACGGCACCCGCCTGGTCACGGAGTACGCCGAGAAGATCCTGGACGACCGGACGGTCTTCGGATACCAGTACAGCCCGGAGATCTTCACCGACACCGAGCTGGACTTCGCCCTGGAGGTCTGCGAGGGCGTCATGGACGTCTGGCAGCCGGAGGACGGACGGGAGATCATCCTGAACCTGCCCGCGACCGTGGAGCGCTCGACGCCGTCCACGCACGCCGACCGCTTCGAGTGGATGTCGCGGAACCTCTCCCGCCGCCAGTACGTGTGCCTGTCGACGCACCCGCACAACGACCGGGGCACCGCCGTCGCCGCCGCCGAGCTGGCCGTCATGGCGGGCGCGGACCGGGTCGAGGGCTGCCTGTTCGGCCAGGGCGAGCGCACCGGCAACGTCGACCTGGTGACCCTGGGCATGAACCTGTTCTCCCAGGGCGTCGACCCGCAGATCGACTTCTCGGACATCGACGAGATCCGCCGCACCGCCGAGTACTGCAACCAGATGGAGATCCACCCGCGCCACCCCTACGCGGGCGACCTGGTCTACACCTCCTTCTCCGGCTCCCACCAGGACGCCGTCAAGAAGGGCTTCGAGGACATGGAGGCCAGGGCCGAGTCGGCGGGCACCACCGTCGGCGACGTCGCCTGGGAGGTCCCGTACCTGCCGATCGACCCCAGGACGTCGGCCGCACCTACGAGGCCGTCATCCGGGTCAACTCGCAGTCCGGCAAGGGCGGAGTCGCCTATGTGCTGAAGAACGACCACAAGCTGGACCTGCCGCGCCGGATGCAGATCGAGTTCTCCAAAATCATTCAGGCCAAGACCGACGCCGAGGGCGGCGAGGTCACCCGGCGCAGATCTGGGCCGTCTTCCAGGACGAGTACCTGCCCACGGACGACAACAGCTGGGGCCGGATCTCGCTGCGGACCGCGCAGACCTCCACCACCAGCGAGGGCACCGACGCGCTGACCGTCGAGGCCGTGGTCGACGGCGCCGACACCGTGCTGACCGGCGCCGGGAACGGCCCGCTGGCCGCGTTCTTCGAGGCCCTGGGCTCCATCGGGGTGGACGTACGGCTGCTGGACTACAGCGAGCACACGCTCAGCGAGGGCGCGGGCGCGCAGGCCGCCGCGTACATCGAGTGCGCCATCGGCGACCAGGTGCTGTGGGGTGTCGGGGTCGACGCCAACATCGTCCGGGCCTCGCTGAAGGCGGTCGTGTCCGCCGTCAACCGGGCACATCGCTGACCTTCCGCCCATCAGCGGCTCATTCGCCCATCAGCGCCCCGTTCGTGCGAGCGGGGCGCTGGTGTTTGGCCTGTTGTCTGCGTACGGGTACTGACGCCACATCATGGATGTGGCTAGCATCACGTCAACGCGGCAACGTGGCCGAAGCGTTATGGAGGTGCGACGTGGAGCACGCGCAAGACCGGCGCGGCCGGGAACTGTGTGTGGTAGGCGTCCGCACCCTGTGGCGCACCGTGGGCGATGGCGAGTTCTTCTGCCCCGAGTGCGGTGGTGACCGCAACTACCGGCGTCGCACCGGCCGCCGCCGCCTCCTCGTGCTGGGTCTGCCGGTGCTGCCGCGCGGCCAGGTCGCCCCCGTCGTCGAGTGCACCGCCTGCCGCCGCCGCTACGGCACCGAGATCCTGGACCACCCCACCACGAGCCGTTTCTCCGCGATGCTCCGCGACGCCGTGCACACCGTCGCCCTCGCGGTGCTCGCGGCCGGGGCACCGAGTCGCGCGCCGTACGCCACGAGGCGGTCGGCGCCGTACGGGCCGCCGGGTTCGCCGACTGCGACGAGGAACAGCTGCTGACGCTGATCGAGGCGCTCGCCGCGGACACCGGGCGGCTGCCGGGCGCGGCGGGTGCCCCGGACCGGTCGGACGGCGCCGAGCCCACCGGGTGGGAGGTGCCGCCCGGCACCGCGCTCGCCATCGAGCTGCACGAGGCGCTGGAGCCGCTCGCCCCCACCTGGCCCCGGCCGGGCGCGAGGGCATCCTGCTCCAGGGTGCCCGGATCGCGGTCGCCGACGGGCCGTACGGGCCGGGGAGCGGGCCGTCCTGGAGACGGTGGGCCGCGCCCTGACGATCGGGTCCGAGGACACCGCCCGGCTGCTGGCCACCGCGCGCACGCCGTCCTGGCCCCGGACTCCTCCTGAACCGGACTCCTCCTGAACCCGGGGCTCTCCTGAACGGGTTCGCGTGTTCTCGTGTTCGCGTGGATCTTGACGACGAGGCGGCGGGTACTCCCCGGGAGTACCCGCCGCCTTCGCGCCTCCGGCAGTAACGCCCGCTTCCCCGTCGGCATGACGCGCCGCCGCGGGTCCGCACGGCACTGTGGAACCACTGCGGACGACGGAGCGGACGGCGCGGGCGGCAGAGGGACCGCCCGGTACCGGCCCGCTCCCTCGCCCGGCGCACGCGGACCCCGGTGGGCTTCCCCGTCGGCCGGGGTGCGCGGCCGTACGGGCCGTCGGGTCCGGGTCCCCGCTCTCCCCGTGCGGGCGGTCCGGCCTCGCGGTCCCGCGGGCGGTGCCGCGCGCGGTCTGCGTGGTCCAGGTGTCTTCAGGCGTTTTCGGGTTGTTTCGTGTGCCTGGCGGTGCCGGGCGTGCGTGAGGCGCCGGGCGCGCCGCCGCAGGTGTCCGAAGAAGCCATGGCACAGGCCCCGGTGATCCCCGACGATGGAACCGTGTCCGCTCAGATCGCGCACTCCACCGGGACCGCCACGCCGCTGCCGCCACGTCTGGAGAGAGCGCTGCGCTACGTGCTGCACCGCGACCCCGCCCACGGCACGGTCGCGGCCACGCTGCGGATCGACGCCCTGCTGGCCGTCCTCGTCGCCCTGCTCCAGTGGGCGCTGGTCGGGACGGTGACCGGCCAGGGCGGTCACCGCCCCGACGCGCTCGGCTGGGCGCTGCTCTTCGCGAGCGCCGTGCCGGTCGCCTTCCGCCGGATCCACCCCATGGCGGCGACGCTCGCCGCGGTCTTCCTCATCGGGCCGTACCACCTGATGGGCAACCACCATCTGGCCGTGGTCCCCACCGGGTTCGTGGTGATCTACACGCTCTCCTCGATCGGCCCGCCGCTGCGCTCGTTCCTCACGGTCAGCACGGTGATCGTGGCGATGGTCGGCTTCATCCTGATCAGCGAGCCGGACCGGACCGTGGAGATGGTCCGCAGCTCCGGGTGGGTGATGGCGGTCGTCCTGCTGGGGTGGGCGGTGCGCACCCACCGCAAGGACATCGCGGCCATCGTCGAACGGGCCGAGCGCGCCGAGCGCACCCGCGAGGAGGAGGCGGCCAGGCGGGTCGCCGAGGAGCGGCTGCGGATCGCCCGCGACCTGCACGACCTGCTGGCGCACAGCATCACGCTCATCGGCGTGCGCACCTCGGTCGCCGCGCACGTCCTGGTGGCCGACCCCGAGCGGCTGGACCGCCGGGCCGTCGCCGAGGCGCTGGACGCCATCGCCGACACCTGCCGCGACGCCCGCGCCGAACTCCGCACCACCCTCCAGGTGTTGCGCACCGGCCAGGACGGGAGCGACGGCGCCGGTCCGCCGTCCGCCGACGGCCCGGCGCGCCGCGGCGACACCGGGCCGCTGCCCAGCCTGGAGACGCTGCCCGACCTGGCGCGGACCGCCGAGTCGGGAGGGGCCGGGTGGAGTTGGCCGTCCGCCTCGACGGCCTCGACGGCACGGAGCCCGCCGCCGTGCCCGCGGCCGTCGGCGCCGCCGCGTACCGCATCGTCCAGGAGGCCCTGACCAACGCGGTACGGCACGCCGGGCCCGGCGTCAGCGTGCGCGTCCTGGTCGACCGCGACGAGACCTCGCAGGCGCTACGGGTGGCGGTGCGCGATCTCGGGCCCGGCGGCTCCGGTGCCGACTCCGGCCGTACGGGCGCCGGTTCCGGCCGTACGGGCCCGCCGGGCCGTACCGACTTCGGGTGCACGGCCGCCGGTTCCGGTGGTTTCGGAGCGCTGGGCGGTCCCGGTGGTTCGGGTGGTCTTGACGGTCCCGCTGGCCCTGCTGGTTCCGTTGGTGCCGGGGGCGCGAAGGGCGCGAGTCCGGCGCGGGCGGCGGTTTCGGGATCGTCGGGATGCGGGAGCGGGCGCGCAGCGTCGGCGGCACGTTGGAGGCCGGGCCGGGCCCGGACGGCGGGTTCACGGTCACCGCCGTGCTGCCGACGGCGGGCCGCCCGCGCTCCGGGGACCGTCGCCGCGGGAGGGCGGCGCGATGAACGACGGCCGCTCCGCACCCCGTTCGTCCGAGCCCGGCTCCGCCACGCCCGCCCCGGCCCCATCCGGTGCTGCTCGCCGACGACCAGACGCTCGTCCGCGCCGCGTTCGCGATGCTCGTGGAGTCCGCGCCCGACATGGAGGTGGTCGGCCAGGCGAGCACCGGGCGGGAGGCGGTCGAACTGGCCCGTACCGCGCGGGCCGACCTCGTCGTCATGGACATCCGGATGCCCGACCTCGACGGCATCGAGGCGACCCGGCGGATCGCGGCGGACGAGGATCTCGCGGGCGTCAGGATCCTCGTCCTGACCACGTACGACACGGACGAGTACGTCGTCGAGGCGCTGCGCGCCGGGGCCTCCGGGTTCCTGGTGAAGGACACCAGACCGGCCGAACTCCTCGACGCCATCAGGACGGTGGCCGCCGGTGACTCGCTGCTCTCGCCCGGCCCGACGGCCCGGCTGATCGCCCGGATGCAGCGTCTTCCGGCCACGCCGCACACCGTCCGGGCCCCGGCTGCCTCGACGTCCTGTCCGAGCGCGAACGGCAGGTCCTCGCGCTGGTCGCCCGGGGCCTGAACAACCAGGAGATCGCCGAGACGCTGGGGCTGAGCCCGCTGACCGCGAAGACCCACGTCAGCCGGATCATGGGCAAGCTCGTCGCCCGCGACCGGGCCCAACTGGTCATCGCCGCCTACGAGTCGGGGCTGGTGACGCCGTCGCGCGCGGAGGCGCCCTGAGCACCGGGACCGGCTCCGACGGCCGTGGGTTATCGTCATGGGCATGCTCGCGAAAGGACGTCACGCCACCAGACCGTCGACAGGGACGCGGGACAGCCGGGCCGCGGACCCCGCCGGAAAGCCGCGGGATCGGCGGCGAAAGCCCGGAACCAGCGGCGGAGCCCGTCCTCGCCCGGAGCGCGCCGCACCCGCTCGTACGGGTCTTCCTGTGGACGACCGCCGTCGTCAGCCTCGCGATCATCGGCTGTCTGATCTACGGGCTGGTCCAGCTCGACCACGACCTGGCGGACCCCGGCGACGGCCTCAGCGGGTGGCAGTGCGCCGCCACCTCCGGCCCCTGCGAGGACGACAGCTGAGCCGGGCGCCCGGGCGGCTCACCGGCCGTTCGACGGGCCGTCCGCCGGGTTGCCGGGACGGTCGCGGCCACCAGCCCGCCGACCGCGCCCCAGCCCTCCTCGTACGCCGTCCAGTCCCCGTCCGTGGCCGCGTAGTCCACGTACAGTGCCACCCGAACCGCTCGCGGTGCCGGTCCGCGCGCCCCAGGCCGAGCCGCGCGCCGCGCACCGCCGCGGCCACCGTCTCGGCCGCCGCGCGTGCCCGGCGTCGTCCGTGTGGAAGGCGGGCAGCCCCATCAGCAGGTCCGTGCGGGCCGGGGTCGCCTCCAGCGCGAGCTGCGTCTGCTGGGCGACGTAGCCGCCGTACAGGCTCTCCAGCGGCAGCCCCGTGTCGTACGACATGACGGCGACCTGGTCGGCCCGGCGGGCGACGGCCCCGAAGTAGCCCTGGGACCACCACGTGGGTGGCCGGTGGCGGCGCCCGCCACCGAGTGCAGCGCGGGCAGCGGGTCGATCTGGTGCGCCGCCACCGACAGCGGGCGCGGTGCGCGCGGGTCGTCGCGTGCAGCGCGTCCAGGAGCGCCAGATAGGACCGGTCGCCGGAGTGCAGCGGCTCCAGGTCCACGTGTACGCCCGCGAAGCCCGCGTCCAGGACCTGCCCGGCCGACCGCACCACGCGCGCGCGGGTGGCGCGGTCGTCGAGCACCATGCCGGGCGGCCCCTCGGAGGCCAGCCGGTCGCCCAGCCACGCCTGCACCCGCACCTCCGGCAGGTCGCGGTGGACCGCCCGCAGCAGCCAGGACGCCTTCGCGTAGCGGGACTTCGGCAGCGAGCCGTCGTGCTCCAGGGGCCCGGTGTGGACGTAGAGGTCGCGGACGCCGGTGCCGCGCACCCGCCGCACCAGCCGGTCGAGGTCGGCCGCGCCGCCGCGGCCGTCGACCCAGGAGTGGCCGAGCCAGACCGCGTCGCCCGCGGGTGCGGGTGTCCGGGCCCGGGTCGCCGACGTACAGCAGCCGCAGCGCGACGGCCGCGGTGGCGACCGGCAGCACGAGACAGACGGCGAGCACCAGCGCGAGCCGCTTCGGCCAGCGCAGCCGCGGGTCCGACCAGCGCCGGGCCAGGGATCTGCCCGCCCGGCGTACCCGGCGGGTACCGCCGCGTACGCCTCCGCCGTCCGCCGCCGGGGCTCGGTCGGGGCTGTGCCCCGCAGATCGGAGTCGGTCACAACCGGTTCAACTTCCGCTAGACCACATGGATCGGGTCGATGCTGACATCTTCTGACGCGCGTGCCGAATTCACCCGCGCGTTCCGATGACTTCGCGACCTGTGTCCGTCAGGTGACGTCGTGACCCGTGTCCGTCAGCGGGCCGCCCGGACGGACCGGCCCGTGGTCCCGCTCGCCGGACCCTAGCCGCACTCGGTGAGCTTCTTCGGCGGCGACTTCGGCTGGTGGGTCTCCGGCTCCAGGTAGCGGGCGTACAGCCGCCGCCAGTCGCCGTCGGAGATCACCTCGTCGACCGCCCGCACGTCAGGTGCTTCAGCGCGTCGTCGCCCTTGGGCATGCCCACGCCGTAGTTCTCGGTGGTCAGCGAGCCGCTGGCCAGGCCCAACGCGTCGGCGTGCCGGGCGCGGTAGCCCGCGAGTATCACGTCGTCGGTGGTGACCACGTCGACCTCCGGGCCAGCAGCTTGTCCACGCAGCTGTGGTAGTCGGTGCTGTTCTTCACCTCGAAGGTGTCCCGCCACTCCGGCTGCTTCGTCAGGTTGTTGGAGGTCGACTTGTTGCCGACGCACGTCGGGTGTGCGCGAGGAGTTCGCTGGGACCGTTGATCTCCCGGGACACGAAGCGACCGCCGTCGCGGACCTCGAACTCGGTCTCGCCGTCGCCCTTGCGCATCAGCATCCCCTGCGCGGCCTGGTAGTACGGGCCCGCGAAGGCGACCTTCTCCTTCCGCGCGTCGTCGATGCTGTAGCTGGCGACCACCAGGTCCACGTCACCGTTCTGGAGCGCGGGCTCCCGGTTCTCGCTCGACACCTTCTTGAACCTGACCTGCGACGCCGTGAAGCCCAGGTGCGCGGCGACCTTCCGGGCGAAGGCCACGTCGAAGCCCAACCACTGGCCGTCCTTCAGCTCGCTCAGCCCCGGCTGGTCGGTCTTGGCGCCGATGATGAGTTCGCCGCGCTCGCGCGCGTTGCGCAGGGTGGACGAGTCCGACCACGTCGGCTCGTCGTCGCGCATCCGGTCCCAGGCGAGCGTGCCTCCGCCGACGAGCAGCGCCAGGCACGCCGCGCCCACGGCCGTCACCCACCACCACCGGCGGCGCGGGCGGGCGCCCCGCCGGAACCGGGGCCGGAGCCCGGCCGTTGCCGTGTCTCCTCGGGGGCCCGGCCGTGCGGGACGCGGCGTCCGGCCACCGCTCCGCCGGGTCGCCGGGACCGGCGGCCCGCCCCGCCCGTACGGGTCCGTGGAGCGGCGGGTGATCCGCTGGAGCACCTCCTCGACGCGCCGGGCCTCGGGCGCCGCCGCGGGTCCTTGTTCAGCAGCGCCTCGACGAGCGGGGCGAGCGTCCCGGCGTACCGCATCGCGGGGTGTCCGCCGTCTGCACGTTGACCAGCACCTCGTACGTGCTCAGCCCGTTGAACGGCGGCGTGCCCTCGACCATCTCGAAGAGGGTCACGCCCAGCGACCACAGGTCGGACTCGCGGGTGGCGGGGCGCGGCTGCCCGGAGTGGATGTTGACCAGCTCCGGCGCGAGGTAGCGCGGCGTGCCGATGATCTCCTGGGAGCGGGTCACCTGGAGCGCGCCCTCGAAGGTGGCGATGCCGAAGTCCATCAGCAGGGCACGGCCGTTGGGGCGGAACAGCACGTTGTGCGGCTTCACGTCCCGGTGCAGCACGCCCGCCTCGTGCACCGCGCGCAGCCCGCGCAGCACCTGGAGGCCGATCCGGGCGGCCTCCTCCACCGGCAACCGCCGCCGTTCGTGCAGCAGATCGGCCAGCGAACGCGCGTCGACCAGCTCCATCACGATCCAGACCAGGCCGTCGGCCTCGACCACGTCGTGCACGGCGACCACGTTGTCGTGGCCGATCCTGGCGATGGCCTGCGCCTCGCGCCGTGCGCGCTCCACCCACTTCGCCCGGGTGTCCGCGTCCGAACTGCCGCGCAGGAGAGGCCCTTGACGGCCACGCGGCGGCCCAGCCGGGTGTCCTGGGCCTCCCACACCACGCCCATGCCGCCGCGGCCGAGCTGCCGCCCCAGCCGGTAGCGGTCGGCGATCACGGTGGGCGGCAGCGCGTCCTCGTCGGCGCCCACGACCTCGGGCACCACCTTCCGCTCGCCGTCCGCTTCGCCGTCCGCCGTGCCGTCCGTTTCGCTGTCCGCCGTGCCGCCGCTCTCGCCGTCCGTGGTCTCCACGGTCTCCGGCTCGCCGCTGGACCGGGTCACCCCGAGAAGACCAACGTGTGCCGCGCGGGCGGCGGTTCGGGCGCTCCCGGCCGGGACCCCAGCCGCGTCGTGTCGTCGCCCGACAGCGGGCGGCGTCCGGCACGGCGTCTTCCGGAGCGTCCGGCAGGGCGTCCTCCGGGTAGGCGCGGGGCGTCCGGCACGGCGTCCTCCGGGTGGACGCGGGGCGTCCGGTACGGCGCCCGTTCGGGATTCCGTTTCGGACGGACAGGCGCCGTCGCGCGGCTCGTCGGCCGACGTTCCCTCGCTGTGCATACGCCCCCACCTGCGTGCCATCCCGAGCGACCCAGGGTAGACGCACAGACACTCGAAGCATCAGGACCCGTGGGCCGGAACGCCCAACGTCCGGTCCGTACACCGCCGTACGCCGCCGCCCCGGCCGTCCGGTGCCGCCGCCGCGCGTGGAGTACGGTGCGACGACGCCCCGAGAACAGAGGACAGGAGCGGCGGACCCGTGACCTTCGCGTACGACGACATCAAGACCGCGGCCGACCGGATCGCGGGGCACATCCGCCCGGTGTCCGTGGTCCCGGCCGGGGACGGCCTGTGGTTCGCGCTGGAGATGATGCAGCACACCGGCAGCTTCAGGCGCGGGCGCCGCGAACTTCGTCGCGGCGCACATCGAGGCGGGCACCATGCCGAAGGCGGGCGTCGCCATCGCCTCGGGCGGCAACGCCGGGCTGGCCTGCGCGTGGGCGGCGGCCCGGCACGGCGTACCGGCGACCGTGTTCACGCCCGAGACCTCGCCCGCGGTGAAGGTCGGCCGGATCCGGGCGCAGGGCGCGGACGTCCGCCTGGTCGGCACCGAGTACGACCACGCGCTCGCCGCGTCCCGAGAGTACGCGGCCGAGACCGGCGCCCTGCTGGGGCACGCCTACGACAACCCTGGATGGCGGCCGGGGCCGGACGCTGCTGGAGGAGATCCACCAGGCGCTGCCGGACGTCGGCACGGTGGTCGTGGCGTGCGGCGGCGGGGGCCTGTTCGCGGGCGTCGCGGCGGCGGCGCACCAGCACGGGACGCGGGTCGTGGCCGTGGAGCCCGAGGGCTGTCCGACGCTGCACGCGGCGATCGCGGCGGGGAGCCCGTCGAGGTCGGGGTGGACTCGATCGCGGCGGACGCGCTCGGCGCCCGCCTGGTGACGCCCGCCGCGCTGCACTGGGCGCTGCACGGCGACACCCGGTCGGTGCTGGTGCCGGACGCGGCCATCGCCGCCGCGCGCCGGGCGCTGTGGGAGGACCGCCGACTGGCCGTGGAGAACGCGGCGGCGGCGGCCCAGGCGGCGCTGGCCTCGGGCGCGTACGCCCCGGCGCCCGGGGAGCGGGTGTGCGTCGTGCTGTGCGGCGCCAACACCGACCCGTCCGACCTCGTCACCCGCCCCTGAGCCCGAACGCCCCTGGCCCCGAACGCCCCTGAGCCCCAGGCGCCACCCTGGCCCCAGGCGCCCCCGCCCCGGCACCCGCGCGGCTCGGGCCGCTCACGCGTACGGGACAATGGCGCCATGAGTCTGTTCCGCGACGACGGCATCGTGCTGCGCACCCAGAAGCTGGGTGAGGCGGACCGGATCATCACGCTGCTCACCCGCGGCAACGGGCGGGTGCGGGCCGTGGCGCGGGCGTGCGGCGGACCAAGTCGAAGTTCGGGGCGCGGCTGGAGCCCTTCAGCCATGTCGACGTGCAGTTCTTCGCGCGCGGCGGCGAACTGATCGGCCGCGGGCTGCCGCTGTGCACGCAGAGCGAGACCATCGCCCCGTACGGTGGCGCGATCGTGACCGACTACGCGCGGTACACGGCCGGTACGGCGATGCTGGAGACCGCCGAGCGGTTCACCGACCACGAGGGCGAACCCGCCGTGCAGCAGTACCTGTTGCTCGTGGGCGGCCTGCGGACGCTGGCGGGCGGGGAGCACGAGCCGCATCTGATCCTGGACGCCTTCCTGCTGCGCTCGCTCGCCGTGAACGGCTACGCGCCGAGCTTCGGCGCCTGCGCCAAGTGCGGGCTGCCCGGCCCCAACCGGTTCTTCTCGGTCGGCGCGGGGGCGTGATCTGCGGGAGTGCCGGGTGCCGGGAAGCGTCGTACCCTCGGCGGAGGCGCTGACCCTGCTCGGCGCGCTGCTGACGGGGACTGGGCGACGGCCGACGCGTGCGAGCCGCGGCACGCGCGCGAGGGCAGCGGGCTGGTCGCGGCGTATCTGCACTGGCACCTGGAGCGGGGCTGCGGTCCCTGCGGTACGTGGAGAAGTGAACAGCGGTCCGCGGCGCAGCGCACAGGGGACCCACGGACTCTTAAGGAGACACGGAACGTATGGCACGACGCGGGATTCTGGGTCGGCAGCGGCGCGAGTACCGGGCCCCGGACCCGCACCCGTCCGGTGCGCGTCCGCCGAAGATCCCCGGTGAGCTGGTGCCCGGCCACATCGCGATCGTCATGGACGGCAACGGCCGCTGGGCGAAGGAGCGGGGCTGCCGCGCACGGAGGGCACAAGGTCGGCGCCGAGCGCGTTCTCGACGTGCTCCAGGGCGCGGTCGAGATGGGCGTGCGCGACATCTCGCTGTACGCCTTCTCCACCGAGAACTGGAAGCGCTCGCCGGACGAGGTGCGCTTCCTGATGAACTTCAACCGGGACTTCATCCGCAAGACCCGCGACCAGCTCGACGCCCTCGGCATCCGGGTGCGCTGGGTGGGCCGGATGCCCAAGCTGTGGAAGTCGGTCGCCAAGGAGCTCCAGGTCGCCCAGGAGCAGACCAAGGACAACGACCTGCTCACGCTGTACTTCTGCATGAACTACGGCGGGCGGGCCGAGATCGCGGACGCGGCGCGGGCGCTGGCCGCCGACGTCAGGGCCGGGGTGCTCGACCCGGCGAAGGTGAACGAGAAGACGTTCGCGAAGTACCTGTACTACCCGGACATGCCGGACGTGGACCTGTTCCTGCGGCCCTCGGGGAGCAGCGGACGTCGAACTACCTGATCTGGCAGAGCGCGTACGCGGAGATGGTCTACCAGGACGTGCTGTGGCCGGACTTCGACCGCCGGGACCTGTGGCGCGCGTGCCTGGAGTACGCCTCCCGGGACCGCAGGTTCGGCGGCGCGATCCCCAACGAGGACCAGCTCAAGCAGGGCTGACGGCGGTCGGTCCATGGGCGGGAGGGCTGCCGGGCGGTCCCTCCCGCGCGGGTCAGGACCGGGCGGCGGCGCAGTCGCCGCAGGTGCCGAAGATCTCGATGGTGTGGGCGACGTCCACGAAGCCGTGTTCCTCGGCGATGGCGTCGGCCCACTCTCGACCGCCGGGCCCTCCACCTCGACCGCCTGCCGCAGGCGCGGCAGACCAGATGGTGGTGGTGGTCGCCGCTGCTGCACCGCCGGTAGACGGCCTCGCCCTCGGTGGTGCGCACACGTCGACCTCGCCCGCGTCGGCGAGGGACTGAAGGGTGCGGTAGACGGTGGTGAGGCCGACGGAGTCGCCGCGGTGCTTGAGCATGTCGTGCAGCTCCTGGGCGCTGCGGAACTCGTCCACCTCGTCCAGTGCCGCCGCCACCGCCGCACGCTGCCTGGTGGATCGGCCGCGTACCGGGGACCCGCAGTGACCACTTTGCCTCCTCGACTCAGCTGTTCGTCCGCGCACACCTGCCCGGCCATTGTGCCAGCCACCCGGCGACCGGCGAGGCGATCCCGCGTCCGAGGCTCATCCCGTCCATCACTAAACCCGCACATCGTCCGACGGGGTCCGGCCGCCCGGTAGCTCCAGGGTGCACCGCTCCTCCGCCCGCGCGGCGCGGCGGGCGCGTCTTCGCCAGTGGCGCGGCGAGCGCGGTGACCACGGCGAAGACGCCGATGGCGAGCACGACGATGCTGGCGCCCGGCGGTACGTCCTCGTAGAACGAGTAGACCGTGCCGGAGAGGGTGACCACGACGCCGATGACGACGGCGAACGCCAGGGTCATCGCGAAGCCGCGGGTGGCCTGCTGGGCCGCCGCGACCGGGACCACCATCAGCGCGCTGACCAGGAGCAGGCCGACGACCCGCATGGCCACGGTGACGGTGACGGCGGCGGTGACGGCCAGCAGCAGGTTCAGGGTGCGCACCGGCAGCCCGGTCACCCGGGCGAACTCCTCGTCCTGGCAGACCGCGAACAGCTGCCGCCGCAGCCCCATGGTGATCAGCACGACGAAGCCCGCCAGGAAGCTGATCGCGACGACGTCCTGTTCGGATACGGTGGTGATCGAGCCGAAGAGGTACGTGGTGAGGTTGGCGTTGGAGCCGGTCGGCGAGAGGTTGATCAGCAGGACGCCGCCCGCCATGCCGCCGTAGAAGAGCATCGCGAGCGCGAGGTCGCCGCGGGTCTTGCCGTACCAGCGGATCAGCTCCATCAGGATCGCGCCGAGCGCGGAGACGCCCACGGCGGTCCACACCGGGTTGGTGCCGGTGAGGAAGCCGAGGGCGACGCCGGTGAGCGCGACATGGCCGATTCCGTCGCCCATGATCGCCTGGCGGCGCTGGACGAGGTAGATGCCGACGGCGGGCGCGGTGATGCCGACGAGGACCGCGGCGATCAGGGCCCGCTGCATGAAGGCGTAGTCGAGGACTTCGAACATCAGGTCAGCAACCCCGTCCGGATCGGCTCGGCGCCGGGCGCCGCGTGCGGATGTACGTGGTCGTGGCCCGGCAGGGCATGCTGGCCCACCGCCTTCGGCGGCGGCCCGTCGTGCACCACGCAGCCGTCGCGGAGCACCACCGCCCGGTCGATCAGCGGCTCCAGCGGGCCGAGTTCGTGCAGCACGAGCAGCACGGTGGCGCCGCCCGCGACCTGCTCGCGCAGCGTCCCGGCGAGGATCTCCTGGCTGGCCAGGTCGACCCCGGCCATCGGCTCGTCCATGATCAGCAGTTCGGGTTCGCCGGCCAGCGCGCGGGCGATCAGCGTCCGCTGGTGCTGGCCGCCGGAGAGCGCGTTCACCGAGTCACCGGCGCGGTCGGCCATGCCGACCAGCTCCAGCGCCCGGTGGACCGCCGCGCGGTCCGCCTTGCGCAGCGGCCCCAGCCGGGTACGGGCCAGCCGCCCGGCCGAGACGACCTCGCGCACGGTGGCGGGGACGCCGCCCGCGGCGGTGGTGCGCTGCGGGACGTACCCGACGCGCGCCCAGTCGCGGAAGCGCCGCCGGGGACGCCGAACAGGTCCAGCTCACCGCTGGTGAGCGGGACCTGTCCGACGACGGCGCGCACGGCGGTCGACTTGCCGGAGCCGTTGGCGCCGAGCAGCGCGACGACCTCGCCCCGCGCGACGGCCAGGTCGACGCCGCGCAGTACGGGCGCGCGCCGAGCGTGGCGTTCGCCCCGCGCAGGATATGACCGGCTCCTTCATGTCGTCTGTGCCTTCCGTCACGTGGCGCCGAGCGCCTTCCGCAGGGCCTGGAGATTGGCGTGCTGCACGGCGAAGTAGTCGTCGCCCTTGGACTTGTCGGTGATGCCTTCGAGCGGGTCGAGTACATCAGTCTTCAACTTCAGGTCGCCCGCCAGGGTCTTCGCCGTGCGGTCGCTGACCAGCGTCTCGAAGAAGACGGTGTTGACCTTGTCCTCGCGCGCTATCGAGTGCAGCGCCTTGATACGGGCCGGGCTGGGCTCGGACTCCGGGTCGATCCCGGAGATGGCCTCCTGCCGCAGGCCGTACCGCTCGGCGAGGTAGCCGAAGGCGGCGTGGGTGGTGATGAACGTGTCCGACGCGCGGTTCTTCAGCCCGGTCTTGAAGTCCTGGTCGAGGGTGCCGAGTTCCTTCACGAGCGTGTCGGTGTTCTTCTTGTACGTCGTCGCGTGGTCGGGGTCGGCCTTCTGGAGGGCCTTGCCGACGCCCTCGGCGAGCTGCGCGTAGCGCACCGGGTCCAGCCAGACGTGCGGGTCGGCCCCGGCGTCGTCCTCGCCGTGCGCCTCCTCCCGTGCGCTTCCTCCCCGTGCTCGTGGCCCCGGCCTCGGTGCCGTGGTCCTCCAGCGTGGTGTACGAGCGGGCGTCGGCCACGTGCTTGGGCTCGGCCTGGTCGATGGCCTCGTCGACGGAGGGCTGGAGGCCCTTGAGGTAGACCACGAGCCCGGCCTTGCTCAGCTCGGCGGTCTGCTTGGGGCTGATCTCCAGGTCGTGCGGCTCGGCGCCGGGCTTGGTCAGGTTGCTGACGGAGACGTACGAGCCGCCGATCTTCTCGGCGAGGAACTGCATCGGGTAGAACGACGCCACCACGTCCAGCTTGCCGTCGCCGCCCTTGCCCGCGTCGTCGTCGGAGGAGCAGGCGGTGAGCGTGGTGAGGCCGAGGGCGGTGGCCCCGGCCACGGCTGCGACAGGCAGGATGCGACGTATGTTCATGGATCCCATTTTCAACAAAATGGAAATGATTGTCAACAAGAGGTTCGGGGTCCCGGGGAACGGCTTTCGATTTGATCCGGGGTGGCGCCGCCGGTAACCTGAAGCATTCGCTTCGCCGTCTCCCATCGTCATCAATGAAGAGAGCACCGTGGCCGCCGACAAGATCGACACCATCGTCAGCCTGAGCAAGCGCCGTGGCTTCGTCTACCCGTGCAGCGAGATCTACGGCGGCCAGCGCGCCGCCTGGGACTACGGACCGCTCGGCGTGGAGCTGAAGGAGAACATCAAGCGCCAGTGGTGGCGCACGATGGTCACCTCGCGCGACGACGTCGTCGGGCTCGACTCGTCGGTCATCCTGGCCCGCGAGGTGTGGGAGGCATCCGGCCACGTCGCCACCTTCACCGACCCGCTGACCGAGTGCACCTCCTGCCACAAGCGGTTCCGCGCCGACCACCTGGAAGAGGCGTACGAGGCCAAGCACGGTCGCCTCCCGGAGCACGGCCTCGCCGACGTCAACTGCCCCAACTGCGGCAACAAGGGCTCCTTCACCGAGCCCAAGCAGTTCTCCGGGCTGCTCTCCACCCACCTCGGCCCCACCCAGGACTCCGGCTCGGTCGCCTACCTGCGCCCGGAGACCGCGCAGGGCATCTTCACCAACTTCTCCCAGGTGCAGCAGACCTCGCGCCGCAAGCCGCCGTTCGGCATCGCGCAGGTCGGCAAGTCCTTCCGGAACGAGATCACCCGGGCAACTTCATCTTCCGCACCCGCGAGTTCGAGCAGATGGAGATGGAGTTCTTCGTCAAGCCGGGCGAGGACGAGCAGTGGCACGAGTACTGGATGGAGCAGCGCTGGAACTGGTACCGCGACCTCGGTCTGCGCGAGGAGAACATCCGCTGGTACGAGCACCCCAGGAGAAGCTCTCCCACTACTCCAAGCGCACCGCCGACATCGAGTACCGCTTCCAGTTCGGCGGCTCGGAGTGGGGCGAGCTGGAGGGCGTGGCCAACCGCACGGACTACGACCTCAAGTCGCACTCCAAGGCGTCCGGCCAGGACCTGTCGTACTTCGACCAGGAGGCCGGTGAGCGCTGGACCCCGTTCGTCATCGAGCCCGCGGCGGGTGTCGGCCGCGCCATGCTCGCGTTCATGCTCGACGCGTACATCGAGGACGAGGCGCCCAACGCCAAGGGCAAGTTGGAGAAGCGCACCGTGATGCGGCTCGACCCGCGGCTCGCGCCGGTGAAGGTCGCGGTCCTGCCGCTGTCCCGCAACCCGCAGCTGTCGCCCAAGGCCAAGGGGCTCGCGGCCGACCTGCGCAAGCACTGGAACATCGACTTCGACGACGCGGGCGCCATCGGCCGCCGCTACCGGCGCCAGGACGAGATCGGCACGCCGTTCTGCGTCACCGTCGACTTCGACACCCTTGAGGACAACGCGGTCACCGTGCGCGAGCGCGACACCATGAAGCAGGACCGGGTCTCGCTGGACCAGATCCAGTCCTACCTGGGCGGCCGTCTCATCGGCTGCTGAGTCCCGCGCCGCATACGAAACGGGTGCTCCGCCCTGGCGGAGCACCCGTTCTCGCGTTCCGGCCCTTATGCCCGCAGGCCGCGTATGACCAGGTCGCAGACGACCGCGAAGGCGTACTCGATCTCCGGCCCGGACCACTCCGGGGCGTACGTCGGGTCGTGGAAGCGGCCCGTCGCGTCCCACACGGCCCGCGCCGTCGCCGCCGGGTCGGCGTCCGTCACCGCGAACGCGCCCTCCGCGCGCCCGCTGTCGACCAGCACCGCCAGCTGCCCCACCATCGTCTCGACGTGCCGGGCCACCGTGCCGCTGTGCTCGGCGGCCAGCGCCAGGTACGTCGCGAACAGCTCCGGGTCCGTGCCCGCCTTGCGGCGCTTGGCCGCGAACAGCGCCGCCAGCCAGCGGCGCAGCCGGTCCGCCGCCGGGCCGGGACCCGCCGCGATCTCCGACAGCTCGTCGTGCGCCTGGTCCAGCCAGCGCGCGGTGACCGCCTCGCGCAGCGCCGACTTGGTGCGGAAGTGGCGGTAGACGGTGCCGTGGCTGACGCCCAGCGCGCGGGCCACGTCCACCACGGTGGCCTTGGCCGGTCCGTAGCGGCGCAGCACCTCCTCGGTCGCTTCGAGGATGCGGTCGGGGTCAGGGTCTCTGACGGCATCGTGCTCGGGGCTCCTTCCGCTCTCCGCTGGTCGCGCGCTCGCCGGTCATCGCGTCTACGCCGGTCATCAGGTCTCGCCGGTCATCGCGTCGAGCGTAGCCGCGTCCGGCGGGATGGGGATCCGCGCGCCCGCCGCCCGCGCTCACACCAGCTCCGCGTTCAGGGACCCCAGCGCCTCCGACAGCGCCCCGGAGCTGGCCGCACAGGTCACGCCCTCGGCGTCGCCGCCCCCGTACCGGGCGATGCGCCCCGCGAACCGCGGCGAGGTACGGCCGCAGCGGCACGGCGACCAGTCCACCGTCACCTCGTCGTCGGAGACGAAGCCGCCCCAGTGGTCCTCGGCCAGCAGGTCGAAGAAGGCCGCCCGGCCGGTGGACAGGCCGCGCGCGGCAGCGGCCTGCCGGTCTGCGGGTGCAGCACGTACACCACCGTCCACGGCTCCAGGTGGTACCAGCCGTCCGCGCAGCCCAGGTGCAGCGCGGCGACCTCGCTCAGCGCGTACACACGGTGCAGCCGCGCCACGCCCGCGAACCGCGCCGCGGTCTCCTCCCAGCCCTCCGGCACCGCCCGCCGCCCGCCGCGCCGCCCCAGCCGACCAGCGAGTCGGGCGCGAACAGGCCCTCGACGCCCCGCTCCAGGCCCGTCCGCGCCATCCGGTGCGCCACGTCGGCGCCGCTCAGCGACACCACCCGGCGCCCGCGCAGCGTGTCCGCCAGCCGCTCCACGTACGCGCCGAGCCCGCCCGCAGCGCCGCCCGCGCCTCGTCGAACTCCGCGCTCCGCTCCCGCAGCACGCGCGGTACCGGCACCCGTCGCGCTCGCTGCGCCGCGCCGCCGCCCGCAGCCGCCCGCCAGGAACATCACGTCCGCGCTGGCCAGCCCGGGGCGAGCGCGTGCACCCGGTCCTCGGGCGCGCGATCCGCTCGGCGATGGCGGCGGCGTGGCGGCCGATGCCGCTGCGCAGGGTGCGCACGTACGGAAGACGACGTCGATGCCCTCCTCGCGCTGCCCGGGGCCGGGGAAGACCTCCAGGCGCATGATCTCGTGGAGCCGGTCGAAGTCGGCGTGGGTGTGCGGGACGAACGCCATGCTGCCTGAGGCCCCGGAGGAGTGCGCGAGCCGCAACTCGGTCCGGGTGTCCAGCAGTTCCAGCCAGCCGTCGATCGAGTGGCAGCCGTCGGTGTCCAGGCCGCCGAGGTCGACCGTGGTCAGCCGGGACAGCCAGGTGGTGAGCAGGTCGAAGCGGCCCTCCAGGAGCAGGGAGGCCGGGTACGACTGGTAGACGGCGCGCGGGAACAGCAGCGGCGCCACCTCGTCCAGCCCGCGGATCTCGTGGATGTCCTGCTCGTCGGCCAGCGCGCGCAGCACCGGCAGCCGGTCGCGCACCTCGGCGAAGCGCAACTGGACCGCGCTGAGCTGGAGTTCGGACAGCCGGCGCGGCGGCAGGGTGCATCGCGTGGCGTGAGGTCCCGAAGAACTCCAGGGTGCGCCCGCGAAACGCCGTATCTCTGAGTCGGTGGGCATCGGCTGCTCCTTCACAGTGCGGTCGGGCAGGCTGGGCAGGTCGGGCGGGAACCCGTGGGGTACGGGAGGGCGGCACGCCCGGGTGTGCCACGCTCAGCCGCCGTCCGCGGCGCCCCGGTGCGCGGCGAGGCCGTCGAGGAAGGCGTCCGCGGCGGCGTCCGCGGCCCGGCCGGGCGTGCGCGGCGGCCGGTCCGCCGAGGTGAGCAGCACGAAGAAGTCCACGCTGCCGGGCGGGAACAGCTGGTGCAGCACCATCGCCCCGCCGGTCCTCGGCCGCAGCACCGCGCGCAGCGTGCGGCGGTCCAGCGCGCGCGGCGGCCGGTGCTCGCGCGCCCCGGCCGCGTGCACGACCCGCGCACCGGCGGCAGGCCGAGCGCGTCGGGGCCAGCAGCTCACGCATCCGCCGGGCGTCGGCGGCGTCGGCGGCCAGGGTCCGTACGGTCGCCCCGCCGCCTCCAGGGCGCGGACCGCCGCGACCCGGCGCGCCGCCGCAGGGTCGCGCACCGTGTCCCAGTCCGCGCGCGGCGGCAGCGGCGTACGGGCGGTGAGGACGAGCCTGCGGGCGCCCGGTCGGCCAGTTCGCGGGCCACGGACAGGCCCGCGGCCCCGAGCCCGCCGGTGACCAGGTACGTGCCGCCCGCCCGGCAGACCGGGGCCGGGCCGCGCCGGGGGCCGGGCGGGCCGGGCGGCGGTCGCGGCGCCGCCCGTACGGCGATCACCTCCTCGCCGGGGACGACCGCAACAGCCGTGCCAGCGCGGCGAGATCGGCCTCCGCGGCGCGGTCGGCAGGTCCACCGTGCCGCACCACAGCCGCGGGTGTTCGGCCGCGGCGACCGCGGCCAGGCCCACAGCGGGGTCTGGGCCAGCGCCGCGGCGCCGCGCGCCTCGCGGGCCCCGAGCGTCAGGCACCACAGGCGCGGCGGCGCCACCGGGTGGGCCGCCGCCATCAGCCGCACGGTGTCGGCCAGCAGCAGGCAGTGGCAGGCCGCGGCTTCCTCGGGCCGGTCCGGGCGTCCGGCGACGGGGCGACCAGCACCACGTCGGCCGGGGTGAGCCGGGGCGCAGGCGTGACCGTCTCGCGCGGGTGCCGCACGCTCTCCACGCGCACGCCCTCCCGCGCGAGGTGCCCGGCCAGCGCCGCCCGCAGCGGGGGTCCGCGCCGACGAGCACCACCGAGCGGGCGGGCCGCCGGGCCCGGCCAACTCCAGGGGACGCCAGGCGCGTTCGTACGGGGCGGCGGCGAGCGCGGCGGCCGGGGCGGGACGGGCGCCGGGGCCGGAGCGAGGACCGGGCGGCGGCCGGGGCCGTCTGCTGTCCCGGTGCCGCGAACCGCAGTCCGCGCAGCCGGGCGCGGGCCCGCCCGCCCACCTCGGTGACGTGCACGTCGACCGTGTCCCGGCGGGTGGCGCCGACCCGGACCCCGACCAGCGCGTCGGCGGGCGGCCGTCCGGTCAGCGCCGCCTCGGCCAGGTGCGCGGGCAGCCGCGGCACCGGCGGGTCCGGCAGGCAGTACGCGGCCGTCGCCAGGGCGGCGTCCAGCACGACCGCCCAGGTGAGCCGGGGCAGGGTCTGCTCGGGGTCGACCGTCACCAGGGCCGTCCACGTGCCGTCGCCGCGCCGCAGTTCGCGGATCCGCCAGGGAAGCCCGCGGCGGGCAGCCCGAGCGCGGCGAGCGCGGCCACGACCGACCCGGGTCGACCGCCTCGACGGCCGGGGCGTGCCGGGCGCGGCCCGAGCGGGTGCTTCCGGGTCCGTCCGCCGGTGCCGTGAGCGCGACGGCGTGTGTCAGCCACTCGCCCGAACCCGCCCCCACCGCGCGGGAGGTGAGCCGCACCACCCCGTCCTGGTGGGCCACGCGGACGTCCGGGCGCGGCCGAGGCCAGCGCCGCGCCGAGCGAGACCTCCCGCAGCGCGACGCCCCAACCGTCCGGGTGCGGACCGTGCGGGTGCGGACCGTGCGGGTGCGAACCGCCCGGGGAGGGGCCGCGCGGAGGAGGGTGTGCAGCAGGACGGCGGCCGGGACGGTCCCGGTCCCAGTCCCGGTCCCGGTGCCGCGCACCGCGTGGTCGCCGGGGAGGGCCGGTTGGCGTCGCTCAGCCGGGTCTGCCACAGGTCGGTACGGGAGGTGCCGTGCACGACGCTGTGGTCCCCGAGCAGGGTGTGGTCCGCCGGGTCGTGCCCCGGCCCGGTCCCCGGCGGCGGCTCCGGCGACCGGGCCCAGTACCGCCGGTGCTGCCACGCCTGGGTCGGCAGCGCCGCCGCGTCCCGCCGCCGCGCCCCGGGTACAGGGCCGCCCAGCCGACCGGTACGCCGTGGCAGTGCAGGGCCGCGAGGTTCGCCAGCAGCGTGTGCCGCTCGTCGTGGTGGCGGCGCAGGAGTGCGCCACCCGGCCGCCGGAGACGCCCGCGTGGTCGAGGGTCCGCGCGATGAACGCCGCCGCGACCGGGTGCGCCGACAACTCCAGGAACACCGGGTGGCCGTCCTCCAGCGCCGCCCGTACGGCCTGGGTGAGGCGGACCGGGCGGCGCGCCTGCGCGGCCCAGTAGGCGGCGTCGCGCGCGGCCGGGTCCCGGGGTCGGCCGTGGCGGTGGAGTACAGCGGGACGGCGGGCGGCTTGGCCGCCACCTCGCCGAACGCGGTGAGGATCCGGGCACGCAGGCCGTCCACGGCGGGGCTGTGCAGCGCGGCGTCGCAGGCCACCGGCCGTACCCGCAGCCCCTCGCGCTCCCAGCGCCGTACCGCCTCCGCGACCTGGTCGGCGGGGCCGGAGACGACGGTGGCGTACGGCGAGGCGTCGACGGCGGGCACGACGCCCGGACGCTCGTCGCGTCCGTGCTCCGCCAGGCGCCGGGCCACCGTGGCGAAGTCGGCGGGGACCACCGCCATCGCGCCCCGCCCGGCGACCGCGCGCAGCAGCCCGGCGCGGCGGCAGGCCAGCCGGGCGCCGGTCTCCTCGTCCAGCGCGCCCGCGGCACCGCGGCGGCGAACTCGCCGACGCACTGGCCGATCACCGCCTCGGGCGCCACCCGTACGCGCGCCACACGGCGGCCAGGCCCAGCTGTACGGCGCAGGTCAGGGCCTGGGCCCGTACCACGTCGTGCACCGTGCCCGCGCGCAGCGCGGCGCTCGGCACCAGGTCCAGTTCCTCGCGGAACACCGGTTCCAGCCGGTCCAGCGTCTCGGCGAACTCCGGCTCCGCGGCCAGCAGTCCGCGCCCCATCCCCGCCCACTGCGCGCCGTGCCCGGAGAAGACCCACACCGGCCGCGCGCGGCCGCGCGCCGTTCGCCGGGGCGGGACATGCCCGGTGACGGACGGGACATGCCCGGTGACGGTGACCGTGGGAGGGTCGGGGCGCGGCCGGTGACGGTGACCGTGGCGCCGCCTCCGGCGGCGAGCGTCCGCAGCCCGGCGGTCAGCCCGGCCCGGTCCTCGGCGACGACGACGGCGCGTTCGGGCAGGTGGGTGCGGTGGTGGGCCAGGGAGCGGCCGACGGCGGCGAGGCCGCTTCTCGATCCGCCGTCGGCCTGTCCCCAGCCAGTCCGCCAGCCGGGCTGCGTTGGCCCGCAGGCCCGATGCCGTCCCGCCGGAGAGCGGGAACAGGAACGGCGGGCGGACTGCTTCCCGCGCGGCGTGCCCGCGCGGTCTCCGGGTCTGATGGGTCTGACGGGTCTGCTGAATCCAGTGGGTCCTGGGTGCCTGTTCCGAGGTGGGTGCCTGCTCCGAGGTGGGTGCCCGCTCCGGGTGGGTGCCCGCTCCGGGTGGGTGCCCGCTCCGGGCGGGTGCCTGCTCCAGTACGAGATGGGCGAGCGTGCCCCGTACCCGTGGCTCGTGACCCCGCGCGGCGCGGCCTGCCGCCGGTGGGCGGCCACCGGGTGTCCTCCGTGACCAGCGCCAGCCCGGCGCGCTCCCAGGGATGTCCGGGTCGGGGCCGAGGACGCCCACGGTGGCGGGCAGCAGGCCGCCGTCGAGCGCGAGGACGGCCTTGACCAGCCCGGCGATCCCGGCGGCGGCCTCCAGGTGGCCGATGTCGGGCTTCACCGAGCCGACCAGGCAGGGGCGTTCGCGGGGCGGCCCGCGCCGAGCACGGCGCCCAGCGCCGCCGCCTCGACGGCGTCGTCCGCGCGGTCGCCGGAGCCGTGCGCCTCCACGTAGTCGACCGTGCCGGGGTCGACCCCGGCGCCCTCGTACGCGGCGCGCAGCAGGTGCTCGCGCGCCGCGCGGCCGGGCCCGGCCGTCCTGGCGTACCGCGCCGCCCCGGATCACCGCGTGCACCCGGTCCCCGTCGCGCAGGGCGTCGGCCAGCAGCCGCAGGACGACGACCCGCAGCCCTCGCCCGCCCCGGCCGTCGGCCGCGGCGTCGAAGGACTTCGAGCGGCCGTCGGGGAGAGCGCGCCCGCCGCGTCCAGCCACAGCCCGCCGCCGGGACCGGAGATCAGGCTGACCGCCCCGGCGAGCGCGAACGGGATCCGGTCCGTGCGCAGCGCCCGGCACGCCTGGTCCACCGCCACCAGCGCGGAGGAGCAGGCGGTGTCCACGGCGACGCTGGGGCCGCGCAGGTCCAGGAAGCGCGAGAGCCGGTTGGGCGGCCCGCACAACGCGCCGCCCAGGCCCGCGCCGCCCAGGCCCGCGCCCGCCCCGGTCCGTACGCCCCGCCCGGTGGTCCGTACGCCCCGCCGTACGACCCGCCGTACGAGCCGCCTGATGGTCCGTACGACCCGCCGTGCGGACCGTCCGGGCCGTCGGCCAACCGGCGCCCGTAGTCGTCCGCGCCGTCCGCGCCGACGCCGACGAACACCCCGGTGTCGGTACCGGCCAGAGCGTGCGGGGCACGCCCGCACGCTCCAGCGCCTCCCAGGCGACCTCCAGCAGCACGCGCTGCCGCGGGTCGGTACGGCACGCCTCCTCGGCGGAGAAGCCGAAGAACCCGGCGTCGAACCCGGCGATGTCGTCCAGGTACGCGCCGCGCCGGGTGGCCCGGCGCAGCGCCGCCGCGTGCTCCGGGCCGCGCCGCGTACGGCTCCCAGCGCTCGGCCGGAAGGTCCCGTACCGCGTCGCGCCGTTCGACGAGGAATTCCACAGCGCCTGCGGGAGTCGATTCCGGAGGTGAAACGGCAGCCGATGCCGATGACGGCGACGGGTTCGGGTGAACTCTTCACGGGCGTGTCCCACTGTCGGGCCGGTATGCGAACCGAGAATCCTTGGAACATCGGGTGGAAGGAACGTCGGGGCGGAGCGGGGCCCTTGGAATGTCGGGGACCGTGGAACAGGTCCGGCCGGGCGCCGTTTTGCCGCACCAGCAACGTACGGGCGCCGCTCGGCCCGTCACAAGAAGTACGGGGCGCGGACCGGGGAAAAGCCGAAATGGTGCCGGAATCCGGAAGGCGCCGGGCACGCGGTGGGCGCCTTTCCCGAGATCGACTCGGGCCCCATCAGGCGCGTGTGCGGTCCGTTATTCACTGGCCTTGTTGTCCGACTGGACCATTCCGCGGCTGCTTTTGGCCGTACGGCAAGGTCACCGCGACCGGGCGCGTTGGCGAAATCACGTGCGTGGGGCCACGTGCCAAAGGGTCCGCGGCGGCCACCCAGCGAGATGACGCGGCGGCCACCCGCGGGATGGCGCGGCGGCCACCCGCGGCGGATGCGGGTGGCCGCCGGGGCCGTCACTTCTCGCTGTCCAGGTGCACCATCTGCTGCTCCGGGTAGCGCGCTCCGGCGGCGGCGCCGGGCGGTACGGCCTTCTCGATCGCGGCCAGGTCGGCGTCGGTCAGGGTGACGTCGAGCGCGCCGAGCGCCTCGGTCAGCCGGTCGCGGCGGCGGGCGCCGATCAGCGGCACGATCGCCGCGTCCTGCCGGGTGGCCTGGGCGAGCACCCAGGCGATGGCGACCTGGGCGACGCTGACGCCCGGGCCTCGGCGATCTCGCGCAGCGCGTCCACCAGGTCCAGGTTGCGGTCCAGGTTCTCGCCGTTGAACCGGGGCTGAAGCCGCGGAAGTCGCCGGGGAGAGCTGTCGGTCGCGGGTCCAGTGGCCGCTGATCAGGCCACGGGCGAGCACGCCGTACGCGGTGATCCCGATGCCCAACTCGCGGCAGACGGGCAGGATCGCGTCCTCGACGCCGCGCGAGATCAGCGAGTACTCGATCTGGAGGTCGGAGACGGGGCGACGGCGGCGGCGCGCCGGATGGTGTCCGCGCCCACCTCCGACAGGCCGACGTGCCGCACCCAACCCGCCTCGATCGCCTCGGAGATGGCGCCGACGGTCTCCTCGATCGGCACGACCGGGTCGAGCCGGGCGATCCGGTAGATGTCGATGTGGTCGGTGCCCAGGCGCTGGAGGGAGTAGGCGAGGAAGTTCTTCACGGCTTCGGGGCGGCCGTCGTAGCCGACCCAGGAGCCGTCGGGGCGCGCAGGGCGCCGAACTTGACGCTGGTGAGGGCCTGTTCGCGGCGCGCGGCGGGCGCGGTGCGCAGGGCCTCGTTGATCAGCAGTTCGTTGTGGCCCATGCCGTAGAAGTCGCCGGTGTCGAGCAGGGTGACGCCGGATTCCAGCGCGGCGTGGATGGTGGCGACGGACTCGGCCCGGTCGGACTCTCCGTACATGGCGGACATGCCCATGCAGCCGAGGCCGAGGGCGGAGACCTGGGGCCGGTGGTGCCGAGTGAACGGGTCAGCACAGTGGGATTGCTCCTCGGAGGGTGGTTCTCGGTGATGCCGTCCGGGTACACGCGGCGGCCCGAAGCGTGACACGTGGACTGACAGATTTCAATATCTGTCAGTCCACGCATGTCCGCTCACGACAGCCTGCGCGGCAGCCGCAGGCTCATCAGCAGCGTCACGGCCACCACGGCGAGCTGCGCCAGCAACGTGGTCACCAGCGCGTCCCGCATCCCCTGCGAGCCCTCCAGGAGAGGAACAGGGTGCCGAGCGTCGCCACGCCCAGCGCGAGCGCCGACTGCTGCGTGGTGACCATCACCCCGCTGCCCACCCCGGCCCGCTCCGTCGGCACCTGCGTGAGGATGAGCCGTACGAGGATGGGCAGTTGCAGCCCTGGCCGAGGCCCGCCACGGCCATCCCCGGCAGCAGCTCCGCCATCGAGATCTGCGACCAGTCGCCGCGCAGCGTCAGCACCAGCAGGCCGAGCCCGGCCGCCTGGATCAGCCCGCCCGCGGTGATGACCCGGGTGCCGAACCGCGTCACCAGGCGCGGTCCCAGCAGCAGGCCACGAAGAACGTGACGGCCAGCGGTGCCAGCGCGAGGCCCGCGTCGACCGGCTCGTACCGCAGCCCTGCTGGAGCGCGATGGCGATGACGAACATGAAGCCGCCGAAGCCGATCGAGAACGGCACCAGCATGGTCAGCCCACGGCGCAGCCCGGTCAGCGCGAGCAGGCTCGGCGGCACCAGCGGCACCCGCCCGCCCGCTCCGAGCGCCGCTCGACCACGTAGAACGCGGTGGCCAGGAACGGGAACGCGGCCAGCGCGAGCCAGGTCCACAGCGGCCAGCCCGCCGCCCGCCCTCGGTCAGCGGCAGCAGCAGCGTGACCAGCGACAGGGCCAGCAGTACGGTGCCGGGGCCGTCCAGCGGCGCGGGCTTCGGCGAGCGGTTCTCCGGTACGGCGCGCAGCGCCAGCAGGAACCCGGCCACCACGACCGGCACGTTGACCAGGAACACCGCGCGCCAGCCGCTGCCCGCGATGTCCGCGCCGACCAGCAGCCCGCCCAGGATCTGCCCGGCCACCATGGAGAGCCCGGCCGTCGCCCCGTACAGGCTGAGCGCGCGGGCGTGCCGCGCCCCGTGGTCGAGGCGTGGATGGTGGCCAGCACCTGCGGCAGCATCAGCGCGGCGGCGGCGCCCTGTGCCACCCGGGCCGCGACCAGGGTGGCGGCGGTCGGCGCCAGCCCGCAGGCCAGCGAGGTCACGCCGAACGCCAGCATGCCGCCGAGGAAGAGCCTGCGGCGGCCGAAGGTGTCGCCCAGCCTGCCGCCGAGGACCAGCAGCACCGCGTACGCGACGCCGTACCCGGCGATCACCAGCTCCAGCATCGCCGGTCCGGCGTCCAGGTCCCGGTCCATCGAGGGCAGCGCGACGTTGACGATGAAGAAGTCGATCAGCGGCAGGGCCGCGCCGATCAGCAGCGTGAACAGGCCCAGCGGGCTGAGCGCCGACGCGTGGCGCCCGTGGCCGCCGCCCTGCTCTCGCCCGCGGCGGGCGCGGAGGTCGGGTCGGGCCCGACGTGCCGGACGCGGGCAGCACCTCGGCCCGGGACGGCGGGAAGTCTGTACGTATCGATGGTTCGCTCACGGAAACCAGGCTGCGGCGCCGCTCAGACGGGTACCAGAGCCTGTTTATCCTGGTAGAAGAAGTAACTGGCAACCCGCTGAGCCCTCCGGCACCCTGGAAGCATGACCACCATGGCGCCCACCGCGACCACCTCGGCCACCGCGACCACCTCGCACACGTCGGCCACCTCGCACGCCGACCCCAGGCGCGACGAGCTGGCCGCGTTCCTGCGCAGCCGCCGCGAGCGGATCAGCCCCGAGCAGGTCGGGCTGCCGCGCGGGCGGCGCAGGCGCACCCGGCTGCGCCGCGAGGAGGTCGCCCAGCTCGCCGCCGTCGGCGTCACCTGGTACACGTGGCTTGAGCAGGCCAGGGACATCTCCGTCTCGGCCCAGGTCCTGGACGCCATCGCCCGCGCGCTCCAGCTCGACCGCAGCGAGCGCGCCCACCTCTTCGCGCTCGCCGGATCCGTCGACCCCAGCCCCAACAGCGAGTGCACCGGCGTCACGCCCGCCCTGCGGCTGATGCTGGAGCGGCTGGAGCCGTACCCGGCGGTCATCCAGAACAGCCGGTACGACATCCTCGCCTACAACCGCACCTACCGGCTCCTCATGTGCGACCTGGACAAGCTGCCGCCCGAGGACCTCAACTGCATGCTGCTGGCCTTCACCAACGACGAGTGGCGCGACAGCCTGGTCGAGCGCGACGAGACCATCCGGCTGATGGCCGCCAAGTTCCGCTCCGCGATGGCCGAGCACATCGCCGAACCGCCGTGGAAGGCGCTGCTGAAGCGGCTGGAGGACGCGTCGCCGGAGTTCCGCGAGATCTGGGCCCGGCACGAGGTGCTGCGCCCCGGCGACAAGGTCAAGATCTTCCGGCAGGCGGAGGTCGGCGTGGTCCGGGTGACATCCACCAGCCTGTGGACCGGCCCCGGCGGCGGCCCGAAACTGCTCACCTACACCCCGGCCGACGAGGAGTCCGGACACCGCATGGAGCGGCTGCTCGCGCTCGCGAAGGCGTCGTGACAAAGGCGTCGTGACGACGGCGTCCTGACGAAGGCGTCGTGACGACGTACCGGCGGACGGCTCCCGCCCCGCGCCTACTCGGCCGTCCTCCGGCACACCCGGAGTTCCGTGAGGTACCGCTTCGTGATCCGGCCCCGTAGCGCCCGTCGATGAGCCCGGCGACGCATCCCAGCAGGCCCTCCCGCGCCTTCGGTGGCAGCGACAGGTGGCCGGAGTAGGTGCGCAGGACCTCCAGGTACCGCGCCGTGGTGTACGTCAGGTCCCACGCGTGGCGCCGGAAGACGACGGGCCGAATCGGCCGCTGCGGGCGGCTTCGGTGCTGTGGGGTGAGGTGTCGATGTCGTCGGCGGCGGGGAGGCGCAGTCCGGGAGGGTGGTGGGGTCGAAGCGTTCGTAGCAGTCCTGGACCTCGGCGAAGAACTCCTCGCTGCCGCCCGCGACATGCTGCGTGGCGACCACGGCGAGGGCGCCGCCCGGCCGTAGTGCGGCGGCGGCCTTCGCCATTCGTACGGCCGGGTCGATCCAGTGGAACGACGTCGCCGCGACGACCGCGTCGAACGGTTCCCTCGGCAGCGGCCAGGTCTCGAAGTCCGCCGTCACGACCTCCACCGCGTCGAACCCGGACAGGTGGCGTCGGGCGAGGGCGGCCATGTCGGCGCCCAGTTCGACGGCCGTGACGCGGCAACCGCGTTCGGCCAGCGGCACGGTCGCCTTGCCGGTGCCCGCTCCGATCTCAAGGACGCGACAGCCGGGGCCGGTTCCGGCCAGCTCGGCGAGGTCGTCGAACAGCGCCGGGGATAGCCGGGTCTGGCCCGGTCGTACCGTTCCGCGTCCGCGTCGAACGTCCGGCTCAGGTGGACGCGGCGCGCTTCGGCCGGGGTGTCGTCACGCATGGCAGCACGCTAGGGGTGCCCGGCGGGTCACCCACGCGCCGCCCGCCCACGCGCGCTTCGACGCACTCCGCTTCCTCGCCCCCGACGCGGCCCGGAAGCAGGCCCGGACCGTGCTGCCGGTGCGCACCGCGGCCATCTCGGTGTAGACGTAGGTCTCCGTGTCGGCCTGGTTCTCGATGCGTACGCCGTGGCTCGGCCCGTCCGCCGTGATCTCCACCCGGTCGCCGATCCCGGCCCCCACACCGGGCCCAACTGGCGCCGCACTTCTCGCTGTAGCGCACCTCCACGTGGGCGCCCGTCCCGGTGCGGTAAGTGGTGAGGGTCTCGGGCCCGAGGCCGCAGCCCAGGCGCATCGGGTCCCGGCCCTCGCAGGCGGCTCCGTGGCACTGGGAGGCGACGACGTACGGCGGCGCGGAGGACGACGGCCGCGTCTCGTCCGCCGGGGCGCCGTCGGCCGACAGCAGGAAGACCACCGCCGCCACACCACCGGCGAGCACGGTGTACAACGCCGTCAGCAGCACCAGAAGTCGGACCCTGCGGCCGCGCGGCCGTCCGCCCGGGGAGGTTGAGGTGTCTCCTCCGGCTCCTCCGGCCTCGGCGGCTCCTCCGGCCTCGGCGGCTCCTCCGGCCTCGGCGGCTCCTTCGACGGATTCGACGGTTCCTCCCGTTCCGGCGCGGATCCGGCCGCCCCGCCACCCAGCCCGACTCCGCCAGCTCCCACAGGGCCAACAGCCGCCCGTCCGGCTCCTCCGCGATCCGGCACAGCTCCTGTACGGCCTGGCGCGGGGCAGGCTCTTGCCGTTGAGGTACCGCTCCCAGGAGGACTTGCTGTACGTCGACCGCTGGGACAGCGCCACCAGGCTCAGCCCCGTCCGGGCCCGCAGCTCCCGCAACGCCTCGGCCAGACGGGCGTGTTCGGGCGTCACCGCGCCCCGCCCCGGCTCCCGCCCCCGTAGCGCGTTCCACGTGTGCGGGCCGATGACACCGTCCACGACCAGCTCCTCCCGCGCCTGGATACGTTGGACGGCGCGTTGTGTCCGAGGGCCGAAGACGCCGTCGATGTCCCCGGCGAGATGCCCGCCCGGCGCAGCAGGCACTGCGCCTCGGCCACTTCGGGCCCCACGTGGGTGTACGCCAGGATGGTCTTCGACGTGTCGCTGAGGCCCGCGTACCAGCGGCCGTCACGCCGCTTCGTCCGGCAGGTGTAGGTGACCGGCGTCAGCGTCTCCCCGACGATGGCCGGGGTCCCGGCGCCACCGGTACGGATGTCCGCGAGTTCGGTACGGGCGTCGGCGAGTTCGGCGCGGGTGTCGGCGAGCCGTACGGCCAGTACGAGGGCCGCCGACACGGCCACCACCAGGGCCACCCTCCCACGGTGAGCACGGCGCGCGGGTAACGCCGGTCCGGGGCCGGTCCGAGGGCCCTCCGAGGGCTCGGCCAGGGGCTCGGCCGGGGCTCGGCCGGGAGATCCCCGGGAGATCCGCCGTGCTGGTGACCGCGGGCCCCTTCCCCAGTGCTCGGCGGCAAGCTCGTGCAGGACCAGCAGCCGGTCCGGATCCTCACCGGTCATCCGGGCCATCGCCGCCACGGCCTCCCGCGGCGGCAGCGACTTCCGTGCAGATACCGATGCCACGACCTGGCGCTGTACCCGGTCTTCACGGCCAGTTGGCGTGTGCTCAGCTCGCCGTGGGTCTTCAGCCCGCGCAGCCGCGTGACCAACCGGTGTACGTGCGGATGCAGCTCAGCGGGTAGAGCCTTCCATCGCGACATGTCTCCCCACTCGCGTTCAGGACAGGACCGCACTCGCGTCCAGGACAGGACCGCGGGTCCGCCCCGTGCCGAATCGGCCATCTCTCCGCCTGAGCTTATCCCACCGGACGGACTCTGCTCGTGGCGTTTCAGCAGGTCAGAGCGTTGGGCATCCGGGATGGCGCCACATCCGTGTGATCCCTGGCCGAAAAGAACGCCACGCCACCAGACTCTCGGCAGCGCCAGTCGGCGCTGTCGCCAACCGCTCAACGCTCCCCGAGGAACTCACGTGAAGATCCGAAAGACCCTGGCCGTGGGCGCGGCCGCCGCGCTGGCCACCACCGGTCTCACCCTGGCCACGGCCTCTCCGCGTCGGCCGCCTTCACCTGCCACAACGAGTCCACCATCAAGAAGATCTGCAACAACGGCTTCTCGGCCGGACAGTGGACGGGCAACATCCAGCTCATCAAGGTGTACAACGCCTTCAACTACGACGCCTACTTCCGCGTCCAGGCCGTGGGCGGAGGCTACGACCTCGTGTGCTTCCCCTCCGGCGGCGCCCGCCTACGACCGGGGAACCCTCCAGGTGGGGACGTCCTTCGCGGCCGGAAAGCTCGGCTGGGCCTACCCGCTCCCTGCTGACGGCACCGCACGGAGGAGCCCGTCAGGAGCACACGAGGAGCACAGCGAATGAGCAACGTAGTGACCATGCACGGCCTCCTGAAGAGGGTCGACGACCCTCCGACGCGGATGACGAACATGGTCAGCTTCGCCAACGGGTCGGGATCGGCCCGTCGGTCCTGTACGTGGAGCGCGAGTTGCCGCCGGGGGCGGCATACCCGCGTACCGCGCGGCCCGTAGCAGCGGGGCTCGCTCCTTCGCGCTGTGGGCCGACGAGCACCGGCAGCAGCGGGCGGCCACCGTGGTGACCCAGTCGGCCACCGGCGGCGTCGCGCGGTTCCTGGTGCTCGGCGCGTACGGCGAGCACGTCGGCACGATCGTGCGCGAGAAGGCGCTCCGCGGCAGGGGCCTGCGCACCCGCTGGACCGTGACTCCGGCGGGCGGCCCCGAAGCGGTGGGCTTCAAGGGCCGGATCGCGTGGTGGTGGATGTGGTGGCCGCTGCTGCCCCTGATGATCGTGCTCCTCGTGGCCACCATCCTCGACGGTGCTCCGGGCAACGAGGGCGGCGTGGCCCGCGCCCCCGGCGCATCAAGTGGCGCGCGAACGGACAGGTCCCGCTGGAGTTCCGATCCAAGGGCAACAAGCTGCACATGCACGCGCCGGGCGTGGACTGGCGGCTCGCGGCCGCGCTGATCGCCCTGCTGCGCAGCTTCAGCGCCGATGCGTGGGACTCCGCGAAGAAGTGAGATGACGTGACCTGGCGCCTCCGCGAGGACGCGACCGGGCGACCCGCGAAGAAGTGACCGGGCGACTCCGCGAAGACGCGACCGGGGACTCCGCGAGGACGCGCCCGGGGAAGCGTCGGCTACCGGCGCCGGGCCCGCGTCCTCCTCCGGCTCGCGATCATCGTGGCGAGCCTCATGGCGGTCGCGTTCGTGGCCAGCCTGGTCCTCCTCGCGCTGGCCGACGCGGACCCGGGGAGGCCGGGGAGGCCGGGGAGGCCGGGGAGGGCCTTCTACGGCTATCTCGCCATCTTCCTCTGGTTCGGGATCGCCACCGCGATCCCGGTCCTGCTGGCGCTCGCCATCCCCGGTGTCGTCATGACGCGCCGCGCACGCCGCCAGCGGCGGCCGGGGCCACCCTTCGTGACGGCGTCACCGTGACGCCGTCACCGTGACGCCGTCAGGCGTGCCGCCCGCGTCCGCGTTCGCGTCGAAGGTCCCGCCATGCATCAGCGGAGTTGGCCGGTTATGTTGCTGTTCGCACGGATTGCGGGCTGTCAGGCTCCGTGCTGTCCGGCTGCTGGCGCCCGCAGGCCCGTTCGTACCGGGCAACAGACACCCCGCCCGTAACGGACCCCGAAACCCGGCCCCGGGCCCCGGGCACCCGGCCGAGCGAAGGGAGAGACCGTTGGCCACGTCCACGCGCAGCACGCCCCAGCCCGCGACCTCGTTGACCAGGGATCTGAACGCCGCAGTCGCCGTCCCCCACCCGACCAGGACCCCGAGGCGGCGCTCGCCGCCAAGGGGCTGATCGCGGACCTGCCCGCCGACTTCGCCGTCGACAGGACCGGCAGCGACATCCCCGCCTGGCGGCTGGGCCCGTACGCGTTCCTGACCGGCCAGGCGCCCGACACCGTCAACCCCAGCCTGTGGCGCAACGCGCTGCTGAACATGAACGTCGGCCTGTTCGAGGTCGTCCCGGACGCCGTCTACCAGGTGCGCGGGATGGACCTGTCCGACATCTCCTTCCTGGAGGACCCACCCGCGCCTCGCGCGAGATCGTGGTGGTCGACCCGCTGATCAGCGCGGAGTGCGCGGAAGCCGCCCTGAAGCTCTACCGGGAGCACCGGGGCCAGGACCGTACGATCCGCGCGGTGATCTTCACCCACTCGCACCTCGACCACTACGGCGGCGTGCTGGGCCTGTTCGAGAACGGCGTCCTGCCCGACGGCGTGGACGTCATCGCTCCGGACGGGTTCCTGGAGCACGCGGTGAGCGAGAACGTCTACGCCGGGAACGCCATGCAGCGCCGGGCGATGTTCATGTACGGGCCGCTGCTGAAGCGTTCCGCGCAGGGGCAGGTGGACGCGGGCTGGGCAAGAGCATGTCCGCCGGATCCTCGGGCCTGCTCGCCCCGACCTACACGGTCACCGCCGACGTCGCCCAGCCCCGGCACGTCGTCTCCTTCGGGCCGGTGAACCTGGGTTCCAGCTCACTCCCGGCACCGAGGCCCCGGCCGAGATGAACTTCTACCTGCCGGACGTCAAGGCGCTGTGCATGGCGGAGAACGCCACCCCACCCTGCACAACCTCTACAGCCTGCGCGGCGCGCAGGTACGTGACGCCAAGGCGTGGTCGCAGTACCTCAACCAGGCGGTCGACTGGTACGGCGACCGGTCGGAGACGCTGTTCGCCTCGCACTTCTGGCCGCGCTGGAAGAGCGACGGCGGCGACGAGATCGTGGCGTTCCTGACAAGCCAGGCCGACCTGTACCGCTTCCTGCACGACCAGGCGCTGCGGCTGGCCAACCAGGGCCGGACCATGATCGAGATCGCCGAGGACCTCGACCGGGCGGTGCCGCCGAGCCTGGCGGGACAGTGGTTCAACCACGGCTACTACGGCACCGTCAACCACGACATCAAGGCTGTCTACCAGCGCTATCTGGGCTGGTACGACGGCAACGCCGCCCACCTGCACACGCTGCCCCCGAGCAGGCGGGCCCCGCTACGTGGCGGCCATGGGCGGCGCGTCCAAGGTCGTGGCCCTGGCCCGGGACGCGTACGAGAACGCCAAGAGCGCCGAGGACTACCGGTGGGCGGCCGAACTGCTCAGCCACGCCGTGTTCGCCGACCCGGGCGATGACGACGCGCGCGTTCTGGAGGCGAACGTCCTGGAGCAACTGGGCTACCAGGCCGAGAGCGGCCCTGGCGCAACTTCTACCTGGCCGCCGCCGAGGAACTGCGCGTCCGTCCGGCCGACGGCGCCCCGCCGAAGCTGCCCTCTCCGCAGATCATCACCGAACCCGTGCTGGAGGCGATGCCGCTCCAGATGGTCTTCGACTACCTCGGCATCCGCCTCAACGGCCCCGACGCCGCCGACCACTCGCTCACCCTGGGCTTCACGATCCCCGGCGGTCTGCCCGACGACCCCGGCCAGTGTGTGGTCCGGCTCCGCAACGGCGTCCTGGTCTACGCCGCCCGTCCGGCCGTCGCGAAGCGCGCGGATGCCACCTACACCCTCACCCGCGCCGGTCTGAACAGCCTCGCCGTCGGCCGGGCCACTCCCGAACAGCTGGTGGCCGACGGCGCCTTGACCGTCGACAGCGGCACCCTGGATCCGCTGAACACCCTCAACGGGCTGCTGGAGACCTTCACGTACTGGTTCGGCCTGACCACGCCCTGACCGCCCCTGTTGCGGTACGGAGCGCCCGCGGCCCGCCGTCCCTGGAGTACGGCAGCTCTGACGCCCCGCGCGAGACCATCCGGACGAGGTCCTGGCCCCGGAACGGGCGTTCTTCAGGCAGGACGCCACGGGGCGGTTTCAGCGGACACGTTGCTGAGGCGCGCAGCGTCGGGGTGTGGGCCGTCATGGCGGTCGTGTGGCCCGGAGGGCGAGGTTGGCGGCGTGGATAGAGTGCTCGGTGACGGCATGGCGCGTGGTCCGGCGGTCAGGTACGTCGTGCGGCGGGGTTTCTGCGGCGCGGGCCTGGTGTGTGCGGTGGCGCCTCAGCGGGAGGATGAAGTGGTGACGCGTTCTGCCCTGTTCGACACAATCCGGGATTGCTACGGGGACCAGTACGGGCTGACCTGGGTGCGCGATCTTCCGGAGGCGGAGGTGCTGACGCGGCTGGGTGTCGACGGATCGGCGAGCTATCCCCGCCGCACGGCCCGGGAGGCGGTCGCGCGTCTCGGCTTCGATACGCCTGCGGTGCGTGTCGGCCGCAGCGGGAGTGGACCTTCCTGCTCGACGTGAGTCCGCATGGCCGGACCTTCGAGCCGGAGGTGCTGGCCCGGCTCTCCGCCGGTACGGAGGTGATCGTGGCCTGGTGTCTCCTCAGCGGCACGACCAAAGTCGCGCACGCTCGGGACGGTGTCGTCCTGGGCACGTACAACGACTGGACGTTCGAACGGCCTGAGGGAGCAGATCCCCATCGTCTGGACCGGGCTCTGAGTGCTGTCGGGTTTTCACCGAGGAGCGTGAGGAGTCCGATGACTTCGATGGGGCCGAGATGGTGCTCGCCGCGCTGGAGCGGGAGTTCGGCATGTCGCTTCCCTCTGACGTTGTGAGTGGGGCTCTGCCGGTGGTCATCCTCCCGGCCACGGGAGGATGACCACCGGCCTACCGTCCGGGGTCCTTTCAGAGGACGACGCTCAGCCAGAAGGCTTCATCGTCGGCCAGCCGCTGATTCTGAATGAATCTCCCGTAGTCCCCTCCGAGATCTGTGTTGAGGCTGCGGGGTATGTGTCCGCGTACGCACTTCTCGCTGCCCGTGAAGGTTCCGAGCGGGGTGATGGTCGGCCAGTCGACCGCCAAGTCCCCGGTGCTCCCTGCCTTTACAGCTGTGACTTGCGCGCAGTCCTTGCCGTGGTCCACGCCGTTCAGCGCGGCGCTTTCGTAGACTCCGGCGAAGGGAAACTCGTCACATGTGTCGTCGGGAATGTTCGGGTCCTTGTCGAACTTGGTCGTTCCGCAGATCGCGGTCCGGTTGCTTTCTTGCTGCGAACGCTTTTGCAGCCGGTGCAGAGGCTCACCCGTTCCCCTGAGTCCCCAGTGGCCGGAGAGGTTGCGCTGGGCCCAGTCGACCATGTCGGCGGATGAGCCGTACTGGGCGCGCTGGAGCCGCAGGGTGGGGTGTACCACGGCACCACGCACCCCGGCTGCTGCTGACCGAGAGGTCGATGTCGCAGCGGACTTCGACGCCTCCCAGGTGATGGGCGGCGTGAGCTGGGTGGCGTCGGGGCTGGTGATGGTGAGCGCGTAGTCCAGGTCGAGGTAGTCGTAGGCGGTGGTGGAGGTGGCGCTGTCCTTGAGGGTGTAGGTGTCCTTCAGGTTCTGGCCGTAGGCGATGGAAGTACTGGTCCAGGGTTTGGTCGTGCCGGGGGCGCAGGTGGCGGAGCAGTTGGTGGTCCAGCTGACCTGTACGTCGGGGATCTGGCCGGTCTGCTGGGTCATGGTGATCTGGTCGGTCTCGGTCCACTCAAGCTCGTGGCGGAGAAGTCGAGTTGCTGGGCGACGGCGAACAGCGCGGTTCCCAGTACCTTGCCGTCGGCGTCGAAGTAGGTGTACTTGACGTTGGGGTCGATCTCGCACTGCATGAAGCGGGTGGCGTACCAGAAGCCGTCCTCGTCTCCCGTGCAGTCGTTCACCGGCAGCGGCACTCGGCCGCCGCCTCCCGGGGCGCGGCGGGTTTGGTGCCGGTGGGCTTGAGCAGGGTGATGCATCCGTAGGTGCGCTTCTTGCCCGCCGCGCGGAGCCGGGCGGCTTCCGCCTCGGCTTCCTGGCAGTTCCCGTCCTTGGTACCGGCCGTGCCGTCCGCCCGCTGTTTTCGGCGGGGTCGGCGGGTCGGCGGGTCGACGGTGTGGCTGCGGGAGGCCGGCTGGTCACCAGGTGTTGGCGTGGCCCATGCGGTCGGCAGGGCCGTGCCGGTCAACAGGGCGACTGCTGCCAGGCAGGCAAGAAGCGAGCGTCTTATCACGTGAGTTCCTCTGTCCTCGTAGTCGGAACACATGACCTGCCGGGCTGAGCCACGCAGGCCGGAACACACCCTCGCTATGCCGCAGTTGGAGCGCAAGGGTGGCCAATTGTCCTGATCACGGCCCCGGATCGCGCGTGAGCTGCCCGTCACGGGCACACGATGATTCCGCCGATGTGGCATGGAATACCCGGGCTCGCCTGACGCTGACTCAAATGATGTTTCAAACGTCATATCGAGCCGTTTCATTCGCCTTTCCTCTTGGGTGATTCGCACCACACCAACCCCTGGCGCCATATTCGCCCCCTGAGAAGGACATCCCGTCGAGCACCGGCAGCTACTTCGAGCCCATCGACGAATACCGCTACAAGCCCACCGCGCACGCGAGCGGAGCGTGGAACCCCGGCGAACAGCACTTCAGCCCCGGACAGGGCGAGTCGGTCGGGTCGAGACCGTCAACTCGGCTTCATAATTGAGGTGTTGAACCTTCGGCATCATCACGAAACGGAGGCGCACCACACATGACGCAGACGCCCGCACCGTGGGGCACGCGACGAATGGGGCCGTACGCGGCCACCACCACGGTCCCGCGGCACATCCCCGTGATCGACCCGGAAACGCAGATCGCCGTCATCGTGGACGAGCACGGCCGAACGGTCGAGCTGGGTAACCACGGCACCAGCACGAGCGGTCTGACGCCCACCGCGACCACTCCCGGTGACGGGTCCGGTCCGGTGGTGCGACCGACGCGGACAGCACCGAGTCGTACGACCAGGACCAGAGTCCTGGCTGATGGGCGACCGCAGGTCGGTACTGGTGCTGACCAACCCTACGACGTGACGGCGGACGTCGTGTTGCGGCTGCTCGCCGACCGCCGGACTCCCGTGGTCCGTCTCGACCCCGGCACCGACCTGCACATGGGTGCCTCGCTGACCGCCACGTACCGTACGGGCGGTCAGCGGGCACCCTGCGCACGGCAAGCCGGGAGATCGACACCGACCTCATCCGGTCCGTCTGGGTTCGCAGGCCCTCGCCGTACCAGGGCCCGCAGGGCTGAGCGACCAGGACCGCCGGTTCGCCGCGGAACAAGCCCTGTGGGGCGCGGGCGGCATCCTCGCGTCACTGCCGGGAGCGCACTACGTCAATCACCCTGGAACAACCGAGCCGCCGAGTTCAAGCCCGCGCAGCTCTCGACCGCGCGACGCTGCGGGTTCCTGGTGCCCAGCACGGTGATCACCAACGACCCCACGAGGCGCGGACGTTCGCCACTCGTCAGCCCGACGGAGTCGTCTACAAGCCCCTGTGGAACACGCCCTACCACGTGGACGACCAGCCACACAGCGTCTGGGTCCGGGAGGTGCGCGCGGAGGAGATCACCGACGCCGTGACCGTCTGCCCGCACATGTTCCAGCCAAGGTGGACAAGACGTTCGATGTGCGGGTGACGGCCATCGGCGGCCGACTGTTCGGAGTCAGGATCGACAGTCCCGATCTCGACTGGCGTCACCGTCAGGACCTGATGACGTGCACGGCGATCGACGTACCCGAGCCCGTCGCCCGTGCTGTCGCCGCGTACCTTGCCGAATTCCGTTTGGTCTACGGCGCGTTCGACTTCGCCGTCACCGCAGCGGACGTCTGGTACTTCCTTGAGTGCAACCCGAACGGCCAGTGGGCATGGCAGCCGACGGAGACGACCACGGCAGTCGCCCACGCCATCGCCGACCAGCTAGCGAAAGGCCCCGGCACGTGAGCACATCGGCCCAGCTCCGCGAGACCTTGACGGACCGACTCATCGAGGAGGGCACCCTCACGGAACCGGGTGGCGCGCCGCCGCCAGGGCGGTGCCGCGCGAGGTGTTCACGGGGTCCTACTTCAGGCCGGTGGCGGGCACCGTGCCGACCGGTTACCGGCCCGTCCGGGCGGGCGAGCCCGGATGGCTGGAGGGGTCTACTCCGACGAGACGCTGATCACCCAACTGGACGGCCGGATCAGGCCCGACGACGTGACCGGAGAAGCCGCGACCGGAGTCGTGACCGGCTCTCCGTCGTCGTCGTCCACCCTGCCGTCACTGGTGCTGCGCATGTGGCAGCGGCTCGATGTCCAGGACGGCCACCGGGTGTTGGAGATCGGCACCGGGACCGGGTACTCGACCGCCCTCGGTGCGCACCGCCTCGGGGACGCCTGCCTCACCAGCGTCGAGTACGACCCGGTGGTGGGCGGGGCCGCTGCCACGGCGCTCAAGGCCGCCGGTTTCGCACCCCGGCTGATCATCGGTGACGGGCTGCGTGGCGACCCGGGCGGGGCGGGTACGACCGGCTGATCGCCACGTGTTCGGTCCGGTACGTCCCGCTGCCGTGGCTGCACCAGGTGCGGCCGGGCGGAAGGATCCTGGTCACCCTCTCCGGCTGGAGCTATGCCAACGCCCTCGCGTTGCTGGACGTGACCGGTCCCGGGAGGCCACGGGCCGGTTCCAGCCCGGCTACACCAGCTTCATGATCGCTCGGCCACACGATCGCCCGCCCCGGCCGACGCTGGCCCTGCTGCCAGGGGACGAGCGGCCGAGCCGGATCGACCCCGCGAAGCTCGATGACTGGACCGGGGTTGGGTCGCGCAGCTCGCGGTGCCGTCGGCCGAGCGCATGGGGGCGGGGCGGAACAGATCCTCTGGGACGTGTCCACCGGTTCGCAGGCCCGGACGGCCCTCGGACCCGACGGCGGGTGGACCGTCGTCCAGCGCGGGCCCGTTCGGCTGTGGGATCGGGTCGAGCGGGCCGTGCTGCGCTGGCAGGCTGCCGACGCGCCTCACCAGGAGGGTTCGGGATCACGGTCTCGGCCGCCGGTCAGCGGGTGTGGCTCGGTACGGAGGACGGCCCCGGGTGGGATCTGCCGATCTGACGCGTGGCAGGCCCCGCAGACGCTGGATACGCGGCGCGCGGGTCCAGGCCGAACCGACGCGGACCCGGGGAGCCAGGGAGGCCGCGGCCCCGGGAGCCCGGGGAGCCCGGGGAGGCCGGGGAGGGCCTTCTACGGCTATCTCGCCATCTTCCTCTGGTTCGGGATCGCCGCCGCGATCCCGGTCCTGCTGGCGCTCGACATCGCCCGGCACCTCACCTAGCCGCGAGAGCGTCCCGTACGGCGTCGAGGATCGTATGCGCGCCCTGGCCGATGAGCGTCGCGGCCAGGGCCGCACCGAGCTTTCCGGCTCGGCGGACGGGCCGGTCAGCGTTCCTGAGATCTGCTCGTTGCCGTCCAGTGAACTGACCTGGCCGAACAGCGTGAGTTCGCCGTCCGGCAAGGTCTCCCCGTACGCGCCGACGGGCACGCTGCACCCTCCGTGGAGTTCGGCGAGCAGCGCCCGCTCGGCCCTGACCTCAGCGTCAACGGCCACGTCGCCGACCGTGGACAGAATCTCGCGCAGCGGAGCCGAGGGCTCGTCCGTACGGACCTGGATTCCCAACGCGCCCTGCCCGGGGCTCGGCGGAAACTGGTCGAGCGGCAGCAGCTCGCCGATCGCGTGGTCCAGGCCGAGCCGACGCAGCCCCGCCGCGGCGAGGACCACCGCGTCCAGCCCCTCGGTCTCGATCTTCTTCAGCCGGGGCGGGACGTTCCCCGGATCGGAACGATGTCAAGATCGGGCGCACCGCGAGTAGCTGGGCGATTCGCCGAGGAGCCCCGGTGCCGACCCGCGCGCCCTTACGCAATCCGGTGAGGGTCGAGCCGCACAGCGCGTCGTGCACATCCTCGCGTCCCGGTGGGGCAGCAACGTCAGGCCGCTCGGGTTGGACGTGGGGAGGTCCTGAGGAGTGGACGACAACGTCCACGTCGCCGCGGGACAAGGCCGCTTCCTGTTCGCTGCTGAACGCCGACCCGCCGCTGACCGCGGACACGTTCGACAGGAGCGACTTACGGTCCCTGTCGCCCCTCCAGAATCACGCGGTGCGTGAACGTGGTGCCCGGGAGGCGCTCGTGGAGTGGGCGCAGGTATTCACGTACCTGGGCCTTGGCGAGGTTGCTTGCGCGCGAGCCGACGAGGTACTGAACCACGGTGACCAACTCTCCGAGCCTGGCGGGGTGTCATCAGGCTACGGCGTGGCTAGGTGTGCTCATGCAGACAGGAGTCGGTCCCCGCTCCGGGCCCTGTGGCGGCGGGCGGCCCGGAGCGGGAGGGGCGCTGTCGGACGGATCAGGCGGAGCCGAACGCTCCGGCCTTCACACTCGCTACGAAGCTGCCGAACGCGGCCGTGGAGAGGCGGAGTTCGGGACCGCCCGTGATCTTGGAGTCGCGGACGGGGACGGTGCGGTGCGAGGTCGCGAGGTTGGTGGCGACTTCGACGCAGTTGCCACCGTTGTCGCTGTGGGAGGAGGTGAACCAGTGCGGGGTTGCGGACGTTGCTGTCATGGTGTGCCCTTCTCGGTTCGAGGCCCCACCGTGCCGTGGCACGGTGGGGCGGTTGCGGTGGTGATGTCAGACGGTGTCGAACTCTCCGGCCTTGACGCTCGCCACGAAGGAAGTGAACGCGTTGGCGGGCAGGTTCAGGACCGGGCCGCCCGTGATCTGGAGTCGCGGACGGGGACGGTGCCGTGCGAGGTCGCGAGGTTGGTGGCGACCTCGACGCAGGCGCCACCGTTGTCGCTGTAGGAGGACGTGAACCAGTGCGGGGTTGCGGACGTTGCTGTCATGGTGTGCCCTTCTCGGTTCGAAGCCCCACCGTGCCGGGGCACGGTGGGCGGTTGCGGTGGTGATGTCAGACGGTGTCGAACTCTCCGGCCTTGACGCCCGCCACGAAGGAAGCGAACGCGTCGGCGGGCAAGTTCAGCACCGGGCCGCCCGTGACCTTGGAGTCACGGACGGGAACTACGCCGAGCGAGTCGGCGAGGTTGGCAGCAACCTCGACGCAGTTACCGCCGTTGTCGCTGTAGGAGGACTTGAACCAACGGGGATTCGGTCGTCACGGGGTGCCCTTTCGCAACTGGTTGATCATGGCCACGGATGCCGCTTGGGAGAGCGCTTCGGCCTGTAGTTGATGGTAGGCCGTCAGCATCGGCATCACCGACGAGCTTTCCCGGTCCAGTTGTCCCTGAGCCTGGGACTCGGCGTAGCAGATCACGGACCGGTCCGGCAGCGTCAGCAGGTTGATAGGCAGGTTGAGCGTCCGCCGCTCGCCCATCTCATAGTGCGCCACCTGGAGTTGGGTGTTCGGCTGCTCGGCGAACTCGATCAGCCGCTTGTACTGGCCTTCCATCACCTCGGGCCCGCCGACAGGTCGGCGGATACAGCTCTCGTCCATGATCACGAAGATCATGGGCGGCTGATTCCGCGCCAGTGCCGCCTGCCGTTCCATGAGCAACTCGACGCGTTCGGCTGCCTGTTCTGGCGTGATGGTGCCCTCCGTACGGCGCTGTCTGCTAACACCTGCGCGTACTCACGCGTCTGCAACAACCCAGGGATGATGCCGATTTCGTACAGCCGGATCTCTACCGCCCGGCTCTCGTAACCGACGTACTCCGCGAAGCCCTCCAGCATGGCGCCGTGCTTCATCTCGCGGAACCTGCGCTCGAAGAGGTCGCCCGTGCCCAACGCGCGGTCGGCACTGCGCGCGAACCGCAAGGTTGGAAACTTACGACCAGTTTCGACCGCCGAGATATGCGTGCTGGAGTAGTCCATCCGTTGAGCGAGTTCTTCTTGCTTCAGACCCCGTTGTTCTCTGGAGCTGCGGACGAGCGCTCCGTACGCCGCCTGCGGGCTCCGCTCCGGATTGAGTTCCTTCCGGTTGACCACCCTCGTACCAACTTTCCTGCCGAATCTGACACGTTGATCGATTCCCCTTGCGCGCCACCCTGAACTCCCCGGTAGTGACATCACTACGGAGAGGAGTGGTCATGGCAGTACGCCACATTCCCACAAAGGAACAGAAACCACAGACGTCCCGGACAACAGCACACTCACGGTGCACACCGGCCGTGAACATCCGTAACACCCGCCCTCTCGCGCGGTGTTGTCGTCCGGACACGTCGGCGGACCGGGTCGGGGAGGTCATGGACGTACGTGACGCCCGCGTCTTCCTGCGACCGCTGGGTGGTGGGCGGGAGTGGGAGGCGGATCCGGTCGCGATCGAGGTCGTGCCGCCGGGTGAGGTGCTGCACCTGAAGGTGCAGGTGGCCAACGACCGTTCGCTGGGGCGCGGTGGCGGGTGGGCCCGTGAGCGACCTTCTCGCGTTCGCGATATCCGCGGTGCTGCTCGGCGGTCTCGCCTGGGGCCTCGTTCTCCTGCGGGCCGACGAGCCGGACCGCGACGCCGACTGACCCCGTACCCCCGCAATCCCCCAACCCACAGGAAGACCATGAACGACTTACCCACCATCCGTACCCTGTCCGACCTGCGCGTCCACTACGCCGACAGCGCCCGGATCCCGGCCGCGCTGATGCCCACCGTGCGCGCGATCGTCCGCGCCCGCTACGACGAGGGCGCCCCGGTGCGTCTCATCGCGGCCGAGGCCGGGCGCTCCTACGGCTGGGCGCATCGGGCGGTGATGGGTTCTGGTGCCACGTTCCGTGGCTGGGCGGGCCGAGGACGCGCCGCGCCTCCCGCACGTAACGCTCCCCACGGAAGGTTGTTGTATGCCCCGGACGGACTGTTCCACCCCGACGACGCCCGCCTGCTGCCCTGGACGAACGACTACGGGCAGCCCTGCTACCTCCAGCCTGGCAACGAGGGCGGGCACATGTGGCAACGTGCCGACCTCGTCGAGACCACCCTCCTCGCCGACGGCGCGGAAGTCCTGGCCCACTCCCGTACGACCCTGGCCAGCCACCACATCCCCGAGTCCGAACTACGCGGTCTGGCGCGGCGGTTGACCGAGTCCCTGGCCTCCGCGCTGTTGGTCGCGGAGAGCCGTGGCAGGCGCCTATGACCACATCCCATGTGCAGTACCTGACGGTGACCGCGCAGGGCGTCCGCGTCGGTGACGTCCTGCTGTCGACCCACACGTACCGCCCGCGCGTCGTCCGCATCGTCGTCACGCGGAACGGCGGTCGGCTGCTGATACTGAGCAGCGGCGGCGTCCATCCCTCCGCCCGCAGGACACGGCACACATCCTCCGCCACCACGCCTTCGGCGAGTGATGTGCCCGGTTTCGCGGCGGCGGGGGTGCGGAAACGTGCTGGTTACGGTTCCTGTATCAGGGAATTCAGGCGTCGACGTAGAGACGTGGCGCGCAAGTCCGAGTACTGTGCGATCAACCGGTGCGCCTCACGACGGTATCGACGGGCGTCTTGGGGAGCGGTGTCGGCGACGGATTCCGAGACGCTTATGAGCGTGCAGGCCAAATTCCAGTCCTCGCCAAGTTCGCGGTGCACGGCAGCCGCTTGGCGCAGAAGCCCGCGGCTTCCTGGTCGCGGCCGAGCCGATGGTACGCCTCACCGGTGCCCCGCCAGGCCTGGGCTTCGCGGCTGCGCGCGCCAAGCCTCCCGTGCAGGGTCGCGGATCGGTGGTACGAGGTGAGCGCTTCATGGAATGCCCCGTTTGCCTGCTGGGCGTTCCCGAGAGCGAGCAGCCAAGCAGCTTCCGCTGTCTGGTTGCGCAACTCATGGGCCAGCTCAACGGCCTCTTGGGCAGTATGCAGGGCAGTGTCCGTCGCACCCTGATCGAGGTGAATTCGACTGAGAATCCACAGCGCGTTTCCGATTCTGCGCTTGTCCTGGCGCGCTTGATGGAACGCGAGTGCATGCTGAGCGAGCGCTGCGGCCTCTGCGAGGTGCCCCTCGTCGTAACGGACGAGCGCGAGGTTGGTGGAGCAGACGACTTGCCAGTGCCTCTCACCGCATGCTTGGAAAATTGTCTCGGCCCTACGGAAGGCGGACGCAGCCGCACTCAGCTGTCGCCTGCGCCAGTGGACTAGCCCCGAGGCGTTGAGCGAGGTTGCCGTGCCGCTGCGGTCCCCATCTCCTGGCGCACGGACAAGGATTCGGCATGATACTCGGCTGCCTGCTCCAATTGATTGATCATGGTGTGCGCGAACCCCAGGTCTTCGAGTAGCAGCGCCTGGCCTGCCAACTCGTCGGCGCGCTGGGCTGCCTGGAGGCCCAGGAGCCCAATGGGCGTCCACTCGTTGGCGGTCGAGGAAGGAGACTTCGCGTTCCACAAGACGGCCGCGAGCAACCAGGCTCGACGGTTCAGACCCGCGTTCACAGCGGCGCGGACCACAGGCTGGAAGTTGGGCTGTTCCCGCTCAGCCCAGTCCACTGCTTGGTCGTACTCCGTAAAGTCGACCGGCGTGACACCGTCCGCCGGTGGGTCGAGCACCAGGCGCTCCTCGGCCGGGGTGAGCATGGCTTGCGCCGCATCGGCACTGTGCACATACCAATCCAGCCCCGGATCAACGCGATTTCGCGCTCCTCCTCGGAATCGTCGCTTTGTGCTTGGTCGGCGGCATAAGCGCGCAGCAAATCATGGAACTCGTAGCGTCCTGGAGCGGTCTGCTGCAACATGTGCGCGCCGACGAGCAGATCGAGATGCTGCCGTACGCGTCGCGCGGACATTCCTGAGAGGGCAGCCGCTACTTCCCACGAGATCTCCGGCCCGGATGAAGGCCCAGGAGCCGAAACAGGCGTGCTGCGTCCGGCGGTAGGGCACGGTATGACCAGGTGAACACCGAGCGCACTGCCTCGTCGTCCTCTCCGTCACCGGTGCTGAGCGCGTCCCACAGCGCTGATTCGTCACGTAGGTCCGCGATCATCTCCTCAAGGCTCAGCTGGGGCTGCTCACGGCCCGTTCCGCAGCGATCCGCAACGCCAGAGGCAGCCGCGCGCACAGGCGGGCGAGCTCAGCCAGCTGTTCAAGAGTATCGCCGTTGCGGTACTCGTCGATGAGGCCGCGTAGTAGGGATATCGCCTCATTCTCCGGAAAGGTGCCGAGGGACAACCGTCGTGCGCCATCGCGTACCACTAGTCCGGATAAGTGTTCACGGCTGGTCACGATGACCAGGCATCCGAAGGAGCCGGGCAACAGAGGGCGGACCTGCGCAGCGCTGGCCGCGTTGTCCAGGACGATAAGTACACGGCGCTCGGCCAGCAGTGAACGGTACAGGGCGGCTGCTGACTCCGCGTCGTCGGGAATCGAGGAGGAAGCAACGCCGAACGAGAGCAGGAAGCGCCGTAGGACTTCGTAGGCGGCTATGGGTGGGCCAGGATCGTAGCCGCGTAGATTCACGTACAAAGTGCCGTCGGTAAAACGATCTTGTATTCCGTAGGCCCAGCGCAGCGCAGCGTCGTCTTTCCGGCGCCCGCGGTCCCAGCGACGACGCACAGGCCCAAGCCGCGCTGTGTGTCGTACGACTCAACAAGAGCGTCGAGTTGTTGTAGCTCCCGAGTCCGGTTGATGAAAATTCGCGTCATGCCGGGGAGTTGCCGCGGCCGAGTCGCAGTGCCAGGCTCAGGCGGCCCGTGGAAATGGATACCGCCGCTGATGCTTCTGGCTTGCACAACGTCCCGGGCTGTACCCGACATATCGGACCGGGTGTCTCCCGGCGCGTTTTCCGGACCGCGGTGTGGGCCGATCTTCTATCCTCCCGAAACGGGCGGCAGCAGCGGAGAAACGGCTCGGGCCACGTAGGATTCCACATCCTCGCCGTCCGCGTGCAACTCGCTGATGAAGTTCTCCCACTCCTGCGCCAGTGCTTGGTCCAGATACCGAACTCCGCCTTCCAGAGTCCCATCAGGCGTGTAGCGGACTTCGTAGAGGACCTGTCCGCCGAGCACGACGATCTCAGGCAGCGGTTGGCTCTCCTCCAAGGCGGTGAGCTTGTCTGCGTGTACCACCCGTACCGAACGGCCACTCTGGGCTTGCACGCGCAGGGTGTTCAGTTCCCATTGCATGTAAGGCGTGAGCGGCTCCTCGACGACGCGTACACGACGGAACGGGTTACCTCGACCTTCCTCGTCCTGTACAGCCTTGAACAGTGCCGGACGGCGGGACTCCATCAGTTGCAGGGCCTTGTCCCAGTCGCCTCGGCGGAAGGCGTCCCAGCTGGCGTCACCTGGCTCCTGGAAATGCTGGGAGCGTTCCAGCTTCCATGAAGAATGATCGGTTATTTGAGCATCGCGTGCGGCGAAATCTTCTCGGTAGGCTTTGAGTCCCAAGACGGAGGCTGGCAGTTGCGGACGGTGCAATTCAGTCATCGGAGATGTCCGGCTTCGCCGCTCGAAGCGTAGTGCCTGGAATCACCACAACGCGCTCGTCAGCGCGCACTGTCGCACCCTCGGGCAGTCGCGGACGAAGAACGTCAGTGAGATCACGCCCGATCACCGCGATGTCGCCGGTGCTCAGTTCCCATAGGTCGGGACAACCGTCCTTCTCCGAGGTGACACCCAGCTCCTGCGGTGACTTGCCCAAGCGGCGGACAAACACGGCAGTCGGATCAGCTTCCCAGGGTTGAGTCACGTTGCCACACCCTCATATGCGTCGCGCACACGTGCTCTGACGCGGTATAAGCACGCCCAGACAGGCCAAGCCCCATCGAAACAACGATACGTCAGGAAAGGCGTGCGACAAGAGGAGTTGACCGAGCCACACCTCAACGATCGAGGTGGCCGATCTCCGGGCGCCAGCGGGCGCCCGCGTGGCGGCTCAGGGCTTCGGTGAGGCGTCGACGCTCAGGAGGACTCAGCGGGCCGACGACGCACATCCTCCGTACGCACCGGTTCGGCGACGGACCGTAAGGTCGCGCGGACGGCGGGAGGGACGGTTCGGGGTGTCCCCGCAGTGGGGCACCTCTGGGGTCCCCGGACGGAGTCTGGGGAGTTAGCTGGGGAGGCGAACTATCCGGCCCGCACCCGGAATACAAACGCGCCACGTTCGCCGACCGAGGAGACACCCCTGGGGCACCTCCCAGCGGTAGCTGGGGAGGCACCGACCCCGCACCCGGCAGGCGCACCCCGTACCAGGGCACCCAAAGGCCAACGCGCCAAGCCTCCCGTGCAGGGTCGCGGATCGGTGGTACGAGGTGAGCGTCGGCGAGTATCCGTCTGATCGCGTGGCAGCCAGACCCTCAACGGCTTCGCGATGTCGCGATGAGTTCGGCCGCCTCTGTCAGTCTGTGTGTGTCGTGGGGTCCGATGACCTCACGACACCCCGCAACTGCTGCTTTCAGAGAGAAGCTGATGTCCGACACCACCTGCCACATGTCGATCTCGCTCGACGGCTTCGTCGCCGGACCCGAGCAGAGCCGAGGCAATCCGCTGGGTATGCGCGGCCAAGAGCTGCACGGGTGGCATATCGGCGACCCGCGCGCGACCGAAGCCGACAAGACGGCCAACAGCTGGCTGATGCGCCCGCGTGGCGCCTACGTCATGGGCCGAAACATGTTCGGGCCGATCCGAGGTGAGTGGAACGAGGCGTGGGACGGATGGTGGGGCCCCGAGCCCCTTACCACGCCCCGGTCTTCGTGCTCACTCGCTACGCCCACGAACCGATCAAGATGGAGGGAGGGACCACCTTCCACTTCGTCACCGAAGGCTTCGACGCCGCTTACGCGCAGGCGCGCGAAGCCGCCGACGGCAGGGGCGTGGACATCGCCGGTGGCGCTTCGACGGTTCGACAGGCACTCAACGCTGGCGCAATCGATGAACTCACCCTCGACATCGCCCCCGTCCTACTCGGCGGCGGCGAGCGCCTGTTCGACGGGGTCGAGACCTTCGATTTCGAGCCCGTCGAGGTGCTTCACTCACCGCTGGCCACTCATATCCGCTACCGCAAACGTGACGTCGGCTGAGCAACAACCGGGCCTTCTCTACGTGACGACCGCTCTTACGCGGGGACGCGTTACGCGCTGTCGGCGCTGAGCGACCGCCAGATCCGGTCCGGCAGCAGTCGTTCCGCCTCCCTGAGGTCGACGTCCCCGAGCGTCAGCGAGCGGCGGGTGATGGCGGTGACCGGGGCCATCACGAGGGTTTCGATCAAGGGCAGGGGCAACTCCGCGATCTCGCCCTTCTCCACGTACGTCCGCGCCCAGACGGCCAGCGGCGTCAGCCTCGCCTCCTGGGTCTCGCGGAGCGTGGGCCCGCGCCATCATGGCGTGGTCGGCGCGGGCGGAGTGCAGCAGCAGCGCGGCGGTCGGCTGCTCCCGGACGAAGGCCAGGTAGGCGCGGACCAGGGCGCGGACGCCGGTCCGGCGGTGCGGGAGTGCCCCAGGGCGTCGACCAACTCGTCCAGCAGCCGTCCCGTCCAGCGCGTCAGCAGCGACTCGACGAGGCCGTCGATGGAGCCGAAGTGGTGGTAGAGGCTGCCCAGGCTGACGCCGCTGGCCTTGGTCACGGCGTTCACTGTCAGGCCCTGCTCGCCCGACTCCGCGTAAACCCGGAGGGCGGCGTCGAGGAGCAGTTCGACCGTGGCCTCGCCACGCTGCTGCTGGGGCTCATGGGTGACCGATCTGTGGAGAAGGGGCTGAGGGAACGAGGGCTGGGGCATCGTGACGGATCGTGACGAACGGGTCGCCAACAGCGTAGAACACGGTGGTTCCGCTTCTGGATGAGGTGAAGTTCTAGAGGAGCTTTCAGAAACGTACTCCAATTAGGCGGCTGGCGACGCACACTTGCGGGCATGCAAGGAGCACGGATACCGGAGATCCCCTGACCCTCACCCGCGGGAGGCCGAGGGCGGCACGGTGCGAACTGTCCGGTTGTCGACCGGTGATGAGGCGCGCGTCCGCGTGCCGCACGTCTCGGACGGCGACCGCGTCCGGGCGACTGTGGGCGATCGCGTGGTGGTCCTGCACATCCGGGTGGTCGAGGAGTCGCCGAGACGGCGGGCGGGGAAGCGGGTGCTCGCGGCCGTCGGCGCGGCGGCGGTGGTCCTGGTGCTGATCAGCGTGGTCACGGACGACGACTCGTCCTCGTCGTCCTCGTCCTCCTCGGACGCGGCACCGGCGTCGTCGTCGACGGCCGACAACCAGTACGTGGCGGGGACCCGTACGCGGAGACGTCCCCGTCCCCGACGCCGAGTGACACGTACGACTCGGATGACTCGTACGACTCGCCTACGGGGGCGAGTCGTCCGAGTCATCTGAGCCGTACGACCCGTACGACCCGTACGCGTCCGAGAGCGCGGAGGAGCCGGACCCGTACGACTCCGGCACCTGCCTGAACGGAACGCTTCCCGCCTCCACCACCGCGCAGGCGGTCAGCGGGTCGACGAGGTCTCCTGCTCCGCCACCGACGCGCACTACAAAGTGATCCAGACTTTCCCGATGACGTCAGACCTGGGCGAGTGCGAGAGTAACTCGAACACTCAGTACGCCTTTTCGCACGAATACACCTACGGCGGAGCGACCATCAACCAGTACGTGTACTGCCTGATCGGCCTTGGTTCCCATGCCCGTTGAGGACGCGATGCCCGACGAGTCCGGGCCCGATCTCACGGGCAGTGGAGCCGCGCCGCTCCAGGACGACGACCCACAGCGCATCGGACCCATCCCGCTGATCGGACGCCTCGGCGCCGGGGCATGGGCCGGGTCTACCTCGGTGTCCACGAGGGAGTTACGCGGCCGTCAAGCAACTCCTGCCCTCGGTCGTCGGCGAGGACCAGGACTTCCTGCGGCGCTTCGGGCACGAGTTGGACAACCTGGCCCGGCTGCCCGCGCGCGCGACCGCGCCGCTGCTCGCCGGTGACCGGTCGGCGAAGCCGCCGTGGTTCGCCACCGCGTACGTGCCGGGGCTGACCCTGCGCGAGGCGGTCGACCTGCACGGGCCGCTGCCCGCCGAGTCGCTGTGGCCGCTGCTGCACGAGGCGGCGGAGGCGCTGGTCGCGGTGCACGAACGGGACATGGTCCACCGGGGCTTGAAGCCGTCCAACGTGATGCTCACGAGCGACGGCCTCACCCTCATCGACTTCGGCGTCGCGCGGGCCGCCGACCAGAGCCAGTTGACGATGACGGGCCTGGCCGTGGGCACGCCCGCGTACATGTCGCCGGAACAGGCCACCGGGGCGCGGACGTCGACCGCGGCCGTGGACGTCTTCGCGCTGGGCGCGGTGGTGGCGTTCGCGGCCTCGGGGCACCCGCCGTTCGGCGACGAGGCGGGGCACGCGGTGCTGTACCGCATCGTGCACGAGGAACCCGACCTGGAGCCGCTGCGGGCGGTGGACCCGGCGCTCGCGGAGGCCGTGGCGGCGTGCCTGGACAAGGACCACGAGGGTCGGCCGACCCCGGCGGAACTCGTCGCGCTGGCCGCGCCGCACGTACCGTCCGAGTCGTCCGGAGCGTCCTTGTGGCCGGTGGCGGTGTCGGAACTGCTCGCCGAACGGGCGGAGTTCGCGGCGAGGACGCCGGAGCCGGTGGTGGAGCCTTCGGTTCCTTCGGAGCCGGTGGAGCCGAAAAGGAACGCAAGGAACCGAGCAGACGAAACAGGGTGCTGCTCTTCGCCCTGCCGGTGGTGCTGGCGGCCAGCGCGCCCATCGCCTTCCGGCTCATGCCGTACGTCATGTCGCCCGACGGGAGGCCGAGGCGCACCCGTCCACCTCCGCGACGGCGTCCGCCACGACCAGCGGGACGAAGACCCCGAAGGGATCGGCGCCGAAGGATCCCAGCGCGAAGCCCTCGGAGTCCGCGAGCAAGGACGCGTCGGACAAGCCGGGGCGGGGAAGTCCGACTCCTCGGCGGCCGGTGGGGGCGGCGGGGACTCCGACGAGAACAAGGGGCGGCGGCGGATCGGGCAACGACTCGGGGATTCCGGCGATGGCGGCGGCGGCGGTGATGGTGGCGGTGGCGGCGACGGTGGCGCTGGTGGCGGCGGCGGTGGCGGTGGGGAGACGGCGGCGGTTCGCCCTCGGGCAGCTTCCACATCGTCAACGCCAAGACCGGCAACTGCCTGACCGCCGAGATGAGCGACGCCCCTACGACGGCGCCTGCTCCGGCGACGGCGCGACTTGGTCGTACAAGAGCCTCTCCGGCGGCGAGTTCCGGATCGTCAACAAGCGGACCAAGGGCTGCCTTTACGTCACCACGATCGGGCACCCCGTCTTCTCGTTCACCTGCGGCAGCAACTCCGGGCAGGAGTGGCGCTCGGGATCGGGCGGCACGATCAAGAACGCGACCACGAACGGCTGCCTCACCGTGTCCGCCCTCTCCGTGAACAACCCGACCACCGAGGCGTGCGACGGCTCGGCGGCCCAGCGCTGGACACGGAGTTGACGGCTGACCGGGAGGTCGCGAGGACGGCGGGAGGGACGGTTCGGGGTGTCCCCGCAGAGCGGCGAACTATCCGGCCCGCGCCGGGAAAACTACGTGCCACGTTCGCCGACCGAGGAGACACCCCGAGCCGGCACCGACCCCGTACCCGGCTGGCGCCCCACGCACCAGGGCGCCCCAAAGCCAACGCGCGCGTACGTACGGCGCATAACCGCCCTGCCGCTTTGCCTTCTGCCCCTGGTCTCGTGAAAGTGGACGGTCTCCCTCGCCGTACCGCTCGCCGTAGCACCCGCCGTACCGCTCGCCGTACCGCGCACCGCCCCAGCCCAGTGATCAGGTCTCTCGTCGATGAGGAGAGGACGTCTGGAGCATGGCCCGTCTCTTGCGTCGCAGTGTGCTGTCCGAGGGGTCGTCCGCCTGGTACGGGGAGCGGCGGGACGGTTGACCACGCCCCTGCTCCCGGACGACTACCTGGCGCTGGCCGATCCGCTGCTGTCACGGCGGTGGCCAGCCGGGCGGGTGGAGGAGGTACGGGCGGAGACCACGGACGCGTCGACCTTGGTCATCCGCCCCGGCCACGGCTGGCAACCCGCCCGTAGAGCCGGGCAGTACGTGCCGGTAGGGGTGCGGATCGACGGGGTGCTGCACTGGCGCGCCTACTCGCTCACCACGCCGCCCGGCAGGCCCGGCGCCCCGGTCGCGATCACGGTCAGGGCCCTGCCGGACGGCCGCGTCTCCCGGTACCTGGCCCACCGCGCCCGCCCGGGGACGTGCTGCGCCTCGGCCCGGCCCAGGGCGACTTCCACCTGCCCGACCGGCCTCCCCGGCGACTGCTGCTGCTCACCGCCGGGATCGGCATCACCCCGGTCATGGCCATGTTGCGCGCCCGCGACAGTGGTGAGGGTTCGCGGAGGGCACCGACGTACTGCTGGTGCACTCCGCGCCCGACCCCGACCGCACGGTCTTCGGCCCGGAACTGCGGGCGATGGCCGAGCGGTTGCCCTGGTTCCGGCTGCACGAACACCACACTCGCGCCGGAACCCGTCCGGTCGGCCGCCTCAGCTTGGCGCGGCTGCCAGCCGTCTGTACGGACTGGCGCGAGCGCGCCACCTGGGCCTGCGGCCCCGAGGCGCTGCTGGAGTCCGCCGAGCGGCTCTGGGCAGTGGAGGGGCTGGCCGAGCGCCTTCATCTTGAGCGGTTCCGGCCCACACCACTTGTGCCGTCCGATACCGCGGGTGGTGCCACCGGCGGTGCCACCGGCGGCACTACCCGGGGCGCGCGTGCGCTTCGCCGCGAGCGAGGTGGAGAGCACCGGTGGCGCCGGTACGCCACTGCTCCACGTCGGGGAGGCGGCAGGGTGGACATGCCGAGCGGCTGCCGGATGGGCATCTGCTTCGGCTGCGTCAGCCCGCTGCTGCACGGCCGGGTCCGGGATCTGCGTACCGGGAGGTGCACGGCGAGCCGGGCGATCTGATCCAGACGTGCGTCTCGGCCGCCTGCGGCCCCGTCACGCTCGACCTCTGAAGCACCGCGTCCGCCCTGACACCCTGTGTGTCCCTGCGCGCCTCACCGGAGGAGCCGTTCACCGTGGTCACAGCCATTTCGACCGAGCCGGTCCAGCCCGATGCGCCCGACGTGCCTTCGCCGTCCGACGTGCCTTCGCCGTCCGACGTGCCTTCGCCGTCCGACGTGCCTTCGCCGTCCGACATGCCCTCGCCGCCCGCCGCGCCCTCGTCACCCGCCCGCCCTCGCCGTCCGACATGCCCTCGCGGGCACGGACACCGAAGCTCTGGGCCGTGCGCTCGACCGTATCCGTGCCGATGTCCTCGCCCGCCGTGGCGCCGAGGACGCCCGCTATCCACACCGTCGTGGCCGTCCACCGCAGTCTGGAGATCGGCGGACGCGCCGCTCTGGCGGTCTCCCTGCTGCCCCCGGCCTGGTTCGCGGGCACGGCCGCTCTCGCCACTGCCAAGATCCTGGAGAACCTCGAACTCGGGCACAACATCATGCACGGCCAGTGGGACTGGATGCGCGACCCGGCGATCCACTCCACCACCTGGGAATGGGACAACCCGACCCCGGCCTCCGCCTGGAAGCACACCCACAACCACATCCACCACACCTGGACCAACGTCGTCGGTCGCGACCGCGACCTCGGATTCACCGTGCTGCGGATGAGCAAGGACCAGCCGTGGCACCCCGGCTACCTCCTCCAGCCCCTCTACACGGCCCTGGGCGCGCCCTTCTTCGAGTGGTTGGCCGCCCTGTACGACCTGGAGGCCGACGCCGTTCTTCAGCGCCGCAAATCCCCGTGGACCTTCCTTCGCGACGCCGCCGACACCGTGCGCAAGGGAGTCCGTCAAGCGGCCAAGGACTACGTGCTCTTCCCGCTGCTCGCGGGCCCGTCCGCCGTGCCCTGCCTGCTCGGCAACGTCACCGCCAACACCGCGCGCAGCCTGTGGGCCCACGCCGTGATCTTCTGCGGCCACTTCCCCGAAGGCGTCCGCTCCTTCACCGAGGAGGAGACCGAGCACGAGACCCGCGGCCAGTGGTACCTGCGCCAGGCCCTCGGATCGGCCAACATCGAAGGCGGCGCCGTCCTTCACGTCCTCACCGGCAACCTCAGCCACCAGATCGAGCACCATCTCTTCCCGGACCTGCCCAGCAACCGCTACGCCGAGATCGCCCCCGCGTCCGCGAAGTCCTCACCGCCCACGGCATCCCGTACACCACGGGTCCCTCCTCAAGCAGTACCTCTCCACCTGGGCCCGCATCTGCCGCATGGCCCTACCGGACTTTCACCGGGGCGTGACGGGCCGGTGACGGCCGGCCGATCCCTGCCGGGGACCTCAGTCGCTGTCGCGGTGGGTGACCGGCTCAGGGGCGGCGTCGAGCGCGTCGAGCACCGCGTCGCCGTGCGCCCTCGCCCACTCGGTCAGCGCGTGGATCGGATCGATCAGCGTCGCCCCGAGCGGGTCAGCTCGTACTCGACGCGGGGCGGCACCTCGGCGTAGGCGTGGCGGCGGATGAGTCCGTGGGCTTCGAGGCGCCGGAGCGTCTGGGTGAGCATCTTGCGGGAGATGCCGCCGATCAGCTCGACCAGCTCGCCGTGGCGTACCGGGCCCCTGCTGAGGCCGTAGAGCACGACCGCCGTCCACTTGTCGGCGAGCAACTCGACGGTCAGACGCGCGGGACAGTCGGCGAGGAAGGGGCGCCGGGGCCGAAACCGCTCATGGGACCAAAGGTACCTGGGGTTCCTGTCGGCTACCTAGCCTGGTTTCTCTCCCCTTTGAGAACGCAGGAGAGTTAGCACGCCATGCCAGTCATGCGAGTCGTCACACAGCAAACGTTCGGCGGTCCCGAGGTGCTCACGATCGTGGACGCGCCCGAGCCCCAACCCTTCCGACCGAGGTGCCCGTCCGCGTCAGGGCGATCGGGCTGAACCCGCTGGAGGCGCGCCTGCGCGCCGGGGAGTTCCCGCTGGTGGGCCAGCCGCCGTTCACCCTCGGCTGGGACATCAGCGGCGTGGTCGGGGAGGCGCCGCAGACGTGGCGGTTCCGGCCCGGCGACGAGGTGTTCGGGATGCCGCTGTTCCCGCGTGCGGCGAACGCGTACGCCGAGGTCGTGTCCGCGCCCGCGCTGCACCTCGTACGCAAGCCCGCGTCGCTCTCGCACGTCGAGGCGGCGGCGCTGCCGACCGTCGGACTGACCGCGTGGCAGGGCCTCGTCGACCTCGGCGGCGTGACCGAGGGCGACCGCGTCCTGATCCACGGCGGTGGCGGCGGGTCGGCCACGTCGCGATCCAGATCGCGAAGGCGTTCGGCGCGTACGTGATCGCGACGGCCAGCGCGGGCAAGCGGGAGTTCGTCGAGGGTGCGGCGCCGACGAGGTGATCGACTACACGGCGGTCGACTTCACCGAGGCGGTCCGCGACGTCGACGTCGTACTCGACACGATCGGCGGCGACACCGCCGAGCGGTCGCTCGACGTGCTCCGCCCCGGCGGTCACCTGCTGACGGCGGTCGCCGAGGAGGACGCGAAGCTCATCGCCACGTACGAGGCGGCGGGCATGCGCTTCAGCGGCATCGCGGTCGACCCCGACCCGGTCGGCCTGCGCGGTCTCGCCGAACTCGCGGAACAGGGCGGGCTCCGGGTCCATGTGCGGGAGACGTTCCCGTTCGAGCGCGTAGCCGACGCGCACCGGTCGCTCGACGCGGGCCACCTCCAGGGCAAGCTCGTCCTCACGCTCTGAGACGCGTCGCCGGGGCGGCCTTACGGCGAAGGGTGCCGCACCCGCGACGGCTCACGTCCCACGCCTTGCTTCCGCGCGCGCCCGCAGCTCAAGCGCGCACGGGTCGTCGAACCCCGCGAGGAGGTGCAGCACGTCGCCCCAGCGCCGACGGGCCTCTTCCGGCCGGTCGGCCTCAAGGGATGCGGCCAGGCCGTCCAGGGCGATCGCTTCGTGCCAGGCATCGCCCAGCTCTCGGTGCACAGCCGCCGCCTGCTGGTGAAAGGCCGCTGCTTCCTCGTATCGCTCAAGCCGCGCGTACACCTCTCCCGTCCCTCCCAGGCCAGCGCCTCACGACTGCGATCGCCAAGGCGGCGATGCAACGCGGCCGACCGCTGGTAGGACTCCAGGGCGGCTCCGAACTGTCCGAGCGCCAACTGGGCGGCGCCCAGGGTCAGCAGCCAGTACCCCTCCAGGGTGTGGTCGCGTAGATCCAGCGCGATGTCGAGTGCTTCCTGCGCCGCCCGCATTCCCTCCTCGGGCTCGTCGCGGTCGAGGTGCACGGCGCTGAGGATCGACAGGGCGTCGCCCACGCTCGCGCTGTCTCCCTGCTCGCGGTGCGCGACGATGGCGTTCCGTACGTCGTCGGCCGCTTCGGCCAGCAGCCCGGCGTCCTGTCGGGCCCGCCCACGGTTGGAGAGGACCACGGCCTGCCAACCTGCATCGCCCGTCTCCCGGAAGCCGGTCAGGGCCTCGCGCAACATGCCCTCGGCCTCTGGAAGTCGGCGTGCGCGCAGGTGCAGCAGGCCGAGCGAGTTCAGCGTCACCGCCTCGCCGTGCCGGTCGCCCAGCTCTCGCCAGATCCGTAGCGCCTCCTCGTGGTGGATCAGGCTCCGCGCGGACTGGTTGATCCGCCGGTAGCCGATTCCCAAGCTGTCGAGGAGCCCGGCCTCCCCGCGCGGTCGCCGACCCTCCGCACGGCGGACAAGCCGATCTGGCCGATGGGCAGCCACTCGGCGGCCGGGGCGGACGGCGGCTGCCCGTTCTCCCACACCGCGGCCAGTCGCCACGCGTGGCCGTCCATACCGGCGGCCTCGGCGGCGCGCACCGCGGGCAGGATGTTGACCTTCTCCTGCTCCGACCACGCCACGGCCTGGTCATACGTGGCGAACGAGGCGGTTCCACGCCATCACCGCAGTGCGGCAGCGGCACGCGTCGTTCGCTCGGTTCGAGCCACTGCTGCGCCGCGTCCGCCGTACGGAGATACCAGTCCAGCAGCCGTCGCAGGGCCGCGCGGCGTGAGCCGTCGGTCTCTTCCTCGCGCGCCCTGTCCGCCGCGTAGACGCGCAAGAGGTCGTGGAACTCGTACCGGTCCGGCGCGGTCTGCTCCACGAGGTGGGCGCCCACCAGCACGTCGAGTCTCTGCCGGGCACGGCGCACGCTGATGCCCGCCAACGCGGAGACGGCACCCGTCCCGAGGGTGGGGCCCGGATGCAGCCCGAGCAAGCGGAAGACGCGCGAAGCCTCGGCGGGCAACGCCCGGTAGGACCAGGCGAATACCGTCCGCACGGCCTCGACCTCCTCTTCGTCCTCCTCGTCCCCTCGACACCGGAGCTGAGCGCGTCCCACAGCGCGGATTCGTCCCGCAGGTCGGCGATCAACTCTTCCAGCCGCATGTGCGGATGGCTCGCCGCCCGCTCCGCCGCGATGCGCAGGGCCAGCGGCAGCCTCGCGCACAGGCGCGAGAGTTCCGACAGCTTCTCCTCACCGTCCTGCGGACGCAGTCCAGCCGTCACCACCCGCAGTAACGCCACGGCTTCGGCCTCGGGCAGGGTTCCCAGGGTGAGGCGGTGCGCGCCATCCCTTATGGCCAATCCCGACAGCCGGTTACGGCTGGTCACGATGGTCAGACAACGATCACCGCCGGGCAGGAGCGGACGAACCTGGCCGACGCCGGAGGCATTGTCGAGGACAACGAGAACTCGGCGGTCGGCAAGCAGAGACCGATACAGCGCGGCTGCGGCATCGACGTCCGGCGGCACGGCGTCGGAGGGAACGCCGAGTGCGGTGAGAAAGCGGTGCAGCGCCTCCCGCGCGGTGACGGGTTCCTGCGGATCGTAACCCCGCAAATTGACGTGGAGTTGCCCGTCGGGGAAACGGTCTCTGACCCGGTGCGCCCAGTGCAGGGCGAGTGATGTCTTTCCCGCCCCGCGGTACCGGCGATCACACAGACGGAGACCACCACGGCTTCGCCGTCCCGGCCTGGCAGCACGGCGTTCAGCCGCTCCAATTCGTCCATGCGATTGACGAAGCCTCGTATGTCGGCCGGAAGTTGCCGCGGCGGCGACATTCCCGGCCCTCGGTTCCCGTGGTGGTGGAAGTGCACCCGCCGCTGACACCTCCGGCCTGCACCACGTCACGGGACGATCCCGATATATCCGACCACGTTCCTCCGGGTAACCCCTTCTTTCCTCGCGTTCTTCGCCGCTCCCGCCGATCACTCCGTGTCCAGACCGAGTTTCGGCCGTGGCAGCCCGCCACGTATCGCTCGACGTAGGAGGTCACGTCCTCACCGGTCGTATAGAGATCCTCGATGAACCTCTCCCAGCTGGCCGCGAATTCGGCGCCGACGAACCGCCTCCCCTTTCAGTACGCCCGTCTCCGTGTACATCACCTCGTAGAGCACCTGCCCCCGATGACGACCACTTCCGGCAGCGGGCGGATCCGCTCCAACGAGCGCAATTGCTCGGCGTCGACGACCCGAACGCCCATACCGGCTATCGCCTGCACACTCAGGGCGTGCAACTCCCATTGCATGTAGGGAGTGAGGGGTCTCCACGACGCGGACGCGCCGGAAAGGCGTGCCGCGTCGCTCGTCCTCCTGCGCGATGGCCGCCCAATGGCTCCGCTCCTCCTCCAGGAGCCGCAGCGCCTCATCCCAACGACCTTGGCCGAGCGCGTCCCGGCTGGGGTCGTCCTGCTCCTCGAAGTGCTGGCGTCGCTCGAACTTCCACGAGCCGTGATCACGCGCGGCGCTCTCGCGTTCCTCGAAGTCGTTGTCGTAGGCGTCCAGAGGGAGGTAGACCCTCGCGACGGGTCCAGACGCAGGTCACCGAGATCAAGCATCGGGGATGTCCGGCTTCGCGAGCCGCAGCATGCGCCCGGATGATGACGAGACGCTCGTCCGGCGCGACGGTCACGCCTTCCGGAAGGCGTGATCTGTACGCTTCCGTGCACTCCCTGCCGATCACCGCGACATCTCCGTTGTCGAGTTCCCAGATGTCCGGGCAGCCGTTCTTCTTCTTCGAAACTTCCGCCTCCTGAGCCGACTTTCCCAGACGTCGCGCGAATGAGGCTGAAGGATCGACTTCCCACCCACGGTCCATGACCGCCCCGAATCTTCTCTATTCGGACAGATGTCACGACGCTAGTGACGTACGACACGGAGCGTCAACGGCGCGCGACGGTACGGAAGCGGAACTGACCGCTGACGGCAAGGTCGCGGAGATGGCGGGAGGAGGCCGAGACCCTGGCACTTGGCTCGCGCCCCCACGGTCAAGCCGCCCGCCCGCGTCACCCCAAGTGTCGCGTGGCGCCCGGTTCCCGGGCCGGGAGGCCGCGGAGGAGGGTGTCGAGGAACAGCTCGAAGCGGGGCGCGCTGTCGCCTAGGTCGAGGGGTTCTCCTGGACGGCGAGCCAGCTGACGACCGACGTGATGAAGATGTACCAGCTCTGCTCGGCCAACGCGGGCGTGACGCCCGCCTCGGTGAACGCGGTGGTGACTTCCGTACGGAGCCGCCCGAAGGAGCGGGGTCGTGGCGGTGGGGGCGGAGATGCGGGTGGCGTATCCGGGGACCGCGAGGAACTGGTCGTGCATGGCCCAGGCGACGGTTGCCAGCCAGGGGCGCCACTGGGAGTCGCGCGGGCCCTCCGCCGGGAGGATGCGGTCGACGATCACCTCGCTGATGAGGCCGAGCAGTTCGTCGCGGTTCTTCACCCAGCGGTAGAGCGCGCCGTGCGTCACGCCCAGGCGGGCGGACAGCTCCCGCATGGTCAACGTGTCGATGTTCTCGGCCGACAGGGCGGCGTCCACGATCCGTTCGCGACTGATCTGCGCGGGGCGCCCGGGCGTCCGGGCGCCCGCGCGCTGTCGGGCTGTCGCGGCATCGGCCATGTCCGGAACAGTACAAGGCCGTCATTCATCGGTCATGTCATCGGTCATGTCAGCGGGCGGCAGCAGGCGGACCATGGCATCCACATTAGTGACCAGTGGCCACTAATGGTGTTACGGTCGTGCGCACGGGCGGATCACGCCAGAGCTATCCAGAGCTGTGAGGAAGCGGTGGTGACGGTGAGCGGCACGATCCAGGAACGGTCGCCGAGGGTTACGAGCCGGTGCGCGAGGAGTTCGCGGCGGTCGCGACCGGACAGGGCGACGACTACGCCGCACAGGTCGTGGCCTACCGCCACGGCGAGCGGGTCGTCGACCTGTGGACCGGCCCCGACGTCACCGGTGACTCGCTCCTGGGTGCCTACTCCGCGAGCAAGGGCGCGGCGCACCTGGTCGTGGCGTCACTCGTGGACGAGGGCGTGCTCGACCCCGAGCAGAAGGTCAGCCACTACTGGCCGCAGTTCGGCGCGGCGGGCAAGCGGGACATCACCCTGCGCCAACTCCTGGCCCACCAGGCCGGGTTGGTGGGCGCGGACGACGGCTTCACGCTGGAGGAGGTCGCCGATGACCGCGTCGTGGCCGAGCGGCTGGGCGCGCAGCGCCCGTACTGGCGGCCGGGCAGCGCGTTCGGCTACCACGTGCTGGTCATCGGGGCGCTGACCGGCGAGGTGGTGCGCCGCGTCACCGGGAGCAGCGTGCAGGAACTCTTCGCGCGGCGCCTGCGCGACGCCTACGGAGTGGACTTCCACCTCGGCCTGCCCGCCGAGCACGAGGCCCGCTTCCTGAGCGCGCAGCCCATGACGGCCACACCCGAGCGGCTGGCCGAGATGGCGGCCAACGAGAGCGGCGCCAACAGCCTCAACGGCATCGCGTTCAACCGCAACCACCCCAAGGCCCCGCAGATCTGGGAGTTGCCCAACTCGCCGCTCGTACGGGCCCTCGGGCCCGCCTCCTTCGGCGGCGTCGCCTCGGCGCGAGGTCTCGCCCGCATGTACGCGGTGGCGATCGGCTCGGTGGACGGCGCGGCCCCGCTGCTCAGGCCGGAAACCGTCGGTGCCGTCGGGCAGATCCAGTCCGTCGGCCGTGACGTGGTCCTGGGCTTCCACCGGGCCTTCACCCTCGGCTTCCACGCCACGGCCGAGTACTACCCGCAGCTCGGGCAGGGCTCGTTCGGGCACAGCGGCGCCGGTGGCCAGCAGGCGTTCGCCGACCCGCGCAACGGTCTGGCCTACGGCTACACCCACCGCCGGGCGCCCTTCCCCGCCGGTCCCGGCCCGGAAAACGACCGGCTTGTACGGGCGTTGTACGGCGTCGGAGGCTGAGAGGACTGCCTCTCCGGCCCGCGCCCCCGGGCTCGCGCTCAGTGATACGCCGCGCCCCGCCCGCCGGTGCTGCCGCGTCCTCCTCCTCCTCCTCCGTGAAGAGCACCGCCGCCCGCCGTGCCGTACCGCGCGCCCAGCCGCCCGTCGTCAGCCAGCCGAGCAGCAGCACCACCACCCCGCACCCGGTGATGATCCACCACGCCGGACGCGCGGCGTCCGCGAACGCGGACTCCGCGCTCCCGCCCGTACCGCCCACGCTCCCGGCCGCCGCGCCGCCGCGCCCGAGGCGAGTACGGCGCCGATGACGGCGACCCGAGGGACTGGCCGACCTGGCGGCTGGTCGAGGCGACGGCGGCGGCCACGCCCGCCTGGGCGCGCGGCATGCCGGAGACGGCGGTGTTGGTGATGGGGGCGTTGACCAGGCCGAAGCCGATGCCGAACAGCACGTACCCGGTGAACAGCAGCGCGTCCGTGGACTCCGCGGAGAAGCCCGCGAAGAGCACCCGCTCGCCACCATCGCCACCCCGGCCAGCAGCAGCGACAGCCGCGGGCCCCGGTTGCCGACCAACCGCCCCGACAGCGGCGCGCAGAACAGCGTCATGGCCGCCATCGGCAGCATCCACAGGCCCGCGTGCAGCGCCGACAGGCCCCGTACGTCCTGGAGGTAGAGGGTGTTCACGAAGAGGAACCCGGCGAGCGCGGCGAAGGCGCTCACCGCGACCACCGTGGCGCCGCTGAACGGCGCGCTGCGGAAGAACCGCAGGTCGATCAGGGTTCCGGGCGCCGCGGCTCGTAGCGCAGCAGCGTCACGAGCGCGAGGACCGCGACCGCCGCGCAGCCGATGATCAGCGGCGAACCCCAGCCCTTGTCCGGCGCCTCGATGATCGCGTAGGTGAGCGAGCCGAGCAGGGCGATGACCAGCAGCTGCCCCACCGGGTCGGGCCGCCGCGGCTTCGGGGCGCGCGACTCCGGTACGTAGCGGGCGGTCAGCGCCAGCGCCGCGACGCCCACGGGCAGGTTGATCCAGAAGATCGACCGCCAGCCGACCGACTCCACCAGCACCCCGCCGACGATCGGCCCGGCCGCCATGCTGATGCCGACCACCCCGCCCCAGACGCCGATCGCGCGGGCCGCTCGCGCGGGTCGGTGAAGGTGTTGGTGATGATCGACATCGCGACGGGGTTGAGCATCGAGCCGCCGATCGCCTGCACCATCCGGAACAGCACCAGGCAGGTCAGGTTGGGGCCACGCTGCACAGCGCCGAGCCGAGGGTGAATATCACCAGCCCCGACTGGAAGACCCGTCTGCGGCCGAGCCGGTCGGCGGTGGAGCCCGCGAGCATCAGCAGCGCGGCCAGGACCAGGGTGTAGGCGTCGATCGTCCACTGCATGCCGGAGACCGAGGCGTCCAGGTCCTGCCGCATCGACGGCAGAGCCACGTTCAGGACGGTGTTGTCCAGACTGACGATCAGCAGGCTCATACAGCAGATGGCCAGCACCAGCAGGCGCCGTCGGTGGCTCAGCTCAGACATGCTTGAACGTTACAACCGTGTGTCGGGCCAGGCCCGCCCTGTCCCCGCCCGTCCCGCCTGCCGGACCGGACATCCCCGAGGAGCGGGTGCGGGACAATGGGGTTCCGTACCCGCTCCCGCCCCCGACCCCAGGAAGCTCCTCCCATGACGCTGCGCATCGGACCGCACACCGTCCAGCCACCGGTCGTTCTGGCCCCGATGGCCGGGATCACCAACGCGCCGTTCCGCACGCTGTGCCGGGAGTTCTCCGGTGGCCGGGGCCTGTTCGTCAGCGAGATGATCACGACCCGGGCGCTGGTCGAGCGGGACGCCAAGACCATGCGGCTGATCCACTTCGACGCGGGGAGCGGCCCCGCTCCATCCAGCTGTACGGGTGGACCCGGCCACCGTCGGCAAGGCCGTCCGCATGATCGTGGACGAGGACCTGGCCGACCACATCGACCTGAACTTCGGCTGCCCCGTGCCCAAGGTGACCCGCAAGGGCGGCGGCTCCGCGCTGCCGTACAAGCGGCACCTGCTGCGCTCCATCCTGCGCGAGGCGGTGACCGGCGCGGACGGGCTGCCCGTCACCATCAAGATGCGCAAGGGCATCGACGACGACCACCTCACGTATCTCGACGCGGGCCGGATCGCGGTCGAGGAGGGTCACGGCCGTCGCGCTGCACGGCCGTACCGCCGCCCAGCACTACGGCGGCACCGCCGACTGGGAGGCCATCGCCCGGCTGAAGGAGGCCGTGCCCGAGATCCCGGTGCTCGGCAACGGTGACATCTGGTCGGCCGACGACGCGCTGCGGATGGTCCGCGAGACCGGCTGCGACGGGGTGGTCGTCGGACGCGGCTGCCTGGGGCGGCCCTGGCTGTTCGGCGACCTGGTGGCGGCGTTCGACGCCGAGGGTGCCGGAGGTGCGGAGGGTGCCGGAGGTGCCGGGGCGGGGCCGGGGAGCGTACGTACGCGCGGCCGACGCTGCGCGAGGTCGTCGCCGTCATGCTGCGCCACGCGGAGTTGCTGGCGCACTGGCTGGAGGACGAGGCGCGGGGCGTCATCGACTTCCGCAAGCACGTCGCCTGGTACACCAAGGGCTTCTCGGTCGGCTCCGAGATGCGCGGGCGGCTCGCCCTCACGTCCTCGCTGGCGGAACTGGCCGACCTCACCGCCGAGTTGGACCTCGACCAGCCGTGGCCGGTCGGCGCCGACGGCCCGCGCGGCCGGACGTCGGGCCGCAACCGGGTCGTGCTGCCGGACAACTGGCTCGCCGACCCGTACGACCGGACGTGCGTGAGCGCGGACGCGGAGCTGGACACCTCCGGCGGCTGACCCCGCGCCCCGCGTTCCGGCGCCCCGCGTTCTGGCGGGCCCGCCGTCACCGCTTGATCAGCGACCTGAACCCGGCCTGGACGTCGGACTTGGACGCGGAGACGTACACGTCCGACGGCGGGCCGAGGTCGGTGGGGCCGTAGGTGGTGTACTCCAGGGTCTGCGGGCAACTGCCGCCGCTGATCTGCACCGTGCGGTCGGCCACGAGCTTCCCGGTGCGCAGCGCGTAGACCTTCACCGGGATCGCGATCTTGTGGAAGGTCACGTCCGTGGGGAAGTTGGTGCCGATCTTGCTGTCGTACGGGCAGGTCTGTACGGAGGTTCCGTCCTCGTCCTCGCCCGCGCAGATTATGAGCGCGGCGTGGGCGGCGTCCTTGGCCCGCCAGGCGCCGGGGAGCTTGTCGGTGTACTCGTCGTTGCCGTAGAACAGCGCGCGGTTGGTGCCCTTGCGGTAGGACGGGGCGCCGCCGTACTTCGCCGGGGACGAGCAGTACTCGGGCTGGGTGTCCGTCGACCCTCCAACAGGTCCTCGACGTGGTCCAGTTCGATGGTGAGCGTGGCCTGCTTGACGCCCTCGAGCGCGGCGGCCGTCCGTTCGTCGTCGGGGTACTGGTCGAGCAACTGCCGGTAGCGCGCCCGCGCCTTCTTCCACTCGTCGTGGTCCATCAGCGAGTCCCCGCAGCCGACGAGCGCGGCGGGCGCGGTGCGCGCGACGGCACCGGTGGCCCGGTCCAGCGCGTCGTGGGTCGGCCGCCGGTGGCGGAGCCAGTCGGTGACGGTGACGGTACGGCAGGGTCCTCGGCGGGCAGGCCGCGCAGGAACGTGTTCAGGGTCGTGTCGACCGTCCGCGCGTTGCCGGGCTTGTCGAGGACGGAGGCGAGGACGCCGAAGCCCCGCTCCAGTGCCTCGGTGTCACCGGTCAGCCCCTCGCGCAGCTCCGCGGCGGCCGTGCGCAGCCGGTGGCAGGCCCGGACGCTCGTGTCGCCCCGCTCCGCCGCCGGGGCGTCGGCCACGCGGTGGCCGAACCACACGTCGCGCTGGGCCCGTTCGACCCGGCGCAGTCGCCGCGCTCGCGGGCGTCGGTGACGTCCTGCTCGATCCCGGAGACGTCGTACCGCAGCAGCCCCACGGACAGCAGGACCGCGGCGGTGACGCCGAGCGCGCCCACGCGCCGCCCGCGCGCCGCGGACCATCCGGTGCCCGGGTGGCCCGGCGCCCGCCCGCCAGGAACCAGCCGTGCGCGACGACCGCCGCCCACCACACCAGGACGAGGATCTCGAACCACGGCCGGGCGACCTCGACCACCAGGCAGCCGAGCGCGATGGTGGCCGCGAGCGCGGTGACGGCGAGCCGGTACCGCCCCAGCATGAGGTAGCCGAGGCCGAGCATGGAGGCGTTGCCGAGCGCGACGGCGGGCGGATCGTACGCCGGGGACGGAGACGGGGACGGGGACGGGGTGGCAGGGGGCGTCGGGCGGCACGGGCGGAACCGGCGGCGGGGCCGACTCCGGTACGGGCGGCTCCGGTTCGGGGCGCGGCGGGTGTTCCATCGCGGTCTCTTCCTGTGAGGGAGGGTCGTGGTCGCCGCCATGGTGGGACCGGTCTCCCGGGACGGGTCCCGGATCCGCCCGGCGCACTGTTCGTACGGAACCGGGCCGTACGGAACCGGTTCGGTACGGACTCGGGCCCGTACGGGACCGGCTCGGTCCGGTTCGGTTCGGCTCGTCCCGTCCCGGCCCGGCTCGGTCCGGTTCGGTTCGGCTCGGTTCGGTTCGGCTCGGCCCGGCTCGCTCCGGCTCCGCCCGGCCCGGTTCGGTCCGGCTCGGCTCGGCTCGGCCCGGACCGCCCCGGCTCGGCCCGGCGTCGTCCGGTTCGGCTCGGTTCGGTTCGGATCGGTCCGGTCCGGCTCGGTTTGGTTCGGCTCGGTTCGGTCCGGCTCGGTTCGTCCCGGCCCGGCTCGCTCCGGCTCCGCCCGGCCCGGCTCCGCCCGGCTCGGCCCGGCTCGGCTCGGCCCGGCTCGGCTCGGCCCGGCTCGGCTCGGCCCGGCTCCGCCCGGTTCGGCTCAGCCCGCCCCCGGCCCGGCTCGGTCCGGCTCGGCTCGGCCGGACCGCCCCGGCCCGGCCCGGCTTCGCCCGGATCGGCCCGGCACACCGCTCGTACGGGACCGGCTCGTACGGAACCGGCTCGTACGGAACCGGCTTGTACGAAACCGGGCCGTGCGGAACCGGTTCGGTACGGACTCGGCCCGTGCGGGACCGGTCGGCGACGGTCGGTTGAACGTGGCGTATACGGGCCATGCACGCCTCGTGCCCCCACAACCGCACCCGGGGCACGCGGGTCGAACCCTGTGCCGGGCACCCCGGCGACAGGAGCGACACCGCCACCCACCAACGGAGTTCACGTGCGCATACGAATGCCCGCGGGCCGCCTGGCCGCGACCGCCGCGACCGCCGCGACCGCGGCCCTCGCCCTGGCCACCGTCGCGATCGGCCTGCCCGCCGCCCACGCGTCCGACGACCCGCCGGGCGAGGAGCCGGAGTCGGAGTTCACCGTGAGCCTCACCAGCAGTGCCACGACGACCGACTTCGACCACCGCTCGGTCGACCTCGCCGGTACCGTCACCGACGCCGACGGCACGCCGGTGAAGGACGCCCCGGTCCAGCTCAGCGAGACCGTCGAGTTCGACACCTGGAACCCGTGGGGCGACCCCATCGACCCGACCGAGCGGGAGACCCTCGACCTGGGCACCGTCCACACCGACGGCCAGGGAAGTTCACGCTGCCGGACGTGGCCGCGGACCGCTGGCAGGAGGAGGACAGCGAGTACCTCTTCCCCAGCCACCGGGTGGTGTTCCAGGCCGCGTACGACCCGGGCGACCCCGACGACGGCCACTTCTTCTTTGACGACGCCCCGGTCACCGTCAAGCCGGTCGCCAGCACCATCGACTACAAGGTCAACAGGACCAAGGTGCGCGCCGGTGACACCCTCACCGTCACCGGCAAGGTCGCCTGGGCCGACGGCCACGGCCCGGTCGCGGGAACCCGGGTGCTGCTGCGCACGTACTACGAGACCTCGGACAACGCCGGACCACGACCGACGCGAACGGCGACTTCACCGTCAGCGCCACGATCCACCACGACGACAACGACTTCGTGATCTTCTCCACGCCCAAGGACTACTACGTCGCGGGCGCGAGCAAGGACCTCCCGGTCGTCAACATCACCCCTGACCCTCTCGCCTCCCCGCTCCCGGAAGCCCGCCGCCGTGTGCGGCGGGCGTTCCACATCCCGAGACGATCTCGGCGCGACCCCGCGCGGCACCCGATCGAGGGCGTGATTCCCGCCACTCTGATTCGGGGTCCGCTCACATGAGCACCCTCATTTTTCGAAGCTGGCACTCAGTGCCAGGCGCCCGCGCCGTCGATTGCTCGAAGCCGCGATCACCCTCCGTGTGCGCCGGACACCCGTCGACCGGGCGGAGGGTGGAGGTGTGTTCGCCTCTTGAAGGGAGAACCATCCGGCGCCCGTGGCGGCAGGCACTTTCGATCTGCTGGCGGATGGGTGGTTACGGCCGAATGACAACCAGGTGGACGTACTCAACGGCCTTCGATCTGGGTACGCTCCCCGCCGTCAGGGCACCTCTCCCGAGGGGATCGAATCCCGTGCCGGAAACAGCAGACAGGCGGAAGTTCGTCTACGACTTCACCGAGGGCAACAAGGATCTCAAGGACCTGCTCGGCGGCAAGGGCGCCAACCTCGCCGAAATGACCAATTTGGGCCTGCCCGTCCCTCCGGGCTTCACGATCACCACCGACGCCTGCCGGGTCTACCTCGCCAGTGGCGAGGAGCCCGCGGCACTGCGTGACGAGGTGAGCGCCCATCTCGACGCCCTGGAGCGGGCGATGGGCAGGCGGCTCGGCCAGGCCGACGACCCGCTGCTGGTCTCGGTGCGCTCGGGCGCGAAGTTCTCCATGCCCGGGATGATGGACACCGTCCTCAACGTCGGCCTCTCGGACGCCTCCGTGGCCGGGCTCGCCGCGCAGGCGGGCGACGAGCGGTTCGCGTGGGACTCCTACCGGCGGCTGATCCAGATGTTCGGCGCGACCGTCCTCGGCGTGGCCGACGAGCGCTTCGACGACGTCCTGGAGGACGCCAAGCGCGCCAAGGGCGTCACCGTCGACGTCGACCTCGACGCGGCCGACCTGCGGGAACTGGTCGAGGCGTACAAGGAGATCGTGGTCAGGAGACCGGCCGCCCCTTCCCGCAGGAGCCGCGCGAGCAGATGGACCTCGCCGTACGGGCGGTCTTCGACTCGTGGAACACCGACCGCGCCAGGCTCTACCGGCGCCAGGAGCGGATCCCCGGCGACCTCGGTACCGCGGTCAACATCTGCTCCATGGTCTTCGGCAACCTCGGGCCCGACTCCGGCACCGGCGTCGCCTTCACCCGCGACCCGGCGGGCGGCCAACAGGGCGTGTACGGCGACTACTTGCAGAACGCGCAGGGCGAGGACGTGGTCGCGGGCATCCGCAACACCGTCCCGCTCGCCGAGCTGGAGCGCCTCGACAAGGCGTCCTACGACCGGCTGCTGCACATCATGGAGACGCTGGAGACCCACTACCGCGACCTGTGCGACATCGAGTTCACCATCGAGCGCGGCACGCTGTGGATGCTCCAGACCCGGGTCGGCAAGCGCACCGCGGGCGCCGCCTTCCGGATCGCCACCCAACTCGTCGACCAGGGCCTGATCGACGAGTCCGAGGCGCTGCGCCGGGTGACCGGCGCCCAGCTCGCCCAGCTGATGTTCCCGCGCTTCGACACCGAGGCCGCCGACGGCGACGGGCGCACCGCCTCGGGCGCGGCATCGCCGCCTCGCCGGGCGCCGCCGTGGGCAAGGCCGTCTTCGACTCGTACACCGCCGTGAAGTGGTCCCGCTCCGGCGAGAAGGTCATCCTCATCCGCCGCGAGACCAACCCCGACGACCTGAACGGCATGCTCGCCGCCGAGGGCATCCTCACCAGCCGCGGCGGCAAGACCTCGCACGCCGCCGTCGTCGCCCGCGGCATGGGCAAGACCTGCGTGTGCGGCGCCGAGGAGCTGGAGGTCGACACCAAGCGGCGGCGGCTGACCACCGCCGCGGGCGAGGTCGTCGAGGAGGGCGACGTCGTCTCCGTCGACGGCTCCACCGGCACGGTCTACCTCGGCGAGGTCCCCGTCGTACCGTCCCCGGTGGTCGAGTACTTCGAGGGCCGCACGCACGCGGGAGCCGAGGACGCCGACGAACTCGTGCGCGCGGTCCACCGGATCATGGCGTACGCCGACGGCAAGCGGCGGCTGCGGGTGCGCGCCAACGCCGACAACGCGGAGGACGCCGCCCGCGCGCGGCGGTTCGGCGCCCAGGGCATCGGCCTGTGCCGCACCGAGCACATGTTCCTCGGCGAGCGGCGCGAGCACGTGGAGCGGCTCATCCTCGCCGACTCCGAGGCGGAGCGCGAGGCGGCCCTGGAGGAGCTGCTGCCGTTGCAGCGGGGCGACTTCGTCCAGCTCTTCGAGGCCATGGACGGGCTGCCCGTGACCGTCCGGCTGCTCGACCCGCCGCTGCACGAGTTCCTGCCCGACATCACCGAGCTGTCGGTGCGCGTCGCCCTCGCCGAGTCCCGCGAGGACCACAACGAGAACGACCTGCGGCTGCTCCAGGCCGTGCACCGGCTGCACGAGCAGAACCCGATGCTGGGCCTGCGCGGGTGCGCCTCGGGCTGGTCGTCCCGGGCCTGTTCGCCATGCAGGTACGGGCCATCGCCGAGGCCGCGGCGGCCCGCAGGAGGGCCGGCGGCGACCCCGCGCCGAGATCATGATCCCGCTCGTCGGCACCGTGCAGGAGCTGGAGATCGTCCGCGAGGAGGCCGAGCGGGTCATCGACGAGGCGGAGCGCGCGTACGACATGAACCTGCGCCTGAGCCTGGGCACGATGATCGAGCTGCCCGGGCCGCCCTGACGGCCGCCGCCATCGCCGAGTCCGCCGACTTCTTCTCCTTCGGCACCAACGACCTGACCCAGACCGTCTGGGGCTTCTCCCGCGACGACGTCGAGGCCAGCTTCTTCACGGCGTACCTGGAGAAGGGCATCTTCGGCGTCAGCCCTTCGAGACCATCGACCGGGACGGCGTCGGCGCCCTGGTGCGCGACGCGGCGAAGGCCGGGCGCGCGACCCGGCCCGACCTCAAGCTCGGCGTGTGCGGCGAGCACGGCGGCGACCCGGAGTCCGTGCACTTCTTCCACGAGGTGGGCCTGGACTACGTCTCCTGCTCGCCGTTCCGGATCCCGGTCGCCCGGCTGGAGGCGGGCCGCGCGGCGGTCGACGGCGGGTAGGCCGGACCGCCGGGAACAGACCACCGGAACAGACCACCGGAGCCAGCGCCGGGGAACCCTCGGCCCCGGCACCCGGCTCCGGACCGCAGGGGCGGCACCTGTGCGGAGGTGCCGCCCCTCCTCCCCACGGGAGCTGTTGCCGCGTGCATCGGCTCGCGCGGCAACAGAAGTGCCCAGCCGACCGGGTACGTCACTCGTCACCCCCACGGGAACGAGCCAACCGGCCGCCGAGCACGCCTGTTGAATTCCGGACGGCCACTTCCCGTTTCCCGCGCCGTCCGTCCTTTCGTGTGCCTCAGCATTCCGCTTCTGACCGTCGTTGCGCGACCCGTTTCACATCTGGCCAAAGGGCGTGGTGACTGGCTGTGTCAGTGTGCATACTCGTCCGTGTTCGGGGGCCATGGATGTCATGATGTGGGGATCTGGTGCTGCGTGTGCACTTCCAGGGCTCGATCTCGCCCGGCTGCGGATGGCGAGCCGCCCGGACGCCCTCTGGGAAACCGTTTTAAGCGTCCACCGCATGCGCGAGAAACGCGCGGAAACGGTATACGGGGAATGGCGCGCGGAAACCCGTTCCCGATTGAACGGTGAAACACGGCTGCTGGCCCCGCTCATTCCGGCCCGCGGTTATTTCCCGGACTTCCTCACCCCGCCGAAGGAGTCATCGGCTGCGACACGGCGATGGAGGCGGTGCGCGCGACACCCGCCGCCCGGCTGCACGCGGAGGTCTCCCGGCTCGGCGACGGCGGCAGGCAACTGCCCGGCTGGATCCGGGAGCTGGCCCAGGGCGGGGACCGCGCCCTCGGCCGTCTCGTCGACACCCTGCGCGCCTACCACCGCGCCGCCGTCGCCCCGTACTGGCCGCACATCCAAACCCGGGTCGAGGCCGACCGGGGCTGCGCGGGCGGTTCCTGCTCGACGGGGAGCGGACGGGCTGCTGGCCGCGCTGCCCGCGACGATGCGCTGGCGCGCCCGGTCCTCGAAGTCGACTACCCCGTCGACCGCGACCTGTTCCTCGGCGGGCGCGGACTGCTGCTGCAACCCTCGTTCTTCTGCCGCGGCGCCCGGTCGCGTTCCAGAACCCGACCTGACCCCGGTGCTGGTCTATCCGCTGGACCACGCCCGCACCCCGCGCCGCCGCGCCCGCCCGCGGACGGTGCCCGCCGCCGAGCACGGCGCCAGGACGCTGGGCAAGCTCGTCGGGCAGACCCGCTCCGCGGTGCTGCACGGCGTCGGCGGCGGCTGCACCACCAGCGAACTCGCCCGCCGGGTCGGGGTGTCGCTCGCCTCCGCCAGCCAGCACGCCAGCGTGCTGCGCGAGGCCGGGCTGGTGCACACCCTGCGCCAGGGCAACGCCGTGCTGCACACCCTCACCCGCTGGGCGCCGCCCTCCTACGCGGCGGCGCGGGCGGGCGCCAACCCCGGTCGCGTCCCAGCCGCCGGTCACCGCCTCGCCGCCGGTCACCGCCCAACCGCCGGTCGCCGCTCAGTCGTCGATGCCCGAGCGCTCCACCCCGGCGACGATGTAGCGCTGGAGGAAGAGGAAGACCACCAGCAGCGGCAGGATCGAGACCGCCGCCGCGACGAACAGCTCGTGGATGTTGACCGTCTGCGCGGTGGTGAACGTCGACAGCGCCACCTGCACCGTCCAGGCGTCCCGGTCCTGCCCGATCACCAGCGGCCACAGGAAGGAGTTCCAGGCGCCGATGAAGACGATCGTGCCGACGGCGGCGAACACCGGCCGCGAGTTGGGCACCACCACCCGCCAGAACACCCGCCAGTACCCCAGGCCGTCCACCCGCGCCGCGTCCTCCAACTCCTGCGGGAAGCCCAGGAAGTACTGCCGGAAGATGAACGCGGCGAACGCGCTGAACAGCGTCGGCACCACCAGACCGCGCAGCGTGGAGATCCAGCCCAGCGACGAGACCAGCACGAAGCTCGGGACGAACGTGACGGCCGCCGGAACCATCATCGTGCCCAGGATCCAGTAGAAGACGGCGTTGGCGTACCGGTACGGGATGCGGGCCAGGCCGTATCCCGCCATCGATGCCAGCAGCAGTGTGCCCACCGTGGTCGCGACCGCGATCAGCGAGGAGTTCAGCAGCGCGTGCGCCATCGGCACGTTGGGGTCGTCGAACAGCTCGGTCACGTTCGACCAGCGCAACTCGCTCGGGAAGAGCGTCCAGTCCGGCGAGGTGATGTCCTCCTCGCGGGACAGCCCGTTGCGCACCAGCAGGTAGAAGGGGATCAGGAACAGCAGCGCCAGCGCGATCAGCAGCACCAGCCGCAGCGCCCGCCCCACCCGCACCCAGGCGTCGTGCATCCCGCTCACGCCTCCTTCCGGCCGAGGCCGAACCAGCGCGCCTGGACGACCGTCACCACCGCGATGATCACCGCGAGGATCACCGCGCCCGCGCTGCCCAGCCCCAGGTTCTGCCCCTGCCCCAGCGCCGTGTAGTAGAGGTAGACCAACGGCGGCCTGGCGTACGGCGGATAGCCCCGGCTGTCCGACAGCAGGTTGTAGAACTCGTCGAACGCCTGGAACGCGTTGATCACCAGCAGCAGCACCACCGCCACCGACGTCGCGCGCAGCTGCGGGAAGGTGATGTGCCGGAAGGTCTGCCAGCCCGGCCGCGCCCGTCCACCGCCGCCGCCTCGTACAGCCGCGGCGGGATGCGCTGGAGGCCCGCCAGGAACAGCACCATGTAGAAACCGGCCTGGAGCCACAGCCGCACCGTGACGATCACCAGCCAGTACCAGGGCGGGTCGGTCGTCGACAGCCACGCGATCTGGTCCGCCCCGAACCAGCCCAGCACCGTGTTCGCCAGCCCGAACCGCACCCCGTTGAAGATCGACATCTTCCAGATCAGCGCCGCCACCACGTAACTGCACGCCACCGGCAGGAAGAACACCGACCGGAAGAACGCCTGCGCCCAGCGCAGCCGGTTCACCATCAGCGCGAGCGACAGCGAGAGCACGTACGTCGCCGGCACGATGAAGGCCGTGAACACCCCGAACGTCACGAGGCTGTCGGTGAACGCGTCGTCCCGCAGCATCGCCGTGTAGTTGTCCAGCCCCACGAAGTCCGTCGGCGAGACCGTGTTGTGCGCGTCGAAGAAGCTGAGGTAGACGCTCCAGGCCAGCGGTACGTACGTGAACAGGCCGAGCCCGATCGCGAAGGGCCCGACGAACACCCAGAACCACAGGTTGCGCCGCTGCGGCCCAGCAGCCGGGCCGCCACCGACCGCACCTCAGCCCTTCTTCTTCACGCGGGTCAGCTCCGCGCGCGTCGTGCGCACCACCGAACGCAGCTCGCTCTCGGGGCTCTTGCCGTCCTTGATGATCCGGCTCAGCGCGTCCTGGTACGCGGTCTGCGCCGCCACCGTCCACAGCAGCGGCTGGGCGTACCCGTGGTCGGTGGTGAAGCGTACCGCGTCCGCCGCCGCGCCCTCCCGCAGCTTCGCGGCCTTCTTCGCCAGCGAGATCCGGGCCGGGATGTGGAAGCCGTAGGAGAGCGAGAAGTCCTCCTGGTAGTCGGTCTTGTCCACCCACAGCCACTTCAGGTACGCCTTCGCCCGCGCCTGCTCCTTGCTGCGGGCACTGACCGCCGCCGCGTACGCCCCACCGGCACCGACGGCTCGCCGTCCGCGCCGTCCTTCGGCCACGGCAGCACCCCGAAGTCGTCCCCGAGGGCCTTCTTCACCTGCGGCAGCGCCCACAGCCCCGACCACTGCATCGCGGTCAGCCCTGGACGAACGCCGCCGGGTCCGACCAGTCCGAAGGGGCGCCCAGCAGCAGCGACTTGTCCGCGTACAGCGCGTGCAGCTTGCCCAGCGTGCGGGCGGCGGCCGGGTCGTCGAAGCCCACCTCGCCGTCCTCGGTCACGGCCGACAGGCCCGCCGCGTACAGCGGGTGGCCATCAGCACGCCGGGCCCGCCGTCGTTGCCGAGGAACAGGCCCTTGGTGTCCTTGGTCGTCAGCTTCTTCGCCGCGTCGACCAGCGCGTCCAGCGTCGTCGGCGGCTCGACCCCGGCGTCCCTCAGCGCGGACTTGCGGTAGTAGAGCATCTGCGTGTCGACGACCTGGGGATGCCCCAGATCCGGTCCCGGTGGATCTTCGGGGCCAGCACCGCCTGGTTGAAGTCGTCCTTCACCCCGGCCAGCAGATCGGTCAGGTCCACCACCTGGCCGCCCTGGATCTGGTCCAGCGTCGGCCCGTTGACCTCGAAGACGTCGGGGCCGGAGGAGGTCAGCAGCGCGGCGGCGGTCTGCTGGTCGTAGTTGCCCGGCCGCCACTGCACCTCCACCTTCGCCTCGCCGTACGCGTCCGCGTACCGCTTCACGGCCTGCTCGGCGCCCGCCTCGCCGTACTGGTGGTACCACTGCCTCAGCACCGGCTTGCCGTCCTTGCCGCCGGATCCCCGCCCGTTGTTGGACCCGCACGCGGCGAGCGCGCCGGTCAGCGCCACGCCCCGCCCGTACCCAGCAGTCGCCTGCGGCTGATGGACATGCTGCTCCCCTACGTCGTCGTCCTACGTCGTCGTCGGTCCGGACCCGGCCTGGTCACCTGTCGGGCCGACCGAGATCGTACGGCTCAACGACCCACCCTGCGCAGGGATTGCGTCCACCGTGTTGCGGCGGTATGTCAGTCCTCCTGGCCTGCGTCGATCTCCTCCAGTACGCCCTGCGCCACCCCGAACGCCGCGTTCGCCGCGGGCACCCGCAGTACACGGCGGACTGGAGCAGCACCTCGCCGATCTCCTCGCGCGTGAGCCCGTTGCGCAGCGCCGCCCGTACGTGCATGGCCAGTTCCGCGTGGTGGCCTCCGGCGACCAGGGCGGTGAGCGTGACGCAACTGCGGGTGCGGCGGTCCAGGGTGGTGCCTGTCCAGATCTCGCCCACGCGTAGCGGGTGATGAAGTCCTGGAAACGGGCGGTGAACTCCGTGGTGCGCGCCGCGCGCGGTCCACGTGCGCGTCGCCGAGGACGGCGCGGCGCACCGCGGTTCCGGCGGCGTGCCGGGTGTTCCCGGCACCGGCCCCTGTCGTGCCGAAGTGGCCGAGCAGCGCGGCGGTGACGGCCTCGGGCCGCTCGGCGCCCGCCAGATGGGCCGCCCCGCCAGCTCCGTCAGGCTCGCGCCCGGCACCGCGTCGGCGATCTCCCGCGCGTGCGCGGGCGGCGTCGCCGGTCGTCCCGGCCCGCCACCACCAGGGTCGGCGCGGTGATCGAGGGCAGTTCGGCGCGCAGGTCGTACGCGGCCAGCGCGTCGCAGCACGCCGCGTACCCGGCCCGGTCGGCGGCCCGCAGATCCGCCAACAGCGCCCGTCGCGGGCGACTGGGCGAACCCGGCCGAGAACCAGGTGCCCGTACGGCCCGCCACCAGCGGCCCGGTGCCGCGCTCCCGCACCAGCGCGGCCCGCTCGCGCCAGTCGGCGGGCTCGCCGAAGCGCGCGGAGGAGCAGACCACGGCCAGCCGCCCGACCCGTGCCGGGTGGCGGGCGGCGAGGTGCAGCCCACGGCGCCGCCGAGCGACACCCGGCGTAGTCGAAGGTCTCCCAGCCGTGGGCGTCGGCCAGCCGCAGCACCGCCGCCGCGAGATCGGCCACGGTCGCCGTCCCGTCCGTCGGTACGAGGGCGGCGGGGAGCCGCCGTGCCCCGGCAGATCCCAGCGCGCCACCCGGTGCGCCGCCGCGAGCGCGGGCACCTGCGGGTCCCACAGCGCGAGCGAGGTGCCGAGGGAGGGCCCGAGGACCAACGGCGGGGCGGCGGCGGGTCCTTCGAGGCGGTGGTGGGGAGGGCGTCGTCGGTCACGCGAGGTCTCCGGGGGCACGGCATACGGGTCAGCGGGGTCGTCAGTGGAAGGCGAGGAAGACCGTCTCTCCCTCTCCCTGGAGGCGGATGTCGAAGCGGTAGCCGCCGGGCGGCCCTCGGCCCTGGCCACCAGCGTCGCGCGGCGCTCGGGGTCCAGCGGGCGAGGAGCGGGTCGGCGGCGCGGCCCCGGCGGTCTCGGGGCCGGGCAGGTAGAGCCGGGTGAACAGGTGGTGCAGCAGGCCCCGGGCGTGCAGGCACACGCTCAGGTACGGCGCGCCGGGTCCGCCCGGCCGCAGCGTACGGGCCGTCCAGTGGCCGTCGGCGTCGGTGGGTATCCGGCCGAAGCCGGTGAAGTCCACCCGTTGCGGCCGAGGAAGCCGCCGGTCACCGGGTCGCGGCGGAGCGACCCGGGGCCCCGGCCAGGGACCCGTCGGGGCCGCCTGCCACAGCTCGACCAGCGCGTCCGGCACCGGCAGGCCCTCCCGTCCCACACGTACCCGTGCACGGTGATGGCGTCGCCGCGGCCCGCCGGGGCGAGGTCGCCGCCGCCGGGAAGGGCAGCGCGTAGCCGTAGAACGGGCCGACGGTGTGCGAGGGCGTGGGCGCGAGCCGGTCGGGCGGGATCGAGCCGGGCGGGATCGGGTCGGCGGTCATCGGGCCTCCTCGGTCCAGGTGGCGCTCGGCCCGTCGAGCACGATGTCCCAGCGGTAGCCGAGCGACCACTCGGGGGCGGAGAGCGTGTGGTCGTACGCGGCGACCAGGCGCTGCCGCGCGGCCGGGTCGACCACGGACCGCATGATCGGGTCGTGGGCGAGAGCGGGTCGCCGGGGAAGTACATCTGGGTGATCAGGCGCTGGGTGAACGCCGTGCCGAAGACCGAGAAGTGGATGTGGGCCGGGCGCCAGGCGTTGTGGTGGTTGCGCCACGGGTAGGCGCCGGGCTTGACGGTGGTGAAGGAGTACCCGCCGTCGTCGTCGGTGAGGCCCGCCCCACGCCGGTGAAGTTCGGGTCGAGCGGGGCGGGTGCTGGTCGCGCTGGTGGGCGTAGCGCCCGGAGGCGTTGGCCTGCCACACCTCGATGAGCTGGCCGCGTATGGGCCGCCCGCGGCTGTCCAGCAGCCGCCCGGAGACGGTGATCCGCTCGCCCAGCGGCTGCCCCTGGTGCTGGACGGTGAGGTCGTGGTCGGTGGCGGTGACGTCGGTGGGGCCGAAGACCGGGGTGTGCAGTTCGACCGTCTCGGGTCGCCGCGCACCGCGACCGGCGCTCGCGTGGGGTGGCGGGACAGGCTGCCGCGGTACGGGGAAGTCGCGCGACGGGTGGTCGGCCGCGGGGCGCCCGCGGCGCGCGGCGGCGTACCGCTCGTCGAGCGCGGCGAGTTCGGCGTCGATGTCGGCCTGGGTGGGTGCGGGGTCGGCGGTTCCGCTCACGTCAGCCTTCTCCCTCTTGAGCTGGATGTGCCGCGGCCTCAGCTGGATGTGTCGGGGCGTCGGCTGAAGGTGTCGCGGCGTCAGCTGGATGTGCCGCGGCCTTGAGCGCGCGCAGGGCCGCGAGTTCGCGGGCAGTGGGCGGCGGGTGGTGCCCGGCACGTCGACGGTCCGCAACTCCCAGCCGGTGGCGTCCCGTACGCGCTCGACGGTGACGCCGGGATGCAGCTCGGTCAGCCGCAGCTCGGCGGTGCCGGGTCGGGCCGCAGCACGCCGAGGTCGGTGATGACAGCGACCGGGCCCGCGCCGCGCATGCCCAGCGCGGCCCGGTCGCCGGCCCGGCGCCGTGGCCGACGGTGGTGACGAAGTCGAGCCGGTCCACGAAGTTGCGCCGGGAGTGGCGCAGGACGAGCAGCACCTGGCCGCAGTTGGCGGCGATCTCGGCGCGCCCCGGCGCCGGCAGCCGCCCTCGGGCCGCCCAGGGCCGCGGTCGACGACGGTGGTGTTGACGTTGGCGTACCGGTCGACCTGGGCGGCGCCGAGGAAGCCGACGTCGATCCGGCCGCCCTGGAGCCAGTAGTTGAACATCTCCGGCACCGGGACGACGGCGTCGGCGGTGTCCGCCAACTCGCCGTCGCCGATCGACAGCGGGAGCCGGGTGGGCTTGGAGCCGATGGTCCCGGACTCGTAGAGCAGCACCAGGCCGGGGTTGGCGGTGCGCCGGGCGAGGTTGGCGGCGGTGCTGGGCAGGCCGATGCCCACGAAGCAGGTCTTCGCGCCCGCGAGCGCGCGGGCGGCGTTGACCTCCATCAACTCGTCGGAGGTGAACTCATCAGAGGAGAGGCCGGTGTTGTTCACAGGACACCCGCCCGCCGCCGTTCCGCACGCTCCCGTTCCGTACGTGCCGAACGTGTCGTACGTGCTGGTCGAGCCACCGCGTGAAGGTCTCCCGGTCCCGGGACACGGGGTCCCACGCCTGGTAGAAGCCGTTGTCGCGGGAGGAGTAGCCGGTCGCGTACGACGGGTGGGCGCCGCCGGGCACTTCGGCGACCGCGTCCACCACCCAGCCGGGCAGCACCACCGCGCCGGGGCGCGGCTCCAGTTCGTCCACGATCTCCTCCACGGTCACCAGCACGCGGTCGGCGGCGAGCGCGGCCTCCTTCTGCACCCCGGTCAGCCCCACAGCTGGACCGTGCCCGACCGGTCGGCCCGCTGGGCGTGGACGACGGTGACGTCCGGTTGAGCGCGGCGACGGCCGCCAACTCCTCGCCGGTGAAGGGGCAGATCACCGTCGCGACGGTGTCGGTACGGTCCGGGATGTCGCTGCCCCGGTAGCCGCGCAGCACGGCGAACGGGAGCCGGGAGGCGCCCGCGACATAGCGGTTGGCCATCCCGGCGTGGCTGTGCTCGTCCAGCTCCAACGGGCGCGGCCAGCCGTTCTCCACCGCGTCGCGGAACCGGTGCAGCGAGCCGACGCCCGGGTTGCCGCCCCAGGAGAACACCAGCTTGCGGACCAGGCCCGCGCCGATCAGCTGGTCGTAGACGACGTCCGGGGTCATCCGGGCGAGGGTGAGGTCGGTGATGCCCTGACGGATGATCTCGTGCGCCGCCGCGAACGGGATCAGATGCGTGAAGCCCTCCATCGCGACGGTGTCCCCGTCGTGGATCAGCTCCGCCACGGCGTCGCGCAGGCTCAGGATGTCGGCCATCTCACTCCGAGACGCATCGGTGGTGCTCAGTATGCTGACGGTTTTCGTGCCGCTTCCGCACGCTGCCACCGGGGTTGGGCCAGTCAAGAGGGCTTCCATTGGGCAGAATTGCTCCGTGTACGGAGCATTGCGTGCGGGCTCTCGCGAAGTCCACGCGGTGCGCACGGAAGGGACATCGGATGACGGCGGTCGACCTCAGCACCCACCCGGGCACCTCGCCCGCCGCCTCCAGCAGGCGCACTCCCTGCTGTGGGGGCGATGGTGTCGGAGGAGATCACCTCGCCGCAGTTCGCGGTGCTCAACACCCTGCTGGAGCGGCCGGACATCGACCAGCGCACGCTCGGCGAGGCCGTCCGGCTCGACCGCTCCACCGTCGCCGACGTCGTGGCCCGGCTGGTCCGGCGCGGCCTGGTACGACGGGTCCGCGACCCCGAGGACGGCCGCCGCAACGTGCTGACCCTGACGGACGAGGGGAGCGGACCCACCGACGCCTGGCGACCCGCACGGCCCGGATGAACCGGGTCTTCCTCGCCCCGCTCGACGAGTCCGAGCGGACCACGCTGCTCACCCTGATCGGCCGCGTAGCGGAAGCGGCGGAGGGCCTGCGCGACTGAGCACCACGGAGCCATCGCGGCGCGGGCCGGTTGTTGGCGTACGGCGTGACGCGGGTGGCCGCTGACGCGGCCGGGTCGTTCGGCCCGGCGGCCCGGCCCGTCCGCGCCGGATCGGCGCTCAGATCGACTCGGTGACTGGCCCCGGGCTCTGAGGGTGAGCAGTCGGCCCGGTCCGGGCTTGTCCGCCGGATTCGCGGGCCAGCCTCCGGGTTCCCGCCTTGCGTCCCGCCCCGTTCGCTGGGTCACCGGGCGGTGCCCGGTCGGGCCCTTGGCGCGTGGGACGGAACCCGGGCCAGCCCCGGAGACCATCTCGCCCCGGCGCGACCCGTGGCCCGTTCCGGGGTGTCCGCCAGGGTGGCGCTCAGGTCGACTCGGCGTCCGCGTCGGCCGCTCGTGTGAAGTATGTGGTCACGTCGTCGACCATGCGCCCGAGCAGTCGGCCGAGGTCCTGGCGGTCCTGGGCGGGCCAGTCGGCCAGGGCGTCGGCGAACCAGCCGAGTACCACGTCCCTGTAGCGGTCGACGGTCTCCTTCCCTCCGGCGTGAGCGCGATCAGCCGGGCCCGCTGGTCGTCGGGGTCGGCGACCCGGTGCACCATCCCGCGCCGTTCGAGCCCCTGCACCTGCCGGGTGGCGTGCGGGCCCGCGACCTGCATCCGGTTCGCGATCTCGCCGATCCGCAGCGGCCGGTCGGCGAGGTTCAGCACGCTGAGCAGTGCGACGGCAGGCCGCTCCAGCGTGATGCCCGCCGTCGCGGCGGCCCGCTCGTACAGGCGGCCGCGGTTCGCCAGCACATTGCTGAGTTGGGCGAGGCGGGGCAGTAGATCCGCCAGCAGGTTGTCCGCCGTGCCTCCGCCCGCGGGGTGCGGCGCCCGCGGGGCGCGGCGCCCGCACCCTCGGGATCCGCCGCGCTTCCGCCCTTGGCGGGCGCCGCGTTGCCGCCCTCAGAGGTCGCGTTGTCCTCGGGGTCCATCACCACTCCTGTTTTACTTACCTAACGTAGGTATATTGTTTCCCCGGGGACCCCACCCGGGGTTCCGCACGCTGAAGAGGGATCACCCATGGGGACATCACCGAAGCCGAGCGTTCTGATCTCCGGTGCAAGCATCGCAGGACCCGCGCTGGCCTACTGGCTCCACCGGTACGGCTTCGACGTCACGGTCGTGGAGAAGGCGGGCGCCGTACGCGGGGCGGCTATCCCATCGACATCCGCGGCACCGCCCTCGACGTGATCGAGCGCATGGGCTGCTGCCGCGGGTCAAGGACGCGCACATCAACACCCGCGCGCTCAGTTTCCTCAGCCCGGACGGCGACACGACGGCCTCGGTCGCGCCCGAGTCCCTCTCCGGCGGGGTGGCGGACCGGGACGTCGAACTGCCGCGCGGCGTCCTCGCCGACCTGCTCTACGACGCCGTCCGCGACGACGTCGCGTTCGTGTTCGGCGACTCCATCGCCACGCTGGACGACACCGGCGACGCCGTGGACGTGACCTTCCGCGGCGGCTCGCGGCGCACCTTCGACCACGTCATCGGCGCCGACGGGCTGCACTCGCACACCCGCGGCCTGGCCTTCGGCCCCGAGGAGCGGTACCACCGCTACCTCGGCTACTGCTTCGCCGGGTTCACGATGCCCAACCACCTCGGCCTCACACGCGAGGGCGTCTGCTGGAACGCCCCGAACAGGGCGGCGATCCTGTACGCGGCGGGCGACGCCGACCAGGTGCACGCCTTCCTGGTCTTCGCCCACCCCACCGCGCCGCTGGAGGCGTTCGCCGATCCCGCCGCCCAGCGTGACCTGGTCGCCTCGGTCTTCCCCGACAGCCGGTGGGAGGTCCCGCGGATGGTGGCCGCCATGCGCGCGTCCGACGACCTCTTCTTCGACGTGGCGAGCCAGATCGACATGCCCCGCTGGTCCACCGGCCGGGTGGCCCTCGTCGGCGACGCCGCCTACGCGCCCTCGTTCTTCTCCGGGCAGGGGTCGAGCATCGCGCTGGTCGGGGCGTACGTCCTGGCGGGGAGCTGGCCACCGCGCCCGACCACAAGACCGCCTTCGACGCCTACGAGCGCGGCATCCGGGCGTTCGTCGAGCAGAACCAGGCCCTGGCCGGTGGCGGGACCGCGTCCCTCGTCCCGGCCACCGAGGAGGCGCTGCGGCAGCGCGACCGGGCGCTGAGCGAGGGCGCGACCTCGGCGGGCGACGCGGGCGGGCGGCGAACTCGGCGCTCACGCTGCCGGAGTACGCCACCGCGCCCTGACCCGCGTCCGAGATGTCCCTCCAGGGCGCCCAGCCAGGCACCGGCGGTACCTGGCTGGGCCCCGGCCCGCGCGCACACTGGACGGGTGGACAGACAAGAACTGGCGGCCTTCCTGCGCGGCAGGCGCGAGCGGATCAGCCCCGCCGAGGTGGGGCTGCCCGCGGGCGCGCGGCGCCGTACGCCGGGCTGCGCCGCGAGGAGGTGGCGCAGCTGGCGTTCATCTCGACCGAGTACTACACGCGCCTGGAGCAGGCGCGCGGCCCGCGCCCTCGCGCGAGGTGCTGTCCGGGCTCGCGCGGGCCCTGCGCCTGACGGACGCCGAAGGCGCCTACCTCCACCACCTCGCCGGGGCCCCGCCGCTCCCGCCCCGGGGCCCTCGTGCGAGGTACGGCAGTCCCTCCGCGACCTGCTGCGCCGACTGCCGCAGGCCGCCGCGATCGTCGTGTCCGCGACGTACGAGGTGATCGCCTGGAACGACCTCGCCGCCGCCCTCATGGAGGACTTCTCCGCGCTGTCGCGCCGTGACCGCAACCTCGTACGCCGCGCCTTCCTCGGCCCCCATCCCGAGGGACGGCGGCTGTACGGCGTCTCGGACGCCGACGCCTTCGCCCGCACCTGCGCCCAGCACCTGCGCGCCACCGCGGCACGCTACCCCGACTCCCCGGAGGTCGCCGGGCTGGTGGCCGAACTCCGCGCCGGGAGCGAGGAGTTCGCCCAGCTGTGGGCCTCCCACGACATCAGCGCCGGACCCACCCTGTGCAAGACCTTCCAGCACCCCTGGTCGGCCCGATCAGCGTCAACTGCGACACCCTCGACATCACCGACCGCGACCAGCGGGTCGTCATCTACACCGCGACCCCGGCTCACCGTCCGAGGAGGCGCTGCGGCTGCTGGCGGTGGTCGGCACCCAGCGCATGGAAGCCCCACGCTGAGGCCGGGGTCCGCCCCGCCAGCCTGGCTTGGCCCGAGCCCCTCCGGCGCCGACGACGGGCCGCCGGAGAAAACCAGATGGCCTGGGCGCGCCGTCCGCGTAGGGTCGGGCGATGCCCGAGCTGCAACGGCTGTGTGCCGGTCACGCACCGGCGGTCCTGGCTTTCGAGTCGGTGAACCGCGCCTACTTCGCCGCCTCGGTCTCCGACCGCGGCGACGACTTCTTCGACCGCTTCACCGAGCGGTACGACGCCTTGCTGGCGGAGCAGGAGTCCGGCCTCTGCGCCTTCCACGTGCTCGTCGCCGAGGACGGCTCGGTGCTCGGCAGGTTCAACCTGTTCGACATCAAGGCCCACACCGCGGAACTTGGGTACCGGGTCGCCCGCCACGTCGCGGGTCGCGGCGTGGCGACCGCGACCGTCGCGGAGCTGTGCGAACTGGCCTCGGCCCGGTACGGGCTGCGCACGCTGCGGGCGGCGGCCTCCACGAGAACGCCGCGTCGCGGAAGGTGCTGACCAGAGCCGGATTCGTCCCCACGGGCCCGGCCGACCCGGCCCACCTCGGCGGCAGGCCGGGCACCTGGTACCGGCGCGATCTGGCACTCCGGCCGTAGCCCGAGACCGGTGGTCAACGCGCCGGGCCATCGCGACGGCTCCCGTGCGGCCGACGAAGACGCTGGTCACGTCACGTCACGTGCGTCGGGTCAGTCCGCCGTGAACTCGTACTGCACTTCGTAGAGGTGCCCGGCCTTGGTCATCACCGTGGCTTCGATGGGGCGTTCGTCGACGCTGAGGACGAGGCGAAGGGTGCGCAGGACCGGGAGGTCGCTGGGGAGCCGGAGAGCCTCGAACTCCTCCTGCGTCGGCACCCGCGCGGAGACCCTGTCCACGCTCAGACGGGGCGGATGACCCAACTCGGCCAGAAGCCTCGGAGTGCCACCCCTGATCCTTCGCCGTTCCGTCATCGCGGTGCCCCGCGCGATCTCCAACGGGTAGTAGGACTTGACCAGTTCCACCGGCTCCCCGTCGATCGAGAGGACCTGTGAGCGCAGCAACGCCGCGCCGTCCCGGGGAGGCCGAGTGCCGCCGCCACGTCGGGTGGGGGCACGGCTTCTGCGACGTCGAGCAGTTCACTCCTGCCCGTGAGCCGTGTTCGGCGGCCTCGGTGATCCAGCGGTACGGCTCGCCCGCGACCGCCGGGGCCATGTGGGCGGCGGGGCGTATGGTCCGCTGCCGGCGTTCACGGACGGTGACCGACGCTCCTGGTCGGCCGACGACCAGCCGTTCGTTCTTGAGGAGTTGGACCGCCTTCTGGATGGTGGCGTTGGAGGCGGTGAACCTGGCCTTGAGCTGTGCGGTGGAGGGCAGCCGCGAGCCGGGAGCCAGGCCGCCGCTCATGATCTCGTCCCGCAGGTCCGCGGCGATGCGTTCGTGGAGGAGCGGCGGTCGGTGGTGTCCGGTCCGGTCATGGGCGCAGTCATCCGATCCTGATCTCGTAGCGCAGCCGCTGCCGGGCCGCGGGCATGACCATGATGTCCGCCTGAATCGGCCGGTCGTCGGCGTCCAGGGTGAGACGGGTCAGTTGGAGCACCGGCTCGTCGGGGCCGGTCCGTAGCGCCTCGCGCTCCTCGTCGCCCGGCATTCTGGCGACGACGTCCTCGCGGACCCGCACACCGACGTGCCCCAGTGCGGCCAGGAGCGTGACCGCTCCGCCGGGGATCCTGGCCGTACCGGCGAGGCGGGTGCCGCGGGCGATGGACGTCGGATAGTAGGTGTCAGTCAACTCGCAGGGCGTGTCGTCCAGATACATCACTCGGCGGCGGACGACGACGTCCGCGCCCTCCGGAAGGTCGAGCAGTTCCGCGACGTCGGCGGGGCCGCCACTTCTCCGGCGTGGACGATGCGCTGGGTGCCACGCCCTCCGCGCGCGGCGGCCTCCGCGCCCCAGGCGTCCGAGGGCCCTTTCACACGTGGCGTCAGGTACGGCATCGACGCGCTGACCCACCGACCGGTGCTCATGGCCGCCTCCCTTGCTACGACGTCCCCGACCTTGCCGCTTTACACGGTAAGCGACCCGCTCCGTCGCGCTCCCACCCAGGCCACCTTTCTGCTTTTGTGAATAGCGGTACGGTGTTCCTTGTGCGGTCATGCCCACACGGGGAGGAGCACCATGCATGGAAACCTTCGAACGAGCGCGGCTCGACGCCTACTTCGCGCGGATCGCCTCGCACTTCGCGCCCGCTGAGCGACCCGCCTCCTTCCTGGTCACCCACTTGCTGCCGGAGCGCCCGGCTTTCGTGCGGGTGTGGCGGGCGTGACCGAACTGCGCGCGGTGTTGCCCAAGCCGAAGTCCGTGCACGGCGAGGCGTTGCGGCGGGTCGAGAGCGACGGGCACGCGTGCGACAGGCTGTCGCGCGAGCTGTTCGCCGACCCCGACCGGGCCGTGCGGTACGTCGAGACGCGTGCCGCCGGGCGCCCGGTCGTCCTGCTCGACGTGGGCGGCTACTTCGCTTCGTGTCTGGAGGCGTTGTGCGACCGCTTCTCGGGCCGGGTCCTGGGGTGGTCGAGGACACCGAGAACGGACACAAGCGCTACGCGGACATCGGCAAGCTGCCCTGTCCGGTGGTCTCGGTCGCCCGCTCGCCCCTGAAGGAACCGGAGGACTTCCTGGTCGGGCAGTCCGTGGTGTTCTCGGCCGAGGCGCTCATGTGCGGCCGGGGCGACATTCCCACGGCCGGACGGCGCTGGTGATCGGCTTCGGCAAGCTCGGGTCGAGCATTGCCCGGCTCCTGCACGCCAAGGGGTACGGGTGACGGTGTACGACATCGACCCCGTACGCCGTACTCAGGCGCTCTCGCAAGGCTTCACGGTCGCCCGCGACAGGGAGGCCGGGCTGGCGGACGCCGGGCTCGTGCTGTGCGCGACCGGGGCGCTTCGCTCCGGGCGAGGACTTCCCGCGGCTGCGCAACGGCGCGTACGTCGCCACGGTGACCAGCAGCGAGGACGAGCTGGAACTCGCCGGACTGCCGGAGGTGTACGAGCGCGCGCACATCGGCGAGCACGTCACCCGCTACCTGACAACCGGCCACTACTTCTACCTGCTCAACGGTGGCGACGCGGTCAACTTCCTGCACGGCGCCAGCGTGGGGCCGTTCATCTTCCTCGTCCAGGCCGAGATACTCGCGGCCTCCGCCGCGCTCGCCCGCGGCGGCCTCGACCCGGAATGCACGAACTCGGCCCGGCCGACCGCGCCACCATCGCCGTGACCTGGCTCGACTACTTCAACCGATAGGGAACTGCCCGTGCCCGTCACCGCCGGTCACATCCGCGGAACCGTCGAGGGCTACCTCGACGCCAACCCCGGCGAGGAAGGGCGGCTCGCGCCCTTCCTCGAACTCCTCGACGCCGGAGCCGACCTCACCTCGCGTACGGAGTTCCGCGGTCACGCCACGGCCGGGCGGTCCTCGTGGACCGGGCTGGGCGCGTGCTCCACATCCGGCACCTCGCCCTGAACCGTTGGCTGCTGCCCGGCGGCCATCTGGAGCCGGGTGACGTGAGCCTTCTCGCCGCCGCGCTGCGTGAACTGGCCGAGGAGACCGGGATTCCGCCCGCCGCCGCCGTGCCCGCCGGGCCGCTGCCACTGCACATCGACGCGCACCCCATCCCCGCCAACGCCGCCAGGGCGAACCCGCGCACCACCACGTCGACTTCCGGTTCCTCTTCCGTACGTCGACGGACGTGGTCGCGCTCCAGACCGAGGAAGTCACCGCTGCGGCCTGGCGGGACGCCGGTGCCCTGGCGGACCGAACCCTGCGTGACCGGCTCGCGTCGGCGTCGAGCTGACCGCACCCGCCCTCACGCGGGCAACGTGCCCAGCCCCGGGGCTTCGCGCCGTCCGCCCTGGCCCCGGTTGCCCCTGGGTGGCGGGCGCTCCGGCTGCGCACGTGAAGACCGAGCCGGACCTGGACTGGGTCGGCCGGGCAACCGGGCGGCTCCGCTGTTCCGCGGTGGGCGATCGTGACCGCCTTCGGTGGCCGCCGGGTCCGGCCATGCGCCGGGGCTGACCGCGTTCTTTGTGTGTGATGCGTTAGTTGATCGAGTCTCAATCATCTACGGATCGCTCTTCGATCACCTTCTGTCATGTAGGGTAACGCCCTGCGTGGTGGCGTCGTGGCCACAATCGCTTACGCCAGCCCGCACCGGGCGAGCCGGGAGAAGGGGAAGAGAGATACATGAAGCGTTGGCATTTACGGCGCCGGGGCCTCGCCGTCGCCGCGGCCGCCCTGCTCGCGGTCACGGTCGGACCGGCCCTTGACGCGCACGCCGAGGACGGGAAGGCGACGACGAAGGCGTACACCGCGCCGGTTACCGTCAGCGGCCCGGTCAGCGGCGAGGGCCAGGACTCCGTCGGCAGGTGAGGGCAGGCGCAGGCCCGCGCGCTGTGCGTGCCGGATGCCGAGGCCCCGCAGGTCGTGGAGGGCCCCATCAGCGGGGCCGCGCAGGACTCCGATGCCCTCTGTCCTTCCGGCACCAAAGTGGTCAACGGCGGCTTCGTCTCCCGCTCCTGGCAGCAGGCGTACAGCGGTGAGTCCTACGACAACATCCTCGCGAACGCGCCGATGGCCTCCGGTCAGGGCTGGTTCGCCCGGGAGTTGCAGGGCAACGTGCAGGCCCGCGCGCTGTGCGCACCCGCCAACCAGGCCCCGCAGGTCGTCGAGGGCCTTCCCAGCACCAACGGCCAGCCGTCCGTCGCGAACTGCCCGACCGGCTCCAAGGCCATCGGCGGTGGGTCCATCTCCCATTACTTCGAGGAGTCGGTCCTGGACACCGCGTACGACGCGGTGACCGCCGAATCGCCGACGCAGTCGGGTGAGGGCTGGTGGGGTCGGCAACTGAAGGGCCGAGGGTGGCTCGCGCCCTGTGCGTGAAGGCCCTGTGACCGCACCTCTGTGACCGCACCTCGCTGATCGCACACCGGCGACCGCGCCCGGTCGCCGCGCCGACGCCGTCCGCCCGCTTGTACCAGGGGCGGACGGTGTTGTCAGCGTTCACGTCGCTCAGGCTGGCCGACCCGGCCCACCTCGGCGGCAGGCCGGGTACCTGGTACCGGCGCGATCTGGCACTCCGGCCGTAGCCCGAGACCGTGCCCCCGGGTTCGTGCCCCGGGTTCGTGCCGGTGAGGGTGTCGCCACGCCCGTCACCCGGGACGCCGGTCGCCGTACGGGCGCCTCAGGCCGAGGCGTCGTGGTTGATGTGCATGTCGCCGTTGGTGACGGCGTAGACCGTGCCGTGGTCCTTCGCCGTGTTGGTCTGCGTCGACGTCACGGGGTCCGGTGCGACGGGGTCCGGTGCGGTCGCTGGGGCGGGTTCGGGGTGGGGTTCGGGGCGGGGTGGTTCACCTCGACGTGGTTGTCGTTGCCGACGACGACGGGGCCGGACACGTCGCCGCCGATCCGGATGCTGAACTCGTCCCCGAAGCCGGTGACGGTGACCGTGACATGTTGGGGCTCCTTCTCGCCTGGATTACTGGTAGCAGAGGTCGTTCACCACGCCCGCGTCGTCGTGGGTCTCTTCTATGTACTGGTCCATGGCCGTCAGATCCCGGTCGGTGATCGCGGTGGCCAGAGCGGCCTCGTCCGAGGAACTCTCCTGGATCGCCGACTTGATCGCCTCGTCGGTCGCCACGTCGGCCGCTGCCGCCAGGTCCTCGGCGAGCTGCCTCTCGGCCGCGGCCCACGCCTGGTCGGCGGCGGGTTCTCGACCGGCGCGTTCGACATGGTCCGGGAGTACGTCTGCCTCGCGTCGCTCTGCTCGTCGCACCCCGGCGGACGCGAGGGGACGGAGGTGTCCGCGGACTCCGTGAGCTCGGCCGGGAGGGAGAACGAGAGCGACGGTGTCGGCGCCGCGACGTCGCGCGCGTCGCCCGACCGCGACGGTCCGTCGTCGGAGGTGACCGTGCTGATGGTGTAGGCCAGACCGACGACGAGCGCGCAGGCGGCGACCAGGAGACGAGGGACGTGACCACGGCGCTCACGCCCGCCCCGCGCCGCCGCCCGCCCCGCGCCGGTACCGGCCCCGCCCCCGTACCGGCACTCCCGCCCGTACCACTCCCGCCCGTACCGGCACTCGCCCCGCCGGACGTGCCGCCGTCACCCGTGGCGTGAGGCGTACCGCCACCGCCGCCGCCCCGTCGTGGCCCGGACCGCTGCCCCAGGAGCCGTCGTGGCCCGGGTGTTGCCCCAGGAACCGGCGTCTCCCGGGTGTCGCCCCACGAACCGTGGGTGCCGGGCGGGCTGGGATCGGTCGGTCCGAAGCCGTTCTCACCCATGTAGTGATCGACATCGAAGTGGGGCTGGCCGCCCGCGTGGGCCCCGCATCCCGCCGGGGCCGGGCGACGGTGCGGCGGGTGCGGCCGGTCCGGCGGGTGCGGTGGGTGCGGCGGGACCGGCCGGTGCGGCGGACCCGGCCGGACCGGCCCCAGCTCGTACCCGAGCCACGTCGACTGGGCCAGCAGCGCCGCGTACGCGACCCGCTTGCCGATCAACAGGGCCCGGACGGCCTCCTCGTGGAGGAAGTACGCCTCGGCCCGCCGGTCACCGGCGGTGCGGGACGCGACCCAGCCCCGGCCGAGCAGCCGCCCCACACGCCGAACCGCAGCGAACGGGCCAACCCGGCGACGTGGCCCGCGCGAGCCGCACCGCCAGGTCCGGGCGCCCGGCGGACTCGGCCATCTCGGCCACCTTTTCCAGGGCGCGGCCGTGCGCCGCCAGCTCCGGCGGCGTGGTCTCGCGAAGCGCCCCACCGGGTGAAGTGGTCGCACAGCCGCTCGGGCGGGAACGGCGCGGGAAACGGCCGCGCAGCACCGGCACCGTGTCGGCGACCGAGCCGTAGCCGTGCTCCCCGGTCCACGCCAGCCCCAGGCGTACCAGGCGGTCGCACACCGCCTCGGGCTCCGCCACCCGGTCAGCGCCCCGACGTGCGTGGCCGCCACCTCGGCCCCGTCGAGGGTCGCCAGCAGGTGCAGCACCCCATCGCCGACGCGTCCTCGGCCAACTGGTCGAGCAACGCCGGGAGCAGGCCGGCGACTTCGCCCGCGCGCGGAGTCCGCCCCGCGCGCGGGGCGGAACGCGCCACCGCCGCCGCGCGCAGGAGCGGCAGCGGCAGGCCGCCCGCGGCCCGCCACAGGTCGGCGGCCGTCTCGTGTTCCGCCTCCGGCAACGGGCCGCCCAGCTCCCGGGCCAGCAGCTCAAGCCCGGCCGCCCGCGACAGGCCGTCCAGCCGCAGCGCCGTGCCGCCGCTCCACAGCGTCCGCTCGGCGGCGGCGAAGACGAACGTCGCCTGAGGGCGGCGTCCATCAGCTCCAGCAGCTGATCGGAGGTCAGGTCGGCGTCGTCCACGTACACCGTCACCCGCACGCCGGTCATCAGCCGACGCAGCTCGGTCCGGGTCGGCGCGTAGCCGGGGCCTCGTAGCAGCACTCGAACACGTCCTGGGCGAGGTCCTCGACGTCGCGACGGGCGCCGCCCAGGAACACCGTCCCGTCCGGGCCGGGCGGCAGCAGCCGCGCGGCGTGCCGCAGCAGAGTGGTCTTGCCGACGCCGGGCGGCCCCACAGCTGCACCGGCCCGCCCGCGCGGACGGCCGCCGCCAGCGCCCGCGTCGCGTCCTCCCGGCCCACCGGCTCCGCCAGGCTCCGGGCAGTACGGCGGGCGGCTGCCGCCGCTCCGGGCGGGGCGTTCGGGACCCACCAGCACGGTCACCCGCGAGCCGTGCTGCGCGTCCACGACCACGTTGTGGTTGCCCGCGATCACGGGGCCGGTCACGCTGCCGCCGATGTCGATCCGGTGCGCCGCGAGCGGGCGGCGGGCGGGTCGGCGAGCGGGTCGGCGGGCGTCGAGGCGCTGTCGTCCGGGTCTGGCATGGCTCCCCTGTCTCGCTCGTCCGCCGCCGTACCGCCGTAATGCCGTACCGCCGTACCGCTGTGCCGCCGTGCCGCCGTGCCGCCGTCCGGGAGGTCAGTCCTCCCGCTCGCGGGACGTCAGCCCTCCCGCCGTCCGGGAGGCCGTCGACCGGCTGTCACGCTAGTTGCCCACGCGCGTCCGAAAACCGTCGTATGACGGTTTCCCGTACCTGTTCCCACGGCACCGGACCGGACGTGGGCACGACGCCGTACCGGCCGCGATCACCTCCCCGACTCGCCCTCGTTGAAGGCCAGGTACCGCAGCTCCGCCAGATCCTCGACCCGGAACGTGCGGTAGCCGGTGGACACCACACCGCTGCGCGGAGCCCGCGCAGCGCCTTCTGCACGGTGGGCTCCGCCGCGCCCGCGAGGGTGGCCAGTTCCGGCTGGGTGATCGGCCAGCGGATGACGGCCCCGCGCCGACGCGCTCCCCGTACGTCATGGTGATCTGGTAGAGCACCCGGGCCAGCCGGGTCGGGGCGTCGCAGCCGGTGAAGTCGATGCGGTGGGTCGTCGCGGCCCGCAGCTTCGCCACGACCGACTCGTTGACCGCCTGGGCGATCCGCGGGCCGTGCCGCAGGCAGTCGAGGAAGTCGCCCGGGTGACGGCGCGGGCGACGACCGGCCCGCACGTCGTCACCGTCGCGGAGCGCGGTCGCCCGTCCACCGCGGCGAACTCGCCGACCAGGTCGCCACCCATCCGAACCGCCAGCAGCGCGTCCCGGTTGTCGTGGGTGCGCCCGGTCGCCTTGACCACACCGTCGAGCAGGATCAGTACGAACGTGCTCTCCTCCGCCTCGCGCATCAGCACCCGGCCGCCCGGGTAGCGCGCGAGGGCCCCAGGGTGAGCAGCAGGTCACGCGCGGTCGGCGGGAGCCCGCCGAGGAGGCTCGCCGACGGCCACGCCCACGCCTCCCGTGGTCGGCGCCCGGCCCCGCCCGGACAGCGGCGCGGTCGGTCACGCCCGTGTCCCGCCCGGCCCGTCCCGCTCCCCGAGATTCACCACGGCACCAGTGTGCACCTCCGGCGCCTTCCGCGCGTGGCCCCAACAGCCCCTGTTCGCGCCCGCGTTCGACGGATTCCGTACGCGCTCGGCGGATCCCGTACGCGTACGGGATCCGCCGCCCGCCGCGAGGGGCCGCCGTCCGCCGTCCGCCGTGAGGGGCCCGGCCGCGCGGGCGTCAGCCCTGGCGGCCGGGGAGCATGGCCAGGGCCCCGGAGCGCTGGGCGACGAGGTCGTCGTACGTGCCGTCGCGCTCGGCCCAGCGGTGGGTGAGGACCTTCTCGACCAGGATCTCGTCAGGGGTGGGGTCGCCCGCGAGCAGCCGCATGACCTCGGTGGCGAAGGCGTCGAGCGGCAGCGCGTGCGGGTTGACCTTCTCCTGCCCGGCCGTGGCGACGGCCGGGGACGAGTTCGACGACGCCGACGCCGGTGCCGTCGAGCTGCGCGCGCAGCGCCTCGGAGTAGGCGTGCACGGCGGCCTTCGACGCGGCGTAGCTGGGCATGGGCGGGAACGGCAGGAACGCGATGCCGGAGGTGACGGTGACGAACGTGCCCGCGCCGCGCCCGATCAGGTGCGGGGTGAAGGCGTCCACGACCCGGATGGTGCCGATCAGGTTGGTGTCGATCGTCGTCCGCGCCACCTCGAAGTGCGCCGGGTCGCGCAGGTCCTCCAGGAGCATGACGCCCGACATGGTCACCACCGTGTCCAGGCCGGGGTACCGGGCGAGTACGGCGTCGCGGGCGCGGGCGACGGAGGCGCCGTCGGTGACGTCGACGTGGAACGTGCCGATGCCCTCGGCGGCGAGTTCGCGCAGCGCGTCCGCGTCGCGCCCGCCGACGGCGACGGTGCTGCCAGCCGCGGCGAACCGCCGGGCCAGTTCCCGGCCGATGCCGGAGGTTCCGCCGACGACGAGAACGGTGCGGTCGGAGAGGTTCATGAGGATCTTCCCTTCGGGGCGGGGCACCGGCGCCGGTCGGGTCCGCGGCGCCGGTCGGCGAGGGTCTCCGCCCGTCCCGGACCGCGACCCTCACACAGTGATGCCACGAGTCTTGACGGAATCCACCGGGTGGGGCAGGGCTCCCGTTCTCCCTGGTCCTGTCAGGGCCCCTCTGCGGCGCGCGTACCGCATTACGGTGGCGCCATGGGTGTCGCCGCGAAGGACAAGGGCAGGGACGACGAGTCCGGCAACCGGCTCGGGAGCTACCTCCGTGCCCGCCGCGCGCTGGTCTCCCCGGCGCAGGCGGGCCTCCCGCCCGGCGGCAACCGCCGCGTACCCGGCCTGCGCCGGGAGGAGGTCGCCCTGCTCGCCGGGATCAGCGCCGACTACTACCTGCGCCTGGAGCGGGGCCGCGACAAGAACCCTCACCGCAGGTCCTCGAAGCGCTCGCGCGCGTCCTGCGGCTGGACGACGTCGAGCGGACGTATCTGCTCGGCCTCGCGTCCGTACGTCCCAGGGCGCCGCGCCGCAAGCGGCCCGAGCAGGTCCCGGCGCGGGTGCACCAGCTCCTGGCCCACCTTCCGGTTCCGGCGTTCGTCGAGGGCGCGCCTTCGACGTGCTGGCCTCCAACCCCATGGCCGTCGCCTTCTCCCCGCGCCTGCGGCCCGGCCAGAACCGGCTCCGTTCGCTGCTGCTCGATCCCGAGGAGCAGGCCTTCCAGCAGGACTGGGAGAGAGCCGCCGTCAGTTTCGTCGCCGCTCTCCGCACCTCCATCGGGGACGACACCGACGACCCCGGTTCGTCGAACTCGTCGGCGAACTCGCCCTGTCCAGCGGGCGGTTCCGCACCCTGTGGGCCCGGCACGACGTCCGCGACCTCGACGGGGCACCGCCACCGTGCGCCACCCGTCGTCGGCGACCTGCGGCTGCACCGCGACAAGTTCCCGGTGGACGACGTCATCCTCGTCGTCTACTACCCCGACAAGGACAGCGACAGCGACGAGAAGCTGCGGCTCCTCGCGGCGCTGATCCCGCCCCGGAACCGGCCGACGCCCGTCCCCGAGAACGCCCCGGCAACACCCCGAATACGCCTCCGAAGCACCCCTGACCGGGCAAGCCCCGATCGCGCTCACCCGCGCGCAGGCCCCGGTCGGCGAAGGCGATCAGCCACTCGAAGCTCTCGTCGATGTCGGCGCTCCACTGGAAGCCGTTCGCCGCCTGAAGCGTGGCGAAGCCGTGGCACAGGCTGCGCAGCATGCGCAGGGCGTGGTCCACGTCGCGCTCCGCGACCTCGTAGCCGCGCAGCACCGCGGTGAACGCGCCCAGCAGCCGCTGGCTTGAGGCGGCCAGCGGATCGTCCGGGCCGGACGGCTCCACGCCGATCGTCGCGGCGTACCGGCCGGGTGCTCCAGGACGAAGGCGCGGAAGGCGCGGGCCGCCGCCGCCAGGGCGTCGCGGCCCGCGTACCCCGGACCGCGTCGCCGACGGCGTCGGCGGCCTCCCGCAGCGCGAGGGCCGCGATCCGCCGGTTGAGGTCCTCCTGCCCGCCCACGTGCTTGTACAGCGACGGGTGCGGACGCCCACCCGCTCGGCGAGCAGGCCCATCGTCAGCCTGCCGAAGCCCACCTCGTCGGCGAGGGCGGCTCCGGCCGCGACCACGGCCGCCGGGTCCAGACCGGCCCTAGGCACGGGCGGCGTCCGAGCCGAGGAAGCCGAGCGTGAGCGAGACGACCTGGTCGGGGAACTGGTCGTGCGGGTAGTGCCCGGCGCCTTCGATCATCTCCAGGCGGCCGAGGCCGGGCGGCAGCGCCGCGACGATCGCCGCGCCCTCGGCCGCCGGGTCGGCCCAGTCGGGGTCGAGCGTGCCCATCACGACCAGGACCGGGGAGCGGACGGCGCCGAGCCGGGCACCGGCGTCGGCCGGTGCGCTCCGGAGCATGCCCCGCATGGCCGCCATCCGGCCGGGCTCGCGCAGCAGCGAGTCCACCCGGTCCAGCCGCTCGCTCCAGTCGTCCGGCTTCACGCCGGGTAGGCCACGTCGAGGTACGAGCGCCACAGCCGCACGCTGCCGAACACGCCCGCGCCGAGCAGCCGCGCCATGCCCGCCGCAGGCGCCGCACCCGCAGGTCGCCGAGGCGGAACGCCTGCTCGCGGGTGAACGGCGCCAGCTCGACGACCGCGGCGACCAGCTCGGGCTCGCGCGCCGCCGCGATGGTGGCGGCGCCGCCGGAGATCGAGTGGCCGACGAGCACGGCCGGGCCGCCCAGGTGGCGGACCACGGCGAGCAGGTCACCGGCGATGTCGGCGCGGCTCCAGCCCGGCCAGTCGGCACTGGACTCGCCGCTGCCGCGCAGGTCGACCGCGGCGACCCGGTGGCCCGCCGCCACCAGGGGCGGGATGACGGCGCGGTACGCGGCGCGGCTGTCGCCGATGCCGTGCGCGAGAACGATCAGCGGGCCGGAGCCCGTCACCTCGTAGGCGATGGTGCCGCCGTCGACGGCCAGGTACTCGGTCATGACATCCCCTCGGGCGTGCGCTTGGCCCATCGGGTGCGCGCTCGGCCCACTGGATTGGCTAACTTCATTAGCTAAAGCTAATCCCGTTAACCAACCCTGTCAACGCCGGGCCGCGGGCCTCTCACTTCACCCGCACCTCGCACACCATCCGCCGCCCGAAGCCGACGACGCGGTCCGGCCCGGTGAGGGTCAGCGGGAGGCGGTGGCGGATGTCGGCGTCGGCGCTGGAGGCGGCCAGGCGCAGTTCGAGGGCGCCGGGCTCCACCAGGCGTTCGGTGGCGCCACCGGCCAGCGGGTAGGAGGCGAGGTCGGCGTGGAAGGTGAAGTGGACCTCGGCGGACTCGCCGGGGCCAGGTCGACGCGGGCGTAGCCGACGAGCCGGGTGACGGGGCGGACGGCGCGGGCGACGGGGTCGTGGAGGTAGAGCTGGACGGTCTCGGTGCCGGACCGGGCGCCGGTGTTGCGGACCGTGACGCGCAGCTCGGTCTCGCCGTCCGTGGGCAGCTCGGTGGCGTCCGCCTCGGGCCGCTCCCAGACGAAGGAGGTGTACGACAGGCCGTGGCCGAAGGGGTGGAGCGGGTGGGGTCCAGGGAGCTGGCGTCGCCGCGCAGCCCCAGCGGCGGCTGGAGGTACGTCCACGGCTGGCCGCCGGACGCGTACGGCACGGAGACGGGGAGGCGGCCGGAGGGTTGACGCGCCCGCCGAGCACCCCGGCGATGGCCGGGCCGCCCTCCTGGCCGGGGAAGAACGCCTGCACCGCACCGGCCAGCAGCGCGGACCAGCGGCCCAGCGCGTACGGGCGGCCGGTGCACAGCACCAGCACCACGGGGTCCCGGTGGCCAGCAGGGTGTCGAGCAACGCGCCCTGCCCGCCCGGGAGTTCCAGGTCGGGCGCGTCGCAGCCCTCGCCCGAGGTGCCGCGGCCGAAGAGGCCGGAGCGGTCGCCGAGCACCGCCACGCACACGTCCGCGTCGGCGGCCAGCCAGGCGGCGTGCGCCAGTCGGCTCTCGGTGGCCAGCGCCGCCGTCGGGGAACCGGCCTGGCCTGGTCCCCGCCGGGCGCCGCGCACCCTCGGCGTGGGTGATCCGCGCCTCGGGCAGCTCGGCGCGGAGCGCGTCGAGCAGCGTCGGTACCTCGACGCCGAGCGGCAACTCGGGTGCTCGACGCCCACATGGCGGGGAAGGTGTAGCAGCCGAGCATCGCGGCCGGGTCGTCGGCGAGCGGGCCGACCACCGCGATCCGGGCGCCGGGGACAGCGGCAGCGCGCCCCTGTCGTTGGCCAGCAGCACCACCGACTCCTCCGCCAACCGCCGCGCCACCGCCCGCATCTCCGGCGGGTCGAGGTCGACCGGGCCGCCCGCCGTGAGCGCCGGGGGCTCGGGCGACCAGTCCGCGTCCAGCAGCCCCAGCTCGGCCTTCTGCCGCAGCACCCGGTCCGCCGCCCGGTCCACCAGCGCCTCGGGCACCTCCCGGCCCGTACGGCGTCCCGCAGCGGCTGGCCGAAGGCGCGTACGCCGGGCAGTTCGACGTCCACGCCCGCGGCGAGCGCGAGGGCCGCCGCGCGCGCCGGGGAGTCGGCGACGCGGTGGGCGAGTTCGAGGAAGGAGACGCCGAAGTAGTCGGAGACGACGGTGCCGGTGAAGCCCCACCTCGCGCAGCAGTTCCGTCAGCAGCCGGTGGCTGGCCGCCGACGGCACGCCGTCGATGTCGTTGTAGGCGTGCATCACCGAACGCGCGCCGCCCTCGCGCAGCGCCAGCTCGAACGGCGGCAGCAGCACGTCCGCCAGCTCCCGCGGGCCCATCGGCACCGGGCGTGGTTGCGGGCGCCGCGCGAGGCCGAGTAGCCCGCGAAGTGCTTGAGGGTGGCGACGACCCCGGCCGACTCCAGGCCCCGTACGTACGCGGTGCCGACCGTCGCGACCAGGTACGGGTCCTCGCCGATCGCCTCCTCCGTACGGCCCCAGCGCGGGTCGCGGACCACGTCCAGCACCGGGGCGAGCCCCTGGTGGACACCGACCGAGGCGAGCGAGCCGCCGATCAGCGCGGCGGCCCGCTCCACCAGCGCGGGTCGAACGACGCGCCCCAGGCCAGCGGGTGGGAAGACCGTGGCCCGCCAGGCGGTGAAGCCGGTCAGGCACTCCTCGTGGGCCATGGCCGGGACGCCGAAGCGGTTCGCCGCGACGACCGCGGCCTGGGTGCGGGCGAGCGCCGCCGCGCCCTCGGCCGGGTCCACCGGGCGGTGCCGAACGGCCGGGTCACCTGGCCCAGGCCGTGCGGGAGGAGGGCGTCGAGATCGACGGTCTCGCCCAACTCGCTCTGGAGCGGCGCGACCTCCTCGCCCGCCGTCGCCGTCGCGCCCTGCCACACGCTGGAGAGCTGGGCGAGCTTCTCCTCCAGCGTCATCCGGGAGAGCAGGTCCGCGGCGCGTTCGGCGGCGGACAGAGCGGGTCCTGCCAGGGGTGAGGCATGAAGCTCCTTCGTGGGAACCGACGGCTCCTTCGGGGAGCCGACGGTTGGGTCACTTGCCGCCGACGCCCATCAGGCCGTTGATCAACTGGCGGCGGGCGAAGAGGTAGACGACGAAGATCGGCACGATGGACAGCACGACGGCGGCGAGCAGCGAGGGCACGTCCACCCGGAACTCCCCGACGTAGTCGTAGAGTCCGAGAGTCAGCACCCGTTGGCCCCGGACTGGGTGAGGATCAGCGGGAAGAGGAAGCCGTTCCAGGCGTTGAGCGCCGCGTACACCCCGACCGTGGAGATCCCGCCCGCGACAGCGGCACCACCAGCTGCCACAGGACCCGCGCCTGGCCCGCGCCCTCCAGCGCCATCGACTCGTACAGCTCCTCGTCGATGTCGCGCATCGTGCCCGTCAGGATCAGCACGCTGACCGGCAGCGAGAAGGCGGCGGTCGGCAGGATGACCGCCAGCAGGGTGTCGTAGAGCTGGAGCTTGGTGATGATCAGGTAGATCGGGATGATCACCGCCTGGGCGGGGATCGCCAGGCCGAGCAGGAACAGCTGGAACACCCGCCGCGAGGCCCGGCCGCGGAGCGTACGACGCTGTAGCCGACGGTCACCGACAGCACGATGACCAGCGCGGCGCAGACGACCGTCACCAGCGCGGTGTTGAGCAGGTACGTGAAGAAGTCACTCTCCAGCACCCGCCGGTAGTTGGCGAGTGTCGGATGGGAGGGCGGCGCCAGCGCGCCGTCCTCGAAGTACGCGTCGCGGCTCTGGAGGGTCGCCACCACCAGGACGTACAGCGGCAGTCCGACGATCACCAGCCAGACCAGGGCGGCGAGCCCGGCCGGGTAGTTCCGGCGCGACAGCCGCCCGCGGCGGCGGGGGTCGGGGCGCGGCCGGGGTCTTCTCCGGAGCGCGCCCGGTTCAGCACGTCGGTCACCTCACATCCCTCCCGGGTGGAGCGCATCCGGCCGAACCCGGTCAGCCGCACCAGCAGCAGCGAGGTGCCGGTCGCGACCACGACGAGGACGGTGGCGATGGCGCTGGCGTAGCCGAGGTCGAACGCCTGGAAGCCGTCGCGGTACATCAGGTACGGCACGATCGTGGTGTCGGTGCCGGGGCCGCCCTTGGTGAGCACCAGCACCGTGTCGAAGAAGGTCAGCGCGCCGACGATCATCACCACCGACGAGGTGACGACGGTGTTGCGCAGCTGCGGCAGCGTCACCGAGAAGAACTGGCGTACCGTGCCCGCGCCGTCGAGCGCCGCCGCGTCGTACAGCGAGCGCGGCACGGCCCGCGCGCCGCCCTGGTAGATCAGCGTGTGGAACGGGATGAACTGCCAGCCGGTGACGAACAGCACCGCGCCGAACGCCCCTTGGAGTCGCCGAGCAGGTCGCCGTCGTCGAAGCCGATCCACGGCCCGATGTCGGCGATGAGGCCGAAGTTGGGGTCGAGCAGCGACTTCCAGACCAGGGCGAGCGCCACCGACGAGGCGAGCAGCGGGAGGAAGAAGATGGCCGACAGCACGGCGCGGTTGCGCTGCCGCCCGGCCGACCAGACCCCGAGCAGCAGCGCGATCGGGGTCTGCACCAGCCAGCTCAGCGCGGTCAGCAGCAGGCTCAGCCCGACGGCCTGGCGCATGTCCGGGTCGTCCCACAGCCGGGTCCAGTTGTCCGCCCCGGTCCAGGACGGGGTGCCAAGACCGTTCCAGTCGGTGAAGGCGAGACCCACCACCAGGACCAGCGGTACGAGGGCGAACAGGGCGAAGAAGACCAGGCCGGGGCCGCCCACAGCGCGCTGGGGCGGCCCGCCCGGCTCTCCGTGGGACTCATCCCATGCCCTTCATGGCCGCGACGAAGTCCTCGGGGCTCAGCTGTCCGTTGAACAGCTTCTGGATGTTGGCGTACAGGTGCGGCATGTGCTTGCCGGGCAGCGCCTGGTCCCAGGAGAGCGTGAACGCGGGGCGTTCTTGACCAGGTCGTACTGGAACTTCGCGTACGCGGGGTTGTCGTGCGCGTCCAGCAGCGACCCGGCGTCGGAGGTGGTGGGCACGTCGCCGTTGGCGACCAGGGCCTTGGCGTAGTCCTGGCGGGCCGCGAACTTCAGGAACTCGATCGCGGCGTCCTTCTCCTTCGTCTTCGCGTTCACCGACCAGTAGTTGGTCGGGTTGCCGACGACGTCCTTGGGTCGCCGGTGCCGCCGGGCAGGGCCGGAAGGTGGTCCAGCCCAGGCCGGACTTCGCGAACTTCGGCTGGAGGGACTGCTGGTTGGCGTACTCGAAGCTGCCCATCAGGTGCATGGCGGCCCGGCCCTTGGCGAAGAGCGTCTGGGCGCCGTCCGCGGTGTAGTTGACCGACCGGTAGTTCTTGCCGAACGCGCCGCGGTCGACCAGGTCCTTGACGGTACGGGCGGCCTTGAGCACCGCCGGGTCGCCCCAGCCCTCGCTGCCCTGCCGCTGGATGTTCTGGAAGACCCCGGCGCCGCCGTACCGGTCGACCAGGTACTCCAGCCACATCTGCTCGGGCCAGGCGTCGGTGCCCGCCAGCGCGAACGGGGCGACACCCTTGGCCTTGAAGGTGTCCACCAGGTCCAGCAGGTCCTGCCAGGAGGTCGGCGGCTTGGCGCCCGCCTCGGCGAAGACGTCCTTGTTGTAGAAGAGGATCACCGGCTGCATGCCGCGCATCGGGATGCCGTAGTGCTTCCCGTTCACCGCGCCCGCGTCGAGGATCGTGGGAGGAACGCCTTCTTCAGATCCGGGTCCTTCGCCAGCGTCGGATCGAGGTCGACCAGCATGTCCTGCTCGACGAAGTCGCTGATGGAGCCGCCGCCCCAGTTGAAGAAGACGTCCGGCGCGTTGGGGTGCCCATCGCGGTGCGCATCTTGTCCTGGTAGCTGTCCCGGGCACCTCGGTCAGCTTCGCCTTCACCTCGGAGTCCTTGTTGAACCGCTTCACGACCTCGCGCTGCACGGTCGCCGAGGCGTCCCCGTAGACCCAGACGTCGAGGGTGCCGCTGTCCGGCCGCCGGGGCCGCCGCTGCCGCAGGCGGTCAGCGCGGTGGCGGCCAGGGCCAGCGCGGCGGCGGCACCGGAGCGGAGGGGAACGGAGTCTGCGCATCGTCATATGCCTTCCGGAAGATGCCCGATAATTCTCGGAAGCGATTGCGCGCACGCTATGAGGGGTGGGTCCGTGTCAACGGTTACGGCAGAACTCGCCACCGGCGGCACCGAGTCGAGGCGGCGCGGGACGCGAAGACGCCGGAGGGTCCGCACACCGTGCGGACCCTCCGGCGTCTCGCCGTCTCCAGGAGTCTCCCAGGTGGCCTCAGCGGGCGGGCGGCGCCGTGCTCGCCCGGACGACCAGCTCGGTGGCCAACTCCACGCGCGGCGACTCGATCTCCTCGCCGCGCGCCAGCCGCAGCACCGTACGCGCCGCGACCTTGCCCATGTCGGCCAGCGGCTGGCGCACCGTCGTCAGCGGCGGCGCCGACCACCGCACCTCCGGCAGGTCGTCGAACCCCACCACGCTCACGTCCTCCGGCACCCGCAGCCCGCGCCGCCGCAGCGCCTCGATCGCGCCCAGCGCCATCTGGTCGCTGGAGGCGAACACCGCGGTCGGCGGCTCCTCGCCGTCCAGCAGCCGGTCGCAGCCGGTGAACCCCGACGCGTGGTAGAAGTCGCCCTCCACCACCAGCGACTCCTCGTACGGCACCCCGGCCGCCTCCAGCGCCGCGCGGTGCCCGTCCAGCCGGGCGCGGCTGCACAGCAGCCGCGGCGGGCCCGCGATGAAGCCGACCCGGCGGTGGCCCAGGCTCAGCAGGTGCTCGGTGGCGGCCATCCCGCCCGCCCAGTTCGTCGCGCCCACCGTGGGCGCGTCCAGGGCGGGGAGCCCGCGGGTCGACCACGACGATGGGCACGTTCAGCCGCCGCAACTCCTCGTGGAGCGTCGGCTCCAGCACCGAGGTCACCAGGATCACCCCGTCCGAGGCACGCGCCCGCAGGTTGCCCATCCACTGCCGCGCCGAGCCGGTACGGCCGTGGATCGCCGAGACCACGGTGCCGAGGCCGTCCTGGTGCGCGATGTCCTCCACGCCGCGGATGATCTCCACGGCCCAGGGGCTGTCCAGGTCGTTGAAGACCAGGTCGAGCAGGGCGGCGCGGTCACCGGGCGGGGAGGTGCGGCGGCGGTAGCCGTGGCGGCGCAGCAGGCCCTCGACCCGGGCCCGGGTCTCGGGGAGACGTCGGACCGCCCGTTGACGACGCGGGAGACGGTGGGCACCGAGACCCCGGCCTCTTGGGCGATGGCGGTGATCGTCACCCGGGGCCTGGGCTCCTCCTCGGCGCCGGCGCTCTCTGGGGCCATGTCGTCCTCCTCCGCTGGCGGGGCTCGCTTCCCGCCTCTACCGTTCCGGGCGCTCCTCGGAACCTTGCAGAAGTCTTCCGGAAAACCGGAGCGGACGTGAAGGGGCCCGGGGAGCGGCCTCGCAGCAGCATACGGAGGAGGACCTGACGGCAGGCGTACGGCCTGTCAGCCGGTGCGCACCTGGTACGCCCGCACCGCCACCTCCGCGTCGTCCAGGCAGCGCCCGTCGCCAGGTCGAAGCGCTGCTTGAGCAGCGGCGAGGCCACGAACGGCCGCCTGCCCGCCGACCCCACAAGACCGCGCGAGAGCACGTACGCGCCGGTGAACGGATCCTGGTTGCCGATCACGTACACCCGCCCGGCGCGGTCCAGGAACACCGCCACCTGCGTACCGTCCGGCAGCAGCGCCGCCACCCGCGCCCGGGGTCAGCCCGGACAGCTCGCACAGCGCGAACCACCGCCGCCCCAGCAGGACTTCCACGCGGACCCCGGTCCGCTCCGGTGCCGTCGTCTCCGGTGCCGTCGTCATCGGCTCGCCGTCCCTTCCAGAGTGCCGTCCAGGGCCCGTACGGGGATGCTCGGGCCCGCCAGGACCGTCAGATCCGGCCTGACCTGGTCGCGCTCGGGCACGAAGCGCACGGTCGGGTCCGGGTGTCCGGGGCGTTCACGAACGACACGAAGCGGCGCAGCCGGTCCGGGTCGTCCAGGGTCTGCGCCCACTCGTCGCGGTAGCCCGCGACGTGGTCGGCCATCATCGCCTCCAGCTCCGCCGCGATGCCCAGCGAGTCGTCCACCACGACGTCCCGCACGTGGTCCAGGCCGCCCTCGATCCGCTCCAGCCACGCCGAGGTGCGCTCCAGCCGGTCGGCGGTGCGGATGTAGAACATCAGGAACCGGTCGATGAGCCGGACCAGTTCCGCGTCGTCGAGGTCCTGCGCCAGCAGCTCGGCGTGGCGCGGGTCGGCGCCGCCGTTGCCGCCCACGTACAGGTTCCAGCCGTTCGCGGTGGCGATCACCCCGAAGTCCTTGCCGCGCGCCTCCGCGCACTCCCGCGCGCACCCCGACACCGCCGACTTCAACTTGTGCGGCGAGCGCAGCCCCGGTAGCGCAGCTCCAGGTCGATCGCCATCCGCACCGAGTCCTGCACCCGTAGCGGCACCACGTCCGCCCCACGCACGACTTGACCGTGCGCAGCGCCTTGCCGTACGCGTGCCTGACTCGAACCCGGCGTCCACCAGCCGCGCCCAGATCGCGGGCAGCTGGTCCACCGGGCGCCGAACATGTCGATCCGCTGCGCGCCGGTGATCTTCGTGTAGAGCCCGAAGTCGCGCGCCACCTCGCCGATCACGATCAGCTTCTCGGGCGTGATCTCGCCGCCGGGGACGCGCGGCACGATCGAGTACGAGCCGTTGCGCTGGAGGTTGGCCAGGAAGTGGTCGTTGGTGTCCTGGAGCGCGGCCTGCTCGCCGTCCAGGACGTAGCCGCTGGCGCCCAGCGTCGGCGCCAGCGAGGCGATGATCGAGGCCACGGTGGGCTTGCACACCTCGCAGCCGTCGCCGCGCCGCGCCTCCTCGCGCCCGTGGCTGTCCAGCAGCCGCGCGTAGGAGGTGACGCGCAGGGTCCGCACGATCTCGTACAACTCGGCGCGGCTGTACGGGAAGCAGGCGCACAGCCCCGCTCCTCGGCCGTCGGCAGCAACTGCCCGATCACCTTGACGCAACCGCCGCAGCCCGTACCGGCCTTGGTGCACCTCTTCACCTCGGCCAGCGACCCGCAGGCCGCGATGGCGCCCTTGGTGACGTTGTGGCAGCTACAGATCACCGCCTCGTCCGGCAGCGCGGACGGGCCCAGCGCCGGGCCCGTCCGCGCCCGGCGGCAGCACCAACCGCTCGGCGGCGACCGGCGGCACGCTCCCGGTCAGCGGGCGCAGCGTGCCGTACGCGTCGGCGTCCCCGACCAGCACCCGCCCAGCAACTCGCCACCCGCGCCGACCACCAGCTTCTTGTAGACGCCCGCGCGGGAGTCCGCGTACACCACCTCCGCGCAGCCCTCGGCGGTGCCGTGCGCGTCGCCGAACGACGCCACGTCCACGCCCAGCAGCTTCAGCTTGGTGGAGGTGTCGGCGCCGGTGAAGGCGGCGGCGGCCTCGCCCGCGATCCGGTCGGCGGCCACCCGCGCCATCTCGTAGCCCGGCGCCACCAGCCCGTAGACCCGGCCGTCCGCCGCCAGCGCGCACTCGCCGATCGCGTACACGTCCGGGTCGCTGGTCCGGCAGCCCTCGTCGACGGTGACGCCGCCGCGCTCGCCGACCGACAGGCCGCAGTCGCGGGCCAGTTGGTCGCGGGGCGGACCCCGGCGGAGAAGACCACCAGGTCGGTGTCGAGCACCGAGCCGTCGGACAGCGCCATCGCGCGGACCGCCCCGTCGGGCCCGGCCAGGATCTCCCGCCCGCTGACACCCGTGCGCACGGCAAGCCCCATGCCCTCGACGGTGCCGCGCAGCCGCGCCGCCGCCCTCGTCCACCTGGAGGGCCATCAGCCGCGGGCCCAGCTCCACCACGTGGGTCTCCAGGCCCAGCCCGCGCAGCGCCCCGGCCGCCTCCAGGCCCAGCAGCCCGCCGCCCACGACGGTGCCGCTCGCGCGGCCCTTCGCGTACGCCTCGATCGCCAGCAGGTCCTCGATCGTGCGGTACACGAAGCAGCCCGTACGGTCCCGGCCCGGCACCGGCGGCACGAACGGCGCCGACCCGGTGGCCAGCACCAGCGTGTCGTACGGGACGGCCAGCCCCGAGCGCGCGGTGACCGTCCTGGCCGCCCGGTCCACGGCCACGGCCGGGTCGCCCAGGCGCAGTTCGATCCCGTGCCGCTCCAGGAACCCGTCCTCGACCAGGGACAGCTCCTCGGGGTCCGCCCCGAGAAGTACGAGCTGAGGCGCACCCGGTCGTAGGCGGGCGCGGCTCCTCGCACAGCACCACGACCCGCGCGGAGCCGGTGACCCCGCGCTCGGCCAGCTCCTCAAGGAACCGCTGCCCGACCATCCCGTGGCCGATCAGCACGATCGTCGGCTTCGTGTTGGACCTCATGCCAGGAAGCGTGCGCGGCGCCTGTTACCCGCCCGCATCCCCGCCGTTTCCCCGGGGAACGCGTGCCTCAGCGTCCGCCGCCCCGGGTGTGAGACCGCGCCTGGCCTTGGCGCACACGTAGCCCGACACGCGTTTCGGGGATTGGCGGCGCCCGCGACGTCGTACGGCGGGGCCGGAATCCGGGTCATCCGGCAGACGAGGGACTTCTTGTCCCGGCCGATCAGCCGGAATTCCCTCACGAGCCAGCCCTTGGCCTTCGGCGCCCCGTGGGACGGCGTGCAGTGGCCGTCGCCCCGGGCCGCGGTCGAGCCCTCCTTGGTCTTGATGGTGTCGCAGGTGAACGTCCAGGTGGCGTGTGGTTTGCGGGCCGCCCCGGCGGGTGTGGCGAGCGTGCCGAGAGCGAAGGCGGCACCGAGGAGGGCGGCGGCGATACGGCGCATGCGCGTCCCCTTCGTTTCAGGGTGATGTGGGCTGACGCGGACTGTTTCGTACGCGCCGCACGCTGGCTGCCCAATCCCTGTGCCGATGATGCGGTTTGTCACCCGTGAGGGGCCGGGTGCGCGCGGTGCTGCCGTGGAAGGCGACGCCGCGCCTGTGCCGGTCGCGTCTACGACAGCCGTACCGGAAGCGCGTCCACGCTGTTGCCGACGAAACTCGGGTGCGGCGGCAGCCGGTCGTCCGGCACGGCCAGATCCAGCCCGGGAACCGCTCGAAGAGGGCGCCCAGCGCGACCGTGGCCTCCATCCGCGCCAGCGGCGCCCCAGGCAGTAGTGCGGGCCGTGGCCGAAGGACAGATGGCGGGTGGTGGCGCGGGTGATGTCGAAGCGGTCGGCGTCCGCGCCGTACGCCCGCGGATCCCGGCCCGCGGCCGAGTACGAGGCGAGGACCGGCGACCCGGCCGGGATGACCGTGCCGCCGACGTCCAGGTCCCGCACCGGGTAGCGGAACGGGAAGAAGCCGACCGGGCTGTCGTAGCGCAGGGTCTCCTCGACCACGTCCGCCCAGGCCGCCCGCCCGGCGCGGACCAGCTCCAGCTGGTCGCGGTGCGCGCACAGCGCCCGCACCGCGTTGGTGATCAGGTTCAGGGTCGTCTCGTGCCCCGCGACGATCATCAGCAGCAGCGTGCCGAGGAGTTCCTCCTCGCTGAGCCGGTCGCCGTTCTCCTCGCGCGCGGCGATCAGCGCGCTGGTCAGGTCGTCGCCGGGGAGCGGCGCCGGGCCGCGGCGACCGTGGCGAGGATCGCGGCCATCTCCCGGTTCGCCGCCACGACCCGCTCGGGCGCCGTGGTGGTGCTGACGATCTCGTGCGAGACGGCGTGCAGCCGGTCGCGCAACCCGGGTCCACGCCGAGCAGTCGGCAGATGACCTCCATCGGCAGCGGATACGCGAACGCCCGGCGCAGGTCGACCACCCCGTCCGGGTCCCGCCCTGCGGCCTCCGCCACCGCGTCGAGCAGCCCGGCGGTCAGCTCCTCCACCCCGGCCGCAGCTGCGCCACCGGCGCGGGGTCAGGGCCGGGTCACCAGCGACCGCAGCCGCCGGTGGTCCTCGCCGTCGGCGGTGGTCATGCCCCGTACCGTCGCGAAGGTCGCCAGCGGCCAGCCCGGCGGGATCGCGCCCTCGCGCAGGGCGGCGAAGTGGCAGGCGTCCTTGGCCACATCGGGGTGCGCGAGGAACTCCTTCAGCTCCTCGTGCCGGGTGACGGCGAACGCCGCCACCTCCCGGGCAGCACCACCGGCACGGCCGCGCCCGGGCCCGCAGCCGCTCGCACACGGCGTGCCCTCCGGCGCCGCCGGGTCCAGCCGGTGCGGTCGCCGCCGAGGGCGCGCGGGTGCCCGACGCGCCCTCGGCCATCACAGCTCCCCGGTGGCCAGCGGATCCAGCGCCGCCCCGTGGCGGTCAGCTGCGGGCGGAGAACCGCACCGGCAGCTGGTCGAGACCCTTCGACCACAGCGCGGTGATCCACGCCAACTCGTCCTCCGGCACCGCCAGTTCCAGATCCGGCAGCCGGTGCCGCAGGGTGTCGACGGCGGTCCGGACGATGAGCCGCGCCGGATCCTGCGCCGGGCAGGCGTGCGGGCCCGCGCCGAACGCCACGTGCGCCCGGTTGCCGACGACCGGCCTGCCGTTCTCCGGCAGCGCCTCGGGTCGGCGTTCGCGCCCGCCAGGCCGAGGATCAGCATGTCGCCCGCCCGGATGTCCTGCCCGCCGAACCGCAGGTCGCGGGTGGCGTACCGGCCGGGAAGGTGACCGTCGGCGGGAACCGCCACAGCACCAGGTCCAGCGCGTCGTCCACGGTGAGGTGGCCGCGAGTCAGCGAGGAGCGGAACGAGGGTCGGTGAGCAGGACCCGCACGGTCTCGGCGATCCAGTTCACGGTGGTCTGGTTCGCCGCCACGAAGAGGACCACGACGTTGTGCAGCACCTCGTCGACGCTGAACTCCGCCGGGTGCTCCAGCAGCCACGACGTCAGGTCGTCGCCCGGCCTGCGCCGCTTCTCCTTCACCAGCTCCAACAGGATGTGCTGGAGCTTGAGGTTGGCCTTGGAGGCGGCGGGCGAGGGAAGACGGTGGCCGAGATCGCGTCGACGATCTCCGCCCCGGTGGTCTCCGCGATGCCCAGCAGCCGCACGATGACGTGCACCGGCAGCCGCCGCACGTACTCCGTCATCAGCTCCGCCCGGTGCCGGTCGGCGAACCCGGCGATGATCTCCTCCGCCGCCTCGCGCACCGTACGGATCAGCCGGTGCCCGTCGATCCGGTTCAGCGCGTCGGAGACCGCGGCCCGCATCCGGCGGTGCTGCGCGCCGTCGTGGAACAGCAGCGCGGGCCGCCAGCCGACCATCGGCATCAGCGGCGAGTCCGCCGCCACCCGGCCGTCGCGCAGCGCGGTCCACAGCCGCGGGTCGTGCGAGAAGTGCTGCTCGTCGCGGGTGAGATGGAGCAGTTCGCGATAGCCGAGCACCAGCCACGCGTCCAGCCCCGGCTGGAGCGCGACGGGCACCACCGGCCCGTGCTCGCGGCGCATCCGCTCGTACAGCTGCGGCAGGTCGCCGTCGAGCGCCGACCCGTACAGCGGCACGGGCACCGGCAGCCGGTCCTCCGCCGCCCCGCCCGTCCCGGCACCGCCCGTACCGCTCCCGCCCGGTCCGGCCGTCTCCACTCCGGTCACCTCTCGTCCGGCCCCTCCGGCCCGTCCCCGGCCGTCACGGCGTCTCCGTGGCCGAGGTCTCGGTCGCCGACTCGATCAGATGCGTCACCAGGCTGATCAGCGCCTTCACCGAGGAGGTGTGCTCCCGGGCGTCGCAGATCACCAGCGGCGTGTTGGGCAGCAGGTCCAGCGCGGCCCGTACGTCGTCCTCGCCGTGCAGCGTGCTGTCCGGGAAGGCGTTGACCGCGACCGAGAACGGCACGTCCAGGTCCTCCAGGTACCCGATGGCGTCGAACGACGCCTCCAGGTCCCGGTGTCCACCAGCGCCAGCGCGCCCAGCGCGCCGCGCGCCAGGTCCCGCCACGCGGGCAGGAACCGCTGCTGCCCCGGCGTGCCGAACAGGTACAGCACCAGCTCGCCGCCGAGCGTGATCCGGCCGAAGTCCAGCGCCACCGTGGTCGTCGACTTCGACGGCCGCACGGCGCTGTCCACGCGCGCCCGGCCAGCGTCATGGTCGCCTCGGTGGACAGCGGCTTGATCTCCGAGACCGTGCCGATCAGCGTCGTCTTGCCCACGCCCATCGGCCCGACCACCAGGATCTTGGCGGCACCGGCCACGCTGGGTGCACATACATGTCCCCGTCGGCGTCCACGCCGTCGGCGCCGTCCACGCCGTCGGCGCCGTCCACGCCGTCGGAGACGTCAGAGCTTGCTCTCAAGCCCATCGAGTACCTTCCTCAGCAAGTCCATGTCGGCACGCACGGCGACCGGCACCGGTGGGCGCGCCATGATGTGCCCCAGTCGATGAGATCGGCGAGCAGCACTTGTACGACGGCCGGCGACTGGCCCAGATGCGCGGCGACCTCGGCCACGGACAGCAGCCCCTGGCAGAAGTCCACGATCCGCCGGTATTCGGGCTGGAGGGTCTCGGGCACGGCGCTTCCCGACGCCTTCACCAGCGTTTCGAGCGGCAGAGCCTCCCGCGAGGAACCCGCGCGGCCACGCGTGATGACGTACGGCCGCACCGCGGCCGTCGTCCGTTCCTCCGGGTCTCCGTCATGACGCCGGTTCGGCCGACTCCCGCGGCCCGCTGCTCAGATGGGCGCCTATCTTCGCCACCAGCAGCTGCATCTGCTGGGCGACCAGCCCCACGTCCGCCTCGGTGTCGGTGGCCACCCCAGCGAGGCGCCCTGCCCCGCCGAGGTCAGCAGGACGAACCCGCTGGCCGACTCCACCATCAGCTGCCGCACCCGGCCGACTCCCCGAACAGCAGCCCCACCGTGGACTGTCCGGTCACCGTCAGCGCGGCGCACGCCGCCGCCAGCGACTCGGCGTCGTCCACCTCCAGCCGCGGCACCTCGCCGGTCAGCCCCTCCGCCGAGTCGTGCCCCATCCGCAGGCCGTCCTCGGAGACCACCACGGCGTGCCGTACCCCGGGTATCCGCGTCAGCGGACGGAGCATCCATCCGACGTCGGGCAGCCTGGAAATCGTTCCGGCCACTGCTACCGGCCTCCCTCTCGGTCGTCCTGTCCGTGCTCGTGGGCCCGCTCGTCGGCCGCCGCCTCGGCGCGTCCACGGCGGCTGCCGGTGACGACGCTGGCCACGGAGGCACGGGCGGCCTCCGGTGTCCAGGCGCCGCGGCCCGGACCGGCCGTCTCGCCCGGCCCGGCGGGCACGCCGGACCCGCGCTGTCGTCCGTGCTGGTGTCGGCACTGCCATCGCCGTCTCTGACCGCCTTCCCCGCCGCCCCGCGGTACGCCGCCGACTGCGCCGCTGCGGCAGCCCCAGCGTGGCCGGGGCGCCGGCGGAACGGCCGTCTCGGGCACCGTCGGTTCCACCACGACCGGCTCCGCCGCGGTCTCCCGGGCGCCGCCGGCCGGCTCCGTCAGCAGCCGGTGCGGTACGAACACCACGACGCGCGCGCCGCCGTACGCCGAGGCGGTCGACAACTCCACCCCGAATCCCAGCTCCCGCGCCCAGCGTCCCACGCACGCCAGCCCCAGCCGTGGCACGGCACCCAGTTGCGCGAGGTCCAGACCCTCCCGCAACTGCGCCGCCGCCCGCTCCAACACGTCCTGGGGCATGCCCAGTCCGGCGTCGTCGATCTCGACCACCGCGCCCGCGGCGACCTCCCGGATGGACACCACGACCTGGGTACGCGACGGCGAGTACACCGTGGCGTTCTCCAGCAGTTCGGCGACCGCGTGCATCAACCCTCGACGGCGGGCGCCACCGCGTACAGCGTCTGCCCGCCGTGCACCTCGACCCGGCCGAACTCCACGATCCGCGACTGCGCGCCGCGCACGCAGTCGAAGAGCGTCACCGGCCGGGTCTCGCGTCTCGCGGGCCAGATCCCGCACATCACCAGCAGGGTCTGTGCCTTGCGGGTCATCTGCGCCGCCGCGTGGTCGGCCTTCATGACCTCGCCCATCAGCTCGGCGTCGCCGATCCGCTGCCCGAGGCCGTCCAGTACCTGCTGCTGGACCATCGACATCGCGTGCATGTTGCGGGCCACCGACTCGAACGACGACTGGACCGAGTCGCGCAGCATCCGCTCGCGCCGCGCCGCGTCGTCCAAGTCCGCCCGTACGGCGTCGAGGTGCGCGACCTCTTTGCCGCGCTCGGTGGCGATCGCGCGCTCCGCCGGGCTGCCGCGCGCTCCCGCTCGGCCACGACGCGCTCCGCGCGGACCGACCGGCGCAGCCGGGCCACCCACAGTGAGGAGAGCACCAGGGCGATCAGGGCGCAGACGGCCACCACGGACGTCAGCGTCTCCGACGACACATTCACCACCCCACTCCTCGCCAACGCACCAGCACGGCCAAGAACGGGCAGATACTACTGACCAACTGATCAGCTTTGGCCGAAGGTTGCGAAACTCTCACCAACCGAAGCGCCCCGACCACCGGGCATAAGGTCACGATCATGCCAGACATACCCCTGTCGACCCTGGTCCTGCTCTGTCTCGCCGCAGCCGCGGCAGGTTGGATCGACGCGGTCGTGGGAGGCGGCGGCCTGCTCCAACTCCCGCGCTCCTCGTCGGACTACCCCACTCTCACCCGCGTACGTCCTCGGCACCAACAAGGCCGTCGCGATCGTCGGCACCGCCGCCGCGGCGGTCACCTACACCCGCAAGGGCCTGTTCGACATGCGGACGGCACTGCGCGTCGGCGTCGCCGCCGCGGCCGGATCGCTCACCGGGCGTTCTTCGCCTCCGGCATCGACAGCGGGTGCTGCGCCCGCTGATCATGGCCGTGCTGCTGGCCGTCCTCGCGTTCGTCCTGCTACGCCCCGCCTTCGGCACCGGGGCCCCGCCCGCGGGCCCGGCCTCCCGCCGCGACCTCCTGCTCGCCCTCCTCGTACCCGGCCTCGGCATCGGCTTCTACGACGGGCTGATCGGCCCGGGGACCGGCACCTTCCTCGTCATCGCCCTCGTCGCCATCCTCCCCATGGACCTGGTCGCCGCGTCCGGCACCGCCAAGGTCGTCAACGTGTGCACCAACATCGGCGCGCTGGTCACCTTCACCGCCCAGGGCACCGTCCTGTGGCGGCTGGCGGCGGTCATGGCCGTCTTCAACCTCGGCGGCGGCTGGGCGGGCGCGCACATGGCCCTCAAGCGCGGCAGCGGGTTCGTCCGGGGCGTCCTGGTGGTCGTGGTGGTGTCACTGGTGTGCAAGCTCGCGTACGACCAGTGGGCGGCCTGACCGCACGCGGTCCTCAAGCGCCGCCGGGGCCTGCCGAAGCAAGCGGCATGAACCACACCCAGAACCCCTCCGCGGCCACGCCGGAGTTCCGCTACGTCATCTACGTCCAGACCACACCCGAGAAGCTCTACCGGGCCCTCACCGAGTGGGAGTTCGTCGAGGTCTACATGGAGGGTGGGGGCCGCGCTCGGACTGGGCCGTGGGCTCGCCCGTGCGGTGGCAGACGGGCCCGGACGGGGAGGCCGAGGAGCTGGGCCAGCGCGTCCTGGTGGCCGAGCCGGGGCGGCGCCTGTCGTACACCTGGCACACGATCCAGCCCTTCATGCGGGAGCTGTTCGACTCCGAGGAGGCGTACCGGGCCGCCCTCTCGGAGCGCTCCACCGTCACCTTCGACATCGAACCGGCCGAGGAGCCTCCGCGGGCGTCAGGCTGACCCTCACCCACGACGGCTTCGACAGCCCGGACTCCAAGATGCTGGAGGGCGTCAGCGGCGGCTGGACCATGATGATGTCGGCCCTGAAGACCCTCCTGGAGGGCGGTCGCAGGGTCAGTGGCTGACCGCCCGCGCCGCGCCGGTCTCCAGCGGGCAGTCCTCCGTGGCGGTCACCGCCGTCAGCAGGACCACCGAGTCCGCAAGCGCCCGCAGCCCGTGCCGCCCGCGCGGCACCGACCCCAGCTGCCCGGAGATCAGGTCCTCGGCCGCGCCGGAGTCCGCCAGCAGCCGCACGTGCCCGTGCAGCACCTGGAGGCTCGCGGCCGGGGGCGCGTTGTGCTCGTCGAGTTCGGCCCCGGCCCGCAACGCGATCACGCTCTGCCGCAACGGGCCGTCCCGCAGGAACAGATGGGCGCTGCGGCCGTGCGGATCGGCCTTCGCCCGGTCGAGATGCTGGCGGGCGAGCGTGGTGAGGTCGTCCATGGCGGCTCCTCCGGTCGGTCCGGCGCGGCAAACCCGCCCCTTGCGAGTACCGCCCGCGCCGCCGCGTAATCAGCCGCCGGGCGATCCGTCCCGCGCGGTCCCGGTAGTCCCGCGTCCTCCGCCGGCGGGCTACCGTGGGCCGGGTGAGCGACTTCCTGACCGTCCTGACCACGACCGACAGCCCCGAGAGGCCGAGGCGCTGGCGCGCGGCGCCGTCGAGTCCCGGCTCGCGGCCTGCGCCCAGATCGGCAAGGCCGTCACCTCCGTCTACCGCTGGCGGGGCGCGGTCCAGACGGACATGGAGTGGCAGGTGCTGTTCAAGACCACCGCCGCCCGCTACGCCGACCTGGAGGCGCACCTGCGCGCGGCGCACGACTACGAGACGCCGGAGATCATCGCGACGCCCGTCACGCACGGCAGCGCGGCGTACCTGGAGTGGGTGGTCGCGCAGACCACCGTCGACTGAGCGACCCCGCCGGAGAGTCGGCAGGTTGACCGTACGCCGCCGTACGGGGCGCCGGGAGCCACCGTACGGGGACGTCGGGGAGCCACCGTACGGGGACGTCGGGGAGCCGCCGTACCGGAGAGGAGCCGCACAGCGTCCTCCGCGCCCGCGTGAGCCGCCCGCAACGCCACCGGCACGGCCCGTGCAACGGAAGCGCAACGTCCGCCTGTCAGGCTCTCGTCCATGACGGCGTCGCCTCACTCCGGCACCGACCCGGTCCCGCCGTTCCCCGGTCCGGCGGGAACGGCCACCTTCGACAGTACGGCGCAGCTCATGACCGAGATCACCGCACAGCTCAGCACCCAGCTCGGCCGGGTCACCCTCAGCGGCCCGCGGCGCAGGCGCCGCCCGCCGACCCTGGTGGCCGTCGCGCACGGCAGCCGCGACCCCGAGGCCCCGCGCACCGTGAACGCGCTGCTGGCCCTGGTCCGCGCGCTGCGGCCGAGATACCCGTACGGATCGGACACATCGAGCTGAACCGGCCGCTGCTCGGCGACACCCTCGCCGCGCTGCGTGGCGAGGCCGTCCTGGTGCCGCTGCTCCTCGGCCGCGGCCACCACGTCAAGCACGACCTCCCCGGGCGGTCGCCGCCGCCCGCATCTGACCGCCCGGATCGCCGCCCGCTCGGCCCCGACCCGCTGCTCGCCGAGGCGCTGCACGACCGGCTGCGCGAGGCCGGGTGGCCGCGCGGACGGCCGGGCGTCCGCCACCGGACGCGGCGTCGTCCTGGCCGCCGCCGGATCCCGCGACCCGGACGCGGCCGTCGACACCGCCCGCACCGCCGCGCTGCTGGCGGCCCGGCTCGGCGGGTGCCCGTCCTGCCCGCGTACGCCTCCGCGGCGTCCCCACGGTCGAGGAGGCGGTCCGCGCCATGGCGGCCCTCGGCCTGCGCCGACCTGCCGTGGCCTCGTACTTCGCCGCCCCGGCCGCTTCGCCGCGCAGTGCGCCGCGGCCGCTCCCGGTCTCGCCGCCGCCCGCTGGCGCGCACGAGGCCGTCGCCCGGCTCGTCCTGCGGCGCTACGACGAGGCACGGGCGGCTGCGCCGACGCACCACGCGGCGGTTACCGTCGGTGTATGACCGGCACTGCACCGACCGCATTCGACTCCTCGGGACGACCGGCCCGCGCTGAGGCCACGTACGGCGGGGCCCCGGCTACTCCGCCGCGGACCAGGAGCGGTGGGCGGCCGAGCCCGACAAGCGGTCGGGGCGCACCGCGTTCCAGCGCGACCGCGCGCGCGTGCTGCACTCCGCCGCGCTGCGGCGGCTGGCGGGCAAGACCCAGGTGGTCACCCCGGCATGCCGTCCCCGCGTGGGACGCCACGCCCGCACCCGGCTGACCCACTCCCTGGAGTGCGCCCAGGTGGGCCGGGAGCTGGGCGCCGCCCTCGGCTGCGACCCCGACCTGGTGGAGGTGGCCTGCCTGGCGCACGACCTGGGCCACCCGCCGTTCGGGCACAACGGCGAGCAGGTGCTGAACGAGGTCGCCGAGGGTGCGGCGGCTTCGAGGGCAACGCCCAGTCGCTGCGGCTGCTCGCCCGGCTGGAACCAAGCGCTTCCGGCCCGCCGACGCGGACCAGGCCGGGCCGGGCGAAGCGCGCGGCGGCGAGGCCCACAAAGGCGCCGCCCACGACGGCGAGGCCCACGACGGCGAGGCCCACAAAGGCGCCGCGCGGCGGCGAGGCCCGCGACGGCGACGCGCACAACGGCCACGGCCACGACACCGCCCGCCTCGTCAGCGTCGGCCTCAACCTCACCCGCGCCGCCCTCGACGCCGCCACCAAGTACCCTGGGCGCGCGGCGGTCACCCCACGGACCCGGCCTCCGGCAAGTTCGGGGTGTACGAGGACGACCTGCCCGTCTTCGACTGGTACCGGCGCGGCGCCCCGAGGGCCGCACCTGCTTCGAGGCCCAGGTCATGGACTGGTCCGACGACGTGGCGTACTCCGTGCACGACCTTGAGGACGGCCTGCACGCCGGACACCTCGACCCCGGCTGCCTGTCCGCCGAGCCCGAGCGGCGGAGGTCTTCGCGGTGGCCGCCGCCCGGTACGCCCCGGCGCCGAGCCCGCCGAACTCGCCGAGGCCCTGGACCGGTTGCTCGCCCAGGAGTGGTGGCCGCGCGGCTACGACGGCTCGGCCGTCGCCCAGGCCCGGCTGAAGGACGCCACCAGCCAGCTCATCGGCCGCTTCTGCCTCGCCGCCGAGGGCGCGACCCGCGCCGCGTACGGCGGCGGGCGCCTGACCCGCTACCGCGCCGAACTCGTCGTCCCCGCGCCACCCGCCTGGAGTGCGCGGTGCTCAAGCCGTCGCCGACCGCTACGTGATGCAGCGCGCCGACCAGGAACTGCTCCGCGCCGACCAGCGGATCGTCCTCGCCGAACTCGCCGAGGCCCTGCTCGACCGGGCCCCGAGGGGCTCGACCCCAGTTCCGCGCGCTGTTCCTGGAGGCCGACCGGGCCGGGAGGACCGGGCGCGGCTGCGCGCGGTGGTCGACCAGATCGCCTCGCTCACCGACGCCTCGGCGCGCTCCCTGCACGCCCGGCTCACCACCCCGCCCTCCCGAGGCCGCGGATGACGCGGATGACATGGGCCGTTGCCCTGCCCATCCGACGTAGGGGCTCTTCCCCATCACGCTCCGTGCGGGACGCTCCCTCTGACCGGAGTGAGCGGGGAGTGAACGGGGAAGGCACACGCAGCACACGCAGGGGACTGCGCGACGACGAGGAGGCCGCAAGTGGTCGACGCACATGAGACGTTCGTCATCGTGGGAGGAGGACTGGCAGGGGCCAAGGCGGCGGAGACACTCCGCGCGGAGGGTTTCACCGGCCGCGTCATCCTGATCTGTGACGAGCGCGACCACCCCTACGAACGGCCTCCGCTGTCCAAGGGGCTGCTCACCGGCGACCAGGACCGCGACAGCGTCTTCGTCCACGCCCCGCCTGGTACGCCGGGGCCGACATCGAACTCCACCTCGGCCAGCCCGCCGTCCAGCTCGACCGCGCCGCCAAGTCCGTCACGCTCGGCGACGGCACCCGCGTCCACTACGACCGGCTGCTGCTGGCCACCGGCGCCGAGCCGCGCCGCCTGGAGATCCCCGGCACCGACCTGGCCGGCGTCCACCACCTGCGCCGCCTCGCCCACGCCGAGCGGTTGCGCGGCGTCCTGGCCTCCTGGGCCGGGACAACGGGTCGCTGGTCATCGCGGGCGGCGGCTGGATCGGCCTGAGGTCGCCGCCGCCGCGCGCGGCTACGGCGCCGAGGTGACCGTCGTCGAGCCCGAGCCCACCCGCTGCACTCCGTCCTCGGCCCCGAACTGGGCTCGGTACTGGCGGACCTGCACCGCGAACACGGCGTCCGGTTCCACTTCGGCGCCCGGCTCACCGAGATCGTCGGCCAGGACGGCATGGTGCTCGCCGCCCGTACCGACGACGGCGAGGAGCACCCGCGCACGACGTCCTCGCCGCCATCGGCGCCGCCCGCGCACCGCCTCGCCGAGGCCGCCGGACTGGAGATCGCCGACCGGTCCGGGCCCTCCCGCGGCGGCATCGTCGTCGACGCCTCGCTGCGCACCTCCGACCCGGACATCTTCGCCGCCGGGGACGCCGCCGCGGCCGTGAACCCGCTCCTCGGCACCCGGCTGCGCGTCGAGCACTGGGCCAACGCCCTGGGCGGCGGCCCGCCGCCGCCCGCGCCATGCTCGGCCAGGAGGTGGTGCACGACCGCGTCCCGTACTTCTTCTCCGACCAGTACGACGTCGGCCTGGAGTACTCCGGCTACGCCCCGCCCGGCAGCTACGACCAGGTGGTCTGCCGCGGCGACGTCGGCAAGCGGCAGTTCATCGCCTTCTGGCTCAGCGAGGGCCGCCTGCTGGCGGGCATGAACGTCAACGTGTGGGACGTCGCCGACACCGTCCAGGCGCTGATCCGCTCCGGGGCGGCCCTCGACCCCGACCGGCTCTCCGACCCTCCGTCCCCTGGCCTCGCTGCTGCCGGAGTGAGCGGCGCGGGCGGGGTGTCGGGAGGCCACCGTAGAATTCACGCGTGGCAGGCAGGATCAACGATGAGGACGTGAAGGCCGTCCGGGACGCCGTCCCGATCGACGGCGTCGTATCGGAGTACCTGCAACTGCGCCCGGCGGGCGGTGGCAACCTCAGGGCCTGTGCCCCTTCCACGACGAGAAGTCCCCGTCCTTCCAGGTCAGTCCGAGCAAGGGGCTCTACTACTGCTTCGGCTGCCAGGAGGGCGGGGACACCGTCGACTTCGTCATGAAGCTCGACCACCTGTCGTTCGCCGAGACCATCGAGCGGCTCGCCTCCCAGGCCGGGATCACCCTGCGGTACGAGCAGGGCGGCACCGCCCCGGCCGCCAGCAGGGCGAGCGCACCCGGCTGGTCGAGGCGCACAAGGAGGCCGCTCGGTTCTACGTGGACCAGCTCGACGGCCCCGAGGCCGAGATCGCCCGCTCCTTCCTCGCCGCCCGCGGCTTCGACCAGGCCGCCGCCCAGCACTTCGGCGTCGGCTACAGCCCCGCGGGCTGGGACCACCTCATCCGCTTCCTGCGCGGACGCGGCTTCACCGACAGGGAACTGATCCTCTCCGGCCTCGGCCAGGAGGGCCGCCGCGGCCCCATCGACCGCTTCCGCGGCCGGCTGATGTGGCCGATCCGCGACATCACCGGCGACGTCATCGGCTTCGGCGCCCGCAAGCTGCGCGACGACGACAACGGCCCGAAGTACCTCAACACCCCGAGACCCCGATCTACAAGAAGTCCCAGGTCCTCTACGGCGTCGACCTCGCGAAGAAGGACATCGCCAAGACCAGCCGGGCGGTGGTCGTCGAGGGCTACACGGACGTGATGGCCTGCCATCTGGCCGGGGTCACCACCGCCATCGCCACCTGCGGCACCGCCTTCGGCGGCGACCACATCAAGATCCTGCGCCGCCTGCTGATGGACAACGGATCGGCCCGCGTGATCTTCACCTTCGACGGCGACGCGGCGGGTCAGCGGCCGCGCTGCGCGCCTTCGAGGACGACCAGAAGTTCGCCGCCCAGACCTACATCGCCGTCGCCCCGGACGGCATGGACCCTGCGAACTGCGGCTCGCCAAGGGCGAGGAGGCGGTGGCCGACCTGGTCGCCCCCGGGTCCCGCTGTTCGAGTTCGCGCTCCGCCAGATCGTCGGCCGGTACGACCTGGAGACGCCCTCCGGCCGCGCGGCGGCCCTGGACGAGGCGGCCCCGGTCGTCGCCCAGCTCAAGGAGCGCACCGTGCGCCGCGAGGTGGCCGTGGAACTCGCGGGCCTCGTGGGCATTCTGGACCCCGAGTTCGTGGTGGACCGCGTCGGCTACCTCGCCCGCCGGGGCGAGGGCGGGCGCGGCCCGGCCCGACGGCAGGAACGCGCCGCCCCCGCCCGCAGGCGCGGCCCGCCGCCGGACCCGCGGGTCCGGCGCTGAACCTGCGCAACCCGGTGCACAAGACCGAGCGGGAACTGCTCAAACTCGCCCTCCAGCGCCCGGAGCTGGTCGCCCCGGCCTTCGACGCGTACGGCGCCGACGAGTTCACCGCCCGCCGTACGCGGTGGTCCGGCAGACCATCGAGGCGGCGGGCGGCGCCGAGACGGCGCCGCCGACCCGTCCGGCTACCTCGGCCGGGTGCGCGACGCGGCGCCCGACGACGACGTGCGCTCCCTGGTCCTGGAACTGGCCGTGGAGCCCATCCACCACAAGGCCCCGACGAGCTGTACGCGGGCGTCCAACTCGTCCAGGTCCGGCTGCGCGCCGTCGACCGCCGGATCCTGGAGGTCCAGGGCTCGCTGACCCGGCTCGGCGCGCACGCGGACCCGCGGCGACTGGCCGCCGTGCAGAACGAGTTGTGGGTCCTCCAGCAGTACGGGCAGTCGCTCCGCGACAAGGGCGCCGCCGCCCTCTGACCCCGGCCGAACGCCCTCCCCGGGGCCTGTCATGCCCCGTGTAGTCGACCCGTCACCGCCCGCTGAGCAAAAGTGCGCGCAAGCCCCTCGTGGCGGACATGTGTCGTACTCCACACTGGGGTGCGGTGCCTGAGTCCTCGGAGCGCGGCGGTGTTGGCCGGGTAGGGCCGGAATCCCCGCAGATCCGCTCACGATGTACGGGACGGATGGCGGCGCGGCCGCCGCAACCGTGCCCGTTCGTCCTGCCGCCCACAGCGCGATCACCTTGGAGGTCGCCCCGTGCAGACCCAGACCCTCACCGACGCGGCACGGGTCGTGCCGCCGCAGAGCCTGTCCCCGCGCCATCCGGACGCGGACCCGGGCCCGCCGAGGCCGCCACCGACCCACCGGACGTCGCGGAAGGCGCCGAGACCCCGGACCCGCCCGGCGCCGAAACGGAATCCGCCGAGCCCGCCGAATCCGCCGAGCCCCCGAGCCCGCCGCGCGGCCGGACACCGGCGGCCCCTCGTCGGACCTGTTCCGCCAGTACCTGCGCGAGATCGGCCGGATCCCCTGCTGTCGGCCGCCGAGGAAGTGGAATTGGCCCGCCGGGTCGAGGCCGGGCTGTTCGCCGAGGAGAAGCTCGGCTCCACCCCGACCTCAGCAGCAGGCTCGCCGTCGACCTGGACCGGCTGGTGGTCCTGGGCCGGATGGCCAAGCGCCGCCTGATCGAGGCCAATCTGCGGCTGGTCGTCTCCGTCGCCAAGCGCTACGTGGGCCGCGGCCTGACCATGCTCGACCTGGTCCAGGAGGGCAACCTCGGCCTGATCCGCGCCGTGGAGAAGTTCGACTACGCCCGCGGCTACAAGTTCTCGACGTACGCGACCTGGTGGATCCGCCAGGCGATGTCCCGCGCCCTGGCCGACCAGGCCCGTACGATCCGGGTCCCCGTCCACGTCGTCGAGCTGATCAACCGCGTGGTGCGGGTGCAGCGCCGGATGCTCCAGGAGCGCGGCTACGAGCCCACCCCCGACGAGGTGGCAGCCCATCTGGACCTGGCCCCGGAGCGCGTCACCGAGGTGCTGCGGCTGGCCCAGGAGCCGGTGTCGCTGCACGCCCCAGTCGGCGAGGAGGACGACGTGGCCCTCGGCGACCTCATCGAGGACGGCGACGCCGCCTCGCCCGTGGAGTCGGCCGCGTTCCTGCTGCTGCGCGAACACCTGGAGGCGGTGCTCTCCACGCTCGGCGAGCGCGAACGCAAGGTCGTCCAGCTGCGGTACGGGCTGGCCGACGGCCGCCCGCGCACGCTGGAGGAGATCGGCCGGATCTTCGGCGTCACCCGCGAACGGATACGGCAGATCGAGTCCAAGACGCTGAACAAGCTGCGCGACCACGCCTTCGCCGACCAGCTCCGCGGCTACCTGGACTGAACCCGGCCGGGCCGGAGGCCAACCACCGATCCGCGAACCGGATCCGGAACCTCAGCCGAAGGCCCCGGGTGCGTCTGCTCGCGCACCGCCACGTACTGCTGCCGCACGGCCTGCCCCACCGCCAACTCCTCGGCGGCCTCGCCCGGTTCACCCGACTCACCCGCCGCGAGCGACCCGCCCGGCTCGAAGACCCGGCTCTCCGCCGCGGGCCAGACCGGCGGCTCCTGCGGCGAGCGCGCGCCCTGCGAGACCTCCAGCGCCCACGCGGCCTGCCGGGCCGCGCCCAGCGCCGCGTAGTCGGCGGGCTCGGGCACCACCACCTGGGCCCCGAACAGGGCGGGCGCCAGCGCCTGTACGGCGGGCAGGTCCGCCGCCGAGCCCAGCAGGAACACCCGCCGCACCGCGACGCCCCGCGCGCGCAGCACCTCCAGCGCGTCGGCGAGCCCGCACAGCATGCCCTCGAACGCCGCCCGCGCCAGGTGCTCCGGCTTCATGCCTCGCGCCGCAGCCCGGTCAACGTCCCGGCGGTGTGCGGCAGATGGGGCGTCCGCTCGCCCTCCAGATACGGCAGCAGCACCAGCCCGTAGGAGCCGGGCGTCGACTTCAGCGCCAGCTCCGACAGTCCGGGCAGGTCGCGGCCGAGCAACTCGGCGGTCCCGCGCAGCACCCGCACCGCGTTCAGCGTGTGCACCACCGGCAACTGCATCCCGGTGGCGTCCGCGTACGAGGTGATCGTCCCCGTCGGGTCGGCCAGCGGCTCGTGGTGCACGGCGAACACCGAACCCGACGCCCCCAGCGACACCACCGCGTCCCCGACCCCACGCCGAGCCCCAGCGCGGCGGCCATGGTCTCGCCCGTACCGGCCGAGATCAGCAGCCCCTCGGGCGTACGCCCGGCGGCCTCGGCCGGGCCGATCACCTCCGGCAGCCGCACCTGGCGGCCCAGCGCCAGCTCCACCAGATCGGGCCGGTACGCGCCGCTCTGCGCCGACCAGTACCCGGTGCCCGACGCCGCGCCCCGGTCGGTGGTCCGCCGCGCGGGCCGCCCCAGCAACTGCCACACCAGCCAGTCGTGCGGCTGGAGCAGCTCCGCCACCCGCCCGGCCGAGTCCGGCTCCGACCGCGCCAGCCAGCGCAACTTCGCCACCGGCAGCCGGCGTGCGGTACGGACCCGATGGCCTGCGCCCACGCGGTGCGCCCGCCGAGCGCGTCGATCAGATCAGCGGCGGCGGCCTGCGCCCGCTTGTCGTTGCCGACCAGCGCGGGTCGCACCAGCACCCCGCCCGCGTCCAGCGCCAGCAGCCCTGCTGCTGCGCGGACACCCGATGGCCTGCACGCCCTCCAGCAGCCCGCCCTCGGCGGCCTCCCCGAGGGACAACAGCCACGTCTGCGGGTCCGCGTCGCCACCGGCGACGGCGTGCGGCGCGAACCCTGCTTGAGCACCGCGCCGGTCGTCGAGTCGCAGACGACGATGCGGGTGCCCTCGGACGAACTGTCGAGTCCGGCGACTATCCCCATGGGTCCCGATGATGCCCTATGGCCCCAGGACCCGGCGCCCGGCACCGAGCCCCGGGGCACCGGGCGCCCGTCAGACGCCGCCCATCAGGCGTCACTCATCAGGTGTTGCTCGTCCCCACTCGTCCTCGTCGGCCAGCCCCTGCCGGGCCTGCTCGCGCTGGTCGCGCAGCGTCCTGGCCTTGTCGACCGCCTTCGCGGCCACCTTGCGGCCGTTCGCCGCGGCGGACTCGGCGGTATTGCGCACCGCGGGTTCTGACTGACCCGCTGCGCACTCTTGCGCAGCTGCTCGTACCGCTCGCGGCCGGCCCTCGCGCCCAGTACGTAACCGACAGCCACTCCGGTGATGAACGTCAGCCGGTAGCGCATCGCCCCTGCCTCTCTAGGTTGTCCTGCGCCGTGCTGCTGCGCGTCTACCCTTCCGGGTGCAGATCACCCGCAGCTCACCGGTGGGCGCTCGCGGACATACCGATTGGCGGAGCACCCCTGCTTGCGCTAATGTATGTGCCGCAGCGACCGTGCGCCGCCGGGGCAACCCCGGGAGTGCGCGGCCGAAGCACACGGAGCAATCCCCTGTAGCTCAATTGGCAGAGCAGCCGGCTGTTAACCGGCAGGTTACTGGTTCGAGTCCAGTCGGGGAGCTCGGTCCCCTGTAGCTCAATTGGCAGAGCATTCGGCTGTTAACCGGAGGGTTACTGGTTCGAGTCCAGTCGGGGAGCAGAGGAGAAAGGACCCCATGGGGTCCTTTTTCATGTCGGTTGCCCACCCGATGGAACCGCCCACCGCCCGCCCGAGTCCTTGGGGTTGGGGTCACACACCTCTGCGGCAGCAGATCGTATGAGCGGCTATGCTGCGGCAGACGGCGCGTACAGATGTACGCGACGCGCCGTTACGGGCGGTAGCTCAGCCGGTTAGAGCAGCGGACTCATAATCCGTCGGCCGTGGGTTCGAGTCCCACCCGCCCCACCGAGCTATCTCGCTCGTGACCTGCGAAAGCGCCCTTCTATAGGTGAGGCGCAGGCGCGCTCGCTGCACGAACGCTGCACCGAGTCCCCGTAGGCCCCTTAATGAGGGTGCGGCGGAACGCTTCCGTGCCTTGTGAACGGTCACGGGCAGCGATGGCCGCCCGGGTGGATCAAGGGAGTTGGGTTCGCCGAGCCCGACGAGGGCCCTGTGCCGGATTCGGAGAAGTTCCGGGCTGACATACCGGAGCACGCGCGTATCAACTACGCCCGCTTCATCGACAACCACATGATCCCGTGGTTCGGGGAGCTGACGGTAGACGACGAGGTGTTCCTCGAACCGGAGGAGTTCGCCGTCCTGCGGAGACACGTTCCGGCCGACGCGGTGGACATGGTGGACGTCCTGGTGAGCACCGGCCTCTGGAGGGGCAAGGTGACGGCGTTCCAGCGCCGGGACCTGACGCTTCTGTCCAAGCGGCCGACGCTGCGCATACAGAGAGCGTGGAAGAGGAGCGGGGCTCGTGCTCACTCCTGATCAGGTGACGCTGTTCGGTCGGCTCATCGAGGGGAAGAGTCCGACCGACCTGATCTTCACCGCTCCCGAAGGCAGCGCCTGGCACTCCGGCGTCTTCCACGCGCACCGCTGGAAGCTGGCCCTGGCCGCCGCCAATGCCGCGGGCCTGGCCAAGCGCCTCGCGCTGCCCGTCATCCAGCCCGCCTCGGCCACGAATCGATCACCACCACGGTCGACCGATACGGACACCTGCTGGCGTCCTCGGACGACGAGGTCGTGGCGGCGGTCGAGTGGGCGATGGCAGGCACGACGCCTCAGGGCGTCGCTGAAGCTGCGTGAGGTCTGGGGAGAGGCGGCATGTGACCTTGCCGAGGGGTACGTCGATCCGTCTGCTCCCGTGGGCCTTGTCCGTACGCCCTCCAGCATGTCGAGAACCACCGTCGGCTGGTGGCTATATGGGTAGTGGATGTGTGTCCGGGCGGCGTCTTGTTGTCCAGTCAGGGTGAAGTGCCGACTCCGTCGCTGCTCTGCGTCGAACCACCCTTGCCTGCGCGGGGAGCGCGGGATGGTGCCGCTCAGCCAGGCGGCAGCCTGCGTGCTCCCCGCGAAGGTGATGTGGTTCGCCGTCAAGGTCGTCCAGTTTCACTGGGCGTCCCAGGTTCAGGTGAACGTGCTCACGTGTCATGTCACGTTGGTGGTGGCGAACTGGTGCGGCCGTAGCTGGGGCGTCGACGCACGGCACGGGCTCGCCACACACCGTCGGGGTCACGTCGTGATGACGAGGACGGTCGCGAGAGCCAGAAGGCTGATCCCGACAAGCATGGAGTCCACTGCCGCCCGAATGAGTCGGAACTTCCGGGTGGCGAGTGCGGCCAGAAACCTCAGATGGTCCGGTTGGTAGCCGGTCGCGAGCTGATCACGCAATTGCTCGGTGCTCAACTGGGGCCAGCTCGTCCAGCCGGTTCCTCCGAGGTCCGGACGGACCGCGAGTAACAGAAGGAATGTCGCTACCAGGAGCGCGGCGGTGCCCAGAGCCCCGACCACGACGGCCGGAAGGGGCGGATGGAGGGAGGGAACCGTCGATACGAGCGCCACAAGCCCGGCTCCGGACAAGGCCAGGAGCAGACTCGCTTTGCCTTCGGAGCGGGCCAGGTCCCCTGAAGGGCCGTCACGAGCGTAGCCAGTCGGTCCTGTTCCGTGACGTGCCGCGGGCCAGGTGCGGTGGTTGACATCAGCGTTGTCCTCTCCCGCCTCATCGGCCGAATTCACCTTGTCCAGGGGATGTCCAGCCGCCCCGGGCAGGACTCCACGGAGTCCGTTGAGGCCTAGGACGTCGTGGGCGTCCGCACGGTTTCCGTGTGGGCTTGTGCAACAGCCGGGCATGTTCATCCGTCAGGTTCATCCGTACGAGGCTGAGCACGTTCACGTGTACGCCGACAGATGTTCGTTCCCACTGGCTACGGAACACGCCGCGGGTCTCGGCGAAGTACGGCGATGGGAGGCCGTGGTAGCCGGGGTAGCAATCGGGCACGGGCCACTCCTCCGGCCTGTTCACGTTGCGCTACCTGCGGTGCATTCGGTGGCAACGGAAGGAGCGACGCGGCCTGTGATGTGTGACGGAGTACGTGGTCGCCAGAGGCTCAAAGGTCTGCCCGCGACAATCGCCGCTCGGATCCGGGCGACGACCTCTGCTTCGGACTCGTCGCGTCCTTGGCCGGCGCGGATGGCGGCCCCGATGACATGGGAGCGGCTGGCGGGGCCGCGGAAGTCGGCCAAGGGGCTGCTTGGGTCGTTGCGGCGGGCCAGCCATTCGGCCCGGTTCTCCGCCGCTGTGCCCAGCCGGAGGTGTTCGGGGCGCTGGCAGGAGCGGTTGTCACAGGTATGGCAGACGGCCGGGTTGTCGGCGCCCCAGCCGAGTCGGGGATGACGCCGTGCGCGAGCTGGTACCCGTACAAGTGCCCCGGCACGGTCCCGCGCCGTGTCGGCCCCGGCCGTGAGGCCGCCCTGAAGCTCGGGTGACCCGTGCTGGATATCCCCGCCGTCCAAGACCAGCAGCCGGATCCGGAGGAGGTGCGGTAGACCTTCGCCCAGTATCGGGCCCGGACCGACACGTCGGCGAGCCACGCGGCCCACTCAACCGCGGGAATGCGCACCGGCGTTGGTTCGCCGACGAGGGCAAGCTGTGCATCACCAGGAAGGGCCCGGACCGCACCGCCGAGAGGGAACAGTCCGGGCCCAAGTCCGTTCTCAGACGGCATCGGCTCGGCCGCCGTCCGGCGTTGGAGCGGCAAGCGCGGTAGGGAACGGAGCGGGCATCCTCTGCCGAGGGGCACGGGCACGACGGGCGCGCGGACGCTCGGCGCGGGCCCGCAACTCCTCGATGACCTCTTTCGCGCGAGCGCAAACGCTGCTGCTGGAAGTGAACGAAGCCATACAGGGCGAGCAACGTCTCCAAGCGGCAGACCGCAACGCCTTCCACTTCTCCCGGCTCGCGGTACGTGCCCACCGTGGGCTGTCTGTGCGGCGTTACTGCCTGCTGCCGTGCGCCAACGCGTCAGGCGACACAGATCCGGGCACGGCCTGCGCTCGGAACAGGTGCGGGGTGGCGACGAGGCTGGCCGGGTAGAGCTCGCGAGCGGCTGCACGCACGCTGTCGTCGAGCCGGGCCGCACGATAGTGGTCCGTCGACTCCCAGACGGCGTGATTGAGGAACGTGCTGCTGCCCGCGATACCGCGGTACAACTGGGTGGAGATGAAGCCCGGTTGATTCTTCAGAGCGGCCGCGTCGGTGGACCAGGCCAGCAGCAGCTGGTCGACATCGTCGGGGGCGACGGACAGCACGTTGACGAGGATGACAGGTCCGCCCTCCTCGTTGAGCTGGTCAGCGAGGGTAACGTGGGTGTCCAACTCGTGGAATTTCGGCATGATGGTTCTCTTTCAGACACTGGCGGGGCGATCCGGCGCTCGGGTCAGGCCGTCTTCGACTGCAAGGCCCGGCGCAGAGCGTCCAAGGCTTTGGTGAGGCCGTACTCGATCGGTTCGGCAGGGGCGGACGGACCCCGGGCGGGTGGAGAAGTCGGTCGCTGAGCGGGACCGGGACGACGCCGACAACATGCGGCTGGAGCGAGATCATCGCCGGTTGAAGTACCACCGCGGTTCCGGCCCCGGCTGCCACGCCACCGTAGGCGACCAGTGCCACCGGCCTGCCGTGCCACTGCCAGAACAGGTGGCCCAGAGCGTTCTTCAGGGCCGCGTTGCAGCTGTGGTGTGGTCGTACTCCGGGATCACGAAGATACAGGCCGCCGCGCGGTCTACGACCTCGCTCAACGCGCGCGGGGACGCCGACTCGTATTCGCGCGTACTCGGGTGCCCCGGTTCGGCGAGCAGCGGCAGGTCGGTATCGGCCAGATCGACGACCTTGATGCCGAAGACGCCGCTCCTGACGGCCTGTTCGAGGAACCACCGAGCGGTGGGCCTGCCCGCAGGTTCGGCCGGGTGCCGACGATCGGGACTGGGACGAGGGACGGTCGGTCAACAGCTCGGTGATGACAGATCCGGCAACTTCCCGTTCGCCGTGATCTCCTCTATGACCAGCGGGTTGACGTGCTCGGCATCGAGCCCGCCACTGCCGTAGGGGCGCGTGACAATCTCCAGCTCATGACCGCTGGGATCGTTGAAGTAGACGCCGCGGCCGTCGTCGAGGCGGTTGATGTTGCCCGCGTCCTGATGCCGGGGATCAGCCCAGTACTCCAGGCCCCGCTCCAGCACCCGGGCGAAGATCACATCGAACTCCGCCTCGCTGACCAGGAAGGCGTAGTGCTGCGCCATGATGTCGCGGTCCGTGCTCATGAAATCGAATGTGACATCAGGGCTCACCCGCACCATCACGAAGTGGCCCAGCTTCACCGGAGGCTCGAAGCCCATCATGTCGGCCAGAAAACGGGCGGAGGCCCTGCATCGCGGGACCAGACGATCTGGTGGTTCAAAACACTCATGCGCCGAGTGTTCACCGCGCAACGGCGAAAGCTCCAGCAAGCCGCCTATAATTTGCCCATAACTCCCATGTGATCCGCCTGGAAGAACGAAACTTCACTGATGGATGCTGTGGATCAGCAAATCCTCCAATGCTTGATGCTCGACGGGCGAGCCCCGATGAGGCGAATCGCCGGGGTAGTGGGGTATCGGAGCAGACCGCGACCCGCCGCTACCGCGCCCTGCGCGAGGCAGGTGTGCTCCGTGTCCTGGTCGGTGAGGCGGCCGCCTCCGCCAGACATCCGCTCTGGCTGCTGCGGTTGCAGTGCCGCCCCGCTGCCGCCGCACGCCTCGGCAATGCGCTGGCCGCACGCAACGACGTCTTCTGGGTCGCTCTGCACTCCGGCGGCGCGGAGCTGATGTGCACCACGACGCTGCCCGCCGACACGGAGGACGGCACGGGAGTGCTGCCCGGGTCTCGCACACATCAGAAGTGCTCTCGTTCACCACCCACCTGGTGCTGCACTCGTACTCCGGCGGCCCCGCCGAGTGGTCGGGCTTCGAGGAACCGCTGAGCGAGGACGCGAAACGGGACCTTCTTCAGGGCTGCGCTCCACGCCGACGGAAGGCTACGTACACTCCGGTTCTCCGCGAAGACCGCCCGCTACTGGAGGAACTGCGCAAGGACGGCAGATCCACCGCATCAGCACTGGCCCGTACCCTCAACTGGCCGCTCTCCCGCGTCAGGGCCGTCTCCAGGCGCTACTGGACAGTGGCGCGGTCACAGTGGACGTGGACGTGATGCTGGAAGCGTTCGGCTACCACACCTCGGCCACGCTGTTCCTTCATGTCTCACCGGACCGCATCGTCACGATCTGCGAAACACTCTCCGCTCACCGGCAGACCAGTTGGGTCGCCGCGGTCACGGGCGCCGCGAACATCGTGGCCGCAGTGACCTGCCGCGACAGCACCGAACTCTTCCGCTACGTCACTGAACAGTTGGGCAGCATCCCCGGCGTGACCCACCTTGAGGTCGTCCCGTTGCTCAGCAGGCTCAAGCAGGCCGCCACCCGAGTAACTGGCGGCCGCCTGGTGTGATCACGCCTGACCTCACCGGGCGGGAGCGAACTTCGACCGACCGACCACCAAGCCGTGCTACGGCCGCCCCGCGGCAAGGCACCCGCCGGCCTGGCCGCCCGGTCGGCAGGGCGCTCGGTCTCTTCGGACGGTTCGCGGTCCCCACCGGCCGACTCAAGACCGTGCACGACGACGGCCAGAAGCACCCGGCCTGACCGGGTGCATGGCTGACCGACCGGCGAAGCCGCGTGAGGCGCTGAGCGGGACCGCGCGAAACAGCTGGCGCAGATCGGCGTCCGCCAGGCGTGAGCCACCTTGCGGCCGAGCATCGCGCCCTACTTGCCGCCCATGACGTCGAGCCGGTAGGCGGGCGAGACAGGCCAGCGCGTCCGCGAGAAACATCGAAGCGCAGGAAGTTACATCCTCCGGGACTCAAGCCATGGATGTGGCGGGCTACCGCATCAGGGAACGCTTCAGTCCCTGTTTGCGATCCCGGGTTCTGAGTGGCCTGGAGCCCTAGCCGGGTGGGGTGTTGGAGGGCGCCGTACGGGGCCGGGAACGCCGCTGCGAGGTCTGCGGGGACCGGCTGCGGCCGGGAGCCCGGCCTGACGCCGTGTGCTGCTCTTCGGCCTGTCGTTCCAGGCTGTGGCGTCTGAATCTCCGCATCCGGCGGAGGGTGGCGGCCGAACAGCACGGCGAGGCGCTGCGTGAGGGGAGGGGATGACTGGCTCGTCGACGCCGTTGGGCAACTCTGCGCGGAGGATTAGCCCACGCCGGTTGGTGAAGGGCTGGTGGTTGGGACGTCGGGGGCGTCAATATTGGGGTAGAGACGCCGGTACGCCGCCAGGTTCCCGACGTAGTGCGCGTGCCCCGGCGGTGAAGTGGTAGTGCCGGTCGTTCCTGGTGCCGTACTGCGGTGGGTCGTAGGGCCCATCGTGGTACGGCACGGCGCTCGTACCGCACGTACGTGATGCGGACGTCTAGGTACGGGCGGTTCCCGCAGCCTTCTCGCCGTTTACCAGGCAGAGGTGGGCGGTGTCGACTTCGGCCTTGCGGACCCAGGTCCGCACCGTCTCAGCCGCACCGATGCCCAGCTTGGCCGCGACCGCCTTCATCGCGGCCCACTCTCGGTCGGGTAGCTGGGACGGATTTCCGCGACCATGCGTACCGCGCGCTCACGAAGCTCGCGGGTAGGTGGACGGACGTGCCATGGCTCGATCCTCTCAGGAATCAAGCCTCCATCAGACCCGGAGCGGTTCACTGCGGCTGCGTCCAAGTCTGTGCAGACCCGGATCAGGCCGAGCGGAACGCGCTCACCAGCAGGGTGTCGGCGGTGCGCGGTCCTTGGGCCGGTGACGGCAGCAGGTCGGTGCTGTAGCCGCCGCATCGGGCAAGGACTGACCTTAGAAGCGTGGACCACCGCCCACCTGGCCTCGGCGAGGCGGCAGCGAAAATCTCGACGGGATACTCATAGCCGAGGGTGTAACGGAGGTCTGAGCGGGCCATCCGCCGACCGCCAGGAGTGTGCAGAACCACGGCCCGCGGAGTATCGCCGCGATGGACGATCGCTGGCCCCACCAACCCTCGTGAGTGCAACCCTCCTCGGCCACGGCTTTCAACGCGTCATGTCCGACGAACGTGGCCAGTGTGGTCTGCACGCCCAGTCAAACCAGCGCGGCAGCAACACCGAAGCCGACTCCCGAAACACGTATGCCGATCTCATTTCGGGGTAGCGAACTGGCTCGTATTCGAGCGGCCTCCCGGGACGGGTGCGTTCCAGTTGGCGGCGCCGACAGCGGTGAGTATGACGCTTATCGCTGAACATCCGACTCAGACGCTCAATATGCCGTCAATCTCCACTGGTACACGGCCAAGCCAGCCAACATGCGCCGTAGTTCTGGTGGGGCAGGGGACTTGATCAAGTTCCTCGGCGACTCCGATACCATTTGAGTCCCCGGCCCTACCATGCGGCAGTCGCACCGGAACTGAAATTCACTGCTGCGGGCTGTAGCGGTCAAGAGCGTCCTGCAAGTCAGCTCGTTGCCGGTCCGTCATCGGCCCGATTACGCTGACAGGGACCAACCTGTTCTCCCGGAATACGATCTTTCCGGGGTGTCGCGGCGGCCAACCTGCCGGACGGGGCTTGGCTGAAAGGGAGGGAGATCAGATGGAGGCTCTGAAGATTTCGCGAACTTGACGTGGAGCCCGGTGTACCGATAGAGGGGCGCTACTCTCGATCTCTTTGATGACGACTCGCTCCACCTCGCTCCACCGGTATTCACGCTCACTAAAGTCGCTGTCGGTACGGATACCTTTCGGTCCGACTCGCAACGCCCAGCCAGGTTTTCGGTGCAGATACTTCCTGTGGCTGAGCATCGCGACCATCCAGACGGGCCACAAAACCGAAAGCGGAGGAAAATGAAAGCAGGAATATCCATCCGTCCTGTGTATCCCCAGGGTGGATCTTGTCCAAGGACAGCGGGAGCCAGATCCCCGTTATCGCTACGGGCAACAGGGCCGTCAGCCAGAGAGTCCAAGCGCGTGCCGTCCGGGAATCGGAGTACGTAGACAGCGCCTCCTTACCCGTCCATGAGATGGCGAACGGGCTGGATAGCAGGGGCCTTTGCCGAGTTCTATCCAACGCACGTGTGAGTTGCTGCGCACCCGTGCCTTCTGCGGTAGAGGCGGCCTGGAGTCGCTGGAGACGCGCGTGGACTTCCCGCGCCGACTGCGGGCGGCGGTCGGGGTCGCGATGCAGAAGCTCGGCGACGAGTGACGCAAGCGCTGAAGGTAGATCTGGACGGAGCGACGCCAGGTCTGGTGCTTCTTCGTGAAGTTTGCGATGAATGATCGCATGCGCACTGTGACCGGTGAACGGTGGCTGACCGCTGAGCAGAGCGAACAGTACTCCGCCGAGTGCGTACAGGTCGGAGCGTTCGTCACCGCGTTCGGTGAGGAACTGCTCTGGCGCGCCGTACTCCGGCGTACCGGCAGGTGTCAGCTGGGATGAGTGCGCCACGGAAAATGCGGCCTGGATAAATCCCGCGATCCCGAAGTCCACGACCTTCACGTGGTCGTCCGGGGTGAGTATCACGTTGTGCGGCTTGATGTCGTAGTGAATGACGTGGGCTCGATGTGCTGCTTCCAGGGCGGCGCAGATCCCGCTGGCGGTTCTGAGGGCCCGAGTCACGGACATGGGGATCCCGGCCTGAACGTGCTGGGTGAGGGCGCGCCCTCTGCCTTCTCCATGACCAGGAAGAGCATGTCCTCATGGACACCCCGGTCATACAGGGCAACTACATTCGGGTGGCTGATCTGAGCGGCAGCCACCGCCTCGCGCTCAAATCGCTGCGGCAATTCCGGATGGACAGCCCCATCGACATCAAGCAGCTAGGCGCGACATCACGCTGAAGACTGCGGTCCCGCGCGGGCCCACACCTCGCCCATACCGCCCCGGCCTAAAGGCTGTCCCGTAACTGCTGGTCACGGGTGAGATGATCTTGATGTGTCTGGTGTGATCACGGCGTCGGAGCCCTCCTGGATAGCCCCGTTCACCGGGCTGAGCCCGCGCCAGTTCGGCAAGCTGATCACCACGCTCCGGCGTGAGGTGCGGATCCGGTGCGCAAAGGCCGGCCCTGGAGCCTGCCGTTGGAGGACCGCGTGCTCCTGGTCGCCGCGTACTGGCGGACGAACCTGACCCTGCGCCAACTGGCCCCGCTGTTCGGGGTGTCCAAGTCGGCGGCCGACCGCATCATCGACCACCTCGCGCCCACGCTCGCGCTCCAGCCGCGCAAGCGGTTCCGCAAGGACACCGTGCTGATCGTGGACGGCACCCTGGTTCCCACCCGCGACCACACCATCGCCGAGCAGTCGAAGAACTACCGCTACTCCACCAACCACCAGGTCGTCATCGACGCCGACACCCGGCTCGTCGTCGCGGTCGGCCGACCGGTCGCGGGCAACCGCAACGACTGCAAGGCGTGGGAGCTGTCCGGTGCTAAAGACGCCGTCGGCAGGACCACGGTCATCGCAGACGGCGGCTACCGCGGTACCGGCCTGGTCATCCCGCACCGCCGCGAGAAGGGCCAGAGCGAACTCCCGGCCTGGAAGGAGGAACACAACGCCTCCCACCGCAAAGTCCGTGCCCGCGTGGAGCACGTCTTCGCCCGCATGAAGGGCTGGAAGATCCTTCGCGACTGCCGACTGAAAGGCGACGGCGTTCACCACGCCATGCTCGGCATCGCCCGCCTACACAACCTCCTCCTTGCCGGGTGACACAGAAACCCACAGGCCACCAGGAACGTCAGAGATCATTTACGGGACAGCCTTTAGGCGCTCGACCAACTCGTACCGGTCAGCGATTAGTTGCTCACGCTTCACTGTCCACCCCACCGACTCAGCTTGCCACGAGGACACGGCTGATGCCACGGGCCTAAACCGCCAGGGTGTTGATGTTCTGCGTGGGCGCATCGGGCTCTGTATATGCCGTGGCGGGGTAAGCCGCCCGGGGTGCTCCTGCCGCCAGGACCTGCCCCGTGGAGTGGTCGTCGGTGTGCGGAGTCGTCTTGGGATTCTGCTGCTCGGTGGTCATCGTGAACACCTGCTTCGCGCGGTCCAGGGTCAGGCGCATTGCGCCGTAGGGTCCGATGGCGTATCCCGTCCGGTTTCCGTGCAGATGTAGTTCCTCCACCGCTTGGCTTCGTTGGCTGCGCGGAGTTGGCGGATGTGGTTTTCGATCTGGGGCCAGGAGTCCCAGGTCCACATGCCTTCCAGGCGGGTGATGACGGGCGGGAGGTTGTCCGCCAGCACCAGGGCGTGGCCGTCGGCCAGGGTTCTGATCTTCGCCTCCGCGAAGGCCCGCCCGCCACCGCCACCGTCACCCCGCTCGGGATGCGGGTGAACAGCTGCCCCGAGGTGCTTCTCCAAGGCGCCGATCTGCTGCGACAGAGAGGGCTGAGTGCCCCGCAGGCGTTCTGCTGCCGCTGTCATGGAGCCCTCGTCGGCGACGGCCAGGGCGTACTCGTATTGGCGCAGGTTCATTCGCATCCACCTCGACATGACATAGGGGATGTCAATGCAGAGTATGCGTTGCCACTATTTGCCTCTATGGCGGGCCGGTCCTACCGTGGTGCACGCTCGGCACAGCCGCCAGGGCCGGAAAGTCGCGGGACGGCAGCCGCGTCCTGCGGGCACGTAATTCCTGCCACGCCAGCTGCCAAAAGCAGGATGAGGAAAAGCAATGTGTCCGGTGCTCACAGTCTCGACTCAGGGAGAAAGTATGCGTCTCGCGAACAAGGTAGCCCTCGTCACTGGCGGGAGTGCGGGCCTTGGTCTGGCGATTGCCCAGAGATTCGGAAGTGAAGGCGCCCACGTCTACATCACGGGGCGGCGGAAGGAGGCGCTCGAAGCCGCGAAGGCTTCCATTGAGGACAGGTCACGGCGGTTACCGCGGACGCTACAGTGTCGGGTGATCTCGACAATGTGGTCGAGGCCATCCGTCAGGAGAGCGGGCACCTCGATGTGATCGTCGCGAACGCTGGAAGAATTGAGCGGACGAACTTCGGAGACGTGACCGAGGAACACTTCGACCGCACATTCGACCTCAATGCCCGCGGCACACTGTTCACCGTCCAGAAGGCGCTGCCGATTCTACGAACGGGCGGCTCGATCGTTCTGCTGGGCTCCATCATGGCGCTCAAGGGGTCCGGGGCAGGGACCTACAGCGCGGCGAAGGCCGCCGTGCGCTCCTACGCGCGCACGTGGGCGGCAGAGTTCGGCGACCGGGGTCTTCGGGTCAACGTGCTGAGTCCGGGGCCGATCGACACGCTCATCATCGATGGACAGGCCGAGTACTTCGGTCAAGATCCAGTAGCTCTCCGAGCCCACATGAGTAGCCTTGTCCCGATGGGCCGCCTCGGGCTTCCGAGGAGATCGCCAATGGTGCGCTGTTTCTCGCCTCGGACGAGAGCAGTTTCATGACAGGTGCGGAACTCTGCATCGACGGCGGTATGGCTCAGGTGTAGCCCGCTTCGGCCGGAGCGGAACTGGGAATGAGCTTGTCCTCCGGTTTTGGCGCGGAATCACTCCGCTCATTCGCGGCATCGGCGAGTTCGAAAACTCCGGGTACGGCAGGTAGCTCGTCGCCGTTCGATGGCTGAAAACTTGGCCGCTCGGGAACTGCTGACGGTCAGTCACGTTGAACCTCAGGGAGGCCGCTGACCGCTCCTGCGGGAACTTCGACGGGTGATCTGCCTGGCTGTAAGGGTGATCGCGGGCCCATGTGAACGTAACCCCACTCGCAGAGGGTGCGACGCCTCGGCGAGGCTGACCCCGAAGGGTATCGAGGGTACGCCACGTGCGGGGCACCTCCCGGAAGTCCTTGCGCGCGATAACGCCATCGGCTCCGAGCTCCTTGAGCGCACCGATAAAGACCTTCGCAGTCACGCCGTTGACGAGGCGCCGTAATTGCCCGAACCGGCGAGGCCCTTCCGAGGCGAGCTGCCACACGACCACGTATTTCCACCGGCCGTCAACCACCGATAGTGCTGCGTCGTGCCCACAGTAGTGCTGGCGATCGGTTCTCATCGTGGCTCCTGTTTCACGAAAACACCCACGCTGGGGCACTTACAAAAAGTAGGTACTTGCCCGTGCGAAGGAACGGCATGTTTCCTCGGTTCTGGCGTAGGCAACCGGCCTGGCCGTCAAGCCCGTCCGGGTTCGGGCGCACGAGCCTCGGCGTCGGGGAGGCGGACCAACCAACCGCATGCACAGCGGACCAACCAACCGCATGAACAAAGACACATCGATCAGGCCCGACACGTCCAGCACCACCGACATCGCCGCCGCCTCCGGGAGCCGGCCCTCCGCGGAACGTCGTCCTACTTCGAGGAGCATTCACGTGCCTGCCAGCAGCGCTGCCGTCGACCGCGCGGCTCAGACCCTGTCCCGCCCGTTCACCCTGCGCGGGCTCACCGTTCCGAACCGGATCGTCATGGCGCCGATGACGCGCGACTTCTCGCCGGGCGGCGTCCCCGGTGCCGACGTGGCGCGGTACTACGCGCGCCGGGCGGCCGGCGGGTCGGGCTGATCGTCACCGAGGGAACGTACATCCGTCACGACGCGGCGGGGACAGCGTCACGGCGCCGCTATTCCATGGCGAGGACGCCCTGGCGGGCTGGAAGAACGTGGTGGCGGAGGTGCACCGCGCGGGCGGCCGGATCTTAGCGCAGATCTGCCACGTCGGGGTGCAGCGCCCTGAGGGCGCGGGCCCGTTCCCCGACGCCCCGACGGTCAGCCCGTCGGGTATCGGGCTGGACGGCGCCCCGGCCGGTAAGGCCATGACCCAGGACGACGTGGACGCGGTGATCGCCGCCTTCGCCGAGGCCGCCGCCGCGGCCGAGCGCACCGGCTTCGACGGCGTCGAAGTGCACGGTGCCCATGGCCTTCTGATCGACCAGTTCCTGTGGGAGGGCACCAACCGCCGCACCGACGGCTACGGCGGTGACCCGGTCGCCCGTACCCGGTTCGCCGCCGAGATCGTGGCCGCCTGCCGGAAGGCCGTCTCCGCCGACTTCCCGATCGTCTTCCGCACCTCGCAGTGGAAGGTTGACAACTACGACGCGCGGCTGGTCACCACCCGCAGGAACTGGAGGCGATCCTCACCCCGCTCGTGGAGGCCGGGGTGGACGCCTTCCACTCCTCCACCCGTCGGTACTGGGTGCCGGAATTCGAGGGCTCGGACCTGAATCTCGCGGGCTGGACCAAGAAGCTCACCGGCAGGCCCACCATCAGCGTCGGCTCCGTCGGCCTGGACAAGGCGTTCAAGCCGGGGTTCAAGAGCGGGAGCCGGACCGGGGTGGCGGGCATCGAGAACCTGCTGGACCGGCTGGAGCGGGACGAGTTCGACCTCATCGCGATCGGCCGCGCCCTGATCGCCGACCCGGAGTGGGCTCGCAAGGTCCTCACCGGGGACACGGAGGCGCTGATCCCGTTCACCGTCGACCAGGTCGCCACCCTGCGCTGACGTCGGCTCCCGACGTCCGCCCTCACCCGATTCAGCTCGGGCACGAGTCCGTGCACCGAAGCGGATTTATGTACGGATGAGTCCTCGACTGCGTTCCGGTGGCTCACTTTGATTATCGGCCAACAACAAGTCCCCTCCCGCCAGCAAATACCTGCTTTGGGGTAAGTGCCTCCGGGTGGTGGCGGACGGAAGGGTATGTCCAGATGACTGAGCGTGGGTTCTACTGCGGATTGGACGCCGCACTGTCCGTCGTCGGGGGCAGGTGGAAGTTTCTGGTGCTGTGGCAGCTCGCCGTGCACGGTCCCCAGCGGTTCGGCCAGCTGCGCCGCCTTGTCGACGGCGTTACCGAGAAAGTGCTGATCGGTGCGCTCAAAGACCTTGAGGCAGACTGCATTGTCGTCCGCAAGGACTTCCAGGAACTTCCTCCTCACGTCGAATACTCCCTGACACCGTTCGGCTCGACTCTGACTGAAACGCTGCGCCCGCTGTGCGAATGGGGATATGCCCACATGGAGCGGATAGGGGCGTTGGCGAGCCGACCCGTCAGAAGACCATCAAGGACCACGCTTCGGCCCGTATCAGCACCTTCGGCGGCACCTGCGTCGTCAGCGCCGCCCACTACGAGGACGTCCTCGCCGTCATCGGGATCGACTCCCACCCCGACACCGACACCGCGGACACCGGCTACCACGCCATGGCCGTCTCCATGATCACCGGCCATGGGTCCCCGAGATGACGGGGCTCCTGCCCGACACCGTTCCGGCCGACCGGTTCGCCCTCGTCGGCGTGCACGACTGAGTCGAGGACGCCTACGTCCACGTCGGCGCGTAGGGGATCACCGCCTTCGGACCGGACGACCCGCGCGCCTCCCCGGCCGCTGCTGCACTGGCTCGCCTCCACCCGGCCGCTCCCGCGTCGCGATCCACCTTGACGTTGGCACCGCGGACGCGAACGAGGGGCCCCTCGGCCTCGGCGCAGTGTCCGGCGGTCTCACCGGTGCTCAGGTGGGCCGCGTCGCCCACGGCATCGGGATCGTGTCCGACGTCGTGGCCACCACCGTCGCCGAGTCCCTCCCCGTGACGTGATCCATCTTCAGCATGTCCTACGCGGCTTCCTTCCCGCTCATCGGCGGCTGACCGCTCCACCACGGGCTGTTCGTGGTCGCTGTCCGTTGGGCAGGGCAACGACCACGAACCACCGGGGATGGCCATCGCGGGATCGCGGGATCGCGGGATCGCGGCGCCTGCGGGCCTGTCAGCCCGCGCTGAACTCCGGACGGCGCTCGGGGTCGCCGCGGCCAGGCCGTCTCGAACACCGGCCGCGTCGCGGTCGTTGCCGTAGACGGGCTGGCCCGGCTGCTGGCGCCAGGACTCGTCGAGACCACCCGCGTCGACAGGGTCGAATCCCAGGTCGTCGACCAGGCGCATCGCCATGTCCTTGGCCTCCGGGACGTCACCGGCGACCGGGAGGGCGATCCGCCGCGGATCGCCAACTGGCCGCCGAGCTTGAGCAGATGGTCATCCGGGATGGTGTTTAAGACCTTGACCACCGGGCGCTGGAGATGGCGCTGCACCCAAAGGCTCTCCGGCATGCCCTGCTCGATCTCTTCGATTCGTCCGTCGCGTTCTCGCGGGTAGTAGTTACCGAGGTCTATGACAGGTGCCGACGCGGCCGCACCAGCCAGGACAGCCGCGGGCAGGTCCGGTACGCGTTTCTGCGGAATCGCCACCACCACCAGTTCCGCGCCCTCAGCGACCTCGGCCACCTCCACGGCCCTCGCCCCGGTCTCAGCGGCCAGTTCCGTGAGTGTGTGCGGGCCGCGCGAGTTCGCCACCGCGACATCGTGGCCGAGCGTCCTGAGTCGGCGGGTCAAGGTCGCCCCCATAGGGCCCGCCCCGATGATGCCAATCTTCATACGGCCTCTCTCCGTTCGTCTTCAGCGCCTTTCGGCGCCATGTCTCCCGAGCGGTTGCGGGCTGAGCCGCCCCGGCTCAGCTGCTTGACCGCTCGCTCTCGCGCGAAGCCAGCCATGCGAGGACTTCCCGGTTGAATTCCTCGGGGCGTTGCGGGCGATGAAGTGACCGGCGCCCCGATCCTCTTGGTGGTCAGCGGCCCGTCGATGAACTCCCGACCGACGGTCAGCTGCTCAGGCCCGATGTAGGGGTCGGTCATGGAGTAGAACAGCAGAACAGGTACGGACACGTTGGGAAGGGGATCCATCTTGGGGACGTGTCAGGGTTCATCGTCGCGCGGCACCAGTTGAGCCAGCTGGCTTCCAGGCCGTTCGGGCGCTCCCAGTCCTGGAGGATCAGGTCCATGTCCGGGTGGTGGTCGAAGAATTCCTTCGCGAGCGCCCAGTTGTCCGCGCGGAGAGCGTCTCCGCCGCCTGGAAAAGGAAGTAGTACATGTACCACGACCTTTTCCGCTGATCGATGGCGGGATTGACGAAGAAACCGTTGAGGTGGCTGACGTTCTCCGAGATGAGACCGAGCACCCGGTCAGGGTTCAGGGCCGCGAGCATCCAGAGCGGAATGCTTCCGCGGTCGCCGCCCTCGACGTAGAACGTGTCGAGCCGCAGAGCGTCCACGACCGCCAGGGTGCGGTCGTAGTCGCGGGAGCCCAGTAGAGATCCACGTCCTGGGGCGGTCGGATCCCCGGCGCCCAGGTGGTCCGGGACGACGACGCGGTATCCGGCCTCGACGAGCGCCGGAACGTTGAACCTGAATTCGGCGGACGAATGCGGGGCGCCGTGCAGCATGACCAGGGGCCGGTGGGTGCGCCGACCGTACACCCTCAGCCGATGGCCGCCGCCGACATCGACCATCGTGCATGACGAGACATGAGGGATTTCCCATCGGTTGACTTGATAAAGGTCGCTAGACCGTTGATCGGGTTTCCGCTGTTTCGCCGGTGGCGTCATGGTCAGAGGTCGGCAGCGGAACGGCGCACGCTTTTGATCTCTTCCGCGGCGGAATTGCTGTTGCTGCCGATAGCGGGCACCGTCCTCGCGTTGCTCATGACGTCGACCATATGAACCCAGTCGAGTACGATGAATAACGTGACGTCCAGAAACTTTACCCACCGTCCAAGCGGGATGGGATTGTCGGATCCGGCGACCCGATCGTCGACGTTCTACGGCTGCTGCGTACGCAGGCGGTCGTGTCCGTGCCGGTGCACGCCGCCGCACCGTGGGCGGTGCGGTTCGAGCCCTGCCCGCACGTGAAGCTGGGTGTGGTCCTTGAGGGCGAGTGCTGGTTGAACCTTGAGGGTTGCGAGCCGGTGCTGCTGCACAAGGGGACTTCTTCCTGCTGAACAACCCGCCGACCTACACGCTGGCCAGCGCGCTCGATGTGGCACCACGCGCGGCCACCGCCCTCCGGGAGAGCGCGAACGGCGGCGAGGTGCGCATCGGCGACGAGGCTGACGAGGACACCTACATGTGCAGCATCGACTTCGCGTTCGAGGAAGCCAACGCGTCGATGCTGTTCGACGTGCTCCCGCCCATCGTGCTCGTCCGGGCCGGTGACCCGCGCGGGCGCTGCTCACGCACCTCTCCGCGCTGACGGTCTCCGAGATCGAGTCGGCTGACGTCGGGCGATCCCTGGTGCTGGAGCACCTCGCGCAGCTCATCCTCGTCCACATGCTGCGGGTCCACGCCGACGGGAGCGAACGGCCCGTCGGCTGGCTGGGCGCCCTGGTCGACGACGGCATCGGAGCGGCGCTGCGCGCGATGCACGCGGATGTGGGGCGCCGCTGGACACTCGACGAACTCGCCGCGATCAGCCACATGTCGCGGTCGGCGTTCGCCGCCTCGTTCAAGACCAAGGTCGGCACGGCCCCGTTGACCTACCTCATCGAGTGGCGGATGAGTCTGGCCCGCGACGCCCTGCGCGCTGACACCCGGTCAATCGCCGAGCTGGCGGCCGCGACAGGTTACGAGTCCGAGAGCGCCTTCAGCACGGCGTTCCGGCGCGTGGTCGGGGCGTCGCCTCGGCACTTCCGAGGACAGGCGCGTCAACAAGCGCCGGTGAGATAGCCAGGCTCTCGGTGGTCCGCCCGAATCGCGCCATCGGGCGCGTGGACCGGTGGACTTGAATCGCCGGACCGACCCACACCGAAGGTGTCGAGGGCCCCGTCCGCGAACTTGTCGGCGAGGACCTGCCCTGGGAGGAGGCGGAGCGCGAGTTCATGGCGCGGTACGAGCCCCAGTCGTTGCTGCGGCGCCTCATCGAGCCCGAGGAGATCGCGAACCTGGTCGTCTACCTCGCCTCCGCGTACGCCTCCGCCACCACGGGCGGCGCCGTACGGGCGGACGGTGGGTATGTCGACTCGATCCTTCCCTGACTCCGTGGAGTCCGGCGGGGCTTGGACTACGCCGAGTCCGCATCGAGGTTGGCGGGTTGGGGCGCTTTCTCCTCCAGGCCGATGTCAAGGCTGGTTCGCGGTCGGTAGCCGAGGTCGGTGAGGTCGGTGAGGTCGGTGCGGGCGGCGCGGGCGGCGCGGGCGGCGCGTTCGGCACGGGCGGCGCTGATGTCGTAGGAGCGGTCGCGGCCCACCGTGGCGACCAGCCAGTTGGTGACCGGGAGCGGAGCGCGCCCGCGCGGCAGGTGTGCGCCGCCGTCCACAAGGCTTGCGATCAGCCCGGCGACAGCCCGCGCGACGCTCCGGCTACGGGATGCCGTCGGTGACGTAGCAGGGCGCTCTGTGGCGACCGCAGGGAGGGCGACCATAGGGGACGGCGAGCACGACGGCGTCAGCGAGGTTGCCGACGGGACCCCGTTCTACCCGCGGAAACGTCAGAACGGGGGCGGGTTCACCGGGGACCGGATCGCCGATGCGGCCGCCGGTGGCCGTGCGTACGGCCCGCGCGATACGGGCTGAGACCTCGGTCAGCCCACCGAGGTCCCTGCCGCTCAGCGCGGCGGCGCCGATGTCCTCGTTGAGGACTCGGAAGGCCGCCGACGCCGCGGCTCCTGCCAGCCGTACGTCGGGGCTGACCGCCGGTCGGCCGAGGCGTCTCGCGATGATCGTCGTCATCTCGCGTTCCACTTGGTCGCACGCCATCAACCAGGCCGTCCGGATCGACGGCTCGTCGTCGGCGAGCCTGATCATCCGCATCGCCAGCAGGGTGTCCAGGCGGTCGGCCGTACTCGCCCGGCGCGCGAACTCGTTGATCTCCGTGGCGAAGTGCTCTTCGAGCGAGAGGTGCGGCGGCCAGTCGCGCAGTACCGCCAACTCCCAGGCCACGCTCTGCGTCACGATCGGCTCGGCGCAGCTCTCCTTGCTGCGGAAGTGGCGCCAGATGGTGCGCGTCGACAGGCCCACGGCCTCGGCGATCCGGTCGCCGCTGGTCCCCGCCACCCGTGTTCCCAGAACAGGCGCGACGCCTCGCGGGAGATCTCCAGACGCAGCCGGTGGCGCCTCTGCTCGCTCATGCCGCGCGCGGTGCGTGCCCTCAGCCATGTGCGCCCTTGCTCTCACCCGACGACTCGTCGCGTCACTAAGTGACATTATTTCACTAAGTGGCGCACGCGGCAAGGCGGCCCTGGTGGAAGGCGCCGCGCAGGCCGCGCGAGGGCGGGGTGAAGGCAGGGCGGCGAGGGTGGCGCGAAGGCTGCGAGCGGGCGGCGCGAAGGCGCGGCGGCGAGGGCGGCGCGAGGTGCGGTCCGGTCCCCGGCGCGTCCGCGCCTCGCCGCCTACTTCTCCTTCCGCTGGGGCGCTTTCGCTGAGACCGCGTCGCCCACCGCCCGCCCGTGGCCCTCCGTACGGCGTTCGCGATCAGCGCGGGGCTGTCGGCGTACTCCTTGGGGTCGACGCCGTCCAGGAGGCCCGCGCCGATGTCCTCGTTGATGACCCGGAGTGCGGCCGAGGCCGCCGCGGCGTGCAGGCGTACGTCCAGGTCGTCGGCCTTGCGTCCCAGGCGGGCGGCGATGATGTCGACCAGTTCGCGTTCGGCCTGGTCGCACGCCATCAACCAGGCCGTGCGGATGGCCGGTTCGGTGTCGCCGAGGCGGACCATCTTGACTCCCAGGACGATGTCGACCTGTAGCTCCTCGGACGCCTCGCGGCCGAACCGCTCCGTCTCGGCGGTGAACTGCTCCTCCAGTGAGAGGTGGGCGGGCCACCTGCGCAGGGCGTCCATCGACCACTCCACGCTCTGCGTCACGATCGGCTCGGCGCAACTCTCCTTGCTGCGGAAGTGGCGCCAGATGGTGCGCGTCGACAGGCCGACCGCCTCGGCGATCTGGTCGCCGCTGGTGCCGTCCACGCCCTGCTTCCAGAACAGCCGGGCCGCCTCGCGGGAGATCTCCAGGCGTACGCGGTGGCGCCGTTGCTCGCTCATGCCGCCTCGTCCGCGCTGGGGTGACGTCGCCTCGGCCATCGCTTCGCTCCTTATTCGCAAGGGAACACCAAGTGTCATTCTGACAGTAAGTGACGCTATGTGCCAGGTCGGGCCGGGGTGCGGCCCGGTGTGCCCGGCTCCCGCTTGTGCGGAGGTGTGGTGCGCGGGGCGGGTTGCATAACTGTCACTTAGTGACACTGTCATTAAGTGACACGTTGAGTTCTTGTCCGGCTTCGGGGCGGGCGCTCGGCATCGCCACCGTGAAGGAGAAGTCGCATGACCATGACCCTGCCGCAGCGCATGTACCTGCTCATGTACAACGTCGACAAGGAAAAGTTCGAGACCCACAACCTTCAGTTCCGCGGCCAGAAGGTGCGGGCGGCGGCGCTCGCGCGGCTGATCGGCGGAGGGTTCGTGGGGCTCCGGGAGGGCAAGCGGCGGCCCAGGGTCGTACGGAAGGTCTCCGGCGCTCCCGACGACTCCTTTCTCGCCGAGGTCTGGCGCCAGATTCCGTCCGAGGGCCCGAAGGACTGGCTCGACCTGTTGCATCCGTACGCCCACACCGCCGAGTCATCGGTGCGCGAACAGTTGGCCGCCGCCGGGGTGATCACCATTCCGCCGGTCAGGGGCCTCAAGCGGCTCTCGCTGCTCTCCCAGCACGAGGTCCGCGTCAACCGCCCGATGACGTGCGCGCCATCCGGCGGGAGGTACGGGAGCCCGTACTGCGGGGCGTGATGCCGGAGAGCCTCCCGCTCGACGACCTGGCCATGACGGCGATCGCCGAGGAGAGCGACCTCTACCACGTGTTCTCCCGCGAGGAGCGCCGCGAGTACAAGAGCGTCCTCAAGGAGTACGGCCAGTGCTTCGACGAGCGGATTCCCGGACTCCGGCACGCGCTGCGGACCTCTATTCAGGTCCTGCGGCCGTCGGGCGGCGGCTGGGGCAGTGACACCGGCCCTTCGGGTGTACCGGCCCTTCGGGGCGTTCTGGCTCGGGGCGTACCGGCTCTTCTGGGTGTGCCGGTTCTTCGGGGCGTCATGATGACGCAGAACCTCGTCCTGATCGCGCAGAACGACGTCCCCGCCGCCGACTTGGGCCGTACGCCCTCGCTCGCGTCGTTCTTCCACGGCATGGGCGGCACGGGCGGCATGGGCGGCACGCTCGGTACGAGCGTCCTGGGAGCCGTCCTCGCACACCGCGTCGCCTCCGAACGTGCCGCGGACCGCTCGCCGGGCGGGGTGTCCCGGACGTCACCGTTCTGGCCGCGCCCGTAAGGGAGTTGGCGGAGCACGCTTACAGCGCCGCCACCGCCGAACTCTTCCTCTAGCGGCGAGCGGCGGGGAGTTACGGGCGTCGGACGACCGCCCGTACCCGCCACCTCTCACCAACTCCGTTGCCTCTCTTGTTTGTTCACTCATCTCCTGTTCACTCATCAGGAAGGACCGTCATGACTCTGCCCGCACCCTCTCCGTCGAGGATCTCTTCGCCGCGCCGCTGCGCGTCGGCACCTCCCTCTCGCCTGACGGCACGCGGATCGCCTACCTGGCGCCGTGGAAGAACCGGCTGAACGTGTGGATCGAGAGCGTCGACACCCCGGAGACGGCCCCGGAGGCGCCCTCGGAGACGACCCGGAGGCACCCCGGAGACGCCCGCTGCGTGACCGCCGAGACCCGCGGCGTCCAGGCCCACTACTGGACGGACGACCCCGGTGGCTCCTCTACACCAGCGACCAGAACGGCGACGAGAACTTCCACCTTCACCGCGTGGACCTGGACACCCCGACGCCGAGGCGGTCGACCTCACCCCGTCGAGGGTGCGAAGCTCGTCGCGCTCGACCAGCCCGTATGGCTGCCGGGCAAGGCGATCATCCAGATCAACATGCGCGACCAGGCGGAGTTCGACCTGGTGGAGGTCGACGTCGCCACCGGTGAACTCACCACGCTCATCGAGAACTTCCATGGCGGCTACGGCAGTTGGCTCTACGGCCCCGGAGAGCTGTACGTCGTCGAGGCGACGGAGAACGGCGATCTCGAACTGCTGCACAAGGACGCCGTGGACGGCACATTCCGCACCCTGGCGACCTTCGACGGCGCGGACTACGTGCTGGGGTGTGGCCCTGGAGATCACCCCGGACGGCAAGGGCGCCTGGGTGGGGTCGAACCGGAACCGCGATCTGGCCCGGGTGGTGCACATCGACTTCGCCACCGGCGAGAGACCGAGGTGGACAGCCACCCCACGTACGAACTCGACCTGCGCGGCCGCGTCTTCGCGCAGCTCCCGTCGCCGCTGATCCGCCGACGGCGCACCGGTGAGCTGATCGGTGTGCGCTACCTCGGGGAACGGCAGGTCATCCGCACCCTCGACCCGCACTTCGCCGAGGTGCTGGCCCGTCTCGAAACGCTGTCGGACGGCGATGTGTCGGTGCTCTCCTCGGACGAGAGCGAGCAGCGGTGGGTCGTCAGTTTCACGCACGACCGCGATCCCGCCACCTACTTCTACGACCACGCCACCGGTGAGAGCCGACTGCTGTTCCGATCGCGCGAGAACCTCGACCCGCGGGACCTGGCGCCCATGGAGCCGGTGACGGTCACCTCCCGCGACGGCCTGCCGCTGCCCTGCCATCTGACGCTGCCGGTCGGTATCGAGCCGACCGGGCTGCCCCTGCTGCTGTTCGTCCACGGCGGCCCATGGACCCGGACAGTTGGGGATTTCACGCGGTGGCCCAACTGTTCGCCAACCGGGGCTACGCCGTGTTGCAGGTCAACTTCCGCGGCTCCACGGGATACGGGAAGGCGTTCACGAAGGCGGCCGTGGGCGAGTTCGCGGGCAAGATGCACGACGACCTCGTGGACGGCGTCCGGTGGGCGGTCGACCAGGGGTACGCGGACCCGGACAGGGTGGCCATCATGGGTGGCTCGTACGGCGGTTACTCGGCGCTCGTCGGCGCCTCCTTCACCCGGACGTCTTCGCCGCCGCCGTCGACGTCGTCGGCGTCTCCAACTTCGTCACCTTCCTGCGCGGCCAGCCCGAGCAGGCGAAGGCCAACCTGGCCTACAACTGGTACCGCTACGTGGGCGATCCGTCGGACCCCGCCAGGAGGCCGAGATCCTGGCCCGGTCGCCCATCAGCCGCGTCGACCAGATCCGTAAGCCGCTGATGGTGGTGCAGGGAGCCCATGACGCGCGGGTCGCGCAGGCCGAGTCCGATCAACTGGTCGACGCGCTCCGGGAACGCGGCACCCCGGTCGAGTACATCCTCATGGAGGACGAGGGTCACCTCTTCGACAACCAGGACAACGCCGTGGCCCTCTACAGCGCCGCGGAACGCTTCCTGAACGAGCACCTCGGCGTGGGCCCGCGCGGTGCCTGACCGCCTGCCGAGGGAGGACCGGGGCGGGTGTGCGGGAGGGCGGCGGGGCTCGGCGAACTCCTGGACCGCGGCGGCACCGGAGCACCACCGGAGAACAAACAAGTGATCTGTTCGTTAGGGCCACTTTCGAACATGACCTACGTTCGTTACGGTGGGCGGCATGGAACGCTCGCTGCGAGCCGCCCGTGGGGCGACCTATGTCTACTTCGTCCTGTGCGGCACCCTGATGGGCACCTGGGTGGTGCACATCCCGCGATCGAGGACCGCGTGGGCGTCAGCCACGCCACGCTCGGCGGCCTGCTGGTGCTGCTCGGGCTCGGAGCCTTCATCGGAATGCAGGTGTCCGGCCCCTGACCGACCGCCTGGGCTCCCGCGTCGTGGTCCCCGTCGGCGGCGTCCTGTGCGGCGCGGCCCTGGTCCTGCCCGGCCTCGCCCGGGATCCGTGGACGCTGGCCGGTGCGCTGCTGGTCTTCGGGTTCTGTAACGGCTGCCTGGACGTGAGCATGAACGCCCACGCCGTGCACGTGGAGAAGGCGTACGGCCGACCCGTCATGTCGGGCTTCCACGCCACGTTCTCCGTCGGCGGTGTCCTCGCCTCGCTCGTCGGAGCGGGCGCCGCGAGCCTCGGCCTGGGCCCGGCCGCGGGCATGGCCGCCATGGGAGCCATGGGCATCGTGATCGCCCTGGCCACGGCGCGCGCCCTGCTGCCTGCCGCTTCCGCCGTCCAGAGCCCCGGCCCCGGCTCCGACTTCGGCTCCGGCTCCGACCCGGTTCCGTGCCGAAGTCGGGGCGGACTCCGGGCGGAGTCCGAGGCGTCATCGGCCGTCAGGCGGCGCGGCGCCAGGGGACGGGTCTGGCTGCTGGCCGTCCTGGCGCTGATGGTCATGCTGTGCGAGGGCGCCGCCAACGACTGGAGCGCTCTGCACCTGAAGGACGTCCTGGGCGCGCCCGCCAGCACGGCCGCCTTCGCGTACGGCACCTTCGCGGCGGCCATGACCCTCGGCCGACTGCTCGCGGACCGCTTCGTTGCCCGGTTCGGTTCCATGGCGATCCTGCGCTACGGCGCGGCCATGGCCGCCGTCGGCATCACACTCGTCGCCCTCGGCCCGTGGATGTGGGCCGCGTTCGTCGGCTGGGCACTGTTCGGGCTGGGCCTGTCGGGCTGTGTCCCGCAACTGTTCAGCGCGGCCGGGCACGCCGACTCCGCGGCTGCCGGCGCCAACGTCTCCCGGGTCGCCGGCCTCGGCTACGTCGGCATGCTCGCCGGTCCCGCCGTCATCGGCTGGCTGACCCGTCTCGTCGCCCTCAACCACGCCTTCGTCCTGCTGACCCTGCTGTGCGTGACCACCGCCGTGGGCGCCGGATCCTGCGTACCGGAACCGACCGCACCCGCGAGCGAGATGGCACGCGTCGGCCACTGACCGCTTGTGCGGCGCGGTCCCTGACCTCCGTGCCGCACAGCCTCCCCGGCCCACCAGGGCCGGGGAGAAACCCGCAGCCGATCGTCAGAGGAGCCCTTGATGCCCGAGCCCGACGCCCTGCCCGCCCGCCGCCGTGTCGGCGTACTGCTGCCCGCGATCTCCCGGCCCGTGACGTACTGCCGTACGCGCGGCAAGCCGAGGACCTGGGCTTCGAGCAGCTCTGGGTGGTGGAGGACCTCGGCTGGCGCGGCGGCATCGCCCAGGCCGCCTCCGTCCTGGCCAGCACCACGAACATCACCGTCGGCATCGGCATTCTGCCCGCCGGTGCCCGCAACGTGTGCTTCGCCGCGATGGAGTTGGCCACCCTCGCCCAACTCCATCCCGGGCGCCTCATCGCCGGAGTCGGCCACGGCATGCCCGACTGGATGCGTCAGGCCGGATCGTGGCCCGCCAGCCCCTGACGCTGATCAAGGAGTACACCACCGCGCTGCGCCAGCTCCTGCGGGCGAGCCCGGCCCCGGAACGGCCGCTACGTGCGCTGCGAAGGCGTCGTCCTCACCGAGACCCCCGCCGCCGAGGCCGTCCCGCCGGTCGTCCTGGGCGTGCGCGGCCCCGGTCACAGGAAGCCGCGGGCGAGGTCGCCGACGGACTCCTCCTGGCCGAGCCCGCGGCCCCGCCTACATCACCGCTTCCCTGCACCGCCTGGGCCCCACCGCCGCCACGAGGCACCCGGAGATCGTCACCTACGACGCCGCCGCCGTCGACGACGACGAGGAAGCCGCTCTCACTCGCGTCCGCACCGCCCTGGAGGCGATCGGCGAGTCGGACTGGTCCGCGCACCTCGACCCCTGCCCTTCGCCGCCGAGTTGCGCGCACACCGCGCCGCCTGCCCCGACGGCCGGGAGTTCGCCCGGACCTTGCCCGCCGCCTGGGTCCGTGAGTTGAGCGTCGCGGGCACCCCGACCAGGCCCGCGACGCGATCGCCGCCCGCCACGGGGCTGGCGCGACCAGCGTCGTCCTGGCCCCGCCGGTCCCGACGCGCTGGCGTCCCTCGACTCACTGGCCCGCGCCCTGCCCCTCCGCGCCTGACACCTACCACTGCCGCTGACACTCACCACCGCCCTGAGACCCACTACTGGACCTGACACCTACCGCCGGACCTGACACCCACCACTGGACTTGAGATCCGCCACCGCGGCTGACACCCACCACAGCCGCTGACGCCCACCACTGGACTTGAGATCCGCCACCGCGGCTGAGACCCGCCACTGGACTTGAGATCCACTACCGCCGCTGAGACCCGCCACCGCCGCTGACGCCCACCACTGGACCTGACACCCGCCACCGCCGCTGACGCCCACCACTGGACCTGACATCCACCATCGGACCTGACATCCGCCACTGCCCCTGACACCCATCGCCGGACCTGGAGGAGCCACGCCATGTCCACCCGCCGACCCATCGTGCTGTTCGACCTCTTCGGCGTCATCGCATGCCACCAACGCCCAGGCACCCTGCACGAGATGGCCGCCCTGAGTGGCGCGCCCACAGACGCCTTCACCACCGCCTACTGGGCCCTCCGCCAGCCCTACGACGCCGCTCAGTGGACCGCCCCCAGTACTGGACAGCCGTCCTGGACTCGCTGTCACTCACCGCCCGCCCCGACACGATCGAGAAGCTGCGTCTGGCCGACATCGACAGCTGGTCACGCGTCGATGACCGCATGGTCGCCTACGCGCAGTCCCTGCGAGAGCGCGCCGAGGTCGCCCTGCTGTCCAACATCCCCGCCGACCACGCCGACGCCTTCCTCACCGCCCAGCCCTGGGTCCGCCACCTTGACCACGTCGCCTTCTCCGGAAAGATCAAGGCGGCCAAACCGGACCCGGCGGCGTTCCGCCACTGCGTCGTCGCCCTGCACGCCGCCCCGCTGACTTCCTCTTCGTCGACGACCGCGAGGAGAACGTACGCGCGGCGCGGGCCACCGGCATGAACGGGCACATCTTCACCGGGCGCGAGGGTTGGCCGCGGCCCTCGACGCCTGGCTGCCGACCCCGTGACCCCGTAACCCCACATCCTTCGGTGGCGACCGCGTCCCGTGTGCTGGCCGACCGTGATCAATCTCGGCGGGTTCGCGGGTGCCCGGAGAAACGGCGTTGCCGGGAACCGCGTTGCCCGGCAACGGCGTTCGCCCGGCGACAGGGACGTGCTACCTGTCGCCGGGCGAACCAGCCGGCCGGACCCCGAGGGGTCCGGCCGACACGTGGCGGAGTGCTGCGTGCGGGGCGTGGCCTCGCGGTCAGTGGCGGTCGGCGGGCAGCAGGCCGACGGTCTTCAGCCGCTTGTTGGAGGCGCGGGCGGCCCAGGCGACCACCAGGAGGCCGACGCCCAGGAGCGGGTAGCCCATGAGGATCTTGGCGACGCCCAGCGAGCCGACCTCGTCGGCCTGGTACAGGTACTGCTGGACGGCGAAGCGGGCGGCGAAGATGGCGGCCAGGGTCAGGGTGGCGATGTCGTAGTAGAGCCGCGAGTACCTGTCCGCGCGCCAGACGTGGCCCTTGCCGGTGGCGGAGTTCCAGATCAGGCCCGCCAGCGGCCAGCGCGCGACGACGGAGGCGACGAAGGCTATGGCGCCCGCCAGGCTGGCCCAGATGCCGATGACGAAGTAGTCCTTGGCGGATCCGGTCCACCAGGCGACGCCAGCCGCGATCGCGACGCCGAACAGGCCGCCGAAGGCCGGTGCGAGCGATTCCTTGCGGGCCAGGCGCTCCACGGCGATGCCCAGGGCCAGGGCGACGGAGGCGATGATCGCGAACTTCAGCCCGCGGGCGTTGTTGGCGAGGACGAAGGTCAGGGCGGGCAGGGCGGAGTAGACCATGCCCTTGGTGCCGCCGGCCTGCTCAAGAGCGGACTTCTTCTGGCGATGATCGGTCGTGGGGTTCGCCTGCATGTCGGTCGCCGACTCCTCGGTGATCGTGGTGTTCACGGTGATCATCTCTTCCGGGTGCGTAGGGGTGAGGGACGTCTTCCCGTTCGTCACTTAATGACAGCTTGGCATTAAGTGACTCGCATGGCTACCTGCGACAGTGTGACCTGGGTCACGTGGTGAGGTGTGTTCGTCGTGGCGGGCCTGCTGAGCTGCGCGTTTACCGGATCTGTCGATTTCTTGAGCCCCGGAAAGTACGCGCGCGCCAAGGGCGCATGGCACGCGCTCGGCCCGCGAAGGCCCGCGTACGGCATACGAGACGGCCCGCGAAGGCCCGCGAAGGCGCACGCGGCACGCGAGGAAACACGCGAGGTGGGAGGCCAACCGTCGCCGCGGTGTGTGGCAGGGCGCGATGGCGGACTGCGGGCGGCTCGACGCGTGGACCCCGCCTCATCCGCTCATCGCGCGAACGCTGCGGGGAGTTCTTCGCGCGGGAAGGGTTGGGGCGACCGCCACACGACGTACGGAGTGACCGAAGGCATCGCGGGCCCCTCGCTCCACGGGTGCGCGTCGTCGCGGACGAGGGCGAGGCGTTCCCGGGTGCGCGTCGCCCGGCCCGGCCGCCCGGCCGCCCGGCCGCACGGATGGGCGGATGGGATACGAGGTGACCTCCGCCTCCGACCGGCTGTTCGCGTTCGCCGACGTCCCGCGCTCGCCGGTCCGGTGGCGCAGCCGGACTGGGCGATCGCGGGGAGCGGATTGTTGACGAGTCCTCAGGATTCGGGCGCCGGTACTCGGCCGACTGGCCGCCGGGTCAGGAAAGTCAACAAGATCAGGAAAGTCAGGTAGGTCAGGTAGGCCAGGAAGATCAGACAGGTCAGTGAGGCGACGACCACGGACGAAGAAGCGTCGGGCTTCTCAGTCGTTGGGGAAGGCGACCTTCGTGAGTTCTTCGGAAACCTGCCAGACGCGCTGGGCCTCCCGGGGTTACGAAGGCGGGAGTAGAGCTTCTGCTCTCCGGGCGGGCCGCCGAGGTGCCCGGGTCCGCGCGGCCCGTAGAACCCGCCGCGCTCGGCGTCGGGCGAGGTGGCCGCGTAGAGGGCGGGAAGCTGTGCGGTATGGACCGTCCCAAGGAGGATGCCGCGGGTGGACAGCGCCCGGATCATGCGCACGCTGCGGGTGTCCTGGGCGCGTCCGACCTCGGGGCGGGCGGCGAGCAGGTTCGTCGGCGCGACCCCGGGTGGGAGAGGTTGCTCGTGATGCCCCAGCCGTGGTCCTGACTGCGCCGGTCGAGTTCGAGGCCGAAGAGCCCGAACGCGATCTTCGACTGGCTGTAGGCCCGCATGCCGTCGTAGGAGCGTTCCCAGTTCAGGTCGTCCCAGTTGATGGCGCCCTGATTCGCCGCGACGCTGACCTGTGAGGTCACGCGTGCGTGACCGGCGCGCAGCAGCGGCAGCAGGTTGGCCACCAGGGCGAAATGGCCGAGGTGGTTGGTGCCGAACTGCAACTCGAACCCGTCGGCGGTCGTCTGCCGGTCGGGCGGGGTCATGACACCGGCGTTGTTGATGAGGATGTGGATCGGCCGACCCTCCTCGCGCAGGGTCGCGCCGAGGGCCGTGACGGAGGCGAGCGAGGACAGGTCCAGCTCGCGCAGCGACACGTTCGCGTGCGGGGCCGCCTGGCGGATCGCGGTGAGCGCGGCCTCGCCCTTGCGTGGGTTGCGAACGGGTAGGAGTACTTCGGCACCGGCCGCGGCGAGCCTCGTGGCGAGGCCGAGCCCGATGCCGTCGCTCGCTCCGGTGACGACGGCGCGCCTGCCGGACAGGTCGGGGACGGCGATGTCGATGGTTTTGCGTGGCATGTGCCCACTCCCGGGAGGTGTCGTTTCCTCAACCGTCGTGGAAGACGGCCGCGTTGTTCAGGGCCGAGCGATCCACTGATCAGGAAGTCCAGGCTCCGGCGGGATCCGCGGCGGTACGTCACCGAGCCTCGGCCGCGCCGTGGCCGCGGCAACCGGTGAAGGGGATCGACGATCCGTGGATGTCGGGTGGCACGGGCGGTAGAAATGAGCCTCGAAGGAGGCACGCACGGTGACGGAGACACGCACGGTGACGGAGGCGCGCACGGTGATCGATCGGACCGGACTGGCGGAGTTCCTCCGGCGGCGCCGGGAGTCGCTGCAACCCGAGGACGTCGGCCTCCCGCGTGGCCAGCGCCGCAGGACAAGCGGGCTGCGACGCGAGGAAGTGGCCGTGCTGTGCCATATGTCGACCGACTACTACGCGCGGCTTGAGCGGGAGCGCGGACCCCAGCCGTCCCCGCAGATGATCGCCTCCATCGCGCAGGGGCTCCACCTCTCCCTCGACGAGCGCGACCACCTGTTCCGGCTCGCCGGGCAGACCCGCCCGCGGGCGCGGACAGCGAGCACGTCAGCCCCGGCCTGCTGCGCATCCTCGACCGGCTGCACGACACTCCCGCGGAGATCGTCACCGAACTCGGCGAGACGCTGCGACAGACCCCGCTCGGCATCGCGCTCACCGGCGACCAGACCGTCCACAGCGGCCCGGCCCGCAGCCTCGGCTACCGATGGTTCACCGACCCCGCCGCACGCCAGCTCTACGCCCCGAGGACCACGCCTTCCTCACCCGCATGTTCGTCTCGGGCCTGCGCGGGTGGCCACGCTGCGGGGCCCCGGCTCCCGCGCGGCCCACTACGCCAACCTGCTGCTCGCTCAGAGCGAAGAGTTCCGGCAGGTGTGGAACGACCACGAGGTCGGCATCCGGCCCAACGAGGTGAAGCACTTCGTCCACCCCGAGGTCGGCGCGTTGGAGCTGACCTGCCAGACACTGCTCGATCCGGACCAGTCGCATCTCCTGCTCGTCTACACCGCCGTCCCCGGCAGCGAGAGCTACGAAAAGTTGCAGTTGCTGTCGGTCATAGGAGCACAGGCGCTGCGCTAGGGGCTCCCGCCCCGGCACATCCGGGCCGGTCCCCACGCACCGTGCACCCATGCACCGTGCTCCCACGGCCCGGCACCCATGGACCGGTCCCCACCGGTCCCGTACCGGACGGGCACGAAAAACACCGGCCGCGTGGAACGACGTGCGCACCAGGTCGCGTCCTTCGCACAGGACCACACGCCGATCTGGTGGAAGGAGCACGCGTGACACAGCCTGAGGACATCCCTGACCCGGTGCCTCACGGTGATCGCACCCGGTCGAGCGGCCCCGGCTCCGCGGAGAGCACGGGGCCGTCGCGTCCGCGGAGGCGGCTGGCGGCCGCGGCGGTGGCGACGGTGGTGGTCGTGGGCGCGGCGGCTTTCGCCTGGGGAGAGTTGGACGGGGACGAGACGCCGAAACCGCGCCCCAGAGCGGTCACCGGTCCGGCGAGCACCGAGCCGTTGCCCGACTTCGACAACGACGGGCTGCCGGACACCTACGCCACGGGCAAGTACGGCGGCGCGGCGTACGTGGTGTACGGCTCACGCGCAGACAAGGCCGACAAGGCCGACAAGGATGGGGAGCCGACGCCGGGGACGCCGTCAACGCCTGACTCTCGACTCCTCCGGTGTCCCCGGGCATGAGGGCAAGGGGTGTCCTTCGCCGAGTACACCGTCTCGCGGGATCTGGACGAGGACGGCTACACGGATCTCGTCGCCTCGGTGGAGACGCTGAGCGAAGGCAAGGAGACACGTCCGGGACTGGTGGTCCTGTGGGGTTCGGCGAAGGGCTCTCGGGTGGTACGTACCTGCGGAACACGCCGAAGGACTACCAGAGCACCGATGACGAGGACCCTCTGGTCGCCGGTGACTTCGACGGTGACGGCCACAGTGACCTGGTCGTCGGGATCGGCGGTCGGGACGGGCTGTTGAAGGGCCGTTCAGCCGGAGCGGGAGCCCCTCGGGCACCGGCGAGGTGCCGAACGCCTTCGCCTCGGTGGGGAGAAGCTCCGCTTCCAGGGCGCGTACGCGGGCGACCTGAACGGCGACGGCATCGACGATCTCATCACCTCGCACACCACCGAGGACGACGGGGTCGGCGGGGACAGGTACGAAGCAGCTACGTGCCGGGAGGCCGAGACGGCTTCCGGCGTCCCGACACCGAACTGCTGCCGGGCATCAGTACGGCCACCACCGCGGACGTCGACAAGGACGGCTACGCGGACGTCATCCTGCGCCGCTACCCGAAAGGTTCGGCGCCCGACAGCGCTGTGACCGGCCCGGTCGAGGTTTTCCACGGCTCGGAGGACGGACCCGACCCGAAGCGGCACACCACGATCGACCAGGACACCGCCGGTGTGCCGGGAAGAGGACCGACTCCTTCGGCACCGCCTTGGCCTCGGGCGACGTCGACGGCGACGGGTACGCCGACGTGGCGGTCAGCGCCCCGGTGTCGCTCCTCGACGAGGGCAGGAGCAGCGTCACGGTGTTGCGCGGTGGCCCGCGGGGCTGACCGGCCATGGCGCCCGCCGGGTCGAGGAACCGGCCTCCGCGCCGAAAGCGTCACGCGAGGACGGCCGCACCATCGGCAACCGCTTCGGCGAGGCCGTACGGCTCGGTGACACGAACGGCGACGGGGCCGCGGAGTTGGCGGTCGGAGCGCCGATCACGAACACCTACGTCGGCGCTCTGTGGGTCTTCCCGGCGAAGGACGGCGGCTGGCCCGAGGACGCGGCCCGCCCCTACCACCCCGATGACTTCGAGGGCCCGCCCGTACGGGAGGAGAACGAGATGGGCACGTACGTGAGGTAGGGGACGAACGGGAGAGGGCCGGACCGGAGGCGGCCGGACTGGAGGCGGCTGGACTGGGGGCGGTCGGACCGGAGGGGCCGGACTGGAGGGTTTTCACAGCCCCGCCAGCGGAGGGTGGGGCTTGCGTCAGGTCCGTGGGGTGCGCGGCAGGTCGCCGGTGATGAACAGCGCGAGGACGATGTCATACGCGCCGGCGGCCAGGCGTTTGAGGGGCGTTGGAGGATCTTCTCAGCGGTGTGCCTGCGGTCGCGCACGGTGTTGGGGTGGACGCCGAGTTCGGCGGCGGCGCGGTCGGTGTCGGTGTTGTGGCCACCCAGACGCGGAGCGTCTGCCGGGTTTTGCTGTTCAGTTTGGCGAGCGTCGCCGTGGCCCAGACCTCCGCCGTGGGACTGGCCAGTATGTTGTGGAGTCGCACCGTGCCCATGTGGGTTTTCGGGCGGGGCCAGTGCGGTTCTCGCGTCGATCTGGAGCGCGAAGTCGAGCGTCGCGCGGGCCTGGACGTCTTTTGTGTCGATCCGCAGCAGGTCGGTGGTTTTGCTGAAGCGGCTGCTGACGGTGTTGCGGTGCACGCCGAGCACGTTGGCTACTTCAGTGTGGGTGTATGCCAAGGCCATGCGGGTGGTGGTGGCGAGGCCCTCGCGTTCGGCGCGGGGCAGGGCGTACAGCGGCCGGAGGAATTCCCGCGCCCAGGCATGAATCTCTTCTTGGGGAGGACGGCTGCGAGTTCTTCGCCGTCGCTGTACTCCCATATTCGATCGCGTGCGTACCGGGCGGTGTTCAGGGCGCGGGTGGCGTTCCGGTAGGCGTCGTCGGCGTGGGCAGAGCCGTGGCGTCGCTGATTCCGAGGTAGTGGTCGGGGAGTTCGGCGGTGATCCGGCGCAGCATGACGTCGACCGGCTCGGGACCCTGTCCCGGGTGGGGTGTGTCGGGGACGGGCGCGACGATGATGAGGTGGCTGGGGAAGGCGGGGCAGGGGCCAGGAGGGCGCGGTCGACGAGGTCCGGCTCCGGCGCGGGCATGGCCGTTCTGGGCGGGGATGGTACGCGCAGTTCGTTCCTGATGATCCGCGCGGTGTCGTCGCGGCCCTGGGCGGAGCAGTCCACGATGCACACGCGGACGGTGTCGGCCAGCGCGTCGGGGCGAGGACGCCCGCCGCCCGGCGGGCGACGGTGGCCTGCCCGCTGAGCAGGAGTTGCAGGATCGAACCGTGGACCTGGACAGCTGCCTGGTGGACCGTGTTCCACCTGTTGTCGACGTGGAGCTGCGGCATGAGGAGCGCGAGGAAGTCGGCGACCTGGGAGAGGACGCTGGCCACGTGCGGGGCGTAGGGCGCGGTGCGGGCGGTCGCCAGGACGGGGTGCGGGGCCTCGGAGCCGATCGAGTGCAGGCGGACGATGACGTTCCGTCCGGTCAGCTCGGTGACTTTCTCCTTTCCGATGGTCGCCTGGGCGATGGCGTCGCCCACCGACGTGAAAGCGGTGTGCGCGGAGTCCGATGACTGGCCGAGTGGGCCGCCGTCGGAGTTGACGAGCATGACGTGCCCGTCCACGGCTTGTGCCAGCCACTCGGTGAGGCGGCGAAGGCTGGGATCGACGGATTGGCGCACGATCTCCCGCAGGAGTCCGCGCTCCAGCGATTCATTTCGTTCCTCGTGGCCGTAGTCGTGACCGTTGGTGAACATCCGGGAACCCCCAGATGCCGCGTCGGCCGAGCAATTGCGCGGTGTGGACCAGCGGCAGTTGGATCGAATTTGCGTCCACATTCCAAGCAGAAGCTTTCTTCGTGTCAAGGACCGGGTGATCCGGTGAGAGTGGAAGCGTGCCAGTGAGGCAAAGGGAATGGGTATTCGCGTGCGCTTGCGGCAGTGTCAACCAGCGTCTACGGCGGCAGATTTGCACTCCGTTACGGATCGGGATGCGGGATTCCTTTCAGGGAGGCGGACTGTGCATTGCGATAGGGGAATAGCGGAGCACTGTGCAAGGGAGTGCCGCGTTCGCGGGTGATTGTGGGGCGGTGTGGGCGGTGGAATCGGCGTGCGCTTTTCCGTGCTGATCGCTGATGGGCTGTCATATACACCCGCAGGAACCGTGGTTGGCCGTCTGGCCCCATGGCGCGACCGTGCCGCGGGGTCACCGGCCGACAGAGCCGCACACGCCCTCTCGCGGCTTTGCCATCTCTTTACAACCTGCCGCGCCGCTGCCTCGTCTCTCCGCTCGATCCGTCACTCAGCCGCCGAGTAGCCGGTGAACCGACGTACCGGATGAACGGACGTACGGGGTGAGCCGACGTACCGGGCGGACCGACGAAAGAGAGTCAACCAATGCGCCGAACTGTCCTCAGCACCATGGCACTTGTGTGCACCGCCGTACTGGCGGGCGCAGCCCCGCGCTCGCCGACGAGGGCGCCCGGCCGAGCAGGCCCCGACCGCCGCCCCGCGGAGCAAAGTGCTAGCCGAGCGCGGACCGCGCGGAGCAGAGTGCCAGCCGGGTGACGCTCGCGCGGAGCAGAGCGCCGCACCGGAAGACGCCCGCCCGACCCCGCGCGACGAGCGGGCCGCCGAGCCCGCCGAGAAGCGCGAGCCCGGCCAGGTCCCCGTCGTGCCGAAGGGCGCGCCCGACACCGGTGTGACGACGGCGTCCTCGGAGTCCGGAAGCAACGACAGCGCGCTGATCGGGGCGCCGCCGCCGCGGTGCTCCTCGCGGGCGGCGCGACCACCTTCGTCGTACGCCGTCGGCGGGCGACCGGGCGTGAACTCGCTCTCCAGGCGCGCCTTCACCACCGGGCGGCGGCCGCGCTGCTCGCGGGCTGCGGCGGCCACCAGGGTCCGACCGGGACAACGGCGCGACCGCCACGCGCGCGAGCACCACGCCACCGCGCTCGTCCCGTACGGACGGGTCCGCGTCCCGTACGGACGGGTCCCCGCGAAGACGGGCGGGCCCTCGCCCGTTCGGTACCGGTCCGGCTGCTGATCCCGGCCATCGAGGTTGACACCTCGGTCATGGAGCTGGGCCCGCGTCGGACGGCACGGTGCGGGTGCCGCCGATCACGGCGCACGACCGGGCGGGCTGGTACCGGCACTCGCCGACACCGGGCCAGGTCGGCCCGTCGGTCATCCTCGGCCACGTCACCGTCGGCACATACGGCGACGGCGTCTTCCGCCACCTCGCGAGGCTGCGCCGGGGCGACCGGATCGAGGCGCGCCTGGAGAACGGTACGACGGCGGCGTTCGACGTCAGCTCCGTACGGAAGGTTGCCAAGGCGGACTTCCCGGCGGACGACGTGTACGGGGACGTGGACCGTCCGGAGCTGCGGCTGATCACGTGCGGGGCCCGCGCGTCGGCGACGGCTACCTCGACAACGTCATCGTCTTCGCCGCGCTGAGCCCAACTCCCTGAGTCCAGCCCGCTGAGTCCAGCCCGCCGAGCCCAACTCCCTGAGCCCAGCCCCTGAACCACCTCGCGCCAGGTCCGGGTCCGGACCCCGACCCGGGTCTGGACCCGGACCCGGGTCTGGACCCGGACCCGGACCCGGACTCGGACCCGGACCCGCGGAACGTACGCCGCCGGTCCGGCATCTTCCCCGCGAGTGCCATCACGACCATGGAGAGCGTTGAAGAAACGGTCCCGCGACACGGCAGCGTCCGAGCTGTTCGCCGCCATCTACCCGCGCCTCGCCGGCTGGTGCCGCCGTCTCGTCGACGACGACGAGACGGCGCACGAGATCGCCTCCGAGGCGTTCACCCGGCTCTGGGCCCGCTGGACGTCCGTGGACGAGCCCCGCGGCTTCCTCTACGTCACCGCGGCCAACCTCGTCCGGGACCACTGGCGCAAACTGGAGCGCGAGCGCAGAGCCGTGCGCCGCGCGACCGTGGAAGCCGCCGTCCGCCCCCACGCCGAACCGGCCGACCCTCGGTGCGCCTGCTCGTGCAGTCGTTGCCGGAACGACTGCGTGTCCCGATCCTTCTGCATTACTACGCTGACATACCGATCCGGGAGGTGTCCGTACTGACCGGGCGCAAGGAAGGAACCGTCAAGGCCGACCTCCACGCGGCCCGCGAACTGCTCCGCGTCCATCTGAGGAGAAGCCTTGATCACACCCCTTGACGACGGCCCGGAGTTCGACCCCGACGACCCTCGCGGTGATCCTGCGGCCCGCCCCGAGCACCTCGGCCCGCCCCCGGCCGCTACGAGGCGGTACGCCGCGCCGCGTCGCGCCGTCGACTCCTGCGTACCGCGGTGACGGTCGGCCTGTCCGGTGCCGTCGCCGCCGCCGTCGCGCTGCCGGTCTTCATGGCGAGGCCCGACCAGCCCGCGTCCCCACGGTCCCGCTCGCCCCGCCCGCCTCCAGTAGCGGTCGTACGACGCCTCCCGAACCGGCGAAGTCGCGGGAACCCGGCTCCATCCGGCCCACCCCGACGCGCCCGTCCGAAAACCCCGCGCCGAGCGCACCCCGACCGACGAACCCGGCGCCGAACGTGCCCCGTCCGCAACCCCGCGACGAGCGCGGCCCGACCGGGTCCCGCCGCCCGCCGTCGGCGTCGGAGGTCGAAACCCGCGACGCCAGGCAGTCGGCGAGTACCGCCGACCCCGCCGACTCCGTCAAGCCCGCCGACTCCGCCGACTCCTCCGAACGCGGGCGGCCACCCGCCCGTAGAAGCCGCCGCGCGACTGGGCCGACCGCGCTGACCGCGCTGACCGCGCTGACCGCGCTGACCGCGCTGACCGGGCCGACCGGGCCGACCGCGCGTCTCGTACCGGCGAACGCCTGCCGCGAGGTTGGCGGGGTCGTCTCACCCGCGGGTCTCGGGGACAGTGACGACGATCTTGCCAACCTGCCCCCGGCCTCCAGGTAGCGGTGCGCGTCGGCGATGTCCTCCAGCGGGAACGTCCTGTCGACCTTGGGGTCAACTCTCCTTGGCCAGGCCCTCGGTGACGAAGTTGACCGCCTCGGCGCGGCGCCGCTCGTCGTCGGTCAGCTCGAAGAGCGTGTATCCGCGGAGGGTGAGGCGCTTGAGGAGGACTTCCGCGACGTTGAGCGGGACGGGGTGCGGTCGAGGACGCCGTAGAGAACGATGCGGCCTTCGTAGGCGGCGGCGGTGACCAGGTCGGCCAGGGCCGGGCCGCCGACGGGGTCGAAGACGACACGCGCGCCCTTGCCGCCGGTCAGTTCCCGTACGCGGGTGACGACGTCCTCCTCGGCGGTGGCGATGACCTCGTCGGCGCCGATGTCCAGGAGCTGCTGGCGCTTGGCGCCGGTGCGGGTCAGGGCGACGGCGCGGGCACCCACCTTGCGGGCGATCTGGATGGCCGCCAGGCCGACACTGCTGGAGGCCGCGGAGATCAGGACGGTGTCGCCGTCGCGGACCCCGGCGATGTCGACCAGGCCGCCGTAGGCGGTGATGAACTGCATCCACACCGAGGCCGCTTCCTCGAAGGACAGGCTCTCGGCGTGGGCGACGACCGCGTGGGCGGGGGCGAGGACCGCCCGCCGTGCATGGGGTAGTCGCCCATGGTGAAGGACGGCACCACGCTGACCGCATCGCCCACGCGCAGTCCGCTCACGCCGTCCCCGAGGGCGTCGACGACTCCGGCGGCCTCGTAGCCGATGCCGGAGGGGAAGACCGGGTCGATGCCGTACTGGCCCAGGCGGAACATCGACTCCGCCCGGTTCAGGCCGAGCGCCCGGGTGCGGATCAGCACCTCGCCCGGCCTCGGCTCGGGGACGGGGACCTCTTCCAGGCGCAGGACCTCGGGTCCACCGGTCTGATGGAAACGAACGACGCGGTTCATGCATGGCTCCTTGGCGCAGTGGTCGAGCGGACACCCGATGCCGGATCGGCCCGCTCGCTCACCCTGCCCCAAGGTTTGATGAGCGTCAAACTTTGAGAACTGTCGAAATATGTACTTGTCGGAGCGGTGCCCGGCAGGCTCAGGCGGAGCCGGTGCCGGTGCCGGTCTCCGGGATGCCGCCGGTCTTCGGGTGCCGCCGGTCTCCGGGTGCCGCCGGTCTCGCGGTGCTGGCGGCCTCCGCGGCGCTGGCGGCGATCACGGCCGCGAGGAGGCCGGGGAACCGCTCCTCCATCTCGTCGGCGCGCAGCGTGTTCATCTTCGCCGCCCCGCGTAGTACTGCCGGATCACGCCCGCCCGCGCAGCACGTTGAAGTGGTGGGTGAGTGTCGAAAGCGCCACCGGCACCTCGAACGTGCCGCAGCTCATGCCGTCGTCCGCCCGCGCCAGTTGGGACACCACCATCCGGCGCACCGGGTCCACCAGCGCCTCCATGACCTGCTGAAGGGTGACCCGGGTCAGGTCCGGGTGGTCCACTGTCCGGGCGGCGGCGCGAGGGCGGGCCACGGCGACTCCTCGGGGCGACGGCAATATCCGTCGAATAATACGACCGTCATCAAAATAAAGTGAGCGCTGCGGATCACTCACCACTCCGCACGCGGTGCACACCGTCCCACGTGCGGGGCCGGAGGTGCCCGGGGCCACTCGTGGGTGGGCGAAATGGTCAGGGAAACGAAATGGGCCGGGAAGCGAAATGAGCGGGGAAACGCGTATCTGTTTTGTCGGTGACTCCTTCGTCCAGGGATCGGCGATCCGGAGTACCGGGGCTGGGTGGGGCGGGTGCTGGCGGCCACCCGCGGCGACATCACGGCCTTCAACCTCGGTATCAGGCGCGACACTTCCGAGGACGTCCTGCGCCGCTGCTGGCAGGAGGTCTCGGCGCGGACCGTTTCCACCGCCGACAACCGACTTGTCATCTCCTTCGGCAGCAACGACGCGGTCGAGGAAGGCGGCAGGGTCCGCGTCGAGGCGGCACGCTGCCTCGACAACCTGGGCTCGATCCTGGACGAGGCCCGCCGCCGGGCCATGAGCTGGTGAAGGCCACCCACGAGGTGTGCCCGTACTCCAACGCCACCCGCGGCAACGTCGAGGTCACCCTCAAGGCCGTGGTCCAGTAGCGGACTTCGTACGGCTGATTCCTCCCAGGAGGCGCGACGGCAGTCGCCGCCACGGGTGGCGGCAGCCGCGACCGCCCGGTCGCGTGGCCGTTCCGACCCCGCCAACCTGTCGGTCAGCCGGGGATGACGGTCCGCCGCACGGTGGACCGGAGCGTGTCCAGCTCCGTGTCGTCGGTCGGCCGGGTCCACCGGGCGCCCGGCCGGGTGGTGGACAGGCTGGCCAGGCAGACCGCGGTCTCCGCCGCCGCCAACAGCTCGGCCCCGGCGGCGAGTTCGGCGGCCAGCACCCGCACAGGCAGTCGCCCGCACCGGTCGTGTCCCGCACCGGCACCGGTGGCGGCGCGATGTGCGTGACGAGGTCGCGCCCGCGCTCGTACACGTAGGCCCCGCACCGCCGAACGTCGCGACCACGTCGCCCGTCCCGGGGTCTGCCGTACCGCGGCGGCGGCCTCGTCCGGGCCGATCGGGGTGTCCCGGCGGAGCAGGGCGCGCAGCTCGGACTCGTTCGGCACGAGCACGTCGACCCGGTCCAGCAGCGCGGACACCTCGTCGGTCATCGGCGCCGGGTTGAGCACCACGAGCCCGGTGGCCCGCTCGACGACCGCGCGGACGGTCTCCAGCGGGATCTCCAGTTGCAGGAGGACGACGGGGCCGCCGCGAGCGGCTCGCGCGGGATGTCGCCGGTGTCCAGCAGCTGGTTCGCGCCCTGGTCGACCACGATCGAGTTGTCGCCCGAACCCCGCTCGACGAGGACGACGGCCGTCCCCGACGGCGCGGGCTTGACCACGAGGTGGGTGGTGTCGACACCGGCGGCGGCCAGGTCCGTCCGCAGGAACTCTCCGGTGTCGTCGTCGCCGACGGCCCCACGAAGGTCACCCCGGTCCGGGTGGCCGCGGCGACCGACTGGTTGCCGCCCTTGCCCCGGAGTGCCGCGCGCGGGCGCCGCCGACAGCACCGTCTCGCCCCGGCCCGGCAACTCCGGTACGGGGTAGACCTCGTCGAGGTTGACGCTGCCGACGACCAGGAGATCACTCACCACGTGCCTCTTCATCCGCCAACCGTCCCCGCCGGTCCGCCCGCTCCGTCTGTTCCGGTGGGCTACCTGCCGCCCGGATCCCCGCCACGAACGTGTCAAGCAGCCGGTCCAGGTCCAGCCCGATGGCGACCTCGACGGGCGGGTGCGGGGCTCCGGCTTGTTGGCCACGAACGGCCGCCGGTCGGCCAGGGTCGCCCCGCGGGCCAGGCCGGGCGCCAACTCCACCTGAACGGGCCAGCGTTCGTACTTTCCGTACTCGGGTGCAGCAGCAGAATCGCGGCGGCCGGGTCGTGGATGGGACAGCTCTGCCGCCCGTAGGTCTCCGAGAAGTACGCGGAGAACTTCCGGACGATCTTCTGGGCGAGCGTCCCGCGGGGTCGTCAGGGCGTCGATCGCGGCGAGATCCGCCGGTCGCAGCCAGGTGGTGAGGGTGACGTCCAGCCCGACCAGCGCGCAGCGCCGCCAGTCGGCCGAGTAGACCAGGCTCGCCGCCTCGGGGTCGTGCGCGATGTTGGACTCGGCCCAGGGCGTGTTGTTCCCGGGGACGGTCACCGCTCCGCCCATCACGGAGATCCCGGCGATCAGCTTCGGCAGTTCCGGCTCGATCATGAGGGCCAGCGCGATGTTGGTGAGCGGCCCGGTGGCGATGATCTCCAACTCTCCGGGTGCTGCCGGGCGAGCTGGACCAACTGCTCGGCGGCGGAGATGTCGGTGCGCACCCGCACCTCGCGGTCGATGGGGATCTCGCCCAGCCCGTCGGAGCCGTGCACCTTGGCGCTGTACCGCACCGGCTGCGCGAGCGGGTGCCGGGCCCCGACGGTCACCGGCACGTCCGTACGGCCGAGGGACTTGAGCACGGCGGCCGAGTTGTGGGCGCCCTGCACGGCCGACACGTTGCCGTGCACCGTGCCCACCGCCACCAGGTCCACGTCGGGCCGCCCGGACAGGAAGATCAGGGTCAGGCTGTCGTCGAGGCCGGTGTCGCAGTCCAGCACGATCCGGCGCCGGGGGCTCGCGCTCGCGTCATCACGCCACGCTCTTCGGTCAGTCGGGCCAAGTCGTCGCGGATCAGGGCCTCTTCGTCAGCGCCGAGCGGCGCGAGCGGCGGCACGGGCTGCCCCACGTCGACGCCGAGCGCGGTGAAGAGTCCCTTCGCGCCCCGGCCGGGCCCGAGGGTGCGGAACACGTTGAGTGCCGAGTCCAGCCGCCGTTCCCGCGCCTGGGCCGCCGCCCACTCTCCCCGGGCGGCCAGGTCGTAGATCTCCACCGACTCGGCGGGGAAGGCCGCCGCCGGGCCGGACATCCAGCCGCACGCGCCGGACAGCATCGCGGCGGTGGGGACACGGCCGTCGCGGAGAAGAACCGGATACCGCCCGAGGTGGCGTCCAGCCACCGCGCCACGTTGGTGATCCGCCCGGAGGCGTCCTTGACGTGGCGTACGCCGTGGTCGCGATGTGCCGCCGCGATGACGTCCGCGGAGAACTCGACGTGGGTGAGGTGCGGGTGGTGGTACAGCACCACCGGTACGTCCACGGCCTCGGTGACCGCGCCGATCATGCCGAGGATCTCCGCGGGCCGCAGCGGGAAGTAGGCGAGGATCGCCAGCAGCACGCCGTCGCTTCCGGCGGCGACCGCGTCACGCGCGTCCCGCACCACGGACGCGGTGTCGAAACCGCCGACCCCGGCACGACCGGGACCCGGCCCGCCGCCGCGGCGACGGTGCTCTCGATCACGGCCAGCCGCTGGGCCCCGGACAGGTAGGGAGTTCGCCGCTGCTGCCGAGCGGGTCAGCCCGTGTACGCCGGAGTCGAGGCACCGCCGGACGATGTCGGTGAGCACGGCGCGGCGTACCGCGCCGTCGCCGTCCAGGGGTGGGCAGGTACGGGAAGACTCCCGACCAGGGTCGCTGCGTCATCACTTGCCTCCGGTTCGGGAGATCGATGCCACGAAGTACTTCTGTGCGTAGAGCAGGAGGCAGAGCGGGATGGCCGCGGTGACGACGGTGCCCGCGAAGATCGCGCCGAAGTCCACGAACGTCTCCTGGGAGAACTTCGCGATGGCCACCGGGGCGACCTGGATCGCCGGGTCCGGAGCGATCAGCAGCGGCCACAGGAACGCGTGCCACTGGAAGACGAACAGGATGAGCGCCGCGCTGATCAGAGCGGGCTTGGAGAGCGGCAGGTAGATCCGGAACAGGATGCGCCACCAGCCGAGTCCGTCCATCTGCGCGGCTTCGAGCAGCTCGCGTGGGATGTTCCGGAAGAACTGCCGCAGCGCGAAGATGGCCAACCCGTTTCCGACCGCCGGCAGGATCAACCCGTCGTAGGTGTTCTGGAACCCGGCGCCGGAGAGGACCTGGCTGAGCGGGATCGCCAGCGCGTCGAAGGGCATGAGGAAGCTCACCAGGGTGACGCCGAACAGCAACTTCTGCCCGCGGAACTCCAGTACGCCGAGCGCGAAGGCCGCCGCCGAGCACAGCAGCAGCCCGATGACGATGGTGAACACCGCGACGATCACGGAGTTCAGCACCGACGTGCCGAATCCCGTGTCCATCAGGGTCCGGTAGCTGGACCCGGTCAGCGTGGTCGGCCAGATCGACTTCAGCGACAGCGGGGAGAGGTAGCGGAAGATGTCGCCCTCCGGGCGCACCGAACCGACCAGCGCGAACCACAGGGGAATCATGGAGAGAAGCGTCGCGAAGAGCGCCAGGACCAGCAGGATGCCGCGCTTCACCCGGCTCTCCGACCTGCCCTGATGTAGGTCTCGGGTCGGCATGGTCAGTCCTCCGAGGGGAGCAGTTTGAACTGGATCGAGACCACCACGAGGATGATGCACAGCAGGATGAAGGTCTCCGCCGACGCCGCCGGCAGGTCACCGGTGACGTAGGCGCGTTCGTAGATGTCGTACATGATCAGGTTCGTGGAGTTGTCCGGGCCGCCGTGGGTCAGGGTGTCGACCGGTGCGAACACCAGGAAGTTGGCGATCGTGTCGGCCACCAGCACGAACAGCAGCGGCCGTTTCAGCTGCGGCAGTGTCACCTGGAAGAACGTGCGGAGCGGCCCGGCCCCGTCGATCTTCGCCGCCTCCAACGTGTCGCCGGGGATGTCCTTCAGACCGGCGATGAGGAACATCATCCAGTACCCCACACCCACCCAGGAGACCAGGATGATGATGCCGGGCAGGGACTGGAACTTCGAGGTGAGGAAGGGCTGTTCGGGCAGGCCCACCGCGTGGAGCACCGCGTTGAGGGGCCCGTCCGGGCGGAACAGCACACCCCAGATGATCGCGCTGACGACCTGGGGAGCGCCGCGGGCAGGAAGATCAGGGTGCGCCAGAGCCCGACGAGGGCAGCCGCTGGGTGAGCAGTACGGCCAGGCCCAGGGCGAGCAGGATCTGGAACGGGTTCACCAGCACCGTGAACAGCAGGGTCTGCCGTATCGAGTCCTGGAACGCCGGGTCGGAGAAGACCCGCTCGTAGCTGGCGAAGGGCCCCTGCGGATCCGACAGGCTGGTCCGGATGGCCTCGAACGCCGGAATGAGCCGGAAGAACAGGATCGCGACCAGCGCCGGTCCCAGCATCAGGACCGCGGCCAGACCGGTACCGCCGATCTTCGAGGGCCGCTTGCGGCGGGCCGGTGCCGTGGCGGGCTTGACCGACGTCGTCATGAGCCGAACCGCCCCAGCTTGTTGGCGAGTTGCGACTGGGCGTCGTCGAGGGCGCCGTCCACGCTCGCGCCGTTGCCGACGTTGTCGATCATCTTGTCGACCACGCTTTCGAAGTCGGTGTAGCCGATGCTGACGGGCGCTGCACCGCTGTGTCCTTCAACTCCTCCGCGATGAGCCGCGAGGTCCCGGCCAGTTCGGGACCGGAGGTGTCGATGAGCTTGGACCAGGCCGCGTAGGCGTGCTTGTTGGCGGGGATCCGGGCGATGTCCTGCCCGGAGGCCACGGCGCCCTTGTCGCTCAGAGCCAGGAAGGAGATGAACTTCCTGGCCTCGTCCTGGTGCTTGGAGTATGGGCTGACGCCGAGCGCCCACGAGCCGGTCGGGTGGCCGCCTCGCCGCCCGCGAAGGTCGGCGAGGGCGCGACGCCGAACTTCAGGTCGGGGTTCTTGAGGAAGGTCGCGAGGGCCGGGGTGTTCGCCAGGAAGTACGCGATCTTGCCGTTCGCGAAGAGCGCGGGCAGCTGGGTGTACTGGATGCCCTTCGGCGAGATGCCCTGGTTGAACAGCCCCTTGTAGAAGGTCAGCGCCTTCTTCCAGCCCTGGTCCTTGTTGACCGCCGGAGTGACGTTCTTGTCACCGGACAACCCCGTGCCGCCGCCCGCCGAGTGGATCAGCGGCTGCAACTGGTAGTAGCGGCCGGGCTGTTCGAAGGCGAACCCGTACCAGCCCCGGCGGTCTGCGTCTTCTTGGCGTCGGCGGCGAGCTGTTCCCAGGTCAGCCGCTGGTCCGTGGACGTGGCCGGGTCGGCGATCCCGGCCTTCTTCAGCAGGTCCTTGTTGTAGTAGAGCAGCGAGGTGGAGGTCCACAGCGGCAGGGCGTACAAGGTGCCCTTGAAGGTGGTCGCCCGGACGGCGTCCGCGCTGGCCTTCGCGTCGGCCTCGCTCTTCAACGTGTCGAGCGGCAGCAGAAAGCCCCGGTCGACCATGGAGGGGATCTTCGGCTCGTCCGCGGTGAACACGTCGATGGAGCTGTCCTTGGTGCCGAGGCGGGCCTGGAGCACCTGGGTGAGCTGACTCGCCGGGTTGGACACGTACTTCACCGTGATGCCGGGTTCGCCCGTTCGAACGCCGAGATCGCCTTGTCGAAGTAGCCGTCGGGCTGCCCGCCGACGAACTGGAGAGTGACGCCGTCCCGCTCCCTCGCCGCTCATGACGGGACCGACGCACGCCGTCGCGGTCAGCCCGGTCAGCAGTGGCACCAGATATATGGCCTTTTTCCGGTACGCCAGGTCATGGAAATACCCACCTCCCTGTCTGTTTCTGGAAGTTCTGTTTCTGAAGCTGGAAGTCTGCTGGAAGTCTGCTGGAAGTCTGGTTGTGAACTGAGCGACGTGTCGCGTCGTGTGAACTGAGCGACCTGTCGCGGCGGAATCAGACCGCGGGCGCGGCGGTGGAGTCCCGTAGCCGGAGCTCCACCGGAATACACACGTTCCGCTCGTCGGCGTCGGCGTCGGCGTCGGCGTCGGCGTCCGCGCCCGACCGGACGGCGTCCATCGCCGCCGCCGCGATGGCCCGCACGTCCTGGCGCACCGTCGTGATCCCCGGGTGGTGTACGACACCGCCGGTACGTCGTCGAAGCCCGCCAGCGAGAAGTCCCGCGGAATCCGCAGGCCCTGGTCGCGGGCCGCGCAGTGCACGCCGATCGCGATGAGGTCGTTCGAGGCGAACACCGCGGTGAAGGGCGCCGCCCGGCGGACCAGGGTGTCCAGTGCCGTACGGCCGCCCGTCTCGTCGAAGGTGCTGGTGACCACCAGTCGACGGTCGTAGCGGATCTTGTGCGCCTTGAGCGCCGCCCGGTAGCCCTCGTACCGCTCCATCGTGACGTCGCAGTACTCCGGACCGTGCACGTGCGCGATCCGCCGGTGCCCCAGCTCGATCAGATGCTCGGTCACCGCCCTGGCGCCCGCGAAGTTGTCGGAGTGGATCCGCACCGCGCGAGCGGACGGAACGGCCCGGTCCAGGGCGATGAACCGAAGCCCGGCGTCCTCGTACGCCTGGACCTCCTCGGAGTCGGCCCGCAGCCCCATCACCAGCACGTGCTTGATCTTCTTGGACAGCAGCACGTCGAGGTTCCGCTGCTCGATGCGCTCGTCGTCCCGGGTGCTGCACATCAGCACCGCCAGCCCCGATCGCTCGGCCAGGATCTGGATCTCCTTGACGAGGCTGGAGAAGAACGGGTTCGAGATGTCCGGCAGGAGCACCGCGATGGTGTTCGACGCCCGGCGGGCCAGATCGCTGGCCAGGCTGTTGCGCCGGTAGCCCATCCGGTCCGCCGCCGCCAGGACGCGCTCCCGGGTCCCCGGCGCGATGCCGTTCGCACCGGCCAGCACCCGACTCACGGTAGAGGCGGAAACGCCGACCGCCTGGGCGACCTGGTAGATCGTCGGCGGTGCACCGGTGGCCACTTGTCCTCCTGAGACGCTGTGCAACCGGTTGCCCAACCGGTTGCAAGGATCTTTGTTCACGCGGAGGGATTGTCAAGACCCTGGCAGTTCCGATTTGTTCCTGACGGGTTGACAGGTCCGCTGGCGGTGTCATGGCCGACGGCGGCCCGGCGGATGGGACCCGGGTCAGGCGGACTGTGCGGGCCGGGGTGTCCGCTCGGGAGGGGTCCCGCGACCGGCGGGTTAGAAATGCCGCGCGAGATCTCCCTGGAAAACGGGGAGAACCGGGACAACAGGAGGTCCACCTGATGAGTACGGTTGCGCGCCGGCGAACCACGATGGCTGCCGTGACACTGACCGCGGCGGGCGCGCTGGGGCTCGGCCTCACGGCGCCCATGGCGTACGGCGCCGGTCACGGGCCCTGCTACGACGGGCGGTGTTCCGTCACCGTGTCGAAGCCCCAGACCATCAAGGTCAACAGCGGGCGGTTCGGGTTCGGAAAGTTGAAGATCACGCACATCAGCTCCGCGTCCGTGAAGGTGTCGGCCACCACCACGGGCGGAGCGCGGCTGAGCGGCAGCACCAGTCCGGGCGGCACCGTCTACCTCAACAACCTGGAGATCTGGGTGAAGTCGGTCTCCGGCCACAAGGCCAAGCTCGCCCTGTCTCCCACCTCCTGAACCTGTCGTGACCCCGGCGCGTGCGTGCCGCGCGCCGGGCGGCCACGGGTGCGTGCCGGGGCGGCCATGGGTACGCGCCGGGCTGCCACGGGTACGCGCCGAGGCGGTCGCGGGCGCCCGCCGCGCGGCGCCCGCGCGAGGCCGGACCGACCTGCCGCCGCGCGCGGCCGACCGGCTCTCGTGTCGTGAAGGTGGGATGAACGGCTTTAAAGTGGAGTTACTGGACATCTCTCGAAGTAAGTGATCGCGCGTACGTGATCGCACGGGCCGGAGTGGTCGATGTTCCGCAGCGGGTCGGCCGACGACAGCGAGGAGCTGCTGGCCAGGCTCGGGTCGCTCACCGCCCAGGCACGGAAGCTGGCGGAGACACAGCGTTCCCGGGTCGAGCTGGCCGTGGCTCTCCAGCGCGGCATGTTGCCGCGAGACCTTCCCGCCCTCCGGGCGTCCGCCTGGCCGTGGGCTACCTGCCCGCCAACCACGGGCTCAACGTCGGCGGCGACTGGTACGACGCCTTCGTCCTCCCCGACGGCCGTGTCGGCATGTCCATCGGAGACGTGCAGGGCACAACATCGAGGCCGCCGCGTTCATGGGGCAGGCGCGGGTGGCGCTGCGCGTACTGGCCACCGTCACGGGGATCCGGGGAGTTGCTCGCCCGGACCAACGACCTGCTGATCTCCCTGGGCACCGACCTCTTCGCCACCTGTACCTTCCTGCGGCTCGACCCGGCCACCGGAACGTTGGAGTGCGCGCGGGCCGGTCACATCCCCACGTCTGGGCCACCGCCGACGGCCGCTCCGGTGTCGACGACTGCGAAGGCGGCGCTCCGCTCGGCGTGCTCCAGGGGCCGACTACCCGTCGCGCGGCACCGGCTCACCACCGGCGGCGTCTTCGTGCTGCTGACCGACGGCGTGGTGGAGGGACCGTCGCTGCACCTCGACGACGGCCTGCGGCAGGTGGTGCGGCTCGCCGGAGCCACCGCCGTCGCCGGTTCGGACGTCGACGCCCTCGTGGCCGACGTGATGCGGCTGGCGGGGACGGTGGGGCACGAGGACGACGCCGCCGTCCTCGTCGTCGGCCACGACGGGTACCCGCCCGCGCGGTAGCGCCCCGCGCGGTAGTGCCCGCGCCGGGACCCGGCGTACCGGGACCAGGCGTACTGGACCCCGGCGTACCGCGACCCGGCGTACCGGAACCCCCGTACCGGAACCCGGCGTACCGGGGCCGTGCCCGTACGGGACCGGCACACCGACACGGAAGGGGCGCTCACCTGGCCGTTCCGGTGCGGCCGGTGTCTGATGGCTGGTGTGTTGGTCACTCGGCGGCTCCGGCCGTCCGCGGAGGTGGCGCTGAAGGTGCTGGCCGTGGCCGCCGCGTACTACGCGGTCGGGCGCCTGAGCCTGCTGGGCCGGCTCATCGTCTCGGGCGCGTCGGTCACTCCGCTGTGGCCGCCCACCGGCGTCGCCGTCGCCGCCCTGCTGCTGTACGGCGTGCGGGTCTGGCCCGGCGTCGCCATCGGCTCCTTCTTCGTCATCGGCTCGCTCACCACGCCCCACGTCGGCACGCTGGTCACCGTGGCGAGCAGCACCGCCGCACCGCTCTGCGCCTGCCTGCTGCTGCGCCGCGTCGGCTTCCGGCTCGACATGGCGCGGCTGCGGGACGGACTGGCGCTGGTCTTCCTCGGGGATCGGCGCCATGTCGATCAGCTCGACGGCGTCGGCCGGTCTCCAGATGTGGGCCGGCGACCTGAAGGCGTCGGAGTTCTGGTTCGTCTGGCTGGCCTGGTGGGTGGGCGACACCATGGGCGTCCTGCTCGTCACCCCGCTGCTGCTCGTCACCGCGCCCGCGCTCGTACGGGCGGGAGCGGGCGGAAGGCGCCGGACGCGGCGCTGGAAGGAGGCGGTGTGCGTGGGCCTCACCGCCTGCGTACTCCTGCCGCTGGCCGTACTCGTCCCCACCGGCCTGCTCTTCCTCGTCTTCCCGCTGCTGATCTGGGCGGCCTTGCGCTTCCAACTTGCCGGGAGCATGCTGTGCGCGCTGTTCGCCTCCGTGCTGACCACCTTCGCGGCGACCGCGGAGCGGGGCGTTCCTGCGACTGTCCGGCGTCGAAGTCATGATCAAGCTCCAGGCGTTCAACGGCGTCGTCGCCCTGACCGCCCTGCTGCTGTCCTCCGTCGTCACCGAACAGCGCAACACCCGCCGATCCGTACAGCTCGCCTGCCAGGAACTCGCGGAGGTCCTGAACCACCTCGCCGCGGGCGAAGCCCGTCCGGCACTCCTCGGCCGCGGCACACCCCGACCCGCCGACATCGACGCCGACATCGACCTCGACACCGATGCCGACGCCGATGCCTGTGGCGGCGACGAGGAGGGTCTTCGCGGAACCCGAACACCGGGCGGTGAAAGTCTCTAGAGTGCATGATCGTCGGGCAGTGTGCGCGCAGGGCAGTGTGTGCGCAGGGCGCCTCAGATGGGTCGAGGGGCTGTTGTGAGGGTCGAACTTCCGCCGGAGCCGGTGTACTTCGTCAACCGCGACGACGAGCGGGAACGCGGCTGCGCGCCGTGACGGAGTGGCGAAGTCGGTCCCGTCCGCTGGTCCTGGCGCTGAGCGGGCCGGGCGGGCTGGGCAAGACGGAGCTGGCCTTCCTGATCGCCCGTACCCTGCGCGACCACCACCCCTTCACGGACGGTGTGCTCTCCGTCGACCTGGACGACTTCCGGGCGGACGGCGTGCTGGACCCCGGTGACGTGCTCTCCCATCTGCTGGTCTCCCTCGGCGTGGTGCCGGACCAGGTGCGGGCCGCCTACGCGGCCCGGTGCGGGCAGTACTGGAACCGGACCTCCGAGGCGAAGCTGGTCCTCCTGCTGGACAACGCCCGCTACGCCTCGGAGGTCGTCCCCTGCTCCCGGCGTCGGGCGCCAGCGTGGTGATCGTCACGAGCCACGGTCCGCTCCACGACTTCGAAGCGGGCGCCGCGGTGGACCTGGCCCTGCCGCCCCTGGACGAGGGGCGGCCACGGAGCTGCTGGAGAAGATCGTCCGTGACGACCGGCTGGCCGCGGACCCGGAGACGGCGCGGGCCGTGATCCGGTTGTGCGACGGCCTTCCGCGGCGCTGCACGTGGCGGGCCGGTGGGTGCGCACGCACCGGCTGCGTCCGCTCTCCCGTCTTCTCGACGACCTCAGGGCCGAGCTGGACGAGAGGGGGTGTCCGGCGTGGAGCGGCTCTGGGACACGGCCTACGCCGAGCTGTCCGGCCCGGCGGCCCGCCTCTACCGGTTGCTGGCGCACCATCCCGGCGAGACGTTCACGCTCCACTCCGCCACGGCGCTGTCCGGGCGGGGTCCGGAGGACTGCCAGGACGCCCTGGAGGAGTTGGACCGGGCCGGGTTACTGGACCTGCGTCCGCTGTCGCGGACGCAGTCCGGCCAGATGCGGCTGCCGGGACCACTGCGCGCACACGCCCTGCGCCGGTCCCGCCGGGAGACGGCGGAGGGGAGACGGCAGAGGGGAGGTGGCCGAGGCGCGGACGCGGCTGGTGCGCTGGTACGTCCGGCAGGCTCAACGTGCCGACCTGTTCGCGGCAGGCTCCCGGCTGACCGTCGTGGATCCCCTCGGGCCCGTCCCCGGCGCGCCGGACGTCCCACTGGAGGATCCGAAAGCGGCCGTGGACGCCGAGGACCGGCCGCACGCGCCGCACGCGCGGCCCGCTGGCTGGACGAGGAACGGCATGTGCTGTTCGCGTGCTCGCGCCTGGCCCACGGCCGAGGGATGGACGCCGAGACCGTGGCCCTGTCCGAGCCGGTGTGGACGCACGCCCTGGACCACCCCACCAGTCCGAGGTCGTCGAGGTCTTCCGGCGCGCCGTCGACGCGGCGGTCCGGGACGGGGAACGCGGGCTGGCTGGTGCGCACGCGCTGCCAACTTGCCAGGCCGCTGTGGGAGTCGGGGAGCTGAGCGAGGCCCAGGAACAGATCGACGGCGCGATGTCCGCCCTTGACCTGCTGGGGACTCCGAGCGGGACCGCAAGCTCGCCGCGTCGGCCGTCGAGCACCGCGGCATGCTCAGGGGCGTACGGGGTGAATGGGACGCCGCGCTGGCCGACTTCACCGCCTCGCGCGACCTGCACCGCGCGATCCCCAACCCTACGGCGTTCTGCTCCAGACCTATCGGATGGGCGAGGCGAGCGCGAAGACGGGCGACCTGGAGGCGGCACGTCGCCTGCTGTCCGAGGCGCACGCCGGGTTCGCGGCGCAGGGCCGGGAAAGGTTGGTCGGGCGCTCGGCGTTCGCCCTCGCCGGTGTCCTGTACCGCCTCGGCCGGACGGACGAGGCCCGCGAGTTGTACCAGCGGTCGCTCGGGCAGGCCGACAAGCGGCGCTCGGGCTTCGACCTGGCACGTGTCCACGACGCGCTCGCCGAACTCGACGCGGCCGAGGGCACTTGGCGCAGGCCGAGGAACACCGCGAGGCGGCCCGGCCTTCCTACGGCGCAACGGCCTGCTCTAGATCATCCGCCCGGCCTCGGCGTCCGTGGCCGGGCGCACGGTGATGCGGAACGACCGCTCTCCGACACGGCAGTTCAGCGCGGTGCGGCCGTCCGGGGCGGGCTCGGTGGAGACCAGTCGGGCGTGTACGGCCGACAGCGCGACGGCCGGGTCGATCCGCGCGATCCGGCCCGCCTCGGGCCGGGGTTCGACCTGGACGGCGTACGTCCGCTCATGGCCGCGGACCCTGAGCAGGCACTCGCCGGACGGCAGCAGGGCCGCGGCGGAACGGCAGCCCGGGTAGGCGGACAGAGCGTGCCGCGTCCACCCGTCGGCGGTCCAGGCCAGCTCCACGGGCGCGGCGGACGCCGGGAGTGGGCGGCGGTACAACAGGCTTGCGGAACGGGCGAGTTGCTCACCGGCGGCGCCGTGCTCCACCGCCAGGTGGTGGCCGGCGGCCCGACGCCGACCGGGTGCCGGTGACCGGACACCGCCCGACGTGGCCGCCACATGGACGTCGAACGCCGCGGGCACGCGCGGGCGGGCGTGGGCGGGGCAGCGGCTGGGCATGACGCCGTGGGCGGGCGGCGCGAGGCCGAGCAGGTCGTACAGCTCGGTGCGCAGCCGGTCCACGGCGTCACCGGCGGGCGCGAACGCGGCCCGAACGGCGGCGTGCCCGGGCCGGGCCGGTACGCCCGCAGCGCGTCGGCGATGTCCTCGGCCCGCGCCAACCGCGGTATCGCGTCGAGGAGTACGCCCATCGGGCTGCCGGGGATGAGTTCGCCGCCGCCCGGGTGGACGCTCACGACGGGCGTTCCCGGGCGGCGCAGTAGTACAGGGCGGCCGAACCGTGGTCCGTGACCAGGGCGTCCGCGGCGATCAGGACGGAGGCCCACCTCGTGCGGATCCGGCAGGAGCATCCCCGCGTCGAGGGCGGGCGCGAGACGTTCGGTCAGCTCGTACGTCCCGAGCAGACTGCGCTCGTTGGGGTGGATCACGAGCGCCAACTGGTACTCGTCGTACGGGAGTTGGGCCGCGAGTCGGGCGGGCAGGTCGGGCTGGCGCCGGACGAGCGACTCCGGCCCCAGGTGGAGACCAGCGCCAGCAGCTTCCGGGCCCCGGTGCCCAGCGCCGCCCGGTAGCGGTCACGCAGGGGCGCCGAGGCGAGGACGCGCTCCAGGGTGAGGTCGCCGATCACCTTCGCGCGCCGGGCGGCCCGCGGGTCGGCGGCGGCCAACCTGGCGATCTGATCGGGGTGGGCCAGGGCGTGCAGCGCCACCGGGGCGTGGTCGTGGGCCTGTCGCAGGTACGCCGGGTCCAGTCCGGACGCCGAATCGGCCGAACCCTCGCCGCGGATCGACTTGTTGAAGCCCGCGCCGTGCGGGACGAGGACCCGCGGGCCGCGCAGCAGGCTGAGGTCGCCCTTCGGGCTCGCGGTGACGATCAGGTCGTACGGGCGCCCGCGGGCTTCGCTCCACGGCACCGTACGGCCTCCGACGGCGTCGATCGCGGAGAGGGCGTCGGCTCCGAAGTCGGAGCCGGGAACGAGGGTGAACAGGCGGGTGATCCGGGCGTCTCCGGAGAAAACGGGAAGAACGTCCAGCAGGCGGTACAGAGCGACTGCCGACCGAGCCGCAAACAGAACAGCTCGCCCGTCGCCCGTCGCCCGTCGCCCGTCGCCCGTCGCCCGTCGCCCGTCGCCCGTCGCCCGAAGCGTCAAGTTTACCGAAGACCGGCGGCTGGATACTGCTGTTTCCGCAGGTCGAGGCGGGTTCGTTCACGTCGTCGGGCGACATGATCCGATCCTATCGCGCGCTGTTCGAAGGTCGCGGAGAGTGATCCATGCCGCACATGTGGCGAGAGTGGTGTGGCAGGCCGCGTCCGGTCGCGAGGATGGCGGCATGAGTGACTGGGGAATCGCCCTGATCGCCGCCGGTTCGGCGATCGCGGGCAGCGTTGTGACCGGCTGGTACACCCGTAGTGCCGGTATCCGGCAGGCCGCGGCGCGGCATGCCGGGGACCGCCAGGCGGACGCGGTGCTCGAATCGGTCGGCATGACGCTGCGCGCCGAGTCCGATCACCGCGAGTTCACCCGACGCCGCCAGACCTACGCGGAGTTCCTCGGCGCCGCGGAGGCGCGGATCCTCACCGAGCGGACCGGGCGGGGCCAGGCCGACGACGACGTTCGGCTGCAACGCGCCCTGGGCGGCGTGCTCCTGGAGGGCCCGCCCGAAGCCGCCGCCGCGGCACAGCACCTCGTCGACTGTCTGCGACGCCACGAGCGGCCGGACGAACTCGGGCGGGCGAAGCTGGCCTTCGTGTCGGTGGCCCAGGAGTGCGGCCGCTCCCGGTGACCTTCGGGCGGGTGCCGCGCACCACTTCTCCGCTGTAACGGTGACACGTCGCCGACCCCGCACCTCGGCCGCTACTGTACGAACGCGCCGCGCCACCCGCCGTAGTCACCCGAGGAGAGATTCCGTGCCATCGCTCTACGACCCCAGTACGCTCCCGTCGGCGACGTGGGCGCCGCCCTCATGATGATCGACTCGCGGCTCAGGGGAATCCGCGACGGCGAGAGCGCGATCGACCCCGAACAGCAGGCGGCCATCGACGAGTTCATCGCGTCCATGGGCCCCAGGGAGGCCAACGACGTGCTGGACGGCACGTGTTCGCTCATCCTCATGTTCATGACCTGGCTGCGGAACGCCTACGAGGATCACGACAGGGACGTCATCGAGTACGTGGTGCCCAGCCTCGTGGCCACGATGCGCATGATGACCAGGAGCGTTCGCCCCGAGGCCATCCCCACCATGACCGGTCTGGTCGTCGCCGCGGGCACGGACCTGAGCCCCAGCCTGTGGCGCAAGCAGTACGGGGTGGACCGAGCAGGAGGTGACTCCCTCGAAGTCACCGCCTTCCTGCTCGCGGAGCACATCAACCGCATCACCGACGACCCCGACTTCGCCATCCGCATGGTCACCAAGGCGCTGTCCGAGCCGGACGAGGACTGACGCGCCGCGCCGCACCACCACCGGCCAGGCCGGGTGGCGGACGCGGGCGGTCAGCCGGGGTGATCACCACGGTGACCGTCCGGTTCCTGGCCGCGGTTCGGTACGGCGCGTCGCGCTGGTCCGCGCTGGCCGTCGTGAACGCGGTGAGGGGCGCCCGCTCGCGGCGCTCAGTTCGCGGGCGGCCACCAGCGCGCGCCACAGGGAGGTGACCGAACCGCCGCTGCGCGGGTGCCGGGGACGGTGGCGGCCTGTCCGTAGACCGTGATCCGCGTGTCCTGCCCGGAGGCCGTCCGTTTCCCGGACCAGCCCAGCCGCTCGCCGAGCCCGCCCAGCCGCTCACCGAGCGCCGCGAGCCGCTCGGTGCCGACCGGGGTGAGCAGCGCCCCTGCGAGAAGACGCCCTCGGTGAAGACGACTTCGACGGCGTTCCCGCGTACCGCCGGTTCGAGCCCCGGCATCCGCAGATCCCGGGCGAGTGCTTCGAGCGCCGCGGCGCGGCGGGTGGCGGGGACTCCCCGAGCGCCGCCCTCGCCGGTCTCCTCCTTCTCGTGCCGGTCCGTCTCCGCCCGCGCCCCCGGTCCCGCCGCGGCGTGGTCGTGCGCCCGGCCGTGCCGGGCCGTCGACCACCGCCACCGCCCCCACCGCGAGGGCGGTGGCCGCGCACACCGCGACGGCCAGCGCCGTACGGGTCCGGTGGCGGCCGAGTGCGGCCACCGGGCCCGTACGGTCCAGCCGCGCCACCCGCGCCAGCCCGGCCGTGGCCGCCGGGTCCGCCGGGTGCCCTCCAGGACGTGCCGCCAGCAGTCCGCGGCCGGGTCAACTCCCGCGCTGGGCGTGTACGCGCGCCAGCAGGTCCAGCACGTCCGGTGGCCGCCGACCGCCGGGTCGTCGGTGTCCCGCAGCAGCCGCAGCGCCGCGTCCAGGTCGCCGGAACGGGCCGCCGCGCGGGCCCGCGACACGAGCAGCGCGACCCGCAGAGGACGTCGCCGGAAGCCGTGTCGCCGGGTCCCGTACCGGCCGGTCCCGTGCCGGCGGCGTCCGTACCGGCGGCGTCCGTGCCGACGGAGTTCGGGCCGTTCTCCCGTGTGGGAATGGGTGTTTCGGGCACCTTCGCTCCTCGCTTCCTTCCCGCCGCCACCACGGCTGTCGCCCCGAAGAAGGCGGCGGCAGCCGCTCAGCGCAGCCCGCCCTCGTTGTCGATCTGCCACGCGATCTGCGGCGGCAGCAGCCGCCGCAGCCGCTGGTTGACCGCGCCGAGCGCGGCCCGGTCGCCCGCCGCGACGGCCCGGTGGCCGTCGGCGATGGCGGCGTCCGCCGCGCGCGGCCGAACATCTCGTCCCGCCGGTCCACCAGCGCCTGGAAGACGATGAACTCCCACTGGTCGCTGCGGCGCAGCAGCTCGACCTGGAAGTCCTCGACCCGGTCGATCAGCCGCCGCAGGTCCGCCGGGTGCCGCCCTCGCCGAGCGCACCGGCCCGCGCCCGCAGGTTGGTCAACTCCGTCGTCTCCGTGGGCCCGCCGCCCACCTGCTCGATGATGTCCTCGCACGTGTTGAGCAGGTCCCACAGCTGGTGCTGGAGGCCGGGGATCTCGATCGCCTCCTCGACGTCGTCGAGCTGCGCCTCCAGATCGCGGATCCGGCGCTCGCTGGTGACGGCCGCGCCCGTGTCGACGGCCGCCGCGTCCACCTCCTTGCGGACCTGCGCCAGGGCCTGCTGCTCGGAGAGGTCCGCCAGCCGCCTACGTGCCTGTTCGGAGTGGACCTCCGCGGCCCGGGTCTCCAGGCCGCGGGCCCGCCGCTCCAGGTCCCGCAGGGCGTCCACGAGTTCGCCGTGCTCGGGCGGCAGCAGCTCCGAGCGGCTGATCGTCGCCTCGAACTGCTGCTGTACGAGCGGGATGCCGGCGGTGACCAGCACCTCCCTGCTGCTCGCCTGGATCTCGAAGGTCACCTCGACCTCGCTCTTCGCGGGCAGGTCGATGCGTACGTCCTTCGGCCGGATCTCCAGCAGCCCGACCCGGGTGTTGCGGTCGGCGCGCCTGCGCTCGCCCTCCAGCAGCGGGACGCGGATCACGGCGTCGGGCTGGGACCGGCGCAGCGGGATGGTCGTGCGGTACGTCCTCGTCACCGTGGCGGGCAGCGCGGTGCCCTTGCGGAGCATCGGGTCGAACGAGCCGTCGGCCTTGCCGATGCCGAGGGTGCCGGTGAGCACCGCGTCGCCGGGGACGACCGCGGCGTGGGTCATGGACAGGCTGTCCGGGGTCAGCTTCTGCCGGTTGCCGAGGGCGTCGGTGAGGTCCAGCGTGAAGCGGGACGTGGCCCCGGCGTCGATGCTCACCTCGGTGTAGAACGCGCCGTCCGCGCTGAGGGCGGTCCGCGGCCCGTGGAAGGGCGGGCGGCCCCGGGTTGCTCAGGGCGATCCCGTACCCCGTCCAGTCGACCGGGCCGCCGCTGCTCAACCTGCCGGAGACCGGGTTGCCGGTGGTCTCCAACGTCTGCGTCTCGTAGTGGAGTTCCACCGTGAACTCGCCGGGCGCCGCCGCGCGGCCTGCTCGGCAGCCGTACCGTACGCGCGAACACCGCGGCGCCGCGCGCCACCACCGTCGTCGGGTCCTGGCTGTGGTCGAGGGATGCCGGGCCCCGCACCGGGTCGGCCAGCAGCTCCCGCAGGCCGGGCGCGAGGGTCGCGCCGCCGACCAGCAGCAGCCGGTCAACGCGGTCGGGGCCCAGCGAACTCTCGGCGAGGGCGTCGCGGCAGAGCCTGACCGCGCGCGTGTAGAAGGGCAGGGCGAGGTCGTCCACGGCGCCGCGGGTCAGGGTGTACTCGAACGGCTGGAGCGCCCGCTGCCGTCGGCGAGATCGAAGTTGAGGGAGACCGAGGGCAGCCGGGACAGCTGGATCTTGGCGTCCTCCGCCTCCAGCTGAGCTTGGCGAAGTTGGCCCGCCAGCGCGGGTTGCTCCGGGTGAAGTCCGCCAGCCCCAGGTCGCGCCGGACGGCGGAGCCAGCAGGTCCTCCACGATGGCCCAGTCGATGAGCTTGCCGCCCAGATACGGGTCACCGGCGTGCTGGAGCAGGTGCAGTTCGCCGTCGCGCTTGCTCATCACCGCCGCGTCGAAGGTGCCGCCGCCCAGGTCGAAGACCATCCAGTGGGCGGAGTCCGAGGCGTCGCGCACGCCGTACGCGATGGCCGCGGCGGTCGGCTCCTGCACCAGCGGGCACCCGCGCCGAGCCCGGCGAGCGCCGCCGCGCTGCCGGTGGCGTTGTTCTGGTGCAGGGCGAACGACGCGGGCACCGTGATCACCGCGGCCGACGGTTGGTGGCCGTCAGCGGCCGCGGCGTCCTGGCGCAGCGACTTGAGGACCTCCGCGGAGAGCTGCTCGGGCGTGAGCCGCGCCCGGACCGGGGAACAGGCGGTGCGCCCCGGCCACCCCATCTCCAGTTTGAACTCGGCGTACGCGTTGTCCGGGTCGCTCACCGTACGGTCCCGGGCCCGCATCCCGACGTGGATCTCGCCCTCCTGGGGATCCACACGGCGGACGGCGTGAACTCGGCCCCGTCGTTGTTCTTGATGACCCGTACGCCGTCGTCCCCGGCCACCGCGATGGCGCTGTTGGTGGTGCCGAGATCGATGCCGAAGTCGATGGTTTCGCGCATGTCTGTCCCTGCCTCAAGGGGTCGTTTCCGGGTCGGCCTGCCGACGATGACCTGGCCCATCTGGATCCGCTCGCCGTGGAGGTAGACGGACGGCCGTACGGTCTCCAGCACCACCTCGCGGGTCAGCCCGCCTGCTCCTGGACGACCAGCACCTCAAGCGACTGGCCGGAGTCGAACGGCGCCCCGTCGTGCTCCTGGATCTCCAGCCCGTGGTCGGCCAGCGCCTGGCGGCCCGCCTGTACGTTGCGGCGCACCTGCCGCAGGTCGGCCGCGGAGAGCCCGCCGCCGCGCTGGTCCAGCTTCCGCAGGGCGCGCCAGATGCCGGTGGCGGCGCCGACGAGCGCGTCGGGACGGGCCCCGCCGCGATCGGGGTCCTCCCGGGCCGGGGCCGGGGCCGTCGGCCCGTACGGCGACGGCCCGCGCGGCCCGCGCCCGCTCCAGTACGTCCGCGATCCACGCGGCCTGCCCGGGGTCGAGGTCCGGCGGGGCACGCGGAACTCCGGCGGATACCGCAACTGGCCGAGCCGACCGCGCGCATGGCGGGCGCGGCGCACCGGCGCCCGACCTGGACGTCATCGTGTCCTCCTCGTCGCACCCTTGACCGCGTCCCGGACCGTGCTGATGAGGCCGACGACCGCGAGCCCCAGGAACCCGGTGAGCAGCGCCTCCGCGACGCCCACGGTGACGCCCAGGACGATGACCCCGACCACCCCAGGACGACCAGCGCACACGCCGCGAGACCGCGCCCCGCCGGTGCCCGCCCCGGCGCCCCGGTCCGGCGCGGGCGTACGGCCCGGCCGCTGGCCGAGGGCGCGGAACCGGGTGTCGATCACGTCCTTGTTCGCCTTGATGTCGGGCCTGTCGCGCTCCGGGGCGATCTCGTAGGCCCGCCGCGCCAGTTCGACGGCCGCCTCCTGCCGCCGCACCGCCGCCGCGCCGACCAGCCGGTGGTGGTGCAGGTCCACCGCCACGTTGTTCAGGACGACGCTGACCTCGTGCGCGATCTCCTCGAACCGCCACGCCGAGACGAACGACCGCAAGGCGGCGAGCCGTTCGTACGCGGGCAGGACGGTCTCCCGCAGCGCCGCGGCGGCGTCCGGGTACCGCTCGGCGTTCCGCTTCTCCAGCGCGGACCGCAACCCGTCGTCGATGGTCCGGGCCGCCTCGTCCACGGCCTCGTCGAACAGCGCCGAGAAGAGCGCCGCGAACGGCGCCGACTCCGTCCACGCCGCGCACATCCCGGACAGCCGCGCCAGGGCGGCCGGGTCCGCGGCGAACGCGGCGAAGGGAGACACGAGCAGCCCGGAAGCCCGCCAGGATGGCGTCCGCCTCGGGCTCCTGGACCCGCGGGTCGCCGAGTTCCCCGATCCGGTGGGCGAGGTGCGCCCGCAGCTCCGGCGGGCCAGCAGCGCGGCCCAGCCCGTGCCGCGCTCCGCCACAGCGCGTCCCGCTCGCCCACCGGGACCTCGACGCGCCCCGACTCCGCCTCCAGCGCCCTGGCGTGCGCGCGCACCGCGGCGTCGTGGTCCTCGTGCAGCGCCGCGGAACACCCGCAGCCGCCGTCCGCGTCCCCCACCGCCACAGGACCTCGTCCACCAGCCGCCGCCGCGGATCCTGGAACCCGTCGAACGCGGCGCGGACCTCGGCCTTCCCGAACGAGCCCGGCAGCGGCGAGTCCGTGTCCCCGGCCAGGGCTCCCCGACCGCGAGCCGCGCCTCCGCCTTCTGCCGCTGCCGCCGCACGTGCCCCCGGGCGTGGGCGGGCAGGCCGGTGACGGCGAAGATGTTCTCCGGTACAGCCGGGCCCCGGCCCGGTCGTTGAACCGGAGCGGTTCGGTCCGCACATGACCACCCCTCGCGCCAGGTCGTGAGCCGCGCCGGATACGGCGCGGCGTCGCGGACCCGGCCGTTGTACCGGAGGGCACCGGGACCGGTCCCGGAACAGGTGTCGCGCACATGCCTCCGAGGGGTGATCGCTGGTCACATGAGCTGACCGTTATCCGACTTGAGAGTGAAACCGGGTTTTCGAGGTCAATAACCGTCACGTGATGGCCTCTTCGGCGTTTCTCCAGGTGTCGGCGTCCGCTGGCGTCGTCGAACACACGAGGAGAACAACCCATGCTGAAGAAGGCTTTCGCCTGCGCGTCGCTCGCCGTCGCCGTCACCGGTGCCGCGGGCACCCTCGCTCCGGCTGCCACCGCGTCCGACAGCTCCGGCGGCAACTACTCGCAGAACATCAACCTGGTGCCGCACCCTGCATCGACGTCAAGGACGTCAACGTGGTCCAGCTGGTCAGCGTGGAGGCGCTGGACGACACCCAGGGCCTCCAGTGCAACGAGAAGTCGAAGGTCCTGGACAACCACAAGGCCCCGCTGTCGGACCTGATCGACGCCGGCGCCTACCAGAACTGACGCCGCCGCAGCACAAAGTCCGGCCCCACGGTCACCGTGGGGCCGGACTTTGTGCCGGGCGGACAAGGAGGAGGATGCCCCGCCCGTGCCGAGCGGCTGTCCTGTCAAACGAGCGGCGGCGGGCCCGGGGTGCGGGCGGCCACCCGTCTGGCCCAGGTTCCGGCACCGACGAGCCGTACGGGCGGCCCTACGCGCCCGTACGGACAGCGGGCGGCCGCCCGCGTGTGCGGGACGGCCGCCGTGCCGAAGGAGCGAGCGCCGCCTGAGCGGTTCGCTCAGTTCTGGAAGCTGCCGATGTCGGCCACGTCCGAGAGCGGAGCCTTGTGGTTGTCCAGGTGGCCCGACTTCTCGTTGCACTGAAGGCCCTGGGTGTCGTTCAGCGCCTCCACGTTCACCAGCTGGACCACGTTGAGGTCCTTGACGTCGGCGCACAGGTGCGGCAGCGCGTTGACGTTCGAGCTGAAGTCGCCGCCCGTGGCGTCGGACGCGACCGCGGTCTGGGCGGCGAAACCGGCCGCCGCGCCCGTGGCGGCAGCGGCGAGGCGGCGCTGGCGATGACCTTCTTCAACATGGGGAGTCTCCTCGTAGGGGTGCCGGTCGGCTGACCGGCGGGGAAGGTGACCCGAGGGGTCACTTGTTGACGCAGTGGTTGCCCATCGACGGGTTGAAGAGGCCGATCACGTCGATGGAGTTGCCGCACAGGTTGACCGGGATGTGGACCGGGACCTGGATGGTGTTGCCGCTGATGACGCCGGGGAACCGGCGGCCCGCCCTGGCCGAGGCGCCGTCGTGAGCGACGGCTCCACCGGCCGCACCGAGCACGGCGGCGCCGGTGACGACGGTCAGGGCCGCGGCCTTCGAGAGACGCTTCACGAGCATTCCTTTCGTTGATCACTGCTTCGCGGTCTGATAACGACCACGGCGTCCGGGAGATGCGGGCGATCACCCGGACAGGTCTGGCAGCTCGGAGGCCGCCGGAGCGGAATGCTCCGACGGCCTCCTGGTGGCGCGGGGTCAGTCGTTGACGCAGACGTTGCCCATCGAGGGTTCAGCAGCCCGACGATGTCGATGGTGTTGCCGCACAGGTTGACCGGGATGTGGACCGGGACCTGGATGGTGTTGCCGCTGATGACGCCGGGGAACCGGCGGCCCGCCCTGGCCGAGGCGCCGTCGTGGGCCATGGCCCGCCGGCGGCACCGAGCGACAGCGCGCTCGCCGAGATGGTCAGGACCGCGGCCTTGGAGATGCGACGCACGAGTTTTCCTTTCACTGAACACGTCCTACAGACCTGACCAACGGCCGTCCGGTGAGGTGGATACGCGCGCTCACCCGTATGCCACCCGGCGTCCGGATAGAACGTTCATCGGCCGGATCAGCCGATCGAGCGGGGCCGGGCGGCGGGGACGGGCGGATCTCCCGCCTCAGGAATACCGGCCGGGGCCGCGCTCGTTACCGGCTGCATGAGCACGGTTGAACTGACCAAGGAAAACTTCGACGACGTCGTGTCGGGGAACGAGTTCGTTCTGATCGACTTCTGGGCCTCCTGGTGTGGCCCATGCCGCCAGTTCGCCCCGTGTACGAGCAGGCGGCGGGACGCCATGACGATCTGGTCTTCGCCAAGGTCGACACCGAGGCGCAGCCGGAGCTGGCCCAGGCGTTCCAGATCCAGTCGATTCCCACCCTCATGATCGTCCGCGAGAACATCGCGGTCTTCGCGCAGCCCGGCGCCCTCCCCGAGCAGGCGCTGGAGGACGTCATCGGACAGGCCCGCTCGCTGGACATGGACGCGGTGCGCGCTTCCGTCGCCGAGGCCCAGAAGCAGGAGCAGGAGAAGGGCAGCGACGGCGGCGACCGTGGCTGACCTGGTGCTGATCCGGCACGGCGAGACCGAGTGGAGCCTGTCGGGCAAGCACACCAGCTGGACCGACCAGCCGCTGACGGCACACGGGAGGAGCAGGCGCGTTCGCTGCGCCCCTCCTGGCGGAGCGGCGCGTCGCGCTGACGCTCGTCAGCCCGCTGGCTCGGGCCCGTACCACCGCTCGGCTGGCCGGGCTCGACGACGCGCGCGTCGAGCCCGGCCTTCACGAGTGGGACTACGGGGGTACGAGGGCGTCTCCACCGTCGACATCCACCGGACCAGACCCGACTGGAACCTGTGGACCGACGGGGTCGCCGCGGGTGACGCGGAGCACCCCGGCGAGTCCCCGACGAGGTGGGCGCCCGCGTGGACCGGGTGCTGGAGCGTGTCGACGCGCGGCTGCGCGCCGACGACGGTGACGTGGTGCTCGTCGCGCACGGACACGTGCTGCGGGTCCTCACCGCCCGGCGGCTCGGGCTGCCGCCCGGCGACGGGGCGTTGTTCCGCCTCGACACCGCGACCGTCAGCACCCTCGGCACGGAACATGACCGCCCTGTGGTCGTCGCGTGGAACGTGGGCCCGCAGGCTCTAGGCTCGTAACCGATCACCGGGCACGTGGCCGATGGGGTCCATCCGTCCGGGGTCGGTACCTGACGTACGCCATGACCAGTACGTCACCACCACACAGGAGGCATGGAGCACATGGCCACCACGCGCACCGCGCACACCGTCTGGCAGGGCAGTCTGGCCGAGGGGAGGGCACCGTCACCTTCGACTCGTCCGGGATCGGCGAGCAGCCGGTCTCCTGGCCCTCCCGCGCCGAGCAGGCGAACGGAAAGACCAGCCCGGAGGAGCTGATCGCCGCCGCCCACTCCAGCTGCTTCTCGATGGCGCTGTCGCACGCCCTCAGCCAGGCCGGGACCCCGCCCACCCAGCTGACCACGCAGGCCGACGTCACCTTCCAGCCCGGCACCGGCATCACCGGCATCCACCTCACGGTGGAGGGCAGCGTGGACGGGCTGGACGAGGCCGGATTCTCGCCGCCGCCGAGGGCGCCAAGAAGAACTGCCCGGTGAGCCAGGCACTCGCGGGCACGGAGATCACGCTCAGCGCCAAGCTGGCCTGATCCGCCTCAGCCTGCCGCGGACGACTCGACGCGTTGCAGCAACCCCAGGTGAACTCCGCCGTGCAACGGCGGAGTTCACCTCTCGTCGGGGCCTCGAACGCCAGCCGCCAGCGTGTCGGCGCCGAGCCCTCCATCGGCCGCGCGGGCGCGAACGCCCGCGCCACCTCGTCCACCGTGCACGACCACGGGAGCAGATCGGCGGTCGTGCGCGGCGCGGGCCCTCGGCGCCCGGGGCCCGGACCAGCCACTCGTTCCACACCGCGCCGCCCGGCGCCGTCAGCACCTCGAACCGCAGATCCGGCCACAGCTCCACCGGCCACAGCAGCGCCTCGCAGGTCAGGTCGCCGATCCGGCGTCGCCCGGCCGACTCGGGCGGGCCGAGGACCGAGCGGTACCGGGCCACCGCGCCCCGGCGCCGGGGTGAGCGCAGCATCGCCTGCCAGCGCCGGTTGGCCTCCCGCATCACCGCCCGCCCGTAGCCCAGTTCGCGCAGCTCGTCCTCCACCAGCAGCGGCTGGTGGTCCGCCATCCTGCGCAGCAGTACCAGCACGAAGGGGAACGGTTCCGGGAAGTCGTCGGGCGGGGCGTTCATGCCCCCATCGTCGCGCACCCGGTCGGGCGCTCAGGGGCCCGTCCCGCCCTCCGGCGTCTCCGCGGGCGGCGTACGGCCCGTACCGGCCATGATCCGCCGGTGCTCCTCGGGCGACACCCGCTCGCCCGAGTCCGGCAGGAGCTGCGGGACGCCGTCGACGATCGGGTAGCGGCGGCGCAGCCGCGGGTTGTAGAGCGCGTCACGCCGCGCCACGAGGGTGAGCGGGCCCTTGTCGAGTGGGCAGACCAGGATCGCCAGCAGCGGGTCGTCGGGTTCCACGGGGCGCCACCTCCGGAGCGCGGGGCCGGTCGCGTACGCGCGTGCACCAGCAGGATCGAGGCGAGCGACGGCGCGCGGCACGCGGCCCGGTCCAGGCGCGCAGCGGACGCGGTACGCCGTGGAACGGGCGCCCGCGACCGCTACCACCGCGAAGCCCGACGCCGCGAGGAAGCCGCGCAGCGCGGGACGTGTACAGCCGCAGATGCCCCACGACCTCGCGGCCCGGCCGTCCGTGCACCGCCCGCAGGCTCACCTCGGAAGACCGGCTGCACCCCGGCGAGGAGCAGGGCGCGGTTGTACCAGGCCGCCAGGTTCGGCGTGGAGAGCAGCAGGTGCCCGCCCGGACGCAGCACCCGGCGCAGCTCGTCCAGTGCGGAGTCCGGGTCGACCAGGTGCTCCAGCACCTCGCCGAGCAGCACCGCGTCGGCGCTCGCGGACGCGAACGGCAGCCCGCCCGGCGTGAGTTCGCCCCGTACGACGTGCGGCAGCCGCCGGGCCGCGCGGCGCAGCGCCTCCTGCGACCAGTCGACGCCGACCAGGCGGTGGCCGGGCAGCAGCGGCAGCGCGACGGCCGCCGCCCGCCGTCGCCGCAACCGACGTCCAGGACCGTCGCCGGGCCCGCGCGGCGAGCCGGGCCCAGCGCCCCGGCCAGCATCAGCGCCTGGCGGCGGGCGCGGTCGGGGCCCGAGGCGACCGGGGTGGCCGGGTCCTCGTACAGCCGCCGCAGCGCGGGCGGGCGCCGCGCGCCGTCACCGCGCCCGCCCCGGTGGCCGTGGCCGCGGCCGGGCCGTCGCGCGCCGCCCCCGGCCCGCCGTCGCCGCCAGCGCGCCGCGCAGCAGACCGGCCAGCGCCGCCCCGCCGCGTCGTCCAGCAGCGCCCGCGACCAGCGCAGCGTCAGGTGCAGCCGGTCCGCGGTCGACACCGCCGCCACCGTCAGGCCGCGCGGCATCCGCGCCGGTGCCGAGAACCAGACCGCGCTCGCCCGGCCCGCGTCCCCGAAGTCCAACGGGTACGGGACCCGGCCGAGGTTGCTCAGCAGCGCCGTGGACGTCCACGGCGCCGCCGCCAGCGCAGCCCCGGGCCAGCGCCGCGCGGGCCGACCGGCAGCGCCGGGGCCGTCAGCACCGTCCCGGCCAGGCCCAGCGGCGCCGCGGGTGCCGCCGGTGCCGCCGGGTCGCCTTAAGGGCGCGCGTACGGTCGGCCTTAAGGGCGCGCGTACGGTCCGCCTTGAGGGCGCGCGTACGGTCTGCCGTGGCGCACAGCAGCCGGGCCACGGCCGCCGGGTCCGGCCGTCGGGCCGTCAGGGCGTCCGCGTCCGCCCGCTCCCGGGGCCGAAGCCGACGTCGACCAGCCGGGTGCCGTTGCCCAGGGCCGCCCGGGCGGGCGCCGCGGCCGGTCGTCCACCGGCACCGTGATCCGCACCGGGCCCGGCGGGCGGCCGTGCAGCCGGTTCCAGCGGGCGGCCATCAGGCAGGTGGCGACCAGGAGTTGGTCGTTGACGGAGGCGCGGACCGGCGGGGCCGGGCGCGGCGGTACGGGCAGGACGAGCGCGCGCATCCCGTTGCCCGGGCGGCCGGGGCCCGCCGGTCGGCCGCCACCCGCGCGGGCGGCGCACGCCGGACACACCCCGACGTGGCGCGCGGTCCGCGTCCGGGGCGGGCGCGACCGGGACCTCCCGTACGTCCTCCGCCTCCCGCGCCTCCCGTGCCCCGTCCCCGTACAGCTCCGCCGTCGTGGCCAGCAGCCGCAGGCCGGACGGCGCGTCGAACGCGGTGTGGTGGGCCGCCAGCAGCAGGACGCAGCCGTCGCGCGCCGGTTCCGTCACCACCTCCAGCCACAGCGGCGGCGACAGCGACAGCGGCGGGCATGCGGTCAGCGCCCGCTCCCGCGCGCGGCCAGCGCCCCGGCGCGGTCGGCGGAAGCCCAGCGGGTCCAGGTCGGGCCCGGCGGTCGGCTCCCACGCGTACCGCGTCCGCCACCAGCGGGTGGGCACCTCCCGTACGAGGACGCGCGGATGCGCGCGCAGCGCGCGGTGGAACGCCGCCCGCAGCCGCCCCGGTTCGGGCCGCCCGGGAGGTGCACCTCGACATGGACCGTCTCGGGCTCGTCCCGCCGCAGGCAGTGGCGCGAGACCTCGTCCACGGTGCCGAACGGGACGCGGGGCAGGCCGCGGGCCCCGGTCATGTGCCCTCCTCCGGGCGGCGGTCCGGCCCCGGCCCGTTGCCTGGTCCGTCGCTTGGCCCGTTGCCTGGTCCGTTGCCTGGTCCCTCGCCTGGCCTGTCGCTTGGCCCGTTGCCTGGTTCCTCGCCAGGTCCGTCGCTTGGCCTGTCGCTTGGTCCGTTGCCTGGCCCGTTGCCTGGCCTGTCGCCTGGCCTGTCGCCTGGCCCGTTGCCTGGTCCCTCGCCCGGCCCATTGCCTGGCCTGTCGCTTGGCCCGTTGCCTGGTCCCTCGCCCGGCCCGTTGCCTGGTCCGTCGCCTGGTCCGTCGTCCGGCCCCTCGCCTGGTCCGTTGCCTGGTCCGTTGCCTGGCCCCTCGCTCGGTCCCTCGCCCGGTCCCTCTCGGACCGGTGGTAGCGGATTGTGGGCTCGTCGCCCGTTGTCCGCGCCTTCGGGATGGTCGGCGGGCGCTTGGTCAGGTCGGGGACGTACCGGGGTGGGGAGGGGCGCAGGTGGTGGCGGATGCGGCGGGCGCGGGCGCGGTGTCGGTGGCGGGACCGTCACCACCGCCGCCACCAGCGCCACCACGGCCAGCGCCTGGGCCACCGGGCCGAACGCGCCCGTGCCCCGCCGACCGGCCGCCCCGCCCCGAGCGCCGCCGTCACCCCCGCCGCCGCCATCGCCACCAGCGCGACCGGGGCGAGGAGGCCGGGCCGCCACCACGCCAGCAGCGCCAGGACCGGTACGGCGACGGCCAGCGGGCCCGCGACCAGCACGACGACGGCCGTCAGCGCGACCGTCCCGAGGACCAGCCGGGCGCCGGGGGCGCGGGCGGGCGGACCCCGGCGGCGGCGCCCGCGCGGGCCGCACCAGGGCGAGCGCGAGCAGCGCCAGGACGCCCACCGCGCCGCCGACCAGCCCGCGCGGTACGCGGTCGACGGCTCGTAGAACAGCGTCACCGTCCCGCCCGGCCCGGCCGGGACCAGGAAGCCCTGCTGCCAGCCGTCGAGGCGGACCGGCGTCAGCGAGCGGCCGTTGAAGGTCGCCTTCCAGCCCGGGTTGTCGTTCTCGTACGTCTGGAGGTAGACCGACTGGCCGGGGCCGACGACCACGGTGCGGCGGTCGCCGGACCAGTCGCGGGCCCGGACCGTCCGCACGCCGGGCGTGGCGGGCGCGGGCGGCTCTCCCGTGCGCAGGGTCACGTCGGTCAGCGCCAGCGGACCCGCGTCGCCCGACTCCACCCGGTGCCGCCCGGCGGGCAGCCACAACTCGCCGCCCGCTGCCCGCGCGGCGCACAGCCGCACCGGCACCGGCCGCCGCTCGGTCAGGTCCCGCACCCGGCCGGACGCCGAGGTGGCGTACCGGACCCCGTCGACCGTGAGCGCCGGGCCCCGCCCGCACGGCACGTCGAACGCCCGGTCCGGGCGGGCCGGGCGGCGACCAAATCGCGCAGCGCCGGTACGTACACCTCGCTGAGCCCCACCGGCAGTTGGAGCCGCCGGTCGGCGACCGGGTTGTGCAGGGTCAGCGGCGCCGCGTCGGCGAGGGTGACGTCGAGCCGGTCGGTGGTGATCGGCGCGAAGCGGGCCTGGCCGTTCGCGTCGACCCCGGCGGTCGCCGCCCCGTCCGGCGAGTTGATCAGCACCTGCCGCGGGCGGGTGGACAGGCCGCCCGCCGCCGCGAAGACGATCTCGTCGATCTTCCGCTTGCCGGGCCAGCGCAGGTGCAGCACCGGCCGGCCTCCGGCGATCCACGCCGTCCGCGGGTCGCCGTCCACGAGGTTGCGCGGGCTCAGGTCCGTACCGGTGGTGCCGGTGGAGTCGGCCGTCACCTCGATCCGGCCGCGCCGCCCCGGTGCCACCCGGTCCAGCAGCCGGTCCAGCGCCGGGCCCGGCACCGGCAGGGCGAGCCCCGCGATCCGGTACGACTCGCCCTCGGCCGTACGGAACTGGCGCCGCAGGCCCGCCTCGACCGGCAGCGGCGCCACCCCGCCCGGGTCGGCGTCGCGGTGCAGGGCGTACAGCCGGGCCGGGGCGGACGCGTCGGGCGACTCGGCGTCGGCGGGCAGCGCCAGCAGCCGGTCGACCCGCACCCCGGGATCGCGACCTCGGCGAACCCGGCCCCGTCAGGCCGGACCTGGCCGCCGCACGCCGGTGATGGTCAGGGAGAGCCACCGCGCGGGCCCGCGGGCGCCCCGACCGTCTGCGTCGTGCCGTCCGGCCGCAGCGGGCTGTCGATCGCGCCGGTGTCGGTGCGGACGCGGACCGAGGTGGGCGCCGGGCGCATCCCGCGCCGGGCAGTGGCGTCACCCGGATCGCCGCCGGGACGCGGACGGTCCGCCCGAACCCCACCCGCAGCCACTGCCCCACGGATCGGCCCGCGCTGCCCTCCGCCCACGCGGACCCGGGGTCGCCGTCGAAGGCGTTCACCGGGTCGTACCGCGGCAGGTGGAACAGCCAGTTGCCGCTGCTGGAGGCGGTGACCGACGACGCGCCGCGCAGCACCGCCGTCGTCTGGTGCCCGATCCCCTTCGACGGCAGGATCTGCCGGGGCCGCGCGCCGGGTCCTGCACGCTGTCCGGCGGATTCCGCTCGTGCGGGCCGTAGGTGTACGAGGTGTTGTCGTTGACCAGGCCGAAGCGGGTGTCCGCGCGGCGCGTCCCGTCGCCCACCACCCGCACCGACGGACCGGTGATCCCCGGGTGCTCGTCGCCCGCCAACACCGTCGGCCGGTGGCGCAGTTCGGGGTCCGCCGCCGACAGCGGCAGCAGCGACTCGGGGCCGCCGCTGAGCACCGCCGTGTCCACCACCGCCTTCGCCGTCACCCGGCCCGGCTCGCGCCCGTCCCTCGGCGCGTACACCTCCACCGCCCGCGACCGCGGGAACAGGCCCTGCACCTGCACCGGAGTGTCGTTCGCGATCCGGCCGCCGGTCAGCGGCGGCCCGAACGCCGCGACCCGGTGGTAGCCGGACGCCTCCAGGGTCCGCCGGACCGTCCGCGGCGGTACGTAGCCGATCTGGTCGGGGTCCAGGTCGTTGCGGACCACCACGTGGTACAGGCCCGCCCGCCCCAGGTAGTCGCGCAGCCCCGGCACCGCGCCGCCGCTCATCAGCGCCCGCTCCACCGCGTCCAGCGCGCGCCGCGAACCCGGCGTGCCGAACGGCACGAAGTCGCGCTGCGCCCAGGGCGACCCGGCGAGCACGTCCAGCGGCTGGTCGATCGGCTCGCCCCACGTGTACAGGCCGTGGGCGGTCGCGGGCACCACCAGCGCGCGGCTGTCGGGGAGTGCTCGCGCAGCCAGTCGGCGGTCCGCTCCCAGTGCGCGGGCAGCTTCCGGAACCCGCCCGGTTGCAGCACCGTGCCGTTCAGGTACGGCCAGGCCAGACCCGGCAGGATCAGCGCCGCCGCCAGGAGCGGGGCCCAGCGGGCGGGTGCCTCGGGCGGGCGGGTGACCGCGTTCCCGGGCCAGTACGTGGCCCAGGCCCAGGACCAGCGCCAGCGCCAGGCCCGGCTGGAACTTGTAGACGTTCCGGAACGGGGTCAGCCAGCCGTCCAGCCAGTCGCGCACCGTCCCGTCGAAGAGCCCGCCCAGCCTGCCGCCGTACCCCGCCAGCGCGATCAGCGTCACCGTCAGCACGGTCAGCAGCAGCCAGCGGCGCTCGGGCATGTCGCGCCGCGCCAGCCCCGCCAGGCCGAGACCCGCCGCCACCGCCGAGCCGCAGATCGCCACCGCGTACGTCGCGACCGTCCAGCCGCCCGGCAGCCACGCCTCGCCGAAGCGCAGATACGCCACCCAGTTGCCCGCGCCCGCAGCAGTTCGGTGGCCGACATGGTGTCCGTGGTGGTCCGCGCCCGCTCGATGTACGGCGTGAAGTCCTCGCCGTACAGCCGCAGCAGCACCAGCGGCACCGACCACCACGCCGTCGCCAGGACCACGCCCGGCAGCCACCACGCCAGCAGCGCGCGTCCGCGGCGGCCCGGTGGGCGGCTGAGCAGGTACAGCAGGGCGGGCAGCAGCGCGGCGAGCGTCGACGCCGCGTTGACCCCGCCCATGAACGGGATCAGCAGCGCGGAACGGGCCGCCGCCACGCGCGGGCTCCTGGCCGCGTCCGTCAGCGGCAGCAGCACCACGGCAGCAGCGCGCCGGGCAGGACGGCCGCCGACGTCGAGCCGACGAGGATCGAGAACGTCGGCCACAGCGCGTACGCGACGGCCGCGAGGCCGCGCGTGGCGGGCGTGCCGACGCCCAGCCGCTCGGCCAGCCGCAGCGCGCCCAGAACGCGGCCGTGACCACGAGCGACAGCCACAGCCGCTCGGCGCACCAGGTGGGGACGTGCGCGGCGTGGGCCAGCGCGTAGTACGGCAGCATCGGGAAGGCGTAGCCGACGTACTGGTCGGCGATGCCGCCGAAGCCCGCGCGGTCGTGCCACAGGCTGCCCAGGTCGGACAGGAAGCCGAACGGGTCCAGGACGACCGGGAGTTTGGTGTCGAACGTCGTCCTGCCGGGTGCCGGGGCGAGGAACGCGGCCAGGACCGCCGCCCAGAACACCAGCAGCCAGCGGCGGTCCTGTGCGGGTGCGGGTTCTTTCACGGGTTGGAGTTCGGGTGCGGGTCGGGGTTCGGGTGCGGGCTCGGGCCGGGGCGTTGGCTTCGGTGGTGCCTCCGGCATGCGGCCTCCTGCGGTTCGCGGTGGGCTCGGGTCAGAGCGGGCACTGTTCGTGGGCGGGTCGGTGCCGCACCGGGCTCTCTCCTCGGTCGACGAACCGTGCGGGTTCTTCTTCGGCTGCCGCGCCGCTTGGTTCGTCGCTCTGCGGGAGAGCCCTGTACGTCCCTCCTGCCGGACGCGCCGCTGGTGGCTCATCTCGCTCCCGTTCTGCGCAGGATCAGCAGGAGGTTCCACGTCGCGAACTCCCTCAGCAGCGGCACCCTCGGCACCGCCTCCGGCAGGAACGGCCAGTAGCGCGAGCGGGCGCTGACCACCGTGACGTCGTCGCGGGACCGTACGTGCCGCAGCACGGGGCCGATGTGGAGGGCGAAGAGGTTCACGCCCAGGGTGTGTTTCGGGGCGTGGCCGGTGCGGCGGCGGTAGCGCTCGCGGGCGCGGGCCGCGCCCAGGTAGTGCCAGGGCGCCGTCTCGTGGCCGCCCCATGGGGAGAGCCAGTTGGTGAACGACACGTAGAGCAGCCCGCCCGGCCGGGTCACGCGGACCAGTTCGCCGAGGAACGTCCACGGGTCGGCCACGTGCTCCAGCACGTTGGAGCAGAAGCACGTCGGCCACCCCGTCCGGCAGCGGGAGCAGGTAGCCGTCGGCGCGGACGGTGAACGGGCGGCCCCGGGCGGGTCCGGCTCGAAGAGGTAGCCGTACGCGCCCCGGCGGCGGAACTCCTCGGTGACGTACCCGCTCCGCCGCCGACGTCGACCACCAGGCGGCCCCGCAGCGGCGTGTGGCGCTCGACCTGCCGTACCGCGTCGCGCGCGAGCAGCCCGTACGCGCGGTCCGGGTCGGTCCGCTCCCGCAGGAACGCCCGGAAGAGGGCGAGCGAGCGGCTCGGGGACGGGTCGCGCACGGCGGTCAGCGCTCCGGCGGACGCGTCAGGTACGCCTCCGCCACGACGTCGCGGAAGGTGCGTACGGTGCGGTGCCAGCGCAGCCGTTCGGCGCGGCGGCGGGCCGAACGGCCCAGGCCGCGCGGCGGTCGGGGTCGAGCGCCAGCGCGCACCACGCGGCGGCGAAGGAGGACGCGCCGGGGACGAGGACGCCGGTGCGGCCGTCGTCGACGGAGTCGCGCAGCCCGGGACGTCGAAGCCGAGGGTGGGCGTGCCCGCGCGGCGGCCTCGGTGACCACCAGGCCCCAGCCCTCCAGGACCGAGGGTGCAGCAACAGCCAGGCGTGGCACAGGAGTTGGTGCTTGGCCTCCTCGCTGACGCGGCCGGTGAAGGTGACGCCGGGCCCGGCCAGGGCCGTCAGGCGGGGCGTTCCGGGCCCTCGCCCGCGATGAGGAGTCGGCCGCCGGTGACCGGGCGGACCCGTTCCCACAGCCGCAGCAGCAGGTCGACGCGCTTGTACTCCACCAGCCTGCCCATGGCGAGGAACAGCGGCTCCGGCGCCTTCGGCAGCGGCGGCCCCGGCTCCGCGACGCCGCTGTGGACCATGCGGATACGGTCCCGGTCCACGCCGAGCGCGCGCAGCGCGCGGGCGGTGGAGGCGGACACCGCGACCACCAGGTCGCCGCGGTGGCCCTCGGCCAGCGCCCACCGCTCCAGGCGGGCGCCGAGCCGGGCCGCCGGGCGGGGAACCGCAGCCCCACAGGTCGGTGTGGACGTGGTTGACCAGGCACAGGGTGGGGCCGCGGTGCCAGAGCGGGGTGAGGTGGGGCATGCCGTCGCAGACCTCGACCAGCAGGTCGCAGCCGCCCACCCGGCGGCGGTACGCGCGGGCGTGCCGAGGAAGTGGCCGAGTTCGCCGAAGGTGTCACCGCCCGCGGTCACCACCCGGTAGTCGCGGGCCGCGGCGGGCCCGCCGCAGACCAGGGTGACCTGGTGGCCGTGCGCGGTGAGGCCCCGGCGAGCCGGTCGACCAGCAGCTCGGACCCGCCCGCGGCCGGGCCGCCCAGGCCGTGGCGGGAGAGGAAGACGATCCGGCGGGGACGGGTTCGGCTCTCGCGGCGGGTCTCGCGGAGGTGGCCGGGGACGGGCGTACGTGCTGGGGCATGGCTGCTCCAACTCGTCTCGGAAGTCTGGGCGGACCGCTCAGGTGCGTCGTGGGCGTCTGAGGGTCAGCGCCGCGCCCGCCGCCGTCAGCACCGTCCCCGCCGAGGCCGCCGCGAGTGGCGCCACCCGGCCCACCAGCCGCAGCCGGTCGTTGTCGTCCCTGGCCAGGCCGACCTGGGCGCGCCGGGTGGCGTCGGTGAACCGGATGCCGCCGCTTCGTAGCAGCGTCACCGCGTCGCGGTGGCCGCCGGTGCGCGCAGCGTCACCCGGGCGCGACGCGGGCGTCGAGGACGCGGCCGGTGCGCCGGTCGGCGACCAGCTCGATGCCGGTGTCGGCGTACCACTCCTCCGCCTGCACCTGGCCCTGGCGCGGCCGGTCCACCAGCGTCCCCGGACCAGCCGGGTGCCGATCCGGGTGGGCCGTACGGTGCCGGTGAAGCGGTAGCCCCGGTGGCCCTCGACCCGGGTCGTGCCCGAGAACCGGAGCGGTACGGCCGCGCCCAGCGTGCTGTCCCACCAGCGGTAGGAGCGCTGCTTGAGGTCGAAGGGGAACTTCAGGTACGCGTCGCCGTCGAAGACGGGACGTTCGCCGCAGCAGTGCACGGGCGCGTTGGTGCGGCGGTCGGTGACCCAGCGTTCCGTGGTCCACCGCAGCGACCTGCGCGGTCGCGCAGCGGCAGGGTGCGCGGGTGTCCACGGTCGTCGAGACGTCCCATACGGCCCGGTCGCGTCCGCTGTCCGCGACGTCGCCCAGCACATGGCGGGTGATCGTCAGCCGCTGGCCGTGCCGCTCGCGGGCGGCGGTCGTGTCGAAGTAGCTGCCGCGGCCGGTGAAGACGATGGTCAGGTCGGTGTCGACGGGGTGCGTTCGGCGCGCGGCCGGACGTACCAGGCCAGCATCGGCGCCAGGGCCAGCGAGAAGACGCCGAGGCCGAGGACGATCAGCGACAGCGGTGATGCGGACCGGCGCATGGCGGGCACTTCCGTCTCCTGGTGGGAACGGGCGGGACAACGCGGCGGTGCGGACCAACGGCCGGGACCGTAGACGCAGGGTTGACGGAGTGTCAATCCTGCTCACATCCTGTGGTCGTCGCCGGGTCCGACCGGTGCGCGGTCGAGTGGAAGGGCTCACCACGTCATGTCCAGACTGCTCGCCGCCGCCGTGACCTGCGTGGCCGCCGCCGCCCTCGCCGTGGGCGCCGGACTCGGCGTCGCCGCCTCGCTGAACGCCGCTCCGGCCCAGCCCAACGTGCCTCTGGTGACCTTCCCGACGGACTTCGACGGTTGACGGCGGGTACGGCGTTCGCGGGGCGCCGGGTGGACGGCCCGGGCGCCGGTTCGCACCGGAGCCGCAGCCCGGGTCCGCCGGTCGCGCGGTGAACTGGTCACACCGCGGCGGTGGGGCGCATGCTGTTCTCCGCGCAGCGGTCCCGGATGCTCACGCGGCGGCCCCGGATGTTCGTACGGCGGCCCCGGTCGCGGCCGGACGGTCCGCCGGGACCGCGTTGCCCGGCGAAGTCGCGGACGCGTAACCTGTGTTCGTCATACCGGCAATCGGCCGGAATTTCGAACGCATGAGGCTGCACACCGGAAGGCTGGCGACATGGGACGCCTGGTACCCGCGGTGACCCGGGCCCTGGACATTCTGGAGCTGTTCCTCGACGGGGACGGCACCCTTTCCGCGCCCGAGATCACCCGCAGACTCGGCCTGCCGAGGACCACCGTCCACGAGCTGGTGTCCACCCTGGCCGCCCGCTCCTACCTGGTCCCGGTCCCCGAGCAGCCCGGCCGCTACCGGCTGGGCGTGCGCCCGTACCAGCTGGGCAGCCGGTACGCCGAGCAGCTCGACCTGGCCGCCGAGGGCTGCACGTCGCCCGCGACGTGGCCGAGACCTGCGACGAGACCGTGCACGTCGCCGTGTTGGAGGGCACCGACGTCATCTACATCGCCAAGGTCGACTCCACGCACGCGGTCCGCATGGTCTCCGCGGCGGGCCGTCGGCTGCCCGCCCACTGCACGGCCGTCGGCAAGATGCTGCTCGCCAGCCTGCCGGAGGCGGACCTCGCCGCCCGGCTGCCCGACGACCGGCCGCTGACGGCGATGACGGACAGCAGCATCACCTCCCGCGGACGCTGCGCCGTCGGCTGGCCGACATCAGGGAGCGGGGCGTGGCGGTCGAGGAGCGCGAGTCCAACCCGGACGTGAGCTGTGTGGCCGCGCCGGTGCGGGACTCCTCGGGGCGGGTGGTGGCGGCGTTGAGCATCTCGGTGCCGACGATCCGCTGGAGCGCGGAGCGGCAGGAGGAGCTGGCCGAGCTGGCGGCCAAGGGCGCGGAGCGGCTGTCCGGCCGCCTGGGACACCGGAGGCAGGGCGGATGACCGGGACGGAACTCGCGGTCCACGCGCACGCGGTGCTGGGCGAGGGCCCGACCTGGGACCCGGCGGCCGGGCGGCTGATCTGGGTCGACATCCTCTCCGCCCGGGTGCACGGCTTCGACCCGGCCACCGGGCGGCGCACCACCCTCGCCACCGAGCAGCACGTCGGCGCGGCCAAGCCCGCGCGGGCGGTGGCCTGGTGGTCAACCTCCGCGACGGCGTGGGGTTTACGGTCCCGACGGCCGCTTCGACTGGCTCGCCCGGGACGTGGTGCCCGGCCGCCGCGGCAACGACGCGGCCGTGGCCCCGACGGCTCGCTGTGGGCGGGCTCGATGCGCTACGACGAGGCGGCGGGCGGCGGCAACCTGGTCCGGATCGGCCCGGCGGGCCCGTACCGAGATCCTGCCCCGGGTCACCGTGAGCAACGGCACCGGCTGGAGCCCGGACGGCGCGCTGATGTACTACGCCGACACCCCACCGGCCGGGTGGACGTCTTCGACGTGGCGGGCGAGGGCGTCACCGGGCGGAGGCCGCTCGCGGAGATCGAGCGGTCGGCCGGATACCCCGACGGGCTGTGCGTGGACGCCGAGGGCTGCGTGTGGGTGGCGCTGTGGGACGGCGCCGCGATCCGCCGGTACACCCCGACGGCACGTTGGACCGGGTGGTCGCGCTGCCCGTGCGGCGCCCGACCTCCTGCGCCTTCGGCGGCCCCGGGCTCACCGACCTGTACGTCACCACGGCCCGGGTCGCGCCCGGCGGCCCGGCGCACCCGCTGGACGGCTCGCTGCTGGTCCTGCCGGACGCGGGGCGGGAGTGGCGCAGCCCGCGTTCGCGGGCTGAGGGGCGTATGGGCCGGAGGCCAACCTTCGCGGCCACCGGCAAGTTGAGGTGTGTTCACCTGTGCGGCCTTGCACAGGATCCTCACACCCTCCGGTTTCTCGTCTCCCCGCAGGTCACATAGCCTGCCCGCGATATGGATTACTGCCCCCGTGCCGACGCCACCTCAACGGAGCCCTGTCCTGCCCCGGGTGCGGGAGGTCGTACGCCGAATCCGCCCCGTACGACCCGGAATTGGATGATCCGGAGACCGGCGGGACCGCCCGTACCCGGCGGCCGACGCCGGGCCGGAGGAGGGCGGCGCGGCCGGGCGGGCGGCGGCCAGACGGCGCAGGAAGTCCCGGGGCCGCTGGGCCTCGGCCGGGCCCGCAGGGCGCGGCGCGGGCGCGGACGGCGGGTGACGATCCTCGCCTCGGTGCTCGGGCTGGTGCTGGCGGCCGGGCTGGTCGCCGAACTGGCCGGTGACGGGGGCGTGTTCACCGAGCACCCGGCCACCTCCCTCCGGGGATCCGGTCGCCGAGCACACCGGGGACGGCGGCGAGGAGGATGAGCCCGCCGGGAGCGGCGAGAGCGCGCTGCCCTCGCCGGGCGCCGGTGCCACGGCGGTCGACGACGACGGCGGCGAGAGCCCCGAGGACGGTACGGACGGTCCGGGCCGCTCCCCGTCCGGCAAGGCGTCCTCCTCGTCCTCGGCGCCCGGCGACGACACCCCGGCGGCGACGGCACCCGGGGTCGTCCTCCGGCCCGGCCGACCCTCGGACCCGGACCCGACGCCGAGCGACGACGGCCCGGACCCCACCCCGACCCCGTCGGAGACCTGCAAGCACATTCTGTGGTGGTGCGCCTGACCCGCCGGGCCCGGCCCCGCCCGCCGTACGGTCAGGCGTCCCGCTCCGACGCGGTGAGCGGCTCGACCACGCGCTGGAGCAGGTCCCGCAGCGTCGCGCGCTCGTCCTCGCTCAGGCTCGCCAGCGGCTCGCGGGCGAAGCCGAGCGCGGCGCGCAGCTTCCGCGCGGTCCGCTTGCCCTCGGCGGTCGCCGCCGCCAGCTTCACCCGGCGGTCGGCCGGGTCGGGGCGGCGCTCGACCAGACCGCGGGCCTCCAGGCGGTCGATGATCCCGGTGACGTTCGACGGCTCGCAGCGCAGCCGCAGCGCGATACGCCGCATGGGGAGGGCTCGCGGGACAGCAGCGCGAGCACGCGCGCCTGGGCGCCGGTCAGCGCGTGCTGGGCCGCGACCTGCTCGTACTCCTCGTGGTACCGGGACACCACCGTGCCGATGAGTTCGACCACCTCAAGGCTGAGGGGTCCATGGGGACGTCATGGCGACCAGCCTACCGATTTGCTTGACAACATGAAATATCGAGCACCATGATTGTTTCACTACCTGAAACAAAGGAGGGTCACCCGCATGTCCGACATCCCCGCAACCGGCCGCGCCTGGCACCTGCTCGCCCGTCCCGAGGGATGGCCGAAGCACGAGGACTTCGGCCTGCGCGAGATCCCGGTCGCCGCCCCGGACCGGGACAGGTCCTGGTCCGGAACCTGTTCATGTCGGTCGACCCGGCCATGCGGCCGCGGATGAACGACGTGAAGTCGTACATGCCCCCTTCCAGCTGAACGAGCCGCTGGAGGGCGGCGCGGTCGGCCGGGTGGTCGCCTCGAACGCGGAGGGCGTCGAGCCCGGTGACCACGTCCTGCACAGCTTCGGCTGGCGGGAGTACGCGACGGTGGACGGCGCCCGCGTCGCCAAGGTCGACCCCGAGGCCGCGCCGCTCTCCGCCTACCTCGGCGCGCTCGGCATGCCCGGCCTCACGGCCTACGCGGGGCTGCTGGAGGTCGCCGAGCTCAAGGAGGGCGACTCGATCTTCGTCTCCGGCGCCGCGGGTGCCGTCGGCAGCCAGGTCGGCCAGATCGCCAAGCTCAAGGGCGCCTCGCGGGTCATCGGCAGCGCGGGCTCGGATGAGAAGGTCCGGATCCTCACCGAGGAGTACGGCTTCGACGCGGCGTTCAACTACAAGAACAGGCCGGTCGGCGACCTGCTCAAGGAGGCCGCGCCCGACGGCGTCGACGTCTACTTCGACAACGTCGGCGGCGACCACCTGGAGGCCGCCATCAGCAGGCTCAACGTGCACGGCCGGATCGTCGTGTGCGGCATGATCGCGCAGTACAACGCGACCGAGCCGCCCGCCGCCCCGCGCAACCTGTCGCTGCTCATCGGCAAGCGGCTGCGGATGGAGGGCCTGCTGGTGCTCGACCACCGCCACCTCCAGAAGCAGTTCGTCGAGGAGGTCGGCGGCTGGATCCGCGAGGGCAGGTTGCGGTACCGCGAGACGGTCGTCGACGGCCTCGACAACGCGGTGGACGCCTTCCTCGGGCTCCTCCGCGGCGACAACATCGGCAAGATGGTCGTCGCCCTGGAGGACTGACCCGGCGACGGACCACGCGCGCGGCTGCCCGGACCCCGGTCCGGCAGCCGCGCGACGCGTTGACGCGCTCTTCGCCTCCGCCTACATTCCGTTCGGATACACGATCGCCATTCGATATGTCGAACGCACCCCGGATGACTTCCGAAAGCGAGGCGAACGATGAGCACCACGAAGAGCACGTCGCACCGCCCGCGCACCCTCGCACTGGCCGCCGCCGCTGCCGCCGCCGTGCTGGCCCTGCTGCCGACCACCGCCGCCGCCTACCCCAACCCGGGCGTGGTCAGCGGCGACATCGTCGTACACGACCCGTCGATGATCCGCGCGAGCGACGGCACGTACCTGCTGTACTCCACCCACGGCCGCCTGGAGGCCCGCACCTCCACCGACCGGATCGCCTTCAGCCGCGCGGGCGACGCGTTCACCAGCGCGCCCTCCTGGTGGGCGACCTACTCCTCCGACAACGACCCTGGGCGCCCGACATCTCCTACCAGGGCGGCAAGTACCTGCTGTACTACGCCGTCTCCTCCTTCGGTTCCACCCACTCCGCGATCGGCTTCGCGACCTCGCCCAGCGGCAGAGCGGGCACCTGGACCGACCAGGGCATCGTCATCTCCACCGAGACCGGCTCCAGTTACAACGCCATCGACCCCAACCTCCTCGTCGACGGCGACGGCACGTGGTGGCTGGCCTTCGGCTCCTGGTCCACCGGGCTGAAGATGATCCGGCTCGACCCTCGACCGGCAAGCGGTACGCGGCCGACACCACGGTCCACGGCATCGCCTCCCGGCCCACCGGCACCAAGGCCGTCGAGGGGCCGTCCGTCGTCAAACGCAACGGCTACTACTACCTGTTCGCCTCGTACGACACCTGCTGCGCGGGCACCAGCAGCACGTACAAGATCAAGGTCGGCCGCGCCAGCGCGCCCACCGGGCCGTACTACGACAAGAACGGCGTGGACCTGATGGCGGGCGGCGGCTCGCCGGTGCTGGAGACCCACGGCCGCTACATCGGCCCCGGCGGCCAGTCCGTGCTCGGCGACACCGACGGCGACCTGCTCGTCTACCACTACTACGACGGCTCCGACAACGGCACACCCAAGCTCGGCGTCAACCTCCTCAGCTGGGACGGAGGCTGGCCCACCGCGTACTGACCGGCGCCGGACGGGCGCCCGCGGAACTCCGTTGTCAGTGGCCGGTACTAGCGTCGGCGGCGCCATGACGGTGCCGGGGAAGAGCACCGGTCCACCAACGGAAACAACCAGGAGCACGTGTGCGCCCGACCTTCGCGGACTTCTCCGACGACCCCGCCCTGCTGGGCAACGCGACCGTCCGCCACCGGCTGTGCCATCCCGCCGACGGCCACCTCGCGATCGACGCGGGCGGCGGCGTCGAGATGACGTTCACGCTGGAGGCGGACGACGCGCCGCCCGAGCGGGCCACGCTCACCGTCACGGCCCGGGTGTCCCTGTCCCTGGAGGGCCTGGACCACGTCCCGGTCGGTATCGAGGTCAACGGCCGGACGCTGGCAGCGGACCTGACCCTCCCGCCGGCGGCGCGTTCCAGGACACGGCGTTCGCGGTGCCCGGCGACCTGCTGGTCCCGGCTCCAACACGCTGCGCGTGGGCGTCCCCGCCGAGGCGCGCCACGCGCTGTTGCTGAGCCGGATCACGCTGGACCCCGCGCACGCGGTCGGCGCCTCCCGGCGCGCGGTGGCCCAGGAGGCCGCGCGCGAGTCGGTGCTCGCCTACCGCACCGCGCGGCGCCCTCCGGTGACGGCGACGCGTCCTGGCAGTCCGCGCCCCAGCTGCTGGTCCACCTCGACCGGGGCGAGTCGGCGCTCCCCACCCAGCTGTCGTGGCGCGGCCGGGACGGCGCGGAGGCGTCGATCTGCTTCCAGGCGGGGTGGCCGAGTTCTACGGGCACCACCGCTCCGCCGACGGCGCGCTCACCGACTACCGCGGCCGACTGGCGCGCCGCTGGGCCCTCCCGAGGGCGCGGCGGACGGCGTGCCGCGCGGCGCGTACGAGGAGGCGGTGCACCGGTTCCGTACGGAGGAGACGGAGGAGGAGCCCGGACGGCGGCTGGCACACCTCCGGCGAACTGCGGCTGCTGGTCGCGGACGGCGGAGCCCCGGTGGAGCGGGTGACCTGGCGCGACGAGGCGGGCAACTCCGGCTCGGTGACGCTGCACGCCGCCGCGTCGGAACCGGCGGGCGAGGGGAGGTCACGCACCTGATCGGGCTGGTCGAGGCGAGCGGGGAGCACGAGGGCGCGAAGAACGAGGTCGCCCAGAACCTGGCGTACGAGTCCCACGGGAAGTGGCTGAGCGACTTCTCCGGCCGCGCCTGGCTGGAGTTCACCCTGGACCGGCCGACGGTCGTCCGGCACTACGTGCTGACCTCGGCGAACGACGCCCAGGACCGCGACCCCAGGGACTGGGTCCTGAAGGGCTCGCACGACGGGCGGGACTGGACCGTCCTCGACACCCGCGCCGGGGAGTCCTTCCCGAGCGCCGCCTCTCCGCGGCTTCACCCTCACCATCGGTGTCGAGGGCGCCACCGCCTACCGGCACTACCGCCTGGACATCACGCGCAACGCCGGATCGCCCCACGTCCAGCTCGACCTGGTCCGGTTCTTCACCTCGCCCCCGTGCCCGCGGCCTTCTCCGGCTGGTACCACCGCGCGGACGCGGGCGTCGTCGGGTACCGGGGCACCGGGACGCCCACCGCGGGCCTGGGGAGCGAGCCGAGCGGCCCGCGCACGGCCGAGCAGTGGCGCCGCTATCTGAAGGAGTACAGCGCCGAGGTGCTGCGGGCGTCCGGCGAGGACGAGCTGCACCACGTCAGCGACGAGCAACGGGCCGCCGGCTGGCTGGGGTTCGAGGGCGCCGACGAGGAGCGGATCCGCGCCCTGGAGGAGCGGCTCGGCAAGCGGCTGCCGCCCAGTCTCCGCGGCTTCCTCGCGGCCTCCGACGGCTGGTCGAACCTCAGCTCGTTCATGTGGGAGATGCGTACGACCGCCACCATCGGCTGGGTCCGCGACGTCGACCCCGACCTGTGGTCGATCATCCGGGGCGACGAGCTACCCGTGCCGCTCGACGTGGGCGATGCCGAGGACGCGCGATTCGCCGACGACGCGCTGCTGATCTCCATGGAGGCCGACGCCCAGTACTGGCTGCTGGACTCCTCGGACGTCTCCGAGGACGGGGAGTGGGCGGCGTACATCTGGGCGAGCTGGTATCCCGGGTTCGGCGACCGGTGCGCCTCGTTCGCCGACCTGGTCGCCGAGGAGCGCGAGTCGTTCGAGATGCTGAGCGGCCGGGAGGGCCGGGCGTGCACCCGGACGGGGCCGAGGACCTGGTGGCCGAGGGCCGCGCGCAGAGCTGCGCGGCGAGGCCAGGACGGCGCTGGAGACCTTCGGGAGGGCCACCGCCAGGGCTCGGGCGCCGGGGCCTATCTGCGGACGGTCCTCGGCGGCTTCCTCGACATGCGGTTCGCCCACCACGAGGTGCGCAACAACATCCTCGCCCACCCGCACGTCGTCGACGCGGTCGGCCGGGAGCAGGTGCGCGCCGAGGCGGCGGCGCTGTACCTGCGCGGTGAGGCCGAGACCGGCAGGCTGGGCGCCTCGCGGCTGCCGCTGCTGGACGGCCTGATGCCCGAACTCGACGCCGAGGCGGACGAGGACGACGGCCAAGTGGCCGCCCGCAACGCCGCGTTCGCCGCGCCGCCGCTGCCCGAACCCGCCGCCTTCCAGGAAGCCCTCGACGTGGCCCGCTCGCTGATCCTGGGCGGCGCCACCGACGACGCCTGGGACGTGGTCGAGGCCGCCCTGCCGCAGTGGCGCTCCGACGCGCCGTACCGCATCGCGCCGGTGGTCCTGCTCGCCGACCCGGTGCTGCGCCGGATGATGACCCCACCCGGGCCCGCAAGGTCGTCACCACGCCCCGGCTGGACGGCCTGGCGTAACGGGAGCGGGCGGGCCGTCGGGGCCGGAGGGCCCGGCGGCCCAGGGCTCGGCAGGCCCCGGGCAGGCGCGGGTGGGAGCCGTTGACGTGTGAGCGGTCAGATCGTACCTTTCGTTCGAAGTCGCGAGCGCCATTCGGTATTTCGAACGTAGAGGGAGAAGCGACGCATGCCGCAGACCACGCCGGGCCCGGCCCGCCGCACCGCCCGCTTCACCCTCGACCCCGCCTTCGAGGTGGGCGGCGTCGACCCCGCCTGTTCGGGTCGTTCGTCGAGCACATGGGCCGCTGCGTCTACACCGGCATCTACGAGCCCGGCCACCCCACCGCCGACGCGGCGGGCCTGCGCACCGACGTGCTCGACCTGATCCGCGAACTGGGCGTCACCGCCATCCGCTACCCCGGCGGCAACTTCGTCTCCGGCTACCGGTGGGAGGACGGCGTCGGGCCCGTCGAGCGGCGCCCGCGCCGCCTCGACCTCGCCTGGCGCTCCACGGAGACCAACCGCTTCGGGCTCGGCGAGTTCGCCGACTTCGTCGCCAAGGTCGGCGGCGAGCCGATGATGGCCCTCAACCTCGGTACCCGCGGCGTCGCCGAGGCCGTGGAGCTGCTGGAGTACACCAACCACCCCGGCGGCACCGCCCTGTCCGACCTGCGCGCCGAGCACGGTGCGAAGGACCCGTACGGCGTCCGGCTGTGGTGCCTGGGCAACGAGATGGACGGGCCCTGGCAGACCGGCCACAAGACCGCGCGGGAGTACGGGCGGCTGGCCGCCGAGACCGCCCGCGCCATGCGGCAGTTCGACCCCGACGTGGAACTCGTCGCCTGCGGCAGCTCGTCGCAGTCCATGCCGACCTTCGCCGAGTGGGAGGCGACGGTGCTGCACGAGACCTACGACCTGGTCGACTACATCTCGCTGCACGCCTACTACGAGGAGACCGACGGCGACCGCGACTCCTTCCTCGCCTCCGCGGCCGACATGGAGTCCTTCATCGAGAACGTCGCCGCCACCTGCGACCACGTCGGGGCGCGGCTGAAGTCCAGAAGCGGATCGACCTGTCCTTCGACGAGTGGAACGTCTGGTACCAGCGGCGCTTCCACCAGGCCCCGGACCCCGAGTGGGGCGAGGCGCCCCGGCTTGCGGAGGACACCTACACCCTCACCGACGCCGTGGTGGTCGGCTCCCTGCTCATCGCGCTGCTGCGGCACGCCGACCGGGTCACCGTCGCCTGCCTCGCCCAACTCGTCAACGTCATCGCCCCGATCACCACCGAGCCCGGCGGCCCGGCCTGGCGGCAGGCCACGTTCTTCCCCTTCGCCCAGGCGTCCCGGTACGGCCGCGGCCGGGTCCTCCAGGTCTCCGTCGACGGCCCGCGCCACCACACCGACAAGTACGGCGAGGTCGACGTGGCGCACGCCACCGCCGTACAGGACGAGGAGACCGGCGCCGTCACCGTCTTCGCCGTCAACCGCTCGCAGACCGAGCCGCTGCCGCTGGAGGTCGTCCTGCGCGGCCTCGCGCTGTCCCGGGTCGAGGAGCACAGCGTGCTGGCCGACGCCGACCCGGACGCCGCCAACACCCTGGACCGGCCCGACCGGGTCGCCCCGCACCCGGGCGAGGGCACCCGGCTCGTCGGCGGCACCCTCAGCGCCACCCTCGAACCGCTCTCCTGGAACGTCATCCGGCTGATCTGACCCGACCTGACGACTGATCTGAACCGAACTGAACCTGAACTGAGGGGAGATGTGCCCATGGACGCTCACCGCAGATCCTAGTGACCGGCGCCGCCGCCGTGGCGGCGTCGGCGGCGCTCTTCGGCCCGGCGCGCACGGCCTCGGCCGCGGCTACCGGGGCGGCCGCCTGGGAGACCGTGCTCGACGCGGGCTCGCTCGCCGACTACCAGGCGCTGGAGGCCGGTTGGAACTACCTCTACCCCTGGGGCTCGGACCACAACGGCAGCGCCCGGATGTACGGCGCCGCGGACGACCACAACCACATCTCCCTCTCCGGCGGCGTGCTCACCCTCCACGCGAGCCGGATCTCCTGGGACGAGGGCACCAGCTCCAGCTCCCCGCACCTGCCGATCCACTACCACTCCGGCGCGGTGCACGCCAAGCACCAGGTGCTGATCACCAGTCAGTTCCCCAACTACGAGGTCAGGGGCGAGTTCCAGGCCCCGAGCGCGCCCGGCACCTGGCCCGCGTTCTGGCTCACCGCCGTCAGCGGCTGGCCGCCGGAGAGCGACATCCTGGAGTTCAAGGGCGACGCCCGCAACTGGTTCAACACCTTCCGGACCAGCTCCGACGTGTCCAGCACCATCGTGAACGTGCCCTCGCCCGGCAGCTGGCACGAGTACCGCGCCTGGATCACCAAGGTCAGCGACACCGACGTGGAGATCCACTACTACCTGGACGGCACCTGGCAGGCCGTGCACCGCGCGGCCTTCGTCGGCAAGGCCCTGTGGCTCATCTGCAACCTCCAGATGGAGGGTTCCTCGGCTCCTCCGGCCCGTCGGGCAGCACGTACTACCGGATGCGCAACCCGTACATCGGCCGCTCCCGCGCGTAACACCCGGGTCCGATCCGCGCCCGCCGGAGGCCGGGAGGTCGCGGCCCGCCGTCCGGCGGGCGCGGGCGCCAAGGGGAGCCGGGTCAGGACGGGCTGACGCCGACCGTGATCGAGGCCGCGTAGCCGTCGGCGGCCGAGTCGCCCAGCGGGGTCAGCGCGAGCAGCCCGGAGGCCGTGCCGCCGCCGTCGTAGATGCCGTCCTGGTCCAGCGTCGTGCGGGGCACCTCGTTGGTGTCGTACGGCGCCACCTCGGCCACCGCCTCGGTCACCGACTCGTCGAAGAACAGCTGGCCGGTGTGGAGTTCCTCGCCGCCGGTGAACGAACCGTCGTCGGTCAGCTCGACCCCGGTGTGGACCTTGAGGTGGATGTGGATGCAGCGGCCCCGGTACCAGCCGGGGTAGATGCCGGTGAACTCGGCGAGGCCGTCCGCGCCCGTGAGCACACCGCCGCGCAGGAAGGTGCGGTCGTCGGGCTCGTCATGCCCGTTGGAGCCGACGAACCCGGAGTACTCGCCCAGGCCGTCCGCGTACCAGATCTCCACCAGCGCCTGGTCCAGCGGCTCGCACGTGCTGTCGTCGACGACGGTCACCGCGAGCTTCAGCGGCGCGCCCTCCTTGTCCTCGGTGACGTCGGAGCGCACCAGGGCGCCGTCGAGGTAGTACGGGCCCTCGGTGACGTCGCGGGCCAGGGTGCACACCGCGGCGCGGCGTACGGAGGCGGCGGAGGCCGTCGTGGCACGCGTGGTGGCGGGGCGGGCCGCCGCGGCGGCGCCCGCGGCGCCGAGGCCGACGGCCGCCGCCGCGGCCGTGGAGGCGAGCAGGACGCTGCGGCGTCTGATGGGGTGGCGGGGTCGAGGGCGTGGACGGCGTCGAAGCCGCGTCGTTTTCTGTCATGAGCATGCACAGTAGGAGGGTTCCTGTGGATTCGGTAAAGTCGACGGGCGTCAACTCCCTTTTCCGGACGACATGTTGGAGATCCCGCCGGGCGCCGCGAAAACAGCGGTGTGGTTCCCGCGAGCCCCAACGCCCCCACCGGCCGCGACAGGTTGCCCAGTAAGCTCCTGCACCATGCGTGATCTGCTGGCCGGGCTCGGCTACCTGGTGAAAGGACAGCGCTGGGTCGTCCGGCGCAAGCGGTGGTGGGGATCGGCATGCTCCCCGCCCTCATCACCCTCGTCGGGTACGCGGCGGCCCTGGTCGCCCTCGCCTTCTGGACCGACGACGTCGTCGCCTGGGCCACCCGTTCGCCGACGACTGGTCCACACCCTGGCTCGGGGCGTTCCGCGGCGCGCTCGCCGTCCTCTTCTTCGGCGGCTGCCTGCTGCTGGCCATCCTCACCTTCACCGTCGTCACGCTCCTGGTCGGCCAGCCCTTCTACGACGCGCTCAGCGAGCAGGTCGACATCTCCGAGGGCGGCAGCGCCCCGAGTCCGGGCTGCCGTTGTGGCGCGAAGTGCTCCTCGCCGCGCGCGAGGGCCTGGCCCTGCTGGTCCGCGCCGGGCTGTGGGGCGTGCTGTTCTTCGCCCTCGGCTTCCTGCCGTTCGTCGGCCAGACCGTCGTGCCCGCCATCGGCTTCTGCGTCTCCGGCTTCTTCCTCGCCGAGGAGCTGACCTCGATCGCGCTCGCCCGGCGCGGGTGCTGCTCAAGGAGCGGCTGCGGATGCTGCGCGGACGCAGGCTGCTCACGCTCGGCTTCGGTGTCCCGCTGACGCTGCTCTTCCTCGTACCGCTCGTCGCCGTGTTCGTGATGCCCGGCGCGGTCGCCGGGCGACCCTGCTCGTCCGCGACCTCACCGGCGAGGACGCCGACGAGCCGGGAGAGGCGGCGGCGGGCGACGGCGCCCGGCGGGTCTGGTCGGCGACGTGTGACGGCGGCGGCGAGGCGTAACGGCGGCGGCGACGCGTAGGTCGCCCGCGCCGTCGTCCCGCCCGGCCACCACCAGCGGCGGTGACCGGGCGGGGCCGGGACCGGGTCAGCGCGCGCCGCTCCCGCCACGACCGTGAGCACGGCCCGCACCTGATCGGTGATGGCCACCCGGTTACGGATGAAGTCCGGGTCGGTGACCTGGCCGGTCGACGGGTCGGTGTTGCCCTCGCCGAACTCCAGGACCGGGGTGTGCAGATGGCCGCCCGGCACCTTCAGGTCCACCGCGTCGCGCAGCAGCGTGGCGCGGTAGGCGATCTCGTTGGACAGGTAGTTGCCGCCGCCGCCCTCGCGGGCGGTGGAGCCGGGGTCGGACCGTCGGGGCGCACCACCGGGTCCGAGCCGCCCGCCGGGATCTCCGTGACCTCCGTGTGGTCGTACACCGGGAACGGGCCGGTGTCGGCGGCCGTGATCGCCTCGTACGGCAGCGACGTGGTCGTCCACTGCGGCTGCGGCGACGGCGTCGGGATCCCGTCCGGGACCGGCACCGTCTCCGTCCGCGAGACCCGGCGTTGTCGGGGTAGCCGCCGCGCCAGGCGCCGTTGGTGCGTTCCACGTCGAAGCGGCCGGGGAGCCCTGGCTGACCGTCATGAAGGCGTCGGCCTGACGCGGCCCCGGCCGGAAGGCGGGCAGCAGGGTCCGCTCCACCACACCCCGCGCGAAGTCGTCCCAGCGGACCGGGAAGACGGCGGCCTCCACCCGGGCCGGGCCCGCGGCGGTGTCGATCGTGGTGCCGTCCAGGGCCAGCGCCGCCGCCCCGAGGGTTGCTGCGGCGTACGTCCGCGTCGAGCTGGAACGGGTCGAAACCCGTCAGCACGATCCGCCTGACACCCTCCCGGCGGGCAGGTCGAGCGAGTCCTGCCCGCGCGAGGAGCGCTCCAGCGCGGCGAGCAGCGACGCCCGCCGGGCGTCGCTCAGTGGGAAGTCCGGCGTCCACGTGCCGAGAGCGCGCGTCATGCCCAGCCGCGCCCAGTACAGCGGCCGGTCGTCATCCCGGCTGAGGTCCCCGCCCGCCGGGCCCCGCCCTGCGCCCGGTCGACCGCGCGCCGCCACAGCCGCCCGCCCTCGTCGGTCACCACCGACTCCGCCTGGGCGACGGTCTCCGCCCGGCCAGTGCCCGCGCGAACGCGGGCGCCACCGCGTCGAAACCGCTGCGCCGCAGGATCTCGCGCGGTACGGCCTGGTCAAGGCGCTGCTCCTCCACGGTCGCGGTCGCGGCGCGGCCGGTGCCAGGACCGGCGCCCGTCGCCGTGGTCGTGGACCAGGCGGCCGGGGCCGTGGCGAGGAGGGTCAGTGCGGCCAGCGCGGCCAGCCCCGGCAGGGAGCGTGTCCGTCTCATGCTCAGGTCCTTTCACCCAGGTGACCCGCTTCGGTGCGTACCGAAGCGGGTCGGCACACCACTCGGCGGTCAGTACGTACCGAAGGAGTACACGGTCGTCGACCGGTGCTTCTCACCGGGGCGCAGCACGGTGCTGGGGAAGTCCGGCTGGTTGGGGAGTCCGGGAAGTGCTGCGTCTCCAGCGCGAACGCGTCCGTCTGCCGGTAGACCCGCCCCGAGGTCCCGGAGAACGCGCCGGTGAGGAAGTTGCCGGAGTAGAACTGGAGGCCCGGCTGGGTCGTGGCCACCCGCATCACCCGCCCCGACTCCGGGTCCGCGACCTTCACGATGTGCTCGGGCCGGGCCGTGATCCCCTTGTCGAGTACGAAGTTGTGGTCGATCCCCTGCCCGTACAGCACCTGCTGGTGCGAGGAGCGCAGGCTCTCGCCGATGGGCTTGCCCCGCCGGAAGTCGAACGGCGTCCCCGCGACCTTCGCCAGCTCGCCGGTGGGGATGAGGGTCTTGCCGACCGGCGTGTAGCGGGACGCGGCGATCGAGATGCGGTGCCGCTCGACGCTGCCCGAGCCCTCGCCGCCGAGGTTGAAGTACGTGTGGTTGGTCAGGTTGACCACGGTCGCCTTGTCGGTGGTGGCCTCGTAGTCGATACGGAAGTCGCCCTCGGCCGTCAGCGTGTAGTCCACGCGCACCGTCAACGTGCCGGGTAGCCCATCTCGCCGTCCGGGCTCACCCGGCGCAGCGTGAGCCCGGCGTCCCCGCCGTTGTCGCCGCTGTCGAAGGTGTGACGTCCCAGACGTGCTTGTCGAAGCCCTGGGTGCCGCCGTGCAGGCTGTTGGGGCCGTCGTTGACCGGCACCTCGTACGCGACGCCGTCCAAGGTGAACCCGCCCAGCGCGATGCGGTTGCCGTAGCGGCCGATCAGCGCGCCGAAGTACGGGCTGTCGGCGACGTAGGACTCCAGGTTGTCGAAGCCCAGAGAAAGGTTGGCCGAGTGGCCGCGCCGGTCCGGTCGCTCCAGGGTCTGCACGATGCCGCCGTAGCTCAGCACCCCCAGCCGGGTGCCGCCGCGCTCGACGGTCCACCGGTCGACGGCGGTGCCGTCCGCCAGTGTCCCGAAGTGCTCTCTCACCGGATGTCCTCCGCTTCTGCCGCCGCCGTCCGCCGCGCGGGCGGGCGTGGCCGCCGCCAGCCCGGCTGCCGCCGCCGCTGCCGTGATCACTGTGCGCCTGCTCGTCGTCATGAGGGGCTCCCTGTCCGGGCGGGTGGGGTTCACGATCCGACCTTGCGCTTGTTCCAGACGTCGAAGCCGACCGCCGCCAGCAGCACCAGACCCTTGATGACCTGCTGGTAGTCGGTGCCGATGCCGACCAGGGACATGCCGTTGTTGAGCACGCCCAGCACCAGCCCGCCGATGATCGCACCGAGCACGGTGCCCACGCCACCGCTGGCCGACGCCCCGCCGATGAAGGCCGCCGCGATGGCCTCCAGCTCGAAGTTGACGCCCGCGCTCGGGTGGCCGCGTTCAGCCGCGCCGCGTACACCACGCCGCCGAGCGCCGCCAGCACCCCATGTTCACGAACACCAGGAAGGTGACCCGCTTGTCCTTCACGCCCGACAACTTGGCAGCCGCCTGGTTGCCGCCCAGCGCGTACACGTGCCGCCCGATCACCACGTTGCGCATCACGAAGCCCAGCGCGATGAGCAGCCCGCTCAGGAGCAGCAGCACGATCGGCACGCCGTGGTAGCTGGCCAGCGTCAGCGTGAACGCCACGACCGCCGCCGTGATCGCCACGCACTTCAGCGCGAACAGGCCGATCGGCAGCACCTGGAGCTCGTACCGCTCCTGCTGCCCGCGGTCCCGCCACTCCTGCCACAGCGCGAAGACGATCACCGCGGCGCCGATCACCAGGGTCGGGTTGTGGTAGTCGGTGTACGGCCCCATCTCCGGGATGAAGCCGTTGCCGATGTCCTGAAACCGCCGGGAACGGCCGCAGCGTCTGGCCCTCCAGCAGGATCTGCGTCGTACCGCGGAACACCAGCATCCCCGCGAGCGTGACGATGAACGACGGGATCCCGATGTACGCGATCCAGAAGCCCTGCCACGCGCCCGCCGCCCCGCCGATCAGCAGGCACACGACGAGCGCCGCCTGCCACGGCCAGCCGTGGTCGACCATCAGCACACCCGCGATGGCGCCCACGCACGCGGCCAGCGAGCCCACCGACAGATCGATATGGCCCGCGATGATGACGATCATCATGCCGATGGCCAGGATCAGGATGTAGCTGTTCTGCTGGATCAGGTTGGTGACGTTCTGCGGCTTGAGCAGGATGTTGTCGGTCCATATCTGGAACAGCACGACGATCGCCGCCAGCGCGACGAGCATGCCGTACTGGCGCATGTTGTCGCGCATGCCCCGCAGCAGCAGCGCGCCCAGACCGGGCGGCCCGTCGCCGGAGGCGGCGCCGGGCTCTCGGCGGTGTCCTGGTGACCGTGCTCATGTGTCAGCCCCTGAGCTGTGTTCGTCATATGCCGCATGAGAACTTCCTGGGTGGCCTCGGCCCGGGGCACCTCGCCCGTCAACCGGCCGGCCGCCATCGTGTAGATCCGGTCGCACATCCCCAACAGCTCCGGCAGCTCGGAGGAGATGAAGACCACGGCCTTGCCCTGCGCGGCCAGTTCACTGATGACCGTGTAGATCTCGTACTTCGCCCCACGTCGATGCCGCGGGTGGGTTCGTCCAGGATCAGCACCTCGGGCTCGGCGAAGATCCACTTGCTGAGCACGACCTTCTGCTGGTTGCCGCCGCTGAGCCTGCCCACCCGCTCGAAGACCGTCGGCGCCTTGATGTTCATCGTCCGGCGGAACCGCTCGGCGACCCGCGACTCCTCGTGCTCGTTGACCACGCCCCGCCGCGCCACCTTCGCCAGCGAGGCGAGCGAGACGTTGCGGCTGACGGTGTCGTCCAGGTTCAGCCCGTAGTGCTTGCGGTCCTCGGTGACGTACGCGATGCCGTGCGACACCGCCTCCGGCACCGTCCGGGTCCGCACCTCCCGGCCGCCGAGCAGCACCCGGCCGCCCGCGTACCGCCCGTAGGAGCGCCCGAAGACGCTCATCGCCAGCTCGGTGCGGCCCGCGCCCATCAGCCCCGCGATGCCCACGATCTCGCCGCGCCGGGCGGTCAGCGACACCCGTCGACCACCAGCCGCTGCTGGTCGATCGGATGGCGCACCGTCCAGTCCTCGACGGCGAACGCCAACTCGCCCGCGTCCGGCCCCTCGTACGGCACCCGCCGCGGGAACCGGTGGTCCAGGTCCCGGCCCACCATGCCGCGGATGATCCGCTCCTCGGAGACGTCCGGCGTCGCGTCCGCGCGCCCGTCCTCCCGCACCGTGAGCGTCTCGATCGTCCGCCCGTCGCGCAGGATCGTCACCGAGTCGGCGACCTTGCGGATCTCGTTCAGCTTGTGCGAGATGAGGATGCAGGAGATGCCCTGACCCTTCAGCTCCAGCATCAGGTCCAGCAACTTGTCGCTGTCCTCGTCGTTGAGCGCCGCCGTGGGCTCGTCGAGGATCAGCAGCTTGACCTCCTTGGCGAGCGCCTTGGCGATCTCCACCAACTGCTGCTTGCCGACCCCGATGTCCGCCACCCGGGTCTGCGGGTGTCCGCGAGACCCACCCGGCGCAGCAGCCGCGCGGCCCGCCCCAGGGTGTCGTTCCAGCTGATGATCCCGCGCTTGGTCTGCTCGTTGCCGAGGAAGATGTTCTCCGCGATCGACAGGTACGGCACCAGCGCCAGCTCCTGGTGGATGATGACGATCCCGCGCCGCTCGCTGGCCCGGATGTCCCGGAACGCGCACGGCTCGCCGCGGAACCGGATCTCCCCTCGTACGAACCGTGCGGGTGCACCCCGCTGAGCACCTTCATCAGCGTCGACTTGCCCGCGCCGTTCTCCCCGCAGACCGCGTGGATCTCTCCTCGCGCACCGACAGGTTGACATCCGAGAGCGCCTTGACCCCGGGAAGCTCTTGGTGATGGCGCGCATCTCCAGCACATGACTCATCGCCCCGCCCTACTTCCTCAGCTCTGCCGCGGTGTAGTAGCCCTCTTTCACCAGCAGGTCGGTGTTGGACTTGTCCACACTCACCGGCTGGAGCAGATACGCCGGGACGACCTTCACGTGGTTGTCGTAGGACTTGGTGTCGTTGACCTCCGGCTTGCCGCCGGTCAGCATCGCGTCGCCCATCTGCACGGCGACCTTGGCGAGCTTGCGGGTGTCCTTGTAGACCGTCTGCATCTGCTCGCCGTGGATGATCGACTTCACCGACGCCAACTCCGCGTCCTGCCCGGTGACGACCGGGTAGGGCTGGGCCTTCGTGCCGTAGCCCACGGACTTCAGCGCTGACAGGACGCCGAGGGAGATGCCGTCGTACGGCGAGAGCACCGCGTCCACCTTGGCCTTCGTGTACGCCTTGCTCAGCAGGTTGTCCATCCGTTTCTGCGCCACCCCGCCGTCCCAGCGCTCGGTGGTCAGCTGGTTGACCTTCGTCTGGCCGCTCCTGACGACGATCTGCTTCTTGGCGATGTACGGCTTGAGCACGCTCATCGCACCGTTGAAGAAGTACCGGGTGTTGTTGTCGTCGGAGTCGCCCGCGAACAGCTCGACGTTGAACGGGCCCTTCTTGCCGCTCTTGAGCCCCAACTTGTCGACGAGGTAACCGCCCTGGAGCTGACCGACCTTGAAGTTGTCGAAGGTCGCGTAGCAGTCGACCGCGTCCGTGTCCATCAACAGCCGGTCGTAGGCGATGACCGACACGCCCGCGTCCTTGGCCCGCCCCAGCACGCTGGTCAGCGCCGCGCTGTCGATCGACGCGACCACCAGCAGCTTGTGCCCCTTGGCGATCATGTTCTCCAACTGGGCGACCTGCTGGTTGACCTCGTTGTTGCCGTACTGGAGGTCGACCTTGTAGCCCTTGGCCTGGAACTGCTTGCGCATGTTGTTGCCGTCGGCGATCCAGCGCTCGGAGGACTTGGTGGGCATCGCGATCCCCACCGTGCTGCCCTTGCCGCCCGCCTTCTTCTTGCTGTCGCGGCCCACGCCGTTGGCGTTCTGCCCGCAGGCCGTGGCCGCCAGCGAGAGCGCCACCAGCGCGGCGAGCGCCGCCGTCGCCCGTGTGGCTCGTGAGGTGCGTGTGGTCATGGGGTCCTTCCTCGTGAGTTGTCGGTTCCGCGGCCTCCGCGGGCCGGAAGCGGCGCAGCGGCCCCGGCAGCCGCGAGCCCGGCGGCGACATCCCGCCGTCGGCCCCGAGCCGCGCCAGCGTGTCCAGCACCAGCCGGCCGCGGCGCACCCGCTCCCGCGCGCCGCTCAGCGCCGCCTGCGCAACTGCGCGCCGTACGGATAGATGCCGGGCGCCCGGCTGAGCCCGAACTTCAGATAGACCGGCGCCCCGCGCCGGATCAGCTCGGCGGCATCGTAAATACGTACATAACCGCCCAGGTCATCGGGTGCCTCCACGTAGAAGTCCAGCGGCGCCCGCGACACCCGGCGGATCTCCGTGAGGTGATGGAGCGTCAGGTCCGACGGGATGTTCACCGAGTCCGCGCCCAGCCCTCGAAGACCGCGTACGACGCCGGGTTCACCGGGCCGACCAGCGCCGACACCTTGAGCGTGGTGTCCGCGGGCAACTCCCGCGCTCCCGCAGCCGGTGCAGCGTCCACAGCACGCCCTCGTCCGCCACCAGCAGGCACCGCACCCCAGCGACGCGGCCCGCACGGCGTCCGCCACGCACCCCGCCAGCGCGTCATGGCCACGCGCCCGCAGCCCCGCCGCCGGAGTCGGTACGGGTCGCCGCCCCGATGTCCCACGTCCCGCGCGGGCCCGTGAACAGGCACAGCTCCACCCGCCGTGCCGCGCACGCCCGCACCATCGCGGTGATCTCGGCGTCGGTCAGCATCCACACCCGCTGCCCTGACTCACCCGGTGCACCGGCACCCGAGCCGGTCCGCCTCGGCCAGCACCGTCTCCAGCGCCTCCGGCCCCTCCACGGACGGGATCTCCGTACGCCACGTCCCGCCGTCGGGGAACGCGTGCGGCGAGGCGTCGGCCGGGTCGGGCGCCGGTACGGGCAGGCCGAGCGCGGCCAGGGCGTCGGCGGCGGCCCGCGCGGGCCCGCGGCGGATATCTCGGTCACGGTGCTCCTCGTCGTCGGAGTCGTCGGATACGGGTGTCTCGGTGGGCGCCCGGGGCTACGGCAGCCCGTGCGGCCGCAGCAGGACCTTGCCGACCTCCGGATCGCCGCCGCCGACCAACTCGATCGCGCTCGCGAAGTCCGCCAGCGGCAACTGGTGGGTGATCAGCGGCAGCAGCGACAGCGCCCCGGCCTCGAAGACCCGCACCGCGTGCGCCCACGCGGCGGGCGGCGCCCGAACACCGTCCGCACCTCGATCTGCCGCAGCACCAGGTCGGCCGGGTCCAGCCCGTCCGCGCCCGCGCCCGGCAGCCCGGTCAGCACCAGCCGCCCGCCACGGCGGAGCAGCGCCGCCGAGGAACGGGCCGCGGTACGGGCTCCGGCGGCCTCGATAACGATGTCAAGGTGGTCCGGGAGCCCGCCCTCGTCCCAGGTCCCGAATCCGGTCGCGCCCAACGACCTGGCCAGCGCCTCCCGTTCCCGCCCGACCCCACCACCACCAGCTCCGCCGGGGACGCCGCCGCCAGGAACTGCGCGGCCAGCAGCCCGAGCGTGCCCGTGCCCACCACGCCCACCCGGTCGCCGGGCCGCGCGCCCGCCTTCAGCGCCGCCGCCGCCACGCACGCGGCGGGCTCCAGCAGCGCGGCGGCGGTGAGGTCCGCGTCGTCCGCGAGCGGGTGCAGCAGCCGCGCGGGCAGCGTCAGCGTCTCCGCCATCGCCCCGGGCCGGGTGAACCCGTCTCCTCGTACCCGGCGGTGCACAACGTCGTCTCGCCCGTGTGGCACCGCTCGCACACCTGGCAGTTGCGGAACCCTCCCCGACGGCCTTGCGCCCCACGAGCCGTCCGGCACCCCGTCCCCGACGGCCTCGACGGTGCCGGACCACTCGTGGCCCGGGGTCACGGGGTAACGCACGTACGGGCGGGCGGTTGCCCTGGAACACCTCGCGGTCGCTGCCGCAGATCCCCGAGGCGTGCACGCGCACCCGCGCCTCGCCGGGGCCGGGCGCGGCGGCCTGACGCTCCGTCAGCCGATGCCGCCCGGGGCGTCGAGAACGAGGGCCAGCTCAGTCGGACGCACGGGTCGCTCCGTTCGGGGTGGGGTCGCGTGTACGCGGGGTCGCTTGTCCGTGGGTGCGCCTGTTCGGGTGTGGGGTCCGGGGCCCTCCGCCCCAGCACCTCCTCAATCGGCGAACCGTGCGGCTCTCGTCGCCGTCTGCGGGCCGGTGCGTGTTCGCCGCTCTGCGGGGCACTGCGGCTGCGACCCTCCCGCCGTCCCGCGCCCAACGGTCCGTACGTCTTGCCGTACCCGAGACGGCCGTTGGCCGCCGAGACGGGAGAAGGGACGTGCCGGGGTGCCGTGTACCCGAGACGGCCGTTGGCCGCCGAGACGGCAGGAGGGACGTGCCGGGTGCCCCGCAGTGAGGCACCTCCCAGCGGTAGCTGGGGAGGCGAACATCGACGGCTCGCGGACGAACGACTACGTGCACGGTTCGCCGACCGAGGAGGTACCCCGGTGGCGGCCCCGACCCGCCCACAGGGCGCAGCGCACCCACGGACAAGGCGCACCCCACGGACAAGCGCACCCGCATGGGAAGCCGCACGCTGATGCCGGTGATGCGCACAGCCGTTGACCCTCCGCCCGGCTCGCCGCGTTCGAAATTTCGTCACACGTTCGAAATCTTGGCGTGACCGTAGTGACCTGGCGTGAGCGGTGTCAATGGCTGTGCGTGGAAAGGGTGATACGGGCGCTCTGCCGCGCGATCAAGCCCTCCGTTTCACTGACAGCAGGTGCGCGGCATGGACCCGTAGAGCCGCCAGGCCGGTGGTGAAAGAGATGATGACGGCAAGGCCGCCCGTTGCGAAGTGTTCGTGCCGAACGGCCTTGACCGTACGCCAGCCGATCGTCGTCTCCACTTGGTTGCCCGGCTGTACGCATATCGCGTACACGCCCGACGCGTGGTGCTGTTCCATGGTCACGCCCCGTTGCGTGCCGAATTCGAACAGGAACGGCCGCGGCTGTGGCCTTCCGGCCGTTCGTGGCGGTGGCGCTGTGGTCCGCCGCCCTGTTCGCAGAGTACGCCCCGCCGGGGCGATCGGCGAAGAAGTCCGAATCCCGGAGGTCGGGCGTCACTCGGGCGCGGGACCGCGCTGTTCGAGCAGGGCGACGAAGGCGCGGAAGGCCGCGGGCATGTCCACGGATTCGGGGTCGTGGAGCCACTGGAACTGAAGGCCGTCCATGACGGCGACGAGGAGGGCGCGGCCTCGGCGGGGTGAGCCCGCTGGGCAGCCGGTCGCCGAACTCGCCGCGCAGGGTGGCCTCCATGTCGGCGCGGACCTGGTCGTAGCGGCGGGTGAAGTACGCGCGGGCGGGTGGCCGTCGGTGACGCTCTCGCCGAGCAGCGCGGAGAAGGTCTGCACGATGCCGGGGCGCATGGCGTTGTAGTCGACGAGGGATACGAGCAGGTCCAGCGGCCAGGCGCCGCCGCTGGGGCGCCGGGCGGAGCCGGTGTCCCACTGGTCGCGCTCCTCCAGGACGGCGACGAGGAGCGCTTCCTTGGTGGGGAAGTAGTGGAGCAGTCCCTGCTGGGTGAGCCCGACGCGCTCGGCGACGGCGGCGAGGGTGGCGCCCGGTAGCCGCGCTCGGCGATGACTTCGAGGGCGGAGCGGACGATCTCCGCGCGCCGCTCCTCGCCCTGCGCCCGCGGCGCCTGCCGCCGTCCGTCGCTCTCGTCATCCGCCGGTTCCGCCCTTCGTCTCGCGCGGGCCTCTTCGGAGACCGTACGGCATTGGATGATAACGAAACAGTAATCAGACCTACCGAGTGACAGGTAAGCGGGGTCACGATGGCAGGACCCGACGGATTTCGACGAGGAGATGCGGCTGTGGCAGGCGAACCCACCAACGACGCGGTGGAGACCGCGCTCGGCAGGCTCGATCTCGACACCAAGACGAGGCTGCTGGCCGGGCAGGACATGTGGTCCCTGCCCGCCGTACCGGAGATCGGACTGCGGTCCCTGGTGATGTCGGACGGGCCGATCGGCGTACGCGGTGTGCGCTGGACGGCCGACGACCCTCGGTCGCGCTGCCCAGCCCGACCGCGCTCGCGGCGACCTGGGACCCGGAACTGGCGCGCGGCGGGCCGGTTGCTGGCGCAGGAGGCGCGGCGCAAGGGCGTGCACGTGCTGCTGGCGCCGACGGTCAACCTGCACCGGTCGCCGCTGGGCGGGCGGCACTTCGAGGCGTACAGCGAGGACCCGTACCTGACGGGCGCGATCGGTACGGGCTATGTCGCGGGCGTGCAGGACGGCGGCGTGGGCACGACGGTCAAGCACTTCGTGGGCAACGACGCCGAGACCGAGCGCTTCACGGTCGACAACGTGATCGGCGCGCGGGCGCTGCGGGAGCTGTATCTCGCGCCGTTCGAGGCCATCGTGAGGAACGCCCACCCTGGGGCATCATGGCCGCCTACAACGGGGTCAACGGCTGGTCCATGACCGAGCACCGGTACCTCCAGCGCGAGGTGCTGCGCGACCAGTGGGGCTTCGACGGCTGCAACGTCTCGGACTGGACGGCCGCCCGGCACACCGTGCGGGCGATGCGCGGCGGCCTGGACGTCGCCATGCCGGGGCCGAAGACCGTGTACGGCCCGAGCTGGCCGCGGCCGTACGGGCGGGCGAGGTGCCGGAGTCCGAGGTGGACGAGGCGGTGCGGCGGTGCTGCTGCTGGCGGCGCGGGTCGGGGTGCTGGACGGCGTGGCCCCGGCCGTCGCGGCGGCGGACCGCCCGGCGCCGGTGGACGGCGACGCGCTGGCCGGGAGGTCGCCCGCCGTTCGTTCGTGCTGGTGCGCAACGAGGGCGGGCGCTGCCGATCGACCCGGCGGCCGGGCGCGGGATCGCGCTGCTGGGCGCGGCGGCCCGGGACGCCCGGATCCTCGGCGGCGGCTCGGCGCACGTCTTCCCGAGCACGTCGTCTCGCCGCTGGAGGGCTGACCGCGGCGCTGCCGGAGGCGGTGCCGCTGACGTTCGCCGTGGGCGCCGACCCGACCGACGGGCTCGGCGCGGCCGACAAGGGCTTCGCTGACCGCCGTGGCCCGTTCCGCGGGGGCCGGGAGCTGGGTTCGCAGCCGCTGCCCAACGGCGAGCTGCGCTGGATCGGCGACGCGCCGGAGGGCGTGACGTACGAGACGGTGCACACCATCGAGACGGTCGGGCTGTTCACGCCGCGCGAGAGCGGCGCGCACTCCTTCGGCACCAAGGGCGTGGGCCACTTCCGGCTCGTGGTGGCGGGGCAGGTGCTCTACGACGGGGAGCAGGCGCCGAAGCGCGACGACGACCCGTTCGAGGCGTTCCTGGGCTCGGCCGAGGAGCGCGGCACGGTGGAGCTGACCGAGGGCCTGCCGGTCGAGGTCAGCCTCACGTACACGGTGCCCCGGCTGCCGGACGTGCCGATCGAGGCGGTGGCGTACTCGCTGCTGCACCGCGACCCGGACCGCGACGCCGACGAGTTGATCGAGGAGGCCGTGGCGGCGGCCGCCACGGCCGGTACCGCCGTGGTCGTGGTGGCGACCACCGAGGCGGTGGAGAGCGAGGGCTTCGACCGTACGGACCTGCGGCTGCCGGGCCGCCAGGACGAGCTGGTGCGGCGGGTCGCGGCGACCGGCACGCCCACCGTCGTGGTGGTCAACTCCGGTTCGCCGGTGGAGATGCCGTGGCGCGAGGACGTCGCGGCGGTGCTGCTGAGCTGGTTCCCGGGCAGGAGGCGGGGCGGCGCTGGCCGACGTGCTGCTCGGCGCCGAGGAGCCCGGCGGGCGGCTGCCGACCACGTGGCCGGCGCGGCTCGCGGAGTCGCCGGTGCGCTCGGTCACCCCGCCGACGGCCAACTGGCCTACGACGAGGGCGTGTTCATCGGCTACCGGGCCTGGGAGCGGCGGGCGCGCGAGGAGTCGGGCGCGGCGCCCGCGTACTGGTTCGGCCACGGCCTGGGGTACACGGACTGGTCGTACGAGGCGATCGGCGCGGACACGGACGCGGACGCCGCCGTCACGGTCACGGTCCGCAACACCGGCGAACGGCCGGGGCGCGAGGTCGTCCAGGTCTATCTGGAGGCCCCGGCGGCGGCCGGTGAGCCCGTCCGGCCGGACCGCTGGCTGGCCGGGTTCGCGTCGGTGGCGGCGGCGCCGGGCGAGGCCGCGGAGGTGCGGATCCCGCTGGAGCGGCGGGCGTTCGAGGTGTGGGACGAGGCCGCGGACGGCTGGCGGCTGATCCCGGCGGCTACACCGTGCGCGCGGGCCGCTCGGTGGCCGACCTGAGGCTGCGCGCCGCCGTGGAGATCAAGGACTGAGCGGCGCGGCGGGTCGCCCGGCGCGGCGTTGTGGGCGCCGCGCCGGGTCAGTCCTGGTGATCGTCCGGTACGCCATGGCGGCGAGCCGCCGCTGGCCCTCCTTGCTGGGGTGGAACCAGTCCCAGGTGCTCAACTCGTCGGTGGTGAACCGGTAGTCGTGCACGGCGCTGTCGTACCGGCACAGCGCGTCCTTGCCGCAGACGTCCTTCAGGATCCCGTTGTACGCGTCGACGCGGTCGGCGACCTGCTGGCGGCGCTTGTCGGACGCGGCGTCGTCGGAGGAGGCGTCCTTGAGCATCGAGGGCAGATCCCCAGCTTCCAGACGGTCCGTCCGATCGGGTTCGAACGCCCTTGGGACCACAGCCGCTTGAGGTCCGGATGCTGGCGACGTACACCTGCGCGCCGGGCAGCGAGGTGCGCAGGTCCTTGAGCGCGGAGGTGAAGTCGGCGCGGTAGTCGGTGGGGAGGTCATCTGGTCGACCGAGTCCCGGCAGGCGTCGTTGGCGCCCATCAGCACGGTCACCAACTGCGGTTTCTTCGCCACGGCCGTGCTGATCTGGCCGGGCAGGTCGGCCATCCGGGCGCCGGTCTTGGCGTAGTTCCAGCTGCGGGCCCCGGCGCCGGAGCGGGCGTTGGCGGGCAGCAGCCGCTCGGCGAGGCTGTCCACCTCGGTACCGGTCGACCACGACGCCTCGGGGCAGTCGGAGAGCAGCGAGCAGGTGTCGAAGCCGCGGGTGATGGAGTCGCCGAGGGAGGCGATGGACCCGGGTGGGCGTTCCAGCGCGGCCCGGTCGGCTCCGCGGCCGGATGGCGCCCGCCGCCCGAACCGCCGTGGTCCTTACGGGAGGAGTCGTCGGAGTGCCCGCCGCCCCCAGCCCACAGCCGGCCACGAGGGCGCCCGCGGTGAGCAACGTGACGGCGACGCGCACGGTGGTGCGCGCGGTGGCCCGCCGGTTCCGGCGTGCGGCACTGGCCCGCATGGCTGTTCCCTCCGACTGATGGGTGATATCTATCCAGGACCGACGGTACGTCACTCCTCCGGTGGCCCCGCGCGGTAACTTTTCCCGTGCCAGGTGAGCCCCGACCCAGCGGGTCACGCGTGTTCCGGCAACCGATGCATCACACACCGTCACATCCTGTCCCTTTTCAGGCAAATTTCGCCCGATGGTGTTTACTACAGGTAACCTCGGGCTGGTGCCAGAGTGATCATTGGGGCAGAATGTCTGATGCTGTCCCGGGCGCGATGGGTACGGGAGCGAGGCTGCTGGGGAAGGCGAACCTCGAACCGCACAGGAGGTCCCGGTGACGACACGTGGAGTTCTGTACGTGCACTCCGCCCCACGCGCGCTGTGCCCCCACGTCGAGTGGGCCATCGCGGGCGTTCTCGGCGTGCGTGTCACCCTCGACTGGATCAAGCAGCCCGCCTCTCCCGGCACCTGGCGTGCCGAGTTCTCCTGGCAGGGGCAGGTGGGCACCGCCTCCAAACTCGCCTCCGCGCTGCGCGGCTGGCACCTGCTGCGCTTCGAGGTGACCGCCGAGCCCTGCGCCACCGCCGAGGGCGAGCGCTACAGCTCCACGCCCGAACTGGGCATCTTCCACGCCGTCACCGGCATCCACGGCGACATCCTCATCCCCGAGGACCGGCTGCGGGCCGCGCTGGTCCGCTCCACGCGCGGCGAGACCGACCTGGAGGCTGAGGTCGCCAAGCTCCTCGGCAAGCCCTGGGACGACGAGCTGGAGCCCTTCCGCTACGCGGGCGAGGGCGCCCCGTGCGCTGGCTCCACCAGGTGGTCTGAGGACAGGGTGAGTGAGCCGAAGGGGCGCGGCCCTGTCGAAAGGGAGCGCGCGGAGGCTCTGAGGAACGAAGAGCTGAGCACGGGCGACCGTCGACAGGGACCGGAGCGCCCCGGAGGCGAAGGAGCCCCAAAGAAGGGGACTGGAGCGCCCGGAGGCGAAGGAGCCCCAAAGAAGGGGACTGGAGCGCCCCGGAGGCGAAGGAGCCCGAAGAAAATGACTGACACCACCTCAGTGGCCGTCCTCGGCACCGGCATCATGGGCGCGGCCATGGCCCGCAACCTGGCCCGCGCCGGGCTGGACGTCCGCGCGTGGAACCGCACCCGCGCCAAGGCCGAACCGCTCGCGGCGGACGGCGTGCGCGTCACCGCGAGCCCCGCCGAGGCCGTCGACGGCGTGGACGTGATCCTGACGATCCTGTACGACGGCCCCACCACCCTTGAGGCGATGCGGCAGGCCGTCCCCGGGCTGCGGCCCGGCACGTGTGGGCCCAGGCCACCACGGCGGGCACGGAGGGGCTCGACGGGCTCGCGGAGTTCGCCCGGGAACACGGCCTCACCCTGGTGGACGCGCCCGTCCTGGGGACCAGGCAGCCCGCCGAGGCGGGGCAGCTGACGGTCCTCGCCGCCGGTCCCGGCCCGCCCGCGTCACGCTCGCGCCCGTCTTCGACGCGATCGGCGGCCGTACGGTCTGGGTCGGCGACCGCGGCGAGGAGGGTGCGGCCACCCGCCTCAAGCTCGTCGTGAACAGCTGGGTGCTGGCCGTCACCCACGGCACCGCCGAGGCGCTGGCCCTCGCCGAGGGGCTCGGCGTGGACCCGGCGGGCTTGCTGGACGCGGTGGCGGGCGGCACGCTCGACATGGGGTATCTCCGCATCAAGGCGGGCCAGTTGATGAGCGGGGACCTCACCCCGAGCTTCGCCACCAGGACCGCCGAGAAGGACGCGCGGCTCATCGTCGAGGCGGGCCGCCGGGCCGGGTGCGGATGGACGTCGCCGCCGCGGGCGCCGAGCGGTTCCGCCGCGCCACCGAACAGGGCCACGGCGACGAGGACATGGCCGCCTCGTACTTCGCCAGCTTCGACGACTGACGACCGCCTGGGCGCGTCCGGCACGACAGGGGCCCGTACGGTCAGCGAGTGACCGTACGGGCCCCGGGGCTCCCTGCGAGCGTGGCTACAGGGTGCGGAAGGCCAGCACCACGTTGTGGCCGCCGAAGCCGAACGAGTCGTTGAGCGCGGCGATGCCGCCCTCCGGCAGCGGGCGCGGCTTGTCGCGGACGATGTCCACGTCGGCCTCCGGGTCCAGCTCGCCGATGTTGATCGTCGGCGGGGCCGTGCGGTGGTGCAGGGCCAGCACCGTGGCCACCGTCTCCACGCCGCCCGCGCCGCCCAGCAGGTGCCCGGTCATCGACTTCGTGGCGGAGACCGCCATGTGGTCCACGTCGTGCCCGAGGACCGAACGCAGCGCCTTGACCTCGCCGATGTCGCCCTGCGGCGTCGACGTCGCGTGCGCGTTGACGTGCGCGATCTCGACGGGCTTGAGGTCGGTGCGCTCCAGCAGGTTCCGCAGCGCGTGCGCGATGCCGCTGCCGGACGGCTCGGGCTGGGTGATGTGGTGGGCGTCGGCCGAGATGCCCTGGCCGACGGCCTCCGCGTACACCGGCGCCGCGCGCGGCGGCGTGCTCGGCCGACTCCAGCACGACGATGCCGGAGCCCTCGCCGAGGACGAAGCCGTCCCGGCCGGTGTCGAACGGGCGCGAGGCGCCCTGCGGGTCGTCGTTGTTCTTCGACATCGCCATCATGTTGCCGAAGGCCGCGATGGGCAGCGGGTGGACCGCCGCCTCGGTGCCGCCCGCGACCACCACGTCAGCGCGGCCGGTGCGGATCATCTCGATGGCGTAGCCGATCGCCTCGGCGCCGGAGGCGCAGGCGCTGACCGGGTGTGCACCCGGCGCGGGCGCCGAACTCCAGGCCGACGTTGGCCGCCGGGCTGTTGGGCATCAGCATCGGCACGGTGTGCGGCGACACCTTGCGGACGCCCTTCTCGCGCAGGATGTCGTACTGGCCCAGCAGCGTGGTCACGCCGCCGATCCCGGACGCGACGACCGCGCCGAGCCGCTCGGGGTCGACCGCGGTGTCCTCGCCCGCCTTGGCGGTGAAGCCCGCGTCGGCCCACGCCTCACGCGCCGCGATGAGGGCGAACTGCGCCGAGCGGTCCAGCTTGCGGGCCTGCGGGCGGGGATGATCGTGCCGGGCTCGACCGCGATCTCCGCCGCGATACGGACCGGCAGCTCCTCGGCCCACTCCTGCTCCAGGGGCCCACACCGGAACGTCCGGCGAGCAGGGCCTCCCAGGTCGATGCGCTGTCGCCACCCAGCGGTGTGGTTGCGCCGATTCCAGTGACGACCACGGTCCGGTTGATCGGGTTCACAGGGATCTCTCTCCACGTCTAGGAGTGTGCTGGGCCAGCCACACCGCGCGGGGTGGCGACGAGCGCTCGGCTCAGCTCTGGTGCTTGACGATGTAGTCGACGGCGTCGCCGACGGTCTTCAGGCCCTTGACGTCGTCGTCCGGGATCTTGACGTCGAAACGCTCTTCGGCGGCGACGACGACCTCGACCATGGACAGGAGTCGACGTCCAGGTCGTCCGTGAAGGACTTCTCCAGCTCGACGTCCTCGGTCGGGATACCGGCGATCTCGTTGACGATCTCGGCGAGACCTTCGAGGATCTCCTTGTTGTCGGCCATAGCGGCGCTCCTTCTTCGTGTGTTGCGGTGAGTGCGCAGCGTCCGACTCTTGCGGGCTGCGTGGATCGATGGCTAGGGAGGGTCACGACCGTCGCTGCGTAGACGAGCCCCGCCCGAAGCCGATGACGAGCGCGGTGTCACCGCTCTTCGCCTGCCCGTCGCCAACAGCCGCCCATGGCGAGCGGGATGGAGGCGGCCGAGGTGTTGCCGGTGGTCTCGACGTCACGGGCGACCGTGACGTGGTCCGGCAGTTTGAGGGTTTTGACCATCGAGTCGATGATCCGCATGTTCGCCTGGTGCGGGATGAACACGTCGAGGTCGGCGGCGTCCACCCCGGCCTCGTCCAGGGCCTGCTGGGCGACCTTCGCCATCTCGAACACCGCCCAGCGGAAGACCGTCTGGCCCTCTTGCGCGATGGCCGGGAACTTCACCTCGCCCCGGGAGTCCAGCGGCAGCTGGTCCGGGTCGCCGATACGGAACCGGTCCCAGGCCACGGTTTGGGTGATGGTGCCCGCCTTCTCGCCGTCCGAGCCCCACACGGTGGGGCCGATGGCGGGTTCGGCGGCCGGGCCCACCACGACCGCGCCCGCGCCGTCGCCGAACAGGAAGGCCGTGCTGCGGTCCTCCTTGTCGGTGAGGTCCGACAGCCGCTCCACGCCGATCACCAGCACGTGGCTCGCGCTGCCGTCGACGATCATGCCCTTGGCGAGGGTCAGGCCGTAGCCGAAGCCCGCGCAGCCGGCCGAGATGTCGAACGCGGCGGGCGCGCCCGTGCCCAGCAGGAGGCGATCTCGGTGGCGATCGCGGGGTCTGCTTGAAGTGCGAGACGGTCGAGATGATGACGGCGTCGACCTGCTCCGGCCGGAGACCCGCGTCCGCGATCGCCTTTCCGCCCGCCTCGACGGACATCGCGGCCACCGTCTCCTCGGGGCCCGCCCAGTGCCGGGTGGCGATGCCGGAGCGGCTGCGGATCCACTCGTCGGAGGAGTCGATGTGTTTGAGGATCTCTTCGTTCGGCACCACTCGCGTCGGGCGGTAGCCGCCGACGCCGAGAATACGCGTGGGGGCGCCCTTGGCGGGCTTGATCTTCGCGGTCATGGCTCTGGGTGCTCCTATTCGGCCGGTGTCTCGGCAACGGGCGCGGCGTGCTCGGCGAGGAGCGCGCGGGCCGCGTCGAGGTCTTCCGGGGACTTGAGCGCCAGTGTCCTGACGCCCGGCAGAGCCCGCTTGGCGATGCCGACGAGGGTCCCGCCCGGGCCACCTCGATGATCGCGGTGACCCCGCGGTCCTGGAAGGTCTCCATGCACAGGTCCCAGCGGACCGGGTTGGACACCTGGGCGACCAGACGCTGCGCGATCTCCGTTCCCGAGGTCACGGCGCGGCCGTCCCGGTTGGAGACGTACGTGATGCGGGGTCGGCCACCGGGACGCCCGGGACCAGTGTCTCAGGGCCGCCACCGCGGGGCCATGTGGTCGGTGTGGAACGCGCCCGCCACCTTCAACGGTACGACGCGGCGCACCCTCCGGCTTGTCCTCGGCCAGCGCCGCGAGCTGCTCCGCGGTACCGGCGGCCACGATCTGCCCGGCGCCGTTGACGTTCGCCGGGGTCAGGCCGTGCTTGGCCAGGTGGGCGACGACCTCGTCGCGCTCGCCGCCGAGCACCGCGGCCATGCCGGTCTCCGCCTGGGCGGCGGCCTCGGCCATCGCCTGGCCGCGCCTGCGTACGAGCACCATGGCGGCCTCGTCGCTGACCACACCGGCCAGGGCGGCGGCGGCCAGTTCACCGACGCTGTGCCCGGCCACCACGTCGGGCGGGCCGGTGCGCCGCCTTCCGGCGGCTCGGCACCTCCAGCAGCGCGCGGGCGGAGAACAGCGCGGCGGCGACCAGCAGCGGCTGGGCGACGGCGGTGTCCCGGATCTCCTCCTCGTCCGCCTTGGTGCCGTAGTGGATCAGGTCGATGCCGGATACGGCCGACCACCATGTCAGACGTTCGGTGACGCCGGGGAGGTCGAGCCAAGGGGTCAGGAAGCCGGGCTTCTGGGCGCCCTGGCCGGGAGCGACGAGTACGAGCACTCTCACACTCTCTTGGAGGCGGTCCCCGCCGCCCGTGAGGACAGGGACGAAGAACCGCCAAGGGAATTGTTGGGGTCAAACAAAGAGCTACGGTTTGGCGTCCCCGTCACGAGACGTCCCAGGATCAGCGCGATACGCAGCGTGAAAGCGGACCGTACGTCGGAAGGCGACCATCCGGTGACGTCCGTCACACGTCGCAGCCGGTAGCGCACGGTGTTGGGGTGGACGAACAACATCCGCGCCGCCCCTCCAGGCTGCTCGCCTGCTCCAGGTACACGCTCAGCGTCTCCAGCAGAGCGGACCCAGCCTCCTCCAGCGGTCTGTAGATCTCCTCCACCAGCTGATCGCGCGCGGCCGGGTCACCGGCCATGGCGCGCTCGGGGAGGAGGTCGTCGGCGAGCACCGGGCGCGGCGCGTCGGGCCAGGCGGCGCACGCCTTCAGCCCGGCCGCCGCGGCGCCCGCCGAGCGGGTCGCCGCCACCAGGTCGCCGACCACGGGCCCGGCCACCACCGGGCCCGGCGCGAACGGCCCGATCAGCGCCTTCGCCGTACGCAGCGGATTGTCCGAGCCGCCCGCCACGACCACCAGCCGGTTGCCCAGCACGCCGGTGAGGACCTGGAGTTTGGCGTGGCGCGAGGCCCGCCGGATCGCCTCCACGGTCAGTTCGCTGTCCCCGTCCGGGGCGGTGCCCAGGACCACGCACACGTGCTCGGGGAGTTCCAGCCCAGCGCGGCGGCCCGGGAGAGCGCGCCCTCGTCGGCCTCGCCGGAGAGCACCGCGTTGACCACCAGCGACTCCAGCCGGGCGTCCCACGCGCCGCGGGCCTCGGCGGCCTGCGCGTACACCTGCGCGGTGGCGAAGGCGATCTCCCGCGCGTACACCAGCAGCGCCTCGCGCAGCGCCGACTCGTCGCCCGGCGCGGCCACGTCGTCGATCGCCGACTCCATGACCTCGATGGTGGTGCGCACCATCTCGACCGTCTGCCGCAGGGTGATGGCGCGGGTCAGCTCGCGCGGCGCCGTGCCGAAGACGTCGGTGCTGATGGCCTGCGGGGCCTCGGGGTGCCGGAACCACTCGGTGAACGCGGCGATGCCCGCCTGGGCGACCAGGCCGATCCAGGAACGGTTCTCCGGTGGCATCGCCCGGTACCACGGCAGCTGCTGGTCCATGCGCGCGATGGCGTTGGCGGCCAGCTTTCCTGAGGACTTCTCCAGCCGGCGCAACGTGGCGCTGTGCGGGTGCGGGTTGGGGCAGCGGGTTCAGGCACGAGGACAAGACTGCCTTATCGGGTGGCGGGCTCGCGGGGCAGGGGACACCTGGAAGGACGGGGCGGGGAGAGGCGCGGGGACGACGGACTCGCGGGGGCCGACTACCGTGGGACGGATGATGCGGTTGCAGCGGTCCCAGGAGCGGTACCGGGGCGGCGACGGGCGGGCGTCGGCACCCGGCACGCCTTCTCCTTCGCGGGGTTCTACGATCCGGACAACGTGCGGTTCGGGCCGCTGGTCGCCTGTAACGAGGAGCGGCTCGCGCCCGGCGCGGGCTTCGCCGAACACCCGCACCGCGACCTGGAGATCGTCACCTGGGTCGTGGAGGGCGAGCTGACCCACCGGGACACCTCCCCGGGGCCACGCCACCGTGATCCGCCCCGGTGACGTACAGCGGCTCTCCGCCGGGAGCGGCGTGCGGCACAGCGAGTGGAACGCGGGCGCCGAGCCGTTGCGCTTCGTCCAGATGTGGCTGACGCCCGGCGCTCCCGGCGGCGAGCCGGAGTACGAGGTGGTGCGCGGCATAGCCGATGGCACGCCGTACGCCCTCAGCCGCGCCGAGGCCGTCCTGCACGTGCGGCGGCTGCGGGCCGGGAGCGCACCGCGCTGCCGGACGCGCCCTGGGTGTACGTGCACGTGGTGCGCGGCGAGGCGGGCTCGGCGGGAGTCGCTGGCGCCCGGCGACGCGGCGCGCGTGGACGACGCCCGCGGCCTGGTGGCCCGTGGCGTCACCGCCGCGGAGCTGCTGGTGTGGGAGATGCACGCCGAGCCGGTCTACGGCTGAGCCGGGGCCGCGGCGGGGCGGTGCGCCCGTGGCCGCGGAGTTCGGCGAGGACCGCGTCCGTCAGCGCGGGCCAGACCTCCACGGCCCAGGGCCCGAACGCCCGGTCCGTGAGCACGGCGCACGCCGCGCCCGCCTCCGGGTCGACCCACAGGAACGTCCCGGACTGCCCGAAGTGCCCGAACGTGCGCGGCGAGGAGGTCGCGCCCGTCCAGTGCGGCGCCTTCCCGTCGCGGATCTCGAACCCAAGCCCCCAGTCGTTCGGCTTCTGGTGCCCGTAGCCCGGGAGCACCCCGTTCAGCCCGGGTGGACGACGCGGGTGGCCTCGGCGACGGTCTCGGCCGCCAGCAGCCGCGGCGCCTGGAGTTCGGCGGCGAAGCGCGCCAGGTCGGCCGCGGTGGACACGCCGTCCTTGGCGGGGAGCCGGTCAGGTCGGTGGCGGCCATGCCGAGCGGCTCCAGCACCGCCTGCCGGGCGTACTCGGCGAAGGGATCCCGGCCGCCTCGGCGATGTGGTCGCCGAGCGCCTCGAAGCCGGTGTTGGAGTACAGCCGCCGGGTGCCCGGCGCGGCCATGATCCGCGGCTCGTCGAAGGCGAGCCCGGAGGAGTGCGCGAGCAGATGGCGGACCGTGGCGCCCTCGGGGCCCGCGGCCTCGTCCAGCTCGACCGCGCCCTCCTCGACGGCGACGAGCGCGGCGTACGCGGCGATCGGCTTGGTGACCGAGGCGAGCGGGAAACGGTGGTCGGCCGGGCCGTACGATCCGGCCACCGCGCCGTCCGCCGTCACCACGACGGCGGCGGCCGTCGGCACCGGCCAGGTCCCTATCTGTTGCAGGCTCTCCATGGGGCAGAGCTTAGGGCCTTCAAGATTGCGTCAATTCCGTGCTTGCTTGGAGTGCACTCCAGGTCTTTAGCGTTGACCGGGTCGTCAGGGTGTCCGACCTTCCAACGCCGAAGAGGTGAAGCGGCATGACCGTGACCGAGAGCGCGGCGACCGGCGCGGATGTCTGCGCCGCGCCGCCCCAGCGCCCCGCCCCGACGGACAGGACCGCTACACGATCAGTGAGGTGGTCGCGTTCACCGGCCTGTCCGCCCACACCCTGCGCTGGTACGAGCGGATCGGGCTGATGCCGCACGTGGACCGGACCCACACCGGGCAGCGCCGCTTCAGCAACCGCGACCTGGAGTGGCTGGGCCTCGTCGGGAAGCTGCGGCTGACCGGCATGCCGGTCGCCGACATGGTGCGCTACGCCGAGCTGGTCCGGGAGGGCGGCACACCTTCGCCGAGCGGGAGGAACTGCTGACCGCGCACCGCGAGAACGTACGGGAGCGGATCGCGGAGCTGCGCAGCACGCTCGACGTTCTCGACGTCAAGATCGATACCTACGCTGACGCCCGCCGGGTGTCGGAGAGGGCCTGAAGGCTTACATGGGCAACGGACGGATCACGACCGCGAAGCTGGGCACCGACGGCCCCGAGGTGGGGTGCAGGGCCTCGGCTGCATGGGCATGAGCTGGGCGTACGGGCCGACGGACGAGACCGAGGCGCGGGCCACGCTGGAGCGGGCGCTGGAACTGGGCGTCACGCTCTACGACACCGCCGACGTCTACGGGTTCGGCGGCAACGAGGAGTTCATCGCCCCGTTCGTACGGGCCAACCGGGACCGGCTGACGCTGGCCACCAAGTTCGCCCTCGTGCGCGACAGGGACGACCCGTACGGCAGGACCGAGATCCGCAACGACCGCGCGTACGTCCGCGCGGCGGTCGAGGGCAGCCTGCGGCGGCTCGGCGTGGACCACATCGACCTGTACTACATGCACCGGCGCAACCCCGAGGTGCCGCTGGAGGAGAGCGTCGGCACCATGGCCGAGCTGGTCGCCGAGGGCAAGGTGGGGCACCTGGGCCTGAGCGAGGTCACCGCGCGCGAGCTGCGCGCCGCGCACGCGGTGCACCCGATCGCGGCGCTCCAGTCGGAGTGGTCGCTGTTCAGCCGAGACGTGGAGACGGAGCGGGCGGGGGCGAGACGATCGCGGGCACCGCGCGCGAGCTGGGCGTCGCGCTCGTGCCGTACTCGCCGCTCGGCCGCGGCTTCCTCACCGGGTCCTTCAACAACGCCGAAACGGACCTGGCCGACGGAGACTTCCGCAGGTCGCAGCCCGCTTCACGGGCGACAACGCCGCCGCCAACGCCGCGCTCCTGGCGCCCCTGCGCCGGATCGCCGAGGCGCGCGGCGCCACGCTCGGGCAGATCGCGCTGGCCTGGGTGCAGCAGCGGGCGCGGGTCTGGGAGGGGCTGACCGTGGTGCCGATCCCCGGTACCCGCAAGCGCGGCCGGATCGAGGAGAACCTGGCCGCGACCCGGATCGAGCTGGCCGAGGAGGAGCTGGCGGCGCTGGAGCCGATCGCGGGCCAGGTCGCCGGCGGTCGCTACGCGGACACCTCGATGACCCCGGAGGGCCGCGACTAGGCCGTTTCTGACGGCTCTTGTAACCGTCAGATGGCTGTCATCGGTGCGTCCGGCGGAACAGTCGGCGTCTCGTGAGTGGGCTCGCGTTGCGCCGACGCTCGGCCCTCAGCGGACCAAGAGCCATCAGAAACGCCCTAGACCGCGGGGACGCCCACGCCGGGGCGCTCACCGGCTCACGGGCCGGTCACAGCTCGGCGAGCAACTGCGCCTTCTTGGCGCTGAACTCGTCGTCCGTGAGCAGCCCCGCCGTGTGCAGCTCGCCCAGGTGCCGGATCCGGTCGGCGATGTCGGCCGGATCGCGGCGGCCCGCCCGTACGGCCGCCATGGCCGCGGGCACCGGCTCGGCCCCGGCCCCGTTGTCGGTCTGGGTGGGGCCCGCCGCGCGCACCGCCTCCAGCACCGCCGCGGCGAACGGCAGCGACTCGTGGACCAGCCCGTATCCCATGCCGAACACCACGGCCGCCGGGTCCTGGTCCGCCTCGCTCGCCCGCTGGTCCTCCTCGGCCCCGCGCTCGACGAGCCGCAGGTAGCCGTTGAAGATCTCCGGTGAGCGCCACTGGACGCCGGTCAGCTCGTCGATCCGGAACCGCTGGTCCCCGGCCTTCCACTTGGTGGACGAGGCGCCGGTCCAGAACCAGCGGAAGGTGACCGCCTTGCCGTCGAAGGACGCCTTGCCGTCGTACGCCTTGAAGGACAGCGGCGGCGCGGGCGCGGTGACCAGGTAGGTGTCGCAGGGGCGGCGGTGGACGGGCCGAGGACGGCCCGCATCTCGTCCGCGTAGTACTCGGCCAGCGTCTCGCGCTCGGCGGGCAGCACCAGCCGGTACGGGTCGTACCCGTCCTTGAGCTGGCCGTCGGCGGCGTCCATCAGCGGATCGGCGCCCGGCCTCGGCACGGCGCGCAGCACCACCGTCCCGCGCTTGCCGGGAGCGACCTCCACCGCGGTCAGCGCCTCGTAGGGGACGCGGCGTTCACCGAGCGCCTGGAGCAGCTTCGGCGTGCGGATCCCCGTTCGAAGCGGATGAGTACGGAGTCGGTGTCGAACTCCCAGACGGTCTGAAAACCGGCCAGCACATCACCCATGCGGCTCATCGTATGCGGCGGTGGCCCGCACGTCCCCTCCAGTGCGCTACGCGCGTCAAACGAATTTTTCCTCAACTGTCCGGGATCAGCCGGTAGCGGCAGCGCACTGATGGCCATCGGCGCAGCTCACGGACGAGACGGCGCCGACGCCGATCTCCGCGAAGTTGGCGAGGCTCGTCGTATTCGGCTCGAAATATCCGCCGTGTCCGTCCGCTCCGCGGGCAGACAGCACCGGGCGCCGAACCCGGAGGAGACCGGGTCGGCGCCGTGCCCCAGGCCCGCGACCTCCAGGTGCGGCACGTCCTCGATCCAGTCGTCGGCGTCCCGCATCGCCCACACGCGCGCCCGCGTGCCCAGGTCGGACGCGTGGTCGGCGCGCATGCCGGGGCTGCCCGCGACGGCGATGTCGCTGACCGAACGCGGCAGTTCGCGGGCCGCGATGCCGCAGACCACCGAGCCGTAGCTGTGGCACATCAGCGACACCCGGGCCCCGTCGGCAACCCTTGACCAGGGCCCGCAGCCGCAGCGCGCCCCAGGTGGCGAGGCGTCCGGTGGCGGCGTCCATGCCGATGCCGTCGGGGGCGGTGTAGTCGGCCCAGGCGATGACGGCGTTGTCCCCGTTCGGGGACAGGTACCGCTCGGAGGTGTAGAGCGAGCGGGCCATCCCGACCGGCGCGGAGTACGTCCGGCCGGTCTTCTCGAAGTTCAGGATGTCGCTGTCGACCCCGGCACCACGACGGAGACCCGGCGGGCGTGCGCGAGGTCCCCGAAGACCTCGGCGGCCCGCCCCGAACCGGAGGGGTCGAAGGCGAGGATCTGCCGCCCGCCGTCGAGCATCGAGGCGTAGCGGTGCATGCGGCGCGTGGCCTCGTCGCGGCCGAGCGGGGTGAGCGCGGGGTCGCGCATCCGTTTCAGCTCGACCCGTCGGGCCTGGGCGAGGGCGATCCGGTTGGCGCGGTAACGCAGCGCGACGGGCGCCCTGTTGGTGTTGCCGACCACGAGCGGGTACCTCCGCACCAGGTGGTCGCGCTGCGCCGCGGTGAGCGAGCGGAAGAACCGGGCGAGCCGGGGCGCCGAGCCGTACGGGTCCGGCAGGTGGCGCCCGCCCACGTACCCTTCTTCCAGGCGCTCAGCGACACCGCGAGCGGGTCCATGGCTCCGCGCCCGCCCGTACGGCCGTCCAGCCCGTCGTGGCGAGCAGGACGAAGACCACCGACAGCGCGAGCAGCGTGCGCCAGACGGCGGAAGCGGGGTAGGAGCGCCGAGCTCCGGAATGGAAGTCACCGCGGGACACCCTAGGAGACGTCTGGCGCCCGTCGGCAAAGTCCGTGATTCATCTCACGTTTGATTGAGGGCAATAGTCGGGTGTTATGACATGACCCGCTATGTCGTCAACACCGGCCCGGGGCCGGGGAGACGGCCGCGAGGGCCGCGCGGGAGCGCCCTATCAGGGTTGGCCTTGATCAATTTCCTTGTGGCGAGCGGGAGTCGGCCGTGAGGCTGCGTCGCGTCCGCAGATTCCACACGGGGAGAGAACCGAATGAAGGCGATGAACGACACCAAGCGCGCGAACCGCGTGAAGACCCTGAAGCGCGCCAATATGGCCCTCGCCCTGATGGCCGTCACCGTCACCACCGTCACCGCCGCCGCGCCGCCACGGCCCACCCGCGGCAGCAGTCCGGCGGGCAGCGCCCGCCGCGGCTGGCGCCTGCGGCGCGGGCCAGCTCTGCCTGTGGCGGCACGACGGCTTCACTGGTGGCCGCACCACCCATGAGCTGGCCGGTACCGAGATCGAGTCCTGCGTGCCGCTGCCGTCCGGCGCCACCGCCGGGTCGCTGGCGAACCGCACGGGACGGCCCGTCACCACCTACCAGAGCGCCGTGTGCGCCGAGACGGGCGAGTTCGACACCCACCCGTCCGGATCGTGGACACCGAATCCCCTACCGGGTACGGGCGTTCAAGATCTGGGAGAACTGAGGAGAACTGAGACGACGCGGGCCCCGGCCGGATCGCTCCGGCCGGGGCCCGTGGGTCCACCGCGTGTTACGCGTCGCCGCCCGCGGCGCCGGGATCGGCCGCCGCCACGTCCAGCAGCTGGTACCGGTCCAGCGCCTGCTTCAGCACCGAGCGGTCGACCTTGCCCTCCCTGGCCAGCTCGGTGAGCACGCCGAGCACGATCGACTGGGCGTCGATGTGGAAGAACCGGCGGGCCGCGCCGCGCGTGTCGGCGAAGCCGAAGCCGTCGGCGCCCAGCGACTGGTACGTCCCCGGCACCCAGCGCGCGATCTGGTCGGGAACGGCCCGCATCCAGTCGGAGACGGCCACCTTCGGACCCTCGGCGCCGGCGAGCTTGCGCGTCACGTACGGCACGCGCTGCTCCTCCTCCGGGTGCAGCAGGTTGTGCTCCTCGGTCTCCACCGCGTCGCGGCGCAGCTCGTTCCAGGAGGTCGCCGACCAGACGTCCGCCTTGACGTTCCACTCCTCGGCGAGCACCCGCTGCGCCTCGACCGCCCACGGCACCGCCACGCCGGAGGCGAGGATCTGCGCCGGGATGGCGCCGCCCTCGGCCTGCTTGAAGCGGTACAGGCCCTTGAGGATGCCCTCGCGGTCCACGTTCTCCGGCTCGGCCGGGTGCTGGATCGGCTCGTTGTAGACGGTGATGTAGTAGAAGACGTTCGGGTCCTCGTCCGCGGCGTGCTCGCCGTACATCCGCCGCAGGCCGTCCTGCACGATGTGCGCGATCTCGTAGCCGAACGCCGGGTCGTACGCGACGCACGCCGGGTTGGTCGAGGCGAGCAGCTGCGAGTGGCCGTCCGCGTGCTGGAGACCCTCACCGGTCAGGGTCGTGCGTCCGGCGGTCGCGCCGAGTACGAAACCGCGCGCGAGCTGGTCGGCCATCTGCCAGAACTGGTCGCCCGTGCGCTGGAAGCCGAACATCGAGTAGAAGACGTACACCGGGATGAGCGGCTCGTTGTGCGTGGCGTACGCGGAGCCCGCCGCGATCAGCGAGGCCGTACAGCCCGCCTCGGAGATGCCGTCGTGCAGCATCTGCCCGGTCGGCGACTCCTTGTACGCCAGCAACAGCTCGCGGTCCACCGACTCGTACAGCTGGCCCAGCGGCGAGTAGATCTTGGCCGACGGGAAGAGCGAGTCCATGCCGAAGGTGCGGTACTCGTCGGGGCGATCGGCACGAAGCGCTTGCCGATCTCCTTGTCCCGCATGAGGTCCTTCAACAGCCGGACGAACGCCATGGTGGTGGCGATCGACTGCTGCCCCGACCCTTCTTCACCGCCGCGTACGTCTTGTCGCCCGGCAGCTGGAGCGGCTTGGCGCGCACCATCCGGGTCGGCACGTAGCCACCGCACTCCTTGCGGCGGTCGTGCATGTACTGGATCTCCTCGGAGTCGCGCCCCGGGTGGTAGTACGGCGGCAGGCCGGACTCCAGCTCGCTGTCCGAGATCGGCAGGTGCAGCCGGTCGCGGAAGCCCTTGAGGTCGGCGACCGTCAGCTTCTTCATCTGGTGGGTCGCGTTGCGGCCCTCGAAGTTCGGGCCGAGCGTCCAGCCCTTGATGGTCTGGGCGAGGATCACCGTCGGCTGGCCCTTGTGCTCACGGGCCGCCTTGTACGCCGCGTAGATCTTGCGGTGGTCGTGGCCGCCGCGCCCCAGGTGCAGGATCTGGTCGTCCGACAGCCCGGCGACCATGTTGCGCAGCCGGTGGTCGTCGCCGAAGAAGTGGTCGCGGATGTACGAGCCGGTCTCGGTCGCGTACGTCTGGAACTGCCCGTCGGGCGTGGTGTTGAGCTTGTTGACCAGCACCCCGTCGCGGTCCTGGGCCAGCAGCGGGTCCCAGCTGCGGTCCCAGATCAGCTTGATGACGTTCCAGCCGGCGCCGCGGAACTGCGACTCCAGTTCCTGGATGATCTTGCCGTTGCCGCGCACCGGGCCGTCGAGCCGCTGGAGGTTGCAGTTGACGACGAAGGTCAGGTTGTCCAGGCCCTCACGGGCGGCCAGGGACAGCTGGCCGAGCGACTCCGGCTCGTCCATCTCGCCGTCGCCGAGGAACGCCCACACGTGCGAGGCGGAGGTGTCGGCGACGCCGCGCGCCTCCATATAACGGTTCATCCGCGCCTGGAAGATCGCGCCGAGCGGGCCGAGCCCCATGGAGACCGTGGGGAACTCCCAGAAGTCCGGCATCGACCGCGGGTGCGGATAGCTGGACAGCGCGTGACCGGCCTTGGACTTCTCCTGCCGGAAACCGTCCAGATGCTGGTCGGTGAGGCGGTCGAGCAGGTACGCGCGAGCGTAGATGCCGGGCGACGCGTGCCCTGGAAGAAGATCTGGTCGCCGCCGTCGCCCGCGTCCTTGCCGCGGAAGAAGTGGTTGAAGCCCACGTCGTACAGCGAGGCCGAGGAGGCGAAGGTGGCGATGTGGCCACCGACACCGATGCCGGGACGCTGGGCGCGGGAGACCATCACGGCCGCGTTCCAGCGGGTCGCGTTCAGGATCTTGCGCTCGATCTCCTCGTTGCCGGGGAAGAACGGCTCATCCTTGGTCGCGATGGTGTTGACGTAGTCCGTGCTGCGCATCTCGGGCACGGCGACCCGCTTCTCGCGGGCGCGCTCGATCAGGCGGAGCATCAGGTAGCGGGCGCGTTCCCGGCCTCGCTCATCGACGGCTGCGTCGAGCGAGTCGAGCCACTCCTGGTCTCTTCTGGATCGAAGTCCGGGACCTGGCTGGGAAGGCCGCCAATGATGATCGGGTTGCGATCGGATCCGGAAGCCACGCTATTCCTTCGCTGTTTCGGTCGTGCTCTGCACGCCTACGGATTCGTGCTCTGCTGTGTCGCGCCGATCTCCATCGTGTACCGAGCTTGAGCGGCCCGTCACCTCTACTGGGAGGTAACCCCGCCGCCCCATAGAGACCGGCTCTGCGTGGCCGGTCGGCGTGCGACGGCCAAATCGAAACCATACGCCCACGATGGAGGTCGCCTTGGTACGGCCGTTCGGCTCGGTGCGACGTAAGCTGGCCGTACAACCTCGCAAGACGGACATTACGGTGTGGTTCAGCTCACCGCGCTGGGTACCTTCATGATGGGAGTTGCGTCGACACGTCAACGTTTGGGCGGGATCGCTGGCCGGGTACTTGCGCGATCCGCCCCGCCCGTGTGGACTACGCCCAATGCTTCGCGCACGCGCGAGGCGTACAGCGATGCAGTGAGTGAACGCAAGATGACAGGAGGCAATCCGTGAGCGCGACCGCGGACCACGCGGAGGAGCGGACCAACCCTGCCGCGAGGCTGGGTTTCCAGGCCGAGCAGGTGGTCCAGGAGATCGGCTACGACGACGATGTCGACCAGGAGCTCCGCGAGGCCATCGAGGAGATCACCGGGCAGGAACTCGTCGACGAGGACTACGGCGATGTGGCCGACGCCGTTTTGCTGTGGTTCCGGGATAGCGACGGGGACCTGACGGACGCGCTGGTGGACGCCCTCCAGATGATCGACGACGGCGACCCGGTCTGGCTGCTGACCCCAAGACGGGGCGTGACGGCTATGTCGAGCCCAGCGACATCAACGAGGCCGCGACCACCGCGGGCCTGTCCCAGACGAAGAGCTTCAGCGCGGGCAAGGACTGGACCGTCAGCCGCCTGATCACCCCGAAGGCCGCTCGCTCCGGCAAGCGCTGAGCCCCGCGCGCCCGCCCGAACGCCGCCGCCCGCGGCGCCGGCGCCCGCGGCGCCGGCGCCGCGCCGCGGCGACATCTCCCGTGAAGCCCCTTCTCCGCGCGACGGCGGAAGGGGCTTCGCGCGTAGGGTGCGTAGGGTGGACGCGTTTCCGTGTGCACGCCGAGCGAAGGGATGTCCCATGGCGATAGAGGTCGGTACGAAAGCCCCGAGTTCGAGCTGAAGAACCAGCACGGCGAGTTGGTCAGGCTCTCCGACTTCCGCGGCGAGAAGAACGTCGTGCTGCTCTTCTACCCGTTCGCTTTCAGTGGGGTCTGCACCGGCGAGCTGTGCGCGCTGCGCGACCAGCTGCCCACGTTCGTCAACGACGACGTGCAGCTGCTGGCGGTCTCCGTCGACTCGCCGTTCAGCCTGCGCGTCTACTCCGAGCGCGACGGCCTGGAGTACCCGCTGCTGTCGGACTTCTGGCCGCACGGCCGGGTCAGCCAGGAGTACGGGGTGTTCGACGAGGAGAAGGGCTGCGCCGTGCGCGGCACCTTCGTCATCGACAAGGAGGGCGTGGTGCGCTGGACGGTCGTCAACGGCCTGCCCGACGCCCGCGACCTGAACGACTACGCGAAGGCCCTCGAAAGCCTGAACAGCTGAGGGAACCGCTCACTAGGATCCACACGTTGATCCTGTGGGATCCGACGGCATCCGCAATAGCAATGTAAAGGGGCACGCAGTGCTCCTGACGAACCTTTTGGGAGGACTCGTGGGAGTCAGCCTCAGCAAGGGCGGCAACGTCTCGCTGACCAAGGAAGCCCCGAACCTGACCGCGGTCATCGTCGGTCTGGGCTGGGACGCCCGCACCACCACCGGTACCGACTTCGACCTCGACGCCAGCGCCCTGCTGACCAACGGCGAGGGCAAGGTCACCAACGACCAGAACTTCGTCTTCTTCAACAACCTCAAGAGCCCCGACGGCTCCGTGGAGCACACCGGCGACAACATCACCGGTGAGGGCGAGGGCGACGACGAGCAGATCAAGGTGAACCTGGCCGCCGTGCCGGCCGATGTCGAGAAGATCGTTTTCCCGGTCTCGATCTACGACGCCGAGACCCGCCAGCAGAGCTTCGGCCAGGTGCGCAACGCCTTCATCCGCGTGGTGAACCAGGCCGACGACAAGGAGCTGGCCCGCTACGACCTGTCCGAGGACGCCTCGACCGAGACCGCCATGGTCTTCGGCGAGCTGTACCGGAACGGGGCGGAGTGGAAGTTCCGGGCCATCGGCCAGGGTACGCCTCCGGACTGCGCGGCATCGCGCAGGACTTCGGCGTCAACGTCTGACCCGCTTCCGTGCGCCGCGCGCCGCCCGTCCGGGCGCGGCGAGTACGGGACAGTCACATCCGGCGCCGCACCCCGCCCGGAAGAAGGGAGTGCGGCGCCGGTCGCTGCCGCCACACGCTCCACACGGGGAGGAAAAACGACCATGGGCGTCACGCTCGCCAAGGGGCAACGTCTCCCTCAGCAAGGCCGCTCCGAATCTCACCAAGGTCCTCGTCGGCCTGGGTTGGGACGCGCGCTCCACCACCGGAGCGCCCTTCGACCTGGACGCCAGCGCGCTGCTGTGCGGCTCGGGCCGGGTGCTCGGTGACGAGTACTTCGTCTTCTACAACAACCTCAAGAGCCCTGAGGGCTCGGTGGAGCACACCGGGGACAACCTGACGGGGAGGGCGACGGTGACGACGAGTCGATCCTGGTCGACCTGACCAAGGTCCCCACGAACGTCGACAAAATCGTATTTCCCGTGTCGATCTATGACGCGGACACCCGGCGGCAGACGTTCGGTCAGGTCAGTAACGCCTTTATCCGTGTGGTGAACCAGACGGACGGGCAGGAGTTGGCCCGGTACGACTTGTCGGAGGACGCGTCGAGCGAGACGGCGATGATCTTCGGCGAGGTGTACCGGTACGGGGCCGAGTGGAAGTTCAGAGCGGTGGGCCAGGGTACGCGTCCGGACTGCGCGGCATCGCTCTAGACTTCGGGGTCAACGTTTCGTAAAGCCGCGTGACAGCGCGCGGGAGACCCTACGGAGAAGGAATGGGTAGCCAGTGCTCCTGAAAACCTTTGGTTGGTCATTCGCCATCACGGCGGCCGGATTGGCTCTGGCCGGTGTGCTCTGGGGTGGAAGGGGCTCGCGATCGTCGGGATCCTCTCGATCCTGGAGATTTCGCTCTCGTTCGACAACGCGGTGATCAACGCCGGAATCCTGCGGAAGATGAACGCCTTCTGGCAGAAGATCTTCCTGACCATCGGCATCCTGGTCGCCGTCTTCGGTATGCGGCTGGTCTTCCCGATCGTCATCGTCGCCATCACGGCCAAGATGAGCCCATACGAGGCCGTTGACCTGGCGATCAACAACAAGGACCACTACGAACACCTGGTCACGGCGGCCCACCCGCCATCGCCGCCTTCGGTGGCATGTTCCTGCTGATGATCTTCCTCGACTTCATCTTCGAGGAGCGGGACATCCAGTGGCTCCAGTGGCTGGAGAAGCCGCTGGCGAAGCTCGGCAAGTTGGCGCAGCTGTCCATCGTGGTCGCCCTCGGCGCGCTGCTGCTCGCGGCCACCACCGTCGCCACCGACGTGTCCCACGCCGGTGGCGACAAGTCCGCCACCGTGCTGCTCTCCGGTGTGGCCGGTCTGCTGACGTATCTGATCGTCGGCGGTATCTCCGGCTACTTCGAGGAACGCCTGGAGGACGAGGAGGACGACGAGGACGAGGCCGAGGCCGACGGGGCGCGGAGTCCGGGGCCCCGGAGGACAAGCGGCCCGAGGCGGCGAAGAACGGCGGCGGGCCCACCGTCGTCGGACTCGCGGGCAAGGCCGCGTTCTTCATGTTCCTCTACCTGGAGGTCATCGACGCCTCGTTCTCCTTCGACGGGGTCATCGGCGCCTTCGCCATCACCAACGACATCTTCGAGATGGCGCTCGGTCTGGGCATCGGCGCCATGTACATCCGGTCCCTGACCGTCTACCTGGTCCGCAAGGGCACCCTGGACGACTACGTCTACCTGGAGCACGGCGCGCACTACGCCATCGGCGCGCTCGCCGTCATCCTGCTGGTCACCATCAAGTACGAGATCAACGAGGTCATCACCGGCCTGATCGGTGTCGTCCTGATCGGCGCCTCGTACTGGTCCTCGGTGGTCCGCAACCGCAGGGAGGCCGAGGCGGGCGAGGACGCGGACAAGAAGACGGAAGTGACATCCGGAGTGTGACCTCGGCGTTATTGAGGAACGCTTTCAGCGAGGCGGCCACGAGCACGGGCTCTGGCCGCCTCGGTGCGACGGGGCAGCCGATATGCCTGGTGGGGTGTGCAACGTGACGTTCTGGCGTAACTGGGGACGGTCCGCGTGGAGTGATTTCGACAGCGGTGACGCGTCAGGCGCCGTGGAGCTGACGCGGCGTCACCCGACGGTCTCGCTGACCAAGCAAGGAGCCGTCACCGGCAACCTGCGGATCAACCTGTCGTGGCGGATGCGGACCTCGGACTTCAACACCAGGAGCAGCGAGGGCTCCTGGCGTCATCCGTTCCGCAAGTTCAAGCCCGAGATGGTCCAGGCGCAGGGCGCCGCCGTGGTCAACGTCGACCTCGACCTGGCGTGCATGTACGAGTTGGAGGACGGCAGCAAGGGCGTGGTGCAGCCGCTCGGCAACTTCCTCGGCGCCCTCAACGAGCCCCGTACATCCAGCTCAGCGGCGACGACCGGTTCGGCTCCGGCTCCGGCGAGACGATCTACATCAACCTCGACCACAAGGACGAGCTGAAGCGGCTGCTGGTCTTCGTCTACATCTACGACGGCACCCCGCCTTCGACCGGACGCACGCGAACGTCACGCTCTACCCGAGCAGCGGCCCGCGCGTGGAGATCTCCCTCGACGAGCGCGCGCCCAGGGCCCGTTCCTGCGCCGTGGTGATGGTGGAGAAGGTCAAGGGCGAGATGATCGTGCGTCGCGAGGTGAAGTACGTGTACGGCTTTCAGGCGGAGTTGGACCGGCTGTACGGCTGGGGGCTCCAGTGGGGGCGCGGCTACAAGGAGAAGGTGTAGCCGCGCCGTTCCTGTCGACTCTTCGCCCCGCGCCGTCTGTCCGGCCCGTGGCGTCTCTCCGGCCCGCGGTGCCTTCCGGCCGCGCGGTGTCGGTCGGCCGCCCGGCGCCGTGTCACCGGTGCTGGAACTGCGGTCCCTGCGGCGGCAGCGCGAAGTCGGGTCGGGCACCGCCTGCGGCGGGCGTGCGGCGGGGCGGCGGGACCGGCGGGGTCCGCTCCACCTGCTGCGGATAGCCGTACGTGGGCGGCTGCGGGTAGCCGTAGGCGGGCTGCGCGTGCGGCTGGGTCGCCGCGGTGGGAGACGGCTGCGGCGGCGGGTACGCGGCGGGCTGCGGCTGCTGCTGCGGGTACCCGTAGGCGGGCGGTGCCGGGGCGGCGGATAGCCGTAGCCCGCGGCGGGCTCCGGAAGGGCACCTGCGGGGCAGGGCGCCGGGCGGCGGGTTCGTCGGCGGCGGGGGCGGATCGATGGGCGCGGGCGCGGCGGACGTCGGCGCCGGGGCGGCGGGGTCGCCGGGTCCGGCGCGGCGAGACCGGCGGGAGTGGCGGCGGGCGGGGCGCGGACTCCGGTGCCGGGTCCTGCGTGCCGGGGCCCTGCGTGCTGGGGTCGTGCGGGCCGGGGCCGTGCGCACCGTGGCTCTGGGCGTGCCGTCCCTGGGAGTCGGGCTCGCCGTCGTCGACCGAGATGCCGAACTCCGTCGCGAGCCCCACGAGCCCCGAGGCGTACCCTGGCCCAGGGCGCGGAACTTCCAGCTGTCCCGGCGGCGGTACAGCTCACCGCAGATCAGGGCCGTCTCGTCGCCCGTCTCGGCCGCCATCTCGAAGACCGCGATCGGTTCGCCGCCGCCCGCCGCCGCGTCATACAGCAGCACCGTCAGGTCCCGGACCTGGCCGAAGGAGCCGCCGTCCGCCGAGGCGGCGAGCACCACCCGGTCCACGTCGGCCTCCAGCGCCGCCAGGTCGGCCTCGACGGTGTCGGTCAGCCCCTCGTTCTCCCGCTTCTGGGCAGGTGCCGGACCAGGCCCGAGGGGTGGCGCGGCTGGTTGTAGAACACGAAGTCCTCGTCGGACCGCACGCGTCCCTCGCCGGTGAGGAGGAGGGCCGAGGCGTCCACGTCCGGGACCCCGGAGCCGGGGTCCAGCGAAGGACGACCCGGACGGCGGTGGCCTCCAGGGGATGTTCGATCCCTTCAGCATCGCGTGCGTCATGGCCGTAATCCTGCCCTCCCGGACCTGGCCGGGACAACGCAGGGGCCCACGGGACAGGCGGCGGGTACGCGGGGACAAGAACGAGTACACCCGTGTGACGTGCACGAGTTACGTGATCTTCATGCCCAGGGAACTTCTCACGGTGCCTCGAACGTACGATTATCGGCCATACTCCGCCCGGAAGGCGGCAGGGAACACTGACCGGACGGGGAGATGTATGCAGCATTTCGGACACCTCTCGGCCGAGGCGCGGAAGGATCTCTTCCATCGCGAGCCCGGCGCCTTCGGCGTCGACGCGCCGCCCGGCATTCTCGCCGTCGCCCTCGGCGCCACCCTCTACAGCCCGGCCACCCGGCCCGGACTCGCCGACGACATCGTCAAGCAGACGAGCCGGGGCGTGGTCTCGATGGTGCTGTGCCTGGAGGACTCCATCGATGACAGCGAGGTCCCCGAGGCCGAGGACAATCTCGTACGGCACCTCACCGACCTCGCCTCGCGCGCCCCGGACACCGCGCTGCCCTGCTGTTCGTCCGGGTACGGACACCGGAGCAGATCACCGAACTCGTGCGGCGGCTCGGCCCCGCCGTGGCGGTGCTGTCCGGATTCGTACTGCCGAAGTTCACCGAGGAGCGCGGCACCCCGTTCCTTGAGGCGCTGGTTTCGGCCGAATCCCCGCGCACGCTGGACGCGCTCGGCGGACGCCGTCTGTACGCCATGCCCGTCCTGGAGTCCCCGAGCTGCTGCACCTGGAGACCCGTACGGCGACCCTGGGCGGCGTCGCCCGCACCGTGGACAAGTACCGGGACCGGGTACTCGCGCTGCGGCTGGGCGTGACCGACTTCTGCTCCGCGTACGGGCTGCGCCGGGCACCCGACATGACCGCCTACGACGTCCAGCTCGTCGCCTCCGTCATCGCCGACGTCGTCAACATGCTCGGCCGCGCCGACGGCACCGGCTTCACGGTCACCGGGCCGGTGTGGGAGTACTTCAGCCGCACGAGCGGATGTTCAAGCCGCAACTGCGGCTGAGCCCTTCACCGGGCACGCCGAGTCGCTGCGCACCGCCCTCATCGAGCACGACATGGACGGGCTGCTGCGCGAGATCGAACTCGACCGCGCCAACGGGCTCCAGGGCAAGACCTGCATCCACCCTCCCACGTCGCCCCCGTCCACGCCCTGTCGGTCGTCAGCCACGAGGAGTTCAGCGACGCCGTCGACATCCTGGAACCCGAGCGGAACGGGGCGGAGTGCTGCGTTCCGCCTACACGAACAAGATGAACGAGGTGAAGCCGCACCGCGCCTGGGCCGAGCGGACCCTGCGGCGCGCCGAGGTGTTCGGCGTGGCGCGGGAGGACGTCGGGTTCGTGGAGCTGCTGGCGGCGGGCCCGGCCACGGGCTGAGGACGGCCCCGCGACGGGCACCGCCGTCGCCCGTGGCGACGGCGGGACGGCGGTGACGTTGATGACGGCGCTGACGTCGGTGACGTTGGTGACGTTGGTGACAAGCGCGCACGACGATGAGGAGACGTACACGGTGGTCTGGTCGGGAGAGTGGGTCGCGCGGCGGCTCGGAGTCGGGCTCGACGGCGGCGAGGAGCTGCGCGAGCTGCTGGGGCTCGCCCTGCGGCGCAACCCCAAGCGGGCGCATCTGCTCGTGTCGAACGTGCTCGGCAAGCACGTCCCGCAGCGGCCGCACGTCGTGTACGGGCGGGCCTGCGGCTCGGGCGGCGGGTACGCGACCTCCTCGGCGACGCCGACGCGGCCCGCGCGGTGGTGCTCGGGTACGCCGAGACCGCCACCGGCCTCGGCCACAGCGTCGCCGACGGCCTCGCGCTCGCCCCTACCTGCACTCCACGCGCCGCCCCGTGCCGTCGGTGGCCTCCGCGGGCGGCTTCGAGGAGGAGCACAGCCACGCGACCTCCCACCTGCTGCTGCCGAGGACCCCGGCTGCTGGCCGGGGACGGGCCGTTGGTGCTCGTCGACGACGAGTTCTCCACCGGCAACACCGTCCTGAACACCATCACCGCCCTCCACCGCCGCTTCCCGCGCGAGCGGTACGTGGTGGTGGCGCTGGTCGACATGCGCTCCGCCGCGGACCGCGACCGCCTGGAGGCGTTCGCGGCCGGTCTCGGCGCGCGGGTCGACCTGGTCACGCTGGCGGCGGGCCGGGTACGGCTGCCGGAGGCGGTGCTGGAACGCGGCCAGCGGCTGGTCGCCGAGTACGAGGCCGCGGCGGCGGGCCCGGCGGTCGAGCTGGCCGCCGATCCGGCCGCCGATGCGGCGGTCGATCCGGCCGTCGACCCGATGGCCGACCCGACGGTGTCGCCATCGCCCGCTGACGTGCGGCGGGTGCGGCTCGACTGGCCCGAGGGGCTGCCCGACGGGGGCGGCACGGCTTCACCCCGGAGCACCGCGCCCGCCTGGAGGCCGCGCTGCCGAGCATGGCGGCCCGTATCGCCGAGACGCTGGCCCAGGGAGGGGCGCCGGGCCCGGCCGGGGCGTCGGGGTCGGCCGGGTCGCTGGACCCGGCCCAAGCGCCGGGCTCCGCTGGGACCTCGGGATCTGCTGGGGTGCTGGGCTCGGCTGAAGCGCTGGACCCCGCCGGAGCGCTGGACCCAGCCGGGACCCCGGGATCCGCCGGGACGCTGGGCCCGGTCGAGGCGTCGGGATCCGCCGGGTGCTGGACCCCGCTGGGACCTCGGGATCCGCTGGGGTGCTGGGCTCGGCTGAAGCGCTGGACCCCGCCGGAGCGCTGGACCCAGCCGGGACCCGGGCCCCGCCGGGTCGCTGGACCCGGCCGAGACGCTGGACCCAGCCGCTGGGGCGCCCGGCCCCGCCGGGTCGCTGGATCAAGCCGGGACCCCGGGCTCGGCCCAAGCGCTGGGCTCGGCCCAGCGCCGGGCCCGGCCGGGCGTCCGGGGCGCGGCTGCTGGGTGGCCTCGGCGCGTGCTTGTCCTCGGGTGCGAGGAGCTGATGTACGCGCCGCTGCGTCTCGCCGGGGCGTTGGAGGAGGCGGCGCCGAGGCTGCTGGGTGGCGCCGAGGTGCGGTACTCCACCACGACACGCTCGCCCGTCCTGGCCGTGGACGACCCCGGCTACGCGATCCGCACCCGCCTGGAGTTCCCCGCGCACGACGCGCCCGCCGACGGGCCGGGGCCGCGCTACGCGTACAACGTCGCCCCGGCGCCGACTCCGCGCGCCGCTTCGACGCCGTCGTCGCCGTCGTGGACTCGGCCGCCGACACACCGCGCTGCACGCCCCCGACGGGCTGCTGGCCCGGCTCGCCGCGCACACCGACCGGCTGCTGCTGGCCGTCGTGCCCTCGTACGCCCCGGGACCTCCCGTGCCCCCGTACCTCCCCTACGTCCTTCGATCGACAGGCGCCCCTGATGCACGAACCGCTGCGCGGACCCGCGTTCTCCTCGTACGCCCCCGACGAGGTGGGGTGGCTGTTGCAGGACTTCTCCGACGTCACGCTGGAGGCGCCCACCGAGGAGCGCGAGGAGGCGATCCAGAGCGGCGGCGCGCACTACGCCGAGTCGCTGCCGGTGGAGTACCAGCCGAGCGAGGAGTACCAGGCGCTGTTCCGGGCGGCGCTCGACACCTCGGCCGCACGGATCGCGCGGGCGGTGGGCGCCGTCACCGGGACCGTGCTCGCCGAGCGCGGCCGACGCCCGGTGCTGGTCTCGCTCGCCCGCGCGGGCACCCCGGTCGGCGTGCTGATGCGCCGCTGGGCGCGCCACGCCCACGGCCTCGACCTGCCGCACTACGCGATCTCCATCGTGCGCGGCCGCGGCATCGACACCACGGCGCTGCGCTGGCTCGCGGACCACCACGACCCGGCGGACGTCGTGTTCGTGGACGGCTGGACGGGCAAGGGCGCGATCACCCGCGAACTGGCCGACGCGGTCCGCCCCACCCGGGCTTCGACCCGCGGATCGCGGTGCTCGCCGACCCGGGCGGCTGCGTGGAGACCTACGGCACCCGTGACGACTTCCTCATCCCTCCGCGTGCCTCAACTCGACCGTGTCCGGGCTGATCTCGCGCACCGTGCTCCGCGCCGACCTGGTCGGCCCCGACGACTTCCACGGCGCGAAGTTCTACCGCGAGCTGGCGGACGCGGACGTCTCGCGGGACTTCCTGGACGCGGTCGCCGCGCACTTCGACGCGGTGGCCGGGAGGTGGCCGCCGACATCAAGGAGCTGGCGGCGGCCGACCGCACCCCGACCTGGGAGGGCTGGGCGGCGGTCGAGCGGATCAGCGAGGAGTACGGCATCCACGACGTGAACCTCGTCAAGCCGGGGTCGGCGAGACGACACGGGTGCTGCTCCGCCGCGTGCCGTGGAAGATCATCGCGCGCCGCGGGCGGGCCGGACCTGGACCACGTACGGCTCCTCGCGGAGCAGCGCGGCGTGCCGGTCGAGGAGGTCGACGCGCTGCCGTACTCGTGCGTCGGGCTGATCCACCCGCGGTACACGCGGGCGCGACCGGCGCCGACGGCCGGGCGGTGGCCGCGCCGTGACCGTACTGGTGGCCAGCGACCTGGACCGCACGCTGATCTACTCCGCGCCCGCCCTCGCCCTGACCATGCCCGACCACCTGGCCCCGGCCCTGCTGTGCGTGGAGGTCTACGGGCACAAGCCGCTGTCGTACATGACGGCCGACGCGGCCGGGCTGCTCGCGGAGCTGCGCGCCGCTCCGGCGAGCACCGCCGTGTTCGTACCGGCGACCACCCGCACCCCGAGCAGTACGCGCGCGTGCGGCTGCCGGGCCGCCCGCGCCCTACGCGATCTGCGCGAATGGCGGGCAGCTGCTGGTCGACGGGGAGCCGGACGCCGCCTGGCACGCGCGCGTGCGCGCCACGCTCGCCGCCGAGTGCGCCCGCTCACCGAGGTCCGCGCGCACCTCGTGCGCGCCGCGGACCCGGCGTGGCTGCTCAAGGAGCGGGTGGCCGAGGACCTGTTCGCGTACCTGGTCGTCGAGCGGCCGCTGCTGCCCGACGAGTGGGTGAAGGACCTGGCGGACTGGGCCGAACCGCGCGGCTGGACCGTCTCGCTCCAGGGCCGCAAGATCTACGCCGTCCCGAAGCCGCTCACCAGAGCGCCGCCGCCCGCGAGGTCGCCCGCCGCACCGGGGCGGACGAGATGCTGGCGGCGGGCGACGCGCTCCTGGACGCGGACCTGCTGCTCGCCGCCGACCGCGGCTGGCGGCCGGGCCACGGCGAACTGGCGGACGCGGGCTGGACGGCACCGCACGTGACGGCGGTGCCGGAGACCGGCGTGGCGGCGGGGAGGCGATCACCCGCGCGCTGGCGGACCACGTACGCGGACGGTAGGGCCACCACCCAGCGCCCCTCGGCGGGCTCGCGCCTCTCGGTGGGGCTCGCGCTCCTCGGCGGGGCTCGTGGCGTTCTCCAACTCCCCGGCGGTCCGGAGTTACAGTCGCCGCGTCCTGGCCGTACTGAACCCATCCAGGGAAGACCGGAGGACCGCGTGGCCGAGAGCAAGAGCGTGCCGATGACGGAAGCGCTGTACGCCTACGTACTGGAGCACAACCCGCCGCTCGACCCCGTGCAGCAGGAACTGGTCGAGGTCACGCGCGCCAGGCTGCCGGAGTACGCCGCGCTCCAGTCGGCGCGGGAGCAGGGCCCGCTGCTGGCGTTCCTGGTGCGGCTGCTCGGTGCCCGGCGCGTCGTCGAGGTCGGCACCTTCACCGGCTTCTCCGCGCTGGCGATGGCGCGGGCGCTGCCCGCCGACGGCACGCTCATCGCCTGCGACATCTCCGAGGAGTGGACGGAGTACGGCCGCGCGGCCTGGCGTAAGGCCGGGGTCGCGGACCGGATCGACCTGCGGATCGCGCCCGCGCTCGACACCCTGCGGGCGCTGCCCGCCGACCCGCACATCGACCTGGCCTACCTGGACGCGGACAAGGGCAACTACATCGCGTACTGGGAGGAGTTGGTGGACCGGATGCGGCCCGGCGGGCTGATCGTGGCGGACAACGTGCTGTACCACGGCACGGTCGCCGACCCCGCCGCCACGGGCGGGGCGCGGCGATCCGCCGGTTCAACGATCACGTGGCGGCGGACGAGCGGGTGGAGGCCGTCATGCTGACGGTGGCGGACGGCCTGACGCTGGCCCGCCGCCGCTGAGGGCCCTCCGGCTCTCGCCCCGCCCCGCTCCGGCCGTCAGCCGCAGCAGCCGCCGCCGCAGCACCCGCCGCCCCGGACGGCTGGGACGACGGGGCCGAGGTCCGCGCGGCGGTGCCGCCGACGGCCACGGTCGACAGCAGCTTCACGGTGTCGTCGTGCCCGTCCGGGCAGGACGCGGGGCCGCGGACTCGGCCATCGGACGGTTGAGTTCGAAGGTGGTCCCGCAGGCGCGGCAGCGGTATTCGTAACGAGGCATGGCAGGAGACTAACCGCGGCTCAGCCGCCCCGCCCGCTCCTCGCGAATGTTCCGCACGACCTGGGAGGCGGTCCGCCGCACCGCCTCCGTCTCGGACAGGAAGTGCCACCAGTCCGGATGCCGCCCCTCCAGGCCCGCCACCGCCCGGTCCAGCCGCGCCACCGCGTCGTCCAGCGGGCGCGCGTGCCGCGGATCGGGCGTGCTGCGCCCGGCCATCGCCAGCCGCTGGGCGTCCCGGACGGCGAAGCGCGTACGGTCGATCTCCTGCTGCTGGTCGTACGCGACCTCGTCCAGCCGCCGCAGCCGGTCGCCCGCCGCGGACACCGCCTCGTCGGTGGTGTTCAGCAGCGCCCGTACGGTCGCGAGCAGCGCGGTGGCGTCCGGCCAGCGCTGCTCCTCGCGCGCCGCCTGCGCCTCCTTCAGCTTCTCCTCGGCCTGCGCCACGTCCCGCGCGGCCTGCTCAGGCACCGGCTGGAGGTCCTGCCAGCACGCCGCGCTGTAGCGGCGGCGCAACTCGCTGAGCACCGGCGTCACCGCCTGCGCGCGAGTGGTGAGCGCCTGCGCGCGCGTACGGAGCGACACCAGCCGCTTGTCGATCTCCGCGGCCCGCTCCGGGAGCCGCTCGGCCTCTCCGCGCACCGCCTCGGCCTGGCGCAGCACCCGGTCCGCGCGCTGGAGCGTCTCCGGTACGCCGTGCTGCCCGGCCCCTGGTTGAGCTTGGTCAGCTCCGGGCGAGCGCCGCCAGCCGCGCGGCCAGGTCGTCGGCCTTGAGCCCGGAGGCCCGTACGGCGTCCAGCGCGTTGCTGGCCGCGAGCAGCGCCTGCCGCGCCCGCTCCACGGCGGGCGCCAGCCGCGCCAGCTGGGTCTCCGCCTGCCGCAGCAGCGGCCCGAGCCCTGCGCGAACCGGTCCAGATCCCCTTGGCCCGCTCCAACTCCTGCCGGGCCCGGCTCAGATCCGCCTGCGCGCGGCCCGCCGCCGACGACTCCAGGTCGTCCCGGTCCAGGTCATGGGCGTCCACGGCGGTGATGTAGGTGCGGCTGACCTCGTCGATCCGCTGCCCGAGCGCCGCGAAGCCCTCCACCGCGCGGCGGGCGTCGGGGAGTCGTCCACGGCCGTGATCGTCTCGATCGAGATCCGCAGGTCGCGCTGCGCGGTGTCCAACTCGTAGAACGCCGCCGCGGCGGCGTCCTTCGCGGCCTGCGCCTGGGCCCGCTGGTTCTCCCCGCGCCCGAACCACCGCCGGTTCCCGCCCCGGCGAACGACCCGGCGATCACCGACGGCACCACGGCGGCCAGCACCGGCACCGGCAGCAGCACCAGCGTCAGCACGTCCCGCACCACCGGCCCCGTGCGCCCGCGCCCCGCCCGGACGGCGGCCCGAGCGACCTGCCGGACGTACGGAATGCGCGAGTGTCGCCGCCACTTACCTCTCCCGATGAATCGCCCCAGCCCGGATGTCATTCTCCCACCCGTACGGCCGTTCACCCGAGAGGGACGAGCGGTGGGTACGGTCGGTTCTCCCGCGCGGTGTCCGGGATTGCGGGCCCGGGTCGCGGGCAAGGTAGTCTGTCACCTCGCCCCGGGCGCATAGCTCAGCGGTAGAGCGCTGCCCTTACAAGGCAGATGTCGGCGGTTCGAACCCGTCTGCGCCCACCAGCCCAAAGACCCCGGCCGACTTGGGCCAGGGTCTTTGACATCCGGATCCGACATCAACGGCGGCGGTCAGTCACGCACGGGCGCCTCCTGAGCAGCCGGTCCATGTGACTGACCGCCTCGCGCTGGGTGTCCTGGACGACGTGCGTGTACACGTTCATGGTGACCGCGATCTGGCTGTGCCCCAGGATCTCCATCACGACGCGGGGCGCGACTCCCGCAGCGGTGAGCAGGGTTGCGCAGCCGTGCCGGGCGTCGTGCAGCCGGATCACGCGCAGTCCGGCATCGGCGGCCACGCGCGTGAACGAGCGGTAGACGTTGCGCGGCTCGACGGGCGCCCCGTACGCGTGGTGAAGACGTAGTCGGTCGCCGTCCAGCGCTGTCCGGCCCGCTCCCTCATGGCGGCCTGCCGCATCCTCTGCCACCGCAGGGGCGCGACGCAGATCCCGGAAGAGGAAGGGACCGCCTTCTGCGACGCCCCTTCGGATCGTCGTCGTACGCCTCTCCACCGACGCGCTGCCGCTGCTGCCGGACCGTGATCACTCGCCTGTCCAGGTCGATGTCCTGCCACCGGAGACCGACGATCTCACCCCGCCGGAAGCCGAGCGCGATGGCGAGCACGAACGCCGCGTACAGCGGGTCCTTGCGCGCTGCCGAGAGAAAGTCGAGCGTCTCGTCCAGGGACCACGGCGAGAGGTCGCGCGACGCGACGCGGGCGGTTCCACTAGGGAGACCACGTTCCGCGTGATCAGCTCCTCACGGCAAGCGGCGGTCAGCGCCGTGCGGAGCACCTTGTGCGACTCCTTGGCGGTGGCGGCGGACGCCTGGCGTTCGAGGCGGGCCAGGAAGCGGCGCACGTCGGACACGCTCAACGACTCCAGCCGCTTCGTGCCGAGCATCGGCACCAGGTACAGCCGGACGTGCACCTCGTACTTCGCGAACGTGGTGCGCTTCCGCCGAGGCTTGATCACGTTCTCCAGCCAGTACGTCAGCCACTCGCTGAGCTTGGCCGAGCGGGTGGGGACCGGCACGCCCGACTCGGCCTTGTCCAGCAGCTCCCTGCGCTTGGCGTCGCACTCGGCCCAGGTCTTGCCGTAGGCGAACTTCCGGGCTCGTGTCCCGTCCGGCTGGAGCACGTAGACCGCGCACTGGTACCGGCCGTCCTTGCGCTTGGTGATGGTGCCCGCGCCGTTGGGGTTGCGCTTGCGCTGTGGGGCATCAGGCGGCCTCGGCAATCTGGTGGTCGATGAAGTCGCGGAGTGCGGCGGCGGGGATACGGCGAGCGCGGCCGATGGTGAGCGAGGGCAGGCGGTGCGAGCGGATCAGGTCATAGACGGCGGAGCGGCCGAGTTGGAGTCGGGCCATGACCTCCGGCACGGTGAGCAGTTGTGGTGCGGCGGTCATGCTGCGGTTCCTTCCAGTCCTTCCAGGGCGAGCAGGGTGGGGAGTTCCTCGCGGGCGGTTTCGCGGTTCTGCTGGAGGTCTCGGCGGATGGTGGCGGCGAGCCAGGATTCGCCGGGGTGTGGCCGTGGCCGGCATAGGTCCAGTGGGCGAGTACGAGGGTGGAGCCGTCCGTGTGGTCGAGGTCTTCGGGCAGGCCCTTCTCGCGGCGCTCTTGGCGGGCGCGGAAGTCGGCGCGGACCTGGCGGCGCTCGGCGAAAGTCGAGGAGTAGCGGCGGGACTTGGTGAGGAAGTGCCCACGGAAGCCGAGCATGTGGGCCCAGCTCCAGAGCTTGCGGCGGGGGTAGTGCTCGTCAAGGGCATGACAGGCTTCGATCAGCCGCCGGGTGTGGCCGGGCAGCTCGGGCCGCTTGTCGAGTTCGGAGAGTTCGCCGACGCGGCGGTCCACGGTGCCGGTGGACTCGGCGGCCTTGGTGGCGTACTTCGCCACGTAGGCGGCTACGGCTTGTTCGCTGAGTTCCTGCCCGTCGGTGCCGATCGCGCGGACGTCGACCTGGCGCCCCACCGCAGGACCCGCGCCGGAACGTTGCCGGAGGACGGGACCGGGACGGCGACGCGGGCGGCGGCGGCGCGGATGGCGTCGCCGAGCAGGGCCGTGCTGGCCCACGCGGGTGGGTGTCCTCGGGACCGGCCGGGCCGTCCAGGCGCACGATGGCGTGGAAGTGGATCGCACCCCGCTTCTGGAACTCCGCCACCTTCCCGAAGGAGATCCGGCAGACCTCCCGCAGAGTGCGCTGGGTGATCCCGGCGCGGGTGGCGATCTCCCGGCGCAGGTAAATGGTGAACCGGCGCCACAGGTCGCCCGCGTGGTTGTTCCACAGCACCGCTCCGGCGTAGTCGTACCGGGCGGGATCGAGCGCGGTGCCGAATTCGGGGTGTCCTGGTCGTGGGCGGTACCGCAACGGCAGCGGCCGGTCTCGGGCGGTTGTGGACCGGGCCGAAGGACGGGCGGTCAGGGTGGCGAACACCCCGGATGGACCCGCACCCGGTCGGGGACCCGCATGCGGGAGTCCCCGGTGAGTCCGGCGCGGATCAGTTGGTAGGCGTCTCCCGCGTACGTCCAGGCGCAGGAGGGACAGCGCGAGGCGCGCCGGTTCCCGCAGGCCACTCGCAGACGGCCGCCCGGCTCGTCCTGCGTCGAGTAGGAGTGGAGGACGTTGCCAGTCCGGGCGTCCCGGGTGACGGACGTGCCCGACAGGTGGATCGGATCGGAGCAGCCGCCGGTACGGCGTATCTGCTCGCGCCAGCGGTCGAACCCGGGAGTCGAGGCGACCCGCAGCAGGTCGGCGAGGGTCACGGGTCGGTGCCTACGCTGGCCGCAGTGTCGGCCACGCTGGCGGGGGCGACGGGGAAGACCGTCATTCGGGCACCCCCGAGTGCCGATGATCTCGACTTCCAGGACCTTCGCGCCGCCGCAGTCGCGGCAGTAGAGCTGGAACCCGGTGGAGTCGTAGCCGCTGCCCGCGCAGTCCGGGCACTCCAGCCACTCGGTGGCGCCGAAGGCCACTCGGCAGGCGGCCGGGTCCGTGCAACGCGGCTTCCAGCACACCGGGCAGAGGCGGACCGACTGGCGGACGATCTTGGCGCTGCGGTCCCGGTTCGGCGGCCCGGGTGGATCAGCGAGACAGGCATGATGGAGGCTCCCTTGGAAGAGGGGTGGGGCGGCGCATCTGCTTGGCGGTAGGGGCGCCGCCCTCTTCAGGGAGTCGAGTCGACCTCCCTAGGGAGATTGAAACGGAATCTCCCTAGGGATGTCAACGAGTCCAATGCCCCTGCCTGGGTAGATGTGCTGCACGGGGCGCCCGATCGTGCGCCCGGCCAGGGGTGGCGGGTAGGCTGACCACCCTAGGGAGCATCGAGGAGTGGAGAGGTAATGCCCGAGACTGCGCGGCAGATCGCCGACGATCTCCGGGCGCGGATCGAGTCCGGTGAACTGCTGCCGGGCGATCGGTTGCCCGGTGAACCGTCACTGGTGCGGACGTACGGCGTCGCCAAGATGACCGCCAACCAGGCGCTCAAGATCCTCGTGAGCGAGGGCTTGGCGGTCGCACGACCCGGATCCGGCACCTACGTCAGGGAGTTCCGGCCGATCCGGCGGGTGGCCAACGACCGCCTCTCCAAATCCCGTTGGGCCTCGGGACACTCCATCTGGTCAGCCGACGTGGACCAGCGCCCCTGGTGACCGACGTCCAGGTCTACGAGGCCGAGGCCCCGCGCCAGATCGGGCGCCTGCTGAACCTCGAACCCGGAGCGCCCGTCATCGTGCGCAGCAGGAAGTTCGTCGTCGAGAACCGTCCCGTACAGATCGCGACGTCTTACCTCCCGGCCGACCTGGTGCGGGAAACCGCCATCGCCCAGCCCAACACCGGCCCCGGAGGCAGCTATGCCCGCCTGGCCGAACTGGGCGCGGAACCGGTCAGCTTCGCCGAGGAGCTGCGCGCGCGGATGCCCGGCGAAGAGGAACGCTCCGCCCTGAATCTGGTCGCGGGCACGCCCGTTCTGGAGATCTGCCGCACCGCCTTCACCAAGGACGAACGCCCCGTGGAGGTCAACCAGATGCTCCTGGACGCTGGTTCCTACGTACTCGAATACCGCCTCAGCAGCTGAGCTGTTACGGATTTCCCTACTTCATCAAGGCGGCTCGCTCCGCTCACCGCGCGCGGCCCGCCCCCGGCCGGGCCGCCGCTCCTGTCTCCGCCCGCTCAGCCCGGCCGAGGGCCGGACCGCGCTCACAGCGATCAGCCGCCTGACGTCAGAGAAGGGTACATCGTGGCTGGGGCGGTCGGCTCCACGGCTTTAGGCAGCCACTTTGGGGCGAGCCTCTAAGATCATGGCCCCAACGTCGTGCTTTACCGGGCAGGTCCACTACCTGCCCGACGCGCCGCAAGCTTACGGGGCCATGATCACTCGCCCCAAAGCAGCTCCAGCCCAAAGCCGCTCCACCGACCGCTCTTGAGGCTGACAGCCCCACTCATCTACGCACTCGGCGTGCGGCCTCCGGGGTATCTGCACCAGTTGGTGGCAACCAGGCGCGCAGATGCTGTGACGGTCTGGAGTGAAACGCAGGCTCCAAGTGGTTGGAAGGGTGATCATCCGCGGTGCAGGCGGCAGAATGGGTCCACCACCGGGTAAGCCGTCACATCGCACAGTCGACGCCCGCATCGCGGAAGAGGGAAGGGAGGGGACGCCCACTAGCAGTCCGGAGAGGCAACGTCCGCCGTCGTGAGACGGCCACTCCAGACTCAGCGAGCAGTGCGTCCGTCGTAACCATGACCACAAGCCCACAGAACAACCTTGAGAAGCTGCTTGTACGACTACTCAACCGCAAACCCAGCAGGTCAGAAGCTGACGTGCAGGCAGACGTACGCACTCTCCTCCTTGATGGTGGATTGAACCTTGGAGATAGTGATCTTCACGAGGAAGTGACGCCACGCCTCGAAAGTCAGGTAGGCGATCGTCGCCGGATCGATATTGAAATCGGCTTCACCGCTATCGAGATTAAGAAGGATCTCCGCAGCAAGACCGTTCGCGAGGATGCGGAAACACAGCTCGCTGGATACGTGCGCACCCGGGCTGAACAACTGGGACAGCGATACGCTGGCATCCTCACCGACGGAGCCGACTGGCGCGCCTACAGCTGGGCCAACGACAGCCTTATCCAGGTAAGTCGCTTTGAGGTTAAGCCTCGTACGGCACCTGAAGATCTTCTGATGTGGCTCGAAGGCGTCCTCGCCACAGCGCAAGGCATTAAGCCCACGCCGTCTGCGATCGAAGACCGCATGGGGCGGACAGCGCCTCCCATCAGCTCGACCGCGCAACGCTCACGGCTCTCTACGAGGAGCACAGGGACCTCCCTACAGTTAAATTGAAACGCGAGCTGTGGGCACGACTCCTGCGAAGCGCACTAGGCACCCAATTTGACGACAGCGACGAGCTATTCATAGAGCATACGCTTCTTGTCAATAACGCGGCGATCATTGCTCATTTGGTACTTGGGATTGATGTCAAGGACGTACAACCATCCACCCTGATCAAGGGACAACTATTCACCAGGGCCAATATTTTCGGCGTCGTGGAGTCCGACTTCTTCGGTTGGCTCATTGAAGTAGCCGATGGTGAATCTTTCGTACGTACCCAGGCACGTCGGTTGGCACGCTTCGACTGGCATGAGGTCGAGCACGACGTTCTCAAGGTGTTGTACGAGTCTGTCATTGCGCAGGAAACGCGCAAGAAGCAGGGCGAATATTACACTCCCGACTGGCTTGCCGAGAAAATGGTCTCAGATACGATCACGGATCCGCTGAATCAACGCGTTCTTGACCCATCATGCGGATCTGGGACGTTTCTCTTCCACGCCGTCCGACGATACCTAGAATTCGCAGAGGACGCTGGGCAACCGCTAAAGGTTTCACTTGCCGAACTAACCGACCATGTAGCCGGAATCGATCTCCATCCGGTTGCCGTCGCCCTTGCTCGTGTTACTTACCTGCTTGCCATCGGTCAGGAGCGACTAATTTCGGGTGACCGGAGGCAAATTCGAGTCCCGGTATATCTCGGGGATAGTTTTCAGTGGCAACAGCGGACTGACCTATTGGATCACGGACACCTAGTGATTCGGACTGCTGCCGGTGGCCAGTTCTACGAGAATGAACTTCGATTCTCTGAGCATCTTCTCGCCGACGCAGTTAAATTTGACGACCTTGTCAACGAACTTGCAGACAAGGCCACCAGCCGATCCGCAGGACGTATCCCTCCTCTCACTGCACTATTCAACCGGCTGGCCATCTCTTCCGAAAATGATCGGCAGGAGCTCTCGGCCAACTTTAGGCTGCTGTGCGAACTAGTGGATGAGGGCCGCAACCACATCTGGTCGTACTATGTACGAAACCTTGCTCGACCTATGTGGCTTTCCCGCGCGGAAAATCGCGTCGATATTCTAATCGGCAACCCACCGTGGCTGTCGTACCGGCACATGCCGATAGACATGCAGGAACTGTTTAAGGAGATGTCTCAATCTCGCAAACTCTGGCGGGGAGATGAGGTGGCTACGCACCAGGACCTCTCAGGCCTTTTCATCGCAAGAGCCATCCAGCAGTATCTTCGCGAAGATGGAATTTTGCTTTTGTTGTCCCAAACCCTGTCCTGGATCGCCCCTACTGGTCAGGTTTTCGTGCCGGCGACTACCCTGACCCTGAGGCGCCTGTGAAAGTAGCTTTTCCGGGTCGTGGGACCTACGCCGATTGCGCCCACATTTCTTTCCCCGGGAAGCTCTGTCATTTTCGGACGTCGAATCACAGTAGGAATTGGGGAATCGGCACGAGGAAACAACCCGACTCCGCTATCCAAGGACACCGAACGGTGGACCGGAAGGATCTCCCGTACGGCAACGACCTGGCTGCAAGTCAAAAGTGGATCAAGCGGGAGGAAGCACGACTCAAGTATGCTAAAGAGTCACTAATCTCTTCGCCTTACCGGGCGCGCTTCAACAACGGCGCAACAATTTATCCGAAATACCTATTCTTCGTGAAAACACAAGAGAGCAATGCTCTAGGCCTAGGTGGCGGCCGTGTCTCTGTGCGCTCCGAACGGAATAGCCTGGAAAAGGCACCGTGGAAGAACCTCCCTGACATGGAGGGAGTCGTAGAGAAGGAATTTATCCGTCCTGTCCTTCTCGGTGAGAGCATTCTTCCGTACCTGGTGCTGGAGTCCAAACAAGCTGTTCTTCCTGTCGAAGCTATGGGCACGTTGATGGAAGGCGAACATCCTCACTTGGACCGCTATCCGGACCTAGCCCGCTGGTGGAGAAATGCCGAAGGTCAGTGGAATACGCATCGCCGCAGCGAAAGACTGTCACTGGTAGAACAGCTGAACTTCCGTAAAAGTTGACAGATCAGCTGCCAGGTACTCCCTTGCGTGTGGTATACGGCGCATCTGGCATGCATGTGACAGCTGCACTCGTCGACGATCCTAACGCGGTAATGGAGCATAAGCTCTACTGGGGACAGTTTCGAGTCGGCCTGAAGGCCTGTATCTGACCGCAATCCTGAACACGCCAGCCCTAACCGAGTTGGTCCGTCCGCTCATGTCTTACGGAAAAGACGAGCGCGACATTGATAAAGCGGTCTGGGAGCTACCGATTCCGGAATTCGACCCGTCGGATGCCACCCACGCGAGGATTGCCGAGATTGGCGCCGCAGAACACAATCGCATCACTGAGCTGCGTCTCGATAAAAATAAGGATTTGTCAAGCTGCGCCAAGTTGTACGGCAAGAACTGAGTGCATCTCCAGACGCTGAGGAATTGGACCAACTGGTTCGCCTCCTACTTGAGTAAGATCGATTGTCTTCCGCAGGCGAGGTGAAACCCATCCGTGTTCCCGGGTGGGTACACACCTTTGCATGCCAAATTTCGCGAAAGGAAGAGGGTGCGGGTGCGATTCGACGTTATGCGGCAAGGCGACAGGGAACCAACGGGCCTTCGCTATCACGCACTGCTGATCGCCGACAGGTGGGAAGATTTTGGATTTACGACGTTGTTCTACCTAGTGATTTACGACGAGCGCGGAGTGCGACACGATATTGGTGAAGTGAAAATCGGCAGGAAAGGAATGCAAGCCCGCTCGCCCTTGCATCTTCCAGCGCAATTCGAGTCTCTGAGTGGGCATTTTTCTCCTTGGGTCAAGACGACAGCTACTACACACGTCTAGTCAGCCTCGGAGCCCAGGTTCGCGACGTCGTACTAGTTGCATTGCGGGACCTCGTATATGACGAGGAAATCTATCAATACGTTCGCCATGAACAGGTCACTAAGAAATCGTTGATGCGTTTCGTGAAGTCGACCGCCGTTCAAGACCAATTTCGGCGGATCGCCCGAGGTGGTGAGCGGATTCGCGGATTCGAAGTGGTGTATGAGCCGCCACTTCCAGAAGGAAGCGGTGGAGAATCCATACTATTGCCCTTCACGGTGGCCCCCAGTCCACGCCTCCGACAAACATCCATGTCCTCATCGGTAGAAACGGCGTCGGCAAGTCGTATCTTTTGAACAAGCTCACGCGATGCATCGCAGACCGACGATCCGTTGCTGCTGAGGTAGGCAGAATCATGGAGCATGGTCGAGGAAATCTCGACACGTTTGCGAATTTAGTGAGTGTCACGTTCAGCGCCTTCGATGAGTTCTCTCAGATCCGCGAAGAAGATGTGGGAATTGATCAATATTCCTACGTAGGACTAAGAATTCGCGACCATGCTGATCCGCTCGCAAATATTAGGACGCCGGACCAACTCGCCCAAGACTTTGCGAGAAGCGTTGAGGCGTGTCTCACCGGCAGACGTGCTCAGCGTTGGACAGACGCGCTTAAAACACTGCGATACACGGGGAGCGGTTTTCTACAGGATTCGTGGGTTGAAGATTTTCTAGCCATTGATGACGCGGACCAGCGCAAGCAGATGGCCACACGACTCTTTGGCACGCTTAGCTCCGGACATAAGTCCGTGCTGTTGACCCTCACCCGCCTTGTTGAACACGTTACTGAGAGAACGCTTGTAGTAATCGATGAGCCGGAGTCCCACCTCCACCCTCCACTTTTGGCCGCTTTCGTTCGGGCTCTCTCAGATCTTCTTACGGACCGCAATGGGCTGGCCATTATTGCTACTCACTCGCCGGTAGTTCTACAAGAGGTCCCAGGCTCATGCGTGTGGAAGTTGCGCCGCTACGACGACCAGATGGTGGCTGAGCGTCCTGTCATTGAGACATTCGGCGAAAATGTCGGCATCCTAACTCACGAAGTTTTGGCCTTGAGGTTACCGACTCCGGGTATCATCGCTACTTGAAGCAGCTCGTGCAGCAAGGAATGGGGTTTGATCAGGTGCTTAACAGCTTCGGTGGGCAACTTGGAGGCGAAGCTAGGGCGATCACCCAGGCACTCATTGCTGTGCGCGATACAGGCGGAGGTTTGGGGCCGACCGTGGGGATCGCTTCGAATGAGAACCCTTCCCCGCCCGGATGTCCCCGTGCGCGAGTTCTTTCTCACATGCATCAGCACAGCTCGCACGGCTACACAAATACGTCTCAAGGCTCTCGAAGATGCCGTCGTTACTGCAACCGATCGGTACGAAGACGCCGCAGCAGATGCCGCTCTTCATACAATAACGGACCTAAAAGATAGCCCCGATGAAGAGATCGACAGGGCTGAGCTGTTGAAAACCTATAAGAGTAGGATGGTGCCGTCTGGATCTCCCGGAAATGTTGTGTACAACAAGCTCAAGAAGGCACCTAAGCATGGCATATGCCCTCTGTGCGGACAGCGTACTGTCGATACGCTGGATCACCAGATGCCTAAGGCTTACTTTCCGCTACTCGCCGTAACGCCTTCCAACCTGGTTCCCGCTTGTAGTAGCTGCAACTGGATCAAGAGCTCCGCTGCTCCTGAGGCTGCGAGCGATCAGACGCTACATCCATACTTCGATGATGTGACAGGGCAGCAGTGGCTCTTTGCTCGCGTCAACGAATCCGAGAGCTTGCCACCATCGGTCACTTATCTTGTGAAGACTCCCGAAAATTGGGACCACGTGCTCGCAGCTCGCGTCCATCTGCATTTTCGAACATTTGGACTTGCCGAGCTATATGCCTCCCACGCAGGTCAGGAGATCAGTGGCCTACGTTACTTTCTCTCAAGCTTGCCGAGCGAAGCAATGGCCCGCTATCTACAGGGAATGGCTGACAGCATCACTAACAGCCAGGATGCTGGTGGACTCAATCATTGGCGAAAGGCGATGTATCAGGCTCTTGCGGAGAGTCCTTGGTTCGTCCAGGGGGTTACAGAAATTTCTGAGGCTAATCGATGTTAACTCGATAGACACGTCACCGCAGTCCATCACTTCGCGTCCGGGATCGAATAATTTTCACTCTAAAAGCTCGCGCCATGACACTGACTCTAGTCGGGGCCAGCACAGCCTGACCTCTGGACTGTCTAGGAACAGCCCCGCCCACTCGTGCTCAACGCCTCGGCGGGGACCTCTTACTGACGTTGGAGGCCGCGAGCCCGTCATTGCGCGAGACTTCGGACCGGCTGAGTCTGAGGACCTGAGTGTCTAACTGCGTGACAACGACGATGCACAACCGCGGACGACGGCGGACCGTCAGTACAGGTGAGGAGCACACCAGCTAAGACGTTGTCCTATGTGGTGAGGTGGAGTAGCCGCTTGTAGCAGCACAGGGCGGCTGCCAGCCGAGGAAGGCCAGGTAGTTGGAGGAGCAGCGCTCGTAGCGGGGGCTGAGGCGGTGGTAGCCGGTCAGCCAGGACAAGGTCTAAGTCAGAGAATCCACCCAGTTGCTTCGGGACGAAGAAGTCGGACGCCATAGTCGTGCCGGAACAGGCCCGTAACCACCGACAACGGCGGTGACGCGACGCCGACAGCGGCGATGGCACATCGCCGTTCTTGCTGATCAGAATCCCGAGCATCGTTGAAGTGTCTGTGATTTCCAAGCTGAGGTTTCAGGTGTGCCGGTACAGACAGGCCTCGTATGGTTCCGCCCATGGTGATTGCCACTGTCCGTGAGTGGAACGACGAAGCAGGGTGGGGCGTACTGGACTGTCCCGAGACCCCTGATGGCTGCTTCGGCCACTACTCGGACATCCAGGCGCCCGGCTTCCGCGCACTGTCGCCCGGACAGCAGGTGGACCTCGTGTGGGAAGCCCTCGGCTGCAAACAGGACGGCTACGACTACCGCGCGGTGAGCATCGTGCTCCGACCTGCCTGACATCCACGGCTGACATCAACACTGGCGAACACCCGCATCCTTGAGCGGTCGTGAGCGGTAAGGCCGCAGTACAGGCGGGCGACCGCAACAGCCCCGCGCCCGAACTTACAAGGCAGATGTCGGCGGTTCGAACCCGTCTGCGCCCACCCTCTCCTCAGCGCGGATCCTGATATCCGGGGTCCGCGCTGTCGCGTTTCCGCTCGTGCCCGCCGCGGCACCGGGTGCGTGGGCGCCGAATCCGGCGGTCCCGGTGCCGACGACGGCGACGACGGGTGGTCTGCGGATCGCCTCCGCTCCGGGTCGTCCTCAGGGGCGTCTTCGGGTCAGTCGACCACCTTGAAGCCGTGGGCCGAGCCGAGTTTGGTCAGGGTCGTCTTTCCGGGGATGCCGTCGGCGGACTTCCCGGAGTAGCCGCAGCGGCGCTGCCAGGCCGCGTACGCGTCCACCGTCGCGGTGCCGAAGTGGCCGTCCGCGAGGCTCTTGGCCAGCAGACCCTCGGCGACCAGCGCCTTCTCCACGGTCCGCACGCCCGTGTACGAGACGGGGTGCCCTGCTTCGGCGGGTCCTTCCGGGCGGCGTCGACGAGTTTGGACAGGTCGACCGTGGGCTTCGCGGGGTGTCGGGCGCCTTGGTGCCCGCCCACTTGCGCAGCGCGGCGGCGTCCTTGAAGTCCCCGATGTTCTTGTCCAGCGGTGTGCTGGTGTACTGGTGGAACGTCCAGTCGGCCTGGATGCGCGGCTCACCCGCGGTGACGTAGTCGGCGATCCACAGCCCGTCGCCCGCGTACGAGGTGGTGTCGTGGTTCAGCCAGAAGTCGCGGTTGCAGTACAGCACCACCTTGTGGCTGGGGCGCAGCCGCTTGACCTCCCGGATGAACTGGTCCTTCTCCGCGCACGACGCGCGGGTGCTGGAACTGGTGGTCTCCCAGTCCACGGCGAGCGGATCGCCTTCCACGCTCGCGCACTTCTCGACGAAGTAGGCGGCCTGGGCCTTGATGTTGCCGGGCCACAGGAAGTGGTAGAAGCCGACCACGCAGCCCGCGTCACGCGCCCGCGACGCCTGGGCGTTCATCCGCGGGTTGATGTACGAGCGGCCTTCGGTGGCCTTGACGAAGACGAAGGCCAGCCCGTCGGTGTCGTACGAACTCGACTGGTAGGCGCTGACGTCGATGCCTCTCACGGTCATCAGGTGAACTCCTCGCTCTCGGACGGGACGGCGGCCACCGGGCGGGCGGCGCGGTCCTCGCCTCGCGAAGCGCGCGCGGGCGTCGTTCGGCTCTCGGGGTCGTCGGACGGCCGCTGGAGATGGACGGCGGCCGGGCCGTGCAAGGGGACGCGGACGCCGGATTCCCGTGCCGCATGGGGTTGTTGTCGCGTGGGGTCGCCGCCGCATGGGGTTGGTGGTCCGGTGCCGGGCGCGGGGAGGGGAGTTGGTGATGGATCGCCGCTCCTCCGCCTTCGCCTCGGGCCCCGGTCACGGCCGCCGACAGCGCCGTGCCGTCGGCGACGACGCCGACGGCCGGTTGTGCGCTGTCCCAGTGTCCACCCGCACCCGTCCGACGTCACCCGTCACCGCGATCCTTCACGGCCCACCGGCGCACAGTCGTCCTTGTCGCGTCACCGGTGGACACCGACGATCTCGATATACCCATTTACGATCGGGTCTGAGCGGATGCGGGCCCGTTACCCGAGCGGGTACGTCGTGAGGACCGTCACCGCTTCTTCCGCTTCCGGGGCGGTTTGCTCACCCAGTCGCCTTGGTGGCGTTGACACCGCGACGACCCGATCATGGCCGGGTTCTTGCAGCGGCCCCCTGCTTCGTCCTCGCGCCGCACTTCATCTGGATGCCCATCTGCGGACCCTCCCTGGAACGCCGATCCGGCGTGACGGTCTGCCCTGCCGTCAGAGTGCGGGCGGTGGCCCGCGTTCAGGAGGGCGCGCGTGGGCGCGGGAGTGCTCTCGGGGCGGATGTCGTGAACGTCGGCTCGTCGTCGGCCGGTTGGGCTTCGCCGCGCATATCCGCGCAGCCGCCCGCGGCGGTGGCCCGGCGTGGTGGGATGGAAGCGGGACCCTCGGGCAGGCGCGGCGGAAGGCGGCGGGCGTGCGGTGGACGAACCTCGGCGACCACACCGTCATCCGGCTCCGCCCGGTGGCCGTGGCCGCCGTCGTGAACGAGCGGAACGAGGTGCTCCTGCTGTGGCGCCACCGTCTCGTCCCCGACTCGTGGGCTGGGAGTTGCCCTCCGGCCGGATTGGCGAGGGCGAGGAACCGGCCGTGGCCGCCGCGCGTGAGCTGGAGGAGGAGACGGGGTGGCGGCCTGGCGCCATGAGGCATCTGGTGTCGCTGGACTCACCGCCCGGCGTGGCGGCATCGCGCCACCACGTGTACTGGTCGGACCGGGTCGAGCGGGTCGAGCGGGTCGGGCCGCCGACGGACGGCTTCGCGGCCTCCCGCCGGGAGGAGTGGTGCCGCTGGCCTCGGTGCCCGACCTCGTGACGCGCGGCGAGGTCAGACCGGCGAACGCCATCGCCGCGCTGCTGATGCTCCGTCACATGCGGTTGGGGTGAGGGCTGCTGGCCCACCGCCGTCGTACGGTCCGGTTTCGGCGGGTGCGTACGGCGTCGCCCGCATACGGCGTCGCCCCGCGTACGGCGTCGCCCCGCATAGGAGTCGCCCCGCGTACGGCGCGGTCCGCGGTGCCGCTCGCGTCACGCGAACGCGTTCACGCCCGTCAGTTCCGCCGACAGGGCCCACAGGCGGGCCGCCTGCTCCGGGTCCTTGGCGTAGTCGCGTACGCCGACGCCCTGCGCCCGCCCGGCGCGGCGGGCTCGGCGATCTCGCAGTCCTCGCAGTAGACGCCGCCGAGACCGGCCAGTTGGGGCGAGGTCGCGGCCCAGACCTGGGTGGCGGCGCCCTGCTCGGGGTCTTGAAGTTCGGGTTGAGCTGGTTGCCGTCGGCGTCGATCCAGCCCCGGTCGACCATCTCCTGGCGGGCCAGGTGGCGCTGGAGCGGGGTGAGGATGCCGCCGGGGTGGAGGGCGAAGGCGCGGACCCCGGCGTCCTGGGCGAGCGCGTCGAGGTGGACGGCGAAGAGCACGTTGGAGGTCTTCGCCTGGCCGTACGCCTGCCACTTGTCGTAGCCCCGCTCGAACTGCGGGTCGTCCCAGCGGACCGGCGAGTTGTGGTGCCCGCTGGAGGAGACCGAGACGACGCGGGCGCCGCCGTTCGCCCCGGCGCGGGCGAGCGCCGGCCAGAGGCGGTTGACCAGGGCGTAGTGGCCGAGGTGGTTGGTGGCGAACTGGGCCTCCCAGCCGGGGCCGACGCGGGTTTCCGGCAGGCCATGACGCCCGCGTTGTCGATCATGATGTCGATGGCGCGGTCCGAGGCGAGGAAGCGCTCGGCGAAGGCGCGGACGCTCTCCAGGTCCGCGAGGTCCAGCTCGTCGACCTCGACGCCGCCGCCGGACTCCGCGAAGTCCGCGACCGCCTCCCGCGCGGTGTCGGGCCGCCGGGCGGGGACGACGACGTGCGCTCCGGCGGCGGCGAGGGCGCGGGTGGTCTCCAGGCCGAGTCCGGAGTAGCCGCCGGTGACGACGGCCAGCTTTCCGGTGAGGTCGATGCCGCGCAGCACGTCGTGCGCGGTGCTCCGGGCGCCGAAGCCTGATCCGATCTTGCGCTGAGGTGTGGTCATGAGCCGCATGCTAGGAATTCGAGTGCGCTCGATGGCAAGCACCGCGCGGTCTGTGTCGTTCTGTAGCTGTTCGTGCCGTTCCGCCGCGCGGCCTCGTGCCGTTCCGCCGCGTGCCGGGCCGGTGCCGGTTTCCTCCCGTACCGGGTCCGCGCTCGCTGTCGTACGGGCTGTACCGGGGCCCGCCTGGCTCCCGTGCGCCGTACCGGAGTTGTGCCCACTGGCCCCGTCCTGCCGCGCGGTACGTCCCGGCCGTTTGCGGTACGTCCTGGCCTGGCCGCTCGCGGTACGTTCCGGCCCGGCTGCTCGCGTTACGCCGCCGCCGTGGTCAGGCCGGGGACGACGCGCAGGACGCGGCCGAGGCCGCTGTCCGTCAGCGCCTCGACCACCGGCGGCGAGGGCGCGACGAGACGGAGGTCGCCGCCCAGCAGGCGGGCCCGGCGGCCCGCGGCCACCAGGACGCCGAGGCCGAGTACGTCGCAGGACGTGACCGCCGACAGGTCCAGGTACAGCACGCGGCCGGTCCGCCGGGCGACGGCGTCGTGGAGGTGGGCGCGTACGGCCGGGGCGGTGGTGAGGTCGAGGCCGCCGCGCACCCGCAGAACGGCGGGCCGGTGGCACCGGCGGCACGGGCGTCGGCGGAGACCGCGGCCCGCCGTCCTCGCGCGCGGCGGCCTCCCGGGCCTCGCGCGGTGTCGGCTGTCCGCCGGGCCGTCGTACTCCATCGGTCTGTGGTCTGCGTCCACCTCACGCCTCCGGAAGGCAGGACGGATGCTCGCACCGCCGGGCCGGGGCTGGGGCCCTATGGGCAGCGTAGCCCCGCCGGTGAGTGGCGGATAGCGGTCGGTGCCGACGTGTAATTCCTCTCGTACGTGGCCACTTGACATCTTTTCCGCAAATGCGGGGACGGCTAGCGTGCGTCGTACGGCCCGCACCCGGCCGCTCCGCTCACGACCGCGCCCTCCCGGGGCGCACGTTGCGCGCCGGTTGCCGGAATCCGCCTGGTCACAGGCGCGGCGGCCCCGCAACCGCCGCCGTACCAGCACGGCGTGGCCTCGACGCGCTCCCTGCGGACACCGCTCTGGTGTCCGTCGCCGTCCGTGTCCGACGACAGGCGGTACCCATGTACGCGCTGGCGCTTCCCTCCTGGTCCCCTCATCCTCCTCGGCACCGTTATGGGCCTTTCCTGGTGGGAGGATCACGTCCTGCCCCGCCCCTGACCGCCGACCCGGCCCAGACCGCCGACCCGGCCCAGACCGCCGACTCGCCCCTGACCGCCGACCCGCCCCGCACCGCTGACGCGACTTGCACCGCTGACGCGGCCCGGACCCCTGACGCGGCCCGGACCCTGACGCGGCCCGCACCGTCGAGCCGATCCGGGCCGTCGAGCCGATCCGCACCGTCGAGCCGATCCAGGCCGTCGAGTCCGGGCAGCCCGCGGCGTTGGGGCAGATCGCCGGGACCGGCGGGTCCGACCGGCCCGTCGAACCCGTCAAGCCGGTCGCGCCGATCGTCCCGGCCCCGGTCTCCTCTCCTGACCAGGACGACGGACACGGGGCACGCGAGCGGTGCCGCCCGCGCGCTCACGCCATCGCGCTCACACCATCACCACGAACATCACCGCCATGCCCAGCGCCATCACGCCATGGCAGACCAGGTCGTACGCGCCGTGCTCGCCCGCCGCGCCGTCCTCCAGCCGCTCCACGTCCGACTCCGCCGGTCCGCGTTCGCGCGCCCGGTCGAAGCCGCGCGTGAGCCACCACAGGGCGAGCAGCAGGAAGACCAGGGCCAGGACGCCCGCCGTGGCGCGCGGCCCGGCGCCGGTGAGCGACATCGTCGTGTCGCCGGAGGCTCCCGACAGGCCCGTTCCCGCCACGGGCATCCCCGGCACGTCCGCCATGGCGGGACCGGAACCGCCCCGCCGCCGTGGGCCCCGCCGCCGTGGCTCATGCCGCCGTGACCCATGGCGGCGGACGCGTCGGACATCGCCCGCAGCATCCAGGCCATCGCGGCCATCGCCAGCGCGTGGGGAGCGAGCGCAGCACCGTACGCCCCGGGGCCCGTGTTCGCCCGACCACACCACGGCCGCGACCGGGAACCAGAGGGCGGCCAGCGCGAAGAGGACGATCTGCGGCCGGGCGGGCAGTTCCATCCCGCGCGGCCAGACCATCGCGCCCATGGCCAGCGCCATCAGGGCGTGCAGCGTGTGCGCCACGGCGGCGACGGCGGCCCGGCGGCCCGGAGCGGTACGCCCGCCGCGCACGGGCGCACCGCGCGCCACACCCCGTAGACCAGCAGCGCCGCGCAGAGGACCGTGAGGATCCAGCGCGGTCCCGTCGCCGCGATCACCGGACCACCGCCCCGCTTCCGGGCGGCGCGCGGACATCCGGCCTTCGGGCGGTACGTGCGGTACGGGCAGTACGTGCCGTACCTGCGGTGGGGATGGCGAGGACGGTGCGGACGGTGGAGAGGTCGCGGACGGGGTCCGGCGGTGCGCCATGGAGGTCCTTCCTGCGCGTGGAGGTACGGACCGTCGTCGGCCGGTCCTCCCGAGCAGTCGGACGCCTCAGCGGCCTGGTTCCCTCGCGCTACGTGTCCCACCGCCGTACGGCCGTACGGCGGTGTCGCGTCACGTACCGTCCCGAGGCCGCCGCCAGTGACGGGCTCGCGCCCCAACTCGCCTACGGCGGGACGGAGTCCGGGCTCACGACCGCAGGATCTCCAGGGTCTCGCGGCAGGCCGCGGCCGCCCGGCCGGTGGCATGGGAGCAGATCCGGCAGTGCTCGTGCCGCGTCGCGTGCCGTTCGCACGCGTCGTGGCTGCGCTCGCACGCGGTGGCGCACGCCTCCAACTGCCGGGCCAGCAGGGCGTGATCGGCGTCGGTGCCCCGGGTCAGTACGCGCCGGGTGGCGGACACCACGTCGGCGCAGTCCAGGTCGCGGTTGACGGCGAGCCGCAGCTCGTCGGCCTCCTTCTCGGCGATCATGCCGACCGCGCAGGCGGTGACGGCCTGTTCGCACGTGGCGAGGGCGTCGGCGGTGGCGGCGAGGGTCCGGTTGTCGAGGTGGTCCGCACGGGCGGCCAGGCTCTGGAATAACTCGCGTGTCTGGAGCATCGTGACTCCCTGAGCGGGCGAGGTCGGTTCCTGGCTATCGACGCTAGTCCGGCCCACGTGCCGCGGGAAGGGCCCTCCGGCGCCCGCCCCTCCCCGAACGGCCTTCGAACGGCGGGCGGGACCCGGCCTCTTCGGACGAGGCGTCTCTACGTGCCGTCTCTACGTGCCGTCCCTACGCGCCGTCCGTACATGCCGTCCCTGCATGCCGTCTCTACGCGCCGTCCGTGCGTCCCGTCCCTACGCGCCCTCCGTACATGCCGTCTCTACGTCCCGTCCCTACGGGCAGTCCTCGCCGAGTTTGACGGCGCGCAGGGTCACCGGCCGGTCCGTGAGCACCGTGCCCGCCTCCGGCCGCTGGTCGCACACCTCCCAGTCCGTCTCGACCAGGAGGTACCGCCCGCGGCCCGAGGCGTCCCGGGCGTCGAGCGGGATCAGCGGGTCGAGCCGCTTCCTGGCGGTGGCCACGGACTGCCCGATGAAGTCGGGCAGCCGCTTCGCGGCGTGCTCGGGGCCGCCGGAGTCCTCGTCCGGACACCGCTCGGTGACCTTCACCGCGCCCATGTCGATCCGGGTGTCCGTGGGTGCAGGCCGGGTTCGGGGCTCTGGAAGCACACCTTCCAGTCGCGGCCGGTCACGTGCGTACGCCGCCGTCCGAGCGCGTCGTGCGAGGACAGACCGTAGAAGTCGGCGTGCCGCGCGCTGCTCCGGGCCGTCGGAAGGCTCTTGCCCACGAGGTCGGGCAGGTCCCGCTGCTCGGTGATCGCGACCTGGCCGCGATCCCGGACGCTTCCGTCGCCGGGGCCGTCCGCGCGGCCGTACCTCCCACCGCTCGCGCCCCGTACGCGCCACCCTGCGCACCACCGCACGCCGTGAGCGGCAGACAGAGCGCGGCGAGCGCGGCGGTCGAGACGGTGACGGCGGCGCGATGAATCCCCATGATTCCCCTGATAGTTCTCGATACGGACGAACGCGACGCGTGGGGATTCGCACAGTATCGGGGGTAGTGCCCGGAGGACGGTTTCGCGCCGCCCGCTGAGCGCCGGTTACCGGGACCGGTCCCGGCAACTCGCCGCAGGCTGGGGCGACCACCGCCGGGACGGCCCGCGCGGCCGCGCGGAGGAGAGTCGGAGAGTCATGCGGATGCCATCCCGAGCAGGACACCGCGCGGCGCTCGCCGCCCTTCTCGCCCCGGTCGCCGCCCTGTTGCTCGCGGGCTGCGGGGACGACGGCTCCGGCGGTACGGGCGGCCAGCGCGCCGGGGCCACGGGAGCCACCGCCTCCACCGCCCCCGCCCCGGCCACGGGCACCCGTCCACGGGCACCCCGACCACGGCCACCCCGTCCACCGCCGCCCCTCCCGCACGGCGTCAGCCTCGGCTTCCGCCGACTCCGCTCCCGCCGACGGTGACGACGTGGGCGCCTGTGCGGACGGGACGTGCCAGGTCTGGGCGCGGGCCGGGGACCGGATCCGCTTCGACGCGCGCGGCCGGGCCGCGGTCGACCTGGCGGAGTTCAACGTGGTCGGCGTCGACCGGCAGTTGCGCTACACGGCCGCCGGGAGCGGTGGCGGGACGAACTTCAGCGGCGCGTCGACCGCGCCGGGCACCATCATCGTCAACGGGCTGCGGATCAAGCTCGTACGCATCGACGACGGCCGGGCGCTGCTCCGCATGACCTGACGGCGCACCGCATCACTTCTGACCGCCGATGGTCACGTATGCGTCTCTTTCATGCCGTGTTCACAACAGTCACGCTGCCTTACTGTTCTGCCGTCATGTTTCCCTCCCTCATCGCACCTCCCCAACTTCCCAACTCTCCAAGGTGGCTTGACATGCGAAGAACCTGGCTCGCCGGAGCGGCGGCGGCGCTCACCCTCGTGACGGCCCTGGGCGCGTCCCAGTCGGCGCAGGCCCGCGAGGACGGCGCCGCCGCCGGGGACGCGTACTCCGCGACGACGTCGGTCGGCGTGCACAACGCGTACGAGCAGGACAAGTACCCGTACTTCGCCGACGCGCTGGACTCCGGGCCGCGCTGCTCGAACTCGACGTGTGGACCAACGTCATCGGCGGACCGTTCCGTGTCGCCCACGACAACCCCATCGGGAACGCCAGCAACTGCGAGAACGCGCGGTCCGCGGACGAGTTGCGGACCAAGTCGCGTGACCAGGACCTGGCGGGTTGCCTGTCCGACATGAAGGCGTGGCATGACGCGCATCCGGACCATCGGCCGATCTTCGTCAAGGTCGAGATGAAGGACGGGTTCTACGACAAGGGTGACCGCGGTCCGGACGAGTTCGACGCGCTGATCAACGACAGGTTGGGCGACGCGGTGTTCCGGCCGTCCGATCTGATCGGTGACGCGGCCACGTTGGACGAGGCGGTCACGGCGAACGGTTGGCCGAGCCGGGACGCGCTCGCCGGCAAGTTCGTCTTCGACCTCATCCCCGGCACCGTCGAGAAGGCCAACCCTTCGACACCCTGTGGACCGACCGGGAGTACGCCACCTACCTCCGCGACCTGAAGTCCGCGGGCGACCTCGCGCAGGCCACGGCGTTCCCCGTGGTTCTCGGCGCCGAGAGCGGCGACCCGCGCACGACCCGCTACACGGACGCCTCGATCCGGCCGTGGTTCGTGGTCTTCGACGGTGCCGCGTCGAAGTACGCGGACGGCTCCATCGACACCGCCTGGTACGACCGGAACCACTACCTCCTCATCACCACCGACGCGCAGAGCGTCCTGCCCGCGATCGACGGCACGAACCCGTCGGAGGAGGACGCCCGCGCCCGGGTGGACCTGCTGGCGAAGAAGCACGCGAGCATCCTGACGGCGGACTGGTACCCGCTGCCCTCGGTGCTCTCGACGGTCGTCCCGCGCGGCTGACGACCGGGTCCGGGCCCTGAAGCCGCCGGGCCCGGACCCGCCCACCCGCCGAACCGCCCCGCGCGGAACCCGCCCACCCGCCGAACCTGCCCCGCGCCGAACCCGCCCCGCCCGAGCCGAGTTCGTCACACGAACGTCTTCTGGACGCCATGGCCACATCCGTCACTCTGGCTTACCGTTCTCTTCGACCTCACACCCCACGGACATGACCAGAGGCGGCAACCCCATGCAGAGAATTCGGCTCGCCGGACTGGCGGCGGCGGCCCTCGCCGTCGTGACGGCCCTGGGCGTTTCGCAGTCGGCGCTGGCCGGCGAGGACCACGACGCCGCCGCGGACGCGTACTCCGCGACGACGTCGGTCGGCGTGCACAACGCGTACGAGCAGTCGACGTACCCGTACTTCGCGGACGCGCTGGACTCCGGGCCTCGCTGCTCGAAGTCGACGTGTGGACCAACGTCGTCGGCGGTCCGTTCCGCGTCGCCCACGACAGCCCGGTGAGCAACCAGAGCAACTGCGAGAACGCGCGGTCCGCGGACGAGTTGCGGACCAAGTCGCGTGACCAGGACCTGGCGGGTTGCCTGTCCGACATGAAGGCGTGGCACGACGCGCATCCGGACCATCGGCCGATCTTCGTCAAGGTCGAGATGAAGGACGGGTTCTACGACAAGGGCGACCGCGGTCCGGACGAGTTCGACGCGCTGATCAACGACAGGTTGGGTGACGCGGTGTTCCGGCCGTCCGATCTGATCGGTGACGCGGCCACGTTGGACGAGGCGGTCACGGCGAACGGTTGGCCGAGCCGGGACGCGCTCGCCGGCAAGTTCGTCTTCGACCTGATCCCCGGCACCGTCGAGGAGTCCAACCCGCTGGACGACTACTGGACCGACCGTGAGTACGCCACCCACCTGCGGGACCTGGCCGAGGCCGGGAAGCTGGACCAGGCCACCGCGTTCCCGGCCGTCCACAAGGCGGAGGCGGGCGACCCGCGCACCACCCGGTACGAGGACGCGTCGCTGCGCCCGTGGTTCGTGGTCTTCGACGGTGACGCGTCGACCTATGTCAACGAGGGCGTCGACACCGCCTGGTACGACAAGAACCACTACCTGCTGGTGATGACGGACGCGCACAACGTCTCGCCCGCGATCGACGGCACGAACCCTCGGAGGAGGACGCCCGCGCCCGGGTCGAGCTGCTGGCGAAGGCAGGCGGGAGCATCGTGACGGCGGACTGGTACCCGCTGCCCGACGTGCTGTCGACGGTGGTCCCGCGCGGCTGAGCCCTCGCCGCCGAGCCCCGCCCGAGCCCGTACCCCGGGCCCCGTACGCCGCATCCGGGCCCCGGCCCCGGCCCTCACCCTCGTCGTCCTCGTACCCGGGTGAACGGCCGGGGCCCGGCAATGTGTTGAGCGTTACGTGAGCAACGGTCAGTTACTGTCGTACCCGGGGCTTAATCTTGTTCCATGTCCCCGTTAACGCCGCAGCTGGCCTCCGTTCCCTGGGTTCCGACGCCGAGCACGCCAACGAAGCGATCCGCGACTTCCTGCGCGCTCGCTCGGCGAGGGGCTCCTTCCCGACGAGCGCGTGGAGTACGCCCGGCTCGTCGGCCGCTATCTCCGCGCCGTTCAGGGGAGTTGTCGGTTGTGGCGTAGGCCCGCCACAACCCCTGTTTCGTGGCGCCTCCGTTCACAAGATGAACGCCTCGGCCGCCTCGCACGCCTCTTGACGCCCTCTGACGCCACGAGTTAACTCAAGCCTTGAAGAAAGCCGGAGCCAAGGGCGGCCCCGAGGTCCCCACTTCACCATGCCCTCGCATGCCTCGAACGCCCGTATGACAGGTTCATGGCGATCCCCCACGCAGGAAGGCTTCCCATGAGTCCAGCTCGGCGCCTCGCCATCGGTGCGGCCGTCGCCGCCGTCGTGAGCGGTACCGCCCTGGCGGCCGGCGCGTCGGCCGCGCCCGACCACGGCGGGCAGGTCACCGCCGCGCCGCAGGCCGTGGCCCCGTACCTGTACAACGGCTGGGGCGACCCGCCGGACCCGGCCGAGGTGCGGGAGGCGACCGGAGTCAGCTGGTTCACCCTCGCGTTCGTGCTCGACGGCGGCGGCTGCGACCCGCTGTGGGACGGCGGCCGCCCGCTGACCGGCGGCGAGGACGAGCGGACCGTCGAGGCGGTGCGCGCCGGTGGCGGCGACGTGGTGCCCTCCTTCGGCGGGGCCAGCGGCAGCAAGCTGGAGGAGGCGTGCGCCGACGCGGACGCGCTGGCGGGCGCGTACCAGAAGGTCATCGACGCGTACGGCCTCAAGGCGATCGACATCGACATCGAGGGCGACGCGTACAGCGACCCCGACACACAGCAGAAGACGATCGACGCGCTGAAGAAGGTCAAGGCCGACAACGAGGGCCTGGTCACCTACGTGACCTTCCCCAGCGACCAGTCGGGCCCCGACGACAGCATGATCAGTCGCGCCGCCGACTCGGGCCTGGAGGTGGACGGCTGGACGATCATGCCGTTCGACTTCGGTGGCGAGGGCCAGGACATGGGCGAGCTGACCAAGCAGGCGACCGACGGGCTGAAGGACGCGGTCAAGAACGCCTACGGCTACGGCGACGAGGAGGCGTACGCGCACAGCGGGCTGTCCTCGATGAACGGGATCACGGACGTGAACGAGACCGTCACCCCGGACAACTTCCGCGACATCCTCGCGTACGCCCAGGAGCACCACCTCGCCCGGCTCGCCTTCTGGTCCGTCAACCGCGACCGGCCGTGCCCCGGCGACTACCCGAACGACGACACCTGCTCCGGTGTGTCCCAGGAGCCCTGGGAGTTCACCACGATCTTCGCCCAGTACCAGGGCTGAGGGAGAGGCCACAATGCTGAAGCCTTCCGGGCGGCGGGCACACCGCCGCCGTGGTCGCGGGCGCGTGGTGACGATCGCCGCCGCCTCCGTACTGCTGACCTCCGGCGTCGTCGGCGTCGTCTCCGCGCAGGGCGCGGAGCCGGGCGCGGACCCGACGTCGTACACCGAGGCCGTGCGGCCCGCCGACGCCCCCGACCTCGGCCCGAACGTCGACATCTTCGACCCGTCGATGGCCACGGAGGACATCCAGGGGCGGCTGGACGAGGTCTTCCAGCAGCAGGAGACCAACCAGTTCGGGTCCGAGCGGCACGCCGAGCTGTTCACGCCGGGCAGCTACGACGTGGACGCCAACGTCGGCTTCTACACCCAGGTCGCGGGCTCGGGCTGTCGCCCGACGACTCCACGGTCAACGGCGCGGTGCACGCGGAGGCCGACTGGTTCGACGGCAACGCCACCCAGAACTTCTGGCGCGGCGCGGAGAACCTGGCGGTCAACCCGACCGACGGCGCCGACCGCTGGGCGGTCTCGCAGGCCGCCCCGTACCGGCGCATGCACCTCAAGGGCGATCTGGCGCTGGACGACAACGGCTGGTCCAGCGGCGGGCTGCTCGCCGACACCAAGGTCGACGGGCAGGTCAACTCCGGTACGCAGCAGCAGTGGCTGTCGCGGAACACCGAGTGGGGCGGCTGGACCGGGCAGAACTGGAACATGGTGTTCGTGGGGGCGCAGAACGCGCCGCAGGGCGACTTCCCCGACCCGCCCTACACCCGCGTCGACCAGGCCCCGGTCTCCCGCGAGAAGCCGTTCCTGTACGTGGACGACGCGGGCTCGTACCAGGTGTTCGTGCCCGAGGTGCGCACCGACTCCTCCGGCACCAGCTGGTCCTCGGGCACCCGCAGGGCGAGTCGCTGCCGCTGGAGGACTTCTACGTCGTCAAGGAGGGCGCGACCGCGTCCGACATCAACGGCGCCCTCGCGGACGGCAAGAACCTGCTGGTCACCCCGGGTCTACCACCTCGACCAGACCCTTGAGGTGACCAAGGCCGACACGGTGGTGCTCGGTCTGGGCCTGGCCAGCCTCGTCCCCGACAACGGCGTGACCGCGATGAAGGTCGCCGACGTGGACGGCGTGAAGCTCGCGGGGCTGCTCATCGACGCGGGCACGGAGAACTCCGAGACGCTGATGGAGGTCGGCCCCGAGGAGCGGACGCGGACCACGCGGCCGACCCGACCTCGCTGCACGACGTGTACTTCCGGATCGGCGGCGCGGGCGTCGGCAAGGCCACCAGCAGCCTGGTGGTCAACAGCGACGACGTCATCGGCGACCACACCTGGATCTGGCGCGCCGACCACGGCGACGGCGTCGGCTGGGACAGCAACACCGCCGACACCGGGCTGACCGTCAACGGCGACGACGTGACGATGTACGGGCTGTTCGTCGAGCACTTCGAGAAGTACCAGACGGTGTGGAACGGCAACGGCGGGCGGACGTACTTCTACCAGAACGAGATGCCCTACGACCCGCCGGACCAGGGCTCCTGGATGAACGGCGACACCAAGGGCTACGCCGCGTACAAGGTCGGGGACGACGTCACCAGCCACGAGGCGTGGGGCCTGGGCAGCTACTGCTTCTTCAACGTGAACAACGCGGTGGCCGCCGACCGCTCCTTCGAGGTGCCCGACAACGACGGGGTGCGGTTCCACGACATGGTGACCGTCTCGCTGGGCGGCACGGGCACCATCAACCACGTCATCAACGACACCGGTGGTCCTTCGGATTCCACGACGAACGTCGCGAACGTCGTGAACTACCCGTAATGCGCTTGAGGTGATCGCCGTGGTGCGCAAGGCTCACGCCCGACCGATGTGAAACAGACATCCGAGGAGCCCGTGTGTCCTTGCGCCACCACGAGATCGCCGAAGCGAGCAGCCGCATTCTCAACCCGATCACCGAGGAGAAGCTCGATCTCCTCGGTGAGGTGGCCCGGCTCCCGAGGGCGGCAGCCATCTCGATCTCGCCTGCGGCAAGGGCGAGATGCTCTGCCGGTTCGCCGCGCGGTACGGCACGCGCGGCACGGGCGTCGACCTCAGCAGGGTCTTCCTCGCCGACGCCCGCGCCCGCGCCGAGGAACTGGGCGTGGCCGACCGGGTCGGCTTCGAGCGCGCCGAGGCCGCGGCGTACGCCAAGAGCCACGCGGACGGCGCGTACGACGTGGTGTCCTGCCTGGGCGCCACCTGGATCGGCGGCGGCCTGGCGGGCACGCTCGACCTGATCAGGCCGACGCTGCGGCCGGGCGGCACGGTGCTGGTCGGCGAGCCCTACTGGACGCAGGAGCCGCCGCCGGAGGCGCTGGAGGCGTTCGGCGCCGAGCCGGACGACTTCGCCGACCTGTCGGGGACGAACGAGCGTTTCGAGGCGGCCGGATTCGAACTTGTCGAGATGGTCCTCGCCGATCAGGACAGTTGGGACCGGTACACCGCCCCGCAGTGGCGCGCCATCAGCGACTGGCTGCGCGCCCACCCCGACGACCCGGACGCCCCTGACATGCGGGAATTCCTCCGGCACGCCCGTACTTCGCACCTCGCCTACGGCCGCCGCTACCTCGGTTGGGGCGTGTTCGTGCTGCGCTGAGCGGTGTCGGAAGAGTGGCGAAAGGACGCCGTGCATATGCGTATCAGGCTTGCCGTGGCGGGCGGTTGACGACACGGTGGTCCCGCACGGACGCGCACCGCGCGTCCGATTCGATTGGGACCGGAGGCGCCATGGGCACCATCGTTCCACCCCATGTTCCACCGTACGAGATGATCGGCCAGGGCCCGCACCGGATCGTGGCCGTGCACGGCTGGTTCTCCGACCGCGCCGCCTTCGCCGCGCTGCTGCCCCACGTCGACCGGCGCGCCTTCACCTACGTCCTGCCCGATCTGCGGGGTTACGGGAGGCGCGCGACGTCCCCGGCGAGTACACCACCGGCGAGGCGGCCGGTGATCTGCTGGCGCTCGCCGACGAACTGGGCTGGGACACCTTCTCCTGGTCGGGCACTCCATGGGCGGTGTGGTCGCGCAGCGTGTGCTGGCCGCCGCGCCCGCGCGGGTGCGGCGCCTGGTGGGCGTCGCGGCGGTGCCCGCGTGCGGCATGCCCATGAACAAGGAGCAGTGGGAGCTGTTCGTGTCGGCGGCGGACCACCCCGAGCACCGCAGGACGATCATCGACACCACCACGGGCAACCGCCACCCCGGCGTGTGGCTCGACCTGATGGTCCGGCACTCGCTGGAGTACAGCGACGCCAAGGCGTTCCGCGCCTGGCTGGACTCCTGGGCGGGGAGGACTTCCACGAGGAGGTGCGGGCTCCACGGTGCCGGTCCGGGTGGTGGTCGGCGCGCACGACCCGGCCCTGACGGCGGACCTGATGCGCCGCACCTGGCTGCGCTGGTACACCGACGCGGACCTGGTCGAGCTGGACGGCGCCGGGCACTACCCGGCCGACGAGACCCCGCTGGAACTGGTCCGGGCCGTCGAGGACTTCATCGCGGCCGGGTCCTAGGCCGTTCCGAGTGGAGCTTGGGGAGGGCTACTGGGCGGCGGGCGCCGAGGGGCCGGGCTGCGGCGCGGGAAGCGCGGCCAGGGCGCCGCCCTGCTCCCGCTCGGCGGGCCCACCTCGTCTCCCGTGACGGCGGGCCGCTTGACCACGAACGCGGCGCCCGCGCCCGCGAGACACAGGGCGAGAACGGAGATGGCGGTACCGAGCCAGGTGGCGCCGAGCCACTGGCCGCCGAGGTAGCCCAGGCTCACGCTGTACAGGGCCCACGCCACACCGGCGACGGCCGACCAGGGAGGAACTCCTTGACCCGGCGGTGCGCGGCGCCCGCGCCGAGGCTGACCACGGAGCGCCCGGCGGGCGCGAAGCGCGCTATCACCACGAGGGCACCCCGCCGCGCATCAGCGCCGTACCCAACTTCTCCTGCGCGGAGGTGAGTCGGCGGGAGCGGGCGATGGCCCGGTCGAGGCGGTCGCTGCCGCGCCAGGCCAGCCGGTAGGCGACCATGTCGCCGAAGACGGAGGCGGTGGCGGCGCAGAGCACCAGGGCGAACATCTGCCGGAAGTCGGCGGAACCGGCCTGCACGCGGACCACGCCCACCGCGTCAACGGTGGTGCCGGCGGCGGCTGTCGCGGCCGTGATGACCAGGACGCCGCTGGGCAGGACGGGAAGGAAGACATCGAGCACGACGGAGAGGCCGATGATGGTGTAGATCCATGGGGTGTTGGTCAGCGACCCCACCAGTTCCAACAACGTCTCTCCCGGTCCCGTTCCCCGCCGCGGATGTCGCAAGGGAGCGGCAGGAGCGGCCTGTACACAGCCATACAGCGTACGCCTGTGACAGGAGAGCTTAGCGGCAATGAGTGATGTTGTTGTTCGAATCACGTCATGCAGGGCGTGCGGACCCTGCATCACGCGGGGATCACGGCGTCGGAGCCGCTAGTCGACCGGGCTGCCGACAGGTGCGCGGCGCGGCCCGGTGCCCGCGGCGACCGGAGCGGACTCGCGTGCTCCGCTCACCAGCCGGTCCAGCGACCAGGGGCCGGGGCCGTTGAAGACGATCAGCAGCAGCGCCCAGCAGAACAGCACGGCGGCCTCGCCGTGGTTCTCGATGGGCCACAGGGCGTCCGGCTGGTGCTCGGTGAAGTACGCGTAGGCCATGGCGCCGGAGCCGAGGAACGCCGCGCCCCGGGTGCCGAGGCCCAGCAGGACGAGCGCGCCGGTCACCAGTTCGATCCAGCCCGCGTACGAGCCGGGCCACTCCCACGCGGGCAGCGTGCCGCCGTTGCCGTCGGAGCCGCCGAACCAGCCGAGGTGCTTGGACGCCCCATGGCAGAAGAACAGCAGCCCGATCACGATGCGGAACAGCGAGTGGGCGTAGGGCTTGGTGCTGTCGATGCGCTCGCCGAGTGGCGAGGCTTGTGGTGTGTCTGACACGGAAGTCTCCTCTTGTGAAGGATGGGCTCAGTAGTACGTCAGGTTAGGTTCCCCTCAGCTTTTGTTGCTAGTTCAAGTTTGCGCCGTTCTCAGGATCGCAACGTTCCGCTGTTCATTGGTCCATACCTTCCATACCGGGCCCTGTGGCCACGCGCAATACCGCTCGGGCCACCGCGTCCGCGTCGGCCAGCGTCACGGAATTCACCCCGGGCCGCGCCCCGCCGCCGTCACCCAGTGGACCCCTCGGTGGGCACGCCTATCGCGAACCGGCGCGGATGCGGCCTGCCCCGCGGTCCACGATGCGATACGGGCTCTCGGTGACATCCAGCCCGCCCGTCTCGTATGCGCCCACGCGGTGCGTTCTGCACTGACCGGTCCGGAGCAGATCCGCCAGCAGCGCGTCCGCAGTGCGCCGTAGGTCCGGCTCCGGCAGCCGCGCCTCGATCAGCGTCGTCGCCACCACCCGCGGTCCCGGCGCCTGCGCCGAGTGCGCGCCGAACCCGGCCGTGCCGTCGGCGCCGCAGGTCACCCGCAGTCCGGGGCCCAGCACGTCGAGCACGCCCGCCTCCATGAGCGCGGCCATCTCCTCGATCCTGCGGCGCGGCGGGCCGATCGAGAGGAACGCGTTGAGCGGGTGTACCAGCGGTCCAGGTGCTCCCGGCGGAGTCCCCGACAGCCCGCCGTGGTCGACGATCTGCCGCAGCTCGTTGCGCAGGTCCCGCAGGACGTCCAGCGCCGCCTTCAGCGGCCCGGCCGCGTTCCCCAGCCGCGCCCGCGCCGCGTCCGCGCGCAGATACCCCGCAGCCAGTCGCGGAACTCCGCGCCGTCGGCCCCTGGTACGGGTGCTCCAGTGCCGCCCAGGACCAGCGCCGGGACTCCGGTATCCCGTACGCGTCCAGCAGCGGCCGCACTTCTCGGGTTCAAACCCGATGGCCAAAATCGATCCCGAAAACGGGCGGCATCCGCCTCGCGTGGCCGGAAGTGGGCGTCACCATGGCGCAGCAGTGTCTCGTAATAGACCGTCTCCACCTCTTTGGCGACCAGCGGCCACACCTCGGCGCGGAAGTCCGGCCAGTCCTCCGCTTCCGCCCGCTTGCGGAACAGCCCGATCACCTCGGGCGTCAGCAGCACCGGCTCGTGACGCGCGTACGGGCCCTTCGCGTTGTCCCCGCGCGCGTGGTACGGAATCCCGCGCCGGGACCCGCGTACAGCCGCGGCTCACGCCCCGACGGCCGATAGGCCAGCACGCCGTCCGCATCGCGGACGAACGCCCGCCCGCCCGGCCGTCAACAGCGCCATGTGGTCGAAGAAGTTGAGCCCCAGCCCGCGCAGCGACACCGGCTCGCCCGGCGCGATCGGCGACAGGTCGACGTCGGCGGGTTGGCCGGGGCGTAGTACCGCAGCCCGTGCCGGTCCGCGTACGCGGCGAGGGACTCCTCGATCCCGTCCGCCTCCGCCGGCAGGTGGCCCTGCGCCAGCACCACCGCGCCAAGACCCGCCAGCACCCGCCCGTCGTCCAGCGTCAGCGCCTGCTCCCGGTGCCCCGCTCGGCCAGCCGCACCGCGCGCGCCCGGTGCACCCGCACCTCCACCCGGCCGGGGCGCCCGCACCACCTCGCCGAAGACCCACTCCAGATAGCGGCCGTACAGCGCGCGGCTCGGATAGTCGTCCGGACCCAGCCCGGATCGGCCCCGTGGGCCGCCACCCACTCGTACAGGCTCGGCCCGGTGCGCACCGGGCCCTCGCAGACCACGGTCGGGTCGGTGAACAGCGTCACCTGCGAGGCCACGGTGTTCATCAGCAGCTCGGGCGGCTGGGCGGTGCGCCACACCGGCCCGCGCCGGGCGGCGACGGGTCCACGACGTGGACGGTCAGCCGGGCGCCGGGCGCCAGTTCCGGCAGCGGGCGCACAGCCGCTCCAGCACGCTCGTCCCTCGGGGACCTGCTCCGACGATGGCTATGGCGGGGCCCTGTCCGGCCAAAGTGGTGTCTCCCGGGGCGAGTGGCTACGCAGACCGCCCCATCATGCCGTCCGTCGCGTGAGGGAAGCGCCAGTCGCCTGAACTCCCCTCCGTTGTGGGATTGGTCACTGCCGCACCTGGCGCTCCGGCCACCGCTCGTCCAGCGCCGTCACCAGCCGTGCCCGGCCGCCCGGACCCTCGCCCCGACGCCGCCCCGGCCGCCCGGCGCCCGCGCCTGGTCCAGCCGCAGCGCCGCGTCGCGGCCCGCAGGGTCAGCGTCATCAGCTGGTTGCCGAACCACGGGCCGCCCGCCCGCCGCCACCCCAGCCGCGGTGTGGCCACCCGCCCGTGCCGCGCGAAGAACCGGCCCAGCCCGCGCCCCACCCGGCTCCAGCCGAAGCGGAAGCCGAACCGCATCACGGCCGGGATGCTGTTGTGCACCGGCGAACACGTCAACTGCCGCACCACGCTCGCCGGTTGCCGCGACCAGCGCGAGAGTCCGGCTCGGCGACGTACGCGTGGTGCACGTCGCCCGACAGCACGCTGATGGTCGCGGGCGCCCGGGCCGCCGCCCGCCCGCGCGATCACCTCGGTCAGCGCGTCGAAGGACTCCGGGAACGCCGCCCAGTGCTCCAGGTCCCCGCGCTGCCGCAGGTCCTCGCCGATCCGCGCCCAGCGCGCACCGCGCCCGCCCCGGCACAGCGAGGCGTTCCACGTCTCCAGGTCGTGCACGAGGTGCGGCAGCAGCCAGGGCAGCGACGTACCGATCAGCAGGTGGTCGAAGCCACCGGAACGCCCCTCGGCCCCGCCGCCTTCCCCGTCGTCGTACGGCGCCGTCTGCTCGCGCAGCCACGCCATCTCGTCGCTGTCGAGCATCGCCCGCCCGTCCTCGGCGAGCACCCGCGCCGCGCGCGTGTCCACCATCACCAGCCGCACCCGCCCGAAGTCGCGGCGGTAGCTCCACCGCGTGTACGACGGGTCGGCGTCGGCCTTGGCCGCGAACTCCCGCAGCAGGTCCGTACCGTCCGGCACCGCGCGCACCGCCGCGAACAGCTCGTCGGCGGCCAACTCGGCGGGGAGAGGTTCCCAGGTGCTGGTGCACCCAGTACGACATCAGGCCGCTCAGTATCCGCTCCCGCCACCAGGGCGTGGCGTGCATGCCGCGCAGCCACGCCTCGCTGGTGTTCCAGTCGTCGATCACGTCATGATCGTCGAAGATCATGCAACTCGGCACGGTGGACAGCAGCCAGCGCACCTCCGGGTCCAGCCACGACTCCTCGTACAGCCGGGTGTACTCCTCGTAGTCCGCGACCTGGTGCCACGGCGGTCGCGACACGTCGCGGCGGTCGGCCAGCCAGCGCCGGGTCTCCTCCGAGGTCTCGTCCGCGTACACCTGGTCGCCCAACAGCACCAGCACGTCCGGGTGTTCGGCGGCGGGGTCGTGGGCGAGCGTGTGCGCGAGGGTGTCCAACGCGTCGGGCCCCACCGGGTCGTGCGCCGCGTCACCGGGCGGCGCCGCCCAGCGGCAGGAGCCGAAGGTGACCCGGACCGGGTGTCCGGCGCCGCCTCGCCCCGCGCCGCCGGGGTGCGGATGACGCTGTCCGGGAACGGCGAGTCGGGCGGCGGCCACACCTGTGCGCCGTCCAGCAGCACGCGGTAGGGCGTCGCGCTGTCCGGCCGCAGCCCGCCGACCGTCACCAGCGCGTAGTGGTGCCCGGCGATCTGCCAGGTGCGCGCCGTGCCGCCCGCGCCGTCCGCGCACCGCACCTCGGCCTCGCACGGCCCGTCGGCCTCGACCCAGACGGTCGCGCTCGTTCCGCTGTCCCAGTCGACCTGGCGCAGCAGTGGTCCCAGGCGCAGTTCCGCCATCGGTTCTCCTCCGTCGTCCCGCACGCGTCGTTCCGTACGCGTCGTTCCTACGTCTGTCCGCGCGGGACGGACGTACGCGCACACGGTACGGAGACGAGCGGGCCGGAGCGCGGGTTCCGGCGGCGCGGCGCGCTGGGCCGGGTCCGGCCCGGGCCCAGCAGCGGCCGTCTGCCTAGCGGGACGCGTCGCCGGGGTAGGCGGCGGTCGCGCGGATCTCGATGAACAGGTCCGGGCTCGCGAGGCCGTTGACGCCGATGATCGACCAGGCGGGGTAAGGGGCCGTGATGAGGCGCTGCTTGGCCGCCATGAAGCCGGGCATGTTCTCCCGGATATCGACGTGGTAACTGGTCACGTCGACCAGGGCGGAAAGGCCGAGGTTCTCCAGCCTGAGGATTTCCTCGATACGCCCGATGGCCAGTTCGGTCTGTTCCTCGACGGTCTCCCCGGCGGTTCCGTCGGGGCGGCGGCCGATCTGTCCGGCGATGAAGAGGAGGCCGTGCGCGCGGACCGCGGGAGCGTGTCCGAAGCGGGCGAAGGCGCTGGTGGTCTGGCCGAAGACCGCGGAGTCCTCGGGGACCTCGACGGAGTATGTGGTCATTGCGGTGAATCCCTTTCTTGCTCAACTGCTCTGTGGTTTCGGGGCGCCGGACGTCGGAAATCAGTCGCCCCATCGGGAGGAACTGCACGCGTGTTCCATCCGGGTTCGACCGAAGGCGTCGCGTTCCCGGAGGAATTCACCGGGAATCGCGTACCGGGGCGCGTTCTTCGGGTTCTTGGCGGCCTGCGCGACGATCGCGTCGGTGAGCGAGCGGATCATCTCCAGCCGTGGATAGGCGGCGTGGACGACGTCGGCCTGCTCGTCGCTGACCGCCTCGACGTGGTCGGTCCCCATCGGGCCGCCGAAGTCGAGCGCGACCCTTCGCGGACCAGGACGCACAGCGTGCCGCGGCGTTCCGCGATGCCCGGGAGGTGTGCAGGGCGATGGCCTGCCAGACCAGGTCGGCGTCCGCCTCGTGCCGTCCGCGCTCGACCAGGAACGCGGCGGCCCGGTCGGCCCCTCGACCTCGAAGCGCTGCCGGTGCGGCCCGTCCGACGCGACGCCGAGGTCGTGCATCGCGCACGCGGCGAACAGCAACTCGTCGTCGTAGTCGCGGTCGGCGGCCAGGTTCAGGCGCCCGGCCACCAGCCGGGCGAAGAGGTAGCTGCGGATGCTGTGGTTGAACACCGACGGCGTCTCCACCGGCCGGATGAGGCGCACGACGGCGTCGACGAGCGGGGTGTCGGGCAGCGCGATCAGGTCGGCGGTCGCCGCGGTCGCCGCGGGCGCCTGGTCGGGGTCCGCGGTGCGGCCTTGCGGGTCGGGAGTCGGTCCTTTCATGCACTCCAGGCTGGCCGTCACCGCCCTGACCTGGCGAGTGGCAAAATTGCCTCACTTCAATAGGATGTTGCCATGGCAGTGCATCGAGTCGCGGTACTGGCGCTGGACGGGGTCACCCGCTCGACCTGGCGATCCCGACGCAGATCTTCAACGCCCGGCCGGAGACCCCTACGAGATGTCCCTGTGCGCCCTCGGCTCGCAGGTGACCACCACCGCGGGCTTCACCCTGGTCGCGGGCGGGGACCTGGAGCGGGTGCGCGCCGCCGACACCGTGGTCGTCCCCGGGTACGAGCCGCTCACCCGGCCGCCGGAAGCCGTGCTCGACGTCCTCGCCGAGGCCCGCGACCGGGGCCGACGGGTGGTGTCGATCTGTACGGGCGCCTTCGCGCTGGCGGCGGCGGACGTGCTGCGCGGGCTGCGCGCCACGACCCACTGGAGGCACCTCGACGACCTGGAGCGGGACTTCCCGGCCGTCAAGGTCGAGCGCGACGTGCTCTACGTGGACGAGGGGACGTGCTCACCTCGGCCGGGGTGTGCTGCGGCATCGACCTGTGCCTGCACCTCGTACGCCGCGACCTGGGCGCCGCGGTGGCCAACCAGATGGCCCGCGGCCTGGTGGCCGCCCGCACCGCGACGGCGGCCAGGCCCAGTACGTACCCGCACCGGTCGCGGTGGCCGGTGAGGCGTCGCTCTCCGACACCCGGGGTGGGCCCTGCACCGGCTCGACGAGCCGCTCACGCTACGGGAGTTGGCCCGGCACGCGGGCATGTCGCAGCGCACCTTCATGCGCCGGTTCACCGAGGAGACGGGGACGACCCGCTGCGGTGGCTGCTCAACGCCCGCCTCGGCAGGGCGCGCGAACTGCTGGAGACCACGGACCACTCGGTGGACCGGGTGGCGCGGACTGCGGTCTGGGCACGGCCGCCAACCTGCGGCTGCACTTCCGCCGCGCGCTGGGCACCACCCGACCGCCTACCGGCGCACGTTCACGCGCTGAGCGCGCGGAGCGCCCTGATCCACCGCGTTCTCCGGCGTTAGCCGGGCGTTAGCGCGACGGCGCTTTTACGGTAGTGGGCCGGGTCAGGGTGGTTGTCGTACCGAGGAACGCCGCGGAGGTCCGCGGAGGTCCGACTTCAACTGACCCCGGGAACCGACATGACCGCCATCTCCGTTCGTCGTCGCCGTGCCGTGCGTCTTGCTGCCGCGACGCTGACCGCTGCTGCCGCTCTGACGCTGACGGCCTGTGGGGGTCGGACTCGGGCGCGGCGAAGTCCGGTGGCGGTGACTCGTCGACGTCGCAGGGCGCGCAGGGCAAGGGGAGATCAAGGCGGCCGACGGTGACGCGGGGACGTCGAGTGTGGAGCGGTGTCACACGTCCGGTCTGGAGGCGGTGTTCGCGACGGGTGAGGACGCGGCTCCGGACCCGGACGCGCAGGGTTCGACGACCACCGCTGTGATCGTGACGAACACGGGTGACTCCGCCTGCCGGATCGGTGGTTTCGCGGGTGTGGATCTGAAGTCGGAGAACGGTGGTCAGGTGTGGTCGTTGGCGCGTTCGTCGGAGTCGTTCGGTGAGATCGAGCTGAGCCCGGGGACAGCACGTCGTTCACGATCAACATCGCGCTCGCCGGTGATGTGGACGAGGGTTCCTACCAGCCCGCGTACGCGGAGATCACCCCGCCGAACGAGACCTCTTCGCTGCGGGTGGAGTGGCCCTGGGGCGAGTTGGTCGACCAGCGGGGCGCGACCCACCCGGCGACCTACGTCAACCCCATCGGCTGACACCATCCCAGTACAGCCCGCCGCCCCGGTGACGACCACCGGGGTGGCGGTCGCTGTACGACGTGAGGACGTGCCGGGTGCCCCGCAGTGGGGCACCTCCCAGCGTCTAGCTGGGGAGGCGAACTCGACTACCCGCACCTGAAGAACGAGGTGCCACGTTCGCCGACCGAGGAGGTACCCGGCGGCGGCCCCGACGCCGCACCCACCGCTGGCGCCCCCGTTCCCGGGCACGTCAAGACACCGCACAGCCCGACACCCCGGTGTGCCGCACCGGGGCAGCGGGTTTTCCGCCTCAGCCGAAGAACCCGCCTCAGACGAAGAAGGCGTTCATGCCGGGCACGTCGGAGAGGTAGGTCTCGATGCTCGCGATCTTTCCGTCGCGGAGTCGGCAGACCGTGGCCAGGTACTCGTCCAGCACGGCGTCCTCCCGGCGCGCGGTGTTGTGCAGGAGAGGCCAGGTTCTCCCTGCTGACCAGGAGGTGCAGCAGTTCGAAGCTGAGGCCGTACGAGGCGATCAGCCGCGCGCGCTCCACCACGGCGTCGGCGCCGTCGGCCGTGCCGGAGATGGTGTTGTCGCCGGGCAGGGTCCAGGTCGCGTCGTCGTGCAGCAGGGCCCGGATCCCGTCCCAGTCAGCGGAGACGAGGGCCTGGTGGAAGGTGCGCCCCAGGGCCAGGGCGGCTGCGTCGGTGGACATGATGATCCCTTCGAGGACGGCGCTAAAGCGGCGATCTCCGCTTTAGTGCGACTGTAGGCACCACCCGCGCTAAGGCGCAAGTCTCTGCTTTAAGGTGGGGTCATGGACCCAAACGCACCGACGAAGCGGCCGGGCGGGCGCAGCAGCCGCGTCCGTGCCGCCGTACACGGCGCCGCGGTCGCGCTGGTGGCCGAGCGCGGCGCGGACCAGGTGACCCTCCCGGCCGTGGCCCAGCGCGCGGGGTCAACTCCAGCACGCTCTACCGGCGTTGGGGCACCCTCGCCGCGCTGCTGGCCGACATCGCCGAGCACCACGACGGCGAGGGCGCCCTCCGCTCGTCGGCGACCTGCGCGCCGACCTGGAGAACCAGACGGTCTGGACGCTGACGGAACTCTCCCGGCCCGGCGGCATCGCCTTCTTCCGCGCCGAAGTCGCCCCCGACGTCGACGAGCGGCACGCCGGGATGCGCGAGTGCCTGCGCAGGGTCACCGAGCGGTTCGCGCCCGTCCTCGACGCGGCGCGGGAGCACGACGGCGCACCCCGCCCCGTCCCTGGACGAGGTGCTGGACCGGATCATCGCGCCGCTCTACTTCCGGGTCGTCTTCTCGATCCCCGGCACGGACGAGGCGTACGCCCGCGGCCTCGTCGCGGGCTCGTCGGGGAGCGGTAGCCCGGTTCCTCGTCGGGAGCCGTAGCCCGGCTACCCGTTCTCCACGAGCGCCCTGAGCCGCGGCAGCGTCTTCTCGATGCCCTCGGCGTCCAGCCTGGCCCAGAAGGTGCGCGCCAGCAGCCAGCCGATCGGCGAGGTGGAGAAGTCGCAGGTCTCGACGACCCGCGTCCCGCCCGGAACCTCCTCAAGCTCGTAGCGCCAGCGGTGCCTGCCGGGTGGGCCCAGGCGATCCGGCGGTTCTCCTCGTACTCCTTGACCGTGTTGGTGATCTGGTACGTGACGCCGAACAGTTTCATCGACATCCGGAACTCCGCGCCGAGGCTCAGCCGTTCCGGCCCCGAGACCGACCTCCTGACCGTGCCGGATCCGTCGAAGTCGGCGTGCCGGTGCGGATCGGCGATCACGGCGAAGACCGCCGAGGGCGGCGCGGCGATCGTGATGCCGCGCGAGATCACCCGGCCACCGCCCGCCGTCACCCGGCCACCGCCCGCCGTCACGCCGCCACCGCCCGCGCGAACGCGCGGATCTCCGCGACGAACAGCTCCGGTTGCTCCAGAGCGGCGAAGTGGCCGCCCGCGGGGATGTCGTCGTTGAAGTAGCGCAGGTCGCGGTAGGCGCGCTCGGCCCAGACGCGCGGGGTGCGCGTCAGCTCGTCCGGGAAGACGCTGACGCCGACGGGGAGGTCCAACTCGGTCAGCGTGACCGGCTGCCGGGCGTACTCCCAGTACAGGCGGGCGGCGGAAGCGCCGGTTCCGGTGAACCAGTAGAGGGAGACGTGATCGAGGATCTCGTCGGGCGTGAGGCCCGGGCCGGGCCCAGTCGAGGAACTCTCGTAGATCCACGCGGCCTGCGCGGCCGGGGAGTCGGCCAGGGCGTAGCCGATGGTCTGCGGCCGGGTGCGCTGGACGACGTGGTATCCGGAGTGGTCGGTGAGGAAGCGGCTGCCCTGTTCGAGCGCGGCCCTCTCCTCGGGGTCGGGTCGTCGCCGACCGGCGGGGCGGCGAGGAACTCGGGGAAGTTGACGTGGATCGCGCGCAGTCCCGCCGGGCGTCGCGCCCCATGCGGGTCGCGACGACACCGCCCCAGTCTCCGCCCTGGGCCAGGTAGGAGTCGTAGCCGAGGCGCCGCATGAGGACGCCGTACGCGCGGGCGATCCGGTCCGGGCCCCAGCCGGTGGAGGCGGGCTGGTCGGAGAAGCCGTAGCCGGGCATCGAGGGGACGACGACGTGGAAGCCGTGGTCGGTGAGCGGGCCGACGGCTTTGCGGAACTCCAGGAACGAGCCCGGCCACCCGTGCAGCAGCAACAGGGCGGTGGCGTCGGGGCGCGGCGAGCGCACGTGCGTGAAGTGGATGCCGAGACCGTCGATGGTGGTACGGAACTGGCCCAGCTCGTTGAGCCGCCGTTCGAGCCCGCGCCAGTCGTAGCCGGTGGCCCAGTACTCCAGCAGCTCCTCAAGTCGCTCCCGGCGCACTCCTGGCCGCCGTCCGGCACGGTCTCCCGGCCGGGAAGGCGTACCCGGTGCAGACGGTCCCCGAGATCCCGCAGAGCGCTGTCCGGGATGTCGATGCGAAACGGTGTCACACGGTTCGTTGTCACGGTCACCACCGTGCGGTCGCGACGCGTTCCCGGTCCAATGACTGTTCCGGAACACGTCATACGAAGCCCGTATAACCCCAGGTAAAATGGTCCGGTGTCCGATCCCCATCCCGCGCCCGTGGACCTCGACCTGCGGCTGGTGCAGTGCTTCGCGGTGATCGCCGAGCACCGGCACTTCGGCCGCGCGGCCGAGGCGCTGCACACCACCCAGCCGTCGCTGAGCCGCCAGATCCGCCGCCTGGAACAGCAGGTGGGGTCCGCCTGCTCGACCGCACCACGCGCGGCACCCGGCTCAGCGAGGCGGGCGAGATCTTCCTGCCCCAGGCCAAGGAACTGCTGCGCGCCGCGGTCGAGGCGATGGCCCGCACCCGGGCGGCGGCCCGGCCCAGCAGCGTCACCATCGGCTACACCAGGGGCCTGGTCGTCACCCCGGCCGTACGCGCCCTGCGCGACCGCCATCCCGACGCCGAGGTGTACACCCGCCTGCTCGACTGGAACGACTCGCGCGGCGCGCTGCTGGAGCACCGCGTCGACGCGGTGGTGACGCGCCTGCCGTTCCCCACCGACCAGTTGCGCGTCACCGTCCTCTACGACGAACCGCGCGTCCTGGTCGTGCCGTTGGACCATCGCCTGGCGGGCCGGGACTCGGTCACCCTCGCCGACATCGCCGACGAGCCGATCCCGCACGTACGCCAGTCCGACCCGCTGCTCAACGCCTACTGGCGGCTCGACCCCGGCCCGACGGGCGCCCGCGCCCGACGGCCCCTGGTCGAGGCCCTGGAGGACAAGCACGAACTCATCGCCGCGGGGCGGGCCGTGGCCATCGGCCCGCCCTCGACTACGCGACCGGACTGCATCCCAACCTGACGACCGTCACGTTGCGCGGGGTCGAACCCAGTCAGGTCGTACTCGCCACCCGCGGCGGTGACCGCGGCCGTCTGGTCACCGCTTTCCGCAGGCACGCCGAGGCCCTGCTCACCGGGGCGACGTCGGCGGGGAGAACCGGCGCCCGTCCCCGAACGTCCCGTGAACGTCCCCGAATGTCCCCGAACGTCCCCGAACGTCCCCGAACGTCCCGTAGCGGCCGCCGCGTCACTCGAAGAACTTGAGGCTGAATCCCTTGTCGGTGTTCGGGCCGGGCACGTTGGCGCGCTGGTAGGTGGTGTTGCCCCACCAGACGAACGAGCCGGTGTTCCAGTAGCGGTTCGACCACGAGTACGGCGTTCCCTTGGCGACCGCGTGGAACATCAGGGGAACTTCTTCCCGCGGGCGGGCTCGTGTTGATGTCGCCGTCGAGCAGGACGAAGGTGTGGTGCCCGGGGCCGTCGACGTACAGCGTCGGGTCCCAGCCGGACATCATCGTGTCGCGGTGCGAGCCGAACAGGCAGCCGTTCGACTTGTACCAGTCCCATACGTAGGTCGGGTCGCCGCCCTTGCGCAGCCGCAGGTCGGCCAGGCAGTACTGGTCGCTCCAACTCCCGTTGGCGGAGTAGGCGATGTGCAACTGCCCGTTCGGGTCCTTGATGGCCTCGGGACCCTCGTTGATGTACGGGTCGCCCACCACGCGCTCCCACTTCTCGTGGGGCTGCGAGATGATGTACCGCTTGCCGGTCGGCGTGGTCGGATCGCTCATGCGGGCGATGTAGAGGTTCTGCTCGCGTTTGCTGTTGGTGTCGTCGGACCAGCCCGACCAGACGAACCAGCGCTGCCCCTCGAAGGTGAACATCGTCCCGTCGATGGCCCACTTGCCGTCCGGCAGGGCCAGTTGCTTCTCGGCGCCGTATCCGCTGTTCGCGCTGGCGGAGCTGATGACGTACATCCGGTGCGCGGCACCGGATCCAGCGGCGAAGTAGATGTAGAACCGGCCGTTGTCCCGCACGATCTCCGGAGCCCACACCTCCTGGAGGCCGTTCGGGTTCGACCAGACCTGCTGAGCGGGCGCGGAGGCAAGCCCTCTGTTGACGTGGCCTGTCGTACGACAATGCCCCCACCCACCGACTTGACGGCGGTGTACGTGCTGCCGACGCGCAGCACGCTGGGGTCCGCGCCTTTGAGGGTGGTCTGCGCCCGCGTCGATCTCTCTTCGCGGGAGACGCGCCCTGGGCCGTCTCCGACGAGGAGGCGAACAGCGAGAACGTGACAACGCCTGCCAGTGCCACGGCGCTTTGGACGATGGAGCGGCGGAACAGTCTCATGCACTCTTCCCCTGCTAATGCCTCCGCTGCGCATCACGCGGACGGCGGCAACGCCGCTGAACGAGCGATGCCCGGTCAGGGCGTGGCAACGGGGAGGCGATGAAGGTGGAGCCCTGACCGTCGCGCCCTCCGGCCACACCTTTACATCGTTGGAAGAGCGCTTCCAAAGCATCCCGAGGGGAAGATCAGTGTCAATGTCGGGTGTCAGGGAATTTCTCGTGAACTACATGATCAGTTTCAGGTAATTCGCCAATCCCGTGATCACGGCTCCTCGTTGGGTGGTGGTTCGGGAGCCCGCTTACGGTGCCCCGATGCGTCAGACCGACCCGCGGCCGTACTGGAACACCAACGTCGCCCGGCATCCGGGCATCCTCCGCGCCGTTCCCGAAGGGTGCCGCGACGCGTTGGACGTGGGCTGCGGAGACGGGCTGCTGGCCCGGCGGCTCGCCGAGCGGGCCAAGCACGTCACGGGGCTCGACAGGTCACCGGAAATGATCGCCGCCGCCCGCGAACTCGCCGCGGGCTACCCCAACTCGCCTTCGTCGAGGGAGACTTCCTCACCGCCGACCTGCCCGCCGCGGGCTACGACTTCATCTGCTCGGTGACCACGGTCCACCACATGGACTTCGGGGCCGCCTTGACCCGGATGCGCGAACTGCTCCGGCCCGGCGGCACGTTGGTGGTGGTCGGGCTGGCCCGCGAGGAGCCCGGGGAGTGGGCGGCGACGATCGCGGCCGCCCCGGTCGTACGGATCACGAAGGTGCTGCGCCGCGCCCGCGAGCCGGAGGGCATGCCGGTTGCCGCCCCGCGGATGAGCTACGGACAGGTACGGGCCACGGCCCGACACCTGCTGCCCGGTGTGCGCTACCGCAGGCACGTGCTCCGCCGGTACTCGCTGACCTGGCAGAAACCCGGACCTAGGCGAGCGGCCGCACCGCACGCTTGAGGTGATCGCGCAGCCATCGCGAGGCGGGGTCCTCGTCCACGCGGCGGTGCCAGCGGAGTTCGACCTCGGCGGTGGGCAGGTCGAGGGGACCTCGTGGTGGCGCAGGGGACGCCCCGTTCCGCCAGGTGCACGGCCGTGAGGTGGGGATGAGGCAGATGGCGTCGCCTTCGAGGGTCGCGAGGGCCCCGGCGGCGTAGGAGGGACGACCGCCGCGACGTGGCGCGAGCGGCCGACCCGCTCAAGGGCGTCGTCAAGCGGTCCTCTGGCGAGGCCGCGTCGCGAGGCGGAGATGTGGGGACGGGAGCACAGGTCGCCGACGGTGAGCCGTGCCGCGCGCCCCAGGTCGGAGTCCGCGGCGACGACGGCCACGAAGCGGGCGGTGAACAACGTCGAGGTGTGGATGTCCGCGGGCGGAGGGCCCAGCACGCCGACGTCGAGGTCGATCGAGCCGTCGCGCAGCGCGTCCGGCTCCTTGGAGTCCTGGGCCAGGAAACGGAGTTGGACTCCCGGAGCGTCCGCCGTGACCCGGCCGAGCAGCCGGGGCGCGAGGATCGGCACGAGGGCGTCGTTGAGGCGGATGGAGAAGGCGCGCCGCCAGGACCGGGGTCACTGTCGGCGCTGTCGGCCCGCAACTCCGCAGCGGCGTCGAGCACGGCCTTCACGCGCGCGGCCGAGCGCTGCGCGAACGGCGTGGGGACGAGGCCCTGACCGGCCCGGACGAGGATCGGGTCGTTCATCGCGCGCCGCAGTCGCCCGAGCGCCCTGCTGGTCGCCGGTGCGGACAGGTGCAGCCGTACCGCGGCCTCCGCGACGCTGCCGGTGTCCATGAGCGCGTCGAAGACGCGCAGCAGGTTGAGGTCCAGGTCCTCCGCCACAACCATCCGATCCGTGCGTCCGGTGCAATGGCTCCCTTACGTTAATGCATTGGTCATCATGCGCACGGTGACGGAAGCTGGTCCCTGAGGGCGGAAACGCCCGTCGAACCGGTTGAGCGGAGTTGAAGACATGCCCAGAATCGTGCGCCCGACCGCCTACGGCTCGCCCGGCGTCCTCGCTGTGACCGACGTGGCCGTCCCTCGGGCCGCCGCCGACGGCGTCGTCGTCCGGGTCCGGGCCGCCGGGTGAACCCCATCGACTGGAAGCTGTACAGCGGCGCGTTCCACGCCGTGGACGACGGCCACAAGGACGCCGCCGGGATCGCCGCCTCGATGCCGTCGATCGGCCTGGAGTGCGCCGGTGTCGTCACCGAGGTCGGCGACGAGGTGACCGGGGTGGCCGTCGGCGACGAGGTCATCACGTACCCGGTGACGGCCGCCTACGCCGACTACGTGACCGCCCCGCCACGTCGGTCCTTCCCAAGCCCGCTGGCCTCGGTTGGGCGGAGGCCGGATCCCTGATGCTGACCGGGACCACCGCGGTCCACGCGCTGGAAGCGGCGGGGCGGGCGCTGGCGACACGGTGCTCATCCACGGCGGGTCCGGCGGGGTGGGGTTGATGGCGGTCCAACTCGCCGCCGCCCGGGGCGCCACGGTGATCGCCACCGCCGCGGAGCGCAACCACACGCTGCTGCGCGACCTCGGCGCCACGCCCGTCGTCTACGGTCCCGGACTCGCCGACCGCGTACGCGCCGCCACCCGCGAGGCGTCAGCGCGGCGGTCGACTCCGCGGGCACCGACGAAGCACTCGACGTCTCGCTGGAGTTGGTGGCCGACCGCGAGCGGATCGCCTCCGTCACCGGGTCCTCGCGCCGCGACGAAGCCGGTATCAAGCTGCTCGGCTACGGCCCCGGACAGGACGCCGGAACCGAGGTCCGCGCCGCCGCCCGCCACGACCTCGTCGACCGCGCGGGTTCCGGTGCGCTACGTGTCGTCGTCGCCGACACCTTCCCGCTCGCCGAGGCCGCGCGAGCCCACGAGGCCGGGCTCGCGGGGCACGCCCGGGCAAGCTCGTACTCGTCCCCTGACCATGGTGTCGTGTCAGGCGGTGCCGAACTCTCCGGCCTTGATGCCCGGTTGCTGAGGCTCGCTGAGCCGGGCGTGGGGTATTTGGTGGTTCGGGTGGTGCGGGGACGTTGACCAGATGGGCGCGGAGGGTGGCAGTGGTGGCCAAGGCGCCGCATCGCTCTCTGCCCCGGACACAGTGTGTGTCATGCCCGGGGTGTGCCGAGCGTCATCTGGGGCGTCGGGTCGCTACCCGTCGAGCCGGGACCAGAAGGCGGTCAGTGCCCGTGCGACCGGGCGCGGGCTCTCGACCGGCCACCAGTGCCCCACGTCCGCGAGTTCGGCGATCTCGGCGCCGCTCGCCTCGACCGCGGCCCGGAGCGTCGGTCACGGGTCGTTCTCCCCAGGCTGGCGTGGTCATCGTCCACGGAGTCTGGCACGCGTCCGGCGCCGTTCTTCGCCCCGGTCAGCGGTGGAGTGCGGCCAGGCGGATGGTGACGGGCCCTGCCGCACCCCGAGGCCCGTCGCGGTCGGATACCGCGAGGACGGCGGCGGGTCCGGTCATGAACGATCTGACGGCCCCGAGGCGACCTGTATCTCAAGGAGCGGTTCGAGTTGGGCGGCCCACCCGGGTACATGGCGGCCTTCTTCTCGTGCAGCGCCATGATCTCGCTGGCCAACTCCGGGGCCATGTCATCGGAAACGTCGGGGCCGATGGAGATCCTGGCCAGGTGCGGGAGGATCTCGGGATCTCCCGCCAGGTGAACCGGGTCGTGCATGTACCGCTCAAGGGCCGCCAGGTCCTCAATGCCCACGCAGTAGGCGTGGGTGAGGCCGTCGGCGGGATCGCCCAGGCTCTGCCCGACGGTTGCGAACGAGGCCGACTCGACGGACGCCGTTTGCCGCATCAGCGCGAGCACCTGGGCCTTCCGCTCCTCGGTCGTCCCGTCCTTGAAGGCGAAGCGCAGCGTGTGAACGATCATGGTTCCCCGTCCCGTGATTGAACTAGCGAGTTCAGTAAATCTGCCTTATCGGTGTTGAAGTTAGAATGAACCCATGGGTTCAACAGCGTCAAGCGGGGCAGCGGCGTCTCGCGGGGACGGGTCGACAAGCGACAGGCGATCCTGGACGCCGCGTTCGTCGTCTTCGCGCGGCGCGGATACGCACAGGCATGTGTCCAGGAGATCGCGGAGGAGGCGCGCGTCGCCAAACCGACCGTCTACAGCCACCTGAACGACAAGGAGACCCTCTTCCGCCACACCATCGAGGCAGCGGCCGACACCCTGATGACGGAGAACCTCGCGGTCGTCGAGCGGCTGCGCCAGCGAGCCCCGGACGATGACCTGCGGGTGGCGCTCGCGGACGTGGCCCAGCGGCTGCTGCGGATCTGCTGCGGTGAACGCGCCCGCGCGCTGCGCTGGTTGACCTACGCCCAGGTGGCGCGATTCCCCGACCTGATCGAGACCGTGCAGGAGCGCACCGCGCACCGTCCCCGCACGGCGCTCGCCGACCGGCTGGCCCGCCTCTCGCTCGTCGGCCGCCTGCGCCCAGGCGACCCGGAGCAGGCCGCCGAACACTTCTTCGCCCTGCTCACCGGCCCTTTGGAGTCCCGCTCCCGGCTGGGCACCCGTCGCGTCCCCGCCGCCGAACTCCGCGCCATCGCGGACGCGGCCGTGGACGCCTTCCTGCGCGCGTACGGGAGCGACTGAGCGGTCTGTACGCGCGTGAAGTTGGCGTTGGATGAGTCCGCGTGTCAGGGCCGGGCCGCGTGGGCCCAGGTGGAGGGCTTACGGCCAGGAGGTGTCGAACTTTCCGGTCTTGATGCTCGCGATGAAGGATGCGAACGAGGTCGTGGCGAGGGCCAGTTGGGGCCGGTTGCCCCGCGTACTCGTCAAGGAGTTCAGGGCCGGGGGCATGGATAGTCGGGTCGGAAGCGGTGGGGGTCGCAGGCGATCAGGCAGACGGAGAGGAACCGTTGGCCGGTGAGGTACCAGCCGCCTGCGGCGTCTTCTCCTCCCGCCACGGCCTTGGTCACGTTCCCGATCCTGGTGTCGAGTACGTCGGGGTCGCGGTCGTGCGCTGCGGCGAACGAGGGGCGTGCTGGCGGATCCGGTGCGCGAACCAGTCCGCCGCCTTGTCCGGGTCGGTCCAGGTTCCTTCGATGAGGCTGGCGGGTTTGAGCAGCCAGTGGGCCAGTTCCAGCGGTACGACTGTGCTGGAGGGAAGTCGGGGTGAACGGGTCGTCTGAGGCCGTCCTTGAGTAGTTCATGGCCCGGCCCGAGCCAGGTGTAGCCGTGGTGGTGCATGCCTCACCCTTGGTCGCGGGATGCCTTGGAACGTGGAGTGGGGCAGCCCTCGCCGTACGGGCTGGGGCTGCCCGTGCTCACCGGCTACCGGTTACCGGCGGCCGCAGCCGTCGCCGTCGCCGCAGCCGCTCTGTTCTCCTTCGGGGCTGGGTGCGTCGGTGTCCGGCATGGTGTCGCCGTCGTCCGGGTCCAGGCGGACGACGGTCTTGAAGCGGTGTGGCCGCATCGGCAGGATGCCCTTCTGTGCTCTGTCGGCGCGGGGCTCTCCTCGCGCCGCCGTGCACGTGCACCCGTTCCGGTCGGGCACGACCTGCCAGGGCTCCGGCCCGGCCGGGACGGGGTCTTCGGGGCGTCGGACGCGGGCGTTCAGGGCCTCGGGGATGTCGCGGCGTTTGTGGTCTGTGCCGTGAGCGCGGTGCGCATGAGGAGGTCCGCGAGGCGGCTCGCGCTGTCCAGCGCTCTGCCGTCCGGTGTCGTCTGCGTCCTGGCCATCGTCGTCCCTTCATGGGTTCGATGACCGCCACGCTAGGAGATCGGGGCTTCAGCTCCCAGCCGTGTGCACGAGGTTGCACGCGAGTCAGCCGAGAGCGCCGATGGCTGACGTGATCAACGCACGGGCGGAGGAACCGTAGACGGCCAACGCTGCCAGTTCAGCAAACGTTTCGGCGTACATGTCTACTTCGCTGGGCTGCGTGATCGTGAGATAGCCGGAGATCAATTCGACGTTGACTTGCGCTGCGTCGTAGATCCAAAGCCCTCGGCCGGCCAGCGCTCCCGGTCCGGGCCCATGGGTACAACTCCCAAGCTGACGTTGGGAAGCGGGCGACAGAGATCAGGTGGCCAAGCTGTCCCGTCATGACGTCAGCGCCGCCGATCCCGGCGCGCAGCACTGACTCCTCAACGAGGAACGCGAACCGGCGGTTGCCTTGGTACAAGACGCGCTGTCGCTCCATGCGTGCGTCCACAGCGCTCGCCACATCGTCCACCAGGCCACGCCGTCGCTGGATCGCCTGCAACGCTGCCGTGGTGTACGGCTGCGTCTGGATCATGCCCGGCACGAGCCACGACGAGTACGACCGGAACCGGCGAGTGCGCTCATACAGCGGCAGGCGGGCTTCCTGCGCGTGCTTGAGCCCGGCCCGTTCCATACGACGCCAGCCGACCCACATCCCTCGGCCGTCCGCAGGAGGCGATCAGGTCGTCCGTCTGCTCCTCGGCACCGCACGCCCGGCACCATGCCCGGATGTCTTCGACCGAAGGAGGAGTACGGGCGTTCATGATCCGGGACGACTTGGAACGGCTCCACCCGCAACGCTCGGCAAGGTCGAGTCCGGACAGGCCAGCATCCCGGCAGAGTTCCGCGAGACGATCCGCGAGAGCCTGCCGGGCCCGCTGCGCACTGGAAGACGCGGAAAGAGCCATGGCGCGTGATCGTCAGGACGGGCGGTACTCCGCGTGAGGAATGGCGCTTTCCCACGCTGTCTCGTACGCCGTCGCGTACTGCTCAGCCAACGACGGATCGTGACGCACTTCCATGCGCTCTCCGGTCCACTGACCATCACCACTGAAGTGGTGAAGGATCACGGTTCGCTCATCCACCACCCATCCGTCCAGGGCGGGAAGCAAGAGGCCATGAGCCCGTGAACGGGGCAGCCAGCGCACCTCCTCGCCCGCTGCGACGTTCGTGAAGGTGCCGTCGTACTCGTAGCGCACATAGTCACTCAGCGGTTCAGAGACGACGCGCAGCCGCCGCATGGACACGCCCCGGCCGGTTGTCTCGACCACCACGTCCAGCCACGAGCGCCACCAGGACTCACGGTCGGCCGGATCGTACCGGTGGCCTTGCTGCCAGCGGATGAACTCGGGGTCGTCTCGCATGTAGCTGTCCCGCATCTCAAGGTGCATAGCGGAGTGCTGTGCCTTGGCGAGTGCTTCACGTACCGCCGTTGCCACCGTTGGCCTCACTGTCCGGGCGGGGATGAACTGGAGCATATTGGCAGGGAGGCGGATCACGCTCTCGTGGTCCGGAACGCCGGTCGAGTGGCCGGGCACGGAACCGACTTCCTGCGCCTGCTGCACGGTCGCCTCATCGGCAGTCCATGACTGGATGATCAGGTCACCGATCGTGTCGTCTAGCCAGATCGTGGGCGATCCGTCGTCAGGGTGTGAGGCCAAATCCCCAGGAACTTCAGGGCCATCGGGGCCTCCTGTGCCGAGTCGGTTGCACGGGGTGCATGAGACTCACCCAACGCGTGAGCCAGCGCAAGAGGGCCGTGCCGCTACCACGTTCCCGATGTTCAGATGGCGCCGAACTCTCCAGCCTTGATGCTTGCGACGAAGGATGTGAACGAGGTGGTGGAGAGGGCCAGTTGGGGCCGGTCGGGTTCTTGGAGTCGCGGACGGGGACGGTGTTGTGGGTGGCGGCGAGGTTGGTGGCGACCTCGACGCAGACGCCGCCGTTGTTGCTGTAGGAGGACGTGAACCACTGGGGGACGCGGACTTGGATGTCATGGTGTGCCCCTTCTCAGGATGGCGAAGCCCCACCGTGGGAGCACGGTGGGGCTGTCGGCCTGTCAGATGGCGCCGAACTCTCCAGCCTTGATGCTTGCGACGAAGGATGCGAACGAGGCCGTGGAGAGGGCCAGTTCGGGTCCGGTCGGGTTCTTGGAATCACGGACGGGGATGGTGCCGTGGGTGGTGGCGAGGTTGGTGGCGACCTCCACGCAGGCGCCGCCGTTCTCGCTGTAGGAGGACTTGAACCAACGGGGGATTCGGTCGTCACGGTGTGCCCTTTCGCAACTGGTTGATCATGGCCACGGATGCCGCTTGTGAGAGCGCTTCGGCCTGTAGTTGATGGTAGGCCGCCAGTAAGGGCAGCACGAACGTACTTTCCCTTTCAAGGTGCCCCGATGCGCGGACTCGGCGTACGACATGAGGGCACGGTCCGGCATCGTCAGGATGTACAGGGGCAGGCTGAGCGGGCGACGGTCGCCCATGTCGAACGGCGCGATCTGAAGCACGGTGTTCGGCAACTCGGCGAACTCGACCAAGCGCGCCAACTGGGCGTCCATGACATCGGGACTGCCCACGGGGCGCCTGAGGCAGCTTTCGTCCAGCGTGACGAAGACCAGTGGCGGCGGTGTCCGGAGCAGCGTCACCTGCCGCCTCGCTACAAGCGCCAGGCGCTCTTCACCCTGCTCGGGTGTGACCGCACCACGGTTCACCGTGCGAGCGGTGAGGGCTGACGCGTACTCCGCTGTCTGGAGCAGTCCAGGGATGACACCCACTTCGTACAGCCGGATTTCCGCAGCACGGCGCTCGTGTCCGATGTACTCAGGAAACCCTTCCAGTGCCGCCGTACTGCGCACGGACCGGCTCTGTCGTTCCAGTCTGTCTCCGGTGCCGAACACCTTGTCGGCGATTGCCGCGAATTTGGGAGTTGGGGGCGGCGACCAGTTTCGACGGCCGAAATATGCGTCCCCGAGCACCCCATGCGCTCGCCCAACTCGTCCTGTGTCCACCCCGTTCGTCTCGCAGCCTGCGAAGACGTTCTCCGAACGCCGCGAGGGGCGAACTTTCTGGGTCCAGCTCTTTCCGGTTCAACGGATCCTGCCTAACTCTCCGCTCAACTCACGCAAGTTGATGACTGCCCGACTACGCGCCACGCTGAACCCCTTGGTAGTGACTCCACTACGGAGAGGAGCTGCGATGGCGGTACGCCACGTTCCCACAAAGGGAACGGAAACCGCAGACGTCTCGGACAACAACACACTCACGGTGCACAACAGTCGCGAACATCCCGTAACGCCACAGCTGTCGCGCGGTGTTGTCGTCCGGGACACGTCGGCGGACCGGGTCGGGGAGGTCATGGACGTGCGCGATGCCCGCGTCTTCCTGCGTCCGCTGGGTGGTGGGCGGGAGTGGGAGGCGGATCCGGTGGCGACGGAGGTCGTGCCGCCGGGTGAGGTGTTGCACCTGAAGGTGCAGGTGGCCAACGACCGTTCGCTGGGGCGCGGTGGCGGGGTAGGCCCGTGAGCGACCTCCTGGCGTTCGCGATATCCGCCGTGCTGCTCGGCGGCCTCGCCTGGGGCCTGGTCCTGCTGCGGGCCGATGAGCCGGACCGCGACGCCGACTGACCCCGTACCCCCGCAATCCCCCAACCCACAGGAAGACCATGAACGACTTACCCACCATCCGCACCCTGACCGACCTGCGCGTCCACTACGCCGACAGTGCCCGGATCCCGGCCGCGCTGATGCCCGCCGTGCGCGCGATCGTCCGCGCCCGTTACGACGAGGGCGCCCCGGTGCGTCTCATCGCGGCCGAGGCCGGGCGCTCCTACGGCTGGGCGCATCGGGCGGTGATGGGTTCCGGTGCCACGTTCCGTGGCTGGGGCGGGCCGAGGACGCGCCGCGCCTCCCGCACGTAACGCTCCCCACGGAAGGTTGTTGTATGCCCCGGACGGACTGTTCCACCCCGACGACGCCCGCCTGCTGCCCTGGACGAACGACTACGGGCAGCCCTGCTACCTCCAGCCCGGCAACGAGGGCGGGCACATGTGGCAACGTGCCGACCTCGTCGAGACCACCCTCCTCGCCGACGGCGCGGAGGTCCTGGCCCACTCCCGCACGACCCTGGCCAGCCACCACATCACCGAGGCCGAACTACGCGGCATGGCGAGGCGGTTGGTCGAGTCGCTGGCCTCCGCGCTGCTGGTCGCGGAGAGCCGTGGCAGACGCCTGTGACCACATCCCACGTGCAGTACCTGACGGTGACAGCCCAGGGCGTCCGCGTCGGCGACGTCCTGCTGTCGACCCACACGTACCGCCCCGCGTCGTCCGCATCGCCGTGACGAGAAACGGCGGAAGACTGCTGACCCTCAGCAGCGGCGGCGTACACCCGCTCCGCCCACAGGACACGGCGTACATCCTCCGTACGCACCGCTTCGGCGACGGGCCGTAAGGCCGCTCGGACGGCGGGAGGGACGGTTCGGGTGTCCCCGCAGTGCGGCGAACTATCCGGCCCGCACATGAAACACAAACGTGCCACGTTCGCCGACCGAGGAGACGCCCCGAGGCGGCACCGACCCGCACCCAGCAGGCGCACCCCGCACCAGGGCACCCGTTACGTGGTCGCCTGCGCGTCCAGGGCCATGGCGGACTCCAGCGAGACCAGGCGCGCGTTCTGTAGCGTCGCGATCTCCCAGCGTTCGTTCTGCCAGACCATCGCGAACAGTTGGAGGAAGTAACGGGTCGGCGGGGTTCCTCCTCGCCGACCATCACCATGCCGAAGCGGTGGTGCACCACGGCGTAGCCCGGCGCGACGAGCCGAGCGAACTCCACCTCGCTCCGCACGAGCTGGAGCCCTTCAGCACCGTGTCGAAGACCGGCTGCTGAAATGCGATGACCGTGTCACGTCCCTTGTGGATGGTGCCTTCGAAATCAATGAGTTCGGCGTCCTGTGCGAAGTCCGCGGCGAACGCGGCCGCGTCACCACGGTTCCACCCTCGATCATCCGGGCAGGGACAGCACGCAGAGTGCCGAGCGACGGATTCATTTTCAGGGCCCTTTCCGTTTTCGTCTCTTCAACCACCATCCTTGCCGGGTCCGGCGAGGTGGTCATTGACGATCAGCGCACCGTCGTTGGACACGCGTGCCCCGGGCTGTGCCCGTAGGTGGCCTTGAACAGCCGACTGAAGTGCGCCGGGTCCGCGAAACCCACGAGGCGGCCACCGCGGCGACCGTGGTGTTCCTCCGGCCAGATCCGCGTGGCACCGCTCCAGGCGCCGTCGGCGGATCAGGGCGGCCACGGTCAGGGGCTGGTCCTGGAAGAGCTTGTGCAGTCGGCGTACCGACATGTGGTGTGCCGCGGCCACCTTGGCCGGGGTGAGATCCCGGTCGGACAGTCTCGCCTCGATGAAGCCGATGACTCTCGTGCGGAGTGCGTCGTCGTCGACCGGGCGGACGTCACCCAGGCGAGACGCCAGCGTCACCGCGATCAGTTCGATCACCGCGGCCGCCGCCCGGCCCGCTTCGTGGGCGCGGAACCCGTCCAGGGACCGCGTCATGTCCCGTACGAGCGAGGACACCAGGGCTCCGGGGCCCCGGTCACCACGAATCCCCACGCCGACCAGCCGCGCCGCGTCGTCCGGGCCGAGCCGCAGCAGGTGCCGCGGCATCAGCATGGTCACATGGGTGGTCGCGGAACTGGCGAACCGCACCGGCCGTACGGGGTCGATGAGGACCAGGTCCATGGGTCCCAGCACGGCGGTGCTGCCGCCCTGCTCGGCGCGTACGTGTCCTCGTGTCACCACCTCGACCTGCCACAGCTCGCTGTCGCGGGCACGTGCGGAGCGGGCGTCGCGGAAGCACTCGCCCTCCGGGGTCACCAGCTCGGTCAGGCGCAAGGGGCCCAGGTCACGGCTCACCACGTTGGCGCGGAAGTCCTCGCCCGTGTGCCGGTCGCCGCGCAGCGGCGGCAGGTCGCTGCGCTCAAGCATCTCCAGAAAGCCGTCGGCGCTGAAGCCGTCGGCGTTCTTCATTCGGGCCTCGGCCTGCGCGACGCCGCTCAGCCGCGGCCCATCTCCGTCCATCACGGCAGTGTTCCATCTTCACCGCTGACGCACTTCGGTCACGGTGGCGGTGGGCGGCGCCTGTGCGGGGCGGCCGGTCACGGTGCCCGTGCGGGGCGGCCGGTCTGGCGCTGGACGCCGATCACGTGGCTGGCTACTCCGCTGACCGGCGTCAGAGGCCAGGCGTGAGTGCCGTGAGATCGATGACGGTCTTCCCGCGGCGGGGCCTGTCCCCGCCGCCGCGTGTCCTCGGCCGCCTGGCTGGCAGGGAAGACCGCCTGGACCGGTACGTGAAACAGTCCCTTTTCGGCGAGATCCGCGGCGACGGCGAGTCCGTGGCGCCCGTCGGGCTGGCCGCCGTACTGGCCGAGGGAGAGGCGCACCTCGCGGCTGGGGCCGGTGAAATCGGCCAGGGTGACCACCGACTGAGGTCCGTTGGTGAGACTGATGAGTTCATCGAGCGAGCCAGCTCCGGCCACGTCGAGCGCGCGGTCGACGCGTGAGATGCCCAGCGCGCGAACCCGCTCGGGCAGGCCGGGCCCGTAGGGCAGGGGTCGCGCCGGGGCCCGTAGGGCAGGGGCGCGCCGAGACGCGCCGGTCTGGGCGTCGCCACGGTCCATCGGCACTTCCCGGCACGCGCCGACCTCGTCGCGGCGGCGCTCGCCGAGCTTGTCGCGGAGTGCCGTGGGGACATGCGGGCATTTCTGGACGAGCCCGATCCCTGGCGTGCGCTCGGTGGCGCCGTACACAGCTTCGCGGAGCACCGGTCGCGGGACCGCGGGCTGAACGAGGCGCTGTTCGGTTCCCACCCGGCGGCGGCCTTCGCCGTCGACCGCCGCGAACAGGCACGGGCCATGGAGCGGCTCGTGGACCGCGCCCGCGAGGCCGGTGCGGTGCGTCCGGACGTCACCGTGGCGGACGTACGCGTATGCCTCGGCGCCATTGCCTCGTTCCGTCTGGCGCACTCCGCCACAGACCTTCGGCGGCTCGTCGAACTCCTCCTGGTCGGGCTGGCGGCGGATGACGGGGACTGAGCTGCTGCCCAGGCTCCCGCACGTACTTCTTGGGCGGTATTGAGCCAGATAGTCAAAATGCATCGCATGGGACGTTCTGGCGGATTCAGTCCTTGTTGGGGTGCTGATGCCGTTGGGAGCCTCGTGGCGCTACGGGGAACCGTGCGTCGCCACCGGCCGTCACGTGCGGCTGGGGCGCCTCGTGTGGAAGGGAATCGTTGATGTCGCATTCCAGTTCCAGTTCCAGTTCCAGTCCCGGCCGCCGTGCGGCCGCCGCACAGCGGTCCTGGTGTCCGCCTGCCTCATCGGGCTCTCCGGCACGCTGCTCCTCGGCGGATCGGCGACCGCGTCCGCCGACAGCGACAGCGACAGCGACAGCACCAGCGGCGGGTCCGGGTGCGGCACCAGAGCGCTCAAGGGCCGCTACGTCTACGCGTACGACGGCTGGAATGTCTCCGACGGGGAGACGACCCTTCGCCGCGGCGGGCACGGAGTACTACGACGGTGCCGGGAGGATCGAGACGATCGAGTCGAACAGCGACAACGGGGATGTCAGTCGGCGCGTCACCAGCACCGGCCGCTACACCCTGAAGGCCGACTGCACCGGAACCTCCGTATACGAGAACGCGGACGGCACCACGAGCACCTACGACCTGAACGTGTCCCCGAGGGGACACGTTCACGTTCGTCGACGTCGATGAGGGAGTGGTCGCCTCGGGCTCGGAGACCCGCGTCAGCGGGTAGGCCGCCGGTCGGAAGAACGCGCTCGACGAAGGGTCCGGCTCGCATGGTGGATTCCACGAGCCGGGCCCTGCCGCGCGGATGCGCCTGCGGCTGCTGTGGCAACGGGCACCCCGGCGACCGCATGTCGCGCGGACGGCGGGAGGGGACGGTTCGGGGTGTCCCCGCAGTGGGGCACCTCTGGGGTCCCCGGACGGAGTCTGGGGAGGTAGCTGGGGAGAGACACCCGTGCCGGCACCGACCCCGCACCGGGCAGGCGCACCCCGCCCCGGGCACCCAAAGGCCAACGTGCCGCGTTCAGTAGTGGCGTATGCGCTGCCGAAGGGCTCGCTCAGGAAGTTGTGGTGCAGGTCCAGCTTCTTGAGGTGGGTCAGCGGTCGGCCGCCGCGCTCCCTTCTCCGCAGCGCTTACCCGGGGATGTCACAGCCTGCACGTACATTCGCGGGCGTGCGGCCACCTCGGGCCGTTCGGACCTTCTGGAGTTCCCATGCCCATGCCCCGCCCGACTTCACGCGCCTGCTGACGGCCGGCGGCCCGTACCCTTCCCGCTCGACGGGATCGAGGCGCGCGTCCGGGTGCTGCCCGGTGTGCCGCTGTCGTTGCCCAGCGGACGGGTCATCGCGATCGAGCCGTTCATGGCCGGGGGCGACGACGCGGACGCGGTGGCCTTCACCGCGCGGGTGGAGCCAGGCACGTATCCGGTGGTGCTGTCCGAGATCGAACTCATCGACACCGACGGTGAGGTCAAGGACTCGCGCGTGGCCGCCGCCCGCCTGGTGATCCGCGACGAGCCCGTGGCCCGCTGGGAGTTGGCCGTCACGGCCGACCAGGATCCGTCCGAGCTCGGCGACGACGGGTACTTCGGTTATCCCGTCGACGGTGGCACCGGCTGCTTCCTCGACGCGGAGACCTATCGCGCGCTGGAGGCGGAGGAGGACTTCGGGGACCGCGTCCTGGTCACCATGTACCCCTGCTTCGGCGAGAGCCGCGACGGTGGGACGGTCCCCAGCCCCATCACGCTGGCCGTGGGCGAGGACCCCACCGCGGTGGTCTTCTACTCCACCGGCTTCGGTGACGGCGTGTACGCCACCTGGGTCGGCCGGACCGCCGCCGGTGAAGTGGCCTGCTTCGTCACCGACTTCGACACCTTCTACGACGAGGACGAGGACGAGGACGAGGTCGGGGACGGGGACCGGGACGGGACCGAGGGCGGGGCCGAGGAGGACGGTGGTGAGGCGCCAGCTCCCGTCCCGGAGGCCGACGAGGCCCGGGAATGGCAGCAGGCCCAGGTCAGCGCTCCGCTGACGTCCCGGCCGCTCCGCTCGACCCTCGTCAGCGGCGTCCCCACCACCGCGCTCCAACCCGCGCGGCCTTTGGGGAGACGCGGGGCGGCGAGGCCAATGAGGCAGCGGGGCCGCCGAGGACCGGCTGGGTACGTGAACTACCTCAGCGGGCAGCCCTGTTCAGGCATCGCGCGATTCGGGGAGCAGCACACCAGTGCCAGGGACAGGAACGAGGGCCGTTCGAGATAGAAGCCGTGGGAGAGGTCGCCTCCCCATCCCAGCCGCTCGGCAGCGGAGTTGACGAGCATCGCCAGCCGCGTACCGTCGCGATCCGACGCGGAGGCGAACCGAGGCGCGTACGCGGTGAGCCGTTCCCCGAGCCATTCCGCTGCTTCTGTCGGCTCCGCCCAGGTGCCACGCACCAGGTTCCTCGGCTTGACGAGCCAGTACGACGTTTCGAGCGGGGAGGTCCACGTCGGGGAACTCCGCCTTTACTTCCTTGTACCGCTGGATCAGTTCCGGCCCGCTGTCGGCCGGAGGGAGGCCGAGGTGCGGAGGCCGCCTCAGTGCCTCGTCGTCGAACCGTTGTTTCGGGCCGGTCCACAGATACCCGTGGTGGTGCAATTGTCGTACCCTTCCGGGGAGTACGGAGAATGGAATCCACCGGTCTCTGGCCCTCCGCAAGGCAGGGGCCAGAGACCGGCGGCGGTCAGGCGGAGAGGCCGAACCGGTCCGGAGTGATACCGGCCGCGTCCAGTTCGGCGGTGGTGAACCGCAGTGGTGCCATTCCCGGACGCTTGCTGTCGCCCAGCGCCCACGCGTCGGTGCCGATCCGCGCGAGGGTCACGCAGGATTCACCGTCGGGATGAGTGTTGCCGCCGCATGCCTTGCTGAACACGGCTGATTCGGGAAGAGGGAGGTCGTACAGGTCGCTCATCGGCGAGCCTTCCTGATCGTCTGACGGCCCCGGACGGGGTTTCTCATCATCGGGAGTCGACTGAAGTGAAGGAAGGTCTAGTCGCGTTGACGCATAAACGCCTCCGACGCCTCGGTCAGAAACGTTGTGGCGGCATCATCGGTGAGGGCGTGCGACCAGAACAGATCGAACAGGTTGAGGTGTTGGGTGATGTCCCTGGGGTCACGCAGGACGACCTCTCCCGAGAAAAGTTCCACTGTCACAAGCCGGTCGTCGTAGACAACGAAGATATTCATCGGGATGCCCGGAACCTGAACTCCTGCGGAACAATCCCGATCTTGACGTTGGGTTTTCTGCTGACCTCCGCCATGTGTGCGCACTGTGCTGCCATGACTCCAGCGCTTGCGCGCTGCCACTTCACGGCCTGCTCGGTCATGAGGAACCAGAAGGAACGCGACGCGTCATCCAGGACGGCCTGGCGGTCCATGCGGGCCTGAACGGCCCTGGAGACGTCTCGCCGGATCGCCGCTCACGGTGGGGACAACGTCTCGGTGGCGTATTCACGGACGTGCAGCAGGCCGGTCGGGATGGCCGGGAGAAAGTGCCGCATCACTCGCGACGAGGATTCAAGCGCGCTCAGCTCGGCTTGCTTGCGGTAGAGCCCAACGCGTGCGTACGTGCGCCAGGACGCGTAGTCGACATTCGCCCTGCGGGCCAGCCGCAGCAGCTCGTCGGCCACCTCACCAGGTACGGCAAGTGCCTTGAGGATGCGCTCGACGTCGATGACGGTGGGAAGCGCGCGGCCGGTCTCGATCCGGCTGATCTTCGTCTGGCTCATATTGCAGCGAATCGCCAGACGCTCACCGCTGAGGCCGGAAGCGCGACGGAGACCCCGAAGGGCCTCCGCCAGGTCTTTCCGTTCCCGTGCTTGCGTTTCAGGTTCGATAGGCACTGAACGGTACGGCGCTTTCCAGGGCGAGGTCTCGCCAGGCGAGATACTTGCCGATGTCCGGTTCGCGGATCAGCTCTCGGTTGATCTGTGTTCCGTCGGAACGGTAGTTGAGGTGCACGACCGTCGTTTCGTCGAACATCCAGAAATCCTGTTCCGGAATTCCGGGATTCGGCTGATCGGTCACGTCAACCACTCGGTAGTCCTCCCCGGCCGCGACGTTGCCCGGGATGCACCACTCGAAGAGGTACCGGCTGTAGGGCGTGAGTGGTCGGCGCACGAGCTTGGCACGGGTCATCGTCCGCCCGGCCGCCGTGTGGTCTCTGACCGTCCGGTGCCACGGAGCGTTGAAGTCCTCCGGCATCTCGGCTCCGGAGAGAAATTCCCGGACCGTTTTCGCCTCGGCGGGCATGGTGTACGTCTGGTGCACTTCGAGCCGGAAGGCGGAACGCTTGAAGTCGCGGAAGTACGACTGCCATTCGTCGCCGTCCAGCAGTACCGGGCTAGAGCCATCCGCGGGCACGGGCCGCCTCCTTGAGGATCTTTTCCGGGATCAGCACGACGGATTCACCGTCGGGCGTCGGATGGGCCACGTCGTACCCCTGGATCGCCAACATGCCGGGGTCCGGTGTGGCGTACACGGTCGGGCAGTCGCCGTTCCCGCACTTGTCATCGTCACCGGACCGGCACGGCCCGCCGGCGACTTTCCGTAATTCGTCCACTGACACCCCCACAGGCTGCGTGGTCAGCAAGCTACGGACGGTCATGGGGCGTCGCAAGGGCGGCCCGCGGGTCAGTCACGTAGTCGCATAGATCTGTGGGCGGGAGTCTCCCGGTCCGGTGACAGCACCTTCCGGGACATGAGTGACGGCCGCGGGGTCACTTCTCGGAGAGGGGCCGGACGTCTCACGTGGACGCGGTCCAGTACGACGACGGGGATCTGCCTGCCTGAGGCCGCCTCGAACTCGGCGAACTTGGGGACGAGTGCTATCTCCTTCGCCCAGATCCGTTCGCGCTCCGCCCCTCCGCGAGCCGGGCTACGGCTGTCGCTGTTTCCGTGCCCACCTCGACGGTGACCCGCGGATGCGCCATGAGGTTGCGGAACCACACCGGGTGGCGCGGGCTGCCGCCGTGGGTTCCGAAGACGGCCCAACTGTCGCCGACCGGCTGGTAGAACAACGGACTGATCCGCTCGTGTCCTGTCCTGGCCCCGATGTGGTGCACCAGGACAAGCGGCATGCCTCGCTCGTCGAAGCCGGGCACCCGCGGCGGGATGGGGCGACCCGCGGCGAATTCCTCGTCGCTGCTCCACGGTACGTACCCGGCGTTCGCCCGGAACTCGGCGATGATCCGGTCGTTCCAGGTGGCCTTGCCCGCGCTGGACGTGGGCGCGGGCGTGGACGTGGACGGGTTGGGCATGGCGTTCCCTTCGCTATCCGGAGCACTTGCTCCGCAGGCTAGCACGGAGCGGAGCGCGTGCTCCGTATGCGGGGTATGCTCGGCCCCATGGCAGTGGCTGAACCGGAGAGCACCAGGCGCCGCGCGCCGCGCGTGGACGCGACCCGCAACCGGGAGGCGATCATCGAGGCCGCGGCCGAAGTGCTGGCCGCGCAGGGCACCGCGGTGGACGTGCGCGAGATCGCGCGCCGCAGCGGGTGGGCATGGGGACCCTCTACCGGCACTTCCCGAAGAAGGAAGACCTCATCCACACGGTGCTGCGCCGGGACTTCCTCAAGTGGGCGGAGTCCGCGCGCCAGTCGGCGATCGACGCCGAGGACCCCTGGGCGGCGCTGGCCGACTTCTACGAGCAGGCCCTGACCGGCTACGCACGCCACCGCGCGATCATGGAGAACTTCCAGCTGACCTGGTCGACCCCCGATCTGGAGGGCATCCAGCAGCTTCGCCTCGTCATCGAGGAACTGCGCGCCCGCGCCACCGAGTCGCTGCGCCCCGGCGTGACCACCGACGACCTGCTGCTCCTGCTGGTCTCACTCGGCCACGCCGTCCAGGTCACCGACGACTGCCACCCGCAGATGTGGCACAGGCTGCTGTTCATCTCCCTCGACGGCCTGCGCGCCGACCACCGCGCGCCACTTCCCGCCGACTGACCGACGCCGTGGCCCCGAGGGTCGTAAGGTCGCGCGGACGGCGGAGGGGACGGTTCGGGGTGTCCCCGCAGTGGGGCACCTCCCAGCGGTAGCTGGGGAGGCGAACTATCCGGCCCGCACTGGGAAAACTATGCGCCACGTTCGCCGACCGAGGAGACACCCGTGCCGGCGCCGACCCCGCACCGGGCAGGCGCACCCGCGTACCCAGGAGCGCGCACCCGCACACCGCGCCGGGCCGAAGGACCGGCGCGGTGCGCGGGAGGAGGCCCTCGCACCGCGCCGGCGTCATGTGCCGCCCGGTCAGCAGCCGTTGAGTATGTCGCTCAGCGCCGACTTCTCGGCGGAGTCGACGGTCAGGTCGTAGGTGTGCTTGATCGACACCCACATGCGGGCGTACATGCAGTGGTACGAGGCGCTCGGCGGCAGCCAGTTCGCCGGGTCCTTGTCGCCCTTGGACTGGTTCACGTTGTCCGTGACGGCGAGCAGCTGGGAGTGGGTCAGGTCGTTCGCGAAGTCCTGGCGCTCGTCGGTGGTCCACTCGCTCGCGCCCGACTTCCACGCCTCGGAGAGCGGGACCATGTGGTCGATGTCCACGTCGGCGGAGTCGGTCCAGGTGGCGTCGTCGTACGGGAGACCCACGTGCCGCTGGTGGCGTGGCAGCTGGAGTCGGTCTCGACGTCGGTGCCGTCGCGCTTGAGGACGACCTCGCGGGTGTCGCAGCTGCCGTCCTGGGTGATCCAGTGCGGGAACTTGTCGCGGTCGTAGCCGTCGGACGAGCCCTCGGCCTGCTCGGTCAGCTCGCCCAGGTACGTACGGGCCGTGGCCGCGCTCGGCGGCTCGGGCGGGCGGCCTGGGCGGAGGGGCCGCTGAGGACGATGGTGCCGGTGAGGGCGGCGAGACCGCCGAGCGCGGCGAATCGACGCGCGTAGACGCGGCGGCGCTCGGAGCGGGTGCGAGGCAGTCGGGGCATGCGAACTCCTTCGTGGCGTGGGGATCGGGCCGCGGATGCCCGGCTATGGTGGCGCCGTGACGTTTCCGTGGGGTGGGCGCCAGGTAACAGAGTGACGACGCGGCCATGTCAACGCAAGGGCTTGTGCGTGGCCGGTCGTTGTGCTTCGTGACGTGAGTTGTGCTTCATGACGCGAAGTGGGCCATGACGCGAAGTGGGCCATGGCGCGGAGTGGGCCATGACGTGAAGTGGGCCATGGCGCGGAGTGGGCCATGGCGCGGAGTGGGCCATGACGTGAAGTGGGCCATGGCGCGGAGTGCTTCATGACGTGAGGTGCTTCATGACGCGAAGCGCTTCATCGCGAATGGTGGAGACGGGGCCGCCCTGGCACGTCCCATGAGGAACCACCCGCGCCGACCCCGACATGCCGCGAGTGGGGCGAGTGAACCGTTCATGAGGTGAGAGCGAAGTGCCGCTCGGGCGGCCCCGGTTGTGGCGGGCAAGGGTCAGATCGGCGGCAAGGTCAGGTCAGCATGTTCTCGATGAGGTCGGCGGCGCGCGGGTGCCGCCCTCGGCCCGTGCCCTGGCGCGTAGCAGTGCCGAGCGGCGGGCGACGTCCGCGTCGGTGACGAGGTCGAGCAGTGCCGACCGCAGGGGCTCGGCGGTGGCGTCGGCGGTGTCGATACGGCGGGCCACGCCCAGTTCCACGAGCCGGTCGGCGTTCATGAACTGTTCGGCGCCCTGCGGCACGGCGATCATCGGGACGCCCGCCAGCAGTCCTCGCCGCAGCCGCCCATACCGGCGTGGGTGACGAAGGCGTCCGCCTGCTCCAGGATCGCCCGTTGCGGGACCCAGGAGTGCACCTCGACGTTGGGCGGGACGACGCCGAGTTCCCGTGGGTCGGTGTACTTGCCGATCTGGAGGACGACGTGCCAGCCGGGCAGGTTGCCGTAGGCCGCCAGGCACTGGCGGTAGAACTCCGGCTGACGGGTGTACGCCGAGCCGAGCGAGACCAGCAGCACGTTCTCCGCGTCGGCGGGCGGGTCCAGCCGTCCGTGCCCGCCGTCGTGTCGAAGCAGGGGCCGACGAAGGTCACCGTGTCGGTGCCGACCCGGTCGGCGTGCGGCTGCATCGCCCGGGTGATCAGGGCCAGCGCCCGCGACGGCGGGCCGCAGAAGGCGTCCACGTCGGTGGTGGACGCCCCGCAGTCGGCGAGCCACCGTGCGAACTTCGCCCGGTAGGCGTCGGCACCCGGCAACTCCACAGGGTGCGGCGACTTCCTGCTCGTAGCCGTCCCAGGCCACGAACGTCGGGGACAGCTGCATCAGGGGCCGGTCCTGCGTCTCGGCCAGGGCGCGGGCGGCGTAGGCGGCGATGTCGTACAGGTACAGGTCCGCCGGGTCGTCCTGGTAGGCGGCCCGGAGTCGCGGCAGGACTGGACCGCGTCGTCCAGGAAGAGGTCCATCGCGGCGATGGGGTCGTCGGGCCAGTTGTTGTCGGCGACCGGCAACGTCGAGGCGCAGGGGACGAGTTCGGCGCCGGTGGCCGTGATCAGGTCGGCAACGGCCGGGTCGTTGGCGTAGGTCACGCGGTGGCCGCGGGCCACCAGCTCGCGGATGATCTCAAGGCTGGGCAGGACGTGGCTGACGGCGGGGATGCCAACCATCGCGATATGGGCACGGCGACGGGACATGGATGATCACTCACTTCAGGTCTGCGGCGAAAGGACACGGCAGGCCCGTGCGTCGGCCTCTCCGAGAGCCTCGGAGGCAGGCGCGCACATGGCCGTGCGGCAGGAGTCCGTGCACTTGGGTGTGCGGGAGTGGTCGGGCGCTGCCCGGCCGTGTCAGCCGTAGATCTGAAGGAGGAGGAACATGTCCGCGACCCTAACCCGGCCTCGGGGGTCGGGGCATCCCCATTTACCGTCGGCCGCCGGAGAGGTGCTCAGGAGGGGCAGGAGGGGCCAGGAGGGTTCAGGAGAGGTTCAGGAGAGGCTCAGCCGCAGCGAGCCGTCCGCCAGCGGCTCCACGCGGACCGTGGTCAAGTCCGCGACGTGGGCGGTGGGTTGGTGCGCCGCCGCGCGGGCCGACGCCGACCACTCGCATACCGGCCGCCAGGCCCGCGGCTATGCCCACCTCGGAGTCCTCGAAGACGACGCAGTCGGCGGGCGCGAAGCCCAACTCGGCCGCGCCCTTGAGGAAGCCCTCCGGGTCCGGCTTGCTGGCGCCGACGTGCTCGGCCGTGACGCGCACGGCGGGCATCGGCAGCCCGGCCGCGCCCATCCGGGCCTGGGCCAGGCCCTCGTCGGCGGAGGTGACGAGCGCGTGCGGCAGCCCGGCGAGGGACGCGACGAAGGCCGGGGCGCCGGGCACGGGGACCACGCCGTCGAGGTCGTTGGTCTCCTGCTGGAGCATCCGCGCGTTGTCGGCGAGGTTCAGTTCGACCGGGCGGTCCGGGAGCAGGACGGCCATGGTGGCGTGGCCCTGCCGCCCGTGGACGTTGCGCAGCACGTACTCCTCGTCGAGGCCCTGCTCGGCGGCCCACCGCCGCCAGCAGCGCTCCACCACGGCGTCGGAGTTGACGAGGGTGCCGTCCATGTCGAGGAGGAGGGCGCGGGCGGTGAGGGTGGCGGTGGCCGGCATCGGCGGTCTCCAGGAGTGACGGCGAGAAACAAGCGGCCCCGCCCGCCGGTCAGGGAAAACGGGCGGAACCACTTTGTTCCTCCACGATACAAAGAGGTCCGCTCCGGCGCCAGTGCCCGAGGGTTACGGTTCGTCCGTCTCCGACTCCAGCTTCTGCGGGTGTGGGCCCCGTACACGCCCTCCGGGTCGCCCGTGATGCCCTCGTTGTCCTGGTAGCGGGCCACCGCGTCGGCGACCCCGTCGTCGTAGTCGCCGTCCGCGATGCCGATGTAGAGCAGCTTCTGCGACAGGCGCTTCTGCAACTCGACGACCTCGGCGCCGCTGTCGCCCACCTTCAGGACGGGCGGTTCCGGCGGGTCCTGGTCGTCCGGGGTCGCTCGCGGGGATCGGAGACCGTGCCGCTGGCCTCGGTCTCGGACGGCTCGGTCGCGCCGTCCGGCGCGCCGTGCCCGGACGAGGCCGACGCGGAGGGGAGCGGCTCGGCTTCGCCTTGGGACTCGGGCGGCCGGACTCGCTCGCGCTGGGCGCCTGGCTGGTCGCGGGTTCGCTGCTCGGGCCGCCGTCCCAGGTCGACACGGCCGCGCTCGGCGTCGTGGTGCCCTGGTTGGGCAGCGCCTCGTCGGTGCCGCCGTCGCCCTCTCCGCCCAGCATGCCGGTGCCGAACGCCAGGGTGCCGATCGCCGCGACCACGGCCGCCGCCGCGGCTATCGCGACGACGGGCTTGCGCTTGCGGTGGCTCACCGGCCCCGCCGAGACGGTCGGCTCGTCCGGTCCGTCCGGGTCGGAACCGGAGCCGGACGGGCCGGAGTCGAAGGCCGGAGCCGGAGCCGGACCCGGAGCCGGAACCGGAACTGGAGCCGGGCTGGTCCGAGCCCGAGAGGCCGGAGCCCGAGAGGCCGGAGCCGGAGCTGGACGATCCGGAACTTGAAGCGGCGGCTCCCAGGATCGAGGTCCGGTCCAGGACGGATGTCCGCTCCGGGTCGGCCGGGTCGGCCGCGTCGCCCTTGCCGCCCGTGCTCGCCGCGTCGTCGGCGCCAGCCGGGTCGCCCGTGCTGCCCGCGCCGCCCGTGCTGCTCGTACCGCCCGCGCCGCCCGTACCGCCCCGAGCGCGGCGTCCTCGGCGTCGAAGGCTCGCGCGACCTCGACGGCCCGCGCCACCCTGGCCGCCTCCGCCGCCTTCACCGCGTCGGCACCCGCGCCCGCCGGGTCCGGCGCGCCCTCCCGGAGGCGGCGGCACCGACTCGATCCGCCGGGTGGTCTCCGCCGCCCCGGCGCCACGGGCGCTCCCCGCGCCCCGGCGCTTCCCACGGTCCCGGCGCTTCCGCCCGCCCGGCTGCCGAGTCCCGTGCCGGATCCCCGAGTCCCGTGCCGGATCCGCCGGGTCCGGTGGCCGGTCCGCCTCTGCCCGGTGCCCGGCGTGGGGCAGGCCCGTGGCGGGCCGCCCTGTGGCGTCGGGGCGGACTTTGCCGCGTTCCCGTCCGACAACCCGACGTAGGGGCGTATCTGCATGAAGTCGTGGTCGCCGGTCGCGTCCGGTTCGCACCGGCCGCCGCGGCGGCGGCTGCGCGCGCGCGGCGCAGGTGCAGCCGGGCGTCCGTCCGCGCGGGCGGTGCGAAGCAGTGCGGGCAGAGTTCTGCCGTCACGGGGATCCCTCCTGGAGTCGGCAGCGATTATGCAGATTCGGTTCCGTTCGCGCAGCCGTTCGGGACCCGTGTCGTACGGGCCGGGGACCGTAACAGGGCATAGCGGTCGGGATCGGGTCACGATGGGAACCCGGATGTCTCAGCAACCGGAACTCCGGGCCGCTGGAGACCCCGGGCCGCCTGACAACTTACGGAGCCGCCATGGCGCAGCAGGCCAGTCCCCGGAAACCCCGGAGCCCCGCCCGCGGACAGCGAGTCCGGAGCGGGAGCGCCCACCCGTACGCTGCTGTTGGCCATCGGCGCCCTGCTGCTGGGGCTGCTGCTCGCCGCCCTCGACCAGACGATCGTCTCGACCGCGTTGCCGACGATCGTCAGCGACCTGGGCGGGCTCGACCACCTGTCCTGGGTCGTCACCGCCTATCTGCTGGCGTCCACCGCGGCCACCCCGCTGTGGGGCAAGCTCGGCGACCAGTACGGGCGCAAGCGGCTCTACCAGACGGCCATCGTCATCTTCCTCGTCGGCTCGGCGCTGTGCGGGCTGGCCCGGAACATGCCCGAACTGATCGGCTTCCGCGCCCTCCAGGGGCTCGGCGGCGGCGGGCTGATCTCGCTGTCCATGGCGATCGTCGGCGACCTCGTACCGCCCCGCGACCGGGGCCGCTACCAGGGCCTGTTCGGCGCGGTCTTCGGCGCCACGAGCGTGCTCGGCCGCTGCTCGGCGGGCTGTTCGTGGACCACCTCAGCTGGCGCTGGGTGTTCTACATCAACCTGCCGATCGGCGCGGTCGCGCTCCTCGTCATCGCCGCCGTCCTGCACATCCCACGGCACGGCACCAAGCACACCATCGACTACCTCGGCACCTTCCTCATCGCCGCCGTGGCCGCCTCGCTGGTGCTGATGACCTCGCTCGGCGGCGTCAGCTATCCGTGGCGCTCCTGGCAGATCATCGGGCTCGGGGTGCTGGGCGCGGTGCTGCTGGTCGCCTTCGTCGCGGCCGAGCGGCGGGCGGTGGAACCGGTCCTGCCGCTGCGGCTGTTCCGCAGCCGTACGTTCGCGCTGTGCTCGGTGATCGGCTTCGTCATCGGGTTCGCGATGTTCGGCAGCATGACGTACCTGCCGACTTTCCTCCAGGTCGTCCAGGGCGTGACGCCCACCATGTCCGGTGTGCACATGCTGCCGATGGTCTTCGGGCTGCTGCTGGCCTCGACCACCTCCGGGCAGATCGTCAGCCGCACCGGCCGCTACCGGGTCTTCCCCATCGCGGGCACCGCCGTGACCGCGGTCGGGCTGGTGCTCCTGCACCGGCTCGACGTCTCCAGCGGGTGCCGGAGATGAGCGTGTACTTCTTCGTCTTCGGCGTCGGCCTGGGCCTGGTGATGCAGGTCCTCGTCCTCGTCGTGCAGAACGCGGTGGACTACGCCGACCTCGGCGTGGCCACCTCCGGCGCCACCTTCTTCCGCTCCATCGGCGCCTCCTTCGGCGTCTCCATCTTCGGCACGATCTTCGCCAACCGCCTCGCCCCCGGATCGCCGACGCCCTCGCCGGGCAGCGGCTGCCCCGGCGCCGACCCCGGCACGTTGAGCACCGACCCGCGGTCGGTCGGCTCGCTGCCGCCCGCGCGCGGTCGGGGTGCTCGCCGCCTACTCCGTGTCCATCACGGACGTGTTCCTGTACGCGGTGCCGGTGGTGCTGCTCGCCTTCGTCCTCGCCTGGTTCCTGCGCGAGGAGCCGCTGCGCGCCTCGGTCACCGCGCCCGACGCGGGCGAGGTGATGGCCACCAACCCGTCCAGCGCACCTCCCGCGAGGAGTGCGGCCGGCCCTGTCGCTGCTCGGCAGCCGCGAGGGCCGCAAGCGGGTGTACGCCGAGATCATCGAACGTGCCGGGCTCGACCTCCGGCCCGCGGCCGGGTGGCTGCTGCTGCGCATGTACCGGGACGGCCCGGTCGAGCCCTCGCTGCTGGCCCGGCGTACGACCGTGCCGCAGCCCGCGATCTGGGCGGCGGCCCGGGAGGTGGAGGAGCGGCGGCTGGCGGTGCGCGAGGGCGGCTGGTGCTGACCCGGCGGGGCCGCGAGGTGGCGGAGCGGCTGCTGCACACCCGCGAGGAGTTGCTGAGCGAACTCCTCGGCGACTGGTGGACGCGCGACCGCCCCGCCGAACTCAGCGAACTGGTGGCGGAGTTGACCCGTGAGCTGTGCGGCTCGGACGAGGAGGGCCCGCGCGAGGAGTCCTCGGGAGGCGGGTTCTCCGGCGACGGGTTCTCGGGTGACGGGTTCCCGGGCGGTGGAGGGCCCGGCGGCGGTGGAGGGTCCGGTGGCGGTGAGGGGCCCGGCGGCCACCCCGCCCGCCCGGGCCCCGGTCGGCCTGACCCCGTCCGCTCTTCCGGTCGGCCTCACCCCGCCCGCTCCCGGTCGGCCTGATCCCGGCGGCCGGGGCGCCTCGGGCTTGCGGGCCGGAGACCCGGCTACCCGGACCGCACGGCCCCGTACGGAGATCAGAAGGGGCACTGGGGAGTGGGGCGACATGCCGACCGGGTGCTCATCACCACGGGCGTCGCCGCGCTCGTCCTCCTCACCGCGCTGGCGTGCGCCCTCTCGCCGCCGCCGCGTGGCCGGGCGGGGCGCGCGGGCGGGCGCGCGGCCGGAGGCGGACGCCGCGGTCTGCGGCGGTGGTTCGGGCCGGAGTACGAGCTGGTCGTCGCCGGGCACGCGGGAGACACCAGGGCGGCGGAGAAGGAGCTGCGGGCCCGGCTGCGGCGCCACGGCGGGCTGCGGCCCCGGCCGCTCACCCGCGAGCAGCGTGGCCGGTATCTGGCGGAGTGGGCCCGGATCAGGGAGGGTTTCGCGCAGGCGCCGCCCGGCGCGGTGGCCGCCGCCGACGGGCTGCTCGCCCGGCTGGCGGGCGACCGGGGCTATCCGGCCGGGGCGTACGAGGAGCAGGTGGCGGCGTTGTCCGTGCACCACGCGACGAGCGTGCAGGGCTACCGCCAGATCCACACGGCGGCGGTGCGGGCGCGCGAGGGCCGGGCGGAGACCGAGGAACTGAGCGAGGCGCTGGCCCACGCGCACGTCTTCTTCCGGGACCTGGCCGCGCCCCGCCCGCCGACGCCGCCGACTCCGCGGGGCCCGCGGGCTCCGCGGCCCTTTCGAGGACGGGGCGTAGCGACCGACCCGGCGCCTGGTGCCAAGAGGCCGAAACCGTCCGGTTCGTGTGGCTTCGGATAACCCCGTGTGCGTTCCGGCGCGGCGCCGTCTACCCTCGGTGATTCCTTGCCAAACGTCTGGACTCTTTCGGACAACCCCAGGGAGCCGTCAGGCGACGAGGGGTGTTCTGCGTCTGAGGGAAGGGCTCAGTAAGGTCTCAAACACCGGTACGGAATGACAGGGCGAGTGGGGAGCAGCGCGGCGTGGCGAACGTGGAGCGGAGCGGACTGGGCACATCCCGGGCAACGGGTCGGGGCCCCGGGCCGCGGAGGCACGGACGTCGCGTACCCGCATGGCGCTCGGCGCCCTGTGGCTCGTCGCCGGGCTGCTGGCCGCGCGCCAGGCGGCGGCGGTCCTGCGGCTGCCGCCCGACGAGCGGCTCACCGACCTGGAGACCTGGATCGGCGACCGGGCGTGCTGCACGTCAGCGGCTCGCTGTACGACGGCGGGTCGTTCACCGGAACGCCCTTCTCTGGCCTGGTCCTCGCCGCTGACGCGCGCCGCCGAGCAGAGTCTCGGCGTCGCCTGGACCTTCGGCACCCTGCTGCTGGTGGTGCTCCTCGGGCTGGTCGCCGCCCGCATGCTGCCCGCGCCCGTCTCCCGCCGTACCGCGCTGCTCGCCGCGCCCGTCGCGGTCAGCCTGCTGGTGCTCTCGCTCCCGGTGCGCAACACCTTCACCCTCGGCCAGACCAGCATCATCCCGGTGCTCCTGGTCCTGCTCAGCCTGTTGCCCCGGACCTCGGGACGGCAGGTCGGCGTGCTGGTCGGGCTGGCCGCCGCGCTCCAGCCCGCGCTGCTGCTGTTCGGCGTGGTGCTGTGGCTGATCGGGCGGCGTCGCGCCGCCGCGCTGGCGGGCGCCGTCTTCGCCGCCTGCACCGCGCTGGCCTGGGCCGCGATGCCGAGCGACTCCGGCACGTACTGGATCCACCACATCGGCGGCGCCGGGCTCGGCGCCCCGCCGACAGCCTCGCCAACCAGTCCCTGCACGGCCTGCTGCTGCGCATCGGGCTGCACGGCCCGCTGGAGGTGACGCTGCTCGCCGTGCTCGCGGTGGCCGTCGCCGTCCTCGGCCTGCGCCGCGCCGTGACGTACGCGAACGACGGGCAGCTGCTGCTCGCCGCGGCGATCACCGGCTGTGTGGCGCTCGCCGTCTCGCCCACCTCCTGGCAGTACCAGCAGCTGTGGATCCTGCTCGCCGTCGTCGGCCGGGTCGGCAGGCGCAGCTCGGACCGGCTGGTGTGGCCGGTGCTCGTGGTGCTGGTGATGACGCTCAGCCGTACCGCGCTGATGCCGGACATCGAGTTCTTCGGCCACATCGGCTACAACGCGCCGCTGCTCGCCGCGCTCGCCGCCGCCTGCCTGGTGCCGTTCCTCTCCCGTACCTCGCCCCTCTGGGACGAGCCCGTCCAGGTCCCGGTCGCCGAGCCCGCCCGGGGCACCGGGCGGCTCTCCTGGTGCCGCTGCTGCGCTTCGTCCGCAGGCCCTGTCCCGCCCCAACCTGGTGCTGGAACTGGTCCTCATCCGGGTCGGCTACTTCTGCTACTCCTGGATCCGCGGCAACGCGCCGACGAGCGCTCCCTCGCCGAGGGACACGGCGACCAGATCCTGTCGGCCGAGAGCTTCCTGCACATCGACATCGAGCACTGGTTCAACGGCATCGTGGCCGACACGGGCTGGCTCAAGAGCAGCATGAACTACTACTACTCGACGTTCCACTTCATCGTGCCGCTGTCGGTGCTGGGCTTCCTCTACGTCTTCCGGCCCGCCACCTACCGCTGGGCGCGCACCCGCTCGCCTTCGCCACGCTCTTCGCGCTGGTCGGCTTCTGGCTCTACCCGCTCGCCCCGCCGCGCCTGATGGGCCTCGGCTACATCGACACCGCGCACGGCCCGCAGGACCTGAGCAACCCCGACTTCGGCGCGCTGACCAAGCTGTCCAACCAGTACGCGGCCATGCCGTCGCTGCACGTGGGGTGGTCGCTGTGGAGCGGTGTGGTGATCGCGGCCGTCGCGCCGTACCTGTGGATGAAGATCCTCGGCATGATGTATCCGCTGATGACCACGGCGGTCATCGTCGGCACCGCCAACCACTGGGTGCTGGACGCGGTCGGCGGCATCGCGGTGGTCTCGGCCGGGTTCGCCGTCCAGTACGCGCTGATGGGCATCGGCAGGGTGCCGGACGAGAAGGCGGCGGCGTTCTGGTCGACGGGGCTCGGCGGGCTGGTGGCCAGAGCCGGTGAACGGTTCGGCGTGGGACCGGCACGGGCCGCGGCGTCCGCCGGGCCGCCCGTGGTGTCCGGGCCGTCCGCGACGGTCGAGGGCCGAGGGGCCGGGCCGTCCGTGGCGGCCGACCCGGCGGCGGGATCCGCGGCCGGATCCGCTGTGTCGTCCGGGTCCGACGACCCCCGGAGGAGAGCCGGGCCGCCCCTTCAGGCCAAGGCTCCGGAACGCGTTGAGCGCCGCCTGACCCGCCGCTAGCGTCGGCCTCCCGAGAGCGGATCCCGCCGGGATCCGGTGGAGGAGAGGGTCGGTCATGTCCTGACTACCGCGGTGCTCGCGGCCTCGCTGGCCGCGGTCACCGGTGGCGCAACCGTGTCCTGCCCGTCGTCGTGCACGAGCGGTACGCCGCCGTCGCCTCCGGCGACTTCCGCGCGGTGACCTACGACCCGGCCTCGGTGCCGGTCGACAGCGCCGTGTCGGTCGTCTCGTACCCACCCGGGACGGCGGCACGAGGTCGTGCTGCGCCTCGGCGGCGTCGAGTCGTACCGCACGTTCGGCGCGCACGTGCACGTCGGGCCTGCGGCGCCGCGCCGACCGACGCCGGGCCGCACTACCAGAGCGTGCCGGACCCGGTGCAGCCGTCGGTCGACCCCGGTACGCCAACCCGCACAACGAGGTGTGGCTCGACCTCACCACCGACGGCCACGGTGACGGCTGGGCCACGTCGCACGTCGAGTGGCGGTTCCGCGAGGGCGCGGCGCGCTCGGTCGTCGTCCACGAGCACGCCACGTACACCCACCGCGGCCACGCGGGGACGGCGGCGCGCGGCTGGCGTGCGTGGACGTGCCCTTCGCGTGATCACGTGACCTCCGCGTCGCGGACCTCCGCGTCGCGCCGCCCGTCCCACGCCCGCGCGCACCGCACGCGGCCGTAGGGCGGGCGGACTCGAACAGGGCGCCACAACGGGGGCGCTACAACAGGGTGCCACAACAGGGGGCCACAACAGGGTGCCAATTACACCTATAAATAGGGGCGTTCGGCGCCCGGGCGGGCGTTCGCGCGGGATGCTCGTCCCCATGACGACCACCCACACCACGCGCCCCCGCACACCGTCCGCCCAGGCGCGGCCCTCCGCCGGGGCACGGTGGCGGCCTGTGCCGCGCTCGCGCTCACCCTGGGCAGCGCGAGTGCCGTCCTGGCCGCGCCGCGCCCTCCGGCTCCCGCGCCGCCGCGCCGGACCACGGCGCCCGGTCCGGCCGGGGCGAGCTGGTCTCCCTCACCCCATCGACCGCCTCACCCGCGACGAACTGGTCGGCACGCTCGGCGAGATCGGCATGGACGCCGCCCCGGTCCGCTACGGGGTGGCGACGTACCGCGTCGTGTACCGCACCGTCGGCACGGACGGCGCGCCCACCACGGCCAGTGCCCTGCTCGTCCTCCCCGAGGGGCCGGGACCCGGCTGTCCGTCGTCTCGGAGAACCACGGCACCCTCGCGTACCGGGGCGACGCGCCCTCCACCGGCAGCATCTACAGCCGCGTCGCCGCCGACCTGTACGCCTCCACGGGCCGCGCCGTCGTCGCCGCCGACTACCTGGGCCTCGGCGAGGGCCCGGCACCCACCCGTTCATGGACACCTCCTCGGAGGTCTCCGCCGCGCTCGACGCGCTGCGCGCCGCCGTACCCGCCGCCCACCGGCTGGGCGTCACCCTCACCAGGGACACCTTCGTCACCGGCTTCGCGCAGGGCGGCCAGGTGTCGACGGCGCTCGCCCGCGCGCTGCGGCACGGCGCCGACCGGCGGTTCACGGTACGGGCCGTGGCGCCCGTCAGCGCCCCTTCGACTTCGAGCACGTCCAGCTCCCCGGCCTGGTCGACGGCCGGGCACGGGACCTCAGCGGCGTCTTCTACGCGGCGTACTTCCTCGTCGCCCAGAACCGGACGCACCCTTCTACGAGGACCCGCCGAGGTCTTCCGCGCCCCGTACGCCGAGAAGATCGAGAGCCTCTTCGACGGCGACCACCCCGAGCCCGACATCTTCGAGGAACTCCCGGCCACCGTGCGGGAGCTGGTCACGGACGCGTTCCTGGAGCAACTGGAGCGGCCCACCGGGGCGTTCCTGGAGGCCGTCCGCGCCGTCGACGGCACCTGCGACTGGAAACCGGCCGCCCCGGTGCGCCTGTACACCTCCACCGGCAACCCCGACGTCCCCGTCGGCAACACCACCTCCTGCGCCGCCGACCTCACCGCGCACGGCGCGCGGGTCCAGGTCGTCGACCAGGGCGCGGACGTCGACCACTTCGGGTCGTTCACGAAGTCCGCGCCGCGGATCGCCGAGTGGTTCGCGACGTTCGACCGCTAGGAGCCGGTCACGGGTCCTCGAACGCCACCGGCGCGTCGAACGCCGCCCGCCGGGTCGCCCGCCGCAGCGCCTTGAGGACCGTTCCGCCCAGCGTGAGCGTCAGCACCACCGTCAGCGCGGCGCGGGCAGGTCCCAGCCCAGCGAGGTGGCCAGGCAGTACGCGGCGAAGCGGGCCAGGTTCTCGGGCAGCGGGTCGCCGGGCACGAACGAGACGCCCGAGCCCAGGCCCGCCAGATACGGCCAGCCCTGGAGGTTCAGCGCCGTGCCGTACAGCACCGAGGCGACGGCGCCGTACCCGGCGAGCAGCAGCGACTCCCGCGCCCGCGCAGCCGTTCCGCGCCGGGCAGCAGCCCGCGCCCATGCCGACCCACCCCATGCCGAGCATCTGGAACGGCATCCACGGGCCGACGCCGCCCGTCAGCAGCGCGGAGACGAACATCGACAGCGCGCCGAGCACGAAGCCGAAGCCGGGCCCCAGCACCCGGCCGGAGAGCACCATCAAAGAACATCGGCTCGATGCCCGCCGTCCCCGCGCCCAGCGGCGCAGCGCGGCGCCCGCCGCCGCGAGGACGCCGAGCATCGCGACGGCCTTCGCGTCCAGGCCGGTGTCGGCGACCGTCGCGACGGCCACCGCGAGCAGCATCGGCAGCAGCGCCGCGAACAGCCAGGGCGCGTCGGCCGAGTGCGCCAGGCCCGACCGGGCCCGGCGAGCAGCGGCCACCCGAAGGCCACCACGCCCACCGCCGAGAGCAGCGCGAGGGCGACGAGGGAGCGCGGCCCGAGCCGCACCGCGCGCGTGCGGCCCGTACGGCTCGTTTCCCCGGACCGGTCCGTGCGCCTCGTTTCCCGGACCGGTCCGTGCGCCTCGTTTCCCGGACCCGCCCGTACGGCTCGTTTCCCGGACCCGTCCGTGCGCCTCGTTTCCCCGGACCCGTCCGTACGGCGTCTCACGCCGCGCCGTCCAGGGCCGCCCGCACCTGCGGGACCGTCAGCCAGGGCAGCGGGGCCAGCACCTTCGCGACCTGCGGGGCGAACGCGGGGAGGAGACCACGACCTCCGCGCTCGGGCCGTCGGCCACCACCTCCCGTCGGCCAGGATCACCACGCGGTGGGCGAGTTCCGCCGCCAGCTCCACGTCGTGCGTGGCCAGGACCACCGCGTGGCCCTCGGCCGCCAGCGACCGCACCACCTCCACCAGCCGCTCCTTGGCCGCGTAGTCCAGGCCGCGCGTCGGCTCGTCGAGCAGCAGCAGCGCCGGGCGCGCGGTGAGCACGATCGCCAGCGCGAGCGCGAGGCGCTGGCCCTCGGACAGGTCCCGGGGTGGGTGGCGTCCTCGACGTCCGGCAGCAGCCGGGCCACCAGCGCGCGGCAACCGCCCGGCGCGGCCCGGCGTCCCGGTCGGCCGCCGCGCACTCGGCGGCGACCGTGTCCGCGTACAGCAGGTCGCGCGGCTCCTGCGGACGAGGCCGACGTGGCGCAGCAGGTCGGCGGGGCGGGTGCGGTGCGGGTCGCGCCCGCCACCCGTACCGTCCCGGACGCCGGTTCGTGCATCCCGACGAGCGCGCTGAGCAGCGTGGACTTGCCCGCCCGTTCCGCCCCATCAGCGCGACCGTCTCGCCCGGCGCCACCGACAGGTCGACCCGGCGCACCGCCTCCACCCGCCCGTGCCGTACGGACAGGCCGCGCACGACAACGGTCGGCTCCCCGGCGGCGGCCGGTTCCCCGGTGGCGGTCGGCTCCGCCGGGCGGCCCCGGCCAGCCGCTCCCGCAGGCCGCCGCGCGGCGCGCGCGTCCCGTACCGACAGCGGCGGCGGCGACCACCCGCCAGCCTGCCCAGGGCCACCACGGGCGGGTGCACCGGCGAGACGGCCATGACCTCGGCCGGGTCGCCGACGACCGGGCCGCCCCGGCCCCGGCAGCAGGATCACCCGGTCCGCGTACTGCACCACCCGCTCCAGCCGGTGCTCGGCCAGCAGCACCGTCGTCCCCAGGTCGTGGACGAGGCGTTGCAGCACGGCGAGGACCTCCTCGGCCGCCCCGGGTCCAGCGCCGACGTCGGCTCGTCCAGCACCAGCACCCGGGGTGCGTGGTGAGCACCGACCCGATGGCCACGCGCTGCCGCTGGCCGCCGGACAGGGTCGCGATCGGCCGGTCCCGCAGCTCGGCCAGGCCCAGCAGGTCCAGGGTCTCCTCGACCCGGCGGCGCATCACCTCCGGCGGTACGCCCAGCGACTCCATGCCGTACGCCAACTCGTCCTCGACGACGTCCGTGACGAAGTGGGCGAGCGGGTCCTGGCCCACCGTGCCCACCACGTCGGCGAGTTCACGCGGCCGGTGGGTGCGGGTGTCGCGGCCCGCGACGGTCACCCGGCCGCTCAGCGTGCCGCCCGTGAAGTGCGGCACCAGCCCGAGACCGCGCCCAGCAGCGTCGACTTGCCGACCCCGAGGGGCCCACGAGCAGACACAGCTCCCCTCGGGAACGCTCAGGTCCACCCGCGCAGCGCCGGACGCGCCGCGCCGTCGTACGTGACCGACACCTGCTCGAAGCGGATCACCGCGTGTGCTCCTTGTACCGGGGAGGGTTCCCTGAAGGAGTCGCTGGAGGGAGTTCGTGGCGGGTGGGCGCGTGGCGGGGAGGGGCCGACGGGCCGGGCGGCGGCGGGCCGCGACCGCGGGCACCAGGCCGAGCAGCACCGACAGCGCGGGCCACAGCGGCAGCGTCGGCGCGGCGAGCGGCACCGCGGGCGGGTGCAGCGCGTCCGGCGCGTACGAGCCCGCCCAGATCATCAGGCCCGCGACCGCCGCCCCGGACCCCGACACCAGCCACGCGCGTGCCCCAGCGGTCCGGCCGGTAGCGGCTGCGCACCGAGCGCCGCCCGCCCAGCCACAGGCCGCCCAGCGCGGCGGCCAGCCCGGCCAGCACCAGCGGCAGCCCGTACCCGCGCCCTCCGCCGCGAGCAGCCCGTAACTCCCGCGCACACACCGAGCAGGCCGCCGAGCGTGAGCGCCGTGGTGGTGTGCCGTACGGCGGCCGGGACCCGCGCCGTACGGCCGTAGCCGCGCGCGTCCATCGCCGCCGCCAGCGCCACCGACCGCTCCAACGCGCCTTCGAGCACCGGCAGTCCGATGTGCGGCAGCGCCCGCGGGCCCCGGTCGGGACGGCCGCGCAGCCGCCGCGCCGCGCGCACCCGCCGCACGTCCGTGACCAGGTGCGGGGCGAAGGTCATGGCGACGACGACGGCCACGCCCGCCTCGTACAGCGCGCCCGGCAGCGACTTCAGCAGCCGCGCGGGTTGGCCAGCGCGTTCGCCGCGCCGACGCAGATCAGCAGCGTGGCCAGCTTCAGCCCGTCGCACAGCGCGAAGACCAGCCCTCCGCCGTCACCCGGCCGCCGACCCGCACGCCCGCGCCCAGTGCGGCAGCGGGAGTTCGGGCAGCGTGAACAGCACGTGCGTGCCGGGCACCGGCGAGCCGAGGAACACCGCGAACACCAGCCGGATCGCCAGCACCACCAGACCGAGCTTGAGGAACGCCCCGTACGAGCGGGCCCACGGCGCGTCCGTGCGCCGCACCGCCACCACGTAACCGGCGACGCCGATCAGCAGCCCGAGCAGCAGCGGGTTGGACGTCCGCGAGGCGGCCGTGGCCAGCCCCAGCGCCCACAGCCACCACGCTCCGGCGTGCAGCGCGCCGTGCCGCGTGGCGGACGCCGCCCGCGTCGCCCGCGCCCCGCCGTACCGCCGCCCGGAAGCGGCCCCGGCCCGCCGCGGTGTTCATGCGCGGCGGCGGCGCCGCGCTGCCACCCGGCCGCGGCCCCAGGACCACGACGGCGGCGACGCCGCCGATCAGCCCGTCGACGGGCCGCCGTCACCGCCGCCCCGTGGGAGCCGGAGCCGGTGGTCTCGGCGCAGCCGGACGCCGGGTATCCGGCGATGGCGCACAGCAGCGCGGCGGAGTTGTAGCGCAGCGGGTCGGCGACGGCGGCCAGCGCGTCGGCGGCGCTGGCGTCGGCCGGTACGCGCGCGCACGCGGTGCGCCGCGCCGGGGCTCGCCGCCGCCGGGCGCGTCGGACGCGGTGCCGAAGTCAATGACGAGCGCGACGCGTTTGCCGCCCGCGCGGGGCCGTGTCCGCGCAGACGCCGGCGAAGTCGGCGGCCCGGCGCGGCTTCGCGGCGGCGGCGCCGCTGTCCTCGCCCACGGCGTAGCGGAAGCCGACCGTGTCCCCGTCGCCCGGCCGTACGGAGGCGGGCCCTTGCGTCGCGTACGTCCAGCCGCCGCCGCGCTCGCCCTGCCAGAACGACCAGTAGCGGTACCCCTCGGCCCGCGCCGCGCCCGCCCGGCCGTCACGACGAGGAGGAGAGTGAGGAGGAGATGAGGGAGAGGAAGGAGAGGGGCGAGGAGGCCGCGGTGCGTCGTGGCCGCGCGGCCCGTGGCGGACCCGGCGGTCACAGCTGCCGCTTCCCGCGCCCGCTGAGGAGGAAGCCGACCCCGGCGCCCGCGGCCAGGCCCACGCCGATGATCCACCAGACGCCGCCCAGGCCGCCGTCGCCGTCGTCGTCCCCTTCCGGTCGTCCGCCGGGGTGCTGCCGTCGGTCGACTCCGGCTCCGGGCCCGTCGCGTTCAACTGCCGTACGAGGTCGGTGCCGCCGAAGTCGCGCGGGTCGCCCCGGCCGCGCGGGTGGCGAGGACGAGCTTGGCGAGGGCGGCGGGTTGCCCTTGGCCCAGGCCACCGCGCCGTTCCCGGGCTTCTGGAGCCACGTGAGCGGCGTGTCCGCGGCTTGCTGTGCCGCCCGGCGGCCAGCGCCACCACCGCGTCGGCCGTGGTGCCGAAGTCGGGCTGGTCCTGGCGCCAGGCAGCGCGGACTTCAGGCGCCCGCCGTCGCGCTCGACGGCCGCCGCGAGGTACGCGGCGGCCGAGTCCGCCGCCTGTCGCCTCGTGACGTCGCCCTTCGCGTCCCCGCCCTTCGCGCAGTCCGGCGCCGACAGCTTCTTCCCGTCGTCCTTGCCGACCGGCTCGAAGACGTACCCTTGCCGGTCACGGCCAGCGCGGCGGCGGCCGTGGCGAGGTCGTTGGCGGCGAGCCCGTCGCCGTCGGCCTTACCCGACTCGGCCGTCTCGTCTGTCTTGTTGGTCTTGTCTGTCTTGTCGTTCTCCGGCGGCTGGTACGCGAAGGCCCGCGCTCGTCCGCCTTGGCCGCGCAGCCAAGCCGCAGCCCGAGCAGCGCGTCGTACGGGCTCTTGCCGGACCCGCCCTCGCCCGCGGTGACCTTCGCCGGATCCTGGCCCGCCGCCGCGAAGGCGCCGACCGCCACGGACGTGGAGTTGGCGTCGGTCGCGGCGCCGGGACCGGTGCCCCAGCCGCCGTCGTCGTTCTGCGCGGCCCGCAGCCAGTCGAGGCCCTTCTCGACGACCGCGGAGCGCCCGCCGACCACGGCCAGCGCCTGCACGGCCGCCGCGGTCGCGTCGCTGAACTCCCCGCCGTCGGCCTCGCACGCGGTGCGGGTGTCCGCCCGGTACGCGGCGAAGCCGCCGTCGGCGCACTGCTGCCCGGCCAGCCAGTCCACGGCCGACTTGGCCGGGCCGACGCCCGCCGTGTCCTGGGCGAGGAACGCCAGGGACTGCCGCCACACCCCGTCGAACTTCGGGTCCTGGCGGCCGTAGAGCCCGGCCGGGAGGAGGACGAACGTGACGGGGACGGGGAGTCGGGGTGGCGTCGGCGTACGCGGCGGGGCGAGGGCCGTGCCCAGGACGGCGACGGCTCCCAGTGCGGCGGGGACGGCCAGCGCCGCGGCGCTGCGGCGTACGTTCATGACGACGGTGCCTCTCGTGAAGGATCCGGCGGCGGTCGTCCGGACCGGATCGTCGGACGCGCGACCGCGCGAGGCCGTCCACCCGCGCGCGGAGTCCTCACGACACGGTGGTACCGGGCTCGGCCCCGCGTTCCTCGACGGTGCCACCTCCGAACGGTGCCGCGGCGGGCCGCGACCGGAGGCGGAGCCTGCGTGGCGTCCGGCCAGGTGCTCCGGCTCGTACGCGAGGTGCTCGGCGTACTCACGGTTGCGGGCCAGCGCCGGATTTCCACCGGCTTTCCCCGAACGGACACGGATGAAGTTGTGCGAGCACACTTTATCCGCCACCGCGCGCGGCCCCACGGTCCGGGCCGCCCCGTCCCGGCATGTGGTCGCTCCGCCGAGGGCCGCCCGGCACCTACCCGCGCACTGCCCGGCGCCCACCCGTGCGCCGCCCGCCGCCCACCCGTGCGTTCCGCATGCCCGTTTCGTGACGATGGTGACTGTTCCTCCCGGCGTGCGACGTGGAAATCTCGACCTATCGCCGCCGAGGGGGACGTGATGGACAAGCGGTATGAGGTCTTCTGCCTGGCTGACAGGCACTTCTACGAGACCCCGGACCGCTTGTTCGCCGACAGCGGCGAACAGGGCGCGGAGGAAACGGCCGCGGAGGGATCCGGTCCCTCTTCGAGGTCGCTCGACGCCCTGCCCCGGACGGCTGGACGCGACTGCTGTCCGGGGACTGGCTCCATCTCGGCCCGGTCACCGAGGACGGCTCGCCCCGGCCGGGCAGACCGGCCCAGGGCTGGAAGATCCACGTCTCCGCCTGCCTGGACAACGCCGACAAGACGGCCGGGGCGGTGTGGGACTACTGCGTCCCCGGGCCATCCCGTTCAGTTCGTGCCCAGCGCGCACGCGCTGCACCTGCGCAACTCAAGTACGCGGGGCGCGCCTCCAGCGGGAAGTTCGTCACCGTCTACCCGGCGGACGAGCACGAGCTGCACACGGTGCTGCGCGAGCTGGACGAGCGGATCGGCGGCGAGCCCGGCCCGTACATCCTCAGCGACCTGCGCTGGCACGAGGGCCCCTGTACGTGCGCTACGGCGGCTTCGCCCCCGCTACTGCGTCGACACCGAGGGCAGCGGGGCCCTCGTCGCCGCCGTCGAGGACCCGCACGGCAACCTCGTCCCCGACCGGCGCGACCCGGTCTTCCACCTCCCGGACTGGGTGACGCTGCCGGACTTCCTGGCCCGCACCTGACGGCCCGCAACGCCACCACCACCCGCGAACTGCCGTACCACATCGAGCGGGCCCTGCACTTCTCCAACGGCGGCGGCGTCTACGCGGGCCACGACACCCGCACCGACGAGAAGGTGGTGCTGAAGGAGGCGAGACCTACGCGGGCCTGGCGTCGGACGGGCCGACGCCGTGACCCGCCTGGAGCGCGAGAAGGCGGCGCTGGAGCGGCTGTCGGGGCTCGGCGTCGCGCCGGAGGTCCGCGACTGGTTCACCCTCGGCGACCACCGCTTCCTGGTCATGGAGCACCTGGGGGCCAGACCCTCAACGCGTTCTGCGCGCGCCGCCACCCGCTTCCGGCCACCGAGCCCGACCCGCGGCCGTCGCCGACTACGCCCGCTGGGCGGTGCGCGTCCACCGCGCGGTGGAGGCGGCCGTCGCCGCCGTGCACAGCCGGAACGTGGTCCTCAACGACCTGCACATGTTCAACGTCATGGTCGATCCCGACGGGAGAGCGTGCGGCTGCTGGACTTCGAGGCCGCCGCGCACGTCGACGAGGGGCGGCGGCAGTCCCTCGCCCACCCCGGCTTCGTCGCGCCCGCCGACCGCCACGGCTTCGACGTCGACCACTACGCGCTCGCCTGCCTGCGGCTGGCCCTGTTCGTCCCGATGACCACGCTGTTCGTCGTCGACCCGGGCAAGGCGGCCCACCTGGCGGAGGTCGCGGCCGGGCTGTTCCCGGTGGACCGGGCCTTCCTGGACGAGGCGGTCGCGGTGATCACCGGCCGCGCCGGGCCCTCCCCGGCCTCGGTCCCGGTCCCCGCCCGCCCGTGGCCCGTCCCGCCGCCCGTCCCACCGCCCGTCCCGTCGCGCGAACCGGAACCCGCCCGGGCCCCGGCCCCCGCCCCGTACGTCCCCGTCGACCCGCCGACTGGCCGCGCAGCCGCGACTCCATGGTCCGCGCGCTCCTCGCGTCGGCCACCCCGGGCGCGACGACCGGCTCTTCCCGGGCGACATCGCCCAGTTCGAGGACGGCGGCGGGCTCGGCGTGGCGCACGGCGCCGCGGGCGTCCTGTACGCCCTGGACCTGGCGGGCGGCGTGCGCTTCGCGGACGGCGAGCAGTGGCTGCTGGACCACACCGACCCGCCCCCGGTCGGCACCCGCTCGGCTTCTACGACGGGCTGGCGGGCGTCGCGTACGTCCTGGAGCGGCTCGGCCACCCCGGCCGCGCCCTCGCCGTCGTCCAGCGGATCCTGGACGAGAAGTGGCAGCGGCTCACCCCGAACTCCACGGCGGGCTCGCCGGATTGGGCCTGGCACTGGACCACCTCGCCCGCACCACCGGGGAGAGCGGCCTCCAGGACGAGGCCACGGAGGTGGCCTGGCTGCTCGCCGACCGCATCGACGCCCGCGACGCGGGGACGGCGCGGGCGGCATCGGGCCCGCGGTGCCACCGGCGACGGCACCGGTGACGGTGGCGCGGGCGGCGCGGCCGGGCGGCTGCCGCGCCGCCGCGCCGGGCTGCTGCGCGGCGCGACCGGCCCGGCCCTGTTCTTCCTGCGGCGCTACGAGCACACCGGCGATCCGGCGCTGCTCGACCTCGCCGCGACCGCGCTCCGCCAGGACCTCGCGCACTGCGTCACCGACCGGAGCGGGACACTCCATGTCGACGAGGGCGCCCGCACCTGCCGTACCTGGACGCGGGCAGCGTCGGCATCGGCATGGTCCTGGACGACTACCTCGCGCACCGCGCCGACGAGGAGTTCGAGGCGGCGCGGGCGCCCATCGCCGGTGCCGCGAGCCTGCGGTTCTACGCCCAGCCGGGCTGTTCAACGGCCGCGCCGGGATGGTGCTGCACCTCGCCCGCACCGCCACGCCGCGACTCGCCCCGACCGGCTCGCCGCGCAGACGGCGGCCATGGGCTGGTACGCGCTCCCGTACCGGGGCCATCTCGCCTTCCCCGGCGAGCAGATGATGCGGCTGTCCATGGACCTGGCCACCGGCACGGCGGGCGCGCTGCTCGCCCTGGCCGCGGCCCTCGCACCCCGCGCGGAGGGGAGAGGCACCCGCACTGCCCTTCCTGCCGCCGCTGCCGCGGCCGTAGCGCCCGGCGCGCCTGCCAGACCACCACCGGCACCACCGTCAACCGACAACCCGCCGAAGAACCCGCTGAAGAACCCATCGAAGAGAGGAATCCGGACACGATGGCACTTCTCGACCTCCAGGCCCTGGACGGGCCCAGCGCCGATCACCCGCTCCACGGGAGCGCCCTCAGCGCTCTGCTGTGCCTCGTCGGGGCCCGTTCGGGGCGGAAGGGCCGACCCTCCGCCGTCCCGCTGAGAGCCGGTTCCCGCCCGGTGGGGCCGCGCCACGGGCCCCACCGCCCTCCCGCACCGCACCACCCCGTACGACCGCGACACCCGCACCACCCCGTACGACGGGCCATCCGACGTGGCCCCGGGCGGTATGGCCCCGCCCGGGCCACCTGCCGCCCGCGCTCCCCATGCCCCGTCCCCTCCCGACGTACGTACGCGAGGACATGCCGCGCATGGCCGCATCCCTTGAGACCGCGCCCGACCGCGCCGACCGGATCATCGGCGCCCACCCGGACGCCCGTGCCGACGCGACCGCTGGGACCGGCACGGCCGGACCGACCGGCCGCGCCCGCGCCACCGCGCCGCCGCCGACCGCCTCCTGGCGCGCGTGCTGCTGCACGGCGCTCCGCGCGCCACCGCCGTCCTCGTCCTCGGCACGGCCGCCGCCGCGACGGCCTCGCGCTCCCCGCCGTCGCGGGCCGCGCCCTGGACGCGCTGCTCACCGACCCGACGGCGCCACGGCCCGGCACTGGATCCGGACCGCCGCCGCCCTCACCGGCCTCCACCTGGCCCTCGACGCGCTGACCCTGCTGCTGACCCGCACCGCCGAGGCCACCGCCACCGCCCGGCTCCGCCGCCGGCTGCTGCACCACACCTCGCGGCCCCGGCGGCGCCGGACGCCCGGCCCCGGCGGGTCGTCGCGCCGCCGCCCGACGGGCCACGGCGGCGGGCGGCTGGCCGGCGCGCTCGCCACGGCGCCCGCCGCCGTCGCCGTGCCGGTCGGCGCGCTCGTCGCCCTCGCGCTCCTCGACCCGTGGTTCTGCCTCGCCCTCGTCGCCGCGCTGCCGCCGCTCGCCGCCCTGCCGCGCTCCCGGCGCGCACCGCCGCCGACAGCGCGGCCCGCTACCGGCGCGGCCACGCCGAGATCGCCGCACGGCTCGCCGAGGCGCTGACGGAGCCGGACGATCGCCGCCCACGGCACCGCGCGGAAGGACGCCGCGCGCGTCCTCGCCCGCTCCCCGAACTCGCCCGGCACGGCCACCGCGCGTGGCGGGCGCGGCCTGCGCCACCGCGCGGGACGCCGCCCTCGTCCGCTCCTGCGCGTCGCCGTCCTCGCCCTCGGCGGGTTCCGGCTGACGGCGGGCGCGCTCACGCCGGCGAACTGCTCGCCGCCGCCGGTTACGCCGCCCTCGCCACCGGCGTCGGCGCGGCGGCCGGGCACGTCGAACGGCTGGCGCGCGGCCGGACCGCGGCCCGCCCTCGCCGAGGCCCTGGCGACGCCCGTGACCGGGTACGGCGAGCGCCGACTGCCGCCGGGCCCCGGGCGGTTGGAGCTGCGCGGGGTGAGCGCGTCGGCGGGCGGACGCGCCGTCCTGCGCGACGTCGACCTCGTCGTACCGGGCGGCTGCCGCCTCGCCGTGGTCGGCGGCCCGGCCGAGGCCGCGGAACTGCTCGGCGCGCTCGCCGGGCGGCTGGCCGACCCGACACCGGCCAGGTGCTCCTGGACGGCGTACCGCTGCCCGAACTCCGCCACGACGAGCTGCGCCGCGCCGTCGGCCACGCCTTCGCGCGGCCCGCGCTGCTGGGCGGCACCGTCGGCGACACGATCGCGCTCGGCCCGCTCGCGCCCCGCCGGAGCGCGTCGCCGAGGCCGCCCACGCGGCCCGCGCCGACGACTTCGTCCGGCTGCTGCCACGGGTTACGACACCCCTGCGCCGCCGCCCGCTCTCCCGGGCCAGGCCCAACGCCTCGGCCTGGCGCGGGCGTTCGCCCACGGCGGCCGACTGCTGGTCCTCGACGACGCCCTGCCGGGCCTGGACGCCGCCACCGCACGCCGCGTCACCGACGCCCTGTTGGCCCCGTCCGCCCGCACCCGCCTGATCCTCACCGGCCGCCCGAGCACGGCGGCGCGCGCCGACCTGGTCGCGTGGGTGTCGCGGGCCGAGTCCGCGCGGTCGCCCCGCACGCCGTGCTGTGGGCCTGGGCGCCTACCGGAGGTCGTTCGAACCGGACCCGGGAGGTGAGCGCGGTGCGGGCGGTGTGGGTGAACGGGTGGTACGCGCGTGGCGCCCGTCCGCCATCCGGTCGCGGTGGCGCGGGGTGGGTGTAGGGCGGTTCGAGCGGCCGGTGTCGGCCTCGTGTCGGCCCGGGGCCGGGCCCGGGTGGTGGGTGCGGTGCGGGCGGACGGGGCCAACAGGGTTTCGGCGGCGTGGCGTTGGGCGGCGGTGACCTGCCCGTGTGGCTCGCGTGTGGGTGATCGGAGGTGGGGTGAGCGGGTGCGCGTACGGCGGGTCGAGCGGCCCGTGTCGGCCTTTGTGTCGGCCCGGGCCGGGCCCGGCGGCTGCTGCGGGGCCGGGGCGCGCGGTGCGCCGCCTCGCGGCCTGGTCGGCGCTGGAGGCCGCGCAGACCGCCCTCGCCGGGTACGCCCTGGCGCGGGCGCTCGACGACGGTTCCTGGCCGGGGCGCGCGGCACCGGCCTGACGTGGCTGGCGTTCGCCGCGTTGGCCGTCGTGACCGGCGCCTACGCCGCGGGCCGGCCCACCACGCGGTGGCCGCGCTCGCCGAGCCGCTGCGCGACGGGCTCGTACGGCGCGTCGTGGCACGGGCGTTGCGGGACGGCGACCGCGCCGCCGCGTCGCGCCTCACCCACCAGGTGGAGACCGCCCGCGAGACGTTCGCGGGCGTGGTGCTGGCCGTCCGCTCGCTCCTCGTGACGGCCGTCGGCGTGCTCGCCGCGCTGGGCGCCCTCGCCCCGTCCTGCTGGCCGCCGTCGTCCCACCGCTGGCCACCGGGTGGCGCTGCTCGCGGCCGTGGCGCGTCCGCTGGCCCGCCGCCGCCGGGCGTCCGCGGACACCGGGCGCGGGCCGCGGCGGCGGTCGGCCGGGTCACCGACGGGCAGCGCGACCTCACGGCAGCCGGGGCGGAGGACTGGGCGAGGGCGCACGCGGGAGCGTACATCGACGCCGAGTGCCGGGCGGCGCGCGCCCTCGCGCGCTGGGAACTGCTCCCGGCCGCGGCCGTCGGCGTCGCCGGGCGGCTGCCCGTCGCCCTGGTGCTGGTCGCCGCGCCCTGGCTGCTCGGCCACGGCGCGACCGCGGGCGCGCTGGTGGCCGCGCTCCTGCTCCTCCACCAGTCGCTGCTGCCCGAACTCCAGGGCCTCGCACGGCACGTGGGCGCGGGCGGCTTCCGGCCCGCCCTCGCCGACACCACTGCCCCGCCCCGCCGCCGCCCTCGCTGACACCGCCCCGCCGCCGCCCGCGAGCCGACCCGGAGCCCGCCACCGGCCCCGCCATCGGTCCCGCCACCCCGAAGGCGCGCACGCGCCCACCCCGGCCCGCCTCCGCGCGCGCCCTCCCGCCCGCTGTCGCGCTGCGCCGGGTCACCTTCGCGTACGGGCGCACCGCCGTACCGGTCGTACGGGACCTGGACCTCACCGTTCCGGTCGGCGGCCACCTCGCCGTGATCGGCCCGAGCGGCGCCGGGAAGTCCACGCTGCTGGGGCTGGTCGCGGGCCTGCTGGAGCCGTGGGACGGGGAGATCGGCGTGGGCGGCCAGCCCGTGCGCGTCACGGACGGCGCACGCGCGGCGGCCCGCCGCCGGGTGCTGGTCCCGCGCCAGCCGTACGTGTTCTCCGGCACCCTCCGCGACAACCTGCGCCATCTGCGCGAGGACGACGGCGTCCCGGACGCGGAGGTGAGCGCGGCGGCCGAGGCGGTCGGCCTGGGCGCGCTGCTGGCGCGGCCCGGCGGGCTCGATGCCGCGGTGGGCCCCGCCGCCCTCACCGCGGGCGAACGCCAACTGGTCGCGCTGGCCCGCGCGTACCTCTCGCCCGCGCCGCTCGTCCTGCTCGACGAGGCGACCTGCCACCTCGACCCGGCGGCCGAGGCCCGCGCCGAACGCGCCTTCACCGCCCGTCCCGGCACCACCCTGATCGTGGTCGCCCACCGGCCGGACTCGGCCCGCCGCGCGGACCGGGCCCTGGTGATGGAGGGCGGCCACACGACGTGCGGCCGCCACCCCGAACTGCTCGACAGTTCCCCTCTACCGGGAGCTGGCGGGGTCACGAGCCCGCGCGGCCCGGCGTGACCCCTCCGCCTCCGCCACCGCCCCGTCACCGCCCGTGCCCCGCCCCCGATGTGCGGGCCCGCTCAGACCCAGCCCGCGCCGCGCGAGATGCGGATCGCGTCCACGCGGTTGCGGGCCCCGGTCTTACGGGTGATCGCGGCCATGTAGTTGCGGACGGTGCCGTTGGAGAGGTGCAGGCTACGGGCGATCTCCGGCACCGAGGCCCCTCGGCCGCCAGCGAGAGCACGCTCAACTCCCGCGCGGTCAGCGGAATCTCCGCGGCGCGCAGGAACCCGAAGCCCAGTGCGTGATCGATGAAACGCTCTCCTTGGCCACCTCGCGGATACCGTCGAGCAGCCGTCCCGGCGGCGCGTTCTTGTCGATGAACCCGAGCGCCCGCGCGCCGAAGGCGCGTCGGAGTGCTCCGGGCGCTCGGCGTCGGCGAGCACGAGCAGTCCGCACCCGCTCCCCGCGCCGAAGCAGTCCGCCGCGATCTCGTCCCAGCCGCCCTCCCGCGCCGCCTCGCCGCACCCGGCGCCGTCCGCGTCGACCACGCACACGTGCGGTCGTACGGTGCGCGCTCTGCGACGTGCTTCGCCCCAGGACGCGGCGGCAACCTCGATGTCCGGTTCCGCTCCCACGAGCGCGGCCAGCGCCGAGCGCAGCAGGCTCGACTCGTGCACCAGAAGTACCCGGATCACGTTCGCATGTCCTCCAAAACCCCGTGGCCCTGAACAACTCGTCACGCGTGGTGCATGGTTACCGAGGATGTGGATACAGGGATTCGCCGCACCATATACGCGGAGAACGAGCCAATACGTGGCGAGGAGGCGCATAGAGGTAACCCTGCCGCCGGGTGACCCTGGGACGCGCCCGATGCGCCCCCGAAGCCCGACGCGCTCCCGAAGCCCGACGCGCCCCGCCGCCGAACCGACGCGCTAGCGGGCCGTCCGCACCGCCGTCAGGTCCACCAGGCGGCACACCGTCTCGATGTCGATCTTCACCTGGGCGATCGACGCGCGCCCGACAGCCAGGTGATCAGCGTGGAGTGCCAGGTGTGCTCGATGACGCGGACCGCCGAGAGCTGCTCCGGGGTGGGCGGGCTCTGAAGGCCCATGGCGTCCAGGATGATCGCGGTGGTGAGCCGGGAGACGGTGTCGACCTCCGGGCTCACCGACCGGTCCGCGAAGGTCAGCGCCCGCACCATCGCGTCCGCCAGATGCGGCTCGCGCTGGAGCGCGCGGAAGGCGCGCATCAGGGTCTGCGCCACCCGCGCCGCCGGGTCCTCCTCGGTCGGCGGGCGCTTGCGCAGGGTCTCCTGCAACTGCTGCAACTGGTCCTGCATGGTGGCCACCAGCAGGTGAATCTTGGACGGGAAGTAGCGGTACAGCGTCCCGAGCGCCACCCGCGAACTCTCCGCCACCTCCCGCATCTGGACCGCGTCGAAGCCGCCCCGGCCCGCCAGCTGGGCGCTGGCCTGGAGGATCCGGCGGCGGCGCGCCTCCTGCCGCTCGGTCAGCGGCACGGTGACTGGCTTGGCTTCTGCGGTCATGTATCCCACTTCGGTGCGTCGCGTCTGCAAGGGGCGTTGCGTCCGCAAGTCGCCGACGAGCCGACACCGTGCATGATGGCAGGAGGGCCCCGGTGACGCGAGTCACTGGAACGCGTTCCAGGGCGGTCCGGGCCGTCAGTGGCACGGATCACCCGTTCACCGCCCCGGAAGCCTGTGTCGGGCAGGTATCTTCGAGACTCTCGGGCTAACCGATAGTGAAACTTGTTCTAGATAATCGTCAGCGGCTACGCTCCCGCTGAGCTGCACCTAGAAGGGGCGCGAGTGACCGCTGAGGCCGCGCAGGAGACCGGGACGGATCCGTCGCGCGAGGCGCCCCCACCGACACCGGCGATCCACTGCGCATCGCGCTGCTCACCTACAAGGGGAACCCGTACTGCGGGGACAGGGCGTGTACGTCCGCCACCTCTCCCGCGAACTGGCCCGGCTCGGCCACAGCGTCGAGGTCATCGGCGCCCAGCCGTACCCGGTGCTCGACGAGGGCGTCACCCTCACCGAACTGCCCAGCCTGGACCTGTACCGGGAGCCCGACCCGTTCCGCACCCGCGCCGCGAGGAGTACCGGGACTGGATCGACGCCCTGGAGGTCGGCACGATGTGGGCCGGCCGCTTCCCGGAGCCGCTCACCTTCAGCCTCCGTGCCCGCCGCCATCTGGCCGCCCACCGTGGCCGGTTCGACGTCGTGCACGACAACCAGACCCTCGGCTACGGGCTGTTGGGCCTGGACCGCGTCGGCTTCCCGCTGGTGACCACCGTGCACCACCCCATCACCGTGGACCGGCGGCTGGAGCTGGAGGCCGCCGACGGCTGGCGCCGCCGCGCCTCGCTGCGCCGCTGGTACGCCTTCACCCGCATGCAGAAGCGGGTGGCCCGGCGGCTGCCGTCGGTGCTGACCGTCTCCGGCTCCTCCCGGCAGGAGATCGTCGACCACCTCGGGTGCGCCCGGACCGCGTCCACGTGGTGCACATCGGTGCCGACACCCGGCTGTTCTCGCCCGACCCCGCCGTCCCCGAGGTCCCCGGCCGGATCGTCACCACCTCCAGCGCCGACGTCCCGCTCAAGGGCCTGGTCCACCTCGTCGAGGCGCTCGCCAAGGTCCGCACCGAGCACCCGGGGCGCACCTCGTCGTCGTCGGCAGGCGCCCCGACGGGGCCCGGTCGCCGCCGCCCTCGCGCGCTACGGCCTTGAGGGGCCGTCGAGTTCGTCAAGGGCATCAGCGACGCCGAACTGGTCGACCTCGTGCGCGGCGCGCAGGTCGCCTGCGTACCGTCGCTGTACGAGGGCTTCTCGCTGCCCGCCGCCGAGGCCATGGCCACCGGCACCCGCTCGTCGCCACCACCGGCGGCGCCATCCCCGAGGTCGCGGGCCCCGACGGCGAGACCTGCCTGGCCGTCCCGCCCGGCGACGCGGGCGCGCTCGCCGCCGCCCTCGGCCGCCTGCTGGGCGACGCCGAACTGCGCCGCGCCCTCGGCGCGGCGGGCCTGCGACCGGTGCTGCGGCGCTTCACCTGGGAGCAGGCCGCGCGGCACCGTCGCGCACTACCGCGAGGCCATCGAGTCCCGGGCCCGGTCGGGCGCCGCACGCCCCACCGCGCCGCGCGCCGCGCCCGGCCCCGCCCAGAGCGTCCCGGCCGCCGCCGAGGGCGCCCGGACGTCCCGGACGTCGCCCAGGGTGCCGCCCGGCCGCTGGGCCCGCGCCCACTTCCGGTGCCGTCCGGGCACCGCCCCGGCCGCCGAGCCCGCACCCGCCCCGCCCCCGCCGCGTCCACGACCTCCTCCGCCTCCGCCTCCGCCAGACGTCCCCGTTAGCCACGCTTCCCGCTCCGGCTCCCGTCGCCCCGCCGGAGCGCGCCGCCCCCACGACCCGCCTGACGTCCCCTCACCAGAAGGCAGATCTCCCCGTGCTGACCGTCGATTTCTCCCGCTTTCCGCTCGCCCCAGGCGATCGCGTGCTCGATCTGGGCTGCGGCGCCGGGCGGCACGCCTTCGAGTGCTACCGCCGCGGCGCCGGGTCGTCGCCCTCGACCGCAACGGGGACGAGATCCGCGAGGTGGCCAAGTGGTTCGCCGCGATGAAGGAGGCGGGCGAGGCCCGGCGGGCGCCACCGCCACCGCCATGGAAGGTGACGCGCTCGCCCTGCCCTTCCCCGACCACAGCTTCGACGTCGTCATCATCTCCGAGGTCATGGAGCACATCCCCGACGACAAGGGGTGTTGGCCGAGATGGTGCGGGTGCTGCGGCCCGGCGGCCGGATCGCCGTGACCGTGCCGCGCTACGGGCCGGAGAAGGTCTGCTGGGCGCTGTCCGACGCGTACCACGAGGTCGAGGGCGGCCACATCCGTATATACCGCGCCCACGAACTCCTCGGCCGCATGCGGGACGCGGGCCTGCGCCCGTACGGCACCCACCACGCGCACGGCCTGCACAGCCCGTACTGGTGGCTCAAGTGCGCCTTCGGGGTCGACAACGACAAGGCGCTGCCGGTGCGCGCGTACCACAAGCTGCTGGTCTGGGACATCATGAAGAAGCCGCTGGCCACGCGCACCGCCGAGCGGGCGCTGAACCCGCTCATCGGCAAGAGCTTCGTGGCGTACGCGACCAAGCCGCACGTCCGGCCGCCGCCGGGCGGCTCGGCCACCGGCACCGCGTCCGCCGCCGGTGCCGAATCCGCCGCCGGTGCCGGTGGCGCCACCGGCACCGGTCCCGCCGCCGATACCTCCGACGCCGCGCGGCGCACGCATGACCGCCCGTACGGCGGCCCCGGCCGCGAACTCGACCACCTCGCCCACCTCATCCTCCCCGGCGTCCTCACCGCCGAGCAGGCCGCCCGCACCGTCGAGGGCATCGCCGCCGTGCAGCACGCGGACGGCGCGATCCCTGGTTCCGCGGCCACCACCTCGACCCGTGGGACCACATCGAATCCGCCATGGCGCTGGACGCGGCAGGCGAACACGACCGGGCCGAGGCCGCCTACCGCTGGCTCGCCGAGCACCAGAACCCCGACGGCTCCTGGTACGCGGCCTACCCCGACACCCGACGGGGTCGACACCCGGAACCCGGACGACCGCGGCTGCGAGACCAACTTCTGCGCGTACGTCGCCGTCGGCGTCTGGCACCACCACCTCGCCACCGGCGACGACGCCTTCCTCGACCGCATGTGGCCGACCGTGTTCGCCGCCATCGAGTTCGTCCTCGGCCTGCGCAGGCCCGGCGGCCAGATCGGCTGGCGCCGCGACGAGGACGGCACCGCCCTCACCGACGCCCTGCTCACCGGCTCCTCCTCCGTCTACCAGGCGCTGCGCTGCGCGCTGGCCTTCGCGGAGCACCGCGAGGAGCCGCAGCCGGACTGGGAGTTGTCGGCCGGGCTGCTCGGGCACGCCGTGCGGCACCACCCCGAGCGGTTCCTCGACAAGAGCCACTACTCGATGGACTGGTACTACCCGGTGCTCGGCGGCGCGGTCACCGGCTCGGCCGCCAAGGAGCGCATGGAGGCCGACTGGCCGCGCTTCGTTGTCTCCGGCGTCGGCGTGCGCTGCCTCGTGCCCAACCCGTGGGTCACCGGCGGCGAGAGCTGCGAACTCGCCCTCGCGCTCTGGGCGATGGGGAGTCGGACCGGGCCGTGGAGATCCTCCGCTGGATCCAGCCCCACCTACGCGCCGACGACGGCATGTACTGGACCGGCTACGACTTCAGCACGGGCCGCGTCTGGCCCCGGAGCGTACGTCCTGGACGGCGGCGTCCCTGCTGCTGGCCGTCGCCGCGCTCGGCGGACACGAGGCGACGACGGCGGTGTTCGGCGGGGAGCGGCTGCCGCTCGGGCTCGACGCCAACTGTGACTGTCTGGGGGACGGGTCTGATTCCCTGACGGGCGGCGGTGGCGGTGGCGGGTTGGTGCTGCGGTTGGTGCCTGGGTCGGCGTGCGGCGCCGCCACCGGCGCACCTCCTCAGGCGGCGAACGTGACTCCTTGAGTTTCCCCTGCGGGTCGGAGAGTTCGCCGCCTTGCGGGGCACCCCGGCACGTCACCGCCCGCCTTGCCTTCCTGGGCGGCTTTCCTCTTCAACGCAATGGCCCCTACCCGGAGTCGGGTGGGGCCATTGACGTATGGGTTCAGCCGCGCTGGATTCCCGTCGTGTCCTGGAGCACGCCACGACGGCCGTCCTGCGTCTGCGCCACGAGCGCCTGGCCCCGCTGCTCGACCGCCAGGTACCAGGTACCGGGCGCCAGTTCGGCGATGGTCTGCGAGGAGCCGTCCTCCGCGTACAGCGGACGGGCAACCGGAACCGCGAACCAGAACGGCGCGAAGTCGGCTGCCGGGGCACCGGCTGCGGGCCGCCGGGGCCGGGGCCGGGTTGGGCTGGCCGCCGAACGGCTGGCCGGGCTGGCCCGGCTGGCCGCCGTACGGAGCGCCCTGCTGCGGGCCGGGGTAGCCGTAACCGGGCTGCGGGCGGGAGCGCCGTACGGGGACGGGGACTTGGGGCCGCCCGCGGGCACCAGCGGGCCTTGAGGGCCGGGACACGGGCGGGCAGCAGGGCGCCCGCCGCGAGGGCGATCGTGGCGATCAGACCGAGGATCTGCCCGATGCCGGCGCTGACACCCGACGCGTCCGGACCGCCGATGATCGTCCAGAGGGAGGTCCACAGCGCGAAGACCGAGAGCGCCATGCCCCACTGGTCGAGGCTGAGCCCGATGATGCTGCGGCCTGCGGGCAGGAAGCGCGCGCCCACGACCATCGCCGCCGCGAAGATCCCCGCGAGGTAGACGGAGGGAAGCACCGGGAAGAGTTCGCTCTTCCACGCACTGGGGCGCTGGGGCAGCCCATCCCGCTGCAATCGTACGAATAGAAATCCAGGAACGAGGCGATGAACAGCAACACCGCTGCTCCGATCACCACGCCGTCGCCTCTAGTGAGAGAGCGGATGTTCAACGTCAGGTCCTTTGTCGGTCTTGGGTGAATCGTGTAACTGTCGCCGGACGCGTGGCGCGAAGGCGCGGGGTGGTGACCCATCGTACGGGTCCTCCGGCGCCCCGTGCGGGTGGCCGATCGGTATCCCCGTCGTGACCTCCCCGTTCCGCCGCGTGCGAGCTATCCGCGCAAGAAGTCCGTAATGCCCTCCGCGATACCGAGGGCGGCCTTCTGGCGCCACTTCGCGTCGGTCACGCGCGCGGCGTCCTCCGGGTCGCGCATGTTGCCACACTCGATGAAGACCTTGGGAATCCGCGACAGGTTGAGGCCACCGAGGTCGCCGCGGACGGTCAGCCCCGTGCCCTGGCCGGTGTAGGTGGAGCGGACGCTGCCGGTGGCCTTGGGGAACGTACTGATCAACTCTTCGGCGAGCGTGCGCGAGGGCCCGCGATCGCCGAGGTGTCGGCGCCGCCGCCCTGACGGACTTGGGCGCGATCACGTGGAAGCCGCGCTCTCCTGCCGGGGCGCCGTCGGCGTGCACGGAGACGGCGGCGTCGGCGTGGGCCGTGTTGCCGATCTCGGCGCGCTCGTCCACGCAGGGCCCGTAGGGCCGGTCGCCGTCCTGGGTGAGGACCACCTTCGCGCCGCGCGCTTCGAGGAGGAGCGCAGCCGCCGCGAGACGTCCAGGGTGAAGTCCGCCTCCGCGTAGCCGCCGTTGGTGGCGGTGCCGGTGGTGTCGCACTCCTTCTTGTCGGTGCCGATGTCCACGAGCCGGGCGATCTGCGAGGTGTGGTCGCGGTTGCGCGGGTTGTGGCCGGGTCGACGGCCACCACCTTGCCCGCCAGGGGCTTGCCCGCCGGTTTGGCGTCCTGGGTCGCGCGGTGCGCGGCCGGGTCGCCGTCCGCCGCGCCCCGTCGTCGTCTCTCGGCTCGTCGTCCGAACAGGCCGCCGCGCCGGTGACCAGGACCAGCGCGCTCAGGGCGACCGCGGCGGCGCGGCGGGTGCGGGGACGGCGGGGACCGGCGGCTTGGAATGGACACGCCGCGATCGTAGTGGGGCGGCTCAGTGGCCGGGGCCGGTACGGCGCAGGACGCGCAGCGAACGGGTCGCCGAGACCTCCGCGAACGCGCCCGACTCCAGCGCGCGGCGGAAGATCCGGTACGGGGCCTGGCCCTCGCCGCTGGCCGGGTCCGGGTACACGTCGTGGATGACCAGCAGCCCGCCGGGCGCCAGGTGCGGCACCCAGCCCTCGTAGTCGGCGGTGGCGTGCGCGTCGGTGTGCCCGCCGTCGACGAACACCAGCCCCACCGGGCCGCCCCACACCGCGGCCACCCGCGGCGAGGCGCCCACCACGGCGATGACGTGCTCTTCGAGACCGGCGGCGCGCAGCGTCCTGCGGAACGTGGGGAGCGTGTCCATCAGGCCGACCTCCGGGTCGACCAGGGACGGGTCGTGGTACTCCCAGCCGGGCTGCTGCTCCTCCGAGCCGCGGTGGTGGTCGACGGTGACGGCCACCGTGCCCGCGGCGCGGGCGGCGTCGGCGAGCAGCAGCGTGGAGCGTCCGCAGTACGTGCCGACCTCCAGCAGCGGCAGGCCGAGCGCCGACGCCGCCACCGCGGCCTCGTACAGCGCCAGCCCCTCGTCCTGCGGCATGAACCCTTGGCCGAGCGGAAGGCCGCGAGGACGGGCGCGGCGGGGCGGTGGTGGCAGATTCGGTCACCCGGTCATCGTGCCGCATGGGCCGAGCGGTCACGGGACCGGGGACGTAGTCCTCCGGGGCACCCGGACTACGGCCATTTTCCGGTGCGTGGCCGTGGCCCGTCTGCCAGCATCGGCCGCATGGCCGCACACCACTCCGCCCGCGATGGAACGCGCCGTCGCTCCCAGCCGTCCCGCACCTCCCGCGTGGGCGGTGCTCGTCGCGGCGTGTGTGGGCAGTTCCTCGTCGTCCTGGACGTGTCCGTCGTCAACGTCGCGCTGCCCGCGATCCGTACGGACCTCGGCCTCGGCGAGACCGGGTTGCAGTGGGTGGTCAACGCCTACGCCCTCACCTTCGCCGGGTTCCTGCTGCTGGGCGGGCGGGCCGGTGACCTCTACGGCCGCAAGCGGCTGTTCCTGCTGGGCCTGGGCCTGTTCGGCGTGGCCAGCCTCGCGGGCGGCCTGGCCCAGGAGTCCTGGCAGCTGATCGCGGCCCGCGCGGTGCAGGGCTTCGGCGCGGCAGCCCTGGCTCCCGCCACCCTCACCCTGCTCACCACCTCGTTCCCGGAGGGCCGGCCAGGACGCGGGCCATCGGCACGTGGAGCGCGGTCGGCGCGGGCGGCGGCGCGGCGGGCGGCCTGGTCGGCGGGCTGCTCACCGACACCCTCTCCTGGCGCTGGGTGCTGCTCGTCAACGTGCCGGTGGTCGTTCTGGTCCTGGTGGCCGCGGTCCGTTGGCTGGCCGAGAGCCGGGCGGAGTCCGCGCGGCGCCTCGACATACCCGGCGCGGTGCTGGTCACCGCGGGCGTCGCCGGTCTCGCCTACGGGATCGTACGGACCGAGTCCTACGGCTGGACCGCGGCCGAGTCGCTGGTGCCGCTGGGCGCCGGGCTGGTGCTGCTCGCCGTCTTCGTCGCCGTCGAGGCCCGGACGAAGGCGCCGCTGGTGCCGCTCGGACTGTTCCGGCTGCGCGCGGTGACGGCCGCCAACGCCGTCATGTTCGTCGCGGGCGGCGGCCTGTTCGCCATGTGGTACTTCATGTCGCTCTACTTCCAGAACGTGCTGCACTACAGCCCCATCAAGGCCGGGCTCGCCTTCCTCCCGCACACCACGGCCATCGTCCTCGGCTCCAAGCTGGCGCCCCGGCTGATGGTGCGCTTCGGCGGCAAGCCGCTCGCCGTCAGCGGCGGGCTGCTCGCCGTCGTCGGGTACGCCTGGCAGTCCCGGATGGACGCCGACGGCACCTTCGTCAGCGCCGTGCTGGGCCCGGCGATCGTCATGTCGCTCGGTTCCGGACTGCTGATGACCCCGCTGGCCGCCGCCGCCACGTCCGGCGCGGCCCCTCCGACGCCGGTCTCGTCGCGGGCCTGGTCAACACCTCCCGGCAGCTGGGCGGATCGCTCGGCCTGACCGTCCTGGCCACGGTCGCCGCCGACCGCATCACCGCCGCCGGGGAGCGGCGCCCGGCCCCGAGGCGCTGGCGGCGGGCTACGGGACGCCTTCGCCGTCGGCGCCGTGATCATCGCGGCGGCCGTGGTGTTCATGACCGTACTGTTGCCGCGTACCCGCGCGCCGTCGGCGCCACCGCCGAAGGAGGAGACCAGCCATGACCCCTCGCCCACCGGTCCGTTCCCCGCCACCGGACGCCGCGTCCTGGTCAGCGGCGGCTCCGGCGGCCTGGGCCGGGCGCTGGCCCAGGCGTTCGCCGCCGCGGGCGACCGGGTCGCCGTGCACTACGGCAGTCGCCGCGCCGAGGCCGAACAGACCCTCGCGAGCCTCACCGGCGAGGGCCACACGCTGCTCACCGCCGACCTCGCCGACCCGGCCTCGGCCGCCGCCCTGTCCGACGCGGCGGCCGACGCCCTCGGCGGGATCGACGTCCTGGTGAACAACGCCGCCACCGCCGCGCTCCCGCGCACGCGCCGGACACCACCTCGTACGAGGTGGACCGCGGCCTGGCAGCGCCATGTCTCGGTGAACCTCCTCGGCACCGCCAACCTCAGCTGGCTCGCCGCCCGCCGCATGATCGACCAGGGCACCGGCGGCCGGATCGTCAACGTCGGCTCGCGCGGCTCTTCCGCGGCGAACCCACCATCCCGCCTACGGCGCCTCCAAGGCCGCCGTCCACTCCTCGGCCAGTCGCTGGCCGTCGCCCTCGCGCCGTACGGCATCGCCGTCACCTCCGTGGCCCCGGCTTCATCGACACCGACCGCGTCGCCCACCGCCTCGGCGGCGAGGAGGGCGCCGCGATCCGCGCCCAGAGCCCCTTCGACCGCGTCGCCACCCCGAGGAGATCGCCGCCGCCGTGCTGTGGCTCGCCTCCCCGCAGGCCGAGTGGAGTTCCGGCACGATCGTGGACCTCAACGGGGCCTCGCACCTGCGCTCGTAGCGGCCGTGGCCCGCGGTCCCCGCGCCATGACCCTTGCTGACGCCCGTCAAGTCCCGCTTTCCAGCGGGGAACCGGTCGGCTATACAGGAGGCCGCTCGAAACGGGCTCTACGCGCGTCGTAGCCCGTTCACCCGGCCCGACCCGCGCTCAAGGAGTGCCACCGCGATGCCCATCGATGTCACGAAAGCCCTCGGGGCCGCGCCCGGAGCGAGCCCATCGCCTGGGAGCACAAGGACGTCCTGCTCTACCACCTCGGCATCGGCGCGGGCACCCCGCCACCGACCCCGGGAACTGCGCTACACCCTGGAGAACGGACTCCAGGTGCTGCCGAGCTTCGCGACCGTCGCGGGCGACGCCGGAACGCTCGGCGGCGGCCTGCGCGCGCCCGGCGTCGACGTCGACCTCGCGGCCGTGCTGCACGCGGGCAGACCCTCGAACTGCACCGCCCGCTGCCCCGTTCGGCCGGGCCATGCGCACCTCGCGGATCACGGCCGTGCACGACAAGGGCACGGCCGCGCTCGTCGTCATGCACACCGCGGCGGCCGACGCGGACGGCCCGCTGTGGAGCGGGGACGTACGGTTCCACGTACGGGGCGAGGGCGGGTTCGGCGGCGAACGCGGGTCTCCACGCGGATAGTGGCCCCGCGCGCGAGCCGGACGCCGCCGTGCTGCGGCCGATCCGGGAGGACCAGGCGCTGCTGTACCGGCTCAGCGGCGACTGGAACCCACTGCACGCCGACCCGGAGTTCGCCCGGCGCGCGGGCTTCGACCGGCCGGTCCTGCACGGGCTGTGCAGCTACGGGATCGCGCTGAAGGCGGTGGTGGACACGGTGCTCGACGGGAGGCGGCCCGGGTGCGCTCGTACACCACGCGCTTCGCCGGGGTCGTGTACCCGGCGAGACCCTGCGGGTGCTGATGTGGCGCGGCGAGCACCGGGTCCACGTCACCGCGACCGCCGTCGAGCGGGCCGACGCGCCGGTGCTCACCGACGCGCTCGTGGAGCACACCTGAGACGGCGGGCGCGGGACGGGAACGGGGCGGGTGTTACGCGTCGTCCTGGCCGGGGCGGCGGTGCCGTCCGCTCTGGGCGCCGCCCTGCGCCTCCTCGGAGGCGGCCTGCCCCGGTGTTTCCCGCGCCGCTCGCGGCCGCCTGAACAGCGGCCGGCCCTGTGGACGCGTCTCGGTCGTGTTGGTTCGGGCTTCGGACATGGTGGGAAGTCACCCCGGTCAAATCGGTCCGTACGGTGCGCGGGAGGCCCGCCGTGACGTCGTCGAAGAAACACGCGCCACCAGAATGCTCCGCTGGGCACCAGCGGCGGCCAAAGGCCGTCCGGTGCGCGGAAACGTATGGCTGCGTAGCCCCGGGCGAGTCTAACCAAGCCGTCGATCGCGCAGCCAACGGGGCGCGCGGGGCCGGTGGGGCTCCGGAGGTTCTTCACACACGCCCCGGAAGCCTCCACGGACGGGTCCCGAAGTGCGCTTTCCGGGCCCTCGCCGAGCGGGTTCCGGGCAGCGGCCGGACCCTCCTCCGGCTCCGCGGTGCCGTCCCCGCCGGGGCCACCGTCCCCGCCGGGGCTGTTCTCGTCGGGGCCGTCGAGCGGGGCCTGTTGCAGGGGACGGGGCGCAGCACCCGCCGGTGACGAGCAGCGCCCCGAACCCGGCGTCCCCGGCGCGCGCGGACACGAAGCCGGAGTCCTGGCCCGCACCGGCCGGGGCCGTCGCGCCCGCCGTGCCCGTCGCGCCCGCCGCGTTCGGGTCCTCCGCGCCGCCGAACGCCGCCTGCTCCATCGTTTCCTCAACCCCGGACCAGCCACCCGGCCAACTCCCGGTCCCGGACGGCCCCGTCGGCTCCGACGGCTCCGGTGAGGCCGTCGGCTCCGGCGCCCACGTGCCCGCGCTGTCCGGGAGCCGCGCGGGACGCACCCGCACCAGCCCGCACGGCACCTCCTCCGACGTGTACGGCAGCCGCAGTTCACCGTCGGCGCTCCACAGTCCGGTGCCCGCGAGCCAGCCGCGCGGGGTCGCGATCCGGCGCAGCCGCCGCTCGGCGGGCCGCCACATCCCGACCCACGGGTCGTCGCCCGGCGCCCGCACGCGGAACGCCACCGCGCACCCTCCGGCATCAGTACCTGCCCCGGCTGCGCCGCGAACGGCGTCAACTCCGCCCGTCCGCGGGCCGCAGGCAGCGCGGGAAGCGCACCGGCAGTTGGCTGCCGAGCACGCCCCACCCACCCGCGTCTCGCCGGGCGCGTCCGACCGTACGAGCAGCAGCCCGCTGTCCGGGTCGACCAGCAGCAGCCGGTCGTCGCTGTCCTCGGTGATCCGCAGCAGCGAGGTGGTCTCCCGCCGCGCCGAGGTCGACCGCGACGGTCTTGGTCGTACCCTCCAACTCTCGGTCCACGGCGAGGAGTTGACCGTACCGGTCGAGCCACGTGCCGCCGCTGCACCGGCCCGGATCTCGGCGATCAACTCGGGCCCGAAGCCGCCGGAGTCCACCAGCCACAGCCCGGTCGACCGCTCGCCGACCGCCAGCGCGCAGGCGGATCTGCCGTCCGGCGCGGGCGGCAGCAGCCGCAGCGTGTCGCACTCCACCGCGCCCAGCGGGCGCTCGCCGGTGCCGGTGCCCGCCGGGTAGAGGAGGGAGGGTGTGCCGTTCCGGCGTACGGCGGTGGATCAGCACCTGCCCGTCGGTGAGCGGCAGCACCTCGCTGTCGGGCCGCTCCGGCTCGGCGCCGGGCAGCGGCACCGCGTACGGCTCGGGGCCGTCCAGCGTCCAGCGCTCCGGGATCCACCCGCCGGTGTCCCCGCCGCCCCCGCCCCGTACCCGTCCGCGGTCCCGCCCGGGCCCGGGCCGGACACCCTCCGCCGACGCGGTCGGCGGGCGCCAGCCGCGCCCCGTACGATCCGTCGGCGGCGATCGTGAACCGCTCCGCCTCCGTACGCTCCACAGCCCGCGGGCCGCCTCCTCGTCCGGGATCTCCGCCGATGTGCTTCCGGTCCGGTTCTCGATGGCACATGCCGTCATCGTTTGCGTCACCTCCGCCGCCCGAACGTAGTTTTCGCACTTCCTGACGAACAACGAGAGTTGAGCGGCTTCACACATAAGGGTGGCTGTGGCCTGGATTTCCTGAGGTGTGAGGGTGCCTGTGCTGGGCGCCGGGCCACCGCATAGGCTGCGCACAGTCCACGCAAAGTAAGGCTTGCCTCACCAGGCGCCGTAGCCCTCCCTCCAGGAGTCCCCATGTCATCGCGCCGCCGAGCCACCCCGCGGCCACGACCGGCGGAACCGCCTCGCTGACCGGGGTCGCCGCCCTCGTCCTGGCCTGCGCGCTCTCCTCACCGCCTGCGGCTCCTCCGGCGGCGACGGCGGTGCGAAGAAGGGCGACGCGGGCTCCCGGTCCGTCGCGACCGGCGGCGAGGACTTCGCCAAGGCCGCGAAGGAGACGGCGAAGCTGGGCACGGACGCGGCGCCCGGCGAGTTCCCGCGCACCGTCAAGCACGCGATGGGCAGTACGGAGATCAAGAGCAGGCCCCGGCGCGTGGTCGTCCTCGACGTCGGAGAGTTGGACAACGTCGTGTCCCTCGGCGTCCAGCCGGTCGGCTACGCCCCGCCGAGGGCGACGAGGGCATCCCCGGCTACCTGAGGAAGGAGGCCGGGAACCCCAAGAACGTCGGCACCATCAACAGCCTCAACCTCGAAGCCGTCAACGCGCTCCACCCCGACCTGATCCTCGGCAGCCGACTGCGCGCGGAGGGCCAGTACGACGAGCTGTCCAAGATCGCCCCGACCGTCTTCGCCATCCGCCCCGGCTTCCCGTGGAAGGAGAACTACCTCCTCAACGCGGCGGCCCTGGACCGCACGGCCGAGGCCAGGAAGCAACTCGCCGCCTACACGGAGAAGGCGGCGAAGCTCGGGAGGGACATCGGCGACGACAAGCCGACGATCACGATGCTGCGCTACATGCCCGACCGGATCCGGCTCTACGCCAAGGCGTCGTTCATCGGCACCATCCTCGACGACGTCGGCCTGCCCCGGCCGAAGAACCAGCGGATCGAGGACCTCGCCGCCGAGATCAGCCCCGAGCGGATCGGCGAGGCCGACGCCGACTGGATCTTCACCGGCGTCTACGGCGACCCCAAGGCCACCCGGCGCGGCCAGATCGAGTCCAACCCGCTGTGGAAGAAGCTCCCCGCCGTCAAGGAGGGCCGGGCCCGGAACGTCAGCGACGAGACCTGGTACCTGGGCCTCGGCGTGACCGCCGCCGACCGCGTCCTGGACGATCTCCGCGGCTACCTGGCCGGATAGCGCCCGCCCTCCGGCCCGTCCCCGGTGCGCCCTCCGGTCCGGCCGCCGGGCGCTGTTGGCCGTTCGGGCAGGCGCTCGGCGGCGCGCCGGTACGGCCGGGAGGTAACCTGACGAACGTGCCCGCTCTCTCCGACGTTCTCGCCGCGCTCGAAGCCCTCTGGCCCGCCGAGCGGGCCGAACAGTGGGACGCCGTCGGCACGGTCTGCGGCGACCCCGGCGACCCGGCCTCCGACGTCACGCGCGTCCTGTTCGCGGTCGACCCGGTCCAGGAGGTCGTCGACGAGGCGGTGCGGCTCGGCGTCCAGCTCCTCGTCACCCACCACCCCTGTACCTGCGCGGCACGACCTCCGTCGCGGCGTCCACCTTCAAGGGCCGCGTGGTGCACACCCTGATCCGGCACGGCATCGCCCTGCACGTCGCCCACACCAACGCCGACCGCGCCGACCCCGGCGTCTCCGACGCCCTCGCGGGCGCCCTCGACCTGCGGGTCACCGGCCCGCTGGTGCCGGACACGACCGACCCGGCGGGCCGCCGGGGCTGGGCCGGATCTGCGCGCTCGACGTCCCCGAGTCCCTCGCGGACTTCGCCCGCAGGGCCGCCGACCGGCTCCCGGCCACCGCCCACGGCATCCGCGTCGCGGGCGACCCGGACCGCGAGATCCGCCGCGTCGCCGTGTGCGGCGGCTCCGGCGACAGCCTCTTCGAGCAGGTGCGCGCGGCGGGCGTCGACGCGTACGTCACCGCCGACCTGCGCCACCACCCGGCCTCCGAGGCACGGCAGCACGGCGCCGAACTCGCGCTCGTGGACGCCGCGCACTGGGCCACCGAGTGGCCGTGGACCGAGCAGGCCGCGGCCCAGCTCGACGCGGTCTCCGACCGGCACGGCTGGGGCCTGGCCACCCATGTCTCCCGTACGGTCACCGACCCTGGACCGCGCACGCCGCGGCCCCGCCGTCTCCGTCCCCTGACGTCCCGCCAATCACCTCTGGAGCCTTCAGCTTGAACGCCGCGCCCGCCGACCAGATCCGCCTCCTCGACGTCCAGGCCCTCGACGTCCGCCTGTCGCAGCTCGCCCACAAGCGGAAGAACCTGCCCGAGCACGCGGAGATCGACACGCTCAACGCCGACCTCGCCCAGCTGCGCGACCTGCTGGTCGCCCGCAGACCGAGGAGAGCGACACCGCCCGCGAGCAGACCAAGGCGGAGCAGGACGTGGACCAGGTGCGCCAGCGCGCCGTCCGCGACCAGAAGCGACTGGACTCCGGCGCCGTCACCTCGCCCAGGACCTGGAGAACCTCCAGCGCGAACTCGCCTCCCTGGCCCGCCGCCAGAGCGACCTGGAGGACGTGGTGCTGGAGATCATGGAGCGCCGCGAGGCCGCGCAGGAGCGGGTCGCCGAACTGACCGAGCGCGTACGGTCGGTGGAGGGCAAGGCCGAGGACGCCGTCGCCCGGCGCGACGCCGCGGCCGAGGGCATCGACACCGAGACGGCCGCCGTCACCAAGGAGCGCGAGGTCGTCGCCGGGACCGTCCCCGCCGACCTGTTGAAGCTCTACGACAAGTTGCGCGAGCAGCAGGGCGGCGTCGGCGCGGCCAGGCTCTACCAGCGCCGCTGCGAGGGCTGCCGACTGGAGCTGAACATCACCGAGATAAACGAGGTGCGCGCCGCGGCCGCGGACGCGGTGGTGCGCTGCGAGAACTGCCGCCGCATCCTGGTGCGTACGCCCGAATCGGGACTGTGATGCCGCGCCGCTTCGTCGTCGAGGCGGACGGCGGGTCGCGGGCAACCCGGGGCCCGCCGGGTACGGCGCGGTGGTGCGCGACGCGGAGACGGGCGAGACGCTCGCCGAGGCCGCCGAGTACCTCGGCACCGTGACCAACAACGTCGCCGAGTACCGGGGCCTGATCGCCGGGCTGCGCGCGGCGCACGACCTGGACCCGGACGCCGAGGTCCAGGTCCGGATGGACTCAAGCTCGTGGTCGAGCAGATGTCGGGCCGCTGGCAGATCAAGCACCCGGACATGCGGCCGCTCGCGGCCGAGGCCCGCTCGCTCCTGCCGCCCGGCCGGGTGTCGTACACCTGGATCCCGCGCGCGGAGAACAAGCACGCGGACCGGCTCGCGAACGAGGCCATGGACGCGGGCCAGCGCGGCGAGCGCTGGGAGCCGGGCCGCTCGACGGCGGAACTCGCCGCCCAGGACGCCTCCTCCGCCGTACGGTCCGGAAGCGGCGGGGCCGACGCGGCGCGGCCGACCGCCCCGGCCGTGGGCTGGGCGGCCCCGCGGACCTGGGCCCGCCCGCGACCTTCGTGCTGCTGCGGCACGGGGAGACGGCGCTCACCCGCAGAAGCGGTTCTCCGGCAGCGGCGGCGACGACCCGAACTCTCGCCCGCCGGGCGCCGCCAGGCCGAGCTGACCGCCGCCGCGCTCGCCGCCCGCGGCACCGTGCAGGCCGTCGTCAGCTCCCCGTTGCGCCGCGCCCGCGAGACGGCCGCGGCGGTCGCGGCCGGCTCGGCCTCGACGTGACCGTCGAAGAGGGCCTGCGCGAGACGGACTTCGGGGCCTGGGAGGGCTGACCTTCGCCGAGGCGCGCGAACGCCACCCGAGGACCTCGACGCCTGGCTCGCCTCCGCCAAGGCCGCGCCCACCGGCGGCGGCGAGCTTCGCGGCGGTCGGCCGCCGGGTCGCGACCGCCCGCGACAAGCTCGTCGCGCGCCACGCGGGCCGTACGGTCCTGCTGGTCAGCCATGTGACGCCGATCAAGACGCTGGTGCGGCTCGCGCTCGGCGCGCCCCCGAGGCGCTGTTCCGCATGGAGCTGTCGGCGGCGTCCCTGTCGGCGGTGGCGTACTACGCGGACGGCAACGCGAGCCTGCGGCTGCTGAACGACACCGGCCACCTGCGCTGACGGCTCCCGCGCACGGGTCGGCCCGGGGCCGGTCGCCGGACCCGGGGCCGTACGGACCGTACCGGCGTCAGCCGCGCAGGGCCGCCGCCTCGCGCGCCAGGCGCTCCACCCGCGCCCAGTCCCTGGTGGCGAGCGCGTCGGCGGGCAGCATCCATGTCCCGCCCACACAGCCGACGTTGGGCAGCGCGAGGTACCCGGCGCGCGCGAGACGTCGATGCCGCCGGTCGGGCAGAAGCGGGCCCGGGGCAGCGGCGAGGCGAGCGACTTCAGGTACGGCACGCCCCGGCGGCCTCGGCCGGGAAGAACTTCATCTCGGTCACCCCGCGCTCCAGCAGCGCCACGGCCTCCGAGGTGGTCGAGACGCCCGGCAGGAACGGGATCCCCGGCGCCCGCATGGCCTCCAGCAGCCGCTCGGTCCAGCCGGGGCTGACCAGGAAGCGGGCCCCGGCCGCGACCGCGTCGTCCACCTGCCCGGGGTGAGCACGGTGCCCGCGCCGACCACCGCCTCCGGCACCTCGGTGCCGATGGCGCGCAGCGCGTCGAGCGCGGCGGGCGTGCGCAGGGTCACCTCGATCGCGGTGAGCCCGCCCGCGACGAGCGCGCGGGCCAGCGGCACGGCGTCGGCCGCGTCGTCGATGACGACGACCGGGATCACGGGGCGAGATCGAGGACGGAGGGGCGGCGGGCACGGAGGAGGTGTTCACCTGGCCATCCTGCCGCCCGCCAGCCGCATCGCGCAACGCCCGTTGCGCAGGATGCAACGCCGGTGGGTGGTGTCGGCTACAGCTCGGTGACCACCACGTCCAGCGCCCACGCCCGGCCCGGCTTCTCCGGCGCCGCCGCCTCCACCGTGTACCCGAGCCCCGCAGCGCCTCCACCAGCTCCGCGGGCCCGCCGGAGCCACCCCGGCGGTCAGCAGGTCGCGCACCATCCGCCCCTTCGTCGCCTTGTTGAAGTGGCTGACCACCGACCGCTTCTCCACGCCGTTCACGGTCCGCGCGTGCAGCACCCGCACCGTCGCCGTACGCTCCGCGACCTCGCCCCCGGCTTCCAGGCCGCCGCGTACGCCGCCGACCGCAGGTCCAGCACGAGCCCGCGCCCGGCCGCCTCCGGCAGCACCGCCGCCATGGGCCCGCGCCAGTACGCGCCCAGCGCCCCGATCCCCGGCAGCCGCACGCCCATCGAGCACCGGTAGGAGGGATGCGGTCCCCGATCCGTACGGCACCCCACAGCCCGGAGAACACCAGCAGCGACCGGGCCGCCCGGCGCCTGGCGGCGGCGTCGAGCGAGGCCAGGTCCAGCGCGTCGTAGAGCACGCCGGTGTAGATCTCCCCGGCGGGCCGGGTCCCGGCCTCGCGCAGCGCGGCGTTCTTGGCGATCTCCCCGCGCAGCCCCTCGCTGAGCCCGAGGACCTCCGCGGCCTTGTCCTGGTCGCCCGCGCACAGCGAGACCAGCGCGTCCAGCACCGCCTCCCGCGCCTCGCCGAGACCGGGCAGGGACAACGCCCGGAATCCAGTGGCCGCCCGGAACCCACCGTGGCCTTCCCTCGGACGGCGGCAACAACACGAGCACGGTCTCTTCTCCTCTTCGCGGATCCGCTGCGCGGCGTGGACGGCCCGGTCGCGCCCGGCCGCCGCGGCCGGGCCCCGCCGCAGCCTACGCGCCCACGGGCGGGCCGACGCCGGGCGGGTTCGCCCGCCCGGGCGTGGACCCGGTTCAACCCGGGTCCACCCGGAGGTTGACGGAACGCGGGACGCGGCGGCCGAGGCTTACGGACATGACAACGACTGACTGGATCATCGACATCGCGCTCCTCCTCATCGTCTTCCGGCAGATGCGCGAGGAGCGGCTGACGGTGCGCACGATTCTGCTGCCGCTGGCCATCATCGGCTGGGCCGCCAACAGCTACCTCCACGACATCCCGACCGCGGGCAACGACGTGCCGCTCGCCGTGGTGTTCGCCGTCGTGGGGATCGCCTTCGGGCTCGCGGGCGGGCTGCTGACCCGGGTCCGCCACTCCGCGGGGCACGTGTGGATCAAGGCCACCCCAGTGCCGCCGCGCTGTGGGTGATCAGCATGGGCTTCCGGCTGGGCTTCGCCGTGTGGTCCAGCCACCACTCCGGCGAGGTGCACGTCGCCCACTTCTCCGCCGCGCACGACATCACCAGCGAGCAGGCGTGGGTGGTGGCCCTGATCCTGATGGCGTTCGGCGAGGTCGTCGTGCGCCTGGCTACGATCGTCGTCCGGGGCCGGCTCCTCCAGGTTCGCGCCGACCGCGCCCGGTCGACCGCCTCCGCGCCGACCCCGCCCCGACGCCCACGTGTGACGGTCACGTGCGACGGACACCGGAAGCGGAATCGAGTACGAGACCGGATGACCTGGCCGGGTACGGGCCGGACGACGGGGAACGGAGCGCGGGACATGGCGAGCACGTGGCCGGGGGCGGGTCCGACGCGGCGGGATGGACGTTCGACCGGCGTGACGTGTTCAGCGTCACGGCGATGGCGATGTGCGCGGCGGTCTCGGTGATCACCACCGACGGCACCGCGGCCAAATGGGCCGTCGCCCTGCTGGGCGCCGCGGCCGAGATGGGCGTCCTGCTCGCCCGCCGGGCCCTGCCGCTCCGGCTGGCCTGGCTCGGCTTGGCGGTGGCCGTCGGCGCCGGTATCGCGATCATGCTCCTGTCCCCGGCGGGACTCGGTGAGGTCCCCGTCCTGGTCGGGATCGCCCACGTACCCATGTACACCCGCCGGGGCCGGTGCGCACGGCCGCCGTCGCGGTGGTCTCGTGCGGCTTCGGCGTCGCGGTCATGGTGATCTCCGGCAGCCCGATCGGTCTGCTGTCGAGTGTCGGCGCGTGGATGATCGCCGACCGCACCGTGGAACGCGCCGCCCTCCAGGCCGAGCGGGACCGGGCCGTGGCGCTGCTGGCCGAGGTCGAGGCGTCCCGGCAGGCCCGGCAGGAGGCCGCGGCCGTCGAGGAACGCGGCCGGATCGCACGCGAGATGCACGACGTACTGGCGCACAGCCTCGCCGGGCTGTCCATGCAGTTGCAGGCGGTGCGGTCGGTCGCCGTACGCGAGGGCGCCTCGGCGGCGCTCACCGGACCGCTGGACCGGGCCGCCGACCTCGCCCGCGACGGCGTGCAGGAGGCCCGCGCCGCGGTCGGGCGCTGCGCGCCGCGCCGCCGCGGGCGTGGACGACCTGAAGACGCTGGTCGCGGGTTCCCGGACAGGCCCGTATCCGGGTGGCGGGCCGGGTGGGCGGCTGGCGCCGGAGGCGGGCCACGCGATCTACCGGGCGGTGCAGGAGGCCATGACGAACGCGGCGCGGTACGCCACCGGCAGCCCGATCGAGGTGGACGTGGTGTGGTCGGACGACGAACTGCGGGTCGCCGTACGGGACCACGGCCTCCCGGCCGGACGCGGCCCGTCCGGGGTGCGGGGAGCGGCACCGGCCTGCGCGGCATGGCCGAGCGGATCGAGGCCGCCGGGGCTCGCTGGCCGCCGGGCCGGTGCCCGGCGAGCCGGGCTGGCGGATCGCGGCACGCGTGCCGACGGCGTCGGCGCCCGGGGAGGCGCCCGGGAAGACGCACGGTCAGGGACGCGGGGAGGCTCACGGGACGGGAGTGAACGGCGAGGGCCCCACCGGTCCCGGCCAGGCGGGGCCCCTATGATCACAGCGCCCGGCCGGACGCCGCGCAGGGGCGGACCGAGCGGGGCGGACCCCGGAGGGCAGGGAGGCGGACGCGTGACGATTCGGGTGCTGGTCGCCGACGACCAGGCGGTGGTACGCGACGGGGTGGTGCTGCTGCTGAACTCCGCCGAGGGCGTGGAGGTGGTCGGCCAGGCGGGCGACGGGCACGAGGCCGTCCGGCTGGCCGTGCTCCACCGGCCCGACGTCGCGCTGGTCGACCTGCGGATGCCCGGCCTGGACGGCACCCAGGTCACGGCCGAACTGAGCGCCGCGGGCCTGGAGGTCCCGGTGCTCGTCCTGACGACGTACGCCGACGACGACGCGGTGCTCCCCGCGCTACGGGCCGGGGCGGTCGGCTACCTCACCAAGGACACCACCGGCGAGGCGCTGCTGGACGCGGTGCGCGACGTCGCCGCCGGGCGCACCGTCCTGGACCCGGCGGTCCAACGGCGCCTGGTCCAACTGGTCGTGAGCGAACCGCAGCCACCCGCACCCGCGCAGGCCGCACCCGCACAGCCCGCACCCGCCCCGCGCCGCCCGCCGCCGCCTCTCCCGCGCTTCCTCCCGAGGCCGAGGGGCTCACCCGCCGCGAGGTCGACGTGGTCCGCCTCGTGGCCGGTGGCCTCAACAACCGCATGGTGGCCCGCGAACTGGTCGTCAGCCAGGCCACGGTGAAGACCCACCTGAACCACGTCCTGGCCAAGCTCGCCCTGGAGGACCGGGGCGCCCTCATCGCCTGGGCCTGGCGCCACGGACTGGTCGACAACGCGGACCGGTAGCGCGGACGGCGTCCCGAAGATGCGAAAGGGCCTCTGGCCAGTGGAAACGCTGATCAGGGGCCCTAGGGGCGGACGAGGCGGCCTGTACGCCGGGTTCTGTCTCCCGGGAACCTCGCGGCGCCCGGGAGGCGGCCATCCATCTAGGGCTGCCGTTGCCGACAGCCTCGTGCGGTCTACCCGCGGACTCGGGCGGGCAGCCCTCGAACGTCCGCGCAGAGCCGCCGTCGGCGGCTCCTCTTGACCTTGCTCCGGGTGGGTTTACCGAGCCGTCCGAGTCGCCTCGGACGCTGGTGGTCTCTTACACCACCGTTTCACCCTTACCGGGTGCCTGACGGCTCCCGGCGGTCTGTTTTCTGTGGCACTGTCCCGCGGGTCACCCCGGGTGGGCGTTACCCACCACCCTGCCCTGTGGAGCCCGGACGTTCCTCGGCGGAATCCCTGAGGACCCCGACGCGACCGCCCGGCCGGCTCGTCCGCCGTGTTGACCATGCTACCCGCCGGGCGCCGGACCCTCGTCCGCCCGCTTCCCGCGGTCGGTGGGGAGAGAGGCGCGCGGTCAGGACAGGGCGGGCCAGGGTGGGGCGGGGACGCGGCGAAGAAACGCAGCAGGCCGAGCAGACGGCTGGCCGGGGCGCGCTCCAGACGTACGCCTCCAAGCGCGGGATCCGCGACACCAGGCCGTCGCCGAGGAGATGGACGTGGTTGGCGCCCCCGCGGGCAGGGGCGCACCGCTCCGGCGGGGACGCCGTGCCGCGCGGCGACCGCGGCCAGGACCTCCCGGTCGATCCCGCGCTCGTTCCTGCCGCCCCTACCGCCCTCGTCGCCGCCCTCGTCGCCCCTGCCGTCCATGCCGGGCATCGTCGCACCGCCGGGCGGCGCGAGCCGGGTTTTCCGGCGGCGCGCGGTCGGCCGGGAATGCTCAGGCGTCGTGCTGGGCGGTGTTCTCCCCGGTGTTCTTCCCGGTGATCCTCTGCTGGCGTTCGACGGCGGCCTTGACCAGCCCGGCGAACAACGGATGCGGACGCGTGGGACGGGACCGCAACTCGGGATGCGCCTGGGTCCCCACCAGATACGGATGGACCTCCCGCGGATACTCCACGTACTCCACCAGCCGGTTGTCCGGCGAGGTCCCCGAGAACACCACCCCGCCTTCTTCTCCAACTCCCCGATACGCGTTGTTCACCTCATACCGATGCCGATGCCGCTCCTCCACATACGGCTCACCCCATACACCTCCCGCACGATCGACCCTCCGCCAACTTCGCCGGATACATCCCCAACCGCATCGTGCCCCCAGATCCCCTCACCCGACACGATCTCCAACTGCTCCGCCATCGTCGAGATCACCGGATCACTCGCCCCGGCTCGAACTCCGTCGAATTCGCCCCCACCACCCCGCCAGATTCCGCGCCGCCTCGATCACGATGCACTGCAACCCCAGACACAACCCCAACAACGGCACCCCACGCTCCCGCGCGAACGTGATCGCCCCCACCTTCCCGTCCACCCACGCTCCCGAACCCACCCGGCACACACCGCGTCCACCCCACCCAACACCGCTCCGCACCCGCCACCGTCCGACACTCATCCGACGCCACCCACTTCACCCGCACCCGCGCCCGATGCGCGAAACCCCCGCCCGCAACGCCTCCGTCACCGACAAATACGCGTCCGGCAGATCGATGTACTTCCCCACCAACGCCACCGTCACCTCATGATCCGGCTCATGCACCCGCCGCAACAGGTCATCCCACTGCCGCCAGTCCACATCCCGAAACGGCAGATCCAACCGCCGCACCACATACGCGTCCAAACCCTCCCGATGCAACACCTTCGGAATGTCATAAATCGACTTCGCGTCGATCGCCGCCACCACCGCCGCCTCGTCCACATCACACATCAACGAGATCTTCCGCTTGATCGAGACCGGCACCTCCCGATCCGCCCGCAACACCACCGCATCCGGCTGGATCCCGATACTCCGCAACGCCGCCACCGAATGCTGCGTCGGCTTCGTCTTCAACTCCCCGACGGACCGATATACGGCAACAACGAGATATGCACCACAAACACATTGTCCCGCCCCACCTCATGCCGCACCTGCCGCACCGCCTCCAGGAACGGCAACGACTCGATGTCCCCACCGTCCCCCACCTCAGTGATCACCACATCCACCGCATCCACCGCCATCCGCCGGATCCGATGCTTGATCTCATTCGTGATGTGCGGGATCACCTGCACCGTGTCCCCAGATACTCCCCGCCGCTCCTTCGCGATCACCGTCGAGTACACCTGCCCGGTCGTCACATTCGCCGACCCGTCCAGATCCACATCCAAAACCGCTCGTAATGACCGATATCCAGATCCGTCTCCGCACCATCATTGGTGACGAACACCTCACCATGCTGGAACGGATTCATCGTCCCCGGATCCACGTTCAGATACGGATCCAGCTTCTGCATCGTCACCCGCAACCCCGCGCCTTCAGCAACGCACCGAGACTGGAGGCCGTCAGGCCCTACCGAGAGACGAGGCAACACCCCGGTGACGAAGATGTGCTTGGTCGGTTCTGTCGAACGCATCTGTGGCCAGCTCCTGTTGGCGCCGTGGGGAGAGGAAGGGGAAGGGGCGCGGTGCGCGGCGATCAGCCGGTGTCGTCGCGCAGTGCCGCGTCCTGATCACCGCGCCCCTTTGTAGGCGTGCGCGATGATCTCTGTTTCGACGTCGATGATGTGCGGTATACCGCCGAGGCGCTCGATCAAGAATCGGTAAAGATCCGCCTCGTGGGCCAGGCAGAGTTCCACCAGTAGATTCCGGCCACCGGTGACCGCCGCGCAATACCGTACTTCCGGACATCGGGCCAGCGCGAGGCCGGCCTCGTCCAGTCCGGCCGGCCGGGCCCGGATGCGCAGTTGGACCTCGACCGGCATACCGAGGGCGGTGGGTTCCACCTCGGTCCGCAAATGGATCATCTGCCGTTCGAGCAGTGAGGTGACCCGGCGACCGGCGGTGGCCACGGAGAAGTCCAGCTCTTTCGCGAGTTCGGTCAGGCTGACCCGGGCGTTCTTCACGAGTGCCTCGGCGACTTTGCGGTCCGAGGGGCCCAGGTCGTAGTGGCCCGCGACCTCCGTGAGCGGTTGCACCGTGCTCAGCCGGAGTTGTTTCTCCTCCTCCACGGCCAACAGCGGGCATGCCATTCCGCGACGGTCACGAACGTCTTGATGGTGAAGTACGCGCTGAAGTGGTCGACGTGCGGAACGGTCGGCAGGTCCTCGGCCATCAGCGCGTGCAGCCCGGTTCCGCGCGGCGTGATCATTTCGGCCCACAGCACGTCGTTCTGGCCGCCGATGGCCATCACCACGCGCACATCCGCACGGCGGGCGAGAAATGCCGCCACCTCATTCAGGGTTCCGCGCTTGGCCTGAAAGCGCACGTGGGTGGATACCCCATGCTGCACCGCATGGCGTCATAGATGGCTGTGGGAAAGATTGTCCCGTTTGCCACGAGACGCTGGACCCGTCGGGCCACCGTTCGCTCGTGTTCACCCAGGATTCGTCCGATTTCCCGAAACCGGCCCGCGGGTTGACCTGGAGCGCGGCTATCACGCGTCGGTCATGCCGATCGACCGTGTCGGATGTGTTTACCATGGCCGCATGATTGCAAGGTTTTGCCACGAGCGATAGCCCTGTTGTCTGAGTTCATCAGTCTGGTGCAGACTTGGTCTCCTGCCACCCGGGAGACGTGACGCACCGGCGTGGGCAGGCTCACGCGTACCTCACCGCACCACGCGATCCACCGTTCCAAACCCAGGAAGTTCACGAACGCTGCTGCCCGAACACGGGGCGGAGAGTGCTCAATGAGTGGAGAGAGTGTGTCAACTGAGCATGGGTCCACCGTCTTAGGCGAGCAGGCGGCCACCTCGCCCTTCCGGGCCGTGCTGGGAAGTTTCTGCTCGGGCGTGACCGTCGTCACCGCCATTGGCGACGACGGCCCGGTCGGCTTCACCTGCCAGTCGTTCTGTTCTCTTCTCTCCAGCCGCCGCGGGTGGTGCTGTGCGCCGGTCTCTCCTCGACCACATGGCCCGCCATCCGCCGGGCCGGTTCCTTCTGCGTCAATATCCTCGCGGAGGGTCAACGGCCGCTCAGTGAGAGGTTCTCCCGGTCCGGCGGAAGCAAGTTCGACGGGGTCGAATGGGAGTACTCGCCCCACGGGCGCCCCGGCTCACCGGCGCCTCGGCGTGGCTCGACTGCGCGTTGCACGCCGAATATCCCGGCGGGGACCACGTCATCGCCGTCGCCGACGTCCGATGGCTGGACTTCGAGGAAACGGCCCGCCCGTTGCTCTACCACCGCGGCCGTTACGCGGGAATCCACGACACCGGCCTGGGCTGACCCTTCCGACCGCCCTGACATCGCCGCTCCCGCGGAATACGCCGGACCCACGCGCGTGCCCGCGCGTGACGCGTCACCTTTCACCCCTGTTCCTCTGCCCTGTTCCTCTGCGCCGGTGTCCGAGTCATCGGACTCCGTCGGCGCGGTGCGTTCCGTCATGCCCTGTCGCCGCTCAGCGGGAAAAGGCCGCTCAGCGGGAAAAGAAGGAGATCTCATGGAAAACACCACCGGCCGCCCCGGACTGCTCGCCGGACTCGACGTGTTCGTCGGCGGGCCCATCCAGCACGCCATCCTCACCGAAGGATTCGTGGGCCACCTCAAGGACGCCATTCAGACGGCCATCGGCGTGGTGGAGGAGAACGGCGCGAACACCTTCTCCGCCCACCGCGTGGAGGAATTCGGCGCGCAGACAGCGGAGTTCACCCCGGAACAGGTGTCCGTCCGGGACTTCCGGTGGATGCGCAAGTGCGACGTCTTCGTCCCGGTCCTGCCCGTACTGGAGGACCTGACGCTGCGCCGGACCGACGGGACGCACGTCGAACTCGGCTGGGCCACCGCCCTCGGGCGCCCCATCGTCCTGATCACCAAGCAGCCGTTCGTCGAGTCGGCGAGCCACCTCCTCAAGGGGTTGCACCGCGTCGGCAACGTACAGGCCATCGACTTCGACGAGTTCACCGACAAGCCCGGCCTGCTGGTCGAGGCCGTGCTCGCCGCCACCGAACGGCAGCGGGAGGCCATCACGGCGAGCGCCGTCGCCTGAGAGACGGGCCGTCAGGACCCAGCCGCGCCAGCGACGACCCCAACGCTATCCGTGCTCAGCGGGAGGCACGTGTGTCCGATACATCAATCCTCGGCATACCGGTCAAGAACCCGGTGGTCGTGGGCTCCGGCTCCTCACGGACCAGGAGCGCAACATTCGCAGGCTCCTGGAGACCGGGGCCGGTGCCGTCGTCACCAAGACGATCCACCCCAGCCCCCTCGGGACCTGGACGAGCGCATCCTGCGCATTCCCACCGGGATGCTGAACAGCACCACCTACTCCAAGCGGCCGGTCGCCCAGTGGCTCGGCGTCCTGCGCTCCTTCGCACGCGACGGACTGCCGGTCATCGCGTCCGTGCACGCCGACACCCCGGGAACTCGCCGCCCTGGCGGCACAGGTGCAGGAAACCGGCTGCCGCGCCCTCGAACTGGGCATCTCCTGCCTCAACGAGGAGACCGACCTGCCCGACGACAACCCCGACCGGGTCTACTCGTACACCGCCGAGGTACGGGCCAGCACCACGCTGCCGATCTCCGTCAAGCTGGCCATCGGCGAGGGGCTTGAGGACCGGGTCCGCGCCGCCGTCGCCGGAGGCGCGGAGGCCATCACCCTCAGCGACACCATCTCGGGCGCCGCGGTCTCGCCGCAGACCGGAGAGTTGGAACTCGGCGGCGTCTACGGCTACTCGGGACCCGGCATCAAACCCTGGTCCTGGCGGCCATCTGGCGGCTGCGCCGCCGCCGCTTCAACCTGCCGATCATGGCAAGCGGCGGCGTCACCTCCGGGCGCGACGTCATCGAGTACCTCCAGGTCGGCGCCGACGTGGTGCAGGTCTACACGGCCCTGCACACCGACATGCACGCCACCTTGGACCGGATCGTCACCGAGACCGGCCGGATCGCCAACCCGCCGCTGGGGCGGTGACATGAGCCGCACCGGCACGGGCGCGCGTTCCTCACCGACCTCACCAGCGCCGAGGTCACCGAAAGCCTGCGCAACCGCACCGTCGTCTGGCCCGTGGGCAGCACCGAACAGCACGGGCCGCACCTGCCGCTGTCCGTCGACTCCGTCCTGGCCGAGGAGTTCGCCCTGGCCATCACGGCGGAACTCGACGGGTTCGTCCTCCCGTGCAGTCGGTGGCGGCCCGGTCGCTGCCGCAGAGCGGCGGCGGACTCTCCTTCCCGGGCACCGTGCACGTGGGCGGCGACACCCTGGTGGTGTTCCTCCGCGAGTACCTCGCCTCGCTCAGCGGGCTGCCCTTCGCGCGACTCGTCGTGGTCAACGGGCACTTCGAGAACGAGCCGTTCATCTTCGAGGCGCTGGACCAGGTCCGCCAGTCGGGCGCGCTGGACGACAAGGAGGTGCTCGCCTTCAGCTGGTGGAGCCTGGTCCAGGAGTCCTGGCTGCGCGCCGAACTCGCCGAGTTCCCCGGCTGGCACGCCGAGCACGCGGGCGTCACCGAGACCAGCCTGATGCTCCACCTGCGCCCCGACCTCGTCCGCGAGGACCGGCCCGCGCACGACCGCCCGCCGCGCAGCGGCGTGTACCTGCATCCGATCGATGTCCGGCAGACCACGAACAACGGCGTCCTGTCGTCCACCGAGGAGCCAGCCCCGCGCTCGGCGAGAAGCTCTTCCGCCACGTCGTCGCGGAGGCGGTCGCCCTGGTCCGCGGCGGCGAGGGGCTGCTGCTCGCGCAGGCCAGGCCGGACCGCCGTGGGAAAGCCGTCACCGCCGAGGGAAGTGAGTCATGAGTCAGCCGTTCCATCTCGCGTTCATCTTCAACTTCACCCCAGACGACTGGCAGGGCCCCTTCGGCTCCGGCGGCTCCCCTGGGACGGAAAGTTCTACACCGATGTCGCCCAGGCGCTGGAGCGCGCCTGTTTCGACTACCTCATCGTCGAGGACAAGTTGATGATCCCGGAGAGCTACGGCGGCTCCTCCGAGGCCGTACTCAAGCAGGCCATGGTCGCCCCAAGCACGACCCGGTGCCGCTGGCCGCCGCGATGGGGCTGGCGACCTCGCAACTGGGCATCGTCGCCACGCTGTCGACCATGGCGTACCCGCCGTTCATGACCGCGCGGCTCTCCTCGACCATGGACAGCATGCTCGGCGGGCGCTTCGGCTGGAACATCGTCACCAGCGCCGAGGACCTCGCCGCGCGGAACTTCGGCCTGGACGTCCTGCCGCCCCGCGACGTCCGGTACGAGATGGCCGACGAGTACGTCGACGTCGTGAAGGCGCTCTTCGAGTCCTGGGACAAGGACGCGGTCGTCATCGACCGGGAACGGGGCGTCTACGCCGACCACACCAAAGTCAGGCCCATTCACTTCAAGGGCAAGTACTTCTCGGTACGCGGCCCGCTCAACACCGTTCCTCGCCCCAGCACCGGCCCGCGTTCGTCCAGGCGGGCGCCTCGCCCGGGGCCGGAAATTCGCCGCCCGCAACGCGGACTCCATCATCGCCATCGGCAGCGGCGTGGAGAGCATGCGGGAGTTCCGGGAGGACGTACGGCGGCACGCGGCGGAGGCCGGGCGGAATCCGGACGACATCAAGGTGCTGTTCTGCGTCACGCCCACCCTCGGCGAGACCCGGCGGGAGGCCGAGGAGAAGCAGGCGCGGCTCACCGCCTCCCGCGCTTCCTCCAGAACATCCTGGCGCAGATCTCGTCCCTGACGGAGATCGACTTCGCGCAGTTCGCGCTGGACGAGCCGCTGCCGCGCAAGTTGACGACCAACGGGGAACAGGGGTCGCTGGACAAGTTCCAGCAGTGGGGAGCGGCAAGACGCTGCGCGAGCTGGTCGTGGACGGCGCGGGCGGGCTGGTCTCGTCGGTCGAGCTGATCGGCACTCCGGACGAGGTCGCGGACCGGATGGGCGAGATCATGGAGGAGGTCGGCGGCGACGGCTTCATGATCACCACGCCGCTGCTCCGGCTCAACCGCCGCTACATCACCGAGGTCACCGAGGGCCTGGTGCCCGCGCTCCAGCGCCGCGGCCTGACCCGCTCCGCGTACACCCGGGCCAGACCCTCCGGGAGAACCTGCTGGAGTTCTGACGCCGCGGCGGCCGTCCGGCCGCGGAGCCCCGGTGCCCGAGCGCGCGGGCACCGGGCGCTCGGGCGGCCGACGGCACCTCGCGGAGTCGGCGGCACATCGCCGAGTCGGCGGCGTATCGCGGAGCCGAGGGCCCATCGCGGAGTCGGCGGCACATCGCCGAGTTCCGGCGGGTCACGCGCCTCACCGGACCGCCGGGCCCCGGCTGCCTCCGCCGCCCGCGCGGCGCCCGGCGCGGCGCCCGGCGCGCCGCCGTCCTCCGTCGCGTCGCCCAGCCGCCCTGGTACGAAGCGGGCCGGTTCCCCGAAGGTGTCGAGGTAGCGTCGGCCCCAGGCGTCGAGCAGTCCCGCTATCACCTCAAGGCTCCGGCCGGTCTCCGTCAGGGAGTACTCCACCTTCGGCGGAACCTCCCGGTACACGGTCCGGACCACCAGTCCGTCCGTCTCCATCTCCCGCAGCTGCCGCGTCAGCATGCGCTGGGTGATGCGGGGCATCGCGCGTTTCAATTCGCCGAACCGCTGCGTCCCGGACAGCAGTTGTTTGAGAATCGCCAGTTTCCAGCGACCGCCGAGAACCTCCATCGCGATCTCGATCGCGCAGTATTCCGGGTGTCATCGAGGGCTCCACGCATCGAACTGCCTCTCTTGGTATACAGATTGACCCTATGGCACATCGTGGACCGTATATTGTCCGCCGGTGGCTAGGGCACGATAGTGCTGCCATGGCAAACAGTGAAGCGGCGACGCGGACGCCTTCGCCGGTGACGGAAATGACGGCGAGACAGCGCTGGATCGTCCTCGCGGTGGTCTCCACCAGCCTTCTGTTGTGCGGAATCGACCTGACGGTGCTGCACGTGGCCGTGCCCCGCATGAGCCTGGAACTGCACCCCAGTAGCACGGGTCTGTTGTGGATCGTCGACATCTACTCGCTCACCCTCGCGGCGCTGCTGGTGACGTGCGGGACGCTGGGCGACCGGATCGGCCGCAAGCGCCTGGTCCTCGGCGGCTTCGCGCTGTTCGGCCTCGCCTCCGCCGCCGCGGGGCTGTCCACCACCACCGCGCAACTGCTCGCCTCCCGCGTCGCCCTGGGCGTCGGCGCCGCGATGATCATGGCGTCCACGGTGGCGATCATCCGGGTCGTCTTCACCGACAGCCGCGAGCGCGCCATCGCCATCGGCGTGTGGACCTCGGCCCACAGCGTCGGCGCCACCCTCGGCCCCTCGTCGGCGGCCTGGTCACCGAGCGCTGGGGCTGGGGCGCCGCCTTCCTCATCAACGTGCCGATCGCGCTGGTCATCCTCGTCGTGGGCGCCCGCGTCATCCCCGAGTCGAAGAACCCGCAGCCCCGGGCTGGGACCTGACCAGCGTCGTGCTGTCCATCGCCGGGCTCGCGGGGTGGTGTACGCCCTGAAGAAGACCGGCGAGCACATGAGCCTCGACGCCCCGACCGTCGCCACCGCCCTCGGCGGGCTGCTGCTGCTCGGCCTGTTCGTCCGGCGCCAACGCCGCCTGGACGAACCCCTGCTGGACTTCTCGCTCTTCTCCGACCGCCGCTTCTCGACCGCGACCCTCTGCGTGATCGGCTGCTTCGGCAGCTACGTCGCGCTGCTGTTCTTCCTCACCCAGTGGCTCCAGCAGGTGGGGAGTACTCGCCGGTGCGCGCCGGACTCGCCCTGATGCCACTGGCCAGCGCCAACGCCGTCGGCGCGACCACCGCTCCTGGGTGTCGGCCCGTTGGGGCAACCGGTGGGCGCTCACCGGCGCCCTCGGCGTCTTCGCCCTGGCGATGGCGTTCCTGGCGGCGGCGGGCGACTCCGGGGACTACCCGCTGCTGATCGCCCGCTCCTCGTCGCCGGATACGGGGCGGGCATCGTCATGACCCTCGGCGCGGACTCCATCATGGCCGCCGCGAACCCGGACCGCTCGGGGAGGCCGGGGCGATCCAGGAGACGTCCTTCGAACTCGGCGCGGGCCTCGGCGTCGCCGTCCTCGGCACCGTCCTGACGGCGACGTACCGCCTCGTCATGCCGGACACCCCGGCGTCGCCCCGGGCGACCGCGACGCGGCGGAACAGTCCTTCTCCTCCGCCGAGGACGTGGCGGACCGGCTGGGCCCTCCGCCGCTCGTACGGTCCTGGACGCCGCCCGGCACGCCTACGACCGGGGTTCACGCTGGTCGCGCTCTGCGCCGCCGTAGGGCTGGCCCTGACCGCGGCCCTCGCGGCCACCCTGCTGCGGACCGCCCGTACCCCGGACTGATCCCCGACCGATCCCGCGTCAGGCGCCCTTGGCCGCGCCCGTCGCCCGCTGCCCGCGCCGCCCGCCGCGCGCACGGCGCCGCGGGTGCACGGCGCGGCTCAGGCGCCGCCCCGCGATCAGGTAACCGGCCAGCGCGCCCGCGGTGTTGAGGATCACGTCGTCGATGTCGAACGCGCGCCCCGTCACCACGGCACCCTGGACCGCCTCCACCAGGAGCATCACCAGCGCGGTGAAGAGCGTGACCCGCAGGAAGCGCCGCATGCCGGGTACGAGCACGGGCAGCAGCAGCCCGAACGGCACCCCAGCAGCAGGTTCCCGCCCACCTGCTTGACGCTGTCGACGAAGCCGGGCCGGGTCACGTACGCGCGGATCGACGCCCCGGGCCGCAGGTTGGTGTGCGCCAACCGCTCGGACGCCGCCGAGGGTTCGAGGGTGAGGTGGGCCAGGGCCACCGCGAACCCCACGGTGCACGCGAAGGCCACCAGTACGGCCGCGACCCGCAGCACCACCGGCGGCCCCTGCCGCCCCGCCCCGCCCGCTGGGATCCCGCCTTCGGCTTGGCCATCCTCGTCGCCTCCGTCTCCGGGCAGTGCTCCGTTTCCGGCGTGACCGCTCGGTTACCCGCCCCGGCGCCGGTACGCCGCACGCCCCGGGCCGCGTGGGCGGCGCCGGGGCGTGCGGGCGGCGGGAGAGCGCGGCGGCGCGGCCCTAGGCGGCGGCGCGCTCCTCGCTCAGGACGGCCTCGGCCGCGGCGATGGCGTCCTCGGTCGTCCGGGTGGCCGTCGTCACGCACAGCGTGTACGTCACGTCGGCCAACTCCCGCCGTGACGCCGGGGTCGATCTCTCGGCGTCCGCGATGCGCGCGCTCGCGTAGCGGGCCAGCAGGGTACGGAGGAGTTTCGCGTCGGGTGTCAGCACGCGGATTGCCTTTCGCGTCGTCGTACGGTGCGCCGTGCGCGCCTGGGTGCGGCCGGTGACGGTGGTCACGCGGCCTCGGCGGCGGCGAGGGCCGTCTCCACGTCGTCGTAGAGCGGGGTGGACATGCTGATGCCCGTCAGGTCGAGCAGGCGGCGCACCACGTCGGTGGGCGCCGCGAGGCGCAGGCTTCCGGCCAGGTCCCGGACCGCGTTGTGGGTGCGGATGACGATGCTCAGCCCCGAGGAGTCCATGAACGGAACGTCCGCGAGGTCCAGGACCAGATGCCGTCGTCCGGCGGCTATCTGCCGGGACAGCTCCTGGTGCAGCAGGCGGCCCGACTCGGCGTCCAGTTCGCCCTTCACCGTTACGGCCGCGACATCGGGGCCGGTCGTGGTCACACCGACGGTCAGGGGCGCGTCGAGCATCGTGTCCTCCTCTGGTTTGGGGGCCTCAGCCCTCGCCGTATACCCAGGTCCTGAACTTTGAGGCGGAAAAAGTTCGCGCGGGTCGGATTCACGGGTCGGATTCACGGGTCGGATTCACGGGTCGAAATCACGGGTCGGAATCAGCGGCGCGCGTCGGGGTCGCCCAGGTGGCCCGTCCTGTCTCCACCCTGCCCTCCGTCAGCCGGATGTGCGACCGCCTCCAGGCGCGGGGTTCGTGGAGCGCGCGCCGAGCCCCGCCAGCCGCCGCGAACTCGAACCGCGCCTGACCGCCAAGGGCCAGGCGTACCCGCGCGATCCGCGCGCCCGCCGGGACGAGGCGCCGCGCGCCGTCGCCTCCGCCATGCCCGCCGCCGAACGCAACGCGCCGCTGGAGGGTTGAGTGGTCTCCCGGCGACACCGCCGCCCCGCCGACCCGGACCAGGACGGCCGCCCCGGACCAGGACCGCCGACCCCGACCAGGACCGCCGTACGGGTCACAGCGGCAGCCAGCGCTCCACGTACGCGCGCAGCCCGTCCAGGCCGGTGCCCCGCGCCACGTACCCGAGGTAGCCGTCGGGCCGCACCAGCGCGTGGACCGGGCCCGTGCCCGGCCACGGGCTCCGCGTGCCGAGCCGGTGGACGGTGACCAGCCCGTCGCGCCCCGCGTCACCGGCTCCAGCCCTCCTCGGACCACGTCCCCGGCGGCCCCGCCAGCAGCAGGTGGTAGCCCGTCCCCGCGATCCGCGCCTGGAGGCCGCGCGGCACGTCGGGCAGCCGGTCCCCGGCCCGCGGGCCGCCGCGCGGCACGGGCTTCCCGGCGGCCGAGGCGGGCTGCGCCGGTAGCGGATGTCCAACTCCGAGATCCTCCGGGCCATCCGCCGCCGCGCCCACGCCACCCGCAGCACCGGCGGGGCGAGCACCGGCACCAGCCGCGTACGGGCGAACCGGACGCCAGGACCGGCGCCGGTGGCGAACGTGAACAGGCGGTCGGTGAAGCGCAGCACGGTACGCCCGACCGGCGCGCGCTCGGCCTCGTACGTCGCCAGCAGCGACTCCGGCGCCGCGCCCCGGCACACCAGCGCCAGCTTCCAGCCCAGGTTCAGCGCGTCCTGGACGCCGGTGTTCATGCCCTGGCCACCGGCCGGGCTGTGGATGTGCGCCGCGTCCCCGGCCAGCAGACAGCCGCCGGACCGGTAGCGCCGGGCGCCCCGGTTGTGCAGCCGGAACCGCGTCATCCAGACGGGGTCGCGCAGCCGCAGCCGCGCGCCGGTGCTGTCGTCGGCGATCCGCTGGAGCAGCTCCAGCGTCACCTCGGAATCCGCCGTGTCCGGCGGCAGCATCGCGATCAGCCGCCAGCGCGCCGGAAAGCCGAGCGGCAGCACGAGCAGCACCCGGACCCGGTCAGGTACACGTGCCCGCCGCCCGGTTCGAGCCCGTCGACCTCCAGATCGGCCAGCAGGAACGTCTGCGGATACGCCCGGCCCTCGAACGCGATGCCCGTCAGGTTCCGTACGGCGCTGTGCGCGCCGTCGCACCCCACCACGTACCGGGCGGTCACCACCTCCTCCGCGCCGCCCTCGTGCCGCAGCGAGCACGCCACGTACCGGCCGTCCCGCTCCAGCCCCACCAGCTCCGCACCGCGCTCGACGGCCACCTCCCGCCGCGCCAGGTGCTCGGTGAGCACGCGCTCGGTCGCGGCCTGGGAGAGGAACAGCAGGAAGGGGTACGCGGTGTCCGCGAACCCGGTGTCGAACAGCGGCACCGGCACCACCCGGCGCGGCAGGTGCAGCCGCAGCCGAACCGCCGGGTTCCCCGCGCCACCAGCTCCTGCGCCACCCCGATCCCGGCCAGCGCCTCCAGGGTGCGGGGCTGGACGACCAGCGCCCGCGACTCGCGCGCCTGCCCGGCGGAGCGGTCGACGATCCGGAAGCCGGTTCCGTAGGCGCGCAGTTGCGCGGCGAGGGCGAGCCCGTCGGGCCCGCGCCGACCACCAGCACATCCAGCGGTGCGGACATGTCTCCACGGTAGTGCGCGGGGCCGCCCCGACAGTCGCTCCCCGGCCGAACCCGGCCCGGACCGGCGCCCCGCCCGCCCCGTACCGAGGCCGTTTGGCCCCACGCGCACGCAAGCGGTACTGTCCTGCGCGCCAGTACCAACTCCCAGCGTTTCCCGGAGGATTGATGACCGTAAGCAGAAGAACATGGCGTCGGCCGGGCGCCCTCGTCACGGCCTCGGCGGCGGCCCTCGTGGGCGTCGGCCTGTGCGCCGCGCCCGCCTCGGCCCACACCCCGGCTGGAACGTGACCTGCTCGGCGGCGGAGATCAACCTGACCGCCTACAACGGCGGCGTCACCAACACCGTGACCCTCACGGCCGACGGCAGGACCTGCTGCCGACCGAGACCTTCACGTCGAACTTCCACAAGAAGATCGAACTCCCCGAGCACCACAGCGAGGTGAAGCTGCACCTCTCGGTGAAGGCCGGTGACGGTGACCGCTACTCCTTCGAGGGCGACAAGGTCGCCCCGTGTGCGAGGGGACCCCGACCGACGAGCCGTCGCCGTCGGCCCCGAGGAGACGCCCGCGTCCCCTTCCGAGCAGCCCTCGGAGCACCCCACGGAGGAGACCCCGGCCCCGGTGAGTCGGCTTCCGCGGCTGCCCCCGCCCCCACGGCAGCCCCTCCGCCTCGGACGACCTCGCCGAGACCGGCTCCTCCAGCAACACCCCGGTGATCGCCGGTGCCGCCGCCGTCGTCGTGCTCGCCGGTGGCGGGCTCGTCTTCGCCACCCGCAAGCGGCGCGGCGCCACGCGCTGATCCCCCACCTGACGCACCGCGCCCGGTGGTCTTCATGACCACCGGGCGCGGCTGCTGTCGGATCCGGCCTCACGGCCGTCGTGCGCGGGCTACGGGCGGGTCACCAGCCGACCGCGACCTCAAGCCACTGCGGGTCCTCGTGCGAGACGAAGGAGGACTTGCCCGCGTAGTCGTCGTACGGGAAGCCGTACGCGAGGTTGTCCATCGAGTGGTCGTGCCAGAACTTGGCGTAGTAGTTCGCCGGCGCGTCCTTGTAGTACAGGTCCGTGTTGCCCCAGTCCGACTCCGGCTTGTCCGCGACGTGCCGGTTGACCGCGGAGCACTTGCCCGACTCGTTGGCCAGGGAACCCGCGCAGCCGAAGATGTCGGTGGTCGAGGCGTCGATGCCGACCGACTGCGCGTACGCGTCGAAGTAGTCGCCGTGCGCGCCACCCGGCTGGAAGTCGGGGTGGTTGCCGGGCGAGGGATCCGGGTCTCGTCGTCGGCCAGCACCTTGAACTCGTCCGGCACCTCGTCCTTGAACTTCTGGAAGGTGGCGGCCCGGTCCTCCTGGAAGGTCTCGTAGTCCTCGCCGACCTGCACGTCGTACCCGTCGTGGGCGTGCAGCCGCATCGCCAGCGGCAGGCCGAAGCCGTCCACGCGGGTGGTGTTGCCGTTGAAGACGTCCTCGCCGACGGTGAACTCGATGAAGTCCGAGTACTCGCTGTCCGGGGAGCCGAGGTGGAAGTACATCCGCCCGGCGTCGTTGGCCGGCATGTCCAGCGTGGGCTGCTCGGCGATCGAGTGCGTCTCGTCGCCGAACGTCCAGTACACCTGGTCGTCCGGGTACTTGCCGTTGGTCTGGTTGAGGATCTTGACCGTCAGGACGTTCTGGGCCTCCGGGATGCTGCCGGTGTCACCCCAGAACTCGTCCGGCGGCTGACCACCCTCGGCGGCCTTCGCGGTGACGTCGGAGCCGTTCGTCGCGTTGGCCGGGGACGCGCCACCGGTGAGGACCCCCACCGCGAGGAGCGCGGAGGTGGCGGCGGCGATCAGGTAGCCGGAGCGGCGGTTGCGGAACACGGATGCTGCTGTGGGGGCATGGTTCCTCCCTGGCACGGGTTGGGGGTTGGTACGGACGCGGATCCGCCGGCCAGGAGGCGGCCTCGCCCGGGGCGATGGAGCTGCCCGAACGCCCCTGTCCCCACGGCGTACGCGGCTCGCGGGCCGGGGTGAGAGCGCTCTCACTGAGCCTCGGGGGCCTTGCGTGTCCTTGTCAAGACGCCGTGGTGGCCGCAGAGTTCCCCGGCGTGCCCCGGCCTCGCGCTCGGCTCCGCGTCCGGCCGCGGGTCCTTCTCAGGTCCGGCCGTGGGCCCTCCCGGCGCTGTTTCGGCATCCGTCCGCCGGGCACCCGGAGTCGATGGTGAAGAACACGTCTGACCCGACTCGCGTCGTGATCGTCGGTGGGGATTCGCCGGATACGAGGCGGCGCGCTCGCTCTCCCGCGCCCTTCCGCACCGTGACCCGGGCGTCGAGATCGTGCTCATCAACCCGACGGACTACTTCCTCTACCTGCCACTGCTGCCCGACGTGGCCGCCGCCGTCCTCGACCCGCGGCGCGTCACCATCTCCCTGGCCGCCAACCTCCCCGGCGTACGGCTCGCCCTCGGCGAGGTCGACTCCGTACGCCTGGGGAACGCCAGGTCTCGTACACCGACCCCGAGGGCGTACCGCACACCCTCGGCTACGACCGGCTGATCCTCGCCGCGGGCAGCGTCAACAAGCTCCTGCCGATCCCAGGCGTCGCCGAGCACGCCCACGGCTTCCGCGGCATGCCCGAGGCGCTCTATCTGCGCGACCACGTCATCCGGCAGATCGAACTCGCCGCCGCGACCGACGACCTCGCAGAGCGGGCGGCCCGCTGCACGTTCGTGGTGGTCGGTGCCGGTTACACCGGCACCGAAGTCGCCGCCCAGGGGCCGCTGTTCACCCGTGCGGTGGCCAAACGCCACCACGAGCTGCGCGGCCAGAAGATCCGCTGGCTGCTGCTGGACGTGGCCCCTCGCGTGCTCCCCGAACTCGACCAGCGGCTGTCGCGGACCGCCGACCGGGTCCTGCGCAAGCGCGGCGTCGAGGTGCTCATGGGCACCTCCGTCGAGGAGGCCACCCACGAGGGCGTCCGGCTGACCACCGGCGACCAGGTTCCCACCCGCACCCTCGCCTGGTGCGTCGGCGTGCGGCCCGATCCGCTGGTCGAGCAGACCGGCCTGGAGACGGTCAAGGGCCGCCTCGTGGTGGACGAGACCCTCGCCGTGCCCGGCCACCCCGAGGTCCTGGCCTGCGGGGACGCCGCCGCCGTCCCGGATGTGACCCGGCCCGGCCAGATGACGGCGATGACCGCCCAACACGCCTCCCGCCAGGGCAAGCTCGCCGGGCGCAACCTCGCCGCCTCCCTCGGCCACGGCACCGTGCGCGGCTACCGCCACCACGACCTGGGCTTCGTCGTGGACCTGGGCGGCGCCAAGGCCGCCGCCAACCCTTCCGGATCCCCTCTCCGGCCTGCCCGCGAAGGCGGTCACCCGGGCGTACCACCTGATGGCGATGCCGGGGAACCGCGTACGGACGGCGGTGGACTGGGCCCTGGACGCGGTCCTGAGCCGACAGTCCGTGCAGCTCGGCATGGTCCGCAAGGCGGCTGTGCCGCTGGACGTGGCGGCGCCGGAACTGCCGCATCCGGGGTGCACTTGAGGTAGGGGTGCGGTTGCGTTGCCCTGGGCCGTTGTGTGCGCCTGCCCGGTGCCTGGGTCGGTGCCGGCACGGGTATCTCTCCCCAGCTAACTCCCCAGACTCCGTCCGGGGACCCCAGAGGTGCCCCACGGTCGGGCGAACGTGGCGCGTTTGTGTGTCGTGTGCGGGCCGGATAGTTCGCCTCCCCAGCTAGACGCTGGGAGGTGCCCCACTGCGGGGACACCCCGTACCGTCCCCTCCCGCCGTCCGCGCGACGTACGGTCTGCCGGGGTGCGCTTGCCTCACTCGCACCACCGTCACCAGAAGCCCCATGTGGGGCAACGCATTCCCTATCTCGATGCGGCTAACTCCCTTTTGTTGGGGCGAGTTGCTGCCCAGGAGGCCACCCCGGCTTTAGCGTGTACATAGCAGACTCACGGGGAAACGATGGATCTGACGGAGTTGGCGGCACAGGCCGTACGCGTGGTGACCGAGCTTGCGGGGGCGCGGCGGTCGGGGTGGGCAGGCCGTTTCCGACCTCGTACGGGGCGGCTCGGCGGTACGCCCTCGGGGCAGGCGGCGTTGGCGGCTGTGGACGCGCGGCCGGACGATCCGGCTGCCGCCGCGGGTTGCGCGACGAGTTGAGGGCCGAGGCGGTGGCCGACCGGGAGTTCGCCACCGCGTTGGCCGCGGCCCTGGCGCCGGTTCTCGCCGGGCCGCCGCCGGAGGGCCGCCCCGCGGGCCATCCAGAACAGTGTGGTGATCGACGGTGGCTCGCGGGTGCGCGGCAGCACCATCGCGGTCGGCCCGGTGACCTTCAACAACACGCGCGCGGGCGCACCGCCCTCGGTGTGGTCGGCGTCGCGCTGGCGGCCTTGGTGGCGCTCATGGTCTACGGCGGCGTGCAGGTCCTCGACGGTGACTCTTCAAGTCCTCGGGCTGCGCAGAAGAGTGGGACGGGTAACGAGAAGTCGGGTGACAGCACGGCGGTTGACGACGCGGCGGGCGGTGGCGACGCGGGCCCGGCGGTGCCACTCGCCGACGCGGAGGCCCTCCGCGACGTACTACCGGACGCCACAAGCCTGCCGTCGGGCTGGACCGAGAGCACGGCACCCGCCGTGGACGTCTCCGGGGAGGACGACGGCTCCACGTTCGAGGGACAGGCCGAGTATCTGGGGCGATACAGCATGGAGACCCACTTCGTGGCGCTCTCCTACCCGGACGAGGAAACGGCACAGGCGGCCTTCGACGCGAGATCCGTTGCGGCGCGGGAAGAGGGCGCGAGTCAACTGACCATGACGCAGATCGGGGACCAGGTCACGGCGTTCTCGATCTCGACAAGTCAGGGGACGCCTACGTCACCAACACCAGCCGCAACACGATGGTCCGCACCGGAACGGTTCTCACCATCGTCTCTGGCGAGGACAACGAGAGCCGCAGCTACAGCGGCGAGGACCTCGAAAGCCTCACCCAACTCCTCTCCGACCGTGCCCGTGCGGCCCAGACGGGCTGACGGCCGGTCGTTCGTCACGGCTCGTCGCGCGCGGGGTTCGTTCGGCGATCTCCGCCGTGACCGTCTCGTGCAACTCCTCGGACGCGAAGCCGAGTTCGCGCAGGATCCGCGCGGCCGGGCTGTCCTCGACACGGATCAGGCCCAGCAGCATGTGCTCCGTGCCGACCCAGTCGTGGCCGAGGTCGGCCGACGCGCGGCGTGCCTGCTCGATGGCCTCTTTGCTCTCCGGCCGGAACGCGATGTGACCCCGCAGCGCCTTCTCCCCGGCCGGTGGCAGTGCTTCCGCCACCGCGTCGCGGACGCGTTGCTCCGACTCGGCTTGCGCCACCAGCACCTCGTACGCCAGGCCCCGCGGTTCGCCGAGGAGGCCGAGGAGGAGGTGTGCGGTGCCGATGGAGTCGTGCTTGTGCGTACGGGCGGCCTCCTGTGCCAGCACGATGCTGTGCCGGTTGAGGTTGGTGAACCGCTCGAACGGGTTGGGGCGTGGCGTTGTTGGGCGGCCTGCTTGGACACCCCGATCGCGTCGCCGATCTCGGTCCACGACGCGCCGGTCCGCTTGGCCTTGCTGACGTAGTGGTCGATGAGTTGGTCGCCGAGGTCGGACAGGGTCTGGGCGCGCAGCCGCGCCTCGCTGATGCGGGCCAGTTCGTCGGCGTCGGGGAGTTCCTCGTCGAGGTGGGCGATCAGGTCGGCGAGGCTGATGTCGAGTGGGCTCATGCGTCAACTTTAAGTTGACGATTCCCGGGCGTCAACCTGTAGTTGACGCTTGCCTCTGGTGGGTCGGCGGCGGCCAGTGGTCGGCTGGCCGCCGCCTGCGGCCGTTGTTACCTGCTCGCCTGGTGGCCGGGGATCTGCGGGGTGCCGGAGGGCATCTCGATGGTGTCGCTGGGGTCGAGGTCCGTCACCGGGTGGCCGGGGATGTGCGGGGTACCGGCGGGGACTTCGATGGTGTGGCTGTAGTCGTTGGTCTTGCCGTGGTCGGTGGCGGCGTTGGCGGAGCCGACCGCGGCGAGGAGCCGAACAGGACGGCGGCGGCGGTGATGGCGATGCGCTTGGCGAGGTTCATCGGGGTTCCTTCTGTCGTCGGGGTGTTGTGCTGACAGAAAGGACCGTAGGCAAGGCGCGTGTTTCGTTTCTCTAACGTGTCGTCGCGCGGCTCAGGAGTCGTAGTCGGTGAAGGCGAGGCAGACGACGGTCCCGTCCGGATCCGCCGCTTCGTACCCGTTCCTCTCCTCTCCCTCGACGGGGAAGAACAGGGCGTTGCCGCCGCGGTCCGGATCGGTGACGATCTCGGCGTAGTTGGCCTGACGGCCCTCGCGGTCCCCGGCCTCGATGACGCGCTTGGCCTCGCGGAGATGGGCTTCGGCGCCCTCGTCGCCGGACCGCGCCGGGTCGAACGGGGAGCTGCACAAGACGGCGTACCCCTCCAGCGGGGCCGGTTCGTAGCCGTCGTATCCGTCGTCCCAGTCGGCCGCCCTGACGCGGGCGGCGTCCGCCAGCGGTACGACGACGAGGCTGGCTCGGGCCACCGGAGGCGCGTCGTCCTCCTGGCACCAGTAGAAACCCGCGTATACCGGGGCCTTGCGCGGCCCTTCGGGCAGTCGGTCGTGAGCCCAGCCGTCGGCACCCATCCCGAACCAGGTGACCGGCTATGGCGCAGGGGTCTGACAGCGTGCTCATGAAAGCCGGTGTTAGCGGGGCGTTAGTGGAGCGGCGCTTTTACGGTAGTGGGCCGGGTCAGAGTGGTTGTCGTACCGAGGAACACCGCGGAACACCGACACCAACCGCCCCGGGGAACCGTAATGACTGCCATCACCGCTCGTCGTCGCCGTGCCGTTCGTCTGGCCGCCGCCACTCTGACCGCTGCTGCCGCTCTGACGCTGACGGCCTGTGGGGGTCGGACTCGGGCGCGGCGAAGTCCGGTGGCGGTGACTCGTCGGTGTCGCAGGGGAGGTCAAGGCGGCCGATGGTGACGCGGGGACGTCGAGTCTGGAGCGGTGTCACACGTCCGGTCTGGAGGCGGTGTTCGCGACGGGTGAGGACGCGGCTCCGGACCCGGACGCGCAGGGTTCGACGACCACCGCTGTGATCGTGACGAACACGGGTGACTCCGCCTGCCGGATCGGTGGTTTCGCGGGTGTGGATCTGAAGTCGGAGAACGGTGGTCAGGTGTGGTCGTTGGCGCGTTCGTCGGAGTCGTTCGGTGAGATCGAGCTGAGCCCGGGGACAGTACGTCGTTCACGATCAACATCGCGCTCGGCGGTGAGATGGCCGTGGGCTTCTACCAGCCCGCGTATGCGGAGATCACCCCGCCGAACGAGACGTCGTCGCTGCGGGTGGAGTGGCCCTGGGGCGAGTTGGTCGACCAGCGGGGCGCGACCCACCCGGCGACCTACGTCAACCCCATCGGCTGACGACCCCAGACGCGAATAGACGAAAACCGCCGCCCCGGTGACGACCACCGGGGCGGCGGTCGCTGTACGACGTGAGGGGACGTGCCGGGTGCCCCGCAGTGGGGGCACCTCTGGGGTCCCCGGACGGAGTTTGGGGAGTTAGCTGGGGAGAGGTACCCCGGCGGCGGCCCCGACCCGACAGTCCTCCGTCGGCGCCCCCGTTTCCGGGAACCCTCCGCACGTCACGACACCGCACCGCCCGACACCCCGTGGCGAGCCAGTCCGCCAGGACCTCCGGCGGGACGCGCCTGCCGCCGCGTGAGCGGATCGCCAGGTGCACCCGCGCACCCATTCGGGCCGCTCCAGCAGCAGCCGGGACGCCGGGCCGGGCGCGGCGGCGGCGTGGGCGAGCGCCAACTCCGCCCAGACGCGCGGCGGTTCGGTCCCGTCAGCCGAGGCGGCGCCGCCGATCCGGGGCGTGGCGCGCGTCGCCGGGGACCCCGGCCAGCCGCTGCCGGAAGAGCAGGGCGCGGGAGTCCAGCCCCGGGCCCCGGGATCGGTGCGTACGCGGCCCTCGTCGGCCGGGGCGGCGGCGCGGGCCGCTCGTCCAGCCAGGCGTGGGCCGCAGCCGTCACCGCGCCGGGGTCGGGGCGCAGGTGGTGCATCCGCCAGCGCACCCGTGGTCGGCCGCCGCCGCCTCGGCGAGGACAGCGGGCCTCGGGCACCGGCTCGTCCAGCCAGGAGGCGAGCCGCGATTCGAGGGCGGCGGCCATGCGCCGCCCGGTCGGAGTGAGGGCGGCGGAGTGCCGCAACCGCTGCGCGGTGAGCCAGGTCTGCCGACGCCACAGCGCGAACTCGAACTCGGCGAGCGTGCGTTCGCAGCCACGCGCCGTACGCCTGCGGCTGCGCCAGAACCTGGTCACGCCGAAGAACGCGTACGTCCCCTGCACCAGCCCGCCCAGCGGCCGGGGGTCGTCGCGCCACGGGGCGTAGTGCAGGCCGCGCCCCACCTCGTCGTACAGCGGGGTGCAGGCCATCAGCGCGTGCAGCTTCGTGTGCTGGAAGGCGCGTACGAGCGTGGCCGCCAGCTCGGCCGGGTCCGGCGGCCGGGAGAGGGTGACCGCGCCGAAGCCGTCGCCGGGGAGGCGCTGTGGGGCGGAACCGTATGGTCGGCGGCCGGGGAGTGAGGGTGAGGCGGGCCCGCGCCATGGCCTCGGCGGTGTCGGGGTGCATGGCGGCGATGAGGGCCAGGCCCGTTCCAGCAGTTGTCGCCAGTGGTCCACCTCCTCGGTGGACAGCGGGTCCGGCGCGGTCCAGGGGCGCGGGCCCCGGTGCGGGTCGAGGTCCTCCAGGCGGACGGTGAGCGTGGTGCGGCCCGCCATGGCGTACAGCGCACGGGCGGCGTGCCAGCCGGGCGCGTCGGCGGGCGGCCCGCCGGGGACGCGCACGGAAGCGACACCCGCGCCCCCGCCCCCACCCACACCTGAATCCGACCCCGAACCCGAATCCGTACCCGAACCCGAATCCGCACCCGCACCCGCACCCACACCCGACCCCGACCCCGAACCCGCACCCGAATCCGCGTCCGCGACCGTGACCTCCGCGCGCCCGCCGCGCCGCTGACCTCGGCGGCCTCCCAGCCGCCGCGCCGGGAAGGCGGCGCGGCCGAGCGTCGGCAGCACCGCCTGCCCGTCGCGCAGCGGTACGAGGATGCGGAATTCGAGGCCGGTGAGGATGGCGGCGGAGGCGGCGAGGGCGTGGAAGTGGCCCGCGTCCGCCCACAGGGGCACCTCGGCGGAGCCGCCCTGCCGCAGGCGGCGCAGCAGCCGGGCGGCCCAGATCCCCACGTGCGGGGTGGCGAGCAGGCTCAGGACGGTGGCGGGTCGGCCCGGTGGGCCTCGGCCAGCAGGGACCACCCGTACCCCGCCTCCGGCAGCGGACCGCCGAGCCGGGGCGCCGCGCGCAACTCCTCCCGGACCGTCCGCAGCAGCGCGACCCGGCGGTCGGCCTCCGCCTGCCGCAGCGCGGTGATCGCCTGCGCGCCGCCGCCCCCGTCGGCCAGCTCGGTGACATGGCTCGGGAGAGCCGGTGGCGTACGGGCTCGGCCGGGTCCCTCTCAGGACGTACCGCGTCACTCGTCATACGGCGGGTTCCCGTACGGCGGCAGGTGGTGCATCCAGGTCTTCCTCTCGTCCGACCCCGGCCGGCGGGATCCGCAGTCGATTGTCGGGCAGGGACCGAGGCCGCTACCAGGGGCGCGAACCGGAGCACGGGTGGCACACGGGCGCTCCCCGCAGGCCCCGGCGGCCGGTCCCACGGCCTGTCGCGCTCACGGCCGGGCGGCCCGTCGCGCTCACGGCCGGGCGGCGGAGTGGAACCGCCTGCGGTACGCGCGCGGCGAGACCCCGAGGTGCGCGACGAAGCTGCGCCGCAGCGTCTCCGCGCTGCCGAACCCGCTGCGCCGCGCGGTCTCGGTCACCGAGTGCCCGGCGTCCAGCAGGGACTTGGCGGCGTCGAAGCGGATCAGCTCCACGTACTTGCCGGGGTGGTGCCCAGTTCCTCCTGGAACAGCCGGGTCAGATGGCGGGCGCTCACATGCGCGCGGGCGGCGAGCCGCGCGAGCGAGTGGTCGCCCTCGGGGTCGGCGGCGACCGCGTCGACGACCTCCGCAGGGCCGTGGTCCGGGGCAGCGGGCCGCGCAGGGACGGGGAGAACTGGGACTGCCCGCCGGGGCGCCGCAGGAAGACGACGAGGGCGCGGGCCACGGCGCGGGCCCGCTCGGCGCCGTGGTCGCGTTCGAGCAGCGCGAGGGCGAGGTCGATGCCCGCGGTGACCCCGGCCGAGGAGAAGACCGCGCCGTCCTCCACGAAGATCGCGTCGGGCTCGACACGGATGTCCGGATAGCCGCGCGCGAGGGTGGCGGTGTGCTGCCAGTGGTGGTGGCGCGCCTGCCGTCCAGCAGCCCGGCGGCGGCGAGGATGAACGTGCCGGTGCACACGGACGCGGTCCGCCTGGCGCGCCCGGCCAACAGCCGTGCGGCGCGGGCGAGTTCGGGGTCCACCGCGTGGGTGGGGAACAGGTCGCCGCCCATGACGAGGGCCGTGTCCAGCGGTCCGGTGTCCTCGGCGTCGGTGTCCACCGGCAGCCGGATGCCGGTGGAAGAGGTGACGTCGCGCCCGGCGACCGAGCACAGCAGGAGTTCGTAGTCGGCGCCGAGCCGGTTGGCCTCGGTGAAGACCTCGCTGGGGCCCGCCACGTCCAGCAGCTTGACGCCGTCGAAGACGAGGACGCCGATGCGGTGGCGTCGTCCCATGCGCGGCCCCTTCGGATCGTTCCGGGGAAGAAGTGTGGGGAAGAAGTATGGCCGAGCGCGGGGAGCGGCGGGCCGGGCCCGGCGGTGTTCGGACGGGCGGACGGACGTCGGACAGCGGAGGTCCGGCAGCGCGCGCGCCGCCGCCGCGTCAGCCGGTGAGCTTCGCGACGGCCTCCTTGGCGGCGGTGAGCGCGCCGTCGCGGATCGTTGAGGCGGAGGGGCCTTCTTGTCCTCGAAGTCGCTGCCGTTGTACGTCACGGTCACCACCGTGGACCCGGCGCGGACCGCGACCACGGCCTCCCGCGTCTGCTGCCCGTCGTCGGTGGTCAGATCGGTGCTGAGGAGGGCCTTGTCACCGAGGCCGGAAACGGCGCTTCCGGAGGGCGCCTTGTCCCAGGCGGTGTCGGTGACGTCGTACGTCACGTCCAGCCAGCGGTAGTCGAAGTCGTCCAGCGCGTGCCACGAGCAGCCGGTGCGGCGGCTGGTGTCGTTGACGACCAGGTCGGAGCCGTCGCCCTTGACGCCGGGTACGAGCTTCTTGACGGTGCCGGAGGCGAGCGTGGCGCAGGGCTCCTGGGGCGGCTTGCCCGCGGTGCGCGTGGGCGCGCCCTCCCCGTCCGCGTCGCCCTTGCCCTCGTCGTTCCCGTCCTCGGCGCTCTTCTTCTCGTGCGGCCGGGACGCGGCGGGAGGGTGGTCGTCCTTGTCGCCGCCGGACGTCATGGCCACCCGGCGAGGGCCAGGATGGCGACGGGCAGCAGCCGGGCGACCAGTGTGAGCGGCAGAGAACGCATGGCGGTCTCGCTTCGGTGGTGAGGACGCGGTGGGAGTCGACCATGCCATACGAACACCCGACCGCACACCCGGGGCGCCCGGGCCGCCGGGCCCCGGCCGCCGGGCCGTACTGGCGTGGCCCGCCCTGATGGGGTGAATTGGCAGCTTTGATGACTTGTCAGGAAAGCGGCCGGTTATGGACGCTGGGTGATGTTCACTCGCCAGTCAGCCGCGTCCGATGTAGGGCATGGCCGTCGCCATCACCGTCGCGAACTGCACGTTGGCCTCCAGCGGCAGCGACGCCATGTGCCGCACCGTGCGCGCGACGTCGGCGGCGTCCATCACCGGCTCCGGCCGTACCCGCCCGTCCGCCTGGAGGGTTCCGGCGGTCATCGCCTCGGTCATCTCGGTGGCCGCGTTGCCGATGTCGATCTGGCCGCAGGCGATGCGGTACGGGCGGCCGTCCAGCGACAGCGACTTGGTCAGGCCGGTGACGGCGTGCTTGGTCGCGGTGTAGGCGACGCTGTGCGGGCGCGGCGCGTGGGCGGACACCGAGCCGTTGTTGATGATGCGCCCGCCCGCGGGTCCTGCGCGCGCATCGCGCGGAACGCGGCCCGCGCGCACAGGAAGGCGCCGGTGAGGTTGACGTCGACCACCGACTGCCAGTCCTCGTAGGCGAGTTCGTCCACGGGTGTCGGCGGCACGGAGCCGCCCGCGTTGTTGAACAGCAGGTCCACGCGGCCGAACGCCTCGTGGACGGCGGTGAAGAGGGCGTCGACCCGGTCGGGCCGGGTCACGTCCGTCGGTACGGCGACGACGGGCACCGCCGCGCCGCCCGGTCGCCCGCGCCATGCCGCTCCGCCGCGTACCGCGCCGTCTCCTCCAGGGGTTCCGCGCGACGTCCGGCGAGCGCCACGGACCAGCCCGTGGCGAGGAGTTCGAGGGCCACCGCCCGGCCGATCCCCGAGCCCGCGCCCGTGACGACCGCGACCTTGACCCCGGCCGACTCCACCGAACCGGCCGACTCCACCGAACCGTCCGCCCCTGCCGATCCTGCCGCGCCGTCCGACCCGGCCGAACCGTCCGCCCCGCCGACCCGTCCGACCCCACCGACTCCGTGCCACCGCGCTTCATGGGGCCGCAGCGTACGCGACGCCTCCGGGTGCCGTCCCCGCCGCCGTACCCGGCACGTGGTGCCCCGAACGCCCCATCCGGAAGGAGACCTCATCAACCCGACATGTGTGTCGTGCGCTCGTCAACGCCGAGCCGTTCCCGGTCCCCGCAATGCCCATGACGGCATGAGCGAGTCAGGGAGTCAGCCATGAGACCGCATGACCAGCAGGAGATCCGGCGCCGCCGCGCGCCTGGGCCGCCGCCGCTTCCTCACCGTCGCCGGGGCCGCGGCCACCCTGGCGTTCACCACCAACCTGCCCGACGCGCACGCGAGGGAGATCCCCGCCCGCGCCGTCACCGGCGACCCCTTCACGCTGGGCGTCGCCTCCGGCGACCCGCTGCCGGAGGCCGTCGTGCTCTGGACGAGGCTGGCGCCGAGCCCGTACGAGCCGGGCAACGGCATGCCCGCCTCGGGCGTCGTCACCGTCCAGTGGGAGGTCGCGCTCGACGAGCGGTTCGCGCGCCTCGCGGGCCGCGGGAACACCTACGCGTACGCCGAGTTCAACTACACGGTCCACACCGAGGTGCTGGGCCTCCAGCCGGACCGCGTGTACTGGTACCGCTTCCGCGTCGGCCAGTTCGTCAGCCCGGTGGGCCGCACCCGCACCACCCCGCCGCCGGGGCCCAGGTCAACCGCATGCGCTTCGGGATGATCTCCTGCCAGTCGTACCACGAGGGCTACTACACGGCGCTGCGCCACCTCGCCGAGGAGGACCTGGCGGCCGTCTTCCACCTCGGCGACTACCAGTACGAGTACGCCGTCGACGCGGCGGGCGGCGCGCGGCTACACCGACCGCAGGATCCCCGCGCGCTTCAACCACGAGACGGTGACGCTGGAGGACTACCGGCTGCGGTACGCGCTGTACAAGACCGACAAGGACCTCCAGGCCGCGCACGCCGCCTTCCCTGGTTCGTCACCTGGGACGACCACGAGACCGAGAACAACTACGCGGGGAGTGGGACGAGAACGGCACCCCGCCCGAGAAGTTCCTGATCCGCCGGGCCGCCGCCTACCGCGCGTACTGGGAGAACATGCCGCTGCGCATGCCGCAGCGACCGCAGGGCCCGACATGCGGCTCTACCGGCGGTTCCAGTACGGCAGGCTCGCCCAGTTCGACATCCTCGACACCCGCCAGTACCGGTCCAACCAGGCGAACGGCGACGGCTGGCAGTACCCGACGAAAAGTCCGCCGACCCGGCGCGCACCATGATCGGCGCCGCGCAGGAACGCTGGCTGCTGGACGGCTTCACCACCTCCACCGCCACCTGGAACGTCCTGCCGCAGCAGGTCACCTTCGCCCAGCGGAAGAACTCCGCGGCGGCCAAGTCCAAGGTCAGCATGGACTCCTGGGACGGCTACCCGGCCTCGCGCGAACGGATCCTCGCCGGGGTGGAGCGGGCGGGCCTGGACAACTTCGTGGTGCTCACCGGCGACGTGCACGTCCACTACGCGTTCGACATCAAGAAGGACTTCGACGACGCCAAGTCCCGCACACTCGGCGTGGAGTTCGTCTGCTCCTCGATCACCAGCGGCAAGGACGGCGCCGACCGGCCCACCAACTACCAGAAGTACCGCGACGCCAACCCGCACATGAAGTTCTACAACGGCCGCCGCGGCTACGTGACCGTCACCCTCGACGGCGAGAAGGCCCGCGCGGACTTCAAGACGGTCTCGGCGGTCACCAGGCCGGGCGCGCCACTGCGCACCGCCGCGTCCCTGGTCACCGAGGCGGGCAGGCCGGGACTGCGCAGGCGTGACGGCGGCCGGGGCCGCCGGGCCGCCGACACGGCTGTTCCGGTCGTCACATTCGCCCTCGTCCCGGCCCAAAACGTCCTGAGCACGTCAACAGGGCTGGGACGATGGAGGCACGAGAACGACTCATGGAGAGCTGATGCCGCAGCCCGGCCCCCGTCCGTCCCCGACCACATATCACCCGCCGCCACCGCCGCCCCCGACGGCACGGTCGCCCCTCCCCACCGACTCCGCCCTCTCCCACCACCCCGGGCTCGCCGCGCAGCGCCGCGTCGGCCTGATGGTCACCTTCGTCCTCGGCGGCCTCACCGCGCTGCCCGCGCTGTCGATGGACATGTACCTCCCGGCCCTGCCGAAGGTCACCGACGCGCTGCACAGCCCCGCCGCCACCGTCCAGCTCACGCTCACCGCCTGCCTCGCCGGGATGGCCCTCGGCCAGCTCGTCATCGGCCCGATGAGCGACAAGTGGGGCGCCGCCGCCCGCTGCTCGTCGGCATGGTGGTCTACGTCGTCGCCACCGCCGTCTGCGCCCTCGCGCCCAGCGCCGGGCTGCTCATCGCCTTCCGGCTGGTGCAGGGGCTCGCGGGCGCCGCGGGCATCGTGATCGCCCGCGCCGTGGTCCGCGACCTGTACGACGGCGACGCGATGGCCCGGTTCTTCTCCACCCTCATGCTGATCTCCGGTGTCGCGCCGATCGCCGCGCCCGTCCTCGGCGGCCAGATCCTGCGGGTCACCGACTGGCGCGGCGTGTTCGTCGTGCTGACCGTCGTCGGGCGCTGCTCACCCTCGTCGTCTGGCGCCGGCTCGACGAGACCCTGCCGCCCGAGCGGCGGCACGGCGGCGGCGTGGGCGAGGCGCTGCGCACCATGCGCGGCCTGCTCGCCGACCGCGTCTTCACCGGCTACATGCTCGCGGGCAGCTTCGCCTTCGCCGCGCTCTTCGCGTACGTCTCCGGGTCCGCGTTCGTCGTCCAGGACATCTACGGCGCCTCGCCGCAGACCTTCAGCCTGCTGTTCGGGCTGAACTCCATCGGCCTGGTCGCCGTGGGCCAGCTCAACGGCAAGGTCCTGGTGGGCCGGGTCAGCCTCGACAAGGCGCTCTCCGTCGGCCTCGCCGTCATCACCGGCGCGGCCGTCGCCCTGCTGCTGATGGCCGGGGCGTCTTCGGCGACGTCGGCCTGGTGCCCGTGGCGGCCGGGCTGTTCGTGCTGATGTCCGCGATGGGCCTGGTCATGCCCAACACCAACACCCAGGCCCTGATGCGCACCCGCGCGCGGCGGGATCGGCCTCGGCCCTGCTGGGCACCAGCCAGTTCCTCGTCGGCGCCATCGCCTCGCCGCTCGTCGGCATCGCGGGCGAGCGGACCGCGGTGCCGATGACGGTCGTCCAGCTGACGTGCGCGGTCGCGGCCACCGCGGCGTTCGTGGCACTGTGCCGTCCGTGGCAGCGACGCGCGCACTGACGGCCCTCACGCACCTCGTGGCGGCGCTCCCCGAAGGGAGCGCCCTGTGCGCGGGCGTCTCGCTGGCCGCCGGGCGCGGCGGCACCCGGGTCACGGACGCGTTCGGCTGGGCCGTGCGGTACGCGGCCCACGACGAGCGCGCCGACCGGGCGTGGAACTGCCGCCCGCCGGTCGGGTCCCGGCCCGCCCCGACACCGTCTTCGACCTGGCGTCCCTGACCAAGCTGTTCACCGCGGTCCTCACCGTCCAGGAGATCGAGCGCGGCACCCTCGACCTCGACGCGCCCGTCACCGACCATCTGCCCGCGTTCACCGCCGTGCGCGGCGTCACCGTGCGGCACCTGCTCACTCACACCTCCGGCCTGCCGCCGGAACTGCCGCTGTACGAACCGCCCGGCCCCGACCGGCTGCGCACCCAGCCGCCGCTCACCGAGCCCGGCACCGCCCGCCGCTACTCCGACCTGAACCCGCTGCTGCTCCAGCGGATCCTGGAACGCCTGCGCGGCGCGCCCTCGACGTGCTCGTCCGCCGGGGATCACCGGGCCGCTGCGCATGCCGGACACCCGCTTCCGCCCGCCCGCCTCCTGGCTGCCGCGCGTCGCCGCCACCGAGGACCAGCGCCGCCCCTGGGGAAAGCTGGACCGGGGCATGCTGCGCGGCCGGGTGCACGACGAGAACGCCCACGCGCTGGGCGGCGTCGCCGGGCACGCGGGCCTGTTCTCCACCGCCCCGGACCTCGCCAGGTTCTGCCGCGCGCTGCTGAACGGGGCGCCCTGGACGGCGAACGCGTCCTCGCCCCGCCTCCGTGGACCTGCTGCTGGACCCGCCCGGCCTCGGCTTCGAGGTCGACCAGCGCTGGTACATGGGGAGCTGGCGGCCGTGGCGCGGCCGGTCACACCGGCTTCACCGGCACCAGCCTGGTCCTGGACCGGGCCTCGGACACCTTCCTCGTGCTGCTCGCCACCACGGTGCACCCGCGCCGCCGCCCGCCGACAGCACGCCCGCGCGGCGGCGGCCACGGCCCTGGCCCGAAGCTGAGCCCCACGTCCCCACGGCCCCGCGTTCGCGTCCGTCCGGCCTCAGTCCACCCAGTCACCCAGTCACTCAGTCCGCGTCCGGCGGCCAGACGTCGCCCCAGTCGGTGTCGCGTGCCGCGCGGTACAGCGGCCCCTGCCGCTTGGTGACCGTACGCCGCTCCAGCGCCCTCCGGGGCGCACAGGTCGAGCAGCACCTGGCCCTTGCGGATTTGCGGGCGGCGCACCACCCGCGCCCGGCCGTCCGCCGCCCGCACGTCGCCGCCGTCCTCCTCCGGCGGCCACCGGACCGCCGCCACATAGCTGAACTTCTCGTCCTCGTACGGCAACGAGCCGCCCTTGACCTGCCGGTGCAGCGACGAGCGGCTGACCCGGGCCGCGAAGTGGCACCAGTCCGCGCCCGGCTCGATCGGGCACCCGGCGCTGTGCGGGCACGGCGCCAGCACCCGCAGCCCGGCCGCGACCAGCCGCTCCCGGGCCTCCCGCACCCGCAGATAGCCCTCGGGCGTGCCCGGCTCCACGACCACCACGGCCCGCGCCGCGCGCCCGGCCTCCGCCACCACGGCCCGCCGGTCGGCCTCGGTCAGCTCGCCCAGTACGTACGAGACGGTCACCAGGTCGACCGGGTCCAGGGCGAGCCCGCCGCCGATCGCCTTCCGCCGCCAGTCCGCCGCGCGCAGCGCGGGGAGACGGCCGCGCCCGCCAGTTCGCGGCCGAGCGCGAGCGCGGGCTCGGCCCAGTCCAGCACGGCCGTCGACCGCTCGCCCTCGGGCCAGGCCCCGGCCACCGCCCAGCTCGCCGCGCCCGTACCGCCGCCGACGTCGACGTGCGAGGCCGGGACCCAGCCCGGCGCCGCGGCCCGGAAGGCGGCCAGGGCCGCGCCGACCGCCTCGAAGGTCGCGGGCATCCGGTACGCGGCGTACGCCACGGCGTCCGCCCGGTCGCGCAGCACGGGGCGTCCGTGGGGTGCGCCCCGGTAGTGGCCGATCAGCCGCTCGACGGCCTGGGCGGTCTGCCGGGGCGGCAGGCCGTCGAGCAGACCGGCGAGCGCGGTGCGCAGCGTCTCGCCGACGCGGGGGTCTCGGGGCGTGCATCCGCGTCACGATACCGGCCGCCGCGAGGCCCGAACGCCGCGCCGGGACGCCGCTGTTCCGGCGGTCGAGGCGACACGTCCCGACTCGGCGCTTCGTTAGATTGGGACCATGGCCGACCAGACCCCAGAGCCCGCACGGCGCCCCCGGCACGGCCCGCGGCGGCGGCCGTTCCCGGCGGGCGATCCTCGACGCCGCCCTGGAGCTGGTCGCCGAGCTGGGCTACCCGAAGCTCACCATCGAGGCCATCGCCGCCCGCGCGGGCGTGGGCAAGCAGACCATCCACCGCTGGTGGCCCTCCAAGGCCGCCGTCCTGCTGGACGCCTTCGTGGCGCTCAGCGAGGACGCCTGGCGGACGGCGGACGGCACGGACAGCGGCTGCCGCCCCAGGACACCGGCGACCTGGAGGCGGACCTCAGGACGTGCTGCGGGCCACCGTCGACGGGCTGAACTCGCCCCGCGTCGACATACCCGCCCGCGCCCTCGCCTCCGACGGCGTGCTCGACCCCGAGCTGGGCGCCGAGTTCGTCAGCAGGCTCCTCGAACCCCGGCTGGAGCGGTACCTGCGGCGGCTGCGCGCCGCCCAGGACGCCGGGCAGCTCGACCCGGGCGTCGACCCGCGGATCGCGCTGGAACTGCTCTGCGGCCCGGTCGCCCACCGCTGGCTGTTCCGTACGCTGCCGCTCACCCACGCGTACGCGGACACCCTGGTCGAGCTGACGCTGCGCGGCATCGCCCCCGCCCGGGAGTCACCCCGTCCGGGAGTCCCCGCCCGGGGCGTGAACGGCGGATCTTGGCCGGTTCTGGCCCCGAACGCCGGTGCCCCGGATACCCCGGATGCGGACACCGGCAACACCGGGAGCAGGATGGTGGCAGCATTGATCGGGTATCGGCGCGCGCGAAGTGAGGCGATGGATGGAACGCAAGGGCAGGTTCTCCGAGTGGCTGCGCCGTCCGAGAGGCCGGACGGACGAAGGCCCCGGCCCGGGGCGTCCGCGGGGGCGCCCGCGAGGATCTGCTCCTGGCGGCGGCAGCGGCCGGATTCCCGCTCGCGCCCGCCGCGCACCCGGTGGGCTACCGATGTTCCTGTGACCGCATCGGCTGTCCCACCCCGGCCCGCCACCCGCTCTCGCACGCCTGGCAGACCCAGGCGAGCACCGACCCGGAGAAGGTCGCGCGCTGGCTGCGCGCCGACCCGCAGGCCAACTTCATCACCGCGACCGGCATCGTCCACGACGTGCTGGACGTGCCCGCCGAGGCCGGTCGGCAGGCCCTGGAGCGGCTGGGCGCGACCGGTGTCGACGTCGGCCCCGTGGCCACCTCCAGCGCCGACCTCCAGCAGAGCCGGATGCTGTTCTTCACCGCCACCCGCGGCACCCCGAGGACGAGGACGAGTGGTGGCCGTGCGAGCTGGACTGCCACCCGGAGACGATGGACGAGCACCCGGGGCTGCGCTGGCACTGCCGCGGCAGCTACGTACTCGTACCGCCCGCGCGGCTGCCCGCGGACGGGCACGTGGCGTGGCTGCTGGGCCCGGAGCGGCCGCTGCCGGACCCGCTGACGCTGCTGGAGGCGCTCACCGACGCGTGCGCGCAGGTCGTCGGCGCGGAGGAGCAGGACCACGAGGCGACCGCCTGGCCGATAGGGCGCTGAGGCGGCCCCGGGCTCACTCGCCCTTGGCGGCCGTCACACCCTCCAGCCGGTTCAGGAACACCACGTGCGGGTCGGCCGCGTCCTTCGCCGGGACCCGTACCGCCGACTCCGCCACCCGCGTCAGCGTCACCGACCGCTTCGCCTCACCGGTCATCAGCGCCTTCACCTTGTCGTCCGGGTTGGGCCGGTAGCCCTTCGCCATCGTCTGCTTCTGCCGGTGCAGCGAGGTGAAGAAGACCAGCGCGCCGCCGTCCCGCGTGCGCAGCCCCACCGGCGCGTAGCGGTCGCCCTCGGCGGGGAGTCGATGTACTCCGTCCAGAACTTCGAGGTCCGCAGGTACGGCTTGCGGTCGGCGCGCAGCTTCGAGGTCGACGAGCCCTCCGCGAAGGTCTCGCCCTCGCCCGTGTTCAGGTACTTCGCGTACGCGTCGCTCAGCCCCGCGGCGCGATCGCCAGCCCTCCGGTGGCGTTCGGCGCCACCGCCTCGGCCCAGCCGTCCTCGTCGGTGGTGAACTCGGGCACCTCGTCCTGGCTGAGGATCGACAGGTACGAGACCTTCCACGGCTCGTCGGCGCCGTCGCGGGTGAAGACCAGCAGCCAGCGGTTGGCGTCGCGGTTGCTGTCGGTGTCGGCGACGAAGAACTTCGGCCAGCCGACCTGCCGCGGGATGTGGAACGTGGCGTCGCTCAGCCTCAGCGCCGGGAAGCCGGGATTCCCCTTGGGGTTGTTGGTGTGCTGCGCCGTGAGGTCGGCCACCCCATCGCCCGCATCGGGCCGGTCTCCACCTGGCTGACCACGGCCGGGTCCAACTCGCGGTAGGCGCGGTTGTAGGTGTCCGTGAAGTGCTTGAGCGCCTCGGGGCCTCGGCCTTGGTCACGGAGGGATGTTCTCCCGCTCGCCGTGCACCGTCATGCATCCCGACAGCGTCAGTGCCAGCGTCAGTGCCGCTGCGGCTGTCGACCTGCGTCTCATCGGACTCCGGCTCCTTCGGGGCTGCTTGGGCTCGCGACGGCGCAACTTTACCGGGGACGGAGACGGCCGGGAGCCGGGGAGCGGATCCGCCGCCCGCACCCCGGCCGGGCCGCGTCCGCGCCGGTCAGCCCGGCGTTCCGGCGCCCCAGCCGTCGCGCCGCGGCAGGACGAGGAGTTCGGCGGTGCGCGGGTGCGGCACCACCTCGATCGGCTGCCGGTAGACCCCGGAGAGCAGGTCCGCGTCGAGGACCTCGCCCGGCGGCCCGTCCGCCGCGACCCGCCCTCGTGCAGCACCGCCACCCGGTCCGCGTACGCCGCCGCGAGCCCCAGGTCGTGCAGGACCACGACCACCCCGACCCCGCGTCCGCCCGCTCCCGGCAACCGCGCAGCACCAGCTCCTGGTGGCGCAGGTCGAGCGCGGCCGTCGGCTCGTCGAGCAGCAGCAGCGCGGTGTCCTGGGCCAGCACGCGGGCGAGGGCGACCCGGCCCGCTCCCGCCCGACAGCGCGGAGAACGCGCGCCCGGCGAACTCCGCCGTCTCCGTCGCGGCCATCACCGCCGCCACGCGCCGGTCGTCCGCCTCCTCCGCGGGCGTGCCCGCCCACGGCGCCCGGCCCATCCGCACCACCTCGTCCGCCGTGAACGGGAGGGCCAGCGCGGGCACTGGGGCAGCACGGCACGGCGCACCGCCAGCTCCCGCGGCGTCCACTCCGCCACCGGGCGCCCGTCGATCCGTACCGTCCCGGACTCGGCGGGCAGGTCGGCCGCGAGCGCGGCGAGCAGCGTGGACTTGCCCGCGCCGTTCGGCCCCACGAGCGCCAGCACCTCCCCGGCCCTGACGTCGAGGTCCACCTCCGACAGGACCGTACGGACCCCGAGCCTGACCCGCAGCCCGGCCGCCTCGGCCAGCACGTCCCCGGCCGCGACCGGCTCCGGCAGCGGCCGCGCCCGCCGCGCGAACAGCCGCCGCCTCACGCCCAACCCCTGGACGCGGCGGGTCCTGCGCAGCAGCCAGAAGAACAGCGGGCTGCCGAACAGCGCCGTGAGCACGCCCAGCGGCAGTTCGGCGGGCTGGGCGGCGGTACGCGCCGCCAGGTCCGCCGTCACCAGCACCAGCGCGCCGCCCAGCGCGCTGCCCGGCACCAGGAAGCGGTGCCCGGGGCCCGCCACCATCCGCAGCAGGTGCGGCACCAGCAGCCCGACGAAGGTGATGATCCCGGCCACCGCCACGGCGGCGGCCGTCAGCAGCGCCACCACCACGATGAGCACCAGCCGCAGCCGCTCCACGTCCACGCCGAGGTGGCGCGCGGGCCGCTCGCCCAGCGCCAACAGGTCCAGCCTGCGCGCGTACAGCGGCGCCAGCACCAGCCCTGCCGCCGCGCACGGCAGCACCGCCAGGACCTTCGTCCAGGTCGCCTGCGCCAGCGAACCCAGCTGCCAGAACGTGATCTGGCTGATCTGCGCGTTGTCGGCGAGGAAGACGAACAGGCCGATGAGCGCGCCCGCGAACGCGTTCACCGCGATGCCGGTGAGGATCAGCGTGACGACCTCCGTACGGCCGTCGGCGCGCGAGAGCACGTACACCAGCAGGACGGTCAGCAGCCCGGCGCCGAACGCGCACGCCGACACCGTCCAGTTGCCCAGGAAGTTCCAGCCGAGCGCGATCGAGCCGACCGCGCCCACGGCCGCCCCGGACGAGATGCCGATGACGCCCGGCTCGGCCAGCGGATTGCCGAACACGCCCTGCATCAGGGCGCCCGCGCAGCCGAGCGAGGCGCCGACGAGCAGCGCGAGCACCACGCGCGGCAGCCGTACGTTCCACAGCACGCTCTCCGCGACCCGGTCCAGCTCGGCCCCGCCGAGCCCGGTCCGGTGCAGCAGCGACCCGACGATGTCGGACAGCGGGATCTCGTACGCGCCCATCCCCGCCGACGCCAGGCTGACGGCGATCAGCGCGACCACGAGGCCGCCGGTCAGCAGCGCGGTCCGGCCGCGCCGCGGCCGGGGACGGCGGCGGGGACGACCCGTCGCCGGGCTCCACGGAGGTCTCCCGAGCGGGCTCCGTCTCACGGGAGACGGCACTCATCGCGGGGCCTTCGCATAGAGCCGAGCCACCAGATCACTGAGCACCTCGTCGGTCCTGGGGCCGTAGTTGAGCAGGACGCCGTCGTCGATCGAGACCACCCGGCGGTCCATCCCGGCCGGGGTCTCGGCGACGCCGGGAGCTTCAGCAGCCCGTCCACCCCGCCGACCGACGCCAGGCCCTTGGTCATCACCAGGATCGCGTCCGGCGCGGCCTTGACCAGGGCCTCGCTGGTGAGCGGGTGAAGTCCTTGGTCAGCCCGGACTCCTTGCCCGCGTCCACCGCCCCGGCGGCCTCGATCAGCGAACTCGCCCCGGAGTCGCGCCCGCCGAGCAGATAGACCGAGGCGCTGCCGCGTACGTAGAGGAAGGCGACGCGGGGCTTCTCGCGGCGCGCGGGGATGTCCTCGCGTACGGCGTCCAGCCGCTCCGTGGTGCGCTCGCGCAACTGGTCACCGGCCTTGCCGACGCCGAGCGCGGCGGCCACCGCGTCGATCCGGGTGCCGACGTCGGCGAGTTCCTTGGCCGGGTCCAGGACGACGAGCGGGATCCCCGCGGCCCGTATCTGGTCGATGGCCTCGTCCGGTCCGGTGCTGGTCTCGGCCAGCACGACGGTGGGCTTGAGGGACAGCACGCTCTCGGCGGAGACGTCGTGCGCGCGGGTGACCACCGGGAGCTTGCTCGCCTGCGCGAACGTGGCGGTGATGTCGCGCGCGACGACATGGCGCCCCAGGCCCAGGGTGAAGGCGATCTCCGAGATCGAGCCGCTGAGCGGGACGATCCGCGCGACGCTGCGCACCGTCACCTCGCGCCCGTCGGCGGAGTGGACGGTGGCCGGGAGCTTCGGGGCCGGGGTCCCGGCGAGGGTTCGACCCGGTCCGCGGCGGCGGACGCGGTGGTGCCGCCCGTACCGCCCGTGCCTCCGCCGCCGGTGGAGCCGCCGCAGGCGGAGAGGCCGAGGGCCAGCGCGAGGGCGAGGACTCCCAGGGCGCGACGGCCGCGAACGGCGCGCCGTCCGCGGGTGTTGGGGCGGCTGCCGACTGCGGTTGCTCCACGTTCCAGCCCTTCCGCGCTGTGCGCGCTGTTCCCGACCCGGTCGATAATGACTTAGGTTAGCCTTACCTAGTGCCCAGTGGTACGGGAGGGGTTCACGATGTCGTTGTCCAGACCGGTCCGCGCGCTGTCCGCCGCGCTCCTCGCGGCGCTGCTCGGCGCGTCGCTCGGCGTGCTGCCGGGCCCGTTCCCGGTGGCCACCGCGCACGCGGCGCAGGCCACCGTCTCCGGCGGGCGGCTGGACTGGGGCGTCAAGGCGTCGTTCCAGAGCTATGTCACCGGGCCCATCGCGCACGGGAGTTGGAGCCTGAGCGGGGAGCGGCGACCGTCGGCGAGAGCCAGTTCCGCTTCCACTCGGCCACCGGCCACTACGACTCCGGCAGCGGCGCCTTCGACGCGGGCTTCTCCGGCGGGTGCGGTTCGTCGGGCACAAGAAGGCCGACGGGACCAACGAACTGGACCTGACGATCGCCAACCCCACCGTCCGGATCACCAGCGGCGGCGCCGGCACCTCTACGCCGACATGACCAGCAAGGCCAAGGGCAGCGGAAAGGTCACCTCCGCCGCCCAGGTGCCGCTGGCCACGCTCGACCTGACCGGGGTGACCATGCGCGGCGGCGGCACCGCCGTCGTCCTCAACACCCTCCCGGCGAAGCTCACCGCGCGCGGCGCCCAGGCGTTCGCGGGCTACTACACGGCCGGGACCGCACTGGACCCGGTGAGCCTGTCGGCCGACATCGTCGCGGGCGCCTCGCACCAGCCCTCGCCGACCCCGTCCGAGAAGAAGGGCAACCGGCCGGGCGGCACGGCGAGTTCACCGACGCCGCCGTCGACTGGGGCGTGCGCCGCACCTACCGCGAGTACGTCACCGGCTCCCTCGCGGGCGGCTCCTGGCGGCTCACCGACGGCGCCCAGGACGGCGGCGCGCTGTTCCGCTTCCCGCGCGGGAAGGGCGACTACGACGAGGACGAGCGCACCCTGGACGCCGACTTCGCGGGCCGCCTGGCCTTCACCGGCAAGAACGTCGACCTCGCGCTGAGCGGGTGTCGGTCCGTGTCGCGGACGGCACGGGTACGCTGTCCGCCGACGTGGCGCACGACGGGAGCACCGACCGGGACGTGCCGCTGGTCACCTTCGAGGTGAAGCGGCTGCGCCCGACGACGACGGGCTGATCGAGGTCACCGAGGCACCGGCGAAGCTCACCGCGCGCGGCGCGAAGGCGTTCGGCGGGATGTACGCCAAGGGCACCGCCATGGACCCGGTGTCGCTGGCCGTCGCCGCCGAGGACGGCGCGAAGCTGCCCGCGCTGCCGGACCTGGGCGAGGAGAGCGCGTCGCCCACACCGACGAAGGCCGCGACCGAGGCGCCCCACGCCGCTGCGGGATCCTCGTCGGCCGCCGTGCCGCTGGCGGCGGCCGGTGGAGGTGTCCTGGTCCTCGCCGCGGGCGGCTACGCCCTGTGGCGCGGGCGCCGCCGCACGGCCGCCGCCCCGCACGACTGACCCGCCCCACCACCCACCCTGACGCCCACTCAGGAGTGCACGCACCATGACCGTCACGTCCCCGGACCGCCCGCGGAGCCCGGCGCGGCGCGCTGGCCCTCGCCGCCGCCGTCGCCACGGCCGCCGCCCTCGGCGCCTCCACGGCGCTGGCGCTGCCCGCCCAGGCCGACGAGTCCGGCCCGCACGCCACCGAACTGGAGCTGAAGGACGGCACCTTCGAGTGGGGCGTGAAGGAGGGCTTCCGCTCGTACGTCACCGGGCCGATCGCGGGCGGCTCCATAGAGGTGGCCGACGGCGCCGAACAGGCCCCGACAACGGCCCGTTCACCTTCACCGACGGCACCGGCAGTTATGACACCGACACCCACGCCGTGCACACCACCTTCCAGGGCAGCGTGCGCTTCACCGGCCACGCGGGCGCGCTTGACCTGAAGTTCGCCGACCTCAAGGTCAGCACGGAGGGCACCGAGGGCACCATCAGCGCCGACGTGACCTCCTCGGGCACCACCTCCGACGACGTGGCGCTCGCCTCCTCGACCTGTCGGACGTGACGCCCGGCACCGGCGAGGGCGGCGCCATGACGTACGCCGACATCCCCGTGACGCTGACCGCGGACGGGGCGAAGGCGTTCAACGACATGTACAAGGAGGGCCAGGAACTCGACCCGGCCACCCTGACGGTGACCCGGGCGAGGAGACGGCGCCGCAGACGCCCGACCCGCGCCGACCGACACCCCGTCGACCGCGCCCACCCCGCGCCCGACCCGACCGAGGCCACCCCGGCACGAACCCCGCGGACGACACCGCCGAGGAGCCCGCGGCGGCGGGCGACATCGCGGACGGCACGCTCGACTGGGGCGTGAAGAAGTCCTTCCGCGACTACGTCACCGGCCCCATCGCGGGCGGCAAGGTCGACCTCACCGACGGCGCGAAGAACCAGGGCGACACCTTCCGCTTCCCCGGCGGCCACGGCTCGTACGACGCCACGGACAAGAAGCTCGACGCGGCCTTCGACGGCGCCGTGCGCTTCACCGGCCACGACGGCGCGCTGGACCTGAAGTTCAGCGACCTGAGGGTCACGGCGGAAGGCACCAGGGCTCGCTCGTCGCCGACGTCTCCTCCAAGGACCGCGAGACCGGCGAGGTCACCCTCTCCGAGGACCTGACCGTCGCGTCCCTGAAGCTCTCCGACGGCGACCTCGACGAGAAGGACGACGTGGTCTCCCTCGCCGACGTCCCCGCCACCCTGACCGCCGACGGCGCCACCGCGTTCGGCGGCTTCTACGAGGCGGGCGAGGCCCTCGACCCGGTCACCGCGGCCGTCTCCTGGACGCCGACGCCACGCTCCCCGACGGCTCCGGCTCCGGCTCCGGCTCCGACGCGGACACCGGCAGCGGCACGGCCGCGCACACCGGCACGGGCAGTGGCGGTGTCACCGGCGGCAGCGGCTCCTGGCCGCCACCGGCTCGGCCCTCCCCAGCGGCCCGCTGCTGGGCGCGGCCGGAGCGATGGTCGCGGCGGGTGCGGCGGCCACGTACGCGGCCCGTCGCCGCGTCGCTCCCGGCCGGAGCTGACGGGCACGGCCCACGAGCAGCCGCGCTCACCGGCACCGTCCTCCGGTGAGCGCGGCACCCCTCCGCCGCGCGGAGCCGGACCCCGGGAGCCCCGCACGGCGTACGGGCCGTCAGCCGGCCATGGGGACGGCCCGTTCATGCCGCCCCGTTGCCCATCTCGTTGTTCATCCCGTTGTTCATGCCGTTCTCCAGACCGGGGTTGATCCCGGGTTGCCCGGGTTCATGCCGGGGTTGCCGTTGTTCATCCCGGGTTTCCTGGTTGGCGCCCTGGTTGCCGTGGGTGAGCCCCAGCCCGTCGGTGAGCTGGTTGAGCAGCCCCCGTCGTAGATGGAGATGGGCAGACGCGGGCTGGCTCCCCGGGGAGCGGGGTCGGCGGCGTGGGCCGGTGTCGCGAGCGCGACAGCGGCTCCGATGAGAGTGGCAGTGGCGAGCATGCGCTTCGTGTTGGTCATGAAATCGTATCTATCACCGAAATGCGGTGATATAGGGCTACCGCAGCCCCTGACCCTTACGGACGACGCCGCCCACGTCCGAACGGAGGTCCGCTCACGCGCTGAGCGCGAACTCCTCGCCCAGCTCCCGGAAGACCGCCGTGTTCAGCGCGAAGGCCCGCTTGCACTCGTCCACGACCCGCTGCTTCTCCAGGTCGTCCAGCGGCAGCGCGTCCAGCAGCGCGCGGTAGTCCCGCTTGAAGGCGGCCGGGTTGTCGATGCCCTCGAAGACGTAGAACCGCACGCCGTCGCCTTTGCGCGCGAACCCCAGGTCTTCTCGGCGGTGCCGCGGATGATCTGGCCGCCCGACAGGTCGCCGAGGTAGCGCGTGTAGTGGTGCGCCACGTAGCCGCCGGGCCAGGTGCGCGCGCACTCCTCGACCCGGGCCGCGTACGCCGCCGTCGCGGGCAGCGGGCGCAGCCCGGCGCGCCAGTCCGCCCCGCCGAGGTGGGCGAGGTCCCGCTCCAACTGCTCGGTCCGGGCCAGCTCCGGCAGCGCGAAGGGCCCGGCCACCGGATCGTCGGCGAGGTCGGCGGACTCCAGGGCCCGGTAGACGAACCACAACTGCTCGGTGTAGCGCCGGTAGGCGTCCACGCCGAGCCGCCCGCCGAGCATGTCGCTCATGAACGTCGAGTTCTCCGCCTCGGTGTGCTGCTGGTGTGAGGCGGTGCGGATGACCGTGGAGAACGGGGCGTCCATGGCGGACCTCCGAGGGGATGCCGGAAGTGATCGGGATGTGATTGTCTCTACTTAGGTTTACCTAAGTCAATCACTTCCCGACATCTCGTCGGTAAAACCCTACGGCAGGGTCAGGATCTCCGCACCGGTGTCGGTCACCACCAGCGTGTGCTCGAACTGGGCCGTGCGCTTGCGGTCCTTGGTGACGACGGTCCACCCGTCGTCCCACATGTCGTACTCGTACGTGCCCAGCGTCAGCATCGGCTCGATCGTGAACGTCATGCCGGGCTTGATCTCGGTCGTGTGGTGCGGGCTGTCGTAGTGCGGCACGATCAGGCCGGAGTGGAACGAGACGTTGATCCCGTGCCCGGTGAAGTCGCGGACGACCCCGTACCCGAAGCGCTTGGCGTACGACTCGATGACCCGGCCGATGATGTTGATCCGGCGCCCCGGCCGGACCGCCTTGATGGCCCGGTTCAGCGACTCGCGGGTGCGCTCCACCAGCAGCCGCGACTCCTCGTCGACCTCGCCGCACAGGTAGGTGGCGTTGTTGTCGCCGTGCACGCCGTTCACGAAGGCGGTCACGTCGAGGTTCACGATGTCGCCGTCGCGCAGCACGGTGGAGTCCGGAATGCCGTGGCAGATCACCTCGTTCACCGAGGTGCACAGCGACTGGGGAAACCGCGGTAGCCCAGCGTCGAGGGTAGGCGCCGTGGTCGCACATGAACTCGTGCGCGACGCGGTCCAACTCGTCCGTCGTCACGCCGGGCGCGATGTGCCTGGCCGCCTCCTCCATCGCCCGCGCCGCGATCCGGCCGGCGATCCGCATCCGTTCGACGGTGTCGGCGTCCTGGACCTCTGGCCCGGTGTACGGGTGGGCGCGGGCTTCCCGACGTACTCGGGGCGCGGGATGGCGGCGGGTACGCCGCGGGCGGGGAGATCTTCCCGGGGCAAGGAGTGACTGGCCAGACATGCCAGCGAGTGTATCGGCGGGCCATCGGGCAGCATGGCGGCGAGGAGCCGCACCGGGACGAGCGAGGACGGAGACGGCGATGGCGCTGTTCAGCAGGCGGGCCGCGGGCAAGCCGGGGAGTGGTACTTCTGCCTGAAGCACCAGAAGGTCGAGGAGGGCCCCGAGTGCCGCGCCGCCGACCGGATGGGCCCGTACGCCACCCCGGAGGAGGCGGCGCACGCGATCGAGACGTCGCGGGAGCGCGAGACGGAGTGGCGCGAGGACCCGCGCTGGAAGGACGGCGACGCGTCCTGATCGCGGGCGCGACGGAGGGTCGGCCGCGAGGCGAGGGAAGGGCACGCGCCGGGGTGCGGGGCCTTGCGGTCCTGGCTGGTGGGGTTTTGAGGCAGTGCGATGGCGGGTCGGCCGCGATACGAGAGAAGGGCACGTGCCGGGGTGCCCCGCAGAGCGGCGAACATCGACGGCCCGCAGAAGACGACGAGAGCCGCGCGGTTCGCCGACCGAGGAGGTACCCGGTGGCGGGCCCGGCCGCTCCACCGGACGGGCGCCCCCACGGACAAGGGCACCCCGGACACAGGCGACCGCGGCGTCACGCGGCGGGCGCCGCCTCCTCCGCGCCGCCCGGCGGCATCCCGCTGCGCCGCGCGTGCTCATCCGTCTCCGCGTCGTACGTGACCAACTTCGGCAGCGCCACCGCGAGCAGCGCCACCGCCCCACGCAGGCCAGCCCGCCGCTCCAGATCGCGGGCCGGGTCCCGGTCCAGCTCGCCATGCCACCGGCGCGTACCTGCCCGAGCTGCGGACCCACGCTGTACGACAGCACCTCGATCCCCGCGAGCCGCCCGCGCAGGGCGTCGGGGACGGTCTGGTTCCAGATCGTCGAACGCCCGAGCCCGCTGATCATGTCGCCGGAACCGGCGAGCGCCAGGAAGAGCAGCACCAGCCAGATGTTGTCGACCCAGCCCGCCGCCGCCATCGCCAGGCCCCAGCCGCCCGCGCCCAGGATCGCCAGCAGCCCGTGACGCCGGGTCCGCGTGGCCCAGCCGCTGGTGAGGCTGACCACGAGGGACCCGACCGCCCCGGCCGCGTACATCAGGCCCAGCGCCCAGTCGGCGTCCAGGTCGTCCGCGAGGAACGGAAAGATCGTGTTCGGGAAGGCGAAGAACATCGCCGCCATGTCGACGGCGTACGTGCCGAGCAGCACAGGTCGGCTCCAGGCGTAGCGCGCGCCCTCCACGATGCCGCGCAGCGACGGCTTCCGCGCGTCGTGCGCGGGCGGGCAGGGGCCAGCCCCAGGCACAGCAGGACGGAGCAGGCGAAGCCCGCGGCGGTGATCGCGTAGGCGGTCACCGAGCCCGCGTACGCCACGACCAGGCCCGCGGTCGAAGGGCCCGCGATGGCGCCGACCTGCCAGCGCAGCGAGTTCAGCGGCGGCGGCCGTGAGGTGGTCGTGCGCGACGATCCGCGGCACCAGGGCCTCAAGTGCCGGGCGCTGGAGGCCGACGAGGGCGGCGACCCCGCCCCGACGAGGTAGATCGGCCACAGCATCGGGTCCGGCAGCAGGGTGTTCACGAGCAGCACCACGGCGAGCAGGCCGAGGCCGCCCTCGGTCAGCAGGATGACGGTGCGCCGGTCGACGGCGTCGGCGAGGGCGCCGCCGTACAGACCGAAGACGATCATCGGGATCAGCTCGACCGCGCCCATGACGCCGACGGCGAGGGCGGAGTCGGTGATGTCCTTGATCTGGAGCGGCATGGCGACCAGCGCCATGAAGCTGCCGAAGGTGGTGATCAGCCCCGAGCACCACAGGACGCGGAAGTCGCGGGAGGCCCGCCAGGGGTCAGGTCGGGCAGGATGGCGCGCGGTCGCGAACGTCGCGGGGTGGTCGTCATCGGTCACGAAAGGACATCGTCGGCCATCGCCTCTCCTTGGGACAACCAAATTTAGTGCGGAAACTTAGGGTGACCTAACTAGCGCGTGACCGCCCAGGTCACCAGCGGGGCGACGGGGAGCGGCGAGCTGCTCGGCCAGCCGCGCGAGCCGGTCACGGAACCGCCGCCCGCGGTGCCGCCCCGCCCGGCTCTCCGCCGCCCTCTCCGGCCGCGGCGCTGACCAGGTGCTGGACGAGGTCCAGATCCAACCCCCACCACGCGCCCCGAGACCATCACCCGCCCCGAAAACATCACCCTCCCCGAAGTCGCCCCCGGTCGCGGACAGCGCGTCGTGCGCCAGGCCCCGCAACTCCGTGTCGCCGCCCTCCAGCGCGAGCACCGTCGCCCGCTCCGGCGCGCGTCGTGCACCCGCTCCAGCAGTCGTTCGCCCGGCTCCTCGGGGAGACGACGAGCACCGTCTCGGCGCGCCCGGCCGCCGCCAGCCGGGCGAGGCCGACCGACAGGTGCGGCGGCCGCGGCCCGCCGGGCACCCGGTGCCGCACCAGCGTCGGCGACAGCTCCGGCAGCCCCGACCAGGCGGCCTCGTCGTCCAGATGGGCGGCCAGGTGCCACGGTTCGTACCGCTCGCCGCCCACGAGCAGCAGCCCCCGCCGTGCCGCACCACCGAGGCCCGCAGCGACCCCGCGAAACGGCGGGTGGCGCGCGGCCATTCGGTCCCGGCGAGCACGTCCCGCACCAGCGCGACCCGTACGGCGTCCATGCGCCCGCATCCTGCCGCGCCCGGTGGCGCGGCACGGCCAGGCCGGGCCCGCGTCACTCGTTCGTGCGGCGGGTGCCGGAGGCGCGTCGCCAAGTGTTCATGTGCCGTGTCTTGACGCTCTATGAGGCATTCCCTATGGTCACGCCACACAAGGGACGTCCTACGTCCGGGAGTTGACACCAGCGCTCGATTGCGACGGGGCATCGGGAGGGTCTGATGGCAGACGCCGTGGCCGCACGACGTCACGAGACGTCCGTGCCGTTCCGCGCGGGCACCGGCGGATACGCCAGCTACCGGATCCCCGCCGTGGTCCGCGCCCCTCCGGCACCCTGCTCGCCTTCGCCGAGGCACGCGCGGATTCCGCCGCCGACCACGGCCGGATCGACCTCGTCCTGCGCCGCTCGGCCGACGGCGGCCGGACCTGGGACGCGCGGCGCGTCGTCGCGAGCAACGGCACGGGCACGGCGGGCAACCCGCGCCCGTGGTCACCCGCGACGGCCGTGTCGTCCTGGTGCACGTCATCAACGCCGCCGACGCCACCGAGGACCGGATCCGGCGCGGCGAGGTCTCCGCAGCCGACGGGCGGCGCGTCCGGGTCCAGCACAGCGACGACGAGGGCACCACCTGGAGCGCGCCCCGCGAGATCACCGACCAGGTCAAGCGGCCCGAGTGGCGCTGGTACGCGACCACGCCCGGCCACGCCGTCCGGCTCGTCCACGGCCCCACGCGGGCCGGATCGTGGTGCCCGCCAACCACTCCACCCGCCGTCCCGCCCCGGCGACGACGGCACCGAGAGCGCGTACTACGGCGGGCACGCGCTGCTCAGCGACGACGACGGCGCGAGCTGGCGGATCGGGTACGTGGACGACAACCCCGACGGGTACGTCAACGCCAACGAGACCAGCGCCGCCGAACTCCCCAGCGGCGCGCTGTACTTCACCACCCGTACCGACGGCACCGCCCCGGCACCCGCGCCGACGCCCGGTCCGAGGACGGCGGCGCCACCCTCGCCACCCCTTCCGCCCGCAGGCCGGACTCGTGGGCCCCGTCGTCCAGGGCAGCGTGCTGCACCTCGGGCACCTCGGGCACCTCGGGCACCTCGGATCCCCGGGTCCCCGGGCACCTCGGCGCGCCGGACGTGCTGCTGTTCTCCGGCCCCGCCGCCCCGGGCCAACGGGCGCTGATGACGGTGCGGTCGAGCCGCGACGGCGGTGTCACCTGGCGCCCCGCGCACACCGTGGACGGGTTGCCCGCCGCCTACTCCGACCTGGTCGGGATCGACACCGCGACCGTCGGACTGCTCTACGAGACCGGCGACTTCAGCGCCTACTCGACGATCACCTTCCGGCGTATCCCGGTGGAGGAGCTGGTATGAGCGAGCGCACCACGCACGAGGACCCCACGCCCGGCAGAACCCCGTACCCGGCACGCCCCGCGGACCCCTCGCCGCCCCGGGCCGCCGTACCGTCCTGGGTGGCGCCGCCGTCGTGGCCGCCGGACTCGCCCTCGCGGGCTGCGGATCGGGCGACGGCGGCGGGGCGACGGCGAGCCGAAGGCCCGCGAGAAGGGCCAGAAGATCACCCTCACCTTCTGGTCCTGGGTGCCGGGCGTCGACAAGGCCGTGGACCTGTGGAACCGCCAGCACCCCGAGGTGCGGGTCGAGTTGGAGAAGGTCTCGGCCGTCGACGGCGCGCAGTACGCGAAGATGCACGCCGCCGTCGAGGCGGGCAACCCGCCGGACCTCGGCCAGATCGAGTACCCCGTCGTGCCGAGCTTCCTGCTCGACAACGGGCTGCTGGACCTGACGAAGTACCAGGTCGGCCGCTACAAGGACCGGTTCGTCGGCTGGCAGTGGCAGCAGTCGGTCTTCGGCAAGGGCGTCTACGCGATCCCGCAGGCGTCCGGCCCGATGGCCCTGTTCCTGCGCCGGGACCTCTTCGACAAGTGGGCCATCGAACCGCCCGCCACCTGGGACGACTACGAGGCCGCCGCCAAGGCCGTCCGGAAGAGGGCGCCTGGATCGAGACCTTCTCCGCCACCAACGGCAACCGCTTCGCGGCCTTCGCCTGGCAGGCCGGGGCCCGCTGGTTCGGCACCCACGGCGACGCCTGGACCGTGCACATCGACGACGAGCCCACCCGCAAGGTCGCCGACTACTGGGACGGCCTGGTCCGGCGGAAGCTCGTCAAGACCATCCCCGACCGGCAGAGCGCCTGGTACAAGGACATCCAGACCGGCGACATGACCAGCTGGCTCGGCGCCAGCTGGGCGACGCGCTGCTGGCCGGCAACGCGCCCGGGACCAGCGGGAATGGCGCGTCGCCCCCATGCCGCAGTGGCACAGGGGCGACGGCGCGTACGCCAACTGGGGCGGCTCCACCACCGCCGTCTTCGCGAAGACCTCCTACCCCAGGGACGCCCTGGACTTCGCGGTCTGGCTGAACACCGACCCCGCCTCGGTCAGGCTGCTCATCGAGGGCGGCTACGGCTACCCCGGCGCCACGAAGGGCTACACCACCGCCGACCTCGACGTGCACAAGGACTTCTTCGGCGGCCAGGCGTACAACGCGGTCTTCGAGGAGGCCAGCCGCGGCGTGGACACCAGCTGGAAGTGGGGCCCGGCCGTCGACACCCTCTACCAGCGGCTCGGCGACGCCTTCGCCGCCGCCCTCGGCGACGGCGGCTCCTTCCGCTCCGTACTCGGGCGCGTTCAGGGCGAGATCGTCGCCGACCTGAGGGAAAAGGGCCTGAAGGTGGAGGCCGGGTGAGGCGCTGGACCCGGTCCGAGACGCGCAACGCGCGTGCCGCGACCGGCTTCCTGCTGCCCTTCCTCGCCCTCTTCCTCCTCTGCTTCGTCCTGCCGATCGGCTACGCCCTCTACGAGAGCCTGCTGAAGGTCGAACGGACCGGCCCGCTGGGCCTGGGCGGACAGACCCACGACGTCTGGGCGGGACTGTCCAACTACTCCCACGCCCTGGACGACCAGCGCTTCACCGACGGCTTCGCGCGGGTGCTGCTCTTCGGCGCCGTACAGATCCCGGTGATGGTCGCCCTCGCGACCGGGCTCGCGCTGCTGCTGGACTCCGCGTCCGCGCGTTGGGTCGGCTTCTTCCGCACCGCGTTCTTCCTGCCCTACGGCGTACCCGGCGTGATCGCCTCGATCCTGTGGGGATTCCTGTACGTCCCCGGCATCAGCCCCTGGTGGAGATGGCCCACGGGGTGGGCTGGAACGTCGACTTCCTCGGCGACGGCACCGTGTTGTGGTCCATCGCCAACATCGTCACCTGGCAGTTCACCGGCTACAACATGCTCGTGCTGATCGCCCAGCTCAAGGCCGTGCCCGCCGAGCTGTACGAGGCCGCGCGGATCGACGGCGCGGGCGCCTGGCAGGTCGCCCGCCACATCAAGCTCCCGCTCATCCGGCCCGCGCTCGTCCTGACCTGCGTCTTCAGCATCATCGGCACCCTCCAGCTGTTCGCCGAGCCGAAGGTGCTCAAGCCGCTCAGCAACTCCATCGACTCCGGCTACACCCCAACCTGGCCGCCTACAACGAGGCGTTCACCTCCAACAACCAGCACATCGCGGCGGCCGAGGCGGTGCTGCTCGCCCTCGTCGCGTGCGTGCTGTCCTTCGGCTTCCTCAAACTCGTCGGCCAGCGCGGAAAGGACGGCGAGGGGCGATGAGTTCATCCGTACGGCAGCCGCCACCGCGCCACCGCGTCATCACCCTCTCCTCCTCTCCGTCGCCGCCGTCTACTTCCTCGTCCCCGTCTACTGGCTCGTGGTCTCCTCCACCAAGTCCAGCGGCGACCTCTTCGGCACGTTCGGCTTCTGGTTCGCCCACCCGCACCCGATCCGCTACCTCGGCGACGTCCTCACCTACGACGACGGCGTCTACGTGCGCTGGTTCGCCAACAGCCTGCTGTACGCGGGCGTCGGCGCCCTCGCCGCGACCCTGCTCTCCGCCGCCGCCGGCTACGCCCTGGCCAAGTTCCCTTCCCCGGCCGCGAGGGCGTCTTCAACGTCGTCCTCGCCGGAGTCCTCATCCCCGGCACCGCCCTCGCCCTCCCGCTGTACCTGCTGTTCAGCCGGATGGGGCTGGCCGACACCTACTGGGCGGTGCTGCTGCCCAGCTGCGTCAGCCCCTTCGGGGTGTACCTGTGCCGGATCTACGCCACCGCCGCCGTGCCCGACTCCCTGCTGGAGGCGGCCCGGATCGACGGCGCGGGGAGGCGCGGATCTTCTCCACCCTCGGACTGCGGCTGATGACCCCGCCCTCGTCACCGTCTTCCTGTTCCAGTTCGTGCACATCTGGAACAACTTCTTCCTGCCGCTGGTGATGCTCTCCGACTCCGACCTGTACCCCATCCAGCTCGGCCTGACGTCCTGGCAGGGATACGCGGACCGGCAGCCGGAGCTGTACCAGTACACCGTCGGCGGCGCCCTGCTGTCCGTCCTGCCCCTGATGGTGCTCATGGGCGTCCTCCAGCGGTACTGGCGTACGGGCCTGACCGAGGGCAGCGTCAAGGCGTGACCCGGGCGTGACAGGATCGCTGTCATGACGACCAACGACGTAGCGAAGAAGGCTCCCGCCAAGGACCCTGGGACCTGCCGGACGTCTCCGGCCTGGTGGTCGGCGTCCTCGGTGGCACCGGCGACCAGGGCCGCGGTCTCGCCTACCGGCTCGCCAGGGCCGGGCAGAAGGTGATCATCGGCTCCCGGGCCGCCGAACGCGCCCGCGCCGCCGCCGCGGAGCTGGGCGACGGCCTGCCCGTCGAGGGCGCCGACAACGCCGAGTGCGCCCGGCAGAGCGACATCGTCATCGTCGCCGTCCCGTGGGACGGACACGGCGCGACCTCGCGGCGCTGCGCGAGGAACTGGCGGGCAAGCTCGTCGTCGACTGCGTCAACCCCTCGGCTTCGACAAGAAGGGCGCCTACGCCCTCACCCCGACGAGGGCAGCGCCGCCCAGCAGGCCGCCGCCCTGCTCCCCGACTCCCGCGTCACCGCCGCCTTCCACCACCTGTCGGCCGTGCTGCTCCTCGACCCCGCGATCGAGCGAATCGACACCGACGTCATGGTCCTGGGCGAGGTACGCGCCGACGTCGAGCAGGTCCAGGCCCTCGCCGGACGCATCCCCGGCATGCGCGGCATCTTCGCGGGCCGCCTGCGCAACGCCCACCAGGTCGAGTCCCTGGTGGCCAACCTCATCTCCGTCAACCGCCGCTACAAGGCCCACGCGGGCCTGCGCCTCACCGACGTGTGACCGGCCGCGTGGCCGTGGCACCGCCCCGGACCGGTGCCACGGCCATGCGCCACAATGGCGGTGACCCCGCACCCGTACCTCGGGTCCCGGCGCTCCGAACCCGGGACCCGGCCCCGGACAGGAGCCCCTCCCATGCCCCGCCTGGCCCTCTACTCCCTCGTCATCTGCGCCCTCGCCGTCGCCGCGGCCATCGTCTCGTTCGCGCGGGGAGCTGGCTCGGGTCATCTGGGTCCTCATGGCCGGGCTCTCCTCCAACGTCGCCTGGGGCTCCCTCCGCGGCCGCGCCTCCTCCGCCCCCACGGGCGACCCCGGAGCTGAGGCCGCCCGGGACCTAGCCCAGGCCCGGCCGCGACTGCCAGAAGCGGAAGTACTCCTGGCCCCAGTACGTGTCGAACTCCGACACCCCCAGCGCCCGCATCAGCGCGTCCAGCGCGTCGAAGAACGCCCGGTTCACCTCCGGGATCCACAGCACGCCGAAGACCGCGAGCAGCCCGAACGGCGCGAACGGTTCCACCTGCCGCCGGACGTCCCGTGACAGCCACGGCTCGATCACGCCGTACCCGTCCAGCCCGGGATCGGCAGCAGGTTCAGGATCGCCGCCGTCACCTGGAGCATCGCGGCGAACGCCAGCGCGTACCGGAACAGCGGCGGCACCCGTCCAGCGCGTCCAGCCAGAACGGCGCCGTCAGCGCCGCGGCGAACAGCACGTTGGTCAGCGGGCCCGCCGCCGAGATCAGGCTGTGCCGCCAGCGGCCCGGATCCGGTGCCGCTCGATGAAGACCGCCCGCCCGGCAGCCCGATCCCGCCCATGATCACGAAGATCACGGGCAGCACGATGCTGAGTGCCGCGTGCGTGTACTTCAGCGGGTTCAGCGTGAGGTAGCCCTTCGCCTCCACCGACAGGTCCCCGCTGTGCAGGGCGGTCCGCGCGTGCGCGTACTCGTGCAGGCACAGCGACACCACCCACCCGGAGACGACGAACAGGAACACGGCGAGGCCGGGCCGGGGAAGCGCGTCCTTCCACACGGCCCACGCGGAGAGGGCCAGAACCGCGACCAGGCCGAGGAAGACAGGACTGATCCGCCGATCGCGACGGGTGGCTGCGGTGGTCATGCGACCGAGTCTCCCGCGTTTGGCTTGTCCGTGGGGCGCCTGCTCGGGTGTGGTGGGTGCGGGGCCCTCCGCCCCAGCACCTCCTCAATCGGCGAACCGTGCGGCTTTCGTCGCCGTCTGCGGCCGGGTGCGTGTTCGCCTCCCCAGCTACCTCCCCAGACTCCGTCCGGGGACCCCAGGAGGTGCCCCCACTTCGGGGCACTGCGGCTGCGACCCTCCCGCCGTCCCGCGTCCAACGGTCCGTACGTCTTGCCGTACCCGAGACGGCCGTTGGCCGCCGAGACGGCAGGAGGGGACGTGCCGGGTGCCCCGCAGAGCGGCGAACATCGACGGCTCGCGGACGAACGACTACGTGCACGGTTCGCCGACCGAGGAGGCGCGCCGGCGGCGGACCCGACCCGCCCACCGGGCGAAGCGCACCCACGCACAAGCCGCACCGGTTTCGTACGGGCGTGCGGCCCGTCGGGGACAATGGTCCCGTGCGCTACGGCATTCTCGGTACCACCCAGGTCCACGACGGGCACGGCATCCCCGTCGCCGTCGGCGGTGCTCGGCTGCGCGCGCTGCTGACCGCGCTCGCCGCGCACCCGGGCGCGTCCGCTCCCGCAGGCGCTCATCGACGAGGTGTGGCCCGAGGAGCCGCCGCAGGACGCGCCCGCCGCGGTCCAGGCGCTCGTGGGGCGGCTGCGCCGGGTCCTCGGCAGGGGCGCGGTGCTGTCCGACCCCGGCGGCTACCGGCTGTGCGCCGAGCCCGACGACGTCGACCTGCACCGTTTCGAACGGCTCGCGGACGAGGGCGCGCGGGCCTTCGCCGACGGCGATCCCGTCAAGGCCGCGGCCCTGCTCGACGAGGCGCTGGGCCTGTGGCGGGGCCCGGCGTTCGCGGACCTCCCCGACCGTACGGCGCCCGCGGCACGCGGAGGCGCGGCGGCTGGCCGCGCGCCGTACCCGCGCGGAGGCCGCCCTCGCGCTGGGGAGGCGGAGGGCGCTGCCCGCGCTGACCGAGCTGTGCCGGGACCACCCCTTGGACGAGTCGCTGCACGCGCTGCGGATCCGGGCGCTGCGGGCCGTCGGCCGCACGGCGGAGGCGCTGGCCGCGTACGAGGAGGTCCGGCGGGAGATCGCCGAGCGGCTGGGCTCGGACCCGGCCCGGCGCTGCGGGCGCTGCACGCGGAACTCCTCGCCCCGAGCCGCGGAAGTCCCCGGGAACCCGCCGCCCCGGCGGCAGCCACGGCCGACGCCCCGGCAACCTGCGGGCCCGGCTCACGAGTTTCGTCGGGCGCGAGGCCGACCTCGACGTACTGCGCGCGGACCTCGCGGGGCAGCGGCTCGTGACGCTGCTCGGGCCGGGGGTTCGGGCAAGACCCGGCTGTCGCAGGAGGCCGCCGAGTCGCTCGCCGCGGCCTGGCCGACGGCGTCTGGCTGGCCGAACTGGCGCCGCTGGACGACCCGGAGACCGTTCCGGCGGCGGTGCTCACCGCGCTCGGGGCGCGCGAGACCGTCATCCGCGGCACGGCGGCGGACGGGCTGCGGGCCGCGACCGACCCGAACGTGGGCGACCCGCTCGTACGGCTCGCCGAGCACTGCGGCCCGCGCCGCATGCTGCTCGTGCTGGACAACTGCGAGCACGTCGTGGACGCGGCGGCGCGGCTGGCCGAGTACCTGCTCGCCCGGTGCCCCGGCGTCACCGTCCTGGCGACGAGCCGTGAACCGCTGGCGGTGCCGGGGAGTTGGTCCGCCCGGTCGAGCCGCTGCCGGACCCGGTCGCGCTGCGGCTGTTCCAGGACCGCGGGTCGGCGGCCCGCCCGGGTTCCGTACGGACGACGACCCGGCGGCCTGCGCGGAGATCTGCCGCCGTCTGGACGGGCTGCCGCTGGCGATCGAGCTGGCGGCGGCGCGGCTCCGGATGATGACCCGCGTCAGATCGCGGACCGGCTGGACGACCGCTTCCAGTTGCTGACCAGCGGCAGCCGTACCGTACTGCCGCGCCAGCAGACGCTGCGGGCGGTGGTGGACTGGTCGTGGGACCTGCTGGACGAGCGGGAGCGCACGGTGCTGCGACGGGTGGCGGTCTTCGCGGGCGGCTGGGACCTCGACGCGGCGGAGGCCGTCTGCGCCGACCCGGAACCCGGCGGGCCAGAGGCCGGGACTCCGGAACCCGTACGGGTCGCCGCGCGCGACATCGCCGCCGTCCTGGGGTCACTTGTCGACAAGTCGCTCGTGGTCGCGGCGCCCACGGACGAGGGGAGATGCGGTACCGGCTGCTGGAGACCGTGGGGAGTACACGGCGGCCCGGCTGGACGACTCCGGGAGCGGCAGGCCGTCGAGCGGCGCCACCTCGTGGCGTTCCGCGAACTGGCCCGCACCGCCGACCCGCGCTGCGCGGGCCGGGGCAGCGCACGTGGCTGGCGCGGCTGGAGCGGGAGCACGACAACCTGCGCGCGGCGCTGCGCCGCGCCGTCGCGGCGGGGAGGAGCAGGAGGGGCTGTACCTGGTGCTGTCCCTGTACTGGTTCTGGTTCCTGCGCGGCCACCGCGGGACAGCCGCCACTGGTCGGAGGCGGTCGCCGCGCTTGCCCCGATCTCGTACGAGCAGCTGGCCGAGCCCGCTCCCGAGCTGTACGTACAGCCCGTGGACGCGCCGCCGCCGCTCCCGCCCGACCTGCTGGCCGAGGCGCGGCGCCAGGTGCGGCTGATCGTCTTCGCCAGCGTCGAGACCGACCTGCTCGCCGTGCGGGACCCCGAGGCCCAGCGTGTCCTGCGGGCGCTGACCGTCGCCTACCGCCCGGGCTGCCGCAGGTCTGCCGCGTCCCGGCGGCCCTGTGGCACGTGGTGATCATGCTGGGCGAGGACTTCCGCCCGTTGCACGACATCGTCAACGCCTCGGTCGCGACCGCGCGCAGGCTGGGGTACGAGTGGGAGCTGGCGTACAACCTCCAGTTGCGCGCCAAGATGACGAACGACCGCAGCCACGGCATGGAGGGGCTGTACCGGGACGCCGACGAGAGCCTGGCGATCTTCACCAGGCTGGGCGACGCGTGGGGCGCCTCGGAGGCGCTGTCGGGGCGCGGGGAGGCCCGGAGCACCGCGGCGACTTCGAGGCGGCGGCCGAGGACTACCGGGCCGCGATCCGGCTGGCGACGGAGCTGGGGGCGCAGGTCCAGGCGGGGCAGCTGTGGCCCGGCTGGCGGGCGTGATGATCGAGTCCGGGGACGACGAGGCCGCCGCGCGCGGGGAGGCCGAGCTGCGCGGGGTGGTCGACCACGAGCAGCACCACGGGGCGGAGACGCTGGCCTACGCGCGTTTCTATCTGGCCCACCGGTACGGCGCCACGGGCCGTACGGACCTGGCCCGGCGGCAACTCGACCAGCTGCACGTGGAGTTCGGCAGCCGGGCGCTTGAGCTGTTTCAGGGCCTGGTCGAGGGGCACGTGGCCTGGCTGGACGTCCTAGACGGCGAGCCGCGCCTGGCGCTCGACAGGATCCGCGGGCGCTGCGCAAGATGCTCGACCCGATGACGCTCCTGGTCGCCCGCATCTGCCCGTCATCCAACTGCTCACCGGCGCCCGCGCGTTGGCCCGGATCGGCGGCCGGGAGTCGGCGCTGGCCGCGCGCGGCTGCTCGGGGCGTACGACGTGCTGCGGCCGGAGGGTTCCACGTGCCGAAGACGGAGCTGGACAGCTGGCGGGACACGGCGGAGTCGGCGGGGGCGGTGCTGGGCGAGGCGGCGTACCGGGACGCGTACGACGACGGCACCCGGCTGCCGCTGGAGGAGGCCACCGCACTCCTCCTCGGCTGAGGGACTTCGCTGAGGGACTTCAGGGAGCCGAGGAGGAGGGCGACGTCGCGGGTGCCGGAGATGGTGCGGGTCCGAGCCCCGCGTCACGTCTTGTCGCGGAACTTCCGCACCGCCAGCGGCGCCGTGACCACCGTGATCCCCACCGACCAGGCCAGCGTCATCAGCACCGGGTGGGCGACCGCGCCCTCCCGTTCAGCAGCGCGCGTGCCGCGTCGGCCAGCAGGGACAGCGGGTTGTACTCGGTGAAGGACTCCAGCCAGCCCGGCATCGTGCCGGGCGGGGCGAAGATCGAGGAGCCGAACTGGAGCGGCATGATCACCAGGAAGCCCACACCTGGACCGCCTGCGGGTCTTCATCGACAGCCCCAGCAGCATGAAGATCCAGGTCAGCGAGGAGCCGAAGGCCAGCGACAGGGCGACGGCCGCGAGCAGGTCCAGCGGGCCGGTCTTCAGGTCGAAGCCGATGGCGAAGCCCACGGTCAGCAGGATGACCGTCGAGACCAGCATCCGGCCCGTCTCCACGGTCAGCTTGGCGATCAGCACCGAGGAGCGGGCGATGGGCATGGTCCGGAACCGGTCCATGACGCCCTTGTTGAAGTCGTCGTTGACGCCCGTGCCGACCGACATCGCGATGTTCAGCCCGCCCATGGCCATCAGGCCGGGGATCACGTAGTTGATGTACACCGAGCGGTCGCCGCCGAGGCTGCCGCCGACGGCGCCGCCGAAGACGTACACGAACAGCATCGTGAAGACGATCGGCATCAGCACGGCGTCGAACATCGACTCCGGGTCCTGCTTGATCTGGAGGGCGTTGCGGCGCACCAGCGCGCCGATGTGCCGCAGGTTGGCGCGCAGCCCGATCCGGCCCTCGTCGGCGCGGTCGCGGGCGGTCGCGGGGCGGTGTCCACGGTCACGGCCGTCATGCCGCCACCTCCTCAACGGTGTCGGCGCTGTCGGGCGCGTCCTGCGGGGTGGAGGTCTTCTGGCCGGTCAGGGCCAGGAACACCTCGTCCAGGCTGGGCAGATGGGTGTCGATACCGGCGATCTTGAAGCCACGTCTGCCGAGCAGGCCGACCACCGCCGTGAGCTGCTCGTCGCTGATGATCGGCACGTTCACCAGGCCCTCTTCGACGTCGGCGGTGGCGCCGCCGACGCCCTCCAGACCGGCCTGGGCGATGGCGCCCACCAGCCGGTGCAGTTCGTCCGCCTCCTGCTGGGCGCTCGCGCCCGGGTCCTGCTGGGGCGGATCCGCAGGGTGCGCCCGCCGACCTTGGCCTTCAGCTCGTGCACCCGGCCCTCGGCGATGACCTTGCCGCGGTCGATGACGGTCAGCTCGCCCGCCAACTGCTCGGCCTCCTCCATGTACTGCGTGGTGAGCAGCACCGTCGCGCCCTCGGCGACCATGCGCTTGACCTCGTCCCACACCTCGTTGCGGGTGCGCGGGTCCAGGCCGGTCGTCGGCTCGTCCAGGTAGAGCACGGCGGGGCGCCCGATCATGGAGGCGGCCAGGTCCAGGCGGCGCCGCATGCCGCCGAGTACGTGCCCACCGGCCGCTTGGCCGCGTCGGTGAGCGAGAACCGCTCCAGCAGCCCGTCGGCGCGGGCGCGGGACTCCTGCGGGACAGGTCGAGCAGCCGCCCGATCATGTACAGGTTCTCCCAGCCGGACAGCTTCTCGTCCACCGAGGCGTACTGCCCGGTCAGGCCGATGGTCCGGCGCAGCTGCCGGGGCTGGCGCACCACGTCGTACCCGGCGACGGTCGCGGTGCCCGCGTCCGGCACCAGCAGCGTGGACAGGCACCGCACCAGCGTGGTCTTCCCGGCCCCGTTCGGGCCGAGGACACCGAGGACGGTGCCCTCCCTCACGTCCAGGTCCACACCGTCGACGGCCTTGGTGGCGCCGAAGTGCTTCACCAACCCCGTACTTCGACGGCGTTCCGGCCCCGGAGTTCTTCTCGAATCGCGTCATGTCGACCACGATGACAGCCGCCACCGACAGACCACCGACAGCCTGTGGACAACCTCGGCCGGACGGCGGACAGCCCGCCGACGGTGCGTGGGGAGCGGTCGGCGGGCTGTCGGTGTACCGCAGTGGCTTCTCGTGGGCCGGAGCGGTGGCTTCCGGCGGAGGCGGCGGCTTCCCGGGCGGGCAGCGGTGGCCACCCGGGGAAGCGGTGGGCTTCTAGCGGAAGGAGTGCTCCTCGGCCGGGTACGCGCCGCCGACCACGTCGTCCGCGTACGCGCGCGCCGCGTCGCCGAGGCTCTGCCGCAGGTCGGCGTAGCGCTTGACGAACCGCGGCGTGCGCCCGGCCGTCATGCCCGCCATGTCGGTCCACACCAGCACCTGCGCGTCGCACTCCGGGCCCGCGCCGATGCCGACGGTCGGGATGTGGAGCGAGCGGGTGACCTCGGCGGCCACCTCCGCCGGGACCGTCTCCAGGACGACCGCGAAGGCGCCCGCGTCCTGGACCGCCTTGGCGTCGCGCAGCAGCTGCTGCGCGGCCTCCTCGCCGCGCCCCTGCACCGGGTAGCCGCCGTAGGCGTTGACGGACTGCGGGTGAGACCGACGTGCGCCATGACCGGGATGCCGGACTGCACCAGCAGCTCGATCTGGTGGGCCGAGCGCTCGCCGCCCTCCAGCTTCACGGCGCCCACGCCCGCCTCCTTGACCATGCGGGTGGCGCTGCGCAGCGCCTGCACGGGGCCCTCCTGGTACGAGCCGAAGGGCAGGTCGCCGACGATGAGGGCGCGCTTGCTGCCGCGTACCACGGCGGCGGCGAGCAGGGTGATCTCGTCCATGGTGACGGGCACCGTGGACTCGTAGCCGAGGTGGCAGTTGCCCATCGAGTCGCCGACGAGCAGCACGGGGATCCCGGCCTCGTCGAAGACGGACGCGGTCATCGCGTCGTAGGCGGTGAGCATGGGCCACTTCTCGCCGCGCTCCTTGGCGGCGGCGATGTCGCGGACGGTGATCCGGCGGGATCCGGTCCCCCGTACAGCGCCTTGGAGGCCGGGGCCGGGGGCTGCTGTCGGGACCGGGCGGCTGTTTCCGGGCAGAGCTGAGCGTCATGCCGATGGCTCCTGTTCGTCATCTCGAAGCGCCCTGACGGCGTCTCCGGACCCGTCCATGCTGGCACGCGCCGCCCACAAGGGGAAGAGCCACCTTTCGTAAAGACTTTCCAATACGGAACGGTTCCGTATCGAAATGCGTTTAGCCTGGGTCGTATGGCAACCGATACCGCGGGCGCTCCCGCCGAGCGCCGTGTCCCGAGGCGATCCACCGCAGGCGGTGGGCGATCCTGGTCGTCCTGATGTTCAGCGTGCTGGTCGTCGTACTGGACAACTCGATCCTGAACGTGGCGATGAAGACCATCGCCTCGCCCGAGCCCACCGGTCTCGGCGCCACGCAGAGCGAGCTGGAGTGGGCGATCAACTCCTACACGCTCGTCTTCGCGGGGCTGCTGTTCTCCGCCGGGCTGCTCGGCGACCGCTTCGGCCGCAAGAAGGTGCTGCTCGGCGGCATGGTGGTGTTCGGCATCGGGTCCGCGCTCGCCGCCTTCTCCGGCTCCCCTGGCGAACTGATCGGCTACCGCGCCCTGATGGGCCTCGGCGCCGCCTTCGTGATGCCCGCCACCCTCGCGATCCTGGTGAACGTCTTCGAGCGCGACGAGCAGCCCCGGGCCATCGGCATCTGGGTCGCGGCCGTCGGCCTCGGCATCGCCGTCGGGCCGATCACCGGCGGGCTGCTGCTGGAGCACTTCTGGTGGGGCTCGGTCTTCCTGGTCAACGTGCCGATAGTGGTGGCCGCGGTGATCGCCATGGTGGTCCTGGTGCCCGACTCCGGGACCCGGCGCCGGGCCGGGTCGACCCGGCGGGCGTCCTGCTCTCCGTCGTCGGCCTGGTCCTGCTGGTCTACGGGATCATCAAGGGCGGCCAGCTCGCCGACTTCACCGACCCGCAGGCGCTCGGCACGCTGCTGGCGGGCGTCGCGGTCCTGGCCGTGTTCGTGTGGCACGAGAAGCGCAGCGACCACCCGTCGCTGGACGTCGGCTACTTCCGCAAGCCCGCGTTCGCCGCCGCCGTGGCCGCCATCGCGCTGGTCTTCTTCGCCCTCATGGGCGTGACGTTCTTCATGGTCTTCTACATCCAGAGCGTGCGCGGCTACAGCCCCTCCAGTCCGGCCTGCTGATCCTGCCGCTCGCCGTCGCCCAGCTGATCTTCGCGCCGCGCGCCGGCTGGTCGTGGACCGCTTCGGGGCCCGGGTGGTGTGCGCCGCGGGCATGCTGCTGATCGCCCTGACCATGTCCGGCTTCCTGCTGCTCGACGCGGACACCCCGCTGTGGGTGCTGGAGGTGCTGTTCTTCCTCCAGGGCGCGGGGATGGCGCACACCATGCCGCCCGTCACGGTGTCCATCATGCAGACGCTGCCGCGTGAGAAGGCCGGGTCCGGCTCGGCCCTGAACAACACCTTCCGGCAGGTCGGCGGCGCCCTCGGGTGGCCGTCCTCGGCTCGGTGCTCTCCGCCAACTACCGCGAGCGGATGGGCGGCACGCTCGACGCCGTCCCCGGCCTGCCCGACTCCGTACGGCACTCGGCGGGCGAGTCCATCGAGGCCACCCTCGCCCTCGCCGACCGGCTCGGGCCCAGGGGCAGGCGCTGGTCGGCCCCGCCAACGACGCGTTCCTGCACGCCATGCACGTCACCGCGCTCGGCTCGGCGGGCGTCGCGCTGTTCGGCGCGCTGGTCGTCGGCCTCTTCCTGCCGGGCAGGGCCCCGAAGGACCAGGCCGAGCGGGCCGGGCGGGAGCGGGAGCCCGCGGACACGGGGCGGGCCGATGACCCGGCACCAGGCGACCCGGTGGCGGGCCCGACGGCCGACCCGCCCCGGCGTCGGACGGCCCGGCCGCCGTCCCCGCCCCGTCGGGTGCCGCAAGGCCCGCCCGCCGCCGCGCCCCGGGTCCGCGGCAGGCCCCGCAGCGCCGAGGCGGACGCCGCGATCATCGAGGCCGTGCTGCGGCTCATCGAGGACGGCGCCACGATCAGCGACCTGTCCATGGAGCGCATCGCGCGCGAGGCGGGCGTGGGCAAGGCCACCGTCTACCGCCGCTGGCCGGGCAAGGAGGCGCTGATGATCGACGTCATGCGCTCCCTGGACGCGGACCCGGAGGCCCAGCCCAGCACCGGATCGGTCCGCGACGACCTGGTGCGGGTCGTGGAGTTCGTACGGCGCCGGGGTCTGGCCAAGCGCAACTCCGCGCTGCTGCGCACCGTCATCGCCCAGATGCAGGCCCACCCACGCTGTGGCGCGAGTACCGCGACAACGTCATAGAGGCCCGGCGTGAGCAGGTACGGGCCGTGCTGCGGCGCGGCATCGCCGACGGCGAGATCGACGCCGGGTGGGACGTGGAACTGCTGGAGGACCTCTTCACCGGGCCGATGCTGGTCCGGTCGATCCTGCACGCGTGGCAGCCGCTCTCGGAGGACCTGCCGGAGCGGATCGTGGACGCCGTCCTGGGGCGTGCGCCCCGCTCCTGACGCCCCTCAAGGGGCGCGCGACGGCGTCGTCCGGCCCGTCGCGGCGGTGTCCTCCGGCCCGTACGGCGGTGTCGTACGGGCCGTGTCACACCGCCGTACGGGCCGTGAGGTCCGCACTGTGTGCCCGTTGTGTCACAGCGCCCCGCCCAACCCGCCCCGAGGAACTCCCGCCACCGGTACGGTCGTCCTCACCATGGAGGACGCTCGGCCTGAGCGTCCGGGAAAGTCCTGGTCATCGCCTATGGTCTGAGGGCCATGAGAGCGCTGTGACAGGGCGTGGCCGCCGAGGAGCGAGGGACAGCGGATGACGCAGGCGCACACGAAGGAGACGGGACAGCACGGGGACGAGCCCGAGCGGACCGGCTCCCGGACCCGGCGCCTGCTGGACCGGCTGGACCAGCTGCGGCACGACCGCGGAATCTGGCGGCGCGGACTGGTGCTCGCGGCGATCTGCGTGCTGCTCACGCTGGTGATGGTCTTCCACGCCGAGATCCCCAACCGCGTGGGCAACCTGGGCAGTCTGCTGGAGACCTTCCTGCCCTGGCTCGGCGTGTTCGTGCCGGTCCTGCTGATCCTCGCGCTCGTCCGGCGCTCGGCGACCGCCCTGATCGCGCTGGTGCTGCCGGTCGCCGTCTGGCTCAACCTCTTCGGCGGCCTGATGTTCGGTGACAAGTCCGGCACCGGCGGCAATCTGACGGTCGTCACGCACAACGTCAACGCCGACAACCCCGACCCGAGCGGCACCGCGAAGGACGTCGCCGCCGCCGACGCCGACGTGGTCGCGCTGGAGGAGCTGACCTCCCGCGCCGCCCCCACGTACGAGAAGGTGCTGGCGGACACGTACCCGTACCACACGGTGCAGGGCACGGTCGGGCTGTGGAGCAAGTACCCGCTGTCGGGCGCGCGTCCGGTGGACATCAAGATGGGCTGGACCCGGGCGATGCGCGCGGCGGTCACCACGCCGCGCGGCGAGGTCGCGGTGTACGTGGCCCATCTGCCGTCCGTGCGGGTCAAGTTCAACGCGGGCTTCACCGCCGGGCAGCGCGACGCCAGCGCCGCCGCGCTGGGCCAGGCCATCGAGACCGAGAAGCTGGGGCGGGTCATCCTGCTGGGCGACCTGAACGGCACGATGAACGACCGCGCGCTCGCCCCGTCACCGCGCACCTGCGCTCGGCGCAGGGCGCGGCGGGCGACGGGTTCGGCTTCAGCTGGCCCGCGAAGTTCCCGATGGCGCGGATCGACCAGATCATGGGGCGCGGGTGGACCCGGTCTCGGCGTGGAGCCTGCCGCGGACCGGGAGCGACCACTGCCGGTGGCCGCGTCCTACAAGATCTAACTCCGCGTTCATCTGCCGGAACGACGGCGGAACAAAACGGATGAGAGACTTTGTTCCGACAGAGAACATAGACGTCCCCGTCTCTCTCCGCCCCTGAAAGGTCTCTCATGCCCCTGGCGCTTCTCGCGCTGGCGATATCCGCCTTCGGCATTGGTACCACCGAGTTCGTCATGATGGGCCTGCTGCCCAACGTCGCGGACGATCTCGGCACCTCCGTGCCGACCGCCGGCTACCTCGTCTCCGCCTACGCGCTGGGCGTCGTCATCGGCGCTCCCCTGCTCACCGCACTCGGCTCGCGCGTCCCGCGCAAGCGGATGCTGCTCTCCCTGATGGCCGTGTTCACCGTCGGCAACCTCGCCTCCGCGTTCGCCCCGAACTTCGAGCTGCTGCTCGTGGGCCGGGTGTTGGCCGGGCTGCCGCACGGCGCGTTCTTCGGCGTCGGCGCGGTCGTCGCCGCGCGCCTGGTCTCCGAGGACCGCGGGGCCCGCGCCGTCGCCACGATGTTCCTCGGCCTGACCGTCGCCAACATCGTCGGCGTCCCCGTCGCCACCCTGCTCGGCCAGCACCTCGGCTGGCGCGCCACCTTCCTCGTCGTCGCCGCGATCGGCCTGCTGTCCATGGCGGCCCTCGCCCGGCTCATCCCGCCGATGCCCGTCGAGCGGCAGACCGGCCTGGTCCACGAGCTGGGCGCGCTGCGCGACCGGCAGGTGCTGCTCGCCCTGCTCACGGCCGTCTTCGGGTTCGGCGGCGTGTTCGCGGTCTACAGCTACCTCGCCTCGATGATGACCGAGGTCACCGGCTTCGCCGAGTCCTCCGTCACCCTCGTGCTCGCCCTCTTCGGCATCGGCATGACCCTGGGCGCGCTGCTCGCCGGGCCGCTCACCGACCGGGCGCTGCGGCCCACGCTGTACGGGTCGCTCGGCGCCCTCGCCGTCACGCTCGTCGTCTTCGACCTCACGGTCCACGTGAAGTGGGCGGCGCTGGTGACGGTCGTGGTGCTCGGCGCGGTCGGCTTCATGACCACCACCCGCTCCAGATGCTGGTGATGAACAAGGCCCGCCACGCCCCCACCCTGGCCTCCGCCTCCAACCACTCGGCCTTCAACCTGGCCAACGCGGGCGGGGCCTGGCTCGGCGGCGTCGCCATCGCCGCGGGCTGGGGCTGGACCTCGCCCACCCTGGTCGGCGCGGTGCTGGCCGTCGTCGGCCTGGCCATCGCGGTCACCGCGGGCCGCCTGGACCGCGGCGCGGACGGGAGACCTCCCGCGTCGTCGCCCGCGGCGGCGAACCGGCCGAGGTGCCGGTCGGCCACTGAGACGCGGACACCGCGCCCGCCCGCGGGCCACGGCCCGGGCGGGGCCGCGAGAAGTCGAGCCCCGCGTCGCACACGTCCGACAGCGCGGCGGGCCGTGGCCCGTGCCTGGACCGACACGAGCGGGCAGGCCGCCGCGGGCGTGCCGACGACGACGCGCCTTCGCGTGGCGCGCCTCCGCGCACCGGAGGCAGTGGCTGCCAGACCGGAGGCAGTAGCCGCCGCCGTCCGGGCGGGCCGTGGCCCGCGCCTGGACCGGACCGGACCGGTCAGCTCCGTTCGCGCCAGCGGTTGGTGATCGGCAGGCGGCGGTCCTTGCCGAAGCCCTTGGCGGAGATCTTGGTGCCCGGCGGGTACTGGCGCCGCTTGTACTCGGCGGTGTCGACCATCCGCAGCACCCGCACCACCAGCTCGTCGTCGAAGCCCGCCGCCACGATCCGCTCCCGGCCCTGGTCCCGGTCGACGTACAGCTCCAGGATCCGGTCCAGGACGTCGTAGTCGGGGAGGAGTCGGTGTCCACCTGGCCCGGCCGCAGCTCGGCGCTGGGCGGCTTGGTGATGGAGTTCTCCGGGATCGGCGGCGTCTGGCCGCGCTCCAGGGCGGCGCGGTTGCGCCACTTCGCGAGGCGGAAGACCGAGGTCTTGTAGACGTCCTTGATCGGCCCGTACGCGCCGACGGAGTCGCCGTAGAGCGTGGAGTAGCCGCAGGCCAGCTCGGACTTGTTGCCCGGGGCGAGGACGATGTGGCCCTCCTGGTTGGACAGCGCCATCAGCATGGTGCCGCGCAGCCGGGACTGGAGGTTCTCCTCGGCGAGCCCGGTGAGGCCCAGCGACCCCATGTACGCGTCGAACATCGGGCCGATGGGCACCGTGCGGAAGTTCAGCCCGGTGCGGCGGGCCAGCTCGGCGGCGTCGGCGACGGAGTGCTCCGAGGAGTAGCGGGAGGGCATGGCGACCCCGTACACGTGCTGGGCGCCGACCGCGTCGCAGGCGAGGGCGGCGACGAGCGCGGAGTCGATGCCGCCGGAGAGGCCGATCAGCACGCTGCGGAAGCCGTTCTTGGCGGCGTACGCGCAGCCCCACCACGAGCGCGGTGTAGATCTCCTCGTCGTCCTCCAGCCGGTCCGCCACCCCGCCGGTCAGCTCCGGCGGGTACGCGGGCAGCGGGTCCTCGGAGACGACCAGGCGGTCGATCCGCAGCCCGTCGTCCACCACCCCTCGGGCGCGTCCGCCGCGGCGTGCGGCAGGTCCAGGTCGAGGGTGACGCAGCCCTCGGCGAACTGCGGGGCGCGCGCGATCACCTCGCCGTCCCGGTCGACCACGATCGAGTCGCCGTCGAAGACCAGCTCGTCCTGGCCGCCGATCATGGCGAGGTAGGCGGTGGTGCAGCCCGCCTCCTGGGCGCGCTTGCGGACCAGTTCGAGCCGGGTGTCGTCCTTGTTCCGCTCGTACGGCGAGGCGTTGATCGACAGCAGCAGCCCGGCGCCCGCGCTGCGCGCCGCCGGGACCCGCCCGCCGTCCTGCCACAGGTCCTCGCAGATGGCCAGCGCCACGTCGACGCCGTGCACCCGGACGACGGGCAGCGTCTCGCCGGGCACGAAGTACCGGAACTCGTCGAAGACGCCGTAGTTCGGCAGGTGGTGCTTGGCGAAGGTGAGCGCCACGGTGCCGCGGTGCAGCACCGCCGCCGCGTTGCGCGGGCCCCGGCGGCTGCCCGTACCTGGGCTGCGCCTGCTCACTGCGGTCGAGGTAGCCGAGGACCACCGGCAGCTCGCCCAGGCCCTCGGCGGCCAGCCGGGCGGCGACGTCGCGCAGCGCGGCGCGGGACGCCTCGACGAAGGAGGAGCGCAGCGCGAGGTCCTCCACGGGGTAGCCGGTCAGCGCCATCTCCGGGAACGCCACCAGGTGGGCGCCCTGCTCCGCGGAGTGCCGCGTCCAGTGCAGGACCGCCTCGGCGTTGGCGGTGAGGTCGCCGACGGTCGCGTCGATCTGGTTCAGTGCGAGACGAAGTTGAGGCACGCGGCCCAGTGTAATCGTCTGTCTGACGCGATACCGGGCGGGGACCCGGCGGCACCCGCTCCGGCACGTCCGCCGCCCGCCCGCATTCCGACCGCGATCGGGCGGAACCCATCGGTCCATGCGAACGTACGATGCAGACATCGCGTATACGGGAGCGACAGGCGAGCGGCGGCGACCCGAAACCTGCCGGAAATCCCCTTCGTGATACTGGGGTTCCTCACGGTGCCCCAAGGCCCGCTGTAAGAGCCGTTTGACCTGCAAGGATAGGGGACCATGGATAAGCAGCAGGAGTTCGTGCTCCGTACCCTGGAAGAGCGCGACATCCGGTTCGTGCGGCTGTGGTTCACCGACGTCCTCGGCTTCCTGAAGTCCGTGGCCGTCGCGCCCGCCGAACTGGAGCAGGCTTTCGACGAGGGATCGGCTTCGACGGCTCGGCGATCGAGGGCTTCGCCCGGGTGTACGAGTCCGACATGATCGCCAAGCCGGATCCCGGCACCTTCCAGATCCTGCCCTGGCGCGCCGAGGCCCCGGCACCGCCCGGATGTTCTGCGACATCCTGATGCCGGACGGCTCGCCCTCGTTCGCCGACCCGCGCTATGTGCTCAAGCGGATCCTGGCCAAGACCTCCGACCTCGGGTTCACCTTCTACACCCACCCCGAGATCGAGTTCTACCTGCTCAAGGACAAGCCGGTGGACGGCAGCCGCCCGGTCCCCGCGGACTCCTCCGGCTACTTCGACCACACCCCGCAGCACGTCGGCATGGACTTCCGCCGCCAGGCCATCACCATGCTCGAATCCATGGGCATCTCGGTCGAGTTCAGCCACCACGAGGGCGCCCCCGGCCAGCAGGAGATCGACCTGCGGTACGCCGACGCGCTGTCCACCGCCGACAACATCATGACCTTCCGGTTGGTGATGAAGCAGGTCGCGCTGGAGCAGGGCGTGCAGGCCACGTTCATGCCCAAGCCGTTCTCGGAGTACCCCGGCTCCGGCATGCACACGCACCTGTCGCTCTTCGAGGGCGACCGCAACGCCTTCTACGAGTCCGGCGCCGAGTACCAGCTCTCCAAGGTGGGCCGCTCCTTCATCGCCGGACTGCTGCGGCACGCCGCCGAGATCTCCGCCGTCACCAACCAGTGGGTGAACTCCTACAAGCGGATCTGGGGCGGCTCCCAGCGCACCGCGGGCGCGGGCGGCGAGGCCCCTCGTACATCTGCTGGGGCCACAACAACCGCTCCGCACTGGTCCGCGTCCCCTCTACAAGCCCGGCAAGACCGGCTCCACCCGGGTCGAGGTGCGCTCCATCGACTCCGGCGCCAACCCGTACCTGACGTACGCGGTGCTGCTCTCGGCCGGTCTGAAGGGCATCGAGGAGGGCTACGAACTGCCCGCGGGCGCCGACGACGACGTGTGGGCGCTGTCCGACGCGGAACGCCGCTCCATGGGCATCGAACCGCTCCCGCAGAACCTCGGCGAGGCCATCGCGCTGATGGAGCGCAGTGAACTGGTCGCCGAGACCCTCGGCGAGCACGTCTTCGACTTCTTCCTGCGCAACAAGAAGCAGGAGTGGGAGGAGTACCGCTCGGAGGTCACCCGTTCGAACTCCGCAAGAACCTGCCCGTGCTGTAGGGGCGGTCTCCCGGCCGAGGATTAAGCTCGCAGAGCGGATCATGACGGTGGTGGGAGAGGTGGTGCGCCGTGCTGCACGGGCGACGGGACAGCAGGTTCGGGCGGCTGCTGCGGTACGGGTTCACCGACCCGGCGAGCGCGGAGCGGCTGCTCGACCAGCCCGAACTCGCGCCCGTACGCGGCGACGCGGTGCTGCTCGACGCGCTCGGCGCCACCGCCGACCCCGACTTGGCGCTGCGTGGCCTGGCCCGCCTCGTCGAGGCGCTGCCCGACACCGCCGGGCGCCCGGCGGGCGGGCGCCCGCGAGCGACTCCCGGCAGACCCTGCTGGACACCCTGGTCACCGCGAAGCCGCTGCGCGACCGGCTGCTCGGGGTGCTCGGCGCGTCCGAGGCGCTGGGTGACCACCTCGCGCGCCACCCGGGCGACTGGGACGCGCTGGTCAGCTACGACCTGGCCGATCTGCACCCGGAGACCGGCGAGTTCGAGCAGGCGCTGGCCGAGGGGTCTGGGGCCGCCCGGGAGGGCTCTCCGCCCGACGCGCTGCGCGCCGCCTACCACCGCGCGCTGCTGAACGTCGCCGCCCGCGACGTGTGCGGCACGACCGACGTCGCCGAGACCGCCGCCGAACTCGCCGACCTGGCCACCGCCACGGTGCGGGCCGCGCTGGAGATCGCCCGCGAGGAGCAGCCCGAGGACGCCGCCGCCTGCCGCCTCGCCGTCATCGGCATGGGCAAGTGCGGTGGCCACGAGCTGAACTACGTCTCCGACGTGGACGTCATCTTCGTCGCCGAGCCCGCCCCGGGCGCCGCTCGCGAGGACGGCGCGGAGAGCGGCGCCCTCCAGGCCGCGACCCGGCTCGCGTCCCGCATGATGCGCGTGTGCTCCGCCAACACCGTCGAGGGCACCATCTGGCCCGTCGACGCCAACCTGCGCCCCGAGGGCGCAACGGCCCGCTGGTGCGCACCCTGTCCAGCCACCGCGCCTACTACCAGCGGTGGGCCAAGACCTGGGAGTTCCAGGCCCTGCTCAAGGCCCGGCCGATCGCCGGGGACGCCGCCCTCGGCCAGGAGTACATGGACACGGTCGAGCCCTTCGTCTGGCAGGCCGTCGAGCGCGACCACTTCGTCACCGACGTCCAGCAGATGCGCCGCCGCGTCGTGCGCAACATCCCCGCCGACCGTGTCGAGCGCGAACTCAAGCTCGGCCCCGGCGGCTGCGGGACGTCGAGTTCGCCGTGCAGCTGCTGCAACTGGTGCACGGCCGCTCCGACGCCTCGCTGCGCAGCGGCACCACCCTCGACGCGCTCGCCGCGCTGGCCGCCGGGGCTACGTCGGGCGCTCGGACGCCGCCGCCCTCGACGCCGCGTACCGCTTCCTGCGCACCCTGGAGCACCGGCTCCAGCTCCACAAGCTGCGCCGTACGCACCTGATGCCCGAGGACGAGGCCGAACTGCGGCGACTGGGGCGGTCGTTGGGGTTTCGCCAGGAGCCGGTGGCGGAACTCGACAAGGAGTGGCGGCGGCACGCGCGCGAGGTGCGCCGCCTGCACGAGAAGCTGTTCTACCGGCCGCTGCTCGAAGCCGTCGCCCAACTGGAGCCCGGCGAGGTGCGGTTGAGCACCAGGAGGCCGGGCACCGGCTGGAGGCCCTCGGCTACGCCGACCCCTCCGCCGCGCTGCGCCACCTGGAGGCGCTGGCCTCCGGGTCTCCCGCAAGGCCGCGATCCAGCGCACCCTGCTGCCCGTGCTGCTCGGCTGGTTCGCCGACTCCGCCGACCCCGACGCGGGCCTGCTCGGCTTCCGCAAGGTCTCCGACGCGCTGGGCAAGACCCTGGTACCTGCGGCTGCTGCGCGACGAGGGCGCCGCCGCGGAGAACCTCGCCCGGTGCTGTCCACCGGCCGCCTCGCGCCCGACCTGCTGATGCGCGCCCCGAGGCGGTCGCCCTGCTCGGCGACCCGGAGGGCCTGCGACCGCGCGGCCGGGCCGCGTTGGAGCAGGAGGTGTTGGCGGCGGTCGGCCGGGCGCAGGGCGCGGAACGGGCCGTCGCCGCCGCCCGCGGCGTCCGCCGCCGCGAGCTGTTCCGCACGGTCGCCGCCGACATCATCGAAAGCTCACGGGCCGCGAACGGCGGCCCGCAGGCCGTTCCGCCGCCCGAGGCCGCCGCGGCCCCGAGGCCGCGGAACCCGGCGCCCCTGGACGCAGTCCGCGCTCATCGACATGGTGGGCGACGCCGTCTCCGACCTCACCGCCGCCACCCTCGCCGGGGCCCTGCGCGCCGCCGTGCGCGACACCTGGGGCGAGGAGTCGCCCACCCTCTTCGCCGTCATCGGCATGGGCCGCTTCGGCGGCCACGAACTCGGCTACGGCTCCGACGCCGACCTCCTCTTCGTCCACGAGCCCCGCGAGGGCACCGACGAGCAGGAGGCCACCGGGCCGCCCTCGCCCTCGCCAACGAGATGCGCCGGCTGCTCCAACTCCCCACCACCGACCCGCCGTTGCTCATCGACGCCGACCTGCGCCCGGAGGGCAAGTCGGGCCCGCTGGTGCGCACCCTCGCCTCGTACGCCGCGTACTACCGCCGCTGGTCCCTGGGGTGGGAGAGCCAGGCCCTGCTGCGCGCCGAACCGGTCGCCGGCGACCCCGGCCTCGGCGCGCGCTTCATCGAACTGATCGACCCGCTGCGCTACCCGGCCGCCGGGCTTGGCGAGGACGCGGTGCGCGAGATCCGGCGGCTGAAGGCCCGGATGGAGTCCGAGCGGCTGCCGCGCGGCGCCGACCCGACGACCCACACCAAGCTCGGCCGCGGCGGTCTGTCCGACGTCGAGTGGACCGTCCAGCTCCTCCAACTGCGCCACGCGCGCGACGTGCCCGCCCTGCGCACCACCCGCACCCGCGCGGCCCTCGCCGCCGCGCGCGACGCCGGGCTCGTCGACCCGGACGACGCCCGCACCCTGGACGAGGCGTGGGTGCTGGCCTCCCGGGTGCGCAACGGCGTCATGCTCGTCCGCGGCCGACCCGGCGACACCTTCCCTCCCACGGCCGCGAACTGGCCGCGGTGGGCCGCTACTTGGGCTACGGGCCCGGCCACGTGGGGAGCTGGTCGACGACTACCGCCGCACGACGCGCCGGGCGCGGGCGGTGGTGGAGCGGCTGTTCTACGACTACGACAGCTGACGCGGCGCCGGGCCCCGGGTAGGCGCGGCCGGGCTACCGGCGCGGGCTCCCCGCCGTGGCCCACAGGCGTTCCAGCACCACGGCCACCCCGTCCTCGTCGTTGGCCGGGGCGACCTCGTCGGCGACGGCCTTCAGTGCGGGTGCGCGTTGCCCATGGCCACGCCGTACCCGGCCCAGCCCAGCAGCGGCAGGTCGTTGGGCATGTCGCCGAAGGCGACGGTGTCGGCGGGGAGAAGCCCATGCGCCCGGCGGCCAGGGCCAGCCCGCGGGCCTTGTCGATCCCGGCGGGCAGCACCTCGATCATGCCCTTCTCCGAGAGCGTCACCGACACCTCGCCGCCGCCCGCCCCGGCCGCCGCGGTGGCGACCGCGTCGTCGGGCAGGGTCAGGTGGCGCATCAGCACCTTCTCGATCGGCTCGTCCCACAGCCGCTCCCGGTCCGCGACCAGGCCCCAGCCCGGCCGCAGCTCGTCCTTGAAGCGGGGGTGAGGACGAACCGGTTCTCCGGCGCCGCCGTGACGACGGCCAGCTCCAGCCGCGCGCCGAGCGCCGCCTCCGTGCGGGCCACCACCGCCCGCGCCAGATCGCGGTCCAGCGCGGCGGAGTCCAGCAGGACGTCGGCGGAGGCGTCGTAGAGCTGGGCGCCCTGGCCGCAGACGGCGAGCCCGGTGTAGCCGAGGGCGACCAGGAACTCACGGCAGGAGGCGGCCGGGCGCCCGGTGACGACCAGGTGGCGGGCGCCGGAGCCGGTCACCTGGGCCAGGGCGGCGCGGGTGCGCGCGGAGACGGTGTGGTCGCCGCGCAGCAGGGTCCCGTCGAGGTCGGTGGCGACCAGCGGGAAGCGCGGCCGGGCGGCGCGGGGCGGGGAAGGCGCGGTACGGGCGGGCGGCGGTGTCCGCCGAGGCTGGAGTGGTGCTCATCAAGCCGAGATCATGTCACGGCGGCCCACCGGGGCATGACCGGCCGGTGAGGAGCGCGGTACGGGCGGATGAAGCTCAGGCGGGCCCGGGTGCGGGGCCGGGAGCCGCTGGGGATCTCCTGGGGCAGCCGGTAGGGAGCGAGCCGTACCAGGCGGTGGCGAGGGCGAAGCCGAGGGCCAGGCAGATCAGGCCGCCCACGGCGTCGAGCCAGAAGTGGTTGGCCGTCGAGACGATCACGGTGAGGGTGGCCAGCGGGTAGGCCACGCCCAGCGCCTTGACCCACACCGGCCCGGCGAGCGTGGCGATGGTGACGCCGCACCAGGTCGACCAGCCGATGTGCATCGACGGCATGGCCGCGTACTGGTTGGACACGTCGGCGAGGTTGCCCGAGGCCATCGAGCCCCAGGTGTGGTGGGTGACGACGGTGTCGATGAAGTCCCCGCCGGGCATCAGCCGGGGCGGCGCGAGCGGAAAGAAGTAGTAGCCCAGCAGCGCCATGCCCGTGGTCGCGAAGAGCACCAGCCGGGTCGCCGCGTACCGCCCCGGATGCCGCCGGTAGAGCCACGCCAGCACCCCGAGGGTCACGATGAAGTGCAGTGTCGCGTAGTAGTAGTTCATGCCGACGATGAGCCAGTCGACCGAGTCGACGGCGTGGTTGACGCCGCGTTCGAAGGCGAGGCCGAGGGTGTGCTCGGCGTCCCAGACCCAGTCGGCGTTGCGCAGCGCCTTCGCCCGCTGCTCCGGGGCGGCGTTGCGGATCAGGGTGTAGGTCCAGTAGCTGACCGCGATGAGCACGATCTCGAACCACAGCCGCGGCCTGCGCGGGGATCGCATTCGGGAAAGGAGCGTACGTTCTACCGCCGGTCGGTCCTCGGTCCCCTCGGTGGGTGACGAGGTGCCCGTCCGGTCATCCGGAATCCTCACATTCGCTTCACCCATAAAGCACCAGTGTGCCAGAAACGGCCGTCCGGCAGATCATCCGCCGGTCGGGTCTTCGTCACTTATGTCCCCAGGGTCGCGGGAGGCTACGCACCCTTCCTGGCACCCGGCGGGGCCGACGCGGTGGAACCGCGTACCACCAGCTCGGGAGGAAGACGAACTCGCTGTACAGCGGGGCCCTGGCGGTCTCGGGGTGGCGGGCGAGGCGGTGCCGCCGATCTCCTCCAGCAGCGCCCGCACCGCCGCCTGGCCCATGGACTGGACCGGCTTGCGGATGGTGGTCAGCGGCGGGTCGGTGAAGGCGATCAGCGGCGAGTCGTCGAACCCCACCACCGACAGGTCCCGCGGTACGGCCAGGCCCTGCTGGCGCGCCGCCCGGATGGCGCCGAGCGCCATCATGTCGCTCGCGCACACCACGGCCGTGCAGCCCCGCTGGATGAGGGTGCCCGCCGCGGCCTGCCCGCCCTCCAGGGTGTACAGAGAGTGCTCGACCAGTTCCTCGCAGTCCGCGGCGGACAGCCCCAGCTGCTCCCGCATCCCCTGCTGGAACCCCTCGATCTTCCGCTGGACGGGCACGAACCGCCGGGGCCCGAGCGCCAGCCCGATCCGGGTGTGCCCTAGCGCGGCCAGATGCGTCACGGCGAGCACCATGGCGGCCCGGTCGTCGGGGAGATGAACGGCGCCCGCACCTTCGGCGAGAAGCCGTCGACGAGCACGAACGGCACGCCCTGGCCGCGCAGCTGGTCGTAGCGCTGCATGTCGGCGGTGGTGTCGGCGTGCAGCCCCGAGACGAAGATGATCCCGGCGACGCCCCGGTCCACCAGCATCTCGGTCAGCTCGTCCTCGGTGGAGCCGCCCGGGGTCTGGGTGGCCAGCACCGGGGTGTAGCCCTGGCGGGTCAGGGCCTGCCCGATCACCTGGGCCAGGGCGGGGAAGATCGGGTTCTCCAGCTCCGGGGTGATCAGGCCGACCAGGCCCGCGCTGCGCTGCCGCAGCCGTACCGGACGCTCGTAGCCGAGCACGTCGAGCGCGGCGAGGACCGACTCGCGGGTGGCCGCGGCCACTCCCGGCTTGCCGTTCAGGACGCGGCTGACCGTTGCTTCGCTGACCCCGCCTGGGCTGCGATATCAGCAAGCCGTGCGGTCATGGCAGTGGACTGTACCGGGCGCATGTCAGATTGCCCACCACGCACAGGATTCGGCGGGAATGCGCACCGTCGCCGGCCCCGACCGCACGGCCGCGGAGGACAGCAACAGCCGTCCGGGAGCCGGAGTTCGACCGGACCGGGGCGGGTGTTGAGGGTACACACGAAGCCCGGCCGGGACAGTACGAGGACGCCTTCGGGACCGTCCTGCCAGGCCATCTCCCCGTCACCGAGCCCCGGCAGTTCGCGGCGCAGCGCGGCGCGGCCCGGTACAGCTCCAGCGTGGAGTCCGGGTCGCCGGACTGCGCCTCGACGCTCAGCGCGCCCCAGTCCTCCGGCTGCGGCAGCCAGCTGCCGCCGGGGCCGAAGCCGAACGAACCCTCCTGCCGCGTCCAGGAATGGGCACCCGGCAGCCGTCGCGGTGGCCGTCCTGCCCGTCCGCGCGGTGGAACGCCGGGTCCTGGCGCACCTCGTCGGGCAGCTCCGTCACCTCCGGCAGGCCCAGCTCCTCGCCCTGGTAGAGGTAGACCGAGCCGGGCAGCGCGAGGGTGAGCAGCGCCATGGCGCGGGCCCGGCGCAGCCCTGCTCCGGGCCGTCCTCGGCGTAGCGGGTGGGGTGCCGCACCACGTCGTGGTTGGAGAGCACCCAGGTGGTGGGGGCGCCGACCGAGGCGGTGGCGGCCAGCGAGTCGTCGATGGTCGCGCGCATCGCCGCCGCGTCCCAAGGGCAGCGCAGGAACTGGAAGTTGAACGCCTGGTGCAGCTCGTCGGGGCGTACGTACAGGGCGAGCCGCTCGGCGCTGGGGCCCACGCCTCGGCGACCCCGATGACGTCCTTGCCGTGCGCTTCCCCGTACGCGTCCAGCAGCCGCCGCCAGGAGCGGTGGATCTCGTGCACGCCGTCCTGGTCGAAGAACGGCAGGACCTGCGCGCCGATCAGCTTGGCCTGCTCGGTGCGGCCGATGTCGGGCAGCCCGGCGGCCTTGACCATGCCGTGCGCGACGTCGATCCGGAAGCCGTCCACGCCCAGGTCGAGCCAGAACGTGAGGATCGACTCGAACTCCGCGCGGACCTCCTCCGACTCCCAGTCCAGGTCGGGCTGTTCGGGCGCGAACAGGTGCAGGTACCACTCTCCCCGGTCGTCGACCGGGAGGTGCCCTCAGGGGCGTCGTCCGGGCCGGTGACGCGGGTCCAGGCGGGCCGCCGAAGACCGACTCCCAGTCGTTGGGCGGGAGTTCGCCGTCGGCGCCGCGGCCGGGGCGGAAGTGGAAGCGGGCGCGGGCCGGGCCGCCGGGCCGGTCCGCGAGCGCCTCGCGGAACCAGGGGTGCTGGTCGGAGGTGTGGTTCGGGACGATGTCGACGATCACCTTCAGGCCCAGCTCGTGGGCGGTGCGCACCAGGTCGTCGGCGTCGCCGAGGGTGCCGAACAGGGGTCGACGGTGCGGTAGTCCGCCACGTCGTAGCCGCCGTCGGCCTGCGGCGAGGCGTAGAAGGGGTGAGCCAGACCGCGTCGGCGCCCAGCCGCGCCAGGTGCGGCAGCCGCTCCCGCACGCCGCGCAGATCGCCGATCCCGTCGCCGTCGCTGTCGGCGAACGAGCGCACGTACACCTGGTAGATGACGGCGTCGCGCCACCAGCCGGGGCGGCCGGAGGAGGGCGCCGTACCGGCCTGGGCGGAGGTCGTGAGCTCCTGGGTCATGTGGCTGTCCCTTGTCGGGTAGAGCGGACGGGGTCTGCGGTTCAGGAACGTAACAGCCTCGCAGGGCTTGCGGAAGACCTTGCAGGCTCTCTTGCAGAAATTTGCCGCAAGGTCTTTCGAGAGGCATTCATCCCTGTTACGTTCCCTCGCAGCCCGGCGCCGCGATGGCGCGGCCGGGCACCCGGACAAGGAGCTCAGATGCGACGTGGCATAGCGGCCACTGCGCTCGTCGCGGCCATGGCGCTCGCGGCGACCGCGTGCGGTGGCGACGGCGACGACAGCGGCGACAAGAAGTCCTCGGGCAAGATCTCGGGCACGGTCACCTACTGGGACACCTCCAACGAGGCCGAGAAGGGCACCTACCGGCAGATCGCCGAGGACTTCGAGAAGCAGCATCCCGACGTGCACGTGAACTACGTGAACGTGCCCTTCGGTGAGGCGCTGAACAAGTTCAAGAACGCCGCGGGCAGCGGCGGTTCCGGCGCCCCGACGTGCTGCGCGCCGAGGTCGCCTGGACCCAGGACCTCGCCAACATCGGCTATCTCGCCCCGCTCGACGGCACCCCGGCGCTGAAGGACACCGCCGACTACCTGCCGAAGGCCATGGCCGCCACGAAGTGGAACGGCAAGAGCTACGCGGTGCCCCAGGTCATCGACACCCTCGGCCTCTTCTACAACAAGAAGCTGCTGAAGGACGCCGGGGTCGAGCCGCCCGGCAGCTGGACCGAGCTGAAGGCCGCCGCGAAGAAGATCAAGCAGAAGACCGGCAAGACCGGGCTGTACCTGCGCGGCGACGACGCCTACTGGTACCTGCCGTTCATCTACGGCGAGGGCGGCGACCTGCTCGACACCGACGCCAAGAAGATCACCGTCGACGACCCGCGGGGTGCGCGCCTTCGCCGAGGCCCGCGACCTGGTGAAGTCCGGCGCCGCCGAGACCGACGCCACCGACGGCTGGGACAACATGCAGAACGCCATCAAGAACGGCGACGTCGCGATGACGATCAACGGCCCCTGGGGATCGAGGACACCCTCGCGGGCAAGGCGTTCAAGGACAAGTCCAACCTCGGCGTCGTGCCCGTACCGGCGGGCGGCACGTCCCAGGGCTCCCGCAGGGCGGCCAGGGCCTCACGGTCTACGCCGGGTCCAAGAACCTCGACGCCTCCTACGCCTTCGCCGCGTACATGAGCTCCCCGAGGTCCAGGCCCGCACCACCGAGAAGCTGAGCCTGCTGCCGACCCGCACCTCGGTCTACAAGGACGCGAAGGTCGCCGCCAACGCCAACGTGAAGTTCTTCAAGGCCGCCGTCGACAAGGCCGTCGAGCGCCCCTGGATCCCGCAGGGCAACAGCCTCTTCCAGGCGATCCTCGTGGAGTTCCCCGGCGTCGTCACCGGCCGCACCGACCCCGAGAAGGCCGCGGGCAACGTCGCCGCCGCGTACCGCAAGCTCCTCAAGGACGACTGGAAGTGATCCGCAACGCCCTGAGCAGGCACTGGTACGCCTGGGCCATGGTCGCGCCGGTCACCCTCGTGATCGGCGTGATCATCGGCTACCCGCTCGGCCGCGGCGTCTACCTGTCGCTGACCGACGCGGACGAGGCCAACGTCGAGCGCACCATCGGCATCAACCACATACCGGCGACCTACGACGTCGTCGGGCTCGACAACTTCACCGCCATCCTGAAGGACCAGGTCTTCTGGGACCGGCTCGGCTGGACGGTGATCTGGACCGTCGCCTGCGTGACCCTGTCCTTCACCATCGGCCTGGGCCTGTCGGTGATGCTCAACCGCACCTTCCGCGGCCGGACCCTCTACCGCTCGCTGCTGATCCTGCCCTGGGCGGTGCCCGCCTTCGTCTCCGTCTTCGCCTGGCGGCTGCTCTACAACGAGAAGAACGGCATCCTCAACAAGGTCCTGGACGGCGGCGGCATCGACGCCGTGCCCTGGCTCAACGACCCCACCATGGCCAAGCTCTCGGTCATCGCGGTCAACGTCTGGCTCGGCGTGCCGTTCATGCTGGTCGCGCTGCTCGGTGGACTCCAGTCCATCCCCGGCGAGTTGTACGAGGCCGCCGAGATGGACGGCGCGAGCCCTGGCAGCGGTTCCGCTACATCACGCTGCCCGGCCTGCGGTCGGTCAGCTCCACGGTGATCCTGCTCAGCACCATCTGGACGTTCAACATGTTCCCGGTGATCTACCTGCTGACCCGGGGCGGGCCCGGCGACAGCACCGAGATCCTGGTGACGTACGCCTACCGGCTCTCCTTCGTCGACAGCCCGCGCGACTTCGGGAACGCCTCCGCCTGGGGCGTGATGATCCTGCTCATCCTGATGCTGTTCGCGGTGGTCTACCGCCGCACCCTCCGCAAGCAGGAGAGGTCTGGTAACCATGCGCGACCAACGACGCACCCCTGGCCTCCTTCGGGCTGCACGCGACGCTGATCGCGGCCAGCGCCGTCGCGGTCTTCCCGCCGCTGTGGCTGCTGGTCACCTCGTTCAAGCCCAAGAGCGAGTCGTTCACCACCGCCGTCGTGAAGCACCCGACGCTCGGCAACTACGACCACGTGCTGAACGACACCGAGTTCCTGACCTGGTTCGGCAACTCGCTGCTGGTGGTGCTCCTCACCACCGTCATCGGCGTCTTCGTCGCCGCCACCACCGGCTACGCCGTCAGCCGCTTCCGCTTCCCCGGCATGCGTCCGCTGATGTGGCTGCTGCTGATCACCCAGATGTTCCCCGTGGCCATCCTCATCGTGCCGCTGTACAACATCATGTCGACGCTGGGCTGGCTCAACCACCCGGTGGCGCTGGTCGTCACCTACCTCACCGTCGCCGTGCCGTTCTGCGCCTGGATGATGAAGGGCTTCTTCGACACCATCCCCGTCGAGATCGACGAGTCGGGGCGGGTCGACGGCCTCAGCCCCTTCGGCACGTTCTGGCGCCTGGTCGTACCCCTGGCCAAGCCGGGGCTCGCCGTGACGGCCTTCTACACCTTCATCACCGCCTGGGCCGAAGTCGCCTACGCCTCCGCCTTCATGACGGGCGAGGAGAACCTGACGCTCTCCGCGGGGCTCCAGACCTTCGTCAACCAGTACACCTCCGACTGGGGCTCCATGACCGCCGCCGCCGTCATGATCGCCGTCCCGGCGGCACTCGTCTTCGCCTGGGCCCAGCGCCACCTGGTCGCGGGGCTCACGGCCGGCGCGACCAAGTCCTGACGGGGTGGGGAACCGGCCCGACCGGCCGGGCGCGTGGGGTCCGTCATGGACCCCGGCCGGCCGGACCGGAGTTGGTGACCGGCAGAACGTAACACCGCCGCAATCTCTTGCGAAAGGTATTGCAACAAGAAAATCGCGGCAGTACGTTCCCCCACCGAAGCCCCCGCACCGCCCCGCACCGCTTCCGCTCTCTCCGCAAGTGATCCCCAACGGCCTTACGGGCATGGCGCGTTGCCGCACGAGGCTCAATCGTCAGTCCAGTTCTCCCCGCAGGAGGAACCATGGCCAGCAGACCCTCGCCGCCGCCCTCGCCCTCGTGGCGGGTGCGGCGGCGCTCGTCGCCCTGCCCGCCCAGCAGGCGCGGGCGGCGGCCCCGGCACCAAGGACGTCACCGCCGAACTCTTCGAGTGGCGCTACGACTCGGTCGCCAGGGAGTGCACCACCACCCTCGGCCCGGCCGGTTACGGATACGTCGAGGTCTCCCCGGCCACCGAGCACATCCAGGGCGGCCAGTGGTGGACCTCGTACCAGCCCGTCAGCTACCGGATCGCCGGACGGCTCGGCGACCGCGCCGCCTTCGCCGACATGGTCGCCACCTGCCACGCCGCCGGGTGAAGGTCGTCGCCGACGCCGTGATCAACCACATGTCGGCGGGCTCCGGCACCGGCACCGGCGGCTCCTCGTACAGCAAGTACACCTACCCCGGCATCTACCAGCCGCAGGACATGGACGACTGCACGGCGCAGATCAGCGACTACCAGGACCGCTGGAACGTCCAGCACTGCGAACTCGTGGGCCTGGCCGACCTGGACACCGGCGAGTCCTACGTCCGCTCCCGCCTCGCGCAGTACCTGAACGACCTGCTGTCGCTCGGCGTCGACGGCCTCCGCATCGACGCCGCCAAGCACATCCCGGCCGAGGATCTGGCCGCCATCAAGGGCAGTTGAGCGACCCGGGCGTCTACTGGAAGCAGGAGGCGATCCACGGGGACGGCGAGGCGGTCTCGCCCACCGAGTACCTCGGCACCGGCGACGTCCAGGAGTTCCGCTACGGGCGCGACCTCAAGCGGGTCTTCCTGAACGAGAAGCTCGCCTACCTGAAGAACTTTGGCGAGGGCTGGGGCTACCTGGCGAGCGGCCAGTCCGGGGTCTTCGTCGACAACTGGGACACCGAGCGCAACGGCTCCACGCTCTCGTACAAGAACGACGCGGACTACACCCTCGCCAACGTCTTCATGCTGGCCTGGCCCTACGGCTCCCCGGACGTGCACTCCGGCTACGAGTTCTCCGACAACGACGCCGGGCCGCCCAACGGCGGGACGGTGAACGCGTGTTGGACCGGGGCTGGAAGTGCCAGCACAAGTGGCCCGAGATCATCTCCATGGTGGCCCTGCGCAACACCGCCCGCGGCACCGGCGTCACCAACTGGTGGGACAACGGGAACAACGCCGTCGCGTTCGGCCGCGGCGACAAGGCGTTCGTGGCCATCAACCACGAGGGCTCCGCGCTCACCCGCACCTACCAGACCTCGCTGCCCTCCGGCGGCTACTGCGACGTGCAGTCCGGCAAGGCCGTGACGGTCGACTCCGCCGGGCAGTTCACCGCGACCCTCGGCGCCGACACCGCCCTGGCCCTGCACACCGGGGCCCGTACGTGCGGTGCCGCCGTCGACGACAAGTCCTAGCCCCGCGCCACCGCCCCGCCCGGCCGCGCGCCGACGCCGGACCGCCCCGGCACGGCGAACCCCGTCTCGCGGCCACCCCGGTCTCCTCCGCCCCCACGGGGAGGCCGGGGCCCGACGAAGGGACCCGCCCCGTGATCCGCCTCGTGATCCGCCCCGTGTTCGGCCGCCGTGCCCTCCGCCGCACCGCCGCCGCCCTCGCCCTGGCACTGGCCGCGACCGCCGCCTGGGCCGCCCCGCCGCGCAGCCCTCCGCGCACGCCGCACCACCCCGGACCGGGCCGAGGCCCAGTGGATCGACCGCGCCACCGTGGTGTGGCCGGTCGCGGCGGGCACGACCACCCGCGAGGAACTGCGCTGGGCCCCGGACGGCGGGCGGCGACCAGCGGGCGGCTACCGACGGCGGGGCGCGGGCCGACGGCAGGACGCTGCGCCTGACGCCGACCTCGCTCACCGCCGCGCAGCGCGCCGCGTACCCGCACCTGAAGGACCGACCCGCCTTCGCCGTCGACTCCCGCGACCGAGGCCGGGCCGCCGACGCCCTGCGCGGCCAGGTCGTCGCCGTCCAGCGCTCCGCCGCCACCGGCGAGGTGCTGCGCAGCACGGGCGTACAGATCCCCGGCGTCCTCGACGACCTGTACGCCTCCGCCGCCCGCCGCGCCCACCTCGGCCCGGTCTTCCACCACGGCCGCCCCACCCTGTCGGTCTGGGCCCCCACCGCCCGTACCGTCTCCCTGGAACTCGACGGCCGCACCGTGCCCATGCGGCGCGCGGACGACAGCGGCGTGTGGAGCGTCACCGGCACCCGGCTGGCGCGACAAGCCCTACCGCTACCGGGTCCGGGTCTGGGCGCCCACCGTCGGCGAGACCGTCACCAACCTGGTCACCGACCCGTACGCCACCGCCCTCACCGCGGACTCCACGCGCTCCTCGTCACCGACCTGGCCGACCCGGCGCTGGCCCCGCGGGCTGGGCCGCGCTGCAAACCCGCGCCCGTCCCGATGCGCGACGCGGCCGTCCAGGAGCTGCACATCCGCGACTTCTCCGTCGCCGACCCCACCAGCGACCACCCCGGCCAGTACCTCGCCTTCACCGACACCCGCTCCGACGGCATGCGGCACCTGCGGCGGCTGGCCGACGCCGGGACCTCCTACGTCCACCTGCTGCCCGCCTTCGACTTCGCCACCGTCCCCGAACGCCGCGCCGACCAGGCCGAACCCGGCTGCGACCTGCCCGCCCTGGCGCCCGACTCCGACGCCCAGCAGCGCTGCGTCGCCGAGACCGCCGCGCGCGACGCCTACAACTGGGGCTACGACCCGTTCCACTACACCGTCCCCGAGGGCTCCTACGCCTCCGAACCCGACGGCACCGCCCGCACCCTGGAGTTCCGCCGCATGGTCCAGGGCCTCAACGGCGCCGGGCTGCGCACCGTCATGGACGTCGTCTACAACCACACCGCCGCCGCGGGCCAGGACCCCGGTCCGTCCTGGACCGCATCGTGCCCGGCTACTACCAGCGGCTGCTGGACGACGGCACCCTCGCCACCTCCACCTGCTGCGCCAACACCGCGCCCGAGCACGCCATGATGGGCAAGCTCGTCGTCGACTCCGTCGTGACCTGGGCCAAGCGGTACAAGGTCGACGGGTTCCGCTTCGACCTCATGGGCCACCACCCGAAGGCCAACATCCTGGCCGTCCGCAAGGCCCTGGACGCCCTCACCCCCGCCAAGGACGGCGTCGACGGCAAGGCGGTCGTCCTCTACGGCGAGGGCTGGAACTTCGGCGAGATCGCCGACGACGCCCGGTTCCCGCAGGCCACCCAGGCGAACATGGCGGGCACCGGCATCGCCACCTTCAGCGACCGGGCCCGCGACGCGGTGCGCGGCGGCGGCCCGTTCGACGCCGACCCCGCGTCCAGGGCTTCGCCTCCGGCCTGTACACCGCCCCCAACGCCTCCCCGGCGAACGGCACACCGGACGAGCAGCGGGCCCGGCTCCTGCACGACCAGGACCTGATCAAGGTCGGACTCTCCGGCAGCCTGCGGGACTTCACCTTCACCGACACCGGCGGCCGTCGCGTCAAGGGCTCGGACGTCGACTACAACGGCGCGCCCGCCGGTTACGCCGCCGCCCCCGGCGACGCCCTCGCCTACGTGGACGCCCACGACAACGAGACCCTCTACGACGCCCTCGCCCTCAAACTCCCCACGGACACCGCCCCGCCGACCGCGCCCGCGCGCAGGTGCTGGCGCAGGCCACCGCGCTGCTCTCCCAGGGCCCCGTCCTCGGCCAGGCCGGTACCGACCTGCTGCGCTCGAAGTCCCTGGACCGCAACTCCTTCGACAGCGGCGACTGGTTCAACGCGATCCACTGGAACCCCGCGGACGGCAACGGCTTCGGCCGCGGCCTGCCCCGGCCGCCGACAACTCCGCGGCCTGGCCGTACGAGCGGCCCCTCCTCGCCGACCCGGCGCTGCGCCCCGGCCACGCGGAGACCGAGGGCGCCTCGGCCGCCTACCGCGACCTGCTGCGCATCCGCACCACGGAGCGGGTCTTCCACCAGGCCACGGCCGACGGCGTCCAGGCGGCCCTGTCGTTCCCGCTGTCCGGCCCGGACGAGACCCCGGCGTCCTCACCATGCGCCTCGGCCCGCTCGTCGTGGTCTTCAACGCCACCCCGCCGAGCGGGCCCAGCGCGTCCCCGCCCTCGCGGGCACCCCCACGCCCTCCACCCGGCCCAGGCCCACGGCGCGGACCCGGTGGTCAGGCGCTCCACGTACGACCGGGACACGGGCACCTTCACGGTCCCCGGCCGTACGGTCGCGGTGTTCAGGGCGGGGTAGCGGAGGGCGGGTCGGGCGCCCTCGGTACTGACGGGACCGGTGGCCACGGCGTTCGGGGTAGGGGCCTCCACGAACGCCGGGCCACCGGCGATCATGCCCCGGTCGCGCTGTGGCTTCCGGGGCGGTGCGGCGGTACGGCCGTCGGCGTCGAAGCACGCGTCGACACCAGAGGGTGCGACGAGGCAGGTCGCACCGTCGCCCCACGCGCCGCCGGGCAGGGCCGATTCCTCCGGGCGGGCGCGACTGGCGGGGGCAGCGAGGGCTCCCTGGGCCCGGACCGCCGCCCCGCGCTCCGGGCGGACCCGGCCGCGGTGTCCGGCGCCTCCCTCGGGGACGCCGGACGAGGCGCCTCCCGGCGGTACCGGTTGTCTCGGCCGGGACGGCCCCACGGCCGTCCCGGCCCGCCCGGTCGCACCGGCCGCACCGGTCACGCCGGTCTGCTCGGGCGGCGCGTCGCGCGCCGCCCGGGTCCCTCTGCCCAGCCTGTCGAGGAGTCCCGTTCACCTCTCCGTGGCGCGGGTGACGACGAACGAGGCGACCTCCTCGTGAACACGGCCGACCGCCTGCTCGGCCGACGGCCGGACAGCGGTCCGGCGCGTTACGCCGCACACCCTGCCGGTGTTCGATGACGTCCTGCTGGAAGGAGAGCCCGTCGACCCGCTGGAGGTAACCGACCACGACGCCGTCGACCTGTGGGTCGGGATCGCGTGAGGTGAGGGTGTCGCCGGGCGCGATGCTCATGAGCCGTTCCTGGTCCTTCTCCGCGCTGCTGACGAGGGTCGGGCTGTGCCCTGACGGGGCGGGAGGGGTCGGTGGATGTGCGAGTCCCTCACTCTTGACCGGTCGTCGGCGCCCCGCCAGGTCTTTTGGGGCCCGCCCTGGTGCAGAGAGCGATGTCCGAAGGTATAGCGGCTGCCAGGCGCCGCCATGACTACAGCGGGACGTCGGCGTCCACGTTCCAACCGTCGATCGACCTCGTGATCACGGTGCCGTTCCCGCCCCGGCCGATCCGCTGCCCGGCCTCTACGTCTCCGACCGTGCCGTACGCCGCCAACCGTGGCGGTCCGGCGGCCTCTCGGCGGAAGGTGAACGCCCGCGGGACGTCCCACTCGCCGGTCGGGGCGTCGAAGACCGTCTCGATGTCACTTCCGGACTGCGCGCCGCCCTGGAGCAGGGTCCGGAGCAGTCCGTCGACCTCGTGGATCACGAGATGTATCCCTCGCGCAGCGCGTAGGCGACGGCGTGGGCGCGGTTGCGCAGGTCCAGCCGTGTGGTGATGCCCTGGACGATGTTCTTGACCGTCCGCTCCGAGTAGGACAGCTTCTCGGCGATCTCCGCGCCGTTCAGGCCCCGCGAGACCAGCCGCAGGACCTCGACCTCGCGCGGGGTGAGCCCGGCGGGCTGGGCGCCGGGAGCGTCCCCGACCCCGGGCGGATGGCGCCGACCTGGTTGATCAGCCGCCCCAGCAGGTCCGAGGGCAGATCGCCGTCGCCGCGGAAGGCCGAGGCCACGGCCCGCAGCAGTCGGCGGTCGGTGGCCTCCCGCCGCCAGACGATGGCGCCGACGCCGCACTCGATGACGTCCAGCAACTCGGCCTCGCGGATGCGGTTGACCACCAGGACCGGACGCATGCCGTCGGCGCGGACGACCTTCCGCAGCCGGGTCAGCAGCGCGTGGTCGAACGACTCCGCGAGCAGCACGGCCACACTGGTGTCACCCGGCGCGGCCGTGGTGACGAGGCGGATCTCCGGATGCCGCCGGAGCTGGCTCATCGCGCCTTCCCGGGTGATCGGATCCGGCGCGTGGACCACCACCGGAATCCTCTTGTCGCTGGTCATCGTGGACGGTTGGGGCTTGGTCAGCATGTCTCTCTCCGTGTCGCCGCGGCACCGTGCCGGCGCGGAGGGCCGCGGCGTCGATCACGGTGTGCATCGTCTTCGTCGGTTCTCTGTTCTCGTCTCGCCCACGGGCGGTGCCCCGCGCCACCGCCCGTCGGGGGTGGGTCACCAGCTGACGGCGTCGTCCATCGACCGCTGCCAGTAGGTCACCTTGAGGGTGCTGTCGATGTAGACGCCCTTCTCGGGGAGCGCGGGGTGGGCGCCGGAGGAGACCTCTTCGTCGGAGGTGCGGCCCTGGAAGTACACGGCGAGGGACTTCTCGGTGTGGCCGTGGTCGCCGCTGCCGTCGGAGGAGGAGAGGTTCACGGAGGCGTAGCCGGACTCGCCGGAGGCGAGGGTGACGACGGCCTGGGGCTTGGACTCCTCGATGACCGGGGGCGGGGACTGGGCCTCGCCGAAGGCGACGGACGGGTAGAAGTAGAGGTCGCAGGGGCGCTGCCGGTGTTGGTGACGGTGAGCAGCATGTGGTTCACGGGGCGGTTGAGCGGGGCGGCGACGGTCTTGGTGTTGGAGCCGTCGCAGGTGACGGTCTTGCCGTCGCCCTCATCGGAACCGCCGGACGCGCCGGACCCACTGTCTCCGCTGGACCCGCCGGATCCGCTAGACCCGCCAGACCCACCGGACTCGGCCTGGCCGTCCCCGAACCGCCGGATGTCGAGGTCGCGTCGGCGTCGGCGTTCGAGCCGTCGGTACCGGGCGACTCGGACGAGGAGACGTTCTCGGACCGGCCCTCGTTGTCGCTGCCCTCGTCGCCGCACGCGGTCAGGGAGAGGGCGGCGATCGCGACGGTCGCGGCGGCGGTCAGAAGGCGGGTGCGGGAGGCACGAGCGCTGGACATCGACGGGAGCCTTTCGGTGGTGCGGCGTGATTCCGACTGGATGACCGGAGCTTGCGTGGCCTCTTGTCCCAGCCGCCACGAATGCCGGGCAGTTGGGGACACTGGAACGCGAAAACGGGCTCTGAACAGGGGAACGCGAGGTGCCTGGGACGCCGCGATGGGACGCGCCCGACCGCGTGGGGACGCCGGGGACGGCGTCGAGGGCGACGGGACCGGCTGGAACGGACGCTGATTCCGGCGCACGCGGAACGGGCACGCGAGGCGCCGGGGCCGATGCCGGAGCCGATGCCGGAACCGGTTCCGACACCGGTGCCGTGGCCGTCAACGCGGTGCCGTAGCGCGGCGGCGATCCCCGGTGCTTCGACGGCGCGACGGCCGCCACCGCACGAAGATCGCGCGGTGGTTCAGGTCGCGGGCGCCAGCAGGACGAGCCGGTTGAGCAGATCGGCGAAGGGCCCGTCGCCGGGCTCGTCCGCGATCCCGGCCCGCAGCACCTCGGCCAGTTCCGCGTCGTACGTGGCGCTCACCGCGCCCAGCGCGGCGAAGTCCTGGACGAGCTGCGACTCCAACTCCTCGCGCGGCACCTCGCGGCCGTCCAGCCACAGCAGCGCCGTCGTCTCGGCCAGCGACACCCAGGACCTGACCAGCAGCTCCGTCCGGGCGTGGGCCGGTCGACGGCCAGGTGCGCCAGGATCTGCTCGTACGCCGACTGCCGCACCCCGTCGACGGCCGCGCTGGTCTCACCGGCCGCCGGGCCGCCGCGCATCAGCGCGGAGAAGCCGGGACCGTGCTCCTCCACGAAGTCGAAGAAACGATGCATCACCCGAAGGAGCCGCGCGCCCAACGGCCCTTCGTGAGGTTCGACGAAGCGGCTCGCCAGATCGTCCGCGGCCCGCTGCACGGCCGCCTCGTACAAGCTCTGCTTGCCGGGGAAGTAGTGGTAGACCAACGGCCGCGATATCCCCGCCGCCTCGGCGATCTGGTCGATCGAGACGTCCTCCGGGGAACGCTGGCCGAACAGGTCGAGCGCGACGGCGATCAACTGCTCCCGCCGCTGCTCGACGCCCATCCTGCGACGCGTACCGGTCCCCGTGGCCATGGGGACACTCTACGATCGCGAACGCGAAACCCGGCGGGCGGGGAGCGTCAGCGCAGCGGCCCGAGCCGACCGCCGTCCGCGAGGCGGGCGTTGAGCCGGGCGCGGTCGCCCTTCCGCGCGGGCAGCGCCAGCAGCCGCCCCGTCGCCGTCCCGCGCACCCGCCGCTCGCCGTGATCGAGGCGACCTCCTCGCTCCCGGCGGCCAGTACGTACCAGTGGCCGGTGGGCGCCTTCCACAACACCCCGCCAGTACGCGCGGTTCCCGCACCCGCATGCCGGGGAGCCGTCGGCGCTGGAGGCGAGCCCGCTCGGCGCGTCCGGCCGGTCGGCGGGCGGCCGGAACTGGGCCAGCACCCGACTGCCCGTGCCGCGCCAGGTCTCACCGCGCGTGCAGGTCCACACGGCGCTGCCCGCGCCGTCGGGCAGCGTCTGTTCGGCGAACTCCCACGCGTTGACCTCCCGCACCCCTGGCCGCGCATCGCCGCCAGCTGGCAGGCGTCGTGCGCCCAACTCGCGCGCGCCAGCGGCTCCGTCGCGTCGCGCTCCGCGCCGGGCGCGCCGTAGGTCAGCCGCGCGGGCGTCAGTTCGCCGAGGTCGGTCACCAGGTTCGGGCCGAGCCGCAGCGCGTCCCAGCGGGCGCAGCTCCGCCCCTGGGCCGGGAGCGCACCGGGTCGGTCACCCCGTCCGCGGCGCGGCGCAGCGGCCGGGCCGCCGCGGTGGGCCGCAGCAGGTCGGCCTGGGAGACCGTACGCACCCAAGGCGCCGTCAGATAGCGCACGTTGCCGTCCGAGCGGCCGACGAGCACCGCCGTGGCGGACGTCGCGTCGGCGGCGTCGGCCCGCGCGAAGTCCAGCGCCACCGCGCCGCTGTCGGCGCCCTGCGGCTCCGCGTACCGCACGATCCGCAGCCCGTCGAAGAACAGCACCACCGCGACCCGGTCGAGCGTGCCCGCGTACAGCAACCGCGGCGGCCCCGCGGGCGGACCCGCCGGGTGCCGGGCGTCGCGGACACGCTCACCTCGTCGCCGGGCGCGCCCACACCGCCAGCGCGCGGCGCAACAGCGCCTCGTCGCCGGTCCGGTCGCCCCGCGCGGGCCAGGCCGCGAAGTCCCGCCGGGTGGCGTGCCGCCACGCCGCGGGCGCCGCGCGCGTTACCTTCGCCGGGTCCAGGGCCTGCTCCGCCGCGGCGTTGCGCGCGTACGACGGGCGGCGGCGCCGTCCGGGCCCCAGCTGTCGCCCGGCAGCCCCAGCAGCGCCCGCACACCACGGCCGCGGCCGCCGCCACGAGCGCGGCCCTGGTGTGCTGGCGCCGCCGCGCCAGGTCCGTGGGCCGGGCCTGGAGCGTGCACGGGTCGAACTCGGCGGACGCCAGCAGCTTCCCGGCCTCGCTGTCGCGCGGGGCCCGCACCCGCACCGCCTCCGCGACCGCCGCCCGCGCGTCCTTCGCCCCGGCGCGCTCCAGCACCGTGCGCAGCTCGCGGTCCTCCAGCCGGTCCAGGGCGTGCAGCGCGTACGCCGCGCGGCCCTCCGGGGACAGCCCCGACAGCGTCCGGTCCAGGGCGAGTTCGTCGGCGCCCCGGGGCGCGGGGACAGCCGTAGCCCCACACCCGCGGCAGCGCGGGCGCCAACCGGCCGCGCCGGAGCGGCTGCCAGAACCGGCGCGGGCGCGCCGCCCGCAGCGCGGCGCGCAGCACCCGCAGCCTGACGAACGCGTACCCGGAGTCCAGCGCCCGGCGTTCGGCCTCCGTGGCGCGCTGGCCGGGGACCGGGCCCGGCGTGGCGGCCCGGCCGCGGGCAGCGCGCGCTGCGCGAGCGCGTGCGCGGTCAGCACCCGCCGGTGCCCAGCCCCGGCGGCAGCACGAGGTACGCGAGGCGTACCAGCCGCGGGTAGTGCTCGACGATCGCGGCCTCGGCCGGATCGGTGTCGACGGACGGGCCGGAACGGGGGCTGTCGCCTGATGGTGCTCCACGTTCGGAGGAACGATTCCGGGGCGCCTGGGTCACCTGGGCGCCACTCGGGTCACTCCATACGGTGAACCGGCGCCCGCGCCGCGCGTCCCTCCGACCGCCGGAGGGTCCGCCGCCCGGGCCGCCGTCCGCCCTTCGGGGGCGCGGTCAGTCCACCCGCCAGCCGCTGAACTCCACCGTGCCGCGTACGCCACTCCCCGTTCGTCGCGCTCATGAAGACGCCCACGTCCTGCCGCCCCTCGGCGCCCGGCGCGGTCACGGTGCCGATCTCGCGCCAGTTGGCGCCGTCGTCGGTGGACAACTCGCCCCGGTAGGTGGTGGGGCGGTGCGGGTCAGGCGCAGCAGCACCGGGACGGCGACGCCGGTGACGCGGCGGTAGGTGTCCAGGGTGCCGTCGCCGTTCGCGTCGTAGGACAGCACGACGCCGTTGGCCGGGGTGGCGGAGAGGTTGACGAAGCCGGGGAGCCCGCCTCGGCCAGGCTGTCGCGGGCGATGAGGCCGGCGCGGGCCCACGGGCCGGTGACGGCCTGGCTGTCGACGCGCACGGTCACGGAGGTGCCGACCGCCAGGGCGCCCTCCTTGTACGCGGAGCCGAACTCCGCCGTCGTCTTCCACAGGTCCTGGCCCGCGCCGTCGATGGCGAGCCGGTCGCCGAGCCGGCCGAAGACCGCGGCGTTGGTGGTGACGGTCCGCCACCCCTCGCCCAGCGGACCGGCCAGCCACAGGTTGCCCTTCTGGACGGTGTGCACCCGCTTCTCGCCCGCCGGTCCGTAGGCCACGTTCAGCTCGTACGGCACGGGCCGCAGCGGCCGGTCCAGGGGATGTCCGGGCGGCGACCTCCCAGCGCACCCGGCCCTCGCCGCCCGCCGGGACCGAGTCGAGCGAGGTCGCGCCCCGGGCGCGGGGTCCAGGCCGTCGGCGGTGAGGGCGAAGTCGACGCGGCCGGTGGCGCGCAGCCCGTTGACGTTGCGGAAGCCCGCGGTGACGGTGCCGGTGCCGCCGGGCGGCAGCGTCTCCGGTCGGTGGTGACCGTCACCGTGCCCTGGTACGGGGCGCGGGCGAGGACCTCGTGGACGCGGCGCGCGGTGCGGTGCGCGTCGGCCGTCGGCCGCGCCGGGTAGGTGTCGCGCCGCTTGGTCCAGGGCTCCTCGATCGCGTACCAGTCGAAGGTGCGCGGGGCGCGCTGCTCGGTGAGCGCGTCCTCCAGCTCGTCCAGGTAGGCGCGCCACTGGGGAGGTGGAAGTCGGCGATGAGGCCGTTCCAGTCGCGGTTGGCGTAGTTGGCCAACTTGCCGCCGTCGGCGGTGGACCGGCCCGCCCAGGTGGTGATCAGGGTGCGCGCGGTGCGCTCCAGCCGGGCCGACTCGGCGTCGTCGGAGCCCATCCGCTTGGCGTCCTCCAGCCAGGGGCCGAGCAGGAAGCCGCGGTGCGCGCCGGTCATCTCGTCGGTGAGCCGCATCAGCTTCAGCCACAGCCGGGACAGCCCCGGAAGTTCTCCAGGTCGCCGCGCTCGTAGGCGGACTGCACCTGCGGGATCAGCTGCCAGGAGCGGTTGACCAGCGCCTGCCGGGCGAGGTCGGTGAGGTCGTGGCGGTACGCGTCGCAGGCGCGGCGCGCGCGCACGTCCAGCAGCGCGGCGAACGCGGTGTCCAGGGCGGCCGGGTCGGAGGAGGGGTGTGGGTGGCGTAGACGGTGCCGGAGCGCGCGGCGAGGCTGGGCCGGGCGGCGAACACCGAGTCGTGCGGGCGGCCGTCGCGGCTGCTGATGGCGTACACCGAGTCGCGCAGCGCGGCGAACGCGGCACGGGCCCGGTCGTCCCGGCCGCCGAAGCGGAAGTCGGCGTAGCGGTCGAACCAGGCGGCGCGGTCCAGCGGTTCCCGGCTCCAGGCCAGCTCGCTGAACAGCTCGAAGGCCGCCGGGTCACGCTCGACGGCCTCGGGCATGTAGGCGGTGCCGGTCAGTCTGCTGCCGGGCTTGTCGCGCCACTCGAAGAAGCGGGGGTCCACATGTGGGTCTTGGCGCCGATCGTGGTGCGCCCGCCGAAGTTCGGGATGGTGCCGAAGGCGTACGGGACGCCGCCCCAGTCCTGCTCGCGGTCGGTGACGGTCTCCAGGTCCGACAGGCCGTCCACGATCAGCGTCAGGTCGTGGTCGACGGCGGCCAGCAGGTCCCGCCGGGGTTCTCCTGCCAGCCGAGGATCACCCAGGTGGCACCGGGCGGGCGGCGCGCAGCGCGGTCTCCACCGCCCGCGCCGCGTCCGGCACCGGGACGTCGCCGGGGTCGCCGCCCTCGTGCAGCAGGTCCATCTTGAACAGGTCGGCGGCGCCGAGCAGGTCGTGCTGGTGGCGGTAGAAGGCGGCGGCCACCTCGCGGAAGACGGGGTGCGCGGGTCGAGCCAGGCGGGCGCGGCAGGCCGTTCCAGTCGCCCTGGGGACGGTGTGCGCGCCGCCGTTGCGGTCGCCGAAGTCCTCGGGGACAGTGCCGAAGTAGCCGGGGAAGACGGGGACATGCCCAGCTCGCGCAGCCGGTCGGCGACCCGGCGGCCCAGCCGGTGCCGCTCGGCGATCAGCTCGGGGCTGACCGGGCCGCCGTACACGCTCATGTTCTGGAGCAGCCACCACGGCTGGTACGCGGGGCCGGGATCCAGGCGCGGGCCTCGGCGTCGGAGTAGCCGAAGTCGCGGAGCAGCTGGTGGTAGACCGCCTCGTGGCCGACGGTGACGAGCAGTTCGTTGCAGCCGTGCAGGGCCGCGACGTCGATCAGCCGCTCCCAGTGGTCCCAGTCGGCGTACGGCGCGGTGTAGCCGTCGTTGGTGTCGTTGAACGCGAAGCGGTGGGTCAGGGTGGTGGAGCGCTCGATCCGCGGCCGGGGCGCCGGGAGCCGCTGGGGCAGGTCGAGCTGCTGGCCCGACCAGGAGACGTGGGCCTGGCAGACGTCCTGAGGTACCAGTGGACGCCGGTCAGCAGCACCGCGGGCTGGTGCCCGCGACCTCGATCCGCCCGGCCCTGCCGCCGACCTCGAACCGCTCGGTGCCGCCGCGCAGGGCGTGCAGCCGGAACTGTCCCGCGTGCCGGGGCAGCAGCCGCCGCAGGGCGTCGCGGGCGGGCGCGGTGTCGAACACGGCGGTCTCCTGCTTCCCGCCGCCCCCGGTGTCGTCGTCCGCCGCCGCGGTCCCGGCGAGCGCGGCTCCCGCGCCGAGCGCTCCGGCGGTTCCGATCAGCGTACGTCTCGTCAGATCGCTCACGTGTGCCCCTGGGGACGGCGGAAACAGCGGACGCTGCGGGGCACGTTAACGAGCGTTATGGCAGGCGGGCAATGGTGCGGGGAGAGGCGTGTCGGTCAGCCGCGGTCGAGATAGGCGAGCACGGCGAGGACCCGGCGGTTGTCGTCGTCGGACGGCGGCAGGCCGAGCTTGCCGAAGATGTTCGAGGTGTGCTTCGCGACGGCCCGCTCGGTGACGTACAGCTGCGCCGCGATGGCCGCGTTCGACCGGCCCTGCGCCATCAGCTCCATCACCTCGCGCTCACGGGGCGTCAGGTGGCCCATGGGCTTGTCGTTGGAGCGCCGGTTGAGGAGTTGGGAGATGACCTGCGGGTCCATCGCGGTGCCGCCGGAGGCGACCCGCCGCACCGCGTCGATGAACTGCTCGGCGTCGAAGACCCGGTCCTTGAGGAGGTAGCCCACGCCGCCGCTGCCGTCGGCGAGCAGCTCGCTGGCGTACAGCTGCTCCACGTGCTGGGAGAGCACCAGGACGGGCAGCCGGGGTGGCCGGCGGGCGGCCAGCGCGCACTGGAGGCCCTCGTCGGTGAACGACGGTGGCAGCCGGACGTCGACCACCGCGACGTCCGGCTTCAGTTCGGCGAGCGCCCGGTCAGGTCGGGGCCGCTGTCGACGGCCGCCGCGATCTCGAACTCGAACGCCTCCAGCATGCGGACAAGCCCGTCCCTGAGCAGGAACAGGTCTTCGGCGAGGACGACGCGCTTGGGCATGGGGCCTCACTTTACTGGTCACCGGCCGATGGGATGGTGCTCCGGCGACCCGGCCCCGAGATGGCCGGGGTGGGCCGCCGGGGAACGGCTGACGCCCTACGAGGGTGCGGCGCGGCCGGTTGGCAGGGGATCTCGAACGTCACGATGGTCGGGCCGCCGCTCGGGCTGCTCACGGCCAGGACGCCGTCGAAGGTGCCGAGCCTGCGCTCCACCCCGGCCAGCCCGGAGCCGCCCCCGAGCGTGGCCCCGCCGCCGCCGTCGTCGGTCACCACCACCCGCAGCGCGCCGTCCGCGTGGTGGATGTCCACCCAGGCGTTGTCCGCCCCGGCGTGCTTGGCGGTGTTCGTCAGCAGCTCGCTGATCGCGAAGTACGCGGCGGACTCCACCGGTTCGGGCAGCCGCCCCGGCAGTTCCACGTCCACGGTCACCGGCAGCGGCATGCGCAGCCCCAGGGCCCGCACCGCGTCGCCGAGGCCGCGCTCGGCCAGCACCGGGGTGGATGCCACGGACCAGGTCGCGCAGTTCGGCCAGCGCCTCGGCGGAGTCGGCGCGGGCGGCGGCGAGCAGCTCCTTGGCCTTGGCGGGGTCCTTCTCCACCAGGGCCTCGATGGTGCCCAGGCTCATGCCCATGGCGACGATCCTGGCCTGCGCGCCGTCGTGCAGGTCCCGCTCGATGCGGCGCAGTTCGGCGGCGGAGGTGTCGACGGCGTCGTGCCGGGTCTCGGTGAGGTGCTGGACGCGCTGGGCGAGCGCCATGTTCGGGGTGGGCGCGAGGAAGGCCCGGCACAGCAGGAAGTGGCCGCGCAGCTCAGCGGCGACCCGTACAGGCTCAGGGCGATCAGGGCGGTGCCCAGCAGCACGGCGAGCAGCGAGGTGGCCAGGGAGGTGACGGGGACGAACCCGTACCAGTACGTGCCGCCGCCGTCGACGATCGGCCGCCAGGTCCCGGCGCCCAGCACCCAGCCCTGCACGCCGTAGGCGAGGAAGCCGTAGGCGAGGGTGGCGGTGACGAAGCCGCCCGTCATGTCGACCAGCAGCCACAGCAGGTCGCGCCAGGTGGCGGGGTCCTTCAGCAGTTGGGCGCAGCTCTCGACCTGGCCGGACCGGCCGCCGCGCGTCTCGCGTGGGACCGGCGACCTGCGGTAGGGAGGGCGATCTCCACCCCGACCAGTGCGCGGCCAGCGCCCGGCGGCTGTTGGCGTACGCGCGCACCACCTGGAGGACGACGGGGTGGTGAAGACACCGACACCCACCACGATGAGGATCAGGGACAGGACGCTCGCGACGAACAGGACGATCGAACCGGCCAGGGTGACGATGGCGAGCAGCAGTCCACGGCCGCTCGCCAACAGCGCGTCGCGCACCTTCATTCCGTTGTCTCCCTGGTCCTGGTCAGCCGGAGGGTCCGGCTCCCGAGTCTTCCATGCCCACGACACAGTCTGGCCGGACTTCCAAGATCGGTCACTGGGTTCCCCACCCGGCTAGGGGTGCACCTAGCACCACTACCCCTAGTTCCTCTTCAGGCCCGTTGATTGGGGGCTTCGGCGGCTGGGGCGTACGCCCGCGGATTTCTAGCGTCGGTGACGTGACCCCATCAAGGAGAGACGCTATGAGCGCAACGAGGCAGAGCCTCGCCGTACGACTCGGCGGATGGAGTACCCGCCACCGCAAGATCGCGATCATCGGCTGGCTGCTGTTCGTCGTGGTCGTCGCGGTCATCGGCGGGGCATCGGGTTCCCAGGAACTGTCGAAGTCCGAGAACGGCGCTGGTGACTTCGCCAAGGCCGAGAAGATCCTGGAGGACGCGAACCTGGACACCCCGGCCGGTGAACGGATCATGCTCCGCAGCACCGAGCCGGACGGCTGGCGCGACGCGGCCGACGACCTCGCCGGGAAGCTGGAGAAGACCGGCGAGGCGGCGCGGATTCAGGAGGCCGTACGGTCCAAGAGCGGCCTGGAAGGCGTCATCGCCTTCGAGATCAAGGGCGACCCGGAGACGGCGGGGACCGGGTGGACCCGGTCCTGGACGCCGTGAAGGACGTCGAGAAGTCCCACTCCGGCATCACCGTCTACGAATTCGGTGACGCCAGCGCCGACCACCAGGTCAACGAGATGCTCTCCAACGACCTGGCGAAGTCGGAACTGACCGCCGTACCGCTGGCGCTCGGCATCCTGCTGGTCGTCTTCGGCGCGCTGGTCGCCGCGCTGCTGCCGGTCTTCCTCGCGGTGACGGCCTGCATCGGCACCTTCGGGCTGCTGGCGCTGGTCAGCCACCAGCTGCCGATGTTCGAGTCCACCAACTCCGTGATGTTCCTGGTGGGTCTCGCCGTCGGCGTCGACTACTGCCTGTTCTACCTGCGCCGGGAGCGGGACGAGAAGGCCGCGGGCCGGGACACCGAGACCGCGCTGCGCATCGCCGCCGCCACCAGCGGCCGGGCCGTGCTGATCTCCGGCGTCACCGTGCTGCTGGCGATGTCGGGCATGTTCCTCTCCGGCCTGATGCTGTTCAAGGGCTTCGCCATCGCCACCATCCTGGTGGTGCTGATCGCGATGCTGGGCTCGGTGACCGTGCTGCCCGCGATGCTCTCCTGGCTCGGCGACCGCACCGACAAGGGCCGGGTGCCGCTGCTCAACCGCCGTTCGCAGCGCGGGTGCACGCCAGCGGCGGCATCTCCGGCCGGTTGATGAAGCCGGTGCTCGCCCAGCCGAAGTGGTTCGCCGTCGCCGCGGGCGTCGTCATGCTGGTGCTGTGCGCCCCGGCGCTGGGGATGAAGACCGAACAGCTCGGCATGGAGCAGCAGTTCGGCTCGGACGCGAAGCTGACGGTGGCCTACAAGGAGATCACCCAGACCTTCCCCGGCGGCCCCGACCCGGCGGTGGTGGTGCTCACCGCGGACGACATGGACGCCCCGGCTTCCGGTCCGCCGTCGAGGACTTCAGGACAAGGCCGCCGCCACCGGCCAGTTCGGCAGCCCCTCGACGTGCAGATCTTCGCCGAGAAGCACGTGGCGCGGATCTCGGTCCCGCTGACCGGCAACGGCTCGGACTCCACCTCCAACAAGGCCCTGGACACCCTGCGCGACCGGCTCGTGCCGGACGTGCTCGGCCCGGTGACGGACAAGTCGTACGTCTCCGGACGGCTGGCGGAGTCCCGTGACTTCAACGACCAGTTGGGCGACGACATCGCGCCGGTCTTCCTCTTCATCGCCGTGGTCACGTTCCTGCTGATGCTGGTCAGCTTCCGCTCGGTGCCGATCGCCGTGGCGTCGATCGTCCTCAACCTGCTGTCGGTGGGCGCCGCGTACGGCGTGATGGTCGCCGTCTTCCAGCACGGCTGGGGCGCGAGCATGCTCGGCACCGAGAAGGTGGGCGCGATCGAGGCGTGGATGCCGCTGTTCGTGCTGGTGATCCTCTTCGGCCTGTCGATGGACTACCACGTGTTCGTCGTCTCGCGGATCCGGGAGGCCCACGAGCGGGGCTGACCACCCGTGACGCGATCCGCGAGGGATCAGGACCACGGCGGGCTCGGTCACCGGCGCCGCGGTCATCATGGTCGCCGTGTTCTCGGTCTTCGCGCTCCTCCAGATGCAGGACATGCAGCAGATGGGCGTGGGCCTGGCGGTCGCGGTGCTGGTCGACGCCACGCTGGTCCGGATGATCCTGCTGCCGTCGATCCTGGCCCTGCTCGACGAGCGCAGCTGGTACCTGCCGCGCTGGCTGGGCTGGCTGCCGCGCCTGGAGCACGGCGAGCCGGAGGCCCCGCCCCGCAGCGCGAGGTGTCGGTGCCGGTGGTCCACTAGAGCCATCCCACGGGTACGGACCTCCCGCCCCCGTCGGAGGTCCCCACCGCCGGACGGGCCGCGTCACGCGGCCCGTCCGGCGGCCTTTCGGCGTACCGGTCTCGGCGTACCGGGCGCGCGGCTCAGACGGCGGGCACGTACTTGTAGCCGACCCGGCGGACCGTGACGATCGAACCCGGTGCTCCGCGCCCATCTTGCGGCGCAGCCGGGCGACGTGGACATCCACGGTGCGGCCGTCGCCGACGTGCCCGTAGCCCCAGACCGTGGTCACGAGCTGGTCCCTGGTGTGCACCCGCTGCGGGTGGGCGACCAGGTGGGCCAGCAGCTCGAACTCCAGGTAGGTCAGGTCCAGTCGGCGGCCCGCGACGTACGCGGTCCGCTCGTCGGTGTCGATCCGCACCACCTCGTCGCCGACCAGGGAAGACGAAGCGGCGGTTGCGGCGGGGACGGCCGTGGCGGGCGCCACGGCGGACGCGGTGGGCGGCGCCGGCGCCCGGTCCGCGGGGACGAGGACGAGGTAGCCCACCATCGGCGGCTGGCCGGGCAGGGCGGGGAGGACGTGGGCGGGGCCGGGAGCCAGGTGGCGCCGGAGTGCTGGAGGAGTTCGGCGACCGGGGCACCTCGTCGGGTGCCACGGCTCGCAGCCGCTGCCGGGTCCCGGTGGGGGCGGTGGCGGGCGGGACCGAGGAGGCCGGAAGCGTGTGGACGTTCGTCATGGAAGTCAGCTCTTTCGCGCAGGAGGGCGTCGGTGGACGGTCGTGCGCGCGGGCTTCGGCTGCCGGGATTACCGGCGGCGCGTGCCGCCGGACGTCGGGTGCGTCAGCGGCTGAACGAGCGGGCCCGCGCATGCATGCGCGGCAACACTCGCGGTCGAAGTGGTGCGCCTGCCGGGACGGCCAGAACGGCTGTAGGTCGAAAGACCTCGTCGCGGTGGTGTGAAGGCTGGCCATGCGTTCCATTGAACCAGATGGCCGCCGTCGGGCGCGGGCTTCCGCCCCGGACACACCGGTGCGGGAAAGCTCACAAGGGGCCCGCCAGAGGGGCGGAAGGGCCGGGCGGAGGGCGCGGGAAAAGGAATGGCAAAGGCTGTGTCGAAGGGCGCGGAGGAGTACGGGAAAAGCCTTGACGAGAACGAATGCGGCGCAATGCGCGCCAATGTCATTTCACTGAGCAATTGGTGCTCTTCCCGCTCCGGTGATCGGGTCGGGCGGGCCACGGCGGTCCCCGTCCGGCGGCGATCCGAATTCCGCGCTCGCGGCGGCGACTTGTGTACGCGGTGCCGTCGATAGGCTAAGCCCGCCCCCACAACCGCGAGGTACGCCGGAGGTTCCGTATGACTCGCACGACTCCTCCGCGCCCGGTCGATGTGGAGGCGCTCTTCCCTGAAGTCGCGCCGTTCCGGCGGGAGGTGACCCGGCTCCATCCGCGCCACGGCGAGCCGGGCGTGGGCGACAGCTCGGTCGGCGGGCCGCTGCTGTGGCCCGAGCGGGACCCTGGCCGTACTGCGCGGACACCCACCCGCGGTCGGCTTCGGCGCCCCGCCGCCGGGCCTGGTGCCGCTCGTGCCGGTGCTCCAGCTGTACGCGGCCGACGTGCCCGACCTGCCGTATCCGCCGGGCTGCGACCTGCTCCAGGTGCTGTGGTGCCCGTACGAGCACCAGCCCTACTACGCGCCCCGGCCCGAACTGCGCTGGCGGGACGCGGCGGACGTCGCCGGGCGCCCGCTGCTGGCCGAGCCGCCCCGCCCGCTGGGGCGCCGGACGACCTGCTGCCCGCGCCGTGCGTGCTCCACCCCGAGCGGGTGGTGGAGTACCCGCAGTGGGACCTCCCGGAGGAGCTGGACGAGGTGCTCCGGGAGCGGTTCGACCGGCTGGAGGAGGAGAGCGGCTGGTCGTACTGGTACGAGCTGTCGGTGGCCCCGGGGTCAAGGCCGGGGCTATCCCAACTGGACGCAGGAGCCGGACTGGCCGGACTGCGAGGCGTGCGGGCTGCGCATGGAGCATCTGCTCACGGTGGACAGCGCGGAGTTCGACGGCGTCTCCGCGAGCACCTGGCTGCCGGTGGAGGACCGCCCGTCCGGCGGCCGGATCACCGACCTGCCCTACGAGCGGCGGCGGGCCGCGCAGAGCGCCCGGACCTGATGATCGGCGACATGGGCGGGTCTACCTCTTCGTCTGCCCGCGCTGCCCCGGCCCGCCGTACGCCTACCGCTCCGACTGCTCCTGAACGCCGGTGGGCGAAAAGCCCTTTACGGGGCAAGTGTCGTTAAGTGTGACAGAGGGGCACAATGGGGTGTGTGCGGTGTTCTGCCGCACCTCGGTCGGACTTGCAGACACTTAAGGAGGCGAGTCGCATGGCCGACGTCTCACACCACAGGGGCGATGTCTCCGGTTCCCACGACCGGGGACGCTCCGTGGACACGATCTCAGCGGACACCCCGACGCGGCGGAGATGCGTGAGCGGTACGCGCGCGTGACGGGTGGCAAGGACGTCTTCCTGGACGGTCCGGTGCTGCTCGCGGGCCTGTATCTCGCGATCTCCCCGTGGGTGATGCACTTCGCCGGTGCTCACCCCGACCTCAGGGCGAGCAACCTCATCGTCGGCCTCTGTGTCGCGCTGCTGGGCCTCGGTCTGACCGTGGCGCCCACCAGGATGTCCAGCCTGAGCTGGGCGATGGTCGCGATCGGCGCGTGGACGATCGTCTCGCCGTGGGTGGTGCTGACCACCAGCCCGGACCGGGGCATCGTCCTGAACAACGTCATCATCGGCGGACTCACCTGTCTGTTCGGCCTGATGGCCGCCGGTGTGGTGATGCGCAACAGGAAGCGGCTGCCGGGCTGACGCCCGGCGTCGCCGATCACCTCGCGCTCGCCGGGGCCGCGCCCGGTCACCAGGACGACCTTTCCGGTGACCGTGCCGGACTCGGCGAGCCGCAGCGCCCGCGGCGTCGGTTAGCGGGACGCGCGCCGCCACCTGGGCGGTCAACTCGCCCTTGGCGAGCAGCGCGAAGACCTGGCCGAGGTCGGCGCGGACCCGCTCCTGGTAGCGGGCCAGTCGCCGCCGTCCCGCCCACAGGTTGTAGAAGTGCGCGCCGCGCCCGTTGGGCAGCAGGTTCCACCGCAGCAGCCGGGCGAACAGCTTGAGCACCGGCGCCTTGGCGGAACCGGTCACGTCGCGGGTGGCGGCCGTGCCGTACGAGACGAGGTGCCGCCGCGGGCGACCAGCTTGAAGGAGTCCACGATGCCCTCGCCGCCGACGTGGTCGAAGACCGCGTCGACGCCGTCCGGGCCAGCGCCCGCACCCGGGCGGGGAGTTGGGGTCGCGGTAGTCCAGCGGCGTGGCGCCCAGCGCGCGGACCGCGTCGTGGTGGCGCGGCGAGGCGGTGCCGATCACCCGCAGCCCGGCGATGCGGGCGAGCTGGACCAGGGTGGAGCCCACGCCGCCGTTGGCGCCGTGCACCAGGACCGTGCCGCCGGGGCGGGGCGCGGCGGTGCGGTGCAGCATCTGCCAGGCGGTGACCCGTTGACCACGACCGTCTCGGCCTCGGCCGCGCCGACGCCGTCCGGGACCTCGACCAGGTCACCGGCCGGGACCAGGGCGTGGCTGGTCCAGCCGCCCACCTTCGTCATGGCCGCGCAGCGGCGGCCGGTGAGGGCCGGGTCGACGCCGGGGCCGGTGCGCGTGACGGTGCCGACCAGGTCGTAACCGGGCACGAAGGGGAACGGCGGCTGGTCGAAGTACTTGCCGCGCCGCATCTGCTGCTCGGCGAACGAGACGCCGGTGGCCTCGACGGCGACCAGGGCCTGGCCGGGGCCTGGCTCGGGAGCGGGCGCCGGCGCACCTGGAGCCCCTCGGGCTCGACCCGGCCCGGCAGAACGATCTCGGTGAGGGTGGCGGGGTGGCGGGGCACTGGTCATGGTCGGCCTCGCGTTGGTGATGGCTTCTCGTTTGTGTGAGAACTTCTCACCAAAGAGTGGACCTCACACCGGCGGGCTGTCAGGAAGGCCCGCGGCGGCCCCGCACCGCCCGCCGCGCCCACCGGGAGGCCCGCGTACCGCCCGCCGCGTACGCCGAAGGCCCCGGACCGGCCGTCACGTCCGGTTCCGGGGCCTTCCCGCGCCGCGCGGCGCCGCCGTCAGGTGCGCAGCGCGCGGTCCACCAGCGCCCCGCCGCCCCGGTGTAGTCGCCCGGGTCGCACAGCGCCGCGAGCTGGGCCTCGGTGAACCGGTCCCGCAGCTCCGGCGCGGACGCCAGCACCTTGTGCAGCGGCAGGTCCGCCTCACCGGCCTCCGCCACCGCCGCCGTCAGCAGCTTCTTCGCCGCCGCCTTGCCCAGAAGCGGCGTGAGCACCGCGGCCAGGCGTTCGGAGACCACCGACGCGCCGGTCAGTTCCACGTTGGCGCGCATCTGGTGCGGCCGTACCTCAAGGCCCGAGACCAGCTCGACCGCCGTGTGCGCCGCCCGCCCGTCAGCCGCAGGCACTCCCGCAGCAGCAGCCACTCCGCGTGCCACGCCCCGCCGACCGCTCGTCCTCGCCCAGCAGGCACTGCGTCAGCCCGGCCGCCAGCACCGGCACCTGGAGCGCGGCGCTGCGCACCAGCGTCGCGAGCACCGGGTTGCGCTTCTGCGGCATCGCCGAGGAAGCGCCGCGCCCCGCGCCCGTCGGCTCGGCCACCTCGCCGACCTCGGTACGGGTCAGCGACTGCACGTCGACCGCGATCTTGCCGAGCGCGCCCGCGGCGAAGGACAGCGCGGCGGCCAGGTCGGCCATCGGGGTCCGCAGCGCGTGCCACGGCAGCCCGGGACCGGTCAGCCCGTCTCCCGCGCGAACTCCGCCAGCAGCCGGTCCGCGTACGCCCGGGGTCCGGCGCCGCCTCCCCGAAGAAGCCGTCGAGCTGGGCGTACTCCACGTACCCCGACAGCGTCCCCGCCGCGCCGCCGAGCGAGACCGGCAGCCCGTGGAGCGCACCCGCTCCACCCGCTCCTCGGCGTCCAGCAGCAGCCGCCGCCAGCCCGCCGCCTTCAGCCCGAAGGTGGTCGGCACCGCGTGCATCGCCAGCGTCCGGCCCACCATCAGGGTGTCCCGGTGCTCCCGCGCGAGATCCGCCAGCGCGTCGGCGGCCCGCGCCAGGTCCGCCCGGACCAGCCGCAGCACGCGCTCCGCCACCAGCATCGCCCCGGTGTCCAGGACGTCCTGACTGGTCGAGCCGCGGTGCACGTACTCCGCGGCGGCCGGGTCCCGCTCGGCCACCACCGCGGCGAGCGCCCGCACCAGACCCACCACGGGTTGGCGGTCTCCCGCGACTCCAGCGAAAGGGCCCGTACGTCCAGCAGTTCCGCCCGCGCGCACTCGGTGATCACCCGGGCCGCGGACTCGGGCACCACGCCCAGCCGGGCCTGCGCGCGGGCCAGCGCCGCCTCCGCGTCCAGCATGGCCTGGAGCCACGCCAGGTCGCCGCTCGCCGCCTCGGCGGGCGTGCCCGCGCGGACCGGCGAGAGCAGTCCGGCGTCGGTCTCCGCCCGCGCCGCGTCCGATGCGCCCGTCACACGATCACGCCCGTCAGGTCGGTGTCGTCGGCGGCCGGACGGACCTGGCTCGGCACCTGCGACAGCGGCGGCAGGCCGAGCACGGCCCGCGCCACCGCGTCGGAGTCGCCCAGCGTCACCGAGTCCACCCCGGCCGTATCCCCGCCGCCGTCACCCAGTGCACCGACTCGGTGGGCACCCCGACCGCGAACCGCCGTGGGTGCGCCCGGCCCGCGCGTCCAGCAGGCGGTACGGGCGCTCGGTGACGGCCAGCCCGCCCGTCTCGTACACCGTCCCGCAGTCGCCCTTGATCCGGTACGGGCCCGCCTGCTCGGTGGCGAGCAGGTGCTGGAGCAGCGGGTCCTCGGTGCGCCGCAGGTCCGGCTCGGGCAGCCGCGCTCGATCAGCGCCTGCGCGCGGACCACCGGCCCCGGCACCACCGAGGACTCGGCGACGAACGAGGGGTTGGCGGTGTCGAAGCGGATCTCGGTGCCGGGGCCGGTCAGTTCCAGGACCCCGCCTCGATCAGCGCGATCATCTCCTCGATCCGGGAGGCGGGCGGGCCGATCGACAGGAACGCGTTGAGCGGGTGTACCAGCCCTCCAGGTCGTCCCGGTGCGAGTTGCCCTCAAGGCCGCCGTGGTCCACCGCCAGCCGCAGCTCGTTGCGCAGGTCCCGCAGCACGTCCAGGGCCGCCTTCAGCGGGCCGAGACTTGCCCGCGCGCGCCTCGCGCGCGTCCCGCCGCAGGTGGTCGAGGAGCCAGCGCCGGAAGTCCGCCCGGTCGGCGAAGTCCCGGCCGCGGATCGGCTGCGAGATCGCCTCCCAGTCCCAGCGCTCCTCCGCCGCGACCCCGAACTCGTCCAGCAGCGCCGCCGGGTCCTCCTGCGGCGCCAGCGCCAGGTACCGCTCGGCGAGCGTGTCGCCCTCGGCGCCCCGGCCGCGCGACTCCAGCAGCGTGGCGTAGTAGACGCTCTCCACTTCCTTGCAGATCAACGGCCACAGGTCGGTGCCGAAGTGCACCCGCGCGCCCTCCGTGGACCGCGCGCGCAGCTTCGCGATGTACTCGGCGGTGAGCACCTTGGGAAGTACCGGCCGTACGGGCCCTTCTGGTTCTCGCCGCGCGCGTGGTAGGGCACCCGCGCCGCGAACTGGCGTACAGCTTCGGCTCCCGGCCCGACGGCCGGTAGACCAGCCGACCGTCCTCGGTGGCGAAGGTGCCGCCGCGGCCGAGCGTGAACAGCGCCATGTAGTCGAAGAAGTTCAGCCCCAGGCCGCGCAGCAGCACCTTCTGGCCCGGCTTGATCCCGCTGAGGTCCACATCCGCCGGGTTCGCGGGCGTGACGTACGTCAGGTAGTGGATCCGGGCCAGCGCCGCGGTGCGCTCTTGGCGCGCGGTGAGCCGGGCCGGGACGTGGCCCAGCGCCAGCACGACCGCGTCCAGGTTGTTCAGCCGGGTGCCGTCCTCCAGCCGGACGCCCTGCGGGCCACCGGTGATGCCCTGGTGTCGGCCATCACGACGGCCCGCGAGCGGTGCACGTGGATCTTCACGTGCTTCGGGCGCGGCCGGTTATCTGCCGGAAGCAGTCGCTCAGGTAGCTGCCGTACAGCGCCCGCGTCGGGTACGAGTCCGGGCCGAGCGCCCGGGCCTCGGCGAGGATCCGCTCGTCGTAGTCCTCCTCCGAGCCCAGCAGCGACAGTTGCTGGGTCCACTCGTACAGGCTCGGCCCCGGCTCGATCGGCCCGTCGATCCGCGCGCTGTCGTCGGTGAAGACGGTCACCTGTGAGGCGACGGTGTTCATCAGCAGGTGGTGCGACTGGTCCGAGCGCCAGACCTGGCCCGCGCCGGGCGTGGCGGGATCGACGACGTGCACGACGAGCGCGGCGTGCGAGGGCCGGTGCCTTTCGTTCGCGCAGAGCCGCTCCAGTACGGACAATCCGCGCGGACCGGCCCCACAATGCAGACTTCCACGCAGTTGCTGCTCATGCGGTAACTCCATTTCCGGAAAAGCCAATGGCTTGGCAGCTCGTGGCCCACAGACGCCCACAGATTCGCGGGAATCCTCGCAGCAGTCGACCCGCGCAGGTCAACGGCCGGTGCCAGGGTCCGTCAGGTTCGGCGGCTATTTTCCGGGGACCTGACATACCCTCCCGAATTCACGGTCCGGTTCCCGGAGCCGGTGCCACGCTGTCCGCCATGCGTGCCGCCTATATCGAGCAGCTCGGCCCGCCGGACGAGATCCGGTACGGGAACTGCCCACCCCACGGCCCGGACCCACCGACGTGTTGGTCGAGGTCACGGCCACCACCGTCAACCCGTGGACACCTTCGTCCGTTCCGGGGTCTTCCGCACCCGCTGTCCTTCCCCACGTGATCAGCCGCGACCTGGTCGGCACCGTGGTCGAGGCCGGCCCGGCGCGGCCGGGTTCCGGCCGGGGAGCGGGTGTGGAGCAACAGCCTCGGCCACGGCGGCCGTCAGGGCCCGCCGCCGAGTACGCCGTGGTCCCCGCCGACCGGCTGTACCACCTGCCCGACGGCGTGGACCCCGAGCGGGCCGTCGCCGTCGTGCACCCGGGCGGCACCGCGTACCTGGCGCTGTTCACCCACGCCCGGGTGCGGCCGGGGAGACGGTGTACGTCGCGGGCGCCGCGGGCAACGTCGGCGCCGCCCTGGTCACCATGGCCACCGACGCGGGCGCCCGGGTCGTGGCCACCGCGTCGGCCCGGGACGCGGAGTACGTGCGGTCCCTGGGCGCCGCCGAGGTCCTCGACTACCGCGACCCGGAGCTGACGGAGCGGCTGCGGGCCGCGTGCCCGCACGGCGTCGACGTCCACATCGACACCTTCGGCACCAACGACCTGACCGCCGCCGTCGACCTGATCGCCCCGCGCGCCCGGATCGTGCTGCTCGCCGGGGTCGCCGCCCGGCCCCGACTGCCCGTGGGCCCTTCTACATGAAGGACGCCACCGTCCTCGGCTTCGTCATCTCGCACGCCACCGCCACCGAGCTGGCCGCCGCGGCGACGGGCGTCAACCGGCTGCTGGCGAACGGGAGTCTGCGCCCGCGGACCGTGGAGCGCGCCCGCTCGCCGCCGCCGCCGACGCCCACCGCCGGATGGAGAAGGGCGAGTTGCGCGGCCGACGGCTGGTCATCCGCCCGGACCTGGACCACTGAGGGGAAGCCGACATGGCACATCTGCTGATCACCGGCGGCGGCATAGGCGGCCTGGCCGCCGCGCTCGCCGCCGCGCGCCAGGGCCACCGCGTCACCGTGCTGGAGCGCCGGGAGGAGTTCACCGAACTCGGCGCGGGCATCCAGCTGGGCCCCAACGCCTTCCACGCCCTGGACCGGCTCGGCGTCGGCCGCGAGGTACGCGATCTGGCCGTGTTCATCGACGAGTTGCGGCTGATGGACGGCACCACCGACCAGCGCATCACCGCGATGCCGCTGACCGGCGCGTACCGCGAACGCTTCGGCAACCCGTACGCGGTGGTGCACCGCACCGACCTGTACCAGCCGCTGCTGGACGCCTGCCGCCGCGCCGACCGCGTCGAACTGCGCACCGACAGCGCCGTGACGGGCTACGAGCAGGACGCGGGCGGCGCGACCGCCGTCCTGGCCGACGGGCGGCGGCTGACCGGCGACGCCCTGATCGGCGCCGACGGCATCCGCTCCACCGTCCGCGCCCAGCTCGTCGGCGACGGCGAGCCGCGCGTCTCGGGCCACACCATCTACCGCTCGGTCATCCCCATGGAGCGGGTGCCGGGCGAGCTGCGGTCCAACGCGGTCACCCTGTGGGCCGGGCCCAAGTGGCACTTCGTCCACTACCCGATCTCCAGCGGCCGCTTCCTGAACCTCGCCGCCACCCGCGACGACGGCGCCACCGAGGCCGTCGCCGGGGTGCCCGTCGAACGCGGCCGGGTGCTCGGGGAGTTCCCGGGCTCGGCACGGTCGCCCAGCGGCTGCTGGAGCTGGGCGAGCGGTGGAAGTCCTGGGTGCTGTGCGACCGCGACCCGGTGGACGGCTGGGTCGACGGGCGGGTGGCACTGCTCGGCGACGCCGCGCACCCCATGCTCCAGTACGCCGCGCAGGGGCCTGCCAGGCGCTGGAGGACGCCGTCTTCCTCGGCGACCTGCTCGACTGCGACGCGGCCGACCTGCCGCAGCGGCTGACCAAGTACAACGTGGCCCGCCGTGATCGCGCCGCCAGGGCCCAGCTGATCGCCCGGGAGATGGGGCGGCGGGTCTATCACCCGGCGGGCGCGGCGGCGCGGGAACGCAACGCCATGTTCGCCGCGCTGTCCGCCGCCGACCTCCACGAGAAAGTCGACTGGCTGCACGGCGCCCGGGACTGCACGCGCGTGTGAACCACGCCCGCACCCTTCCGACCTGACATATCCGAACCGTAAATCCACCGGCCGAGCGAAGATCGGACACGATGCAGTCATGACCGACCACAACAGTGAAGGCGTCACCACATTCCAGGTGCGCGCCGAAATCGAGATCGCGGCTTCCGCGGCGAAGGTCTACGACACGGTCAGTGACCTGCCGCGCAGCGGCGAGTGGAGCCCGAGTGCCGGGGCGGCGCCTGGGTCGAGGGCGAGCCGCGCACGGTCGGCGCGATCTTCCGCGGGGACAACGAGCGCGGCGCGGACGTCGTCGCCTGGGCCCCGGTGATCCGCGGCCCCTGGCACACCGAGTCGCTGGTCGTCGAGGCCGTCCCGGCCGGGTGTTCCGCTGGGTCGTCCTCAACAGCGAGCGCGGCAGGCAGGAGAGCACCTGGTCGTTCGAGATCGAGCCCACCGCGACCGGCGCCCGCCTCATCCACCACTACCGGCTCGGCAGGCTCACCGAGGGCCTGTCGAAGATCTTCGCCTCCGGGCTCGACGAGGCGGGCCGCGTGCGGTTCGTCGAGGAGTGGAACGCCAAGCTCGCCGACGACGTACGCGCCACCGTCGAGCGCGTCAAGGTCGTCGTCGAGAAGAGCTGACCCCTCCCGTCCCCGGCCCCGCGTCTCCGGTACCGCGGGCGGTCACCCCGCGTACCGGCACCGTTCTCCCCGCCGAGAGGACGGCCGCACACCGCGGCCCACGCGCCCCGGTGCTCAGGCGCCCGGACGTCCCCGCGGGCGCGCGGGCGCGGGCCGCCCCTGTGAAGACGGGCCCTAGCGGTCGGCCGCCGCGTACGTCTCCTCGATCGCGTCCGCGAGGCCGCCCGGCCCTCGCCGCGTACCCACCGGGTGAACGCCGTACGGAACAGGGCCAGGGCGACCTCCGCGTGGGCGGTCGCGGCGAGGTCGTCCACGCCCCGCTCCCGCAGCGCGCCGGACAGGGCGTCGGTCCACGAGCGCAGCTTCCACAGTTCGCGCTCGGAGAGTTCGGGGTTGGCCTCGATCACGGCCGCGCGCCGCGCGAGCACGTCGCGGCGCGGCTCCATGTCGTCGGCGACGGCGCGCAGCGCGCGGCGGAGGGCCGCGCCGGGGCGGGCGGACGGCGGTCCGGCGGCTCGGCGCGGAGGGTCGGCGGCTCGGCGCGGAGGGCGTCGAGGAGCACGCGCTCAAGCCGCTCCCCGTCGTCGAACAGCACTTCCCGCTTGTCCTTGAAGTGCCGGTAGAAGGTGCGCTCGGTGACCCCGACGCGCTCCGCGACGGCGGCGGCCGTCGTCGCCGCGTAGCCGTTCTCGGTGAACAGTTCGAGGGCTGCGCTGCGAAGACGTTCCCGGCTGCCTGGCTGCCAACGCGACATGCGGGCCATCCTACGAAGCGGCGTCGGGGCCACCGGGCCGGTAGCGGGCCTTGATGTGGACGCGTTCGCCCTGCGGGCCGAGGATGCTCAGGAACTCCACCGGCCGCGCGTCGGCGTTGCCGAACCAGTGGGGAGGTGGGTGTCGAACTCGGCGACCTCGCCGGTGGCCAGGACGAAGTCCCGGTCGCCGAGGACGATACGGAGCCGGCCGTTCAGCACGTACAGCCAGTGGTACCCCTCGTGCGAGCGGGGATCGGGCTCCCGGCCGGTCGGACCGGCCGGGAGGACCTGCTTGAACGCCTGGAGCCCGCCGGGCCTGCGGGTGAGCGGGATGACGGTCATGCCGTCGCGGGTGAACGGGCGGGACGGCACCCGGGGTCGAGGTCGGCCGGGGCGCCGACGAGTTCGTCCAGCGGCATCTGGTACGCCCTGGCCAGGGGCAGCAGCAGTTCCAGGCCCGGCCTGCGGTGCCCGGACTCCAGCCGGGACAGGGTGCTGACCGGAACGCCGGTGGTCTGCGACAGGGCGGTCAGGGTGATCCCGCGGCGCCTCCGCAGCTCGCGGAGGCGCGGCCCGACGGCGGCCAGCGTGGCTTCGAACTCGTCGCTCATCCCCTCACTCTGCCCACGCTTTGCGCTTTCGGCAAAGAGCTTTGTCGGCCTGACACGGGCGGGGCCGGATCGGGCCTGGCCCGGTCAGGCCGGGGCGGGCGGGCGGGGCCCGGTCAGGCCGGGGCGGGGTGCAGGACGAGGGCCAACTCGGCCGTCAGATGGGGAGGTCCTCCGCGTGGCCGTGGGCCGCGATGTGGCCGTCGGGGCGGATGAGGAACCAGCCGCCGCGCCCGCAGCCGGTGGCCGGGGCCGCGGCGTCGGCGGGGACGGTGACGGCCCGCACCTGGGGCCAGCGGGCGGCGGCGCGGGCGACGCGCTCGGCGAGGCGGTCGGCGGGCGCGGGCGGGACGGTGGCCACCGTCCAGCGGGTATGCCGACCGCCGGGCCCGCGAGGCCGTACGTCTCCGCCAGGCGCCGCGGGAAGACCATGCCCACGCGCAGCCGCCCGGGCCGCGGCCCACCAGCTTGCAGCGCCCGCCCTTCGAGGGCCGCTGGGTGGCCCGTACCGGGGTGTACATCACGCGCCGCCCGGCCAGCATCGGCACGATGTGGCGGCCCAGGACGTCGGTGCGGCCCGCGAGTTTGAACGCCGCGTCGCGCAGCGCCACCTGGGCGCGGCTCTGCGCCGTCCACGCCCTGGTCTGCCGGTCGGAGAGCTGGACGACGCGCGCGGTGGCCTCGGCGCGCTCGGGGTGTAGGTCGCCAGGAGCGAGGGCGGGGACTCGCCGTTGATGACGGCGGCCAGCTTCCAGCCGAGGTTGTGGGAGTCCTGGAGGGCGTTGTTCATGCCCTGGCCCCGGCCGGGCTGTGGATGTGCGCTGCGTCGCCCGCGAGGAAGACCCGGCCGCGCTGGTACTCCACCGCCGTGCGGGCGTGCACGCGGAAGACGGTCTCCCACGTCGGGTCGGTGATGCGTACGCCGCCGGGGCCGCGCTCGTCCAGCAGCCGCTGCATCATCGGCACGCTCACCTCCTGTCCCTCCTGCGGCAGGACGGCGAGGAACCGGAAGACGCCGTCCGGCAGCGGGCGATCATCAACGTGCCCGTGGGGACTGGTAGTACAGGATCTCGTCCCGGGCAGTTCGCCCTCCACCCGGCCGTCGATCAGCGCGAACGCCAACTCGTACGTGCTGCCGCGGAAGCCGACGCCCAGCAGCCCGCGGACCGTGCTGGCCGCGCCGTCGGCGCCGACGAGGTACGCGGCGCGGACGCGCTCGACGCGCTCACCGGGGTGTTCCAGCACGGCTGTCACACCGTCACCCGCACCCACGCTCCCGGATCCGGATCCGGTGCCGACGGCGGTGTCGTCGAAGTGCAGGAGCGTTACGCCTCGTTCGACCTTGCCGCCCAGCTCCTCGAACCGCTCGGCGAGCAGCCGCTCGGTCTCGTACTGCGGCAGCCGGTGCGGGCGCAGGTCGTCGGGGACGGTGAAGTCGATCAGCGGTCGGCCGCCGGAGAAGTAACTGACGGCCCTGATGGGCGCGGAGGCCGCGCGCAGGCCCTCGGCGATACCGGAGTCGGTGAGGATGTCGTACGCGCGCGGCCACACGGCGGCGGCCTTCGCGAACGGCGAGGGTTCGGTGAGCCGGTCGACGACGCGGACGCGCACCCGCGCCGCATCAGCTCGCAGGCCGTGAGCAGGCCCGTGGGACCGGCGCCCGCGATGAGGACGTCGGCGGCCTCGCCGGGGTGTGGAGCGTCGGTTCTCGATGACACGTAGGGCACCTTTATGCCTCCTCAAAGGGGAGAGGGGAACACGAATGACCTGTCTCCACAGGGAGACGTCGGCCTGTTTCAGGCCGTGTGGAACCGCTCCTGAGAAGGAGCGCGTCCTCGTCGGTGAGGCGGATACCGAATGTATTGCGCAATACATCCGGCAGCTGATCGCCGGTCATTTCGGTTCGCTCGGTCCTGCCGTCCGGATAACGGCTGGTGAGCTCTCCGTTCCTGAGCGTCCGCCGCACGTTCCCGGCGCTGAGCGTCGCGATCAGCCTGCCGGTGAACGGCGAACGGGCGTGGTGCGCCGTGTAGTAGTTGGACACCTCGAAATCGACCTGGAAGTGCTGCTCGATCCGGAAGGAGTACAGGTCGAACCAGCCGTCCGGACGCAGGGACTGCACCACCCACTGATCCAGGTCGCGCACGATGCGCCAGGCCCACCGTCGGCGCGCACCACCGCGCCCACCTCCAGCGGCACGGGCTCGACGGGACCGTCGTCGCCGAAGCCGACGTCGACCAGCCACAGTTGGTGCCCGGCCATCACGGCGGCCAGGGCGTGCGCCCGGCACCGGACCCGGTCGCTGCCGCGCCGCACCCGGCCCAGCAGCCGGGTCACGGGTAGTAGCCCAGCCGCTCCAGGGCGGCGGCGAACAGCAGGGTGTGCTCGAAGCAGTAGCCGCCGCGACCGGCGCCGACCAGCTTCCCGGACACGTCGGCCATGTCGAGGGAGATCCCCGGCCGAGCGCGACGTCGACGTTCTCGAAGGCGATGGAGCGCACGTGCGCGCGGTGCAGGGCGCGCAGCGTGGCGGCGGTGGGGTGCGGGGCCGTCGTATCCGATACGACTCAGATAGGCGTCCAGATCCAGGAAGGCGGCGCCCCATTCAAGGGCGGATTCCTGTGAATCGGACAGCGCGATATCTTCCACGGCCATGACAGCACGACTCCCTCGTTATTACCCACCCGTAGTAGGTCGGAGGAATCCTGATCCGGTGCGCACGAGACGTCAACGGGTGTTAACGCACTCCGTCAGGTGGAACCGGCTCGTGACACAATCCGCGGCCCGCGCGAGGCCGTGGCGGCGAACCTGATGGATTCCCGGGTCACCTGACGGAGTGCGCACATCGTCTTTGGAGGCGGCAAGAGCCGCGGCGCAGGATGAGGGGCTGCGAGGAATATCCGCCCGCCAAAGGAGCGCTACGGTCATGACGTGGGAGTGACACCCGCCCAGGCGGGACCGGGTGCCGTATCCGGCGGCGCGTCCGGATCCGGAAGGGACCGGAAACGGCTCCGGGAACCGTTCCGGAAACGGCGCCGGGACGAGTTCCGGGAACATCGACACCGCTTCCGGGAACGCCGCCACCGCCGAGAACACCGCCACCGCCGCGAAAACCGCCGCCACCGCCGCCGCGAAACCGCGACCGCCGTCGCGCGCACCGCGTACGGCGACGTCGCCGGAGCCCGCGAGGGCGGCCTCACCGTCTTCCGCGGCGTGCCCTACGCCGCGCCCCCGTCGGCGCGCTGCGCTTCGCCTCCCGCGCCCGCCCGCCCCTGGACCGGGTACGGGACGCCACCCGCTTCTCGCCCGCCTTCCTCCAGTCCGGCGCGGCGGGCCCCGGCAGCGCCGAGGACGCCCTGTACGCCAACGTCTGGACGCCCGACCCACGGGCTCCCGCCCGGTGATGGTGTACGTGCACGGCGGCGGCTGGGCCGTCGGCGCGGGCAGCGTGCCCACCTTCGACGGGGCCAAGCCCGCCGCCGACGGCGACATCGTCGTGGTCAACTTCAACTACCGCCTGGGGTGTTCGGCTGGGGCCTGCACGAGGCGCTCACCGACCCGGACACCGGGCACCTGGCCAACTGGGGCCTCCAGGACCAGATCGCGCTGGTGCGCTGGGTCCGCGAGAACATCGCGGCCTTCGGCGGCGACCCGGACGCGATCACCCTGTGCGGCACCTCGGCGGGCGGCGCCAACGTCTGGCAGCTGACGCACCTGCCCGAACTGCGCGGCGCCGTACGCCGGATCATCGCGTTCAGCGCCGCCCACGGCTGGGCCCCGGCCACTTCCTGACCGCCGAGGACGCCCGTACCGTCTACGAGGCCCTCGCCCGGGACCTGGGCACCGACGTGCCGGGCCTGCGCCGGGTGCCCGCCGAGGCGCTGCACGAGGGTGGGGCCGGATCTTCTCCGGCAGCCCCACCACCCGGCTGGTGGCCAGCGGCCGCGAGTACCGCGGCCCGGTGGTCGACGGGCGCACCCTCACCGGCCACGCCCACGAACTGCCCACCCCGACCTGCCGGTCATGACCGTCTACAACAGCACCGAGGGCTCGTTCTTCACCGATCCGCTCTCCCCGTCCTTCCGCCCGCGCCGCCCGCTCCGACGGACGACGCCGAACTCGTCCACGCCGTACGCGGCGTGCTGTTCAAGGGCACCGACTTCGTCGGGGACGGCCAGGCCGAGGCGTGCGTGGCGGCCTACCGGCGCGCCGCGCGCGACGAGGGCCTGGCCGACGACCCCGGACCCTGTGGACCGAGGTGTGGGGACGCCCTGTTCCGCCACCGGATCGTGCGACTCGCCGAGCGGCACGCCCGCACCGGGGACGCGCCCCACTACCTCATGCAGTTCGAGCACCCCGTCCGCCCGCCGCACTACGGCACCCCGCACGACGCGACGTCGAAGTTCCTCTTCGGCTCGCACCGCCACCCGCTGAACGTCGGGCAGTTCGGCGACGGCCCGCTGGAGCGCCGGATCTCCGACCTCCTCACCGGCCTCGTCACCTCCTTCGTCAGGGACGGCGTGCCGCGCTGCGCCGACGCCCCGACTGGCCGGTCCTCACCCCGACCGGCCCAGCACCTACGTGCTGGGCGGAGAGCGGGTGGCGCGGGTCGGCACGACACCGAAAACCGCCCAACTGCGCTTCTGGGACGAGAACGCCTGGGCGCCGCCGCCCTGACCGCGACGGCGCCGCGTCGGCTCCGTACTCCGTACCCCGCCCTCCGTACTCCGCCCTCCGGACCCGCACCAGCCCCTTACCGACCTACCGACCCTCGGATCACCGACCCTCGGACAACCGATGGGTTCCGCACCCATGCGTCACGGGAGACTTCAGTGGACAACGCACCGTCCGACATCCGGTCCCATCCGGCCCGGCAGCAGCCGGAGTGGGGCGACCCGCGCCGCTCCAGCGCGTGCGCGACGAACTGGGCAGCCGCCCGGACTGGTCAGGTCCGCGGACCTGCTGACCCTGCGGTCGCTGCTCGGCCGGGTCGTCGACGGCGAGGCCACGGTGGTGCAGGCCGGGGACTGCGCCGAGGTCCCCGACCAGTGCACCAAGAGCGACGTCGTCCGCAAGGTCGCGCTGCTCGACCTGCTGGCGGGCGCCGTGGCCATGGCCACCCACAGGCCGGTGGTACGGGCCGGACGGATCGCCGGCCAGTTCGCCAAGCCCCGCTCCAACGACACCGAGCGCGTCGGCGACGTGGAACTCCCGGTGTTCCGGGGCCACATCGTCAACAGCCCCGCCTTCGACGCGGAGAGCAGGCGGCCCGACCCGGGCGGCTGCTGGCCGGGTACGACGCGGCGAGCGCCACCATGGGCCACCTCGGCTGGCAGGGCCGCTCCACCCAGTGGGACCTCGACCCGCTGGTGTGGACCAGCCACGAGGCGCTGGTACTGGACTACGAACTGCCGCTGCTGCGCCGGGACGAGGAGGGGCGGCAGCTGCTGGCCTCCACGCACTGGCCGTGGATCGGCGCCCGTACCAACCAGGCCGACGGCGCGCACGTCCAGCTCCTCTCCCGCGTCATCAACCCCGTCGCGTGCAAGGTCGGCCCCTCGATGACGGCCGATCAGCTGCTGCGGCTGTGCGAACTGCTGGACCCGGAACGGGAGAAGGGCCGGCTCACCCTCATCTCCCGGATGGGCGCCGACAAGGTCGCCGCCGTCCTCCCGCCGCTGGTGGCGGCCGTACGCGCCGCCGGACACCCGGTGGTGTGGCTGTGCGACCCGATGCACGGCAACACGGTCTCCACCCCAGCGGCTTCAAGACCCGCTTCACCGAGTCCATCGAGGCCGAGATCACCGGCTTCAGGGCCGCCGTCGGCTCCGCGGGCGGCGTCCTGGGCGGCCTCCACCTGGAGACCACGCCCGACGACGTCGTCGAGTGCGTCCGGGACGGAGCCCATGTGGACCAGGTCGGGGACGCCTACACCTCGTACTGCGACCCCGCCTCAACCCCGGCAGGCGCTCGACGTGGTTTCCGCGTGGCAGCGCTGACGACATCGACACGTACGCGTCTTAAGGAGAACAGGCTCATGCAGAAGCAGGTTGCGGTGGTCACCGGGGCGGCCGGCGGTATCGGCGCCGAGGTGGTCCGGGTACTGGCCCGGCGCGGGATCGCGGTGGCCGCGGTGGACAACCAGACCGTCCGGCTCAAGGAGATCGTGGAGGACCTCACCGCCGAGGGCCTGACCGTGGAGGCCCTGACCGCGGACGTCTCGTACGCCTCGGACGCCGAGGCCGTGATGGACGAGGCCGAACGGCGCCTCGGCCCGCTGGACTTCCTCGTCAACGCGGCCGGTGTGCTGCGGCTCGGCGGGGTGTCGGACTACCGGGCCGAGGACTGGTCCACCACCTTCTCGGTCAACGCCACCGGCGTGTTCCTGATGTCCCAGGCCGCCGTCAGGCGCATGATCCCCGCCGCGCCGGGGCCATCGTCACCGTCGCCTCCAACGCGGCGTCCACCCGCGCGCCCAGATGGCCGCCTACGCCGCCTCCAAGGCCGCGGCCACCATGTTCACCAAGAGCCTCGGCCTGGAGGTCGCCCGGTACGGCATCCGCTGCAACACCGTGGCGCCCGGCTCCACCGACACCCCGATGCTCACCTCGATGTGGACCGACTCCTCCGGCCCGAAGTCCACCCTGGAGGGCAACGCCGCGGCCTTCCGCGTCGGCATACCGCTGGGCAAGATCGCCACGCCCGCCGACATCGCCGCCGCCGTGGACTTCCTGCTCTCCGACGCCGCCGGGCAGATCACCCTGCACGACCTGACCGTGGACGGGGCGCGAGTCTCGGTGTCTGAGTTCCCCGACGTGTCCGAGGCCCGCGACGTGTCCGAGGCCCCGGTGTGTCCGAGGGCTCCGGCGCGTCCGGGGCCCCGGACGCGCCGCCGCCTCCGGGCTGCCGGACTTCACCGCGGGCATCCCCACGATCGAGCCCTACCCGCTGCCCGCGGGCGACCGGCTGCCCGCGAACGCCGCCGACTGGCGCGTCGACCCCGACCGTGCCGTCCTGCTCCTGCACGACATGCAGCGCTACTTCCTGCGCCCGCTGCCCGAGCCGACACGCTCCACCCTCGTCGGCCACGCCGCACGGCTGCGGGAGCGGTGCGCCGCGCTCGGCGTCCCGGTCGGCTACACCGCCCAGCCCGGGCGATGAACGAGACCGAGCGCGGCCTGCTCGCCGACTTCTGGGGTCCCGGCATGCGGCGCGACGAGGCCGACCGGCGGGTGGTGGACGAACTGGCGCCCGCCGCGGACGACTGGCACTTCACCAAGTGGCGCTACAGCGCCTTCTTCCGCTCCGACCTGCTGCCGCGCATGCGGCGCTCGGCCGCGACCAGCTGGTCGTCTGCGGGTGTACGCGCACGTCGGCGTGTTGATGACGGCCGTCGAGGCGTTCACCAACGACATCCAGCCGTTCCTGGTCTCCGACGCCACCGCCGACTTCTCCCTCGCCTTCCACCGGATGGCGCTGCACTACGCCGCGGGCCGCTGCGCCGTCGTCGCCGACACCTCCACCGTGCTCCAGCACCTGCCCGCCCGCGGAGCCGCCGTATGACCGCCACCGGAACGACCGCCACCGGAGCGTCCGCCACCGGAGCGTCCGCCACCGGCACGTCCGCCACCGGCGGACAACGGCGGCGCGCCGCCGACCTGTTCGGCCGGGTGCTGGCCCTGGAACCGGCCGCCTTCGCCGTGCTCCACCGGCCCGAACGCGCCCCGGCGTCCTGGAGATACTCACCGGCGACATCACCACCCCGGACACCCTCGCCGACCTGCCCGTCCCCGAGCCGGGCCAGGGCGCACGGCCACCAGGTGCTGGCCCTCGTGCCGTACCGGCAGATCGCCGAACGCGGTTTCGCCCGCACCGACGACGACACCCGCTGACCGCGATGCGCGTCACCGGCCAGGACACCGTGCCCCTCGGGAGGCCCTCACCCGGCTCCCCGAGGAGCCCATCCGGCTCGCCGACGGCCACTTCGACACCGACGACGCCGCCTACGCCGCCATCGTCCAGAAGATCATCGACGCGGAGATCGGCACCGGCGAGGGCGCCAACTTCGTCATCAAGCGGTCCTTCGTCGCCGACATCACCGACTACACCCCGCGCGCCGCCCTGGTCTTCTTCCGGCGGCTGCTCGCCCAGGAGACCGGCGCCTACTGGACGTTCCTGGTCCACACCGGCGACCGGACCCTGGTCGGCGCCACCCCGGAGCGCCACGTCAGCCTGCACCGGGGCACGGCCGTGATGAACCCGATCAGCGGCACCTACCGCTACCCGAGGGCGGCCCGACCCTCCCCGGCGTCATGGAGTTCCTCGCCGACCGCAAGGAGGCCGACGAGCTGTACATGGTCGTCGACGAGGAACTGAAGATGATGGCCCGGATCTGCGACGGCGGCGGCCGGGTCACCGGCCCGTACCTGAAGGAGATGGCGCGCCTGGCGCACACCGAGTACTTCATCGAGGGCCGCAGCACCCGCGACCCGCGCGCCATCCTGCGCGAGACGCTGTTCGCGCCGACCGTCACCGGCAGCCCGCTGGAGAGCGCCTGCCGCGTCATCGACCGCTACGAGCCGGACGGGCGCGGCTACTACAGCGGCGTCATCGCGCTCATCGGCCGGGACGAGGACGGCGGCGACGCGCTGGACTCCTCGATCCTCATCCGCACCGCCGACATCGACCGCGGCGGGCGGCTGCGGATCGGCGTCGGGGCCACCCTGGTACGCCACTCCGACCCCGAGTCGGAGGTCGCGGAGACCGCGGCCAAGGCCGCCGGGCTGCTTACCGCCCTCCAGACCGGCGGCCGTACGGGCTTCGCGCACCACCCGACGTACGGCGGGCGCTGTCCGGCCGCAACGCCACCATCGCGGGCTACTGGCTCGACGAGCGGCCCGTCACCGGCGGGCGCACGCGTCGCGTCACGGCCGCGCCGGGCGCCCACCCGCGGCTGGCGGGCAAGCGGATCCTAGTGGTCGACGCCGAGGACACCTTCACCGCGATGATGGACCACCAACTGCGGTCCCTGGGGCTTGAGGTGACCGTCCGCCGCTTCGACGAGCCGTACGCCTTCGACGGCCACGACCTGGTCCTCATGGGCCCCGGCCCCGGCGACCCCGCGAGGCGGACCACCCGCGCATCGGCCACGTGCGCGCCGCCGTCGGCACGCTCCTCGCCGAGCGGCGGCCGTTCCTCGCGGTGTGCCTGAGCCACCAGATCCTCAGCCTCCACCTCGGCCTGGAACTGCGCCGCCGCCCCACGCCCAACCAGGGCGTACAGCGGCCGATCGACCTGTTCGGCACCGAGCGGCGGGTCGGGTTCTACAACACCTTCGCCGCCCACAGCCCGACCGGCACCCTCCAGGTGCCGGGCGTCGGCACCGTCGAGACCTGCCGGGACCGGGGAGCGGGAGGTCCACGCCCTGCGCGGCCCGCACTTCGCCTCGATGCAGTTCCACGCCGAGTCGATCCTCACCGAGGACGGCCCGCACATCACCGGCTCGCTCCTGGGCGGGCTGGTCTGACCCGCGGCTCCGTGCCACCACCGCCCGGGTGCGGCTCCCCGACCAGGACCCGCGCCCGGGCACCGCGACGGCCCGCCCGTGGCGTCTCATTCGTCAGAACTATGGGGAACTGACCACGATGACCACTGTCCACACGGCTGCCGCCGATCCACCCGGGACCGCCCGACCAGCGTTCCCGACGTGCTCAGACGGCGCGCCCGCACCCGGCCCCACGCGCTCGCGTTCGCGTTCCTCGACAGCGGCGAGCGCGTCGGGAGACCCTCGGCTACCGGCAGTTGGACGAGGCGGCCACCCGCCGCGCCGCCCTGCTGACGGCCGGCGGCCACGACGGCGGCACCGCCGTACTGCTGTACCCGCCGGGCCTTGAGTTCGTCCGCGCGCTGCTGGGCTGCATGTACGCGCGTGGCGGGCGCCCCGTCCAGGTGCCCACCCGGGAGCGGGCCTTGAGCGGCTGCGGCGGATCGCCGACGACGCGGGCACCTCCTCGTCCTGACCGACGCGGCCACCCGCGCCGAACTGCTGGAGCGGTTCGGCGGCTCCCCGTGGCTGGCCGGGCTGACCCTGCTGGCCACCGACGCCGCGCGGCCGCGGCCCCGGCCCTGGCGGCGCCCCGACCTCGGCGCGGCCGAGATCGCGCCCACGGACACCGCGCTGCTCCAGTACACCTCCGGCTCCACCGGCGACCCCAAGGGCGTCCTGGTCAGCCACGACAACTTCCTGCGCAACGCCGAGGAGACCGACGCGCTGTGGCCCGTCGGGCCGGACGGCACGTTCGTCTCCTGGCTGCCGCACTTCCACGACATGGGCCTGCTCTTCGGGGTGATCGTGCCGCTGTGGAGCGGGGCCCCGGCGTATCTGATGGCCCCGGAGGCGTTCGTCCGCCGCCCCGGCCGCTGGCTGGAGGCGCTCGCCCGGTTCCGCGGCACCCACGCGGCGGCGCCGAGCTTCGCGTACGAGCTGTGCGTGCGCGACGCCGCCGAGAACGGCGTCGCCGACGGGCTGGACCTGTCCTCCTGGCGGATCGCCGTCAACGGCGCCGAGCCGGTGCGCTGGTCGGCGGTACGGGAGTTCACCGAGACCTTCGCCCCGGCCGGGTTCCGGCCCGAGGCCATGTGCCCCGGCTACGGCATGGCGGAGAACACCCTCAAGGCCACCGGCGGGCGCCGGACACCCGCCCGCCGTGCTGTGGGCGGATGCCGAGGTGCTGCGCGAGGACCGGGTGGAGCGGCGTACGCCGGGCGACCGGGCCGCCGTGCCCTGGTGGGCTGCGGCGTCCCGGTCGGCGACAGCCGGGTGCGGATCGTGGACCCGGTCACCCTGCGGCCCGTACCGGACGGCGGGGTCGGCGAGATCTGGATCAGCGGGCCCTGTGTCGCCGCGGGCTACCACGGCAGGCCCGAGGAGAGCGCGGTGGTCTTCGGCGCCCGCGTCGCGGGCGCCGAGCGGAGGGCCGCTGGCTGCGCGGCGGCGACCTCGGGTTCGTCCGGGACGGCGAGCTGTACGTCACCGGGCGCCTTAAGGACGTCATCATCCGCAAGGGCCGCAACTTCCACCCCAGGACATCGAGCTGTCCGTGGAGGGATCCACCGGGACCTGCGCCCCAACTGCTGCGCCGCGTTCTCCGTGGACGACGGGACCTGCGAGCGGCTGGTCGTGGTCGTCGAGGCCGACGGCCGGGTGCTGCGCGCCGTCGGCGCCGCGGCCCTGGCGGACCAGGTCCGCGAGGCCGTGCACGAGGGCCAGCGGCTGCACGTGGACGACGTGGTGACGGTCCGCCGCGGCGCGCTGCCGAAGACCTCCAGCGGCAAGGTGCGCCGCCGCGCCTGCCGCCAGTCGTACCTGGACGGCACGCTGCCCTCGCGGCGGCCCGGGAACCACGGTGACTCCGGGAACCACCACGGCTCCGGGTATCACCACGGCTCCGGGAGGCGCGGCATGAGCGGGGAACGGACACGGCCGGGACCGCAGCCCGCACGACACCGCCTCGTACGCCCATGGCGCCGCCGCGCGATTACGCACCGCCCGGCCGGTGGCCGGGACACGCGTCCTGGGGTCGGCGGCTACCGGCCGCACCGCGTGGTCGGCAACGACGCCGTCGCGGGCCCCATCGGCTCCTCCGACGCCTGGATCCGCAGGCGCAGCGGCATCGCCGCCCGCCGCTTCGCCGGGCCCGGCGAGACCGTGGTGTCCATGGCCGCCGAGGCCGCCCTCAAGGCGCTCGCGGAGGCGGGCGTGGCGCCCGACGCGGTGGACGTCGTCCTGGTGGCGACCATGTCGCACCTGGAGCAGTCGCCCGCCGCCGCGCCCGCGTGGCGCACCTCATCGGCGCCGCCTCGCCCGGCGCCATGGACGTCGGCGCCGCCTGCGCGGGCTTCTGCCACGGCCTCGGCCTCGGCGACGCCCTGATCCGCTCCGGCGCCGCCCGGCACGTGGTGGTGGTCGGCAGCGAGCGGATGAGCGACCTGATCGACCCGCGCGACCGGGGCACCGCGTTCCTGTTCGGCGACGGCGCGGGCGCGGTGGTGCTCGGCCCGTCCGACCGGCCGGGCGTGGGCCCGGTGGTCTGGGGCTCCGACGGCGCCGCGCACGGCCTGATCGCGCACGACCGCTCCTGGCTGGAGCTGCGCGACCGGCCGGACGCGCCCTGGCCCACGCTGCGGATGTCCGGCCAGGAGGTGTTCCGCTGGGCCGTGCGCACCGCGCCGCGCGTCGCCCGGCGGGCGCTGGACGCGGCCGGGCTCGCCCGGGCGACCTCGCCGCGTTCGTCCCGCACCAGGCCAACGGCCGGATCATCGACGCCGTCGTCCGTGACCTGGAGTTGCCCGCCCACGTGGTCGTGGCGCGCGAGGTCGCCTCGCTCGGCAACACCTCCGCCGCGTCCGTACCGCTCGCCCTGGAGGGCCTGCTCGCCCGCGGCCGACTGCCCAGCGGCGGGCGGGCGTTGCTCGTCGCGTTCGGCGCGGGGCTGGCCCACGCCGCCCAGGTGGTCGAGCTGCCCTGAACCGTGACCGCGTCGGCGCGTGAGGACGCCGCGTGACCGCCGCACCACCAGCCACAGATGCCGCACAGATGGGGAGACGTCAGGTGTCGCAGAGCGCTGAAGGACGGACCGCCCGCCAGCTCGCCGAGCTGGGCAGGCGCCGGGAGGAACTGGCCGCACAGTCCGACGGGGAGGCGAAGCGGCGCCAGCACGAGCGGGGCAGGCTCACCGCGCGCGAACGGATCGACGCCCTGCTCGACCCCGGCTCGTTCGTCGAGCTGGACGCGCTGGCCAGGCACCGCACGCACCAGTACGGCATGCGGGCCAAACGGCCCTTCGGGGACGGGGTGGTGACCGGGCACGGCACGGTCGACGGGCGCCGGGTGTGCGTCTTCGCCCAGGACTTCACCGTCCTCGGGGCAGCCTCGGCGAGGTGTTCGGCGAGAAGGTCGCCAAGGTGATGGAGCTGGCCACCCGCATCGGCTGCCCCGTCATCGGCATCAACGACTCCGGAGGCGCCCGGATCCAGGAGGGCGTGGTCTCCCTGGCCTACTACGCCGAGCTGATGCGCTGCCACGTGGCGGCCTCGGGCGTGGTGCCGCAGATCTCGGTGATCGTCGGGCCGTGCGCGGCGGCGCCGTGTACGCCCGGCGCTGACCGACCTGGTGGTGATGGTCGAGGACATCTCGCACATGTTCGTCACCGGCCCCGACGTGATGCGCGCCGTGACCGGCGAGGCCGTCGACCACGAGGAACTGGGCGGCGCCCGCGGCACAACACCACCAGCGGCGCCGCGCACTACCTCGCGCAGGACGAGAAGGACGCCTTCGAGTACGTCCGGCTGGTGCTGGGCCACCTGCCGTCGAACAACATGTCCGACGCGCCGACGTACCCGGTGGCGGCCGAGCGCCGGATCACCGAGGAGGACCGGGCGCTGGACACCCTGATCCCGGACCAGCCCGCCCGCCCGTACGACATGATGCGGGTGGTCCGGGCCGTCGTCGACGACGGCGAACTGGTCGAGGTCCAACCGCTGTTCGCGCCCAACATCATCTGCGGCTTCGCCCGGGTGGAGGGGCACAGCGTGGGCGTGGTCGCCAACCAGCCGATCCGGCTGGCGGGCGCGCTCGACTACGACGCGAGCGAGAAGGCGGCCCGGTTCGTCCGGCTCTGCGACGCCTTCAGCGTCCCCGTCCTCACCCTCGTGGACGTGCCCGGCTTCCTCACCTCCATGGAGCAGGAGCGCGGCGGCATCATCCGGCGCGGCGCCAAGCTGCTGTACGCGTACTGCGAGACGACCGTCCCGACGGTCACCGTCGTCACGCGCAAGGCGTACGGCGGCGGTTACGGCTCGATGGGCTCCAAGCACCTGGGCGTCGACGTCAACCTGGCCTGGCCGACGGCGGAGATCGCGGTGATGGGCGGGGCGGGCGCGGTGAGCGTGCTGCACCGCCGCGAACTCGCCGCGGCCGAGGACCCGGAGGCCGAACGCGCCCGGCTGGTGGAGGAGTACGAGGAGACGATGTGCACCCGTACGCCGCCGCCGAGCGCGGCTACGTCGACGCGGTGATCATGCCGCACGAGACGCGGACCGAGGTCGCCGCGGCCTTCGCGGCGCTGCGCGACAAGCGGGTGACCCGGCTGCCGCGCAAACACGGGAACATCCCGCTGTGAGGAGCGATACCGTGCCTGGGACCGTGGACCCCGCCGGTGCCGACGGCGCCATCCAGGTGCTGCGCGGCAACCCGGCGGACGACGAACTGGCCGCGGCCGTCGTCGCCGTACTGGCGGCGCTGGCGGCGGCCCGTGGCGGCGGAGAAGCGGCACACGCCTGCGGGCGGGCCCGCGGCGCTGGGCGGCGCCGCCGGACCAGGTGACCCGGCTCCGGCGGGCGCGGCGGCGGCGTGTGGCGGGGCAGCGCCTGGGGCTGAGAGCGTGGGACCGCCGTCGGGCGGGCCCACCGGCAGCGGACAGGGAGCGGGAAGTCATCGTGCGCAAGGTGCTCATCGCCAATCGCGGCGAGATCGCGGTACGGGTCGCTCGGGCGTGCCAGGACGCCGGGATCGTCAGCGTCGCGGTCTACGCGGATCCGGACCGGGACGCGGTACACGTCCGTGAGGCGGACGAGGCGTACGCGCTGGGGGTGACACTCCGGCGGCGAGCTATCTGGATCAGGGCAAGGTGCTGGCCGCGGCGGCCGATTCGGGCGCGGACGCGGTGCACCCGGGGTACGGGTTCCTGTCGGAGAACGCGGAGTTCGCGCAGGCGGTGCTGGACGCGGGGCTGATCTGGATCGGGCCGCCGCCGCAGGCGATCCGGGATCTGGGCGACAAGGTCGCGGCCCGGCACATCGCGCAGCGCGCGGGCGCGCCCTGGTCGCGGGGACCTCCGACCCCGTGGAGGGGCCGAGGAGGTCGTGGCGTTCGCGCGGGAGCACGGGCTGCCGGTGGCGATCAAGGCGGCGTTCGGTGGTGGCGGGCGCGGGTTGAAGGTCGCGCGCACGCTGGAGGAGATTCCGGAGCTGTACGACTCGGCGGTGCGTGAGGCGGTGGCCGCGTTCGGCCGCGGTGAGTGCTTCGTGGAGCGGTATCTGGACCGGCCGCGGCATGTGGAGACGCAGTGCCTGGCCGACCGGCACGGCGGTGTGGTCGTGGTCTCCACCCGTGACTGCTCTCTCCAGCGGCGTCACCAGAAGCTGGTGGAGGAGGCCCCGGCGCCGTTTTTGAGCGCGGAGCAGAACGCGGAGCTGTACCGGGCGTCGAAGGCGATCCTGAAGGAGGCCGGGTACGAGGGCGCGGGCACGTGTGAGTTCCTGGTCGGCCAGGACGGCACGATCTCCTTCCTGGAGGTCAACACCCGCCTCCAGGTGGAACATCCGGTCACCGAGGAGGTCACCGGCATCGACCTGGTCCGCGAGCAGTTCCGTATCGCCGACGGCGAACCGCTGGGCTACGACGACCCGCCGGTACGCGGGCACTCCTTCGAGTTCCGTGTCAACGGCGAGGACCCGGGCCGCAACTTCCTGCCCGCCCGGGCACCGTCACCGCCTTCGTACCCCCGCCGGTCCCGGCGTCCGCCTCGACGCGGGCGTGGAGTCCGGCTCCGTCATCGGCCCCGCCTGGGACTCCTCCTGGCCAAACTCGTCATCACCGGCGCCGACCGCACCCAGGCCCTCCAACGCGCCGCCCGCGCGCTGAAGGGGTTCCGGGTGGAGGGCATGGCCACGGCGCTGCCGTTCCACCGGGCGGCCGTGGCGGACCCGGCGTTCGCGCCGGAGGTCAACGGGCGCGAGGGCGAGCCGTTCTCCGTGCACACCCGGTGGATCGAGACCGAGTTCGACAACACCATCCCGCCGTTCACCCCGTCGACCCGGCGGAGGCCGACGAGGACGGGCCGCAGGGCCGGGAGACCGTCGTCGTCGAGGTCGGCGGCAGGCGCCTGGACGTCTCGCTGCCCGCGTCGCTGCGGCTGCCGCTCGCCCGCGCCGCCGTCGCCGGGGTGCCAGGCCGCTGCGCCGCAGGCCGGCCGGAAGGGCGGCAGCGCGGTCTCCGGCGCCACCCTCGCCTCGCCCATGCAGGGCACGGTGGTCAAGGTGGCGGTGGAGGACGGCCAGCCGGTCGAGGAGGGCGATCTCGTCGTCGTCCTGGAGGCGATGAAGATGGAGCAGCCGATCAACGCCCACCGCTCCGGAACGGTCAGCGGCCTCACCGCGGAGGCCGGTGCCGCCCTGTCGGCGGGGCCGTGATCTGCACGATCGAGAACGACTGACGCATCGCGCGGAGGGCCCCGGTCGCCCGTGCGGTTGACCGGGGCTCCTTTTCTGCCGGAAGTCCTGTGTACGGCCGCGTGAATCGGTGAAGAATTCCCGACGAGTTGTTGTCGCGCGAGTGTCGTGATCTTTGTCGGCGGGGGCCGCGGCGGCGTCGTCGTGCTTGATTCGGCCAATGTTCAACATCATGTGTACCGCGGAATCCCCGATTCCCGGCGCCCGCCCGCGTACGCCGCCGACGCCCGCGCTCCGCCGGTAAACCCCGTCCCACCCGGGTGCCGTCGGGGCGGTCGCCCTCCCGCCTGCCGAAATGGAACGGCGCGGCGTTGTGAAATTCCGTCATCAAGCCCACCTGGAAACCCGTCCGCTCCCTGCCATGGAAGCGGAACGTCCGGGTCGGCTTCCGCCCAACGCCCTATCACGCGCCCTCGTTGACGGCACCCGGCGGATCTACGTAGTTTCCGCTTGTGAGTCGATGACCGGCCTTGTACGGTCGCGACCGGACGAAGGGATGCCGTCGTGTCGCAGGAGACAGCTGGAGCAGGGCCTTCGCCGTGCTCGAATTGCTGGCCAGGAAGCACCAGCGGAGGAACTGGAAACACTGGCCGAGGACGCCGTCCGGAAAGGGGCGGGACCGGCCGATCTGAAAGAACTCGAACACGTCAAGCAACTGGCCCTGAGTATTTACGCCAGATTCGATCGGGGCAATCAGCGGGAAGCCAGACTTTCGTCCCTGGTCGACACCGTGCACGATCTGTCGATACCCAATGAACTCGGCCCCTTATTGAAGGTCACCGCCAGACGAGCCAGGCAACTCCTCGGTCTGGACACCGCGTTCGTCAGCTTCCCCGACGAACGGGCGGGCCACTACCGCATCATGGCCGCCGACGGCAACGCCTCGATGCTCAGCGTGGGCCTGCGGCTGCCGGGCAGCGCCGGGTGCCTGGGCGCCGAGGGGTCACCGACCCCGCCCGTTCTGGACCCCCGACTACCTCCACGACGAGCGGTTCGAGCGCAGCCCGCTCACCGACGACGTCATCCGCGCCGAGGGGCTGCACGCGATGATCGCCATGCCGCTGAGCCAGGGCCAGGCCCGGCTCGGCATGCTCTACGGCGGCGACCGCAGCATCCGCCACTTCACCGCCGACGAGATCTCGCTGCTCGGCAACTTCGCCGAACTGGCCGGAGTCGTCATCGAGAAGGTCCGGCTCCTGGAGCAGACCACGGCCGCCGCCGCCGCGCTGGAGGCGTACCGCAAGCGGGCCGAGGCCGGGCTGAGCGGGTGCGCGAGCTGAGCGACCTCAGCCACGAGCTGCTGGACACCGCGCTCAGCGGCGGCGGCGTCCACGAACTCGCCCGTACCGCCCATGAGTTGCTCGACAGCGCGCTGCTGGTCTGCGCGAGCAACGGCACGGTGCTCACCACCGTGGGCGGCACCCTCGACGAGGCGGAGGTCACCCTGGTCGCCGCCACCATGGCCGCCCACACCGCGGGCGCGCCGTCCCCTGGAGGGCGACCGCTGGGCCGCGCCGCTGCACGCGGGCCGGGACAACCTCGGCACCCTCCTGCTGCGCCCCAACCACCCCTCACCGAGCAGGACCAGCGGCTGCTGCGGCTGATCTGCCAGGCGATGGCCGTGGTGCTCCTCCAGGAGAGCAGCACCCGGGCGGTCGCCGAGGGCCAGCTCCGCGACGAGCTGCTGGAGGAACTCCTCGACGACCCCACGCAGTCCGCCCAGCGCTTCGAGTCCCGCACCCGCAGGCTCGGCATCGACCTCGGCAGCCCCCACCTGGTGATCATCGCCAGGCCCGAGGGCGGCGGCCAGGGCAAGGCCGCCGTCTGGGCCTCCTCCTACGCCCGCAGGGTCAACGGGCTGCGCTGTGTGCACCAGGGCTGCGTGGTCCTGCTGGTCCCGGGCAAGGACGCCGGGGAGGCCGCGGCCGTCGTGTGCGACGACCTGACGCCCATCCTCGGACACCCGGTGACGGTCGCCGCCGCCGGGCCGATCTCCGGCGCCGACGACGTGTGGCGCGGCTTCCTGGAGGCCCAGCGCTGCCTGGACGCGATGACCGCGTTCGGCGCCACCGGCCGTTCCGCTTCCGCCCGCCAACTCGGCTTCCTCGGCCTGCTGCTGGCGGACGACCACGATGTCGAGGGATTCATCGACTCGGTCATCGGGCCGGTCGTGGACTACGACCGGCAGCGGTTCACCGACCTCATCCGCACGCTCGAAACCTATTTCCACGCCGGTTCCAGCCCCACCAAAGCCGCCAAAGTCCTCCACGTGCACCCCAATACGGTCGCCAGGCGGCTGGAGCGCATCAGTGAACTCCTGGGTTCCGGTTGGCAGGAGCCGGAACGGCTGCTGGAAATCCAGCTCGCACTGCGGCTGTCCCGTATCCGGCACGGACTGCACGACGAGCCACCGGGGCCCGGGAGCCCCTGGAACGCTTCTGAGAAAACCGCGTTCTCGGTTTTGCCGCCGCGTACCGACCAAAGCACCGCACGCGGGTGTTCGGACTTGATGGAGTGCCGGACCACCTGACGGAGTGCGGTGCTTTTCATTGGCCCGGCCGCGTCGCCCGGCGCACGATCGGTGCCACACCCGCGCGGCGAATGCCGCGCGACGGGCCGAGTGCGAGGAGTCGGTGGATGAGTGACCTGAACGCGACCGACCGGACGCCTTCGGGAATCGGCGTTCTGGGAATCGGTTCGTATCTCCCTCCCATGTGATTGCGAACGAGGAGATCGCCGGACCGGCCGGGGTCACCGAGGAATGGATTCTCCGCAAGACCGGAATTCGCGAGCGCCGCCGGGCCAAGCCCGACGAGGCCACGTCCGACCTCGCGGTGCAGGCGGCACGGGCCGCCCTGGCGGACGCCGGGCTGCGCGCCGCGGACCTGTCGCTGATCATCGTGGGCACCACGACGCCCGACTCGTTCGGCCCGTCCGTCGCCTGCCACGTGGCCAGCGCCCTGGAGTGCCCGGGGACCACCGCCGCCTTCGACCTGAGCGCCGCGTGCAGCGGCTTCCTGTACGGCGTCTCGGTCGCCGAGCGGATGCTCGGCACGGGCGGCGGCCACGCCCTGGTGATCGGCGCCGACACCTACACCCGGTTCGTCAACCCGGCCGACCGCCGCACCGCCGTCCTGTGGGGCGACGGGGCGGGCGCGGTGGTGCTCGGGCCCACGGCCCCGGCCGCGGGCTGCTCGCCGGGCGGTTGCTGACCTACGGCGAGACCGACCTCGGCACCATTCCCGCGGGCGGCAGCAGAATGCCCGCCTCGGCCGAGACCCTGGCCGACGGAATGCACTACATCCACCTCGACGGGCGCCGCATCTCCGAGATCGTCAGGGAGATGGTGCCGGGACATCTGCGGGAATTCCTCGCCGAAGCCGGGGTGGCACCGGAGGAGATCACCCATGTGGTGCCGCACCAGGGCAACGCGCGAATGCTGGAATCCCTCAAGCCGCTGCTCGGCGTCGACGACGCCGAACTGCACGCGACCGCCGAGATCTACGGCAACACCGGTTCCGCCTCGATTCCGGTCACCCTGGCGGAATCCGTACGCGCGGGACGCGTTCGGCCGGGGAGACCGTGCTGCTGGTCTCCTTCGGCGCCGGAGTCACGTTCGCCTTCGTACTGCTGCGCTGGTGAATTCATCAGGAGGGGAAAGGAAATGACTGAAGTCGACGTCGACGCCTATCTGGAGCGGATCGGCGCGACCCGGCCCGGAAACTCGACTACGCGGCCCTGTGCCACCTACAGGAACGGCACATCATGACCGTGCCCTTCGAGACGGTCGATTTCGTCGAGCGCAACATGCCCAGCATGGACGACGAGAAGGTCCTCGACAAGATCGTCCGACAGCGCAGGGGCGGCGGCTGCGGCGAGCTGAACTCCGGTTTCGCGCTGCTGCTGCGGGCCCTGGGGTTCCGCGTGACGCTGCACGGCGGGCGCGTGCTGCACAACGGCAAGCAGGCGTTCCGCGGCGTCCACAACGGCCACCTGGTGCTGCGCGTGGAGATCGACCGGCCCTACCTGGTCGACGTCGGCTTCCGCTGGGCCGCCCGCCGCCCGCTGCGGTTCGACGACCGCGGCGTCCAGCGCGACCCGCACGGCGCGTACCAGCTGCACTACACCGAGCACGGCGACGTGGAGATGGTCCACGACGGGTGCTGCGCTGGCGGGTGGAGACGCACCCGCGCGAACTCGACGACTTCGCCGCGGTGATGTGGTACTGCTCCACCTCGCCCGACATGCCCGGCGCCGACCAGCTGTGGGCCTCCATCGTCACGCCCACCGGCCGGGTGTCGGTGTTCAACCGCACCATCACCGAGTACGCGAACGGCCAGCGCACCTCGCGCCTGCTCGACGACGACGAGGAGTTCCTCAAGGAGTTCGAGTTCTGGTACGGCATCAAACTCGGCCGGATCCCGGACGTCCCGCTCACCCTGGACGGCGTCTGAGCGGTCCGTGAGGGCCTCTGAGCGGTCCGTCCCACTACGGGCGGGTACGGCGGACACCGGCCTGACACCTCTCACCGAGGTGTCAGGGCCGGTCTTCTGTTCGGCCGCGCGTGCGCGTGACACTGTGTCACGCCGATGACGGAGCGTCGAAGCGGTGGCGCGGCCAGCGGTAGGGGTGTGGTGAGGGCACACATCCGTGGTGGTGAGTTCCGCGCGGCCATTGGTACCGAAGGAGGAGAAGCAGTCCTCCCCACCACCGGGAGCCGAATGCGGGTGCCCTGCCTACCTAGGCGCGGTGGTCCCCCGCGGTCACGGTAGATGCGACACCGCAGAGCGGTGTCGCCAACAACGACGGGGATGGGGATTTCGATGAGCGGGCTGCCCTGATCACACAGGACGTACCCACTGCACCGCACACGCACGCACCGAGCCACGTCTGGGGGACGACGTGGCCCTCACCGAGCTCTGCTCGGTCCTCTTCGCTTCGCTTCCGCGAAGTGACCAGCGCCGCAGGGGAGTCGACTACCTGCGCGGCCTGCTCGGGGTACCCGGGCGCAAGTCCATCCGCAACATCGCCGCGCTGCTCGGCGGCTCGGCCACCGAACAGAGCCTGCACCACTTCGTGTGCAGCTCCACCTGGGACTGGGTCCGGGTCCGCCAGGCCCTCGCCCGCCACCTGACGGGCATCAACCCGTCGCACGCCTGGGTGGTGCGTCCCATGGTCATCCCGAAGGCGGGGAGAACTCCGTCGGCGTGGACCGCCGCTTCTTCCCGGAGATCGGCCAGGTCCTCAACGCCCAGCAGGCGATCGGCGTGTGGGCCGCCACGGACGAGCTGAGCGCGCCGGTCAACTGGCGCATCCACCTCTCCTCCTCCTGGCTCAACAACCGCCTCCGCCGCCGCCGGGCGGCCATCCCCGAGCACCTGGGCGCCGAGACCTTCGGGGACACCGCCACCGAGGCGGCCCTGGAGACGTCGGCCGGGTGGGGCCTGCCGGTCCGCCCGGTGGTGCTCGACGCCTGGGACATGAACGTGGCCGCCACCATCCGCCGCTTCCGGGCCGCGGGCGTGCCCTTCCTCGCGCGCGTCAACAGCGCCCTGCGGCTGACCGTCACCGACCCGGCGCTGCTCGGCCGGGGCACCGAGGTCCAGCCCGCGGGCCAGGTCATGACCGCGGCCCGCGACCGGCTCCGCCCGGTGATGTGGCGCGACCACGACGAGGACGCCACCGTACGGACCAGTCTCGCCACCGCCGTACGCGTTCAACTCCCGTACCCGGTAAGGCGCGAGGCGGCCACGGCGACCTGGCGCTGCTGGGCATCGGCGAGGACCGGCGGCGCTGGCCCGCCGAACTGTGGCTCACCGACATGACCGAGGCCCAGGCCGCCTCCCTGGTGCGCCTGAGCAAGCTCACCCGCCGCGTCGACCGCGACTTCCACGAGGTCGCCGACCGGCTGGGCATCCGGGACTTCACCGGCCGTTCCTACGGCGGTTGGCACCGCCACATCACCCTCGCCTCGGCCGCCCACGCGGTCTCGATCCTGCGGTCGTCGCAGACCGGCTGAGGACGGCGGACGGGCGGCGAGTGATCCACTCGCCGCCCGTGTTCCGCAGGAAGATCGAAAGCGCATCGAGGGCAACAGCGGGCAAAGAAGGATTTTCCTCTCGATAAAGTGATGTTTCCGGGGATGAGGACACCCGTGCTAGCTTTGCCGTATTCGTTGCGATCGATATCGGGGATGTCGTGCCACCGGAACAGGCAGTGGTGACGAAAGTACTGGTAGTCAACGACAAGAGCGCCCAAGGTCCCGGATACCGGACCCTGTTCGAGGAAAGTCCCGATCTCGCGGTGGCGGGCAGCGTCGGCAGCGTCCATCAGGCGATCACCGCACTGGCCACGCACCGTCCGGACATCGTCGTGGTCGACAGCCAGTCCAGATCACCGGACACCGTGGACATGATCCGCACCATGGTCGCGTCGGCACCGAAGGATCCACCGCCCATCCTGCTGCTCACCGAGGAGTTCGACGACCGCCTCCCGCTGCTGCACCGCCTGGGCGTCCGCGGCCTGTTGCTCGACCGCTGCACCGCCGAGGAGATCGTCGCCGCCGTCCGCCTGGTGGCCGCCGGTTACGCCCTCCTCCTCCCCGCGGGCAAGCACTGCACCGACCCCGCGGACGACACGAACCACTCCCGGGCGACACCTCGCCGACCCAGCTGACCCGCCGCGAGTCGGACGTCCTGCGCCTGATCGCCCGCGGGTTCAGCAACGCGGAGATCTCCGACGCCCTCTCCGTCAGCGAGAGCACCGTCAAGTCCCACGTCCAGCGCGTGCTCGACAAACTCGAACTCCGCAACCGCGTCCACGCCGTGATCTACGCCTACGAAGCCGGCCTGGTCTCGGCGACCGTGCCCCCACCTGAGACGGCGAACGGCCGAGGGCCGCCACCCCGCCGGTACGGGGATGACGGCCCTCGGCCGAACGCCGCGGGCCTCGGGGCCCTTCACGCGTCTTACACGTCGAAGTACAGCTCGAACTCGTGCGGGTGCGGCCGCAGCTGAAGCGGCGCGATCTCGTTCGTGCGCTTGTAGTCGATCCAGGTCTCGATCAGGTCGGAGGTGAAGACCTCGCCCTGGAGCAGGAACTCGTGGTCGGCCTCAAGGGAGTCGAGGACGGCCGGGAGGGAGGTGGGGACCTGGGGACGCCCGCGTGCTCCTCCGGGGCCAGCTCGTAGAGGTCCTTGTCGATCGGCTCGGCGGGCTCGATCTTGTTCTTGATGCCGTCGAGACCGGCCAGCAGCAGGGCCGAGAAGGCGAGGTAGGGGTTGCCCGAGGAGTCCGGGGCGCGGAACTCGACGCGCTTGGCCTTCGGGTTGGAGCCGGTGATCGGGATGCGCATCGCGGCGGAGCGGTTGCGCTGGCTGTAGACCAGGTTGACCGGGGCCTCGAAGCCGGGGACCAGGCGGTGGTAGGAGTTCACCGTCGGGTTGGTGAAGGCCAGCAGCGACGGGGCGTGCTTGAGGATGCCGCCGATGTAGTAGCGGGCGGTGTCCGACAGGCCCGCGTAGCCCTGCTCGTCGTAGAAGAGCGGGGAGCCGTCGCTCCACAGGGACTGGTGGACGTGCATGCCCGAGCCGTTGTCGCCGAAGATCGGCTTCGGCATGAAGGTCGCGGTCTTGCCGTTGCGCCAGGCGACGTTCTTCACGATGTACTTGAAGAGCTGGAGGTCGTCGGCCGCGGCGAGCAGCGTGTTGAACTTGTAGTTGATCTCCGCCTGGCCCGCGGTGCCCACCTCGTGGTGCTGGCGCTCGACCTGGAGACCGGCCTCTCCAGCTCCAGGGAGATCTCCGCGCGCAGGTCGGCGAAGTGGTCGACCGGCGGGGCGGGAAGTAGCCGCCCTTGTAGCGGACCTTGTAGCCGCGGTTGCCCTCCAGCGCACCGGTGTTCCAGGCGCCCGCCTCGGAGTCGATGTGGTAGAAGGACTCGTTCGCCTTGGTCTCGAAGCGCACGCTGTCGAAGACGTAGAACTCGGCCTCGGGGCCGAAGTACGCGGTGTCGGCGATGCCGGTGGAGGCGAGGTACGCCTCGGCCTTCTTCGCGATGTTGCGCGGGTCGCGGCTGTACTGCTCGCCCGTGATCGGGTCGTGGATGAAGAAGTTGATGTTGAGCGTCTTGTCCCGCCGGAACGGGTCCACGCGCGCGGTCGACAGGTCCGCGCGCAGCGCCATGTCGGACTCGTGGATGGCCTGGAAGCCGCGGATCGAGGAGCCGTCGAACGCCAGCTCCTCGTTCGGGTCGAACGCCTCCGCCGGGACCGTGAAGTGCTGCATGATGCCGGGAAGGTCGCAGAAGCGGACGTCAACGAACTTGACGTCCTCGTCCGAGATGAACTTCCGAGCGTCGTCGGCGTTCTGGAACATCCAACTCCTCCTAGCCCGGCCGCGGGGACGGGGATCTGTTCGGTCGCGCGATGCGCGTACACGCGAGGCACGTACAGTGGCGCGCTGGCCTGACCATAGGGAGACGGGATTTCCCGGGCATGACCCATTTGTTTCACCGAGGTTAACCGGCCGGTACGTGCCGCGGGCCCCGTTGGAGCCCCGGCCGGAGGCGGTAGGGGCCCGTCGGGCCCGCCGCCGCACGGCTCGTCCGTACGGGTGTGCCGCCCCGGAGCCGGTGCGGGCCCGCCCCGCGCGCGGGGACCGTACGCCACCGCAGTACCGTGGTCGGGTGGACAACAGGCAGGCAATCGGATCGTGGCTGTCCGGCCCCGCGCGGCGGCCGAGGACATGGGCATCGACCTGGGCTACCGGGGTCAGCGGCTGGGGCTGCCGGAGCACGGGCCGGGGTCGATCGCCCCGGTGGGCGGCGCCTCGTCGCCATCTTCGTCGACTGGATGCTGTGCCTGCTGATCTCGTACGCGTTCCTCGCCGACCGGGACCAGTTGCGGGCGGGCAACTGGGCGCCCGTGGTGTTCTTCGTGCTGAGCCTGTGCACCGTGGGCACGGTCGGTTCCACGCCGGGCAAGCTGCTGATGCGGCTGCGCGTCATCGGCGAGGGCGGGTCCGGCTGAGCCTGCCGCGGGTGTTCCTGCGCGGCCTGCTGCTTCTCCTGTTCATCCCCGCGGTGATCTGGGACCGCGACGGCCGCGGCATGCACGACCGCTGGACCCGCGGCATTCAGGTGCGTATCTGACCACAACCGCTCACAAGTGGTCCGTATACATCCCGACACACGCGAGCGCGTACGCGAAGGGGCGCCGGACTCTCAGGTCCGGCGCCCCTTCGCGTACGCGAGCGGCCTCAGCGGCCCTTCGGCATCCGCATGCCCTTGGGCATCGGGCCCTTCGGGATCGGCATGTTGCTCATCAGGTCACCGAGCGCCCGCAGCCGGTCGTTGACCACGGTCACCTGCGGTCCGCGCAGCACGCGCGGCAGCTTCAGCAGCGTGGTGCGCAGCTTGCGGATCGGCACCTGGTCCTCGCCGGAGCCGACGACCACGTCGTGCACCGGGACGTCGGAGACGATGCGGGCCATCTTCTTCTTCTCGGCGGCCAGCATGCCCTTGACCCGGTTCGGGTTGCCCTCGGCGATGAGCACGATGCCCGCCTTGCCGACCGCCCGGTGGATGACGTCCTGGTTGCGGTTCATCGCCACCGCGGGCGTCACCGACCAGCCGCGGCCCACGTTCTCCAGGACGGCCGCCGCCGCGCCCGGCTGGCCTTCGAGCTGTCCGAAAGCGGCCTTCTCCGCGCGCCGTCCGAAGACGATCGCCATCGCGAGAAACGCCAGGACGAAGCCCAGAATGCCCAGGTAGACGGGGTGCTCGATCCAGAGGCCGAACGCGAGGAAGACACCGAAGGTGACGATTCCCACAGCGGCGACAACAAGACCGACCCACTTGTCGACCCGCTTGGTCATCTTGTAGGTCTGGGCGATCTGCTTCAGTCGCCCGGGGTTCTCGGATGGTTCCTTCCTCGCCATAAGGCGAAGTTTACGTGGCCTGGGGAGTCCTCGTGGACACGGCCTCCAGGACGGTCTGGGCCTCACGCCGGTCCTTGGCCCGGCGGCGGTCCTCCAGGACCGCGTTCCACGCGTTCTGCCGGGCGGTCCGCTGCCCGCCCCCAGCAGCAGCCCTTCGAGAGCGAGCAACGCGACGGTCACTGACGGGCGTACGGGAGCGGCCTGCATGACGGAGTTCCCTCGGGAGCGCGGGTGATCACGATGGACTCGCGAAGACGACGCTGTGCGGTGCGTGCCTAAGCGCTGCGTGCCTTAATCGTTACCCAATGGTGTTACCAGTGCGTGACCGGGCGGTCAAACGCGAATGAAGCCCCTTCGCACCCCTGGCACCGCGCTGACCTGCGACAGCGTCACTGCTCCCGGTACGCCGTGTGCCGGTACTCACACGGAACGACTCATACAGCCTGTGAGGCGACAGCGACGTTACGCCTCTCCACCGCCTGCTGGTAGAGCCGACCGGCACGGTACGACGAGCGGACGAGCGGGCCCGACATGACCCCGGCGTACCCGATCTCCTCGGCCTCTTCCTTCAGCTCCACGAACTCCTGCGGCTTGACCCAGCGCTCCACCGGGTGGTGCCGCACGGAGGGCCGCAGGTACTGCGTGATCGTGATCAGCTCACAGCCCGCCGCGTGCAGGTCGCGCAGCCTCGCTGATCTCCGCACGCTCCTCGCCCATGCCCAGGATCAGGTTGGACTTGGTGACCAGCCCGGCCTCGCGGGCCCGGGTGATGACCTCCAGCGAGCGCTCGTAGCGGAAGCCGGGGCGGATCCGCTTGAAGATCCGCGGCACGGTCTCGACGTTGTGCGCGAGCACCTCGGGGCGCGAGGAGAAGACCTCGGCCAACTGCTCGGGGACCGCGTTGAAGTCGGGGATCAGCAGCTCGACACCGGTCTCGGGCATCAACTCGTGGATCTGCCGGACGGTTTCCGCGTACAGCCAGGCGCCGCCGTCGTCCAGGTCGTCGCGGGCGACGCCGGTGATGGTGGCGTACTTCAGCTCCATCGTGCGCACCGACTCCGCGACCCGGCGCGGCTCGTCGCGGTCCAGGGCCTGCGGCTTGCCGGTGTCGATCTGGCAGAAGTCGCAGCGACGGGTGCACTGGTCGCCACCGATGAGGAACGTCGCCTCGCGGTCCTCCCAGCACTCGTAGATGTTGGGGCAGCCCGCCTCCTGGCACACCGTGTGCAGGCCCTCGCTCTTGACGAGTTTCTGTAGCTCGGTGTACTCGGGGCCCATCTTCGCCCGGGTTTTGATCCACTCGGGCTTGCGCTCGATGGGGTCTGGCTGTTCCGGACCTCAAGGCGCAACATCTTGCGGCCGTCGGGCTCGACAGCGGACACGTCCGGCTCCCTACAACTTCGATTCGTGGGCGAACACCAGGGTACGCCCGTGATTCGTACGCTCTTACGCCTCGGCCAACCCCACGGTGGAGGAGCGCATTCCCCGGCGCGAGAGCCTGTCCCGCCCCGGCGCCCGCGCCCGTCGACACGCGCGCCCGGCCGTGGCGCTCACACCGCCGGGGCAGCGGCGCCGCCGCCTCCATGACCTCCCGCAGATGCCGCTCGACCACCGGGGCCACCTCGTCGACGGTGACGTCCCGGCCCAGCTCGTTCGAGAGCGAGGTCACGCCCGCGTCCCGGATGCCGCACGGCACGATCCGGTCGAACCAGGTGTTGTCCGGGTCGCAGTTGAGCGAGAAGCCGTGCATGGACACGCCCTTGGCGATCCGCACGCCGATCGCGGCGACCTTGCGGTCCTCGCCGCGCTGGCCCGCGTTGGAGGGCGCGTACTCCGGACCGTTCAGCCGCGGGTCGAACTCCTCGTCCGCCACGCGCGGATCGAAGTCCAGCTCAAGACCGCCGACCGCCGGGCCCTTCCGGCCGTCCTCGGCCGGATCGCCCAGCACCCATACGCCGCTGCGCCCTCCACCCGGCTGGTCTCCAGACCGAATTCCGCGCAGGTGCGCAGCAGCGCCTCCTCCAGGCGGCGTACGTGGGCGATGACGTCGACCGGCGCGGCAGCTTGAGGATCGGGTAGCCCACCAGCTGGCCGGGGCCATGCCAGGTGATCTTGCCGCCGCGGTCCACGTCCACCACCGGCGTGCCGTCCAGGGGCGCTCGCTGGGGTCGGTACGCCGTCCGGCCGTGTAGACCGCCGGGTGCTCCAGCAGCAGGCAGGTGTCCGGAATCTCCTCGGCGAAGCGTGCCGCGTGCACCCGGCGCTGCTCCTGCCACGCCTCCTCGTACGGGACGGCGTGGGCGCCGAAGCCCAGGCGGACAAAGCGCAGCTCACTCACGGCCTGCTCCTTCGTGGGACCTCGATCACCGCTGCGCGCCCCGACCTGCGGGGCGCCCTGCCACTGTACGACCGGGACCCGCGTCGCCTCAGCGGGCCGTCCTCACACGATCGGATGAATAGGTGGCTGAAGTGGCGATCAGATCGTCACGGACCGCTACATTCGCGCCGTTCCACAGAGCGATCTACGGAGACCGACAGGCTGATGACGGAACGACCCCGCAGCGCATTCCCAACCGTCAGCTCTCCGCGTTGATCGCGGAGGCAGGCTTCTCTCACGCGGGTCTCGCCAGACGGGTCGACCAGCTCGGCCTGGAGCACGGACTGGACCTGCGCTACGACAAGACCTCGGTGACCAGGTGGCTGCGCGGGCAGCAGCCGCGCGGCACCACCCCGGCGCTGATCGCGGAGGTTTTCACCCGCCGCCTCGGCCGCCGCCTCACCGCGCAGGACCTTGGCCTCGACGCCTGCGCCCCCGTCTACGCCGGGCTGGAGTTCGCCGCCACCCCGGAGGAGGCCGTGGACATCGTCAGCGGCCTGTGGCGCAAGGACTCCGGGAGCCATCTGGAGCTGCGCAAGATCGCCTTCACCCCGGCCGGGCTCGTGGTGCCCAGCCGCGACTGGCTCATCGGCCGCCCCGACGACCGGGTCGCCCGGGCGAGCCGCCCCACCCGCCCGGCGTGCACGGGCCGTCCGGGCGCACCGCCCACCCGGCGCGCACGGTCCGGCCGCCGCGGCGAGCGGGCGGGTGCCGACGCAGGGCCGCTCGCCCATGGCGGTGCCCCGGCAGCGGCAGACCGACCGCACCGACCGCGCCCCGGGCAGCGGGTCTCGGTGGGCGACATCGCGGCCCTGCGCTCGGTCGGCGAGCTGTTCCGCGCGCTGGACCACGCGTACGGCGGCGGCCACGCCCGGCAGGCCCTGGTGCGCTACCTGGAGCACGAGGGCGAGCCGATGCTGCGCGGTACGTACGGGGAGACGACGGGGCGACGTCTGTTCGCCGCGATGGCCGACCTGACCCGGCTCGCCGGATGGACCTCGTACGACATCGCCGCCCACGGCCTGGCCCAGCGGTACTTCGTGCAGGCGCTGCGGCTCTCCCAGGCCGCGGGCGACCGGGCGTACGGCAGCTACGTGCTCGTCACCATGAGCCGTCAGGCCGTCTACCTCGGGCACGGCCGGGAGGCCGTCCAGCTCACCCGCGTCGCCCAGCAGGGCGTCGGTTCCGGGCCCCGCCCGTGGTGCAGTCCCTGCTGCACGCGGCGGAGCGCGCGGCCACGGCGTCCTCGGCGAGGTGCGCGCCTGCACCGCCTCCCTGGTCCGCGCCGAGCGGGCGCTGGAGACCGCGCGGCCGGGCGACGAGGTGCCGCACTGGGCGCGCTTCTTCGACGAGGCGCAGCTGGCCGACGAGTTCGCGCACTGCTACCGCGACCTCCAGCAGTACCGGGCCGCCGCCCAGCACGCCGAGCGCTCCCTCCAGCTGCGCGGCGCCGGGTACGCGCGCAGCAGGCTGTTCTGCCGGGTGGTCCTCGCGACCGCGCGGCTGGGCCTGGGCGAGCTGGACCAGGCGTGCGCGCTGGGGCCGAGGCGGCGCAGCAGGCGTCGGAGATGCGGTCGGTGCGGGCGCTGGAGTACGTACGCGACTTCGAGCGGCGGCTGGAGCCGTACCGCGACGCGGCGGCGGTGCGCGGCTACCGGGACCGGGTCGCGGCCCTGGGCTGACCCGCGCGCCGTTCACGACGGGCCGGGGCCTGACGGTCCCGGCCCGTCGTGCGTCGGCGGCCGACGGCTCAGGCCACCGCCGACAGCTCCGGGCCCTCGTACGTCGGCGGGACGCCGAAGTCGCGCAGGATGGCGCGGGCCGCGCGGCGGCCGAGGCCAACCCGCCCTGGACGGTGCTGGCGTCGCGGTGGTCGCCGCACGTACAGCCCCGACAGCAGCCGCACCGGCCGGTGCAGGTCGTGCGGGCGGGCATCGCGGGCACCGCGTACGGCTCGTGGTGGGCGGCGAGCAGCCGCCAGTCGTCGGTGGGCGCCGCGTAGACCGCGGACAGCTGCTTGCGGGCGGCCCGGTCCAGCTCGTCGGGCGGCAGCGCGCGGCCCGGCCGAGCACGGTCGAGGTGATCAGGACCTGGCCGTCCGGCGCGCGCGACGGGTCCACCTCGCTGGCGACGGTGGTGTGGCCACGGGCCCGCCGCCGCCCGCGACGAGGACGAGCGCGGGCTCCCGCAGCGGGGACCGCCCGGCGGTGTGGTGCAGCACGGTGACCGGGTGGAAGGGCGGCAGCCGCAGCCCGGGAGGAGTTCGGCGGCGGCGTGCGCGCCGGTCGCCACCAGGACCGACCGGCAGCCGAACTCCCGTGCTCCTCCGTCGCGACGGAGGTGGTGGACGCGGCGGTCGCGCGCACCCGGTGCGTACGGTGCCGGGTGGCAGGGCGGCGGCCAGCAGCGCGGGGACGGCGGCGGCGCCGCCGCGGGCAGGCACAGCGGGCCCCGGGCGTAGCCGCGCAGCACCAGATCGGCGCACCGGCTGGACGTGGTCAGCTCCGGGTCGCTGAGGAGCGAGACGAGCAGCGGGCGCAGGAAGCCCTCGACGGTCCGGGCGGGCAGCCCGCGGGTGGCGAGGGTCTCGCCGACCGGCCGGTCCGGGCGGGCGAGGATCCGGGCGGCGGGCATGGCGGCGTGGCGGCTCAGGGCGGCGCCCAGCCTGGCCTGGTCCAGCGCCCCGCCCAGCGGCGAGCGGGCAGCGCTGGCCAGGGCGCGTGCCGCGGTGAATGCGCCCCTCGTGCCCCGGGGCACAGCGCCGCGCGTGGCGCCTCTCGGGCCGCGCCCGCCCGATCCGCTGCGTGCGCCCCTCGCAGTGCACGAGGACGCCCTGGGAGAAGGGGCGCAGGGTGAGCGCGGACAGGCCGGGGCTGTGCCGTATCTCCGGGAAGGAGGTGTGCACGAGCTGTGCCGTGCGGTCCAGCCGGAAGCCGTCCACCGTGTCGGTGGTCATCCGGCCGCCCGGGTGCGGCGCGGCCTCCAGGACCGTCACCTCCAGGCCCGCGCTGGTCAGCTGGTGCGCGGCGGCCAGCCCGGCGAGTCCGGCTCCCACGATGACGACGTCCGTGCGGTGCGGGTTGCTGAGCACAAGCCCTCCCGGGGTGCGTGCGTACGCTACGGGCCCTGCCCGGGCGGCCGCCCGACGCGTCGGCCCCGGACGACGTTAGGGAGAAAACCCGCGGGTCGCAGTCGCGCATCGGCCGGGCACGGGCGCACACCGGTCGCACGGAACATGCCAACTCCGCGCGGTGGGACGGCAGGTGGGCGGGCGGCGGCGGCAGCGCGGCCGCCGCCGCCCACGACGGCTCAGGCGTCCGTTCGGCGTGCGGCGCGTACGGCGTCGTCGATCCCCGGGCACGCGAAGGCGAACCCGGACTCCAGCAGCCGCCGCGGCCGGGCCCGTACGCTGCCGAGCACCTCGCCGGACATCTCGCCGAGCGCCAGGCGCAGCGCCGGCGCGGGCACCGTGAACAGCGTCGGCCGGCGCAGTACGCGTCCCATGGCGGCGGTCACCTCGCGGTTGGTGACCGGCTCCGGCGCGGTGAGGTTGAACGGGCCCGCCAGACCGTCGTGGTCGATCAGGTGCCGCAGCGCCGCGACGTGGTCCCGCAGGGCGATGAAGCTCCAGTACTGGCCGCCCCGCCCATCCGGCCGCCCAGGCCGAGCCGGAACAGCGGGAACAGCCGCCCCAGGCGCCGCCCTTCGCGGCCACCACCAGGCCGGTGCGGGCGAAGACGGTGCGCACGCCCGCCTCCTCGGCGGCGCCCGCGGCCTCCTCCCACTCCTGGCACACATCCGCCAGGAAGCCGCTCCCCGGCGGGTCGTCCTCGTCGACCGGGCGGTCGCCGGTGTCCCCGTAGATGCCGATGGCGCTGCCGCTGACCAGCACCCGCGGCGGGGCGTCGAGGGAGGCGACGGCCTCGGCGACGGCGGCGGTGCCCAGCACCCGGCTGTCCCGGATCTCCTTCTTGTACGCGGCGCTCCAGCGCCGGTCCCGATCCCCGCGCCCGCGAGGTGGACGACGGCGTCGCAGCCGGTGAGCCCGGCGGAGTCCACGTACTGCCGGTGGGGTCCCAGGCCACCTCGTCCCGGGCGCGGGGCGGGTGCCGCACCAGGCGCACGACGTCGTGCCCGTCCGCGCGCAGGAGCGGACGAGCGCGCTGCCGATGAGACCCGTGGAACCGGTGATCGCGATACGCGTGGAAGCCATGGCCGCCATCCTGCCCGGCCGGGGAGCGGCATGTCGGACCGTGGCGGGTCCATGGCAGAGTTGCGTTCATGCCTCACCTGGTCGTCCGCTCCGCCGCGCTCGCCGACGAGGAGGCGCTGGCCGAACTGGACCGGCGCACCTGGTCGCCGCTGCACTCCGTCCAGCCCCGGCCCGAGCCCCGTACGCCCCTTCTTCGACCCCCGGCACCGGCCCGAGCACTACCTGGTGGCCGAGGTGCGCGAGCGCACGGCCGGTTATCTGCGGCTGGTGTCACCGACCCGCTCGCGTGCAACTCCCATGTGCGGCAGATCCAGGGGCTCGCCGTGCACGACTGGGCGCGCGGCAAGGGCGTGGCGCGGGCGCTGCTCGCCGCGTCCTACGAGGAGGCCAGGCGGCAGGGCGCGATCCGGCTCACCCTGCGGGTCCTGGGGCACAACGCCCGGCCCGGCGGCTGTACGAGTCGGAGGGTTCGCGGTGGAGGGCGTGCTGCCCGGGGAGTTCCTGCTCGACGGAAGTTACGTGGACGACGTGCTGATGGGCCGCGGCCTCACGCTGTGAGTCCTAGTGAGTCGCGGTGATTCCCGGTGAGTCCCGCCGGGTGCGCCGAGGCTCGTACGGTCAGCGGCCCCGGAACCGGCTCCACAGCTCGGGGAGACGTTCCTTCAGCGCCCGGTCGCTCTCCAGGTCCAGCGACGCGCCCGCCGGTTCGCCGGGCCGGTCGGGCAGGCCCAGGTCCGGCAGCGGCGCCCCGGTCAGCCGCTCGTACGCCTCGTCGGCGGCGTAGCCCAGGTCCTCGCAGTCCCCGTCGAACTCCGGGTCGAAGTCGTCCAGCAGCCCGGCCAGCTCGTCCGGCTCGTGCAGCGCGCCCTCGAAGACCTCCCGGCCCTGGCCGATCAGCCAGCTGCGGAAGGCGTCGAAGGCGTCCTCGCCCGCCTCGTCCAGCAGGATCCGGGCGGCTCCCCACACGTCCCAGCGGTACGCCCGGTCCATCCGGGCCTCGAAGTGCCGGGCGAAGTCCAGCACGGCGCCCGGGTCGTCGAGCCGGACCAGCCGCTCGACGAGCACGTCGGCCTGGTCCTCGGGGTCGCCCTCGGCGGCGTCACGGGCCGCGTCGACCAGCTCCCAGAACTCGGTCTCGTCCATCACGGCACCAGCATCCGCCTCCGCGCGCGGCGCGCACGTGGAGCAGCGGGGATGCTGCGATGTCGTTATCGGAGACCACCGCGTAAGAAAGGAGACCGCCACGTAAGAAAGACGACAGAAGGTGTCGGATTTCGCTGTCAGGGTCGGCACGACGGACCGATCCATACGAACCGGCGAGAGGACATCCACGACGTGAGCACACAGGGCACGGGCGCACTGGCGGGAAGGTCGCCCTGGTCGCGGGGCGACCCGGGGCGCGGGACGGGCCATGGCCGTCCAACTGGGCGCGGCCGGGGCCGTCGTCTACGCCACCGGACGCACCACCCGCGAGCGGGTCAGCGAGGTCGGGCGGGACACGGAGACCATCGAGGAGACCGCCGAACTGGTCACCGCGGCGGGCGGCACCGGCATCGCCGTCCCCACCGACCATCTCGACCCGGAGGCCGTACGGGCGTTGACCGAGCGCGTCGACCGCGCACAGGGGCGGCTGGACATCCTGGTCAACAGCCTGTGGGGCGGCGACCACCTGCTGGACTTCCCCGACGACTTCGGCCGCCCGCTCTGGGACCTCGACCTCGCCAAGGGCCTGCGGATGCTGCGGCTGGGCATCGACAGCCACGCCATCACCAGCCACCACGCGCTGCCGCTGCTGGTGCGCGAACCCGGCGGGCTGGTGGTCGAGGTGACCGACGGCACGGCCGAGTACATGAAGGACTACCGCGGGCAGTTCTTCTTCGACCTCGCCAAGTACGCCCCGATCCGGATGACCCTGGGGCTGGCCGAGGAGCTGAGGGACAAGGGCGGTACGGCGGTCTGCCTCACCCCGGCTACCTCCGCTCCGAGACCATGCTCGACACGTACTTCGAGGTGACCGAGGAGAACTGGCGCGACGGTGTCGCCCGGGACGCCAACTTCGCGATCTCCGAGTCCCCACCTTCGTGGGGCGCGCCGTCGCCGCCCTGGCCGCCGACCCGGACAAGGCCCGCTGGAACGGGCGGTCCCTCTCCAGCGGCGAGCTGTCACGGGTGTACGGGTTCACCGACACCGACGGGACCCGGCCCGACGCGTGGGGCTTCATGGCGGCGGGGAGGGGCCGAGGAGGCCGCCTACCGGTAGCGGAGGCCGCCGATCGGCAGGCGGCTTGTCGGTAAGCGGCCGATCGGCAGGCGGCCTGTCGGCGGGCGGGCTCACTCCCGGACTCGTACAGCCCGTTCATCCGCCGCGCCGCCTCCGCGAAGCGGGCCCGCAGCTCGGGCGGCTCCAGCACCTCCGCCTCCGCGCCCAGCGCCAGGAGCTGGGAGAAGGCGACCTCCGGCGACTCGACGGGCAGGGTGACCGTGACCCGGCCCCGCTCGTCGGCTCCCCGGCCGCCGCCAGCGCCTCCTGCCCGGCGGTCCGGTCGGTGACGTACGGCAGCCGCCGCGCGCCCTCCGCGGTGAGCCGCACCACGGCCCGGGTGCGCAGGATCGAGCGGGCGAAGTCCGCCGCCCGCTGCGCCCAGAACGCGGGCAGGTCGAACTCGGGGTCCCGGACGAACCGGTCCTCGCGGAGCGAGACGGCGGTGAAGCGGTCCACCCGGTAGACCCGGTGCCGCCGCCCGCCACCCGCGCCGCGAGGTACCAGGCCCCGCCTTGAGCACCAGGCCGTACGGCTCCAGGACCCGCTCGACCGCGGTGTCCTTGCGCCGGTAGCGGACCGCGGCCCGCCGGTCGTCCCACACCGCCTCGGCGATCGGCGGCAGCAGTTCGGGGTCTCCGGCTCCTGCCACCACCCCGGCGCGTCGAGATGGAAGCGCTGGGCCGCGCTCCGTGAGGCGTCGCGCAGCTCGGGCAGGAGCGCCGCGGAGATCTTCAGCCGGGCGGCGGACGCGGCGTCGCCCAGCCCCATCTCGCGCAGCGCGCCCGGCACTCCGGACAGGAACAGCGCCTCCGCCTCGGTGCGGCCGAGGCCGGTCAGCCGGTGCGGTAGCCGCCGATGAGGCGGTAGCCGCCCGCGCGTCCGCGGTCGGCGTAGACCGGGACACCGGCCTCGGCGAGGGCGGCGACGTCACGGGTCACCGTCCGCTCCGAGACCTCCAGTTCCCGGGCCAGCTCGGCACCGGTCATGAAGGACCGGGCCTGGAGCAGGAGGACCATCTTGATCAGCCGGGCAGCGCGCATACGGTCGATTTTCCAACCCCGCCCGCCGGGCGGGCGGGACGTTTCCCGTCTCTACAGGCCGTACCGCTGGGCGGCTTCCGGCCGCCGAGCGGCCGATCTCGCCGCGCCGCGCCAGCCGGTCGAGCGCCGCGACCACGATCGCCGGGGGTCGACCTCGAAGTGGCGGCGGGCGGCCTCGCGGGTGTCGGAGAGCCCGAAGCCGTCCGTGCCGAGCGAGGACCAGTCCTGCTCGACCCACTGGCTGATCTGGTCGGGCACCGCGCGCATCCAGTCGCTGACGGCGAGGACCGGGCCGGGTGCGCCTGCCAGGGCACGGGTGACGTACGGGACCCGGTCCTCACCTTTGAGCTGCGCCGCGTCACAGGACAGGGCGTCGCGGCGCAGCTCGCTCCAGGAGGTGGCGGACCACACGTCGGCGGCCACGCCCCAGTCGTCGGCGAGCAGGCGCTGGGCCTCCAGCACCCAGTGGATGGCGGTGCCGGAGGCGAGCAGCTGGATACGGGGGCGTCGGCGGCGGGCGCCTCGGCGGCCCGATAGCGGTACAGCCCCTTGACGATGCCTTCCTCGACGTCCTCGCCCCGCGGCATGGGCGGCTGGACCTTCGGCTCGTTGTAGACGGTCAGGTAGTAGAAGACGTCCGGGTCCTGGCCCGCGCTCTGCCCGTACATCCGGCGCAGCCCCTCGCGGACGATCACGCCGACCTCGTACGCGAACGCCGGGTCGTACGCCAGCACCGCCGGGTTGGTGGACGCCGTCAGGTGCGAGTGGCCGTCGGCGTGCTGGAGGCCCTCGCCGGTCATCGTCGTACGGCCCGCGGTGGCGCTCGATGAGGAAGCCGCGGCCGAGCTGGTCGGCGAGCGCCCACATCTGGTCGGCCGTGCGCTGCCAGCCGAACATCGAGTAGAAGATGTAGAACGGGATCATCGGCTCGCCGTGCGTGGCGTACGCCGTGGCGGCGGCGGTGAACTCGGCCATCGAACCGGCCTCGGTGATGCCCTCGTTGAGGATCTGGCCGTTCGCCGCTTCCTTGTAGTACAGCAGCTGGTCGCGGTCGACCGGGTCGTAGGTCTGGCCGAGCGGGGAGTAGATCCCGGCGGTCGGGAAGAGCGACTCCATGCCGAAGGTGCGCGCCTCGTCGGGGACGATCGGCACCCAGCGGCGGCCGGTCTCCTTCTCCCGCATCAGGTCCTTGACCAGCCGCACGAACGCCATGGTCGTGGCGATCTCCTGGTTGCCGGAGCCCTTGGCCAGCGCCTCGAACGGCTTCCGCGACGGCTCGGGCAGGGCGACGGTGTGGACCCGGCGGGCGGGGCCGGGCCGCCCAGCTCCGCGCGCCGCTCGCGCAGGTAGCGGATCTCGGGGAGTCGGCGCCCGGGTGCGCGTACGGCACCAGGTCGTCGCTGAGCGCGCTGTCGGGGATGGGCAGTTCGAGGAGGTCGCGCATGGCGCGGAACTCCTGCCCGTCAGCTTCTTCATCTGGTGGTTGGCGTTGCGCGACTCGAAGCCGGAGCCCAGCGTCCAGCCCTTGACGGTCTGCGCGAGGACCACCGTCGGGGCGCCCTTGTGCTCGACGGCCGCGCGGTAGGCCGCGTACACCTTGCGGGGCTCGTGGCCGCCGCGCGAGGTGTGGAAGCACTCGGTGATCCGGGCGTCGGTCAGCCCCGCCGCCAGCCGGGCGAGCGCCGGGTCCGCGCCGAAGAAGTGCTCGCGGATGTAGGCCGCGTCGCGGGTGGCGTAGGTCTGGAACTGCCCGTCGGGCACCTCGCGCAGCCGCCGCACCAGCGCGCCCTCGGTGTCCAGCGCGAACAGCTCGTCCCAGGCCGAGCCCACAGCGACTTGACCACGTTCCACCCGGCCGCGCGGAACTGCGCCTCCAGCTCCTGCACGATCTTGAAGTTGGCGCGGACGGGGCCGTCCAGCCGCTGGAGGTTGCAGTTGATGACGAACGTGAGGTTGTCCAGCCCCTCGCGCCCGGCCAGCGCGAGCGCCGCCGTCGACTCCGGCTCGTCCATCTCGCCGTCACCGAGGAAGGCCCAGACGTGCGAGGCGGAGGTGTCCTTGATGCCGCGGGCCGCCAGATAGCGGTTGAACCGGGCCTGGTAGATCGCCGAGATGGGGCCGAGGCCCATCGAGACGGTGGGGAACTCCCACAGCCACGGCAGCCGCCGCGGGTGCGGGTAGGACGGCAGACCGTCCCCGCCCGCCTCGCGGCGGAAGCGGTCCAGGTGCGCTTCGGTCAACCGGCCGTCGAGGAACGCGCGGGCGTAGATGCCGGGGAGGCGTGGCCCTGGATGTAGAGCTGGTCGCCGCTGCCCTGACCCTCCTTGCCGCGGAAGAAGTGCTGGAAGCCCGTCTCGTACAGCCAGGCCGCCGAGGCGAAGGTGGCGATGTGGCCGCCGAGGCCGTCCCGGCTGCCGCGGGTGACCATCGCGGCGGCGTTCCACCGGTTCCAGGCGGTGATCCGGCGTTCGAGATCCTCGTCGCCCGGCAGCGCGGGCTCGGCGGCGGTCGGGATGCTGTTGACGTACTCCGTCTCCAGCGGCCCCGGCAGCGACAACCCGGTGCGCCCGGCGTGCTCCAGGGTGCGGCGCAGCAGGTACGAGGCGCGATGCGGGCCCGCGGCACGGTGACGGCGTCCAGCGAGGCGGCCCACTCGGCGGTCTCCTCGGGATCGCGGTCCGGGAGCTGGTCCAGCTCGCTCGGCGACAGGCGTTCGAGGTCGGTCATGCCGTCGACTGTACGACCGTGATCGATGATCGATCAAAGGGTTGTGGGGAAAAACTTGGGCTTCAAGGAAATTGGCATGCGGTGCCACCGAAAACGGAGCGAAAAGGCACCGAAAACGGCCGTGTCAGGCACGGGTGCACAGCCGAGCACATGCTCCTTGACCAACTCGCCGACCCGGGGATCACGTCGGCGGAACGCGGCGATCACGGCCTCGTGCTCCTCGGCGTACGACTGCTGGCGGGTGCCCAGCCAGCGGATCGACAGGGCCGTCCAGATCTCGATGCCCAGCGACTCCCAGGTGTGCAGCAGCACGCTGTTGCCCGACGCCCGCACCAGCTCGCGGTGGAACGCCACCGTGTGCCGCACCTGCGCCTCGCCGTCGGCCACCCGGTCCGCCTCGTACAGCGCCGACACCGCGGGCTCCAGGACCGCCGTGTCGGCGGCCAGCCGCTCGGCCGCCAGCTCGGCCGCGATCTGCTCCAGCCCGGCCCGGACGGGATAGATCTCCTCCAGGTCGGCGGCGGTCAGATTCCGCACCCGTACGCCCTTGTTGGGGACCGACTCGATCAGCCGCAGCGCCTCAAGCTCGCGCAGCGCCTCCCGCACCGGCGTCTGGCTGACCGCCAACTCCGTCGCGACGCCGCGCTCCACGATCCGCTCGCCCGGCTTCCACCGCCCGCTGACGATGCCCTCCACGATGTACTCGCGGATCTGCTCGCGCAGGAGTGGACGACCGGCTGGACCATGGGGCGCTCCTTGGGGACGGGAGATGACTCGACGATACGGCGACGCCCCGCCCGGGGACCGGGCGGGGCGTCGTACCACGTGCTACGGGGTCAGAGACCGAGGTCGCCCTCGAACTCCGCGGCCTCCAGGATCGCCTTGACCGCCGTCAGGTAGCGGGCGGCGTCGGCGCCGTCCACCAGCCGGTGGTCGTAGGAGAGCACGACGTGGACCATGTCGCGGATGCCGATGACCGGGCCCTCGGGGTCTCGACGACCGCCGGGCGCTTGACCGTGGCACCGATGCCCAGGATCGCGACCTGGTTCGGGGCACGATGATCGTGTCGAACAGCGCGCCGCGCGAACCGGTGTTGGAGATGGTGAAGGTCGCCCCGGCCAGGTCGTCCGGGGTGATCTTGCTGGCGCGCACCGCGCCCGCCAGCTCCGCGGTCTTCTTGGCGATACCGGCGATGTTCAGGTCGCCCGCGCCCTTGATGACCGGGGTCATCAGACCCTTCTCGGAGTCCACCGCGATGCCGATGTTCTCGGCGTCGAAGTAGCTGATCGTGCCCTCGTCCTCGTTGATCCGGGCGTTGATGACCGGGTGGGCCTTCAGCGCCTGGGCCGCCGCCTTGACGAAGAACGGCATCGGGGACAGCTTCACGCCCTCGCGGGCCGCGAAGTCGGCCTTGGCCTGCTCGCGCAGCCGCATGAGCCGGGTGATGTCCACCTCGACCACGCTGGTCAGCTGCGCCTGGCCGTGCAGGGCCTTCATCATGTTGTCGCCGATGACCTTGCGCATGCGGGTCATCTTGACCGTCTGGCCACGCAGCGGCGACGCCTCCAGCACCGGCGCCTTGGGCGCGGACGCGGCGGCGGCCGGGGCCTGCTGCCTGGCCGCCTTGGCGGCCTCGGCCGCGGCGACGACGTCCTGCTTGCGGATCCGGCCGCCGATGCCGCTGCCCTTGACGGTGGACAGGTCCACCCGTTCTCCGCGGCGAGCTTGCGCACCAGCGGGGTCACGTACGCGCCGTCGGCGTCCCCGGAGGAGCCGCGGCGGCCGGGGCCGGGCGGTGGGCTGCGGCGCGGGGCCGGAGTGGGCGCGGGGCGGGAGCGGCCGGAGCGGGGCCGGGCCTCCTGCTTCCGGGCTTCCTGCTTCGGCGCCTCCGGGGCCGGGGCGGGAGCCGGAGCGGCCGGTGCGGGCGCCGCGGCCGGAGCCGCGCCCGCCGCGCCGATCACGGCGAGCCGGGCGCCGACCTCGGCGGTCTCGTCCTCGGCCACCAGGATCTCCAGCAGGGTGCCGGAGGTGGGGGCCGGGATCTCGGTGTCGACCTTGTCGGTGGACACCTCAAGCAGCGGCTCGTCGGCCTCGACCGACTCGCCGACCTCCTTGAGCCAGCGGGTCACGGTGCCCTCGGTCACCGACTCGCCCAGCGCGGGCAGGGTGACGTCGGTGCCCGCGCCGCCACCGGACGGGCCGCGGCGGGGCCGCGGGCTCCGGAGCCGGGGTGGGCTCAGGCTGCGCCGCCGGGGCGGGCTCGGCAGCGGGGCCGCTTCGGCCGCGGGGCGCCGCTGCCGTCGTCGATGATGGCCAGCTCGGCGCCGACCTCGACCGTCTCGTCCTCGGCCACCTTGATGGAGGCGAGGACACCGGCCGCCGGGGCCGGGATCTCGGTGTCGACCTTGTCCGTCGAGACTTCGAGCAGCGGCTCGTCGGCCTCAACGCGCTCACCCTCGGACTTCAGCCAGCGGGTGACGGTGCCCTCGGACACGCTCTCGCCGAGCGCCGGCAGGGTTACGGAAACCGCCATGGTTTCGGTTGCTCCTAACGATCTGTACGGATTTGTCGCCCGGACTTGGCTTAGTCGTGGGAGTGCAGCGGCTTGCCGGCCAGGGCCAGGTGGGCCTCGCCGAGCGCTTCGTTCTGGGTCGGGTGCGCGTGGATGAGCTGCGCGACCTCGGCGGGCAGCGCCTCCCAGTTGTAGATCAGCTGCGCCTCGCCGACCTGCTCGCCCATCCGGTCACCCACCATGTGGACGCCGACGACGGCTCCGTCCCGGACCTGGACGAGCTTGATCTCGCCCGCGGTCTTGAGGATCTTGCTCTTGCCGTTGCCGGCCAGGTTGTACTTCAGAGCGACGACCTTGTCCGCACCGTACAGCTCCTTGGCCTTGGCCTCGGAGATGCCGACGGAGGCGACCTCCGGGTGGCAGTACGTCACGCGCGGCACGCCGTCGTAGTCGATCGGCACGGCCTTCAGACCGGCCAGCCGCTCCGCGACCAGGATGCCCTCGGCGAAGCCGACGTGCGCGAGCTGGAGCGTGGGCACCAGGTCGCCGACCGCGGAGACGGTCGGGACGTTGGTGCGCATGTACTCGTCGACCAGGACGTAGCCGCGGTCCATGGCGACCCCGGCCTCCTCGTAGCCCAGGCCCTGCGAGACCGGGCCGCGGCCGACCGCGACGAGCAGCACCTCGGCCTCGAAGGTCTTGCCGTTCTCCAGCGAGACCTTCACGCCGTCCGCGGTGTACTCCACACCGGAGAAGCGCGAGCCGAGGGAGAAGTTGATGCCGCGCTTGCGGAAGGCGCGCTCCAGCAGCTTGGAGCTGTTCTCGTCCTCGGCGGGGACGAGGTGCGGCAGCGCCTCGACGATGGTGATGTCGGTCCCGAAGGACTTCCACGCGGAGGCGAACTCGACGCCGATGACGCCGCCGCCCAGCACGATCGCGGACTTCGGAACCCGGTCCAGCACCAGCGCGTGGTCCGAGGAGATGACGCGGTTGCCGTCGATCTCCAGCCCCGGCAGGGACTTCGGCACCGAACCGGTGGCCAGCAGGACGTGGCGGCCGGTGTAGCGCTGACCGTTCACATCCACGGAGGTCGGCGACGACAGGCGGCCCTCACCGGTCACGTAGGTGACCTTGCGGGAGGCGACCAGGCCCTGAAGGCCCTTGTACAGGCCCGAGATCACGCCGTCCTTGTACTTGTGCACACCCTCGATGTCGATGCCCTCGAAGGTGGTGCGCACGCCGAACTCGGAGCCCTCGCGGGCCTGATCGGCGAGTTCACCGGCGTGCAGCAGAGCCTTTGTGGGGATGCAGCCGCGGTGCAGGCAGGTGCCGCCCAGCTTGTCCTTCTCGATCAGGGCGACGTCCAGACCCAGCTGCGCGCCGCGCAGGGCAGCGGCGTATCCGCCGCTACCGCCTCCGAGGATCACTAGGTCGAAAACGGTGCTGGCGTCGTTCGCCACGTCACGTCCTCCATGCATGGTGCGCCGGTGCCGGTCTTCCCTGACCGGGCGGCGGCTTGTTTCGGCCGCTTGTGCTTCGGCCCTTGGTGGGGGCCCTGTCCTGCCGGGACAACATCTTCGCACTTGTTGCCGGGTGGCGGGACGCGGGGCCGCTGTGTGAGACATCTCCGGACCCGCGTACCAGGTGTTACTCGTGCGTAGGGCCGTACGGATTTCGTCGAGGGCGAAAACGGGTCAGCCGAGGTCCCCGTCGGCCGTCCGCTCGGCCAGCCGCACCAGGGTGCGCACCGCGGCGCCCGTGCCGCCCTTGGGGTGTAGCCGAAGGGAGCCGACTCGTTGAAGGCCGGGCCCGCGATGTCCAGGTGCGCCCAGGTCGTGCCCTCGACCACGAACTCCTTGAGGAACAGGCCGGCCACCAGGCCGCCGCCCATCCGCTCGCCCATGTTCTTCAGGTCGGCGATCGGGGAGTCGATGCTCGGCCGCAGGTCGCCGGGGAGCGGCATGGGCCAGGACTGCTCGCCCGCCCGCCCGCGATCTCGTGCAGCGAGTCCGGAACGCCTCGTCGTTCGCCATGATCCCGAACGTACGGTTGCCCAGCGCGAGCACCATCGCGCCCGTGAGAGTCGCCACGTCCACGATCGCGTCCGGCTTCTCCTGCCCGGCGCGGGTGAGGCGTCCGCGAGGACGAGCCTGCCCTCGGCGTCGGTGTTGAGCACCTCGACGGTCTTGCCGCCCAGCATCGTCAGGACGTCGCCGGGGCGGGTGGCCGAGCCGGACGGCATGTTCTCCGCGAGCGCCAGCCAGCCGGTCACGTTGACCTTGAGGCCGAGCCGGGCGGCGGCCACGACCGCGGCGAACACCGCGGCGGCACCGCTCATGTCGCACTTCATCGTCTCGTTGTGACCGGCCGGCTTCAGGGAGATGCCGCCCGAGTCGTACGTGATGCCCTTGCCGACCAGGGCGAGGGTCCTGTCGGCCTTGGGGTGGGTGTAGCCGATGCGGACCAGGCGCGGCGGGCGTCGGAGCCCTGGCCGACGCCGAGGATGCCGCCGTACCCGCCCTTCTTCAGCGCCTTCTCGTCCAGCACCTCGATCTTCAGGCCGTGCTCCTGGCCGCTTCCTGCGCGAGGGTGGCGAAGGAGGCCGGAGTGAGCGTGTTGGACGGGGTGTTGATGAGGTCACGGGCCCGGTTCAGCTCGGCGGCCAGCACGCCCGCGCGCTCGGTGGCGGCCTTGTACGCCTTGTCGCGCGGCTTGCCGCCGAGCAGGGCGATCTCGGCCAGCGGGGCGCCGTTCGCCTTCTTGGCCTTGGCGTCCTTGGTGTCCTTGGTCTCCTTGACGCCGCCGACCTTGAAGCTGTACGCGCCCAGCAGCGCGCCCTCGGCGACCGCGCCCGCGTGCTCCGCGGCCTCGATCGGCAGCGCGAACGCGCCCTTCTTCGACCCCGCCAGCGCGCGGGAGGCGGCGCCGCCGCGCGGCGCAGCGCCTCGGCCGCGTACCCTCGCCCTTGGCGGGGCCTCGCCGAGACCGACCGCCAGCACGACCGGGGCCTTGAGCCCGGAGGCCGCGGGAGCTTGGTCACCTCGCCCTCGGCGCCCGTCGCGCCGAGCGTCTCCAGGACGGCGGCCAGTTTCCCGTCGAACGCCTTGTTCACGGCCCGCCGCCCGGGCGACGACGGGCCCTTGGGCTCTTCGCCACGCCGACGACGACGGCGTCCGCGCGCAGAGTGGCGGCTGAGGAGCTGCTGATAGTCAGTGCAGTCACGGTGGTCGGGTCCTCTTCCGGTAGATCGTCGGCCGACACCGGCCGTCCCCACCGACGGAAGGGACGGGTCGGCCGCGCCCGTTGGCATCGTATGCGCCGGTCACCGGCCCGCTCGGCGCGGGCCGCACGCGCCCGTGCGAAGACCGCGCGGAGTCCGTTGACGCTCCCTCCGGGCCAGGCCGAGCCTAACGCCGCGCGGCCACGCGCGTTCCGCCCGCGGCGAACCCCGGCGAACCCGGCGGACCGGCCGTCCCGCCGCGCCACCGCGGGCCCCTGCGCGGCGGGACGGGCGGCGCCCAGCCCGGGTCGGTGGTGCTCGGCCCAGGGTGGGTGGCGCCCGGCTCGGGTCGGTGGCGCCCGGCCCGGGGTGGGTGGTCCAGGGTCGGTGGTGCTCGGCGCGGGGTCGGTGGTCCAGGGCGGTGGTGCTCGGCGCGGGGTCGGCAGCGCCCGGCCCAGGGTGGGTGGCGCCCGGCTCGGGGTCGGCAGCGCCCGGCCCAGGGTGGGTGGCGCCCGGCTCGGGGTCGGCGGTGCTCAGCCCAGCGTCGGTGGCCGAGGGTCGGCCGCGCCCGGCCCAGAGTTCAGCGGCGCTCAGCCCAGGGTCAGCAGGACGAGCGCCGTGGTCGCCGCCGTCTCCTCCAGCGCGCCGAAGACATCGCCGGTCACCCGCCGAAGCGGCGGCCGCAGTGCCGCAGCAGGAGTTCGGCGGCTGCGGGCGCGACCGCCGCCGCCACCGCGCAACGCACCGCGTCCGCCGCGCCGAACAGCGCGCCCGCCCCGGCGGCGGCGCAGACGAGTACGGCGACGGCGCACCCGCCGCCCGTACCGGCACCGTCCCGGCCACCGCCGCGCCCAGCCCCTCGGGCGCGCGGCGGCACCCGTGGCGCGCGGCCAGGGTGAGCGCGGCGGGCGGCGGCCCCGGCGAGGACGGCCCCAGCGCGCCGTGCGCCCAGCCGTCGGCGTACAGCTCGTGGACGGCGGCGACCTGCGCGAGCAGGACGAACAGCAGCGTGATGACCCCGAAGGGCCGATGTCCGAGCGCTTCATGATCCGTAGCGCGTCCGCCGCCGGTTTGCCGCTGCCGAGCCCGTCCGCGGTGTCGGCCAGGCCGTCCAGATGCAGCCCGCGGGTGAGCGCGGCGGGGCGGCCACGGTGGCGACGGCGGCGAGCCAGGCGCCGCCGCCCAGCAGCGTGAGCACGGCCCCGCCGCCGCGGACAGCGCCCCGACGGCCAGCCCGGCGACGGGCGCCGCGAGCATGCCGACGCGGGCGGCGGCGCGGTCCCAGCGCCGTACGCGCACGGGCAGCGCGGTGAGGGTGCCGAACGCGAACCGGAGGCCGTCCCCAGCTCGCCCGTCCGGGATCGGGCGTGATGTCCATCGCGCGGCAGGCTACGTGCCGGGGCGGCGGCGGGAGGCGCGGGTGGACGCGGACGCCTCGGCACCTCGGGTGACGTGGACGGGTCGGGCGACGCGGGCGGGTCGGGTAACGCGGGCGGCGCGGGCGCCTCGGACGCCTCGGACGGCGCGGGCGACCGGGCGCCGGTGGTGATGGTCGCGGGTCCGCGACCATCGCGGGCCCGCCGTCCGGACGGCGGCTCAGGCGTCGGCCGGGTGCTCGGGCAGTTCCGCCCAGAGCGCCGCCGCGGCCTGCACCAGCGGCAGGGCCAGCAGCGCCCGACGCCCTCGCCCAGGGTCACCCCGTGGTCGAGCAGCGGCTCCAGCGCGATCCGGTCCAGTGCCTTCTCCTGCGCCGGTTCGCCGCTGGCCTGCCCGGCCAGCCACCAGTCGGGCGCGCGGAACGCGACCCGCTGCGCCACCAGCGCGCAGGCGGCCGAGACGACGCCGTCGAGGATCACGGGCGTGTGCCGTACCGCGCTCTGGAGCAGGAAGCCGGTGATGGCGGTGAGGTCGGCGCCGCCGCACGCCGCCAGCAGCTGCAACTGGTCGCCGAGCACCGGCCGGGCCCGCCGCAGCCCGTCGCGGATCGCCGCGCACTTGCGCATCCAGGCGAGGTCGTCGATGCCCGCGCCGCCGCGGCCGGTGACGACCGAGGCGTCCGTGCCGCACAGCGCCGCGACGAGGGTGCCCGCCGCCGTGGTGCCGCCGACGCTGAGGTCGCCGAGGACCACCAGGTCCGTACCGGCGTCCGCCTCCTCGTCGGCGATGGCCATGCCGGTACGGAACGCCCGCTCGGCCTCCTCGGCTGTCAGCGCGTCCTCGATGTCCAGTCGGCCGGAGCCGCGCCGCACCCGGTGCCGGGTGACCTCCTCGGCAGCCCCTCGGGGTCGCAGTCCAGCGACATGTCGACCACGCGCAGCGAGGCGTGGAAGCGGCGGGCCAGGACGGCGACGGCGCTCTCGCCGTCGAGCGCGGCCCGCACCAGCGTGTGCGCGCTCCCGCCGGGCGCCCCGAGACGCCGAGCCCGGCGACACCGTGGTCACCGGCGAACAGCACCACCCGGGGCCGCTCGATGGGCTTGACCGGCACGTTCCCTGCGCGGCGGCGAGCCACTCGCCGATCTTGTCCAGCCGCCCGAGGGATCCGGGCGGCGGCGCCAGCCGCGTCCGGCGGTCCTCGGCGTCGCGGCGCACGGTGCCGTCGGGACGCTCGATCAGGTCGACGAAGTCATCGATATTCAGGCCGCTCACGGGCCGAACCCTACCGGCCGTGCGGGGCCCGGGACCGGGCGGGTACGCGCGCGGGACGTCAGCCCGCAGGGCAGCGCCTGCCCGGCCACGACCAGCAGCACGTGCTCGCACTCGGCGGCGAACCGGGCGTTGAGGCGCCCGAGTTCGTCGCGGAACCGGCGCCCGGCCGCCGTCGCCGGGACCACCCCGGACCCCACCTCGTTGGTGACGGCCACGACCGTGCGGGAGGTGGCGCGCACGGCGTCGGTGAGCGCGTCCACGCGCGCGTGGAGGGCGCGTTGCCCGCCGTCGGCCCACTTCCCGTCGTCCCAGGCGCCCACGGCGTCCATCGCGTCCGTCAGCCACAGCGACAGGCAGTCCACGAGCAGCGGCGGGCCCTCCTCGGCCAGCAGCGGCTCCAGGTCGCAGGTCTCCCGGGTCAGCCAGGAGCCCGGCCGCCGCTCGCGGTGGGCGGCCACGCGCGCGGCCCACTCCCGGTCCCCGTCGCGGGTGCCGCCGGTGGCGACGTACACCACGCCGGGGAAGGACCACAGGCGCCGCTCGGCCTCGGCCGACTTCCCCGACCGCGCCCCGCCCAGGACGAGCGTGCGGCGCGGCACGTCGGGCACCGCGCGGTACTCGCCGACGATCAGCGTCCGGCCGTCGGGCACCGCCCGCGCCCCGCGGCGGCCAGCCGTCGGCGCGACTCGGGCCGGGCGGGACGTCGTGGCCGAGGTGGACGGCCACGACGTCGGTGGTCGGGGACACCGCCCCGGCCGCGCGCAGCCTGGCCAGCGCCTCCGGGCGCCCCAGGACGTCGAGGAGCACCATGTCGTACGGACGGCCGGGCGTGAGCGTCCCCGCGGGCGCGCCGCCGGGCGGGAGGTACAGCAGCAGCGTGCCGTCGGGCCCGGCGACCTCGTAGCCGGTGCCGGGGAGTCCAGGGCGACCGCCCGCACCCGGTGGCCGCTGATCAGGGACAGCTCGCGGCCGTCGGGCACCCGGCCGGGCGCGGGCAGCCCGGCGGGTACTCCACCGGCGGCCCGTCGTGCGGATGGGACAGCAGCACCTGCCGTACGCCGACGAGCGAGTAGCCCGCGCGCGGCGGCGAAGGCCGGGCCGGGGTCAGGTCCAGCAGCAGCGCCCGTCGACGAGCAGCGCGGTGGCCGCGCGCGCGTCCTCGCCGACCGCGTTCGCGCAGGCCGCGCATGGGCAGCCTTGACATGGCAGCCCGTCGGGGCTCCGGTGCCCAGGAGAGTCAGTTCCACGTCCCGATCGTCTCGCGTCGGTCGGATCAGGGCGCGCGGGCCGCCCGTACGGAGTGATCGGTCGCCTAGGCTGCGGGCAGCGAACCACTGTCACCGGGGAACGAGGAGGCGGACATGGTCTGGACGTGGCGGTTTGAGAAGGCCGACGGCGCGGAGGCGGAACCGGCGGTGCCGCCGGAGGACTTCCCGACGCAGGGTGACGCCGAATCGTGGATCGGCGAGGAGTGGAAGGCGCTCTTCGACGGCGGGGTGGAGCAGGTGCGGCTCTTCGAGGACGGCACCGAGGTCTACGGGCCGATGAGCCTGCGGTCGGCCGACCAGAGCTGAGTCCGGCACACGGCCGGGAGCCGGGGAACGGCTTCGGCGGGCGGTGCGGGAGCTGCGGGCGGCACGGGAGATGCGGGCGGGACCGCGGCGGTGACGCCGCGGTCCTCCTCCGCCGAGAGCCCCGGAGTCCGCCTAGGGTCCGGGAGTCCGCCTAGAGTCCCGGAGTCCGCCGGGGCCGGGGACTCCGCCGGGAGCCGGGGACGGCTCAGGACGCGTCGGGCCGCTCGCCGCGCTTGACCTGGGCCTTGGGCAGCCGCATCCGGCGCATCTGGAGCGTGCGCATCAGGGCGTACGCCACGGCGCCGCGGGTGTTCTCGTCCGGGAAACGGTGCGCAGCTGCCGCTTCAGCCGGAAGACCAGCACCACGGAGTTGACCGCGATCATGACGATGACGAGCAGCCACAGCAGCAGCACGTAGCTCTGCGCGGAACCGGCCTGCACCATGCTCAGCACGAGGATGATCACGGCCAGCGGCAGGAAGTACTCCGCGACGAAGAACCGCGAGTCCACGTAGTCCCGCGCGAAGCGGCGCACCGGGCCCTTGTCCCGCGCGGGCAGGTACCGCTCGTCACCGCTGGCCAGCGTCTCGCGCTGGCGCGCCAGATCCGCCCGGCGGGTGTCGCGCTGGCGCCGCGCCGCCTCCTTGCGGTTGGTCGGCGTGCTCGCGAGGGAGCGGCGCTGGGACTGCGCCCGCTGCGCTTGGGCGTGGGCGGCCCTTGGGCGCCTGGGGTCACGGGTCTGCTGGGGCGGGTCCGCGGTCACGTTGGTGCTGGCGGCCTGCTCATCCTTCGCACGGCTTCGGAACACGAAACCCAAGGGTACGGGGTAGCGGGTGTGAGCCCCAGCCCGAGGGGAACGATCCGGCAACGGCCTCGAACCGGACCGGGCGCAACCGGGGCACAGCGGACTCCGCCGGACTCCGCCGGCTTTTCCAGGAGCGTCTCCTACTCCCTGCGCCGGAGGCGCCGGGAGCCTGATCGTCCTGGAGGAGGAGCCCCAACAACGGCGAACAGTGCGGTAATGGATAGCGGACCCGTAGGCTGGGTTCGTTGAAGGTGTGCCGGAGTCCAAGTCCGTCAGAAGGGGCGCGCGAGGCCCATGAGCGGTGTCATGAAGCGTATGGGGATGATCTTCCGCGCGAAGGCCAACAAGGCCCTGGACCGGGCCGAGGACCCGCGCGAGACCCTCGACTACTCGTACCAGAAGCAGCTGGAGCTGCTTCAGAAGGTGCGCCGGGTGTGGCGGACGTGGCGACGTCCCGCAAGCGTCTGGAGCTCCAGCTCAACCAGTTGCAGGGCCAGTCCAGCAAGCTGGAGGACCAGGGCCGCAAGGCGCTCGCGCTCGGCCGTGAGGACCTGGCGCGCGAGGCGCTCTCCCGCCGCGCCGCGCTCCAGCAGCAGGTCAGCGACCTGGAGACGCAGCACCAGACGCTCCAGGGCGAGGAGGAGAAGCTGACGCTCGCGGCCCAGCGGCTCCAGGCCAAGGTTGACGCCTTCCGCACGAAGAAGGAGACGCTGAAGGCCACGTACACCGCGGCCCAGGCGCAGACCCGGATCGGCGAGGCGTTCTCCGGCATCTCCGAGGAGATGGGCGACGTCGGCATGGCGATCCAGCGCGCCGAGGACAAGACGGCCCAGATGCAGGCCCGCGCGGGCGCCATCGACGAGCTGCTGGCCTCCGGCGCCCTCGATGACCAGTCCGGCATGGCCAAGGACGACATCGCCGCCGAGCTTGACCGCATCTCCGGTGGTACGGACGTCGAGCTGGAGCTCCAGCGGATGAAGGCCGAGCTGGCCGGCGGCACCCGCAGCAGGCGATCGAGGGCGGGCGCAGCCCCAGCAGCAGTCGCAGTCGCAGGACCAGATCAAGTTCGACAAGCAGTAACCGCGCACTACCCGGGCATGCCGTGCGCGGGCACGGCGGCGCCTCGCCGGGCGGTCCCGAAGGAGGTCGTCATGATCGTACGGATCATGGGGAGGGCAGGTGGAGCTGGCCGACAGCCACCTCCCCGGCCTGAACAAGCTGGACGACGAGCTGCTCGCCGAGATCGAGAGCGGCGACGAGGCGGGCTTCAGGCGGACGCTGCGCGCGCTGCTGGACGACGTGCGCGCGCTCGGTTCCCCGCTGCCCGACGCCGCGCTGGAGCCCTCGGAGCTGATCCTCCCGGGCCCGACGCGAGCCTGGAGGAGGTCCGGGCGATGCTCAGGACGACGGCCTCATCCCCGGCTGACGCCTCCCGCCACGCGCCCCGGCCGCTTCCCGGCCGTACTCCCGCTCCGGATACGGGCGGGTCCGGCGCGGTCCGCGGTCACTGATCGCCCGCCGCCCGCCGCACCGCTTACCGTGAGGGCTGTGACTCTCCTGGCAGTTGGTCCGGGTCTGGCCCGTCCCTACCGTTGGATGTGCGCCCACCCCGCGCGCTCGACGCGCTGGTCGCGGTGGGCACCTTCGCCTCGATCCTGATCGGCGCGCTGACCAATCCGCACGAGCGTGACCACTCCGTGGACCCCTTTCGTGGTCCTGACCGCGACGGCGTCCGGCGCGCTGATGCTGCGCCGCCAACTGCCGCGGGTGGTCCTGGCGGTCACCAGCGCCACCGCCCTCTTCGAGACCGTCTACGCGGGCACCGGCCCCGCCCTCGCTGGGCGCCGGGGCCGTGGTGGCGCTGTTCAGCCTCGCCGCGAGCACGGACCGGCACACCACCTGGCGGCTCGGCGCCGTGACCGTCGTGCTGCTCTCCGGCGCCGGGATGGTCTTCGGCAGCCGCCCTGGTACTCGCAGGAGAACCTCGCGGTCTTCGCCTGGACCGGGCTCGCCGCCGCGGCCGGTGACGCCGTGCGCAGCCGCCGCGCCTTCATCGCCGCGATCGAGGAGCGCGCCGTACGGGCCGAGCGGACCCGCGAGGAGGAGGCGCGCCGCCGGGTCGCGGAGGAGCGGCTGCGGATCGCCCGCGAGTTGCACGACGTCGTCGCCCACCACATCGCGCTGGTCAACGTGCAGGCCGGGGTCGCCTCCCACGTCATGGACAGCCGTCCGGACCAGGCCAAGCAGGCCCTCGCGCACGTACGGGAGGCGAGCCGCTCGGCGCTGGACGAGCTGCGGGCCACCGTCGGACTGCTGCGCCAGGCCGGGGACCTCCGCGCCCACCGAACCGGCGCCGGGACTCGGCGTCCTGGACCAGCTCGTGGACGGTTTCGTACGGGCGGGGCTGCGGGTCGACGTCGAACGGGCGCCGCAGGAGCCGGACTTGCGCCGCTGGCCGCCTCGGTGGACCTGACCGCCTACCGCGTGGTGCAGGAGGCGCTGACCAACGTGCACAAGCACGCCGGGGCGGACGCCAGGGCGGTGGTGCGGATCGTCCGCACGCGCGGCGCGCTGGAGGTCACGGTGGCCGACGACGGCGCGGCCCGCCCGCCCCGGGCGGTGCCGGGCGGACCGGTGACGGCGGCGCGACGGCCCACGGCGGCGGGCACGGGCTGGTCGGCATGCGGGAGCGGGCGCCGAGCTGCGCGGCGAGTGCGAGGCGGGACCCCTGCCCGAGGGCGGGTTCCGGTACGGGCGAGACTTCCCTACAGGCTCGTTCGGGAGGGAGGAAGCATGACGATCAAGGTGGTGCTCGCCGACGACCAGGCGCGCTGCGCAGCGCGTTCCGGATACTGGTCGACTCCGAGCCGGACATGGAGGTGGTCGGCGAGGCGTCCGACGGCGCCGAGGCCGTCGAGGCGGTGCGCGCCCACGGCGCCGACGTCGTCCTGATGGACATCCGCATGCCCGGCACGGACGGGCTGACGGCCACCCGCGCGATCAGCGAGGATCCGCGGCTGGCGGACGTACGGGTGGTCATGCTGACCACCTTCGAGGTCGACGAGTACGTGGTGGAGTCGCTGCGCGCGGGCGCCAGCGGCTTCTCGGCAAGGGCGCCGAGCCCGAGGAACTGCTGGCCGCGATCCGGATCGCGGCGGCGGGGAGGCGCTGCTCTCACCGGTCGCGACCAAGGGCTGATCGCCGTTCCTGGCGCAGAGCACCCGTTCGCAGACGGCGTCCGACGGGTACGACGCGGCGCGGCTGGAGGCGCTCACGGTGCGCGAGCGCGAGGTGCTGGGACAGGTGGCCGGGGCCTGTCGAACGACGAGATCGCCGAGCGGCTGCGGGTGAGCCCGCTGACGGTCAAGACGCACGTGAACCGCGCCATGGCCAAGCTCGGCGCGCGCGACCGGGCGCAGTTGGTGGTCATCGCGTACGAGACCGGCCTGGTCCAGCCGCGCGCCACCTGAACTGGCGCCGTCCGGCCGTTCGGCCGTCCTCGTACGACGGACGGCCGGACGGCCGGACGGCCAGTGGGAGGTGCCCCTACGGCAGCGCGAGCATCCGCTCCAGGGCCAGCTTCGCGTAGCGCTCGGTCTCGGCGTCGACCCGGATGGTGTTCACCACCGTGCCCGCGGCCAGCGACTCCAGCGCCCACACCAGATGCGGCAGGTCGATCCGGTTCATCGTCGAGCAGAAGCACACGGTCCGGTCGAGGAAGACGATCTCCTTGTCCTCCGCGGCGAAGCGGTTCGCCAGCCGCCGCACCAGGTTCAGCTCCGTGCCGACCGCCCACTTCGACCCGGCGGGCGCCGCCTCAAGGGCCTTGATGATGTACTCGGTCGAGCCGACCTGGTCCGCCGCGGCGACCACCTCGTGCTTGCACTCGGGTGCACCAGGACGTTCACGCCCGGTATCCGCGCGCGCACCTCCCGGACCGAGTCGAGCGAGAAGCGGCCGTGCACCGAGCAGTGCCCGCGCCACAGGATCATCTTGGCCGCGCGCAACTGCCCTTCGGTGAGGCCGCCGCCCGGCCGGTGCGGGTTGTAGACCACGCAGTCGTCGAGGGACAGGCCCAGGTCCCGTACCGCCGTGTTGCGGCCCAGGTGCTGGTCCGGCAGGAACAGGACCTTCGCCCTGCTCGAAGGCCCAGTTCAGGGCCCGTTCGGCGTTGGAGGAGGTGCAGATGGTGCCGCCGTGCTCGCCGGTGAACGCCTTGATGTCGGCCGAGGAGTTCATGTACGAGACGGGGACCGTGGCGTCGGCGACGCCCGCCTCGGTCAGCACGTCCCAGCACTCGGCGACCTGCTCGGCGGTGGCCATGTCGGCCATCGAGCAGCCCGCCGCCAGGTCGGGGAGGACGACCCGCTGGTGGTCCCCGGTGAGGATGTCGGCCGACTCGGCCATGAAGTGCACGCCGCAGAAGACGATGTACTCGGCGCCGGGCCGGGCGGCCGCGTCCCGGGCGAGCTTGAAGGAGTCGCCGGTGACGTCGGCGAACTCGATGACCTCGTCGCGCTGGTAGTGGTGGCCGAGGACGAACACCCGGTCCCCAGGGCCGCCTTGAGCGCGGGCGCGGGCCACCAGGTCCGGGTCGGAGGGGCGGGCAGGTCACCGGGCACTCCACACCGCGCTCGCTGCGGGGTCGGCCCGCGGCCGAGGAGCAGCAGCGCGAGCGGCGTGGGCGCTACGTCGAGAGGCTGGGCGGTGGTCACAACTCGCACACTTCCTTCTGCCTTACTCCTGCTTGTCGTCAGGTTGACGCTATTTATCATATCCGCTTCGTGTCACTTTGACGATGGCCATCGCGTCGATGTGACGCATTCCAGGGCGCCACCTCGTGTGCGAGCATGAGGTGACAGAAAAGGTCCCGAGCAAGGAATGAATCCGGGACGCCGTCGGTTCGCCGAGGGCAAGCAGTCCGTACAACCCGGAGAGAAGCAGATGACCGTTCAGGACGAGACCACCGCGAGCGAGGGCATCATCCTGTCCGACGCCGCCGCGTCGAAGGTCAAGGGCCTGCTGGAGCAGGAGGGCCGCGACGATCTTCGCTGCGCGTCGCCGTCCAGCCCGGCGGCTGCTCCGGCCTGCGCTATCAGCTCTTCTTCGACGAGCGCTCGCTCGACGGCGACGTCGTCAAGGACTTCGGCGGGGTCAAGGTCGTGACCGACCGGATGAGCGCCCCGTATCTGAACGGAGCCTCGATCGACTTCGTCGACACCATCGAGAAGCAGGGCTTCACCATCGACAACCCGAACGCCACGGGCTCCTGCGCCTGCGGTGACTCCTTCAGCTGACCGCGAGTTCAGCTGACTGAGCGTTCCCAGGACACCAGGGACACAGGTGAGGGCGGCCCGACCGGGCCGCCCTCACCTTTCGTTCCGCGTCCTGCCGCCGGTCCGCGTCCGGCTACTTCGCGGGCAGCGCCTCACCGTTGGAGGCGTCGACGACCTTCCGGCCGTCCAACGGCTCGTCCAGCGTGACCTTCTTGTCCATGCGCTCGGCCATCAGCACGCACTTCTTGCCCGGCTCCTTCGCCTCGCTCTTCAGCCGGACCTTCACCTGCGAGGAGGACTGGTCGACGGAGGCGGTGTAGTCGTCGCACACCCCGCCCCAGAAGTGCAGCGTCAGGGTCTTGCCGTCCGCGCTGTACGACGTGACGCCCTTGCTCGTCGCGGAGTCGGAACCGCCGGTCGACGGGCGTGCCCGGGGCGTCGGACGACGCGTCCTTCTTCACGAACTTCGGCTGCACGGCCGGGTAGCTCAGCGTGAACGTCCCCTCGTCGCCCGTCGGGCTCGGCGACTGCACCGAGAAGATCCACGAGGGCACGAGCGCCTGCTCGCCGTCCACCAGATGCGTCGCCAGCCCGAAGTGCGCGCCGTCGATCTTCGTCTGCTCACCGTGGCGGGCCCGCACGGTGCGACGTCGCCGCCGCTCTCCGTACCCTTTCCGGCCTTTCCGGTCCTGGCGGCCGTGCCCTCCGCCTTCGCGTCCGGCGTGGCCGCGCAGCCGTTCGTACCGCCCGCGTTGAGCAGCTTCAGCGCCTCGGCCGCGTCGATCACCGGGTAGCTGTCGCCCTTCTCCACCGGCGCCAGCATCCCGTGGCCGCCGACCAGCCGCCCGTCCGCCGCGACGTCGAGACCGGTCTGCCAGCCGTGGGTGTCCAGGTCGTTCAGGACCGGCTCGGCGGTCACCACGCGCAGCGCGCCGTGGGTCTCCTTGGCGTCGAGCTTGGCGTCGTCGAGGCCGAGGACGTCGAGCACCGGCTCGGCGGCCTTCTCGGCCTTCTCCCGCGACACGGCCTTCGCGGTGGTGTCCGAACTCCGGAACCCGCCGTGTCCTTGGCGTCCTTCGTGTCCTTCGCGTCCTTGCTCTGCGCGCCGTCCTGGCCGACCCCCGCCCCGGTAGGACGGGCAGGACGTGGTGTCCGACGCGCCGCCCTTCGGGGCGAGGTGCACACCGAGCCGCGCGGAGCGCCGTAGCGGCTGAACGACCAGTTGCCGGGCGCCTTCTTGCTCACCCGCAGCACCGGCCCCATGGCGTCCGGGCGCCGCCGACCTGCCAGTCGCCGTCGACCTCGCGCGGGCGCCCGGCACGTCCAGCGCCTTGGCCAGCCGCGCCACTTCGGCCTTGTCGACCTTCCCGTCCGTACGGTAGACCGGCGCCTCCTCCGGCCCCGCGGCATCTTCGCCACCGCCTTGTAGCGGCCGTACGGATTCGGCTCACCGGGCGCGATGCCCGGCGAACCCTTCGCCGGGGCGCCCTTGTAGCCGTCGAGGGCCAGAGGTGGTGGCGCGCCGCCCCGTCGGCCGAACCGGAGCCGCCACCGCCCGCGGCGGAGGCCCAGTACGCGCCGCCGCCACCCGCGAGCAGCACCGCCGCCGCCACCGAGGCGATGACGATCGGCGAACGCCGCGCTGCCGCGTGGTCTCGCTCTCGGAAGTCTGAGGGTGTTTTCGGTGCTCACCGTCTCGCTCCTTCGGCTGTGCTCGGTATATCCGTACCGTCCCCTCTGCGGGGACGACCATGGGACGGAGCGAGAGCGCGCGGTTCCCGGCCGATGCGCCCGGCGGCTCGCTCAGCCGCCGTACCCGGACATTCCGTCCAGCAGGGCGGCGGCCGAGGACGGCACCCGGACCCCACGGATCCGTGCGGGGAGACCGCGGCGGGAGCGGGTGCGTCGGCCCTGGTCCAGTGCGGTGCCATCAGGGCGCAGTCGCCGCGCAGTTCGGCCAGCGACTCGGGCTCGGCGACGCCTGCCGGACGGACGGATGAGGTGTGCTCGGACATGCGGGCTCCCGGTCCACGGAGCCGCGCGCGGGCGGCTCTCCTCCCGAACCGTAGGGAGTCGCTCCACAAGGGGAAAGCCCTACTATCGGGTAGTTCCCTTCGGATCCCCGACCGGAACCGGTAGCGTGGAGCGTCCGATTTCGCCGCCCGCCCGCAGGAGCACACCCGCCGTGCGTATCGCAGTCACCGGCTCCATCGCCACCGACCATCTGATGACCTTTCCCGGCCGCTTCGCCGACCAGTTGGTCGCCGACCAGCTGCACACGGTCTCGCTGTCCTTCCTGGTCGACACCTCGACGTCCGCCGTGGCGGCGTCGGCCCCAACGTCTGTTTCGGCATGGGCGTCCTCGGCCTGCGCCCGGCGCTCGTCGGCGCGGCCGGTTCCGACTTCGCGGAGTACCGCGCCTGGCTGGAGCGCCACAACGTGGACACCAACTCGGTGCGCATCTCCGAAGTGCTGCACACCGCGCGCTTCGTGTGCACCACCGACGCCGACCACAACCAGATCGCGTCCTTCTACACCGGCGCGATGAGCGAGGCCCGCCAGATCGAACTGCAACCGGTCGCCGACCGGCTCGGCGGCCTCGACCTCGTCCTGATCGGCGCCGACGACCCCGAGGCCATGGTCCGCCACACCGAGGAGTGCCGCGCCCGCGGCATCCCGTTCGCCGCCGACCCTCGCAGCAGCTCGCCCGCATGGACGGCGAGGACATCCGCGTCCTGGTCGACGGCGCCGCGTACCTGTTCACCAACGAGTACGAGGCCGCCCTCATCGAGACCAAGACCGGCTGGAGCGCGGGCGAGATCCTCGCGAAGGTCGGCACCCGCGTCACCACGCTGGGCGCCAACGGCGTGCGCATCGAGCGCGCCGGTCAGGAGCCGGTCGTCGTCGGGTGCGCGGAGGAGGAGCGCAGGTCGACCCGACCGGCGTCGGCGACGCCTTCCGCGCCGGGTTCCTCGCCGGTCTCTCCTGGGGCTGTCCTGGAGCGCGCCGCGCAGGTCGGCTGCATGCTCGCCACGCTCGTCATCGAGACCCTGGGCACGCAGGAGTACGAGCTGCGCCGGGGCCACTTCATGGAGCGGTTCACCAAGGCGTACGGCCAGGAGGCCGCCGGTGAGGTGGAGGCCCACCTGGCCTGACCGCCGCCGCGCGGCAGCGAGCTAGAGCACCCGCCGCACCCGGTACGCCGTACCGCGTGCGGCGGGTGACTCCTCGTACGCCTGCCCCGCATCTCGCACCACGCGGGAATGTCCAGCCGCGCCGCCTCGTCGTCGGCCAGGACCGTCACCACCGCGCCGACCGGTACCCGCCCGATCACCTTCGCCAGCTCGATCACCGGGATCGGGCAGCGCTTGCCCAGCGAGTCGACCACCAGCCCGGCCGCCTCCTCGTCGGCGGCCTCGCCACCGGCCGTGTCCGCACCGGCCGCCACCGCGCCCGCCGCCTCCTGGCGGACCACCGGCGTCCCCGCCCCCACCGCTCGCGCACCCGGGCCACCACCTCCGGCAACACCGTCAGAAACCGCTCCACGTCCGCCTCCGCCGTGCTCGTCGGCAGCGACACGCGGACGTTCCCTCGGACAACACCCCATCGCGCGCAGCACATGGCTCGGCGTCAGGGTGCTGGAGGTGCACGACGAGCCGGAGGAGACGGAGAACTCCGCGCGGTCCAGCTCGTGCAGCAGCGTCTCGCCGTCCACGTACAGGCACGAGAAGGTGACCAGGTGCGGCAGCCGGCGCTCCGGGTCGCCGACCACCTCCACGTCCGGCACCAGCTCCGGCACCCGCGCCCGGATCCGGTCCACCAGCCCCGCAGCCGCGCGCCTCGGCCGCCGCCTCCTGCCGTACGGCGCGCAGCGAGGCGGCGGCGGCCACGATGGCCGGGAGGTTCTCGAACCCCGGCGCGCGCCCGACTCGCGCTCGTCCGCCGGTTGGTGGACGGCGAACCGCGTGCCCTTGCGGACCGCGAGCAACCCACCCGGGCGGCCCGCCCCACTTGTGGGCGCTGCCCGCCAGCACCGACCACCCGCCGTCGACCCGGCCCCAGCCCAGCGACTGGGCGGCGTCCACCAGCAGCGGCACGCCCGCCGCCCGGCACTCCGCGGCGACCTCCGCCACCGGCTGACACGTGCCCACCTCGTGGTTGGCGGACTGGAGGCACGCCAGCGCGGCGGGCCCCGGCGCCGCGTCGAGGGCCGCCGCGTACGAGCCGGGCCCGACCCGGCCCGTACGGTCCACCGCGACCTCGGTCACCGTGCCGCCCCGCGCCGCGTGGGCCTGCGCCGCGTGCAGCACGGCGGAGTGCTCGACGGCGGAGACCAGCAGATGGGTCCCGGCGCGGCGGCGGCCCGCGAGGACACCGGCGATGCCGTCGTGCAGCGCGCGCGTCCCCGAAGGGTGAAGACCAACTCGTCCGGGCGGCAGCCGACGGCCTCGGCCGTCGTCTCCCGGGCGGCGTCGAGCAGCAGCCGGGCCCGCCGCCCCTCGCGGTACAGCCGAGCGGGGTCGGCCCACCCGTCGTCCAGCGCGGCCAGCAGCGCCTGACGGGCCATGGGATGCAGCGGGGCGGAGGACGCGGCGTCGAAGTAGGACACGTGCCGCACGCTAGCCGCTGCGCGCGGCAGGGTCACGGGCGCCGGTCGCGGGGACCGCTCCCGCGCCTCCCGTGCTTCCCTCCGACCACGTCGCGATACCGGCGGATCGGGCGGAAACCACTGGCCGAAGAGGGATTCCACCCTTCGGGGTGTGACCCGGCGCGTTGGGCACCCTCCCGCGCGGCCCTAAAGGCGTCCAGTAGGGTTTGGTCCGCATAAACATCCAAACCCTGCCCGCGCCGGGCCGGCGACCGAGCGAGACGGCCGCAGCCGGTCCGCGGGCGAGACTCTCGGGAAGGCGCTACGTGAGTCCCAACGGCTCCGACCTCCCCGCGGCCGCGCGTCGGCCTCGGGCGGTACCCCGTATCGCGGCGCCCGGTGCGGCGGAAGCTGCTGCAGGCGCTGGCCGCGGGCTTGGTCCTGTCGACCGCCACCGGTTGCACGTCCAAGGATTTCCCCGCCTCGGAATGCCCACTCCCGTCACGGAGGAGGCGCCGCGGATCCTCTCCCTCTGGCAGGGTTCGTGGGCCGCCGCGCTCGCCACGGGCGTGCTCGTCTGGGGCCTGATCCTGTGGTCGGTCATCTTCCACCGCCGCAGCAGGACCAAGGTCGAGGTCCCCGCGCAGACCCGGTACAACATGCCCATCGAGGCGCTGTACACCGTGGTCCCCATCGTCATCGTCTCGGTGCTGTTCTACTTCACCGCGCGCGACGAGAACGAGCTCCTCAAGACCTCCAAGAAGCCCCAACACGTCGTCAACGTCGTGGGCTACCAGTGGAGCTGGGGCTTCAACTACATGGAGAACGTGGACGGCGACCTGGCCACGCCCGCGAAGACTCCCCAGGAGATCGCCTCCATCCCGGACCGCATGCTCAAGGCCGTGCCCAAGGGCGCCGAGGGCGTGTACGAGGCGGGTACGCCCGAGGACCGGAACCCGGACACCGGCAACCCGGGCCCCACGCTGTGGCTGCCGAAGGGCGAGACGGTCCAGTTCATTCTCACTTCCCGTGACGTCATCCACTCCTTCTGGGTGGTGCCCTTCCTGATGAAGATGGACGTCATCCCGGGTCACACCAACCGCTTCGAGGTCACTCCCAACCGGGAGGGCACCTTCCTGGGCAAGTGCGCCGAGCTCTGCGGCGTCGACCACGCCGACATGCTCTTCAACGTCAAGGTGGTCTCCCGGAGCGTTACCAGCAGCACCTCAAGGACCTGGAGAAGAAGGGCCAGCGGGGTTACATCCCGGCGGGGATTGCGCAGACGGATCACGCCAAGAACGCGGAGACCAGGAACCAGTGAGCATCCTCAACGAACCTCAGGGTGCCGACGCAGCCTCCTCATATGAGGACGAGTTGCCGGTGCGCCGCAAGCAACCCGGGAACGTCGTCGTCAAGTGGCTGACCACCACGGACCACAAGACGATCGGCACGCTGTATCTCGTCACGTCGTTCGCGTTCTTCTGCATCGGCGGCGTGATGGCGCTCCTCATGCGCGCCGAGCTGGCCCGTCCCGGCATGCAGGTCATGTCGAAGGAACAGTTCAACCAGGCGTTCACGATGCACGGCACGATCATGCTGCTGATGTTCGCGACGCCGCTGTTCGCCGGGTTCGCGAACTGGATCATGCCGTTGCAGATCGGCGCTCCGGATGTGGCGTTCCCGCGGCTGAACATGTTCGCCTACTGGCTCTACCTCTTCGGCTCGCTCATCGCGGTGGCGGGTTTCCTCACCCGCAGGGCGCCGCGGACTTCGGCTGGTTCGCGTACTCGCCGCTGTCGGACGCGGTCCGCTCGCCCGGTGTGGGCGCGGACATGTGGATCATGGGTCTGGCGTTCTCCGGCTTCGGCACGATCCTGGGTTCGGTCAACTTCATCACGACCATCATCTGCATGCGCGCGCCCGGCATGACGATGTTCCGCATGCCGATCTTCGTGTGGAACGTCCTGCTGACCGCCGTGCTGGTGCTGCTGGCCTTCCCGTCCTCGCCGCCGCGCTGCTGGCGCTGGAGGCGGATCGCAAGTTCGGGGCGCATGTCTTCGACGCCTCGAACGGTGGCGCGTTGCTGTGGCAACACCTCTTCTGGTTCTTCGGCCATCCAGAGGTGTACATCATCGCCCTGCCGTTCTTCGGCATCATCTCCGAGGTCATCCCGGTCTTCTCGCGCAAGCCGATGTTCGGTTACATCGGCCTGATCGCGGCGACCATCGCCATCGCCGGTCTCTCGGTGACGGTGTGGGCGCACCACATGTACGTGACGGGCGGCGTGTTGTTGCCCTTCTTCTCGTTCATGACGTTCCTCATCGCGGTGCCGACAGGTGTGAAGTTCTTCAACTGGATCGGCACGATGTGGAAGGGCAGTCTGAGTTTCGAGACGCCCATGCTGTGGGCGGTCGGCTTCCTCATCACCTTCACCTTCGGTGGTCTCACCGGTGTGATCCTGGCGTCGCCGCCGATGGACTTCCACGTCTCCGACTCGTATTTCGTCGTCGCGCACTTCCACTACGTGGTGTTCGGCACCGTCGTCTTCGCGATGTTCTCCGGATTCCACTTCTGGTGGCCGAAGTGGACGGGCAAGATGCTCGACGAGCGGCTCGGGAAGATCACCTTCTGGACCCTGTTCATCGGTTTCCACGGCACGTTCCTCGTCCAGCACTGGCTGGGCGCCGAGGGCATGCCGCGCCGGTACGCCGACTACCTGGCCGCCGACGGCTTCACCACGCTGAACACGATCTCGACGATCAGCTCCTTCCTGCTGGGCCTGTCGATGCTGCCGTTCCTCTACAACGTCTGGAAGACGGCGAAGTACGGCAAGAAGGTCGAGGTCGACGACCCGTGGGGCTACGGCCGCTCCCTGGAGTGGGCCACCTCCTGCCCGCCGCCGCGGCACAACTTCCTCACGCTGCCGCGTATTCGCTCCGAATCCCCGGCGTTCGACCTGCACCACCCGGAGATCGCGGCGCTCGACCAGCTGGAGAACGTCGACTCGCCCGACGCTGACAAGGCCCTCGCGGGTGGCAAGGAGGCCGGCAAGTGAAGATCCAGGGCCGACTCTTCATCTGGCTGTCCGTCTTCATCCTCGCCATGGCCGTGGTCTACGGCGTGTGGTCGAAGGAGCCCGTGGGCACCACGGCGCTCACCCTCTCCTTCGGGCTGAGCATCATGATCGGCTACTACCTGGCGTTCACCGCGCGCCGGGTGGACACCGGAGCCCAGGACAACAAGAACGCGGACGTGGCCGACGACGCCGGCGAGGTGGGCTTCTTCAGCCCGCACAGCTGGCAGCCGCTCTCCCTGGCCGTCGGCGGTGCCCTCGCCTTCCTGGGCGTCGTCTTCGGCTGGTGGCTGATGTTCTTCTCCGCCCCGATCATCATGGTCGGCCTGTTCGGCTGGGTCTTCGAGTACTACCGCGGCGAGAACCAGAACCAGTAGCGCCGCGCATCCGCCCGTTCGAGGGGCCCGGATACCTCTTGAGGTGTTCGGGCCCTCGTTTGCGTCGCTGAACGCGCCACGACCGGCGGATCTCCTTAGTTTGAAACCATGAGCCAGACATCTCGTTCCCGGACGGTGCTCGCCTGTGCCCTGCTGCTGGCGCCCTCGCGGCCGGGCTCACCGCGTGCGGCGGGCCCTCCTCGCATCCGCTCGCCTCGAAGCCGTACGACGCCGCCTTCCAGGTGGCCCTCGGCGGGCGGACGGCCGGAGCAGGCTGGACCCGGACAAGCCGCTGGACGTGACGGCCAAGTCGGGGCCCGGATCACGGACGTGACGGCGACGGACTCCGCGGGCCGCCGGGTGCGCGGCGAGCTGAGCGAGGACGGCAAGCACTGGCGCAGCACCACGCCGCTGGCCGCCGGGACGCACTACAGGGTGCGCGTGAGCACGGAGAAGGGCGACGGTTCGCCCGGCCGCAGCACCCTCGGCTTCGACACCGCTTCCGCCTCCGACAAGCGGCTGCGGGTCACCTTCGGCCCGGCCACCGGTACGTACGGGTCGGCCAGCCCCTGACCGCCCAACTGAGCACTCCGGTACGGGGACGGCGGCGCGGGCCGTCGTCGAGCGCGGGCTGAAGGTCCGCTCGCGGCCCGCCGTGACGGGCTCGTGGTACTGGGTGGACAGCCGCACACTGCACTACCGCCCGCGCGCCTACTGGCCCGCTCACGCCACGATCGACGCGCGCTCCACCCTCAGGGGCATGAAGGTCTCCGACGGGCTCTACGGAGCCGCCTCACGCTCCCTGCGGCTGCACACCGGCGACCGCGTCGAGGCCATCACCGACGCGGCGGCGCACCGGATGACGGTGCTGCGCGACGGCCGGGTGGTCCGCACCATCCCGGTGACCACCGGCAAGCCCGGCTTCTCCACCCGCAACGGCGTCAAGGTGGTGCTCGCCAAGGAGCCGTCCGTACGCATGCGGGCTCCACCATCGGTATCTCCGAGGGCAGTTCGGACTCCTACGACCTGCTGGTCCACTGGGCCACCCGGGTCACCTGGAGCGGCGAGTACGTGCACGCGGCGCCCTGGTCCGTCGGCTCGCAGGGGCGGCGAACGTCAGCCACGGCTGCACCGGCATGAGCACGGAGAACGCGCGCTGGTTCTTCGAGACCGCGCACGTCGGGGACATCGTCAAGGTCGTGGGCAGCCAGGGGAGACGATGACCCCGTTCGACAACGGCTACGGCGACTGGAACCTGTCCTGGCGCCAGTGGCGCAAGGGGAGCGCACTGACCGCCGCGGCGCGCGGGAGAGCGGCCCGGGGACTCCACGGCCCGGCTCCGGCCCCGTACCTGACGGTCCGGCGGGTGCTGACGGTCCGGGTGGGCCCGCGCGGCGGGCCCCGTGACGCCGGGCGTCAGGCGCCGACGGCCAGCCGCTGCCGCAGCAGCCCGGCCAGCCCGTCGGCCAGGGCCACCGGGTCGATCGGGTGCGGCACCGCGGCCTCGGCCCGGCTCCAGGTGGCCAGCCAGGCGTCCTGCGGGCGGCCGATGAGCAGCAGCACGGGCGGGCAGCGGAAGATCTCGTCCTTGATCTGCCGGCACACGCCCATCCCGCCCGCGGGCGCGGTCTCGCCGTCCAGCACGCACACGTCCACGCCGCCTTGCTCCAGGGCCGTCAACACGGCCGGGAGCGTGGCGCACCTCAGCGAACTCCACGGGCGGAACGTCGGCGGCGGGCCGCCGCCCGGCCGCGAGCCGCACCTGCTCGCGGGTGTTGGCATCGTCGCTGTAGACCAGCACCGTGGCGGTCGGCTGCATCGTTCCTCCGCGTGACGTGGGTAGGTGGACCTTGCGCGGATGCTACCCTCGTACGGCCACCTGGAGGAGAGGGCGGACGATCTCGCTACTTCCTTCGGGGACTGTCCCAAGGGGCCGTACGAGCAGGGCCGATGCGCTTGACACTCCGATTGGCACCCCGGGAGTGAGCGCGGGATAAGCGACCGACATAATGTCGGCGTGGCGACAGCAACAGCAGTAGATACCGGGCACGCGCACCCGTCGGTCAACCGACCGAACCTCACCAGCGTCGGAACCATCATCTGGCTGAGTTCCGAGCTGATGTTCTTCGCGGCCCTCTTCGCGATGTACTTCACCCTGCGTTCGGTGACCGGTGAGGAGCACTGGAAGGAGATGGCGCACTCGCTCAACGTGCCCTTCTCCGCGACGAACACCACGATCCTGGTGCTCTCCTCTCTCACCTGCCAGATGGGCGTCTTCGCGGCCGAGCGCGGCGATGTGAAGAAGCTGCGCAGCTGGTTCGTGATCACCTTCATCATGGGCGCGATCTTCATCGGCGGTCAGATCTTCGAGTACACCGAACTGGTCAAGAAGGACGGCATCTCGCTCTCCTCCGACCCGTACGGCTCGGTGTTCTATCTGACCACCGGTTTCCACGGCCTGCACGTGACGGGCGGTCTGATCGCCTTCCTGCTGGTCCTGGGCAGGACGTACGCGGCCAAGAGGTTCACGCACCAGCAGGCGACCGCGGCGATCGTGGTGTCGTACTACTGGCACTTCGTCGATGTCGTCTGGATCGGCCTCTTCGCCACGATCTACCTGATCAAGTAACGCTCAACGCCCGCAAAGCATCGACGCAGAAGATCCTGACACCGGGGTAATCCGTGAAAAGCTCTCCGCACGACGGCGCCATCCGCTGGCTGCGCTCGTCGTCCTACTCTTCGCGCTGGCGGTCACCGGGGCTGTACGCCGCGTTCTCGCCCAGCGAGGCGAAGGCCGATGACGCAGCTGCCCAGTCCCTGACCATCGAGGAGGGCAAGAAGCTCTTCGCCGTCGGCTGCGCAAGCTGCCACGGCACCGGCGGCCGGGGCACCAGCGACGGCCCCAGTCTCGTCGGCGTCGGTTCGGCGGCGGTTGACTTCCAGGTCGGCACCGGCCGGATGCCCGCCCAGCAGCCCGGCGCCCAGGTGCCGAAGAAGAGGAAGGCGTACTCGGACGCGGAGATCGAGCAGCTCGCCGCGTATGTCGCCTCTCGGCGCCGGTCCCTCGACCCTCCAAGTCGCAGTACAGCGCCGACGGCGCCGACATCGGCAAGGGCGGTGAGCTCTTCCGGACGAACTGCGCGCAGTGCCACAACTTCACCGGCAAGGGCGGCGCGCTGACGAACGGCAAGTTCGCGCCGACCCTGGAGGGTGTCGACCCCAAGCACATCTACGAGGCCATGCAGACCGGCCCGCAGAACATGCCGTCCTTCCCCGACACCACCATGCCGGAGAAGGAGAAGCAGAACATCATCGCGTACCTGGGCGAGGTCAACAGCGACAAGAGCGAGAGCCCCGGTGGCATGGAGCTGGGCGGACTCGGTCCGGTCAGCGAGGGCCTGTTCGCCTGGATCTTCGGTATGGGGCCATGATCGCTCTCACCATCTGGATCGCCGCCCGGACCGCAAAGGCCAGGAAGTCATGAGCAGCCACGAAAAGACAGAGGCAGAGAAGCTGCCCGATGAGCGGGCGGAGGCGGAGCACGGCGCCGAGGTCGACAAGGCCGAGAACCCGTTCCACGACCCGGGCATGCCGCCGCACGAGCACCGGGTCCAGGACATCGACGCCCGTGCCGCCGCCCGCTCCGAGCGCACCGTCGCCCTGCTGTTCCTGATCTCGATGATCGCCACCGTGGGCTTCATCGCCTCGTACGTGGCGTTTCCGGTCGACAAGATCGTCTACATCTTCCCGCTGGGCCACATCAGCGCGCTGAACTTCTCGCTCGGACTGACCCTCGGCGTCGCGCTGTTCGCGCTCGGCGCCGGCGCCGTCCACTGGGCGCGCACTCTGATGTCCGACGTGGAGGTCGTGGACTACCGCCACCCGGTCCAGACCGCGCCCGAGAAGAAGGCCCAGGTGCTGTCCGACTTCGCGGACGGCGCGGCCGAGTCCGGGTTCGGTCGGCGCAAGCTGGCCCGCAACACCCTCTTCGGCGCGCTTGCCCTGGTGCCGCTCTCCGGCCTGGTGCTGCTGCGCGACCTCGGCCCGCTGCCGGAGAAGAAGCTCCGCACCACCGCGTGGGGCAAGGGCAAGCGCCTGATGAACTACAACACCATGCAGGCGCTGCGCCCGAGGACATCTCCGTCGGTTCGCTGACCTTCGCCATGCCCGAAGGCATGAGCGAGGAGGACCACGACTTCCAGCAGAAGATCACCAGGCGGCCCTGATGCTCATCCGGCTCCAGCCGGAGAACATCAGGACAAGCGCGAGCTGGACTGGTCGCACGAGGGCATCGTGGCGTTCTCGAAGATCTGCACGCACGTCGGCTGCCCGATCAACCTGTACGAGCAGCAGACCCATCACGTCCTGTGCCCGTGCCACCAGTCGACCTTCGACCTGGCCGACGGCGGTCGCGTGATCTTCGGCCCGGCCGGTCACCCCTGCCGCAGCTGCGGATCTCGGTGAACAATGAGGGCTATCTCGAAGCCTTGGGCGACTTCGAGGAGCCCGTCGGTCCTGCCTTCTGGGAGCGCGGATGAGTACGACAACGGACACGCCCGCAGGGCCAGGCTCCCGCGGGTGAACGGGTCGCGGACTGGGCCGACAAGCGTCTTGGCATCTACGGCATGGCCAAGACCAACATGCGCAAGATCTTTCCGGACCACTGGTCCTTCATGCTCGGCGAGGTCTGCCTCTACAGCTTCCTGATCATCATCCTCACGGGTGTGTATCTGACGCTGTTCTTCCACCCGAGCATGGACGAGGTCGTCTACCACGGCCCGTACGTGCCGATGCAGGGTGTGCGGATGTCCGAGGCGTTCGCCTCGACCCTCGACATCAGCTTCGAGGTCCGCGGCGGACTGCTGGTCCGTCAGATCCACCACTGGGCCGCGCTGATCTTCCTCGCGGGCATGCTCGTGCACATGATGCGCGTGTTCTTCACCGGCGCGTTCCGCCGCCCGCGCGAGATCAACTGGCTGTTCGGCTTCCTGCTCTTCGTGCTCGGCATGTTCACCGGCTTCACCGGCTACTCGCTCCCGGACGACCTGCTCTCCGGTACCGGTCTGCGGTTCATCCACGGCGCGATCCTGTCGGTGCCGCTGGTCGGCACGTACCTGGACTTCTTCATCTTCGGCGGTGAGTTCCCGGAACGGACATCGTCCCGAGGCTCTACGCGATCCACATCCTGCTGCTGCCGGGCATCATGCTCGGGCTGCTCGTGGTGCACCTGATCTACGTCTTCTACCACAAGCACACGCAGTACCCGGGCCCGGCAAGACCAACGACAACGTCATCGGCATGCCGTTCCTGCCCATCTACATGGCGAAGGCCGGCGGCTTCCTGTTCCTGGTCTTCGGCGTCATCGCGGCCATCGCCGCCATCGCGACCATCAACCCGATCTGGGCGATCGGGCCCTATCGACCGGACCAAGTCTCCACCGGCGCCCAGCCGGACTGGTACATGGGCTTCTCCGAGGGTCTGATCCGTGTGATGCCCGGCTGGGAGATCAACGCCTGGGGCCACACCCTCGTCCTGGGCGTCTTCATCCCGCTGATGATCTTCCCGTTGGTGCTCGTCGCGATGGGCGTCTACCCTTCATCGAGGCGTGGATCACCGGTGACAAGGGTGAGCACCACATCCTGGACCGGCCGCGGAACGCGCCGACGCGGACCGCGCTCGGCACGGCCTGGCTGTCGGTCTACCTGGTCCTGTTGGCGGGTGGTGGAAACGACCTGCTGGCCACGCACTTCCATCTGTCGATCAACTCGATCACGTGGTTCGTGCGGATCGGCTTCTTCGTCGTCCCGGTCCTGACGTTCATCGTCACCAAGCGGATCTGCCTGGGGCTCCAGCGGCGCGACCGCGAGAAGGTGCTGCACGGACGCGAGTCCGGCATCATCAAGCGGCTGCCGCACGGTGAGTTCATCGAGGTTCACGAGCCCTCTCGCAGGCCCAGCTGCACACGCTCACCCAGCACGAGCAGCAGGAGCCGTACGAGATCGGCCCCGAGGCCGACGAGAACGGCGTCACCCGCAAGGTGTCCCGCGGCCAGAAGCTCCGGGCCAAGCTGTCCAGGGCTACTACGGCGAGGGGAACCAGATCCCAAGCCGAGCGCCGAGGAGTACAAGGAGATCACCAGCGGCCACGGCCACCACTGATCACCTTCGCCGATCGCCACGGCAGGAGCCCCGTCCGCAGTGCGGACGGGGCTCTTCGCCGTCGGGGACTGGATAGGCTGGCCCGGCGCGCATCCTCGCGCGCCCACGCGCACGCGCGCGTATGGACTGAAAACGCAGGAGCGTGGCCTATGAACGCCAAGACCCGGCAGGTGGCGACAGCGCGCGGGTCCGCTCCTGGCCGGACGTCCTGGGCCCCTGCTGCGCGGCGAGGACCTGACCGTCGACGAGGCGGCCTGGGCCATGGACCGGATCATGAGCGGCGGGGCGACGGACGCGCAGATCGCCGGTTTCGCGGTCGCCCTCCGCGCCAAGGGCGAGACTGTCGGCGAGGTCTCCGGGCTGGTGCGCACGATGTACCGGCACGCCAAACTCATCGAGGTGTCCGGCCCCAGCGTGGACATCGTCGGGACCGGTGGCGACCTCGCCAAGACCGTCAACATCTCCACGATGGCCGCGCTCGTCGTGGCCGGTACGGGCGCGAAGGTCGTCAAGCACGGCAACCGCTCCGCGTCCTCCGCCAGTGGCTCGTCCGACGTGCTGGAGAAGCTCGGGTGAACCTGGAGCTGTCGCCCGAGCGCGTGGCGCGGGTCGCCGAGGAGGCGGGCATCACCTTCTGTTTCGCCGTACGCTTCCACCCGCCCTGCGCCATGTCGCCTCCGCGAGGAGCGAGTTGGGCGTCGCGACCACGTTCAACTTCCTCGGCCCGCTCACCAACCCGGCGCGGGTGCGGGCCCAGGCCACCGGGGTCGCCGACGCGCGGATGGCGCCCATCCTCGCCGGGTGCTCGCCGACCGGGGCTCCTCGGCGCTGGTCTTCCGCGGCGACGACGGCCTGGACGAGCTGACCACCACCGCGACCTCCCAGGTGTGGGTCGTACGGGACGGGGCCGTGCGGCACGAGCGGTTCGACCCGCGCGACGTCGGCATCGGCCTGGTGCCGGTGGAGGCCCTGCGCGGCGCGGACGCCGCGCACAACGCGGACGTCGCCCGGCGCCTGCTCGCCGGGGAGCGGGGCCGGTGCGGGACGCGGTCCTGCTCAACTCCGCCGCCGCGCTCGTCGCGCTCGACGCCGAGCCCGCCGACAAGCCGCTCACCGAGCGGATCTCCGCCGCGCTCGTCCGGGCCGCGGAGTCCGTCGATTCGGGGGCCGCGCGGGACGCCCTGGAGCGCTGGGTCCGGGCGAGCAACTCCTGAGCCCTTCCGCCCGCGGGTCCGCCGGTTGAGGCGGTTCCGCGGGCGGGGCGATCCGGGATGCGGACACCCCGTCGACGTTCCCGGTACACATGGCATACTTCCGTACAGGTCACGAGCGACAGCGACTACGGCCCCGGCCCGCTGTCCGGCAACCCTCCGTCCGTGGCGGGTGCCCCGGGTGATGACCGGGCCGCAGGCAGCGAGGTCTGCGGCAAGCGCGGACCCTCGCGATTCCAGGGTCCTGGTCGTCGAGGAGTGCTTCGGTGAATCAGCGAATGCGTTAGGGACGGTCGTCCCTTCTTCAGGGTCTCCACGGGTTCCGCTCGCGCACGCCGTGTGCGCGCCGCCCGCGGGCCCGCTTCCTTCGCACGCCCTTCCGCCTGAAACCCGCTCGGGAGATTTCGCCATGTCCGCTTGCCCCGCCGCGCCCGCTTCCGCCGTGACCGCCACCGCCACCGCCGCCCGGCCACCGCCGCCCGGCCTCCGTCGACGAGCCGCTGGCCGTGCTCGGCTCCGACGTCCTCGTCCCGCTCGTCACCGGCGGCGAGGTGACGTACGCCGCGCTGGACTACGCGGCCAGCGCGCCGCCCTGCGCCGCGTCTGGGACGACGTCGCCGCCTACGCCCCGTACTACGGCAGCGTGCACCGGGGCGCCGGGTACCTCTCGCAGCTGTCCACCGACCTGTTCGAGAACAGCCGCAAGGACGTCGCCGCGTTCCTCGGCTGCCGCGCGGACGACCAGGTCCTGTTCACCCGCTCCACCACCGACTCGCTCAACCTGCTCGCCGCCGCGCTGCCCGCGGGTACCGAGGTCTTCGTCTTCGAGACCGAGCACCACGCGGCGCTGCTGCCCTGGGAGCGGCGCGAGGACGTGCGCGTGCGCTACCTCAGCGCCCCGCGCTCCCTCGTGAGGCCGTCGCGAACCTGGGCCGGGCGCTGGCCGAGCGCCGCGCGGACGGCCCGCGCTGGTGTGCGTGACCGGCGCGTCCAATGTCACCGGCGAGCTGTGGCCGGTGGCCGAGCTGGCGGCGAAGGCGCACGCGCACGGCGCCCGGATCGTGCTGGACGCCGCGCAGCTCGCCCCGCACCACCCCGTGGACGTGGCCGCGCTCGACGTGGACTGGGTGGCCCTCTCCGGGCACAAGCTGTACGCGCCGTTCGGCTCGGGCGTGCTGGCGGGCCGTGCGGACTGGCTGACCGCCGCGCAGCCGTACCTGGCGGGCGGCGGCGCCAGCCGTACGGTCGTCTCCGGGGCCGACGGCCGGGTGGACGTCGAGTGGCACACGACCGAGGCCCGCCACGAGGCCGGTTCGCCCAACGTCATCGGCGTGTACGCCATCGCCTCCGCCTGCAAGGCGCTGACCGAGGCGGGCCGGGAGCGCCTGGCCGCCCGTGAGCAGCGGCTGCTCGCGCGGGTCCGGGAGGGCTCGCGGCGGTGCCCGGTGTGCGGGTGCTGTCGCTGTTCGGCGACGACGCCCCGCGGGTGGGCGTGCTGTCGTTCGTCGTGGAGGGCTGGAACAGCTCGCACTTCGCCGCCGCGCTCTCCGCGGAGTACGGCATCGGGGTGCGCGACGGGCTGTTCTGCGCGCACCCGCTGGTGCGCACGCTGCTGGACAGCGAGCCGGAGGAGCCGGGGAGTGCGGCGCCCCGACGCCGACCGGGCGGGCGCTCGCTGAACGCGATCCGGGTGAGCTTCGGGCGGGGACGCCGGACGAGCACGTCGAGCGGTTCGTCGCGGCCGTGGGGAGCTGGTGCGCGACGGCGCGCGCTGGACCTACCGCACCGAGGGCGGCCGTTGTGTGCCGGAGGTGTCCGAGGTGTCCGCCGCGCGCTGAGTCGTCCTTAAGGGGACCATCCGGGCCTGGCGGTCATCCGGGCCCCTTAAGGAGACCATCCGGGCCGGGGACCGGAGACTGAGGGCCGGGGACCGGAGACCGGGGGCTGGGCTCAGGCGTCCAGGCCGATCGCGAAGGCCGCCTCCAGGTCGTGCTGGGAGTAGGTACGGAACGCGATGTGCGTCTCCGTGGCCAGCACCCCGGCACCTTGCTGATCCGGCCCGGGATGACGTCGGCCAGGTCGTCGTGCTCGGCGACCCGGACCATGGCGATCAGATCGTGCGCGCCGGTGACCGAGTACACCTCGCTGACCCCTCCAGGGCGGCGATCTGCTCGGCGATCTCGGGGATCCGGTCCACGCTGGTCTTGATGAGCACGATCGAAGTGATCACGGTGGGGTGTCTCCCTCGCTGGGCCTGGCTGCGCCGCTCACTCTAGTCCGCCTGCCGCTCGCCCCGCTGTCGGCGGGGACGGCCGCCCGGCCCCGGGAGCGGCTCCCGAAGCGGGCCCAGGCGTAGAGGAGACCGAGGGTGAAGCCCACGAGATGGGCCAGGTACGCGACCCGGGACGGGACCCGGCGTCGTGCGCCGCCAGCCATTGCAGGGCGAACCAGAAGATCAGCACCACCCACGCGGGAAGCGCAGCGGCAGGAAGAACAGGAACGGGAAGAGGCTGGTCACCCGGGCGCTGGGGAACAGCCACAGGAACGCGCCGAGTACGGCGGAGATCGCCCGACGCGCCGACCAGCGTCTGCGCGGAGTCGGCGTGGGCGGCCGCGTAGCCGAGCAGCGCCAGATACCCGGTGGCCAGATAGAACAGGGCGAACTGGACTCGGCCCATCCGCTCCTCGGTCATCGCCCCGAAGACGTACAGGAACAGCATGTTGCCCAGCAGATGCAGCCAGTCGCCGTGGACGAACAGCGCGGTGAGCGGGGAGAGCAGGGCGGCGGCCCGGCCGGTCCACAGGTCCGCCGGGATGACGCCCCAGTGCTGGAAGTAGGCGCTCTGGGCCCGGAGCAGGGCCTCCCCGTGCCGTATCCGGGTTGAGCCCGGAGGCCGGGCCGAGGACGAAGACCAGCCCGCACAGACCCATGAGGGTGTACGTCATCAGGGGCGGCCGGGCCCCGCCGATGTCTCAATCATGGGCAGATCATCGCGTACCGGGTGCAAGCTGTGCAGAGTGCCTCGCCGCGGTGGCGGGTGAGCCCGTCCTGGGCCCCGAGGCCCGGCACCGGCGCCGGGACAGGCCGTAGGGTGACTGGAGTCCGCGGAGCCGACGAGAAGACGAGAGCGAGACGATGGCCGTTCCCCAGCCGACAGCCGAGACCCGCTGGCGCTGCACGTTGTGCGGCAACCTCACGCGATTCGACGTGACCCGGTCCACTCGGGCCGTGGAGTACGTCCATCTCGACCTGGCGGGTGATCCTACGGTCGAGGAGCGCGAAGTGGTCAGTGAGACCATTGAGTCGGTGCGCTGCCGCTGGTGCAACACCGTCGATCAGATCGAGCTGGTGGCCAGGCCGGGCGCGAGCGCGAGCGCGTGAGATTCGGAGCGTGAGAAGAGGTGGCGGAACGGACCGGCGGTTCGGCAGCGGAGGGTGAGGCCGACGGCGTCACCGAGGCGCTGGACCGCCCCTGCCCGAAGGGTGCGGCGACGGGTCGTGGCGCTCGTCGCGGACGCCTTCGGCGGCCTGACCGTCCCCGAACTCCCGCCCCAGCTGCGGCAGTACGCGCGCTTCACCCCAGCCGCCGGGCGCGGTTCGCGGGCAACGCCATGGCCACGGCGGTCGAGGGCGACCCGGTCTTCCGGCAGCGCATCGCGGGCAGGCTGCGCGAGACGGAGCCCGAGCTGGCCGACGCCCTGGAGGACGGGTCGGCACCCGCGGCGGCCGATCCGGTGGACGTGGCGGCACTGGCCTTCGTGCTGCGCCCCGGGCTGGGTGAAGCTGGTGGAGGCCGCGGGCGAGGAGGTCGAGCGGGCCTCCGCAGAGCGCGCGGGCGAGGAGACGGCGCGCGAACTGCGGCGGCTGCGCGAGGAGTTGGCCGAGGCGAGTGCGGCGGCTCGTACGGAGGGCGAGCGGGCCCGTGGCGAGCTGGACGCGGCCCGCAGGAGGCCGACGCCGCGCAGCGCAAGCTGCGCAGCGCGCTCAGCGACGTCAAGCGCGGCGAGGCCGCGCTGCGCAAGGCCGAGGCCGGCTGGAGTCGCTGCGCTCCGAGGCGGCGTCGCGGCAGGCGGCGGCCGAGGGCGAGGCCCGGCGGCTGCGGACCCGGCTGGCGGAGACCGAGTCGGCGCTGGAGGCGAGCAGGCGCGCGGTGCGCGAGGGGCGCAGCGTGGAGGACATGCGGGTGCGGCTGCTGCTGGACACGGTGCTGGACGCCACCCAGGGCTCCGGCGCGAACTGGCGCTGCCGCCCGCCTCGATGCGCCCCGCGGAGACCGTGGACGCCGTCGAGCCGGGCAAGATGACGCCGAAGGACATCGCCACGCGCGCGCTGTCGGAGACCGACCCGGCGCTGCTGGACCAGTTGCTCGCGCTGCCCCAGGCGCACCTGGTGGTGGACGGCTACAACGTCACCAAGACCGGTTATCCGACGATGCCGTTGGAGAAGCAGCGGCTGCGGCTGCTGGGCGGGCTGTCCGCGCTCGCGGCCCGTACGGGCGCGGAGATGACGTGTGTCTTCGACGGCGCGGAGCTGGTGGCGCCGGTGCTGCTCGCGCCCCGCGCGGGTGCGGGTGCTGTTCAGCAAACCCGGCGTGACGGCCGACGAGTTGATCCGGCAGCTGGTGCGGGCCGAGCCGCCCGGCCGTCCCGTGGTGGTGGTCTCCTCCGACCGCGAGGTGGCCGACGGGTCGCCAAGGCCGGTGCGCGGCCCGTCGCTTCGGCGCTGCTGCTGAAGCGGCTGGCGCGGACGTGACGTTCGGCACCCGCCGGTGCGCCGCGCTGCGTGGGTTCGCCGGTGCGCCGCGGGTGCGTGAGGCGGCAAATGAGCATCCCAGTGTCACACGTCCATCACGCTCGGTGTGACATTTGTAAAAGATGCGCCTCCAGGGAAGTTTTGCCGGTGGGATTTGAAGGATCACGAGAAGGTCACTATGGTCGCCTCGAACCTCCGCGCGGTTGATCATCCATCCGGGGTGACAGCGGAGGAACCGCCGAGTCCGCGGTGCGTGTGCGCGGAGCCGGGGTCCTGGACCCCCACTCTCCCGGTAGGCGGCTGAAGGAAGAAGGAGCTCGCCTCCGTGGCGTCCCACCGTCGACCGAAGCAGCCGAGCCGTACGCGCGTCAGTGTGCTCACCGCGACCGCGGCGGCTGCCGTGGCCCTCACGTCCCAGGCCGCACAGGCTGCCCCGCAGCCCAGTAAGAAGGACGTCAAGGCCCAAGTCGACAAGCTCTACGAGCAGGCGGAGCAGTCGACCGAGAAGTACAACGGGGCCAAGGAGAAGCAGGACAAGCTGGAGGAGCAGGTAGCCGGCCTCCAGGACAAGGTCGCCCGGGGCCAGGAGGAGTTGAACAACCTCCGTGACGGCCTGGGTGCGATGGCCTCCGCGCAGTACCGCACCGGCGGCATCGACCCGTCCGTGCAGCTGTTGCTCTCCTCCGACCCCGACACCTACCTGGACAGGCCAGCACGCTCAACCAGTTGAGCGACAAGCAGGCCAACTCGCTGCGCAAGATCGGCGACAAGCAGCGGACCCTCAAGCAGCAGCGCACCGAGGCGTCCACCAAGCTCCAGGACCTCGCCGACACCCGCAAGACGCTCGGCGAGAAGAAGAAGGAGATCCAGGCCAAGCTCGGCAAGGCCCAGAAGCTCCTGAACACCCTGACGGCCAAGGAGCGCGCCGAACTCGACGCGAAGGAGCGGGCGAACCGCTCCAACGACCGCGTGGACCTCGGCAGCGACGTGCCCGAGTCGCAGCGCGCCGGGGCCGCCCTCGCCGCCGCCCAGACGAAGATCGGCTCGCCCTACGTGGGGCGCGACCGGCCCGTCCTCCTTCGACTGCTCCGGGCTCACCTCCTGGGCGTACGCGCAGGCGGGCGTGCAGCTGGACCGCACCTCGCAGGCGCAGGCGAACAACGGCCCGCACGTCGGCCGCAGCGCGCTCAAGCCCGGCGACCTGGTGCTGTTCTACAGCGACCTGCACCACATAGGCCTGTACGCGGGCAACGGCATGGTCCTGCACGCGCCCAAGCCCGGTGCCAGCGTGCGCTACGAGTCGATCAACAACATGCCGTTCATGTTCGGGGTGCGGATCTGACCCGCCGCCGCCCCGCGACCCGGACTCCCGGGTGAGCCAGCCCGTTCGGGCGAATCGCGGCAACTCCTTTGACTCCCCGCCCGTCGGTGACCTGCGTCTCCGGCGGGCGCCGCGTGTGCGCACCGCGTGGTCCTTGGACCCTGTGTGGTCGCGCGGCTACTGTCTGCCGCGCAGTTCCGCGCGCCCCGTGCGGAACACGGCAGCGGAAGGGAGTGCGGCCCGCCATGGCGACCAGCCGTCGTTCCTCTCGGTCCGGCCTCGGCCGCGTCACCGTCCTGACCGCCGCGGCGGCGGCCTCGGCCCTCTCCGCGGTACCGGCCGCGGCCGAGCACACCGCCCCGGCGACGAGCACCGGACCCCGGAGGCGGGCCACAGCGCCGTCGACCGGCTCTACGAGCAGGCAGAGGCCGCCACCGAGAAGTACAACGCCGCCGAGGAGCACACCGACGCGCTGCGCACCGAGGTGGACCGGCTGCGGGACCGGGTCGCCCGCGGCCAGGAGCGCGTCAACCGGATGCGCGGGATGCTGGGCGCGCTCGCCGGGGCGCAGTACCGCAGCGGCGGCGTCGACCCCACGCTCGGGCTGCTGCTGTCGGAGGACCCGGAGAACTATCTCGCCAAGGCCGCCACCCTGGAGCGCATCACCAGCAGGCAGACGCGGCAACTGCGGGCGCTCGGCGGTGTGCAGCGCACCCTGCGCCAGGAGCGCGTCGAGGCCACCGGCAAACTCACCGAACTGGAGCGCAGCAGGCGCCTGGTCGCCCACCACAAGAAGGTCGTGGAGCGCAAGCTCGCCCGCGCCCGCCACCTGCTCAACGCCCTGCCCCGGGCGAGCGGGCGGCCTACGGGCACGCCTCGCGCTCCGGCGGCGACCGGCCCCTGTCCGCTCTGCCGTACCTCGGGGACCTGTCCGCGTCCTCCTCGCGGGCCGCCACCGCGTTCCAGGCGGCCCGGCAGGCGATCGGCGCCCCTACGCCTGGGGCCAGGCCGGGCCGTCCGCCTTCGACTGCTCGGGGCTGACCCAATGGGCGTACGGGCGGGCGGGGTGGCCATCCCGCGGACCTCGCAGCAGCAGCGCTTCGCGGGCCGCTCGGTGCCGCTGGACCAGGCCCGCCCCGGCGACCTGGTCGTCTACCGCTCCGACGCCAGCCACGTGGCGATGTACGCGGGGACGGGCAGGTCATCCACGCCCCCACCCGGCGCGCGGGTGCGGTACGACCCGGTGGGCATGATGCCCATCGCGTCGATCACCCGCGTCTGAGGGCGCGGCCGACAGCGCCGGGCGGTACGGTGCCGGGCGCCGCCCCCGTAATTCCGGCCCGGCGCCCGCCCGTTCGCGCCGTGGCCGAATGCCGCCCTCCGCCACCGGGCCGCCCGGCTCGTACGATCTGACCGTGGCGAGTGGCAGGCGGGTGGGCGGACGGCGTGGCGGACCGAGTCTGGTGGCCGTGTGCGGCCTGCTGGCGGCCCTTGTGGTGGCGTGCGGCCAGGACTCCGGGCCGCACGGCCCGGCGGGCGTGACGGCCCGGCCATCCAACGCATGCTCGACCGGCGGGCCGAGGCGGTCCGCGAGCGCGACAAGGACGCCTTCCTGTCGACCGTCGACCGCGAGGCGACCCGCTACCGCACCGAACAACGGCGGATATTCGCCAACCTCGCCGACGTCCCGCTGCGCTCCTGGACCTACCGGCTGGCCCAGACCGGCGGCTTCGAGCCGTCCCTCGGCAGCGGCAGGCGGCTGGCCGCCAAGGTCGAACTGCGGTACCGCGTCGACGGGTACGACACCGCGCCCGTCACCTCCGCCGAGTACGTGACGCTCGCGCGGCGCGGCGGGCACTGGTACGTCGCGTCCGACGACAGCCGTACCGCGCGCGGCGGTGACGGCGACCGCGGCGCCACCGACGGCCGCGCCCCAGCAACTGTGGGAGCAGGGGCGGTGGAGGCCGTGCGGGGCAAGCGCAGCCTGGTGCTCGGCGTGGGGCAGGACCGGGCCCGGCTCGCCGCCATCGCGGACACCGCCGACCGCGCGGTGCCCGCCGTCGACGCCGTCTGGCCCGACTCCTGGGCGCGGCGCGTGGTGGTGGAGGTCCCCGCCTCCCTCGACGCCATGGCGGGCCTGCTGGGGCCTCCCGGACGGCTACCGCGGCATAGCGGCCGTCACCACCGGCGAGATCGGCCGGGCGGGCGCCACCCCGCGGACCGGGTGATCGTCAACCCGAGGCGTACGGCGTCCTCAGCGGCGTGGGCCGCCAGGTGGTGATGACGCACGAGACCACCCATGTGGCGACCCGTCGCGCCACCACGGCCACGACCCGCTGTGGCTCTCCGAGGGTTCGCCGACTGGACCGGCTACCGCGGCACCGTCAACAGCCCCGGCAGGTCGCCCCGGAGCTGGCGGCGGCCGTCTCCGCGGGCCGCTCGCCCGGGCGCTGCCCGTGGACGACGACTTCCGGTTCGCCGAGGACGCCGACCGGCTCTCCCGGGCGTACGAGGAGGGTGGATGGCCTGCCGGATGATCGCGCGGCGGTGGAGCGCGGCGAAGCTCGTGGAGCTGTACCGCGCGGTCGGTGCCGCCGGGGAGAGCGGGCCGAGGCGGTGGACTCGGCGCTGCGCGAGGTGCTGGGCGTGGACACGGCCCGCTTCACACGGCTGTGGCGTGCGTACCTCGAAGCGGAGCTGCGCTGACGCGGCTTCCGCGACGCGGCTTCCGCTTCCGTGGCGGGCGCGCGGGGCGGGGCCGGGCCGGTCGCGGCGGCCGGTACTGTCGGCCGGGATGGACAAGACCCTGATCGTCACCAATGACTTCCCGCCCCGGCCCGGCGGCATCCAGACGTTCCTGCACAGCATGGCGCTGCGCCTGGACCCGGGCGGATCGTCGTCTACGCCTCCACCTGGAAGCGCGGGCGGGAAGGCGCGGAGGCGACCGCGCGCTTCGACGCCGAGCAGCCCTTCCCGGTGGTGCGCGACCATACGACGATGCTGCTGCCCACCCGGGGCGACCCGGCGCGCGGCCGGGCTGCTGCGCGAACACGGCTGTACGTCGGTGTGGTTCGGGGCCGCCGCCCCGCTGGGCTGATGGCGCCCGCGCTGCGCCGGGCGGGCGCCCGGCGGCTGGTCGGCACCACCCACGGGCACGAGGCGGGCTGGGCGCAACTGCCCGGCGCGCGGGCGCTGCTGCGCCGGATCGGCGAGGGCACGGACACCCTGACGTATCTGGGCGAGTACACCCGCTCCCGGATCGCCTCCGCGCTGACCGCGTCCGCCGCCGACCGGATGGTCCAACTGCCGCCCGGCGTCGACGAGAAGACCTTCCACCCCGGCTCCGGTGGCGCCGAGGTCCGGGCCCGGCTCGGGCTCACCGACCGGCCGGTGGTCGTGTGCGTGTCCCGGCTGGTGCCGCGCAAGGGCAGGACACGCTGATCCGGGCGATGCCGCGGATCCTGCGGCGGGTGCCGGACGCGGTGCTGCTGATCGTCGGCGGCGGGCCGTACGCGGGGACCTGCGCCGACTGGCCGGGACCGAGGGGTCGCCGACGCGGTGCGCTTCACCGGCGCCGTCCCCTGGGAGGAGCTGCCCGCCCACTTCGGCGCGGGCGACGTCTTCGCGATGCCGTGCCGGACCCGGCGCGGCGGCCTCGACGTGGAGGGGCTCGGCATCGTCTACCTGGAGGCGTCGGCCACCGGACTGCCCGTCGTCGCCGGGGACTCCGGCGGGGCCCCGGACGCGGTGCTCGACGGGGAGACAGGGTGGGTGGTGCGCGGCGGCTCGGTCGAGCAGACCGCGGACCGGGTGGTGACGCTCCTCGACGACCCGGCGCTGCGGCGGCGGATGGGCGCGCGGGCGCGCGTGGGTGGAGGAGCGGTGGCGCTGGGACCTGCTCGCCCAGCGGCTGATGTCGCTGCTGTAGCCGGGCGGCCCGCCCCGTCGGCGGGGCGGGGCCCGAGGCGGGCCGTCAGTTCTGGTAGAGGGCCTCGATCTCGGTGGCGAAGTCCTTGGCCACCACGCCCCGCTTGAGCTTCAGCGACGGCGTCACATGCCCGGAGTCCTCGGTGAACTGGCTGGCCAGCACCCGGAACTTGCGCACCGACTCGGCCCGCGACACCGCCGCGTTCCCGTCGTCCACCGCCTGCTGGACCGCGGCCAGCAGCTCGGGTCCTCGCGCAGTTCGGCGGCCGTCGTCCCGGCGGGCCTGCCGTGCTCCTCCAGCCACCGGGGCAGGAACTCCTCGTCCACCGTGATCAGCGCGGCGACGAACGGGCGGCCGTCGCCGACCACCATGCACTCGGCGACCAGCGCGTGCGCCCGGATCCGGTCCTCGATCACCGCGGGCGCGACGTTCTTGCCGCCCGCGGTGACGATGATCTCCTTCTTCCGGCCGGTGATGGTGAGGTAGCCGTCCTCGTCGAGCGTGCCGACGTCGCCGGTGTGGAACCAGCCGTCGGACAGCGCCTCGGCGGTGGCCGCCTCGTTGTTCCAGTACTCCGTGAACAGGTGGTCGCCGTGGAGCAGCACCTCGCCGTCGTCCGCGATCCGGACCACCGTGCCCGGCATCGGCTGGCCGACCGTACCGATCTTCTGCCGGTCCCACGGGTTGAACGTGGTGGCCGCGCACGACTCCGTCAGGCCGTACCCTCCAGCACCGTGAAGCCGATGCCGCGGTAGAAGTGGCCGAGCCGCTCGCCGAGCGGGCGCCGCCGGAGATGGCGTGGGTGGCCCGGCCGCCGAGGGCCGCGCGCAGCTTGCCGTAGACGAGCCGGTCGAAGACCTTGTGGGTGAGCTTCAGGCTGAGCGACGGCCCCGACGGGCCGTCCAGCGCCTTGCTGTACGCGATGGCGGTGTCGACGGCCTTGTCGAAGATCTTTCCCTTGCCGTCGGCCCGCGCCTTGGCCCGCGCGGTGTTGTAGACCTTCTCGAAGACGCGCGGTACGCCGAGCACCAACGTGGGCCGGAAGGAGGCCAGTTCCTCGGTGAGCGTCTTGACGTCCGACACGTGGCCGAGCCGGATCGGCGCCAGCACCGCGGCGACCTCGACCAGGCGGCCGAGGACGTGCGCCTCCGGCAGGAAGAGCAGCACCGAGGACTCGCCGGTGGCGAAGATCGGCTTGAGCCGGGCGACCGCGTTGCCGCACTCGGCGAAGAAGCTGCGGTGGCTCAGCACACAGCCCTTGGGCCGCCCCGTGGTCCCGGAGGTGTAGACGATGGTCGCCGGGGAGTCGGCGTTCGCGATGCCGCTGCGCTCCTCCACCACCTGGTCCGTGACGTCAGCGCCCGCCGCCCGCAGCCTGCTGACGGCGTCGTCCTCGCCCTCGATCCGCCACACCTGCTTCAGGGCGGGCAGGGTGTCCCGTACGGACTCCACCGTCGCCTCGTGCGCCGCGTTCTCCACCACGCACGCCACCGCGCCGGAGTCGCCGAGGATCCACTGGATCTGCTCGGCCGAACTCGTCTCGTACACCGGGACGGTGACCGCGCCCGCGGACCAGATCGCGAAGTCCAGCAGCGTCCACTCGTACCGGGTGCGCGACATCAGGCCGACCCGGTCGCCCGGCTCCACCCCGGAGGCGATCAGGCCCTTGGCCGCGGCGCGCACCTCGGCCAGGAACTCGGTCGCGGTGAGGTCCTCCCACCGGCCGTCGACCTTGCGGGCCACGACGGCGACGTCCGGATGCTGGGCGGCGTTGCGTCGGATGAGGTCGGTCAGATTCCCGTCGGCCGGAACCTCGTACAGGGCCGGAAGACTGAACTCGCGCAAGACTGCTGCTCCATCGTCGGGCGCCGGCGCCACGACACTGTGGGGTGCTCGCGTCGGCTGCGGTCCGTGATCAGGCGGAGGGATGGTGGACTGCCCGGACGTTACCCATCGGTATGCCCTCCGGGTAGGGGTACATGCCCAGATGTTTGATGCGTCACACACCCTGGCACTGTCCCGCGCAGCGTAGTCGAGCAGCCCCGGATGAGGAAAGTAATCGCAGGTAGAAGCAGGTGGAGCGGCCTACAACAGCCTGCCGCTCCGGACTTACAGTGATCCGCATGAGAGTCCACGTGGTCAGTGACGTGCACGGCAACAGCCAGGATCTGCGTGCGGCGGGCGAGGGCGCGGACGCCCTGGTCTGCCTCGGCGACCTCATTCTTTTCCTCGACTACGCAGATCACTCCCGCGGGATCTTCCCCGAGCTGTTCGGGGTGGAGAACGCCGATCTCATCGTCGAACTGCGGACCGCCCGGCGCTTCGAGGAGGCCCGTGAGCTGGGACGTCGGCTCTGGTCCGGGGTGGACAAGGAGAGCGTCATCGAGTCGGCCGTACGCAGGCAGTACGCCGCGCTGTTCGCCGCCTTCCCCACCCCTACGTACGCCACGTACGGCAATGTCGACATGCCGCACCTGTGGTCCGAGTACGCAGGCCCTGGTACCACCGTGCTGGACGGCGAGCGGGTGGAGATCGGGGCCGGGTCTTCGGATTCGTGGGCGGCGGTCTGCGCACCCGGATGCGGACGCCCTTCGAGATCGACGAGGAGACCTACGCGGCCAAGGTCGCCGCGCTCGGCGAGGTCGACGTCCTGTGCTCGCACATCCCGCCCGACGTGCCCGAACTGTGCTACGACACCGTCGCGCGCCGCTTCGAGCGGGGAGCGGCGCGCTGCTCGACGCCATCAGGACGGTCCGCCCCAGGTACGCCCTCTTCGGTCATGTGCACCAGCCACTGGCCCGGCGCATGCGCATAGGCGCCACCGAGTGCGTCAACGTCGGCCACTTCGCCTCGACCGGAACCCCTGGGCCCTGGAGTGGTAGTCGGCGCGCGGTAGCCTTCAGCGGCAGGACGCAGGCGGCGGACCCCAGGCGGCGGACCGGGACGTAAGGAGCCACGGCGATGGCGGAACACACCAGCTCGACCAACACGATCGAGGCGGCACCGGCCGAGGTGATGGCGGTGATCGCCGACTTCGAGCGGTACCCGGACTGGTCCGGCGAGGTCAAGGAGGCCGAGGTGCTCAGCAAGGACGCCGAGGGGCGTGCCGAGCGGGTGCGGATGGTCCTCGACGCGGGGCGATCAGGACGACTACACCCTCGCCTACACCTGGACCGGCGCCGACGAGGTGAGCTGGTCGCTGGTGAAGTCCCAGATGCTGCGCTCCCTCGACGGCTCGTACCGCCTCGCCCCGCTCGACGGCGGCGCCCGCACCGAGGTCACCTACCGGCTGACCGTCGACGTCAAGATCCCGATGCTCGGGATGATCAAGCGCAAGGCCGAGAAGGTCATCATCGACCGGGCGCTGGCGGGCCTGAAGAAGCGCGTCGAGAGCGTTGCCTGAACCGTCGGGCGGCGCGACACGGGAACGGCGCACCGCCCCGGGCCGGGCACCGCTCCCGCGCCGCACCGCCGGGCCCGCGACACGGCCCTCGTCACAGGAAGGGCCACTGATGCGTACGGTCCTCGTCACCGGCACCGGCGGCTCGGGCCGCACCACCGTCGCCGCCGCGACCGCGCTGGCCGCCGCCCGCGCGGGCGGCGCGCGCTGCTGCTCACCGCCGACCGGGACGGCGCCGCCGAGGCGCTGCTCGGTCTGCCCGCCCCGCCGCCCGGCCGCGGACCGGCGGCCGGGCGGCCCGCCGTGGGCCCCGCCCGCGCAGGCCGCCCGAGCTGTGGGCCACCCGCCTGGTCACCGACGACTGGCTCAGCGGCGAACTGACCGGACTCCAGGACCGCGGCCGGGGCTGCTCGACATGCTCGGCGCGCAGCCGCTGGAGGGCGAGGAGATAGCCGCCGTCCCGGGCGTCGAGGCGATCGCCCTGCTGCGCGCGCTGTCCACGGCCGCGCGGGACGGCTGGGACGTCCTCGTCGTCGACCTGCCGCCCGCCCCGACGCCGTCGACCTGCTCGCGCTCCCCGCCCGGCTGCGCCGCTACCTGGCCGGCTGCTGCCGCCCGAGCGGCAGGCGGCACGCGCCCTGCGTCCGGTGCTCGCCCAGCTGGCAGGCGTACCGATGCCGACGCGGAAGCTGTACGAGACGGCCGCGCGCTGGGACGCCGAACTCGCCGCCGTCCAGGGCGTGATCGAGTCCGAGACCACCACGGTGCGGCTGGTCACCGAACCGGGCCCGCTCGCCGCCGTGGCGCTGCGCACCGCCCGCGCCGGGCTCGCCCTGCACGGCGCCCGCGTCGAGGCGCTCGTGGCCAACCGGCTGCTGCCCACCGGCTCCGCCGACCCCTGGCTGGCCGGGCTCTCGGGCCAACAGCAGGCCGCCCTCAAGGAGTTGTACGAGAGCTGGGGCCCGGACGCGGTGCGCGAACTGCCCCACCTGGGCCGCGAGCCGCGGCTCGCGCAGCCCGAGACCCTCACCGCCCTCGCCGAGGCCGTCGGGGCCCCGACGCCCGGACCGAGCGCGCCGCCGACCAGCCCTGGAGCGTGACCGACCGGCTGGCCGACGACGGGACGCTGGTGTGGCGGCTGCCGCTGCCCGGCGCCGACCGGGACGGGCTGGGGCTGGTGCGCCGCGGTGACGAACTCATCGTCACCGTCGGCCCGTTCCACCGGGTGCTGCCGCTGCCGTCCGCGCTGCGCCGGTGCGCCGTCGCGGGCGCGGGACTGCGGGACGGCGGCCTCCAGGTCCGCTTCGCGCCCGACCCGGATCTGTGGCCCAAGGGACTCTGACGCCTTCGTGCCGTTCCGGTAACGTCGAGGGAAAGCCCGGAACGAACGTGCCCGCAGCACGAGCCCGGGGACCGTACCCCGCCCAGGAGCCCGCCATGAGCGATGCCACCGAGCGTCCCGCCGAAGAACCGGCCGACGACGACCCGGCCGCCGACCGCGGCCCCGGGCCCGAACCGGAGTCCGACGCCTGGGAGCGGGCGTGCGCGGAGGACCTCGCCGCGGAGCGGGAGCGCCGCCGGGCGCGGTACGGGAGGAGGGCGGGCCCCGGCAGCGCGGCCGAGGAGCTGAGGAAGCTGGCCGAGGCGCTGACGGACCGGCTCGCGGGAACGCCTGTTCAAGGCGCCGTACAACACTTGATCGCTCAGGCCAGGGCCGCGGTCGAACCGGTCGTGGAGCGCAACCCCGCCGTCTTCGCTCATCTGGCGACCGCCGGAAGCGAACTCCTCGCCGCCTACCGGGAAGCCGTGGAGGGCCATGAGCGGCGGTGGAGCAACCGCGACGATGGTGGAGAGTCTTCGAGTAGTGAACACATCGATCTCGATTGAGTTCAAGCTCCGGTAACGTAATGCACGGCGGGGTTGGACCGAATAACTGAGGGACTCATGGGACTCACCATCGGCGTCGACATCGGCGGCACGAAGATCGCGGCCGGCGTGGTCGACGAAGAGGGCACGATTCTCGACACCAGCACGGTTTCGACCCCGCAGACCGCCGAGGGCGTCATCGACGCCATCGCGGACGCGGTACGCAAGGTCAGCCCCGGCCACGAGGTCGAGGCCGTCGGCATCGGGGCCGCCGGGTACGTCGACGACAAGCGCGCCACCGTGCTGTTCGCCCCGAACATCAACTGGCGCCACGAGGCGCTGAAGGACAAGGTCGAGCAGCGCGTCGACCTGCCCGTCGTCGTCGAGAACGACGCCAACGCCGCTGCCTGGGGCGAGTATCGCTTCGGCGCGGGCGCGGGCCACGACGACGTCGTGTGCATCACGCTCGGCACCGGCCTGGGCGGCGGCATCATCATCGGCGGCAGGCTGCACCGCGGACGCTTCGGCGTCGCCGCCGAGTTCGGCCACATCCGCGTCGTCCCCGACGGCCTGCTGTGCGGCTGCGGCAGCCAGGGCTGCTGGGAGCAGTACGCCTCGGGCCGCGCGCTGGTGCGCTACGCGCGGCAGCGCCGCCGCCACCCCGGAGAACGCCGAGGCGCTGCTCGCCCTCGGCGACGGGACGGCCGAGGGCATCGAGGGCAAGCACATCAGCGCCGCCGCCCGCCAGGGCGACCCCGTGGCCATCGACTCCTTCCGTGAACTGGCCCGGTGGGCGGGCGCGGGCCTGGCCGACCTGGCGTCCCTGTTCGACCCGTCGGCGTTCATCGTGGGCGGCGGCGTCTCGGACGAGGGCGAGTTGGTCCTCGACCCGATCCGCAAGTCCTTCCGCCGCTGGCTGGTGGGCAGCCAGTGGCGGCCCAACGCGCAGGTCCTCGCCGCGCAACTCGGCGGCAAGGCCGGGCTGGTGGGCGCCGCCGACCTGGCCCGCCAGGGCTGACGGGGCCGCGCGCGGTGGTGCACGTCGACCTGCCCGACCTGCCCGCGTCCGCCACCGAGGCCGACACGGTGACGGTGCGGGTGCTCAGTTACAACATCCGCTCGATGCGCGACGACCACGAGGCGCTGGCCGGGTGATCCGGGCCTGCGCCCCGGACGTGCTGTGCGTACAGGAGGCGCCGCGCTTCTTCCGCTGGCGCAAGGCGGCGGCCCGGCTGGCCCGCGCGACGGGCCTGGTGTACGCGACCGGGGCGCCCTGCGGCGGGGCCGATGATCCTCACCTCGCTGCGCGCCCATGTCGAGCGCGCCGAGGACATCCTGCTGCCCGTACCCCGGGCCTGCACCGGCGCGGCTTCGCCACCGCCGTGCTGCGCTTCGGGCCGGTGGCGGGCGGGCGCGGCTCGGCGTGCTCGGCTGCCATCTGAGCCTGGCGGCGGGCGAGCGGTACGCGCAGGCCGGGATGGCGCTGGAACGGCTCGCGGCGATGGGCGTCCCGGACGCCGTCGTGGCGGGCGACCTCAACGAGGCGCCGCGCGGGCGGGCGTTCGGGCGGCTCACGGACCGGCTGCGGGACGGCTGGGCGGCCGAGCCGTGGGCGGCGAGTTCACCTCCACGGCCGCCCGGCCGCACCAGCGCATCGACGCGGTGCTGGCGACCGAGGGCGTGGAAATCCTGGGCTGCGGGTGCCGACGGGCCTGGCCGGGGTCACCGAGGCGGACCTGCGGGCGGCCTCGGACCACCTGCCGGTGCTGGCCGCCCTCCGGATCAACCGCGGGTAGGCCACCGGCACGTGAGCCGCGCGCGGGCCGGGGCGTCGAACCTCCGGTCGCCCGGCGGCTGTTGTCAGACCACCGCGCCGCGGCCGGGTCGTCCCCGTCGCCGTCTTCGTCATCCTTCATCCGCAGCACCAGTGTGACGAGGCCGCCGAGGAAGCCGCCCACGCTCAAGGTGGTGAGCCACCAGGTCAGTTCGACCTGGAAGGCCACCACGCCGATCAGCAGCAGCGGCCCGCCGATCGCGCCGAGCCAGGCGAACCGGGCGGTGGTGTCGGTCTCGGGCAGCGGGGCGGCTCCGGCGGAACGAAGTGGCCCTCGTCCTCCTCGTCGAGGTCGTCGGGCGAGGGCTCCTCAAGCTGCCAGTCGCGCGGGCCGGGGCCGACGCCGGGGCGAACACGATGAAGCTGCCCACGGACGCGGGACCGGCCTTGTTGATCCCGCTGTCGTCGCTGTCGCTGTCGCTGTCGCCGTCGTCATCCGCGGCGGCGGGTCTGCCGGGTTCCTCGGGTGCGCCGGACTTCCTCAGCCGGTCCGTGGCGACCGCCCCGCCCGCTCTGTCCGGCTCATCGGGTTCATCGGGCTCGTCGGTGATGTTCTCGGACTCCGGCCACGGTTGGCGGCCGTCCGCGCCGGGCTGCGGCTCCTCGTCGTACGCGGCGATGATCTGTGCCCACGCGGCGTCGTCGTCGCGCGGACCCGCCTCGTGGTCGCCCGGGTCACGCTCCGTCACGTGCCGCCGTCCCTCCGCCGTGAGTCGGCTGACGAAGCCGTACGTCTCCTCGAAGATCAACTCGGCGTCGAAGTCCAGGGTCGCCACGTGGTAGCTGCGCTCCAGCAGCCGCTCGGTGACGTCCGTGGACGAGACGCGGGCGAGGATGCGCGCGGAGTCCGCGGGCGGCACCACGTGGTCCCGCGGGCTGCGCAGGAGCAGCAGCGGCTGGGTGACCCGCGGCAGTTCGCCGTCCACGATCCCGAAGAACCGGCGCAGCGCGTGCGCGGCGTGCAGCGGCACCGGTCGTACCCGGTCTCCACCGAGCCCGGCTTGGCGATGTCGCTGGCGATGCCCTTGGCCGACCGCACCAGGTGGCGCGCCACGGGCAGCGCGAAGGCCGCCTTGTCGTGCATCGCGATGGCCGGGTTGACCAGCGCCAGACCGCTGACCGCGGGGCCGTGCAGGGCCGCCAGTCGCAGCGCGAGCGTGCCGCCCATCGACAGGCCGCACACGAAGACCTGGCGACAGCGCCTGCCGAGCAGCAGCAGTTCCCGGTCGACCTCCGCGTACCAGTCCCGCCAGTCGGTGCGCGCCAGGTGTTCCCAGCGGGTGCCGTGTCCGGGCAGCCTGGGGAGGGAGACGGTCAGACCCTGTGCCGCGAGATGTTCGGCCCAGGGGCGCACCGACTGGGGAGCCGGTGAAGCCGTGGCAGACGAGGACGCCGGTCTCTCCGCCGTCGTGGCGGAACGGCTCGGCTCCGGGCAGGAGCACCGCGGATCTCCGTTCGGTGGTCGATGGGGACGGGCGTTGAGGGCCTGTGGCCAGCGTACGCGGCGGGCCGCGGGCAGGGTAGGACAGGTTAAGGTCTCCTCGTCGGATACGGGAGGTCCTCGGTTGTTCTACGGTGCCATGAAGATGTCGGTCGGCTCGGCGCTGAAGCTCACGTTCCGGCCCTGGGTGGAGGGTCTGGAGAACGTGCCCGCCGAAGGGCCGGCGATTCTCGCGAGTAACCACCTGTCGTTCTCCGACTCCTTCTTCCTTCCCGCGGTGCTCGACCGCAAGGTCACCTTCATCGCCAAGCAGGAGTACTTCACCTCGCCTGGCCTCAAGGGCAAGATGACCGCCGCGTTCTTCAAGGGCGTGGGGCAGTTGCCGGTCGACCGCTCCGGCACCCGGGGTGCCGGGGAGGCCGCCATCAAGAGCGGTATCGAGGTGCTGGAGCGCGGTGAGCTGTTCGGGATCTACCCGGAGGGCACCCGCTCGCCCGACGGGCGGCTGTACCGGGCAAGCCGGGCGGCCTGGCGCGCGTCGCGCTGGCCACGGGCGCTCCGGTCCTGCCGGTCGCGATGATCGACACGGAGAAGATCCAGCCGCCGGGGCAGGTGATGCCGAAGCTGATGCGCCCCGGCATCCGGATCGGCAAGCCGCTGGACTTCAGCCGCTACCACGGCATGGACGGCGACCGGTTCATCCTGCGCTCGGTGACCGACGAGGTCATGTACGAGATCATGAAGTTGTCCGGTCAGGAGTACGTCGACGTCTACGCGACCGCGGCCAAGCGGCAGCTCGCCGAGGCGGAGAAGAAGTCCGACGCCGAGAAGAAGTCCGAGGGCGGTGGGAAGCAGTCCGAGGGCGCCGAGAAGAGGTCCGAGGGCGGCGGGACGCCCGGGCCGTCGGCGAGCCGGGGCGGGGAGCGCTCCGGAGCGGGCGACAAGCAGGCGGAGCGGGACTGAGGCCGGGCCGCCGCGGCGGCCCTGGGCGGGTGGGAGATGGCGCAGCAGCGGTCCGGGCGTGAGCGGACGCCCCGGATGTCCGTCGAACAGCCCCTGTGGCAGGCGTTGACCGCCTACCGGGTGCTCACCCTGGTGTACGCGCTCGCGCTGTACGCGCACGCCTACCGCTGGTACGACCACCCCATGGGCGCGGGCGCCTACATGCTCGCGCTCACCGTGTGGACCGCGCTGACCGTGCGCCGGGTGACCTCGGCGGAGCGGTGCACCTTCCGGTTCCTCCTCGCCGACCTCACCATCGCGGTCACCGGCATCCTGCTGACCATGGCCGTCCTGCCGCACGACCGCATCGCCGACGGCACCCCACCCTGCCGTCGATATGGACGGCGGGCGCGGTGCTCGGCTGCGCGATCAAGGGCGGCTGGCGGTGGGCGGCTTCGGCGTCCGCCGTCGTCGGCGTCGCCAACCTGGTCGAGCGCGGCGCCATCGCCCAGGACACCGTGCACGCCGTGCTCCTGGTCTGGGTGGCCAGCGTCGGCATCGGCTACGTGGTCGAGGTGGCCCGCGCCAGTGAGCGCACCCTCGCCCGCGCGCTGCGGATCGAGGCGACCACCCGCGAACGCGAGCGGCTGGCCCGCGACATCCACGACAGCGTGCTCCAGGTGCTCGCCATGGTGCAGCGGCGCGGCACGGCGCTCGGCGGCGAGGCGGCCGAGCTGGGGCGGATGGCGGGCGAACAGGAGGTCGCGCTGCGGACGTTGGTCTCCAGCGGCCTGGTCGCCGCGCGCGCCCCGCGGCGTACGTTCCCGCGTCTGCCGGTACCGGCGCGGCCACCGGCGTGGACGGCACGGGCGCGGGCGGGCGACGGCGGTCCGCTGGCGTCCGGGGTTCCGCCGCCCCGGCCCGGCCGACGGCGAACTGTGCGATCTGCGGGTCCTGTTGGCCCCGTACGCCGGGTCCCGGGTGACCTTCTCCGAGCCGGGCGCGCCGGTGCCGCTGCCCGCGGGCGAGGCGGTCGAGCTGGCGGCCGCGGTCGGCGCCGCGCTGGACAACGTCCGTGTGCACGTGGGCGAGGACGCCCCGGCCTGGGTGCTGCTGGAGGACGAGCCGGACGCGGTGACGGTGACCGTACGGGACGAGGGCCCCGGCATCCCCGAGGGCGGCTCGCGGTCGCGGAGCGCGAGGGGCGGCTCGGGTGGCCCTGTCCATCCGGGGGCGGCTGAGCGAACTGGGCGGCAGCGCCGTGTGGATCTCGGCCCCGGGCAGGGCACCGAGGTGGAGTTGAGGGTTCCGCGTGGCGGGAGGGAGAGCGATGACGGGCCGGAGCGACGAGAGCGCGGTGACCGGTGCGACCGCCGGGGTGGGCCGCGGGTGATGGTGGTCGACGACCACCCGATGTGGCGCGACGCCGTGGCCCGCGACCCGACCGAGGCCGGGTTCGAGGTGGTGGCCACGGCCGGGGACGGCCCGCAGGCGGTCCGCCGGGCTCGGGCGTCCGCGCCCGACGTGCTCGTGCTGGACCTGAACCTGCCCGGCCTGCCCGGCGTCGAGGTCTGCCAGGAGCTGGTCGCCGAACGGCCCGAGCTGCGCGTGCTGGTGCTCTCCGCCAGCGGCGAACACGCCGACGTCCTCCAGGCGGTGAAGTCCGGCGCGACCGGTTACCTGCTCAAGTCCGCCAGCACGGACGACCTGTTGGACGCGGTCCGGCGGACGGCCGCGGGCGACCCGGTGTTCACGCCCGGCCTGGCCGGGCTGGTGCTCGGTGAGTACCGGCGGCTGGCCGCCGACCCGCGCCCGCCGCCGCGGCGCCGGACCGCCCGCCGCGCCCCGGCTGACCGACCGGGAGACCGAGGTGCTCCGGCTGGTGGCCAAGGGGCTCTCGTACAAGCGGATCGCCGAGCGCCTGGTGATCTCCCATCGCACGGTGCAGAACCACGTCCAGAACACCCTGGGCAAGCTCCAGTTGCACAATCGCGTCGAGTTGGTCCGCTACGCCATCGAGCGCGGCCTCGACGACGGGGCGTAGTCCGCCGCCGTACTCGCCGCGTCACGTGCGGTGTCGTGCTCCCGCGTGCCCTCGTACGAGTGAATGGTCCGGACCCATATCCCTTTGTCAACCCCGAAATTCACATTTCGCCCTGTCCCGTGTGACGTGGATCACCGTTAGCGTTGCTGACGCACGGGGTGATTCACGGGACATCACGGATATCACGGGACATCACGCGAGAAGGGAAGATGCGATGCGGGTCGGAGTGCTGACCGGTGGCGGTGACTGCCCCGGACTCAACGCGGTCATCCGCGCGGTCGTCCGCAAGGGAACCCAGGAGTACGGCTACGACTTCGTCGGGTTCCGGACGGCTGGCGCGGGCCGCTCGAAGCCGACACGGTGACGCTCGACATCAGCGCGGTGCGCGGCATCCTGCCGCGCGGCGGCACCATCCTCGGGTCGTCGCGGACCAATCCCTCAAGTCCGAGAACGGCATTCGCCGGATCAAGGAGAACCTGCGGAAGGAGGAGGTCGACGCGCTGATCGCGATCGGCGGCGAGGATACGCTCGGCGTCGCCGCGCGGCTGGTCGACGAGTACGGCGTGCCCTGTGTCGGCGTACCCAAGACCATCGACAACGACCTGTCCGCCACCGACTACACCTTCGGTTTCGACACCGCCGTCAACATCGCCACGGAGGCCATCGACCGCCTCCACACCACCGCCGAGTCGCACATGCGCGTCCTCGTCGTGGAGGTGATGGGCCGTCACGCGGGCTGGATCGCCCTGCACTCGGGGCTCGCGGGCGGCGCCAACGTCATCCTCATCCCCGAGCAGCGGTTCGACCTCGACCAGGTCTGCACCTGGGTCGAGTCCCGCTTCAAGATCCGCTACGCGCCGATCGTGGTGGTCGCCGAGGGCGCCATGCCCAGGACGGCGACGCCGTCCTCAGGACGGGTCGCTGGACTCCTTCGGCCACGTCCGGCTCTCCGGCATCGGGGAGTGGCTGGCCAAGCAGATCGAGAAGCAGACGGGGAAGGAAGCGCGCACCACGGTGCTCGGGCACGTGCAGCGCGGCGGCACGCCGAGCGCCTTCGACCGGTGGCTGGCCACCCGGTTCGGGCTGCACGCCATCGAGGCCGTACGGGAGGGGACGTCGGTAAGATGGTCGAGCTGCGCGGCACCGACATCGTGCGGGTGCCGCTCACCGAGGCCACCGCGCAACTGAAGACGGTGGACCCCGCGCTCTACGCGGAGGCGGGCGTCTTCTTCGGCTGAGGGCCGTGGCGGCCACGGCCGGTGGGCTGGCCGGACGCGGCCGTCCCCTGCCCGCCCCGGGTGCGGGCGGGAGGGACGGCCGCCGCGCTACACCAGCACCGCCGCCAGCAACTCGGCCGTGAGCGCCGCACCGTTCAGGGTCAGCACCGACTCGGGTGGAACTGCACCCCGCGAACCCCGGCCCGCGCAGCGCGTGCACCTCCCGCTGTCCGCGTCGCGGCTCAACTCCACCCGGTGCATGGCCAGTTCCGCCGCCGCCCGTCGTCGCACCGGGCGCTGAAGGTGTTGTAGAACCCGACCGTCTCCGGGCGCCCGAAGAAGTCGATCCGCTCCTGCGCCCCTGGAACGGCACGTCCTTGCGCACGATCTCCAGCCCCAGTTCGGCCGCGATCAGCTCGTGCCCCAGGCAGACCCCCAGCAGCCCGTGCCGGTGCTCGCGCAGCAGATCGGCGGCGAGCCCCGCAGCAGCCGCATACGCGGGCCGCCGTGTCGCCCGGGTCGCCGGGGCCCGGCCCGAGCACCACGGGACCCCGGTGGTCCAGCGCCGCCTCCCGCAGCCCCGGCTCGTCGTACCGCAGCACGCTCACCGTCAGCCCCGAGGTGCGCAGGACATGCGCGAGCATCGCCGTGAAGGTGTCCTCCGCGTCGATCACCAGCGCCTCACCGGCCAGCCGCCCGGCGTCCTCCGGTGTCCGCATCCGCAGCCAGAACGGCGCCAGGTCCGCCCGCCGCGCGTCCAGCGCGGCCCGTACCCGCGGATCGTCCGCCAGCCGGGGCCGCGCGTCCGCCCCGCCGCCCGCCCGGCCGGGGCGGGCCGCACCCGAGCGCGGTGAGCACCCCGCCGCCTTGGCGTGGGTCTCCGCGACCTCGCCGTACGGGTCGGAGCCGCGCACCAGGGTCGCCCCGACCGGTACCCGCAGCCCGCCGTCGCCGTCGATGTCGGCGGTGCGGATCAGGATCGGCGAGTCCAGGGTGCGCGCCCGCCCGCGTCACGCCCGATGAGCGCGAGCGCCCCGCGTAGTACGCCCGGCCGCCCGGCTCGTACCGCTCGATCACCCGGCACGCGTTCTGCACCGGGGAGCCGGTGACGGTGGCGGCGAACATCGTCTCGCGCAGCACGTCCCGCACGTCCAGCGAACTGCGCCCGCGCAACTCGTACTCGGTGTGCGCCAGGTGCGCCATCTCCTTCAGCCGGGGCCCGACGACCACGCCGCCCATGTCGCCCACGGTGCACATCATCTTCAGCTCCTCGTCCACCACCATGGACAGCTCCTCCACCTCCTTGCGGTCGTGCAGGAACGCGAGCAGCCCTCGGCCGCGGCGCCCTCCGGCGGATAGCGGTAGGTGCCGCTGATGGGGTTCATCGCGACGGTGCCCCCGGTCATCCGCACATGCGCCTCCGGGCTCGCGCCGACCAGCGTGCGGTCCTCCCGGTGCACGACGTACGTCCAGTACGCGCCGCGCTCGCCCGCCAGCAGCCGCCGGAACAGGGCCAGCGCGTCGGCGGCGCCGAACCCCGGATCCGCCCCGGAAGTCCCGCCGGATCACGAAGTTGGCGCCCTCGCCGGTCCCGATCTCGTCCTGAGGACCCGCCCGACGATGTCGGCGTACGCGTCGTCGTCGACGTCGAACGCCCCGTCCGCCACCCGCACCTCGTGCGCGGGCAGCGCGCTCAGCAGCGCGTCGAGCGGCAGTTCGTGGCGCTCCTCGGCAGCAGGACCGCCAGGGCGTGCCGTCGTCGCGGACGTCGAAGCCGCGCTCGCGGATCTGCCGGAACGGGACGAGGGCGAGCGCGTCGTGCGCCGCCCCGCCGCCGCGCGGGCCCCGGTGGGCAGCGGGATGTCGGTCAGCCGCTCCACCTCGTGGACCGGGCCGGTCAGCAGCAGGACGGTGCCGGGGTGGCCGGGCGCCGCCCGGTGCAGCAGGGCGAAGGGCGGGCGCCGGGCGCGAGCAGCCGGGCCACGGCGGCGCGGGCGTCGTCGGCCGCGGCGGAGCTGACGGGTGGGTGGACATGGCGGGTGTTCCTTCCGGGAGGAGTAGGGAGGAACAGCCCGCGGGCGCTTCCCGGCTGCCGCGGGGAACGCGTGAAGGCCGCCCCTCGGGCGGCCTTCGCGGTGATCGTGTACGCGCGATTCAGTGGGCCGCCGGACGGGCGGGCCACCACCAGGTGTTGATCGGATGCGCGAACATGCCGCCGATCGTAGCGGACCGCGCGGGGACGGGCTCCACGTGCTCCGCGGGCTCCGCGGGCTCCACGTGCTCCACGGGCGGGCGGGCCGGGCCCCGGCACCCGCGCGCGCCGCCGCCCATTGAATAGGGGCGTTCGCCATGGTGTCGCTCCGCCGTCATATCCCTTTCAGAAGGGAGATGAATGTGGCGAAGGCGGAGGGGTGACGGTGAACGCCGCGGCTTCCGGGATCTTGGAATCCCGGATGGCGACGCGAGCGGAAAGCCTGGCGATTTCGACGCAGGAGCTTCCCTCGTCACCGCTGTAGCTCGATTTACGCCACTGGAGGTCCTCCGGGCTCAAGATCGTGCGCATAGCGTTCCTCCATCACGCGAGCGATCATTCGCGCTGAGTCCCCGGGGACAGGGCGCAGGCTCGCAAGAGATCGTAACGGAGTGAACGAGCCCTGACCTGCTGCGGGTTGGCGGTCGCCAAACCGTCGCCATACGCCTCGACAAAGGTCACGTCCGCCTGGTCGTAGAAGCAGAAGATCTCGAACGATCCCATCATGGCGGTGTGCGCTCCGGCCGAGAACGGAAGAACCTGGATGTGTACGTGATCGGAATCCGCAAAGCTCAGCAAGTGGGCCAGTTGATTCCGCATGACGGTCGGGCCGCCGATCTCCCGGTGGAGCACCGCCTCGTCGAGAACGACCCACAGCAACGGCGGTTCCTCCTGCTTCAGGATTCGCTGTCTCGCCATGCGGGCTTCGAGTTTGCCCTCAATTCCCTCGCGTTGCAGCACGCTGAATACGGCACGCGCGTATCCCCGGGTCTGGAGCAGGCCGTGCACCAACTGCGACTGGAAGACCAGGATCGTGTCCGCCGTGGCCTCGTACTGCGCGATCGGCTGGTACCAACTCGGCAGCCTGCTCCGGCTGGCGAGATCCCACAGCCGCACCAGCGCACCGTCCGCCCGAGCGCCGCGTCCAGGCGCGGAATGTGTTCGTCCTGGGGATCTTCGCGGCCGTCTCGATCTGGCCGATCATCGAACCCGTGAGGAAGACGATCTTGCCGAGCTGTTCCAGGGTCAGTCCCGCGCTCTCCCGGAAGCGCCGCAACTCCGCGCCGAAGAAATGCAGTGGTGAGGCCCCGGGGTCCAGTTTGCGGATGTTCGCCATGAGGTCCCCTCTCGGTCGCGGCGGCCGACCAACTCCGGCAACGGATGCACGTTTTGTGTTCACCTCGTGGCGCAGCGTAATGGACGTTGTGCGGCCCTGTGAGGTGAACAACAACATCGGGCGGACGCCCGGCGGACCGGGCCCGTCGGCCGGCGGAGGGCACGCCCGCGCTGGTCGGCGCGGTGACGGACGGCTGGGGCGCGACGTTCGTGCCGGGTCCGGGCGACGGGGCGGGGTGGTTCTGGCGCCAGGGGTGGGTGGGTGTCTCAATCGCTGGTCCGCGAACCGGCCGCCGGTGGAGACCCGTAACCTTGGCCGGGTGACCGTGAACGCTGAATCCCACGCCAGTGGACAAACCTGGCGCACCCTTCCCGCGGCGCAGCAGCCGGACTGGCCGGACCCCAAGGCTCTGCGCGATGTCGTCGCCGAGCTGGAGTCCTATCCGCCGCTGGTGTTCGCGGGGAGTGCGACCAGTTGCGCAGCCGCCTGGCCGCGGTGGCCCGGGGCGAGGCGTTCCTGCTCCAGGGCGGGGACTGCGCCGAGGCGTTCGACGCCGTGGGCGCGGACCAGATCCGCAACAAGCTGAAGACGCTCCTCCAGATGGGCGCGGTGCTCACCTACGCCGGGTCGGTGCCGGTGGTGAAGGTCGGACGGATCGCCGGGCAGTACAGCAAGCCGCGCTCCAAGCCGACCGAGACCCGGACGGGTGACGCTGCCGACCTACCGCGGCGACTCGGTCAACGGCTTCGAGTTCACCGAGGAGGCCCGGATCCCGGATCCGGAGCGGCTGAAGCGCATGTACCACGCGTCGGCCTCCACCCTGAACCTGGTGCGCGCCTTCACCACGGGCGGCTACGCGGACCTGCGCCAGGTGCACGCCTGGAACCAGGACTTCGTGAAGTCCTCGCCCTCCGGGCAGCGTTACGAGGCGCTGGCGCGCGAGATCGACCGGGCGCTGAACTTCATGAACGCGTGCGGCGTGGACCCCGAGGAGTTCAAGACCGTCGAGTTCTTCTCCTCGCACGAGGCGCTGGTCCTGGACTACGAGTCGGCGCTGACGCGTACCGACTCCCGGACCGGCGCGCTGTACGACGTGTCGGGGCACATGGTGTGGATCGGCGAGCGCACCCGGCAGCTGGACGGGCGCACATCGAGTTCGCCTCCCGGGTGCGCAACCCGGTGGGCGTGAAGCTCGGGCCGACGACCACGCCGGAGGAGGCGCTGGCGCTGATCGAGCGGATCGACCCGGACCGCGAGCCGGGCCGCCTCACCTTCATCACGCGCATGGGCGCGGACAAGGTCCGCGACCGGCTGCCGCAGCTGGTGGAGAAGGTCACGGCGTCCGGCGCGCAGGTCGCCTGGGTCTGCGACCCGATGCACGGCAACACCTTCGAGGCCGCGTCGGGCCACAAGACGCGCCGCTTCGACGACGTGCTGGACGAGGTCAAGGGCTTCTTCGAGGTCCACAAGGGCCTGGGCACCCACCCGGGCGGCATCCACGTGGAGCTGACGGGCGACGACGTCACCGAGTGCGTCGGCGGCGGCGACGAGATCTTCGTCGACGACCTGCACCAGCGGTACGAGACGGCCTGCGACCCCGGCTGAACCGGAGCCAGTCGCTCGACCTGGCGTTCCTGGTCGCGGAGATGTACCGGGACCAGTAGCCGCGGGCGCCGGAGGCGCCAGACGTGCGGTGGAGCGTGGTGGGGCGCGGATCACACGGATCCGCGCCCCGGCGCGTTGTGAGGACCCCGATGCTGGGTAAGGTAAGGGTTACCTCACTGTTCGATCGGGTCGGAGAGCCGCGTGTACGTCTGCTCATGCTTCGGCATCACCGAGAAGCAGGTGCGTGACCACGCGGAGTCCGGCGCCTGCACTCCGCGGCAGATCGCGGGGCCTGCAAGGCGGGCACCGACTGTGGGTCGTGCGTACGCCGGATCCAGGCGGTGCTGGGCCGGGGCGCCTGCCCGAGGCGGGAGGCCGTCGTGCCGCTCGCCGCGACGGCGGAGCCGGACGAGGCGTCGGCCCCTGGTGCCGCGCCCGCCGCCGAGGCCGCCTGAGCGCTCAGGAGTCCGGCTGCTCCACGAGCTGCGCGATGTACAGCGGCTCGCCCAGTTTCCGTACGAGATCCAGCTGGGTGTCGAGGTAGTCGATGTGGTGCTCCTCGTCGGCGAGGATGCTTTCGAAGATATTGGCCGAGGTGATGTCCCCTTGGCCCGCATGATCTCGATTCCCCGCTTGAGCCGGTCGATCGCCTCGACCTCGACCTGCCGGTCCGCCTCGAACATCTCGGTGACGGTCTGCCCGACGCGCACGTGGAAGAGTCGCTGATAATTCGGCAGCCCTTCGAGGAAGATGATGCGGTCGGTCAGTACCTCCGCATGACGCATCTCGTCGAACGACTCCGACCGGGTGTACTTCGCGAGTTTGATCCAGCCGTAGTTTTCCTGGAGTTTCGCGTGCAGGAAGTACTGGTTGATCGCGGTCAGCTCACCCGTGAGCTGTTCGTTGAGGAACTCGATGACCTCGGGGTCGCCCTGCATCGACGGGCTCCTTCCAAGTCAAGGGGACGGCGGATTGCGCGCATCCTTGCACCGAGCCCTCGAAACCGTCCAGTAAGTGCAGGCTTAGTGCGAGTTGCCCGGATAGCTCACACCCTGGTCCCGACCACGTAAGGGTCTGACACCATGGAGACATGGGTCAGTCGGAAAGCCGTGAGGGGAACTCGCCCAGCTGCCTCCGGGGCAGCGCCTGCAACGCGGTTGGCCGGTTACGCACTATGGCCCGGTGCCGAAGTTCAAGCCGGACCGCTGGGAGTTCCGGGTCTTCGGCGCCACGGCCGACGGCGACAAGCGCGGCTGGACACACGAGGAGTTCTCGGCCCTGCCGTACTCCACGGTCGTCGCCGACCTGCACTGCGTCACCAAATTCAGCATGCTGGACGCCGAATGGGGCGGAGTGGCCGTGCACACCATTGTGGAACTCGCGCCCCTGCGGACGATGTCACCCATGTGATGGTGTGGGCCGAATACGGCTTCAGTTCAAATCTGCGGCTGACGGACTTCCTCTCCGCGCAGAGCATTTTCGCCACGCACAAGGACGGTGAGCCGCTCACCGCCGAGCACGGATTTCCGGTGCGTCTGGTGGTGCCGCATCTCTACGCCTGGAAGGGGCCCAAATGGGTGCGGGGCGTGGAGTACATGACCGCCGACCGCCGGGGTTTCTGGGAGGAGCGCGGCTATCACAACGTGGGCGACCCGTGGCGCGAGCAGCGGTACACCTACCAGGAGGAGCCGGGCGACGGCCCCGAGCTGTGACGCCAGCGGCGGCTGAGCCGACCGCGGCGCCCCGGCCGCCCCGCAAGACCCTTCAGCCCTCCCGCGACTCCTCAAGTCAGCCGTCCCACGGGCTTTTCAGCCGTCCCGCAGTTCCTTCAGCCATCTCGCAGTTCCTGAGTCGGGCCACGTCCGCCGCGTGCCCCTCCTTGCCGCCCGGGGTCTCGATGACCAGCGGCACCCCGTCCGTCGCGGGGTGGTCGAACAGCTCGCGGAACGGCTCCGCCCCGATGTGCCCGGCGCCGATGTTCTCGTGCCGGTCCTTGTGCGCCCCCGCCACGTCCTTCGAGTCGTTCGCGTGGATCAGCCGCAGGCGGCCCGGCCCGCGACCGCCTCCAGCTCGTCCAGGCACGCCTTCACCCCGCCCGGCTCCGCCAGGTCGTGCCCCGCCGCGAAGACATGGCAGGTGTCCAGGCACACCCGAGCCGCGGGTGCCGGTCCAGCGCCTCGACGTACGGGCCCAGGTCCGCCATCAGCGCGCACAGCGACGCGCCCTGCCCGGCCGTCGGCTCCAGCAGCAGCCACGGGTCGTCGTCGTGGGTCAGCTCCTCCAGCAGCGGCAGCAGCCGCTCGCGCACCTGCGCGAGCGCCGTCTCCGCGCCCGGCCGCCCGTCGCCGAGCCGGTGTGGACGACCACGCCGAGGGCGCCGATGTCCCGGCCCCGGCGCAGCGAGTGGCGCAGGAGTCCACCGACTTGTCGGCCGTGGCCGCCGTGTGGGAACCGAAGTTGATCAGGTAGGGCGCGTGGACGTACGCGGGGACGCGCTGTTCGGCGCAGGCGGCGCGGAACGCCTCGTCCTGCGCGCGGCTGCCCTCCGGGGTCGCCCAGCCACGCGGGTTCGCCACGAAGACCTGGATCGCCTCGGCGCCGATGTCCCGCGCGTACGCCAGGCCCGTGGAGGCGAGGCCGCCCGCGACCATGACATGGCCGCCGACGGGGTTGCGCACCCGGCCCGGGAGAAGTCGTCGCAGCCGCTCACCTGCTCAGAGCCCGCCCTTCATCCTGATCGTGATCTTGCTGCCCTTGGCCGCCTCGTCGCCGCCCTCCACGGACTGGCTGTCCACCTCGTCCTCGGGGAAGAGGAACGGCTTGTCGACCTTCACCTCGAAGCCCGCGTCCTCCAGCTGCTGCCGGGCGTCGCCCTCGCTCATGCCCGTCACGTCCGGGACCTCGATCATCTGCTGGCCCTTGGAGACGGTGAGCGTGACGGTGTCGCCCTCGGCGCCCTGAACGTCGCCCTCCGGGGTCTGGGCGGCGACCGAGCCCTTGTCCTCGTCCGAGTACACCTGCTTGTCGGCGACCTTCACCCTGAAGCCCGCGTCGGACAGCTCCGACTTCGCGTCGTCCAGGGAGTCCCCGACCACGTCCGGCACGTCGATCGGCTCGCCCTTGCTGACGGTGATCTTCACCGGGGTGTCGGGGCGCCGCTGGGAGCCGAAGGTGGGGTCGGTGGCGAGCACGTTCCCCGGGGCGTCTCGCCGCTGAACCGGCGGGTGACGTCGCCCACGGTCAGACCCGCGTCCGAGATCTTCTGCTTGGCGGTGGCGAGCGGTATCCCGACGACGTTCGGCACCTCCACCCGCTCCGGGCCCTGCGAGACCTTGATGGTCACCGTGCGGTTCTTGCGGACCCGCGCACCGGCGCCGGGGTCGGTCTCGAAGACCTTGCCCTTCTTCACCGCCTCGTTGAACGCGCGCTCGACCTTCACGTCCAGACCGGCGTCGCCGAGCTTCTTCGTCGCCTGCGCCTGGGTGGAGTCGATCACGCCGGGGACCCGGGTGAACTGGCCGTCGTTGATGTACCACACGCCCACGCCGATACCGAGCGCCAGCAGCACCGCCGCGATGATCGCCAGCACCGGGCGGCGCGGCATCCGCGGTCGGCGGCCCGCCCTGGGGCCGCGTCCGGGGCGGCGGCTGCGCGGGCAGGTCCAGCCTGCTGGTGCGGTTCAGCGGATCGTCCCCGTACGCGGCGGGCGGGGCGGTGTACGCGGGCGGGCGGCGCCGGCCGGGCCGCCGCCCTGCCCTGGCGCGCGATCACGGTCGTACGCGCCGTCGCCCCGTCGTCGGCCGCGCCGTCCCCGACGCTCTTGGCCGCCGGGGCACCGCGTCGAGCTGCGCGCCGAGAGCGCGGCGCGCGCCGTCCTGGCCAGACCCAGCAGCGCGACCGCGTCGGCCGGGCGGCCCGCGGGTCCCGGCGGTGGCGGCGGCCACCAGCCCGTCCAGCTGCGGCGCGACCCGGGCGCCGCCTCGGAGGCGGCGCGACGTCCTCGTGGAGGTGCTTGTAGAGCACCTGGGCCGGGTGGTGCCGGTGTGCGGTTTGGCGCCGGTCAGCATCTCGTACAGCACGACACCGCACGCGTAGACGTCGGAGCGGGTGTCGGCGGCGCCCGCGTCCAGCTGCTCGGGCGCGAGGTACGACACGGTGCCCAGCAGCGTCCCGGTGGAGGCGCTGGTGTTGGTGTCCACGGCCCTGGCCAGCCCGAAGTCGGCGACCTTGACCCGGCCGTCGTCGCCGATCAGCACGTTCTCCGGCTTCATGTCGCGGTGCACGAAGCCCGCGCGGTGCGCCGCCCGAGCGCGGCGAGCACCGGCTCCAGGATGTCCAGCGCGGCCCGCGGCTGGAGCGCGCCACGCTCGCGGAGCACGTCGCGCAGGGTGCAGCCCGCCACGTACTCCATCGCGAGATAGACGTGGTCGCCGTCGGTGCCCTGGTCGAAGACGCCCACCACGTTCGGATGCGCGAGCCGGGCGATGGACTTGGCCTCGCGGATGAAGCGCTCGACGAAGGCGGCGTCGGTCGCGAGCGACGGGTGCATCACCTTCAGCGCGAGCACGCGGTCGAGCCGGGTGTCGACCGCCCGGTAGACCGTCGCCATGCCGCCTGCGGCCACGCGCGCCTCGACGCGGTACCGGCCGTCCAGCACCTGTCCGACGAGAGGGTCTTGCAGGGTCGTATCCACAAGACCGCAGTCTACGAGCCGTCTCCGACACCTCGGGTCACCCGTTCGGCCCAGGGCCGGTACTGGGGCCGAACGGTGACAGGCCCGGCGCGGCCCCAACTCGCCCGCCGACCGGGCCGCTCGCCGCCCGGCGCGGGCGCTCAGCGGGAGAACGCGGGCGCTCGGGATCGAAGGCCGCGATGCCCTCGACGGGGACGACGCCTCGGCGAAATGGCGGCGCGGGATGCGCCCGGCGCGGTGCGCCAGCCGTCCGGCCTCCACCGCGTGCCGCATGGCCAGCGCCATCAGCGCGGGCTCCTGGGCCCGGGTGACGGCGGAGGCCAGCATCACCGCGGAGCAGCCCAGCTCCATGGCGAGCGCGGCGTCCGAGGCGGTGCCCGCGCCCGCGTCCAGGATGACCGGTACGCGCGCGTGCTCGACGATCAGCTGGAAGTTGTGCGGGTTGCGGATGCCCAGGCCGGAGCCGATGGGGAGCCCAGCGGCATGATCGCGGCGCAGCCGACGTCCTCCAGGCGGCGCGCGAGCACCGGGTCGTCGTTGGTGTACGGCAGCACGGTGAAACCGTCGTCCACCAGGGTCTCGGCGGCGTCCAGCAGCTCGACCGGGTCGGGCAGCAGGGTCCGCTCGTCGGCCACCACCTCCAGCTTGATCCAGTCCGTGCCGAGGGCCTCGCGGGCGAGCCGCGCGGTCAGCACGGCCTCGCCCGCGGTGAAGCAGCCCGCGGTGTTGGGCAGCGGACGGATCCCGAGCCGCGCCAGGACGGAGAGCACCGAGCCGTGCACGGTCGGGTCGAGGCGGCGCATGGCGACGGTCGTCAGCTCGGTGCCCGAGGCCAGCAGCGCCCGCTCCATGATCTCCAGGCTGGGGCGCCGCCCGTTCCCATGATCAGCCGGGAGCCGAAGGCGGTGCCCGCGACGGTGAACGGGTCCTCGCCGTGATCCGGGCGCGGGTCCGTGAGGTCGGTCATGGTCAGCCTCCCTGGACGGCGGTGAGGACCTCGACGCGGTCGCCGTCGCCGAGCGCGGTCGCGGGCCACAGACCGCGCGGTACGACGGCCTCGTTGACGGCGGCGGCGACACCCCGGGAACCGCTGCGCCCTCCGGGGCCGCTGCGCCTCCCGGGGCCGTGGTGCCTTCCGGGGCCCCTGCGCCTTCCGGAGCCGTCGTGAGGGCGGCGACGAGCCGGTCCAGGGTGGTGCCGCCCTCGATCTCGCGGGGTTCGCCGTTGACGGAGACGGTCACGGACGTGGGTACGGGGCGGTCATACGGGCTGCTCCTGCGGGGCGGTGGCGGCGGTGGCGGCGGTGGTGGCTGCGGCGGCGGTGCCGAACGGCCGCCGGGCGGCGAAGCGCCGCGGCGAGAAGGGCGCGCCTCCTAGGACGTCACCGCCGGTCAGCGCCTCGGCCAGCACGTCGCCGGTGAGCGGGGTGAGCAGGACGCCGTTGCGGTGGTGGCCGGTGGCCAGGTGCAGCCCCTCCAGCGCGGTCGGGCCCAGCAGCGGGGCGTTGTCGGGGAGCCGGGCGCAGCCCGCGCTGGTCTCCGCCAGCGGCAGTTCGGTGATGCCCGGGACCAACTCGTGGGCGTCGCGCAGCAGCTCGTACACCCCGCCCGCCGTGACCGTGGTGTCCCAGCCCAGCTCCTCCGTGGTGGCACCGACCACCAACTCGCCGTTCTCGCGCGGCACGAGGTAGACGTGCCCGCCGCGCACCACCGCCCGTACCGTCCGGGACAGGAAGGGCGCGTACGCGGCGGGGATCCGCAGCCGCAGGATCTGGCCCTTGACCGGGCGCACCGGCGGCGCCACCGCCTCGGGCACGCCCGCGGGCGGGCGCTGTGGCTGCCCGCCGCCAGCACCGTGGCCGCCGCGGCGAGCCGCCCGCCGTCGGCCAGTTCGACGCCCGTGGCGCGGTCCCGCGCCACCGTCAGCCGCGCGCGCGCTCGCGCACCAGGACCACCCCGGCGCGTTCGCACGCGGTCAGCAGGGCGGCCGACAGCCGCCGCGGGTCGACCTGGTGGTCGCCGTCGACGCGCAGCCCGCCCCGCACGCCCGGGGCCAGCATCGGCTCCAGGCGGCGGCACTCGCGGCCGCTCAGCCACTGGGCGGTGAGCCCGAGGCGCTCCTGAAAGGCGTGGAGTTCCCGAAGGTGGGCGCGGTCGTCGGCGTCCAGGGCGACCGCGAGCGTGCCGCAGGGGCGGTAGCCCACGTCCTGGCCGCTCGCCTCCTCCAACTCGGCCACGAAGTCCGGATAACGGCGCGCGGAGGCCAGGTTGAGGGCGAGCAACTCCTCCTCGCCGTAGTGCAGTTCGGTGACGGCGGCGAGCATGCCCGCCGCGACCCGGGCCGCGCCGCCGCCCGGCGCGGGGTCGACGACAGCGGTGCGCAGGCCCGCCCGGCGGCCCGCCAGGCGGTCACCAGCCCGATGACGCCGCCGCCGACGACCAGGACGTCATAGCCGCCGTGGGGCCACCGGTGGCGGCCGTGGGTCGGCGCCGCCGGAGCCGGGCCCGCCGCCCGCCCTCCCGTCGTCCGCGCCGGGTTCTCCCGGTTCTCCCGGTTCTCCCGGCGCGCCGTGTCGTCGCGGCGAGCCGGGTCCGTGTGGCGGTTCCTGTCGATATGGCGGCCGTTCCCGCTCCGATGCGTGCATGGGCTTCCAGCCCCTCCCTTCGCCGGCATGACCCGGATCAGGTTCGTACGGTCGGAGGCCGCCGCAGCCTCCCTCTCAGCCCGGTGCGTCCGGGCTCCCGCGAGTGTTCCGCCCGCCACCCTAGTACGGCCTTCGAAGCCGCCGGAAGGGCGGCCACGGCCGCGCCCGGCGCCCGCGGCGGGCCTCCCGCCGCCGCGCCCCGCTGTGCCGCAGATCTCGCGGCCCCGCCGCGGAGTGAGCCGACCGGCCCGGCCCGCCGTCCTACAGTGATCGTGTGAGCGATGAGACGGCACGGACGACGCCCTCGGGCGGTGGCGGGCAGCACGTGGTGATCGTCGGCGCGGGGTCGCGGGGTGCAGACCGCGGTCGCCCTGCGCGAACAGGGCTGGAGCGGGGCGATCACGCTGATCGGCGCCGAACCCCACCAGCCGTACGACAGGCCGCCGTTGTCCAAGGCGGTGCTGCTCGGCAAGGCGGAGGGCTCCGCGCTCGACGTGGACTTCGCCGCGCTCGGCGTCACGCTCCGCCTGGGGCTGTACGTCACGGGGCTGCGGACCGCCGAGCGCGAACTGCTGACCGCCACCGGCACGATCTCCTACGACCACCTGGTGATCGCCACCGGTGCCGAGCCGATCGCCCTGCCCGGCACCGAGGGCGCGCCCGACGTGTACCTGCTGCGCACCCTGGACGACGCGCGGCGACTGCGCCCGGTGCTGACGCGCCAGCACGACGTGGTGGTGGTCGGAGCGGGCTGGATCGGCGCGGAGTTCGCGACGGCGGCGCGCGAGGCGGGCTGCGCCGTGACCGTCGTGGAGGCCGCCGACCGGCCGCTCGCCGGGGCCCTGCCCGCGGAGGTCGCCGCCCACATGGCGGGCTGGTACCGCGACTACGGGGCGGAACTGATCACCGGCGCGCGCGTGGCCGCCGTCGACGAGGGCGGCGTGCTGCTGGCCGACGGCACGCGCGTGCACGCGGGCGCGGTGGTCGTCGGGATCGGCGCGCGCCCGGCCACGGGCTGGCTGGCGGGCTCCGGCGTGGAGTTGGCCGAGGACCGGTCGGTCGCCGCGGACGCGGGCCTGCGCACGTCCGTACCCGGCGTCTGGGCGGTCGGCGACTGCGCCTCCTTCCCTCGGGCCGCTACGGCGTGCGGATGCTCGTGCACCACTGGGACAACGCCCTCCAGGGCCCGCGGACCGTCGCGGCGAACCTCGTCGGCTGCCCGTCCCCGGCGGCCCCGGCGCGGTGTACGACCCGGTGCCGTACTTCTGGTCCGAGCAGTTCGGCCGCTTCGTGCAGTACGCCGGACACCACGACGGCGCCGACGAACTGGTCTGGCGCGGCGACCCGGCGGGCGCCTCGTGGTCGGTGTGCTGGCTGCGCGCGGCGCGCTGGTCGCGCTCCTCGCCGTGGGCCGCCCGCGCGACCTGGCCCAGGGCCGCAAGCTGATCGAACGAGGTGCGAGCCTGGACGCGCGGCGTGCGGCGGACCCGACCATTCCGCTGAAGTCGGCCGTCGTCTGAGCCCGTCCGGACCGGTCCCGCTTCCCGCTGTCAGCCCGGGATGGCAGGCTTGTCCCGTGACCGAGATTGACGCAAACATCGATGTTCTCGTCCCTGCCTGGCTCACTCTCCCCGATGTCGCCGAGCGGCTCGAAGTCGAGGTGACGCGCGTGCGCCAGCTGGTCAAGGAGGGCCAACTGATCGCCGTGCGGCGTGGCGAGAATCGTGTGCTTCAGGTGCCCGCCGACTTCGTCGATCAGGGCCGGGTCGTCAAGGGTCTCGCCGGGACCCTGACGCTCCTGAAGGACGACGGCTTCAGCGACGAGGAGATGTTGGAGTGGCTGTTCACCCCGGATCCGAGCCTCCCGGCACCCCGCGCAGGCGCTGCGGGAGAATCGCGGCACGGAGGTGAAGCGCCGCGCCCAGGCCCTCGCCGTCTGATCTCTCGTCTGACCGTGTGAGCGTCGGCCTTTGCCGGTGCCACGTTCCGAAACATCCCGCGGCGTGCGGGCCGGACAGCCGTTTCCGGCCCGTACGCCGCCGACCTTGGGGTACGTCGCGCCATGGCCACCGCAGGCGAACAGGCAGCGCACCAGGACACCGCCGGTGCCGGGACCGCGCGCGACACCGGCCGTGCCGGGACCGTCCGCGAGCGGCTCGCCGACGCCCGCCTGTACCTGTGCACGGACGCGCGCCGACGCCAGGGGACCTGCCCGAGTTCCTGGACGCCGTGCTGGCGGGCGGCGTCGACATCGTCCAGCTCCGCGACAAGGGCGCCGGACCGATGGAGGCGGCGGAGGAACTGGAGCACCTGGCGGTGTTCGCCGACGCGTGCCGCCGCCACGGCAAGCTGCTCGCGGTCAACGACCGGGCGGACGTGGCCCACGCCATCGGCTCCGACGTGCTGCACCTCGGCCAGGGCGACCTGCCGGTGCCGCGGCGCGCGCCGTCCTGGGGACGCCGTGGTGATCGGCCGCTCCACGCACGCGGAGGCGGAGGTGGACGCGGCGGTCGCCCAGCCCGGCGTGGACTACTTCTGCACCGGCCCGTGCTGGCCCACCCCACCAAGCCCGGCCGCCCGGCCCCGGACTGCCGCTCGTGCGGTACGCGGCGTCGCTGCGGCCCGCCCGCCCGTGGTTCGCCATCGGCGGCATCGACGCGGGAAACCTGGACCAGGTGCTGGAGGCGGGCGCCCGCCGGGTGGTCGTGGTCCGGGCGATCACGGAGGCGGACGACCCGGGCACGGCGGCGGCGGAGCTGGCGAAGCGGGTACGGGCGTACGGCGCCTGACCGCGCGCGGAACGATTTCGGCCACCCGCGGGTGTCCGCACTGTGGAATGCGCGGAGGCTCGTTGGCCGCCCGTCCGCCACCCTGGCTAACCTGCCCTTATGGCCTTCGGCACAGCTTCCACCAGGACCGACCGCGCACGCACGGTGCGCGACCTGCTCGCGTCCGGTGAGCAGTCCTATTCGTTCGAGTTCGCGGCGCCCAAGACGGAGAAGGGCGAGCGGACGCTGTGGAACGCCATCCGCAGGATCGAAGCGGTCTCGCCGACCTTCGTCTCCGTCACGTACGGGGCGGGTGGCTCCTCCCGCGACGGGACGGTCCGCGCCACCGAGCGCATCGCCACCGACACCACCCTCACCCCGGTCGCCCACCTCACCGCCGTGAACCACTCGGTGGCCGAGTTGCGCAACGTCATCGGGCAGTACGCCGACGCCGGGATCCGCAACATGCTCGCGGTCCGCGGCGACCCGCCCGGCGACCCCATGGGCGAGTGGGTGCGGCACCCGAGGGCGTCACGTACGCGGCCGAACTGGTGCGGCTCATCAAGGAGTCCGGCGACTTCTGCGTGGGCGTCGCGGCCTTCCCGAGATGCACCCGCGCTCGGTGGACTGGGACACCGACGTCCGCCACTTCGTCGACAAGTGCCGCGCGGGCGCCGACTTCGCCATCACGCAGATGTTCTTCTACGCGGACGACTATCTGAGACTGCGCGACCGGGCCGCGGCGGCGGGCTGCGCGACCCCGATCATCCCGGAGATCATGCCGGTCACGAACGTGCGGCAGATCGAGCGCTTCGCCAAGCTCAGCAACGCGGCCTTCCCGCCGGACCTCGCGGAGCGGATCCTCTCGGTCAAGGATGACCCGTCGGCTGTACGCTCGATCGGGATCGACTACGCGACAGAGCTGTGCGCGCGGTTGATGGCCGAGGAGATCCCCGGGCTTCACTTCATCACGCTCAACCACTCCACGGCCACGCTGGAAATCTACGAGAATCTGGGGCTGCACCAGCGGCCCTGACGGCAGCGGCCGACGGGCGGCGGCCGGGGAGAGGGCGTACATGGGCTGGACGGTCCTCTACATCGCGTTCGCCGTCGTGGCGCTGTGGCTGCTCGGCGAAGTGCTGTTGCAGTACAAGGCGCGGCTGCGCTGGCGGTTGCTGGCCTTCGCCGGGTTTCTCGGCGTGGTGGCCGGTGTCTTCATGGGATCCGTGGTCGTGATCGCGGTCGGCGCCATCGCCTTCGCGATCGGGCAGACCTACGTCACGCTCTCCTTCCGCCGCGGCTTCTCGACCGGATGGGCCCTTAGGGCGACGCGGTCGACCGGCTCCGCATGCGCAAGGGGACCGGCCGGGCGACCTGGACGCTGAACCGACTCTGCTCGTCTCGGACTTGGAGGCGGTGCCCCGCCGGACGACCCGCCGCTGGGCCCGCCGCCGGGCGGTCCGCCGCCCCGGCCGAGCCGCCCGCGTACCAGCCGGAGCCGATCCCCGACGACACCGGCGAGTACGGGTCTACGACGACACCTCGGCGGCCCTCCCGCCCGAGATGCCCTACAACGCGGGAGCCCGCGGGCGCGGCCATGGACGCGGGCAACACCGGTGGCTACGGCGGCTACGAGCCCTACGGCGGCTACGGCGTCCAGGACCCGGGCCAGGGATACCCGCAGGACCCCGCGCAGAGCGACGGCCAGGGCCTCTACACCGGCGCCGGGCAGTACGGCTACGGGGACCAGCAGCAGGCGTACGCCGCCTACACCGACCCGTACGCCACCGCGCAGCCCCAGCCCCACGGGCAGTACGAGCAGTACGAGCAGCCCTACGACCCGTACGGACACCAGCAGTACGGCCACGGGCCCGACCCGTACACGGGCGATCCGTCCTACCAGCCGCAGCAGCCGCAGGACCCGTACGCCCAGCCCTCCCCGATGGGCACCCGCCGGACGGGGTCTGGGTGCCGCAGCAGCGCGAGGGAGACGAGGCGCACACCCCGTCCCGCCGGAGCAGCATCCCTACCCGTACGAGGGCTACAACAACGGCGGCGGATACGACGACCAGTACCGCTACTGACCGCCCCGGTCGCCGTTCCCACGCCTCCCTGGAAGGCGCCGCGTCTCCCGGGGCCCGGCCCCGGAAGAACCCTGTCCCTGGGCGGACCCCTGCCCCGGGGACCCTGTCTCCGGGAGGCCGCGCCCTCCTGGGAGGAGCCGCGCCAGTCGCCGCCCTCGACGATCAGCCCGGCCACCAGCGCACCCGACATCCCGGCGTGCGCCAGGCCACCGCCGGGATGCGCCCGGCCCCGGCGAGATACAGCCCCGGCACGCGGCACACGTTCGCTGGCCGCAGGAACCGGCCGTCGGCCCCGGCCAGCACCGGGGCCGGTACGGATCCGCCTGCGGACCCGGTGGCCGCCGCCGTGTCGTACGGCGTGCGCACCTCGCGCCACAGCAGCCGGTCCCGCAGACCGGGTACGGCCGCCTCGGCGGCGGCGATCAGCGCTTCGGCCGCGCGCCCGGCCGTGGCGCCGTCGCTCCAGTCGACCGGCCTGCGGGTCACGGCCGCGCTGAGCGTGACGGCCTCGTGGCCGTCGTCGGGCCGGGTGCCGGGGTCGTCGGGGCGCAGCACGGTCACCGTGGGACGCCCGGCGGGCTCGCGCGGCGTGCCGCCGTCGCCGAAGACGGCGGCCAGTTCGGCGGCGCGGTCGTCGGTGTGCACCACGGTCCGGTGGACGGTCCCGCGGGCGCGCGCCGCGCAGCGCGAGGTGGACCGTCAGCCGCCCGGCCCCGGCCACCGGCCCGCCGAGCCCGCCGCTCCCGTGCCGCGGGCCGCCTTCCGCGTACGCGGTGGGGCGGTGGGGTCCGGGCGATATCGCCCTCCCCACGGCTCGGCCCACGGCAGCAACGACGGCAGCAGCGCGGGGTCCGCGCCGAAGACGACCATGTCCGCCTCGGCGACCGTCCCGCCGCCCGCCGGGGCGGTCGCCCCGCGCTCGGTGAACTCCACGCCCGCCGCGCGGCCGTCCTTCTCCAGGATCCCGGTGACCTCCGCCTCGAAGACGAACTCCACCTTGCGGGCCAGGCAGCGCTCGTACAGCGCGTCGGCGAGCGCCCGCGTCCCCGCTCACGTACCAGGTGCCGAAGGTCTGCTCCAGATACGGCAGCACGGTCGCGCCGGCGGGCGCCACGCGCGGGTCCAGCCCGAAGGCGAGCGCGTGGCTCTCCAGGAGGGCGCCGAGCCGGGGTCGCGCAGCTCGCGCGCCGCCACGTCCGCGAGCGTCCCCGGCCGCCCGCACGCCCTCCGGCCCGGCCGAACAGCGCCCCCAGCGGCTCCGGCGCACCGGCGGCGGCTCGTACGGATCGCTGCCCAGAGCCCCCGGTCGGCGCGCAGCGGCTCCTCCAACAGCGGCCTGCGGGTGACGTCCCAGACCTCGCGGGCCCGGTTGACGAGATCGCTCCAGCGCTCGCCCGCGCCCGCGCCGAAGGCCGCGTCCAGCGCGTCGACCACGCCCGCGCGGGAGGCGTTCGGCAGCGAGAGGTCCGTGCCGTCGGGGAAGAGATGGCGGCTCGCGGGGTCGACCTGGCCGAGCCGCACGCACGTCTCCAGCGGCTCCTTGCCGGTCTTCACGAACAAGTCGCGGTAGACCGCGGGCAGATGCAGCAGCCCGGGGCCCGTGTCGAAGGCGAAGCCGTCGCGCTCCAGGCGCCCGAGGGCGCCGCCGTGCGTGCGCCCGCGTTCGTACACCGCCACCCGGTGGCCCGCGACGGCCAGCCTGGCGGACGCCGCCATGGCGCCCATCCCGGCGCCGATCACCGCAATCCGTCCCATGCGCGCGACTGTATCCGCAGCCACCGACAGCGGCGCGCACGGGATCCCGGTCCCCGCCCTGTCCTGTCCCGGTCCCCGTCCCTGCCCCGGCCCTGCCCCGGCCGGGCCGCCCGGAGCGCGGGATCCGTTCGGCGACCGGCGGCGCTGGGGTGAGCGCTCAGGGGTGAGTATCCGTACTCAGGGGCACAGATGAGTAGCCGCGCGGATGGGGCGGGTACGGCGCGAACGGAAGAGTGAACATCACGGAAGGGCACGGCACGGTACCGCCGACACGGGGCGGCGGAACCGGAGCGGTGACCCTGACGAGCCGGGGAGCCCCAAGCGAGACATGGTCGGGGGCTCCGAGGGCTCAGGGAACGGGGGCTGGGGCACGGGGATGCGCTGTTGTGAGGCGGTCCGACGGGGATCGGGACGCCTCACAACAGCGCCCTTCCGGGCACTGCGGTGCGCGCCACGCGCGCGTGCGCCTCGGCGCCGAACGTCCGCGCTACGAAGCTCCGTTGCGCAGCCCGCCGCCGACCCGGCCCTGCAACAGCCGGGACAGCGCGGCGTGCACCTCGTCGATCGACCGCTGCGGCTGGTACGACTGCCAGTCGAGCGCGGCCACCAGCACCATCCCGAACAGCGCCGACGCCGTCAGCGGAATATCGACCTCCGCGGCCAACTCCCCGTCGGCCACCGCGCCGCGCAGCACTTCCTCGATCACCGCGATCGCCTGCCGCCTGACCACCATCAAGGTGGACTGCCAGGCGCGGTTGGTGCGCCACAGCTCGGCCACGTACAGCTGGGTCAGCGACGGATGGCGGCGGACGAAGTCCAGCCCGGCCCGGACCATCGCGTCGAGTGCGTCCGCGTGGTTGCCGCCCGCTCGACGGTCTCCTCGGCGGCGTTGCGCAGTGTGGCGGTGAGCAGTTCGACGCCGTGCCGCAGCAGCTCCTCGAACAGCACGGTCTTGCTGGCGAAGTTGTAGTAGACCGTGCCCTTGGCCACGCCGGCCCGCTCGGCGATCTCGTCCACCGTGGTCGAGGAGAAGCCCTGTTCCGCGATGAGCGTGACCGCCGCGTCGAAGAGTTTCTGACGGGTGGCCCGGCGACGCGTGCTGCTGCTGTCCATGGCGTCGATTCTGCCCGCTGACCACGGGGTTCCGCTTACGGAACGGTGCACGACGATCATCTCAGGGGCAACTCGTGGAAGGCGGGCCCACCCGCCGCCCCTGATCCCAACCACCGTACTGGCGGCGGCCGTACGGGAATCACATGTTCCGCGGGGACGGCGACGCGCGCCCGGGTCCGGCCCAGTGGCCCCCGTACCGACGGCTCCGCGACCGCGCCCGCGCGGGTCGGAAAACGCGGGTCGGAAACGTGGCAGGTGGGAGCGGTGCGCGCGGGTATGTGCGCAGGTCAGAACGGATTGTCAGTGGTGTGCCCCACGATGGGCACATACGGCGGTCGCCATACCACATCCGGCCGCCACGAGATGACAGGAGGTTCGCCATGGCCAGTACCGCCGCAGCGCGCCGTCACCGTGCCGCCACCCCTGCCCCTCCCTCACCGGTCCCGCGAGCGACGTCCACCCCGTGCTGCGCCGGGCCACCGCCCCGCCCGCGGCCCTCGACCTGCTCACGCAGGCCCACCAGGGGCTGGAGGAGGCCGCCGCGCTGGAACCGGCGAACGAGCGCTTCGCCACCGCCCACCTGGCCGCCTTGCGCACGGCCGCCGCCGTGCTCGCCGTGCGGGGCCGCCCGAGCCCAGCGCCCGTCGCCGGGCGCGTATCCGCGGTGTGTGGGAGGTGTTGCCCGAGGTCGCCCCCGAACTGTCCGAGTGGAGCGCGCTGTTCGCCGCGGGGGCGGAGCGCAGGGCGCGCGCCGAGGCGGGCATACGCGGCGCGGCCAGCGGCCGCGACGCCGACGACCTGCTGCGGGCGACCACCATGTTCCTGCGGCTGGTCGAGCGGATGCTGGTGCTCCAGCCGGTGCTGCCCCAGCGGCCCCGGCGGGCGACGACGGTGGGGAGGGGTGACGGGACAACGAGCCGGACGCGAAAGGCCACCAACACACACCGGCACACGGACCGGGCCGGACCGGGCCGGACCGGGCGGGACCCAGACGCGACAGGGATGCCAACGGGGTCGCGCCGGGGACGCGACCGGTGGCGCGGCGGGTCGCGGGCGACGGTGCGAACCGGGCGCGAGCGGCGGTCTCACCACCGGTGCGACGGGCGGGTGACGGCCGGTGTGACCGGGCCGGGACCCGGCCGCACCGGAGACGGCCCGCCGGGCCGGAGGCAATAGGCTGGGTGCTCAGACGTCAGTCACTCGTCGTCACCGCCCGGTGGTGACGACGCCGCGCCGAGGAGCCACCCGCCGTGTCAGACCCGCTGCGCCCCGAGCGTCTCTCCGTACCGCCGTGGTGTGGGAGGTCCTCAAAGACGCCCTGGACCGCCGGGTCAAAGCGCTGGGCGGCGAGGGCGCGCTCGACGTGCTCGACACCGGTGGCGGCAGCGGCAACTTCGCCGTGCCGGTCGCCGCGCTCGGCCACCGTGTGACGGTGGTCGACCCGAGCCGAACGCGCTGTTCGCGCTGGAGCGGCGGGCCGCCGAGGCGGGCGTCGCCGACCGGGTGAGCGGCGTACAGGGCGACACCCACGGCCTGTTCGACGTCGTCGAGCGCGGGAAGTACGACGTGGTCCTGTGCCACGGGGTGCTGGAGTACGTGGACGACCCGCCGAGGGCGTGCGGAACGCCGTCGCGGCGCTCCGTCCCGCGGGCACCCTCAGCCTGCTCGCCGCCGGGCTCGGCGGCGCCGTCCTGGCCCGTGCGCTGGCAGGCCACTTCACCGAGGCCCGGCAAGCGCTTGCCGACCCGGCGGGCCGCTGGGGCGGCGGCGACCCGGTGCCGCGCCGCTTCACCACCGAGCAGCTCTCGGAGCTGGTCACGGCGGCCGGGCTGGACATCGCGGCCGTACACGGCGTGCGGGTCTTCGCCGATCTGGTCCCCGGGTGCTGGTCGACACCGAGCCCGGCGCGCTCGACGCGCTGCTGCGTCTGGAGGCCGCTGCGGCCGAGTTGCCCGCCTTCCACTCGGTCGCCACCCAACTGCACGTCCTGGCGGAGCGGAGCTGACCTCCGTATCGGTCTTCCGGCAGATGGACGCCGCTGGTGGAGTAGGCCACAGCTCACCCGATCGGCGGGTTGTCGCCGTATGATCGGAGTACACCGTCCGGCATGCCGGATGGGCGGGAGGAAAGTACGTCTCAGCGTCAACGTCCACCACGCCGCTACCGGTGGGTGAATTGGCGTAGAGGGCGGGTTTCACGGGGGCGATTCCCTGCCTATCCTGAAAGGGTCGCACCCGGTCGCCCCCGCGACCGACGAGTAGGAGGACTCCGTGCCGCTCTCGGAGCACGAGCAGCGCATGCTCGAGCAGATGGAGCGAGCGCTGTACGCCGAAGATCCCAAGTTCGCGACAGCGCTTGAGGGCAGCGGCCTGCGCACGTACACCCGGCGACGGGTTTACCAGGCGGTTGCGGGTTTTCTGGTGGGCATCGCGCTCCTCATGGTCGGGGTCGCCGTCCAGCAGATCTGGGTCAGCGTCGTCGGCTTTCTCGTCATGCTGGGCTGCGCCGTGCTCGCGGTGACCGGATGGCGTAAGGCGCCCAAGCCGGGAGCCAAGCAGCAGGGCGACGGCCAGGCGGCCAGGGGCGGTTCCGCCCGTCGTCAGGGCCGTCAGCGCCGCTCGATGATGAACCGCATCGAGGACCGGTGGCAGCGCCGCCGTGACGAACAGGGCTGACGCCCGCGCCGCGCTCCGCGGAGCGCCGGGCTCGCCCGCGACACGCCTGATCACGCTTACCGGGTGAGGGGCGACCGCTTTCCAGCGGTCGCCCCTCATCCGTCGTACGTGTCCGAATTCGTACGTGCCCGACGCCGCGCGCTCGCCGACCGGTCGGCGTGGAATCCGCCGCCGCGCCGTCCGTTCCGGTCTCCGGCCGATACGGGTACGAGCGATACCGGATGCCGGGCCCCGGATACGGGCGATACGGATCCCGCGTACACGGGCCGCGCCGCTCAGCGGGACCGAGCCGCTCAGCGGGCCTGGCGGCCCGGTCGGCGCAGCCCGGCGGCCCAGCGTGACCACCGCGGCGTACCCCACCGCTGGACGAACGCCGCCCAGCGCCGCGACAGGGCCCAGCCCACCCGGACGCCGGAGCGCGGCGCGAACAGGGCCCGCAGCCGGTCGAGCCGCCCGGCCCGCTCCGGAACCCGTTCAGCGCCGTGCGCACGTCGTCCGCCAGACCGCTGACGGGTCCCGGCTCCGGCGCGTACAGCACCTGTTCCACCGCCGTGGCCACCCGGTGTACCGCCTCCGCCGCGGGCCCTTCGAGGTTCGCGAGCCGCACGATGCGCTCGGCGGCCTTGCGCGGGGTCAGGGAATCGTCCGGAATGATGCCGAAGTCCCATGCGGTGTCGGTGAGTTCCTGCCACGCGGCCAGGGTGCGGTCGGCGGCGTCCCGTGGGTGCGCCCGCCCGACGCGCTCAGCCTGCGGCCGCGTACCCGCCGTCGCCACAGTGTCGGCGCCAGCGGCAGCGCGACGATCAGCAGGGCCAGCGCGCCCCAGCTCAGCGGCTTGCTGTCGAGCAGCCAGCCGCCGCCGGAACCGCCGCCCTGCGACTGGTCGGCCGGGGACCCGCACTCGCCGAGCCGCTTCATGTCGGCCGAGCAGCTCTCGGAGGACGAGGGCTGGGTGGACGGCTCGCCCGCGGTGTCGGTCGGCGTCGGCAGCGCCTCGGGGCGTCGTCGGACGGCGTCGGGTCCAGGGTGTAGTCCGGCTGGCTGCCCCGGCTCGGTGTGGGCTCGAAGCGGGTCCAGCCGACGCCCTCGAAGTACAGCTCCGGCCAGGCGTGCGCGTCCTGATGCCGACCGAGACCGTGCCGTTCGACTGCGTGGTGCCCGGGTGAAGCCCACGGCCACCCGCGCCGGATGCCCAGCGTCCTGGCCATCGCGGCCATGGAGAAGGAGAAGTGGACGCAGAAGCCTTCCTTGTCCCGCAGGAAGCGCGCGATCGCCGTGGTGCCGGTGCCCGACCTGACCTCGGTGTCGTAGCGGAAGCCGCCGTTGACGGCGAAGTAGTCCTGGAGCTTGACCGCCTTCTGGTACGCGTTCCGCGCGCCGCGCGTCACGCTCCGGGCCGTGTCGGACACGACGGCGGGCAGCGAGTCGGGCACCTGGGTGTACTCGCGCAGCAGGTCCGAGGGCGGTGGGGAGCGTCGGCGAGCTGGCTGGCGGTCGGCTGCACCAGCAGGCTGGAGACGCGATACCGCACCCCGCGCGTGGTCTGCCTGCGGTCGCCGACGACCGTCCGGCCCTCCGGCTCGAAGCGCCAGCGGCCGTCGACGCTCACCTTGGAGGCGGGATACGGCATCGGCAGCCAGCTCTGCGCGTACCAGTCGGCGGCCTGGATCGACATGTCGACCGTGGACGTGCGGACGCCGGGGCGAGTCCCGGCGGCGCGGGCAGCGGGTCGGGGACGTCCGTGACGTGCCGCTCGGAGGACCGCCAGGACGCTCCGTCGAACTTGTCCAGCGACACGATCCGCAGGTACTGGTCCTGCGCCGACCGGGAGGTGCTCCGGTACCGCAGCACCTCCCGGTTGTCCGGCTGGTTCAGGCTGTTCTGCAGGACACCAGCGGGTTCACCGCGGAGATGGTGCCCCGTCCGCCGCCCGACCCGGAGCCGCCGCCCTGGGTGTCCAGCAGCCCGCCGCCCAGCGACGGCAGCACCGCGGGCACCGCCAGGGCGATGCCGAGCGCCAGCACGCCGATCCGGTGGCCCGTACGCGCGGGGCGAGCGGGCCCTGCCACCGCCGCCCGCCGCGGCCGGACCCCAGCCGCGCGCGTTACGCGGGCGCGCGCCGCCCGCTGAACACCCGCCCCACTGCGAGAGCCGGTCCCGGCCCTCGGCCAGGAGCAGCAGCAGATACCCGGCCGCGGCGACGAGGAACCACAGCCAGTCGTCGCCGCCGTCGGACAGCCCGGCGGCGACCGAGTACAGCGCCAGCAGCGGCAGTCCGGCGGGGCCGCGCTGCGGTACGTCACCGCGAGCGCGTCCACCACCAGGCCGATGGCCAGCACACTGCCGATCAGCATCAGCCGGATGCCCTCGGTCAGCGGGGCCGGGATCGCGTACTGGCCGACGTCGTCGGCGCCCTCCTGGAACAGCCGCCCGAACTCGCGGAAGACCTCCGGGGTCGGCAGGACCCGCCGATCGCCTGCCCGCGCGTGAAGACCACGGTGAGCAGCAGCACGCCGGTCAGGGCCTGGGCCGCCACCGTCAGCGGGCGGGCCAGCGGCACCGGCGGGCCAGCGCGCCCACGCCGCTCTGCACCATCAGCAGGAACGCCGCCTGGAGGATCCACTTGGCCGGGTCGACCAGGGGCACCAGGGCGGAGGCCGCCGCGAGCGTCGCCAGCGTCGCGCATATCGCCAGTCGCGCGCGTCCACTCATGCGGTGCCCTCCAGCCGCGGCTGGACGGCCGCCTCTCGTACGTGCTCGCTCATCCGGTGCCCCCGCCGTACCGCCGCCGACCGGCGCGGCTCCGGCTCCGCCGCCTCCGCCGCCGTACGGTTCGTCCGCCTGCCGCCACAGCCGCTCCAGCGGCACCCGGCGGCACCGGCACGGCCGTCCAGCCCGACTCGCGCAGCCTGCGCAGCCGTTCCGCCATCGCCCGCGTCTCGGCCGGGCCGGCGCCGCGGGTCCAGGCGGTGGGGTCCAGGACGAACGCCACGGCGGCCCCGGTCCGGTGCCGCATCCGGGCCACGATCTCCGTCTGCTCCTCGTCCAGCTCGCCGAGGAACGCCACGAGCAGTCCTCGTTGCCGCCGCGCAGCACGTCGTGCGCGCGCGAGAGCCGGCGCCGTCCGAGTGCTCCACCACCGCGAGGGTGTCCAGCATCAGCCCGGCGGTGTCCGCCGAGTCGTGGAGGCCGAGGCCGCCACCGCTGTCGACGGTCGGCACCGAGGTGCCGGTGTCGGTCAGCAGCCGGACCCGTACCCCGCTCCAGCAGGTGGACCGCCGTGGAGGCCGCGCCGGAGACCGCCCACTCGAAGGGCGAGTCCGGTCCCGAGCCCCGGTGGGCCACGCGCCGGGTGTCCAGCAGCACCGTGCAGTGGCGCGCTGCGGCTGCTCCTCGCGGCGGACCATCAGCTCGCCGTAGCGCGCCGTCGACCGCCAGTGCACCCGCCGCAGGTCGTCACCGTGGCGGTAGCCGCGCGGGATCACGTCGTCCTCACCGGCCAGCGCCAGCGAGCGCTGCCGCCCGTCCCCGTACCCCGCGGCCTCGCCGGTCAGCCGCACCGGGGCAGCGGCCCGACGCGCGGCACGACCGTCAGCGTGTCGTAGGAGCTGAAGGAGCGCGTCAGCTCGCACATCCCGAACGGGTCGCTGAGCCGCAGCTGGAGCGGGCCCAGCGGGTAGCGCCCGCGCAGGTCGGAGCGGACCCGGTAGGAGACCTCCCGCCGCCCGCCCTGCTCCACCCGGTCCAGTACGAAACGGGGCGCGGCCCCAGCACGTACGGCACCCGGTCCTGGAGCATCAGCAGCCCGGTGGGCAGCCGCGAGACGTTGTCGACGCGCAGGTGCACCCGCGCCTCGGTCCCCGCGGGCACGCGCGCGGGGAGAGCAGACGGCTGCCCGCGACCCGGTACCGGGTGCGGTGGACCACCGCCACGCACACCAGCGGCAGCGCGGCGAGCAGCAGCCCCACCCGCAGCAGATCGGCCTGTCCCAGTACGTAGCTGCACACGGCCGCGGCGATTCCGGCGGCCAGGAAGGACCGGCCGCGGGTCGTCAGCCCCGAGAGCGCGGCCCGTACCCGCCCTGGTCCTCGCCGCTCCACGCGTGCGTGTCCGCGTCCTCGGGGCGGCCCCGTCCCCCTGCCGACATCACAGCCTCCGGGCGCCCGGAGGCTGGTGGCCGTAGTCCATGGGCGCGGCCTGCGGCACCGGCGGCACGCCGGGTCCCTGCGGCGCCGGGGCGCGGCGGGCGACTGCGGCACCGGCGGCCCGTGCGGCACCGGGCCCGCCGAGCCGCGCGGCACGGCGGTGGGCACCGGCGTGCGCTGGAGGATCTCCGTGACGACCTGCTCCGCACCGCGCCGGTTCAGCTGGGCCTGGGCGGTGGCAGCAGCCGGTGCGCCAGCACCGGGAGGGCGAGCGCCTGCACGTCGTCGGGCAGCGCGAACTCACGGCCCGCCAGCGCCGCCGACGCCTTCGCCGCCCGCAGCAGGTGCAGCGTCGCGCGCGGAGAGGCGCCGAGCCGCAGATCGGGATGGTTGCGGGTGGCGGAGACGAGGTCCACCGCGTACCTGCGCACGGCCTCGGCCACGTGGACGGTGCGCACCGCGTCGACCATCTTGACGATGTCGTCGGCGTGCGCCACGGGTGCCAGGTCGTCCAGCGGGGAGACACCGCCGTGCACGTCCAGCATCTGGAGCTCGGCCTGCGGACTCGGGTACCCCATGGACATGCGCGCCATGAAACGGTCGCGCTGCGCCTCCGGCAGCGGGTAGGTGCCCTCCATCTCGACGGGGTTCTGCGTGGCCACCACCATGAAGGGGCTGGGCAGCTCGTACGTCTGGCCGTCGATGGTGACCTGCCGCTCCTCCATCGACTCCAGCAGCGCGGACTGGGTCTTGGGGAGGCGCGGTTGATCTCGTCACCGATGACGATCTGCGCGAAGACCGCGCCCGGCTTGAACTCGAAGTCCCGGCGCTGCTGGTCGTAGACGCTCACCCCGGTGATGTCCGACGGCAGCAGGTCGGGGTGAACTGGATTCTGCGCACCGAGCAGTCGATGGACCGCGCGAGCGCCTTGGCGAGCATCGTCTTGCCCACCCCGGGGACATCCTCGATCAGCAGATGTCCCTCGGCGAGCAGCACGGTCAGCGAAAGCCGTACGACCTCGGGCTTGCCCTCGATCACACCCTCCACCGACCGGCGGACTCGATCCACTGTGGTGGTCAGATCGCTCAGGCTCGCTCGATCGTCATAGGTCGTCACCCGGCCCTCCTCGGCCCGTTCCCTGAGCCGCTCCTCCGTGCGGGGCGGCCCGTCGCCAATCACCGGCACCGGCCCCGGCTGATCCGGAGGCGATGTCACCTACGCATTCTTGCCTTCCGCGCGGCATCTCGTCACTCGCCTGTGGATAACGGGGCCGAGGCCCCGCTTCCACCTTGACAGGAGATCAGGCGCGAGGGCTGATCTCGCGCAACAGCCCCGTCTTCACGTCGAAGACGAAGCCCCGGACATCGTCGGTGTGCGGAAGGAAGGGCGAGGTACGCACGCGCTGCATCGACTGGCGTACGTCCGCGTCGAGGTCCTTGAACGCCTCGACGGCCCAGGGCGGCCGCTGGCCCACCTCTGCCTCCAGCTCGTGCCGGAAGTCCTCGGTGAGGTTCAGCAGGCCGCATCCGGTGTGGTGGATGAGCACGACGCTGCGGGTTCCCAGGGCCCGCTGACTGATGGTGAGGGAACGGATGATGTCGTCGGTGACCACACCGCCCGCGTTGCGGATGGTGTGGCAGTCACCCAGGTGGAGGCCGAGGGCCTCGTGCAGGTCCAGGCGGGCGTCCATACAGGCGACCACGGCGACCCGCAGCACGGGCCGCGCGTCCATCCCGGGATCCTGGAACGCCTCGGCGTAGGTGTGGTTCGCCTCCACGAGACGATCGGTGACGGTGCCTCCCGAGTGGGCGGCGCCGTCGGCGGACGAGGACTGTGGCTGCGGCGCGGATATCGACATGGTCACGAAGGTAATACGAAGGTAATGGCCGCTGCTCCGGGCGCGGGTCGTAAAGGTCGGGCAAACAGCGGCATCAGGACAGTTCACCGCCGTGGCTGTGAGACATGACACACGATTTCGGACCCGCCGCCGTGCGGGTGAGAGAGCGGGTGGGAGAGCTGATCCACACTGGGTCGGGTGACGCGCTGGCCAGTTGGTTGACCGAGGGACGAGTGGACTAAAGTGGCGCGAAGTGGGAGGCGTGACGCTCCCCTTGGATCCCGGAACGCAGCGTGGGCGCGGTGCGTACGCACCTCTCGGCCTCCTCCCGCTCCGGTCGCCTGACGTCACTTCCCCGGCGCCAGTAGGCCGCTTCCCCTTCAGAGCGGGTGGGGACCCGGGGTACGTTCCCGCCCGCCCACTCCAGCCGACCCTCGGAAGGGCCCTGAGCAGCGCATGAGCAGCAACGCTCTCCACGTTCCCGTCATGCTCCAGCGCTGCCTGGACATGCTGGCCCCGGCCCTCGCCGCGCCGGGCGCGGTCGTCGTCGACTGCACGCTCGGTCTGGGCGGCCACAGCGAGGCCCTGTTGCGCGCCTTCCCTCCGTCCGGCTCGTCGCCCTGGACCGCGACCCCGCGGCGCTGGAGCACTCCCGGCGGCGGCTCGCGCCCTACGAGGACCGCGTGACGCTCGTGCACGCGGTGTACGACCGGCTCCCCGAGGTCCTCGACGACCTGGGCACCCTCGCGTCCAGGGCGTCCTGTTCGACCTCGGCGTCTCCTCCATGCAACTCGACGAGGCCGGGCGCGGCTTCGCGTACGCCCAGGACGCCCCGCTGGACATGCGCATGGACCAGACGACCGGGATCGGCGCCGCCGAGGTCCTCAACACCTACCCACCCGGCGAACTGGTGCGCATCCTGCGCACGTACGGCGAGGAGAAGTTCGCCAGGAAGATCGTGGACGCGGTGGTCCGGCGGCGCGAGAAGGAGCCGTTCACCACCAGCGCCCCGCTGGTCGAGCTGATCCGCGAGGCGCTGCCGCAAGCCGCCAAGCGGACCGGCGGCAACCCGGCCAAGCGCACCTTCCAGGCCCTGCGCATCGAGGTCAACGGCGAGCTGGCGGTCCTGGAGCGGGCCGTCCCCGCCGCCGTCGGTACCCTCGCGCTCGGCGGCCGGATCGCCGTCCTGTCGTACCACTCGCTGGAAGACCGTCTGGTCAAGCGGGTGTTCGCGGCCGGTGCCGCGAACACCGCGCCGCCCGGACTGCCCGTCGTCCCCGAGCGCTACCAGCCCCGGCTGAAGCTGCTCACGCGCGGCGCCGAGCTGCCCACCGAGGAGGAGATCGCCGAGAACAGGCGCGCCGCTCCGGCCCGTCTGCGTGGCGCGGAGCGGATCCGCGAGGAGGCGCTGTGACCGGGTCGCTGATGGGCACCGCCGCGGCGCGGCGCACGCCCTTCGTGCTGCTCGTCGTGGTGCTCCTCGGCTCCGGCCTGATCGGCCTGCTGGTGCTCAACTCCGCCCTCAACCAGGGCTCGTTCGACCTGAGCAGGCTGGAGAAGCGGACCACGGAGCTGACGGACGAACAGCAGGCGCTCCAGCAGGAGGTCGACGAGCTGTCGGCCCCGACGCGCTGGAGGAGCGCGCCCGCCGGCTGGGCATGGTGCCCGGCGGCAGCCCGCCTTCCTCAGCCCCGACGGCACGGTGCACGGCAAGCCGTCCCCGGCCCCGAGCCCGGCCGCGCTGTTCGGCGCCCCGCGCGCGTACACCGCGCCCGCCCCGCTCCGCTGCCCGCGCCCCGCCGCCCGGACCCGGCGGGTTCCGGACCGGCCCACATCCTGGACAGGGCCGTGAGCCACGCCCCGGCGCCGTCCCGAACCCCGACCCCCGTATCCGGCAGGTGACACCGTGACGCGTACTTGGCCCCGCCCCGCCCGGCCGGGAACCCCGCGGCGTGACCGGCCCCGGGAACCCGCCGCCGCGTCCCGGCCCCGCGCCCGCGCGGGAGATCCGGCCCGCGGCCAGGACGCCGAACGGCCCGACCCCGAGGCGCGCCGCCGCGGGCCGCGGCCCCGCGCCCTCCAGTTCCACCACACCGCTGCGGCTGGGCAGTCCGCGCCCCCGGCTGCGGCTGATCAGCCTCGGCTCACCCTGGTGATGCTGGCCTTCGTGGTCCGGCTGCTCCAGGTCCAGGCCGTGGACGCGGGCGCGTACGCCGCCAAGGCCAACCTCAACCGCTACATCCCGGTCGCGATGGCCGCCGAGCGCGGCTCCATCACCGACCGCGACGGCGTCGACCTGGCCACCACCGTCGACGCGTACGACGTCACCGCCGCCCCGACCTGCTCACCCCGGAGTCCGCCAAGACCGACGACGCGCCGCGGCGGGCCGCCGAGCTCCTCGCGCCGGTCCTCGGCCAGGACCGGGACGCGATCGAGGCGAAGCTCACCGCCAACCCCAAGTCGCAGTACGTGGTGTTGGCCCGGCAGCAGACCCCGCAGGTCTGGAACCGCATCAAGAACCTCAAGAGCGAGCAGGACAAGCGGCAGAGCGCGGGCGGCGGGACCAACGTCCTGGCCGGGATCAACCGCGAGGCCCACAGCAAACGCGTCTATCCCAACAAGGGTCTGGCCGCCGGGATACTGGGCTTCGTCGGAGCCGACGGCAAGGGCGCGGCCGGGGTCGAGCAGCAGGCCGACAAGCAGCTCGCGGGCAAGGACGGCAAGCGCGTCTACGCCCAGTCGGGCGGCCGTCAGGTGCCCACGGCCGACGCCAGGGAACAGGCGGCGGTGGCCGGTACCGACATACAGCTCACCCTCGACCGCGACATCCAGTGGGCCGCCCAGAAGGCGATCACCGAGCAGGTCCACGCCTCCAAGGCCGACCGGGTTACGTCGTCGTCCAGGACACCCGCACCGGCGAGATCCTGGCGCTGGCCAACTCCCCGGGCTTCGACCCGAACGACATCGCCGACGCCGACTCCGACGCCCTCGGCAACGCGGCCCTCTCCGACGCGTACGAGCCCGGCAGCGTCAGCAAGGTGATGTCGATGGCCGCCGTCCTGGACGAGGGCGCCGCCACCTGGGACACGCACGTGGAGGTGCCGAACCGGCTGCCGCGCGCGGACCGCAGCTTCGGCGACGACGTCGACCACGACACGTGGTACCTCACGCTCAACGGCGTACTCGCCAAGTCCAGCAACATCGGCACCATCCTCGCCACCGAGCAGTTGGGCAAGACCCGCGAGCAGGCCAACGACGTCCTCTACCGCTACCTGCGGAAGTTCGGCATCGGGAAACCGACCGGCCTCGGCTTCCTGGCGAGACCCCGGGATCCTCGCCAAGCCGCGGGACTGGAGCTCCTCGCAGCAGTACACGATCCCCTTCGGCCAGGGCTGTCGCTGAACGCCGTGCAGGCCGCGTCGGTGTACTCCACCATCGCCAACGGCGGCGAGCGCGTGGCACCCAGCCTGATCCGCGGCTCCGAGGACCCCGACGGCCGCTTCACCCCGCGCCCCCGCCAAGAAGACCCGTGTGGTCAGCCAGAAGACGGCCAAGACGCTCGCCGCCATGCTGGAGTCCGTCGTCGACGACGAGGAGGGCACCGGTACGAAGGCGCGGATCCCCGGCTACCGCGTCGCGGGCAAGACCGGCACGTCCAACCGGGTGGATCCCAAGACCGGTGTCTACAACGGCTACACGGCCTCCTTCGCGGGCTTCGCCCCGCCGACAAACCTCGGCTCACCGTCTACTGCGCCGTACAGAATCCGACCAGGGGAAGCTACTTCGGCGGTCAGGTCTGCGGCCCGATCTACAAGGAGGTCATGGAGTTCGCCCTGAAGACATTGCAGGTCGCGCCGACCGGGAAGCCCCCGCGAAGCTGCCTGTCAGCTACCGTCCCGGCGCGTAGGCGAGTCCAGCCGTGACAACGATCACGCCGGATCCGCGGAACCGCGGACCGGTGTGCGCCGCGGCCTCCGGTCTCCTCCGGCGGCCTCATCCGTCCGCACTAGGCACGTGCCCCTCGGTTTCGCGAGGGGCCGGTGAGCCCGGTACGCTCACCGCCGTGCCACACGCTGATCAGTCCCAAACCACCCGGAAGGACGTTCCCGTGACGTACCCGGGAGCTCCCCGCCCCGCCAGGTCCGCCCCACGCCTCTCGTGGAACTGGTCGATCAGTTCGGCCTCGAAGTCCCGCAACCGGTCAAGGACACCGAGGTCACCGGCATCACGCACGACTCGCGTGCGGTGCGCCCCGGCGACATCTACGCCGCGTTGCCCGGGGCCCGCTTCCACGGCGCCGACTTCGCCGCGCAGGCCGCCGATCTCGGCGCCGTCGCCGTCCTCACCGACCCGGCGGGCGCCGACCGCGCCACCGCCACCGGGCTGCCCCTGCTGGTGGTGGGCAACCCGCGCGGCCGGATGGGCGCGCTGGCCGCCAGGATCTACGGCGAGCCGGGCCGCGACCTGCTCCAGATCGGCATCACCGGGACCTCGGGCAAGACCACGACCGCGTACCTCATCGACGGCGGGCTGCGGGCGGCCCAGGAGTCCGGCGGACTCACCGGCCTCATCGGCACGGTGGAGTCCCGTATCGGCGACGAGCGCCTGAAGTCCGAGCGCACCACCCCGAGGCCACCGACCTCCAGGCGCTGTTCGCCGTGATGCGCGAACGCGGTGTCCGCTCCGTCGCCATGGAGGTCTCCAGCCACGCCCTGGTCCTCGGCCGGGTCGACGGCTGCGTCTTCGACGTCGCCGTGTTCACCAACCTCTCGCCGGAGCACATGGAGTTCCACTCCGGCATGGAGGACTACTTCCGGCCAAGGCCCAGCTGTTCACCAAGGACCGCAGCCGCGCGGGCGTCGTGAACTACGACGACGAGTACGGCAGGCGCCTGGTGGAGATCTCCGAGGTCCCCGTCACGACGTTCTCCGCCGAGGGCCACCCCGACGCCGACTGGCGCGCCGCCGACGTCGAGGTCGGCGCGCTCGGCTCGACGTTCACCGCGCTGGGCCCGAACGGCGAGACCGTACGGGCCGCGTCACCGATCGCCGGACCGTTCAACGTCGCCAACGCCCTCGCCGCCGTCGTCGCCCTCGCCGTCGCCGGGATCGACCCGCGGACCGCCGCCGACGGCGTCGCGGCCGTACCGGGGTGCCCGGCAGACTGGAGCGGATCGACGCGGGCCAGCCGTATCTCGCGGTCGTCGACTACGCGCACAAGACGGACGCCGTGGAGTCCGTACTGCGCGCCCTGCGCAAGGTCACCGAAGGCCGGCTGCACGCCGTCCTCGGCTGCGGCGGCGACCGCGACCCGCACAAGCGCGGCCCCATGGGCGCGGCGGTGGCCCGCTACTCCGACACCGCCGTCCTCACCTCCGACAACCCCGCTCCGAGGACCCGCTCGCCATCCTCGCCGCCATGCTCCTGGCGCCGCCGAGGTGCCCGTCCACGAGCGCGCCGAGGTGCTGGTGGAGGCCGACAGGGCCCGCGCCGTCGCCGCCGCCGTGGCCCGCGCCAGGCCCGGCGACACCGTGCTCGTCGCGGGCAAGGGACACGAGCAGGGCCAGGACATCGCCGGTGTGGTCCGCCCCTTCGACGACCGTCAGGTACTGCGCGAAGCCATCCAGCTCGCCGCCAAGCATCAAGACAACCAGGGATGACAGACCGCCATGCGCGCACCAGCACCCTCCAGGCAGCTCTCCCGTACCGCCGGAGGTGATCAGTGATCGCCCTGTCCTCGCCGAGATCACCGGCCTCGTCGGCGGGCAGCCGTACGACATACCGGACCCGGAGGTGAGGGTCACCGGGCCGGTCGTGATCGACTCCCGAGAGGTGCGCCCCGGCGGCCTCTTCGCCGCCCTGCCGGGCGAGCGGACGGACGGCCACGACTTCGCCGCGGGCGCGGTGGCGGCGGGCGCGGTGGCCGTGCTGGCCGCCCGGCCGGTCGGCACCGAGGACAACCCGTGCCCGCGATCGTCGTGGACGACGTGGTCGCGGCCATGGGCGCGCTCGCGCGCGCCGTCGTCGAGCGGCTGGGCACCACCGTCGTCGCCCTCACCGGTTCGGCGGGCAAGACCAGCACCAAGGACCTGATCGCACAGGTGCTGCGCAGGCACGGGCCCACCGTCTGGACGCCGGGGAACTTCAACAACGAGATCGGGCTGCCGGTCACCGCGCTCCTCGCCGACGAGGAGACCCGCCACCTGGTCGTCGAGATGGGCGCCCGCGGCAGGGCCACATCCGCTACCTGACCTCCCTCACCCCGCCGCGCGTGGGCGTCGTGCTCAACGTCGGCACCGCGCACATCGGCGAGTTCGGCGGCCGGGAGCAGATCGCCGAGGCCAAGGGCGAACTGGTCGAGGCCCTGCCCGACGCCGCCGAGGGCGGCCTGGCCGTGCTCAACGCCGACGATCCGCTGGTCCGCGCGATGACCTCGCGTACGAAGGCGCGCACGGTCCTGTTCGGCGAGGCCGAGGACGCGGACGTAAGAGCCGTGAATGTCCGGCTCGTACAGGGCGGACGACCCTCTTTCACGCTTCAAACCCCACCGGGTGCAGCGATGTGACCTTGCGCCTGTACGGTGAGCACCACGTGTCGAACGCGCTCGCCGCGGCCGCCGTCGCCCACGAGTTGGGCATGCCCGCAGATGAGATCGCGGTCGCGCTCTCCGAGGCGGGCCAGCTCTCCCGCTGGCGGATGGAGGTCACCGAGCGCCCGGACGGCGTGACGATCGTCAACGACGCCTACAACGCGAACCCCGAGTCCACCCGAGCCGCACTCCGCGCCCTTGTCGCGCTGGCGGACCGCGACGGTACGGGCGAGGGCGGCGCACCTGGCGGTGCTCGGCCAGATGGCCGAGCTGGGGACGATTCACTCGCCGAGCACGACGCGGTCGGACGGCTGGCCGTTCGACTCAACGTCAGCAGGCTCGTGGCAGTCGGCGGTCAAGAGGCCGCCTGGCTCGACATGGGCGCCAAGAACGAGGGTTCGTGGGGTGAGGAGTCGGTGCACGTGTCCGACGTGCGGACGGCGATCGACCTGCTGCGCAGCGAGCTGCGCCCGGGGACGTCGTGCTGGTGAAGGCATCCAGGTCGGTGGGACTTGAGCGAATCGCGCAGGCGCTGCTCGATGGTGAGGGCGAGGTCGCCGGCCGATGAGGCAGATCCTCTTCGCGGGAGCCATCGGGCTCTTTCTGACCTTGATCGGCACCCCGCTGCTGATCAAGTTGCTGGCGCGCAAGGGCTACGGGCAGTACATCCGTGACGACGGCCCGCGCGGCCACGCCGGCAAGCGCGGCACCCGACCATGGGTGGTATCGCCTTCATCCTGGCCACGCTCATCGCGTACGGCCTGACGAAGCTGATCACGGGCAGCGAACCCACGTTCTCCGGCGTGCTGGTGCTGTTCCTCTTCGCCGGCATGGGGCTGGTCGGCTTCCTCGACGACTACATCAAGATCGTCAAGCAGCGGAGCCTGGGCCTGCGGGCCAAGGCGAAGATGGCGGGCCAGCTGATCGTCGGCATCGCCTTCGCGGTCCTCGCGCTGAACTTCGGGGACTCCGGAACCAGACCCCGCCTCCGACCGGCTGTCCTTCACCCAGGACTTCGGCTGGAAGCTCGGCCCGGTGATCTTCGTCATCTGGGCCCTGTTCATGATCCTGGCGATGTCCAACGGCGTGAACCTCACCGACGGACTCGACGGCCTGGCCACCGGCGCCTCGGTGATGGTCTTCGGCGCGTACACCTTCATCGGCGTCTGGCAGTACCAGGAGTCGTGCGCCTACCAGGCCACCGCCGGACCCGGCTGTTACGAGGTCAGAAACCCGCTCGACCTGGCGATCGTCGCCTCCGCGCTGATGGGCGCCTGCTTCGGCTTCCTGTGGTGGAACACCTCACCGGCGAAGATCTTCATGGGCGACACCGGCTCTCTCGCGCTCGGCGGCGCGCTGGCGGGCCTGGCGATCTGCTCCCGCACCGAACTCCTGCTCGCCCTGCTGGGCGGCCTGTTCGTCCTCATCACCATGTCCGTCGTCATCCAGGTCGGCTCGTTCCGGATGACCGGGCGGCGGGTCTTCCGCATGGCACCACTCCAGCACCACTTCGAACTCAAGGGGTGGAGCGAGGTCCTTGTGGTGGTCCGCTTCTGGATCATCCAGGGCATGTGCGTCATCGTCGGACTCGGCATCTTCTACGCGGGCTGGAGAGCGTCCCAGTGAGCCGCGACTTCACCGGTCGGCACGTCACCGTCGCCGGGCTCGGCGTCTCCGGGTCCCCGCGGCACGTGTGCTGCGGGCCTCGGCGCCACCGTGACCGTGGTCAACGGCAGCGACGGCGACCGGCAGCGCGCCGAGGCCGCCGAACTGGAGGCGCTCGGCGTCACGGTGCGGCTCGGCTGGGGCGCCCCGGCACGGACGAGGAGGACGGGACGCTGCCGGAGGGCACCGACCTGGTCGTCACCGCCCCGGCTGGAAGCCGTCGAACCCCTGTTCGCGGCCGCCGAGCGGGCGAACGTGCCCGTCTGGGGGACGTGGAGCTGGCCTGGCGGCTGCGCGGCCCCGACGCCGCGCCCTGGCTGGCGGTCACCGGCACCAACGGCAAGACCACCACCGTACGGATGCTGGCCTCGATCCTGAGGCCGCCGGGCTGCGCACCGCCGCCGTGGGCAACATCGGCGTCTCGCTGCTCGACGTCGTCCTCGGCGAGGAGCCCTACGACGTCCTCGCCGTGGAGCTGTCCAGCTACCAGCTGCACTGGGCGTCCTCGGTGCGCGCCCACTCCGCCGCGGTGCTCAACCTCGCCCCCGACCACCTGGACTGGCACGGCTCCATGGCGGCGTACGCGGCCGACAAGGGCCGGGTCTACGAGGGCAACCAGGTCGCGTGCGTGTACAACACCGCCGACCCGGTCACCGAGGAACTGGTGCGCGCCGCCGATGTGGAGGAGGGTGCCGTGCCATCGGCTTCACCCTCGGCGCACCGGCCCCTCGCAACTCGGCGTGGTCGACGGCCTTCTGGTCGACCGCGCCTTCGTCCAGGACCGGCAGCGGCAGGCCCAGGAACTGGCCGAGGTCGCCGACGTCACCCCGGCGGCCCCGCACAACATCGCCAACGCCCTGGCGGCGGCGGCTCTGGCCCGCGCCTACGGCGTGCCGCCCGGCGCCGTACGGGACGGGCTGCGCGCCTTCCGGCCCGACCCGCACCGCATCGAGCACGTACGGGACGTCGACGGCGTGGCCTACGTCGACGACTCAAGGCCACCAACACCCATGCCGCCGAGGCGTCCTTGGGGCGTACGAGTCCATCGTCTGGATCGCCGGGGACTGGCGAAGGGCGCCACCTTCGACGACCTGGTCAGCGGGTCGGCGAAGCGGCTGCGCGGTGTCGTACTGATCGGCGCCGACCGCGCCGTGATCCGGGAAGCCCTGAGGCGACACGCCGCAGATGTCCCGGTTGTCGACCTTGACCGGACCGACACTGGGGCGATGGCCGCGGCTGTGCGGGAAGCGGCCCGGCTCGCCCGGCCAGGCGATACCGTCCTGATGGCCCCGGCCTGTGCCTCGATGGACATGTTCGTCAACTACAACAAGCGGGCGAGGCATTCGCCGCCGCGGTCCACGACCTGGTCGCCGGCCGCGCCTCGGAAGAGCAGTAGCCCGCAGGTCCCCGCGAGGACCGCTCGCGCGGACACCCTGGAGGGATACGACATGACGGCTGATCAGCCCGCCGCCGTGCCGCCGTGGACGGCGAGCCGGGGCCCGCCGCGGTCCTCGCGCGCGTGCGCGCGATGCGGCCCGTACGCGGCCTCCTCGCCAGGGCCGGAAGCCCGCCCCGCGGGGCGCGGGCGGCCGTCCCGCGCTGCGTGGAGGGCCGCCGCCCGGCCCGCCGGAGCCGGTCCAGGACGCGGCGGCGGACCGCGGGCGGCGGCGGGCCCGGACGGCCGCGGCCCCGCTGGTCACCGCGCTGCGCAACCTCCACGCGCGCGTGCGGCGTGCGTGGGACCGGCCGCTCACCGCCTACTACCTGATCGTCGGCGGCAGCCTGCTGATCATCGTGCTGGGCCTGGTGATGGTCTACTCCGCCTCCCAGATCAAGGCGCTCCAATCGGGCCTCGCGCCGAGTTACTTCTTCCGCAAGCAGCTGTTCGCCGCCGTGCTCGGCGGCATGCTGATGCTGTTCGCGGCGCGCGTCCCGATCCGCGTGCACCGCACCTTCGCCTATCCGCTGCTCGCCGTGTCGGTGTTCCTGATGTGCCTGGTCCAGGTGCCGGGGATAGGGATCGCGGTGAACGGCAACCAGAACTGGATCTCCTTCGGCGGACCGTTCCTGCTCCAGCCGAGCGAGTTCGGCAAGCTGGCCCTCGTCCTGTGGGGGCCGATCTGCTCGCCCGCAAGCAGGACAAACGGCTGCTGACCCAGTGGAAGCACCTGCTGGTCCCGCTCGCCCCGCGACGGGCGTACTCCTCGGCCTGATCATGCTCGGCGGCGACATGGGCACCGCCATCATCCTCACCGCGGTCCTCTTCGGCCTGCTCTGGCTGGCCGGCGCCCCACCGGCTGTTCACGAGCGTGCTGTCCATCGCCGTCGTGATCGGCATGCTGCTCATCCGTACCAGCGCCAACCGGATGTCCCGCCTCGCCTGCATCGGCGCCACCGAGCCGGGCCCCGGCGACCAGTGCTGGCAGGCGGTGCACGGGATCTACGCCCTCGCCAACGGCGGCTGGTTCGGTTCCGGCCTCGGCGCGAGCATGGAGAAATGGGGTGAACTCCCCGAGCCCCACACCGACTTCATCTTCGCCATTACCGGGAGGAACTCGGCCTGGCGGGCACACTGTCGGTACTCGCCCTCTTCACGGCTCTAGGCTATGCGGGTATCCGCGTGGCCGGACGCACGGAGGACCCCTTCGTGAGGTACGCCGCGGGAGGTGTGACCACCTGGGTCACGGCCAGGCCGTGATCAACATCGGCGCGGTGCTCGGTCTGCTGCCGATCGCCGGGGTCCCCTGCCGCTGTTCTCCTACGGAGGCTCCGCCCTGCTGCCGACCATGTACGCCATCGGACTCCTCATCGCCTTCGCGCGCGCGGAGCCGGGCGCGCGCGGCACTGGCCATGCGGCAGCCGGTTTTGCGGAAGAAGCTGGCCGGGGTGAGACGGAAGACGATGAGACGGCGCGTCAAGAGGCGGCCGTCCGGAGAGCGGTGAATTTCGGTGCATGTCGTACTCGCCGGTGGGGGACCGCCGGCCACATCGAGCCCGCGCTCGCCCTCGCGGACGCCCTGCGAAGGCAGGACCCGACCGTGGGGATCACGGCGCTGGGCACGGAGCGTGGGCTCGAAACGCGGCTCGTACCCGAGCGGGGCTATGAACTGGGGCTGATTCCGGCGGTACCGCTGCCGCGCAAGCCCACCCCGAACTGATCACCGTCCCCGGGCGGCTGCGCGGCACCATCAAGGCCGCGGAGCAGATCCTGGAGCGCACCAAGGCCGACTGCGTCGTCGGGTTCGGCGGCTACGTGGCCCTGCCCGGCTATCTGGCCGCCAAGCGGCTCGGCGTCCCGATCGTGGTCCACGAGGCCAACGCCCGCCCCGGCCTGGCCAACAAGATCGGCTCCCGGTACGCCAAGGTCGTCGCCGTCAGCACCCCGACAGCAAGCTGCGCAACTCCCGCTACATCGGCATCCCGCTGCGCCGCTCCATCGCCACCCTCGACCGCGGCGCCCTGCGTGCCGAGGCGCGCGCGGCCTTCGGGCTCGACGCCAACCTGCCGACCCTGCTGGTCTCCGGCGGTTCGCAGGGCGCCCGTCGGCTCAACGAGGTCGTCCAGGCCATCGCGCCGCGGCTGCAACGCTCCGGCATCCAGATCCTGCACGCGGTCGGTCCGAAGAACGAACTGCCGCACGTGGACAATATGCCGGGAATGCCGCCCTACATCCCGGTACCGTACGTGGACCGGATGGACCTCGCGTACGCCGCGGCCGACATGATGCTCTGCCGCGCGGGCGCGATGACCGTCGCCGAGCTGTCCGCCGTCGGGCTGCCCGCCGCCTACGTCCCGCTGCCCATCGGCAACGGCGAGCAGCGGCTGAACGCCCAGCCGTTGGTCAAGGCGGGCGGCGGACTGCTGGTCGACGACGCCGAGCTGACGCCCGAGTGGGTCCAGGGAACGTGCTCCCGGTGCTCGCCGACCCGCACCGGCTGTACGAGATGTCGCGGCGCGCCGCCGAGTTCGGCCGCCGGGACGCCGACGAACTGCTGGTCGGCATGGTGTACGAGGCGATCGCGGCGCGTCAGGCGTCATGAGACGGGTACGCCGCGGGGCCTGAGGCCGTGTCGGCCCATGTGGCCCCGGGTCCTGGTGAGGAGAGAGCGTGGCCGGACCGACGACCGCGGAACGCGGTGAACGACGGCGTCGCCGTCCGGCCCGCCCCGCGCCGCGGCCTCCGGTCGCGCCTCCCGGCCGCCGCGCCCTGGTGCTGCTGCTGGCGGCGGCCGTACTGCTCGGCGCCGGTGGCACCTGGCTGCTGTACGGATCGAGTTGGCTGCGGGTGGACCGGGTGACGGTCAGTGGAACGGTCGCGCTCACCGAGGACACGGTGCGGGAAGCGGCCGACGTTCCGCTGAACACCCCTCGCGGCGGTGGACACCGGCGCGATCGGGCACCGGCTCCGTGAGCGGCTGCCGCGGATCGCGGAAGTGCGGGTTTCCCGGTCATGGCCGCACACGATCAGCTTGAAAGTCACCGAGCGGCGACCGGTAGCGATTGTGGAGCAGAACGGAAAGTTCGTTCAAGTGGATGCCGAGGGGTGCGATTCGCCACTGTCGGCAGCGCCCCAAGGGCGTTCCACTGCTGGAAATGGATGTGAACGGATCGGCGAGTTCGCGCCGTTTCGGCGCCGACCGGCTGCGGCGTGAGGCCGTCGGGGTCATCGGCCACCTTCCCGCGGCGGTCCGCAAGGACACCCGCGCGGTCCGCGTCCGCTCGTACGACTCCATCACGCTGGAGTTGACGGAGGACCGCACGGTCACGTGGGGAAGCGGCGAGCGGAGCGCGGAGAAGGCCACCGTGCTCACCGCCGTGATGAAAGCGGAACCGCACGCGGTTCACTTCGACGTCAGCGCGCCGAGCGCCCCGGCGGTGTCCGGCAGTTGACGTCCGTGGTGAACGGCCAGCACCCTGGTTGACCAGCGCACTGGGTGATCACATAGGGTGAAAAGAAAACGGGAGGTTCGGCGTGTTCATTGAACGCGCGCCACTTGTCGACTTAGTGTCCTGTTCCGAAGACTCCGGGAAACAGAGGCACTGGTAACCCTAAACTTCAGCGTTAGGGTTGGGGTCGGCGAAGAGAACCGTCCCATTCGGCATCAGTCGGCGCACCGCGGCAACGGCGGAGTGACGACACGTAATCGAGGCGAGAGGCCTTCGACGTGGCAGCACCGCAGAACTACCTCGCAGTCATCAAGGTCGTCGGCATCGGCGGCGGTGGCGTGAACGCCATCAACCGGATGATCGAGGTCGGGCTCAAGGGCGTCGAGTTCATCGCGATCAACACCGATGCGCAGGCCCTGCTCATGAGTGACGCGGACGTCAAGCTCGACGTCGGCCGTGAACTCACGCGCGGCCTCGGCGCCGGCGCCAATCCCGATGTCGGACGCAAGGCGGCCGAGGACCACCGCGAGGAGATCGAGGAGGTCCTCAAGGGGCCGACATGGTCTTCGTCACCGCGGGTGAGGGCGGCGGGACCGGCACCGGCGGCGCGCCCGTCGTCGCCAACATCGCGCGCTCGCTGGGCGCCCTGACGATCGGTGTGGTCACCCGGCCGTTCACCTTCGAGGGCCGTCGCCGCGCCAACCAGGCCGAGGACGGCATCGCCGATCTGCGCGACGAGGTCGACACCCTCATCGTGATTCCCAATGACCGACTGTTGTCCATCTCGGACCGCCAGGTGAGCGTGCTCGACGCGTTCAAGTCGGCCGACCAGGTGCTGCTGTCGGGTGTCCAGGGCATCACCGACCTGATCACCACCCGGGCCTGATCAACCTCGACTTCGCCGACGTCAAGTCCGTGATGTCCGAGGCGGGATCGGCCCTCATGGGCATCGGGTCGGCGCGCGGCGACGACCGCGCTGTGGCCGCCGCCGAGATGGCCATCTCCTCGCCGCTGCTGGAGGCGTCCATCGACGGCGCCCGCGGCGTCCTGCTCTCGATCTCCGGCGGCTCCGACCTCGGCCTGTTCGAGATCAACGAGGCCGCGCAACTGGTGAGCGAGGCCGCCCACCCGAGGCGAACATCATCTTCGGCGCCGTCATCGACGACGCCCTCGGCGACGAGGTCCGGGTCACGGTCATCGCCGCCGGATTCGACGGCGGTCAGCCGCCGTCGAAGAACCGGGACAAGGTACTCGGCGCGTACAGCGGGCGCGAGGAGTCCACCTCCTCGGGCAGCACCGCGAGCCGTCCGGCCGCCGCCGAGAACAACCGTCCGTCCTTCGGCGGCCTCGGCAGCGTCACCCCGCGCGAGGAGGAGCCCGCGAGCCCGGACCCGCGCCGGTCGCCGAGGTCCCGCCGCCCCGGTGAGCACCCCCAGGTCCCGTCGGCCCGTCCGTACCCGGACAGCCAGGCGGAGGAGCTGGACGTGCCGGACTTCCTCAAGTGATCGTTCCCACGCAATTCTGAGACGATCAGCACGTGATAGGACAACAGCACCGAACGAGCGGCGCGCACTTCGCCTTCACCGACAGGTGGGGCGGGGTGAGCGCCGCCCGTATGACCAGCTCAATCTCGGCGGTGCGGTCGGCGACCGGCCGGAGGCGGTGATCGCGAACCGCGAGCTGGCCGCACGCTCTCGGCCTGGACCCGGCCTCGGTGGTCTGGATGAACCAGGTGCACGGGCGGGACGTGGCCGTCGTCGACGGGCCGTGGGCCACCGACGAGATCCCGCCGTGGACGCCGTGGTGACGGCTCGACGGGGAGTGGCGCTCGCCGTACTCACCGCCGACTGCACCCCGTACTGCTGGCCGACCCGTCCGCTGGAGTGGCCGGGGCGGCGCACGCCGGACGGCCGGGACTGGTCGCCGGGGTCGTACCGGCCGCGGTGGAGGCGATGCTGAGGCTCGGTGCCGAGCCGGGGCGTATCGTCGCGTACACCGGACCTTCGGTCTGCGGTCGGTGTTACGAGGTGCCCGAGGCGATGCGCGCCGAGGTCGCCGGGACGGTGCCCGAGGCGTGGGCCGAGACCAGTTGGGGCACTCCGGCGGTGGACGTGGCCGCCGGCGTACGCTCCCAACTCGCCGAGTTCGGGGTCGCGTTCGGCGAACAGTCCGCCGTTTGCACCCTGGAATCGGCGGACCACTTCTCGTACCGGCGGGAGCGCACGACGGGCGTCTCGCGAGCTATGTCTGGTTGGGCTGAGCTGTGACGAATCGCAGGACGGAACTGGCCGACAGTCTGGCGCGGGTGGAGGAACGTATCGCCACCGCCTGTGCCGCTGCCGGTCGCAAGCGCGAAGACGTGACCTTGATCGTGGTCACCAAGACCTATCCGGCGAGCGACGTTCGGCTGCTCGCGGAACTGGGCGTCCGGCACGTGGCCGAGAATCGTGACCAGGAGGCCGCCCCAAGGCTGCCGAATGTGCCGATATCGGCCTTACTTGGCATTTTGTTGGCCAACTACAGACCAATAAGGTGCGGTCGGTTATTGGTTATGCCGATATGGTGCATTCGGTCGACCGCGGGCGATTGGTCGGCTCTCTCCGGTGCGGCGGTTCGCGCCGGGCGGGAGGTCGGCGTGCTGATCCAGGTCGCGCTGGACGACGAGTCCGGTGACCGGGGAGCGAGGCGGTGTCGGGCCGGGCGGCGTGGAGGCGCTGGCCGGAGCCGTCGCGGCGGCCGAAGGGCTGCGTCTGGAGGGCCTGATGACGGTCGCTCCGCTGGTCGGCCCGTACGCGGGCGGCCGCGGGAGGCGTTCGACAGGCTGCTGGAAATCTCATCCCGCCTGCGCGTGGCCCATCCGGCTGCGAACATGGTCTCGGCGGGAATGAGTGCGGATCTGGAGGAAGCGGTGGCGGCGGGTGCGACACATGTGCGCGTCGGTAGCGCGGTACTCGGAGTCCGACCCAGGCTCGGGTAACGTCGCCAAGAAGTCGGACCACAACAGAAAATATGGTCATTCCCGTCAAAAGACGGGCAGACCGCGTGGATCCAAGGCGCCTGGTGGCGGAGTCGATCCACCACAGAGCGGAGGACGGAGAGAATGGCCGGCGCGATGCGCAAGATGGCGGTCTACCTCGGCCTCGTGGAGGACGATGGGTACGACGGCCGGGGATTCGACCCCGACGACGAGTTCGAGCCCGAACCGGAGCCCGAACGGGACCGTCGGCGGCACCAGGTGCAGCATCAGGTCCAGACCGAGCCGCGGCCCGAAAGGGATGAACCGGTGCGAGTGGTTCACCCTCCCGCGCAGCGTGAACCGGTGCCGCTGGGGCAGAAAGCGGACGTCCCGCGCGAATTGCCCCGTGGCATCTATCACACCTGACCGCCAGAACCTGGAGAAGAACGCACCGGTGATCATGCCCAAGGTCGTGTCCGAGCGTGAGCCCTACCGCATCACCACATTGCACCCCGGACCTACAACGAGGCCCGTACCATCGGGGAACACTTCCGTGAGGGCACTCCGGTGATCATGAATCTGACGGAGATGGACGACACCGACGCGAAGCGACTTGTCGACTTTGCGGCCGGTCTTGTCTTCGGTCTGCACGGGAGTATTGAGCGGGTGACGCAGAAGGTGTTCCTGTTGTCTCCTGCTAACGTCGATGTCACGGCGGAGGACAAGGCCCGTATCGCAGAGGGCGGGTTCTTCAACCAGAGCTGAGACGCAACACGGCAACACCGAGGCACCACAAGGCCGTAAGGCCGGTACGAGAGCAAGGGAGAGGGAAGCGCGGGATGGACGTCGCACTGCAGGTGATCTTGATCGCGCTGTATTGCTTCCTGATCGTGCTGATCTTCCGGCTGATCATGGACTACGTGTTCATGTTCGCCCGTTCATGGCAGCCGGGGAAGCCCATGGTGGTGGTCCTTGAGGCCGCCTACACTGTCACCGATCCGCCACTCAAGCTTCTGCGGCGGTTCATTCCGCCGCTGCGTCTCGGGGCGTGGCGCTCGACCTGTCCTTCTTCGTACTGATGATCATCGTCTATATCCTGATCACCGTCGTGGGGCAGCTGTGAACGATACGGTCTTGCCGATTGCCGACGACTACGTTGAGGTGAAGAAGAGATGCCGCTGACCCCGAGGACGTGCGGAACAAGCAGTTCACGACCGTCCGCCTCCGAGAAGGCTATGACGAGGACGAGGTCGATGCCTTCCTCGACGAGGTCGAAGCCGAGCTGACCCGGTTGCTCCGCGAGAACGAGGACCTCCGGGCCAAACTCGCTGCCGCGACGCGGGCTGCCGCGCAGAATCAGCAACAGAACATGCGCAAGCCACCTGAACAGCAGGAGCGGCCGGGCGCACCTGTGCCCGCCGCCATATCCGGACCGCAGCCGGTGCCGCCTGGCCAGCAGCACCCGCAGCAGATGGGCGGACCGCCGCAACTCACCGGTGGTGCCCCGCAGCTGCCGCCCGGTCAGGGTGGCCACGGCCCGGGTCCGCAGGGCCCGCACGGCCCCGGCCCGATGGGTCAGAACGGCCCGGGTCCGATGGGTCAGAACGGCCCCGGCCCGATGGGCCAGAACGGGCCGGGCCCGATGGGTCAGAACGGTCCGATGGGCGGTCCGATGGGCCCCGGCGGTCCGATGGGCGGCCCCATGGGCCCCGGCGGCCCGCAGCTGCCGCAGGCCGGTCAGGGCCCCGGTGGCGACAGCGCCGCACGCGTCCTCTCTCGCGCAGCAGACCGCCGACCAGGCGATCGCGGAGGCCCGTTCCGAGGCCAACAAGATCGTCGGCGAGGCGCGCAGCCGCGCCGAGGGCTGGAGCGGGACGCCCGCGCCAAGGCCGACGCCCTGGAGCGGGACGCGCAGGAGAAGCACCGTGTCGCGATGGGCTCCCTGGAGTCCGCACGCGCGACGCTGGAGCGCAAGGTCGAGGACCTGCGCGGCTTCGAGCGCGAGTACCGCACGCGGCTGAAGTCGTACCTGGAGAGCCAGTTGCGTCAGCTGGAGAACCAGGCCGACGACTCGCTGGCCCGCCGCGCACCCCGCGACCGCCTCGCTCCCCGCGCCCTCGATGAGCGGCTCGATGGCCTCGGCCGGGGCGCCCTCGATGGGTGGTCACACCATGGGCGGCAACCAGACCATGGGCGGGCACGGTCCCGCGGGCGGCCCGTCGTACGGCGGGCAGCAGCAGATGTCGCCCGCGATGACGCAGCCGATGGCGCCGGTGCGGCCGCAGAGCCCGCAGCAGATGCAGCAGGCTCCGAGCCCGATGCGCGGCTTCCTCATCGACGAGGACGACAACTGACGGTCAGTCCGTCGGCGGTCTGATACCGAACGGCCGGGCCCCGGGATTTCTCCCGGGGCCCGGCCCGTTCGGTGCCCGCCGCGGTGTCAGATCTTGCGGAGACGGAAGGTCAGGGACAGCGGGGCGTCGGTGAAGTCCGCGCCGTAGGAGCCGTCCGCCTCACCGTCGGCGAAGTCCGTGGCGAGGACCTCCTCCGCGATCAGCGACGCGTGCTCCGCCAGCGCCGTACGGACCTCGTCGTCGGTGGACCGCCAGCGCAGCGCGATGCGGTCGGCCACGTCCAGTCCGCTGTTCTTGCGGGCCTCCTGGATCAGCCGGATCGCGTCCCTGGCCAGACCGGCCCGGCGCAGCTCCGGGTGATCTCCAGGTCGAGGGCGACCGTGGCTCCCGCGTCGGACGCCACCGACCAGCCCTCGCGCGGGGTTTCGGTGATGATGACCTCCTCCGGCGACAGCGTGACCGTCTCGCCGTCCACCTCGACCGAGGCGGTGCCCTCGCGCAGCGCGAGCGACAGGGCGGCGGCGTCCGCGTCGGCGATCGCCTTCGCCACCGGCTGGGTGCCCTTGCCGAAGCGCCGCCCCAGAGCACGGAAGTTGGCCTTCGCCGTGGTGTCGACGAGCGAGCCGCCGACCTCGCTGAGCGAGGCGAGGGAGGAGACGTTCAGCTCCTCCTCGATCTGCGCCCGCAGTTCGGGGACAGTTCGTCGAAGCCCGCCGCGGCGATCAGCGCGCGCGACAGCGGCTGGCGGGTCTTCACACCGGACTCGGCGCGGGTGGCCCGGCCCAGTTCGACTAGCCGCCGGACCAGCGCCATCCGCCGCGACAGCCGCGAATCGATCAGCGCGGTGTCGGCCTCGGGCCAGGTGGCCAGGTGCACCGAGTCCGGGGCGCCCGGGGTGACCGGGACGACCAGGTCCTGCCAGACCCGCTCGGTGATGAACGGCACCAGCGGGGCCATCAGCCGGGTGACGGTCTCCACCACGTCGTGCAGCGTGCGCAGCGCGGCGGCGTCGCCCTGCCAGAAGCGCCGGCGCGAGCGCCGCACGTACCAGTTGGACAGGTCGTCGACGAAGGCCGACAGCAGCTTGCCCGCGCGCTGGGTGTCGTACGTCTCCAGCGCCTCGGTCACCTGCTCGACGAGCGTGCCCAGTTCGCCCAGCAGCCAGCGGTCCAGCAGCGGGCGGTCGGTGGGGCGGGTCGGCCGCGCTCGGGGCCCAGCCCGAGGTGCGCGCGTACAGCGCCTGGAAGGCGACCGTGTTCCAGTACGTCAGCAGCGTCTTGCGGACGACCTCCTGGATCGTGCCGTGGCCCACCCGGCGGGCCGCCCAGGGGAGCCGCCCGCGGCCATGAACCAGCGCACCGCGTCCGCCCCGTGGTGATCCATGAGCGGGATGGGCTGGAGGATGTTGCCCAGGTGCTTGGACATCTTGCGGCCGTCCTCGGCGAGGATGTGGCCGAGGCACACCACGTTCTCGTACGCGGACCGGTCGAAGACGAGCGTGCCGACCGCCATCAGCGTGTAGAACCAGCCGCGGGTCTGGTCGATGGCCTCGCAGACGAACTGGGCGGGGTAGCGCCGCTCGAAGAGGTCCTTGTTCTTGTACGGGTAGCCCCACTGCGCGAACGGCATCGAACCCGAGTCGTACCAGGCGTCGATGACCTCCGGCACGCGCTCGGCCCGCTCGGCGCAGCCGTCGGCGGTGCAGGTGAAGGTGATCTCGTCGATGAACGGGCGGTGCGGGTCGAGGCCGCTCTGGTCGGCGCCCGTCAGCTCGGTCAGCTCCGCGCGTGAGCCGACGCAGGTCAGATGGCCCTCGGCGCAGCGCCAGATGGGCAGCAGGGTGCCCCAGTAGCGGTTGCGGGACAGGGCCCAGTCGATGTTGTTGGTCAGCCAGTCGCCGTAGCGGCCGTGCTTGACCGACTCGGGGAACCAGTTGGTCCGCTCGTTCTCCCGCAGCAGCTCGTCCTTGATCGCGGTGGTGCGGATGTACCAGGACGGCTGCGCGTAGTAGAGCAGCGCGGTGTGGCAGCGCCAGCAGTGCGGGTAGCTGTGCTCGTACGGCACGTGCCGGAAGAGCAGGCCGCGTGCCTTGAGGTCCTCGGTCAGCGCCTCGTCGGCCTTCTTGAAGAACTGCCCGCCGACCAGGCCCAGTTCCTCCTCGAAGGTGCCGTCGGGGCGGACCGGGTTGACCACCGGCAGCCCGTACGAGCGGCAGACCTTGAGGTCGTCCTCACCGAAGGCGGGGACTGGTGGACCAGTCCGGTGCCGTCCTCCGTGGTCACGTACTCCGCGTTCACCACGTAGTGGGCCTCGGCGGGGAACTCGACCAGCTCGAAGGGGCGTTGGTAGCTCCAGCGTTCCATCTCGCGGCCGGTGAAGGTCTCGCCGGTGGCCTCCCAGCCCTCCCCGAGCGCCTTGTCCAGCAGTGGTTCGGCGACGACGAGGCGCTCCCGGCCGTCCGTGGCGACCACGTACGTGACGTCCGGGTGCGTGGCGACGGCCGTGTTGGAGACCAGCGTCCAGGGCGTGGTCGTCCACACCAGGAGGGCGGCGTCGCCCGCCAGCGGGCCCGAGGTCAGCGGGAAGCGGACGAAGACCGAGGGGTCCACGACCGTCTCGTAGCCCTGCGCCAGCTCGTGGTCGGACAGGCCCGTGCCGCAGCGCGGACACCAGGGGCGACCCGGTGGTCCTGGACCAGCAGGCCCTTGGCGAAGATCTCCTTCAGCGACCACCACACGGAGTCGATGTACTCCGGGTCCATGGTGCGGTAGGCGTCCTCCAGGTCGACCCAGTAGCCCATCCGTCGGGTCAGCTCGCTGAAGGCGTCGGTGTGCCGGGTCACCGACTCGCGGCACCTGTCGTTGAAGGCGGCGATGCCGTACGCCTCGATGTCCGGCTTGCCGCTGAAGCCCAGCTCCTTCTCCACCGCCAGTTCCACCGGCAGGCCGTGGCAGTCCCAGCCCGCCTTGCGGCCGACGTGGTAGCCGCGCATGGTGCGGAAGCGGGGAAGACGTCCTGAAGACGCGGGCCTCGATGTGGTGGGCGCCCGGCATGCCGTTGGCCGTCGGCGGGCCCTCGTAGAACACCCACTCGGGACGGCCCTCGGACTGCTCCAGGGTGCGCGCGAAGACCTTGTTCTCCTGCCAGAAGTCGAGCACGGCCCGCTCCAGGGCGGGCAGGTCGACCTGGGCGGGAACCTGGCGGTACAGCGGCTGACGCGGCTGGTTCATGGGGGTTTCTTCCTCCGGCGGACACGGGGTGCGCGGTGCGTTCCGTCGGAGGGACGAGAGCTGCGAACGCTCCCGCGGTACCACCCTCCTTGGCCGGGAGTGAGTGCTCCCGACCCCTCATTGGGGCCGCGACGCCGGTTCTACTGACCCAGTGCGGGGTTCTTCCGGCAGCTCCGGGCGATGCTTCACGTCGCGCTCGCCCCGGGCTCGCACCGTCCCCGGGTCGCTCATGGCCGCTTACGACGCTACTGGTCCCCATCCACGCCTTTCGCTGCGCCCAGTGTACGGGGCGGCACGAGATGCGGCCGACGGAATTCCGGCGCCCGCGCGAGCTCCGGTTTCCCGCGCTGCGCCGAGTGAGGTACCGGCGTCCGGGGCGCTGACTCGAATGGCGATACGCCGGGCGCGGGAGCGCGGGAATGTATCCGGCCGGTGTCGGCTCCCGGTACGGGCCCGGATTACCGGGCGGAGAGAGGGCACAACGCTGGAGACCGGCCCGGCCCGCGGATGTGCCCGGCGAAACCGGCGGCGTGCCCCGTTGCCGCGTGCTCGAAGTCGATTTATCGTTCCGGCACGATTCGCGAGCAAGATCACAATATGTGAAGGGGCCACGGCCATGGTGGCTAAGAAGACAGCACCGGCGAAGAAGCCGGCGTCGACGAGGAAGACCACCACGACCGCGAAGGCCACCAGGAGCACCACCGCCGCCAAGGCCACGGGGCCGCGAAGGACACCGGATCCGCGCAGGACACCGGGGCCACCGGGGACGCCGGAGCCACGGGGACGCGAAGGCCGCACCGCCGGGGAGGCCGCGGCCGGGGCCACGAAGAAGAGCGCCACAGCCAGGAAGCGGACCGCCGGGCCCGCCGGGAGTTCCGCCCCGCCGAGGACGCGGGGCGGCACCGGCGAAGAGGCGGCCAAGCGGGCCACGGCCCGCAAAGCCACGGCCAAGAAGGCCGCACCGGCCAGAAGGCGGTGCCCGCGAAGAAGACGGGAGCCAGGAAAGTGGTTGCTAAGAAGACTCCGGGTGGGGCGTCGACCACGGACAAGACCGCCGCGACGGCCACCGCGGTGCCCAAGGCCCGTACGGCCGCGCCCGGCGAGCTGGCCGTACGGCCCGGCGAGGATCCGTGGTCGCCCGAGGAGGTCGCCGAGGCCCGCACCGAGTTGCAGGCCGAGACCGACCGGCTCCACGACGAGCTGCGCGCCTCCGAGCAGGCCATCACCGGACTGATGCGGGACTCCGGTGACGGCGCCGGGGACGACCAGGCCGACACCGGCAGCAAGAACATCACGCGCGAGCACGAGCTGGCGCTGGCCGGGAACGCGCGCGAGATGCTGCTCCAGACCGAGCGCGCCCTCCAGCGGCTGGACGCCGGTACGTACGGGCTGTGCGAGAACTGCGGGCAGCCGATCGGCAAGGCCCGTATGCAGGCGTTCCCGCGGGCCACGCTCTGCGTCGAGTGCAAGCAGCGTCAGGAGCGGCGCTGACCGCGGTGCGTGTGTGCCGTACCCTCGACCTCAGCCGGGCGGGGTCGGGACCCCGGACGAGGTTGAGGGACTCACGTGACAGAGGCGGAGCAGGCCATCGGTACGCCAGATGCCGGTAAGGGCCGGGAGGACACGGACGCGGACGTCGCCGTGAGCGCGGACGGGGAGACCGCCGCGGGCGCGGACGGTGCGGCGGCCAGAGGCAGGCGGCGTATCGCCGTGCTGCTCGCGGTCGCCCTCTGCGCCTACCTCCTCGACCTCGGCAGCAAGCTGCTGGTGGTCGCGCAGCTGGAACACCGTGAGCCCGTCGAGGTGTTCGGCAGCTGGCTCCAGTTCGAGGTGATCCGCAACAAGGGCGCGGCCTTCGGCGTGGGCGAGGCCATGACCATCGTCTTCACGGTGATCGCGGCCGGTGTGATCGTGGTGATCGCGCGCCTCGCCCGCAAGCTCTACAGCCTGCCGTGGGCCGTGGCGCTCGGCATGCTGCTGGGCGGTGCCTTCGGAAACCTCACCGACCGGGTCTTCCGCGCCCCGGGCGGCCTCCAGGGCGCGGTGGTGGACTTCATCGCGCCCTCGCACTTCGCGGTCTTCAACCTCGCGGACTCGGCCATCGTCTGCGGTGGCTTCCTGATAGTGATCCTCTCCTTCCGCGGTCTCGACCCGGACGGCACGATCCACCGCGACTGACCCGCGGGCGGCGGACCGGGGTCATGGACGGCGCGTGCGCACGCGCGTGCCCGGCGGTGGCGCCCACGCGCGTGCGCGCACGCGTACGAAGCGGTCCGCGCGGTCCGGCATACTCGACGGGTGAGCACAGTTCCCGAGATCCGTACGCTGCCGGTGCCGGACGGCCTGGAGGGTGAGCGCGTCGACGCCGCCCTGGCCCGTATGTTCGGCTTTTCACGGACCAAGGCGGCCGAACTGGCCGCCGGTGGCAAGGTCCAGCTCGACGGCAGTGTGGCCGGGAAGTCCGACCGGGTCACCGGCGGGTCCTGGATCGAGGTCGAGATGCCCGCCGCCCCGCAGCCCGTACGGGTCGTGGCCGAGCCCGTCGAGGGCATGGAGATCATCCACGACGACGACGACGTCGTGGTGATCGTCAAGCCCGTCGGTGTCGCGGCCCACCCCAGCCCCGGCTGGAGCGGCCCCACCGTGATCGGCGGCCTCGCCGCGGCCGGTTACCGCGTCTCCACCTCCGGCGCCGCCGAGCGCCAGGGCATCGTGCACCGGCTGGACGTGGGCACCTCCGGGCTGATGGTGGTGGCCAAGTCCGAGCGCGCGTACACCCTGCTCAAGCAGCAGTTCCGGGAGCGCACCGTGGACAAGCGCTACCACGCGCTGGTGCAGGGCCACCCGGACCCGATGAGCGGCACCATCGACGCGCCCATCGGGCGCCATCCACAGCACGACTACAAGTGGGCCGTGACCGCCGAGGGCAAGCCCAGCGTCACCCACTACGACCTGATCGAGGCGTTCCGGGCCGCCAGCCTCCTGGACATCAAGCTGGAGACGGGGCGTACGCACCAGATCCGGGTGCACATGTCCGCCCACCGCCACCCGTGCGTCGGCGACCTGACCTACGGTGCCGACCCGACGCTGGCGACCCGGCTGAAGCTGACCCGGCAGTGGCTGCACGCGATGCGGCTCGGCTTCACGCACCCGGCCGACGGCGCGTGGGTGGAGTACGAGAGCGGCTATCCCGAGGACCTGCGGCGCGCGCTGGACATCGTCCGAGCGGAGAGCGCCTGATGGGCGCGGAGGCGTACCAGATCACGGCTGTCGGCGGGGACGGCGACCTGAGCGGCTGCCACGCGGTGCGCCGCGAGGTGTTCGTCCAGGAGCAGGGGATCTCCGAGGCCGAGGAGATGGACGCCTACGACGTGCACGCCCGGCACGTCCTCGCCCGCGCCCGCGACGGTCGGCCGGTGGGTACCGCGCGCTTCCTGTACGGGCCCGCGGCCGACAAGAAGTACGGCGGGGCCGGTGTCGACGGCGCCAGCACGGCCGTGCTGGGCCGCCTCGCCGTCGTACCGGCGGAGCGCGGCACCGGTCTCGGCGCCGCGCTCGTACGGGCGGTGGAGGACGAGGCGCGGCGGCTCGGGCTGTCCGGGTGTACCTGGAGGCGCAGACCGGCGCGCTGCGGTTCTACGAGCGGCTCGGGTACGTCGCGTTCGGCGACGAGTTCCCGGAGGCCGGGATCGCGCACCGGGCGATGCGGCGGGGCTGTAGGCGGACCGGGTTCCGGCGCGTGGTGCGTGCGGTGCGGCGTGTGGTGCGTGCGGTGCGTGGTGCGTGCGGTGCCGTGGTGCGTGCTGTACGGCGGAGCGGGCGCTGGGGAGTGTGCGCCGCGCGGCAGGCGTGGGCCGACGGTAACCGGATGTTCTTATTCCGGGGCGAAGATCGAGTATCAGCCACACCATGGCAGGCTTAAGGCTGGATCGATCACATTCCGACCTGGAGGAACGCCGACGTGGACCAGCTCGCCCTGCTGTTCGTGCTGTTGTTGGGCGCCGTGGTCATGGTCCCGCTCGGCGACCGGCTGGGGCTGCCCTCGCCGGTCCTGATGACGGTCGGCGGTGGCGTGCTCGCCCTGCTCCCGTTCGTACCGAACGTGGAGGTGCCGCCCGGCTACATCCTTCCGCTGGTGCTGCCGCCGCTGCTGTACGCGTCCGTACAGCGCACCTCCTGGCGGCAGTTCGCGGCCAACCGAAGAGCGATCTTCCTGCTCGCCGTCGCCCTGGTGTTCGTCACCACGGCCGCGGTCGCCGCCGTCGCCCAGACCGTCGTCCCCGGGCTGACCGTCGCCGCGGCCGTCGTGCTCGGCGCGCTCGTCGCCCGCCCGACCCCGTCGCGGCGACGGCGGTGGCCGGAAAGCTCGGGTTGCCGCGCCGCATGGTGTCGATCCTGGAGGGTGAGGGGCTGTTCAACGACGTCACCGCGATCGTGCTGTACCACGTCGCCCTCACCGCCGCCGTCAGCGGCAGTTTCTCGGTGGGCGAGGCGGCCGGGGTGCTGGTGCTCTCGGCGGTGGTCGCCGTGGCCGTCGGGCTCGTGCTGGGCTGGCTGACGAACAAGCTCATGGGCATGCTCGGCGACCCGACCCTCCAGATCGGGCTCAGCCTCCTCGTACCGTTCGTCAGCTATGTGCTGGCCGAGGAACTGGGCGGCTCCGGGGTGCTCGCCGTGCTCACCACCGCGCTGTTCCTCGCGGAGTACGCGGTGGACCCGGACGACGTGCTGGGCCGACTGGCGGGCAACACGTTCTGGGAGGTCGTCGACACCCTCGTCACCGGCGTCGCCTTCGGCCTCATCGGTCTGGAACTGCACCACGTCTTCGGTACCGCGTCCGGCCGGTGGGGGCAGATGCTGGGGGCGGGCGCGGCCGTGGTCGCCGTCGTCATCGGCGTACGGCTGCTGTGGCTGCTGCCTGCCGCGTGGCTCGCCAAACGGCTGCACCGCAAGCGCGACTACGACGAGGACATCCCGCTGACCTGGCGGGAGACCACGGTCATGTGGTGGGCGGGGATGCGCGGGGTGGCGTCGGTCGCGCTGGCCCTCGCCATCCCCTTCGAGGACGACCACAACGCGCCCTTCCCGGCTCGCGACGAGATCACCTTCGTCGCTTTCTGCGTGGTCCTGGTCACCCTGCTGGTGCAGGGCCTCTCGCTGCCCTGGCTCGTCAGGAAGCTGCGGGTGGAGGCGGACACGGCGGCCGAGGAGGAGCTGGAACACGAGCTGGCGATCCGTGTGATGAAGGCGTCCCGGCGTCGGCTGCGGGAGATCGCCGACGCCGAGGAACTCTCCGACGAGATCGTCGAGCAACTGGTCAGGCGCGTGTACGACCTGGCGGCCAGGATCTCGCCCGACATCGTGGACGACGAGCGGCGGGCGAGTCACGACAAGCGGATCCGGCGGATCAAGCGGGCTCAGGCGATCCAGGCCGAGCTGCTGTCCGCGGCCCGGCACGAGGTGCTGTCCGCCCGTGCCGAGCCGGGCGCGGACCCGCAGGTGGTCGACCGGGTGCTACGACAGCTCGACATGCGCAGCCTCCGCATCCGCTGAGCCCGCCGCCGGTCCCCGCCCGTAGGGCGCGGTGCCAGACGCGCCGTCCGCGCCGGACGCGCCGGACGCGACCTTCGTGCCGGAGGCCGCCTCCCTGGCGGACGGGACCTCCGCCGTGGCGGACGCGGTCTTCGTGGTCGACGCGGCTTCCGTGGCGGACGCGCTCTCCGGTTGACGTGATCTCTCCGGCTGACGTGATCTCCGTGCCGGACGTGGTGACGATGCGCGGCAGCGCGTACGGGTGCTCCTGGCTCAGCCACGTGATCATCCGCTCGCGCACCGCGCAGCGCGCGATCCACGCGTCGTCCGCGTCGGCGGCCGTGACCGTCGCCCGTACCTGGATGGTGCTCGGGGTGGTGTCGACGACGGCGAGCGCGAAGCTCCGGCCGTCCACGCCTCGCAGTCGTGGACGATCTCCGACAGCTTCTCGCGCATCGCCTCCACGGGCGCGCGGTGGTCGAGGTGGAACAGCACCGCGCCGGTCTTCCGGGTGCCCCGCGCGACCAGTTCTCGAAGGGCTTGCCGGTGAAGTACGACACCGGCATGGTGATGCGGCGCTCGTCCCAGGTCCGTACCGACAGAAACGTCAGCGTGATCTCCTCGACCGTGCCCCACTCGCCGTCCACCACCACCGTGTCGCCGATTCGCACCATGTCGCCGAAGGCGATCTGGAGACCGGCGAAAAGGTTGCCCAGGGTCGACTGGGCGGCGATACCGGCCACGATGCCCACGATCCCGGCGGACGCCAGCATGGACGCCCGAAGGTGCGCATGTCCGGGAAGGTCAGCAGCATCGCGGCCGCCGCGACCACCCGACGACCGCGGTCACCACCCGCTGGATCAGCGTCACCTGGGTACGCACCCGGCGCACCCGCGCCCGGTCGTGCGCCCGGCCGCGTACCGGGAGTAGGTGGACTCCACTATGGCGGCCGATATGCGCACCGCCAGCCAGGCGGCGGCGGCGATCAGCACCAGCGTCAGCAGCTGCGAGATGGCTCCCGCGTGCCGGTCGGCGAACTGGTTCCCGCTCTGGTCGTGCGACCCCAGCAGCAGCGCGGAGCACACGGTGACCTGGAGGGCAGCCGACACCGGCGCAGCAGACCCACAGCGGGGTGTCGGCGTGCAGCGCGTCGGTGCGGCGCAGCAGCTGATCCGCGCACCAGCCGATGAGCAGGGTGACGACCAGGGCTCCGGCGACGACGGCGAGCGGACGGAGTACGTCCTCCATGGACACCTACACCTCGTTCCTTCCGTTGGGTCTTCGCTGTCCGCTACCCACCGACCGTAACTGGCACGATGGGCGAAGCGCGATTGACCGACAGGGAGTGACGACGTGACCGCCTCTTCGACGATTCTTCTGTTCCATTCCGCGTACGGCCTGCGGCCCGCCGTGCACGCGGCGGCCGACCGGCTGCGCGCCGCGAGGCACGAGGTGCACGTCCGGACCTGTACGACGGGCGGAGCGTCGACAGCATCGAGGACGGCATGGCGATCAAGGAGGAGATCGGCTCCGAGGAGCTGCTCAAGCGCGCCATCGCGGTCGCCGCGCCGCTGTCGGACCGGGGCTGGTGTACGCGGGCTTCTCCTGGGCGGCGCGCTGGCCCAGAACCTCGCGCTGGGCGACGAGAAGGCGCGCGGCCTGCTGCTGATGCACGGCACCTCGGACATCGCCGACGGCGCGACGGCGCCGGACCTGCCGGTGCAACTGCACGTCGCCGACCCCGACCCTTCGAGCCGCACGACTGGCTGAACGCCTGGTACCTGCGGATGCGGCGGGCCGGGGCGGACGTGGAGGTGCACCGCTACCCGGCGCCGGGCACGTCTTCACCGACCCGCTGCTGCCCGACTACGACGAGGAGGCGGCGGAGTCGGCGTGGCGGGTCGCCCTGGGGTTCCTGGCCGACCTGTAGCCGCGCGGCGGACGCTCACCTTAAGGTCGGCACGTACGGCGGCAAGGGCGGGGCACGTACGGCGGCGGGCGGGAGAACTCCGGAAGTTCTCCCGCCCGCCTCGCGTGCGCCGCGCTCACGTCGTCGTCGGCGCGCCTACTTCTTCAGGTACTTCTGCACCAGCGGCGTGAACTGGTCCGGCGTCATGGGCGCCTGGTCCTGGGAGTTCACCACCAGCTTCTGGTCGTTGAGGAAGAAGGTCGGGGTACCGGAGACGTTCTTGGCGCTGTCGAAGGTCTTGGACATGGCCAGCGCCCACTTGTCGTAGGTGCCCTTCTTCACCGCGCTTTCGAACTTCGCGTTGCCCTTCAGCTCCTTGACCTCCTGGGCGATGTCGATCAGCTTCTGGTCGTCGGAGAAGGCGTCGTCGGTCTCCGCCGGGTGGTTCTTCTCCGAGAACAGGGCCTTCTTGTAGTCGAGGAAGGCGTCCGGGCTCACGTTCAGCGCCGCGCCCAGCGCGCTCAGCGCGTTCTTCGAACCGGAGCCGCTGAGCTGCTTGTTCTCGTCGATGAAGGTGCCCATCGTGAACTGGGCGTTGTAGGTGCCGTCCTTGATGTCCTTGAGGACCGTCTCACCGGAGGCCTGCTCGAACTGGGAGCACACCGGGCATCGCATGTCCTCGTAGACGTGCAGCGTGTTCTTGGCGTCCTTGTCGCCGATGACGACCGTCGTGCCGTCCTTGCCGCTGGTGTTGGCGGGCTTGGCCAGGGTGGTCTTCTCCGCGTCCTTCTTCCAGGCGGCGCTGCTGACCTTGGAGTTGTCGCTGCCGCTGGTGGCGTTGCTCACCGCGATGCCGATGCCGGCGGCTATCGCGAGCACGGCTATCACGCCGCCGCCGACGGTCAGCTGGCGGCGCACCTTGTCCTTCTTCGCCTGCCGCTCACGCTCGGCGCGCATCCGCTCACGGGCGGCCTGCTTGTTCTTCTGGTTGTTGCGCTGGCTCATGGTGGTGTTCTCCGTCGGAATCGTGGGTCGTCGTGGGTGGCGGTACCGCCGCGCCCGGGCGGGTCAGCGGGCGGCCGGGCACGGCGGCCCACGGCGTACGACGGAGTGCACGGAGGGGCAGCGCCGGGGCCCGGCGCGCGGGCCGTACGGACCGGGCGGGCGGGCCGCGGGCGGACGGCCGGGGCGACCGCCGCGACGGCCAGCAGCAGCGGACGGAAGGCGAAACCGGCGACCGCCAGCAGCAGCCGCGTGAAGGCGGCCTCGCCGCGCCGCAGCCAGGCGGCGGCGAGCAGGCCGACCACGACGTGCGCGGCGAGCAGCAGCCAGGGTGTGGCGGAGTTCACGGCGGCGGGCACCTGGGCGCCGGGGCCGCCGGGGCGGCCATCCGGGCCAGGGGACCGCCGAGGTCGCCGCCGCCGCACAGCACGTCCACGCCCATGGCGCGCAGCGAAGCCCGCGACGGGGCCGCCGGACTGTCCGTAGCAGGCGTTCTGGCCGGTGGTGAAGACGGTGTCGGCCGCCAGCTCCAGCGGGACCAGGAGGCAGACGATGCTCCAGTAGCGCCGCTCCCGGCCCGCCAGGGCGTACGCGATGACGAAGACGGCGGCCCCGAGGGCGGCGACGGTGGCCAGCGGCAGCGGGGACCGGGAGAGCAGCACGTGCGACGTGGTCGACAGCGTCACGCACATGGCGGTGAAGAGCGCCGCGCGCAGCGCCCTGAGCTGCCGTGCCGTCCCTTCCATGATTCCCGATTGTGCCACGCCGCCTTGTAGGGGCCGCGTGAGCGCTCAAGGAGCCGGGGCCCGCCCGTTCCCGGCGCGGGCCCGGCACCGCGGCGCCGCTCGGGGCGCAGGGCGGGGATGGGTCAGAGCCCGGGATGCGGCCGTTGCGGAAGAGGTCCACGAAGATCTGGTGGTCGGCACGCGCGCGTGCCCGTAGGAGTGCGCGAAGTCCACCAGCATGTCCGCGAAGCCGTCCTCGTCGGCGGAGATCACCGCGTCTATGGCGCGCTCGGTGGAGAACGGCACCAGGGAGTGCCCGCTCTGGTCGTCGGCCGCCGCGTGCATGGTGGCCGTGGCCCGGCCGAGGTCGGCGACGACGGCCGCGATCTCCGTCGGGTCGTCCAGGTCGGACCAGTCGAGGTCGACCGCGTACGGGAGACCTCGGCGACCAGCTGGCCGGTGCCCACCCCTCGCTCTCCAGCTCCGTCCAGCCCAGCCACGGGTCGGCGTGCTGCTGGAGGCGCGCTGCGAGATGACCGTGCGGTGGCCCTCGTGCTGGAAGTAGTCGCGCACGCGCGCGTCCGTGACGTGCCGGGAGACCGCCGGGGTCTGCGCCTGCTTCATGTAGATCACCACGTCGTTCTCCAGGGCGTCGCTGTTGCCCTCCAGGAGGATGTTGTACGAGGGCAGCCCGGCGCTGCCGATCCCGATGCCGCGGCGTCCGACGACGTCCTTGACCCGGTAGGAGTCCGGCCGGGTCAGGGAGGACTCGGGCAGCGTCTCCAGGTAGCCGTCGAAGGCGGCCAGGACCTTGTAGCGGGTGGCGGCGTCCAGCTCGACGGTGCCGCCGTCGGCGGAGAACCGCCGCTCGAAGTCGCGGACCTCGGTCATCGTCTCCAGCAGCCCGAAGCGGGTCAGCGAGCGGGCCACCCGCAACGCCGCCAGCAGCGGGCCCTCGGCGGTGTCCAGGGTGAAGGGCGGCACCTCGTCGTCCTTGGCGCCCACCGCCAGCGCGTGGATCCGCTCGCGGTAGGCGGCGGCGTAGATCCGCACCAGCTCGCCGATCTTCTCGTCGCTGAGCGCCTTGGTGTAGCCGATCAGCGCCACGGAGGCGGCGAAGCGCTTGATGTCCCAGGTGAACGGGCCGACGTACGCCTCGTCGAAGTCGTTCACGTTGAAGATCAGCCGACCGTTGGCGTCCATGTACGTGCCGAAGTTCTCCGCGTGCAGATCGCCGTGGATCCAGACCCGGAGGTGCGCTCGTCCAGGTACGGGCCGCCGTCGCGCTCGGCAGGGTCCTCGTCGAGGTCGGCGTAGAACAGGCAGGCGGTGCCGCGGTAGAAGGCGAAGGCGGACGCGGCCATCTTCCGGAACTTCACCCGGAAGGCAGCCGGGTCGGCGGCGAGCAGCTCGCCGAAGGCGGTGTCGAAAACGGCGAGAATCCGCTCGCCGCGCTGCTCCGCCTGGGCCTGCTGGGTCGACATCGCGCTGCGCCTCCTGGTGCTTCGGACGAGGGGAAAGGACCCGCGGTGGGTCTGCCGCGTCAACGCCCGAGGCTACTCGCGAGTGCCCGTCCGCTGTCAGTGCGGAGGGGTAACCTTCAAGCTGATCCGCCCAGTCGTCGTCTGCCGTTCGCCGGAGGTCTGCCACCGTGACCAAGCCGCCCTTCACGCACCTGCACGTGCACGCAGTATTCGCTGCTGGACGGTGCCGCGCGGCTCAGGACATGTTCAACGCGTGCGGCGAGATGGGCATGTCGCACATCGCCATGACCGACCACGGCAACCTCCACGGCGCGTACGACTTCTACCAGCAGGCGACCGGCGCGGGGATCACGCCGATCATCGGGATCGAGGCGTACGTCGCCCCGAGTCGCGGCGCTACAAGCGCCGGGTGCAGTGGGGCCAGCCGCACCAGAAGCGCGACGACGTCTCCGGTTCCGGCGGTTACACCCACAAGACGATCTGGGCGTCGAACAAGACGGGGCTGCACAACCTCTTCCGGCTCTCCTCCGACGCGTACATGGAGGGCTACTTCGTCAAGTGGCCGCGGATGGACAAGGAGACCATCGCCCAGTGGTCGGAGGGGCTGATCGCCTCCACCGGCTGCCCCTCCGGCGAGCTCCAGACCGGCTGCGCCTCGGCCAGTTCGACGAGGCGCTCAAGGCCGCCTCGGAGTACCAGGACATCTTCGGCAAGGACCGGTACTTCCTGGAGCTGATGGACCACGGCATCGAGATCGAGCGCCGGGTCCGCGACGGGCTGCTGGAGGTCGGCAGAAGCTCGGCATCCCGCCGCTGGTCACCAACGACTCGCACTACACCTACGCGCGCGAGTCCGTGGCGCACGACGCCCTGCTGTGCGTGCAGACCGGCAAGAACCTCTCCGATCCCGACCGCTTCCGCTTCGACGGCACCGGCTACTACCTGAAGTCCACCGAGGAGATGTACGCCATCGACTCCTCGGACGCCTGGCAGGAGGGTGCGCCAACACCCTGCTGGTCGCCGAACAGGTCGACACCACGGGGTGGTTCGACAAGCGGGACCTGATGCCGCGCTTCGACGTGCCGGAGGGTTCACCGAGGTCTCCTGGTTCCAGGAGGAGGTCAGGCGCGGCATGGCCCGCCGCTACCCGAGCAGGGTCCCCGAGGACCGGCAGAAGCTCGCCGAGTACGAGATGGACGTCATCATCCAGATGGGGTTCCCGGGGTACTTCCTCGTCGTCGCCGACTTCATCATGTGGGCGAAGAACAACGGCATCGCGGTCGGCCCCGGCCGAGGCTCCGCGGCCGGTTCGATCGTGTCGTACGCGATGGGCATCACCGACCTCGACCCGGTCGAACACGGGCTGATCTTCGAGCGGTTCCTCAACCCCGAGCGCGTGTCCATGCCCGATGTCGACATCGACTTCGACGAGCGCAGGCGCGGTGAGGTCATCCGGTACGTGACTGAGAAGTACGGCGCCGACAAGGTCTGCCAGATCGGCACGTACGGCACCATCAAGGCCAAGAACGCGATCAAGGACTCCGCCCGCGTGCTCGGTTACCCGTACGCGATGGGCGACCGGATCACCAAGGCCATGCCCGCCGACGTCCTCGGCAAGGGCATCCCGCTGTCCGGCATCACCGACGAGAAGCACCCCGCTACAGCGGGCGGGGAGGTGCGCGGGATGTACGAGAACGAGGCGGACGTGAAGAAGGTCATCGACACCGCGCGCGGTATCGAGGGCCTGGTGCGGCAGATGGGCGTGCACGCGGCCGGCGTGATCATGTCCAGCGAGACGGTGACCGACCACGTGCCGGTCTTCTCGCCGAAGAACGACGGCCAGGTCGTGACCCAGTGGGACTACCCACCTGTGAGTCGCTCGGCCTGCTGAAGATGGACTTCCTCGGCCTGCGCAACCTGACGATCATGGACGACGCGGTCAAGATGGTGAAGGCCAACAAGGGCGTCGACCTCAAGCTGCTCGACCTGACGCTGGACGACCCCAAGACCTTCGAACTCCTCTGCCGCGGCGACACCCTCGGCGTCTTCCAGTTCGACGGCGGCCCGATGCGCTCCCTGCTGCGCATGATGAAGCCCGACAACTTCGAGGACATCTCCGCCGTCTCGGCCCTGTACCGGCCGGGCCCGATGGGCATGAACTCGCACATCAACTACGCCCTGCGCAAGAACGGCCAGCAGGAGATCACCCCGATCCACCCGGAGCTTGAGGAGCCGCTCAAGGAGGTCCTCGGCATCACCTACGGCCTCATCGTGTACCAGGAGCAGGTACAGAAGGCCGCGCAGGTGCTCGCCGGGTACTCGCTGGGCCAGGCCGACCTGCTGCGCCGCGCGATGGGAAAGAAGAAGAAGGAGGTCCTGGACAAGGAGTTCGTCCCCTTCCAGCAGGGCATGCGGGACCGGGACTACTCCGACGAGGCCATCCAGGCCGTGTGGGACGTGCTGGTGCCCTTCGCGGGCTACGCCTTCAACAAGGCCCACTCCTCGGCGTACGGGCTGGTCACGTACTGGACCGCGTATCTGAAGGCCAACTACCCGGCCGAGTACATGGCGGCGCTGCTGACCTCCGTGCGCGACGACAAGGACAAGTCGGCGATCTACCTCAACGAGTGCCGCCGCATGGGCATCAAGGTGCTCACCCCGAACGTGAACGAGTCCGAGGCGAACTTCACCGCCCAGGGCGACGACGTGATCCTCTTCGGCCTCACCGCGGTCCGCAACGTCGGGCAGAACGTGGTGGAGGCGATCATCCGCGGCCGCAAGTCCAAGGGAAGTACAGCTCCTTCCCCGACTACCTGGACAAGGTCGAGGCGGTCGTCTGCAACAAGCGCACCACGGAATCGCTGATCAAGGCCGGTGCCTTCGACGAGATGGGACACACCCGCAAGGGCCTCACGGCGCACTACGAGACCATGATCGACAACGTGGTCGCGGTGAAACGCAAGGAGGCCGAGGGGCAGTTCGACCTCTTCGGCGGGATGGGCGACGACGCGGGAGCGGGTGACGGCGCCCCGGCTTCGGCCTCGACGTGGAGTTCTCCGACATCGAGTGGGACAAGGCGTACCTGCTGGCCCAGGAGCGGGAGATGCTCGGGCTGTACGTCTCCGACCACCCGCTGTTCGGCATCGAGCACGTGCTCAACGACAAGGCGGACGCCGCCATCGCGCAGCTCACCGGCGGCGAGCACTCCGACGGGCGATCGTCACCATCGGCGGCATCATCTCCGGGTTGCAGCGCAAGATGACCAAGCAGGGCAACGCCTGGGCCATCGCCACCGTCGAGGACCTCGCGGGCTCCATCGACTGCATGTTCTTCCCCGCCACCTACCAGCTGATCTCCACCCAACTCACCGAGGACACCGTCGTCTTCGTCAGGGGCGGCTGGACAAGCGCGAGGACGTGCCCCGGCTCGTCGCCATGGAGATGATGGTCCCCGACCTGTCCGAGGCGTCCGCCAACGCGCCTGTGACGATCACCATTCCGACGGTGAAGGTCACCCCGCCGCTCGTCGAGAGCTCGGCGAGGTGCTCACCACCACCGGGGGCCACGGAGGTGCGCATCAAGCTCCAGGGGCGCGCAAGACGACCGTGCTCCGACTCGACCGGCACCGGGTGACCGCGGATCCCGCGCTGTTCGGCGATCTGAAGGTGCTGCTGGGGCCCGCCTGCCTGGCGGGCTGACCGAGGTCGTCACGCTGGGTCCCCGGCCGCGCTCACGCGTGAGGGCCTGCCCGCCCGTGAAGCGCGCGTTCCCCGTGCGTCGAGGGGCGTGCCCGGATCACCGGGCATGCCCCTCAACGGCTTCGCGGCGCTGATCAGTTGTGGCCGAAACGCTTCTGTCGGCCGGAACCACGGCTCTCCTGGAACTCCCGCTGCGCCGGACGCTCCGGGCCTCCGACTCCCGCGAACCCGCCGTGGCCTGGTCCGTGCCCGGCTCGCTCTGACGGGCCTGCCGCTGACGATCGCGGTTCTTGTTCTTGCCCATGGTCCTCGCGCCTCCAGTTGGGGTTCGACCCCTGGAAGAACAGTGACACGCCGCTACACAGCCTGCATTTCGGACAATTACGGTGAGTGAGAAGGGAGCGTTCCGGGTAGGCCGTATCCGCCACGCCGTTGATCGAGTTCGAACTGATAACCCTCGCAGGGTCGGGCAGACTCGAAGGAAAGCCGAAGAGAAATCCGAGGCACGGCTGTGCGCGGGGCGCCGACGTCTGGATATGACGAAAGAGGGTGGAAAACGTGGACCGCTGCGTCGTCCTGGTGGACGCCGGCTATCTGCTGGGCGCCGCCGCGAGCCTGCTCGCCGGGAACCCGCCCGGTCCCGCATCACCGTCGATCACGGGACCCTCATCAGGAGCTGCGGGAGCGCGCCGAGGTGGAGACCGAGCGCCCCTGCTGCGTATCTACTGGTTCGACGGCGCCCCCGACCGCGTCCCCAGCCCGAGCACCGCAGGCTGCGCGTCATGCCGCGGGTCACCGTCCGGCTCGGCGCCCTGACCCGCAGCGACGGCCGCTGGGCCCAGAAGGGCGTCGACGCCGCCATGCACGCCGAGCTGACCGAGCTGGCGCGCAACCGTGCCTGCTCCGACATCGTCCTGGTCACCGGCGACGGCGACCTGCTGCCCGGCCTGATGTCCGCCAAGGAACACGGCGTGGCCGTCCACCTGTGGGCGGTCCAGGCCGCCGACGGCGACTACAACCAGTCCGAGGACCTGGTCGCCGAGGCCGACGAGCGGCGCGTCCTGGACCGCGCGTGGATCACCCGGGCCGTGCGCGCCAAGGACCTCTGCGCCCCTGCACCTCCCCGGCCGTCCCGCGCCCCGAGATCGCCGCCATCCTCTCCGCGCCGCTGCCGGAGACCGCCGCCGCGGCAGCCGCGGCGGCGGGCCAGGTCACCGGCGACACGGCCACCACCAGCAACGGTGTCACCCCGCCCCACGCGCCCCGCCGAGCCGCACCCGGCCCCGCCGCCCCGCGCCCCCGGCCCCTCGGGCAGGGCGTGCCCACCCGAAGGATCTCGCGGGCTGCGCGCCCGTCCACCGCCCCGCCGCGAACCAGCAGCCCCGGCCAACGCCACGCTGCGCTGGTCCTCCGACAAGGGCTGGATCGACCGGGGCTCGGCCGGGTCGGCGAGCCGCCGAGACCGCCAACCTCCCGATGCTCGCCCAGCTCACCAGCGCCGAGCAGCGCTGGGCGGACCGCGAGGAGGACATCACCGCCGTCAGCGGCGACCCTTCGAGGTCGGCCAGGTCTTCGCCCGCCGCTGGATCGAGCGGCTCTCCGACTCCGGGCACCTCCAGCAGCTCTCCACGGAGTACCCGCGTATTCCGCACCGCATCGACGGCGAGCTGCTGCGCTACGCCGCCCGGTTCGGGCTGCTCGCCCACAAGGACGACCAGATCGACGAGCACGACCGCTACGCGATCAGGGCCGGGTTCTGGCGGGAGATCGACACCCGCACCGCCGCGGACCACGCGTCCCCGAGGACTGACCGCCCGGCGCCACCCGGCCGGAGCCGCCGCCCGCACCGGTGCCCGCGGCCGTTCGCACGGGCCCGAACGCGTACCCTCATAACTCGTGACGACGGGCGCGAAACAGGGGATGGACGGCGGCGCGGTGTGCACCGTGCGCGGCCTGATCAAGACCTACCCGGCCGGCCGCGGCAGGCGCGGCGCCCGCCCGCACCGGCCGTACGGGCCAACGACGGCATCGACCTCGACATCGAGCGGGGCGAGGTCTTCGGTCTGCTCGGCCCCAACGGCGCGGGCAAGTCCACCCTGGTTCGCCAGCTCACCGGCCTGCTGCGCCCCGACCGCGGCACCGTCGACGTCCTCGGCCACGACCTCGTACGCCACCCGAGCGCGCCGCGCGCCTGATCGGCTACCTCGGCCAGGAGTCCACCGCGCTGGACGAACTGACCGTCTCGCTCGCCGCCGAGACCACCGGGCGGCTGCGCGGCCTGGACACCCGCGCCGCCCGCGCCGAACGGGACCTGGTCATCGAAGAACTGGGCCTGCGCGACATCGCCGCCCGCCCGCTGAAGAAGCTCTCCGGCGGCCAGCGGCGGCTGGCCTGCGTCGCCTCCGCGCTGGTCGGCGAGCGCCCGCTGCTCGTCCTGGACGAGCCGACGACCGGCATGGACCCGGTCGCCAGGCGCGCCGTGTGGGCGGCCATCGACCGGCGGCGGGCCGGGCACGGGACGACCGTGCTGCTCGTCACCCACAACGTCATCGAGGCGGAGACCTACCTGGACCGGGTCGCGGTCATGGAGCGCGGGCAGTTCATCGCCTGCGACACCCCGCCGGGCTCAAGGCGCTCGTCGCCGACGAGGTCCGGGTCGACCTGGTGTGGCGGGCCGAACCGCCGTTGCAGGTGCCCGAGGTCGCCGTGCTGCACGACGGCGCGCAGGTCTCCGGGCGCCGCTGGACGCTGCGGCTGGGCCCCGAGGAGGCGCGGGCCGCCATCGCGGCCGTCACCGGCGGCCCGCGTTCGCCGCCCTGGACGACTTCACCCTCGCCACACCGAGCCTGGAGGACGTCTACCTGGCGCTCGGCGGCGCCACCCGCGGCGCCGAGGGGCTGGTCAGGGGTGACGGCGTGAGGGGCGCGCCGCGCGGGACCGCCACCGGCGCCCGGCGGGCCGTGGTGACCGCCACACGGACACCGGGGCGGGGACCGGCAGGGCCGTACGGGCGCGTTCTATGGTGGGTCGGGACGTCGCGCCGTCCGCCGGGAGAGGCGCGGGCCGGGCGGTGGCGCGCCGGCGGAACCGGCCGTACCGGACCGTACCGAAGAGGAGCAGCTCAAGGTGAGTGTCGTGCCCGCGGAGGCGGTGTCCGAAGGCGCAGGTACCGAGCGCGCGACCCGGGACGGCGGGGTCCGCGCCGGGCTGCTCGGCGCCGGGCGGCCCGCCCGGCGGGCCGACCCGCCCGCTGGCCCGCGCGCCCGGCTCTTCCCGCGCTCGCCGCCGTCTACCGCGCGCAGCTCTCCGGGCCCGGGTGGCGCGCATCCCGCTGCTGTTCGTGGCGACCTTCCAGTCCATCGGGATCATGGTCCTGATGCGCGGGTCGCCGACGGCGGGGACGAGTCGCGGGCCGTCGTCGCCGGATCCACCGTGCTGGTCGTCGCGTTCGTGGCGCTCAACCTCCTCGCCCAGTACTTCGGCCAGCTGCGGGCGAGCGGCGGACTCGACCACTACGCCACGCTGCCGGTGCCGCCCGCCGCCGTGGTGCTCGGCGCCGCCGCCGCGTACGCCTCCTTCACCGTGCCCGGCACCGTCGTCACCGGCGTCGCCGGAAGCCTGCTGTTCCAGTTGCCGATGGGCCACCTGTGGGTGCTGGCCGCGGTGATCCCGCTGTCCGGCGCGGCCCTCGCGGGGCTCGGCGCGGCCCTCGGGCTGCTCGCGCCCGCCAGGAACTGGCCACCCTGTGCGGCCAGTTGGGCATGTCGGCCGCGCTGCTGCTGGGCGTCCTGCCCGCCGACCGGCTGCCCACCGTGGTGTCGTACGCGCGGGATCTGCTCCCTCGACGTACGGTGTGGAAGCCCTGGCGCGCTCCTTCGACGCGCGGCCCGACTGGCTCGTGGTCTGCGCCGACCTGGGAGTGTGCGCGGGAGTGGGCGTGGTGTCGCTCGCCGTGGCGACCTGGGCCTACCGCCGGGCGGCCGTGCGGTGATCCGCCGCGGGCCCTCCCGCCGACCGACCCGACCCTCCGCCTGGCACGATGACGGGGTGACCGCACCGTTGACGCCGCACGAACAGCCTCCGCACGGCTCGTCCGACCAGCCCCGCCGTCCGCCGACGGCAGCGGGCCCGTCCATCCCGCGTACCCCGCGCCCGGCCCGTACGGCGCGGCCTCCGACGACGACGGCCCCGGGCTGCGCGCCGAGCTGGTCCAGGCGGCCGTGGTCGCGGGCGCGGTGGTGGTCTCCGGGTGCTGCTCGGGCTCCTGTGGCTGTGGCTGGCCCCGCGCGTCCCGATGATCTCGGACGGCAAGAACGGGTTCCCGCTCGACCCGGAGGGCGAGCAGGTCATCGGCATGGACGGCACCTTCACGCTGCTGGGCCTCGGCTTCGGCGCCGTGTGCGCCGCCCTCGTCTTCTGGTTCCGCAAGAAGGGCGGCATCCCGCTGGTCGTCGCGCTGGGCCTGGGCGGGCTGCTCGCCGCGGTCGTCGCCTGGCGCGTGGGGTCTGGCTCGGCCCGGAGACGAACGTGGACGCCCACGCGCGGGCGGTCGGCCGGGCGGGCCGCTTCGACGGGCCGCTGGCGCTCGGTGCCAAGGGCGTGCTGCTGGCGTGGCCGGTGGCCGCGACCGCCGTACACCTGGGACTGACCGCCCTGTTCGGGCCGCGTGACCCGGAACCGGCGCAGATGCCGCAGCCGCAGCTGCCGCCGCACGGCTGAGCCCGACGCCCGAGTACGTACGAAAGCCGCCGCCCTTCGTGGGCGGCGGCTTGCGCGTCCGCCGACGCGTCGGCCTACGCCGGGCGGCGGCCGTGGTTGGCCTTGTTCTTCTTCAGCCGCCAGCGACGCTTCCTGGTCCTCTTCGACACGCGTCCTCCCTGGGAGCGGCGCTCCTCCCTACCGGTCGTAACGGAGGGGCCCGAACCGTCCAGGGTCAGGCGCGGGCGATCGCGGCGAGCACCGCGCCGGTGAGCCGCGCGAGATCCGCGGGGCCAGCTCGACCTCCAGCCCGCGGCGGCCCGCGGAGACGTAGACCGTGGGTGTTCCCGCGCCGAGGCGTCCAGCACCAGCGGCAGGCGTTTGCGCTGGCCGAGCGGGCGATGCCGCCGAGGACATAGCCGGTGGCGCGCTCGGCGTCCGCCGGGTCCGCCATCGTCGCGCGCTTGCCGCCCGCCGCGGCGGCCAGCGCCTTGAGGTCGAGCGAGGCCGAGACGGGCACGACGGCCACCGTGAGCCGGTCGTCCACCGCGGCGACCAGCGTCTTGAACACCCGCTCCCGCGCCACGCCCAGCACCCGCGCCGCCTCCTCGCCGTACGAGGGCGCCGCCGGGTCGTGCTCGTAGGAGTGCAGCGTGAACGGCACGTCCGCGGCGGTCAGGGCGGCGGTGGCGGGAGTGGCGGCGCGCTGCTTCTTCTTGGCCATCGTCCTGCTGTCAGTTGGGGCTGGTCGGCTGCCGCGTGAGGTCCACGGCCGGGAGCGAGGGCAGCTTGCCGATGACCGCGCTCTCCGAGCGCAGCAGCTTCAGCTCCTCGGCCAGCCTGCCGGCGGTGTCGGGCGCCTGGAGCAGCCGCTGCTTGGCCGGGTGTCCAGCACCGCCGCCGCCGCGACCAGATACGAGAGCACCGACGGCTCGCCCGGCAGCTCCTGCGCCGTCGCCAGGGTGCGCTCGCGGGCGCCCGCGAGCCGCTTCTGGTACGTGCGGAAGGCCCGCACCACCCCGAGGCCAGGGCCCCGCCCCGTCGCCCTGCTCCTCCTCCAACTCCTCCACCTCGGCCGTCAGATACGGGCCCGAGGCGTCCACGGAGAGCAGCTTGAACCGGGTGGTGCCGGTCGCCAGCACCTCGTACGTGCCGTCCTCCTGCTCCCGGATGGTGGCGGCGTCGGCGACGCAGCCCACCGAGTAGAAGGACCGGATCGGGTCGGGGCCGAACCGGACGCCGGGCCCGGCTCGGGCTTGTCGTCCGGGTCGGGCAGGCCGGTCGCGCTCGGCGCGACCTCGTGGCCGTCGCGGATGGCGACCACGCCGAAGCGCCGGGAGCCGTCCTCGGACAGCTCCGACAGGTCGCGCATCATGGCGCGATACCGCTGCTCGAAGACGTTCAGGGCAGTACGAGCCCCGGAACAGCACCGTGTTCAGCGGGAAGAGCGGAAGGCGCGCGGTGGTCACGTCGGGTAAGCCTAATAGCCAAGGGGCCGGTGTTCACTGGCGCCGCAGCAGGCGCGAGGCGCCGGCGGCCACCGCGGTCGCCAGGATCCAGCCGAACATGATCGTCAGCACCGAGATCCACTGCACCGCCCCGTGGTCCGCCACGCGTTGTCCTGGCCGAGATCGACCACCGGAATCAGCAGGTCCAGGGTGTAGATCCACGGGTTCCAGTGAGGTGCCTCGTCCGGCTTGATCGGCAGGGGCCGGTTCTGCGAGAAGTACACCGAACCCAGCGCCCACAGCACCGCCATCCACACCGCGGCCCGCCCCGGCCGGTACCCGTAGGCCACCGTCCAGTCCTGGAGATAGCCCCACAGCTTCCGGCCGGGGCAGGGTCTCGCGCCGCCGCCGCTGCTTGGCCAGCAGCACCTCGCGGGCGTCCGCGTCCTCGCCGCTCGCGCGCATCGCGCCCGCCAGCATCTCGTACGGCTCCGGCGCGTACTCCGGCGTGGCCGCCGCCACCACTCCAGCCGCCGCGACAGCGGAAGTGGCCGCGGGATCAGCGTCTCGTACGCGAACCCGGCCATGGTCAGCTCGCCGGGGCCGGCCAGCTCACCGACTTGTCGACGAGGTTGACGACCTTCGCGCCGGAGAGGATCACCCGCCCGCGCTGCGGACGTTCGCCTATGAACCGCAGCTCCGGGGTCTGGATCCGGCGCAGCGACATCTCCTGGTCGTTCTCCATCACGAAGCGCGCCTGGTCGAAGTCGATCGCGTCGCCGAACCGCCCGTCGTCCAGCCGCATCCCGCCCTCGCACTCGAACCGCTGGATCCGGGTGCCGCGCGTGGGTGCTGCTCACCCGTACGGCGGGGTGGAGCCGAGGCGAACGACGAGGTGGTGATCCCGGCGGCGGTCAGATGCAGACTGCGCCCCACCGTCAACTGCGGCGCGTTCAGCGCCCGCTTGCCGTACGGATTGCGCAACTGGCTGCCGCGCAGGCTGAACGAGACGCCGATCTGCGCGCCGCGCAGCGTCATCTCCCGTACGACTCGACCATCTCCGCCTGGAGGTCCTGCCCGACGCTCAGCCCGTCCGCGCTGATCGACCTGCCCCGCCGGTCCCGTCTCACGACCAGGTAGTTGAGCAGCAGGTCCGTGCCGATGTGCGCGTCGGTCAGCCGCATGCCGTGCTCCACGGTGCAGCGCGGCAGTTGCAGATCGCCCTCGGTGCGCAGCCGGGCGCCCTCCAGCCGCGGGATCGAGCAGCCGAGCAGCCGCAGCGTGGAACAGTGCGCCTCGTCCAGCCGGATCTCCTGCTCGAACCGGCAGTTGCGCAGCTCCACGTACGGCCCGATCCGGCCGCCCGCGAGATCGAGGGTGCCGGTGATGTGCACCCGTTGAGCTTCAGCGCCGACACCCGCCCGGCTGCGCCGGTGGCCCGTCCACCAGGAGTAACGCCACCACCCTGGCCCGCACGCTGCGCTCGGGCCCCAGGCGTGCGGGCCCGTGGGGTCGTTGCGCTGGCTGTGCGCGGAGCGCAGATCGTGCGTGCTGCCGTTCCGGAACGCCTGCCACATGCCCCACTCCGCCGTGGTCAGGTCGAGCCCCGGGGCGGATCGCCGTCGTAAGGCTGGGTCACTGCCGCATCCCTCCTGGATTCCCGCGCTCCGTACGCGTGTACGGGTCCCATTCCCGCTGAGTAACCGCTTGAACGCCAACGGTCAGGGCCAACCTATGGGGACCCGTATCAGGTGCTGATACGGGGGCGGGTGCCAGAGGGTTCTGCCACACTTGGTGGTGTGATCTCTCGAATCGATCTGCGCGGCGCCGCCTTCCCGGAAGGCGGAATCGACCGCGATCTGCTGCCTCGCGCCGAGTTGGACGTCGAGGCCGCGCTGGAGACGGTGCGGCCCATCTGTGACGACGTGCGCCATCGTGGCACCGCGGCGCTCATCGACTACGCGCGGCGGTTCGACGGGTCAGCATCGAGCGGGTCGCGGTGGCCCCGAGGCGCTCACCGACGCCCTCGCCGCGCTCGACCCGCGGTCCGCGCCGCCCTGGAGGAGTCCATCCGGCGCGCCCGGCTGGTCCACCGCGAGCAGCGGCGCACCGACCGCACCACCCAGGTGGTGCCCGGCGGCACCGTCACCGAGCGGTGGGTGCCGGTGGAGCGGGTCGGCCTGTACGTGCCGGGCGGACGCTCGGTCTACCCTCGTCCGTGGTGATGAACGTCGTCCCCGCCCAGGAGGCGGGCGTCGGCTCGCTCGCGGTGACCTCCCGCCCCAGGCCGAGTTCGGCGGCCTGCCGCACCCACGATCCTCGCCGCCTGCGCGCTGCTCGGCGTGGACGAGGTGTACGCGGCGGGCGGCGCCCAGGCCGTCGCCATGTTCGCCTACGGCACCGACGAGTGCGCCCCGCCAGCATGGTCACCGGCCCCGGCAACATCTACGTCGCCGCCGCCAAGCGGCTGCTCAAGGGCCGTATCGGCATCGACGCCGAGGCGGGTCCCACCGAGATCGCCGTCCTCGCCGACGCCACCGCCGACCCGGTGCACGTGGCGTCCGACCTGGTCAGCCAGGCCGAGCACGACCCGCTCGCCGCCTCGGTCCTGGTCACCGACTCCGAGGAGCTGGCCGCCGCCGTCGAGAAGGAGCTGGAGGTCCAGCTCCACGGGCCGAACGCCACCAAGCACGTCGAGGAGCGGATCCGCCCCGCCCTGACCGGCCGGCAGTCCGGCATCGTCCTCGTCGACAGCGTCGAGCACGGCCTGAAGGTCGTCGACGCCTACGCCGCCGAGCACCTGGAGATCCAGACCGCCGACGCCCGGCCGTCGCCGCCCGGGTGCGCAACGCCGGGCGATCTTCGTCGGCCCGTACGCCCCGGTCTCCTCGGCGACTACGCCGCCGGGTCCAACCACGTGCTGCCCACCGGCGGCTGCGCCTGCCACTCCTCCGGCCTGTCCGTACAGTCCTTCCTGCGCGGCATCCACGTCGTGGACTACACCCGCGAGGCACTGGCGGACGTCGCGGCGCACGTGGTGACGCTCGCCGACGCCGAGGACCTGCCCGCGCACGGAGCCGCGGTCAGGGCCAGGTTCGACTGGAAGGTACCTCCGGGCAAGTGACACGCGATCCCTCCCCGTCCCCTGGGACGACCTCCCTCCGGGACGAGCTGCGCGGCAAGTCCCCGTACGGCGCCCCCAACTGGACGTGCCCGTACGCCTGAACACCAACGAGAACCCGTACCCGCTGCCCGAGGCGCTGGTGGCGCGGATCGCCGAGCGCGTCACCGAGGCCGCCCGGCACCTCAACCGCTACCCCGACCGGGACGCGACCGAGCTGCGCACCGAGCTGGCCCGCTATCTGACCCGCACCGCGGGCACCCGGTGGGCCCGGCGAACGTGTGGGCCGCCAACGGGTCCAACGAGATCATCCAGCAGCTCCTCCAGACCTTCGGCGGCCCCGGCCGCACCGCGATCGGCTTCGAGCCGTCGTACTCGATGCACGCGCTGATCTCGCGCGGCACCGGCACCGGCTGGATCTCCGGCCCCGCCGCGAGGACTTCACCATCGACCTCGACGCGGCGCGCACGGCCATCGCCGAGCACCGGCCGCACGTGGTGTTCGTCACCACGCCCAACAACCCACCGGCACCGCCGTCGACGCCGACACCGTCCGCGCGCTGTACGACGCCGCGCAGGCCGCCCGGCCGTCGCTGGTGGTGCTCGACGAGGCGTACGGCGAGTTCAGCCACCACCCTCGCTGCTGCCGCTGATCGAGGGCCGCCGGAACCTGGTCCTCTCCGGACCATGTCCAAGGCGTTCGGCGCGGCCGGGCTGCGCCTGGCTACCTGGCCGCCGACCCGGCGGTCGTCGGCGCCGTACAGCTGGTGCGGCTGCCGTACCACCTGTCCTCCGTCACCCAGGCCACCGCGCTCGCCGCGCTGGAGCACACCGATACGCTGCTGGGGTACGTCGAGCAGCTGAAGACCGAGCGGGACCGGCTGGTCCGCGAGCTGCGCGCGACCGGCTACGAGGTCACCGACTCGGACGCCAATTTCGTGCAGTTCGGCCGCTTCCAGGACAGCCACCGGGCGTGGCGGGCGATCCTCGACCGGGGCGTCCTGGTCCGGGACAACGGCGTACCGGGCTGGCTGCGGGTCTCCGCGGGCACCCGCAGGAGAACGACGCGTTCCTCGAAGCGGTACGCGAGCTGAAGAAGGAGCAGGACACACCATGAGCCGCGTAGGCCGCGTGGAGCGCACCACCAAGGAGACCTCCGTCGTCGTCGAGATCGACCTCGACGGCACGGGCGACGTCACGGTTTCCACTGGCGTCGGCTTCTACGACCACATGCTCGACCAGCTCGGCCGCCACGGCCTGTTCGACCTCGCCGTGAAGACCGAGGGCGACCTGCACATCGACACCCACCACACCATCGAGGACACCGCCTCGCGCTCGGCGCCGCCTTCAGGCAGGCGCTCGGCGACAAGGTGGGCATCTACCGCTTCGGCAACTGCGCCGTCCCGCTGGACGAGTCCCTGGCGCAGGTGACCGTCGACCTGTCGGGGCGGCCGTACCTGGTGCACAGCGAGCCGGAGAACATGGCGCCGATGATCGGCACCTACGACACCACCATGACGCGCCACATCCTGGAGTCCTTCGTCGCCCAGGCCCAGGTCGCGCTGCACGTCCACGTGCCGTACGGGCGCAACGCCCACCACATCGTGGAGTGCCAGTTCAAGGCCCTGGCCCGCGCCCTGCGCTACGCCAGCGAGCGCGACCCCGCGCCGCCGGAATCCTCCCTCCACGAAGGGTGCGCTATGAGCGGCCTGTCCACCGCCTTCATCGTCGTCGGACTGTTCCTGCTCGGCGGGGTCTACTCGTTCATCAAGCAGGGCTGCCCAAGGGCGTCATCGTGCTGCTCGGCATAGGCGCCGCGATGGCGCTGGTGGCCGGGGTCATGCGGCTGGAGGTGTGGAGTTGACCAAGCGCGTGATCGTCTTCGACTACGGGTTCGGCAACGTGCGCTCGGCCGAGCGGGCCGTGGCGCGCCGGGGCGGACGTCGAGATCACCCGCGACTTCGACGCCGCGATGGCCGCCGACGGGCTGCTGGTGCCGGGCGTCGGAGCCTTCGCGTCCTGCATGGACGGCCTGCGCGCCGCCCGCGGCGACTGGCTGGTGGGCCGCAGGCTCTCCGGCGGCAGGCCGGTGCTGGGCATCTGCGTCGGCATGCAGATCCTCTTCTCGCGGGGCATCGAGCACGAGGTCCCGGCCGAGGGCCTGGACGAGTGGCCCGGCACCGTCGAGCCGCTGCGCGCCCCGTCGTCCCGCACATGGGCTGGAACACCGTCAAGGCGCCGCACGACTCGCAGGCGTTCGCCGGCCTCGACGAGGACGCCCGCTTCACTTCGTGCACAGCTACGCCGTGCGCACGTGGGAACTCGAACCCACCAACCCGCAGATCGCCGCCCCGAAGGTCAGCTGGGCCACCCACGGCGAACCCTTCGTCGCGGCCGTGGAGAACGGGCCCTGTGGGCCACCCAGTTCCACCCGAGAAGTCCGGCGACGCCGGGGCCCGGCTGTTGGCCAACTGGCTCGACACCCTCTGAGACCGCCTCCGCGCTCTCCCGCACCTCCCGGCACCCGCCGTGTTCCCGATCGCCTCGAACGCTAGGAATCCCGCGCGATGACGCACCGCCTCGAACTGCTCCCCGCCGTCGACGTCCGCGACGGCCAGGCCGTACGCCTCGTACACGGCGAGTCCGGCACCGAGACCTCGTACGGCGCGCCGCTGGAGGCCGCCCTGGCCTGGCAGCGCGCCGGGGCGCGGTGGCTGCACCTGGTGGACCTCGACGCGGCCTTCGGCACCGGCGACAACCGCGCCCTCATCGCCGAGGTCGCTCGCGGCCTGCGGCCGACGGCGTCAACGTCGAGCTGTCCGGCGGCATCCGCGACGACGCCTCGCTCGCCGCCGCCCTCGCCACCGGCTGCACCCGCGTCAACCTCGGCACGGCCGCGCTGGAGTCCCCGAGTGGGTCGCGAAGATCATCGCCGAGCACGGCGACCGGATCGCCGTCGGCCTCGACGTGCGCGGCACCACCCTGCGCGGCCGGGGCTGGACCCGCGACGGCGGCGACCTGTACGAGACCCTCGCCCGGCTGGACTCCGAGGGCTGCGCCCGCTACGTCGTCACCGACATCGCCAGGACGGCACGCTCCAGGGCCCCAACCTGGAGCTGCTGCGGGGCGTGTGCGCGGCCACCGACCGGCCGGTCGTCGCCTCCGGCGGCGTCTCCTCCTGGACGACCTGCGGGCTCTGGCGACTCTGGTGCCCGAGGGCATCGAAGGCGCCATTGTGGGCAAGGCGCTCTATGCCAAGGCATTCACCCTCGAAGAGGCGTTGGAGGCAGTGTCCGTATGACCGCACCCGAGCCCGGCAGGACCACCGTACCGACCGTACGACGCGAGCAGTCGGACAGCCCGTGGGAGGAGACCATCGGCTTCGCGCGAGCGGTCGCCGCCGGCGACCGGGTGCTCGTCGCGGGGACGATGCCGCTGGTGCGCGGCGTCCTCCAGGGCGAGGGCGACCCGTACGAGCAGACGCTCACCGCCTTCCGCAACGCGATCGGCGCGCTGGACGCCTTCGGCCTCGACGCCCGGTCCGTCATCCGCACCCGCATGTACCTCACGCACGCCCGCGACGTGGACGAGGCCGGACGCGCGCACAAGGAGCTGTTCGGCGCCGTGCGCCCGGCCTCCACCCTCGTCGTGGTGTCCGGCTTCGTCGACTCGCGCGTGCTGGTCGAGGTCGAGCTGGAAGCGTTCCGCGCATCCCTAGGAGCACCCGAATGACCCTGGCGGTCCGAGTCATCCCCTGCCTGGACGTGGACGGCGGCCGGGTCGTCAAGGGCGTCAACTTCCAGAACCTGCGCGACGCGGGCGACCCGGTCGAGATGGCCCGGGTCTACGGCGAGGAGGGCGCCGACGAGCTGACCTTCCTCGACATCACGGCGTCCTCCGGCGACCGGGAGACGACGTACGACGTGGTCCGCCGCACCGCCGAGCAGGTCTTCATCCCGCTCACCGTCGGCGGCGGCGTCCGCACCGCCGAGGACGTCGACAAGCTGCTGCGCGCCGGGGCCGACAAGGTCGGCGTGAACACCGCGGCCATCGCCCGCCCGGAGCTGCTGCGCGAGATCGCCGAGCGCTTCGGCCGCCAGGTGCTCGTGCTGTCGGTCGACGCCCGGCGCGCCCCGACGGCTCGTTCGAGGTCACCACGCACGGCGGGCGCCGGGGCACCGGCATCGACGCCGTGGAGTGGGCCCACCGGGCCGCCGAACTCGGCGCCGGGGAGATCCTGCTCAACTCGATGGACGCCGACGGCACCAAGGACGGCTACGACACCGAGATGATCGAGGCCGTGCGCAAGCACGTCACCGTGCCGGTGATCGCCAGCGGGGCGCGGGCGCGCTGGGCGACTTCGCGCCCGCGGTGGCGGCGGGCGCCGACGCCGTACTCGCCGCCTCCGTCTTCCACTTCGGCGACCTGCGGATCGGCGAGGTCAAGGCGCGCTGCGGGAGGCGGGGCACCCGGTGCGGTGAGACGGGCCGCGTCCGTCCGGTTCGTGCGCCGCGTCCGCCCGTTCCGTTCGCGCGCCGCGTCCGACCGTTCCGTTCGCCCGCGGTGACCGCACGGCGGGCGGCCGGGCGGCGGGCGGCCGGGTGGCGCGCGACCGGTGATCTCGCCGATGGCACCCGCCCGGCGCGGCGCGACAGTGATTCCTGCCCATGCCCCCGACGACCTCCCTCTGACGCCGGTGGTGGCGTGCGGCTGCCCAGTGATGTGCCAGGCCCCTGTTCCCGTGCCCAGGGGACCGCCGCCAGCGGATGGCGAACGGCCAGGTGGGAGCGGGTGAACGGGCTTCCGTGGGCCGTGGAGGAAGCCCTTCCGCCGCTGTTTACGCGGAAGTAACGTGAGGTGCGTGACCGGGACGCCGAGGACGGGAATCCGCTGGCCGATCCACGGCCGGGACACGGAACTGCGCGCGATCGGCGCGCTGACGGAGCGGGTGCGCGCCGGGGAGGGCGGCTGCCTGCTGGTGCGGGCCCGCCCGGGCTCGGCCGCAGCGCCCTCCTCGGCCACGCCGCCCGCCGCCTCGTGCCCGGCACCGTGCTGCGGCCCGCGCGGCGGCATCGGAGTCCCGGCTGCCGTACGGCGGACTGCACGCGCTGCTGTGCGGCGCGGCCGACCGGATCCGTACGCCCTTGGCGGAGGTGCTGCGCGGCGGTGTCACGCCCGCCGCGTTCTGGGACCTGCTGCGGGAACTGGCCGCGGGCCGACCGCTGTTGGTGTGCGTCGACGACGTCCACCACTGGGACGCGGCGTCCCTCGACGCGCTCGGCTTCGCGGCGCGCAGGCTCGGCCGCCGCACCCGTCGGGATCCTCCTGACCGCTGTCGAGGGGACGGCGAGAACGGCGCGGGGACGGTGCGGGGAGGGCGCGGGGAAGGGTTCGCGGGAGAGTCTTCCGGGCTCCTTGGGGCGGTCTTCGCCGGGTTGCCGTCGCTGCGCCTCGCCCGCTGTCCCGCCGCGCCGCGGAGGCGCAGCTCGACGACCTCCTGGCGCGCCGCGCGGCGGTCCGGCCGCCCCGCCGTACGCGCGGAACTGCTCGGCGCCGCCGACGGAAACCCGCGGCTCCTCGCCGAACTCGTCACCGTCCTGACGCCCGGACAGCTCGCCGGGCACGAGCCGCCGCGCGGCCGTCGACGCCATCGACGCCGCCGTGCTGCGCGCCCACGCCGGACGCCTGCGCCACCTGCCCGCCGACACCAGGGCGCTGCTGCTCATCGCGGCGGCGGCGCGGGAGTTCGACCGTATGGGCGCGGGGCCCGGCGGTGGCGAGGACGCGGGCGCCGACGTGGACCTGGTGCTGCGCGCGCGCGCGGCCGGACTCAGCCCGCGTGCCTGGAACCGGCCGAGCGGGCGGGGTGTTGCGCACGGAGGGCGGCCGGGGAGGCGGCGGCCGACCTGCGCGGGCGCTTCCACTGCCCGCGCCCGGGGACGAGGAGGACCCCAGCCGCCTGGCCCGCGCCGGAGTCGCCGCGCTGCTGCTCGGCGAACCCGCCGAGGCCAGGGCGGCGCACACCGCGCGCTGGCCGCAGCCCGCGCCCGCGGCATGATCTCCCTCCTGCCGCCGATCCTGGAGCACCTCGCCTACAGCGAACTGCGCGCGGGCCGGTACGCCGAGGCGCACGCCCACGCCCGCGCGGGCGTGGCCGCCGCGCCGCGCGGCCAGCGCAACTGCGCCGCCCACCACCACGCCGTACTGGCCATGGTCGCCGCCGTCGTGGGCGACGAGGAGACGTGCGCGGCGCACGCCGCGCGGGCCGCCAGCCAGGCCGGACCGCACGGGCCGGGGCCGCCGCCACCCTCGCCGCCTGGGCGCTCGCCCGCGCGGACCTGGGCCGCGGGCGGGCCGAGGAGGCGGCCCGGCTGCGGCCACTGGTCGCCCCGGCCCACGCGGCGGCCACTTCGCGCTGCGGATGCTGGCCGTGCCCTGCTACGCCGAGGCGGCGGTACGGGCAGGGACGCCGGACGAGGCCCGTGCCGCCGTCGCCGAGTTCGTGCGCTGGGCCGCCTGGGGAACCGACCCGCCCGCCCCGGCGGAAGCGGCCCGCTGCCGGGCGCTGCTGGCGCCCGAGGAGGAGTCCGACGCGCTGTTCGCCGAGGCGCTGCGGCTGCACGAGCGCTCGGACGGGGACTTCGAACGGGCCCGTACGGAGCTGCTGTACGGCGAGGCGCTCCGGCGCCGCCGCCGTCCCGGCGCGGCACGGGCGCATCTGCGGGCGGCGCTGCTGGCCTTCGAGCGGTGCGGGGCCGCGGCCTGGGCCCGGCAGGCGCGCGACGAACTGCGGGCAGCGGGGAGACGGCCGAGGCGGGGCCGGGACCGTGGCCGGGGCCCGCCCGGGCCTCTCCGCGCGCGGCCCGGCGCACGTCCTGGCGGAGTTGACGCCGCAGCAGCAGCGCATCGCGCGGTACGTCGCGGAGGGCGCCACCAACCGCGAGGTCGCCGTCCGGCTGTCGCTCAGCCCCGCACGGTCGACCACCACCTGCGGAACGTCTTCGCGGCGCTGGGCGTGCGGTCCCGCGTGGAGCTGGCGCGGCTGGTGGACCGGGCGGAACGCGACCACGCGCACCGCTAGGCCGTGTCGTTCGGATCGTCGCGGGCCCGCGACATCCCCGGCCAACGCCGGGTGCCGGTACCCCAGAGGGCACCTCGCCCCGTTGTCGGGCCGTCCACGTACGACCCGGTACGAGGAAGACCCTCCGCCTTGCGACGCTCCCCGGCTGACGCCGGGAGATGCCCCAGCACCCGACGCCGCGGGCTGATCCACGAAGATCCCAACGGCACGGCCCAGCCCTTGCCGGTGGCTCCGTCCCGTCCGGCCTGCGGCACGTGACGGCGTACGGCGCCAAGTCCCGGACGGGGCCTAGGAACCGACCGGGTGGTATGCCATTCTTCGGACGCGCCCAGCACGCTTCGCGCCGCTCCGCGCGGGCCCGTCCGCCGAGCCCGCGCGCCGACCGGCTCGCCCTGGCCCCGCACCGGTGGAGGACCACGATGCAGTACGCCGTACGACCCGAGGCCGCGCCCGTCCGGCCCAGCCCGCCGCGCCGACCCGCCCGGCAGCGATCGCGCCCCGGCCCCGCCGCGCTGCCACCCGCCGCCGCGCCGCCCGTCAGGTCCCTGGCCGACGCGGAGGCCGTCGCCGTCCTGCACCGCTGTGCGCGCGTACTCCTGGACCGGGTGCCGCGCCCGCCGACCGGCTCCTGGAGGCCCTGCGCGAGCAGGAGCCCGCGTACCGCGCGGTGATCGTGGCGGACGCCGACGGCGTGCGGCGGGAGATCCACCGCTCGCTGCGGCACAACATCGGGTCCCTGCTCAGGCCGCGCGAATCCCGGAGGCGGCCCGCCGCTGCTCGTGGGAGATCGGCGCCGTACGGGCCGAACAGGGCCTGCCGCTGGACGCGTTGCTGCACGCCTTCCGGCTGGGCGGCGCGATGGTCTGGCGGGAACTGGTGGCGGCGGCCGAGGACCGCGACCCGCCGACGTACGGCTGCTGGTGCACATCGCCGCCGACATGTGGAACTTCGTCGACGAGCACTGCACCCTCGTCGCCGACGCCTACCGGCGCGTCGAGAGACGGCTGGCCTGGCAGCGGAGAACCGGCTGCGGCTGCTGACCGGTTCGCTCCTGGAGGGCACCACCCGCGTCGCCGACCTCCGGAGGCCGCCGCCGCGCTCGGCCTGCCGGAACACGGCCGGTACGCCGTCGTGCTCGTGGCCCGCGACGCCGCGGACGGCGGCCGGGACGAGTACGGCCCCGGCGCGCAGGACCCCAGCGCGTACCCCGGCGCACACAACCCTTGCGCACACGGCCCTTACGTACACGACCCTGCGCGTACGACCGCTGCGCACACGACCACTGCGCGTACGACCGCGGGGCGGCGGCCCCGGCGGGCGTACGCGTCCTGTGGCACCCGGACGCCCGCGGCGACTACGGCATCGTCCGCTCGGCCCCGCCGTACCCGAGGACGCGGGGCGGCGGAACCGGCCGCCGTCGGCGACCTCCTGCGCGGGCTGCGACTCGTGCCGGGCAGCCGCGTGGGCGTGAGCACCCCGTCGAGGGCTGGCCAACCTCGCCGACGCGCGCCGCCTCGCCGAGATCGCCCTGCGCTGCTGCCCCGAGGACGGCGGCTCGGCCCTGCTGGCGGACCATCTCCCCGCCGCCCTGGCCGACTCCTCGCCCGATCTCGCCGCCGTACTGGTGGACCGGGCGCTCGGCCCGCTGCTCCGGCTGGAACCGGCGGACCGCGACCTGATGCTGGAGACGCTCACGGCCTGGCTGGAGTGCGACGGTTCGGCCGCGCGCGCCGCGGCCCGGCTGTACTGCCACCGCAACACCGTTCTCAACCGCCTGCGCCGGTGCGAGCAGTTGACCGGCCGTTCGCTCGGCAGCCCGGGAGTGGTCGCCGAACTCTGGCTCGCGCTGGCGGCGCGCCGCCTGCCGCCCGGCTAGTCAACCGCCCGCCCGGCCCGGCCGTTCGACGCCCGCCGACGGCCACCGGTGGGCCCGGACGGCGTCAGATCCCCAGATCCGCGTCCTGGACGCGGGCGATGGCCTCTTTGTCGCCGTCGAGTTCCACGTCGGCGACGGCCTGCCGCCCTGGAGGAAGAGCGCCAGTTCGCCCGGCTCGCCGGTGACCGTCACGACGGGGTGCCGCGGTGGGCCACCGCCGTACGGCCGTCGGGACGGCGCAGCACCAGCCCGGCCGGGGACTTGCGGCCGAAGACGCGGGCGACGCGCTCGACCCGGGACCACAGGGCGTCGGCGAACACCGGGTCCAGGCGGCGCGGCGTCCAGTCGGGCTGGGCGCGCCGCACGTCCTCGGAGTGCACGTAGAACTCCATGGTGTTGGCCGCCTCGTCGACCTGCTTGAGCGCGAAGGGCGACATCCGCGGCGGGCCCGTACGGATCAGCTGGATCAGCTCCTCGTACGGCTTCGCCGCGAACTCGGCCTGGACCCGGGAGAGCCGGGAGGCCAGCGGCTTGATCACCAGGCCGCCCGCCGCGTCGGCGCGCCGCTCGCGCACCACCAGGTGCGCGGCCAGATCGCGGGTGGTCCAGCCCTCGCACAGGGTGGGGCCTCGGGGCCCGCGCTCTCCAACAGATCGGCGAGGAGCAGGCGTTCGCGCTTGGCGTGAGTGGACATGGCGCCCACCCTACGACCGGCCGGGGCCGCCTGCCACGTGACCGCCGCCCGGCCCCGGATCACCCGCCAGGGGCGCCTTCAGCTTGAGGCCGTCCTGGGAGCTGCTGAGCGTCAGGGCGCAGGAGACCTGGTCCTCGCCCTGCACGTCGTACGTGGCCAGGGCCGGGTACAGCGCGTAGTAGTAATAGACCTTCCCGTCGTTCGGGATGGTCTTCATCCGCTCCTTGGCGTCCGTCTCGCACATCTGGAGCGCCTTGCTCTGGATCGCCTGCTCGCTGTCGAAGTCCCCGGTCAGCGTCTCGTTCGTGATCACCTCGCCGTCGTGCGCGCTGGCGCACGAGCGGGTCTCCACCTGGCTCACCGAGCTGTCGAGCCCGGGTGGTCGAAGCACTGGCCCGGCTTGAGGACGACGTACGGCACCACGTCGGACGGCGAGTCCGAGGCGGATGGCGAGGGTCGGAGCTGCGGTCCTGCCCGTCGCCGCCGCCGAGCGGCGCGCCCTCGCCCGGGTCCTCCGTGCCGGTGGGGAGTTGGACGCGGACGGGGTGCGGGAGCCGGAGGACGCCGGGCGGTCGCGCTTGCCGGACGCCTCGTCGTCGCCGTCGTCCCCGGTGGCGAGCACGATCCCGCCGACGACCAGCGACGCGGCCACCACCACGGCCGCCGTGATCACCGCGATCCGCGGTCCGCGCGGGCGGCGGGCGGCGGGGCGGCGGCGCCCGTACGGACCGAAGGCGCCGGGCGGCACCGGCTGCCCCGGGGACGGGCGCGCCCATGGGCCCGCCGGGCGGTATCGCGCCGCCGGGGTATCGCGCCGCCCGGCGGCACGGGAGGACCGAAGCCCGGCCCCGGCTGGGGCTCGGGCCCGGCTGGGCGGGACCCGGCCCGTGGGCGCCCCTGACCCGGTGCCTGGGCGTCCGGGGAGGGCCGAACCCCGGCTGCGGAGGGCCGAACCCACCGCCGTGGTCGGGCGGATTGGGGCTGCTCGGCGGCGGCGGAAACGTCATGCGAAAAGCATGCCGTATCCCGGTGACAACACCCGCACCATCCCCGGAGGCAGAATGGGCCCATGACCTCCCGCTGGACCCCGCCGTCGCCGCCCGTCTGCGGCGCACCGCCGACGGACTCGTCCCCGCCATCGCCCAGCAGTACGACACCGGCGAGGTGCTGATGCTCGGTTGGATGGACGACGAGGCGCTGCACCGCACCCTGACCACCGGCCGCTGCACCTACTGGAGCCGCAGCCGCCAGGAGTACTGGGTCAAGGGCGACACCTCGGGCCACGCGCAGCACGTGAAGTCCGTCGCCCTGGACTGCGACGGGGACACCCTCCTGGTCAAGGTCGACCAGGTCGGGGCGGCCTGCCACACCGGCGACCGCACCTGCTTCGATGCGGACGTGCTGCCGCTCGGCCAGTAGGCTGCGCGCTCATGAACAACGGCGCCGCGACGATCGACCTCGACACGTTCCGCAAGCTGGCGGCCGACCGCCGCGTCATCCCCGTCACCCGGCGGCTGCTGGCCGACGGCGACACCCGGTCGGCCTGTACCGCAAACTCGCCGCCGAGCGCCCCGGCACCTTCCTGCTGGAGTCCGCCGAGAACGGACGGACCTGGTCGCGCTACTCGTTCATCGGCGTCCGCAGCTCCGCCACCCTCACCGAGCGCGGCGGCACGACCCACTGGCTGGGCACCCCGCCCGTCGGCGTACCGACCGACGGCGACCCTCCAGACGCTGCGCGCCACCATCGAGACCCTGCACACCCGCGCGACCTCGGCGGGCTGACCCACCTGCCGCCCTTCACCGGCGGCATGGTCGGCTACCTCGGCTACGACATCGTGCGCAGGCTGGAGCGGGTGGGCGACAGCGCCCGGACGACCTGCGGATCCCCGAGCTGACCATGCTGCTCACCTCGGACCTGGCCGTACTGGACCACCGCGACGGCACGGTCCTGCTGATCGCCAACGCCATCAACCACAACGACGAGGACAGCGGCGTCGACGAGGCGTACGCCGACGCGCTCGCCCGACTCGACGCGATGACCGCCGACCTGGCCCGCCCGGTGCCCTCGGTGCCCACCGCCCTGCCGACGTCCGAACTGCCCCGTACACCGCGCGTTGGGGCGGCGAGGACTTCATGGCGGCCGTCGAGGACATCAAGGAGCGGATCCGCTCGGGCGAGGCGTTCCAGGTGGTGCCCTCGCAGCGGTTCGAGACGCCCTGCCCGGCCAGCGCGCTGGACGTCTACCGGGTGCTGCGCGCCACCAACCCCAGCCCGTACATGTACCTGTTCCGGCTGCCCTGCGGCGACGGCGAGGTCTTCGACGTCGTCGGGTCAAGCCCCGAGGCGCTGGTCAAGGTCGAGGAGGGCGGGCCCTGCTGCATCCGATCGCGGGCACCCGGCCGCGCGGCGACACCCCGCGGCGGGACGCCGCCCTCGCCGAGGAGCTGATCGGCGACCCCAGGGAGCGGGCCGAGCACCTGATGCTCGTCGACCTCGGCCGCAACGACCTGGGCCGGGTCTGCGAGCCCGGCAGCGTCGAGGTCGTCGACTTCATGTCGATCGAGCGCTACAGCCACGTCATGCACATCGTCTCCACCGTCACCGGCACCCTCGCCCCGGCCGGACCGCCTTCGACGTGCTCACCGCCTGCTTCCCGGCGGGCACCCTCTCCGGCGCCCCAAGCCGCGCGCCCTGGAGATCATCGAGGAGCTGGAGCCCAGCCGCCGCGGACTGTACGGCGGTTGCGTCGGCTACCTCGACTTCGCGGGCGACTCCGACACCGCCATCGCCATCCGCACCGCCCTGCTGCGCGACGGCACGGCCTACGTCCAGGCGGGCGCCGGGATCGTCGCCGACTCCGACCCGGTGGCCGAGGACGCGGAGTGCCGCAACAAGGCCGCCGCCGTACTGCGCGCCGTGCACACCGCGAACCGACTGGGCGGCTGAACCGGCCGGGCGCTTCGACCGGCCCGAAGCGACTCGGCGGCTGAACCGGCTGGGCGGCCGGACCGCCCGCCCGCCCCGGTCCGTTCCGTCCGATTCCCGCTCTCCGTCCCCGGCGCCCGTACGTCCGGCGCCTGGGGATAGTGGTAGGCGTGAGTGCAGCAGCCGTACCCCAGCCCGGGCCGAGAACGAGCCCACCGTCCGAGCAGAGCGCGGCGGCAGGCGCAGTCTGGCCGTCGCCCTGCTGTCCGGCGCGATCGGCGCCGCGCTGGTCCTGCTCGCCACCGGCCGCACCTGGGCCGAGGGCACGGCGGCCGTGGCGCAGGGCACCTCGCCCAGCACGCCGACGGCGACGACATCACCGGCCTGCCCGGCGCCCTGGCGATCGTGGGCCTGGCCGCGCTCGTCGCGGTCTTCGCCGTACGCGGCACCGGCCGCGTCGTCGTCGCCGGGCTCCTCGCGCTCAGCGGCGCGGGCACCGTCGCCAGCGCGGTGCTCGGCCTGTCCGACACCTCCGCGCTGGAGGGTAAGGCGTCCAAGGCGACCGGCATCGCCAACAGCGCCATCCACGACGTGACGTACACGACCTGGCCGTGGGTCGCGCTCGCGGGCGGCGTGCTGCTGCTGCTCGCCGGGCTGCTCGCCGTCGGGTACGGACGGCAGTGGCCCGCCATGTCCAGCCGGTACGAGCGGGGCGACGGGCCGTCCCCGCGCCCCGGCCCCGGTCGCGCCGCGCCCGCCCGCGGTGGACCCGGACCGCCCCGAGGACCTGTGGAAGGCCCTGGACCGCGGCGAGGACCCGACCTCGTCCGCCTCTTAGGGCTCCGGCTCTTAGGGCTCCGGCGGGCTCCGTAAGGCTACGGCGGGCTCCGGCGGACGGGTCGGCGAACGACCCGCGGCCGGGCGGGAAACGGGCTACCCGTGCGGCGGCGGCCACCGGGGTCGGGGACAATGTCCCGGAGCGAACGCCTCCGCGCACAGCTACGAGGAGTATTCATGGCGGGCAACAACCACGGCCACACCCCGGCGGCCTGGACCGGCGTCATCATCGCCTTCATCGGCTTCTGCATCGCGGGTGCCTTCGTCGTGGCGGCCAAGCCGGTCGGCTTCTGGGCCGGCATGGTCGTCGTCGCGCTCGGCGGCCTGGTGGGCCTGGGGATGGCGCCGCGGGCCTCGGCCAGCCGCGGCACCAGTCGCACCCGCAGCAGGTCCAGCACTGACCGGCGCCGTCGCCCGGCGTTCCAAGGCGCGGCCCAGGTCCCGTACGGCGCAAAACCGCCGGTCCTGAGCTGCGCCTTCGCCGTTCCCGCGGAAGACTCGACGGGTGAGCGTGGAACGTGTCAGAGCCCTGACCGCGTCCCCGTGGCCGCCCGCTGGGCGTGCTGGGGCCGTCCTCGCCGCGTTCGCGTACGTCGGCGTCGTGGATCCCGGCGAGCCCGGCCACTACCCGCGTGCCCGCTGCTGCGGCTGACCGGCGTTCTGTGCCCCGGCTGCGGCGGACTGCGTGGCGCGCACGCGGTCGCCCACGGCGACCTGGCCGCCGCGCTGCACGCCAACGCCCTGGCCGTCGCCGGATACGCCGCCTTCGCGGTCTTCTGGGCGGTGTGGCTGGCCAGGGCGCTGCGCGGCGCGGACCCTCCCAGCCGCTGGCGCGCGGCTGGCAGCGCTGGCTGCTCGCCGCCCTGACCTCGGTCTTCCTCGTGGTCCGAAACCTGCCGTGGGGAGCCGCGCTTGCCCCGTGACCGCGCGGCCCCGGCCCGCCGACGGCCGGATTCGAGCCCTCCGACCCCGGCGGCTACCATCGCAGTGCCTGGTGGGACGCTCACCCGCCGCACCGGCACCCGGTACCTGCTCCATCCCCGTCCTGGAAGGGGCCGCTCGCGTGAGTGTGCTCGACGAGATCATCGACGGAGTCCGTGCCGACCTCGCGGAGCGGCAGGCGCGGGTGACGCTCGACGAGCTGAAGGAGCTGGCGACCAGGGCGCCGGAGGCCAAGGACGGGGTCGCCGCGCTGAAGGGCGACAGCGTCAAGGTGATCTGCGAGGTCAAGCGGTCCAGCCCTCCAGGGCGCGCTCGCCGCGATCGCCGACCCGGCCGGGCTCGCCGCCGACTACGAGGCGGGCGGCGCCGCCGTCATCAGCGTCCTCACCGAACAGCGCCGGTTCGGCGGCTCGCTGGCGGACCTGGACGCCGTGCGCGCCAAGGTCGACATCCCCGTGCTCCGCAAGGACTTCGTGGTCACCTCCTACCAGCTGTGGAGGCCCAGCGCACGGCGCGGACGTGGTGCTGCTGATCGTCGCCGCGCTGGAGCAGGACGCGCTGGTCTCGCTCGTCGAGCGGGCGGTGTCCATCGGACTGACCCCGCTGGTCGAGGTGCACGACGAGGACGAGGTCGAGCGGGCCGTGGACGCCGGGGCCCGGATCATCGGTGTCAACGCGCGTAATCTCAAGACCCTTGAGGTCGACCGCGACACCTTCGCCCGCGTCGCGCCGAGATCCCCGACCACGTCGTGAAGGTCGCCGAGTCGGGTGTCCGCGGCCCGCACGACCTGATCGCCTATGCCAACGACGGCGCGGACGCCGTTCTCGTCGGCGAGTCCCTGGTCATAGGGCGTGACCCCAGGGCGCCGTCGCCGACCTGGTGGCGGCCGGCGCCCACCCGGCGCTGCGGCACGGACGGGACTGACGACCATGGCGGCGTACGCGCGACTGGCCGGGGTGCCGCCCCGTGGCTGCCGCGCGCCCGCACGGCGGGTGCGCGGACGCCGCGTGCGCTACCACATCGGCTGCGAACCCGGGCAGATCAACGGGCGGCGATGGCGCCGTACGGCATCGCACTGAACCCTGATCCCGTTCGTACACCGGGTGCGGCGCCGCCGTGCTCGCGGTGGCCTTTTCCGCGCACCCGCTCTGCCGAGGAGTGACACCGGATGTCCTCTGACTTCTTCATCCCGGACCCCGAGGGCCGGATCCCCAGCGCCGAGGGGTACTTCGGCGCGTTCGGCGGCAAGTTCATCCCGGAGGCGCTCGTCGCCGCCGTGGACGAGGTCGCCGCCGAGTACGAGAAGGCCAAGGCGGACCCGCCTTCGCCGCCGAACTGAACGACCTGCTGGTCAACTACACCGGGCGGCCCAGCGCGCTGACCGAGGTGCCGCGGTTCGCCGAACACGCGGGCGGCGCCCGGTCTTCCTCAAGCGGGAGGACCTCAACCACACCGGCTCCCACAAGATCAACAACGTGCTCGGACAGGCCCTCCTCACCCGGCGGATGGGCAAGACCCGGGTCATCGCCGAGACCGGCGCCGGGCAGCACGGCGTGGCCACGGCCACCGCCTGCGCCCTGTTCGGGCTCGACTGCACCATCTACATGGGCGAGATCGACACCGAGCGGCAGGCGCTCAACGTCGCGCGCATGCGCATGCTGGGCGCCGAGGTGATCCCGGTGACGTCCGGCAGTCGCACCCTTAAGGACGCCATCAACGAGGCGTTCCGCGACTGGGTCGCCAACGTGGACCGCACCCACTACCTGTTCGGCACGGTCGCCGGGCCGCACCCTTCCCGCGCTCGTCCGCGACTTCCACCGCGTCATCGGCGTCGAGGCCCGGCGGCAGATCCTGGAGCGGGCCGGGCGGCTGCCGGACGCGGCCGTGGCGTGCGTGGGCGGCGGCTCCAACGCCATCGGCCTGTTCCACGCGTTCCTGGGCGACCGGGACGTACGGCTGGTGGGCTGCGGGCCGCGGGCCACGGGTCGACAGCGGCGAGCACGCCGCGACCCTCACCGCGGGCGAGCCCGGCATCCTGCACGGCTCCCGCAGCTACGTCCTCCAGGACGAGGACGGCCAGATCACCGAGCCGTACTCGATCTCCGCGGGCCTGGACTACCCGGGCATCGGACCCGAGCACGCGTACCTGAAGGACTCCGGACGCGGCGAGTACCGCCCGGTCACCGACGACGAGGCCATGCGGGCGCTGCGGCTGCTGTCGCGCACCGAGGGCATCATCCCGGCGATCGAGGCGCGCACGCGCTCGCCGGGGCCCTGGAGCTGGGCCGCGAGCTGGGCGGGGACGGCCTGGTGCTGGTCAACCTGTCCGGGCGCGGCGACAAGGACATGGACACCGCCGCCCGCTACTTCGGGCTGTACGACGCGGAGGGGAGAAGTGATGGCGGGCTCCGTGGAACTGCTCGGCTCGGTCCTGGCGGGGCCAGGGCCGAAGGCCGGGCCGCGCTCGTCGGCTACCTTCCGGCGGGCTTCCCGACCGTGGACGGCGCCGTCCGGCCGCCACCGCGATGGTCGAGGGCGGCTGCGACGTGGTGGAGATCGGGCTGCCGCACAGCGACCCGGTGCTGGACGGCCCGGTCATCCAGACCGCCGACGACATCGCCCTGCGCGGCGGGGTGCGGATCCGCGACGTGATCCGCACGGTCGGCGAGGTCCACGCCGCGACCGGCGCCCCGTGCTGTGCATGACGTACTGGAACCCGGTGGACCGGTACGGGGCCGAGCGGTTCGCCGCCGACCTCGCCGAGGCGGGCGGCGCGGGCTGCATCCTGCCCGACCTGCCCGTCGAGGAGTCCGAGGTGTGGCGCAAGGCCGCCGAGAGCCGCGGCCTGGCCACGGTCTTCGTGGTCGCGCCCAGCAGCCGCGACGAGCGGCTGGCGAAGATCACCGCGGCTGGCAGCGGCTTCGTCTACGCCGCCTCCCTGATGGGCGTCACCGGCACCCGCGAGTCCGTCGGCCACGAGGCACGGGAACTGGTGCGCCGCACCCGCGCGACCACCGAACTGCCCGTGTGCGTCGGGCTCGGGGTGTCCAACCCGGCCCAGGCCGCCGAGGTGGCCGACTTCGCCGACGGCGTCATCGTCGGCTCGGCGTTCGTCAAGCGGCTGCTGGAGGCGCCCGACCCCGAGGCGGGCCTGGAGGCGGTCCGCGCGCTCGCCGGTGATCTCGCCAGGGGCGTACGTACGCGCGCGTAACCGCGACACCCGGTCCCTCTTTGGGGTATTCGGCGACGGAGGGGCCCGGTGGGGCCCTCCGTCTCGTTCATCCAGGGCGTGAGCGAGAGAAACCGTGAGGGAAGGCGCAGCGCCCGCGAGCGGCTGCGGGAAGAGCGCGAGAAGGACAGGGCGCGGGAGAAGCGCAAGCGGACGCTGACCATGGCGGGCGTGGTCGCGGTCGTCCTCGCGGTGGCCGGTGGCGTCGGCGCGACGGTCAGCCGGACCACCGGCGGCTCCCACGACGACGGCCCCGTCGCCGCCCCATGGGCGCGACCGGCAGGACGCGCTGGTGATCTCGTCGGGCGAGGCGAAGGCGCCGTCGACCCTGACGGTGTACGAGGACTTCCGCTGCCCGGCCTGCAAGCAGTTCGAGGACACCTTCCGGCCCACCGTGCGCGCGCTGCGCCTCGGGCCGACTGCGCACCGAGTACCACCTGGTGACGATCATCGACGGGAACCTCCGCGGCACGGGCTCGCTGAACGCGGCGAACGCGGCGGCCTGCGCCCAGGACGCGGGCAGGTTCCCGCAGTACCACGACGTGCTGTTCGCGAACCAGCCCGAGGAGACCGATGACGCCTACGCCGACAAGAACCGGCTGATCGGTCTCGCGAGCCAGGTGAAGGGCCTGAACACGGCCACGTTCCGGGACTGCGTGCGCGAGGGCACGCACGACGGCTGGGTGCGCGCCTCCGCGGAGGACTTCACCAAGGCGGGTTTCGGCTCCACCCCACCGTCCTGCTGAACGGCAAGAACGTCTACGCCGACCGGAACGACCCCTGACACCGCGGAAGCTCAAGCGGCTGGTGGCGGCTCAGGGCGCGAGCTGAGCCTCGTTACGCAGCTGTTGCGCCGGGCGGGTTGCCGCTCCTCCCGTCCGGCAGGGTAGCGTCGTCACCGTCATGGACCTCGCATACATCCCCAGCCCGTCGTCCGGCGTGATCCACCTTGGGCCGATCCGCTGCGCGGCTACGCGTTCTGCATCATCATCGGCGTTTTCGTGGCCGTCTGGCTCGGCGGGCGACGATGGGTCGCCCGCGGCGGCAGGGTGGGCACGGTCGCCGACATCGCCGTGTGGGCGGTGCCCTTCGGCCTGATCGGCGGCCGTCTCTACCACGTCATCACCGACTACGAGCTGTACTTCGGCGACGGCCGTGACTGGGTCGACTCCTTCAAGATCTGGGAGGGCGGCCTCGGCATCTGGGGCGCCATCGCCCTCGGCGCCGTCGGCGCGTGGATCGGCTGCCGCCGCCGGGGCATCCCGCTCCCGGCGTACGCGGACGCCATCGCGCCCGGCATCGCCCTGGCCCAGGCGGTCGGCCGCTGGGGCAACTGGTTCAACCAGGAGCTGTACGGCAAGCCCTCCGACCTGCCGTGGGCGCTGAAGATCGACGCCGACGCCGACGCGGGCCGGATCGCCGGTACCTACCAGCCGACCTTCCTGTACGAGTCGCTGTGGTGCGTCGGCGTCGCGCTGCTGGTGATCTGGGCGGACCGGCGCTTCAAGCTGGGGCACGGCCGGGCCTTCGCGCTCTACGTCGCCGCCTACACCGTCGGCCGCTTCTGGGTGGAGTACCTGCGGGTCGACGACGCCCACCACGTGCTGGGTCTGCGGCTGAACGACTGGACGGCGATCGTGGTCTTCGTCGCCGCCGTGGCGTACATCGTCCTCTCCCACAAGCGGGTGCCCGGCCGTGAGGCCGTGGTGGAACCGGCGGCGGTGGAGGAGCTGACGGCCGCGGACGTCAGCGATCCCGCCGATCCCGTCGATTCGGTTGACTCGGCTGATTCGGCGGCTTCGGTCGAGGGCGCCGACGCCGGGGAGGACGGGGCCGATTCCGGTTCCGCGGACGCGGTGGCGTCCGCCGCGTCGGACCGCTCCGAGGAGCCCTCGAAGAAACCCTGACCCGGGGCCCCGCTCCCGCTGTTCAGGCATCATCGCAGGTCAGAGCGGTAAGTTCGGCCTTCCTTGCTGGCGGAGCGGGGAATTCGTGCGTACCTTCGAACTGTTCAGGGACCGGGCGACCAGCCCGGCCCGTCAGTGGAGGGAGCACCAGGACGCCATGTCCGCCATCGCGAGTACCGAAACAGCACCCACGTCGCCCACCGTGACAACCACACCCACCGCGACGTGAACGGAGGGTGGCTGCGCCCGGCCGTCTTCGGCGCCATGGACGGACTCGTCTCCAACCTCGCCCTGATGACGGGTGTCGCGGGCGGCGCCGTGGACCGGCAGACCATCGTCATCACCGGCCTCGCCGGGCTCGCGGCGGGCGCGTTCTCGATGGCCGCGGGGAGTACACCTCGGTCGCCTCGCAGCGCGAGCTGGTCCTGGCCGAGCTGGACGTCGAGCGCGCCGAGCTGCGCCGCCACCCAAGGACGAGCTGGACGAGCTGGCGGCGCTGTACCAGTCGCGGGGCGTGGAGCCCGACCTCGCGCACGAGGTGGCCGCCCAGCTGTCGCGCGACCCCGAGCAGGCGCTGGAGATCCACGCCCGCGAGGAGCTGGGCGTGGACCCCGACGACCTGCCGTCGCCGCTCGTCGCCGCGGTGTCGTCGTTCGGCTCGTTCGCCGTGGGCGCGCTGCTGCCCTGCTGCCGTACCTGCTGGGCGCCACGGCGCTGTGGCCCGCCCTGCTGCTGGCGCTGGTCGGCCTGTTCACCTGCGGCGCGGTGGTCGCCGGGTCACCGCCCGCACCTGGTGGTACGGCGGGCTGCGGCAGCTCGCGCTGGGCGGCGCGGCAGCCGCCGTGACCTACGCCCTGGGCGCCCTGTTCGGTACGGCCGTGGGGTGACGCCAGCTCGACGCCGACTCGACGGTGGATGACGTTACCTGAGGGTTTCGTCCGTTAACGAGCGGGCATAAGGCCCAGGCGCCGCGGGCAATGTCGCCCACTTCGTACTACGGGGCGCGGCCGGAACCGACACGACGGCACGCGTTCGCCCCAAGTTCCCCATAGTCCACATGTTGGAATGATGTATTCGCTTTCCGAGAAGCGACCCATCATGTAACGTGCACGAAAAATTTGCAGAGGGCCAGCGTCGTCCCTCGGCGTCGAGTACTTGCCAAAACGACGACGGGAGAGCCGATGCGGTCCGCATCCCACCCGCCCGCCAGGGGCTGTACGACCCCGTGACGAGCATGACGCGTGTGGCGTCGGTTTCGTGGCCACCCTCACCGGCGAGGCCGGCCACCAGCTCGTCGAGCAGGCCCTGACGGTACTGAGGAACCTGGAACACCGCGGGGCCACCGGATCCGAGCCCGATTCCGGGGACGGAGCGGGCATCCTCGTACAGGTCCCCGACGGCTTCCTGCGTGAGAGCGTGTCCGGCTTCACGCTCCCGGAGGCCGGCTCGTACGCGGTGGGCATCGCCTTCCTCCCCGAGGGCGAGCGGGAGCGGACCGAGGCCGTCGCGCACATCGAGCGGATCGCCGCCGACGAGAGCCTGACCGTGCTGGGCTGGCGCGAGGTGCCGGTCGCCCGAACTGCTCGGCAACGGCGCCCGCGCCACCATGCCCTCCTTCGCGCAGCTCTTCGTGAGTGGGGGCACCTCCTGGGGGCGCCTCCCGGACGGAGTTCGGGGAGGAGTCTGGGGAGGCGTGAACACCGGGCTGGCGCTGGACCGCAAGGCGTTCGTGCTGCGCAAGCGGGCCGAGCGCGAGGCCGGGTGTACTTCCCTCGCTGTCCGCGCGCACCCTCGTCTACAAGGGCATGCTCACCACCGGCCAGCTGGAGCCGTTCTTCCCGGACCTGTCCGACCGGCGGTTCGCCTCGGCCATCGCGCTGGTCCACTCCCGGTTCTCCACCAACACCTTCCCGAGCTGGCCGCTGGCCCACCCGTACCGCTTCGTCGCGCACAACGGCGAGATCAACACCGTCCAGGGCAACCGCAACTGGATGCGGGCCCGGGAGTCGCAGCTGGCCAGCGGGCTCTTCGGGGACAGCGCCGACGGCCGGGGCCTGGAGCGGATCTTCCCGGTCTGTACCCCGACGCCTCCGACTCGGCGACCTTCGACGAGGTGCTGGAGCTGCTCCACCTCGGCGGCCGGTCGCTGCCGCACAGCGTGCTGATGATGGTGCCCGAGGCGTGGGAGAACCACCCTCGATGGACCCCGCCAGGCGCGCCTTCTACCAGTACCACTCCACGATGATGGAGCCCTGGGACGGCCCGCCTGCGTCACCTTCACCGACGGCGTCCAGGTCGGCGCCGTACTGGACCGCAACGGCCTGCGTCCCGGCCGCTACTGGGTCACCGACGACGGCCTGGTGGTGCTCTCCTCCGAGGTGGGCGTGCTGGACATCGACCCCGCCAAGGTGGTCCGCAAGGGCCGCCTCCAGCCGGGCCGGATGTTCCTGGTCGACACCGCCGAGCACCGCATCATCGAGGACGACGAGATCAAGGCGACGCTCGCCGCCGAGCACCCGTACGGCGAGTGGCTGGAATCCGGCCTGGTGGACCTCGGCGACCTGCCGGAGCGCGAGCACATCGTGCACACCCACGCCTCGGTCACCCGCCGCCAGCAGACCTTCGGCTACACCGAGGAGGAGCTGCGGGTCCTGCTCGCGCCGATGGCCAAGGCCGGTGCCGAGCCGATCGGCTCGATGGGCACCGACTCGCCGATCGCCGCGCTCTCCGCCCGTCCGCGGCTGCTGTTCGACTACTTCACCCAGCTGTTCGCGCAGGTCACCAACCCGCCGCTGGACGCCATCCGCGAGGAGCTGGTCACCTCGCTGATCTCCTCGCTGGGCCCGCAGGGCAACCTGCTCGACCCCACTCCGGCGTCCTGCCGCAGCGTCACCCTGCCCTTCCCGGTGATCGACAACGACGAGCTGGCCCGGCTCATCCACATCAACGCCGACGGCGACATGCCGGGCATGCGGACCGTCACGCTCTCCGGCCTGTACCGGGTCGGCGGGGCGGCGGCCACCTCGCCGGGCGGCTCGCCGAGATCTGCGGCGAGGCCGACGCGGCCATCGAGGAGGGCGCGCGGCTGATCGTGCTCTCCGACCGGCACTCCGACGCCGAGCACGCGCCGATCCCGTCGCTGCTGCTCACCTCCGCCGTGCACCACCACCTGATCCGCACCAAGCAGCGCACCACGTGGGGCTGCTGGTCGAGGCGGGCGACGTGCGCGAGGTGCACCACGTGGCGCTGCTCATCGGCTACGGCGCCGCCGCCGTCAACCCGTACCTGGCGATGGAGTCCGTCGAGGACCTGGTCCGCGCGGGCACCTTCCTGTCGGGGATCGAGCCCGAGGACGCGATCCGCAACCTCATCAAGGCGCTCGGCAAGGGCGTGCTGAAGGTGATGTCCAAGATGGGCATCTCCACCGTCGCCTCCTACCGCGGCGCGCAGGTCTTCGAGGCCGTCGGCCTGGACCAGTACTTCGTCGACACCTACTTCCAGGGCACCGCCACCAAGATCGGCGGCGCGGGCCTGGACGTCGTCGCCCGTGAGGTCGCCGAGCGGCACGCCAAGGCGTACCCGGTCTCCGGGTGTCCTCCGCGCACCGGGCGCTGGAGATCGGCGGCGAGTACCAGTGGCGGCGCGAGGGCGAGCCGCACCTGTTCGACCCGAGACGGTCTTCCGGCTCCAGCACTCCACCCGCACCCGCCGGTACGACATCTTCAAGCAGTACACGGGCCGGGTGAACGAGCAGTCCGAGCGGCTGATGACGCTGCGCGGCATGTTCACCTTCGCCGGGGACCGGCCTCGATCCCGATCGAGGAGGTCGAGCCCGTCAGCGAGATCGTCAAGCGCTTCTCCACGGGCGCGATGTCGTACGGGTCGATCTCGCGCGAGGCGCACGAGACCCTCGCCGTCGCCATGAACCGGCTGGGCGCGAAGTCCAACACCGGCGAGGGCGGCGAGGACACCGACCGGCTGCACGACCCGGCCCGCCGTTCGGCGATCAAGCAGGTGGCCTCCGGCCGCTTCGGCGTGACCAGCGAGTACCTGGTCAACTCCGACGACATCCAGATCAAGATGGCCCAGGGCGCCAAGCCCGGCGAGGGCGGCCAGCTGCCCGGCCACAAGGTCTACCCGTGGGTGGCGCGGACCCGGCACTCCACGCCCGGCGTCGGGCTGATCTCGCCGCCGCCGCACCACGACATCTACTCCATCGAGGACCTCGCCCAGCTCATCCACGACCTGAAGAACGCCAACCCCGCGGCCCGTATCCACGTGAAGCTGGTCTCGGAGGTCGGCGTCGGCACGGTCGCGGCGGGCGTGAGCAAGGCGCACGCCGACGTGGTGCTGATCTCCGGGCACGACGGCGGCACCGGCGCCTCCCCGCTGACCTCGCTCAAGCACGCGGGCGGCCCCTGGGAGCTGGGCCTGGCCGAGACCCAGCAGACGCTGCTGCTCAACGGCCTGCGCGACCGGATCGTGGTGCAGACCGACGGCCAGCTGAAGACCGGCCGCGACGTGGTGATCGCCGCGCTGCTGGGCGCCGAGGAGTTCGGCTTCGCCACCGCCCCGCTGGTGGTCTCCGGCTGCGTGATGATGCGCGTGTGTCACCTGGACACCTGCCCGGTGGGCATCGCCACGCAGAACCCGGTGCTGCGCGAGCGGTTCGGCGGCAGCCCGAATTCGTCGTGAACTTCTTCGAGTTCATCGCCGAGGAGGTCCGTGAACTCCTCGCCGAGCTGGGCTTCCGCACCCTGGAGGAGGCCGTCGGCCACGCCGAGCTGCTGGACACCAGCCGTGCCGTGGAGCACTGGAAGGCGCAGAACCTGGACCTGGCGCCGCTGCTGCACATCCCGGACCTGCCCGAGGGGGCGGTGCGGCACCGGACCGTCGAGCAGGACCACGGCCTGGCCAAGGCCCTGGACAACGAGCTGATCAAGCTGGCCGCCGACGCGCTGAACGCCGAGAGCGCCGAGGCCGCCCAGCCGGTCCGCGCGCAGCTGGCGATCCGCAACATCAACCGCACGGTCGGCACCATGCTGGGCCACGAGGTGACGAAGCGGTTCGGCGGCGCGGGCCTGCCCGACGACACCATCGACATCACCTTCACCGGCTCCGCGGGCAGTCCTTCGGCGCGTTCGCGCCGCGCGGGTCACCCTGCGGCTGGAGGGCGACGCCAACGACTACGTCGGCAAGGGCCTGTCCGGCGGCCGGGTCGTCGTCCGCCCCGACCGGGGCGCCGACCACCTCGCCGAGTTCTCCACCATCGCGGGCAACACCCTCGCGTACGGGGCGACCGGCGGCGAGCTGTACCTGCGCGGCCGGGTCGGCGAGCGGTTCTGCGTGCGCAACTCCGGCGCCACCGTCGTCTCCGAGGGCGTGGGCGACCACGGCTGCGAGTACATGACCGGCGGCCACGCGGTGGTGCTCGGGCCCACCGGGCGGAACTTCGCGGCGGGCATGTCCGGCGGTGTCGCCTACGTCATCGACCTCGACCGGGACAACGTCAACGAGGGCAACCGCGCGGCCATGGAGGAACTGGACGACACCGACCGGCAGTGGCTGCACGACGCGGTGCGCCGCCACCAGGAGGAGACCGGCTCGACCGTCGCCGCCGGGCTGCTGGCCGACTGGGAGCGCGCCCTGGCCCGCTTCACCAAGATCATTCCCGCTACGTACAAGGCCGTGCTCGCCGCCAAGGACGCCGCCGAGCGAGCCGGGCTCTCCGAGTCCGAGACCACCGAGAAGATGATGGAGGCGGCGACCCATGGCTGATCCCAAGGGCTTTTGAACACCCAGCGCGAGCTGGCAGGACGCGCCCGTCGACGAGCGGGTCCGGGACTGGAACGAGGTCTACGTCCCCGGCTCGCTGCTGCCGATCATCAGCAAGCAGGCCGGGCGCTGCATGGACTGCGGCATCCCGTTCTGCCACAACGGCTGTCCGCTGGGGAACCTCATCCCCGAGTGGAACGACTACGCCTACCACGAGGACTGGAAGGCCGCGATCGAGCGGCTGCACGCGACCAACAACTTCCGGAGTTCACCGGGCGGCTGTGCCCGGCCCCGTGCGAGGCCGCCTGCGTGCTCGGCATCAACCAGCCCCGGTGACCATCAAGAACGTCGAGGTCACCATCATCGACAAGGCGTGGAGGCCGGTGACGTCACGCCGCAGCCGCCCGAGCGGCTGTCCGGCAAGACCGTCGCCGTCGTCGGCTCGGGACCCGCGGGCCTGGCCGCCGCCCAGCAGCTGACCCGGGCGGGCCACACCGTCGCCGTCTACGAGCGCGCCGACCGCATCGGCGGGCTGCTGCGCTACGGCATCCCCGAGTTCAAGATGGAGAAGCGGCACATCAACCGCCGTATCGAGCAGATGCGCGCGGAGGGCACCAAGTTCCGCACCGGGGTGGAGGTCGGCCGCGACACTGACGCCGCCCGGCTCCGCCGCCGCTACGACGCCGTGGTCATCGCCGCGGGCGCCACGCACGCCCGCGACCTGCCGGTCCCCGGCCGCGACCTGAACGGCGTGTACCAGGCGATGGAGTACCTGCCGCTGTCCAACAAGGTCCAGGAGGGCGACTACGTCACCTCGCCCATCACCGCCGAGGGCAAGCACGTCGTGGTCATCGGCGGCGGCGACACCGGCGCCGACTGCGTGGGCACCGCCCACCGGCAGGGCGCGGCCTCCGTGACCCAGCTGGAGATCATGCCCCGCCCCGGGAGGACCGCCCGGCGCACCAGCCCTGGCCCACCTTCCCCATGACGTACAAGGTGACCTCCGCGCACGAGGAGGGCGGTGAGCGGCTGTACACCGTCTCCACCACCCACTTCGAGGGGACGACGAGGGAACGTGCAGTTCCTGCACCTGGTCGAAGTCGAGTTCAGGGACGGCAAGTTCGAGCCGAAGGCGGGCACCGAGCGGAAGATCCCGGCCCAGCTGGTCACCCTCGCCATGGGCTTCACCGGCACCGACCAGAGCAACGGCCTCGTCGAGCAGTTCGGCGTGGAACTCGACGCGCGCGGCAACATCGCCCGCGACGAGCGGTTCGCGACCAACGTCGAGGGCGTCTTCGTCGCCGGTGACGCGGGCCGCGGCCAGTCGCTGATCGTCTGGGCCATCGCCGAGGGCCGCTCCGCCGCGGCGGCGGTGGACCGCTACCTGGCGGGCGCCAGCGCCCTGCCCGCCCCGATCCGCCCGACCGACCGGGCCCTCACCGCCTGACGCGCGCACCGCCCCGGGCGACCGGCCGGGCGGTGCCGGCGCGTCCCTGATACCCGCCGTACAACGACGTACGGAACGGCTGCGCGGCGCCTGCTCCCTCCCGACCGGGGCAGGCGCCGCGGCGTCTCGGGCGGGTTCAGTCCTGTTCGGCGAGGCGGGCGGGGAAGCCGCCGGTGGCGATCGGGCCCCACCGCTCCGGGGTGACCCGGATCAGCGACTTGCCCTGCCTGACCATGGCCGCCCGGTACTCGTCCCAGTCCGGGTGCTCGCCCGAGATGTTGCGGAAGTACTCCACGAGCGGCTCGACCGACTCGGGGCTGTCCACGACCTCGGCCGTCCCGTCGATCTGGACCCAGGGGCCGTTCCACTCGTCGGAGAGCACGATGAGGCTCACGGCGGCGTCGCGCCGCGCGTTGCGGACCTTGGCCCGCTCGGGGTAGGTGGACATCACGATCCGGCCCGAGTCATCGACGCCGCAGGTCAGCGGCGACCCTGGGGTGCCGTCGGCGCGGCGGGTCAGCAGGATGGCGCGGTGCCGGGGCGGACGAACTCCAGCAGCTCGTCGACGCCGACACGGGTGTTGGTGGCGATGGAGGGGCTCATGGAGCCGAGCGTACGACCTGGAGCGCACTCCAGCGCCGAGCGGAGCGCCCGCGACCGGGCGTCAGGTGTCGCAGTCCAGCACCGTGCGGCACAGCCCGCAGCGGGCCCGCATCCGGCCGCGCACCGGGACCCGGATGCGCTGGCGGCAGACGGGCAGGGAAAGGAGACGCGCGGCGGGTCGCCGCGCTCGAAGGCGTAGCCCGCGGCGCTCGCCGGGCCCCGCGCGCCGAGCGGGCGCTGCTGGGCGGTGCCACGGTCTTTGGCGTAGCGGTGCCGGGCCGCCCACCCGCCGCCGCCAGCGGCGGTTGTCGGCCGTCCTGCCGGGCCAGCGCCACACCCTTGGTGTACGCCTCGTACGCCTGCGGGCTGGTGAACCACGGCGCGGGGTCCTCGCCGACGAGCAGCGCCCGCTTGGCCAGGACGTACCCGAACTCCTCCGGGGTGAGGTAGCCCAGCTTCTGGTGGGTGAGGAGTCCTCCCGGTACGCGTCCAGCAGCGGCCAACCCGCGCCGAGATACGCGGTGGCGGTGTCGGTGAGGATCTCGTTGTCGCGCGTGCCGTCGAACGCGAGGCCGAGCCGGTGCAGGTAGACGTGCATCACCTCGTGCGCGAGGGCGGCGCCGATGTCCCGCCGGTGGCGGGTGAAACGGGTGTTCAGCTCGACGAAGTACTCCGGCCCCGCCGCCAGTTCGACGCTGCCCGCGTGGCTCATCTCGCGGAAGCTCACGATCATCCGGGCGTCCGGCAGCCGCAGGTGCCGCACCATCGCGCGGGCGATCCGCTGTACGCCCAGGTGCAGGTCCTCCTGGTCGCCGAAGGCGACCTCCACGGCAGCACACTGTGCCCGAACGTCCGCACCGTGTCGTACGACAACCGCCGGTACAGCGCGGTCAACGCGGACCGCACGGTCTCCAGGTGCGGGTAGCCGTGCTCCACTGGGCGGTCCGGCGCGCTCACGCCGCCCAGTTTACGAATCCGTTTCGCGGGGTCACCAGTGCCGTCCGCGCCGATGACCGGAGGGCACGCCCCTTGTCATGAGGCGGACAACCTCCACATAATCACTGGCTGTTGGCATGCGCTTGCCAATGATCTCGATCCACCCCCACGAAAGGATCACCCGTGCGCGACTACCTCAAGCCTGTGAAGAGAGCAGCCGCCGTCGGCGCCGTCTCCCTCGCCGCCTTCAGCCTGCTCCCCGGCACCGCGATGGCCCAGACCGACGGCGCGAAGCCCAGCCCGACCGTCGTCGGCGGCGAGCGCGCCTCCGAGGGTGAATTCCCTTCATGGTGCGCCTGTCCATGGGCTGTGGCGGCGCGCTCTACTCCGAGGACATCGTCCTGACCGCCGCGCACTGTGTCGACGGCAGCGGAGCCGACACCTCCATCACGGCCACCACCGGCGCCGTCGACCTGGAGAGCTCCGACGCCGTCACGACCAAGTCCACCGAGGTCCTCCAGGCCCCGGGCTACGACGGCAGCGGCAAGGACTGGGCGCTGATCAAGCTCGCCGAGCCCGTCGACCAGCCCACCCTGAAGATCGCCGAGAACGACTCGTTCAACAGCGGCGACTTCACCATCGCGGGCTGGGGCGCCGACGTCGAGGGCGGGGACCAGCAGCGCTACCTGCTCAAGGCCACCGTGCCCTTCGTCGACGACGCCACCTGCAAGAGCTCCTACTCCGACCTCATCGAGGGCGAGGAGATCTGCGCCGGGTACGTCGACGAGGGCGGCACGGACACCTGCCAGGGCGACTCCGGCGGCCCGATGTTCCGCAAGGACGACTCCGGCGCGTTCGTCCAGGTCGGCATCGTCAGCTGGGGCAACGGCTGCGCCCGGCCCGGCTACCCGGCGTCTACACCGAGGTCAGCACCTTCGCCAAGGACATAGCCGACGGCGCCGCCCAGTTGGGCGGCTGACACCGCACGCGGCGGCCCACCGGCCGCGGCTCCGGTGCCACCGGCCCTCCCCGCGCGGCGGCACGGGCAAGGGAGGGACGGGCCGTTCCGCACCGGGACGTACCTGCGCATAGGCTCGCCCCATGGGAAACAACGAGTCCACCGACGCGCTGGACGAGGTCGACGCGACGGGCGAGATCGATGTGACGGACGAGGTCGACGCCTCGGTGCGCGCCGAGTTGATCCGGCTGCGCGACAGCATCGACAACATCGACGCCGCCGTGGTGCACATGCTCGCCGAGCGCTTCAAGTGCACGCAGCAGGTCGGCTACCTCAGGCCGCCCACAAGCTGCCGCCCGCCGATCCGGCCCGTGAGGCCCGGCAGATCACCCGGCTGCGGGAACTCGCCGAGAGCGCCAAGCTCGACCCGGCCTTCGCCGAGAAGTTCCTGAACTTCATCATCGCCGAGGTCATCCGGCACCACGAGACGATCGCGCGGTCCTGACCCGCACGTCCCCTCCGGCCCGCACCGGCGGCCCGCTCCCGCCCCGTCCGTACCGAAGCCGTGCCCGCGCCGCGCGCACGGCTTCCGTGTCCCACCGCCGCCCCGGTGCCGCTTCCGCGCCGACCCCGCACACAGGGCGCACGAGCGCCGGTGGACGCGCCTCGCGCCCCCGTACCCGGCCCCGCGCCGCCCCGCCGGGACCCCGGCGCTCCGCCCCACGGCGTGCTCCCGGCCGTCCCGCGCTCACGCTGCGCCGCCCGCCAGGGTAGGGCAGCATGTCCCCATGTCCGTACTGACGCGCGACGAAGCGCAGATCCGAGCCCGTCTCCTCGACGTCCACCGCTACACCGTCGATCTCGACCTGACCCGCGGTGACGCGGTCTTCGGCTCCTCACCACCATCGCCTTCAGCGTCTCGCGCGACGGCGCGGACACCTTCGTCGAACTCAGCCCGGCCGCCCTGCACCGCGTCGTCCTCGACGGCAAGGAACTGCCCGGCGCCGCGGCCGGACTCACCGACGGGCGGCTGCCGCTCACCGGGCTCGGCGCGGGGAGCACGAACTGCGCGTCGAGGCGGACATGCGCTACACCCGCACCGGCGAGGGCATGCACCGCTTCACCGACCCGCCGACGGCGAGACCTACCTGTACGCCATGTGCTGCATGGCCGACGCCGGTTCGGTCTTCGCCGCCTTCGACCAGCCCGACCTGAAGGCCGTCTTCGAGGTGCGGGTGACCGCGCCCGCCGAGTGGACCGTCCTCGGCAACGGCATCGCGACCCGCGAGGGCCCGGACCACGACGCCCCGTCCACCGGGACCCGGCGCACGCCGCCCGCTGGCGGCTCGCCCCGACCCCGCCCATCAGCACCTACCTGGTCGCGCTGGCCGCCGGCCCGTACCACTCGATACACGCCGAGCACGCCGGGATCCCCTTCGGCCTGCACGCGCGCAGGTCCCTGGCCCCCACCTCGAAGCCGACGCCGACGAGCTGTTCGACATCACCCGGCGCTGCTTCGACCGCTACCACGAGATCTTCGACGAGCCGTACGCCTTCGACTCCTACGACCAGGTCTTCGTACCCGAGTTCAACGTCGGCGCCATGGAGAACCCCGGCATGGTCGCCCTGCGCGACGAGTTCGTATACCGCTCGGCCATCACCGACGCCGAGCGGCAGACCCGCGCCATGGTCATGGCCCACGAGATGGCCCACATGTGGTTCGGCGACCTCGTCACCATGACCTGGTGGGACGACCTGTGGCTCAACGAGTCGTTCGCCGAGTACATGGGCTACCAGATCCTCACCGAGGCCACCCACTACACCGACACCTGGGCCGACTTCGGCGTCCGCCGCAAGAGCTGGGGCTACGACGCCGACCAGCGCCCCTCCACCCACCCCGTGGCCCCCGAACCCCACCAGGTCCCCGACACCGCCGCCGCCCGCCTGAACTTCGACGGCATCTCCTACGCCAAGGGCGCCTCCGCCCTGCGCCAGCTCGTCGCCTGGCTCGGCCGCCGCGACTTCCTCGCCGGGATCAACGACCACTTCGCCCGGCACCGCTTCGGCAACGCCACCCTCGCCGACTTCATCGACTCCTCGCCCGCGCCTCCGGCCGCGACGTGCACGCCTGGGCCGAGCTGGCTGACCACCACCGGCGTCGACACCCTCACCCCGCCATCACCGTCAACGGCGGCCGGTGGAGCGCCCACATCCGCCACGAGGGCAGCGCGGACGGCGAGGACGGGCGCGAGGAGAGCCGCCCGCACCACCTCGCCATCGGCCTGTACGACCACGAACCCGCCGCCCCCACAAGCTCGTGCTGCGCGACCGGGTCGAGGCGGAACTGAGCGGCGCGGGCACCCTCACCTCTCCTTCACCGGGCCCCGCCCCGACCTGTTCCTGCTCAACGACGGCGACCTCACGTACGCCAAGATCCGGCTCGACCCGGGTCCTGGGACACCGCCCTGCGCTCCCTGTCCGGGCTGCCCGACGCGGTCGGCCGCGCCGTGGTCTGGAACGCCGCCCGCGACATGGTGCGCGACGGCGAACTCCCGCCCGCCGCCTACCTCGACGCCGCCCGCGCCCACCTGCCCCACGAGACCGACGTGGCCATCGTCCAGGGCGTCCTCGGCTTCGCCCGCACCCAGGTCGCCGACCGCTACCTGACCGGCGACGCCCGCGCCGACGCCCTCGCCACCCTCGTCGCCACCTGCCGCGACCTGCTGCGCCGCACCGAGGACGGCTCCGCCCGGGCTGCGGCTGTCGGCCGTGCGCACCTCACCGACAGCGCCACCGTCACCGCCGAGCTGAGCGACTGGCTCGACGGCGACACCGTCCCCGGCGGCCCCGCCCTCGACCCCGAACTGCGCTGGCGGATCCTGCGCCGCCTGTGCGTCCTCGGCGCGGCGGGCCCCGCCGACATCGACGCGGAGAGCGCCCGCGACACCAGCGCCACGGGCCGGGAGGGCGCGGCCCAGTGCCGCGCCGCGCTGCCCGACGCCGACGCCAAGCGGGCGGCCTGGGCCGCGATGTTCGACGACGACACCCTCTCCGCCTACCTGTTCACCGCCACCGCCTCCGGCTTCTGGCAGCCCGAACAGCACGACCTGCTCGCCGCGTACGTGCCGCGCTACTTCCCGGCCGCCGTGGCGCTCGCCGCCCGGCGCGGCCCGCCATCGCCGAGGCCGTCGCCCGCTCCGGCTTCCCCACCACGGTGGACGACGAGACCGTACGGCTGGGGAGTGGTGCCTGCGGGCGGCGACACCGAAGCCGACGCGCCCCCGTGGCGCCGCTGCGCCGCAGGCTCGCCGACCAACTCGACGACCTCCGGCGCGCTGCGGGTGCGGGAGCGGCAGCGGATGCGCGAGGCCGCGGCCCAGGGCCGGTAGCCGACCGGGCCGTTACGGCGCGGGACCCGGTCGCGACGACCGCACAGGCCCGCGACGACGTCCGATCCGGTACGAGCACCCCACGCGCTCGTACCGGATCAGCCCCGTGCCCGCCGAACCGGGCTCCTGTCAGAACCCGGCGCCCGGCGCGGCCACCGTCGCGGTGGCCGGTCCCGTCGCGGTCTGGTACCCGGCCCGGCCGTGGCCCCGGCCCGTGCGTCCACAGCCGCCGGTACGGCCCGTCCGACGTCATGAGCACGTCGTGCGAGCCGCATTGGACGGCCTGGCCGCCGTCGATCACCAGCACCCGGTCGGCGCTCGTCGTCAGCCGCGGATCGTGGGTGATCATGATCGTCGCCCGGCCGTGGGCCAGCCGCCGCAGCGGCCCCAGCAGCCGCTGGGCGGACGCCGCGTCGAGCCCCGCGGTCGGCTCGTCGAGGACCAGCACCGGCGCGTCCGCCACCATCGCGCGGGCGATCGCGATCCGCTGCCGCTGACCGCCCGACAGGCCGTACCCGTGCTGTCCGATCACGGTGTCGTAGCCGTCCGGCAGGGCCGCGACGAAGGCGTGGGCGTCGGCCGCGACCGCCGCCGCCACCACGTCCTCCTCGGTCGCCCCGGCCGAGCCGTACGCGATGTTGTCGCGCACCGAGCCGTGGAACAGCAGCGTCTCCTGCGGCAGCAGCGTCACGTTGCGCCGCACCGACTCCAGCGTCAGCGCCCGCAGGTCCGTGCCGTCCAGCGTGATCGCCCCGACCGACGGATCGTAGAAGCGCAGCAGCAGCTTGGCCACGGTGGACTTGCCCGCGCCGCTCGGCCCGGTCACGGCCAGCAGCTCGCCCGGCCGCACCAGCAGCGAGAGGTCCTCGACCGCGGGCCGCGCGGACCCCGGGTAGTGGAAGCCGACCCGGTCCAGGCACAGCCACCCGCCGGAGCGGCCCGCGTCCCGCGCGCCCGGGGCGTCCGCCACCGGCGGCACCGCGTCCAGCAGCTCGATCAGCCGCTCCGAGCCGGTCGTCGCCGCCGACACCATCACCCGCAGCTGCCCCAGACTCTGGAGCGGCGCGTAGATGTGGCCCAGGAGCGCGGCGAACGCCAGCACCCGCCCAGCGTGATCCGGCCCGCCGAGATCTCCCACGCCCCGAGCCCCACCACCGCCAGCACGCACATCGTCTGCGCGAGCTGCACCACCGGCGAGTACAGCGCGCTCAGCCGGGCCAGGGACAGGTTCGCCTCCAGCAGCCGCGTCCCGTGCCCGTGCAGCCGCCGCTCCTCCGTCGCCTGCCGGTTGTACGCCTGCACCGCCGTGACGTTCGCCAGGTCCTCCTCCAGCACGGAGGTGATCTCGCCGTTCAACGCCCGCTCCGTACGCGAGACCTCGTTGATCCGGTGCGCGAACCGCCTGGTGATGAGCACGAACGCCGGAACGGCCGCGAACGCGGCCAGCGCCAGCTCCCAGCGCAGGAACAGCGCCACACCCGTGAAGAAGACCACCGTGAACAGGCAGGTCACGAGCTGCACGAGACCGGAGCCGACCAGGGCCTCCACCGTCTCGATGTCGGCGGTCAGCCGGGCCACCAGATCCCCGCGCCGCCGCCGCTCGAAGAAGTCCGGGGCTGCCGCTGGAGTTGCGCGAACACGCGCGTACGCAGCCGCAGCAGAAAGCGCTCGCCCGCACGCGCCGTCAAGTACTGGCCGAAGAAGACCAGCACGCCCGAGAGCACGGTGACCAGACCCCACACGAGGGCCGGTCCCCAGAACGCGTCGATGTCGCCCGCGCGCAGCGAGTTGTCCACGATCTTCGAGAACATCGCCACGGTGAGCGCGTCGCACCCCGCCGCGACCACCAGCAGCAGACCGCCGCACAGCAGCCAGTACCGCTCCTGCCGCGCGATCGGCCAGAAGCGCCGGAACACCGTCCGCGCGGACAGCACCGGCGTCACCACGGAGGCCACGCGCCCGCCGACCTCACCCGTCACTTCGGACACCCTGATCCCGTTCCTGTTCCCGTCGCCGGTCCTGTTCCTGTTCCCGTCGCGCCGTCGCGCGTGCGGACACACGGACGGGCGGGCCCGCGGCGACGCGGGCCCACCCGTCACCGCGTCACTTGCCGTGCGTCGGGCGCGGCAGCGGCCGGAGGCACGCCGGGGCACCGGACGGGATGCCCGGCACCCACGGCGGCAGGGTGGGGAAGGCCGGGATGGTGGGGATGGTGGGAACGGTGGGACCGCCGCAGCGGATGTTCTTGGCGCTCATGACAGGCACCTTTCTGTTGACGCACGCACGGCGCCGGTTCGACGTCGGCGTGATCACCACCCTCGGCGGCGACATCAACGAACCTACGGAGCAGGCGATTTCAGCGGCGTTACCCTCGGCCGTTACGCCGATGAAACAGCCCGTCCGTCAGAATCGCGCGGGAAACAGCCCGGAACGATCAGCCGCGCGACAGCGAGCGCGCCAACAGCGCCAACAGCGCCAACAGAAACAACAGCGGCAGCAGCGGCAACAGAAACAACAGCGGCAACAGTGACAACACGGAGGCAAGCGGTGCGAGTGCTCGTGGCCGAGGACGAACAGGCCCTCGCCGGTTACATCGCCGAAGGACTGCGACGGCAGGCGATGGCCGTCGACCTGGCCCATGACGGAACCCTGGCGATCGAGAAACTCGCCACGGCCGACTACGACGTCCTCGTCCTCGACCGCGACCTGCCAGGCACCCACGGCGACGACGTGTGCAGACAACTCACCGACGAGGGCTCGCTCACCCGCGTCCTGATGCTCACCGCCATGGGCGACGTACGGGACCGGGTCGCGGGCCTGCGCCTCGGCGCCGACGACTACCTCGCCAAACCCTTCGACTTCGACGAACTCACCGCCCGCATCGTCGCCCTGGGCCGCCGCTCCCGCCCGCGCAGCCCCCGTTCTGCGGTACGGCGGCATCGAGCTGGACACCGGAATGCGCCAGGCCCTCCAGGGCGGCCGCTACCTGCCGCTGTCCAACAAGGAGTTCGGCGTGCTGTCCGCGCTGATGGCCGCCCGCTCCACCGTGGTCAGCGCCGAGGAACTGCTCACCGGCGTCTGGGACGAGCACACCGACCCTTCACCAACGCCGTCCGCGTCACGGTCTGCCGACTGCGCGCCAAGCTCGACGACCCCGGCTCATCCAGACCCTGCCCGGCGTGGGGTACCGGCTGCGCCGGAGCCGGCCCGGTGAGCGCGCCGCCCGCGCGCCCCTCGACCGACTCGGTCTGCGCGCCCGGCTCACCCTGCTGCACACCGGGATCTTCCTGGTGGCCAGCACCATCGTCGTCGCGATGATCTACTCCCAGAACCGCCAGGGCATCATCCGGCTCAGCGACGCCATCCCGCGGGGCGGTCACGCCCCCGAGTACACCACCCCGCGGTCCCGGCGCTTCCGGCCCCACCGCCGCGCCCGCCGCGCAGGCGCGCGACGACGCGCTGCAGGGCTCCTCGTCCAGTCCGTCATCGCGTTCCTGCTGCTCAGCGCCGTCGCCGGACTCCTCGGCTGGTGGCTCACCGGCCGGGTCCTGCGCCGCGTGCACCACATGACCGCGCAGGCCAAGCGGATCTCCACCGCCAACCTCCACCAGCGGATCGCCCTCCAGGGACCCGAGGACGAGATCAAGGAACTCTCCGACACCTTCGACCAACTCCTCGCCCGGCTCGACGAGGCGTTCCACGCCCAGGGCCGGTTCATCGCCAACGCCTCCCACGAACTGCGCACCCCGCTCACCCTCGCCCGCACCGCCATCCAGGTCGGCCTCAGCTCCGCGGACCCCGACCGGATCCCGCAGATCAAGGAAGAGTTGCTGCGCGCCAACGACCGCTGCGTGGCCCTCATCAACGGACTCCTCGAACTCGCCCGCGGCGAACAGGGACTCCACCAGCGCGACCCGGTACGGCTCGACACGGTGGCCCGGCAGACCGTACGGGAGATCGACCCGCGCGGTGTCGACATCCGCCTGCACGCCCACCCCTGCGAGGTGACCGGCGACCCGCTCCTGCTCGGCCAACTCGTCCGCAACCTCGTCGACAACGCCGTCCGCTACAACGCCCCCGGCGGCCAGGTCACCGTCCGCGTCGGGAGGAGAGAGCGCCCGGGGCGCGCCACTCCGGGTGCGGCCTGGGGCGGCCTCACGGTCGACAACACCGGCCCGCACGTCCCCGCCGACCAGGTCGACGCGCTCTTCGAACCCTTCCGCCGGGGCACCGTGGAACGCACCGGCCGCTCCGAGGGCTCCGGACTCGGCCTGTCCATCGTGCGCGCCATCGTCACCGCCCACGGCGGCCACGTCCACGCCGCACCACGCCGGTCCGGCGGCCTGTCCGTCGCCGTGACCGTCCCCGCGCCCGTACCCCAACCAGCCTGAACGGCGAGGCGCGCGGCCGGACACACCGCCGCGCACCCCGCCGTACGACCCTCCGCGCACCTCGGCGGACGCGCACGCGCGTCCGCCGCCGTCGTCTCCGCCGCCCGCCCGGCCCCTGGGGCGCCACCCCGCGCGATCCACGGCTCACGGGCGCACCGTTCGCACACCCGCCGGACGCCGCGCCACCCGCCATCCCACGTACGGGTGCACTCCGTTCGACTCAGGCCGGGTGCGCTTGCACGGCAAGTAGCTTGAGGCGCCCGAACCCATCCCCTACACCCACGGAGGGCACGCCCGTGCCTGTGCCCGCCCAGCCCGTACGGCCCGCGCCCGGCGGCACCGCCAGGCTCCTCGCCGGAGGCGCCGAAGGCCCCGCGCGCTGCGGCCACTGCTCGACACCGTCCTCGGCGCCCTCGCCGCCGGGGCCGTCGAGCGCGACGGACCACTGCCGTACGGCGGCCCCGACGCGGTCGCCCGGCGCGTCGAGGCTGTCGCCGAACCGCTGATCCCCGAAACCGGCATCGGCCCGCACGGCGCGCTGCGCGTGCTGGTCCAGACGCTCGCCGAGGGCGCGGCAGACCCGCCGACCCGCACTGCGCGGCCCATCTGCACTGTCCGCCCCTGGCCGTGGCCGTCGCCGCCGACCTCGCGACCGCCGCGGTCAACCCTCCCTCGACTCCTGGGACCAGGCCCCGCCGCCTCCGAGTTGGAGGCCCTGACCTGCCGCGCGCTGGCCCGCCTGGTCCATCCCGGACGGCCCGCGCCCGACGCCGTCGTCACCACCGGCGGCACCGAGTCCAACCAACTCGCCCTGCTGCTCGCGCGCGAGGCCGCCCGCACGGCAGGCGCCACGGTCCCGCTGCGCGTCGTCTGCGGAGCGGGCGCCCACCACAGCGTCCGCCGCGCGGCCTGGCTGCTCGGGCTGCCCGCCCCGTCGTCCTGCCCACGCCCGCGGGCGTCCTCGACCCGGTCCGGCTTGACGACGCGCTCACCGGACTGTCCGGCGGCCCGCTCCTCGTCGTCGCCACGGCGGGCAGCACGGACACCGGGGCCATCGACCCGCTGCCGCACATCGCCGACGTGTGCGACCTGCACGGCGCGGGCCTGCACGTGGACGCCGCCTACGGCGGCCCGCTGCTGTTCAGCGACACCCTGCGCACCCGGCTCGACGGACTGCACCGCGCCCGCTCCGTAGGGCTCGACCTGCACAAACTCGGCTGGCAGCCGGTCGCCGCCGGGCTGCTCGCCGTGCCCGACGCCGACGACTTGGCGCCCTCGCCCACCGGGCCGACTACCTCAACGCGGACGACGACACCGAGGCCGGGCTCCCCGACCTGCTCGGCCGGTCGCTGCGCACCACCCGCCGCCCGGACGTCTTGAAGATCGCCGTCACCCTGCGCGCGCTGGGCCGCCGCGGACTCGGCGAACTCGTCGAGCAGACCTGCGCCGTCGCCCGGTCCTTCGCCGAACTCGTCGCCGACCACCCGGACTTCGAGCTGTACGCGCCGCCCGTCATCAGCACCGTCCTGTTCCGCCCCAGGGAGCGGACCAGGCCACCGTCGCGGCCGTGCGCCGCCGCCTGCTGCACGAGGGCCGCGCCGTACTCGGCAGGGCCACGACCCACGAGGGGCTGTGGCTGAAGGTCACCGTCCTCAACCCCACACCCAGGCCGACGATCTCCAAGCGCTCCTGAAACTCGTGGAAGGCAGCACCACTCCGTGAGCACGACAGAACCCAGCCCGCCCGCCCCCACCCCGGAGACGCCCGGTCCCGGCACGGCCCGCCCGAACCCCGCGCCGCGAACCCGGCCGACGCCGCCACGTCCGCCGACCCGGCCGACGCTGCCACCTGCGCCGAACTCGCCGACCCGCCGCCGACCCCACCGGTACGGCCCCGCGGAGGACGCCGCCACAGGTCCCACAGGTCCCACCGGTCCCACAGGTTCCGCTGACCCCGCCCGGCGGCAGGCCCCGCCGTACCCGGCCCCGCGCCGACACCCGCCGCTCGACCTCGTCGGCGTGGGCGTCGGCCCGTTCAACCTCTCCCTCGCCGCCCTCGCCGACACCGTGCCCGGCCTGCGCACCGCCTTCTACGAGCAGCGCCCGCCTTCCACTGGCACCCCGGCCTGCTCATCGACGGCGCCACCCTCCAAGTCCCCTTCCTGGCCGACCTGGTGACCCTCGCCGACCCGGCCAGCCCTGGACGTTCCTCAACTACCTCAAGGCCCGCGACCGGCTCTTCCCTTCTACGTCGCCGAGCGCTTCCACATCCACCGCGCCGAGTACGACGCGTACTGCCGCTGGGTCAGCCAGCGGCTGCCCTCCTCCACTTCGGCCACCAGGTCGACGCCGTCCGCTGGAACCCCGAACGCGCCCTGTTCGAGGTCGACTTCACCCAGCTCGGCACGGACGGCGACGCCGAGGCGCTCGGCCGCGTGCACGCCCGCAACCTCGTACTCGGCGTCGGCACCGAGCCGTACGTACCGGAACCGCTGCGCCCGCTCGCCGAGGCGCCCACCGTGCCGGTCATCCACTCCGCCGACTACCTCCACCACCGCGAACGGCTGCTCGCGGCCGACCACGTGACCGTCATCGGCTCCGGCCAGTCCGGCGCCGAGGTCTTCCTCGACCTGCTCCGCGCCCGGCCCGTCGGCGCCGAGGGCCTGCACTGGCTCGGCCGTACGCCCGCCTTCGCGCCGATGGAGTACAGCAAGCTGGGGCTTGAGCAGTTCACCCCGACTACGGCCGCTACTTCCACTCCTGCCCGAGCAGACCGGGACCGGCTGGTCCCCGCGCAGTGGCAGCTGTACAAGGGCATCGACCACGACACCATCGCCGCCATCCACGACGAGCTGTACCGCCGCACCCTGCACGGCGGCTGGCCGCGCGCCGTGCTCACGCCCGGCGTCGCCGTCCGTACGGCGGGGCGGGTCGCCGCCACCGGGTCGAACTCCACCTGGAACACGTCCAGCAGGGCACCCGCTCCCGGCTCACCACCGGCGGCGTCGTCCTCGCCACCGGCTACCGCGAGCGCCGCGTGGACACGATGCTCGCCGGGCTCGACCCGTACGTACGCCGCGACTCCTCCGAGCGCCCGCGCGTCGACGAGCGGCACCGGCTGATCCTGGACCGGCACGTCAAGGGCTCGGTGTACGTGCAGAACGCCGAGCGCCACACGCACGGCGTCGGCGCCCCGGACCTGGGACTCGGCGCCTGGCGCTCGGCCGTGATCCTCAACTCGGTGACCGGGGAGCAGGTCTACCGCCTGCCGGAGCGCACGGCGTTCACCAGCTTCGGGCTCGAACCGGCGGGGTGCCGGGACAGCCGCAGGGCGACAGACGCGGCGGACCGCTCGCGCGCACCCGGCGCTGAGCCCGCCACCGACCCCGGCCCGGCCTCGTACGGAGGGCGCCGTCCCGTACGGAGGGGCGCCGGGGATCGCGGGCGAGGGGCGTGGGGACGCGGGGAGGGGCAACGGGCGTATCGGCCGCCCTTCTTGACACCTTTCGAACGGCGGCGCAACACTGGCGACGCTCTTGAGAGCGCTCTCCCACCCTCTCCCGGTCCCCGCCCCGGGGTCCCCCACCGTACGGAGGTCCGTATGGCACGACGACGCTCCACGCTCCTCGCAGGCTCGCTCGTCACCACCGCGGTGACCCTGGCGGCGGTCGCGCTCGGCACGATGAGCGCCACCGCCACCACCTCCAACAGCGCCGCCACCGCCGCCACTTCCGTGGGATCCGCCCCGGCGCCGCGGCGTCCGCGGACCACGCCGCGCACGCGGACCACGCGAGCCACCAGGCCGCGGCCGGTCTCCGGCCGTCGGGGACGACCCCGACGGCGACGGCTACATCCCGCGAACCCGCCCGTGACCGGGGTGACCCCGTCCACGAAGGTCCCGCCGCACCGCTACTTCCACGAGTTCCAGGCCAACTGCTCGGTGAGCCACACCGGTTCCGACGACCCGATCGTCTACCCCGGCCAGCCCGGCGCCTCCCACAACCACACCTTCATGGGCAACACCACGACCGACGCCTCCAGCACCACCGCCTCGCTCGACGCGGGCGGGACCACGTGCAAGGCGCCCGGCGACAAGTCGGGTTACTGGGTGCCGACCATGTACAACGGCGACCAGGAGATCCTCCCGGTCGGGCCGCAGACCATCTACTACAAGACGGGCGTGCTGGACTACACCAGCGTGCGGCCGTTCCCCAAGGGCTGCGCTTCGTGGTCGGCAGCCCCACCCAGTCGGCCGCCGAGTTCCTCGAAGCCTCGGTCGAGGGGTGGGAGTGCGGCGACGACTACAAGAACGAGGACTTCCCCGCCACCTGCCCGGCCGGTACGCAGGTCAACGTCCGTTACCAGGCGCCGAGTTGCTGGGACGGGAAGTACCTCGACACCCCGGACCACAAGAGTCACATGGCCTACCCGGTGCTCAAGGACGGCAACGCGGTCTGCCCGGACGACCACCCGGTGGCCCTGCCGATGATCGAGTTCAAGATGGCGTTCCCGGTCAGTGGCGACATGTCGCAGGTCAGGCTGGCCAGCGGGCGCGGCTACTCCTTCCACTACGACTTCTTCAACGCCTGGGACGACCCGACGCTGGCCGCCCTGGTCGACCACTGCGTGGTGGGCGGCCTGCAATGCGACGCCCGCGGCTACGACGAGACCCACCCGAGGCGGGCGCCGCCCTGAACGACGACTACGAACTCCCGTAACCGGCAAGGCCCGTACCGGGCGAGGGCCGCCCTCCTGGAGGGCGGCCCGCACGTCGAGACCGGCCCGAGACCGGCCCGCGACCGGCGGGAAAGCGCTCTCGGCGTGCTATAAAGGCGGCTATGAGCGATTCCCCGCGCGTCGCGCGAGCCGCCGCCAGCCGCCGACGCTGGAGGACGTGGCCCGCGTCGCGGGGTCTCCCGCGCGACCGTCTCCGGGTCGTCAACGGCACCCGCAACGTCGACCCGGCGCTCCAGGAGACCGTCATGCGGGCGGTGGCCAGTACCGGCTACGTGCCCAACAGCGCGGCCCGTTCGCTGGTGACCCGGCGTGCGGGGTCGTCGCCCTGGTCGTCTGCGGGGTCGGCGGCGGGGAGCAGCCCGACGGCTACCCCAGCCACATCTTCGCGGACCCTTCTTCGGCCGGGTGATCAGCGGGGTCGTCGGCCATCTGCGGCCGCACGGCACGCACCCGGTGCTGATGCTCGTGGAGACCGAGGAGGAGCGCGCGCGGGCGGTCGGCTACCTGCGCCAGGGCAACGTCGACGGCGCCCTGCTCGTCCCCATCGACGTCGCCGACCCGCTGCCGGAGCTGGTCACCGCCGCCGGGCTGCCCGCCGTCCGGTTCGCCCGCCCGCCGCGCCCGCTGCCCATCTCGTACGTCGACCTCGCGCACCAGGACGGCGCCGGACTGGCCGCCGACCGTCTCGTGGCGCGCGGCTGCCGCCGGGTCGTCACGCTCTCCGGACCGCTGGACGTGCCCGCCGGACAGGACCGGCTGCTGGGTTTCCAGCAGGCCATGGCCCGGCACGGCCACCCGTACGTACCGGCCGCCGAGGGCAACTTCACCGAGGCCAGCGGCGAGACGGCGATGCGCGGACTGCTCGCCGAAGTGCCCGCGCTCGACGGGTGTTCGCGGGGAACGACCTGATGGCCAGGGAGCGCTGCGGGTGCTGCGCGAGGCGGGCCGCCGGGTCCCGGAGGACGTCGCCGTCGTCGGGTTCGACGACAGCAGCGCCGCCACCGCCGAGGACCCGCGCTGACCACGGTCCGGCAGCCCGTGGAGGACATGGCCGCCGAGATGACGCGGCTGCTGCTGGACCTGGTCGCGTCGCCCGAGCGCGAGCCCGCGTCGGTGATCTTCGAACCCACTCTGGTGGTGCGCGCGTCGGCCTGACGGCGACGGTCGGCGTGGAGCGACGGTCGGCGTGCTGCCTGACGGCGGCGGGCGGCCTGGCGCCTGACGCCGTGCCTCCCGACGCCGTGCCTCCCGACGGGTTGACACGGCTGTGGCGGGCGGGGAACCTCAGCTCATGGGAGAGCGCTCTCCGTGCTTTCCGCGCTGTCTGCACTCTCCGTACTCTTCACGTTTTCCCATATCTCGGCACGGTCCGCGTGAACACACCGTCGACCGGCGCCGCCGTGAGTGGTGCTCTCCCCTTCCGCATCCTCAACCCCTTTCTTTCCCCTCTCATCCCTTGCCCGGGAGGCTCGATGCGCATCGCACACCCCGCAGACGACCGACGGCCACGGGCGCCGGACGCCCCACGGCGTCGCGCGGATCACCGCCCGCTGCTCGCCGCCGCCCTCCTGACCGGCTGGACGGTGACCGCGCCCGCCGAGGCCGACGCCGCCCCGAAGGCCGCCGCGAGCGTGGTGGAGGTGACCGGCTCGCAGGGCGACTGGCAGTTGCGGGTCGACGGGGCCCCGTACGAGATCAAGGGCCTGACCTGGGGCCCGCCCGTCGCGGACGCCGAGTCGTACCTGCCCGACGTCGCGTCCATGGGCGTCAACACCGTCCGTACCTGGGGCACCGACGCCACGTCCGAGCCGCTGTTCGACGCGGCGGCGGCCCACGGCGTCAAGGTCATCGCGGGCTTCTGGCTCCAGCCCGGCGGCGGGCCCGGCAGCGGCGGCTGTGTCGACTACCTCACCGACACCGGCTACAAGGACACCATGACCGCCGAGATCACCAAGTGGGTCGAGACCTACCGCGACCACCCCGGCGTCCTCATGTGGAACGTCGGCAACGAGTCCGTCCTCGGCATGCAGAACTGCTACTCCGGCGACGCGCTGGAGCGACAGCGCGACGCCTACACGACGTTCGTGGGCGCCCTGGCCGACCGGATCCACTCCTCGACCCCAACCACCCCGTCACCTCGACCGACGCGTGGACCGGCGCCTGGCCCTACTACGAGAGGAACGCCCCGGCCTCGACCTGTACGCGGTCAACGCCTACAACGACGTCTGCAACGTCCGCGCGCACTGGGAGGAGGGCGGCTACACCAAGCCGTACATCGTCACCGAGTCCGGACCCGCCGGTGAGTGGGAGGTGCCCGACGACGCCAACGGCGTCCCCGCCGAACCCACCGACGTGGCGAAGGCCGAGGGCTACACCGACGCGTGGAAGTGCGTCACCGACCACCAAGGCGTCGCGCTCGGCGCGACCCTCTTCCACTACGGCACCGAGAGCGACTTCGGCGGCGTCTGGTTCAACCTGCTGCCCCAGGGCAAGAAGCGGCTGTCGTACTACGCCGTCAAGCGCGCGTACGGCGGCTCCACCGCCGCCGACAACACCCCGCCGGTCATCTCCGGGATGACGGTCGACGGCGCGGACGCGGTGCCCGCGAACGGCACGTTCACCCTCAAGGCCGACGTCAGCGACCCCGACGGCGACCCGCTGACCTACAAGGTGCTCCTCAACAGCAACTACATCGACGGCGCCAAGCAGTTGACCGAGGCGCCCTTCACCCGGGCCGCCGACGGCACGTTCCAGGTCACCGCTCCCGGCCGGCTCGGCGTGTGGAAGGTCTACCTCCAGGCCGACGACGGCAAGGGCAACACCGGCATCGAGGCCGCCTCGGCGAAGGTCGTGGCCCCGCCCGTGGACGGCACCAACGTCGCCCTCGACCACCCCGCCACCGCCTCCACCTCCCAGCCCACCGGCACCGGCTGCCCTGCGAGGCGTCCGCCGCGTTCGATGGGAAGGCCGACACCCGCTGGGCCAGCGACTGGAGCGACCCCAGTGGATCCAGGTCGACCTCGGGGCCAGCACGACCTTCCAGCACGTCCAGCTGTCCTGGGAGGCCGCGTACGCCACGGCGTACACCCTCCAGACCTCCGAGAACGGCCAGGACTGGCAGACGGTCCACGAGACCACCGACGGCGACGGCGGCGTGGACGACGTCGAGGTCAGCGCCACCGGACGCTACGTGCGGCTCAACGCCACCCGGCGGGCGACGGAATGGGGCTACTCCTGTACGAGTTCGGAATCTACCGGCGCTGAGCGCGCCACCCGGCCGGGCCCCGGGGCCCGGCCAGCCGCCGACGCGGTCCGCGCGGTCCGGCCCACGGTCCGCCCTCGCTACGGCATCTGCTGCTGGGCCTCGGCGAGCCGCTCCTGACCCGCGCCTCGGTCACCCGCCGCCCCGCCGCCGCGTCCGCGAACAGCTCCTTCACCGCCGTGCCCAGCAGCGTCTCGAACTGGCTCTCGTCCGGGACCTGGGGAGCGGCGCGGCGCTCGCGGCCAGGGTGTCCCGCATCACCCGGCGCGCGGGCGCCGCCGCGAACGAGCGGTCGTCCCGCGCGCCGGTCACCGGCGAGACCGACCCGTACGCGGCGTTGAGGATCCGCTGCTCCTCGTCGCTGGTCATGAACTCCACGAAGTCCAGCGCCCCGTCCCGGTCGCCGGTGTCGCCGAAGACGGCCAGGTTGATCCCCGCGACCGGCGAGTTGACCTGCCGCCCGGGCCGGGCGCTCCGGAGCGTACGGGCACGGGCGCCACCCGTACGCGTCGGGCTCCATGCCGTACGAGGCGAACGTCCCGGCCGCCGTCTGCCACAGCACCATGGCGGCCTTGCCGTGGGCGAAGTCCCGCAGCGACTGGTTCTGGGCGTACTCGGCGTCGCCCACGGCCACGATCCGGTCCACCGCCATGAAGTCGACAAAGCGCTTCACCGCCGCGACGGCCGCGGGCGCGGTGAAGTCCGGCGCGCCGTCGGCGTCGAAGAAGCCGGTGCCGAACTGCTGGCCGAGGACGAAGGACAGGTGCACGTTGGTGGAGACGTTGCCGCCCTCGACCGCGAGCCCGTACCGCCCGTCGCGGGTCAACCTCCGCCCGTCGGCGACCAGTTCGTCCCAGGTCCGGGCGGCCCTTCCAGGCCCGCCCGCGCGAACAGCCGCTTGTTGTAGTAGAGGGCGTACGCGAGCGAGTACAGCGGCACCGCCGCCGGAGGCCTGCCTTCCACCCCGTCGCCGCGAGCGCGGAGGGCAGGAAGCGGCCCTGCCGCCGACCCGGTCGAGCGCCGCGCCGTCGAAGGGCAGCAGCGCGCCCGTGGCCTGCAAGGACGCGGACCAGGTGTTGCCGATGTTGAGGACGTCCGGCCCTGGCCGGTCGTCGTGGCGGTGAGGATCCGGTTGAGCAGGTCGGCCCACGGCACCACCTCCAGCCGTACGGCGATCCCGGTGCGCCGCTCGAACTTCCGCAGCTCGGGCGCGAGGATCTCCTTGTCCGCCGCCAGGCTCGGGCCCTGGTTGCTGGCCCAGTAGGTGAGCGTCCTCGGCCCGCCGCCTCCGCTCCCGCTCCCGCCGCCGCAGGCCGCCAGCCCCGCGGCGGTGAGGGCGGCGGCGACGACGAGGGCGGTACGGCGGCGGAACCCCGGATGCGGTGGCGGCTGGTCCGGCGTCTGGGCATGCTCGCAGTCCCCTGTCCGGTCGTCCGGTCGGCTGCACATGGAGAGCGCTTTCCCGTAGGGCCCCAGAGTCGCCGCGCCGCCACGCGGTGTCAATCGCCCCGCACCACCGTCAGTTCGGGCCCCGGCCCGTCCGCCGCCCGGCAGCGGGCGGAACGGACGCGCCGGGGCCCGAACCGGGAAGCGCGCGACAACGCCGTTACGAGAACACCGGCTTCCCGTCCCGCGTCAGCTTCCAGTCCACCGAGGCGAAGGACGGGACGTCGATCGCGCCCTGCTCCTGCACCCAGGCGATGATGGTGTTGCGGATCTCGTCGGAGTCCGCCCACACCTGCTCGGCCGCGGCGATGTGGGGAAGTTGCCGCCGCCGCTGGCCCGGTAGTTGTTCACCGCCAGCACGAACCGCGCGTCGTCGGCGACCGGCTTGCCCTCGAAGGTCAGCCCGGTGATCCGCGAACCCGCCTCCTTGGCGATGTCGATCTCGTAACTCACCCCGCCGACCACGTCGTAGTTGTAGTCCGGGATGCCGTCCGCGTTCGTCAGCTTCGCCGGGTCCACCTCGCCGCCCGCCGCCGTCCGCACGTAGTACCGCGCCGAGAACTCCAGGTACGCCTTGAGCTGCGCGCCGGTCAGCAGCCGCGCCTCCAGCGTGTTCTCGAACGGGTACAACCCGCCACCTGCCGGATCGTGACGTCCCCGGCCGGTATCGCGGCCGTACGCGAGAAACACGACGCCTGCGAGAGCACCGGCAGGTCCGCGTGGTCGCCCCGGCCAGCGCCGCCTTCACCGTCTCGGTCTGCACGTGGTTGATGAAGTCGATGATCGGCTCGTCCTTGTACGCGGCCTCGGCGGCCGACATCGCCGCCGACGAGGTGCCGATGACCTGGTTGACGTAGGCCACGACCTTCTCGTGCTCGCCGGACAGCAACCGGACGATCCGCCGGTCCTCCTCCGCGGTGTTGGAGTTGAGCACCTTCGAGGAGACCGACTCCACCTCCCAGCGGCCCCGGTTCCACACCAGCCCGAAGTCGAACACCGTCAGCCGCTGCCCCCACTTCAGCGGCTCCGAGAGCACCACCTCCCGGCCCGTCTCCTTGTTGGTGACCCGCTTCTCCGGGATCTCCACGTGCGCGTGGCCGACGAGGATCGCGTCGATGCCCGGCACCTGCTCGGCGACGAGGGCCGCCGAGTTCTCCACGTACGGCAGCTGGTCACCGTAGGACGAGTCGCCGCTCGCGCCCGAGTGGGCCGAGACGATCACCACGTCGGCGCCCATCGACCGCAGCTTGGGCACCCACTTCGCGGCCTGCTCCTCCAGCCCCGGGAACGTCATCTTGCCCTGGACGTTGACCTTGTCCCAGATCGCGATGCCCGGGTTGGTCAGCCCCAGCACCGCCACCTTCACGTCCCGGCCGCAGGGGTGCGCAGGCGCGTCATCCAGTACGGACGGAAGGCGGGCCGCAGCGTCTTCGCGTCGAGCGCGTTCGCCCCAGCAGGGAAGTCGCACTGCTCCTCGAACTTCCGCAGCAGCGGGATGCCGTAGTTGAACTCGTGGTTCCCGAGCGCGGCGGCGTCGTAGCGCAGGGTGTTCATCGCGCGCGCCATGGGGTGGACGGGGCCGTCGTCGCCGGTGATCGGGTCGACCCGCGCGTAGTAGTACGACAGTTGGGTGCCCTGGATGGTGTCGCCCGCGTCGATCAGCAGGGTGTTGTGCCGCCCCTTGTCCCGCCGGATCCCTCCACCAGCGTGGAGATCTTCGCCAGGCCCACGTCGTTGTGGTCGGCGTCGTCGAACTCGGCGTCGGTGAAGTAGTCCCAGTTGAGCGCGTTGCCGTGCAGGTCGGTGGTGCCCATCACGGTGAAGGAGTACCGCTTCTCGCGCGGCCGCCCCGTCCGTGCGCCTCGGCGGGGCCGTGGCCGCCGCCCCGCCAGCGCGACGCCCGCGCCCGTCGCGGCGGACCGGCCCAGGAACTTCCTACGGTCAAGCGGCATTTCTACTCCCATGGAATCTGTGCACAACGCGCGTAGATTGTGGCGCAATAGCATCGCTCCGCAACACCCAAAACAGGTTTCGATCAGATTGCTCTCCGGTCATCCTTGGACGATGAACAGAAGACTCCGCGTCGCCGCCTACGCCGTCTGCGTCCGCGAGAACAAGGTCCTGCTGGCCCGCTACGTCGGGCAGGACGGCCGCCACTGGACGATGCCGGGCGGCGGCATCGAGCACGGCGAGGACCCGTACGACGCCGTGCTGCGCGAGGTCACGGAGGAGACGGGCTACACCGTGGAGATCGACCGGCTGCTCGGCATCGACTCCATGCGCGCCATCCGGGCCCCGACGAGGCCCACTCCGACGGCGGGCGGGACTTCCACGGGCTGCGCGTCCTCTACCGGGCCCATGTCGTCGGCGGCGAACTGCGCAACGAGATCGACGGCTCCACCGACCTGGCCGCCTGGATCGACCTGGACCGCGTCGCGGACCTCGACCGCGTCCCACTCGTCGACATCGCGCTGGCCCTGGACGCGGCGGAACCGCCCGAGGCCGTATCCAACACACCCGGCCTGACCGCCGTCGCCGGGCGGCGAGCGGCGGGTGGGCGGGTCGTTCGCCCGCGCCGCCCGCGCCGGTCGCCCACACCCGCCCGCCTACGGCGCGCCACCGGCCGTCCGCCACGCACGGGTTGCCCGCCACACGCCCAGGAGCCGCCGTCCGCGCCGTACTGCCGTCCGCGCCGTACTGCCGTCCGCGCCGTACTGCCGTCCGCGCCGTACTGCCGTCCGCGCCGTACTGCCGTCCGCGCCGTACCGCCGTCCGTCCTGTACCGCAGTCTGTCCCGTACTGCCGTCCGCGCCGTACTGCCGTCCGCGCCGTACTGCCGTCCGTCCTGTACCGCCGTCCGTCCCGTACCGCCGTCCGTCCCGTACCGCCGCCCGCCCGCACCGCCGTCCGTCCTGTACCGCTGCCCGCGCCGCGCGCCGACTCGCCGGGCCCGTACCGCGCGTACGCTCGCACCCGTCGGCAGCCACCCAGGGAGCGCACCATGGACCAGCCCGCGACACCGCACCAGCCCGCCCAGCCCTTCGGCACGCCCGACGTCCCGCGCGTCGCCGTACGCGGCGAGGCCCGGCTCGAAGTCGAGCCCGAGACGGCCCGCATCGGCATCACGGTCAGCGCGCGCGGCACCGACCGGCGCGCCGCCCTCGACGACCTCACCCGGCGCAACAACGCGGCCCTGGACCTGGTGAAGTCCTACGGCGAGGCCGTGGAGAAGCTGGAGAGCGGCGCCTTCGCGCTCACCCCGAACTCACCGACAAGGGCCGCCGCGAACGCGTACGCGCCTACCACGGCCGGGTCCACATCACCGCCGTGCTCACGGACTTCACCGCCCTCGGCGAGCTGACCACCCGCCTCGCCGACCTCGACCTCACCCGCGTCTCCGGCCCCTGGTGGGCCCTGCGTCCCGTGTCGCCCGCCCACCGCGAGGCCCGGCGGCAGGCCGTGCGCGACGCGGTACGGCGGGCCCGCGAGTACGCCGAGGCGCTGGACGCCCGGCTCGTCGCCCTCGTCGAACTCGCCGACATCGGCGCGGAGAACACCCTCCCGCGCCGTCCCGCCCGGCGGCGCGCGGATGCGCGGCTACGGCGCGGCGGCGCCGACCGACGGCACCCGCCCACCCTCGACCTCGAACCGCAGCGCCAGACCGTCTTCGCGCATGTGAACGCGCGGTTCACCATGACCCCGCCCGAACTGTGAGAAATCCGCGCCGTGCGCGAATTCCGCTCATCGGAGCGACCCGTGCACGTTCCATTACTTGTCAATAACCTGCTACCCAAAGGCCATGTGGGAGTGGGGACTTCACAGTTCCCTACCCGTCGGTAAGTCATAGGCTCGAATCATGCGCCGAGCAAAATCGTCTGTACTCTTGGACCCGCCACCGACTCGTACGAGCAGATCAAGGCACTCATCGAAGCCGGAATGGACGTCGCCCGCCTCAACCTCAGCCACGGCACCTATGCCGAGCACGAGGAGCGTTATCAGCGGGTGCGAAAAGCCGCCGGGGAGACCGGCCGAAGTGTCGGGGTCCTCGCCGACCTTCAAGGTCCGAAGATTCGCCTCGGCCGATTCCGCGAGGGTCCGGTACTGCTTGAACGCGGCGATGAATTCACCATCACCGTCGAACCCATCGAGGGCGACCGCGACCGCTGCGGCACCACGTACGAGGGCTGGCCGCCGACGTCAGCAGGGGCGAGCGCATCCTCGTCGACGACGGCCGCGTCACGCTCGAAGTCGTCGATGTCGAGGGCCCGCGCGTCCACACCATGGTCATCGAAGGCGGCATGGTCTCCGACCACAAGGGCTCAACCTCCCGGAGTCGCCGTCTCCGTGCCCGCCATGTCGGAGAAGGACGTCGAGGACCTGCGCTGGGCGCTGCGCATCGGTGCCGACGTCATCGCGCTCTCCTTCGTCCGCAACGCCAAGGACGTCGTCGAGGTCCACCGCGTCATGGAGGAGGAGGGCATCCGGCGGCCCGTCATCGCCAAGGTCGAGAAGCCGCAGGCCGTCGACAACCTCGCGGAGATCGTCGACGCCTTCGACGGCATCATGGTCGCGCGCGGCGACCTCGGCGTGGAAATGCCCCTGGAGGCCGTGCCGATCGTCCAGAAGCGCGCGATCAAACTGGCCAAGCGGAACGCGAAGCCCGTCATCGTCGCCACGCAGATGCTCGACTCGATGATCGAGAACTCCCGCCCCACCCGCGCCGAGGCGTCCGACGTCGCCAACGCCGTCATCGACGGCACCGACGCGGTCATGCTGTCCGGCGAGACCAGCGTCGGCAAGTACCCGATCGCCACCGTCAAGACGATGGGCCGGATCGTCGCCGCCGCCGAGCAGGACGTCCTCGCCAAGGGCCTGCCCCGCTGACCGAACGCAACAAGCCCCGCACCCAGGGCGGCGCCGTGGCCCGTGCCGCCGCCGAGATGGGCGACTTCCTCGGCGCCAAGGCCCTCGTCGCCTTCACCCAGTCCGGCGACACGGCCCGCCGCCTCTCCCGCTACCGCTCGCCCATCCCCTCCTCGCCTTCACCCCGGAACCCTCGACCCGCTCCCAGCTCAACCTGACCTGGGGCATCGAGACCTTCCTCGGCCCGACGGTCTCCTCGACGGACGAGATGGTCGCCCAGGTCGACGAGGAACTGCTGCGCACCGGCCGCTGCCAGAAGGGCGACCTCGTCGTCATCACCGCCGGTTCCCCGCCCGGCGTCGCGGGCTCCACGAACATGGTGCGCGTGCACCACATCGGCGAGGACGACGCGCCGAAGTGACGCGTGACGAGTGACGACTGACGCCTGACGCCTGACGTCCACGGTTCATCGCGGGCCGGAGTGCTGATCCCTCAGTACTTCGGCCCGATGTGTGTGTCCATGAGGGCGACGGAGGCGCGCTTGGCGACGGAGATGTTGTACGGGTCCCTGCCGCGCCGGGTCACTCGCCACTCCACGCCGACCTTGTCGAGGGCGTCCGCGCAGAGCGTGCGGATGTCGTCGGACCTGTTGGTGAAGAAGTAGCGCGGATACTCGTACCGCCTGGCCTCACCGCCCACGAGGCGGGTCGTCCAGTTGGTGACCCGGCACCCGTCGGAGTGGATGAGACCGCGCAGGAATTCCCAGGGACGGTCGTCCACGATCCGCCGCTGCCAGGGTTCGAGGACGATCGCCCGCTCATGCTTCTTGCCGGGGCCGTGCTGGGGAACAGGCACGGCCAGTGCCTGTCGTAACTGCTCACCATCGAGCACCCCGGCCCCGCGACAGGTGGACCCTGGCTCCGGCGCCGACGGTCGCGACGGCGTCCCGGCACTCCTGGATCAGGCCCGGCCAGGCGTCGGCACAGGCGATCCGCAGATAGAAGCCGCCACGGCGGGGATGCGGGCTGACACAGCCGTCGCCGAGATAGAGACCCAGGAGGTACGCGTACGCCGCAGGCGCCTCCGGGGCCGGAATTCGGCGCGCATCTATGGCAGTTCGGCCGCCCTCGCGTTCTGGGCAGCGGCTCGACCCGGACTTGCCACTGGCGGATCGCCGCCCGCGATATCCCGGTCTGCTTGCTGACGGAGTTGAGACTTCTGCCTTGACTGAGGAGGGACAGGGCGCGCTGACGCGTTTCCAGGTCGTACACGTATACGAGCTTGGGGAAACTTTGCCGCCCGTGAAGGATTCGAAAGAATGTTCGCTCGTACGGATGAAAGCCTTCGATTCTCAAGAGATCTTGGAATCGAAGGAAAAGTGCCCGGGTCGGACTCGAACCGACACTGTATGGGTTTTGAATCCATTGCCTGCTGCCAATTGGGCTACCGGGGCCCGAAACATCGAAGGTCGAAGACCACCCGATGCGCGTACACCTTACCTCAGCTAGGTAGGCTCGTGATGCCCCACCTGCCCACAAGCGAGGAGCACAGTGAGCACCGCTGACGCCCCCGACGCGCAGTCGCACGTCCCTCCGCAGACGACCCGCGTCGTCATCGCCGAGGACGAGGCCCTGATCCGTCTCGACCTCAAAGAGATGCTCGAAGAAGAGGGTACTCCGTGGTCGGCGAGGCGGGCGACGGCGAGACCGCCGTCTCGCTCGCCCGGGAGCACCGCCCCGACCTCGTCATCCTCGACGTGAAGATGCCGGTCCTCGACGGCATCACCGCGGCCGAGCAGATCGCCGCCGACAGCATCGCCCCGGTGCTCATGCTGACCGCGTTCTCGCAGCGCGAGCTGGTCGAGCGGGCGCGGGACGCCGGCGCGATGGCGTATCTGGTGAAGCCGTTCAGCAAGAGCGACGTGGTCCCGGCCATCGAGATGGCCGTCTCCCGCTTCAACGAGCTGAAGGCGCTGGAGCAGGAGGTCGCCGACCTCTCCCAGCGGCTGGAGACGCGGAAGCTGGTGGACCGGGCGAAGAGCGTTCTCCAGACGCAGTACGGGCTGACCGAGCCCGCCGCGTTCCGCTGGATCCAGAAGACGTCGATGGACCGTCGGCTGTCCATGCAGCAGGTGGCCGAGGCGGTCATCGAGGACGCGAACGAGAAGAAGAAGCAGTAGCAGTAGCGCGTCAGGCGCTGGCCCGGACCTCGCCGACGCCCAGTCGCTCGTGGGTGGACAGCGCCTCCTGTCGGCAGGCCCGCGCGCGGTCCGGCTGGCCCAGCTTCTCCAGGGCCCGGCCGAGGACGGTCAGCGCCTGCGCCCGGCCCACTCGCCGCCCACGAGCCGCAGGGCCAGGGCCTGTTCGGCGTGGGCGACGGCGTCGGTGGGGCGCTCCGCCGCCAGGTGGACCTCGGCCATCCGGAGGTGCGTGGAGCCCTCCCAGAGTCGCTGCCGGTGCTCGCGGAAGACGGCGAGGGCCAGGGTGAGTTGCTCCAGGGCCTCGGGCTGCCGCCCGGCCCGGTGGAGCGCGAGGCCCAGCGCGTACCTGGCGTTGCCGACGCGCAGGTCCAGCCCCAGCCCGGTGAAGATCTCGATGCCCTCATGGGCCAGTTCGATGGCGCTCTCGTACCGGCCCATGGCCGCGTGGACGCGGGAGATGCCGCACAGCGCGCCCGCGACGCCCGGCGGGTTGTCGTCGGCGCGGAAGGCGCCGAGGGACTGGTGGAGGTACGCCTCGGCGTCCGTGAGCCGACTCTGGTGGATCGCGACGACGCCTCGGTGGTTCGGCGCCTCGCAGGCGGTGACGGGGTCCTCGTCGGCGAGCGCGAGCGCCATCACGTGCCGGGCCTCGGCGTCGGCCTCGTCGAACCGGCCGGTGGTGCGGTGCGCCTGGGCGAGCGCCAGCCGGGCGCGGCCCTCGGCGCGTACGTCCTGGGCGGTCACGGCCGCCTCGCACACCACCCGGGCCGCCTCCTCGTACTGCCGGGAGTTGGCCCCGACTCGCACAGGTCCCTGATGGTCAGCAGCAGGTCGGCCGCGTGGCGCACGGTGGCGCCGCGGGCGGACTGCCGGACGTGGGCGAGCAGGCAGTCCGACTCGGCGTAGAGCCAGTCCAGCGCCTCCGCGCGGTCCCGGAAGGTGAGCCCCGGGTGGCGCGTGGCCGTCAGGTGCTCCACGAAGCGGTCGCCGGGCCGGGTCGTCGCGTACAGGTGCGCCGCCGTCGCCAGGGAGAAGTCGAGCAGCCGGGACAGTGCCGCCTCGCGCTCGCCGGGGGCTCGTCGCGCTCGGCGCAGGCGCGGGCGAAGAGCCGGACCAGGTGGTGGTACTGGTAGCGGCCGGGGCGGCGGACTCCAGGAGGCTGGTGTCGACCAGGGATTCCAGCAGGTCCTCGGCGTCGTCGGCGGTCATGTCCAGTACGGCCGCGGCGGCGGTCAGGAGATGTCGGGGCCGTCGGCGAGGCCGAGGAGGCGGAAGGCGCGGGCCTGGGCGGGTTCCAGCTGGCCGTAGCCGAGTTCGAAGGTGGCCTTGACCGCGAGGTCGCCGGCGCGCAGTTCGTCCAGGCGGCGGCGTTCGTCGGCGAGTTTCCTGGCCAGGACGGCGACGGTCCAGGTGCGGCGGGCGGCGGGCGGGAGGCGGCGATGCGGATGGCCAGGGGCAGGAAGCCGCAGGCGGCGACCACGTCCATGGCCGCTTCCCGCTCGGAGTTCACCCGCTCCTCCCCGACGATCCGGGTGAACAGGACGAGCGCCTCCTCCGGGCTCATCACGTCCAGGTCCACCAGGTGGGCACCGGCCAGTTCGAGCATCCGCTGGCGGCTGGTGACGAGGGCGGCGCTGCCTTCGGTGCCGGGGAGCAGGGGCGGACCTGGGCGGGGTCGCGGGCGTTGTCCAGCAGGGCCAGGACGCGGCGGCCGTCGAGCAGCGAGCGGTACAGCGCGGCGCGCTCCTCCAGGGTGTCGGGGATGGTGCTGTCGGGGGTGCCGAGGGCGCGCAGGAACATGCCGAGGACGGTGCCGGGTTGGGCGGCGTTCGGGCTGTTGCCCCGGAGGTCGACGTACAGCTGGCCGTCGGGGAAGCGGTGGCGGGTGGCGTGGGCGACGTGCACGGCCAGGGTGGTCTTGCCGACTCCGCCGATCCCCGCCACGGCTGACACGGCCGTGGCCTGTCCCTCGGTGGCGGCGAGTTGGCCGTGGAGTTCGTCGACGAAGGCGGCGCGTCCGGTGAAGTCGGGTACGGTCGCGGGCAGTTGGGCCGGGCGGACGAACGTGGGGCCGGGGTGGGTGTCGTAGGGGTCGCCGTACGGGGCCGCGAGGTCGGGGTCGGCCTGGAGGATGCGCTGTTGCAGGTTCGCCAGTTCGGGGCGCGGGTCGACGCCGAGTTCCTCGGCGAGCAGCCGCCGGGTGTCGGCGTACACCGCCAGCGCCTCGGCCTGCCGTCCGCTGCGGTACAGCGCGACCATTAGCAGCTCGCGCAGCCGCTCGCGCAGCAGCTGGGCCGCGGTCAGCGCGGTCAACTCCGAGACGGCCTCGGCGTGGCCGCCCAGCTCCAGGTCGAGGCTCAGCCGGGTCTCCAGCAGGGACAGTTGCCACTCGGCGAGCCGGGCGCGCTGGGTCTCCGCGTACGGTCCGGGGACGCCCGCCAGGGGTTCGCCGTCCCACAGGTCCAGCGCCTCGTTGATCAACTCCCGGGCCCGGAACCGGTCGCCGGTTCCCCGGGCGGTCTCGGCCTCGACTTCCAGCCGCTCGGCGGTCTCGACGTCCAGGGCGCCGGGGGTGTGCGGATGGCGTAGCCGCCGGACTCGCTGACCAGGACCTCGGGTCCGAGTGTTTTACGCAGCCGTGAGGCGTAGGTGCGCAGCGCGGCGAGCGACGCGTCCGGCGGGTCCTCGCCCACAGCGCGTCGACCAGTTCGGACGCGGTCGCGGTGTGCCCTCCGCGCAGCAGGAGCGCGGCGAGCAGCGCTCTCTGCTGGGGTGAGCCGGTGCTCGCCGGCTCCTCGCCGCGCCAGGCTCGGACCGGTCCGAGTACGGAGAGACGGAGTGCCGGGCCGGTGTGTGGTGGTGCCGGGTCCCGGTCGGCGCCGGTCTGTTCGACGCGCGCGGGGAGGCGTGGCGGGTCGTGACCGCCGTGTCGGGTCGGTTTTGGCCGCTGGTCAGTGCGGCGGTGAGGCGCCCGTGCGGTTCAGGGCGGCGGCGAGCTGGCGGTGGAAGTCCGGGCGTTCGGGGTGGTCCGCGACGAGGGTGCGCAGTTCGGGGATGACGGCGTCGGCGTGGCCGAGGTGCAGATCGGCTCCGATGCGCAGGGAGAGTGCCTCCAGCCGGTGTTCCTCGTAGCGCCGTGCGTGGGCGGTGAGGCGGCTGGTGGGTGCCACACCGGCGAGGGCGGGGCCGCGCCACAGATCCAGCGCGGTGGTCAGCAGCGCGCGGCCGGAGCTGTGGTCGCCGCGCGCGATCCGTTCCCGGGCGTCGTCGAGGAGGCGGGTGAAGACGTTGGCGTCGACGTCCTCGGGGTCGATCGCCAGGGTGTAGCCCGCGGCGTGGCTGGTCAGGAGTCGGCGCGCGCCGCCGGTCTCCTCGTGGGTCTCGTCCGCGGAGGCGCCGCGGAGGTCTCTGCGCAGGCGGCTGGTGTAGGCGTGCAGGGAGGCCCTGGCTTTTCTCGGTGGCTGGTCGTCCCACACGTCCGCGATCAGGGTCTCGACGGGCACGAGTTGTCCGCAGCGCAGGAGGAGGGAGGTGAGGAGGGACCGCACCCGGGCGGAGCCGGGGATGATCTCGGTGTCGCCCACGACGAGTTGGACGGGTCCCAGGAGTCGTCCTCGTACGGTGGCGGTGGTCGGCGTCATGGCGCCGCCGGGATGCCGCCGTGGACGATGTCGTCGCGGACCGTCTGGAGGACGGGCGGCCTGAAGCCGTGTTCCCGTTGCCACTGGTCGAGTTCGTCGGTGACCAGGCGCAGCGCGCGGGTGGTGGCTCCGGAGGCGCACAGCGCGTGGGCGAGCAGCGCGACGAGGACTCGTCTCCGGGGTGCTGGGTGCGCAGGTCCTGGAGTTCGGCGGTGGCGCGGGCGGTGGAGCCCAGCTCCAACAGGCTTGTCGCGTGGCGTTTTCCGAGGTCCAGCCGGATTTCGGTGAGGGCGACGCGGTTGTTGCGTACGTACGCGGAGGGCTGGAGGTCGGCGAGGGTTCGCCGCGCCACAGCGGCAGCGCGGCGTCGTAGTGGGCGAGGGCGGTGCGGAAGTCCCCGCGGCCTGGGCCGCTTCGCCGTCGGCGAGGAGGTGCCGCAGGCGGGTGGCGTCCACCGCGTCGGGCGCGGTGTGGAGGTGTAGCTCACCTGGTCGGAGGGTGGCCGGGGTGGGTTTCCAGTCGGGTCGTGGTGTCGCCCGTGGTGTCGGCCAGGTGGCGCAGCAACTGCCGTACGTGGTGGATGTGGACGTGGATCGCCTGGGTGGCGGACCCGGGGGTTTCCCGCCCAGACGCGCTGGCGCAGTTCGGCGACGGAGACGGCCTGTCGGGACGCGAGGAGCAGCAGGGCGAGTACGGCCCGCCGCTGCGGGGGCCGAGGGGATCCCGTGATCGTCGTAGCGGGCTTCGACCGGTCCCAGAAGTCCGAATCGGAGAGTGATCGTCCGCACCCCTTCATGCCGCGGGTCGCGTCTACGGGCTCGTGCTCACGGGAGTCTAGCAGTACGATTAGTGGGCGTTAAGTGAGCGTGCAGCGAAGATGGAGGATTGGTGTCCGGCGTCCTGCGCGTCGTGCTTCGCGCGGCGGGCCGGGACATTCATCAATCGTTTATCTCCGAAGTGCACAGTTGCAGGGCAGCGTCTGTGACTTTGCCTAGTCCGGCGTGCGCTCAGGCAGGGAGCCCGGGGTGGTAGCCCGGGCGCCCTGCCTCGCTGTGCTTTCGGCTAACTCTGGCCCAACACACCCTCGTTCGGCTACCGTTTGTCTACTCGCCGTACGAGCGGGGAGCGGTTCCGGCTTTCCTACCCAAAGCCTGCCATGGGCCCTCTTCTGTCGTTCTGTGAGTGAAACGGACTAGGCACAGTCACGGACAGAAGTGGGTCAGCGTTATGCAAGCAGTGTCGTTAAGTGGGTTGATCGCCGGGGTCGTTGTGACCCTGGCCTTTTCGTTCTGATCGGTTATCTCGCCCGCGTGCTGCGCACGCGCGGCGGCTGCCCCTGGTGCTCACGGCGATCGGGACGCTTCTCGCGGCGCTGCCCGCGATTCTCTACGCGCTGTACTGGGTGACGAGTTCGGGCGCCTGAGCCGTCTGCCCGGTTGGCGGGGCCGGGCGCCGAGGGGCGTGCGCACCAGGTCGGTGGTGTGCACGCCCCTTCGGTCAGCGGCGGCCCGGCGGCCCGGTGGCTCAGTCCTCGCCCAGGTACGCCTTGCGTACGGACTCGTCGTGCAGCAGCGCCTCGCCGGTGCCCGACAGGACGATCTTGCCGATCTCCATCACGTGGCCCTGGTCGGCCAGGGACAGCGCGGCCTGGGCGTTCTGCTCGACGAGCAGGATCGTGGTGCCCCGGACTTCAGCTCGCTGATCGTCCGCATGATCTTCTGCATCATGATCGGTGAGAGGCCCATGGAGGGCTCGTCGAGCATGAGCAGTTTGGGGCGGGACATCAGGGCGCGGCCCATGGCGAGCATCTGCTGTTCGCCGCCGGAGAGGGTTCCGGCGGCCTGGGAGCGGCGTTCGCCGAGGATGGGGAACAACTCGTAGGCGCGCTGGATGTCCTGGTGATGCCGTCGGTGTCCTTGCGCAGGAACGCGCCGAGTTGGAGGTTCTCGGCGATCGTCAGCCGGGGAAGATGTGGCGCCCCTCGGGGAGTGGGCCAGGCCCAAGGCGACGATCTTGTGCGCGGGGACGCCGGTCAGCGACCTGCCGTCGAAGCGGATCCGGCCGCCGAGGGGTTTGAGCAGGCCGGAGAGGGTGCGCAGGGTGGTGGTCTTGCCCGCGCCGTTGGTGCCGATGAGGGTGACCACCTGGCCGGCCTCGACGCTGAAGGAGATGCCCTTGACGGCTTCGATCTTGCCGTAGGCGACCCGCAGGTCCTCGACTTCGAGCAGTGCGGTCACTGTCCGTCCTCCGTACGTGCGGCGGTGCTGTGCTGCCCTCGGCGTGGGCCTCGGCCGCCGCGACCTCGGCGGCCTCGTCATCGCCCGGGCGCCTTCGAAGGGGTGCCGAGGTAGGCGGCGACGACGCGTTCGTCGGCCTGGACGACGTCGGAGGTGCCCTCGACGAGCTTCTCGCCCTGGACGAGCACGGCGACGCGGTCGCAGAGGTTGAAGATGAACCGCATGTCGTGCTCGATGACGAGCACGGCGGTGCCCTGCTCGCGGATGGCGAAGACGAGTTCCTCGGTGACCCGGGTCTCCTGCGGGTTCATTCCGGCGGTGGGCTCGTCCAGGAGGAGCAGCCCGGGGTCGCTGGCGAGGGCGCGGGCGATCTCCAGTTTGCGCTGCTCGCCGTACGGGAGGTTGCGGGAGAGGTGGTCGGCCTTGTCGGCGAGGCCGGTGAACTCCAGGAGTTCCATGGCCCGTTCCCGGGAGGCGGCCTCGGCGCGCCGGAAGCCGGGCAGCCGCAGCAGCGCGGACCACAGGCCCTCGTTGGTGCGGGTGTGGCGGCCGACGAGGACGTTCTCCAGGACGGTCATGTTGGCGAAGAGCCGGATGTTCTGGAAGGTGCGGGCGATGCCTGCCTGGGTGACGAGGTGGGGCTTGGGCGGCAGGACGGTGCCCCGGTAGGAGACGGTGCCCTCAGTGGGGACGTACAGGCCGGTGAGGCAGTTGAAGAAGGTGGTCTTCCCGGCGCCGTTGGGGCCGATGAGCCCGACGATCTCGCCGGGGCCGACGCTGAGGTCGACGGAGCGTACGGCGGTGAGTCCGCCGAAGCGCATGGTGACGCCGGTCGCGTCGAGGACGGCGGCCTGCCGCTCGGTGGTGGTCATGTCGGTCACGCCTCCGCCTTCGCGACGCCGACGCCGGTCCCGGGCAGGGATTCCTCGGGTGGTACGTCGAGTTGTCCGGTCTCGTGGAACTCCAGCTGCTTCCTGCGGTCGGCGACCAGGCCCTCGGGCCGGAAGCGCATGAGGAGGATGAGCGCGACGCCGAAGAGGAAGAGCTGGTAGTCGGCCATGAACTGCATCTTGGCCGGGATGAGGTAGAGCAGGGAGGCGCCGATGATGGGTCCGCTGAGGGTGCCCATGCCGCCGAGGATGACGGCGGCGAGCAGGAACGCGGAGTTGGGCGGCACGGGCCCGGCGAACTGGTACTGCTCGGGGTGACGGTCTGCGTCACGTGGGCCTGTACGGTCCCGGCGAGTCCGGCGAGCGAGGCGCCGAGGGCGAACGCGAGGAGCTTGAGGCGGAAGCCGTTGATGCCCATGGCGGTGGCGGCGGTCTCGTCCTCGCGGATGGCGACCCAGGCGCGGCCGATGCGGGATTCGGCGGCGCGGCGGAAGACGAACACCACGACGAGGGTGGCGAGCAGCATCAGCAGGTAGTAGTTGCCGAAGCGGCCGATCGCGGTGCCCAGGATGCTGTGTTCCTCGCCGAAGTCGAAGCCGGCGATCGACAGGTCGGGGATGTTGGGGATGCCCATGGAGCCGTTGGTGACGTCGGGCCCGGTGGTGCCGTTGAGGTTGAGCATGGTGATGCGGAAGATCTCACCGAAGCCGAGGGTGACGATGGCGAGGTAGTCGCCGCGCAGCCGCAGGGTGGGGGCGCCGATGAGGACGCCGAAGACGAGCGAGGCGCCGATGCCGGTGAGGACCGCTCCCCAGAAGGGAAGTGGACGCCGACGGCGGACTCCTCGGAGCCGGAGACCAGGGCGGCGGCGTAGGCGCCGACGCCGAGGAAGGCGACGTAGCCGAGGTCGAGGAGTCCGGCGAGACCGACGACGACGTTGAGGCCGAGGGCGACGGTCGCGAAGATCAGGATGTTCGCGGCGAGGTTGGTGTAGGTCTCGTTGGACTGGGTGAAGGGAACGCGGCGGCTGCGGCGAAGGCCGCGCCGAGGGCCACGTTGCGGTGCTTGGAGGTGAGCGCGGTGAGCCGGGCGATGAGTCCGGCGCGGCCCAGCGCGGCGAAGGCGAAGCAGGCCAGGATCAGGAAGCCGACGAAGAGTTCGGCGTACTCGGTGTCGACGCCGTAGGTGAAGACGTAGAGGCCGACGGCGTACGACGCGGCGATGATCAGGATCTCGGCCCAGCCGGGCAGCGCCCTGGCGCGGGGCGGGGCGCCGGTGGACAGCGCGTGGCGCGCCGGCCGCCGAACCGCCTGAGGGCCGAGCCGAGGGTGGGCCCGGCGTGCTTGCCGTGCTCCTCGGCCCAGGGCTCCGCGGGCTGGTACGGGCGGTCGGCGGGCAGGCCGAGCGCGCCGAGGAGGGCGATCAGGGAGGCGGCCCGGCGACGAAGCCGCCGGGTTCGAGGTTGGCCAGGCCACCGAGGTCGGAGGCGATGGCGATGAGGGTGTACCAGGTCGCGGCGAAGGTGCCCGCGGCGAGGAGGATGACGGGGCGCTGGTGCCGGCGGGGCGAGCCAGCGCAGGCCGGGGATGTTGTACCCGACGGCGACGTACACCGCGGTGAGCAGGGCGCCGGTGAGGGTGATGAGTTGGAGGCCGCCGGGGTAGCCGGTGACGGTGAGGTCGCCGGGGAAGCGGGGGTCCAGGTCCAGGCGAGGAAGGTGGAGGCGAAGGTGGCGACGGCGCCTGCGCCGGTCAGGGCGCGGGCCGCGGCCGTGGGCAGCGGGATGAGCGCCGCTGTGCTGGGGGCTTGCGTGGTCATGGCTATCACGCCCGATCCGCGACGCGTTCGCCCAGCAGGCCCTGGGGCGCAGCAGCAGGACGAGGATGAGCAGGACGAAGGCCCAGACGTCCTTCCAGGAGCCGCCGCCGAAGTCGCTCATGCCGGGGATGTCGGCGATGTAGCCGGTGGCGAGGGCTTCGGCGACGCCGAGGACGACGCCGCCGAGCATGGCGCCGTAGATGTTCCCGATGCCGCCGAGCACGGCCGCGGTGAAGGCTTTGAGGCCCATGATGAAGCCCATGCGGAAGTCGACCTGGCCGGTGCGCAGCCCGTAGGCGATGGCGGCCACGGCGGCGAAGGCGGCGCCGATGGCGAAGGCCATGACGATGATGCGGTCGGTGTTGATGCCCATGAGCTTGGCGGTGTCGGGGTCCTGGGCGGTGGCCTGCATGCCGCGGCCGGTGCGGGTCTTGGCGACGAACAGGCCGAGGGCGAGCATGCACACGGGGCGGCGACGAGCAGGAAGACCTCGCCGCGCTGCACGGTGGCGCCGAGGATGTGGAAGGAGTCGCCCTCGAACTGCGGGAAGACCCGGGCCTTCTTGGCGTCCGGGTACCACTTCCAGACGGCCTGCTGGAGGGCGAGGGAGAGGCCGATGGCGGTGATGAGGGGGCGGGCGGGGGCGCCGCGCAGCGGCGGTAGGCGAATCGTTCGGCCCCGAGGGCGATGAGCACGGAGACGATGACGCCGCCGATGATCATCAGGGGCAGCGCCAGCATCAGGGCGGTGCCGTCGGGGAGGGCGAGGTAGACGGTCAGCGCGCCGAAGCCGCCGACCATGAATATCTCGCCGTGGGCGAAGTTGATGAGCTGGACGATGCCGTAGACCATCGTGTAGCCGATCGCGATGAGTCCGTACATCGCGCCGAGGATGAGTCCGTTGGCCAGCTGTTGCGGCAGTTCGTTCACCGCAGGGCCTCCGTGGAAGGGTGGTGAGGACTGGTGGGGTGGGCCGGGCTGGACGAGGGCCGCGCGAGGAGGACGGACGTCGCCGTCGCCCCTCGCGCGGCCCTCATCGTTCGGTCGTGGTGCTGGTGCGGCGGGTCGGTCAGTCCTTCTTGTACGGGGCGCTGTAGCGCGACACCCACGCCTTCTTGTCGACCTGGTACGCGGTGATCATGGTGTTGGTCGTGTCGCCGTACTGGTCGAAGGACACAGTGCCGGTGACGCCGTCGAACGTGACGTCGTTGAGGGCCTTGACGACCTTCTCGCGCGGGTTGTCCGGGAGCTTGCCGTCGTTGTCCTCGACGACGGCCTTGACGGCCTCGATGATGGCCCAGGCGGCGTCGTAGGTGGAGCCGCCGTACGCCTCGTAGGAGTCCTTGTAGCCCTGGGCCTTGTAGTCGGCGATGAACTTCTTCGCCGAGGCGAGCTGCTCGACGGGCTTGCCGATGGACGTGGCGAAGTCGCCCTGGGACTTCTTGTTGAGCTTGATGAACTCGGCGCTGTACATGCCGTCGCCGCCCATGAGCGGGACGTTCACGCCGCCGTCCTTGAGCTGCTGGCTCAGCGGCGCGGAGGCGGGTACTCGCCGCCGTAGAAGACCAGGTCGGGGGCGGTCGACTTGACCTTGGCGACGACGGCCTTGAAGTCGCGGTCGTCGGGGCTGATGTGGTCGGTGCCCACGACCTTGCCGCCGAGCTTGGTGAACTTGTCCCGGAAGGAGGAGGCGAGGCCGACGCCGTAGGTCTTCTGGTCGTCGATGACGTAGACGCGCTTGGCCTTGAGCTTCTCGTAGGCGTACTGGCCGCCGAAGGCGCCCTGGATCTCGTCGGTGGTCGAGGTGCGGAAGTAGGTCGTGAACTGCCGCTTGCGGACGTCCTTCTTCCAGTCCTTGCCCTGGGAGAGGTCCGGGGTGGTGTTGGCCGGGGAGACGAGCGGGATGCCGTTGGACTCGGCGGTCTGCTGCATCGACTGCGCCACACCCGAGTTCAGGGGCCGACGATGCCGACGACCTGCTTGTCACCGGCGAGCTTGGTGGTGTTCTGCTGGCCGGAGTTGGGCTGGGCCTGGTCGTCCAGGGCGCGCAGCTTGAAGGTGACGCCGTCGACCAGGTTCTGCTTGTTGGCGATGCGCGTGGCGAGGTCGGCGGAGTTCTTGATGCCCTGGCCCAGCGCGGACAGTTCGCCGGTCAGCGGTGCGTCCAGTCCGATGACGACCGTGGAATTGCCGCCTCCGCCGTCGCCGCCTTTGTCGTCGTCGCGGAGCCGCAGGCGGAGAGCGTGAGGGCCCCGCGGTGACCGCGGTGGTGAGTATGAGCAAGGAACGGTGACGCACGATCTGTCCTTTCCCTGATGGCCTGCTCGTGAGAGCGGCCATGTCGCGCACCGGGTGGTGGCGGTGGCGCGGGTAACGGGCCGAACTGGGCGGGACCCGGGGCGGCGTGGTGACTGGCCGTGACTCTAAGCGGGTGGATCGCCGCCCGGCAGAGGTGAGCCCAAGGATGTGACTGTCTTGTTATGCCCCGTGCTTCGATGTAGCAACGCAGAACGGACATACGCCACATCGCGCGAATAATCCTGCGGTCCACAGGGTGGGAAGGTGCAGTTCCGCTAAGGGGTTCGTGAGGTGGGGCGGGAAGAGTTGGAGAGGTTCCCGGTGTATGTGTCGGGAAGACCACTTACGGGCCGGGTGTCGGAGTGCGACGACCCGGCCCGTATTGCGTTCACGTTACGCTGCGTTACGTCGAGGGAAAGTCGGTGGACGGCCGCCGAAGACCGTGGATCAGCGTCAGGCGCGGTCGGCGCGCCGCCGGTCGGCGGCGTCGGCGAGGGTCGTGCCAGGGCCGTCTCGCGCAGCACGCAGGTCAGCCGCGCGGTGCAGACCCGGCGCTCCTGCTCGTCGGTGATCACGACTTCGTACGTGGCCGTGGAGCGGCCGCGGTGCAGCGGCGTCGCCACGCCGGTGACCAGACCGGCCCGGACGCCGCGGTGGTGCGTGCAGTTGAGGTCCACGCCGACGGCGATCCGGCCGCTGCCGCCGTGCAGCATCGAGCCGACCGAGCCGAGCGTCTCGGCGAGCACGGCGGAGGCGCCGCCGTGCAGCAGGCCGTACGGCTGGTGTTGCCCTCCACGGGCATGGTGCCCACGACGCGGTCCGGGCGGCCTCCAGGATCCGCACCCCGAGACGCGTCCCGAGATGCCCGGCGGAGAACAGCGCGCGGATGTCGACACCCAGGGCGTCGTACTCGTCGATGATCTCCTGCGGAACTTCACGTCGGACTGTTCGCCCATGGGGTCATGGCTCCGTTCGCTCGGGTGCGGTGCGCACCTTTCCTACCAGGTGCCTGAGCGAACGCTTAGCGGCGGCGATCTCTCCGCCGCCCCGCCGGGCGGCGGGGCGGCGCGAGTCCTCCCGTCAGCCAGCCGTGGCCTTCTCCACCCGGATCACCACGGACTTGCTGGCCGGGGTGTTGCTGGTGTCGGCGGTGGCGTCGAGCGGCACCAGCACGTTGGTCTCCGGGTAGTACGCGGCCGCGCAGCCGCGCGCGGTCGGGTACCCGACCACCCGGAAGCCCGCCGCCCGCCGCTCGGTGCCGTCCCGCCACTCGCTGACCAGATCCACATAGCCCCCTCGGCCAGCCCCAGGGCGCGCAGGTCCTCGGGGTTGACGAGGACGACCCGGCGCCCGTTCTTGATGCCGCGGTAGCGGTCGTCCAGGCCGTAGACCGTGGTGTTGTACTGGTCGTGGGAGCGCAGGGTCTGCAACAGCAGCCTGCCGTCGGGCACCTGCGGATACTCCACGTCGGCCGCGGTGAAGTTCGCCTTGCCGGTGGCGGTCGGGAAGCTGCGCGCGTCACGCGGCGCGTGCGGCAGCGCGAAGCCGCCGGGCCTGCTCACGCGCGCGTTGAAGTCCTCGAACCCGGGATGACGGCCGCGATGCGGTCCCGCACCGTCCCGTAGTCCTTCTCGAACTCCTCCCACGGGGTGCGGCTGTCCGGGCCGAGCACGCGCCGGGCGAGCCGGCAGACGATGGCGGGTTCGGACAGCAGCTGGGCGCTCGCGGGCTCCAGCCGCCCGCGCGAGGCGTGCACCATGCCCATCGAGTCCTCGACGGTCACGAACTGCTCGCCGCCGCCCTGGAGATCACGCTCCGTGCGGCCCAGCGTGGGCAGGATCAGCGCCCGCGCGCCGGTGACCGCGTGCGAGCGGTTCAGCTTCGTGGACACGTGCACCGTCAGCCGCGCGCGCGCATGGCGTCCTCGGTGACCTCGGTGTCGGGGAGGCCGCGACGAAGTTGCCGCCCATGGCGAAGAAGACCTTCGCCTGCCCGTCGCGCAGGGCGCGGATGGCCCGCACGACGTCGAGCCCGTGCTCGCGCGGCGGCTCGAAGCCGAACTCCCGCTTCAGGGCGTCGAGGAACTCGGGGCGGGGCGCTCGAAGATGCCCATGGTGCGGTCGCCCTGCACGTTGCTGTGCCCGCGCACCGGGCACACGCCCGCGCCGGGCGGCCGACATTGCCGCGCAGCAGCAGGAAGTTGACCACTTCCCTGATGGTGGGCACCGAGTGCTTGTGCTGGGTCAGGCCCATCGCCCAGCACACGATGACGCGCTTGGACGCCAGCACCATGCGCAGCGCCCGGTCGATGTCGGCGCGCGCCAGCCCGGTCGCGCGCAGCGTCTCGTCCCAGTCGGCGGTCCGCGCGGCGGCGGCGAACTCCTCGAAGCCGTGCGTGTGCTCCCGGATGAACTCCTCGTCGACCGCGCCGGGGTCGGTGTCGGCGGCCTCCAGCACCAGCCGGTTGAGCGCCCGGAACAGGGCCTGGTCGCCGCCGAGTCTGACCTGGAGGAACAGGTCGGTCAGCGGTACGCCGCCGCCCGCCAGGCCGCGCGGCGTCTGCGGGTTCTTGAAGCGCTCCATGCCCGCTTCGGGCAGCGGGTTGACGGTGATGATCCGGGCGCCGTTCGCCTTCGCCTTCTCCAGGGCGGTGAGCATGCGCGGGTGGTTGGTGCCGGGTTCTGCCCGGCCACGATGATCAGGTCGGCCTGGTAGAGGTCGTCGAGCAGCACGCTGCCCTTGCCGACGCCGAGGGTCTCGGTGAGCGCCGAACCCGAGGACTCGTGGCACATGTTGGAGCAGTCGGGGAGGTTGTTCGTGCCGAACTCGCGGGCGAAGAGCTGGTAGAGGAACGCCGCCTCGTTGCTGGTGCGCCCCGAGGTGTAGAACACCGCCTCGTCGGGGAGTCCAGCTCCCGCAGCTCCTCGGCGACGATGTCCAGGGCTCGCTCCCACGGCACCGGCTCGTACCGCTCGGCGCCCTCGGCCAGGTACATGGGCTGGGTCAGCCGCCCCTGCTGGCCGAGCCAGTAGCCGCTGCGGGTGGCGAGGTCGGCCACCGGGTGGGCGGCGAAGAAGTCGGGGTGACGCGGCGCAGCGTCGCCTCCTCGGCGACGGCCTTCGCCCCGTTCTCGCAGAACTCCGCGCGGTGCCGCTTGTCCGGCTCCGGCCAGGCGCAGCCGGGGCAGTCGAAGCCGTCCTTCTGGTTCACCCGCAGCAGGGTCAGCGCCGTGCGGCGCACGCCCATCTGCCGCTGGGCGACGCGCAGGAGTTGCCGACGGCCGGCAGGCCGACGGCGGCGTGCTGCGGCGCCGTGACGTCGGGCGCGTCCTGCACCGGGTCGCCCGCGGGCGGCTTGGCTGCCATGTCGCTCCTCCTGTGCTCGTACGGGTGTGCTGCTGCCGTGTCCCTGTCGATCCTGTCACGGGGACCGACAGTCGGCTCCCGCGGGCGCCGTTCGCGTGGATGAACCGGCGGGGCCGTGCGCGCCGTCCGCGAGCGGACCCGACCGGACCCGAGCGGGCCCGAGCGGGCGCGACCAGAGCCGCCCGCGGGCGGCGTTCGCGACGGCATTGTCGGTGGGGCGTGGCAGGATCGGGGCGTGGCAGAGAAAGCATCGAAGACGACCGCAGTGACCGCGTCCGCCGACCGCGAGGGGACCGTCCGCGCCTGCTCCTGCTGGACGGACATTCCCTGGCGTACCGGGCGTTCTTCGCGCTGCCGGCGGAGAACTTCAACACGACCACCGGGCAGCCGACCAACGCGATCTACGGCTTCACCTCGATGCTGGCCAACACGCTCCGTGACGAGCGGCCCACGCACCTCGCGGTCGCCTTCGACGTCTCGCGCAAGACCTGGCGCTCGGAGGAGTTCCCCGACTACAAGGCGAACCGCTCCAAGTCCCCGGACGAGTTCAAGGGGCAGGTCGAGCTGATCTGCGAGCTGCTGGACGCGATGCGGGTCCGGCGGTTCGCGGTCGACGGCTTCGAGGCGGACGACGTGATCGCCACGATCGCCACGCGCGCCGCCGAGCAGGGCTTCGAGGTGCTGATCGTCACCGGCGACCGGGACTCCTTCCAACTGGTCAGCGACGACGTCACGGTGCTGTACCCGACCAAGGGCGTCTCGGAGCTGACCCGCTTCACCCCGGCGAAGGTCGAGGAGAAGTACGGGCTCTCGCCGCGGCAGTACCCGGACTTCGCCGCGCTGCGCGGCGACCCTCGGACAACCTCCCCGGCATCCCCGGCGTCGGCGAGAAGACCGCCACGAAGTGGATCCTCCAGTTCGGCTCGTTCGACGACCTGATGGCGCGCGCCGACGAGGTCAAGGGCAAGGCCGGGCAGAACCTCCGCGACCACCTGGAGTCGGTCAAGCTCAACCGCCGCCTGACCGAGCTGGTGCGCGACGTGGAGCTGGAGTGCGGCCCGGGGACCTGGTCCGCGCCCCGTACGACCGGCAGGCGCTGACCGTCGTGCTGGACGCCCTGGAGTTCCGCCACGCCAACTTCCGCGAGCGGGTGCTCGCGGTCGACCCGGGCGCCGTGGAGGAGGAGCCGGAGGCGGCGCTCGCGGCCGGTGTCGAGGTGGACGGGTGGTCCCGGGCCCGGCGAACTGGCGCCGTGGCTGGAGCGGCACGGCGCGGAGCCGCTGGGCCTGGCCACCGAGCACGCGTGGGCGCTGGGCAGCGGCAGCGTCAGCCGGATCGCCCTGGCGACGGCGGCGGGCCCGGCCGTCTGCTTCGACCCGGCGGAGCTGGACGAGGCGGACGAGCGGGCCTTCGCCGCCTGGATCGGGGACGCGGCCCGGCCCAAGGTGATGCACGACGCCAAGGGCGTGATGCGGGTCTTCGCCGAGCACGGCTGGTCGGTGGCCGGAGTGTCGATGGACACCGCGCTCGCCGCCTATCTGGTCACGCCGGGCCGCCGCTCCTTCGCGCTCGACGCGCTGTCCGTGGTGTACCTGGGCCGCGAGCTGGCCCCGCGGCGGCCGGGGACGGCGGGCAGTTGGCCTTCGGCACCGACGAACAGGCCGAGCTGGACGTGCTGATGGTGCAGGCGCGTACGATCCTCGACCTCGGCGAGGCGTTCGGCGACCGGCTGCGGGACGTGGGCGCGGCGGAGTTGCTGACCGACATCGAGCTGCCCACCTCCGCGCTGCTGGCCAGGCTGGAGCGCGCGGGCATCGCCGCGGACCGCGGCTGGCTGGAGCGGATGGAGCAGCAGTTCGCCGCCGCGGTGCAGCAGGCGGTCACCGAGGCGCACGCGGCGGTGGGCCACGAGTTCAACCTCGGCTCGCCCAAGCAGTTGCAGGAAGTCCTCTTCGGCGAGCTGGCCCTGCCCAAGACCAAGCGGACCAAGACCGGTTACACCACGGACGCGGACGCGCTCGCCTGGCTCGCCTCCCAGACCGACCACGAGCTGCCGGTGATCATGCTGCGCCACCGCGAGCAGGCCCGGCTGCGTTCCACGGTCGAGGGGCTGATCAAGACCATCGCGCCCGGGGCCGTATCCACACCACGTTCAACCAGACCGTGGCCGCCACGGGCCGGCTGTCCTCCACCGACCCGAACCTCCAGAACATCCCGGTGCGCACGGACGAGGGCGGGCCATCCGGCGGGGCTTCGTCGTCGGCGAGGGCTACGAGTCGCTGATGACCGCCGACTACAGCCAGATCGAGCTGCGCGTGATGGCCCACCTGTCCGACGACGACGGCCTGATCGAGGCGTTCACCTCCGGCGAGGACCTGCACACCACCGTCGCCTCCCAGGTGTTCGGCGTGGCGAAGGCCGAGGTCGACCCGGAGATGCGGCGCAAGATCAAGGCCATGTCGTACGGACTGGCCTACGGGCTCTCGGCGTTCGGTCTCTCCCAGCAGCTGGGCATCAACCCCGACGAGGCCCGCAAGCTCATGGAGAACTTCTTCGAGCGGTTCGGCGGCGTGCGCGACTACCTCCAGCGGGTGGTGGAGGAGGCGCGCGCCACCGGTTACACGGAGACCATGCTCGGCCGCCGCCGCTATCTGCCCGACCTCACCAGCGACAACCGGCAGCGCCGCGAGATGGCCGAGCGGATGGCGCTGAACGCTCCGATCCAGGGCACCGCCGCCGACATCGTCAAGATCGCGATGCTGAAGGTGGACCGGGCGCTCACCGACGAGAAGCTGACCTCGCGGATGCTGCTCCAGGTCCACGACGAAATCGTGCTGGAGATCGCCCCGGGGAGCGGGAGCGGGTCGAGGAACTGGTGCGCCGCGAGATGGCGGGCGCCTTCGAACTGCGGGCCCCGCTGGACGTGTCGGTCGGCGCGGGCGGGGACTGGGAGTCGGCCGCCCACTGACCGGCCGGGCCGCCGCCGGGACGCCGCGGACCGCCGCCGGACCACGGCCCGGCGGCGGTCCACTGAGCGTCCCGCGTACGGGGCACCCTCAGTCGACGCGCCCGGACGAGGGCGCGCGGGCCGTACGTGAACTCACGTGAGCAGGGCCGCCCGTGCGTGGATGACGGCGTCCACCAGCTCGTCCACATGCTCCTCGCGGGTGGTGTAGTTGTTGACGGCCACCCGCAGGTACGCGGTGCCGTTGGGGTGGCACACGGTGGTGTAGAAGGAGCCGGACGACGTCAGCCGCTCGTGCACGGCCGCCGTGAGGGCGTCGGCGTCGCGGCCGTTCTCCGGTACGGGCCGGAAGCAGCAGACCGGGATCACGGGGTCGGTCAGCAGCTCCAGCCCGGTGGTGGCGCGCACGCGACGGGCCAGGTGGCGGGTCGTGGCCAGGTTCCGCGTCAGCAGGTCGGCGTAGCCCTGGCGGCCCAGGGACCGCATCGCGAGCCACAGGCCGAGGGACTTCCACGGCCGGGCACCCTCCGGCCCGAGGAAGACGAAGTCGTCGCGGGGTCGTGGTTCCAGTAGTGGGCGCTGTCGGCGAAGCTGGTGGCCAGGTGCTCCGGTTCCCGCATGAGCAGGCAGCCCAGCCCGTACGACAGGAACATCCACTTGTGCGGGTCGAGTGTGACGGAGTCGGCGGCGGCCAGTCCCTCGAAAGCGGCCCTGGTCTCGGGGAGGTCGGCGAACACCGCTGCCGCCGCCCCGTCGACGTGGAACCAGGCGCCGAACTCCGCCGCCATGTCGGCGAGTTCCCCGAGGGGTCGACAGCCCCGGTCGCCGTCGCGCCGGCGAGGCCGACGATCGCCACCGGCCGCAGACCGTCGCCGACGTCCGCGGTCAGCTGCCGACGCAGCGCGTCGGTGGAGATGCGCCCGCGCGGTCGGCGGGGATGACGCGAAGCGCGCGACGGCCCATGCCCAGGATGTCGAGCGCCCGGGAGACGGAGTAGTGCGACTCGCTGGAGGTGTAGACCGTGGCGCGTTCCAGGGATCGCCCTCCCTGGAGTTGCGCGTCGGGCCCCAGCGCGCGGTCCCTCGCCGCCTTGAGCGCGGACAGGTTGGCCAGGCTGCCGCCGGAGGTGAAGACGCCGTGGGGCAGGGACGTCCCCGGGGCCGTCCGGTAGCCGATGAAGTCCGCCACCCAGGCCAGGGTTTCGATCTCCAGCCGGGCCGCCGCCGGACCCATCCGCCAGGCGGCCGGGCTCTGGTTGAGCAGGGAGGCCACCGCGTCTCCGAGTACGGCGACGGGCAGGGGCGGGGTGGAAGTAGCCGAAGTACCGGGGTGGGCGCCGTTGCAGTAGGCGCGATCGAGGATCTCGGCCATGGCCTGGTCCAGCAGTTCGGGCAGCGCGATGCCCCGCGCGGGCACGGGGCCCGGCCGCCCGCTCTCGTCGTGGGCCGCCGTGTCGTCGGTGAACACCGGCCGCGCCAGCGGCTCACGCTGGGTGTCCAGAAGCGTGGCCAGATGCGGCTCGCACGCCGTGAGCACGTCGTTCCAGTCGGCCGGGACCACTGTTGTTGTGCTGTCCATGAAGAGTGCCTCGTGTGTCAGTAGGAAGGCCGGGCCGTGCCGGAGAAGGTGTCGTTAGCCCGGGAGGTGAGGTGGGAGCGCACGTCCCACAGTCGCGGGTGGAAGCGCCGGTTCGCGAGTTTCGCGAGTGTGCCGACGGGGTGCCCGCGAGTCCGATCGCGTCGACGCCGACGAGGCGTTCGACGACCTGAGGTGGCGCGACCGCCACGGCGCGCACGCGACGTCCAGATCGAGGAGGGCTTCGGCGAACTGGAAGAGGGATGCGCGTTTCTCGGGGTGCGGGTAGACCTCCTCCAGGGCACGCCCTCGTCGTCCAGCGTGTCCGTGAACGCCGCGCCGAGCGACGGCGCGAGGTGGCGCACCCGCCGCCACCCGGGCGAGTCGAAGCCCGGACCGTTCTCCAGTCGCGTCCTGATCCGCTGGTAGGCCCACGGGGCTGTGTGGTCGAGGCTGTCCAACTGCCGGGCGAAACCGTCCACATGGGAACGCACTCTGCCCAGCATGCGCACCGTGGCGGGAACCGCGTGCTCACGCGCCGCCCGCAGCGCTTGCTCCAGATCGTGCGCGGCCAGTTTCAGCCATAGTTCCGATGACTTCTGAACGACGAGGAAGACCATCTCGTCGTGGTCGACACGGCCTTCGGCGTCGTGTTCGGGGGCGGCAGGGACACAGCCTCGGACAGGGGCAGACGAGGTGGTGTCCCTGTGCGTCGTCACCGGGGTACCTGCGCGGCACACGAAACCGGACGTAACCGATCATCCACCATGCACACCCGGCTAATTTGCCGTGAAATGCGGCGCAAAGTGCCTGTGTGCCCGATCGAAAGGCGTGACGATTCCGCCGCCCGCGCCAGCTCTCCGTGCCACGGTGTGCCCTCCAGCCCGGCCCGTCCGCTCCTGTCCCAATCGCCTCTGCCGACCGTCCTAGCAGGTCACACCCTTTCAGTGTCCATCGGTGCAGGTCAGCGGCGTACGAGGGATTGAGCGCGGACTGTGGTTGTCGTAGTGTCGCGAATCACGAATATTGACGCGCGGGGCGCGCAATGCTCTACGGGAGGGGACACACGGATGGCACCGCTCATCGGTCGACGACTGCGCAAGGGTGTGGCGACAACCGCCGTCGCGGCGGCCGCGATGGCCGCTCTGACCGCTTCCCAGGCACCGGGGTTCGCTGACAGCGACCGGGGCGAGGACACGACATCCGAGGCGAAGCCGCCGCCCGGCCCGGCCATCGACGGCGGTTCGCCGTACCGCACCGAACTGCCCCGCTGCGTACGCCGGGCAAGCCGGGCACCTCCACCGACCTGCCGGGCCTGCCGAGCGGCGGCGGAGCCACCGAGGCGGGCATCCCGGCCACCGTCCTTGACGCGTACAAGAAGGCCGAGGCCAGCCTCCGGGAGACCAACCCCGGCTGCAATCTGCCCTGGCAACTGCTGGCCGCGATCGGCAAGGTCGAGTCCGGTCACGCGCGCGGTGGCGCCGTGGACTCCGAGGGCACCACCTTCAAGCCGATACTCGGCCCGGTGCTCGACGGCAGCGGCTTCGCCATGATCAAGGACACCGACGCGGGCGCGTACGACGGCGACACCGCGCACGACCGCGCCGTCGGGCCGATGCAGTTCATCCCGTCGACCTGGGCCAGGTGGGGCGCGACGCCAGCGGCGACGGCAAGAGCGACCCAACAACGTCTACGACGCGACCCTCGCCGCCGGCAGCTATCTGTGCGCGGGCGGCCGTGACATGTCCGTCGAGGGCGACCTGCACAGCGCGATTCTCGGCTACAACCACTCCACCGAGTACCTCAACACCGTCCTGTACTGGTTCGAGTACTACAAGTCCGGCACGCACGAGGTGCCCGACGCCACCGGCGTGGTGCCGGTCGGCGACGACCCCAAGGGCGGTTCGTCCGGCGGCGGTTCGGGGTCGGGCCATGAGAGCGGCAAGGACACCACGCCCGCCCGGGCGACAGCCAGAAGCCCACCCCTCGAAGCCCGGGACCGGCTCCCCACGCCGGGGAGACCGCCCCGCGACCGCCTCCGCGCTGGAGCGCGTTGGCGCGCGGGAGTTGACCGCCACCGCGGGCGAGGACTTCGCCGAGTCGCCCCGCGTGCGGGTCAAGGACGCCGCGGGCAAGGCGGTCAAGGGCGTTCGTGTGCGGTACGAGATCCGCGGCGAGACCGACACCCGCTTCGCGGGCGAGGCCGTCCGCGCCTCCGTCCTCACGCGCGCCGACGGAACCGCCATCGCCCCAAGCTGGTCGCGGGCGACAAGACCGGGTCGTTCACCGTGCGCGCCACGGTCGTCGGCGCCGACGTGCCGGCCGCGGACTTCCGCGTGACCGTCGAAGCCCGCCCGCGGCCGACCCCAGGGCCGACGCGCTGGTCCGCACCTCCGACAAGGAGCTGACCGCCGAGACCGGCGGCGTCTTCCTGACCCCGGTCATGGTCAAGGCGACGTACAAGGGCGACATCGCGGCGGGCGTCCCGGTCACCGCGACCATGGTCACCTCCGGCGAGAACCCCAGGAGAACGACGAGGGGCCGTACTTCACCGACGCCAAGGGCGCGCCGGTCCGCACCCTGACCGACCTGAAGACCGGCCTCTTCGGCAGGCTCCTCCTGCCGACGATCCACACCGGCGACCAGGCGGGCACCTTCAGCCTCCGGCTGACCACCGCGGACGGCGCCACGCTGACGATCGAGCTGAAGGTCACCGCGCCGGAGAAGACCTCGACGCCGACGCCCACCCCTCCGGGTCACCGTCCGCCTCGCCCTCCGGGTCACCGTCCGCCTCGCCCTCCGGGTCACCGTCCGCGTCGCCCTCCGCGTCAGCGTCCGCCTCGCCGTCCGCGTGAGCCGGTAGCGCCGCGAGCACGTCGCCCACCGCCCCTTCGCCCGCGCGCCCCGCGCCGGGAGGGCGGTGCGCGTCCGGGCCGCACCACGAGGACGTCACGGCCCGGCCCAACCAGGTGCGCGGTGCGGGTCAGTCGCGGGGTGCGTGCGGCGCGCGTTCGTACGGCGCGTCGGCTCGGCCGTCGACGGGTCCTGCGGCCACGGGTGTTTGGGGTAGCGGCCGCGCAACTCGGCCCGCACGGACCGGTAGCCGTCCCGCCAGAACGACGCGAGATCGGCGGTGACCGCAGCCGGACGTCCCGCGGGCGACAGCAGATGCACCAGCAGCGGCACCCGCCCGCCCGCGATCCGCGGTGTCTCCCGCCAGCCGAACAGCTCCTGGAGCTTCACCGCGAGCACCGGCTGCCCGTCCCCGTACTCCACGCGGACCCGCGACCCGCTCGGCACCTCCACCGCCTCCGGCGCCAACTCGTCGAAGCGCGCCGCGTCGCCCGTCGCCCACGGCATCAGCCGGGCCAGCGCCTGCCCGCGTCGATCCGCCCCAGATCCGCCCGGCCGCGGGCCCGGCCCAGCTCGCCCGCGAGCCAGTCGTCCGTACGGTCCAGCAGCGCGGCATCCGAGACGTCCGGCCAGGGTCCCCAACTCCCGGTGCAGGAAGGCCATCCGCCGCCGCGTCGTCGTGGCCCGCGGCGACCAGCGCAGCAGCCCGAGCCCCTCCTGCCGCAGCCCTCCAGCAGCGCCCGCCGTACGCGCGCGGGTCGGGCGAGGCCAGCGGCCGGGCCGTCAGCTCGATGGCCCCGAGCCGTTCCACCCGGCGCGCCACCACGTCGCCGTCGGCCCAGCGCACCTCCTCGCCGTCGGTGAGCAGCGCCGCCGCGGCGGCGCGGGCGGTCTCCTCGTCGATCACGGCCGCCAGCCGCACCGGGCCGAGGCCGCCGCCACGGGCCGGTCGGCGACGGCGGGCGCGAGCCAGGGCGCGGTACGCAGCCGCGAGCCCTCGGCGAGTTCCACCCCGGTGCCGGAGGCCATGAGATAGGCGCCCGTGCCACGGCGCCGCGCCACCCGCTCGGGAAGGCGAGCGCCGCCACGAGCCCACGACGCCGTCGTCCCGTGCGCGGCACGTACGGCGCCCACTGGAGGTACGGCGCCGGGCCCGGCCGTCTCGGGCACGCCGTCGTCCTCGGCGCTGTCCGTGCCCGTGCCCGTGCCCGTGTCCGCGTCCTTGTCCGCGCCTTTTCCGGTGAGCGCGGCCACCGCCCGCTCCAGCCGCCGGGCCTCCTGGCGCCAGCGGGCCGCGTAGCCGTCGCCGCCCCGGCGCGCGGAACGCCACGCTCCGGCCAGATCGTCGCCGTACTCCGGGCGGCTCCTCGCTGAGCAGCGCCACCACCTCCGCCGGCGCGCGCTCCACCTCCCTCGCGCCGTCGATGAGCGCCCGCGCGAGCCGGGGTGCAGACCCAGCCGGGCCATCCGGGCGCCCCGCGCCGTGACGCGGCCGTCCGGCGCGACGGCGCCGATCGCGGACAGGGTCTCGCGCGCCGCCGCCATCGCCCGCCGGGCGGCGGGTCGAGCAGCGCCAGCCCGGAGGCGTCGGGGTCGCCCCAGCACGCGGTCTGGAGGGCGAACGCCGTCAGGTCGGCGACGGTGATCTCGGGAGGGAAGCGCGGCAGCCGCGCGTCGTCGGAGTCCGACCAGCAGCGGTAGACCACCCGGGCGCCTCGCGGCCGCGCGCCCCGCCCGTTGCGCGGCGGCGGCGTGCGAGGCGCGCACGGTGGTCAACGCGCTGAGCCCGCGCGCGTGGTCCACCCGCGGTTCGCGCGCCAGCCCGCAGTCCACGACGACGCGTACGCCGGGCACGGTCAGGCTGGACTCGGCGACCGAGGTCGCCAGCACCACCCGCCGCCGCTCGCCGCCCCCGGCGAGCACCGCGTCCTGTACGGCGGCCGGGCGCCCCGTGCACCCGCAGCACCTCCGCGTCCACGCCGCCCAGCATCGCCGCCACGCGGCCGATCTCCCGACGCCCGGCAGGAAGCAGAGCACGTCGCCTTCGCGCTCGCGCAACGCCCGCCCGACCACCGCCGCCACGTGCTCCAGCAGCGCCGGGTCCACCCGCGTCCCGTGGGCGGGCGCACCAGCGCGGCGGCGGCGCCCACACCGCCGTCACCTCGTGCGCGATGCCCCGCGCGGTGACCACGGGCGCGGCGCCGCCGTCCCCGCCGAGCAGCCGGGCCCAGCCCTCGGCGTCGGTGGTCGCCGAAGCGGCGACCAGCCGCAACTCCGGGCGGAGGGCGGCGCGTACGTCCAGCAGGAAGGCGGCGGCGGTGTCCGCGTCGAGGTGCCGCTCGTGGCACTCGTCGAGAACCACGACGTCGACGCCCGCCAGTTCCTGGTCCCGTTGCAGCCGCTGCACCAGCACACCGGTGGTCACGACCTCGACCACGGTCCCGCGGCCCACCCGCCGCTCCCCGCGCACCGTGAAGCCCACCCGCTCGCCCACGGACTCGCCGAGCAACCACGCCATCCGCCGGGCGCGGCGCGCCGCGATCCGGCGCGGCTCGGCGACCAGCACCCGGCGTACGGGGCGTCGCTCGGGCCCGTCGCCCAGCAGCCCGGCGAGCACCAGCGGGACCAGCGTTGTCTTGCCGGTTCCCGGGGCGCGCACAGGACGGCGGCGCCGGGCCCGTCGAGTGCCCGGTCCAACGCGGGCAGAGCGTGCCGCACGGGCAGGTGTCGTACGAGGTCGGAGCGGTTCACGCCCCCAGTCTCCCCGGACCGGCCGACGCCCCGTACCGCCCCGGCCGCGCCGCCTCCCGCCGTCCTACGCCCGTTCGCAGACGAAGATCGCCGTGCCGGGATGAGATGCCCCGCAGCGGGGACCAGCCGCCCCACTCCTGGTGGTTCCACGCGGGCCACTCCGGTTCCACGAGATCCAGCAGCCGGAAGCCGCCGTTCACCACGTCCCGCACCCGGTCGCCCAGCGTCCTGTGGTGCTCCACGTACACCGCGTCGCCTGACTCGTCCTGCTCCACGTACGGCGTGCGGTCGAAGTACGAGGCCGCGACCGACAGCCCCTCCGGGCCCGGCTCGTCGGGAAAGGCCCAGCGCACGGGGTGGGTCACGGAGAACACCCACCGGCCGCCGGGCCGCAGCACGCGGCGCACCTCGCGCATGACCCGCACCGGCTCGGCGACGAAGGGATCGCGCCGTACGCCGAGCACGCGAGGTCAAGGAACCGGCCCGGAAGGGCAGCGCGGTGGCGTCCGCCTGGACCAGCGGCAGCGGCCCGAAGGACCCCCGCCGTCCCCGCCGTCCCCGCCGCCCCCGGCGGTCGCGGCCGCCTCGGCGTCGATGCGCCGCGCGTGCCGCAGCTGCCGGTGCGAGAGGTCCAGCGCCACGGGCCTGGCCCCCGCGCCGCCAGCCAGCGCGAGCACTGCGCCGCGCCCGCGCCGATCTCCAGGACGTCCAGCCCGCGCAGCGCGCCGGACGGGCCGAGCAGTTCGGCCTCGGCCTCGTCGAGCCCCTCGGGGCCCCAGACGAACCGGTCGTCGCCCAGGAACCCGCCGTGCTCCTCCTGGTACTCGTCGGCGTTCCGGTCCCACCAGCCCCGGTTGGCCCGGCTGCTCTCGGCGGCGCCGGAGTCGCGGCGGGTGGCGGTCGGCTCGGCCGCGGGGCGTGGTGGAGCTGGTGTTCTTGGACCATCGCGTGCGCCGTCGTACCCTCTTCTCTCGACTTGCGGGGCCGCGGGCGTCGGTGCGCCCTGTCGCGGTGCGGCCGTCCGCGGAACCGCGGCGGGCCGGGTCTGGGGCGGTACGTCCCAGGTGCGTTCTTCGTGCATTGACCGTGCCCGGCTGCCCCGTATGCTACAAGTTGCGCTGCGGGCCTGCGCACCTCAGACGGAGCAGGTCGCGCTCGCATCTGTTGAATGTCTCCTCGGTTGCCGAGGCGTCCTTTTCGATCCCGTGAAAAGCTTCGGAAAGATCCGCCTCCAAGGCTGTCCGGCTTCGGCAGTGCGATAAGGGCTCACGGCGTAGCAGTACCTACGACTCAATGTCCGTACCGGAGCCCTTTCCCACATGACGAGCAGCACCGAGGCAACCCGCACCACCCCGCAGGTGGCGGTCAACGACATCGGTTCCGAGGAAGCCTTCCTCGCCGCGATCGACGAGACGATCAAGTACTTCAACGACGGCGACATCGTCGACGGCGTCATCGTGAAGGTCGACCGGGACGAGGTCCTGCTCGACATCGGTTACAAGACGGAAGGTGTCATCCCTTCCCGTGAGCTTTCGATCAAGCACGACGTCGACCCCAACGAGGTCGTCGCCGTCGGTGACGAGATCGAGGCCCTTGTTCTCCAGAAGGAGGACAAGGAAGGTCGCCTGATCCTCTCGAAGAAGCGCGCCCAGTACGAGCGTGCCTGGGGCACCATCGAGAAGATCAAGGAAGAGGACGGCATCGTCACCGGTACCGTCATCGAGGTCGTCAAGGGTGGTCTCATCCTCGACATCGGCCTCCGCGGCTTCCTCCCCGCCTCCCTGGTGGAGATGCGCCGTGTCCGCGACCTCCAGCCCTACGTGGGCAAGGAGCTTGAGGCCAAGATCATCGAGCTGGACAAGAACCGGAACAACGTGGTTCTTTCCCGCCGTGCCTGGCTGGAGCAGACCCAGAGCGAGGTCCGCCAGACCTTCCTCACCACCCTCCAGAAGGGTCAGGTGCGCTCCGGCGTCGTCTCCTCCATCGTCAACTTCGGTGCCTTCGTGGACCTGGGTGGCGTGGACGGCCTGGTGCACGTCTCCGAGCTGTCCTGGAAGCACATCGACCACCCGTCCGAGGTCGTCGAGGTCGGCCAGGAGGTCACGGTCGAGGTCCTGGACGTCGACATGGACCGCGAGCGCGTCTCCCTGTCGCTCAAGGCGACCCAGGAAGACCCGTGGCAGCAGTTCGCCCGCACCCACCAGATCGGCCAGGTCGTTCCCGGCAAGGTCACCAAGCTGGTGCCGTTCGGCGCGTTCGTCCGGGTCGACGAGGGCATCGAGGGCTTGGTCCACATCTCCGAGCTGGCCGAGCGCCACGTGGAGATCCCGGAGCAGGTCGTCCAGGTCAACGACGAGATCTTCGTCAAGGTCATCGACATCGACCTGGAGCGCCGCCGCATCAGCCTCTCGCTGAAGCAGGCCAACGAGTCCTTCGGCGCGGACCCGGCCTCGGTCGAGTTCGACCCGACGCTCTACGGCATGGCCGCGTCGTACGACGACCAGGGAACTACATCTACCCCGAGGGCTTCGACCCGGAGACCAACGACTGGCTGGAGGGCTACGACGCCCAGCGCGAGGCGTGGGAGTCGCAGTACGCGGAGGCCCAGCAGCGCTTCGAGCAGCACCAGGCGCAGGTCATCAAGTCCCGCGAGGCCGACGAGCAGGCCGCTGCCGAGGCGGGTTCCGCCGCTCCGGCGTCCGGTGGCCAGGCGTCCGGCGGTTCGTACTCCTCGGAGTCGGCGGACAACTCCGGCGCCCTGGCGTCGGACGAGGCCCTCGCCGCGCTCCGCGAGAGCTGGCGGGCGGCCAGAGCTGACCGCCTGACCGACGGCTCTCGATAGCTGAGTGATGAAGGCCCGCCCTCCTGGAGGGCGGGCCTACGCATGCGCAGGGCGGCCTTACGCGTGCGCCGGGGCGGTGTGGCGCGCGGGCGGGTCAGCCGACCGGGACGCCGGGGTTGGCGAGGCCGTTGCCGCCGGTCACGGTGTTGGACGCGTCGACGGTGACCTGGCAGCCGTCCGCGTCGTAGTTGGTGATGTTGAACGCGTACTGGTCGGAGCCCGTGGCGCCGGTCAGGTCCGAGGTGTTGTCGCGGAAGACCGTGCCGCAGCCCCAGCCGTCCTCCTGGGAGTGCGTCTCGAAGCCGTTGTTGGTGGTGTTCTTCCCGCTGTTGTTCTCGATCAGGTAGTCGTTGCCTTTGACGTCCACCCAGGAGTCGTCGTAGTTGTTGCCGGTCAGGCCCGTGCCGTCGAAGGTGTTGCCGATGACCTTGCCGCCGGTGGTGCCCTCCTTAAGGTCGATCGCCTCGCCGCCGACGTCCGGGCCGATGGTGTTGTCCTGGATCAGTACGTTGTCGCTCTCGTCCGAGCCGACGCCTCCGGCGCTGCCGACGTAGACGCCTTCGCCCATGCCGCGGCCGTCGTTGCCGGTGTTGTAGATCGTCGAGTCCCTGATGACACCGTTCTTGCTGGAGTCGCGGAAGTGCACGCCCTCCATGTCCAGGCCGTGGACGGTGACGGAGTCGACGACGACGCCCTCCGCGCCGTCGATCACGATGCCCTTCTGGCCGCCGGTCACGGTGACGCCCTTGACCGTCCAGTGCGAGGCGCCGTCCAGATGCAGGCCGTAACCGCCGCCCGAGGTGGTGAGGACGGCGTCGGCCGAGCCGGTGAGGGTGATCGGCGAGTCGGCGGTCCCCGCTGCGGTGGCCTTGAAGTTGCCGGTGTACGTGCCGTCGGCGAGTTGGATGGTGTCGCCCGGCTCGGCCGAGGAGAGGGCGCTTTGAGTTCGCTCGCGTCGGACACGGGGATCGTCGCGGAGGCGTCGGCCGGGGCGCCGTGGGACGTCGTACCGGCGGCGAGCAGTCCGACGACGGCGAGAGCGGCCGCCGCGGGGGCGACGACGAGGCGCGGCTGCGGGAGCGCATGGGGTGCCTTCCTGCCGAGGGGCGTGGGGCCCGTTGTATTCGTATGAGTGAACCGTGGACCCACTTTTGAACAACGCTGAGTTGAGGGAAGCTAGAGCCGTGATGTGGGCGCGTCAAGTGCTGCTGTCGTCACCCGGGTTCGCGTGATCGGCGCGGCACGCCCTCCGCCGTCCCGTCCGCATGTGCCGATCACGTGGACTCGGTGAGTGGGGAATGCCCGCCCCTGTGCGCGGTGTTCTTCCCGGAGAACGACGAGGAGGAGCGGTCACGGTGCTTGATCCGCAGGATTTGTACGCATGGGACCCGGACGGGCTCGCCGAAGTGGAAGCGATCGCTTCCAGAGACTCGGCAGGTCTCGTGCTGCTCTATCACTTCGACGGCTACATCGACGCGGGCGACACCGGCGACCAGATCGTCGAGGGAGTCCTCAGCAGCCTGCCGCGCCAGGTGGTGGCGCGCTTCGACCACGACCGGCTGGTCGACTACCGGGCCCGGCGGCCCTGCTGACCTTCCGCAGCGACCAGTGGACCGACTACGAGGTGCCCGCCCTCGAACTGCACCTGGTGCGCGACGCCACCGGCGCGCCCTTCCTGGTGCTCGCCGGACCCGAACCGGACGTGGAGTGGGAGCGGTTCGCCGCCGCGGTGCGGCAGTTGGTCGAGCGGCTCGGAGTGCGGCTCGCGGTCAATTTCCACGGCATCCCGATGGGCGTGCCGCACACCCGCCCGGTCGGCATCACCCCGCACGGCAACCGTACGGACCTGATGCCCGGACACCGCCGCTACTTCGACGAGGCCCAAGTGCCGGGCAGCGCCGAGTCGCTGATCGAGTTCCGGCTCGCCGAGGCGGGGCATGACGTACTGGGCGTCGCCGCGCACGTTCCCCACTATGTGGCCCGGTCGTCCTACCCGGACGCCGCGCTCACCGCGCTCGAAGCGGTCACGGCGGCCACCGGCCTGGTGCTGCCGGAGGTGGCCCACGCGCTGCGGAGCGAGGCGCTGCGGACGCAGGAGGAGATCGAGCGGCAGATCTCCCAGGGCGACGAGGAACTGGTCGCGCTGGTCCGCGGACTTGAGCACCAGTACGACGCGGTGGCCGGGGCCGAGACCCGCGGCAGCCTCGTCGCCGAGCCGACCGAACTGCCGTCGGCGGACGAACTGGGCGCCGAACTGGAGCGGTTCCTCGCCGAGCGGGAGGGCGAGGGCGGTGCGTAGCCGCCGCCCTGGCCGCTCCGGGGCGGCCAGGGCGTGGTGACGTCCCCTCGCATAGGGTGACCCCATGGTGCGCTTGGGGCTGACGGGCGGAATCGGTGCGGGCAAGAGCGAGGTGTCGCGGCTGTTGTCCTCGTACGGGGCGGTGCTGATCGACTCCGACCGGATCGCCCGTGAGGTGGTCGAACCCGGACGTCCGGACTGGCGGCCGTCGTCGAGGAGTTCGGCCCCGGCGTACTCACCGCCGAGGGCACGCTCGACCGGCCCGGCCTCGGCGCGATCGTCTTCAACGACCCCGAGCGGCTGCGCGCGCTGAACGCGATCGTGCACCCTGGTCAGGGCCCGTTCCGCCGAACTGGAGGCGTCGGCGGGGCCGGACGCGATCGTCGTCCACGACGTGCCGCTCCTGGTGGAGAACGGCCTGGAGTCGCTGTACGACCTGGTCCTGGTCGTCGACGCCACCCCGAGACCCAGCTCGACCGGCTGACGCGGCTGCGCGGCATGACCGAGGACGAGGCGCGGTCCCGGATGGCGGCCCAGGCCACGCGCCAGCGGCGGCTGGCCGCGGCCGATCTGGTCGTCCGTAACGACGGGCCCTTGGAAGAGCTGGAACCGCAGGTCAGGGCCGTCTGGGCGGAGCTGGCCGAGCGGGCGGGCAGGGGCGCGTAGCGAGAGCGCGGGTCGCGGGCCTGGGTTGTTCTTTGTCGCCCTCAACCCGCGACGGCCCGGTCGGCCCGGTCGCGGGCCGGGGTTCGGCGGGCTGGGGCCCCGGCGCGGCCGGGTGCGGCGGGTCCGGGCGGGAATGGGACGGGGTCCCGGCTTGTTGTGCCGCTTGTACCGACGGATCACCGCGAACGGACCGCTCGGTCCTCCAACCGCGCGCCCGGGGAAGGAAACGGCTGTGTCCCACTCCACGCCCGAGACCCACGTCATCGACTACCGCGCCGCCGAGCAGCTGCTCGCCGCCCGCGACCCGCGCGGGGCGGTCAAACTCCTCGACTCGGTCATCACCGCCCACCCGAGAACACGGCGGCCAGACTGCTGCGGGCGCGGGCCTTCTTCGGCTCGGCCCAGCTGCGCGCCGCCGAGCTGGAGTTCCAGCTGGTCCTGGAACGGGAGCCGGACAACGCCTTCGCGCACTTCGCGCTGGGCCGCACGCTGGAGCGCGCCAACCGCTCGGACGAGGCCATCCGGCACTTCCGGCTCGCCGCGGCGCTCGACCCGCGCCCCGACTTCGTCAAGGCCGCGCGCTTCGGCCCCGGCCCGTCCCCGGAGCGGCCAGGGGTTCCGCGAGTCGGGACGACTGACGCGCGCGGTCGCGGGGCGGCACCACCTCGGCGGGCCTCCGTCGGGCTCAACCTTTGGTGTGCCTGTCATGGCGCGGGCCCGGCCTGGCCTGTTGGCGTACGACGAGGCCGCCCGGCGCGGATGATCAGCGCCGGTCCGGGTGCTCCCGCCGCCCACGACCCCGGTCTCCGGCGCGGCTCCGGTCCCCGGCCCGGTGGGCGGTGCCGGGGCGTAGGGCGGGACGTCGCGCGCGGGCTGGTAGTGCGCTCCCTGCCGGATGTGCCGGGCGATCACGACCAGGTCGATCGCGGTCACCAGGGCGAGAACGCCGCAGAACAGCGCCCACCAGGGAAGGCCGACCAGCGCGAAGGCCACCGTCGCGGCGATCATGACGACGATTCCCCACGAGGCCAGCCAGGCCCTCATGCGCAGCGGACTGCGGGCGTGTATCGGTTCGTCACCGGTACGGACAGGCATGCCGGACGCCTCCTTCCGGATCTCCTGCTCCTCCTCTCGAATCTACTCCGCGACCGGCGATCGTGACGCGGACGGTGCGTGGGCTGTCTCCGTTCGGCGCGCGCTGACCACGGCCGGGCGCGCGGACATCACGCGGCCGGTACGGGAGGGCGGCAGCGGTACGCGTCCGGGCCCGCTCCTCACGCGGTCCGCTTCTCCCGCACCCACTGACGGATCTTCGTCAGGGTCGGGTAGCGCTCGCGCTGCTCGCGCGCGTTCCGGTCGAGTTCTTCCAGCAGCCGCTGGGAGCGGTGTTCCAGGGCCAGTTCGTAGAGGATCCGGTCGACCTCCGTCAGCAGCGCCCCGTGCAACTGCCACTGGCCCGGGTGGCGTTGGATCTGCTCCAGCAGTATCCCGGCCACCTTGTCCCGGCTGGCCTCGGCGGCCGACAGCTCGGCGGCCAGCCGGGTCTCGGCCTCTTCCGCGTTCTTGCTGACCTGCGTGGTGACCATGACCGCGAAGCTGACCAGCGCGCCGGACACATGGGCGAGCAGATCCTCCAGCGCGGCGGCCACCTGCGGCTGGAACAGGGGCTCGTCGGTGCGCCGCCGCCTCGCGAGGTCGGTCATCGTCCGCGCCAGCACCCGCAGGACCACCGCGCAGATCTCCAGGGTGTCGAGGCCGGTGCGCAGCACCACGCGCGAAGCAGCCCTTCCTTGACGCGGGGTTGAGCCGCAGGCTGTCCTCGGCCCGCCGCAGCGCCACGTCCACTTCCACGATGTCGTGGTCGAGTTCCCGCGCCTCGTGCAGCCGCGCCGCCGCTTCCTCGACCGGGGTGTGGTCGTCCAGGGTCTCGCCGATGTGCAGCAGCAGCCGACGCATCCGGCGGGCCAGGTCCTCGATCGACTCCCCGGCGGTGTGCACCCATAGGGGCGGCGCGAACAGGAAGTTGAACAGCAGCCCCACCACCGCGCCGATCAGCGTCTCCAGCACCCGGTCCCAGGCCCGGTCCGCCACCCGGGTCACCCCGAGGACGAGCATCGCGCTGATCGCGACCTCCGGTACGAACTCGCTGACCCGGACGAACCGCCCTATGGTCAGCGCGGCGAGGATGATCAGGCCCAGGCTCCACCACGTCAGCCCGACCAGCGCGCTGAAGCCGATCGCGATGAGGACCCCGGCGACCACGGCGTTGACCCTGCGGATACCGGTGGTGAGGGTCGCGTACAGGGTGACCTGCACGACGAGCAGAGCGGTCAGCGGCGCGGTCAGCGGCGCGGGTTCGGTGCTGAGGTGTACCGCGACGACATAGGCGATGGTGGCGGCTGTGGCCGAGCGCAGCGTCTGGACGACGACGGGGTCCCGGTACCGCTTGAGCAACGCGATCACGAGCTGAGTGGCATCACGCACCTCCAGCACCTTCCCGTTTCAGCGGCCCCGCAGACCCACGCGAACGAATGTGCCACGTGGGACGGTGTGGCCGGTCCGTGGTGGCCTACGGTGTGATCATGACATCTGCCACCGAAGATCCCCAGGGCGCCGCCCGTCCCCTGGCAGCGCCGGACCCACCGCGACCGTGGAGGCGCGGCCGCGCGAGGTCGGCCGGGTGCGCACGCAGTACGCGCCGGACCCGGACGGGGACCCCGACCCCGGCGAGATCGTGTGGACCTGGGTGCCGTACGAGGAGAACGACGGCCGGGGCAAGGACCGGCCCGTACTCGTCGTCGCCCGCGAGCACGGCGACACGGTGCTCGCGGTGCAGTTGTCGAGCAGGCGGCACGACGGCGACCACGAGTGGTGCCCATCGGCGCCGGCCCCTGGGACCGCGCCGGACGGGAGTCGTGGTGGACGTCGACCGCGTGCTGCGGGTGCATCCGCTGGGGATGCGGCGCGAGGCGTGCGCGCTGGACCGGCCGCGATTCGACCGTGTCGTCCAGCGGTTGAGGAGCGTTACGGCTGGCACTGAGGGCGGGCCGGACCCGCCGGAACGGTCGTCACCGGCAGGTCCGCCGCGGCGCGCACACGAACGGCCCGGCCGCGGGACCGGCCTCGACGGCGCTGTTCCGGGGAGGGGCCAGCAGCGCGTGTCCGCTGTCGCGGACGAAGCCGTAGCTGGTGGTGCGCGCCAGAAGTCGCTGCCCTCGGCGGCGCGCCCGGCCCTTCGGCTCCCCGGTCCTCCAGCGCTTCCGGTTCTTCCGGCTCTCCGGAGCGTGGCGTTCCGGTCAGGCGTCGGCCAGCGCGAGGAGCTTGGTGACGGTGTTCCAGTTGCGCGCGGTGGTCGTGACGCCCAGCCGGACCCGGCCGACCTTCGCGGCGAGCTTGAGCGCCCCATGCCGTCCGGGCACAGCAGATACAGCTCGCGGCCGGTCAGCCGGAACTCCTCGGGGCGTACGCCGCCGCGTCGAGCGCCTCCAGCCCCGTCACGTCCTCCGGCACGCAGGACAGGAACAGCACGTGAAGCGTCTTCGGCTCGGCCACGGCCCGGGGAAGGGTTGGCCGCGACCACGGCGGCCATCTCGTCGCGCGTACGGACCGTAACGGGCACCGGGAAGCCCAGCTCGGCGGCGAAGGCGCGCTCCAACTGGCGGGCGGTCTCCGCGGGCGGCGTACCGGGGTCGGCGAGGACGATGTTCCCGCTGTTCAGATGGACGGTGACCCGCTCATGGCCCAGGCCCTGGACGATCTCGCGCTGGCGGCTCATCGGAAACGTCCTGGTGCCGCCGACGTTGATGCCGCGCAGCAGCGCGATCTGGGATGGCATCGGTTCGCTCTCCTCTTTCGCTCTCCCGCGACGGCGGGCCCGCGCGGTGTGACGGCGGGGTCCGCGCGGTGTGGCGGCGGGTCCGCGATCACACCGTAGCCGGGGCGGGAGGCGCGGAAGGGCCGGTGCAGGATGGGGCATGCGGCTCGAAGCGATCTCCTGGGAACGGTTGACCGAGGCACTCGCCGACCGCGTCGCGGATCTCGATGCGGCGGACGGCGGCCCCTGGCTGCGGGTGGCCGTCGACGGGCTCCGGCGGCGGGCACGGACGGCCTGGCCGAGCGGCTCGGCGCGGCCCTGCGGATCCGCGGACGGTCCGCGCTGGTGGTCGGGGCGCACGGCTTTCTGCGGCCCGCCTCGCTGCGCTTCGAGTACGGCAGGCGCGACCCGGACGCGTACTACGACCTGTGGACCGACACCAGCGCGCTGTGGCGCGAGGTCCTCACCCCGCTGGACCGGGCGGCACCGGCCGGGTCCTGCCCGACCTGTGGGATCCGGCCGCCGACCGCGCCACCCGCAGCGCGTACGTGGAACTGCCGCCCGGCGGGTCCTGTTGCTCCACGGGCCGCTGCTGCTGGGGCACTGGTTCCCTTCGACCTCTCCGTCCACCTGCGGCTGTCGGCCGCCGCCCTCGCCCGCCGCACGGATCCCGACGAACGGTGGACACTGCCCGCGTTCGCCCGCTACGAGGACGAGGTGGGACCGGGGAGGCAGCCGACATCGTGGTGCGCGCGGACGATCCCCGGCACCCGCGTGGAGCCCGCCCGGCCGATGACCCGCGAGGGGTCCGTGGCCCCGGACCTTGAGCTGTCAGAACAGTGGCCGCGGCAGCACGCCCTCCAGCGCGAGCAGGCTCCGCTTGGTCTCCAGGCCGCCGCCGAAGCCGCCGATCCCGCCGTCGCTCTCCACCACCCGGTGGCACGGCACCACCACCGGTAGCGGGTTGGCGCCCATGGCCGTACCCACCGCGCGGGCGGCGCCCGGCTCGCCGACCCGGTCGGCCAGGTGCTGGTACTCCACCACCGTGCCGTACGGCACGTGGTCGGCCAGTTCACGCAGGACGCGGCGGTTGAAGCCCGCGGTCAGCGACCAGTCCAGGGTACGTCGAACGTCTGCCGCCCGCCGGAGAAGTACGCGTCGAGCTGGCGTATCGCCTCGGTGAGGTGCGGGTGCGGGTCGGACGCGGGCGCGGGCGCGGCGCCGAGGCGGCGGGTGAGCCGGGCCACGGACGTGCGCGTCGTCCCGCTGTCGGCGTGGAAGACCACCTGGGCCAGCCCCGTGTCCGTGGCGGCCAGCAGCAGCGGGCCTATGGGGTGCCCGTCACGGCATACGCCCAGGGCGCGCCGCTCGCCCTTCCCCGGTCGGCTCGTCGATGCCCGCCGCGGCCGGGGCCGCGGGTTGTGTGTTCGTCACGGCGCCAGCCTAGGCGGGGCACCGACAGCGCCCCGCCCGGCGGGATCACCAGGTGGCCGCCGGGACGGCGGCGCCTTGGTGGTACGGCCCTCCAGGGCGTTGCGCACGACGTCGGGGTGTTGGTGATGACGCCGTTCACGCCGAAGTCCCTGACCTTCGTCGCCGTCGCCGCGTTGTTCACGGTCCAGGTGTAGACCTCCAGCGGCTTGCCGTGCGGGCCCTTCAGCGCGTGGACCGCGGTGACGTAGTCGCTGTCGATCGTGCTGTAGCTCGGGTTGATCTGGTCGGTGAACTTGGCGTACGCGGGCAGGTCGGCCGCCGCCGGAGTGCCGAGGAACCCGGTCTTGATGTCCGGCCGCAGCGCGTGGACCTTCTTGACCGCGTCGGCGTTGAAACTCTGCACGATCAGCTTGCGCCTGACGTGGTCGCGATCGAGCCAGCCGTCCCGGCGCAGCTCCCGCAGCGTCTGCTCCTCGATGCCGGGGTACAGCTCAGGGGACTTCAGCTCCAGCAGGAGGCGCTGATGGTTGGCTGATACCTGCCTCATATACCTGCTGAGAGTGGGTACGCCCTCGCCCGTGAACTCGGCGTCGAACCAGCCGCCCGCGTCGAGCTTGCGGATCTCGCCGAGCGTGAAGTCCGAGACGTTCCACGGGCGCGGTCGGGGAAGATCTCCTCGGCGTTCGTGGTGCGCTTGAGCGTCGTGTCGTGCATGACGATCAGCTGGCCGTCCTTGGTGCGCTGTACATCGTTCTCCACCCAGCCGATGCCCAGGTCGGCGGCTGCGTCGATGGAGGCCAGGGTGTTCTCCGGGGCGTAGGCGGAGGCGCCCCGGTGGGCCACGGTGACGGGTCTGTGCGGTTGGTCGGCGGCCTGTGCGGCGGCGGTGGGGAGCAGAAGCGCCGACATACCCAGGATCGCGCCGGTGAGAGCGGCGACAGGGCGGATGCGCATAGGGACTCCTCGACGTGTCGACTTACGCGCTGTCGGGCAGAGGGTCCCAGTTGTGGTGTACATATAAACAGGCGAGGGATGGACATAATATGAACGAGTTGTGGGTGTTCACTCGTTTATCCCCTTCTCTTCCGTCCCTCCTGACTTCTCCCGTCACCTCACCGGCTCCTCCCGCCATCCCCTGTCGGCGGGCCTGGACGGACCGCTCGCGCCCGCCCCGCCCGGCCCCGTCCCGCCGCGCGACCCCGGTTGTCGGTGGTGGGTCGTACGGTGGAGAACATGCGGCCCGTATCCCAGATCGAACGCAAGGTGGCGCCCTTCGAGGTCGTCAGCCCCTTCCAGCCCAGCGGTGACCAGCCGGCGGCCATCGACGAGCTGGAGCGGCGCATCCGCGCCGACGAGAAGGGTGTGGTGCTGCTCGGCGCGACCGGCACCGGCAAGTCGGCGACCACGGCGTGGATGATCGAGCGGCTTCAGCGGCCGACGCTCGTGATGGCCCCAACAAGACGCTGGCCGCCCAGCTGGCGAACGAGTTCCGCGAGCTGCTGCCGAACAACGCCGTCGAGTACTTCGTCTCGTACTACGACTACTACCAGCCGGAAGCGTACGTTCCGCAGTCGGACACCTACATCGAGAAGGACTCCTCGATCAACGAGGAAGTGGAGCGGCTGCGTCACTCGGCCACGAACTCCCTGCTCACCCGGCGGGACGTGGTGGTCGTGGCCTCCGTCTCGTGCATCTACGGCCTGGGTACGCCCCAGGAGTACGTGGACCGCATGGTGCCGCTCAAGGTCGGTGAGGAGTTCGACCGGGACCAGCTGCTGCGCCGATTCGTCGACATCCAGTACACGCGCAACGACCTGGCGTTCACCCGCGGCACCTTCCGCGTCCGCGGCGACACCGTCGAGATCTTCCCGGTGTACGAGGAACTGGCCGTCCGGATCGAGATGTTCGGCGACGAGATCGAGGCGCTGTCCACGCTCCACCCGATCACCGGCGAGGTCATCTCCGACGACCAGGAGCTGTACGTCTTCCCGCCAGCCACTACGTGGCCGGACCCGAGCGCATGGAGAAGGCCATCGCGGGGATCGAGTCCGAGCTGACGGAGACGCTCGCGCGGATGGAGAAGCAGGGCAAGCTCCTGGAGGCGCAGCGGCTGCGGATGCGCACGACCTACGACATCGAGATGATGCGCCAGATCGGCACCTGCTCCGGCATCGAGAACTACTCGCTGCACATCGACGGCCGCGAGACCGGCTCCCGCCGCACACCCTCCTGGACTACTTCCCGGAGGACTTCCTGCTGGTCATCGACGAGTCGCACGTCACCGTCCCGCAGATCGGCGCCATGTACGAGGGCGACGCCTCCCGTAAGCGGACCCTGATCGAGCACGGCTTCCGGCTGCCCTCCGCGCTCGACAACCGCCCGCTGAAGTGGGAGGAGTTCCTGGAGCGCACCGACCAGACCGTCTATCTCTCGGCGACCCCGGGCCGTACGAGCTGTCGCGCGGCGACGGACACGTGGAGCAGATCATCCGTCCCACCGGCCTGGTCGACCCCGAGGTGATCGTCAAGCCCACCGAGGGGCAGATCGACGACCTGATCCACGAGATCCGTACCCGCACCGAGCGGGACGAGCGGGTCCTGGTCACCACCCTCACCAAGAAGATGGCCGAGGACCTCACCGACTACATGCTCGAACTGGGCATCCAGGTGCGCTATCTCCACAGCGACGTCGACACCCTGCGCCGGGTCGAGCTGCTGCGCGAGTTGCGCGCGGGCGAGTTCGACGTCCTCGTCGGTATCAACCTGCTCCGTGAGGGACTGGACCTGCCGGAGGTCTCGCTGGTCGCGATCCTCGACGCCGACAAGGAGGGCTTCCTCCGCTCCGGCACATCCCTGATCCAGACCATCGGCCGCGCCGCGCGCAACGTCTCCGGCCAGGTGCACATGTACGCGGACAAGGTCACCCCGGCGATGGAGAAGGCCATCGAGGAGACCAACCGCCGCCGGGAGAAGCAGGTCGCGTACAACAAGGAGCACGGGATCGACCCGCAGCCCCTGCGCAAGAAGATCGGCGACATCGTGGCGACCATCGCGCGCGAGGAGGTCGACACCCGGGAGCTGCTGGGCAGCGGCTACCGCAAGACGGACCAGGGCAAGGGCAAGGGACAGCAGAAGGCCCGGTTCCCGCGCTGGCCGCGCACGGGACGGGCGGCGGCAAGGGCGCCAAGGGCACGACCCGTGGCGACGAGGTGCTGACCGACCGGCCCGCCGCCGAACTCGCCGAGCTGATCGAGCAGATGACGGAGCGGATGCGGGCCGCCGCGGCGGAGCTCCAGTTCGAGGTCGCGCGCGGCTGCGTGACGAGGTGGGGAGCTGAAGAAGGAACTGCGGCAGATGAAGGAGGCGGGCCTCGCCTGAACGGGCTTTGTCTGAACGGACTCTGTCTGAACGGACTCTGTCTGAACGGACTCTGCCTGAACGGGCTTTGTCCGAGCGCGCTTCGCCAGGACCTGGCTCCGCTTGGGCCCGGCCCGTGACGCCCACCGGCCCTGGCGCGTCCGGTGTGTTGCAAGAACGACACAAAGCCGGTTCTCGCGGACGGCGGGCGCGCGGCTCTGCATAGGGTTCGAGGAGGCCGCCCGGTAGGCGGTCACGGGGAACGACAGACGAGAGTAGGGACAGGCACGTGACGGTCAACATGTCCAAGGGACAGTCCATCAGCCTGCAAAGGCCGACGGCGCCTCGCTGACCGCGGTGCGGATGGGGCTCGGGTGGCAGGCGGCGCCCGGCGGGGCTGTTCGGTTCGCGTACGCGCGAGATCGACCTCGACGCCTCGGCCGTGCTCTTCGCCGACAAGCAGCCGACGGACGTGGTGTTCTTCCGCCACCTCGTCAGCGATGACGGGTCGGTGCGCCACACTGGCGACAACCTGGTCGGCGGCGCGGGGCAGGGCGGGGACGACGAGTCGATCCTGGTCGACCTCCAGCGGGTGCCGGTGCACGTCGACCAGATCGTGTTCGTGGTGAACTCCTTCACCGGCCAGACCTTCGCCGAGGTGCAGAACGCGTTCTGCCGCCTGGTGGACGAGACCAACGGCCAGGAGCTGGCGCGCTACACGCTCACCGGTGGCGGCCAGTACACGGCGCAGATCATGGCCAAGGTGCACCGCACGGGCAGCAGCTGGCAGCTGAAGGCCCTCGGCGAGCCCGCCCAGGGCCGCACCTTCCAGGACCTGATGCCGCACATGGTGCCGCACCTGTAAGGCGGTTCATCCGTGACGGCCCGGCGGCGCACTGTCCGCCGGGCCGTCACGCGCACTACCCGCGCATCCGCGTCGGCGCGCCCGCGTGCCGACGTCGTGCGCGGCGCCACATCCGCGCCGGTGCCGCCGGTGCCATGCGGCCCATGGCGGACCGCCGGCGGACCACGACGGCACACCGGCGAGTGACACGGCAGCGAGTGGCACAGCAGCAGCGACGAAGCGGCAGAACACCAACAAGGGGACGTGAGCATGACGGCCGAGCTGGTCCGAGGACAGAACCACCCCTGCCTCAGACCCGTTTGGAGATCCGGGTCTCGGCGGGCGATCCGATCGTGGCCGGGGCGACACTCGGCGACGAGGACGGCACGGTGCACGGCACCGAGTGGGTCGCCCACCCGCGGCCCCCAGCTCCCCGGGATCGAGGTGCCCAGGCAGGCCGCCGCCGACCACCGGCTCGCCGTCGACCTCGACGCCCTGCCCGAGTCCGTCCACCGGGTCAGCGTGCTGCTCGCGCTGCCCACCGGAGTCGGCGGCCCGGCCAGCTTCGGGACCATGGCGGCCCCGTTCGTCGCCGTCACCGGCCTGGACGGCACCGAGATCGCCAGCTACACCCTGACCGACCTGGACACCGAGTCCGCGGTCGTCGCCCTGGAGCTGTACCGCAGGCAGGGCGCCTGGAAGGTGCGCGCCATCGGACAGGGGTACGCGGGCGGGCTCGCCGCGATGCTCCAGGACCAGGGCCTGGCACGGGCGCCGGGCTCGCGGCCGAGATCAACGAGGCCGTCGTCCAGGGCATGGCCCGTTCCGTCGCCCAGCCCCGCCCGCTCCGGGACCGACGGCCGGGTGCGTACGGCCGCACCGGGCGGCGGCGCCGACATCCCGTCCCAGCAGCCGCCGTCCCAGCGGGACCCGGCCCCGCAGCCCCGTCCGTGCAGCCCCCGTCCGCGCAGCCCCCATCCGCGCCGACCCCGCCGCAGCAGGCACCCGCCCGGCCACGGGCGGTGGCGGCATCGACTACCGCCACCCGCGCCGCCGCGCGGCCGAGGCACCGGACCCGCGCCCGCCGCCGCCCCGCCCCGCCCGGACAACCGGCCGCGCCCGTCGCGGGTGACGCCTCCGGCTGGACGATGGACGAGCGGCTGTACAACCAGGTCTGGGGCATGTTCGAGGACCTGGCCCGGACGACCGCGGCGTACCGCAGCGCCGTGGACTTCGCGGAGTCCCGCATGGAGCAGGAACTGGACCGGGTGCTGTCCGACCCGCGCACCCGCGTCGGCCCGGCCGCCGACTCCGCCCGCGCCCAGGCGCGGGAGAAGCACACCGCGCTCGTGGACCAAGCCCGCGCCGCACTCGACCGGGACCTGGCGCACCTGGCCGCCGAGTCGGAGGTGGTCGAGCCCGCGCTGCCCGCCGCGTACGCCCGCTGGTCCAGCCCGGTCTGGCACGGGTACCGGGTGCCGATGGAGATCCCGATGGCGCTGCGCCTGGGCGAGCTGCACCTGCCCGAGCGCGCCGACCTGCGCATCCCCATGCTGGTGCGGCTGCCGCTCGAACGCGGGCTGTGGGTGGACGCCGGACGGGGCGGTACGGAACAGACCCGGCGGTCGCCGACGCCCTGGAGCTGCGCCGCCTGGCCGCCGACACCGCGGTCGCGCACGCCGCACGGCTGCTCGCCGTCTACCCCGCGGGCGAGTTCACGGTCCATGTGATCGACCCGGCGGAGTCGGCCGCGTCGTCGTTCGCCCCGCTGCTGCGCTCCGGGTGCTGGCGGCTCCGCCCGCGGCCGGGGCCCAGGGCGTCACGGACACGCTGTCCCGGCTGACCCAGCGCGTCGACCTCGTACAGATGGCCGTGCGCAGCGGCGCCACCGACGCGCTCCCGCCCGACCTGGACGTCGCCGAGCAGCTGCTGATCGTCAACGACTTCCCGCACGGTTTCGACGACCGGGCCGTCACCCAGCTGCGGTATCTCGCGGACGAGGGCCGTCCGTGGGCGTGCACCTGATGATGGTCGCCGACCGTGACGACGCGCGGGGCTACGGGCCGGTGCTCGACCCGCTGTGGCGCGCGCTGCTGCGGATCACCCCGGTCGCCGACGACCACCTCGCCGACCCGTGGGTGGGGCACGCCTGGACGTACGAACCGGCGTCGGTCCCGGCCGGGAGCCAGGTGGTCGAGCAGGTCCTCGGGCAGGTCGCCGAGGCGCGGCGCGCCCTCCAGTAAAGCGCCCTGAACAGCTCTTTTGTATTTTCCTTTACCTTTCCTTGGGTGTTCCTGTACTCTTCTTCGTACGGAGGGAGTACTCCCGCCAGCGGCGTTCCCGTCATCACGGGCCGCCTTGGACCGGCAGCGGTCCGGGGTGGTTCCGGGCGCCGGTCCGGGCGGACCATCCCGGTGGAAGAGACCTCCGGCAGCGACGACGCTGAAACTGCCGTACGAATGCCGGAGGAACCGTGGACGTCTCCCTCGCCGTCTGGACACTGACCATCCTTGGTCTGTGCGCCCTCATCGCCGTCGACTTCTTCATCGGCGGCCGAAAACCTCACGAGGTCTCCCTCAAGGAGGCCGGTATCTGGACCGCCGTCTGGGTCGCCCTCGCCGGGCTATTCGGCGTCGGGCTGCTGGTCTTCGGCGAGAGCCAGGCGTCGGGTGAGTTCTTCGCCGGGTTCATCACCGAGAAGTCCTCAGCGTGGACAACCTCTTCGTCTTCGTGCTGATCATGGCGAAGTTCGCGGTGCCCTCGATATACCAGCAGCGCGTGCTGATGGTGGGCGTGCTCATCGCCCTGGTGCTCCGCGCGGTCTTCATCGGCGCCGGCGCGGCGATCATCTCCACCTTCGCCTGGGTCTTCTACATCTTCGGCGCGTTCCTGATCTGGACCGCCTGGAAGCTCATCCAGGAGGCGCGCTCGGACGAGGAGGACGAGGAGTTCGAGGAGAACCGCGTCCTGAAGATGGTCGAGCGCCGCGTGCCGTCGACCGACAAGTACCACGGCACGAAGCTGTTCATCGTGGAGAACGGCAAGCGCCTGATGACGCCGATGCTGATCGTCATGCTGGCCATCGGCACCACGGACGTCCTGTTCGCGCTGGACTCGATCCCCGCGATCTTCGGTCTCACGCAGGACCCGTACATCGTCTTCACCGCCAACGCCTTCGCGCTGATGGGACTGCGGCAGCTGTACTTCCTCATCGGCGGCCTGCTGAAGAAGCTGGTCCACCTCTCATACGGGCTGTCGGTGATCCTCGGCTTCATCGGCGTGAAGCTGGTGCTGCACGCCCTGCACGAGTCCGGGGTGCACGTCCCGGAGATCAGCATTCCGGTCTCGCTGGGCGTCATCTGCGCGGTGCTCGCGGTGACCACCGCCACCAGCCTGTACGCGGTGCGGGGCAGCGCGACGACGAGGGCCAGGACGGGCCGAAGGGCGACGACAGGAAGAGCGTCGGCGCCTGAGCCGGTCCCCGGCGCGCGGGTGCCGCCCGCCGCCGGAGCCCTCATGACTGTGCCCCGACCGGGTCCGGCCCGGTCGGGGCACGCGCTGCGCGGGACGTCACCGGCCGCCCGTGCGGCGGCGGTTCACGCGGCCGCGGCGGTTCACGTGACCGCCGGGGTCACCAGCCGCGCTCGCGCCATTCGCCGAGGTGCGGGCGCTCGGTGCCCAGCGTGGTGTCGTCCCCGTGGCCGGGGTAGACCCAGGTCTCGTCGGGGAGCGGGGCGAACAGCTTGGTCTCCACACCGTGGAGCAGGCTCGCGAACGCCTCCGGGTCGTCGTGCGTGTTGCCCACCCGCCGGGGAACAGGCAGTCGCCGGTGAACAGGTGCGGGTGGCCGTGCGGGTCGTCGTAGACTAGCGCGATGCTGCCGGGGTGTGGCCGACCAGGTGGCGCGCGGTCAGCTCGACCCTGCCGACCCGCACCGTGTCGCCGTCCTCCACGGGCACGTCGGTCGGCACGGGATGCCCTCGGCGTCGTACCGCCCGGCGTACGTACGGGCGCCGGTCGCGTCCACGATCTCGCGCAGCGCGCCCCAGTGGTCGCCATGCCGGTGGGTCGTGACGACGGAAGCGATGCCGCCGTCGCCGATGAGGGACAGCAGGGTGCGCGGCTCGGCCGCGGCGTCGATCAGCAGTTGCTCGTCCGTGGCGCGGCAGCGCAGCAGATAGGCGTTGTTGTGCATCGGGCCGACCGCGACCTTCGAGATCATCAGGTCGGTCAGTTCGTGCACGTGCGCCGGTCCGCCGACCTTCACCGCTCCGCTGTACGTCATGGCCTCAGCCTAGCGGCGGCAGTACGGGCAAGGAGGCGCCGGGACAGGAGAGTTCCGAGCCGTCCGTACGTCCGGTGAGCCACCCCAGCAGGGCGGCGGGGACCCGGTGACCGTCACCGGGGCCGCCCCGTGGCGCCGGTCCGCCAGCTCAGCCCGCCCTCGCCCGCTGACAGCAGCAGCGCGGGCAGCTCGGGGTGGCCCGCGAACCGGCCCGAGGCGAGGGCGTCCACCTGCGCCACGACGAAGGCGTCCGGCAGGTCGGCGACGGTGTAGCCGATGCCGAGGTCCACGTGGTGCAGCTCGACCTCGCAGAGCCTGTGGAAGGGCAGCAACTCGGCCCGCTCGGTGCCGGTGCCCCGCGTCGCGACCTCGAAGGACCAGCGGTCCCGGGGAGCGGCGGCGGCCGAGTTGAAGCGGTAGGCGCTGGTGCGCAGGTCGTCCAGGTGCACCGCGAGCGGGCGGTGGGCGTCGCGCTCGATGTCGCCGTCGCGCGCCTCGTCGCTCGCGTACATGCGCCGCTCTCGCCGGTGCGGGCCCATGTGAGGAGATTCACCATGGCGTCCGCGTTCCGCGCGAGATGCGCGAGAACGTGGCCGCGGGACCAGCCGGGGAGCAGGGACGGCTTGGCGACGTCGTCCTCGTCGAGGGCCTGTACGGCGGTGAGCAGCCGGTCGGTCGCCCCTGTACGGCGGAGGCGTCGCTCGCGTAGTCGGTCATGGTCAGACCGTAGCCCGGCCACACGTTCGGGTGAAGCTGATGGACTTCCCCGTAAATCGAATGTGCGTGCTATAGGCTCGGTGTACTGCATCCTTAAGACATTGCCGTGGTGCCCCCATACGCTTGGCGGGTGCGGCGCACCCCACTCCTCAAGAAGGTGCCGACCGGCGTGGCCGACCGTCTCATCGTTCGCGGCGCTCGCGAGCACAACCTGAAGAACGTCTCGCTCGACCTCCCCGCGACTCCCTCATCGTCTTCACCGGGCTCTCGGGATCGGGCAAGTCCTCCCTCGCGTTCGACACGATCTTCGCCGAGGGCAGCGCCGGTACGTCGAGTCGCTCTCCTCCTATGCCCGGCAGTTCCTGGGCCAGATGGACAAGCCGGACGTGGACTTCATCGAGGGCCTGTCCCCGGCGGTCTCCATCGACCAGAAGTCCACCTCGCGCAACCCGCGCTCCACCGTCGGCACCATCACCGAGGTCTACGACTACCTGCGGCTGCTCTTCGCCCGTATCGGCAAGCCGCACTGCCCCGAGTGCGGTCGCCCGATCGCCCGCCAGTCGCCGCAGGCCATCGTCGACCGGGTGCTGGAGCTGCCCGAGGGCAGCCGCTTCCAGGTGCTCTCGCCGCTGGTGCGCGAGCGCAAGGGAGAGTTCGTCGACCTCTTCTCCGACCTCCAGAGCAAGGGCTACAGCCGGGCCCGGGTGGACGGCACGACGGTCCAGCTGACCGACCCGCCGACGCTGAAGAAGCAGGAGAAGCACACCATCGAGGTGGTCGTCGACCGCCTGACGGTCAAGGACAGCGCCAAGCGGCGGCTGACCGACTCGGTGGAGACCGCGCTCGGGCTCTCCGGCGGCATGGTGATCCTGGACTTCGTGGACCTGGCCGAGGACGACCCGCAGCGCGAGCGGATGTTCTCCGAGCACCTCTACTGCCCGTACGACGACCTGTCCTTCGAGGAACTGGAGCCGCGCACCTTCTCGTTCAACTCGCCCTTCGGCGCCTGCCCGGAGTGCACCGGCATCGGCACCCGGATGGAGGTCGACCCGAGCTGGTCGTCCCCGACGAGGACAAGAGCCTGGACGAGGGCGCCATCCACCCTGGTCGCACGGCCACACCAAGGAGTACTTCGGACGGCTGGTCGGCGCGCTCGCCGACGCGCTCGGGTTCCGCACCGACATCCCCTGGGCCGGGCTCCCGCAGCGCGCCAAGAAGGCGCTGCTCAACGGCCACCGTACGCAGATCGAGGTGCGCTACCGGAACCGGTACGGGCGGGAGCGGGCGTACACCACGGCCTTCGAGGGGCGCTGCCGTTCGTCAAGCGCCGCCACTCGGAGGCGGAGAGCGACTCCAGCCGGGAGCGCTTCGAGGGCTACATGCGGGAGGTGCCCTGCCCCACGTGCGAGGGCACGCGCCTGAAGCCGATCGTTCTCGCGGTCACCGTGCAGGACAGGTCCATCGCCGATGTCTCCGCGATGTCGATCAGCGAGTGCGCCGAGTTCCTCGGCGACATGAAGCTGACCGCCCGCGAGAAGACCATCGCGGAGCGGGTGCTCAAGGAGGTCAACGAGCGGCTGCGCTTCCTGGTCGACGTCGGCCTGGACTACCTCTCGCTCAACCGGGCCGCGGGCACGCTCTCCGGCGGTGAGGCGCAGCGCATCCGGCTCGCCACCCAGATCGGGTCCGGCCTGGTCGGGGTGTTGTACGTGCTGGACGAGCCGTCCATCGGGCTGCACCAGCGGGACAACCACCGGCTCATCGAGACCCTCGTGCGCCTGCGGGACCTGGGCAACACCCTGATCGTCGTCGAGCACGACGAGGACACCATCAAGACCTCGGACTGGGTGGTGGACATCGGCCCCGGCGCCGGCGAGCACGGCGGCAAGGTGGTGCACAGCGGCACGTTGAAGGAGCTGCTGGCCAACGAGGAGTCGGTCACCGGCCAGTATCTGGCGGGCGAGCGGGTCATCCCGCTGCCGGACGTGCGCCGCCCCGCGGACCCGGCGCGCCGCCTGACCGTGCACGGCGCCCGGGAGAACAACCTCCGCGACATCGACGTCTCCTTCCCGCTGGGCGTGCTCACCGCGGTCACGGGTGTCTCGGGATCCGGCAAGTCCACGCTGGTCAACGACATCCTGTACACGCACCTGGCCCGCGAGCTGAACGGCGCCAAGTCCGTCCCCGGGCGGCACACCCGGGTCGACGGGGACGACCTGGTCGACAAGGTGGTGCACGTCGACCAGTCGCCCATCGGCCGTACGCCCCGGTCGAACCCGGCCACGTACACCGGCGTCTTCGACCATGTCCGCAAGCTGTTCGCGGAGACGACGGAGGCGAAGGTCCGCGGCTACCTGCCCGGCCGCTTCTCCTTCAACGTCAAGGGCGGTCGCTGCGAGAACTGCTCGGGCGACGGCACCATCAAGATCGAGATGAACTTCCTTCCCGACGTGTACGTGCCGTGCGAGGTCTGCCACGGCGCGCGCTACAACCGGGAGACCCTGGAGGTGCACTACAAGGGCAAGTCCATCGCGGAGGTGCTGGACATGCCCATCGAGGAGGCGCTGGACTTCTTCGAGGCGGTGCCCACGATCTCCCGCCACCTGCGCACCCTGAACGAGGTCGGTCTCGGCTACGTCCGGCTCGGGCAGTCGGCGCCGACCCTCTCCGGCGGCGGGCGCAGCGGGTGAAGCTCGCGAGCGAGCTCCAGAAGCGCTCCACGGGCCGCACGGTCTACGTGCTGGACGAGCCCACGACCGGCCTGCACTTCGAGGACATCAGCAAGCTGATCAAGGTGCTGTCCGGGCTCGTCGACAAGGGCAACACGGTGATCGTCATCGAGCACAACCTCGACGTCATCAAGACGGCCGACTGGGTCGTGGACATGGGCCCGGAGGGCGGCAACGGCGGCGGGCTGGTCATCGCCGAGGGCACCCCGAGGAGGTGGCGTCCGTCCCGGCCAGCCACACGGGCAAGTTCCTGCGGGACATGCTGGGGAGCGGGTGAGCGACGCAGCGGCGTCCGCGGCCGCGAAGCCCGCGACCAGAAGGCCGCCTCGGCCAAGAAGTCGTCCGCGAACTCCTCCGCGAAGTCCTCCGCCGCGGTGAAGAAGGCCCCAGCCGCGGTGAAGAAGTCGGCTGCTGCCGCCAAGAAGGCCCCGGCGGCGAAGAAGGCTCCGGCCAAGAGCGCGCGAGTGCGCCGGGCCTGACGTACACCGGCCCGAAGCCTGACCGGACCGGGGCCCGGACCCGGTCCGGGCCCCGGACTCGGATCCGGCCCCGGTTCTCGGAACCGGCCGCTCCGGGTCCCGGGCGGGCTTTCGGCCGGGCGGGACGGCCGGATCCGGCCCCGGAGCCCGCGCGGCAGGCGCGGGCCCCGGTCCGGGCGATGTCAGACGGTGCCCAACTCCTTCGCGTACGGCGGCTCGGCGCCCGCCCGGGAGCAGGTGAGAGCCGCCGCGCGGGCGGCGAAGCCGAGGACGTCACGCCAGGTGTCCTCGCCGAGCCCAGCCACCGCGGCCGGGCTGAGCGCGTCGTGCGCCGCGAGGCGGTGCAGCAGCGCGGCGTTGACCGTGTCGCCCGCGCCGATCGTGTCCACCACGTCCACCGGCTCACCGGGGACGGAGATCTCGGCACCGTTCCCGGTGAACACGGTCAGCCCGTCCCCGCCGCGCGTGAGGACCACGGCCGAGGGCCCAGCGCCAGCCACTCGCGCGCGGTCGCCGCCGGATCGTCGGAGCCGGTGAGCCAGGCGGCGTCGTCCGCCGAGAGCTTGAGCAGCCCGACGTGGGGCAGCCAGGCGCGGAAGCGGGCGCGGTAGGCGTCGGCGTCCGCGATCAGCCCCGCCCGGATGTTGGGGTCGAGCAGGGTGAACACCCGCGTTCCGCCTCCCGCCGCATCAGCGCCTCGTACGCGCTGGCCCCGGTTCCAGCACCAGCGAGCAGGTGCCGAACGCCAGGGCCGTGACCCCTCCGGCAGCGTCTCGGGCAGCGCGAAGAGGCGGTCCGCCGTGCCCTCGACGTAGAAGCCGTAGCCCGCGGAGCCGTCCGCGCCGATCGACGCGACCGCCAGCGTGGTCGGCTCCTGGCCGCGCTGGACCAGCGCGGTGTCCACCCCGTCGGCCCGCAGCCCCGCCAGCAGCGCCTCGCCGAAGCCGTCGGCCGAGACCCGGGAGCAGAAGGCGGTCGGGGAGCCGAGCCGCCCGAGCGCCACGGCGGTGTTGTACGGGCCGCCGCCGCGCAGCGGGCGCAGCGCGGGCAGGCCGCCGCCCGCCCCGCTCCGTCCCCGCCCGGCCCGTCGGGTACGAGGTCGATCAGGGCTTCTCCGGCAACGACGATCACGAGCGGGGTCCTTTCCTACGGGCGGCGCCGCCGCGCAGCCGCACGAGGTGCGGTGGACGAAGGCGCAGGGCAACCGGACGGTACGAGGGGCGCGGGCGGGGTCCGCCAGCCGGTCCAGCAGCAGCCGCACGGCGGTGGCGCCGATCTCCCGGCTGGGCTGGGCGATCGCGGTGAGCCGAGGTGCGAACAGATCGGCCCAGGAGAAGTCGTCGAAGCAGGCCAGGGCGATGTCGCGCGGCACCTCACGGCCCAGGGACCGCAGGGCGCGCAGCGCGCCGATCGTCATGGCGTTGTTCGCGGTGACCAGGGCGGTGGGCGGCTCGGCGGCGGACAGCAGCCACCGGGTGGCGTCCTCGGCGCCCTCCGCCTCGGAGTTGCCGCACGCCATCAGCTCCGGGCCGGAGGGCAGCCCGCGCAGCCTCAGCCCCGCCAGGTAGCCGGAGATGCGCTCGTCGGTGGTGCTCAGCCCCGGCAGCCCGGCGACGAGTCCGATGCGCCGGTGGCCGCGGTCGGCGAGGTGGTGCACGAGCTGCTCGACGGGGGCGGCGTTCTCGGCGCACACCTGGTCGTAGGCGTCGTCGACCAGCCGGTCCAGGAAGACCGTGGGCACCCGGTGACGGGCCAGATAGCCGACCATCGCCGCGGGTTCGGCGGACGGCGCGACGATGACGCCGTCCACCCGGCGCTCGTGGAGCAGCCGGATCGCCTTGCCCTCGTACGCCGGGTCGTCGTGCGGATCGGCGATCAGCAGGCTGTAGCCCGGGCGACGGCGCCGGACTCGACGCCCTGGAGGAACTCGGTGAAGTACGGGTTGCTGATCGCCGAGACCGCCAGGCCGATGGAGCGGGTGCGCGAGGTGACCAGCGAACGCGCGAGCGTGTTGTGCGTGTACCCGAGGGCGTCGATGGCGTCGAGCACCGCCTGACGGGTGCCGGCCGCACCGGCCGGGTGTCGTTGAGGACGTGCGAGACGGTGGCCACGGACACACCCGCGCGCTGGGCCACGTCGGCCATGGTGGCCATGGGCGTCCCTCCCTCCCGTACCGTGTTCCGCCCCTCTGCCGGGGCAGGAACGTACCTCATTCGGCGGTACGGCGTAAACGCTTGCGTAAGCGTTTACGCGCTCCGTCGCGGTCCCTCGCGTCACCCCCACCCCGCCGGACGCTGGTCGTTATACGCCGGTATCGTCGGGCTCCGTGCCTCGCGTACGGAGGCGCTCCGTGCCCGCGCACGGGGACACGGGCGACGACCTGGAGAGCCGATGAGCAGTCCCTTGCGCCCCTGTGACCAGGGGACGGCCCGCCGCCGCGCCGTACCGTGCTGCGCGGAGCCGCGCTGGCCGGAGCCGCCGCGCTCGGGAGGGCGGCCTGCTCCCCGGACGCCGGGGCGGCAGGGCACCGGCGACCCCGACGGCCCCGGTCGACCTCGGTTCGCCGGGCGCCGTACCGGACGGCGGCGCGAAGCTCTACCGCGAGGACCGGCTCGTCGTCGCGCGCTCCGACGCCGGGGAGTACACGGCGTTCAGCGCCGTGTGCACCCACGCGGGATGCGTCGTCGACCGCGTCGACGGCAACCGGATCAGCTGCCCCTGCCACGGGAGCGTCTTCGACGCCCGGACCGGCGAGGTCCTCGACGGACCCGCGCCCGAGCCGCTGGCGCGCGTCCCGGTCAGGACCGAGCACGGCCGCCTCGTCGCCGGGCCGCGCGCCCCGGCGGACGACCGCGGCGCCGAGGGCGGCAAGTCCGGCTGAGGCACGGGCCGGAGGGACCGCCGGGGCCCGCGCGGTACGGCCGGAAGGTGGGCCGCGGCGGCTCCGCGGAAGGGCGGAACTGTCAGCCCCGCCAGTAGGGTGGTGACCATGGCCGACCCGAGCAGCTACCGCCCAAGCCGGGACAGATCCCCGACTCGCCGGGGTCTACAAGTTCCGTGACGAGCACGGCCGGGTGATCTACGTCGGAAAGGCGAAGAGCCTGCGCCAGCGCCTCTCCTCGTACTTCCAGGACCTGGCGAACCTGCATCCGCGCACCCGCTCCATGGTCACCACGGCAGGTTCCGTGGAGTGGACCGTGGTCGCCACGGAAGTCGAGGCGTTGCAGCTCGAATACTCCTGGATCAAGGAGTTCGACCCCGCTTCAACGTCAAGTACCGCGACGACAAGAGCTATCCGTCGCTCGCGGTCACGCTGAACGAGGAGTTCCCGCGCGTGCAGGTGCTGCGCGGGGCCAAGCGGAAGGGCGTGCGCTACTTCGGGCCGTACGCGCACGCGTGGGCGATCCGCGAGACCGTCGACCTGATGCTGCGGGTCTTCCCCGTCCGGACGTGCTCCGCGGGGTGTTCAAGCGCTCCGCCCAGATCGGCCGCCCGTGCCTGCTCGGTTACATCGGCAAGTGCTCCGCGCCCTGCGTCGGCCGCGTCACCCCGAGGAGCACCGCGAACTGGCCGAGGAGTTCTGCGACTTCATGGCCGGGCGCACCGGTACGTACATCCGCCGGCTGGAGCGGGGATGCACGAGGCCGCCGAGGAGATGGAGTACGAGCGGGCGGCCCGGCTCCGTGACGACATAGAAGCGCTCCGGCGCGCCATGGAGAAGAACGCGGTGGTGCTCGCCGACGCCACCGACGCCGACCTGATCGCCATCGCCGAGGACGAGTTGGAGGCGGCCGTCCAGATCTTCCATGTGCGTGGTGGGCGGGTGCGCGGCCAGCGCGGCTGGGTCACCGACCGGGTCGAGGCCGTGGACACCGCCGGGCTGGTGGAGCACGCCCTCCAGCAGCTGTACGGGGACGAGAAGGGCGACTCGGTCCCCAAGGAGGTCCTGGTCCCCGCCCTTCCCTCGCCGTCCGAGCCGGTCGCCCAGTGGCTCGCCGACCGCCGCGGTTCCCGCGTCGACGTGCGCGTCCCGCAGCGCGGCGACAAGAAGGACCTGATGGCGACGGTCCAGCGCAACGCGCAGCAGGCGCTGGCGTTGCACAAGACCAAGCGCGCCTCCGACCTCACCACGCGCTCGCGCGCGCTGGAGGAGATCGCCGAGGCCCTGGGCCTGGACTCGGCGCCGCTGCGCGTCGAGTGCTTCGACATCTCCCACCTCCAGGGCGACGACGTCGTGGCCTCCATGGTGGTCTTCGAGGACGGCCTGCCCCGCAAGGGGAGTACCGCCGCTTCCAGATCAAGGGCTTCGAGGGCCAGGACGACGTCCGTTCCATGCACGAGGTCATCGGGCGCCGCTTCCGGCGCTACCTCCAGGAGAAGCAGAAGACGGGAGAGTGGGGCGAGGAGGGCGCCGCGGCCCGGAGACCGCTGACGGCGGGCCCGGCACAGGCGACCCGCCACCGGGGACGCGGTCACAAGGGATGCCGTCACCGGCGCGTCCGTCGCCGATGGGTCCGCCCGGGACGACGACGGCAGGCCCAAGCGCTTCGCCTACCCGCCGCAGCTCGTGGTCGTCGACGGCGGGCAGCCGCAGGTGGCGGCGGCCCAGCGGGCGCTGGACGAGCTGGGCGTGGACGACGTCGCCGTCTGCGGCCTCGCCAAGCGCCTGGAGGAGGTCTGGCTGCCGGGCGAGGACGATCCCGTCGTCCTGCCGCGCAGCAGCGAGGGCTGTACCTGCTCCAGCGGGTCCGCGACGAGGCGCACCGCTTCGCCATCACCTACCAGCGCGGCAAGCGCGCCAAGTCCATGAAGTCCTCGCCGCTGGACGCCGTGCCGGGCCTGGGCGACAGCCGCAAGCAGGCCCTGCTCAAGCACTTCGGCTCGGTCAAGCGGCTGCGCGCGGCGACCGTCGACCAGATCTGCGAGGTGCCGGGCATCGGCCGCAAGACGGCCGAGACCCTCACGGCGACCCTCGCGGGCGCGGCCCCGGCCGGTCCGGCGGTGAACACCGCCACAGGAGAGATCATGGAGGACGAGGCCGCGGAGGCGGCGTCGTCATCGACACGGGGACGAGACCATGAAGGAACAGGACGGCTACGGAAGTGGAGCACAGGTGAGTACGGGTACGACCGGGGAGGCCACCGATCCCTCGGCCATCCCCGAACTGGTGATCATCTCCGGCATGTCCGGCGCCGGTCGCAGCACCGCGGCCAAGTGTCTGGAGGACCTCGGCTGGTTCGTCGTCGACAACCTGCCGCCCGCGCTGATCCCCACCATGGTGGACCTCGGCGCGCGCTCGCAGGGCAACGTGGCCCGGATCGCGGTCGTCGTGGACGTGCGCGGACGCCGGTTCTTCGACAACCTCCGCGAGTCCCTGGCGGACCTGGCGGCGAAGAACGTCAAGCGCCGGGTGCTGTTCCTGGAGGCGTCCGACGACGCCCTGGTGCGGCGCTTCGAGTCCGTACGCCGTCCGCACCCGCTCCAGGGCGACGGGCGGATCGTGGACGGCATCGCGGCCGAGCGGGACCTGCTGCGCGAACTGCGCGGCGACGCCGACCTGGTGATCGACACCTCCAGCCTGAACGTGCACGAGCTGCGCGCCAAGATGGACGCCCAGTTCGCGGGCGAGGAGGAGCCGGAACTGCGTGCGACGGTGATGTCGTTCGGCTACAAGTACGGGCTGCCCGTCGACGCCGACCTCGTGGTGGACTGCCGCTTCCTGCCCAACCCGCACTGGGTGCCGGAGCTGCGCCCCTTCACCGGGCTCAACGAGGAGGTGTCGGGCTATGTGTTCAACCAGCCCGGCGCCAAGGAGTTCCTGGACCGCTACGCGGAACTGCTCCAGCTCATCGCCACCGGCTACCGCCGCGAGGGCAAGCGGTACGTGACCATCGCGGTGGGCTGCACCGGCGGCAAGCACCGCAGCGTGGCGATGTCCGAGCGGCTGGCCGCCCGGCTCGCCGCCGAGGGCGTCGAGACCGTCGTCGTGCACCGCGACATGGGGCGCGAGTGACGATCCGCAACAGCCGGCTGCGGCGGCTCGTCGGGAACCGGGCGAGCCGCGGCGCCCAGCCGAAGGTCGTGGCCCTGGGCGGTGGCATGGGCCTGTCCGCGTCGCTGGCGGCCCTGCGCCGTATCACCGGCGCGCTCACCGCCGTGGTCACGGTGGCCGACGACGGGGCTCCAGCGGGCGGCTGCGCGAGGAGCTGGACGTGCTGCCGCCCGGCGATCTGCGCAAGGCGCTCGCCGCCCTGTGCGGCGACGACGACTGGGGCCGCACCTGGTCCCGGGTCATCCAGCACCGTTTCGCCAGCAAGGGCGAGCTGCACGGCCACGCGGTCGGCAACCTGCTGATCGTCGCCCTCTGGGAGCAGTTGGGCGACCCGGTCAAGGCCCTGGACCTGGTGGGCAAGCTGCTGGCGCGCACGGCCGGGTGCTGCCCATGTCGGCCGTCCCGCTGGAGCTCCAGGCGTACGTACGCGGCCACGACCCGGAGCGCCCGCGGGAGATCTCCACCGTCCGCGGCCAGGCCACGGTGGCGCTCACACTCGGCGAGGTGCAGTCGGTCCACCTGGTGCCCGCCGACCCGCCGGCCGTCCCGAGGCCGTCGAGGCGGTGCTCGACGCGGACTGGGTGGTGCTCGGCCCCGGCTCCTGGTTCTCCTCCGTCATCCCGCATCTGCTGGTGCCCGAGCTGCTCCAGGCGCTCACCGAGACCAAGGCGCGCCGGGTCCTGTCGCTGAACCTCGCGCCCCAGCCCGGGAAACCGCCGGTTTCTCCCCGCAGCGTCATTTGGAGGTTTTGGCCCGACACGCCCCTAAACTCGCCTTCGACGTGGTGCTGGCCGACAAGGCCGCCGTCCCGGATCAGAGCAGTCTGCGCGACGCCGCGAAGCGGCTCGGCGGCACGGTCGAGCTGGCGCCGGTGGCCGCCAGCGGAGGAAACTCCCCGGCACGACCCCGAGCTGCTGGCGGCCGCGTACGACCGTATTTTTCGGATGCATGGAAGGATCGGCCCATGGCGATGACGGCAGCGGTGAAGGACGAAATCTCCCGGCTCCCCGTCACCCGCACCTGCTGCCGGAAAGCGGAGGTCTCGGCGATCCTGCGGTTCGCGGGCGGTCTGCATCTGGTGAGCGGGCGCATCGTGATCGAGGCGGAGCTGGACACGGGCATCGCGGCCCGCAGGCTCCGCAAGGACATCCTGGAGATCTTCGGGCACGCCTCCGACCTGGTGGTGATGGCCCCGGCGGCTGCGCCGCGGCAGCCGGTACGTGGTGCGGGTGGTGGCGGGCGGTGACCAGCTGGCGCGGCAGACCGGCCTGGTCGACGGCCGCGGCCGGCCGATCCGCGGGCTGCCGCCCCAGGTGGTCTCCGGTGCCACGTGCGACGCCGAGGCGGCCTGGCGCGGGCCTTCCTGGCGCACGGTTCGCTGACCGAGCCCGGCCGCTCGTCCTCCCTGGAGGTCACCTGCCCGGGCCCCGAGGCCGCGCTCGCGCTGGTCGGGGCGGCTCGTCGGTTGCAGATCGCGGCCAAGGCCCGTGAGGTGCGCGGCGTGGACCGGGTGGTCGTCCGCGACGGTGACGCGATCGGCGCCCTGTTGACGCGGCTGGGCGCGCACGAGTCGGTGCTCGCCTGGGAAGAGCGGCGGATGCGCCGGGAGGTGCGCGCCACCGCCAACCGGCTCGCCAACTTCGACGACGCCAACCTGCGCCGCTCCGCCCGCGCCGCCGTGGCCGCCGGCGCGCGCGTGCAGCGCGCGCTGGAGATCCTCGCGGACGAGGTCCCCGAGCACCTGGCGGCGGCCGGGCGGCTGCGCATGGAGCACAAGCAGGCGTCGCTGGAGGAACTGGGGCGCTGGCCGACCCGCCGCTGACCAAGGACGCCGTCGCCGGGCGGATCCGGCGGCTGCTGGCCATGGCCGACAAGCGCGCGCAGGACCTGGGCATCCCGGGCACCGAGGCGAGCCTCAGCGACGAGATGGCCGAGGGCATGGTCGGCTGATCCGGCCACCGCCCACGCGGACCGCCCCGGGGCCCGCGATGCCCCGGAAAGCGCGTCCGGCGTCCGCGATACGGACGACCAAGGCGTGTGACGGACAGTGACGGCAGCGGTGGTCCGGCCTCTCGCCGGGGCGTTCGGGCCATGCCTGCCGGTGTCACGCGGAACCCTTGATAGAGGTAGGGTCGGAGACGGTCGGGGACATCCCATACAGCTCGCCGGCGTCCAGACCGGCACACCAACGAGGAGATCGGTTCGTGACGATCCGCGTAGGCATCAACGGCTTTGGCCGCATCGGTCGCAACTACTTCCGCGCGCTCCTGGAGCAGGGCGCGGACATCGAGATCGTCGGTGTCAACGACCTGACCGACAACGCCACCCTGGTGCACCTGCTGAAGTACGACACCATCCTCGGTCGGCTGAAGTACGACGTCAGCCACACCGAGGACACCATCACGGTCGGCGACCAGACCTTCAAGACCTTCGCCGAGCGCGACCCGGCGAACCTCCCTGGGGCGAGCTCGGCGCCGACGTCGTCGTCGAGTCCACCGGCATCTTCACCAAGCGCGCCGACGCCGCCAAGCACCTCGCGGCGGGCGCCAAGAAGGTCCTGATCTCCGCGCCCGCCAAGGACGAGGACATCACGATCGTGATGGGCGTCAACAACGACAAGTACGACGCGGCCAACCACCACGTCATCTCCAACGCCTCGTGTACCACCAACTGCGTGGCGCCGATGGCCAAGGTCCTCGACGAGAGCTTCGGCATCGTCAAGGGCATGATGACGACCGTCCACGCGTACACGAACGACCAGCGCATCCTGGACTTCCCGCACAAGGACCTGCGCCGCGCCCGCGCCGCCGCGGAGAACATCATCCCGACCTCCACCGGTGCCGCCAAGGCCACCGCGCTGGTCCTCCCGCAGCTCCAGGGCAAGTTGGACGGCATCGCGATGCGCGTGCCGGTCCCCACCGGCTCGGTCACCGACCTCGTCCTGGAGCTGGACCGCGAGGTCACCAAGGACGAGATCAACGCCGCCTTCCAGAAGGCCGCCGAGGGCCAGCTCAAGGGCATCCTCGACTACACCGAGGACGCGATCGTCTCCTCGGACATCGTCAACTGGCCGGCCTCCTGCACCTTCGACTCCTCCCTGACGATGGCTCAGGGCAAGCAGGTCAAGGTCGTCGGCTGGTACGACAACGAGTGGGGCTACTCCAACCGCCTGGTCGACCTGACCGTCTTCGTCGGCGGCCAGCTCTGATCCGCTGCCTCACGTGAGAACAGGGCCCGGTACGACACGTCGTACGGGCCCTGCTTCATGATCGAGTTCATGACCGAGGAGTCATTCTGTGAAGACGATTGACGATCTCCAGGTCGCCGGGCAGCGGGTCTTCGTCCGAGCCGACCTGAACGTCCCGCTCTCGGGCGACACCATCACCGACGACGGGCGGATCCGCGCCGCCGTGCCGACGATCACCAAGCTCGCCGAGGCCGGCGCCAAGGTGATCGTCGCCTCGCACCTGGCCGCCCCAGGGCGCGCCCGACCCGCAGTTCTCCCTCGCCCCGGTGGCCAAGCGGCTGGGCGAACTGCTCGGCAAGCAGGTCGCGTTCGCGGCGGACACCGTGGGCGACAGCGCGCGGGCCACCGTCGCCGGACTGGCCGACGGCGATGTCGCGCTGCTGGAGAACCTCCGTTTCAACGCGGGCGAGACGGCCAAGGACGACGCCGAGCGCGGCGCCTTCGCCGACCAACTGGCGGCCCTCGCGGACGCCTACGTGGGCGACGGCTTCGGCGCCGTGCACCGCAAGCACGCCTCCGTCTACGACCTCCCGCGCGGCTGCCGCACGCCGCGGGTGGCCTGATCGCCACCGAGGTCGGTGTGCTCAAGCGGCTCACCGAGGACGTCAAGCGGCCGTACGCGGTGGTGCTCGGCGGCGCGAAGGTCTCCGACAAGCTCGGTGTGATCGACCACCTGCTGGAGAAGGCCGACCGCATCCTGATCGGCGGCGGCATGGCGTACACCTTCCTCGCGGCCCAGGGCCACGACGTCGGCAGCTCGCTGTTGCAGGAGGACCAGATCCCGGCGGTCCAGGACTACCTGCGGCGGGCCGACGAGCGCGGCGTGGAGTTCGTGCTCCCCGTGGACGTCGTCGTGGCGGCCGAGTTCCCCGACCTCAAGGCGCAGGCTCCCACGCACCCGCGGACCGTCGCGGCCGACGCCATCCCGGCCGGTTACATGGGCCTGGACATCGGCCCCGAGAGCCGCAAGCTGTACGCGGCGAAGCTCGCCGACGCGGCCACCACCTTCTGGAACGGCCCGATGGGCGTCTTCGAGCACCCCGACTACGCGGAGGGCACCCGGGCCGTCGCGCAGGCGCTGCTGGACAGCCCGCCTTCACCGTGGTCGGCGGCGGTGACTCGGCCGCCGCCGTACGCATCCTGGGCTTTGACGAGACCGCTTTCGGCCATATCTCGACCGGAGGCGGTGCGAGTCTTGAATACCTGGAGGGCAAGACGCTCCCCGGCCTCGCCGCACTGGAGGACTGAACACCGTGAGTGACCGCATTCCGCTGATGGCGGGCAACTGGAAGATGAACCTCAACCACCTTGAGGCCATCGCGCACGTCCAGAAGCTCGCCTTCGCGCTCGCCGAGAAGGACTACGAGGCCGTCGAGGTCGCCGTCCTGCCCCTTCACCGACCTCAGGTCGGTGCAGACCCTGGTCGACGGCGACAAGTTGAAGATCAAGTACGGCGCGCAGGACATCTCCGCGCACGACTCCGGCGCGTACACCGGTGAGATCTCCGGCCCCATGCTGGCCAAGCTGAAGTGCACGTTCGCGGTGATCGGGCACTCGGAGCGGCGCCAGTACCACGCCGAGTCCGACGAGCTGTGCAACGCCAAGGTCAAGGCGGCCTACCGGCACGGCCTCACCCCGATCCTGTGCGTCGGTGAGGGCCTGGACGTCCGCAAGGCCGGAAACCAGGTCGCGCACACCCTCGCGCAGGTCGACGGCGCCCTTAAGGACGTCGCGGCCGAGCAGGTCGAGTCGATCGTGATCGCCTACGAGCCGGTGTGGGCCATCGGCACCGGCGAGGTGGCCACCCCGAGGACGCGCAGGAGGTCTGCGGCGCCATCCGCGGGCGCCTCGCCGAGCTGTACAGCCAGGAACTGGCCGACAAGGTGCGGATCCAGTACGGCGGATCGGTGAAGTCCGGGAACGTCGCCGCGATCATGGCGCAGCCGGATGTCGACGGTGCGCTCGTCGGCGGGGCGGCGCTGGACGCCGACGAGTTCGTCAAGATCGTCCGGTTCCGCGACCAGTGAGTGTGCCCTAGGGCGCACCTCGTCGTACTCTGTCGGGGCTGGCGTGGTGTGGTCGACCACCACCCGGCCCCGTCGTCCGTCTCAGTCCGAGAGAGTTCAGTCCGAGAGAGTTGGTCCAGCCGTGGTCATGGGGTTCTCGATCGCCCTCATCATCTTCAGCGCTCTGATGATGATGCTGGTGCTGATGCACAAGGGAAGGGCGGTGGCCTTTCCGACATGTTCGGCGGCGGCATGCAGTCCTCCGTGGGCGGCTCCTCGGTCGCCGAGCGCAACCTCGACCGGATCACCGTGGTGGTCGGTCTCCTGTGGTTCGTCTGCATTGTCGTGCTGGGTGTCCTGATGAAGCTGGACAACTGACGTACGGCTCCAAGCGCGGCCTATCATGAGGCCGGCGTCCTCGGGAGCGGTGTAACTCCTGTCGCTGGACGCGCGTTGGGCCTTACGTAGACTGGGGCGCCCGGCAGCGGAGCTGCCTATCGATGCTTAGCAGCACCATCACCGCAGGGAGTTACGACCGTGGCAAGTGGCAACGCGATCCGAGGGAGTCGGGTCGGAGCGGGGCCGATGGGGAGGCTGAGCGAGGCGAGTCGGCACCGCGCCTCCGCATCTCCTTCTGGTGCTCGAACGGGCACGAGACGCAGCCGAGCTTCGCCAGCGACGCGCAGATCCCGGAGACCTGGGACTGCCCCGCTGCGGCTTCCCGGCCGGCAAGGACCAGGACAACCCGCCGGACCCCCGCGCACCGAGCCGTACAAGACGCACCTGGCGTACGTGCGGGAGCGGCGCAGCGACGCCGACGGGGAAGCGATCCTCGCCGAGGCCCTCGCCAAGCTCCGCGGCGAGATCTGAGCGCACGGACACGGCACAACGCGGTACGACGGCCCGGCCGGGCACCTCGACAAGGGTGCGCGGCCGGGCCGTTGTCAGTGCCGGCCCTTACCGTCGTGATGAGACGGACGAGGGGCCTGCGGGCCGGAATCGGGGTGCCGTGACCGCGGTGGGGCCGACGAGCGGGCCGTTGACGACGACGCGGCACGGCCCGCGTGGCGCGGGGGTTCGGACGGCTGTGGTCGGCCGCCGTGGTCTCCCGGTTCGGGGACGCGCTGCGCGGGCGGCGCTGCCGCTGCTGGCCGTCTCGCTGACCGACAACCCGGTGCTGGTGTCCCTGGTGACGGCGTGCGGGTTTCTGCCGTGGCTGCTGTTCGGGCTGGTCGGCGGGGCCGTCGCGGACCGGGTGGACCAGCGGCGGGCGATGTGGGCGGTGGACCTGGTGCGCGCCGTGCTGATGGCGGGTTCGCCGCCGTGGTGTGGCTGGGGCACGCCACGGTCCCGCTGCTGCTCGCCCTGGCCTTCGCGCTCACCACGCTCCAGACGCTGTTCGACAACGCCGCCACGGCCCTGCTGCCCTCCGTGGTGCCCCGCGAGGCGCTGGGCCGGGCCAACGCCCGCCTGATGACCGGGCAGGAGGTCATGGGCCGGTTCGTGGGCGCGCCGCTGGTACCGGTGTTGCTCGGGTGGGCCTGGCCGAGCCGTACGTGGCGGACGCGGTGACGTACGCGGCGGCGGCCGCCCTCGTCGCCTCCCTCGGCCCGTCCGCGCGGCCGAGGGAGGCGCGCCCGCCGGCGCCACGCTCCGCGGGGACATCGCCGTGGGACTGCGGGTGTTGTGGCGCGACCGCGGGCTGCGCGCGCTGTGCGCGTCCACGACCCTGTGCAACATCGGCGTGGGCGCGCTCATCGCCACCCTGGTGCTGCTGGTCACCGGCTGGCTGGGCGCGGGCGACGGGGGTACGCAGCGGTCATCACGGTCTACGGGATCGGCAGCGTGACCGGCGGGCTGGCCGCGGCCGGGATCGCCCGGCGGCTGGGCGGACCCGCGCGCTGCTGCTGTGCGGCGTCGCGCAGATCGTCGCGCTCGGGACGATACGGGCGCTGCCCGCCGCGGTCGCCGCGATGGGCGTCTTCGCCTTCGCGGGCATGATCTGGAACGTGACCGAGGTGACCATGCTTCAGCACAGCAGCCCGGCGGAGGCGCTCGGCCGGGTCAGCTCGGCCTTCCGCACCCTCTCCGTCGCGGGCGCCCGCTGGCGCCCTGCTCGGCGGGCGATCGCCGCCGCCTGGGGCTGAACACCCTGCGCTGGCCGCCGCGGTGCTGTTCGCGGCGGCGGTGGTGGCCCTCGTGCCGGGATTGCGGGCGGGCATGAATTAGGTTTGGTGAGCACGGGTGCAGGCAGGCACGAGTAGAAGTGGGCTGATGTCCGAGATGAATGCCGAAGGCCGCAGCAAGGTCGACCGGACGCCTGAGTGGAACGCGCTGGCCAAACACCGCGAGGAGCTGGCCGACACGCATCTGAGGGAGTTGTTCGCCGACGACCCCGGCCGTGCCGAGCGGTACACCCTCCGGGTCGGTGATCTGCATCTGGACTACTCCAAGCATCTGATCACCGACACGACACTGCGGCTGCTGCGCGAACTGGCCGAGGCGACGGGGTGGCGCGGCTGCGGGACGCCATGTTCCGCGGCGACCGGATCAACACCACCGAGGACCGCGCCGTGCTCCATGTCGCGCTGCGCGCCCCGTTCCGCCGTCATCGCGGTGGACGGCGAGGACGTGGTGCCCGAAGTGCACGCGGTGCTCACCAAGATGGCCACCTTCACCGACCGGATCCGCTCCGGCGACTGGACCGGTCACACCGGCAGGCCCATCAAGAACATCGTCAACATCGGTATCGGCGGCTCCGATCTGGGCCCGGCGATGGCGTACGAGGCGCTGCGCGCCTTCACCGCCCGGACCTGACGTTCCGTTTCGTGTCCAACGTGGACGGCGCCGACCTGCACGAGGCGGTTCGGGACCTGGACCCGGCCGAGACGCTGTTCATCATCGCGTCGAAGACCTTCACCACCATCGAGACCATCACCAACGCCACCTCGGCCCGCGACTGGCTGCTGACCGGGCTGCGCGCGGACGAAGGGGCCGTCGCCAAGCACTTCGTGGCGCTGTCGACCAACGCGGAGAAGGTCGCCGAGTTCGGCATCGACACGGCCAACATGTTCGAGTTCTGGGACTGGGTCGGCGGGCGCTACTCGTACGACTCGGCCATCGGCCTCTCGCTGATGATCGCCATCGGCCCGGACCACTTCCGCGAGATGCTGGCGGGCTTCCACCTCGTCGACGAGCACTTCCGCAACGCGCCGCCCGAGGAGAACGTCCCGCTGCTGCTGGGCCTCCTGGGCATCTGGTACGGCAACTTCCACGGCGCCCAGTCGCACGCGGTCCTGCCCTACAGCCACTACCTGTCGAAGTTCACCGCGTACCTCCAGCAGCTGGACATGGAGTCCAACGGCAAGTCGGTGGACCGGGAGGGCGACCCGGTGGACTGGCAGACGGGCCCGGTGGTCTGGGGCACCCCGGCACCAACGGCCAGCACGCGTACTACCAGTTGCTGCACCAGGGCACCAAGCTCGTCCCGGCCGACCTCATCGGCTTCGCCAAGCCGGTGGACGACCTGCTCCCGGGCTGTCGGCCCAGCACGACCTGCTGATGGCCAACCTCTTCGCCCAGGGCCAGGCGCTGGCCTTCGGCAAGACCCCCGAGGAGGTGCGGGCGGAGGGCGTCGCCGAGGAGCTGGTGCCGCACAAGACCTTCCACGGCAACCGCCCCACGACGACCATCCTCGCCGGTGAGCTGAGCCCGTCCGTGCTGGGGCAGTTGATCGCGCTGTACGAGCACAAGGTGTTCGTCCAGGGCGCCGTCTGGAACATCGACTCGTTCGACCAGTGGGGCGTGGAGCTGGGCAAGGTGCTCGCCAAGCGCGTGGAGCCCGCGCTGACCGAGGGCGCCGAGGTCCCCGGTCTCGACGCGTCGACGGCCGGACTGGTCGCCGCCTACCGCGAGTTGCGCGGCCGCTGACCGGCGGCGGCCGACCACCGGCGCCCGCCGGACGGCGCGGCACAGCGATCGGCCCGCGCACGCGAATCGCGTGCGCGGGCCGATCGGCGTGAGCGGTGCTCAGGCGGACGCCGGGGATACAGATCCTCGGCAGCCCGCGGCGGCGGCCCGGTCCAGCAGCCACAGCGTGCGCTGCCGCCCGTACGCGCCGGCGGCCGGGGCCTGGATCTCCCCGGCGCCCGACAGCGCCATCGTGACCGCCTTCGCCTTGTCCTCACCGGCCGCCAGCAGCCACACCTCCGCGCCGCGCGGATCGCCGGAAGGGTCAGCGAGATCCGCAGGGGCGGCGGCTTGGCGCGCCGCGCACTCCGACCACCGTCCGCTCCGTCTCCGCACGGCGGGCAACTCGGGAAGAGCGAGGCCACATGGGTGTCGGGGCCGACGCCCAGCAGCAGCACGTCGAAGGACGGCGTCGAGCTGTGGTTCTCCGGCCGCGCCGCCGCGGCCAGTTCGCTCGCGTACGCCTCGGCCGCGGCCTCGACGTCGCTCCCGTACGGCCCGTCGGACGCGGCCATCGCGTGCACCCGCGCCGGGTCGACGGGTACCGAGTCCAGCAGCGCCTCGCGGGCCTGTGTCACGTTCCGCTCGGTGTCGCCCTCGGGGAGAAACCGCTCGTCGCCCCACCACAGGTCCAGCCGCGACCAGTCGACCGCGTCGCGCGGGCGCCTGCGCGAGCGCGCTCAGCAGGCCGTTGCCGTTACGTCCGCCGGTCAGGACCACCGACGCGGAGCCACGGGCGGCCTGGGCGTCCACGATCTTCGTGATCAGCCTGGCCGCCGCGGCCCGCGCCATCAGCTCCTTGTCGCGGTGGACGACGACCTGCGGCGCGGTCACTTCGCCGCCGCCTTCTTGGCCGCGGGCTTGCTCGCGGTCTTCTTGGCGGCGGTCGGAGTGGCGCCGGTCTGCTCCGCGTCCCCGGCGCCCCGGCCTCGGCGATCACGTTCTTGCCGGAGGCGCTGACGCCGAAGCGGACCGTGGCCGCGTACATGTCGTCCGGGTCCAGGCGGCGCAGCTCCTCCGCGATCAGCTCGGCGGTGCCGCGGCGCTGGAGCGCCACGTGCCGGTCCGGCTGGCCCGGCATGGCCAGCTCGGCGAGGCCACCGTCCGCGCGGTCCAGGCAGATCGCGCCGTCGGCCGTCTCCAGCCGCACCGCGGTCAGCCCCGGCCCTCGGTGACCTCCCGCGTCACCGGTACCCGCAGCCGCTCGGCGAGCCACAGCGCGAGCAGTTCGCTGCTCGGGTTGTACGCCTCGCCCTCCACGATCGCGGAGGTGATGGCCGAGTGCTTCTGGTCCAGCGCCGCGGCGAGCACGCTGCGCCACGGGGTGATCCGGGTCCAGGCCAGGTCGGTGTCGCCCGGGGTGTAGGTCTGGGCCCGGTGGGTGAGGGTGGCGACCGGGTCCTCGGTGGCCTGCGCGTCGGTGATCCGGCGCGCCGCCAGCTGCCCGAGCAGGTCCTCTGCGGGTGCGCGGGGCGTCCTCGGGCCACCAGACCACCACCGGGGCGTCCGGCAGCAGCAGCGGCAGGACCACCGAGTGGGCGTGGTTGGCCAGTTCGCCGTGGAGGCGCAGCAGCACCGTCTCACCGGTGCCGGTCTCGCCGCCCACCCGCACCTCGGCGTCGAGCCGGGCCATCTTCCGGTCGCGCGGGGAACGGCCGGGTCGCTTGATGACGACCAGGATGCGTGAGGGTGCTCCTTGGACGCCTCGCTCGCGGCCTTCAGCGCGTCGTAGTGGTTCCCTCGTCGGTGACGATGACGAGGGTGAGCACCATGCCGACCGCCGGGGTACCGGTGGCCCGACGCGCCTTGACCAGAGCGGAGTTGATCTGGCTGGACGTGGTGTCCGTGAGATCGATGTTCATGGCCGACGCCAGCTCCGTCCGTCTCGTGCGAGCATGTCGTCCGCCGCCTTCGGCCCCAGGTGCCGGCGGTGTACTGCTCGGGCTTGCCGTGCTTGTCCCAGTACTCCTCGATCGGGTCGAGGATCCGCCAGGACTCCTCCACCTCCTGGTGGCGCGGGAAGAGGTTCGCGTCTCCCAGCAGCACGTCCAGCAGCAGCCGCTCGTACGCCTCGGGCTGGACTCGGTGAAGGACTCGCCGTACGCGAAGTCCATCGTCACGTCCCGGATCTCCATGGAGGTGCCGGGCACCTTGGAGCCGAACCTGATGGTGATGCCCTCGTCCGGCTGCACCCGGATGACCAGGGCGTTCTGCCCCAGCTCCTGGGTGTCGGTGGTGTCGAAGGGGAGTGCGGGCGCGCTGGAAGACCACCGCGATCTCGGTGACCCGGCGGCCGAGCCGCTTGCCCGTGCGCAGGTAGAACGGGACGCCCGCCCAGCGGCGGTTGTCGATCTCCAGCCGGATCGCGGCGTAGGTGTCGGTCTTGGACTTGGCGTCGATGCCGTCCTCTTCGAGGTAGCCGAGAACCTCCTCGCCGCCCTGCCAGCCGTGCGCGTACTGCCCGCGGACGGTGTGCTTGCCCAGCTCCCGGGGAGTTTGAGGGCGGTGAGCACCTTCAGCTTCTCGGTGACCAGGGCCTTGGCGTCGAAGGAGGCGGGCTCCTCCATCGCGGTCAGCGCGAGCAGTTGGAGCAGGTGGTTCTGGATGACGTCGCGGGCCGCGCCGATGCCGTCGTAGTAGCCCGCGCGACCGCCGATGCCGATGTCCTCGGCCATGGTGATCTGGACATGGTCCACATAGCTGCGGTTCCACAGCGGCTCGAACATCGTGTTGGCGAAGCGCAGCGCCAGGATGTTCTGAACCGTCTCCTTGCCCAGGTAGTGGTCGATGCGGAAGACGTCGACGGGCCGGAAGACCTCGTGCACGACCTGGTTCAGCTCCTGCGCGCTGGCCAGGTCGTGGCCGAAGGGCTTCTCGATGACGGCACGCCGCCAGGAGTCGCCGGGGCCGTCCGACAGACCGTGCTTCTTCAGCTGGCGCACCACGTTCGGGAAGAACTTCGGCGGCACGGACAGGTAGAAGGCGAAGTTGCCGCCGGTGCCCCGTGCCTTGTCCAGCTCCTCGATCGTGGCCTTGAGCTTGCGGAACGCCTCGTCGTCGGAGAACTCGCCCGGCACGAACCGGAACCCCTCGGCGAGCTGCTGCCAGACCTCCTCGCGGAACGGGGTCCTGGCGTGCTCCTTGACGGCGTCGTGCACGACCTGGGCGAAGTCCTCGTGCTCCCAGTCACGGCGGGCGAAGCCCACGAGTGAGAAGCCCGGGGAGCAGACCACGGTTGGCGAGGTCGTACACCGCGGGCATCAGCTTCTTACGGGACAGGTCGCCCGTGACCCCGAAGATGACCAGGCCGGACGGCCCGGCGATGCGCGGAAGCCGCCGGTCCTGTGGGTCACGCAGCGGGTTGCCGCTGATCAATTCACGCCTCCGCGGGGTGAGGCGCTTCAGCTCCGCCTCGGTGGACTTGAGCAGGTCGTTCCACGACGCCTCGAACTTCTCGACACCCTCGTCCTCCAGGACCCGGACGACGTCGTCGTAGTCGATGCCGGCGGCGGCGAGCGCGTCGAGGTCGGCCCGCGCCTGCTCGTACGCGCCGCGGACGGCGTCGCCGGTGATGTCGCCGTGGTCCGCGACGGCGTCCAGGGTGGCCTCCGGCATGGTGTTCACCGTGTTGGAGACGACCAGGTCCGCCACGTACATCGTGTCGCGGTAGTCGGGGTTCTTCACGCCGGTGGAGGCCCACAGGGCGCTGCCGGTTGGCGCCCGCGCGCTCCAGGGCGTCCCAGCGGTCGTCGCCGAAGACCTCCTCGTACGCCTGGTAGGCGAGGCGCGCGTTGGCGACGGCGGCCTTGCCGCGCAGCGCCTGGCCTCGTCGCCCAGCTTCTCCAGGCGCTTGTCGATCTCGGAGTCGACGCGGGAGACGAAGAAGGACGCCACGGAGTGGATCTCGAGAGGTCGAGGCCCGCGGCCTTGGCCTTCTCCAGACCGCTCTGGTAGGCGTCCATCACGGCGCGGTACCGCTCCAGGGAGAAGATCAGCGTCACGTTCACGCTGATGCCCTTGGAGATCGTCTCGGTGATCGCCGGGAGTCCGGCCTCGGTCGCCGGGATCTTGATGAAGGTGTTCGGGCGGTCCACCAGCCAGGCGAGCTGCTTGGCCTCGGCGACGGTCGCCCTGGTGTTGTGCGCCAGGCGCGGGTCGACCTCGATGGAGACCCGGCCGTCCACACCGCCGGTCGCGTCGAAGACCGGGCGCAGCACGTCGGCCGCGTCACGGACGTCGGAGGTCGTGATCATGCGCACGGCCTCCTCGACGGTGACCCGCCGGGCGGCGAGGTCCGCCAGCTGCGTCTCGTACCCCTCGCCCTGGGAGATCGCCTTCTGGAAGATCGTCGGGTTGGTGGTGACACCCACCACGTGCTGCTGGTCGATCAGCTCGGCCAGGTTGCCCGTCGTGATGCGCTGACGAGACAGGTCGTCGAGCCAGATCGCGACACCTTCGTCGGAGAGGCGCTTGAGTGCGTCTGTCATGGGGATTGCATCTCCTACAAGTCGCTATGTGGTCGTCATCGTGAGGGGTACCGGCGTCAGCGCTCGGTGGCGGCGAGGGACTCGCGCGCGGCGGCGAGGACGGCGTCCGCCGTCAGACCGAATTCCCGGTAGAGCACCTGGTAATCGGCGGAGGCGCCGAAGTGCTCCAGCGAGACGATCCGGCCGGCGTCGCCCACGAAGCGGTGCCAGGTCAGGCCGATGGCCGCCTCGACGGCCACGCGCGCCTTGACGGCGGGCGGCAGCACGCTGTCCCGGTACGCCCGGTCCTGCTCCTCGAACCACTCGACCGACGGCATGGACACCACGCGCGTGGGGACGCCGTCGGCCTGGAGCCGCTCGCGCGCCTCGACGGCGAGCTGCACCTCGGAGCCGGTGGCGATGAGGATGACCCGTGGCGTCGTGCCCTGCCCTTCGGGCCCTTCGGCCTCGGCCAGGACGTAACCGCCCTTGGCGGCGTCCTGGTTCGGGGCGTACGTCGGCACGTTCTGCCGGGTGAGCGCGAGGCCGTGCGGGGCGGGGTGCTCGCTGTGGCGGCGGGTGATCTCGCGCCAGGCGATGACCGTCTCGTTGGCGTCGGCCGGGCGGACCACGTTCAGACCGGGGATGGCGCGCAGCGCGGCCAGGTGCTCGACCGGCTGGTGGGTCGGGCCGTCCTCGCCGAGGCCGATGGAGTCGTGCGTCCACACGTAGGTGACCGGCAGCTTCATCAGGGCGGCCAGGCGCACCGCGGGCGCATGTAGTCCGAGAAGACCAGGAACGTGCCGCCGTAGACGCGGGTGTTGCCGTGCAGCGCGATGCCGTTCATGGTCGAGCCCATGGCGTGCTCGCGGATCCCGAAGTGGACCGTGCGCCCGTACGGATCGGCGCTGGGGAGCGGGTTGTCCTTCGGGAGGAAGGACGAGGAGGCGTCGATCGTGGTGTTGTTCGAACCGGCGAGGTCGGCGGAGCCGCCCCACAGCTCGGGGAGCACGCCGCCCAGCGCCTGGAGCACCTGGCCGGACGCCTTGCGGGTGGCGACGGACTTGCCCGCCTCGAACTCCGGAAGCACCTCGGCCCAGCCCGCGGGCAGTTCGCCCGCCGCGATCCGGTCGAACTGCGCGGCCCGCTCGGAGTTGGCGTTCCGCCACTCCTGGAGGCGCTTGTCCCAGGCGGCGTGGGCCTCACGGCCGCGCTCGGCCGCCTCGCGCGCGTGGGCGAGCACCTCGTCCGCGATCTGGAAGTGCTGCTCGGGGTCGAAGCCGAGCACCTGCTTGGTGGCCGCCACCTCCTCGGCGCCGAGCGCCGAGCCGTGGGCGGCCTCGGTGTTCTGCGCGTGCGGGCGGGCCAGGCGATGATCGTGCGGGCCGCGATGATCGAGGGCCGGAGGTCTCGGCCTGCCCGGCCTTCAGCGCCGCGTACAGCGCGTGGACGTCCAGGTCGCCGTCGGCGCCCGGCTCGACCCGCTGCACGTGCCAGCCGTATGCCTCGTACCGCTTGAGGACGTCCTCGGACAGCGCGGTCGCGGTGTCGCCCTCGATGGAGATGTGGTTGTCGTCGTACAGCGCGACGATGTTGCCCAGAGCCTGGTGACCGGCGAGCGAGGACGCCTCCGCGGAGATGCCCTCCTCCAGGTCGCCGTCGGAGACGATCGCCCAGATGGTGTGGTCGAACGGAGAGGCGCCCTCGGGCGCCTCCGGGTCGAACAGCCCCCGCTCGTAGCGGGCGGCCATCGCCATGCCCACCGCGTTGGCGATGCCCTGGCCGAGCGGGCCGGTGGTCGTCTCCACGCCCGCGGTGTGCCCGTGCTCGGGGTGACCGGGCGTCAGACTGCCCCAGGTGCGGAACGCCTTGAGGTCGTCCATCTCCAGCCCGTACCCCGCGAGGAACAACTGGACGTACAGGGTGAGGCTGGTGTGGCCGGGGAGAGGACGAACCGGTCACGGCCGGTCCAGCGGGGATCCAGCGGGTCGTGCCGCATCAGCTTCTGGAACAGCAGGTACGCCGCGGGCGCCAGGCTCATCGCCGTGCCAGGGTGGCCGTTGCCCACCTTCTGTACGGAGTCCATGGCCAGTACGCGGGCGGTGTCAACGGCCCGCTGGTCCAGCTCGGCCCATTCGAGATCTGTGGTGGTCGGCTTGGTGCTCACCCTGAGTCAGGGCTCCTCTCCACAATGTCCTGAAGTCCGGTGACGGTCCGCACCGGCGCTATCGACCCTACCCCTGGGGTTGGGGCCTTCTTCGTGTCACGGCGCCCGCCACCTGGGGTAACGGATGTCGGACTTACCGCATTCCCGCCAGGGCGTGCGGAAGCACTCCAAGACTGCCGGTCGTTCGCCCCGCGCGCCTCCCGGAACCGCTATTTCGTCAGCTCCTCCGTCACGTCCGTGACGGAGGACCGGACCGCCCGCGGCGGCCAACACGACCCCACCCGCGACGGGCGCCGTATCGCCAACGTCTAGAGTGGCGTGGTACGCGCAAGTCTTTACCGGGCCTTCACGTCCGGTGCTTGCTGGTTCTTGTCTTCCACCAGGGTGTGCGTGACGGCCGTCGATTCCCGTCCAGCGGGGTTCCCACCACGAGCCCTGTGCAGCGGTCGTTCCGGGCCCGCGTGATGGCGTTCGTGGCGCTGACGAAACCGCGCGTCATCGAACTGCTGCTGATGACCACGATCCCGGTGATGTTCCTGGCGGCCGGGGTGTGCCGGACCTGTGGCTGGTGCTCGCCGCGTGCGTCGGCGGGTACCTGTCGGCGGGCGGCGCGACCGCGTTCAACATGTACTGGGACCGCGACATCGACGCCCTGATGGACCGCACCTCGCAGCGTCCGCTGGTCACCGGCATCGTCTCGCCGCGCGAGTGCCTGGTCTTCGCCTTCACGTTGACCGTGACCTCGACGGTGTGGTTCTGGACGCTGGTCAACCCGCTGTCCGCCATGCTGGCCCTCGGCGCGCTGGCCTTCTACGTCCTCGTGTACACCATGTGGCTCAAGCGCCGTACCTCGCAGAACATCGTGTGGGCGGGATCGCGGGCTGCATGCCGGTGTTCATCGGCTGGTCGGCCGTCACCAACTCGGTTTCCTGGGCGCCGGTCATCCTCTTCCTCGTCATGTTCTTCTGGACGCCGCCGCACTACTGGCCGCTGTCGATGAAGGCCAAGGACGACTACGAGCGCGTCGGCGTGCCGATGCTGCCGGTCGTCGCGGGCAACAAGGTGGTGGCCCGGCAGATCGTCCTCTACAGCTGGGTCATGGTGGCCGTCTCGCTGCTGCTGTGGCCGCTGGGCTACACCGGCTGGTTCTACCCGGTGGTGGCGGTGTTGCTCGGAGCCTTCTGGCTCAAGGAGGCGCACGCGCTCCAGGCACGCGCCAAGGCGGGCGTCACCGGGGCGAAGCTCAAGGAGATGCGGCTGTTCCACTGGTCGATCACCTACGTGTCGCTGCTGTTCGTCGCCGTCGCGGTGGATCCCTTCCTGCACTGATTACCGGCGGGTAGCATGCGGGGCATGGCAGACACCACGCAGACCGCGCAGCCGGAGCCGGCCGAGGCCGGGAGGCCCACCAGGGACGACAGGCGCGCGAAGCGGCTCGCCCACCAGATCGCGGGCTTCGCGCGGGCCCATGGCGGTGGCGTCGAGGGCAGCTCGCCCACATCGGCCGGGGCCGGGTCCGTATCGCGCTGGTCGCCGCCGACGGCGAGTGGGGCACTCTCGTCGCCCCGTCCCGAGAGGTCGCCGAGCGCGCCGCCGCGGCCGCGGAACTGGCCCTGCACGACGACTTCGACGGGGACTTGGCGTCCAAGATGCGGACCGGACCGTACGAGTGGGTGCGCATGGCGGGCATGCAACTCGGCGGCCCGCGCAACGCCTGACCGGTCGACGCCTCGCCGGAGCGCTCACGTCCTCCTGGTGCCGGGCCGCTCGCGGTCGCGCCCTGTCCTCCACGCGCGTGGAGGACAGAGGCGACCGCGAGCGGGCGATCCGGGCGCCGGGGCTACCGGCTGGACGCGGTCTGGGGCTCCGGCGCGATCGTCTCGTGCTCCCCGGTGGGGCGGGCACCGCGGCGGGTGCCTCGTCGCGCTCACGCTGGGCGAGGAGCACCCGCAGCACCGCGATCCACACCAGGCACGAGCCGAACATGTGCAGGCCGACGATCACTTCGGGCAGGTGCAGGAAGTACTGCACGTAGCCGATGACGCCCTGGGAGAGCAGCACGACGAACAGGTCGAGCACCGTGCGGCGCGAGGCGGCGGCGCGCCCACCGCGCGCAGGGTGAACCACAGGGCGACCGTGAGACCCAGCACGATGTAGACGAAGTCCACGTGCAGCTGGGTGATCTCCTGCCAGTCCAGCGGGATCCGGTGCACCTTCTCGGCGTCGCCCGCGTGCGGCCCCGACCCGGTGACCACGGTGCCGAGGACGATGAGCGTTCCGGAGGCGGCCACCAGCAGCCAGGTGAGCTGCCGCACCGGCCGCGTCAGCAGCGGGCGCGGCTCGCCGTCACCCTCCCGCGCCCGCCACCAGGTGAGCACCGCGACGGTCAACAAGGCGGTGGACAGCAGGAAATGGGAGCTGACGATGTACGGGTTGAGGCCGGTGAGGACGGTGACGCCGCCCACGACGGCGTTGCCCATGACGATCCAGAACTGCGCCCAGCCGAGCTGGGTGAGGAGCGGCGCACCGGGGTACGCGCGCGTGCCGCGACGATCACCAGCCCGACGACGGCGCACAGCACGTACGTCAGCATCCGGTTGCCGAACTCGATGGCGCCGTTGACGCCCATCGCGTGCGTGGGCGTCAGGCTCTCCTCGGTGCAGGTCGGCCATGTCGGGCAGCCGAGCCCGGACTGGTGAGCCGGACCGCGCCGCCCGTGACGACGATGACGACGGCCATCACCACGGCTGCCAGGGCGGCGCGTTCGACGAAGCGCGCGGAGGGCTGCCAGCGGCGGGCGATCAGCTCGAAGGGTTCAGCGAAGTGGGCACGGGGCCATCGTAGGCGGCAGCTTGTGCAGCAATTCACGAGGGTCCGCGTCGGGTGGAGCCCTCCCGGAAGCCCGGCTTCCGGGACGCGGGGCGGATCCGCGCCCGCCTTCGGGTCACTCCCAGCGGAAGAAGCGGGCCGCCGCACCGAGGCCCAGCACCGCCCACACGGCCAGGATCCCCAGGTCGCCCACGGCATCCCGGCGCCGTCGCGCAGCACGTCCCGCAGGCCGTCCGAGAGGGCCGAGATCGGCAGGAGTTGGAGTACCTCGCGCGCCCGCCCGGGAACTTGTCCAGCGACACGATGACCCGCCGCCGACGAGCAGCAGCAGGAAGACGAGGTTGGCGGCGGCGAGGGTCGCCTCGGCCTGAGCGTGCCCGCCATCAGCAGTCCGAGCCCGGAGAACGCCGCCGTGCCGAGCAGGAGCAGCAGGGCGACGGTGAGCGGGTTGCCGTGCGGCGACCAGCCCAGGGCGAAGGCGATGGCCACCAGCAGCGCCGTCTGCATGGCCTCGGTGACCAGGACCGCGCAGGTCTTGGCGGTCATCAGCGCCCAGCGCGGCAGCGGCGAGGCGCCGAGCAGCTTCAGCACGCCGTAGCGCCGCTCGAATCCCGTGGCGATGGCCTGGCCGGTGAAGGCCGTGGAGAGCACGGCCAGCGCGAGCACGCCGGGCGCGAGGAAGTCCACCGACTTGCCGCCGGTCCCGTCGTCGGTGTCGACGATGTCCACCGTGCCGAACAGCAGCAGCACCAGCGAGGGATGACGACGGTCAGCAGCAGCTGTTCGCCGTTGCGCAGCAGCATCCGGGTCTCCAGCGCGGCCTGCGCGCGGATCATCCGCGACAGCGGGGCGGCGCCAGGACGGGGGTGAACGTGCCGGTGGCGGTCACGCGCGCAGCTCCTTGCCGGTCAGCTCCAGGAAGACGTCCTCCAGGGTGTGCCGCTCGACGGAGATCCGTTCGGGCATCACGCCGTTCTGCGCGCACCAGGAGGTGACGGTGGCGAGCAGCTGCGGGTTGATCTTGCCGGTCACCCGGTACGACCCGGGTTCAGCTCGCTCGCCTCGGACTCGGCGGGCAGCGCCTTGAGCAGCGAGGGCAGGTCCAGGGCGGGCCGCCCGGTGAAGCGCAGGGTGTTCTCGGCGCCGCCGCGGCACAGTTCCTCGGGGCTGCCCTGGGCGATCACCTTGCCGCCGTCGACGATCGCGACGTCGTCGGCGAGCTGCTCGGCCTCGTCCATGTAGTGGGTGGTCAGCACGACGGTCACCCCGTCCTGGCGCAGGTCGCGCACCAGGTTCCAGGTGGCGTGCCGGGCCTGCGGGTCCAGGCCCGCGGTCGGCTCGTCGAGGAAGACCAGCTCCGGGCGGCCGACGACGGCCATGGCGAGCGCCAGCCGCTGCCGCTGCCCGCCGGACAGCCGCCGGTAGCTCGTCCGTCCGCAGGAGCCCAGGCCCAGCCGCTCGACGAGCATGTCGATGTCCAGGGTGGGCGTGCAGGGCGGCGATGTGCCGCAGCATCTCTTCTGCGCGCGCGCCGGAGTAAACCCTCCGGACTGGAGCATCACGCCGATCCGGGGCGCAGCAGCGCGGCCTGCGTCACCGGGTCGAGGCCGAGGACGCGGACCGTTCCCGCGTCCGGCCTGCGGTAGCCCTCACAGGTCTCGATCGTGGTCGTCTTGCCCGCTCCGTTGGGTCCGAGCACGGCCGTCACCGACCCGCGGGCGACGCTCAGATCGAGCCCGTCGACCGCGGCCTTCGGCCCGTACCGCTTCCTCAGGCCGACGACCTCGACGGGGGCTCTTCTCGCATGTCCGGCAGTCTACGAAGGGTCGGCGGGTCGCCGTGTCCGGCCCCGTGGAGCGATCGTTTCCGCAGGTAGAACTTAGGTTTGCCTAAGTGACACACCCACCGGCTCCCTTCCGTCGCGGCTTGTGCCGCTCTGGGAATTACGCAACAATGGCGTTGTGAAATACGCGAGCGAGGGTGATCGGACACGCGCGGTCGAGCCGGCCGCGGGCTCCGTCGCGCCCCGTCCACCGCGGCTCCGTCCGGCGCGCCCGTGGCCGACGAGCAGCGCGGCACGCGGAACAGGGTGGCCCGTTCCATCCTGGACCACGGCCCCTCCACCGCGGCCGAGCTGGCCCTGCGGCTGGAGCTGACCCAGGCGGCGGTCCGCCGCCACCTGGACACCCTCGTCGGCGAGGGCATCGTCGAGCCGCGCGAGAAGCGCGTCTACGGAGCGCGGGGCCGGGGCCGTCCGGCCAAGGTCTTCGCGCTCACCGGCTGTGGCCGGGACGCCTTCGAGCAGTCCTACGACGTGCTGGCCGCCGACGCGCTGCGCTGGATCGCGCAGAGCGCGGGCGGCGGGCCGAGGGCGAGGCCGCCGTCGCGGCCTTCGCCAGGGCGAGGCTTGCCGCGCAGGCCGAGGCGTACCGTGCCGCCATCGAGGCGGCCGGGGCCGGATCCCGCGCGGAGGCGCTCGCCAAGGCGCTCACCGAAGACGGGTACGCTGCCACGGCGCGCGGCGCCCGGTGGGCGAGCAGCTCTGCCAGCACCACTGCCCGGTCGCCCATGTGGCCGAGCAGTATCCGCAGCTGTGCGAGGCCGAGACCGAGGTCTTCTCGCAACTCCTCGGGACCCATGTGCAGCGTCTGGCCACCATCGCCCACGGCGACGGGGTGTGCACGACGTTCATCCCCGAGGCCGACCGGGCCGCACGGCCCGGCGCGCACCGGACCAAGAACACCACAGCATCCACCAGCAAGGCCGGGAGGAACCCCGAATGACTCTCCCTACGGAGACCGCTCACCCCGAGCTTGAGGGGCTCGGCACCTACGAGTACGGCTGGGCCGACTCGGACGTGGCCGGTGCCGCGGCCAAGCGCGGCCTGTCCGAGGCGGTCGTCCGCGACATCTCGGCGAAGAAGTCCGAGCCGGAGTGGATGCTGAAGCTTCGGCTCAAGGGGCTGAAGCTCTTCGACAGAAGCCGATGCCCAGCTGGGGCTCGGACCTGTCCGGGATCGACTTCGACAACATCAAGTACTTCGTGCGCTCCACGGAGCAGCAGGCCGCCTCCTGGGACGACCTGCCCGAGGACATCAAGAACACCTACGACAAGCTGGGCATCCCGGAGGCCGAGAAGCAGCGCCTGGTCGCCGGGGTCGCCGCGCAGTACGAGTCGGAGGTCGTCTACCACCAGATCCGCGAGGACCTGGAGCAGCAGGGCGTCATCTTCCTGGACACCGACACCGCCCTGCGCGAGCACCCGGAGCTGTTCCAGGAGTACTTCGGCACCGTGATCCCGGCGGGCGACAACAAGTTCGCCTCGCTGAACACGGCCGTGTGGTCCGGCGGTTCGTTCATCTACGTGCCGAAGGGCGTGCACGTGGAGATCCCGCTCCAGGCGTACTTCCGGATCAACACCGAGAACATGGGCCAGTTCGAGCGGACGCTGATCATCGTCGACGAGGACGCCTACGTCCACTACGTCGAGGGCTGCACCGCGCCGATCTACAAGTCGGACTCGCTGCACTCCGCGGTCGTCGAGATCATCGTCAAGAAGGGCGCCCGCTGCCGCTACACGACCATCCAGAACTGGTCGAACAACGTGTACAACCTGGTCACCAAGCGCGCCGTGGCCTACGAGGGCGCGACCATGGAGTGGGTCGACGGCAACATCGGCTCCAAGGTCACCATGAAGTACCCCGCGGTCTACCTGATGGGCGAGCACGCCAGGGCGAGACCCTGTCCATCGCCTTCGCGGGCGAGGGCCAGCACCAGGACGCCGGCGCCAAGATGGTGCACATGGCGCCCCGCACGTCCTCCAACATCGTCTCCAAGTCGGTGGCGCGCGGCGGCGGCCGTACCTCCTACCGCGGTCTGATCGAGATCGGCGAGGGCGCGGAGGGCTCCAAGTCCAACGTGCTCTGTGACGCGCTGCTGGTGGACACCGTCTCCCGCTCGGACACCTACCCGTACGTGGACGTCCGCGAGGACGACGTGTCCATGGGGCACGAGGCGACCGTCTCCAAGGTCAGCGACGACCAGCTGTTCTACCTGATGAGCCGCGGCCTGTCCGAGGACGAGGCCATGGCGATGATCGTGCGCGGCTTCGTCGAGCCGATCGCCCGCGAACTCCCCATGGAGTACGCCCTGGAGCTGAACCGGCTGATCGAGTTGCAGATGGAAGGGGCCGTCGGCTGAGCCAGGACCGGAGCCCGTCCCGTACCGCCGCCGCGACCTCCACGACCGGCGTTCCCCAGAAAGTGAGCCTTACAACAGTCATGGCCGAAACCATTCCTGCCGGAAGCACCACCGACGGTGCCATCCAGGTGGGCCAGCCCACCGATGCGCGGGTCGGCGCGCCCGCGTCGTACGACGTGGCCGACTTCCCGGTGCCGCACGGCCGCGAGGAGGAGTGGCGCTTCACGCCGCTGGAGCGGTTGCGCGGCCTCCACGACGGCACCGCCGAGGCCACCGGCACGGTGCGGGTCGAGGTGAGCGCGCCGGACGGGGTCACGGTCGAGACCGTGGACCGCTCCGACGCGCGGCTCGGCAGGGCCGGCAAGCCGGTCGACCGGATCGCCGCCCAGGCGTACAGCTCGTTCGAGAAGGCGTCGGTCATCTCGATCGCCAAGGACGCGGTGCTCACCGAGCCGGTGCGGATCGCGGTCCACGGCGAGGGCGGGGTGGCCTACGGGCACCAGGTCGTGGAGGTCGGCGCCTTCGCCGAGGCGGTCGTGGTCATCGACCACACCGGTGACGCCACGCTCGCCGCCAACGTCGAGTTCGTCGTCGGCGACGGCGCCAAGCTCACCGTCGTCTCCGTGCAGGACTGGGCCGACACGGCGGTGCACGCGGGCCAGCACACCGCTCTCGTCGGCCGCGACGCGAGCTTCAAGTCCGTCATCGTCACCTTCGGCGGCGACGTGGTGCGCCTCCACCCGCGCGTGCGGTACGGCGCTCCGGGCGGCGAGGCCGAGCTGTACGGGGTGTACTTCACGGACAACGGCCAGCACCAGGAGCACCGGCTCTTCATCGACCACGACACCCCGCACTGCCGCAGCAACGTGGCGTACAAGGGCGCGTTGCAGGGCAAGGACGCGCACGCGGTGTGGATCGGCGACGTGCTCATCCGCGCCGAGGCCGAGGGCACCGACACCTACGAGCTGAACCGGAACCTGGTGCTCACCGACGGTGCCCGCGTGGACTCGGTCCCGAACCTGGAGATCGAGACCGGCGAGATCGTCGGCGCCGGGCACGCCAGCGCGACCGGCCGCTTCGAGGACGAGCAGCTGTTCTACCTGATGGCCCGCGGTATCCCGGCCGACGAGGCGCGTCGTCTCGTGGTGCGCGGCTTCTTCGCCGAGGTGGTCCAGCAGATCGGCATCCCCGAGCTGGAGGAGCGGCTGACCGCCAAGATCGAGGCCGAACTGGAGGCGTCCGTCTGATGTCGGCCTTCGTCCGCGCCTGTGCGCTGAGCGAGCTGGACGACGACACCCCGGCGGGTGGAGCTCGACGGCGTGCCGGTGTCCGTGGTGCGCACCGAGGGCGAGGTGTTCGCGATCAACGACATCTGCTCGCACGCGAACGTCTCGCTGTCGGAGGGCGAGGTCGAGGACTGCGCCATCGAGTGCTGGCTGCACGGCTCCAGCTTCGACCTGCGCACCGGCAAGCCGTCCTCGCTCCCGCGACGCGCCCTGTCCCCGTTTACCCCGTAAAGATCGAAGGGGCAGCGTCCTCGTTGACGTACACGCCTCCATCACCCAGGAGTCCTGAGACACCCATGGCAACGCTTGAGATCCACGACCTGCACGTCTCCGTCGAAGCCGAGAACGGCCCGCGGGAGATCCTGCGCGGCGTCGACCTGACCGTGAAGCAGGGCGAGACGCACGCCATCATGGGCCCGAACGGCTCCGGCAAGTCCACCCTGGCGTACTCGCTCGCGGGCCACCCGAAGTACACCATCACCGGCGGCACCGTCACGCTCGACGGCGAGGACGTCCTGGAGATGTCCGTCGACGAGCGCGCCCGCGCCGGGCTCTTCCTCGCCATGCAGTACCCGGTCGAGGTGCCCGGCGTCTCCGTCTCCAACTTCCTGCGCACCTCCGCCACCGCCATCCGCGGCGAGGCACCCAAGCTGCGGACCTGGGTGAAGGAGGTCAAGGAGGCCATGGAGCGGCTCCAGATCGACCCGCGTTCGCCGAGCGGAACGTGAACGAGGGCTTCTCCGGCGGCGAGAAGAAGCGCCACGAGATCCTCCAGCTGGAACTGCTCAAGCCCAAGATCGCGATCCTGGACGAGACCGACTCCGGACTGGACGTGGACGCGCTCCGCGTCGTCTCCGAGGGCGTCAACCGGGTCCGTGAGACCGGTGAGGTCGGCACGCTGCTGATCACCCACTACACGCGCATCCTGCGCTACATCAAGCCCGACCACGTCCACGTGTTCGCCCAGGGCCGGATCGCCGAGTCCGGCGGCCCGGAGCTGGCGGACAAGCTGGAGGAAGAGGGCTACGAGGCATACGTGAAGGGCGGCGCGACGGGTGAGTGACGCCCGCACGGCCGGCCCGCCCAACCCAGTCGACCCGCGGTCTCGCCCGGCGGGCGGAGATCCGAACGGAGGTGTGGAGGCGTGACGACACTGCCGGGCCTGCTCGACACCGAGGCAATCCGCAGGACTTCCCGATCCTGGATCGGGTGGTCCATGACGGAAAGAAGCTCGTCTATCTGGACAACGCGGCGACATCGCAGAAGCCGCGGCAGGTGCTCGACGAGCTGAACACGTACTACGAGCGCTACAACGCCAACGTGCACCGCGGCGTCCACGTGCTCGCCGAGGAGGCGACGGCGCTGTACGAGGGCGCCCGCGACAAGGTCGCCGCCTTCATCAACGCCCCAGCCGCAACGAGGTGATCTTCACCAAGAACGCCTCGGAGTCGCTGAACCTCGTCGCCAACATGCTGGGCTGGGCCGACGAGCCGTACCGGGTGGACCGTGACACCGAGATCGTGATCACGGAGATGGAGCACCACTCCAACATCGTGCCGTGGCAGCTGCTGTCGCAGCGCACGGGCGCGAAGCTGAAGTGGTTCGGCCTCACCGACGACGGCCTGCTGGACGTGTCGAACATCGAGGAGGTCATCACCGAGAAGACCAAGGTCGTCTCCTTCGTGCTGGTCTCCAACGTCCTCGGCACGATCAACCCCGTCGAGGCGATCGTCCGCCGCGCGCAGGACGTCGGCGCCCTCGTCGTCATCGACGCCTCGCAGGCCGCGCCGCACATGGCGCTGGACGTGCAGGCGCTCCAGGCCGACTTCGTGGCCTTCACCGGCCACAAGATGTGCGGCCCGACGGGCATCGGCGTGCTGTGGGGCCGCCAGGAACTGCTGGAGGACCTGCCGCCGTTCCTCGGCGGCGGCGAGATGATCGAGACCGTCTCGATGCACTCCTCGACCTACGCCCCGGCGCCGCACAAGTTCGAGGCGGGCACGCCCCGATCGCCGGGGCCGTCGGCCTCGGCGCGGCCGTGGACTACCTGAGCACCATCGGCATGGACGCCATCGCCGCCCATGAGCACGCCCTCACCGCGTACGCGGTGAACAGGCTGCTGGACGTACCGCACCTGCGCATCATCGGCCCCGCCACGGCCGAGGACCGCGGTTCGGCGATCTCCTTCACGCTCGGCGACATCCATCCGCACGACGTGGGCGGGTCCTGGACGAGCAGGGCATCGCCGTGCGGGTGGGGCACCACTGCGCCCGCCCGGTCTGCCTGCGGTACGGAATTCCGGCGACCACGCGAGCGTCGTTCTACCTGTACTCCACGCCTGCCGAGGTGGACGCCTTGGTCGAGGGCCTGGAGCACGTCCGGAACTTCTTCGGCTAGGGGTTGCCTCGTGAAGCTGGATTCGATGTACCAGGACGTCATCCTGGACCATTACAAGCACCCGCACGGGCGGGGCTCAGAGACGGTGACGCCGAGGTGCATCACGTCAATCCGACGTGCGGCGACGAGATCACGCTGCGAGTGCGGCTCGACGGGCGGACGATCGAGGACGTCAGTTACGAGGGCCAGGGCTGTTCCATCAGCCAGGCCAGCGCCTCCGTGCTCAACGAACTGCTGGTCGGCAAGGACCTCGCCGAGGCCGGCAAGATCCAGGAGACCTTCCTGGAGCTGATGCAGTCCAAGGGCCGGGTCGAGCCGGACGAGGCGATGGAGGAGGTGCTGGAGGACGCCGTCGCGTTCGCCGGCGTCTCCAAGTACCCGGCGCGCGTGAAGTGCGCCCTGCTGAGCTGGATGGCGTGGAAGGACGCCACCGCTCGGGCCCTGGACGAGAGCGCTGGAGGGAAGACCGCATGAGTGACAACGTGGACACCACGACCAAGCCCGCGAGCGAGGAAGAGGTCCGCGGGCGCTGTACGACGTCGTCGACCCGGAGTTGGGCATCGACGTGGTCAACCTCGGTCTCATCTACGGCATCCACATCGACGACTCCAACATCGCCACCATCGACATGACGCTGACGTCCGCGGCCTGCCCGCTGACCGACGTCATCGAGGACCAGGCGAAGTCGGCCACCGACGGCATCGTCAACGAGCTGAAGATCAACTGGGTCTGGATGCCGCCGTGGGGCCCCGACAAGATCACGGATGACGGCCGCGAGCAGCTGCGCGCGCTGGGCTTCAACGTCTGAGACCGCGCCGGGCGCCCGTACCGGCGCCCGTGCGACACCCGCGACACCCGAGCGCCGCGCCCCGGTTCCCCGGCGGGCGCGGCGCTCATGTGCAGGGCCCGCGGCCGGTGTCGGGCCCGCGCGGCCGGTGTCGGGGCCGGTGCGTACGGCCGTACGCATCGCTGTGTACGCTCGTACGCATGGGGTATCTGACGCTCGCCGGAGCGATCCTGTCGGAGATCGTCGCCACCACGTCGATGAAGTACAGCGAGGGCTTCAGCAGGCTCTGGCCCTCGCTGGCCACGACGGCGGGTTATCTGATCTCGTTCTATCTGCTCGCCCAGACGCTGAAGACGGTGTCCGTGGGCACCGCCTACGCCATATGGTCCGGCGCGGGTACCGCGGTGATGGCCGCTATCGGCATGGTCTTCCTCGGCGAGACGGCCACCGCCGCGAAGCTGCTCGGGGTCGCCCTGATCATCGGCGGGGTCGTGGTGCTCAACCTCGGCGGGGCGCACTGATGGGGCGGCGCTTCGACCCCGAGCGGCGGCAGCGCCTCATCGACGCGGCGATCGCGGTGGTCGCCCGGGGCGGGATCGCCGCGCTCAGCCACCGGGCCGTGGCCGCCGAGGCGGACGTTCCGCTCGGCTCGACGACGTACCACTTCGCCACGCTGGACGACCTGCTGGTGGCCGCCCTGCGGCAGGTCAACACCGCCTGGCTCGCGGACATCGAGCGGTGGGCCGAGCACTCCGACCCGGACCGGCCGCTCGCGGACGAACTGACCCGGCTGGTCGAGGAGTTGCTGGGGAGGACCAGACCCGGCTGGAGCTGGAGTACGAGCTGTACCTGGCCGCGCTGCGCCGCGAGGCGGTGCGGCCGATCGCCGCCGAGTGCCTGGACGAGATGGCGGGGCTGCTGCGGCGGCGGGTCGCCGACGCCACCACGGCGCGGGCCCTGGTCGCCCTGATCGACGGGATGCTGTTGCAGTCCCTGCTGACCGGGCGGCGGCAGAGCCGCGAGGAGACGCACACCGTGCTCGCACGCGTCATCGGCGGCTGAGCGTCCCGCGCCGCCGGGCACCGGGCCTCCGCCGACCGGCGCCGTCCCGGTCGGCGGACCGGTTGGCCTCGCGCGCCCGGCTCCGGTTAGCGTCTGACCATGACCGACGCACCCACCACCGCCCCGGCGCCGTCGCCGCCGGACTCGCCACCGTCACCGAGGACGGCACCGTCCTCGACACCTGGTTCCCGGCCCCCGAACTGGTCGCCGCGTCCGCCGAGGGCCCCGGTCCGGCCGGGAGCGAGCGGCTCTCCGCCGACCGCGCCGCCGAGTCGCTGGGCGACGCCGCACCCGCCGCGCTCGGCACCGACGCCCGCCGCGGCGTCGAGATCGTGGCCGTGCGTACGGTCATCGCCTCGCTGGACGACAAGCCGCTCGACGCGCACGACGTGTACCTGCGGCTGCACCTGCTCAGCCACCGGCTGGTCCGGCCCCGCGAGATCAACCTCGACGGGATCTTCGGTCTGCTGGCGAACGTGGCGTGGACCTCGCTCGGCCCGGTGGCCGTCGAGCGGCTGAACCAGGTGCGGCTGGCGGCCGCGCCGACGGCGCGCAGCTGACGGTGACCAGTGTCGACAAGTTCCCCGGATGACCGACTACGTGGTGCCCGCCGGGGTCCGGATCGGCGACGCCGACCGGGTCCGGCTCGGCGCCCACCTGGGTGCCGGGACGACCGTCATGCACGAGGGCTTCGTCAACTACAACGCCGGCACGCTGGGCACCTCCATGGTCGAGGGCCGGATCAGCGCGGGCGTCGTGGTCGGCGACGGCTCGGACATCGGCGGCGGCGCGTCGATCATGGGCACGCTCTCCGGCGGCGGCAAGCAGACCATCTCCCTCGGCGAGCGCTGCCTGCTCGGCGCGGAGGCGGGCATCGGCATCTCGCTCGGCGACGACTGCATCGTCGAGGCGGGGCTGTACGTGACGGCGGGCACCCGCGTCACCCTGCCCGACGGCAAGATCGTCAAGGCGCTGGAGCTGTCCGGCGCCGCCAACCTGCTCTTCCGCCGCAACTCCACCACCGGCACGGTCGAGGCGCTGCCGCGCAGCGGCTCCTGGGCGGCCTGAACGAGGCGCTGCACAGCAACAACTGAACCGGGACACCGGGCGCCAGCGGCCCGCGACGCCCCGTGCGTCGCGGGCCGTTCGCGTGCGCGCGGATACTTCTCGGTCGCACGGCATGGCCGGGGTGGAGGACGGCGCCGCGATCAGCTGCCGCCGGTCCCCGGACGGTACGGCGACCCGCTGTCCGGCCTCGACGCTGACGGCTCGGCCACCGGCGGCAGGACCCCGGTGCTCGCCCGCCGCAGCACGCCCATCAGCCGTGCCGTCAGGGCCGGGTCCGCGTCCTGGAGCGGGCGCGCACCCGGCCCGCGGGCATGCCGAGCGCCCGCAGCAGCGCCTTGGCGGTGACCGTGCCGGGCACGCCGCACATCATGGCCTCCACCAGCGGCGTCAGCGCCAGATGGCGGCGCGCCGCCAGGCCGGGGTCCCCGGCGTCGTACGCGTCGAGCACCGCGCGAACGTGCCGCCGGCCACGCCCGCGACCGTGCTGACGTACCCGGTGGCACCGATGGACCGCAGCGGCAGGTTCAGTTCGTCGCAGCCGGAGTAGTACGCGAGCGGGGTGGCGGCCAGTACTTGCGCCGACTTCAACAGGTCGCCGGCGCAGTCCTTGACCCCGCGATCCGGGGTGCTCGGCGAGCCGCAGCAGGGTGTCCAGAGCGAGCGCGGTGCCGGTGCGCGCCGGGATGTCGTACAGCAGCAGGGGATCCCGGCCGCGTCGGCGACCGTGGTGAAGTGCGCCGCGATCGCCTCCTGCGGCGGGCGGCTGTAGTACGGCGTGACCACCAGCAGGCCGTCCGCGCCCGCGCGTTCGGCGGCCCTGGCCAGCTCCACCGTGTGCCGGGTGTCCGGCGAGCCCACCCGCGACGACGGCCGCGCGGTCCCCGACGGCCTCGACCACGGCCCGTACCAGCGCCGCCTTCTCCGCGTCGGAGGTGGTGGGCGACTCGCCCGTGGTGCCGTTCAGGACGAGCCCGTCGCAGCCCTCCCGGTCCACCAGGTGGGCGGCGAGGCGCTGGGCGCCGTCGAGGTCCAGACCGCCGTCCTCGGCGAACGGGGTGATCATGGCGGCGGCCGTACGGCCGAAGGGCCCGGGACATGGCGTCACGCTCCGCTCGGTCGGATGTGCTCTCCGGCGGATTCTGGGTCCCTTCGGCGTACGGGTCCATGGAGCCGTGCCGCCGTCAACATCTCGGCTCCGCTACGGCCTCAGCCGGACCACCTGCGGGTCGTGGTCGCTGGACTGGTCGGCGAACTCGGCGTTGACGTGGACGATGTCGTAGTCGGGCCGGGCCAGCGCGCGGCTGGTCAGGATGTGGTCGAGCACCTGCGAGTTGCCGTTGTAGACGTAGCCGTACCGCTCGTCGCGCGGCAGCCGCTCGACCAGGTCGGTGAGCGCGCCGTCCTCGGTGAGCCCGGCCAGCGCGGGGAGAACGGGTAGTCGTTCAGGTCGCCCGCCACGACCACCGCCGCGTCCGGGTCCACGCCCAGTAGCTCGCGCACGAAGCCGCCCACCGCGTCGGCCTGCGCGGCGCGCTGGGTCTCCGAGGACCGGGCCGGGGCTGGAACCGGCTGTCCAGGGCTGGTCGCCGCCCTTGGAGTTGAAGTGGTTGGCGACGACGAAGACCGGGCGGCCACGGAAGGAGAACTCCCCGACCAGCGGCTTGCGGCTGTCGTTCCAGGCGCTGTTCGCCGGGTCGATCCGGCCGGGCGAGGCGGACAGCTCCACCGCGCCCTCGCCGCCGCCGACCGTGACCGGGGTGGTGGCGTCGCCGCCGGGGATGTCGGTGAAGGACACCCGCTCGGGGTTGAAGAGGAAGGCGGTGCGGATGTTGCCGCCCGGCTCGCCGCCGTCCTGCTTGTCGGCCGGATCGATCTGCCGCCACTCGTAGGCGGGCCCGCCCGCCGCGCGGATCGCCTCGGTGAGCTTCTTCAGCGTCACGCCCGCGCTCACCACGCCGTCGTCCGTCGCGCCGTCGTCGTCCTGGACCTCCTCCAGGGCGACGACGTCGGGCGAGGCGAGGTCGCGCACCAGCGCCCGGCGAGCCGGTCGAACTTCGCCCGCGCGGTCTTGGGGAGAGGTTCTCCACGTTGTACGTCGCGACGGCCAGCTCGTCCGCCCCTGCGGGCGGGTGCGTTCGGCGGTGAGGCCGCCGGAGGACAGCTCGCCCAGGGTGGTCGCCTGGAGCGCGTAGCCGCCGAAGCCGTCGTAGTCCAGCGGGCCCGCGGTGGTGCCGGTCAGCGCGTCGCCCACGTTCGCCTCGGGGAAGGGGCGCTCGGAGAACGGGATGAGGAAGTGACCTTCACCCGGCCCGGGTTGGGGTCGCGGTAGGAGTCGTACAGCGCGCCGCCGCGCCGGTGCGGTGGTGGCGCGGCTCGGCCGTCACCCACAGCTCGTCGTAGGCGGTGGTGGGGCCGACCACCGGGGTGTCCCGGACGGAGACCCGCATGCCCTCCAGGGACTCGTACCGGTCCAGCGCGTACGAGCCGGGGCGCAGCCGCAGGTCCTCGACGGAGCCGCCGCCCGCGTCCGGGGCGTACCGGTCGGGCAGCGACGCGGGGTGAGGCGGAACGCGGCGGGCAGCGGGTTGCCGGCGGACTCGACCGTCCAACTGGCCTTGGTCAGTTCGGTCACCGACTGCGCGCCCGCGTCCGCGCCGCCGGGGTAGTACTCGCTCACCGTCCCGGAGACGAGCACCGCGTCACCGACCGCCACGTCCGGGGTGGTCGAGCCGGTGAAGACGAAGACGCCCTCGCTGGTGGCCGGGTCGCGGTCGGGGTGCGGGTCCTGGAGCCAGAAGCCCGCGAGGAGCCGAACGCGCGGACGGCGGTGACCGTCCCGGCACGCCGGTGACCCGCTGTCCGGCGAGCGGGGATATCCGGGTGGCGCCCTGGACGTCGTGGACGCGGACCCCGGCGGCGGAGGCGGGTTGCGGGGCGACGAGCAGACCGGCGGCCAGGACGGCGGCCGCGACGGCGGAGAGGGAGGCGACGGAGACCGTTCCACGCGGGTACGGGGACCGCGAGGACGGGCGCGTCGGAAGGGGCGAGGGACATGAAGAGCCTTCCGGGCAGGAGCGGGTGGTCTTCTACGCGCGTCAATTTCGTGGCCTCCCGCACCCGTTGTCAAGGGATGCCCGGTGTACGTCAGGCGACGGCAGCCTGAACCGGGTGGCACCGGCCCAAATCCGTCTAGGCTGGAGCCCGGCCGCGTGTGCCGGGCGGGGCGCCGCGCCGGTCCGCACGCGTGCGCGCGAGTCCTACGCGTGCGCGCACGCGTACCCGGCACGCACGCCCGACACCAGCTACCCGGCACGCACGCCGGACACCAGCGGAGGCCCGCCCGACCGGCGCGGACGTCCGCGTCCGGCGGCGCGAGCCCCGTACGTTCCGCAGAACACCCGAACAACCGCCGGTACCCGAACTCTCCAGCTCCGCACCGCGCGTTCCCGCAACCCTCAAGGAGACCTCCGACCATGTCCGATGACCGTCCCACCCTGCCGCCCGTGCGGCTCCGCGACGACGCGGAGCTGGCGCGGAAGCGCTCGCCGCGCCGCTCTTCGCCCGCGCGGTGCGGCTCGCCCGCTGGGCCGGGCCAGGCAGGCCGACGGGGCGAACGGCGAGCTGTCCGAGGAGGACCAGCGGGCCGCCGTCGCCCACCTGGACCTCGGGGACGACCCGGACGGCCCGGGGCTGGCGGCCGAGGCGTGGCAGACCGCCGTGGACACCGGGCTCGTGGAGATCGTGGCCCCGGCGCCGAGGGCCGGACAAGGACGCCGAGGGGCGGGCGAAGACCCGAAGAGGACGCCCAGGCCGCCGCGGGGGCGGGCGGGATCGCCAGGGCGGGCGAGGAACTGCGGCTGATCACCGAGGGTGGCCCCGGGACGTGCTGGACATCTGGCTCGGCGGCTTCGAGGCCGTCCTCGCCGACGCCGCGGCCCCGGGCTCGCGGACATCGTCGACCGGATGGACGACGAGGGCGAGCTGGACCTCGACTCCTGGACTGGAGCCCGGAGGAGGAGGCCGACTTCCTCGACGCCGTGCTCGGCAACCTCTACATGCTCACCGCCATGGGTGAGGAGCCGGGCGGCCGGGACGTGCCGCTGCCCGCGCTCGCCGCCTCCGTGATCGTCCCGGACGAGATGGAGGAGCCCACGGACGACGTCCTCGAAGAGGTGTCGCAGGCGATGCTCCGCCTCGACGAGCAGTTCCGGATGCTCGCGGCGACCGGCTGCGTGGCGTACCAGCCGCTGGACGAGGCACTCATCGAGGAGGTCGACGGCGAGGGGCCGACGGCGAGAAGGCCCGGGCGAGGGCGCCTCCGGTGGCGGCCCGGCGGGCACGGCCGCGGCCTCCGCGCGCTCCGACGAGCCGGACGAGGACGACGTCGCGCGCTACGGCCTGGTGCGCCTCACCGCGCTGGGCGTGTACGCCGTGCGCTCCCGGATGCTCGACGCCGGGGTGGCCGCGCCCGCCGTCGGCGACCTCGCCGAGAGCGGCGCCGCCGCCCTGCTGGACGCGCTGCCCTCGCACCCGGACTCCGCCGCGCAGACCGAGGCCGAGCTGTGGCTGGCGCGCCGCGCCCCGGACGAGGCCGCCCGCGATCTGCTCACCGCCGCCCGGGGCGACGACGCGCGTGCCCGCTGCGCCGCCTCACCTGCCAGCAGACGCTGTCCCTGGTCGGGGCGGAGGCCGAGCCCGCGCTCCGCGAGGTGCTCGACGACCGGCAGTTGGGCGGGCTCGCCCGGGTCTGGCTCACCGAGCACGGCACGCCCGACGTGCCGGAGCCCTCGGAGGAGATGGTGTTCTGGCTGACGGTGGACACCATCGCGGCCCAGCTGGCCGCCGAGGGGACTCGGCGGAGCTGCGGGACCTGGTGCGCGGGCTGGTCGACCAGTCCGGCGCGTTCTTCGACACGGCGTGGCAGGTGGACCACCCGGCGACCGCCGAGGTGCTGGAGGCGATGGGGCGGCTGCACCCGGACAAGAAGACCGCCAAGGAGGCGCGCAAGGCGGCCTTCAAGGCGCGCTCCCGCGCCTCCTGACCGGGTCGCTCACGTGTCCCCTGACCGGGACCGTTCACGCGTCTCCCGACCGGCGGGGCGGGACGAGTTCCCGCCCGCCTCCCGCCGGCGGGGCGGGGCGGGACGGACGGCATGACCCGCCGCCCGGCGGCCGCGGAGCCACGGGCCCGCGGGCCGCGGCGGCAATGTGTCCGGTGATGTCGCGTCCCGTTCAACTGGCGTTCGGATTCGGACGGGAGCGTGTGGCCGCAGCCTTAGGACGGATCAGGTCATTCAGGAGATGAAGATGGCGCTCACCCGAAGAGACTTCGCCAAGCGTTCCGCCCAGACCGGCGCCGGAGTGGCCCTCGCGGGCAGCGTCGGCGTGCTCGCCACCGCGCCCGGCGGCCTCACCGGCGAGGCGTACGCGGCGGAGAGCGGCGCGGAGGACCGCCACGGCCACCACGGGCTCGGCTACGGCCCGCTCATCCCGGACCCGGACGGCATCCTCGCCCTGCCCGCGGGCTTCTCGTACAAGGTCATCACGCGCTCGGGCGAGACCCGGCTGGAGTCGGGGAGATCACCCTCCAACCACGACGGCACCGCCACCTTCGAGGGCAGCCGCGGCGGGACCGTACTGGTCAACAACCACGAGCTGAAGGGGCCGCGCTCGGACTGGGAGTACCCGGTGCCGCTCGCCGAGGGGCTGGTCTACGACCCGGCGGCCCCGGTGGCTGCACCATCGTGGAGATCTCCAAGCACGGCGACCACGTGAGCGAGTCGGTCGGCATCGCGGGCACCGCGCAGAACTGCTCGGGCGGGCGCACGCCCTGGGGCACCTGGCTGACCTGCGAGGAGACCGCGGACCGGGCCGGCGAGAACGGCATGACCAAGGACCACGGCTACGTCTTCGAGGTGGACCCGCACGACCGCCGGGCCAACCGTTCCCCGCAGCCGATCAAGGCCCTCGGCCGGTACGAGCACGAGGCCGTCGTCGTCGACACCCGGCGCGGGCACCTCTACCTGACCGAGGACTCCGCCGACCCCAACGGCCTGTTCTACCGCTGGACGCCGCCGCACGGCTTCCGGCACGGCCGCGGCAAGCTGCGCACCCTCGCCGACGACGCGGGCGTGCTCCAGGCGCCCGGTGCTTCGACTCCGGCGGCGGCTACGTGGACGACCTCTCGCGCGCCACGAGGATCGGCACCGTCTACGGCGTCGACTGGGTGGACGTGCCCGAGCGCGACGCGCGGACCACGCCGGTCCGCAAGCAGTTCGACGACGGCCAGATCACCCGCGCCCGCAAGCTGGAGGGCATGTGGTGGGCCGACGACGGCGCCTACATCGTGTCGTCCTACGCGCGCGAGGAGAGCCCGGTCCAGCACGACGGGCAGGTCTGGTTCTACGACCCGCGGCGCCGGACGCTGACCCTGAAGGTGCTGCTGGGCGTCAACCCCGACCCGGGCAAGGAAGGCGCGTTCGACGGGCCCGACAACATCACCGTCTCCCCGTACGGCGGCCTGGTCATCGCCGAGGACGGCGAGGGCGTCCAGCACCTCTTCGGCGCCACCGACGAGGGCCGTACGTACCCGATCGCGCGCAACGAGCTGAACATCGGGTCGGCGGAGGAGCCGGAGTACAGCGAGTTCGCCGGGTCGTCTTCTCGCCCGACGGCAAGACGCTCTTCGCCAACATCCAGACGCCCGGGATCATGCTCGCGATCACCGGCCCCTGGCGGCGGCAGCGCGGCTGACCCACGGCCCATACGTCCTCGGGCCGGGCCCGCGCCGCCCGCGCGTGCCCGGCCCGGAATCTCCCGGTGTCCCGGTTGTTGACCAGAAGGTGAGTGCCATCCTGCGGGCCACCCGCTTCTCCGTTCTGGACCGTTCCCGCACCCGCGAGGGCAGGGCACTCCGGCGCTGCGCGACACCGTGGACTTCGCGCGGTCCGCCGAGGAACTGGGGTACCACCGCTTCTGGGTCTCCGAGCACCACGGCGTGCCCGGCGTCGCCGGATCCGCGCCGACCGTCCTGGCCGCGGCGGTCGCCGCGGCCACGGTCCGGATCCGGGTGGGCACCGGCGGGTGATGCTGCCCAACCACCGGGCGATGGTGGTGGCCGAGCAGTTCGGCGTGCTGGAGTCGCTGCACCCGGCCGTATCGACATGGGCCTGGGCCGGTCGGTCGGCTTCACCGACGGGGTCCGGCGCGCCCTGGGCACCGGCAGGACGCGGCCGACGACTTCGGCCCGCGTATCGCCGAGCTGCTGGGCTATTTCACCGGCGGCGCCCGCAGCGCCCACCCGGACGTCCACGTCTACCCGCGGAGGGCTGCGGCCCGCCCCTTCGCCCTGGCCACCGGCGCCGGGGCGGACATCGCGGCCGAGGCCGGGCTGCCGCTGGTGATCGGCGGGCTGCGGGGCGAGGACCGGATGCTGCGGGCGATTGAGCGCTACCGGAGCGCCTTCCGCCCCTCGCCGTGGGCGGCGGAGCCGTACGTGGTGGTGGCGGGCGACATCGCGGTGGCCGACACCACCGAGCGGGCCCGGCGGCTGCTGGTGCCCGAGGCGTGGGCGATGGCCCACTCCCGTACGCACGGCAGCTTCCGCCGTTGATCCCGCGGAGCGGGCCGAGGCGAAGAACTCTCCGCGCGGGGCCGCGAGTTCTACGAGCAGGGGCTGCGCGGCCACCTCCACGGCACCGAGGACGAGGTGGCCGACGCGCTCGACGGGCTGATCACACGCAGCGGCGCGGCCGAGGTGCTGGTCACCACCAGCACCTACGACCGCGCCGAACTGCTCGACTCCTACCGGCGGCTGGCCCGCCTCACCGGACTCGCCCGGCGGGCCGGAGCGGGCTCGGGCTCAGAGCGCCTTTCCGGCGGGCTTGACCATGCCGCGCACGGTGCGTGAGTCGACGTAGTCGCCCATCGCGGTCATCTCCCACTCACCCGAGAACTGCTTGATCATCTTCGCCATCAGCACCCCGGTGCGGGACTCGGAGTGGGTGAGGTCGAAGCGCGCCAGCTCCTCGTTCGTCTGGGCGTCCAGCAGGCGGCAGTACGCCTTCGCGACGTCGGTGAACTTCTGTCCCGAGAAGGAGTTGACCGTGAAGACCAGGCCGGTGACCTCCGGCGGCAGCCCGCTCAGGTGGACGGTGATGGTCTCGTCGTCCCCGCTGCCCTCGCCGGTGAGGTTGTCGCCGGAGTGCTGGATCGCCCCGTTCAGGATCGTGAGCTTGCCGAAGAAGCAGGCGTCGATCTTCTTGCGGTCCACGCCGAAGGCGATGACGGACGCGTCCAGGTCGATGTCCTTGGAGCGGAACGCGGGCTCCCAGCCGAGGCCCATCTTCACCGAACTCAGCAGCGGCTGGCCGCCCTTGACCAGGGAGACGGTCTGGTTCTTCTGGAGGTTGACCCGGCCCTTGTCCAGGTTGATCTTCCCGGCGGGCCCGGAGCGGCGGCGGGGCCGCCGGGGCGGCGGCGGGCGGGGCGGCGGCATCTGCGCGGCGAGGCCCTGCGGGCGGGCGGCCGCGGCGCCGCGGGCGCGGGCGGCGCGACCGGCGGGCGGCGGGCTCCTCGACGGAGACGCCGAAGTCGGTGGCGATACCGGCCAGCCCGTTGGCGTACCCTGGCCCACCGCGCGCACCTTCCACGCGCCCGCGCGCCGGTAGATCTCCACCGTCACCAGCGCCGTCTCGGCGCCGAGCCGGGCGGGTGAAGGACGCGACGACGGAGCCGTCGTCGGCGCCGCGCACGGTGGCGGTCGGCTCGGTGCCCGCGAACGTGGCCCCGGGGTGTCCAGGCTCGCGGTCACCACGATCTTCTCGATGTCGGCCGGGACAGCGGCCGTGTCCACGGTGATCGTGTCGCCTGTCCCGCCGGACCCCGCGCGGTGGGTCACGCCGGGCCCGGCGGGCTGGTTGTAGAAGACGAAGTCGTCGTCGGAGCGCACCTTGCCGTCGGCGGTGAGCAGCAGGCCCGATACGTCGAGCCGCACCGGGGCGGTGACGTCCACCGCCACGCGCGCGACGGGGAGGGAGATTCGAGCCGGGTGTCATAGCGGTCATGACTGCCGTAACGAACGGCCCTGCTTTACGGTTCCTTGACCCGCTGTTCCCGCCGACTGTCCGTACGGGCCGCTTCCCTCGAAAGCGGACCCTAGTACGGCCAGATCGGCGGGTTGGTGCAGAAGTGGCCGCCCAGGTGGGCGTGGTCGGGGTTGTCGGGGTCCAGTTCGCCCTGTTCGGCGATGAGCTTCGCCGCGTACACCTCCGAGTCGTCCTGCGGCTCGTACCCCAACGCGCGTGGGCGCGATGTCCCACCACAGGCGGGTGTTGGCCGAACTGCCGTACACGACGGTGTAGCCGACGTTCTCGGCGGTCAGGGCGGCGTGCAGCAGCCGGGCGCCGTCGGCCGGGCTCATCCAGACCGACAGCATGCGCACCGAGGTCGGTTCGGGGAAGCAGGAGCCGATCCGGATGGCGACGGTCTCGATGCCGTGCTTCTCCCAGTAGTAGGAGGCGAGGTCCTCGCCGAACGCCTGGAGACGCCGTAGTAGGTGTCGGGGCGGCGCGGGCTGTCGAGGGTGAGCAGCGGATCGTCGCCGACGGGGCGCGGGTGGAAGCCCATGACGTGGTTGCTGGAGGCGAAGACGACGCGGCGCACGCCCTCCTCGCGAGCCGCCTCGTACAGGTGCTGCGTGCCCGCGATGTTGTCGCGCAGGATCTTCTCGAAGGGGCTTCCAGGAGATGCCCGCGAGATGGATGATCGCGTCGACGCCCCGCACGGCCTCCCGCAGCGCGTCCGGTCGGCGAGGTCCGCGGTGATCGCGTCCGGAGCGCCCTCGACGGGACGCACGTCGAGCAGGCGCAGCTCGTAGCCGTGGGCGGGGAGCAGCTCGCGCATCAGGGTGCCCATGCCGCCGGCGGCGCCGGTGAGCAGGACGGTGCGGGAGCGGGCATGGACGGATCTCCTCCAGAGGGCCTGCGGACGGGTTCTCGCGGTGGGTTCGCGCGGTCGATTCTCGCCATAAGGGAGGGTTCTCTATATAAATGCCGTTCAGAAGCATGGACACGCTAAGGATTGCGGGCGGGCGCGTCAAGGGGCGCGGCGCGGCGGGAATTCGCTCTCGTGGGTCGCTCGCGGCCTTGACCGGCGCGATGGCGCTGTCCTACCGTGGCGATGTTCACGAATATAGATGCCGATCAGAAACATGCACGCGGTGGAGCGGTGGCGGGTCGGCGCACACGACAGGGAGAGTCCGTGACCTCATCCTCGCTCGCCCAGCGCCTCGATGGACTGCTGTTCTTCCCCGTGACCGCCTACGGACCGGACGGCGCCGTGGATCTCGACGTCTACCGCGCGCACGTGCGCGCGGGATCGAGGCGGGCGCCGGAGCCGTCTTCGCCTGCTGCGGGACGGGGAGTTCCACGCCCTGACCCCGAGGAGTACCAGGACTGCGTGGCCGCCGCCGTGGCGGAGGCCGCGGGCCGGTGCCCGTGGTCGCGGGCGCGGGATACGGCACCGCGCTCGCCGCGCGGTTCGCCCGGCTCGCCGAGGAGGCGGGCGCGGACGGGCTGTTGGCCATGCCGCCGTACCTGGTCGTCGCCGACCAGGCGGGCTGCTGCGGCACTACACCGCCCTCGCGGACGCGACGGACCTCGACGTCATCGTGTACCAGCGCGACAACGCTGTCTTCACCCCGCCCACCGTCGTCGAACTGGCCCGCGTCCCCGGCATCGTCGGGCTCAAGGACGGCCTGGGCGACCTCGACCTGCTACAGCGCGTCATCAGCGCCGTGCGCACCGAACTCCCGGACCGCGACTTCCGCTACTTCAACGGGCTGCCCACCGCCGAGTTGACCGGGCTCGCCTACCGGGGCTCGGCGTCCTGCTCTACTCCTCGGCCGTCTTCTGCTTCGCGCCCCGGATCGCCCTCGCCTTCCGCCACGCGCTCACCACCGGGACGACGCGACCGCCCACCGCCTCCTGGACGGCTTCTACCGGCCGCTGGTGGAACTGCGCAACAAGGGTCGCGGGTACGCCGTCTCGCTGGTCAAGGCGGGTGTCCGACTGGGCGGTCTGGACGTGGGAGAGGTCCGCCCGCCGCTGAGCGAACCGTCCCCGCCCACCTTGAGGAGCTGGCCGAGCTGATCGAGCGCGGCCACGCGCTGCTCGCCGACGCCCCGGCGCGAGCTGATCCGCAGAGCCGAGCGAGAGGGATCCGCGTTGAAAGCCTCCGCCTTTGTCTACCCCTGGGACGTCGTCGGCGACCCGGACGCCGCCCGCCGCGTCGCCGGTCTCGGTGTCGAGCAGGTCACGCTCGCCTCGGCGTACCACTCCACGCGCGCGTTGACGCCGCGTCACCCGCGCCACCGCGTGGTCACCGCACGGCACGCCGCCGTCCTCTACCCGCCGGACCCGGACCGCTGGGCGGGCCGCCCGCTGCGCCCGTACGAGCAGTCGTGGGTGGACGGCGCCGATCCGTTCGGCGAGGCGGCGCGGGCCCTGGCCGACGCCGGTCTGGAGGTGCACACCTGGGTGGTCCTCGCGCACAACTCCCGCCTGGGCGAGGGCTTCCGCACACCTCGGTACGGAACGCCTACGGCGACCGCTACCCGTGGGCGCCGTGCGTCGCCCGCCCCGAGGTGCGCGCGTACCTGATCGACCTGGCGGCCGAGGCGGCCGTCCGTCCCGGCGCGCGCGGCACCGAGCTGGAGTCCTGCGGCTGGTACGGCCTGGCCCATCTGCACGCGCACGACAAGATCGGCGGGGTGCCGCTCGACGGCGCCGCGCAGTACCTGATGTCGCTGTGCTTCTGCGACAGCTGCCGCGACGGCTACGCCGGACTCGGCGCCGATCCGGAGGAGTTGCGGCTGGCCGTGCGCCGCGCCCTGGAACCGGTGTGGTCCGGCCGAGCGGTGGGCGGCGGGGCGGCGCGGGCGACCGGGCGGGAGTGGGACGCCGTGCGCGAGCTGCTCGGCGCCGACCTCGCCGCCCTCGTGGCCGCCTGGCGCGACCGGGTCGCCGACGGCCTCCAGCGGGACGCCGTCGCCGCCGTACGGGCCGCCGCCGCACCCGGGTTCCGGTGCTGCTGCACGCGGACCCGGCGCCGTACCGCTGCGGCGCCAACGCCGGGTGGACCGGCGGGCGTGCTCGCGCACGCGGACGGGTGGTGCTGCCGTGCACCGGCGACGACGCGGCGCGCGAGGGCGTGCTCACGCCCTTCGCACGGGCGCGCCGGGAGCGGGCCGGGGAGCGGACGGCGGGGGCACGCTGGCGGCCAACTTCACCGTGGTCTCGGGGATGGGCGGCCGTCCGCCGCGCTCGCGGACGACGCCGCGCACGCCGCCGCGCTCGGTGCCGACGAACTCCGCCTGTACCACGCGGGGCTGGCCTCCGACGCGGACCTCGACGCCGTACGGGACGCGCTGGCGGGGCCGCGCTGAGCCGGACTCCGGGGTTCCGTCCCGTGGGGAACCGTCCTGTCCGGTCCGGGAGTTGTGCTTCGCGCGGGGACAACCGCCCCGGAACGGGTACGCGTACAGGGAAGGCGTGGCGCCGGAACCGGGCCGTCGCCGACGCCCGTATCCCGCCCGGCCGTTCGCCCCGCATAATGCGGGCGTCCGGTCGGTTTCGGCCGGCGCGACGCGGACCGCACGACCACACCGCACGGGTTCCTCAGCGGAACGGACCCTGAGCGGGGAGGCCGGGTGTTACCTGGCCCCGCCCGGCCTCCCCTTCCCGTGGTCCCGGTCCGCGCCCTCCGCCGTCCGCCGTCCGCGGTTCCGGTCCGCTGTCCGCACGGGAACACCTGTGCCGTGCTGCGCCTGGCATATCCCTCTTTCGAGGTGCCATGAGCATCCCCGGACGCCACGCGCGGCGCCTCGTCCATCAAGCGAGCAGAACCGACATTCAATGGTCACCAAACGATCCCGATTACGTAATCTATGCACTCGGGACGACCGGGGAACTTAAGCTGTGCGGGCGGCAACTACGGCACGGAACGACCGGTGCGCCACTTCCGGTCCGTATGTCCCGACGCAGAACAGGAGTTGCCATGGGACGCAAGCGAGGACGTCACCGCAGGCGGAAGGACCGTACGCTTCCGCTGGGCACGGCGGTCATCGCGGCGTCGGCCATCGTCGGCGTCTACCTGACCGCCTCGTCCGAGGGCGCCAGCGCGGTCTCGACGTCCGTGTACGTGGCACCCGGCGGGAGCGACAGTGCCCGGGCACCTTCGCCGAGCCGTACCGCACGCTGGGCAAGGCGTTCTCCGCCGCCGAGCGCGGTACCACCATCGAGGTGCGCGGGGCACGTACCGGCCGACGCGCACGCTGCGCAGCTCCGTCAACGGCACGGCGGACGAACGGATCCGGATCCGCCCGTACCGCTCGGAGAAGGTCCGGGTCGACGGTTCCCACCTGCCCGTCGGATCCCCGCTGGTCTCGCTCAGCGCCGACTACTGGACGATCTCGGGCTGGACCTGCACGACGCCCCGCGGGCGGCCTGGTGTGCACCTCCTGCTCCGGCATCGTGCTGAAGGATCTGGCCGCGCACGACAACGGCGACTCCGGCGTGATCCTGCGCGGTGCCGGCAGCGACCACAACCTCGTGCGGGACGTGGACTCCTACGCCAACCACGATGACTCCACCGGCGGTTCACGTGCCGACGGCATCGCCCTCACCCACGGCTCCGGCCGGGACAACCGGATCGTCGGCGCGCGGGTGTTCAACAACAGCGACGACGGCATGGACCTGTGGAACTGGGCGGGCCCCGTCGTCATCGACCACAGCTGGGCGTACGGCAACGGCCGGAACCGCTGGCGCATCCCCACTTCACCGGCGCCGGCAGCGGCTTCCAACTGGGCGGCGGCAGCTCGGCCGCGCCGCCGCGGGCCATGTCGTACGGACGTCGGTGGCCTGGGACAACAGCAAGCACGGCTTCGACGCGGACGGCAACTCCGGTGCCGTCCGGCTGGATCGCACCACGGCGTACGCCAACGAGGGCAGCGGGTACGTCTTCCCGCGCCGCCGCGCGGCTCGACGGCAACCTGGCGCTCGGCAACGGCGACTCGCCCCGCGTCGCCAACTCCGCGGCCTCGCACGGCAACAGCTGGAACCCCGGCGTCCGGATGCCGCGGCTGACGACCACCGACCCGGCGCGCCTGCCCGGTGTCCGGCTGCCCGACGGCGGCCTGCCGATGACCACCTTCCTGCTGGTGGCGGACGGCAGTGCCATCGGCGCCCCGATGGACCGGCCCTGATTCGGCGATCGCCCCGCCCCGAGGTCACTCCTGTCCGGAGGTCGCCCCGCCCGGAAGTCACCGCCGTCCCGCGGTCACTTCCGCCCCGTCGTCACAGGCGGCGCGTGGCGAGCGTGAGGCGGTCGCGCGCGTCGAACAGCGCGTCCTTGATCATCTGCTCGTGTGCCGTGGTCAGCCGGGCCACCGGCACCGAGCAGCTGATCGCGTCGCGCGCCGGGGTGCGGTAGGGGATGGCGATGCCGAAGCAACGCAGCCCGAGGGTGTTCTCCTCGCGGTCCACCGCGTACCCCTGTTCGCGGATGAGGCGCAGCTCCTCGATCAACTTCTCGCGGTCGGTGATCGTGTGCTCGGTCAGCGGACTCAGCGTCTCCGGGAGCATCTTGCGGACCTGCTCGTCGGTGTACGTGGCGAGCAGCGCCTTGCCCAGCGAGGTGGAGTGGGCCGGCAGCCGACGGCCGACCCGGGTGAAGGGGCGCAGGTAGTGCTGCGACTGGCGGGTGGCGAGGTACACCACGTTCGTGCCGTCGAGGCGGGCGAGGTGGATGGTCTCGGTGGTGTCGTCCGAGAGCCGGTCCAGGGTCGGCCGGGAGGCGGCCACCACCTCGTCACCGTCGATGTACGAGGTGCCCACCAGCAGGGCCCGCACCCCGATTCCGTAGCGCGTGCCCGTGGCGTCGGTCTCGACCCAGCCCAACTCCACCAGGGTGCGCAGCAGCATGTACAGGCTCGACTTCGGGTAGCCGACGGCCTCCTGGACGGCGGCCAGGCTGTGCATGCCCGGTCGGCCCGCGAAGAACTCCAGCAGTTCGACGGTGCGCACGGCCGACTTGACCTGCGCGCCACCCTCCATCGGCCCGCGGCGCGGCGCCCCATTCGCAGCGGACATCTGCCCTTGACCCTCTGTTCGACCGGTCATAGAGTCCCGATGAGATTCATCATCAGAGACAGCGTTCAGCATATCGAACAACACCCGATGTGCGTGACGCAAGGCAGCGGCAACACAGCAGGAGGAAGCCCGCCGTGTCAGCACCAGTGTGGAGCGTCGACCCCGAACCGGAAAGCAGCGGGAGCAGGTCGCCGACGAGGCCACGTCCGAGGAGGTGGACCGCGTCGTACGCGCGGCGCACGCCGCCCGGGCGGGCTTGGGGACCGGACGGTGCGGGCCGCCCTGCTGCGCACCGCGGCCGACCTCCTCGACGAGGCCCGCGACCAGCTCGTGGAGGCGGCGGACGCCGAGACGGCCCTCGGCCCGGTGCGGCTCGGCGGCGAGCTGACCCGCAGCACCTACCAGCTGCGGGCCTTCGCCGACGTCGTCGACGAGGGCGCCTTCCTCGACGTACGGATCGACCACGCGGACGCCACCCAGACCCGCCCTGGCCCGACCTGCGCCGCTACAAGCTGCCGCTCGGCGTCGTCGGCGTCTACAGCGCCAGCAACTTCCCTTCGCGTTCTCCGTGCCGGGCGGCGACACCGCCAGCGCCCTGGCCGCCGGCTGCCCGTCGTCGTCAAGGCGCACCCCGACCACCCGCCACCTCCGAGCTGAGCGCCGCGCTGCTGCGCCGCGCCGCCGAGCGCGTGGGCGTGGACCCGGCCGTCGTCGCCCTGGTGCACGGCTTCGAGGCGGGCGTGGCGCTCATCGCGCACCCACTGCTCGCCGCCGCCGGGTTCACCGGCTCGATCCGCGGCGGGCGCGCCCTGTTCGACGCCGCCGCGGCCGCCCCGGCCGATCCCGTTCTTCGGCGAGCTGGGCAGCCTCAACCCGGTCGTCGTCACGGCCGCCGCCGCCGAGGAGCGGGCCGAGCAGATCGGCACCGGCCTCGCGGGCTCCATGACGCTCGGCGTCGGCCAGTTCTGCGTCAAGCCGGGGCTGGTGCTGGCCCCGAGGGCGCGTCGGGCGACCGGCTGGTCGAGGCGCTCACCGACGCGGTCAGCGACACCGAGGCCGGGTGCTGCTGGACTCCCGCATGCGGGACGCCTTCGTCGCGGGCGTACGCGCGCGTGCCGAACTCGCCGACGTCCAGACGCCGGTGACCCGGGCGCGGGCGGCGAGCACACGGTCAGCGCCGGGTTCCTCACCGTCCCGGCCGCGCGGCTCGCCGACCGGGGCGGGCCGCACGACCTGCTGCTGGAGGAGTGCTTCGGCCCCGTCACCGTCGTCGCGCGGTACGCGGACGAGGCCGAGGTCGGCGCCGTCCTCGGCCGCCTCGACGGCAACCTCACCGCCACGGTCCAGCTCAGCGACGCCGAGGCGGACGGAACCGACGGCGAGGGCCGGGGCACCGGCTGCTCGCCGACCTCACCCGCTCGCCGGGCGCGTGCTGGTCAACGGCTGGCCCACCGGCGTGGCCGTCGCGCCCGCCCAGCACCACGGCGGCCCGTACCCGGCGACCACCTCCACCACCACCTCCGTGGGCGGCACCGCCATCGAGCGCTGGCTGCGCCCGTGGTCTACCAGGACACGCCGCAGGCCCTGCTCCCGCCGGAGCTGCGCGAGGAGAACCCGCTCGGCCTGCCGCGGCGCCTGGACGGGCGTCAGGAAGAGCGCACCGCCACCAGCTGAAGCCGGGTGACGGTCCGGCAGTCGAGCGTGGGGACCTCGTCCTCGCGCTCGTCGGCCACCGCGAAGCCCGGCGGCGCAGCAGGTCGCGCAGCAGCGCCGGGTCCTGGTGGCGGAACACCCGCCGTCCTCGATGCGGAACGTCCCGTACGGACCGGACTGCGGCGGAGCCTCGTCGTAGCGCGCCCGGTGGTGGGCGTCGCGCTGCAACGGCACGTCGCTCAGGTACAGCACCCGCCGGGCCGCAGCAGCCGCGCCAGTTCGGCGACGGTCTCCTCCTGCGCGCGCGGCGCCGGTACGCAGGTGAGCACCGCGAACAGCAGCGCCGCGTCGAACGCCCCGTCGGGATGCGGCAGCGGCAGCCCCGCGCCTGCTCCAGCCGCAGTCCGGGTGGTCGGCGCGGCCCCGGGCGACCAGTGCGGCCGAGGGATCCACCCGTGCACCTCGCGGTAGCCCAGCGCCGTCAACTCGGCCGCCAGCCGCCCGTATCCGCAGCCGTAGTCCAGGATCCGCGCGTCCGGCGCCACGTGCCGGGCCAGCAGCTCCGGGTCCAGGGATGGGTGAAGGTGTGCGCGGCTCCGGTCGTCTCCCAGTACCGCCCCAGCTGATCGGAATGCGTCATGGAGCGCACGGTACGGGCGGTACGGGCCCGACGACAGAAGGCCGGGGAGCGGCGCCGGAAATGAACCGGGGCCGCGGATGGTTGACCTTGGCGCCGCCGCACGGGCCACCGTGCCCGGCCCCGTACACCGCCGCCGCACTCAGCGGAACCCAGCCGAGGGAGCCTCGATGACCACCGCGTTCGATCCGGTCGATCTCGCCGGTACGCGCCTGGCCAACCGCATCGTCATGGCGCCGATGACCCGCAGCCGGGCCCACGGCCCCGGTCTCACCCACGCGGGACACCGCCGCCTACTACGCCCAGCGCGCCTCGGCCGGGCTGATCGTCACCGAGGGCGTCCAGCCCTGCCCCGTCGGCCAGGGCTACCCCGACACCCCGGACTGCACAGCCCCGGCCAGGTCGCCGCCTGGCGCACGGTGACCGACGCCGTGCACGAGGCCGGGGCCGGATCTTCGCGCAGCTCATGCACACCGGCCGGATCGGTCACCCGGCGCTGCTCCCCGGCGGACTCCACCCGTCGGGCCCTCGCCGGTGGCCGCCAGCGGGCAGGTGTACACCACGACGGGCCGCACGCGTTCGTCGAGCCGCACGAGCTGACCGACGGCGAGATCCACGCGACGGTCGGCGTCTTCGCCTCCGCCGCGCGGAACGCGATCGAGGCGGGCTTCGACGGCGTCGAGGTGCACGGCGCCAACGGCTATCTGCTGCACCAGTTCCTCGCGCCCAACGCCAACCTGCGCACCGACGCCTGGGGCGGCTCGGTCGAGGGCCGTATCCGCTTCCCCTGGAGGTGGTGCGCGCGGTCGTCGGCGCGATCGGCGCGGACCGCACGGGGCTGCGGATCTCCCGGGCAAGGCGTACAACGACATCGACGAGCCCGACCCGAAGCCGGTGTACACCGCGCTCGTCGACGCTCTCGAACCGCTCGGCCCGGCCTATCTCCACATCAGCGAGGACGTGGGGCGCAGGGACCTGACCCTCGCCCTGCGCAAGCGGTTCAGCGGCACCCTCATCCTCAACCCGGCGGCCGAGGGGCGCCATGTCGGCCCGGAGGACCTGGCCCTCGTCGAGGACGGCACGGCCGACCTGCTCGCCTTCGCCACGCTCTTCCTCGCCAACCCCGACCTGCCCCGCCGCCTCGCCGAGGGCGGCCCGTACAACACCCGCAGCGGGCCACCTTCTACGGCGGCGACGCGCGAGGCTACACCGACTATCCGGCCCTCGCCGACTGAAACCCGACTTCACCGCAGGTCAGGCCGGTTCGATAAGAATCGCTTGGAGGTGGGCGACAGTAATACGCGATGGACGGGGAGCCCGGCGCCTTCCATAGTGCATGGACATGGACAGCCTCGGAGGCGCCGAGTTCGCGCCACAGACGACGTACGCCAACACCGCGTCCAGCGGTCTGACGCCCACCCGCTCCGTTACCGCCGCGAAGGCCGCCATCGACGTCGCCGCGGCGGGGACGGGTTCACCCGCTGGGCTTCGCGGCCCGCGCCACACCCGCGCCCGGTACGCCGACCTCGCCGGGTGCCGGAGCGCCGGGTCGCGCTCGGCGGCTCGGTCGCCCTGTTCGTCAGCCTGATCGCGTCCGCCCTGCCCGAGGGGCCGAAGTCCTCGTCACCGAAGAGGACTTCAGCTCCCTGGTCAACCCTTCGCGATGCGCGGCGACCTCAAGCCGCGCCTCGTGCCGCTCGACGGACTCGCCGAGGCCGTCCGGCCCGGCACCGCCCTCGTCGCCACCAGCCTGGTGCAGTCCGCCGACGGCCGGATCGCCGACCTCGACGCGATCGACGCCGCCGCCCGCGCGCACGGCGCCCGCACCTGGTCGACGTCAGCCAGTCCATGGGCTGGCTGCCGCCGGTGGCCGACCGGGCGGACTTCACCGTCTGCGTCGGCCACAAGTGGCTGCTGGGCATGCACGGCGTCGCCTACCTGACCGTCCCCGACGACCTCGGCGGGCTGACCCCGTCTTCGCGGGCTGGGTCGCGGGCGAGGAGCCCTGGGAGAGCTGCTACGGAGTGGTCGAGGAACTGGCCCACTCCGCGCGGCGCTACGACCAGAGCCCCAGTCTGCTGTCGTACGTGGCCGCCCAGCACTCCTGGACCTGCTGGCGGAGGTGGGCGTCGAGGCCATCGGCGCCCACGACCGCGCGCTCGCCGACCGCTTCCGGGCCGGGCTCACCGACCTCGGCCACCGGCCCGTGGACGCGCCCGGCTCGGCGATCGTCTCGGTGCCGGGCCTCGGCCACGCGGCGGAGCGGCTGGCCGGGGACGGGCGCTGGTCTCCGCCCGCGCGGGCAGTCTGCGCGCCTCCTTCCACCTCTACAACAGCGGCGCGGACGTGGACCGGCTGCTGGAACTGGTCGCCCGGCTGCCCCGGGAGTGAGCGCCCGCCGGGCGACCCTGGGACGCACCGCGGGCGCCGGTACCGGGTCCTCCGGTATCGACGCCCGCCGCGCTCGGTTCACTTCACCGGTTCACGTCACCGCTCACCGGTCACCGGTTCACGTCACCGGTGTGAAGTCCCGCGCGCCGATGAATTCCGGCCGCCTGACGGGCGCCGCGAAGGGCTCCACCGCCTGGTTCTCCACGCTGTTGAAGACGATGAAGACGTTGCTGCGCGCGTACGGCGTGATGTTGTCACCCGACCCGTGCATGCAGTTGCAGTCGAACCAGGTCGCCGAACCGGCCTTGCCCGTGAACAGCTTGATCCCGTGGTTCCCGGCGAGCGCGGTCAGCGCCTCGTCCGAGGGCGTGCCCGCGTCCTGCATCTGGAGCGACTTCTTGTAGTTGTCCTCGGGCGTCGCGCCCGCGCAGCCGAGGAACGTACGGTGCGACCCGGGCATGATCATCAGGCCGCCGTTGGTGTCGTAGTTCTCGGTCAGCGCGACCGACACCGAGACGGTCCGCATGTTCGGCAAGCCGTCCTCCGCGTGCCAGGTCTCGAAGTCCGAGTGCCAGTAGAACCCGGAGGCCCCGAAGCCCGGTTTGACGTTGATCCGGCTCTGGTGCACGTACACGTCCGACCCGAGGATCTGGCGTGCGCGGCCGACGACGCGCGGATCGCGCACCAGCTCCGCGAAGACCTCGCTGATCCGGTGCACCTCGAACACCGACCGCACGTCCTTCGACTTCGGCTCGATGATCGATCGCTCGTCGGCCCGCACGTCCGGGTCGTTCACCAGGCGTTCCAACTCGGCCTGGTAGCGCGCCACCTCGTCGGCGCCGATCAGCTCCTCGATGGCGAGGAAGCCGTCGCGCTCGAAGCCGCGCAGATCGTTCGCCGCGATCGGGCCTGGGGTGCCCGGCGCGGACCACACGACCGGGTCCTGGCGCGGTGTGGTCACCTCGGTCGCCCGCGGGTGGGGTACAGGTCAGTGACCGTGGTCATCGGAATCAGCCCTCCTCGGTTTCGGTCAACAGCGCGTAGACGCCGTTCTCGTCATGGTCCTCCCGTCCGGTGAGCGGGGGTTGAACACGCACACGCAGCGGAAGTCCGTCTTGGGCCGAAGTGTGTGCCTGTCGTGGTCGTTGAGCAAGTACATGGTTCCCGGCGTGATCAGGTGCTTGGTGCCGGTCGCCTCTTCGGTCAGCTCGGCTTCGCCCTCCACGCACAGGACGGCTTCGATGTGGTTCTGGTACCACATGGTGGTCTCCGTGCCGGCGTAGAGCGTGGTCTCGTGGAGCGAAAGCCGACGCCCTCCTTGGCGAGCACGATCCGCTTGCTCTCCCACGTGCCCGACTGGGACTTGATGTGCCGGTCGGTGCCCTCGATGTCCTTGAACGATCGGACGATCACGGTACGTCGCTGCCTTTCTCTCGGGTCGGTTTTCGTATCCCACGCCGCTAAGGGCGGGTGCGACAAGGCCGCACGGGCGGGTCGCCCGGTACGGCGCGGGTCGCCCCGCCCGTGCGTGTGCGCGGAGTTACGCGGTCTCGCGGACCGCGCGGGCGAGATCCGCAGACCCTCGTCCAGCTCGTCGGGCGTCACGGTCAGCGGCGGCAGCAGCTTGACGACCTCACTCTGCGGGCCGGAGGTCTCCAGCAGCAGACCGAGCCCGAAGGCTTGCTTGCAGACCGCCGACGCGCGCGCCGGGTCGGTGAACTCCACGCCCACACCAGACCGCGCCCGCGGTACTCGGCGTCCCGGTGCTCCTCGCAGATGGCGCGAAGGGACTGCTCGACCTGCTCGCCGCGGAGCAGCGTCTGCTTCTCCATCTGGCCGTCCGCCCAGTAGGTGTCCAGGGCCGCCGCCGAGGTGACGAACGCGGGTTGTTGCCGCGGAAGGTGCCGTTGTGCTCGCCCGGCTCCCAGACGTCGAGTTCGGGCCGGAACAGGGTGAGCGACATGGGCAGGCCGTAGCCGCTGATGGACTTCGACAGGGTGACGATGTCCGGGGTGATGCCCGCCTCCTCGAAGGAGAAGAACGGCCCGGTGCGTCCGCAGCCCATCTGGATGTCGTCGACGATCAGCAGCATGTCGCGGCGCTTGCACAGGTCCGCCAGGCGCCGCAGCCACTCGGCCCGCGCCACGTTGATCCCGCCCTCGCCCTGCACGGTCTCCACGATCACCGCGGCGGGCTGGTTCAGGCCCGAGCCCTGGTCCTCCAGCAGCCGCTCGAACCACAGGAAGTCCGGGACCTGGCCGTCGAGGTAGTTGTCGAACGGCATCGGCGTGCCGTGGACCAGCGGGATGCCCGCGCCGGCCCGCTTGAAGGCGTTGCCGGTGACGGCGAGCGACCCCAGCGACATGCCGTGGAAGGCGTTGGTGAACGAGACGATCGCCTCGCGCCCCTTGACCTTGCGGGCCAGCTTCAGCGCGGCCTCGACGGCGTTGGTGCCCGTCGGGCCCGGGAACATGACCTTGTACGGCAGGTCGCGCGGGCGCAGCACGGTGTTCTGGAAGGTCTCCAGGAACGCGCGTTTCGCGGTGGTGCCCATGTCCAGGCTGTGGGTGACGCCGTCGCGCTCGATGTAGTCGATCAGGGCGCGTTTGAGCACCGGGTTGTTGTGCCCGTAGTTCAGGGCTCCGGCACCGGCGAAGAAGTCGAGGTAGGTGTGGCCGTCCTCGTCGTACATGTAGCTGCCCTGGGCGCGGTCGAAGACGGCGGGCCAGCCGCGGCAGTAGCTGCGCACCTCCGACTCCAGGGCCTCGAAGACGCTCAGGGCGGGCGGGGTGATGGTCACAGCATTCTCCTGGGAGACGAGTGGCGAGGGGTGAGGTGGTGTACGGGGAGTGAGGCGGACCCGGGCGGATCCGCTCGGTGAGAGCGGGTCGGACGCGGAGTCGGGAACCGGAGTCGGGAGCCGTGTGCGGAGGTGGGATCGGGGCCGGGGCCGCCGCCGCGGTGGTGCGTGCGGCGCGGACCGGCCGTCGTCGGTGGATCGGAGTCAGCTCGGGTCCGCCGGGGACGCGAGCGGGCCGATGTTGTACAGCACCTCGGGCTCGTGCGCGCCGTCGGGGAACAAACCGCCGTCGAACAGCACCGTACGCTCGATGCGGGCACCGTGCCGCTCGGCGAAGGACGTGAACAGCCGGTTCGAGGCCGTGTTGTCCGGCGTGATCGTCGTCTCCATGCCCCGGATGTCCGAGGTGTTCGCGACGCGCGCCGTCAGTCCGTCCAGCAGAGCGGCGGCCAGTCCCCGGCCGCGCTGGCTCTGGTCGACGGCCACCTGCCACACCACGAGGGTGCGGGGCCGGTCCGGACGGATGTAGCCGGTGACGAAGCCGACCGGGTCGCCTGAGCGGTCGCGCGCGACCGCGGAGGTGGCCGCGAAGTCGCGGCACCACAGCAGATAGCTGTAGGAGGAGTTGAGGTCCAGTGTCCGTGAGTCGCGGGCAATGCGCCATATCGCTGCTCCGTCCTCGACCCGTGGGGTGTCGAGGGCCAGCCCTTCCGGCATTTCTCGAAATCCGCTGTGGGCACGTACAAGGTCTGCTTGTGCGGCGGTCATGCAAATTGAATTTACCCACCGGAATCCAAAATTGCATCGCCAGCAGGGGTTACGTGGACGAGGATGATGTGTTATCGCGCGGGGTCGCGCGTACGCGCGGACGGGCGGCGATCTATGGTGGTTTGTACGGGACTTATCGGGCGAAACGCTTCGACTGTGGAGTGCGTCACAAATGCGTAACGGCTCCGTGATCTGTCTGAATTTCTGGGTCCGGAGCAAACGGAATCTCAGTGTTTAGGAATGGGGAAAGCGGGCAGACGAGTATGGGAAGCTGCTCTCACATGGATTTCCGAATTCGGCAACTCAGATCCTCCGATTTGGATATGCACCCGTCAAGGTCCGGGGTCGTACGAAGGCCACGCGAAGGCGGTACGAAGGCCGGGCGAAGGCCGCCTGAAGACCGTGCGAATGCGTCGCGGAGCCGCCTCGTAGAGTGCGCATATGAGTGATCGTGTGGTGCTGCACGTCAGGGAAGGGTGCTCGTCGGTCCGGCGGGCGGGGCGGGGCCGCCGCCGGTACGGGCGCGAACGCCGGGGTGCCGCGAGTGCCCCGGGCGCCGGGGACGGCATGGACGTCCGGGACGAACTCTGGGTCGTCGACGGGAGGGTCACCTACGAGCGTCCGGCCGGGGCGCGGGACGTCCGGCTCGTCGAGGGCTGGGCGCTGCCCGGACTCGTCGACGCCCACTGCCACGTGGGGCTCGACGCGCACGGCCCCGTTCCCCGGAGACCAGCGAGAAGCAGGCGCTCACGGAGCGCGACGCGGGCGCCCTGCTGCTGCGCGACGCCGGGTCGCCCTCCGACACCCGCTGGATCGACGACCGCGAGGACCTGCCGAGGATCATCCGCGCGGGCCGCCATATCGCCCGGACCAAGCGCTACATCCGCAACTACGCGCACGAGATCGAGCCGGAGGACCTCGTCGCGTACGTGGCCCGCGAGGCCCGCCGCGGCGACGGCTGGGTCAAGCTCGTCGGCGACTGGATCGACCGCGAGACCGGCGACCTGTCCGCCTGCTGGCCGCCCGGCGCGGTCCGGGAGGCCATCGCCGAGGCGCACCGGCTGGGCGCCCGCGTGACGGCCCACTGCTTCGCCGAGGAGTCCCTCGCGCCCCTGGTCGAGGCGGGCATCGACTGCGTCGAGCACGCCACGGGGCTGACCGAGGAGACCATCCCGCTGTTCGCCGAGCGCGGCGTCGCGATCGTCCCGACCCTGGTGAACATCGCGCTCTTCCCAAGCTGGCGGAGGGCGGCGAGGCCAAGTTCCCGCGCTGGGCGGACCACATGCGGCGGCTCCACGCGCGCCGCCACGAGACCGTACGCGCCGCCTACGACGCCGGGATCCCGATCTACGCGGGCACGGACGCGGGCGGCACGCTGCCCCACGGCCTGGTCGCCCAGGAGGTCGCCGAACTGGTCAGGGCGGGCATCCCGGTCCCCGACGCGCTCGCCGCCGCGACCTGGGGAGCCCGCGCCTGGCTCGGCCGACCGGGGCTCACCGAGGGCGCCCCGGCGGACCTGGTGGTGTACGAGTCCGACCCGCGCGAGGACGTCCGTGTGCTCGCGGCGCCGCGCCGAGTGGTCCTGCGGGGGCGCGTGGTGGCGTGACGCCCGCGCCCGGCCCAGGGGCGTACGGGTGCACGAGCCGTACGGGCCGTGCGGGCGTACGCCCCGGGGTGACGGGGTGATGGGCCGTACGGGGCCGGGGTGACCGGTTGGGGTGTGGGGCCGTACGGGTCCGGGGCGACCGGTTGGGGTGTGGGGCTGGGGCGACCAATGGAGGCGTGTGAGACCCGAGCGACCGGTATGGCGTGCGGGTTGTACGGGGGCGGTGTCACGGTCGGGGTGCGTGGGGCGGAAACCAAGTGAAGCGGTGAGAGTCGCCCGTTGGAGTGAACCCACGGCAGGCGACCGTGCCCTCACACCCGGTGCGCGAGCATGGTCGGCACCGAGGGGCCGCCGCTCCGCGTTGTCCCCGTGGCGGACGGCTGCGGCCCCATGTCTCCTGTGGGGTTTCTCTTTCGTGTCCCGTTCTCACACCTCTCGCTTCGGCATGCCCGCGTACCGGCTCGCCGCCGCTGCCGCCGCCGTCTCGCTGCTGGCGGCGGCGCACGGCGCCCGGCGTACGCCGCCGGCGCGGCGACGCCACCACGAGCGGCGGCGGTCACGCCGGGCGCACCGGTCACGCGAGCGCCGCCGTGCTCCGCGCCGGGCTGGACGTCTCGTTGATCGACAAGGCGCTCCACGTGCCGGTGGACGCCACCCTCAATGCCGTGCGGGCGCCCGACGACGCGGAGAAGGTCGACAAGACCGCGCTCACCGTCGTGCTCGACGGCGTCGACCACGGCCGTCCGGTCAACGTCGCGCGGGCGCGGGTGGCCACCGCCCGCGCCGTCGCCGACTCCCGCACCGCCGTGGGCTACGCCAACCTCGCCCACGCCGTCGTACGCCTGCCCGGCCTGCGGGGCTGCCCTCGCCGAGGTCGACGGCGTCACGTCGAAGGCCGTGTGCGCGGTGGGAAGCGGCCCGCAGCCGAGTCCAACGTGCTCGGCGGCGTGACGGTGCTCGGCAAGCGGGTCTCGGTGAGCGTCGACGGCACCACGCGTGTGCGGGTGCCGGGAGTCGGCGAGGTACGGCTTGACCTGTCGCGCGCCACGACGACCAAACGCGGCGCGGCGGCCACGGCGTTGGACCTGAGGTTCGAGGTGAACCCCTCAAGCTCGACGTCGCCGAGGTGTCGGGCGGGTCACACTCGCCGAGGCGAGCTGCGAGTCGCCGCTCGCCCCGGCCGGACGCGACGGTTCGTAGCCGGGCTGGGGCAGGTGGACCGTAGCGGGGCCGGACGTGGCGGTTCGTCATCGGGCTGGGGCAGGTGGTCCGTAGTGGGGCCGGGCGTGGCGGTTCGTAGCCGGGCCGGACGCGGTGGTCCGTAGCCCGGCCGGATCAGGTGTCGGCGAGTGCCTTCGCCAGGGCGACCACGAAGCGGTCCGACGTGAGCCGGTCGCGCACCGCGACGCGCAGCCAGTCCGGGCCCAGCCCGGAAACGTGTCACCGCGCCGCACGGCGAACCCCAGCTCCCGCAGCCGCACCCGCACGCCCGCCGCACCCGGCAGCCGGACCAGCAGGAACGGTCCGGCTGCCGGGCCGCACACCCGCAGGTTCTCGAACTCGCCCAGCCGGGCCGTCAGATGGGCCCGGTCCTCGGCTACCCGCGCCGCCGCCCGCTCCGCCTCGGCGAGCGCGGCGGGCGCGCTGCACACCTCCGCCGCGACCAGCGCCGGAGCGGACACCGGCCACAGCGGCTGGGCCCGCTCCAACTCCGCGACCGTCTCCGGATCGGCCAGCACGTACCCGACGCGCAGCCCCGCCAGGCCCCAGGTCTTGGTGAGGCTGCGCAGCACGATCAGGCGGCCGGGCAGGTCGGTGCGCGCGGCGAGCGACTCGCGCTCGCCGGGCACGGCGTCGATGAACGCCTCGTCCACGACCAGCGTGCGGCCGGGCGCGCCAGCGCGGCGATGTCCGCCGCCGGGTGCAGTACCGAGGTGGGGTTGGTCGGGTTGCCGACGATCACCAGGTCGGCGGCCTCGGCACGGCGTCCGGCACCAGCCGGAACCCTCCCGCTCGGTCAGCAGTACGCGGCCCACGTCGTGCCCGCGTCGCGCAGCGCCGCCTCCGGCTCGGTGAACTGCGGGTGCACGACCACCGGTTCGCGGGTCGGCAGGGCCCGCGCGATCAGGACGAACGCCTCGGCCGCGCCCGCCGTCAGCAGCACCCGCTCGACCGGCAGGCCGTGGCGCGCGGCCACCGCCCGCCGCGCCTCCCGCCCGTCGGGGTAGGCCGCCAGCAGATCGAGCGAGGCCGCGACGCGGGCCTTGAGCCAGCCCGGCGGGTGCCCTCCCGTACGTTCACCGCGAGGTCGACCAGATCGGCCCCGCCGTCGCGGACCTCGGCGTCCCCGTGATGCCGGAGCCGACGCGAGTCGAACCCGTCGGCCGCCGGGGACTTCAGCAGACATGCGCGCTCGCCCGGTCCTCGGTGTCCTGGCTCCCGTGTTCCTGGGTGGAGGCGGCGGCCATGACGTGCGGGTGGCCGGACGGGCCCACGCTCCCGGGGCCGCCGCACGCCGCGCACCGAACTCCGGAGTCCCACGCGGCGACCGCCTCCTCGTAGCGCTCCATCACCAGCTCGGCCACCTCCTCCGCCGGGCCCAGGACACCGGCGGACACCACCTCGGCCTCCGGGTGCGCCAGCGCCCAGCCCTCCGCCTGGAGCCGGGCCCGCTCCGGGAGGGGCCCCTCGAACAGGAAGTACGGCAGCACGGCGATCCGCCGCGCCCCGAGCGACGCGCAGCGGTCAAGACCCGAGACGACGTCGGGCGCGGCACGCGAGACGAAAGCGGTCTCCACGCCCGCGAAGCCGCGGCCCTCCCACAACAGCCGGGCCGCCCGGTGCACCTCCGCGTTGGCGGCGGGTCGGTCGAACCCTGCCCGACCAACAGCACGGTCGTGGCGCCCCGTTCGGAGAGTGAGGCACGGTCGTCGCCCAGCGCCTCGTCCAGCCGCCGCTCCAGCAACCCGAGCACCTTCGCGTGCGGGCCGAGGGCGCGGCCGTGGGCGTACGACACGTCGGGTGGCGCTCCCGGACCGGTGCCATCGCCTCCGGTATCCCGGACGCGGTCGGCCCGTCGGGGAGCAGGCTCAGCGGCACGGTCGCTATGCGCGTCGCCCGCGCGCGACGAGACCGGCCGCCGCGTCGTCCAGCCCCGGTCCGTACGGCCGGACGGCGCCGCCCGCGACCAGGACGCGGGGATCGCGCGCCGCCAACTCCGTGACGAAGTCGTGGAATGCCTTCGCGCGCGTCTCGTCTCGGGTGCCGTGGTCTGCGATGAGCAGCGCGGGCGCGGTGGTCACGGGTCTCCTCTGTGCGAAGTCTGTACGGGCTGAGCCTGTGCGGGCGGCGGCGGTACGAGGGCGGTCGGAACGGGTGAGGGTCGGTACGGGTGAGGTCTGTTACGAGGGCGTGGGCACGCGGCGGTCTTCACGGGGCTTCGGGCGGGGCGGCGGAGTAGACGGGTCGGGTCCGGCGGATCGGGGTCGGTGCGGGCGGGTCGGTACGGGCGGGCGGCGTCGGGCGCGCGGCGAACGCCCGCGCCCGGGGCCACGGTTGTACGGGTCCGGCTTCGGACCGCTTCCCGAGACGTTACTGAGAGCGGTCGGACCGCCGCCAGGCGGGCGTGGGCGTCGGCGCGCGCCCACGAGCCCTGCCGAACAGCCCCGCCGACCGGGCCTCTTACGACGGACGCCGCCCCGGCACTGCCGTGTCAGGTGCGCTGGACACCGTAACCCCTGGTGGCGGCGGCGCCGACGGGCCCTCCCGCGCCGGGACTTCTCCCGGTGTCCCGAAGCCACCGGGCCCTGGACCCGCCCCGGCGGACCTGGCGGCGATCGGCGGATGACCGGTCTCCCGGTGGCCGGTCTCCGGGCGGCGGATCGACAGGCGACCGCTCGGCGGACGACCTCCCGCGCGACCGGTGGACGGCGGCGCGCACGGTGTGACCTCGTCAGTCGTGCGTCCGTCCCACCGGCGGTGGCGGTGTGGTGGCGGCGGCGCCCGGGCGGCGGGCGGGTGGCGCCGCGGCTGTTGCCCGTACGGCCCGTGACGCCGCCGTTTGTCGTGGGCGCGTCGCAGCGCGCGACGGCGCACGTTGCGCTCGGCATACCGCTCGCCGGGGCCGACTTCCGCTTGGGGACGAGGAGTTGGGCGCCGGGACCGGCGGCGAGCAACGCCGCGGCCTCGGCCACGCTGGGCGTTCCGGTGGCGGCCAGCGGCGCCGCCGACGGGTGCGGCACGGGCACGGCGGCCAGCGCCTCCGCGGCGTACCCCTGAGCGGCACCCCAGCCGACGGGCGGCGGCCACCAGGCCCGGCTCGTCCGTTCTCGTCGCGACCGTCGCCAGCTCCACCACGGCGTCCGGCGCTAGCCCCGCCCCGGCGAGCGCGCCTCGGACCAGCGAGAGGACCTCCTCGCCGGACACCCGCTCCGGGCGCCCACCCCGACGACGAGCGGGGCCGCCCGACGCGTCACCATGACGCGCACTCGCCGACGAAGCGCGCGGCCAACCGAGGGGCGGCGGCCCAGTGGACGTGCAGGTACGAGGCGTGCACCCCGCCCCGTACGAAGCCCTCGACCCGCCGCTCCGGGTGCACCACTCCCACGCGGGCTCGGTGCCCGCGCCGGGCTCGACGGTGGTGCGGTGGAACTCGTGCCCCGCACCCGGGTTCCGGCGGCGGCCAGGGCGCTGTCCCCGATCGCCACCGCCTCGCGGTACCCCAGGGTCAGCCGCTCCGACATGCGGGCCTCGCCCGGCAGCACCGCGCACATCGGCTTGCCGTCGAGCGAGCGCGACAGATACAGCAGCCCCGCGCACTCGGCGGCCACCGGAGCGCCCGCGGCGGCGAGTTGGGCGACGGCCTGGCGCAGCGGCTCGTTCTCCGACAGCTCCGGCGCGTACACCTCCGGGAACCCGCCGCCGATCACCAGGCCCCTTGCGCCGGGCGGCAGACCGGTGTCCCGCAGCGGGTCGAACGGCACGACCTCGGCGCCCGCCGCCGTCAGCAACTCCTCGTGTTCCGCGTACGAGAACGTGAAGGCGGCCCCGCCCGCGACCGCGATCACCGGCCGGGCCCGGACCGTTCCCGAACGGGCCCGTCGCGGTGGGTTCCGGTGCGGTGGGTTCCGGTGCGGTGCGGTCCGGTGTGCGACGCCGCGTCGCCGGCGCCCGCCGCCCGACGCCGCGTCGCCGGGCGGCCGTTCGCCCGGACCACCGTCGCGCGCCGTGATCCCGGCTGTCCCCGGCCCGGCCGCCGCCCGCCCGGATCCCGCGCTCTCCCACACGCCGCCCGCATCGCGCGCGTGGCCCATCGCCGTGCGTCCGCCTCGCCCCGCGGCCACCGGAGCACCCGGCGTCGCGCCAGCACCCGCGCCAGTGCCCGCGCCCGCACTCGTACCAGTACCGGTGCCCCCACCCGCACCCGCGCCCACACCTGCGCCAGTGCCCGCACTCGCACTCGTGTCCGCACCCACACCCGCACCCGCACTCGCGCTCCTGCGCCGTCGTGCCGCGCGTTGCCCGGCAGCCAGGGGCGCACCTCCTCGTGGGTCCCACGCCCGCTCCGACAGGGCGGCGCGCTGCGGCCAAGGCCAGCAGCCGGTCCAGGTCGCACCCCGCGCGGATCTGCCCGGCGAGCGCGCGCACCGCCTCGACCGCGTCCGCCCGTCGCTCGGCGACCGGGACCAGGCCGAGATGGCGGCTCGGCGTACGGGCCGCGCCGACCCGGCGCAGCACGCCCAGCACGGGCACGCCCGAGCCGTCCAACGCCTCGCGCAGCAGCGCCTCGTGCCGGTCGGAGCCCACCTTGTTGAGGATCACGCCCGCCACCCGGACCTCCGGGTCCCAGGACGCGAAGCCGTGCACCAGGGCCGCCGCCGACCGCGACTGGGACGACGCGTCGACGACCAGCACCACCGGGCGCGCAGCAGCTTCGCCACGTGCGCGGTCGACGCCAGCTCCCCTGGCCCGACGCCCCGTCGAACAGGCCCATCACGCCCTCGACGACGGCGAGGTCGCAGCCCGCCGCGCCGTGCAGGAACAGCGGCGCGATCCGGTCCGGCCCGCACATGTACGCGTCCAGGTTCCGTCCGGGACGCAGCCGTCCGGACGCCGAGACGGCCAGCGCGTGGTAGCCGGGGTCGATGTAGTCCGGGCCGACCTTGTGCGGCGACACCGACAGCCCGCCCGCGGTGAACGCGGCCATCAGACCGGTCGCCACCGTCGTCTTCCCGCTGCCGGACGCGGGCGCGGCGATCACCAGCCGCGGCACGCTCACCACGTGAACTCCCGGGCTCTCACCACTCGATGCCCCGCTGGCCCTTCTGGCCGGTGTCCATCGGGTGCTTGACCTTGGACATGTCGGTGACCAGGTCGGCGAAGTCCACCAGCGGCTGCGGCGCGTTGCGCCCGGTGATGACCACGTGCTGCGTCCCGGGCCGGTCGCGCAGCACCGACACGACCTCCTCCACGTCCACCCAGCCCCAGTGCAGCGGGTACGCGAACTCGTCCAGCACGTACAGCCGGTAGGTCTCCGCCGCGAGGTCGCGCTTGACCTGCTCCCAGCCCTCCCGCGCGGCGTCCTCGCTGGACACGCCGTCCCGCACGTTCCGCTGGAGCCAGGACCAGCCCTCGCCCATCTTGTGCCATGCGACCGTCCCCTTCGCCCGAGTCGCCGAGGACGCGCAGAGCCCGCCTCGCCCACCCGCCACTTCGCCGACTTCACAAACTGAAATACACCGACCGGCCATCCCTGGTTCCACGCCCGCAGCGCCAGCCCGAACGCGGCGGTCGACTTGTCCTTGCCGATGCCCGTGTGCACGAACACCAGCGGGCGGTTGCGGCGCTGCCGCGTGGTCAGCCCGTCCTCGGGCACGACGGTCGGTTGTCCCTGTGGCATCAGGCGGCCCTCCGTGTGGTTGTGGTCCGTGTGGTCGCGGTCCTCGTGGTCCGTACGTCGCGCACCAGCGCCGTCACGCTGTCCGCGCGCAGTTCGTCGAGCGTGACCGCGGTGCCGCGCAACTCGCGGGCGAGTGTGCCCGACAGGCCCAGGCGCACCGGGCCCGACTCGCAGTCGACGACCACCGAGGCGGTCCCGTCGGCCGCCAGCAGCCGCGCCGCGTGCCCGGCCCGTACCAGCGGCTCCGGGCCGCCGGTGGCCCGTCCGTCGGTCACCACGACCAGCAGCGGGCGGCGCGAGGCGTCCCGCATCCGCTCGACGCGCAGCACGTCGTGCGCCTTGAGCAGCCCGGCGGCCAGCGGTGTGCGGCCACCGGTCGGCAGCTTCTCCAGCCGGGCGGCAGCCGCGTCGACCGACGAGGTGGGCGGCAGCGCCAGCTCGGCGCCCGCCCCGGAAGGTGATCAGCCCGACCTTGTCGCGCCGCTGGTAGGCGTCGAGCAGCAGCGAGAGCACCGCGCCCTTCACGGCGCCCATGCGCTTCCTGGCGGCCATCGAACCCGAGGCGTCCACGACGAACAGCACGAGGTTGCCCTCGCGGCCCTCGCGCACCGCCTCGCGCAGGTCGTCGCGGCGCACCACCAGACCCGGGCCGCCACGCCCGCGTGCCCGCTGGTGCGGGCCGCCGCCCGTACGGTCGCCGTCAGGTGCAGCGCGGCCAGCGTGCCCCGGGCGGCGGGCGCCGGTGGTGCGGCCGTGCGCGGTACGCGCGCGTGAGCGGCGCCCGGCCGCCCTCGCCCAGCCCCGGCACGTCGAACGTCCGCGTCCGGAACGGCTCCGAGGCGCCCACGGCGGCCCGTTGGCCGCCCGCCCCGGCCCGCCCTCCGGCGTCGTCCTCGCTCCCTCGGAGGCGGGGCCTCCTCGCCCGCCCCGGCCGCGTCCCCGGAGCCGTCCTGCCGCGGCGGCGCGGTGTCGCCGTCCGCGCGCGGCTCGGCGCGGAGGCGTCGCCCTCGGGCGACGCGCCGTCCCGGCCGCCGTCCGGCCCGTCCGGCCCCGCTCGTCCCCGGCCCCGCGGGTCCTCGTCCGGCCCTGCGGCCCCGGGTCGGGGCCGTCCGGCTCCGGGTCCGGGTCGTCGTCCTCGAACTCCCGCAGCACCTCGTCGAGTTTGTCCTCGTCCAGCCCCGGCGCGTCGAACGGCGACCGTCGCCGCCGGTGCGGCAGCGACAGCAGTGCCGCCTGCCGGACGTCCTCCGTCGCGACGTCCGTACGCCCCGCCCACGCGGCCAGCGCGGTCGCGGTCCGCGCGGTGACGATGTCCGCGCGCATCCCGTCGACCTCGAACGCGGCGCACACGGCCGCGATCTGGCGCAGCGCGCCGTCGCCCAGCCGCACCTCGGGCAGCAGCGCCCGCGCCGCCGCGATCCGGTCCCGCAGCTCGTCCTCCCGCTCCCGCCAGCGGACCGCGAACGCGCCCGGGTCCGCGTCGTACGCCAGTCGCCGCCGTACCACCTCCACGCGCTCGTCCGGCACGCGCGAGGCCGCGACCTCCACGGTCAGGCCGAAACGGTCCAGCAACTGCGGCCGCAGCTCGCCCTCTTCGGGGTTCATCGTGCCGACGAGGAGGAAGCGCGCCGCGTGCCGTACGGAGACGCCCTCGCGTTCCACATAGGAGGCGCCCATGGCGGCGGCGTCCAGGAGGTGGTCGATCAGGTGGTCGCTGAGCAGGTTGACCTCGTCGACGTACAGCACCCCGGTGCGCGTCCGCCAGCAGGCCCGGCTCGAACGCCTTCACGCCGTCCGACAGGGCCCGCTCGATGTCGAGCGCGCCGACCAGCCGGTCCTCCGAGGCGCCGACGGGCAGTTCGACCATCCGGGCCGGGCGCGCGGACCCCGCGCCGGGCTCGTGCGGCCCGTCCGGCACCCGGCGTCCGGCGCGGCCGGATCGCAGGAGAAGCGGCACCCGGGGACGACGTCGATCGGCGGCAGCAGCGCCGACACCGCGCGCACGGCGGTCGACTTGGCGGTGCCCTTCTCGCCGCGGACCAGCACCCCGCCGACGGCCGGGGAGACGGCGTTGAGGAGCAGCGCGAGCCGCAGGCCGTCCATGCCGACGATGGCGCTGAAGGGGTAGGGGTGTTCACGCGACGATCACTCCTTCGAATGGCTCTCGGACTGACTGGCACATCGGGCGGCGCGGGGCGGGACCGGACTGCGACCGAGATTGGGACTGGGACTGGGACCGCGACTGCGACCGGGACCGGAGGTCATGGCGCCCCGGCGGGACGAAGGGCAGCCCCGCGGGCACCCTCCTCGATCAGTCGCAGCAGCGCGTCCACGTCCGCGTGCTCCTCGACCAGGTCGCCCAGCCGGTCCAGTTGCTCCTCGCGCAGCGTGCCGAACGAGGTGTCCGGCGCCGGGACGAACGCCCGCCCGGCGTCCGCCGCCACCCGCCGCAGGAACGCCCGCCTGAACCCGTCGCTCTCCAGCGAGCCGTGCCAGTGCGTCCCCACACGGAACCCACCCGGCAGCCGTCGAGGAACGGCTCGTACGCGCCGTGCGGCTCGGCCACGCCGTGGTGGATCTCGTAGCCCTCCACGGCCTCGCCCAGCGCCCGGCCGACCGGTCGCGCCAGCGTCTTCTCCACGGCGAACCGGACCCGCACCGGCAGCAGGCCGAGCCCGTCGACCGTCCCGGCCCGCGACTCCACCTCGTCCTCGATGCGCTCGCCGAGCATCTGGAAGCCGCCGCAGACGCCCAGCACGGGCGGCCCTCGGCGGCCCGCCGCGCGACCGCGTCGGCCAGCCCCGCTCGCGCAGCCACGCCAGGCCCCGGACGGTCCCGCGGGTGCCGGGCAGGACCACCAGGTCGGCGTCCGCCAACTCCTCCGGGCGGTCCACGAACCGTACGATCACGCCCGGTTCGGCGGCCAGCGCGTCCACGTCGGTGAAGTTCGACATCAGCGGTACGGCGGCCACCGCGACGCGCAGCACGTCGGTGCCGTGCGGCGCGGCCACGGTGCTTCGCGCACCGTGCCGCGCAGTGACACGCGCAGCCCGTCCTCCTCGTCGATGCCGAGCCCGTGCGCGAACGGCAGGACGCCGAGCGTGGGTCGGCCGGTGAGGTCGCGCAGCATGTCAAGGCCGGGCTCAGGAGCGACACGTCGCCGCGGAACTTGTTCACCAGATAGCCCGCGACCAGGCGTTGGTCCTCCTCGGACAGCAGCGCGGTCGTGCCGAAGAACGACGCGAAGACGCCGCCCCGGTCGATGTCGCCGACCACGACCACCGGCAGCCGGGCCGCGCGGGCCAGCCCCATGTTGACGATGTCCGTGCGCCGCAGGTTGATCTCGGCCGGGCTGCCCGCGCCCTCGCAGATCACCGCGTCGTGCTCGCGCCGCAGTCGCGCCAGGCAGTCGGTGACCGTCCCGAACAGCTCCTCCTGCCGCCCCGGTGGTAGCCGCGCGCTCAGCTCGCCCACCGCCTTGCCGAGCAGCACCACTTGGCTGCTGTGCTCGCCGCCCGGCTTGAGCAGCACCGGGTTCATCAGGGCGGTCGGCTCGACGCGGCCGCCGCGGCCTGCATGGCCTGCGCGCGCCGATCTCCGCGCCGTCGCGGGTGACGAAGGAGTTGAGCGACATGTTCTGCGCCTTGAAGGGCGCCACCCGCAGCCCCTTGCGGGCCAGCGCTCGGCAGATCCCGGCGGTGACCACGCTCTTGCCCGCGTCGGAGGTCGTACCGGCGACGAGCAGCCCGCCGCCGGGCCGCCTCCCGGGTATCCCGCCGCCCTCGCGTGTTCCGCTCATCGTCCGTGTCCCTCCGGGCGGTCGGTGACCGCCGCACTGCCCGCGCCGCCGCCCGTACGACCACCTCGGCCCGCCCGCGCGCGTACGCGTCACGTCGGCGCTCCCGCGCGCGTACGCCCGGCACGAGCGCGGACGACCGCAGCAGGGCGCGTACGGCCACGGCGCCGCGACGGACGTCGCGACGGACGTCGCGAGCGCCAGCGGCCGACGCGGCGCGAGAGCCGTACCGCGCGGTCGACGTCGGCGACCTCCACCGGCCGCCCTGCCGTGTTGAGCACCGGCGGTGCTCAACACGCCCTCCGTAGGAGAGCGTTCCGCCCAGCCGTACGCCGAGGGCCCCGGCGAACGCGGCCTCGACGGGACCGGCGTTCGGGCTCGGATGACTGGAGCCGTCGCGGCGCCAGGCGCGCCACGCGCCGCGCGGGTCGGGCCCCGCGAGGACGGCGAGCGCCGCCGTGAGCCGCGCACCGGGCCACCCGCGACGTCGTCGAGGCGCGCCGAGGCCCAGCCGAACCGCCGGTAGCGGGCGAGCGGTGGCCGACCATCGCGTCCAGGGTGTTGACGGCCCGGAAGCCGACGAGCCCCGGCACACCGGCCAGCGAACCCCACACCAGGGCGCCGACCACGGCGTCCGAGGTGTTCTCGGCGACGGACTCGACGACCGCGCGCGCGAGTTGCCGCTCGTCCAGCGCCCGCGGGTCGCGCCCGCACAGGTGCGGCAGCCGCTCCTGGCCGCCTCGACGTCCCCGGCGGCCAGCGACCGGCCGACGGCCCGCGCCTCCCGGCCGAGCGTCGTGCCGCCCAGCACGGCCCAGGTGGCGGCGGCGGCCAGCGCGCCGTACGAGACGCGGGCCAGGGCCCGTGCGCGCGGCACGGGCGGTCAGCGCGGCGGCGGCCGTCGCGCCGCCCGCGCACACGAGGGTGTGCAGGGCCCCGGGCCGCGGTGGTCGCGCCACAGGCGCCGCTCGACGGCCGCCGCGGCGTTTCCGAACGCGGCGACGGGTGGCCGCGGCGCGGATCGCCCAGGGCGAGGTCACCGAGGAAGCCGAGGGCGGCGCCGCACGCGAACGAGGCGTGGTCGGCACGCATGCGTCAGTCCGCCGCCGTGCCTCGGACGGAACGCGGGGAGCGGAACGCGGTCGTGGTGGCGTCGCGGTGCCGGGCATGGCGTGTCCTCACTCAGGGTCCGCGCCCTGGCTCGACGTGACCGGCGGTGAGAGTCTCCTGGCTCCCGGATCCGCGCTTCCCCGGTCTTCCAGCCCCTCGCGGGCGGGCCGTGACCCTGGACGGACGAGGGGAAAGGCTCCTCGGTGACAGTGGCGGGACCGCGCCGGACTCGCACCGGCTTCCTCTCCTGCCGCCGTTTGGCCTCGGAAGTCCACCACGGGCCGAGAACACCCGTCAACTCCGCTGTGACCTGCGACGGGCAGTGTGCGCAGGCCCACATCCGGGTGTGTGCCCGCACGCGCGTGCCCGGTGTCCGCCACGCGCGTGGCGGACACCGGGGCACGGACGGCGAGAGGCCGAGGTGCCGTCAGGCGACGATCAGGTAGATGCCGTAGGCCACGGCCGCCGCGCACAGCGCGAAGCACAGGTACGCCCCGGCGCGGGCCGGTCCGCTCGGTGCCGTACGGGACGCCGTGCCGGACGTGCCCGACGCGCCTGACGTCTCGGACCCGGACGTGCCGGACGTGCCGACGATGCCGAGTGTGAAGACCCCACCAGCGCGACCGTCAGGACGACGCTGACGCCGAAGACCTGGCCGAGAGCTGCCCAGTCGATGTTCATCGCAACGCTTCCTTGGAGGAGGGGACGAGGGGAACGAGGGGACGAGGGGAACGAGGGGACGAGGGGAACGAAGAGGACACGGAGAGCACGGACGGGACGCGCGGGCGGCTCATGCCGGGGCCTGCGCGGGGAGGAGTGCTCCGGCCGCACCGGCTGCGGGACCACCGAGGTGGACGGTGCCTCCTCGGTGCCCTGGGCCGAGGCGCCCTCCGCCGCACCGGGCTCCTCCGCGTCGCCCGCCTGCCGCGCCGCGTCGCCCGCCTGCCGCGGTGTCCCGTACGCGGGCGGTGGGGCCACGGTCTGGAGCGCGGCGGTGACGACGCCCACCGGCTCGGATACCTCCGGCTCGACGGCGTTCACGTTGGTGTGGTCGACCGGCTGGCGGCGCGAGGCCATCCAGATCGCGCCGCAGATGACCACGGCGAGCACCGCGACCGCCGTGACGCCCCAGTCGCCCTGGTCGGCCAGGACCGCCGCCGCGGCGGCGACCAGGCCCGCCGCGGGCAGGGTCAGCACCCACGCGGCCGTCATGCGCCCGGCGGTGGACCAGCGCACCACGCCGCCCTTGCGGCCGAGCCCGGCGCCCATGACCGAGCCCGAGCAGACCTGGGTGGTGGAGAGCGCGAAACCGATGTGCGAGGAGGCGAGGATGACCGTCGCCGCGCCCGTCTGGGCGGCGAAGCCCTGCGGCGGCTGGATGTCGGTGATCCCCTGCCCATGGTCCGGATGATGCGCCAGCCGCCCAGGTACGTACCGGCCGCGATGGCCGTACCGGCCGCGACGATGACCCACACCGGCGGGTCGGCGTCGGCGCCGAGCGCGCCGCCGGAGATCAGGGCCAGGGTGATCACACCCATGGTCTTCTGGGCGTCGTTGGTGCCGTGGGCCAGGGAGACCAGCGCCGCCGAGGCGATCTGCCCGGCCCGGTAGCCCTTGGAGGTCTCCTGCTCGGAGCGGTTGCGGGCGAGCCGGTAGGTCAGCCGGGTGGCCGCCATGGCGGCCAGGCCCGCGACGATCGGCGCGGCCACGGCCGGATCAGCACCTTCATGACGACCTTCTCGCCGTCCACTGCGTGGAAGCCGACGGACGCCGCGGTCGCACCGATCAGACCGCCGAAGAGAGCGTGCGAGGAACTGGACGGCAGCCCGGCCAGCCAGGTCAGCAGATTCCAGACGATGGCGCCCACCAGGCCCGCGAAGATCACTTCGGGCCGGATACCGGCGCTCTCGTCGATGATGCCGCCGGAGATGGTCTTCGCCACCTCGACCGACAGGAACGCGCCGACGAGATTGAGGGCCGCCGACATCGCCACCGCGATCCTGGGCGACAGCGCCCCGGTGGAGATGGTGGTGGCCATGGCGTTTGCGGTGTCGTGGAAACCGTTCGTGAAGTCGAACACCAAGGCCGTGATGATCACGATCCCGATGAGAAGCGTGATGTGTTCCATTCACCCAGGCAATCAGTTCGAAGGTCGTTGGCATCGTGAACGTAAGGAGAACGGGTGAACGGAAGATGAACTGGGCGGGCGCCGGGGTGACACCCTGGAGGGTGTCGCGATGTCCCCGACCAGCCTGGACGTGGGCTGTGAGCCCGCTGTGCGCACCGCGCCGCGAGGGCTCGGGTGGGCGCGTCGCGAGGGGCGTGGGCGGCGCGTCGCGTCGGCCGCCGGGCCCCGCCCCGCGGACCTCCGGGCGTCGGGAGGAGTGCCGGGGAGCGGGCCCCGCGCTCAGCGGACCGTGAACCGCTTCAGCGCGTCGGCCGTCCCGTTGAAGAGGTTCTGGTCGCCCGGAAGGTCCCCGGTTCGCGTACTGCCAGAACGTCGGGTACGACCACCCGCCCGGATCGTCCCCGGTGACTTGCCCCAGTTCGCCAGCCACAGCGGGTGGTTGGCCGAGAAGGCGGCGCTGTCGCCCGTGCAGCTCTTCCACCACTTCGTCGTGGTGTAGATCACCGGGCGGCGGCCGGTCCGCCGGGCGACCTCGTCGCTGAACGAGGCGATCCACTCGACCATCCTCGATCGGGTGAGCCCGTAGCACTTGCGCTTTCCGTCGTACGGGTTGTTCTCGATGTCCAGCGCGGGCGGCAGCGTCCAGCCGTCGGCGCGGCCGTCGCCCCCGTTGCGCAGGAAGTAGTCCGCCTGGGCGCGCCCGGAGGACTTCTGCGGAAGCGCGAAGTGGTAGGCGCCGTGCACCATCCCGGCCTCGCGCGATCCGTTGTACTGCTGCCGGAAGTAGGCGTTGCGGTACGACGTGGACTCCGTGGCCTTCACGTAGACGAAGGACGCGCCCTTGGCTCTGACGGAGGCCCAGTTGACGTTCTTCTGGTGCGAGGACACGTCGTGGCCTCTGGGGCTCTGTGCCGCGGACGCGGCGGGCAGCTCGGCGAGCGCCGTCCCGCCGAACGCAAGGGCGACGACGGAGGCGGCGAGCGCCCGGCTCCGTCGCCGGGGTGCTTTACGGGCGTGAGCCATAGGTACCCCTGTCCTTGAGTGAGGGGCAATACCCAGCAGACGATGGGAAATTGCCGAAAAGGAGCAGATCACCGCAAACTACCTAACGCCGCGCCCCGGCGCACCCTCAGAACGGATCGGCCTGGGACCATCGGCCCCGGAGGTGAGCGCGTGACGGACACGACGGGATCAGGGAGGGCGCGGCCGGGGCCGCGCACCGGGCGGGCCGCGCGGCGGACCCGGACCCGACGGCGGAGGACCTCGGCGCGGCCTGGCGGGACGTGGTGGCCACCGCCCGCAGGAGCGTCACCGACGGCCTGGTGGTGGGCACTTCGGGCAACGTCTCGGCCCGGGTCGGCGACATCGTGCTGGTGACCCCAGCGGGTGCCCTACGACCGGCTCGGCCCGGAGGACGCCGTCGGCGTCGACCTCTCCGGACGCCAGGTCCTCGGCGCCCTCGCGCCGACCAGTGAGCTGCCGATGCATCTGGCGCTGTACCACCACACGGGTGCCCGCGCCGTCGTGCACACCCACGCCGTGCACGCCACCGCGGTCTCCACCCTCCTCGACGAGGTACCCGCCGTCCACTACGTCGCGGGCACCCTCGGCGGCCCGCCGCGCGTCGCCGACTACGCCCTGTACGGCACGGACGAGTTGGCCGACAACATGCTCCGCGCGCTGCGCGACCGCACCGGCGCCCTGCTGCGCAACCACGGCACCGTCGTCTACGGCGACACCCTCGACCAGGCGTACGACCGGACGGCGCAGCTGGAGTGGATGTGCCAGGTCTGGCTCACCGCCGCGTCCGTACCGGGCCGTACCCCGCGCTGCTGACGGCCGCCCAGATGGCGCGCGCGGCCGAGAAGCTGAGCGGTTACGGCCAGCCCGCTGACCCGCCGGCGCCGCGGGCCGCCCCGGCGGCCCGTCACCCGGCCGTCCACCACCGCTGGCCGCGCCGGGCGTTCCCGCCCACACTGGGAGGAATGCGCCTGCGTACCGCGGCGGCCACCGCCGCCACCACCGTCCTCGGTGTCGGCGCGGCCGCCATGGCGGCCGGCCGGCACGCGAGCGACGCCGCCCTGCGCCCTCGCGGGACCGCCCGTTGGCGTTCGGCCCGCCGCTGACCGTGCACGCCGTCACCGACCGCGAGATCGTCCTCAGCCGCGACCTGGCCCGCTGCGCCCGGGGACGTACGGCCTCGCCGGGGACGACTGCCACGCCGTCGTCGGCCCGGTCGTGCGCGACGTGCCGCACCCGGCCGACACCGTGGTGCGCCGCCTGGAGCGCGTCACCCACGGCGCGCTGGAGGCCGGGGCGTCCGTCCGGCTCACCCCAGGTGCACCGCGGCGACCCGCGCGGCGCGCTCGGCCTGGACCACACGGACGTCGAGGTGCCGGGCGACCGCGGCCCGCTGCCCGCCTGGTACGTGCCGAACGAGCGCACCACGTGGGTGCTCACCGCGCACGGCCTCGGCGCCACCCGCGAGCACCCCATGGTCGTCATGCCGCTGCTGCACCGGCTGCGGCTGCCGGTCCTCGACCTCGCCTACCGGGGCGACCCGGCGCACCCGCGCCGAGGGCGGCGTCGGCCACTTCGGCGGAACCGAATGGCAGGATCTGGACGCCGCGATCCGCTGGGCCACGGAGCACGGGGCGCGCCGCGTCGTGCTGTTCGGCTGGTCCACCGGCGCCTCCATGGCGCTGCGCGCCGCCGCCTCCTCCGCCGCGCGGGACCGGATCGCCGGTCTGGTCCTGGACTCCCCGGTGCTGGACTGGCGGACCGCCGTGCGCGCCTGGCCGCCGCCCGCGGCACCCGCGACCGCTCCTCCCGCTCGCCGTACGGGCCGCCGAGGGCCGGACCGGACCGGAGGCCGACGCCCCTGCTGAGGCGGCCCGTCCCGAGCGGCTGACCGTGCCCACACTGATCCTGCACGGCCCGCAGGACACCGTCGCGCCCTGGGACGCCTCACGCGCGCTGGCCGACCGGCGGCCCGACAAGGTCGCGCTGCACACCGTGCCCGACGCCCCGCACGCCGCGATGTGGAACGTGGACCCGGCGGGCTACGAGGAGGCGGTGCGGCGCTTCCTCGTCCCGCTGATGTGACCGCCGCGCACCGCGCGATCTCCTGGTCAGCGGCCGGTGGCGAAAGTATGCGCGTGCCACGCGCGCGTGCAGGAACCTGCCGTGTGGAACCGCCGGACGGGTTCCGATTGGGCTTTCGGGCGAACACGGGGAAGACTGCCCCGTGACGTCCCGTACACCGCGCGACTCCCGGCTCCGACTCGTTCCCCGCCAGCCGATGGCCGCTGCCCGCCGGGCCGTGGCGAATCGCGGCTCCCGACCGGCGCCCCGCCCGCCGGAGGGTACCCCGCCGCCCGCGGAGTTGGCCCGCCAGGCGAGGGCGGGACTCGCGGAGGCGGTGCAGGTCGCCCGCTGGGCGTCGGCCCGGCACGGCACGCCGGGCACGCTCTCCGAGACGACGGCGCGACAGGCCGCGGACGCGCTGGGCCTGACCCCGTCGCAGGTGCGCGCCGACTGGGACCGGGCCCGCCTCGTCGGCCTCGTGGAACTGCACGGCGACACCGCCCGCCCCGGCTGGCGGCTCAAGGCGTGGGACCGCGACGACGCGGCCGTGCTGCGCGGCTGGGTGGCGCTGTTCGACGCCTGGTCCCTGGCCAGGCCCGCGCCCCCGCCGCCGGGGCCACCGAGGTCGCCGAAGTCGTCGAGGCCGTACCGCAGTTGCTCTCCCTGCTCCAGCTCTCGGCGGGCCCCGTGCCGGTCGCCACGCTGCTGGACATGCTGCGCCAGCGCGTCGCCGAGCTGCGCACCGAGCGCTGCGAGGTGCCGTACGCCACCGACGGCCCCACCCGCCCCGACGACGCGGGGACGGCGGCCGAGGAGAGCGCCTCCGCCGCCGTCCGCGACGACGTCGCGGAGGAACCTCGACTGGGCCCTGGACGCGCTCGGTTCCGTCGGGGCGCTGGTGCTGCTCGACGAGCCGCCCGAGGGCCGCCAGGCGGTGCTCACCGCGCTCGGAAACTGGGCGGTCTGGGTCAAGTTGGAGCAGATCTGCGTCGCCGCCCAGAGCCCCGTGGGCAACATCGAGCACCCGCGCCGGAGATGCTGCGCGGCTGCGCCGGGCTCACCCGGCCCGGCCCGCGCCGAGTACCGCGCCTGGCTCGCCGCCCGGCCCGTCGGCAGCGCCGTCACCGAACTGCTCGACGCGGCCCGCGGGGACGACGCCCTGCTGCGCGGCCTCGCCTTCGACGCGCTGCGCGTGGCCGGGCGCCCGCCGAGCCCGCCGTCAGGGCGGCGGTCGACGAGCCGACGCTGCGCCCGTACGCCCTGCTGTGGCTCGCCGAGGAGGAGGGCCACGACCCCGAGGACGCCCTGGCGGTGCTCACCCGCGAGGAGGCCACCTGGCTGTGGGTGGACACCGCGGCGGCCATCGCCGACCACGGCGAGAGCCCGCTGCTGGTGCAGCACCTGGAGTCCGCCGTGCAGGGCACCGTGCCCGCCCTGCTCACCGAGGTACGGGCCGTGGGTCACCCGCGCACCGTGCAGGTCCTGGTCGCGCTGGCCGCCGCCCACCCGGACCCGGCGCTGGCCAAGGCCGTGCGCAGGGCGGCGTTCCAGGTCCACACCGGCGGCGCCTGAGCCGTCCGGGGCCGTGGCGGGTCCGCTCCGCCGCGCGTGTGCCCTGCGGCGAGGGCGGGGCGTCCGCGCCGCGGCCACCCCGGAATAACCGCTTGCATTCCCCGCTAAACTGGACGCCATGGCAATTCTCCTCGTGCATTAGACGGCTTCGGCGCCGCCCGCCCGTCCCGCACGACCCACTCTGCGCGACGTGCCCCGCGCGGCTCCTCGTGATCCGTCCCTCCCGCCGTCCAACCGCTCCTGGAGTAATTCCCGTGATCACCGCTTCCGGTATCGAGCTGCGCGCCGGCGCCCGCATCCTCATCGAGTCCGCCTCGTTCCGCGTCGCCAAGGGCGACCGGATCGGTCTCGTCGGCCGCAACGGCGCGGGCAAGACCACCCTCACCAAGTGCCTGGCGGGCGAGGGCATCCCGGCGTCCGGCACCATCACCCGCTCCGGCCAGGTCGGTTACCTGCCGCAGGACCCCGCACCGGCGACCTCGACGTCCTCGCCCGTGACCGCATCCTCTCGCGCGCGAGCTGGACTCCGTCCTGCGCAAGATGCGCGAGAACGAGGACCGGATGGCGAACGGCAAGGGCGCCACCCGCGAGCGCGCGATGCGGAAGTACGAGCGCCTGGAGACCGAGTTCCTCACCAAGGGCGGCTACGCGGCCGAGGCGGAGGCCGCGACCATCGCCGCCAGCCTCGGCCTGCCGGACCGGGTTCTCGGCCAGCCGCTGCACACCCTCTCCGGAGGCCAGCGGCGCCGGGTCGAGCTGGCCCGGATCCTCTTCTCGGACTCCGACATCCTGCTCCTGGACGAGCCGACCAACCACCTGGACGCCGACTCCATCATCTGGCTGCGGGACTACCTGAAGACCTACCGCGGTGGCTTCATCGTCATCTCCCACGACGTCGACCTCGTCGAGACGGTCGTCAACAAGGTCTTCTACCTGGACGCCAACCGCTCGGTCATCGACATCTACAACATGGGCTGGAAGCTCTACCAGGCCCAGCGCGAGGCCGACGAGAAGCGCCGCAGGCGCGAGCGGGCCAACGCCGAGAAGAAGGCCGCCGCGCTCAACGCGCAGGCCGACAAGATGCGGGCCAAGGCGACGAAGACCGTGGCCGCGCAGAACATGGCCCGCCGCGCCGAGCGCCTGCTGTCGGGCCTGGACGAGGTCCGGCAGTCCGACAAGGTGGCCAAGCTCCGCTTCCCCGACCCGGCGCCGTGCGGCAAGACCCGCTGGCGGCCGAGGGCCTGTCCAAGTCGTACGGGTCGCTGGAGATCTTCACCGACGTGAACCTGGCCGTCGACCGGGGCTCCCGCGTGGTCATCCTCGGCCTCAACGGCGCGGGCAAGACGACCCTGCTGCGGCTGCTGGCCGGGGTCGAGAAGCCGGACACCGGCCAGGTCACCCCGGCCACGGCCTCAAGCTCGGCTACTACGCGCAGGAGCACGAGACCCTCGACCCTTCCCGCACGGTGCTGGAGAACATGCGCTCGGCCGCCCCCGACCTGGACCTGGTCGACATCCGCAAGACGCTCGGCTCCTTCCTCTTCTCCGGCGACGACGTCGACAAGCCCGCCGCGGTGCTCTCCGGCGGCGAGAAGACCGGCTCGCGCTGGCCACCCTGGTGGTCTCGTCGGCGAACGTGCTGCTGCTGGACGAGCCGACCAACAACCTCGACCCCGCCAGCCGCGAGGAGATCCTCGGCGCGCTGCGCACCTTCTCGGGCGCCGTGGTGCTGGTGACCCACGACGAGGGCGCGGTCGACGCCCTCCAGCCGGAGCGCATCATCCTGCTCCCGGACGGCGTCGAGGACCTGTGGGGCCAGGACTACGCGGACCTCGTCGCGCTCGCCTGACCCGCCCGCCGCACCCGCCCGCGCCCCGCGGTGGATCTCCGGCCGACCGGAGTGGATCGACGGGGCGCGGGGAGCCTTCTGATCCACTTCTCGTAGATCATTCGGCCGAGGCGTGATCCATCATCTGAGTGAGAACGGCTGGTACCGCGGCGCGTCCGCGGCATGCGATGCCCGTGGCGTGCCAGGCGCTGCCCGTTCCCTGCCCGCCGCACGAGCCCGCGGCCTGACCTGCCCTTCTCTCGTCCAGCGGGAGAAGGGCGCCGGAGAGCCCCGGCGGAACCCTGGATTCCGGAGGATGCCGCCCCTGGTTCCGCGGAATCCCGGCCCCACGGACCTTGCCGAATGGGTGGCCAGGAAGCCGAGTAGGGGTGATCATGAGAGTCCAGAGCGCACTTCCCATGAGGAGGCACGGGTGGCCGAGACTCTGAAGAAGGGCAGCCGGTGACCGGCGCCGCGCGCGAAAAGCTCGCGGCAGACCTGAAAGAAGTACGACTCCGGCGCGAGCATCCGGGCGCTGGCCGAGGAAACCGGCCGCTCCTACGGATTCGTCCATCGGATGCTCAGCGAGTCAGGCGTGACCCTGCGCGGTCGCGGTGGAGCGACGCGGGGCAAGAAGACCGCTTCGGCCTGACGCCGGAAACCGGCAAGCAGGTGTGGGCAGTACCACCCGGTTGATCGGCTGGTCCTCCGGGTGGTTACTGTGCAGTCACTTAGCTGACTGCGGCCGTTCGACGAAAGGCACCCAGTGACCCTGCTCGACAAGGACGGCGTCCGTCTCGTCATCGACGACGCGGTCGCCACGGTGACACTGACCAACCCGGCCAAGCGCAACGCCCAGTCGCCCGCCACCTGGCGGGCGCTGACCGAGGCCGGGCGACTGCTCCCGGGCAGCGTGCGGGTCGTGGTGGTGCGCGGCGAGGGCAAGTCCTTCTCCGCGGGCCTGGACCGGCAGGCGTTCACGCCCGAGGGCTTCGACGGCGAGCCGTCCTTCCTGGACCTCGCGCGCGGTACGGACGCCGAACTGGACGCGGCCATCGCCACGTACCAGGAGGCGTTCACCTGGCTGCGCCGGAACGACATCGTCTCCGTCGCGGCCGTCCAGGGCCACGCCATCGGCGCGGGCTTCCAACTCGCCCTCGCCTGCGACCTGCGCGTCTGCGCGGACGACGCGCAGTTCGCGATGCGCGAGACCAGTCTCGGATCGTCCCCGACCTGGCCGGTACGCACCCGCTGGTCGCCCTCGTGGGTACGCGCGGGCGCTGGAGATCTGCGCCACCGGCCGGTTCGTGCACGCCGACGAGGCCGAGCGCGTCGGTCTGGCCAACCTGGTCGTCCCGGCCGGTCAACTCGACGGTGCGGTCCAGGACCTGGCCGCCGCGCTGCTGGCGCCGCCCCGGACGCCGTCGTGGAGACCAAGGCCCTGCTGGCCGGGGCCGCCGGGCGTACGTACGACGAGCAGCGCGCCGCCGAGCGCGCCGCCCAGGCGCGGCGGCTGCGCGATCTGACCGGGGCGGGCGAGTAGCGGGAAAGCGGGTGCGGGCCCGTGGCGTTCCGCACGCCACGGGCCCGCGAACCGCGGCGTACCGCTACCGGCGGCGGTAGTGCAGGCCGTAGCCGAACGGGAAGAGCGCGCGCTTGCCGTCACCGATGTTGATCGGCTGCTGGGTCGCGGCGCGCATCCACGTCACCGGCAGCCTGCCGGTCGGGCCGTGGTCGCCGAACAGTACGTCGGCCACGCCCTGGCCCTCGGTGCCCGGCAGCCACGCGGCGAGCAGCCCGTCCCACGACGGCAGGTACGCGGCGATGTCCAGCGGGCGCCCGGAGACCAGCACGACGACGGTCGGCACGCCCGCGTGCCGCAGCCGCGCCAGCGTCGCCCGGTCGGCCTGGTCCAGGCCCATGCCCCGCGGCCGGTCGCCCTTGCCCTCCGCGTACGGGGTCTCGCCGATCACGGCGACCGCGACGTCGTAGCTCCGGTCGATCCCGCTGCCGTCCTCGGCGTACGTCACCGTCGAGGAGGACCCGCCGAGTGCCGGATGCCCTGGAGGATCGTCGTGCCCGGGGTGACGGCCCGCTGGAGCCCTGCCAGCCGACCGTCCAGCCGCCGCTCTGGTTGCCGATGTCGTCCGCGTTCTTGCCCGCGACGAAGATGCGGCGGTGCGCCCTGCCCAGCGGCAGCACGCCGCCCTTGTTCTTCAGCAGGACCTGCGACGCGCGCACGGCCTGCCGCGCGAGGTCGCGGTGCGGCGCGCCGCCACCGTCGGCGTGTACCGGCGGTCGGTCAACGGCCGCTCGAAGAGGCCGAGTTCGAACTTCTTGGTGAGGATGCGCCGGTTCGCGTCGTCGAGGCGGGAGACGGGGATGTGCCCGGCCGCCACCTCGGAGCGCACCGTGGCGATGAACTTCCTGAACTCGAACGGCACCATGACCATGTCGATGCCGGAGTTGATGGCCGCGCTCACCTCACGCGGAGTGAAGCCCGGCTTGTCGTCGATCTTGTCGACGCCCTCGTAGTCGGAGACGACGATGCCCTTGAAGCCCAGCTCGCCCTTGAGGACATCGGTGATCAGGTACTTGTTGGCGTGCGACTTCACGCCGTTCCAGCTGCTGTAGGACACCATCACCGAGCCCACGCCGCGCTTGACCGCGGCGCGGAAGGGCGGCAGGTGGATCCGGCGCAACTCGCGTTCGTCGACGTCGGTTCGGCCCTGGTCGGTGCCGCCCGTGGTGCCGCCGTCGCCGACGAAGTGCTTGGCGGTGGCGAGCACCGCGCCGGGTGCGGCCAGGTCGTGGCCCTGCAAGCCGTCCACGAGCGTCGTCATCGACGTCGCCAGCCGTGGCACCTCGCCGAAGGACTCGTACGTACGGCCCCAGCGGTCGTTGCGCGCGACGCACACGCACGGGGCGAAGTCCCAGTCGACACCGGTGCCCGCGACCTCCTCGGCCGTCGCGCGGCCGACACGCCGGGCGAGGGCGGGGTCGCGGGTGGCGCCGAGCCCGATGTTGTGCGGGAAGACCGTGGCGCCGTACACGCCGTTGTGGCCGTGGACCGCGTCCACGCCGTAGATGAGCGGGATGCCCAGCCGCGAGGACAGGGCGGCCTTCTGGAAGCCGTCGTACATGTCCGCCCAGGCTTCGGGCGTGTTGGGGTCGGCTGCGAGTCGCCGCCGGAGAGCAGCGAGCCGAGGTGGTAGTCGGCGATCTGCCTGTCGTCCGCGATGCCCAGCCGTTCGGCCTGTGTCATCTGGCCGATCTTCTCGTCCAGGGTCATCCGGGAGAGCAGGTCGGCCACCCGGGCCGGGACCGGGAGCGCGGCGTTCTGGTAGGCGGGTGTGTGGTGGCGGTCGCCGACCGCGGGCGCGGCCTGCGGAGCGAGGGCGAGGGCGAGGGTGCCGGCGAGCAGGCCAACGGCCAGTCGGCGTCTCGGTCTCATCACTGTGTCCCTTCACACGTGAGCGTCAGGCGAGTTGAGCGGCGCGCGTGAGCGCGGGGTCGCGGGGCTCGGGGTCGGGGCGTCGGGTGGTTGGGCGAAGGGACGGGGCCGGGGACGGTGACGGTGACGGGGCGGGGAATTCGTGGGCGCGGGTGGGGATTTGTGGGCGCGGGCGGGGCTTTGTGGGCGCGGGTGGATCAGGCGCCTGCCCCGTCCCCGCCCTTCCGCTTCCACGGCGGTGACGAGGACGGCCACCGTCACCGGCTCCTCGACGGCGGCGGCGACGGCGGTCCGCACCGCCCGCGCCACGTCGAGCGCGCGGTGGCCGGGCGCCACCGCCACCTCCACCTGGAGATGGCCGCCGCCCGCGCGCGAGTCGTCGACGCGCACCGGCCGCGGGAGGGAAGACCAGCGCGGGGCGAGGCGGGCCACGCCCGGACGGCCCGCGCCGCCGCCGAGGCGGCGGCCACGCGCGTCGTCGGCCGCGTCGAACACGGCCTCGGGGCGGGGGTTCGGGAGTGTCCGACGCGGGAGTGTCCGACGTGGCGGCGCCCGCGGCGGGCGGCTGCGGGCGGCGCCCGGCGCCTCGTCCAGCAGCTCCGTCACCCGCAGGTCCACCGTGTCCACCGCGAGCCCCAGCCGGTCCGTCGCCGTGGTCAGCAGCGCGGAGCGCAGCCGCCCCACGGTCACCGGCAGCGGTACGTCCACGACGGCCGCGCACTCCGCGACCACGCGCAGCGCGCCGGTGGGAGCGCGCTCGGCGGAGGCGGAACCGCCGGTTCGAGGGCCGCCCGCCGCTCGCCCCGCCACCCGCCCCGACTTCGGCCGGATTGATGCGCAGCGCGCCCAGCCGGACGCCCGCCACCGCCTCGGCCGCGCGCCGAGGACCGCCCGCGCCGCGCTCCGTCATCCAGGCGCCGTCCTCCGCGGCGCCCAGGGCAACAGCCTGCCGAGCCCCAACTGCTCCCGTACCGCCTGCGTCAACCGGTCCGCCGCCACGGTCCGTCACCCTTGTCCGTACGTTCTGCCGCGTGTCCCGCCGTACGTCACGGCCGCACGTGACCTCGTGCGCAGCCTGCCGCAAACCCGGCACACCCGGGTGGTGACCCACCCTTTCGAGGTTCATTCCCGCCGGATGCCACGTCTGCCACATCCTCGGAGCACAACCCCGCAAACGCGCTTAATGTGGCAAACGGGCGGGAAGTTTTCCTCTTCGTACATCGGAAGGGACGACCGGCAATGAGCGAGAGCGCAGCAGGCGACCGGACCGGGGCCACCGTCACCGAGGGTCGGGCGGCCAGAAGAAACTCGGCGCGAGCGGCGCCCAGGGCAGGCGGAACGGCGGCGACCCGGCGTCCCGTGGCCGGACGACCATCGCCGACGGGGTCGTCGAGAAGATCGCGGGCTCGCCGCCCGGGACGTGGTCGGCGTGCACGCGATGGGCAGCGGGTTCGCGCGCACCTTCGGTGCCGTACGGGACCGGGTGCCCGGTGGCGGCAAGGCCGTGTCGCGAGGCGTGAAGGCCGAGGTCGGCGAGGTGCAGACCGCGCTCGACCTGGAGATCGTCGTGGACTACGGCGTCTCGATCGCCGATGTCGCGCGGGACGTACGGGAGAACGTCGTCTCCGCGGTCGAGCGAATGACCAGCCTGGAGGTTGTCGAGGTCAATATCGCGGTAAGCGATGTGAAACTGCCCGATGACGAGGAGGAGTCGCCGGAGCCGCGGCTCCAGTAGCTCCGGTAAGGGAGCGGACGATGAACATGGCCACGGTCGGCCTGATCGCCGGAATGGCGCTGGGCTTCGCGGGCTACTTCGGTGGTTTCGGAGCCTTTCTGCTGGTGGCGGCGCTGGGCGCCATCGGTTTCGTCGCGGGCGGTTCCTCGACGGCGACCTGGAGCCCGGCGATCTGTTCCGGACGCGGGACCGCGACGGGCGGCGCCGGTGAGCACGCCGATGACCGTTCCGGCGAATGCCCGGATGCCGGACCGGCGACCGCCTCGGCGGTCGCTTCGGCGGTCGACTCCGCGGGTGCGCGGGTGTCGGCCACGGTGGGAGTGAGGGCGCGTGATCGAGCCGGGTGAGCGCGGTGCCACGCGCATCGCGGACCGAGTCGTGGCGAAGATCGCCTCCCAGGCGGCCCGGGAGGCGCTGCGCGGCCCCGCGACGCGGCACCGGCCGCCGCCCCGACGCGGCTTCCGGCGCCGTCCGCCGCGGTCTCCGTGCGGCGTCGGGTCGCCCGGGTCCGGGTCGCCCTGGAACTCGGCTACCCTCGGACATCGGCGCCCAGTGCGGTGCCGTTCGCCGCCAAGTGGCCCTGCGGGTCAGGACGTTGGCGGGCATGGAGGTGCCCGAGGTGGCCGTCACCGTCGAGCGGCTGCACGCCCCGGGGCGGAGCGCGGCGGCCGGGGAGGGTCCGATGACGACGTCGCCCGAGCCCGGTGGGCCGACCCCGTGTCCGGGACCGCGGAAGCGGCCGCGACGGACGCGACTGGTGGACCCGGTGGACCCGGTGGAGCCGGTGGCGCCGGAATGGCGCAGTCCGCGTCCGACGCCGCGTACCGGGCGGGCGCCGGGGCGCCGCGGCCGCCCGCACCGGGCGTTTCTGGTCCACCCGCCGGGTCCCGGCCGGACTGGTCGCCCTGGTGCTGCTCGCCGTCGCGGGCCTCTTCCTGTACGACATCGCGGCCGTACGCGCCGACCGGCCCGCCATGCACTGGCGCCGCAGGCTCGCCGACGAACTCGCCACCCGCCCGCTGGACGACGCCTGGATCGTGGAGCGGCGGCGGCAGCCGTGGTGATCGGGCTCTGGCTGCTGGTGCTGGCCGTCACCCCGGCGTGCGCGGGCTGCTGCCCATGCGGACCGTGTCCGACCGGCCCACCGGCCCGCTCACCGGCCCGCTCACCGGGAAGGCGCCGGACGAGCCCGTCGAGCAGACCACGGATCCGGCTGGGGAAACGAGCGGTGCGGGCGGCGCGAGCGGTACGGGCGGTACGGGCGGCGCGAGCGATAGCGATACCGCGGCCGCCTCGACCGAGCCGGGCACCGTCGAGGTGCGGGCCGGAATCCACCGTTCCGCCGCGGCGCTGGTGCTGCGCGACCGGGCCATGGAGGTGCCGGGCGTGCGGTCGGTGCGCGTGGAGGTGAGCAGGCGGAAGGTCAAGGCGCGGGCGCAGTCGCACTTCCGGGAGCTGGACGAGGTCCGCGCGGACCTCGACTCCGCACTCGGCGAGGGCATCCGCCAGCTCGGCCTGGCCCGCCCCTCTCCCTGTCCGTCCATGTCAGACGACCCTCGAAGAGGTGACGGCGGCGATGCTGCGAGCGGTCAACCGCGTGCTGCTGGCCATCATCGGACTGGCGCTCATCGCGCTCGGCGCCGGAGTGCTCGTGGGCGGGCTCGACCTGCGTCGGCACTGGAATCTCGACCTCGGCTCGTGGTGGCCGTACGCCGGGCCGCACGACGTCCTCCTCAGCGTCTCGGACCGTACGCGCTGGCGTGACGAGAGCTGGTGGTGGCCGACCGTCATCGCGGCCCTCGCCGTCCTGGTGCTGCTCACCCTGTGGTGGGCGCTCGCCCAACTGCGGCGGCACCGGCTCCGCGAGGTGCTCGTCGAGAGCGGCGACGGCGAGGGCGCCCTGCTGCGGGGCGGGCGCTGGAGGGCGCGCTGGCCGCCGAGGCCGAGTCGCTGTCGGGCGTGGACCGGGCGACCGTACGGCTGCGCGGGCGGCGCACCGCGCCGCGGGCACGGGTCGGGCTCGTCCTGGCGGCCCACGCCGAGCCGGTGGTGACGCTGCGCGAGCTGCGCGAGGAGGCGCTCGACCACGCGCGCGGCTCGGCGGGCCTGGAGCGGCTGCCCGCCGAGGTGCGGCTGCGAGCCGCGCGGCACGGGGCCGAGCGCGTCAGCTGACGCGCGGGGCGCGGGCGCGGGCGCGGCGCTTCGGTGGCCCGCGGTGCTTCGGCGGCCCGCCGTGCCGCCGGAACCGGAAGCAGCGCGGCCGGGACACGAGGCCGCGGCGCCGTCGCGCCGCTCACCGCGAAGCCGCACCACGAGCCGGAAGCCGCACCCGGAACCCGAAGCCCTGTCGCGGCAGCGCGCTTCCGCGTCCGCTTCCGCGTGCGCGTCCGTGGGCGGTGGTGTCAGAAGCCGTGCCGGTAGCCGCCGTCGACCGGCAGCATCACGCCCGTCAGGTACGAGGCGGCGGGCGACAGCATGAACGCGGCCACCCTGCCGAACTCCTCCGGAGTGCCGTACCGCCCGAGCGGGATCGTCGTCACGTTCCGCTTTCGCGCGGCCTCCGCGTCGCCGGACAGCGCGTCCAGTTCGCGTACCCGGTCGGTGTCCACGCGCGCGGGCAGCAGCCCGACGACCCGGATGCCGCGCGGGCCCAGCTCGACGGAGAGCGACTTGGCGAACCCGGCCAGGCCGGGCCGCAGGCCGTTGGAGACGGTGAGGCCGTTGATGGGCTCGTGCACGGACCCGGAGAGGACGAAGCCGATCACGCCGCCCTCGGAGAGCGACGCCGCCGCGGTGCGCGCGAGCCGTACGGCCCCAGGAAAACGGACTCGAAGGCCGTCTGCCACTGCTCGTCGCTGATGGCGTCCGTCAGCCCGGCGGGCGGGCCGCCGACGCTGATGAGAATGCCGTCGAAGCGGCCGAAGCGCTCGCGCGCGGTGGCGACGAGCCGGTCGGCGGCGTCCGGGTCGGCGTTGTCGGCGGCGACGCCCACGGCCCCGGGCCCAGTTCGGCCGCCGTGGCCGCGGCGCGTTCCCCGTCACGGCCGCTGATGACGGCTTTCGCGCCGTCGGCGATCAGCTCGCGCGCGGTGGCGAGGCCCAACCCGCGGGTGGCTCCGGTGATGACATAGGCGCGGTCTGCGAGTCCAAGATCCATGGGGTCAGTCTGGCCCATGCCCCGGTGCCGCCCACCCGCGAGGTGCGAGCCCACCCGCGAGGTGCGGGCCCGTACACGAGGTGCGAGCCCGTACGCACGTCGGCGCCCGGTCCCCGGCTACCTCCGGCCCTCGCCCGGTCGCCGCGCCGCGTCACTCCGACGCGGCGGCGGCCTGGACCGCGCGCGGCTTCTCCTCGGGCGCGGCCTTCTTCGCCGCCTGCTCCAGCCGGTCCTTGCGTTCCCGCCGCACCAGGACGATCCACCCGGCGGGCACGCCCGCCGAGAACAGCCACCACTGGACGGCGTACGCCATGTGCGGCCCGATGTCGCTGTGGTCCGGCGGCGGTACGGGCTCCGGCTGGGTCCCCTTGGCCTTCGGGGAGGTCCCGGTCAGCTCGATGAAGCCGCCGATCACCGGCCGCCCGAGGGACTTCGCCTGCCGCTCGCTGTTGATGAGCATGACCTGGCGGGGCGGCAGCCCTTCTTGTCCTTGACGCCCTCGCTCGGATCCTCGTCGTCCTTGAGCCTGCCGGTGACCGTGACCGTACCGGCGGGCGGCTTCGGCACGTCCGGGAAGGCGGTCAGATCCTCGCCCGCGGGGATCCAGCCCCGGTTGACGAGCACGGTCTCACCGCCGCGCAGGTCCAGGGGGTGAGGACGAAGTACCCGATGGTCTCGTTCTCGCCGCCGGTGCGCTGCCGGACCACGACCTCGTCCGGGTGTCGTACGTGCCGGTGGCCGTCACGGTGCGCCAGGTGTCGTCGTGCGGAACGCGTTTCCCGGTTCGCTGAGCCGGTCGACGGGCACGGCCGGGGCCTTGAGGCTCTCCGCGATCAGGTTGTTGCGCGCGACGCGGTGTTCGTGCCGGTGGAGCTGCCAGAAACCCAGCCGGATCATGACGGGGATCATGACGAGCCCCACGAGCGTGAGGATCACCCACTGCCGGGACAACAGAAAGCGGTACACGCCTTCGACAGTACTCGCCACGAGATGGGCCCCGGCGGTCGGGGCGCCGCGGCTTCCCCGGTCAGCCGGATCCGCCGGGCGCGGGCGCGACGTGCAGCAGCAGCTGCATGAACGCGGCCTCGTCCACCACCGGCGTGCCGAAGGAACGGGCCTTGACGAGCTTGGAGGTGGCGGCGCCGGGGTCGTTGGTGACCAGCAGGCTGGTCAGCCGCGAGACGCTGGTGGCGACGTGCAGCCCGGCCTCCACGGCGCGGTCCTCCAGCAGCTCCCGGTCCACCGAGGTGTCGCCGGAGAACGCCACCCGCATCCCTGGACGAGCCGCCCACCCGGCTCGTACCGCCCGGGTTGGGATACGGGCAGGCCGGGCGCTTGCGGCTGGGACGCCAGGTCGCCGGGCGGTACGAGCCGGGCGAGCGGTAGGAGGAGGGCGGACGGGCCGACTCCGGCCACTCGGCGAGCGGGCGGCACGCGAGCAGCGGCAGCCCGAGGCCGCGCTCGGCGGCCAGCCGCAGGCTCGGCCGGAACGCCTCGGCGAGCACGCGCGCGTCGTCGAGGGCGTGGTGGGCGCGCTGCTGGACCACCCGTAGTGCGCGGCCAGCGACTCCAGTTTGTGGTTGGGCAGCGGCAGGCCCAGCTCCTTGAGAGCGCGATGGTGCACAGCCGCTGCCGGACCGGCGCCTCGCCGCTCGCGCGCGCGTACTCCCGCGCGATCATCGACCAGTCGAAGGCGGCGTTGTGCGCGACCAGCACCCGGCCGTCCAGACGGGCGGCGAACTCGCCCGCGATCTCCGGGAAGAGAGCGCGTCGGCGAGCATCGCGCCGGTGAGCCCGTGGATCCACACCGGGCCGGGGTCACGCTGCGGATTGACCATGGTGTACCAGTGGTCCTGCACCGTGCCGCGCGCGTCGAGCTGGTAGACCGCCGCGGACACTATGCGGTCGTCGCGGGCGAGTCCGGTGGTCTCCACGTCGACGACCGCGTACCCTCCGGATAACCGGTCGGCCAGGTCAACGGCTGCTGCGGAGCGGGCTGCTGCGCGATCTGCGGCGTGGCCGCCAGGCGGTCTTCGAGCATGGTCCACGAGGATACGGGGCGTCGCCGACAACGCGTACCGGAGGTCCGCCGAGTGCCGGAAACGGACAACCCGCGCGGCCCGGGGAGGGTTGCGATCGGCGGTGAGCGAGAAGACGCACCCTGAAGATGTGTGCCAGGAGACGCGCCCCTGAAGACGTGTGTCAGAAGACGCGCCCCAAAGACGTGCGTCAGGAGCCAACAGATGTGCGCTGTGGTCAAAGAATCCGGCGTACGCGCCGGGTGAGACTGGCCGTGGGCCCCGCGCGGGCGTTCCGCCGCCTCGACCGGGCGGCGGGGCGTACCGGCTGCCACGGGGAACCGCCGGACGACGGCCGCGGCCGTCCGCCGTGCGGGGCCAGGGGCGGCACGCGCCGACGGCGACGGGCGGTACCCGGACGTCCGGGTACCGCCCGTGTCCGGCGAACCGGTGCCGCCGGACTGTCACTTCGTCACTTCGTCACCGCGTCCAGCGCGTCGGCGATCCCGGCCCCGTAGAAGCCCTCGCCCGAGGCGCCGCCCTCGCAGACGGCGTCCGGGGTGCCGTCCCCGTCGAGGTCGTACGGCTCCGGGCAGGCGGTCGTGTCGGCCTGCGACGTCAGCAGCGCCTTGACCCGGGCCGCCGAGGCGTGCGGGTGGCCGCTCTTGATGAGCGCCGCGACGCCCGCCACGTGCGGGGAGGCCATGGAGGTGCCCGCCATGTAGCCGTACTCGCCGCCGGGCAGGGTGTTCAGGATGAGCCCGTTGGTGGCGGGCGGGGCCGGCGTCTGGAGCGAGGTGCTGTCGCCGCCCGGCGCCGCGATGTCGATCTGGCCGAGGCCGTAGTTGGAGAACGACGACTTGAGGGTCTTGGCGCCGGTCGAGGCCACCGTCACCACGCCCGGCACCTGGGTCGGGATGTCGAAGCACTTCGAGGTGTCGATGTCCCGCTCGACGGGGTGCTGTCGTTCGGGCTGCTGGCGTCGGGCAGGGAGTCCGCCGCGAGGTCGAGGTTCTCGTTGCCCGCCGCGGCGACGTTCACCACGCCCTTGCGCTCCGCGTACCGCGAGGCCGGGTGATGGCCTCCACCAGGGCCTTCTGGTCGGGGTCGGTCACGCAGTTGAAGTACCAGGGGTCGGTGTAATAGCTGTTGTTGGTGACGTCCACGCCGTGCTCGGCGGCCCAGACGAAGCCGCAGACGACGGCCTCCGTGTAGAAGAAGCCGTCCGTGGTGGACACCTTGATCCCGGCGACCTTCACCCCGGGCGCGACGCCGGTGACCCCGATGCCGTTCTTCGCGGCGGCGATCTCGCCCGCCACGTGCGTGCCGTGCGGGCTCTCCTCGGCGGTCGGGCGCCACGCCCCGTCGGAGGTGTCGGGCTTGCCCGCCACGCAGTTGACCGACGCGTCGCGGTCGAAGTTGGGGGCGAGGTCGGGGTGGGTGTCGTCCACGCCGGTGTCGATGACGCCCACGGTCACGTCCGGGCTGCCGAGGCTCACCTTGTGCGCCTGGTCCGCCTTGATGGCGGGCAGGTCCCACTGCTGCGGCTCCAACGGGTCCTGGTCACCGGTGGCCTTGGCCGCCAGCGCCTTCCGCTCCGCCGTGTCCAGCACCTTCGGGTGCCGACGTCGGTGGTGGACTGCGCGGGCAGCGGCGCGGTGCGGGTGGCGCCCGCGGAGGTGACGCCGGGGACCTTGCGGAGGGTCTTGGCGAAGTCGGGGTTGGCCGAGTGGGCGACGATCACGCCGATCTTGTCGTACGCCGTGACGACGCTGCCGCCCGCCTTGGCGACGGCCTTCTGCACCCGGGCCGAGGAGAAGTGGCCGGGCAGGGTGTTGACGACGTAGCTGAGCGAGGGCCGTCGAAGCTCGCCGCGTCGGCGCCCGCCGGGCCGCGGCGCCGTCGGCGTGCCGGACGGCGGCGGTGGCGGTGGTGGGGAGGAAGGCCAGGGCGGTGGCGAGCGCCATGGCCGCGGGTATCGCGGCGGCGCGCGGCGGACGGGAGAAGGAGCGCGTCATGAGGACTCCGGTTCCTGGAGAGGGCTGGAGAGGGGCGATGGGACGTCGGCGGCCCATCGGTCGGGACATCGGGGTGCGGTCGGTTCGGGGCGTACGGGCGGCGGTACGGGCCGTACGGCGGGCGCGGCCCGGCGCCGGGCGGCCGGTGCGGGTCAGCGGTGCGACGCGGACCGGGGTAGCCCTGAAGGTGATCTCGACGCCGTGGTCGTCGTCGATCCGAACGGCGGAGAGTGGCCACGGCGGAGAACGGCCGGCGGTACGGCGCGCTGGGCGCGGCCCGTACGGGGAGGGCGGGCGGTCGGCGGCGGCTCGGGCCGGGCCCGCCGACGGGCGGGGCGCCGCGAGGAGAGATACGGCGAGGCGGGTGCGGCGCGCTCCGCGTGACGGCCGCGGCGGGGAGGCCCCGGCGGGCGCGGTCGGCAGGGCGCGCCACTGTCTGCGTCTGGAACGTGCCGGTATCAGCCGGGTCATGGGGGTCTCCACCTCGTCCGCCTGGGCCGACCTCGCACGTCAGCCGTGCGCTGCCGGGTACATGACGAGGGAAGTTATCGCCGATCATCGCCCGTCTTCAATGCGTTTCGGAAGAAAACCCGTCACGGGCCCCGAGTGCGCCCCGGCTGATAACCCTCTGATGTCTCTTTCACGATTCAAATGCCGGGCACTGTCGCGGAGTCGCCCACCGCCCTACCATGCGTGATCCGCATCACTTTTCGGCACCACCGTCCCCGTCAGACGCCATTCACCAGGAGAGTGTGGACACCGCACCGGCAAACGACGACCCGCCGAGCGCGCGGGAACAGACCCGCGGGCCCCGACTACATCGCCGTTCAGGACAGCTCCGAGTTCGGCCAACTGCGGCACGCCCACCGCTCGTTCGCCTTCCCGCTCACGATCGCGTTCGTCGGCTGGTACCTGCTGTACGTCCTGCTGTCCAGCTACGCGGCCTCCTTCATGGACACCAAGGTCGTGGGACACGTCAACATGGCCCTGGTGCTCGGCCTGGGCCAGTTCCTCACCACCTTCCTCATCGCCTGGTGGTACTCCCGGCACGCCGCGACCAAGCTCGACCCGCGGTCCGAGGCCATCAAGTCCCGTCTGGAGGAGGGCGCATGACCGGCTCGTACCTGCTCGCGGCCGAGAGCACGACCGACAACCGGCCGCTGATCATCACCCTCTTCTCGGTCTTCGTCCTCGCGACCCTCGCCATCACCGTGTGGGCGGGCCGCCAGACCAAGGACGCCACCGACTTCTACGCGGGCGGCCGGCAGTTCTCCGGGTTCCAGAACGGGCTCGCGGTCTCCGGCGACTACATGTCCGCCGCGTCCTTCCTCGGCATCGCCGGGGCCATCGCGCTCTCCGGCTACGACGGATTCCTGTACTCCATCGGGTTCCTGGTCGCCTGGCTGGTCGCGCTGCTGCTCGTCGCCGAGCCGCTGCGCAACTCCGGCCGCTACACGATGGGTGACGTGCTCGCGTACCGGATGCGCCAGCGCCCGGTCCGTACCGCCGCCGGGGCCTCCACCATCGTGGTGTCGATCTTCTACCTGCTGGCCCAGATGGCGGGCGCGGGCGTGCTGGTCTCGCTGCTGCTCGGCATCACCGGCGAGGCGGGCAAGATCCTGACCGTCGTCGGCGTCGGCGTCGTGATGATCCTCTACGTGACGATCGGCGGCATGAAGGGCACCACCTGGGTGCAGATGATCAAGGCGGTGCTGCTCATCGCGGGCACGCTGCTGATCACCTTCCTGATCCTGCTGAAGTACGACTTCAACATCTCGACCCTGCTCGGCGAGGCGGCCGACAACAGCGGCATCGGCCACGCGTTCCTGGAGCCGGGCCTGAAGTACGGGATCAACTCGACCACCAAGCTGGACTTCATCTCGCTCGGCATCGCGCTGGTGCTCGGCACCGCCGGGCTGCCGCACATCCTGATCCGCTTCTACACCGTGCCGACCGCGAAGGCCGCCCGGAAGTCGGTGAACTGGGCGATCGGCATCATCGGCGTCTTCTACCTGATGACCATCGTGCTCGGCTTCGGCGCCGCCGCGCTGCTCAACCGCGACGACATCATCGCCTCCAACAAGGCGGGCAACACCGCGGCGCCACTGGTGGCCGAGGAGATCGGCGGCGGCGCGGACTCCACGGGCGGCGCGATCCTGCTCGCGGTGATCTCCGCGGTGGCGTTCGCGACCATCCTCGCCGTCGTCGCCGGGCTCACCCTCGCCTCCTCGTCCTCCTTCGCGCACGACCTGTACGCCAACGTCATCCGCAAGGGCAAGGCGACGCAGGAGGAGGAGATCTCGGCGGCCCGCTGGGCGACCGTCGGCATCGGCACCGTCGCCGTGGTACTCGGCGTCTTCGCACGAGATCTCAACGTCGCGGGCTGGTCGCGCTGGCCTTCGCGGTGGCCGCGTCGGCGAACCTGCCGACCATCCTCTACAGCCTGTTCTGGAAACGCTTCACCACCCAGGGCGCGCTGTGGTCGATCTACGGCGGCCTGTTCTCCTCGGTCTTCCTGGTGCTGTTCTCGCCGGTCGTCTCCGGCAAGGAGACCTCGATGTTCCCGGACGTGGACTTCCACTGGTTCCCGCTGGAGAACCCCGGCCTGATCTCCATCCCGCTCGGCTTCCTGCTGGGCTGGCTCGGGGCGCTGCTGTCCAGGAGGAGCCGGACGTGAAGAAGTACGCCGAACTGGAGGTCCGCTCGCTGACCGGACACGGCGCGCACTGACCCCGGCGGAGCCCTCCTCCGCCGCTCGGCCCGCACCCTGGCGTTCAACGAACTGTTGGATGTCAGGGTGTCGCGTACGCTGCGGGACAATTGATCGAAAGCGCACGCAACCGAACTGTGGAGGGGCCGCAGCCATGCTGACCGACACCTATGGTCGCGTCGCCACCGACCTGCGCGTATCGCTGACCGACCGATGCAATCTGCGCTGCACGTACTGCATGCCCGAAGAGGGCCTCCAGTGGCTCGGCAAGACCGAGTTGCTCGACGACGACGAGATCGTCCGGCTGGTCCGTATCGCCGTGACGGACCTCGGGATCACCGAGGTCCGCTTCACCGGCGGCGAACCCTGCTGCGCCCCGGTCTCGTCGGCATCGTCGAGCGCTGCGCCGCCCTCAGCCCCGCCCGCAGCTGTCGCTGACGACGAACGGCATCGGCCTGGAGCGCACCGCCCCGCACTGCGCGACGCGGGCCTGGACCGGGTCAACGTCTCCCTTGACACCCTGCGGCCCGAGGTCTTCCGGACCATGACCCGGCGCAAGCGCCACGACGACGTGCTGCGCGGCCTGCGGGCGGCGCGGGCCGCCGGGCTCACCCCGGTCAAGGTCAACGCCGTGCTGATGCCGGGGCTCAACGACGACGAGGCCCCGACCTGCTCGCCTGGGCCCTCGACGAGGGCTACGAGCTGCGCTTCATCGAGCAGATGCCGCTCGACGCCCAGCACGGCTGGAAGCGCGAGGGCATGGTCACCGCGGGCGACATCCTCGCCAGCCTGCGCACCCGCTTCGACCTCACGCCCGAGGACGACGCGGCCCGTGGCTCGGCCCCGCCGAGCGCTGGCTGGTCGACGGCGGCCCGGCCCGCGTCGGCGTCATCGCCTCGGTGACCCGCCCTTCTGCCGGGCCTGCGACCGGACCCGGCTCACCGCCGACGGACAGGTGCGCACCTGCCTGTTCGCGCGCGAGGAGTCCGACCTGCGCGGGGCCCTGCGGTCGGGGGCCGCGGACGAGGAGATCGCCCGGCTGTGGCGGCTCGCCATGTGGGGCAAGAAGGCGGGCTCCGGCCTCGACGACCCCTCGTTCCTCCAGCCCGACCGCCCGATGTCGGCGATCGGTGGCTGACGTGGGGCCCGAGGACGTGGGGTCAGCTCTCGGCGGCCGTCCACTCCGCCAGCGTCACCACGTCCTGAGGAAGCCCCGCATCCCGAGGAAGTCCGAGAGGTACGTGCGGTGTTCCTCGCACGCCAGCCAGGTCTTGCGCCGCTCCGGAGTGTGGAGCTTCGGGTTGTTCCATGCCAGCACCCACACGGCGGGGCGCGACAGCCCTGGCGGAGCAGATGAGGGCGTCGGGTTCGGCGGCGGTCTCGGGAAGTTCACGTCCCCGACTCTACGGACCGGACGCCGACTCGCCTGACACGGCCGGACATGACGACGCCGGGCAGCCACGGGGAGCCGCCCGGCGTCGGTCCGTCGCTCCGACGGGGATGCGGAGCGCGTACGCAGTATGTCATGGGGACAGGGGCGCGGTGCACCGGAACTGCATGATTAACTTGAGCTTTTCTTGAGTCTGTGCCAACGCGGCAGGTCAGGCCCGGTCGTCGGGGCGGTCCTCGGCGGTCTTTCCGTTGTCTTCCGGGACGGATTCCGCGCGGGCGGGCTCCTTCTGAGGGTCCGCGGGGCCGAGACCAGCATCGGGCGGGTCGGCGTCGGGATGAACTGCGAGGGCAGCGAAGGGCGTTCTCCCGCCCGGCGTTGGCGATCACCACGGCGATGTACGGCAGTCCCGCGCCCAGGACCAGCGCCACGACGGCCACGGGCCGTTGGATGTTCCACAGCGTCGCCGCCAGGATCACCGAGAGGGTCCGGATGCTCATGGAGATGATGTAGCGCCGCTGCCGCGCGCGGACGTCGTCCGCCAGTCCCTGGCGGGCACCGGTGATCCGGAAGACCTCGGTCCCGCTCCGATTCCGCATCACGTTCCACCGTCCGATCGCCGCGCCGACGCCACCCGGCCCCGGCACCGTCAACGTTACGCCGGGACGGCATCCGGTTCGAGCCCGGGGCGACGCGGCTCCGGCCGCCCTGGCACGCCTATGCGCGTATGGGCCCTCCGACATGCGCCGTAGCCCTGGTGGTCCAACACTGGTGGACAGGGCCCGCGCGGGCAGGCGCCGTACGAGGAGGCGACATGAACTGGTTGTGGGCAATCGTGGTGGGGCTGGTGCTCGGCGTCATCGCCCGAGCCGTCCTGCCGGGGCGGCAGAACATCCCGCTCTGGTTGACCGTGGTCTTCGGCATCCTCGGCGCCATCGTCGGGAACGCGGTCGCCGGTGGACTCGGCATCCACGACACCAAGGGGATCGACTGGGGCCGCCACGTGCTCCAGCTGATCGGCGCGATCGTGATCGTCGCCGTGGGCTCGCCGCTGTGGGCGTCGATCCGCGGCGGCCACCGCCACCGGACCTGACACGCGGCACCCAGAAAGTCGAAGGGGCGGTCCGAGCCCAGGCTCGGGACCGCCTCCGTTTCGCGCGTACGGTCCGGCCGTCGCCGACCGGACGGGTCAGCCGCCCGTGACCTCCACGGCGGCCAGGTTCCTCTTGCCCCGGCGCAGCACCAGCCACCGCCCGTGCAGCAGATCCGCCGCGTCCGGGACCGCGTCCTCGGCGGTGACCTTGACGTTGTTCACGTACGCCCCGCCCTCCTTGACCGTGCGCCGCGCCGCCGACTTGCTCGGCGCGAGCCCCACCTCGGTGAACAGGTCCACCACCGGGCCCAGCGCGGGCACGCGCGCGTGCGGCAGCTCGCCGAGCGCCGCCGCCAGCGTCGCCGCGTCGAGCGAGCCGAGGTCGCCCTGCCCGAACAGGGCCTTCGACGCGGCGATCACCGCGGCGCACTGCTCGGCGCCGTGCACCAGCGTCGTCAGCTCCTCCGCCAGCGCCGCTGCGGCGCGCGCCTGCGGCCGCTCCGGGTCACCTCCTCCAGCTCCTCCAGCTCCTGGCGGCTCCTGAAGCTGAGAATGCGCAGGTAGGAGGAGACGTCCCGGTCGTCCACGTTCAGCCAGAACTGGTAGAACGCGTACGGCGTGGTCAGCTCCGGGTCGAGCCAGACGGCCCCGCCCTCGGTCTTGCCGAACTTCGTGCCGTCCGCCTTGGTCATCAGCGGCGTCGCCAGCGCGTGCACCTCCGCGTCCGGCTCCAGGCGGTGGATCAGGTCGAGCCCGGCGGTGAGGTTGCCCCACTGGTCGCTGCCGCCCTGTTGCAGGACACAGCCGTACCGGCGGTACAGCTCCAGGAAGTCCATGCCCTGGAGGAGCTGGTAGCTGAACTCGGTGTAGCTGATGCCCTGGTCGGACTCCAGCCGACGGGCGACCGAGTCCTTCGTCAGCATCTTGTTGACCCGGAAGTGCTTGCCGATGTCCCGCAGGAACTCGATCGCCGACAGCCCCGCGGTCCAGTCCAGGTTGTTCACCATCAGGGCCGCGTTCTCGCCCTCGAAGGACAGGAACGGCTCGATCTGCCCGCGCAGCCGGTCCACCCAGCTCGCGACGGTCTCCGGCGAGTTCAGCGTGCGCTCCGCCGTCGGCCGCGGATCGCCGATCAGCCCGGTCGCCCGCCCACCAGCGCCAGCGGCCGGTGCCCGGCCCGCTGGAGCCTGCGGACGGTGAGCACCTGCACCAGATGCCCCACGTGCAGGCTGGGCGCGGTGGGGTCGAAGCCGCAATAGAACGTGACGGGACCGTCCGCGAGCGCCTTGCGCAATGCGTCCTCGTCAGTGGACTGGGCGAACAACCCACGCCACTTCAGCTCGTCGACGATGTCCGTCACGGTCGTGTGTCTCCTCAAGCGGTGGATGGGGTCCGGGCACGGGCTCGGGCGCCGCGGCCGGTGCCGTCAGTCTATGGGGGCCGTACCACGTCACACGCCCTGGCTGACGGAGCTCATGTTGAAGTCCGGCACGCGCAGCGCCGGCGTCGCGGCCCGGGTGAAGTAGTCGCTCCACTCCCGCGGCAGCGTCCGCTCCGTACGCCCCGCCTCGGTGGCGCGCGAGCAGGTCCACCGGCGACTCGTTGAAGCGGAAGTTGTTGACCTCGCCGACCACCTCGCCGCCCTCGACCAGATACACCCCGTCCCTGGTCAGGCCGGTCAGCAGCAGCGTCGCCGGGTCCACCTCGCGGATGTACCACAGGCAGGTCAGCAGCAGACCGCGCTCGGTGGCGGCCACCATCTCCTCCAGCGAGCGGTCGCCGCCCGCGTCCAGCACCAGGTTGTCGACCGCCGGGGCCACCGGCAGCCCGGTCAGACCGGCGGTGTGGCGCGAGGTGACCAGCCGGTTCAGCACGCCGTCGCGCACCCAGTCGGTCCGCTCCAGGGGCAGGCCGTTGTCGAAGACCGACGCGTCGTCGCCCGAGGCGTGCGCGATCACGAACGGCGCCGCCTCAAGGCCCGGCTCCGCCGGGTCGCTGCGCAGCGACAACGGCAGCCCGGACAGCTTCCGCCGATCCGCGTACCGCCGCCGGGCCTGCTGAAGACCGTCCGGCCCTCCGCCGCGTCCCGGCCCGAGGACGACCACAGCTGGTACACCAGCAGGTCCGCGACCGCGGTCGGCGGCAGCAGCGTCTCGTACCGGCCCGCGGGCAGCTCCACCCGGCGCTCGGCCCAGGCCAGCCGCCGCGCCAGCTCCGCGTCGAGCGCGCCCGGGTCCACGTCCGTGAAGTCGCGGGTGGCCCGCCCGCCCACGCCGAGCGGGTGCGGTCCGGCGACTTGGCGTTCAGCTCCAGCGTGCCGGTCGGCTGGTCGTGCCGCAGCCGCAGCCCGGTGGAGCTGCCCAGGTAGCTGGAGACCAGCTCGTGGTTGGCGAAGCCGTACAGCTCGCGACCGCCCGCGGCGGCCGTCGCGAAGGACTCGCCGAGCGCCGGGGCGAACGCCGCGAAGACCTCCGGGGACGTCTCGGCCGGTGGATCGGTGAAGTCGGGCGAGGCCGCGCCGCCCGCCACCAGCGGTCGCGCGTCCTCCGCGGGCCCGCGTCACGGGCCGCCGCCTCGGCCGCCCGGACCAGCGGCTCCAGTTCGCCGGCGGTCACCGCCGAACGGGACACCACCCCGGAGGCCGTGCCCGCGCACCGTCGACGGTCGCGACGACGGTGAGGGTACGGCCGCGGGTGACGCCGTTCGTCGTCAGGGCGTTGCCCGCCCAGCGCAGGTTGGCGGTCGACCGCTCGTCGGCGATCACCACGCAGCCGTCGGCCCGGGACAGCTCCAGCGCCCGCTCGACGATCTCGTGCGGCTTCGTCACAGGGCTCATCGGCCCGCCTCCTGAGTGGTGTTCAAAATGCCGACGCCGCGGAACAGCGCGGACGGGCAGCCGTGCGAGACCGCGGCGATCTGCCCCGGCTGGGCCTTGCCGCAGTTGAACGCGCCGCCCAGCACATACGTCTGGGGCCGCCCACGGCCGCCATCGAGCCCCAGAAGTCGGTGGTGGTGGCCTGGTACGCGACATCGCGGAGCTGGCCCGCCAGCCGCCCGTTCTCGATCCGGAAGAACCGCTGCCCGGTGAACTGGAAGTTGTAGCGCTGCATGTCGATCGACCACGACCGGTCGCCGACCACGTAGATCCCGCGCTCCACGTCGGAGATCAGCTCCGCGGTCGACGGGCCGTCGGGCGCGGGCCGCAGCGACACGTTCGCCATCCGCTGCACCGGCACGTGCCCCGGCGAGTCGGCGAAGGCGCAGCCGTTGGACCGTTCGAACCCGGTCGACTTCGCGATCCTGCGGTCCAGTTGGTACCCGACGAGGGTGCCGTCCCGGACCAGGTCCCAGGACTGCGCCGCCACGCCCTCGTCGTCGTACCCGACGGTGGCCAGGCCGTGCTCGACGGTCCGGTCCCCGGTCACGTTCATGATCTCGGAGCCGTAGCGCAGGGTGCCGAGCTGGTCGAACGTGGCGAAGGAGGTGCCCGCGTACGCCGCCTCGTACCCCAGCGCCCGGTCCAGCTCGGTCGCGTGGCCGATCGACTCGTGGATGGTCAGCCACAGGTTCGAGGGTCGACCACCAGGTCGTACGTCCCCGCCCGGACCGACGGCGCGCGCATCTTCTCCGCGAGCAGCTCCGGGATCCGCGCCAGCTCCGCGTCCCAGTCCCAGCCGCCCGCGCCGGTCAGGTACTCCCAGCCGCGTCCGACCGGCGGGGCCAGCGTGCGCATCGAGTCGAACTCGCCGCTGCCGGGGCCACCGCCACGGCGTTGAGCACCGGTGCAGCCGGACCCGCTGCTGCGTGGTCGTCGTGCCCGCGGTGTCCGCGTAGAACTTGTTCTCCTGCACCCACGACAGCGACGCGTCCGCGTGCGTCACGCCCGGCGCCGCCAGCAGCCGCGCGCTCCACTCGGCCAGCAGCCCGGCCTTGTCCGCGTCCGGCACCTCGAACGGATTGATCACGTACGAGGAGATCCAGGTCCGGTCCGCGTGCACCGGCTCGTCCGCCAGCTCGACGACCCCGGCCACCGCCGGGGCGCCCCGGTCGCCTCCGCCGCCGCGGTCACCTCGGCCGACAGCCTGGCCATCGCCACCGCCTGCCCGGCCACCCGCGCCGCCGCGTCCGTCGTCAGGTCCACCCGGAGGCGAAACCCCAGGCACCGCCGTGCACCACCCGCACCGCGTACCCGAGGTCGGTGGTGTCGGAGGAGCCCGCGGGCCTGGCGTCCCGCAGCCGCAGGGCCGCGTCCCGCACCCGCTCCAGGCGGAAGTCCGCGTGGTCGGCGCCCAGCTCACGGGCGCGGGCGAGAGCCGCGTCGGCCAACGCCCGCAGCGGCAGCGCGAGGAACTCCTCGTCGATGGAATGGGGCACGTCATCCTCCCGGTTGTCAGCCCCGATCATGCCGTGTCACCCGCGGGCCCGCCCAGTGCTTTCTGTAGGGACCCGACAGCGCCCGGCATGAGCCCCTGTCCGGCCCGGATTCCCCGTACCGCTGCCCGTACCGATAGTTTTCACGGAGGTAGGGTGCGGCGACACTCGCCGCGACACCCCGGCAGCACCTGCCCGGCAGGCGACAGAAGCCCGCGTCGGCAGGCCACAGAGCTTCAGCAGAGCAACCAACAGAAAGGGTGGTCCCTTGAGCCGCTCGGTTCTCGTCACCGGAGGCAACCGCGGCATCGGCCTCGCCATCGCCCGGGCCTTCGCTGACGCCGGCGACCAGGTCGCCATCACCTACCGGTCGGGCGAGCCACCATCGGGCTTCCTCGCCGTCAAGTGCGACATCACCGACGCCGAGCAGGTCGAGCAGGCGTACAAGGAGATCGAGGAGCGCCAGGGCCCGGTGGAGGTCCTGGTGGCCAACGCGGGCGTGACCCGCGACCAGCTGCTGATGCGGATGACCGAGGAGGACTTCTCCACCGTCGTGGAGACCAACCTCACCGGGACGTTCCGCGTCGTGAAGCGCGCCAACCGCGCCATGCTGCGCGCCCGCAAGGGACGCGTCGTCCTGATCTCGTCCGTCGTGGGCCTGCTGGGCTCCGCGGGTCAGGCGAACTACGCGGCCTCCAAGGCCGGTCTGGTCGGCTTCGCCCGCTCCTCGCCCGCGAGCTGGGCTCGCGGAACATCACCGTCAACGTGGTCGCGCCCGGTTTCGTCGACACCGACATGACCCGCGCGCTCAGCGACGACCAGCGGCAGAACATCGTCAAGCAGGTGCCGATGGCGCGCTACGCGCAACCCGAGGAGATCGCCGCCGCGGTCCGCTTCCTGGCCTCCGACGAGGCCGCGTACATCACCGGAGCCGTCGTTCCCGTCGACGGCGGATTGGGCATGGGTCACTGAACGTCATGAGTGGAATTCTCGCCGGAAAGCGCATTCTGGTCACGGGCGTCATCACCGATGCCTCCATCGGCTTCCACGCCGCCCGGCTCGCCCAGGAGGAAGGCGCCGAGGTCGTCCTCACCGGCTTCGGGCGGCTGACCCTCGTGGAGCGGATCGCCAAGCGGCTGCCCAAGCCCGCCCCCGTCGTCGAGCTGGACGTGACCAACCAGGAGCACCTGGACACCGTCGCCGAGCGGGTGCGCGAGCACCTCGGCGAGGGCGTCGACCTGGACGGCGTGGTGCACTCCATCGCCTTCGGCCCGCAGGGCGCCTTCAACTTCCTTGAGGCGAGCTGGGAGGACGTCTCCACGGCCGTACAGGTCTCCGCGTACTCCCTGAAGTCGCTGACCACGGCGCTGCTGCCGCTGATGCCGCGCGGCGGCTCGGTGGTCGGGCTCACCTTCGACGCGAAGTTCGCGTGGCCGGTCTACGACTGGATGGGCGTCGCCAAGGCGGCGCTGGAGTCCACCTCCGCTACCTCGCCCGCGACCTGGGCGAGCGGAACATCCGCTGCAACCTCGTCTCCGCGGGGCCGATCAAGTCGATGGCCGCCAAGTCCATCCCCGGCTTCGACACCCTGGCCAACGTCTGGGACGGCCGCGCCCCGATCGGCTGGGACCTGGCCGACCCGAGCCCGCCGCCCGCGGCGTGGTCGGTCTGCTCTCGGACTGGTTCCCCAAGACCACCGGCGAGATCGTGCACGTCGACGGCGGCGTGCACATGATGGGCGCCTGACCCGCGCGCCCTCGTACGCCTCGCGACGCCCCGGCCCCGCCCACCCGGCGGGCCGGGCGTCGCCCGTTCGGGCCAGCAGGCCGGGCGGTGGGATCCCGCGCCCCGCACTGTGGAGTACGTCACCCCGCAACGGACCCGCGACCTGGCTCCCGCGCCGGCACCCCGTACCGGACTCCCGTTCCGGCCACCGGTGTGACATCCCCTTGAGGTGCAGCCGTGGCGCCCGCGGTCGCGGTACGGCCGAGGAGGTCCCGTATGCGTACGTACCACCGCGTCGCGGCGACGGCGCTGATCGCCGTCGCGTTCGGCGCCACCGCCGCCGCGTCGGACTCCGCCGCCTCGGGCGCCGGGGAGCGGCACCGCGCCGAGCGGGCCGAGTGCCACACCTGGGTCCGCGGCTCGCGCGCCGCCGCCAGCTGCTTCAACCCCTACGCCGGGATCGACCGGGTCCAGCTGCACGTGGACTGCGCGCGCTGGTGGGACCCGGACATGGACACCCGGCCCGTCGCCGTCGACCCGGCCCGGCACATACGGCTCGCGCAGCGCTGCTGGAAGGAGATACGCGGGGCGTGGGTGAGCCACGGCTGAGCGCCCGGCCTTCCCACGCCGCCCAGCTCTCCGCCCGGCCCGCCGCCCGGCCTGCCGGGTGGGTTCTCCGTCGGCCCGCCGCCCGGCTCTCCAGCAACCCGCCGCGTGGGCCTCCGTCCGCCCGCCGTTCAGCCGTCCACGCGTGGGCCGCCCGGGCGGGCAGCCGACAGCCGAGGTTGTGTGTGCCCGCCTCGGCCGCCGCCAGCTCCGCGTCGCCGGACCTGATCGCCTCCACCAGCCGCGCGTGGTCCATGTGCGACTCGGGCATGAGGGTGTCGCCCACGTCGGCCCGCAGATAGTCGCGGACGACCGCGCCGAGGTCCGCGTACAGCTCGGCCAGCGGCTCGTTGTGCGAGGCGGAGACCACCGCCATGTGCAGGTTCGCGTCGGCCTCCACGAAAGCCTCGACGTCGCCCGACTCCCAGGCCCGCTCCCGCCGGTCCAGCAGCGCGTCGAGCTGCTTCAGCTCCTGCTCGGTGCGGCGCCGCGCCGCCAGCCCCGCGGCCTTCGTCTCCAGCGCGTCGCGCAGTTCGGCGACATGGCGCTGGTCGGCGCCCGCGAAGCGGCGGTGCATCACCCCGGCCAGCTCGCTGGTCGCCAGCACGTACGTGCCCGAGCCCTGCCGGATGTCCAGCAGCCCGTTGTGCGCGAGCGCCGGACCGCCTCCCGCACGGTGTTGCGGGCCACCCCGAGCTGGTCGACCAGCTCGGGCTCGGTCGGAATGCGCGAGCCCACCGGCCACTCGCCGGAGGTGATCTGGGCGCGCAGCTGAGCGATCACCTGGTCGGCGAGCGCGGAGCGCCGGGGAGGTCAGCGGCATGTCTCTCCTGAGCCTGAGCGGGGACAACCTGCCCCTCATGATGCCGTCGCGGCGCCGTCATCGGGCGGTCGCCGTGGACTGGACAAGTATTCATCCCATGATTCTATGATGGCGGGCATGGCAGACGAAGACCTCGCGACCCTCGAAACCACCCAACCCGCGGTGACCTCCTCGAACACCGCCCCGCAGCACGCGACGCCCAGACGGCGCCCTGGCTGCGTCGGCTGGTCGTCGCCGGTCTCGTACTCGCCGCGGTCAACCTCCGCCCCGCCATCACCAGCCTCGGCGCCCTCCTCGAAGAGGTCCGCGACGGCCTCGGCATGAGCGGCACCGTCGCGGGCCTGCTCACCTCCATGCCCTCGGCGTGCTTCGCCGTCTTCGGCCTCACCGCCCCCGGCTGGCCGCCGCTGGGGCCCGGGGCCGTGGTCTGCTCCGGCTCACCGCCATCGCGGCGGGCCTGGTGCTGCGGCCCGTGCTGGGCGGCACCGCCGCGTTCCTGGTGACCAGCGCCCTCGCGCTGGCCGGTATCGCGGTCAGCAACATCCTGATGCCGGTGATCGTCAAGAGCTGGTTCCCCGACCGGGTCGGCGCGATGACCGGCCTGTACTCGATGGCGCTCTCGCTCGGCACCGCGGTCGCCGCCGCCGTGACCGTGCCGCTGACCGACGCGATGGGCGGCAGCTGGCGGCTCGGGCTGGGGTGTGGGCCGTGCTCGCGGCCGTCGCCGTGGTGCCCTGGCTGCTCATCGCCCGCCACCACAGGGAGCGCCCACCGCGGAACGGCCGACGCCGGACCGCCGTACGAGCGGGACCTCTGCCCGTACGGACGGGACTCCTGCCCCGCGGACGCCCGCGCGGATGCCCCGCGGACGCGGCCACCGCCCGTACGAGTGGTGCGGACGCGGCACCGGACGCGGCACCGGACACGGCCACCGCGGCCACCGCCGGGCGCGCGTCCGGCGCCCCGATCACCCGCTCCCGCACCGCCTGGGCGCTGGCCGTCTTCTTCGGGCTCCAGGCCACCGGCGCGTACATCACCATGGGCTGGATGCCGCAGGTCTTCCGCGACGCCGGGTCTCCGCCTCGACCGCCGGGGTGCTGCTGGCGGTCACGATGGTGATGGGCGTCCCGCTGTCCTTCGTCCTGCCGCAGATCGCGGCACGGCTGCGCCACCAGGGCGTGCTCGTGGCCGTGCTCGGCGGCTTCGGACTCGTCGGCTACTCGGGCCTGTGGCTCGCCCCGGCCGGAGGCGCCTGGGTCTGGGCGCTGCTGCTCGGCATATCCAACTGCGCCTTCCCGCTGGCCCTCACGCTCATCGGGATGCGCGCACGCACCAGCGCGGGCGTGGTCCGGCTGTCCGCCTTCGCGCAGAGCGTCGGCTACCTGATCTCCATCCGGGGCCGCTGCTGGTCGGCGCGCTGTACCAGGCCACGGACGGCTGGGACTGGCCCATCGCGCTGATGGCCGGGCTGATGGTGCCGCAGATCGCGGCGGGCGTGATCGCCGGGCGGGACCGCACCCTGGAGGACGAGATCTGACCCGCCGCACGGCGCCCCGGTCGGCTGGGACACTCGGAACATGCCAGTCCTCGACGAGAATCCGCAGAACGGACAGAAGAAGCTGCTTCTGATCCTGGGCCTGATGCTCGGTATCACCGCGGTCATCGCGGTGATCGCCTCCCTCGCCTCACCCTGATCCTCGCCTCACCCCGATCCGCACCCCGCCTCACCCCGATCCGCACTCCGATCCGCACCCCGCTTCGCCCTCGCCCGGCCCCGACCGCCGGGCGGTCGGCGGCCCGATGGTGGTGCTGGCCCCACCACCCTTAGGGGCTGGGTCAGGGACAACTCGGTGGATCACCGGATGGGCCCGGGGCTCGCGATCCGTAGGTTCGTGGGAACGACGTCCCGCCCGCGACCCCACGGAGGCGATCCACATGTCCGCCGCCCGACCGCACCCCGGACCGGCCGCCCCACGGACGGCGTGGAGATCCGGTTGCCGTGGTGGGCCATCGCCCTCCCGCCGTCGCCTTCGCCTCGTTGCTGCTGCTGATCGCGGGCCCCGGCAACGCCCACGCGGCGAGCGCGGACGGTACGTTCACCCACTTCCTCGGCCTGGTCGAGCGCGTTCTGACGCGCCTCGCGCCGTGAGCGAAGGACCGCCCCACGAGACCGGGGAGCACGCCCAACCCCTGCGCCGGGCAGAGCGTTTCATGCGAAGCTGGGACACATGAGCGTCGAGAAGTCCCGCAGGATCGTCCTTCTCCGGCACGCCAAGGCCGACTGGCCCCAGGTGTCCGACCACGAACGCCCTCGCGGAGCGCGGCCGCAAGGACGCCCCGATCGCCGGACGGTGGCTGGCCGGCACCGGCATCGTCCCCGAACTCACCCTCTGCTCCACCGCCGTCCGCACCCGCGAGACGTGGAAGCTGGTGGTGCACGAGCTTCCGCAGCGCCCCGGACCGTGTACGAGGACCGGCTCTACGAAGCCTCGCTCGGCGAGCTGATCGCGGTGCTCAACGAGGTCACGGACGACGTGACCGACCTGCTGCTCGTCGGCCACAACCCGGTGTGCACGCCCTCGCCGACGCGCTCGCGGGCGAGTCCGAGCAGCAGACGAGAGAGCGGATGTCCCGGACGGGCTTCCCGACGGCCGCCATCGCCGTGGTCACCTTCACCGGCTCCTGGAAGTCCGTCGAGCACGGCGTCGGACGCCTCACCGAGTTCTGGACCCCGCACGACTGACCGCCGACGGCTCCGGGCCGCGCCCGGAGCCGCTTTCCGCCGGGGATGCCCCGCCGAGAGGCTGACGGACTCCCCGCTGAGGGCGGGCACCGGGCTCAGCCGACGGCCGCGTCCGCCGCCTCGACCTCCTCGCGCGTGACGCCCAGCAGGTACAGCACGGTGTCCAGGAACGGCACGTTCACCGCCGTGTGCGCCGCCTCCCGCACCACCGGCTTGGCGTTGAACGCCACCCCGAGCCCGGCCGCGTTCAGCATGTCCAGGTCGTTCGCGCCGTCGCCGATCGCGACGGTCTGCACCAGCGGCACCCCGCCTCGGCGGCGAACCGCCGCAGCAGCCGCGCCTTGCCCGCGCGGTCCACCACCTCGCCGATCACCCGCCCGGTCAGCTTCCCGTCCACCACCTCAAGGGTGTTGGCGGAGGCGAAGTCCAGCCCGAGCCGCTCCCTGAGGTCGTCGGTGACCTGGGTGAAGCCGCCGGAGACCACTCCCACCTGGTAGCCGAGCCGCTTGAGCGTGCGGATCAGCGTACGGGCGCCGGGGTCAGCCGGACCTCCGCGCGCACCTTCTCCACCACGGACTCGTCGATGCCCGCGAGCAGTCGTACGCGCTCGTGCAGCGACTGCTCGAAGTCCAGCTCGCCGCGCATCGCCCGCGCGGTGACCTCGGCGACCTCCGCCTCGCACCCGGCGTGCGCGGCGAACAGCTCGATCACCTCGTCCTGGATCAGCGTGGAGTCGACGTCCATCACCACCAGCCGCTGCGCCCGGCGTTGGAGCCCCGAGGACACCACCGCGATGTCGACCCCGATCCGCGCCGCCTCGGTGGCCAGCGCGGTCCGCAGCCGCTCGGTCGCGGCGCCGGACACCTCGAACTCCACGGCGGTCACCGGGTACTTCGCGAGCCGGAAGATACGGTCGATGTTGCCGCCGCTGCCGGTGATCCGCGCGGCGATGGCGGCCGTCGACTCGGCGGACAGCGGGTTGCCGAGCACGGTGACGTGCGAACGGCCCGTGCCGCGCGGCCTGTTGTCGCCCCGGCCGGAGATGATCTCCGCCTGCATGTGCATCGACTCGGCCCAACTGTGCACGGTGGCGCGCAGGTCGCCCTCGGACACACCGGCCGCGGTCGGGGCGGTGACCAGCACGCACAGCACGATGCGGCCCCGCGTGACGACTTGCTCTATGTCGACGACGTCCACGCCGTAGGCGGCCAGGGTGTCGCACAGCCCGGCGGTGAGGCCGGGCCGGTCCTTGCCGAAGATCTTGACGAGGAGGGTGGGGACATCATCATCCGGGACGGTCGTGACGGGGGATGTGTGATGTGCTCATGGTGTTCCCACCGTATAGCGCTGCGCGCGGACCCGGCCCGACGGTCCGCGCAGCGGACGGCTCCACGGCACGTACCGTTCAGATCGGTTTCGCCGGAATGTCACGCGCCGAGGCGTCCGGTCGGCGGCCCCGTCACGCACCCGGCTCCCCGCGCCCCGGCGGGCCGTCCGACGGCGGGTCCGACGGCCCCTCCGGCCGGGAGTCAGGCCGGGAGTCCGCCGGGGGCTCGGCCAGGGTCCTGCCACCGCCAACGGGCCGGTCGCGGGGCGGCCCGCCGTCCCCGGCGTCCTCCCCGGCGCCCTGGCCGGGGTCGCGCCGGTACGGGTTCGCCTCGTCGTCCACCGGCCGGTACGCGGCGAAGGGCCGATAGGCGGGCGACGGCCGGTACGGCCCCGGCTCGTACGGGCCGCCGGGACGGCCGCCGTCAGAGCTGCCGGGGTCGTGAGGACCGCCGCCAGGCCCGCCGCCGGGGCCGTCCGCCGTCCCCGCCCCCGTCCCCGTCCCGTACGAGAGGCCCGCCCGCTCTCCGTACGCGAGGGCCGACGCCTGTCCGCCCGCCGCGCCCGTGGCGTGTGCCAGCAGCGCCCCGGCCGCCCCGCGCCCGCGCCCCACGCGGCCCCAGCAGGGCGGCCAGCGGGAGACTGCCGCGCAGCCCGAGCCCGGCGCCGAAGGCGTCGACCCCGAGCACGGTCAGGTTGGCGCCCACCGACACCTCGGTCAGCCACACCAGCAGCGGGAACGCCAGGGCGGCGGCGACCCCAGCCGCAGCCCGCACCGCCACGCGAACCCCGCCGCCCCGCTCGCCCCCACCGGCGTACGGACCGCGGTCAGCGCCCCGGCGGTCAGGATCATCAGCGCGCACGCCACCACCAGCAGCCACACCCGCCCGTCCAGGTCGGCCAGCCGCGCCACGGTGACCGGCCCGTTCGTCCGGCCGTCGAGCAGCCGGTCCACGGGTCCGGCAGCACCCGCGTCAGCGCGCCGCTCGCCGTACCGTGCCAGGGCGTGAACAGCCCGAGCGGCACCGCCGTCCACACCCCGTTCGGCGCCCCGAGGAGCGTCGCGCCCAGCACCAGCCGCGGGTGGTCGTCGCCGATCGCCGCGTACCCTCCGGCGGCCACCCCGCGCCGACCGCGAGCACCAGCGCGGCGCACAGCGCGGACGCCGCGGGCCGTACGGTCCGGTGGGCCGCGTCCCAGCCGCGCGGCAGCGGCGTACGGCGCGAGACGAGCAGCGCGAGCAGCAGCACGCCGACCGCCCAGCCCGCGCCGACCGCCAGCGAACGGGTGGCGTCGACCGAGAACCCACCGCGGCGCGGGCGCCGACCAGGTCCGCGATGCGGCCCGGCAGCGTCCCACCGCCGATTCCGGCCAGGTCGCCCAGGTCGTGGCGGAGCCGGTCCAGCGGTCCGCCGCCGTCCGAGCCCGCGCCGCCCGCGCCGAGGGACGAGCCGTCGAGGGTCACCCGGCCGTCGCCCGCCCACACGAGCCCGCCCAGCACACCGACGAAGAGCGCGGCCACCGCGCCCGCCCGTACGAGCAGTTCGCCCGCGCCGATGTACGTCCCCGCCGCGCGCAACGACCGCGCGAACACCGCGCCCAGCAGCAGCGCCCCACCAGGCCCACGCCGAGTGGCGTGAAATCGATGGCCGTGTGTGCCTGGGCGCCCTCCAGACCGAAGGCCGTCAGGTCCCCGGAGGGCGAGACCGAGCCGCCCACGGCCAGGACCACCACGGCGGCGGTCATGGGCCCGAGCCGACCCGCGCCATCGGCCCCAGCAGGTGCAGCCCGGCCGCCGCGATGCCCGCCATGGCGAGAAAGGACCAGCTCACGGCGGCGATGGCGGCTGTCAGCACCTCACCCCAGACCATCCGCCCCGCGCGGCTCGCGGTCATCGCGGACCTCCCGGATTCATGTGATTCGCCCGATGTTTCATGATCCGCGCTGTTCGTGCCGCTTTCCACTGTCCGGACGCTTTTCCGGGAGTCAACAATCCGGGACGCGGTCGTGACAAAGCCCGGCTTCCGAGTAGGGGTGCGCCTGAAATAGTTCCCCAGGATGTTCGCCATCCCTAGACTCCCTGTGCAGGGGTAACTCGGGGACAACTAGTGGGGCATGGAGTGCCGGAACTCGTACTGGAATTGAACGGACAAACCTGGACACTTGACCAGTCCAGGTCATACACCCTGGGGCGTGATCCCCAGGGTGACATGGTGCTCGACGACGCCCGGGTCTCATGGCGGCACGCGACCGTGCGCTGGGGCGGGCGCAGTTGGGTCATCGAAGACCACGGCAGCACCAACGGCACTTATGTGCAAGGCCAGCGGATCCAGCAGATGGAGATCGGACCGGGCTCGACGGTCCATTTGGGCAACGCCACGGACGGGCCGCGGCTGAGCGTCGGCGGGGAGCGGCAGCGGGGCTGCCGGGGCGTACGCCCAGCCCGCGATGGCCGCGCCGCCGCAGGCCACGCCCAGGCCGCGGCTCCGGCCCAGGCGCCGTACCAGCAGCCCGGCGCGCAGCCGGGACCCGGCTGGCCGCAGCCCGGACAGCCGCCGCAGCAACCCCAGGGATGGCAGCAGCCGGGCCCGCAAGCGCACCAGGCCCCGCCGCAGTTCCCGCACCAGCAGCAACAACAACCGCAGCAGCAGCACCAGCAACAACCGCACCAACAGCAACAGCACCACCAGCAACCGCCGCAGCAGCACCAACCGCAGCCGCCGCACCGCAACAGGCTGCGGGCGACCGCAGTCCGACGACGTTCCACCAGATCGCGATCGGCCGCGTGATGCGCATCGGCCGTGCCCTGGAGAACGAACTCGTCGTCTCCGACCTCCAGGTCTCCCGCAACCACGCCGAGTTCCGCGCGCTGCCCGACGGCCGCTTCGAGATCGTCGACCTCGGCAGCCACAACGGCACGTACGTCAACGGCCAGCCGGTCCGGCAGCAGACCATCGGCCCGAACGACATCGTCGGCGTCGGCCACTCCACCTTCCGGTTGGTCGGCGACCGGCTGGAGGAGTTCGTCGACACCGGCGAGGTGTCCTTCTCGGCCCGCCACCTGACCGTCACGGTGGACGGCGGCAAGCAGATCCTCAAGGACGTCTCCTTCGGCGCCCGGAGAAGTCGCTGATCGCGGTCATCGGCCCGTCCGGCTCCGGAAAGTCCACGCTGCTCAAGGCACTCACCGGCTACCGCCCCGCCAACCAGGGCGACGTCCTCTACGACAACCGGAACCTGTACAAGCAGTTCGCCGAGCTGCGCCAGCGCATCGGGCTGGTCCCGCAGGACGACATCCTCCACAAGGAGCTGACCGTCCGGAAGGCGCTCAAGTACGCCGCCAAGCTCCGGTTCCCCGGCGACACCGCCGAGTCCGAGCGCGAGGCGCGTATCGGCGAGGTGCTGCGCGAGCTGAAGCTCGACATCCACAAGGACAAGAAGGTCACCTCGCTCTCCGGCGGCCAGCGCAAGCGCGTGTCGGTGGCGCTGGAGCTGCTCACCAAGCCGTCGCTGATCTTCCTGGACGAGCCCACGTCCGGCCTGGACCCGGGCATGGACCGCGACGTGATGCAGCTGCTGCGCGGCCTCGCCGACGACGGCCGCACGGTCCTGGTCGTCACCCACTCCGTGGCCGAACTGGCGCTCTGCGACAAGCTGCTGGTCATGGCGCCCGGCGGCTCCGTCGCCTACTTCGGGCCGCCCGACGAGGCGCTGAACTTCTTCGGCTACGACACCTGGGCCGACGTCTTCTCCGCCTTCGAGAACTACCGCGACTACGACTGGGCGGGCCGCTGGCGCGGCTCGCAGCACTACCAGATGTACGCGGCGGACCTCGACTCCGTCGCCCGCAGCAGGTGCACGTGCAGCCGGTGCGGGCGCGCGCCAAGCCGCAGAGCTGGGGCTCCCAGCTGTGGACGCTGATCAGACGCTACGTGTCGGTGATCATGTCGGACCCCGGCTTCATGGTGCTGATGGTGGTGCTGCCCGCGGTCCTCGGCGTGGTGAGCGTCGTCATCCCCGGCGAGTTCAGCTCGCGCCGCCCACCGGGAAGGTCCGCTTCAACCAGGAAGCGGGCACGATCGTGCTGATCCTCGCGGTCGGCATGTGCTTCGCGGGCGCCGCCAACTCCGTACGAGAACTGATCAAGGAACGGGTGATCTACGAGCGAGAACGAGCCGTCGGCCTGTCGCGCTCCGCGTACCTGCTCTCCAGGTCCTCGTCCTCGGTGTGACCACCGCCTTCCAGGGCGTGATCATCTGCGGTATCGGCTTCTCGACGCGCAAGCTGCCCGACGAGGGCCTGATCTTCCCGCCCGCCGCTGAGATGTGCCTGGTGATCATCGCGCTCGGCTGCACCTCGATGATGGTCGGCCTGGTCATCTCCGCGCTGGTGAAGACCGCCGAGAAGACCATGCCGCTGCTGGTGATGTTCGCCATCGTCCAGGTGGTCTTCACCGGCATCCTGTTCCAGGTCTTCGACTCCCCGGGGTGGAGCAGGTCGCCTGGCTGATGCCCTCGCGCTGGGCCATCGGCGGCATCGCCACCACCCTGAACCTGAACAAGATCATGGCGTCGCAGGACAAGGACGACCCGACCAACCTGGACCCGCTGTGGGACCACAGCGCGGGCCAGTGGACCGTCGACATGCTCGTGCTGATCCTCATGAGCGTCGCCCTGGCCGTGCTCGTCGCGCGGCTGCTGCGGCGGCACGAACCGGAGGTCATGCGCGGATGACCCGGTGACGGCGGTCACCGACAGCCACGCCGACGAGGGCGGCGGCACCCGGATCGCGGGTGCCGCCGCCCTCGTGCGTACGGCGTGCCGTGGGCCCTGCCGGGCCGCGACGGGCTCGATCAGTACGCGGAGTCCACGTTGTCCATGGAGCCGTAGCGGTTCGCGGCGTAGTTGCACGCGGCCGTGATGTTGGCGACCGGGTCGTAGATGTCGTTGGACGTGCCCGGCACGTGGTACGCGCGGAACGTCGGGTCGATCACCTGGAGCAGACCCTTGGACGGGACGCCGTTGATGGCGTTGATGTCCCAGTTGTTGATCGCCCGCACGTCGCCGCCGGACTCACGGATGATGTTGCGGTGGATCCCTCGTAGCTGCCGGGGATGCCCGGGCCTTCAGGATGTCCAGGGACTCCTGATCCAGCCGTCGAGGTTGTTCGCGTACGTCTTCGTGGTCTTCGGCGCGGCGGACTTGGTCTCGCTCTTCGCCTTGGGCTCGGCCTTCGCCTTGGTCTCGGCCTGGGCTCGGCCTCCTTGGTCACCGGCTTGCGCTCGGTCGAGCGGTTGGCGGCTTCCTCGGTGGCGCGGTCCTTGGCGGCCTTGTCCGCGGCGGCCGAGTCGGTCCGGCCGCTCTGGCCGGTGGACTCGCCCGAGGTCCGCTTCTTGGCGGCCTCGACGGACTTGGCGGCGGCGCCGCTCGGCGCGGTGTCCTCGCGCACCTTCTCGCCGAGCGTCGAGGTGCTCCACGACGTGGAGGCGGCGGCGGAGTGGGCGGACAGGTCCGGGCTCCCGGAGGACGCGCCCTGAGCCTGACCGGGCACCATGGCGAAGGTCAAGGCCGCGGCACCGGCGGCGGCGATGCCGGCGGCGGAGAGCTTGTGGGTCTTGGACAGTCGGGTGTAACCGGAAATGCGGGGGCAGGCATGGCGAAGCGAACCTCTTCCAATCGCGGGAGTCGCAATGGCCGGAACGGCGCTTGGGGAAGGAGCGCCGTTTCGATCTACGGCGCCGTGCGACTCGGCAATTGTTAGCGGCCGCAAAAGCTGTGGCAAAGGTGTGACGTACGATCCCGCTTAGTGGAGCGGGGCGCCGCACCGCCCCGGAAAGGGCCCCACTCGCCGCTCACATGCGGTTTGAGCGTCTCCTAATCCCGGTCGTAGGTGATCTGCGTCCTATGCGCGGCCTCACACCGGGGCACCCCGATCTCGCTTTCCGCGCCCGAGCAAACACAAACGGTGCCTGATTTCGCGTCCGCGAACACCCGGCCGCATACGCCCACGGGGCGCCCGAAGCCCGGGGAAAGGGACCGAGGACCTAGGCCGGTGGACCCACGGCACCGGGCCCGGCGGTCCGATACGGGCCGCGGGGTCGCCGGTTACGGTGACCGCATGACCAAAGGAACGGCGGGCCGCCCGGGGCGGGCCTGGCCCCGTGAGCAGCGCGCTGCTCGCCATGAGCCGCCATCTCGAAGTGCGCGACGTGCTGCACACGATCGTGGTGTCCGCCCGTGAGCTGCTCGACGCCGAGTACGCCGCGCTCGGCGTCCCCGACGACCACGGGGCTTCGCCCAGTTCGTGGTCGACGGGGTCAGCGACGAGCAGTGGCGGGCCATCGGCCCGCTGCCCGCCAGCACGGCATCCTCGCCGCGATGCTCCAGGACGCCACGCCCCAGCGCCTGGCCGACGTCCGCGAGGACCCCGCTTCGGCGGCTGGCCGGACGCGCACCCGAGCTGTCCGACTTCATCGGTCTGCCCGTCGCCGACGGCGACGAGGTCCTCGGCGCCCTCTTCCTCGCCAACAAGAGGACACTCGCCGACAAGAGGACAGAGGAGAAGGCCAACAAGAGGACAGAGGAGAAGAAGGGAAGGGGAGGGACGACGCGGCGGCGGGCCGCGGCGGCTGCGGCTTCACCGCCGAGGACGAGGAACTGCTCGGCATCCTCGCCCAGCACGCCGCCATCGCGCTGACCAACGCCCGCCTCTACGAGCGCAGCCGCGAGCTGACGATCGCGGGGAGCGGGCCAGGATCGCCCACGAGCTGCACGACGCGGTCTCCCAGAAGCTCTTCTCGCTGCGGCTGACCGCCCAGGCCGCCACCGCCCTGGTGGACCGCGACCCGGACCGGGCCAAGGGCGAGCTGCACCAGGTCGCCCGCCTCGCCGCCGAGGCGGCCGACGAGCTGCGCGCCGCCGTCGTCGAGCTGCGCCCGCGGCCCTCGACGAGGACGGCCTCGTCGCCACCCTGCGCACCCAGGTGCAGGTCCTCGACCGCGCCCACACCGCCCGGGTGACCTTCGCCGCCGACGGCGTCCGGGCGCTGCCCAACGCCCAGGAGGAGGCCCTGCTGCGGGTGGCGCAGGAGGCGCTGCACAACGCTCTGCGGCACGCGGAGGCCGACCGGGTCGAGGTCACCCTGACCCGCCGCGGCCACGGCGCCCGGCTGCGGGTGGCCGACGACGGCCGCGGCTTCGACCCGCTGGCCGTCCGGCGCGCCGGACGCCACCTGGGGCTGGTGTCGATGCGCGACCGGGCCGGTGGGGTCGGCGGTCGGCTGACGGTGGAGGCGGCGCCCGGCGCGGGCACCGTGATCGAGATGGAGGTCCCCGGTGGCGCCTGAGCGGCAGGACACGAGCGGGACGGAACCGGCCCTCGGCGGGACGGCCGGGCAGGGCCGGGCGATCAGGGTGCTGCTCGTCGACGACCACCAGGTCGTCCGCCGGGGCTGCGCACCTTCCTGGAGATCCAGGACGACATCGAGGTGGTCGGCGGGCGTCCGACGGCGACGAGGGCGTGGCCCGCACCGAGGAACTGGGCCCCGACGTCGTGCTGATGGACGTGAAGATGCCGGGCACCGACGGCATCGCGGCGCTGCGCAGACTCCGTGAGCTGGCACACCCGCCCGGGTCCTGGTGGTCACCAGCTTCACCGAGCAGCGCACCGTGATCCCCGCCCTGCGCGCGGGCGCCGCCGGGTACCTCTACAGGACGTGGACCCCGACGCCCTCGCCGGGGCCATCAGGTCCGTGCACGCCGGTCATGTCCTGCTCCAGCCCGAGGTCGCCGGGGTACTGCTGGCGCAGGAGGTGGGGAACGGCGGCCAGGGCGCGGCACCACCCTCACCGACCGGGAGCGCGAGGTGCTCGCGCTGATCGCCGAGGGCAAATCCAACCGCGAGATCGCCCGCGCCCTGACCCTCTCCGAGAAGACGGTGAAGACGCACGTCTCCAACATCCTCATGAAGCTGGACCTCGCCGACCGCACCCAGGCGGCGCTGTGGGCGGTGCGGCACGGCCTGGGCGACTGACCCCACCGGGAACGTCGTCGTCTCGTCCGAGATTCATACCGTCGGGTGTATGTCACCCGATCGGCGCAACCCGGCGGGCCGCGCCGCGTTCTCCATGGCGTATCGCGGCGGTCCGCCGCAACGTGCCGAGAAGGGTCAGCAAGTGAAGAACATCAAGAAGCTCGCCGCCGTCACCATCGCGGTCGGCGGCCTCGCCATGGCCGGCGCCGGTGTGGCCTCCGCCAGCGGCGGCGCCCACGGCGACGCCCTGAACTCCCCGGGTCGGCTCCGGCAACCTCATCCAGGTCCCCGTGCACGTCCCGGTGAACGCCTGCGGCAACAGCGTGACCGTGATCGGCGGCCTGAACCCGGTCTTCGGCAACCCCTGCGTCAACCGCTGACCCCGCGCGCGCCGCCGTCCGTCGGCCCCGGAGGCACCGCCTCCGGGGCCCCCGTTCGCCGCCCCGTTCGCCCCCGTTCGCGGTCCTGTGCGCCGCCTCGTTCGGCCGCACCTCCGTGCGCCGAACGAGGGCAAGCCCCGAACCCGCCCGTGCCGACCGGCCGACGGGCCCGTTGAGCGGCGTGAGCCCCGGCCGGGGCTTTCCACTCAGCAGGAGGACCCACCCATGAGCAGTGCGAAGAAGATCGCCGTCGCCCTCGCCGCCCTCGGCCTCGCGGCGGGCGCCGCCGGTACGGCCGTGGCAGGCGGCTCCGACGCCCACGGCAAGGCCGTCGGCTCCCCGGGCGTCGTCTCGGGCAACGTCATCCAGGTGCCGCTGGACATCCCGCTCCAGGTGTGCGGCAACAGCGTCAACGTGATCGGCCTCCTCAACCCGGCCATGGGCAACCGCTGCCTGGAGCGCTGACCCGACGACGTAGCACCGCGCCGTACGGCGGGAACGCGTCGTACGACGGAACGCGTCGCCACGACGTGAGGCCCAGGGGTCCGGTGACCCTGGGCCTTCGTCGTCTCACGGCCGGTGCCGCTCCGCTCCTCCACGTACGCGTTGTACGCGGCGACCTGCGCGCGCCGCGCCGTCCGCTCCACCGGCCGCAGCGCCTCCGCGCGCGCGGCGATCTGCGAGGCGCTCACCGCCCCGCCGTGCTCCCTGCCGTCCCCGCCCGGCTCGTACGCGATGGCGACCAGGGCGCCCACCCGCTGCGCCAGCTCCAACACCCGTATCGCCCGCGGCGGATAGCCCGGTGCCAGCACCTCGCGGCCACGGTCCGCACGCGCCCGGTACGCCTCAAGTGCCGCCTGCGCCACCGGCCCCGAACCGGCCACGTTCAGCCGGGAGAGCACCGCGGTGGCCTCCCGCAGCGCCTCCGCCAACTCCCGCTCGGCCTCGCCCAGCGAGGGCGTCGGCGGGCGCCGCCTCCCGCACCGGCAGGCAGCGCCACGCCACTTCCACGTGCACGTCCCCGCGGGGCCGCCTCGAAACCTCCGGCACCAGCCCCAGGGCCACGCCCGTCGCGATCACCGCCTCGCCGGAGTCCAGCGCCCGCGCGTTGAACTCGGGGACCGCTCAGCCCCAGGGGTGGCCGGGCACGGGCAGCGCCACCCGCAGACCGGTGGCCCCATCGCCCGCAGCCGCCCCAGGGCCAGCGTGAGCCCCACCGGAGCGGACTCCCCGGGCAGCTCCGCGACACGGTGCGTCACGTCCTCACCGGTAATGCGGTCCGCCACATCATCCGGTGAGACAAGTCCGGCAAACAGGGCGTTTCCCCATGCCGCGAGGCGCCCTGAGCGTGGTTCATCGAGCATGCCCCAGCCTAAGGACTGGCGCCGACATCGTGTGGCGTAGGTTTTCCCTGGGGCTGTGCCCACACGCACAAGCGACATTCGAGACTGCAATGGGAGACAACGCGCTCATGAGCGATGTTCTGGAGCTGGTGGACGTATCCGTGGTCCGCGATGGTCGGGCTCTGGTGGAAGGTGTCTCCTGGTCGGTCAAGGAAGGCGAGCGCTGGGTGATCGTCGGACCCAACGGCGCCGGCAAGACCACCCTGCTCAACGTGGCCTCCAGCTATCTCTTCCCGACCGCCGGTTCGGTCAGCGTCCTCGGCGAACGGCTCGGCGCCGTCGACGTCTTCGAACTGCGCCCGCGCATCGGCATGGCGGGCATGGCCATGGCCGACAAGCTGCCCCGCGCCCAGAGCGTGCTCCAGACCGTGCTCACCGCCGCATACGGCATGACCGCCAGCTGGCAGGAGAGCTACGAGTCCGTCGACGAGGTGCGCGCCCGCGCCTTCCTCGACCGCCTCGGCATGACCGAGTTCCTCGACCGCAAGTTCGGCACCCTCTCCGAGGGTGAGCGCAAGCGCACCCTGATCGCCCGCGCCATGATGTCCGACCCCGAACTGCTGCTCCTCGACGAGCCCGCCGCCGGTCTCGACCTCGGTGGCCGTGAGGATCTCGTACGGCGCCTCGGCCGCCTCGCCCGCGACCCCTACGCACCCTCCATGATCATGGTCACCCACCATGTCGAGGAGATCCCCGGGCTTCACCCACGTCCTGATGATCCGTCAGGGCAAGGTGCTCGCCGCCGGACCCGTGGAGACCGAACTGACATCCCGCAACCTGTCGGTCTGCTTCGGCCTCCCCTGCTCGTCGAGCGCAGGGGCGACCGGTGGACCGCACAGGGTCTGCCGATGTCCTGAATTCCCCTGTCGGATACGGGCCATGAGGCCGTACATGATCTGTGCCTCTGTCCAGCGCGGTTCCTGAGAACTACCATGCACCTGTGGATTCGTGGGTGTGGTGGCTGGTAGCCGCCGTAGCGCTGGGTATTCCGCTCGTGGTGACCGCGATGCCCGAATTCGGGATGGTCGCCGTCGGGGCGGTCGCCGGTGCCATCACCGATGCGCTCGGTGGCGGCATCGTTCTCCAAGTCGTGGTGTTCTGCGTCGTGTCGGTCGCGCTGGTCGCCGTCGTCAGACCCCTCGCGGTGCGCAGCCGCTCCCAGCGTCCGGCGCATCAGAGCGGTGTCGACGCGCTGAAAGGCCGTCAGGCCGTCGTGCTCGAACGGGTCGACGGCAGCGGCGGCCGGATCAAACTGGCCGGCGAGGTGTGGTCCGCCCGCGCGCTCGACACCGACCAGGCGTACGAGCCGGGTTCGCAGGTCGACGTCGTCGAGATCGAGGGCGCGACCGCTGTGGTCATGTGAGCGGCAGGTACGGGTGTGAGGCGGTCAGGCTGCGCGGTGTGCCGCGTATCTGAAAGACTCTCACCTAGATCGATCAGACCCGATGGTCACACCGGCCATCCGGACGCATGAAGGGCACGGGGAGCCGCTTTGGAACCGATCATCATCGTCCTGATCATCCTGGTGGTGCTCGTCTTCATCGCACTCATCAAGACGATTCAGGTCATTCCGCAGGCCAGCGCCGCCATCGTCGAGCGCTTCGGCCGCTACACCCGCACACTCAACGCGGGCCTCAACATCGTCGTGCCGTTCATCGACTCGATCCGCAACCGCGTCGACCTGCGCGAGCAGGTCGTCCCCTTCCCCGCAGCCGGTGATCACCCAGGACAACCTGGTCGTGAACATCGACACCGTCATCTACTACCAGGTGACCGACGCGCGGGCCGCCACCTACGAAGTCGCCAGCTACATCCAGGCGATCGAGCAGCTCACCGTCACCACCCTGCGGAACATCATCGGTGGCATGGACCTGGAGCGCACCCTCACCTCCCGTGAGGAGATCAACGCGGCGCTCCGCGGCGTCCTCGACGAGGCCACCGGCAAGTGGGGCATCCGCGTCAACCGCGTCGAGCTGAAGGCCATCGAACCGCCCACCTCCATCCAGGACTCGATGGAGAAGCAGATGCGCGCCGACCGTGACAAGCGCGCCGCGATCCTCCAGGCCGAAGGTGTCCGGCAGTCCGAGATCCTGCGCGCCGAGGGCGAGAAGCAGTCCTCGATCCTGCGCGCCGAGGGTGAGGCCAAGGCCGCCGCCCTGCGCGCCGAGGGCGAGGCCCAGGCGATCCGTACGGTCTTCGAGTCCATCCACGCGGGCGACCCCGACCAGAAGCTCCTGTCGTACCAGTACCTCCAGATGCTCCCGAAGATCGCCGAGGGCGACGCCAACAAGCTCTGGATCGTGCCGAGCGAGATCGGCGACGCGCTCAAGGGCCTGGGCGGCGCCATCGGCAACTTCGGCCCCATGGCCGGTGGTTCCTCCGGTGGCGGCGGTGGCGGTGGCGGCCTCAGCAAGGAGCCCGCCGCGCCCGCGCCGCCCGCGCCCCGCCCGCGCCGCGAGCGCCCACATCGACTGACGGCCGTGCCGGGCTCTGGCCCGGCACGACCCAGCGCGCGACTGCCCGTCTGAGACTCTCAGGCGGGCAGCGGCAGCCAGTCGGGCAGTTCAGCCGCCTCAGCCGTCCCCAGCGCAAGCAGCAGCGCGTCCGCGGGAGTTGGCTCGAACGGCGCCCTCAGCAACCGCATACCGGCCTGATCCGGAGTCCGGTCGGCCTTGCGGTGGTTGTCCTCGGCACACGAGGCGACGGTATTCAGCCAGCTGTCCCCGCCCCTGGGACCGGGGCAGCACATGGTCCACGGTGGTCGCCCGGCGCCCGCAGTACGCGCACCGGTGCTGGTCCCGCACCAGCACGCCGCGCCGCGACCACGGCGCCCGTCTTCGGAACGGCACCCTGACGTACCGGCACAGCCGAATCACCCGCGGTACGGGCAGTTCGACGGCCGCGGCCCGTATCCGCAGCCCGGGATGGGCCTGCTCGACGACGGCCTTGTCCTGGAGGACCAGCACCACGGCACGCCGCAGCGCCACCGTCGACAGCGGCTCGAAGCTCGCGTTGAGCACCAGCGTCCGACGCATCCCGACCACCCTCCCGTACACGGATCCCGGCCGCGCCCTGCTGGTCGGGCCGGGATCAACTCTACGGGCCGGGAACGGAGAACAACGGGATTTAGCGCCGCCGCCGCCGCACACCCGCCACCGACTACTCGGAGCGGCGCTCAGCCTTCGGCGGGCACCTCGTACTCACCGATCAGCTGCGCCCGCCCGATCGTGTGGAACCGCAGGTTGAAGCCGACGAACGCGGGCGTGGCCGTCGCGTCCGGGCCCAGCTTCTCGCTGTCCACCGCGTAGACGGTGAACACATAGCGGTGCGGCCCGTCCCCGGGCGGCGGGCGGCCCGCCGAAGTCCCGCGTGCCGTAGTCGTTGCGCGCCTGCACGGCGCCCTCGGGCAGCCCGCGAAGTCGCCGGAGCCCGCGCCCACGGGCAGCTCGGTCACGGACGCCGGGATGTCGAACACCACCCAGTGCCAGAACCCGCTGCCCGTCGGCGCGTCCGGGTCGTAGCACGTGACGGCGAAGCTCCCCGTGCCCTCGGGGAAGCCCTCCCAGCGCAGATGGGAGAGACGTTCCCCTCGGCGTACACCTGGTCGGCCTTCAGCGCGCCGCCGGGCTCCACGTCGTCACTCACCACGGTGAACGACGGCACCGGAGGGTGGAAATCATGGGGCAGTGGACGCCGGTTCTGCTCGGCCACGTCGAAACCTCCTGCTCATCGTGCGAATCGCGTTCGCCGCCAGCCTAACGAGCGCGAACCGCGGGGACGCGCCCCAGCGCACGTACGACGAAGGGGCGTGCGCCGGAAAGAATCCGGCGCACGCCCGGGGACGTCAGGTCCCTCAGAACCAGCTGCGCTTGCCGCCGACCTCGGCCAGCCACTGGTTGAGGTACCCGGCCCAGTCGGTCTCCTGGAAGGAGTCGAGTCCGACGGTGAAGGACCGGTACGAGTCGCTGCCCTCGGTGAACAGCCCCGGCTTCTTGTCCATCTCCAGGATGACGTCCATCTCGCGGTCGTCCGCGACGAACGTCAGCTCCACCTCGTTCAGTCCCCGGTACTGCTCGGGCGAGTAGAACTCGACCTCCTGGTAGAACGGCAGCCGCTGCCGCGTCCCGCGGATGTGACCGCGCTCCAGGTCCGCGCCCTTGAAGCGGAAGCCCAGTGCCCCGAAGGCGTCCAGGATCGCCTGCTGCGCGGGCAGTGGATGCACGTTGACGGGGTCGAGATCACCGGAGTCCACCGCGCGCGCGATCTGCAACTCCGTTGTCACGCCCACGTTCATCCCGGTCAGGTGACGCCCGAGGAACATCGTGATCGGGGTCTCCCACGGAATCTCCAGGCCGAACTGCACCGCGTGCACGGCCCCGGCTGGACCTCGAAGGCCCCACCCAACTGCTGCTTGGTGAACTCGACGTCCTGCTTGAACTCCTGGTCCTGGGACTCCACCTCGACCCGGGCCTGCAAGCCGACGCTCAGCCCCTCGATCTGCTGCGCGACCGAACCGCCCTGGATACGGACTTCGCCCTGCGCGACGCCGCCCGGAACGACGTTCTCCTCGAACAGCACCGTCTCCACCGAAGCTCCACCGGCACCCAAACTCGCGAGCAGCTTCTTGAAGCCCATGTTCTCCCTTTCAAGGACGCGGACGCGTCCTGCCTAGATCGCACCGCACGGCTGTTGAACCCTAGAAACGCAAGAGGACGGTGAGCGGTTCCGTATGGCTGCACTACGCTCGGACCGCGTGACCGCAAGCCCAGACCGTACGCCCCTTGAACGGCGGTTCTTCGACCGCCCGTGCTCGATGTCGCACCGGACCTCCTCGGACGCACCCTCGTGTGCCGCACCCCGAGGGACCGGTCGAAGTGCGCCTGACAGAGGTGGAGGCGTACGCCGGTCCGGCGGACCCGGGCTCGCACGCCTACCGGGGGCGCACCGAGCGGAACGCCGTGATGTTCGGTCCACCCGGCCACGTGTACGTCTACTTCACCTACGGCATGTGGCACTGCATGAACCTGGTGTGCGGCCCGGAAGGCACCGCGAGCGCGGTCCTGCTGCGCGCGGGCGAGATCGTCCACGGGGCGGACGAGGCCCGCGAACGCCGGCCGAAGGCGCGCAACGACCACGAGCTGGCGAAGGGCCCCGCCCGACTGGCCACCGCCCTCGGTATCGACCGCCGCCTGGACGGCGCGGACGTCTGCGCAGGCCAGGAGGGACCGATGGAGATGCTGACGGGCACGCCGGTGGAGGCCGCCCACATACTCAGCGGCCCCAGAACGGGCGTCGGTGGCGACGGCGCGTCCCAGCCGTGGCGTTTCTGGATCAAGGACGACCCGACCGTCAGCCCGTATCGCGCCCACGCCCGCGGCGCCGTCGTCCGACGGAGCGTCAGATCGAACTTGACGCGCGCCGCTCCGACGCCTAACGTGGCCCGAGCCGCTTGAGACGGACGCATTTGTGATCGCGACTCAGTCCGATCATGAAAGTCCGTACCCTGAGTGGCACACCACTACCAAGCAAGATCCCTGGCGGGGTTCATTTTCGCTGCGTCGAAATTGTCCCCGAGGCTCGATTAGGAGCCGGGCGGGAAATCGGTTAACGTAGTGGACACACCGAAGGAAGCGCCCGGAGAGACCGGTGAAACGGTTTCGAAGGAAGCGTCCGTTCTTTGAGAACTCAACAGCGTGCCAAAAGTCAACGCCAGATATGTTGATACCCCGTCCTTCTCGGATTTGGTTCCGGGGATTGGGTTCCTTTGAAGAAATATACAGCGAGGACGCTGTGGACCACTGGGTTATTCCTCTGGTGGTTCCGCTCTCGTGTTTGTTTGAAGCATTCACGGAGAGTTTGATCCTGGCTCAGGACGAACGCTGGCGGCGTGCTTAACACATGCAAGTCGAACGATGAAGCCTTTCGGGGTGGATTAGTGGCGAACGGGTGAGTAACACGTGGGCAATCTGCCCTGCACTCTGGGACAAGCCCTGGAAACGGGGTCTAATACCGGATATGACTGCTGACCGCATGGTTGGTGGTGGAAAGCTCCGGCGGTGCAGGATGAGCCCGCGGCCTATCAGCTTGTTGGTGGGGTGATGGCCTACCAAGGCGACGACGGGTAGCCGGCCTGAGAGGGCGACCGGCCACACTGGGACTGAGACACGGCCCAGACTCCTACGGGAGGCAGCAGTGGGGAATATTGCACAATGGGCGCAAGCCTGATGCAGCGACGCCGCGTGAGGGATGACGGCCTTCGGGTTGTAAACCTCTTTCAGCAGGGAAGAAGCGTGAGTGACGGTACCTGCAGAAGAAGCGCCGGCTAACTACGTGCCAGCAGCCGCGGTAATACGTAGGGCGCGAGCGTTGTCCGGAATTATTGGGCGTAAAGAGCTCGTAGGCGGCTTGTCGCGTCGGATGTGAAAGCCGGGGCTTAACTCCGGGTCTGCATTCGATACGGGCAGGCTAGAGTTCGGTAGGGAGATCGGAATTCCTGGTGTAGCGGTGAAATGCGCAGATATCAGGAGGAACACCGGTGGCGAAGGCGGATCTCTGGGCCGATACTGACGCTGAGGAGCGAAAGCGTGGGGAGCGAACAGGATTAGATACCCTGGTAGTCCACGCCGTAAACGTTGGGAACTAGGTGTGGGCGACATTCCACGTTGTCCGTGCCGCAGCTAACGCATTAAGTTCCCCGCCTGGGGAGTACGGCCGCAAGGCTAAAACTCAAAGGAATTGACGGGGGCCCGCACAAGCGGCGGAGCATGTGGCTTAATTCGACGCAACGCGAAGAACCTACAAGGCTTGACATACACCGGAAAACACTGGAGACAGTGTCCCCTTGTGGTCGGTGTACAGGTGGTGCATGGCTGTCGTCAGCTCGTGTCGTGAGATGTTGGGTTAAGTCCCGCAACGAGCGCAACCCTTGTTCTGTGTTGCCAGCGGGTTATGCCGGGGACTCACAGGAGACTGCCGGGGTCAACTCGGAGGAAGGTGGGGACGACGTCAAGTCATCATGCCCCTTATGTCTTGGGCTGCACACGTGCTACAATGGCCGGTACAATGAGCTGCGATGCCGTGAGGTGGAGCGAATCTCAAAAGCCGGTCTCAGTTCGGATTGGGTCTGCAACTCGACCCCATGAAGTCGGAGTCGCTAGTAATCGCAGATCAGCATTGCTGCGGTGAATACGTTCCCGGGCCTTGTACACACCGCCCGTCACGTCACGAAAGTCGGTAACACCCGAAGCCGGTGGCCCAACCCTTTGTGGGAGGGAGTCGTCGAAGGTGGGACTGGCGATTGGGACGAAGTCGTAACAAGGTAGCCGTACCGGAAGGTGCGGCTGGATCACCTCCTTTCTAAGGAGCGCATAGCCAGCTTCGGGCGAGTGTCCTGGAGTGGTTGCTCATGGGTGGAACGTTGACTATTCGGCACTGTCGCACTTGTGTGGGCTTGGTGAGTACTGCTTCGGCGTGGAAAGCTGGTTTGCGGGGTGTGGTGGTGTGGGGCGCGCTGTTGGGTGTCTGAGGGAATGGGCTTGTCTTGTTTCTTCGGTGCCGGTCCCGGTGTTCTTCGCTCGTGTTGGGTGGGGGTGGCGGGTGGCTGGTTGTTGTTTGAGAACTGCACAGTGGACGCGAGCATCTGTGGCCAAGTTTTAAGGGCGCACGGTGGATGCCTTGGCACCAGGAACCGATGAAGGACGTGGGAGGCCGCGATAGGCCCCGGGGAGCTGTCAACCGAGCTGTGATCCGGGGTGTCCGAATGGGGAAACCCGGCAGTCGTCATGGGCTGTCACCCGCTGCTGAACACATAGGCAGTGTGGAGGGAACGCGGGGAAGTGAAACATCTCAGTACCCGCAGGAAGAGAAAACAATAGTGATTCCGGGAGTAGTGGCGAGCGAAACTGGATGAGGCTAAACCGTATGTGTGTGATACCCGGCAGGGGTTGCGCATGCGGGTTGTGGGAGTTCTCTTGATCGGTCTGCCGGCCGGTCGGTGAGTGAGAAACCGTGAGGGTAGGCGAAGGGCATGCGAAAGGCCCGGCGTAGAGGGTAAGACCCCGTAGCTGAAATTCTTGCGGCTTGCTGAGGACCACCAAGTAGCACGGGGCCGAGAAATCCTGTGTGAATCTGGCGGGACCACCCGTTAAGCCTAAATATTCCCTGGTGACCGATAGCGGATAGTACCGTGAGGGAATGGTGAAAAGTACCGCGGGAGCGGAGTGAAATAGTACCTGAAACCGTGTGCCTACAAGCCGTGGGAGCGTCGCACTGGGTGTTTTCATTCAGTGTCGTGACTGCGTGCCTTTGAAGAATGAGCCTGCGAGTTTGCGGTGTGTTGCGAGGTTAACCCGTGTGGGGAGCCGTAGCGAAAGCGAGTCCGAAGAGGGCGGTGGAGTAGCACGCTCAAGACCCGAAGCGGAGTGATCTAGCCATGGGCAGGTTGAAGCGGAGGTAAGACTTCGTGGAGGACCGAACCCACCAGGGTTGAAAACCTGGGGATGACCTGTGGTTAGGGGTGAAAGGCCAATCAAACTCCGTGATAGCTGGTTCTCCCGAAATGCATTTAGGTGCAGCGTCGTGTGTTTCTTGCCGGAGGTAGAGCACTGGATAGGCGATGGGCCCTACCGGGTTACTGACCTTAGCCAAACTCCGAATGCCGGTAAGTGAGAGCGCGGCAGTGAGACTGTGGGGATAAGCTCCATGGTCGAGAGGAAACAGCCCAGAGCATCGACTAAGGCCCCTAAGCGTACGCTAAGTGGGAAAGGATGTGGAGTCGCAGAGACAACCAGGAGGTTGGCTTAGAAGCAGCCATCCTTGAAAGAGTGCGTAATAGCTCACTGGTCAAGTGATTCCGCGCCGACAATGTAGCGGGGCTCAAGCGTACCGCCGAAGTCGTGTCAATCCAGTGTGGGGCTAACGCCTGCTGGGTTGGGTAGGGGAGCGTCGTGTGCCGGGTGAAGCAGCCGTGTAAGCGAGTTGTGGATGGTTCACGAGTGAGAATGCAGGCATGAGTAGCGATTCACACGTGGGAAACGTGTGCGCCGATTGACTAAGGGTTCCTGGGTCAAGCTGATCTGCCCAGGGTAAGTCGGGACCTAAGGCGAGGCCGACAGGCGTAGTCGATGGATAACCGGTTGATATTCCGGTACCCGCTGTGAAGCGTCAAACATCGAATCGAGCGATGCTAAGTCCGTGAAGCCGCCCTGATCTCTTCGGAGTTGAGGGAGTGGTGGAGCCGACGGACCAGACTTGTAGTAGGTGAGTGATGGGGTGACGCAGGAAGGTAGTCCAGCCCGGGCGGTGGTTGTCCCGGGTAGGGTGTAGGCCGTGCGGTAGGTAAATCCGTCGCACATGTGGTTGAGACCTGATGCCGAGCCGATTGTGGTGAAGTGGATGATCCTATGCTGTCGAGAAAAGCCTCTAGCGAGTTTTGTGGCGGCCCGTACCTAAACCGACTCAGGTGGTCTGGTAGAGAATACCGAGGCGTTCGGGTGAACTATGGTTAAGGAACTCGGCAAAATGCCCCGTAACTTCGGGAGAAGGGGCCATTTCTGGTGATGGGCTGTGCGCCTTGAGCTGGGGTGGCCGCAGAGACCAGCGAGAAGCGACTGTTTACTAAAACACAGGTCCGTGCGAAGCCGTAAGGCGATGTATACGGACTGACGCCTGCCGGTGCTGGAACGTTAAGGGGACCGGTTAGCTGCATTTTGGTGTGGCGAAGCTGAGAACTTAAGCGCCAGTAAACGGCGGTGGTAACTATAACCATCCTAAGGTAGCGAAATTCCTTGTCGGGTAAGTTCCGACCTGCACGAATGGCGTAACGACTTCTCGACTGTCTCAACCATAGGCCCGGTGAAATTGCATTACGAGTAAAGATGCTCGTTTCGCGCAGCAGGACGGAAAGACCCGGACCTTTACTATAGCTTGATATTGGTGTTCGGTTCGGCTTGTGTAGGATAGGTGGGAGACTGTGAAGCGCTGACGCTAGTTGGTGTGGAGTCGTTGTTGAAATACCACTCTGGTCGTGCTGGATGTCTAACCTGGGTCCGTGATCCGGATCAGGGACAGTGTCTGGTGGGTAGTTTAACTGGGGCGGTTGCCTCCTAAAGGGTAACGGAGGCGCCCAAAGGTTCCCTCAGCCTGGTTGGTAATCAGGTGTTGAGTGTAAGTGCACAAGGGAGCTTGACTGTGAGACTGACGGGTCGAGCAGGGACGAAAGTCGGGACTAGTGATCCGGCGGTGGCTTGTGGAAGCGCCGTCGCTCAACGGATAAAAGGTACCCCGGGGATAACAGGCTGATCTTCCCCAAGAGTCCATATCGACGGGATGGTTTGGCACCTCGATGTCGGCTCGTCGCATCCTGGGGCTGGAGTCGGTCCCAAGGGTTGGGCTGTTCGCCCATTAAAGCGGTACGCGAGCTGGGTTTAGAACGTCGTGAGACAGTTCGGTCCCTATCCGCTGTGCGCGTAGGAGTCTTGAGAAGGGCTGTCCCTAGTACGAGAGGACCGGGACGGACGGACCTCTGGTGTGCCAGTTGTTCTGCCAAGGGCATGGCTGGTTGGCTACGTTCGGGAGGGATAACCGCTGAAAGCATCTAAGCGGGAAGCCTGCTTCGAGATGAGGACTCCCACCCCGTTGAGGGTTAAGGCTCCCAGTAGACGACTGGGTTGATAGGCCAGATATGGAAGACCGGTAACGGTTGGAGTTGACTGGTACTAATAGGCCGAGGGCTTGTCCTCAGACGCTCGCGTTCACTGTGTGGTTCCCGGACCGCAAACAGCCATTCCGGTTGAACCACTTTGTTCAATTGAAAAGTGTGCTTGTTCGCTGCCCTGTTCATGTCCCGCTCTGCGGAGTGTGGATCATTAGGGTTTCGGTGGTCATAGCGTCAGGGAAACGCCCGGTTACATTCCGAACCCGGAAGCTAAGCCTTTCCGCGCCGATGGTACTGCAAGGGGACCTTGTGGGAGAGTAGGTCGCCGCCGAACAATCTTTGAGGACCCTGGTCCCAGCGTTCACGCTGGGACCAGGAGTCCTTGTTTGCCGATGCGCGCCGATGAGACCGGTGCGCGAGAATGAATGCAGTACCAGAAGACAGGAGTCATGACGATGCCCACCAACTCCCCGACGATCGGCCCGATCGAGAGCCTCGGGGCCGTGACGACCGTCCGCGGCGCCCGCGTCGTGACGATCGGGGAAGTGGCTTCCGTGGGGCGGGCCCCGGCCCGACCGGGACCGTGATCAGGATCGGGATCGTGACAGGGCTGGGGACCGGGGAATGGCCGTCGGGACGACCGGCCTCGCTTCCAGCGGGACGACCGGGGCGATGACCGTCGTGGTGGTTTTCGGCGTGACGACCGGAGGCAGGACGATCGTCGTCCGGACGACCGGCGGCAGGGGAGCGGCGCTTCGACGGACCGCGTGGTCCGCGCCGTGACGACCGGGATCGTGACCGGTCCTGGGATCGGGACCGCGATCGCGATCGCGGTGGCAGGCCGGGTGGGTACCAGCGACGGGACGATCGTCGTGATGACCGGCGGGATGAGCGTCGTGATGATCGTGGGTCGGCTCCCCGTTGGGATGACCGGCGTGATGATCGACGGTCTGCTCCGCAGCGTGACGATCGCCGTGATGATCGTCGGTCGGCTCCTCGTTGGGACGATCGGCGTGATGACCGTCGGTCCGCTCCGCAGCGTGACGATCGGCGGGATGAGCGTCGTGATGATCGTCGGTCGGCTCCTCGTTGGGATGACCGGCGTGATGACCGTCGGTCCGCCCGCGGCAGGACGATCGGCGTGATGAGCGCAGGGCGCCGCGTCGTGATGACCGGCAGGACGATCGGTCTCGTGCGCCTCGGCGTGACGACAGGCGGGACGACCGGCGTGACGACCGTCAGGGCGGCGGGTTTCGGGGCAGGACGACCGGCAGGGTGGCGGCGACCGTGGGTCGCGTCGGCCGTACGGTCAGGGCGGCGGGGCCGTGGCCGTGACGACCGTGCCGGTGGTGGCGGTTTCCGTGGGCGCGACGGTGCCCGTGGCGGGCGGCCCGGTGGGTTCGGTCGCCGTGACGACCGGGGCAGGGAGCGCGACCGGGACCGCGAGCCCGTGCAGCGGCTGCCGATCGCCGAGGGCGTGACCGGCGAGGAGATCGACAAGAGCGTGCGGCAGGAGTTGATGAGCCTGCCCAAGACCCTCGCCGAGGATGTCGCGAAGAACCTCGTCATGGTGGCCCAACTGCTGGACGACGACCCGAGAACGCGTACAAGTACTCGCGCGTCGCGCTGCGGCTGGCGTCCCGCGTCGCGGCCGTGCGTGAGGCGGCGGGCTTCGCCTCGTACGCCGTGGGCAAGTACGCGGAGGCGCTTGCCGAGTTCCGGGCCGCGCGCCGGATGACCGGGACCGTGGATCTGTGGCCGGTGATGGCCGACTGCGAGCGGGGATGGGGCGGCCCGAGCGGGCGCTCGCGATGGCGGGCGAGCCCGAGGTGCAGAAGCTGGATCGCGCGGGCCAGGTCGAGATGCGGCTGGTGGCCGCCGGTGCCCGGCGCGACATGGGGCAGACCGACGCGGCCGTGGTGACGCTCCAGAGTTCCGAGTTGGCGTCGCACGCGGTTCACCCGTGGACGGCCCGGCTGCGCTACGCGTACGCCGACGCGCTGCTGGCCGCCGGGCGTGAGTCCGACGCGCGGGAGTGGTTCGCGCGGGCGTTGGAGGCCGATCAGGGCGGTACGACGGACGCGTCGGACCGGCTGGCCGAGTTGGACGGCGTGGAGTTCGTGGACGCGCTGGGCGACGACGACGCGGACGATGGGGAGACGGACACCGCGTCCGACGCGGGCGCCCAGGCCGACAGCGGGCCCGGGGCGCCGGGGACGTGGAAGAGGACGTGGAAGAAGAGGACTGACAGACGAACGACGGTGGGGGCGGGTCCGTACGCGTACGGACCCGCCCCACGTCTGGCGAGCGTCAGCCGAGGTGAGGCTGCGCAGGACGAGGCCGGACGCGGGCTTCGGGCCGAAGGACGTCGACTTCTGGGGCATGGCGACGCCCTGGCGCGCGAGGTCGTGCACGACCTCCTCGCGGACGGGTGTATCAGGACGGCCGTTCCGCCGCGGCGCCGGGCGCGTTCCACGGCGGCCTCCGCGGTGTGCAGATAGGCGATGTGCTCCGGGGTGTCCGGGATCCGCCAGACCGAGTCCAGCAGGGTGGAGTGGAGCACGGCCGCGTCCAGGGTGCGCCATTCCTCCGGGCGGTCCCGGCGGATCGTACGGGCCAGGAGGGCCGGGTCGGGGCGGTCGATGAGGTGGAAGCCGTCGGCACCGGCGAGCAGGAAGGCGTTCCCCGACTCCGCGCGACCCGGCCCCTCGGACGCTTTCGCGAGGATTTCCAGGGCGTGCGGCAGTGGGCCTTCGACCTCGCGGACCCGGAAGGCGCCCGCCAGGCTGAGCGCGCCTCGGCGGGCGACAGATGGGCGAAAGCCGGTGGATGGCGCGGACCCGCAGGGGTAGCGGGCGCTGTCGACGAGCAGGACGAGCCCGTAGTCCCAGGGGCCCGGCGCGGGCTGCTCGGCCTGGAGCCGCAGATAGGTCGCCCAGCGGTGGTGGCCGTCGGCGATGAGCGCGCGGTGCCGGCTCAGGTCGGCCGTGGCCTCGGCGAGTTCGCCGGGGTCCGTCACCCGCCACAGCGCGTGGTGCACGCCGTCCTCGGTGGTGGTGCCCAGCAACGGGGGCGGCGCACGGCCCGTTCGATGACGGCCGCCGCGCCCGTCGGCGGGGTCTCGGGCGGAGTGCCGCGGTAGGCCAGCAGCAGGGGTTCGAGGTTGGCGGCGGTGGCACGCATCAGGGCGGCGCGGTCCTCGACGACGTGCGGCATGACGTCCTCGTGCGGCAGCACCACGCCCTCCTCCGGCGGGGTGAGGCGCAGGGCACCGATCAGGCCGCGTTGCAGGACGCCTTGGGCGCGCTGCTCGTAGACGTACAACGAGGGTTCGGGGTCGGCGGTGAGGACGCCCTCGGCCTGCCATGTGCGTAGCGTTCTGGCCGCGCCGCGGTTGCCGTCCGTGGCGGAGCCGGAGTGCGGCAGGATCAGCCGGACGATGTTGTGGGGTCCGCCGTCTCCAGTTGGCGTTGGCCTTCGGGCCGTACGACCACGTCATAGGGCGGGAGGTGACGGCTGCGGGCTGCCGACCCGCTCGGCGACGTAGCGCAGTCCCCGGAAGGAGCGAGCCGGAGACCTCGTACGACAGGCCCGGAAATGCTCATTAGTGCATGCTATGCCCGGTGACAGGACGGCCCATGCGCGGCCGGGGATGCGCGATGATCGGGTGACGAGCGCCCCGAACCGTGAGGAGACCCGTCCATGAACCAGAGTGTCAGGACCGTGCCCGACGGCAGCGAGCGGCCGCTGAACGCGACGTACGACACCGCGCTGCTCGACCTCGACGGGGTGGTGTACGCGGGCGGGGAGGCGATCGACCACGCCGTCGACGCGCTCGCCGTCGCGCGGGACGGCGGGATGCGGCTCGCGTATGTGACGAACAACGCGCTGCGCACGCCGGACGCGGTCGCCGAGCATCTCACCCGGCTCGGGTGCCCGCCCGGTCGGAGGACGTGATCACCTCGGCGCAGGCGGTGGCCCGGCTGATCTCCGACCAGCTTCCGGCCGGGTCGCGGGTGCTGACGATCGGTGGCGAGGGCTGCGGGTGGCGCTGCGCGAACGCGGTCTGGTGCCGGTGGAGTCGGCGGACGACGAACCCGCGGCGGTGGTGCAGGGCTACGGCGGGCCCGACCTGCCGTGGTCGCGGCTGGCGGAGGCGGGGTACGCGGTGGCGCGGGCGTGCCGTGGTTCGCGTCAACACCGATCTGACGATCCCCAGCGGTCGGGGGATCGCGCCGGGCAACAGCGCGGCCGTGGAGGTCGTACGGATCGTGACGGGCAGGACCCGCGGGTCGCCGGGAAGCCGCTGCCGCCGATGCACCGGGAGACGATCCTGCGGACGGGCGCGGAGCGGCCGTTGGTGGTCGAGGACCGGCTGGACACCGACATCGAGGAGCGTACGCGGGCGGGGTCGACTCGCTGCTCGTACTGACCGGGGTGACGGACGCGGCGGGGCTGCTCGCGGCGGAGCCCGGCACCGGCCGACGTATGTGGACGCGGATCTGCGGGGTTGCTCACCGGGCAGCCGGGGTGGCGGCGTCGGACGGGGCGTTCGCGTGCGGCGGATGGACCGCCTCCGTACGCGGGGGCGCGCTGGCGCTCGACGGGGACGGGGAGGCGCTGGACGGGCTGCGGGCGCTGTGCGGGGCCGCGTGGTCGGACGCGGGCGAGGGCGTGCGAGGCGGACGCCGGGAAGGCGCTGGCGCGGCTGGGGTTGTAGGGACGGTCCGGCTCAAGGGGAGGCAAGGGGCAGGGGGCAAGGGGCAAGGGGCTGGCCGGTTTCGCGGGCGGTCGGGTCGGCGCAGGGACGGTCTGTTTCGTGAGCGGTCGGTCCGGCTCGGTGGGGTGGTTCGTTTCGTGGGGGCCGTCCGGGCGGGGTCCGTGCGGCTCTCGGGTCCGGGGCCGTACGGTGCCGTGGCGGGCGGGCCGTGCGGTGGTGCCGGAGTGCGGCTTGCCCTTCCGTGAGGCCATGGGCGACGCTTAGGGTAACCTTACCTAAACGTGATCGACATGGCTGTGGGGTGGAGTTCCGCGTGACCTTGGTCAGTCCGGCGCGAGCCGGACCGTGACAGCGCCTCCGCCTCCCCGGCGGCGCAACGCGCGCCGCGCGGCCGGGCTCGCCGTCTCGGTCGGCGTGCTGGCTGTGGTGACGGCGGCCAGTATCGCCATCGGCGCCAAGCAGATCCCGCTGGACCAGGTGTGGCACGGGCTGTTCGGCTACACCGGCAGCGACACCGACGTGGTCATCCGCGACGTCCGGCTGCCGCGCACCCTGCTCGGGCTGCTCGTCGGCATGGCGCTCGGGCTCGCGGGGCGGTCATGCAGGCCCTCACCCGCAACCCGCTGGCCGAGCCCGGCCTGCTCGGCGTGAACGCGGGCGCCTCCGCGGCCGTCGTCTCCGCCATCAGCTTCTTCGGCGTCACCTCGCTGAGCGGCTACGTGTGGTTCGCCTTCCTGGGGTCCGCGGTCGTCTCGGTGCTCGTCTACGCGCTCGGCGGCAGCCGGTCGGCGACACCGGTGCGGCTCGCGCTCGCGGGCACCGCCGTCCAGGCCGCGCTCGCCGGGTACGTCTACGCCGTCGAGCTGCTGGACACGGCGGCGCTGGACAAGATGCGCTTCTGGACGGTCGGTTCGCTCGCCTCGGCCAACATGTCGGTGGTCCGGCAGGTGCTGCCGTTCCTGGCGGTCGGCGGGCTGCTCGCGCTGCTGCTCGGCCGGTCGCTGAACGCGATGGCCCTCGGCGACGACACCGCCCGCGCCCTCGGTACGAACCTCACGCGCACGCGCGTGCTCGCCATGCTCGCCGTCACGCTGCTGTGCGGCGGCGCGACCGCCGCCTGCGGGCCGATCCTCTTCGTCGGCCTGATGGTGCCGCACCTGGTCCGCGCCCTCACCGGCCCCGACCTGCGCTGGACGCTGCCGTACGCGGCCGTGCTCTCCCGGTGCTGCTGCTCGGCGCCGACGTGATCGGGCGGGTCGTGGCCCGGCCGTCCGAACTCCAGGTCGGCGTCGTCACCACGCTCGTCGGCGGGCCCGTCTTCATCTACCTCGTACGCCGCCGGAGGATGGCCCAACTGTGAACGCGAGCAACGTGAGCGACGTGCGCGACGCGAGCGGCGTCTCCGGGGCCGAGGAGGCCGAGAAGGCCGAGGAGGCCGACGGGCGCGCGCCGGCGCGCGCCCGTGCCGGAGGGGCCGCGAGGGCTTCGCGGTCCCGCGGTGTCGCGCTGCGCACCAAGGGCGGGCTGTCGGTGCGGGTGGACGCCCGGTCGGTCGTCGTGGGGTGGTGCTCACCGCCGTGGCGCTGGCGATGGGCGTGGTGCTCATCGGCACCGGCGACTTCCCATCCCGGCCGCCGACGTGGTCCGTACGCTCTTCGGCGGCGGCACGCCCGCGCAGGACTTCATCGTCAACGACCTGCGGCTGCCACGGGTCCTGGTCGCGCTGCTCGTCGGCGTCGCCCTCGGTATGGCGGGCGCGGTCTTCCAGAGCATCTCCCGCAACCCGCTGGGCAGTCCGGACGTGATCGGCTTCGGGCACGGCTCGGCGGCCGGGGCGCTGACGGTCATCGTGGTCTTCCACGGCGACCAGTTCGCGGTCGCCGCGGGGCCGTCGGCGGCGGCCTGCTGACCGGGTTCGCCGTCTACGTACTGTCCTGGCGGCGCGGGGTGCACGGCTACCGGCTGGTGCTGGTGGGCATCGGCACCGCGGCGATGGCCAGTTCCCTCAACGGCTATCTGCTCACCAAGGCCGACCTGGTGGACGCCGCGCGGGCCACGGTCTGGCTCACCGGTTCGCTCAACGGGCGGGACTGGGACCAGGTGTGGCCGCTGGCGTGCGCGTGCGCGGTGCTGCTCCCGGTGGCCTTCGGGTACGCGCGACCGCTGCGGATGCTGGAGATGGGCGACGACAGCGCGTACGCGCTCGGGGTGCGGGTGGAACGTACGCGCCTGGTGCTGATGCTGGTGGCCGTGCTGCTGACGGCGTCGGCGACCGCGGCGGCCGGGCCCATCGCGTTCGTCGCGCTCACCGCGCCGCAGCTGGCCCGGCGGCTCACCCGGGCGCCGGGGCCCAACCTGCTGCCCGCGGCGCTGATGGGCGCGGCGCTGGTGGTCACCGCCGACTGGGGATCGCAGCGCGTCTTCGGCGCCGACACACTGCCGGTCGGGGTGCTGACCGGGGTGCTCGGCGGGTCTACCTGCTGTGGCTGCTGGTCACCGAGCGCAGGTCGGGCCGGATATGAGGGGCTGGACGCGGCGACGCGCCGACGCGAGCGGTACGCGCGTGACGAACGGTACGCGCGTGACGAACGGTTCCGGTGACGCGGGCGACGTGCGCGACGTGCGCGATGCGGGTGCGACAGGCCCGGCGGGCACTACAGGCGCTACGGGCAGCAGTGCGGGCGCGACAGGGACAACGGACACAGACAAGGACAGTGGGCACGCCGTGGCTTCTCTCACCGACACCACCGACTCCACCGGTTCGAACGGTTCCACTGGTTCCAGCGGTTCCACCGGTTCCAGCGGGGCGGCAAGCGCTCCGCGAGTGACGCGGCCGTCCCCGGCGGTCCGGAGGGACCGGGGCGCCGCGCAGCGCTCACCGCCGAGGGCTGACGCTCGCGTACGACCGGCGCACGGTCGCCGAGGACCTGTCGGTCACCATCCCCGACCACTCCTTCACCGTGGTCGTCGGCCCCAACGCCTGTGGCAAGTCCACGCTGTTGCGCGCCCTGTCCCGGATGATCAAGCCGAGCGCCGGGTCCGTGCTGCTCGACGGCGAGGCCATCGGGTCGCTGCCCGCGAAGAAGGTCGCCCGTACGCTCGGGCTGCTGCCGCAGTCCTCGATCGCGCCGGACGGCATCACCGTCGCCGACCTCGTGGCCCGCGGCCGCTACCCGCACCAGGGGCTGCTGCGCCAGTGGTCGGAGTCCGACGAGCGGATCGTCACCGAGTCGATGGCGGCGACGGGCGTGGAGGAGCTGGCGGATCGCTATGTCGACGAACTGTCCGGCGGCCAGCGGCAGCGGTGTGGATCGCCATGGCGATCGCCCAGCAGACGCCGCTGCTGCTCCTGGACGAGCCGACGACGTACCTGGACATCCAGCACCAGATCGACGTGCTCGACCTGTGCGCCCAGCTCCACGAGGAGCAGGGCCGCACCCTGGTCGCCGTGCTCCACGACCTCAACCACGCCGCCCGCTACGCCACGCATCTGATCGCGATGCGCGACGGCGAGGTGGTCGCGGAGGGGCGCCGGGCGACGTGGTCACCGCCGAGCTGGTGGAGCGGGTCTTCGGGCTGCGCTGCCAGGTGATCGACGACCCGGAGTCCGGGACGCCGCTGGTGATCCCGCGGCCCGGCGCCCGCGCCGGGACCGGCCGGGCCCGCCCGGTCGACGGTACGCGGAGCGAGGCGGAGGGTTCGGCCGCCACCGAGGAGAGCGCGGCGGGTACGGCGGGTCCGGCTGACGCCGCGGCTACTACAGCAGCTTCCGAAGCCGCAGCAGATCCCGCAGACCGGCCTCAAGCCTGACCCGGCCACCGGCCCAGGCCCGCGCGAAGTTCAACTCCCCGTCGACCAGCGACAGCAGGTCGTCGCCGGTCATCGTCAGCCGGATCTGCGCCCGGTCCCCGGGGATCCGGGGACCGGCGCGATGTCTTCGAGCCTGCTGTCGCGGAGCCTGCCGCGGAAGGTGACGTCGAGGTCGGTGATCCGGCAGCTCACGGAGCGGTCGACCGCCGCCGCGCTGCGCAGGTCGCCGTTCGCCTCCGCGAGATTCGCCGCCAGCCGGTCGAGTGCGGCCTGGCACTGCTCGATGGTCGCCATCCCGACCGACGGTACCCCAGCCTCCGTACGCCCGCGTGGCGCCGGGTTCGCGGTAGCGTCGTGACCATGACCGATGCGATGCCGGAGGACCGTCGGGAGCCCACACCGGGTGCCGCCGCCGAGCCCGTTCCGGGACCCGCGACCGAGTCCGCGCGGGAAGGGGCTGTGCGGGAAGGGCCCGTGCTGGAAGAGGCCGTGCCGGACGGAGACGTACCGGAAGGGTTCGTACCCGAAGCGTCCGCGGGTGGGAGCGCGTCCGAGGACGCCCGCGGTCCCGCCGTCGAGCCGGGCGCCGTCGCCGAGCCGGGACCCGCCGATCCCGCGCCGCTCGGCGTCGTCCGTACGCCCACCGGCGTCGCCGAGATCGACGCGCGGCTCGACCGGCTGGGCGACGCCGACCACCTCGCCGTGAGCGGCCACCTGGAGGTGTACGAGGATGTCCACCGGGGCCTGCGGGACACGCTGACCGCGCTGGACCGGCGCCCGGGCCCCGCCACCCGGCCGGGACCCCGCCTCCGGCCCCGGCCCGCGCCCGCGCCGGCCCGGGCCGGACCCGTACCAGAACAGGAGCTGAGCCACCCGTGGCAGTGACCCGCCCACGACGGGCCCGACTCGACGCGGAGCTGGTGCGCCGCAAGCTGGCCCGCTCGCGCGAGCACGCGAGCCAGCTGATCGCCGCGGGCCGGGTGACCGTCGCGGGCACGACCGCGACCAAGGCCGCCACCCAGGTGGAGACCAGCGCCGCCCTCGTGGTGACCAAGGACGACAGCGACCCCGACTACGTCTCGCGCGGCGGGCACAAGCTCGCGGGCGCCCTGCACGCCTTCAGCGACGAGTACCGGCGCACCGTGGGGGCGCCTGAGCCGGGGACGCGCCCGCCGCGTCGCGTGGCCTGCGGGTGGCCGGGCGCCGCGCGCTGGACGCCGGGCGTCCACCGGCGGCTTCACCGACGTCCTGCTGCGCGCGGGCGCCGCCGAGGTCCTCGCGGTCGACGTCGGCTACGGGCAGCTGGCCTGGTCGCTGCGGAACGACCCGCGGGTCACCGTGCGGGACCGTACGAACGTGCGCGAGCTGACCCTGGACGCGATCGGCGGCGAGCCGGTCGACCTGGTCGTCGGCGACCTCTCCTTCATCCCGCTCGGGCTGGTCCTGCCCGCCCTGGTCTCCTGCGCGGCCCCGGACGCCGACCTGGTGCTGATGGTCAAGCCGCAGTTCGAGGTCGGCAGGACCGCCTCGGCAGCGGCGGGGTGGTGCGCGGCGCCGCGCTGCGCGCCGAGGCCGTGGTCGGAGTCGCGGGCCGGGCGGCGCGGCTCGGGCTCGGGGTGCTGGGGTGGCGGCGAGCCCGCTGCCGGGTCCCTCGGGCAACGTCGAGTACTTTCTGTGGATGCGCGCCGGGGCACCGGCACTGGACCCGGCAGATGTAGACCGTGCAGTGGCGGAGGGGCCCGTTGACCACAGAAGCAGCAGTCGAGCGCACTGTTTTCCTGCTCGCCCACACCGGCCGCCCGGCGGCGATCCGCAGCGCCGAGCTGGTCGTCCAGGGCCTGCTGCGCTCCGGCATCGGCGTCCGCGTGCTCGCCGAGGAGGCGGCCGACCTGCCGCTGCCCTCGTCGGTGGAGCGGGTGCCGGACCTCGGCCCCACCGTGCTCGACGGGTGCGAGCTGCTGGTGGTGCTGGGCGGGGACGGGACGCTGCTGCGCGGCGCCGAGTTCTCCCGGATCTCCGGGGTGCCGATGCTCGGGGTCAACCTGGGCCGGGTCGGCTTCCTCGCCGAGGCGGAGCGCGACGACCTGGACAAGGTCGTCGATCGCGTCGTCTCCCGCCAGTACGAGGTCGAGGAACGGATGACGATCGATGTGCTGGTCCGCAACGACGGGCACATCGTGCACACCGACTGGGCGCTGAACGAGGCGTCCGTGGAGAAGCCGCGCGCGAGCGGCTGCTGGAGGTCGTCACCGAGGTCGACGGCCGTCCGGTGTCCCGCTTCGGCGGCGACGGCGTCGTCTGCGCCACCCCACCGGCTCCACCGCCTACGCGTTCTCGGCGGGCGGTCCCGTGGTGTGGCCGGAGGTCGAGGCGCTGCTGATGGTGCCGATCAGCGCGCACGCGCTGTTCGCTAAGCCGCTGGTCACCGCCCCCGACTCGGTGCTCGCCGTCGAGGTGCAGCCGCAGACCCGCACGGGGTGCTGTGGTGCGACGGGCGGCGCACCGTCGAACTGCCCGCGGGCGCGCGGGTGGAGGTGCGGCGCGGCGCGGTGCCGGTACGGCTGGCGCGGCTGCACCACGCGTCGTTCACCGACCGGCTGGTCGCGAAGTTCGCGCTGCCGGTGGCCGGGTGGCGCGGGTGCGGCAGTAGGAGCGAGCGGCGCGGCGGTACGGAGAGCGGAACGGGCCGGGCGCGCCGCGCCCGGCCCGTGTCGGTCTCGGCGGGTCGGCTCAGCCGTTGTACGGGGCGAAGATCTTCCCGAACTCGTACGGCGCCTGCGGCACGTTGGTGCACATGTACAGGGCGCCGTTACAGGCGTTGCGGTCCCGGGTGGCCTCCCAGAACGAGAGCAGGCCCAGGTGCCTGTCCTGGGCGAAGGAGACCAACTGCCGGGCGTCGGCCTGGTCGTAGACGTGTCCGTCGTCGTTCTGGCCGAGCATCGGCGTCACGCCGACCATCGCCCACAGCTGGTCCTCGCTCCGGTCCGGGTAGAGGGACGCCAACTGGTCGGCGGTGGACTGGGCGGCCTGGGTGGCGGCGTCGCCGTAGTCCACGTCGCGGTAGTAGTCCATGGCCATGACGTTGACCAGGTCCAGGTCGACGCCCGCGTCCCGCGCGGACTTCACGACGTTCAGCCCGTCGGCGGTGAGCCCCTCGGGCAGGACCGGCAGGGTCAGGAGATCCGCAGCCCGGGTGGGCCCGCTGGAGGCGGGCCAGCGCCTCGGAGCGGCGGGCCACGGAGGCGGGTTCGGCGCTGGCCGAGCCCTCGATGTCGAAGTCGACGGAGGTCAGCCCGTACGCCGTGACCACCGCGTCGTACTCGGCGAACAGCGCGTCGACGGACGTGCACGCCTGGGCCAGCTCGATGCCGCTCGCCCCGCCGAAGGAGACCTTCACGTCGCCGCCGCCCGCGCGGATGGCGTCGATCTGGTCCTTGCCCCAACCGTCGCGCGGGTCGTAGGCGTTGAACCACATCGCCTTGCAGGAGGAGGCGGTGATGAAGGCCAGCGTGTAGCTCTTGACCCCGCTGGCGGAGGCCATGTCCGGCAGGCTCGGCGTCGGCCACGAGCCCATGTCGACGTACGGGGCGGTGCGGATGGCCGCGGCCTTGGGGCGACGGCGCCCGGGAGGCGGCGTGCGCCGCGAGGGGCGCGGTCAGGAGCGAGGCGAACGTGCCGACGAGCGACACCAGAAGGGCGATGGGTCTCCGCATGTGCGTCTCCACGGAGGAAGGTCGGGGCCGGTGGCCGCCCGAGGCCGATGTGAGGGTACGCCCGCATGTGGTCTATACCACGTGCTTGGCATGTTCATATTCAGCCTTGGGGTGCCGTCAAGAGGGGCCGTTCAGATGTCCGGGTCACGCCCGGGGTGGACGCCCGTCGCATCGCACCCGCCGGACCTCGTATGGTCGTGGGCGTGCTGGAGGAGATGCGGATACGTGCGCTGGGCGTCATCGACGACGCCGTGGTCGAGCTGTCACCCGGTTTCACCGCGGTGACCGGGGAGACCGGCGCGGGCAAGACCATGGTCGTCACCAGCCTCGGCCTGCTGCTGGGCGGACGCGCCGACGCCGCCCTGGTGCGGATCGGGGCCAAGTCCGCCGTCGTCGAGGGCCGGATCACCGTCGACGCGCGGTCGGGCGCGGCCGTACGGGCCGAGGAGGCGGGCGCCGAACTCGACGAGGGGCGCTGCTCATCAGCCGGACGATCTCCGCCGAGGGCCGCTCCCGCGCCCATGTCGGCGGCCGGTCGGTACCGGTGGGGCTGCTCGGTGAACTCGCCGACGACCTGGTGGCCGTGCACGGCCAGACCGACCAGCAGGGCTGCTGCGCCGGCGCGGCAGCGGCGGGCCCTCGACCGGTACGCGGGCGAGGCCGTCGACGGGCTGCTGGAGAAGTACGGCGCCGCCTACCGGCGGCTGCGCGCGTGCGCGGGCGAGCTGGAGGAGCTGACCACGCGCGCGCGGAGCGCGCGCAGGAGGCCGACCTGCTGCGCTTCGGCCTGGAGGAGGTCGCCGGGGCCGAGCCCCGGCCCGGCGAGGACACCGAACTCGCCGCCGAGGCCGAGCGGCTGGGCCACGCCGAGGCCCTCGCCTCCGCCGCCACCACCGCCCACGGCGCGCTCGCGGGCAACCCGAGGACCCCGAGGGCATCGACGCGGCCACGCTGGTCGCCGGAGCCCAGCGCGCCCTGGACGCCGTACGCGCCCACGACCCGGCGCTCGCCGGACTCGCCGAACGGCTCGGCGAGATCGGCATCCTGCTCTCCGACGTGGCCGGGGAACTGGCGGGCTACGCCGACGACCTGGACGCCGACCCGCGGCGGCTCGCCGCCGTGGAGGAGCGCAGGGCCACGCTGGCCCAGCTGACCCGCAAGTACGGCGCCGACATCGCGGGCGTCCTCGCCTGGGCCGAGGAGGGCGCCGTCCGGCTGGCCGAACTCGACGGCGACGACGAGCGCATCGGCGAGCTGACGGCCGAGCGCGACGCGCTGCGGGCCGAACTCGGCGGGCTGGCCAGGCGCTCACCGACGCCCGTACGGAGGCGGCGCGGCGGTTCGCCGACGCCGTCACCGCCGAACTGGCCGAACTCGCCATGCCCCACGCGCGCGTGAGCTTCGCCATCCACCAGAACGAGGCCGCGGCGGAGGCCGACGGCGTCGAGGTCGGCGGCCGTGCCGTGCAGTACGGCCCGCACGGCGCGGACGAGGTCGAGCTGCTGCTCGCCCCGCACCCGGTGCCCGCCCGCCCCATCGCCAAGGGCGCCTCGGGCGGTGAGCTGTCGCGCGTGATGCTCGCCGTCGAGGTGGTCTTCGCGGGCGCCGCCCCGTACCGACCTATCTCTTCGACGAGGTCGACGCGGGGTCGGCGGCAAGGCCGCGGTCGAGGTCGGCCGCCGCCTCGCCCGGCTGGCGAAGTCCGCGCAGGTCGTGGTCGTCACGCACCTGCCGCAGGTGGCGGCCTTCGCCGACCGGCACCTGGTGGTCGAGAAGACCAACGACGGGTCGGTGACGCGCAGCGGCGTCCTCGCCATGGAGGGCGAGGACCGGGTGCGCGAGCTGTCGCGGATGCTGGCGGGCCAGGAGGACTCCCAACTCGCCCGCGCCCACGCGGAGGAGCTGCTCGCCGCCGCGCGGCGGTCGCTGACGGGGCCGCGCGCGCCGGAGGCACGTCGGCGGGGCACCGATCGCCCGCGGTGCCGCGACACCGGGGCACGTCGGCCGGGTGCGCGCACCGGCCGCACAGATGCCCGTCACGTCACCGGTGTGAGTGAATTCACGGACGTACGCCCGGTCCTGGGCGGGGCGCGGACGGGAGCCGTGCGCGGGCGCGCCACGGGTACTGGCATCCTGGACCCACGGCGCCGTCCGCGCCGCGCGCACCTCCCTCCCTCCCCAGGAGCGCCGCCCGCGTGAGCAGCACACCCGCCCGTCCACGGGCAGTCGCCGCTGCACGCCGTCCAGGTGCTGGGCGGCGGCGGTTCCGGCGCCGGGTGCACGTGCGCTCGCTGGCCGCCGGACTCGTGGCGCGGGGGCTGCGGGTGACCGTATGCGGCCCGTGGCGCGCCGAGAACGACTACGGATTCACCGATGTGGGCGCCCACTTCGTCGCCCTGGACGCCCGGACCGACGCGGGCGCCGCCGCCGGGCTGCGGGCCGTCTGCGCGGGCGCCGGGCTGGTGCACGCCCACGGCCTGCGGTCCGGGTGCTCGCGTCGCTCGCGCTGCGCGGGCGCGGCACCCGCTGATCACCACCTGGCACACCCGCCCGTTCGCCGAGGGCGCGCGGGCCCGGCTCGTGGCGCTGCTGGAGCGGCGGGCGGCACGGGCCGCGACCGTGGTCCTCGGCGCCTCCTCGGACCTGGTGCTGCGGGCCAGGGAACGCGGCGCCCGCGACGCCCGGTTGGCGCCCGTCGCGGTCCCCGCGCCCGGTACGAGACCGCCGAGGAGGCCGACCGCGAGCAGGACAAGGCCCGCGCCGACCTCGGCGTGATCGGGCGTCCGTTGCTGGTGACGGTCGGGCGGCTGGACGCCCGCCACGGGCTCGGCGCGCTGCTCGACGCCTCGCGCGCCTGGCGCTTCCTGGATCCGCACCCGCTGCTGGTCGTCGCGGGAGGGGCCGACCGGGCGCCGCTCCAGCGCAGGATCGCGGCGGAGGGCTGCCGGTGCGCCTCCTCGGCCGCCGCGACGACGTGCCCGAACTCCTCGCCGCCGCCGATGTCGCCGTCCTCTCCAGCCGCTGGGAGGCGCGTGCGCTGCTGGCGCAGGAGGCGCTGCACGCGGGCGTGCCGCTCGTCGCCACCGCCGTCGGCGGAGTGCCCGAACTGGTCGGCGACGCCGCCGAACTGGTGCCGTACGGCGAGCCGGAGGCCCTCGCCGACGCGGTCACGCGGCTGCTGGCCGATCCCGGTCGGCGCGCGGAGCTGTCGGTGGCCGGGCGTGCGCGGACCACGAGTTGGCCCACCGAGGACCACACGGTGGCCCATGTACTGAGCGTTTATGACGAGTTGACCCAGGGCATTGGACCAGACCAGAGCGTGTGAAGGGGTTGACGCCTGAGGCTCATGTGGGCAGGGTGCTTACCCACGGAGCTTGAGAGCGCTCTCATTCGCGCCCTCTTGTCACCCCCACAACCCCACATCTCCACACCCCACCATCTCCACATCACACGAAAATCCCGGCATCCCCCACTATCGCCGAGGAGCACACCGTGAGCAGGAAGAGAAGGTCGGCGCTGCTTGCCTGCGCCGCCTCCCGCCGCTGTCGCGGCCCTGGCACTCCCAACGCCTGGGCCGGCGGGCACCCTCTGACAACGATGCCAAGGGCACCGCGGCGATGGCCGAGGTCTGGCGCGAAGACTTCGACGGAGCGGCCGGGTCGCTCCGTCGTCGGAGAACTGGATCATCGATACGGGTACGTCGTACCCGGGCGGAGCGCCCAACTGGGGCACCGGCGAGGTCCAGACGTACACCGACAGCCCCGACAACATCCAGCAGGACGGCGACGGTCACCTGAAGATCACCGCCCTTAAGGACGACGCGGGCCAGTGGACTTCGAGCCGCATCGAGACCCAGCGCACCGACTTCGCCGCCCCGGACGGCGGCGTGCTCCGCATCGAGGCCAGCGCGCGGGTACCCGACGTCACCGGTGACGCGGGCGCCGGGTACTGGCCCGCGTTCTGGACGCTGGGGAGAACTTCCGCGGCGACTACCAGAACTGGCCGGGTGTCGGGGAGTTCGACATCCTGGAGAACGTCAACGGCGCCAACACCACCTACGGCACGCTGCACTGCGGCGTGAACCCGGTGGCCCCTGCAACGAGACCAGCGGTCTCGGCGGCAGCCGCGAGTGCCCGACACCGCCTGCCAGGCCGGTTACCACACCTACGCGTTGGAGCTGGACCGCAGCGGCGACGTCGAAGAACTGCGCTGGTACGTCGACGGCCAGCAGTTCCACTCCGTCACCTCCGACCAGATGGACGCCACCACCTGGGAGAACGCCACCCACCACGGCCATTTCCTGCTTCTCAACCTGGCCATGGGCGGCGGCTTCCCGACGGTGTCGCCGGTCACGCCACCCCACCGACGCCACCCAGCCGGGTGGGTCCTACCTCGTCGACTACGTCTCGGTCCAGCAGAGCACGGGAGCATCCTCATGATCAGTCGCAGGAACTTTCTCGGCGGACTCGCCGCCGGCACCCCGCCGCGGGCGCGGGCCTGACCTTCGCCGGAAGCCGCGCCTTCGGTACGTCGAAGGCGGCCGGTTTGCAGCTGACCATCGCCAACAGCACGGGTGAGTACGAGAACTCGTCGATCGTGCTGTACATCGTCGGCAACGACGGGACCCAGCAGGTCCACGTCACCCCGAGGGCGAGCTGAAGCCCGTCGAGATGGGTGACAACGGCTCCGACGGCTACACCGACTACTCCATCCCGCTGTCCGGCAGCGGCGACGCACGATCAGCCTGCCGGAGATGTCCGGCCGGATCTACGTCGCCCTCGGCGACAAGCTGAAGTTCAAGGCGGTCGAGGGCGGCGACGGCTCGATCGGCCTCGCCTACCCGGCAGGTTGGGTCGAGGACGACCCGAACTACCCGTGCTGCACGACTGCGCCGAATTCACGTACAAAGACGGCAAGATGTACTGCAACACCACCATGGTGGACATGTTCAGCGTGCCGCTGTCCATCCACCTCACCGGCGACAAGGACCAGACGACCGGCGCCTTCAAGAGCGGCGGGCGGGCCCAGGTCTTCTCCGACGTCGGCGGGGTCGAGGCGTTCTCCAAGCTCGTCGTGGACGACAAGCGCGTCATCGCGCCCGGCCACGGCCTGGGCACCGGGCTGTTCGCGGAGGACTACTTCGCGTCGTACATCGACGAGGTGTGGAGCACCTACGAGTCGAAGGACCTCAAGGTCACCACCAACGCGGGCGAGTTCACCGGCCGCGTCGCGGACGGAAGTTCTCCTTCACCGGCCCCGCCGAGGTCTCCTTCGACAAGCCGAGCACGAAGGACGTGCTCTTCTGCGACGGTGCCCTCGCCGCGCCGAACGACGGCACCACCGGCCCGGTGGCCGCCATCCTCGGCGCCGCCTTCAACCGCAGCACCCTGCTGACGGCGACCGACCAGCCCGGCACCGACCCGGCGGCCTTCTACCAGGGCGACATCAGCAACTTCTACTCCGCGGCCATGCACGCCGCCACGGAGGACGGCAAGGCGTACGGCTTCGCCTTCGACGACGTGGCCTCGTTCGCCTCGTACATCGAGGACGGCGCGCCGACCGCGATGACGCTGACGCTGACGCCCTTCTCCTGAGCCCGGGTTCTCCCGGCCGGTTCCCGCCGCCCTGGGCGATCCCCGGGGCGGCGGTGTCAGCCGTGGCCAGCCCACGTGCCGTCATCAGCCCACGTGACGGCGGGCCTGGAGCGCCAGGCCCAGCGCGAGCACCGTCGCCTGGTCCTCCAGGTCGCTGCCGAGCAGCCGCCCGATCCGCGCCAGCCGGTCGTACAGCGTCTGCCGGTTGAGGTGCAGCGCGCGGGCCGTCTCCGCCTTGCGGCACGCGCGGGCCAGATACGCCTCCAGCGTCGGCACCAGCGGCGCGCCCGGCGCGTCCCGGTCGTGCGCCAGCAGCGGGCCGATCACCCGGTCCACGAAGGCCGACAGATCGCCGTGCGCCCGCAGCCGCCACAGCAGCACATCGACGTCGAGACCGCGTACGTCGTGCCACGGACGGTCGTCCGCGCCGCGCGCCGCCGTCGCGGCCTCGGCCGCGTGCCGCAGTTCGCCGCCGACGCTCTCCCAGCCGCCCGCCAGCCCGGCGACCACCACCGGCGGCCGGGGCCCGGCCAGATCCGGCCAGGCCCGCGCCAGCCCGCCCGCAGCGCCGCCGCGACCCGTCCGGCGACCGCCGCGCGCTCACCCTCGCCGCGCAGCCCCACCAGCAGCGGCACCCGGCCCTCGGGCAGCCGGACGCCCACCAGCACCGGCGCGCCGACCCCGGCCAACTCCTCCCGCAGCGCGTGCGCCAGCACCGCCCAGCCCTCCGGCCCACCGGCCGGGCGCAGCGGATCCGGAGCCGTGCCCGGCCGCAACACCACCGGCAGCAGCGGCCCGTCGCCGGGCCGGAACCCAGCACCCGCGCCTGCGCGGGCGCGTCCGCCGCGTCGATGCGGCCCTCCGCCAGCTCGGTCAGGAAGTCGCCGCGACCGCGCGCCGCCAACTCCTCGTCCTGCCGCGCCCGCAGCAGCACCACCGCCAGCAGGTCGGCGGTCCGCTCGGCCGCGATCCGGTGGACCGGGTCCGGCGGCCCGTCCGCGGGCAGCACCGTCAGCCGGGCCCGTACCTCGCCCGCACCCGGACCGCCGCCGGGCACGTCCACCACGACGCTGCCGCCGGGCGGACCGTCCGCCCGCCCGGCCCGCAGCCCCTCCCACACCTGGAGGCGGCCGGTGGTACCGGGCGGCGCGGCGCCGCCGTCGGCCGCGTACAGCAGTCGGCCGTCGGCCGACTCCAGGAACACCGGACGGCCGCAGAACCGCGCGAACACCCGCAGGATCTCCGGCGCCCGCCGCCCCGCAGCAGCACCCGGTGCACTCCGGCCCACCTCCTCGGCGCGGCGCAGCAGCGCGTAGTGCCCGCTGACGATCTCGGTGTGGACCTCCTCGGTGACCGCCACGAACGGCACCTCGCGGTGCAGCTGTACCAGCGGCAGCCCGCAGGAGCGGGCGGTGTCGACCACCGCCCGCGGCAGCGCGTCGAACCGCGAGCCCAACTCCACCACCAGCGCCGCGATGCCGCGCCGGGCCAGCCCCGGACGAAGGCACGCTGCTCGGCGGCGCGCCCGCCCACACCGAGCCCGGTGGTCAGCAGCAACTCGCCGCCCTTGAGGAGCGAGGCGATGTGCGGCGTCTCGCCCGCGTGCACCCAGCGCACCGGCCGGTCCAGCAGGTCCGCCCCGGTGACCACCTCGGGCAGCCCGCGGCGCAGGGCGGGCAGCGCCAGCGCCCGCGCCACGGTGATGGTGTCCGGCGGCCCGCCGACCGCGTCCGGGGCACCGCGGGCCCGCCGGACGCGGCCGGAACGCCGAGGTCACCCGCCGTACGCGCCGGAGGCGGTCAGCCGCAGGGCGGTGTCGATCAGCGGCACGTGGCTGAACGCCTGCGGGAAGTTGCCCACCTGGCGCTGGAGCCGCGGGTCCCACTCCTCGGCCAGCAGGCCCAGGTCGTTGCGGAGGGCGAGCAGCTTCTCGAAGAGCTTGCGCGCCTCCTCGACCCGGCCGATCATCGCCAGGTCGTCGGCCATCCAGAACGAGCAGGCCAGGAACGCCCTTCGTCGCCTTCGAGGCCGTCGACGCCCGCGTCCTCGCCCGCCGTCGGGTAGCGCATGATGAACCCGTCCGAGGTGGACAGCTCCCGCTGGATCGCCTCGATGGTGCCGATGACCCGCTTGTCGTCGGGCGGCAGGAACCCCATCTGCGGGATCAGCAGCAGGGAGGCGTCCAGCTCCTTGGAGCCGTAGGACTGGGTGAAGGTGTTGCGCTCGGGGTCGTAGCCCTTCTCGCACACGTCCCGGTGGATGTCCTCACGCAGGTCGCGCCAGCGCTCCAGCGGACCGTCCACGTCGCCGGACTCGATCAGCTTGACGGTGCGGTCGACCGCGACCCAGGCCATCACCTTGGAGTGCACGAAGTGGCGGCGCGGGCCGCGCACCTCCCAGATGCCCTCGTCGGGCTCGTCCCAGTGCTCCTCCAGGTAGCCGATCAGCTTCAGCTGGAGCACGCTCGCGTAGTCGTTGCGGGCCAGGCCCGTCATGTGCGCGAGGTGGAGGGCCTCGGTGACCTCGCCGTAGACGTCCAGCTGGAGCTGGCCCGCCGCGCCGTTGCCGATCCGCACCGGCTGGGAGTTCTCGTACCCCGGCAGCCAGCTCAGCTCGGCCTCGGCCAACTCCCGTTCGCCCGCGATCCCGTACATGATCTGGAGGTTCTCCGGGTCCCCGGCGACCGCGCGCAGCAGCCACTCCCGCCAGGCGCGGGCCTCCTCGCGGTACCCGGTGCGCAGCAGCGAGGACAGCGTGATCGCCGCGTCGCGCAGCCAGGTGAAGCGGTAGTCCCAGTTCCGTACGCCGCCGATCTCCTCGGGCAGCGAGGTCGTGGGCGCGGCGACGATGCCGCCGGTGGGCGCGTACGTGAGCGCCTTGAGCGTGATCAGCGAGCGCACCACCGCGTCCCGGTACGGGCCGTGGTACGTGCAGTGCTCGACCCACTCCCGCCAGAAGCCCTCGGTCGCCTCCAGCGCGCCCTCCGGGTCCGGCAGGGCCGGCGGCTCCCGGTGCGAGGGCTGCCAGCTGATGGTGAAGGCGACCCGGTCGCCGGGCCCCACGGTGAAGTCGCTGTAGGTGGTCAGGTCCTTGCCGTAGGTCTCGGCGTCGGTGTCGAGCCACACCGAGTCCGGCCCGGCGACGGCCGCCGTGCGCCCGTCGACCTGGTGCACCCAGGGCACCACCCAGCCGTAGGAGAAGCGCATGCGCAGCGCGGAGCGCATCGGCACCGGCCGCTGACGCCCTCGACGATCCGGGTCAGCTGCGGCGCCCGTCACGCGGCGGCATGAAGTCGATGACCCGGACCGTGCCGCGCGGGTGTCCCACTCGGACTCCAGTACCAGGGAGTCGCCCCGGTAGCGGCGCCGGTCGGCGGGCTGGGGAGCGGTACCCGGGCGTGCGCCGGGGCCAGCCGCCAGAACCCGTGTTCCTCGGTGCCCAGGAGACCGGCGAAGACCGCGTGAGAGTCGAAACGCGGCAGACACAGCCAGTCGACCGTGCCGTCCCGGCAGACCAGGGCAGCGGTCTGCATATCACCAATGAGTGCGTAGTCCTCGATACGCCCGGCCACGTGCATTCCCCATTCGAACGGCCACTTCGCCCCATTGAGGAGCGTGATGCGGTCTTGGAAATTCCTGACGAGCTCTCGTTCCGGGGCGTGCTGGTGGTGCCGTGCCGGCAGGCTCGTAGCGTTGCGTCCGAGCAGGATACGACGTTGAAACGGCGATCCGCCTCATGAGTCCCACATCGTGGCCCGGCCGATCGTCGGCCGATCGGGTTAGCAGGTCACAGCGGGTGTTCGGGGGTCGCGCGGGCCTCGGCCGCAGCGGCGACCCCGGGCGCTGATACCCTGGTAGCCCGTGGAGCGGAGGGCGCAAGACCCCGAACCTCAGGCCGCCACCCCTCGAACCTCTCGAAGGTGGGAAGCCGCCGGACCGCATTCACCTCGCGACCACGGGAGCCCCTCTGGCTATCGCCGCTCAGTCCATGACGACCAAGCACATCTTCGTCACCGGGGTGTTGCTTCGTCCTCGGTAGGAGCCTGACGGCCTCCAGTCTCGGTGCGTTGCTGAAGGCGCGGGGTTGCGGGTGACGATGCAGAAGCTGGATCCGTATCTGAACGTGGATCCGGGGACGATGAATCCGTTCCAGCATGGTGAGGTGTTCGTCACCAATGATGGTGCGGAGACGGATCTGGATATCGGTCATTACGAGCGGTTTTGGATGTGGATCTGGACGGGTCGGCGAATGTGACGACCGGGCAGGTGTACTCGACGGTGATCGCGAAGGAGCGGCGGGGAGTATCTGGGGACACGGTGCAGGTGATCCCGCATATCACGAATGAGATCAAGCATCGGATCCGGCGGATGGCGGTGGATGCGGTGGATGTGGTGATCACTGAGGTGGGGGACGGTGGGGACATCGAGTCGTTGCCGTTCCTGGAGGCGGTGCGGCAGGTGCGGCATGAGGTGGGGCGGGACAATGTGTTTGTGGTGCATATCTCGTTGTTGCCGTATATCGGTCCGTCGGGGAGTTGAAGACGAAGCCGACGCAGCATTCGGTGGCGGCGTTGCGGAGTATCGGGATCCAGCCGGATGCGGTGGTGTTGCGGGCGGATCGGGAGGTGCCGGTCTCGATCAAGCGGAAGATCTCGTTGATGTGTGATGTGGATGAGGCGGCGGTGGTGGCGGCGATCGACGCGAAGTCGATTTATGACATTCCGAAGGTGTTGCATCGGGAGGGTTTGGACGCGTATGTGGTGCGGCGGTTGGATCTGCCGTTTCGGGATGTGGACTGGCGGCAGTGGGATGACCTGTTGCGGCGGGTGCATGAGCCGGATCATGAGGTGACGGTGGCGTTGGTGGGGAAGTACATCGATCTGCCGGACGCGTATTTGTCGGTGACGGAGGCGTTGCGGGCGGGGTTTCGCGCATCGGGCGCGGGTGCGGGTGAAGTGGGTGGCGTCGGATGAGTGTCGGACGGTGGCGGGTGCGGAGCAGGTGTTGGGTGGGTGGACGCGGTGTGTGCCGGGTGGGTTCGGGAGCGTGGGGTGGACGGGAAGGTGGGGCGATCACGTTCGCGCGGGAGCGTGGGGTGCCGTTGTTGGGGTTGTGTCTGGGGTTGCAGTGCATCGTGATCGAGGCGGCGCGGAATCTGGCGGGGTGGTGGGGGCGAATTCGACGGAGTTCGAGCCGGGGCGAGTGATCCGGTGATCTCGACGATGGCGGAGCAGTTGGAGATCGTGTCGGGTGAGGGGATCTGGGGGCACGATGCGGTTGGGGATGTATCCGGCGAAGTTGGCGGAGGGTCGATCGTGCGGGAGGTGTATGGGGTGAGCCGTATGTGGAGGAGCGGCATCGGCATCGGTATGAGGTGAACAACGCGTATCGGGGAGTTGGAGAAGAAGGCGGGGTGGTGTTCTCGGGGACCTCGCCGGACAACCGGCTGGTGGAGTACGTGGAGTATCCGCGGGAGGTCCATCCGTATCTGGTGGGGACCCAGGCGCATCCCGAGTTGCGGTCCCGTCCCACGCGTCCGCATCCGTTGTTCGCCGGGCTGGTCAAGGCCGCCGTCGAACGCCAGCAGAGGATCGCCGGGAAGAGCGCCGGGAAGAACACCGCCCAGCACGACGCCTGAGTACCGCCACCGCCAGCGAGAGGACACGAGGACAGGCCCATGGGCATCCAGGACAGCCCCGAGGGTGGCGGATCACCGCCTCCGCCACTCCGTTCACCGGCAAGAAGACGGCCGTGCGCACCGACACGGTGGTCATGCCGGACGGCTCCACGGCGACCCGCGACTACCAGGTCCACCCCGGTTCGGTGGCCGTCCTCGCCCTCGACCGGGACGACCGCGTCCTGGTGCTGCGCCAGTACCGCCACCCGGTCCGCCAACGGCTGTGGGAGATCCCGGCGGGGCTGCTGGACATCCCCGGCGAGAACCCGCTGCACGCGGCCCAGCGCGAGCTGTACGAGGAGGCGCACGTCAAGGCCGAGACGTGGCACGTGCTCACGGACGTCTACACGACGCCGGGCGGCTGCGACGAGGCGGTGCGGATCTTCCTCGCCCGGGAGATCTCGGAGGCCGACGGGGAGCGCTTCGAGGTCTCCGAGGAGGAGGCCGACATGGAGCTGGCCCGGGTTCCGGTCGACGAGCTGGTGCGCGGTGTGCTCGCGGGTGAGCTGCACAACAACTGCCTGGTCGTAGGCGTGTTGTCGCTCAAGGCGGCGCTGGCGGGTGACGGTCTGGACGCGCTGCGTCCGGCGACCTCGCCCTGGCCCGCCCGCCCTTCGAGGCGTGAGCGCGAACCCCTTCGAGGCGTGAGGACGGGCCTCTTCGCGTCGTGAGCGCGGGCCGGGCGGAAACGCCCGGCCCGCGTCCGTATCCGGTCCCGTTCGCCCGGGATCGCCGTCTTCCGGTCACCGGTGCGACCATCAGTGGATCCGATCAGGTGATCTTTATGTGACGGTCTCGGCCGGGAGTGCCGGAGCGACCGGTCCGGTGAACTACGCTGCGAAGGGCCCCAGCCGCGGCCGCGGCGGGTTCATACGCGCAGGTGGACGGGAGTGTGGCCGGTGGCTGAGCGGGCGGTCGACACTGATGGGGCGGGTGCGGACCACGACCGCGGCCCCTCGATTCCCGAACGCAGGCCCCGGTCGCCGACCGGCCGGCGCCGCGACTCGGCCCGACCGTGGCGGGAGGGCTCGGCGACCGCACCGTGATCTTCGCGGTGGCGGCCGCCACGGGTACCGGATTCGTCGGGCGGCGGCGCGAACTGCTCGCGCTGCGCGCCGACATCGCCCGCGTCGGGCTGGACACCATGGCGGGCCGCAAGCCCGCCCGCAGCCGGGTGCTCCTCGTCGCGGGCCGCCCGGGTTCCGGCCGTACGTCGCTGGCCGAGGAACTGGCGCTGCGGCTGGCGGCCGAGTACCCCGACGGCATCCTGCGCGCCCGGCTCAGCACCCCGACGGGCGGCCGGTGCCGGTGGAGCGGGTGGCGCGGAACTGCTCGAAGCGCTCGGGCGACCGCCGTCGCGGGTGCCGAGGAGGACGAGCTGACCGCGGCGCTGCGCGCCGGGCTGGCTGGGCGGCGGGCGCTGCTGCTGCTCGACGACGCCCGGGCGCCGACTCCGTCGACGCGTTACTCCCCGACGAGCCCGGCTGCCTGGTCGTCGCGGTCTCCCACGGCCCGCTGACCGGCATCCCCGACGTACGGCCCTGCACCGTCGGCGGCCTGGACCTCACCGCGGCCGTCGGGCTGCTCGGGCAGTACACCGGCGCGACGCGCATCACCTGCGACCCGGTGGCCGCCGAATCGCTGGTGGAGGAGTGCCTCGGCCACCCGCGGCGCTGGTCCTGGTCGGCGGCTGGCTCGCCGCCCGGCCCGAGGCGTCGGTCGCCGACGCGCTGCGGCGGCTGCGCGAGCAGGAGTCCCCGACGACGGACAGGACCGCGCCGGGCAGCCGCTGACCCGCGCCTTCCGGCTCGCCTACCGGGGTTTGGCGCCGTCCGCCGCCCGGCTGCTGCGGCTGCTGGTCCTGGCCCCGGCGGCTCCGCCGACGCCAACGTCGCGGCGGCCCTGGCCGGTTGGTCGGTCCCGGACGCCACGGCGGCCCTGGAGACGTTCGCTTCCCACGGCCTGCTCCGGTCGCGGGGACCGTGGCGGTACGAGCTGCCCGGCTGTCTCGCCCGATGCTCGGCGACCTCGCGCGCGCCAGGGAACGCGAGGCCGAACTGCGGCTGGCGCGGGCGCGGATGCTGGAGCGGACCGCGCGCCAGCTGTACGCCTGCCGCCTCGCCGGGGAGCCCCGGCGGCCCGGCCCGCAAGAAGCTGGCCGAGCTGCCCAGGTCCCTGCGGTTCACCTCGCGCGGTGCCGCCGCCGACTGGCTGCGGGCCCGGCTGCCCAACCTGCTGGCCTCGGTCCGGCTCGCCGCCGAGGACGGCGAACTCGACACGCTGGCCGGGCGGTTGATGCGCGGCCTGACCCAGGCGCTGACCGTGCACCGCGGCGTCGAGGGCGCGGCGCCCGAGCTGTACGGGCTGCACCAGCTGATGCTCGACGCCGCCGACCGCCGGGAGCGGCCGGTGGAGAAGGCCGGGCGCTGCTCAACCTCGGCGACCTCGACGCGCGCGCGAGTCGCCCCGAGGAGGCACTGGCCCGCTATCGCGGGGCGCTCCAGGCGGCCCGTACCGCCGGGGACCCGTACACCACCGGGCGCTCGCTGGAGTCGATCGGCGCCACCTACCACGAGCTGGGCGACTGGCACCGGGCCGCGGACTGGTACGGGCGCGCGCTCCAGCTGCGGCTGACCCGCGGCGAACTGCCGGACGAGGCGCGGCTGCACGAGCGGCTGGCCGACGTCCACACCCGGGCCGCGATGTGGACCGAGGCGCTGCGCTGCTGGCGGGCCGCCGCGTCCGCCAGGCGCCGCGCGGACGACCTGGCGGGTACGCGCGGGCGCTGGGCGAGGCCGCCGACGTACAGGCGCACGGGCCGGAGGCGGGAGCGCTGCGCGGCTGCCGGGAGGCCGCGGCCTGGGCGCGGCGGGCGGACGACGCCCGGTTGCAGGCGGCCGTCGCGCTGCGCACGGCGCGGCTGCTGGACGACCTGGGCGACGAGGACGGCGCCGCCGAGCAGCGGCGGATCGCGGAGCGGCTGCTGACGGGCGCGGCGAGCCGCGGGCGGAACACGACCAGGGGCGGCCGGGACCTCGAAGACGCCCAGGACGGCCAAGGCCCCAGGGCCGCCAAGGGCCCTAAGGCCGTGAAGGGCCCCAAGGCGGCCAAGGTGCCCGGAGCGGCCAAGGTCCCCAAGGCGGCCGAAGCACCCGAGGCGGCCGAGCCGACGGAGTCGACCGAGCCGTTCCAGCCGCCCACGGCGACCGAGAAGACCTAAGAAATAAGTAGCGGTCCGCATGAAGATTGACGTATTGCAAGGCTAGACAGGGCGACGTCCTTCATTAAACTGGCTGTACCGCCAACGGTGCGGCCGACTCCGGCATGCGGACACAGTCCGGTTTGCCTGTTTTCTCCGGACGTCCCCTCACACTCAAGGACCGTGATCGACGTGAAGGTCGGTATTCCCCGCGAGGTCAAGAACAACGAGTTCCGCGTGGCCATCACGCCCGCAGGCGTGCACGAGCTGGCGCGCGGCGGCCATGACGTCCTCGTCGAACGGGGCGCGGGCCTCGGTTCGTCGATCACGGACGAGGAGTACGCCGCCGCGGGCGGCCGTCTGCTGGACTCGGCGGACGAGGTCTGGGCCGCGGCCGACCTGCTGCTGAAGGTCAAGGAGCCGGTCGCCGAGGAGTACCACCGGCTCCGCAAGGGCCAGACCCTCTTCACCTACCTGCACCTGGCCGCCTCCCGCGCGTGCACCGACGCGCTGCTGGACTCCGGCACCACCGCCATCGCGTACGAGACCGTCGAGACCGCGAACCGCGCGCTGCCCTGCTGGCGCCGATGTCCGAGGTCGCGGGCCGGATCGCGCCGCAGGTGGGCGCGTACCACCTGATGCGCTCGGCCGGTGGGCGCGGCGTGCTGCCCGGTGGCGTGCCGGGCGTGGCCGCGGGCAGGGCCGTCGTGATCGGCGGCGGGGTCTCCGGGTGGAACGCCGCGCAGATCGCCATCGGCATGGGCTTCCACGTCACCCTGCTCGACCGGGACACCGGCAAGCTGCGCGAGGCCGACCGGATCTTCGGCAACCGGATCCAGACCGCCGCCTCCAACGCCTACACCCTGGAGAAGGCCGTCCTCGACGCCGACCTCGTCATCGGCGCGGTGCTCATCCCGGGCGCCAAGGCGCCGAAGCTGGTCACCAACGAGCTGGTGTCCCGGATGAAGCCGGGAAGCGTACTTGTCGACATCGCGATCGACCAGGGCGGCTGCTTCGAGGACTCCCGCCCCACCACGCACGCCGAACCCACCTTCACCGTCCACGACTCGGTGTTCTACTGCGTCGCCAACATGCCGGGCGCGGTGCCCAACACCTCCACACACGCGCTGACCAACGCGACGCTGCCGTACATCGTGGAACTGGCCAACCGCGGCTGGCGCGAGGCGCTGCGCCGCGACGCCGCGCTGGCCAAGGGCCTCAACACCCACGAGGGCCAGGTCGTTTACGGTCCGGTCGCCGAGGCGCACGACCTCGTGGCGGTCGAACTGAGCGCGCTGATCGGCTGACAGCGCCGCCGGGTGTCAACGCCCGGAGTCAACGCCGCGTGCCGGGCCGGACCTTGTCGAGTGGCGGGGTCCGGCCCTGTGACGTGCCCGACGCGCGACGCGCCGCCGCGTCCTCCCACACGGCCCGCGGCCCGGTTGTAACTTGCCCTGAATGTAACGCTTCAGGCGGTTCGGGAGCGGGCGGAACCCTCCTGGCGCGCTTCACAGACCCTTGACATCAGGGTGTTCGATTGCCGACACATCGTGCCGTGTCCGGTGGATTGTGTTGCTGCGGACCGCCGACACGCCATAGAGTCGCCAACCGTCGGCATGGTGTCACGCTGACCTATCGAGAAATTTCCTGGTCACCAAGGAGGTAGGACGACTTGTGAATGAGTCGACATTTTCTCCCGGGGTGGTCAACCAGGACCGGCTGCGCGGGGCCAGGGCTCCGCGGGGCTAGAGGCTGTCGGCTCCGTAGCTGTCCGCACCCACGCCACGCACCAGAGCATCACCACGACAGCCCAACCGAGTCTGAGCATGGACGGCCACCACGTGAACGCCATGGCCGGCGACCAGGGGAGCACCGAACCCGCCCGCTTCGCCGACTACGACGACCTCCCCGACGGGCACTTCTACGACCCCGACGCGGAGTACGAACCCGACCCCGAATACGCGGCCACGCTCGCCCCGGACGCCGCCCGGCAGCGCCGCGAGCGCATCGGTCCCACCGGGCGTCCGCTGCCGTACTTCCCGATCCCCGGGCCCGTGACCGACCACGGCCCCGCGAAGATCATCGCGATGTGCAACCAGAAGGGCGGGGTCGGCAAGACCACCTCGACCATCAACCTGGGCGCCGCCCTCGCCGAGTACGGCCGCCGGGTCCTGCTCGTCGACTTCGACCCGCAGGGAGCCCTGTCGGTCGGCCTCGGCGTCAACCCGATGGAGCTGGACCTCACGGTCTACAACCTGCTCATGGAGCGGGGCATGTCGGCCGACGAGGTGCTGCTGAAGACGGCGGTCCCGAACATGGACCTGCTGCCCAGCAATATCGACTTGTCGGCCGCCGAGGTGCAGTTGGTCAGCGAGGTCGCCCGCGAGTCGTCGCTCCAGCGCGCCCTCAAGCCGCTTCTGGCGGACTACGACTACATCGTCATCGACTGCCAGCCCTCGCTCGGCCTGCTCACCGTGAACGCCCTCACGGCGGCCCACAAGGTGATCGTGCCGCTGGAGTGCGAGTTCTTCGCGCTGCGCGGTGTGGCGCTGCTCACCGAGACCATCGAGAAGGTCCAGGAGCGGCTCAACCCCGAGCTGGAGCTGGACGGCATCCTCGCCACCATGTACGACTCGCGCACCGTGCACAGCCGCGAGGTGCTGGCCCGCGTGGTCGAGGCGTTCGACAATCACGTCTACCACACGGTCATCGGGCGTACCGTCCGCTTCCGGAGACCACGGTCGCGGGCGAGCCGATCACGACGTACGCGTCCAACTCCGTCGGCGCGGCCGCCTATCGTCAGCTTGCCAGGGAGGTGCTCGCCCGGTGTCACGCCGAGTGAGTCTGCCGGGCGCCGACGAACTGTTCCGCACCACAGGGGATGGCACTCCAGGCCAGCTCTCCCGGATCGAACCGCCGCCAGTCCAACGGCGAGTCCGGGAACGCGTCCGCGGGGAGCGCGGCACGGGTGCCCGCCCGGCGGGCGAGTCCGACCCGGCCGCCGACGACTCCGGCGCCGGTGCGCCGGAGTCCCGGCAGGCGGACCCGGAAGCGGCGGGCGAGACCGCCGACCACGGCGGGCGGGAGGCCCCGCGGGCCGTCAGGACGCCGAGGCGGCCGACCGGCGGCAGGGCGCCGCGCAGGGCGCCCCAAGGGCCGCCAGCAGCAGGACGGTTCGGCCCAGCCCGCGCAGGCGGCCCAGTCGCGGCGCCGCGCCCGCGCGGCCAACCGCCGTCCCAGCGGCCGGGAGCGGCACGACGAGAAGATCACGGTCTACGTCTCCGCCGAGGAGCTGATGGACCTCGAACACGCGCGGCTGGTGCTGCGCGGCGAACACGGGCTGGCGGTCGACCGCGGCCGCATCGTGCGCGAGGCGGTCGCGGTCGTCCTCGCCGACCTGGAGTCGCGCGGCGACGCGAGCATCCTCGTGCGGCGCCTGCGCGGCCGCTGAGGGGCCGGGCGATAGCCTGCCCGCTCGTACGGGCTGGCCGACAGCCCGGGCCGGGGCGCCCGGCCCGCCCCGCCCCTGGACCGCGATGCCGACACACGACGACCAACCCGCCCCGGCCGCCCGCCAGTCCCGCCGACAGCTCGGCCGAGGACCGGGCGCGGCGCCGCAGGCCCCGCGCCCGCCCGGACCCCGCCGCCCCGTACGAGCCTCCGGAACCGACCGCGTACGAGCGGCCCCAGGGCCGCTGACGGCCCCGAGCCCCGGCCCCGCGACACCCGCGACGGCCCCGAGCCGCCCGCAGCCGAGCCGGTGGAGCCGCCGGAGCCCCTCGGGCCCGCGGAGCCTGCCGAGCCCCGCAGCCCGCCGAGCCCGCCGAGCCCGTGGAGCCCGTCGGGTCTTCCGCGGCCGAAGTTCCCGCCGAGGCGCCACCGGAGGACGACGGCCCGGACGGCGAGCGGGAGGCCGAGCGGGAGGGCGAGGGCGAAGGGGCCAGGACGACGGCCGGTTCACGGTCCGGCTCGCCAACTTCGAGGGGCCGTTCGACCTGCTCCTCCAGCTGATCTCCAAGCACAAGCTCGACGTCACCGAGGTCGCGCTCTCGAAGGTCACCGACGAGTTCATGGCGCACATCCGGGCCATGGGCCCGGACTGGGACCTGGACCAGACCACCGAGTTCCTGGTGGTCGCCGCGACGCTGCTGGACCTCAAGGCGGCCCGGCTGCTGCCCGCCGCCGAGGTCGAGGACGAGGCCGACCTGGCCCTGCTCGAAGCCCGCGACCTGCTCTTCGCGCGCCTCCTCCAGTACCGCGCGTACAAGCGGATCGCGGACATCTTCAGCGACCGGCTGGCCGCCGAGTCCCGCCGCTACCCCGTACGGTCGGACTGGAGCCGCACCACGCCGACCTGCTCCCCGAGGTCGTCATCCGGATCGGGCCCGAGGGCTTCGCGAAACTCGCCGTGAAGGCGATGCAGCCCAAGCCGAAGCCGCAGGTGTACGTGGACCACATCCACGCCCCGCTGGTCAGCGTCAGGGAGCAGGCCGACGTGGTGATCGCGCGGCTGCGCGAGTTGGGGAGGCCAGCTTCGCGGCGCTCACGCGGGACGCGCCCGACACCCTCACGGTCGTGGCCCGCTTCCTGGCGCTGCTGGAGCTGTACCGCGAGCGCGCGGTGGTCCTGGACCAGGAGGAGGCCCTGGGCGCGCTCCTGGTGCGCTGGACGGGTGCGGAGGACCATCAGCCGCTCGTCACCGACGAGTTCGACCAGGAGACGCTGCCAGGGAGAAGAAGGCGGGGAGAGAAGGCGGGGAGAAGCGGAAGGGCACGGAGGAATGAGCGAGCGCCGCACACCCGAAGCCGAGGCTGGGGACGAGAGGGAGGCCGGGAGTCCGGCCGGGTCCCTCGACCTCGCGGAACTGGACCTCAGGCCCGCCCTGGAGGCCGTCCTGATGGTCGTCGACGAACCGGCCACCGAGGAGCACCTGGCCAAGGTGCTCGACCGGCCGCGCCGCGCCGTGGCCGACGCCCTGCGCGAACTGGCCGACGAGTACGCGGCGCAGGGCCGGGGCTTCGAGCTGCGGTTGGTGGCGGGCGGTTGGCGCTTACACCCACCCGCGTACGCGGCGGCCGTCGAGCGGTTCGTCCTGGACGGCCAGCAGGCCCGGCTCACCCAGGCCGCGCTGGAGACCCTCGCCGTGGTCGCGTACCGGCAGCCGGTCAGCCGCTCGCGGATCTCGGCCGTCCGCGGCGTGAACTGCGACGGCGTGATGCGCACGCTGCTCCAGCGCGGTCTGGTCGAGGAGGCGGGCGCGGAACCCGAAACAGGTGCGATCCTGTACAGGACGACGAACTACTTCCTGGAGCGGATGGGCCTGCGCGGCCTGGAGGAGCTGCCGGAGCTGGCGCCGTTCCTGCCGGAGGCGGACGCGGTGGAGGGCGAGTCCCAGGAGGGAGTGCCGTCGTTCGATCCGGACGCTCCGGACACCGACGCAGACCCACCTCTTCATCAACCGACGGACATGTGATGCGAAGCAGCGGCAAGAACACCGGACGCGGCAACTACCGGGGAGCCGGTAACTCGCGTGATGACAAGCAGAAGCGCGTGAGCCGGCCCCGTCCCGAGGAGCGCCGCTACGACGTGGGCGGGTCCCAGGGCGGCGGCGGGCAGCGGAGCGAGGGCCGGGCGCGCGCAAGGCGGAGGGGCCGGGCGCGCAAGACGGCCGGGCGGGCGCCGCGGGCCCGAAGAGGCGCCGGCGCCCCGGACGGGCGGCAAGGGCCAGGGCGGAGGCGCTCAGCGCGGTTCCCAGGGCGCCGGTGGCCGCGGCCGGTCGGCCCGGCCAGGCCGCGCGAGTACGACGCGCAGATCGAGGAGCGCAACCGCGCCCGGCACAGCAAGCCGCAGCTCAAGCTCCCGAAGACCTTCGGCGACCAGGAGGGCGAGCGGTTGCAGAAGGTGCTCGCCCGCGCCGGGCTCGGCTCCCGCCGGGCCTGCGAGGAACTGGTCGACCAGCGCCGGGTCGAGGTGAACGGCAAGATCGTCACCGAGCAGGGCCTGCGGGTGGACCCGGAGAAGGACGAGATCAAGGTCGACGGGCTCACCGTCGCCACCCAGGCGTACCTGTTCTTCGCGCTCAACAAGCCCGCCGGGGTGGTCTCCACGATGGAGGACCCGGAGGGCCGCCAGTGCCTCGGCGACTACGTCACCAACCGCGAGACCCGGCTCTTCCACGTCGGCCGCCTGGACACCGAGACCGAGGGCATCATCCTGCTCACCAACCACGGTGAGCTGGCCCACCGGCTGACCCACCCGCGCTACGGCGTGAAGAAGACCTACCTCGCGGCGATCCAGGGCCCCATCCCGCGCGATCTCGGCAAGCAGCTCAGGACGGCATCCAGCTGGAGGACGGCTACGCCCGCGCCGACCACTTCAAGATCGTCGAGAACGTCGGCAAGAACTACCTGGTCGAGGTCAGCCTGCACGAGGGCCGCAAGCACATCGTGCGCCGGATGCTCTCCGAGGCCGGGTTCCCGGTCGACCGACTGGTCCGTACCGCCTTCGGGCCGATCCCGCTCGGCGACCAGAAGTCCGGTTGGCTGCGGCGGATGACCAACACCGAGGTCGGCATGCTGATGCGCGAGGTCGACCTCTAGGCCGCACCGGCCGACCGGCCTCCGCGACCGCGACCGCGACCGGCCTCCGCGACCGCGACCGGCCGCGACCCCGTCGCCCTCCGCGACCCCAGCCGCCCTCCGCGCCTCCGCGGGCGCCGAGCACAAGCCAAGGACACCGCTCAGTGAGAACCGCACTCGTCATCGGCACCGGCCTGATCGGCACCTCCGCCGCCCTCGCGCTGGCGGGCCGGGGGTCCGGGTCCACCTCACGGACCACGACCAGGACCAGGCCCGTACGGCCGCGGCCCTCGGCGCGGGCGTCCAGGAGAGCCCGAGGGCCCCGTCGACCTGGCGGTGGTCGCCGTACCGCCCGCGTACGTGGCCAAGGCGCTGGCCGACGCGATGGACCGGGGCGCGGCCCGCGGCTATCTCGACGTGGCCAGCGTCAAGGGCGGGCCGCGCCGGGAGCTGGCGGCCGGGGCCGCGACCTGAGCCGCTACATCGGCTCGCACCCGATGGCGGGCAGCGAGCGCTCGGGGCCGTTGGCCGCCACCGCGGACCTCTTCGAGGGCCGTCCCTGGGTGATCACGCCGACCCGCGAGACCGAGACCGAGGCGCTCAACCTCGCCCTGGAACTGGTCGCGCTGTGCCGCGCGGTGCCCGTGGTGATGGACGCCGAGGCCCACGACCGCGCCGTGGCCCTCGTGTCGCACACCCGCAGCTGGTGTCGAGCATCGTCGCGGCGCGGCTGCGGGACGCCGACGAGACGGCGGTACGGCTGTGCGGCCAGGGCATCCGCGACGTCACCCGTATCGCCGCCTCCGAGCCCGGGATGTGGGTGGACATCCTGTCCGCCAACCCGGGCCGGTGGCCGACGTGCTCGCCGCGGTCGCCCTGGACCTGGAGGAGACGGTGCGCGCGCTGCGCTCCTCCAGTCCGCCGACGAGACCCAGCGGCGGGACGGCGCCGCCGGGTCGAGGGCGTGCTGCGGCGCGGCAACGCGGGCCGCGAGCGGGTCCCCGGCAAGCACGGCGCGGCCCCGCGTCGTACGAGGTCGTCACGGCCTACATCGGCGACCAGCCCGGCCAGCTGGCCCGGATCTTCGCCGACGCGGGCCGGGTCGGGGTCAACATCGAGGACGTACGGATCGAGCACGCCACCGGGCAGCAGTCGGGCCTGGTCCAGCTCACGGTCGAGCCCTCGGCCGTGCCCGTGCTCACGGCCGCGCTGCGGAGCGCGGCTGGTCGATCCGGCAGTGAGCCCGCTGCCCCGACGGCGGGCGGCGGCCGTGCGCCGCCCGCGGCTGTCCGGGGCGCCCGGACCCAGTAATCTTGTCCACAGGCCCGACGGCCCGACGGCCCTCCGACGGTCCGACGGCCCCGTGAGTCTCCAGCGATTCCCCACCCCGTGCACGAGGAAGGTGTCTGTCACCGTGGAAACCGCCGCCCGGACCGCCCCGGCAGCCGTGATTGTCGCGATCGACGGCCCCGCGGGCACGGGCAAGTCCAGCACGTCAAGGCCGTCGCCGCCGAGCTGGGCTTCGGCTACCTGGACACCGGCGCCCAGTACCGCGCGATCACCTGGTGGATGCTGAACAACGGCATCGACGCGGACGACCCGCCGCCGTGGCCGACGCGGCGGCCAAGCCCGCGATCGTCTCCGGCACCGACCCGCCGCGCCGACCATCTCGGTCGACGGCGTGGACGTCGCCGGGCCGATCCGCACCCAGGAGGTCACCTCGAAGGTCAGCGCCGTCAGCGCGGTCCCGGAGGTGCGCACCAGGATCACCGAGTTGCAGCGCTCCATCGCCGCGTCGGCCGAGCGCGGCATCGTCGTCGAGGGCCGGGACATCGGCACCACGGTCCTCCCGACGCCGACCTCAAGGTCTTCCTCACCGCCTCCCCGAGGTGCGCGCCGCCCGCCGCAGCGGCGAGCTGAAGGCAAGGAGGCCACGGACCTGGCCGCCACGCAGGCGGCGCTGGCCAAGCGGGACGCGGCCGACTCCGGCCGCAAGACCTCGCCGCTGGCCAAGGCGGACGACGCCGTCGAGGTGGACACCAGCGAGCTGACGCTCCAGCAGGTCGTCGAGTGCGTGGTCACCCTGGTCGAAGAGAAGCAGCAGGCCAAGTGAGCCGGACCGGGAGCGACACGGCGGGGCGTCCCAGAAGGGGCCGCCCTCGGCCGCCGTATCGGCATCGGCCTCATGAACGGCCTGTGGCGTCCGCGGGTGCTCGGGGACTGGCGGGTGCCGCCCGCCGGTCCCGTCATCCTCGCGGGCAACCACTCCCACAACATCGACGGCCCGATGATGATGGGCACCGCGCCGCGCCCGTGCACTTCCTGATCAAGAAAGAGGCGTTCGTCGGTCCGCTGGACCCGTTCCTGCGCGGGATCGGCCAGTTGAAGGTGGACCGTACGAAGGCCGACCGGACCGCGATCACCAGTGCGCTGAACGTGCTGGAGCGCGGCGGCGTGCTGGGCATCTTCCGGAAGGCACCCGCGGCGAGGGCGACTTCGCCTCGCTGCGCTCCGGGCTCGCCTACTTCGCCGTGCGGTCCGGGGCGCCGATCGTGCCGGTGGCGGTGCTCGGCACCGCGGGCGGCGCGGCCGGGCGATCCCGGCGCTGCCGCCGCTGCGCGGCCGGGTCGACGTGGTCTTCGGCGAGCCCTTCTCGCCGCTGGGCCAGGGCGGCGGCCGGGCCACCGGGCGGTCCTGGACGAGGCGACCGGCGAGATCCAGAAGCGTCTCGCCGCGCACCTGTCGGACGCCAGACGCCTCACCGGCCGGGGCTCCTAGGGCCAGCGGGGAGGCCCCGGCGAGCCTGACCACCCAGAGCTACGGGCGCGGTCACGCGCCGATGACGACGAGGAACGGACTTCATGAACGACCAGATCCCCACCGGCGACTCGGGCCACGGTGAGCTAGACGACACCGAGTACGCGGAGTTCATGGAGCTCGCCGCCCAGGAGGGCTTCGACCCGGAGCAGGTCGAGGGCGACCTCGCGGCGGCGGGCCACGGCCCGCTGCCCGTACTCGCCGTCGTCGGCCGCCCGAACGTCGGCAAGTCGACTCTGGTGAACCGGATCATCGGCCGCCGCGGGCGGTCGTCGAGACCGCCCGGTGTGACCCGGGATCGGGTGACGTACGAGGCGGAGTGGGCGGGCCGCCGCTTCAAGGTGGTCGACACCGGCGGCTGGGAGCAGGACGTCCTCGGCATCGACGCGTCGGTGGCCGCCCAGGCGGAGTACGCGATCGAGGCCGCCGACGCGGTGGTCTTCGTCGTGGACGCCACGGTCGGCGCGACCGACACCGACGAGGCCGTGGTCAAGCTGCTGCGCCGGGCGGGCAAGCCGGTCGTGCTGTGCGCCAACAAGGTCGACGGGCCGTCCGGCGAGGCCGACGCCTCCGCCCTGTGGTCGCTGGGTCTCGGCGAGCCGCACCCGGTCTCCGCGCTGCACGGCCGCGGTACGGGCGATATGCTCGACGCCGTCCTCGAAGCGCTCCCGAGGCCCCGCGCAGACCTTCGGCCAGGCCGTCGGCGGGCCGCGCCGGATCGCGCTCATCGGCCGCCCGAACGTCGGCAAGTCGTCCCTGCTGAACAAGGTCGCCAGGAGGAGCGGGTCGTCGTCGACTCGCTCGCGGGCACCACCCGCGACCCGGTGGACGAGCTGATCGAACTGGGCGGCGTGACCTGGAAGTTCGTGGACACCGCCGGTATCCGCCGCCGGGTCCACCTCCAGGAGGGCGCGGACTACTACGCGTCGCTGCGCACGGCGGCCGCCGTGGAGAAGGCCGAGGTGGCCGTCGTCCTCATCGACGGCAGCGACAACGTCAGCGTCCAGGACCAGCGGATCCTCACGATGGCGATCGAGGCGGGGCGCGCCCTGGTCATCGCGTACAACAAGTGGGACAAGCTGGACGAGGAGCGCCGCTACTACCTGGAGCGCGAGATCGAGACCGAGCTGGCCCAGGTCCAGTGGGCCCCGCGCGTGAACATCTCCGCGCGGACCGGCCGCCACATGGAGAAGCTGGTCCCGGCGATCGAGACGGCGCTGGCCGGGTGGGAGACCCGCGTGCCGACCGGGCGGCTGAACGCCTTCCTCGGCGAGATCGTGGCGTCCCACCCGCACCCCGTCCGCGGCGGCAAGCAGCCGCGCATCCTCTTCGGGACGCAGGCGGGGACCAGGCCGCCGCGGTTCGTCCTCTTCGCCTCGGGCTTCCTGGAGGCGGGCTACCGCCGCTTCGTCGAGCGGCGGCTGCGGGAGGAGTTCGGCTTCGAGGGACGCCGATCCAGATCTCGGTGCGCGTGCGCGGAAGCGCGGGCGGAAGAAGTAACGCCGTCGCCCGCGCACCGCGCGGGCGACGGCGGGCCGGGAGGTCTAGTACCCGCGCCCGCGCCCGTCACGAGGACCGGGCGGCAGCGCGGGGAGCGCGCCGCGCTGGTGCCGTCCGCCACCGCCGCCGCTCGCTTCGCGCCCCTCGCGGCCCCGCGTGACCCTGGCTGCCGTTCATGAACCCCGGTGCTGGCCGGGCTGTTCGGACGGTCCCGGGCCGAGCGCGCTGAACGCCACGAAGCCCAGGTTCTCCTCGCCCATCCGGTCGCCGGGCAGCGCCGGAACGACTTGCGGTACTCCACGCACAGCGCGTCGTAGATCGGGGTGGGCGAGGTGTGCTGCCGGTGCTCGGGCATGATCGACGCGTCCTGTGCCGGGCGCATTGCCGGAATTGCTCGGTTGTAGGGGATCGGGGCCATGGTCGTATGTGTGCACGTACGTGCCAACGACCCGCTGTCTCGTCGGATGCGGGCTCGGCGGCGAATGGCGCGGCCGGTGCGGGCCCGTACGGCCGGATGGAGCCGTCGTCATGTGCCCGCGAGCGGCATCGACGCGGCGACCAGCACCCCGTTCGCGGCGGCCCGCTCCAGCGCCTCGCGCAACTGGTCCTCGCGCGGCTGGCTGCCGATCGCCCCGGCCGGGGCCGCGTAGACGATCACCGTCCGGGTCTTGCCGACCGCGGTCCGCCAGTCGTCGGTGACGGCCATCGGCTGGTGCGCCTGCCACCACGCCACCGGCGCGCCCCGCCCGTACCGGGCATCAGCACGGCGTGCAGCTGCCCCATGGCCAGCAGTACCGACCAGCCGGGCACCGGCGGCGGCATCCGGACGACCTCGGCCACCGGCGCGAAGCCCTGCTCGATCAGCAGCGGCAGGAAGTCGTCCCCGGGCCCTCCGAGCCCGGCCGCACGATCGGCGAGGTCGGCTCGACGACGAGCGCCGGATACGGCTCGCCCTCGACCAGCACGAGGCCGCTGGTGACGCCGAGGACCGCCTGCCGCGGCTCCAGATCGGCCGGGGCGCCGTCCACGGCGGGCGCGGCGGGTGCGGCGGGTACGACGGGGAGGGCGGCGGCGCGTCCTCGCCCGAGATGGAGCGCACGGCCCCTGGAGCTGCTCCTCGGACACCGGGACCACCTGCGAGGGCACGCAGGTGGCGTGCGCGAAGGCCAGTACGGCGGTCTCCTGGCCCACGAAGAGCACGGTGCTGGTGCGCTGCCGGGTGGTGTCGCCCGGGTTGCGGCAGGAGGTGCAGTCGTAACTGCCCGGGGCTTGGTCGCCGGCGAGCAGCCGGTCGGCTTCTTCGTCGCCGATCTCGGCGCGTACGTCATCGCTGACGTCGAGCATGCGCGGCACGGGTGGCTCCTCGGTCTTGTGGATCTGTGGACGGGGCGGACGGCGGAGGTCCGTGAACGGTCCGGGCGCTGGATACGGCGGCCGGGCTCCGCCGACTCCTCCGTAACAACGGGCGACCGGCGAGGGAGTCACGCGCGGGTCGCGGCATGGCCCAACGCGCCGGGTTGTGCGCCGCCGCGCGCCGCGAGCCGCGCGGCGCGGCTCCCGCCGGGGCGTACCCGCACCGGGCCGCGCACCGTGCGCGGGCCAACCCGGCGCGGGCCCGGGACCTGGGTACCGGCGCCGCCCGCCACGGCGGGTTCCGGCCCGGCGGAGGACGCGTACGGGAGGGCCGGGGCCCGCGTCGTGCGCCGGTCCTCGGCGGCCGGGCGGTTCGCGTACGGCGCCTTCCGTACGGTCGCGGACGGTGTCCGCGCGACTGCGCCTCGCGGCCGGGGCCGGGCACTATGCCCTCACGGGCGCGCCGTCGGCCGCCTCGGACGAGCGCCAGACCTGTCCGGCCCTACGACCTTTGGTGGTGAAGCGGATGGCCCGCCTTGGACACGCGCGCACGGCGGCCCGGCTGACGGCCGCGGCCCTGCTCCTGGGGCCGCCGCCGCTGCGTGCGGCGGCGGATCCGGCGACTCCGCGAAGGCGGACCAGTCGCCTCCGGCCGCGTCGTCACCGGCCGCGTCGCCGTCGGGCAGCCGGGCCGGGCCGAGCGGCGACCCGAGCGGGGACCGGGCGCCGGGACCGCCGGGAGTGACCGGCCGCGTGACCCGAGGGCGGCGGAGGCACGGGTGCGCGAGAACTGGGAGCGGTTCTTCGACCCCGCCGTCCCGGGCGACCGCAAGACCGGGCTGCTGGAGAACGGCAGCGCCCTGAAGCCGGTGATCGAGGCGCTCGACGCCCGCACACGGGCGGCGGGGACGGCGCGCACGTCACCGGCGTGAGCTTCACCTCCGCCGACCGGGCACGGGTCCGCTACGCCCTGCTCGTCGACGGCCGGACCGCCGTCCCGGCCGCCTCCGGCGTCGCCGTCCTCCAGGACGGGTCTGGAAGGTCTCCACGCGGAGCCTGTGCGCCCTGGTCCGGCTGAGCGGCAGCACCGCGAAGGTCCCGGGTGCTGACCGCCGGGCCCTGGGCGGCGACCGCGCCGGTACGGAGGGCCCGATGGCCGTCTGCCGCGCCGTCCTCGTGGGCGTCGGCCGTCTCGGCGCGCCGTCCCCGCGCGTCGGTGGCACGCTGGAGGAACGGCGCCGGTCGAGGCGGTCGGCGAGGTGACGCCCGGTGGCGGCACGACCCGCGGCCACCACGCCTCCTGTCCGCCTCGATGGGCGATGTCGCCGAAAGGTTCCCCAGTTCACTACCGATTTCACATCTGTTGAGCCACAAGACGGTGATGGAACCCAACCTGACGGCCGTCGGCGGGGTCTGACCCAGTGATAGGCGGACGAGTTGTGTCGTCCGCCGGAAACAGTGGGATACGGGGACGGATGCATATTTCATTCCTGCTTCACAACGCGTACGGGATCGGTGGGACGATCCGGACCACGTACAACCTTGCCCGCACCCTCGGTGAGCACCACGACGTGGAGATCGTCTCGGTGTTCCGGCACCGCGACGAGCCGGTCTTCGAGCCCGGCCCGGACGTTCGGGTCCGGCACCTGGTGGACCTGCGCAAGGACAGCCCCGGCTACGACGGGGACAACCCCGACCACACCAGGCCCGCCCGGATCTTCCCCGCAGCGAGGGCCGTTACAAGCAGTACAGCGCGCTCTCCGACCGGCGCATCGCCGAGCACCTGAGACATCTCGACGCGGACGTGGTCGTGGGCACCCGCCCGGGCTGAACATGCACATCGCCAGGGACGCCAGGCGCGGCGTGGTGCGGGTCGGGCAGGAGCACCTGACGCTGAGCACCCACTCCAAGTCCCTCAAGCGCGACCTGCGCGGCGTCTACCCGAAGCTGGACGCGGTGACCACCGTCACCGAGGCCGACGCCGAGACCTACCGCAGCCAGATGCGGCTGCCCGGCGTCCGGGTCGAGGCGGTGCCCAACAGCGTGCCGGAACCGGGCCTGGAGCCCGCCGACGGCACCGGCAAGTGGGTGGTGGCAGCCGGTCGGCTCGCCCCGTCAAGCGCTACGACCTGCTGATACGCGCCTTCGAGAAGGTCAGCGCGGAGCGCCCGACTGGCGGCTGCGGATCTACGGGGGCGGCGCCCAGCACACCAAGCTGCGCAACCTGATCGACCAGCTCGGCCTGTACAACAACGTCTTCCTCATGGGCCCGGCCCACCCCTGGACCCGGAGTGGACCAAGGGCTCCATCGCCGCCGTCACCTCCAGCCTGGAGTCGTTCGGCATGACCATCGTCGAGGCGATGCGCTGCGGCCTGCCGGTGGTCGCCACCGACTGCCCGCACGGTCCCGCCGAGATCATCGACAACGGCGTGGACGGACGGCTGGTCCCGTCCGGTGACGTCGACGCCATCGCCGGAGCCCTGCTCGACCTGATCAACGACGACGAACTGCGGCAGCGGATGGGCCGGGCCGCGCTGGCGGACTCCGCCCGCTTCGACCCGTCCCAGGTGGCCGGGCGCTACGAGACGCTCTTCTCCGACCTCGTCGGCCGCGGCGGGCTGCGCGGCGGGCTGCACCGCGCCCGCGGCAAGCTCCTCAGCGGCGCGCTGGCCACCTGTGACGTGCACCGCACCGTGGGCCGCAGGGTGCGTGCGGCGTGAGCGACGCACAGACCATCACCCGGCCGGAGCCCGCGACGGAGCCGCTGCCCCGCGCGCCGACTGCCTCGCGGACACCGAGGGCGGGCTCACCTTCGAGGTCGTCGACCCGACCCGCCCGAGACGGGCGAGGGCTCGCTCGTCCTGCGGCGCCGCGCCGCGCGGGCGCCGACGGCGAGGTGCGGCTGCCGCTCGCCGCCACCGCCGCCGCCGGGCGGCAGCGGGCGCTGCTGCCCGGCTCCCGGCCCCTGCCCGAGGGACGCTGGGACGCGTACGTGGCGTACGGCGACGAGGCCCGCGCCGACTGGCCCCGGCATGAACGACCTGCGCGCGCTCGTGGACCGGGAACCGGGCCCCGGCACCGGCCCGTTGGCGGTGCGCATCCCGTACCCCACCAAGCACGGCAACCTCTCGCTGCGCAGCTGGCTGCGCGCCCCGCACGCCGAGGCCGGGGAGATACGGGTCGACGGCGCCGGGATCCAGGTCCACGGCACCCTGCACCACGCGCAGGACCCGGACCGCTGGCTGGCCGGGGCGGTGGCCGAGGCCCGCTGCCGACGCGACCGCGCCCTGGTGCGGACGGCGCCGCTGACGGTGACGGGCCCGCGTTTCGTGTTCACGCTGGCCTACGCGGACCTCGCCGAGCCCTGGCAGGGCGGCGAGGACTTGTGGGACCTGTGGCTGCGCCCGCCGACCCGGCGGAGCCGGCGTCCGGCTCGCCCGCATCCTGGACGACGTGGCGGACAAGAAGAACATCTTCACCTACCCGGCCCGGCGGCTGGCGGCTCCGTACGAGGGGACGCAGGCGGGCCCGTACTACACGGTGGACAACGACCTGTCGCTGCGGATCGGCGAGGTCCGGTAGCAGGTGCCGTCGCTGTCGCCGTCGGTCCCGTGGTCCGTGCCGGGCCGGGACCGACGGACCTTCGGGTCACGGACCGGCCGGGTTCGGGCCCGGGTCGGTCGCCTGCTGCGGCGTGATCTGCGCGTCCGGCTTGTCGTACGCCGCCACCGAGGGGTGGTGCAGGTCGAAGGCGGGGACTCGGAGCGGATCCGGGGAGGGTGTGGAAGTTGTGGCGGGGCGGCGGGCAGGAGGTCGCCCACTCCAGCGAGCGGCCGAACCCCAGGGGTCGTCGACCTCGACCTTCGTGCCGTACTTGGCGGTCTTCCACACGTTGTAGAGGAACGGCAGCGTGGACATGCCGAGCAGGAAGGCGCCGATGGAGGACGTCGTGTTCAGCGCGGTGAAGCCGTCGGCCGCCAGGTAGTCGGCGTAGCGGCGCGGCATGCCCTCCACGCCGAGCCAGTGCTGCACCAGGAAGGTGGTGTGGAAGCCCACGAACAGCGTCCAGAAGTGGATCTTGGCGAGCCGTTCGTCCAGCATCTTCCCGGTGAACTTGGGCCACCAGAAGTAGAAGCCCCGAACATCGCGAAGACCACGGTGCCGAAGACCACGTAGTGGAAGTGGGCCACCACGAAGTACGAGTCGGTGACATGGAAGTCCAGCGGCGGTGACGCCAGGATGACCCGGTCAGCCCGCCGAACAGGAAGCTCACCAGGAAGCCGATCGCCCAGAGCATGGGCGCCTCGAAGGACAGCGAGCCGCCCAGCATCGTGCCGATCCAGTTGAAGAACTTCACCCCGGTCGGCACCGCGATCAGGAACGACATGAGCGAGAAGAACGGCAGCAGCACCGATCCCGTGGCGAACATGTGGTGCGCCCAGACCACCACCGACAGCGCGGTGATGGCCATCGTGGCGCCGATCAGCGAGACGTAGCCGAAGACCGGCTTGCGCGAGAAGACCGGGATGATCTCGGTGATGATGCCGAAGAACGGCAGCGCGATGATGTAGACCTCGGGATGGCCGAAGAACCAGAACAGGTGCTGCCACAGCAGCGGGCCGCCGAACTGCGGGTCGAAGACCACCGCGCCGAAGCGCCGGTCCGCCTCCAGGCACAGCAGCGCCGCCGCCAGCACCGGGAAGGCCATCAGCACCAGGATCGAGGTGAACAGCACGTTCCAGGTGAAGATCGGCATCCGGAACATCGTCATGCCGGGGCGCGCATTCCGATGATGGTGGTCAGGAAGTTCACCGCGCCGAGGATCGTGCCGAACCCCGACAGCGCGAGGCCCATGATCCACATGTCCCCGCCGACGCCGGGGAGCGGACCATGCCGTTCAGCGGCGCGTACGCGGTCCAGCCGAAGTCCGCGCCACCCGCCGGGGTCACCAAACTGGCCAGCACGATCAGCCCACCGAACAGATACAGCCAGTAGGAGAGCATGTTCAGGCGGGGAAGGCGACGTCGGGGGCGCCGATCTGGAGCGGCATGATCTCGTTGGCGAACCCGGCGAAGGCGGGCGTCGCGAACAGCAGCAGCATGACCGTGCCGTGCATCGTGAACGCCTGGTTGAACTCCTCGTTCGACAGGATCTGGAGTCCCGGCCTGGCCAGTTCGGCTCGCATCAGCAGTGCCAGGACGCCTGCCACCAGGAAGAACCCGAAGGACGAGATCAGATAGAGATGTCCGATCTTCTTGTGGTCGGTGGTGGTGAGCCAGTCCACGATCACCTGGCCCGGCCGCCGCTCCAGCCTCGGGCCGGGAGAAGCCTGTGCGGTGTCCGTCCCCATCTGGGCTCCCTCTGCGTCACCTGAGCTTTGGGCACTCGCCATCATGCTCGTGCCCGGACCCCGTGCGAGAGGATGTCCCTTCCGTGCGTGTCGTACGGTGCGCGGGTGAGTCCCGTGGCGTTCCACGTGGCGGAAACCCGAAGTGTGGCCGGAGTCCGTCGGTTGTGGCGGAATTGTGGTTGCCGTGTGGGGTGGATGGCGATTTCCGACGCTGCCGGAATTCACCCGTAAGAAGTCATGGACACGGTACGGCGCCCGGCGAATCAGCCGTATCGAGAGGAAATCCAGAGAACTCACGAGCTGCTTTGCGGCTCTTGGAGAAGGGCTGGACACGGCTCCGCGAGTGAGGCGGAATCGCTCCTGTTCCGCCGTGACGAAAGCGTGACCAGTGGCGGACACGAGACGCACGCGGCCATGCTCGGGCGGGGTACGGAACCGGCCTTCCACCGCGCCATCCGGCCACCTACGGTGGCGGTATGGCACCTCTTCCCTTTCCGCCCCGAACCCGACGACGACCCCGGCGGCTACGTCGGACTCGACGCCCGCGCCGCCGAGGAGCGGCGCGCGGCCGCGGCTGGACCACCGTGCGCGCACTGCCGCCGGGCACGATCATCACCATGGAATACGTGGGGAGCCGACTGAACTTCGAAGTCGCCGACGACACCGTCAAGCGCTGCTGGAAGGGCTGAACCGGGCCGCGCGTACGGCATGTGTCGGCGACCGCGGCGCGTACGGCGAAGGCCCGGCGCTCCTCAACGGAGCGCCGGGGCCTTCGTTGTGCCCGGCCGGGTGGATCGGGGCTGTGCGTACCGTCCCCGGCGCCGGTCAGCCGCCCGTGCCCCGGGTGCGGCCCGCGGGCTGGCCGAGGCCGGTGGCGGTACGCGGCAGCCGGTCCGCGTGGGGCGGGCGACGGCTGCCGCTGGGCGTCACCGGTGTCCTCTCGGAACGGACGGCGTGCGGTCTGACCTGGTGGTACTGCCAGACCTCGGGCACCGGCCCGACGACCCGCCGTACGACGGTGCCCTCGGCGGACGGCCCGTGCGCGGCGGCCTCGGGCGAGCGGCGGCCGACGCCCACCGGCTCGCGGCCCGGCAGTTCGTCGTCGCGTGCCACCCGCGGGTGGACAGCCCGGCGTCGAGCGCCGGTGCGGGAGCGGCGGCCGGGGCCGGGCCGTACCGCATACGGCGCCACAGCCTCAGCAGCAGCACCTCGGCGCGGGCCATCGAGGGTTCGAGCCACGGCAGTGCCAGCAGCACCAGCACGCCGGCGGCCCAGCCGAGCACCACGTCGCTCACCCAGTGGGTGCCGAGGTAGACGGTGGTCATGCCCACCCCGAAGGCGAAGGTCGCGGCGATGACCGACGCGATCCTGCGGGTGTGCGGGGTCGTGGCCAGATAGGCCAGCACACCCCAGGTGACCACGGCGTTCGCGGTGTGACCCGAAGGAAATATATCGCCGCCCTGCCACATCTCGTTCGCGCCCACCGTCGTCGCGTAGTGCGGCCCGGCCCGGCCCATGCCGATCTTCGCGGCACCCACGGTGAGGTTCAGCAGCAGCAGCGAGGTGCCCAGCACCAGCAGCGGACGCAGGGTGCGCTGCCGGTAGCAGCACCACCCCAGCCAGCAGGCGACCGCCACCGCCGTCGGGCCGCGCTGGCCCATCACGACGAAGTAGTCCAGGAACGTGTGGAACTCCGGCCAGTGCTTGTACGGCCGGAAGAGCATGACCTGCCAGTCGAACCTCACCAGCCACGAGGTGGTGAGCACGCCGATCACGGTGGCCGCGTACACCGCAAGGGTCGACCCGAGCAGCCATCGCCGCACCCGGGTCATGCGCGGGCGCGCGATAGCAGTGGAGCGCTTCTCCGCAGGAGGAAGCTTGTCATCGGTACGCACTCAATCGACGTTACATTGCGTGACAGGCGTGTTCAGTCGATCAGGTCGCTTTGTGATGACGATGTGATGTGGAGTGGGTCTCAGGAGCCACTTTGGCCGCCTCATTCGACGGAATGCGCGAGTGTCCGGAACATTTCCGTCGACCGCCTTCACCGCGATCCTCTTCGGCGTCCTTATGTATTTCTTAGGTTTTCCCGCCGCGCTGTTTATCTGAGATTAGCCCGGGTGTTCCGCGTCGTTTCCCTCGGCGTCGCCCGGGGCCGCCCGCCGGTCGCGTGCCGGTCGGGCCCCGCTCACGGCGGTCCCGAGCCGTTCAGCCAGAAGGCGCCGTACACCGCAGAGGCCACCGCGACGCCGCCCAGGGCAGCCGCCGCTCCGGCCGGACGCGACCGGGCCAGCGCGAGGGCCAGCGGGAGCAGCACGGGAAGGCCGGGAGCAGCAGCCGCGGCTTCGAGCCGAAGTAGCCCTTGGCGGTCAGCGCGAGGAACAGCACGGCGCCCCGTAGACCAGCAGCGGCAGCGGCTGCCCCTGCCGAACGCACCGTACGAACAGCCAGATCAGCAGGGCGACCCCGGCCAGCAGCCCGATCCCGGCCGGGAAGGCGGGGCCGGTGAACCGCCCGCCGACGAACCGGGCGAAGGCCAGGCCGCCGTCGAACCCGTTCTCCCAGCCGTCCTGCACGTCCAGGTAACCGGTGAGGGCGCCGCGCTCGGCCGCCACCCAGACCACGTAGCCCAGCCACCCCAGCGGGGCCAGAACCACGCCCAGCACCTGGCGCGGCCCGGGGCGAACGGGCGCCCGCCCGCCGGACGTCCCCGCCCGCCGGGCAGTACGGCCCCGGCCGCTCCGGCCCAGACCGCCGCGACGACCGCCGCCCCCACCGGCCGGGTCAGCCCCGCCAGCGCGGCGAACGTGCCCGCCCACAGCCACCGCCCGGTGAGGGTCGCGTACATCCCCACGCGGCGAGCGCCGTGAACAGCGACTCCGAGTACGCCATCGACTGCACGATCCCGACCGGCAGCACCGCCCACACCGCGACCAGCGCGACGCCCGCGCGCCGTCCGTACAGCAGCTCGCCGGTCGCGAAGATCCCCACGCGGCGGCGAGCGAGGCGACCGCGCTGACGACGAGCCCGCGTCCCCGCGCCGAGCGGGAAAACGGCCGAGATCATTCGCTCCAGCCACGGCAGCAGCGGGAAGAAGGCCAGGTCGGAGTGGACCGCCCGTCGGGGAGCCGGATCGTGTAGCCGTACCCGCGTCGGCGACGCGGGCGTACCAGACCGAGTCCCAGCGGGCCGACAGCAGATGACGGGCGCTCGTGCCCTCCGCCGCGCTCCAGGCCGTGAGGACCAGCAGGCCGAGCACGCGCACCGCCGCGTACGTCAGCAGAGCGGGCGTGGCCCGGCGCAGTGCCGCGCCGAGCCGCCCGCCCGAGCCGCTCGGGCGGGCGGACGGACGGAGAGCGCCGGGGCCCCGGCTTCCGCAAGATCGGCCACGGCCCCGATTATCAGGCATCCTTCCGTGGCTGCTGAACGCCTGTGGACAACCGTGGGACAAAACGGAATCAGTGGAGCGTATGGCCTCACACGAGGCCCGTGGGGCACCTCCCGTCAGGGGCCGGGGCGCTGGACCGCCGAACCGACTCGCGTACTCTGACCACTCACTCGCCTGTGCCGCCGGGCCGCCGGACGTCCCTACGACGTGACGCCCCGCCCCGCCGGGCCTGCGAGAGCACGACAGGGAGGTGCCTTCATGTCCGGGACGACCACGGCCGAAGACCGGCGGGCCGCGGACGCCCCGGCTCCGGCGCGGTGCTCCGGGCGAGGGCGGCAACCGCTGGGTCGTGCTCGTCGTGCTCTGCGTCAGCCTGCTGCTCGTCGCCGTCGACGGGACCGTGCTGCACGTCGCCGTCCCCGCCGTCACCGAGGACCTGCGGCCCGGCGCCATCGAGCTGCTGTGGATCGTCGACATCTACCCGCTGGTCTGCGCCTCGCTGCTGATCCTCTTCGGCACCCTCGGCGACCGCGTGGGACGCCGCCGCGTGCTGCTGCTCGGCTACGGGCTCTTCGGCGCGGCCTCGGCCCTCGCGGCGCTGGCGGGCAGTCCACCGGTGCTGATCCTGGCCCGCGCCCTGCTCGGCGTCGGCGGCGCGATGATCATGCCCGCGACGCTGTCCATCCTGCGCCAGGTCTTCCCCGACCGCCGCGAGCGCGCCCTGGCCATCGGCATCTGGAGCGCGGTCGCCGCCGTCGGCGCGGCCGTCGGACCGCTGCTCGGCGGCTTCCTCCTGGAGCACTTCTGGTGGGGCTCGGTCTTCCTGATCAACCTCCCGCTGATGGCGGCGGCCCTGCCCGTCGGCCGCTGGCTGCTGCCCGAGTCCACCGGTGACCGCGACGGACCGTGGGACGTGGCGGGCGCCCTGATGGCCGCGTTCGGACTGTTCGGCCTGGTCCTGGGCGTGAAGCGGATGGGCGGCGGCGCCGGGCTGCTGGAGTTCGGCACGCTGGCCCCGACGGTGCTCGGCGCGCTCCTGCTGGTCGCCTTCGTCCGCCGCCAGCGGCGCCGTACGCACCCGCTGGTCGACCTCGGCCTCTTCGCCAGGCCCGCCTTCAGCATCTCGGTCGGCTGCATCGTGCTGGCCCTGCTCGCGCTCGTCGGCCTGGAGCTGATCGCCGCCCAGTACCTCCAGCTCGTCCTCGGCCTCACCCGCTGGAGACCGGCCTGCGGCTGCTGCCGCTGACCTTCGCCGCGATGGCCGCGGGCCTCGCCGGATCCCGCCTGCTCCACGCGCTCGGCCCGCGCACCATGGTCGCGTTCGGCTTCGCCGTCACCGCCGCCGCCGTCCTGTCGCTCACCGCCATGGGCGGCGGCGACCGGCCGGGTGCTCGTCGGCGGCTTCCTCCTCCTCGGCTTCGGCCTGGAGACCACGCTCTTCGGCGCGTACGAGTCCATGCTCAACGAGGCGTCGGCGCGCTCCGCCGGCGGCGCCGCCGCCATCGGCGAGACCTCCTACCAACTCGGCGCGGGCATCGGCATAGCGCTCCTGGGCAGCGTCATGAACGCCTCGTACGCGCCGGGCGTCACCTCCGTACCGGGCGTGCCGCACGCCGCCGGTGCCCGCGCGAGCCAGTCGCTCGGTGAGGCGTACGAGGTCTCCGACCAGCTCGGCGGCGCGCCCGGCCGGGCGCTGCGCAGCGCCTCCCGCCACGCGTTCGTACACGGCCTGCACGTGACGCTGGTGGTCAGCGCCGGGCTGCTGCTGCTCGGCGCGCTGGCCGCGCTGCGGCTGCCGAGGACGATGGAGTGCGGTGGTGCCGAGGGCGAGACCGCGGCCGGGGACGGCGCCGTCGCGGACATCCCCGGCGAGGAGACCGCCGGGCACGACGCCGGACCGGCCCCCGACGAGGAGCGGGCCGGGGCGAGGTCCGCGACCGCCGGGACGACGGCCCCGCCGGTCCGAAGCTGCCCGGCAGCCGTGAACCGGCGCTCGGGCGCCCGCCGGTGACCGCCGAGCCCGCACCCTGAGCCGCCACACCGAGCCCGCGCCCGCGCCGCCCCGGCCCCGACGGGCGCGGTGCGTCCCGCGTCGAGGCGGGCTGGACGGCGGGGTTACCCGGCCGTAGCGTCGGTGGGGACGCAGTGATCACCGCCGGAGTCGCACATGTCCGCACACCCTCCCTCGAAGCCGCCGTTCGACCCGGGCGACCCGCTCGGCGTCGACGACCTCCTGGACGAGGAGGACCTGGCCGTCCGCGCGACCGTGCGCCGGTGGGCCGCCGACCGCGTGCTGCCGCACGTCGCCGACTGGTACGAGCGCGGCGAGCTGCCCGGCGTCCGTGAACTCGCCCGCGAACTCGGCTCGATCGGCGCGCTCGGCATGTCGCTGACCGGCTACGGCTGCGCGGGCGCCAGCGCCGTCCAGTACGGGCTCGCCTGCCTGGAGCTGGAGGCCGCCGACTCCGGGATCCGCTCGCTGGTCTCCGTGCAGGGCTCCCTCGCGATGTACGCCATCCACCGCTTCGGCTCCGAGGAGCAGAAGGAGCGGTGGCTGCCGCGCATGGCCTCCGGCGAGGTGATCGGCTGCTTCGGGCTGACCGAACCGGACCACGGCTCCGACCCGGCCGGAATGCGCACCCACGCCAAACGCGACGGCACGGACTGGGTGCTGACGGGCCGCAAGATGTGGATCACCAACGGTTCGGTGGCCGGGGTCGCCGTGGTGTGGGCCCGCACCGACGACGGCGTCAGGGGCTTCGCCGTCCCCACCGACACCCCGGTTTCTCGGCGCCGGAGATCAAGCACAAGTGGTCGCTGCGCGCCTCGGTCACCAGCGAACTGGTCATGGACGAGGTCCGGCTGCCCGCCGACGCGGTGCTCCCCGGCGTCACGGGACTGCGCGGCCCGCTGAGCTGTCTGAACCACGCCCGGTACGGCATCGTCTGGGGCGCGATGGGCGCGGCCCGCGCGTGCTTCGACGCGGCGCTGGAGTACGCCGGAGCCGCGAGCAGTTCGGCAGGCCCATCGGCGGCTTCCAGCTGACCCAGGCCAAGCTCGCCGACATGGCGGTCGAACTGCACAAGGGCGTGCTGCTCGCCCACCATCTGGGACGGCGTATGGACGCCGGGCGACTGCGGCCGGAGCAGGTCAGCTTCGGCAAGCTGAACAACGTGCGCGAGGCGATCGAGATCTGCCGGACCGCCAGGACGATCCTGGGGCCAACGGCATCTCGCTGGAGTATCCGGTGATGCGGCACGCGACCAACCTGGAGTCGGTGCTCACCTATGAGGGCACGGTCGAGATGCACCAACTGGTGCTGGGCAAGGCGCTCACCGGGATCGACGCGTTCCGCTGAACGCGGCGGTGGCCCGAGAGCGGCCTTGCCCTCAGCTCTGGTTGAAGAAGCCGGTGGCGTGCCGGGTGTCCGTGCTGACGATCTGGTAGTCGGCGGGAGTGAGCAGGAAGACCCGGTTGGCGACGCGCTCGATCGAACCGCGCAGCCCGAAGGTCAGTCCGGCCGCGAAGTCCACCACGCGCTTGGCGTCGGCGGGTTCCATGCTCGTCAGGTTCACGATGACGGGAACGCCGTCACGGAACAGCTCACCGATGCCGCGGGCGTCCCGGAAGCCGTCCGGGGTGACCGTGGCGATGCGGGTCCCCTCGTCGTGAGCGGCCTGGTCGGCCACCCGCACGCGCGGGTCGGTCAGCCAGGCGTCACCGGGTCCGGGCCCCTCGGCGTAGTCGTCGTCGTAGTAGCGCTCGTCCTCGCTGTCGTCGACGAGGCCCAGCCAGGCACTCGCTTTGCGCACCGATCCCATGGACGCCTCCTCTCCCAAACGGTGTCTTCTAACCGCTCCTCTATGGTCGTCCATGATGCGGATGGTGCGCCACGTGGATTGCGGCCGCATAGGGATTCGTGACGGTACTGGTGCAGAACGTTTGGCGGGCGATCAGAGTTCCGGCCGCTCACGGGGCTTGACGGGGCGCCGGTTAGACTCCGCCGAGCCGGACGGGTGACGCCGGGGACGTACGGGTGAACGGGGAGCGGGTGTTTGGCATCATCCGGCCTTGTCGGCATCGGTTGTCGGAGCGGCTGCGCACCGAGTGGATGGCGCATCTGTGCGGGATGTGCCTGGCGTTGCGCGCGGATCACGGCCAGTTCGCACGGGTCGCGACGAACTACGACGGGCTGGTGATCTCGGCGCTCGTGGAGGCCCAGTCCGCCGGATCCGCCCGCGCCGAGGGGCGGATGCGCACCGCGGGACCGTGTCCACTCCGTGGAATGCGCACCGCTCCGGTGGCGCGGGGTGAGGGCGCGCGGCTGGCGGCGACCGTCTCGCTGGTGCTGGCCTCGGCGAAGGTGCGCGACCATGTGGCCGACGGCGACGGGTGTTGGGGCGGCGGCCGGTCGCCGCCGTGGCCCGCTCGGTCGCCGGTCGCTGGGACCGCGCTGGGGCGCGTACCGGCGGCGAGCTGGGCTTCGAGACGGCCGTACTGCTCGACGCGGTCGGTCGGCAGGCGGAGATCGAGAGCCTCGCGGGCCCGGGACTCCGCTGCTGACGATCACCGAGCCGACCGAGACCGCGACCGCGGCGGCGTTCGGCCACACCGCCGTGCTGGCCGGGCGGCCTGCCAACCGGGCGCCGCTGGAGGAGGCGGGCCGGCTCTTCGGCCGGGTCGCCCATCTGCTGGACGCCGTCGAGGACCTGGCCGAGGACGCCGACTCGGGCGCCTGGAACCCGATAGCCGCCACCGGGGCGGACCTCGCCGAGGCGCGCAGGCTGTGCGACGACGCGGTGCACGGGTGCGTCTCGCCCTGCGGGACGCGGAGTTCAGCGATCAGACGCTGGTGCACGTCCTGCTGGCGCACGAGCTGGGCGCGCGGTGGACCGTACCTTCGGTACGGACGGCTGCGCGCACGGCGGCGCGGCCGGGGACCAGGCGCCCGGGCGCGCACGGCACGCCGCCGCGGTCCCCGTGGTTCACCCGGAGGGCCGGCGGAGCGCCGCCGGAGCCGCCACGCCGCGGGCGCGGGCTGCTCGCGGGCTGCGCGGTGTGGACCGGCCTGTGCTGCACCTGCCAGGTGTGCTGCCGTGATCCGTATCACGACCCGTGGACCGGGCGGGAGCGCGAGGGCTGGTGCCACAAGTGCGATTGCGGTGACTGCGGTGGTGGCGATGGCTGTTGCGACTGCTGTGACGGGTGCGACTGCTGTGACTGCGGCTGTGACTGTTCCTGCTGATCGCCGACTGGCTGACGCTGATCGCTGACCGGCGGGGCCCGGTGGTACGAGGGAAGGCTTGAGAAGCTGCCGGACAGCACGTGTGAAGGCGCGTCAGAAGTGCGTGGGCGCGGGGCCGCACCGGCCGGTGAGGCGGGCGGCGGATAAGCCCGGAACCCGGGAGGGTGCGGGGCGGGCGGTCAGGCCGAACAGGACGACGACCACACCCGACCGAAGTCGATGTGGCCGCGGGTGACCAGACGCTGCCCAGGATTCATGGCCCAAGTGGAGCAGGCATCCGCTTCCGCGTCAACCGTCGTGAGACGCCGCGACCACACTTCGGACAGCCTTGACAGCGGACCGTACGCACGCCGTAGCCTCGGGCCTGAGGCCGTGCTGAGGGCGTGGCCGCCGTGTGAAGGCAATCCGCGTGTTCACTTCCGCCACTCACGGAGCTTTCGCATGGCCGCGCAAGCAGACCCCTCCTCAGCGCCGTATCCAGGACTCCCGCACACCCGCATCCCCGGGTCTCCCGGGTGCCCTCCGTCGTCATCGTCGGCGCGGGCCCGCGCGGCACCGGTCTCATCGAGCGTCTCGCCGCCAACGCCGCCGAGCTGTACGACGGCGGCGCCCTCGACCTGCACCTGGTCGACCCCTGCCCGCCCGGCGGCGGGCGGGTCTGGCGCCCGGACCAGTCCCCGCTGCTGTGGATGAACTCCATGGCCGAGGACGTCACCATGTACAGCGACGAGACGGTGGAGCACGCCGGACCGGTCCGCCCCGGGCCGTCCCTCGCCGAGTGGGCCGACGGCGTCCGCGGCGGTGTGCTCCCGGTCCGGCTCGACCCCGAACTCGCCGCCGAACTCGACGGGTTGACCGGGCAGAGCTTCGCGAGCCGACGGTTGCAGAGCGCCTATCTGCGCTGGGTGTACGAGCGGGCCGTCGCGGCCCTGCCGCCGGAGATCACCGTCCACGAGCACCGGCGGCGCGCGGTGCGGGTCACCGGGCCGCGCGACGCCCGCCAACGGGTCTGGCTGGAGGGCGCCCGCCCGCTCGTCGCCGACCTCGTCGTCCTCGCCCTCGGGCACCTGGACGCCGAGCCCGACGCCGAGCAGCGCGCGCTCACCTCGTTCGCCGCCGGGCACGGACTGCTCCACCTGCCGCCGGAGTTCACCGCCGACAGCGACCTGAGCGGGCTGCGCCCCGGCGAGCCGGTCATCGTGCGCGGCTTCGGCCTCGCCTTCGTCGACCTGATGGTGCTGCTCACCGAGGGGCGCGGCGGGCGGTACGAGCCGGGGCCGACGGCGAGCCGGTCTACCGGCCCTCCGGGCGGGAGCCGGTGCTGCACGTCGGCTCGCGCCGCGGCGTCCCGTACCACTCCAAGATCGGCTACCAGTGGCGGGGCGAACGGCCGCCGCTGCCGCGCTTCTTCGGCCCCGACGAGGTCGACGCGGTGCTGAACCGGCCGGAGCCGCCGGACTTCGGCCGCGACGTGTGGCCGCTGATCGCCAAGGAGCTGGGCTTCGCCCACTACCACCGGCTGTTCACCGCCCACCCCGAGCGGACCCGCACGCCGTGGGGCGCCTTCGAGGAGGCGTATGCCGCCTGCGCGCCGGGGAGCGCGCGGGAGCGGGAGCTGGTCGCCGACGCCGTGCCCGACCCGCCGACCGGTTCGACGCCGACGCCCTCGACCGCCCGCTGGAGCACGTCCGGTTCGCCGCCGACGAGGACCTCCAGGAGGGGCTGCGCGGCTGGATAGAGGCCGATCTCGCCCGCCGCCACGACGAGCGGTACAGCCCCGACCTGGCCGTCTTCCTCGGGTTGTTGTCCGTGTACGGGCAGCTGATCCGGCTCGGCGACACCGGCCGCTGGTGGCACGGGTTCTTCAGCTACCTCGCCTCGGGACCGCCCGGCCCCGGCTGCGGCAACTGCTCGCGCTCTCCCGCGCCGGGGTGGTGCGCTTCCTCGGCCCGGGATGACCGTGACCACCGACCCCGAACGCGGCGTCTTCCGGGCGACGGGCGCGAGTCTGCCCGGCCACTCGGTCGAGGCCCGCGCGCTGGTCGAGGCCCGGCTGCCCGAGCCGACCGTGGTCCGCTCCGGGACCCGCTGCTGCGCGCCCTGCACCACGACGGGGCCGCCACCACCCCGCCGGGCTGCTCGCCGTACACCCCGACGACGGGCGGCTGCTGGACCGCGCGGGCCGCCCGCACCCGCGCCGCTTCGCGCTCGGCCCGCACACCGACGCCCGCGCCTCGGGGCCTTCGCCCGGCCGCGCACCAACGCGCCCGCCTTCCGGCAGAACGACGCGACCGCCCGCGCCCTGCTCTCCTGCGCCTCCGACCTGACCTGTCGCGTCCCGCTCACCGCCTGAGCGCCGCGCCCGCGGCCCTCATCCCGCCCCCTTGAGGACCCTTAAGGACCCCGATGTCCCTGACGTCAGATCCACTTGTCGACAAAATGCCGGACGGCGCCGGACCCGAGGACTACTCCCGGCTCACCGTGGTGCCCGTACGCCACCCTGGCGCTGGGCCGCGGTCGTCGTGACCGCCGTCCTCGTCGCCCAGTTCGCGCACGGCCTGGTCACCAACCCCGGCTGGGAGTGGGACGTCTTCGCCGACTTCTTCGCCACCGAGACGATCCTCAAGGCGGTCTGGGTCACCCTCCAGCTGACCTTCTACGGCACCGCGCTCGGCTTCGCCCTCGGCATCGTGCTCGCCTTCATGCGGCTGTCCGCGAGCCCGTTCCTGAAGGCCGTGGCCTTCACCTACATCTGGGCGTTCCGCTCCATCCCGCTCATCGTCCAGCTGCTGTTCTGGTTCAACCTGACCTACCTCTACCAGGAGCTGGACTTCGGCGTCCCCTTCGGGCCCGGCCTGTTCTCCTTCGACACCGCCGGGCTGGTCGGCGCGATGAGCGCGGCGGTCCTCGGCCTCGCCCTGCACCAGGCCGCGTACGCCGCCGAGATCGTGCGCGGGGCGTCCTCGCCGTCGACAGCGGCCAGTTGGAGGCGGCGGCGGCCTCGGCATACCCCGGCTGCGGCAGTTGCGCAGGATCGTGCTGCCGCAGGCGATGCGCTCGATCCTGCCGGGCGCCGCCAACGAGATCATCTCGCTGTTCAAGGGCACCTCGATCGTCTCCGTCATGGCGATCGGCGAACTCTTCTACCAGACCCAGGTGATCTACGGGCGCAACGGCCGCGTCGTCCCGCTGCTGATGGTCGCCACCGTCTGGTACATCATCCTCACCACCGCCCTCTCCATCCTCCAGCACTACGTGGAGCGGCACTTCGCCAAGGGGCCACGCGATGACCGCCATGGTCGACATCCGCTCGGTCCACAAGAGCTTCGGGCCGCTGGAGGTCCTCAGGGCGTGGACCTCGCCGTGCGCACCGGCGAGGTGGCCGTCGTCCTCGGCCCGTCCGGCTCCGGCAAGTCCACGCTGCTGCGCGCCATCAACCACCTGGAGAAGGTGGACAGCGGCTGGATCAGCGTCGACGGCTCGCTCGTCGGCTACCGCCGCTCCGGCGACAAGCTGTACGAGCTGCGCGAGCGCGAGATCCTCAAGCAGCGCACCCGGATCGGGTTCGTCTTCCAGAACTTCAACCTCTTCCCGCACCTGACCGTGGTGGAGAACATCGTCGAGGCGCCCGTCTCGGCGCTCGGCCGCCCGCCGGACCGCGGTCACCGCCGCGCTGGAACTGCTCGACCGGGTCGGCCTCGCCGACAAGGCGGACGCCTACCCCGGCAGCTGTCCGGCGGGCAGCAGCAGCAGGTGGCCATCGCGCGCGCCCTGGCGCTGGAGCCGAAGCTGCTGCTGTTCGACGAGCCCACCTCGGCGCTCGACCCCGAACTGGTCGGCGAGGTCCTCGACGTCATCAGGACCTGGCCCACCGGGGCACCACCATGATCGTCGTCACCCACGAGATCGGCTTCGCGCGCGAGGTCGCCGACACGGTCGTGTTCATGGACGACGGCCGGATCGTCGAACAGGGCCCGCCCGCCGCCGTCCTCGACGCGCCCGGCACGCGCGTACGCGCGCGTTTCTCTCAAGGTCCTGTGAAACCCGCGCGCCGGACCGCCCGACCCGTCAACCCGCCCCCGTCCTCCAGGAGTACGTCCGTGAGAACACGCCGCGCCCTCGCCGCCGCCCTCGCCGTCATCGCCGCATCGGCCCTGCTCGGCGCCTGTGGCGACGGCGACGCCAGGAGACCGTGGGCGCCGACGGGCGGGGAGGACGGGCTTCAACATCGGCCCCGACCAGCACCGGGTCCGGGAGCGCAAGGTCGACTCCATCGCCGCCAAGGTGCCCGCGGCGATCCGCGAGCGCGGCACCCTGCGGGTCGGCGGCAGCGCCGACGCCGCCGCCCGCTCGGCTTCTACGCCACCGATGACAAGACCCGGATCGGCTCCGAGATCGACTTCGCCACCCTGGTCGCCGACACCCTCGGCCTGCGCCTCGTCCACGAGCCGGTCTCCTGGGAGAACCTGTTCGTCGGCCTGGACAGCGGCAAGTTCGACGCCGTCTTCGCCAACGTCACGGTCACCGAGGAGCGCAAGGAGAAGTACGACTTCGCCACCTACCGCCTGGACGACCTGGCCTTCGAGGCGAAGAAGGACGCGGACTGGACGGTCTCGGGCCCGGCGGACGTGGCGGGCCGGACCATCGCGGTCTCCTCCGGCACCAACCAGGAGAAGATCCTCGTCGACTGGAGCGAGGAGAACCGCGAGGCGGGCCGCAAGCCGGTCCAGATCAAGTACTTCCAGAACGACACCGACTACTACCTCGCCCTCCAGTCCGGGCGCATCGACGCCTACCTGGGCCCCAACCCGACCGCCGCGTACCACGTCGCCTCGGCAGGCCAGACGAAGGTCGTCGGCACCTTCTCGGGCGGCGGCGACCAGGTGCAGGGGAAGATCGCCGCCATCACCAAGAAGGACAGCGGCCTCGTCGACGCCTACGCGGCCGCGATCGACCACGCCATCGCGGACGGCTCGTACGCCAAGGTCCTCAAGCGGTGGGGGCTGTCGGGCGAGGCCGTGAAGAAGTCCGAGATCAATCCGGTCGGCCTGCCGAAGCCGAAGAACTAGACCCGTTTTCCAGGAAGGCCCCGACCATGGCCGTATCCACCGCCCCACTGCACCTGGCCGCCGCCATCGACGGCGCCGGGCAGTACCAGGCGCCGTACTACGTCGAGTTGGCGCGCCTCGCCGAGCGCGGCACGCTCGACTTCGTCACCCTGGACGACTCGCTCGGCCCCGGGAGGGCAGGGCAGGCTCGACGCGCTCGCCGTCCTCGCGCGCGTGGCGCCCGCCACCGAACGGGTCGGCCTGGTGCCGACCGTCACCACCACCCACACCGAGCCGTTCCATCTCTCCTGTGCCGTGGCCACCCTGGACTGGGTGAGCCGCGGCCGGGCGGCTGGACGGTCGCGGTGTCGGCCACCGAGGAGGAGGCGCGGCTGGTCGGCCGCCGTCACGCGGCACCGGCCGACCACCTGTGGGCCGAGGCAGCCGAGGTCGCCGACGTGACGGCCCGGCTCTGGGACAGCTGGGAGGACGACGCCGAGATCCGCGACACGGCGACCGGCCGGTTCATCGACCGCGACAAGCTGCACTATGTCGACTTCGAGAGCGACAACTTCAGCGTGCGCGGCCCTCCATCGTGCCCCGGCCGCCGCAGGCCACCCGGTCGTCGCGGTCGACGCGAGCGACCCGCTCGTGCGCGCCACCGCCGCGCGCCACGCGGACGTGGCGTACGTACGGGCCACCGACCCGGAGACGGCGGCGCGGATCCGGGCGGAGCTGCGCGGTACGGCGGGCGGGCCGAAGGTGCTCGCCACCCTCGCCGTCTGCCTGACCGGCGGCGAGTGCGCCGCCGAGGAGACGCCGTTCGCCGTCCCGCTCGCCAGGACGCGAACGGGGCTGCCGCTGTACCGCGGTGGGCCGGTCGGGCTCGCGGAGCTGATCGCCCGCTGGCACGGGCGGGCGCCGTCGACGGCTTCCACGTGGTGCCCGTGGCGGACCGCCTCGACCTGGAGCGCTTCGTCAACGGAACGGTCGCGCTGCTCCAGCACCGCGGCGCGTTCCGCACCTTCTACCCGGTACGACGCTGCGCGAGCACCTCGGCCTGGCGCGGCCCGCCAACCGCTACGCGCTCGCGCGGCGGGCGGCGGACACGGACACGGACACGGCCACGACAGCCACGGCCACGACAGCCACGGCCACGGCAGCCGCGGCGACCACCACGCGCGCGAAGGGAGCGACCCGATGACCGGGCCCCGCAGGCGGATGCACCTCGCCGCGCACTTCCCGGGGTCAACAACACCACCGTCTGGACCGACCCCGCCTCCCGCAGCCAGATCGACTTCTCCTCCTTCGTCCATCTCGCGCACACCGCCGAACGCGGCCTGTTCGACTTCTTCTTCCTCGCCGAGGGGCTGCGGCTGCGCGAGCACAACGGCCGGATCCACGACCTCGACGTGGTCGGCAGGCCCGAGTCGATCACCGTGCTGAACGCGCTCGCCGCGGTCACCGACCGGCTGGGCCTGGCCGCCACGGTCAACGCCACCTTCAACGAACCGTACGAACTGGCCCGCAGGCTGGCCTCGTTGGACCACCTCAGCGGGGCCGTGCCGCCTGGAACGTGGTCACCTCCTCCGACGCCTTCACCGGCGAGAACTTCCGGCGCGGCGGCTACCTGGACCGGGCCGACCGCTACACCCGGGCCGCGGAGTTCGTCGCCACGGCCCGTGAGCTGTGGGACTCCTGGCCGCCGGGGAGGGCCCGGCCGGAGGCGGGGAGCCAGCGGCCCTTCGCCCACCGGGGCGAACACTTCGACATCGAGGGGCGGTTCGGCGTGCCGCGCAGCCCGCAGGGCCACCCCGTGGTGATCCAGGCGGGCGACTCCGAGGAGGGCCGGGAGTTCGCCGCCTCGGCCGCCGACGTCATCTTCACCCGGCACGGCACGCTGGAGGCGGGCCAGGAGTTCTACGCCGACGTCAAGCGGCGGCTGGCCGCACACGGGCGTACCCCGAGGACCTGAAGATCATGCCCGGGGTGAGTTTCGTACTCGGCGACACCGCGGCCGAGGCCCAGGAGAACGCGGCCGAGATCCGCCGTCGGCAGGTCTCCCCGCAGACCGCGATCCTCACCCTGGAGCAGGTCTGGGGCGTGGACCTGTCGTCCTACGACCCGGACGGGCCGCTGCCCGACATCGACCCGGACCCGGACTCCCTGCGGGCCCAGGGCCGGGTGCGGCACGCCGACCCGCGGGCGGTGGCCGACCAGTGGCGGGCGCTGTCGCGGGAGAAGGGGCTGTCGATCCGGCAGACGGTGATCGAGGCGACCGGGCGGCAGTCGTTCATCGGCACCCCGGAGGCGGTCGCCGAGGAGATGGACGCGTTCGTGCGCGGCGAGGCCGCGGACGGCTTCATCCTCGTCCCGCACCTGACGCCCGGCGGGCTCGACGACTTCGTGGACCGGGTGGTTCCGCTGCTCCAGGAGCGCGGTGCCTTCCGTACCGCCTACGAGGGCACGACGCTCCGGTCCCATCTGGGGCTCGCCGAGCCGGAGGTGACGCCGCGAACCCTGACGGGCCCCGGTCCGGTGTGGAACCAGGGCGGAACCGACGCGGAGCCGGGGTGGAACCGGATCGGGCGCGGACACGTCGAAGCGGCGACCCGTAGGGATGGGCGAACTGCCCCGGCGGCCACGGCCGCCGGGCTGTACCATGCCCTGATCCGTTATGTCCTCTTGCGCGCCGTGGTCGGCAGCGCCAATACTTCCGGGGCAAGCGCTTGTCAGGGGCACGTCGAGATCGAACCGATCCGGCGTGCCCGCTGACTGCGCCTCACGGGCCCGCCCACCCAAGCGGACCTTCGAATTCCTTCGGAAGGAAGAGTTGAGGATGAAGCGCACCACTTCCCGTCACAGCCGCGCGAGACGCGTCGGGCTGATCGCCGCGACGTCCGCACTGGTGGCAGGGGCGGCGATCGCCGCGCCCACCGCCTACGCAGGCAACGACGACGCCCGGACCTTCACCGCCGCGGAGGCCAAGTCCGCCTCCGCCGCCGTTCTCAAGGCCGATGTCGCGGGTACCGCCTGGTACGTCGACAAGGCGACCAACAAACTCGTCGTCACGGCGGACAGCACCGTGACCCAGGACGAGATCAACGAGATCCGCGCGGCGGGCGTGAGCGCCGACGCGATCGAGATCAACCGCACCCCGGGAAGATCAGCAAGCTGATCTCCGGCGGCGACGCGATCTACGCGAGCAGCTGGCGCTGCTCGCTCGGCTTCAACGTCCGCAACAGCAGCGGCGCTGACTACTTCGTGACCGCCGGTCACTGCACCGACGGCGCGGGCACCTGGTGGTCCAACTCCGGCCACTCGACGACCATCGGCCCCACCGCCGGGTCCAGCTTCCCCACCAACGACTACGGCCTGGTGCGCTACAGCGGCTCCGTCAGCCCGAGCGGCACGGTCGGCAGTCAGGACATCACCAGCGCCGCCAATCCCACCGTGGGCCAGACGGTCACCCGTCGCGGCAGCACCACCGGGATCCACAGCGGCCGGGTCACCGCGCTGAACGCCACCGTCAACTACGGCAGCGGCGACATCGTCTACGGCATGATCCAGACCACCGTGTGCGCCGAGCCCGGCGACAGCGGCGGCCCCTGTACGCGGGCACCACCGCCCTCGGCCTCACCTCCGGCGGCAGCGGCGACTGCACCTCCGGCGGCACCACCTTCTTCCAGCCGGTCGTCGAGGCGCTGAACGCGTACGGCGTCAGCGTCTACTGACCCATCGACCGGCCTGCGTCCGGCCCACCGGCGCACCGCCGTCACGGCTGACAGCAGGGAGCCCCGTCCGGCCCGCCGGGCGGGGCTCGCGTCCGCTCCCGCGCGGCTGTCCTGTTCTCCGGTGTCTCCCGCGGCGCACGCGCGACTATCGTGGAATCGGCGCCCTGTCGGGGCACAGGCGGGGCATGGACCACGACGGGACACAGGTGACCGTGATGGTCGAGGAACTGGTGACAGTCGGTGCGGTGGTGCTCTCCTGCGGCGTGGTCTACGCCGCCGCCGCGGCCCGCGTGGTCAAGCAGTACGAGCGCGGGGTCGTGCTGCGGCTCGGCAGACTCCGACCGGCCGTCCGCGGGCCGGGGTTCACGATGATCGTTCCGTTCGTGGACCGGCTGCGCAAGGTCAGCACGCAGATCGTGACGCTGCCCGTGCCCGCCCAGGAAGGCATCACCCGGGACAACGTGACGGTGCGCGTCGACGCCGTCGTGTACTTCCGGGTCGTCGACGCGGCCGACGCGGTCATCGAGGTCGAGGACTACCGCTTCGCGGTCTCCCAGATGGCGCAGACCTCGCTGCGCTCCATCATCGGCAAGAGCGACCTGGACGACCTGCTGTCCAACCGGGAGAAGCTCAACCAGGGCCTGGAGCTGATGATCGACAGCCCGGCCATCGGCTGGGGCGTGCACATCGACCGGGTCGAGATCAAGGACGTCTCGCTCCGGAGACGATGAAGCGGTCCATGGCCCGCCAGGCGGAGGCCGACCGGGAGCGGCGGGCCCGGGTGATCAACGCGGACGCCGAACTCCAGGCGTCGCGGAAACTCGCCGAGGCCGCCGCGCAGATGGCCGACACGCCCTCGGCGCTGCAACTCCGGTTGTTGCAGACGGTGATGGCGGTGGCCGCCGAGAAGAACTCCACGCTGGTCCTGCCCATCCCGGTGGAACTGCTGCGCTTCCTGGAGAGGAGTGGGCAGGTCGGAGGGATGTCCCGGCGCCGACCGGCGCGGCGGGGCGGCCGGTTGGGCGGGACGGCGGCCAACGGCCGGGGAGGGTGGTGCGGTACCGCCGACGGAATACGCGGAGTGACCACGGCCGTGGGGCGGGAGGGTGTCCGGCGGCAGGGACGTGCGGTGAGAAATTTTCACGCGAGTGCGAACGCGTCCTTGTGCGGTCCGGGGAGATCTGAGAATACTCGGTGACGGCATTTGGCATGGACGCGTCTTCTGCGGGAAGACACGGACTGTCTGTCGACCCTCCGGACCCATGGCACCCCACTGCCCGGGTCCATCCCCACGGGAGGTCAGAGTTGAAGCACCGTCGTATTTCCAAGCACCGTATGGTCCTCGCCGGAGCCGGAGTCGTGGCGCTCGTCGCCACGGGCGTGACGCTCCAGAGCGCCAACGCCGCCTCAACCCCGCCCTGACACGCTCTCCGCCACCAAGGCCGGGAAGCTGTCGGCCGACCTGACGACGACCCTCAAGGGCGACGCGGCCGGTTCGTACTACGACGCCAAGGCCAGAAGCTCGTCGTCAACGTGGTCGACGACTCGGCCGCCGACACCGTGCGGGCCGCGGGCGCCGAGCCCCGGCTCGTCGAGCACAGCCTCGCCCAACTGGACGCGGCGCGGGCCACGCTGAAGGAGCGGGCGACCGTCGCGGGCACCGCCTGGTCGATGGACCCGAAGACCAACAAGATCGTCGTCACCCTGGACCGCACGGTCAAGGGCGACGCCCTGGCCAAGGTCAACAAGGCCGTCGACAGCCTGGGCGACAAGGTCTCGGTCCGGCACACGGCCGGCGAGTTCAAGACCCGTGTCGCGGGCGGCGACGCGATCTGGGGCAGCGGCGCACGCTGCTCGCTCGGCTTCAACGTCGTCAGGACGGCGCGCCGTACTTCCTGACCGCCGGCCACTGCGGCAACGCCGTCCAGAGCTGGTCGGACTCCCAGGGCGGCTCGGAGATCGGCACCACGGAGGAGTCCTCCTTCCCGGGTGACGACTACGCCCTCGTGAAGTACACCGCCGACACCGACCACCCGAGCGCGGTCGACCTGTACAACGGCAGCACCCAGGACATCGCGCAGGCCGGGGACGCCACGGTGGGCCAGCAGGTCCAGCGCAGCGGCAGCACCACCAGGTCCAGGGCGGTGAGGTCACCGGCCTCGACGCCACCGTCAACTACTCGGAGGGCACCGTCGAGGGCCTGATCGACACCACCGTGTGCGCCGAGCCCGGCGACAGCGGCGGCGCGCTCTTCGCCGAGGACACGGCGCTCGGTCTGACCTCCGGCGGCAGCGGTGACTGCTCCTCCGGTGGCGAGACCTTCTTCCAGCCGGTTCCGGAGGCCCTGTCGGCCTACGGCGCCGAGATCGGCTGATCCCGCGCCGGGACGCGGGTCCCGGCACCTGTCACGGCGAAGCCCCGGACACCGTCGCGGTGTCCGGGGCTTCGCCGTGCCTGAGACGCGCGGGTCGCGGGCGCGCGGGCCGGAAGAAGCGCGCGGGTCAGAAGTCGAAGATCCGGCTCCCCGCGCCCTTCTTGAGGCACTCGTTGGGGTACGTGTGCTCGTACCGCACCCGGTGGCCCTCCCAGACGCCCTCCGCGCTGACCACGACCGGCCGCCAGTCCTTCGTGCAGACCCGGCCGGGCCCGGACACCGTTCTCAGCCGGGTGAACTCGCCGCCCGCCGCGCGCAGTTCGGCACACGCCTCGGCGGCGGCCGGATGGCTCCCGCCGGGCTCGGGGCGCAGCTCAGCGTCACCGCGCGCCGCACCGCGGCGGACGCCGCGTGCTCCCCGTTCCCGACGGAGAGCACCAGCGCCGACGGCGCGTACCGGCCGCGCGGTGGCGCGGGCTCGGCCCGCGCCGCGGTCACGGTGCTCATCAGACAGCTCATGGCGAGACCGGCTCCCAGGCCGGCGGCCACGACGGACTTCCGCATGTCGAACGCTCCTTGATCGATGGCGCGGGGACCGGACTTCCGGCCCGCGTCGCACACGCCGTCCGGCGCGCAAGGGACGATCACTTCCGGTCACCGCATGGAGTCATGTGGTGGCTCATTGTGGCACCCGGTGGCGGCCTCGGTCCGTCGGCGGTCCGCTCGGCGTCGCGTGCGCCGCGCCCCGCCCGGTGGGCCCGGTCCCCGTGCCCTCCGCGTTCGCACGCCCTCGTCTATCGTACGAGTGTTCGAGAAAGGGGTTATGGTGGAGCCCGGGAAGAGCGGGTCACGGACGGCCGGGGGTGCGAACGGAACGGGAGGTGCGGATGCCGGGCTTCACGCACCTCCACACCGCGTCGGGGTTCTCGACGCGGTACGGCGCCGCGCACCCGGAGCGGCTGGCGGAGCGCGCCGCCGAGCGGGGCATGGACGCGATCGCGCTGACCGACCGCGACAGCCTCGCCGGGGCGGTCCGGTTCGCGCGGGCGAGCGCCGCCGCCGGGGTCCGGCCGCTGTTCGGGGTGGACCTGGCCGTACGGGAGGGCGAGCGGGCCGCGACCCCGCGGCCCGCCGCCGCCCGCGCGCCGCACCCCGGTGCGCGGCGGCGCGTTCGTCGACGAGTCCCTCCCGCGCGCCGTCTTCCTCGCCCGGGACGGCGCCGCGGGCTGGGCCGCGCTGTGCGGGCTGGTGTCCGCCGCCCATGTCCCCGGCGCGGAGGGGCCGGGCGTCGGGCCCCGTCCCCGGCGGCGAGCGACCCCACCTGCGCTGGGAGGACCTTCAGGACGCGGCGGGTGCGGCGGGTGCGGCGGGCGGGCTCGCCGCGCTGACCGTGCTCCTCGGCCCGGACTCCGACGTCGGCCGGGCGCTGGCCGCCGGGCGCCCCGACCGGGCCGCGCGGCTGGTCGTCCCCTGGCGCGAGGTGTTCGGCGACGCGCTGCGCCTGGAGGCGGTCTGGCACGGCCGCACCGGCACCGGCCCCGGCTCGCTGCGGCTCGCCGCCCGTACCGTCGGCTTCGCCGCCGACCAGGGCTGCGGCCCGTGCTGAGCAACGCCGTCCGCTACGCCGACCCGGCCAGGGCCCGGTCGCCGACGTACTGGACTCCGCCCGCAGGCTGGTGCCCATCGATCCGCGCGGGTCCGGCGCGCTCGACAGCGGCGAGCGCTGGCTGAAGGCCCGCGGGAGATGGCGCGCGCCGCGGAGCGGATCGTGGAGGCGGCCGGGTTCCGCCGGGACACCGCGCACCGGCTGCTGGAGGAGACCGCCCGCACCGCCGCCGCGTGCCAGGTCGACCCGAGGACGACCTCGGCGTCGGCAGCGTCCACTTCCCGAGGCGCGGCTGGTCGGGGCCGGGCCCCGGTCCGCCGAGCGGGTGCTGCGGGCGCGCTGCGCCGCCGCCATGGTGCGGTACGGCTACGACCGCGACCCCGTGCGCTGGACCCGGCTTGAGGACGAGCTGCGCACCGTCGAACACCTCGGCTACGCCCCGTACTTCCTCACCGTCGCCCAGGTCGTCGACGACGCCCGCGCGCTCGGCGTCCGGGTCGCCGCCCGCGGCTCGGGGCGGGCTCCTTCGTCAACCACCTGCTCGGCATCGCGCTCGCCGACCCCGTGGAGCACCGGCTGCTGATGGAGCGCTTCCTGTCGGTGCGGCGGCGGGCACTGCCCGACATCGACATCGACGTGGAGTCCGCGCGCCGCCTCGACGTCTACCGCGCGATCCTCGACCGCTTCGGGCCCGAGCGGGTCGCCACCGTCGCGATGCCCGAGACCTACCGGGTGCGCCACGCCGTACGGGACGTGGGCGCGGCCCTCGGCATGGACCCGGCCGAGGTGGACCGGCTCGCCAAGTCCTTCCCGCACATCCGCGCCCGCGACGCCCGCGCCGCGCTCGCCGAACTGCCCGAGCTGAAGGAGGTCCGGGAGCGGACGGCGGCGCGGCCGGAGCGCTACGGGCGGATGTGGGAACTGGTCGAGGCGCTCGACGGGCTGCCCGCGGCGTCGCCATGCACCCTGCGGCGTCCTGCTCTCCGACGCCCGGCTGCTCGGCCGCACGCCCGTCGTGCCCACCAGCGGCGAGGGCTTCCCCATGGCCCAGTTCGACAAGGACGACGTCGAGGAGCTGGGGCTGCTCAAGCTCGACGTCCTCGGGGTGCGGATGCAGTCCGCGATGGCCCACGCGGCGGCGGAGGTCCAGCGGGTCACCGGCGAGCCGCTGGACCTGGACGACCCGCGCGGGTGCGCCCGACGACCCGGCGACCTACGAGCTGATCCGCTCCACCGAGACCCTGGGCTGCTTCCAGATCGAGTCGCCGGGCCAGCGGGACCTGGTCGGGCGGCTGCAACCGGACTCCTTCCACGACCTCGTGGTCGACATATCGCTTTTCCGGCCCGGCCCGGTGGCGGCCGACATGGTCCGCCCCTTCATCGAGGCGCGGCACGGCCGCCGGGCGCCGCGCTATCCGCACCCGGACCTGGCGGACGCGCTGCGCGAGACCCACGGCGTCGTCGTCTTCCACGAGCAGATCATCGAGATCGTCGCCACCATGACCGGCTGCGGCCGGGACCGCGCGGACGAGGCGCGGCGCGCGCTGTCCGACCCCGGGCGGCAGGGGCGGGTGCGGGCCTGGTTCCACGAGCGGGCGCGCGCCGCGGTACGAGCCCGCCGTGCTCGCCCGTACCTGGGAGATCGTCGAGGCGTTCGGCTCCTACGGGTTCTGCAAGGCGCACGCCGTCGCCTTCGCCGTGCCGACCTACCAGTCCGCCTGGCTCAAGGCGCACCACCCGCCGCCTTCTACGCCGGGCTGCTCACCCACGACCCGGGATGTACCCCAAGCGGCTGCTGCTGGCGGACGCGCGGCGGCGCGGGTGCCGGTCCTGCCGCTGGACGTGAACCGGTCGGGCGCCGCCTATCGTGTCGAACTGGTGTCCGAAAGGGGTGAGGGTGAGTACGGGATCCGGCTCGCCCTCGGCGACGTGCACGGCATCAGCGAGGCCGAGACGGAGCGGATCGCCGCCGGGCAGCCGTACTCCTCGCTCCAGGACCTGTGGCAGCGCGCCGCCCCGGCCGCCCGGTCGCCGAACGGCTCGCCAGGACCGGCGCGTTGGACGCCTTCGGCGGGAACCGCCGCGACCTGACGCTGCGGATCGCCGAACTCCACCGGCAGCAGCGCGGCGCCGGGGCGTACGGCGGCCAGCTCCCGCTCGCCGAGACCGGCGACGCCGCCCCGGCCGGGCTGCCCGACCTCGACCGGGACGAACGCCTCGGCGCCGAACTCGGCATCCTCGGCATGGACGTCTCCCGCCATCTCATGGGCGACCACCGGGAGTTCCTCGAAGAGCTGGGCGCGATCCCCGCGAAGCGGCTGCGTTCGGCGCGGCACGGCGAGACCGTGCTCGTCGCCGGGGCCAAGGCCGCGACCCAGACGCCGCCGATCCGCTCCGGGCGGCGGGTCATCTTCACCACGCTGGACGACGGCACCGGGTTGGTCGACTGCGCGTTCTTCGACGACAGCCACGCCGCGTCCGCGCACACCGTCTTCCACTCCTGGCTGCTGCTCGTACGGGGCGTGGTCCAGCGGCGCGGTCCGCGCAGCCTCAGCGTCGTCGGCGCGCGGGCCTGGAACCTGGCCGAACTGGTCGAGCTGCGGCGGGAGGGCGGGCTCGCGGCGGTCGCCGCGCGGCTGGCGGACCCGGACTCCGGTCCCGGCGGCTCATCCGGCCCCGCGGGCTCCTCCGGACCCGGCTCCGGTGGCCCGGACGGTCCCGGCTCCGGTGGCCCGGACTCCTCCGCTTCTTCCGGTTCTTCCGGTTCTTCCGGATCCTCCGACTCCGGCGAGGGGCGCCGTATCCACCTGCCCACCGGGTACGCCATGCACCCGTGGGCCGACCTGCGGCCCGCGGGCGACCAGACCGCCACCGGCCGCAAGTTCTGGCACGCCAGCCCCGGGAGCGCGGGATGAGCCCCGGCCCGGCCGGACCGGCGGTGCTGTGCGTACGGCCGCGGGGCGCCGCGACGCCGGGGAGGGCGACTACGACGGGCTGCTGACGCTGCTCGGCGAACTGACGCCCGTCGTCGAGGCGTTGCCGCCCGACGGCGCGCTCGCGGACGTCCGGGCGCGCTGCGCTACTTCGGGCGGGACGCGGCCGGGCTCGCGGAGATCGTCCGGGTCCGGGCCCTGGCCCGGTACGGCATGGACTGCGCGGTCGGGGTCGCCGCCAACCCGCTGCTCGCCCGCATGGCCGCGTACGAGGCGGCGGGCCCGGACTCCGGCGGGGCCCCGCCGGACGAGGCGGCCCGTCGTGGTCGTGCCCGACGACCCGGGCGGTCGCGGACTTCCTGGCCGGGAAGCCGCCCACCGCCCTGCCCGGCGTCGGGCGGCGACCGCCCGCGCCCTCGTCGGATACGGGCTCGACACCGTCGGCCGGGTCGTCGCCGCGCCGCTGCCGACGCTGCAACGGATCCTCGGGGCCGCCGCGCGCGGGTGCACGCGCGGCCCGCGGCCTGGACCCGGCGCCCGTCACACCGAACGCCCCGGCCCGCTCGATGGGCGCCGAACACCGTTTCGGGCACGACGAGTTGGACCCCGGCCACCAGCGCCGCGCGCTGCTCACGCTCGCCGACGGGCTCGGGTGCGGCTGCGGACCGGGGCCAGGCCGCGCGCGGGCTCACGCTCACCGTCCGGTACGCCGACCGCTCCACGACCAGCCGCGGCCGGACGCTGGCCGAGCCGACGGCGCACACCCGGCGCTGCTCGCCGCCGCGTACGGACTGCACGCCGCGCTCGGCCTCCAGCGGGCGCGGGTCCGAGCCGTCGCGCTGCGCGTGGAGGGCTGGTGGACGCGGAACTCGCCGCGCGGCAGCTGACGTTCGACCCCGGGACGACAAGCTCCGCCGCCTGGAGGCGGCGGCCGACCGGCCCGCGCCCGGTTCGGTCCCGACGCCGTCCGCCCGGCCGGGTTCCTGGGCGCCGCGTGACCCTACCGGTCCCCTACCACCGCGCGGCACCCCTGAGTTCGCGGCGCTCCCGCGATGTGTGGTGCGGAGCCGTTCGGTCCGCCGGGCCCCGTGGGTACGGTCTGAGCCGTTGTGGCCGGAAGGGCCGGTGGGACCGGTGGGACCGGAAGGGCCGGTGGGGCCGTTCTCCCGGCGCACCCTCTCGTCCCGCGTCGCGCGCAAGGAGCCCCTGTGAAACTCTCCCGGAGTCCTCTCCGACGTCTGCTGCCCGCTCTGGCCCTGGCCGTCGTGGCCGCCTCCGCGCCCGCCGCGGTGGGCACCGCGTCGGCGGCCCCGGCTTCGGCCCGCGCCGCGGCGGTGCCTGGAACGACTTCTCCTGCCGTCCGTCGGCCGCGCACCCGCGCCCGGTGGTGCTCGTGCACGGCACGCTCAGCAACAAGACCGACAGCTGGACCGGGTTCGCCCCGTACCTGGTGGACCGCGGCTACTGCGTCTTCTCGCTCGACTACGGGCTGCTGCTCGGCCTGCCGCTCTTCGGCGGGGTCGGCCCGAGCGACGAGTCCGCGCGGGAGCTGTCCGACTTCGTGGACGAGGTGCTGGCGGCCACGGGTGCCGACAAGGTCGACATGGTGGGCCACTCGCAGGGCGGGTGCTGCCGCGCTACTACCTCAAGTACCTCGGTGGAGCGGCCAAGGTGAACACCCTGGTCGGGCTCGCGCCGAACAACCACGGCACCACCCTCGGCGGGCTGGCCACGCTCCTCGACTACATCCCCGGCGCGGCCGACCTGCTCAACGTCGCCGTCCCCGGCATCCGGGACCAGCTCGTCGGCTCGCCCTTCCTGACCAAGGTCAACGAGGGCGGGGAGACCGTGCCCGGGTGCACTACACCGTCATCTCGACCACGCACGACGAGGCCATCACGCCCTACCAGTCGCAGTTCCTGACCGGGCCCGACGTCCGCAACGTCACGGTCCAGGACCTGTGCCCGACCGACACCTCGACCCACCGCACCCTGCTCATCAGCGACGGCGTCGCCCACCACGAGGCGGCGAACGCGCTGGACCCGGCGCACGCCACGCCCACGACCTGCGACGACGCCAACTGACCGACGAACCCTGAACGCGGCCGGAGGGCCGCCCGACGCCTCGTGCGCCGAGCGGCCCTCCGGCCGTGTCCGTTCTGGGGCCGCTCCTACTCCACGACGAGTTCGACCGGGAGGTTGCCCCGGGTCGCCTTGGAGTACGGGCACACCTGGTGGGCCTTCTCCACCAGCGCGCGGCCCGTCTCGCCCGCCAGGTGGTCGGGCAGCTCGACGCGGAGGGTGACCTTGAGGGCGAAGCCGCCGTCTTCCTCGTCCTTGCCGATGCCGACCTCGGCGGTCACCGAGGCGTCCTTGGTGTCGACCTTCAGCTGCTGGCTGACGAGGCCCAGCGCGCTGGCGAAGCACGCGGCGTAACCCGCGGCGAAGAGCTGCTCGGGGTTGGTGCCCTGACCGCTGCCGCCGAGGGCCGGGGCATGGCCAGCGGCAGGTCGAGCTGCCCGTCCGCACTCACGGCCCGTCCTCGCGTCCGTTGGCCGTGGCCACCGCGGTGTACAGCGCGTCCATGACGATCATTCCTTTCGGATCCCGCGGCACGCGGTGAGCGCGCCCGCCTCTGCCCTGAAGTACAGCACACAACTAAGTTGTGCACAACTTAAGGGTACGCTTGACGGTATGCGTCACCAGACCGGTCCCGACCCCGATGCCCCGAGCCCGCCGTCTCCGAGTCCGCCGTCTCCGAGCCCGCGGCCCCGGCCGCCCAGGACGATCTGCTCCGGCTCGATCTCCAGCTCTGCTTCACGCTGCACGCCGCCTCCCGCGCGTTCGGCGGCGTCTACCGGCGGGTGCTGAGCGACACCGGACTGACCTATCCGCAGTACCTCGCGATGCTCGTGCTGTGGGAGCACGGCGACATGCCGGTCAAGCGGCTGGGCGAGCGGCTGCGGCTGGACTCCGGACGCTCTCCCTCTGCTCAAGCGCATGCAGACGGCCGGGCTCGTCGAGCGCGAGCGCAGCGCGGACGACGAACGCTCGGTGACGGTGCGGGTCACGGCGGAGGGCAGGGCGCTCAAGGAGCGCGCGCGGTGCGTACCGCCGATGGTGATCGAGGCGTCCGGGCTCGGCCACGCGGAGGCCCGTGAACTCCAGTCGCTCCTACGGCAGTTGACGGCGTCGCTCGACGCTTCGCTGGAATCCCCGGCGGGCGGGGAGTGAGGATCCGGCGGGCGTGCGCGCCCCGGCGCCCGCGGCCGACCGGTGGGCCGGAAACCCTGTGTGACCCTCCGCGCGCGCTAGGTTCGGTACGGGTGTTGCGCGTGCGCAACACGGTCCGCGCGCGGTGAGGGGAGTCGCGAGTGCGTCTCGGTGAAGTGGCCGCCGGTCGCTACCGGTTGGTGAAGGGCCCGGTGCACGGGGAACGGCGAGGTCTGGCAGGCCCGTGACGAGGAGCTGGGCCGCGACGTCGTGCTCAAGCGGACGCTCGGCGGCGATGTCGGCGCAGGCGGCGCAGGCGGTGGTGGCGGCGACGCCGCGGCCGGCGGTTACGGGCCGAGGCCCGCGCGCTGGCGCCGTTCAGCCATCCGCACGTGGTCACGCTGTACGACGTCGTACCGGTGGAAGCGGAAGAGGACGGGACGACGACCTTCTGGTTGGTCATGGAGTACGTGTCCGGCGGGAGCCTGGACGTGGGGCCGTCGCTGCCGCCCGAGCGCGCGGCCCGCGTCGGCGCCCAGATCGCCGACGCGCTGACCGCGCTGCACGCGGTGGGCATCGTCCATGTCGACGTCAAGCCCGCCAACATCGTGACCAGCGGCCAGGACTCCGTGAAACTGGCCGACTTCGGCGCCGTGTACCGGACCGAGGGCCGCGAGACGGTCACCCCAACGGCGCCATCGGCTGGACCCCGGCTTCGCCGCCCCGAGGTCCGCGGCGGGTGCCCGGAGCCGAAGTCGGACGTGTACTCCCTCGGCGCCACCGTGTACGCCCTGGTCACGGGCGCGCCGCCGGAACCGGGCCGGTACGCGGGGCCGGGGACGGGGCTCCTCCGTCGTCAGGGGCGAGGCGGTCGAGAGCGCGGCGCGCCTGGAGAGCGAACTCGGCCGCTGGGCGCCGTCGTGGCGGCGATGCTGCGGAGCGATCCGGCGGCCAGACCCGACGCGGCCGAGGCCCGCAGACGGCTGCGGAACGTCGCCGGAGAAGCCGCGGAGGAGCCGGTTCCGCGCCGATGGCCGCGGGCCCGCGGACGTTCGTCCGGCGCCGTCCGCTGATGGCCGCGTCCTGCGCCGTCGCCGTCGCCCTGCTGGCCGTCGGCTGGTACGAGTGGCCCTTCGGGGCCGGGACGCCCGGGCACGAGGCGTCGTCGCGTATCGGCGACCACCGTACGGCCGACCCTGTGCCCTGACCGAACCCGCGGCGCTCGGGCGCTTCGGGTCCGCCAGCCGTGACGCGTACTACGGCAACTTCGACCGCTGCGACGTCGTCGTGGACCGGGACGAGGGCGAACCCGTCGACGTCGAGGTGCAGTTCAGGAACAGCAAGACGCGGCGGGAGGCGCCCGCGAAGACCGTCGGGACGGTCGGGGTGGCGGACGCTCCGGCCGAGAGCGACTCCTGCGGCCACTGGCTGTTCCCGGCCGGGGACGCGGACGTGATCGTCGTGGTTCTCGCCAAGCAGGACGAGCACAGCGCGCCCTGTGCGACATCGCCGAGGCCGCGACCGGCAGCGCGCTCGACGTCCTCAACCACGGCCGGATCGACCGGCGTTCGCCCGCTGCCGCGGGAGTCCCTGGGGAACGCGGACGCGTGCGGGCTGCTGAGCGGGAGCGACCTGGAGGTCATCCCCGGTGTCGACGCGGAGGACCCGGACATCGCCTTCGGTAACTGGGAGTGCCAGTGGGGAGTACCACCGGCGGTATGTGGCTCAACGTCCGGTTCGACCGTGGCGGCCCGCTCGGGGCGGACGACGGCACCCCACCCGGATCGCCGGACACCGCGCCGTCGTCGAGCCCGGCGCGGAGGGCGCCGACACCTGCCTCGTCAGGGTGGTCCACCGCTCCTTCACCGGCGATGACAACGGCCCGCTGATCGAGACGGTGAACGTCGCCGTCGGCGGGGACGGTTCCGAGGACCGGCTGTGCCGGACGGCCACCGACACCGCGGCGGCGGCGGTCGCCCGGCTGCCCTCCTCCTGAGCGGTTTCGCCGAACGCCGGGTGGAGGGGCCGTGGGAGGGTCCCCGGCCGGCCGTCGCACACTGTGCCGTCCGGGGTCGCCGAAGGCGCGGACCCCGGAACGGACCGGTGGGCCCGAGGAGGCCGACGATGACAACCCCAGGAAGCCTGACGCGCGACCCGCCCACGGTCCGCCCGGCACGCTCCACGCCCGCTCGGTCCTCGGCCGCGTACGGGCCGAGCCGAAGCCCGGCCTGGTCGTCACGTTCGGCCGTGGCAAACCCCGGACGTGGACCTGGCCGTGGGCCACAACGACCGGCAGATCAGCCGTCTGCACGGTGAACTGACCTACCGCGGGCAGCAGTGGTGGCTGCGGAACACCGGCCAGCGGCTGCTCCGGCTGCCCCGCGGCAGACTGATGCACACCAGCACCGACGCCGTCCCCTCGCGCCGGGCTACACGCCCCTGTTCCTGACGAGTTCGGGCCACCGGGAGCACCTGGTCGAGCTGTACGTGGCGGGCCACGACGCGGCGGACTTCGAACCGTGCCACCGGGCGAAGACCGCGCCGCCGAAGATCTGGCCGCTCTCCCACGAGGAGCGTCTGCTCCTGGTCGTCCTGGGCCAGCACTACCTCATGAACGAGGACGGCCCCGGCCCCTGTCGTACCGCCGGGCCGCCGCCCAGCTCGACTACCTCCGCCCCGGGGACGGCTGGACCCAGCGCAAGGTGGAGGCCGTGGTCGCCGCCGTACGCCGCCACCTCCACGCGGTGGGCTTTCCGCACCCGCTGCTCCACGACAAGGACTCCGGCCCGCCCAGCGACAACAGGCTGCTGCACAACCTGCTCACGGGCCTGGTGGAGTCCACCACCCTCGTCCCGCCGGACCTGGACCTGCTGGAGCCCTAGCCATGGTCAGGGCCGGTGCGGTCAAGGGCCGTCGCGGTCACGGGCCGTCGCGGTCAGGGCCGCCCGTGCGGGGAGCCGCCCTCGAAGGTCGCCGTCATCGTCCCTCGAAGGCGGCTCGCCCGCTCACCCGCGAGCGCGGGTGGTCCTGGGGGCCGGGTGGTCGTGGGCCGCGACGACCTGGTTCGCCGCCGTACCGGGCTCGTACTCGTACGCGTATCCCTCGGCCGGGTTGATGGTCAGCACGGTGAAGGCGAGCGAACTGACGCCGAGTGCGGAGATCCGGGCGGCCGTGCGGCATGCGGTCATCGTGGGCGCTCCTCGGGGACGGAGGGAACGACGCGGCGCGGACGGGTGGTTCGGGGACGAAGGCGCGGTGCCGCCTCCCGGGGCGGGAGGTGCGGTGACGCCGCCCAGGGGAGAGGCGGCGTCACCGACCTGGCCCGCCGGTGCGACGAACAGAACGCTAGCCCGCAGGTGCCCGTGGCGCCCTTAAGGACGTCACGGGGCGATCCTTAGGGCGCTGTTAAGGGAGGGCTCAGGCTGCGCTGAGGTCGGTGGGCCGTGGCAGGGTGGTGGTCATGAGCGGTACGAGCGGTACGAACGGTCACGCGCCCGTCCTGGAACTGATCGGGACCGTCCTCGACCCGGGCAGCTGGCGCCGCTGGGACGAACCCGTCGCGGACGGCACGGCCGGAGACGGCGCCGCCGCCCGGGGAGGAGCGGTGGCGCCCGACGCCGCGTACGCGCCCGACGCCGCCTACGCCGAGGACCTGCGCCGCGCCCGCGAGCGCACCGGCCTCGACGAGTCCGTCGTCACCGGCGAGGGCGGATCGAGGGCCGCCGAGTGGCCCTGGTCGCCTGCGAGTTCCGCTTTCTGGCCGGGTCGATCGGCGTCGTCGCGGGGAGCGGCTGACCCGGGCCGTGGAGCGCGCCACCCGCGAACGGCTGCCGCTGCTGGCCGCGCCGCCTCCGGCGGCACCCGGATGCAGGAGGGCACGATCGCCTTCCTCCAGATGGTGAAGGTCGCGGCGGCCATCACCGAACACCGCGCGGCGGGGCTGCCGTACCTGGTCCACCTGCGCCACCCACGACGGGCGGCGTGCTCGCCTCCTGGGGCTCGCTCGGCCATGTCACCTCCGCGGAACCGGGCGCGCTCATCGGCTTCATGGGCCCGCGCGTCCACGAGGCGCTGTACGGCGAGGAGTTCCCGGCGGGCGTCCAGCTCGCGGAGAACCTGATGGCGCACGGGATCATCGACGCCGTCCTGCCCGCGGACCAACTGGCCCAGGTCACGGCCCGGGCGCTGCGCGTGCTGTGCGGCGAGGTCGGCGAGGTCGGCGAGGGCGGCGACGGCGCGGCCCGCGTGCCCGCCGCCGAGGAGGCGCTCCGCGCCGAGGACGCCCCACCACCGAGGAGTCCATCCGGCGCTCCCGCCGCCCCGAACGCCCCGGCGTACGGGCCCTGTTGCGCGCCGCCGCCACCGACGTCACCGCGCTCAGCGGCACCGGCGCGGGCGAGCACGACCGGGCTGCTGCTCGCCCTCGCGCGCGTGGGCGGCACGCCGTGCGTGGTTCTCGGCCATGACCGGGCCGACCACCCGCGCGGCATGGGCAGGCCCTCGGACCCGCCGGGCTGCGCACCGCGCGGCGCGGTATGCGGATCGCCGCCGAGCTGGACCTGCCGCTGCTCACGGTCGTCGACACCGCCGGGCCGCGCTCAGCCGCGAGGCCGAGGAGGGCGGCCTCGCCGGGGAGATCGCCCGCTGCCTCGCCGACATGGTGACCCTGCCCGCGCCGACGCTGTGCCTGCTGCTCGGCCAGGGCGCGGGCGGCGCCGCGCTCGCCCTGCTGCCCGCGGACCGGGTCGTCGCCGCCCGGCACGCGTGGCTCTCCCGCTGCCCCGGAAGGCGCGTCGGCGATCCTGTACCGGACGACGGACCGGGCGTACGAGGTCGCCGACCGGCAGGGCGTACGCGCCGCCGACCTGCGCGCCCACGGCATCGTCGACCGCGTGGTGGAGGAGGACACACCGGACGGGGACGGGCCGGGGCGGGACGGTGGGCCGGACGGGGAGGGCGCGCGAGACAGCGGGCGGGGCGGCGCCGACGATCGCTTTCCGGTCCGGCTCGGCGCGGTGCTCGGCGCCGAACTCGCCGCGCTGCGCGCCCGCGACCAGGGCGAGCGGCTCGCCGACCGGCGCGCCCGCTACCGGGCGCTCGGGCTTCCGAATCCGTAGGGTCGCCGCGCCGACGATTGACAGGGTTAGGCATACCTAACCTAATCTCTCCGTGACCGAGAACGATCTCGACGTTGCCAGGCCCCGCGCCGGGACCGGTCGGTCCGTGCCGCGCACCCGCGCACATCCCACGGCTCTCACCACCCCGGAGCGCCGGTTCGCCATGGACCGCGCCGACCGCCCCGGGCCGCACCGGACCGCCCGCTCCACCGGGCGCGCGCGTCCCGCGGAGCCCCTGACCGCGGGGTCCGCGACCGTGCGGGCCCGTGCCGTACGGCCCGTCCCGTGGGAACCTGACGCCGCGTCACCGGACCGCCACCCGCCGCGGCTTCCGCCGCCCGCCCGGCCCGCGGGCACCCCGTTCACCCGCTCCTCCACCACCCCGAAACCGCTCCGCTCCTCCGCCACCCCGAAACGCTCCTCCGCCACCCCGAAGGCGCGCACCCCGTGCGGCTCCACGTCCTCGCCCTCAACCCCACCGACTCCGTCACCGAGGGATTCCTGCCCGCGGCGGCCCGGCTCGGGCTGCGCGTCACGCTCCTGACCGACCGTCCCGAGGAGCACCGGAGCGCCTACGAGGAGTACGCCGCCTCCGGCGGCGCCCTGCCGGAACTGCGCCTGGCCGCCTGCGACGTACGCGACTTCCGCGAGGTCATCGGCCGGATCTCGGCCGAAGGCGGCCCGCCCGACGCGGTGTTCACCAACAGCGACCACCTCCAGACCCAGGCCGCGCTCGCCGCCGACTACTTCGGCCTCCCCGGCAAGGACTGGCGCGCCGCGCTGCGCACCAAGAACAAGGCCCAACTGCGCCGCGCCCTCGCCGCCGAGGGCGAGCACGGGCGGCGCCCGAGGGCGAGCACGGGGCCGCGCCCGACGCCGTCCGGAGCGCCGAGATCGGCCCGGACGACGACCCGTCGGCGGTCATGGCCGCCCTCGGCCCGCCCTACCCGTGCGTCCTCAAGCCGCGCGAGGGCGTCGCGGGCGAGGACGTGGTGCTCGTGGCGGACCCGGAGGAACTGGCCGCCCGCTGCCGGGAGATCCGGGCGCGGCGCCCCGGGAGGCGCTGGTGGCCGAGGAGTTCCTGCCGGGGCCGCTCCAGACCCTGGAGACCCTCGGCGACGGCGGCCTCCTGCACCCGCTCGCCGCCTTCCGCACCACCGTCTCCCCGCCCCGCACTTCATCGAGGAACGCCTCGACCTGCTGCCCGCCCGCCCGAGCCGCACACCGGCCAGGTGCTGCGGCGGCTGCGCGCTGGGCGTCGGGTTCGGCGCGTGCCACACCGAGTACGTCGTCCAGGGCGACCGGGCCCGGCTCATCGAGGTCAACTACCGGGCCATCGGCGACCAGTGCGACCTGGCCCTGGCCGGGCTGCTCGGCATCCCCTCTTCGAGCACATCCTCCGCGTCCACCTCGGCGAGCCGCTGCCGTCGGACCTCGGGGCTCGCGCAGACGGCAGGCTCCGGCTGGAGTACGTGCTGGCCGACCGCCCGGCACGCTCACCGCCGCCCCGGCGGCGAGCGTCACCGAACACGACGGCGTACGGCTGGACTACCGGCCGCTGCGCGCTCGGCGCCACGCACCCGCTGTACCGCACCAACCGCGACTTCCTCGGCGTCCTGCGCGCCTCCGGCACCGACCAGAGCCGCGTCGACCGGGCCGTCGCGGACTTCCGCGCCGCCCACCGCTGGGAGATCGCCCCGTGACCGCCGCCGCCATCGCCGCCGAGGAGGCCGAACTGGTCCGCCGGGCCGTCGACGCGCTGCTGCGCGAGGACGCGTACGGCCTGCGGCGGCGGGCCCGTACCGAGCGCGACGCCGACGGCGCGTGGCTGCGCGTCGCCCTGCGCGACGGCGGGAGCGTACGGGTGCCGGTGGGGCCCGAGGGTTCCAGTGCGACATCGGGATGCGCCGGGCCGCGGTGGAGCACCGGCCGCCAGGCGCCGCCGCCCGGCCGTGGCGACCGGCCTCGACGGCGTACTCGGCGCGCTGCGCCGCGTCGTCCCCGACGAGGACCTGCCGGATACGACGCCTTCGGCGACGAGTTGCGCCGGGCGCTGGAGACGGCGCGGCTGCACGAGCGGATCCGGCCCCGGGTGCTGGACACCCTGTCCCGCCGCTACGGCGACCGCCCGCCGAGCGGTGGACCGGCCCGGCCGCCTCGCTCGCGTACGAGACCCTCGCCGCCTTCCGCGACCATCCCGTGCACCCGCGGGCCTGGCCCGCACCGGCCTGACCGAGCGGCAGTTACGCGGTCACGCGCCCGAGTTCCACCCGACTTCGCGCTGCGCTGGCTGGTCCTGCCGCGCGAGGCGGTGGCCGTCGACCCGGCCGCGCTGCCCGCCTGGTGGCCCACCCCGGCGGGCTCGGCCTCCCGGCCGCCTCGACACCGGCCATCTGGCGCTGCCCGTCCACCCGTTGACGGCCGGGCCGTCCGCCGGAGCGCCGACCGGCTCCGGCCCGCTCGCCGAGGCGCTGCGCGCCACCGGCCTGGACCGTGCGGGCGCCCGGCTCGCCGAGCGGCCCCACCTGCGGGTGCGGCCCACGCTGTCGATGCGGACGGTCGCCGTCGCCGACGACCCGCTCACCCACCTGAAGCTGCCGCTGGCCACCGCCACCCTCGGCCTGCTCAACCAGCGCTCCATCAAGCCCGGCACCCTGGTCGACGGGAGGTCGCCCAGCGGCTGGTGGCGACCGTGAGCGCCCGCGAGCCGCTGCTCGCGCGCCATCTGCTGCTCGCCGACGAGACCACCCACCCGCACGCCGGGCACCCGTTCCTGGCCGCCCTCGTCCGCCGCCACCCGCCCGGCCTCGACGGCGCCCACGTCGTCCCCTCGCGGCGCTCCTCGCCCACGGTCCCGACGGCGCGCTGATCGCCGACGCGCTCGCCGAGCGCTACTACGGCGGGGACCTCCTGGCGTTCCTCGACGCCTACCTCACGCCGCTGTTCGACGTCCACACCACCCTGTTCTCGTACGGCGTCGCCCTGAGTCCCACCAGCAGAACACCTCCCTGGTACTGGACCACGCCGCCGACGGACCCCGGCTGCGGCTGCTGCTGAAGGACCACGACGGGCCCCGGTGCACGCCGCGCGGCTCGCCGCCCGGCTCGGCGGCGGCCCGCCGCCGACCTGTGCGGCTTCGACGACCGGCGGATCCTGACCCGCGGCGACGGGCCGGTGGCGGACGTCTTCACCACCATCACCGTCCACCTGTGCGCCGCGGCCCTCGCCCACGGACTCGCCGCCCGGGGCCGGGCCCGCTGCCCGTCCTGCTGCGCCTCGTCCACGACCGGCTCGCCGAGGCGGTGGACCGGCTGGCGGCCGTGCCCGGCGCCTCCGCGGCCGTGCTGCGCGCCCGCGTGCTGGCGGCCGACCGGCTGCCCGTCAAGGCGATGGTCACCGCCGGGACGCTGCTGCCCAAGGAGCGCTCCGGCGCCGCCGACATCAACAAGCACTACGTCACCGGGCCCAACTACCTGCTGCCGTACGCCGCCCGGGCGGCGGATGACCACCGCGCCCGCCCGCCCGCCGCGTTCACCCGCCCGCCGCGTTCGTCTCCGTCGTCGGCGCGCCCGCCCATGCCTCCGTCCTCGCCTCCGCCCTCCGCAGGAGTCCTCATCCCATGCCTTCACCGTCCGCCGTCGTGGCCTCGGCCGACCACGTCGTCGCCCACACCCTCCTGAACTGCCTGCTCCGCGAGGTGGCGGCCCCGAGCGGCTCACCGCCGTGGCCGACGGCCAGTTGCGGCTGCGGCTGCCCGCTGCGGGTGCTGCTCCGCGTCGGCCTGCGCCGCACCTCGCTGCTCGGCGCGCACCGCTTCACCGGGCCCGTCCGCGTCCAACGCGGCCAGGACTGGGCCGAGTTGTCCTGGCGCGAGCTGGCCGAGCACATCCACCGCGAGCTGTGGCTGCGCACCGGCGTCGCCAACGACGAGTTCCTCGCCCAGGTCGCCTCCAGCCACGCGGGCGTCACCGCCGCCCTGGCACACGGCGAGCACCCGGCCCGGACGGGCGCGACACCCGGCGCCGGACCGCCCGGCCGACCCGTACACCGCCTCCGAGCAGTCCCTGCTGTTCGGCCACCGCTTCCACCCCACCCCAGGCGCGCACCGGCAGCGCCGCCTCGTGGGCCAGGTTCGCCCCGAGAGCGGCGCCCGCTTCCCGCTGCACCACCTCGCCGTACGCGCCCGGTACGTACGCCAGGAGGCGGTCACGCCCGCCGCCGCGGCCGTACTGGACCGGCAGCGACCGGTGCCCGACGGCTACCGGCTGCTGCCCGCGCACCCTGGCAGTACGCCATGCTGCGCGACCACCCGCCCTGCGCGCCGCGGTCCGCCGCGGCGACGTGCTCGACCTCGGCCCCGGCGGGCGGGAGTTCGCCCCACCGCCTCCGTGCGCACGCTCTGGGACGGCCACGACTTCCTCAAGTTCAGCCTCAACGTGCGGATCACCAACTGCCTCCGCAAGAACGCCGAGTACGAGCTGTCGGGCGCCGTCGCCCTCACCCGGCTGCTGGAGCCCGTCGCCGCCGACCTCGCCGCCCGCTTCCCCGGCGCCGAGCTGCTGCGCGAACCCGCCTACCGCACCCTGGACCTCGACGGCGACCGCGACCTCACCGAGGGGTTCGGCGTGATCGTCCGCGAGGGCTCGCCGCCCGGCTGCGGCCGGGCCTGACCGCGCTGCTGGCCGCCGCCGTCGCCGACGAGTACCCCACCGGCCCCGCCCAGCTGTCCCGGCTGCTCCCGGACGCCGGGCCCGAGACCGCCCTCGCCTGGTGGGACACCTACCTCTCGCTGCTCGTCCCGCCCGTCCTCGCCGCCTACTTCGACCACGGCGTGGTCCTCGAACCCCACCTCCAGAACGTGGTCGTCGGCGTCGACGGCGCGGGCTGCCCGGCAGGTGCTCTTCCGCGACCTGGAGGGCACCAAGCTGCTGCCCGACCGGCACGCCGCCGCGCTCGCCGCGCTGCCCGAGGCCGTGGCCCGCCTGCTGACGTACGCGCCCGAGCGCGGCTGGGACCGGGTCGTGTACTGCCTGCTGGTCAACCACCTCGCCGAGATGCTCGCCGCCCTCGCCGACCTCCACCCCGGCTGGAGCCCGCCCTGTGGTCCGCCGTCCGCCGCGTCCTGCGCGAACGCTCGGCGGCGCACGGCGACCCGCCCGCCCTGCGCGCCCTGGTCGCCGGCGTGCCGCTGCCCGCCAAGGCCAACCTCCTGACGCGGTGGGCGCGTTCGGCCGACCGCGACGCCGGGTACGTGCGCATCGCCAGCCCGCTCGCCACCGTCCCGCCGTCCGGGACCGCCCGTTCCGCGCCCCTCCGCCTCCGCGACACCCTCTGCCCCCACCGTCCCCACGGCCCCGTCCGGTCCCGCACGGCCGCGCGCGGCGGAACGGGAGAGCACCCGTGCTGACCACCGCCCCGTCGCCGACCTGGCCCGCACCCTGCCGGACAGCGCGCTGCCCGCCTACGTCCACGACCTGTCCGCGCTCGACCGCCACGCCCGCTCCGTACGGGCCGCGCTGCCGCCCGCCGTCGAGCTGTACTACGCCGCCAAGGCCAACCCCGAGCCCGAGGTGCTGCGCGCGCTCGCCCCGCACCTGACCGGCTACGAGGTCGCCTCCGGCGGCGAGCTGGCCCACGTCCGGGAGGCCCGGCCCGGCCTCCCGCTCGCCTTCGGCGGACCCGGCAAGACCGAGGCGGAGCTGCGGCGCGCGCTGGACCTGGGCGTCGAGCGCTTCCACGTGGAGAGCGAGCACGAGCTGCGGCTGCTGGCGGCGCTGGCGTCCGCCTCCGGCCGTACCGTTGACGTTCTGCTCCGGGTCAACCTGCCCGTGGCGGACGGGGCGTTGGGCGCCGCGTCGCTCGCCATGGGCGGCCGTCCCAGCCCTTCGGGTTCGACCCCGAGGCGGCGGCGCGCTGTCTGCCGCTGTGCACGGCGCCGGGCGGCCCGCTGCGGCTGCGTGGCCTCCACGCCCATCTGGCCAGCGGCCTCGACGCCCCGGCGCTGCTCGCGGTCGCCGGATCCGTGGCCGACTGGGCCGCCGGGTTCGCCGACCGGCACCGCCTGCCGCTGACCGAACTCGGCGTCGGCGGCGGCATGAACGTCGACTACGCCCGCCCGCTGGACCGCTTCGACTGGGCGGCCTACGGCCACGGCCTGGCGCGACTCGCCGACCGGCACCCCGGTTCACCCTGCGCGTCGAGCCGGGCCGGGCGCTCGCCGCGTACTGCGGCTGGTACGTCACCGACGTGCTGGACGTCAAGCACGGCGGCGGCGAGGCGTTCGCCGTGCTGCGCGGCGGCACCCACCACCTGCGCACCCCGCCGCCAAGCGGCACGACCACCGTTCCAGGTGCTGCCCGCCGACGGCGGCTGGCCGCACCCTGGCCCCGCCCGGCGGCGCGCGCGGAGCGCGTCACCCTCGTCGGCCAGCTGTGCACCCCAAGGACGTGCTGGCGCGCGGCGTGCCGGTGGACTCCTGCGGGCCGGGGACCGGGTCGCGTTCGCCCTCGCGGGCGCGTACGCGTGGAACATCTCGCACCACGACTTCCTCATGCACCCGCACCCGGGCTTCCACTACGTGGGCGGCTGACCCGCGCGGTGCGCCGGGCCTCCCGGCCTCCCGCACGGCCGTCCGGGAGGCCCGGCGGAAATGCCGGTGCCCATCCGGCGCCGGGGTGCCATGCTGCCGCCCATGCGTCGATCCACGATCTCCCGCCTCGCCCACGCCCACCACCCCGTCGCCGCCCCGCTGGCCGACGCGACCGTGGACCGGCTGCTGCGCCGCGCCCTCGACCTCGGCCCTGAACCAGCGGAGCCGAGAAGCCCGAGACAGAACGGTCCGAGACAGAACGGTCCGGGACAGAACGGCCCGATCCCGAGCGGCTGCTGGACCTCGGCTGCGGCACGGGGAGTGGCTGCTGCGGGCGCTGGCCGCCCGCCCCGGGCTGACGGCGGTCGGCGTCGACCTCGACGGCGCGGCCCTGGAGAGAGCCCGCGCCGGTGCCGTCGCCCTCGGGCGGCGGACCGGCTCGCCCTCCACGAGCGGGACGCCGCCGAGTACCCGCGCCGGGCGGCGGTCGGGGAGACGGCCCGGACGGTGGGGCCCCTTCGACGTCGTCCTGAGCGTCGGCGCCGCCCACGCCTTCGGCGGGCTGCTGCCCACCTCGCCGCCGCGCGCCGCCACCTCGCCCCGGCGGCCGGGTCCTGATCGGCGACGGCTTCTGGGAGCGCGAGCCGGACGAGGCGACCCTGCGCGAACTGGACGCGACCCCGAGGACTACACCGACCTCGCCACCACCGTGGACCGGGTCACGGCCGACGGCTGGACCCCGGTGTACGGGCACACCAGCACGCCGGGCGAGTGGGACGACTACGAGTGGTCCTGGACCGGTTCGCTGGCCCGCTGGGCGCTGGACCACCCCGACGAGCCGGGCGCGGACCAGGCGGCGCGGACGGCCGCCGCGCACCGCTCGGGCTGGCTGCGCGGCTACCGCGGCACCTTCGGCTTCGTCACGCTGGTGCTGCGGGTCTCCTGAGAACTCCCGGGCCCCGTGGGAAGTCCCGAGCCCCGTGGGGCCTCCGGGGTCCTGGGGAACTCCGGGATCCGGGTGAACTCCCGTGTCCCGTACGGGAGATGGACCGGAGAATGAATCCGAGGTGATCGCGGGCGCGGGGCGCGGAAGGCGTCCAACACCCGGACACCCTCGCGCCGCCGTGCGCCGTTCTCCGCGATCACCTCGGCCGTTCCCCGAACGCTCCCCGGGCGGCGGCCCTCACCAGCCGGTGAGTCCCCGATCTCACCTGGACGGGGCCGCCGCGGGGACCACCCACCTGCTCTCCCCGTCACGCAGGTAGGTGGTCCCTCCGGTGCGATTGCACAGCCGGTGGAGCGATACGTGAGAGTGTGCCGTACGGGGCTTGCAGCAAATCTTGGAAAATCCTTGAGCGGACGAAAGCATGGGGTTCCGGGCGTTCGGCCGAGGATCGGCGGGGAGCAGGAGAGCGTAGTGGTGGGGCGCGAGTCTGGTACGGAGTTCCGGGTCCTTGGGCCCGTGGAAGCGCTGGCCGACGGAAGGGGCGTCGACCTCGGGCACGCCAAACAGCGGTGTGTGCTGGCGGTGTTGCTGGTCGAGGCGGGGCGGGTCGTACCGTTCGAGCAGCTGATCGACCGGGTCTGGGGCGAAGCGCCGCCGTCCTCGGTCCGCAGTGTGCTGTACGGATACGTGGCCAGGCTGCGCGCCGCCCTTCGTACCATGGAGGGCGCTGCGGGGAACCGGCGGCGGCCAGTCTCGGCCGCAGGTCCGGTGGTTACGTACTCGACATCGACCCCGCGCTCGTCGACCTCCACCGCTTCCGCGCGCTGGTCGCCGACGCCGCCGCGACCCCGAGGGCGACGAGCGGGTGGTCGCGCTGCTGCGCGAGGCGGTCGAGCTGTGGCGCGGAGAAGCCCTGGCCGGGCTCTCGGGCGACTGGGTGGAGACCACCCGCGCGCGGATCGACGGCGAGCGCCTGGCCGCCCAACTCGCCCTCGGCGAGGCGGGGCTGCGCCTGGGCCTGCACGGCGAACTCCTCGCCGAGCTGCGCGGCCTGGCCGACGCCCACCCCTTGGACGAGCGGGTCGTCCGGCAGCTGATCCAGGCGCTGCACCAGTGCGAGCTGCGGGCCGCCGCGCTGGAGGAGTACGAGCGCACCCGGATCCGGCTCGCGGAGGAGCTGGGCGTCGATCCCGGCCCCGAACTCCAGGCCCTGCACCGCCGGATCCTGCTGGGCGACCAGCGCCCGGCGGGCCGCGACGGCGCCCCGGCCGGGGCCCGGGGCCGCCCGGGCGACTCCGGCGCTCCGGAAACCCTGGCCGCCGGAGCACCCGGGAGCACGGCGGCCCGCGCCTGGTCCCTGCCGAACTGCCGCGCGCCGTACCGGGCTTCAGCGGCCGGGCCGACGCCGTCGCCCGGCTGCACGCCCTGGTGCCGCCGGAGCGGGAGCCGGACGGCTCCGGGGCCGTGGTGATCTCCGCGATCGGCGGCACGGCCGGGGTCGGCAAGACCGCCCTGGCCGTCCACTGGTGCCACCAGGTGCGCCACCGCTTCCCCGACGGCCAGCTGTACGTGGACCTGTGCGGCTTCGACCGCAACCGGGCCCCGCTGCGCCCGCGCGACGCGCTCACCCAACTGCTCAGCGGGCTCGGCCTGACCCCGCAGGAGATCCCCGCCGAGGAGGACGAGCAGATCCGGCGCTACCGCTCGCTGCTGGTCGACCGGCGCATGCTCATCGTGCTGGACGACGCGGCCTCCGCCGAGCAGGTGCGCCCGCTGCTGCCCGGCACCTCCTCCTGCTTCGTCGTCGTCACCAGCCGCAACCGGCTGGGCGGCCTCGTCGCCCGGGAGGGCGCCCACCCGCTCATCCTCGACGTGCTGGACCCCGAGGAGGCGCACGCGCTGCTCGTCGAGGTGCTGGGCCGGGCCCGTACCGAGGCCGAGCCGGAGGCCGCGGACGAACTCGCCCGGCTCTGCGGCTATCTGCCGCTCGCCCTGCGCGTCGCCGCCGCCCAGCTCGCCATCGAGCCCGGCCGCCGGATCGCCCACCTCGCCGAGGAACTGGCCGAGGGCAGCAGGCTGGCGGTGCTGGAGATGGAGGACGACGAACGCTCCGCGGTCCGCGCCGCGTTCGAGCTGTCCTACCGCGCGCTCGCCCCCGAGTCCCGGCTGCTCTTCCGCCTCCTGGGCCTGGTGCCCGGCCTGGACTTCGACTCCGGCGCGGCGGCGGCGCTGCTGGACACCACCGGGCGGCAGGCCGAGCGGGTGCTCGGCGACCTGGCCGCCGTCCACCTCATCGAGTCGCGCGGCGACGGCCGGTACGGCTTCCACGACCTGCTGCGCGAGTACGCCAACGAGCGGTACGGGGCCGAGGACTCGCCCGCCGAGCTGACGGCCGCCCGCGACCGGCTCTACACCTGGTACCTGCGCGGCGCCCTGGCCGCCGCGCAGGTCCTCTACCCGCAGATCCCGCGGCTGCCGCACGAGTTGGTCCCGGCCACCGCGGACACCCCGCCTTCACCCCCGGCATCAAGGTGCTGCCGGTGCCCACGCTGCGCGAGCCGGTGCACCACGCCGACGAGGGAGCGGCGCTGGGCTGGCTTGAGGCCCAACGTGCCAACCTGCTGGCCACCGTGGAGCGGACCGTGGGCGAGGGCCCGCGCGCGGTCTCCTGGCACCTGGCCGACGCGATGATCGGCTACTTCTGGCTCTGCCTGCCGCGCGGCACCTGGCAGGTCACCGCGCAGCACGCGCTGGACGCGGCGGTGGCCGAGGGCGACCTGCTCGGCGAGGCCGCCATGTACTACAGCCTCGGCTACACCCTGTGGGACCAGGGGCGGCTGGGCGACTCCGCCTTCCACCACACCCGCGCGGTCGAACTCCACCAGGCCATCGACTGGCGCCCCGGCGTCGGCGCCGCGCTGTCCGGCCTCGGCTGGGTCGAGTGGGAACTGGCCCGGCTGGACGACGCCCTCGGCAACTTCTCCGCGGCCATAGAGATCCTGCGCGAGTACGGCCAGTCGGTCGCCGAGGCGCTCGCCCTCATCGGCGTCGGCATGGTCCACCGGGACATGGGGCGGCTCCAGGACGCCACCCGGGACCTGGAGTTGGCGCTGCTGGTGCGCCGCAAGGCCATCGGCGGCAGCTACGAGGCCAACCACCTGGACAACCTGGCCATCGTGTACTGGGAGAACGGGCGGCTGCGCGACGCGCTCGACGTCCTGGGGAGGCCCTCGCGCTCAACGAGGCCGTCGGCTACCGCAACGGCCACGCCGTGTCGCTGCTGGTCACCGCGCGGGTGCTGCTGGAGTACGGGCGGCACGCCGAGAGCCTGGAGATGGCCGAGCGGGCGCTGGGGCTCGCCCTGGGCACCGGCAACCGGCGCATCCAGTCCGACGCGCTCAACACCCTCGCCGACGCCCAGCGCAGAGCGGGCGACGGGCGGCTGTCGGCCGAGACCAACGGGCGGGCGCTGCTGGCCGCCCGCGCCGCCGAGAACCGGCGCGCCGAGGCCGACAGCCTGCTGGGCCTGGCGGCCGGGCTGCGCTGCGTGGGCCGGTACGAGGAGGCCCTGTCGCGGGCGCACGACGCCGAGTCGCTGGCCCGCCGCTGCGGATTCCGGCTCGTCGAGGGCCAGGTCCTCACCGAGCGCGCCGCGATCCACCTGGCGGCCGGTCAGCCGGAGCGGGTCGGGCCGCTGGCCGAGCGGGCCGTCGCGATCCAGGTCGAGACCGGCCACCGCCTCGGCGAGGCGCGCGCCCTGACACTGCTCGCCCAGGCCCGCACGGCGCTGGGCGACCCGGACGCCGCCGCCGAGGCCCGCGGCCGGGCCGAGGAGATCCACCAGGAGACGGGGTCAAGTCGGGCTGAGCCGGGCCGGGTTGGTTCGGGGCGGGGTCAGGCGAGCCAGCGGTAGCGGCGCTCGGGGCGGCCCGTACCCCGTAGCGCAGGCTCACCTCGGCGCGGCCGGTCGACACGAAGTACTCCAGATAGCGCCGGGCGCTGACCCGGGAGAACGCGCCCGCCTCGGCGCACTCCGAGGCGGACAGCCCGTCCACGTGCTCGCGCAGCGCCCGTTCGACGAGTTCGGCGGTGTGCGGGCGAGCCCCTTGGGAGGTCGCGGGAGCCGCGCGGGCGGCTGCCGAAGATCTGGTCCACCTGGTCCTGGTTGGCCTCGCCGAGGTGGCGAGCCGGGCCCGGTGGGCGGCGACGTGCCGCAACTGGTTCTGGAGCGCCGCCCGGTCGAACGGCTTGATCAGGTAGTGCAGCGCCCCGGCCCGCAGCGCCTCGCGCACGACGTGCGCGTCCTGGCGGCTGTGACGAACACCGCGTCCACATAGTGGCGTTCGTCGCGCGCGCGGATCCGGCGCAGCACGTTGATGCCGTCCATGTCCGGCAGGTAGACGTCCAGCAGGACGAGATCCGGGCGCAGCGTGGCGGCGGCGCGCAGCGCCTCGGCGCCGGTGTGCGCGACCCCGCGACCGTGAAGCCCTCGGTCGCGGCCACGTACCGGCTGTGCAGCTTGGCGACCATGAAGTCGTCGTCGACGACCAGCACTTTCGTCATCGAGCGAACCCTTCCCCGGATGAACGCAAGGACCACAAAGTCTCTTAATACCGGAAGCGAGACACGAGGTTAACCCGGGTGCACGATGTGGCCCGCTTCACAAATTGTCGCGGACCGGGAAAGGCGGTGTGTTTCATGCTTCGAAGCACCCTCGTGCCGGTCCCGCGCGCGCCCGTGCGGCGCCGCGACCGGCGCCCTGGCGGCGCCCTCCTGAACTCCCGGCGCCGGGCGGCTTCCCCTCCCCTCGCCCGGCACCGGGACCCCGCCTCCGCCGCTCCCCGCGGCGGGGCGGGACGTCTCGGCCCGCGTCCCGGCGCGCTCGCTCAGCCCAACTCCCGTATCCAGCGCCGCTCCGCGAGGTACGGCGTGTAGCCGAACCACCGGTTGACCGCCAGCATCGGCGCGTTCCCGCCGTCGTTGCCGGTGAAGGCGTCCGTGACGCCCGCGGCGCGGCGCGCCGCAGGAGTCGTGCTTGGCGAGCCGGGCCAGCCCGCGCCCGCGGTGGGCACGGCGGGTGCCGGTCATGCCGGACCAGTACCGGCCGTGGCCGTCGGTGTGGGCGAGGCTGTACGCGGCGACCGAGCCGTCCACCACGACCACCGAACTCAGCGCGCGGTCCAGCGCCGGGTGGTCCCAGGTGAGGGCCAGCCACGCGGCGTACGGGACGGCTCCGGCCGCGACGTCGCCCGGTTCGTCGGCGGCGCATTCGAGGTCGGCCTCGTACAGCGGGCGGCGGTCGTCCGCGAAGTCCGCGACGGTGCGCGGCTCGGCCCCGGCCGGGAGGGCGTCCGGCAGCGGCGGCAGCGGGCGCGGGCCAGGTCTAGGCGCTGGACGCGGGAGCCGCGGCCGGGCCGGTAGCCGCGGCGCTCGGCGAAGGTGGCCGCGGCGGGCTCGTCGAGCGCCCAGGCCAGCACCGGGCGGCGCCGAGCCCGGCGAGGTACGCCTCGGCGGCGGAGACCAGCGCGGAACCGGCGCCCCGGCCGCGGGCGTCGGCGCGCACGGTGACGTTGGCGTACGCCTGGCCCGGCTCCGCGCTGTCGGGCAGCAGCCCGGTGTCGGCCGATCCGACGACCTCGCCGTCGAGTTCGGCCACGATCAGCCGCGCCCGCCGCGCGGGCGCGCCCTCGGCCTCCCAGCGCACCGTCCGCGCGGTGGTCACCAGGTGCGGGTAGGCGCAGCGCCGCGCCTGGGCCACGGCGGGCGCGTCGTCGGCGCGGAAGACGCGCGTGAGGAGTGTCATGGCGCCGCAGGCTACGACGGGCGGACGGCCCGCCGCCGCCGGTTTTCCCGCGACCGGCGGCGGCGCGCCGTCGGCCCGGAGCCGTGGCGGACAATGGGCGGGACGCCGCGTACCCGTACCAGAGGAGCCTCACCGTGGCCTTGCGGATCACCGTCGACCCCGAGTCGGCGACCGCCCCGTTCGAGCAGATCCGTGCCCAGCTCGCGGAGGAGGCGCGCTCCGGCGCCTCCCGGTGGGCTACAAACTGCCGACCGTACGCGGCTTCGCCGAACAGCTCGGGCTCGCGGCGAACACCGTCGCCAAGGCGTACCGGGCCCTGGAGGCGGACGGTGTGATCGAGACGCGTGGCCGCCACGGCACCTTCGTGGCCGCCGCGGGCGACGCCGCCCAGCGCCAGGCCGCTGCCGCCGCCGAGATCTACGCCCAGCGGGCGCTGCGGCTCGGCCTGGACCGCGCCGCGGCCCTCGCCGCGGCCGAGGAGCGCTGCGCGCCGCGTACGACCGGAGCTGACAGGAACAGGAACAGGAACAAGAACAAGAACAGGGACAGGAAGAGGAAGAGGTGACGCCCGTGCCCGCAGCCAAGGCCCTCGTCCGCCGCCCCGGCCCCGGCTGGCCGAGGGGCTGGTCACCCACATCGACCGCAGACCCGTGGACACCGCGCTCGCGCTGCGGCAGTGGGAGGGCTACGTCGCCGCGCTCCGCGACCACGGCTGGCAGCCGGTCGAGGTGCCGCCCGCGGACGACTGCCCGGACGCGGTGTTCGTCGAGGACACCATGGTCGTCTTCCGCAACGCCGCGCTGCTGGCCCGGCCCGGCGCCCCTCCCGCAGACCGGAGACCGCCGCGGCCGAGGAGACCGTGACCGGCCTCGGCGCCTTCGTGAACCGGGTCCGGCCGCCCGGACGCTGGAGGGCGGCGACGTGCTCAAGGTCGGTGACACCGTGTACGTGGGGCGCGGCGGGCGCACCGACGCCGACGGCGTACGGCAACTGCGCGCCGCGTTCGAACCGTTGGGCGCGCGCGTGGTCGCCGTCCCCGTCACCCGCGTCCTCCATCTGAAGTCGGCGGTCACCGCGCTGCCGGACGGCACCGTCGTCGGCTACCCGCCGCTGGTGGACGACCCGGGGCCTTCGCGCGCTTCCTGCCGGTGCCCGAGGAGTCCGGGCGCACGTGGTGCTGCTCGGCGGCGGCAGGCTGCTGATGGCGGCGAGCGCGCCGCGCACCGCCGAGCTGTTCGCCGACCTCGGCTACGAGCCGGTGCCCGTCGACATCGGCGAGTTCGAGAAGCTGGAGGGTGCGTGACGTGCCTGTCGGTGCGGCTGCGGGAGCTGTACGCCTGACCGCTGGCCGCGCGTGACCGTCGACTTCCGGGACTGTCGGCCGCCCGGGCGCCCCGGGCGGCCGGCGGTTACAGGTACAACCCGCGTCCGCGCCGGACCCTGGTTCGGCACCGCCGCCGGGCCGGTACCGCGCCGCAGCGCGAACAGCTCCGCCAGCGTCGCGCCCTGCCGCCCCACGCCGTCCTCGGTGCCCAGCCAGTCCACCGCCTCGGTCCGGGTCAGCTGCCCCACCTCGATCCGGGCCAGGCACCGGCCCGGCCGGACGACCGCCGGGTGCAGCCGCTCCAGGTCCTCGTTGGTGGTCACGCCCACCAGCACGTTCCGCCCCTGGCCCAGCAGGCCGTCCGTCAGGTTCAGCAGCCGGGACAGCGCCTGGCCCGCCTGGTGCTTGGCCTCGCCGCGGATCAGCTCGTCGCAGTCCTCCAGGAGCAGCAGCCGCCAGCGGCTCTTGCCGGAGGTGTCGTCCTCGCCGATCGCGATGTCCATCAGATAGCCGACGTCGGTGAACAGCCGCTCCGGGTCGAGCACGCAGTCCACCTGGCACCAGTCCCGCCAGGAGCGGGCCAGGGTGCGCAGGGCCGAGGTCTTCCCGGTGCCCGGCGGGCCGTGCAGCAGCAACAGCCGCCCGGAGATGTCCTCGGGGAGACCTTCATCAGCCCGTCCATCGCCTCGGCGACCGGGGCCGTGTAGTTCGCGCGCACCTCCTCCCAGGTCCCGGCCGAGATCTGCCGGGTGGTGCGGCGCGGGCCGCGCAGCGGGAGAGGTACCAGAAGCCCATCGCCACGCTGTCGGGCTGCGGCTCCGGCTCGTCCTCGGCGTCCTCGACCGCCTCGCGCAGCACCCGCTCGGCGAGTTCGTCCGCGACCGCCGTCACGGTCACGTCGGCGCCCCGCGCCCACCGCGACACCAGCAGGGTCCAGCCCTCGCCCTCGGCGAGGAACGCGCTGCGGTCGTCGTCGCGGGCGGAGCGCAGCACCGAGCCGGACGCCGGGAGCAGCGTCGCCCCGGACTTCACCCGGTCCACGGAGCGACTTCGTGCGTACGGCTGCTCGCCGGTGGTGAAGCGCCCGAGGAACAGGGCGTCGATGACATCGGACGGCGAGTCGCCGTCGTCGACGTTCAGTCGGATGGGAAGGGACTGTTCGGCGGGCGTGGTGTGCAGGATCTGCCTCCGGGGAGAGTCGGGCGCCGTGCGGGGCGGTGGACGTCGCGGCCATGATCCAGCACCGGCGGTCCCGCGTACACGGGTTTATAGGCGTTCCCGAACGGTTCCGGGCTAACTCACCGGAATGGGGGTGTTCCCGGATAGTCTTACCCGTTGTGCGACGTCACGATGGGGACGTAACGGTGACACCAACAGTCAGGCGGTGGCGCATCACTCTCGCCTCGGCCGCCGGAGTGTGCGCGCTGGTCCTGGCGCTGGCCACCTGCGGCGTGTGGCCCGGCGGCCGGGACCGGCCCGGCCAGGGCGGTGACGGCGCGCCCACGACGGCCCTGGGGTGGGGTTCACGCACACCCAGTACAGCGCGGACCACGGCGGCGACGGCGCCCGCGAGAAGGTCGACAAGTCGCTCGCCGCGCAGCCCATGCCGCAGGTCCAGGCCATCATGGGCTGGGGCGCGGGCAACCCCGAACCCTCGCCGGGCCACTACGACTTCAGCGATCTGGACCGCCGCGTCGCCCTGGTCCGCGCGACCGGCGGCACCCCGTGCTCACCCTGTGCTGCGCCCCGACTGGATGAAGGGTGGCACGGCGGGCCGGACCAACTGGTCGCAGTCGTCCCTGGAGACCGCCCCGAGCCCCGACCACTACCGGGACTTCGCCGAGCTGGCCGGGAAGATCGCCGAACGCTACCCGGACGTACGGCACTTCGTCGTGTGGAACGAGCTGAAGGGCTTCTACGACGACGGCCGACGGCGCTGGGACGCGGAGGGGTACACCCGGCTGTACAACCTCGTCTACGAGGAGCTGAAGAAACGGGACCCGGCCAATCTGGTCGGCGGCCCGTACGTGGTGGCCGACAGCGAGCGGCCCGGTGACCCGATGGCCTCCTCGCGGGTGCACGGCGCCTGGGGCGGCCTGGACCGGCGCGCGGTGGACGCCCTGACGTACTGGAACCAGCACAAGGCGGGCGCGGACTTCGTGGTCGTCGACGGCGCCAGCTTCACCCGCGACGGCCGCCGGACGCTGCCCGACGAGTTCGGCGCCACCGCCAAGTTCACCGACGTCACGCGCTGGCTGACCGAACTCACCCACCTGCCGGTGTGGTGGGCCGAGTGGTACGTGGAGCCGCGAGATCCGGACGAGGACGGCGGCGGGGACCGCTGGAGCGAGGCGCACCGCACCGCCGTGCAGGCCGCCGCGATGATCGCGCTGGCCAGGGCGGCGCGGACGCGGCGTTCTACTGGAACCCGCAGGAGACCGGCGCCGACTGCCCCGGTTGTCTGTGGCGCAGCACCGAACTGGCGGGCGGCGGCGACCCGTTGCCGATGATGGACCTGCTCACCCGGTTCGCCCGCGCCTTCCCGCCGGACACCGACTTCCGCCGGGTGCCGGTGGCGGAGGACGACCGGCCCCACGTGCGGGTGCTCGCCGACGACGACACCGTCCTAGTCGTGAACACCCTCGACCGGCCGATCAAGGCGCGGGTCGACGGCCGGACGTTCGACATGGGGCCGTACGCCCTGCGCTGGCTCGGCCGCTGACCTCTCCCGGCTCCGGCCCCGGGCCCCGGCCCGGCTCCCTGGCTCCCGGGCTCCTGGCCTCGGCTCTCGGGCCTGGCTCTCGGGCTCCGGCCCCGGCCCTGGCCTCGGCTCCCGGGCTCCGGCCCCGGCCCCTGTCCTCGCCCCGGCCCGGCCCCCGCCTCAGGCCATCGTCACGAACCGCTGCACCAGCGCCGCCGCCAGCAGCCCCACCAGCGGCAGCGCGAACCAGAACCACGACTGGAGCAGCCGCAGCCGCCGCACGCTCGGGCGGGCCGCCACCCGCAGCACCTCACGCGCCGTCAGCAGCACCACCAGCACCGCCGCGGCCAGCGCTCCGATGACCGTCCACGGCGTCCAGGTCACCACGGGACCCGGCGGGCCGGGGCGGGATCCGCGGCCCGCCCGGCGGTCGCCGCCGCAGCTCGTACAGCGACGCGTCGCCGTTGACCAGCACCCGGCGCAGCTCGGCGCGGTGGTCCAGCGAGCGCAGCAGCCTGCCGTGCCAGCCGTCCGCGTAGCCCGATTTCAGCTCCAGATACGCCGACTGGCCGCGGTTGACCAGCAGGTACGACCCCGGCCCCGCGTCCCGCAGGGCCGTCACCACGCCCCCACGGCCGCCGGGTCGCGCGGCGCGCGCGTGGGACGTAGCCGACCCGCTCCATGTCCCGCGCGCCCCAGGGCATCGCGGGCGTCACGTCGACCACGGGTCGTCGGTCATCCACAGCACGCGCGCGGTCGGCTCGTCGTGCGCGTACACGTAGTCCATCGCCGCGACCTCGCCCGGCCGCACCCGCTCGAACTGCTCGTTGCCCCAGCGGGCCACCAGGAAGCCCAGCACCAGCACCAGGCCCGCCATCAGGGCGGCGAACGGCGCCAGCGCCCGCGCCGGTCCCCGGCCGTCCGGTCCCCGGGCACCTTCGGGAACAGGGCCAGCGCGGCGAGCGCGCACGCGCCGGGCAGCGTGAACATGAAGACGCGCAGCGCCATCTCGCCGCCGTAGGACTGCATGCCGAACGCGAGGAACGGCACGAAGGTGAGCACCGGCAGCGAGCGCTCGGCGAATCCGCGGCGCGCCGCCGCAGCACCCCAGCAGGCGAACGCCAGCACCCGCCCGCCAGCGCCACCCGCGTGTACAGCACCAGCTTGTGGACGCTGCTGCCGCCCTCGATCCGGCCGGACACCGAGGAGGAGACGTTGCCGCCCACCCCGCCGACGCCGCCGAACAGATCCTGGAAGTGGCCCGACCAGTACGGCTCGGCGAGGATCCCCACCCAGGCCGCGACCATCACCGAGCCCAGCAGCGGCAGTCCGCGCAGCGTGGAGCGGCGCGCCAGCACCAGCGCCGTGGCCACCCCGAGCATCACGAACGGGGTCAGCTGGTGGGCCGCGACCGCCGCCGCGAACAGCGCGATCAGCAGCCCGAGCAGGGCCGTGCGCTGTGCCGGGGTGGCGTCCGCGACCTCCGCCTCGCCGGGCCACCGTCTGCCGCGCAGCATCCGCGGCTCGCGGAACCACACCAGCAGCACGGCGACGAAGACCAGGTAGAGCAGGTAGGTGAAGCCCTGCGGGAGAAGTAGTCCTGGCCCACCCAGCCGCACAGGGCGAAGAACCAGGCCGCCGTCCACTTGGCGCGCCAGCCCGCCCGCACCGCCCGCAGCAGCACCATCAGCGGTGCCAGGTACAGCAGTTGCAGAACGGTGGGCCACCAGCGCAGCAGCGCGGTGAGGTCCCGCACCCGCAGGCCGCCGCCACGAACTCGGCGCCCGCGAAGAAGCCCGGCCAGCTCCACCGCGCGTCCAGGTTCGGCACCGCCTCGCCGGTGCGGCCGATGTAGTCGAGGAAGCCCAGGTGCTGCCACGCGGTCGCGAACCGCGGCTCGCTCTCCAGCACCGCCGGCAGGGCGTGCAGCGAGACCACGGTGGCGAGCAGGGTCACCGTGAGCAGCGCCCGCCGCTGGCCCTCCAGCCGCAGCGCGGAGGCGAACGCGGCCACCAGCAGGGCGGCCCCGGCCAGCGTCGCGGGCGGCAGTACGGAGACGAGCCCGAGCCCGTCCATGGCGTCCAGGCCGGTGTCGGTGACGCGGGTCAGCGGCAGCCAGTACAGCGCGAGCGCCGTGCCCAGCAGGGCCCACACGCCCAGTTCGGCGCGCGACCGTCTGACGCGCGCCCCACGCGCTCCTTCTCCGGGGCGCCTTCTCCGGGGCGCCGCGGAGCTTCCCGGGAACGCCCCGACCGGTGTCTCCGGCATCTCCGGTGGCTCCGGGTCTCCGGCGGCCCTGGCGTCTCCGGTGTCTCCGGCGGCTCCGGGGTCTCGGGGACTGCCACGGCGGCGTCCGCGCCGGATCGGGCGCCCGGCCCGGCATGACCTGCGGCCCCTGCCGCATGTCCGGCCGCCGCTCCGGGTGTTCGAAGTCCACGCGCAGCCCGAGCGGCAGCGTGTCCACGTCCAGCTCCGTGTGGTGCGCCCAGCCCGTCCCGTACCAGCCGCGCGCACGCCCTCGCGCGCGTCCCGCCGGTCGCGCACCGGCGGCGGTACCGCGTCACCGCGGTCGCCGTTGACGGCGAGGTCCGCCAAGTCCCCGTCGGGCGCGGTGCCGTCGGCCCACGCCGGGTCGTCCGCCGCCGGGACGGTGCGCACCCTGAGCACCCGGTAGAGCCGGACCGAGGCGATCGAGGCGATCACCGCGAGGCTGAAGACCTCGGCCACCCCGCGCCCGTCAGCCCCATCCGCGGCAGCAGCACGAGCGTCAGCGTCAGCACCAGCACGCACAGCAGACCCTGGAGGTAGGCCAGCCCCGAGGTGCGGCTCTGGGCCCGCAGCAGCGCGAAGTACGTCTCGATGACCACCCGCAGCGCCGCGCCCACCGCGAACCAGCGCAGCAGCGGCGTGGCCTGGTCCGCGTACCCCGGCCCGAACACGCCCAGGATCCGCGGCGCGAAGACGAACAGGAACAGGCAGACCGGGATCATGATGCGCGCCATCCGGCGCAGCGCCGCCCGGCAGTTCTCGGCCAGCCGCGCCGGGTCGTGCGAGCCCTCCACGGTCAGCGACGCGCCCATGTTGATGGCCAGCAGGTTCGTGGTGCCGCCGATGGTCGTGGTGATGTAGAAGTACGCGTTGTCGCTCGCGTCGACCTGGGAGGCGACGATGACCGGCACCGCGTAGACGACGGCGAGCGAGAACAGCGAGCCGGTGTAGTCCCCGGCGAGGAAGCGGCCCATCTCCCGGTACGAAGGGGCGGGCCGTGTCCGCGGTGGCCTCGGTGTGCCGGGGCACCAGGCGTCTGAACACCAGCCAGCCGAGCGGCACGACGGACACCGCGATGGCCGCCACCACGACACGAACACCCCGGCCGTCGGGACGGCCGTGGCGAGCGCGACGAGCAGCAGCAGCTTCACCGCCGAGAACACGGTGTTGCCGACGGGCACCCAGAACGCGCTGCGCAGCCCCGTCAGCACCCCGTCCTGGAGCGTCAGCAGCGACCAGGCCACCACGGCGACGACGAACCCGACGCCGTGCACGGGCCCGTGCAGGAAGCGGTACGAGGGCCCCACACGTTCAGCGTGAGCAGGAACACCCCGGCGGCGAACGCCACCACGGCCGAACTGCCCGCGTAGGTCACGAACACCAGGCGCCCGTGGCGCGCCCGGCGACCGGGATGAAGCGGGCCAGCGCCCCGGTCAGCGTCACCGCCGTGAGCCCCGCGAGGAGCTTCATGGCGGCGATGGCCGCCGAGCCCTGGCCGACCGCGTCCTCGGAGTAGTACCGGCCGCGGCCAGCCAGAAGCCGAGCCCGAGGACCGCGGAGATGCCGGTGTTGAGCATCAGCGCGTAGGCGTTGCGGAACAGCGGGCTGCGCTCGCCGCCGCGGTCGGCCGCCCGGTGCGCGGCGGCCGTCCGCTCCTCGGGCCGGGTGGTCGTGGACACCGGTTCAGCTCACCTTCCGTATGAACTGTCGTGACCTGCGGATCAGGGCGTACCCTTGGTGAGCGCGCGGTCCGCGGCGTACGAGCGGACCAGCGCCCGGCCGTTGACCAGCCGCTCGAACTCCTCGATGCCGGTGGACCTGCGCACCGTCAGCCGCCGCAGCGCGTACGGGCCCTGGCCGGGCGCGGCCAGGGCGTTGCCCACGGCCAGCGAGACCCCGAACCCGGCCGCGCGCACCGTGCGGCGCACCCGGCGGTCGGAGTGCCCGTACGGGTAGGTGAACGACACCGGCGGGCGGTCCAGTTCGGCGGTGAGGATCTCCCGGCAGCGCAGCACCTCGAACCACAGCCGTTCGTCGTCGACCCCGTCCAGCTGCGGGTGGGTGTGGCTGTGCCCGCCGATCTCCACGCCCGCGGCGGCCAGTTCGCGCACCTGCGGCCAGTCGAGCATGAGGTCGAGCGCGCCCCGGTGTCGTACCGGCCGCGCAGCCACCCGGTGGAGGCGAACAGCGTGGCCGGGAAGCCGTGCCGGGCCAGCGCGGGCAGGGCGTACCGGTGCACGCCCTCGTAGCCGTCGTCGAAGGTGATCAGTACGGGTCTGGGCGGCAGCGCCGCCCGTTCCGCCAGGCGTCGGCCAGCCGCTCGCACGTCACCGGCGTGAACCCGGACGCGTCGAGCAGCGCCAGCTGCGCGGCGAACGCCTCGGGCGCCACCGACAGCCGCCGGGCCGCCCGGACGGGCGTGCGCGACCGCGTGGTACATCAGGATCGGCACGGGCTCCGCTCTCACGCCGCACCTTCCGTACGCCACCGGCGCCCGCGTCGGCCTCCGGAGCGACGGGCGGGAGCACGACGAGCGAGGGGCCGCGAACGCCGGTGCGGCGCCGCACCGGGCGCGGGCGGTGCCCACCGCGTAGCCGCACACCGCGGCGGCCGTGCCCGCCACGATCGCGGCGGCGCGGCCGCCCCGCCGGGCCGCCCGAGCAGCGCGTCGCGCAGCCCGCGGGCCACCCGGCGGGCAGCACCGGGCGGTGTGGCGGCGTTCGGCCGCCAGCCCGGCCCGGACGCCCACGCTGTGGCTGACCAGCGCCTTGGACAGCCCCTCGGCGTAGGCGCGGGTGCGGAAGTAGCCGAACCGCTCGCGGGACGGCGGCACTTTGTGGTGGATCACGGCGCGGTCGTCGATGAGCAGCACCGCCTCCGGGAGGGCGCGGGTCAGCCGGATACACAGCTCCGTCTCCTCGCAGCCCAGCGGTCGTTTGCCGCCGTCGCGCCCGATGCCGCTCGCGAAGCCGCCCGCGACCTCGAAGGCCGCACGGCGGAAGGAGGCGTTGCCGCCCAGCACGTTGCGCACCGGCACCCGGCCCGGCGGCAGCCCCGGTAGGTGCAGCCCACCACCCAGTCGAACTCCTCGGGAACCAGGCGGGCCGCCGCCCGGCGGCCCAGACCGGTTCCGTACGGCCGCCGACGGCCATGACCCGGGGTCCTGGTACGCGTCGGCCAGGTGCCGCAGCCAGTCGGGCGCGGCGACCGCGTCGTCGTCGAGGAAGGCGATCACCTCGCCGGTGGCCGCGGCGACGCCGGTGTTGCGGCCCGCCGACAGGCCGCGCGGGCCCGCGTTGGCGAGCACCGGGGCCGGGCGGACCCGGCGCCGCCCGGCGGCGCGCCGCCGAAGTGGTCCGCGAGCCGCTCCCGCAGTGACGCGTTGTGGTCCACCACCACGAGCGTCTCGTGGGCCGGACGGGACTGGGCGCCCACCGACGCCACGGCGGCCAGGACATCGTCCCAACGGTCCGCGGTGTACGCGCAGATGACCACGGAGACGCGGAGCCGGGCGCGTCCCCGGCGGGGCGGGAGTCACGACACCTCACCCCGGACCGCGGGGAGACCACCACGGGCGCCGCCGCCCACCGGCGTGCTCGCGCAGGATCACCCGCAGCACCCGCAGCCCGTCGCGCACGGCCCGCAGATTGCTGGTGCCGTGGATGCGCTCGTACTCGTGGCTCGGTATCTCCTGCACCCGCAGCCCCGCCTTGACGACGCGGATGTTCATCAGCGTCTCGACCTCGAACCCCGCGCAGTCCAGGGCGATCTCGTCCAGACAGTGGCGCCAGAAGGCGTTGTAGCCGTAGCACAGGTCGGTGTAGCGGGCGCCGAACTTGTGGTTGACGAGCGACGTCAGCGCGCGGTTGCCCAGCTTGCGGATGACCGTCATGTCGTCCGTGCCGCCGCCGTTGGCGAACCGCGAGCCCTTGGCGAAGTCCGCGCCGGAGACCAGCGCCGACACGTAACTGACGATCTCCGCGCCGTCGGCGGAACCGTCGGCGTCGATCATCACCACGATGTCCCCGTGCAGGCGGCGAATCCCGTGATGAGGGCGTCGCCCTTTCCACGGCCCCGTTGGCACACGACTTTCACCTCGGGCCACAACCCCGCGCCACGTCGACGGTGTTGTCCGTGGAATTCCGTCGACCAGAACCACTTCGTGGATCCAGGCCGGCAGGGTCTTGAATACGTACGGAAGGTTCTCTGCCTCGTTGAGTGCCGGAATGACCACGCTCACCGGTGGAGCGATCGCGAGATGAGACGAGACCGGGCGGTAATGCCGCGCGCTCGGTATCGGATCTCTCTCGGCCCTGCCGGACGCACAGACGCGCTCATGACGATGTTTCCTCTCGTCCGGTGGACCGCCCACCCCGGGCGGTCCGTTGGTGTATCCGGTTCGAAGGGGGATCTCACCCCGCCCCACGGAAATGGGCATGGGTGAGCTGGCTGGATGTTTCTGGCCGTGCGGCACGCGTCCCGGCCCGCGAAGAAAGTGTTCGGCCGGGCGCGGCACCCCACCGCGTCCCCGCGCCGGTGCTCACCGCGACGCTCGCACCCTCCCTGGGTCGTCTGAATGATGAGCCGATGCGGGACGATGTACGACGGTATTGACTATTCGGTCCGTATGGCAAGCCGGACGCCGAAAATCCTCCTTTGGGAATTATGTTCGTCAAGATCGCTGGCGGAAACCGCCGAAGCGTTTGAGCAACCGGTCCGCGGGCCCGAACAGTTCCGGTCTCGATACCACCGTGTTTCTCAGGGCGCGTACCGGTGCGCGACGTGCCAGATGGGCGACGGTCACCGGATGAGGACGGCTCACCCAGCCCTCCGACACATTGAGGTCCCGGGTCTTGAGGGAATCTTTGTATTGTTTTTCCCACGACCCAGATCGAGATAGGCCATGCCTTCCGCGGCGGCTCCTTGTGCCATCCGCAGATGGAGGACGAGCCCGGGTGAGTATTTGGCGTATTCCGTGTCGTACGCAGGAAACCAGCAGGCGAGCACGCGCTCGGAACTGAGCCCGAAGTGCGCGGCGACCGGCCGCTCGTCGGCGTAGAGCACCGACAACTGGCCGCGGAAGGACGCGTCGCGGGTGTGGAAGAGCCGGTCCACCAGGTGGTTGATCCAGGGGCGGGCGAAGCGGTCGCTCCGCCCGGTCCTGCGGTACTGCGCCGACTTCCAGTCGATCAGCGTGCGCAGCGCCCGGGGTCGCGCTCGTCGTGCACGTAGCGCACCGGGCCCACGTCCCGGCCGAGCTTGCGCTCCTTGGCGAGCGTGGTGCGGGTGAACTTCGGCGAGGTGGTGCGCAGATGGGCCAGATAGGTCTCGTACCCCTGCTCCACGTCGATCACCGGGGAGGTGAACGCCGCCCGCGCGCCCACCTCGAACGGCTTCTGGCCCTCCACCAGGTGGTCGAACTCCCACACGGTGAGCCGGCACGCCCGCAGCAGCTCCCGCGCGTCCCACTGGAACCCGGGCCGGTGGACCAGCCCTGCGCGTCCGACAGGCCCAGCCCGATCGCCCGGCCCACGCCCAGCCGGGTGCGCTGGTACGGGAAGAAGGCCACCGGCTCGCCGTCCTCGCGGACGACCGCGATCCGCACCCCGGTCGGCAGTGGCCGAGCGCCAGGGTGAACTCCGGCGCCAGGAAGGGTTGCCCAGCTGGGCGCCCTTCGAGATGGGCCTGCGCCTGAAGCGTGCGCCAGGCGGCACGGTCCGCGGCGGACAGCTCACCGGGCCGGTATATGCCGATGTCCACGTCTCAACCCCGGTTCCCTCATGGCGTTCCGCGCCGTGTCGCCGACTCGTACGGCGCGCTCGCAGGCCTGCGCCGGCAGCAGGATCAACAGGCTCAGGCCGCCGACCGCGAGCACACCGCCGCGCGCCGACCACAGGTGCAGGGCCAGCATGGCCTGGGCGACCAGCAGGTCGAGCACGACGGCTCCGGCCACCGCGAGCACCGGTCGGCTGAGCGGGTCGAGCCCGCGCAGCGTCGAGCCGACGGCCGAGGCGGGCGCCACGATCAGGAAGAACAGGGTGAACGGCGCGCGCAGGGGCGAGTCGAGGTCGGCGAACGCCAGCACGGCTCCCACCCCCGATGCCGGCCGCGGCTCCGGCGGCCACCGGAAGGAACGCCCGCGCGCCGATCTGTCGACAGGTCTGTTGTCACTGATCGTCTGCATTGGTTACTTTGCCCCCGACGCCCCGGATGCCGGGCTTCAATGTCGCGCAGTCGTCGGACGCGCGTCAAGATGCGGCGTATGTACGAATCAGCCATACGAGTACGGGAGTTGACCGGGCTCGTTCGGGCTGCTGCCAGGGCGTGTCGGCGCGTTCAGGGGCGCGACACGAGGCGTGCGTGACGCCGGAATCGGAGTGATCGGCTCCAGAGCGGCGCAATATTTTCCCAGCTACACGCATAGAACGCCCGTCTTGGCGGGATGACATAGGCATGTCAGTGGGGTCACCGCGCCTCTGTGTCCCCATATGACCGCTTCGGTCGACGTGCGCTCCCTTCCCGGGAGGGCACGGGACCGCGGCGGAGCCGCCAGAGATCCCCACAGGGAGCATTGATGAGACTTTCCCGGCTCAAGGCAGCCGCGACCGCCTTCGCCCTCGGCACAGCCCTCGCCGTCACCGGTGCCGGTGCCGCCCACGCCGCCGACGCCGCCGAGAACAACGCGGGGCCCGCCTACGTGGCGCTCGGCGACTCCTACTCCTCCGGTGTCGGCTCGGGCAGTTACGGCGACAGCGGCGACTGCAAGCGCAGCAGCAAGGCGTACCCTCCCTCTGGGCCGCCGAGAACTCGCCCTCCAGCTTCGACTTCACCGCCTGTTCCGGCGCGCGCACCGGCGACGTGCTGGACAACCAGCTCGGGCCGCTGAACGCCGACACCGGCCTGGTCAGCATCAGCATCGGCGGCAACGACGCGGGCTTCGCCGACGTCATGACCACCTGCGTGCTGCCCGGCGAGGACAACTGCATCAACCGCGTCAACGAGGCCCGCACCTTCGTCGAGGACGAACTGCCCGCCAAGCTCGACCAGGTCTACGACACGATCACGTCCAAGGCGCCGTCCGCGCACGTCGTCGTCGTGGGCTACCCGCACTTCTACCAGCTCAACGGCTCGTGCAGCGTCGGGCTGACCGAGGCCGAGCGCTCGGCCATCAACGACGCCTCGGACCTGCTCGACTCCATCACCTCGGAGCGCGCGTCCGCGCACGGCTTCACCTTCGCCGACGTACGGCCCGGCTTCAGCGGGCACGAGATCTGCTCCTCCGACTCGTGGCTGCACAGCGTCACCGTCCCCGTCGACGAGTCGTACCACCCCACCGCCGCCGGGCAGTCCGGTGGCTACCTCCCCGCCTTCTCCTCCGGCGTCTGACCGTTCCTGGGGTTCTTCCCCTCCGTGCCGCCCGCCACCGGGAGGCCGGAGGGAAGTCCCTGTCCGGATGGCGGAAGATCCCGGCCGCGGGGCCCGTTCACGGGCGGCGCCCGCGGTACGTACCGCACGGTTCCGGCTGGGTGTGCCAACGCCCTTGACGGGCAGGTGAATCAACGGCCTCGGATGCGCGGGTGACGTCTCGGGGTAGGGTTACCCTGCCCGGGGCGGGTGCCCTCGTACGGGTGGGGAGTGTCATGGAGCAGATAACAGTTCGCAGCAGGCCACGAGTGCCTGCCATTAACTGCGGAAGCGGTGCGTCAAGCGCCCGCCTCGACCGCCATCTGGCGGTGCTGGGCGGTCCTGCCGTGTCACAGCGCGAGGCCGAGGGGCCACGACGCTGATGCAGGAGCTGACCACACGCGACCACGCGCGCAGGAAGGCGAGCCGCAGTGCCAAGGTGTCGCTGTTCGCGCCACTGCGGCGGTTGCGCCGTTCCCTGTTCGGCAATCGCGACTGAACCACCCGTGGCACCGGCGGGCCGTCAGGCCGCGCGGAGGCCGCGGCCCGCTCCAGCCGCTGATTCCGCGCTGCGCGACGCAGTCACGACGACTCGGGAGGCTTCCCGGCCTCCCGAGTCGTTTCGTCTGTCCGGGGCCGTCTCCGCCGCCCGCCAACCCCGCGCCGCCACCTACACCAGCGCGAACTGGCCCTCCGGCCCCTCCTCGTGATGGTCCAGCACGGACGCCGGGCGCCGGGCCGCGGCGGGCACGGGCAGCACGCCCACGCCGCGCAGCTCCGCCGCGGTGATCCGGGGCCGTCCGCCAGCGGGCCCGCCAGCTCCCGCCGCCGCGGCTCCAGTTCCGCCAGCAGCGCCAGCACCGTGATCAGCTCCAGCAGCTCCGAGGTCCACTCCGGGGCCAGTCCGCCGGGGCGACCGCCTCCAGCGTCCCGGGCTCGCCCGCGGCCGTACGGCGCTCGAACCACAGCTCCAGCACCCGCACCCCGCTCGCGTGGAAGTCCCACGCCTGCCTCGGCACGGGCGCGATGCGGCCCTCGCCTAGGCGCAGGGTCTCCTCGTCGGGGTCGTAGTCGATGCGGTCGGGCAGTCCGCGCGCGGGGAGCGCGGCCCGTACGTACGGGCGGCGGCCGCCGGGCAGCCGGGGCCGGTCCGCCCCGACGTGCCCCGGGCGCCGGGGTGTTCGGCTCCCCGCGCGCCGTACGTGTGCAGCCACAGCGCCCGGTGACCCAGCGCCACCCCTCCCGCCACACCTCCGGCGCCGCCGTGAGCGGCACCACGCACCCCGCGGGGTGGCGCGGCCCGCGGCGGCCGTCCAGGCGAGCACGTCCTGCGCGGTGACCGGTCCGCCGAGGCGGTCCGCGAGATGGGCCAGCAGGCCAGGAGCGAGGTTGGCTCCCGCCCGGCCGGGCGGCGGAAGAGCGGGCGGATCCTGCCGGGGCGTCCGGCGGGGAGTGGCCGTCGGGCAGCAGCGCCGAGAAGCCGAGCCCGGCGCCGGGCTCGGGCACCGCGCCGGTGGCGGCCCGGCCCTGCGCGGCGGGCTCCACGAGATGGATCTGCCGGTCGTCGGCCACCCGCCACAACTCCGGCCGGGCGGCGTCGATCAGCCGGTGGTCGGGCAGCAGCCACTGCCGGTCGAAGGGCCCGTGCAGCACCCGCACCGGCTCCGGGCACGGGCCCGTCTCGCGGGCCAGCCGGGCGGTGGAGGTGGGCTGCCCCGGCAGCTGCGGCACCGAGACCCGCGGGTGCGCGCACGGCTCGGCCGGAACAGCCGGGTGCGTTCGGCCTCGTCGTCGGCGCGGGTCAGCCGGGTCCACCGCGCGGCCAGCGACGCCCGGTCCGCGGACATCACCCAGCCGCGGCCCAGCCGCAGCGGGGCACCGACCAGGGCATGAGGTCCGCCAGGAGCGGCGCCTCGGCGCGCAGCGCCCTGTCGGTCTCGCCGCTCCGCCGCCGTCGCCGGTCCCGCCGGTCCCGGCGCTCTCGGAATCCGCTGTCGTGGCCACGCAGTCCCTCCCGGTCCCGCATCGTAACGCGGGGCGGATCATGCCGGTGCGGGCCGGATTGTCAGGGCGCCGCCACCGTCAGCGCGCCTCCATCGTGACCGTGAACGAGAAGCGGTCGCCCCGGTACCGGATCCGCGCGACGTCGACCACCCGCCCTCCTCGTCGTACGTCACCCCGTGTAGTGCAGGATCGGGCTGAGCAGCGGGACGCGCAGCAGACGGGCGGTCTCCGGGTCCGCGAGCCGCGCCTCGACGGTGTCCGTGATCCGGCTGATGCGTACCCCACCGCGTCCCTGAGCACCTTCGTCATCGGCCAGCGGGTGAGGTCGGCGAGGTCGATGAGGGCCGCGATCTCCGGCCGGACCAGGTTCTCCGCCCAGTTGGTGGGCTCGCCGTCCGCCTCCTCCGAGCGCAGCCTGCGGAAGGCGGTGGCCTCCTCCAACCCGGGAAGTACTCGGCGAGTTCGGGCGGTACGGGCACCGGGCCGTGGTCCAGCACCGTGCTGCGCTCCCCGGACTGCTGGGCGACGATGGTGTCCACCGAGCCAAGCAGCCGCACCGGCGCGCCCGCCGGGCGCTCGGCTCGATGAACGTGCCGCGCCGCCGGTGGCGGCTGATCAGCCCCTCCGTCTCCAGCTCCTTCAGGGCCTGACGCATCGTCAGGACGCTGACGCCGTAGTGCTCGGCGAGCCGGTCCTCGGTCGGCAGCCGCAGCGGCTCGTGCGGGCGGCGGCCCAGTATCGAGGCGCGCAGCGACTGCGAGACCTGGTACCACAGCGGCAGCTTGCGGTTGAGCGTGAGGGAGTCGGGGCGAAGGTCGTCACGGCGGTGGTCTCCCGTCACGGGCGCACGGGCGGAAAGTGGCGCTCCAGACCCTGCCACACGGCGTCGTAGCCGGACTGCCGGTGCCCGCCTCCAGCGCCTGGCGGGTGGCGGTGACCGGCCAGCGGGTCTCGAACATGAAGGCCAGCCCGTCCGCCACCTTCTGCGGCGCCAGTTCGGCGGTGCTCGCCCGCTCGTACGTCTCCCGGTCCGGGCCGTGCGCGGACATCATGTTGTGCAGCGAACCGCCGCCGGGCACGAAACCCCCGGACCCGCGGTCTTGGCGTCGTACGCGCCCTCGATCAGGCCCATGTACTCGCTCATCACGTTCCGGTGGAAGTACGGCGGCCGGAAGGTGTCCTCGCCGACCAGCCAGCGCGGCGCGAAGACCACGAAGTCGACCCCGGCGAGACCCGGGGTGTCGGACGGCGAGGTGAGCACGGTGAAGATCGACGGGTCGGGGTGGTCGTAGCTGATGGACCCGATCACGTTGAAGCGGCGCAGGTCGTAGACGTACGGCACGTGGTTGCCGTGCCAGGCGACGACGTCCAGCGGCGAGTGGTCGTACGTGGCCGTCCAGAGGTTGCCGCAGAACTTGTTGACGACCTCGACCGGGCGCTCGACGTCCTCGTACGCGGCGACGGGCGCGAGGAAGTCCCGGCGTTAGCCAGCCCGTTGGCGCCGATGGGGCCGAGGTCGGGGAGGACGAAGGGCGGCCGTAGTTCTCGCACACGTAGCCGCGGGCGGTGGCGTCGAGCAGTTCCACGCGGAAGCGCACCCGCGCGGGATCAGCGCCACGTGTCCGGGCTCGGCGCGCAGCAGGCCGAACTCGGTGCGCAGCAGCAGCCCGCCGTGCTCGGGCACGACGAGCAGTTCGCCGTCGGCGTCGCTGAACACCCGGTCCGTCATGGAGGTGTCGGCGGCGTAGAGGTGGATGGCCATGCCGGTGCGCTCGGTGACGTTCCCGTTGCCGCCGAGGGTCCACAGGCCGGAGACGAAGTCGGTGCCGGGAGCGGGCTCGGGCAGCGGGTTCCAGCGCAGCCGGTTGGGGTCGGGGACGGTCTCGGTGAAGGGGCCGCGCGCAGCGCCCGTTGTCGGTGCGCCGGAACGGCGGGTGCGCGGCCGAGGGCCGGATCCGGTACAGCCACGAGCGGCGGTTGTGGGCCGGGGCTCGGTGAACGCCGTGCCGCTCAACTGCTCCGCGTACAGCCCGAGGGCGCGCGCTGCGGGCGTTGCGGCCGACGGGCAGCGCGCCGGGGACGGCCTCGCTGCTGTGTTCGTTGCCGAACCCCGGACAGTGGCGCAGGGATTCGGCGGTCTTGCGCGCCTCTTCGCGCGCCTGTGCGCCCGCCGCCGCGGAGACCGGGCGTCACCGCCCGTGCCGGGTGCCGCGCCGTGCCGTCCGTTCGCCGTGCCGTCGCCCATCGCGTGCTCCCACCGCTCGACCGATTCCTCTGCATGACCATAGGAATCAGCGCGGGGCGCGTCAATGATCAGGCAGGATGGGGCGTGCCAACTTCGCCCTGCGGCGCGCGCCGATCCAGCGGCGCAGCGCCGAACGCCTCGGCCGGATACTCGACGCGTGCGCCGCGCTGCTCGACGAGACCGGTTACGAGGAGTTGACCACGCGCGCCGTCGCCGAGCGCGCGGGCGTCCCCATCGGCTCGGTCTACCGCTTCTTCTCCAACAAGCGCGCGATGGCCGAGGCGCTCGCGCACCGCAACCTCGACGAGTACACCGAGCGGATCCGTGGGCGGCTGGCGCGTACCGCCACGGACGGCGACTGGCGGCTGGTGATGGACGTGGTCGTCGAGGAGTACCTGGAGATGAAGCGCGGGGCGCCGGGCTTCGGGTTGGTGGAGTTCGGGATGCCCGTCCCGGCGACCGCCGTGCCGCGGCAGCCCAACCACCTGGTCGCCGACCGGCTGCTGGCCCTGGTCGGCGGCGCGCTCGGCTGGCGGGGCCGACGGCTCGGGGAGGAGGGCGAGCGGCTGCGGGTGTCGTTCCTGCTCGCGGTGGAGGCGGCCGACGCGCTGCTCCAACTCGCCTTCCGCGTCGACCCGCAGGGCGACCCCGTGATCGTCGCGGAGACCAAGGAACTGCTGCGGGCGTATCTGGCCCGCGTGCTCGACTGACCCCCTCTCTTCTTTATCCGGTATCCCCGCGGCTCTCTTCCTTTCCGGTATCCCCTCCGGTCGGTGCCCTGGCCCCGCCCGGATCCGGGGCCTCCCAACATGCCGACCGGTCGGTACCCTGAGTGTCCCCGGGCGCGCGCCGTCGCCGCCACCCCTTGGGAGGGACCGATGAGCCGTACCGCTCTGCGCATCTGCCCGCTGTGCGAGGCCACGTGCGGGCTGAGCCTGACCGTCGAGGACGGCCGGATCACCGGCGCGCGCGGCGACCGCGACGACGTCTTCAGCCGGGGCTTCATCTGCCCCAAGGGCGCCGCGTTCGGCCAGTTGGACGCCGACCCCGACCGGCTGCGGCGCCCGCTGGTGCGGCGCGGCGGACGGCTGAGGAGACCGACTGGGACGAGGCGTTCGCCGCCGTGCGGGCCGGGCTGCGGCCGGTGCTCGACACCTACGGGCCCCAGGCCACGGGCGTCTACCTCGGCAACCCCAACGTCCACACCTTCGCGGGCGGCCTCTACCCCTTCGTCCTGGTCGGGGCGCTCGGCACCCGCAACGTCTTCACCGCCAGCACCCTGGACCAGATGCCCAAGCACGTCTCCAGCGGCCTGCTGTACGGCGACGCGCAGGCGCTTCCGGTGCCGGACCTGGACCGCACCGACCACCTGCTGATGCTCGGCGCCAACCCCATGGACTCGGGTGGCAGTCTGTGCACCGCTCCCGACTTCCCCGGCGGCTGCGGGAGCTGCGGCGGCGCGGCGGGCGGCTGATCGTGGTCGACCCCGGCGCACCCGCACCGCCCGGCTCGCCGACCGGCACCTGGCGATCCGGCCCGGCAGTGACGCGTTGCTGCTCATCGCCATGGCGCACGTGCTGTTCGCCGAGGACCTGGTGGCGGTCGGCCCGGTCGCCGCGCACGTCAGCGGCGTGGCCGACGTACGGCGCCTGGCGGCGGACTTCACCCCGAGGCCGTGGCCCCGCCTGTGACGTGCCCGCTGAGGAGATCCGGCGGCTGGCCCGCGAACTGGCCGCCGCCCGCACCGCCGTGGTCTACGGGCGGCTGGGCAGCAGCGCCGCCCGGTTCGGCACCGCCGCGAGCTGGCTGATCGACGTCCTCAACGTGCTGACCGGCAACCTGGACCGGCCCGGCGGCATGATGTTCCCGCTCGCCGCCACCGCCAGGGCCGTCCGCCCGGCGGGCCCCGGCAGGGCTTCGCGCTCGGCCGCTGGCACAGCAGGGTCTCCGGGTACCCCGAGGCCAAGGGCGAACTGCCCGCCGCCGCGCTCGCGGAGGAGCTGGACACCCGGGCGAGGGCCGGATCCGGGCGCTGATCACGGTCGCGGGCAACCCGTGCTGTCCACGCCGGACGGCGACCGGCTCGACCGGGCGCTCGCGGGCGTCGACTTCATGGTCAGCGTCGACCCGTACCTCAACGAGACCTCGCGCCACGCGCACGTGGTGCTCCGCCGCCCCGCCCGGCCAGAGCCCGCACTTCGACTTCGCGTTCAACTCCCTGGCCGTACGCAACCAGGTCCGCTTCAGCCGCCCGGCCGTCCCCTGGAGGCGGGCCGGATGAGCGAGACCGCGATCATGGCCCGGCTGGTGCTGTGCGCCTCCGGCCAGGACGGCGCCCGCCGGACGCGGTGGACGCCGCGATCGTGCGCGACGCCCTCGACCGGGCCGTCGCCGACCCGCGCTCGCCGGTCCACGGCCGGACGGCGGACGAACTCGCCGGGCTGCTCGGCGGGTCCGGCGGCGCCGAGCGGCGGCTGGACATGATGCTGCGTTTGGGCCCGTACGGCGACGGCTTCGGCGCGGACCCCGACGGGCTCACGCTGGAGAAGGTCCTCGCCCACCCGCACGGCATCGACCTCGGGCCGCTGCGCCGCGCCTGCCCGAGCTGCTCAGAACCCGCAGCGGCACGGTCGAGCTGTGCCCCGAGCCGCTGGCCGCCGAGGTGGCCGGCTGCGCCGGCGCTGACCGAGCCGGAACCCGGCTACGTGCTCGTCGGCCGCCGCCACCTGCGGTCCAACAACTCCTGGATGCACAACGTGCCCGCCCTGGTGGGCGGCAGCAACCGCTGCACGCTCCAGGTCCACCCGAGGACGCCGCCCGGCTCGGGCTCACCGACGGCGGGTACGCGCGCGTGAAGGGCGACGGCGGCGAGCTGCGGGTCCCGGTGGAGGTGACGGACGAGGTGCGGACCGGGGTGGTGAGCCTGCCGCACGGCTGGGGGCACGACCGGCCCGGCACCCGGCTGGGCGTGGCCGCCGCCCACCCGGCGCCAACGTCAACCAGCTCCACGACGGCTCGCGGCTCGACCCGCTCTCCGGTACGGCGGTGCTCAACGGGGCCCCGGTCCAGATCGCCCCGGCGGCCCTGTAACCACGGTCTTCCACCACCCGGCGCCGACCGTCGAACCACTGTTCGGCATCATCGGACCGTGAGTTCCCGACAGACGGGCAGCGGATGGCTGCTGCGCCTCGTGATCGCCTTCGCCTTCGCGCAGGGCGCGGTGAGCATGGCCAGACCGGCCGTCTCCTACCGCGCCCTGGCGCTGGCGCGACGCCCGAGCGGTCGGGCTGATCACCGGGTCTTCGCGCTGCTGCCGCTGTTCGCCGCCGTACCGCTGGGCCGCCGTACCGACCTCGGCCGCTGCACGCCGCTGCTGTACGCGGGGTGGTGCTGATCGCCGTCGGCTGCGGGCTCAGCGGCACCGCCGACTCGCTGCCCGCCATGGCGGCCTGGAGCGGGCGATGGGCCTGGGGCACCTGGCCTTCGTCATCGGGGCGCAGTCGGTCGTGGCCCGCCGCAGCGCCCCGGCGAACGCGACCGCACCTTCGGCCACTTCACGGTCGGCGCCTCGCTCGGCCAGCTCGGCGGCCCCGTCGCGGCCGGATTGCTGGTCTCCGAGCACGACGGCGCCATGGCCCGTACCAGCGCCACCGCGCTGCTGGTGTCCGCCGTCGTGGCGGCGGTCGCGCTCACCTCGCTCTGGCGGGTGGAGGCGCCCGGACGGTTCCCCGGACGACCCGGAGACGGCCCCTGGAACCACCCCTGGAACGGCTCCTGGAACGGTCCCCGGTGGGGAAGGGCCGCGCGGCGGCCGGGGACGCGGCGACCCGCGCCGGGCGGGCCTCGGTACGGGCCATCCTGCGCACGCGCGGCGTGGCCTCCGGCATGTTCATCAGCCTCGCCGTGCTCTCCGCGACCGACATCCTCACCGCCTACCTGCCGGTGGTCGGCGAACAGCGCGGCATCGCCCCGGCCACCGTCGGCGTCCTGCTCAGCCTGCGGGCGGCGGCGACGGTCGCCTGCCGCCTGGTGATGAGCCCGATGCTGCGCGTGCTGGGCCGTACCGCGCTCATGGCGGTCACCTGCCTCGGCGCCGCGCTGCTGTGCGCGGGCATCGCGGTGCCGATGCCCGCGTGGGCGCTCGGGCTGCTGCTGATCGCGCTCGGCTTCTGCCTCGGCGTCGGCCAGCCGCTGTCGATGAGCACGGTCGTCCAGGCCGCCCCCGACGAGGCGCGCAGCACCGCCCTCGCGCTCCGGCTCACCGGCAACCGCCTCGGCCAGGTCGCCGCCCCGCGTCGGCCGGGCGCTGGCCGGACTGGCGGCGCGGCGGCGCCGTTCGTGATGCTGGGAGTGCTGCTGCTGGTCTCGGCGGCACTGCCGGTGGTGAGCGGGCCCGACGACACGGCCTAGTGCCGGTGTTCAAAGGGGCGGCCCTAGCTCGCGCGTACCTGCTCGTACCGCGCCGCGAACCCGTCGAGCAGCGCCCGCAGCCCGTCTCGAACGCGCCCTCGTCCACCCGCTCCCGGTGCTCCGCGAGCAGGTGCGCCTGCCCGAGGTGCGGGTACTCGGCCGGGTCGTACGCGCCGGGGTCGTCCACGAAGCCGCGGGCGAACGAACCGAGGGCCGAACCGGCGACGAAGTAGCGCATCGCGGCGCCGACGTGGGTGGCGTGCGCGGGCGGCCAGCCCGCCGCGACCATGCCGCCGAAGACGGCGTCGGCCATCCGCAGCCCGGCCGGGCGGCGGCCGGGGCCCTGGGCGAGGAACGGCACGATGTGCGGGTGCGCGGTGAGGGCCGCGCGGTAGAGCGCGCCCACTCCAGCAGCGCGGCGCGCCAGTCGGTGCCGCCGTCGAACATCGACACGTCGACCTGCGCGACCACTGTGTCCGCGACCGCGTCCAGCAGCGCGTCCTTGGTCGTGAAGTGGTTGTACAGGGACGGCCCGCTGACCCCAGCTCGGCGGCGAGCCGCCGGGTGGAGACCGCCTGGAGCCCCTCGGCGTCCACCAGCGCGAGCGCCACGGAGACGATGCGCTCGCGGCTGAGCAGGGGCTTGCGGGGGCGGGCCATGCGGCACATAGTAGTGGCCCAGACCAGAAAACTAGCGCCGCTAATTTACGGGGTACCGTACTCGTGCGGCACCGACATGCGCGGCGCCGACGTGCGCGGCACGGAAGGTGGGCCCATGGATCTCGCCCTGAGCGAGGAGCAGACCGCGGTCCGGCGGCTCGCCAAGGACTTCGTCGACCGCGAGATCGCCCCGCACGTCATCGAGTGGGACCGCCGCGAGAGTGTGGACCGGGGCGTGGTGAAGAAGCTCGGCGCGCTCGGCTTCCTCGGCCTCACCGTCCCCGAGGAGTACGGCGGCTCCGGCGGCGACCACCTCTCGTATGTCCTGGTGACCGAGGAGCTGGGCCGCGGGGACTCCTCCGTGCGCGGCATCGTCTCCGTCTCGCTCGGCTTGGTCGCCAAGTCGGTGGCCGCCTGGGGCGACGAGGCGCAGAAGCGGGAGTGGCTGCCGCGGCTGTGCGCGGGCGAGGCGGTGGGCTGCTTCGGGCTGACCGAGCCGGGCGTGGGCTCCGACGCCGCGCACCTGGCCACGCGCGCGGTCCGGGACGGGGACACCTACGTCATCAGCGGCACGAAGATGTTCATCACCAACGGCACCTGGGCCGATGTGGTGCTGCTGTTCGCCAGGACCGGGGACGACCCGGCCACCGCGGCGTCAGCGCCTTCCTGGTCCCGGCCGACAGCCCCGGCATCGGCCGCCGGGAGATCCACGGCAAGTTGGGGCTGCGCGGCCAGGCCACCGCCGAACTGGTCCTCGACGCGGTGCGGGTGCCCGCGTCCGCGATGCTCGGGCCCGAGGGCAAGGGGTTCTCGGTGGCCATGTCCGCGCTCGCCAAGGGCCGGATGTCGGTCGCCGCCGGGTGCGTGGGCATCGCGCAGGCGAGCCTGGACGCGGCGGTGGGATACGCGGGCGAGCGCGAGCAGTTCGGCTCGCCCATCGCCGGGCGCCAACTGGTGCAGGAGCTGATATCGGACATCACGGTGGACGTGGCCGCCGCCCGGCTGCTGACCTGGCGGGTCGCGGACCTGATCGACCGCGGGCAGCCCTTCGCCACCGAGTCGTCCGTGGCCAAGCTGTACGCGAGCGAGGCCGCGGTGCGTTGCGCCAACAACGCGCTCCAGGTCTTCGGCGGCTACGGATACATCGACGAGTACCCGGTGGGCAAGCTGCTGCGGGACGCCCGCGTCATGACCCTGTACGAGGGCACCAGCCAGATCCAGAAGCTGCTGATCGGGCGCGCCATGACCGGCGTCTCCGCGTTCTGAACGGCGCGCGTCCCGCGCCGCGCGCCCCGTGAACCGCCGCCCGCCGCCCGGCCCTCCCCATGCGCTAAGCGCTTGCTCAGGTGCCGTGTAGGGTGTCCGCCATGGACGCCGAGGCGCAGCACCCGAGGAGACGGCCGGGGCACGGGCCCAGGAGGGCCCAGGTCACCCGGACGCGGCGCGGCGGCTGGTCACCGCCGCCGTACACGCCTTCGCCGAGCGCGGCTACCACGCCACCACCACCCGGGACATCGCCGGTCGCGCCGGGATGAGCCCGGCCGCGCTCTACATCCACTACAAGACCAAGAAGCGCTGCTCCACCAGATCAGCCAGGTCGGCCACCGGCTCGCGCTCGACATCCTGGAGCGGGCCAGGGACGGCGGCGGCACCCGGCCGAGCGCCTCGCCGAGGCCGTACGCGCCTTCGTCCGCTGGCACGCCGAGCACCACACCACGGCGCGCGTGGTGCAGTACGAGTTGGGCGCGCTCGCCGAGGAGCACCAGGCCGAGATCCTCGCCATGCGGCGCGACACGGACGCGGCGGTGCGGGCCATCGTCGAGGACGGCGTGGCCGCGGGCGACTTCGACGTGCCCGACGTCCGCGGCACCACGGTCGCCGTGCTGTCGCTGTGCATCGACGTGGCGCGCTGGTTCAACCCCGAGGGCGGCGCACGCCCGACGAGGTCGGCGTCTTCTACGCGGACCTGGTCCTGCGCATGGTCGGCGCGCGCCGCCCGTAGCCGTGACCCGGTGCGCGCCCGCCCGTGGTCGTAACTCCCGGCGGGCGCGCGCCCTTCGGCCCGCGGGCGCCGGGCGGATGCGCCCTTCGGCCCGCGGGCGCCGGGCGGATGCGCCGTTCGGCCCGCGGGCGCCGGGCGCCGGGCAGCGGTCCCGGAGTGGCTACAGGTAGAAGCGGCTCACCGACTCGGCCACGCACACCGGCTTGTCCCCGCCCTCGCGCTCCAGCGTCACGGCGACCGTGAGCTGCACCACGCCCTCCCGCACTCGGTCACCTCGGCGACCCGCCCGCTCGCGCGCAGCCGGGACCCCGAGGGCACGGGGAGGGAAACGGACCTTGTTCACGCCGTAGTTGACCGCCATGCGCGCGCCCTCGACCTTCAGCAGCTGCGGGTGAACACCGGCAGCAGCGAGAGCGTGAGATAGCCGTGCGCGATGGTCGTGCCGAACGGTCCGGCCGCGGCCTTCTCCGGGTCCACGTGGATCCACTGGTGGTCGCTGGTGGCGTCCGCGAACAGGTCGATGCGCTTCTGGTCGACCTCCAGCCAGTCGCTCGGGCCGAGTTGCTCGCCGACCGCGGACCGCAGCTCGTCGGTCGATGTGAAGATCCTGGGCTCTGCCATGTCCGTGCCTCCGGGCCTGGGCCGTGCTCCGCCGCCGTATCGCTAAGCAACTGCTTAGCATGGTTGGCCGCGGGCAACCTGTCAACGCGCGCCGCCAGCACGCGGCGCGCGTCGACGACGCCCGGCCTCAGACGGTCGCGTAGCGCCTCTCGGAACGGGTGCTCCGGGCCGCCTCCAGCGCCCGGGGTGAGCAGGGGCGTCGGCACCACGATGCCGCAGTCGGTGCAGACGGGACCGGCCGTCGGATAGCGGCCGAGGTCTTCGCGCCAGGTCAGTCGCTCCTGTGCGCAGATGGGGCAGGCCGCTCCGGGCCCGGCCTCCATCGCGCGGATCAGATGACGCAGGACGTCCGCGAGGCGGGCGTCGGGGTGGGTCGAGGGTGTCTCACAGGGCAGGATGTCGCAGCCGCCCCAGGTGTGCAGGTGCCAGTCGTCGACCCCGCTGGGCTGGCGGATCCCGTCCTGCTTCTCGGCCCTGCGCCGGGCGGCGAAGTCCGCCTCGTACGCGAGCCACAGATCGCGGGCCTCTTCCAACTCCTTCAGCGCGGCCATCAGTCGTGCGGGCTCCGGCGCCCGGTCCTCGGGAGCGATCCCGGCCCGGACGCAGAGATGGTGCCATGTCGCCCGATGCCCGTACGGCGCGAACCGCTCCAGGCACTTACGCAGCGAGGTACGCCGCTGGGTGACATGTCTATGAGGGTTGCGAACCTCTCGGGCGAGTGCTCTGAAACCGGCCAATGCCTTCCACCTCCGCAAGTGCGGACCCGACTCGTTGTCGAATGGACGTAACGGAACGCGATTCGGATCCACTCGCCTGCCCCAAGTCGGGTCATCACACAATCGCGAAGGTGACGTGTGCTCATCTTCCGGCACGGCCGTACCGTCGGTAGCCTCCGTCGCAACGGCATCCGGGAGGAGCAGGAATGCGACGACGCACCGGCAGGCTCAGACTCACCATGAGGAGCACCGTCGCCCTAGCGGCGCTGGGCGCCATGGTCGCGATACCCTGCCCTCGGTGGCGCGGGCCGAACCCGCGGCCCACACCGCGGCGGCCGACGAACCCGCCGCCGACTACTGCCACGGCAGGTGTTCCGACATCCTGCCGCCCGGCCAGAACGGCAACGCCACCCTCGCGGAGATCCTCGCCAACCGGGTCCTGGGCACCCATCCCGAGCACAGCGCCGACCAACTCGGCCCCTACGCCGACCTGGCCTCGGGCTATCCGGCGCTGACCGACGACACGTTGTCGGGCTTCTTCAACGACGCCTCCTTCGGGTGCCGGAGGACCAGGTCGCCTCCGTCACCGCCCGCGCGACGACGTGACCATCACGCGCGACAAGAAGACCGGCGTGCCGCACATCAAGGGCACCACCCGCGAGGGCACCGAGTTCGGCGCCGGGTACGCCGCCGCGCAGGACCGGCTGTGGCTGATGGATCTCTTCCGTCACGTGGGCCGCGGCGAGTTGACCTCGTTCGCGGGCGGCGCGCCCGCCAACCAGGGGCTGGAGCAGGACTTCTTCCGCCAGGCGCCGTACACCGAGGCCGACTACCAGGCGCAGATCGACTTCATCCTCGACCACGAGGGCGAGCGCGGACGCCAGGCCATGGCGGACGCGCAGGCGTACGTCGACGGCATCAACGCCTACGCGAAGAAGGCCAGGACAACCGGACCTTCCCGGCGAGTACGTCCTCACCGGGCACATCGACGCGATCACCAACGCCGGCGAGATCCAGCCGTTCAAGCTCACCGACCTGATCGCGCTGGCCTCCGTCGTCGGCGCCCTTTCGGCAACGGGGCGGCGGCGAGGTGGAGTCGGCGCTGTCGCTGCTGGCCGCCCAGCAGAAGTACGGCCTCGCCGAGGGCAGTGAGGTGTGGGAGTCCTTCCGGGAGCGCGACGACCCGGAGGCCGTGCTGACCGTGCGCGACGGCAACTTCCCGTACGCGACCAAGCCCGCCGACGCCAAGGGCGTCGCGCTGCCCGACGCCGGTTCGGTCACCAAGGAACCGCTGGTGTTCGACAAGACCGGCGGCGCCGCCAAGTACGCCAAGACGTCGGTGAAGGCCCCGGCGAAGCTGGAGGAGTTGCGCGGCATCTACGACGACGGGTGCTGCCAGGCGACCTGTTCAGCCGCAAGCACGGCATGTCCAACGCCCTCGTCGTCAGCGGCGAGCACACCGCCAGCGGCAACCCGTCGCCGTCTTCGGCCCGCAGACCGGCTACTTCGCCCCGCAGCTGCTGATGCTCCAGGAAATCCAGGGCCCCGGCATCAGCGCGCGCGGCGCCTCCTTCGCGGGCGTGGGCATGTACGTCCAGCTCGGCCGCGGCCAGGACTACGCCTGAGCGCCACCACCTCGGCCCAGGACATCACCGACACCTACGCGGTCGAACTGTGCTCCCCGGACGGCTCGGAGCCCACCAAGGACTCCGTCTACTACCGCTACCACGGCGCGTGCCTGCCGATGGACCGGATCGAGCGCAGCAACGCCTGGAAGCCCACCCTCGCCGACTCCACGGCCGCGGGCTCGTACCGCATGCAGGTCTACCGGACCAAGCTCGGGCTGGTCACCCACCGGGCCACCGTCGACGGCAAGCCCGTCGCCTACACCCTGCTGCGCTCCACCTACCGCCACGAGGCCGACTCGATCATCGGCTTCCAGATGCTGAACGACCCGGGTACGTGACGGACGCCGCGACCTTCCAGAAGGCGGCGCGGAACATCGACTACACCTTCAACTGGTTCTACGCCGACTCCCGCCAGGCCGCCTACTACAACAGCGGACTGAACCCGGTGCGCGCCGCCGACGTCGACGGGCGCTGCCGGTCACCGCCGACCCGGCCTACGAGTGGCGGGACTTCGACCCACGGCCAACACCGCCGCCTACACCCCGCCGTCGGAGCACCCCAACTCCATCGGCCAGGACTACTACATCAGCTGGAACAACAAGCTCGCGAAGAACTACGGCGTCGCGAGCTTCGGCGACGGCTCGGTGCACCGTGGCAACCTCCTCGACGACCGGGTCAGCAAGCTCACCGAGAAGGGCGGCGTCACCCGCGCGGCGCTCACCCGCGCCATGGCCGAGGCCGCCGTCACCGACCTGCGCGGCGAGGACGTCCTGCCCGAACTGCTGAAGGTGGTACGGAGCGAGGCGTGGACGACCGGAACTCGCCACGGCCGTCGAGCGGTTGGAGGCGTGGCAGGCGGACGGCGCGCAGCGCCACGAGACCTCCAGGGCTCGAAGACCTACGGGCACGCCGACGCCGTACGGATCATGGACGCCTGGTGGCCGCTTCTGGTGCAGGCGGAGTTCGAACCCGGCATGGGCAGTGACTTCTACGACGCGCTGCGCACCAACCTCACCGTCGACGAGGCGCCCTCGGCGGGCCACGGCCCGACCGGCTCGCACGCCGGATCCTCCTTCCAGTACGGCTGGTGGTCCTATGTCGACAAGGACCTGCGGGCCGTGCTCGGCGAGGACGTCAAGGGCGGCCTCGCCCGGCCGTACTGCGGCGACGGCGACCTGTCAGCCTGCCGCGACGCGCTGCTCACCAGCCTGAAGAAGGCCGTGGACACCCCGCGACCGAGGTCTACCCCGGTGACGACAACTGCGACGCGGGCGACCAGTGGTGCTCCGACGCGATCATCCAGCGCACGGTCGGCGGGCTGACCCACGACCCGATCAGCTGGCAGAACCGGCCCACCTACCAGCAGGTGGTGGAGTTCGCCGCGCACCGCTGACCGGGCCGGGAGAAACCCGCGAAGGCGAGGAGTGTTCCGACCGGCCACCACCGGGCGGAACACTCCTCGCCTAGCTGCGAGCCCTGGCTCCCCAACCCGTAGCGGCCCCGGGGCGCGAAAGAACGCCGTATCGCCCAGCGGAAGGCCCCTATGCCCTGCCCGGCCGGTGGCAGCTGCCCCAGCGCTGCTGGACACCACCATGGATCAGCTGCGCACCCTGCTCGCGGTCCGGGAGGCGGGCACCGCCCTCGGCGCCGCCCGGCTGCTCGGCCGCGAGCAGTCCAGCGTCCAGAAGCAACTCGACCGCATGAACCGGCACTTCGGCGCCCTGTGCGGCGAACCCTGGTGCTCAGCGCGGGCGCAGCCAGAGCGTGCACTTCACGCCCACCGGCGAGACGCTCGCCGGGCTCGCCCACGGCACGTTGGAGAACTGGCTGGAGGAGGTGGGCGGCTGCGCCCGGCGGCTGGGCAACCGGCTGACCGTGGGCTCCACCCGCTACACCCTCGGGTTCCTGCTGAGCGCCGTGGAGCTGGTCACCGGGGAGTTCGAGGCCGCCGGGTCGAGCTGCGCGTGGAGCACGTACGCACCCGGGACCTGCTGGACCGGCTCGGCTCCAAGGAACTCGACCTGGTCTGCGGCAGCGTCCTGACCCAGGCGGGCCGTGACGACCACCTCGACGGCTTCGAGGTGATGGAGTGGCGGCGCAGCGGACTGTCCCTGGTCACCAACCTCACCGAGGACGAACTGCCGGGCCCCGCGCTCGCCGCGCGCCCTGCCGGGGCTCCCGCTCGCCGTCTCCTCCGACGGGCTGATCCCCGGCTTCCTGCGCGGCTGGTTCGGCGGCCGCTACCGCCAGGAGCTGACCATCGGCGCCGAGATCGACACCGTCCAGTACGGCCTTGAGCTGCTGGCCTCGGGCGTGCTGCGCGGCGGTGTCCTGGTCACCCAGGGCATCGGCGAGGCCGTCGCCGACGGGCGGCTCCAGCGCGGCGCCGGACTGCGCACCCTCCAGCTCACCGACGACATCGGGCCCGAACTCAAGGTGCTGGTCGGGTGTTCGTCCGGGCGGGGAGCGCGCCGCCTACGACGCCGACCACCCGCTGAACATCCTGTGGGACGCCCTCGCCGGGGAGAACGCCCGCTGGCGCAGCGTCATGGGGCCGGCAGCAGTTCCGCCGCCCGCACCCGGCGCAGGTGGATGACCACGTCGTGCGAGCGCGCCAGCGCCACCGGGTACTCCGGCTCCGGGTAGGCGGTGCCGATCTGCCGGGTCCGGCGCGGGGCGTCCAGCCAGTCGCGCGCCGCCGCCGGGCGGTGCGGGTGTCCAGCAGCCAGTCCCGGCCGCGTACCCGCTCCAGCGTCGCCTCGTTGCCGCCCGCCTCCGGCGCTCCCAGGGTGAACGTCGTGACCTTCCCGTCCGGGCCGTGGCGTTGAACGACCCTGGCCGAAGGTGGTCCCGACGCTCACGTAGTCCGTGCCGAGGGCGTCCGCAGGAACGCCCCTGCATCCGCGGGTAGTTGGCCGGGTCGTACGTCTCGTACGCCACGTGCGCGTCGTGGGCCGACAGCAGCACCCTGCCGCCGGTCCGCCGCTGCCACCACGCGGTGTTGTCGGCCATGATCCGGTCGCGGTAGCGCATGCAGTCCGCGGTGCCCCGCTGGTGTCGAGGTCGAACGCGTAGCCCCGGGCGGTCTGGTCCAGGGCCGTCGCGTTCCGCACCGCCCACGCGTGTGCCGTGCGCGCCGCCGCGCCTGACCCCGGCCGCAGCCGGGTGATCAGGCGGAGCGCCGTGCCCGTGCGGTCCGCCATCTCCCGCCGCTTCGCCAGCGGCGTGGCCAGGTAGGCGTTCATGTAGGTGTCGACGTCGGTGGTCGGCGCCAGCCCCGGTACAGCTCCGTCAGGCGCGGCAGCAGTTCGGGGCGGTGTCGCGGACGTAGGAGAGCACCGTGGCGTACAACTCGGGCCCGGCGTAGCCGAAGTCGTCGCCCATGAACCGCACCGGGTCGCCGGGTGCGCGCGGTTGTACGCGCGCATCCACTCGATCAGCTCCAGGTACTCGCGGTTGTTCCACCACTGGTAGGAGTTCTGGAACTCCTCGCGCATGATGCGGCGCGGGTCGCCCGTGCCGTGCAGCAGGTAGGCGTCGAGGCGCCGCCCGGTGCTCCAGGGAGCCTCCAGGGCGAAGGTGCGGAAGCCCTCGTGCTCCACGAGGTGGCGGAAGACGCGGCTTTGAGGGTGAAGAACTCGTGCGAGCTGTGCGTGGCCTCGCCGAGCCCGACGACCTTCGCGTCCCCGATCACGCGGGCCAGCGGCGCCAGGTCGCCGGTGTCGCCTCCCGGTCGGTCGACAGCAGCGGGTACGAGGCGTCCCGCATGGCGTCCACGGGGTCCGCGGCGGGCTCGGCGGCCTCGGGGTCGCGGGCCGTCGGCGGTCGAGGTGGATGGCGCCGACGGCGCGTGCGGCGCGGCGAGGGCGGGACCCGCGGTGGCGAGCGTGCCCAGCGCCAGCAGCAGGGCCGGAAACAGTGTTCTCCTGGTTCTCCTGTGCGGCTTCATGGGCCCCAGCGTGGCCGTCCGGCGCCGGGCCCGGCCATCCAGGCAGTCCCCGTTCCCGGGTGGGTGTTCTCACCCCGGCGGCGGACCGACCTCTTCCCAGTCACATACCGACTGGTTAGTCTGGCGATCGATCCCCCACGGACCGCACCCCGTCCCTCCCGTCCCCGTCCCTCCCGCCCAGCCATCCGTCCACCCCCGCGCAGACAGGGCCGCACCCATGACCTCGTACCAGGACAAGCCATGGCTCGCTCAGCTCAACGACGCCCAGCGGGCCCCGTCCACGCGCCGCCGAGCGTGCTGCACCTCTTCCGGAACGCCGTGCTGCGCGCCCGGACCGCGCGGCGCTGGCCTACTTCGACGGACGGCTGACGTACCGGGAGGTCGACGAGCTGTCCGACTCCTCGCGGGCCGGCTCGCCGCGGACGGCTTCGGGCGCGGCGACCGGATGGCGATCATGGTGCAGAACACCCGCACTTCGTGCTGGCGCTGCTCGCCGCGTGGAAGGCGGGCGGCACGGTGGTGCCGGTCAACCCCATGTACAAGTCCGCCGAGCTGGCCCATGTGCTCACCGACGCCGAGGTCACCGCCCTGGTCTGCGAGGACCACGCCTGGGCGGCCTACGTCCGCGAGGCCGCGGCGGGCACGCCCGTACGCGTCGCCTTCACCGCCGCCGCCCGCGACTTCCAGACCCGCGACGACGAGCGCGTGCTGAAGAAGCCCGCATCGCCCCGCCCGAGGGCGCCACCGACCTGCTCACCGCCGCCCGCGCCGCCGTCCCGCCGCCCCGACCCGGGCTGACCGCGGACGACATCGCGCTGATCAGCTACACCTCCGGCACCAGCGGCCCGCCGAAGGGCGCCACCAACACCCACGGCAACATCGGCCACAACGCCGAGCGTCAGCGCGTCACCCACGCGCTCCCCGAGGGCTGCGGCTACTTCGCGCTCGCGCCGCTGTTCCACATCACCGGCATGGTCTGCCAGCTCGCCACCTGTCTGGCCAACGCCGGGACCTCGCCCTCGCCTACCGCTTCGACCCCGGCGTCGTCCTCGACGCCTTCGCCGAGCACCGCCCCGCCTACACCGTCGGCCCCTCCACCGCCTTCATGGCGCTCGCGGCCACCCGGGGCGAGCCGCGACCACTTCACCTCCCTTGAGGTCATCTCCTCCGGCGGGGCCCCGCTGCCGCCCGCACTGGTCGACCGCTTCGAGGCCGGGTTCGGCCCGTACATCCGCAACGGCTACGGGCTCACCGAGTGCACCGCGCCGTGCGCCGCCGTGCCGCCCGGCAAGCGGGCCCCGGTCGACCCGGTCTCGGGCACCCTCGCCGTGGGCGTACCGGGCCCCGACACGGACGTGCGGATCGTCGACGCGGACGGCCGGGACGTGCCCTTCGGCGCGCACGGCGAGATCGCGGTGCGGGGCCGATGGTGGTGCCCGGGTACTGGCGGCGGCCCGAGGAGAGCGCGGCGACGCTCCCCGGGGCGAACTGCGCACCGGCGACATCGGCTTCATGGACGAGAGCGGCTGGCTGTACGTGGTCGACCGCAAGAAGGACATGATCAACGCCTCCGGCTTCAAGGTCTGGCCGCGCGAGGTCGAGGACGTCCTGTACACCCACCCGCCGTCCGCGAGGCCGCCGTGGTGGGCGTGCCGGACCCTACCGGGGCGAGACCGTCAAGGCGTACGTCAGCCTGCGTCCCGGCGTCGAGGCCGAGCCCGCGGAGCTGAGCGCGTACTGCGAGCAGCGGCTGGCCGCGTACAAGTACCCGCGGCAGGTGGACATCCTCCCGGATTTGCCGAAGACGACGAGTGGGAAGATCCTGCGGCGGGAGCTGCGTTCCCGAGAAGGACACGGCAGGTGAGAAAGGCGGGTGGCGACGATGGCCAGGACGAGGGACGACACCGGGAAGCCGGTGCCCCAGCGGCTGCTGGCGGCTGCCACCCGCCTCTTCGCGGAACAGGGCTACGACCGCACGTCCGTGCAGGAGATCGTCGAGGCGGCGGGCGTCACCAAGGGCGCGCTGTACCACTACTTCGGCTCCAAGGACGACCTGCTGCACGAGATCTACGGGCGGGTGCTGCGGCTCCAGCAGGAGCGGCTGGACGCGTTCGCCGACGCGGACGCGCCGGTCGAGCGGCGGCTGCGCGACGCGGCGGCCGACGTCGTGGTCACCACCATCGACAACCTCGACGACGCCACGATCTTCTTCCGCTCGATGCACCACCTCGGCCCCGAGAAGCACAAGCAGGTACGGGCCGAGCGGCGCCGCTACCACGAGCGGTTCCGGGCGCTGGTGGAGGAGGGCCAGCGCACCGGCGTCTTCACCTCGGCGACCCCGGCCGACCTGGTGGTGGACTACCACTTCGGCTCGGTCCACCACCTGGGCACCTGGTACCGGCCCGGTGGCCCGCTCACCCGCAGCAGGTGGCCGACCACCTGGCCGACCTGCTGCTCCGGGCGCTGCGGCCTGACGGCACGCGCTCCCGGGGCCCACCCGGGAGCGCGTAACGCCACCCTCGCTACTGGTACTTCTTCAACTCGCGCCGCGCCAGCGACCGCTGGTGCACCTCGTCCGGGCCGTCGGCCAGCCGCAGCGTCCGCGCCGCCGCCCACAGCTCCGCCAGCGGGAAGTCCTGGCTGACCCGCCCGCCCGTGCAACTGCACCGCCCGGTCGAGGATGTCGAGCACCGCCCGGGCGTGGCGATCTTGATGGCCTGGATCTCGGTGTGCGCCCGCGGTTGCCGACGGTGTCCATCAGCCAGGCCGTCTTCAGCACCAGCAGCCGCAGTTGCTCCACCGACACCCGCGCGTCCGCGATCCACTCGCGCACCTGGCCCTGCGCGGCCAGCGGCTTGCCGAAGGCCGTACGGGAGACCGCGCGGCGGCACATCAGCTCGATGGCGCGCTCGGCCATGCCGATCAGCCGCATGCAGTGGTGGATCCGGCCGGGGCCGAGCCGGGCCTGGGCGATGGCGAACCCGCCGCCCTCCTCGCCGACCAGGTTGGCGACCGGCACCCGGCCCCGTGGAAGACCACCTCGGCGTGGCCGCCGTGGTAGTGGTCCTCGTAGCCGTACACCCGCATCGCGCGGCGGACCTCGACGCCCGGGGTGTCGCGCGGCACGAGCACCATCGACTGCTGGCGGCGGATGTCCGCCCCGCCAGGATCGGTCTTTCCCATGACGATGAAGATCTCGCAGTCGGGGTTCATCGCCCCGGAGATGTACCACTTGCGCCCGGTGATGACGTACGCGTCGCCGTCCCGCTCGATACGGGTCTCGATGTTGGTCGCGTCCGAGGAGGCGACCTCCGGCTCGGTCATCGCGAAGGCCGACCGGATCTCGCCCTCCAGCAGCGGCTGGAGCCACCGCGCGCTGCTCCGCGGTGCCGAACTGGGCGAGCACCTCCATGTTCCCGGTGTCGGGCGCGGCGCAGTTCAGCGCGGTGGGCGCCAACTGCGGGCTGCGGCCGGTGATTTCGGCGAGCGGCGCGTACTGGAGGTTGGTCAGGCCCGCCCGTGCTCGGCGTCGGGCAGGAACAGGTTCCACAGCCCGCGCTTGCGCGCCTCGTCCTTCAGCTCCTCCACCACCGGCGGGTGAGCCAGGGCGACTCCAGCCGGGCGCGCTGCTCGTCGGCGACCGGCTCGGCCGGATAGACACGCTCGTCCATGAAGGCCAGCAGCGCCGCGCGCAGCTCCTCGGTACGGGCGTCGAATGCGAAGTCCATGGGGTCAGCCCTCCTGAAGGGTGGCGAGGCCGCTGTCGATGAGGAGTTGGGTGAGGGCGCCGACGCGGTCGAAGCCGGAGCCCACGGTCTGGCCGAGGGTGTAGCGGTAGTGGATGCCCTCGCAGATCACCGCGAGCTTGAAGAAGGCGAAGGCGGTGTACCAGGAGACGCCGCCGACGTCGCGGCCCGAGCCCGCGGCGTACCGCTCGATCAGCTCGGCGGGGAGGGTGGCCCGGGCCTGCCGCGCGCTGGTGATCGGGGAGTCGGGCGGCACCGGCACGCTGCTGTACATCACCAGCAGCCCGAGGTCGGTGAGCGGATCGCCGAGGGTGGACATCTCCCAGTCGAGGATGGCCTCGATGGTGCCGTCGGCGCCCACGAGGACGTTGTCGAGCTTGTAGTCGCCGTGCACGACGGCCGGGGCCCCGGAGTCCGGTACGGCGGCGGCGAGCGCCTCGTGCAACGCGTCGATCCCGGGCAGTTCACGGCTGCGGGAGGCGGCGAGCTGCTTGCTCCAGCGGCGCAGCTGCCGCTCCAGGAACCCTCCGGGCGCCCGAAGTCGGTCAGGCCCACCGCGTACGGGTCGACGGCGTGCAGCTCCACGAGGGTGTCGACGAGGAGAGCAGCACCTGCCGGGTGCGCTCGGCGCCCAGCGGCCGCAGCTGCTCGGCGTCGCGGTACGGGGTGCCGGTCACGAACTCCATGACGTAGAAGGGCGAACCGATGACGGTCTCGTCCTCGCACAGCAGGACCGGCTCCGGCACCGGCACCGGCGTGGGGTGCAGCGCGCTGATCACCCGGTGCTCGCGCCGCATGTCGTGGGCGGTGGCCAGCACGTGGCCGAGCGGCGGGCGGCGCACCACCCAGCGGCCGGTGCCGGTGGTGTCGGCGACGACGTAGGTGAGGTTGGACCGGCCGCCCTCGATCAGCTCGGCGGTCAGCGGTCCGCCCACCAGCCCCGGTCGCACGCGGTCGAGATGGGCGCGCAGCTTCACGGGGTCGAGTCCTGGCGGATTGCCTGCGTTCATCGGGTTCTGTCCTCCGGGCTGCTGCGACGGGCGGTCCGCCTCATCATGCCGACCAGTCGGTATGACGTCCAGTGCGGCCACCATCTCGCGCTCCCTCTCACGCCACCGTCCCGCGCCCGTCGTCCCGCGCCCGTCGTCCTGCGCTGTCCTTCGGTGTCCGTCGTTCCGTGCCCGTCGTCCTGCGCTGACCTTCGGTGCCTGCCGTCTCGTGCCCGCCGTCTCGTGCTCGCCCTTCCGTGCCCGTCGTCCCGCGCCGCCCTCTCGCCCCGCCGCCGAAGGGCCCGGACCCGTGCTTGGACCCCGTGCCCGGCCACCCCGACAGACCGCCGTCCGGTCAGGCCCCGGGTGTTCTTCCGGGCGCCCGGCCGGGCGCGGTGCCGACCACCACCGTGGCGCACCACTCCTCGGACGTCACCACCCGCGGCGCCAGCCGGCCCGCGCCACCGCCGCGGCCGTCCGGTCCGCCTGTCGCCCGCTGGTCTCGATCAGCAGCCGTCCGCCGGGCGCCAGCCAGCGCGCCGCTCCGCCGCCACCCGCCGCTGGACGTCCAACCCGTCCGCGCCGCCGTCCAGCGCCACCAGCGGCTCGTGGAGCCGGGCCTCGGCGGCAGCAGCCCGACGTCGTCGGTGGGCACGTACGGCGCGTTGGCGACCAGGACGTCCACGCGCCCGCGCAGCCCGGCGGGCAGCGCCGCGTACAGGTCGCCCTCGTGCACCAGCCCGCCGACCGGGCCGACGTTGCGCCGGGCGCACCGCACCGCCGCCGGGTCGATGTCGACGGCGTGCAGCTCCAGGCCGTCCAGTTCCGCGGCGAGCGCGGCCCCACCGCGCCCGAGCCGCAGCACAGGTCGACGACGACCGGGCGCGGCCCGGCCAGCGCCACCGCCCGCCGGACCAGGAACTCCGTCCGGCGGCGGGGCACGAAGACCCGGGGCGACGCGGATCCGCAGGCCGTGGAACTCCGCCCAGCCGAGGATCTGCTCCAGCGGCAGTCCGGCGGCGCGGCGCTCCACCATGGCGTCGAGTTCGCCCGGGGTGCGCGCGGCGTCCGTCAGCAGCCGCGCCTCGTCCTCGGCGAAGACACAGCCCGCGGCCCGCAGCCGGGCGACGACGGAGGCCGGAGAGAAGGAGCACGGCGAAGAAGGCGAAGCCGGTGAAGGAGGCGAAGACGGTGAAGAAGAAGACACGGGAGCCTTTCGGGGTTGCCCTCGGGCGCTCCCGGGCCACCTACCGCGTGTGGTGATCCGTACGGCCGTGAAGCGGGAGCACTCGGCCTGACCTGGCGGAAATGGGGCTCACCTCCTCGACGCGTGTCCTGCTGGGGTCGGCCACACTACCCGAGCCGCTCGACGGGCCGCATATGCCCCGGCCCGAATTGCGGACGGCCCCGCGCGCAGGAGCGTTACGGAAGCAGGCATTTTGTCCGTACGCCGCCGCGCAAGGAGCACCCCGTGAAGGCCATCAGCTACTACCGCTACGGCGGCCCGGAGGCCCTGGAGTACGGCGAGGTCCCCGACCCACGCTCGGCCCCGACTCGGTGCTGGTCCGCGTCAGGGCGACCTCCGTCAACCCGTCGACTGGAAGGCCAGGGAAGGCCATCTGCACGCCGCCCTCCAGCCCGTCTTCCCCGTCATCCCCGGCTGGGACCTCGCCGGGGTCGTGGTCCGGCCCGGCCCGGCGGTCACGGAGTTCGCGCCGGGCGACGAGGTCATCGGCTACGTACGCGAGGACTTCCTCTCCCGCGGCACCTGCGCCGAACTGGTCGCCGCCCCGTGCGCACCCTGGCCCGCAAGCCGCGCGACCTCGGCTTCGAGCAGGCCGCGGGCATCCCGCTCGCGGGCCTGACCGCCTACCAGTCGCTGGTCAGGGCGCTGCGCGTCGGCGAGGGCGACACCCTCTTGGTGCACGCGGCGGCGGGCGGCGTCGGCTCCATGGCCGTCCAGCTCGGCCGCCACCTCGGCGCCCGCGTCATCGGCACCGCCGGCGAGCACAACCACGACTACCTGCGCGCGCTGGGCGCGGAGCCCGTGGCCTACGGCGACGGCCTCGCCGACCGGGTACGGGCCCTGGCCACCGGCGGCGTGGACGCCGTCCTCGACCTCGTCGGCGGCGACGCGCTCGCGCTGTCGTGGGGCTGCTGGCGCCGGGCGGCAGACTCGCCTCGGTCGCCGACCCGGGCGTCACGGAATCCGGCGGCCACTACGTCTTCGTACGCCCCGACGCGGCCGACCTCGCGGACCTCACCGACCTCGCCGAGCACGGGGCGATCGGGGTGGAGATCGCCGCGACCTTCCCGCTGGACCACACGGCGGACGCGCACCGGCTCAGCGCCGAGGGTCACACCCGGGCAAGATCGCCATCACCGTGGCCGAGGCGTAGGCCGTGTCGTCCGGATCGCCCTCACCCGGATCGCCCTCACCGCAGCACCAGCGCGCCGAAGACCGCGACGGCCAGCACGCACCCGGTGGCCGCCAGCGCCGCGCGCGGGACATCGCGGGCGGCCGGGGCGCGGCCATGGCCGGATCCGGCGGTGCGCCGCGGCGAGGAACCCCACCCGGCCACCGCGACCAGCGCCAGCGCGCCCCTGAGAACCAGCCGGTGTCATCCCGCCCCAGCGCCTGCCGCACCGCGAGCAGCACGGTCACGGCGCAGGTCAGCGTGGTGCGCCGCCAGGCGAGCCGGGTGCGCTCGGGTTGCAGCCCGGGATCCCGCGCCACCGCGCCGCCGGACCCGGCCGCGCCGCCCTCGGTACACCGGCCGCGCCGGGCGGCGTCACCGCGTGCCCAGGCCGAGCGCGACGACGACCACGAGCAGCGCCCCACCGCCCCGACGGCGATCCCCAGCAGCACCGGGAAGCGCGAGACGGGCAGGTCCTCGCCGTTGCGGATGGCCCGTTCGCAGCGCACCCAGTGGTTCACCGCGCGCAGCGCGCACACCGCGCCGCCCGCCAGCAGCGCGAGCGCGAGCACCAGCCGCAGCGGCCGGTCCCCTCCAGCAGGAACTGGTCCACCGCGAAACCGCCGCCCACCAGCGCCATCGCGGTGCGCAGCCAGGCGAGGAAGGTGCGTTCGTTGGCGAGCGAGAAGCGGTAGTCGGGCTCTCGCCCTCGGCGCGCAGCCGCTCGGGCTCGAACCACAGCCGGACCCCGGAGGCGGCGGACCCGAGCCCGGCACGGACGGAGCGTACGGACCGGCGGCCACGGGCGATCATGGAAGGAGCCTACTCACCGCGCCACTCCCGCAGCCGCCGGTACGCCTCAGCGCCGTCCGGGACCCACTCCCACTCCGGGATCCGGCGCCGCAGCTCCTCCTCCGGCAGGAAGTCGTACCAGGCCATCTCCTCGACCTGCGGACGCACCGGCAGCTCGCACCGCACCTCGTACACCCGGCTGAACCAGGTGTGCTCCGGCGACTCGTACAGGAAGGTGAACAGCGGCTCGGGCGCGGGCAGTCCGGAGACGCCCAGCTCCTCCTCCGCCTCGCGCAGCGCCGCCTCGTCGTAGCTCTCACCCGCGCCGACGACCCCGCCCACGAACATGTCGTACAGCGAGGGAAGACCAGCTTCCGGCGGTGCGCCGGTGGACGAAGACGCGGCCCCGGCGTCGCGCGCCAGGACGAAGACGCAGCGGTGCCGCAGCCGCAGGGCCGTGGCGTCCGCGCGGCGGGCCGGCCCACCACCCGGTCCTGTTCGTCCACGATGTCCAGCAGCTCGTCGGCCGACAGTGGTTCTTGATCCTCGGGCATGCCGCCATACAAACAGATCAGGCCGGGACGGCGGATGACGACAGGGAGGTTGACGCCGTACTGGGCGGTAGGCAGGATCGCAGCGACACAGCCCCAGCCAGCCGGTGACGAGGACGGATACATGGCGTACGACGCGGACGTGATCGTGGTCGGGGCGGGGCTCGCCGGACTGGCGGCCACCGCCGAACTGGCGGACGCGGGCCGCAAGGTGATCCTGCTCGACCAGGAGCCCGAGCAGTCGCTCGGCGGCCAGGCCCACTGGTCCTTCGGCGGGCTGTTCCTCGTCGACTCCCCGAGCAGCGGCGGCTGCGCATCCGCGACAGCCACGAGCTGGCCTGGCAGGACTGGCTGGGCACCGCGGGCTTCGACCGCGAGGAGGACCACTGGCCGCGCCGCTGGGCCGAGGCGTACGTGGACTTCGCGGCGGGCGAGAAGCGGTCCTGGCTGCACGCCCAGGGCCTGCGGCTCTTCCCGCTGGTCGGCTGGGCCGAGCGCGGCGGCTACGACGCCACGGGCCACGGCAACTCCGTACCCCGCTTCCACGTCACCTGGGGCACCGGCCCCGGCGTCGTCGCGCCCTTCGAGCGCCGGGTGCGGGCCGCCGCGGAACGCGGCCTGGTCGAGTTCCGCTTCCGCCACCGGGTCACCGGCCTGTCCCGCAGCGCGGGCGCGGTCGACACGGTCACCGGCGAGGTGCTCAGGCCCAGCGCGGCCGAGCGCGGCACGCCCAGCAGCCGCGAGGTCAACGGCCTCTTCGAGCTGCGCGCCCAGGCCGTCATCGTCACCTCCGGCGGCATCGGCGGCAACCACGACCTGGTACGCGCCAACTGGCCCGAGCGGCTGGGCGCCCCGCCCGAGCGGATGATCTCCGGCGTGCCCGCACACGTGGACGGCCGGATGCTCGGCGTGACCGAGGACGCGGGCGGCCGGATCATCAACCGCGACCGGATGTGGCACTACACCGAGGGCATCGAGAACTGGCACCCCATCTGGCCCCAGCACGGCATCCGGATCCTGTCCGGCCCGTCCCCGCTGTGGCTGGACGCGCGCGGCAAGCGGCTGCCGGTCCCGCTGTTCCCCGGCTTCGACACCCTCGGCACCCTCGAACACATCATGCGGACCGGCTACGACCACACGTGGTTCGTCCTCACCCAGAAGATCATCGAGAAGGAGTTCACGCTCTCCGGATCCGAGCAGAACCCGGACCTGACGGGCGCGACCGTGCGCGGGTGGTCTCCGAGCGCCTGAAGTCCGGCCCGCCGGGACCGGTCAAGGCGTTCATGGACCACGGCGTCGACTTCGTCGTGGAACGCTCCCTGTCCGACCTGGTGCGCCGAATGAACGCGCTGACCAAGGAACCCCTGATCGACGAGGTCGAGCTGCGCCGCGAGATCGCCGCCCGCGACCGGGAGATCGCCAACCCGTACACCAAGGACCTCCAGGTCACCGCCGTACGCGGGCGCGCCGCTACCTTCCCGACCGGATCGCCCGCACCGCCTCCCCGCACCGCATCCTCGACCCGAAGGCGGGCCCGCTGATCGCGGTGCGGCTGAACATCCTCACCCGCAAGACGCTCGGCGGGCTGGAGACCGACCTGTCCTCGCGGGTGCTCACCGAGGGCGGCGAGCCGCTGCCGGGCGTGTACGCGGCGGGCGAGGCGGCGGGCTTCGGCGGCGGCGGGTGCACGGCTACCGCTCGCTGGAGGGCACGTTCCTGGGCGGCTGCATGTTCTCCGGCCGCACCGCGGGCAGGGCGGCGGCCAAGGCCGTCGGCTGACCCGCGCGGCCGGGCCGGTGGCCCGACCCACCGGCGCCGGGCCCGCCGAACCATGACGGAACGCTGACGGATCCGCCCCGCTCTGGCCCCCGCCGCCCCAGGGTGCTCGAATCGGGACATGCACCCCGACACCGCCGACGAGCCCGGCGCCCCGGTCGGCCGCCGACTGCTCCTCGGCATGCTCGGTCTGGGCGCCGCGGGCATGGCGACCGCTCCTGGCTCCAGCGCCGCCTGGAGACGGCGCTCGGCGCCGCCTCCCAGCACGACCCCACCGGACTGACCCAACTCCTCCCCAACGGCGGGGTTCCGCTACTACTCCGTCACCTCCTCCGTTCCGCGCCGCGGCGAGGACACCTACCGCCTCACCGTCGACGGCCTCGTCGACCGGCCCGGCTCCTACCGCCTGGCCGAACTCCGCGCCCTGCCGCAGCGGCGGCTGGTCCGCGACGTGCAGTGCGTCACCGGCTGGCGGGTGCCGCGAACGCCCTTCGAGGGGTGCCCCTGACGACGCTGCTGGACGCCGCCGGGTGCGCCCGCAGGCCACCGCCGTCCGCTTCACCTGCTTCGACGGCGCGTACAGCGAGAGCCTCACCCTCGACCAGGCCCGCCGCCCCGACGTCATGGTCGCCCTGCGGATGCGGGACGAGCCGATCGGGCACACGCACGGCGGCCCGGCGCGGCTGTACGTGGCGCCCATGTACTTCTACAAGTCCGCGAAGTGGCTCTCCGGCATCACCCTCACCCGCGAGGTCCGGCGCGGGTACTGGGAGGAGCGCGGCTACGACGTGGACGCCTGGGTCGGCCGGTCGAACGGGCGCGGCGATGCCCCACCACCTGACCGCCCCGCCCCGCCGCGCCCCGGACCCGCTCCCGGTGCTCCGCTTCACCCCGCCGAGCGCTGGGTGCACCGCGCCACCGCGCTCCTCATGGGCGTCTGCGTGCTGAGCGCGGCCTGCCTGTACCTGCCGGAACTGGCCGAACTCGTGGGCCGCCGCGCCTCGTGGTCACCGTGCACGAGTGGTCCGGCATCCTCACGCCCGTACCGACCCTGCTCGGACTCGCCTCCCGCGCGTTCCGGGCGGACCTGGGGCGGCTCAACCGCTTCGGGCCGCACGACGGCCGCTGGCTGCGCGCGGCACTGCGGCGCGACCACACGCCGGGCCCGCCAGGCGGGCAAGTTCAACGCGGGACAGAAGGTGTACGCGGCCTGCGTCGCGGGCGCGGTGCTGGTGATGGCGGGGACCGGGCTGCTGATGTGGTTCCCGGGCCTGGCCCCGCTGGTGTGGCGGACCAGCGCCACCTTCGTGCACGACTGGCTGGCGCTCGCCGCCGGGATCGTGCTGGCCGGGCACGTGGCCAAGGCGTACGCGGACCGGAGGCCCGGCGCGGCATGCGCACGGGGACGGTCGACCGCGGCTGGGCGGCGGCCCGCCACCCGCTGTGGCGCGTGGAGGAGGAGCGGAGAGCACGGGGCCGGAGAGCACGACACCGAAGAGGACGGTGCCGTAGGGGGCGAACGAGAAGTACGCGCCGGGACACATACGCGCGGGCCGCCGGAGGGATCCTCCGGCGGCCCGCGCGGGTGCTGACTCAGATCACCGGAAGTCGTGCTCGCCGTGGTGGTCGCGGTCATCGTGGTGGTCGCCGTGGTGGTCACGGTCGTGGCCCACACCGGACGCGCAGCCGTTCCCGTTGGCCGGGTTCAGCAGACCGATGATGTCGATCGAGTTGCCGCACAGGTTGATCGGCACGTGCACGGGGATCTGGATCGCGTTGCCGCTGATCACGCCGGGAGCCGACCGCGGCCGCCTGGGCGTCCGCGCCGTCGTGGGCGGAGGCGACACCGGCGCCACCCGCGAGCAGGGCGCAGCTGGCAGCCGTCAGGCTCGCCGCCTTCGCGATTTTCTTCATATTCTTTATTCCTTTCAGGGAGTGAATGAGGCATGTTTTCAACGAGCGGATTCCGCTCGGGTGCGCGCGGTCACCCGATGGCATCATTCGTCAGCCGCCGCGCGTTCCGGAGGTCGCGGAAACGAACGACATCCGGAGGTCTCTCAGAGAACGGCCACCGGGTCTTTCTCCGGCTTCTGGCACGGGATCCGTCCGCGTTCTCGGTCCGGTTTCCGGTGTTCTCCGCGTCCTCCACGGGTTCGGGCGCCGCGGCCGGGCCGGTAACCTGCCGCCTCCGCGCCAGCGCCAGCCCCCGGCCCACACACCGGCCGGGGCCAGGCACAGGGCCAGCGCCAGCAGCGCCCAGGCGCACATGGCCGCGTGGGTGTTGCCGGTGAACAGCGACACCGCCACCGAGCCGCCGAAGACCACGGCCCACAGCAGGTGGATCCGGAAGGTGGCCAGCCGGTCGGGGCTCGCCGAGCCGCCCTTGGGGGTCACCACGAACCGGCTGCGGCGCCGCAGCACCGCGTCGAACAGGGACTTCGCGTAGATCGGCGCCGACAGCGCGGACAGCAGCATCCCGGCCACGCCGCCGGAGCCCTCGGGCTCGTGGGGAGACGTTGTGCCGCCGGTTCCACACGTACAGCCCGATCTGGAGCGCCGCCGCGTCGCCGTAGAGCATCAGCCACACCGCGGGGTCGATCTGGATACCGGAGGCGCCGAGCGCGAGGAACAGCACGCAGGAGACCGCCGAGAGCACCCAGTTGAGAGCCGTCATCGGGTAATAGGCCACCATCAGCCCGTAATTGAGGAGCTTTCCGCGGGCAGGCTGCCGGCGCCCTTCCAGAACTGGGTGAACAGCGTCTCGTAGGTGCCGCGCGACCACCGCATCTGCTGGGTGAAGAAGTCCGTCCAAGCGGTCGGACCCTCGCCCACGGCCAGCACGTCGGGGTGTACACGGACCGCCATTTCCGCCCGGTGACGGGATTCTCGTGCCGGTGCAGTTCGAAGCCGGTGGCCATGTCCTCGGTGATGGAGTCGTACAGCCCGCCGATTCCCTTGAGGGCGGCGATCCGCACCACGTTGTTGGTGCCGACGAACATCGGGCCGCCGTAGGCGTTCCCGGCCCGCTGGATCAGCGCGTGGAAGAGGAACTGCTGGCTCTCGGCGGCCTTGGTCACGGCCGTGTCGTAGTTGCCGTAGACCTGCGGACCCACCACGAACGCGACATGGGGATCCCGGAAATAACCCAGCATCCGCTCCAGGAAGCTGGGCAGCGGCACGTGGTCGGTGTCCACGCACGCCATGAACGCGTAACCGTCGCCGTGCGCGTCCAGCCAGGCGTTGTAGTTCCCGTGCTTGGTACGGGCCCGGAAAGGCCCCGACGGCTGATTCCACTTCGCCACGCCCTTGCGGGAGAAGTGCCGCACGCCCAGCCGCGCGCACAGCCGCTTGACCTCCGCGTCGTCGCCCTCGTCCAGCAGCCAGACGTCCAGCTCGCCCGCGTGCCGCACCCGCACGGCCCCTCCAGGGTGGCCCGCACCATCTCGATGGGCTCCTTGCCCGGCACGAAGCTGGTCAGGAACGCGACCCGGGTACCGGGCTCCGCGGTCACCGGCACCGGATCGCGCGCCATCAGCGTGGCGTGGGCGTTGGAGACCACCGTGAACAGGCGGAACGCCTCGATCAGGCCGATCGACACCAGCATCGTCACGTCGGCCGCCGTCTGCCATCCGCTGGCGTACGCGCGGTGCCCCAGTGCTGCGGCAGCAGCAGCCACACCAGCAGCACCGACGCGCCCAGGGAGCCGCCGACAGCAGCAGCGTCGCGCGGATCCGGCGCGGCTCCAGTGCCAGCAGACTCCGGTAGCGCACCCGGTATTCCCCGATCGCCGGCGGTTCGGTCAACGGGCCCGCCAGCTCGCTGTACCGGTCGTACGCGTATTCCGGTACGGGGCCGGAGACGGCCGTCTCGATTTCCTCGACCGTCTCCCGAACCGGGCTGGGTGAAGACATCAGGGCACTCCCGATGGGGTGTCTGGGCCGGAATTCCACATGGCGACGACCCGAACGGAGGACATTCGTCAGGTGATCGCCCGAGATGAGAAGGTAACAATCCCGGCAGGAATGCCTGTGTACATCAGATTTTCGGCGTGCCATAGGAATAGGCCGAATGAGGAATGCCCCGGGCGGCGCAGCTCAGCGTGTCCGGGATGCCTTCCTTCCGTCCTGTGGCAGCGTCGGCCCCTCGAACCGGCCGACGCGAGGGTCAGCGACCCGGGCGGAGCCGCCCGATGAGAGTGCTGCACGTCATTTCGCGCCTCGGCGCCGGGGAGCCGAGCAGCAACTGCGGCTGTACCTGCGCCACTTGCCCATGCGCTGCGCCGTCCTCACGCTCGACGAGCCCGGCGCCGCCGCGCACGGCATCCGGGAGGACGGCACCCCGTCACCCGGCTGTCCCCGCCCGCCGGGCCCGGCGGGCTGTTCCGGCTCGCCGGGTCATCCGCGCGGGCCGCTACGACCTGGTCCACACCCACCTGTACCGCGCCGGGTCCTGGGGCGACCGGCCGCGCGGCTGGCCGGGGTCCGGGCCGTCGTCACCACCGAACACGCCCTCGGCGAGCACCATGTGGACGGCGTCCCGCTCGACCGGAACGTACGCGCCCGCTATCTGGCCACCGAGCGGCTCGGCGTCTCGACCCTGGCCGTCTCCGCGGCCGTCGCCGACCGGCTGCGCGACCTCGGCGTGCCCGGCCACCGGGTCCACCTGATGCCCGGCGTCCTCGACACGGCGCGCTTCCGGTTCCGGCCCGCCGTGCGCGCCGCGGCGCGGGACCGGCTCGGGCTGCCGGACGGGGCGCTGGTGGTGGGGCGGTCGGCCGCCTGGTGCCGGGCAAGCGGTTCGACGTGGCGTTGCGCGCCGTCGCCGAGATCCCCAGGCCCGGCTGCTGGTCGTCGGCGCGGGGCCCGAACACGGCGCCCTGCGCGCGCTGGCGGCACGGCTCGGCGTCACCGGCCGGGTGCGGCTGCTGGGGAGCGGGCGGGGCGGTCGCCGGGACCGGCGACCGGGCCGCGGACCTGCCCGGACTGCTGGCCGCCATGGACGTGCTGGTGGCGCCCTCGGCGGAGGAGGGTTCGGCCTCGCGGCCGTCGAGGCGCTGGCGGCCGGGCTGCCGGTGCTCCACACCGGCAGCCCGCCCTGACGAACTGCCGCCCGGCGCGGCCCGCAGGCCCGCCGCGTCGGGCGCGGGCGCCCGCGCTCGCCGAGCGCTGCGCGCGCGGCTGGCGGCCGGGCCCGAGCGGTACCGGTGCCCGCGGCCCTGGACCGCCATGACGTGGTGCGCGGGGCGAGCCGGTTGACGGACCTGTACGAACGCGCCGTCGTCTGCGGCCCGGACGGCTGCTCGCGGGCCGCGGTCCCCGTCTCGCCCGCGCGCCGCCACGGGCGTCCGCGCCGCGCTGAGCGGTGCCGACCGGCGCGGACCGGTCGGGCGGTACGGTTCCGGACGGCGTACGGGCGCGCGTGGACGCGGGCGGCGCTGCGCCCCGGCGTGGAAGCCGCAGAGGGAACCGGTACGGTCCGCCGCCGCCCCGTGGCGCCTCGACCGCCCTCGTACGCCACCGGCAGCGGTACCGGCGCCCGTCCGCCCGCCGTTCGGGGAGGGCGGGGAGCGGGCGGGAACGCGGCGAGGCGGGAACGCGGCGGGGTGGGCTGGCAGGTTCCTGAAAGATCATCAGGGACGTTGCGGCTGATCCGCGCGGACGGATAGAACTCATCCCGGCGGGACCGGAGTCCGCAGCTCACTCCCGGATGACGTGTCCCCTGGCGTTCCTCTCCCCAGGGAGCGCCTCGCCGCGGGGCCCGGTATCCATACCCCAGCCGGGCCGGGCCCCGTCCGGCGCCGCCGAGGTGTCCCGGCCGTGCGGCGGGCCGTACGCCCGGCGCCCGGCGTTCTCCGGGCGGAGACGGCCGGGCGCCGGGCATGTGTGGCAAGGGCGTGGTCAGCCGGCGAAGGCCCTCAGGTCCTCCTCCACCGCCGCGATCACCGCTTTCTGCTGGGGCGTCAGGTAGAAGTGCCCGCCGGGGAAGCCGCGGAAGGTGAACGGGCCGCTGGTGAGGGTCTGCCACTGCCTGGCGTCGTCCAGGCTCACCCGCGGGTCGGACTCGCCCGTGAGCACGCTGATGGGGCAGCTGAGGGCGGCCCGGCGCCGTCGGGCTCGTAGCGGTAGGTCTCGATCGCCTTGTAGTCGGCCCGGATGGCGGGCATGACCATGCGCAGCAGCTCCTCGTCGGCGAGCACGCCCGCGTCGGTGCCGCTGAGGGCCTGCATCTCGGCGATGACGCCGTCGTCGCCCTTGCGGTGCACGGTCTCCTCGCGGTGCACGCTCGGCGACCTGCGCCCGGAGGCGACGAGCCGAGGATCTTCGCGCCGCCCTCGCGCTCGAAGCGGCGGATCAGCTCGAAGGAGATCACCGAGCCCATGCTGTGGCCGAAGAACGCCAACGGCCGGTCCGCCCACGGGCGCAGCGCCTCGTACACGGCGTCGACGAACTCCGGGATGCTCTCCAGCAGCGGTTCCGTCCGGCGGTCCTGGCGGCCGGGTACTGCACCGCCACCACGTCCGCCGTGGCCGACAGCGCCGCGGAGAACGGGAAGAAGAACGAGGCGGACCCGCCGGCGTGCGGCAGGCACACGAGACGGTAGGGAAGGTCGGGGGCCGGGTGGTAGCGCCGGATCCAGGCGTCGCTTTGGGAAGGGTAGTACTCATATCCGTACCGTGTCCTGCGCATTGTTCTTTCGTGCGCAGGTTTCCTCGTATGTGACCGGGATCACACCGTGCGCAGTGGCCTGTCCGGAATGTCGCGCTATGCGACCCGTAGGGATGTAGGGTGCGTCCGCCGGTGTTTCGTGGTGCGTGCGGCGATATTCTCATTTGCCGACAGAAGGCGACAAATGCCTACCGGTGTTCGCGCTCCCACGGCCTTTCCGTGCGCTCTGGACCGTACCAATCCGGGTCAGGCGTTCGATGCGAAATTCCTCAACCCGCGAGTAAAGGAAGCGCAATCCCCGGGTAAGCAGCTGGCTCGCGCGAAGTGAACCCTATGGCGACCCTATCTCCCTGATCGACAAGGTGTGCGACTGTCGCGGGTTCGAGTGAGCGGGGCCCGGCCTCGTTCGCCATGTTGGCCTTTTCCTGCCGTTTTCTTAACGCGTCAGTAAGTAGGGTCGGGTCGCCGACCTCGGCTTCCCGGTGCGACGCGACGATCACCAGGTGTAGTGGTAGCGCCGTGATCGCGGTCGATTCACTCCTCTATGAGGTGGAATGTTCCGTCGGTTTTGCGGCCATTCCGCCTCGCTCGTCGAAAGGTGCGCTGGTTGACAGGGGACAGTCTCAGGGTTTCATCGAAAGCGGCCGTCTAGTAGTGAACCCCGACTGCACACCCAAGAGACCGCCGATTCCTGCGCAGCGACCTAGACCATCGCTGCGTGTCCTGTTTTGTGGGGCCCGTAGGGGTCGGTTTGGGCGCGGTCGGTAAGAATTGCGGGGTTTAGGTTCTGCATGCTGATCGGTAGGGAAGTCGAAGTCCAAAACTCAAATACGCGCTATCGGAATGCGCGTCGAACAAGGCGAGGACCGTTGTCATAGAAGGTCCCGTCGGCTGCGGGAAAAGCGAACTCCTCGAAGCGCTCGCGGCGAATGCCGCGGCAGCGGGAGCCATGGTCCTGCGGGCCGCCGCACTGCGCTCGGAAAGCACCCTTCCGCTGGGCGTCATGCGTCAACTGGTCGACAGCACACCGCTGCCGGCCGAATCCGGCAGGCGCCTCCAGGCGCTGCTGGACGAAGACGAGACCACCACCGACCCGCACCCCACCGACCAGGTGCCACCGGCGCGGGCCGCGCGCATGCAGAAACTCTGCGCCGCGCTGCACGAGGTGGTGAAGTCCCGCCTCGTGCTGATCGGCATCGACGACCTCCAGCACGTCGACACCACGTCGTTGCAGTACCTGCTCTACATCGCCAGCCGGTCCCGCTCCACGCGGCTGATGATGGTCTTCACCGAGGCCCTGTACTACCGGCAGCGGGCCCCACCTACCGCACCGAATTCCTGCGCCAGCCCAACTTCCAGCGGATCAGGCTCAACTGCCTCGACCGCGACCACGTCCGCGCACTCCTCGCCGCGCACACCCACGCGCCGCCCGAGGAGGCCGCGGTGGACGACTACTACGCCGTGACCGGCGGCAATCCGCTCCTGCTGCGCGCGCTCCAGGAGGACCGGCTGCTCACCCACGTCCCCGACACCCCTCCGAACTGCTGGAACCCACCGCGGGAGACGCCTTCACCCAGGCCGTCCTGACCTGCCTGGAGCGCAGCGGCCCCATGGCCGCCAAGGTCGCCGACGGCCTCGCCGTACTCGGCGGGACCAGCTCCCTGGACACGCTCGGCCGACTCTGCGAACTGCCCCGGGTCGCGGCCGCGCAGGGTGCGCGCTGCGCGCCGCCGGGGTCGTCGACGACTGCGGGTTCCGGCACTCGGCGACCCCGCGGGCGTACTGGACAACCTCGACCCGGCCCAGCGGCGGCTGTTGCACCACCGCGCCGCCACCCTGCTGTACGCGGACGGCGCGCCGCCCGCCGCCATCGCCCCGCACCTGCTGGCCGCCGAGTCCTTCGACGAACCCTGGTCCGTCCCGGTGCTCCAGGACGCGGCCGAGGAAGTGCTCGCCGACGACGACACGCGCACCGCCATCGGCTACCTGGAACTCGCCCACCGCTTCTGCGCCGACCCGCAGCAGCGCGTCGAGATCAGGATCAGGACCGCCGTCATCGTCAGGCGCTGCAACCCCTCGATGGCGGAGAACCTCGCCAACGAGCTGCTGTCCGCGCTGCGGGCGGGCCGGATGCCCCGCAGCACCACGCCGCGCTGGCCGAGTTGTTCATCGGGCACCGCCGGATCGACGAGGCGACGGAGGTCCTGGAGGCGCTGCGGGAGCGCGCCGCCGACACCGACCTCCGCGCCGCCCAGGTGTCCTTCCCGATGGTGCGCCTCGCGGAGTCGCACTACCCGTGGGCCACCTGGCGCACCTTCGGACGCCAGCACGGCGTGGACACCTCCGCGCCCGTGCCCCGCAGCCCGGGAGGAGGACCACCCGGCCGGGCCGCCGTGGGGCCCGCCCGCCCCGTCCGCCGTCAACAAGGACGAGGTGGCCGCCGCCGCGGAGGAGATGCTGCGGCGCTCCGTCCTCACCGACCTGACGCTGGAACCCATCTGCGCCACCATCAAGTGCCTGCTGGCGCAGGGCCGTACCGACCGCGCCCTGTACTGGTGCGAACTGTTCCTCAAGGAGACCGTCCGGCGGGACACCGGCGGGTGGTTCGCCATGTTCGCCGAGCTGCGCGCCGAGATCGCGCTGCAACAGGGCGACCTGCGGGAGGCCGAGGAGTACACCCACGCGGCGCTGCGCCGCCTGCCCGAGCGCAAGGGCAGCGTGCTGGCGGGCGGGCTCATCGGCCTCCAGGTGCTGGCGCAGACCGCGCGCGGCAACTACGAGGCGGGCGCCCGTACGCTCAACCAGCCCGCGTCCGAGGCGCTGTTCGGCAGCGGCTACGGCCTTGTCTACCTGCGCGCCCGCGGCTACTACCACCTGGCCACCAACCGGCTCGACGTGGCGCTGGAGGACTTCCTCTCGGTGGGCCGGATGGCCCAGAACTGGCAGCTGGACCAGCCGTCGTGGGTGCCGTGGCGCGGCGAGGTCGCCGAGGTGCTGCTGGAACTCGGCGAACGCGCGGAGGCCCAGCGGCTGATCGGCGAGCAACTGGCGCGCGGCGAGGGCGGCAACGCCCGGATTCGCGGGATCTCCTGCGGCTGCTGAGCGCGACGGCCGAGCCGGGGAGCGGCTGCCGCTGCTGACCCGGGCCGTCGCGCAGTTGCAGGTCGCGGGCGACCGGCTGGAGTTGGCCCGGACGCTCTGCGAACTGGGCGAGACCCACCGGCTGCTGGGCGACGGCACCCAGGCCGCCATGGCGTCCCGGCGCGCCTGGCAGCTGGCCAAGGAGTGCGGCTCCGAGCCGCTGTGCGCGCGCATCGGGATCGAACACGGCGAGGAGGGCTGGGAGCAGCTCGGCCACGGCCGCGTCGAGGACGAGGCGGCGCCGTCCGGGAGGCCAAGCTCAGCGACTCCGAGAAGCGGGTCGCCGCGCTGGCCGCCTGCGGCTACACCAACCGCGACATCTCCACCCGGCTCTACATCACGGTGAGCACGGTCGAACAGCATCTGACCCGCGTCTACCGGAAGCTGCGGATAGAAGGGCGGCAACAGCTGCCGACCGGCCTTCAGTTCGAGGTGATCGAAAGCGCCTGAGAGACCGTGGGCCCCTGGGCCACGCGGCGAGGGCGGGCCATACGGCAGGGCCTGGCCCAGTGCACCGCCTCGGGTGCGCTGGGCCACGGCGTGTCCCGCGGCGCCGGATTCCCGGCGGGCGGACGAGGTGACTCACTCGGCGACGTACGTCACGCGGGTCCAGGCGAACACCAGCAGTTCCGGCCCTCGTGGCGCACGGTCTCCGCCGTCGGCTCGAAGTGCTCGTAGCGGTTTCCCCGCTGGAGTTTGAACGAGTTCTCCGTGTCGGGCACGTAAAGAATTCTCTCGGCGTCCGCGAAATGCGCAGCGGGACCACCACGCAGTACGACGTTCACGTCCTTCACCGGCATGGCAGCATGCCCCTTTCTCCAGGTTGACTCAGTGGCTCGTTGTCCCTTGGTGACGCAGGGTTGGTGGAAGCCTCCAGTCGACCACGGCCGAAGCCGCCCGGACACCCTGCCCGGGGAATACGACCCTTGCTCGTCGTGTATCCCGCATAGGGTGCCCAGGGAGTTCCCGGACGGTAACGTTAGCCGCGCCCCGACATCAGCCGGACCCCTCGGAATCACCGGGGTCGGCCCGCGGGTCCGCGGCCATTTCCGACCGGCGTTCGCGCCACCGCTCCAGCAGGGCGGGCAGCTCCTGCTGGACGAACTCGAAGAACGCCATCGACTCCGCGAGCCGGGCACCCGCCGGGGTGTCGGCGCCGAGCAGTTCGACCCCTCGCGGGACCGCTTCACCCAGTGCGCGAAGACCTGGTCGCGGCGCAGCGTCATCTCGTACCAGACGTCGTCGCGCACGTGGTACTGGTCCCGGCGGGACCCGGCACCCGCTGCCGCCTGACCAGGTCCAACCGGGTCAGCAACCCGATGGAACCGGAGATGGCGGGCGGGCTGACCTGGAGCAGCGACGCCAGCTCGGCGGCCGTGAGATGCCCGGAGTCGGTGGACAGCAGGGCGACGAACACCCGGGCCGGCATGCGCGGCATCCCGCCTCGGTGAGCACCGAGGCGAAGTTCTCGATGAAGGTCCGCCGGGCCCGTTCGCGGTCCTCGCTGTCTGACATGTCGGGTGTGCTCCCTCAGGTCAGGCCGTCTCCGTGAGTCAGTGGATCGACACTACCCGCACCCGCTCGGCACCGGCGATGGAGGTGCGGCCGCCAGCCCGTGCGACGGCCCCTTAGCCCCCTATCCCGCATTTAGGGGGCGTTGCGGCTGCGATCCCAAGGTAATTAGGGGTCCATTGATAAACGGGTCAAGGGGTGTTCCAGCTTGTCTGGCCTTCTGTCGCCACGGTAGTTTCGAGGCCATGTGACGCATAGGCGTCGTGGTCGCCCGAGCGCTCTTATCCCGAATGACTCACCGCGAGTTGTCCGTCGGAACGTCCGTGCCGCACACGCGGTTTCTCGTATCCGGCGCGCAAGCCCGCGTGCCGGAACAAAGAGCTGAGGTCCGACCCCGACACCCATTCTTCTGGCTCTTCTGAATTCGACTCTTCCTGGCCCGATCGTGTCCTGACCCGAGGGAAATCGAGGACGTGGACGAAACCCCGCTGCGGCAGTCCGAAGTGATGTCTCCCCTGGCGCTCCCATGGGTATTGTCCGCGCATACCGAGGAGGGCTGCGGGCCCGGGCCCGTCGGCTCGCCGACCACCTGGCGGCCCGCCCCGACGCGGACCTGCCCGGCCTGGCCCACGCGCTGGCCGCCCGGGCGGTGACGGCGGCCACCGCGCCGTCGTCGTCGCCGCCGACCGCGAGCGCCTGCTGCTCGGCATGGCGGCCGTCGCCGCGGGCGAGTCCGCGCCCACGTCGTACGCGGCGACGCCACCGGACCGGTCCGGGCCGCGTTCGTCTTCCCGGCCAGGGACCCCAGTGGGCCGGAATGGCACGCGAACTGCTCGCGCAGTCCCCGGTGTTCCGCGCGCACATGGAGCGGTGCGCCGAAGCCGCCGCCCCTTCCTCGACCGGCCGCTGTTCGACCTGCTCGACGCCGAACCGGACGCCCCGAGTGGCGGCGCGCCGACGTCGTCCAGCCCTCCTCTTCGCCGTGATGGTCTCCCTCGCCGCGCTGTGGCGCTGGTACGGCGTGGAGCCCGCCGCCGTCGTCGGCCACAGCCTCGGCGAGATCGCCGCCGCGTACGTCGCCGGAGCCCTCACCCTCGACGACGCCACGCGCGCGGTCACCCGCTGGAGCGGCCTCCAGGCGGAACTCGCCGGACAGGGCGAGATGGCCTCCATCCTGCTGCCCGTCGACGAGGTCGCCCCGGCTCGCCCCACGGCGACCGGGTCGCCGTGGCGGGCGTCAACGGCCCCGCTCGGTGGCCGTTTCCGGCGACCCGAGCCGGTCCGCGAACTCGTCGCCCAGTTCGTCGCCGAGGGCGCCAGGGCGCAGATCATCCCCGTCGGTCTCGCCGCCCACTCGCCGCAGATCGACCTCATCCACGACCGGCTGGCCGAGGCGCTCGCGCCGATCGTGCCGCACGCCGCGACCGTGCCCTTCTACTCCGGTCTCACCGGCGCCCAGCACGACACCACCGGCCTCGACGCCGACTACTGGTGCCGCAACCTGCGCAACACCGTCGAGTTCGAACGAGCCGTACGGGCCGTCCTCGACCAGCGGCCCGGCGTCCTGCTGGAGGTCAGCCCCAACCCGGTGCTGACCGTGCCCGTGCAGCAGACCCTCGACGCCGTCGGCAGCGACGCCGCCGTGGTCGCCACCCTCCGCAACCGGCAGGGCGGCATGGAGCGCTTCCTGCTCGCCCTCGGCGAGCTGTACGCGCACGGCGTCGCCCCGACTGGGACGCGGTGTTCGCCGCCCACCACCCGGGCAGGACCCCGCGCCCTCCCCGAGGACCTCTTCGACGAGCCCGAGCCGACCGCGACCGCCCCGCCGCCGCACCCGAGCGCGGGGAGCGCTCGCCGGCCTCGACGGCGCCGAACTGCGCGCCGCCCTGCGCGAGTTGGTCCGTACCGAACTCTCGGCCGTCCTGGACACCGGCGCGGACACCGACGCCGACGTCGCCTTCCGCGAGATGGGCATCGACTCCTCCGCGGCGATGGAGCTGCGCAACCGGCTCGTCGCCGCCCTCGACATCCGGCTGCCCGCCACCGTCGTCTTCGACCACCCCACCACCGCCGAACTCGTCGCACACCTCCACGCGCGGCTCACCGGCACCGGCACCCCGCGCCCGAACCCGCGCCCGCCACCCCGCGTCCGCCTCCGACGAACCCATCGCGATCGTCGGCATGGCCTGCCGCTTCCCCGGCGGCGTCGGCTCCCCGAGGAGCTGTGGCGCCTGGTGTCCACCGGCGGCGACGCGGTCTCCGCGTTCCCCACCGACCGCGGCTGGGACCTGGCGGAGCTGTACGACCCGAGCCCGGCACCCCGGCAAGACGTACGTGCGCGAGGGCGGCTTCCTGTACGACGCCGCCGAGTTCGACCCCGGCTTCTTCGGCATCTCGCCCCGCGAGGTCCTCGCCATGGACCCCAGCAGCGGCTGCTGCTGGAGACCTCCTGGGAGGTCTTCGAACGCGCGGGCATCGACCCGTCGCCGCCCGCGCCGACCACGTCGGCGTCTTCGTCGGCGCCATGACCTCGATTACGGCCCCGGCTGCACGAGCCCGCCGACGGCTACGAGGGCCTGGTCCTCACCGGCAGCGCCGCCTCCGTCACCTCCGGCCGCCTCGCCTACGCCTTCGGCTTCGACGGCCCCGCCGTCACCGTCGACACCGCCTGCTCCTCGTCCCTGGTCGCCCTCCACCTCGCCTGCCAGGCCGTCCGCCAGGGCGACTGCTCCATGGCCCTGGCCGGTGGCGTCACCGTCATGCCCAACCCCGGCATGTTCGTGGAGTTCAGCAACCTGCGCGGGCTGTCGCCCGACGGGCGCTGCAAGGCGTTCTCCGCCGCGGCCGACGGCTTCGGCCCGGCCGAGGGCGCCGGTGTCCTGCTCGTCGAGCGGCTCTCCGACGCCCTCGCCCGCGGCCACCGCGTCCTCGCCGTCGTCCGCGGCTCCGCCACCAACCAGGACGGCGCCAGCAACGGGCTGACCGCCCCAGCGGCCCCTCCCAGGCCCGGGTCATCCGCCAGGCGCTCGCCAACTCCCGGCTCGGCACGGGCGACGTCGACGCCGTCGAGGCGCACGGCACCGGCACCCCTCGGCGACCCCATCGAGGCCGAGGCGCTGCTCGCCACCTACGGCCGGGACCGCGCCGACACCCACCCCTGTGGCTCGGCTCGGTCAAGTCCAACATCGGCCACACCCAGGCCGCCGCCGGTGTCGCCGGAATCATCAAGATGGTCATGGCGATCCGCCACGGTGTCCTCCGCGGACCCTGCACGCGGACGAGCCCTCACCGCACGTCGACTGGACGGGCGGCACCGTACGCCTGCTGACCGGCGCCGAACCCTGGCCCGAGACCGGCCGCCCGCGCCGCGCCGGGGTCTCCTCCTTCGGCATCAGCGGCACCAACGCCCACGTCATCGTCGAGCAGGCCCCGAGGCACCCGCCCCGCCGCCCCGGCGCCCGCCGCGCCCGCCGCCTCCGCGCTCGTCCCTGGCCGCTGTCCGCCAAGACCGCAGACGGACTGCGCCCCCAGGCCGGGAAGCTGCGCGTACGCCGCCTCCGGCGACACCGGCACCACGGACACGGCGTGGGCCTGGCCACCACCCGCACCGCCCTCGCCCACCGCGCCGTGGTGCTCGCCGACGGCCACGACGGCGCCCTGAGCGCGCTCGCCGACCTCGCCTCCGGCGACCTCACCCGGGCGACCGCGACGGCTCCGTCGTCACCGGCGCCGCCCCGCCGACGCCAGGCCCGTGTTCGTCTTCCCCGGCCAGGGCTCCCAGTGGCCCGGCATGGCCGCCGAACTCCTGCGCACCTCACCGGAGTTCGCCGACCGCATCGACGCCTGCGAGCGCGCCCTCGCCCCGTACGTCGACTGGTCCCTGCGCGAGGTGCTCGCCACCGCGCCCGCCGAGGCCCTGGACCGCGTGGACGTCGTCCAGCCCGCGCTGTTCTCCGTCATGGTCGCCCTGGCCGGGCTGTGGGAGTCCTGCGGCGTGCGCCCGCCGCCGTCGTCGGCCACTCCCAGGGCGAGATCGCCGCCGCCTGCGTCGCCGGAGCCCTCACCCTCGACGACGCCGCCAAGGTCGTCGCCCTGCGCAGCCAGGCGCTGCGCGAACTCTCCGGCCACGGCGGCATGGCCGGTCTCTTCGAGCCCTGGACCGGGTCCGCGAACGCGTCGAGGGCATACCCGGCCTCGCCGTCGCCGCCGTCAACGGCCCGCACTCCGTCGTCGTCTCCGGCGACCCGCCGCGCTCGACACCCTCCTCGCCGCCTGCGAGGCCGACGGCGTACGGGCCCGCCGGGTCCCCGTCGACTACGCCTCCCACTCCCCGCAGGTCGAGCGGCTGCGCGACCGGATCCTCCAGGTCCTGGACGGACTGCGGCCACGCGCCTCCGCCGTACCGCTGTACTCCACGGTCACCGGCGAACTCCTCGACACCACCACCATGGACGCCGCCTACTGGTACGAGTCCTTGCGCAGGCCCGTACGGTTCGACCAGACCGTCGGCCTCCTCCTCGACCTCGGCCACGACCTGTTCACCGAGACCAGCCCGCACCCGGTGCTGACCGCGGGCATCCAGGACCGCATCGAGGAGAACGGCGCCCGCGCCGCCACCGCCGCCACCCTCCGCAGGGACGAGGGCGGCGCCGACCGCTCGTCACCGCCCTGGCCCACGCCTGGACCCGCGGCGCCGACGTCGACTGGGCCCACGTCCTCACCACGCTGTGCGGCCACACCCTCCGGCGACCCCGCCCCCTGCCCACCTACGCCTTCCAGCGGCAGCGCTACTGGTGGCGGCCCGCGCCCGCCGCCCCGCCACCGACGGCGCGGAGGCGGATTCTGGGACGCCGTGGACCGCGGCGACCTCACCGCCCTCGCCGACCTGCTCGGCGTGGACACCGCGGACGGCGCCCGCTCGGCGACCTGCTGCCCGCCCTGACCGGCTGGCGGCGGCGCGGCCGGGAGCACGCGCACATCGACAACTGGCGCTACCACACCACCTGGCAGCCCCTCCCGCAGCACCCGCCCGCCGTGCTCACCGGCACCTGGCCGCTCCTCGTGCCCGCCGACGCCGGACGCGACGCCCTCGCCGACGCCTGCGCGCGCGCCTGGAACGGCACGGCGCCACCGTCCTCCCCGTCGCTCTCACCCGCGCCGAACTGACCCGCGAGACCATCGCCGCCCGGCTGCGCGACGCCCTCGACGGCACCCGCCCGCCGCCGTCCTGTCCCTCCTCGGCACCGACACCGCCCCGCACCCCGACAGCGACGCCGTGCCCCACGGACTCGTCGGCACCGTCGAACTCGTCCGCGCCCTGGCCGACACCGACACCGGCCCCGGCTGTGGACCCTCACCCAGGGCGCCGTGTCCACCGCCGCCACCGACCCCTGCACGACCCCGCCCAGGCCGGGATCTGGGGACTCGGCCGGGTCGCGGCCCTGGAACACCCCGACCGCTGGGGCGGATTGATCGACCTGCCCGCCGACATCTCCATCTCCGTCGACCTCCCCGTCGACGCCCCCGGCGCCTCCGCCGACACCGCCCCGACCGACGCCGTCCCCGCCGACGCCGTCCTGGACCGGCTCGCCCGCCTCCTCGCCGCCGACGCCGGAGGCGGGACCAGATCGCGCTGCGCGCCACCGGCGCCCACGCCCGCCGCCTCGTCCACGCCCCGCGCGCGGCACCTCCGCGGCTGGCGGCCGACCGGCACCGTCCTGGTCACCGGCGGCACCGGCGCCCTCGGCGGCCACGTCGCCCGGATGCTGGCCCGCCGCGGCGTCGAACACCTCCTCCTCACCAGCCGCAAGGGCCGAGCGCGCCGGCGCCGCCGAGCTGGAGGCCGAACTCACCGCCCTCGGCGCCCGCGTCACCATCGCCTCCTGCGACATCGCCGACGGCGACGCGCTGCGCGCCCTCATCGAGCGCACCGAGGCGACCGGCCCCGCCGTCACCGCCGTCGTGCACACCGCGGGCATCAGCCAGAGCGGCGTACCCATCGAGGACACCACCGTCGCCGAGATCGCCGCCGTCACCGGCGCCAAGGTCTCCGGCGCCGCCCGGCTCCACGAACTCCTCGCCGACCGCGACCTGGACGCCTTCGTCCTGTTCTCCTCCAACGCCGCCGTCTGGGGCAGCGGCGGCCAGGGCGCGTACGCCGCGGGCAACGCCTACCTCGACGCCCTCGCCCAGCACCGCCGCGCCCACGGCATGACCGCCACCTCCGTCGCCTGGGCGCCTGGGCGGGCGGCGGCATGGTCGACACCGAGATGGCCGAACTCGTCCGCCGCTGGGGCCTGCGCGAGATGGCCCCGAGTCCGCCGTCGCCGCCCTGGCCCAGGCCATCGACCAGGATGAGACCTGCCTGGCCGTCAGCGATGTCGACTGGGAGCGCTTCGCGCCCAGCTTCACCCTCCAGCGCCGCAGCCCCTGCTGTCCGAACTGCCCGAGGCCGCCCAGGCCCTGCGCACCGACGAACCCGCCACGGGCCCCGCCGACCGCGCGGCCGACGCCCTCGCCGGGCTCGCCGCCGCCGACCGCGACCGCGCCCTGCTCGACATCGTCGGCACCGCCGCCGCGGGAGTCCTCGGCTACGCGGGCGCCCAGGAGATATCCGCCGACCGCTCCTTCAAGGACCTCGGCATCGACTCGCTCACCGCGGTCGAACTCCGCAACCGCGTCGCCGCCGCCACCGGCGTCAAACTGCCCGCGACCCTCGTCTTCGACTACCCCACCCCGAGGCCGTCGCCGGATACCTGCGCGACCGGCTCGGCGGCCCGCCACCGAGCCCGCCGACGCCACCGGCGCCGCCGCCGTCGCCACCGCGCCCGCCGACCCCGGCGAGCCCCTGGCCATCGTCGCCATGACCTGCCGCTACGGCGGCGACATCCAGACCCCGAGGACCTGTGGCGGCTGCTGGCCGACGGCCGCGACGCCGTCGGCGGCTTCCCCACCGACCGCGGCTGGGACCTGGACTCCTCTTCGACGCCGACCCCGAGACCGCGGGCGCCTCCTACACCCGGCACGGCAACTTCCTCACCGGCGCCACCGAGTTCGACGCCGAACTCTTCGGCATCTCGCCGCGCAGGCCCTCGCCATGGACCCGCAGCAGCGCGTCGTCCTGGAGAGCGCCTGGGAGCTGTTCGAACGCGCCGGGCTCGACCCGCCACCCTGCGCGGCTCCAGCACCGGCGTCTTCGTCGGCTCCAACCACGCCCACTACGGCGACGACCGCCGCCAGGTGCCCGAAGGCGTCGAGGGACTGCGGCTGTTCGGCGGCTCCGCCGCCGTCGCCTCCGGCCGTATCGCCTACACCTTCGGCCTCGAAGGCCCCGCCGTCACCGTCGACACCATGTGCTCCTCGTCGCTGGTCTCGCTGCACCTGGCCTGCCAGGCCGTACGCAACGGCGACTGCTCCTCGCCGTCGCGGGCGGCGTCGCCGTCATGGCCACGCCCTTCGCGTTCGTGGAGTTCTCCCGCCAGCGCGGCCTGTCCCCGGACGGCCGCTGCCGCTCCTTCGCCGCCGACGCCGACGGCACCGGCTGGGCCGAGGGCGTCGGCCTGGTGCTCGTCGAGCGGCTCTCCGACGCGCGAGCCAACGGGCACGAGGTCCTGGCCGTCATCCGCGGCTCCGCCATCAACCAGGACGGCGCCAGCAACGGCCTGTCCGCCCCAACGGCCCCTCCCAGCAGCGCGTCATCCGCGCCGCGCTCGCCGCCTCCGGCCTCGACGCCGCCGACATCGACGCCGTCGAGGCCCACGGCACCGGCACCACCCTCGGCGACCCCATCGAGGCGCAGGCCGTCCTCGCCACGTACGGGCAGAACCGGCCCCAGGACCGCCCGGTCCGGCTCGGCTCGGTGAAGTCCAACATCGGCCACCCGCAGGCCGCCGCCGGTGTCGCGGGCGTCATCAAGATGGTCCTCGCGCTGCGCCACGGACTCCTGCCCCGGTCCCTGCACGCCGACAACCCGTCCCCGCATGTCGACTGGGCCGACGGCGCCGTGTCCCTGCTCACCGAGCCGGTCCCGTGGACCGGGGCGAACGCGTGCGCCGCGCGGGCGTCTCCGCGTTCGGCGGCAGCGGCACCAACGCGCACCTCATCCTGAGGAGGCCCCGGCCCCGCCGACAGCCCGACTCCGGCACAGGCCCCGGCCCCGCCGAGGCCCCGGCTCCCGCCCCGTGCCCTGGCCGCTGTCGGCCAAGTCCCCGCTGCCGTACGGGCCCAGGCCGCCCGCCTACTCGACGCCGTCGAGCGCCACCCCGACTGGACCCCGCCGACGTCGGCTGGTCCCTGGCCACCACCCGCGCCACCCTCCCGCACCGCGGCGTCGTCGTGGCCGCCGACCGCGCCCAGGCCCTCGCCGGACTCACCGCCCTCGCCACCGGCGAACCCGCCGCGCACGCCGTCGCGGGCCAGGCCGACACCGACGCCAAGGTCACCTTCGTCTTCCCCGGCCAGGGCGGCCAGTGGACCGGCATGGCCGTCGAACTCCTCGACACCAGCGCGGTGTTCGCCGACCACATCCGCGCCTGCGAGACGGCCCTCGCCCCGTACGTCGACTGGTCCTCACCGACGTCCTGCGCGCCGCCCCGGCGCGCCCGACCAGACCGCGTGGACGTCGTCCAGCCCGCCCTGTTCGCCGTCATGGTCTCCCTCGCCGCGCTCTGGCAGTCCTACGGCGTCCGCCCCACGCCGTCGTCGGCCACTCCCAGGGCGAGATCGCCGCCGCGTACGTCGCCGGGGCCCTCACCCTCGACGACGCCGCCCGCGTCGTCGCCCTGCGCAGCCGGATCCTGCGCGAACTCTCCGGCCACGGCGGCATGATGTCCGTCGCCCTCGGCGCCGACGCCGTCCGCGAACGGCTCGCCCGTGGGACGGCCGACTGGCCGTGGCCGCCGTCAACGGCCCCACCTCCGTCGTCGTGTCCGGCGAACCCGAGGCCCTGGACGCCCTCCACACCCAGCTGACCGCCGAGGACATCCGGGCCCGCAGGATCCCGGTGGACTACGCCTCGCACTCCCCGCAGATCGAGGCCGTACGCGACAGCCTCCTCCAGGCCCTCGCCCCGCTCACCCCCGCGCCTCCGCCGTACCCTCTACTCCACCGTCACCGCCGAACCCGTTGACACCTCGGGCCTCGACGCCCGCTACTGGTTCGACAACCTGCGGAACACGGTCCGCTTCGACGAGGCCACCCGCGCCCTGCTCGCCGCCGGACACCGCGTGTTCATCGAGGCCGGACCGCACCCGGTGCTCGCCGTCGGCATCCAGGAGACCGCCGCCGACACCCGCACGCCCGGCGTCACCGTCGTCGGCTCCCTCCGCCGCGACGAGGGCGGCCCCGGCCGCTTCCTCACCTCGCTCGCCGAGGCCCACGCCGCGGGCGCCACGGCCGACTGGACCCCGCGTTCGCCGAACCCGGCCGCGCCGCGTGGAGTTGCCCACCTACGCCTTCCAGCGGCAGCGCTACTGGCTGGAGCCCGACGCCGCCGCGGCGGGCGACGCCACCGAACTCGGCCTCGTCGCCGCCGACCACCCCATGCTCCCCGCGGTCGTCCCGCTCGCCGACGGCGAGGGCTGCTGCTCACCGGCCGCCTCTCGGCCCGTACCCACCCTGGCTCGCGGACCACACCGTCGCCGGACGGCTGCTCGTCCCCGGCACCGCCTTCGTCGAGATGGCCGTGCGCGCCGCCACCGAGGTCGGCTGCGACCGGGTCGAGGAACTCACCCTCGAAGCCCCGCTGACCCTGACCGACGACGGCGCCGCCCGGATCCAGGTGTCCGTCGGCGGCCCGGACCCGCCGGACGCCGCCGCCTCGTGGTCTCCGCGCGCCCCGACACCCACGACGAGCGGCCCTGGACCCGGCACGCGAGCGGCTGGGTCACCGACGGCACGCGACGGCCCGCCCACGACTGGACCGTATGGCCGCCCGCCCAGGCGGAAGCCGTACCCGTGGACGGCTACTACGACCGCGCCGCCGCGGCGGTTACGGCTTCGGCCCCGCCTTCCAGGGCCTGCGCGCCGCCTGGCGGCGCGGCGACGAACTCTTCGCCGAGGTCACCCTCGCCGAGGAGTACGCCACCGACGGCTTCGGCCTCCACCCCGCGCTCCTCGACGCCGCCCTGCACGTCTCCCGGATCGCCGGATTCGACACCCCGACGACGGGATCGCCCTGCCCTTCGCCTGGACCGGCGTGTCGGTCGTGGCGGGCGGCGCGCGTGCCCTGCGGGTGCGGCTCACCCCGGCCCGGACGGCTCCCTCGCCGTCGCCGTCGCCGACCCGCGGGCCACCCGGTGGCCTGGGCGGACTCCTGGTCCACCGGCCGGTCCCGGTCGAGCGGCTGCTCGCCGCCGACAGCCGCCAGGAAGCGCTGTACGCGGTGGAGTGGGCCCCGTACCCACCGACGCCGCGACGGACGCGGACCCCGCCGACCCGGTACGGTTCGCCCTGCCCGACGGCACGGACGACACCCCGACGGCCCGCGCCCTCGCGACCGCCGGACTGCTCACCGGCCCCGACGCGCCCACGGCGCTCCTGCTCCCCGTGGACACCACCGCACGCGTCGGCCGAACCGCCCCCACCGGCGACGCGCTGGCGGCCGACGTGCACACGCTGCTCGCCCGCACCCTGACCACCGTCCAGCGGACGCTCACCGACGAACGGCCCACCGCCGCACGCCTCGTCGTCCTCACCACGGCGCCGTCGCCGTCACCGACGACGAGACCGAGGACCTGACCACCGCCCCGTCTGGGGCCTGATCCGCTCCGCGCAGACCGAGCACCCCGACCGGTTCGTCCTCATCGACACCGACGGCACGCCCGCGTCCCTGGCCGCCCTGCCCGCCGCCCTCGCCACCGGCGAACCCCAACTCGCCCTGCGCGACGGCACCTTCCACGCGCCCCGGCTCGCCCGGCTCGACACTCCGGAGCCCGCCCCCGACCTCGACCCCGAGGGCACCGTCCTGGTCACCGGCGGCACCGGCACCCTCGGCGCCCTCGTCGCCCGCCACCTCGCCGAACGCTGGGGCGCCCGCCGCCTGCTGCTGACCAGCCGACAGGGCGCCGACGCCCCGGGCGCCGCCGAACTGCGCGCCGAACTCGCCGCGCTCGGCGCCCACGCCGACATCGGGGCCTGCGACGCCGCCGACCGCGCCGAACTCGCCGCGCTCCTCGACACCGTCCCCGCCGCCCACCCGCTCACCGCCGTCGTCCACGTCGCCGGAGCCCTGGACGACGGACTCCTCGAAGCCCTCGACGCCGACCGGCTGCGCACCGCCCTGCGCCCCAAGGTCGACGCCGTCGTCAACCTGCACGAACTGACCCGCGACGCCCAACTCTCGGCGTTCGTGCTGTTCTCCTCCGCCGCGGGCGTCTTCGGCACCGGCGGCCAGGCCAACTACGCCGCCGCCAACGTCTTCGTCGACGCCTTCGCCCGCCACCGCCGCGCCGCCGGACTCCCCGCCGTCTCGCTCGCCTGGGGCCTGTGGGAGCGGACCAGCGCCCTCACCGGAGCGCTCGGCCAGACCGACCTCGCCCGGCTCCACCGCACCGGCATCCGCCCGCTGGCCTCCGACCGGGCCCTCGCCCTCATGGACGCCGCGACCGGCACCGGCCAGGACCGGCCCGCCGTCGTACCCGTACGACTCGACACCGGCGTCCTCGCCGCACAGCCCGGACCCGTACCCGCCGTACTGCGCGGGCTCGTGACGGCCAGGCCGCGCCGCGTCCTCAAGGCCGCCGCCACCGACACCGGCGACCGCGGCGCGCTCGCCACCCGGCTGACCGGCCGGACCCCGCCGAGCAGGAGGAGATCCTCACCGAACTCGTCCGCGCCCAGGCCGCCGCCGTCCTCGGCTACACCGGCACCGGCGACGTTCACGCGGGCCGCGCCTTCAAGGACCTCGGCTTCGACTCGCTCACCGCCGTCGAACTGCGCAACCGGCTGAACGCCGCCACCGACCTGCGGCTCCCGCGACCCTCGTCTTCGACTACCCCAACCCGGCCGCCCTCGCCGGATTCCTCCGCACGGAACTGGCCGGAGCCGACACCACCGCGCCCGCCGCCCGCCCGCCCCGCCACCGTCCCGGCCGACTCCGACCAGGACCCGATCGCCATCGTCGGCATGGCCTGCCGCTACCCGGGGCGTGGCGTCGCCCGAGGACCTGTGGCGCCTGGTCGCCACCGGCGGCGACACCATCTCCGGCTTCCCGGAGAACCGCGGCTGGGACATCGAGAACCTGTACGACCCGGACCCGGAGCACTCCGGCACCTCGTACGCGCGCGACGGCGGATTCCTCCACGACGCCGACCGGTTCGACCCGGCGTTCTTCGGTATCTCGCCGCGCGAGGCCCTCGCCATGGACCCGCAGCAGCGGCTGCTGCTCGAAGCGTCGTGGGAGGCGTTCGAACGGGCCGGGATCGACCCCGACACGCTGCGCGGCAGCCGGACCGGCGTGTTCGCGGGCGTCATGTACCACGACTACGGCACCGGCCTCGCCCAGGCGCCCGAGAGCATCGAGGGCTACGCCGCCAACGGCAGCTCCGGCTCCATGGCCACCGGCCGGGTCGCCTACACCTTCGGCCTCGAAGGCCCGGCCGTCACCGTCGACACCGCGTGCTCCTCGTCCCTCGTCGCGCTGCACCTGGCGAGCCAGGCGCTGCGGCGCGGCGAGTGCACGATGGCGCTGGCGGGCGGCGTGACCGTCATGTCGACACCGGGGCTGTTCATCGAGTTCAGCCGCCAGCGCGGCCTGTCGCCCGACGGACGCTGCAAGTCCTTCGCGGAGAGCGCCGACGGCACCGGATTCGCCGAGGGCGTCGGCATGTTGCTCGTCGAGCGGCTGTCGGACGCGCGGCGCAACGGTCACCAGGTGCTGGCGGTGGTCCGTGGTTCGGCCACCAACCAGGACGGTGCGAGCAACGGTCTGACCGCTCCGAACGGCCCGTCCCAGCAGCGCGTCATCCGCGCCGCCCTCGCCGACGCGCGTCTGGGCGCGGCTGATGTGGACGCGGTGGAGGCGCACGGTACGGGGACGACGTTGGGTGACCCGATCGAGGCGCAGGCGTTGTTGGCGACGTACGGGCGTGAGCGGGTGGCGATGAGCCGCTGTGGCTGGGTTCGATCAAGTCGAACATCGGTCATACGCAGGCGGCGGCGGGTGTCGCGGGTGTGATCAAGATGGTCATGGCGATGCGGCAGGGTGTGCTGCCCCGGACGATCCACGTGGACGAGCCGTCGTCCCACATCGACTGGTCGGCGGGTGCGGTGGAGTTGCTGACGGACGCCCGGCCGTGGCCGGAGTCCGGGCGCCCGCGCCGCGCGGGCGTCTCCTCCTTCGGCGCGAGTGGCACCAACGCGCACGTGATCGTGGAGCAGGTCCCGGAGTCTGGGGAGACCTCTGACGCTGTCGAGCCTGTCGAGCTGCCGGTGGTGCCGTGGGTGGTGTCGGGCCGGAGTGAGGCGGCGCTGCGGGAACAGGCGGTGCGGCTGCGGGAGTTCGTGTCCGCCGAGCCGGAGTTGAGCCTGACGCGGGTGGGTTGGTCTTTGGCCGGTACGCGTGCGGCGCATGCGTATCGGGCTGCGGTGGTGGGTCTGATCGTGAGGAGTTCCTCGCGGGGCTCGCGGCGGTGGCCGAGGGAATGGCGCTGTTGCGGGTGTGGCGCGTGCGGGTGGGGCGGTGTTCGTCTTCCCGGGTCAGGGTTCGCAGTGGGTCGGTATGGCGCTCGAACTCGCCGACTCGTCTGCCGTGTTCGCGGAGTCCTTCCGCAGGTGTGCGGCGGCTGTGGAGCGGTACACCGATTTCTCGGTGGAGGCGGTGCTGCGGGTGATGAGGGTGCCCCGGCGTTGGAGCGGGTGGATGTGGTCCAGCCGGTGTTGTGGGCGGTGATGGTGGCGCTGGCGGAGTTGTGGCGGGCGCACGGTGTGGAGCCAAGGCGGTGGTGGGGCATTCGCAGGGTGAGATCGCGGCGGCGTGTGTGGCCGGGGTGTTGTCGGTGGAGGACGCGGCGCGGATTGTGGCGTTGCGGTCGCAGGCGTTGCTGGAACTGTCGGGGCTCGGTGGCATGGTCTCGGTGCCGCTGCCGTTCGCCGAGGTGGACGAGACGCTGCGGTCGTTTGACGGGCGTCTTGGTGTCGCGGCGGTCAACGGCCCGTCGTCCACGGTGGTTTCGGGTGACATCGACGCGGTGGACGAGCTTCTGGCCGCGTATGAGGCCGAGGGGTGCGGGCCAAGCGGATCCCGGTGGACTACGCCTCGCACTCCACGCACATCGAGAGCCTGCATGACCGCCTGGTGGAGACCCTGTCGGGTGTGGAGCCGCGGCGGGCGAGTGTGCCGCTGTACTCGACGGTGACCGGTGAGGTGCTGGACGGCTCCGAGATGGATGCCGAGTACTGGTTCACCAACCTGCGGCAGCCGGTGCTGTTCGAGCAGGCCACGCGGAAGCTGATGGCGGACGGGCACGCCGTGTTCGTGGAGTGCAGCCCGCATCCGGTGGTTGTCACCGGTGTGCAGGAGACGGCCGAGGACGCCGGGTCCGAGGCGGTGACGGTCGGGTCGCTGCGGCGTGACGAGGGCGGCATGGACCGCTTCCTGACCTCCCTCGCGCAGGCTCACGCGTACGGCGCGTCCGTTGACTGGGCCACGGTCTTCCCGACCGGTACGGCCCCGTCGACCTGCCCACCTACGCCTTCCAGCGCGAAGCGTTCTGGCTGCCCGCGTCCGCCGCCACGACGGCCGACGTCACCGCCGCCGGACTCGGTGCCACCGATCACCCGCTGCTGGGCGCGGCCGTGCGCCTGGCAGACGGCGACGGGTGCTGCTGACCGGGCGGCTGGGCCTCGACACGCATCCGTGGCTCGCGGACCACGCGGTGACGGGCACTGTCATCGTCCCCGGCGCGGCTCTGGTCGAACTCGCCGTCCGCGCGGGCGACGAGACCGGCTGCGACCGCGTCGAGGAACTCGTCCTGGAGACCCCACTGGCCCTGCCCGAGCGCGGCGGCGTCCAACTCCAACTTGTCATCGGCACGTTGGAGGACGACCGCAGGACGCTCGCCGTGTACGCGCGGCCGGAGGACGGCGGCGACCAGCCCTGGACCCGGCACGCCAGCGGCGTCCTCGCCACGGCGGGGTGACCGCCGCCGTCGAACTGACCCAGTGGCCCCGGCCGGTGCCGAGCGGCTGTCGCTGGACGGCTTCTACGGGGGCTGCCGGAGCGCGGTTACGGCTACGGCCCGGCGTTCCAGGGCTGCGGGCCGCCTGGCGGCGCGGCGACGAGACGTTCGCCGAGGTCGCGCTGCCGGAGGAGCGGCAGCCGGAGGCCGAGCGGTTCGGCCTCCACCCGGCGCTGCTCGACGCCGCCCTGCACGCCGTCCTGCTCGACGGCGTCGACCAGCTGCGGCTCCCGTTCACCTGGACCGGCGTCACCCTGGCCGCGACCGGGGCCTCCGTCCTCCGCGTACGGATCGAGACGCGGGGCGACAGCGTGGCGCTCGCGCTGGCGGACGCCGGTGGCCGTCCCGTCGCGGCGGTCGAGTCCGTCGTCTCCCGGCCGGTCTCGGCCGACCAACTGCGGCGTACCGGGGACGCGCACCACGACGCGCTGTTCCGCCTGGAGTGGACCGCGCTGCCGGCACCGGCGCCGCCGGGCGGACGAGCCGGTCGCGGACTGGGCGGCGTTGCTCGGCGACGATGCCGCCGGACCGCTGGGCGGCGCTCCGCGCCGCTACGCCGACCTCGCGGCGCTGACCGCCGCCGTGGACGGCGGCGAGACGCACCGTCGTTCGCCGTCCTGCCCGTCCTGCCGGTCGTCCCGCCCGCCCTGACCGACCCGTCGCAGACGTACGGCGGCCTGGACGCCGTGGGCGACGAGACCCTGCGCGTACTCGGCGTGCTCCAGGCGTGGTTGGCCGACGAGCGGATGGCGTCGTCGCGGCTGGTGGTCGTGACGCGTGGCGCGGTGTCGACGGGGTCTGAGGAGCAGGTCGCCGATGTGCCGCACGCCGCTGTGTGGGGTCTGGTGCGTTCGGCGCAGGCGGAGAATCCGGGGCGTGTGGTGCTGGTCGACACCGATGGTGAGGTGTTGGCGGGTGTGCGGGCCGCGTTGGCGGTCGGTGAGCCGCAGGTGGCGGTGCGCGGCGGTGAGCTGCGCGTGCCGCGCCTGGCGCGTCTGGCCTCCGGTGACCTCCTGGCACCGCCGAGCAGCGGCCCCTGGCGGCTGAACACCCGGGCCGCTGGCACGTTGGAGAACCTGGCGTTGTTGCCGTATCCGGAGGCGGTCGCGCCGTTGGCGGCGGGCAGATCCGGGTGGCGGTGCAGGCCGCGGGCTGAACTTCCGCGACGTGCTCATCGCCCTCGGCATGTACCCGGGCGAGGCCGTCATGGGCAACGAGGGCGCCGGTGTGGTGACCGAAGTCGGCCCGGACGTCACCGGGTTCGCGGTCGGCGACCACGTCGCGGGCATCTTCCCCGGCGCGTTCGGACCGGTCGCGGTCGCCGACGCCCGCATGGTCGTCCGCACCCCGACTCCTGGCCCGCCGCACAGGCGGCCTCCGTCACCACGGTCTTCGGTACGGCCTGGTACGGGCTCACCGACCTCGCGGGGTTGCGGTCGGGTGAGTCGGTGTTGGTGCACGCGGGTGCCGGTGGTGTGGGTATGGCGGCGATTCAGTTGGCGCGGGCGTGGGGTGTGGAGGTCTTCGCGACGGCGAGTGAGGGCAAGTGGGATGTGTTGCGGGGTTGGGTCTGGATGACGAGCACATCGCGTCTTCGCGTGATGTGGAGTTCGCGGACAAGTTCCTTGCGGTCACGGATGGGCGGGGTGTGGATGTCGTTCTGAACTCCCTGGCAGGGGAGTTCGTGGACGCGTCCCTGCGCATGCTGCCGCGCGGCGGCCGGTTCATCGAGATGGGCAAGACCGACCTGCGCGACCCGCGCCGGATCGCCGAGCAGCACGACGGTGTCGTCTACCACTCGTTCGACCTCATCGAGGCCGGGCCCCGGCGTATCGGCGAGATGCTCGCCGAGATCGTCTCCCTCTTCGAGCTGGGTGCGTTGGAGGCGTTGCCGGTTGAGGAGTGGGCGGTGAGCCGGGCGCGGGAGGCGTTCCGGTACATGAGTCAGGCGCGGCATGTCGGCAAGTTGGTGTTGCGGATGCCGGGTGTGGTGGATCCGGCGGGCACGGTGCTGGTGACCGGCGGTACCGGTGGTCTGGGTGCTCTGGTGGCGCGGCACTTGGTTGAACGTCGGGGTGTGCGGCGGTTGTTGTTGGTGAGTCGGTCGGGTGAGCGTGCGGCTGGTGCGGGGAGTTGCGGGCGGAGTTGGAGGGGCTGGGTGCCGAGGTGTCGGTGGCGGCCTGTGATGTGGCCGACCGTGCGGCGCTGGCCCAGGTGTTGGCGGGGTTCCGGTGGGGCGTCCGTTGACGGGTGTGGTGCATACGGCGGGTGTGCTGGATGACGGCGTGATCGGGTCGTTGACGGCGGAGAGTCTGGCGCGGGTGCTGCGGCCGAAGGTGGACGCGGCGGTCAACCTGCACGAGCTGACCGCCGACGCCGACCTCGCCTTCTTCGTCACGTACTCGTCGGCCGCCGGTGTGCTCGGCAGCCCGGGGCAGGGCAACTACGCCGCCGCGAACGCTTTCTTGGACGCGTTGGCGCAGTACCGGCGGAGCCAGGGCCTGCCGGGGCTGTCGCTGGCCTGGGGCCTGTGGGAGCAGTCCAGCGCCATGACGGGCGCTCTCGATGAGACCGACGTACGGCGGATGCGCCGCAGCGGCGTCCTCCCCTGACCGCCGACCAGGGCCTGGCCCTGTTCGACACGGCCACCGCCGTGGACGAACCCTCCAGATACCGGTCCGGCTCGACCTCGGCCGCGTACAGGCCCAGACCGACATTCCCGCCGTCTACCGGGGCCTGGTCCGCACGACCGGCCGCCGCGTCGCCGACGCCGGGACGACCACGGCGGCCACCTCCGCCTGGGCCGAGCGGCTGGCCGGACTGGCCGAGGAGGAGCAGCACGCGCTCCTCCTCGACCTCGTACGCACCAACGTGGCAACTGTCCTCGGCCACAGCACCGCCGACGCCGTCCAGCCCGACCGGGCCTTCCAGGAACTCGGCATCGACTCGCTCACGGCCGTCGAACTGCGCAACCGGCTCGCCACCGCGGTCGGCACCCGGCTGCCCACCACCGTCGTCTTCGACTACCCGTCCGCCGCCGTACTGGCCCGCTTCCTGCGCGCCGAACTCTCCGGTACCCACGCGGCGGTGGCCGCGCCGACCGCCGTCGGCACCGCCACGGACGAGCCGATCGCGATCGTCGCGATGGCCTGCCGCTACCCGGGAGGCGTGGGGTCGCCGGAGGACCTGTGGCGCCTGGTCGCCTCCGGCGGCGACGTCATCTCCGACTTCCCCTCGACCGGGGCTGGGACATGGAGAACCTGTACGACCCGGACCCGGACCGCGTCGGCACCTCGTACGTCCGCGAGGGCGGCTTCCTGTACGACGAGGCGCCGGGCTTCGACGCCGACTTCTTCGGCATCTCGCCGCGCGAGGCCCTGGCGATGGACCCGCAGCAGCGGCTGCTGCTCGAAGCGTCGTGGGAGGCGTTCGAGCGGGCCGGGCTGGACCCGGCCGGGCTGCGCGGCAGCCGGACCGGCGTCTTCATCGGCGCCTCCACCTCCGGCTACTCGCAGGGCTTCCAGCACCTGCCGGAGGAGATCGAGGGCCTGTCCGTCACCGGCAACGTCGCCAGTGTCATGTCCGGCCGGGTGGCCTACACCTTCGGGTTCGAGGGCCCGGCGGTGACCGTGGACACCGCGTGCTCGTCGTCCCTGGTGGCCCTGCACTGGGCGGGTGAGGCGCTGCGGCGCGGCGAGTGCACGATGGCCGTCGCCGGCGGCGTGACCGTCATGTCCAGCTCCTCGGGCTTCGTGGAGTTCAGCCGCCAGCGGGGCTCGCCCCCGACGCCCGCGTCAAGGCGTTCTCCGAGAGCGCCGACGGCACGGCCTTCTCCGAGGGCGTCGGCATCCTCGTCATGGAACGGCTGTCGGACGCGCGGCGCAACGGTCACCAGGTGCTGGCGGTGGTCCGTGGTTCGGCCACCAACCAGGACGGTGCGAGCAACGGTCTGACCGCTCCGAACGGTCCGTCCCAGCAGCGCGTCATCCGCCAGGCCCTGGCCAACGCGCGTCTGGGCGCGGCTGATGTGGACGCGGTGGAGGCGCACGGTACGGGGACGACGTTGGGTGACCCGATCGAGGCCGAGGCGTTGTTGGCGACGTACGGGCGTGAGCGGGTGGGGATGAGCCGCTGTGGCTGGGTTCGATCAAGTCGAACATCGGTCATACGCAGGCGGCGGCGGGTGTCGCGGGTGTGATCAAGATGGTCATGGCGATGCGGCAGGGTGTGCTGCCCCGGACGATCCACGTGGACGAGCCGTCCTCGCGCATCGACTGGTCGGCGGGTGCGGTGGAGTTGCTGACGGACGCCCGGCCGTGGCCGGAGTCCGGCGCCCGCGCCGCGCGGGTGTGTCGTCCTTCGGTATCAGCGGGACGAACGCGCACGTGATCGTGGAGCAGGTCCCGGAGTCTGGGGAGACCTCTGACGCTGTCGAGCCTGTCGAGCTGCCGGTGGTGCCGTGGGTGGTGTCGGGCCGGAGTGAGGCGGCGCTGCGGGAACAGGCGGTGCGGCTGCGGGAGTTCGTGTCCGCCGAGCCGGAGTTGGGCCTGACGCGGGTGGGTTGGTCTTTGGCCGGTACGCGTGCGGCGCATGCGTATCGGGCTGCGGTGGTGGGGTCTGATCGTGAGGAGTTCCTCGCGGGCCTCGCGGCGGTGGCCGAGGGAATGGCGCTGTTGCGGGTGTGGCGCGTGCGGGTGGGGCGGTGTTCGTCTTCCCGGGTCAGGGTTCGCAGTGGGTCGGTATGGCCCTGGAACTTGCCGATTCCTCGCCGGTGTTCGCGGAGTCCTTCCGCCGGTGTGTGACTGCCGTGGAGCGGTACACCGATTTCTCGGTGGAGGCGGTGCTGCGGGTGATGAGGGTGCCCCTGCCCTGGAGCGGGTGGATGTCGTCCAGCCGGTGTTGTGGGTGGTGATGGTGGCGCTCGCCGAGCTGTGGCGGGCGCACGGTGTCGAGCCCAAGGCGGTGGTCGGGCACTCGCAGGGTGAGATCGCGGCGGCGTGTGTGGCCGGGGTGTTGTCGGTGGAGGACGCGGCGCGGATTGTGGCGTTGCGGTCGCAGGCGCTGCTGGAGCTGTCGGGCCGGGGCGGGATGGTGTCGGTGCCGTTGCCGTCGGCGGACGTCGAGGAGCGGTTGCGGTCGTTTGACGGGCGTCTTGGTGTCGCGGCGGTCAACGGCCCGTCGTCCACGGTGGTTTCGGGTGACATCGACGCGGTGGACGAGCTTCTGGCCGCGTATGAGGCCGAGGGGTGCGGGCCAAGCGGATCCCGGTGGACTACGCCCGCACTCCGCCCACATCGAGAGCCTGCATGACCGCCTGGTGGAGACCCTGTCGGGTGTGGAGCCGCGGCGGGCGAATGTGCCGCTGTACTCGACGGTGACCGGTGAGGTGCTGGACGGCTCCGAGATGGATGCCGAGTACTGGTTCACCAACCTCCGTCAGCCGGTGCTCTTCGAGCAGGCCACGCGGAAGCTCATGGCGGACGGGCACGCCGTGTTCGTGGAGTGCAGCCCGCACCCCGTGCTCACCGTCGGCGTGCAGGAGACGGCCGAGGCCGCCGGGTCCGGTGCCGTGACGGTCGGGTCGCTGCGGCGCGACGAGGGCGGCATGGACCGCTTCCTGACCTCCCTCGCGCAGGCTCACGCGTACGGCGCGTCCGTCGACTGGACCACGGTCTTCCCGACCGGTACGGCCCCCGTCGACCTGCCCACCTACGCCTTCCAGCACGAGCGGTTCTGGCTGACGGCCGCCGTCGCCGGGGCACCGGCGACGCCCGTGGCCTGGGCCTCGCGGCCGCCGATCACCCGCTGCTGGGTGCGGCCGTACGACTGGCTGACGGCGACGGCGCCGTCCTGACCGGCCGACTGAGCCTCGACACGCATCCGTGGCTCGCGGACCACGCGGTGACCGGCACTGTCATCGTCCCCGGCGCGGCCCTGGTCGAACTTGCCGTCCGCGCGGGCGACGAGACCGGCTGCGACCGCGTCGAGGAGTTGATCCTCGAAACGCCGCTGGTCATCCCCGGGCGTGGTGCCGTCCAGATTCAGGTCACCGTCGGCGGCCTGGAGGACGACCGCCGCTCGCTGGTGGTCCACTCCCGACCGGACGACGGCGGCGACCGGCCCTGGACCCGGCACGCCACCGCCACGCTGACCAGTGGCGGCGAGCCCGGCGACGCCGAGTTGACGCAGTGGCCCCCGGCCGGTGCGGAGGCGCTGCCGGTGGAGGGCCTGTACGAGCGGCTCGCGGACGCCGGTTACGGCTACGGCCCGGCGTTCCAGGGCCTGCGGGCCGCCTGGCGGCGCGGTGACGACACGTTCGCCGAGGTCGAACTGCCCGACGACGCGCGGACGGACGCGGGCCGGTTCGGGCTCCACCCCGCCCTGTTGACGCCCGCTGCACGCGATGCCGCGCGCCGAGGGCGACGAACTGCGGCTGCCGTTCCGTGGTCCGGCGTCTCGCTGTACGCGACCGGCGCCACCGAGCTGCGCGTGCGGATCGCGCCGCGCGGAGAGGACGGCGTGTCGCTGACGCTCGCCGACCCGGCCGGTCAGCCGGTCGCGTCCGTCGAGGCGATGGTGTCCCGGCCGGTCGCGGCCGAGCAGCTGTCGGCGGCCGGTACGCAGGTGGCGGACGCGCTCCACCACATCGCGTGGGTGGCGGCCCCGCCGCGCCCCGGGCCGACGCCCCCGAGGGCGGCGCGGTGGCGACGGACGGATGGGCCGTCCTGTCCGCCGCCCCAACTCCTCTGTCCGAGGCGCTCTCCGAAACCTTCGACGTGCCGTGCCACTCCGGCCTCGACGTCGTGCCCGACGACGGCGCCCGCGTCCTGCTGCTCCCGTGTGCCGATCTGGCCGCCTCGACCGACCGTGCCCAGGCGGTACGAGACACCCTCGGCGCGACGCTCGCGACCCTTCAGGCGTGGTTGGCGGACGGGCGGTTCGCGGACGCGCGGCTCGTCGTGGTCACGTGTGGCGCGGTGGCCGTACGGGCTGACGAGGACATCGCCGATCTGGCGCAGGCCGCCGTGTGGGTCTGATCCGCTCCGCGCAGGCCGAGCACCCCGACCGGCTGCTGCTGGTCGACACCGACGGCATCCCCGCCCGCTGGCCGCACTGCCCGGCGCCGTACTCTCCGCCGACGAACCGCAGGTGGCGCTCCGCGAAGGCGCCGCGCTCGTCCCGCGCCTGGCCAAGAAGGAGCTGCTCAAGAAGGGTCTGACCGGGGAAGGTCTGCCGGAGAACGGGTCCGGCACGCCGCTCGCCCCCGAGGGCACGCCGCTCGACCCAGAGGGCACGGTGCTCGACCCAGAGGGCACGGTGCTGGTCACCGGCGGCACCGGCACCCTGGGCGGCCTGGTCGCCCGGCATCTGGTCACCGCCCACGGCGTACGGCACCTGGTGCTGACCAGCCGCCGGGCGCCGACGCGCCGGGCGCCGCCGAACTGTGCGACGAACTCACCGCTCTGGGTGCGGTGGTGACGCTCGCCGCGTGCGATGTCGCGGACCGCGACGCGGTCGCCGCCCTGCTGGCGGGCGTCCCGGCCGAGCACCCGCTGACGGCGGTGGTGCACGCCGCGGGTGTGCTGGACGACGGTGTGGTGCAGTCGTTGACGGCTGAGCGGGTGGCTCGTGTGTTGCGTCCGAAGGTGGACGCGGCGGTGCACCTTGACGAGTTGACGCGGGACCTGGGTCTCGCGGCGTTTGTGTTGTTCTCGTCGGCCGCGGGTGTGCTGGGTGGTCCGGGGCAGGGCAACTACGCGGCGGCGAACGCGTTCCTGGACGCGTTGGCGCAGCACCGTCGTGCCTCCGGGCTGCCGGGCGTCTCCTCGCCTGGGGCCTGTGGGACCGGCAGAGCGAACTCACCGGCGACCTCGGCCGGGTCGAGCTGCGCCGCATGCGGCGCGCCGGAATGGCCGCGCTCACCGACGAGCAGGGCCTGGCCCTCTTCGACGCCGGATTCGCCTCGGACAAGGGCGCGTTGGTGCCGGTCCGGCTGGACGGCGCCTGGCTGCGCGCCCAGGCCGGCGACGGCTCCGTACCGGCGCTGTACCGCGGGCTGGTACGCGCGCCGTCCCGCCGCACGGCCGGGACGGCGGCGGCCGACGGCGCCGGGTCGTCCGCGTTCCTGCGGCGGCTGGCGGGGCTGTCCGACGCCGAACAGCACGATGTCCTGCTGGAGTTGGTCCGTACGCAGGCCGCCACCGTCCTCGGCGGGCGCCGCGGCGTCCGCCGACCCCGACCGCGCGTTCAAGGACCTCGGCTTCGACTCGCTGACGGCCGTCGACCTGCGCAACCGGCTCACCGCCGCGACCGGCCTGCGGCTGCCCGCCACCCTCGCCTTCGACTACCCGTCCGCCGACGTCCTGGCCCGCTTCCTGGGCTCGGAGATCTCCGGCACGCGTGCGGTGGCGGTGGCGGAGCCGGTGCGTGGTGGTGCGGTGGTGGATGAGCCGATCGCGATTGTGGGGATGGCGTGCCGTTATCCGGGGGTGGGGTCGCCGGAGGATCTGTGGCGGCTGGTCGCCGAGGGCGGTGACGCCATCGCGGGCTTCCCGGGGACCGCGGCTGGGACGTGGAGAACCTGTACGACCCGGACGGGCCCGCCCCGGCACCTCGTACGCCAACGAGGGCGGTTTCTGGCCGACGCCGCCGGGTTCGACCCCGGCTTCTTCGGGATCTCGCCGCGCGAGGCCGTGGTGATGGACCCGCAGCAGCGGCTGCTGCTGGAGGCGTCCTGGGAGGTCTTCGAGCGGGCCGGGATCGACCCCGTCTCCCTTAAGGGCAGCCAGACCGGCGTCTACGCGGGCGTCATGTACCACGACTACGGCATCGGCAACGGTGGCCTGTCGCCGGAGAGCGTGGACGGCTACTCGGCGAACAGCAATTCCGGGAGTTTGGTGACGGGCGGGTGTCGTATTCCTTCGGTTTCGAGGGGCCCGCGGTGACGGTGGATACGGCGTGTTCGTCGTCGTTGGTGGCGATGCATTTGGCGTCGCAGGCGTTGCGGCGTGGTGAGTGCTCGTTGGCGCTTGCTGGTGGTGTGACGGTGATGGCGACTCCGGGTTGTTTGTGGAGTTCAGTCGTCAGCGGGGTTGGCCGCGGATGGTCGGTGCAAGTCGTTCGCGGCGGGCGCTGATGGTACGGGTGGTCTGAGGGTGTGGGTGTGCTGCTGTTGGAGCGGCTGTCGGATGCTCGGGCTCGGGGTCATCGGGTGTTGGCGGTGTTGCGGGGTTCGGCGACGAATCAGGATGGTGCGTCGAATGGGTTGTCGGCGCCGAATGGTCCGTCGCAGCAGCGGGTGATTCGGTCCGCGTTGGCGGATGCGCGGTTGTCGGCGGCTGATGTGGATGTGGTCGAGGCGCACGGTACGGGCACCACGCTGGGTGATCCGATCGAGGCGCAGGCGTTGCTGGCGACGTACGGGCAGCAGCGGGTGGCGACGAGCCGCTGTGGTTGGGGTCGGTGAAGTCGAACATTGGTCATGCGCAGGCGGCTGCGGGTGTCGCGGGTGTGATCAAGATGGTGATGGCGATGCGGCAGGGGTGTTGCCGCGCACGTTGCATGTGGATGAGCCGTCGCCGCATATCGACTGGTCTTCCGGTGCGGTGGAGTTGTTGACGGAGGCCCGTCGGTGGCCTGTGGTGGAGCGTCCGCGTCGGGCGGCGGTGTCGTCGTTCGGTGCGAGCGGGACGAACGCGCACGTGATCATCGAGCAGGCTCCGCCGGAGTCTGACGAGACCGGTCCGGCCGAGCCGGTGGCGGAGCTTCCGCTGCTGCCGTGGGTGGTCTCCGGACGCGGCGAAGCCGGACTGCGGCGCAGGCCGCGCGGCTGCGGGAGTTCGTCGCGGCGGAGCCCGAGGTGAGCCCCACCCGGGTCGGCTGGTCGTTGGCCGGTACGCGTGCGGCGCACTCGCACCGCGCGGTCGTCGTCGGCGCCGATCGCGCCGAACTGCTCGCGGGCTTGGCGCGTTGGCCGACGGCGCGGGCGAGCGCACCGTGGCACGCCCCGGCACCAAGTCTGCCGTGTTGTTCACGGGTCAGGGTGGTCAGCGGGCGGGGATGGGGCGTGAGTTGTATGCCGCGTTCCCGGTGTTCGCGGATGCGTTTGACGCGGTGTGTGTGGAGTTGGACGGGCGGTTGGAGCGTCCGTTGGCGGAGGTTGTTTTCGGCGACGAATCCGAGGACGCGGACTTGGATCGGACGGTGTTCACGCAGGCGGGGTTGTTCGCCGTCGAGGTGGCGTTGTTCCGGCTGGTGGAGTCGTGGGTGTGACGCCGGACTTCGTGGCGGGCCACTCGGTGGGTGAGCTGGTCGCGGCGCACGTGTCCGGGGTGTTGTCGCTGTCGGATGCTTGTGAACTTGTCGCGGCGCGTGGGCGGTTGATGCAGGCGCCGCCCGCTGGTGGGGCGATGGTGTCGGTTCAGGCGGCTGAGGCGGAGGTGGTGGAGGGTCTGGCCGGGTTCGAGGGCCGGGTGGAGATCGCCGCCGTCAACGGCCCGACCGCCGTGGTGGTGTCCGGTGACGAGGATGCGGTGGCGGAGGTCCAGGAGCTGTGGACCGGGCGTGGGCACAAGACGCGTCGTCTTCGTGTGTCGCACGCGTTCCATTCGCCGCGTATGGAGCCGATGTTGGCGGAGTTCCGTACGGTCGCCGAGGGCTGTCGTACGAGACACCGCGTATCCCGGTCGTGTCCAACCTGACCGGTGAGCTGGTCGAGGCGTTCTCCGCTGACTACTGGGTGGAGCACGTACGGCGCCCGGTGCGGTTCGCCGATGGCATCGGCACGTTGGCGGGTGCCGGGGTGGGCGTGCTGGTCGAGTTGGGTCCCGGTGGCGTGCTGACCGCGATGGCGCAGGACTGCCTCGGTCCCGACTCCGGCGTGACCGCCGTGGCCGGGCTGCGCAAGGACCGGCCCGAGGCCGCGTCCCTGCTGACCGCCCTGGGCCGCGCCTTCGCCCACGGCGTGCGCGTCGACTGGACCGCGCTGTTCCCCGCCGGGATCACGCCGGTCGACCTGCCGACGTACGCCTTCCAGCACGAGCGGTACTGGCTGACGGCGCCGCCCGCGAGCGCGGGCAACGCCCGTGGCCTGGGCCTGGCCGCCGCCGACCACCCGCTGCTGGGCGCGGCCGTGCGGCTGGCCGACGGCGACAATGTCGTGCTGACCGGTCGCCTCGGCCTCGACACCCACCCGTGGCTGGCCGACCACGCCATGGCCGGGTCGGTGATCGCCCCGGTGCGGCGCTGGTGGAACTGGCGGTGCGCGCGGGCGACGAGACCGGCTGCGGCCGGGTCGACGAACTCGTTCTGGAGTCCCCGCTCGTCATCCCCGAGCACGGTGGCGTCCACGTCCAGGTCGTCGTCGGCGCGCTGGAGGACGACCGGCGGACCCTGGCCGTGTACTCCCGGCCCGACGACGGCACCGACCAGCCCTGGACCCGGCACGCCGACGGCGCGCTGGCCGTCGCGCCGCCGCCCGCCGCGTTCCAGCTGGCCCCGTGGCCCCGGCCGAGGCCAAGCAGCTGACGGTGGACGGCTTCTACGAGCAGTTGACCGAGAGCGGGTACGGCTACGGCCCGGCGTTCCAGGGCCTGCGGGCCGCCTGGCGGCACGGCGAGGAGTTGTACGCCGAGGTCGCCGTACCCGAGGAACTCCAGGACGACGCCGCGCGCTTCGGCCTGCACCCCGCGCTGCTCGACGCGTCGCTGCACGCGCTGCTGCTCGACAGCCCCGGCCAGCTCAGGCTGCCGTTCTCGTGGTCCGGCGTCGCGCTGTCCGCCAGCGGCGCGTCCACCCTGCGGGTGCGGATCACCCCGCGCGGCCAGGACGGCGTGACGTTGGCGCTCGCCGACGCGGTCGGGCAGCCGGTGGCGACCGTGGAGGCCATGGAGGCGCGGCCGGTGTCGGCCGAGCAACTCGCCGCCTCGGGCGGCGGCCGTCCGCACGACGCGCTGCACCACGTCATCTGGACGGCGGTCCAGCCCGGCCGGGGCCGACACGTCCACCGACGGCTGGGCGGCCCTCACCGCCCACGCCGCCGCGCCGCTCGCCGACGACCTCGGCATCCCCGGCTTCGCGAACCTGGCGGACCTGGCGGATCCGGCGGACCTGGCGGACCCGGCGGATTCCGCTGACGGCGCGTCCGTTCCCGACGTCGTCGTGGTGCCCTTCGACGGGCCCTCGTACGCGGGCGGCCCCGCCGACGGCGGGCTCGCCGAGCCCGTGCACACCGTCCTCGAAGCGGCGCTCGCCACCCTCCAGGCGTGGTTGGCGGACGAGCGGTTGGCGTCGTCGCGGCTGGTGGTGGTGACACGTGGCGCGGTGTCGACGGGTTCCGAGGAGGCCGTGGGCGATCTGACGTGTGCCGCGCTGTGGGGTCTGGTGCGTTCGGCGCAGGCGGAGAATCCGGGCGTGTGGTGCTGGTCGACACCGATGGTGAGGTGTTGGCGGGTGTGCGGGCCGCGTTGGCGGTCGGTGAGCCGCAGGTGGCGGTGCGCGGCGGTGAGCCGCGCGTGCCGCGCCTGGTGCGCGCCGCTTCCGGCGACCTGCTCGTCCCCGGCCGCGCCCGGCTGGCGGCTGGACACCCGGGCCGCTGGCACGTTGGAGAACCTGGCGTTGTTGCCGTATCCGGAGGCGGTCGCGCCGTTGGCGGCGGGCAGATCCGGGTGGCGGTGCAGGCCGCGGGCTGAACTTCCGCGACGTGCTCATCGCCCTCGGCGTCTACCCGGTGCCGCCGTCATGGGCGGCGAGGGCGCCGGAATCGTCACCGAGGTCGGGCCCGAGGTGACCGGCCTCGCAGTCGGCGACCGCGTGATGGGCCTGCTGCACGGCGCGTTCGGGCCGCTCGTCGTCGCCGACGCGCGGATGGTCGTGCCGCTGCCCGCCGACTGGTCGTTCGCCCGCGGCGCCTCCATCGGCACCGTGTTCGGTACGGCCTGGTACGGGCTCGCCGAGCTGGCCGGGTTGCGGTCGGGTGAGTCGGTGTTGGTGCACGCGGGTGCCGGTGGTGTGGGTATGGCGGCGATCCAGTTGGCGCGGGCGTGGGTGTGGAGGTCTTCGCGACGGCGAGTGAGGGCAAGTGGGATGTGTTGCGGGGTTGGGTCTGGATGACGAGCACATCGCGTCCTCGCGTGATGTGGAGTTCGCGGACAAGTTCCTCGCGGTCACGGACGGCCGGGGTGTGGATGTCGTTCTGAACTCCCTGGCGGGGAGTTCGTGGACGCGTCCCTGCGCATGCTGCCGCGCGGCGGCCGGTTCCTGGAGATGGGCAAGACCGACCAGCGCGACGCCGAGGAGATCACGGCCGCGTACCCGGGCGTCGCCTACCAGGCGTTCGACCTGCTGGAGGCGGGCCCGCAGCGCGTCGGCGAGATGCTCGCCGAGGTCATGGGCCTCTACACCCAGGGTGCGCTGGAGGCGTTGCCGGTTGAGGAGTGGGCGGTGAGCCGGGCGCGGGAGGCGTTCCGGTACATGAGTCAGGCGCGGCATGTCGGCAAGTTGGTGTTGCGGATGCCGGGTGTGGTGGATCCGGCGGGCACGGTGCTGGTGACCGGCGGTACGGGTGGTCTGGGTGCTCTGGTGGCGCGGCACTTGGCTGAACGCCGGGGTGTGCGGCGGTTGTTGCTGGTGAGTCGGTCGGGTGAGCGTGCGGCTGGTGCGGGGAGTTGCGGGCGGAGTTGGAGGGGCTGGGTGCCGAGGTGTCGGTGGCGGCCTGTGATGTGGCCGACCGTGCGGCGCTGGCCCAGGTGTTGGCGGGGTTCCGGTGGGGCGTCCGTTGACGGGTGTGGTGCATACGGCGGGTGTGCTGGATGACGGCGTGATCGGGTCGTTGACGGCGGAGAGTCTGGCGCGGGTGCTGCGGCCGAAGGTGGACGCGGCGGTCAACCTGCACGAGCTGACCGCCGACGCCGACCTCGCCTTCTTCGTCACGTACTCCTCCTCGGCCGGAGCCCTCGGCAGCCCGGGACAGGGCAACTACGCGGCGGCCAACGCCTTCTTGGACGCGTTGGCGCAGTACCGGCGGAGCCAGGGTCTGCCAGGGCTGTCGCTGGCCTGGGGCCTGTGGGAACAGGCCGGTGCCATGACCGGCGGGCTCGGCGAGACCGACGTACGGCGGATGCGCCGCAGCGGCGTCCTTCCGCTCACACCCGAGCACGGGCTCGCGCTCTTCGACGCGGCCACCGCCGTGGACGAACCCTCCAGGTCCCCGTCCGGCTCGACCTCGCCCGGCTCCAGGCGCTGCCCGAGGTCCCGGCCCTGTACCGCAACCTCGTCCGCGCCGTGACCCGGCGGACCGCACAGGCCGGTGGCGACGAGGCGAGCACGGCGGGCTGGGCGGACCGGCTGGCCGGCTCTCCGAGCCCGAGCGGGCCCGGCTGCTGCTGGAGCTGGTACGGACGAACGTGGCAACTGTGCTCGGCCACACCACGGCCGAGGCCGTCGACCCCGAACGCGGCTTCCTGGAGCTGGGCTTCGACTCCTCACGGCGGTCGAGCTGCGCAACAGGCTCTCGACCGCGACCGGGACACGGCTGCCCACCACCGCCATCTTCGACTACCCCAGCCCCAGCCGCCTCGCCGGGTACCTCGGCGAGGAGCTGCGGCCCACCGACGCGGACGCGTCCCTGCCGGTGCTGGAGGAGATCCAGCGGCTGGAGGCGTCCTCGCCGCCATGGCGCCCGAGGGGAGGCCAAGGCACGCATCGCCTCGCGGCTCCAGGCCCTGCTGTGGAAGTTCGACGACGTCGACGTGGAGGCCGAGCAGGCCGAGACCGACGGAGAGACCGAGCTGAACGCCGCGGACGACGACGAGATGTTCGCCCTGATCGACGAGGAGCTGGGGCGCAGTTGACCGGATGGACCAGCTCGGACCGGAAGTTCGCCCGCGCGCACGGGAGGCGTGGCTAGATGTCAGGCAGCACCGAGGACAAGCTCCGCGACTACCTCAAGCGCGTGACGACGGATCTCAAGACGACCCGTCAGCGCCTGCGGTCCAACGAGGCCAGGAGCCATGAGGCCATCGCGATCGTCGGCATGGCCTGCCGCTACCCCGGCGGCGCGCACACCCCGAGGGCCTGTGGGAGCTGGTGGCCTCCGGCAAGGACGCCGTCGCGGGCTTCCCGCAGGACCGCGGCTGGGACGTGGAGAACCTCTACGACCCGGACCCCGAGCACATGGGCACCACATACACCAACGAGGGCGGATTCCTGTACGAGGCGGGGAGTTCGACGCCCCGTTCTTCGGGATCTCGCCGCGCGAGGCGCTCGCCATGGACCCGCAGCAGCGGCTGCTGCTGGAGGCGTCCTGGGAGGCGTTCGAACGCGCGGGCATCGACCCGACGTCGCTCAAGGGCAGCGCGACCGGTGTCTTCGTCGGCGGCTCCTCGTCCGACTACACCACCGGTCTCGCCCGCACCGTCGAGGGCGTCGAGGGCTACTCGCTGACCAACACCACCAGCGTCCTGTCCGGCCGCGTCGCGTACTCCTTCGGCCTCGAAGGCCCGGCCGTCACCGTCGACACCGCCTGCTCCTCCTCGCTCGTGGCCCTCCACCTCGCCTGCGAGGCGCTGCGCCGCGACGAGTGCGGGATGGCCGTCGTGGGCGGCGTGACCGTCCTCGCGACCCCGGCCCTGTTCGTCGAGTTCAGCAGGCAGCGCGGGCTCGCCGCCGACGGCCGCTGCAAGTCCTTCGACGCCGCCGCAGACGGCACCGGCTGGGCCGAGGGCGCGGGCGTCCTGCTTGTCGAGCGGCTGTCCGACGCCCGGCGCAACGGCCACCACATCCTCGCCGTCGTCCGTGGCTCCGCCGTCAACCAGGACGGCGCCAGCAGCGGCCTGACCGCGCCCAACGGCCCGTCCCAGCAGCGCGTCATCCGCCAGGCGCTCACCAACGCCCGGCTGACCGCCGCCGACGTCGACGCGGTCGAGGCGCACGGTACGGGCACGACGCTGGGTGACCCGATCGAGGCGCAGGCGCTGCTGGCGACGTACGGGCAGGAGCGGGCGACGGCGAACCGCTGTGGCTCGGCTCCATCAAGTCCAACTTCGGCCACGCGGCGGCTGCCGCCGGTGTTGCCGGGATCATCAAGATGGTCATGGCGATGCGGCACGGCGTGCTGCCGCAGACCCTCCACGTGGACGAGCCCACGCCCAAGGTCGACTGGGCTTCGGGCGCGGTGGAGCTGCTGACCGAGGCCCGGCCGTGGCCGGAGACCGACCGGCCGCGTCGCGCCGCCGTCTCGTCCTTCGGGGTGAGCGGCACCAACGCGCACGTGATCGTGGAGCAGGCGCCGGAGCCGGAGGAGACCCTGCCTCGGCCGAGCCGGTCGGGCCGGTCGAGCTGCCGGTGGTGCCCTGGATGGTGTCCGCGCGGAGTGAGGCGGCGCTGCGGGAACAGGCCGCGCGGCTACGGGAGTTCGTGTCCGCCGAGCCGGGGCTGAGCCCGACGCGGGTGGGCTGGTCGCTGGCCGGGACGCGTGCCGCCCTCGCACATCGCGCCGCCGTGGTGGCGGGTGACCGCGACGGGCTCTTGGCGGGCTCGCGGCCATCGAGCAGGGCAGCGCGCCGGTTGCGGGTGTGGCGCGTGCGGGTGGGGCGGTTTTCGTCTTCCCGGGTCAGGGTTCGCAGTGGGTCGGTATGGCCCTCGAACTCGCCGACTCGTCTGCCGTGTTCGCAGAGCACTTCCGGCGGTGTGCGGCTGCCGTGGAGCAGTACACCGATTTCTCGGTGGAGGCGGTGCTGCGGGGCGAGGACGGTGCCCCGCGCTGGAGCGGGTGGATGTCGTCCAGCCGGTCCTGTGGGCGGTGATGGTGGCGCTCGCCGAGCTGTGGCGGGCGCACGGCGTGCAGCCCGCGGCGGTCGTCGGCCACTCGCAGGGTGAGATCGCCGCCGCGTGCGTCGCCGGGGTGCTGTCGGTGGAGGACGCGGCGCGGATTGTGGCGCTGCGGTCGCAGGCGCTGCTGGACCTGTCGGGGCTCGGTGGCATGGTGTCGGTGCCGCTGCCGTCGGCGGACGTCGAGGAGCGGCTGGGGAGTTCGGCGGCCGTCTCGGCATCGCCGTCGTCAACGGCCCGTCCTCCACGGTCGTTTCGGGCGACCTGGACGCGGTGGACGAACTCCTCGCCGCGTACGAGACGGAGGGCGTGCGGGCCAAGCGGATCCCCGTGGACTACGCCTCGCACTCCACCCACATCGAGAGCCTGCATGACCGCCTGGTGGAGACCCTGTCGGGTGTGGAGCCGCAGCGGGCGAATGTGCCGCTGTACTCGACGGTGACGGGTGAGGTGCTGGACGGCACCGGGATGGACGCCGAGTACTGGTTCACCAACCTGCGGCAGCCGGTCCTGTTCGAGCAGGCCACGCGCAAGCTGATGGCGGACGGGCACGCCGTGTTCGTGGAGTGCAGCCCGCACCCCGTGCTCACCGTCGGCGTGCAGGAGACGGCCGAGGACGCCGGGTCCGGTGCCGTGACGTTCGGGTCGCTGCGCCGCGACGAGGGCGGCATGGACCGCTTCCTGACCTCCCTCGCGCAGGCTCACGCGTACGGCGCGTCCGTCGACTGGACCACGGTCTTCCCGACCGGTACGGCCCCCGTCGACCTGCCCACGTACCCCTTCCAGCACGAGCACTACTGGCTGAAGACGCCGACCACCGCGCCCGGGGACATGGCGGCGGCCGGTCTCGCCGCCGCCGACCACCCGCTGCTGGGTGCGGCGGTGCGGCTGGCGGATGGCGACGGCGTGGTCCTCACCGGCCGCCTCGGCCTGGACACCCACCCTGGCTCGCCGACCACGCGGTCGCGGGCACGGTGTTCGTACCCGGCGCGGCCCTGGTGGAGCTGGCCGTCCGCGCGGGCGACGAGGCCGGGCACGGCCGCGTGGACGAACTCGTCCTGGAGAGCCCGCTGCTGCTGCCCGAGCGCGGCGCCGTCCAACTCCAACTTGTCGTCGGCACGGTTGACACCGACGAGGCCGGGGACACCGGGGCGCCGACGAGGCCGACCGCCGGTCCGTCGCCGTGTACTCCCGGCCCGACGACGACGGCGACCAGCCGTGGACCCGCCACGCGACGGGCACGTTGACAACCGTCGCCCCGTGACGGGCTTCGACTTCGCCCAGTGGCCGCCCGCCGACGCCGAGGAGTTGCCGACCGCTGGGCTGTACGAGCGGCTGGGGACAGCGGATACGGGTACGGGCCCGTCTTCCAGGGCCTGCGGGCCGCCTGGCGGCGCGGCGACGAGATCTTCGCCGAGGTCGCGCTGCCCGAGGAACAGCGGGCGGAGGCGGAGCGGTTCGGCATCCACCCGGCGCTGCTCGACGCCGCCCTGCACGCGACACTGCTCGACGGCGACGGCGACGGCGATGCCGACGCTGATGGCCGTGGCGGTGGGGGCAGGCGGGTCAGCCTGCCGTTCACCTGGTCCGGCGTCTCGCTGCTGGCGTCCGGCGCCGCCACCCTGCGCGTACGGCTCGCGCCGCTCGGCACCGACGAGGTGTCCGTCCGGCTCGCGGACACGGCGGGTCAGCCGGTCGCGGCCATCGAGTCGCTGCTGACCCGACCGGTCGCCGCCGACCAGCTCCGCGCCGCCACCGGCCACCGCCAGGACGCGCTGTACCGGGTCGAGTGGACCCCGCTGGCCGTCGCGGCACCCGGCGAGGAGCCCCGGCCGCCGAACTGGCCGAGCCCGACGACCTGGCGACACTCGCCGCCGCCGTGGAGTCCGGGCGCCCGCCCCGCCGTCCTGGTGGCCCGCCGCCCCGCCGTACCCCGTCGGCCGACGGCCTGGCGGCCTCGGTCCACGACGAGGTCGCGCGGGTCCTCGCCCTCGTTCAGGCGTGGTTGGCGGACGGGCGGTTCGCGGACGCGCGGCTCGTCGTGGTCACGCGTGGCGCGGTGGCCGTACGGGCTGATGAGGACATCGCCGATCTGGCGCAGGCCGCCGTGTGGGTCTGATCCGCTCCGCGCAGGCCGAGCACCCCGACCGGCTCGTCCTTCTCGACCTCGACGCCGACGGCGTACCGGCGGGCGTACTCGCCGGACTGGCCACGGCCGCGGCGGACGCGGGGAGGGCAGCTCGCCGTCCGCGCGGGCGCGGCCCTGGCCCCCGGCTCGTCCGGTGCGAACCGGCCCCGCGGAGGCGGCCCCGGCGGAGACCGAGGCGGATGCCGCGCCCGCTGATGCCGCGCCCGCTGATGGCGCGCCCGGCTGGGACCCCGAGGGCACGGTGCTGGTCACCGGCGGCACCGGCGGTCTGGGCGGGCTGCTCGCCCGGCACCTGGTGGCCGAGCGCGGCGTACGGCACCTGCTGCTGGCCAGCCGGTCCGGCGAACGTGCCACCGGGGCCGAAGAGTTGAGGTCCGAGCTGGAGCGGCTGGGTGCGGTGGTGACGCTCGCCGCGTGCGATGTCGCGGACCGCGACGCGGTCGCCGCCCTGCTGGCGGGCGTCCCGGCCGAGCACCCGCTGACCGCCGTCGTCCACACCGCCGGTGTGCTGGACGACGGTGTGGTGCAGTCGTTGACGGCTGAGCGTGTGGCTCGCGTGTTGCGTCCGAAGGTGGACGCGGCGGTGCACCTTGACGAGTTGACGCGGGACCTGGGTCTCGCGGCGTTCGTGGTGTTCTCATCCGCCGCGGGTGTGCTGGGTGGTCCGGGGCAGGGCAACTACGCGGCGGCGAACGCGTTCCTGGACGCGTTGGCGCAGCACCGTCGCGCTTCCGGGCTGCCGGGCGTCTCCTCGCCTGGGGCCTGTGGGACCAGGCGAGCCGGATGACCGGCGAGTTGGACCGCGACGAGCTGCGGCGCATGCGGCGCGCCGGAATGGTCGCGCTCACCGCCGAGCAGGGCCTGGCGCTCTTCGACACCGCCGTCACGGCCGACGAGGCGCTGCGCGTGCCTGTCCAACTCGACCTGCCCGGCTGCGCGCCGCCGACGGCACCGTCCCCGCCTGGTACCGGCTGCTGCTGCGCGGCCGGCCCGGCGCGCCGCGCGGAGTCGGCGGCAGGTACGTCCGCGCTGGTCCAGCGGCTGCGCGAGCTGCCGGACGCCGACCGGCGCCGCCATGTGCTGGACCTGGTGCGCACCCAGGTCGCCGCCGCCCTCGGCTACGGCGAACGCGGAACCGTGGACGCCGACCTGGCGTTCAAGGACCTCGGCTTCGACTCGCTCATCGCGCTCGACCTGCGCGGCAGGTTGAGCACGCACACCGGTCTGCGGCTGCCCGCCACGCTGGTCTTCGACTACCCCACCTCGACCGCCGTCGCGGACCACCTGCTCGACCGGCTGCTCGGCACGCGTGCGGTGGCGGTGGCGGAGCCGGTGCGTGGTGGTGCGGTGGTGGATGAGCCGATCGCGATTGTGGGGATGGCGTGCCGTTATCCGGGGTGTGGGGTCGCCGGAGGATCTGTGGCGGCTGGTCGCCGAGGGCGGTGACGCCATCGCGGGCTTCCCGGAGGACCGCGGCTGGGACATGGCGAAGCTGTACCACCCGGACCCCGAGCACCAGAACACCTCGTACGCCAACGAGGGCGGATTCCTCTACGACGCCGCCGAGTTCGACCCGGCGTTCTTCGGGATCTCCCCGCGAGGCCGTCTCGATGGACCCGCAGCAGCGGCTGCTGCTGGAGGCGTCCTGGGAGGTCTTCGAGCGGGCCGGGATCGACCCGGTGTCCCTTAAGGGCAGCCAGACCGGCGTCTACGCGGGCGTCATGTACCACGACTACGGCACCACCGGTGTGGCGGCGGAGAGCGTCGCCGCGTACTCCGCCAACAGCAATTCCGGGAGTTTGGTGACGGGGCGGGTGTCGTATTCCTTCGGTTTCGAGGGGCCCGCGGTGACGGTGGATACGGCGTGTTCGTCGTCGTTGGTGGCGATGCATTTGGCGTCGCAGGCGTTGCGGCGTGGTGAGTGCTCGTTGGCGCTTGCTGGTGGTGTGACGGTGATGGCGACTCCGGGTTGTTTGTGGAGTTCAGTCGTCAGCGGGGTTGGCCGCGGATGGTCGGTGCAAGTCGTTCGCGGCGGGCGCTGATGGTACGGGGTGGTCCGAGGGTGTGGGTGTGCTGCTGTTGGAGCGGCTGTCGGATGCTCGGGCTCGGGGTCATCGGGTGTTGGCGGTGTTGCGGGGTTCGGCGACGAATCAGGATGGTGCGTCGAATGGGTTGTCGGCGCCGAATGGTCCGTCGCAGCAGCGGGTCATCCGCCAGGCGCTCACTGACGCCCGGCTGACCGCCGCCGACGTCGACGCGGTGGAGGCGCACGGTACGGGGACGACGCTGGGTGACCCGATCGAGGCGCAGGCGTTGCTGGCGACGTACGGGCAGCAGCGGGATGGCGACGAGCCGCTGTGGCTGGGTTCGATCAAGTCGAACATTGGTCATGCGCAGGCGGCTGCGGGTGTCGCGGGCGTGATCAAGATGGTGATGGCGATGCGGCATGGCGCGTTGCCGCGCACGTTGCATGTGGATGAGCCGTCGCCGCATATCGACTGGTCTTCCGGTGCGGTGGAGTTGTTGACGGAGGCCCGCCAGTGGCCTGTGGTGGAGCGTCCGCGTCGGGCGGCGGTGTCGTCGTTCGGTGCGAGCGGGACCAACGCGCACGTGATCATCGAGCAGGCTCCGGAGCCCGAGGAGAAGGAGCCTGAGGAGAGCGGGCCGGAGCTTCCGCTGCTGCCGTGGGTGGTCTCCGGACGCGGCGAAGCCGGACTGCGTGAACAGGCCGCGCGGCTGCGGGAGTTCGTCACGTCGCGGCCTGAGCTGCGGCCGGTTGACGTGGGCTGGTCGCTCGCCGCGACCCGCGCCCACCTCTCCCACCGCGCCGTGGTGGTCGCCCAGGACCGGGACGGCCTCCTCACCGGGCTGACCGCGCTGGAGAAGGGCATCGCGGCGGCGAGCGTCGTGGAAGGCGCGACCGGGGAGGACGGCAGGACCGCCGTGCTGTTCACCGGTCAGGGTGGTCAGCGGGCGGGGATGGGGCGTGAGTTGTACGCCGCGTTCCCGGTGTTCGCGGACGCCTTCGACGCGGTGTGTGCGGAGTTGGACGGGCGGTTGGAGCGTCCGTTGGCGGAGGTCGTCTTCGCCGATGCGGCCGAGGACGCGGACGCGGACTCTGATCTGGATCGGACGGTGTTCACGCAGGCGGGGTTGTTCGCCGTCGAGGTGGCGTTGTTCCGGCTGGTGGAGTCGTGGGTGTGACGCCGGACTTCGTGGCCGGTCACTCGGTGGGTGAGCTGGTCGCGGCGCACGTCTCCGGAGTGTTGTCGCTGTCGGACGCTTGTGAACTTGTCGCGGCGCGTGGGCGGTTGATGCAGGCGCTGCCCGCCGGTGGTGCGATGGTCTCGGTCCAGGCGGCTGAGGCTGAGGTGCTGGAGAGTCTGGCCGGGTTCGAGGGCCGGGCCGAGATCGCCGCCGTCAACGGCCCGACTGCCGTGGTCGTCTCGGGCGACGAGGACGCGGTGGCCGAGGTCCAGGAGCTGTGGACCGGACGCGGGCACAAGACGCGTCGTCTGCGCGTCTCGCACGCGTTCCATTCCCCGTATGGACCCGATGCTGGCCGAGTTCCGGGAGATCGCGCAGCGGCTGCGGCACGCCGCCCGCGCATCCCCGTCGTGTCGAACCTGACCGGCGAGTTGGTCGAGGAGTTCTCCGCCGACTACTGGGTGGAGCACGTCCGCCGCCCGGTCCGCTTCGCCGACGGCGTACGCCGACTCGCCGACTCCGGCGTGACCGCGTTCGTCGAACTCGGCCCGAGCGGCGTCCTGACCGCCATGGCACAGGACTGCCTGGACCAGGACAGCCCCGCCGTGCTGGCCGCCGCGCTCCGCAAGGACCGGGAGAGGCCGAGTCGCTGCTGCTCGCCCTGGCCCGCGTCCACACGCGCGGCGTGCGCGTCGACTGGCCCGCGCTGTTCCCCGCCGGGACCGCGCCGGTCGACCTGCCCACGTACGCCTTCCAGCGCGAGCGGTACTGGCTGGAGACCGGCACCGGCGCGACCGGGGACCCGGGCGGCCTGGGGCTGGTCGCCGCCGACCACCCGCTGCTCGGGGCCGCGATGCGCCTCGCGGGTGGCGACGGCGTGGTCCTCACCGGCCGCCTCGGTCTGGACACCCACCCGTGGCTGGCCGACCACGCCATGTCCGGCGCGGTGCTCGTGCCCGGAGCCGGGCTGGTGGAGCTGGCGCTCCGGGCCGGGGACGAGGTCGGCTGCGACCGGCTCGAAGAGCTGCTGCTGCACGCCCCGTTGACGCTGCCCGAGCGGGGCGGCGTGTCCCTGCAACTTGTCGTCGCCGAGCCCGACGCCTCGGGCCGCCGCGCGGTGACCGTGTACTCCCGGCCCGCCGACGCCGCCTCCGACCAGCCGTGGACCTCGCACGCCGCCGGTGTCCTGGCGACCGATGCGACCGGCACGGCAGCAGCCGACGACACCGCCGCCGACGAGAACGCCGCCGCCGCTGACACGTTGGCGCAGTGGCCGACCGCCGGGGCCGAGGCACTTTCGCTGGACGGCCTGTACGACCGGCTCGCCGACGCCGGATACGGCTACGGCCCCGCGTTCCGTGGGCTGCGGGCCGCGTGGCGGCGCGGCGACGAGACGTTCGCCGAGGTCGTACTGCCCGACGACCGGCACGACGAGGCGGGCCGGTTCGGCCTCCACCCGGCGCTGCTGGACGCCTCGCTGCACGCGCTGCTGCTGAGCGCGGGCGACCAGCTGCGGCTGCCGTTCGCCTGGAACCGGGTGGTGCTGTACGCGACCGGCGCCACGGCGCTGCGCGTACGGCTGGCCACGGCGGGCCAGGACGCCGTGTCGGTCCTGGCCGCCGACCCTCCGGCGCCCTCGTCGGCTCCGTCGGCTCCCTCGTGTCGCGCCCGGTGTCCGCCGCCGAGTTGTCCGCCTCGGGCGGCACCCGCGACGGGCTGTGGCGCCTGGAGTGGACCCGCTGACCCCGACAGGAAGGCGACGGCCGACGGCTCCGCCCGGCCGCGGCGGGCGACCCGGCTGTGGCGGGCGACCCGGCTGCGGACTGGTCGGTCCTGGACGGTGACCCGGTGGCGGCCGTGGCGGACCTCGCCGAGGCGGTCGCGGCGGGCACGCCCGCCCGCGCACCCTGCTGCTGCCCTGCGCCGCCGCCACCAGCGGAGACGCGGGCGACACCGGGCGCTCGCGGACGCGGTCCGTATCGAGACCGCTCGCGTCCTGGACGCCGTACGAGCCTGGCTCGCGCAGCCCTGGGACGCCTCCCGCCTCGTGGTCCTCACCCACGGTGCGGTGGCCACCGCACCCGACGAGGACGTCACCGACCTGCCCGCCGCCGCCGTATGGGGCCTGATCCGCACCGCCCAGGCCGAGCACCCGGGCCGCCTGCTGCTGCTCGACACAGCGAACGACACGGCGGACGGCACGGCGGAAGACAGGGTGGACGACACGGCGGACGGCACGGCGGAAGACAGGGTGGACGGCGTCGGCGGGCTGGAGCGGCGTACGGCCCTGGCCGCCGTCGCCACCGCCGCGTTCGCCGCCGACGAACCGCAGGTCGCCCTGCGCGGCGGCACCGCGCTCGTGGCCCGCCTCACCCGCGCCGCCAGTGGAGCCGCCGGAGCGACCGGCGCCGCGGGAGCCACCCTGACACTGCCCGCCGGGGCGCCGACTGGCGCCTGACCAGCGGCGGCACCGGCACCCTGGACGAACTCGCCCTCGTACCGGGCGCGGAGGCGACGCGTTCCGAGGCGACGCGCTCGGAGGCCACGCGTTCCGAGACCGCGCGCCCCTGGAGCACGGCGAGGTCCGGCTCGCGACGCACGCCGCCGGGCTGAACTTCCGCGACGTGCTCATCGCGCTCGGCGTCTACCCGGGCCAGGCCGACATGGGCGCCGAGGGCAGCGGCGTGATCACCGAAGTGGGCCCCGGCGTCGCCGGGTTCGCGGTCGGCGACCGGGTCACGGGCGTGCTCCCCGCCGCCTTCGGGCCCGCCGTCACCGTCGACCACCGCATGCTGGCGCACGTCCCCGACGGCTGGACCGCCGAGCAGGCCGCCGCCGTACCCACCGTGTTCACCACCGCCTGGTTCGGCCTCGCCGACCTCGCCGGGCTGCGCGCGGGCGAGTCGCTGCTCGTGCACGCGGGCGCGGGCGGCGTCGGCATGGCCGCCATCCAACTCGCCCGGCACTGGGGCGTGGAGGTGTACGCCACCGCGAGCGAGGCCAAGTGGGACGCGCTGCGCGCCCTCGGCCTGGACGACGACCACATCGCCTCCTCCCGCGACCTGGACTTCGCCGACACCTTCCTCGCCGCCACCGGCGGACGCGGCGTCGACGTCGTACTCAACTCGCTCGCCGGAGAGTTCGTGGACGCCTCGCTGCGGCTGCTGCCGCGCGGCGGCCGGTTCCTGGAGATGGGCAAGACCGACATCCGCGACGCCGACCGGGTCGCGGCCGACCACCCGGCGTCGTCTACCGGGCGTTCGACCTGGTCGAGGCGGGCGCGGCCCGGACCGGCGCCATCCTCGCCGACGCCGTCGCGCTGCTCGACCGGGGCGACCTGACTCCGCTGCCGGTCCGCTCCTGGGACATCCGCCGCGCGCCCGAGGCGTTCCGCTGGATGAGCCAGGCCCGGCACATCGGCAAGCTCGTGCTCCGCATGCCGCGCGCGCTCGACCCCGAGGGCACGGTGCTGGTCACCGGCGGCACCGGCACGTTGGGCGCCCTCCTCGCCCGGCACCTGGTCACCGCCCACGGCGTACGCCGCCTGCTGCTCACCGGCCGCCGGGTGCCGACGCCCGGGCGCCGCCGAACTGCGCGCCGAACTCGCCGCACTCGGCGCCCACGTCGACATCGCGGCCTGCGACGCCGCCGACCGCGCCGAACTCGCCGCGCTCCTCGACACCGTCCCCGCCGCCCACCCGCTCACCGCCGTCGTGCACGCGGCGGGCGTCGTGGACGACGCCACGCTCACCTCGCTCACCCCGAGCAGTGGGACCGGGTGCTGCGCCCCAGGTCGACGCCGCCCTCAACCTGCACGACCTCACCCGTGACCGCGACCTCGCCGCGTTCGTCACGTTCTCCTCCGCCGCCGGGGTGTTCGGCAGTGCGGGCCAGGCCAACTACGCCGCCGCCAACGCCTTCCTCGACGCCCTCGCCCAGCACCGCAGGGCGACCGGGCTGCCGGGCCAGTCCCTGGCCTGGGGCCTGTGGGACCAGGCGGGCGGCATGGCGGGCGACCTCGGCGCCACCGACGTGCAGCGCATGCGGCGCGGCGGCGTGCTGCCCATCGCCCCGACCAGGGCCTGGAGCTGTACGACGCGGCCACCGCTCTGGACGAGGCCCAACTCGTCCCCGTACGGCTGGACGTCGGCACATTGCGCGCCGCCCCGGCCCTGTGCCGCCGCTCTACCGCGGCCTGGTCCGGTCCACCGCGCGCCGCGCCGCCGGGCGGCGGGCGCCGACGGCGCGGCCTCCGAACTGGCCGACCGGCTCGTACGGATGCCCGCGGGCGAACAGCACCGGCTGCTGCTCGACCTGGTCCGCACCCACATCGCCACCGTCCTCGGACACGCGGGGCCGGAGGCCGTCGAGCCGGACGGGCCTTCCAGGAGCTGGGCTTCGACTCGCTGACGGCCGTGGAGTTCCGCAACCGCCTCGCCGCCGCCACCGCGCTCCACCTGCCCTCCACGCTCGTCTTCGACCACCCCACCCCGAGGCCCTCGCCCGCCACCTCGGCGCCGAACTGCTCGGCGCCCGACGCAGACCACCGCGACGCCCGCCCACGCGGCCACCACCACCGCCGCCGCCGACGGCGAACCCATCGCGATCGTCGGCATGGCCTGCCGCTACCCCGGCGGCGTCGCGTCCCCGAGGATCTGTGGCGGCTGGTGGACACCGGCCAGGACGCCATCTCCGGCTTCCCCTGGACCGCGGCTGGGACGTCGAGGGCCTGTACGACCGGACCCGGACCGGCCCGGCAAGAGCTACGTCCGCGAGGGCGGATTCCTGCACGACGCCGCCGAGTTCGACCCGGCGTTCTTCGGGATCTCGCCGCGCGAGGCGCTCGCCATGCACCCGCAGCAGCGGCTGCTGCTTGAGGTCGCCTGGGAGACGTTCGAGCGCGCGGGCATCGACCCGGTGGCGCTGCGCGGCAGCCAGACCGGCGTGTTCGTCGGCGCGGGCAACCCACGTACGTCGGCGAGACGCAGGACCTGCCCGAAGGGTGGAGGGCTACTCGCTCACCGGCAACATCAGCAGCGCCGTCTCGGGCCGCCTGTCGTACGTCTTCGGACTGGAGGGCCCGCGGTCACCCTCGACACCGCGTGCTCCTCCTCGCTGGTGGCCCTGCACTGGGCCGCCGAGGCGATCCGCCGCGGCGAGTGCGGCATGGCGCTGGCGGGCGGCGTGACCGTCCTGCCCACCCCGGCCTGTTCGTGGAGTTCAGCCGCCAGCGCGGCCTGGCGCCCGACGGCCGCAGCAAGTCCTTCGCCGCCGCCGCAGACGGCACCGGCTGGTCCGAGGGCGCCGGGATGCTCCTGGTGGAACGGCTCTCCGACGCCCGCCGCCACGGCCACCGGGTGCTCGCCGTACTGCGCGGCTCGGCCACCAACCAGGACGGCGCCTCCAACGGCCTGGCCGCGCCCAACGGCCCCTCCCAGCAGCGCGTCATCCGCCAGGCCCTCGCCAACGCCCGCCTCGCCCCGAGAGGTCCAGGCCGTGGAGGCGCACGGTACGGGACGACGCTGGGTGACCCGATCGAGGCGCAGGCGCTGCTGGCGACGTACGGGCAGGAGCGGGGCGACGGCGAACCGCTGTGGCTCGGCTCCATCAAGTCCAACATCGGCCACACGGGCGCCGCTTCGGGCGTCGCGGGCGTCATCAAGATGGTCATGGCGATGCGCGACGGCACGCTGCCGCGCACCCTCCACGTCGACCGGCCGACCCCGAGGTCGACTGGAGCGCCGGGGCGGTGGAACTCCTCACCGAGCCCGTCGCCTGGCCCGCCACCGAAGGACCCCGCCGCGCCGCCGTCTCCTCCTTCGGGATCAGCGGCACCAACGCCCACGTCATCATCGAGCAGGCCCCGGACGGCGGTGACGCGCCCGCCGCCGAGGGCCCCGCGCTCCCGGCCGTACCGCTGCTGGTCTCGGCGCGCGGCGCCGCCGCACTGCGTGCCCAGGCCGGGCGGCTGCGGGAGTTCCTGGAGACCGCCGGTACGGACCTGGATCCGTTGGACGTCGCGCTCGCCTCGGCGGTCACCAGGAGCCACCACACCCACCGCGCGGCCGTCCTCGCCGCCGACCGCGCCGCCGCCCTGGACGCCCTGGCGGCCCTGGAGCCGACGAGCCCTCGGCCGACGTCGTCACCGGAGTGGCGCGCGGCACCGGAACGGCCGTGTTGTTCACGGGTCAGGGTGGTCAGCGGGCGGGGATGGGGCGTGAGTTGTATGCCGCGTTCCCGGTGTTCGCGGACGCGTTTGACGCGGTGTGTGCGGAGTTGGACGGTCGGTTGGAGCGTCCGTTGGCGGAGGTTGTTTTCGGCGATGCGGCCGAGGACGCGGACGTGGACTCTGATCTGGATCGGACGGTGTTCACGCAGGCGGGGTTGTTCGCCGTCGAGGTGGCGTTGTTCCGGCTGGTCGAGTCGTGGGGTGTGACGCCGGACTTCGTGGCGGGCCACTCGGTCGGTGAACTGGTCGCGGCACACGTCTCCGGGTGTTGTCGCTGTCGGATGCTTGTGAACTTGTCGCGGCGCGTGGCCGGTTGATGCAGGCGTTGCCGTCCGGTGGGGCGATGGTGTCGGTCCAGGCGGCTGAGGCGGAGGTGTCGGAGAGTCTGGCCGGGTTCGAGGGCCGGGTGGAGATCGCCGCCGTCAACGGTCCGACTGCCGTGGTGGTCTCGGGTGACGAGGACGCGGTGGCGGAGGTCCAGGAGCTGTGGGCCGGGCGTGGGCACAAGACGCGTCGTCTTCGTGTGTCGCACGCGTTCCATTCGCCGCGTATGGAGCCGATGTTGGCGGAGTTCCGTACGGTCGCCGAGGGGCTGTCGTACGAGGCGCCGCGCATTCCGGTCGTGTCCAACCTGTCGGGTGAGCTGGTCGAGGCGTTCTCCGCCGAGTACTGGGTGGAGCACGTACGGCGCCCGGTGCGGTTCGCCGATGGCATCGGCACGTTGGCGGGTGCCGGGGTGGGTGTCCTGGTCGAGCTGGGCCCTGGCGGCGTGCTGACCGCGATGGCGCAGGACTGCCTCGGTCCCGACTCCGACGCCGTGGCCGTCCCCGCCCTGCGCAAGGACCGCCCCGAACCGCAGGCCGTGCTCACGGCCCTGGCCCAGGCCCACGCGCACGGCACGGCCGTCGACTGGGCCGCGCTCATCGGCCCCGGCGCCCCGTGGAGCTGCCCACCTACGCCTTCCAGCGGCAGCGCTACTGGCTGGAGGCGGCACGTTCCGGGTCGGCGGCGGGCGCCGGAACGCCCGCCGACGAGACCGAGACCCGCTTCTGGGAGGCCGTCGAACAGGGCGACCTCGCCACCCTCGCCACCGAGGTCCCGCTCGACGGCGACGCGGACGGCTCGCCGTGGGGCGCGGTCCTCCGGCGCTGACCGCCTGGCGGCGGCGCCACCGCGAGCAGTCCACCGTGGACTCCTGGCGGTACCGCGTCGGCTGGACCCCGTCCGCACCTCCGGCCTCCTCAGCGGGCGCTGGCTGCTGGTCGTCCCCGCCGGGGACGCCCACGCGGAGCTGGCCGACGGCGTGACCCGCGCCCTCGGGCGGGCCGGTGCCCAGGCCGTACCGCTGTCGCTGGACCCGGCCGACGCGGACCGCGACGCGCTCGTCCGGCGCCTTGAGAGCCTGCTCGCGGACGGCGAGCCCGTCGACGGCGTGCTGTCCCTGCTGGCCCTCGACGACGCACCGCACCCCGACCACCCGGCCGTGACCAGCGGCGTCGCGGCCACCCTGGCGCTGGTCCAGGGACTCGCCGCCGCGCACGTCCCCGGGCCGTGGTGGTGCGTCACCTCCGGCGGTGTGTCGGTCGCCGCGTCCGACCCGCTGCCCGGCATCGCGCAGGCGCAGCTGTGGGGCCTGGGCCGGGTCGCCGCCCTCGAACACCCCGTACCTGGGGCGGCATGGTGGACCTGCCGCGCCGGGCCGACGAGCGGGCCCTCACCCGGCTCTGCGAGGCGCTGGCCGGGTCCGACGGCGAGGACCAGCTCGCCGTCCGCAACTCCGGGTGCTCGCCCGGCGGCTCACCGGGGCACGGCAGGACCGGTCGCCGAGGACGCCCGCTGGCGGACCGGCGGCACGGCGCTCGTCGCGGCGGGCACGCCGTCCGTCGGCCTCCCGCTGGCCGACTGGCTCGTACGCACCGGTGCCGACAGCGTGATGCTCGCCCTCCCGCCCGGCGCCCGCTGCCCGACGCCGCCGCCCTGCCCGCCGGGGTCACGGCGGAGTCCTGCGACCTCGCCGACCGCGCGCGGGCGGCGGCCCTGCTCGGCCGCCTGGCGGAGGCGGGCACCCGGTCCGTACCGCCGTGTACGCGCCCACCGTGCCGGAACTCGGCAGGCTCGCCGACGCCACTCTCGGCGGGTACGCCGACGCGGTCACCGCCGCCGTCGTCCCGGCCCGCCACCTGGACGAACTCCTCGACGGGCCGGAGCTGGACGCGTTCGTCCTCCTCACCTCGGCCGCCGGGCTGTGGGGCGGCCCCGACCACGGCGCGTCGGCCGCCGTCGGCGCCCAACTGGAGGCGCTGGCACGGCGGCGCAGGCTGCGCGGCCTCGCCGGAACCGCCGTCGCCTCCGGACTGTGGCGGGCCGCCGACGAGGCGACCGGCCGGGAGGACGAGGCGACCGGTCGGGCCGACGGCGACGAGGCGACCGGGGATCGGACGACGCCACCGGCCGGGCCGACGCCGTGGCCGGGGTCGGACGGCGCGCTGGCGGAGCGGCTGCGCCGCCAGGGCTGCCGCTGCTCGACCCGCGGCTCGCCACCACGGCCATCGCCCGCTCCTCGGCCACGACGAGCCGTCCGTGGGCGTCGTGGACGTCGAATGGCCGCGCTTCGCGCCGCTGTTCACCGCCGTACGGCCCAGCCCGCTGCTGGCCGACGTGCCCGAGGCCCGGCAGGTGCTGGAGGCGGCACGGCGGGAGGCCGCCGACGCGGGGAACGCGGAGTCCGCCGCGCTGCGGCTGCGGCTGGCGGCCCTGTCCTCGGCCGACCGCGACCGCGCCCTGCTGGACCTGGTGCGCGTCCACGTCGGCGCGGTCCTCGGCCGCTCCTCCTCCGAACCCGTCGAGGACGAGCAGGTGTTCAGGAGCTGGGCTTCGACTCGCTGACCGCCGTCGAGCTGGCCAAGCGGCTCGGTACCGCCGCCGGGCTGCACCTCCCGCGACCTTGGTGTTCGACCACCCCACGCCCGAGGCGGTGGCCGCGCATCTGCGGGCGGAGATGTTCGAGGGCGACGCCGAGGACGTACCCGTACTCGGTGAACTCCAGCGGCTGGAGGCCGCGCTCGCCGCCGTACCGACCGACGCCGGAACCCGCGAGGCCATCACCGGCCGACTCCAGGCCCTGCTGTGGAAGTGGAGCGACGACCCGCTGGAGACCGCCGCGGACCAGGACGGCGACGACCTCGAATCCGCCACGGCGGGCGACATGTTCGACCTGATCGACCGGGAGTTCGGGACCTCATGAGCCGCCGCCCCGAAGACCACCACCGAGCCACACCGAGAAAGGCAGCGATGTCGAACAACGAGGAGAAGCTCCTCGGTTACCTCAAGCGGGTGACCGCGGACCTGCGCCAGACGCAGCGGCGGCTCCGCGCGGTGGAGGCCGCCGAGCACGAGCCGATCGCCATCATCGGCATGGCGTGCCGGTTCTCCGGCGGTGTGGAGTCCCCGAGGACCTGTGGGACCTGGTGGCCTCGGGCACGGACGCGATAGCGGGCCTGCCGCTGGACCGCGGCTGGGACGTCGAGGGCCTGTACGACCCGGACCCGGACCGGGTGGGCAAGAGCTACGCACGCGAGGGCGGCTTCGTCGACGGCATCGCCGACTTCGACGCGGACCTGTTCGGCATCTCGCCGCGCGAGGCGCTGGCGATGGACCCGCAGCAGCGGCTGCTGCTGGAGACCTCGTGGGAGGTGCTGGAGCGGGCCGGGATCGACCCGACGTCCCTTAAGGGCACCCGCGCCGGTACGTTCGTCGGCTTCAACAACATCGACTACTGCTGGCGGCTGCCCGAGGTCCCCGAGGCCGTCGAGGGCCTGCTCGGCATGGGCAACACCGCCAGCGTGATGTCCGGCAGGCTCGCGTACGTCTACGGGCTCGAAGGCCCGGCCGTCACCGTCGACACCGCCTGCTCGTCGTCGCTCGTCGCCATGCACCTCGCCTGCCAGTCGCTGCGCCAGGGCGAGAGCTCCATGGCGCTGGCGGGCGGTGTGACGCTGATGTCGGCGCCCGGCATGTTCGTGGAGTTCAGCCGTCAGCGCGGGCTCGCGCGCGACGGCCGGTGCAAGGCGTTCTCCGCCGAGGCCGACGGGATGAGCCTGGCCGAGGGCGTCGGCATGCTGCTGCTGGAGCGGCTGCCCGACGCCGTACGCAACGGCCACCGCGTCCTCGCCGTGGTGCGCGGCTCGGCCGCGAACCAGGACGGCGCCTCCAACGGCCTGTCCGCGCCGAACGGCCCGTCCCAGCAGCGCGTCATCCGACAGGCCCTCGCCGACGCCCGGCTCACCCCGCCGACGTGGACGTGGTCGAGGCGCACGGCACGGGCACCGCGCTCGGCGACCCGATCGAGGCGCAGGCGCTGCTCGCCACGTACGGCAAGGAGCGGCCCGCCGACAGCCCGCTGTGGCTCGGCTCGGTCAAGTCCAACATCGGCCACACCCAGGCCGCGGCGGGCGTCGCGGGCGTCATCAAGACCGTGATGGCGATGCGGAACGGCGTGCTGCCGCGCACCCTCCACGTCGAGGAGCCCACGCCCCGGGTCAACTGGGCTTCGGGCGCCGTGGAGTTGCTGACCGAGGCCCGGCAGTGGCCGGAGGGCGACCACCCGAGGCGGGCGGGCATCTCGTCGTTCGGGATCAGTGGCACCAACGCGCACATGATCATCGAGCAGGCCCCGGAACCCGGCGCGGAGTCCGGTGCGGAGACCGAGGAGGACCCGGGACGGAGTCCGAGGCGGGTTCCGGACGGAGGCCGTTCGGGAGTCGCGGCCGGTCGCGGTCGAACTGCCCCTGGTGCCCTGGGTGGTGTCCGGCCGTGGTCCCGAGGCGCTGCGCGCCCAGGCCGCCCGGCTGCGCGAGGCCGCCACCGCCGAACCCGCGCCGGACCCCGCCGACGTCGGCTGGTCGCTGGCGTCCGCCCGCGCCGCGCAGGCGCACCGCGCCGTCGTGCTCGCGACCGACCCCGCCGGGTTCCGTACGGGCCTGGAGGCCGTGGCCGAGGGCCGCACCGCGCCCGGCGTGGTCCAGGGCGTCGTACGGTCCAAGGCCAGGTCCGCCGTGTTGTTCACGGGTCAGGGTGGTCAGCGGGCGGGGATGGGGCGTGAGTTGTATGCCGCGTTCCCGGTGTTCGCGGACGCGTTTGACGCGGTGTGTGTGGAGTTGGACGGCCGGTTGGAGCGTCCGTTGGCGGAGGTCGTCTTCGCCGACGAATCCGAGGACGCGGACTTGGATCGGACGGTGTTCACGCAGGCGGGGTTGTTCGCCGTCGAGGTGGCGTTGTTCCGGCTGGTGGAGTCCTGGGGTGTCGTACCGGACTTCGTGGCGGGTCACTCGGTGGGTGAGCTGGTCGCGGCGCACGTGTCCGGAGTGTTGTCGCTGTCGGATGCCTGTGAACTTGTCGCGGCGCGTGGGCGGTTGATGCAGGCGCTGCCCGCCGGTGGGGCGATGGTGTCGGTTCAGGCGGCTGAGGCGGAGGTGTTGGAGGGTCTGGCCGGGTTCGAGGGCCGGGTGGAGATCGCCGCCGTCAACGGCCCGACCGCCGTGGTGGTGTCCGGTGACGAGGATGCGGTGGCCGAGGTCCAGGAGCTGTGGACCGGACGCGGGCACAAGACGCGCCGCCTGCGCGTCTCGCACGCGTTCCACTCGCCGCGCATGGAGCCGATGCTGGCCGAGTTCCGGCAGGTTGCGGAGGGCCTGTCGTACGAGGCGCCGCGCATCCCCGTCGTGTCGAACCTGACCGGCGAGCTGGTCGAGGAGTTCACCGCCCAGTACTGGGTGGAGCACGTACGGCGTCCGGTGCGGTTCGCCGATGGCATCGGCACGTTGGCGGACTCCGGGGTGGGCGTCCTGGTGGAGTTGGGCCCCGGTGGGTGCTGACCGCGATGGCGCAGGACTGCCTCGGTCCCGACTCCGACGCCGTGGCCGTCCCCGCCCTGCGCAAGGACCGGCCGGAGGCCGAGGCGCTGCTGACCGCGTTGGCGCAGGCGTACGCGCACGGCACGGCCGTCGACTGGGCCGCGCTCATCGGCCCCGGTGCCCCGTGGACCTGCCCACCTACGCCTTCCAGCGCAAGCGGTACTGGCTGGAGGCGCCCGAGGCCACCGGCCCTGAGCCCGAGGCGGCGGGCCGTACCGACGCCGCGTTCTGGGACGCCGTGGAACGCGAGGACCTGGACGGCCTCGCCGCGACGCTCGACCTCGGCGACGACGACCGGCAGTCCTCGCTCGGCGTGCTGCTGCCCGCCCTCGCCTCCTGGCGGCGGCAGCGCCGCGAGCAGTCGCTCGTGGACGCGTGGCGCTACCGGGCCACCTGGACGGCCGTACCCGGCGTGCCCACCGACGCCCGGCTCTCGGGCCGCTGGCTGGTCGTCGTCCCCAAGGCCGCGTCCGCCGACGCGACCGTCCGTACGTTCCTGGACACGCCCGCCCAGGCCCTGGAGCGGCACGGCGCTGAGATCGTCCGCCTGGAGGTCGACCCGGCCACCGGCACCCGCGACGAACTGGCCGCGCGCGTCGCCGAGTTGGTCGCCCAGGCGACCGACGGTGAGGCCCTGGCCGGAGTGGTCTCGCTGCTGGCCGCCGAGGAGCGCCAGCACCCGGCCCACCCGGTGCTGGCCGCCGGGCTCGCGGGCACCGTCCTCCTGCTCCAGGCCCTGCACGACGCCGCCGTCGAGGCGCCGCTGTGGTGCCTGACCCGGGGCGCGGTGTCCGTCGGCGCCTCCGACCCGCTGCGCAGCGCGACCCAGGCGCAGGTCTGGGGCCTGGGCCGCACGGCGGCGCTGGAGTTCCCGCGCACGTGGGGCGGACTTGTCGACCTGCCGGAGACCCTGAACGACCGGGCCCTCGCCCGGATGTGCGCGATCCTCACCGGAGACTCCGGCGAGGACCAGGTCGCCGTGCGGTCCGCGGGCGTCCTGGCGCGGCGCCTTGAGCACGCGCCGGTCAGGAGACGCCCGCGGTCAAGGAGACGCCCGCGGCCAGCACGACACCCGCCGGGTCCGCGGAGACACCCGCCGGGTCCGCCGGGACCGCCCACGCCTGGCGTCCGCGCGGCACCGTCCTGGTCACCGGCGGCACCGGCACCCTGGGCGGCCACGTCGCCCGCTGGCTGGCCCGTAACGGCGCCGAACACCTCGTACTGACCAGCCGCCGCGGGCCGACGCGGACGGCGCGGCCGAGCTGACCGAGGAACTGACCGCGCTGGGCGCCCGGGTGACCGTCGCCGCCTGCGACCTCACCGACCGCGACGCCCTCGCGCGCCTGCTGGACGGGCTCGGCCAGGACGGGCCGACCGCCGTCGTGCACACCGCGGGCGTCGGCGCGGGCACCCTGCTCACCGACTTCGAGCTGGGGAGTTCACCCGCGCCCTCGCGGGCAAGGCCGTGGGCGCCCGGAACCTCCACGAACTGCTGGGCGACCGGCCGCTGGACGCCTTCGTCCTGTTCTCGTCCGTCGCGGGCACCTGGGGCAGCGGCTGGCAGAGTTCGTACGCCGCGGGCAACGCCTACCTCGACGCGCTCGCCGAGCAGCGGCGGGCCCGCGGCCTGGCCGCCACCTCCATCTCCTGGGGCCCGTGGGGCGGTTCCAGCATGGCGACCGCCGACGGCAACGAGCAGGAGCTGACCCGCCGCGGCCTCACCCCCTGCCGCCCGAGTCGGCCGTCGCCGCCATGGTGCGCGCCGTCGAGCAGGGCGAGCCGACCGTGACCGTGGCCGACATGGACTGGTCGCGGTTCGTACCCGGCTACGTGTCCGCCCGGCCCAGCCCGCTCCTCGGCGAACTGCCCGAGGCGCGCGCGGCGTTGAGTCGGCGCTGCCGGGCCCCGGCGCCGGGACCCCGCCGACACCGAGCTGGCCCGCCGACTCGCCGCCGCCCCCGAGCCCGAGCAGCACGCGCTGCTGCTGGAGCTGGTCCGTACCCAGGTCGCCGCCGCGCTCGGCCACGCCTCCGCCGGAACGGTCGACGCCGAACGCGCCTTCCAGGACCTGGGCTTCGACTCGCTGACCGCCGTGGACCTGCGCAACCGGCTCGCCGCGGAGACCGGGCTGCGGCTTCCCACCACCCTGGTCTTCGACCACCCCACCCCGTCGCCCTCGCCCGCTTCCTGCGCGCCGAGGTGCTGGGCGCCCGCGCGGCCGACACCGCGACGGTCGCGGTCACCGCCGGGACGACGAGCCGATCGCGATCGTCGGCATGGCCTGCCGCTACCCGGCGGCGTCGGCTCCCCGAGGACCTGTGGCGGCTGGTGGACACCGGCACCGACGCCGTCTCCGGCTTCCCGCTGGACCGCGGCTGGGACCTCGACACGCTGTACGACCCCGACCCGGACCGGGTCGGCACCTCGTACGTCCGCGAGGGCGGATTCCTCTACGAGGCAGGGGAGTTCGACCCGGCGTTCTTCGGGATCTCGCCGCGCGAGGCGCTCGCCATGGACCCGCAGCAGCGGCTGATGCTGGAGGCGTCCTGGGAGACGTTCGAGCGCGCCGGGATCGAACCCGGCTCCTCCAGGGCAGTGCCACCGGCGTCTTCGTCGGCGCCTCCTCCTCCGGCTACGCCCAGAACTTCGAGCGGCTGCCCGAGGAGGCCGAGGGCTTCTCGATGACCGGCAACGTCGCCAGCGTCATCTCGGGCCGCGTCGCCTACACCTTCGGGCTCGAAGGCCCCGCCGTCACCGTCGACACTGCGTGCTCCTCCTCGCTGGTCGCCCTGCACTGGGCGTGCGAGGCGCTGCGGCGCGGCGAGTGCAGCATGGCCCTGGCGGGCGGCGTGAGCGTGATCTCGACCTCGGCGATGTTCGTGGAGTTCAGCCGCCAGCGCGGCCTGGCGCCCGACGGCCGGTGCAAGTCCTTCGCCGACTCCGCCGACGGCACCGGCTGGTCCGAGGGCGTGGGCGTGCTGCTCGTGGAGCGGCTGTCCGACGCCGTCGCCAAGGGCCACCGCGTGCTGGCCGTGGTGCGCGGCTCCGCGATCAACCAGGACGGCGCGAGCAACGGCCTGACCGCTCCCAACGGGCCGTCCCAGCAGCGCGTCATCCGGCAGGCCCTCGCCAACTCCGGCCTCACCGCCGCCGACGTGGACGCCGTGGAGGCGCACGGTACGGGACGACGCTGGGTGACCCGATCGAGGCGCAGGCGCTGCTGGCGACGTATGGGCAGGAGCGGGGCGACGGCGAGCCGCTGTGGCTCGGCTCCATCAAGTCCAACCTCGGCCACGCCGCCGCCTCCGCCGGAGTCGCGGGCCTGATCAAGATGGTCATGGCGATGCGGTACGGCGTGCTGCCCGCACCCTCCACGTCGAGGAGCCGTCGCGGCAGGTCGACTGGTCGGCGGGTGCGGTGGAGTTGCTGACCGAGGCCCGCCAGTGGCCGGAGGGCGAGCGTCCGAGGCGGGCGGGTGTCTCGTCGTTCGGGATCAGTGGGACGAACGCGCACGTGATCGTGGAGGAGGCTCCGGCGCGGGTCGAGGACGTACGGTCCGAGCCCGTCGCGGTGCCGCCGGTCGTGCCGTGGGTGGTCTCCGGACGCGGCGAGGCCGCCCTGCGCGAACAGGCCGCACGGCTGCGGGAGTTCGTGGCCGACACGCCCGAACTGGACGTCGCGGACGTGGCCTGGTCGCTCGCGGCGGGCCGCGCCACGCACACCCACCGCTCGGTGGTCCTCGCCGCCGACCGCGACGGCTTCCTGACCGGCCTCGACGCCCTCGGCCGAGCCTCCGTGGCCATGGCCCGCGCCGGGGTGGCGACGGGCGTGTTGTTCACGGGTCAGGGTGGTCAGCGGGCGGGGATGGGGCGTGAGTTGTATGCCACGTTCCCGGTGTTCGCGGACGCGTTTGACGCGGTGTGTGCGGAGTTGGACGGGCGGTTGGAGCGTCCGTTGGCGGAGGTCGTCTTCGCCGACGAATCCGAGGACGCGGACTCTGATCTGGATCGGACGGTGTTCACGCAGGCGGGGTTGTTCGCCGTCGAGGTGGCGTTGTTCCGGCTGGTGGAGTCCTGGGGTGTGACGCCGGACTTCGTGGCCGGGCACTCGGTGGGTGAGCTGGTCGCGGCGCACGTGTCCGGGGTGTTGTCGCTGTCGGACGCTTGTGAACTTGTCGCGGCGCGTGGGCGGTTGATGCAGGCGCTGCCCGCCGGTGGGGCGATGGTGTCGGTCCAGGCGGCTGAGGCTGAGGTGTTGGAGAGTCTGGCCGGGTTCGAGGGCCGGGTGGAGATCGCCGCCGTCAACGGCCCGATTGCCGTCGTGGTCTCGGGTGATGAGGATGCGGTGGCGGAGGTCCAGGAGCTGTGGACCGGACGTGGGCACAAGACGCGTCGTCTTCGGGTCTCGCACGCGTTCCATTCGCCGCGTATGGAGCCGATGTTGGCGGAGTTCCGTACGGTCGCCGAGGGCTGTCGTACGAGGCGCCGCGTATCCCGGTGGTGTCCAACCTGTCGGGCGAGCTGGTTACTGAGTTCTCCGCTGACTACTGGGTGGAGCATGTGCGCCGCCCGGTCCGCTTCGCCGATGGCATTGGCACGTTGGCGGACTCCGGGGTGGGTGTCCTGGTGGAGTTGGGTCCCGGTGGCGTGCTGACCGCGATGGCGCAGGACTGCCTCGGTCCCGACTCCGGCGTGACCGCCGTGGCCGGGCTGCGCAAGGACCGGCCCGAGGCCGAGTCGCTGCTGGGCGCCCTGGGGCAGGCGTACGCCCACGGCACGGCCGTCGACTGGGCCCGGGTCGTCGGCCCGCGCCAGCAGGTGGACCTGCCGACGTACGCCTTCCAGCACGAGCGCTACTGGCTCGTCGGCGCGGCCCCGTCCGACCAGGCCCGGACTCCTCCGGCGCCGCCGACGGCGCGTTCTGGGCGGCTGTGGAGCGGCAGGACCTGCCCTCGTTCGCCGCCGAACTGGGCCTGGGCCCCGACCAGCCGCTGACCGAGGTGCTGCCCGCGCTGTCCGCGTGGCGGCGGCGCCGCGACGAGGAGTCCACCGTGGACTCCTGGCGGTACCGGATCGGCTGGTCGCCGGTGTCCGTCGGCGGCGGAGCCGCCCGGCTCGACGGGCTGTGGCTCCTCGTGGCCTCCGCCGGTGACCCGCTGGCCGACGACTGCGCGCGGGCGCTGGAGACGCGCGGCGCGGAGGTCGCCCGGCTCGCCGTCGACCCGGCCGACCTCGGCCGCGGCGACCTCGCCGAGCTGATCGCCGAGGCGACGGACGGGCGGCCCCGGCCGCCGTGCTGTCGCTGCTGGCCACCGACGAACGCCCGCACTCCGCCCACGCCGTGGTCCCCACGGGGCTCGCGGCCACGGTCGTCCTGGTGCAGGCGCTGGACGACATCGGGGTGCCGGGACCGCTGTGGTGCGTCACCCGGGGCGGGGTGTCCGTCGGGGCGTCCGACCCGCTGCGCAGCGTGGCGCAGACGCAGGTCTGGGGCCTGGGCCGGACGGCGGCGCTGGAGTTCCCCGGCTGTGGGGTGGACTTGTCGACCTGCCGGAGACGTTGGATGAGCGGACCTGGGACCGGCTGTGCGGCGTACTCGCAGACCCGTCGGGCGAGGACCAGCTCGCCGTCCGGGCATCGGGCGTACTGGCGCGGCGCCTTGAGCGCGCCGCGCCCCGCCCGGCCGGAGACGCGTGGCGCCCGCGCGGCACCGTGCTGGTCACCGGCGGTACGGGCGCGCTCGGCGGGCAGGTCGCCCGCCGACTGGCCCGCGAGGGCGCCGAGCACCTGGTGCTGACCAGCCGCCGAGGCCCGGCCGCCGAGGGCGCCGCCGAGCTGGAGGCCGAACTGACCGCGCTGGGCGCCCGGGTCACCGTGGCCGCCTGCGACGTGTCCGACCGGAACCAACTCGCCGCGCTGCTCGACACGTTGGCCGACGAGGAGCTGACGGCCGTGGTGCACGCCGCGGGCGTCGGCACGACCGGGCTGCTGGCGGAGACCGGCGTGGCCGCGTTCGCCGAGGTCGTGGCGGGCAAGGTCGCGGGCGCCGTCCACCTGGACGAACTGCTCGGCGACCGGCCGCTGGACGCGTTCGTGCTGTTCTCCTCCATCGCCGCCGTCTGGGGCAGCGGTGGCCAGGGCGCGTACTCGGCGGGCAACGCCTTCCTCGACGGCCTCGCCGAGGACCGGCGTGCCCGGGCCTCGCCGCCACCGCCGTCGCCTGGGGCCGTGGGCCGGGGCGGGCATGGCCACCGTCGACACCAACGAGGAGTACCTGCGGCGGCGCGGACTGTCGCCGCTGGCCCCGAGTCGGCCGTCTCGGCGCTCGTACGGGCCGTCGAGCGGGCGAGACGTGCCTGACCGTGGTCGACGTCGACTGGGCGCGGTTCGTCCCCGGCTTCGCGTCCGGGCGCACCAGCCCGCTGCTGGGCGACCTGCCCGAGGCGCGTGCCGCGCTGGACGCCCTGTCCGGCCCGGAACCGGCCGCCGCGGACGCCGCCTCCGGGCTCGCCCGGCGCGTCGCGGGCCTGGCCGACGCCGAGCGCGACCGGGTGCTGCTCGACCTGGTCCGTACCCACGTCGCGGGCGTCCTGCGGTATCCGTCGGCCGCCGCCGTCGAGGTGGACCTGCCGTTCAAGGACGCGGGCCTGGACTCGCTCACCGCGGTCGAACTGCGCAACGGCATCGCCGCCGAGACCGGCCTGCGGCTCCCCGCCACCCTCGTCTTCGACTACCCCACCCCGGCCGAGGTCGCGCGCTTCCTGCGCGAGCAGGTCGCGGGCGGGCAGCAGACGGCGGACGGCGCCGCCCCGTGGCCGTCGCCGTGGCCGACGACGAGCCGATCGCGATTGTCGGCATGGCCTGCCGCTACCCCGGCGGCGTCGACTCGCCCGAGGCCCTGTGGGACCTGGTCGCGCGCGGCGGCGACGCCGTCTCCGGCTTCCCGCTGGACCGCGGCTGGGAGGTCGAGAAGCTGTACGACCCCAGCGGCGAGCGCGCCGGGTCCTCGTACGCCCGCGAGGGTGGATTCCTCTACGAGGCGGGCGAGTTCGACCCGGCGTTCTTCGGGATCTCGCCGCGCGAGGCGCTCGCGATGGACCCGCAGCAGCGGCTGCTGCTTGAGGTCTCCTGGGAGGCGCTGGAGCGGGCCGGGGTCGACCCGGCGCGCTGCGCGCCAGCCAGACGGGCGTGTTCATCGGCGCCTCGTCCTCCGGCTACGGCTACCGCGTCTCCAAGCTTCCCGAGGGGCTGGAGGGCTACTCGCTGACCGGCACCACCGGCAGCGTCGTCTCCGGCCGTCTCGCCTACACCTTCGGGCTGGAGGGCCCGGCGGTCACGGTCGACACCGCGTGCTCGTCGTCGCTGGTGGCGCTGCACCTGGCGGCGCAGGCGCTGCGCCAGGGCGAGTGCACCATGGCGCTGGCGGGCGGTGTCGCGGTGATGTGCAGCCCACCGGGTTCGTGGAGTTCAGCCGCCAGCGTGGGCTGGCCGCCGACGGCCGCTGCAAGTCGTACGCGGCCGCTGCCGACGGCACCGGCTGGGCCGAGGGCGCGGGCGTCCTGCTCGTCGAGCGGCTCTCCGACGCCCGGCGCAACGGCCACCGGGTCCTCGGCGTGATCCGCGGCTCCGCCACCAACCAGGACGGCGCCAGCAACGGCCTGACCGCCCCAACGGCCCGTCCCAGCAGCGCGTCATCCGCCAGGCCTCGCCAACGCCCGCCTCACGGCGGCCGAGGTCGACGCGGTCGAGGGCCACGGCACCGGCACCACCCTCGGCGACCCCATCGAGGCCCAGGCGCTGCTGGCCACCTACGGCCAGGAGCGCGCCGCCGACCAGCCGCTGTGGCTCGGCTCGGTCAAGTCCAACCTCGGCCACGCGGCAGCGGCCGCCGGGGTCGCGGGCGTCATCAAGATGGTCATGGCGATCCGGCACGGCACGCTGCCCCGGACCCTGCACGTGGACCGGCCGACGCCCGAGGTCGACTGGGACTCCGGCGCCGTACGGCTGCTCACCGAGACCACCCGCTGGCCCAGCACCGGCGGCACGCGCCGCGCCGGGTGTCGTCGTTCGGGATGAGCGGCACCAACGCCCACCTCATCCTCGAACAGGCCCCGACACCGATGACCTGGGCTACGCGGACCCCGACGTCGACGCCTCCTTCCAGGAGCCGCCGCTCGGCATGCCGGCCCTCTTCCCTGGGCGCTGTCCGGCGGCACCGAGGCGGCGCTGCGTGAACAGGCCGCGCGGCTGCGGCGGTTCGTCGCCGCCGACGCGGGCGTGGGCCTGGGCGACGTCGGCTGGTCCCTGGCCACGACCCGCGCCGCCCACCCCACCGGGCGGTCGTCCTCGCCCAGGACTGGACGGACGTGCTCGACACCCTCGGGGCGCTGGAGCGGGGCGAACCCACGGCCGGGGTCGCCGAGGGCACGGCCCGTACCGGCGGCACGGTGTTCGTCTTCCCCGGCCAGGGCTCGCAGTGGGCGGGCATGGCCCTGGACCTGCTGTGGTCCAGTCCGGTCTACGCCGAGCACTTCCAGCGCTGCGCCGCCGCCGTCGAACGCTGGACGGACTACTCCGTCGAGGCGGTGCTGCGCGGTGACGAGGGCGCCCCGGCGTTGGAGCGGGTGGACGTGGTCCAGCCGGTGCTGTGGACGGTGATGGTGGCGCTCGCCGAACTGTGGCGGGCGCACGGTGTCGAACCCACCGCGGTCGTCGGCCACTCGCAGGGCGAGATCGCGGCGGCCTGCGTGGCCGGGGTGCTGTCCGTGGAGGACGCCGCGCGGATCGTCGCGCTGCGCTCCCGCGCGCTGCTGGAGCTGTCGGGCCGGGGCGGGATGGTGTCGGTGCCGCTGGCGTCGGCCGAGGTCGAGGACCGGCTGAAGGAGTACGCGGGCCGTCTCGGCGTCGCGGCCGTCAACGGCCCGTCCTCCACGGTGGTTTCGGGCGACATCGACGCGGTGGACGAACTCCTCGCCGCGTACGAGGCCGAGGGTGTACGGGCCAAGCGCATCCCCGTCGACTACGCCTCGCACTCCACCCACATCGACACCCTCCGCGAGCGGCTGCGCGACGCCCTGTCCGGCATCGAGCCGCGGCAGGCGAACATCCCGCTGTACTCGACCGTCACCGGCGAGGTCGCCGACGGCACCGCCATGGACGCCGACTACTGGTACACCAACCTCCGGCAGCCCGTGCTCTTCGAGCACGCCACCCGGCTGCTGCTGGACCACGCCCACACCGCGTTCCTGGAGATCAGCCCGCACCCGGTGGTCACCACCGGCGTGCAGGAGACCATCGAGGCCGCGGGCGCGGGCGCCGTCGCGCTCGGCACGCTGCGGCGCGAGGAAGGCGGCCCGGAACGCTTCCTGGCCGCCCTCGCCCAGGCGTACGCGCACGGCGTGGCCGTCGACTGGACCCAGGTCTACGCCGGACAGGACGTCCGCGCCCTGGACCTGCCCACGTACGCGTTCCAGCGCGAGCGCTACTGGCTGGAGCCCACCGTCGCCGACACCGCCGAGGGCCCGGCCCTCACCGGCCACGAGGCCGACTTCTGGCGGGCCGTGGAGAACGAGGACCTGACGGCCCTCACCGACACCCTGGACCTGGACGGCGAGCAGCCCCTCAGCGCCGTACTGCCCGCCCTGTCCTCCTGGCGCCGCCGCCACACCACCGAGTCCACCGTCGACTCCTGGCGCTACCGCACCACCTGGCAGCCCGTCGACCCCGGCGCCGCCACCCTCACCGGCACCTGGCTCGTCGTCGCCTCCACCCACGGCGACGCGGAGACCGCCACGGCGGTGACCGACGCCCTGGCCGACGCGGGCGCCAAGACCGTCACCCTCGCCCTCGACCCCGCCGGGACCGACCGCGAGGACCTGGCCCAGCGCGTGTACGACCTGCTTGCCGACGGCACCGCGCCCCAGGGCGTGGTGTCGCTGCTCGGCCTCGACGACCGGCCGCACGACCGCTTCGCCCACGTCACCGCCGGGCTCACCGGAACCCTCGCGCTGCTCCAGGCGCTGGACGACGCCGGGGCCGAGACCCGGCTGTGGGCGCTCACCCGCGGCGCCGTCACCGTCGGCGCCACCGAGCACCTCGACAGCCCCGCCCAGGCCCAGGTGTGGGGCCTCGGCCGGGTCGCCGCGCTGGAGTACCCCAGCTGTGGGGCGGCCTGGTCGACCTCCCCGGCGAGCCCGGCACCCGCGCCACGCGGCGGCTGGCCGCCGCCCTCGGCGGGGACGGCGGCGAGGACCAACTCGCCGTACGCGCCTCCGGCGTGTGGGCCCGCCGCGTGGAGCGCGCCTCCGTGCTGGGGACCGAGCCCGTACGCCGGTGGAGCCCGCGCGGCACCGTCCTGGTCACCGGCGGCACCGGCGGCGTCGGCAACCACCTCGCCCGCTGGCTCGCCGACCTCGGCGCCGAGCACGTCGTCCTCGCCGGGCGCCGCGGCGAACGCGCCCCGGCATGGCCGAACTCGTCGCCGAACTCGCCGCGTCCGGCACCCGGGTCACCCCGCCGCCTGCGACGTCACCGACCGCGCCGCCCTGGCCTCCCTGGTCGCCGAGGTCGAGGCCGCGGGCCCGCCCATCCGCACGGTGATCCACGCCGCCGCCGCGATCGAGCTGATGCCGCTCGCGTACGCCGGCCCCGACCACCTCGCCGACAACCTCGCCGCCAAGGCCGTCGGCGCCCGCCACCTCGACGAACTCTTCGACCGCGACACCCTGGACGCGTTCGTGCTGTTCTCCTCGGTGGCCGGGTACTGGGGCAGCGGCGACCACGGCGCGTACGCGGCGGCGGGCGCGTACGTCGACGCCCTCGCCCAGGCCCGCCGCGCCCGCGGCCTCACCGCCACCTCCGTCAGCTGGAGCTTCTGGGGCGCCCCGAGCGACCCGGCGGACCAGGACCCGGCCACCCGCGAGATGGTGGAGCGGGCCGGACAGCACGGGCTGCCGCACCTGGACACCGCGTCCGCCCTCGCCGCCCTCCACCTGGCCCTGGACCACGACGACACGACCGTCGCCGTCGCGGACATCGGCTGGGAGCGGTTCGTACCGGTCTTCACCTCCGGCCGCCCGAGCCACGCCTTCGACCAGGTGCCCGAGGCGCTGCGGGTGGTGGAGGCCGCCGACGGCAGGCTCGCCCCCACCGACCTCGCCCAGGCGTCGCTGCTCCGGCAGCGGCTGGCCGGACTCGACACGGACGAACGCCGGAGCACCGTGCTCGACCTCGTCGGCGGCCACGTCGCCGCCGTACTCGGGCACACCGCGCCTGGCGCCGTCGGCACCGACCGCGCCTTCAAGGAGCTGGGGTTCGACTCGATCACCGCGGTCGAACTGCGCAACCGGCTGGGCGCCGCGACCGGGCTGAACCTCCCGCCACCCTCGTGTTCGACCGGCCCACCCCGGCCGCCCTCGTCGACCACCTGCTCGCGGAGATGCTCCCCGACGAGGTGGCGGGCGTGGACTCCGTCCACGCCGAACTCGACCGGATCGGCGCCGCGCTCGCCCGCCTGGCGATGGCGGGCGACGAACGCGACGGCGTCGCCACCCACCTCAAGACCCTGCTGTCCCGACTCACCGACGACGGCAAACCCACCACCGAAGGCGGCGGTTCAGTGACCGACCAGCTCGACTCGGCGACCGACGACGAGATGTTCGACTTCATCCGGCGGGAGTTCGGCAAACCGCAGAGCTGAGCTGATCGACACGGACTTCTTTCCACGCCTGTTCATGGGAGCCAAAGGTGGCTAACGAAGAAACCCTCCGCGATTACCTCAAGTGGGTGACCGCCGACCTGCACCAGACCCGGCAGCGACTCCAGGACCTGGAGGACGCCGAGAACGAGCCGATCGCGATCGTCGGCATGGCCTGCCGCTACCCCGGCGGCGTCACCTCGCCCGACGAACTGTGGCGGCTGGTGGAGTCGGGCCAGGACGCGATCTCCGGCTTCCCCTCGACCGGGGCTGGGACCTGGACGCGCTGTACGACCCCGACCCGGACACCAAGGGCACCACCTACGTCCGGGACGGCGGATTCCTCGACGACGTCGCCGGGTTCGACCCGCCTTCTTCGGCATCTCCCCGCGCGAAGCCCTCGCCATGGACCCCAGCAGCGCATGCTGCTCGAAGTGACGTGGGAACTGTTCGAACGCGCCGGTCTCGACCCGCCGCCCTGCGCGGCAGCCGCGTCGGCACCTACATCGGGTTCAACAACCTCGACTACGTCTCGCGCCTGCCCGACGTGCCCGAGAACGTCGGCGGCTACCTCGGCACCGGCAACACGGCCAGCGTCATGTCCGGGCGCCTGGCGTACGTCTTCGGCCTCGAAGGCCCGGCCGTCACCGTCGACACCGCCTGCTCGTCGTCCCTGGTGGCGCTGCACTGGGCGGGCGAGGCGCTGCGCCTCGGCGACTGCTCCATGGCCCTCGTCGGCGGCGTCACCGTCATGTCCGGGCCCAGCACCTTCATCGAGTACGGGCGGATGCGTGGCCTCGCCCCCGACGGCCGGTCCAAGGCGTTCTCCGCCGACGCCGACGGCATGGGCCTGTCCGAGGGCCTCGGCCTGCTGCTCGTGGAGCGGCTCTCCGACGCCGTACGCAACGGCCACCGCGTCCTCGCCGTCCTGCCCGGCACCGCCGTCAACCAGGACGGCGCGTCCAACGGGCTCACCGCCCCCAACGGCCCCGCCCAGCAGCGCGTCATCCGCCAGGCGCTCACCAACGCCCGGCTCACCGCGGGCGACATCGACGCCGTCGAGGCGCACGGCACGGGCACCGCGCTCGGCGACCCGATCGAGGCCGACGCGCTGCTGTCGACGTACGGCCAGGGCCGGGACGCCGACAGCCCGCTGTGGCTCGGCTCGGTCAAGTCCAACATCGGCCACACGCAGGCCGCCGCGGGTGTCGCCGGGATCATCAAGATGGTCATGGCGATCCGCCACCGCACCCTGCCGCGCACCCTCCACGCCGAGCGGCCCTCGACCCACATCGACTGGTCCTCCGGCGCGCTGGAACTGCTGACCGACGCCCGGCCGTGGCCGGAGACCGGCCGCCCGCGCCGCGCCGCCGTCTCGTCCTTCGGGGTGAGCGGCACCAACGCGCACGTGATCGTGGAGCAGGCGCCGGAGCCGGAGGAGACCCTGCTTCGGTCGAGCCGGTCGAGCCGGTCGAGCTGCCGGTGGTGCCATGGGTGGTGTCCGGCCGGAGTGAGGCGGCGCTGCGCGAACAGGCCGCGCGGCTGCGGGAGTTCGTGTCCGCCGAGCCCGAGGTGAGCCCCACGCGGGTGGGCTGGTCGCTCGCGTCCGCCCGCGCGGCCCACGCGCACCGTGCCGCGGTGGTCGCCACCGACCGGGACACGCTCCTCGCGGGGCTCACGGCCATCGAGCGGGGAGCGCGCCGGTGGAGGGCGCGGTCCGCGCGGGTGGGGCGGTGTTCGTCTTCCCGGGTCAGGGTTCGCAGTGGGTCGGTATGGCCCTCGAACTCGCCGACTCCTCGCCGGTGTTCGCAGAGCACTTCCGCCGGTGTGCGGCTGCCGTGGAGCAGTACACGGACTTCTCGGTGGAGGCCGTGCTGCGGGTGATGAGGGTGCCCCGGCGTTGGAGCGGGTGGATGTGGTCCAGCCAGTGTTGTGGGCAGTGATGGTGGCGCTCGCCGAGCTGTGGCGGGCGCACGGTGTCGAGCCCAAGGCCGTGGTCGGGCACTCGCAGGGTGAGATCGCCGCCGCGTGCGTCGCCGGGGTGCTGTCGGTCGAGGACGCGGCCCGGATCGTGGCGCTGCGGTCGCAGGCGTTGCTGGAGCTGTCCGGCCGGGGTGGCATGGTGTCGGTGCCGCTGCCGTCGGCGGACGTCGAGGAGCGGTTGCGGTCCTTCGACGGGCGTCTTGGTGTCGCGGCGGTCAACGGCCCGTCGTCCACGGTGGTTTCCGGTGACATCGACGCGGTGGACGAACTCCTCGCCGCGTATGAGGCCGAGGGTGTGCGGGCCAAGCGGATCCCGGTGGACTACGCCTCGCACTCCACTCACATCGAGAGCCTGCATGACCGTCTGGTGGAGACCCTGTCGGGTGTCGAGCCGCGGCGGGCGAATGTGCCGCTGTACTCGACGGTGACCGGTGAGGTGCTGGACGGCTCCGAGATGGACGCCGAGTACTGGTTCACGAATCTCCGTCAGCCGGTGCTGTTCGAGCAGGCCACGCGGAAGCTCATGACGGACGGGCACGCCGTGTTCGTGGAGTGCAGCCCGCACCCCGTGCTCACCGTCGGCGTGCAGGAGACGGCGGAGACCGCCGGTCCCGAGGCGGTGACGGTCGGGTCGCTGCGGCGCGACGAGGGCGGCATGGACCGCTTCCTGACCTCCCTCGCGCAGGCTCACGCGTACGGCGCGTCCGTCGACTGGACCACCGTCTTCCCCGCCGACACCCCGTGGTCGACCTGCCCACGTACGCCTTCCAGCACGAGCGGTTCTGGCTGGAGGCGCCGGAGGGCGAGGAGACCGGCGTGCTGCCGGTGGACACCGTGGAGGCCGAGTTCTGGAGCGCGGTGGAGCGCGAGGACCTGGTGGCCCTCGCGGGCACCCTGCACGTCGACGGCGGGCAGCCGTTGCGCGAGGTGCTGCCCGCGCTGTCGTCCTGGCGGCGGCAGCGCCGCGAGGAGTCCGCCGTGGACGCCTGGCGCTACGGCATCGACTGGCAACCTGTCGACCTCGGCAACTCCGCCTCGCTGACCGGGAGTTGGCTGCTCGTGGTCCCCGAGGGCGCGGCCGACGACGCGGTGGCCGCCGACGTCGAGGGCGCCCTCGTCGGCGCGGGCGCCGACGTGACCCGGTTCCCGGTCAATGCGACCGAGGCCGACCGCGAGACGCTCCGCGAGCGGCTGACCGGCCTGCGGGCCGACGGCGTCGTCTCCCTGCTGGGCCTGGACGAACGGCCGCACGCCCGGCACGGCGTGGTCGCCGCGGGCCTGGCGGGCACCATGGCGCTCGTCCAGGCGCTCGCCGACGCCGGGCTGGACGGGCCGCTGTGGACCGTGACCCGCGGCGCCGTCTCGGTCGGCGGCTCCGAGCCGCTGCGCAGCGCCGTACAGGCCCAGGTGTGGGGCCTCGGGCGGGTCGCCGCCCTCGAATACCCGCGGCTGTGGGGCGGACTTGTCGACCTGCCTGAGCGGTTCGACCGGCGCACCGCCGCCCGGCTGTGCGGGCACTGTCCGGCCGGACCGGCGAGGACCAGGTGGCCGTCCGTCCGGCCGGTGCCTGGGGCCGTCGCATGGAGCGCGCCCGGCCCGCGCGGTCGAGCCCGTGCGCCGGTGGAGCCCGCGCGGCACCGTCCTGGTGACCGGCGGCACCGGCGGCGTCGGCGGCCACCTCGCGCGCTGGCTCGCGGAGGGCGGCGCCGAGCACATCGTGCTCGTCGGGCGGCGCGGGCGCGACGTCCCGGGCGTGGCCGCCGTCGAGGCTGACGTCGCCGCGCTGGGCGCCCGGTTGACGGTCGCGGCCTGCGACGTCACCGACCGGCAGGCGCTCGCCGAACTCGTCGCCCGCGTGGAGGCCGAGGGACCGGCCGTCCGCGCCGTCGTCCACGCCGCCGCGCTCATCCAGCTCGTGCCGCTGGACCAGGCCGACCTGCCGCACCTGGCCGACAGCGTCGGCGCCAAGGTCCTCGGCGCGAAGCACCTGGACGAGCTGTTCGCCGACCGCGACCTCGACGCCTTCGTGCTGTTCTCCTCCATCGCCAGCTTCTGGGGCAGCGGGGTGCACGGCGCGTACGCGGCGGCCAACGCCTACCTCGACGCCCTCGCCGTCCAGCGCAGGGCCCGCGGCCTGACCGCCACGTCCGTCGCCTGGGGCGTGTGGGACTCCGCCAACGAGCGGTACGCCGACTACGCGGCCGAGACCGCAGCCCTGCACGAGCGGCTGCGCCAGCAGGGCCTGCCGCGGATGGACCCCGGGCTGGCGTTCACCGCGTTCGGCCAGATCCTCGACCGCGACGAGACGTTCGTGGCCGTCGCGGACATCGACTGGGAACGCTTCGCGACGGTCTTCACCTCGGCCCGTCCGAGCCCGCTGATCGCCGACATCCCGGACGCCCGCCGCCACCTGGAGGCCGCCGCCGCGGACGCCTCGGCGGCACCCGACCCGGCGGGCACCTCCGACCTCGCCCGCAGGCTCACCGGCCGCCCCGAGGCCGAACAGGACCGGATCCTCCTCGACATCGTCACCGCCCAGGCCGCCGCCGTGCTCGGTTTCGGCTCGGCGGACGCGGTGGCCGCCGACCGCCCTTCAAGGACCTCGGCTTCGACTCGATCATGGGCGTCGAGCTGCGGAACCGGATGAACACCGCGACCGGGCTCAGCCTCCCGGCCACCCTCGTCTTCGACTACCCGACGCCCCTCGCGCTCGTACGCCACCTGCGCGCCGAGACGCTGGGCCGCCCGCAGGACAGCACGCCCGTGGCGACCTCGGCGGCGGCCGACGACGAGCCGATCGCGATCGTCGGCATGGCCTGCCGCTACCCCGGCGGCGTGGCCTCGCCGGAGGCCCTGTGGGACCTGCTCAGCGCGGGCGAGGACGCCATCTCCGGCCTGCCGCTGGACCGCGGGTGGGACGTCGAGGCCCTCTACGACGCCGACGCGGGCGCCGACCGCACCGGCACCTCCTACGCCTGCGCGGGCGGATTCGTGGACGGCGCGGGCCAGTTCGACGCGAGCCTCTTCGGGATCTCGCCGCGCGAGGCCCTCGCGATGGACCCGCAGCAGCGGCTGCTGCTGGAGACCTCCTGGGAGCTGTTCGAACGGTCCGGCATCGACCCTCGTCCGTACGCGGCAGCGACGTCGGCGTCTTCGTCGGCGCCAACGGCACCAACTACGGCCTGGACGCCCAGGACTTCGGCGACGGCCTCGAAGGCCACCTGATGACCGGCAGCAACGGCAGCGTCATCTCGGGCCGGGTCGCGTACGCCTTCGGCCTCGAAGGCCCGGCGGTCACCGTTGACACCGCGTGCTCCTCCTCGCTCGTCGCGCTCCACCTGGCCTGCCAGGCCGTGCGGGCGGGGAGTGCTCCATGGCGCTCACCGGCGGCGTGACCGTCATGGCCACCCCGGCCTGTTCATCGCCTTCAGCAGGCAGCGTGGCCTCGCCCCCGACGGCCACTGCAAGCCGTTCGCGGCGGCGGCCGACGGCATGAGCCTCGGCGAGGGCGTGGGCGTGCTGCTCGTGGAGCGGCTGTCCGACGCCGTCGCCAAGGGCCACCGCGTGCTGGCCGTGGTGCGCGGCTCCGCCGTCAACCAGGACGGCGCGTCCAACGGCCTGACCGCCCCAACGGCCCCTCCCAGCAGCGCGTCATCCGCCAGGCGCTCGCCAACTCCGGCCTCGCGCCCACGGAGATCGACGCCGTGGAGGCGCACGGTACGGGGACGACGCTGGGCGACCCGATCGAGGCGCAGGCGCTGCTGGCCACGTACGGCAGGGACCGCGACCCCGAGAGCCCGCTGTGGCTCGGCTCCCTCAAGTCCAACATCGGCCACGCCCAGGCGGCGGCCGGGGTCGGCGGCGTCATCAAGACGGTGCTGGCGATGCGGTACGGCGTGCTGCCCCGCACGCTCCACGTCGACGAGCCGTCCCCGAGGTGGACTGGTCGGCGGGTGCGGTGGAGTTGCTGACCGAGGCCCGGCAGTGGCCGGAGGGTGAGCGTCCGAGGCGGGCGGGTATCTCGTCGTTCGGGATCAGCGGGACGAACGCGCACGTGATCGTGGAGGAGGCTCCGGCGCGGGTCGAGGACGTACGGTCCGAGCCCGTCGCGGTGCCGCCGGTCGTGCCGTGGGTGGTCTCCGGACGCGGCGAGGCCGGGCTGCGCGCCCAGGCGAGCCGCCTGCTGGAGCACGTCGAGGAACGGGCCGAGCTGAGCCCGGAAGCCGTGGGCCGGACCCTGGCGTCGGCCCGCGCGGCGCAGTCGCACCGCGCGGTCGTCGTCGGCGCCGACCGCGCCGAACTGCTCGCGGGCCTCGGCGCGTTGGCCGACGGCCGGGCACCTCGGCGCGGCCCGCGCCGGGTGGCGACGGCCTTGCTGTTCACGGGTCAGGGTGGTCAGCGGGCGGGGATGGGGCGTGAGTTGTACGCCGCGTTCCCGGTGTTCGCGGACGCCTTCGACGCGGTGTGCGCGCAGGTCGACCGCCACCTGGAGCGTCCGCTGGCGGAGGTTGTTTTCGGCGATGCGGCCGAGGACGCGGGCGTGGACTCTGATCTGGATCGGACGGTGTTCACGCAGGCGGGGTTGTTCGCCGTCGAGGTGGCGCTGTTCCGGCTGGTGGAGTCCTGGGGTGTCGTACCGGACTTCGTGGCGGGCCACTCGGTCGGTGAACTGGTCGCGGCACACGTCTCCGGAGTGTTGTCGCTGTCGGATGCCTGTGAACTTGTCGCGGCGCGTGGCCGGTTGATGCAGGCCCTGCCCGCCGGTGGGGCGATGGTGTCGGTTCAGGCGGCCGAGGCGGAGGTGCTGGAGAGCCTGGCCGGGTTCGAGGGCCGGGTGGAGATCGCCGCCGTCAACGGCCCGACCGCCGTGGTGGTGTCCGGTGACGAGGACGCGGTGGCCGAGGTCCAGGAGTTGTGGACTGGACGTGGGCACAAGACGCGCCGCCTTCGCGTCTCGCACGCGTTCCATTCGCCGCGTATGGAGCCGATGTTGGCGGAGTTCCGTACGGTCGCCGAGGGGCTGTCGTACGAGACACCGCGTATCCCGGTCGTGTCCAACCTGACCGGTGAGCTGGTTACTGAGTTCTCCGCTGACTACTGGGTGGAGCACGTACGCCGTCCGGTCCGCTTCGCCGATGGCATCGGCACGTTGGCGGACTCCGGGGTGGGTGTCCTGGTGGAGTTGGGCCCTGGCGGTGTGCTGACCGCGATGGCGCAGGACTGCCTCGGCCAGGACTCCGACGTGACCGCCGTGGCCGGGCTCCGCAAGGACCAGCCGGAGCCGGTGGCGCTGCTCGACGCCCTCGGCCGGGCCTGGAGCCGGGGCCTCGGCGTCGACTGGGCGGCGGTGCTCCCGGCCGGGATCGCCCCGCCGACCTGCCGACGTACGCCTTCCAGCGCGAGCAGTACTGGCTCTCGGGCGCCATCCAGGCCGAGGCCGCGGGCCTCACGGCGGGCGGCGTCGCGGACGACGGCTTCTGGGAGGCCGTCGAGCAGCAGGACCTGAAGGCGCTCACGGACACCCTGGAGATCGACCCCGAGCAGCCGTTGAGCGCCCTGCTGCCCGCCCTGTCCTCCTGGCGGCGGCAGCGCAAGGACCAGTCGCTCGTGGACTCCTGGCGCTACCGCGTCGGCTGGACGCCGCTGCCCGGCGTCGGCACCGCCGCGCGCCTGTCGGGCCGCTGGCTGCTCGCCGTCCCGGCGGGCGACGCCTGGGCGGACGCCGTGGCCGACGGGCTCGCCGCCGGACGCGACGTGGAGATCCTCCGGCTGGAGGTCGATCCGGGCGCCGCCACGCGCGACGCCCTCGCCGGGCGTATCGCGGACCTGGCCGATGACCGGCCGCTGGCCGGGGTCGTCTCGCTGCTCGGCGTCGAGGAGCGCGCGCACCCGACCACCCGGTGCTGGCCGCCGGACTCGCCGGTACGGTCGCGCTGTTGCAGGGCCTGAGCGACACCGGCCTCGGCGCGCCGCTGTGGTGCGTCACCCGGGGCGGGGTGTCCGTCGGGCGTCCGACCCGCTGCGCAGCGTGGCGCAGACGCAGGTCTGGGGCCTGGGCCGGACGGCGGCGCTGGAGTTCCCCGGCTGTGGGGCGGACTTGTCGACCTGCCGGAGAAGCTCAACGACCGGGTCCTGGCCCGGCTGCGCGCCCTGCTCACCGACCCCGACGGCGAGGACCAGCTCGCCGTCCGGGCCTCCGGCGTGCTCGCCAGGCGGCTGGAGCGCGCCGTGCCCCGAGCCGTCGCCGAGGAGTGGCGCCCGCGCGGCACCGTGCTGGTCACCGGCGGTACGGGCGCGCTCGGCGGGCAGGTCGCCCGCTGGCTGGCCCGTAACGGCGCCGAGCACCTGGTGCTGACCAGCCGCCGTGGCCGGCCGCCGCCGGGGCGGCCGAACTGAGCGCCGAACTGGAGGAGTTGGGTGCCGCCCGGGTCACCGTCGCGGCCTGCGACATGACCGACCGGGAGGCCCTGGCGGGCGTCCTGGCGGCGGTGCCCGAGGAGTACCCGCTGACCGCCGTCGTGCACGCCGCGGGCGTGGGCACCGGTGGGGCGCTCGCCGAGACCGGCATGACGGCCTTCGCCGAGGAGGTCGCGGGCAAGGTGGCCGGCGCCCTGCACCTGGACGAGCTGCTGGGGACCGGCCGCTGGACGCGTTCGTGCTGTTCTCCTCCATCGCCGCCGTCTGGGGCAGCGGTGGCCAGGGCGCGTACTCGGCGGGCAACGCCTTCCTCGACGGCCTCGCCGAGGACCGGCGCGCCCGGGCCTCGCCGCCACGTCGCTGGCCTGGGGCCCTGGGCGGGCCCCGGCATGGCGGCCGTCGGCAGCAACGAGGAGAACCTCAAGCGGCGCGGCCTGTCGACCATGGCGCCGGAGCTGGCCGTCTCCGCGCTCGTGCAGGCCGTCGAACTGGGCGAGACCTGCGTGACCCTCGCCGACGTCGACTGGGCGCGGTTCGTGCCCGGCTTCGTCTCCGGCCGCCCCAGCGCGCTGCTCGGCGACCTGCCGGAGGCCCGCGCGGCCCTGGACGCGCAGGCGGGGAACGCGGGCGGCGGCGCCGAGTCGGAGTTCGCGCGGGAGCTGGCCGCGCTGACCGGGACCGAGCGCGAGCGGGTGCTGCTGGACACGGTCCGCGCGCACGTCGCGTACGTCCTGCGGTACCCGTCCCCGGCGGCCGTGGAGGTCGACCAGCCGTTCAAGGAGCTGGGCTTCGACTCGCTGACCGCCGTCGAGCTGCGCAACTCGCTGGGCTCGGCGACCGGTCTGGCCCTGCCCGCCACGCTCGTCTTCGACTACCCCACGCCCGCCGCGCTGGCCCAACTGCTGCACGACGAGGCGCTGGGCGGCCAGGGCCAGGCCGCCGCCGCTGCCCCGTGGCCGCGGCCGACGACGAGCCGATCGCGATCGTCGGCATGGCCTGCCGCTACCCGGGCGGCGTCGACTCGCCCGAGGCGCTGTGGCGGCTGGTGGACACCGGCACCGACGCCGTCTCCGGCTTCCCGCTGGACCGCGGCTGGGACGTGGAGAACCTGTACGACCCGGACCCCGACCGGCAGGGCACCTCGTACGTCTGCGAGGGCGGATTCCTCTACGAGGCCGCCGAGTTCGACCCGGCGTTCTTCGGGATCTCGCCGCGCGAGGCCCTCGCGATGGACCCGCAGCAGCGGCTGCTGCTTGAGGTCTCCTGGGAGGCGCTGGAGCGCGCCGGGGTCACCCGGCGCGCTGCGCGGAAGCCCGACCGGCGTCTTCGTCGGCGCCTCGTCCTCCGGCTACACCAACGGCCTCCAGCAGCTCCCGGAGGGCGTGGAGGGCTACTCGCTCACCGGCAACGTCGCCAGCGTGATGTCCGGGCGGCTCTCGTACTCCTTCGGGCTGGAGGGTCCGGCGGTGACCGTCGACACCGCGTGCTCGTCGTCGCTGGTGGCGCTGCACCTGGCGGCGCAGGCGCTGCGCCAGGGCGAGTGCACCATGGCGCTGGCGGGCGGCGTGACGGTGATGTGCAGCCCACCGGGTTCGTGGAGTTCAGCCGCCAGCGCGGGCTGGCCGCCGACGGCCGCTGCAAGTCCTTCGCCTCGGCGGCGGACGGCACCGGCTGGGCCGAGGGCGTCGGCATGCTCCTGGTGGAGCGGCTCTCCGACGCCGTACGCAACGGGCACACCGTGCTCGGCCTGGTCCGTGGCTCGGCCGTCAACCAGGACGGCGCGAGCAACGGCCTGACCGCCCGAACGGCCCGTCCCAGCAGCGCGTCATCCGCCAGGCGCTCACCAACGCCCGGCTGACCGGCGCCGACGTGGACGCGGTGGAGGCGCACGGTACGGGCACGACGCTGGGCGACCCGATCGAGGCGCAGGCGCTGCTGGCCACCTACGGCAAGGAGCGCGCCGCCGACCAGCCGCTGTGGCTGGGCTCGGTGAAGTCCAACTTCGGCCACGCGGGGCCCGCGGCGGGTGTCGCCGGGGTGATCAAGATGGTCATGGCGATGCGGCACGGCGTGCTGCCGCGCACCCTCCACGTGGACGAGCCCACCCCGCAGGTCGACTGGTCCGCGGGCGCCGTGGAACTCCTCACCGAGGCCCGGCCGTGGCCCGAGGCCGAACGGCCGCGCCGCGCCGCCGTCTCCTCCTTCGGCATCAGCGGCACCAACGCCCACCTGATCGTGGAGCAGGCACCCGAGACCGACACCGCCGACACCGCCGACATCGCCGACACCGCCGAGGCCGACGCCGCCGTCGAGGCGCCCGCCGTCGTGCCGTGGCTGGTCTCCGGCCGTGGCGAGCCGCGCTGCGCGAACAGGCCGGGCGGCTGCGGCGGTTCATCGAGGCCGAGCCGGGGCTGAGCCCGGCCGAGGTCGGCTGGTCGCTGGCCGCGTCCCGTACGGCCCACTCGCACCGCGCGGCCGTGATCGCCACGGACCGGCGGGCTTCCTGGACGGCCTGGCGGCCGTCGAGCGCGGCGAAGGCGCCGTTGAGGGCGTGGCCCGTACCGGCGCGGCCGTGTTCGTCTTCCCGGCCAGGGTCGCAGTGGACCGGCATGGCGCTCGAACTCATCGACGCCTCCGAGGAGTTCGCCGAGCACTTCTACCGGTGCGCGGCGGCGGTCGAGCGGTACACCCGTTCACCGTGGAGGCGGTGCTGCGCGGCGAGGAAGGCGCTCCGGCCCTGGAGCGGGTGGACGTGGTCCAGCCGGTGCTGTGGGCGGTGATGGTGGCGCTCGCCGAACTGTGGCGGGCGCACGGCGTCGAGCCCAAGGCCGTCGTCGGCCACTCCCAGGGCGAGATCGCCGCAGCTTGCGTTGCCGGGGTGCTGTCGGTGGAGGACGCCGCGCGGATCGTCGCGCTGCGCTCGCAGGCGCTGCTGGAGCTGTCCGGGCTCGGTGGCATGGTGTCGGTGCCGCTGGCGTCGGCCGAGGTCGAGGACCGGCTGAAGGAGTACGCGGGCCGTCTCGGCGTCGCGGCGATCAACGGGCCCTCCTCCACGGTGGTTTCGGGCGACATCGACGCGGTGGACGAACTCCTCGCCGCGTACGAGGCCGAGGGCGTGCGGGCCAAGCGCATCCCCGTCGACTACGCCTCGCACTCCACGCACATCGACGACCTCCGCGAGCGGATCGTGACGGCCCTCGCGGGTGTCACCCGCGCCGGGCGAACGTACCGCTGTACTCGACGGTGACCGGCGAGGTTCTCGACGGCACGGAGATGGACGCGGAGTACTGGTTCACCAACCTGCGCCGCCCGTCCTCTTCGAGCAGGCCACCCGCAGGCTCGTCGACGACGGGCACGCCCTGTTCGTCGAGGCCAGCCCGCACCCGGTGCTCACCGTGGGCGTGCAGGAGACCATCGAGACGGCGGGCGCGGACGCGGTCACGGTCGGCTCGCTGCGGCGCGGCGAGGGCGGCGCGGACCGCTGGCTGACCTCCCTCGCCCAGGCCCACGCCCACGGCGCCCCGGTCGACTGGACGGCCGTCTTCCCGGCCGGAACCGCCCTGGTGGACCTGCCCACCTACGCCTTCCAGCACGAGTCGTTCTGGCTGGCGGCCACGGCCGCGCCCGCGGGCGACGTCACCGCCGCGGGCCTGGCCGCCGCCGACCACCCGCTGCTGGGCGCGGCGGTGCGGCTGGCGGACGGCGACGGCGTGGTCCTCACCGGCCGCCTCGGCCTGGACACCCACCCTGGCTCGCCGACCACGCGGTCGCGGGCACGGTGTGCGTACCGGCCGCCGCGCTGGTCGAACTGGCGCTGCGCGCCGGGGACGAGACCGGCGCCGACCGGATCGGGGAACTCACCGTCGAGGCGCCCCTCGTCGTACCGGAGAGCGGCGGCGTCCAGCTCCAGGTCACGGCCGCCGACGGCGCCGTCCACGTGTACGCCAGGCCCGACGACGGCGCCGAACGGCCCTGGACCCGCCACGCGACCGGCACCCTCGTCGCGGCGGGCGGCGCGCCGCCCGGCCGACGGCCTCACCGCCTGGCCCCGGCGGTCGCCGAACCCGTCCCGGCCGAGGGACACTACGACCGGCTCGCGGCCACCGGCCTCGACCACGGCCCGGCGTTCCGGGGCCTGCGGGCCGCGTGGCGACTCGGCGACGAGCTGTACGCGGAGGTCGAACTCCCCGAGGAGGCACGGCCCGACGCTGACCGGTTCGGGATCCACCCGCGCTGCTCGACGCCGCGCTGCACCCGTACCTCGCCGAGCGGGACGAGCCGCTGCTCGCGGCCCGCTGGACCCAGGTCACCCTGTCCGCGACCGGCTCGACCGCGCTGCGGGTGCGGATCGCCCGCGCGAGGTGGGCCTGGCGCTGACCGTCGCCGACCCGTCGGGCCAGCCGGTCGCCACCGCGACCGTGGAGCCGGGGCCGGTCCCGCTGGACGGGCTCCGCGCCGCCCACGACCCGGTCCGCGACGCGCTGTTCCAGCTCGCGTGGACCCGCTGCCGGCGCCGGGACCGGCGCCGCGGCGGCCGGGAGAACTGGGCGCTGCTCGGTGTCGACACCCCGCCCTCACCGGCGGCTGGGCCGAACTCGACATCCCCGGCAAGGTCTACGCCGACGTCGCCGCCCTCGGCAGCGCCGTCGACGCGGCCGAGCCCGTACCCGACGTGGTGCTCCTGCCGTGCGTGCCCGGCGGCGCCGGTGACGACCTCGCCGAGGCCGTCCACGCCGAGACCCTGCGGGTCCTCGGCCTGCTCCAGGTGTGGCTGGCCGAGCCGCGCTGGGAGGCCACCCGGCTGGTGGTGCTGACCAGCGGCGCCGTCGCCACCCGCCCGGACGAGGACGTGCCCGCCCTGGCGCAGTCCGCCGTCTGGGGCCTGGTCCGCTCCGCCCAGGCGGAGAACCCGGGCCGGATCCTGCTCCTCGACGTGGCGGACGACCCCGCGCCCGTCGGTGGCCTCGCCGGAGCCGTGGCCACGGCCGTCGCCGCCGACGAGACGCAGGCCGCCGTCCGCGCCGGGGCGCTGCTCGCCCCCGGCTGGAGCGCGGCGAGCCGTGCGCCACCGACGTCCCCGCCTGGCACCCGCAGGTCACCGTGCTGATCACCGGCGGCACCGGCGCGCTGGGCGGCCTGGTCGCCCGGCACCTGGTGGCGGAGGAGGGCGTACGGCACCTGGTGCTCACCAGCCGCGGCGGCCCGCCGCGCCGGGCGCCGACGCGCTCCGCGACGAACTGACCGGGCTCGGCGCCACGGTCACCGTCGCCGCGTGCGACGCCGCCGACCGGGAGCAACTGGCCGCGGTCCTCGCCGCCGTCCCCGCCGAACACCCGCTCACCGGCGTCGTGCACGCGGCCGGAGCCCTCGACGACGGCGTCCTGGCCTCGCTGACCCCGAACGGCTGGCCCGGGTGCTGCGCCCGAAGGTCGACGCGGCGATCAACCTGCACCACCTCACCCAGGGCGAGGACCTGGCGGCGTTCGTGCTGTTCTCCTCGCTCGCCGGGGTCGCCGGGGCGCGGGACAGGCCAACTTCGCCGCCGCCAACGCCTTCCTGGACGCCCTGGCCCACCACCGCTGGACCCGCGACCTGGCCGCCGTGTCGCTGGCCTGGGGCCTGTGGGACCGGGACAGCGGGGCCACCGGCGACCTGGGCGAGAACGACGTGGCCCGGCTGACCCGCTCCGGGGTCGCCGCGCTCTCCCGGCAGGGCCTCGCCCTGTTCGACGCCGCCATCGCCACCGGCGCGCCGCTGCTCGTACCGGCCGGGCTCGACCTGCCCCGGCTGCGCGCCCAGGCGGCCGACGGCGTCGTACCGCCCTGTACCGGGGCTGGTACGGACCCGGCGCGGCGGGCCGCGGAGAGCGGCGACGCCGCGAACGGAGCCACCGCGCTCGCCCAGCGGCTCGCCGGGATGTCCTCGGCGGACCGCGAACGGGCCCTGGCGGAGCTGGTGTGCGGCCACGTCGCCACCGTGCTCGGCCACCGCGGGCCGCAGGCGGTGGAGGCGGGCCGCGCCTTCCAGGAACTGGGCTTCGACTCGCTCACCGCGGTCGAGCTGCGCAACAGGCTCCAGGCCGCCACCGGGCTGCGGCTGCCCGCCACGCTGGTGTTCACCTACCCAACGCCGGACGCGCTCGCCCGGCATCTGCGGGAGCAGCTGTACCCCGGCGGCGAGGACGACGGGCCGTCCGTGCTCGGGGACATCGAGCGGCTGGACGCGGCGCTCGCCGGTCTCACGCCGGACGACGCCACCCGCGCCAGGGTCGCCAAGCGGCTCGAAACGCTGCTGTGGAAGTGGAGCGGAACGCAGGACGGGGCGGGCGTGCCCTGGACGCCGACGCCCTCCAGTCGGCGACAGCCGACGACATCTTCGGCCTCATCGACCGGGAACTCGGAGCTTCGTGAGGTGCAGAGGTACGTGAAGGAACCGAGTTTTCGAAAGGGTGCGGACAGGTAATGGCGAACGTGCCGGGCAATGTGCCGAACATTCCGAGCAGTGCCGACAGCTCCAACGGCTCCAACGGCCCCAGCGGCTCCACTGGCTCCGACAATGAGCGGAAGCTGCTCGACTACCTCAAGCGGGTCATGGCCGAACTGGGCCAGACCCGCCAGCGGCTGGGCCAGTTGGAGGCGTCGGCGCACGAGCCGATCGCGATCGTCGGCATGGCCTGCCGGTACCCGGGCGGCGTGAACTCGCCCGAGGACCTGTGGCGGCTGGTCGCCGAAGGCGGCGACGCCATCGCCGAGTTCCCCGGACCGCGGCTGGAACATCGACAACCTCTACGACCCCGACCCCGACCAGTCCGGCAAGACCTACGTGCGCGAAGGCGGCTTCGTCGACAGGGCGGCCGACTTCGACCCGGAGTTCTTCGGCATCTCCCCGCGTGAGGCCCTCGCGATGGACCCGCAGCAGCGGCTGCTGCTTGAGGTCTCCTGGGAGGCGTTCGAGCGGGCCGGGATCGACCCGGCACGCTGCGCGGCTCCCGCACCGGGGTCTTCCTCGGTGCCGGGGCGGCCGACTACATCACCCGGCTGACGGCCGTCCCCAGCGGCACCGAGGGCTACTTGGCGACCGGCAACATGAGCGCCGTCACCTCCGGCCGGATCTCCTACACCTTCGGCCTCGAAGGCCCGGCCGTCTCCGTCGACACCGCCTGCTCCTCCTCGCTCGTGGCCCTCCACCTCGCCTGCGAGGCGCTGCGCCGCGGCGAGTGCCCGATGGTGCTCGCGGGCGGCGTCACCGTCATCTCCTCGCCCGCCATGTACATCGAGTTCAGCCGCCAGCGAGGGCTCGCCCCCGACGGCCGCTGCAAGTCCTTCGCCGAGTCCGCCGACGGCACCGGCTGGTCGGAGGGCGCGGGCGTACTGCTGCTGGAGCGGCTGTCCGACGCGCGGAAGGCCGGGCACACCGTGCTCGGCGTGATCCGCTCCACCGCCACCAACCAGGACGGCGCGAGCAACGGCCTGAGCGCCCCAACGACCTGGCCCAGCAGCGCGTCATCCGCGACGCCCTGGCCGCCGCCCGGCTCACCGCCGCCGACGTCGACACCGTCGAGGCGCACGGCACGGGACGACGCTGGGTGACCCGATCGAGGCGCAGGCGCTGCTGGCGACGTACGGGCAGGAGCGCGGCGACGGCGAACCGCTGTGGCTCGGCTCCATCAAGTCCAACATCGGCCACACCGGGCCCGCCGCCGGTGTCGCCGGAATCATCAAGATGGTCATGGCGATGCGCGAGGGCGTCCTGCCGCGCACCCTGCACGTGGACCGGCCCTCGCCGCACATCGACTGGACCTCCGGCGCGGTGGAGCTGCTGACCGAGGCCCGGCCGTGGCCGGAGACCGACCGGCCGCGCCGCGCGGGCATCTCGTCCTTCGGCGTCAGCGGCACCAACGCGCACGCCATCGTCGAGCAGGCCCCGGACCCCGAGGAGGCCCCGGCCGCCGCCGAGTTGCCCGTGGTGCCCTGGGTGCTCTCCGGGCGCGGCGAGGCCGCGCTGCGCGCCAGGCCGCCCGGCTGCGCGCACCTGGCCGCCGAGCCGGAGTTCGCCCCCACCGCGATCGGCTGGTCGCTGGCCGGGGCGCGTGCCGCCCACCCGTACCGCGCCGCCGTGGTCGCCGCCGACCGGCAGGGGTTCCTCGACGGCCTCGCCGCCGTCGAGCAGGGCAGCGCGCCGGTGGAGGGCGTGGCCCGGCCAGGCCAGACGGTGTTCGTCTTCCCGGGCAGGGCTCGCAGTGGGCCGGGATGGCCCTCGAACTCGCCGACTCCTCACCGGTGTTCGCCGAGTCCTTCCGCCGGTGCGTGGCCGCCGTCGAGCGGTACACCGACTACTCGGTGGAGGCGGTGCTGCGGGCGACGAGGGTGCCCCGGCGCTGGAGCGGGTGGACGTGGTCCAGCCGGTGCTGTGGGCGGTGATGGTGGCGCTCGCCGAACTGTGGCGGGCGCACGGCGTGCAGCCCGCGGCGGTCGTCGGCCACTCCCAGGGCGAGATCGCGGCGGCCTGCGTCGCCGGGGTGCTGTCGGTCGAGGACGCGGCCCGGATCGTGGCGCTGCGGTCGCAGGCGCTGCTGGCGCTGTCGGGCCGGGGCGGGATGGTGTCGGTGCCGCTGGCGTCGGCCGAGGTCGAGGACCGGCTGAAGGGCTTCGACGGCCGTCTCGGCGTCGCGGCGATCAACGGGCCCTCCTCCACGGTGGTTTCCGGTGACATCGACGCGGTGGACGAACTCCTCGCCGCGTACGAGGCCGACGGCGTGCGGGCCAAGCGGATCCCCGTCGACTACGCCTCGCACTCCACCCACATCGAGAGCCTGCACGACCAGTTGGTGGAGACCCTGTCCGGTGTCGAGCCGAAGCGCGGGGACGTACCGGTGTACTCCACCGTCACCGGCACCGTCCTGGACGGCACCGAGATGGACGCGGAGTACTGGTTCACCAACCTGCGGCAGCCGGTCCTCTTCGAGCGGGCCACCCGCAAGCTCATCGACGACGGGCACGCCCTGTTCGTCGAGTGCAGCCGCACCCCGTGCTCACCGTCGGCGTGCAGGAGACGAACGAGACGGCGGAGGCCGACGCCGTCACCGTCGGCTCGCTCCGCCGCGACGAGGGCGGCACCCACCGCTTCCTGACCTCCCTCGCCCAGGCCCACGCCTACGGCGCCGCCGTCGACTGGACCACCGTCTTCCCCGCCGGGACCCCGTCGCCGACCTGCCGACCTACGCCTTCCAGCACGCCCGCTACTGGATCGACGACCCCGGCACCGGCGGCACGGGCGACGCCCGCGGCCTCGGTCTGGCCCCGGCCGACCACCCGCTGCTCGGCGCCGCCATCCGGGTCGCCGACGGCGGCGAGACCCTGCTGACCGGACGGCTCTCGACCACCAGCCACGCCTGGCTGGCCGACCACGCCGTGGCCGGTTCGGTGTTCCTGCCCGGCACGGCCTTCGTGGACCTCGCCGTGCGCGCCGGGGACGAGGTCGGCTGCGACCGGGTCGAGGAACTCGTCCTGGAGAGCCCGCTGGTGCTCCCCGAGGACGGCGCGCTCCAGCTCCAGCTCGTGGTCTCCGCGCCGGACGGCGACGGCAACCGCGCCCTGACCGTCCACTCGCGCCCCGAGCACCCCCAGAACCGCCAGGGCGCCGACGCCGCCACGGGCCCCGCGGACGCCGACGCGCCGTGGACCCGGCACGCCAGCGCCACCCTCACCACCGGCGCCGTGCCCGACACCTTCGACTTCACCCAGTGGCCGCCCGCCGGGGCCGAACCCCTGTCCCTGGAGGGCTTCTACGCCGACCTCGCCGAGGCGGGCTACGGCTACGGGCCCGCGTTCCGCGGCCTGAAGGCGGCCTGGCTGCGCGGCGACGAGGTGTTCGCCGAGGTCGCCCTGACCGACGAACTCCGCCCCGACGCGGCCCGGTTCGGGCTCCACCCGCGCTGCTGGACGCCGCCCTGCACGCGGGCGGCATCGGCGACGGGGCCAAGACCGGCGGCCAGGTGCTGCTGCCGTTCGCCTGGAACGGCGTGTCGCTGTACGCGACCGGCGCCGCCGCCCTGCGCGTCCGGATGGCCCCAACGGCGACGGCGCGTCCCTGACCGTCGCCGACACCACCGGCCGCCACGTCGCCTCCGCCGAGTCCGTCGTCTCCCGCCCGGTCTCCTGGAGCAACTGCGCACCGGCACCGGCGCCGCCGCCCCGACGCGCTGCACCGCGTCGAGTGGACCGCCGCCGAACCCGAGACCGAGGTGCTCGCGGGCTACGAGTGGGAGGTGCTGGGCGCCGACGGCCTCGGCGTCACCACCGCCCTGGAGCGCACCGGATACGTCGTCCGCGGCACCGGCGAACTCGCCGAGCTGGCCCAGTCCGTGGACGACGGCATGCCGCTGGCCGACCTGCTCGTCCTGCCCTGCGCCCCTCGACGGCGGCGGCGCCGACGGGGACCCGGCTCGCCGCCGCCGTGCACGCCGAGACGGCCCGGCTGCTGACGACCGTCCAGGGTGGCTGGCCGACCCCGCCTCGCCGAGTCCCGGCTCGCCGTCGTCACCCGCGGCGCCGTCTCCACCCGCGGCGACGAGCGGGTCACCGACCTGGCGCACGCCCGCTGTGGGGCCTGCTGCGCTCCGCGCAACTGGAGAACCTCGACCGCATCGTGCTGGTCGACCTCGGCCCCGAGGACGACGCCGCGAGCCAGCTGCCCGCCGCCCTCGCCGTCGCCCTCGGCGCCACCGAGTCCCAGGTCGCGGTCCGCGACGGCGGCGTGATCGTCCCGCGCCTGGCCCGCGCCGGGGCGGACGCCGCGCTCGTACCGCCGGACCTGCCCGGCTGGCGGCTGGAGACCACCGGCCCCGGCACCCTGGACAACCTGGCGCTGGTGCCCCACCCGGAGGCCACCGCGCCGCTGGGGAGGGCCAGGTGCGGATCGCCGTACGGGCCGCGGGGCTGAACTTCCGCGACGTCCTCATCGGCCTCGGCATGGTCCCCGGCCAGAAGGTCATGGGCAGCGAGGGCGCCGGTGTCGTCGTCGAGACCGGGCCCGGCGTGACCCGGCTCGCCCCCGGCGACCGGGTGCTGGGCATCTTCCCCGGCGCGTTCGGCCCGCTCGTCGTCGCCGACCAGCGGGTGGTCGTCCCCTGCCCGACGGCTGGTCCTTCCGCCGCGCCGCCGCCGTGCCCGTCGCGTTCGCCACCGCCTCCTACTGCCTGGCCGACCTCGCCAAGGTGGGGCCCGGCGACCGGGTCCTCATCCACGCCGGGGCGGGCGGCGTCGGCATGGCCGCCGTCCAACTCGCCCGGCACTGGGGCGCCGAGGTCTACGCCACCGCCAGCGAGGGCAAGTGGGACACCCTGCGCGCCCTCGGCCTGGACGACGCGCACCTCGCCTCCTCGCGGACCCTGGACTTCGAGGAGCGGATCCGCGCCGCCACCGGCGGCGGGGCGTGGACGTCGTCCTGAACTCCCTCACCAAGGACTTCGTGGACGCCTCGCTGCGGCTGCTCGCCGACGGCGGCCGGTTCGTGGAGATGGGCAAGACCGACATCCGCGACGCCGCCCAGGTCACCGCCGACCACCCGGGCGTCAGCTACGACGTGTTCATCGAGGCGGACCTGGACCGCATCGGCCGCATCCTCACCGAGGTCGTGGCGCTCATGGACGCGGGCGAGCTGCGCGAACTCCCCACCCGAGGCTGGGACCTGCTGCGCGCCCCGACGCCTTCCGCTACATGAGCCAGGCCCGGCACGTCGGCAAGATCGTGCTGACCGTCCCGGCCGCCCCGACCCCGAGGGCACCGTCCTGATCACCGGCGGCACGGGCACCATCGGCAGCCTCCTCGCCCGCCACCTGGTGACCGAACGCGGCGCCCGCCACCTGCTGCTGACCAGCCGCCGGGGCGAACAGAGCCCCGGCGCCGCCGAGTTGGCGGCCGAACTCGGCGCCGCGGGCGCCACCGTCACCGTCGCCGCCTGCGACGCCGCCGACCGCGACCAACTGGCCGCGCTGCTGGCGTCCGTCCCCGCCGCGCACCCGCTGACCGCCGTCGTGCACGCGGCCGGGGTGCTCGACGACGGCACGGTCCAGTCCCTCACCGGCGAGCAACTGCGCACGGTGCTGCGCCCGAAGGTGGACGCGGCGGTCAACCTGCACCAGCTCACCCGGGACGCGGACCTGGCCGCCTTCGTCCTGTTCTCCTCCACGGCCGGGGTGTTCGGCGGCGCGGGCCAGGGCAACTACGCCGCCGCCAACACCTTCCTGGACGCCCTGGCCCTGGACCGCAGGGCCGCCGGGCTGCCCGGCACCTCCCTGGCCTGGGGCTACTGGGAGCAGTCCAGCGGCATGACCGGCAAGATGGACGAGGGCGACTTCGCGCGCATGGAGCGCTCCGGGATGCGGGCCCTCTCCTCCGAGCAGGGCCTGGCCCTGTTCGACGCCGCGAGCGACCGGACCGAGGGCTGCTCGTGCCCGCCCGGCTCGACCCCGAGGCGCTGCGCGAGATCGCCGGGGACAACGTGCTGCCCGGCCTCGTCCGCGGCCTGGTCAAGGCCACGCCCGCCCGGCGCGCCACCGCCGCCGCCGAGGACGCCGCCGACGCGTCCCGGACGATGGCCGAACGGCTCGCCGGGCTCGCCGCGGCCGAGCAGAGCCGCACCCTGCTGGAGCTGGTGCGCCGCCACGTGGCGTCCGTGCTCGGCCTCGGCGGCGGCGAGGCGGTCGACCCGGACGCCCGTTCAAGGAGATCGGGTTCGACTCGCTGACCGCGGTGGAGCTGCGCAACCGGCTCAGCATGTCCACCGACCTGAAGATGCCCGCCACGCTCGTCTTCGACTTCCCCACCCCGTGCTGCTCGCCGAGCACCTGCGCGAACAGCTCGTACCGGAGGGCCCGAGCAGGTCCGAGGCGCTCATCCAGGAACTGGACCGGCTGGAGGACGGCCTGACCGCCCTCGCGGACGACGCCGAGCGCGACGCCGTCGCCAGCCGCCTGGAGGCGCTGCTCGCGCGGTTCCGCAAGGAGCCCGCACCGGCCGAGGGCGCCGCCGCCTCGCAGCGGCTCCGGTCGGCGTCGGCCGACGAAGTCCTCGATTTCATCGACTCCGAGCTCGGAATGGCCTGAGGGGAACGGCAATGGCGGACCAGGACACATTGGTCGAGTACCTCAAGCGGGTCGCGGCCGACCTGCACGACACCGGCAGCGCCTCCGCGACGCGGAGGCCAGGACCGGCAGCCGATCGCGATCGTCGGCATGGCCTGCCGGTTCCCCGGCGGCGTCGACTCCCCGGAGGCGCTGTGGGAACTGCTGGCCACCGGCGGCGACGCCATCTCGCCCGTACCGGACGACCGCGGCTGGGACAGCGCGCTGTTCGACCCGGCCGCTGACGGGGCGGGCACCAGCTATGTGCGCGAGGGCGGATTCGTACGCGGCGTCGCCGACTTCGACGCCGACTTCTTCGGCATCTCCCGCGCGAGGCCCTCGCCATGGACCCCAGCAGCGACTGCTGCTGGAGACCTCGTGGGAGGCGATCGAACGCGCCGGGATCGACGTGAACACCCTGCGCGGCACCCGCGCGGGCGTCTTCATCGGCGGCTCCATCTCCTCGTACGCGGGCGAGGGGCCAACGTGCCCGAGGACGCGGGCGGCTACCTCGCCACCGGCGTCTCCGCGAGCGTGATGTCCGGCCGGATCGCGTACACCCTGGGCCTGGAGGGCCCGCGGTCACCGTCGACACCGCCTGCTCCTCGTCGCTGGTCGCCCTGCACCTGGCGGTGCGGGCGCTGCGCCAGGGCGAGTGCTCCATGGCGCTGGCCGGGGCGCGACCGTCATGGCGACGCCGGGCATGTTCGTGGAGTTCTCCAGCCTGCGCGGGCTCGCGGCCGACGGCCGCTGCAAGGCGTTCGCGCAGGCCGCCGACGGCTTCGGCCCTCCGAGGGCGTCGGGGTGCTGCTGGTGGAACGGCTCGCGGACGCCACCCGCCTCGGCCACCCGGTGCTGGCCGTGCTCCGCGGCACCGCCACCAACCAGGACGGCGCCAGCAACGGCCTGACCGCCCCAACGGGCCGTCCCAGCAGCGCGTCATCCGGCAGGCCCTGGCCGACGCGCGGCTGGCCGCCAAGGACGTCGACGCGGTGGAGGCGCACGGTACGGGCACCACCCTCGGCGACCCGATCGAGGCGCAGGCGCTGATGGCCACCTACGGCAAGGACCGCGCCGAGGGCGCGCCGCTGTGGCTGGGCTCGGTGAAGTCCAACATCGGCCACACGCAGGCGGCTTCGGGCGTGGCCGGGGTGATGAAGATGGTGCTGGCGCTGCGCGAGGGCGTCCTGCCGCGCACCCTGCACGTGGCCGAGCCGTCCCGCGAGGTCGACTGGTCCGCGGGCACCGTGGAGCTGCTGACCGAGGCGCGGCCCTGGCCGTCCGCGGACCGGCCGCGCCGCGCGGGCGTCTCCTCCTTCGGCATCAGCGGCACCAACGCGCACATCGTCCTGGAGCAGGCCCCGGACACCGCGTCCGACACCGCGTCCGACACCGCCTCCGGCCCCGAAGAGGCCACCGGCGGCGCCGAGTCGCCCGTGGTGCCCTGGTGCTCTCCGGGCGCGGCGAGGCCGCGCTGCGCGCCCAGGCCGCCCGGCTGCACGCCCACCTCGCCGACCGCCCGGAGCTGGGCGCGACGCGGGTCGGCCGGGCGCTGGCCACCAGCCGCGCGGCCCTCACGCACCGCGCCGCCGTCGTCGCCCCGGGCGCGACGCGCTGCTGGCCGGACTCGCCTCGCTGGCCGACGGGCGCCCACCGGGCACGTCGTCACCGGCGAGGCCCGGCCCGGCGGCACCGTGTTCGTCTTCCCGGGCAGGGCTCGCAGTGGGCCGGGATGGCCCTCGAACTCGCCGACTCCTCACCGGTGTTCGCCGAGTCCTTCGGCCGGTGCGTGGCCGCCGTCGAGCGGTACACGGACTACTCGGTGGAGGCGGTGCTGCGGGTGACGAGGGTGCCCCGGCGCTGGAGCGGGTGGACGTGGTCCAGCCGGTGCTGTGGGCGGTGATGGTGGCGCTCGCCGAACTGTGGCGGTCCTACGGGGTGGAGCCCGCGGCGGTCGTCGGCCACTCCCAGGGCGAGATCGCCGCCGCGTGCGTGGCCGGGGTGCTGTCCGTGGAGGACGCCGCCCGGATCGCGGCGCTGCGGTCGCAGGCACTGCTGGCGCTGTCCGGCCGGGGCGGGATGGTGTCGGTGCCGCTGGCGTCGGCCGAGGTCGAGGACCGGCTGAAGGAGTACGCGGGCCGACTCGGCGTCGCGGCCGTCAACGGCCCTCCTCCACGGTGGTTTCCGGTGACATCGACGCGGTGGACGAACTCCTCGCCGCGTACGAGGCCGAGGGCGTGCGGGCCAAGCGGATCCCCGTGGACTACGCCTCGCACTCCACCCACATCGAGGGCCTGCGCGAGCGGTTGCTGGAGGCCCTGTCCGGCGTCGAGCCGAAGCGCGGGGACGTACCGGTGTACTCCACCGTCACCGGCACCGTCCTGGACGGCACCGGGATGGACGCGGAGTACTGGTTCACCAACCTGCGGCAGCCGGTCCTCTTCGAGCGGGCCACGCGGAAGCTCGTGGAGGACGGGCACGCGGTGTTCGTCGAGTGCAGCCCGCACCCGTGCTCACCGTCGGCCTCCAGGAGACCCTGGACGCGACGGGCGCCAACGCGGCGGCCTGCGGCACCCTGCGCCGTGGCGAGGGCGGCCAGGACCGGTTCCTGACCTCCCTCGCCCAGGCCCACGCCCACGGCGCCGAGGCCGACCTGGCCCGGGTCTTCCCCGAGGACACCGCCGCCCCGGCCCCGCTGCCGACCTACGCCTTCCAGCACGAGCGGTACTGGATCGACACCGCGGCCCCGCCCCCGTCGACGACGTCGAGGCCCGGTTCTGGGAGGCCGTCGAGCGCGAGGACCTCCCCGCGCTCGCCGGGGCGCTCCAGGTGGACACCGAACAGCCGCTCAGCGCCGTCCTGCCCGCCCTGGCCTCCTGGCGCCGCGGGCAGCGCGAGGAGTCCGCGATGGACAGCTGGCGCTACCGCGTCACCTGGAAGCCCGTCGGCACCGGCACCGGCTCCGCCAAGCTGACCGGCACCTGGCTGCTGGCCGTCCCCGACGACGCCGTCATCGAAGCCCTCCCCGCCGAACTGCTGCGGGCGCTGAGCGACCGCGGCGCCACCGTCGTCCCCGTACAGGTGGCCGTCGACGCCCCGACCGCGCCGCCCTCGCCGCCCGGCTCGCGGACCTCGGCGCCGCCGGGCCGACGGCGTCGTCTCGCTGCTGGCCCTCTCCGAGGACGCCCCGCCCTCGGCGACCAGGGCCCCGGCAGGCGGCTGGCCACCGGCCTGACCGCCGCCGTCACCCTCCTCCAGGCTCTGGAGGACGCCGGGTTCGAGGGCCGCCTGTGGTGCGCCACCAGCGGCGCGGTCTCCACCGGCGGCACCGACCCGATCCGGCGCCCCACCCAGGCCCTCGAATGGGGCTTCGGCCTCGTGGCGGCCCTGGAGTACCCGACACCTGGGGCGGCCTGCTCGACCTGCCCGAGGACCCGGACGCCGAGACCCTGGCCCGGCTGTGCGGCGTCCTCGCCGACCCCGACGGCGAGGACCAACTCGCCCTGCGCGCCACCGGCGTACTCGCCAGGCGCCTGGTCCGCGCGCCCGTCGCCGGACGGGTCCCGGCCCGCACCTGGTGCCCGCACGGCACCGTCCTGGTCACCGGCGGCACCGGCGGCCTCGGCGCCCAGGTCGCCCGCTGGCTCGCCCGCGAGGGCGCCGACCACCTGCTGCTGATCAGCAGGCGCGGCCCCAGGCCCCGGCGCCGCCGAGCTGGAGGCCGAACTCGCCGCCACCGGCGCCCGCGTCACCATCGCCGCCTGCGACGTGTCCGACCGCGCCGCGCTCGCCCGGCTGCTGGCCGACGTCCCCGCCGACCTGCCGCTGACCGCCGTCGTGCACACCGCCGCCGTCCTCGACGACGGGTGCTCGCCTCGCTCACCCCGAGCAGATCGCCCGGGTGCTGCGGGTCAAGGCCGAAGGCGCGCTGCACCTGCACGAACTGACGCGGGAGAGCGACCTGTCGGCGTTCGTGCTGTTCTCCTCCTTCGCCGCCGTGTTCGGCTCGCCCGGCGTCGGCAACTACGCGCCCGGCAACGCCTTCCTGGAGGCCCTCGCGCACCAGCGCAGCGACGAGGGCTGCCCGCCACCGCCATCGCCTGGGGCACCTGGGCCGGTGGCGGCATGGCCGAGAGCGGCATCGGCGAACGGGCCCGGGAGCACGGCCTGTTCGAGATGGCGCCGGACCAGGCCACCGCCGCGCTGCGCCGGTCGCTGGACCACGCGGAGACCTCCCGCGTCATCTGCGACATCCGCTGGGACCGCTTCGCGCCCATCTACGGCTCCGACCGGCCCAGCAGACTCCTGGAGGACGTACCCGACGCGCAGCGGTTCGCCGAGGCCGTCGGCCGTACCACCGAGCGGCGGGACGAGGCCGACGAGGCGGGCGCGCTGCGCGAGAAGCTCGCCCGGCTCACCGCCGCCGAGCGCGAACACGCCCTGCTGGAGCTGGTCTGCGGCCAGGTCGCGGCCGTCCTCGGCCGCGGCACCGCCGACGCGGTGCCCGCCCACCGCCCGTTCCAGGAGCTGGGCTTCGACTCGCTGACCGCCGTCGAACTGCGCAACCGGCTCAACGTGCTCACCGGGCTGCGGCTGGCCTCGACGCTGGTCTTCGACCACCCCAACGCCGCCGCCCTCGCCGGCCACCTGCGCGAGGAGATCCGCCTCGAACCGGCGGAACCGACCCTCATGGCCGAACTCGGCAGGCTCGAAGCGGCCTTCGCCGCCGCCCGCCCCGACGGGGCCCGCGACGAGGTCGGACAACGGCTCCAGGCACTGCTGGCCAAGTGCGAGGACCGGCCGGGCGGCGACACCGCCCCGCCGAGGACACCTCACTGGAGTCCATCAGCAACGAAGACATGTTCGACCTGATCGACAGGGAGCTGGGGACGTGAACGACGAACAGAGGCTGCGCGACTACCTGAACCGGGTGGTCGCCGACCTGCGCCAGACCCGGCAGCGCCTGAACGAGGCGGAGTCGGCGGGGCACGAGCCGATCGCGATCGTCGCCATGTCCTGCCGCTACCCCGGCGGCGTCGACTCGCCCGAGGCGCTGTGGGACCTGGTCGCCTCCGGCGGCGACGCGGTCGGCGGCTGCCCCACCGACCGCGGCTGGCACCTCGACGGCTCCGGCGAAGGGCCCCAGGGCGGCTTCCTGCACGACGCCGCCTCCTTCGACCCCGAGCTGTTCGGCATCTCGCCCCGCGAGGCGCTCGCCACCGACCCGCAGCAGCGGATGCTGCTGGAGACCTCCTGGGAGGCGTTCGAGCGGGCCGGGATCGCCCCCACCGGGCTGCGCGGCAGCCGCTACGGCGTGTTCGTCGGCACCAACGGCCAGGACTACGCCACCCGGCTGCGCTCGGTCCCCGACGACCTCGTGGGCTACCTCGGCATCGGCAGCGCCGCCGCCGTCTTCTCCGGCCGCGTCTCGTACACCTTCGGCCTGGAGGGGCCCGCCGTCACCGTCGACACCGCCTGCTCCTCCTCGCTGGTGGCGCTGCACCTGGCCTGCCAGTCGCTGCGCCAGGGCGAGTGCTCCATGGCGCTGGCGGGCGGCGTGACGATGATGGCCACCCGGGGCTGTTCGTGGAGTTCGAACGGCAGGGCGGGCTGGCCCCGACGGCCGCTGCAAGGCGTTCGCCGCCGCCGCCGACGGCACCGGGTTCTCCGAGGGCGTCGGCCTGCTGCTGCTGGAACGGCTCTCCGACGCCCGCCGCAACAACCACCCCGTGCTCGCCGTGGTCCGCGGCTCCGCCGTCAACCAGGACGGCGCCTCCAACGGCCTGACCGCCCCAACGGCCCCTCCCAGGAACGCGTCATCCGCCAGGCCCTGGGCAACGCCCGGCTCACCGCCGCCGACATCGACACCGTCGAGGCCCACGGCACCGGCACCACCCTCGGCGACCCGATCGAGGCGCGGGCGCTGCTCGCCACCTACGGCCGGGACCGCCCGAGGACGCGCCGCTGTGGCTCGGCTCGGTGAAGTCCAACATCGGCCACACCCAGGCCGCCGCCGGGGTCGCGGGCGTCATCAAGACCGTGATGTCGATCCGCGCGGGCGTGCTGCCGCAGAGCCTGCACATCGACGAGCCCACCCCCATGTCGACTGGTCCGCGGGCGCGTTGGACCTCCTGGTCAAGCCCGTGGCCTGGCCGGAGACCGGCAGGCCGCGCCGGGCCGGGGTCTCCGCCTTCGGCGTCAGCGGCACCAACGCCCACGTCATCGTCGAGCAGGCCCCACCTGTCAACGAGCCCCTGACACCGCTGACACCTCCGCCGCCCCGCCCGCCGCCCTGCCCTGGGTGATCTCCGGGCGCACCGACCGCGCCCTGCGGGCCAGGCCGCGCGGCTGCTGGAGTTCGCCGGAACCGAGCCCGCGCCGCGCCCGTCGACGTGGGCTGGTCCTCGCCCGCTCCCGCGCGGGCCTGGAGCACCGCGCCGTGGTCGTCGCCGCCGACCACGCGGGCCTGCTGCGCGGCCTGACCGCCGTCGCCGACGGCACCCCGCCCCGGCGTGGTCGAGGGCGTGGCGCGCGGCACCGGCCGGGTGGTCCTCGTCTTCCCGGCCAGGGCTCCCAGTGGACCGGCATGGCCCTCGGACTCGCCGACTCCTCACCGGTCTTCGCCGAGCGGCTGCGCCGCTGCTCCGACGCCGTCGAGGCCGTCGCGGGCTGGTCGGTGGAGGCCGTGCTGCGCCAGGAGGCGGACGCCCCGCCGCTGGAGCGCGTCGACGTCGTCCAGCCCGTGCTGTGGGCGGTCATGGTGGCCCTCGCCGAGCTGTGGCGCTCCTACGGGTCGCCCCGGACGCCGTCGTCGGCCACTCCCAGGGCGAGATCGCCGCCGCCTGCGTCGCGGGCGCCCTGTCGCCCGAGGACGCCGCCACCGTCGTCGTGCTCCGCAGCCGCGCCCTGCGGCGGCTCGCCGGGCGCGGCGGCATGGTCTCCCGCGCTGCCCTGGACGAGGTGCGCGCCCGTATCGAGCCGTGGGGCGAGGAGATCGGCGTGGCCGCCGTCAACGGCCCGCCGCCGTCGTCGTCTCCGGCGCCCCGATGCGCTGGACGCCCTGCTCGCCCGCTGCGAGGCCGACGGCGTACGGGCCCGGCGCGTCCCCGTCGACTACGCCTCGCACTCCGCCCACGTGGCCGAGATCCGCGAGGAGTTGCTGACGGAGCTGGCCGGGATCACCCCGCTCCTCGGACGTGCCGTTCTACTCCTCGGTCACCGGCGCCGCGCTCGACACCGCGGAGCTGGACGCCGCGTACTGGTACACCAACCTCCGCGAGACCGTGCGCTTCGAGGAGGCCACCCGCGCCCTCCTCGACGGCGGCTACCACCTGTTCGTCGAGGCCGCGCCGCGCCCGGTGCTGACCGTCGGCGTGCAGGAGACCGCCGCCGACGCGGGCGTCCCCGTCACCGCGCTCGGCTCGCTGCGCCGCGACGACGGCGGACTCGACCGCTTCCTGACCTCCCTGGCCGAGGCGTACGCGGGCGGCGCCCCGTCGACTTCACCGCGGCCTTCGACGGCGCGGGCCCCGCCTGGCCGACCTGCCCACCTACGCCTTCCAGCACCGCCGGTTCTGGCTGGAGTCCGGCTACGCCGACGGCGGCGACCCCGACGGGCTCGGGCTCGCCTCCGCCCGCCACCCGCTGTTGGGCGCCACCACCGTCCTCGCCGAGGGCGACGAGGTGATCCTCACCGGCCGAATCGGGCTGGACTCCCACCCTGGCTCGCCGACCACGCGGTGGCGGGCGCGGTGTTCCTGCCGGGCACCGCCTTCGTGGAACTGGCCGTCCGCGCGGGCGACGAGGCCGACTGCGACCGGCTGGAGGAACTGGTCCTGGAGAGCCCGCTGGTCCTGGCGGACGGCGTCGGCACCCACCTCCAACTCGTCGTCGGCGCCCCCGACCCCGCGGGCCGCCGCACCTGGGCGTGTACGCGCGCCCGCGGACGGCACCGCGGCGCCCTGGACCCGGCACGCCACCGGCACCCTCGCGCCCGCCGGTCCCGCCCAGCCGTTCGACTTCACCCAGTGGCCGCCCGAGGGCGCCGAACCCGTCGCGCTGGACGGCTACTACGACCTGCTCGCCGAGGGCGGCTACGTCTACGGGCCCGCCTTCCGCGGCCTGCGCGCCGTCTACCACCGCGACCTTGAGGTCTTCGCCGAGATCGCCCTGCCGGAGCGGTACCGCGAGGACGCCGCCGCGTTCGGCGTCCACCCGCGCTCCTGGACGCCGCCCTGCACGCCGCCGGAGTCGGCGGCGCGGGCGGCGAAGGCAGCCAGATGGCGCTGCCGTTCGCCTGGAACGGGTGTCGCTGGCCGCCTCCGGCGCCACGACGCTGCGCGTCCGGCTCGCCCCGTGGGCGACGACGGCCTGTCGGTGCGCGCCGCCGACGCCGCCGGACGACCCGTGCTGTCCGCCGACTCGCTGGTCCTGCGCCCGGTGACCGCCGAGCAACTGCCCGGCGCCCCGGCCCCGACGAGAGCGTCGACGACGCGCTGCTGCGCGTGGAGTACACCCGGCCGCCGAACCCGCCGTGGGCGCGGGCACCGACGGCTGGGTGGCCGTGGTGCCCGGCACCTCGCCCGCCCGCTACGGGGCCCGCCGCTACGACGACCTCGACGCCCTCGTCGCCGCCGTCGAGGCGGGCGCCGCCGTACCGCCGGTGGTGCTGCTGCCCGCGACCCGGCACCCGACGGCGGTGACCTGCCCGCCGCGATCCGCCGCGAACTGGCCGACGTCCTCGGGACCGTCCAGCGGTGGCTGGCCGACGAGCGGTTCGCCGCCTCCCGGCTGGTCGTGGTGACCCGCGGCGCGGTGTCCGCCGACACCGGCGAGGACGTCACCGACCTGGTGCGCGCCCGCTGTGGGGCCTGATCCGCGCCGCCCAGGCCGAACACCCCGGCCGCCTGGTCCTGGTCGACCTCGACGGGCCCAAACTGCCCGACGAGACCGCCTCCTCGATCGTCGGCGGCGAGGAGCGCGTCGTGGTGCGCGGCGGCGCCATCCGGGTCGCCCGGCTCGCCCCGCCGCCACCGGTACCGCTCTCACCCGCCGGACACCCCGGCTGGCGCCTGGACACCACGGAGCCGGGCACGTTGGAGAACCTGGCGCTGGTCCCCACCGACGGGCCCCGGCCGCTCGGCCCCGGCAGGTGCGGGTCGCCGTCCGCGCCGCCGGGCTGAACTTCCGCGACGTGCTCATCGCGCTGGACCGGTACCCGGGCGGCGGCGCCATGGGCAACGAGGGCGCCGGAGTCGTCACCGAGACCGGGCCCGGCGTCACCGGACTCGCCCCGGCCAGCGCGTCATGGGCCTGATCCAGGGCGCGTTCGGCCGCGACGGCGTCGCCGACCACCGGGCGCTGGTGCCGGTCCCCGACGGCTGGTCCTGGACCGGGCCGCCACCGTGCCCACCGTGTTCGCCACCGCCCGCTACGCCCTGGCCGACCTCGCCGCGCTGAGGCCGGGCGAGCGGATCCTGGTGCACGCCGGCGCGGGCGGCGTCGGCATGGCCGCCGTCCAACTCGCCCGGCACATGGGCGCCGAGGTGTACGCCACGGCCAGCGAGCACAAGTGGCCCGCGCTGCGCGCCCTGGGCCTGGACGACGCCCACCTGGCGTCCTCCCGCACCACCGACTTCGCCGAGGGTTCCTCGCCGCCACCGGCGGACAGGGCGTCGACGTCGTACTGAACGCGCTGACCGGCGAGTTCGTCGACGCCTCCCTGCGGCTGCTGACGCGCGGCGGCCGGTTCGTGGAGATGGGCAAGGCCGACCCGCGCGACCCCGACCAGGTGGCCGCCGACCACCCGGGCGTGCGCTACCGCTCCTTCGACCTCGGCGGGCCGGGGCCGACGGGTGGGCCGGATGCTCACCGAGGTCGTCGAGCTGTTCGCCCGCGGCGAGCTGACCGAACTGCCGGTCCGCGCCTGGGACGTGACGCGGGCGCCCGAGGCGTTCCGCCACATGAGCCGCGCCGCGCACGTCGGCAAGGTCGTCCTGACCCTGCCGCCCGCGCCCGACCCCGAGGGCACGGTCCTGATCACCGGCGGCACCGGCACCCTCGGCGGCCTGGTCGCCCGCCATCTGGTCGCCGAACACGGCGTACGGCACCTGCTGCTGGCCAGCCGCCGCGGCGTCGAGGCGCCGGCGCCGCCGGCTGCGCGACGAACTGACCGCCCAGGGCGCCTCGGTGACCGTCGTCGCCTGCGACGCCGCCGACCGCGACCGGCTCGCCGAGGTCCTGGCCGCCGTCCCCGCCGCCCACCCGCTGACCGCCGTGGTGCACTCGGCGGGCGTCCTCGACGACGCCACCATCGCCTCCCTCACCCCGAGCGGATCGCGGAGGTGCTGCGGCCGAAGGCGGACGCCGCGCTGAACCTGCACGAACTGACCCGCGGCCTGGACCTGTCCGCGTTCGTCCTGTTCTCCTCCGCGGCCGGCGCGCTCGGCAGCCCAGGACAGGGCAACTACGCCGCCGCCAACGCCTTCCTGGACGCCCTCGCGCAGACCCGGCGGGCCCAGGGGCTGGCGGGCCAGTCGCTCGCCTGGGGCCTGTGGGAGGAGACCAGCGAGCTGACCGGGCGGCTGGACGGCGGCGACCGGCGGCGGATGAACCGCGGCGGGTGCTGCCGCTGACCACCGCGCAGGGCCTCGCGCTGTTCGACCGGGCCCGCGCCGCCGCCGACGCGCTCCTCGTCCCCATCCGCCTCGACCCGCCGCCGCGCCGCCAAGGCCGCCCCGGCCCGGAGCACCGCGCGCCGCGCGGCGGACGCGGCGGACACCGGGCGCGGTCGCTGACCGAACGGGTCACCGCGCTGCCCGAGGCCGACCGCGAGGCGTACGTCCTGGACGTGGTGTGCGCGCACGTGGCGACCGTCCTCGGCCACGAGTCGGCCGACGCCGTCGAGCCCGAACGCGCCTTCCAGGAGCTGGGCTTCGACTCCTGACCGCCGTGGAACTGCGCAACCGGCTCGCCACCGCGACCGGCCTGCGGATGCCCGCGACGCTCGTCTTCGACTGCCCCACGCCGCTCTCGCTCGCCCAGTACCTGCGCGCGGAGATCGCCCGCCCGCCGACCCGCGCGAGACCCGGGTGCGGCAACTGCTGGCCGCCATCCCGCTGGAGCGGCTGGAGCGGTCCGGGCTGCTGGAGACCCTGCTGCGGCTCGGCGACGGCGAGGACGTCACCGTCCAGCCCCGCCCGCCGCCCCGGCGCGGGACGGCGGCCGGGGAGTCGGGCGCCCGGGGAGTCCGGCGGCATCACCACGATGGACGTCGAGGACCTGGTGAACATCGCCCTCGGCACCAACGGCGAGGCGTGACCGGTGCGTCGCGTACGGAGGTTGACATGACAGTGGCCGACGAGAAGATCGTCGCCGCGCTGCGGGCGTCGCTGCTGGAGAACGAGCGGCTGCGGCGCCAGTGCGAGGAACTGCGCGCCGCGCCGCGCGAACCCGTCGCGATCGTCGCGATGGCCTGCCGCTACCCCGGCGGCGTCCAGTCCCCGAGGACCTGTGGCGGCTCGTCACCGAGGAGCGCGACGGGATCTCGGGCTTCCCGCCGACCGGGGCTGGGACGTGGAGCGGCTGTGCGGCCCCGACGCCGACCCGGAGCTGCGCAGCGCCGTGCGGGAGGGCGGATTCGTGCACGGCGCCGCCGACTTCGACCCGGCGCCATTCGGCATCACGCCCGGCGAGGCGTCCGTGATGGACCCCAGCAGCGGCTGCTGCTGGAGACCTCCTGGGAGGCACTGGAGCGGGCCGGGATCGACCCGACCTCGGTGCGCGGACGGCGCTACGGCGTGTTCATGGGCACCAACGTCCAGGACTACGCGCCGCACCTGAAGGACGTCCCCGACGAACTCCTGGGGCACGTGGTCACCGGCAACGCCGCCTCGGTGCTGTCCGGCAGGCTGGCGTACACCTTCGGACTCGAAGGGCCCACCGCGACCGTCGACACCGCGTGCTCGGCGTCGCTGGTGGCGCTGCACCTGGCCTGCCAGGCGGTGCGCGGCGGCGAGTGCTCCCTGGCGCTCGTCGGCGGCGTCGCCGTCATGGCGAGCCCGGTCTGTTCATCGAGTTCAGCCGGGACCGCGGCATCACCGCGGGCACCCGCTGCCGCTCGTTCGCCGCGGGCGCCGACGGCGTCGCCTTCGGCGAGGGCGCGGGCGTCCTGGTGGTCGAGCGGCTCTCCGACGCCCGCCGCGAGGGCCACCCGGTGCTCGCCGTCGTCCGCGGCGGCGCCATCGGCCAGGACGGCGCCAGCAACGGCATCAGCGCCCCAGCGGCCCCGCCCAACAGCGACTGATCAAGGAGGCGCTGGCCGCCGCCGGGCTCGCCCGGGCGAGGTCGACGCGGTCGAGGGCCACGGCATGGGCACCCGCTCGGCGACCCCATCGAGGCGCAGGCGCTGCTCGGCGCGTACGGCCGGGACCGGCCCGCGGGCCGCCCCTGCTGCTGGGGTCGGTCAAGTCCAACATCGGCCACACCCAGGCCGCGGGCGGCATGGCCGGGGTGATCAAGACGGTGCTCGCCATGCGGCACGGGTGCTGCCCGCACCCTCCACGTGGACGCCCCGACCCCGCACGTGGACTGGGGCCCGACACCATGCGACTGGTCACCGAGGCCACGCCGTGGCCGGAGACCGGCCGCCCGCGCCGCGCGGGCGTCTCCTCGTTCGGCGTCAGCGGGACCAACGCCCACCTGCTGATCGAGCAGGCGCCCGCCGAGACCGCCGCGCCCGCCGCGCCCGCCGAGCCCGCCGCCCCGCTCCTCCGGCGGACGAGGGCCGCACCGTGCTGTGGCCGGTGACCGGCCGCGGCGCGGACGCGCTGCGCGCCCAGGCCGCCCGGCTGCTGGACCACGTGACGGCCCGGCCCGACCTGCGCCCGGCCGACGTCGGGCTGTCGCTGGCGACCACCCGGGCCGCACACGAGCACCGCGGCGTGGTCGTCGGCCGCGACCGCGCGGAACTGCTGGCGGGCCTGCGGGCGCTCGCCGACGGGCGGCCCGCGGACCAGGTCGCCGAGGGCGTGGCCACCGGACGGCGGCAGCTCGCGGTCGTCCTCACCGCCGACCCGGCCCCGCCGCCCCCGGCACCGGCAAGGCGCTGTACGACGCCCACCCGCGTTCGCCGCCGCCTTCGACGAGGTCGCCGCCGCCTGGGACCGGCAGCTGGGATTCCCGGTCGGCGACGCGATGTTCACCGGCACCAGCACCAGCACCGGGACGGGCACCAGCACCGGCACCGGGACGGGCACCGGCACCGGCGCCGGGACGGGCACAAGCACCAGCACCGGCACCGGGACCGGCAGCGGTCCGGCGGGCCCGACCTGCTGGCGCGGGTCAGGACGCTGGCCGTCCAGGTGGCGCTGTTCCGGCTCCTGCGGTCCTGGGGCGCGGCCCGGTACCGTCCTCGGCCACGGCCCCGGCCGGATAGCCGCCGACCACCTCACGGGGCGGCTGACGCTCGCCGAGGCGTGTGCCGCGCTGACCGGCCCCGGCGACCCCGACGACCTCAGCCACCCCGGCGACCTCAGCGATCTTGACGGACCGGGGTCGCTCGACGACACGCTGCGCGGCCTGCCGCCCGGCACCGTCGTCCTCGAACTCGGCGGCCACCGGGCGGCCTCGCCGCCGGCGGCACCGGCCGCGCGTGGTGGCCGCGCTGCCCCCGGCGTCCCGAGACCCACGCCGTCCCGGCCGCCCTCGCCCACGCGTACGCCCACGGCGTGGCCGTCGACTGGAACGCGGTGTTCGCCGGATCGGACGCCGACCGCGTGGAGTTGCCCACCTACGCGTTCCAGCGCGAGCGGTACTGGCGCGCGGCGTTCGACGCCACCGAAGCAAGGCCCGACAGGAAGACAGAGAGGAACGCGGACGAACGATGACTACACCGACACACGCGGTGGTGCTGGGCGGGGAATGGCGGGCATGCTCGCCGCCACCGTGCTCGCCCGGTACGTGGACACCGTCACCGTGCTGGACCGGGACCGGTTCCCCGACGGCCCCGAGTTGCGCAAGGGGTGCCGCAGGTCAAGCACGCGCACGTGCTGATGTCCGGCGGGGCCCGTGCGGTCGAGTCGCTGCTGCCCGGCACGATCGCCCGCCTCATCGACTCCGGCGCGCACCGCGTCGGGATGCCCCGGATGATGGTGACGCTCACCCCGGCGGCTGGCAGCACCGCTTCCCCGAGACCCAGTTCATGATCGCCTCCAGCCGGGCGCTGCTCGACTGGGTGGTGCGCGAACAGGCCCTCGCGGCCGACCGGATCACCCTGGTCCAGGAGAGCGACGTCACCGGCTTCGTCGGCGACGCGGGCAAGGTCACCGGCGTGACCGTCAAGTCCGGCGGCGGGCGCCCACCGAGCTGGCGGCCGACCTGGTGGTCGACACCGCGGGCCGCGGCTCCCGGCTGAAGAAGTTCCTGGCCGACCTGGGCGCGCCACCGGTGCGCGAGGACATCGTCGACGCCGGTCTCACCTACGCGACGAAGATCTTCCGCGCGCCGGAGGAGGCACGGGCGAAGTTCCCGTCGTCGGCATCAACGCGGCCATGGGGAGACCCAACCCGGCCGCTACGGGCTGCTGCTGCCCATCGAGGACGGCCGCTGGATCGTCACCCTCTCCGGCACCCGGGCGGCGAGCCGCCCTCCGACGAGGAGGGCTGGTACGCGTACGCCAGGAGCCTGCGCCACCCCATCCTCGCGGACCTGATCGCCGCCGCCGAGCCGCTGACCGACATCCAGATGTCCCACAGCACCGTCAACCGCCGCCTGTACTGCGAGCACGTCGACCCTGGCCCGACGGACTCGTGGTGATGGGCGACGCACTCGCCGCCTTCAACCCCATCTACGGGCACGGCATGAGCGGCGCGGCGCGCAGCGCCGTCGTCCTGGACAAGACCCTGCGCGCGGGTTCGGCCCCGGCACGGCCGCCGCCGCGCAGAAGGCCATCGGCGAGGCCGTCGACGACCCGTGGGTGCTGTCCACCTCGGCGGACGTGCGCTACCCCGAGTGCCGTACGGACGTCACCGACGCCCGGCTGCGGCGCCGCTCGGAGGAGGGCGAGGAACTCGCCGACCTCATCGCCAACGCCGCGGCCAGCGACCCGTCGTCAACGCCGCCACCACCAAGGTCAGCACGCTGTCCGCGCCCGCCTCCACGCTCCAGACCCCGCAGGTCCTGGCCGCCGTGCGGCGCGGCCCCGCTACCAGCCGCACCCCGAACCGCCGCTCGGCGACGAGGAGATGGCGGTCATGCGCAAGGGCAGGGCGGCGTACGAGGCGCGGTCGGCGACGACCGCGTGACCGCCCGACCCGACGCGACGACACGAACACGAACGGAGAGACCCTTGCTTGACGAGGCCACACGGCGCGACCTGTCCCTGGAGTACGTGCGGCGGATCAACGCCGGTGACGTGGAGGGCGTCATCGCGCTGTTCACCGAGGACGTGCGGTTCCACGACCCGGTCGGCGGCGACCCGATCATCGGGCACGACGCGCTGCGCAAGTGGCTCGGAGTCGCGATCAAGGGCAATCTCAAGGAGACCCCGGGACCCGCGCACCCGCAGAACGCCCCGTACGTGGCGACGCCGATGACCATCGAGGTGGACGACCCTTCGAACCGGGCATCCGCTACCGGATGGACGTCATCGGCGTCTGCCACTTCAACGACGACGGCCTGATCGACGAGGCGCACGGCTACTGGGGCCGGTCCAACGTCACCATCCTCAAGGACGGCCAGGAGACCGGACAGGGCTGAGTCCCCGCTGCCCCGGCACCCTGGCGCGGTGTCCGCGCCACGGGCGGCCGGGGCCCCAACGGCGGCCGGGAGCCAAACGGGTGGGTTGTCGCCGCCGCCGCGCAAGTCCCCGGGCGCAGGGGTTACTCAACAGCCATGACGCATACCAGACGCGCGCTCGCCGCCGCGGCGCTCCTGGGGCCGCGCTGGCCCTGGCCGCCCCGCCCACGCCGCCGACCCCGTGCCGGTGGCCTACACCAACGAGTCCCCGCCGGTCCTCCACAACGGGGCCTCACCGGTGTCCTCACCGACGCGGTGGGCCTGACCCGCTACAACCCCGGCTACGGGGTCATCAGCCCACTCCTCCCGATCGGGAGGGTCTGATCGGGAGGGCCTGGCCGAGGAGATCCCACCGGGCGGGGCCCGGTCGCACCCGGTGGCGGGGCGGCCGGGCCCGCCGTCGGGGACCGGCCGAAGCCCACCGCCCCACGCCAGTACGCTGACCGCACCATGCGCCCGCACATATCCCGCGCCCCCGACTCCCCGCGCCTCCCGCGCGGCCCGCGTCCGCGCGCCGTGTCCGCCGCCTGCGCCGCCGTCGCGCTCGCCGCCGTCACCGCGGGCTGCGCCACCGAGACCGGCGCCCGCGACGGCGGCGCCGCGCCCAGCCTGTCGGCGCCGGTCAGCGCCTCGCCCCTGTGGCCCGACTACACGCCGCCCTCGACGCCCGTACCGGGCGACGGCCCGCAGGCCAGCAAGCCGTACCTGCCCGTCGAGGAGGTCACCGTGCCCGCCCGCGGCCTGCGCGCCGTGTCGGCCAAGGACCTCCTGGACCGGGACCCGAACGTCCCCGGCCTGGTCCGCTCCGCGCTCAAGGGCTGCCCCGGCGACCCGTGCGGGCTGCGCGCCCCGTCTACCGGGACCTGACCGGCGACGGCGAGGACGAACTGGTCGTGGCGGTCGACTACGAGCGCACCGACCTGACGCTGATCGAGGTCTACCGCGCCACCGGCCACACCGCCCGCCCCGTGCTGATCCTCGGCGGGCGGCTCGGGCTCACGGCGGAGACCCTCGGCCACGACCTGGTGGTCATCTCGTCGAGCAACGACACCCAGACGACGACCCGTTACCGGTGGGACGGCCAGCTGATGAGCGTCGTGTCACCCCAGAAACCCCCACGGCCACCGGCACCGGCGACGCGTCCGGGGCCACCGACTCCACCGGTTCCACCGCCCCGGGGTCCCTCCCGTCCCCGGACTCGTCGACGACGTCCCCACCCCCACGAGGCCCGCCCGATGACCACAGCCTTCCCGCACCCGGCGCCCCCACCGAGGCGCACCTGCTGCTCGTCGAGGACGACGAGGTCATCCGCAACACCGTCCGCATGCTGCTGGAGCGCTACGGCTTCACCGTCTCCACGGCCGCCGACGGCCTCACCGGCCTGGAACTCTTCCGCGAACGCGAGCCCGGCCTGCTGCTCCTGGACGTCATGCTGCCCGAGCTGGACGGCATCGGACTGTGCCGCCGGATCCGCGAACTGAGCCTGGCCCCGATCCTGATGATGTCCGCGCGCGGCGACGCCCTCGACGTGATCAACGGCCTGGAGGCGGGTGCCGACGACTACGTGGTCAAGCCCGTCGAGAGCGCCGTGCTCGTCGCCAGGATCCGCTCCCTGCTGCGCCGTGCCGCGTTCCCGCCCGTCGGCCCCGACGGCTCCCGTACGAGCGCGCCGGACGCGGGGAGAAGCCCGGCGACGGCGGCGGGGACGGCGTGCTCGGGTTCGGCGACCTGACCCTCGACACCAGGGGCATGGAGGTGCGCCGCGCCGGTGCCCCGGTGGCCCTCACCCCACCGAACTGCGGCTGCTGCTGGAGTTCGCGGGCTCGCCGGGCGTCGTGCTGGACCGACGTACGCTGCTCAGCCGGGTCTGGGACCACGCCTGGCACGGCGACACCCGCGTGGTCGACCTGCACGTGCAGCGGCTGCGCGCGAAGATCGGCGCCGAACGGATCGAGACGGTCCGCGGCTTCGGCTACAAGCTGCGGCGCTGACCCGTGAAGCTGAGATGGCGGATCACCGCCCTGGTGGCGGCGGCGACCTGCGCGGTGGCGGCGGCGGTCGGCGTCCTGGTGCACCACGCCTCGCGCGCCCGCGAACTGTCCCAGGCGCGGACCGCCGCCCGTACCACCCTGGACCGGGCGGCCGTCATCTACGGCCGGACCGGGGTGGTGCGCGGCTCCGGGGCCACGCTCGACGCGAAGGGCGTGCCGGACGACCTGCGGTCGCTGGTGCGCGAGGGCCGTCAGGGCACCGAGTACGCGGGCGGTCCCGGCGGCCCGGCGATGTGGGCCGCGCGCCCGGCGGGCGACCGGGTGCTGTCGGTCCGGGTGGACATGAGCACCACCATGCGCGACATCAGCGCCCTCGACACCAACATCGTCATCGCCGGGCTGGTCACCACCGCCGTGGTGCTGCCGCTCGGCGTGCTCACCGCCGGGCGGATGAGCCGCAGGCTGCGCACCGCCGCGGGCACCGCGCGCCGTATCGCGGCGGGCGACCTGGACGCCAGGATCGCCGCCCGGCCCCGCCCGTACGACGAGATCGCCGAGATCTCCGGCGCCGTGGACTCCATGGCCGCGTCCCTCCAGGAACGGCTGCGCGGCGAGCAGCGGTTCACCGCCGACGTGGCGCACGAGCTGCGCACCCCACTCATGGGCCTGGTCACGGCGGCCGAACTCCTCCCGGAGGGCGAGGCCACCGGATACGTACGCGACCGGGTGCGGGTGCTGAGCACGCTGGTGGAGGACCTGTTGGAGATCTCCCGGCTGGACGCGGGCGCCGAACACGCGGACCTGTCGCCCTGCCCGATCGGGCCGCTGGTGGCGGACGCGGTCGCCCGTACGGCGCTGCCCGCCCTGATCCACGACCGGTCGGGCGAGGCGGACACCGATGGCCCGGCCGGGGACACGGGCGCGGGCGTAGGGGGCCCGTGGTGTGGACCGACCCCGGCGGCTGGAGCGCATCCTCGCCAATCTGCTGGTCAACGCCCACCGGCACGGCAAGCCGCCGGTCGAGGTGAGCGTCGCGGCGGACGGCAGGACCGTGACCGTCCGCGACCACGGCCCCGGCTATCCGCCGGACCTGCTGCGGGACGGCCCGCAGCGGTTCCGGACCGGCGCCGAGGAACGCGGCCGGGGCCATGGCCTCGGCCTGACCATCGTCAGCGGCCAGGCCCAAGTCATCGGCGCCGCACTGGAGTTCGGCAACGCGCCGGACGGCGGCGCGGTCGCCGTGGTGACCCTGCCGGAGGGGCCGGGACCGATACACCGCTGATACGTCTCCGAGCGGCGGCCGACGGGTCTCGGTGGGGCTGAGCAAGATCTTCGCTCCACAGGATGACCGCATGCGTATCAGGCGTCTGAGCCGCCGGTCACCGACCCACGGCACGAGGAACCGCCCCGCCGCAGGGCGGCCACCCCGAGAAACCCCGGCGGAGACCGCGGCCGGGACCCCGGCGGAGACCGCGGCCGGGACCCCGGCGGAGACCGCGACCGGGGCCCCGGCGGAGACCACGGCGAGGAGAAGGCGGGGCCTCGTCCGCCGCTTATTCACCTGGAAGAAGCTGCTCGCCGCCACCGTGGCCCTGTGCACGCTGCTGACCGGCGGCTTCACGGTGCTCTACTTCTCCATCGACATCCCGGAGGCCAACCAACTGGCCAAGGCCGAGAGCAACGTCTACCTCTACAGCGACGGCACCCTCGCCGCGCGCACCGGCGAGATCAACCGCGAGAGCGTGCCCATCGATCGGGTCCCCGAGGCCGTGCGGCACGCGTTCGTCGCGGCCGAGAACAAGTCGTTCTACGACGACCCCGGATCGACCCGGTCGGCATCGCCCGCGGCCTGGTCAACACCGTCACCGGCCAGGGCACCCAGGGCGGGTCCACCATCACCCAGCAGTACGTCAAGAACTACTACCTCAGCCAGGAGCAGACCGTCACCCGCAAGGTGAAGGAGCTGGTCATCTCCCTCAAGGTCGACCGGAGCGACTCCAGGACGACATCCTCGCCGGATACCTCAACACCAGCTACTTCGGCCGCGTCGCCTACGGCGTCCAGGCCGCCGCCCGCGCCTACTACGACCGGAACGTGGAGGACCTGACCGTCGCGCAGGGCGCCTACCTCGCGGCGCTGCTCCAGGCCCCAGCCAGTACGACTGGGCCGTGGCGAGCCCGGCCACCAGGAAGCACGTCATGGCGCGGTGGGGTACGTGCTGGACAACATGGTCGACAAGGGCTGGCTGGAGGCGGACGAGCGCCGGAAGCTGCGGTTCCCGAGCCCGTCGAGCCCAGGCCCGGACCGGACTCGGCGGCCAGGCGGGCTACTTCGTGGACGCCGCCCGCCGCGAGCTGATCGCCTCGGGCGTCAGCGAACAGGAACTGGCCGCGGGCGGCTGGACCATCACCCTCACCGTCGACCGCGCGCCAGCGCGCCCTGAGAAGGCCGTGGCCGCGCGGCTCGACGGCGCCGGGAAGCACCCCGACCCCGATGTCCAGGCGGGAGCGGTCTCCGTGGACTCCGACACCGGCTCGATCGTGGCGCTGTACGGCGGCCGGAACTACACCGAGCACTACCTCGACAACGCCACCCGCGCCGACTACCAGGCGGGCCCGGCCTTCGAACCGATCCTGCTGGCCGACGCGCTGAACCGGAAGATGGCCCGCCGCCCGGTGGTCGACGCCGTCGACCGGACCCGCACCGAGGAGGCCAAAGAGGAGGCCGAAGAGGAGGCCAAGCGGGTCAAGGAGACCGCCGTGGGCCTCGGCCTGAACCCGGACACCGGCGGCTACGGCGCCGAACAGGCGCTCAAGCGGGGCCTGATCGGCGCGGGCCCCATGGAACTGGCGGGCGTCTACGCCACCTTGAACCACCACGGCCGCAAGGTCACCCTGTCGATCGTCGCGTCCGCGCACCGCGGCGGCGAGCACGCCGACGTACGGGACGCCGTGGGCGGCCAGGCGATCGACCGGGAGGCGGCCGACGCCGTCACCGCGAACCTGCTGAGCGCACGGGACGGCGGGAAGGACGAACAGGCCGTCGTCGCCAAGGGCGCCGTCGCGAGGGCGGCCGGGCCCACGGACGACGGGAAGGCCGCCTGGTTCGTCGGCTACACGCCCGAACTGGTCACCGCCGTCGGCCTGTTCGGCGAGCACCACAAGACCGGCAAGCAGGTCGCCCTGAAGCACGCGGGGACGACCGCGCGCGGCGGATCTGGCACGACTACACCAAGGCCGCGGTGCACGGCCCGTCCGCGGCGTTCACGCTGGGGAAGATGGCCGAGCCGCCGCGCGAGTGAGCCCGCGCCGAAGCCCCTGGTACGGTGCGGGATCCGAGACGCGGGCCCGGCCGATACGGCGGACACGGCGAACACGAGGACGGCGGTGGCGGCGGTGGCGGGGCGGTGACGGCGAAGGACGAGCCCGCACGCTACCCGCGCCCGACGGTCACCGCGGCCGAGGCCGCCTGGGTCTGGCGGCTGCTCTCCTCGGAGGCCATGGCGCCGGACGCGCGCCCGAGACCGTACGGCTCGCCGTCGTCGCGGGCCTGGCGCGCGCCACCGGCGCCCGCTACGGGGACCTGCTGCGCTGCACCGTCCGCTCGTTCGACCTGGACGCGGCGTGGGTGACCGTCGAGCACGGCAAGCACCGGGTGCCGCGCCGCCACGGCCTGGACCGCGGCACGGTCCTGGTGCTGCGCCGCTGGCTGAAGGTACGTGAGGAACTCTGCGCCGAGCTGGAGGGCTCGGTCCCCGAGGCGCTGCTGCTCACCGTGCACCACACCCACGACAACGGGTGACCGTCGCGGCCGGGCTGCCCATCACCCGGCAGGGCCTGGTGCTCTCCTGGCGCCGCTTCGCCCACCGCGTCAACGCCCGCCACGCCGGGCGCCGTCCGCCGCTGCCCACCCGCTTCGAACAGCTCCGCCGCGCCTGGAGCGAGCCGCGGAAATAGTGTGCCAAGCGGTGGCGTGGCGGAATGGACCGGTCGTCGCGGACCGCGCCCGGTCCGTGCCCGGTCCGCGCGCTACGAGCGGTCCGTCCCGATGTGAGCCGATGGTTTTCCCGGCGGGGACTGCCTAGCATCGGTTCCGCGGGTTGGAGAACGATTGTTTGCTGACTCTCCGTGGGGATCGTGACGGCGAGTGAGTCAAGGACGAGTGGACAGTGGCCCAAGAGGGAGGAGTCCCGCGGTGAAGGTCATCATCGACCAGGACAAGTGCGTGGCCGCCGGTCAGTGCGTACTGGCGGCCCCCGACGTGTTCGACCAGCGTGACGAGGACGGCGTCGTGGTACTGCTCCAGGAGCACCCGGCCCCCGAGCTGCACGACGACGTACGCCAGGCGGCCCAGCTCTGCCCGGCCCTGGCCATCGAAGTGGACGAGCCGTGAACCTGCGCGACATCGTGATCGTCGGCGCCTCGGCGGCGGGTTCGACCGCCGCCCTGACGCTGCGTCGGGAGGGCTTCGACGGCACCATCACCGTCATCGGCGCCGAGGACCGGATGCCGTACGACCGGCCGCCGCTGTCCAAGCAGATCCTCTCCGGCACCTGGGAGGCGGACCGGATCGCCCTCCCGCACACCACCGAGGCCCAGTGGCGCCTCGGTGTCTCCGCCACCGGACTCGACGTGGCGGCCCGCAGGTGACCCTCGCCGACGGCACCGACCTCGGCTACGACGGCCTGGTCATCGCCACCGGCGTGGTGCCGCGCACGCTGCCCTTCGGGCACGAGCTGGGCGGCGTGCACGTGCTGCGCACCATGGAGGACGCGCTCGACCTGCGCAAGGCGCTGGAGGTCTCGGCCTCCGTGGTCGTCGTCGGCGCCGGGTTCCTGGGCGCCGAGGCCGCGGCCGTCGCCCGGGCATGGGCAAGGACGTGACGCTGGTCGACCGCTGGCGGCGCCCATGATCCGCCAGTTCGGGCCGTGGATCGGCGAGTTGATCGGACGGCGCCACGTCGACGAGGGCGTACGGCTGCGCACCGGCGTCGGCGTCGAGGAGCTGACCGGGGACGGCGCGGGCCGGGTCGCCGGGTGCGGCTCGCCGACGGCACCGACCTCGCCGCCGACCTGGTGCTGGTGGCGGTCGGCGCCCAACCGGCCACCGACTGGCTGACCGGCAGCGGGCTGTCCCTGACCAACGGCGTGGACTGCGACGAACTGTGCCGGGCGGCCCCGGCGTGGTGGCGGCGGGCGATGTCGCGAGCTGGCTCCACCCCGGCCTCGGCGGGCGGCGGATCCGCGTCGAGCACCGGATGAACGCCACCGAGCAGGGCATGGCGGCGGCCCGCACTCTGCTGGGCAAGGGCACCCCTTCGCGCCCGTGCCGTACTTCTGGACGGACCAGTACGACCTCAAGATCCAGGCGCACGGCACCTTTCCGGAGAACGCCGAGACCTCGCTGGCCCTCGGCACCCCGGAGGAGGGCCGGTTCGCGGTGCTGTACGGATCGGAGGGGCGGACCACCGGCGTGCTCGGTTGGAATGTCCCCGGGAGACACGGCAGTTGCGGGCCCGTATCGGCGAGCCCTGGAACGCCGGGTAGCGGCAGGGCTATTGGCCCGGCGGTTATTCGGGAATCGTGAATTCACGGTGCGGGTGGTTATGCAGAAGATGCACTCTCGGCTGCTGCGACGGGTGGCCGAAACGTAGGGTGTGCCCATGCCTCAACCACCCCGTGCTTCCCGAGTCCGTGACGCCGAAGCCACCAAGGCCCGCCTGCTGAAGGCGGCGACCGACGAATTCGCGGCACACGGAATAGCCGGGGCCCGGGTGGACCGTATCGGGATGGCGGCGAAGGCGAACAAAGCGCTGATCTACGCCTACTTCGGGAACAAGGACCAGCTCTTCGACGCGGTGATGCACGCTCATGTGAGCCGCCTTATCGAGGAGGTGCCTTTCGACCCGGACGATGTGCCGGGCTTCGCGGGACGGCTCTTCGACTTCCTGCTCGACCATCCGTATCAGCTCCGGCTCGCCACCTGGCACCGGCTGGAACGGGCCGGTTCCGGCCCGGAGTCCGCGGGTCTGCACGCCTCGGTGCGCCGCGCCTACGCCACCTCCGGGAGCGAGGGGAGTGCGAGGGTGGCGAGGTCCGGTCCGGGCGGCCGACGGGGCTTCGCGCCGGAGGACCTGCTCACCTTCACGCTGGCGCTGGTGAGCGCGTGGATGCCCGACAGCCCGTACGCGCCCGCCGGTTGGGACCGGGAGCGGGCCGGGTCGCGCCGGGCGGCGGTCGTCGAGGCGGTCTCCCGTCTCGCGGCGCCACGGCCCGGCGGGCGCTGAGGCCCGCCGGGCGCGCGCCCGGCGTCTGACGCGCGGAGGTGGTCAGCGCCCCGTTCGGAGGGCATCGTCGGCACCTCCACCAGGTCGGGGTCCCGCTCCCGCTCGGGCGCCGCCGTCGCGGCCGACGGCGAAGGCACCTGCGCGCGGCGGCCCTGCGGTGCGCCCAGCGCAACCGCACGGGCAGCGTCATCGACTCCCGCTGCACGGCGAAGCTCATCTTCGAGACGCCGTGCGCCCGTTCCTCGAACCGGATCGGCACCTCCACCACCGCGTGGCCCGCCCGTACGGCCAGGAACTTCGTCTCGACCTGGAAGCTGTAGCCGTTGGAGCGGACCTCGCCCAGGCCCACGTCCCGCAGCGCCGCCGCCGACCACAGGTTGAACCCGGCGGTGACGTCACGGATGCGGGTGCCGAGCACCGTCGACACGTAGGCGTTGGCACCGGCCGAGAGCGCCCGGCGGTGCCGGGGCCACTGGTCGCCAGCCGCCCGCCGGGCACGTACCGGCTGCCGATGACGACCCCGGCGCCGGTGGCCAGGGCGGTGCCCAGCATGTGCGGGACGAACGCGGACGGATGGCTGCCGTCCGCGTCCATCTGAGCACGAACTCCGCGCCCGCTTCGAGCGCGGCGCTCATTCCGGCCGCGTAGGCGCGGCCCAGCCCTCCTTGCCCTTCCGGTGCAGCACCCGCACGCGCGGGTCGGCGGCGGCCATCCGGTCGGCGAGCGCGCCGGTGCCGTCCGGGCTGTTGTCGTCGACGATCAGCAGCCGCAGCCCCGGCAGCGGGAGGTCGAGGACGCTCGCCGCGGTCATGGGCAGGTTCTGTGCCTCGTTGTACGTGGGCATGACGACGGTCAGGCGTGCGTCGGTCCACGGGGAGGGCAGGTCGTTCATGGTCATCCTCCGGTGGGGTCAGGAAGAGGTGTCGCCCGAGGCGCAGCGGTAGAGCGTCGAGCTTCCGCCGCCGCCTCCGGGACCGGGGCGGCCGAGGCCGCCGAGTCCGCGTTCGTGTCCTCGGTGCTCGCGCCGTAGGCCGAGGCGTCGACCTTCGTGCAGGCCGACTGGACCCACGCGCTGATCTTGGACGTCTCGCTGTCGCCGCGACCGCCGCCGAAGCCGCCCTGGCCGCCGGAGTTGACCAGCGCGAAGCGGAGCTGGCCGTCGGACACGAGCTTCTTGTACTCGGTGAGGGTGAAGGACTCGGCCTCGCCGGAGAAGCCGCCGAGGGCAGGACGGGGAGGCCCTTGGCCAGGATGTAGGACGCGGCGGTGCTCCAACTGTCCGTGGAGAAGGTGTACTTGGCGTTGCCGTTGCGCTTCTCGACGTACGCCAGCAGCTTCTTCTGCGCGTCGGTCAGCTCGTCCGTCTCGGAGGGCCGAAGCCGCCGCCTCCGCCGCCGGAACGGCGGTTGGCGGAGCCGGAGTTGGCGGAGCCGGACTTGCCGTCACCGGTGGATGTGCTGTTGCCGCCGCCGGGGCGTTGCCGCCGGGGCGTTGCCGCCGGGGCGCCCTGACCGCTGCCGCCGGGGCGCCCTGACCGCCCGGGTGCCGCCTCCGCCGGGGCCGCCGCCTCCGCCGAACGCGCCGCCGGACGGACCCGCGCTGGCGTCGAAGGCCGAGCCCGCGTACTTCACGTCCAGCACGGACAGGGACCACGCGGCGGGTGCCGCGAACATCGCCACGCAGCCCGCCAGCAGCCCGACGAGCGCGAGCCGCCGCGGCATCCGCCTGCCGCCCGCCGCCGGTTCCGATGTCGGCGCGGCGGGCGTCAGCGCGGGTCGGTGCTCGGCGCGGCGTGGGCGGGGCGGTGCGTCCGCGCGTCCGCGACCAGGCGACGCAGGCCAGCGAGACCACGGCGGCGACGGCCGTCACGAGTACGACGGGGAGCAGCCAGGAGCGAAGTCCGTGTAGTCCTTGGCGAGATGGACCGTCCACGCGGTCTCGGCGGCGACGGCCACGGGCAGCGCCAGACCCACGCCCCGCACCCTCGCGGAGCGCGCGCCACATGCCGACGACCCCGGCGGCCGACAGGGCGGCGAGCGCGGGCGCGAGCGTGGCGGTGTACGCGGTGTGCGGGATGTTGATCGCGCTCAGTACGCCCGCCGTGGTGACGAGCCAGACGCCCCACATCAGGTAGCCGCCGCGGGCCGGGTCGGTACGCGGGGTCCTGCGGTGCCGTACGAGGCCGAAGACCAGGGCGATGACGGCGAGCGGGTAGAGCCAGCCGATCTGCGGCGCGAACCGGGAGCCGAGGAGCTTGGTCCAGTCGGTCTGCTTGCCGCCGCGCGGCCCGCCGCCTCCGCCGCCTCCGCCGTCCTGGCCCTGCTGCCCGGCGGAGGGAGCGCCGGAAGGAGCGCCGGAGGGGCGCCCGAGGGCGTACTGGAGGAAGAGGAACCGGAGGAGGGCGACTGCTGCTGGCCGTCGTTCTGGGACGTGCCGTCGGTGGCGCCCGGCGCGCGCATGCCGCCGCCACCACCGCCACCGCCGCCGCCCATGCCGGAGACGGCGCCGCTGACGGAGTCACCGTCGCCGAAGCGGTTGAAGCCGTTGTATCCGAAGACCATCGAGAACGCGCTGTTGTTGGTGGAGCCGTCCGCGTACGGGCGTGAGCCCTCCGGCGTGAACGTCATCAGCGCGACCCACGACAGGGACACCGCGAACAGCGCCACGCCCGCCGCCGCGAGGTGGCCGATCCGCTTGCGCAGCACGCCCGGGCGGTGATCAGGTAGGCGATGGCGAGGGCCGGGGCGATGAGCCACGCCTCCATCATCTTCGCCTGGAAGCCGATGCCGATCCACATGCCGCTCAGCAGCAGCGAGCGCAGTCGGCCGGTCAGCACGGCCCGCTGGTACTGGTCGGCGGCGAGCACCAGGCACATGGTGACCGAGCCGTCCAGCATCGCGTGCCCGAACATCGAGGCGGCCACGGGCGTGATGGTCAGCAGCCCGGCGGCGATGAGCCCGGCGGCCGGGCCCTGCCAGCGGCGGACGATGCGGTACATCAGCAGGACGGAGACGACGCCCTCGACGCACTGCGGCAGGGTCAGCGCCCAGTCGCTGAACCCGAAGATCCGCGCGGAGATGGCCTGCGGCCACAGGAATCCGCCGATCTTGTCCATGGTGATGGTGGACGACGGGTCGAACGACGTGAACAGGAACGCCTTCCAGCTCTCCGTCATGCTGCGGGCGGCGATGGAGTAGTAGTGGGCGTAACCGCTGCTGGTGATGTTCCAGGCGTACAGCAGCGCGGCGACGGCGGCGATACCCAGCAGCGGGCCGCGCCAGCGGGCTGGTCGTCGGGGAGCGCCAGAACCGCAGGCGGCTGCGCGGCGGTGCGGCGTCGGAGAGGCCGCGCGGGCGGGGCGGCGGTGGGAGTGGAGACGGTCATGGTCGCGGGAGGCTGCTTCCTGAGAGTCGCGGGATGCGAGATGGGTGAGCCGAGCGGGGCCGGTGCCGAGTCAGGGGCCGGCGCCTGGGGAACACCCGGCGAGGACGGCGGCGGTGGCGGCGGTGGCGGTGGCGGCCGGTGCTCGGGAAGACCCAGCGCCGGTACGACCGGTACCGGAACACCGTGCCGAGCCCGATGCCGACGACGTTCGCCGAGATGTTGTACGCGACCGGGCCGGTGAGCCCGAGGCCGTACCGGGTGAAGCCGAGGCACAGCAGGGCGATCGCCATGCCGACGGCGTTGAGGGCGAAGAAGACGAGATAGCGCCGCACCACGGTGCCGTGTTCGCGACGCCGGAACGTCCAGAGCCGGTTCCCGGCATAGGCGACGAGCGTCGCGGCCACGGTGGAGAGCGTTTTCGCGGTGAGCGGTCCGAGCCCGACACCGAAATGCAACGCGTTACTGCCGCCGACGTCGACGACCGCCGAGACCGCGCCCACCGTTCCGAAGGCCACGATCTCGCCCGCTTTGTTCTTCAGCCACCCGGTGACGGGCCTGTGCGCAGACGGAGAATTCATCACCGCAACGCTTCTGAAAGAACATGAGAGGACAGTGGGACGGAGTTAAGGGCGGGATGAGAAACGTGCTGGTTACACGTCGTGAGCCGCGGCCGGGACAGTCCCGCCGTGCTTCGCTCAGCCGCCGTCCGCGGACAGCTGACGCATGACGTACGTCATGTGCTGGACGTGACCCACGTGGGCCCACATGGCCTCATGCCCCGAACCCTTGCTGCCCGACCCGTGGGCGCAGTCGTGCAGCCACCGCTCGCCCGCGCTGAAGTCGGCTCCGCGGAAGTCGTCCGCCTCGACGATGCGCCGCGCCAGCGAACGCACGGTGGCGGCGCGGCCTTCGCCCGAGTCGGGGCCCTGAAGGCCCGGAACGTGCGCTCGGTCGTATAGCGCAGCACGCCCCACGGCGAGTTGCCTCCACCGTCCGACGGGTGGTCGGCGACCCGGTGTGCTGGGCCCCGTAATCCCCGTACGTCACCGGTCGGGCGTCCGTGCCCCGCGCGTACCGCACCATGTGCCAGCTGTCCCAGTCGAAGCGGGGCGCTTCGTCCAGCGAGTCGTCGGCGTCTTCGGGAGGGAGGCGGGAAATGAACCGGCCATCATGGCGAGCGTGCGCCATCGCCGAAGCGGACCGAGGAGATCCAGAGCGTGCAGGGCCCATTTGTCCGCCTGCTGGTGCTCGTCGGTCACCGCCCCGAGGTCCAGCAGCAGATCCAGCTCGATCGCGGGGTGCCCAGACGGCCGAGTATGTCCCGCACGAGGTCGGCGAGTCGCTCGTCGGGCAGGGCCGTCACCCGTACCCGCAGGCCCAGGCCGTTGCCGCTCTCGCGGGCTGTTTCGGCACTGGCGATGTGTTGCCAGTCGGCCCGGTCGGTGCCTGTCACCGGGCGCAGGGGCTGTGGTGCAGATGTCTCCAGAGCCCCGCGGTGACTGGCCCACGCTCGTCCTCCACGTGGAACGCGTCCACCCAGCCAGGGGTACTTCGATGCGCCCGCATGACGTTGACAGCCGTCTTGCGCAGGTGCTTGGTGAGCTCTTCCGGGTCCGGGTCGTACGGAACCGGCGGGCGGTGTCCGAAAGAGCGCATCGGGCCGGTGCGCGGCGGGATGGTCCACAGTGGCGCTGTTCTCAACCGCGCCTCGGGCGTCAGCTGTTCGTACGCCTTGAGGGCGTTCCAACTCGTGGGCAGTACGGGAATGTAGCGCGGCTCGACCATCGGGCCCCGTGACCTCGCTCTTTCGCCTCTCATCGAAGCGTGAACGGGAAACGGTCAACGTCGAAAGATGGCAATTCCAGCCATGGAGTCGCGTTCCTTCCCTATGGCCGAGGCCGGACGGAGAAGCCGGTGGAGGCGCTGGGGCCTCCACCGGCTCGTGGGTGTGCTCGTGGGGTGTGACCGTTACGTGGCCGCCCGGGGACCGGGCCGATCGATCGGCCCGCCCAGGGTGGGGGTCTCGGTGAGTGCGGTGTAGCGGTCGTGGATGTCGGGTGGGAAGGGCGCGGAGCGGCCGGTGTTCTGGTCGGTGTGGAGGGCGAGCAGTTCCGTCGTGGCGACGGGGGCGGCGTCGGGGCCCGGGTCCGGGGCGGGGTGCCGTCGGCGTCGGGCTCGGCCGCGTACATCTCGTGGGTGAAGCGCACCTTCTTGCCGTCCACGCCCAGCACCCGCGTGCGGACCAGGAGTTGGGCGCCCTCGTTGACCTCGTGGAGGTAGCGGATGTGCGACTCGACCGTGTACAGGAGCACCCGGTCCGTTCGCGGTAGCCGGAGTCCAGGCCGGTCAGGGCCATCATGGTGTCCGTGGCGTGGCCGAAGACCAGGACGTAGAACGCCTCGCTGAGATGGCCGTTGTAGTCGATCCACTCCGGGCGGACGGTCTGGCGGTAGAGGGGAGCGGGTCGGTCACCGGGGTCTCCTTCCGTGGGGCCGGAGGCGTCGGTGGCGCTCGCGCGCTGGTGCGGCAGGCGGCCGGTCGCGCGCAGGACGTCGATGACGCCCTGGTCGCGCTCGGCGACGAGCCGGGCGTAGTCGCGTCCGTTCGCGGCCTCTTCGCAGCCCTCGACCATCGCGGTGCGCAGCGCCTGGTCCAGCTCCGGCGCCTCCAGGCGGGTCCAGGGTGACTTCAGGGACGGGCCGAAGTGGTCGAGCATGTGCCCCATGCCGCCCTCGCCGCCCGCGAGGGCGAACGTCAGGCACGGGCCCATGAACGCCCAGCGCAGCCCGGGGCCCTCGGTGATGGAGTCGTCGATCTCCTTCACCGTGGCCTCGCCGTTCGCGACCATGTGCAGGGCCTCGCGCCACAGCGCCTCCTGGAGGCGGTTGGCGATGAAGCCGGGCAGTTCGCGCTTCATGGTGATGACGGACTTGCCCGCGACCTCGTAGAAGCGGGAGGCCCAGGCGACTGCCGCCGGATCGGTCCGGTCCCGCCCGCGACCTCGACCAGCGGGATCAGGTACGGCGGGTTGAACGGGTGGCCGACCAGCAGCCGTCCGGGGTCGGCGGCCTCGGTCTGCATGTCCGTCATCGGATAGCCGGAGGTGGAGGAGGCGATGACGACGCCCGGCGGCGTCGCGGCGTCCAGCTGGGCCAGCAGCCCGCGCTTGAGTTCCAGCTTCTCGGGGCGCTCTCCTGGACGAACTCGGCGTCGGCGACGGCCGCTTCGACGGTCGGCGCGAAGGCGAGGCGGTCGCGCGAGGCGCCCTCGGCGAGGCCGATCCGCTCCAGCGCGGGCCAGGCGGCGTCGACGAGGCGGCGCAGCGCGGACTCGGCGTCCGGGGCCGGGTCCCAGGCGGTCACGTCGTAACCGCGCGCGAGGAAGTGGGCGACCCAGCCGCCGCCGATGACTCCGGCGCCGACGCAGGTGACGCGCCGGACGTCCTCGGGGCGCGAGGGGCAGGGGCATGGTGTTCGGCTCCTGGGGTGAGGGGTCGGTTTACGGGGCGGGGCGGGCGGGGTGGGGTGTTACGGGCGGGGCTTGAGGCTCAGGCGCTGCCGGGCCTCGTCCGGCGTGGCGACGGACGCGCCGAGCGACTCCACGATCCGTACGGCCCGTTCGACCAGTTGCGCGTTGGTCGCCTTGACGCCCTTGCTGAGGTACAGGTTGTCCTCAAGGCCGACCCGTACGTTGCCGCCGAGCAGGATGGACTGCGCCACCCACGGCATCTGCATCCGGCCGAGCGCGAAGCTCGCCCACTGCGCGCCCTCGGGGAGGATGTCGACCATCGCCTTGAGCACGCCCGGTTCGGCCGGGGCGCCCAGGGATGCCCATGCACAGCTGGAAGAGCGTCGGGTTGTCGAGCAGCCCTCGGCGAGCAGCTGCTTGGCGAACCACAGCTGCCCGGTGTCGAAGATCTCCAACTCGGGCCGTACGCCCAGCTCCTGGATCCGCTTGCGCCCACGCGCAGCATGTCGGGGTGGAGACGTACAGGTTGCTGCCGTCGCCGAAGTTGAGCGAGCCGCAGTCCAGGGTGCAGATGTCGGGGAGCAGGTCCTCGACGTGCGGCAGCCGCTCCAGGCCGCCGACCAGGTCGGTGCCGGGGAGGTGGGTGAGCGGGTTCTCGGGGTCGATGACGAGGTCCCCGCCCATCCCGGCCGTGAGGTTGATGACGACATCGGTTCCGGTCTCCTTCACCCGCTCCACGACCTCGCGGTACAGCCGCGGGTCGCGCGCGGCGCGCCCGTCTCGGGGTCGCGTACGTGGATGTGCACCACGGCGGCCCCGGCCTCGGCGGCCTCGACCGCCGAGCGGGCGATCTGTTCGGGGTGACCGGGACGTGCGGGCTGCGGCCCACGGTGTCCCCGGCGCCGGTCAGCGCGCAGGTGATGATGACGCTGTCGTTCATGGGCATGGGATCTCCTGTGTCCTCGTCTTCCGTGTCGTGCCCCCGGCCGGAACGTCGGCCGTGGCGTCGGCTGTGACCTCGGGCGTGCTCCCGGCCGTGGCGTCGGCCGTGGTCTCGGCGTGCTCCCGGCCGTGGTGTCGGCCGTGTCCTCGGCCGTGGTCTCGGCCGGGAGGTCGGTGGGGATCGCCGCCGAACTCCCCGCGGCCAGCTCGGCGTTCACGTACGCCACGCACGCCCGGTACATCTCCTCGGCACCGGTGCCGTCCTCGCCCGGCGCGGTGGCCAGCACCTGCGCGGCGAGCCCGTCGATCAGCGCGGTGAGGGACAGCGCGCCCGCCTCGGGTCGACGGGGCGGAAGACGCCCTGGGCGACGCCGCGCCGGATCACCTCGGCCACGGTCCTGCGCCACTGCCGGTAGAACTCGGCGTGCAACCGGCCGACCGCCGTGGACCGCGCGGCCTCCGCCCACAGGTCCAGCCACACCAGCCACTGGCGACGCTGCTGCGCGGTGCGCGGTGTCTGGAGCGCGATCAGCTGCCGCAGCTCCTCCCGCGCGTCGCCCGCGTCGGCGATCCGGGCCGCGCGCGCGGCGTCCTCGTCCATGCACCAGCGCACCGCGGCCTCCAGCAGTTCGGCGCGGCTGGGGAAGTGGTAGTGGATGGTGGCCGTGCTGGTGTCGCAGGCGGCGGCGATGTCGGCGACCCGTACGGCGTGGAAGCCGTGGTCGGCGATCAGCCGCACCGTCTCGCGCACGATGTGCAGCGCCCGCCCGCCCTCGACCGCCCGCGCCCGCCCGGGGCCCGGGCCGCCTGCGCGCTCCCGCCCGGGGTCGGCCGCCGCGCCCAGCAGCCACCCGGCGTCCACCTGGCCCGCGTCGGCGATCCGGGCCAGCTCGGCGACGGTGAAACGGCGGCTGCCGCCGAGGAGCGGGAGAGCTGGACGGATCCATCACGATCCGCCGCGCGAACTCCCGCTGACTGCATCCTGCGTCGGCGATGACCTGGCGCACCCGCGCGGCCACCGGACGGTCGGGTTCCTGGGACATGGCCGCCACCGTACGAGAGCGTTGAGATAAACGCAATGCCGCGCCCATGTTCAGCAGTGGCATGCGTACTGACTGATGCGTCAGTCGGTGCGCAACACCGGGCGGGCGCGCACGGGACGGACCGCGGGCGTGAGATGGCGCATGCCGTACCGGCGCCGCCGCCTCCCGTTGCGGTCGGCGGCCGACGGGCGCAGGCTGCTGGAGACGGAGGGAGCCTTGAGATGCCCCAGGACCCCGCGGCTGTGACGGTCGATCGTCCGGTCGTCGGCTCGTACCCGACCTATGAGGGCGCCCAGCGCGCGGTGGACTTCCTGTCCGACAGCAGGTTCCCGGTGGAGCACACCGCGATCATCGGATCGGACCTGCGGATGGTGGAGACCGTGCTCGGGCGGCTCACGCGCGGCCGGGCGGCTTGGCGGCGCCGGTACCGGCGCCTGGTTCGGTCTGCTGATGGGCCTGCTGCTGTCGGTCTTCGCGGCGGGCCACCACAACGTGATCGTGCTGATGTTGAGCGGGCTCGTCTACGGCGCGGTCTTCGGCGCCGTCTTCGGCTTCGCCGGGCACGCGGTCACCGGCGGGCGCCGGGACTTCGCCTCGCGCAGCCAGATCGTGGCCGCGCGTTACGACGTGGTCGCGGACCCGGAGGTCGCCGAAGAGGCCAAGAACCTGTTGATCAAGCTGGCGTGGCGGGAGGGCTGACCCGCCGAGGTGGCGGGCCGTAGGCCCGCCACGGGCGGCCCGGGCCCTGAACGTGACCCTCCGGTCGATCACATCCGCGTCTTCCAGCCAACTCCGCGCCCCTCGCGCGTTCCCGGCCGCCCGGACGCGGGCGAGCGCGGGCGGGCGTGGCCGGCGTCGCCTGGGGCCGTACGCCCCTGCCGCCCACCGTCGATACGCCCAGGTCACACGAGACCTCAGCCGAACCGCCCGCTCCGTGGGACCCGCGTTCGGGCCGTCCGTCCGCCCGGCCGGAACGCGGCCGACCCCGGCCGATCGGCACCGTTCGCCGCCGCATCCTGGGAGGACGCGCGTTCCATCCCGCTGTGCTCAGGCTGTGAATCCAGCCACCGGGGCCGCGTAGCGTCGCACGTACGTGCTACAAACGTTGAGTCGTCACAATTTTCGACGCAGTTGAACTCAGAATCTTCACGGGGCGGAGGAGTCATGAACTGCACCACCTGCGGAGCTCCTGTCCTGCAAGGCCCTGATGGGGGCTGGTCCTGCGGAAACTGCGGAAGCTCCGGCGGCACCACCACGGTCACACGCGGCTCCGGGCGCCGCCGTGTGACGGTACCCGGAGCCGCGGCACGGGGAGGGGCTCGCGCCAGGGCCTACTCCTCCACGTTGATCGTGAAGGTGTCGGTCGTGTTGTGGACGTCCTCCGCGTTGTCGCTGAGGGTCAGTCCCCTGAACGTCGCCTCGCCGACCGCCGGGCCCTGCCCTCCTCGGGCAACTCGTTGGCCCAGATGCCGAAGCCCGACTTCTTGTCGTACTCGTCACCGCTCTTCCGCGCGCCGGAGATGGTGACGTTCGACAACTCGGTGTCCTCGACGGGGTTCTGCGCGGCGCTTCCCACGTAGTTCGTCTGGAACATGATGCCGTGGTAGGTCGGGTCGACGATGTCGGCGTTCTCGACGCGGATGCCGCGGAAGGGCTTGGACGCCGAGAACAGCCAGATGCCGGGGAACGTCTGGCCGTTCCAGAAGTGGCCGCCCGCCCGCTCGATGGTGAGGTCCTGGAAGTTCGTCGGGTCGGGCCCGAAGCCGTTCATCGGGTAGCCGAAGTCCAGGGAGGAGATGGTGACTCCGGCGTAGACCAGGGTGTCGGCGATCCGGATGTTCCGGAAGGTGTTGTCGTATCCGCCGTACACCGCGAGCCCCGCGGCCCGCCAGGTCAGCAGCGACGTCAGGTTCTCGTAGACGTTGTCCTTCTCGTCCGCGCCGCCCGCGTCGATCGCGGAGAACAGCGCGAAGCTGTCGTCGCCGGTGGACCGCGCCTCGTTGTTGCTCACCAGGTTGTCGGTGCTGCCGTTGGTCATGTTGACGCCGTCGGCGAAGGTGTCGCGGATCCGCGCGTTGGTGATGGTCATGCTGTCGGTGTTGGCGCCCCAGTAGAGGCAGACCATGTGCTCGACCCAGATGTCGTCGATCGTGATGTCGGCGACGTTCTGGAAGTCGAAGACCTTGCCGGGGCCGTCGATCCGCGAGGTGTAGTTGCCGAAGTAGGCGAACCCGGAGAACGTCGAGCCGTTCGCGGTGTCCTCGGCGCGGAACCCGATGTCGGTGTTCTCCTGGCCGGAGGGCGCGTGGAAGCGGGTGAACCAGGGTCCCGCGCCGACCACCTTCACCGGCTTCATGTACACCTGGAACTTGCTGGAGGTCTCGTAGTCACCCGGCGGCAGGTAGACCCCGACGAGCTTGCCGGTGGTGTCCATGCGGACCTTGTCCAGCGCGTCCTGCACGTCCTGGTGGGTGAACCCGGCCGGTTCCACGTAGGTGTCCGGGTCGGGGTTGTCGGCCGCCGTCGCCTTCTCGAAGTCGACGAAGTCGATCGCGTACTCCGAGGTGTTGTCCGCGTCCTTCTGGAGCCGGACCGTGCTGCCCGCCGGGACGGTCTTGCCGAGGTCGAGCTGTGCCTCGTCGTAGATGTGGCGCGGGTCGCCGGAGCCGGGTCGTTGCCCGGCTGCGACTCGGAGCCGTACAGCCAGGCGTACGTGGACGTCAGGTCGATGGGCCCCAGCAGCTCGCCGTCGACGTACACGTTCAGCGTCGCCTCGGTGCCGCCGCCGCCCGCGGCGTCCGGGATGGAGAAGCGCGTGACCAGGGTGTTGGTGTCGGCCGCCGTGGTGAACTCCACGTACTGGCCGTCCTCGTCGAGCGTCACGGCCCTGCGCCCGGACGCCTCACCGGCCAGGTCGCCGATCTTCCGGTTGGGCCCGACGACCTTCGCGCCGCCCCGACGGTGCCGTCCTCCGCCTCGACCGTGGTGTACGGCATGTCCGCGCCGCGGTCGGCCGCCGCGACCGAACGGCCCTCGCCCGCCGCGCGCTTGGCGTCCGTGCCGCGCCTGGCGCCCGCCGCGGTGGCGCCCGCCGTCGGGGCCCTGTGCCCGGCCGCGGCCCGCGTCCCGTGCCCGGCGGCGACCACGCGGCTCACCGGCGCGCTGTCGGCCGACTGGTTCCCCGCCGCGTCCCGCGCCCGGACGGTGTACGTCACCTTCTCCGCCGCGCGCCCGGACGCCGTGGTGTCGGTCCACCGCGTGGTTCCGGCCGGGACGCTGGCGCGCAGCCGCCCGTTCGCGTAGACGTCGTACGCGGTGACGCCGGTGTCGTCGTGCGCCGCGCCCCAGCGCGGCCCGGCCGCCTCCAGGGACGGCTTCCCCGGCGCGGAGGGCGGCGTGACATCGCCGAGCGCGCCGCGTACACCGCGAACCCGGCGAGCCGGTGGGCGCCGGTGACCCGTACGAAGCGGGTGGCCGCCCGTCCAGCGGCACCGTGACGGTGCCCGCCGCGTCGTCACCTGCGACAGGTCCTGGAAGTCGGTGCCGTTCGCGGAGCCCTGAACGGTCAGCGTCTGCGCGCCGCCGGGCAGCCGCAGCACCACCTTGTCCAGGCGCCGGGCCGCGCCAGGTCCGTCTGGATCCACGGCGTGGCCGAGCCGCCGCCGCTCTGCCAGTACGAGCCGGTGTCCCCGTCGGCGGCGTCCGCGGCCGGGTGCCCGGCGGCGTGGGTGCTCGCGGTGAGGGCGGGGTGTCGAGGCGGTGCGCCTGCGCGTCCTCGGCGACCGAGGTGTCCGCGGCGCCGGGGCGGCGGTGGCCTGCCAGCCGGACAGCAGCAGACCCGCGCTGAGGACGGCGGCTCCTGAGGTGCGCCAGAGCCGTTTTCTCATGGATGACATGGGGTGACCCTTCGGCAGGGAAGTGGGGAAGCCATGGCACGCGTGCTGTGGTGCGGCGCACACTCAACCACCGACATCAGATGAGTGCAATATCTCGCGCAGATACTGAATAACTTCGACAGTCGGTCGATGCGGGGCAGGAAAGGGGCGTTGTGAGGGGTCCGCGTGCGGCCATAGGGCATGGCGAGGGCGTTTTGTCGCCATCTTGCGCCGTGCTCTCTGCAAGGAATCGCAGAGTTGCTGCAAATATATGACGGATATGTGCGCGCTCTTGCGTCGGCTTCGTCACACCGAAGGCCGGATGGCGGGTGCATGTATCTATGGTTGCGTGCATGGGCGTACGGTCGCCCCATGCGTCACGACCGAACCAGCGACCCCGACGGCCTCCCCGCCGCCGACGCTCTCCCCGCGGCCGAGAGGGCCTACCGCTACGCCAAGGAACTGATCCTCGGCGGTGAACTCCAGGGCGGCGCCCTGATCAGCGAGGGAGGTGGCGGCCCGCGTGGGCGTCAGCAGGACACCCGTCCGCGAGGCGTTCCTGCGGCTCCAGGGCGAGGAGTTGCTCGAACTCTTCCCCAAGCGCGGCGCCGTGGTGGTCCCGATGTCCGCGAGCGAGGCCGAAGAGGTGCTGGAGCTGCGCGAGACGCTGGAGTGCGCGGCCGTGGAGCGGATCGCGCGCGGCGGCGACGACCGGCTGCGCGCGGTGGCCCGGAACTCGACGAGGTCCTCGCGGCCCAGGACCGGCACGCCAGGGAACTGGACGTGTTCGCCTTCACCGACGCCGACCAGGCGTTCCACCAGAGCATCGTGGCGTCCGCGGGCAACGCCCTGGCGACCCGGATCTACCGTTCGCTCGGCGACCGGCAGCGCCGCATGGCCTGCCACGCCCTGCGCCCGCGCCCGCAGCGGCTCGCGGTCCTGGTGGCCGAGCACACGGCGCTGGCCGAGGCGGTCACCCGCCGGGACGTGGCCGGGTTCCGCACCCTGCTGCGGGCCCATCTCGACGCCACCCACCGGGAGTTCAGCCGTCTGGAGGCGTCCGCGTGAGCGCCGTCGAGAGCGAGGGGACCAGGACGGGCGAGGCCGCCGACACCGCTCCCACACTCGATGCCGCGGCCGTCCCGGTGCCGTCGGGGAGCGGGCTCCCCACCGCTGGTGGGCCGTTGCCGCCGCGATGTTCTGCTGCGGCTGGGGCGGCAACCAGTTCACCCGCTGCTGCTGATGTACCGCGAGCGGGGCGGCTATTCGGAGGTGACCGTCGACGCCTTCCTCGCCGCGTACGTCGTGGGCCTGGTGCCCGGACTGCTGGTGGCGGGGTGATGTCCGACCGGCTGGGCCGCAAGCCGCTGATGGTCGCGGGCACCGTCACCTCCGTCCTCGCCAGCGCCGTGCTGACCGCCGGGCAGGCCGGTCAGGTCCCCATCTACCTCGGGCGCCTGCTCACCGGCGTCGCGGTCGGCATCGCCATGTCCGTGGGCACCACGTGGGTCAGGAGATGTCGCCCGACCCGCACTCCTCGGTGCGCCGCGCCTCGCTCGCCCTCACCGCCGGGTTCGGCCTCGGCGCCGGGATCGCCGGGTGCTGGCCCAGTGGGGCCGTGGCCGATGGTCACCCGTACGTCGTGCACATAGCCGTCACGCTGCCCGCGCTGCTCGCCCTGACCGGCGCCGCCGAGTCCCTGCGCCCGGGCGGCGGCGCGCCGGAACGCCGCGCTCGGTGCTGCGCGTGCCCTCGGCCAGGGACCCCGGTTCCTGCGCGTCGTGGTGCCCATGGCGCCGTGGGTCTTCGGGGCGGCGGGCATCGCCTACGCCGTGATGCCCCAACTCGTCGCCGACCGCGTCGAGTCCTGGGGCTGGCCTACGCCACGCTGCTGACCGTCCTCACCCTCGGCACCGGCGCCGCCGTCCAGCCGCTCGCCAAGCACCTCGGCGCCCGCTCCCGGGCCGTACGACCCTGGTCGCCATGGCCGTGATGACCCTCGGCATGGGCGTGTGCGCGGCCAACGCGGTGCTGCGCGCGCCCTGGTGCGGGTGGTGGGCGCGGTGCTCCTCGGCGGCGCCTACGGCATGGCCGTGGTCTCCGGGCTGCTGGAGGTCCAGCACATCGCCGCCCCGGCGCGCTGGCCGGGCTGACCGGCATCTACTACGCCCTCACCTACACCGGGTTCCTCGCGCCGACGGTCCTCGCGGCGCTCTCCTCGGCCGCGTCCTACCCGGTCATGCTCACGGTGGTCGCGCTCCTCGCGCTCGGCTGCACCACCCTGATCGGCACCGGCCTCGCCACCGAACGCGCCGCCCGGAGCCGCACACCCCGGACGCGTGGAGCCCGGCCCCGGGCCGTACGGCGGTCACGGCGTACCACCCGGGGCCCTCACGCGTCGCGTTTGCCGCCGCGGCGGCGCTCCTCCTTCTCGAAGAGGCGCAGGAACTCCGTGACCTCCGGCGGCGGCTCCTCGCCCTCGTCCTCCTCCGCGCCCTCGTCGTCCATCAGCAGCCCCTGCGCGCGCAGTTGCTCGGCGTGCGCGGCCGGGGCGGCTCGGGGTCGTCGTCCGAGGGCGCGGGCCCTCGGGCCGTCGGGCCCCATCCGGACCAGCCGTTCCACGCGGACGATGCGCATCAGCTGCCCGTCCGCCTCGATCTCGTCGCACCGCTCGGCGTCGAGCAGGTCCGCCGCCCGCGCGTACGCCGCGCGCCGCTCGGCGTCGAGCCGTTCGAAGGCCGGGGCCGAGACCCGCAGCCTGACGGCGAGGTCGTCCCGCGCGCCCTGCGGCGTGGTGTTGGAGACCGACCCCGGACGCCAGCGGCTCACCCGGTACTCGGCCGTCATGAACGCCGTCGGCAGCAGCACCCGCCCGGGTGCGTGCGCATCGCCCGCCGCGCGTCCCTGCGGACCTCCGGGCGCACCGTGCCCGGCTTCGGTACGAGCGAGAGCAGCTCCGCCCGCAGGACGCCCTCCGACATGCCGCTCTCGGTGAAGGCGTCGATCACGAACCCCTCGGTGGGGTCCGGGACGCGGCACCCTCGCCGACCGCCGCCGGGTCCGGGTCGGACGGGCGCGGTGGCTCGGGTCCCGCCGGTCCCATGCGGATGAACGGTTCGGCCCGCACCACCCGGAACCGGCAGTCCCCGACGGTCAGTTCGTCGAGCGCCTCCCAGTCCAGCCGCTCCACCGCGTCGCTCAACTCCGCGAGCAGCGGGCCGCCACCCGCCGCCTCGGCGGCGTTGAGCCGTCCGCGGAAGAGGGAGGCCATGGTGTCCCGGGCGCCCTGCGGGCGCATTCCTCGAAGGCCAGGACCTCCCAGCCGCCCTCCTCGCGCTCCCGTGCCACTCCGAACAGCGGGCCGCCGCCCGACCTGAGATCGGGATAGCTCTCGCGCGCCTCCCATGCCTCCAGGTCCGCGATGGCCGCCGCCGGGGATTCCTGGGCTACCACCTTGATCATCCGGTACGCCGGTACGTCCTCGCCGTGCTCAGCCATTTCTCCAGGATGCTCGCGAGGTGTCGGCGATGACGCTCAATCAACCCAACCGGCTTGCTGGTTGGGCGCCGTGGCGGAACCGGCGACGCCCGCCGCGGCGCGGGCGCGAGCAGCCGCTCCGCCACGTGCCCGAAGAGCAGGCCGAAGCAGATCCACAGGGTCGCCTGGATGGCCAGCGCCGCCAGCCGGAACTGCCACAGCAGCGTGGCCGGGAAGCCGTGCGGCACCTCGTTGACCGAGGGCAGGAAGGCGTACGCGAGCCCGACGGCCGCGACGAACGCCGCCGCCGCGGCCACGGTGGCCCACCAGTTGCCCAGCCGGGGCGCGAGCCGCCTGCCCAGGATCACCGCGGCGACCGCGAGCAGCACGCTGAGCAGCACCATCAGGAAGTACAGCGTGGTGCGCCTGTCGAGGTGTCCGCGTCGCCCACCGAGGGCGGGTTGGCCGGGTACTTCAGGAACGGCACCACGTACACCGCGACCAGCGCGCCGAGCGAGACCAGCAGCGCGGTGGCGCGCGGCCCGAACCGCCCGACGCGGCCGAGGGCGAAGCAGACGGCCAGCGCGGCGATGCCGCCGAGGGCGACGCCGTAGACCAGCACGCCGGTGGCCAGCCCGCCGGTCGACTGCATGCCACGGCTGACCAGTTCGACCTCGTGGCCGTGCCCGTGGCCGTGCTCGTGGCTGTGGGACTCCTCGAAGCCGATGGCGGAGTCCACGCGGGGCTCGCCGAGGAGGTAGGCGACGACCATCGCCGGTACGCCCGCGGCGAGTCCGGCGAGCATGCCGCGCACGAGCAGCGCTCTGACAGATACGGAGTTCATGAAGGGAATTCCCCTGGGGCCGGTGTCGGATCAGTGGCAGGGGAAGCCGAGCAGGTGGCGGCCGTCGTGTACCCACTCGTGCACCCGCTCGCCGGAGAAGACGGCGGTGGCGCCCTGCTCGGCGCCGACGAAGTACAGGAGCATCAGCATCAGCACGCCGAAGAAGACGGCCCACGGCGCGAGGGACTTCAGGGAGATCGGGTGATCTCCGCCGCCTCGGGTGTGCCGGACGCGGGAATGGTGGACTGCGCCATGACGAAACCTCCTGGGGAACACGCGTCCCGGTAGCGGGTTTGCTCGTACGACGGCGCTGGGTCTGACTCGCCCGGCTCCGCCCCGCCGGGGCCTCGCCGGACACACAGTGGCGCGACCGTGCCGGACTCTCACCGGACTTCCGTCGTGCCGTCGTCTCACATGAGACCGTAGCGCGCGGTGCCCGGGGCGCCATGGCGCGTCCCACCGGCGCGCGCCCCATGACCGGCGCCCCAACAGCTGTGAGGAGTCAGGGTGGTACGGATCACGCTGGTGTCGCCCGCCGTCAACGCGGCCCTGCGACAGGTCCGGTTCGACGACGCCCGCCGGACGAGTCGGCCGCCCGCCGGGCCCGTACCGCCGCGAGCGCCCTGCCGCGGCACGACGTGGCGCTGACCGGCCCGTCGCGGCGCTGCGTCGGTACGGCCGAGGCGCTGGGGCTGGACGCCGAGACCGCGCCGGAGCTGCGGGACCTCGACGTGGGCCGCTGGTGGGGCCGTTCGCTGGAGGAGGTCGCCCGCGAGGCGCCGGAGGAGACCGCCGCGTGGCTGGCCGACCCGGCGGCGGCCCGCACGGCGGCGAGACCCTGGTGGACCTGGTGGACCGGGTCGGCCGGTGGCTGGAGTCGCGGGCCGGGGACGCGGGCCGGGTGCTCGCCGTGGCGGACCCGGCGGTGGTCCGGGCGGCCCTGACGCACGCCCTCGACCTGCCCGCACCGGCCTTCTGGCGGCTGGACGTCCCCGCTGACCGCGACCGAGCTGAGCGGCCGTTCGGGACGCTGGAACCTGCGCTGCGGACGGCCCCTCGCGGTCCCCGACCCGTGAACCGCGCGGCCGGTGCCCGCCGTCGGCGACCCGCGCCTGCCGTCAAAGAAGGCGGCCGTCGGGCCCGCCGTTGTGCGAGCGGTACAGCCGCGCGTACGTCCCCGCGCGGCGAGGAGTTGGCCGTGGCTGCCGGACTCCACCGGACGGCCGTCGTCCAGGACCACGATCCGGTCGGCGTCCGGCGCCAGGTTCAGGTCGTGGGTGATGACGAGGGTGGTACGGCCCGCCATCAGGCGGCGCAGCGGGCGCATCACCCGGCGCGCGGCGAGCGCGTCGAGGCCGGTGGTCGGCTCGTCCAGGACCAGGACGGGCGCGTCGCGCACCATGGCCCGCGCGATGGCCACGCGCTGGAGCTGCCCGCCGGACAGCCGGGCGGTGTGCGGGTCGATGACCGTGTCGTACCCTCGTCCAGCGCCTCGATGAAGTCGTGCGCGTCGGCGTCCCGCGCCGCCCGTACGACCTCCTCGCGCGTGACGCCCACCCGGCCGCAGGCGATGTTCTCGGCGATGGTGGCGTGCAGCACGTGGGTGCGCTGCGGCAGCAGCGTCACCGTGTCGCGCAGCCACTCCAGCGGCAGCGCGTCCAGCGGACGGCCGTCCAGCAGGATCGCGCCCGCGGTGGGTCGTAGAAGCGCAGCAGCAGTTTGGCGACGGTGGACTTGCCCGCGCCGCTCGCGCCCGTGACGACGAGGAGTTCGCCGGGGCGGGCCGTGAACGACGCCCGCGCCAGCGCGTCGTGCCCGGACCCCGGGTAGCGGAACGCCACGTCCGGAACTCCACCGCCCCGCGCGCGTACGCGGGCCGCGCCGCGTCCGCCGGGCCGGTCACCGAGGGCTCGGCGTCCAGCACCTCAGGACGCGCTCCGCGCCCGCGCCCGCCGCGGTCGCGGTGAGCCCGAGCTGGCCGAGGAGCGTACGGGCGGGTAGAGGTAGCCCAGGAAGGCGGCGAACGCGAGGAGTTCGCCGATCGTCATCCGGTGCGCGGAGATCTCCCAGGCGCCGATGCCGATGACGGCCAGGACGCAGACCGTCTCCACGACCTCGATCAGCTGCTCGTACATCTCGGTCAGCCGGTTGCCGCGCACGGAGGCGCGCAGCCAGGCGGTGGCCTCGCGGTGCAGGCGCCGTTCCTCGGCGCGCTCGCGGTTGTACGCCTGGGTCAGCTCGACATGCCCCAGGACTCCTCCACGACGGAGGTGATGGCGCCGTCCGCGCGGCGCTCCTCCCGCGAGACGCCCTTGAGCTTCCCGAGAAGCGGCGGGAGCACCACCAGAACAGCGGGGCCAGGACGAACGTCGCCGCGGCCAGGTCCCAGCGCAGCCAGATCGCCGCCGCGGCGAAGAACGCGGCGCTGAACAGGGCCGACACGGCACCGACGACGCCGGAGACCACGAGCTGCTCGATCGCCTCGACGTCGCCGGTGAGCCGCTCGACCAGGTCGCCGTTGCGGTGGCGGTGGTAGAAGTCCGGCGGCAGCCGCTGCGCGTGCCCGAAGACGCGGGCGCGCAGCCGCAGTACGAAGCGCTCCCGCACCACACGGCGAGGGAGTTGCCGAGGTAACCGGCGACCGCACCGGCGACGGCGACGGCGAGCCACAGCCCGGCGGGTTCCCAGAAGGCGGACAGGCTGCCCTTCTGGAGGGCGTTGTCGGTCAGTTCGCCGAACAGCAGGATGGCGACGGTCTCGCAGACCGCGGCCAGGACGGAGAGCAGGCAGATCGGCGGCAGCCAGCGCCGGTCCCCGCCGATCAGCGGCCAGAAGCGGCGGAAGGACTGGCGTACCGACAGTTCAGGGGCGCGCGGCGGTGTCCTCGGAGGTCTCCCCTCGATGCCGGTCCGGGCTCGCTGACCGCCGCCTCCTCGTACGGCTGGGGCGGCGGGCCGGCGCACGTCCACGCGGGCGTGGCGCGCGCGGCGATGGCGGCCCGGCCCGGCCGTGGCGACCGGCGACGGGTCCTTGAGCGGGTGCTGCTGCGCGGTCAACGGTCCTCCGTGACGTGCTGACATTGCTCGACGTGGTCGGTGGGGCGGGGCAGTCGCACCCCGGCGGGCCCGTGTCCGACGGTGACCCGGGCGGGCCGGCGGACGCCGCCGCCGACCCGCCCGGGGTTGTGGGGCCACCGGCCCGGATCAGCGGTGGCTGATCGGCCGCTTCGGCGCCTTCGGGGCCTTCGGCGCCCTCTTGGCGGGCTTCGCGGGCTTGGCGGGGCGGTGCTTCTTGACCGGGGTCACCTTGTGGAAGCTCATGATGTGTCCCTTTCCTGGGATGGATGGATGTGCGAGGTGTCGCGGCCGATTTCCGTTGTCCTCGACCCCGACACCGAAAACATTAGGGGCGTTTCTTTGCATTTCCTTTCGGGGCCCTCAGAGGTTTCTGAATCCCTGCTGAGAACATTTCTCAGACGCGCTGCGGAACCAACCGGTACACGGCCCGTACACAAGGCGGGCGGGCCGCCGACTGGTGTCGGCGGCCCGCCCATCCGCTGTGACGCGGCTCGTACGCGGTGCGTGTCAGTCGCGGCCCGCACCCGGGCGGCCCTGGCCCTGGCCCTGGCGCCGCGGAGCCCGCTGCTTCGGCTTCCGGGGTAGCGGCTTCTTCTTGGGGCGGGGCAGCGGGGCGATTTTCTTGAAGCTCATGACAGCCTCCAAAGCGGTTGTCTCGGAATTCGCCGACGCCACCTTTCCGGCGCCGACGAGAAAGACGCTACATGCCGCCGGGTAAAACGCACGCCAAATTGGCTGAGAGTGGGATGAAGAAGCGATGAGGCTTTCCCCGGCGGTTTTGAAGGACTTTTCAGACGCGTACGGGAACCGCGCCCGCGCGGGCCGTCGTCCGCGCGCCCCGCCGGACGGCGTGCCGACCGGCCCCGGTCCGGCCCCGGCTCCGGGCTGGCAGGCGGTCGGGCTCGGCAAGCGGACGCTCAAAGACCTGCCGGGGCGGGCGAGGAGCGCCATGATGGCAGCAAGACAAGGTATGAGGGCGCGTTCCGACTCTGCCGGGTCCACGCCCTCGCGGCGCGAACGAGGAAGGCGGGAGATCGCATGTACGCGTTCGGGTTGCTGGTCCTTCTCGGACTGGCCGTACTGGTGGTGGCGAAGGTCGGGCAGCGCAGGCTGGCCCTGGCCGACGAACTGTGGGCGTTCACGCTGGTGGCACTCGGCGTGGGCGCGGCGTGGCTCACGGGCTTCGACCTCTTCCGCGCCTGGGGGCTCCCCGAGCGGACCGGCGCCATCGGCATCACCCTCACCGGGTTCCTCATCGCGGGCGCGGGTCACTTCTGGCGCGAGGTGCTCCACTTCTTCGCCGGGCTGTCCCGCAAGCTGACCGACGAGGCCGAGACCATCGAACGGGCCGAGCAGTTGCGCCGGGTCGCCTGACCAGCACCTTCATCGGCACCGTCAGCGGCACCGGAACCGTCACGGCGGCAGGGCGGACGCCCGTCCTGCCGCCCGGCCGCGCCACGGGCTCGGCCCGTGACCGGTCATGAAGGGACAGGAAGAAGAGGGAACAGAGGAACAGGAGCCGTGCCATGCCCCGCGTCCACGCGTTCGCCATCGCCTCACTCGCCCTGGCCGCCGCCCTCGGCACCGTACCCACCGTGACGGCGGCTTCCTCGACCCCGCGGGTCCGGCGGCGCCGTGGCCCTCGCGGAGGTCCGCCCGGCGGCCTACCGCTGCACCCGGGGTACTTCTGTATCTACAGCGACTGGAACGGCGGGGGACCCGCTGCCAGTGGTCGCAGCCCCGCAAGGCGAACACCGCCGACGACTGCTCGTTCATCCAGCACGGCAAGAACGTGCGCTCCTGTGGAACGGCACCGGACACCGGATCCAGTACTACACGCAGACCAACTACCACCACCGGGTCGGCTCCACCCCGCCGGTGCGGGCGGCAACCTCCAGGGCAGCTACCAGATCCGCTCCTTCCGGCCCCAGTGAGCAAGTCCGTTCGCCACCCACGCACATGACGCGCGATCAGATGACGCGGAAGAGGTCGGCGGCGACGTGGACGTCGGTGAAGTCCTCCACGGAACGGAGGTTGTCGCACAGCGCCTCCAGGACCGAGCCGGTCTCGGCGGCGCGCGGGCGCCGACGGCCACGCCGAAGACGCGGAAGCCCAGCAGGCGCTTGGCGTCGTTCCAGCCGCGCGTCCACTCCTCGGTGACGTCGCACTCGTCGTCGGTGAGCATCACGATGTCGCCCGCGCGCGTGCGGTGTCGTCGTACTCCTCCGCCAGCAGCTCACGCGCCGCCGTCAACGGCCTCTCGTAGCTGGTGCCGCCGCCGAGGAAGGTCTCCGCGAAGTCGAGCACCCGGCCGATGTCGGCGGGCCGGTCGGCCGGGAAGCGGAACACCTGGAGCTTGTCGGCGGCGGAGAACAGGATGCCGACGAAGTCGCGCCCGCGTGGCGGGCCTGGTCCAGCAGGGCCAGGGCGCACGCCTTGGCCCACGCCTCCGGGAGACGCCGCCGGGCCCTTCGGCGTACATGGAGTGCGAGGTGTCCACGCAGGCGATGACGGCGCCCCGGCCGGTGGCCCGCTCGCCCTGGCTGTCGTAGAGCATCAGCTCCCCGGCGGCGTAGCGCGCGGCGAAGACCGCGCGCAGTTCTGGCAGGCCCAGGCCCGCCAGTTCGGAGGGATGACGCGGAGAGGTCGTCGCCGAGGGTGACTCCGACCAGTTCCCCGGTGGTGTTCTCCACCTTGCGGGCGCGCTCGCCGTCGGCCATCTGCCGGAACCGGCCGATCAGTTCGGCCCACCGCGCGAGACGGCTGGCGCGCAGCCGCTCGGCGAGCCGGGCCCGCTGGTCGAACGGCATCCGCTCCAGCTGACCGGAGTCGACTCCCCAGGCCCGCGTCAGCTCGGCCTCCTCCCGTACCGCCTCGGCGGCCCGTGCCACCGCGCCCCGCGCGAGGGCACGGAGCCCGGGCGGCGGCGCTGGCCTGCGCGGCACCCGGGCGGCCCGCCGTGCGGCGGCCTCGGCTGACGCGTCGTGCGGGCCCGGGGCCGGGGCCGGTACGGCGGTCTCCTCGGCGGCCCCGTCGGCGGCCCTCCGCCGCACGCTCGCCCTGTTCCCGCGCGTCCCGGCAGCGCTCCAGCATCCGGCGCAGCGCGTCGGCCTGGGCGAGTACGGCCATGGCGGCGGCGTAGGGTCCCCGGTCGTCTCCCGGTGCAGCTCGGCGAACCGGGGCGACTCCGTCAGCGCGGTGACGATCCGGTGGTTGGCCAGCCGGGAGGGGCCATCTCCGCGGGCGCGCGCAGCCGTGGGCGTACCTGGTAGGCGGCCAGGAACACGTCGGTCAGCAGGTCGGTGGCGCCGTCGTGGCGCCGGTCCAACTCCGCCGCCAGCTCGCGCAGTCCGGCCGACTGCTCGTGGGTGTCGCGCCAGGTGATCCGCTCGAACCGGTCCGCGACCACGGCCGCCGTGTGCCGCCGGGAGCCGTCGCGGACGGGTCCGACGCCCTCCACGGTCCCGTTTCCTCCCATGGCACCGCCTCTCCGGTGGATGCTCGCGCGGACGTCAGAGCTGGGCGCGGACCGTGCTCGCGTCCACGCCGAGGGCCTCGGTGAGCACGCGGGCGCGGACGGCGCGCTGGCGGCCGGTGACCCGGTCGATGGCGGCGGTGGAGCGCCCGGCGCCCGCCGCCTCCGCGCGCAGTTTCTCCAGCCGCTTGCCCGCCATGGCGAGCTTGTTGTGCGCCTTCTTGATGACCCACTCGCTCAGCGCCTCGCGGGACTGCCCGGCCATGGCGTCGAGCTGCGCCTCCAACTCCTCGATGGTGTCGGCGAGATCGAGCGCCTCCTTGGCGTCGGGGTTGACCAGGTGCAGCACCTCCCGCTCGACGACCGGGCGTTCGGCGGGGAGTTCCACAGCACATGGGTCAGCACCGACAGGTCGGTCTCGGCGACCGCCGGGCGCCCGGCGAGGTACGCGGACGCCTGGAGCAGGCCCACCGCCTGCCGCCAGCGGCGGTCGGAGGCGACGAGTTCCCTGTGGCGCAGGGCGGCCCGCAGCGTGCACACCGCGTCCACGATCGTGTCGGGGACCGCCACCGCGGGGACGGCCTCGGTCACCGCGTGCCGCAGCGCGGCCAGTTCGACGGTGGTCCGTACCGGTGCCGCCGGAGGGCTGACGGCGGAGCGGACCAGCGCGGCGAAGTTCGAGGGTCCGCGATGTACCCGACCTCGATCCGTACCAGCAGCCGGTCGTAGATCGCGGCCGAGTCCTCGCCGCCGGGCAGTTCGTTGCTCGCCGTGATGGCCCCGATCAGCGGGCAGCGGATCGGCTCGCCACCGTTCTCCGGGTGGTAGATCCGCTCGTTGAGGTAGCCCAGTGTCTCGTTCAGCGCCGCCGTGGAGCACTTGAAGATCTCGTCGATGAACGCGATGTGCGCGGTCGTGGCCCGGCCGTCGTACACCTGCCGGTACTCGCCCGCGCCAGCGCGGCGACGTCGATGGGGCCGAACATCCTCGTCGGCGCGGTGAACTTCGACAGCAGGATCTCCCAGTACGACGCCCCTCGACCCGGCCCGTCAGCTCCGGGCCAGCTCGGACTTCGCCGTCCCGGGCGGGCCGAGCACCAGCGAGTGCTGCCCGCCAGCAGCGTCACCACCAGCGTCCGCACCACGTCGTCCCGCTCGTAGAACCGGTCCGACAGCTCGCCGCTGATCGCCCGCAGCCTCCTCGCCGTGTCCTCCGCTTCCCGCGTACCCATGCGCGACTCCTCGTCTGTGGCGTCCTGTTGGGCGCGAGACGGCCCGTGGCCCGAGCAAGATAACCCGGCGACGTGACCCCGCGGACCCGCGCCCGCCCGCCCCGCCAGGCGGTCGCGGACACCGGCACAGGGCCCGGTCACGCGGGCCTGGGCGCCGCCGCCATCAGGGGTGGGTGGTCAGCGGGTCACCTCGATGTCCGCGTACGGCCAGATCGGCAGGCCCGTCAGCACCGCGGACCGTTCGTCGGCGTCCGCGGCCGACCAGACGCCGACGTTCCCGTACCTGCCGAGCGGGCTGGAGAAGTGCCGGATCACGCCCGCGGCGATCAGCTCATGCCCGCGGGCGCGTTCCCGCTCGATCACGTCGGCGCGGAGCACCAGCGCGGTCTGACGCCGACGGCCGGGCGGCCCGCGACGCCTGGCGGCTTTCGGCGCGAGGCCGCCGTCGTAAAGCCGACAGAACCACGCGTCACGGGCGGCGCCTCCTGATCGTCATGAAAAATTGCCACTCCTGACGCCCATCGGAACTCGCCGTGCTGCTAAGGATGTTGGGTTCCATCCCCACCTTCGGAGAGATTCGATGCGCAGATGGAGAGTGCTGTTCGCGGCCGTCGTGGCGGCCGCCTCCGCGGCCCTGGTCGCGCCCACCGCCCACGCCGCCGACGGGAAGTACGTCGCGCTCGGTGACTCGTACACGGTCGCCGTCGGCACGCGGACCTACGACGACCCGGACGACGCGTGCCGCCGCGGCCCGACGGCCTACCCGCGCCTGTGGGCGCAGCAGCACCGTCGGTCGGGTTCGTGGAGGCGTCCTGCTCGGGGGCGACCACGGCCGACATCCTCAACGACCAGATCCCGCAGGTCACCTCCGACGCCACGCTGGTGACGGTGCAGGTCGGCGGGAACGACGTCGGCTTCGTGGACGTCCTGACGAACTGCATCCTCACGGTCGACGACCAGGACTGCGTCAACGGCGTCGAGACGTCCAAGCAGGCCGCGCAGGGCGCCCTGCCCGACGCGCTGAACCAGACCTACGCCGCGATCCGCGCCAAGGCCCCGAACGCGCGCGTGATCGTCGTCGGTTACCCCGCCTGTACACCATCGGCGGCGACTGCGGCATCCTCGGCCTCAGCGACAAGGAGCGCACCGCCCTGAACTCGGCGGCCGACACCCTGTCCGACGTGACCTCGGCCGCCGCCGACGCCGCCGGGTTCGAGTACCTGGACGCCCGCCCGGTCTTCGACCCGCACACCATCTGCTCCGGCGGCACGGAGTGGGTGACCAGCCTGGAGTGGGACAAGATCAACGAGTCCTACCACCCGAACACCGAGGGCCACCGCGACGGTTACCTCGCGGCCCTCACCGGCCTGACCGGCTGACCTCGACCGCGGCACGCGCGGGTGCCCGCCCGGGAGGGGCGGGCACCTGTCAGCAGGCGGGCGCCCGTCAGGGCGGGCGTCCCGGGAGGGACGCGGGCGACGCCGCCGAGGATGGTGCACGAACTCCGCCGCCCGTCGGGCGCGTCCTGGTCCGGGTCCCAGCGCGGAACGGGCACCACGCCCGGCTCCAGCAGGTCGAGCCCGTCGAAGAAGCGCCCGATCTCGGCCCGCGAACGGGACCGGTACGAGATGCGGCTGCCGTAGGTACGGGCGAACTCCCGGCGTGGACCGAGCCTTCCAGCGAACTGTGGGAGAGCACGAGGAAGCTGCCCGGGGCCAGCGCGTCGACCAGGGTGCGCACCAGCCCGTACGGGTCCTGGTCGTCCTGGACGAAGTGCAGGACCGCGACGAGCGTCAGGGTCACCGGCCGGTCGAAGTCCAGGAACCGGCCCGCGCGGTCCAGGATCGCGTCCGGCTCGCGCAGGTCGCCCGCCACGTAGTCGGTCGCGCCCTGCGGGTGCTGACCAGCAGCGCCTCGGCATGGCGCAGGACGACGGGGTCGTTGTCCGTGTACGCGATCCGCGCCGCCGGGTTGACGCGCTGGACGACCTGGTGGAGGTTCGGCTCGGTCGGGATGCCGGTGCCGATGTCCAGGTACTGGTCGATGCCCCGGCGCGCGGTCCACCGGACCGCGCGGTGCATGAACGCCGGTTCCTCCGCGCGTCCGCGTGCATGAACGCGGGAGCTGGGAGCCCAGTTCGCTGTCGACCAGATAGTGGTCCTTGCCGCCCAGCAGGTAGTCGTAGACGCGCGCCGGGTGCGGGTTGCCCGTGTCGATCCGCGGGTTGATGACCATGCTGCTCCGATGCCGCGCGGGTTCCGTGCGCGCGCGTCTCTCACGGCCCGCGTGCGGCCGGAACGGCGCCGGGAGCGTGAACGCGGGCCGGGGAAAGGGAGTTGTCCGTCGGCCGGACGTGCCCGCCCGCGGCCCGCGTGCCGGTCAGGGCCGCCTGGCCAGCCACACGCTCCGCGTGGCGCTGACGGTGAGGTCGTCGCGGTGCGCGATCCCTCGGGCCCGTCGCCGTCGAGGAGCGTGTCGAGCGTGGCCCGGTCCTCGGCGGTCAGCCGGTCGCCGAGGTGGGAGCGGATCCGCCGCAGGGACAGCTGGGCGTAGCGGCCGGTGGCCGTGGGCAGCGGGGCGTCAGCGCGATGTCGAAGATCCGCTCGGCCTCGACGGCGAAGCCCGCGTCGGCCAGCAGCGTGCCCCAGTCGGAGCCGACGTGCGGCATCTGGGCGGCCCGCGCCGCGTCCATGACGGCGTGGACGCGGGCCTCGACCCCGGGCTGCCGATCCCCACGTCCTCGGGGAGGAAGCGGGGAAGGAGTCCAGCTCGACCACGGCGAGGAGCCCGCCGGGGCGGAGCGCGCCGAGGACGTCGGCCAGGACGCGGCCGGGGTCCGCCAGGTGGTGCAGGAGGCCGACGCCCACACCAGGTCGGCGGTGCCGACGTCGGGCCACCCGGCGTCCAGGTCCGCCCGGACCGTACGGACCCGGTCGGCCACACCGCGTGCGCGGGCCTTCTCGCCCAGGCGGTCCAGCATCCCCGGGTCGACGTCCACGGCGGTGGCCTCGGCCGTTCCGAACCGGGCCAGCAGGGCGAGGACCCCGGCGCCGGTTCCGCTGCCCAGGTCGAGGACGTGGCGCGGCGGCGAACCGGCGGTCAGTTCCTCGATCCAGGCGGTCACCTCGGACAGGTGCGCCCGCATGACCTCGGCGTCGAGGTCGAGCAGTTCGGCCAGGGCGGCGGTGTCGGCGGTGTCGGGGGTGTGGGCGGCGTGGGCGGTGTGGGCGGTGTCGGGTTCGGAGGGGAGTGGTGCCCCTCGCGGTGGTGATGGGGTTCCATGCCTCGACCCTACGACCGCCTTGCGCCAGTGACATACCATCTTGCGTATGACGCAAGACGGAGATCTCGACGCCGTGGTCCGCAAGCGCATCAGGGCTGCGCGCCGCCCAGGGCTGGTCGCTGGACGAGCTGGCCGCCCGCTGCTACCTGAGCCCCTCCACGCTGAGCCGGATCGAGACCGGCCACCGGCGGATCAGCCTCGACCAGCTCAGTGCCATCGCCCGCGCGCTGGGGACCAGCATCGACCAGCTGGTGGAGTCCGTCTCCGACGAGGACGTGGTCATCAGGCCGCGGCACCACGCGGAGCGCGGAGTCACCACGTGGATGCTGCGGCAGGAGCCCGGCCCGCACGGCGTGACGGTGGCGAAGATGCGCCTCACCAGACCGGCGCCCGGGGCGGCGCCGACGCGTTGAAGGTCCACCCCGGCAGGGGACTGGTTCACGGTGCTGTCCGGCACCGTCGTGCTGCTGCTGGGGAGCGGACCATCCTCGTCGAGGAGGGCAGGCGGCGGAGTTCTCGACCATGGTCCCCACGCGTTCGGCGCGCACGACGGACCGGCGGAGATCCTGTGCATCCTCGACCACGACGGCAGCCGCACCCACCTGCGCCCGCGTCCTGACGCCCACTCCCGGGCCCATACGGCCCCGCCGCCCCGGACGGCCCGGCTCCGGCGGGACCGCCGCCGGAGCCGGGGCCGGACACGGTCAGCTGGGCTGGGCCGTGGGCATGATCGTGACCTGCTGGAGGTTGGCCGGGGCGGCAGCGTGGCGAGGAACCCGACCGTCCGCGCGACGTCCCCGGCGTGAGCCACTCCATCGTCTCCTTGGAGCCCTCCAGCCACTGGAGCGCGCCGTCGTCGGTGACGTGGCTCTGCAACTCGGTCCCGACGATGCCCGGTTCGATCGCCGACACCCGTACGTTCTTCGGGCCCAGCTCGACCCGCAGATGCCGGGAGAGGTGGGTGACGTACGCCTTGGTGCCGGAGTAGACGGCGAAGTTCGGGAAGATGTTCCGCGCCGCGATGGACGAGGTGTTGACCAGGTCGGCCACGCCCCGCTCACCGGCCGCCGCCACCAGCTGCGGCACGAACGCGCCGATGACGCGCGTCAGAGCCGTGACGTTCAGGTCGATCTGGTGCCGCCACTGGTCGACGGCCCCTCCTCGACGGGGCGGGCAGCATGACACCGGCGTTGTTGAACAGCAGGTCGGCGCCGCCCAGTTCGGCACGTACCCGGTCGGCGGCGGCCCGCACCGCCACCGGGTCCGTCACGTCGGCGGCGAGCGGCACGGCGGTGCCGCCGGACCCTCGATCCGGGCGACCAGGGCGTCCAGCCGCTCCGCGCGCCGCGCCAGTACGGCGACCGTGGCGCCCAGGGCGGCCAGATGCTCGGCCGTCGCCTCGCCGATACCGCTCGACGCGCCGGTGATCACCGCGATCCGGCCGGTCAGGGGCCGGGCGGAAGTGTCCGTGGACATGATGCGTACCTTCCTGGAGGTGGGGTGGGGAACGAGCGGGGCGGCGGCGCCACCGGCCCCGTGTTCCAGCACACCACCGCGCGAGGACCGCGTACGGCCCCGAGCGGGCCCTGCCCGGGAGGTACCCGCCAGGCAGGTACCGGCAGGGCCACCCACCCGCGCGTGCGGCGCGCCCGCGGTGCCCACACTGGAGACATGGACCCTCAACCCGCGGGCACGGACCGGCGCGGCGAACTGGCCGACTTCCTGCGCTCCCTGCGCTCCCGGCTCACCCCGACCGGGCCGGGCTGCCCGAGGACGGGCGCGCACGGCGGGTGCCGGGCTGCGCCGCGACGAGGTCGCCCGCCTCGCCGGGGTCAGCACCGAGTACTACACCCGCCTCGAACAGGGCCGCGCGGGAAACCCGTCCCCGAGGTCCTCGACGCCCTCGCCCGCGCCCTGCGCCTCGACGCCGCCGAGCGCGAACACCTCCTCGACCTGGCCGCGCGCCGCCCGGCCCCGTCCGCCGCGCCCCGCCGACCCCAGCGCGTCCGCCCGGGCTGCACCTGATGCTGCACACCCTCGACCACGTGCCCGCCTTCGTGCTCGGCCGCCGCACCGACGTGCTGGCCACCAACCGCCTCGCCCGCGCCGTCCTCACCGACTTCGACGCGCTGCCCGCGCCCGGCGCAACCTCGCCCGCTACTACCTCCTGGACCCCGAGGCCCGCGAGCGCGTCGGCGACTGGGAGCGGATCGCCGCCGAGACCGTCGCCATGCTCCGCCTCGAAGCGGGCCGCCACCCCACGACCGCCGTCTCGCCGACCTCGTCGGCGAACTCACCCTGCGCTCACCTGAGTTCAGCACCTGGTGGAACGACCACCGGGTGCTGCGCCGCACCCATGGCGCCAAGCACTACCACCACCCCGTCGCGGGCGAGCTGCACTTCTCGTACGAGTCCTTCCAGGTGCCCGGCGACAGCGACCAGACGCTGTGCGTCTACAACGTCGAGCCCGGCTCCCCGTCCGCCGAGGCCCTGCGGCTCCTCGACAGCTGGACCGCCCCCAGCCCGGCGCCACCGCCTAGAAGACGGGTCCCGCCCACCGGCCGGTCATACCTCGTGGATATCGCGGCGCGACCGGTGAGATATGCAGGTGGATCGAGGGTGGTCGCGCGCGATGGACTGCCCGCGTGCGTAAGACAACGACGGACCTATCCGGAACGGCCGCGGAGACGGCCGGCGCGACCACCACCGCGCGGGAGCGGATCCTGCTGCCGGTGGTGCTCAGCGCCACCTTCATGCAACTCCTCGACGTGACGATCGTGCAGGTCGCCGCCCCTCGATCCAGCGCGAGCTGGACACCGGCGCGGGGACCACCCGGCTGGTGCTGGCCGGGTACACGCTCACGTACGCGTGCCTGCTCATCACCGCCTCCCGGCTGGGCGACCGCTACGGCTACCGGCGGCTGTTCGCCGTCGGCGCGGCGCTGTTCACCGCCGCGTCGGCCGCGTGCAGCCTGGCCCCGACCGTACACGCTCGTCGCCGCGCGGCTGCTCCAGGGCGCGGGCAGCGGCGTCATGGCCCGCAGGTGCTGTCGCTGATCCAGACCGGGCTGCCCGCGCGGCGACGGCCGCACGCGCTCGGCCTGTTCGGCGTGACCATGGCGGTCGCCTCGCTCGCCGGTCCGCTGCTCGGCGGGCTGCTGATCCAGGCGGACCTGTGGGGGCTGGGCTGGCGGCTGATCTTCCTGGTGAACCTCCCGGTCGGCGCCGCCGCCCTGGCCGGTGCCCGCCTGCTGCCCGCCACCCGTGGCACCGGCGCGCGGCGGGTGGACGCGGTGGGCGCGGTGCTGGCCGTGCTCGGGCTCGGGGCGCTGATCCTGCCGCTCGCCACCGGTCCCGACCTCGGCTGGCCGCCGTGGACCTGGGCGGTCCTCGCCGCCGCGCCGGTGCTGCTCGCGCTGTTCGCGTGGTCCCAGTCCGCGCGCCGCGAGCCGCTGCTGCACCCGGCCGTCCTCCGCGACCGGGTCACCCGCGTCGGCGTGGTGCTGGTGCTGGTGTTCAACACCGGAGTGCCGTCGTTCACCTACCTGCTGCTGGCGCACCTCCAGGCGGGCGGCGGCCGTACGCCGGTCCAGGCGGCGCTGGTCACGACGCCGTTCGCGTTCTTCGCCGCCGTCGGCAGCCGCATGGCGCCCGGCTCGCCCGCCGCCGGGCGCGCGGCTGCTCACGTACGCCGCCGTCGTGCTCGCGCTGGTCATGGCGGCGCTCGCCCCGGCCGTCGGCGGCGGGCAGGTCCGGTGGCCGGTGCCGCCGCTGCTGGCGCTGGGCGGTGCCGCGTTCGGCGTCTTCACGGCGTCGGTGTTCTCCTGGTGCTCGCCGGGGTCGCGCCCGACGCGGTGGGTTCCGCGTCGGGCGCGCTGCCCACCGCCCAGCAGGTCGGCGGCTCGGTCGGCGTCACCCTCGCGGGCATCGTGTACGCGACGGCCGACGCCGGAAGCGCCGCCGCCTTCGGCCACGCCATGGCGTACCAGACGGGCGTCTTCCTGCTGGCGGCGGCGCTGTCGCTACGGCTCACCAGATGAGCCGTACGCCCGCCGTACGCCTACCGGACCGCGAGCAGCGCCTCCGCCAGCTCGCGGGGCCGGGCGGCGAACGGGCTGTGACCGCCGGGCAGCGTGTGGACGGTGAACGGGTGGGCGGGCATGGCCCGGTCGGCCTCCGCGATCATCAGGTCCTGCGTGGCGGGCGGCAGCGCCCGGTCCTCGGCGCACCGCAGGAACGTGCGCGGGACGCCGCCCCACCGCCCGGCGGTCAGCGCCACCGGGGCCGACGGGTCGCCAGCGGCAGATCGGGGCTCAGCGTCGAACGCCAGCGGCCGAACCGCTCCGGCGGCGTGTCGTGGTAGTGGGTCTGCCGCAGCTCCTCGACGTAGGCGGGTCGGTGGACAGCGGGTTGATCCGTACGGCGCCGAGTTCCGCGGGGTCGCCGAGGGCAGGCCCGCGCCGAGCGCCGTCGCGTTCTCGGGGAGGTGAGGTAGTCGAAGAAGCGCGGGCGGCCCGCGGGGACGAACGCGGAGAGGTAGACGATCCGGTCCACGAGTTCGGGGCGCGCTCGGCGGCCAGGGACGCGGGACCGCCGCCCGCGCTGTGCGCGACGAGGACGACGGTGGGGTGGTGGCGCACCTGGCGCAGGGCGGTGAGGACGGACTCCGCGCACTCCTCCATGGTCACCGCGGCGAGCGGAGAGGAGCGGTCGCCAGACCGGGCTGGCCGGGGCCAGGTAGCCGTCGGGCAGCGGGCGTCGAAGCCGTGCCCCGGAAGGTCGACGGCGACGCTCGCGGCGCCGAGCGCGGCCAGCGCCCGCTGGGCGGGCCCCAGTGCCAGGAGCTGTGCCAGGCGCCGTGGACGAAGACGAAGACCGTGGTCCTCGGGTCGATGTCAGACATGCCCCCATCTCACGCGCGCGCGTCCGGCCCATCTACGGTGAGATCTGAGAAGTGAGCGCGCGATACCCGGAGATATCGCCGGGCGGGCGCGGGACGAGGAGGACAGGTCATGGAGGCGCGGCACCTGCGGTACGCCCTCGCTCTCGCGGAGCACCAGCACTTCGGCCGGGCCGCCGCCGCCTCGGGATCGCGCAGCCGCCGCTGTCCAAGCAGATCGCCGACCTGGAGCGCGAGGTCGGGGCCCGGCTGTTCGACCGGACGCGGCAGGGCGTCTTCCCGACGGCCGCGGGGAGGCGTTCCTGGACCGGGCGCGCCGGGCCCTGGCGGAGATGGCGGCGGCCGTGGTCGACGCGGGCGCGCGGCCCGCGGCGAGACCGGCAGGCTGCGGCTGGGCTTCATTGCCTCGGCCCTGCTCGACCCGCTGCCCACGGTCCTCGGCCGGTTCGGCCGCGACCACCCCGAAGTACGCCTGGAACTCCACGAGATGGCGACCAGCCGCAGCGTCGCCGCCCTGGTCACCGGCGAACTGGACGTTGCCATCGGGCTCGGGCAGCCGCGCGGCCCCGGCGCGGAACACCTGGTGCCCGTCACGATCGGCCGCGACCAGCTGACCGCCGTCGTCGCCACGACGCACCCGTACGCGGGCCGCCCGTCCGTCAGCGTGGACCAACTCCGGCACCAGCAGCTGATCGTGTCGTCCGGCGAGGACGAACCGAGCATCGGCGCCGGGCTGCGGGCCCTGCTGGGCGAGGACTCCGCGGCCCTGCTCGGCGCCACGGTCGCCAGGGACGTGCACACGATCATCGGGCTCGCGGCCTCCGGCGTGGGCGTCGGGCTCGGCCCTCCCGTATGACGTCGGTGCCTCGCGAGGGCGTCCGGTTCTGCGACGTCACCCGCGCACGCGCCTGCCCGACCTGGTCCTGTCGTTCGCCGCGCACGACCGCTCCCCGGTCCTGGCCGCCTTCCTCGACACGATCCGCGCCAACTGCCCGGACGTGGGCGCCTCGTTGGACCGCCGGATCCGGGCCCTCGCGCCCCGGACCCCACGGGCTGAACCGGCCGTCCGGTACCGCCGCCCGGTGTGTCACGGCGCGGGCCGGGGTCCGTTCGCCGTGCCGTAGCGGAGCCCGTCGACGAGCAGCGCGATCATCCGCCGCGTGTGGTCGTTGGTGTCCTCGTGGGCGGGCAGGGCCAGGTTGCGGGTCGCGGTCAGCAGGTCGTCGGGGTCGGTGTCGGGGCGTATCTCCCCGGCCCGCACCGCGGTGTCGACCAGCGAGCACAGCACGGGCACCAGGTGCTGCTGGAAGTAGGCGGGCAGCGGGTCGTACGCCGGGTCCCCGAGTGCAGCGCGGCGCTCAGCCCGCGCTTGGTGGCGATGAAGACCGCGAACCGCTGCAACCACCGGGTGAGCGCCTCGGCCGGTCCGTACCGCTCGGCGAGGGCGGGCGCGGCGTCGGCGCAGGCGTCGACCTCGTGGCGGAAGACCGCGGCGATGAGGTCCGAGCGCTGCGGGAAGTGGCGGTAGAGCGTCCCCGCGCCCACGCCCGCCTTGGCGGTGATCTGCCGTACGGGGCGTCCACCCCGAGGTCGCGAAGACCTCCGCGGCGGCGGTGAGCAGGGCGTCGGTGCTGCGTCGCGCGTCGGCGCGCACGCGCTTGGGCGGCGGCTCTCCCGCGGTGGCGCCGTCCTCCCGCGCGGCCGTCGCGGCGGCGCTCTCCTCCCGCGCGGCCGTCGCGGCGGCGTCGGTCTCCGGGTCGTGTCCTCGCTCACCCCATGCTCCCTTGCTAAGCGGAACAGTGTTCCGTATTGTCTACGTCGAACACCGTTCCGTTTTCGCCCAGCGTAGCGCGCCGCATCGGGCACCGGCCATCGCACAAGGGGACTCATGGACTACCGCACACTCGGCCGCACCGGCATCAAGGTCAGCCCGTACTGTCTGGGCGCGATGATGTTCGGCGCCGTGGGCAACCGCGACCACGACGACTCCGTCCGCGTCATCCACAAGGCGCTGGACGCGGGAATCAACTTCGTCGACACCGCCGACGCCTACTCGCGCGGCGAGTCGGAGGAGATCGTCGGCAAGGCACTCAAGGGCCGCCGCGACACCGTCGTACTGGCCACCAAGGCGCACCTGCCGATGGGGAGGACCCCAACCAGCGGGGCAACTCGCGGCGTTGGCTGGTCCGCGCGCTGGAGGACTCGCTGCGCCGCCTCGGGACCGACCACGTCGACCTGTTCCAGGTCCACCGGCCCGCGCCGGACACCGACGTGGAGGAGACGCTGTCGGCGCTCACCGACCTCGTCCGCGCGGGCAAGGTCCGCGCCATCGGCGCCTCCACCTTCCCCGCCTCGGACATCGTCGAGGCCCAGTGGGTCGCCGAGCGGCGCGGCCTGGAGCGCTTCCGCACCGAACAGCCGCCGTACTCGATCCTCAACCGCGGCATCGAGCGCGAGGTGCTGCCCGTCTGCGAGCGGTTCGGCATGGGCGCCCTGGTCTGGAGCCCGCTCGCGCAGGGCCTGCTCACCGGCCGCTACCGCAAGGGCAGCGGCCCGACAGCCACCGGTCGAGCGCGGGCTTCACGCACCTGACCGACCCGCGCAGGCTCGACGCGGTGGAGCGGCTCCTCGGCGTCGCCCAGGACGCCGGGGTGTCCCTGACGCACCTGGCGATGGCCTTCGCCGTCGCCCACCCGGCGTCACCTCCGCGATCATCGGCCCGCGCACCATGGAGCACCTCGACGACCTCCTCGCGGGCGCCGACGTCACGCTCTCCGACGAGGTGCTGGACCGGATCGACGCCGTCGTGCCCCGGGCACCGACGTCGGGCGCTCGACATGGCGTACGACCCGCCCGCCATCCAGCACGCCCGTCTGCGCCGCCGCCTGCCCGACGAGCGCGCCGCCGCCTGACCGGCCGCCGAGCCGCCGAGGGCGACCGGACCGTCCGGGGCGACTGGACCGCCCGGGGCGACGCTCCTCCAGGTCGGCGCTCCCTCCAGGTCGGCTCCGTCCGAGGGGACCGGGCGCCGGTCATCTCAACCCGGCGCCCGGTGGGGCTCGCGGGACCGGCGCGCGGCGCGTACGGCGGAGGCGGCGGCGACCGCCTCCGCCGGGCTCAGCCCACCCGGTAGCGGGTGGCGAGCGCGGTGCCCTGCCCGCCGAACGCGGCGAGGTCGGCCTCGGACACCGCCTCCAGCAGCCGCGCGTCCTCGACCCCGGGGCGCAGACCACCTCGCCCAGCTCCAGCCCGCGCAGCCCGGCGGTCACCACGTCCTCGGCGGACATGCGCGGCACGGCACTGAGGTCCAGGCCCTGGCGCTCGTGGAACTCCGTCGCCACCACGCCGGGACACAGGACCTGCACCCGACCCCGGTGCCCGCCAGCTCCGCGTGGAGGGTCTGGCTCATCGCGACGAGGTGCGCCAGGGTGCCCGCGTAGACCGCGCGGCGCGGCATCTGCGACGCCGGGGCGGGCCCGCTGAACGCGATCATGCCCGCCACGTTGACGATCGTCCCTCGCCGCGGTCCAGCATCCCCGTCACGGCGGCGCGCGTCAGCAGCGTCGGGGCGACCACCTTGACGTGGACCAGCTCGCGCGCCTTGGCCGCGGGCAGCTCCGCGAGCGGCATGTAGTGCGCCACGCCCGCGTTGTTGACGAGCGTCGTCAGCGGCTCCGCGACGCACACCGCGGCCACCGCGTCCACGCCGGAGTCGGTGGACAGGTCGGCGACCAGGGGCGGACCTCGACGTCGGGGAACTCGGCGGCCAGTTCCTCCAGGCGTTCCGCGCGCCGACCGACGGCGATCACGTCGTGGCCGTCGGCGGCCAGGCGGCGGGCGAACGCCCTGCCGATGCCCGAGGACGCCCCGGTGACGAGTGCGAGCTTGCTCATGACTGCTCCTGTGCTCCGTGCCGGACGTGTACGTGGCGCGGGCGCCACGTCCGTACCCGCGCGCCGTCTGTACGCGCGGGTCCTGACGTGGCCGTACGCGCTGTTCTCACAGTGCGCCACCTCCCCGTGTCCAGCCACCGCCCCGCGTACCTGGGACCAGCGGTGCCAGGCACCGCCGCCACGGACGCCGGACCCGTCCCGCGCCGCACGGCGACCCCGCCGCCACCCGGCCGACCAGCTTCCACGTCGCCGATCCCCGCCCGGCGAGCAGACCGGGAAGGAGTACTCGGCAGGGAAGGAGTCGCGGGCGTGGCGACGGGCCGTACGCGTTTCGCGGACCTCGACGCGGCCGCACGGCGCGCGTGGACGGAGCGGACCATCGGTACCTGCGTCGACGGCTGCGACGAGGCCGACGGGGAAAGATGGCGGCGTGCCTCACCACCGACGCCGTGCGCTACTTCCCGCCGGGCATCGGCGGCCGGTGAGCGGCGCGGCGACGAGGGTACGCCTTCGACGCCGAAACCGGCCTCATCACCGAGATCCGCGCCCACCACGCCGCCCGGTCCGACCACCGCGCCCACGCCGAACCCGAGGGCCTCGACCACCGGGGCCGCGACCACCACCTGAGCTGCCCCGCCCAACGCCCGCACCACGATGCCGAGGAGAGCACCGCATGAGCGTCGCACCCAGCGATTCCGTCACCTTCAAGCCCCTTTGCCTCCGCGCCGGGAGGCCACCACCGACCGCGTCTCCGGCGTCCGGCTCTCCTGGTCAACCTGCCGCTGCACGCGCCCATCAGCGACGCCAAGGTACTGACGGGACGTCAGAAGCCGCTCACCGAGATCGCGTTCCTCTTCGCCGAGATCAGGACCGAGGGCGGGTACGAGGGCCTCGGGTTCAGCTACGCCAAGCGGGCCGGTGGCCCCGCCCTGTACGCCCACGCCAAGGAGATCGCCCCCGAGCTGATCGGCGAGGACCCCAGCGACATCGCCCGGCTGTGGACCAGCTGGTCTGGGCGGGCGCGTCCATGGGCCGTAGCGGGGTCGCCGTCCAGGCGCTCGCCGCGCTCGACATCGCGCTGTGGGACCTCAAGGCCCGGCGGGCGGGCTCCCGCTGGCCAAACTGCTGGCGCGCACCGCGACGCGGTCAGCGTCTACAACACCTCCGGCGGCTATCTCTCCATGCCCATCGAGCAGGTGCTGGAGAACATCGACCTGGCCCGCTCCCGTGGCGTCGGCGGCATCAAGCTGAAGGTGGGCTCCCCGGACCCGCGCGTGGACCTCGCCCGGCTGGAGGCCGTCCGGGAGCACCTCGGCGACGACGTACCGCTGATGGTCGACGCCAATCAGCAGTGGGACCGGACCTCCGCCCTCCGGATCGGCCGGGTGCTGGAGAAGTTCCAGCTCACCTGGATCGAGGAACCGCTCGACGCGTACGACGCCGAGGGCACGCGGCCCTCGCCGCCGCCCTCGACACCCCCGTCGCCACCGGCGAGATGCTCACCAGCGCCCAGGAGCACGCGGCGCTGATCGAGGCGGGCGCCTCCGACTTCGTCCAGCCCGACGCCCCGCGGGTCGGGGCATCACCCGTTCCTGCGGATCATGGCGCTCGCCGACCACAAGGGCCGCGACCTCGCCCCGCACTTCGCCATGGAGATCCACGTCCATCTCTCGGCGGCCTACCCGCGCACCGCGTGGGTCGAGCACTTCGAGTGGCTGGAGCCGATGTTCAACGAGCGGCTGGAGGTCCGCGACGGCCGCATGGCCATCCCGGCGCGCGCCGGGCTCGGCCTCTCGCTCAGCGAACAGGCCGCGGCCTGGACGACGGAGGCGGCCCGGTTCGGCGCCACGGGCTGACCTTCCCGCGGACTTTCCACGGACCGGCGGCACGGGCCACCACGAGCGCCGCCGGTCGGCGGGCCGAGACGGACGGGCCCAGGCGCGCGAGCCGAGACGCACCGGCCGGAGGCGGCCCGGCCGGAGACGTGTCCCGGCCGGAGGGCCCGGCCGGAGACGTGTCCCGGCCGGAGGGGCCCGGCCGGAGGGGCCCGGTGGGCTCACTCCACCCAGTCGGCCAGCTCCGGGAGCGCCTTCTCGTTGATCCGCAGCCCGATGCCGGGCTCGGTCGGGAGCCGGGCGCCCTGTCGACCACCTCGGGCTCGCCGAGGAAGAGCGGGTCCACCCGCTGGTCGTGCCCCAGTAGGACGGGTTCGTCAGGTGCTCGATCCAGGTGCAGTTGGGCTGGGAGAGGACCACGTGCAGGGTGGCCGCGGAGTAGACGTGCGGGATGACCTCGACCTCGGAGCCCGACGCCAGCTGGCACACCCGCCGCAACTCGGTGATGCCGCCGACCCGGTGCACGTCGGGCTGGAGCACGTCCGCCGCCCCGGCGTCCAGCAGGGCCTGGAAGCCGTGCCGGGTGAACTCGTGCTCGCCGGTCGCGATCGGTACGAGACCGAGTTCGCGCAGCATGGCGTGGCCCCGGACGTCGTCGGGGATGAGGGCTCCTCCACCCAGCGCAGGCCGAGCCCGGCCAGGCCGCGCAGCATCTGCGTGGCGAAGGGCCGGTCCCACCCCATGTAGGCGTCGCTCATCAGCTCGACGTCGTCGTCCAGTTCGTCGCGGATCGCCTCGATGTACCGGAGGTTGGCCAGCGTTCCCCGGCGTCCGTCGGCCGGTCCGTACGGCCAGTTGGCCTTGACGCCGGTGTAGCCGCGGTCGGCGTAGTCCCGTGCCATGCGCCGCACTTCGCGGAGGTCGTCGTCGGGCTGCACCTTGCTGGCGTACGCGCGGACCCGCTTGCCGTGCGGGCCGCCGAGCAGTTGGTGGACGGGCGGCCAAGTGACTTGCCCACCGCGTCCCAGACGGCGATGTCGATGGCGCTGATCGCCTCGATCGCGGCGCCCTTGCGCCCGTAGACCAGGGACGCCCGGTACAGCTGCTCCCAGATCTGCTCGGTCGCCGACGCGTCGAGGCCGGTGGCGAGGCGGCCGAGGTGGGCGTTGACCATCAGCGTGGCCGCCCCGACGCCGTCCTCGGAGTAGCCGATTCCGGTGGTCCCGTCGGCGAGGGTGACCCGCACCACGACGATGCCCTGCGGCCAGGTGTACCAGGACCAGCCCTCCCGCGGCGCGGGAACTGGTTCATCGGGCTGGGCCCGCGGACGCTCTTCTGCTGCTGCCAGAAGTTGCCCCACATCGACCGGGCGACATGCCGCGCTTCGACGCTGGTGATCTCCATGGCCATTCCTCTCCTCAGCCGTTCGATCCCTCGCGGGACGTTGACATGCTAAACCGCCGCGGCCTACTTTTGCACATAGCACTATGGCGTTGCAATATTTGCAACATCTGGAGGTGGGTCGTGAACGCCGGATCAGTGCGGGACGCCGGTTCGACAGGGCCGGAAGGTTCGAGCGAGCCGGATGGCTTGGGCGGGCCGGGCGGCTCGATGCGCGCGGTGGCGTGGGCCGGTGTCGACCGACTCACGGAGCAGACCGTTCCGGTCCCGCGTGTCGACGCGGGCAGATCCTGGTCCGGGTCACCCGGGTCGGCATCTGCGGCTCCGACCTGGCGATCCTGCGCGGCCAGCACGCCCGCGCCCGGCCGGGGACGGTCATCGGCCACGAGTTCGTCGGCACGGTCGCCGCGACGCGGGCCGCCGCCGGCCCCGGTCGGCACCCAGGTCGCCGTACGCCCCTGATCGCCTGCGCCGACCGGGGCACTGAGCCCGCCTGCCGGGCCTGCGCCTCGGGCAACGCCCACGTGTGCGCCGGACTCGGGCTGTACGGCGTGGACGAGCCCGGCGGACTGGCCGAGTACGTCGCCGTACGCGCCGCGGCGGTCCACCCGGTGCGCCCGAGGTCGCACCGGGGCTCGCCGCCCTCGCCGAGCCGCTCGCCGTCGCCGTGCACGCGGTCACCCGCTCCGGACTGGCCGGAGGCGAACGCGTCGTGATCTTCGGCGCGGGCCCCATCGGCCTGCTCACCGCCCTGGTCGCCCGGCACCGCGGCGCCGGGGACGTCGTCCTCGTCGAGCCCAACGCCTGGCGGCGCGGGGTCGCCGAGAGCTACGGCTTCCCGGTGCTGCCGTCCGACGACACCACGCCGGAGCGGATCCGCGAGCGCACGGCGGGGAGGGGCGGACCTCGTCTTCGACTCGGCCGGGCACCCGAGCGTCGCCGCCGCGCTGACCGGCGCCGCGCGGATCCAGGGCACGATCGTCATCGTCGGCGTCTACAAGTCGCCCCCGCGGTCGACCTGCGCGCGCTCAACTTCGCCGAGCACCGCCTGATCGGCACCCGCGTGTACGCGCCGGACGACTTCGCCACCGCGATCGACCTGATCGAGCGGGACGCGCTGGCGCTGTCCCGCCTCCCACCCGCACCTTCCCCTCGGCTCGGCGGCCGACGCCTTCCGCGGCCGCCGCGGGCGAGGGCAGCGTGAAGGTGTTCATCGACCCGTCCCGCAGGACGCCCGGCCGCCGACGGCCGGAGCCGGAACGAAGGAATCGCATGACGCGGACAACGGCCCACCGGGGCGCCTGGGTGATCGGCGCGGGCAGCGGCATCGGCAGGGCCACCGCCCTGCGCCTGGCCCGCGACGGCTACACCGTGGCCGTCTCGGGCCGCCGTGAGCACCTGCTCGACGAGACCGTCCGGGAGATCACCGAGGCGGGCGGGCAGGCGCTGGCCGTACCGGTCGACGTCACCGACGACGCCTCCGTGACCGAGGCCCACCGCCGCGCCGCCGACGACGCCGGACCGCTGGAGGTGCTCGTGTGCTCGGCGGGCACCAACGTGCGCGACCGCTGGTGGTCGCAGCTGACCGCCGCCGACTTCACGCGGGTCGTCGACACCAACCTGAACGCGGTGACCCGCTGTGTCCTGGCCGTGCTGCCCGGGTTCCGGGCCGCCGGGTTCGGCCAGGTCTTCGTGGTGTCCTCGTGGGCGGGCTGGCGCTACATGTCAGCCGCGGGCGCGGCGTACAGCGCCAGCAAGACCGCGCTCGGCGCGCTCGTGGAGACCCTCAACGACCAGGAGGGCCGCAGCGGCGTCCGGGCCACCCACCTGTGCCCGGAGAGGTGGACACCCCGATCCTGCGCACCAGGCCGGTGCCGCCCCGGCCGAGGAACTGGCCGGATGCTGGTCCCGGAGGACGTCGCCGAGGTCGTCGGCTCGGTCGCCGCGCTGCCGCCCAAGGTCTGCGTCAACGAACTCGTCGTCACCCCGGTCTGGAACCGGATGTACGTCGACACCAGCGCCTACCCCGCGACCGGAGGCTGAGCATGCGGACGGTGGTCACCGACCCGGCGTCTGGCCCTGGCTGCGCGACAGCGCCGCCCTCGCCGCACGCGGCGTCGACCTGGAGTACGTCCCGGACGACGGCCCCGACGGCGGCCCCGACGCGGTGCGCGAGCGGCTGCGCGGCGCGGACGCGTACGTGGGGTCTTCTTCGACGACGGGCTGCGCCCGCGCTCGGCCCGGACTTCACGCTGCTCCAGATCACCGCGGCGGGCACCGACCACGTCGCCCTCGACGCCCTCCCGACCCGGGTCACGGTCGCCAACGCCCACGGCCACGGCCGCTCCATCGCCGAACACGTGCTGATGACCGTGCTCGCCGTCCACCGCCAACTGCTGTGGCGCGACGCGGAGTTGCGGCGGGCCGCTGGCACACCGGCTGGTGGACCCGGACGCGCCCCGGTTCGGCACCCTGCCCGGAACGGTGGTCGGCATCGTCGGCCTCGGGCACATCGGCCGGGCCGTCGCCCGGCTGTGCGGCGCGGTCGGCATGCGGCCCGTCGCCGTACGGCGCTCCGCGCGGGACGCGACACCACCGACCCGGACCTGGAGTGGATTGACGGCATCGGCGCGCTGGACGAACTGCTCGACGCCTGCCGCGTACTCGTCCTGACCTGCCCGCTCACCGAGGAGACCGGGGCCTGATCGGCGCGCGCCGACTGCGGCGGCTCGGCGCCGACGGCCTGCTCGTCAACGTCAGCAGGGGCGCGGTGGTCGACGAGACCGCCCTGTACGAGGCGCTGCGGGACCGGACCATCGCCGGGGCCGCGCTGGACGTGTGGCACACCCCGGCGTCGCCCGGAACCGTCCCGCCCTCGCGCCTGCCCTTCGCGGAACTCGACAACGTCGTGATGACGCCGCACTGCTCGGCCAACGCCGACGACACCTACCGCGACCGGGCCGAGGAGGTGGCGGACAACCTCCTGCGGCTGTCCGTCGGGGCCCCGCTGCGCAACGTCGTACGGGCGGGAGGGACGCCATGACCGAGACCACCGCCGCCCGGGAGAGCGGCCACCCGGCGCCGGTCGACCTGCTGGCCATCGGGGAGACCATGGTCATGGTCACGCCGCGGACGGGCGGACGGCTCACCGCGGACAACACCTTCGTCCTGCGGCCGGGCGGCGCCGAGTCGAACGTGGCCGCGCTGCTCGCCGGACTCGGCCACACCACGGCGTGGGCCGGGGCCGTGGGTGACGACCCGCTCGGCGACATCGTCCTGGACTCCTGCGCGGCCACGGGTGGGGCTCGGCCTCGTACGCCGGGACCGGCAGCGGCCCACCGCCGTGTACTTCAAGGACCCGACGGCCTCGGGCACGAAGGTCTACTACTACCGCTCGGGCTCGGCCGCCGCCGCGCTGAGCGTCGCCGACGTCCCGGCGTGGCGCGCCCGGCGGCCCGCCGTGACGCACGTCAGCGGCGTCACCGCGGCCCTCTCCGCGAGCACCTGGGAGCTGACCCGGCACGTCGTGCGCGACCGGCCGCTGGGGCCCTCCCTGGTGAGCTTCGACGTGAACCACCGGCCGTCGCTGTGGGACACGGGCCGCGGCCCGGCCGAACTGCTGGACCTCGCCCGGCACAGCGACGTCGTGTTCGTCGGCCGGGACGAGGCCCAGACCCTGTGGGGCACCTCGGACGCGGAGAGCGTGCGGGACCTGCTGGACGGACCGGCCCACGTGGTCGTCAGGACGCGGCCCTGGAGGCGGTCGCGTTCACCCCGGCCGGGTCTTCCGGGAGCCCGCCAGGAAGGTCACCGTGGTGGACGCGGTCGGCGCCGGTGACGCGTTCGCCGCGGGCTGGCTCAGCGGACTGCTGGACGGCCGCGACGAGACCACGCGGCTGCGCATGGGCCACTATGTGGCCTCAAGGTCCTCGCGTCCCCTCCGACCTCGCCGAACTGCCGTCCGCCGGTGAACTGGTGAGGAGGCTGGCGACCGGACCCCGTACGTCGGCGCCGACACCGCGCCCCCGACCGAAGGAGCGAGCGCCCATGTCGCAGACCGTCGCGCGCGCCATTGACATCATCCGCTTCGTCTCGGACAGGAGCCGCACCCTCGGCGAGGTCGCGGAGCGGCTGGGCGTGCACAAGTCCACCGCGCTGCGGCTGCTCCAGACCCTGGAGGACAGCGGCTTCGTGCGACGGCTCCCCGAGGGCGGATACGGCATGGGCTTCGAGCTGATCGCGCTCGGGCAGATGGCGCTCGACCAGGTGGAGGCCCGCTCGCTGGCGCACCCGGTGCTCCAGCGGCTGAGCGAGCGGTACGGGCACACGGTCCACCTCGGCGAACTCGTCGGCGACCGGATCGTGTACGTCGACAAGGTCGACGGGCGCGGCAGCGTCGCCATGGGATCCCGGATCGGCCTGCCCGCCCTGACGCACACGGCGGGCGTGGCGAAGATCATCACCGCCTACCAGGACGAACCCACCCGCGCCCGCATCCTCGACGCCGCCACCTTCGAGAGCTACACGCCCACGACCATCACCAGCCGCGCCGCGCTGGAGCGGGAGATCGAGCGGGCCCGGGAGAACGGATGGGCCGAGGACAACGGCGAACACGAGGACTACATCAACTGCGTCGCCCTTCCCGTCTTCGACGCACGAGGCCGGGTCACCCACGGAATCTCCATAACGGCGTTGAGCGCCGTCGCCCCTGGAAGAACTCCGTGAGCACCTTGAGCAATTCCGCGAAGCCAGCCGGGAAGTGTCCCAGAAGCTGGGCTGGAGAGGAGATCACCATGGAAAGCGCTGAGTTCTTCCGGAACCACCTGGAACGACATCCCGTACTGGGCATCTTCCGCAATCTCGGCCCCGCCGAGACCGTGGAAATGTGCGAACGCGCCTGGGAGTTCGGAGTGGAACTGGTCGAGGTGCCGGTGCAGAGCCCGGACGCGCTTCCGGCGCTCCGCGCCGCGCTGGACGCGGCGAAATCCCTCGGCAAAGGCATCGGCGCGGGCACGGTCACCACGCTCGACCAGCTGACCGCCGTCCGCGACCTGGGCGTCGCCTTCACCGTCGCCCCGGGCTGCACCCGACGTCGTCGCCGAGTCCCGGCGGACGGGCCTGCCGCACCTGCCCGGCGTCGCCACCGCCACCGAGATCGCGGCGGCCATGGCCACCGGCCTCACCTGGCTCAAGGCGTTCCCCGCCGCCCAGTTGGGCCCCGGCTGGATCACCGCCCAGCTGGCGCCCTTCCCCACCGCGCGCTTCGTCGCCACCGGCGGGTCGACGCGGACAACGCGAAATCCTTCCTCGACGCGGGCTGCCGGGGCGTCGCCGTGGGCTCCGCGCTCTCCGACCCCACCGCGCTTCCCGGCTCCGCGCGGCCATCGCGCCGTCCGGCCGCTGATCTCCCTCCCACGTACCGGCCGTGCGCGGCCGGTACGCCCGAAAGCCTTGACGTGCCGTCCGGCTTTCCACACCGCTGACGTGTCCCCGTGTTTTCGCGCCAGTGAGACAACGCGCCCGGAAACGCTCACCGAGCGGTGTCGCGCTTTGCGATTCAACGACGAACCGGCAATGGCGATCCAGAAAAGAGTCACCATGTCCCAAGCATCTCCCTCACCCGCGGAATTCGACAGTCGGGCAGCCCGCCGGATCGCCATGGCCAGTTCCATCGGAACGGTGATCGAGTGGTACGACTTCGCCCTGTACGGAGCCGCCTCGGCCCTGGTCTTCGGCCCCTGTTCTTTCCCGACTCAAGCGCCGTCGCCGGCACCCTCGCGTCCTTCGCGATCTTCGCCGTGGCGTTCTTCGTCCGCCCCATCGGCGGCCTCGTCGCCGCCCACATCGGCGACCGGGTCGGCCGCAAACCGGTGCTGATCTTCACCGTGACGCTCATGGGAGCGGCCACGGTCGCGGTCGGCTTCCTGCCCACGTACGACGTCATCGGGGTGTGGGCGCCGGTCCTGCTCGCCCTGACCCGCGTGCTCCAGGGCTGGGCGCGGGAGCCGAGTTCGCCGGCGCGGTGACCGCGGTGTCGGAGTACACCCCGCCCACCGCAGGGGCTTCTACACGTCCTTCTCCCAGGCGTCCGTGGGCCTGGCCTTCGTCCTGTCCACCGGGTTCTTCGCCCTCCTCGACACCGCCCCGCGCCAGGTGCTGCTGGACTGGCTGTGGCGGGTGCCGTTCCTCGCGAGCTTCGTGATCTTCGGTGTGGCCCTGTTCATCCGGCGCCGGGTGGAGGAGACGCCCGACTTCGTCGCGGCGAAGAAGAAGATCAACAGGGCGGTGGCCGAGCCGGAGAAGATCCCGCTGGTCCAGGCGCTCCGCGAGAGCCCGCGCCAACTCGTCGTCGGCCTGCTCTGCGGCTCCGGCCTGAACGTGGCGGGCTACCTCGTCAACACCTTCTCGCTGAGCTACATCAAGAACACGCTGGAGATGTCCGGGACCGTGGCGACCGTCGGGGTCGTGGCCGCGACCGGGAGCAGCGTCATCGCCGTCCCGCTCTTCGGCCTGCTGTCGGACCGCGTCGGCCGCGCCCCGTCCTGCTCGGCGGAGCCGTCTTCACGGCCCTGTACATGCCGCTGTACTTCGTCCTGCTCGACACCGAACGCCCCGCCGTGGTCGTCCTCGCCATGGTGATCGCCTACGGAGTCGGCCAGAGCGCCATGCTGGGCTCCCAGTCCGCCTTCCTGTCCGAACTCTTCGCGACCCGCTACCGCTTCACCGCCATCGCGGCCTCCCGCGAGATCAACGTGATGATCCTCGGCGGCACCACGCCCTTCATCGCCACGGCCCTGGTAGCCGCGAGCGGCGGCCCTGGCTCGTCGTGCTGTTCGTCGTGGTCTGCCAACTCCTGACGGTCGCCTCGGTCCTCCTCGTACGCGGCACGAGCCCCGCACCCCGGAGCCCGCACCGCAACCGACAACCCACGAGTCCGCCCCACAGCCCCGCTGACCCGCCGCAAGCCCACGCGAGGCGCCGACCACACCCGGCCGGCGTCTCGTGGCGTGTGTCCTGACCGCCGCCCGGAACGAAAAAGCCCCTCATGAGGGGCTGTTCTCGCTGCTGGTGTCCGAGGGGACTTGAACCCCACGCCCGATAAAGGGCACTAGCACCTCAAGCTAGCGCGTCTGCCATTCCGCCACCCGGACCAGGTGTCCGCCGCGTGGCCGTGGCCGTCGCGACGTGGAAAACCATAGCAAACATCGGAGCGTGCTCGATCACGTCCGATCACGCCGCGGAGCCCGCCGCGGACCCGCCCGGACGGGCGTTGTGTCGGCGGCGTGACGGCGGTATTGCAGCCTTGGGCTGTGGCGATGGGCGAGGAGGATGGCCGTGGACCCGCCGCGGGCCACCGCGTACGGACGGGCGGGCCCGGGGCAGCGAGACACGAGGAGGCAGCGTGAGCGAGTCGGTTTCGGCCGCGACGACCACCGGCACGATCAGCGGCGAGGACGAGGTCGTCGACCTGTGCCGCGATCTGATCAGGATCGACACCAGCAACTACGGCGACCACTCCGGGCCGGGAGAGCGCGCCGCCGCGGAGTACGTCGCCGAGAAGCTCGCCGAGGTGGGGCTGGAGCCGCGGATCTTCGAGTCGCACCAGGGCAGGGCGTCGACCGTGGCGCGGATCGAGGGGAGGACCCTCGCGTCCGGCGCTGCTCATCCACGGGCACACCGACGTCGTACCGGCCAACGCCGAGGACTGGACGCACCATCCGTTCTCGGGGAGATCGCGGACGGCTGCGTCTGGGGCCGCGGGGCGGTCGACATGAAGGACATGGACGCGATGACGCTCGCGGTCGTACGGGACAGGCTGCGCAGCGGGCGCAAGCCGCCGCGCGACATCGTGCTGGCCTTCCTCGCCGACGAGGAGGCGGGCGGGGTGTACGGGGCCAAGCACCTGGTGAAGAAGCACCCGGATCTGTTCGAGGGCGTCACGGAGGCGATCGGCGAGGTCGGCGGCTTCTCGTTCTCGGTCAACGAGGATCTCCGGCTGTATCTGATCGAGACCGCCCAGAAGGGCATGCACTGGATGCGGCTCACCGTGGACGGCACCGCCGGGCACGGCTCGATGACGAACAACGACAACGCCATCACCGAACTGTCCGAGGCGGTCGGCCGACTCGGGCGGCACAAGTTCCCGGTGCGCGTCACCAAGACCGTACGGTCCTTCCTCGACGAGCTGTCCGACGCGCTGGGCACTCCGCTGGACCCCGAGGACATGGAGGAGACGCTCGCCAAGCTCGGCGGCATCGCCAAGATCATCGGTGCGACGCTCCAGAACACCGCGGCGCCGACGATGCTGGGCGCCGGGTACAAGGTCAACGTGATCCCCGGGCAGGCCACGGCGCACGTGGACGGCCGGTTCCTGCCCGGCTACGAGCAGGAGTTCCTCGCCGACATCGACCGGGTGCTCGGCCCGCGCGTGAGGCGCGAGGACGTGCACGCGGACAAGGCGCTGGAGACGAGCTTCGACGGCGACCTGGTCGAGGCGATGCAGTCGGCGCTGAAGGCCGAGGACCCGGTCGCCCGCGCCGTGCCGTACTGCCTGTCGGGCGGCACCGACGCCAAGTCCTTCGACGATCTCGGCATCCGCTGCTTCGGGTTCGCGCCGCTGAAGCTGCCGGCGGAGCTGGACTTCGCCGGGATGTTCCACGGCGTGGACGAGCGAGTGCCGGTGGACGGGCTGAAGTTCGGGGTCCGCGTGCTTGACCGGTTCCTCGACGCCTGCTGAGCCCCGGAGGCCGCCACAACGGGCGTGCGGCGGCCCGCCGATTCGGTCAGACATGCTCTCCTCACCGAAATGAGTGAACCGAGATAGGGGTTCGTACCCGATTCCCTCCTCCTCGTTACACGGTGTGCGGTCCGAGGCTGGGGCCGCAGTGCCAACTAGGAGGAATACATGATCAAGAAGGTCGTTGCTGCCGCGGCTGCCACGGGTGGCCTGGTGCTCGCCGGTGCTGGGCTGGCTGTCGCCGACTCCGGTGCCCAGGGTGCGGCTCTGAACTCTCCCGGTGTGGTTTCCGGTAACACCATCCAGGTGCCGATCCACGTGCCGGTGAACGTCTGCGGCAACACGATCAACGTGGTTGGGCTGCTGAACCCGGCGTTCGGCGCCCACTGCGTCAACAAGTGACGTTGAAGCACGTCCCTTAGGGATGTGGTCGGGTGGCCCGGAGTGCGTGCCACGCACTCCGGGGCCACCTGTCGTACATGTAAGACAGAAAGCTCGGTGAGTGATCGAATGCGACAGGTTGCGAGAAAAGGGCTGATCACCATGGCGGCCGCCAGTGGTGTGCTGGCGGTGACCGGTGGTTACGCGTACGCCGGGGCGGGAGCCGAAGGTGGTGCGGTCGGCTCTCCGGCGTCGCCTCGGGCAATTCGGTGCAGATCCCGATCGACGTGCCCGTGAACGCCTGCGGCAACTCGGTGGACGTGGTCGGGGCGCTGAACCCGTCGGCCGGTAACCACTGCGAGAACGACTCCGGTGGTTCCGAGGGGCACGGCGGGGATCACGGTGGCCACCACGGCGGCGGCTCCAGCGCCCACGGCGGCGCGCAGGGATCGCCGGGCGTCGCCTCGGGGAACGACGTGCAGGCACCGGTCCACGCGCCGGTGAACGCATGCGGCAACAGCGTCAACGTGATCGGCGTGGGCAACCCGCCACGGGCAACTCGTGCGACGCCCCGGCGCCCCCGGCCACCACACCCCGGTGGTTCGATCCCGGGCGATCACCACCCGGGCCACTCCGCGCACCCGGGAGACACGCACCCGGATCGCCCGAGACGTCCGACCGCGCGGAGCGGTCGACCGGCAGGCACCGGGCCGGTGACCCGGTGGGCGGCGGCCAGGAGCGGGCGGCGGCGCGGCCCGCCTCTCCTTCCCAGGTCGCGGACCCGCAGCGGTCGGCGGGCACGGAGCAGTTGGCGCAGACCGGCATGGGGACGGTCGGCGTCGCCCTCCCGGCGGCCGGTGGCCTGCTCCTCGCCGGGGCGGTGCTCTACCGCCGGGCCCGCGCGGCACAGCACTGAGAACAGCCGTACCCAGGCGCCTGGGCACACGCCCGGCGCCTCGCGCGGCGGGCCCCGTACGCCGGGGCCCGCTCAGCGGGCCGCGCGGCCACCGCGTCCCGCTGACGTCGAGACCGAGGTCAGCGGCTCAGCGGGCCGCGCGGCTCACCAGGTCGCGCGGAGCTGGCGGATGATCCGGCGGCGCAACCGCACCCTGCGGCTGCCGTCGGGGTTGAGGCGGAGTCGGTCCAACTCCCAGTGTCCGTACTCGGCATGGTCGGTCAGCAGGCGGGTGGTGGCCTTGCGGGACACGCCCCGAGGCACATACACATCGCAGAATTCGTATTCCGGCATCGCATCTATTGTGCGGGAACTGCCCTGGTACGGATAGCGTCTGCACTATGTCTGATGCTGCGCAGCCATCCGCTGCCGAGGTACGCGCCGCCGCTGAAGCGCTGAAAGCCGCACTGGATCGTCACCTCGACGCTGTCGAACGCCGGTCGGGCGAGGATGACCCGGACGTGTATGCCGCGTTCAACGAACTGGCCGCGGCAGCCGAGGTCTACGACGAGCTGCTCTACGACGCCTACGACGAGGTCACCCCTTCGAGATCCCCGGTGACGGCACGCTGCCCGCCTACGCGGGACCCGAGGAACCGAGCGCCCTGAGTGTCCTGATCCGCCGGGACTACACGGTCGCGGAACCGCAGCGACTGCTCTCCCAGGCCCAGCGGGTCGCCGAACTGGACCCGGAGGTCGTCACCGGGAACAGCGCGGCGAACGGGCGTCCGTCGCGGGCGGCAGCGTCCATGCCGCCCTCAACGTGCTGTTCGGGGAGTACGAACCGGACGAGATCGCCTCCCGCTACAAGGAGTTCGGCCTCGAAGAGGGCGACTCCACGCTGTGGGTGACGGCCGTCGACGAGCCCGCCGAGCCGGGGAGTGGCTGTCGGCGCCCTTCGACCAGGCGGACCCGGAGCGCGTGGTGTGCCGCTTCGACGTCAGCTCCGTCTTCGACGAGGAACTGGACGACGAGGACGACCTGGAGGTCCTCGGCCCGGAGAGCTGAGCCCGGAAGCGGCACCCCGACGCCCGACGCCCGATCGCGTCGAGACGCCCGGGGCCGCTTCTGACCTCTGGTCCCGGCCCGCGCCGGGACCGTGCTCCGGCCCGTCGAGCCCCCGTGATCCGGGCGCCCGACGGGCCTCTTCGTTCGTCAGGTCCGCGCGCTCCCGGGCCGCAGCAGGAGCGCAGCCGGGTGGTCCGCTCGGTGACCGGAATCTCCGCCACCGCCCGCGGCAGCGCGGTGTCCACCCGTGCACCACGGACAGATGCCGCTCGCCGCGGCCGAACGCGGTGTACACCCAGGACCGGGTCAGCCCGGCGGCGGCGTCGCCCGGCAGCACCACGACGGCGGCGGGCCAGCGCGTCCCCGCCGCCTGGTGCGCGGTGAGCGCCCAGCCGTGCCGCACCACGCCGGGCACCTGCTCGCGCGGTACGACCACGGGGAGCCCGCGCAGTCCAGGTGCAGGCCGTCGGTGTCCGCCGAGACGACCGTGCCCGCAGGGCACGGCCGGGCGCCGGGTGTACGCGACGCGGTCGCCCGGGTCGAAGCCCCGAACCGGCCGGGGCCGGGGTTGAGCCGTTCCTTGAGCGCGGCGTTGAGCGCCCGGGTGCCCGCGGCGCCGCCGTGGCCCGGAGTGATCACCTGGGTCTGCTCGGGCGGCACCCCGATCGCGCGCGGGATGGAGTCGGCGACCAGCTGCACGGTGCGGTGCACCGCCTCCCCGGCCTCGCGCACCGGGACGATCACCACCTCCTTGCCCGGCGCCTCGACCTGGCTCAGCTCCCCGAAGCCGACGGACGAGACCAACTCGCCGATGGGGCCCGGGTCGGGCGTACGGGAGACGACCTGCGGGCAGCAGCGGGCCGCCAGGAGATCGGCGAAGACCCTGCCGGGGCCCGCCGACCACAGCACGCCCGGGTCGCCGCTGAGCACCAGCCTGGCCCCGTCCGGCAGCGACTCGACGAGCATCGCGGCCGTCTCCACGTCCAGTTGGGGCGCGTCCAGCACGGCGAGCAGGTCCAGCGCGAGCGCGCCGTCCTCGTCCCGCCCGGGGCCCTCGCGGCCGGAGAGCAGCCCGGCCAGGGTGAGGGCCGCGGTGTCGCCCTCCGGGCCGATCGCCGCGGCCAGCCGCCGCCTGCCGTCCTCGCTGTGCGCCGTCCCGTACGCGCGCAGGCCGACCGACCTGGCGGCGGCGACCAGCGCCGCGGGCTCCGCGCGCGCCGCCTCACCGCCGCTGTGCGCGACGAGGCCGCTGTCCGCGACGGCACGGATCAGCTCACCGGCGGACGGACTCGGCGCGGCGTCGGCCGCCGCGGCCCAGTCGGGGCCGGGGAGCGGTGGCCTCGGGGCTGCGGAGGCTTCGGGGTCGGGGCCGTCGTCGGCGTCCGGATCCGCAGCGGGTTCGGCCGCCTCCTCAGTGGTGGCGTTGTCCCCGGTGGCGTTGTCCCCGGTGGTGAGCGTGCTCGTCAGCCTGGTCAGCCCGTCGGCCAGGCTCTCCTCGGCCAGCGCGTGGCGGTCCAGGCCCAGGAGCACCCGGACCGGCTGCGCCTCGTCGTCCTCGTCGGTCTCCGCCACGCGCGCGCCCGGGAGGGCGTCGAGCGCGTCCTGGAAGACCAGCACCGCGCCCTCGGCCACCGCCGTGCGCAGCGCCTCGTCCGGGTCGGGCACGGACAGCTTGCCCAGCGCGGCCCGGAGCGCGTCGGACTCCATCGCGGTGTGGCCCTCCAGTGCGGCCCGCTCCAGCAGCCAGCCGGTCAGGGCCTGGGCCCTGCGCTCGTCGCCCGGCCCGCACGCGGGCCCGAGCAGCGCGCGGGCGAAGCCGTCGGCCTGGTCGTGCCGTACGCCGCGGACGGCCAGCAGCTGCCACGGGTCCTCGCGCAGCGCCTCCGCCGCACGGTCGCCGAGCGCCTCGGCGACCTGCTCGGCCAGTTGCTCCGGGCGCCGCCCGCCGCGAGCACCTGCCGGACCTCACCCAGGACGCCCGGGTCGGCGGGCCCACGGGAGAGCCGCTCGGCGCCCGGGCGACCACCCGCCGCCGGGCTGAACCGCACCCGGTCCGCCCGCCCGGGGCACCCGCGGCCGGGGCGGCGCCGGGTCCGCCCGCCCGGGGCGCGGGCCGCCAGTCGATTCCCCGCCGTGGTCCGCTGCCGCTCGGCGGCGCGCGGCGCGGGCGGGCGGGCGGTCTCGGTGAAGAACGAGGCCGCCGAGCGCTCGCCGCTCTCCACCGCCCGGACCGCCGCGGCCAGCGCCTCGGCCGCCGCCGACCGCTTGCCCGCGCCCGCCGCGGGCCTGTCCGCCGCCTCGCCCGTCCGGGCGCCCGGCCGCCGGGGCGTCGCCGGGATCTGTCGCCGGGGTGTCCGGTGGCGGGCTGCGGGGCACCGGTCGCCGCCTGTTCGGGGCGGCCCCTCCTCGGCTGCGGTGGCGGCCTCGGCGGCCGGGCGGTCGGTGGTCACAGCGTGCTCCAGTCCTGGTCGGGATAGCGGTGCACGGGCGCCGACACGTCGTCGAGCGCCTGGCAGATCTCGTCGGGAAGACTAAGCGCCTCCACCGACAGCGCGGCCTTCAACTGCTGGGCGTTGCGGGCGCCGATGATGGGCGCCGCCACACCGGGCCGGTCGCGGACCCAGGCGAGGGCCACGTGCAGCGGGTCGTGGCGAGTCCGTCGGCGGCGGTGACGACCGCGTCGACGATCCGGGTCGCCTCGTCGTCGAGGTACGGGGCGACGAACGGCGCCATCTGCTCCGAGGCGCCCCGCGAGTCCGACGGCGTGGCATGGCGGTACTTGCCGGTCAGCACGCCGCGCCCCAGCGGCGAGGAGGGCAGCAGCCCGACGCCGAGGTCGACCGCGGCGGGCAGCACCTCGCGCTCCACACCGCGCTGGAGCAGCGAGTACTCCATCTGCGTGCTGGCCAGCCGGACACGGGCGCCGGGGCGGCCAGCTGCCAGGTGGCGGCCTTGGCGAGCTGCCAGCCGCAGAAGTTGGACACCCCACATAGCGCGCGCGGCCCGTGGCCACGGCTATGTCCAGCGCCTGGAGCGTCTCCTCCACGGGGTGGCGGGGTCGAAGGCGTGCACCTGCCACAGGTCGACGTAGTCGGTGCCCAGCCGCTCCAGCGAGGCGTCCAGGGCGTCGAGCAGGTGGCCGCGGGAACCGTCGAAGCGGCGGTCGGGGTCGGGAACGCTGCCCGCCTTCGTGGCGATCACCAGATCGCGGCGCGGCACCAGGTCCTCGATCAGCTGCCCCAGCAGGTACTCGGCGCCGCCGTCCGCGTAGACGTCCGCGGTGTCGACGAGCGTCCCGCCCGTCTCCCAGAACGCCTTGAGCTGAGCGGCCGCGTCGTGTTCGTCGGTGTCCCGCCCCCAGGTGAGGGTGCCGAGCCCGATTCGGGATACGCGCAGGCCCGTGCGGCCGAGGTGCCTCTGCTCCATGAACGTCGAGGTTACTGTCCGAGGTCCGGGCCTTGGCCACCCTGTGGATAACCCCATCCTGACGTACCCCGGGGTCCGCGCTAGAGTCCCCGGCACAGGGACGTTACTGATCGGTAAGGGAGCGGCATGAGGCTCGGAATCAACCTCGGCTACTGGGGAGCCGGGATGGACGCGGACAACCTCGCCGTCGCGCGCGAGGCCGACAAGCTCGGCTACTCGGTGTGCTGGGCCGCGGAGGCGTACGGCTCGGACGCCGCCACCGTGCTGTCCTGGGTCGCGGCGCGGACCGAGCGGATCGACGTCGGCTCCGGCATCTTCCAGATCCCGGCCCGGACGCCCGCGATGACCGCGATGACCGCCGCGACCCTGGACTCCTCTCCGGCGGCCGTTTCCGGCTCGGGCTCGGCGTCTCGGGGCCGCAGGTCTCCGAGGGCTGGTACGGGGTGAAGTTCGACAAGCCGCTGGCCCGCACCCGCGAGTACGTGGAGATCATCCGCAAGGCGATGTCGCGCGAGCGCCTGACGCACCAGGGCGAGAACTGGACGCTGCCGCTGCCCGGCGGTCCCGGCAAGCCCATCAAGCTCACCGTGCACCCGGTGCGCGAGCGGATCCCGCTCTACATCGCCGCCATCGGCCCGAAGAACCTGGAGCAGACCGGCGAGATCGCCGACGGCGCGCTGGTCGTCTTCTTCGCCCCGAGCACGCCGAGTCGACGACCCTCGGCCCGATTCGCGCGGGCCGCGCGAAGGCGGACAAGGGCCTGGACGGCTTCGACCTCGTACCCACCGTGCCGCTGGCCGTCGGCACGGACATCCCTCCTGGCGGACACCTTCCGCCCCTACACCGCGCTCTACGTGGGCGGCATGGGCAGCGCCAAGCAGAACTTCTACAACAAGCTGGCGCAGCGCATGGGTTACGAGAAGGAGGCCGCCGAGATCCAGGAGAAGTACCTGGCGGGCGACAAGGCGGGGCCGCCGCCGCCGTGCCCCAGGACCTCATCGACTCCACCACCCTGCTCGGCCCCGTGGAGCGCGTCGCCGACCGGATGCGCGCCTACGCCGAGGCGGGTGTCACCACGCTGTCGCTCGCACCCTCGGGCTTCACGCTGGAGGAGCGGCTCGCGGGGCTGCGGGCGGGCGTCGAGGCGCTGGAGCGGTCCGGGGCCGGTTCGTAGCCGCCGTACGCGCCGCGGGGACGCCGGAAGAGCGGAGTCCGGTGGGGAGGATTCACGGCCGTGGTGGGGGCTCGGGGTCTTCCCGCCACGGCCGTCACGGAGCACAACGCGCCCGGTACGCCTCGGTTACGCGCGCGTGGAGACCGCCGGGCTCCGTCGTTCGGCGCAGTTACGGCTACCAGCGGTTGCCAGCTGGCCACGCACGGTATTTGACTTTTCCTCCGCGGATGTCGTGCACGGAGGTGGCCAAGATGCTCTCGGCGAAGAGCCTGTTCCAGGAGATCCTCGACAACGACGAGTCGTTCCGGCTCTTCTGCTCGATCGCGGCCAGCGGTGAGGCCCAGGGCGGTTGGGAGAACGGGCGCATCGCCGCGCTCGTACCGGAATCCCAGCGCGCCTCGCCCCGAAGATCGCCCGGCACGGGGCCGACGAGGACAAGCACGGCCGGATCTTCGACGCGCTGCTGCGCAAGCGCGGTCTGGAGCCCGTGGAGGTCCCGGCCGAGACCGACTACACGATGCTGCTGGAGGCGCGGGGATCGGGCTGCCGCACGACAAGCTGCGCCACGACGAGCCGCTGACCGAGCGGGACATCATCACCTACCTCGCCCACAGCCGGGTCACCGAGCAGCGTGCCGCCGAGCAGATGGCGATGTTGCGCGGGTGCTTCGGGGACGACCCGGTCGTCGGCCGGGCGATCCGCATGATCTCCCGGACGAGGACAACCACCTGGCGTACTGCCACGAGGAACTGCTGCGGCTGGCCGCCGCCGGGCACGGCCGCACCATCCAGCGCGTCCTGCGCGAGTGCGCCCTCGCCGAGATCCGGATCCACCGCGGGGTGAGCCTGGCCACGATGGGCCACATGGGCCGCATCCTGGGCTGGTCGAAGGTGAGGTCGGCCGCGCTCGTCGCGGGCGTCGACGCCCTGTACGCGGTCGAACTGGCCGGTGGCTGGCGGCGCATGGTGAGCCTGCGGATGCCCGAGCGGCGCGACGCGCTCGGCGGGCCCGCGACGCCCGCCCCGGGTTCGCCTGACCCGCCCGGCCCGCGCGCCGCGTCCCGGCCGGTTCCGGTGGTGGGGAGCGCGGCGTGCTCAGAGCCAGCCGCGCCGCTTGAAGAATCAGAGCCAGCCGCGCCGCTTGAAGAAGCGGTAGAGCGCGACGACCACCGCGGCCATGAGGCCCACCGCCGCCGGGTAGCCCACGGCTGCCGCAGCTCCGGCATGTGCGTGAAGTTCATGCCGTAGACCCCGGCGATCATCGTCGGGACGGCGGCCATCGCCGCCCACGCCGAGATCCTGCGCATGTCGTCGTTCTGCCGCACGCCCATCTGCGCCAGATGCGCCGACAGCACGTCCGTCAGCAGCCGGTCGAGGCCGTCGGCGTGGTCGTTCACGCGCGAGAGGTGGTCGGCGACGTCGCGGAAGAACGGCTGCGCGTGGTCGTGCACGAACGGCACCCCGGCCCCGGCGAGCCGGGCCATCGGCTCCGCCAGCGGGCCCGTCGCGCGCCGGAACTCCATCACCTGCCGCTTGAAGGTGTAGATCCGCCCGCGGTGTGCGTGACGCTGCCGGTGTCCGGCGCGAACACCTCCGCCTCCAACTCGTCCAGGTCGTCGTGGAGTTCGTCCGCGACGTCCAGGTACTGGTCGACGACCGCGTCGCTCACCGCGTACATCACGGCCGTCGGACCGTGCTGGAGCACCTCCGGGCTCCGCTCCAGCAGTTCGCGCACCGCGCCGAGCGGGTTGGCCGCGCCGTGCCGCACGGTCACCACGAAGGAGTCGCCGACGAAGACCATCAGCTCGGAGCTGCTGACGGCGTCGCGCTCGGTGTCGTACAGCACCGGCTGAGGACCAGGAACAGCGAGTCGTCATAGACCTCCAGCTTGGGCGCTGGTGGGCGCGCAGCGCGTCCTCAACGGCCAGCGGGTGCAGTCCGAACTCGGCGGAGACCAGCTCGAATTCCTTCTCCGACGGCTCGTGCAGCCCGATCCACAGGAAGGCGTCCCCGCCGCGCGCGCCTCGGCGAGGGCGTCCGAGAGGTCGGCCGGTCCCTCGACACGGCGCCCGTCCCGGTAGATGCCACAGTCCACGATCACTCGGGGCATTGTGCCCCGGTTGGCCGGGAAGCGCACGGGCCGGGCGTACGGGCCGGGCGTACCGCCGTTCGGTGGACGTAGGGTGGCAGCCATGCCCACCTTGATCCTTCTCCGGCACGGCCGTACGACCGCCAACACGGCGGGGTGCTCGCGGGCTGGACGCCCGGCGTCGCCCTGGACGAGCGAGGCACGGCCCAGGCGGCGGCGCTCCGGGCGGATCGGCGCGCTGCCGCTGGCCGCCGCCGTCAGCAGCCCGCTCCAGCGCTGCCAGGAGACCCTGGCGCCGCTGCTCGCCGCCAGGCCCGGACTGCCGCTGCACACCGAGGACCGGATCGGGGAGTGCCACTACGGGGAGTGGTCCGGCCGGAAGCTGGCGGAGCTGGCCGACGAGCCGCTGATGGCGACCGTGCAGCAGCACCCGTCCTCCGTCGTCTTCCCCGGCGGCGAGTCCATGCGCGCGATGCAGGCACGCGCGGTCGACGCGGTGCGCGAGTGGAACGGGCGGATCGCGGACGAGCACGGCGCCGACGCGGTCTACCTGATGTGCTCGCACGGCGACGTCATCAAGGCGATCGTCGCGGACGCCCTCGGCCTCCACCTGGATCTCTTCCAGCGGATCTCGGTCGAGCCCTGCTCGGTCACCGCCATCCGCTACACCCCGGGCGCCCTTCGTCGTACGGCTGGGCGACACCGGCGAGTTCGGCGGCCTGACCCGCGGGAGGACGCGGCGGCGGCCCGTTCCGGGGACGCCGCCGTCGGCGGGAAGCCGGAGCACCGTGATCGCCAGGGGCAGTAGGGTGGTCCAGCGGTGCCACCCGCCGCTTCCGTGACCGGGCGAGTGACCAACACAGGTAACAGCCGAGACAGTCGAAGCAAATGGAGCAGGACGTTGTCCCGTCAGGTGTTCCTCTATGACCCGCCGGACCGCTTTGTCGCCGGTACGGTCGGGCTGCCTGGTCGTCGCACCTTCTTCTTGCAGGCGTCGGGCGGCGGCAGGACCACCAGCGTCGCTCTGGAGAAGACGCAGGTCGCCGCGCTCGCCGAGCGGATCGACGAACTGCTCGACGAGGTGGTCAGGCGCACCGGCGGAAACGCCCGGTGCCCGCCGTCGCGCCCTCCGAGGTGTCCGACACCGCGCCGCTCGACTCCCCGTGGAGGAGGAGTTCCGGGTCGGCACGATGGCCCTGGCCTGGGACGGCGACGAGCAGCGGATGATCGTCGAGGCGCAGGCGCTGGTGGAGCTGGAGGCGGAGTCCGAGGAGGACCTCGCCGAGGCCGAGGAGCGGCTGCTCCAGGACGAGGTGAACGGGCCGCCGATGCTGCGGGTGCGGCTGACCGGCTCGCAGGCGCGGGCGTTCGCCAAGCGCGCGCTGGACGTCGTCAACGCGGGCCGCCCGCCGTGCCCGCTGTGCAGCCTGCCGCTCGACCCGGAGGGACACGTATGTCCGCGTCAGAACGGATATCGCCGGGAGGCGTGATGCCGCGGGCCGTGCCGGACGACCCGGCGAGACCGACGCCGTACGACCTGCTGGAGCGCGGCGAGCTGACCGTCCGCGGACAGATCCGCCAGGCGTCCAACGCCGTGCTCTACTGCACCGTGGAGCACGCGGGCCACAGCGTGGCCTGCGTCTACAAGCCGGTCGCCGGGGAGCGACCGCTGTGGGACTTCCCGACGGCACACTCGCCCAGCGCGAGGTCGCGGCGTACGAGGTGTCCGAGGCGACCGGCTGGGGCTGATCCCGCCCACGCTGCTCCGCGAGGGCCCGTACGGTCCCGGCATGTGCCAGCTGTGGATCGGGCCCGGGCGGACCGGGCGGACGACGCGGCCGAGGACGACCCCGACGGCGAGGACGGTCCTGATGGGGACGGTCCCGACGGCGAGGGCGACGCGGGTGGGGAACTGCTCGCCCTCGTGGACGGGGACGAGCCGGGCCCCGGCTGGAAGGCCATCGGCCACGCCGAGGTCGGCGAGGGCCGCACCGCGCTGCTGGTGCACGCCGACGACGTACGGCTGCGCAGGCTGGCCGTGCTGGACGCCGTGATCAACAACGGTGACCGCAAGGGCGGCCATCTGCTGCCCACCCGGACGGGCGGCTCTACGCCATCGACCACGGTGTGACGTTCAACGTGGACGACAAGCTGCGCACGCTGCTGTGGGGCTGGGCGGGCGAGCCGCTGCCGGACGAGGCGCTCCAGGTGCTGCGGGGGCTCGGGACGCGGCTGGCCGACGGCGGGCCGCTCGCCGCCCGGCTGGCGGAGCTGATCACGGCGGCCGAGATCGAGGCGCTGCGGGACCGGGTGGCCGGTCTGCTGCGGTCCGGACGCCATCCCGAGCCCAGTGGCGAGTGGCCCGCGATCCCTGGCCGCCGGTCTGAGCCGACCGGCGGCGCGCGGTGCCCGTGGTGCCCCGTGCCGGTGCGGCAGCAAACCGGCGGCGATTTGGCAAGAGCGCCGATCCGGCCAACCGCACCACTCCGGTTCGTATCCGGAACTGGCATCCGGTTACGCTCAAGGCATGTATGCCTGGCCCGCTTCCGAGGTTCCCGCACTGCCTGGCAGTGGCCGCGACCTGAGGATTCACGACACCGCGACCGGGGAGTCGATCACCCTCGACCCCGGCCCCGTCGCCCGTATCTACGTCTGCGGCATCACCCCGTACGACGCCACCCACATGGGACACGCGGCGACCTACAACGCGTTCGACCTCGTCTCACGCGTGTGGCTCGACACGAAGCGGCAGGTCCACTACGTCCAGAACGTGACCGACGTCGACGATCCCCTGCTGGAGCGGGCCGTGGCGACCGGCGTCGACTGGACCGCTCTCGCCGAGCGCGAGACCGGCCTCTTCCGTGAGGACATGACCGCCCTGCGGATGCTGCCGCCGCGGCACTACGTGGGTGCCGTCGAGGCCATACCGGGATCGTGCCGCTGGTCGAGCGGCTGCGCGACGCGGGCGCCGCCTACGAGATCGACGGTGACGTCTACTTCTCCGTCGAGTCCGACCCCACTTCGGCGGCGTCGCCGGACTGAGTGCGGAAACGATGCGGCAGTTGTCCGCCGAACGCGGTGGCGACCCCGAGCGCCCCGGCAAGAAGAACCCGCTCGACCCGATGCTGTGGATGGCGGCCCGCCCCGGCGAGCCGAGTTGGGACGGCGGCAGCCTCGGCCGGGGCCGCCCCGGCTGGCACATCGAGTGCGTCGCCATCGCCCTCGAACACCTCGGCATGGGCTTCGACGTGCAGGGCGGCGGTTCCGATCTCGCCTTCCCGCACCACGAGATGGGCGCCTCCCACGCCCAGGTCCTCACCGGGCGGCACCCGTTCGCGAAGGCGTACGTGCACACCGGGATGGTGGGCCTGGACGGCGAGAAGATGTCCAAGTCCAGGGCAACCTGGTCTTCGTCTCCACGCTGCGCCGCGAGGGCGTGGACCCGGCGGCCATCCGTCTCGCGCTGCACGCGCACCACTACCGGGCCGACTGGGAGTGGACCGACGCGGTGCTGCGGGAGGCGGTGGAGCGGCTCGGCCGGTGGCGTGCCGCGGTCTCCCGGCCGGACGGACCGTCCGCCGAAGCGCTCGTGGAGGAGATCCGCGCGGCGCTCGCCGACGACCTGGACGCACCGGCCGCGCTCGCGGCGGTCGACCGCTGGGCCGCCGCCCAGGAATCCGACGGCGGTACGGACGAGGGGCGCCGGGTCTCGTCTCCCGCGCGGTGGACGCGCTGCTCGGGTGGCCCTGTGACCCGCCGGGCCCCGGCACCCGCCGTCCCGGCCCGCCGCGGTTCGCCGGGCCGCCCACCCGCTGAGCCGGAGCCGTCCGGCCTGATCCGCCGTTCCGACCCGCGGCGGCCCGCTGATCCGGGCCGCCCGGGTATCCGTCGGGCGCTTCCTCCGACCGGAGGAAGCGCCCCGCTTGTCTTGTCACAGGTGGCGGTCCCCGTCAGCTGTGCCCCGGCGACCCCGCCGCCGGTCAGATCTTCTGGATCCGGACGCTGCGGAGGATGTGCGGGTTCTGCTGCGACCAGACGCCGATCACCTGGTGACCGAAGGCGAACGCCTGCTGGATCTCGTGGTGCGTCTGCGGGATCGGGTTGACGAACACCTTGAACTGGTTGTCGATGCGCAGGAAGAGGTGGCGCGCCTGGCCCACCAGCGGCTGGACGATGTCGACGTAGCCGGTGGCCACGCCGGCGGACAGCTGCTCCGAGGCGACCTGCTGCGCCGCGGCCTGCACGACCTGCGCGACATGCTGCTGGAACTGCTGCTCGATCTGCTGCCCCATCTGCTGGCCCACGCCGCCCTGCTGCCCCTGCTGCCCGAACTGCTGGAGCAACTGCTGGAACGGCTGCTGCTGCCCGAGCTGCTGCAACTGCTCCAGCATCGGGTGCTGGCCGATGCCCTGCTGGCCGTAGCCCTGCTGGCCCAGACCCTGCTGACCGAAGGGCTGCTGCATCTGCTGCCCGAACGGCTGCTGTTGCCCGAAGCCCTGCTGTCCGAAGCCCTGCTGGCCGAAGGGCTGTTGCCCGATGCCCTGCTGGCCGAAGGGGACGTGCTCGGACCCTGTTGCTGACCGAGCGAACTCATCTGCGGAACGCTGCTCATAAGGGATCCACCTTCCTGACGTGGTTGGTGTGCCTCAACGGGGACGACCGGTCGTTCAGCCCGCGATCACCAGGCCGACGATCTCGTCGTCCGAGAACCAGACGCGTACCTCGGGGCGGCCCGACGCGAAGGCGCTGTGCACCGCCCGGCGCAGCTCCGGCTCCGGGTGCTCCAGATCGCGCCAGGCTCCGGCGACGAACAGCCGCAGCCTGGGCGGGGTTTCACGGGGATACGGCAGGATCTCGTCCCAGTACCCTCGGCCCGGCCGGAGCCGACCGTGGAGGGCACCAGGTACGTCACCGCCGCCTTGATGTCCGGGCGGTTGCCGATCCGCTGGGACGCGGGACGGCCGGGCGCGTCCTGCTGCGGTGAGCCGGTCCCGCGCAGTACCTCGCGGGCCCGCTCCGGGCTCATCGGGGTGGCGCCCGCGGCCTGAGCATGCCCTGGAGCGACGCCAGCGCACCGGCCACCACCGGCACCGCGGCCGAGGTGCCGGTGAAGCCGTCGGTGTACCAGGCGATCTCCTCGGCTCCGCCCTGGAGGTCACCGGGCCGGTCCCAGAAGCCCCGGTCGTGGTGACCTCGCGACCCCAGCCCTGGGCGTCCAGCCGCATGCCGTAGTTGGAGAACTCCAGCCGCGACCGGTCCGGGCCGTGGTCACGGCCGTGGGTGCCGGGCGGCGGGGCACCGGCCCCACCAGGACCGCGCCGGACGACGGGTTGGACGGGTTGAACGGGTTGCGCCACCACTCCGGGAACCGGTCGGGGCGGCGCTCGTACACGGCGTCGTCCAGGCTCTCGGCGCCGTTGCCCGCCGCCTGCACCACGACGATGCCCTGGCGGTCGCCCAGCGGATCGCGGCGTAGTCGTCCGGCCACCACTCCAGCGCGACGTAGCCGCGCTGGTCGTCGCGGGACTCGTACTGGAACCGCGGCCCCGGCCGGTGCAGCCCGATGAGCAGGAAGTCGCCGGGCGAGAGCCGCTCGGCCGCCGCGTACACCGCCGCGGCCGAGCCGACGGCCTGGATGGAGGCTGCGGCGGTCACCGCGCCGGGCGTGATCCCCACCACCCCTTGTCGTCGCGGTGGCCCGCCAGCACGCCGAGGACGGCCGTGCCGTGGTTGCGCCACGCCAGGTCCTGGACCGGTCCCCGACGATGATGCCGGCGAGCCGTTCCGTCAGGTCCTCGTGGCCCAACTGCCAGGCCCCTCGACGTCGACGAGCGTGATCCCCTCGCCGTCCCCGCCCCGCCGCTGCCAGGCCCAGGGGCGTTCACCCCTCCGGAGCGGCCCGGAGGTACCCCTGGCGGCCGGTGAAGTCGGGGACGCCGGGGCGCCCTCCTTCAGCCGCCTGCCCTCCTCCGGACCCCGGGGCCGTGCCCGCGGGCACGGCCCCGGGCTGGTGTAGGCCGTCTCGATCCCCGGCAGGGCCGCGATCCGGGCGGTCAGCTCCAGCGCCCGGTTCCCCCGCCCCGCACCCGGTAGAAGAGCGACAGGTCCGGCAGCGCTCCGCGGCTGTCGCCGTTGGACGGCTCCTGCTGCGGCATCCCCGCCCGTACCCGCTCCTCGTTGCCGAACAGCGGCTCCAGTACGAGTTGTTCGTCGCTGAGGAACATCTCCAGAGCGGAGATGTCGGCCCCGAGGCGGACCGTACCCCGTCCCTGTCGGCGCGCAGCCGGGCCTCGGCCCGTGCGACGACGATCAGCTCCGGTTCGGCTCCGCGGTACGTGAATCCAGCTCCATCGGGTCCGAGGCCCGCCGTACCTGGGCCCGCGCCGGGAGGTGCCTGGTCGGTCATCGCTGGGACCGCTCCTTCGGGTGCTGCTCGGTGCGCTTCTCGCCCCGTGCGACGCGCTCACCCTCGCGCGCCGCGCCTTCCGGCCGCGGCCGGGCGCCTCGGACGCGGTGCCGAGGTGCCGTGTCGCCGTGGCTTCGGAGCGTCACCCTGCTACTGCGGCCCTCTCCCGTCCACCCCATCGGGCCACCCACGTTTGAAATGGAGCCGAATGGGCAACGGGGCAAATCGGCCGGAAAGCGGTGTTGCCCTCGCGGTCGTCTCCAGAGCGGCCGTGACGCGTGTGCAGCGCCGCGCCGCGAGCGGTCCGGGTCGCGTCGCGAGCGGTGCCGGGCCGTCCGCCCGGCCGCCGGAACGACGGAGCGGGTGGCGCCTCCGCGCCACCCGCTCCGTGCCGGTCAGTCCTCCGGGGACTCGGGGTCCGGTGGGTCCGGGGACTCCGATGACGTCGGCTGATCCCCGGGTGCCTCCGGATCCGCGTCCTCCGCAGCCCCGTGGGTGTCCCCTGGTTTCGCGGGCTCGTCCTCCGCACTCTGGCCGGGATTCTGTCCCCGGCCTCCGTTCTCGGCGGCCGGGGCGGGCGCGTACGTCCGCTGCCGGGATCACGGAGATACGATCCGTCCGCCATGCCGCCCTCGGTCGCGACCCCGGGTCGGCCTGCGGATCCCGGCGCCGCAGATAGCGCTCGAACTCGCGGGCGATGGCCTCGCCGGACGCCTCCGGCAGGTCGGCGGTGTCCCGCGCCTCCTCCAGCGACTGGACGTACTCGGCGACCTCGCTGTCCTCGGCCGCCAGCTGGTCCACGCCCAACTGCCAGGCGCGCGCGTCCTCCGGCAGCTCGCCGAGCGGGATGCGGACCCGGATCAGATCCTCCAGCCGGTTCAGCAGGGCCAGGGTCGCCTTCGGATTGGGCGGCTGGGAGACGTAGTGCGGGACGGCGGCCCACAGGCTCACCGCGGGGACGCCCGCGTGCGCGCACGCCTCCTGGAGGATGCCGACGATGCCCGTGGGGCCCTCGTACCGGGTCTCCTCCAGATCCAGGGTCCCGGCCAGGTCCGCGTCGGAGGTGACTCCGCTGACGGGGACCGGGCGGGTGTGCGGGTGTCGCCCAGCAGCGCGCCGAGGATCACCACCATCTCCACGCCCAGTTCGTGGGCGTACCCCAGGATCTCGTTGCAGAACGAACGCCATCGCATGCTCGGTTCGATCCCGCGCACCAGCACCAGATCGCGCGGCTTCTCGCCGCCTCCCGTGCGGACCACCGACAGCCGGGTGGTCGGCCAGGTCACCTGCGCACCCCGCCGTCCAGCGCCACCGTGGGCCGGTTCACCTGGAAGTCGTAGTAGTCCTCGGCGTCGAGCGTGGCGAAGACCTCTCCCTTCCATTCCCGGTCCAGGTGCCCGACCGCGGAGGAGGCCGCGTCTCCCGCGTCGTTCCAGCCCTCGAAGGCACAGATCATGACCGGGTCGATCAGCTCGGGAACCCCTCAAGCTCGATCACCCAGCGCCTCCTTCCGACCGGGGCGGACGGTGCGTACCGCCTCCGGTTGCCGTTCCATTGCGTGCGGCCCCAAGCCTACGGCTTCCGGCCCCTCCGACCGCAGCCCCGTACCAGATCGGCGGGGATACATCCGACGTGTGGTGAGAAACTTCGGGCGGGCCTCTGGACGTGCTCATGTCTACGCGCTATACATCGGATCACCGGAAAGGTCCGATGTTCCGCCGCCACCCGTCAGGAGTGCCGCGTTGGGTCCGACCGTCACCGCGCTCGACGTCCACGACATCCGCTTTCCCACTTCCGAGCAGCTCGATGGCTCGGACGCCATGAACCCCGACCCGGACTACTCCGCCGCGTACGTCGTGCTCCGTACGGACGCGGCGGACGGCGCGACTCGCCACCGGACGGCGGCCCGCCGGGAGTCCGGTGGGCGCTCCGGCGGGCGCTCCGGTCGCCGAGGGGTACGGGTTCGTCTTCACCATCGGCCGCGGCAACGACGTCACCGCCGAGGCCGTCCGGGCGCTGAGCCCCTTCGTCGTGGGCCGCCCCGCGCCCGTACCCCGGCGATCTCGCCGCGCTGCACCTGGCCCTCACCCACGACTCCCAACTGCGCTGGCTCGGGCCCGAGAGGGGTCACGCACATGGCCGCCGGGGCGGTGGTGAACGCCGCCTGGGACCTGGCGGCCAGGAGCGCGGGGAAGCCGGTGTGGCGGTTCCTCGCCGAGATGTCCCCGAAGACCTCGTCGACCAGGTCGACTTCCGCTACCTGACGGACGCGCTGACCCGCGAGGAGGCGCTCGCGATCCTGCGCGCCGCGGCGCCCGGTCGCGCCGAGCGCGCCGCCCGGCTGCGCGAGCGCGGCTACCCGCGTACACCACCTCGCCCGGCTGGCTCGGGTACGACGACGCCAAACTGGTCCGGCTCGCCGAGGAGGCCGTCGCGGCGGGCTACGCCCAGATCAAGCTGAAGGTCGGCGCGGACCTCGACGACGACCTGCGGCGGCTGCGGCTGGCGCGCGCCGCGGTGGGGCCCGGCGTGCGGATCGCCGTCGACGCCAACCAGCGCTGGGACGTCGCCGAGGCGCTGCGCTGGATGCGCGCCCTGGCACCGTACGACCCGTACTGGATCGAGGAGCCCACCAGCCCGGACGACGTGCTCGGGCACGCGGCGATCCGGGCCGGGCAGCCGGTGCGGGTCGCCACCGGCGAACACGTCGCCAACCGCGTGGTGTTCAAGCAGCTGCTCCAGGCGGGCGCGGTGGACTTCGTGCAGATCGACGCGGCGCGCGTGGCCGGGGTGAACGAGAACCTCGCGATCCTGCTGCTCGCCGCCAAGCACCGGGTGCCGGTGTGCCCGCACGCGGGCGGCGTGGGCCTGTGCGAACTCGTCCAGCACCTGGCGATGTTCGACTACGTGGCGGTCTCGGGCAGTTGGGACGGCCGGGTGATCGAGTACGTCGACCACCTCCACGAGCACTTCACCGACCCGGCGGTGGTCGAGGGCGGCCGGTACCGGGCGCCCGCCGCGCCGGCTTCTCGGCCCGGATGCGGCCCGGATCTTCGCCGACCACCGCTATCCCGACGGGCCCGTATGGCGAGCACGCGGGGCGGGCGGGGCGTCGGCGGCTGGGACGGGGGCGGTGACGGGTACGGCGACGGCAGGTACGGCGACCGCACAGGAGGCAGGCTCGTGAACCAGTCGCACTCCACCGAAGGCCCGCGCCCGGCGGGCGACTTCACCGGGATGGGGGCGCTCGTCACCGGCGGCGCCTCCGGCATCGGCGCCGCGGTCGCGACCGCGCTGCGCGACCGGGGCGCGCGGGTCGCCGTGCTCGACCTGGACCCGGCCGGTGCCCCGGCGGTCACCCTGGCGCTGACCGCGGACGTGACCTCCGGCGAGGCGGTACGGGCCGCCGTCGCGCAGGCCGTCGCCGAGTTCGGGGCCCTGCACACGGTGGTCGGCAACGCCGGGATCGGCGCCGTCGGGACCGTCGAGGACAACCCGACGAGGAGTGGCGGCGGGTGCTGGACGTCAACGTGCTGGGCCTGGTGCGCACCGCGCGCGCGCGCTGCCGCACCTGCGCCGCGCCGCCGCGCTCGACCGCGCCCGGGCGGGTGCCGCCGGTCCCGGGCGGGTGTCCCTCACCCACACCTGCTCGATCGCCGCGACCGCGGGACTGCCGCAGCGGGCGGCGTACAGCGCCAGCAAGGGCGCGGTGCAGTCGCTGACGCTCGCCATGGCCGCCGACCACCTCCGCGAGGGCATCCGGGTCAACTGCGTCAACCCCGGCACCGCCGACACCCCTGGGTCGGGCGGCTGCTGGACCGGGCCGAGGATCCGGTGGCCGAGCGCGCCGCGCTGGAGGCCAGACAGCCGTCCGGCCGACTGGTCACGGCCGAGGAGGTCGCCGCCGCGGTGGCCTACCTGGCGAGCCCGCCGCGGCGGCCGTCACCGGGGCCGCGCTCGCCGTCGACGGGGCATGCAGGGCTGCGCCTCCGCCCGGCCACCTGACCCCGGCCACCTGCCTGACCCCGCCCGGCTGTCCGATCCCGCCCGGCGCACCGGTCCCACGGTCGCGCCGGACCGCGCCGTACGCCCGAAGCCCGCCCGTACCGCCGAAGCCCGCCCGTACGCGCGGGACTTCGAGCCGTACATCGGCGCCGCGTACCAGAGCCGCACACCAGAGACACCAGAGCCGCACACCAGCGCCGCACACCACGACCGAGGAACGGGACGACGCGATGACGAGGACCTACCGCGCGACGGGCGCCGCCGCCTGTGCCGTGCTGCTCGCCGTTGCCGGGCTCGCGGGATGCAATCGCGAGAGCACGGGCAAGGGCGCCGACGGCAAGGTCGGCATCGACATGCCGCGCACCGACACCGACTTCTGGAACTCCTACCAGCAGTACCTGGAGCAGGGCATCAAGAAGGGCACCGTCTCCGCGCTGCCGCTGTCGAACTCGCAGAACGACATCTCCAAGCTCGTCTCGAACGTGCAGGCCCTCACCGACCAGGGCGCCGACGCGGTCGTGATGGCGCCGCAGGACACGGGCGCCGTCTCCAGCACGCTGGAGCGGCTGGCGGAGAAGGACATCCCGGTGGTGAGCGTGGACACCCGTCCCGACGACGGGAAGGTCTACATGGTGGTGCGGGCCGACAACCGGGCGTACGGCACCAAGGCGTGCGAGTACCTCGGCGAGCAGCTCAAGGGCGAGGGCCGGGTCGCGGAGTTGCAGGGCGACCTGACCTCCATCAACGGCCGGGACCGCTCCGAGGCGTTCGCGTCCTGCATGAAGAAGAGGTACCCCGGCATCCGGGTCCACGAGCTGCCCACCGACTGGAAGGGCGACGTCGCGTCGGCGAAGCTCCAGAGCCTGCTCGCCCAGCACCGGGACCTCGACGGCGTCTACATGCAGGCGGGCGGCGTCTTCCTCCAGCCCACGCTCGCGCTGCTGGAGCAGAAGCACCTGCTCAAGAAGGCGGGTTCGCCCGGCCACATCCGCATCGTCTCCAACGACGGCATCCCGGAGGAGCTGGACGCCATCCGCTCCGGGAAGATCGACGCCACCGTCTCCCAGCCCGCCGACCTGTACGCCGCGTACGCGCTGAAGTACGCCAAGGCGGCTTTGGAGGACAGGGAGTTCACCCGGGCCCCACCGACCACGGCTCGACGATCGTGAAGATCGCGAACGGCCTGGAGGACCAGCTGCCCGCGCCGCTGGTGACCCGCGCCAACGTGGACGACACGGACCTGTGGGCCAACCAGCTGGAGAAGAAGTAGCCGTGGCGCCCGCCGAACAGCGCCCGGGCGGCCCCGCCGCACGGCTCGTCGATCAGCCCGTCGAAGGCCGCGCCGCACAGCCCGCCGCGGTGCGGGCCGTGGGCGTGGTCAAGCGCTTCGGCCCGACCGTGGCCCTGGATCGCGCGCACCTGGCCGTCGCGCCCGGCGAGGCCCACGCGCTCGTCGGACGCAACGGCGCGGGCAAGTCCACGCTGGTCTCGGTGCTCACCGGGATGGAGCGCCCGGACGCGGGCGAGGTGACCTTCGCCGGCGAGCCCGCCCGGTCCGGGCGACACCGCCGCCTGGCAGCGCAGGGTGGCCTGCGTCTACCAGAAGTCGATGATCGTCCCCGAGCTGACCGTCGCCGAGAACCTGCACCTGGGCCGCCTCCCCGGCACCGGGCGCGTCCGGTGGCGCGAGCTGCGCGCCCGCTCCCGCGCGCTGCTCGCCGAGTACGGCGTGGCCGTGGACCCGAGCTGCGCGCGCGCCATCTCACCGTCGAGCAGCGGCAGTTCGTGGAGATCGCGCGCGCCCTCGCGCGGCGCCCGGCTGATCGTCCTCGACGAGCCCACCGCGCGGCTGGACGCGGGCGGTATCGACCGGCTCTTCGCCCGGCTGCGCGAGCTGCGCGAGCAGGGCGTGGCCTTCCTGTTCATCTCGCACCACCTCCAGGAGGTCTACGAACTCTGCGACACCGTCACCGTCTTCCGCGACGCCCGGCACGTCCTGACCGCGCCCGTCGCCGGGCTCGCCAAGGACGACCTGGTCGCGGCGATGACGGGGAGGAGGGCGGGAACCGGGGCGGCGACGGCGCGGGCGCCGCTCGCGCGCACGGCCGCCGCCCGGCGACGAGCCCGTGCTGCGGGTGCGGGGCTCGCGCGCGAGGGCGAGTTCGCGCCCTTCGACCTCGCCGTGCGCGCCGGTGAGGTGGTGGGCCTGGCCGGGGCGACGGCCAGCGGCAACACCGCGATCGGCGAGACCCTGGTGGGGCTGCGCGGCGCGGACGGCGGAGCGTGGCCGTACGCGGCCGGACCGTGCGCCCGGCAGCGTGCCGCACGCGATCGACGCGGGCATCGGCTACGTGCCGGAGGACCGGCACCGGCAGGGCTGGTGCTCGGCCGCAGTGTCGCGGAGAACGCCACGCTGACCGTCACCGACCAACTCGGCCCGTACGGGACCGTCCTGCCCTCCCGTACGCGCGCGTTCGCCCACCGCATGATCAGCGCGCTGGACATCAAGACCGCGGGCCCGGGCAGCCGGTCTCCGGCCTGTCGGGCGGCAACCAGCAGAAGGTCGTCATCGCGCGGGCCCTCGCCCGCGAGCCGAGCGTGCTGGTGGCGATCCGCCCCACGGCCGGGGTGGACGTGAAGTCCAGGAGGCGCTGCTCGGCGTGGTCCGGGACGTCGCCGAGGCCGGAGCGGCGCGCTGATCGTCTCCGACGAACTGGACGACCTGCGGGTCTGCGACCGGGTGCTGGCGCTGTTCCACGGCCGGGTCGTCGCCGAGTTCGGCCGCGGCTGGACCGACCGCGGGCTGGTCGCGGCGATGGAGGGCATCACGGCGCGGGACGAGGACGAGGACGAGGCAGAGGCAGAGGAAGAGGAAGAGGACGACGCCGCTCGTACGGACACGAAGGCGGCTCGCCACGACGCCGACGCCGCGGGCGGACCCGCGGGCGCGGGAGGGACGTCATGACCGACACCGCACGGCAGCGGTCCGCCGGGGCGGCGGTCGCGGAGCCCGTACCGGCCGGGGCTCCGGCCCGCGCTTCGACCTCGCGCGCTGGCGCGACCTCTCACTAATTCCCGTGATCTTCGTCCTGGGCGTGATCGGCTTCATCGTCTCGCCCGCGTTCCTCACCCGGGACAACCTCGTCGGCGTCGTCCAGCAGTCCACCGAGCTGGGGCTGCTGGTGCTGGGCGAGGCGCTGATCCTCATCTGCGGGCGGATGGACCTGTCCTGGAGTCGACCATCGCGGTCGCGCCGGTGATCGCGCTGTGGCTCGTCCTGCCCGCGCACGGCGCGCGGTTCACGGGCCTGGGCCTGCTGCCGACGTGGACCGCCATCCCGCTCTGCCTGGCCGTCGGCACGCTGATCGGCGCCGCCAACGGCTTCCTGATCCTGCGGCTGCGGGTCAACGGCTTCATCGCCACCCTCGGCATGCTCACGATGCTGCGCGGCCTGCAAGTCGGCGTCGCCGAGGGCCAGTCGATCGTCAACGTCCCCGAGTCCTTCCGCTACCTGGGCAAGGCGGACTGGATGGGCGCCCCGGCCGCGGTGTGGCTGGTGCTCGGCCTGTACGCCGTCTTCGGCCTGGCGCTCGGCTACCTGCGGCACGGCCGGGCGCTGTACGCGATCGGCGGCAACCCGAGGCGGCGCGCGCCGCGGCATCCGCGTCGACCGCGTCACCTGGGTCGTGCTGGCCGTCGGCGGGCTGCTCGCCGCCTTCGCCGGAATCCTCTACACCGGCCACTACGGCTCGGTCGCGGCGACCCAGGGCAACGGGTGGATCTTCCAGGTGTTCGCCGCCGCCGTCATCGGCGGATCAGCCTCAAGGGCGGGCGCGGCACCGTGTTCGGGGCGCTGACGGGCGTGCTGACGCTGCAACTGGTGGTGAACGTGATGACCCTCGGCGGCGTCCCGCCGCTGTGGAACCAGTTCATCAACGGCATGATCATCATCGTCGCGCTGATCATCTCCCGCTACGCCAGCGGCGAGAAGCAGGACTAGGAGGCGACCAGCGTGACCACGGCACCCACCGGACCCCGGCGGCTGGGGCGCACCGACGTCCGCGTCCCGCCCTCGGCCTCGGCTGCGCCCAACTGGGCAACCTCCGCGCCCCGATGCCCGAGGACGCGCGCACGCGATCGTCGCGTCCGCCCTCGACGCCGGGTGCACTGCTCGACACCGCCCGCACTACGGCGTGGGGCTGTCCGAGAGCGCCTGGGGCGCGCGCTGGCGGGCGCGACCGCGCCTCGTTCACGCTGTCCACGAAGGTGGGGCGGCGGCTGCGGCCCGCGCGCCGGGCGAGGCCGCCCAGCCGCAGGGCTTCCTCGACACCCGGACCGGGTGCGGACCTGGGACCTCAGCGGGGACGGCATCCGCGCCACGCTGGAGTCCTCGCTGGAGCGGCTGGGCCTGGACGCCGTCGACATCGTCTACCTCCACGACGTCGAGGACCACCTGCCCGAGGTCTACGAGTCGGCCTTCCCGCCCTCGCCGAACTGCGGGCGCAGCGGGTCGTGCGCGCCATCGGCTTCGGCATGAACCACAGCGACCTGCTGGCCCGGTTCGTGGCCGACCTCGACGTGGACGTGGTGCTGTGCGCCGGGCGCTGGTCCCTGCTGCGCCGCTGCGCCTTCGATGACCTGCTGCCGGTGTGCGAGCGGCGCGGCACCTCGGTCGTGGTCGGCGGCGTCTACAACTCCGGCCTGCTCGCCGCTCCCGGCCCCGACGCGACCTTCGACTACGTCCAGGCGCCGCCCCACCTGGTCGCGCGCGCCCGCCGACTGGCCGCGGTCTGCGCCGAGTTCGGCGTGCCGCTGCGGGCGGCGGCCCTGCGCTTCCCTTCGGCCACCCGCCGTGGCGGCGGCCGTCGTCGGGCGGCGACGCCCGCGGAGGCGCGGGAGAACGCCGAGCTGTTCGGCCACGACATCCCGGACGAGCTGTGGCGGGCCCTGGTCGGGCACGGGCTGCTCGACGACGACATCCCGCTGCCGGTCTGACGCCCGCGGCGGGCGGCCGACGAGACGAACACGACACGAAGGAGCGCCCGCCGTGCCACCCCGAACCGACGCCGCACCCTCATCCCCGAACCCGCCTCCGTCACGACCTCTACGACCTTTCCGGATCGATGCCCACCACCATCTGTGGGACCTGGACCGCCGCCCGCAGCCGTGGCTGGACGGCCCCTGGGCCGCCCGATCGCCCGCACCTTCACCACCGCCGACCTGCTGCCGCGCCTGGCCGCGTGCGACGTGGACGCCACCGTCGTGGTGCAGTCCAGCTCCTCGTCCGAGGAGACCCGCGAGCTGCTGGCCGCCGCCGGTTCCGGCGACCGGATCGCGGGCGTCGTCGGCTGGGCCGACCTCACCGACCCCGCCCTGCCCGACGCCCTCGCCGCGCTGCGCGCGCGCCGGCGGCGGCCTGCTGGCCGGACTCCGCCACCAGGCGCAGGACGAGCCCGACCCGCGCTGGCTGGCCCGTACCGAGGTGCGTCGCGGGCTCGCCGCGCTCGCCGGTGCGGGCCTCGTCTACGACCTGCTCGTCACCCCGCGCGAACTGCCCTGCGCCGTGGAGACGGTGCGCGCCCTGCCCCAGGTGGACTTCGTCCTGGACCACGCGGCCAAACCGGCCGTCGCCGCGGGTGCGTGGGAGCCCTGGGCCGGGCTGCTGGCCGACCTCGCGGCGCTGCCCAACGTGGTGTGCAAGCTGTCCGGGCTGGTCACCGAGGCCGACTGGGAGACCTGGCGCCCGGCGGAGATCCTGCCCTACGCCCGCCACGTGCTGGACGCCTTCGGCCCGGACCGGGTGCTGTTCGGCTCGGACTGGCCGGTGTGCCTGCTGGCGGCGGAGTACGAGGAGGTGGTGGCGCTCGCCGAACGGGCCACCGGCCACCTCACCGAGGCGGAGCGCGCCGCCGTCTTCGGCGGCACGGCGGCCCGTACGTACGGTCTGACGCGCCCGGACACCGTACGGCCCGGCTGACGCGGGCGGGGCCACCGGTCACAGCGTGGAGCGCAACCACTGCTCCACGCTGGCGACATGGGCCGTGGCCCAGGAGCGCGCCGCCTCCGCGTCCCGGTCGCGCAGCGCCGCGAGGATCGCCCGGTGCTCCTGGAGGGTGCGGCTGACCGCGTTCTCCTGGGTCAGCCCGCGCCACACCCGGGCGCGGGTGGTGGGCCCGGACAGCCCGTCCAGCAGGGAGCAGAGCACCGAGTTGCCCGACGTCTGCACGATGCTCCGGTGGAACTCCAGGTCGTTCGCGACCAGTTCCTCGACAGACGGGTCGGTGCCCAGCGCGTCCAACTGGTCGCTGAGCGCGTCGAGTTCGGCCTCGGTGATGCGCGGGCAGGCGAGCGCGGTGGCGGCGGGCTCCAGGATGCGCCGCACCGCGAGGAACTCCAGCACCGTGTCGTCCCGGTGGAAGTCGACGACGAAGCTCAGGGCCTCCAGCAGCAGTTGCGGGTCGAGGCTGGTGACGTACGTGCCGTCGCCCTGCCGTACGTCGAGGATGCGGATCAGCGACAGCGCGCGGACCGCCTCCCGCAGGAGTTGCGCGACAGACCCAGTTCGGCGGCGAGTTCGCTCTCCTGGGAGCCGGTCGCCCGGCCGCAGCGCGCCGAGACGATCATGCCCTTGATCTTCTCGATCGCCTCGTCGGTGACCGCCATGAGGACCTCCCGGCCAAAACATCCGATCTCTGGGCCTCATTATGACCCGTACCGGCACGCGGCCACCGACGTCCGCCGGGGCGCTGGGCGCAGGCCGGTCAGCGGGCCGGTGCGCCGTCCCACAGCGTGCTCGGCGCCTCGCGCCGCAGCACCGGGGCGATCTCCTCCGCGAACCGCTGGAGTGTCTCCCACTGTTCGGCGCGGCCGAGCCGAAGCCGTCCACGGTGATCGACTGGAGGTCGTGCCCGTAGACCTCGTGGTAGGAGAGGATCTTCTCCACGATCCGCTCCGGGCTGCCGATCAGCTGCGGGCCGTCCGCGACGGCGTCCTCGATGGTGCGGAACGGGTGTTGTAGCCGGGTTTGCCCACCAGCTCCGGCTTGAAGTTCTGCCGTACCCGCGCCTCGTACAGATCCCGGTAGCGCGCGATGGCCTCCTCCGTGGTGTCCGCGATCAGCAGCCCGCCCGAACCCGCCGCCACATACGCGCGGGCCGGGTCGTGCCCGTACGCCGCGAACCGCTCGCGGTAGTGACGGATGAGCTTCGCGTACGCCTCGCGCGGCTGGATCGCGTTGGCGGTGAACAGCGGGTCACCGTGCTTGGCCGCCAGCTCGGGGAGTTGAGGCTGGTGGCCGAGCCGTGCCAGATCCGGGGAGCCCGGCGTACGGGCGCGGCACGGTCGTCACGTTCTTCAGCGCGGGCCGGAACTCCCCTCCCACGTGACGTTCTCCTCGCTCCACAGCCTGCGCAGCAGCTCGTACTTCTCGGCCTGGAGGTCCCACTGCCGGGACTCGTCGAGGCCGAAGAGGTCGAAGTGCCCGGCCTCCGCGCCCTTGCCCACCACCAGCTCGATCCGCCCGCGCGAGAGCTGGTCCAGGATCGCGTAGTCCTCGGCGACCCGCACCGGGTCCAGGATCGCGACCACGGTCACCCCGGTCAGCAGTTTGATCCGGGACGTACGGGCCGCCAGCGCGCCCAGCACCACCGTGGGGCTGGACGACAGGAACGCGCCCGCGTGCCGCTCGCCGACCGCGTAGGCGTCGAAGCCCAGCCGCTCGGCCTCCACGCCGGTCTCGACGACGTCCGCCAACCTGTCGGCGGCGGAGGGAGTTGACCGGTCAGCGGGTGCGGGGCATGCCCGATGATGGACAGTACGGAGAACCTCATGGCGTCCTTCCAGCTCAGAGTGGAGCGCGTCAGGGTGTGGCGCGGTGCGGGAGCGCGACCGCGCGCAGGTCGGCGCGGCCGACGAGGGCGTGGACCCGGCCGTCGTGCAGCACGACGGCGGTGTTCGCGCCGTGGGAGTCCAGGGCCGCCAGCGCGTCGGCCGCGTCCTCGCCGAGGCCCACGGCGGGCGGCGGCGGGCGGCGTGGTCGCGCAGCGGGTCGCCCGGCGCGGCCGACCCGGCGTCCAGCGCCGCGCGCAGCCCGCGGCCGGTCACCGCCCCACCACCTCGGGCGCCATCACCGGGCGCCCGGGCGGTGGTCGGCCACCGCGACCAGGACGGGCGCGTCCGGCGCGTCCGCCTGCCGAGGTCGGCCAGGGCCTGTCCCACCGGGTCGTCGGGGCGCAGGTGCGGCCCGGCCGGGCGCAGCGCGGCGTCGCCGACCGACGGCCGTGGCCCCTCGGCGTCCAGGAAGCCGTGACGCCGCAGCCACCCGTCGTCGTGGATCTTGGTGAGGTAGTTGCGGCCGGAGTCCGGCAGCACCACGACGACCAGGTCGTCCGGGCCCAGCTCGGCCGCCACCCGCAGCGCCGCCGCCACCGCCGTCCCCGCCGAGCCCCCGGCCAGCAGCCCTCCTCGCGCGCCAGCCGACGCGCCGTCAGCAGCGACGCGCGGTCGCCGACGGTCACGAAGCGGTCGACCACGCCCTGGTGGTACGAGCGCGGCCAGATGTCCTCGACCGTCTCCGGGTGCCGGAAGTGGCCGATGCTCTCCACGAAGTACGGCCGCCCGTCGCCGCCCGAGTACACCGACGCCTCGGGGTCGGCGCCGACCACGGTCACCCGCCCGCCGCTGACCTCCTTCAGGAACTCGCCGGTGCCGGTGACCGTGCCGCCGGTGCCCACCCGGACACCAGGTGGGTGACCCGGCCGTCGGTCTGCCGCCAGATCTCCGGGCCCGTACCGCGGTAGTGCGCCCGCGGGTTGGCCTCGTTGTCGTACTGGTGGGCGTGCCAGCCGCCGGGCGTCTCGGCGGCGACCCGCGCGGCCGTGTTGAACGCGTGGCGCGGATCCTCGCGGGCCACCCGCTGGGGCAGACGACGATCCGCGCCCCGTACGCGCGCAGGGTCGCGACCTTCTCCGCGCTGGTCTTGTCCGGGAGGGTGAACACACAGTGGTAGCCGCGCTGCGCCGCGACCATCGCCAGCCCCACCCCGGTGTTGCCCGAGGTGCTCTCGACGATGGTGCCGCCCGGTCGCAGCGCGCCGGACGCCTCGGCGGCCTCGACCATGGCCAGGGCGATCCGGTCCTTCACACTGCCGCCCGGATTGACCCACTCCAGCTTGGCGTACACGGGAGTGGCCAGGAGGCGGTCAGCCGGTTCAGCCGTACCAGGGGTGTTGCCGACCGCTTCCGCCAAAGATGCGTACACGTCCATGCCCGGACTCCTCGCGTCGTGCCGCTACCGCGTCACCGCTCCGGCGGCGCCGAAGAGATCGCGCAGCGTGCTCCTGCCCTCGTCGTCGGCCGTGCGCCGCTCGGGAGCCGCGGCCGTCAGCCCGCGCCGCCGCAGCTCCGGCACCACCGCCTCCACCACCGCGGGCAGGTCGTCCGCGAGCGTGCCGGGACGGATCCGGAACCCGTCGGCGCCCCGTCGACGGACCACTCTTCCAGCAGGTCGGCCAGTGCCGCGGGCGTGCCGGTGAACGTGGCCGCGTCGGAGTCGAATTCGCGCCCGGCCCGCTCGTCCAGCCGGTTCCTGCGGGCGACGGCCTCCGCCTCGCTGTCCGCCAGGAACACGTTCAGGTCGGCCAGCACCCGCAGCGCGGTCGCGTCCCGCCCTCCCGCGCCAGCAGCTCCGCCAGTTCCCCGCGGATCAGGCCGAGCGCCTCGGAGTCGCCCGGCGTGACGAAGACGGCGTCCGCGTACCGGGCGGCGAGCCGGTAGGGGATGGTGGAGTGCGCCAGTACGGCGACCAGCGGGCGCGGCGCCCGTCCAGCGCGCCCAGCACCTCGTGCACGTACGCCCCGACCCGGTCGAACACCTCGGTGATCACCCGGTCGCCCTCGGGGTGCCCGTGATGGCGCGGAACCGCAGGTGGTCCGCCTCGGTGACGGCGGCCCGCGGCCGCCACCCGGCCCGCCCGCCGCTGATCCGGCCCCAGGTCGCCAACCGCAGCGCCAGCGCCGCCGGTTCGCGGTCGGTGACCCCGGTGGCCACCAGCCCGATCCGGCGGGTCGCCGCGCCCGCGGCGGCCAGGGACAGCGCGGCGTCCGGCCGCCCCGGGCCGTCCTCCAGCGTGACGAAGTGCAGCGCGCCCGACTCGGCCCGCTCCACCGCCCGTACCAGTGCCTCGTGCGACGCCGGGTCCGGCTCCGGCGGCGCGGTGTGCGCCGCCGCCGGGTGGGCCCCGCGCCGTCCACGACGACGCCGAGAAGCAACTGCCGACGATCCGTCATGGTGATCGCTCCTTCTCTCGAACGGGATGGTCAGCCCCTCGGAAGGGGCCGCGGTACGGGCAGGTCAGCCCTGTTCGGCCCAGGCGCGGGCCAGCAGTTCGTAGGAGCGCACCCGGTCCGCGTGGTCGTGGGTGATGGTGGTCACCAGCAACTCGTCCGCGTCGGTGGCCTCGCGCAGCACCCGCAGCCGCTCGACGACCGTCTCCGGCGAGCCGGTGAACTGGTGTCGACCCGGTCGGCCACCAGCCGCCGGTCCTCCTCCGACCACGCGTGCCGCTCCGCCTCCTCCGGCGTCGGGAACGGGATGGCGCCCTCGCCGCCGCGGATGGACCGCACCCACGGCGCGTAGCCGGCGGCCAGCCGCCGCGCGGTGGCGTCGTCGGGCGCGACCACCACGTCCGCCGAGACCAGCACCCGGGGCCGGTCCAGGACGGCCGAGGGCGGAAGGCCGCCCGGTAGGCGGCGACGGCCTCCAGCACCGAGCCGGGGTTCACGTGGTAGTTGGCGGCGAACGGCAGGCCGCGCGCCCCGGCCACCTCCGCGCTCTCGCCGCCGCTGCTGCCCAGGATCCACACCTGGACGGCGGCGCCCTCGCCCGGCACCACGTGCGCCTCGACGCCGTCCGCCGAGCGGTAGGTCCCGGCGAGCAGGGCGAGCGCGGTGTCGATCTGCTCGGCGTAGGCCGGGGTCCGCGCCCCGGCTGCTGGACCAGGGACCGCTGGAGCCGGAAGCGGGGCGAGGCCAGCAGCCGGGCGAAGCCGGTGAACGGCGGCGGGACGTACAGCCCGTTGTCGGTGAACGTGCCCTTCGCCGCCGGGTCCGCCGGGTCCGCCGGGTCCGCCGGGTCCACCGGGTCCGCCGGTGCCGCCGGGCTCACCGGGTCCGCCGGGTCCGACTGGTCCGCCGCGGCCGCCGGGTCCGCCGTGCGCGCCGGGCCGCCCGGTGCCCCGAGCGCCCCAGCCCCAGATCGATCCGGCCGGGGTGCAGGGCGTCCAGCAGGCCGAACTCCTCGACCACCGACAGCGGCGTACGGTGCCCGAACTGCACCGCCCCGAACCGACCCGGATGCGCTCGGTGACCCCGGCGACCAGCGCGGCGACCAGCGCGGGGAGGTCCCGGCCACGCCCGGGTTGAGGTGGTGCTCGGCGAGCCAGTAGCGGTGGTAGCCGAACTCCTCGGTGCGGCGCGCCAGATCGAGGGTGTCGCGCAGCGCCTGCGCGGCGGTGCCCCGGAGGTGACGGGCACGAGGTCGAGGACGGAGAGCGGTACGGAGGAGGACGAGGGAGCGGGGAGGGAGGACATCGGACACCTTTCCGGGGTGCGTGGTCACGGGGTCGGCGACCACGGGTCGGGTGACGGGCCACGGGTGACGGGCCGCGGTTCATGGGCCGCGGTTCATGGGTCAGGGGCCGCGGTTCATGGGTTTCGGCTCATGGGCCCCGGCTCATGGGCCGCGCGGCGCCGTGGTCACGGATCACGTCGTCACGGCGGGCCGGGCGGCCCCGGGGATCGCGGCGAGCAGTTCCCTGGTGTACGGGTGGACCGGCGCGCCGAACACCTCGTCCGTCCGCCCCGTCTCGACCAGGACCCCGCCGCGCATCACCCCGACCCGGTGCGCGATCCGCCGGACGACGGCCAGGTCGTGGGAGATGAACAGGTAGCTCACCCCCAACTCCCGCTGGAGCGTGCCGAGCAGCTCCAGGATCTGCGCCTGCACCGACACGTCCAGCGCCGAGACCGGCTCGTCGCACACCACGAAGTCCGGGCGCGGCGCCAGCGCCCGCGCGATGGCCACCCGCTGCCGCTGGCCGCCCGACAACTCCGCGGGCCTGCGGTGTAGCGCGTCCGCGGGCAGCGCCACCTGGTCGAGCAGTTCGGCGACCCGGCGCCGCCGCTCGGCCCGGTCGCCGAGCCCGAAGGCGCGCAGCGGCTCCGCGACGGTCTCGGCGACGGTGCGGCGCGGATCGAGGGAGGCGTACGGGTTCTGGTACACCAACTGGATCCGCTGCCGCAGCCGCCGCAGCTCCCGGCCGGACAGGGCGGTGATGTCCCGGCCGTCGAACGTGACGCGCCCGCGGTCGGTTCGGTGAGCCGGGCCACGAGGCGGGCGGTGGTCGACTTCCCGGAGCCGGACTCGCCGACGAGCGCGAAGGTCTCGCCGCGGCCGATCCGGAAGCCGACGCCGTCCACGGCCCGCAGCCGCTCCCGGCCCCGACGCCCGCCCCGGCCCGCTCCCGCCCCGGTCCCGGCCCCGTCCTCACTCTCGTCCCGTCCGTCCGGCGCCGCGTCCGGGCGTACGCGCGCGCCCTGAGCGAACCGCGCGGCGGCGGGAAGTCCTTCACGAGACCCTCGGCGACCACGAGGTCCCCGGTCGTCGTCGCCACGGGCCGGGGCCGCGGCGCTCCCGCACCCGACAGGCTCGGCGCCGCCGCCAGCAGCCGCCGCGTGTAGGGTGTTCGGGCGCGCCCAGCACCCGCGCCACGGGGCCCGCCTCCACGATCTCCCCGCGCGACATCACCGCGATCCGCGAGGCCCGGTCCGCCGCGACGCCCAGATCGTGCGTGATCAGCAGCACCGCCGTCCCCGCCTCGCGGGTCAGCGAGCCGATGTGGTCCAGGATCCGGCGCTGCACGGTGACGTCCAGCGCGCTCGTGGGCTCGTCGGCGATCACCAGCCTGGCCGCGCCGCGACCGCGATGGCGATGAGCACCCGCTGCCGCATCCCGCCGGACAGCTCGTGCGGGTACTGCCGGGCCCGTACGTCCGCGTCCGGCAGCCCGGCCCGCTCCAGGATCCGTACCGCCTCGGCGGGCGCCGTGGCACGGTCCGCCAGCCCGTGGATCAGCAGCACCTCGGCGACCTGACGCCCCACGCGCTGCACCGGGTTGAGCGAGACCATCGGGTCCTGCGGGATGAGCCCGATGGCACGGCCGCGCCGGGCCCGCAGCGTCGCCTCGTCCGCCGTCGCCAGGTCCGTGCCGTCGAAGAGGATCCGCCCGCCGTCCACGTGCCCGCCCGCGGGCAGCAGCCCGATGACGGCGTGCGCGGTGGTGGACTTGCCCGACCCCGACTCCCCGACGACGGCGACGACTTCGCCCGGCGCGATGTCGAGGTCCACACCGCGCACGGCGGCCACCGGGCCGGTGCGGGTGCGGTAGGAGACCCGCAGCCCGCGGATCGACAACAGGGGCCGGTCATGCTGCCTCCTTCGCGGCGTACGCACCGTCGGGCGCCGGGACCACGGGCCGGGCCCGCTCCGTACGCGCCTCGCGCGCCTCGCCGTCCAGCGCGCGGGAGATCCGGCCCGCCGCCAGGACGGTCGCGGCGATGGTCAGGCCCGGCAGGGTGGTGAGCCACCACGCCGTGGCGAGGTAGTCGCGCCCGGCGGCGACCAGGAGCCCCACTCGGGCGCGGGCGGCTCGGCGCCGTAGCCGAGGAAGCTCAGGAGGAGACGGCGAGCACGGCCGTGCCGAACTCGACGGCGGCGTAGACCAGGACGGGCCCGGAGGCGTTCGGCAGTACGTGCCGCAGCAGCACCGCCGCCGGTGTGGACCCGGCGGACCGCGCCGCCTCCACGTAGGTGGCCTCGCGTACCCGCAGCACCTCCGCGCGCATGATGCGCGCGAAGCTCGCCACGCTCGTCACGCCGACCGCGATCGCCACCTTGACCGTGCCGAAGCCGAGCGCGGTGACCAGCGCGAGGACAGCAGCAGCCCGGGGATGGCGAGCAGCACGTCGACGACCCGCATCAGCGCGTCGTCCACCACGCCGCCCGCCCAGCCCGCGACCAGTCCCAGCAGCGAGCCCGCGACCAGCCCGACCGCGACCGCCAGCGCGGTGGCCTTCAGCGACAGCGCGGCACCGTGCACCACCCGCGCGAACAGGTCGCGCCCCAACTGGTCGGTGCCGAAGGGTGGTGGGCGCTCGGCCCGCGCAGCCGCTCGGCCGGTACCCCGGTCAGCGGGTCCTGCCCGGTGAACAGGCCGGGAAGAACGCGGCCAGCAGCACCGCCGCCAGCAGCGCCAGCGACAGCACCAGACCCGGCGCCGCAGCCAGAAGGAGACCGAGGCACGGCGCGGCCGGAACGAGAGGAACGGCGGCTCATCGCGCCACCGCCGGGGCCCCGGCGCCGGTGATCCGCGGGTCGAGCAGCGGATGGACCAGGTCCACGGCGAGCCCGGCCAGCACGTAGACCAGCGCGCCGAACACCACCAGCCCCTGCACCACCGGGATGTCCTGGGCGCTCACCGCCGTGGCCGTGATCCGCCCGATGCCGGTGCGCGAGAACACCGTCTCCACGACCACCGACCCGGCCAGCAGATTGCCCACCAGCAGCCCGAGGACCGTCAGCGGCGCGATGGCCGCGTTGCGCGTGGCGTGCCGCAGATGCACCCGCGCCCGGCTCGCGCCCTTGGCCAGCGCCGTCTCCACGTACGGCTCGGCGAGCGCGGAGCGCAGGCTCTTGGCGAAGACCTGCGCGATGACGGCCGCCGTCGGCAGGGCGAGGGTGATCGCGGGCAGGACCAGGCTGTCGAAGCCCTCGTTGCCGATCGCGGGCAGCAGCCCCAGCGGAACGACACGAGCTGGACCAGCAGCAGCCCCACCCAGAACGTGGGGCCGAGACCCCGGCCGCCGGGAGCGACAGCAGCAGCTGCCGCAGCCAGCGCCGCCGCGTGTACGTGGCCGCCAGCGCGACCCCGCGCCCAGCACCACCGCCAACAGCAGCGCCGCGGAGGTGAGTTGCACGGTCGCGGGCAGCTGCCCGGCGATCAGGTGCGTGACCTCGTCGCCGTTCTGTACGGAGACGCCGAAGTCGCCGTGGAGCGCGTGCCACAGCTGCGTGGCGTACTGCTGTGCCACCGGCTGGTCCAGGCCGTAGGCGTGCTTCAACTCGGCGATCTGGGCCGGGCTGACGTCGTTGCTGTCGGCACCCCGGCCGCCATGATCGACACCGGGTCGCCGGGCAGCAGGTACAGCACCACGAACGCGACCGAGAACGCCGCCCAGAGCACGAGGGCCGACTGGAGCAGCCGGTGCAGGAGATAGCGGGCCATCAGGACAGCCAGGTGTCGTGGAACTGGAGCCGGGAGGACGCCTCGAAGTCCAGGTCGTGGACCTTCTTCGCGGTGCCGAGCACGGTGGTGAGTTCGAAGACGGGCACCTGGTAGCCCTGGTCGAGCACGCGCTCCTGGGCGTCGGCGGCGTACCCGGCCCGCCGCTTCGGATCGGCCGCGGCGGCCTCCTTGTCCAGCGTGGCGTCCAGGTCCCGGTCGTCCAGCCGGGAGAGGTTCAGCAGCTTCCCGGAGAAGGAGGTGCGCAGGATGTCGGGGTCGACGCGGGTGGTGTTGCCCCAGGCGTAGTCGTAGTCGCCCTTCTGCCGTACGGAGACGAAGTCGCCGATGGAGAAGGACTTCAGGGTGAGCTGGACGCCGATCGTCCGCAGCTGCTGCTGGATCAGCTCCAGCGCGCTCTGGTTGGGGCCGAAGTTGGTCGCCCAGAGGACCTTCAGGGTGAGCTTGCGGCCGTCCTTGACGCGGACGCCGCCGGGGCCGGGTCGCCAGCCCGCCCGGTCCAGCAGCCGTTTCGCCTCCTCGGGGTCGTGGCCGAGGCGGTCGCGCAGGTCCGTGTAGCCGGTGGTGGTGCTCGCCAGGGCGCTGGTCGCGGGGCGGTAGCGGCCGCTGAGGACGGTGTCGGTGACCTCCTCGCGGTCGATGCCGAGCTGCACGGCGCGGCGCACCGCGCGCTCGCGGGTGGCAGGGCGGTCGGCGTTGACGGTGAGCGCGAACGGCAGGCCGGGGTTGGCGCGGCTGAGGAGGGTGAACCCGGCGGCCTTCAGGCCCGGTTCGTCCTGAGGCGCCACGCCGCCGATGGCGTCCGTCTGCCCGGACTGGAGGCTTCCGGTGCGTACCCGGACTCGGGCACGACCTTGAACGACAGGCGCTCCAGATACGCCGCGCCCTTCTTGCGCCACAGCGTGGAGCCCCAGGCGTACCCGTCCCGTCGGCGCAGTTCGACGGAGCTGTTGGGGTGTAGCCGTCGAGCGTGAACGGGCCGGAGCCGATCAGTTTGGCCGTGCAGCGCCGGGTCGCGGGCAGCCGCAGCGAGGACTCGGCGAGCAGCCCCAGGGTGAAGGTGGAAGTGGCCTGGAGGAACTGGGCGTTGGGCGAGGAGAACGTCACGCGCGCGGTGTGCGCGTCGACCACGGTGGTGCCGCGGTAGCCCGCGAGGTAGCTCGTGCCGAGCACCGCCTTGGCGCCGAGCTTCACGATCCCGTCGAAGTTGTCCTTGACGGCCTTGGCGTCGACCGGGGTCCCGTCGCTGAAGGTGGCGCCGTCGCGCAGCCGGAAGGTGAAGGTGGTGGCGTCCTCGCTCACCTTCCAGGAGCGGGCGAGCCACGGCACGATCTTCCCGGTCTTCGGGTCCTGGTCGGTGAGCGAGTCGACCAACTGGCGCGCCGGGTAGATGGCGTCGTTGTTGGCGACCTGCTGCGGGTCCACGCAGGTGGGGTCCGAGGAGAGCGCGAAGGTCAGCCGCCCGCCCGGGTGCGGGCTGCCGCCGCCCGCCGTCCGACCCGGCCGCGGAGCAGCCGGCGACGAGCGCGAGGGACACGGCGGTGACGAGGGGAACAGGGTGGAACGACGGCGCGAGCCGGGCATGGGGCAGGTCTCCAGGCGGGTCGGCGGAGGTCGGGCCGGGGCAGGTGGCATCGCCCGGCCGGGGCCGGGGAGCGGGAGGAAAAGCCGTCAGCCGCGACAGATCGCGCTGGAGACGCGGTGCAGATCGATGTGCCGGCGCGAGGAGAAGTCCTCTGCGGGGACTTGGTGGACACGCGTTACGGAGGGCACCGTCGGAACGTATCAGCCCGAACACCCGTCCGGGGCACGTGCTTGACTGTTCACAAAACAGCAGCAATGCGGAACGCCGCCGGGGCGGTTCCAGCAGGAACCGCCCCGGCGGCGTGCCGTGCGCGCAGGTCAGCCGTCGCGCCGCTGCAACAGGTCCTTCACCCCGGCCCGTACGTCCTCGGTGTCCAGGCCGCGGATCGTCAGCGTGGTACGGCGGCGCAGCACGTCGTCCGTGGACTCGGCCCACTCGTGGTCGCGGGCGTAGACGACCTGCGCCCAGATCTCGGGGCGTCGGGGTGGATCCGCTCGCCGAGCGCCGGGTCCTCGTTGGCCAGCCGGGCGATGTCGAAGGCGAGCGAGCCGTAGTGGGTCGCCAGGTGGCGCGCGGTGTCCGCGTCCATCTGCGGGCCCGGGTGCCGCGGTCGACCAGCAGCCGGTGCGCCACGGCGTGCGGGTTGGCCAGGCCGGGCAGCGGCACGTGCTTGGGCAGCTGGGACAGCGGCTCCATGTCCTCCGCGAGCGGGTGCCCCGGCAGCTGCGCGAGCTTGGCCATGACGGTGCGGCCGATGTGACGGAAGGTCGTCCACTTGCCGCCCGCGACCGACAGCATGCCGCCGCGGCCCTCGGTGACGACCGTCTCGCGCTTGGCCTTGGAGGTGTCGCCGGGGCCGCCGGGCAGCACCGCAGACCGGCGAAGGAGTAGGTGATCAGCTCACGGGCCAGCTGCTGGTCGCGCACGGAGTGCCCGGCCTCGTCCAGGATCTGCGTGATGTCCTGCTCGGTCACACGGACGTCGGCCGGGTCGCCCTCGTACTCCTCGTCGGTGGTGCCGAGCAGCAGCATGTCCTCCCACGGGAGGGCGAAGGTGATGCGGTACTTGTCGATCGGGGTGGCCAGCGCCGCCTTCCACGGGGCGGTGCGCCTGAGCACCAGGTGCGCGCCCTGGACAGCCGGATCGAGGGGCCGCGCCCGCGTCCTCCAGGCGGCGCAGGTGGTCCACCCACGGCCCGGTCGCGTTGAGCACCAGCCGCGCGTTCACCCCGAACTCGGCCCCGCTATACGGTCCTTCAGCTCGGCGCCGGTCACCCGGCCGCCGGTGAAGCGCTGGGGCGGTGACCTCGGCGTGGTTCAGCACGGTCGCGCCCGCCTCGACCGCGGCGCGCACGGTCATCAGGGCCATGCGGGCGTCGTTCATCTGCCCGTCGCCGTAGACCGCGACGGCCTTGAGGTTGTCCGTGCGCAGCTCCGGCACGTCACGCGCGGCCCGCTCCGGGCTGATGACGTGGCCGACGCCGTCGCGGAACGCGGAGAGCGCGGAGTAGGCGAACACGCCCGCCCCGAGCTTGGCGGCGCCGTGCGGGCCGCCCTTGTAGACCGGCAGGTAGAAGGTGAGCGGGTTCGCCAGGTGGGGGCGACGGAGCGCGAGACCGCGCGCCGCTCGAAGTGGTTCTCGGCGACCAGCTTGACCGCTCCGGTCTGGAGGTAACGCAGGCCGCCGTGGAGCAGCTTGGAGGAGGCCGACGAGGTGGCGCCGGCGAAGTCGCCGGCGTCCACCATGGCCACCCGCAGTCCGGACTGCGCGGCATGCCAGGCGGTGGTGATGCCCAGAATGCCGCCGCCGATCACCAGGAGGTCGTACGTCGCCTGGGACAGCTGTTCCCGGGTCTCGGCGCGGCTCGGGTGGGAGCCGGCAGCCGGGTGCGCCCGAGGGCCGGGGCGCTCTGCAGGGTGGTCATTGATTACTCCTCGTCCTCGATCCAGCCCATGGTCCGCTCGACGGCCTTGAGCCAGTTCTTGTACTCGCGGTCGCGCACGGCCGCGTCCATGCGGGGTCCATTCGGCCGCGCGACGCCAGTTGGCGCGCAGCGCGTCGGTGTCGGGCCAGAAGCCGACGGCCAGACCGGCGGCGTAGGCGGCACCAGACAGGTGGTCTCGGCGACCATGGGGCGCACCACGGGGCGTCCAGGACGTCGGACAGCGTCTGCATCAGCAGGTTGTTGGAGGTCATGCCGCCGTCGACCTTGAGGGCGGTCAGCTCGACGCCGGAGTCCTTGGTCATGGCGTCGACGATCTCGCGGGTCTGCCAGGCCGTGGCCTCCAGCACGGCACGGGCCACGTGCGCCTTGGTGACGTACCGGGTGAGGCCCGCGATCACGCCGCGGGCGTCGGAGCGCCAGTACGGGGCGAACAGCCCGGAGAAGGCGGGCACGAAGTAGGCGCCGCCGTTGTCCTCCACCGACGAGGCCAGGGTCTCGATCTCGGCCGCGCTGTTGATCATGCCCATCTGGTCGCGCATCCACTGCACCAGCGAACCGGTGACGGCGATCGAGCCCTCCAGCGCGTACACCGGCTTCTGGTCGCCGATGCGGTAGCCGACGGTGGTGATCAGGCCGTTGTAGCTGTTGATCGGCTTGTCGGCGGTGTTCATCAGCAGGAACGTGCCGGTGCCGTACGTCGACTTGGCCTCGCCCTCGGAGAAGCAGGTCTGGCCGAACAGCGCGGCCTGCTGGTCGCCGAGCGCCGACGCCACCGGCACGCCCTGGAGGACGCCGGAGGCGGTGGTGCCGTAGACCTCGGCGGAGGACCGGATCTCCGGCAGCACCGCGGCCGGGATGTCGATGGACGCGAGGATCTTGTTGTCCCACTCCAGGGAGTGGATGTTCATCAGCAGGGTGCGGGAGGCGTTGGTGACGTCGGTGACGTGCACCCCGCCCTCGGTGCCGCCGGTGAGGTTCCAGATGACCCAGGAGTCCATGGTGCCGAAGAGGATGTCGCCCGCCTCGGCGCGCTCGCGCAGCCCCTCGACGTTGTCGAGCAGCCAGCGGATCTTCGGCCCGGCGAAGTAGGAGGCGAGCGGCAGACCGGTCTCGCGGCGGAACCGGTCCTGGCCGACGTTGCGGCCCAGCTCGCGACAGAGGGCGTCGGTGCGGGTGTCCTGCCAGACGATGGCGTTGTGCACCGGCTCGCCGGTGTTCTTGTCCCACATCAGCGTGGTCTCACGCTGGTTGGTGATGCCGATCGCCTTGACGTCGTCCTTGGTGATCCCGGCCTTGCTGATGGCCCCGGTGACGACCTCCTGGACGTTGCGCCAGATCTCGGCGGCGTCGTGCTCCACCCAGCCGGGCTTGGGGAAGATCTGCTCGTGTTCCTTCTGGTCGACGGCGACGATGCGGCCGTCGCGGTCGAAGACGATGCAGCGGCTGGAGGTGGTGCCCTGGTCGATGGCCGCGATGAACGGACCGTGCCCGTGGCCGGTGGTGTGGCTTTCCGTCATGGTGTGCTGCTCTCCTGCGTGTCCGTGTGGGTCGGTGGGGTCCGCCGGGGCGGTGGCCGGTCGTGGGTCAGACGAAGGCCCACTCGTACAGTCCACCCGCGAGGGCGGCGCCGACGAGGGTCCGACGACGGGCACCCAGGCGTAGCTCCAGTCCGATCCGCCCTTGTTGGGCAGCGGCAGGAGGGCGTGCGCGATCCGCGGCCCGAGGTCGCGGGCCGGGTTGATGGCGTACCCGGTCGGGCCGCCGAGGGACAGGCCGATGGCGACCACGACGAAGGCGGTGATCAGCACGCCGAGCGTGCCCAGGCCCTGCCGTCGCCGTTCAGGCCCTGGGTGAGGATCGCGAGCACCAGTACCGCGGTGGCGATGATCTCGGTGGCCAGGTTCTGCGCGTAGTGCCGGATCTCCGGGCCGGTGGAGAAGATGCCGAGGACCGGGCCCGCGGCGGGGGCGGCGGACTTGTCCACCATGCCCTCCTGGCCGGTGGTGCTGCCGACGATCTCGGGATCGGTGAGATGGGCCTGGAACTGGCCCATGTAGGTCACCCAGACCAGCGCGGCCCCGATGAGGGCGCCGAGCATCTGACTGCCGATGTAGAGCGGTACGTCGCTCCAGTCGGTGGTCCCCTCGATCGCGAGGCCGAGGGTCACGGCCGGGTTCAGATGCGCGCCGGACAGCGGCGCTGAGATGTAGGCGCCGGTCAGTACGCCGAAGCCCCATCCGAAGGCGATGGCCACCCAACCGGCCTCGAACGCCTTGGAACGCTTCAGAGTGACGGCGGCGCATACGCCACCGCCGAGCAGAATCAGTACGGCGGTACCGACGGTCTCGCCGATGAAGATGTCGGAGCTGGACACCCGCGACTCCTTTGTCCTTCGTCCAGAGGGACACCGAGAAGTGCCGCTACCCCGGTCGGTCTCCGGTGGTCCGTGGCCCCTCGGTGAGGGCGTTGCTCGGTCCGCGGCCACTCCACCATAGCGAATATTGTCGTCAGGTGTTCGACAATGCCGACCGATGAACGGCAGTTTTCTCCACGGTGATGAGCGAGTCAAGAGCCGTGTGACCTCCGACTCACGAGTGACACGCAAAGGACACGCAAGTGATATCGCCGGAGGACTGGCGGACGAACCCCGCCGCACCTCAGAAGCGCTGCCGGGCGAACCCGCCGTACCTCAGAAGCGGCTGGCGCCCAGGTCGCGGGAGACCGAGCGGGCGCAGTCGCGCACCGCCGCGACCAGCTCCGAGCGCAGCTCGCCGTCCTCGCACACCCGCTCCACCGCCCCCGTGACGCCCACGGCGCCCACCGGCATCCGCCGCCGGTCGTGGATGGGGCCGCCACCGAGGCGACGCCGGTCCAGGTCTCCTCCACGTCCGCGCCCCAGCCGCGGGCCGGGTCAGGTCCAGCACCTCCTCGAAGGCGTCGGGCCCGGTCACCGTGCGCGGGGTGAACGCCTCGCGCGGGGCCTCGGTCGCCTCGCTGTGCGCCACCGGGTCGTAGGCGGCCAGCACCTTGCCGAGGGCGGTGCAGTGCAGCGGGTGCATCGCGCCCACCTCCAGCACCTGGCGGCTGTCGTCGGGCCGGAAGACGTGGTGGACGATGAGCACGCCCTGCTGGTGCAGCACCCGAGGTAGACGCTCTCCCGCTGGAGCGCGCCAGGTCGTCGGTCCACACCAGGGCGCGGGCGCGCAGCTCGTGCACGTCCAGGTAGCTGTTGCCCAGGCGCAGCAGCTCCGCGCCGAGCTGGTAGCGGCCCGAGGCGGGTCCTGCTCGACGAAGCCCTCCTGCTGGAGCGTGCGCAGGATGCCGTGGGCCGTGCCCTTGGCGAGGCCGATCGAGGAGGCGATGTCGGACAGCCCCAGACGGCGCTCGCCGCCCGCGAGCAGGCGCAGTACCGCGGCCGCTCGTTCCAGGGACTGGATGGTCCGTGCCATCGCGAAACCTCCTGCGCGTGCGGTTCGACAATGCTGAACACTATCGGCCCATGCCGACCCTGCGGTACCGGGCGGGGAAGGACGGTGAGGACAGGCCACCGCACGCCCCCGCCGTACGCCCCGCGCCCTGCCCGCCGTACGCCCGTGACCCGTCGCCCGTCCGGGCAGCGCCGCCCGCGCCCCGCCGCCCCGTCCGGCCACCGCCGCCCTGCGCACCCCGTCCCGGCAACTGGAACGCCCCGACCCCGCACGGTCACGGCGGTTACCCTGACCAGGTGCGCCTTTCCGGAAGGCGTCAAAGCCGACAGCCGTCGCATCCCAGGGAGTTCTTCCATGGCCTCGCACACGCCATCGCCCGCCCGTACCGACCGCACCGGAACCCTGCGCGAGGCACTCGCCTCCCGCGTGGTGGTGGCGGACGGGGCGATGGGGACCATGCTCCAGGCGCAGGACCCCACGCTGAGGACTTCCAGCAGCTGGAGGGCTGCAACGAGATCCTGAACGTCACCCGCCCCGACATCGTGCGCTCCGTCCACGAGGCGTACTTCGAGGTCGGCGTGGACTGCGTGGAGACCAACACCTTCGGCGCCAACCACTCGGCCATGGGCGAGTACGAGATCGCCGACCGCATCTACGAACTGTCCGAAGCCGGCGCCCGGATCGCCCGCGAGGTCGCCGACGAGTTCACCGGCCGCACCGGAGCGCAGCGCTGGGTGCTCGGCTCGATGGGCCCCGGCACCAAACTGCCCACGCTGGGCCACGCCCGTACGCCACGCTGCGCGACGGCTTCCAGCGCAACGCCGAGGGCCTGATCGCCGGTGGCGCCGACGCGCTCATCGTCGAGACCACCCAGGACCTGCTCCAGACCAAGGCCGCCGTGCTGGGCGCGCGGCGGGCCATGGAGGCGGTCGGCGCCGACCTTCCGCTGCTGTGCTCGCTGGCGTTCGAGACCACCGGCACCATGCTGCTCGGCTCCGAGATCGGCGCCGCGCTCACCGCGCTGGAGCCGCTCGGCGTCGACATGATCGGCCTGAACTGTTCCACGGGCCCCGCGGAGATGAGCGAGCACCTGCGCTACCTCACCCGCCACTCCCGCATCCCGCTGCTGTGCATGCCCAACGCCGGACTGCCGGTGCTCACCAAGGACGGGGCGCACTTCCCGCTCGACCCCGACGGACTCGCCGACGCCCAGGAGCAGTTCGTCTCCGACTACGGCCTCTCCCTGGTCGGCGGCTGCTGCGGCACCACCCCGAGCACCTGCGGCAGCTGGTGGAGCGGGTCCGCGGCGCGGCCCCGCCGAGCGCGAACCGCGCCCCGAGCCCGGTGCCGCCTCGCTGTACCAGACCGTCCCGTTCCGCCAGGACACCTCCTACCTGGCGATCGGCGAGCGCACCAACGCCAACGGCTCGAAGAAGTTCCGCGAGGCGATGCTGGACGGCCGCTGGGACGACTGCGTGGAGATGGCCCGCGACCAGATCCGCGAGGGCGCCCACATGCTCGACCTGTGCGTCGACTACGTCGGCCGCGACGGCGTCGCCGACATGGACGAGCTGGCCGGCCGCTTCGCCACCGCCTCCACCATCCCGATCGTGCTGGACTCCACCGAGGTCGACGTCATCCGCGCCGGTCTGGAGAAGCTCGGCGGCCGCGCGGTGATCAACTCGGTCAACTACGAGGACGGGGACGGCCCCGAGTCGCGCTTCGCCAAGGTCACCTCCCTGGCTCGGGAACACGGCGCGGCCCTGATCGCGCTCACCATCGACGAGGAGGGCCAGGCCCGTACGGTCGAGAACAAGGTCGCCATCGCCGAGCGGCTGATCACGGACCTCACCGGCAACTGGGGCATCCACGAGTCCGACATCCTCATCGACTGCCTGACCTTCACCATCTGCACCGGTCAGGAGGAGTCCCGCAAGGACGGCATCGCCACGATCGAGGCCATCCGCGAACTCAAGCGCCGCCACCCGGACGTGCAGACCACGCTCGGCCTGTCCAACATCTCCTTCGGCCTCAACCCCGCCGCCCGGATCCTCCTCAACTCCGTCTTCCTCGACGAGTGCGTCAAGGCGGGACTGGACTCCGCGATCGTCCACGCCTCCAAGATCCTGCCCATCGCCCGCTTCGACGACGAGGAGGTCAGCACCGCGCTCGACCTCGTCTACGACCGCCGCGCCGAGGGCTACGACCCGCTCCAGAAGCTGATGGCGCTGTTCGAGGGTGCCACCGCGAAGTCCCTCAAGGCGGGCAGGGCGGAGGAGCTCCTCGCCCTGCCGCTGGAGGAGCGCCTCAAGCGCCGCATCATCGACGGCGAGAAGAACGGCCTGGAGGCCGACCTGGACGAGGCCCTCACCGACCGCCCTGCCCTCGACATCGTCAACGAGACGCTGCTGGACGGCATGAAGGTCGTCGGCGAACTGTTCGGCTCCGGCCAGATGCAGCTGCCGTTCGTCCTCCAGTCCGCCGAGGTCATGAAGAGCGCGGTGGCCCATCTGGAACCGCACATGGAGAAGTCCGATAGCGACGGCAAGGGCACCATCGTGCTCGCCACCGTGCGCGGCGACGTCCACGACATCGGCAAGAACCTCGTCGACATCATCCTGTCCAACAACGGCTACAACGTGGTCAACCTCGGCATCAAGCAGCCCGTCTCCGCGATCCTGGAGGCCGCCGAGGAGCACCGGGCGGACGTGATCGGCATGTCCGGGCTGCTGGTGAAGTCCACGGTGATCATGAAGGAGAACCTGGAGGAGCTGAACCAGCGCAAGCTGGCCGCCGAGTACCCGGTCATCCTCGGCGGCGCCGCCCTCACCCGCGCCTACGTCGAGCAGGACCTGCACGAGATCTACGAGGGCGAGGTGCGCTACGCCCGCGACGCCTTCGAGGGCCTGCGGCTGATGGACGCCCTGATCGCCGTCAAGCGCGGCGAACCCGGCGCCGCCCTGCCCGAGTTGCGCCGCCGCCGCGTGCCGAGCCGCGCCGCCGCCCCGGCCGCCGAGACGGAGACGGAGCGCGGCCCGGCCCGCTCCGACGTGCGCACCGACAACCCGTCCCCACCCCGCCGTTCTGGGGCACCCGCGTCGTCAAGGGGATCCAGCTCGCCGACTACGCGTCCTGGCTGGACGAGGGCGCGCTGTTCAAGGGCCAGTGGGGCCTGAAGCAGGCGCGTACGGGCGAGGGCCCTCGTACGAGGAGCTGGCGGAGACCGAGGGCGCCCGCGGCTGCGCGGCTGGCTGGACAAGCTGCACCGGGAGAACCTGCTGGAGGCGGCCGTCGTCTACGGCTACTTCCGCTGCGTCTCCAAGGGCGATGACCTGATCCTGCGCGGCGAGGACGGCGGCGAGCTGACCCGCTTCACCTTCCCGCGCCAGCGCCGGGGCCGCAGGCTGTGCCTCGCGGACTTCTTCCGGCCGGAGGAGTCGGGGAGACCGACGTGGTCGGCCTCCAGGTCGTCACCGTCGGCTCCCGGATCGGCGAGGCCACCGCCGAGCTGTTCGCCGCCGACTCCTACCGCGACTACCTGGAGCTGCACGGGCTGTCCGTCCAGCTGGCCGAGGCGCTCGCCGAGTACTGGCACGCGCGGGTCCGCTCCGAGCTGGGCTTCGCGGGCGAGGACCCGCGGACATCGACGACATGTTCGCGCTGAAATACCGCGGTGCCCGTTTCTCCCTCGGCTACGGCGCCTGCCCCGACCTGGAGGACCGGGGCAAGATCGCGCGGCTGCTGGAGCCGGAGCGCATCGGCGTGAAGCTCTCCGAGGAGTTCCAGCTCCACCCCGAGCAGTCCACCGACGCGATCGTCATCCACCACCCCGAGGCCAAGTACTTCAACGCCCGCTAGGTGACGTCCGCGCGGCCCGCCGTGCCGGTCACCCGCGTGACCGATACGACAGGCCGCGCGAGTGGGGCCCGTCGTAGACTTGTCGGTCCGGTAGAGGCCGGTCGCCTTCCGCATCGCGGAACGCGCGACCGGCCTTCGCGTCCCTACGGAGGCACGGATGACCAGCAGCACCCCGCTGTCGACACCGCGGTCCAGGACTCGACCCTCCAGGCCGTACTGCTCGACATGGACGGCACCCTGGTGGACACCGAAGGTCTCTGGTGGGACACCGAGGTCGCGATCTTCGCCGAGCTGGGGCACGCGCTCGCCGAGGAGCACCGCGCCGTGGTCGTCGGCGGTCCGATGACCCGCAGCGCCGGCTACCTCATCGAGGCCACCGGCGCCCGGATCGGCCTCGACGAGCTGACCGTGCTGCTCAACACCCGCTTCACCGAGCTGCTCGGCGGCCAGGTGCCCATGCTGCCGGGGCCCGGCGGCTGCTCACCGAGCTGGCCGCGCAGGGCGTGCCCACCGCCCTGGTCTCGGCGTCCCACCGGCGCGTCATCGACCGGGTGCTGCGCTCGCTCGGCCCCACCCCTTCGCGCTCACGGTCGCGGGCGACGAGATCGCGCGGACCAAGCCGCACCCCGACCCGTACCTGGCGGCCGCCGCGGGCCTGGGCGCCGACCCGGCCCGGTGCGTGGTGATCGAGGACACGGTCACCGGGGTCGCCTCGGCGGAGGCGGCGGGCTGCCCGGTGCTCGCGGTGCCGTCGGTGGTGCCCATCGAGCCCGCCGTCGGCCGGACCGTCGTGACATCGCTCGAAGAAGTCGATCTTCCATTTCTTCGAACCCTGATCACGGGAATGCACTGATCGCACACTCAGCGTATCTCTGCAAAGTGCAGAGTGAATACGGCGCTTAATTCGGTTCACCGCGAAATCGAATCGATGACGTGATGTTTGTCACTGGACGCACGGTCGACAGGGCGCCGGTCCTCTGGATCAGGTCCATTTCCATGGGGTTTGTGTGCGCCCATGTGTCCCGGTTGGTGCGGCGTCGCACGAAACGCTCCCGGACCCGGTTTTCGGTGTGTTCCGAAGCTTCCACGAAGCGTGATAACGCGCGTGGTCAGGGCCGCTCCGGCATGGCTGGGACCGCCCATTAATCTCGTCGCCAGCACTGTCCGACCCCAGGAGACTCCCGACAATGAACCGCAAGATGCTGGCGCTGCCTGCCATGGCGGGCCTTCTGGCTTCCGCGCTCACGGCCTGCGGAGGCTCTGACGGTTCGGGTTCGGGCGGCGGCGCCATCGTCGTGGGAGCACCGACCTGATCGTTTCCGCGAAGACGGCCCCGGCCCCGCTGGACCCGGCCCAGGCGTACGACGTCGGCTCCTGGGGCGTGCTGCACAACAGCTTCCAGACCCTGATGCGGCTGCCCGCTCCGGCACCCAACCGGTGCCCGACGCGGCGGAGCGGTGCGGATTCCAGGACCGGCAGAGCGAGCAGTACCGCTGCGATCTGCGCAGCGGTCTGAAATTCTCCAACGGGCACGATCTGACCTCGGCCGACGTGAAGTTCTCCATCGACCGGATCCTGAAGATCAAGGACAAGAACGGCCCGTCGCCGCTGCTTTCCAACATCGACAAGGTCGAGACGCCGAACGCCAGCCAGGTCGTCTTCCACCTCAAGGCGCCCGACGCCACCTTCCCTCAAGCTCGCCACCCCGGCCGGATCCATCGTCGACAGCGAGGTCTACAAGGCCGACTCCCTGCACCGGGGCTTCGACATCGTGGGCTCGGGCCCGTACCAGGTGAAGACCGAGACCAGCGGCGAACGGCTGGTCAAGGCCGTCTTCACCAAGAACTCCCACTACAAGGGAGACGTGAAGCCGCAGAGCGGCAAGGTCGAGATGCGCTTCTTCGAGGACCCGAAGGCCATGGAGAAGGCGCTCGCCGACGGCGATGTCGACCTGGTCAACCGCGAGTTCTCGCCCGAGCAGCTCCAGAGCCTGGACGCGGGCAAGGTCAAGGGCGTCCAACTGGTGGAGTCCACCGGCCAGGAGATCCGCTACCTCGTCTTCGACACCAAGGCCGACACCCCGATCAGGAACAAGGCCGTGCGCGAGGCGATGTCGCGGATCATCGACCGCCAGGCGCTCGTGCGCGACGTGTACAAGCGCACCGCCGAGCCGCTGTACTCCCTCGTCCCGACGAACATCACCGGGCACGTCAACTCGTTCTACAACAGCTTCGGCGCCCCGGACACCGACGCCGCCCGCACCGCCCTGCAACGCGCCGGGATCCAGACGCCGGTCAAGCTGACGCTGTACTACACCACGGACCACTACGGCCCCTCCACGGCCGACGAGTTCCGCGCGATCCAGCGGCAGCTCAACAGCACCGGGCTGTTCTCGGTGAAGGTCAAGGGCGCGGAGTGGACCACGTTCCGCGACGAGGGCATCGCCCACAAGTACGGCGTCTACGGCATGGGCTGGTTCCCGGACTTCCCGGACCCGGACAGCTACCTCGCCACGTTCCTCACCAGGACAACTTCCTCGCCAACCCCTACCGCAGCGCCACCGTCCAGGAGCAGCTGATCCGGAGACCCGGCAGGAGGCTCAGCGCAGCCTGGCGGTCAAGCAGATCCAGCAGATCCAGGACAAGGTCGCCGACGACCTGCCCTACCTCCCGCTGTGGCAGGGCAACCAGTACGTCGCCGCGCGCGACAACGTCATCGGCAGCGAGTACGCGCTGGACGCCGCCGCCCAGCTCCAGCTGTGGGAACTGGGCCGGGGCGCCTCCGACTGAGGCCGTGCACCGGTGATACGCGATAAGAGGGCGAGCGGCCCGGCCGCTCGCCCCTTATCGCGTATCCGCGCTGTCCGCCTACTGCGCGCCGGGGCGGACCAGCCCGCTCTCGTACGCGTAGACCGCGGCCTGCACCCGGTCCCGCAGGCCCAGCTTGGTCAGCACATGGCCCACGTGCGTCTTGACCGTCGTCTCGCTGACGAACAGGTCCGCGGCGATCTCCGCGTTCGACAGACCGCGCGCCACCAGCTTCAGCACCTCGACCTCGCGGTCGGTCAGCGTGTGCAGCGTGTCCGGTACCGGCTCCTCGCCCGAGGGCAGATGACCCGCGTACTTGTCGAGCAGCCGCCGGGTGATGCTCGGCGCCAGCATCGCCTCGCCGTCCGCCACCACCCGGATCGCCTGCACCAGTTCGTTCGCGGGCGCGTCCTGAGCAGAAAGCCGCTCGCCCCGGCCCGCAGCGCCTCCACCACGTACTCGTCGAGGTCGAACGTCGTCAGCACCAGCACCTTGGCCGGGCCGTCCCGGCCGGGACCGGTGATCTGGCGCGTCGCCTCCACCCCGTCCATCCGGGGCATCCGGATGTCCATCAGCACCACGTCGGGCTGCAACGCCCGCACCTGGTCCAGGGCCTGCAAGCCGTCCCCGGCCTCTCCCACCACCGCGAGGTCCTGCTCGGCCTCAAGGATCATGCGGAAGCCGGTGCGCAGCAGCGGCTGGTCGTCGACCAGTAGGACGCGGATCGCCACGGGATCTCCTTCGCTAGACCTGCCCCATTCTGCCTTGAGCACCGTCCGCCGGGCCGCCCCGGTCGCCCCGGCCCCCGACCCTCCGCGACGACCTCCAGCGGATACGGCGGGGAGTGCCGCCGAACTCCGGACACCGCTCCTGGTGGTCGCACCAGCCGCACAGCCTCGTCTGCCGCGGCAGGAACTCACCGCTGCGGGTGGCCAGCCGGATCGCCTCCCACAGCGCCAGCAGCTTGCGCTCCACCGCCCGCAGATCACGCTCGTCCGGGTCGTACGTCAGCACGTCGCCGCTGCCCAGGTAGACCAGCTGCAACCGGCGCGGCACCACGCCGCGCAGCCGCCACAGCACCAGGGCGTAGAACTTCATCTGGAACAGCGCGTCCCCGCGTACCGCGGGGCGGGCGCCTGCCCGTCTTGTAGTCGACGATCCGGATGTCACCGGCCGGGGCGATGTCGACCCGGTCGATGTACCCGCGCAGCGTCAGCCCCTCCTCCAGCGCCGTCTCCACGTACAACTCGCGCTCGGCCGGCTCCAGACGCGTCGGGTCCTCCAGCCCGAACCAGCGCTCCACCAGCGCCTCGGCGTCGGCCAGCCACGAGGCCAGCCGCTCCTCGTCCCGCGAGCCGTCCTCCCGGACGAACAGCTCCGCCAGCTCCGGCCGCCCGCGAGCAGCCGCTCCCACTCGCCCGGCACCAGCGCCCGAGCACGCGGCGCGGTGCGCTCGACGGCCGGGGCGTCGAAGAGCCGCTCCAGCACCGCGTGCACCACCGTGCCACGGGTGGCGGCGGCGCTCGGCTTCTCCGGCAGCCGGTCGATCACCCGGAAGCGATAGAGCAGCGGGCAGCGCATGAAGTCGGCCGCGCGCGACGGCGACAGCGAGTCCGGCGCGGCGGTCCTGGGGCCCGGAACGCGCCCTCGTCCTTCCGGTGGTGGTTCCCATGACGCAGACCCTATGGCCCGCTACTGACAGTCCGCCGCATACCATCGACGGCACAGCCCTCGCACTGCATGATCGTGGGACAGCGCCAAAACGGGTGCGAGGGACGTATCCGACGAGAGGACACCGTGGACAACAGCGGGCCGGGGCAGTCCGGTAGCGGGATTCGGGCCGCGCCACCGGATCCGACGGCGAGAAACCGCAGGAGTCACCGCCCGGCGGCGGCAAGGGCGGTCCGCGTGAGACGGGCGGCGGCTTCCTCATGGGCCGCCCTTCGGCGTCCCGGTCTACGTCGCGCCCAGCTGGTTCCTGGTCGCCGCCCTGATCACCTGGGTCTTCGGCGACCAGCTCGACCGCGTCCTGCCCGAGCTGGGCGGAGCGCGGTATCTGGTCTCCCTCTTCTTCGCGGTCGCCTTCTACGCCTCCGTACTCGTCCACGAACTCGCCCACACCGTCGCCGCGCTCCGCTTCAAGCTGCCGGTCCGCCGGATCCAGCTCCAGTTCTTCGGCGGCGTCTCCGAGATCGAGAAGGAGACCGAGACCCCGGGCCGGAGTTCGTCCTCGCCTTCGTCGGCCCGCTGCTCTCCCTGGTCCTGGCCGGGCTGTTCTACCTCGGGATGCTCACCGTCGAGCCCGACACGGTGCCCGGGTGCTGCTCGCGGGCCTGATGATCTCCAACCTCATCGTGGCCGTCTTCAACCTGCTCCCCGGGCTGCCCTGGACGGCGGCCGGATGCTGCGCGCCGTCGTGTGGAAGATCAGCGGCAAGCCCATGACCGGCACCGTCGCCGCCGCCTGGTCCGGCCGCGCGCTGGCCGTCGCCGTCCTGGTCGGCATGCCCCTGCTCACCCAGAACGGCGGACTCGGCGACGACTACCAGGGGTTCGGCAGCGTCGAGTCGATCACCGACGCGCTGCTCGCCGCCATCCTCGCCGCGATCATCTGGACCGGCGCGGGCAACAGCCTGCGCATGGCCAGGCTCCGCGAGCGCCTGCCCGACCTGCGCGCCCGCACCTCACCCGGCGCGCGGTGCCCGTCGCGGCCGACACCCCGCTGTCCGAGGCGCTGCGCCGGGCGAACGAGGCCGGGCGCGCGCCCTGGTCGTGGTCGACGGCCACGGCGCCCCGACCGCCGTGGTCCGCGAGGCCGCCATCGTCGGCGTCCCCGAACACCGCCGCCCTGGGTCGCCGTCAGCGGCCTGGCCCAGGACCTCAAGGAGGGCATGAAGGTCTCGGCGGAGCTGACCGGGGAGGAGCTGCTGGACACCCTGCGTGCCACCCCGCCACGGAGTACCTGGTGGTGGAGGAGACGGGCGAGATCTACGGGGTGCTGTCGACGGCGGACGTCGAGCGCGCCTTCGTCGCGGCCATGGCGCGCACGCCCTCGTCCTGACGCCCTCGTCCCGGGGCGGCCGAGGTCGGCCGCGGCCGACTCCGGGCCCGGACGGGGCCAACTCCAGGGCCGGGTAGGGTGAACTCCATGTCAGAACCGACCGGTGCCGCCCGCCGTCGCGGGCCCTTCCAGGTCGGGGACCAGGTCCAGCTCACCGATCCCAGGGACGCCACTACACCTTCACGCTCGAAGCCGGGAAGAACTTCCACACCCACAAGGGTTCCTTCCCCACGACGAGCTGATCGGTGCCCCTGAGGGAACCGTCGTGCGCACCACCGGCAATGTCGCGTACCTCGCGTTGCGTCCCCTGCTCCCCGACTACGTCCTGTCCATGCCCCGCGGAGCCGCCGTGGTCTACCCCAGGACGCGGGGCAGATCCTGGCGATGGCCGACATCTTCCCCGGCGCCCGCGTCGTGGAAGCGGGGTGGGCTCGGGCTCGCTCAGCATGTTCCTGCTGCGCGCCATCGGTGACCAGGGCATGCTCCACTCCTACGAGCGCCGGGCGGACTTCGCGGAGATCGCCTCCCAGAACGTGGAGCGCTACTTCGGCGCTCCGCACCCGCCTGGCGGCTCACCGTCGGCGACCTCCAGGACAACCTGTCGGACACCGACGTCGACCGCGTCATCCTGGACATGCTCGCCCCTGGGAGTGCCTGGAGGTGGTCTCCAAGGCGCTCGTCCCCGGTGGCATCGTCTGCGCGTACGTCGCCACCACCACACAACTGGCCCGCACCGTGGAGTCCATCCGCGAGTACGGCACGTTCAACGAGCCGTCGGCCTGGGAGACCATGGTCCGCACCTGGCACGTCGAGGGGCTCGCCGTCCGCCCCGACCACCGCATGATCGGCCACACCGGCTTCCTGGTCACCGCCCGCCGCCTGGCGGATGGTGTGGAGCCGCCGCTGCGCCGCCGTCGGCCCGCCAAGGGCGCGTACGGCGATGACTACGCGGGATGGGGCGCCGGAAAGGACGCCGCGACCGGCAAGGAAGCCTGACCCGGCGACCGCGGGGCGGACCTTTGGCCAAAACTCCGCCCCGCGGTTCCCGGCCGATGTGACGTGTGGCACGATGCTGGGCACCCCAACGCCCCAGCACTCACAGGAGCAGCCCGGCGTGCAGCCTCTTCCGCACACGCGTCCCCGGCCGGTGCACTGGATCACGACCGCGGTCGCGCTCGCGGCCGTGGTGGCGGGAGCGGCGGTGCTCCAGCCCGCCGACGCCAAGGCCACCACCGGCGAGTCCCGCGCCAACTCCGCGCCCCATCCGGGCGGGGTCGTCAGAGCCCCGACGCCCGCGCGGCCGACTACCCGGTGGACTGCGGCCAGGCGAAGCCGGAAGTCGTCGACCACGCCTCGGGAGACCTGGACGGCGACGGCCGCCCCGAGACGGTCGCGGTGGTGCGCTGCCAGGCCGGTTCCGGCACCCCGCCGAGCGGCATCTACGTGCTCACCGGAGCCGACCGCGAGGGGACCGACCCGGGTCGTGGCCACCTTCCTGGACCCCAAGGAGCGGATGAGCGCCACCGACTTCGCGCTGCGCTCCGGCACCGTCTTCGCGACGCTGCTCGGTTACTCCTCGGACCAGGTGCCGCGCTGCTGCCCGGACCTCCAGCGGAAGGTCAACTGGAAGTGGAGGGACGGCAAGTTCGTGCTCACCGCCCTTCCCGTGCCGGGAAGCGTGTGACGGCTCACTCGGCGTCGGGGCCGTAGACCTCGACATTGTCCGAAACCCGCCGTACGTGAATGCAATCGCCAGGACATTCCCTGGCCGAGTCCGCCACCTCGCGCAGCAACGTGAGCGGAACCGGCGTTGTCGCGCCCTTGTCCTGGAGCAGCTCGTCCTCGTCGCTCTTCACATACGCAAGACCGTCGATGTCCAGCTCGAAGACCTCGGGCGCGTACTGAGCACAGATCCCGTCACCGGTGCACAGGTCCTGATCGATCCAGACTTCAAGATCACCGGACTCTTCGTTCCGCACGGTCGCGTCGCCTGCCATTCGCTGTGTACGTGACGCCAGTGCCTGAGCCAATTGGAGCCAGCCCTGACGGGTGTTGACCGTGTCGACGATACAACCGGCCGCTTTCCGATGTTGTTGGGTGGGTATTCAGCTGGCGTGAGGACGTACGCAAGGGTGAAGATCGGACACACCCGACCGGGTTTGTGATCTAGGGTTTCAACCTGCACCTGCCCAGGTAGGGTCAGGAAGCGTCCAGCTCCCTTGGAGGAGGTGAGGACCGTGGCAGCCCACGACGACGACATCAACCGCGGCATCCGGCCGGGGCGGGGTCTGAGGACCCAGCCGGCCAGGTTGCCTATCTAGAGCAGGAAATCGCCGTCCTGCGACGCAAGCTCGCCGACTCTCCGCGGCACACGAGAATTCTCGAAGAGCGGATCGTCGAGTTGCAGACCAACCTGGCAGGCGTGTCCGCCCAGAACGAGCGGCTCGCCAACACCCTCCGTGAGGCCCGCGACCAGATCGTGGCCCTCAAGGAGGAGGTCGACCGGCTCGCGCAGCCGCCGGCCGGCTTCGGGGTGTTCTTGCAGGCGAACGAGGACGGCACGGCCGACATCTTCACCGGAGGTCGCAAACTCCGCGTGAACGTCAGCCCGAGCGTCGAGCTGGAGGACCTTCGGCGCGGCCAGGAGGTCATGCTCAACGAGGCGCTCAACGTGGTCGAGGCCATGGAGTTCGAGCGGGCCGGGGACATCGTCACCCTCAAGGAGATCCTTGAGGACGGCGAGCGCGCCCTGGTGATCGGGCACACGGACGAGGAGCGCGTGGTGCGGCTCGCCGAGCCGCTGCTGGACATCACCATCCGCCCCGGCGACGCCCTCCTGCTCGAACCCCGTTCCGGCTACGTCTACGAGGTCGTACCGAAGAGCGAGGTCGAGGAACTCGTCCTGAGGAAGTGCCGGACATCGACTACGCCAAGATCGGCGGTCTGGGCAACCAGATCGAGCTGATCCGCGACGCGGTCGAGCTGCCCTACCTCTATCCCGACCTCTTCAAGGAGCACGAACTGCGGCCGCCCAAGGGCGTGTTGCTGTACGGCCCGCCCGGCTGCGGCAAGACGCTCATCGCCAAGGCCGTCGCCAACTCCCTTGCCAAGAAGGTCGCCGAGGTCACCGGCAAGCCCGCGGGGAAGAGCTTCTTCCTCAACATCAAGGGCCCGGAGCTGCTCAACAAGTACGTGGGCGAGACCGAGCGGCACATCCGGCTGGTCTTCCAGCGCGCCAGGGAGAAGGCGAGCGAGGGCACCCCGGTCATCGTCTTCTTCGACGAGATGGACTCCTCTTCCGCACCCGCGGATCCGGTGTCAGCTCGGACGTGGAGAACACCATCGTCCCGCAGTTGCTCTCCGAGATCGACGGCGTGGAGGGCCTGGAGAACGTCATCGTCATCGGCGCCTCGAACCGCGAGGACATGATCGACCCGGCGATCCTGCGCCCCGGCCGCCTCGATGTGAAGATCAAGATCGAGCGTCCGGACGCCGAGGCGGCCAAGGACATCTTCTCGAAGTACCTCACCGAGACCCTGCCGATCCACACGGACGACCTCACCGAGCACGGCGGGTCCTCCAAGGCCGCGGTCAGCGGAATGATCCAGTCGGTTGTCGAGCAGATGTACGCGGAATCCGAGGAGAACCGCTTCCTGGAGGTCACCTACGCCAACGGTGACAAGGAAGTCCTGTATTTCAAGGACTTCAACTCCGGCGCGATGATCCAGAACATCGTGGACCGGGCCAAGAAGATGGCGATCAAGGCATTCCTCGACCACGACCAAAAGGGCCTGCGGGTCTCCCACTTGCTCGCCGCGTGCGTCGATGAGTTCAAGGAGAACGAGGACCTGCCGAACACCACGAACCCCGACGACTGGGCCCGTATCTCCGGCAAGAAGGGCGAGCGGATCGTCTTCATCCGCACACTCGTCACCGGAAAGCAGGGCGCGGACACGGGACGCTCCATCGACACGGTGGCGAACACCGGTCAGTACCTGTAACACGGCTGTCCGGCTGCGGATGTCCTGGAGGGCATCCGCAGCCGGATGCGCTTTCGGCCCCACATCGGACCCACATTCGGACCCTACGAGCCGGACCGGAGCAATGACTGAAATGATCTCCCACCACCGCGAAGCCGTTCTAGGCTCTTCGGTACCGCAGCGTCGCGGTGTGGGGTCCGGGACCGCACACGGAGCGGCAGCGAAGCGGTACTTCAGCGCCGACCCAGCCGGGGCGCCGCCGGGCAAGGAGGGCCGCATGACCGTACGGCGAGTAATGGGAATCGAGACGGAGTACGGGATCTCCGTCCCCGGCCACCCGAACGCCAATGCCATGCTCACCTCGTCCCAGATCGTCAACGCCTACGCGGCGGCGATGCACCGGCGCGGCGCGCCCGCTGGGACTTCGAGGAGGAGAACCCGCTGCGGGACGCCCGCGGCTTCGACCTCGCCCGTGACTCGGCGGACGCCAGCCAGCTCACGGACGAGGACATCGGCCTGGCCAACGTCATCCTCACCAACGGCGCCCGGCTCTACGTCGACCACGCGCACCCCGAGTACTCCGCGCCGGAGGTCACCAACCCGCGGGACGCGGTGCTGTGGGACAAGGCCGGCGAGCGGATCATGGCCGAGGCGCGCTGCGCGCGGCCCAGTTGCCCGGGGCCCAGCCGATCCACCTGTACAAGAACAACACGGACAACAAGGGCGCCTCCTACGGCACCCACGAGAACTACCTGATGAAGCGGGAGACCGCCTCTCGGACATCGTGCGCCACCTCACCCCTTCTTCGTCTCGCGTCAGGTCGTCACCGGCGCGGGCCGGGTCGGCGTCGGACAGGACGGCCACGAGCACGGCTTCCAGATCAGCCAGCGGGCCGACTACTTCGAGGTCGAGGTCGGCCTGGAGACCACCCTCAAGCGCCCCATCATCAACACGCGGGACGAGCCGCACGCGGACGCGGAGAAGTACCGCAGGCTGCACGTGATCATCGGCGACGCCAACCTCTCCGAGATCTCGACGTACCTGAAGCTCGGCACGACCTCGCTGGTGCTCTCCATGATCGAGGACGGCTTCATCGCCGTGGACCTCGCCGTCGACCAGCCGGTGCGTACTCTGCACCAGGTCTCGCACGACCCCACCCTGCGACGGCTCGTCACGCTGCGCAGCGGCCGTACGCTCACCGCCGTACAGCTCCAGATGGAGTACTACGAGCTGGCCCGCAAGTACGTCGAGGACCGCTTCGGCGCGGACGCCGACGAGCAGACCAGGGACGTGCTGGCCCGCTGGGAGGACGTGCTGACCCGGCTGGAGCACGACCCGATGAGCCTGTCGGGCGAGCTGGACTGGGTCGCCAAGCGCGAGCTGCTGGAGGGCTACCGGCGCCGGGACGCCCTGGAGTGGGACGCGGCGCGGCTGCACCTGGTGGATCTCCAGTACGCCGACGTACGGCCCGAGAAGGGCCTCTACAACCGGCTGGCGGCCCGCGGCAAGATGAAGCGGCTGCTGGACGACTCCGAGGTCGCCAGGGCCCAGAACAAGCCCCCGGAGGACACCCGGCCTACTTCCGCGGCCGCTGCCTCGAACAGTACGCGGACGACGTCGCCGCGGCCTCCTGGGACTCCGTCATCTTCGATCTGCCCGGCCGTGACTCCTTGCAGCGGGTTCCGACGCTGGAGCGCTGCGCGGCACCCGCAACCACGTCAAGGAGCTGCTGGACCGCTGTCGTACGGCCGAAGACCTGGTCCGGGTGCTGTCGGGCGGCTAAATGGCCTTGGGCCGGGAATCATCGAGGTGGCCCGCATACGTTGGAGCAAGTGCGAGGCCGATGTCGGACCCGGCTTGTAGGGTCTGATCTTGACTGATCCCATCAAGCGGGGCGAACCGAGCGGGGTGAGGGAAATGGCGACCAAGGACACCGGCGGCGGACAGCAGAAGGCGTCGCGCTCGACCGAAGAGGCCGAGGAGCAGACGCAGGACGCACAGGCTGCGGACGATCTCAAGGAGCGGCAGGAGAAGCTCTCCGACGACGTCGACTCGGTGCTCGACGAGATCGACGACGTCCTGGAGGAGAACGCGGAGGACTTCGTGCGTTCTTTCGTCCAGAAGGGCGGACAGTAAGGCGCTTGGTTCTCCGTCCTGCGCCCCTCTCGTCCAGGGGCGCAGGACGGATGACTTCGGCGGCCGCGGGTAAGGTCCGTGCAGGATTTCAAGATCTCGTGGAAGGAAACGTGTGGAAGCCAACACTCGTAGCACAGGGCGTCTGCCGGCTGCCTTCCTGACGCCCGGCTCCTCGTCGTTCATGGACTTCCTCGGTGACCACTCGCCCGAGTTGCTGCCGGGCAACCGGCCGCTGCCGTCGGTGCAGGGCGCCGTGGAGGCCCCGCACGGCACGACCATCGTCGCGGCGACGTTCCCGGCGGGGCCATCCTCGCCGGTGACCGCCGGGCCACGATGGGCAACGTCATCGCTCAGCGCGCCATCGAGAAGGTCTTCCCGCCGACGAGCACTCGGCCGTGGGCATCGCGGGCACGGCGGGCATCGCCGTGGAGATGGTCAAGCTCTTCCAACTGGAGCTGGAGCACTTCGAGAAGGTCGAGGGCACCACCCTCTCCCTGGAGGGCAAGGCCAACAGGCTCTCCACCATGATCCGCGGCAACCTCGGCATGGCCATGCAGGGCTGGCCGTGGTCCCGCTCTTCGCGGGCTGGGACGTCGACCGCCAGAAGGGCCGCATCTTCTCGTACGACGTCACCGGCGGGCGCTCCGAGGAACACGGCTACGCGTCCACCGGATCCGGCTCGGTCTTCGCCCGCGGCGCCCTGAAGAAGCTCTACCGCGACGATCTGACCGAGGACCAGGCCACCACCGCCATCGTCCAGGCGCTGTACGACGCGGCCGACGACGACTCGGCGACCGGCGGGCCCGACCTGGCCCGGCGGATCTACCCGATCGTCACGGTGATCACCGAGGCCGGCTTCAAGAAGCTCACCGACGCCGAGGTCTCCGAGGTCGTCCGCGTCATTCACGAGCGGCGGCTGGAGGAGCCCGAGGGTCCCCGAGCCGGTCTGCTCTGAGGGGCGGGTCGACCAGGAATGCTCGCGTCATTCACAGCGCCATTGACAGAAAGGGACGGATAGCCGGTGACGACGCCGTTCTATGTATCTCCCCAGCAGGCCATGGCCGACCGCGCGGAGTACGCTCGCAAGGGCATCGCGCGCGGCCGCAGTGTGGTCGTCCTGCAATATTCCGACGGCATCGTGTTCGTTGCGGAGAACCCGTCCCGCGCCCTGCACAAGGTCAGCGAGATCTACGACCGCATCGCATTCGCCGCGGTCGGCAAGTACAACGAATTCGAGAACCTGCGCATCGGCGGCGTGCGATATGCCGATCTGCGGGGATACACCTATGACCGTGAAGACGTCACGGCCCGGGGCCTGGCGAATGTCTACGCGCAGACGCTCGGCACCATCTTCTCCAGCGCCGCCGAGAAGCCGTACGAGGTCGAGCTGATCGTCGCCGAGGTCGGGGCGGCCCCGAGGACGACCAGATCTACCGGCTGCCGCACGACGGCTCGATCGTCGACGAGCACGGCTCGGTGGCGGTCGGCGGCAACGCCGACCAGATCAGCAGCTACCTCGACCAGCGCCACCGCGACGGCATGACCCTCGCCGAGGCGCTCAAGCTCGCCGTCGAGTCCCTCGCGCGCGACAACAACGGCGGCGAACGCAGCCTCACCGCCGAGCAGTTGGAGGTCGCGATCCTGGATCGGACGCGGCCCCAGCAGCGCAAGTTCAAGCGGGTGCTGGGCAGCCAGCTGTCCCGGCTCCTGGCGTCCGACGACGAGTCGTCGCAGGCCGCGGAGTCGGAGGAGGCCGGGTCGGGCGAGGGCGAGTCCGGCGAGGGCGAGGACGCTCAGGAGTAGCCCGCGTCGGAGCAGAGCGGCACGTGGACACGTCGTGTCCCGGCAGGCAACGGCCTGACGGGACACGACGTTCCGCTGTCGGGGCCGACTGCCGTGGGCGGCCCGGCCGCGGAGTCCGTTACCCGCGCGGGCAGGGCCCGGTGGAGCCGCGCTCGACCAACTCCACGGGCAGCGTGACGTCTTCGGCCGTCCGGCCGTCCAGAGCCGCCAGCAGGGCGTTCATCCCCGCGGCCCCACCGCCTCCGCGGGCAGCCGCACGGTCGTCAGCTCCGGCTCGACCGCCGTCGCCAGCGCCAGGTCGTCGAAGCCCGTGACCGACACCTCGTCCGGCACCCGCAGCCCCGCCGTCGCGCCGCCTTGCAGACACCGGCCGCCAGCAGGTCGTCGTCGCACAGGAAGGCCGTCGGCCGCGCGCCCGGCGCCGACAGCGCGCGCTCCGCGGCCCGCGCCCTCGTCCACGACGAGCGCCGCGGCTCCGTGCGCACCACCGTCCCGGGTGCCGCGCAGCGCCTCGGCCAGCGCCCGTGCCCGTACCCGGAACGTCCACGAGTCGATGTCCGCCGCGATATGGGCGAAGTGCCGGTGGCCGAGGGCCAGTAGGTGTTCCGTCGTTCGCCGGACGCCGTCGGCGATGTCGAGGTTGACGGTCGCCGCCGCGGCGGCGTCGGTTGGGTCGCTGTCGAGCATCACCAGCGGCAGCCCGCCGCCGCGCACCGCGGCCAGCGCGTCCGCGGCCATCGAGGAGGCGATCACACCGTCGAGCGAGGCGCGGGCCGAGTCGAAGGGTCGCGCGCCGGGCCCACCTCCGGGGACGGATACAGCACCACGCCGAAGCCGTGGTCGGCGGCGACCCGCGCGGCGCCCGTGTAGACCCGGGCGAAGAACTCCGTCGTCAGCGCCGGAACGACCAGCAGGACGGTCCTGGTCCGGCCCAGGCGCAGGCTGCGGGCCGCGAGGTTGGGCCGGTAGCCGAGGTTCCGGGCGGCGGCCCGCACGGTGTCGGCGGTGCGCTCGGAGACCCGGCCCGTCCACTTGTCGCCCAGCACCAGCGAGACCGTCGCCTGGGAGACCCCGGCGGCACGCGCCACGTCCCGGCTGGTCGGCCGCCCGGCGCCCGCCCGGACGGCGCGGGCGCCGCCGGGCCGCGCGCGGCCGTGGTCCCTCGCCACCAATTGCTCGCCGCCTTCCACGGTCGCCCACCGCGAGGTGGACCCGCGGTCGGCTGCCATGGTACGTATGACGGCGAGCGTTATACGTAACACTTCGACAATGGGACGATGGGGAGATGGGGTACGCGCCATGGCGGCCGGTTACGGGGAACTTCTGCGCAGTCGGCACGCGGCGCGGCTGCTGATCGGCACGCTCGTCGGGCGGCTGCCCAACGCCACCGCCGCCCTGGCGATCGTGCTGTTCGTGCGCGCCGAGGGCGGCGGCTACGCGCTGGCCGGAGCCCTCTCCGCCGTGTACGGCGTGGGCAACGCCGTGGGCCAGCCCTCCTCGGACGCGCCGTGGACCTGTGGGGCCAGCCGCGGGTGATGCTGCCCGCGGCGGTCGTCTCCGCGCTGGGCATGGCCGTGTTCGCGGGCTCGGGGATCCACCCGGCGCCCGTCGCGTACGCGGCGATGCTCGTCGCCGGTCTGTGCACGCCGCCCCTGGAGGGCGGGCTGCGCGCCCTGTGGCCCACGGTGCTCACGCGTGAGGACCGGATCCACGCGGCGTACGCGCTGGACGCGGTGGCGCAGGAGGTGCTGTTCTCCGTCGGGCCGCTGCTGGTGACCCTGCTGGTGGGCGTCTGGTCCGCGGCGGCGGCGCTGCTGGTGGTCAACGTGGTCGGGGTGCTCGGCGCGCTCTCCGTCGTCCTCTCGCCGCCCTCGCGCCGGTGGCGCAGCGCGCCACGCGAGGCCCACTGGCTCGGGGCGCTGCGCTCGTCCGGACTGCTGGCGCTGCTCGGGTCGTTCTTCTTCGTCGGGCTCGCCCTCGGCGCGTTCGCCGTGGCGGCCGTCGCCTACGCCGACGAACACGGCGGCGGCATGGTCTCCAGCTACCTGCTCTCCGCGCAGGGCCTCGGCGCGCTGATCGGCGGCGTCGCCTACGGGCCCGGCAGTGGCCCGGTACGCCGGAGGGCCGGTTGCAGGTCCTCGTGGCCGCCCTCGCGTGCGGCTACCTGCCGCTGACCCTGACGCCGGGCGTCTGGGCGATGACCGCCCTCGGCCTGCTCTCCGGGCTCTTCCTGGCGCCCGCGCTCGCCTGCGCGTTCGTCGTCGTCGACCGGCACGCCCCGGTCGGCACGGTGACCGAGGCGTTCTCCTGGGTGGTGACCGCCTTCGTGGTCGGCAACGCGGTCGGAACGGCCGTCGCCGGGCCCGCCGTCGAGCAGGGCGGAGTGGTCCGGGGCTTCGCCGTACCGGGGGCCGCGGGAGTGGTGGCGCTGCTGGTGCTGCTGGTCACCCGTGGCTTCCTGACAGGTACGAACGGCCCAACCGGGAGTGAACCGGGGGCGGAAAATGATCGTAATCAGGCCGTCGAACCCGGTTTCAGAGCAGGCCATCAGGCGTAATGTTCAGGCATGGACCGCCGCATTTTCGGGCTGGAGAACGAGTACGGCGTCACGTGCACATTCAGGGGACAGCGCCGCCTGTCTCCCGATGAAGTGGCGCGCTACCTCTTCCGCCGTGTCGTTTCCTGGGGCCGGAGCAGCAATGTCTTCCTGCGCAACGGTGCCCGCCTCTATCTCGACGTGGGTTCGCACCCGGAATACGCGACCCCGAGTGCGACAACGTGACCGAACTGGTCACTCACGACAAGGCGGGCGAGCGCATTCTGGAGGGCCTGCTCGTCGACGCGGAACGCCGCCTGCACGAGGAGGGAATCGCGGGCGACGTCTATCTCTTCAAGAACAACACCGACTCGGCCGGCAACTCCTACGGCTGCCACGAGAACTATCTGGTGGCCCGGCACGGGAGTTCTCCCGGCTGGCGGACATTCTCATCCCGTTCCTGGTCACGCGGCAGCTGCTGTGCGGCGCGGGCAAGGTGCTCCAGACCCCGCGGCGCCGTCTACTGCGTCAGCCAGCGCGCCGAGCACATCTGGGAGGGCGTCAGCTCGGCGACGACCCGTTCCCGGCCGATCATCAACACCCGCGACGAACCGCACGCCGACGCCGAGCGCTACCGCAGGCTGCACGTCATCGTCGGCGACTCCAACATGTCCGAGACGACCATGCTGCTCAAGGTCGGCGCCACCGACCTGGTGCTGCGCATGATCGAGGCCGGCACGGTGATGCGGGACCTCACCCTGGAGAACCCCATCCGGGCCATCCGCGAGGTCAGCCACGACATCACCGGGCAGCGCAAGGTCCGGCTGGCGAGCGGGCGCGAGGCGTCCGCCCTTGTGGTGCAGCAGGAGTACTACGAGAAGGCCGTCGACTTCTGCGAGCGACGCGGGATCCGCAAGGGCACCGTCGAGCGTGTCCTGGAGCTGTGGGGCCGCACCCTGGACGCGATCCGCACCGAGGAACTGGAGCGCATCGAGACCGAGATCGACTGGGTGATGAAGTACCGGCTCATCGAGCGCTACCGCGCGAAGAACAACATCACCATGTCCCACCCGCGCATCGCCCAGATAGACCTCGCCTACCACGACATCCACCGCCGCCGCGGCCTGTACTACCTGCTGGAGAAGCGCGGGCAGGCGGCGCGCGTCTGCAACGACCTGAAGATCTTCGAGGGCAAGTCGGTGCCGCCGCAGACGACGCGGGCCCGGCTGCGCGGCGACTTCATCCGCCGCGCCCAGGAACAGCGCCGCGACTTCACCGTCGACTGGGTGCATCTGAAGCTCAACGACCAGGCGCAGCGCACCGTGCTGTGCAGGACCCTTCCGGTCCGTGGACGACCGGGTGGAGAAGCTCATCGCCGGTATGTGAACCCGAGTGCGAGCGTCGCCGGGCCCCGTACGCTTCTCGTACGGGGCCCTTGGCACGTCGTAGAGTGGCGCGCGTTGCCCCCAGGGATCTCCGCCAGAAGATCTCACCGACCGGACAAGGACTCCTCGTGCGCCGACGCTCCGTACTCCTCGCCGTCCCCGCCGGCCTGCTCACCCTCGCGGGCTGCGGTGACGACAAGTCAGGATCCGACAAGGCCAAGACCTCCGAGGCGCCCAGTCAGTCCCCTCCGCGTCGGCCGAGCCCAAGGCGACGATCGTGGCGGGTCCGGTCCCGGACATCACCGGCGGCACCAAGTTCGGCGACAAGCCGAAGATCGCCAAGGGCACCGGGAAGCCGTCCACCGACCTGGCCGTCAAGACGGTCAGCGCGGGCAGCGGCGCGGCCGTGGCCAAGGGCGACTACCTCCAGGTCGACTACCTCGGCCAGATCTGGAACACCGCCAAGGTCTTCGACAACTCCTACGACCGCGGCAAGCCGTCGATCTTCCAGATCGGCGTCGGCCAGGTCATCCCGGGTGGGACCAGGGACTGCTGGACGCGAAGGTCGGCAGCCGGGTCGAGCTGGCCATCCCGCCGAAGTTCGGCTACGGCAGCAGGGCCAGCCGCAGGGCGGCATCAAGGGCACCGACACCCTCGTCTTCGTCGTGGACGTCGTCGGCACCTTCAACGGCAAGAGCTCGGCCAAGGGCTCGAAGGTGGCCCAGGACAACATCGACCTGCCGAAGGTGGGCGACCAGACCGACGGCTCGGCCCCAAGATCACGGTCCCCAAGGGCGACGCCCCGAGAAGCTCGTCTCCCAGTACGTCATCGAGGGCGACGGCGCCAAGGTCAAGGAGTCCGACGGCGTGCTCGTCCAGTACAAGGGCGTGCTGTGGAAGGGCGGCAAGGAGTTCGACTCCACGTACGCCAAGGGCCAGTTGGCGCAGTTCTCCCTCTCGCAGGTCGTCAAGGGCTGGTCGCAGGGGCTGACCGGCAAGAAGGTGGGCAGCCGAGTGCTGATCGTCGTGCCGCCGAGCCTCGGCTACGGCAAGGAGGGCACGCAGGGCATCCCGGGCGATTCCACGCTGGTCTTCTCCGTCGACATCCTGGCGGTTCTGTAAGACTGGGCAGGTTGCCCGCAACGTAACGAGGAGTTTTTCGTGAGCATCGACAAGCCCGAGGTCGACTTCCCGGGCGGCGAGCCGCCGGCGGACCTTGAGGTCAAGGACATCTGGGAGGGCGACGGGCCGGTCGCCAAGTCCGGGGACACCGTCTCCGTGCACTACGTCGGCGTCTCCTTCAGCAGCGGTGAGGAGTTCGACGCGAGCTGGAACCGTGGCACGCCGCTCAGCTTCCAGCTCGGCGCAGGCCAGGTCATCACCGGCTGGGACCGGGGCGTGGAGGGCATGAAGGTCGGTGGCCGCCGCCAGTTGGTCATCCCGCCGCACCTCGCGTACGGCGACCGCGGCGCGGGCGGCGGCCGGATCGCGCCGGGCGAGACCCTGATCTTCGTCTGCGATCTGGTCGGCGTCTGAGCGTCCCCAGCACGTCACCGAGGGCCCCGCCGGACGGCGGGGCCCTCGGCTTTCACCCTGTGTCCCCGGGGCGGTACGGTCACGGTCGTAGGGTCGAGCAGAAAGGGCGGCGATGGCCATTGCCAAGGCCGAGCGGCTGATGAATCTGGCGCTGTGCCTGCTGGGTACGCGACGCCCGCTCACCAAGCGCGAGTTGCGGTCCTCGATCGAGGCGTACCTGGCCGGGACGGGCGGCGCCGCGGGCGGTCTGGGCGCGAGCGACGAAGCCTTCAACCGGATGTTCGAGCGCGACAAGGACGACCTGCGGGAACTCGGCCTGATCATCGACACCGTCGAGGGCGTCGACGGGAGATCGGCTACCAGGCCCGCCGCGACAGCAACCGCCTTCCGCCCATCACCCTGGACGTCGCGGAGGCCGCCGCGCTCGGCCTGGCCGCCAAGGTGTGGCAGCAGGCCAGGCTCGCCGGTGCCGCCAGCGGCGCGTTGCAGAAGCTGCGCGCCGCCGGGATGCCGCTCGGCGACGACGATCCGTACGGCGCCCCGCGCCCAGCGCGCTGGAGCCCCGGATCCCGGTCCACGAGGCCGCCTTCGAACCGCTGATGCTCGCCTGCCGCGACCGCCGCCCGTCGTCTTCCCCTACCGCAAGGCCAGCGCCGCCCACCCCGAGCAGCGCCAGGTGGAGCCGTGGACCCTGGAGTGCTGGCGCGGCCACTGGTACCTGGCCGGCTGGGACCGCGACCGCGCCGCCGAGCGCGTCTTCCGGCTCTCCCGCATCACCGGCAAGGTCCGCGCCAAGCCCGGTGGCTTCACCGCGGAGGTGCCCGACCACGTGACCGTCCGGGAGACCGTGGAGAGCTGGGCGGGGAGACCGCCACCGCGACCGCCCGCGTCAGGGTCCGCTCCGGGCACGGCTATCCGCTGCGGACCAGGGCGCTGGCCACCCGGCCCGCCGGGGACGGCTGGGACGAGCTGGAGATCCCGTACGGCCACGGACTCGACGCCCTGCTGGTGGAGTTCGGCCCGGACGTGGTGGTGCTGGAACCCGCCGAGCTACGGGCCGACGTCGTCGACCGGCTGCGCGCCGTCGCCAAGGGCTGAACCCGCCGAGAACGAGGACGGACCGACTTCGACCATGGCCCAGAACGCCATCGACCAGACCCGCCGGATGCCTCTCTGGTGACGTACCTGCGCGAACGACCCGGTGCGCGCGTCGCCGAGGTCGCCCGCGCCTTCGGCATTTCCGAGGACGAGTTGATCTCCGACCTCGACGTACTCCCGCTGTGCGGTACGAGCTTCCGCGGCGGCGATCTGCTGGACATCGACACCGACGGCGAGCGGATCTGGTGGCACAACCCGACGATGTCGCCGAGCCGCTGCGGCTCGCCGCCGACGAGGCCACAGCTCTGCTCGTGGCCGCGCGCGCCGTCGCCACCCTCCCGGGCTGCGCGAGAGCGACCGGGAGGCGCTGCTGCGGGCGACCGCCAAGCTGGAGGCCGCGGCGGGCGAGGCGGCGGGCGCCAGTTCGCGGCTGTCGGTCACCTTCGAGGCCGAGGGCGGGGTGTTCGCGGACGTCGACCGGGCCATCTCCGAGCGCCGTCGGCTGTGGCTGCGCTACTACTCGCCCGCGCGTGACGAGGTGACCGAGCGGGAGATCGACCCGATCCGGCTGTTCGCCGTCGGCCACACCTACGTCGAGGCGTGGTGCCGGCTGTCGGAGGCCCGGCGCACCTTCCGGCTGGACCGGGTCGTGGAGATCAGGCTGCTGGACGAGCCGGCGGATCCGCCGCCGGTCGAACTGCGGGACCTGACCGAGCTGTCGGCGTCGCTGGTGCACCCCGACGCCGAGGACCCCGAGGTCGTCGTCGAGGTCGGCCCGGCGGGGCGCTGGGTCGCCGAGTACTACCCGCACGACAGCGCCGAGGAACTTCCCGACGGCGGGCTGCGGATCACCCTGCGCACCCCGACCCGGGCTCGCTGCGCCGACTCGTGCTGCGGCTCGGCGGGGACGGCAGGATCGTGTCCCCGCGGGAGTTGGCGGACAGCGCCCGGGACGCGGCCCGCCTGGCCCTGGCGGCGTACGGTGAGTGAAGGGATATCCGGTATGACTTCGGCGACGCCCCCGACACCGTGGCGGACACGGACGCCCGCACGACCCGGATGCCGCGTCGGTCGCCGCGGTGGACGGCGGCGCGGGCGCCGAGGACGGGGCCGCGGTGATCTTCAAGGCCGCCTGCCCCGAGTGCCGGGGCCGTTTCGAGCTGGCGGCGGGCGCGCTGCGGCTCGCGATCGGCCCCAGCGACCGCACCACCTTCTACTCCTTCACCTGCCCCGACTGCGGGTCGTCGGTGCGCAAGCCCGCGGGGAGCGGATCGTGGAGCTGCTGACCGGCGGCGGGTGCGCACCCTGCGGCTGCACTCCCTGTGACGACAGCCGGGCCCGCGTGACCGCGCGGCGCCCGTGACCCCGATAGGTTCCGCCCATGCTCTGGCCGATGCTCGCCCTCACCCTCGCCGTCTGCGGACTCGTGGTGCTCGCGGTGCCCGCGGTGCGGGTCTTCGTCGAGGTACGACGGCTCTCCCGGCAGGTCGCGGAGAGTTCCCGGCGGATCACCCGGGCCGCGGAGGACCTGGAGCGGGCGACCGCTCCGCTGGCCTCGCAGGTCGACGCGATGCGTCGGGACTGACCCTGTGACCAGCGGGGTAGGCTGCCCGGCGCGAGCTTTGACCACGCCATGACCATGCCGTGGTCTCGTGGTTCCCGGAACGGGAGGACGCACGGGCATTGCCTGGCGTTTACTCCTGCGGGTTACGATCGCTTGCAGTACCAGCACGCCAGTCCGACCACACACGGCAGGCATGAAAGACGCCGCCCCGGCGAGAAGGTAGTCGCACATGATCGGGAATCTGAGGCCCACCGAGATCGTCTTGATCCTCGTTGTCATCCTGCTCCTCTTCGGCGCCAAGAAGCTTCCGGACATGGCTCGGTCCCTCGGCAAGTCGGCTCGCATCCTCAAGAGCGAGGCCAAGGCCATGAAGAAGGACGACGGCGACAAGGCCGAGGCGAGCGCCCGCCGGCGGACTCGGCGCAGGCCGAAGCCCCGCGTACCATCCAGGCCGCTCCCGGCGACGTGACCAGCTCCCGCCCGGTCACCGAGCAGAACCGTTCGACCCAGAGCTGACGCAAGCCGAGAGCCGAGAGCGTCGTCACGCCGCGTGCGGCCTCCCGTCGGGGAGGCGCTGAGGCGGGGCGGCCTCCGCACGAGACGAGGACGTGGGTTGCTCAAGTCTGCCCGCAAGCAGCCGAAGGACCCCGAGGGGCGGATGCCCTCGCGGATCACCTGCGCGAGCTGCGGAACCGGTTGCTGAAGTCGGTGCTCGCGATCATCGTGGTCACGATCTTCGGGCTGATCTACTACAAGCAGATCGCCGACTTCCTCACCGGTCCCGTGATCGACGAGGTGGGCTGCCCCAGGACGCCCGCGCGGCCAAGCAGTGTGCCGAGATCACCGCCAACGGTCTGCTGGCGCCCTTCACGATCATGCTGAAGGTCGCGCTGATGACCGGTGTCGTCGTCTCCAGCCCGATCTGGCTCTATCAGCTGTGGGCCTTCCTCGCCCCGGCCTGCACCGCAGCGAGAAGAAGTACGCGCTGAGCTTCGTGGCCGCGGGCGTACCGCTCTTCCTCGCCGGTGCCTACCTCGCGTACGCCGTGCTGCCCCGCACGGCCGGCGCGCTGGTCGGCATCACGCCCTCGGAGTGGCAGAACTTCTTCCCCGCCGACGAGTTCTTCGACATCGTCACGCGGCTGATCATCGTCTTCGGCCTCGCCTTCGAGCTGCCGCTGCTGCTGATCATGCTCAACTTCGGCCGGGTGCTCACCGGACGCCGCATGCTCGGCTGGTGGCGCTTCATGGTGGTCGGCATCACCGTGTTCGCGGCGATCGCCACGCCCACCGGTGACCCGCTGACCATGTCGGTGCTCGCCGCGCCCATCGTCGTGCTGTACTTCGGCGCCACCGCCATCTGCCTCGCCAACGACCGCCGCCGCAGGCTGAACAACCCCGACGCGGGCCTCAGCGACGACGAGGCGTCCGACCTCGACCTCACGCCCGAGGACGTCGGCCCGATCGAGCCGGTCGGCTCGCCCCGCCCGACGAGCGACGGCTCGGACGACGACGGTTCGGGACCGCCCTCGCGGAACGGGTACGACGACGCCACGTGAGCCGGTCGAGCCGGTAAGGTCCCCCAGACTCAGCCCGGGGACCTCACGTGATCAGCGATCTGACGCTCTTCGTCAATCCCACGGCGGGCCGCGGCCGGGCGCCGTGCCGCGGCGCCCGCCGCTCGGGTCCTGCGTGACGCCGGGTTCGCGGTACGCACCGTGCTCGGCACCGACGCCGCCGACGCGCTGCGCCGGGCCCGCGCGGCGGTCGCCGAGGGACCGGGGCGCTGGTGGCGGTCGGCGGTGACGGACTGGTCTCCCTCGCGCTCCAGGCCGTCGCGGGCACCGCGACCCGCTCGGCCTGGTCGCGGTCGGCACCGGCAACGACTTCGCCCGCGCCACCGGCCTGCCGGTGCGCGACCCGGCTGCCGCGGCGCGGCTGATCGCCGCCTCCCTCAAGGAGGACGGCGGCCGTCCCGTCGACCTCGGGCGGGTGGGGACCGCTGGTTCGGCACCGTCCTGGCCTCCGGTTTCGACTCCCGCGTCAACGACCGGGCCAACCGGATGCCGGGGCCCGGCGGGCGGCTGCGGTACGACGTCGCCATGGTCGCCGAGCTGGCGGCGCTGCGCCCGATCCCGTACCGGATACGCCTCGACGACGGGCCGGAGCGGGAGGTCGAGGCCACCTTGGTCGCGGTCGGCAACGGCGGCTCGTACGGGGGCGGGATGCGGATCTGCGCGGACGCCCGGCTGGACGACGGGCTCTTCGACGTCACCGTCGTCGGCCCTGCGGCCGCGGCACCCTGCTGAGGGTCTTTCCGCGCGTCTATCGGGGCACCCATCTCGGCCACCCGCCGTCACGACGTACCGGGCGGCGTCGGTCACCCTGGTCGCCGAGGGCGTCACGGCGTACGCGGACGGTGAGCGGGTGGGGCGCTGCCGGTGACCGCCCGTACGGTGCCCGGCGCGGTGCGGGTGCTGGGCGCCGGGGCCGCTTGATCCAGGGCGGGTAAAGATCGCGTGCGCTGTCGGAGGCGGCCGGTACGCTCGTAGATACGATGACCGACGAGCTATCTCCCGCCGAGCGCTATGCCGCGGCCCGCCGCCGGGCCGCCGAGCAGGCCACCGCGCTGGCCCCTTCCGTGAGATGTACGACTTCGAGTTGGACCCGTTCCAGATCGAGGCATGTCAGGCCCTGGAGGCAGGCAAGGGCGTGCTGGTCGCGGCGCCCACCGGATCCGGCAAGACCATCGTGGGCGAGTTCGCCGTCCACCTGGCGCTCACCGGTGGCCGGAAGTGCTTCTACACCACACCCATCAAGGCGCTGTCGAACCAGAAGTTCACCGACCTGGTCAAGCGGTACGGCGCGGACCGCGTGGGCCTGCTGACCGGTGACAACTCCGTCAACGCGGACGCCCCGGTGGTGGTGATGACCACCGAGGTGCTGCGGAACATGCTGTACGCGGGCTCCCGTTCGCTCCTGGGACTCGGGTACGTGGTCATGGACGAGGTGCACTACCTGTCCGACCGGTTCCGCGGCGCGGTCTGGGAGGAGGTCATCATCCACCTCCCGGAGTCCGTGACGCTGGTGTCGCTGTCCGCCACGGTCTCCAACGCCGAGGAGTTCGGCGACTGGCTCGACACCGTGCGCGGCGACACGGAGGTGATCGTCTCCGAGCACCGGCCCGTTCCACTGTGGCAGCACGTGCTGGCCGGACGCCGGATGTACGACCTGTTCGAGGAGAAGGACGGCACCGCGGGGGCCGCCGCGAGGTCAACCCGACCTGGTGCGGCTGGCCCGGATGGAGAACAGCCGCCCCGGTCCGCGCGACCGCCGCCGCGGCGCGAGACATCTGCGGGAGGCCGACCGGGAGCGGGAGCGCCGCAGGCGCAGCCGGATCTGGACCCCGGCCAGGTCCGAGGTGATCGAGCGGCTCGACGCGGAGGGGCTGCTCCCGCGATCACCTTCATCTTCAGCCGCGCGGGTGCGAGAGCGCCGTACAGCAGTGCCTGTACGCGGGGTTGCGGCTCAACGACGACGCGGGGCGCGCCGAGGTGCGGGCCATCGTCGAGGAGCGCACGGCGGGCATCCCGGACGAGGACCTGCACGTGCTGGGCTACTTTGAGTGGCTGGAGGGCCTGGAGCGGGGCATCGCGGCGCACCACGCGGGCATGCTGCCCACCTTCAAGGAGGTGGTCGAGGAGCTGTTCGTGCGCGGCCTGGTGAAGGCGGTGTTCGCCACCGAGACGCTGGCGCTCGGCATCAACATGCCCGCGCGGTCGGTGGTGTTGGAGAAGCTGGTGAAGTGGAACGGCGAGCAGCACGCCGACATCACCCCGGCGAGTACACCCAGCTCACCGGCCGTGCCGGGCGGCGCGGCATCGACGTCGAGGGCCACGCCGTGGTGCTGTGGCAGCCGACCATGGACCCGGCGGCGCTCGCGGGTCTGGCCGGGACGCGCACGTATCCGCTGCGCTCCTCCTTCAAGCCGTCGTACAACATGGCGGTCAACCTCGTCTCGCAGTTCGGCAGGCACCGCTCGCGCGAGCTGCTGGAGACCTCCTTCGCGCAGTTCCAGGCGGACAAGGCGGTCGTGGGCATCTCCCGCCAGGTCCAGCGCAACGAGGAGGGGCTGGAGGGCTACCGGGCCTCCATGACCTGCCACCTGGGCGACTTCGACGAGTACGCGCGGCTGCGCCGCGAGTTGAAGGACCGGGAGACCGAGCTGGCCCGGGAGGGTGTCGCGCAGCTCGCGCCGCCGCCGCGGTCGCGCTGGAGAAGCTCAAGCCGGGCGATGTGATCCACGTGCCCACCGGCAAGTTCGCGGGCTGGCGCTCGTGCTCGACCCGGGCTGCCCGCGGGCGCAGCAACGGCCACCGGGGATGGAGTACCACGACGGGCCGCGCCCGCTGGTGCTCACCGCCGAGCGGCAGGTCAAGCGGCTGGGCGCCATCGACTTCCCGGTCCCGGTCGAGCCGTTGGACCGGATGCGGATCCCCAGGACGTTCAACCCGCGCAGCCCGCAGTCCCGCCGCGACCTCGCCTCCGCGCTGCGCACGAAGGCCGGGCACCACGAGATGCGCCGCCACCGCAAGCAGCGGTCCGCCGCGGCCGACGACACCGAGATCGCGCGGCTGCGCGCCGCGATCCGCGCGCATCCCTGCCACGGCTGCGACGAGCGCGAGGACCACGCCCGCTGGGGCGAGCGCTACCAGCGGCTGCTGCGCGACACCCGGCAGTTGGAGCGGCGGATCGAGGGCCGTACCAACACCATCGCCCGCACCTTCGACCGGATCACCGCGCTCCTGGCGGAACTGGGCTATCTGCGCGGTGACGAGGTCACCGACGATGGACGTCGGCTGGCGCGGCTGTACGGGGAGCTGGACCTGCTGGCCAGCGAGTGCCTGCGCGACGGCGTGTGGGAGGCCTGCGGCCCGCCGAACTCGCCGCGTGCGCCTCCGCGTTGGTCTACGAGGCGCGGTCGGCGGACGACGCGTTGCCGCCGAAGCTGCCGACCGGGGCCGCCAAGGACGCGCTGGGGCAGATGGTCCGTATCTGGGGTCGGCTGGACGCGCTGGAGGAGAGCCACAAGATCAAGCAGGCGGAGGGCGTCGGGCAGCGCGAGCCCGATCTCGGCTTCGCCTGGGCCGCGTACCGCTGGGCGTCCGGGCACGGGCTGGATGACGTGCTGCGCGAAGTGGAGATGCCCGCGGGCGACTTCGTGCGCTGGTGCAAGCAACTCCTCGACGTGCTGGGGCAGATCGCGGCGGCGGCGCCCCGGCGGTACGGTCGCGCGGAACGCGCGCCGGGCGGTCGACGCGATCCTGCGGGGGTCGTGGCGTACTCGTCGGTGGGGTGAGCCCCGCCGGGGACGCCTTCCGTACAGCGGTCGGCCCGTGCTCTCCGCTCGTACCCACGGCCGGTTCGGCCGGGGCGAGCGGTCGGCACGGGCCGACGGGGTACGGCCACGGACGCCCGGGCGGGCGCGGGCGCGCGGTGGCGGGTCAGGCCGCCGTGGCGCCCTCCTGCTCCGCCTCCACCGTCGCGTTCCAGTCGCGCTTGGACGCCTGCCAGCCGTCCTCGTCGTGGCCGCGCCGCCAGTAGCCGGAGATCGACAGCCGCTCGCGCGGGACCTGGCGGTCCATCCGCAGATGGCGGCGGATCTCCTTCACCCAGCCCGCCTCGCCGTGGACGAACGCGTGCACGTCCTCGCCGGGGAACTCCAGCTTCTGGACGGCCTCCACCAGCGCCCGGCCGACCGGGGCGTCGCCCGCTGGAGCCAGACGATCTCGGCTCCCGGCGGTGTGGCGAGGGTCTGCACCTCCCGCGCGTCCGCGACCTCGATGAACGCGTGCACCGGCGCGGTCCGCCCGCCGTCCCGCGCGGTCTGGGCCAGCCGCTCCAGCGAGGCGCCGATGGCGGGCAGGGCGCCTCGTCGCCCACCAGCAGATGCCAGTCGGCCTCCGGGTCCGGCGCGTACGCCCGCCGGGGCCGAGGAAGAGCAGTTCGTCGCCCGGCGTGGCGCCCGCGGCCCACGGCCCGGCCAGGCCCTCGTCGCCGTGCACCACGAAGTCCACGGTCAGCTCGCGGGTCGCGGCGTCCCAGGCGCGCACGGTGTAGGTCCGGGTCCGCGGCCACTCGTGGCGCGGGAACTCGGCCCGGATCAGCGCCATGTCGAACGGCTCCGGGTAGCTGACCCCTCGACGGGGAACAGCAGCTTGACGTAATGGTCGGTCCACTCTCCCGCGGTGAACGCGCCGAGTCCGTCCCCACCGAGCACCACACGCACCATGTGCGGGCTCATGTGCTCGGTGCGCACCACATGTGCCCGGTGGACCTGCGGCTTTTCGCGCGTCGGACGTTCCGCCACGAAAGACCTCCTGATCGTACGAGTTAGGTTTACCTAACCTAACAGCTCATGCCTGGAGCGTGCTCAGCAGGCGGTGCAGGAACCGCCGAGCCCCATCGCTCGGCCAGCGCGTCGAGTCGTTCGGGGAGCGCGGCTCGCGCGGAAGCGCCGGGTCGAACTCCGGCAGCGGAACGTCCGAGGCGACCCGCACGACCGTCGGCGCGACCTCGACGTACGGCCGCGCCTCCACCAGCCGCCTGCGCTGCGCCGGGGTGAGCTTCGAGGCCGGGTCGGCGGCCGCCGCCATGATCCCGGCCAGGTCCCCGTACGTCGCCAGCAGCTTCGCGGCGGTCTTCTCGCCCACCCGGGCACCCCGGCAGGCCGTCGCTGGGGTCGCCGCGCAGCAGCGCCAGATCCGCGTAGCCCGAGCCGTCCACCCCGTACTTCGCGCGTAGATACGCCTCGTCCACCGTCTGAAGGGTGCCGACGCCCTTGACCGGATACAGCACCCGCGCCCGCGCCCGTCGTCCACCAGCTGGAACAGGTCCCGGTCGCCGGTGACGATGTCGACGGGTCCGGTGGCGCGGCCGGCGAGGGTGCCGATCACGTCGTCCGCCTCGTACCCGCGGCGCCCACGCGCGCGATGCCGATCGCGTCCAGCACCTCGTCGATCACGGGCACCTGCGGGAGAGGGTGTCCGGCACCGTCTCCTCGTCCACGCCGTCCTCCGCGGCGGCCTCCTCGGCGACGCGGTGCGCCTTGTACGAGGGGATCAGGTCGACCCGCCACTGCGGCCGCCAGTCGAAGTCCATGCAGGCCACGAGGTCGTCCGGCCGGTGGTCCTGGGTCAGGCGGGCGATGAAGTCGAGCAGCCCGCGCACGGCGTTGACCGGCGAACCGTCGGGCGCCCTGACCGATTCCGGCACCCCGAAGTAGGCGCGGAAGTACAGGGAGGCGGTGTCGAGGAGCATCAGGCGTCGTGTCACGTCCCGATCATGCCGCACACCACTGACGCAAACGAGGCGGAAGTGTGAAGTGGGTCACTGGATTGTTTACGGAACTTGAACGGGGCAGGCGCGCGTGCGGAGCGGACCCGTTCAGTGATCAGCGACACGCTTGCCTCGCGTCGGGCACGCGGCCCGATGCCGTACCGCTCCACGGTTTACTCCGGCCCCAGGGCGGACGACCGTCGCGGTACGACATGAGAGGTCTATGTGTCCAGGCTCCAAGCCGAGCACCTGTACAAGGTCTTCGGCACACGACCCGATACGGCGGTGAAAAGGCTCCAAGAGGGTGCGGACCGGGAGGAACTGCGTGCCGACGGCACGACAGCCGCGGTCATCGACGCGTCCTTCTCCGTTGACGCGGGCCAGATCTTTGTCGTCATGGGTCTGTCCGGGTCCGGTAAGTCCACGTTGTTGCGCATGCTCAACGGTCTGCTGGAGCCGACCGCCGGACGCGTCCTCTTCGACGGTGAGGACCTGACCGCGCTCGCTCCGCGCGATCTGCGTTCGGTGCGCTCCCACAAGATCAGCATGGTCTTCCAGCACTTCGCGCTCTTCCCGCACCGCAGCGTGCTGGAGAACGCCGGTTACGGCCTTGAGGTGCAGGGACTCCCGCGGGCCGAGCGGGAGAAGCGCGCCGCCGAGGCGCTCGCCATGGTGGGGCTCGGCGGCTGGGAGAAGTCCTGGCCCGACGAGCTGTCCGGCGGCATGCAGCAGCGTGTCGGCCTGGCCCGCGCGCTGGCCACCGACGCCGAGCTGCTGCTGATGGACGAGTCCTTCAGCGCGCTGGACCCGCTGATCCGCCGCGATATGCAGGATCAGCTCCTGGAGCTCCAGAAGCGGCTGAAGAAGACCATCGTCTTCATCACCCACGACCTGAACGAGGCCATGCGGCTCGGTGACCGGATCGCGGTCATGCGGGACGGCCGGATCGTGCAGATCGGCTCGGCCGAGGACATCCTGATCACCCCGCGAACGACTACGTGGCGTCCTTCATCCAGGACGTCGACCGCAGCCGGGTGCTCACCGCCGGTGCCATCATGGCCGACCCGCACGAGGCGCTCGGCCAGGTCACCGGCGACGACGGCAAGACGCTGAGCACCGCCAAGGAGGTGCTGGCCGCCGCGCCGGCGAAGGTCTCCAGGACACCCCGATCGTCGAGCTGTTCACGCCGTGCTCGCGCAGCGCCGCCCCGGTCGCCGTGGTGGAGGACGGCGACCTGGTCGGTGTCGTACCGCGCACCCGACTGTTCGCCGTGCTCGGCGAGCCCGACCACCGGGAGTCGGCCGACGGAGGAACGCTCACCAAGGGCTCCTCCACGACCGGCCCGGATACGCCCGAGGACAAGGTGACCGCCGGTGCCTAGAATCAAAATAGGGAGCTGGATCGACTCCGGCGTCAACTTCCTCCAGGACCACTTCTCGTGGTTCTTCGACTTTGTCTCCAAAGTCGTGCACGGAATGTACGACGGGGTCCACACCGTGCTCGGCGGCCCCGACCCGCTGCTCCTGGCGGGCATCCTGGCGCTGCTCGCCTGGTGGCTGCGCGGCCTGCTGCCCGCGGTCCTCGCCTTCGTCGGCTTCGCGCTCATCGACTCGATCGAGCAGTGGGACGAGGCGATGGAGTCCCTGTCGCTGGTGCTGGTCGCCGGTGTGATCACGATCGTGATCGCGGTGCCGCTGGGCATCTGGGCCTCCCGCAGGCGCAGCGTCAGCACGGTGCTCCGGCCCGTGCTGGACTTCATGCAGACGATGCCCGCCTTCGTCTACCTCCTCCCCGGCATCTTCTTCTTCGGTGTGGGCGAGGTACCCGGCGTCATCGCGACGATCATCTTCTCCATGCCGCCCGCGGTGCGCATGACCGAGCTGGGCATCCGCCAGGTCGACGAGGAGCTGGTCGAGGCGGCCGACGCCTTCGGCACCACGCCGCGCAACACCCTGCTCCGTGTCCAGCTGCCGCTGGCCCTGCCCACGATCATGGCGGGCGTCAACCAGGCCATCATGCTGGCGCTGTCCATGGTCGTCATCGCGGGCATGGTCGGCGCGGGCGGACTGGGCTCCTCGGTCTTCGAGGCGATCAGCTCCGTCGACGTGCCCCTCGGCTTCGAGGGCGGCATCGCGGTGGTCATCCTCGCCATGTACATGGACCGGATGACCGGTGCGCTCAACCAGCGGGTGTCCCCGCTCGGCCGCCGCGCGCTGGCCAGGAGAACGCGCGCGCGACCAGCGGGCTGAAGGTGCTCCACTGGCGGCCCGCGACCTCGGTCGCCATGGTCGGCGTGGTCGTCCTCGCGCTCGTCGCGGGCGGTTTGAACATCTTCGGCGATGACGACGAGGACAGTGAGGTCAGCGCCAACGTCGGCAACGGCCGCTCGGTCGACATCGGCTACATCAACTGGGACGAGGGCGTCGCCTCCACCTTCCTGTGGAAGGAGATCCTGGAGCAGCGCGGCTTCAAGCCGAACGTCAAGGCGTACGACGTCGGCGCGCTCTACACCGGGATGGCCGCGGGCGACATCGACATGGAGACCGACTCCTGGCTGCCGGTGACCCACGCCTCGTACTGGGAGAAGTACAAGGACAAGCTGGAGGACCTGGGGACCTGGTACGACCAGACCTCCCTGGAGATCGCGGTGCCCGACTACGTCAAGGGCGTCGAGACCCTCGACGACCTCAAGGGCAAGGGCGGGACCTTCGACGGCCGGATCATCGGCATCGAGCCCGGCGCGGGCGAGATGAAGCTCCTCAGGACAAGGTCCTCCCGGCGTACGGCCTGGACAAGGAGTACAAGCTCGTCAAGGGCTCCACGGCCGGGATGCTCTCCCAGCTGAACCGCTCGATCGGTAAGAAGGAGCCGGTGGCGGTCGTGCTGTGGTCCCCGCACTGGGCGTACAGCAAGCACGACCTGATCAAGCTGAAGGACACCAAGGGCGCCTTCGGCACCGGCGACGGCATCCACTCCCTGGCGCGCAAGGGCTTCTCCGAGAAGGAGCCCGAGGTCGCCAAGTGGATGAAGAACTTCAAGCTCACCGAGAAGCAGCTGACCAGCCTTGAGGCCGAGATCCAGGACGCGGGCCAGAACAAGCAGCAGGACGGCGTGCGCAACTGGCTGAAGAAGAACCCGGGTCTCGTCAACAAGCTGGCCCCGGCGGCCGGTGGCGAGGCCAAGGGCAAGGAGGCGGGCGCCGCCCGCACATCGGCTACTTCCGTGGGACGAGGACGTCGCGACGACCTACCTGTGGAAGGAAGTCCTCCAGCGCCGCGGCTACAAGCCGAAGCTGACGCAGTACGACGTGGGCTCGATGTTCACGGGCATGAGCGCCGGACAGGTCGACGTCGAGTTCGACGGCTGGCTACCGAACGCGCAGAAACAGTACTGGGACAAGTACAAGAAGAACCTGGTCAACGTCGGGACCTGGTACGACAAGACCTCCTTGGAGATCGCGGTACCCGACTACGTCAAGGGCGTGAAGTCACTGGCGGACCTCAAGGGCAAGTCCAGCACCTTCAAGGGCAAGATCATCGGCATCGAGCCGGGCACCGGCGAGATGAAGCTGCTCAGGACAAGGTGCTGCCGGAGTACGGGCTGGACAAGGAGTACGACGTCACCGAGAACGCCTCCCGGCGATGATCGCGCAGCTTCAGCGCGCGATCTCCCGCAAGGAGCCGGTGGCGGTCGTGCTGTGGACGCCGCACTGGGCGTACAGCAAGTACCCGGGCTGATCAAGCTGGCCGACCCGAAGAAGGCGTTCGGCGACAGCAACGAGATCCGCACCCTGGCGCACAAGTCGTTCCCGAGAAGTACCCCGAGTTCAACGGCTGGCTGAAGAAGTGGCACATGACCGAGGAGGAGCTGGCCAGCCTTGAGGCCGCCATCCAGGACGCGGGCAAGGGCAAGACGGAAGAGGGCGTCAACAAGTGGATCGACGCGCACCCGGGCATCGTCGACAAGATGGCCCCGGTGAGCTGACCCTCCTGACACCCCAGGGATGTCCCGGGCGCCGGGCGGGCCGCGGTTTCGCGGCCCGCCCGGCGCTCGCCTGCGGGGAAGTGCCGGGCGCCGCGGACGGGGCCGGGCTCAGGAGCCCGTGGCGTGGCGCGTGCCGTACGCGACCGCCGCCGCCACCGCCGCGAGCAGCGCCACCGTGGTCAGCGCGGTCGGCAGGAGAACCAGTCGGCGAGGAAGCCGATCGTCGGCGGCCCCATGATCATGCCGCCGTAGCCGAGGGTGGAGGCGGCGGCCACCCGCTCGGGCCGGTCAGCGCACCGGCGCGCGCGATGGCGACGGGAAGATGTTGGCCAGGCCGATGCCGGTGACGGCGAAGCCCAGCAGGACCGCCCAGACGGCCGGGGCTAGCGAGGCCAGCAGCATGCCGAGGGCCGCGACGCAGCCGCCCGTGACCAGCACCCGGGTCTGGCCCAGCCGTTCCAGGACGGTGGTGCCCGTCAGTCGGCCGACGGCCATCATCAGCGCGAACACCGAGTATCCGGCGGCGGCGACGCCCGGCGCCGCGTCCAGGTCCTGGTCCAGGTGGAGAGCGGCCCAGTCGGCCATCGCGCCCTCGCCGTACGCCGTGCACAGCGCGATCAGGCCGAAGACAGCGACGAGGGCGCGACCGCCGACGGGCGCGCGGGCCCCGGTCTCCGCCGACGGCCCGCTTTCGGCCCGCCGTCCTGGCCCGGCCGCTCCTCGCGGGTTCCGGCACCGGCATCCGTACCAGCGCCCGGCCCGCCACGGCCGTGATCACCAGCCCGAGCGCGGCCAGCAGCGTCAGATGGCGGGTGGGGAGAGGTGCCCGGCAACCAGCCCGCCCGCGCCCGCCCCAGCATCCCGCCGAGGCTGAACGCGGCGTGGAAGCCCGGCATCAGCGGGCGGCGCAGCGCGGCGATCAGATCGACCGCCGCGCTGTTCATGGCGACGTTCAGACCGCCGAACCCGGCGCCGAAGACCAGCAGCACGAGGCCGAGTTCGAGCGCGGAGCGGCTCTGCGGCGGCAGCGCGACACTCACCGACAGCAGCACGGCCGCCGCGACGGTCATGGGTGGCTGCCGAACCGGCGGCACAGCCGCCCGGTCACCATCATCGTGGCCACGGCGCCCGCCGATACGCCCAGCAGTGCCAGACCGAGGGCACCCTCGGAGGCGCCCGTCGCGTCCTTGATGGCGGGGATACGGACGACCCATCCGGCGAAAACGAAGCCGTCGAGGGCGAAGAACGCGAGGATGGCGGCTCGGAGCCGGTTCAGGAGCGGTCCGCCGCCGAGGCGGGACCGCGCCGTCCCAGAACGGCCGTCCGTATTTTGTTTGGCGTCGGCACAAAGTGAGAATAGGCACGTGACGCACACACGAACAAGGCTTGAACGGGGCCGAAGTGCTCTGGGACCTGCCCTGGAACTGGTCCACACCGGCCGTGCGCCGACCCGCGCGGTGCTCACCTCCGAACTCGGCGTGACCCGCGCGACCGCCGGTGCCGTCGCCGCCGAGCTGGAGGCCCTCGGGCTGATCCGGGTCGACTCCCGGCCCGGCGGCGCGGCGGGGCCCAGGGCCGCCCTCGCACCGGCTGTCGGTCGCCCCGGAGGACCGGTCGTCCTCGCCGCCCAGGTGCACGCCGACGGGTTCCGCGCCGCGCTGGTCGGCCTCGGCGGCCGGACCGTCGCCACCGCTCCCGGCTGCATGACCGTGCCCGCCGACCCGGCCGACGTCCTGGACGCGGTCGTACGGGCCGGGGCCGGGCTGCTGCGGGAGACCGGTCGGCGCTGCGTGGGCGCGGGCCTCGCCGTCCCCTCGGCGGTGGCCGAACCGGAGGGCACCGCCCTCAACCCGCTCCACCTCGCCTGGCCCGCGGGCGCCCCGTACGGGAGCTGTTCACCCGCAGCCTCGCCGCCGCCGGACTCCTCGACGGCATGGCCGGGTTCACCGGCAACGACGTGAACCTCGCCGCGCTGGCCGAGCACCGGCACGGCGCGGGCCGCGGCGCCCAGCACCTGCTCTGCGTGGCCACCGGGCACCGCGGCGTCGGCGGGCGCTCGTCCTCGACGGGCGGCTGCACACCGGCAGTTCGGGGCTCGCCCTCGAAGTGGGCCATCTGACGGTCAACCCCGACGGGCCGCCCTGCCACTGCGGCAGCAGGCTGCCTCGACATCGAGGCCGACCCGCTCGCGTTCCTGACCGCCGCGGACCGCGACCCGGGCCCCGAGGTCTCCCTCCTCCAGCAGGCCCGCGACCTGCTCCGCGAGGAGTACCAGGACCCGCGGTGCGCCGCGCCGCGCACCAGCTCATCGACCGGCTCGGCCTCGGCCTCGCCGGTCTCGTCAACATCCTCAACCCCGACCGCATCATCCTCGGCGGCCTCCACCGCGAGCTGCTGGAGGCGGACCCGGAGCGGCTGCGCGCGGTGGTGGCCGAGCGCAGCCTGTGGGGCGCAGCGGCGGCGTACCCGTACTGCCGTGCACGCTCGACCACAACAGCCTCGTGGGCGCGGCGGAGTTGGCGTGGCAGCCGGTGCTGGACGACCCCTGGCGGCGCTGGACGCGGGCTGACCCGGTGGGCGGCCCGAACGCACCCTGGCGGGCCCTCTTGAGGGCCCGTCAGAAACCCTCATGCTGACGGCTCATGGCCCACCCGTACCGCATCCGCGAGATCGCCGCTCAGGCGTGCCTGAGCGAGGCCACCGTCGACCGGGTCCTCAACGACCGCGGCGGGGTCCGCCCAGTACGGTCCGCGAGGTCCATCAGGCCATCGCCGACCTCGACCGGCAGAAGGCACAGCTCGCGCTGGCGGGCCGCACCTATCTGATCGACGTCGTGATGCAGGCGCCCCGCCGCTTCACCTCGGCCGTGCGCGCCAGCCTGGAGGCGGAGTTGCCCGCGCTGCGCCCCGCCCTCATCCGGTCCCGCTTCCACTTCCGGGAGACCTGCCCGGCCCGCGACGTGGTCGCCACCTCGACCGCATCGCCGCCCGCGGCTCCCAGGGCGTCGTCCTCAAGGCGCCCGACCTGCCGGAGGTGGTCGCGGCCGTGGACCGGCTGGTCGACCGGGCATCCCCGTGGTGACGCTGGTCACCGACCTGCCGGGCAGCCGACGGCTGGCTTACGTCGGCATCGACAACCGGGCCGCGGGCGCCACCGCCGCGTACCTCGTCGGCCAGTGGCTCGGCGACGCGCCCGGCCACGTGCTCACCACCCTCAGCAGCGGCTTCTTCCGGGGCGAGGAGGAGCGCGAGATGGGCTTCCGCGGCGCGATGCGCGGCATGCGCCCGCGCCGCCGCCTGGTCGACATCTCCGAGGGCGACGGCCTCGACGAGCCGCTGCGCGACCTGGTGCGGCGCGCGCTGGAGAAGGACCCGCGGATCGTGGCGGTGTACTCGATCGGCGGCGGGAACCTCGCCACCGTCGAGGCGTTCGAGGCGCTGGGACGGCGGTGCGCGGTCTACATCGCCCACGACCTGGACGGTGACAACCTCCGGCTGCTCGCCGACCGGCGGATCTCCGCGGTCCTCCACCACGACCTGCGCCACGACATGCGGCGCGCCTGCCACGCCGTGATGCAGGCGCACGGGCGTTGCCGGGCCCCGTGCTGTCCATACCCTCGGGCATCCAGGTGGTGACGCCGTTCAACATCCCCGCGCCCGAGGCGTCCGCGGCCGTCAGCGCCCGCTGGTGACGGGCCCGAGCCGGGGCCGGGGCGTGAACCCCGCCTCCTCGTAGCAGTCGTCCACCAGCCGCATCGTCGTCACGGCGTCGTCCGCGTCCGGCGTGATCGCCGCCCCGGTGCGCAGGTGCGCCGCGAGGGCCTCCAACTGGTAGGCGTACGTCGGCCGGGTGCCCGGCCGCTCCACCCGCCGCCCGAGGCCGTCACCACCGTGATCCGGTCGTCCAGCTGCGGCAGGACGAAGTTGTGCGCGATCGCCTCGCCACGGGTGCCGACGATCCGGCAGGTGAAGCGCAACCCGTCGCCGTCCATGTCGCACCGCGCCCGCCCCACCGCCCCGCTGGGAAGGCCAGTTCCGCGTCCAGCCACTTGTCCACCCGGGCCGCCCGCCCGCTCCCCGCCGCGCGCGGACACCAGGCGCGGCGCGCCGCCCGCCCACGGGGCCAGGACACGCAGCGCGTGCAGGCTGTAGCAGCCGAGGTCCATCAGCGCGCCGCCCGCCATCTCGTACGACCAACGGGGTCCTCGTCCGGCGGCGCGGTCGTCACCATGTCCGCCTCGACGGCGCGCAGTTCGCCCAGCTCGCCGGAGTCCAGCAGGGCGTGCAGCCGCTGGGTGACGGGTGGTGGAGATAGTGGAACGCCTCGACCACCGACACCCCGACGCCGCCGCGGCGTCCCGGATCTCGGCCGCCTCCTCGGCGTTGCTCGCGGACGGCTTCTCGGTCAGCACGTGCTTGCCCGCCCGCACCGCGGCCAGGTTCCACGGCCCGTGCAACGCGTTGGCCAGCGGGTTGTAGACGACCTCGACCTCGGGGTCGGCGATCAGGTCCTGGTACGAGTCGAGCACCCGCTCCACCCGTGCGCGGCGGCGAACTCCTCGGCGCGGCCCCGGTCGCGCGCGGCGACGGCCACGAGCCGGTGCCCGGTCAGCCGGGCCGGTTCGGCGATGGCGCGCTCGGAGATCCGGGCGGCCCCGAGTACGCCGATGCGCAGCGGCTTCGCCGCCCCGCCCTCCTGGCCGCTGCCTCCGGCTTCAGGCCGCTCATGCTCGTACCCTTCCGTGTTCGTCGCGGTTCGTCGCGTCCGTCCGTGTCTGGTCCACCCGAGTCGGGCGGCGCTCCGCCGGAAGGGGCACGCGTGGCCGCGGGCCGTTTCGCCGGATGGGTGTCCGCGCGGGTAAGAGTGGCGCCCGTCGTGTGCCGACCGCCTGCTTCCCTTAAGGTCTCCACGACCGTCTCAAGGTCTCCACGGCCGCGCACACCGGCGGCCCGGCCCGCTCCGGCCCGGTGCCTTCGGGCCGTGCGGATCTGCGGGAACAGCGCGGGTGCCCTGGTCGCGGTCGGTCCAGAAGTGCCACTGCTGCTCCTCGCTCACGGCCGCCGCTCACGGCGGCACCGGCCCACGCTCCCGGCATCCGAGGGTGCGGGTGCGTGGATCCGCGGTCAAGCGCGGAAACCCATCAAAACCCTCAGCGGCGGGCCGTTCCCGCGGGGAGGCCCGTGGGCCCGCCCGTACGGCGCCCCGGCGGCCCGCGCGGACCAGGCACGACGGCGACGCGGGCGAGCCGCTGTCATCGGCCGTCGCCGCGTGTCGCGGACGCCCGCGGCGGGGAGGAACCGGGCGGGACGCGACACCGTGGCCCGCGCCCGGGGCCGGGTTCGGGGCCGGGGTGGCGGAGGTCCGGCCGCGACCGGTGCGCGAGCCCCGCCCGTGACGGCCTGTGCCCTGTGGAGCCGAGCCCGGAGCGCGACCGGACCGGGAACGTGGCCGGAATCGCGCCATACGGTTCCTGGCTGTGCGGATCCTTGCCGTGCGGATCTCGGCCCTGTGTAACCCGGCTCTACTCAACCCGGCCGTGCGGATCCTTGCCGTGCGGTTCCCGGCCGCGTGCAACCCGGCCGTACTCAACCCGGCCGTGCGGAACCGCGCCGCACGGCACCGGCCGCCGTACCGCACCGGCCGCCGCGCCGCACCGGCCGCCGCGCCGCACCGGCCTGCCGCACGGCATCGGCCCGCCGTGCGGCAGGCCGTCCGGCGGGCCGCCCGCGCCGCCCGTACGTCTCGCCCGTCGCCGCCGGGTGACGAACGCCCGCCGTCCCGCGCCGCACCCGGCGGGACGGTCACCGGACCTCACCCGCGATGCCCGATTCCGCGGTCGCGCGCTCGCGCACGCCGGTGATCGCGCTCGTGGCGACGAGGTCCGGCGCGCGGCCGGAGTCCGCCCCGGCGGCGTACGCGGTGAAGGGAAGGCGGCGGGTGGGGCCGGGGCACGGCGAGCGTGAACCACACGACCTTGCCCCGCCGTCGTCCCGCGCGTGCATCCCCAGCTCTGGCTCACCGCCTCCACCAGCGTCAGCCCCGGCCGTGGGTGCTGACCGGGTCCGACGGACCGAACCGCGGCAGCCGCGGGTCGCGGTCGCGCACCGAGATGGTCAGCCGGTCGAGCATGAGCACGATCTCCACACTGCACTGCTTGTCGGGTTCGGCGTGCCGGTGGACATTGGTCAGCAGCTCGGTCACCCCGAGCGCCGCGGTGTCGATGAGGGATCGAGATGCCAGTAGCGCAACTGCGCGGATACGATTCTGCGGACCTGCCCGATCCGCGACGGAAGAGCCTGCAACTCCACGGTGCAGTGCCTGCTTGGACGACTGATCACGGCTGCGACTCCCTGAAGAAGTGTGGGGCTAGCCTGATTCAGGTACGGGCGACGAACGCGCTCGGCGGCATCTCCGCGCATGCGTCAGGAGATCCGGATCACGGTGTCACCACCGGTCGACTCCCGGTGATACCGGTAACTCGTTCAGGGTCGGCCGAGCGGAGCGGACGCGCAACTCGGGCGAATCGTCACCCCGTCGACGTGCCGACTCACACTCGCTTGCCGCGCGCGGACCGTATGGCGTCGAGGAAGCGACTGGCCGCGCCGGAAGCGGATTCCTTGGCCGTGCCGTCGCGCTCGCCCAGCGTGAGGCGGTACCGCGTGCCGTTCACCGTCGCGAGCGCCTGGTCCGCCGCGGCGAACCACGGCCTGCTGGCGTGCACGCTCTGCACCGGGGCGCTGTCGATCTCGCTCCCGTAGCTGGTCAGCAGTTCCACGCGGCCGTCCTTGACGCGCACCTGCCCGGCGCGCGTGACCGACCGCAGGAAACGCTCGATCCGCACCCCTCGGGCATTGAACTCGGTCTCGGCCACGGTGACCGCCTCCCCGGTGTCGATCGCCTGCATGTGCGGCTACCGATTCATATTCTCCCTGATGGGCAGTCTGCCCTTACCCGGCCCCGGCACCAGTGCCCATCGGGGTCACTTATGATCAAAGTCCCGTTGTGCCACCGGGACCGGTCATGATCACAAGGAGTGGTGTGAACCCCACAGCCCCAGCGGTCACCGACACCGTCGACGTCGACCGCAGCGATCACGGGTACCGGGCGTGGCTCAAAGAGGCCGTTCGCAAGGTGCAGGCCGACGCCAACCGGTCGGCCGACACCCATCTGCTGCTCTTCCCGCTGCCGGAGGCGTGGGGATCGATCTCTACCTCAAAGACGAGTCCACCCACCCCACCGGGAGTCTGAAGCACCGGCTCGCCCGCTCCCTGTTCCTCTACGGGCTGTGCAACGGCTGGATCCGTCCGGACCGGCCGGTGATCGAGGCGTCCAGCGGCTCCACGGCCGTCTCGGAGGCGTACTTCGCCAAGCTGATCGGTGTGCCCTTCATCGCGGTGATGCCGCGCACGACCAGCCGCGAGAAGTGCCGACTGATCGAGTTCCACGGCGGCCGGTGCCACTTCGTGGACGACCCGCGGACGATGTACGAGGCGTCGGCGGCCCTGGCGGCGGAGACCGGCGGCCACTACATGGACCAGTTCACCTACGCCGAGCGGGCCACCGACTGGCGCGGCAACAACAACATCGCCGAGTCGATCTACCAGCAGCTGCGTCTGGAGCGCCACCCCGAGCCCGCGTGGGTGGTCGCCACCGCCGGTACCGGCGGCACCTCGGCGACTGTCGCGCGGTACGTGCACTACATGCAGTACGACACCCGGGTGTGCGTGGCCGACCCGGAGAACTCGTGTTTCTTCGACGGCTGGGTCACCGGTGACGCGGCGGCCACCAGTGAGCGCGGGTCACGCATCGAGGGCATCGGCAGACCCCGGATGGAGCCCAGCTTCGTGCCCGGGGCCATCGACCGGATGATGAAGGTCCCGGACGCGGCGACCGTCGCCGCCGTACGGGCGCTGGAGCGGGCTGTCGGGCGCAAGGCCGGGGGTCGACCGGCACCGGGCTGTGGAGCGCCCTGCGGATCGTCGCGGAGATGCGGGAGGCGGGACGGACCGGCAGTGTCGTGACGCTGCTGTGCGACCCGGGCGACCGCTACCTGGACAAGTACTACTCCGACGCCTGGCTGGAGGAGCAGGGGCTGGACATCGCCCCGTACGCCGCGACCCTCGACGCCTTCCTCACGACCGGACGCTGGCCCGACTGAGACCCGGCGGTCCCGTCCCGTGCCCGGCCCGCGGGCGTCACCGCGGGGTCGGCTCCCCGGCCACCACCAGCCGCGGCAGATACTCGGAGATCTCCTCGCGGGCCTCCTCCGGCAGCCCCGGTCCGTCACCAGCGCGTCCACCTCGTCCAGCGTCGCGAACGAACTCAAGCCCACCGTGCCCCACTTGGTGTGGTCGGCGACCACCACCACCCGCCGCGCGGCGCGCACGAAGTGACGGTTCGTCTCGGCCTCCGCCAGGTTCGGCGTGGACAGCCCGCCTCCACGGATATGCCGTGCACGCTCAGGAACAGCACGTCGAAGTGGAGCGAGCGGACGGCGGCGTCGGCCACCGGGCCGACCAGGGTGTCCGACGGGTGCGCACCCGCCCGTCAGCACCACCGTCGCCGCGCCGGGGCGTGGCCCGGAACCGGTCGCGGCCGAGCGCTGCGCGGTGTAGAAGACGTCGGCCACCCGCACGGAGTTGGTCACCACCGTCAGATCCGGGACGTCCAACAGCTGCTGGGCCAGCGCGAAGACGGTGGTGCCGCCCGCCAGGCCGATCGCGGTGCCCGGCGTGGCCATCGTGGCGGCGGCCCTGGCGATGTCCTCCTTGGCCGACAGCTCCAGGCCCGACTTGGCCTCGAACCCCGGCTCGTACGTGCTCGCCTCGGCGATCGGCACCGCGCCGCCGTGCACCTTCTCCACCACGCCCATCCGGGCCAGGGCGTCCAGGTCGCGACGGACCGTCATGTCCGACACGTTGAGCCTGCGGGTCAGCTCGTTGACCCGCACCCCGCCCGCCGCCGCACCTCGTCGAGGATCAGGGCGCGCCGCTGCTCGGCGAGGAGGTTCTGGTTGTCGCTCACCGCGTCGATGTCCCTTCCGCCGACCCCGAGTCCACCCGCCTCATCCTCCCACGGAGGTGCGACACACGATCGCGAGTGCGCCTCAGGATTACGATTTCGCCTCGCTCGGCGCTCCGTGGTCGAACCGGTCGCCCACGGGGACAAGAGAGGGGAGAGAACCTGAACGGCGACATCGGGGGCACCGTGGCCAGGCGCACACGGTCGGGCGAAGCGCCCACGGCGCGGAAGAGGACACCGGCGGCGGACGCGGCGGAGCCGGACCCGTTCGAGCTGGAACTGCTCGTCCACGGTGTGGGCGGGCGACCCGCAGGAGATGCTGGACGACCCCAGCACCGTCCGGGTCACCGGTGACGACACCGCGGGCATCTACCGCTGCCCCGAGGACGTCGACGCCGAGCGCCACCCGAGAAGTACCGCGACCGGCCCGTCCAGGAGGCGTACTGCTGGTCCGGGCTCACGTCCGGCAACAGCGGCCGCGCCCTGTGGCTGCTCCTGCTGCCCTTCATGGTCGTCAACCTCGCCCACTGGATGACGCCGCCGGTCGCGCGCCGCACCGGACGCCGCACCAGCGACGGCGGAGACGGGGCCGCCGCGCTCAACGCCGACCACCGCGAGGGCACCGTGCGCGGCTACGGCCTGATCGTGCGGCTGCTCGCGCTGAGCCTGACCGTGCTGCTGGTCGCCGGGGCCTGCGAGGTGACGCTCGACCTGGTCGCCTGGCAGTGCGCGGGCGCCGGAAGCTGCTCGGAGCACCGTTCCTGGCTCGGCTTCCTCTCGGCGGGCCGCGACGGCTGGTGGAGCCAGCCCGGCAGGCGGCTCGGGCTCGCCGCGGTCCTCCCGGCCGCGCTCGTGGGCCTGCTGTGGTACCTGTCCCACCGCACCTGGGGCGCGTACGAGTCGCAGCCGCCGCTGGAGCGCCCGGTCGGCGAGGACGACCCGAGGCCGCCGACCGCCCGGCGCTGTGCCTGCCCGGCTTCTGGTACGGCCGCAGGCTCGTCGCCCGGCTGCGCGCCGCGCACACCGCCGCCGGGTTCCTCGTCGTCGCCGCGGGCGTCACCGTCGCCACCACCCGCTACGACCGCAAGCCCGGCGGCAGCGCCCTGCTGGACGCCTTCGGCTGGGTGCTGCTGGTGCTGCTGGTGCTGAGCGCCGCGATCGTGGTGTACGTGGTGTGCCGCCGGGGCCGCAGCGAGACCCGGCGGGACGACCGGCTCGACCGGATCACCACCAGCGCCCTGCCCGGCGCGTGCCTCGCACTGCTCGTCCTGTGCGTCCTGCACGCCGGGTGGTCCCGGCCCGGTGGACCTCCCACGGGCGGCTGCCCGGCGACGAGACCTTCGGCGTCATCACCCTCGCCCAGGGCGGGCTGGTCCTCGCGCTCTGCGTCTGCGCCCTGGTCCTCTACCGCGCCGCGCCCGTCGTGCGCACCCGCTGTGGGGCTCGCCGGGCCCGTCGTCGTGGTCCTCGCCTGCGCGCTGGGCGGGTGCTCACCGGCGGCGTCACGGTCCGCGTCGCCGACTGGCTCGACGGCGGCTCCACCCCGGCATGGGGGCGGCCCGATCGTCGGCCCGCCGGTGCTGCTCGTCTGGCAGGCCACCACGATCCCGCTCCTGCTGCTCGCGCTGCTGGTGTGCGTCCTGGTGCTGCTGCTGCGCACCTGGCGGGTACGGGTCCGGCTGACGCGCACCGTCCCCGGCCTCTACCCCGACGAGCGGCCCGACGAGTCCCGCACCCGCACCATCGCCGGGACCATCGCGCGCGCCGGGATGACCGACTCCGCCGCCGCCGTCCTCGGCCCGTTCGCGCTGGGCTCCCTGGTGCTCGGTGCCGGTGCCGTGGCGGGCGCCTGGCGGACCGGCGAGGTGCCGGGCCGGGCGTCGGACGACCTGCCCGGGTGGTGGACGCCGCCGTCCAGACCTGCCAGTCGATCGGCTCCTGGATGGTGGGCCTGGTCTTCCTCACGTTCGTCACCTGGGCCCGGCGCGCCTACCGCAGCGCCTCCGCCCGCCGCACCGTCGGCATCCTGTGGGACGTCGGCACCTTCTGGCCGCGCGCCGCCCACCCCTTCGCCCCGCCCTGCTACGCCGAGCGCGCCATCCCCGACCTCACCTGGCGGATGGAGACCTGGACCGGCGAACACGGCGGGCGCCTGGTGATCTCCGGGCACTCGCAGGGCAGCGTGCTGGCCGCCGCCGCGGTCTGGCAGCTCGACGCCGCCACCCGCCGCCGGGTCGCGCTGCTCACCTACGGCTGCCCGCTGGAGCGGCTGTACGGGCGCTGGTTCCCCGCCTACTTCGGCCCGGCGCCGCTGAGCGCCCTGCACCGCGAGGTGCGCTGCTGGCGCAACCTGTGGCGGTACACCGACCCGATCGGCGGCCCCATCCGGCTCCCGGACAGCGAGCGCCCCAGGTCGACCACGACGCCCTCAGGACCCGATGGCCTACGGCCGTACGCCCGCGCACCCGCTGCCCGCGCCGATCCTGGGGCACTTCGACTACCAGGCCGACCCCGCGTTCGCCAAGGAGCGCGAGGCGCTGCTCGACCGGCTGCCGCAGAGCCCCGGCGCGGCCCTGCCCGGCCAGGGCGGGCCGACGTCCGGCCGGGGCGGACCGACGGCCGCTCAGGGCAGGTCGGGCAAGTCCTCCGGGTAGAGCAGCGTGAGGTCGTCGGTGGTCGGGTCCGGCACCTGCGCCACCCGGCCCGCGTGCCGCTCCACCATCGCCTCGAAAGTCTGCCTGGCCGTACGGCCGTTGCCGAAGGCCGGGCCCTTGGGGATCGCCGTGAAGTACTTCAGCAGCGACTCCGAGGAGCCCTCCCGAGCCGGTACTCCTGCTCCTCGGCCTGCTGCTCGACGATCCGCAGCAACTCCTCGGGCACGTAGTCGCCGAAGGTGATGGTGCGTGAGAAGCGGGACGCGACACCGGGGTTGACCGTCAGGAAGCGGCGCATCTCCTCGGTGTACCCGGCGACGATCACGACGACCGCCTCCCGGTGGTCCTCCATCAGCTTCACCAGGGTGTCGATCGCCTCCCGGCCGAAGTCCCGGCCGGAGTCCTCGGGGAGAGCGCGTACGCCTCGTCGATGAACAGCACCCCGCCGCGCGCCCGCTCGAACGCCTCCTGGGTGCGGATCGCCGTCGAGCCGATGTGCTCGCCGACCAGGTCCACCCGGGAGACCTCCACCAGGTGCCCGCGCTCCAGCACGCCCAGCGCGGCGAGGATCTCCCGTACAGCCGGGCCACCGTCGTCTTGCCGGTGCCGGGGAGCCGGTGAAGACCAGATGGCGGCGGACCGAGGCCGCCTTCAGCCCGGCCTTCTGCCGCCGCCTGCCCACCTCGATCATGTCGGTCAGCGCCCGCACCTCGCGCTTGACGCTGTCCAGCCCGACGAGCGCGTCCAGTTCGCCGAGCACCGCGTCGGAGGAGCGGGCGGGCGCGGCCTCGGTGGCGGGCTGGGCCGGGCCGCCTGCGCCGGAACCGATCCCAGCAGCCCGGTCGTCGCCACCGCGGGCTGCGTCGCCGGGGCCGTGACCGCCGGTACGGGGTCGGCCGCGGGGCCGTGGTGGCGCTCTCGTCGCTGGTGCAGCCGTCGCTGACCGGGCCCGGCTCGGAGAACTCGTACCCGCCGCGCGCGCACCGCTCCGTACGGCACCGGGTCAGGGTCGTACGGCAGCCGTCGATGATGTGGAACCCGTACCCGCCGCTGCCGGTCACCCGGCAGGCGGTCAGCGTGCCCGGCCGCCCGCCGACACGTAGAACCCCGCCTCCGAGGGCGAGGTGACGGACGTGCGCTCGATGGTCGGATCCGCGCCCTTGGTGACGATCACGCCCGTGGCCACCGAGTCCACCGTGCAGTTGGCCAGCGTGCCGCCGCTGCCGTGGTCGCGGAACCAGGCGCCGGTCGCCGCCTCCCTGATCCGGCAGTCGTCCAGCTGCACGGTCGCGCCGTCGCTCACCGAGACCGCCGTGTTGCGCACCTGCGACAGGTCGCTGTCGACGACGTCCACCCGCGAGCCGCGGTCCAGGACGAACAGCGCGTCCGGCACGTCGTGCACCCGGCAGGAGTCGAGCACCGCGGTCGCCCGTCGCTCACCCAGACCGCGGGGTAGTCGCCCGTGCTGTCCTGGAGTTCGCACTGGTTGGCGTCCACGCGGGTGCCCGGGTCCCACACCGACAGGCCGTTCCGGCCGAAGCGGCGCACCGTGGAGCGGGTGAGCGCGAGCACCGAACGCGACCGCAGGTCGACCGCGTTCTCCGGAATGTCATGGATGTCGCAGTCCGCGAGGGTGAGGACCGCGTCGGTGTCCAGGGTGACGCCGTCGGCCGCCGTGCGGTGCACCTGGCAGTCGGTGAGATGCCCGGTCGCGCGCGAGGAGACCTGCACCCCGCGCCCTTGATCTCGTAGATCTCGCAGCCGACCGCCTCCAGCGAGGTCCCTCGCCGGTCAGCGACAGCCCGGCGCCGGAGGCGTGGTGCACCCGGCAGCGCTCCAGCCGGGGTGGCCGCCGCCGCGCACCGCGACGCCCGACTGGCCCGAGGCCACCACCTCGCACTCCTCGAACACCCCGCCCGCCCCGTCCAGGACGGAGAAACCTATGCCCGCCGGGTTGTCGACGGCGCAGCGCCGCACGGTCGGCCGGGCGCCCCGCGCACCTCGACGCCCACCGCCGAGCGCGTGGTGACCCGGATGTCGGTCAGCTCGGGGTGCCGTCCTCGACCAGCAGCGCGGGCGCCGCCCCGTCCTGGCCCTCGATGTGCAGGTCCTGCACCACCGCCGAGGCGCGGACGGTCAGCGCGACACCGTCGGCCGGGGCGATCCGCACCGAGCCGCGGACCGAGCCCTCGGGGCCGCGGAGGGTGACGGTCCGGTCCACCACCAGGTTCTCGCGGTACGTACCGGGGAGATCGACAGCACGTCCCCGTCGGAGGCGGCCTCCAGGGCCGCCGTGAGAGGCGTACTCTCCTGTGCGTCGTCGCCACCGCGACGTTCCGCTGTGCGTCACCTGGACGACGGAGCCCTGTGCCATGGTGCTGATGTGCCCCCACCTCGTGAGACCGACCGCGTGCGGCTGATGCCCCCAACCGTAGCGTGCGCGGAGCAGGGCCAGTTGACATCCCCGGAATGCTCCCGGCGAGCTGATCACGGGCGTGGGCGGCGCCCGTGATCGATACACCTAACTGTTCGTTCCGGTACGTCCCCAGTCCTGCCGGGCACGCTCCCAGGCGAGGTCCCACTGCGTGTACCGGCGGCGCATCAGACGCCATACGAGCAGCCGCCGCGCGCCCTCGACCACGACGATCGTGGCCGCCCCGGTGCCGATTCCGGCGAGCACCGCGTGGGTGTCCGCGGTGGCGTAGTCCATCGGCCGCTTCGCGGGGTGCCGTGCAGGTCGGTCCACAGCCGGAAGCGCTGGCCGGGTTCCTTGTCGGGCCGCGTGGTGACCGTGCCCCGGTGCCGGGTGCCGTCCGGCCCGGTCCAGGTGGCCACCACCGGCCGTCGGCTGCTCTCCAGGGGCGCCGTCTCGGGGTCGGTGTCGATGCGCCCCCGTGGACGACGCGCACCACGGTCGCCGGCACCAACCGGCGCTCCGCGCGCTGCTCGCGGACCATGTCGTGCAGCGCTCCGCGTGCCGCGGAACCCGCCAGCCAGCCGAGAGCGGGCGCGGCCACCACGAACAGCACGACGGCGGCTATCGCCACGCACGCCTCGATCCGGTCGGTCGTCCTGCGGAGCTTGTTCTTCCGCCAACGCCACAGCCCGCGAAGCCGCGCATCGTCATGCACCCCTGTGTCCGTTCGTTGGTACCGCATTCCGTGTCGTGCGTGTGCGGAATCCGTGAAGAGAGCAACGTCACGGCATCCCGGCGGGATCAGCTCGCGGGCAGCGGCACCTGCCAGCACACCGCGTGCCGCCGCCTCCGGCGACTCGATCTCCAGGGTCCCGCCGAGCAGTTCGGCCCGGGACCGCATGTTGACCAGCCCGCCGCTGGCGCGCCGCCGCCGATGCCCACCCCATTGTCCGTCACCACGAGCGTGATGGTGTCCCGTACGGTCAACCGCACCTCGACCCGCCCGCGCGCGCGTGCCGCACGGTGTTGCTCAGCGCCTCCGCCAGCACCGCGAGCACCTGGTCGGCCACGTCCTCCGGTACGCACGCGTCGACCGCCCCGTCCACCAGGAGCGAGGGCGCGAAACCCAGCGCGTCCGAGGCCGACTTGACCGCCTTGACCAGCCGCCGCCGCAGGCCGTCGTCCTCCGTGCCGTCCCCGGCCGCCCGCAGCGCGAAGATCGTGGACCGGATGATCTTTATCGTCTCGTCGAGGTCGTCGACCGCGCGGCCCACGCGCTCGGCCGCCTCCGGGTGGTCGATCAGCCGGGCCGTGCTCTGGAGCGTCATCCCGGTCGCGAACAGCCGCTGGATCGCCAGGTCGTGCAGGTCGCGCGCGATCCGGTCCCGGTCGTGCAGGAGCGCCAGCTGCTCGGACTCCGCCCGGTGCCTGGCCAGTTCCAGGGTGAGCGCGGCCTGCGCGGCGAATCCCGACAGCAACTCCACCTCGGTCTCGTCGAACGGCTCCCGCCCGGCCAGTCGGCACAGCCGCAGCGCCCCGAGGCCCGCTCGCCCGCCAGCAGCGGGACGGCCACCAGCGGCCCGAACTCCGCCCGCGGGCCGGGCACCGGCCAGGCCCGCCGGTCCGCCCGCAGGTCCCGGCTGACCACGGCACGGCCGGTGCGCGCGGCCAGACCGGCGAGCGACCCTCGGACGGTACGACCAGCCCGCCGATGCGCTCCGCGTCCTCGCCCTCGGCCACCTCCACCAGCAGGCTGTCGGTGCCCTCGGCGGGCAGCAGCACCGCCGCCGAGTCCGCCAGCGAGACCTGGAGCGCCAGCCGGGCGATGAGGCTGAGCGCCTCGGCGGCCGGGGTACCGGCCAGCAGGGTCCGGGTGATCACCCCGAGCGCCTCCAGCCACTGCTCGCGGCGCCGACTCCCGTGGTACAGCCGCGCGTTGTCAATCGCCACGCTCGCGGCGGCGGACAGGGTGGTCAGCGCGGCCTCGTCGTCCGGGCCGAACGGCACCCGCCGCGCTTCTCGGCCAGGTACAGGTTCCCGAAGACCTCGTCCCGCACCCGGATCGGCACCCCGAGGAAGGTCCGCATCGGCGGATGGTGCGGCGGGAAGCCCGAACTGGCCGGATGAGCCACCACGTCGTCCACCCGCGTCGGCTCCCGGCGCCTGATCACCTCGCCGAGCAGGCCGTGGCCGCTGGGCAGCGGGCCGATGCGCTCGGCCGTCTCCCGCGGCACGCCCACCGTCAGGAACTCCGACAGCCGCTCCTGCTCGCCGATCACCCCCAGTGCCCCGTACTCGGCGTCGGCCAGCACCACGGCGGCCTCCACGATGCGCCGCAGCGCCTGCGCGAGATCCAGCTCGCGGCCCACGCTGAGCACCGCGTCCAGAAGCGAGTGCATCCGGTCCCGCCGGGCGCGCTCGGCGTCCAGCCGGGCCTGTACCTCGTCCAGGGGCCGATCCGTGCGTAAGTGCGGGAGGGCCGGGTGGCCACCCTCGTCCGCCGTGCCCGACATATGGCCTCCGCCGCGCCGGTGAAACGTACCCTCAGCAGCGTATCGGGGCCGACGGGCGGCGGAACGCGGACCTCGGCGCGCGGGCACCGGCAGATCGGGCTCCGGCGCGCGGGCCCCGGCGGGCGGTCTCAGCGCTGCGGGACGACAGCGACCGGGCAGTGCGCGTGGTGCAGCACGGCGTGGTTGACGAGCCCCAGTTGCAGCCCGAAGCGACCGCGTCTGCGCCGGGCGCCCACGACCAGCAGATCGGACCGGGCCGAGGCGTCGAGCAGCGCCCTGCGCGGCGAGTTCTCCACCGCGTGGCCCACCACCGGTACGTGCGGCGGCGCGGACGCCAGCGGGCGCAGCGCGGCCTCCAGCACCTCCCCGGCCCGCCGCGCCGGATCGCCGCCCGCCGGGCCGGCGCCGCGGGCGCCCGTGGCGGCCCCGTGGCCCCGGCGGCCGGGCGGCGCCACGCGTGCACCGCCTCCAGCTCGCACCCGCGCAGCCTGGCCTCGCGCAGCGCGAACGCCACGGCCGCGGACGCCACGGGCACCCGGCGCCGCACTCGGCCTGGGCGGGCGCGGCCGGGAGCAGGGCGGCCCGCGCCTCCCGCGCGGCGACCCCGACCGTCACCCGGCCCGTCGGCGGCCCCGCGCCGTCGCCGTACGGCCGCCCGCGCACCACGACCACCGGGCAGAGCGCGCGGGCGGCGATCCCCAGGCCCACCGAACCGAGCAGCAGCGCCGCAGCTCGCCGCGGCCCCGCGTGCCGACCACCACGGCCGCCGCGCTCTGCCCGGCGCGCAACAGCGCGGACACCGCCTCGTCCGCCGCCAGGTCGGTGGTCACCCGCACCTCGGGCGCCCGCCGCCCGCGCGCTCGGCGGCCGCCGCCAGCACGGTCTCGCTGCGCCCCGCGCCGCCGGGTCCTCCGCGGGCGCCGCCACCCGGTCGCCCTCGTACCGCTCCCACAGGAGGCGTGCACGATCCGCAGGGCGACTCGCGCCGCCGCGCCATGTCCGTGGCCCAGTCCAGGGCGCCCAGCGCCGAGCACGAGCCGTCGACGCCCACCACCACGGGAAGCCTCACCGTGCCACCGCCCCTCATGTGCGCACATAGCAGCGTTCTTGCCTCATTGTCCTGCCGCGGGGCGCGCTGTCCCGGGTGCCGGCGCACACCGGCGCCCGGGTGTCCGCACGCCCGGCCACCGCCGACGCGCGGGCGCGCGTTCAGGCGGCACAGTGAAGGGATGACCAGACTCTTCGGCGCTCTCAGGAACGAGCACCGCGATCGGCTGCTGGAGCTGGCCCACGACGCGTACTTCCCGTCCGGCGTCCGGATCTTCGAGGCGGGCGGGGAGGCGGACCGGTTCTGGGTGATCAGGACCGGTGCCGTCACGCTCGACCTGGACATCCCCGAGCGGCGGCCCACCCCGATCGACACGCTGGGACCCGGCGAGCTGATCGGCTGGTCCTGGCTGTTCCCACCGGACACCTGGCACCTGGGGGCGGAGGCGCTCAGCCCGGTGCGCGCGCACGAGTTCGACGCGGCGGCGGTACGCAGGCTGTGCGAGGCCGACACCGACCTCGGCTACGCGCTGACGCTCGCCTGCGCGCAGACCATCGGGCGCAGGCTCCAGAGCACCCGCGCCAGGCTGCTGGACGAGTAGCGCGCCGGTGGTACGCGGGCCGCGGCGGGGAGTGAGGCGTGGGCCGCGGGGCGACCGACGGGGCGCCGCGCCCCGCGAGGCCGAACGGCCCCTACCTCTCCGGGCGGCCGGGCGGAAGGCTGGGGCCGGTCAGCGAGCACGAGGCGCCCCGGTGCCCCGGGCGCCGCACGGAGGGAAGAGGCAGTGGCCGAGACAGCGGACGCCCGGGACCACGACGGCGCCGACCGCCCCATCGAGGTCTTCCTGCTGGACGACCACGAGGTGGTGCGGCGCGGGCTGCGCGACCTGCTCGACGCCGAGCCCGACCTGCGCGTGGTGGGCGAGGCCGCGAACGCGCGCGAGGCGCTGGCCCGCGCGCCCGCCGTACGCCCCGGGTGGCGGTGCTCGACGTGCGCCTCGGCTCGTCCCGGGAGGGCACGGACCACGAAGGGATCGAGGTCTGCCGGGAGTTACGGGCCCGGATGCCGGACCTGGCCTGTCTGATGCTCACGTCCTTCGACGACGACGAGGCCCTGTTCGACGCCATCATGGCGGGCGCGGCGGGCTATGTCCTCAAGCAGATCAACGGCTCGGACCTGGTCTCCGCGGTCCGTACGGTCGCTGGCGGCCAGTCCATGCTCGACCCCGGCGCCACCGCGCGCGTGATGGCCCGGCTGCGCGGCCCCAGGCCCAGCGTGCCGCCGGAGCTGGGCGGCTGTCGCCCCGCGAGCGGGAGATCCTGGAACTGATCGGCCAGGGGCTGACCAACCGGCAGATCGCCGAGCGGCTGTTCCTCGCGGAGAAGACGGTCAAGAACCGGATCTCCTCGATCCTGTCCAAGCTCGGCGTGGGACGCCGCATCCAGGCCGCGGTGATCGCCGAGCGGCTCAGGGACCGGGCGGACGAGGACTGACATCCAGTCGCGGACGCCGGTACGGGACCACGCGGCCGGTACGGGCGCACGTGGCCGGTACGGGCCCCACGCGAGGGGCCGGGCGCACGCGAGGGGCGCGGAACAAGGCTCCCTTCCTTGTCCCGCGCCCCCGCGTGCCGGGCGCGGCCGGTCCATGCCGCTCGTCACCGCAGTGGAGTGAGAGCCCGACCTGTCCCCGAGGGCGATGGTGATGCGCCGAGGTTGCCGTTCCCAGCGTCGTCTGGGACCACGCGGCGCAGGAGGGGCCGAACGGCCCTGCCACGGGGCCGGTTGGGGCCGCTCGGCCCGGTGGAGCCGTGCGCGCCGCGCGCACCGCCCGAACGGCGCGCTCCGGTCGGGCCAGAATCGCGGATCAGGCCAGGATCGCGGATCAGGTCAGGATCTCGGGTCGGGCGGGATCTCCGGTCAGGCCAGGACCTCGACCGGGTCGCCGACCCGCACCGTCGACGCCCCGCCGTCCCGGGGCAGTTCGGGCACCATGTTCCGGCCGAAGACCAGCTTCTGGTCGATCAGGCGGTGGCGGCCCAGCGTCCGCAGCGGCTCCCGGCCGCGCTCGGCGGTCCGCTGGTCGGTCGTGGTGATCACACAGCGCCCGCACAGCTTGGCGCCCCGGAAGACCACCTCGCCGACCCGGATCCGCTCCCAGCCGTCCTCGGCCCAGGGCGCGGTGCCGTCCAGCACCACATTCGGCCGGAAACGGTTCATCGGCAGCGGGCCCTCGTGCGCGTCGTCGCCGCGCGCGATCAGGGAGTTGAGTGTGTCCAGCGAGGAGAGGGTGGTGACCAGCAGCGGGAAGCCGTCGGCGAGGCTCACCGTCTCGTCCCCGCGCGCGTAGTGCGGATCCAGCGCACGCCGCCGCTCCGGCGCGTCGAGGTGCATCAGGCGCACGGGCGTGCCGAGGAAGTCGCCGAGCCAGTCGTCGGCGACCGGCCCGGCGGGCACCAACTCCACCGTCTCCTGGAACAGTTTCACCGCGTGGGCCTCGTGCGCGTCCGGCACGGGAACGGTCAGCGGCTCCCGCCCCGCCGCGCTCAGCCGTACCGCGCCACCCGGCAGCGGCTCGGCCGACGCCAGCGCCATCCGTGGCAGCTCGCGCTGGGTGACCGCCCGGTCGTCGGGCCCGACGACCATCCAGCGCCGGTCCGCGGCGAGACCCCACGGCTCCACGGCGACCTCGTTCGGCGTGCGCCCCGCGAGCGACTTGACCGGATAGACATGGACCGAGGTGACCACAGCGTTCGGCATGCGGTCATCCTGCCAGCCCACCACGGGCCCGGACCCCCGAGTCCGGACACCGGACAACGCCGGACGAGCGTCAGTAACCCTGCCCCGGATACTGCTGCGGACGACCCCTTGCGGCTGCTGCGGACGACCGCCCTGGTACTGCTGGCGGCCGTACGGGTCCTCGTACGGCGACGGCGCGGGCGCCGCCGGTCGGGGTGCCGGGCGGGCGTCGCCGGGCGCATCGCCTCGTACCCCATCGGCGGGACCCCGGCGCCCGGCGCGGGCCGCTGCTGGGGCTGCTGGGCGCCCGGGTAGCCGCGCGGCCCGCCCTGCGGTGGGATGTAGGGAGCGGGCGCGTGCTGCAACCCGCCGCCGGGCTGCTGTGGCGCCATCGGGTAGCCGGGTGGCGGCGTCTGGTGGGACGGCCCGGCCGGAAGCGCGGGCAGCGCCGACGGCAGGGCCGGAAGGTGGTTGCCGGTGTCGTACGGCGAGGGACGCGGATCGGCGCGATCTGCGGTGTCCCCGCTCGGCGACGAGGCTGTCGTAAATGGGCGTGTCCGGGAAGGACGGCGAGGAGTAGTAGCCGCCGCCGTAGGTAGAGCGGGGAGGTCATAGCCCATAAGTTAAGCCCACGATGTGCTGGTTGGGGAGCCCGATAAGAGGGTTGTTTCGGCGCCCGACGGTGACCGCCGATCCCCAATGCGAGCGAACTCGGCAAAACGGTCGTCAGGGTACGTTGAGTTCGTGTAAAGAGCGCGTTCTCGGAGGGTTGCCGACGAGTGCGGGTACGGATTTCGAAAGAGAGAAGGCAGGGGACGTCATGGTGATGCGCAAGGGCACCAACGTTCAGGTTCCGGCGTCGGCGGTGCGGGTCGAGGTGGGCTGGCGCACCGGCCCGGAGTGCCGGACGTGGACGCCTCGGCGCTGCTCCTGGCGGCCGGAAAGGTGCGCTCCGACGCGGACTTCGTGTTCTACAACCAGGCCGTGCACGCCTCCGGCGCCGTCCGCCACGAGGGCAAGCACGGGGCTGACGGCTCGGTGACCGACACCCTGGCCGTCGACCTCGACCGGGTCGAGCCCGCCATCGAGACCGTCGTGCTCGCGGGCTCCGCCGACGGCGGCACCTTCGGCCAGGTGCCCGGACTGCACATCCGTGTCCTCGACGCGGCGAACGGCGCGGAGCTGGCCCGCTTCGACAGCGAGGACGCCACCGTCGAGACGGCCTTCGTCCTCGGCGAGCTGTACCGCAGGCAGGGAGCCTGGAAGTTCCGCGCCGTCGGCCAGGGCTACGGCAGCGGACTCGCGGGCCTCGCCACCGACTTCGGCATCTCCGTCGACGAGCCGCGACCGACGCCCGCCCGCCCGCCGCGCCGCCCGCGCCCCGGCCGCGGCTCCCGCCCCGGCCGCGCCCCCGGCCCCGCCCGCCGCCCAGCCGGGTTCGGAGCGCAGCCCGGCGGCTTCGGGCCGCCCCGCCGCAGGGCGCGCCCGCCGCGTACCCGCCCCGCCGCAGGGCGCCGCGGCCGCGTACCCGCCCCGGCCGCCCCGCGCCGCCCGCGCCGGGCGGACCCGAGCCCGTACGGCTGACCAAGGTCACGCTCACCAAGGAAGCCCCGACGGTCTCGCTCACCAAGCAGGGCGGCACCTCCGGCACCATGCGCGTGAACCTCAACTGGCAGGTGCAGAAGCAGTTCAAGGGGTGGGGCCAGAAGCTGGGCAAGGCCATGGCCATGCACTCCGACCTCGACCTCGACCTCGGCGCGCTGTACGAGCTGTCGGACGGCAGCAAGGGCGTGGTCCAGGCGCTCGGCAACGCCTTCGGCTCGCTGCACCAGCCGCCGTTCATCCAGCTCGACGCCGACGACCGGACCGGAGCCCGGTCCACCGGCGAGAACCTCACCATCAACCTCGACCGGCGCCAGGACTTCCGCCGCATCCTGGTCTTCGTCATGATCTACGAGGGCGCGCGCAGCTTCGCCAACCTCAACGCCACGGTCACCCTGTACCCGCAGCACGGCGCGCCCGTGGAGTTCTCCCTCGACGAGTGCACCGTGCCGTCCCGGGTCGCGGCCCTGGCGCTGATCACCAACAACAACGGCGACCTCGTCGTCCAGCGCGAGGCCCGCTACCTGGTGCCCAACCGCGGTGTGAGCCCCAGCGCACGCTGGACCACACCTACGGCTGGGGCATGAACTGGACGCCCGGCCGCAAGTGAACCGGGCGCCCGGCGCTCCCGGGAGATCCGGCGGCCTCGGGAGATCCGGCGGCCTCGGGAGATCCGCGGCCTCAGGAGGAGGGGCGGAGTACGTCCGCCCTTCCACGCCGCGCCCCGCCCCGGTAGTGCCGCACCGCCGAGTCCACCGTCATCAGCAGGTACAGCAGCGCCGTCCCGGGCAGCAGCGGGGCCAGCCACAGCGTCTGCCGGTAGTAGCGCAGCATCGGCACGTACGTCGCCGTCATCAGCAGCCAGGCCGCGCCGCCCAGCGCCGCGAGCGCCGGGCGGTCCGCCGCCACCCCGCGACCAGCGCGACCGGCGGCACCAGATAGATCAGCGCCAGCCCGAGGACCGTCCCCGCCAGCAGCAGCGGGTTGTGCCGCAGCTGGGCGTACGCGCTGCGCGCGACCATCCGCCACAGCTCGCCCAGGCCCGGATACGGGCGGACGCTGTCCACCCGGTCGGCGAGCCCCAGCCAGATCCGGCCGCCGCCGCGCTTGACCGCGCGCGCCAGCGCCACGTCGTCGATCACCGCCTGCCGGATGGTGTCCGGGATCCCCGCCCGCTCGGCGGTCTCCGTGCGCAGCAGCACAGCCGCCCGCCGCGGCCGCCGTGCGCCCGCCGTCGTGGTTGACCCAGCGGAACGGGTACAGCTGCGAGAAGAAGTACACGAAGGCGGGCACGATCAGCCGCTCCCAGAAGCTCACCGCCCGCAGCCGCGCCATCTGCGACACCATGTCGAGGTCCGGGCCCTGGCGGTGCGCACCAACTCCCGCAGCGAGTCCGGCTCGTGGGCGATGTCGGCGTCCGTGAGCAGCAGGTACGCCGCGTCCGTACGGGACCTGGCGAGCGCGATCCCGTGCCGTACCGCCCACAACTTCCCCGTCCACCCCGGCTCGGGCTCGCCCGGGAGGCCACGGTCAGCGGCAGCCCGCCGTCCGCCTCGGCCAGCGCGCGGGCCAGCTCGCCCGTGCCGTCCGTACTGCCGTCGTCGATCAGGAAGATCTCCGCCAGGCCCGGGTAGTCCTGCGCGAGCAGCGACGGCAGGCTCACCGGCAGCACGGCCGCCTCGTCCCGCGCGGGCACGACCACGGCCACCGGCGGCCACGCGCCGGGATCCCTGACCCCGCAGCCCGGTGCGGTCCACCGGGTCCCGGCCCCTCCGGCTCCACGACCGGCGGCAGCCGCACGTCGGTACGCCAGAAGAACCCTGCCCCAGCAGCAGCCATACCCAGGCGGCCAGGCTCACGGCCGCGATCCATGTCAGCGCGCTCATCCGCCGCAGTCTGCCCCACCCGGCCGCCGCCTACCGGGGCCACCCGGCCGATCGATTAAAGTGACCGGGTGAAGATCGCGCTAGTGGACTCGGGAATCGGCCTGTTGCCCGCCGCGGCGGCCGTGCGACGGCTGCGGCCCGACGCGCACCTCGTGCTCTCCTGCGACCCCGCGGCATGCCGTGGGGCCGCGCACCTCCGACGACGTCACCGAGCGCGCCCTGGCCTGCGCCCGCGCGGCGGTCGCGCACCGCCCGGACGCCCTGATCGTCGCCTGCAACACCGCCTCCGTCCACGCCCTGCCCGCCCTTCGGGCCGCCCTGGAGCCCGCGTTGCCGGTCATCGGGACCGTCCCCGCGGTCAAGCCCGCGGCGACGGGCGGCGGCCCGGTCGCGGTGTGGCCACCCGGCCACCACCGGCAGCCCGTACCAGCGCGGCCTGATCCGCGACTTCGCCGACGGCGTGCCCACGGCCGAGGTGCCCTGCCCCGGTCTCGCCGACGCCGTGCAGAGCGCCGACGAGCGGGCCATCGACGCGGCCCTGGCCGCCGCCGCGGCGCTCACCCGTCCGAGACCCGGTCCGTCGTCCTGGGCTGCACCCATTACGAACTGGTCGCCGACCGCATCCGGGCGGCCGTCCAGCGGACGCCGGAGCCCGCGGTCCGGCTGTACGGGTCGGCCGAGGCCGTCGCCGCCCAGGCGCTGCGCAGGCTCGGCGAGGCCCCGCGCCCTCGGCCGCCCCGACCGGCGGCCTCACCGTCCTCCTCAGCGGCGACGAGGGGCGCTGCCGTCCGTCGCCCTGCGCTACGCCGAGGGCCGGGCCCTCGTCCCTCGGCGCCGCACCCGGCCGGGTCCCCGGTGGCGTCCGGCATCGGCTGAACCTGTCGGGGCGACCCGCGCCCGCGCGGCGGAACGTGGGTACGCTGCCTCCATGAGGCACCACCCATGGACGCCCCAAGGACGACGAGGGCGCCTCGGCCGAGGCGCCGCGCCCCGCGGCGAGATCTGGACGGGCCGCGCGCGCAACCGCGGCCAGTGGCTGCTGGCCGCCGCCGGTGCCGCCTGCGTGGCCCTCGGCATCGACCTCGCTGTGGACTCCTCGTGGACCTCGGGGCTCGCCCGCTGCTGATGTCGGTGATCGGCTGCCTCGCCGCGGGCTGCTGATCCTCTTCGGCACCCTCGCCTTCGTACACGTGGCGGTCCGGGTCGACGACGAGGCGCTGGAGGTGCGCTGCGGACACATGGGCCTGCCCGCCGCCGCATCCTCCTGTCCCACGTCGTGCACGCCGACGTCGACCCCGGGTCACCCGCGCCAGTGGGGCGGCTGGGGTTACCGCTGGCGGCCCGAGCGGGGCACCGCCGTGGTCGTGCGCCGCGGCGAGGGCCTGGTGGTGCGGCTCGGCGACGGGCGGGTCTTCACCGTCACCGTGGACGACGCGGAGGCCGCCGTGCGCGCGATCCGCGACCGCCTGATCGGGGTCCGCGAGGCCCAGGCCTGAGGTCTGGCGCCCGCGCGTGACGCCCCACGTGAGGTTCCGCCCGTGGCTCCCCGGCCCGCCGGATACGCTCGGCACATGGCTACCCCCGACTTCATCCTGGCACTGCGGGAGACCGCCGGACACCAGCTGCTGTACCTGCCCGGCGTGAGCGCGGTCGTCTTCGACGACGAGGACAGGGTCCTGCTGGTCCGCCGTGCCGACACCGGCCGGTGGTCGATCGTCGGCGGCATCCCCGAGCCGGGAGAGCAGCCCGCGACGGTCGCGGTGCGCGAGGTGGAGGAGGAGACCGCGGTGCGGTGCGTACCCGAGCGCGTCGTCCTCGTCCAGAGCCTCCCGCCGGTGACCTACCCGAACGACGACGTCTGCCAGTTCATGGACATCACCTTCCGCTGCCGCGCCGGGGCGGCGAGGCGCGGGTCAACGACGACGAGTCGCTGGACGTCGGATGGTTCGCGCTGGACGCCCTGCCGGAGCTGGAGGACTTCGCGCTGACGCGGATCAAGCGGGCGGTGGCCGACGAACCCACCTGGTTCGAGCCCGTCGCGGAGGGCTGAGCGCCGCGCGGGCGGCCCGCCGGGCCCGCGCGACACCGGGGCCTCAGCCCTTGCGGTAGTCGTACGCCTCCCCGGCGGCCCGCGCCACCGCGTCCAGGTCCGCGCCCGTCGAGGCGGTGACGACCGCCGCCACCGCGCCCTCCACGAACGGCGCGTCCACCAGCCGCGCGCCCTCGGGGAGTTCGTCGTCCAGCAGCAGCGACTTCACGGTCAGTACGGCGCTGCCGAGGTCGACCAGGAGCGCGACGCCCGCGCCCCGGTCCACCGACCCGGCCGCCGCGGCGATCAGCTCCGCGCTGGTACCGAGGCCGCCGTCCGGGTGCCGCCCGCCGCGGCCACCGGAACGGTCGCGCCGCCACCGCCCGCGAGCCCGTCGCCAGCCGGGCCACCGACTCCGCGACCTCCCGGCTGTGCGAGACCAGGACCACGCCGACCCGTCGCTCCGCGCTCTCCTCGCTCACCGGGCTCACCGGGCCACTTCCGCGAGTGCCGCGAACAGCAGTGCCGACGAGGTGGCCCCGGGTCCTGGTGGCCACGCTGCGCTCGCCCAGATAACTGGCCCGGCCCTTGCGGGCGCAGCGGCACGGTCGCCACCGCGCCCGTTCGGCGGCCTCGCCCGCCGCCGCGAACTCCGCGCCCGACGCGCCCAGCGCCTCCACGGCGGGCACCAGCGCGTCCAGCATCGTCTTGTCGCCGGGCGCGGCACCGCCCAGCTGGTCACGGCCGCCACGCCCGCCCGCAGCGCCTCCCGCAGCTCCGGCGCGGACACCCGCTCCGCGTCGCCGAGCGCCTTGCCCGCGCGGCGCAGCAGCGTCCCGTACAGCGGGCCCGAGGCGCCGCCCACCTTCGAGATCAGCTGCCGCCCGCCACGGTCAGCGTCGCCCCGGCGTCGCCGGGGCTCCTTCCAGCGCCTCCTTCACGGCGGTGAAACCGCGCTGGAGGTTGCTGCCGTGGTCGGCGTCGCCGATCGCCGAGTCCAGGTCGGTGAGCCGGGGCGCCTCGCGCTCCACGGCCGCGGCCACCGCCGTGAGCCAGCGCCGGAAGAAGCCGGTGTCGAGCACAAGTCCGCCGTCAGGTCCGCTGTCGGGCACGGGCGCCTCCTCGATGTCCCCACCATCCTCAGGTAGTCAGCGACAGCGTACGCACGGGTGCGCCCATCTGCCCCGCTGTGCTCCACCCGCCCCGGGCGCCCCGGCCCGTGCGCGCGCTCCCCAAGATGACGGGCACCCCGGGGCCGACGGCCGGTCAGCAGCCCCAGCGCAGCCCGGCGGTGCGCACCGGGGCGTCCCACAGCCGCAGCAGCTCCTCGTCCACCTGGCACAGCGTCACCGAGGCACCGGCCATGTCCAGGGACGTGACGTAGTTCCCGACGAGCGTGCGGGCGACCGCCACGCCCGCTCGGCGAGCACCCGGTGCACCTCGGCGTTGAAGCCGTACAGCTCCAGCAGCGGCGTCGCGCCCGCCCGTTGACCAGTAGCAGCACCGGGCCGCTGGGCCGCAGGTCCGTCAGGACCGCGTCCACGGCGAAGTCGGCGATCTCCCGGAGGTCATCATCGCGCGGCGCTCGCGCCCCGGCTCGCCGTGGATGCCCACCCCAGCTCCAGCTCCCCGGCGGGCAGGTCGAAGGTGGGGCTGCCCTTCGCCGGGGTCGTACAGGCGCCGAGCGCCACGCCGAAGCTGCGGGACGCCTCGTTGACCCGCCGCGCGAGGGCCGCCACCCGGTCCAGCGGGCGCCCTCCTCGGCCGCCGCGCCCGCGATCTTCTCCACGAACAGCGTCGCGCCGGTGCCCCGCCGCCCGCCGTGAAGGTGCTGTCGGTGACCGCGACGTCGTCGTCGACCACGACCTTGGCGACCTGCACGCCCTCGTCCTCGGCCAGTTCGGCGGCCATGTCGAAGTTGAGCACGTCGCCGGTGTAGTTCTTCACCACGAACAGCACGCCCGGCCGCTGTCCACGGCCGCCGCCGCCCGCACCATCTGGTCCGGCACCGGGAGGTGAACACCTCACCCGGACACGCCGCGTCCAGCATGCCGGGCCCGACGAACCCGCCGTGCAGCGGCTCGTGCCCGGAACCGCCGCCCGAGACCAGGGCCACCTTGTCCGCCACGGGCGCGTCCCGGCGGACGACGACCCGGTTGTCGACGTCGACGGTCAAGTCCGGGTGCGCGGCGGCCATTCCGCGCAGCGCGTCGGCGACCACGGTCTCGGCGACGTTGATCAGCATCTTCACGGGGTACCTCCTGGGAGCTTGGCGGACCGGGCTCCGGCGTGTGATGCCACGTCAGTTACCGGGCGCGGAGCGGACATGCGGCGGCCGGGGCGGTTCCACCGGCAGTATCGGCCCTTGGACGGCGAAGGTCACGCGCTGCTCCGCCGGGTGTCCCGTATGCCGTACCGCCGTCCGACGTAGCGCCCGAGTAAATGCCCACTGAACTCTTAAGGGGCTGCATATGGTGCGCGAATGGAGAAAATGGCCGCTACGTCGGCGACCGTCGCGTACCCGCGTCCTGTCCGAACCCGGCCGGAGCCGGGCCGCGCCTCCGCCGGGTGCCCTGGCTCGGCCTCGCCGCCGTCGTCTACGCGGTCGTCCAGCTCGCCGTCGTCGTGCCGCACACCGCGCACGCCCTGGGCTGGGACGAGTCGGTGTACGTCTCCCAGGTCGACCCGCGATCCCCGGCCGCGTACTTCAGCGCCCGCGCTCGCGCGGCGTCAGCGCGCTCGTCGCCCCGTGGTGGCCCTGACGCCCGCGATCCCGGCGCTGCGGCTGTATCTGGTCGTCCTCTCGGCCGCCGCGCTCTACGGCGCGTTCCGCGTCTGGCGCCCGTGTTCGGCGAGGGCACCGTCGCACTGGCCGCGCTGCTGTTCTCCGGGCTGTGGATCACCCAGGTCAGCGGGCCCGCCGTGATGCCGAACCTGTGGGTGGCGCTCGGCGCGCTGGCCGCCGTCGGCTGGTTCCTGCGCGCCCCGGCGAGCCGCGCGCCCACTGGTGGCTGGCCGCCGTGGTCGCGGGCGTCACGCTCGTACGGACCCCGGACGGGGCGTGGCTGGCGCTGCCGCTGCTGCTGACGGCGGTGTGCCTACGGGCCTGGCGGCGCACCCTGCCCGCGCTGTTCGCGGGGCTCGCGGCCGGTGTCGCGCAGTGGGTCGCCGAGGCGTACGCGCGCTTCGGCGGCGTCCCCGGGCGGCTGCGCGTCTCCAGTGACGTCGAGGGCGGCCTGGGGCTCCACTGGAACGTGGGCGGGGCGCTGCGCAGCCTCAACGGGCCGCAGCTGTGCCGCCCTTGCGAGGTGCCGTTCGAGCATCCGGAACTGACCATCTGGTGGCTGGCGCTGCCCCTGCTCGCCGCCGCCGTGGTCGCCTCCGCCGTCCGCGACCACCGGGCCCGCGACCGCGGCGCGGCGCCGAGCGGCCCGAGCGGCCCGAGCGGCCCGGTGGCACGGCGGGCGGCTCGCGCCGACGCTGCTGCCGGTCGCCTGCGCCGTCTCGCTCTCCGTGCAGTACCTCTTCCTGATCTCCTTCTCCGCCCCGCGCTTCCTGCTGCCCTCCTACGCCCTGCTCGCCGTCCCCGTCGCCGCGCTCGCTGCGCGTGGTGCGCTCCGACCGCTCGCCGGGCCGCAGCGCGGTGGTGCTCGGCGCGCTCGTCGCCCTCCAACTCGGCAGCCAGCACGTCGTCCTGTGGTGGTCGGCGGACCAGAGCGAGCGCGTCACCGGGCAGTACGCGCAGGCCGCCCGGGGCTGCGCGGGCTCGGCCTGGAGCCGCCCTGCACGGTCTCCGGGTTCCGGGCCCAGCCCGTCGCGTACCACGGCGGCTGCGCCTCGGCGCAGACGACGGCAACAACCGCTCCGTCACCGTCGGCGGGCTGCTGCGCCGGGCCCGGCACGAGCCCACCGCGCTGCTCACCTCCGGCCCCGCGAACGGCCGCCCGGCTACGCGCGCGAGTGGACCCGCACCGGCTGCCCGGCATCCACTGGATCGCGTACCTGGCGCCGCCGGTGACGCCGCCCGGCGGGGCCGGGCCGCGCGACGGGCACTGAGCCGGGCGGCCGGAGCGGCAGCGCCAACGAGGGCCGCGCGGTGGCCGGTTGGCCCTTCGCCGGTGGCCGGACCGCTTCGCCGGTGACCGCCCGCGAACCGCCCGCGGCCAGGCTCTAGCCTGGCCGCGGAGGTGGTGGCCATGCCGGACGGCATACGCGAGAACGGCCCGGGCGGGTCGGGGACACCGGGCCGGAGGGGCGGAACGGGCCGGGCGGGGACCCCGGGCTCTACGGGCCCGCCTCGGTGACCTGGCAGACGCACGGCGACCCGATGATGTGGATCGCGGGCGTCCGCGCGCTGTACCTCCAGGCCCTGCACCCGCTCGCGGTGCGCGGCGTCACCAGAACTCCGACTTCCGCAGGGACGCCTGGGGCCGCCTGCGGCGCACCGCGAACTTCGTCGCCACCGTCACCTACGGCACCACCGAGGCCGCCGAGCGCGCGGGCGCCGTGGTGCGCCGCATCCACCGCGGGCTGTCCGTCACCGACCCGCCACCGGCGCCCGGCACGCCGTCGACGAGCCGGAACTGCTGCGGTGGGTGCACTGCGCCGAGATCGGCTCCTACCTCCACGTCGTACGTCGGTCCGGATTCCCCTCAGCGACGCGCAGGCCGACGCCTACATCGACGAGAACCGGACCTCCGCCCGGCTCGTCGGCCTCGACCCCGAGGACGTACCGGCCGACATGGCGGGCCTCGCCGCGTACTTCACCGCGGTCCGCCCCGAGTTGGCCGCCACCCCGGAGGCCGCCGAGATCGACACATTCCTGCGACGGCCGCCGACCCCGCGGTCCTCGTCCCCTCCGCGCCCTGCTGTGGACCCGGGTCGCCGCACTCGCCTACGACTCGCTGCCCGGCTACGCCCACGAGCTGTACGGCCGGCCGGCGCCCGGCCCCGCCGACGTGACCCGCAGGCTGCGCCGGGCCGGGGCCGTACTGCGCCGGATACCGCCGACCGTCCGCTGGCAGCTGCCGCCAAGCACATCCTGCGCGCGGTGGCCAGAGTGGGGCCGACACGCGCCCTTCGCCCTACAAGCTCCGGGCACAGACGGCCATACTGGACAACGGACCGGGGGCGTAGGGGACGGACGAGGAGCGGCGGGGCACCCACCCGGCTCGCCCGGAGCACTCCCACCCGCCCGGCAGGCAGGGGGACCATGGCGGAGACCAGGCTGATCCAGGGCCGCTACCGGCTGCTCGAACCCATCGGGCGAGGCGGCATGGGCGAGGTCTGGCGTGCCGGGACGAGTCGCTCGGCCGCCGGGTCGCCGTCAAGTGCCTGCGCCCCATGACCTCGCAGCTGGAGCGGTCGTTCGTGCAGGCGCTGCGCGAGCGCTTCCGCCGCGAGGCGCGGGTGGCCGCCTCGCTCCAGCACCGCGGGTGACCGTGGTGCACGACTTCGGCGAGTACGAGGGCGCGCTGTACCTGGTGATGGAGCTGCTGGAGGGCGCAACCTCAGCCAGGTGCTGGCGGACGGCAAGGGACCCGCTGCCCGTGGCCGACGTCATCGACATCGCCGCGCAGCTCGCCGACGCCCTCGCGTACACCCACGAACAGGGCATCGTCCACCGCGACCTGAAGCCCGCCAACATCATCCGGCTGTCCGACGCCACCGTGAAGATCTGCGACTTCGGCATCGCGCGCATCGCGCACGACATCGGGTTCACCGCCCGGCTCGCCGGGGCGGGCACCGGCATCACCATGGGCACGCCGCACTACATGTCGCCCGAGCAGATCGCGGGCGTCACGGTGGACCACCGCAGCGACCTGTACTCGCTGGGCTGCGTGCTCTACGAACTGGCCACCGGCGCACCGCCCTTCGACCTGGGGACGCCTGGTCCGTGCTCGTCGGCCACCGCGACACCGCGCCGGAGCCGCCGCGCCGCGCCCGCCCGAACTGCCCGCCTCCCTGGAACGCGTCGTGCTGGACCTGCTCGCCAAGGAACCGGAGGACCGGCCGCGCGACGCGGCCGAGCTGGCCGCGCGGATCGCCGCCGCCCACGCCGCGTGGGCCGCGCCGCGGCGTGCCGGTGTACGGCGGGCCCACCTCCGGCGCGGGGCCGCCGGACCACCGCGCGGGCCGACTCCCGGCCTGGGCGCGGAACATGACGACCGGCACCAAGGCCACCACCACCGGCGTCCCCCGCCGTCGGTGCTCGACGCCGCCGCGCTCAGCGGCCCTGGGCGGGCGCCGGGGCGCGGCGCGGCGTCCGCCCCGCGCACCCGCCCGGCTCCCCGGCGTACGCGGACGAGCGGCCCGCGCCCTCGCCGCCGCTGGTCGCCCGGCTCGCCGACCGGCACAACACCGGCCTGAGCCTGGGCAGGCTCGGCCGCTGGGAGGAGGCGGGCGAGGTGCACCGCGCGGTGGCCGCCGAGCGCGAGCACGCCCTCGGCCCGGACCACCCCGACACCCTCGCCAGCCGCTACGAGGCCGCGTTCGCCACCGGGCGGCTCGGCCGCCCGGCCGACGCCCTGCGCGCGTACGGGCAGGTGGCCGCCGGACGTGAGCGGGTGCTGGGGCCCGACCACCCCGACACCCTGGCCACCCGCCAGGAGATCGCGTTCACCCTCGGGCGGCTCGGCCGCCACTCGAGGCCCACCAGGTGTACGTCGCGGTGCTCGGAGCCCGCGAGCGGTCCATGGGCCCCGACCACCCCGACACCCTGCGCTGCCGCCACAACTTCGCGTTCAACCTCGCCCGGCTGGGGCGGCTGGAGGACGCCTACCGCACGGCGCGCGACGTGGCCTCCGCCCGCGCGCGCGTGCTGGGCGCGGACCACCCGGACACCCTCGTCACGGCGTACGAGGTGGCGTACGCCCTCGGCCAGTTGGGGCGCTGGGACGAGGCGCTGCTGTGGTACCAGGAGGTCGCCGCGGCCCGCGGCCGGGCGCTCGGCCCGGACCACCCCGACACCTCGCGGCGCGCTACGAGATCGGCATCAGCCTCGGCAGGCTCGGCCGCACCGCCGAGGCGCTGGCGCTCTACCGCGCCCTGGTCGAGGACCGTACGCGCGTGCAGGGGCCCACCGACCCGGAGACCCTGCGGGCCCGGCACGGCCTCGGCGTGAACCTGGGCCGCCTCGAACGGTGGGAGGAGGCCCTGGCCGAGGCGCGTGACGTGTGCGCCGTCCGCGAGCGGCTGCTGGGGCCGGACCACCCGGACACCCTCGTCAGCCGCCGGGAGGTGGCCGTGGCCCTCGGCTGGCTCGGCCGCTGGGCCGACGCGCTCGGCGTCTACCGCCAGGTGGCCCGTGCCCGCGAGCGGGTGCTCGGGCCCGACCACCCCGACACCCTCGCGGGCCGCAGCGACGAGGCGCACTGCCTGGACCGGCTGGGGCGCACGGCCGAGGCCGTCGACCTCTACCACCGGGTGGCCGAACTGCGGCGCCGGGGCGACGGCGCCCGGTCCGGCGGGCCGGGGCGCCCGTGCCGGGCCGTCCGGCCCCGGCACCGCCGTGCCCGGGCCGCGGCGCCGCCCGCCCGCTGACCGCCGCCTGTCCCGCGAGCGGTGCCTGTCCCGCGACCGGTGCCCGCGCGCTGATCCGGACCGGCCGGGGCAGGGGCCCTGATCCGGACCGGCCGGGGCCGGAGGCGCGCTGGTCCCGGCCGTGATCGCGTGTTACCCAGAGGGCATGCCTCGACGCGACTCCCATGAAGCCGGACCGACCCGCGCCTACGACGCCGTCGTCGTCGGCGGCGGCCACAACGGCCTGGTCGCCGCCGCCTATCTCGCCCGCGCCGGACGGAGCGTGCTGGTGCTGGAGCGGCTCGACCACACCGGCGGGGCGGCCGTCTCCTCGCGGCCCTTCGCCGGTGTCGACGCGCGGCTGTCCCGCTACTCCTACCTGGTCAGCCTGTTGCCGCGGAAGATCGTGCGGGACCTGGGGCTGCGCTTCACGGTGCGGGAGCGCGCCATCTCCTCGTACACCCCACCGTGCGCGCCGGGCGCCCACCGGACTGCTGGTCGACACGGGCGGCACGGCACGCACGCGTGAGGCGTTCCGGCGGCTCACCGGCTCGGACCGCGAGTACGAGGCGTGGCAGCGCTTCTACGCGATGACGGGGCGGGTCGCCGAGCGGGTCTTCCCACCCTCACCGAGCCGCTGCCCACCCGCGACGCGCTCCACGCGCGCGTGGCCGACGAGACGGCCTGGCGGGCGCTGTTCGAACGGCCGCTGGGCGAGGCGGTCGAGGAGCACTTCGCGGACGACCTGGTGCGCGGCGTGGTGCTCACCGACGCCCTCATCGGCACCTTCACCCGCGCCCACGACCCGTCACTGCGGCAGAACCGCTGCTTCCTCTACCACGTCATCGGCGGCGGAACCGGCGACTGGAACGTGCCCGTCGGCGGCATGGGCGCGTTCACCGACGCCCTCGCGGACGCGGCCCGCGCGGCGGGCGCCCGTATCCTCACCGGCCGCGAGGTCACCTCCGTCGCCACCGACGGCACCTCCGCCGAGGTGACGTACCGCGACGCGGACGGCGAGGCGACGGTAGCGGCGCGCCACGTCCTGGTGGGCGCCTCGCCGCGGGCGCTCGCCGGGCTCCTCGGCGACCCGCCGCCCGAACCACCCGCCGAGGGCGCCCAGTTGAAGGTCAACATGGTGCTGCGGCGGCTGCCCCGGCTGCGCGACACCGGGGTCGACCCGCGCGAGGCGTTCGCCGGGACCTTCCACATCGCCGAGGGCTACGAGCAGCTGGAGCGGGCGTACCGGCAGGCCGCCGCCGGTGAGTCGCCCGGCGCCCCGCCGTCGGAGATCTACTGCCACTCGCTCACCGACCCTCCATCCTCGGCCCCGACCTCGCGCGGCGCGGCTACCAGACGCTGACGCTGTTCGGACTCCACACCCCGCCCGGCTGTTCACCGCCGACCACGACGCGGCGCGCGCGACGCTGCTGGAGGCCACGCTCGCCCAGCTCGACGCCCACCTCGCCGAGCCCATCGCCGACTGCCTGGCGTACGACGCCGACGGCAGGCCGTGCGTGGAGGCGAAGACGCCGCTGGACCTGGACCACCACCTCGGGCTGCCCGGCGGCAACATCTTCCACCGCGACCTGGCGTTCCCCTACGCCCAGGAGGGCACCGGCCGTTGGGGCGTCGAGACCCGCCACGGCAACGTCCTGCTGTGCGGCGCGGGCGCGGTGCGCGGCGGCGGCGTGAGCGGCGTACCCGGGCACAACGCGGCGATGGCGGTGCTGGGGAGTAGCGGCCGGTTGGAACCGGTGGTGCGCGGCCGGAACCGGGCGGTGTGCGGCTGGAACCGGGCGGTGCGGCCGGACGCCGCCCGGTCGCCGGATCGCCGGGAGTAGGGTCACCGCGGGAGCGATCTCCACGGGGGCGAACCGGGCCATGGCCCGGTTCGCCCCGGCCTTCGTGAGCGCGTTCCCGGAGCGTGCCGACCCCGCCCGTGCCGACGAGGTGTATCCATGCGACCGATGACCCTGCCCCGCCGACTGCTGACCGCCGCCGCGACGGCCGCCCTGCTCGCCGCCGGGTCCGCCGGTACCGCCGCGGCCCGTCCCGCCGCCCCACCCACGCCCCTGGGACACACGCGGCGCACGGGGCGTACGAGCAACTGCTGCCGCTGGCCGACCTCTCCGCGCGGCGGCTGCTCACCGCCGACCTGGTGGCCGCCGCCAAGTGGGGCACCGACAGCCCGATCGACGACCCGGCCCGGGAGCGTCAGGTGCTGGACGAGGCCGCCCGCCAGGCGCGCGAGGTGGGCGCCGACCCGGACGTGACCGTACGGATCTTCCGCGACCAGATCGAGGCGAACAAGGTCGTCCAGCGCGGCCTGTACCGCCGTTGGGACGCCGACCCGTCCCAGGCCCCGACCGAACGCCCCGACCTGTCGGAGGTCCGGGAGGAGATCAACCGGATCAACGGCGGCCTGGTGCGCGGGATCGCGGACTCGGCGCGGGCACGCGCGTCCTCCGGCTGCGCCGGGACGCTGACCGTCGCGGCGCTGCGGGTGGCCCACGAGCGCCGACTCGACGCGCCGCACATGGTGGCGCTCGCCCGCGCGGTGCCCTCGGTGTGCGGCTGACGCCCCGTCGCGGAGCGCCCGGCCGCCGTCTCGAACCCGGTCGCGGCCGGGCCCGAACGACGCCCGCCAGGTACTCCTTTCGTGGCCTGTCCGGCACCGGCCGCCGTCGCTAGTGTGGGGCCGGGACGCCGAATCGGGAGGAGCACGACGTGGCCGACACCACCACCCACCAGCCACTGGCGGAGAGCGGTGAGAAACCCGAACTCGACCTCAGAAACGCCCAGTGGCAGTCGAGCAGCCAGGGCGTGGGAGACGTCGAGATCGCCTTCGTGGAGGGGTATATCGCGATGCGACACGGCCGCCGTCCCGACGGCCCGGCACTGATCTTCACCCCGGCTGAGTGGCGCGCGTTCGTGCTGGGCGCCCGCGACGGCGAGTTCGACCTGACCTGACCCGAGCCCGGCCACGGCCCTCCTTCCCGCCCGCGCGGCGGGGAGGAGGCCGTGTCATGCCCTCGCTGCCGCGGAGTTCCTCCACCGCCGCGCGGGCGTCGCGCCGATGACGGCGTCGGCGCGCGGCAACCTGCTGTCGGCGCGCGCCGCCTGGGTGAAGACCACCGCCGTGTACACGCTGCCGTCGCCGAGTTCGACCACCCCGCCTCGTGGCGCATCGTGCCGAACGTGCCGGTCTTGCCCGACACGGTCACGTCGTCGTACGGGAAGCCGGACGCCAGCCGGTGCGTCCAGGGCTGGTGCCCATGACGCCGCGCATGAACGCGCAGCTCTCGGCGGAGGCCGCCCGCCCGGTCCAGATCGCCCGCAGCAGCCGGGCCATGTCGGCGGGCGAGGCCGACGCCTTGGACAGCGGGTTGTAGACGTCCTCGGGGACCGTGGCGTCGTTGCTCGCCATACGCGCCATCGCGGCGCTCAGCGTCTCGGCGCCGGTCTCCGACACCAGCCGCGCGAAGGTGGTGGCGACCCGCCGTACACCCGGGTGTCCGCCATCCCGAGGTCGCGGCACACCGCGTCGACGGCGTCGGTGCCGATCCGGCGCAGCAGCACGTCGGCGGCGGTGTTGTCGGAGATGCTCATCATGAGGACCACCAGGTCGCGCAGCACACCGTGACCGGGTCCCGCAGGACGGAGATGCCGGTCGGGCCCGGCATCCGGTCCGGCGCGTCGACCGTCACGCGCTCGCGCGGGTCGAGCGCGCCCGCGTCCACCAGCCGGGAGAAGGCCACCATCACCGGCACCTTGTAGACCGAGCCGATCGGAACCGGCTCGTCGGGGTCGACCGCCACGCACGCCGCCGGGCGGCGCAGGTCCGCCACGTGCAGCCAGCCGCGGACCCCGGCGTCGGCGAACATGCCGCGGATCGCGCGCCGTACGCCCTCGCGCGCGTGCGCTCATCGCGCCGCCTCCGAGGACAGGCCCGCCTCCGTGGACAGCGCCGCCTCCGTGGACAGGGCCGCCACCAGCGAGCGCGCCGTGCGCGCGGTCCTCTCGCCGTCCGCCCGGCGGGTGTCCCACACCACCCGCAGCCGCAGGGCAGCGGCGGGTCGGCGGCCCTGACCCGCGCGACGCCGTCGGCGGTCAGCGTGGGTCCGCCGTGACCAGCGTCGCCTGGCCCGCCGCCACCAGCGCCAGCCCGGCGCGTTCGTCGGAGACCACGACGGTCTCCACCCGGTGCCCCGGCTGGCCAGGGTGTCGACGAACAGGTCGTACGCGGCGGGCGCCTCCTCGCGCGGACGCACGGCGACGGGCAACCGCCGCCCGGTGCCCGCGTTCCCGGCACTCGTGGCCCCGGTGCCCTCGGCCCCGGCGCTCCCCTTCCCGGCGTGGTGGCCCGCGGGCGCCTTCCCGGCGTGGTGGCCCGCGGGCGAGTGGTCGGCGGGCGAGTGGTCGGCGGGCGACAGGAGCCAGGTCGGGAAGAGCACCACGGGCCCGGCGGCCAGGCCGTGCAGCACCGCCGGGTGCCGGACCACCGCGAGGTCGAGCCGCCCCGCCGCGGTCTCGGACAGCAGGGTGGCGGTCGGCGCCGTCGTCACCGCGATCCGGCCCCGCTCCCCGGCCCGTACGGGCGCCGCCGCCACGGCCGCCGCGACCCACGCGGGCACCTCGGGGCCAGCCCCAGCCTGAGCCGTCGGCCGTCGGCCCGCTCGCGCGCCCGACGTCGTGCAGCTCCGTCAGCGCGGCCAGCGCGCGGCGGGCGTGGGGCAGCAGCAGCGCCCCTCGTCGGTGAGGGTGACGCCCGGTCGCGGTCGAAGAGCCGGACGCCCAGCAGCGCCTCCAGCCTGCGCAGCCCCTGCGACAGGGGCGGCTGGGTGATGCCCACGCGCTGCGCGGCGGCGCCGAAGTGCCCTCCTCGGCCAGCGCGACAAAGATCTCCAAGTGCCGTTGGTCAGCAACGCGCCCCTGACGTGCGCGGATACGTGATGTGAATCGGACGGGAGTCGAGAGTGTATTCGACATGCCGGACGGTCGCCCGTTGACTGAACCCGAGGGCTCCCTCCCTGAAGCCGTAGTGCCGTAGTGCCGTAGTGCCGTGATGCCGTGATGCCGTGACGCAGGAAGAAGGACGCCCGTGCACCTCACCGACGCTGTTCCCGCCCGCCGGACCGTACTGGGCCTCGGTGCCGCCACCGCCCTGGCCGCTCTGGTGCCCACGGGGCGGCCAGGGCGTACGCCGCGCCGTCTCGCGCGGACGTCCCCGCGGCTGCGCGCGCTGGAGCGGGAGTACGCCGCCCGGCTCGGGTGTTCGCCCTCGACACCGCCACGGGCGCGACGGTCGCCTACCGCGCGGACGAACGCTTCCCGATGTGCTCGGTGTTCAAGGCGCTCGCCGCCGCCGCCGTCCTGCGGGACCTCGACCGCGGCGGCGAGTACCTCGCCCGACGCGTCCGCTACAGCGAGGAGTTCGTACGGGAGGCGGGCTACGTCCCCGTCACCGGCAAGCCGGAGAACCTCGCCCACGGCATGACCGTCGCCGAGCTGTGCGCCGCCGCCGTCGGCGAGAGCGACAACGGCGCGGGCAACCTCCTGCTGCGCGAACTGGGCGGCCCGACCGCCGTCACCCGCTTCTGCCGCTCGCTCGGGGATTCCGCGACCCGCCTCGACCGCTGGGAACCGGCGCTGAACTCGGCGGAGCCCTGGCGGGAGACGGACACCACCACCCCGGCGCCATCGGCGGGACGTTCGGCCGCCTCCTCGTCGGCACCGCGCTCACCTCCCCGGACCGCGCGCGGCTGACCGGCTGGCTGGTCGCGAACACCACCAACACCGAACGCTTCCGCGCCGGGCTGCCCGACGACTGGGTGCTGGCGGACAAGACGGGCGGCGGCGAACAGTACGGCGTCGCCAACGACGTGGGCGTCGTCCGGCCCCCGGCGCGCCCCGCTGGTGCTGGCGGTGCTCTCGACCAAGCACGACCCCGAGGGGCCGACGGACAACCCCTGGTGGCCAGGGCCGCGAAGCTGGTGGCCGGGCGCTCACCTGACCCTGGCGGGGCGCCTGGAGCGTGCCCGCGCCGCCCGCCCACGGCTCAGGGCCAGGGCCCAGCTCCGGCGGCGGCGCCGGTACGGCCTCCAGCGGACCCGCCGGAGGCCGCCCGCGAACCAGGTCGTGAGCGCGCCCAACGGGCCCCGTACGGCCACCGGTTCGCCCGCCCGTACGTCAGTCGCTCCGGGCCGTCGGTGGCGGCCAGGGCGAGGCGGACGCCGTGCGGGCGCGGCGTGGCGGGCGGGCCGCCCGCCGTCATAGACGTCGGTAGACGTCGGTAGACGTCGACCGTCTCGCAGAGCACCGCGCACCGCGCCAGCCGGGCCAGGGCCGGGCACACGCCCTGATGGGGCCAGTACATGCCCGCGGCTCCCGCCGGGCAGGGCGCTCGGCCCGCGCGCGGACGCCTGCGTGCCCCGTCGAGCAGAGCCGCGCCGCGTGCCACCAGCGGCGGCGCGCCCAGGGCTGACCCGTCGCCCGCCCGCTGCGAAGACCACCGCGACGCCCGCCGTGAAGACCGCCGCGGTGCGAACGTTCACGGTGAGGTGAATTCGTACGAACGGTGCTGTACGGCACCCTCCGCCGCTACGCTCTGCGGTACCCGTCGAGAGGGCAGCGAACGTGGCGGAGAACTGGGGCGGCGGCGTCCGGCACACCGGACGCTCCTGGAACGCGAGAGTGAACTGCGGTCCGCTGACGACCTGTTGACGAATCTGTGCGGCACCCCGGCGGCGGCCCGGCCGGAGCGGGGAGCGGCGGCGTGGTGGCGTACGCGGGGCCCGCGGGCGTCGGCAAGACCGCGCTCCTGGACGAGCTGTGCCGACGCGCCCGCGCCCGCGGCTGCACCCTGCTGACGGCCCGCGGCGGCGAACGCGAGCGGCACCGGCCCTTCCACGTGGTGCGGCAACTCGTGCGGCCCGTGCTCTCCGAAGCCTCCGCGCGGCACCGGCGGGAGCTTCTCGACGGCTGGGATGACATCGTTGCCCTGGCCGTCGACGCGCGGGTCGCCGAGGCCGCCGTGCCACCGGACCCGAGGCGCGTGCGCGCCGGACTCGACCGGCTGCTGACCCGCCTCGCCCACGCGCACGCCCCGTGGTCATGGTCCTGGACGACGCCCACTGGACCGACCGCGCCTCCCTGGAGTGGCTCACCGGCTTCGCGCCCGCGCCGCCGGGCTGCCGCTGCTCATCGCCACCGGCCACCGTCCCGAGGAACTGCCCCGGACTGCCACGCGTTCCCCGGCCGCGCCGGACCCGTGCCGCCGGACCCACGCCGCCCGGCGCCATGTGCTCGCGCCGCTGAGCCCGTCGGGCGTCGGCCGCCTGGTGCGCGACGCGCTCGGGGACGCCGCCGACGACGGCTTCTGCCACGAGTGCTGGGCCCTGACCGGCGGCAACCCGGCCGCCGTCGTCCAACTGACCGCGCGGGCCCGCGCACGCGACCTCGGACCGGGCCGGCACCCACCCGCCGTCCCCGTCCCCGCCTCCGTCCCCGCCGCCCCGCGAGCCGACCACCGGGCCGCCGACCGCCGGGCCGCCGGACGACGCACCGGTCGCGCGTCTGGAGGGCTCGGCGCCGGGCGGTCCGGCTCGCCTGGGCCGTCGCCGTCCTCGGCGCCGACGCCACCCGCTGCTCGCCGGGCTCGTCGCGGGCCTCGACGCCGCCGAGGTCCCCGGCCTCCTCGTACGGCTCGGCGACGCGGGGTTCTGCTGCCGCCGCGCGGCCGGGACTGCGACCAGCCGCTGGAGTACCCCGACCCGTCGGCCGCCACCGCCGTCTACCGGGCGATTCCCGGCGCCCTGCGCGTCGCCCTGCACGGCCAGGCCGCCTCCGTCGTCCTCGGCGCGGGCCTGGGCCCCACCGCCGCCGCCCGCCACCTGCTGGAGACCCACCCGGAGCAGGACCCGCACGTGGTACGGCAGTTGCGCGAGGCCGCCGAGGCCCACCTGCGGTCCGGCGCCCCGGACGCCGCGCGCCGCTGCCTGACCCGCGCCCTGCGCGAACCGCCCGACGGCCCCGAACGCGCCGCCGTCCTGTACGAACGCGGGGCTGCGCCCTGCTCGGCGACCCCGAGGCCGCCGTCCGCGACCTGCGCGCCGCCCTGAACGAACCGCGGCTGGACCCCGCCCTCCGCGAGGCCGTCGCCCGCCGCCTCGCCCGCGCCTACGCCCACACCGGCCGCGTCGCGGACGCCGCGCGCACCATGGCGGCCGAGGCGGGGCGCGCCACCGGCACCCGGACCCGACTGCGGCTGCGCGCCGAGCAGTTCATGTGGAACGCCTTCCGCGCCGACGCCCCGACGCCACCGCCCGCTCCCGGCGCCTGGCCCGGCTGACGGACCTCCCCGGCGCCCGCGGCTGGACCGGGCGCAGGCTGCTGAGCCTGCGGGCCTGGGACGCGCTGGTGCGCGGCGAACCGGTGGCCACCGTCCTCGCCCACGCGGACCGGGCCCTGGCCGGGCCCCGTGCGCGGACCAGGTCCCCGCCGGACCCCCGTACTGGGGCGAGCCCGGCGGCGGCTTCGAGGTGCCCGTCATGCTCTGCCTCACCTACCTCCACTGCGACCGGCCGGACCTCGCCGAGGAGGTACTCCGCGAAGCCGCCGCCGAGTTCGCGCGCAGGGCGGGCCCGCCTCCCCGCCCGCGTACGCGACGGTGCTGCTCGGCCACGTCCGCCACCGCACCGGGCAACTGGCCGAGGCCGAGGAACTCGTCCGCGAGGGGCTGCGGCTCGGCGGCCCGGCGGACATGGCCAACCCGCCGGCTGCTCCGGCGTCGGCATCCTGCTGCGGATCCTCATCGCCCGCGGCCGGATCGACGAGGCCCGCCGGACCGCGGAGGCGTACGGCTACGGCGCCGCCGCGCCCGCCGTCCTCGTCCACCCCGACCCCAGGCCGTACGCGGCGAACTACTGCTCGCCCGCGGCCTGTACGGCGCGGCGGCCGAGGAACTCGCCGCCGCCGGGGCGCGGTTGGACGGCGCGGCGCGCGCAACCCGCCTGGTGCCCTGGCAGCTCCACCTGGCCGGGGCGCTGGCCCGGCCGACCCGCGCGCGCCGCCGACCTCGCGCGGGACGCGGTCGCCCGCGCCCGCCGGTTCGGCACCGCCTCCGGCACCGGCCGGGCGCTGCTCGCCGCCGCGCGCACCGCCACCCGCGCCGACCGGCCGCGCCTGCTGGACGAGGCGGTGACCCTGCTCGAACGCTCGCCCGCCGCCCACGATCTCGCCCTCGCCCTCGTCGACCACGGAACGGCGCTGCGCCACGCGGGCCGCCCCGCGAGGCGGCCGACCGGCTCCGCACCGGGCTGGCCGCCGCCGAGCGGTGCGGGCCGACGCCCTGGCGGCCCGCGCCCGCGACGAACTGGGCGCGCCCTGGCCGGACGAGTCCCGCCCGCACCCCGAAGACCCCCAGCCCCGCACCGCCCGTGAGTGGCCCGCCGCCGCCCCGGACCCGGCGGGACCCGGCGCCGCCGCGCCCTCGGACGCCCGCGCGCCCGACGGGCCGGGCGGCTCTGCCCGCACGGCCCGGCCCGGTGAGCGGACGAGCCGCGCGGCGTGCTGACGGCCGGTCCGGCGGGCGGACCGCCGGGGCGTACCCGCCGACCTCCACGTACCATGTGGCCATGTCGTTTCTCCGCCGTCGCAGTCCCGCCACCCCCGCAGGCCCGGACTTCGACGTCCTCGCCATGGACCCGGGAGACTGGCCCGGAGACCTCGGCGCCGGACTGCTGCCCGCGCCCGACGGGAGCTGCCAGGGCGTCTTCCTGCGCTACGACCTGTTCGGCGGCCGGGGCACCGCCATGATCATCGGCAACCTCCCCGAGGGCTCCCCGGCGCGCGAGACGGCGGAGGGCGAGGTGCCCTTCGAGGTCACGCAGTTGCTCGCCGCCCTGGGGAACGACGAGCCCGTCCACGTCGTGGACAGCGAGGACACCCCGTGATGCACGAGGACAACCTGCTCATCGTGCGCCGCACCAAGTTCTCCGAGAGCCGTATCTCCTGCGCCCAGTTCGACCGCAGCGACGGCGTGCTGGTCACCATCGCCAGCTGGGACCGGCCGATCACCGACGACCTGTACCGGCTGCTCAGCCGCTCCCCGCGGAGCTGTTCCAGCAGGGCTGACCGTGCCGCGCGGGGCCGCGCCGCCGAACCCGGCGGCGCGGCCCCGCGCGTGCGGCTCAGTGCCCCGGCCGCTTCCCCGGCCCCAGGACGGTCACGTCGGCGGCCTTCACATACGCCACCCGGTGCCCGAACTGGATCTGGTGGTACTTCTCCTCGCCGCGCACCACCCGGTGGCCCGCCGGGTCGAAGGTGGTCGCCCACAGGTACTCCCCGGGCGCCGTGAGCCCCAGCGCGTACCGCTGTCCCGCCGCGAGCCTGTACGGCAGCGGGGACACCGCCTGGACCGGGACCCCGCCGGGTACGCCGCCTCCTCCGGGTAGGCCCGCCCGTACACCGGGACCTCGCTCACGCCCTCCCGCGGCGTGACCGTCCTGCCCGGGCCGGAACCGCGGTCGGCCGCTCCTTCGGGTTGTGGAACCAGGCCCGCTGCCCCAGGTACCAGATCGCCGTCCAGTCGCCCTCGCGCCCCGCGAGCGCGAAGCGCTGGCCGGTGGTGGCGCGGGCGCCGGTGTCGTTGACCCCGTCGTGGAGTCCCCGCCGTCCGGACGCAGACCGATGTCCTTCACCAGCGGTGCGTCCTCGCCGGGCGCGGTGTGCAGCCGCACCGCGGACGAGCCGTGCGGGCGCAGTCGGCCGCGCCGTCGGTCGAGCAGCCGGTGTAGACGGGCTGGTTGGTGCCGTAGTCGGGAAGGATGGTCAGCAGCCCGCCGGGCGCCGAGCCGCGGTGCGGCGGCGCCCCAGCAGGGTGAGGTAGTGGGCCCAGTCCCAGTACGGGCCGGGGTCGGTGTGCATGCCGGGGATCGTGGACGTCGTCGTCCCCGGCACGTTGTCGTGGCCCAGGATGTGCTGGCGGTCCAGCGGGATGTCGTACCGCCTCGCCAGATAGCGCACCAGCCGGGCCGAGGCCCGGTACATCGCCTCCGTGTACCAGGCGTCCGGGGAGACGAGGAAGCCCTCGTGCTCCAGGCCGATCGACTTGGCGTTCACGTACCAGTTGCCCGCGTGCCAGGCGACGTCCTTGGTGGGCACGTGCTGGGCGATGTGCCCGTCCGCCGACCGCAGCGTGTAGTGCCAGGACACGTACGTCGGATCTTGGACCAGCTTGAGGGTGGTGTCCCAGCTGCCCTCGGTGTCGTGGACGACGATGTAGTCCACGGACTGGGAGGTGGGCCGGTCGGCCTTGTCGTGGTTGCCGTACTCCCCGTCGCCCAGGTCCTGGTACGGGGCGGGAATCCACTCGCACGACACGTCCGCGGGCGCCTCGACGTTCGGGTCGCGCCGGGCCTCGCGCAGCCCCAGCCGACGCAACTGGCGGGTCCGTGGCGCCACGTTCGGCTGGGCCCGCAGCGTGACCAACTGCCCGGTGTCGGTCACCCGCCGGGCGCCGCTCCGGATCACCGAGAAGACCTCGTCGGCGAAGGCGGCGGCGGCCGAGGCGCTCTCGGCGCCGCAGTACGAGGCGACCGCCCGTACCAGTCCGCCGGGTCCCCGCCGCGCGGCAGCCAGGCGCCGCTGCTCGGCGGCGAGCAGCGCGGCGCCACCGGCCACGTTCGCCGCGGCGTCCGCCCGCAGTTTCCCGCGTCGACGCCGCTGAGATCGGCCGCCCGGTCCAGCGTCCGCAGCCGCGCGGGCAGCGCCTTCGGCTCGGGCACCGGCGTACGGGCGGGTCGTCGGCCGGGCGCCGTCGCCGCGCGCGTCCTCGGTGCCGTGGCTGTGGTGCGGCGCCTCGGCGAGCGCCACGTGCGCGGCGGTGAGGTGCATCGGCCCGTAGCCGCCGGTCACGCTGGGCGCGCCGCCGTGGCCGTCCCACCGGGACTGGAGGTACGAGACGCCGAGCAGCACGCTCAGCGGAACGCCGTACTCGTCGGCGGCCGTCTCGAACGCCCGCTGGAGGGCGTCCGCACCCGCGTCCGCACCCGCGTCCGCGCCGGCGGCGGCGCCGGAGGGCTCCGCTCCGGCGGACGGGGCCGCGGCGACGACCGGCAGCACGAGCGCGGCGGACGCGGCCGCTCCCGCCGTGCGCAGTGCGGTCCGTCGGCTGGGGCCGTGCTCGCTCGGGGGTCTGTTCTGTCCCTGGGTCTGTGCGGATCCTCGCATCGCTGCCTCCTCAAGGCGGGCCGTGCCGTGCGCCGTGACGCGTGCCGGGCCGGGCCACACCAGAGGTAGCCCCTGTCAGGCGATCCGTCAATCATGGCCACCTGGCGGGATATTCGCATGTCAGCGCCTGTGCCAGGAGTTTCCCGACGGGTGCGGACAGACCTGCGGCGCGTCACCGGTCCAGACCGGTGACGCGCCGCGGGGAGGAGGTCACCGCGTACCGACGGCGGCCCTCACCGCCCGGCGCGCGAGCGCGCAGTCGTCGTGCAACCGCCGCAGCAGCAGCCGGTGTTCCTCACCGGGGCGAGGCCACCGGTGGGCACCGGGGCGGGGTCGTGCATGGAGCGCTGGACCGCCGTCTCGTACCGCCGGATCTCGCGGGTCAGCACGAGCATCAGGTTCACCAGGAAGGCGTCACGGGACGCGGGGCCCGCCGCCTGGGCCAGCTGGCTGATCTGGCGCCGCGCGGCCGGGGCGTCGCCGAGCACCGCCCACAGGGTCGCCAGGTCGTAGCCCGGCAGGTACCAGCCCGCCTGGTCCCAGTCGAGGAGCACCGGCCCGGCGGGGAGAGCAGGACGTTGTTGAGCAGCGCGTCGCCGTGGCAGAACTGTCCGGGGCCCGGCCGTCCGGGAGCGTGGGCCACGCCGTGCAGCAGCTTCTGGAGGTCGCCCATGTCGCGGTCGGTGAGCAGCCCGAGGTCGTGGAAGCGCGCCAAGCGGCCGGCGTAGTCGATCGGGGCGTCGAACAGGCCGGGCGGCGGACGCCACAGGTTGACCTTGCAGACCGCGGCGAGCACGGCCCGCAGATCCGCCCGCGGCGGCGTCTCGGCGGGTGGCGCGCCATGGCCGCCACCCGTCCCGGCACCCGCTCGATCACCAGCGCGCAGCTGTCCGGATCGGCCGCGATCAGCCGCGGCACCCGCACCGGCGGGCGGTGCCGGACGAAGGCGCGGTAGGCAGTTATTTCCTGCCGGAAGCGCTCCGCCGCGGCCGGCGCCGGGTCCAGCAGGCACTTGGCGACGGCCGAGGTGCGGCCCACCGCGCCGACCAGCAGGGCCGTCCGTCCGCCGCGCCGGAGCACCTGGGCCGGGGTGAACTCCGGACAGATGCGGTGCACCGCGGCGATCGCCGCGCGCAGCTGCGCGCCCTGAGGGCCGGTCAAGTCGAGTCTTCCGCCTGCCGCCGGACGGCTGAGTCCCTGGCCCCGCCGGGTGCGTCCGCCATGGCTGGGATCGAGATAGGGCCCGCTGCCCGGCAGTTGGCGGCGGTGCGGCCGGGGGTCACGGACACGGAGGACGATGCTGTGTACATGGGCAATACAGATCCCTTCGTGTGCCGACGAGTTGCCGCGCCGACCGGGCCGGGAACCGGACTCACACCCTGGGGAATGCGGCCCGGTCCCCGGGCCGGGTGGCGCGTTCCTACACCACACCGCGCCACGGGTGGCACACCATCTGGCGTGCCCTGGCGAACCCTGGCGAATAGTCGCGAGGGCGGTCACGGGCCGTTACTGTCAACTCAGCCGAGGAACCTGGGGGCTTGACGTGACGAGGGAACCCAATACCCGTCTGGCGGATCTGTTCGGACTCGCCGGTTGGTCCAAGGGGAACTCGCGGGCTGGTGAACCGGAAGGCGGCGGCCCTGGGCCATCCGCAGCTGGCCACCGACACCTCGCGGGTGCGGCGCTGGATCGACACCGGTGAGACTCCGCGTGATCCGGTCCCGAAGGTACTGGCAGCCCTGTTCACCGAGCGCCTCGGTCGTGTCGTGACCATCGAGGACCTCGGTTTCGGACGGCAGGGGCGGGCGGGAAGGGGACGGTCCGGCGACGGACTGCCCTGGCCGCCCGAGCGTACGGCCGCGGTCCTCACCGAATTCACGGGAATGGACCTTATGTTCAACCGACGCGGCTTGGTGGGCGCGGGCGCCGCGCTCGCCGCAGGCTCAGCACTCACCAGCGCCATGTACGACTGGCTGCACTCCGATCCCGCTCTCGCCTCCGACGCCCCGCGCGGCGACGATCCGCTGTCCGCCGACCCCGCGAGCTTCGACCGCTACGAGGCGGCGCCGGTGGGCGCGCAGGAGATCGACGCGCTGGAGCACTCGGTCGAGGTCTTCCGCGCCTGGGACGCGGCCCGCGGCGGCGGGCTCCAGCGCAAGGCCGTGGTGGGCCAGCTCAACGAGGTGGGCGGGATGCTCGCCTACCGCCACCCCGAGCACCTCCAGCGCAGGCTGTGGGGCGTCGCGGCGAACCTGGCCGTGCTCGCGGGCTGGATGTCCCACGACGTGGGCCTGGAGCCCACCGCCCAGAAGTACTTCGTCATCGCCACGCACGCCGCCCGCGAGGGGCGATCGGCCGCGGGCCAGCGAGGCGCTGTCCCGGGCCGCCCGCCAGATGGTGCACATCGGCCGTCCCGACGACGCGCTGGACCTGATGAAGCTCGCCACGTCGGGGCGGGCGACAGGTGCCTGCCGCGCAGCCGCGCCATGTTCTGCACCATCGAGGCGTGGGCGCAGGCGTCCATGGGGCGCGGCCAGGCCGCCGCCGCACCCTCGGCCAGGCCGAGGAGCTGTTCGTCTCGGACAAGGACGACGTCCCCGCGCCGAGTTGGATGCAGCTGTTCAACGAGGCCGATCTGCACGGGATGCAGGGCCTGGTCTACCGGACCCTGGCCGAGCACGAGCCGAGCGCCGCGGCCGTCGGCGAGAAGCACGCGAAGCGGGCGCTGGAGCTACGGGAGGGCGGACGCCAGCGTTCGGAGATCCTGGACCACCTGTCCATCGCCTCGGCCTGTTTCATCGGCGGCGACCTCGAACAGGCCGACCGCTACGCCCGGCTCGCGCTGCTGTCCATCGAGCAGAACTCCTCGCACCGCACCTGGGACCGGCTGCGCGAGATGTACCGGCTGACCGGCCAGTACTCCTCGCAGGGCCATATCCGCGAACTGCGGGCGGAGATCAAACAGGTCCTGCCCAAGGGCCGGGCGTCAAGGCCCGTACGCAGCCGGGCACCCAGACCGTGTAGGGGCGGCCCGGCACGCGTAACGGCCCAACTGGGCGTATCACCGGGCTCGTCGGCTCACCTGGCTCGTCGGCGTACGGGACCGTGCGGCCGGAGGTCGGTCGGCTCAGTCAACTCAGTCAGCGATTCGCGCGATCAGCACGCAGGCGTCGTCCTCGCGCTCCTCGTCGGCGAACGCCTCGACCACGATCCGCAGGCACTCCTGGGCGCTGTGCGCCTCGGTCAACTGCGGGCGAGCGCGAGCAGTCGCTCGGCGCCGGTGCCGTCGGTACCGCCGGTGGCCGCCGCACTGCGCGGTGAGAGCCCGTCGGTGTGCAGCACGAGCAGATCGCCGGGGAGAGCCGCTCGGTGGCCTCGGCGTAGGTGGCACCCGCCGTGACGCCGAGCAGTACGCCCTCCGGCGGCCGGAGGGCCCGGCCCGTCCCGTCGCGGAACAGCAGGGGCGGGGTGCCCGGCCTGGGACCAGACCAGGGTGCGGGTGTCCGGGTCGTACCGTCCGCAGACGGCGCTGCCGAGGGCGGGCTGCGCGGAGGTGTCGAGGAGTTGGTTCAGGCATCCCATCAGGGGCCCGGCTCGACTCCGGCCACCGCCATGCCGCGCAGCGCGCCCAGCAGCATCGCCATGCCGGAGGTCGCGGTCACGCCGTGGCCGGTCAGGTCGCCGACGCTCAACAGCGTGCCGCCGCCGGGCAGTTCGAGCGCGTCGTACCAGTCGCCGCCGATCAGCGCGCTGGTCGCGGAGGGAGGTAGCGGGCGGCGAGGTCCAGGGCCGCCGGGTCGCCCTGCGGGAACCGCGGGGAGCCGCGCCACGGCGGGAGCACGGCCTCCTGGAGCTCGACCGCGAGCCGGTGCTCGGTCTGCGCGACGTGCCGGTGGCGCTGGAGGAGTCGCGGGTCTCGCGCACCGCCCGCTGGCTCCGGCGCAGTTCGCTGACGTCGCGCAGCACGGCCCACATCGAGGCGGTCCCGCCGCCCCCGTCGAGCACGGGCTCACCCACCATGTGGACCGTGCGTACGACACCGTCCGTACGCACGATACGGAACTCGCCGTCGATGGGCCTGCTGTCGACCAGGCAGTCGGTCACCATGGCGGTCAGCACGTGCTGGTCCTCGGAGAAGACCCATGAGGGCAGTTCGTCGAGGGTCAGGGCGGGTTCGCGCGCGTTCCGTCCGAAGATCTCGTACAGCCCCGGGGACCAACTCGCCTCGTCCGTGAGGAGGTTCCACTCGGCGCTGCCCGCCCGGTTCGGCGCCGGGCCGCGCGGTCGCCGCGGCTGCTCGGCCCAGTGCGCGGGCACGGGCTCCGGCGGCCGGGCCCACTCCGCCGCTCGTCCTCCGCCGACTCCGTCGGCAGCCCCTCGCGGAGCTGTCCGAGGTGCCGGTCGAGGTCGTCCAGGTGGTGCACGGCCAGGTCGCACAGGGCGCGCTGCCAGCGCAGCCGGGGTCGTCCGTCCTGTCGACGTCGACCGCGGTGTCGCGGCGGACGGCGTCGATGTCTCCGCGCAGGCGCTGGGCCTGCGAGATGAGCGCATCCACCGCGCCGCGCTGGGGCGGTCGGGCGGCGGGATGGTCCGCGGAGCGAGGGGACGGCATGACGTACTCCGATGCAGGCGCGGCACGGCCAAGTCTGAAGGAAGGACCGGTAACGACTCTTGCACAGGGAGCGACGCCGCGTAAGTGATTTGGCAATACCCGATACGCTGGTGCTGTTGGCATATGCCACCGGCTCCTTTTCGACATAATCCCCGCGCACGGTGGAATGATGGCTTCCGGGTCGGCCGCACGACCCGGAAATCCCACGGTCACGGCCGTGCGGGCATAGTGCGGCCGGACGTCGGCAAGAATGCGTCCGACGGAAATCCCGTTGCCAGCGAACCTCCCGCACCGGATGCTGACCTCATGTTCGATCCAGACATAGCGCCCAGCGGCACCCTGCTCGGCCTCCTGCAACGGGGCCGCGGCGACGGGACCCTGCACGCCCTCGCGCCGCGGGCCGAGGCGCTCGCGGCACTGCACCACTGCGTGCTGCGCGACCCCGCCGGGACTGGCAGGTGGAGAACCGCTCCCTGTATTACGCCCGGCTCTGTCTCGACCTCGACGCCGGGCTCGACGAGATCGAACACCACCTCTTCGCCCCCGACGACCTCCTCGACACCGCCGAGGAACGCACCGGGCTCGCCCTCTCCGTCCTCGGTCACCTCGCCGCCTACGGCCGCGACGACGTCCTGCGGCTGCTGCGCCGGTACGCCGCCGGGGCGGCAACTGGACCTGGGCCCTGGACGAGTTGGCCCTGCGCGACGACGACGCCGGGCTGCGCGGCCTCGCCCCGCCGTGCTCGCCCGCTTCCCCACGACGCCCGACGGCGACGCCGAACTGGCCGCCGCCGCGCGGTGCCTACGAACCCCGGCCCTGGCGGCTGTGGGCCGACGACCCGGTGCACGGGAGCGGGTCCGCGCCGTCCAGGAGCGCGGCGCCTTCGACCGCTGGCAGCGGCAGCTGCGCCCTCCGGGCCGCGCCCCGGCTGGAGCGTGCGCGACGTGCTGCTCTGGGCCGAGGAGGAGCACGACCTGCGGCCCGGCGCCCGGCGCCACGAGGCCGCCGCCCGCTGCCTCGCCGCCGTGGCCGGGCCCGAGGACCGCCGGAACTGCTGGCGGCGGCCTCGTCCGGCCCCGACGCCGCCGCGCGGCGGCGCTCAGGCACCTGGCCGAGACCGGCGACCCGGAGGTCCTGGACCTGATCGAGGCCGCGGCCACCGACCCCACTCCACCTTCGTCGCCCACGCCGCGCTCGCCGCCTTCGAGCGCATGCGCAGCGTCGCCGCCCTCGACCGGGCCCGGCTGTGGCCCCGCGCCCCGACGCGCTCGGCGACGCAGGGCGTCGATGCTCGCCTGCCGCGGCGGCCAGTACGACCTCGGGCTCGTCCTCGACGCCCTCCGCCGCGCGGTGCGCGTCCACGGCCCCGACGCCCCGGCCCTGTGGGACCTGGTCGACGGCGCGGGCCGCCTCACCATCTGCTGCGCCGCGCCGGTGCTGCGCCACATCTACCGCGAGACGGCCTCCTCCCAGCTGCGCGGGCGCGCCGCCCGCGCCCTCGCCGCCACCGACCCGTCGTTCCCTGCGGATTCGCCGTCGAGTGCCTGTGGGACTGCGAGGAGACCACCCGCGAACTGGCCGCCCGGCACGCCGCCACCGCCGACGACCGGGTCGTCGAGCAGTTGCGCAGACTGGCCACCGACCCCGCGGAGGAGGCCGAGGTGCAGACCGCGGTCCGCAGCCGCTTCGGCCCGGACGCCTTGGCGGTGTGACCGGCCACCGGCGTCCTCGTCCGGCCCGGTCTCGTACGGCCGTCCCGTCCGGCCCGGTCTCGTAAGGCTCCGCCTCGTACGCCCCAGCCTCGTGCGCCTCCGCCTCGTGCGCCTCCGCCTCGTACAGGCGCGCGCGGCCTGAGCGGTGCGCGCGGTGTGCGCCCGGCGCGCGTCGTCCGGTGCGGCCGGAACGATCTCCGTGCCGGGAACGGGCGGCCCGCTCCCGGCACGCGCCGCGCCCTCCCGGTAGGGCGTGCGCGCGATCGACCGCGCCACAACGCTCATGGGACGTTCCGCCCGCGGAAAGGTCCACGACGCCGCGGCTACCCCTGGTACGTCGACAACACGGTTATGCGTGTCGCCATCGTGACCGAATCCTTCCCGCCCGACGTCAACGGCGTCGCCCACTGCGCCTTCCAGACCGCCCGGCATCTCCACCGGCGCGGCCACCACCCTCGTCGTCGCCCCGCCGCCGCCCACGGCGCCCTAGACGACGACGCGTACCCTACCCCGTGGTCCGCGTCCCTCCCTGCCGCTGCCCGGCTACCCGCAGGTGCGCGTCGCGCTCCCAGCCGCCGCCTGGCCGCCGCGCTCACCGCCCACCGCGCCGAACTCGTCCACCTCGCCAGCCCGTTCGTCCTCGGCGCCCGCGGCATGGCTGCCGCCCTGCGGCTGCGCGTCCCGGCCGTCGCCGTCTACCAGACCGACCTCGGCGGCTACGCGCGGACGTACCTGGGCGCCGGGAGGGCGCCGCCTGGCGCCGGATCCGCGCCGTGCACACCGCGGCCGACCGCACTTCGCCCCTCCACCGCCTCCGCCGACGACCTCGGCGCCCACGGCGTCCCCGCGTCGCGCTCTGGCCGCGCGGCGTCGACACCGAGCGCTTCCACCCGCCCGGCGCGACCCCGAACTGCGCAGGGCCCTCGCCCCGCCGGTGAACTCCTCGTCGGCTACGTCGGCAGGCTCGCGCCGAGAAGCGCGTCCACCTGCTGGCGTCCGCGAGCGCGCTGCCCGGCGTGCGCGTGGTCGTCGTCGGCGACGGGCCGACGGTTCCGCGCTGCGCCAGGCGCTGCCCGGCGCGCGTTTCCTCGGCCGCCGCACCGGCGACGAACTCGCCCGCGTCCTCGCCTCGTTCGACGTCTTCGCGCACACCGGCCCGCAGGAGACCTTCTGCCAGACCGTGCAGGAGGCGCAGGCCGCCGGGGTCGCGGTGATCGCCCCGGCGGTCGGCGGCCCGCTGGACCTGGTCGCGCACGGGCGCACCGGGCTGCTCGTCCCGCCGGACGACGCCGACGCCGTACGCGACGCGGTCGCGCTCCTCGCGGCCGACCCCGGCTGCGGCTGCGGCTCGGCGCCGCCGGGCGGGACGCCGTCCAGGGCCGCACCTGGGAGGCCGTCGGCGACCAGCTGATCGACCACTACGCCCAGGTGCTCACCTCCCGTACGGCGGTGGCCGCGTGAGCGAACCCGAGGGCGTCGCCGTCGCCCCGCCGTCCGCCGTCGGGGAGCGTCCGCTGCGCATCGTCCGGCTCGCCAATTTCGTCACCCCGCCTCCGGGGCCTGCGCACCGCGCTGCGCGAACTCGGCGCCGGCTACCGGGCGGCCGGGCACGAGCCCATGCTCGTCGTGCCCGGCGAGCGGCTCTCGGACCGGGACACGCCCCAGGGGCGCGTGCTGACCCTCCCGGGCCGCGCCTGCCCGGGACCGGCGGCTACCGGGTGTTCGCCGACCGGCGGCGGCTGGCCCGGCTGCTCGGGGCGCTCGCCCGGACCGGCTGGAGGTCTCCGACCGTACGACGCTGCGCTGGACCGGGAGTGGGCGTGGCGGGCCCGGGTGCCCGCCGTGATGGTCTCCCACGAGGCGCGGACGGCGTGCTGCGCGCCTGGGGCGTTCCGAGACGTCGCGCGGCGTACGGCCGACCGGCTCAACGTCCGTACGGCGCTGGCCTATTCGCGCGTGGTGTGCACGACCACGTGGGCGGCGCGGGAGTTCGCGCGCATCGGCGCCCGAAACCTCGTGCTCGCCCGCTCGGCGTCGACCTCGACCACTTCCGTCCGTCTCGCCACGACGCGGGGCTGCGTGCCCGGCACGCGCGCGGTGCGGACGTGCTGCTGGCGATGTGCTCCCGGCTGTCGCCCGAGAAGCGGCCCGGCCGGGCCCTGGACGCCCTGGTCGCGCTGCGGCGGCGGGGCGTGGACGCCGGGCTCGTCGTCGCGGGCGACGGGCCGCTGCGGCCCCGGCTCGAAGCCCGCGCCCTCGCCGAACGGCTGCCCGTGGCCTTCCTCGGCCACGTCGGCGACCGCGCCGCGCTCGCCGCCCTCCAGGCGTCCGCCGACGCCGTCCTCGCCCCGGCCCGGCGGAGACCTTCGGGCTCGCCGCGCTGGAGGCGCTGGCCTGCGGGACGCCGGTCGTCGTCAGCGTCTCGTCCGCGCTGCCGGACATCGTCGGCGCGGCGGGCGAGGCCGCCGAGGACACCGGCACCGCCTTCGCCGACGCCGTCCTGCGGGTCCTGGACCGTCCGGAGCCCGCCCGCCGCGCGGCGGCACGCGCGCGTGCCGAGCGCTACAGCTGGCCCGCGGCGGTCTCCGCCTTCCTGGCGGCCCACGAGGCACCGTGCCGGGACGGAGCGCGGGCGGAGGACGGGGCGTACGCGTACAGCCCGTACGCGTACGGAGCCCCGTACGCGTACGGGGCTGATCCGCGCGGGCCGTCCTCCGGGGCGCCGACCCGGCCTCCGCTGCGAGAATGGCCGGATGACCGGACGGTGGGAGTTCTGGATCGACCGTGGCGGCACCTTCACCGACGTCGTGGGCAAGCGTCCCGACGGCCGCCTGGTCACCAGCAAGCTGCTCTCGCACCACCCCGAGCGCCGCGAGGACGCGGCCGTCGCCGGGATCCGCCGCACCCTCGGCCTCGGCCCCGGCGAGGCCGTCCCCGCCGAGCGGATCGCGGTCGTCAAGATGGGCACCACGGTCGCCACCAACGCCCTGCTGGAGCGCGCGGGGAGCCGACGGTCCTGGTGGTCACCGAGGGTTTCCGGACGCGCTGCGCATCGCGTACCAGAACCGCCCGCGCCTGTTCGACCGGCACATCGTGCTCCCCGAGGCGCTGTACGAGCGGGTCGTGGAGGTACCGGAGCGGGTGGCGGCCGACGGCGGCGTGGTGCGCGCCCCGACCTCGCCGCCACCCGCGGCGCTGCGCGCCGCCCACCGCGACGGCTTCCGCTCCGCCGCCGTCGTCCTGCTGCACGGCTACCGCCACCCCGCGCACGAGCGGGCCGTCGGCGCCCTCGCGCGCGAACTGGGCTTCACCCAGGTCAGCTGCTCGCACGAGGTGAGCCCCTGATGAAGCTGGTGCCGCGCGGCGACACGACGGTGGTCGACGCCTACCTCTCGCCGATCCTGCGCCGCTACGTGGCGGACGTCGCCGCCGAACTGCGCGGCATCCGGCTGATGTTCATGCAGTCCAACGGTGGGCTGCGCGAGGCCGCGCACTTCCGCGGCAAGGACGCGGTGCTCTCCGGCCCGCGGGCGGCGTCGTCGGCATGGCGCGCGCCGCGGCCGAGGCGAGCCACGAGCGCGTCATCGGCTTCGACATGGGCGGCACGTCCACCGATGTCTCGCACTACGCGGGCGAGTTCGAGCGGATCTTCGGCGCCGAGGTCGCCGGGGTGCGGATGCGCGCCCCATGATGAACATCCACACGGTCGCCGCGGGCGGCGGCTCGGTGCTCCACTTCGACGGGCGCCGCTACCGCGTCGGGCCGGACTCGGCGGGCGCCGTACCGGGCCCGGCCTGCTACCGGCGCGGCGGCCCGCTGACCGTCACCGACGCCAACGTGATGCTCGGCCGGGTGCAGCCCGCCCACTTCCCGGCGGTCTTCGGCCCCGGCGGCGACCAGCCGCTCGACGCGGAGACGGTCCGTACCCGCTTCACCGCGCTGGCCGAGGAGATCGCCGCCGCGACGGGCGACCGGCGCGGCCCGGAGGAGGTGGCCGCGGGCTTCCTGGACATCGCCGTGCTGAACATGGCCAACGCCGTCAAGAAGATCTCCGTGCAGCGCGGCCACGACATCACCCGGTACGCGCTCGTCGGCTTCGGCGGCGCGGGCGGCCAGCACACGTGCGCGGTCGCCGACGCGCTCGGCGTCGGCACGGTGATCGTGCCGCCGCTCGCGGGCGTGCTCTCCGCGTACGGCATCGGCGTCGCCGACGCGACCGCCATGCGCGAACAGGCCGTCGAGACCGAGCTGACCGACGACGCGCTGCCACGCGTGCGTGCCGTGTGCGACGCGCTCGCGGAGCGCACGCGCGCGGACCTGCGCGCCGACGGCGTGCCCGAGCGGTCCGTCACCACCTCCGCCCGGGTCCACCTGCGCTACGCGGGCACCGACGCGGCCATCCCCGTCCCCTGGCGGACACCGCGGCGGCGATGGCGCGGGAGTTCGCCCGGACGCACCGGGCGCGCTACGCCTTCACCATGGACAAGCCGCTGGTGGCCGAGGCGGTCTCGGTCGAGGCCGTCGGCACGGCGGGCGGCACCGGCGGGCACGCGGGGCGCCGCCGCCCGGGAGGGCGAGCCGGTGCCGGTCGCCACCGTCCGGATGTTCGCCGAGGGGCGCGCCCGTGACACCGGCCTGTACGAGCGCGCCCGGATGCGCGTCGGCGACACGGTCACCGGGCCCGCGATCATCGCGGAGGATGACGCGACGACCGTCGTCGACCCCGGCTGGCGGGCGGCCGTGGGCGAGCGGGCCACCTGCTGCTCACGCGCGTGCGCCCGCGCCCGCGTGCCGTCGCGGTCGGCACCGAGGTCGACCCGGTGATGCTGGAGGTCTTCAACAGCCTCTTCATGGCGATCGCCGAGCAGATGGGCGTGCGGCTGGAGAACACCGCCCACTCCGTCAACATCAAGGAGCGGCTGGACTTCTCCTGCGCCCTGTTCGACGCCGCCGGGAACCTGATCGCCAACGCCCGCACATCCCGGTGCACCTCGGCTCCATGGGCGAGTCCATCAAGGAGGTGCTGCGCCGCCGCGAGGGCGAGGGTGACAGCGAGGGCGACGGCGGCATGCGGCCGGGCGACGTGTACGCGGTCAACGACCCGTACCACGGCGGCACGCACCTGCCGGACGTCACCGTCGTCACGCCCGTCTTCGACGAGACCGGGGCCGACCTGCTCTTCCTGGTCGCCTCGCGCGGGCACCACGCCGAGATCGGCGGTATCACCCCGGCTCGATGCCCGCGTTCAGCCGCACCGTCCAGGAGGAGGGCATCCTGTTCGACAACTGGCTGCTGGTGCGCGACGGGCGGCTGCGCGAGCGGGAGACCCGCGAGCTGCTGGCCTCCGGCCCGTACCCTCCCGCGCCCCGGACGCCAACCTCGCCGACCTGCGCGCCCAGATCGCCGCCAACGAGAGGGGCGTCGAGGAACTGCGCCGCGTGATCGGGGAGTTCGGCCTGGACGTCGTGCACGCCTACATGGGGCACGTGCAGGACAACGCCGAGGAGTCGGTGCGCCGTATCCTCGCGGGCCTCGACGACGGCGCGTACCGCTACGAGACCGACAGCGGCGCGGTCATCGACGTCACCCTTGAGGTGGACCGCGAGGCGCGCGCCGCCGTGCTGGACTTCGCCGGTACCTCCCGCAGCAGCCGGGCAACGCCAACGCCCCCACCTCGGTGGTGATGGCCGCCGTGCTGTACGTCTTCCGCACCCTGGTCGCCGAGGACATCCCCTCAACAGCGGCTGCCTGAAGCCCCTTTCGGTGCGCGTCCCCGAGGGCTGCATGCTGGCGCCGCGGTTCCCGGCGGCGACCGTGGCGGGCAACGTGGAGACCTCCCAGGCCGTCACGGGCGCGCTGTACGGGCGCTGGGCGTCCAGGCGGAGGGCTCGGGCACGATGAACAACATCACGTTCGGCGACGACCGCGTGCAGTACTACGAGACCGTCGCCAGCGGCTCGGGCGCGGGCGACGGCTTCGACGGCGCCGACGCCGTACAGACCCACATGACCAACTCCCGCCTCACCGACCCCGAGGTGCTGGAGTGGCGCTGCCCGGTGCGGGTGGACGCCTTCGCGATCCGCGAGGGCAGCGGCGGCCGGGCCGCACGCGCGGCGGCGACGGCGTCGTCCGCCGCATCCGGTTCCTCAAGCCCATGACCGTCGCGCTCCTGACGGGCCACCGCAGGGTCCCGACGTACGGCATGGCGGGCGGCGAGCCGGGCGCGTGCGGCGCCAACACGGTGGAGCGGGCGGACGGTTTGGTGCGCGAGCTGGGCGGGTGCGACACGGCGGAGCTGGGCGTGGACGACGTGCTGGTGGTGCGCACGCCGGGCGGCGGGGCTACGGGCCGCCTCCCGCGCCCGGGACGCCTGACGGGCCTTCACCGGCCCCGGACACCGCGCACATGCCGCCGGGCCCCGCGCGGCCACAGCTCGCGCACGCCCCGTTTACGCCGTGCGTCCCAGGGGACCCGGAGCGGGAATCACGGGTCACAGGAGGACCAGCCATGCGGTGGTGGCGATACGCGGCGTGCGCCGACGAGGATCCCGAACTCTTCTTCCCGGTGGGGCGTCGGGCCCTTGGCGCTCGAACAGACGCGGCAGGCGAAGGCGGTGTGCCGACGGTGCCCGGTCCGGGCCGCCTGCCTGGAGTGGGCGCTGGAGACGGGCGTGCAGGGGATATGCGGCGGTACCAGCGAGGAGGAGCGCCGGGCCCGCCGGGTCACCGCCCGTACGGGGTGAAGCGCACCGCAGTGCCCGGCGCGGCCTGTGCCGCCGCGGCGAGCGCGCGGGCCGGGACGACCCGACGACGGGGTAGCCGCCGGTCGTCGGGTGGTCGTTCAGGAACACCACGGACGTCCGTCGGGCGGGACCTGCACGGCGCCGGTCACCATGCCCTCGCTGGGCAGTTCGCCCTCCCGCGCGCTCCAGGGAGGGCCTTCCACCCGCAGGCCGATCCGGTTCCCGGCGGCCGACACCCGGAAGGCGCCCGTGGCCAGGGTGCGCAGGCCCGCCGCCGTGAACCAGTCGTCGCGCGGGCCGAGGCGCACCGGCAGGACGAGTTCGTCGCCCACCCCGTAGGGCATGGCGGGGCGGACGGCACGCGCGCGTACGACGTGCGCGTGCCCGTGCCTGGTACGCGCGCGTACGCGTCGTCCAGCGCGTACGCGTCGTCCACGCGCGCGTGCTCGTCGCCGAGCCGCAGCAGGTCGCCGTCGGCCAGCGGGCGGGGCCGAGCCCCGAGAGCAGGTCCGTGGCGCGGCTGCCGAGCACCGGCTCCACGTCCACGCCGCCGCCGAACGCCACGTAGCCGCGCACCCCGTGGTCGGCGGGCCCGGCCTCCAGCACCGCCCCGGCCGGTACGCGCACGGGCGCGCCCCAGGGCGGGCCGCCCGTCCACGGTGACCGGGCAGGGGCGCCGGTGACGGCCGCGGTCACCGTACGGCGGGCGCGCACGGCGCAGCCGGTGAGCGTGGTCTCCAGGGTCGCGGCGTGCTCGGGGTTGCCGACGAGGCGGTTGGCGAACCGGTGGGCGGGCTCGTCCAGCGCGCCGGAGCGCGGCACGCCGAGCCGCGCGTGGCCGGGGCGGCCCAGGTCCTGCACGGTGGTCAGCGCGCCCGACCGCACCACGAGGACGGCGCCGTCGCTCACGCCGCCGCCCCGCCGCCGGACCGCCCGTCGCCTCGGGCACGAACCGCACCCGAGTGCCGGGGCGAGCAGGGCCGCGGGTTCGCGCGCGGGATCCCACAGCACCGCGTCGGTGGTGCCGATCAGCTGCCAGCCGCCGGGGAGGAGCGCGGATAGACCCGCTGTACGGGCCCGCGAGGCCGACGGAGCCCGCCGGGATCCGGGTCCTCGGCGTGGCCCGGCGCGGCACGCGCAACTCCGCGGCAGGCCGGTCAGATAGCCGAAGCCGGGCGCGAACCCGCAGAACGCCACCCGGAACGCGGTGTCCGCGTGCAGCCGCCCCACCTCCTCGGGCGCCACCCCCACAGCGCCGCGACGTCGGCGAGATCGGGGCCGTCGTAGCGCACCGGCACCTCGACGGTCCCGGGCGCGGTGGCCGCGAGCGGCGGGATCTCCCAGCCGACGGCCTCGGCGGCGAGCCGCGCGGGTCGGCCAGCCCGTCGAGCAGTACGGTCCGCGCGGCGGGCACGATCTCCCGTACCGGCGGCAGCAGACGGGCCGCGGCCCGGCGCAGCACCTCCGCGTGGAGCGCCTCGGCCGCTGCCGTCTCTCCGGCTCCGTCAGCCCCTTCGGGCGGCGTCACCTCCAGCAGCAGCCCGTGCTCGCCGACCCGCAGGGCCCGCACCGCGCCCGTCACGCGAACGCCTCCACGCGCAGCCCGCCGCCGTCAGCTCCGCGCGCACCCGGCGGGCGAGTTCGACGGCGCCCGGGTGTCGCCGTGCAGACACAGGAGCGCACGGCGACGTCGATCCGCTCGCCGTCGACGGCGGTCACCGCGTGGTCGCGGGCGAGCGAGAGGAGCGCTTCACGACGCTCTCGGGTCGGTGACGACGGCTCCGGGCTCGGTGCGCGGCAGCAGCGTCCCGGCCGGGTGTACGCCCGGTCGGCGAACCCTCGGCGACGACCGGCAGTCCGGCCCGGCCCGCCGCCCGGTGCAGGCGCGAGCCGGGCAGCCCCAGTACGGGGTGGCCGCGCCGCCCGTCGCCAGGCGCACGCCCTCGACAACGGCCGCGGCCTGCTCCGCGTCGTGCGCGCAGCGGTTGTAGAGCGCGCCGTGCGGCTTGACGTAGGACACGCGCGTGCCCGCGGCGGCGGCGAAGACCTCCAGCGCGCCGATCTGGTACGCGACCTCGTCGGCCAGCTCGCGCGCGGGACGTCCATGGCGCGCCGCCCGAACCCGGCCAGGTCCCGGTAGGAGACCTGCGCGCCGACGCGCACCCGCGCTCGGCAGCCAGTTCGCACACGCGCCGCATGGTCGACGGGTCGCCCGCGTGGAAGCCGCAGGCGACGTTGGCGCTGGTGACCACGGACAGCAGGGCGTCGTCGTCGGTCAGCCGCCAGCGGCCGAAGCCTTCGCCGAGGTCGGCGTTGAGGTCGATCGCGGCCACCGCCGCCTGCGAGAGGTCGTCGGTCATGTCCGTCCGTATCCGCGGGCCGGGGCCAGGAGCCATGGGCCCTGGCGGAAGTGGGCGAGGGGCGGCCGGTCGGCCCGTATCCGTAGGCTCTCCACCGAAGGGTGTCGAGGCGGGCCGCCCGGCCTTTGCGACCACGGTAGAGATCGTTCAACGATCCCACAAGAGGAATGTTGTCTCGTTCTCTCTTCTGGGATTGACTGCCCGCGGATGACCTGCCCGAGGATGGCGACAGTGGTGGCGACGGCGGGCGTGAGGGCACGAGGGAGTGCGGCGTGGTGACCAACGGGACGGAACAGCGGCCCTCGGGGCCCCGGAGCCGGGCGGTCTGGAGGCGGACCGGGCGCTGCTCGGGCGCACGAGCACGGCGGAGCGGGTCGCGGACATCCTGCGCGACCGCATCGCCGAGGGGTACTTCCGCCCGGCACCCGGCTGTCCGAGGACAACATCGGCGGCGCGCTCAAGGTCTCCCGCAACACGCTGCGCGAGGCGTTCCGGCTCCTGACCCACGAGCGGCTGCTGGTGCACGAGTTGAACCGGGGCGTCTTCGTGCGCGTGGTGACCGTCGAGGACCTGCTCGACATCTACCGGGTGCGCGCGCTCGTCGAGTGCGCGGCGGTACGGGCCTGGGGAGCCGCCGTACCGGCTGGAGGCCGTCGAGTCGGCGGTGGCCGCGGGTGAGCGGGCCGCGGGCGAGCGGGCCTGGCAGGAGCTGTCCACCGCCAACATCCGCTTCCACCAGGCGGTCGTCGCGCTGGCGGGCAGCCCGCGCGCCGACGAGCTGATGCGCGGGTGCTCGCCGAACTGCGCCTGGTCTTCCACGTGATGGACGACCCGCGCCGCTTCTACGCGCCCTATCTGGTCCGCAACCGGCAGATCCTGGAGTCGCTCCAGGCCGGGGACGCGGCCGAGGCGGAGCGGCTGCTCGTGTCGTACCTGGACGACTCGCGGCTGCAACTGGTGGAGGCGTACGCGCGGCGGCTGCCGGAGACGACCTGAGCGGCGACCGGGCCGAACGGAGGGCGGTGGCGGGCGGTTGGCGCCGCGAGCCGGATGACCGCCGCGGGGTGGTTGGCCGTCGCGGTGCCGGGGTCGGTCGCCGTGGGGCCGGGGTCGGGGAGCGTCACCGGGCCGGGTGAGGATCACGGGCGAACCTCTTGTCGGATCGTTGAACGATCGCCTAGCCTCCCTGGCACGCTCCCCACGTCCCCGTGGGGTCCTGCGCGGAAGGCGGACGCATGATCGTTCTCCTCGGCGTACTCGTGGTCGTCATCGGGTTCGCCACCAAACGCAACCCTCTCCTGGTCGTCGCGGTGGCGGGCATCGCCACGGGCTGCTGGGCGGGCTCTCCCGCGTGAGGTGCTCGCCGCCTTCGGTGACGGCTTCGCCTCCAGCCGCGCGGTGACGATCTTCGCCATCACCCTGCCGGTGATCGGCCTCCTGGAGCGCCACGGCCTCCAGGAGCAGGCCCGGCGGCTGATCGCGCGGTTCGCGAAGCTGACCACGGGCCGGTTCCTCGCCCTGTACCTGCTGCTGCGCCAGATCACCGCCGGGCTCGGCCTGGTCAGCGTCGGCGGCCCGGCCCAGACCGTACGCCCGCTGGTCGCGCCCATGGCCGAGGGCGCCGCCGAGCGCAGGTTCGGCCCCTGACCGGCAGGGCCCGCGAGAAGATCAGGTCGTACTGCGCGAGCGCCGACAACGTCGGACTCTTCTTCGGCGAGGACGTCTTCCTCGCCGTCGGCTCGATCCTGCTGATCACCAGCTTCGTCAACACCACGTACCACACGCACCTGGAGCCGCTGCACCTGGCGCTGTGGGCGATCCCCACCGCCGTGTGCGCCTTCGTCGTGCACGGCTGGCGGCTGCTGCGCCTGGACGGGGCGTTGGAGCGCGACCTGCTCGCGGCGGGCGACGGCCCTGGCGAACGGCCCGACGCTCGCCTTGAGGAGAGCGCTCGGCCGCTGCGCGCCTTAAGAAAAACGCTCGGCCCGCTGCTCGCCTTAAGAAGAACGCCCGGCCCGGTGCTCGCCTTAAGGGGAGCAAGGACAGCGCGGCCGACACCCGACGCCCCGGAGGCGGCCAAGTGATCAAGGCGGAGTGGTTCTTCTGGCTCGTCGGCGCGGTCCTGCTGGCGATGGCCGCCCAGATGCTCACCGACCGCAGCAACCCCAAGCGCCTGGGCAGCGCCGCCTTCTGGGGCTGCTCGGCCTCGGATTCGGCTACAGCACCTGGGTCGTGAAGGACCGGGCCCCGGCCGAACCCTGGGCGTCGCCGTCCTCGTCATGGCCTGCCTGGCGGGCTTCGGCTTCACCGGACGCGGCACGGCCGACACCGGCACCGCGCGGGCGCGCGGCGGGCGCCGACCGGCTCGGCAACCGGCTGTTCGTCCCCGCGCTCACCATCCCGGTCGTCGCCATGATCTTCGCCGTCGGCGTCAAGAAGCTGTCCTTCGGCGGCACTCCCGTCCTGGAGAAGGACAGCGAGACCATCCTCGGGCTCGGCATCGGCGCGGTCACCGCCCTCGTGGTCGGCATGGTGATGCTCCGGGAGCGACGGCTGACCACGCCCTTGCGGGCCGGGCGTTCGATGCTGGAGGCCATGGGCTGGGCGCTGCTGCTGCCGCAGATGCTCGCCACCCTGGGCACCATCTTCTCCGTCGCGGGGTCGGCGAGCAGGTCGGGAAGATCACCACCAAGGTGCTGCCCGAGGACTCCTCTACCTCGCCGTCGTCGTCTACTGCGTCGGCATGGCCCTGTTCACCACCATCATGGGCAACGCCTTCGCCGCCTTCCCCGTGATGACCGCCGCCGTCGGCTGGCCCGTCCTCGTCGAGCAGCACCACGGCAACCCGCCGCGGTCCTCGCCGTCGGCATGCTCGCCGGATTCTGCGGCACGCTGGTGACCCCCATGGCGGCCAACTACAACATCGTCCCCGCGGCCCTGCTGGAACTGAGGGACCAGTACGGCCCGATCAAGGCCCAACTGCCCACGGCGGGCGTACTGCTCGGCTGCAACATCGTCATCATGGCCGCCTTCGCCTTCTGACCGCCCGCCCGCCCGGACCGGCCGTCCGGCGGCCCCGGCCGGAGCCCCCGCCCGGCGGCCAGCCGGACACGATGTCCAACTTGTCCCGGAACAGGGCCGTGCCGTTTCGTCCGATGTCAGTCCCACCGCCTAGTCTGTGCGACGTGACTTCTCCCCCGCAGGTGCCACCGCGCCCCAGCTCAACGGGTATGACGGGCCCACGCGCCCGGCGCCGGGACCGGCCGCCGACGAGGGCCTGGCCCGGCGGCTGCGCGCGCTGGCCTGCACCGCCCGCTGCACGATCTCGACGCCCGCAAGGGCAGCCTGGCGGGGAGTACTCGGTGTACGCGATGGCCGAGGTCGCCCTCGCCGCCATCGACCTGGTCACGCTCAACATGGACTTCGACACCGGCGCCGACCACGAACAGATAGTGGCCAGACTGCTCCCCAGAGTGGCCGCCCAGGCGCCGCGGCGACCCGCCGCCGAGCACGAGCGCGTCGCCCGCTGGGTCCTGGAGAACCTGATCAACGTCGGCAGTGTCGACCGCGGCTTCCGCGCGGTGTACGGCACCTTCGGCCCCGACGGGGTGTACGTCCGCAGGGACTACGACTTCAAGCTGATCGAGGAGGTGCCGGGCACCGGCGGCAGCGTCTATCTGCGCACCACCGACGAGGCGGTCAACGTCCTGGTCGGCGCCCTCGACACCGACGTCACCAGCGCCCAGATCGCCGCCGAGGTGAAACTGGAGGTGCTGATCAGCCGGGGCCGTCTCGCCGACGCCCAACTCGCCGCCGAGCAGGCCCGCTACCGCACCGTGCAGTACGCGGAGACCCTGCGCCGTACGCTCGACGCCACCCGCAGGAACGTGCGCGCGGTCGACTGGCTCGACGCCGTCCCCGACCTGATCGCCGAGGCGCTCGACCACGTCGCCGACCGGTACCGCCACGAGAACGCGATCCTCACCAACATCCGCAAGGCGCGCGACGAGACCGAGGACCCCGACCACAAGCGCCGCGCCGCCGAGTTGGTCGACATAGTCAGGACTGCATCCGCCGCCACACCCAGCTCCAGTCGCGGCTGCTGGAGGCCGGACCGCTGTTCCGCGCCGAGCAGGACCGCCAGGCGTTCGCGCCCCCGCCGCGCGCGCGGGCTCGACCTGTACGGGCAGTTGCTCGCCGCCGTGCTGCCGCTCCCCATGGAGCGCGCCACCCGGGTCACCGACGCGTTCTTCGCGCGCGGCACCGGCCTGCGCACCCGGCGTCGGTGCGCGTCGGCGACCTCGTCGACATGCTCCTCACCCGCCCGTGGAGCGTGAGCACCTCGGCGCCGAGATGCCCGAGCCCGACCTCATCGCCACCCCGGACGACAGCCGCTTCAGCGAGGAGCAGCTGGCCTGTGCCATGGAGCTGCTCGACCTGCCGCCCGACGCGCCCCGGCGGCTGTCCGGCCTGCTCGCCGAGGCCCGCCGCCGCGACCCCGAACTGCCGTACCTGATCGCGCTGCTGGCCGTCCACGCGGCGAGCCCGCCGGTCGGCACCGCCTACCGCCAGGGCGAGCAGCGGCTGCTGTTCGCCGCGGACGACGGAACCGAGCTGGACGACCCGGAGTTCGGCGGCGCCGACCTGATAGTGGGCACCGCCCTGCTGGACGCGGCGGGCATGGCCGCCGACCGCGCGGAGGCGGCGTGACGCGCCCGCGCGCCGTACCGCCCCACCACCGTCACATCCCGAAAGGAGCTTCGCCCGTGACGGAGTACGACGCCGAACACGTGCCCCAGGCCGAGTCCCCGTCCGGCACGGGGAGACCGCCAAGGCCGCGGCCGTGACGCCCGCCGACGCCGCCGACGCGGCCCGGCTCGTCTCGTTCGGGCTCCAGCCCAAGCTGCCGCCCGCCCGGGACGCGGAGTACGCCGAACTGCTGCGCCGCCACCGCGAGGACCCGCTCTTCGCGCGCCTCGCCGACGCCGTCGCCGCCGGTCTCGGGCTGGTGGTGCTGGAGGTCTCCACCCGGGCCGGGATGGCGCTCGCCGCCGCCGAGGACTCCGTCTTCGCGGTGCGCATGGGCGACTACGCCCGGCGGGCCTCCACCGACTCCGCCGACCGCTTCCTGCACGGACTGGCCCATCTCGCCGTCGCCGCCATGGCCTTCCCGCGCCCGGAGGACCTCGCCGACGACGGCTACATCGGCCGCGTCACGGTCAACGGCATCGAGGCGTTCGTCCGGCAGGCGTGCCGCCGCCTGGAGGAACGGGCCGAGGCCGAGGGCGAGAACACCGACCCGGCCACCGACGCCCCCGGCCTCGAAGCCGCCTGGCGGGTGTACGCGCGCCGCAGCGCGACCGGCGCCACCAAGGACGCCCGGCGGCTGGCCGGTTCGACCACCGGCATCATCGGCAAGGCCGTCGCCTTCCTCGTCGACTCCGGTTTCCTCCAGCGCACCGGCGACGAGTCCGGCGGCGCGTACCGCACCACCGCCCGCTACCAGCTCCAGGTCCGCGACATGGCGGGCAGCGCGGCCATGGCCGAACTGCTCGACCTGGGCGTGGTGCCCGTCACCGACGGCAGCGCCAGCCTGTTGCCGCCCGACGAGGCGACAACCTCGACCTCGTGGCCGACGCGGGCCTGCCCTTCCACTCCTGACCGCCCGGCCCCGGCCCCGCCGGTCGACCCGGTCCCCGCCGGTCACCTCCCGACCGCCCCCGACAACGAGAGTCCGCCGCCATGTACGAGCTGTCCCGGGTCCGCCTCTACTCCATCGGGCCCGCCGGTGCGCGGTACGCCGACACCGTGCTGGACCTGCGCGGAGTCGGTGAGCCCGTGCCCAGCCCCGCGCCCGCCCAGGCGGAGTTCTTCCAGGACGAGCCCGTCGGCCCGCCGCGCCGCCCCGCGCCCGCCGGAGTGCTGTTCCTGGAGAACGGCGGCGGCAAGTCCGTCCTGCTGAAGCTGATCTTCTCGGTGATGCTGCCCGGCCACCGCAACACCCTCGGCGGCGCCAGCTCCGGTGTGCTGCGCAAGTTCCTGCTGGCCGACGACTGCGGGCACGTCGCCCTGGAGTGGCAGCACACGGTCACCGGCGAGTCCGTCGTCGTCGGCAAGGTCAGCGAGTGGCGTGGCCGCCAGGTCTCCAACGACCCGCGGAAGTTCGCCGAGGCGTGGTACTCGTTCCGGCCGGGTCCCGGGCTGAGCCTGGACTCGCTGCCCGTCGCCGAGTCCGCCGCCATGCGCCCTGTCGCCGAGGGCACCTCCAGCGCCCGCGGCAGACGCCGCACCATGAAGGGCTTCCGCGACGCCCTCACCGAGGCGGGCAAGGCGTACCCGCACCTGGACGTGGTCTGGGTGGAGATCCACGAGCGCTGGAACGAGCACCTCGGCGACCTCGGCCTGGACCCCGAACTCTTCCGCTACCAGCGCGAGATGAACGCCGACGAGGGCGAGGCCGCCGGGCTGTTCGCGGTCAAGAACGACTCCGACTTCACCGATCTGCTGCTGCGCGCCGTCACCGACACCCGCGACACGGACGGCCTCGCCGACCTCGTGCACGGCTTCGCGCACAAGCTCGGCAGGCGCGCCGAACTGACCGCGGAGCGCGACTTCACCGCTGGTTCGCTCGACCTGCTCACCCGGATCGCCGAGGCGGCGGACCGCCGCGAGCAGGCCCGCGGCGTCCACGCGGGCGCCGAGCGCCGCACCCGTACGCTCGCCAGGCGGCTGTCGCGCGCGGCGCCCAGGAGCGCGGTCGCGCGGCCGAGCTGGACGCGCGGGTCGCGGCCGCGGCCGAGGCCGTCACCGCCGCCGAGGACACCCGCGGCCGGGCGTCCCTGGTCGCCGCCGAACTCGCCTACCGGCACGCCTCGCTCGCCCTCGCCGCCGCCGAGAAGAGCGCCGCCGCCCAGCGCCGCGAGCTGAACGACGCCCGTACCCTGCACTCCGCGTGGCAGGCGGCCGAGACCGTGCTGCGCCACCGCGCCGCCGCCGACCGCTCCGCGCGCGTGGCCGCCGCCATCCGCGAGGCCGAGCGGGACGCGGCCCCGCGCTCGCCGCCCGCGCCGAGGCCGCCGCCGCCCTCGTCCGCGCGCTGCACGCCGCCGCCGAGGACGGTGAGCGCGTGGCGGGCGAGGAAGAGGAACGCTCCGCCGCCCTCCAGGAGTCGGGCGAGGCCGCGCACCGCGACGCCACGGCCGCCGCCACCGCCGCGCAGCGCCCGCAGCGAGGCCGAGCACCTGCGCGCCCGGCTCGCCGAGGTCGGCCAGGAGACCGCCGAGGCCGTCCGCGCGGGCTGGCTCGACGACTCCGCCCCGACGCCGACCCGCGCGCGCCGCCTCGCGGCGAGCGACGCGGAGAAGAGCACGGTCGCCGCCTGGGAAAGCGCCCGCGAGCGCGCGCCGCACCGCGGACCACGCCCGGGTGGCCACCGCGGAGCAGGCCCGCGCCGAACTGGCCGCCGCCCGCGCCGTCGACGCCGCCGAGGCGGCCGAGTACTCCTACGACGCCGAGCGGCGGGCCGCGGAGTCGCTCGGCGCCGAGCAGCGCCTCGTGGAACTGCTGGGCCTCCCGCAGCCCGTCGACGCGGGCCCGGCCGTCCCGGACCCCGGCCGTCCGACGGCGACCCGGGCATCACCGGCCGCCCGTCGCGGCTCAGGCCCGCCGCCGCGCGGCGTGACGGTCCGCGTCCCCACCGGGGAAAGCGGCGCGGACGGCGCCGAGGACACCGGCGGTGGCGAGGGCGGGCGTGCGCTGGCAGCCGAGTCCCGCCCGCCGGGCCGCGTCGACATCCGCGTCGGCGACGGGGACCCGGACCCCGAGGAGGAGGGCGCGGCCGGTACGGATCCGTCCGGTGCCGACGGCGAGGCGTGCCCGACGGCGGGGCCGAGGACGGCGACGCGCCGAGGCGGAGCGCGCGGAGACGCGGGCCGAGGACGGCAGCGGCGCGGACGGCGCGGTCGCGGCGGACTCCGTGAACGCCGACGCCGACACCGAGACAGAAGCCGAGGCCGCCGACGACGCCCAGGCCGCCGCGCCGCGCGTCGTCCCCCGCGCTCCTCCGCCACCGCCCTCGCCCCGGCTCGCGGTCGGCGGCCCGGTCGCGCCCGTCGCCGAGGGGCCGCTCGACGCCGAGGAACTGGACCGGAACGCGGACGCGCTGCGGGAGTTGCTCGACCGGAGCGTGGCGTCGGCCGAGCGGCAGCTGTTCGAGCTGCGGACGGCCGCCGCCGAGGACGCGCGGATCCTGGGAGCGCTCGGGGACGGCGGGCTGCTGCCGCCCAGCGCCGACGTACTCACCACGGTGGAGTTCCTGGGGAGCACGGCATCCCGGCGCTGCCCGGCTGGCGCTACCTCGCCCAGGCCGTGGACCCCGCCGACCACGCCGCCGTGCTCGCCGCCCGCCCCGAGCTGGTCGACGGCGTGGTCATCACTGACCCCGACTCGCACACCCGCGCCCGCGAGGTGCTCGGCGGCGCGGCGCTGCTGCCCGCTCGGCCGTCGCGGTCGGCACGGCCGCCGCGCTGCTCGCCCGACGCCGCCGCCCGGCGCGGCGGGCGACGGCGTCTTCCTCGTACCGCCGAACCCGGCCATGCACGACGAGCGGGCCGCCGACGACGAGCGGCGGGCGCTGCGCGACCGCGCCATCGCGCGCGACGAGGACATCCGGGCGCTGGCCGCCCGGCTCTCCGGCGACCGGGCGCTGGCCGCCCGGCTGTCCGCGTGGCGCGACGGCTGCCCGGCCGGGCACCTCGCGGAGCTGCGCACGGCGGCCGAGGAAGCCGCGCGGCGGCGGAGACCGCGCAGCGCGAGCTGACCGAGGCCCGCGCGGGACGCGGAGGCCGACGAGGCCGCCGCCGAGGCGGCACGCGTGCGCGACGAGCGGCAGGAGGCGGCGCAGCGGGCCCGCCGGGTCGCCGACGCGCTCGCCGGGCTCGCCTACCGGCTGCGGGAGCGCGCCGTGTGGCAGGTCAGGGCCCGGGAGTTGACCGAGGAGGCCGCCGAGTGCGAGGAGCGGGCCGCCGCCTTCCTGGAGCGGGCCCGCGCCGCCGACGAGGACCGCCGCGCCGCCCAGCGCGCGGCCGACGACGCGCACCGCACCGCCGCGCGCTGCGCGCCGAGCGCGCCGAGATCGCGGGCGCGCCGGACGACCTCGGCGACGCCGCCGAGGCGCCACGGCGGCGCTGCCCACGCTGCGCGAGGCGTACCGCGCGGCGTCCCAGGTGTACGAGAAGGTCGGCGTCGGCGCCGACCTGCGTGCCGAACAGGCCCGCGCGGAGAGCGACGAGCGCGGCCCTGGCCGGTCTTGACCGGCTCACCAACAAGGTCCGCACCCGGGCCGCGCAGTTGCTGGAGTCCACCGACGGCGCCGACGGCCCGTCCCGCCAGGCCGCCGCCGCCCGCGCCGAGTCCCTGGTGCACAAGTTGGAGTCCCGCGCCTCCTCGGCCAGCGAGCAGCTCGGACGGCTGCGCGGCGAGGCCGAGCGGCTGGCCCCGAGGACGGCGACGCGCACACCGAGCTGCCGGAGGAGCGGGTCCCGGCCGACGCCGAGCAGGCGCGGGAGCTGCTGCGCGCGGCGAGCGGCGAACTGGCCGCGCGCACCGACGCCCTGGAGGCCGCCCGGGGCACGCACGCCGAGCTGGTGCGCGCCCACCACGCGGCCCAGGACGCGGCGGGCGGGTTCGACGAGACGGCCGCCCTGCTGCGCGATCTGCTGCGCGACCACCACGACCAGCAGGGCGACGAGGACGAGTCGCCCGAGCCGTACGGGAGGACCTGGCGCGGGCGCGGGAGGCGGCGGCCGAGGCCCGGCGCTCGCTGCGCGGCTGCGCGAGCGACCTGTCGGCGGCCGAGGCGGCGGTCCGTGAGGCGAGCGACGTGCTCGTACGGCACGCCAACGCCACCCGCTACGAGCAGGTGCGCACCCGGCCCGCCAGCAGATCCGCGAACTGCCCGCCGCCGCGCTGCCGGAGCACGCGGCGGCGTGGGCCGAGGCGTTCGCGCCCCGGCTGCGGGTGCTCACCGACGAGCTGGCGCAGCTGGAGCGGAACCGGGACAGCATCGTGGACCGGCTGCGCGGCCTGGTGGAGTCCTCGCTGGCCACGCTGCGTTCGGCGCAGCGGCTCTCCCGGCTCCCGGAGGGCTGGGGAGTGGTCGGGGCAGGAGTTCCTGCGGATCCGCTTCGAGGACCCCGACCAGGCCGTGCTCGCCGAGCGGCTCGGCGAGGTCATCGACGAGGCGACGCTGTCCGCCGTGCGCAAGAACTCCGACCTGCGCCGCGACGGCATGTCGCTGCTGCTGCGCGGGTGGCCGCCGCGCTCCAGCCGCGCGGCGTCGAGGTGGAGATCCTCAAGCCGGACGCGGTGCTGCGGGCCGAGCGGGTGTCGGTGGGGCAGATGGGAGACGTCTTCTCCGGCGGGCAGCTGCTGACCGCCGCCATCGCGCTGTACTGCACGATGGCGGCGCTGCGCAGCAACGACCGGGGCCGGGACAAGCACCGGCACGCGGGCACCCTGTTCCTCGACAACCCCATCGGCCGTGCCAACGCCACGTACCTGCTGGAGTTGCAGCGGGCGGTCGCCGACGCGCTGGGCGTCCAACTGCTCTACACCACGGGGCTGTTCGACACCACGGCGCTCGCGGAGTTCCCCTGGTGATCCGGTTGCGCAACGACGCGGACCTGCGGGCGGGGCTGAAGTACATCAGCGTGGAGGAGCACCTGCGGCCGGGCTGCCGCAGCGGGACGAGGACGACGAGCACCAGGTGCACGGGCAGATCACCGCGACCCGCATGTACCGGCGCCCCGATGCCCCGCGACCCCGTAGGACCCGTAGGGCCAGCCAGTCCCGGTCCCGGTACCGGTCCGGGGTGGCGGGCGGTCCGGCCTCAGCCGCCCGTCCCGGCGGACAGCCGTCGGGACACCCAGGTGTGGAAGTCGCCGATGTGGTGCTCGCTGGGCACCAGCACCCGCCCGCCCGGTAGGCGCGCGAGCCCATCGCGGGCTGCGTCCGCTCGCACGCCGCGAAGTCCTGCGTGTTCACCCGGTGGAACAGCTCGACCGACTTCGACAGGTCCCGCCGGAGGCCAGCGCCTCGGGCGGGTACAGCCAGTCGCACTCCACGCGCGTGCGGTCGGCGGCCAGCGGGAACATCCGGTGCACGATGACGTGGTCGGGCACCAGGTTCACGAAGGTCTGGGGCCGGATCGTCACCGCGTAGTAGCGCCGGTCCTGTTCGTCCTCGATGCCGGTCAGGCGGTCGAAGCCCGCGCTGCCGTCCACGGTGAAGCCCTCCGCCTCCTCGGCGAAGGCCGCGCCGTGCCCACGAAGTACTGCGCCGCGAAGCCGTCGGCGAACTCCGGGAGCACATCGGTGAGTTCGGGATGGATCGTGGCGCAGTGGTAGCACTCCATGAAGTTCTCGACGATCAGCTTCCAGTTGGCCCGCACGTCGTAGCCGATCCTGCGGCCGAGGGCGAGGTCCGGCACCGCGTAGCTCCACGGCCGCCGGGTCGCCGAGCCGTTCGGCGACCGCGCCGACGACGGTCTCCTCGAACGAGGGCGGCGACTCGGCGAGGCACACCCACGCGTAGCCGAGCCACTCGCGCAGCGGCAGCCGCACCAGCCCGCGCTCGACCCGGTCGACGTCCGGCATCCGCTGGAGGTTGGGGCGGCGACCAGTCTGCCGTCCAGGTCGTAGGTCCAGGCGTGGTACGGGCACTGGAGCGTGCGCCGTACGGTGCCGGACTCCTCGGCGCACAGCCGGGCGCCCCGGTGGCGGCAGACGTTGAGGAAGGCGCCGAGCGCGCCGCGCCGGTCGCGGACGACCAGCACGCTCTCCCGGCCGATCCGCACCGTACGGAACGCGCCGGGCCGCTCCAGGTCCGCCGCGCACCGCGCAGCACCACAGCGATTCGAAGATGTGCTCCTGCTCCTGCCGGAAGACCTCCTCGGAGGTGTACCAGTGGCCGGGCAGGGTGGAGATGAGACTGGGGTGGCGGGAGCCTGCGTCATGAGTGCTCTCCTGAAGGGCGGGGTCAGGCGGGCGCGGAGGCCAGCCGGCCGGGCGCGAACAACTCGATGGGTGCGCGGTGGCGCCGGTCAGCGCCAGGTCGGCGAGGATCTCCCCGACCACGGGGACGAACTGAAGCCGTGTCCGGAGAAGCCGCAGGCGACGGTGACGGACCCGGGGTGCGCGGGTGCGGAGTGATCACGAAGTGCTCGTCGGGCGTCGTGGTGTACATGCAGGTGACGCCCTTGAGGAAGGTGCCGGGCAGGGCGGGCAGCCGGGGGCGCACTGCGCCGCCATGGCCGCCACCTCCTCGTCGTGCACGGTGCGGTCGATGGTCTCCGGCGTGCACACGGTGCCCTTGCGGAAGAACGCGACCTTCGCGCCGCCCTCGGGCCCGTCGATCGCGGGGAAGCCGTAGATCTGCACGGCGTCCCGGTCCTCCCAGATGTAGACGGGGTGGCGGTCCGGGGTGAACGGGCCGGTGCCGCCCTCGGGCCGGAACCAGTACATGATCTGCCGCTCGATCGTGAACGGCACACCGATGCCGGTGAGCACCTCGGGCGCCCACGCGCCGGGGCAGACCACCAGGTGTCCGGCGGTGTAGCTGTTCTCGGGGTGTGGACGCGCACGCCCGCGCCGGGTCCCGGAGCGTCTCCCAGCGGATCACCGGTTCCTCGTAGCGCAGCTCGGCCCCGGCCTGCCCGGCCAGTTGGAGCTGCGCGGCGACGGTGTACTCGGGGCGGACGAACCCGCGCGCGCCTCGTACAGCGCCACCTCGTCCTCCGCCGGGGTGAGGGTGGGGAAGCGGCGGCGGATCGCGGCGGCGTCGAGCGTCTCGTGCGGCAGTCCCCACTGCCGGGCCGAGCGCAGGCTGCCCGCGACGGTGCGGCTGTCGGGGCGGCCGACCATCACCCCGCCGCACCGGGTGAGGAGGGTGCGTCCGGTGTCGCGCTCCAGCCGCTCGTACAGCTCGTACGCGCGCAGCAGCAGCGGTACGTAGGCCGGGTCCTCGAAGTAGGACTGCCGGATGATGCGGGAACCGCCGTGGCTGGAGCCGCGGTTGTGCACCGGGCCGAACTTCTCCAGCCCCAGCACGCGGACACCGCGGGCGGCGAGGTGGTGGGCGGCGGCGCTGCCCATGCCGCCGAGACCCAGCACGATCACGTCGTAGGTGGGGGCCATTCCGTGCCTCCTGATGCGGCTCGGGTGCGGTACGTACGTCAGCTGCGGACGCGTTCCATCCGGGGTCGAACAGCGGCTCGGCGGCGACCGTCGCGGGATCTTCTCGCCGAAGTACTCGATGTGCACGGCCGTACCGGGCACGGCGGCGCGGGTCGGCAGCCACGCGTAGGCGATCGCCCTGCCGATGGTCCAGCCGTAGTCCGCGCTGGTCACGTAGCCCACCGGCACACCGTCCAGGTACACCGGCTCCTTGCCCATGACGATCGCCGAGGGTCGTCGAGGGTGAGGCACGCCAGCCTGCGGGCCACGGTCTCCTCGCTCAGGCCCTCGATCGCGGCCCGGCCGGTGAACTCGCCCTTGTCCATCCGCACGGCGAACCCGAGCCCCGCCTCGTACGGGTTGTGCTCGCTGGTCATGTCCTGGCCCCAGGCGCGGTACCCTTCTCCAGGCGCAGGCTGGAGAAGGCGGCGCGCCGGCGGCGATCACCCCGTGCTCGCGGCCCGCCTCCCACAGCGTGTCCCACAGCCGCGCGCCCAGGTCGGCGGTGGTGTACAGCTCCCAGCCCAGCTCCCCGACGTAGCTCAGCCGCAGCGCGGTCACCGGCACCTGGCCGACGAAGGTCTCCCGGGCCCTGAAGTAGCCGAAGCCCCGGTGCGAGAAGTCGTCCCGGGTCAGCGGCTGGACGAGGGCGCGGGCGAGCGGGCCCCACACCCCGACGCAGCAGGTCCGGGGTGATGTCGCGGACCTGGACGTCCGCGGGCGCGTGCCGCAGCAGCCAGTCGAGGTCCAGCCCGCTGTTGCAGCCGACCTGGAAGCGCCGCTCGGCGAGGCGGGCGACGGTCAGGTCGCTGCGGATGCCGCCCGCCTCGTCCAGCAGCAGCGTGTACGTCACCGAACCGGGCCGCTTCGCCAGCTGGTTGGTGGTCATGCGCTGGAGGAAGTCCAGCGCCCGGGCCCGGTGACCTCCAGCCGCCGCAGCGGTGTCATGTCGTACAGGGCGACCCGCTCGCGCGTGGCCCGCGCCTCGGCGGCGGCGATCGGCGACCAGTAGCGGGCCGACCAGGCGTCCCGCTCGGGTGGCCGGGACCCTCGGCGAGCGCCGCGTTGGCCTCGTACCACTGCGGGCGCTCCCACCCCGTGCCCTCCAGGAAGTACGCGCCCAGCTCCCGCTGCCGGGAGTGGAACGGGCTCACCCGCAGCGGGCGCGGGCTCTCGACCGGCTGGAGGGGTGGATGACGTCGTAGACCTCGATGAAGTTTTGCGCGCCGCGCTCGGCGATGTACGCCGGTGACAGCTGCGCCTCCTCGAAGCGGTACAGCTCGCACTCGTGGACGTCGACCGAGGACCGCCCTCGACCAGCCACTCGGCGAGCGCCTTGGCGACGCCCGCGGAGTGGGTGACCCACACCGCCTCGGCGAGCCAGAAGCCGCGCAGCTCGCGGGACTCGCCCAGCACGGGCATGCCGTCGGGGTGAAGGAGAAGACGCCGTTGAAGCCGTCCGCCACCCGGCCGCCGCCGAGCGCGGGCAGCAGCGCGACGCTGTCCCGCCAACTGGGCGCGAAGTCCTCCTCGGTGAACGGCAGCGACGAGGGCATGACGGGGGCGTCGTCGAAGGCGGGCACGGTGAACGGGTCCACGGGCATCGGCCGGTGGGCGTAGGAGCCGATGCCGATCCGGACCCGGCGGCGTCGGTCCCGGCGTCGGTCCCGGTGTCGGTATGGGTGCGGAAGTACAGGTCGCGGTCCTGGTGGCGCAGGATCGGCCGGTTCGCCTCGACGGCCGGGCCCTGCGGCCCGTTCAGCTCGGGCAGCGGCGTCGTCGTGGCGTACTGGTGGGCCAGCGGCAGCAGGGGAACGGTCACGCCCGCCATGGCGCCGATCACCGGCCCCAGAAGCCCGCGGCCGTGACGACGACGTCGGCGGGGAAGGTGCCGTGGTCGGTGCGGACCCCGGTGACCCGGCCGCCGTCGCCGTCGATGCCGGTGACGGTGTGCCGCCCGAGGAAACGCGCGCCACGCGCGCGTGCCGTGCCATCTGGGCGCGGCAGGCGGGCACCGCGTGGGCCAGTCCGTCGCCCGGGGTGTGGAAGCCGCCGAGGATCCGCTCCGGGTCCAGCAGCGGCCACAGTTCGGCGCACCGCGCCGGGGTGAGGAGTTCGCCCGTGACGCCCCAGGAGGCGGCGAGCCCGGCCTTGCGGTGCAGGTCGGACCAGCGCTCGGGGTGGTGGCGACCTCCAGGCCGCCGACGGGGTGAAGCACGGCGCCCCGTCGGCCTCCAGGGACGCGAACTTCTCGGCGGTGTAGCGGGCGAACTCGGTCAGGGTCCTGGACGGGCTGGTCCGGAAGACGAGCCCGGGGCGTGCGAGGTGGAGCCGCCGGGGCGGGCAGCGGGCCCTGGTCCAGCACCGTCACCCGCCGCCAGCCGCGCGCGGTCAGCTCGTCGGCGAGCGAACAGCCCACGATCCCGGCGCCGATGACGACGACGCGCGGCCCGTCGTGCGCGCGCGTGCCGGTGGCCTCCGCGCGCCCGGTCTCCGTAGGCGTGGCCTCTGTGCGTGTGGCCTCCGTGCGTGTGGCCTCCGCGCGTGTGGCCTCCGCGCGCGTGCCGGTGGCCTCGTGGTCGCTCACAGGACCACCACCGAACGCAGCACCTCGCCGCGGCGCATCTTCGTGAACGCCGACTCCACCTCGTCCAGCCGGATGGTCTCGCTGACGAACCGGTCCAGGTCCAGCTTGCGGCTCAGGTGCAGGTCGATCAGGACCGGGAAGTCGCGGCTGGGCAGGCAGTCGCCGTACCAGGACGACTTCAGCGCGCCGCCGCGCGAGAACAGGTCGATCAGCGGCAGGTCGACGCGCATGTCCGGCTCCGGCACCCCGACCTGCACCAACACCCCGGCCAGATCCCGCATGTAGAACGCCTGGCGGTAGGTCTCCGGGCGGCCCACGGCGTCGATCACGACGTTCGCGCCGAGCCCGCCGGTCAGTTCGCGCACCGCCTCCACCGGGTCCGTGCTGCGCGAGGAGTTGACGGTGTCGGTGGCGCCGAAGCGGGTGGCGGTGTCGAGCTTGGCGTCGTCGATGTCGACGGCGATGACCCGGCGCGCGCCCGCCAGCGCGGCCCCGGCGATCGCCGCGTTGCCCACGCCGCCGCAGCCGATGACGGCCACGGTGTCGCCGTTGCCGACCGCGCCGGTGTGCACGGCGGCGCCGTAGCCGGCCATCACCCGCACCCGATCAGGGCGGCGGCCTCGGGCTTGGCCGAGCCGTCGACCCGTACCGCCTGGCCCGCGGCGACCAGCGTCTTCTCGGCGAACGCGCCGATGCCCAGGGCCGGGGCGAGCGGGTGCCGTCCAACAGGGTCATCGGCTGGGCGGCGTTGAGGCTGTCGAAGCAGTACCAGGGGCGCCCGCGGCGCAGGAGCGGCAGCCGCCGCACGGCGCCCGCCAGGCGATGACCACGAAGTCGCCCGGCTCAAGACCGGTGACGCCGGGGCCCACGGCCTCGACGGTGCCCGCGGCCTCGTGGCCGAGCAGGACGGGAAGTCGGCGGTCACCGCGCCGTCCCGGTAGTGCAGGTCGGTATGGCACACCCGCAGGCGTGGACGTCCACCAGCACCTCGCCGGGACCGGGGTCCGGACGAGGACGGGCAGCACTTCCACGGGCGCGCACTTCTCGACCGCGACGACGGCGCGGACTTGTTGCGGCATGGCGCACTCCTTTGACGTAGCTCCTGCGCGGCAGGGACCGGTGTGTGGGAGCAGGCGGATCGCTGTGCTGATGTGCGGGAGGTCGCTGTGCTGATGATCGCTGTGCCGAGGCGTGAAAGGGCTGTGGCAGAACGGGCCACCCTACCGCCCAGTTGCGTATGGCGCGGTACGTTGCACGATGGGAGACATACTCGAAAGCCGGACCCGGGTCCGTCAAGAGGTGGACGTAAACCATCTGTAAAGCCCTGCTGACAGGGAGTTTCCTGGCGCGGGCGGCGAAGAGGGACCGATCGGGACCGGCCCCTCGGGTGGCCGCCGGGCGGCGCCCGGCGGGCGAAGCGCCATCCCGGCGGACGGGGCGGCGCCCGGCGGTACGGGCGTCGGCCGGGCGCGCCGTGCCGCGCGCCCGGGGCCCGACGCGGCGTCAGCCCGGTACCCCATGCGGCGCGAGAGTTCCACGGCGGCGCGCACGGCGTGCTCGGCCAGCTCGGGCAGTCGGTCGCGCGCCATCCGGTACGCGGGCCGGAGGCGCCGATCGCGCCGATCACCGCGCCGTCGTGGCCGTGGACCGCCGCCGCGACCGCGTTCAGCCCGATCTCCAACTCCTCGGAGGACCAGCCGTACCCGCGGTCCACCACGGCCTCAACTGCGGCCGCAGTTCGGCCGCGGTGGTGATGGTGTGCGGGGTGAAACGGGCAGCTTCCGCGCCAGCAGCCGCTCCCGGCGCTCCGTGCCCAGGTGCGCCAGCAGCACCTTGCCGCTGGCGGTGGCGTGCAACGCGGTGCGCCTGCCGAGCCAGTTGTACGCGGTCACCGCCGCGGCGCCGCGCGCCTGCATGATGTTGACCGCCGCGTCGCCGTCCAGCACGGCGATGTTCGCCGTCTCGCCCGTCTCGTCGGCCAGCGCCCGGCACACGGGCGCGCCCTCCTGGGAGATGTCCAGCCGGATGGCCGCCGCGCCCGCGAGTCTGAGCACCCGGCTCCCAGGTAGTACTTGCCGCGTTCCCGCTCCTGGCTCACCAGGCCGCGGCTCTCCAGCACCCCGACCAGCCGGAAGGCTGTCGACTTGTGGACCCCAACTCGTCGGCGATCTCGGTCACTCCGGCCTCGCCGAGTCTGGCGAGGATCTCCAGGACGCTCACCGCGCGGTCCACGGACTGCACGGCTCCGGCGGCCCCTCTTGTCCTCGGCGCGGCCCTCCGTCGTGTTCGTCATGGGTCTGATCTCACCATCCGCTGGCTCGGTACGGCCCCTTCGGAGGGGAACACTTGACGCCTGTGCCGCAGGCTTGATTCTGTTGCGCATCGCGCTTCGCAATGCGCTATTCAGAACTCATCGTACCGATCAGTGTGAGGGGGCCAATGATTCCCGTCTGTCGAGTCGAGGACCTGCCCGAAGGCGAGTCCGTGCGCATCGAGGTCGGCGACGCCGGGTGGCCGATCGCCGTGTTCCACTCCGAGGGGCGTACTACGCCATCGACGACACCTGTAGCCACCAGGACGCCTCGCTCTCCGACGGCTGGGTCGAGGGCTGCTTCGTCGAATGCCCCTGCACGCCGCCCTGTTCGACCTGCGGACCGGCGAACCCAGCTGTCTGCCCGCGCGGCGCGCCGTCGCCACCCACCACGTCACCGTGGTCGACGGCATGATCCATGTGCTGCCCTCGGTACGGGAGGACGCCGTCGCATGAGGACGGTGACGGTCGTCGGGGCCTCGCTCGCCGGACTGCACGCCGCGCGGGCCCTGCGCTCCCAGGGGTACGACGGGCGGCTGGTGATCGTCGGCGCGGAACCCCACCGCCCGTACGACCGGCCGCCGTTGTCCAGGACTTCCTGACGGCGCCGGGGAGACCGGCGACCGGGCCGTCCCGTTCCTCGCCGACGACGAGGAGGAGGCCGGACTGGACGCCGAGTGGCTGCTCGGCGTACGGGCGGCGGGCTGGATCCGGCCGCCGGGGCGGTGCGCCTCGCCGACGGGCGCGAGGTGCGCACCGACGGCGTCGTCATCGCGACCGGCGCCACCGCCCGCACCTGGGCGGCGCCCGCCGCCCGCCGGGGCGCACACCCTGCGCACCCTGGACGACGCCGGACGGCTGCGGGCCGCACTGCGCGCGGGCGCCGAGCGGGTGGTGGTCATCGGCGCGGGCTTCATCGGCGCCGAGGTGGCCTCCTCCTGCGCCGCGCTCGGGCTGTCCGTCACCGTGGTCGAGGCGGCGCCGCTGCCCTGGTGCCCCAACTCGGCCCGGAGGTGGCCCGCGTGCGCCGCGCTCCACGCCGACCACGGCGTGACGCTGTGCACGGGCGTCGGCGTCGCCGGGCTGCTCGGCACCGGCCGGGTCACCGGCGTGGCGCTCACCGACGGACGGACGCTCCCCGCCGACGTGGTGGTCGTCGGGGTCGGGATCCGGCCCACCACGACATGGCTCGAAGGCAGCGGGATCGCGGTCGACGACGGGTGCTGTGCGACGAGGGTGCGTCACCGCGCTGCCGAACGTCGTCGCCGCCGGGGACGTGGCCCGACTGCGCGCTCCGGCCGCCCGGCGGCGGCACCGTACGCGCCGAGCACTGGACCAGCGCCGTGGACCAGGGGCGGTCGCGGCGCGGAACCTGCTCGCGGGGCCACCGTCGAGCCGTACGCGGCCGTGCCGTACTTCTGGTCCGACCAGTACGGCGCCCGCCTCCAGTTCGCGGGGACCGGGCGCCCGGGGACACCGTGCGGATCGTCGAGGGCGACCCGCCGACCGGTCCTTCCTCGCGGTCTACGAGCGCGCGGGGCGGACCACCGCGGTCTTCGCGATGGCCCGGGCAAGAGCTTCACACGGGCGCGCCGCGCTGGCGCGGACTCCCCGGTCGAACCGGCCGACTCCGCCGACTCCGTCGACCCGGCCGAACGGCCCGAACGACCCGGACGGCCCGAACGGCCCGAGCCATCCGAACGTCCCGAGCCCGTCGGCCGGGCCGACCGCGGGTGACACCGGGCGGCGGTTGCGCGGCGGCCGACCGCCCGCCCGGCACCGGCCCCGGCGGGCGGCGCCACTCGCGCAGCGACTCGCGCGCGGAACTGCTCGGCCGGGAGATCACGCCGTTGCGCTGCTTCCACACCTGACGGGTCACCCACACGTCCAGCACGCCCCACGTCGACGCCACCGTGCTCACCACGGTGGAGATCAGCGCCGGAAAGGCGAGCCAGACGCCCGCCAGCGCGCTCAGCACCGCGACCATCGCCTGCACCAGGGTCACCGCGACGATGATCACGGCGCGCACGGCGGCCGTGCGCACCGGATCGGCATCCGGACCCTGCGGGCGGGCTCCTCGGTCCACAGCGGGCGGCGCCCACGCTCGCGGACACCGCCGTCCCCGCTCGTGTCGTCGGCGTCGTCGGCCTTGTCGGCTTTGTTGGTGTTGTCCTTCATCAAGCGCTCACCCTCCCCACCGCTGCCCGGAACCTTCGCGATCGAAAAGCGGAACATGGGCCGTATACCCCGCTTGCTCCCTTGCGTCTCCTTGTTGAAATCACGAACGACATCGGCCGGGGTTCCCGCGCGCGAGCGGAACCGGCCAGTCAGGAATGCCGATGGCACCTTAACGGTGTGGGGCGACAGCGTGGGTCGGGGGTAAGTCGGGCCATCGCCGGACAACTCGTGACCGGGCGCCGGGGCGCCCGTCATGAAGCGGACACGCCTTCGAGATGTCCCCGCGCAGTAGTAGGCTCTCGCCGCTTGATAGTCCGGAAGCAGTCGGAACAACACCCCGCCACAGCGGGGTTGACGTTGGGAGGCCATGCGCTTTCGCGGGAAATCAATCCGCCGGAAGATCGTGGCGCTGTTGCTGGTGCCGCTTGTCTCGCTCACCGCGATCTGGGCGTTCGCCACAGTGATCACCGGCCGCGAGGCACTGCAACTGCTGGACGCCTCGGACGTCATCGACAAGGTCGGCGTCCCCTCGGAGGACGCGGTCCACGCGCTCCAGAAGGAACGCAGGCAGACCCTCGTCCTGCTCGCCGACCCCGGCCAGTCCGACGCGCTGCCCGTACTGCACGCTCAGCAGCGCAAGACCGACGAGGTCATGGGCAAGCTCCGCGACGCCGCCTCCGACGGCGACGTACGCGGCCTGATGAACGACGAGTCCAGGACCCAGCTCAACGCGATCCTCAAGTCGGCCGACGGGCTGGACAATCTGCGCCGCAAGGTCGAGGACGACGACATCCGGCGCACCGAGGCGTTCGCCGACTACAACAAGATGGTCGACGCCTGCTACACGCTCCGCAGCTCCCTGCACGCCGTGCCCGACACCGACCTCGACAAGCAGGGGCGTGCGCTGGTCGCCCTGATCCGCGCCCGCGAGGCCATCTCGCGCGAGGACGCCCTGTACACCTCGGCGCTCACCGCGGGCCGGATCAGCTGGGGCGAGATGCAGTCCATCTCGAACCTGATCGCCGAGCGCGACCTGCTCTACGACACCAACCTGCCGATCCTGCCCGCCTCCGAGCAGAAGGTCTTCTCGGACTACCGGCTCAGCAACGCCGCGCCCTCCGCGCTCGCGAACGCCGAGTCCAAGATCCTCGCCTCCAGCCGACCGCAGGACGCGATCAAGGCGATGGACCAGGAGCGCTGGGGAACCGTCATCAAGCCGGTGCTGGAGGACTACGACCGGCTCAACAGCGAGGCCACCGACCGGCTCAAGGAACGAATCGAGCCCGTGGCCAAGGGCGTACTGATCAAGGCGGGCGCGGCGGGCATCCTCGGCCTGGTGGCCCTCATCGTCTCGATCCTCGTCTCCTTCCGGATCGGCCGCACCCTCATCCGCGACCTGTCCCAGCTGCGCAAGGACGCCCAGGAGGTCTCCAACGTCCGGCTGCCCAGCGTCATGCGCCGTCTCGCGTCGGGCGAGCAGATCGACGTCGAGACCGAGGCGCCCCGGCTGGACTACGGCTCCGACGAGATGGGTCAGGTCGGCCAGGCGCTCAACACCCTCCAGCGCGCCGCCGTCGAGGCGGCCGTCAAGCAGTCCGACATGCGCCACGGCGTCTCCGAGGTCTTCGTCAACCTCGCCCGCCGCAGCCAGGTGCTGCTGCACCGTCAGCTGACGCTGCTGGACACCATGGAGCGGCGCACCGAGGACACCGACGAACTCGCCGACCTGTTCCGGCTGGACCACATGACCACCCGCATGCGGCGGCACGCCGAGGGCCTGGTCATCCTCTCCGGCGCGGCCCCTCCCGGCAGTGGCGCAAGCCGATCCAGCTGATGGACGTGGTGCGCGCCGCGGTCGCCGAGGTCGAGGACTACGAGCGCATCGAGGTCCGGCGGCTGCCCCGGCTGGCCGTCCGGGGCCCCGCCGTGGCGGACCTGACCCACCTCATCGCCGAACTGCTGGAGAACGCCACGGTCTTCGCCCCGCACACCGCCGTGCAGGTCCACGGCGAACGGGCCGCGAAGGGCTTCACCCTCGAAATCCACGACCGCGGCCTGGGCATGGCGCCCGAGGCGCTGGTGGAGGCGAACCAGCGGCTGGCCGAGACCCTCGACTTCGAACTCTCCGACACCGACCGGCTCGGCCTGTTCGTGGTCAGCCGCCTCGCCCAGCGGCAGGGCGTCCGCGTCTCGCTCCAGCCCTCCCCGTACGGCGGCACCACCGCCGTCCTGCTCATCCCGGCCGGGCTGCTCACCGAACCCGACGAGGCGGAGCCCGAGTCCGACGGCGCCGCCGAGCGGGCGGCGTCCACAACCGGCCGGGCGCCGACATCCGGCTCCAGGCCGTGGAGTCGGTCGACGAGGCCGACTCGACCGTGCTCTTCCCCGACCGCGCCACCCGCAACTCCTCGCGGCTGGAGCGCTCGCCCGACGCCGACCCGGCCTTCGGCACCAGCCCGCCGCTCCGCGACGACCTCGCGGACCTCGCCGACGACGAGGAGGAGGGCGGGCTGTTCCGCGCCCGCGGACTGTCCTCGGGCAGCACGCGGCCCCGCCCGCCGAGCAGCACCAGCAGGCACCGGACACCCCGGCGCCCACCCGCGACGGCGCCCGGCGCCGCTGCCCGCCGCGTCCCGCCGGTGCTGGTCTCCGACCACGGCCGCACGGTGGAGTCCGCCCCGAGCGGCGGACGGCACGCCCGCCCGCCGCGCCAGCCGTCGCCGCGGGTGGACCCGCCGGAGCAGTCCCCGCGGGTGGACCCGGCGGAGCCGTCGCGGTCGGAGTCCGCGGCGGAGGCGTCCCGCGGTCGACCGACCCGCGGCCGACCACCCGCCGCGGGCGGCGCGGCCCCGACGGGCGACCGGAACTCCCCACCCGGCCCCAGCGGTCCGAGCGGGATCCGCTGCCCGGCCGCACCCCACCGGCCGCCGACCGGAACCGGGCCACCCCGGCCCCGAGCGGCGCCCGGTGCCGGCGGGCGACCCGGGTGGAACGCCCCTCGTCCGACCCGGCGCCCGGACGGCCCGCGCCGTCCTGGTCCGCCGAGCCGTCCACCCTCCCCGGCCGGAGCGGCCGCCCGCGCGCGGCGCCGCGTCCGGGCTCCCCAAGCGCGTACGGCAGGCCAGCCTCGCCCCGCAGCTGAAGAAAGATCCACTGCCGCCGGACGAGACGGACCGATACCCTGTCGACACCGATCCCGAGCGCGACGCCGAACAGGCGAGGGCCACCATGGCCTCGCTCCAGCGGGCTGGCAGCGCGGCCGGAGGCAGAACTCCAGCGGCATCGGCGGCACATCGGACACGGCACCTGGATCCACACACGAGGGGACAGTCGATGAACTCACCGAACGCCGGCAACATATCGGCGAAGACATCCGGGGAGCTGAACTGGCTCCTCGACGAACTGGTCGGGCGCGTGGGCAGCATCCGCAAGGCGCTGGTCCTGTCCGGTGACGGCCTGCCCACCGGCGGCTCGCGCGATCTGACCCGCGAGGACGCGGAGCACCTGGCGGCCGTGGCCTCGGGGTTCCACAGCCTCGCCAAGGGCGTCGGCCGCCACTTCGAGGTCGGCCGGGTGCGGCAGACCATCGTCGAGCTGGACGACGCGTTCCTGTTCGTCACGGCCGCCGGTGACGGCAGTTGCCTGGCCGTGCTCGCCGACGCCGAATCCGACGTGGGCCAGGTCGCGTACGAGATGACACTGCTGGTCAAGCGGGTAGGCGTGCACCTGGGGACGCCCAACCGAACCGGCGGTTGACGGAGGACGGGGAGATGAACGGACACGGGGAAGACGCCGCGCACTGGTTCGACGACGCGGCCGGCCCTGTGGTCCGGCCGTACGCCATGACCCGCGGCCGGACCCGCAGTTCGGCGGACGGCAAGCTCGACCTGATCGCGGTCGTCGTCGCCGACAGCGCGGACCAGCGGACGGTGCACGACCACACCTGTCCCCGGAACACATCGACATCGTGGAGCTGAGCCGAGGAGCGCCGCAGTCCGTCGCGGAGCTGGCCTCCGAACTCGACCTGCCGGTCGGGGTGGTGCGGGTGCTCATCGGCGACCTGCTGCACGCGGCGCTCGTCCGCGTCTCCCGGCCCGTGCCCCGGCGGAGCTGCCGGACGAGAACGTCCTGCGCGAAGTGATCGACGGCCTGCGCGCGCTGTGAGCTGGGGTACCTCCCAGCGGTAGCTGGGAGTGCGTGCGGCCGCCGGGCCGCAGATGACGACGATCGGCGCACCTCTGCGCCGCGCGGGCGGAGAAGCGAACAGGAAGAAGCCGTGAGCCGCGGGCAGGAGCCCGCTCGCCACGGCCCCGGCCGTCACGCCCGCGCGACGGCGCCGCACGCCGCCCGGAGGGCCGCACACGGCGCCACACCGCCAGGGCGTTCAGTCCCCGGTCGCCGCCCGGGCAGCCGTAGCGCCCCGAACGCCCGCGTGGCACGGCCGGATGCCGGGGCGACCGGCGCGAGCCGGACGTACGGCTCGCCCTGCGCGGGCCGCGGGTCGGCCTCGCCCGCGTTCGGCCACAGCGCCATCGCCCGTTCCGCCTGCGCCGTGATGGTCAGCGACGGGTTCACCCCAGGTTCGCCGAGACCGCGGCACCGTCGACGACCGAGATGCCCGGGTGCCCCAGAGCCGGTGGTACGGGTCGATCACACCGTGCTCGGCGTCGGCGCCGATCGGAGCGCCGCCCAGGAAGTGCGCGGTGAGCGGGGTGCCGATCAGCTCGCCGAGGTTGGTCCGGGAAAGCCGTTGATCTCCTCCGCCAGCCGCCGGACCGTCTCGGCGCCCTCGGGGATGTGCACCGGGTTGGGGCGCCGTGCCCTGCCGGGCGGTGAGCAGCCCCGGCCCGGCCGTCGGCGCCTGCGGAACGTCGTCAGCGAGTTGTCGTGGGTCTGCATCACCAGCCCGATGATGGTCCGCTCCGACCAGCGGTAGGTGGTGGCGGTGCGCGCCACCAGCACCGGGTGGCGCAGGTACTGCCCCAGCGCCACCAGCCACTTCGGCAGCCGCCCGCCCACCGGGTACTGCGGCACGCAGATCAGCGCCATGAGGTTGGAGCCCTTGCCGTAGCGGACGTTCTCCACGTGGGTGGTGCCGTTGGGGTGGATGGAGGACGTAATGGCCACGCCCGGGTGAAGTCGGTGTCCGCGCCGCGCCCGTACTTGCGGCGGTAGCGCCGGGGAAGGTCAGCGCGCCCACCAGCGCCTCGGAGTTGGTGCGGGTCAGCTCGCCGAGCCGGGCGGACAGCCGCGGCAGCCGCCCGGTGTCCCGCATCCGGTGCAGCAGGGTCTGTGTGCCGTACGTACCGGCCGCGACGACCACCCGGCGGGCGCGCAGCACCCGTTCGTGCCGCGCGCGGCGCCGCTTGTCCGTCGGCGCGGCCCGTACCGCGAAGCCGCCGTGCCCGTCCTCCTCCAGCCCGGTGACGGTGGTCAGCGGATGGATCACCGCGCCCGCCCGCTCGGCGAGGTGGAGGTAGTTCTCGGTGAGGGTGTTCTTCGCGCCCACCCGGCAGCCGGTCATGCAACTGCCGCACTCCACGCACGCGGTGCGGGCGGGCCCGGCGCCGCCGAAGTACGGGTCGGGCACCTCCTCGCCCGGCCGCGCCCGCGCCCGCCGCGTCCTGGCCGTCGCCGAAGAACACGCCCACGGGGTGAGCCGGAAGGTGTCGCCGACGCCCATCGTGTCGGCCGCCGCCCGCAGATGCAGGTCGGCGGCGGTCATGGTCGGGTTCTGCCGGACCCCGAGCATCCGCCGGGCCTGGTCGTAGTACGGGGCCAACTCCGCCTGCCAGTCGGTGATGTGGCCCCACTGGGGTCGGCGAAGAACGCGGGCGGCGGCACGTACAGGGTGTTGGCGTAGTTCAGCGAGCCGCCGCCGACCCCGCCCCGGCCAGCACCATCACGTTGCCGAGCAGATGGACGCGCTGGATGCCGTACAGGCCCAGGGCCGGGGCCCACAGGTAGTCGCGCAGCCGCCAGGAGGTTCTGGGCAGGGCGTCCGGGTGAAGCGCCGCCCGGCCTCCAGGACACCGACCCGGTACCCCTTCTCGGTCAGGCGCAGGGCGGAGACGGAGCCGCCGAAGCCGGAACCGATGACGATCACGTCGTAGTCGTACGCGGCCTCGTCGCCGCCCGGCGTCGGCTCAGCCACGGTAGAGCGCCTCGATCTCGTCGGCGTAGGCGGCGGCCACGGCCTGCCGCTTGATCTTCAACGAGGGCGTGAGCAGCCCGTTGTCCTCGGTGAACTCGCCCTCGACGATCCGGAAGGCGCGGATCGACTCGGCCTGGGAGACCGCCTCGTTGGCGAAGTCCACCGCGCTGCGCACGTCGGCCAGCAGCTCCGGGTCCTCGACGAGTTCGGCCACGGTGGTGGTGCGCGGCCGCTTGCGGACCGTCAGCCAGTGCTCGATCGCCTCCCGGTCCAGGGTGACCAGCGCGGCGACGTAGCGGCGGCCCTCGCCGACCACCATGCACTGGGCGATCGGCGGGCGGCTGCGCAGCCGGTCCTCCAGCGGCGCGGGCGAGACGTTCTTGCCGCCGCTGGTGATGAGGATGTCCTTCTTGCGGCCGGTGATGGTCAGGTAGCCGTCCTCGTCCAGGCGCCCCAGATCGCCGGTGGTGAACCAGCCGTTGCCCAGCGCGGCGCGCGTGGCGTCCGCGTTGTTCCAGTACGTACGGAAGACGACCGGGCCCTTGACGAGCACCTCGCCGTCGTAGCCGATGCGCACGCTCGTGCCGGGCACGGGCTGGCCGACGGTCCCCGGGCGCGGGTCCAGCGGTGGGTTGAGGACGGCGGCGGCGGTCGTCTCGGTGAGGCCGTAGCCCTCGTAGATGACGATGCCGCAGGCGTAGAAGAACAGGTTCAGGTCGCGGTCGAGCGGGAGCCGCCGCTGATGGCGTAGCGCAGCCGGCCGCCGAGCGCCTTGCGGATCCGCCGGTAGACCAGGAGGTCGTACAGCGCCCAGGCGAGTTTCAGCCCGAGCCCGGCACCGGGCCCGGTGCCCAGGTACCTGGCCGTCTCCCGCTCCCCGAACCGCACGGCGATCCGGTGCGCCCGGTCGAAGGAGGAGCCGCGGCCCATCCGCTCGGCGGTGGCCCGTCCGGTGTCGTGGATCTTCTCGAAGAGGTACGGCACGCCGACGACGAAGGTCGGCTTGAAGGAGGCGAGTTCGGGCCGCAGCTGGTCGGGCTTGATGCTCGGGCAGTGGCCGAGTTCGATCCGCGCCCGCAGGCAGGCGATCTGGATGGTGCGGCCGAGGACGTGCGCCAGCGGGAGGAAGAGCAGCGTGGCGGCGGTCTGGCCGGTGATCTCCTTGAAGACCGGGTGCAGCAGCTCGATGGTGTTGGCGGCCTCCGCCTCCAGGTTCCCGTGGGTGAGCACGCACCCTTGGGCCGCCCGGTGGTGCCGGAGGTGTAGCACAGCGTGGCGATGGAGTCCGGGGTCAGCGCGGCCCGCCGCTTGGTGACCTCCTCGTCGGGGACGTCCCGCCCGGCGGCGGCGAGTTCGGCCAGCGCGCCGCCCTCGATGCGCCACACCCGGGGCCGTCGCGCCAGCTCCGCCGCCGCGGCCCGCACGGTCTCCGCGTGCCCGTCGGTCTCGACCACCACGAAGGCGGCGGCCGAGTCGTACAGGATCCACGCGAGCTGCTCGGCCGAGGAGGTCGCGTAGACCGGTACGGACTCCCCGCCCGCCGCCCACACGGCGAAGTCGAGCACGCACCACTCGTAGCGGGTGGCGCTCATCACGGCGACCCGGCCGCCGGGTTCGAGCCCGGCGGCGATGAGGCCCTTGGCGGTGGCCGTCACCTCCTCGGCGAACGCCGCGGCGGTCACCGGCCGCCACACCCGTCCACCTTGCGCCGCAGGACCACCGCGGTGGGGTCCTCGGCCGCGTTGGTGAACGGGATGTCGGCGGTGCTGCCGGTCGTGGACGGCGGGTGAGGGCGGCGGCCCGCACCTCCCGTACGACGCCTCGCTCGCGGATCACCTCCAGCGAGACGCGGTCGGCGAGGTCGCTCCGCCGCCTTGCCTTGTTCATGTCGTGCCGTACGCCCATGGTCTGCTCCTCGTGCTGCGGCTCGCGGGGAAGAGGTGCGCGGTGGTGCGGGGTCGGGGAGGCGGTACGGGTCAGCGTTCCAGCACGGCGGTCACCCGAGACCGCCGGCGGCGCACACCGAGACCAGGCCGCGCACCGGTCCCTCGCTCCGCGCGGCCCGCTCGTCGAGCAGCTTGGCGAGGGTGGCGACGATCCGGCCGCCGGTGGCGGCGAACGGGTGCCCGACGGCCAGGGACGAACCGGCGACGTTGAGCCGGTCGCGGTCCACCCGGCCCAGCGGCCCGTCCAGGCCCAGCCGCCGGGTGCAGAAGTCGGTGTCCTCCCAGGCCGCCAGGGTGGCCAGCACCTGGGACGCGAACGCCTCGTGGATCTCGTACAGGTCCAGGTCCGCCAGGGTGAGCCCGGCGTCCGCCAGCAGCCGGGGCACCGCGTAGGCGGGGCCATCAGCAGCCCGTCGGGTCCGTCGACGAAGTCCACGCCCGCGGTGCGGGAGAAGGTCAGGTACGCGAGCACGGGCAGCCCGTGCTCGCGCGCCCACCTCGCTCGCCAGCAGCACGGTGGACGCGCCGTCGGTCAGCGGCGTGGAGTTGCCCGCGGTCATCGTGGCGTCCTCGCCCTCGCCGAACACCGGGCGCAGTTTCGCCAGTTTCTCCACCGAGCTGTCCGGCCGCAGGTTCTGGTCGCGGTCCAGCCCGCGGAACGGCGTCACCAGGTCGTCGAAGAAGCCGCGGTCGTAGGCGGTGGCGAGCCTGCGGTGGCTGGCCGCGGCCAGCTCGTCCTGGTCGGCGCGGGAGATCTTCCACTCCGGGCCGTGAGCGCCGCGTGCTCGCCCATCGACAGGCCGGTGCGCGGCTCGGCGTTGCGCGGGATGTCGGGCACCAGGTGCCGGGGCGCACCGGGTCAGCGCGCGGGCCCGCTGCCCGAGGTCCGGCGCGGCGCGCGCCAGCAGCACCCGCCGCAGCTCGTCGTTGACGCCGAGCGGCGCGTCGCTGGCGGTGTCCACCCGCCCGCGATCCCGGCGTCGATCTGCCCGAGCGCGATCTTGTTGGCGACGAGGATCACGGCCTCCAGACCGGTCCCGCACGCCTGCTGGATGTCGTAGGCCGGGGTGCGGCGGTCGAGCGCGCTGCCGAGGACCACCTCGCGGGCGAGGTTGAAGTCCCGGCTGTGCTTGAGTACGGCGCCCGCCACGAACTCGCCGAGCAGCCGCCCTCCAGCCCGAACCGGTCGACGAGGCCGCCCAGCCGCGGCGAGCATCTCCTGGTTCGAGGCGGTGGCGTACGGGCCGTCGGCGCGGGCGAACGGTATGCGGTTTCCTCCGACGACCGCGACGCGGCGGACGGGCATCGTCATCGCTGCCACTCCTTGTGGTGCGCTACCAATCTACTTACTCTTCGGTAGACTTACTCTAGAGTCAGGAGGAAATCAATGGTGGATCGCTACCAGAAGCTGACCTCACGCGGACCCGGGGCCTTCCTGGCCAAGCGCCTCGGGCTGCCGCGCCCCGAGCGACTGCGGCGGTACGTGCCCGGGAGCCGCTCGTCCCCGGACCCGTGGTGCTCGGCGGCCCGGACGGCGGACGGCTCCTCAAGCCGGTGCGCGAGCGGCTGGAGCGCTTCGCGGACGAGGTCACGGCGGACGCCGAACGGCCCGCCGCGCTGGTCTTCGACGCCACCGGCATCACCGACAGCGGCCAACTGCGCGCGCTGCACGACTTCTTCCACCCCGCGTCCGCACGCTCGCCCCTGCGGGCGGCTCGTGGTGCTCGGCACCCGCCGGAGGCGGCGGGCGACGCCCGCGAGGCCGTCGCGCAGCGCGCGCTGGAGGGCTTCGTCCGGTCGGTGGGCAGGAACTGCGGCGCGGGGCCACCGCGCATCTGCTGCTCGTGGCGCCCGGCGCCGAGGACGGGCTGGAGTCCACGCTGCGCTTCGCGCTGTCGGCGCGCTCGGCCTACGTCTCCGGCCAGGCGCTGCGGATCACCGGGACCGGACCGGTGACCGCCCGGCCGACTGGGAGCGCCCGCTGGACGGCCGGGTCGCCGTGGTCACCGGCGCGTCGCGCGGCATCGGCGCGGTGGTGGCGCGGACCCTGCACCGGGACGGCGCCCACGTGGTCTGCCTGGACGTGCCCGCCCAGAGCGAGCCGCTGCGCGCGGTGGCCGACGCGATCGGCGGCAGCGCGCTGGAACTGGACATCACCGCGGCCGACGCGGACCGGCGCCTCGCCGACCAACTGCGCGAACGCCACGGCGGCGTCGACGTCGTCGTACACAACGCGGGCATCACCCGCGACCGCACCCTGGGCCGGATGGACGCCGCGGGCTGGGACGCCGTGATCGCCGTGAACCTCACGGCGGCCGAGCGCCTCACCGAGCGGCTGCTGGACCCGGCCGACCCGGTGGTCCGCGAGGGCGGCCGGATCGTCGCCACCTCCTCGATCAGCGGCATCGCGGGCAACGTCGGGCAGACCAACTACGCGGCGAGCAAGGCCGGGCTCATCGGCCTGGTCCAGGCGGCGCGGCCCGCCGCGGCCGAGCGCGGGATCACGGTCAACGCGGTCGCGCCCGGGTTCATCGAGACCCAGATGACCGCGGCCGTGCCGCTGTTCATCCGGGAGGCCGGACGCCGCATGAACAGCCTCGGGCAGGGCGGCCGTCCCGTCGACGTGGCCGAGGCGGTGGCGTACCTCGCCTCGCCCGGCAGCGGCGCGGTGGGCGGCCAGGTGCTGCGCGTCTGCGGCCAGGCCCTGCTGGGAGCGTGAGCCGATGCCCACGGACGAACTCCGCGCCGCCCCCGGCCTCCTGGGGCTCTACGGCCGCGCCCTGGTCCCGAAGCGGACCGGCCACCGGGCGCCCGACGTGCGGCTGGCGCTGCCCGACGTGCGGGTCGACCCGGACCACCTGCGCCGGTACGCCGAGGTCTGCGGCTTCCCGCCCGGCGACCGGCTGCCGGTCACCTACCCGCACGTGCTGGCCTTCCCGCTGGCGATGTCGCTGATGACGCGCCGGGACTTCCCGTTCCCGCTGCTGGGGCTGGTGCATCTGGCCAACCGGGTCCGGCGGTTCCGGCCGATCGGCGCGGCCGAGCGACTGACGTACGAGGTGTGGGCGCGACCGCCGTACCGGCACGCGAAGGGCGCCGCCCTCGACGTGGTGGCCGAGGCCCGGACGGCGCGGAGGTGGCGTGGCGCTCGGTGAGCACCTACCTGCGCCGGGTGCCCCGCCGAGGTCACTGAGGCCACGGAGGCCGCTGACGCCACGGAGGCCACTGGGGCCACGGAGGCCGTTGGGGCCGCTGAGACCGCCGGGGCCGGGCCCGCCACCGCTGGTGTGCCCGCTGGTGTGGCCGCCGCTGTCGCCGAGCCCACCGCCGACCTCGGCGGGCCCGGGGCCGTACGCCAGGACTGGGAGTTCCCCGGCTCGGCGGGCCGGGCGTACGCCGCCGCGTCCGGCGACCGCAACCCGATCCATCTGCACCCGCTGGCGGCGCGGCTGTTCGGCTTCCCGCGCGCCATCGCGCACGGCATGTGGACCAAGGCCCGCTGCCTGGCGGCGCTGGACGACACGCTGCCGGACGCCTGCGAGGTACGGGTCGACTTCCGCGCGCCGGTGCTGCTGCCCGCGCGGGTCACCTTCCGTACGGGGCCGGGGCCGGGGACGGCACGGCGGCGGGGACGGCACGGCGGCGGGGACGGCGTCCGGGCGTTCGACCTGCGCGGCGCCGACACCGACCGCGAGCACCTGCGGGGAGCGTGTCACCGCTCGGCTGACGGCTCCGGGGCGGCTGGCGTCTTGGCGGCGGCCGGGACGGCCGGGTGTCCGGGGCGGTCGAGTCGGCCGGGGTGTTCGGGGCGTTCGGGGCCTTCGGGGTGTCCGGGGCCGCCGGGGCGTCCGGGGCGGTCCACACCTGTCCGGCGAGGACGTCGCGCATCCCCACCCACACCATGTTCATCAGCCGCAGCGTCATCCGGTCCGGTGTCTCGTGCGGGTGGGCCGCCATCCAGTCCGTGAGGGTGTCCGCCGCGCCCACCAGCGCGTGCGCCACGAAGTCGGCGTCCTCCCCGCCCAGTCGGGCCGGTCCCGCGCTCTCCGCGATGGCGTCGCCGACCAGCCCCGCGACCTCCGCCATGACCGAGCGCCTGGCCCGGGTCAGCTCGGCGGTGACGGCCTCGCTCAGCTCCGAAGCCTGGCGGTGCAGCACCACCCAGCTGGCCCGGTGGTCCGCCACGAAGTGGAAGAACGCCGAGAGCCCGGCGCGCAGCCGCAGTTCGGGGTGCGGACGTCACGCGCCGCCTCCTGGAAGGCGGCCGTCAGCCGCTCGGCCTCACGGCGGATGCACGCGATGAACAGGCCCTCCTGGAGTCGAGGTAGAGATACACCATCGGCTTGGAGATCCCGGCCAGTTCGGCGATCTCGTCCACCGACGCGGCGTGGTAGCCGCGTTTGAGAAGACCTGGATCGCCACGTCGATGATCTGCTGCTCCCGGACCTTCCGTGGAAGGCGCCGCCTCGGTCTGTCGCTCACCCTTGCCAGCTTACCTACCACGTCGTAATCTTACTCCTAAGTAAGTTTACTGTGGAGTAAGAAGAGTTGAAGCAGAGTAAGGAAGCGTCGATGGCTGAAGACATCAGGGCCGAGGTGGCCTCCCTCGACTTCGCGGCCGTCTCCCCGGAGGAGTTCGCGCGGCTGGTGAAGCGCCTGTCCGCCAAGGACATCGAGCAACTCGCCACGGGCGAGCTGCGCGAGCGCGTGCTGCGCGAGGTGTTCGCGCGGATGGAGCGGCAGTTCCGCCCCGAGAGCGCGGGGACGCTCAAGGCCCTGATCCGCTGGAAGATCACCGGGGAGTCCGACGCGGTCTACGAGACCGCCATCGAGAACGGCGCCTGCGCGGTCCACGAGGGACGCGGGGACGAGGAGCCCGGGTCACCCTCGTCATGGGCGACGCCGAGTTCCTCAAGCTCGTCTCCGGCAACGCCAACCCCGTGACGCTGTTCATGACCCGCAAGCTCAAGATCGCCGGTGATGTCGCGCTCGCCACGGGCCTGACCCGGCTGTTCGACATACCCAAGGCGTGAGGACGGAAGCGACGATGAGTTTCTCGCTCGACCTCACCGAAGAACAGCGGGACCTGCGGGACTGGGTGCACGGCTTCGCCGCCGGGTGGTCCGCCCGGCCGCGGCCGAGTGGGACGAACGCGAGGAGACCCCTGGCCGGTGATCCAGGAGGCGGCCAAGATCGGGCTGTACGGCTTCGAGTCGCTGGCCGACATGTTCGGCGACCCCAGCGGCCTGTCCCTCCAGATCGCCAACGAGGAACTGTTCTGGGGCGACGCCGGAATCGGCATGGCCCTGTTCGGCACCTCCTGGCGGTGGCCGGGATCTTCTCGGCGGGCACCCCGACCAACTCGCGGAGTGGGTGCCGCAGTGCTACGGCGACGCCTCCGAACCCAAACTGGCCGCCTTCTGCGTGTCCGAACCGGAGGCCGGTTCGGACGTCTCCGCCATGCGCACCCGCGCCCGCTACGACGAGGCCCGCGACGAGTGGGTGCTGCACGGCCAGAAGGCGTGGATCACCAACGGCGGCATCGCCGAAGTCCACGTGGTCGTGGCCTCGGTGGACCCCGAACTCGGCTCCCGGGGCCAGGCGGCGTTCATCGTCCCGCCCGGCACCAGGGGCCTGGCGGGCAACCGCAAGATCAGAAGCTGGGGCTGCGCGCCCGCACACCGCCGACGTCTTCCTCGACGAGGTCCGGGTGCCGGGCCACTGCCTCCTCGGCGGCAAGGAGCGCCTGGACCGGCGGCTGGCCCGTGCCCGGAAGGCGGCCGGGCCAAGGGCAGGCCGCCATGGCGACCTTCGAGGTCAGCCGCCCCACGGTCGGTGCCCAGGCGCTCGGGATCGCCCGCGCCGCCTATGAGTACGCGCTGGAATACGCCGGTGAACGCGTGGCTTTCGGCCGTCCGATCATCGAGAACCAGGCCATCGCCTTCGCCTTGGCCGACCTGCGCACGGAGATCGAGGCGGTCCGGCTGCTGATCTGGCAGGCCGCCTGGATGGCCCGTAACGAGCGGGCCTTCACCGCAGGTCAGGGATCGATGTCCAAACTGCGCGCCGGTGAACTCGCGGTCACCGCGACCGAGAAGGCCATTCAGGTCCTCGGCGGCGCGGGTTACAGCCGGGAACACCCCGTGGAGCGTATGTACCGGGACGCCAAGATCTACACCATTTTTGAAGGGACCAGCGAAATCCAACGCCTCGTCATAGCCCGCGCGATTTCCGAACGTCACATTCGTTGAATTCCGGTCCGTAGGGGCCCGGTCCAGGGTGTTGGCCGCCTCCCGGCCCGTTGTACCGTTCTTCTTTGCAGATGCCGATCGCGCACCGGATGCCGAACGGCGGGACACACTGCGAATCCGCATAAACGGCATAACGGGAGAAGATATCAATGGGCTTCGGGCGCTCCACCCACATCGGGGCCGCAGACCCGGTGACGCTCAAGATCCTGGTGGCGGGCGGATTCGGGGCGGGAAGACGACGCTGGTGGGCGCGGTGAGCGAGATCAAGCCGCTGCGCACCGAGGAGTTGCTGAGCGAGGCGGGGCGGCCGGTCGACAAGCTCACCGGCGTCGAGGCCAAGTCGACCACGACGGTGGCCATGGACTTCGGCCGGATCACCCTCCGCGACGACCTCGTCCTCTATCTCTTCGGCACCCCGGACAGGACCGCTTCTGGTTCCTCTGGGACGAGTTGGCGACCGGCGCGCTGGGCGCGGTGGTCCTGGCCGACACCCGTCGGCTGGAGGACTGCTTCGCCGCCGTCGACTACTTCGAGCGGCGCGGCATCGCCTTCACGGTGGCGGTCAACTGCTTCGACCACGCGCCGGTCTACCCCGAGGACGCGGTGCGCGAGGCGCTCGACCTCGACCGGGGACGCCGGTCGTGCTGTGCGACGCCCGTGGCCGGGAGTCCGTCAGGACGTGCTGATCTCGGTCGTCCAGCAGGCGATGCTGACGACGACGGCACGCGGCTGACCCGTACGGCCCGATGACGGCCCGTACGGCATGTGCGGCCTGACGGTTCGTACGCCCCGTACGGGCAGGTGCGCCTCGTACGCCCCTTGGGACTCATACGGCCCTTGGGACTCGTGGGCCGGTGGCCCGTGTGACGGAGGGCCGCCCGGCGCACGGTCGGCGCGCGTCCGCTCAGGAACGGCGGGCCGACCGCGCCACCGGTCAGCCGTCCGCGGGCCCACCGCCCGTGGGTCCACCGTCCGCGGGCCGACCCTCCGCCGCCGCTGCCTCCTCCTCGACCCAGCCGAGGCTGCGCTCGACCGCCTTGCGCCAGTTGCGGTGCTCTCGCTCGCGCGTCTCGGGCGCCATCCGCGGTACCCACTCCGCGTCCCGCCGCCAGTGCGACCGCAGTTCGTCCAGGTCCTGCCACACCCCGTCGCCAGCCCCGCGGCGTAGGCGGCGCCCAGGCAGGTGGTCTCGGCGACCGCCGGGCGGACCACCGGCACCCCAGCACATCCGCCTGATGCTGCATCAGCAGCCCGTTGACGGTCATCCCGCCGTCCACCTTCAGCGAATCGATGCGCACCCCGCGTCCTGCCGCATCGCGTCCACCACCTCGCGCGTCTGCCAACTGGTCGCCTCCAGCACGGCCCGCGCCAGATGCGCCTTGGTGACGTACCGGGTCAGTCCGTGATCACTCCGCGCGCGTCCGGGCGCCAGTACGGGCGAACAGCCCGGAGAACGCGGGCACGATGTACGCGCCCCGTTGTCCGCCACCCCGCCGCCAGTGGCTCGATCTCGTCGGCGGACCGGATGATGCCGAGCTGGTCGCGGAACCACTGCACCAGCGCGCCCGTGATCGCGATCGAACCCTCCAGGCAGTACACCGGGCGTTCGCCGTCGAGCCGGTAGCCGACCGTGGTCAGCAGCCCGCTGGTGGACGGCACCGGCCGGTCGCCGGTGTTCAGCAGCAGGAAACTCCCGGTCCCGTACGTGTTCTTGGCGTCGCCCACGCCGTAGCAGGTCTGGCCGAACAGGGCCGCCTGCTGATCGCCGAGCGCCGCGGCCACGGGCACCCGGCGAGCGGCCCGACGGCCGTCCCGTACACCCGCGCCGACGGCCTGATCTCCGGCAGCACCGCCTCGGGATGCCCATCTCCGCCAGGATCGCGGCGTCCCACTGGAGCGTGCTCAGGTCCATCAGCAGCGTGCGCGCCGCGTTGGTGACATCCGTGACGTGCACCCGCCGTCGGCGCCGCCGGTGAGGTTCCAGATCAGCCACGCGTCGATGGTGCCGAAGGCGATCTGGCCCTGCTCGGCGCGCAGCCGTAACCCCGGTACGTTGTCCAGCAGCCAGGCGGCCTTCGGCCCCGAGAGTAGCTCGCCAGGGGCAGCCCGGTGGTCTCCGGAACCGGTCCCGCCCCGCCGCGCCCGCCAGTTCGTCGCAGAGCCCCGAGGTACGGGTGTCCTGCCAGACGATCGCGTTGTGCACCGGCTTGCCCGTCGACCGGTCCCACAGCACCGTCGTCTCCCGCTGGTTGGTGATGCCGACCGCGCTCAGTTCGTCGGGCCGCAGCCCCGCCTGGCCAGGGCCCCGGCCACCACGGCCCGCACCTTGGACCAGATCTCGGTCGCGTCGTGCTCCACCCAGCCGGGCTTGGGGAAGATCTGCCGGTGCTCACGCCGGTCGACGGCGACGATCCGCCCTGAGTGGTCGAAGATGATGCACCGGCTGGAGGTGGTCCCCTGGTCGATCGCGGCGACGTGGGCTGCGGACGTGTGCGTCATGGCGACTCCTTCGCTCGGTGGGCGCTGGGCGCTGGGCGGAGGGTGCGCGGCGGGAGGGCCCGATGCGTGGAGACCGCACGGTCAGCGGCCCGCGTCGCGGGAAAGCCCGGCGTCCCCGGCGGAGATGACCCCATGCCCATGACGGCTCCTGTGGCTCGCCGGGGCCCGCCCGCGCCCGGTTGCTCGGCGGTGGATGTGTACGAGCGTTGCGCGTGCGCCGGATCGCCCTGGGGAGTCGAGGGCTCATGCGCCGCGCGAGGCGGCGCCGACCGGAGCAGTGTTCACCGGGGCCGGGAGAGCGTCAAGGCACGCGCCCGGGTGGGCGCGCGTGTGTCGCGTACGCCCGCTGAACAGCGGAGACACGCGCGCCGCGAGGGCCGCGCACCGCACGCGACACGCGTGACGGTGTGCGCTCGGCGGGGAGACGGGCCGTGGTCAGGAGGCGGTCGCCACCCGGTGGTGCCCGGTCAACGAGCGCCGGGAGACCGGGAAGTCGAAGTAGGTGTCCGGGAACAGCTCCGGCTGGAAGGTGAAGTGCCACCACTCCTCGGCCAGGTTCACGAAGCCCAACGGCTCCAGAGCGTCCTTCAGCGCCAGCCGGTTCGCCCGCCGCGCGCCCTGGATCCGCGGGTCGAGCGTGTGCGAGAGCGTGTCGAAGCAGTCGTAACCCGTGCCCATGTCCACGGAGTTGTCCGGGAACCGCTCCGCCTGCGGCGCGTAGCACGACGTCAGCGGCTCGCCCGGCGCATACGGCCGGGTCGGCACCGCGGGCAGCCGAACGATCGTCAGATCCACCGTGCTGCCCCGGCTGTGGCCGGACTGCGCGGCGATGTAGCCGTCCTCGAACAGCCGCGACTTGTCGACCCGCGGATAGAACTCGTCCTTCATCCGCGTGTCGTCCAGGTCCTCCGCCCAGGTCACGAACGAGTCCACCGCGCGCTGCGGCCGGTAGCAGTCGTAGACCTTGAGCGTGTAGCCGCGCCGCAGCAGCCCCGCTGCGCCGTGCGCAGCGCCTCGGCGGCGGGCCGGGTCAGCAGGCACATCGGCTCCCGGTAGCCGTCGACCGGCCGCCCGGTGAAGTTGTGCGGCGTGAAGTACCGGATCTCCTGCACGATCGTCGGATCGACATCGCTCAGCGCCACGAACTCCTCGGGAGCCTTCGGCTCCTGGACGGCCTGGGCTCGGGCCTGAGCCGGGGCGGAGGAGAGGGCGAGCAGGGCGGCGACGGGCAGGGCGAGGGCGCGCGGCGGCGACGAGTCTGATCATGAACACTCCAGATACCAGCCCCCACCCCGGAACAACCCCACCCACAACGAATCCACCCCTGACCCCGCCCCGTGCCTCCGCCCCGCCCGGGCCTCCGCCCCACCGCCTCGGGCCTCGGGCCCGGCTCCGGCCCTGGCCCTGCCTCCGCCCCGCTGCCTCGGAGCCCCGGCCCAGCCCCAATCCCAACCCGGCCCCAACCCGGCCCTGGCCCTGCCTTGTTCCGGTTCCGGCCTTGCTCCGGCCCCTGCCTTCCGGTTCCGCGCCTCCGGCCCCTGCCCTGCCTCCACCCCGCTGCCTGAGCCCCGACCCGGCCCCATCCCCACCTCCAGCCCCGGCCCTGGCCCCTGCCTTGCTCCGGCCTCCTCGGCCCGGCATCGCTCTGGCCTCCGGCCTGGCTCGGCCACCACTTCGGCCCTGCCCTGACCCCGGCCCCTGCCTTGCCCGGCCCCAGCCTTGGCTCTGGCCTCTGGCCTCTGGCCCCGACCTTGGCTCTGGCCTTGGCCCGGTTCCAGTCTTGGCCTCTGGTCCTGGCCTCGACTTCGGCCTTGGCCTCTGGCCCGGCTCCGGTCCCTGTCATGGCCCTGGCCTGGTCTTAGTCCTGACCTCGGACTTGGCCCTGGCCCGGCCCTCGGCCCCTGCCCGTCCGTCCTCGGCTCTGGCCTCGGACCCGACCTCGGACCCGACCTCGGCTTTGGCCCTAGCCTTGGCTCCTGCCTCTGGCTCCTGGCCCCGGCCTTGGCTCTGGCCTCCGGCCCCTGCCTCTGACCCCGGCCTAGGACCCGGCCTCGGCCTGGCTCCGGCGTCGGCCCTGGCCCAACCGTGGCCCAACTTTGGCCCGGCCTGGCCCCGCCTCGGCTCCGGCTCCGGTCCTAGCCGGGCCGGACCCCGCCCCTCGGGTCCGGACCTGGCCCCACCCGGCCCGGGGCCGACCTCACGGCTACCCCGACCCAGGTCCACGCCCCGCCCCGGCCCCGGACCCGTACCGGGAAGCGGGCCGGGCCCGTCCTCCTCCTCCGTCACCACGACCTCGTCGCCCCGCAACCGTGACACGAACGCACGGCCTCCGGCCGCTCCCATCCGTCACCCACGTCGCCGATCAGCACCCCACCACCGGCCCGCCCTCGGCCGGAGGCCACCTCCAGTTCGACCGCCTCACCCCGCTCAACCGCGATTCCGCTCACCCCGTCCACCCCATCCGACGTGCCCGTCACCCCGCTTCCCGCGCCGCCACCGGCACCACCGCGCCCGCCCGCGCGAACACCGGGATCCGCGACAGCGCGCGTCCACGGTCACCTGGCCAGGCCCGTCGTACGCCCGGCCGGTCGCCGTGTCGTACCACCGTCCCCGCGGCAGCCGCACCGTCCGCCGCCTGGCCCCTCCTCCAGCACCGGCGCCACCAGCAGCGCGTCGCCCAGCAGGAACGCGTCCTCGCAGTCGCGCAGCCTCCGATCCCGCGGCGTACGCCACCACACCGGCCGTACGTACGGTGCCCCGGTGCGCGCCGCCACGTGCGCGAGCGTGACGAAGTACGGCATCAGGCGCCGCCGTTCGCGCAGCGCCGCCGCCGCGCCCTCAAGGACCTCGGTCCCGAACTCCCACGGCTCGCGCCGCCCGCCGTGATCGCCGCGTGGGTGCGGAACAGCGGCAGGTACGCGCCCAGTTGGAACCAGCGCAGATACAGCTCGGGGAGGGTGGCCGGTGAAGCCCCGATGTCGGGCCCGGAATACGGCACTCCGCACAGCCCCAGCCCCAGCACCAGGGCGAGCGAGGCCCGCAGCCCCTCCCAGTCGCTCACCACGTCGCCCGACCAGGTGCCCCGTACCGCTGCATCCCGGCCCAGCCCGACCGCGAGAACAGGAACGGCCGCTCGTCCGGCCGCAGCTCGCGCAGCCCCTCGTACCCGGAGCGCGCCATGGCCAACGCGTACACGTTGTGCGCCTCCCGGTGGTCCCCGCCGCGGCCCTCCAGCGCGTGCCGAGCGGAACGCGGCAGCGTGGGGTCGCCGAAGGCGGCGAACGACACCGGCTCGTTCATGTCGTGCCACATGCCCGAGAAGCCCTGCGCCAGCCGCTCCGCGTACAGCCCGCCCCACCACTTGCGTACCCGCGGATCGGTGAAGTCCGGATAGACCGCCTCCCGGGCCACACCACCCGCGCACCCGCTCCCCACTCGCGTCCCGTACGAACACGTCCTCGGCGTCCCCGCTGTCGTACGCCGGGTCGCCCGGCCGCACCCCACCGCCGGATCGACGATCGAGACCAGCCGCACCCCTCCTGACGCAACTCCGAGGCGAGGGCGGGCAGATCGGGGAAGCGGTCGGTGTCGACGGTGAAGACCCGGTGGTCGCGATAGTGGTCGATGTCCAGGTGCAGCGCGGACAGCGGAAGCCTCCGCTCCCGGTAGCCCGCGACGATCCGCCGCACCTCCTCCTGGCTGCCGAACCCCAGCGCGCGTGGTGGTGGCCCAGCGCCCAGCGCGGCGGCAGCGCGGGCGCGCCGGTGAGCGCCGTCCAGGAGTGCAGCACCCGGGAGGGGTGCCCACGATCACCCAGTAGCGCAGCGGCCCGCCCTCCATCCGCACACCGCAGCCGCCGGGCCGGTCGTGCCCCGAGCCCGCGCCCTCCTCACCCTCGCGCAGCGTGACGTACCCGTCCCACGTGTTGTCGTGGAAGACCAGATGGGTGCCCGCGTCTGCGACGACGAACTGCACCGGCATGGTCAGGTACAGCGGGTCGTCGCCCGGCGCGAAGCCCTCCGGGACCCGCCCGCGGCGCTCCCCGGATCGGTGTTCCACAGCCGGTACGTGCCGTCCCGCAGCCGCGGCCCGGCCGCCCGCGCGCCGAGCCCGAAGAACCGTGCGTCGGCGGGGACTTCGGACCGCTGCACCCAGCGCCCGCACCACCCGCCGGGGCCGCCGCCGTGCTCCGCCCGTCCGCTCCCGCGCCCGCGCCGCGCCCCGTACCCGCCCATCTCCACCTCCCTTCTCGTCTCCTTCGCCGTCCGCTCCCCGATCCGCTCGCCACCCCGCTCGTCGTCCCGCTCCCCGATCCGCTCGTCGTCCCGCTCCCCATCCCGCTCGCCGGGCGCGTACGGGTCCTCCGCCCCCACGGGCGCCCACCAGCGCGGAGGCAGGTCCCGGCGCAGCACCACCCCGCCCGGCGTCCGCACCTCCACCGCGCCGATCCGGGACACCGCGACGGTCACCCGCTCGGACACCACCCGCCAGCCGCCGTCGGTGTCCGGCTCCAGCGTGGCGCGCTCGTCCGCCTCCGGACACGCCCGTCGAGCGCGTACGACGGCTCCGGCTCGGCCCCGTCCCAGCCGCAGAACACCGCGCCCCGGCGGCCACCCGCACCCGCAGGAGGACCGCGCGAACCGCACCACGCCGCCCCCGGCTGGTTCGGCACCCGCGCCGTGCCCGGCATCCGGGCCCGCTCCGGGCCGAGCCGGGGAGCCCGCCGCGTCGGCACGGCGGGTCCGCCATGCCGACCGCAGCGACAGCCGGCCACGGGCCGTGCCGACCACCTTCATCGATCGCACCAGGTCACGCGCATCCATGCTGATCACCCTGCCATTGACGGTGCCCGGCACGGCCTGAGTTCAACTGCCGTTCACCTGCGATCCGATCCCCACTCACCCGGCCCCGGCCCGCGGCGACGCCCTGGTGCGCGAGTCGATCACGTGGCATCGTCCACAACAGCCGCGAGCGCACAGAACTACAGCCCGGGAGCCGCCCGATGACCACCGTCCCGCAGCCCGACGACCGGGCCCACCCCTGTGGCGCCCCGGCGCGGACCGCGTCGCCACCGCCACGATCACCCGCTTCCACGCGTGGGCGGCGGAACGGCACGGCGCTCCCGCGCCGGCCGCCGACGACCCGGCGGGTGACTACGCGGCGCTGCACCGCTGGTCGGTGGAGGACCTGGAGTCCTTCTGGCGCGCGGTCGCCGAGTGGTTCGACGTGCGGTTCACCTCCCCGTACGAGACCGTGCTCGCCGACCCCGCCATGCCCGGCGCCCGCTGGTTCCCCGGCGCCACCGTGAACTACGCCGAGCACGCTCTGCGCGCCGCCGCCGACCCCGACCGCGCGGAGGCCCCGCCCTCCTCGCGGTCGACGAGACCCACCGGCCGCACCCGGTGACCTGGGGCGAGCTGCGCGGCCAGGTCGGCGCCCTCGCCGCCGAGCTGCGCCGCCTGGGCGTACGCCCGGGGACCGCGTCAGCGGATACGTACCGAACATCCCCAGGCCGTCGTCGCCCTGCTCGCCACCGCCGCCGTCGGCGCCGTGTGGACCTCCTGCGCCCCCGACTTCGGCGCGCGTAGCGTCCTGGACCGCTTCCAGCAGGTCGAGCCCGTCGTCCTGTTCACCGTCGACGGCTACCGCTACGGAGGCAAGGAGCACGACCGCACCGCGACCGTCGCCGAACTGCGCGCCGCGCTGCCCACCCTGCGGGCCGTCGTCCACATCCCGCTGCTCGGCACCGACGCCCCGAGGGTGCGCTCGACTGGGAGTCGCTCATCGCCCGGCCGACGGAGCCGGTCTACGAACAGGTCCCCTTCGACCATCCCCTGTGGGTGCTGTACTCCTCCGGTACCACCGGCCTGCCCAAGGCCATCGTGCAATCACAGGGCGGCATCCTCCTGGAGCATCTCAAGCAAGTAGGTCTGCACTGTGACCTCGGCCCCGAGGACCGCTTCTTCTGGTTCACCTCCACCGGCTGGATGATGTGGAACTTCCTCGTCTCCGGACTGCTCGTCGGCTCCACTGTCGTCCTGTACGACGGCAGCCCCGGTCACCCCGACGTCGCCGCCCAGTGGCGCGTGGTGGAGCGCACCGGCACCACGGTCTATGGCACCTCCGCCGCCTATGTCATGGCCTGCCGCAAGGCCGGTGTGCACCCCGCCCGCGACTTCGATCTCTCCCGTGTCAGTTGTGTCGCCACCACCGGTTCGCCGCTGCCGCCCGATGGCTTCCGCTGGATCCACGACGAGTTTGCCCCGTCCTCGAAAAGCGCCGCATCCCCGGCAGTGGTGACGAGGAGATGTGGATTGCCTCCGTCAGTGGCGGAACCGATGTGTGCAGCTGCTTCGCCGGTGCCGTCCCCACCCTCCCCGTGTACATCGGTGAGTTGCAGGCCCCGGCCCTCGGAGTGGATCTCCAGGCGTGGAACCCGCAGGGCAGGCCCGTGGTCGACGAGGTCGGCGAACTGGTCGTCACCCGCCCCATGCCGTCGATGCCGGTCCGCTTCTGGAACGACCCGGACGGCAGCCGGTACCACGACAGCTACTTCGAGATGTACCCCGGCGTCTGGCGGCACGGCGACTGGATCACCCTCACCGCACGCGGCTCAGTCGTCATCCACGGACGCTCCGACTCCACCCTCAACCGGCAGGGCGTCCGGATGGGCTCCGCCGACATCTACGAGGTCGTCGAACGCCTCCCCGAGATCCGCGAATCCCTCGTCATCGGCGTCGAGGAGCCCGGAGGCGGCTACTGGATGCCGCTGTTCGTCCACCTCGCACCCGGCGCGGTGCTCGACGACGAACTGCGCGCCCGGGTCAAGTCCGCCATCCGCGCCCAACTCTCCCGCGCCACGTCCCCGACGAGATCATCGAGGTGCCGGGCGTGCCGCACACCCTCACCGGCAAGCGCATCGAGGTCCCCGTCAAACGAATCCTCCAGGGCGCCGACGTCTCCCAGGCCGTGAACATCGGCTCGGTCGACAACGCCGAACTCCTGAGCTTCTACGAACACCTGGCACGCGCCCGCTCCCACTGACCGTTGTCAGTGCCCCGGTTACGGTGAGTGAGTATTGATCACCGTATGTCGAGGGGAGCCATGACACGTGCCGAACGGGGCGTCACGTACCGACGACACCGCGGAAGCCGCGCGGGGCGGCGCGACCTGCGCCGCGAAGTCCCAGCACCGTCGCGCTGTTGGCGGACGAGAGGGACTTCGCGGCCATGCGGCGCTACGCGTCGTTCGGATTCGCGGACCACACGGAGTACCTGCGGCGGATGGAGGGCCTGCTGCGGACGCTCTCATCACAGGGCGTGCACACCACCGTCGCGCTGTTCGACCCGGTGGCGTACGAGCGGTTCTGCGCCGAGATCGGCCTGGACCCGGACACCGCCGACGGCCGCGCGCGCTACACGGCGGAGGCGGCGACCGCGGCCGGGACCGTCACCTACGACGGCCGTCCCCTGGCGCAGGTGCTGCACCACCTCGTCGGCACCGTCGAGCGGCAGGCCACCTGGGAGTGCGCGACCGTGCTGCTCGCCCGCGCGGGCGAGCGCCGACATGGCGGCGAGGACGCGAGCCGGGCGGCGCTGGAGCGCGCGGACCTCGCCCTGCGGGCCCTGCTCGACGCCGTAGGACCGGGCAGCCACCACCTCGTGTGCAGCGTCCCGGTCGACGGCACATCCCTGGTCGCGGTGTGCCGCGCCGAGACACCGACGGACGCGTCACCGTCCCTGGCCGACGTCGACGCGCTGCTCTTCCGTACGGTGCTGGCCTGCGGCATCGTCACCGACGGCGCCGGGGCATCGTGCTGCGCACCACCCGGCCCGGCCACGGCGACACGGTCCGCGGCTGGGCGCTGCACCACGGCTGGCCGCACCCGCTCACCGAGGCGGAGGTCTTCGCGGCGTACTGCACGGACGCGGAGACCGGCGAACCCATCGCTCCCGAGCACGGCGTGGAGTACCGCGCGGGACTGCCCCTGCCGCCCCGGCGGCCGACTGACACCGGGCGCACCACACGACAGAACAGGGAGCGTCCTGTCGTACGAGCCGTACGACAGGACGCCCCGGCGACCTCACGCGCGCGACCGCCCACCGACGAGGACGAGTTGGCGCAACAGGCGAAGCCCCGGCCTCACTCGCCGGACAGCACCGCCTGCGCCGCGGCCCGCGCCTCCTCGGCCGTGTCCGCGGCCCGCGCCGCCGAAGCGGCCCGCTCGCACTGCGCGAGCGTGTGCTTAGCCAGCGTGGCCCGCACGTACGGAAGCGACGCGGCACCCATCGAGAGGCTGGTGACGCCCAGACCGGTCAGCACACACGCGAGCAGCGGGTCGGAAGCCGCCCGCCGCACACCCCGCAGCTCTTGCCCTCGGCACGCGCGGCCTCGGCGGAGGCCGACACGAGGTCCAGCAGCGCGGGCTGCCACGGGTCCTGCAACCGCGAGACCGCGCCCACCTGCCGGTCGGCGGCGAACGTGTACTGCGCGAGGTCGTTGGTGCCCAGCGACAGGAACTCGACCTCCTGGAGGATCGAGCGCGCCCGCAGCGCGGCGGACGGAATCTCCACCATCGCCCCGAACTTCGCCCGCAGCCCGGCCTCCCGGCAGGCGTCGGCGAACGCCTTGGCGTCGACACGGTCCGCCACCATCGGCGCCATGACCTCAAGGTAGACCGGCAGCCCCTCGGACGCCTTCGCCAGCGCCGTCAGCTGCGTCCGCAGCACCTCGGGTGGTCCAGCAGCGTCCGCAGCCCTCGCACACCCAGTGCCGGATTCGGCTCGTCCGCGGGCGTGAGGAAGTCCAGCGGCTTGTCCGCCCCGCGTCGAGGACCCGCACCACCACCCGCCCCTCGGGAAGGCCTCCAGCACCGTGCGGTACGCCTCGACCTGCTTCTCCTCCGACGGCGCCTGCTTGCTGTCGTCCAGGAAGAGGAACTCGGTACGGAACAGACCGACGCCCTCCGCGCCCGCCTCCACCGCGGCCTCCACATCCGCGGGACCGCCGATGTTCGCCAGCAGCGGGACCTTGTGCCCGTCCGACGTCGCACCGGGCCCGGACGACGCGGCGAGCGCGGCCCTGCGCTCCTCCGCGGCCTGGAGCAGCACCGCGCGCTTCTCCGCGCTCGGGTCGACGAACACCTCACCGGTGCTGCCGTCGACCGCGACCGAGGTGCCCTCGGAGATCTCACCCGCACCCGGCAGCGCCACCACGGCGGGCACACCAGGGCCCGCGCCAGGATGGCGCTGTGGCTGGTGGGGCCGCCCTCCTCCGTCACGAAACCGAGGACCAACGACGGGTCCAGCAGCGCCGTGTCCGCGGGAGCCAGATCGCGCGCGATGAGCACGTACGGTTCGTCGCTGTCCGGCACCCCGGCATCGGCACGCCCAGCAGCCGCGCCACGATCCGGTTCCGTACGTCGTCCAGGTCGGCCACCCGGCCTGCCAGATACTCCCCGGCCCCGGCGAGCAGCGCCCTATAAGAGGCGAACGCGTCGTACACCCGCGCTCCGCGGTGCTGCCCACCGCGATGCGCCGCTCGACATCGGCCATCAGCTCGGGGTCCTGAGCCATCATGGCCTGCGCCTCCAGCACGGCCTGCGCCTCGCCGCCCGCCAGATTGCCGCGCGCCAGCAGATCGGCGGAGACCGCCTCGACGGCCTGCCGCGCCCTGCCCTGCTCGCGCTCCGCCTCCTCCGCCGGGATCTGCTTGGCCGGCGGCTCCAGCACCGCCGTGCCCATGTGCCGCACCTCGCCGATCGCCACGCCGTGGCTCACCCCGACGCCTCGCAGGGTTGTCTCCATGTCACCCGTCTCCGGTCGATGCGACGACCCGTGCCGCCGCCGTGGATGTCGAACGCGCGGCCCTCTCAAGGGCCGGCGCAGGGTCACTGCCAGTGGAAGAGAGGATCGCCGGACCGCACGTCGCCGTCCTCGACGACGGAGCGCAGGGCCTCGGCGGAGGCTTCGAGCGCGACGATCGGGCAGACCGGCGACTTGCCCGCGGACACGACGGCGGAGGGTCCCAGCGCACCACGGCCTGCCCGCGCTGCACGGTGTCGCCCTTGGCGACGAGCAGTTCGAAGCCCTCACCGTTGAGCTGCACGGTGTCGATCCCGAGGTGCGTGAGCACGCCGTGGCCCTCGTCATCGACGATCACGAACGCGTGCGCGTGGAGGGAGACGACAACCCCGTCGACGGGAGCGACCGCCTCCGAGGGCTCCAGCGCCGGTTCGATCGCGGTGCCGGGCCCCACCATCGCACCAGAGAACACGGGTCGGGCACTGCCGCGAGTCCGATCGCCCGACCGGCGATCGGAGCCGTCACGGTGGTCATGCGGAGCCTCCCAGGGGTGGAGTTTTCATCACGCGCGCGGCCCTACCTGTACCGGGGACGCGCTGCTCAGAAGGGTAAGTCATAGGAACTGCGGATTCCGTGCGGGCACTGGGGACGGAGCCGGTCAGAGCGCCGAGGAATCGATTTGCCTCGGCCGCTCAGGGCCCTGTATGGTCGTAGACCCGCCTCAGGGTGAAGCCTCGCGGTGAAGCCGCGATCTCATCCATGGTCAAGGCGGAACTATGAGATCTGACTCCAATTTCATGGATTAGCTTTTGCGTGCCCGCGCGCAATGCCGGTTCGGGAAGACGGAAATGGTCTGATAGAGTTTGGAAACACCGAAGGAAGCGCCCGGAGAGACCGGTGAAACGGTTTCGAAGGAAGCGTCCGTTCTTTGAGAACTCAACAGCGTGCCAAAAGTCAACGCCAGATATGTTGATACCCCATCTCTCTCGGAGAGAGTTTCGAGAGGGCTGGGTTCCTTTGAAGAAATATACAGCGAGGACGCTGTGGATCACTGGGTTATTCCTCTGGTGGTTCCGCTCTCGTGTTTGTTTGAAGCATTCACGGAGAGTTTGATCCTGGCTCAGGACGAACGCTGGCGGCGTGCTTAACACATGCAAGTCGAACGATGAAGCCTTTCGGGGTGGATTAGTGGCGAACGGGTGAGTAACACGTGGGCAATCTGCCCTGCACTCTGGGACAAGCCCTGGAAACGGGGTCTAATACCGGATATGACTGCTGACCGCATGGTTGGTGGTGGAAAGCTCCGGCGGTGCAGGATGAGCCCGCGGCCTATCAGCTTGTTGGTGGGGTGATGGCCTACCAAGGCGACGACGGGTAGCCGGCCTGAGAGGGCGACCGGCCACACTGGGACTGAGACACGGCCCAGACTCCTACGGGAGGCAGCAGTGGGGAATATTGCACAATGGGCGCAAGCCTGATGCAGCGACGCCGCGTGAGGGATGACGGCCTTCGGGTTGTAAACCTCTTTCAGCAGGGAAGAAGCGTGAGTGACGGTACCTGCAGAAGAAGCGCCGGCTAACTACGTGCCAGCAGCCGCGGTAATACGTAGGGCGCGAGCGTTGTCCGGAATTATTGGGCGTAAAGAGCTCGTAGGCGGCTTGTCGCGTCGGATGTGAAAGCCCGGGGCTTAACTCCGGGTCTGCATTCGATACGGGCAGGCTAGAGTTCGGTAGGGGAGATCGGAATTCCTGGTGTAGCGGTGAAATGCGCAGATATCAGGAGGAACACCGGTGGCGAAGGCGGATCTCTGGGCCGATACTGACGCTGAGGAGCGAAAGCGTGGGGAGCGAACAGGATTAGATACCCTGGTAGTCCACGCCGTAAACGTTGGGAACTAGGTGTGGGCGACATTCCACGTTGTCCGTGCCGCAGCTAACGCATTAAGTTCCCCGCCTGGGAGTACGGCCGCAAGGCTAAAACTCAAAGGAATTGACGGGGCCCGCACAAGCGGCGGAGCATGTGGCTTAATTCGACGCAACGCGAAGAACCTTACCAAGGCTTGACATACACCGGAAAACGCTGGAGACAGTGTCCCCTTGTGGTCGGTGTACAGGTGGTGCATGGCTGTCGTCAGCTCGTGTCGTGAGATGTTGGGTTAAGTCCCGCAACGAGCGCAACCCTTGTTCTGTGTTGCCAGCGGGTTATGCCGGGGACTCACAGGAGACTGCCGGGGTCAACTCGGAGGAAGGTGGGGACGACGTCAAGTCATCATGCCCCTTATGTCTTGGGCTGCACACGTGCTACAATGGCCGGTACAATGAGCTGCGATGCCGTGAGGTGGAGCGAATCTCAAAAGCCGGTCTCAGTTCGGATTGGGGTCTGCAACTCGACCCCATGAAGTCGGAGTCGCTAGTAATCGCAGATCAGCATTGCTGCGGTGAATACGTTCCCGGGCCTTGTACACACCGCCCGTCACGTCACGAAAGTCGGTAACACCCGAAGCCGGTGGCCCAACCCTTTGTGGGAGGGAGTCGTCGAAGGTGGGACTGGCGATTGGGACGAAGTCGTAACAAGGTAGCCGTACCGGAAGGTGCGGCTGGATCACCTCCTTTCTAAGGAGCGTTTAGCCAGCTTCGGGCGAGTGTCCTGGAGTGGTTGCTCATGGGTGGAACGTTGACTATTCGGCACTGTCGCACTTGTGTGGGCTTGGTGAGTACTGCTTCGGCGTGGAAAGCTGGTTTGCGGGGTGTGGTGGTGTGGGCGCGCTGTTGGGTGTCTGAGGGAATGGGCTTGTCTTGTTTCTTCGGTGCCGGTCCCGGTGTTCTTCGCTCGTGTTGGGTGGGGTGGCGGGTGGCTGGTTGTTGTTTGAGAACTGCACAGTGGACGCGAGCATCTGTGGCCAAGTTTTAAGGGCGCACGGTGGATGCCTTGGCACCAGGAACCGATGAAGGACGTGGGAGGCCGCGATAGGCCCCGGGAGCTGTCAACCGAGCTGTGATCCGGGGTGTCCGAATGGGGAAACCCGGCAGTCGTCATGGGCTGTCACCCGCTGCTGAACACATAGGCAGTGTGGAGGGAACGCGGGAAGTGAAACATCTCAGTACCCGCAGGAAGAGAAAACAATAGTGATTCCGGGAGTAGTGGCGAGCGAAACTGGATGAGGCTAAACCGTATGTGTGTGATACCCGGCAGGGGTTGCGCATGCGGGGTTGTGGGAGTTCTCTTGATCGGTCTGCCGGCCGGTCGGTGAGTGAGAAACCGTGAGGGTAGGCGAAGGGCATGCGAAAGGCCCGGCGTAGAGGGTAAGACCCCGTAGCTGAAATTCTTGCGGCTTGCTTGAGGACCACCAAGTAGCACGGGGCCCGAGAAATCCTGTGTGAATCTGGCGGGACCACCCGTTAAGCCTAAATATTCCCTGGTGACCGATAGCGGATAGTACCGTGAGGGAATGGTGAAAAGTACCGCGGAGCGGAGTGAAATAGTACCTGAAACCGTGTGCCTACAAGCCGTGGGAGCGTCGCACTGGGTGTTTTCATTCAGTGTCGTGACTGCGTGCCTTTGAAGAATGAGCCTGCGAGTTTGCGGTGTGTTGCGAGGTTAACCCGTGTGGGGAGCCGTAGCGAAAGCGAGTCCGAAGAGGGCGGTGGAGTAGCACGCTCAAGACCCGAAGCGGAGTGATCTAGCCATGGGCAGGTTGAAGCGGAGGTAAGACTTCGTGGAGGACCGAACCCACCAGGGTTGAAAACCTGGGGATGACCTGTGGTTAGGGGTGAAAGGCCAATCAAACTCCGTGATAGCTGGTTCTCCCGAAATGCATTTAGGTGCAGCGTCGTGTGTTTCTTGCCGGAGGTAGAGCACTGGATAGGCGATGGGCCCTACCGGGTTACTGACCTTAGCCAAACTCCGAATGCCGGTAAGTGAGAGCGCGGCAGTGAGACTGTGGGGATAAGCTCCATGGTCGAGAGGGAAACAGCCCAGAGCATCGACTAAGGCCCCTAAGCGTACGCTAAGTGGGAAAGGATGTGGAGTCGCAGAGACAACCAGGAGGTTGGCTTAGAAGCAGCCATCCTTGAAAGAGTGCGTAATAGCTCACTGGTCAAGTGATTCCGCGCCGACAATGTAGCGGGGCTCAAGCGTACCGCCGAAGTCGTGTCACTCGGATATTACTCCTAACGGGGATTCGGGTGGGTAGGGAGCGTCGTGTGCCGGGTGAAGCAGCCGTGTAAGCGAGTTGTGGATGGTTCACGAGTGAGAATGCAGGCATGAGTAGCGATTCACACGTGGGAAACGTGTGCGCCGATTGACTAAGGGTTCCTGGGTCAAGCTGATCTGCCCAGGGTAAGTCGGGACCTAAGGCGAGGCCGACAGGCGTAGTCGATGGATAACCGGTTGATATTCCGGTACCCGCTGTGAAGCGTCAAACATCGAATCGAGCGATGCTAAGTCCGTGAAGCCGCCCTGATCTCTTCGGAGTTGAGGGGAGTGGTGGAGCCGACGGACCAGACTTGTAGTAGGTGAGTGATGGGGTGACGCAGGAAGGTAGTCCAGCCCGGGCGGTGGTTGTCCCGGGGTAGGGTGTAGGCCGTGCGGTAGGTAAATCCGTCGCACATGTGGTTGAGACCTGATGCCGAGCCGATTGTGGTGAAGTGGATGATCCTATGCTGTCGAGAAAAGCCTCTAGCGAGTTTTGTGGCGGCCCGTACCCTAAACCGACTCAGGTGGTCTGGTAGAGAATACCGAGGCGTTCGGGTGAACTATGGTTAAGGAACTCGGCAAAATGCCCCGTAACTTCGGGAGAAGGGGCCATTTCTGGTGATGGGCTGTGCGCCTTGAGCTGGGGTGGCCGCAGAGACCAGCGAGAAGCGACTGTTTACTAAAACACAGGTCCGTGCGAAGCCGTAAGGCGATGTATACGGACTGACGCCTGCCCGGTGCTGGAACGTTAAGGGGACCGGTTAGCTGCATTTTGGTGTGGCGAAGCTGAGAACTTAAGCGCCAGTAAACGGCGGTGGTAACTATAACCATCCTAAGGTAGCGAAATTCCTTGTCGGGTAAGTTCCGACCTGCACGAATGGCGTAACGACTTCTCGACTGTCTCAACCATAGGCCCGGTGAAATTGCATTACGAGTAAAGATGCTCGTTTCGCGCAGCAGGACGGAAAGACCCCGGACCTTTACTATAGCTGATATTGGTGTTCGGTTCGGCTTGTGTAGGATAGGTGGGAGACTGTGAAGCGCTGACGCTAGTTGGTGTGGAGTCGTTGTTGAAATACCACTCTGGTCGTGCTGGATGTCTAACCTGGGTCCGTGATCCGGATCAGGGACAGTGTCTGGTGGGTAGTTTAACTGGGGCGGTTGCCTCCTAAAGGGTAACGGAGGCGCCCAAAGGTTCCCTCAGCCTGGTTGGTAATCAGGTGTTGAGTGTAAGTGCACAAGGGAGCTTGACTGTGAGACTGACGGGTCGAGCAGGGACGAAAGTCGGGACTAGTGATCCGGCGGTGGCTTGTGGAAGCGCCGTCGCTCAACGGATAAAAGGTACCCCGGGGATAACAGGCTGATCTTCCCCAAGAGTCCATATCGACGGGATGGTTTGGCACCTCGATGTCGGCTCGTCGCATCCTGGGGCTGGAGTCGGTCCCAAGGGTTGGGCTGTTCGCCCATTAAAGCGGTACGCGAGCTGGGTTTAGAACGTCGTGAGACAGTTCGGTCCCTATCCGCTGTGCGCGTAGGAGTCTTGAGAAGGGCTGTCCCTAGTACGAGAGGACCGGGACGGACGGACCTCTGGTGTGCCAGTTGTTCTGCCAAGGGCATGGCTGGTTGGCTACGTTCGGGAGGGATAACCGCTGAAAGCATCTAAGCGGGAAGCCTGCTTCGAGATGAGGACTCCCACCCCGTTGAGGGTTAAGGCTCCCAGTAGACGACTGGGTTGATAGGCCAGATATGGAAGACCGGTAACGGTTGGAGTTGACTGGTACTAATAGGCCGAGGGCTTGTCCTCAGGTGCTCGCGTTCACTGTGTTGGTTCTGAAGCAACAACCTTGTTTTGGTTGTGTGTTTTGTGGTGTTTCGGTGGTTATTGCGTTAGGGTACGCCCGGTTACATTCCGAACCCGGAAGCTAAGCCTTTCTGCGCCGATGGTACTGCAAGGGGACCTTGTGGGAGAGTAGGTCGCTGCCGAACACTTTATAAGGCCCTGCCAGAGAAGTTCTTCTCTGGCAGGGCCTTTGTTTCTCCGGTGAGTGTCCGGAACCCTGTGCGTGGGCTGGAAGGCCCTACCGGTAAGGTCAGGGAGCACAGTTGGCTCGTTCCCACAGGAGGCTTCCGGGTGGAGGTCCAGGAGACACGCGTCCAGACCGATCGCGTCCTCACCATCCCCAACATCCTCAGCATGGCGCGACTGGTCGGCGTACCGCTTTTCCTGTGGCTGATCCTCCGGCCCGAGTTCGGCGGGCCCAAGAGCGACGGATGGGCACTGCTCGTGCTCGCTCTCAGCGGGATCAGCGACTATCTCGACGGGAAGCTGGCCCGCCACTGGAACCAGATCAGCAGCCTGGGCGCATCCTCGACCCGGCCGCGGACCGGCTCTACATTCTGTCGACACTCGTCGGACTCACCTGGCGCGAGATCCTCCCGCTGTGGCTCACCGCGGTTCTTCTGGCCCGTGAGTTGGTGCTGCTGGTGATGGTGGGTGTGCTCAGGCGCCACGGCTATCCGCCGCCCCAGGTGAACTTCCTCGGCAAGGCGGCGACGTTCAACCTGATGTACGCCTTCCCCTGCTCCTCCTGAGTGACGGAAGTGGTTGGTTGCATACACTCGCTGCTGTTTTCGGATGGGCGTTCGCCGGATGGGGTACAACGCTCTATTGGTGGGCAGGAGTCCTTTACGTGGTTCAGGTTCGCCGACTCGTTCGAGCGGACGCCACGGCCGACTGAGCTCGCCAACGGGGAGCCGGTAGGGCTGGATGCCCCAGCGTCTAATTCGTGGGCCATCTGGACGTGTGCAGTCGGCATGACCGTCGTCTCTTCAAGGAGGACGCTTCCGACATGAAGGCCGTCGTGATGGCCGGGGCGAAGGTACTCGCCTTCGCCCGATGACCTCAAGCATGCCCAAGCCGCTACTGCCCGTGGCCAACCGGCCGATCATGGAGCATGTGCTGCGACTGCTGAAGCGGCATGGGTTGAGCGAGACCGTGGTGACCGTCCAGTTCCTCGCCTCTTTGGTGAAGAACTACTTCGGAGACGGTGAGGAGCTCGAAATGGAGCTCACGTACGCCAACGAGGAAAAGCCACTCGGTACCGCCGGCAGTGTGAAAACGCGGAAGAGGCACTCAGGACGACGCCTTTCTCGTCATTTCGGGCGATGCGCTGACGGACTTCGATCTGACCGAGTTGATCAACTTCCACAAGGAGAAGGGCGCGCTTGTCACGGTCTGTCTGACACGCGTTCCCAACCCCTGGAATTCGGCATCACCATCGTCGACGACGAGGGCCGGGTCGAAGATTCCTTGAGAAGCCGACCTGGGGACAGGTCTTCTCGGACACCGTCAACACCGGCATCTACGTCATGGAGCCCGAGGTCTTCGACTATGTCGAGGCCGATGTGCCCGTCGACTGGTCCGGGATGTCTTCCCGCAGCTCATGAAGGAGGGCAAGCCCGTATTCGGCTATGTCGCCGAGGGCTACTGGGAGGACGTGGGCACCCACGAGAGCTACGTCAAGGCCCAGGCCGACGTGCTCGAAGGCAAGGTCGACGTCGATATCGACGGTTTCGAGATCTCGCCGGGAGTATGGGTCGCCGAGGGCGCGGACGTACATCCCGACGCGGTGCTGCGCGGGCCGCTCTATATCGGTGACTACGCCAAGGTCGAGGCCGGTGTGGAAATCCGGGAGCACACGATCGTGGGCTCCAACGTCGTCGTCAAGTCCGGTGCGTTCCTGCACAAGGCGGTTGTCCACGACAACGTCTACATCGGACAGCAGAGCAATCTGCGCGGCTGTGTCATCGGGAAGAACACCGACGTGATGCGGGCCTCCCGTATCGAGGACGGCGCGGTCATCGGTGACGAGTGCCTGATCGGCGAGGAGTCGATCGTCCAGGGAATGTGCGGGTCTACCCGTTCAAGACCATCGAGGCCGGTGCCTTCGTCAACACCTCGGTGATCTGGGAGTCCCGAGGGCAGGCGCATCTTTTCGGAGCCCGGGGCGTGAGCGGCATTCTCAACGTCGAGATCACCCGGAAGTCGCGGTGCGGCTCGCGGGCGCGTACGCCACAACGCTGAAGAAGGGGCGTCCGTCACCATCGCGCGTGACCACTCCCGTGGTGCGCGTGCCCTCAAGCGGGCCATGATCTCCGCGTTGCAGACCAGCGCCATCGACGTCCGCGACCTGGAGAACGTGCCGCTCCCGGTGGCCCGCCAGCAGACCGCGCGGGGCAGCGCCGGGGCATCATGATCCGTACGTCGCCCGGGTGCCGGACTCGGTTGACATCATCTTCTTCGACGAGCGCGGCGCCGACCTGTCGGGCGGCGGTCAGCGCAAGTTGGACCGGGTGTACGCGCGCCAGGAGTACCGCAGGGCGTTCCCCGGCGAGATCGGCGACCTCAGCCTCCCGGGCGGGTCTATGACTCGTACACCGGCTCGCTGCTGCGGGCCGTGGACACCAGCGGTATCGCCGAGTCCGGGCTCAAGGTCGTGGTCGACGCCTCGAACGGCAGCGCCGGACTCGTGCTCCCAGCCTTCTCGGTCGCCTCGGTGTGGACGCGCTGACCGTCAACCCCGGTCTGGACGAGGCCCGTCCGACGGAGACCGGTGACGCCCGCCGGGCCGGTCTGGTCCGGCTCGGCGAGATGGTCGCCTCGGCCCGCGCGGCGTTCGGCGTGCGCTTCGACCCGGTGGGCGAGCGGATCTCGCTCGTGGACGAACGCGGCCGCATCGTGGAGGACGACCGGGCGTTGCTGGTGATGCTCGACCTGGTCGCCGCGGAGCGGCGCAGCGGCCGGGTGGCGCTCCCGGTGACCACGACCCGTATCGCGGAGCAGGTCGCGGCGTACCACGGCACGCAGGTGGAGTGGACGACGACCGCGGCCGACGACCTGACGCGGGTGGCGCGCGCGGACACCACCATCTTCGGCGGCGACGGCCGTGGCGGGTTCATCGTCCCCGAGTCCAGCAGCGTCTTCGACGGGACCGCGGCCTTCGTGCGGCTCATCGGGCTGGTGGCGCGTACGCAGCTGACGTTGAGCCAGATCGACGCGCGCATCCCGCGCGCCCAGTGCTGCGCCGCGAACTGGCGACGCCGTGGGCGGTCAAGGGCCTGGTCATGCGGCATGTCGTGGAGGCCGCCGGGGACCGTGACGTCGACACCACCGACGGCGTGCGCGTCGTGGAGGCCGACGGCCGCTGGGTGATGGTGCTCCCCGACCCGTCCGAGGCGCTCACCCACCTGTGGGCGGAGGGCCCGGACGACGCCTCGGCCCAGGCCCTGCTCGACGAGTGGTCGGCCGTCGTGGACAGCGCGGGCCGCTGATCCCGGACCGCGGTCCCGGCCCGAGCCGGGACCGCGGTCGGCCTGAGCCGTCCGGGCCGAATTCGGCGCACCGCCGGGGCCATTGGGTGACGGCGCCCCGACGTGCGACGATGTGCGGCATGCCGCAGCAGCCCCCACTCGGAGTGCCGTACCCTCGCGCTCCCGCCCGCGCCCCGACGCGTCCATGTCGCTGCTGACGAACGTGATGGACCACAGCCTGGACGACGGTTACGCGGAGGCGGCCGCGCGCCGCGGTACGACCGGTCAACGGGCCTTCCGCGCACCCTGCGGGCCAAGCTGGGGCTGGCGGCGGGACTGGTGCTCGCCGCCGTGGTGGTGACCATCGGAGCCGCGCAGGCCCGGATCTCGGCGCCGACCCTGGCCAAGGAGCGCCAGGAGCTCATCGACCGTATCGACGGCGAGACCGCCGACGCGGACGCGTTGGAGAAGGATGTCGACTCCCTGCGCGACACGGTGGGCGCCAAACAGCGCCAGGCGCTCGACAAGTACGGCAGCGACAAGGCCGAGTTGGTCGCGCTGCTCGCCGGGGCGACCGAGGTCAAGGGCTCCGGTGTGAAGCTCGTGGTCGACGACGCGAAGGACTCGGCGGGCAGCGGCGGCGGACCGCGCGAGAGCAGCAGCTTCTCCGACACCGGGCGGGTCCGCGACCGCGACATGCAGCGCGTCGTCAACGGCCTGTGGCAGTCGGGCGCGGAGGCCATAGCGGTCAACGGCCAGCGGCTGACCGCGCTGTCGGCGATCAGGGCCGCGGGGACGCCATACTGGTCGACAACAGGCCGCTGGTACCGCCCTATACGGTGCTCGCGGTAGGGGACGGGAAGCGGTTGGAGTCCGCTTTCCAGGACAGTGCCGACGGACAGTACCTGCGCGTGCTGCGGGAGAACTACGGGATCCGTACGAGCATTTCCCCAGGACGAGGTCCGGTTGCCGGCCGCGCCGAGTCTGATCGTACGTTCCGCAGAGCCGAAAGCCGGTGGCGCCGGAAAGAGCGGCACCGACACAGGGAAGGGCACATCGTGATCGCCGTACTGGGCCTCGTCGTGGGAGTCGTGGTCGGACTTGTCGTCCGCCCCGTGGTACCGACGGCGGTGGAACCCTATTTGCCGATCGCCGTCGTCGCGGCGCTTGACGCGGTCTTCGGCGGCCTACGGGCGATGCTGGACGGCATCTTCGACGACAAGGTCTTCGTGGTGTCGTTCCTGTCGAACGTGGTCGTGGCCGCCCTGATCGTCTTCCTCGGCGACAAGCTGGGCGTCGGCGCCCAGTTGTCCACGGGCGTCGTGGTGGTGCTCGGCATCCGTATCTTCTCCAACGCCGCGGCGATCCGTCGGCACGTCTTCCGGGCGTGAGGCCGATGAACGCCGACGACACCCGGGCAAGCCGGAGGAGCCGAGGGAAGCCGGACAGCGGCGCGCGGCCGGACGGACCGCGCGAGCGGGCCACCTCACCGGGCGCGGCGCGCGACAGTGCGCCGGTGGAGCCCGAGCCGTCCAGGAATGGCCCGGCCCCGGAGCGTACGGGCGAGGAGCGGGCGGAGCCGTCCGCGGACGGCCCGCACCTCGGCACCCGAGCCGGAGCCCGATTCGGCGGGGCCGTCGCTCACCGGTCGGCAGCGGCTGGTACAGAGCGTGTGGCCGATACGGCTGACGCGCGCTCAACTCATCGTCGCCGTCCTGCTGTTCGTCCTCGGCCTGGGCCTGGCCATCCAGGTGCGCTCCACGAGCGACAACAACGTGCTGCGCGGCGCGCGCCAGGAGGACCTGGTACGGATCCTCGACGAGCTGGACGACCGCACCCAGCGGCTGGAGGACGAGAAGCGGCGGCTGGAGGGCCAGCGCACGGAGCTGGAGAACAGCTCGGACCAGGCCGAGGAGGCCCGTAAGCAGACGCTCCAGAAGGAGCAGCAGCTCGGCGTGCTCGCGGGCACCGTCGCCGCGCAGGGCCCCGGCATCACCGTCACCGTCAAGGACTCCAAGCACGCGGTGCAGGCCGACATGCTGCTCGACGCCATCCAGGAGCTGCGCGCCGCGGGCGCGGAGGCGATCCAGGTGAACGACGTGCGGGTGGTGGCCGGGACGTACTTCGCGGACGCGGGCGGCGCGGTGGAAGTCGATGGACGGAAAGTGACGCAGCCGTACGTCTTCAAGGTGATCGGCAAGCCGGAGGATCTCGAACCGGCGCTCAACATCCCCGGCGGCGTCGTCCAGTCGCTGGAGAAGGAGCAGGCCACAGTAGGCATCGAGCGGTCGGAGAAGATCGTTGTGGACGCCTTGCGGTCAGCGAAGCGGCCTGACTACGCTCGGTCGTCAACGCGGTGAAGCGGCCAGGTAGGGGTCTTCTGCGAGAGCGTGAACATGCGGGGTCGACGCACCAGAAGGGTGGTGCGTGGTGGAAACTGTCTGTCGGCCACGGACGTTGTGTGGATGTCCGGATCGGTCGGTGTGTGCATCCAGGGTGTGTCCTGCCCCACGGGCGGGTCTGTTTCAGTCAAGGGAATCGCCCGTGAAGTTGTTCGGGAAGTTGTTCGGCAAGAGCGCGCGCCAGGGCGGCGGCAGCGGTAACGCCCGCCACCGTGCGCGCCCGCGGACGAGAGCGGGTGAACGAGGAGCGCCCGCTGTTCCGGGATCAGCGCGGTGACCAGACCGACGACATTTCCGGCGCACAGGGCGCGTCTTCTGTTGACCCTGGGTCGTCCGGACGCATAGGTTCCCAGGAACCATCAACCTCAAGTACGGGTGGAGGGTTCGGCTTGCCTGTTTGTACGAGGTGCGGGCACCGGAACGCCGAGGCCAGCAGATTCTGTTCCAACTGCGGCGCTCCACTGCGTGGCGGGGCCTCCTCTGAGCGCCCTCGGAGACCACCTCCACGATCTCGATCTCCGGGCTTGAGGCGTACGACTCGGAGTCGACCGGTCAGATCCCGATCCCTCGCTGAGCCCCGAGGCGCAGGCCGCCGTCGAGGCGCTGCCGCCGGGGTCGGCACTGCTGGTGGTCCGCCGGGGCCCGAACTCGGGCAGCCGGTTCCTCCTGGACAGCGACGTGACGACCGCCGGCCGTCATCCGCAGAGCGACATCTTCCTGGACGACGTGACCGTCTCGCGTCGGCATGTGGAGTTCCGTCGCGGCCAGGACGGCGGCTTCACCGTCTCGGACATCGGCAGCCTCAACGGCACGTACGTCAACCGCGAGCGGATCGACGCGGTCACCCTCGCGAACGGCGACGAGGTGCAGATCGGCAAGTACCGGCTGGTCTTCTACGCGAGCCAGCGAGGCGTCGGCATCTGACCCTCCTCCGGACGCCGTCCGGGGACCAAGGGAAGGTCCATGCTGCGAACACCGTCGGGCGGTGCCGTTTCCGGCACCGCCACCGCGGACAGTCGGCTGGTGAGCATCGGCACGGTGCTGAACCAGCTGCGGGACGAGTTCCCCGAAGTCACCATCTCCAAGATTCGCTTCCTGGAGTCGGAGGGTCTCGTGGAGCCGCAGCGCACGCCGTCGGGGTACCGGAAGTTCAGCGCGCAGGATGTGGAACGGCTCGCCTGCATCCTGCGCTTGCAGCGTGACCACTACCTGCCGTTGAAGGTCATCCGGGAGTATCTGGAGGCCCTGGAGCGCGGTGAACGGGTGCAGCTTCCTGTCACCGCGTCCTTGTCCTCCAGCGGTGAGCAGCCGGTGGAGGACGCCCTGTCCGGGCCCGGCGGCCCGACCTCCGCGCGGCTGGACCGAGCCGAGCTGCTGGCCGCCACCGGGGTCGCCGAGGAGGAGCTGGCGGCGTGGGAGTCGTACGGACTGGTCACTCCGGCGGCGGATGGCGGCTACGACATCGAGACCGCGACCGTGGCCAGGATCCTTGCCGACCTGGGCCGTTTCGGTCTTGAGCCACGTCATCTGCGTCCGATGAAGGCCGCCGCCGAGCGCGAGGCGGATCTGGTCGAGCAACTTGTCGCGCCTCTGCGGCGGCATCGGAACCCGCAGACCAGGGCCCATGCCGAGGCCCGATCCCAGGAACTCGCCGAGCTTTCCGCGCGGCTTCACGCCGCGCTCGTGCGTACGGCACTGCGGTCGCGCACTCCCTGACGGAATGGGCCCCGACTATCCAAACCGGCCGGGCACGTCCTAGGGTTGCTGTGTGAACGAGCTCGACGTCGTGGGTGTCCGGGTGGAAATGCCCTCCAACCAACCGATCGTGCTCCTGCGGGAAGTGGGAGGCGACCGCTACCTCCCATTTGGATCGGACCCGGGAGGCGACCGCGATCGCCTTCGCCCAGCAGGGCATGGCCCTGCCCGTCCGCTGACCCATGATCTGTTCAAGGACGTGCTGGAGGCCATCGGCCAGCAGCTCACCGAAGTCCGGATCACGGATCTGCGCGAGGGCGTCTTCTACGCGGAGCTGGTGTTCGCCAGCGGAGTCGAGGTGAGCGCCCGCCCGTCCGACGCCATAGCGCTCGCGCTGCGCACCGGGACCCCGATCTACGGAAGCGACGGCGTGCTGGACGACGCCGGAATCGCGATCCCGGACGAGCAGGAGGACGAGGTCGAGAAGTTCCGTGAGTTCCTCGATCAGATCTCGCCCGAGGACTTCGGCACCAGCAGCCAGTGAGCCGACAGTCTGTCGGCGTCGTCACATTCGAGTAGCCTTTCCCGCAAGTGAGTCACGGGAAACCACCCTCAGGGTGATTATCACTCGGCGTGCCGAGTGTGGCGATCGTTGACGCACCCCGAGTGACTGCCTACCGTCGTGAAGGCAGGTCAAGGACGGAGGTCGGCGTGAGAAGCAGCGGCGACGGCACGGCGGCCGGAGGTCCGTATCCCTCCATGGGGCGCACCGGTCGAACCGGCACCCATGCACCGGGTCGCGGCTCAGGCCGCCCGCCGCGGGAGCAGGCTTCGGCGGGGCCGACACCGTGGGGTACCGGGGCCGACCGCGTGCCGCCGCGGGCATCACCTACCGCCAGCTGGACTACTGGGCGCGCACCGGGCTCGTGGAGCCGAGCGTGCGGCCCGCCTACGGATCCGGCAGCCAGCGGCTGTACAACTTCAGGGACGTCGTCGTCCTCAAGATCGTCAAGCGGCTGCTGGACACCGGCGTCTCCCTTCAGAACATCCGCACCGCCGTTCGCCACCTGCGCACCCGCGGTCTCGACGACCTCGCGCAGATGACGCTGATGAGCGATGGCGCGACCGTGTACGAGTGCACCTCGCCCGACGAGGTCGTCGACCTTCTTCAGGGCGGGCAGGGCGTTTTCGGGATCGCGGTCGGTGTGGTCTGGCGCGACGTGGAGGCCGCGCTGGCGCAGCTGCACGGGGAGCGGGTGGACACCGGCGAGACGCTCGTCGGACACAACCCGACCGACGAACTGGCGCGCCGCCGCAACCGGGCGGGCTGAGCCGGGCGGCCGGAGGGCCGGCCGGGGCGGCCTTCGGGCGATTGTCAGAGGTCTGCGGCAGCATCTGAGGTGTGAGAGCCGCGCCGACCATTCTCCATCTGGACATGGACGCCTTCTTCGCCTCGGCGGAGCAGGCGTCCAAGCCCAGCCTGCGCGGTAAGCCGGTGATCGTCGGAGGGCTGGGGCCGCGCGGTGTGGTGTCCACGGCGTCGTACGAGGCCAGGGTGTTCGGGGTGCACTCGGCCATGGCGATGGCGCAGGCCCGTCGGCTCTGTCCGAACGCCGCATTCCTCGTCCCCGCTTCGCGCTGTACCGCCAGGTGAGCGACGCGGTGATGGCGCTGCTGGGCGCCCTGTCGCCGCTGGTGGAGCCGCTGAGCCTGGACGAGGCGTTCGTCGATCTCGAAGCGGGCGGCACGGCGGCCACGACGCGGGCGGCGCTGGAGGTCGCCGAGCGGCTGCGCGCGGACATCGTGGAGACGACCGGGCTGACCGGGTCGGTCGGCCTGGCGGGATCCAAGATGCTCGCGAAGATCGCCTCGGAGGAGGCGAAGCCGGACGGGCTCGTGGTGATACGGCCGGGGACCGAGCGCGAGCTGCTGGGCCCGATGCCCGCCCGTACGCTGCCGGGCGTCGGGCCCGCCACGGCGGAGACGCTGCGCCGGGCGGGGCTCCACACGATCGCCGAGATCCGGGAGGCGGGCGAGGCGGAGCTGGTGCGGCTGCTGGGGAAGGCGCACGGGGCCTCGGTGTGCGCGATGGCCTCCGGGCGGGACGACCGGCCGGTGGTCGCGGAGCGGGACACCAAGTCCGTGTCGGTGGAGGACACCTTCGACATCGACATCACCGACCGCACCCGGATCCAGACCGAGGTCGCGCGCCCGCCGACCGGTGTGTGCAGCGGCTGCGCGCGGGAGGCCATTCGGGGCGCACGGTGGTGGTCAAGGTGCGGCGGTACGACTTCTCGACCCTGACCCGTTCGGAGACGCTGCGCGGTCCGACGGACGATCCCGCGGTGGTGCGCGAGTCCGCGGCCCGGCTGATCGACGGCGTGGACACCACGGCGGGGGTGCGGCTGTTGGGCGTCGGGGTCACGGGTCTGGCGGACTACACGCAGGAGGATCTCTTCGCGCAGGCGGCGCAGGCGGCCGAGGACCGGGCCGCGGCGCTGCGGGCCGCCGAGGAGGCGTCGGCGGGGACCCGGGAGCGGCCGGGACGGCAGGTGCACCGGAGACGGGCGGGGCGCGGGAGGCGGCTGAGGGGCCCAGGAGTCCCGGGAGAGGCAGGAGGCCGCACCGGTGCCGGATCGGCGGGCGGGCGGACACGGGCCCCTCAGCGGCCGGGGAGGGCCTCGCGCCGCGTCGCTGGCTGCCCGGCAGCGACGTCCGGCACCCGAGTACGGGCCGGGGTGGGTGCAGGGCAGCGGGTGGGTCGGGTGACCGTCCGGTTCGAACGGCCCTGGTCGCCGCCGGGGCGGGTGCGGACCTTCGCCGTCGACGACCCTCCTGGAGCCCGCCGACCCGCTGCCGCTGGTGCCCCGGCACCCGGAGGCGGAAGGGGCGCGGGCGAGCGGGATCATCCGATCACGTCGAGTCCGTAGTGCCGGTAGAGCTGGAGTTCCTGCTCGGGGAGAGGTGGCGGCCGACCCCGAAGTCCGGGGCGTCCTGATCAGCGTCCGCTCGTAGGGCACGCGGAGGGCGTCGTCGACGATCTCGCTCGGTTCGAGCGGCACGAAGACGTCGCGGCTGAACAGGCCGGTACGTACCGCGGCCCACTCCGGGTGCCGGTGGCGTCGTCGAGGTAGACCTCGTCCACCGTGCCGATCTTGGTGCCGACGCGGTCGAATGCCTTGCGGCCGATGAGGGTTCGCGGGTCGATGTCGGTCTGCACGGTCTCTCCCACGGTTCGGCAACGGTCCGGTGCCTTCTACGAAAGCCACATACGCGTCCGCGTCCACCCGAGAACTCGGACACAGGTCCGGCCGGAAGGGGCGCTGATACGCTGGCGGAAGACTGATGACCCCGCGCGGGAGAGTCCTTCGGCCACCGGCCGGAGGCGCCGAAGGAGCAACTCCTCCCGGAATCTCTCAGGCACACGTACCGTGCGGGTCAGGTCACTCTGGAAAGCAGGACGGGCCAGGGGCGTTCGAGGCCCCGACACCCCTCCTCACCGACGGTGAAAACCGGGCGCGGACCTGGCCCGGTGAAGCTCTCAGGTTGCGATGACAGAGGGGAGGCCGTCCGGGCACCAGCGTTGGTGTCCCCGAAGGTCGAAGCGACCAGGAGGCCCCCGCAGATGACCGCCAACCGCATCGCCCTCGCCGAACTGGAGCGCGGCACTCCGTTCGAGCGGCGTCATATCGGGCCCGACAGCGAGGCGCAGGCCAAGATGCTCGCCCAGGTCGGCTTCGGCTCGCTGGACGAGCTGACCCAGGCCGCGGTTCCCGAGGTGATCAGGAGCGCCGAGGCGCTGCGGCTGCCGCCCGCCCGCAGCGAGGCGGACGTGCTGGCCGAACTGCGCGGTCTCGCCGACCGCAACCAGGTGCTGTCCTCGATGATCGGCCTGGGCTACTACGGCACCTTCACTCCGCCGGTGATCCTGCGGAACGTGATGGAGAACCCCGCCTGGTACACCGCGTACACGCCGTACCAGCCGGAGATCTCGCAGGGTCGGCTGGAGGCCCTGCTGAACTTCCAGACGGTCGTGGCCGACCTCACCGGGCTGCCCACCTCCGGCGCCCGCTGCTGGACGAGGGCACCGCCGCCGCCGAGGCGATGGCGCTCTCCCGCCGCGTCGGCAAGGTCAAGGACGGCGTCTTCCTCGTCGACGCCGACTGTCTGCCGCAGACCGTCGCCGTCATCGAGACCCGCGCCGAGCCCACCGGCGTGGAGGTCCGGGTCGCCGACCTGTCCGAGGGCATCCCGGCGGAGATCGCCGAACGCGGCGTCTTCGGCGTGCTGGTGAGTACCCGAGCCTCCGGCGCCGTACGGGACCCGCGGGCGGTCATCGAGCAGGCGCACGAACTGGGCGCGGTCGTCACCGTCGCCGCCGACCTGCTCGCCCTGACCCTGCTGACCTCGCCGGGTGAGCTGGGCGCCGACATCGCGGTCGGCAGCAGCCAGCGGTTCGGCGTCCCCATGGGCTTCGGCGGGCCGCACGCCGGGTTCATGGCCGTACGGGACGCCTACGCGCGCAGCCTGCCGGGCCGACTGGTGGGCGTCTCCGTCGACGCGGACGGCGACAAGGCGTACCGGCTCGCCCTCCAGACCCGTGAGCAGCACATCCGCCGCGAGAAGGCCACCAGCAACATCTGCACCGCCCAGGTGCTGCTCGCCGTGATGGCGGGCATGTACGCCGTCTACCACGGGCCCGACGGGCTCGCCGCCATCGCCCGGCGCACCCACCGCTACGCCGCGGTGCTCGCCGCCGGGCTGCGGGCGGGCGGCGTCGAGGTCGTGCACGACGCGTTCTTCGACACGGTCACCGCGCGGGTGCCGGGGCGGGCTGCGGCGGTCGTCGCCGCGGCCCGGGAGACCGGCATCAACCTCCGCCAGACCGACGCCGACCACGTCGGCATCGCCTGCGACGAGACCACGGGCCGGGCCCAGCTGTCCGGCGTGTGGGCGCGTTCGGTGTCGACGTCCCCGCCGTGGACCCGCTGGACGCCGCGACCGACGACGCGCTCCCCGCGGACCTGCTGCGCACCGACGCGTACCTGGGGCACCCGGTCTTCCACAGCCACCGCTCCGAGACCGCGATGCTCCGCTACCTGCGGCGCCTCTCCGACCGGGACTACGCGCTGGACCGCGGCATGATCCCGCTCGGCTCGTGCACCATGAAGCTCAACGCCACCGCCGAGATGGAGCCGGTGACCTGGCCCGCGTTCGCGGCGCTGCACCCGTTCGCGCCGGTCGAGCAGGCGCAGGGCTACCTGACGCTGATCCGGGAGCTGGAGGAGCGGCTGGCCGAGATCACCGGCTACGACAAGGTCTCCCTACAGCCGAACGCCGGGTCCCAGGGCGAACTCGCGGGGCTGTTGGCCGTACGGGCGTACCACCGGGCCAACGGCGACACCGGGCGCACCGTCTGCCTCATCCCGTCCTCCGCGCACGGCACCAACGCGGCCAGCGCGGTGATGGCGGGGATGAAGGTCGTGGTGGTCAGGACCGGCGAGAGCGGCGAGGTCGACGCGGACGACCTGCGCGCGAAGATCGACAAGCACGGTCACGAGCTGGCCGTGCTCATGGTCACCTACCCTCCACGCACGGGGTGTTCGAGGAGCACATCACCGAGATCTGCGCCGCGGTGCACGACGCGGGCGGCCAGGTGTACGTGGACGGGCGAACCTGAACGCGCTGGTGGGCCTCGCCGAGCCGGGCCGCTTCGGCGGCGACGTCTCGCACCTGAACCTGCACAAGACCTTCTGCATCCCGCACGGCGGCGGCGGCCCCGGCGTGGGCCCGGTCGCGGTGCGCGAGCACCTCGCGCCGTACCTGCCGAACCACCCCAGCAGCCCGGCGCGGGCCCGGCGACCGGCGTCGGACCGGTCTCCGCCGCGCCGTGGGGTCGGCGGGATCCTGCCGATCTCCTGGGCGTACGTCCGGCTGATGGGCGGTGAGGGCTGCGCCGCGCCACACAGACCGCCGTGCTCGGCGCCAACTACATCGCCAAGCGCCTGGAGCCGCACTACCCGGTGCTGTACACCGGGCCCGGCGGGCTGGTCGCGCACGAGTGCATCGTCGACCTGCGGCCGCTGACGAAGGCGACCGGGGTGACCGTGGACGACGTCGCCAAGCGCCTGATCGACTACGGCTTCCACGCGCCGACCATGTCGTTCCCGGTGGCGGGGACGTTCATGATCGAGCCGACGGAGAGCGAGGATCTGCGCGAGCTGGACCGGTTCTGCGAGGCGATGATCGCGATCCGGGCGGAGATCGACAAGGTCGGTTCGGGCGAGTGGGCCAGGACGACAACCCGCTGCGGAACGCGCCGCACACGGCGGCGGCGCTGGGCGGGGAGTGGGAGCACGGCTACTCCCGCCGGGAGGCGGTCTTCCCGGCCGGGGTCTCGGCCGCCGACAGTACTGGCCGCCGGTGCGGCGGATCGACGGGCCTTCGGGGACCGCAACCTGGTCTGCTCCTGCCCGCCGGTGGACTCCTACGACCACTGACGGCCGGGCGGGGCCGGAGTTCGGGGCCGGTGCGGCGATGACGCCGGGCCGGCCCCGTGGTCGTTACGCGCGGTCGTGCTAGGCCGCGGTGGTGATCTGCTCGCTGTCCAGCGGTCGGCGCGGGCCGATGACCTGTCCGTCCGGCAGCAGCTCGCCGGTGTCCTCGAAGAGGAGGACCCCGTTGCACAGCAGGCTCCATCCCTGCTCGGGGTAGGCCGCCACGAGATGGGCGGCCTCCCGGTCGGCGGAGTCCGCTGAGGGACACGGCGGCTGGTGCTGGCACATGGGTGGGTTCTTTCGCTGCGATGTGGTGGCTGTCCTGCGGCGTTTCGCGGCGTTCATGGCCGCCCCGTAATTCGCTCGGTCGATTGCTCCCAGTGTTGCTCTGTGGCCGTGATTCCGCAGGGATTTCACGGCACCGGTTCTCCTCGGATAAGGACGCGTCGCCCGCGCGTACGGTTCACTGGAACCGGCCCCTCCCGACGGGCGGGAGGCGGCGGCGCGGCGCGGGACCGGCCGAACGCAGCCGGGCGCCCCTGTGGCCTCGTACGTCACGGGGGCGCTCGGAAATGCTCGGACGGATCTTCAGGCGGGGAGCCCAGCAGCGGTTCCGGGTGCTCCGCAGGGTGAGGACGGGCAGCAGGTCGGCGGCCCGGTGCGCCCGGTGCGCGGCGATGCCCGGGGCGCGGGCGCCAGTGGGACCAGCAGGTCGCCGGCGGCCGGGTGGCCCTCGGCGGCGTCGGCCTCGGCGTCCGAGTGCAGCCAGAGCGTGAGCATGTACAGCTCGGGCACGGACAGCAGCCGGGGTTGGTACGCGGCCGGGAGCGACTCGGCCTGGCGGAGGGCCAGTTCGATCGACGTCACGTACGGGCCCTCGCGGAACTGCGAGAAGGCCCAGCCGTCGGCCGTGAGCATCGCCTCGGCCGTGGCGACGGCGCGGTCGTCGACGCGGATCAGGAAGCGCCACCCGGTGAGCCGGGTGCGCGGCGGTCCGTCGGAGGACGCGAGGTCCTCCAGGACGTGGACGGGCAGGGGAACCGGGAGTGAACGGGCCGGTTAACGAGCGGAGGGCGGGCGTACGCGCCTCACGGACGGCGGCGGGAGAACCGAGGGCCGTGAGGACGCTGCGCAGGGCGGGCGCTGGAGCCGGGGACGTGCAGCGGCATGGTGGAGTCGCCTCTCACTTCAAAGACACGGAGATGCGGTGCTGGGGTGGCGCGGACATCGGTGTCGGCATGTGGGGTCAGAGGTGGCCGGGACGGTGTGTCAGGGCGTCAACTCTCTGCCTCCTGGGCGAAGTTTATACGACATGTGTTCCCTGTGTGTTTCGCCTAGCCGACCCCTTCATTGCGGGCAAGTGGATATCGAGACCCGCTCCCGGAGGGATATCTCCGGTTTCTCTACAAGATGCGTGTATACGTCCTCGTATTTTGGTGCCCGCGCGGTAGGCCGGATCCGGCTGCTCTATTCCCCGGCATTCCCCGGCACAAAGTGACTTTGTGAAGAGCCTAGCGGCTGAACGGTCCGCACGGGGCGTTAGCGATCACTTTGCCTGGGCATCATCGACCCTGGCACCAGGGGCCGAGTGCCAAGGAACCAGCCGAGGAGGGACGCTTCGATGGGCGACAAGGTCGTGGCCGGCGAATCTGCACTGTCCGACCGCGGGCGCCAGCGTGACCGGCTGCGACGCTGCCTCGACGCGCTGGCCCGGCTGCTGGACGAGAAGCGGTTCGACCGCCCCGGAATCTCATGGGGCTGGAGATCGAGCTGAATCTCGCGGGAGCCGACGGGATGCCGAGGATGAAGAACACAGAGGTGCTGGAGCGAATCGGGAGCCACGATTTCCAGACCGAACTCGGGCAGTGCAATCTTGAAGTGAACATCGTTCCGCACCAATTGAGCGGCCGGGTGCTCGACCAGCTCACCGAAGAGCTGCGCACCGGTCTCGCGTATGCGGACCGCAAGGCCAGCGAAGTGTCCTCCGGGATCGTGATGATCGGCATTCTGCCGACCCTCGCCGAACAGGACCTGGGATCGGCGAATCTCTCCTACGACGACCGGTACAAACTCCTCAACGAGCATATGGCCGCCGCCCGCGGCGAGGAGTTCACGATCGACGTCGAGGGCCCGGAGCGCTTCACGTACACCTCCGGTTCCATCGCCCCCGAGGCCGCGTGCACCTCCGTCCAACTGCACCTCCAGGTGACCCGGGCGCTTCGCCGCCGTGTGGAACGCGGCGCAGGCCGTCGCCGCCGCGCAGATCGCCGTCGGCGCCAACGCGCCCTTCCTCTTCGGCCGCGAAGTGTGGCGCGAGTCCAGGCCGCCGCTGTTCCTCCAGGCCACCGACGTGCGCCCGCCGGAGTTCGCGGCCCAGGGCGTGCGACCGCGCACCTGGTTCGGCGAGCGCTGGATCTCCTCCGCCTACGAGCTGTTCGAGGAGAACGTGCGCTACTTCCCGCCGCTCCTGCCGACCAGCGGCGAGGAGGACCCGCTGCGCGTCCTCGACGAGGGCGGGTGCCCGCGCTCCGGGACCTGGTGCTGCACAACGGCACCATCTACCGCTGGAACCGCCCGTGTACGACGTCTCCGACGGCGTACCGCACCTGCGCGTGGAGAACCGGGTGCTGCCCGCGGGCCCCACGGTCACCGACGTCATCGCCAACGCCGCCTTCTACTACGGCCTGGTCAGGGCGCTCGCCGAGGAGACGCGCCCGGTGTGGACGCGGATGCCCTTCTCCGTCGCGGCGGACAACTTCGACGCCGCCTGCCGCGACGGCATCGACGCCGTACTGCGCTGGCCGCGTTCCGGGCGCTCCTCCTCGACGGCCCGGATCCCGGCCGTACGGCTGGTGCTCGACGAACTCCTGCCGCTGGCCGCGTCCGGCCTCGACGCGTGGGGCGTGGAGCCCGCCGACCGCGACCGGTACCTGTCGGTGATCGAACAGCGTTGCCTCCGGCGGCAGAACGGGGCGTCCTGGCAGGCCGCCACCTACCACCGGGCCCGCGAGGCGGGGCTCGACCGGGAGAGCGCGCTCGCGGCGATGACGCGCCGCTACTGCGCGCTGATGCGCGAGGGCGAGCCCGTGCACGGCTGGCCGGTCGGGCGACCGGACTGAGCGGCTGACCGCCGGGCGCCGACAGCGACCACGTATCGTCCAGGGCAGGGAGCCGGGACCGCGCGCCACGACGCGCCGCGGCGGGCTCCGGCACGGATGGGTCGTGGGAGCGCGGGAGGAACCAGTGCAGGCAGAGGCGCGCGACAGGGCGCTCTCCCACATGAGGACGGGCTCTCCCGGCGGACGCTGCGCGATGAGACGCTGCTCGTGCTCGCGCTCTCCCTCGGCGCCAGCGGCGTCTCCGCGCTGATCAGCTTCATCGGCTCCGCGACCGAGGCGGGCGGGCTGAAGGACCAGTCCGCCACCCTGAACGCCTCCGCCGCGCCCGGACGGCCCTGGCTGGACCTCGCCTGGCAGCTGTTCGGAATCGCCACCGCGCTGGTCCCGGTCCTGCTCGTCGTCCATCTGCTGCTGCGGGAGGGCGCCGGGCCGCGCGCCATCGGCTTCGACCGGCTCCGGCCGCGCTTCGACATCGCCTGGGGCGCGCTCCTCGCGGCCGGAATCGGCGGCACCGGCCTGCTGCTCTACCTCGGCGCCCGCGCGGCGGCGCCAACCTGACGGTGGTGCCCGAGGCGCTGCCCGACGTGTGGTGGAAGATCCCCGTACTGATCGCCTCCGCGGTGCAGAACGCCGTACTGGAGGAGGTGATCGTCGTCGGCTACCTGCTGCGCAGGCTGGGCCAGTTGGGCTGGACGCCGATGGCCGTGCTGCTGGCCAGCTCGGTGCTGCGCGGCTCCTACCACCTCTACCAGGGCATCGGCGGCTTCTTCGGGAACATGGCGATGGGCGTCGTCTTCGTGCTCGCCTACCGGCGGTGGGGCGGGTCGGTCCGCTCGTGGCGGCGCACGCGCTCATCGACATCGTGGCGTTCGTCGGATACGCGCTCCTGGAGGGACGCGTGGACTGGCTGCCCACGGGGTGAGGCGGCGCGGGCTCGCCGGACGCGGGCTCGCCGGACGCGTGGGGTGCGGGCGGATGCGTACGGGTGCGGGCCGGTGCGGGTGGACGCGTACGGATGCGTGAGGGTGCGTGCGTGCGGGTGCTTGGGGTGCTCGCGGATCCTTACGGCCGGGGCGCGATGAGGTCCTGCCCCGGCCACCGCACCGGTGGGCGGCGGCCGGGGACGGTCGGGGCGGCGGGCTCAGCGGGTGAGCAGGTCCCGCAGGGCCTTCACGGTCTCGGCGGGCGCCTCCTCGGCCATGAAGTGGCCGCACGTGACCGTGGTGTGCCGCAGGTCCGGGGCCCAGGCCCGCCACAGTGCCGCCGCGTCGTAGCCCATGGCGGCGCCCCAGTCCTGCTGGAGCACGGCGACCGGCATCCGCAGCCGGTTGCCGCTCTCCCGGTCGGCCCGGTCGTGGTCGGCGTCGACGCCCGCGGAGGCCCGGTAGTCGGCCACGATCGACGGGACGGCGGCGCGGCAGGCGTCCAGGTAGGCGGCGCGGATCTCGGCGGGGATCGCCCGCGGGTCGCGGGTCCAGGCGTCGAGGAAGTGCCCGAAGAAGGCGTCGGCGGAGCCGGTGATCATGCGCTCGGGCAGGCCGGGCGGCTGGGCCATCAGATAGAGGTGGAAGCCGACCGCGGCCGTCGTGCCGTGCATCGCCTCCCACATGTCCACGGTCGGCAGGACGTCGAGACAGGCCAGATGAGCGACCGCCTCCGGGTGGTCGAGCGCGGCCCGGAAGGCGACCAGGGCGCCGCGGTCGTGCCCGGCCAGCGCGAAGCGCTCGTGCCCCAGCGCGCGGGCCAGGGCGACGACGTCCGCGCCCATGGTGCGCTTGGCGTAGGTCGCGGCGTCCGCCTCGGCGGGCTTGTCGCTGGCGCCGTAGCCGCGCAGGTCGGGGCAGATCACGGTGTGGTCGGCCGCGAGGTCGGCGGCGACGTGCCGCCACATCAGATGGGTCTGCGGGAAGCCGTGCAGCAGCACGACCGCGGGGCCCGAGCCGCCGACGGCCGCGTTGAGGACACACCGTCGGCGACGGCGACCCGCCGGTAGTCGAAGCCCGGGATGACAGGGGCCATGATTCTCCGTTCCTGCTGCGCTCGATGGTTCCGCTGCGTCGTTGACCAGGTGCTTCCACCCTGCCGGGGGCGGATGAGCAGCGGATGAGCATCCGGTCGGCGCGCTATACCGTGGCCGGGTACGTCACCCGGAAAGGACGTACGTCACCCGGAAAGGACGGTCGAGGGTGCAGGTCGCGTTCGGGGTGCTGGGGCCGGTGCTGGCCTGGGACGGGGCCGGGGACCCGATCGCCCTCAAGGGCCGCGGCACCGCGCGGTGCTGGCCCGGCTGATCGTCGCCCGCCGCCGCGTCGTACCCGTCGCCCGCCTGGTCGAGGACCTGTGGGACGAGCCGCCCCGGACGCGGTGGGCGCGGTGCGCACCTTCGTGGCCGCGCTGCGGCGCGCCCTGGAACCCGAGCGTCCGCCGCGCGCCGCGCCCGGCTGCTGATCACCGAGGGGCCGGGTACGCGCTGCGCGCCGGAGCCGACGCCGTCGACGCCTGGCGCTTCGAACGGGCCGCCTCCGCCGCCGCGGACCTGCCGCCCGCACGGGTACCGGCCGCGCTGGAGGAGGCGCTCGGGTGGTGGCGCGGCCCGCGTACGCCGACTTCGCCGACGCCCCTGGGCCCGCGCCGAACGCTCCCGCCTGGCGGAACTGCGGCTGCACGTCGTCGAGCGCCGGGCCGAGGCCCGACTCGCCCTCGGCATGGCCGCCGAGACCGTACCGGACCTCGACGCCCACGTGGCCGAGCACCCTGGCGCGAGCACGCGTGGGGCCTGCTCGCCCGCGCGCTGTACCGCACCGGCCGCCAGGGCGACGCCCTTTCGGTGCTGCGCCGGGCCCGCACCCTGCTGGTCGAGCAGTTGGGGTGGACCCGGGCCCGGACCTGCGCCGCCTGGAGGCGGACATCCTCCGCCAGGCCGATCACCTGGGCGCGGGCCAGCCGGGCCAGCCGGGCCAGCCGGGTCAGCCGGGACAGTCGGGACAGCCGGGCGAGTTGGGTGAGTTGGACACGGCGGAGACCGCGGGGCCGCTGGGCGGGTGTGGGCCCGCGCGGCCGCCGCCTACGACCGGTCCGTGGCGTCCGGCGCCCGCGCGCGCCTGGAGTCGACGGTGGGGCTGCTGCGGAACCTCGCGGTGACCGGCGGCAGCGGTCTGGAGGCCGCCCGGAGCACCGCGTGGCCGCCGTCGAGGCGGCGGAGGAACTGGGCGACCCGGAGCTGGCCGCCCGGGTCATCGGGGCGTACGACGTCCCGGCGATCTGGACCCGCTCGGACGACCCGGAGCAGGCGGCGCGCGTGGTGGCGGCGGCGGAACGCACCCTGGCCGCGCTCCCGCCCAGCCAGCACGAGGGGCGTGAGGGGCACGGCGAGCACGACGCGTGGGGAGGGCGGCGGCGTGGCGGGGACGGCCATGACGCCGTGCGCGCGCGGCTGTTGACCACCATCGCGCTGGAGTCGCGCGGCACCTCCGCCGCTCGCCCGCGGATCGCCGCCCGGCAGGCCGAGCGGCTCGCCCGCGGCCTGGACGACCCTCGTTGCTGGCGTTCGCCCTCAACGGCGTGTTCATGCAGACCTTCGCCCACGCGGGTCTGGCCGCGCGGCGGACGAGACCGGCGCCGAGCTGATCGCCCTGTCCGCCCGGCACGGGCTGGTCACCTACGAGGTGCTCGGTCACCTCGTTCGCCTCCAGGCGCGCGGCGCGCTGGCCGACTTCGCCGGGGCCGACCGGCACGCGACCGCCGCGGACCGGCTGGCCGAGCGCAACGAGCTGCCGCTGGTGGGCGTGTTCACCCAGTGGTACCGGGCGCTGCGGCTCGCCGCGACCGGCCGGGCGCCGACGGACGAGGTGGCGGCGGACGAGGTGGCGGCGGCCTACCGGGAGGCCGCCGCCGGACTGGACGGCGCCGGGATGCCGGGTCTGCGCGACGGGCTGCTGCCGCTCGCGCTGCTGTGCCTGCGGCTGACGCGCGGCCTGCCCGCCCCGACCGACGAACGCCCCGACTGGGGCCCGTACGAGCCCTGGGCCCGCCCCTGGTGCTGCTGGCCCAGGACCGTCGTACGGAGGCGGCGGCCGCAGTCGCCGCTCTCCCCGAACCGCCTCACGACCTGCTCTTCGAGGCCCTGTGGTGCCTGGCCGCGCGGGCGGCCGTCGAGGTGGGGACCGGGCGGTGATGGAGCGCGCCCACGCCGAACTCACCCCGGCGGCGGGGAGTTGGCCGGTGCGGGCAGTGGGCTGCTCACCCTCGGACCGGTCTCCCGGTACTTGGGCGACCTCACCGCCGCCCTGGGGCCCGGGGCTCACGCGGCCCGCGTGGCTCCCGGGCACGCGCCCCTGCCGGTGAGCAGGTGAGCCGGTGGCGGCGACGGGTCACGGCGTGGCTTTCGGCCGCCTGCCCCACGGACGACGCCGTCATGGCGTGGTGTCGGCCGCCTACCCCACGGACGACGCCGTGTGGTCGGGCAGCGCGGCTGCCGTCAGGGCCCGTCGAGGACGGTGACGGCCCGGCCCGTCAGGAGCGTACGGTCGCCGCGCAGCCCGTACCGACCACGCCGGTACGGGCGGAGATCTGACGGCCGGTGAGGTCGTCGCGGCCGAGCCTGGCGGACCAGAAGGGGCGAGGGCGGTGTGCGCGCTGCCGGTCACCGGGTCCTCGTCGATGCCGACCGACGGGCAGAACACCCGGGAGACGAAGTCGTGGCCGTCGCCGGGGTCGGCGGGTGGGGCGGTCGCGATGATGGTCCGGTAGCCGAGGCGGGCCAGCGTGGAGAAGTCGGGGACAGGCCGCGCACCGCCGCTTCGTCGGCCAGTTCCACCAGCAGGTCGCGGACGACAGGCCCGGTGTCGTGAGCGGAGAGGGCCTGGCCGCCGAGGAGGGCCGTCAGGTCGGGCGGGACCGCGACGGGGGTGAGCGAGGCGGTGGGGAAGTCCAGGGTGATGGTGTCCGCCTCCGGGCCCGCGGTGGCGGACAGGACGCCGCCGCGCGTGGCGAAGCGGATCGTCCCGGCCGCGGCTCCCGTGGTGAGCAGTATGTGCGCGGTGGCGAGCGTGGCGTGGCCGCACAGGTCGACCTCGGTGGCCGGGGTGAACCACCGCAGGGCCCAGTCGGCCTCGCCACCCGCGGGCAGGGGTGGGCGAACGCGGTCTCGGAGAGGTGGACCTCCTCCGCGACGCTCTGGAGCCAGGTGTCATCGGGGAAGCCGTCGCTGTCGAGCAGGAGTACTCCCGCCTGGTTGCCCGAGAAGGACGGTCGGTGAAGGCGTCGACGATTCGTATCCGCATGCGCCGACCGTAGGGAGTCGCCGTACGGCCCTGCCACGGCCAATTCGCGGGACGTGGACCGGGCTGACCCGTCTCGGGAGTCGGCACGCGCAGTTCCTTCGCCAGTCGAGCGACCTTGGTGAACCGGCCGGTGTGATACGTCCCGGCGACCGCGCCGGAACGGGACCGGCAGGGTGAGCCCGGCTCGGCCAGGCAGCGCGGGCACGGGTGCGGCTCGACCTCATCAGCGTCCGACTCATCAGCGTCTGACTCATCAGCCTCCGGCAGCACGGCCGGATCGGTGTCCTCACTCGCCAGAATTCAGGTTCAACTGGTCGGCCAACCGGGCCACCGGCACCGGCGGCACCCCGGACACGTGACCCGGCACACACCTCATCTGCGGCCGCGACAGCCCCTGGAGTCAGGGTGAAAAGACCGGAATAGCTCGTCCCGCTCGATCTTCGGGAACCTCCGCAGGCGCTCCGACTCCTTGTCCGAGAACACCTGCGTCGCCCACAACGACCTCCAACCAGGACCCGCATATCCATAGTTCAGAAGCCTAGTCAGCCGTATCCGCCCGATTTTCGGCGAGTACCACGGCGGCTTCGACTGGGTTTGCCCGCGCCCCAATCGCGGGTGCTCAAGTCAACTGACGGTCGCTCGAAGGCATTCCCAACGTGGGCCCGACGCTCTCGCCGATCTATCAGCGCTGACTCAGACTGACTGAAAGGTTGGAATATCAGCCGAGTGCTTGAATCTCGGTCGCTGGCCTCTCCTGGCTAGCCGCCCACGACGCCAATAGGGCTAGACCGTCCGCGGTCGCCGTGCCAGCGGGCGCGGTGTAGACGTTCAGGAGCAGGCCGGGTTCGGCAGACATCTCCATCGACTCGACGTCCAGGTCGAGCTGGCCCGCTACCGGATGGTGCACACGCTTGCGTCCGGACCGGTGGAGCCGAACGTCCTGAGATGCCCACCGCTGCCGAAACAGTTCACTGCGTGTTGACAGTTCACCGACCAGGGCGATCAGCTCCTCGTCGTGCGGATTTCGGCCTGCTTCCATGCGTAGCTTCGCGGCCACATCGGAGGCGATTCGGTCATAGTCGACGAAGAACGTTTTGCCGCTTCGGGATCTAGATACACGAACCGCGCGGTGTTCGCCGGTCGTCGCGTGTCGGCCAGCACCGGTGAATACAGGGCGCGGGCAAGTTGATTCGTGGCCAGTACGTCATAACGGCCGTTGCAAATCCAGGCCGGCGCATCGGTGATGGCGTCGAGCACCTGCTGAAGCGCCGGACGCACCGTCACGGTGGGGCGTCGGCGGCGTGGACCGCTGGGCGCCCTGGACTGCCGCGCAAGGTGGAAGAGGTGATCGCGCTCGGCCTCGTCAAGTTGCAAGGCAGAGGCCAACGCGTCGAGTACCCCGTCGGAGGCGCCGGTGAGGCTGCCGCGCTCCATACGCACGTAGTAGTCGACCGATACCCCGAGAGTAGAGCTACCTCTTCGCGACGCAGACCTTTGACCCGGCGGTTGCCGCCGTAGGCGGGCAGTCCGGCCCGCTCGGGCGTGATCCGCGCCCGACGCGAGCGCAGGAATTCCTTGACCTCAGTGCGTAGATCGATCGTGGCCACCCTTCACCCTAGGACTTGTCCGCAGGCGAAGGGAGGTTCTGCTGGTACCCCGACGGCTACGCACCCCTCACACGCCGCGTGCGCCCAGCGTCGTAGCGGGAAAGGCCCGCGTCGACACCTGGATATCCGAAGCAGTCGTGGCAATGCCACCATCGACCGGGATAACGGCGCCCGTCAGGTAGCACCCGGCCCGACTGGCGAGGAACACGGCGATGCCCGCCATGTCGTCGTCGCGGCCACGTCGGCGTAGAGGGCCGACCCGCGATCGCGTCGCTGATCGCGTCGATTCCTTGTCACCCTTGATGCCGACTCGACAAGTGGCTCAGTCGCTTTCGTGGCGATTCGACTTTCGTGGCGATTCGCGAGCTCAAGCACGAAGAATTCCACGTGGGCAGAATGTCAGCCCCGCCGGACAAGGGTGGCATCGACAGTACCTGTACCAGGAGGGTCTCCCCGCCGCCCGCGAGGCGGGCCTAACCTGCTGTGACCGGTTCCGGCTGAACAGCGGGAGCAATGGGTCAGATGACCCGTACCGAAGGAGAATTTTCCGGTGCAGAAACGCAGACTTGGACAGCACCTCGAAGTTTCAGCCCTGGGACTCGGTTGCATGGGTATGAGCTTCTTCTACGGTCCGCCCCGGACCCAGCCGAGATGACGAGGCTGCTGCGGGCCGCGGTTGACCGCGGCGTGACTTTCTTCGACACCGCCGAAGTCTATGGTCCTTTCACCAATGAAGAGCTGGTCGGTCAGGCGCTGGCGCCGGTCCGCGACCAGGTGGTGATTGCCACCAAGTTCGGTCTCAAGCACGGAGAGCACGGGCCGACCCGGCGTCGGGGCTCGATAGCCGACCCGAGCAGATCCGTCGAGTGACCGAGGCCTCGCTCCGGCGTCTGCAAACGGATCGCATTGACCTGCTTTACCAACACCGCGTCGATCCCGACGTGCCCATCGAAGACGTGGCCGGCACGGTCAAGGAGCTGATCACCGAAGGTAAGGTCAAGCACTTCGGACTGTCGGAGGCCGGTGCGACGACGATTAGTCGAGCCCACCGCGTGCAGCCCGTGACGGCGCTGCAAAGTGAATACTCGCTCTGGACGCGGGACCACGAAGCCGAGATCATTCCGACCTTGGAGAAGCTGGGCATCGGTCTAGTGCCATACAGCCCGCTGGGCAAGGGCTATCTGACCGGCACCATCGACTCCCGTACGTCGCTGGCCGACAACGACCTCCGCCGCATGCTGCCGCGCTTCACTCCTGAAGCACGGCAGGCCAATCAAGCACTGGTCGACTTGCTGCACCAGATCGCCGACGACAAGGGAGCCACACCAGCCCAGATCGCTCTCGCCTGGGTGCTGGCGCAGAAGCCGTGGTTCGTGCCGATCCCCGGCACAACCAAACCGCACCGCTTGGAAGAGAACCTGGGAGCGCTCGATGTCGAGTTGACGCTCGGCGACCTGCAACGCATCGAGGCGGCCGCGGCCCACATCCAGATCCAGGGTGAGCGCGTCCCCGCGCGGTTGAAGTCTCTGTTCGGCCGCTAGTACTGCAACGGCGCCTCAGCTTGTTCCTTAACCTCCGGCCTCGAACGACGTTTCGGACGCCCCGCGCAAGGCCCGTCTCCTGCTGGACGCCCGCCTGGTGTCGGCCCGCCGGTACACAATGCTCGGCATGGTGAGCTTTGAAGATCAGGATCTGGCCGACGCGGAGTTTCGCGAGTGCGACCTGACCCGCGCCCGGCTGATCGGCGTGGTGATGCGGGACGTCGTGATCGACGGGCTGGTCAGCAACTTGGTGGTCAACGGCGTGGAGGTGACGTCCTACGTCGAGGCCGAGCTCGACCGGCGGTATCCAGTTCGGTTGCTGATGCGCTCAGGTGACCCGGCCGATCTGCGGAAAGCCCATCGACAGCTACGTGATGGCTGGGCGAGGACGATCGAGCGGCTCCGCGCGATGCCCGTGGGATCCGAGCACCGGCGTGTCGCCGACGAATGGTCGGCAGTGGAGACCCTGCGCCACCTGGTGTTCGTGCACGACTCGTGGTTTCGCCGCTGCTGCCTGGGATCGACCCAGCCCTTCACTGGGATCGGGTTGGCGTCCGACTTCGTGCCCGATCAGGAGGAACAGGGCCTCGATCGAGCGGCGGCCCCAAGCCTCGACGAGGTACTGGCCGTGCGAGACGAACAGTCCGCCGAGCTGGAGCGTTGGCTGGCGACCGTGACGGTCGACGAGCTGTCCGCAGTCGCTCCCGTTCCTGCGGGACCGGGCTGGCCGCCGTACGCCGAGGGCAAGCCGGTGGTCGAGTGCCTGCGGGTGGTGCTGAACGAGGACTGGCAGCACCACGGGTTCTGCGTCCGTGACCTCGACATGCAGGAACGCTGAGCTGGATCCTCGACATTGGGCCCGGTCACGTGGCCACTCTTGGGAGTGATCGCAGGGTATGAGGGCGGCCTTCCTCGTGATCCTGAACTCTGGAAAGAAGTACGGGAGTTCACGAGGAAGACCGTGGGATGAGGGTGCTGGCGTACGCCGGTGTGCGGGTCGCGTTCGCGGAACTGTCACGTTTTCGGACGGCTTTCCACGGGTGTCTGCCCGCGCGAGCGGATGCGTTCTGCCGCTTCCGCGGTTCGACGGGCGGATCGTGCTCACGGCGGACGTCTCGCCGTGGCTGCGGTCAGACGCCGCCTGCTCGCTCGATCGGCTGTTCTGCCTGGTCCACGGCCGTAACGGCCGCTCATCGGATCACGTGGTTCCGGGCTGGCCGTACTCGTTCGTCGCCGCGCTCACCCCGGACCGCACGTCGTGGACCCAGGTCCTGGACGTGCGGTCCGGCTCGGCCCACCGACGACGCCGCGGCCGTCACCGCCGACCAGCTGCGGGCCGTGGTCGAGCGCCTGGTCGTGGCCGGTCAGTGGCAAGACGGTGACCGGGACATCCTGGTCGTGATGGACGCGGGCTACGACGTGATGCGCCTGGCCTGGCTCCTGTCCGATCCGCCGGTCGAGCTGGTCGGACGCCTGCGCTCCGACCGCGTCCTGCGGCTGCCGAAGCCGCCGCGCGTCTACGACCCGAGGGGCGGCCGACCGCCCAAGCACGGACCGGAGTTCCGTCTGGTGAAGCCGGAGACCTGGCCGGAGCCGATGGTGCTGACGGTGAACGACACGCCTCGCTACGGCAAGGCTGAGGCCCGCGCCTGGGACCGGGCCCAACCCGGCTCACCCACCGCTCGGCCTGGATCGGCCCGGACGGCGAACTCCCCTGGGTTGAGGGCACGTTGCTCCGACTCAAGGTCGACCGCCTGCCCGGCGACCGGGATGCGCCACCGGTCTGGCCAAACCCACCCAACCAGGGCCGGGACGACCACCCGGCTCCAGGAATCGGCACCCCGCCAGCCGCTACGACGTGGGCAAGACCGTCAAACGCCCGAGACACTCGTCGCTCTACGTGACAGTCAACGACAAGGAACAAGCTAAGCGCCGTTGCAGTACTAACGGGGTGCGGGTGCCCCGACGACTGCGTTGAGACCCGACTTGGAGGTGTTGAGGTGTTCACGAGGGCTCGTCGGCCGCTGGCAAAGCCTCGCGCCGACGCCTAGGTACCTGATGCGGTCGTGGCGATGCCGCCGTCGACCGGGATGATGGTGCCCGTCAGGTAAGACGCGGCCCGGCTAGCGAGGAACACGGCGACACCTGCCATGTCGTCGTCGCGGCCGAGTCGGCGCAGCGGGGCCTTCGCCGCGATCGTGTCGCCGATGGCGTCGAGCGTGGACGCCATCATCTGCGACGGGAACGGTCCTGGGGCTACCGCGTTCACCGTGACGTGCTGTGGGCCCAGTTCCCTGGCAAGCACTCTGGTGAGTTGGTGGAGTGCCGCTTTGCTGCTGGCGTACGAGTAGTTGGGCGACTCGGCGACGTGGATGGCGGCGATACTGCCGATGTTAATGATCCGCGCGGGATCATCGGCGGTGCCCGCCCTGCGAAGTGCGGGGAGCAGCGCCCGCACCAGCCAGAACGGCGACTTGAGGTTGAGGTCGAGCACTGCGTCCCAGGCCTCGTCCGGGAACGTCTCCAGCGGCTCGCGCCACATCGCTCCCGCGTTGTTGACGAGGATGTCCAGGCGTTCCGAGTCGGCCTTGACGAGATCAGCGAGGCGCTGACACTCGTCGTGCCTGGACAGGTCGGCGGGGATTGCTTGAACGTCGCCGAATTCGGACAGTAGATGCTGTGCCTCCGCGCACGTGTCCGCCTTACGTGAGCTGATAATGACGCGGGCGCCCGCCTGTAGAAGGCCGCGCGCTATCATCATCCCAATGCCCCTGGTGCCGCCAGTGACAAGTGCGTACTTCCCACTCAGATCGAAAAGATCTGTGTGAGTGGTGAACTGGTTGTCCGCCATTGGTCTTTGTTCCTTCTGTCGTGGAAGCATGTGCTGACATGGTCGCGCGTCCGGTGCGGCTGAATTGAACTGACGGGGGTAAAGCTGCGGTGCGTGTCCATGGAGTGTTGTCGGCGCTTTCGTTCAGGGCGCCTGGGACGGGTTCTCGGGCGGTCGCTGTGCGCGCCTCCCGTGGATCCATTACTTCTCCGCTGTGTAGCTGGGAGCCGACTCAAACAGGTTGACAGGCGTCCTGGACGTCTGGGAGACCGTGCTGATCCAGGTACTGTGAGAGCCCCCTTGCCTGGTGCGCTGGCTCGCGCTGCCACAATCCCCTCCCGCGCAGTCATTTTCTTGATTGCTTTGATCTGTATGGCGACCCGGCATCGTTGTCGTGAATTGACCTGTTGGTCATCGGCCCCACCAGGCATGCAACTCCGAGGCCACCACATCCAGCACCACAACCCAAGTGCCGTTGCCGTGCTAAGCCATGTCAACGCCTCGCGAATTTTGACCCCTGAGGTCTCCGTGAAATTGGCCCTCTGCGGTCGTTAAAGAACGTCTCGCCCAGCGCCCGAACGGCAGGTTGCTGGTGACCATCACCAAGCCCTGCTCATAGGGGATGCGATGAGCTGGAAGAACAGGTTCGCCGCCACATGCCCGAGAGGAAGTCCCCGGCTTGGCGCGACGGGATCACCGTCGCGGTCAGGAACCGGGAGAACCCCAGCGTCATGACCAGCACCGGCAGCACCCGCTCCCGCCCGTCGCCGACCGGGACGGCCAGCTTCTTCTTCAGCGGCGACATCGAGTACGGCCAGCCGAGCCGCTCGGCGATCACCGGGTCCGGCATCCGCAGCCACTCGGTCAGCAACGCCCGGATCTGCGGCTCGAATCGATCCGCCACCGACCCGCGCGGCGCCCGCCGGTACTTCGGTGGGTCGTCCGATGCCAGGGCCGCTCAAACGGTGTTCCGCGCGATCCCCAGCCTGCGGGCGATCTTCTTGATCGGGACCTGCTCGGCCCGATGCAACCGGGCGGATCTCCGCCCAGTCCTCCACGTTCAACCCCTACCGCAGAGGGGTCAACTTTGGGAAAACTCCCAGGGGCCAGTTTTCACGAGTCGGCGGCAAGCCCCTCCAACTCGTCGGCCAGTACACCGCGCTGAGCCCGTTCGGCGAGCAGCAGCTGCGCGGGGACTGCCCGTTCTGTCGATCGCCGTACCTTCGGGTTCGCCCTGGGCGCGGCACGTACCACTGCTTCGGATGCGGGGCCGGGGCGACGCCCGGATGTTCGCCGCCAGTCGGCCGCCGCCCCTGAACACCGGCAAGTTCAGGCCGCGCGGCCGGGATATCGCTCGCCGCACGCGGGACAGTGCACCAGGGTGGCTTCGGTCGGGGACGGTGAAGGTGGTGTCGCCGCGGCGCCAGAACTGCGCGCACCCGAACCGGACGGTGCAGGTCATCGTCACCGTAGCCACGTCCGGGGCGCCAGGGTCGAGCTGTTCGCCCAGCACCCGCGGCGCGAAGCCCCGCACAGCGGGCACTCGTGCTCGGCCGGTGTGGTGTAGCCGGTCCCGGGCTTCCCCTGCCCTCAGGACATGCGCGGCTGTCCGGGGCTGGCCCGAGAAGCCCGCATCCAACAAGCAGCCGAAGGCGACCACATCACCGGCTGCCCGCACCGCACCCACCCGCGACCGATGAACGCCCATCGCTTCAGGGCCCGACCCAGCGGTGATACGCGTCCATGTCGACGTTGCCGCCGCACACGATGGTGGCCACGTGTCGGCCAGCGAAGCGGTCACGGTCTTCGAGGATCGCCGCGACGCCGAGCGCGGCCGACGGCTCGACGACGAGGCCGGCCTGGTCGAGGAGCATCCGCATACCGGCGATGATCGACGCCTCCCGGACCAGTACGGCGTCGTCGGCGACCAGAAGGAGGTCGTCCAGGACGGCCGGGATGGGAAACCGGCCGGCGACGCCGTCGGCGATGGTGTCGGCCGAGTCGGTGGTGACAACGCGCCGTTGGTGCCACGAGCGTGTCAGCGCCGGTGCGCCCAACGGCTGGACGCAGATCACCTCGACATCAGGCGCCAAGGTCTTCAGCACATGACCCACGCCGGTGGCCAGCGCCCCGCCGCCGAGAGCGATCAGGACGGCGTCGAAGGAAGGCACCGTGTCCACCAGTTCCAGACCGATGGTCGCCGCGCCCTCGCAGGTCTCGACGTCCAGGCTGTCCTCAACCAGCCGAATGCCGTCATGCCGCGCGATGGCCGCGGCCCGCTCGCGCGCCAGTTCGTGGTCGCCGTCCACCAGTTCCAGCCGGGCGCCCAGCGCGCGGACGCGATCGAGCTTGGCCCGAGTCGCGAAGCGGGATGCCACGACGGTGACGTCGAGTTCCCGGCCGCGACCGGACCAGGCGAGGGCCTGGCCGAGGTTGCCCGCGCTCGCGCACACCACGGCTCGCGCGCCGTCATCGGCGAGCTGGCTCGCGACCAGCTCAGTGCCGCGGGCCTTGAAGCTGCGGACCGGGTTCGCCGTTTCGAGCTTGATGCTCACCGCGCATCCGAGGTGGGGCTCCAGCGCCTCGCAGCGGTACAGCGGAGTGTCGAGAAACATCGGGTCGATTACTCGGCGAGCCGCTCGGATCTGAGCGGTGTCGAGTCGCGTCTCCTGCACGACACGGCAGCCTAGCGCCGCTGGCTGACGCTTCACGAGAACTCGTCAAACCCTCCTGGCCAGGTGATCGACCCATCTTCAGTGACAACCGACCCAAGATCGCTGTCACGCGTCAGGGCGGGTGTCCTGTGACAGTGAACCTTGACCGATCGCCACTGAGGTTTGACCGCCTGGAGGCGCTCTACGGGCGGACCGCCGAGATCAGTCCGCCGGGCCGTTCCTCGCGCTGCGGAGGGGTGCTGATCGGACGGCCGTAGGCGGCAGCGCGCTCGCGCAGGGTGTGGCTGTCGGCCTCCCAGCCGTGCCCGGCCAGCCAGGCCACCGGGTCGTCGGGCATCTCCCAGAGCCACATGGACGCCGCCGATCCCGGCACGGCGTCCGCGCCGAAGCGCTCGATCACGCCGCGCGAGCCCAATGTCAGCCCCATCCGACTGCCTGCCGCCGACTGCGCGCTGATCCGGGCCAGCAGCAGCTCCACCGCGTCCTCGGGCAGATAGATCAGCAGTCCTTCGGCGATCCACACGGTCGGCACCGCCCGGTTGTGCCCTGCGGCGGCCAGCGCGGCTGGCCAGTCCTCACGCAGATCCACCGCGACGGTGATCCGCTCGCAGCGAGCGACGGCCCGCTCCTGGCGCAGCACCGAAGCCTTGAAGTCCAGTGGCGCGGCGGTGTCGACCTCGAACAGCCGGGTGCCCTCTGGCCAGTTGATCCGGAAGGCCCGGCTGTCCATGCCGGCGCCGAGCAGCACGACCTGCCGGACCCCGGACGCGGAGGACTGCCGCAACAGGTCGTCGAGGAACTTCGTCCTGATGACGATGGAGAACGACACGGCCAGCCGGCGGCGGCGCGCGGCCTCGTCATCGGGCAGCGGCGGCGAGGAGGGCCATAGCCGCCGGCGGTGGCGAAAGCCTGTGCCAGTGGGTCGCGGAACAGCGCGTTCTCCCGCTCGGTCTCCAGCGCCCGCACCCTGGCCACCCCACCGCCGTGGCCCACACTCCCGACGGCTGCACCTGCTCCTGTTCATCAGTCACCGCGCCAGCCTAGGCGGAGCCAGTTGCGCCTTCCGCTGCCGGTATGCCTTCTGGCGGCAGCGCTGTGAGCACGTCCGGCGTTGTTGCTGGCAGGGCCCTGCTGGTAGTGGTCCTCCGCAGGTCTCACAGGGTCTCGTTGATGCCGCGGGGGCTGGTTCGGATGGCTGGGGTGCGGGGCTGGTTCGGGTGGCTGGGGTGGTGGTGCGGGCTGTGGTGTCGGCGATGTCACCGGCGGTGGAGAAGGTGGGTTCGCGGGAGGCTGCCTGAGCTGTTGGCGACGTGCTCGCTGGCGGCATCGGTGGCAGGAACGTACCGGTGGTCAAACTTCAGTGGCAATCGAACGAGATTCGCTGTCACAGGACAGCGGGAGCGGAGCGGAGGGTTGCTCGACGACAGTTCCCGATATATCGTTGAGGCATCGCGACAGATCAACGATGAAAGGAGCGTAACGATGCGTTCCCATGGACATGAACACGAGCACCGTGGATCCGGCCGTGGCGGTCGGGGTGGTCGCGAGGGCGGCGCGCCGCGTTCGGCGCGTTCGGGCCGCCCTTCGGTGGACCTCCGTTCGGCGGCCCCGGCTTCGGCGGGCGCGGGCGCGGAGGGGCGCGGCGGCCGTGCGCGGCGCGGCGATGTGCGCGCCTCGATCCTGGCCCTGCTCAAGGACCGCCCGATGCACGGCTACGAGATGATCCAGGAGATCGCCGAGCGCAGCTCGGGGCGTGGAAGCCGAGCCCCGGCTCGGTCTATCCGACGCTGCAACTCCTGGAGGACGAGGGCTGATCGCCAGCGAGAGCGAGGGCGGCAAGAAGCTGTACGCGCTCTCCGAGGCCGGTCGCGCCGAGGCCGAGGCGGGGCCCGACGCCCCGTGGGAAGAGGCCGGGCGCGGCGTCGACTGGGAGGCGGTGCAGGAGATCCGGCAAGCCGGTTTCGGCCTGATGGAAGCCTTCTCGCAGGTCTGGCGGACCGGCGATCCCGCGCAGCGGGAGAAGGCCGTCGCCGTGATCAACGAGTCCCGCAAGAAGCTGTATCTGATCCTCGCCGACGAGGACTGACCGACCGCATATGCCGGTGTCCGCCGTGGCCCTCCACGGCGGACACCGGCGTTTCGCGCCTCGGCACACTGGCGCGGCGACCGGTACGAGATCCTCCGGAACGCCCCGCCGGTCGTGCCGGTGAGCCGCTGCCGGGTCCGGCCGCGGCGGTTCGGCACCTGACCGGGGCCGCCCGGCCGCGACGCGGATGAGCCGGAAGTCGACGCCGTGGTACGCGAGTCGCTGACGGGAGTGGCCGGTCTCCTTCCCAGGAGGAGACCCCGGCCATTCGGACCCAACTACTGTGGGAGGCACAAATGCTTCCGCACGGGGATGCTTCGGCGTCGTGGGACTGATGGGGTGAGAGCGTGCAAAGTCGTACTCCCTCCACCGGCGAGAACGGCCGCTCCCGCTGGGCGGATCCGGCCTTCCCGGGTTCGAGGTCCGGCAGAGCCCGGAGCTGGCCGCGGCCGTGACGGGTGCCCGCAGACGCGCGCTCCGCGACGGCGACAGCCAGGTCGACACCGCGCATCTGCTGCACACCCTGCTGGAATGCGACCCGCGGGTGCGGGCCGCGTGCGGCGGCCCCGACCGGCTCCCGCGTCTGCTGGGGTATCTGGCCCAGCGCGCCATCGGCTACGGACTGCGGTGGAGCGGCCGGATCGAGGACTCGGGCGCGGTGCGGACCCTGCGCGGCGGCCGTGACGGCGAGCCGGAGGCGGCCACGGCCCTGCGCTGGTCGCCCGCCGCGAGCGCCGCCATGGACGGCGCGCTCGCCCGCGCCCATGAGCGCGGCGCGGCCCGCGCCGAGGGCCTCGATCTGCTCGCGGCCCTCGCCGGCGACCCCGAGGCGCGCGCCGTCGAGGTGCTGCGGCGTGCGGGCATCGACGCGGAGGTGCTGGTGGCGGGGCTGGACGGCGAGCAGCGCCAGTAGTCAACGGGTGACGCTCCTGTCGTGTGCCTGACATGATGGCCAGGTGCACGTATCCGAGGAGCGGTTCAGGGTCAGGGAAGGGCACGGGCTGACGCTCGCCCTGGTGTCGGCCGTCGCCTTCGGCGGCGCGGGAGTCGCGGCCAAACCGCTCATCGGCGCCGGGCTCGAACCACTCCACGTCACCTGGCTCCGGGTCACCGGCGCGGCGGTGCTGCTGCTGCCCGTCGCCTGGCGGCACCGTCGGCTGCCCGCCACCGCCCCGCGCTGCTCGCCGGGTTCGGGCTGCTCGCCGTCGCCGGTGTCCAGGCGTGCTACTTCGGGGCGATCTCGCGGATCCCGGTCGGCGTCGCGCTGCTCGTCGAGTACTTCGCGCCCGCGCTCGTCCTCGGCTGGGTGCGGTTCGTCCAGCGGCGGCCGGTCAGCCGGGCCGCCGCCTTCGGCGTCGTCCTCGCCGTCGGCGGCCTCACCAGCGTGGTGGAGATCTGGTCGGGGCTGACCTTCGACACCGTCGGGCTGCTGCTCGCGCTCGCCGCGGCCTGCTGCCAGGTCGGCTACTTCGTCCTGGCCGACCACGGCAGCGGCGGCGAACGCCCCGCCGATCCGCTCGGCGTCATCGCGTACGGCATGATCGTCGGCTCCGCCGTCCTCACCGTCGTCTCCCGGCCCTGGCGGCTGGACTGGGCGGTGCTGGGCGGACGGGTCCTCGTGGACGGCGTGCGCATCCCGGCGGTCCTGCTGCTGGCGTGGGTCGTCCTGGTCGCCACCGTCGTCGCCTACCTCACCGGCGTGCTGTCCGTGCGCAGCCTCTCCCGCAGGTCGCGACCGTGGTCGCGTGCCTGGAGGCGGTGTGGGCCACGGTCCTGGCCTGGGTCCTGCTCGGCGAGCACCTCGGTCCGCCGCAGATCCTCGGCGGCCTGGTGGTCCTGGCGGGAGCCTTCATCGCGCAGACGGCGGCGGCACGGCGGCCCGGCGCGGTGGACGGCGTGCCCGCGCCCACGCCCGGGCCGGGGTTGGGCCGGGTGGTGCGGGTGAGGCCGGGGCCGGGGCCGACGGTGCGCGTGGCGCCGGGGCAGCGGGCCCTGCGATGACACCGGTGAGGCCGACCGCTCGCGTACGCGGGTGCCGTAGCCGCCGACCGGACGCCGCGGGCACTCCGGTCAGAGCCCGGGGTCGGGTCCGGGGACGGGGCACGGCGGGTGTGGTGGGCGTGCGCCGCCGCGTCGCGTGGCGCGCCGCGGCGCAGCAGTCCTTCCGCGGCCCGCCGTCGCACCGCGTCCGGTTTGTTGCCGCCGTACTTGAACTTCGCGCGCACCTCGGTCACTTCCAGCCGCAGGCCGCGGATGCCGGGGAGGAGACGGGCGTACGGCTCCTCCCGGGGCGGTGCGCGCGTGGTCGCCCGCGGGCTCGAAGTGCGCGAGCTGGGCGCGCAGCAGCTCGGTCTTCTCCCGCGGATCGTCCACGATGTGCGCGACGCACAGCAGTTGGACGGCCGCGTAGAAGCTCGTCGGTACGGCCTCCGTGGCCAGGTCGTCGTCCGGGCCTGCCAGGCGGCGGGGAGGAACGCGTAGTCGTCGGTGACGGCGAGGGTGACCCGGGGTTCGCGAGGAGCGCGGGCCACAGCGGGTTGGGGCGCGCGAGGTGGGTGAGCGCCACACCGTGCGCCCCGGGTTCCGGGTCGTACGTGAAGTGCGTCGGCTGGATGTGCGGCGGTTCGCCGGGGAGGCCGTTCACCGCCAGCTGGCCGAAGTCGTGGTTGGCCAGCCAGTCCCGCCATTCGCCGTCGTCGTGGGCGGCGTCCCAGGGTGGATGAGCATTGACGGCCCCTCAGTGGTCGCTGATGTAGGCGGGCAGGGGATGCCGGGGCGAGGTCGGCCGCCGGTATGGGGTGCCGTAGCCGCGGGTGACGGGCAGTACGCCGCTCCAGTGGGGAGGGCGAGGTCCTCGGGCTCGTCGTTCGGCCCGCCGGTGCGCAGCTTGGCCGAGACCTCTTCGAGGTCGAGGCTGAGCACGGCGGTCGCGGCCAGTTCCCTGGTGTTGGGCGCGCGCGAGTCGTCGGCGCGGCCCGGCAGGATCTGGTCGGTGAGCGCGTGCAGCGCGGCGGTGGCCTCGGCGGGGTCGGTCACCGGGTACGCGGTGCCGTGCACCACCACCGAGCGGTAGTTGATGGAGTGGTGGAAGCCGGAACGGGCCAGCACCAGGCCGTCGACGTGCGTCACCGTCAGGCACACCGCGAGCCCGGGTCGGCCCCGCCCGCCATCCGCAGCGGCCGGGAGCCGGTCGAGCCGTGTATGTACAGCCGGGTCCCCACCCGCCCGTAGAGGGTCGGCAGGACGACGGGGCGCCGTCGCGCACGAAGCCGAGGTGGCAGACGTATCCCTCGTCGAGGACGGCGTGCACCAGGTCGCGGTCGTACGAGGCGCGGTCGCGGGCGCGCGTGGGGACGGTGCGGTCGGTGCGCGTACGCGTCCGGCGCGGCGGCGCCGGACGTGTCGTCGGGGTCCCGGGGCGGAGGCGTCGGCGGGCATTTGCGTTCTCCATTGCTCTAGTGCAAAATGGTGTTTGTGCTAGGAGAGTATCGGATCGAAGGTCGACGCGCAGTCGAGATCGCCGCCAGCGTGGAGCGCGCCGTGGCTTCCGGTGGCCTGCCCCTGGCCAACTGCTGCCGCCCATGCGGAAGTTGGCCGCCGAGCTGGACGTGAACCCGAACACGGTCGCGGCCGCCTACCGCGCCCTGCGCGACCGCGGTGTCATCGAGACCGCGGGCGGCGGGCAGCCGGTGCGGTCACGCCCGGCCACCGCGCCGCGCGAACTGATCCGCGTGGAGGCGCCCGAGGGCGTGCTCGACGTCTCGACCGGCAACCCCGACCCCGCCTGCTGCCACCGCTCGGCGACGCCCTCGCCGCCGCCGCGGAGCGCGCCGCGCGCCGTCCCGCGTTGTACGGGACGCCGGACCTGGACCCCGAACTCGGCCGCCTCGCCAGGAAGCCCTCGACGCCGACGGTGTGCCGGACGGGTCCGTGGCCGTCACCTCCGGCTCGCTCGACGCCGTCGAGCGCGTGCTCACCGCCCACCTCAGACCCGGGGACGCGGTCGCCGTCGAGGACCCGGGCTGGGGCGGCCTGCTCGACCTGATCCCGGCACTCGGCATGCGCCCGGTGCCCGTCGCCGTAGACGACGACGGGCCGTTGCCCGACGAGGCCGAGCGCGCGCTGCGCCAGGGTGCGCGGGCCTGATCGTCACCGCCCGCGCGCAGAACCCGACGGGGCCGCGGTCGGTGCGGAGCGGGCCCGGAGCTGCGCGCCGTACTGGCCGGGCATCCGGCGACCCTGCTGATCGAGGACGATCACGGCCACGGCATCGTGGACCTGCCGCTGCACTCGCTCGCGGGCAGCACGGACCACTGGGCGCTCGCCCGCTCCACCGCCAAGGCGTACGGGCCGGATCTGCGTCTCGCGGTCCTCACCGGCGACACCGTCACCGTGGACCGGGTGCGCGGTCGGCAGCGGCTCGGCCCGGCTGGGTCAGCCATCTGCTCCAGGACACGGTCGCGTTCCTGTGGCGGACACGGGCGCTGGACACCGCGGCCGTCGCCGCCTCGTACGGTCGGCGCCGCGACGCGCTCGTCCACGCCTTGGCCGAGCGCGGGATCCGGCCTACGGCCGCAGCGGCATGAACGTGTGGGTGCCGGTCGCCGACGAGACGGGCGCGGTGGCGCGTCTGCTCCAGTCCGGTGGGCGGTGGCGCCCGGCGCGCGATTCCGGGTGGCGTCCGGGGCGGGCGTGCGGATCACGGTGTCGCCGCTCGATGACAGCGGCGGCGGTGCGGGCGGCAGTGGTGCGAGCGCGGGAGACGGCGGCGGTGCGGATGACGGTGCGAGGAGAGCGTGAGGGAGGTGGCCGATGCCGTGTGCGGCGACACGTGCGGTGGCGGTGGGCCGTTACGGCTGAGAGCGGCGGGCCGGGCCCAGCCCTGGCGTGGCCGCTCCGGTGGCGGTTGGCGCGGTGGCGGGTGGTCCGATGGCGGGCGGCTCGCTGGCCATTGGTCTCGCGATGGTCGGCCTGGTGGCGGCTGGTCCTGCGGTGGTCGGCCTGGTGGCGGTTGGCCTGGTGGCGATTGGCCCTGCGGCGGTTGGCTCGGTGGCGGGTGGTGCTGTGGTGGTTGGCCCCGCGACGGGCGATGCCGCGGCGGGCGATGCCGCGATGGTCGGTCCGGTGGTCGGTCCCGCGATGGGCGATCTCGCGGTGGTCGGTCCGGTGGTCGGGGTCGCCGGGCCGACTCGGGAGCGACTGCCGGAACGCGCTACGTGCCGCAGGACGTACGGCGGGACGTGCCCCGGACATGCCCCGGATGTGCTCCGGGACGTGCTGCGGGCCCGGACGCGTTTCGGGTGCGAGGCGTGCTCTGGGTGAGGGCCGCGCCCACTATGACGACGAGCGCGCCCACCGGCGTATTCCAGCCGAGGTGTTCGCCGAGGATCGCGACACCCGCCGCGGTGGCGATGACCGGCGTGAAGTACGTGACGAGCGTCGCGGTCGTCGGCCCGACCTCGGCCACCAGACCGTACTGGAGCAGGAACGCGACCCCGTCCCCAGCGCGCCGAGCCCGACGATCGCCAGCAGGGGAACGACCGGGAAGCTCGTCGGCATCGAGCTGAACAGCGGGTGACGACCGCCAGTTGCGCCGTCGCGATCAGCAACTGCGCGGCGGACTTGGCGAGGTTCGAGTCCTGCGTTCCGGCGAGGGCGCGACGTACGTAGATCCAGCCGACCGCGTAACTGAGCGACGCCGCCAGCGCCATCGCCGAGCCCGCCGGATCCTGCCCGGAGAAACCCTGCCAGGCGCCGAGGACCGTCAACACCCCGACGAAACCGATCAGCAGCCCGGCCATCTTCCGCCGGGTCGGCCGGTCCTCGGACAGCGCGACCAGCGACAGCAGCATGCCCCACAGCGGGGTCGTGGCGTTGCAGATGCTGGCCAGCGTCGAGGGAATCGTCTCCTCGGCGAAAGCGAAGAGGGAGAACGGCAGCGAGTTCAACAGCAGGGCCGCCACCATCAGATGGCCCCAGGTCCTGGCCTCGCGAGGCAGCCGACCGCGCTTCACCGCCAGCACGGCGAACAGCACCACCGACCCGAAGAAGAGGCGCCCCAGACTGACCTGAAGTGGCCCGTACGCGTCGGTGCCGACCTTGATGAACAGGAAGCTGAAACCCCACACCAGAGCGAGCACGGCGAAGCGGACGCGCCAGTCGACGCGCGGCCGGGGAGCGGCACCCGGCGGCTCCGCGGAACCCGCGTGAGCGCGGGATCGGACGAGGGAACCGGGGAGCCGCGGGGCGGCCGGTGGCCGCTGGTCCGGGAGCGGCGGAGCGCGTCATGGGGACTACGGTGGCGCAGCTCACCACTTAGGACAAGCGAAAGTTCTGCGGCCCATCCCGTAGCATTGCTTACATGTTGAACCTGGATCGCCTCAGGACGCTGTACGCGGTGTCCCGGCACGGCTCGGTGAGCGGTGCCGCTGACGGACTGCACGTGACCACCTCGGCCGTCTCCCAGCAGCTCGCCAAGCTGGAGCGGGAGACCGGGCAGCAGTTGCTCGCCAAGAACGGGCGCGGAGTGCGGCTCACCGACGCCGGACGGCTGCTCGCCGAGCACGCCGCACGCATCCTCTCCCAGGTCGAGATGGCCCAGTCCGACCTGGAGGCCCAGCGCGGGCAGGCGGTCGGCGAACTGCTGCTCGGCGCCTTCCCCACCGCCGCCCGCGGCCTGTTCCCGCACGCGCTGGCGAGACTGCGCGACGAGCATCCGCAACTGCGGCTGCGCCTCCAGGAGATGGAACCCGACGAGTCCGTGCCCAGCCTGGTGCGGGGCGACATCGACATCGCGATCGTCCTCGACTGGTACAACAAGCCGCTGTCGCTGCCCGACGGCCTGGTCAAGGCCCTCTGCTGGACGACCCGGCGGACGTGGCCATGCCGCTGGACCACCCGCTCGCCGACCGCGACGAGGTGGACCTGGAGGACTTCGCCGACGACGAGTGGGTGGCCTGGCCCTCCGGCGAGTTCTGTCGCGACTGGCTGATGCTCACCCTGCGCGGCCGGGGCATCGAGCCGCGTATCACGCACACCGCGGAGGAGCACCACACGCAACTCGTGCTGGTGGGTGCCGGGCTCGGGTGGCCGTGGCGCCCGGCTCGGCCGCGGCCCGATCCCGGACAGCGTGCGCGTGGTGCCCGTACGGCACACCAAGACGCGCCGCCACATCTTCGCCATCTGGCGGGCGGACACGGACCGCAGGCCCTCGATCCGCGCCGTCGCCGACGCGCTGCGGCAGGCCGGGGAGGTGGCCGCCGCCTGAGCCCGGGACGGCCCGTGCGACCTGGTGCGCCAGGCCCTGCGGGGACGTGGCGCGGATGCTCACAAGGCGAGCGCGTCGCGCAGGAAGTCCCGCTGGACGAGGAGCAGGTTCTCGGCGACGGCCTCGTCGGACGGCAGGTGTGTCGCGCCCGGCAGTGGCAGCACGCTGTGTGGCCGACCGGCGGCCAGCAACTCGGCGGAGACGCAGTGTGTGGGCCGGTGCCACGTTGTCGTCCGCGAGGCCGTGGATCAGCAGCAGTGGGCGGCGCAGCTTGTGTCCGTTCCCGATGAGCGACGAGCGGGTGTAGTTCTCCGGCTCGTGGTCGGGGTGGCCGAGGAACCGCTCCTTCCAGTGGGTGTCGTAGAGCCGCTGGTCGGCGGGCCGGCGCCCGCGACGGCGGCGTGGAAGACCTCGGGTGGTGCAGTACGGCCGCGGCGGCCAGCGTGCCGCCGAAGGACCAGCCGCGGATCGCCACCCGGTCCAGGTCGAGGTCCCGTTCCGGGCGGTGGGCCGCGGCCGCGTGCAGGGCGTCGATCTGGTCCTGGAGCACGGGCCCGAGCTGGTCGCGGTGGATCGCCTTCTCCCAGCGCGGCCCGCGGCCCGGTGTGCCGCGTCCGTCGCAGACCAGCACGGCGAACCCTGCTCGGCGAACCACTGCGACACGCACCCCACCACCCCGGCCGCGCAGCACCATCTGGAGTCCCGGGCCCGAGTACGGGTCGAGCAGCACCGGCAGCTTCCCGGCCCCGGTGCGCCCGGCTCGTACCAGGACGGCAGATACAGCGCGGAGCGCAGTGCCCGCTCTCCCAGACGCAGCAGGGCCGGGCGGGGGTGACCAGCGGTTCCTCGACGAGCGAGGTGATCCGCCCGACCGGTTCGCCGTCCCGCAGCACGGTCACCCGGTGGCCGTCCGGCGTCCTGCTGTCCAGGACCACCGTCGGGCCGCCCGCCGCCGCGTGGTGCACGCCGGGCGCGTCGGTGAGCCGGACGAAACCCGTGTGCGGCTCGTGGGACCACACGTGGATCTCGGTCGGCTCGTCGGCGGCGGTGAACAGCACCCGCTCCCCGTCGACGCCGAGCACCTCGCGCAGTTGCGTACCCGGCGGGTCTCGGCGCCGCCGACGCGCAGGCCCCGGTGTCGTCCCGCTCGAAGGGCTCGACCGGCACGCCGGACGCCGTACGCGCCGGGTGCCCGCCACCAGCTGCACCCAGGCCGGGTCGCGGCGTTCGGCGAGGACCCGGTCGCCCGCTGCCGGGGTCGACCGCCAGGGTGCGCAGCGTGCGCTGGTCCCGGCTCTGCACGACGGCGAACGGGCCGTGGCCGTCCCAGCCCGCGGTCGGCAGGTACTCGAACGCCTCGCGGTCCCAGTCCACTTCGGCGCGCCGCCCGTCGACCGTCACCACGTGCAGTGACACGTCCGCGTTCGCGGTGCCCGCCGCCGGGTAGCGGACCGCGCGGGGCCGTCGCGCGGGGTCGGACGGGTCGCCGAGGTGGCGCACGCCCATCGGGTGGGATCGACGCGCGCCACCAGCAGCGCGTCACCGTCCGGCGCCCACCAGTAGCCGCGCGTCCGCCCCATCGACTCGGCGGCGACGTACTCGGCGAGCCCGTACGTCACCTCCGGGCCTCGGGCGCGGCGAGCCGTGTCGCCCGTGCCGTCCGGGCGGACCACGTGCAGCGCGCCGCCCGTCACGTACGCGATCAGCCGCCCGTCCGGGAGGGGCGCGGGTCGGTCACTGGACCGGCCGCCGTCACCGGGAACGGGTCGCCGCCGTCGGTACGCACCGCCCACAGCGCCCGCCGAGCGCGAACACCGCGATGCGCAGCGCGCTGTCGGCCGCGTACGCCACCACACCCTCGGCCCGCTCCGGCCCGCTCGCGGCGCGCCTGTTCGGGCGGGCACCGCGCCGTCGCCGGGCAGCCGCCGGGGTCGGCCAGCAGCCGCTCGCCGATCCCCGGCTCGTACAGCCACAGTTCGCTCAGTGGATCGCTGCCGCCGCCGGTGCGCGCGAACAGCACCCGGTCCCCGTCGTGGGAGACGCGGAACAGGCGCGGTGCGCCCAGGGCGAAGCGGCGGGTACGGGCGAACTGGCGCGGAAACCGTGAAGCGTCCGGGGCGGGAGTGGCGGAAGGTGTCGAATCCATGGCGGCACTATGCCCAGGGACGAGACGGGCAGGCCATCGAAAAGCGGGGCGTTTCAGGCCACCCGCGCTCGTGGGTCGCCCACCCGTGTGCGTGGGTCGGCCACCCGTGTTCGCGGGTCGGCCACCTGTGTTCGTGGGCAGCTCGCTGGTGTCCGCGGGCGCTCGCTCGGCGAACGGTGCTCGTCCATGGCCGCTACCGGTCCTGGAGAGGCGGAGGAGTTCGGCGAACGTGCCGCCCGCGCGCACGAGTTCGTCGTACCGGCCCTGTTCGGTGATGCGGCCCGCTCCATGACCACGACGCGGTCGGCGACCTTCGTGTTCTCCAGCCGGTGTGTCACGACGATGGTGATGCGGTCGTCCCGTTGACTGAACTAATTGTGACGTTTTCGCAGGTCAGAAGCCCTTTCTGCTAGCTTCCCGGCATGATCACTGAGGGCAGCTCTCCGCGGAACCTTGCGGACCTTGTCGTACCCGACATCGGCCGGCTGGTCGAGACCGGCGATCCCTGGGAGCCGTACCAGCTCCTGGACGGAACTGGCACGGCCGTGCAGCCGGTCGCAGCGTACTTCGCCGAGTTGCAGGCCGCGCGGAACGTAGCCTCCACCATCCGCTCTTACGGCATGGACCTGTTGCGGTGGTATCGATTCCTTTGGGCGCTGGGAATTTCTTGGGACCGCGCTACGCAGGGTGAAGCAAGGGATTTCTCGCGTTGGATGCAGATCGCCGACAAGCCTGTACGGGTTCATTGGCGGTACCGGGATCAGGAAGGCGCTGCGCCGCCGGCACAGAGGTCGCCACGTAAACCGGCACCGAGCACACCGAATCCCGTCACCGGCAGCCCTCGCCGGGGCGAAAGTACTCGGCGTCGACCCGTGCGCACTGCGAGACGGTATTGAGGAACTTCTACGAATTCCACCGGGAATCGGGGACTGGACCGGTCCTGAATCCCTTCCCGCTGGACCGGTCTCGCCGCTCTGGACGAGCAAACGCCCATCACAATCCGATGGCTGGCTTCAGGAATGAGCGAAAGGGGCGTTACCGGCCAAGGATCCCCAAGCGCATCCCTCGGAGGATCCCGGATGAGATGTTCAACGCCCTTTTCGCCAGCTTGAATCATCATCGCGACCGGGCCCTGCTCGCTTTCTGGGTGTCCACCGGGGCACGATCCGAGGAACTTCTGACCAGCAAGCTGCGCGATGCCGAACCAGGCCGCCAACTCATCGGGGTGATCCGGAAGGAAGCGGCGACTACCAACAGCTCCCCGCCTCACCCGACGCCTTCGTTTGGCTTCGCCTCTATCAGGAAGCGGCTTGGCGCCTGGGGACGCCGAGAGGCCGCAATCAGCCGCTCTGGTGGACCTTGCGGCGGCCCTGGCGGCCACTCAATACCACGCGGCTCGCGCGATGTTCAATCGAGCCAATGACACGCTCGGTTCGAATTGGACGCTCCACGATCTACGCCACACGGCAAGTTACCGGATGGCTCGCGATCCCGGACTCTCCTTGACGGACGTGCAATGGGTGCTCGGCCACGCAAGCTTGACAACAACTCAGATATACCTGACACCAGACAAGGGTGAGGTAATCGAGAACGTGATCGCTCATCACGCACGACAGGCGGCGAAGCCGAAGAAGCCTGCGGAGCCCCGTCCAGGACCAGGGTATCGCCCTGAGGTTCTGGATACCCTACTTGGAGTTCGTCAGCATGTCCGTTAGTGCCGCCCCCGTCGTGAACTCGGATCTCACACCGAGTGAAAGCGCCAGTGGCGCTAGCGAGAAGCTTCTTGATGATCCTCGATGGCCTGCAAGGGCAACCGTGACCGACTGGCGGGAGACAGCCCTCCCTCGCCTTGCAGTGATCGACCACCTGACCCAGCCTCCTCTGAGCGGATCCGCACGAGGAATGGCCAATGGCCGTAGGCGTGGAGTGCTGAAAATGCTGGACTGGTTGGAAACGTTCCCCGGAAGCACGTGGCAGGAACGCTGGGAAGCCAGCGGCTCAAATGCCCGTGGACAGCAGTGGATCGATGAAGCCATCGAATGGTGGCAACTGAAACACCCACGATCCCCGCGCAGGCATCGGACAGACCTGCTCTGGGGATGTTGGTCATGGTCTGTGGTGGCGTGTTGCGCCCTGACTATCACTGGCTTCGGCGACAGCAACCACGCGCCCTATTCAGGCTCGCCCGAATCCACCTGGATGCCGAAGGGTTCGAAGAAGTGGGCGAGTACTGCTCTCGCTCTCCCCATATATCAGAGGCATCCCAGAGTTACGCAATGATCCGCCTCACGTGGATCGTCATCCGAAAGGGCGGAAGGCTTCAAGATATCACTGTGGGGATTGCCTAGAACTCTACGAGCTGCTGCGTAAATCTGACGCGCACGCCGCGGGCAGGACGCTGTTCTATGAGATTTTGAGGGACCTGGAGGTGTTTCCCGAAGGTGCACCCACACACTCTTCCACTTCCGCACGAGGGGCCAGCAGACCGTCTCGGAGCTGGTGGATCAGTACGAGATCGCGTGCCGTCCCGTTCGAGACCTTTTGTCGACTACCTCAGCGAGCGTCAGGCAGCCCTGGACTATGCCTCCCTCAAATCCCTCGCGCGGACACTATGTAGTTCCTTCTGGAAGGACGTCGAGGCACACCATCCAGGTATCAATTCCCTTACTCTGCCTGTGGAGCAAGCCACTGCCTGGAAGCAACGTATACGGCATATCTGGGACAAGGATGGGCGCCCGATACGTGACCGCGTTGCAACTGATGAAGTGCTCCTACCCGTCCGCGCCTTCTATCTGGATTTGGCGCAGTGGGCTGCCGAAGATCCGGCTCGATGGGCACAGTGGGTAACCCCATCTCCTATCCGTGAAAGCGATCTCGCCGGCTACGGCAAGCGCCGCAAGGCGCGCAAGGCCCGAATGGATCAACGAACGAGGGAGCGACTTCCTGTCTTGCCTGCCTTGGTGTCAACTGCCGAGTGCCGGAGGAAGGAGGCCCAGGACCAACTCCGACTTGCTCGCGAAGGAGGCGAAGGCACTCTTGTGTCAATCGACGGAGAGACTTTCCGCGTCCTGGGCGTGAAGAAGAATGCCAGCGGGCACGTGTTCGCCGTTTCTCAAACCTCAGGCCGACGCCGTGATCTGACGATTGCTGAAGAACGGGCGTTCTTTGCGTGGGCTGCTATCGAGGTTCTTCGTCACACAGGAATCCGTTTCGAAGAGTTGACGGAACTGACCCATCACAGCTTCGTCTCATACCGCCTTCCCACGACAGGCGAGGTTGTTCCGCTTCTCCAGGTTGCACCGTCGAAGACCGACATGGAGCGGCTTCTTTGGTCTCTCCTGAACTCGGCGAGGTGCTAGCCGAGCTGATCTTTCGTATTCGGAACGGCCGCGAGGCGCTGCCTCTGGTTTCTGCCTTCGACGTCCACGAGGAGACGTGGAGTCCCCGATGCCTTTCCTCTTCCAGTGGCGGCGAGGTTCACAGGGTAAGGCGATAAGCAGGAGCGCACTCAGGGAGCTTGTGAATGATGTCCTTCGGGTGAGCGGTCTCACCGATGCTCAGGGAGACCCGCTCACCTTCACGCCGCACGATTTCAGGAGACTCTTCGTCACGGATGCGATTCTGAATGGACTCCCGCCCCACATTGCTCAAGTGGTGTGCGGTCATCAGGACATAGGAACGACCATGGGCTACAAGGCGGTTTACCCGGAGGAGGCAATTGAAGCTCATCGTGCCTTCATCGCGCGGCGCCGAGCCACCCGCCCAGGGGATGAGTACCGAACCCTGGCCGACGGCGAGTGGGAGGAATTCCTTGGGCACTTCGAGAGGCGCAAGGTGTCCGTCGGGAACTGTGCCCGCGCGTTCGGGACCCCGTGTATTCATGAACACGCCTGTGTGAGGTGCCCGATGCTTCAGCCGGACATCAAGCAGCGGGCGAGGCTGGTTGAAATCCACGACAACCTGCTTGCCCGTATCGAAGAAGCCGAGCGCGAAGGATGGCTTGGCGAGATAGAAGGACTACGCGTCAGTCTCGCGGGCGCAACCGAAAAGATCGAGCAGGTAGACGCATCTGCAGCGCGACAACGCTCGGTTGCCCTCGGGATGCCCGGCTTTCGCGAAGTGACTGGACGGGGAAGCTCGTAGTGCTACCTATTCACCTTTGTGGACCTTCCATCTGAATCTTGTAGAGCTCTGCAAACATGCCACCAGCCTGCATCAACTCCTCGTGCGTTCCGTCCTCTACGATCCTCCCTTTATCCATCACGATGATCCGGTCAGCAATCCGAGTACTTGCCATGCGATGCGTAATGAACACAGTGATTCGCCCCTCGTGCGGGCGCGCGGTTTGCGTCCTCCTGGCCTCCGAGCCGCGTTGCTCAGGTAGTTCAGAGAAGGCGGCGACGGCCTTGATCTCCTCGAAGATCTGGTGCTCGCCCCGGGGTCCATCTGCGAGGTGGGCTCGTCGAGGATCAGCAGGGCCGGGCGCCGGTACAGGGCCCTGGAACAGGCCAGGCGCTGCCACTGGCCGCCGGACAGCTCCACCCCGCCGAAGACCTCCCGGGCGAGCAGGGTGTCGAGGCCGCTCGGCAGGTCCTCCACGGCCGCCCGCATGCCGACCGCGTCGACCGCCTCCCACACCGGCCCGTCGTCGAGGGTGCGCGGCTGACCGAGCGTCACGTTCTCCCGGGCCCGCAGCGGCCACTGGGCGAAGATCTGCGGGACCAGGCCGGTGCAGCGCCAGACGGTGGCCGGGTCGACGGTGGCGAGATCCGCGCCGTTCCAGGTCACAGATCCCTTGTCGGCGAGGTAGACCCCGGTGATCAGGCGGGTGAGGGTCGACTTGCCGGAGCCGTTCACGCCGACGACCGCCAGGATCTCCCGCGCCGCAGGGTCAGCGAGAGGGCGTCGACGGCGGGCCGGTCCTTTCCCGGGTACTGGTACGTGACCTCCTCCAGCCGGATCTCCTCCACCGGCGCGCTGATGGCCAACGCGCCGCGCCGGGCGGCCCGTTCGCGCGCGTCGTCGAGGAACGTCCGCATGTCGCCCAGGTAGAGGCTCGTGTGGAACACCGCGGCTCCGCTGACGATGACCTGCGACAGCGCGGCCAGCGTCGTCTGGACGGCGACGACCGCCGTGGCGGCGACGGCGAGGGCGATCCGCCCGGTCATGGCCAGCCAGGCGAGGGCCGCCCATGTGATGACCAGGAACGCGCCTCCGGCGAGCGAGGAGGCCAGCGCGATGCGCAGGGTGCGCGGCGCGGCGGTGAGCGTGCGCCGGTCCACGCGGTCCGACAGCGACCGGTACCAGAACAGCAGGTAGTCCGTCATGCCGTTGGCGCGGACCTCGTCCCCGTACTTGGGGCGGTCGACCACCAGCGCATCATGCCCCGTACGTTGCGGTCGGCGATGTTCGCGTAGTGGATCTCGTAGTCGACGCGGGCGGTGAGCACCGCGCCGACACCGGCCGGGAGCACGGCGAGGAGGAGCAGCGGCAGCATCAGGACGTTGAGCACGGACAGCACGCCGCCCGCCGTCACCATCTTGACCAGCGCGGACAGGAAGCGCTGGCTGTCGGCGACCATCACCTGGGTACGGATCACCCCCATCTCGGCGGCCTCCTGGCGGTCGGCGAACCCGTCCACCGCGTAGGCCGCCGCCTCGACCCGGCACACCGCCTCGACCAGCGCCGTGTCCGTCTCGGTCGTGATCTTCGGGTGATCCGCCGCTCCGCGTACATCGCGAGGGCCCCGCGCCGCGTGTGAGGGCGGCGGCACCGGCCACGACGAGCAGGGCGGGAGGGCCTGGTGCAGTCGGTCGGTGACGGGCCGCCGCCCAGGAGCGGGCGCATGGCTCTGGCCGTGGCGGTCAGCAGGACCGCCGCCGCCACGCCGGTCACGACCTGGCAGACGATCAGCAGCACGACGGCCGTGCGGTCGACGCGCCAGGACATCGCGGCGATGCGCCGCAGGACGGAGGGAGTTGGGCGCAGAGCGCGCGGAACGAGACCGCGCCGAGCGGGTTCACGGAGTATCCCCGTGTAGGTGATCTCGGCGGGCGGGGCGGCGGGGCGTTCCGGCTCGCGTGGCCTTGCTGTCGGCTGAGGTCAACTGCACTCCTTGCGCGGGTCGTCGCGGATCTGTTCGGCGCCACCGTGGTCAACGACAGAGCGCCGATATCGAACACACGTTTTCGGACGGACGGGGAGCCGGGGAGGCCGTGCCGCCGCGGGCCGCGCGCGTTCGCCCTTGCGGCGCGCGGTGCGAGCCCTGTGCCGGAGGTGGCCGAATCGCCGCGACCGATACGGATGTGACGGAATGGACGGATGTGGCGCGGGCCGGATCGGGTGCGAGCCGGATCGAGTGCGGGCCGGATCCGGCGCGGTCGGGCCGCCGTCGTCGGGCCCGCTGCACCGCCGCCCTGCCGCCGTCGGGCCCGTTGTGCTGCCGCCCTGCCGCCGTCCGGCCGCCGCCGCGCTGCCGCCGTGGGGCCGTCCGGGCGGGTGCCGTTGGGCCGCCACCCGGGCCGCCCGGTTGAGCGATGCCCCGCCGCCCGTCCGCCGTTGACGTGCCCGTATGACATCTGTCATCGGGATGCGTGACAGAACGCATGCCCGCGGCCCGCGGCGGCCGGGAGAGTGGGTGCACGGAAACGGCCGTCGAGGCCGCCGCCACGTCACCGGCCGGTTCGCTCCTGGCTCCGCGACTTCTCGACGTACGGCGGCGGCTGAGGCCGCGACCGGCAGGTGCCACGGTCCGCACGGCCCAACCGGCGGAACGGCGACGTCCCCACCCCGACACGAGTGAGTTGATCCGCATCATGACCGCATCCGGCCCCTCCATGACGACGCGGCGGCCACCGGCGAGCAGACGAAGGCCGCGGGTCACCAGCGGCGGTCGGCGACGAAACCGTCGCCGCTGGAGCAGATGGGCGGCCCCAGGGGCTGGTGTACTCGACGCTGCCCGTCATCGTCTTCGTCGTGGCCAACGCCTCCTTCGGCCTGAAGACGGGCACGTGGTACGCCATCGGCTTCGCGGCGGCCGTCGCCGTGCTGCGACTGGTGCGCAAGGAGCCGGTACAACCGGCCGTCTCCGGGCTGTTCGGCGTCATAGTCGCCGCGTTCGTCGCGTACAAGACCGGATCGGCCAAGGGGTTCTTCCTGCTGGGCATCTGGACGAGCCTCCTCCTCAGCGTGGTCTTCCTCGGGTCGGTCCTGGTCCGCCGACCGCTCGTCGGAGTCATCACGAACCTGGTCAACAAGGCCGGGAACGCGTGGCGCGAGGACAAGGTCTCGCTGCGCGGCTACGACATCGCCACGCTCTCGCTGGGGTGGTCTTCACGGCCAGGTTCGTGGTGCAGCAGTGGCTGTACGACGGTGACCACACGGGCTGGTTGGCCTTCGCGCGGATCGCGATGGGCTATCCGCTGTACGGCCTGGCGGGGCTGGTGGTCCTGTGGGCGGTCCGGCGCTCGGACCGGCGGCTCAAGGTTCTCGCCGAGCAGCGGTCCGTCCAGCAGCGGTCCACCGAGGGCGCCTGATTCGGCGATCCGGTGATCCGGCGATTCAGCGGTTCGGCGATTCAGTGATTCGGTGATCCGGCCGACGCGATCCGCCCACGCGGCCCGGCCTGTCCCACACCGTCGGGCAGGCCGGGCCGCGTCGCCCGGGCGAGGCGCGGGCGCCACGCGGGTGGCCCTCGGCGCGTCCGGCCGGTCGGCGCTCAGGCGTCGAAGTCGAGCGCGACCTCCGCCGACACGGCCCGCGCGCGGCACGCCAGCGTGTAGCCGCGGTCGAGTTCTTCCCGGCCGAGCGCGTACTGCCGGTCCATCTCCACGCTGCCGCGCACCACCTTGGCGCGGCAGGTGCCGCACAGGCCGTCCCGGCAGGAGTACGGCGTCTCGGGCCGTGCCCGCAGTACGGCGTCGAGGACCGCCCGTCCTCCGGCTCCATGGCGCACACGGTGGTCCGGCCCGCGAGCCGCGCGGTCACGCGCGCGTGGGCGGCGGGGAGCGCCGGTCGACGGGCGTGGGGCCCGCCCGCCGGGTTCGCCGTCGGCCGTGAACAGTTCCAGGCGGACCCGGGCGGGGTCGGCGCCCCACTCCGCCAGCGCGGCCCGGACCGACTCGACCAGGCCCCAGGGCCCGCACAGGTAGAACCAGGTGTCGTCGTCGGGTTCGGCGCCGAGGAGTTCCAGCAGCTTCGGCAGCCGCCCGGTGTCGACGCGGCCCGAGAGCAGCGCGGCCCCTGCGTCTCCTGGGAGAGGGCGTTGAGGACGAAGAACCGGTCGACGTAGGCGTCCTTAAGGTCGGTCAGTTCGTCCGCGAGCAGCACCGACATCGACGTCCGGTTGGCGTACACCAGCGAGACCCGGCACGTGGGTCCTCGCGCAGCGCCGTCGCCGCCATGGGCAGCAGCGGGTGATGCCGCTGCCGCCCGCGACGAGGACGTGGTGCGCGCCGGGGTGCTCGGCCAACCCGAAGCCGCCGGTCGGCGGACCGACCGTGAGGGTGTCACCGGCGGCGAGCGAGGTCAGCGCGTACTCCCGAAACCGCCGTCCCCAGGCGTTTGACCACGATGCGCAGGCAGGAGCCGGGAGTTGGCGTCCGGGTCGGCGGGCGCACAGCGAGTAGCTGCGCCGGATCTCCTCGCCGTCGGCGCCGCCGCGTACGTGCCGGACGGTGATGTGCTGGCCCGCCCGGTGGGCGAACGTCTCCGTCAGGTCCCGCGGCACGTCCAGCCCGATGGCGACGGCGTCGTCCGTGAGCCGGTCCACCGCCGTGACCCGCAGCCGGTGGAATCCCGTCGTACGGCGTGGTGCCGTCGGGGTCTCGTCGCCGTCCTTCACGCGCCTGTCTCCATGGCGTGTCCTCACGTCGCCTCACGTCGCTCTCATGTGCGCGAAGGTCTCGCGGCAGGCCGCGCACACCAGGATCGACTGGCACCGGGTGGCGCCGAACGTGCTCTGCGGACGGGTGGCCGCGGAGCCGCAGTGGGGCAGCGCACGCCGGTCCCGATGCGGACGGACAGGGGCGCTCCGGCGGGCCCCGGCGGGCGATGCCGTTGTCGGCCAGCTTCCGCAGGCCGTCGGCGCTGATCCAGTCGGTGGTCCAGGCGGGCGACAGCACCTGCCGCACCCGACCGTCCGGATGCCCGCACGCGGCCAGTACGGCGCGGATCGAGACCTGGATGGTCTCCATCGCCGGGCAGCCGGTGTAGGTCGGCGTGATGGTGACCTCCATGACGCCGTCGTCCGCGCGTGCCACGTCACGGATCACGCCCAGGTCGCCCAGGGAGATCACCGGGAGTTCCGGGTCGGGAACCGCCTCGACGCGCCCTCTGACCGCGTCCACGTCCGCCTTCACGGCCGCGTTCGCCTTCATGTCCGGGTCCACGTCCGGGTCCACTTCCACGGGCGCGTCCACCGTGGCGCGCGTGCTCGCCGTCACCAGCGGGCTCCGGGTACTGGCGGTGCACCGACTGGAGTTCGGCCACCAGTGGTCCGAACGCCTCGGTGTGCAGCCCTCCCGGCCGCCGCGCGCCGCCAGCGCGGGGCGGGCACCGGCAGCCCGCCTCGGCGAGGACGGCGGCCACGGCCGCGTCCCAGTCGGCGCGCAGCCGCGCCGGGTCGACCCCGGTGCCGTCGCGCTCCAGCCGCCGTACGAGGTCGTCGCTGTCGAACAACTCGGCGACGTAGGGCCAGATCTGGTCCAGCCCGCCCGCATCCGGCGGTGGCTCTCCTCGGTGCCGGTGCCCAGGCGGACGGTCCACTGCCCGGCGTGCGCGCAGTGGTACGCCACTTCCTTGGACGCCTTGGCGGCGAGCCCAGCGAGCACGGCGTCGGCCGACTCCTCCAGCGCGGCGTACAGCGACCGGCCGTAGTGGGCGAAGACCAGCTGCCGGGCGATGGTCAGGCCGAAGTCGCCGTTCGGCAGTTCCACCAGCAGGGCGTTGCGGAACTGCCGCTCGGTACGGGTGTAGGCGAGGTCGTCCTCGCCGCGGCCCGTGCCGTCCAGCTCGCCCGCGTAACCGAGCAGGGTGCGGGCGTGCCGAGCAGGTCCAGCGCGATGTTGGCCATCGCCAGGTCCTCCTCGATGGTGGGCGCCCTGGTGACCCACTCGCACAGCCGCTGGCTGAGGATCAGCGCGTCGTCGCCGAGCCGCAGCGCGTACGCGGCGACGTCCGACGCCGGCGGCGTGCCCGCGGTCTCGACGGCCTCAACGGTCATGGCCGTCCGCCCTGTTCAGGGCCACGTAGTGGTCCGGGTACCGGTACGGCTTGTCGGCCGCGTTGCTGAACAGCGGGTCCTTCTCGTCCGGCGAGGAGGCGCGTACGTCCTCGGAGCGCACCACCCAGATGGACACCAGGTCTCCGCGCCGGGCGTACAGGTCCCGGGCGTTGGCGAGCGCCATGTCGGCGTCGGCGCCGTGGACGGAGCCCACGTGCTGGTGGGACAGGCCGCGCCGCGGCGGATGAACACCTCCCACGGCGCCTGTGATCGCGCCACCCGTCCGTTCACGGCGTGTGCCTCCTGTCTGTGTCTTCGGCCGTGTGCGCGCCCGCGTCCTGGCGCAGGGAGTACGCCTCGACGGCCTCGCGCACCCAGGCACCGTCCTCGTGCGCCGCCACCCGGTGGGCGAGCCGCTGCCTGGCGCACTGCGAGTCGTCGGCGAGCACGTCGCGGAACTGCCGCCAGTCGATGGGGCTGAAGTCGTGGTGCCCGCGCTCCTCGTTCCAGCGGATTGCCGGGTCGGGCAGCGTCAGGCCGAGTTCCCGGGCCTGCGGTACGACGTTGTCGACAAAGCGCTGGCGCAGTTCGTCGTTGGTGTGGCGCTTGATGCCCCAGGCGATGGACCGTCGGCTGACCTGGGCGCCCATGGCCGCGGCGCGGAGTCCCGGCGCCCCGGCCTCGGTGTCCGGCGGGCCGAACATCAGCGCCACCGCGGGCAGCCACCAGCGGTCGACGGCGTCCTGCGCCATCCGCTTCTGCTCGGGGTGCCGCGGCACAGCGACCACAGCACGTCGTAGCCCTGCCGTACGTGGAACGCCTCCTCCTGGCAGACGCGTTGCATGGCGCGCGCGTACGGCCCGTACGAAGTGCGGCACAGCGGCACCTGGTTGACGACGGCGGCACCGTCCGTCAGCCAGGCGATCGCCCGGTGTCGGCCCAGGTCAGGGCCGGGTGGTTGAAGGTCGCGGCGTACTTCTGACGGCCGGAGTGCAGGGCGTCGAGCAGTTCGGCGCGGGTGACGCCGAGCGTCTCGACGGCCGAGTACAGATAGAGCCCGTGCCCGGCCTCGTCCTGCACCTTGGCCAGGAGGCTCGCCTTGCGGTGCAGCGAGGGGCCGGGTGAGCCAGGCGCCCTCCGGCTGCATGCCGATGATCTCGGAGTGGGCGTGCTGGGAGACCTGCCGGATGAGCATCCGGCGGTATCCGCCGGGCATCCAGTCCCGGGCTCGACGCGTTCGTCGGCGGCGAGCAGCGCCTCGAAGTGCGCGGCCAGGCGCGTCTCTTCGTCCGGTGCGGCGGTGTTCCCGGTGCGCGTCGCGTTCTCCGTCCGCGTCGCGTTCTCCGTCCGCGTCGCGTTTTCCGTCCGTGTGGCGGTCATGAGCGGTCTCCGGTACCGCTACCGGTCCTGGCGTCGGCGTCGGCGTCGGCGTTGGCGGAGGCAGAGGCAGAGGTAGAGGCGGGCGCGGGCGCCGCGCGGACTCCTGGAAGCCGCCCAGGAACCGCGCGTGGAAGCGCCGCAGCGGGCCGGGGACCACCAGTTGGCCGAGCCGAAGAGCGCCATCAGCGACGGGACGAGCAGGGCCCGGACCAGGGTGGCGTCGATGATCACGGCGATGGCGGTGCCGAGACCGAGCTGCTTGATGAACACGAGGCGGGAGAGCACCAGGGCGCCGACGGGGATGCAGAACAGGACGGCCGCCAGCGTGGTGATGCGGCCGACCTTCTGGAGCCCGGTCGCGACGGCCTCGCGGTTCGGCAGGCCCTGGTCCACGCCCTCCTTGATCCGGGAGAACAGGAACACGGTGTAGTCCGTGGACACGCCCAGCGTCAGCGCGAGCAGGATGACCAGCATCGTCGGCTGGAGCGCGCCCTGGCTGCGGAAGTCCAGCAGGCCCTCCAGGTTCCCGTCCTGGAAGACGAGGACCAGGATGCCGAAGGTGGCGCTGAGGGTGAGCAGGTTGGTGACGACCGCCTTGACCGGCAGGACCACCGAACCGGTCATGGCGAAGAGGACCAGTAGCGTCGCCAGCGCCATCACGGCGATGGCGAGCGGCAGATGGCTGCCGAGGCTGTCCTGCATGGCGCGGAAGAGCGCGGTGTTGCCGGTGGCCTCGGTCGGGTACGGCGTCGGGGTGTCCTTGATCTCCTTAAGGGTCCGTTGTGCGTCGGGCGAGAGGGCGCCTCCTTAAGGGAGACGTCGGTCTGCCAGAGGCCGTCGGCGAGTTCGCGGGCGCGGCGACCGCGGCGACCCCGTCGATCCGCTCCAGCTTCCCGGCGTACGCGGCGAGCTTCGGCCCGGCGTCGGTGGGCGCTTCCTGGATCAGGTTGACCGGCGACTGGAGCGAGCCCGGGAAGTCGCGGTCGAGGGTGTCGTAGACCTTGCCCGCGTGCGAGTCGTGGGGCATCGCCGCGGAGTCGATACCGGTGAACTTGATGTTGAGGAAGGGCGCTCCGAGCACCAGCAGCACGACGCCCGCGCCGATGGCGGCGCTCACGGGCCGCTTCATCACACCGCGCGAGAAGCGGTACCAGCGGCCCTCGGCCTCCGGCGCCTCGGAGGCGCGCTGCCAGCGCTTGGGGCCCACTTGTTGACGCGCGTACCGAGGACGGCGAGCAGGGCGGGCAGGCCGAGGAGCGCGAAGACCAGGGCGCCGAGGACGGTGGCGATCCCCGTGACGCCCATGGTGTAGAGGAAGCGCTGCGGGAAGACCAGCAGGGAGGCCAGGGCCGCGGCGACGGTCAGGCCGCTGAAGAGGACGGTGCGGCCCGCCGTGAACAGGGTCGTGCGCACGGCCTCCCGGGGGCGTGGCCGTGGTGCAGCTCCTCCCGGAAGCGGGAGATGATCAGCAGGCTGAAGTCGATGGACAGGCCGATGCCCAGCGCGAAGAGCAGGTTGAGGGCGAAGATCGACAGGTGCACGGTGGTCATCACCACGCCCAGCACGCCCAGCGCCAGCGCGATCGCGCAGATCGCTCCGGCCAGCGGGATCAGGGCGGCGATCACGCCGCGGAAGATGAACAGCAGCAGGACCAGCAGGATGGGGAAGCCGATCGCCTCGGCCTTGCCCAGGTCCTCGCTGGAGATGGTGCTGCCCTCGACGTTGGAGGCGGTGGGGCCGCCGAGGCTGACCCGGTCGCCGAGCGCCGGGTCCGCGTCGATCGCGTCCTGGAGGTCGGTGACCGCCTTCTTCACGGCGTCACCGGGAGCGAAACTGCCGACCGCGGCGACGAGATAGGTCTCCTTGCCGTCGGCCGAGACCATCCGCGGGTCGTGCGTCGAGGCGTAGTCCCACACCGTCTTGACCTCGGGGCGGGCCTTGAGCACGGCGATCGCGCGGCTGACCGTCTCGGGCGCCTTGGCGGACTTCGGGTCGATGGGCCGGTCCGGCCGCACCAGGACGACATAGCCCTGTTCGAGGTCGGCGCCGGTCGCCTTCTCCACCCTGTCCAGGACCTCGACCGAGGCCGATCCGGGGTCGTCGTAGTCGTCCACGCCCATCGTCATCTTGGTGAGGAGCTTCCTCCGACGCCCAGTCCCACGAGGATGAGGACGCCGACGATCAGCAGCAGCCGCCCCGGCCTCCGCTCCACGAAGCCGTTGAGCCTGGTAAACACCTCGACCACTCCTTATGTCTTCTCGTGCGCGGCAGTGCCCCGGAGACGCGCGGCAGTGCCCCGGAGAAGTAAGGAGTGCGTGGCGCCCGAGTTCAATCCCACGACCTGTACGGAAGTTGACTTCAGGACACTTCCGGGCGCGCGAGAAATCCGTTCGCAGAACTTTTCGACGGCGGGGAGTGTGCGGGCGCCTCGGTGCCTCTCTTCTTACTGCGCGCGCACCCGCCGCGTACGGAACAGGCGTCGGTGGGCCGGTCGGCGGCCGTGACCAGTGGGTCGGCCCAGGCCATCTCCGCCAGCCCGCTCCTCCCGATCCCGGGTCTGGCTCCGCGCACCCTCGGCTCCAAGGCACGACAGCTACAGCGGCAACGACAGCTACAGCGGCAACGACAGCTACAGCGACAACGACAGCTACAGCGACAAGACAGCGGCAGCGATAACGACAGCGACAGCGACAGCGACGCGAAAGGAACGACGATCTCGTGGCTCCACAGCAGAGCACCGTCACCGACGGGGACACCGCGGGCCCCGACGCGGCCGACGCGGCCGACGCGACGACGCGGCCGTGGCTGCTGGCCCTGCGCGACCTGGTCCCGATGCCGGGGAAGTACCGCCGGTTCGAGGTGGACCGGGCCGGTGCCCGCGCGCTGCTCGGCTGCCGCGACCTGGTACTCGACGCCCTGGTGGCGGCCGGAATCCCGCGGACCGGCAGCGGTGACGCGGTCCTGTTCGACTACCACGACCTGGCCAACGTCGCCCTGTACTCCGGCGCGATGACCAGCGTCCCGTTCGCCGGACAGCGCATGATGATCCGTTACGCCTCGGCGGCCCCGAGACCTGGATCGCGCCGCGCGACTGGGACGTCGACTGGAAGCTCCGCTGCCGGAACGAGGAGTGCCCCGGCGGCGGGTGGCGGATCGTGCTGCCGACGCCGGAGGTCTTCGGCGGGCGCGTCGAGTCGCTGGAGTGCGACCAGGAGTCGGTGACGGAGAACGGCGTGCTGACCGTGACCGACAGCCCGGCCGTGCGCCTGACCGGCCGGATCTCCACCGCGGGCCGACGCGCCCGTTGAAGTCGGCTGCCGCCCGCCGGATCTTCGACGAGACGCTGGCCGAACTCCTCGACGGGCGGCTGCGGTTCCAGTGGATGCACCCGGCCTGCGCGTCGACCGGGCAGCCGTCGAGGAGTTGGGGATCGCCGACTGCACCGTGTGCGCTGCGCGCGCAGCGCCAGGCGGTCGCCGCGGGCCTGACCGTCCGCACCCGGCGCGGCCGGTTCCTGGGCGTTCTCGACGCCGAGCACTCCTGGCTGGAGGTGCTGGACGAGGACGACGTCTGGAAGCCGGTCGACCCGGTCTTCGCCCTGCTCTCCATCCGGCACGACCGCGCCCGGAAGGCTTCGTCGACTTCTGCGCGGGCTCCGTACCCAGCCGGTTCCTGCCCTGGACGGTGCCCGCGGGCAGGCCGCTCGCCGAGCACCGCTGCCCGGTCGGGGACGGGGCCTGGGACAACACCTTCAGTGGCACAGCAGCGAAAGGCAACGCATGAGCACCGTACGGGACATGCTCGTCGAACTGACCGGAATGCCGGAGTTCGCGGAGAGCGTCGACGACGACGCCGACCTCAGCGCCAGCGGCATCGACTCCGGTGACCTGGTGCGCCTGGTCCTGCTCATCGAGCAGCGCACCGGCGGCGAGGTCACCGCCGAGGACATGGACGGCCTGTCCACGATCGCCGACTACGAGCGGTTCGTGGCCGAGCGCACCGGCGCGACGCGGGCGGGTGGCGCCTGATGTGGCTGACCCAGCTGCTGGAGCGCAACCGGCAGTGCTTCCCGGACCGTAAGGCCCTGGTGGACGAGCGCGGTTCGGTCACCTGGACCGAGCTGCACGACCGTACGGCCCGGCTCGCGCGGGGTTGGCCGGGCTCGGGGTCCGGCCCGGCGACCGGGTCGCGGTGCTCTCGCTCGACCGGATCGAGGTCCTGGAGAGCTACTTCGCGCTCGCCCGCCTCGGCGCGGTGTTCGTGCCGGTCAACCACAGCCTGACCGGGGCCGAGATGGCCAGGATCGCGGAGCGCACCGGCGCGACGGCGGTCCTCGGCGAGCGGGCCCTCCTGGAGCGCCACCCGGACCTCCCGGTCGAGCGGCGCATCGCCTTCGAGAGCGAGGAGTACGCCCGGCTCGCGGACGCCCCGAACGCTCCGGATACCCCGGGCACCCCGGGCACCTCGGGCACCTCGGGCACCTCGGGCACCTCGGGCACCCTGAGCGCCCCGGACGCCCCGGACGCCCCGAGCACCCCGACCGCCCCGGCCGCCGCGCCGCTGCCCGTGGTGCCGGACGGCTCGGTGGCGGCGATCCTGCACACCTCGGCGACCACCGGCCAGGCCAAGGGCGTCACCGTCGACCACGCCTCGTTCCGTGCCATCGCGCTCGGCTGGCTCGCGTCGGCCGCGCCCGACGACGACATGGTGCTGGTCAACTGCTGCCCGCTGTACCACGGCAGCATGGTGATCTCGCTGACGTACCTGGCGGCGGGCGCCACCGTGGTGCTGATGCCGGGCTTCAAGCCGCAGAAGGCGCTGTCCGCGATCGAGGAGCACCGCGCCACGCACGTGTGGCTCGTCCCGCAGATGCTCCGCTTCATGCTCCAGGCCAGAACGCTCGACGGCGCCGACCTGTCGAGCCTGCGGGAGGTGCTGTATGGCGCCGCGCGGATGCCCACGGAGGTGTACGCGGAGGCGGCCGAACGGCTCGGCTGCGGCTTCCGCCACGTGTACGGCATGACCGAGGTGGGCGGCCCGTTCGTCACTCTCGGCCCGGCCGAACACCCCGACCCGAGCGGCGAGTTGCCCCAGACGCTGCCCGCGGGACGGGTGATCCCCGGCATGTCCGCGCGCGTCCTGGACACCGACGACAGCGAGTTGGGGCCGGACGCCATCGGCGAGGTCGTCGTCCGCGGCCCCGGCGTCATGCGCGGCTACTGGAACGACGAGGCCGCCACGGCGGAGGTCACCGTGGACGGCTGGATCCGTACCGGCGACCTCGGCCTCATCGACACCTCCGGCCGGATCCACCTGGTCGACCGGCGCAAGGACCTGATCATCCGGGCCGGGCAGAACGTCTACCCGCGGAGATCGAGCGCGCCCTGCGCGAGAACCCGCGGTGCTCGACGCGGCGGTCGTCGGCATCCCGGACCCCGACTACGGCGAGGTGCCGCTCGCCTACGTCGTGGCCGCGGCGGGGACGGGCACGGCCGAGCTGATGAGCCACCTGGCCGGGCGGCTCGCCCGTACCAGCGCCCGCGCCGCATCGAACTCATCGACGAGGTGCCGCGCAACCCCGCCGGAAAGATCCTCAAGAAGCTGCTGCGGGCCTGACCGACGGCCGCCCGCGACACCGTGCCCACCGGAAGGAACCAGATGGACAGGCCACTCGGGGTCGACATCCGCTACACCTCGGAGCAGACCCTCCAGGTGTCCGAGGACATCGAGCTGTACTACGAGCTACAGGGCGATGAGGGACCGCACATCACGCTGGTCAACAACTTCTTCATCATCGCCCCGATCTGGCGCAACTACACCGCCGCACTGGCCGAGAGGAACCGCGTCCTCACCTACGACCTGCGCAACCAGGGCGCCTCGTCGCTCAAGGCCGACCTCGACTGGGACGACCACGTCACCGACCTGCTCGCGCTGCTGGACGGTCTCGGCGTCGAGAAGACCCATCTCGTCGGCACCTCCACGTCGGCGTTCATCTGCCGGGACTTCGCCCTCAGGTACCCCGAGCGGGTCTCCGGGCTGATCATGGTGGGCCCCTCGTGCACCCCGTCGGACGGCCTCAAGCGCCGCGCCACCGAGCGGGCCTGCATCAACTCCCTCGCCAACGGCGGCACCCAGACCCTGTGGGACCACCTCTACTCGGTCGTCTTCGCCGAGGACGCCATGCGCGAGATGGGCGCCGCGGGCTATCTGGGGCTGCGGGAGGCGTTCACCGCCGTCCATCCCGCGGAGCCGATGCTCGCCAACCTCAAGGCCGCCCTCCAAGCGACCGAGGGCCCCGAACTGCTCGCCGGGATCAAGGTGCCCACCCTGCTGCTCCTCGGCGACCAGGACCCGCTGTGGGAGGAGGGAACGCCGCCGAGGCCGGGCGCCTCATCGAGGACTCCACCACCGTCTGGCTGCCGGGCGTGGGCCACCTGCCATACATGGAGGACGGCGACGCCTTCCAGGTCGCGATCCAGCGCTACCTGGACCAACTCGCCCGGCGCGACGCGGACCTCGCCCCGCAGTCCCTGGCCACGACGGAGCCCGGGGCCACGGCCGGTTCCGGGGCCACGGAGGCGTCCCCGAGCGGCGGGGCCGAGGCGTCCCCGAGCGGCGGGGCCACGGCGGCGGACGACGCCGATCCGGTCCTCGCCAAGCTCTGCGAACTGCTGCGCGTGGTGGTCGCCGACCGTACCGACCTGCCCGCGACGGGCCTGGCGCGGACCCCCTGTCCTCCATCGGTCTGGAGTCCTGGGCCTTCACCCAACTCCTGGGCCACATCGAGGAGAGCTTCGCCGTCGAGTGGGACATGGACGTGCCCACCGAGGTCTTCGACAGCCTCGCGACCATCGCCGACCACCTGCGCGAGCACCACGCCGCCGCCGTGACCGCCGCCGTGAGCGCGGCCGTCCCCGAGGAGGAGAACCAGTGACGTCCGCGACCGCCCGTCAGCACTTCGTCACCGGTGCCACCGGCTTCGTCGGGGCGCCATCGCCCTGGAACTGCTGGCCCGCACCGACGCCGACCTCGTCTGCCTCGTCCGCGGCGCGGACGACCGGGCCGCGACCGGGCGGCTGCACGACGCCCTGGTCCACGCCGCCGAGGTCTACGGCCTGAGCGAACTCGTCCCCGGGTGCGCGAGCGCACCCGCGCGGTGGCCGGCGACATCACCGGCCTCGACGTGGCCGCGACCGCCGAGCGGATCGGCACGGTCGAGGCGGTCTGGCACGTGGCCGCGTCGCTGAAGTACGAGGACCGGCACGCCGACGAGATCAACCTGATGAACGTGACGGGCGTGCACCAGACCCTCGCCCTCGCCAAGGCCCTGGGCGAGCCGGTGTTCAACCAGGTGAGCACCGCCTACGTGGCGGGCAGGCGCACCGGCGCGCAGACGGAGACGTTCCCCGAGGACACCGCCTGGGCCAACAACGTCTACGAGGCGACCAAGACCGTCGGTGAGCAGGCCGTGCGGGACTCCGGGCTGCCGTGGCGGATCCTGCGGCCCTCCATCGTGATCGGGCACAGCGTCACCCGGGCAGCCACCAGCTTCACCGGCATGTACGGGTTCGTCTCGTCCGTGCTGCGCTTCAAGCGGTCCGTGGAGGCGGAGTTGGGCAACCTGATGAGCCACCGCCGCGTCCCGATCATCTCCGACCCGGGCATCGAGTGCGACCTGGTCCCGGTCGACTTCGTGGCCCGCAACGCGGTGCGGATCGGCCTCTCCGGCGAGCTGGGCCGGATCTACCACCTCAACAACTCCACCTCCCGGAGGTCGGCCAGGTGATCGAGGAGGTCTTCGACCTGGTGGGGCTGCGCCGCCCCGATTCGTCACCAGCCAGGGCATGTTGACGACCGTCGACAAGAAACTCGACGACGGCATCCAGTTCTACGCCTCGTACATGATCAACGGTAAGCACTTCGACCAGACGAACACCGACGCCGTCTGCGGCGCCGAGCAGTCCGTCTTCCCCATGGACCGCGCGGTGATCAGGGACTTCATCGAGTGGTACCTCGACCGCATCCGGCAGGACGGCCGCGGCTCCGCCCCCAAGCGCGCCGACTTCGCCTACCGCAAGGCGCGCACACCCAGAAGGTCGGCTGACGCCGTACACCCCAGCAGGTCGGCTGACGCCGCACGTCGCCGACCGAGGCCGCGGGTCGTCGGGCGACCCGCCGCGAAGCCCATCCGTACCGGCCGTGTCCGGTCGGCCCCGCCGGGGCCGGTCCGCGACCGCCGACTGACGAATCAGGAGAACCACGGTGCCGGTCCCAGCTGACCTGCCGAAGCCCGGAAAGCTGTTCTCGCTGGGACTGATGACCCAGCAGGCGGCGCTCCGCCACCCCGACTCGCTGTTCTACCTGGACAAGCCGTTCGACCTGGCACCGGAGCTGGGCACGCGGCCCACCTACGCCCAGGTCGCGGACCTCGTCGAGGACACCGCCGCCCGGCTGTACGCCCTGGGGTGCGCGCCGGAGACGTCGTGGGCGTCTACAAGAGCCACAACGCCGACCTCCTCTTCCTCGCCTGCGCGCTGGCCCGGATCGGCGCGGTGCCCGCCATGCTCGCGCCGTTCCTGGAGTGGGAGACCGTGACGGTCATGATGGACCGGCTGCGGCCGGCCCACTTCGTCACCGACGCCGCCAAGTTCGCCGAGTCCGGGAGCACGGCGACCGGCTGCGCGCCCTCGTGCCGTCCACGGTGCTGGCGTGCGGCCGGGCCGCCGACCTGCCCTCGGTCGAGGACACCCCGGCGGGCGAGCGCCCCCGTACCACGACATCCCCGCCGACGACCCGCGCTGATCACGCACACCTCCGGCACCACCGGCGTGCCGAAGATGGTCGCCGCCGCCCGGCGCGGCACCCAGCTGCCCATCAACATGCAGGCGCGGCTGGCACGTTGGCTGCGCTACAGCGAGACGTACGCGATGTGCATCTCCTTCGTGCACTCCCGCACCTTCGCGGCGCTGGCCACCGCCCTGGAACTGGGCATCGGCATCGCCGCCCTCACCGACGCGGACGTGGACAACGTCCGCGAGATCTTCCTGGAGTGCAGGCCCGGAGGCGTGGAAGCGCACCCCAACATGTACCCCCACTGGGAGGAGTTGGCGGACGACCCGCGCAAGCCGCTCGCGAACGTCCGCATCTTCATGAGCACGTTCGACGCCATCCACCCGCGCAGCATCCGCGTCATGCTGGGCGCCAGCGAGCGGCGCTGGCCGATCTTCCTCCAGTCCTACGGCCAGACGGAGACCGGCCCGGTCACCATGCGCCTGTACACGCGGCGCAACATCCGCCGCGCCGACGGGCGTTGCGTGGGCCACCCTTCCTCGGCATGACCAAGGCGCGCATCAGGCCCCGGCCCGGCATCGACGACGGCACCCGGCACGGCTTCATCGAGGCCACCTCCACCGGCCTGGGCATCACCTACGTCGGCCAGCAGGAGCTGTACGACGAGCGGCGCGACGGCGCGTGGTGGAACCTCCAGGACATCGGCTACAAGTCGCGCTGGGGCTGCCTGCACCTGCTGGACCGCGAGTTCGACCAGACGCCCGAACTGACCAGCCTGCTGGCGGCCGAGGACACCCTCCTCGACCGGCTCCCCGACCTCACCGAGGCGGTCTTCGTCACGCTGCCCGGCGGCATCCAGCCCGTGGTCTGCACCCGGCGCGACAAGCCCCTGGACCGTACGGCGTGGGCCGCCGCGGTCGCCGGGCTGCCCGAGGTCGCCGAACCGGCGCACATCGCCTGGGCGGACGTGCCCACACCGCCACCTGGAAGGTGAGGCGGAACGTGCTCGCCGCGCGCCCGCCGACGGCACCATCCCCACTCTGGACGAGGTGAAGCTCCTCACATGACCGGCCACGGAGCGGAGACCCTGCCCCACGAGTGGGTGACGGACGGGGCGTCCTGGTCGAGCGGCGCCGCGGTGCGCTCGACGCCACGACCGCCGCCCACCGTCTGGAGGCCGCGCTCGACGAGCGCCGCGGGCGCTGTTCACCTCGGACTACGAGTACGCCGGGCGGTACCGGCGGCACGGCGTCGGCTACACCGACCCGCCGGTCGAGATCGTGCTGCGCGGCCTCGCCCGCGTGGAGGTCCGCGCGCTCAACGCGCGCGGCGAGGTCCTGCTGCCGGTGCTGCGCCGCGCCGCCGAGAAGTCGCTGGACGGCGTGGCCCGGCTGGACGACGGCCGGGGCCGGGCTTCGCGGGGACCGTCGGCGACGCGCCGGACCGGGACCCGGTCAGCGAGGAGGACCGCACCCGGCGGCGCGGCGCCTTCGACTTCCTGCGCGCCGTGCAGGACCTGTTCGCCGGGACGCCGGACCCTGGCTCGGCCTGTACGGCGCGTTCGGCTACGACCTGGTGCTGGCCTTCGACCCGGTGCCGCTGAAGCAGCGCCGCGCGGCGGGCGACCGCGACCTGGTCGTGCACATCCCGGACTCGGTGAGCGTCCTGGACCCGGTGGCCGGTACGGCCTTCCGGTACGACTACGAGTTCCAGGCCGAGGGCCGCGGCACCGCCGGGCTCGACCGGCGCACCCCGCCGACGCACTTCACCGGCCCCGCCTCCGACCCGGCCTCCGATCCCGCGTCCGACCCGCCCTCCGATCCCGCGTCCGGGCGGCGTCCGGGTCGCGGGCGCCGACCACGCGCCGGGGAGTACGCCGCGCTCGTCCGCACCGCCCAGGAGCGGTTCCGGGTGGGCGACCTGTTCGAGGTGGTGCCCAGCCGCACCTTCCGCCGCCCCTGCCGTACCGCCCCTCGGAGCTGTTCCGCGCCCTGCGCGGCGCAACCCTCGCCGTACCAGATGCTGATGAACCTGGGCGAGGGCGAGTACCTGGTGGGCACCTCGCCCGAGATGTTCGTGCGGGTGCACCCCGGGAGAGCGCGGGCGGCAGGCGGTGGCGCGTGGAGTCCTGCCCGATCAGCGGGACCGCGGCGCGCGGCGCGACGCGCTGGAGGACGCGGAGCGGATCAAGTGGCTGCTGGGCTCGGAGAAGGAGGAGTCCGAGCTGACCATGTGCACCGACGTCGACCGCAACGACAAGGCCCGGGTCTGCGAGCCGGGCAGCGTACGCGTCATCGGCCGCCGCCAGGTGGAGACGTACTCCACGCTGATCCACACGGTGGACCACGTCGAGGGATCCTGCGCCCCGGCCGGGACGCGCTGGACGCGTTCATGACGCACATGTGGGCGGTCACCGTCACCGGCGCGCCCAAGCGGGCCGCCATCGCGTTCATCGAGGAGCACGAGCGCTCCCCGCGCCGCTGGTACGGCGGGGCGGTCGGCCGGATCGGCTTCGACGGCACGTTGGAGACCGGGCTGACCATCAGGACCGTGCAGATCCGCGACGGGGAGGCCGTGGTGCGCACCGGCGCCACCCTGCTGCACGATTCCGACCCCGAGGCCGAGGAGAGCGAGACCGAGTTGAAGGCGCTCGCTCCGCTGGAGGCGCTGGAGCGGCCCGCCGTGCGCACCGCCCGTACCGACGGCGTCCGCCGCCCCGGCCCGCCGCGTCGGCGCCGCCGGGCCCGCGCGTGCTGCTCGTCGACCACCAGGACTCCTTCGTCCACACGCTGGCCTCCTACTTCCGGCACGCGGGCGCCGAGGTGTCGACCTACCGCAGCGGCTTCGACGCGGACCTCGTGGACGCGCTCGGCCCGGACCTGCTGGTCCTGTCGCCGGGGCCGGGCGGCCCGCGGACTTCGACACCGCGCGCACGCTGCGGATGGCGGAGGAGCGGCACATCCCGGTGTTCGGCGTCTGCCTCGGACTCCAGGCCATCGTCGAGTACCTGGGCGGGCGGCTGGAGGTGCTGGACCGCCCGCACCACGGCAAGCCGTCGACGATGACCGTCCTCGGCGACGGCGGCACGCTGCTGGCCGGTCTGCCCGAGCGGGTCAGGGTCGGCCGCTACCACTCGCTGTACGCGGACCGGGCGGCCCTTCCGGCGGACCTGCGCGTCACGGCGGAGACCGCCGACGGCGTGGCGATGGCCGTGGAGCACCGTACGAGGCCGCTGGCGGGCGTGCAGTTCCACCCCGAGTCCCTGATGACCCAGTTCGACGACCACGGCCTCGCCGTGATCGGCAACGTGGTGGCGGGCTCGCCTGCGCCCCGCGGCCCGCCCGCGTGTGACCGGCCCGCAGGCGCCGAGGCCGACGAAGAGCCAGGAAGAGTCAGGAAGAGCCAGGAAGAGAGGCCATTCGACGATGGCGGCAACAGTTACCGACGTCCAGCGGCTCTGGACGGCGCCCGGCGAACTCGCCGACGAGAACCGGCGCGAGTTCACCGCGATGCTGCGCTACTGCCTCACCGAGGCCGACAGCCACCGGCTGCTCCTCGACGACGTGCCCCGGGTCGAGTTCTCGGCCGCCGACGCCGACCGGGCCGACCGGATCGAGCGGATGATCGGGAGGCGTACCGCCGGTTCGGCGGCCCGGTCAAGCGCCGCAGCGGCACCAAGCTGGACCAGTGGGACCTGCCCGCGCCGCCCGCGACGGCCCTGTCGCCGAGCGGCGCCGCCGCGGAGGCGGGCCGCATCGGGCCGGGCCTGTACGTCGGCGGCCCGAAGACCGCCCGGCTGGTCCGGGCCCTGGACCGGCTCTTCGGCGACCTGGCCATCCGGCTGGGCGCCGAGGAGTACACGGTGCCCGCGATGGTGCCGTGGTCCACCCTGGAGAAGGCCGACTACACCCACAACTTCCCGCAGCACGTCACCGCGACCTCGGTGGTGCGCCCGGACCTGGACGCCCTCGACCGGTTCTCCGCCGCGGAGGACCACCGGGCGCGGGAGGCGGAGCTGGAGATCGCCCCCGTGGTGCTCGCCCCGGCCGTCTGCGTGAGCCTGTTCGAGCGGTTCGGCGGCGCCCGGCTGACCGAGCCGCTGACGCTCACCGCGACCGGGCGGTGCAGCCGGTACGAGGGGCAGAGCGACACCTCGCCGACCCGCCTGTGGTCGTTCAGCATGCGGGAGATCGTCTTCCTCGGCGACCGTCCCGCCGCCCGCGCGTTCCGCGAGGCCGCGATCGAGGAGATGGTCCGGCTGTCCACCGAGCTGGCGCTGCCCTGCCGGGTCGCGCCCGCCGGGGACCCGTTCTTCACCAAGGAGCGCCCGGAACTCGCCAACTTCCAGGCGGCCATGGACGTCAAGTACGAGCTGGTGGGGCGCATGGCCCACGACGGGAAGGCGGTCGCGGTCTCCTCGCTCAACTACCACAACCAGCACTTCGGCAAGGGCTTCGAGATCGACTTCGGCGACCGGCCCGCCTTCTCGGTCTGTCTGGGCTTCGGCCTGGAGCGCTGGGCCGAGTGGCTCTCGGCTACCTGGACGACACCCCGGCCACCTGGCCCGCGGAGCTGCGCGAGCGGTGCTGAACAGCCTCGACGGGCGCGGACCGCGCGGTCGCTGCTCGACCTGCGCCCCGTCGTCGAGGAGCGCGGGCCGCGCCTCGGCGTGGCCACGGCCGACGATCCGGACGCCGTACCGGCCGGGCCGGGCGAGGAGCGCCTGCTGCGCGACATGCTCCCCGCGCGCCGACGGGAGTTCACCGCCGGCGGTGCGCGGCCCGCCGCGCGCTGGTCCGCGCGGGCCTGCCGGGCACGGAGATCCTCCAGCAGGGCCGTCGGCCGAGCATGCCGCCCGGCGGTGTCGGCTCGATCACCCACTGCGGGGCACCGCCGCCGCCCTCGCCGCGCCCCGGCGGTGCTACCGGGCCCTGGGCGTCGACCTGGAACTGCGCCCCTGCCCGCCGAAGCGGCCCACCTGGTGCTCTCCGCCGACGAGCGGATCCGGCTGGACGCCGCCGCGGCGGACGCCGCCGACGCCGAACGGCTGCTGCTGGCCGCCTTCTCCGCGAAGGAAGCCGCCTTCAAGGCGTTCTCCGCGCTGCTCGCCCCGGGCAGGCGCCCACGACGCTGCTGGTGTCGCCATCCGGCCCGCGCGAGGCGGCTTTCGAGTCCGGCCACGGCGCCTGCCAGGCCCCGTACTGGACGTCGCGGTCCACCCCGTGGGCGCCGGGTGCTCACCTGGACCGCCGTGCCGTGCGAGGAGTAGCGGACGGCCGCGGGTGCGGGTGGGCCCGCGCGCGCCCCCACGCCTTGAACTCCCCAACTCCCTGGCGCTGGGCGGAACTTCCCCGGTGTCAGGCGGAACGCTGGTGCCACGCGTTCTGGAAGTTCCGCCGGGCGCGGAACAGCCGCGAGCGGACGGTGCCCACGGGCAGTTCGAGGATGGCCGCCATCTCCTGTTCGTCCATGCCGTAGTAGCCGCGCAGGACGAGCACTTGGCGGTGGTAGTCGGGCAGCCGCTCCAGCGCGTCGGAGACGTCGATGGAGACGAACGGGTCGGCGCTGCGGTGCGTCTCGGACAGTTCGTCGGCCGGGCGCTGCCCGATCCGCTTGGAGCGCGCACGGCCTCCCGCGTGGTGACCGCCCTGACCCAGCCGTAGAAGGCCGAGGGTTCCCGCACGCCGTGGATCCCCGGTAGATCGCCAGTAGCGCCTCCTGGACGGCGTCGGCGCCGTGCGCCTGGGTGATGGACAGACAGAGCCTCCTGACGAACGGCGTGACATGGAGGAGCAGATCCTCCATGGCCCGCTCGTCCCCATTCTGCGCGCGCTTCAGCAGGATGGTGACATCGCTGACAGCCTGATCGTTTCGGTGAATCACTTCGAGCATGCTCCTGAACTCAGCGTGGCCATGCGGATTTCCGGCATGCGGACGGCGACTGACGGCGTCTGACGGCGAGACACGGTCTCGGCCGGGAAAACGCGGGCACTCAGGCACGCGGAAAGGCACGAGGAAACGCCGAACAGGCATGAGCGAAGACGCCCGTGAGCGAAGCCGCCCCGGGCGCGCCCGGATATCCGCCGGGCATCCCCGAAACATCCCCGGACATCCGAAGGTCTTCGGAGGGGATTCGCTCAACGCCTCATACCGGGAGGTCAACCGCCCGTAGGAAGGTGGGGCCGGGCGGTGACTTCACGCCCGGAGCCCGAGGCTCACTCGATATAGCGACTATTCACGTTCTACCCCGTATCACGCATCGCCAAATAGGGACAACGATATCGAGGAAGCACGTGAAGGCCCTCGGCAAGACCGCTGTCCGGTACCACTCTAGGGAGCCACGTCCTCGGCGTCGCCTTCGGCTCTGCGGAAACAAGCCATGGCAGATCCACGCCAGCCGATCAATATGCCGGATTTCCGCAGGTCTGCCCTCGCTCGGTCCTGAATTGGCCCGACAGGCGGTCGACATCGGCTCGTCGTGAAGTACGTCTCACTTGCCGCCCGGTCGGCGCGACCCGTCGGACCGGCTGGTAGGACCGTGCATGGCCAAGGGGTTTAACGGTCATTAACTCAGCCATTACGGTGTCTCGGGGAGATGGATCATGGTGAAGGGTGGGGACGCCGCCGCCGGGGCGAGGTGTCGGAGGCTTCGAAGCTCGTCGTGTACCGGGAGTTACTCGCCCGGGCGAGGCCGAAACGGCCACGGTGGCACGCGAGTTGGGGCTCTCCGACCGGGAGGCCGCGCGAGCCTGGTCCGCCCTGGACGACCTGGGTCTGATCGGGCGGACCGAGCGGGAGGGTGAGCGGATCGTCCCGGTCCTGCCGGAGGCCGCCCTGCTGCGCGTGTTACGCCGCCAGCGGACCCTCGCCGACCAGTGGGCCCAGGAGTGTCGACAGCTGGCGGAGGCCGCCGCGTCCCTGGTGGACGTGTACATCCCGGCGGTCGCGGCGGAGCGGTCCGAGATCCGGGTGAGCATCGTCTCGGGCCGGAACGAACTGCTCCAGGCCCTCAACGACCTCTCCGACAGCGCCCGGAAGGTCGTCTCCTTCGTGCACTCCGGCCCGCTGCCCTCGCTGCTCGAACTCCGCCGGGCCCTCAGCCTCGACCAGTACCTCGTCGAGCGCGGCATCACCGTCCGCCGCCTCCACCTCCAGCGGCACGCCGCCACACCGGACGGCGCCGCCCACTTCAGGACCCTCGCGGACCTCGGCGTCGAGCTGCGGCTGGCCCCGCTGGTGCCCATGGACATGTTCCTCGCGGACGCGGACCTGGCGCTGCTGCCGCTGGACCCGGCGAACCCCGACGAGGGCATGGCCGTGCTCCGTGGCACCCGGCTGGTCCGCTCGTTCGCGACCGTTTTCGAGCACCTCTGGCAGGGCGCCACGCCGTACGCCGCCGACAGGCCGGACCGGGGCGGGTCGAGCTGACCGACGAACAGCTCGCCATGGTCCGCATGCTGGCGGAGGGCGTGAAGGACGAGAAGATCGCCCGCAACCTCGGCATCTCCCCGCGCACCACCAGCCGCTACATCGCGGAGTTCATGCAGCGGGTCGGGTCACCAGCCGCTTCGCGGCCGGGGCCCGCGCCGCCCAACTGGGCCTGCTCGACCCGGAACCGCCCGGCGGCGGCCGGAGCGGTGGCCGCTGAGCGGCCGAACTCCACCCGGGAGAACGGCGGTTGTGTCCGAACCCACGCGCGCCCGGTGGCCTCGTCCCGTAAGTTACTGCATAGTAATCACTGATGGTGCGTCGGATCGCTGACGCGTGTCGGAGAGGAACGGGGAGCCGATGCAGATCGCCGCGATCGTGGTCTCACTGGTCGTCAGCGTGGCCGGTGCCGCGCTGTTGACCCGTGCCGCGATGTACGTCTACCGGTTCGTGAGGCTGGGACAGCCGGTGCCCGCCGGGTCCCGCACGAACGACCCCGCGCGGCGTTCGGCGACGCTGGTCCGGGAGTTCCTCGGGCATACGCGGATGACGCGGTGGCGCCTGGTCGGGCTCGCCCACTGGTTCGTCGCGATCGGCTTCTACACCCTGCTGCTGAGCCTGGTGTCGGCGTACGGGGAGCTGTTCGACGCGCACTTCACCCTGCCGGTCGTCGGGCACTGGGTGGTCTACGAGGTCTACACCGAGGTGCTGGGCCTGATGTGCGCCGTGGGCTGCGGAACGCTGCTCGCGATCCGGCTGCTGAGCCGGCCCGCGAAGCCGGGCCGCAAGTCGCGGTTCGCGGGCTCCACCGCCTGGCAGGGCTACTACGTGTCCTGCACCATCGTCGGTATCGGCGTGTGCATCGTGATGCTGCGGGCCCTCGACGGCGCCGTGCACCCTCCGGCTACGGCGTCGACCACCTCGTCTCGCACTCCGGTCTCGCTCGCCCTGAAGGGGCTGAGCGATGGGGCGTTGGAGAACCTGATCTACCTGTTCGCCGGTCTGAAGGTGACCGTCTCGCTCGCGTGGGCGTGCGTCATCGGGCTCAACCCGAGCATGGGGTGGCCTGGCACCGCTTCCTGGGGTTCCCCAACATCTGGTTCAAGCGCGAGGCCGACGGTTCCGCCGCGCTCGGCCCGCTTCAGCCGATGGTCTCCGGCGGCGAGCCGATCGACTTCGAGGACCCGGGCGAGGACGACCAGTTCGGCGTCTCGCGGATCGAGCACTTCTCGTGGAAGGGCCTGCTGGACTTCTCCACCTGCACCGAGTGCGGCCGTTGCCAGTCGCAGTGCCCGGCCTGGAACACCGGCAAGCCGCTCTCCCCAAGCTGCTGATCATGGCGCTGCGGGACCACGCGCATGCCAAGGCGCCGTACCTGCTGGCCTCCTCCGACGCCGAACGTGCCGAACTGCCGCAGGCCGCGCGGGACGAGGCCGACTGGCCGCTGGTCGGCACCCTGGAGGAGAACGGTGTCATCGACCCGGATGTGCTGTGGTCGTGCACGACGTGCGGTGCGTGTGTCGAGCAGTGCCCGGTGGACATCGAGCACGTCGATCACATCGTGGACATGCGGCGCTACCAGGTGATGATCGAGTCGTCCTTCCTCCGAGGCGAGCACGATGCTGAAGAACCTGGAGAAGAAGGGCAACCCCTGGGGCTCGCGAAGAAGCAGCGCCTCGCGTGGACGAAGGAGCTTGCGGCGGACACAGGTTTCGAGGTCCCGGTGGTCGGCAAGGACATCGAGGACCTCACCGAGGTCGACTACCTGTACTGGGTCGGCTGCGCGGGGCCCTGGAGGACCGCGCGAAGAAGACCACCAAGGCGTTCGCGGAGCTGCTGCACATCGCGGGCGTGAAGTTCGCGATCATGGGCGGCGACGAGGCGTGCACCGGTGACTCGGCCCGCCGCCTGGGCAACGAGTTCCTCTTCCAGCAGCTCGGCCAGCAGAACGTCGAGATGCTCAACATGGCGTTCGGCCATGATGCCGATGAGGGCGTTGTGGTCGAGAAGGCGAAGAAGAAGATCGTCGCGACCTGCCCGCACTGCTTCAACACGATCGCGAACGAGTACCCGCAGCTGGGCGGGGAGTTCGAGGTCATCCACCACACCCAGCTGCTCCAGCACCTCGTCAACGAGGGCAGGCTGGTCCCGGTCACCCCGTCGAGGGCCTGATCACCTACCACGACCCGTGCTACCTGGGCCGCCACAACAAGGTCTACACACCGCCGCGCGAGATCATCGCCAAGGTGCCCGGCCTGCGGAACGAGGAGATGCACCGCCACAAGGAACGCGGCTTCTGCTGCGGCGCCGGCGGCGCCCGGATGTGGATGGAGGAGCGCATCGGCAAGCGCATCAACAACGAGCGCGTGGACGAGGCCCTCTCCTCAACCCCGACATCGTCTCCACCGCCTGCCCCTTCTGTCTGGTCATGCTGACCGACTCGGTCAACGGCAAGAAGAACGACAAGACGGCCAAGGAGTCCTTGCAGGTGGTCGACGTCGCCCAGCTCCTCCTGGAATCGGTCAGGACACCGGTCCCGGACGACGAGCCCCGGACGGACGGTACGGAGCCGGAGGCCGCCCCGGAGCCCGACCCCGTGACGTGACGGCCGCGCGCGTGGGGCCGCGCGCCGTGGGCCGCGCGCCGTGGGGCCGTGGGCGTGGGGCGGGCTCACCCGTCGTAGACGTGGCGGGCGAGTTCGATACGGGAGCGGATGCCGAGCTTTCCGCAGATGCGCCGCAGGTGGTAGGTGACCGTGTGCGGCGACAGGTGCACACGCTGGGCAACCTGACGGTTGGTCAGCCCTGGGCGACCAGGCGGGCGATGGCGTGCTCCACGTCCGTCAGCGCGTCGGCGGCGGACTCCGGGCGAGCCCGTGGACGGGGAACGCACGGCGGACACGAACCCGCCCCGGGCGAGCCGGAATTCACCCCGCGAAGCCGTGGAAGGAAGCGAGTCGCGCGATGGCCATACTCATCGTCAGTAATCAGCGGACCGGGAAGACGGTCGGCTGTCCCGAATTACTGGACCCGGAGCGCCAGAGGCCGGAGTACCGGAAGCCGGAGTACCGAAAGCCGGGGCAGCGGCAGATGGATGACGAGCAGGACTGCCACGTCGCCGGATCGGTGGGGCGGGACGCCGAGCACGCCGAGGAGCTGGAGCGGGCCGTGGCGGGCCCGTTGACCACGCCCGGCGCGGGGCTGACCGTGTCGTCCACCGCTACGCCCGGTTACCGGGACCTGATGACCCGTGAGGTCTCGCTGTGGGCGCTGGTCGCGCTGGCCAGCAAGGCCCCGGTGGCCATGGCTCCGCTGGCCGTGGTGTTCCTGAGCCGGGAGAGCCCGGGAGGCTACACCCTCGGGCGGTGCTGGCCTCCGCGTACGTACTGGGGAGGCGGTGGGCGCTCCGCTGCTCGGGATCGGGCTGCGCCCCGGCCGGACGCGGGCGCGGCTGTCGGCCGGGCTGGCCGTGGGAGCGCTTGCCTTCGGCGCCCTGCCGCTCGCGCGCTCCGCCCCTCCCCGGTACTGATCGGCCTCGCCTTCCTGGCCGGTGCGGCACCGGCCGCCTGCCCGGCGGCATCCGCGTCATGCTGACCCGGCTGGTGGCGGACGACATGGTGCCCCGCGCGCTGAGCGCCGAGGCCACCCTGACCCAGATCACCTGGGCCGCGGCACCCGGCCTGGTGGTCCTCCTGGCCCTCCAGGCGCACCCGGAGCCCCGTTGGCGCTGGCGCGCTGCTGGCTGCCGCCGCCGCGCTGCTGCTGTTCCGGTTTCCGGAACCGCAGGCCCCAGAAGAACCCGCCGAGCAGGCCGCGGCGCCACCGCTGAAGCGGAGCCTACTCGCGGGCTGGCCCAGCTACCTCACCAGCGCGGCGTCCATGACGATGCTGGCCACCGCGGAACTCGTCCTGCCGTCCCTGCTGGAGGACCGGGACATCGCCGTCGGTGGTCGGGACCGCTGCTCGCGGGTTCGCCCTGGCCAGCGCGGCGGGCGCGTTCTGCTACGGCCTGCGGACCTGGCCCGGCCCGGTACGGGGCCAGAGCCTGGTACTCCTCGTCGCCACCGCCGCCGCCGTCAGTCTGGCGGTGTTCCTGCCGGCCTGCCGGGCATCGCCACCGGGCTCCTGCTGGCGGGCGTCTTCCAGTCCGGCGTCATGGTCACCCGCAACCTCGGCCTCCGGGAGCAGCTGCCCGAACACGCCCACGCCGCCGCGTACTCCCTCATGTACGCGGTGCAGGGTGGGCTACAGCCTCACCGCGTCCCTCTCCGCCGTGGCGCTGGACCGGGCCGCCCCTCGGTCGCGATCCTCGGCGGTGTCGTCGGCACCTCCTGATCACGGCGGTCAGCGCTGTCGCCGAAGGCCGCGCCGCATGGCTCGGACAGAGTTCTCCCAGCCGATGACCGGCCGCGCGTGCCGCGTACCCGCGTGCCGCGTACCCGCGCGGTCGCGCGGCCGGGCGGCCGGGCGGCCGGGCGCCCGCGACGGCGCCTCGTCCGGGCGTCACGCCGCCCGGCCCAGCCTGCCCGGCAAGCGGGCCGCGAGGTGCTCGACCAACTCGGTCACCCGGCGCGGGACGTGTCCGTCGTCCTCGTACAGGGCGTAGACGTCGGCCGCGGGCGTGGGGACCTGGGGCAGCACCCGGACCAGCTCGCCCCGTTCGACGTGGGGCCGGACATGCCACTCCGAGCGCATGATCACCCGCGGCCCTCCAGGGCCCAGCCGGTCACGATGTCGCCGTCGTTGCTCGACAGGGAGCCGTGCACCCGCACATGCCGGGGTCACCGGCCGCGCCGAACCGCCAGAGCGCGTAGTCCCCTCGTTCTCGCGCAGCACGATGCAGTCGTGGTCCGCGAGGTCCTCGACGCGCGCGGGCGTGCCGCGCCGGGCCAGATACGAGGGGCCGCGCACGGCACCCTGCGGTTCCTCGCCAGTCGGCGCATCCGCAGGAGGAGTCGGGCGGGCTGCCGACGTGCACGGCCACGTCGAACTCCCGCCGGTGCGGCCGCAGGGCAGCGCCGAGGTGTGCAGCCCCACCCGCAGGTGCGGGTGGTCCGCCGCGAACTCGGCCACCAGCGGGCGACATGGGCGCGGCCCAGGCCGAGGGTCGCCTGGACGGTCAGGGCGCCGCGCAACTCCCCGGAGCCCTCCGTCACGAGGTCCTCAAGCTCGCGCACCTGCGCGAGGACCGAGTCGAGCCCGCGCGCGTACAGGGCGCCCTCCGAGGTCAGCACCAGTCGGCGGGTGCCCCGTTGGACGAGCCGGACGTCGAGGCGCCCCTCCAGCGCGTTGAGCCGCTTGCTGACCACCGGCAGCGAGACGCCGAGTCGGCGCGCCGCCGCCGTGAGCGTCTCGCTGGCCGCCACGACCTGGAAGAACTGGAGGTCGTCCATCGACGTCTTCATGCGGCGCACGCCCTTCGCAACGTTTTCTCCTGGGGAAAGCCCATGTTGCCCGCAGCGCTGTTGTGGCGGATCACGGCGCGGCCGACAGTGGAGGTCCGCCCAGGCCACCGGGCGTACCGGGTGGTCAGCGAACGAGCGAGGAGCCCCGTCGTGTCACAGCGTCACCGCATCGCCGCCCTGCCCGGAGACGGCATCGGCAAGGAGGTCGTGCCCGAAGGTCTGCGCTGCCTGCGCGCCGCGGCCGACGCGTACGGCTTCGCGCTCGACGTCGAGGAGTTCGACTTCGCCAGCGCCGACTACTGGGCGCGGCACGGCGAGATGATGCCGAAGGACTGGCGCGAGGTGCTGGGCGCCTTCGACGCGATCTTCTTCGGCGCGGTGGGTGGCCTGAGGTCGTGCCCGACCACGTGTCGCTGTGGGGCAGCCTGCTCCAGATGCGGCGCGGGTTCGACCAGTACGTCAACCTGCGGCCGGTCCGCCTGCTGCGCGGGTACGCGGCCGCTGCGCGACCACGGGCCCGGGACATCGACTTCTACGTGGTGCGGGAGAACACCGAGGGGAGTACTCCAGCATCGGTGGCCGGATCTTCGAGGGCACCGAGCGGGAGACCGTGATGCAGGAGACCGTGATGACCCGCACCGGCGTCGACCGGGTGCTGCGCTACGCCTTCGACCTGGCCGACGCCCGGCCCGCCCGCCACCTGACCTGGGCCACCAAGAGCAACGGCATCTCGATCACCATGCCGTACTGGGACGAGCGGGCGAGCGAGATGGCCCGGCGGTACCCGCGCGTCACCGCCGAGAAGGACCACATCGACATCCTCGCGGCCAAGTTCGTGCTCCGGCCCGAGACGTACGACGTCGTCGTGGCCAGCAACCTGTTCGGCGACATCCTCTCCGATCTGGGCCCGGCCTGTACGGGCACCATTGGGATCGCGCCCAGCGCCAACATCAACCCCGAGCGGGACCACCCGAGCCTGTTCGAGCCCGTGCACGGGTCCGCGCCCGACATCGCGGGCCGCGGCGTCGCCAACCCGGTCGGCCAGATCTGGTGCGGGGCGATGATGCTGGAACACCTGGGGAGTCGGCGGCCGCGGCAGGCGTCGTCGCCGCCGTCGAGTCGGTCCTGGAACAGCGGCCGGAGGTGCTCACGCCCGACCTCGGCGGCACCGCGACGACCTCGGCCCTGGGCGCGGCGATCGCCGAGCGGATCACCCTCGACGCCCGGAACGGGACGGACGAGGGGCCGGACGAGGGAACGGGCGAGGGACGGGCGCCCGGTGATCGGGCGGGCCCGTACCGAGGACCGGCGCGCGGGCGTCGACACGGTTGATCCGCCGAGGACACGACGCGCGTGCCGCGACGTCGGGGCGCCCGGTCATTCGACGGCCGCGGCCTCGCTCGGCCGCGTGGGCGTGCCCGGCGCGGGTCGCGCCGACGCTGGCGAGGACCACGAGCGCGAGGCCGAGCGTCGCCGCCGCTCCCGGACGCTGGCCGAGGACGACCAGGCCGACCAGCAGGGCGATGGCCGGTTCCAGGCTCATCAGCGTGCCGAACGCGGACGTGGTCAGGCGGCGCAGGGCGAGGAATTCGAGGGCGAAGGGGACGACCGGGCTGAGCACGGCCAGGCCGAGCATGAGCCAGAGGGCGGGCCAGGTGAGGCGTTCGGCCAGGATCGGGAGGACATCGCCAGCCCCAGCACTCCGGCGACGGGCATCGAGACCGCCAGCCCCTTCAGGCCGGTGACGCGGTCGCCGACGTGCTGGGTGAGCACGATGTAGGTGGCCCAGCACGCCGCGGCGAGCAGCGCGCTGCCCACGCCCAGCGGGTCGGTGCCGCTGTGCCAGGGCTCGGTCAGCAGCACGACGCCCGCCGCCGCTGCCCCCGCCCACAGGAGGCGGCCGCGCGCGGCCCGAAGAGGGAGACGGCGAGCGGCCCCAGGAACTCCAGCGCGCTCGCGGTACCCAGCGCGAGCCGGTCGATGGCCTGCATGAAGAAGGTCATCATGCCCGTGGTGACGACGCCGAGGAGCGCGCACGCCCCAGGTCGCGGGCGGTGAAGTCGCGGCGCCGGGGCCGGACCACGAGCAGCAGGATCAGCCCCGCCCAGCCCAGCCGGAGGCCCGCGATGCCCAGGGGCCGAGCCGACCGCACAGCGCGACCGTCAGCGCCGAACCCAACTGCACCCCGCACATCGAGCCGACCGCCATGGCGAGGCCAGCCCGCGCCCGGCGCCGGGGCGCGGCCCGGTGGCGGGCGGGACCCGTGGCGGGGCCGGGTCGGACGTCGGACGCGGGCAGGGCGGCGGGTACGGGCAGGCAGGGCGACGGTTCGGGGCGCTCATGCGGTCAGTAGAGATCACCCGGACCGTCCACGTCCACGTGCCGATCCTGAATGGTTCGTTCGGCATTCATGGACAATGCGGGGATGGAGACACGTCGCCTACAGATGCTCGCCGAACTGGCCCGGCTCGGCTCGATGCGGGCCGTCGCCGAGGTCACGGGCGCCACCACCTCCACGGTCTCGCAGCAGATCGCAGCCCTGGCCCAGGACATGGGGACGGTCCTGATCGAGCCGGACGGCCGCAGGGTCCGGCTCACCCCGGCGGGCCGTCGTCTGGCCGAGCACGCCGTGACGATCCTGGCGGCGGTCGAGGCCGCCCGCCGGGACCTGAGCCCCGACGCCCAGCCCAGCGGCACCGTGCGCCTGGCCGGTTCCGCCTCCACCATCCGCGCCCAACTGCTGCCGATCATCAGCACACTGTCCGCGAGCTATCCGCGGCTGCACGTGCTCGTCCGCGAGCAGGAGCCGCCGGAGGCGCTGCGACTGCTGGCCGCCGACGAGATCGACCTCGCCTTCGTGTACGACTACAACCTGGCTCCCTTCGAGCCGGATCCGGCCACGGTGGTCACGCCGCTGTGGACCGCGCCCTGGGGCTCGGCGTCCCCGACGAGGCCGTCCCTGACGAGGCTGTCCCCACCGATGCCGTCCCCGACGAGGCCGTCCCCACCGACACCGTCCCCGACGCCGCCACCGACTCCTCGACGTCGTCCGCCGCTTCCGGACGGCCGACTGGATCGGCAACTCGCGCGACAGCGGCGACGAGACCGTGCTGCGCACCCTGGCGTCCATGGCCGGTTTCGCGCCCCACTTCACGCACCAGGCGGACAGCCTCGCCCTCGTCCAGGACATGATCGCGGCGGGCCTGGGGTGGGCTGCTGCCCCTGGGCATGCCCACGCGGCCCGGCGTCCGCCTGCTGCCCCTCCCCGCGCCCGACGTGGTACAGCGCGCCTACGCGGTCACCCGCCGTGGCCACGACAACTGGCCGCCGCTCAGGCTCATCACCGACCTGGTCCTCCGCCAGACGGCGCCCGCACCCGGCGCACCGCCCTCCGCGTCCTTCCCGCTCGCTGCGTCCGGCCAGCCCGAAGGGCGGACTCCCCGTCCCTAGCCCGGTGCGGGAGCATGTCCTACCGGGTCCCGCCGCGTCGGAGGGTCCCGTGGATCCAGGCGGTACGACAGCGGAAGGGGACGCGGTGGTGACTTCCCGCGCGAGTGGGAGCGGCCCGTTGATCGTCGTCGCGGCGGCGGTCGTGTGGCGGGCGCGGCTTCTGGTCGTCAGCAAGAAGGCGGCTCCCGACGTCTTCTACCTGCCCGGCGGCAAGCCCGACGGCGCGGAGGAGCCGTTGGAGGCACTGGCCCGGGAGCTGGACGAGGAACTCGGGGTGCGGCCGGTGGAGCCCCGGCCGTTCGCCGAGGTCGAGGCGGTGGCGGCCCTGGAGGGCGTGCCGATGCGGCTGACGGTCTTCGAGGCCGCCCTCGACCGACCCCAGCGCCGCGGCCGAGTTGGCGGAGCTGCGGTGGATCACCGGGGCGAGCGCGACATCCGGCTCGCGCCCGCTCTCAGCGACCATGTGCTGCCGCTGCTGCGACAGCGCGGCGCGCTGGAGTCCTGAGGCGGCCCCCGACCGTCGTGGGAGGACGTGGCGCGCGGCCGCGGGTGACGGTGCGCGCGATCCCGAAAACCCGCTCGCCGTCCGGTGTTTCGGCGGCCCGGGCAGCGTCCGGCCGGGCGCGGAGCGCGCCTCGTACGTCGCGTCAGGCGCTGCCCTCGCCGTAGAGCCGCACGTAGTCGACCGTCATCGTCGCGGGCGACGGCGTCGAGGCGTCGGGAGACCTGGCCAGTCGCCGCCGACGGCGACGTTGAGGAGCAGGTGCATGTCCTGTTCGAAGACCCAGTCGCCCGGCGCGGGCAGTTTCGCCGGGGTCAGGGTGGCGTACGGCTTCCCGTCGACGGACCAGGTGACGCGGTGGGGCTGCTTGTCGACGGCGTACGTGGAACGCCTCCGACGCGTCCGCCGGAAGCTCGGTGGAGCCGCCGATCCCGTCCTCGTTGAAGTAGGTCGGTCCGTGGGCGGTGCCGTACACCGTCCGCGGCTCGCCGCCGACCACCTCGCAGATGTCGATCTCCCCTGTCCTGGCCACTCGACTCCGTTGTCGCCCAGCATCCATATCGCCGGCAGCAGTCCCGTGCCGGTGGGCACCTTCGCGCGGATCTCCGCGCGCCCGTGCCTGAGCGCGACCTTGCCCTCGGTGGTCAGGCGGGCCGACGTCCAGGTGCAGAACTCCCGCGTGTAGCAGGGAGTTCTGATCCGTCGGCGGCGGGCCGCGCGGAGATCAGGAGGTGACCCGATCCGTCGAGAGCGGAGTTCGCCGCGTCGTCCGTGTAGTACTGGAGCTCGTTGTTGCCCCAGCCCTCGGCGTCCCGGTTTCCGGTTTCGGTGTTCCAGAACCTCTCCGACGGGCGTGTGCGCCGGACCGTCGAACTCGGCGTGCCAGAAGGGTTTTCCTTCGCCGAGGAAGTCGCTGAGGAAGGCGGTGTGTCCGCCGGGGCGGAGCCGCAACCGGAGAGCAGCAGCCCGCCCAGCGCCAGGACGAGTGCCGGGGACGGGTGCGTCGGTTCATCGCGCTGCTCCTGAAGGTGGTGCGAAAGCCCTGGGCACGGTGTGTCGCGTGCCTCACGGGGTGGGGCCGCGCGAACCGAGGCCGCGCACGCCGCATGACCCTACAGCGGGTCAGTCGCACACCGTTCGGCTGGTCAGGACCGCGTTCGGCGGTGGCGAGGACCGCGCTCGGCGGCCGGGCGGCCCGTCAGTGCCCGCGGGCGACCGGGGACTCCTGGGGAGCCGAGGCGGTTCCGCCGCCCGGAGGGCCGAACTCGGAGTGCTCCGCGGAGTCCTCCGCCCCGCTGCCCGTGTCCCCTTGGACGCGCTTGTCTTGGCCGTACGCGTCTTGGCTGTATGCGTCTTGGCCGTACACGTCTTGGCCGTGCGCGTCACCCTGCCGGTAGCGCAGGGCCGCGCAACCGCCGAGCGCCAGCAGGCACATCCCCGCCACGACCAGCAGTCCCGTACTCACGCTGCCCGTGCGCTCCTGCACCTGCCCGAGAGTGTCGGGGCGACGAAGCCGCCGAGATTGCCGATCGAGTTGATCAACGCGATGCCCGGGGCCACCATCGCGCCGACCAGATACTGCTGGGGATCACGAAGAAGGACGAGGCCGCGACCTTGAACCCGACGGTCGCGACGACCAGCATGATGACCGCCAGAACCGGCGAGGTGACCGCGGCGACAGCCAGTCCGAGGGCGGCCAGCAGGAACCCGACGGCCAGTACCGTGCGGCGCATTCCGGTGCGGTCGGAGAGCTGCCCGGCGACCAGGATCGCGAAGAACGCGAACACGAAAGGCGTCACCGAGATCAGGCCGATCATGAATTCGCTCAGCCCCCGATATCGCGTACGAAATCCGGGAGCCAGAAGGTGACGGAGTACTGCGCGAGTTGGGCGGCGAAGTAGACGAAACAGAACAGCAGCATCTGCGGGTCGCGCAGCATCGACCAGCGGGACGGAGCCTCGCCCTGTTTGGCCGCGGCCCGTTCCGCCTCCTCGGCGGCGAGCTGGCCGATCAGCGCCGCCTTCTCCTGCCGAGAGCCAGTTCGCGTCCGTGGGACGGGACTCCAGCCGGGACCAGACCACGGCGCCGACGGCGATGGCGGCGAGGCCCTCGCACAGGAACATCCACTGCCAGCCGTGCAGTCCGAGCATGTCGTCCATGCTCAGCAGGGCTCCGGAGAGCGGACCCGCGATCACCGCGGCGACGGCCGACGCGGAGTAGAGCGCGGCATTGGCCCGGCCACGGATGTCGTTCGGAAACCACTGGGTGAAGTAGAAGATGACGCCTGCGAAGAATCCGGCTTCCGCGGCGCCCAGGGCCATGCGCAGGACGTAGAAGATGACTTCGTTGTGCGCGAACATCATCAGCGCCGAGACCAGACCCCAGCTCATCATGATGCGCGTCAGCCAGAACTTCGCGCCGTAGCGTTCGAGCAGGATGTTGCTCGGTATTTCGAAGACCGCGTAGGTGACGAAGAAGAGACCGGCGCCGAGTCCGTAGGCACCGGCGCCGATACCGGAGTCCGTCTCCAGGGCGTCCTTCGCGAAACCGATGTTGACCCTGTCGATGTAGTTCACGACGAACATGAGCATGGCCAGCGGAACGAGCCGCCAGTAAGCCTTGTGCGTGGCGGCGGCGAGGGCCGACGGATTGATGACTGCTGCGGAAGAGTGCTTCATCGCACCTGCCTTGGGTCGAGAAGGGCAGAGACCAGTGCTGCCGTTCGGCGCCTGGAGAGGGATGGAGAGAAAGGGAGAAAGGGAGGGAGGAAGGAGAAGGAAAGGAGCGACGGGGAGGCGGAGGGCGGGGTGTGGGCCTCGTCGGGCGTTCACGGTCCACTGGCCGTCCGCCCGGTCGTCCACTGGGCCGTCCGCCGGGTCCGCTACGTCGCGGCAGGCGGACGCCACGTCGTGGCCGCCGGGCGTGCCTGAGGGACGACAGGCGTGGGGCCGATGTCGTTGCGGTTATGGGGTCACGCGGTTCATGGCCGCGCGTGCGCGTGTTGGCGCGCACCGCCGTACGCGTGGTGCTCGTGCGGAGGAGGGTCGGGAGGGTCAGCGTGAGCGGTCCGCGGCTGGCCCGCCGGTCGACCCGCCCGTCGAGCGCGGGCAGGACCCGGTTGATGAAACCGGAGATGTGGGCGGCGAGAAGCTGTGCGGCCCGGTTGGCGTCGCCCGTGAGGGCGGCGGCCAGGATCCCTCGTGCTCGTCCGCCTCGTCGCAGGAGCCGCCGGCGGAGCGCCAGCCCGACACGGTGACCAGAGCGGCCTGGTCCCGCAGCTCGTCGAGGGTCCTGACGAGGATCGGGTTTCCGCAGGCCATGTACAGGGCCCGGTGGAACTCCCGGTTGTGCAGGCTCATCTCCGCGGTGTCGTCGGCCGCCCCGGCCGCTGCGGCCAGGTCGAGCGAGCGCCGGGCCAGGTCGAGGTCCCCGCCGTTGCGCACGGATCGGCGTACGCCCTCGGGTTCGAGCAGGAGACGCATGTCGTACACCGCGGCGGCGGCCGTGCTGTCCATCGCTCGGACACTGGCGCCCCGATAGGCGCTCAGCACGACGAGCCCGGACCCGACGAGCGTCTTGAGAGCCTCGCGGATCGGGGTCTTCGACATGCCGAGCGCCACCGCGATGTCGGACTCGACGAGGGGCTGGCCGGGCGCAACCGGCCGGTCAGGATGGCCCGTCGGATGACGGCCGCCGCCTGCTCGGTACGGTTCGCGGTGGGATCGACATGGTCGAGAGACAACTCGACGGGCGCGGACGCCTCACCTGCCGTGCGACGGTTGCTCACCGACTCTCCTCTCGCGTATCAGATACGACCCTATGGCCGCTGGCCGACCCGGTCAATCGCCCGGTCAATCGCCGGTGTTCGCTCAGCTGACGCCGTCGGTGGTGACGGTCCAGGTGTTGACGGCCAGCTTGTTGACCAGGTCGTGGTCGTAGCTGACGCCCACCCGGGGCCGGAGGGGACCGGGAGGGTGCCGTCCTCGCCGATGCTGGTCCAGTCGTCGGTGTAGCCGCAGGTGTAGATGTGCGGCGACGGGTTGGAGTGGTGCGGCGACACGTTGGCGACCTCGTAGAGCGAGGTGTTCTGCATCGAGGCGACGAGGTGGCGGTGGATCGGGCTCGGGCCGTGGACCTCGACGTTGACGCCGAGCGACTGCCCGAACTTGATGGTGGTGAGACAGCCGGTGACGCCCAGGTCGTAGTGCGCGTCCACCCGGAGCAGGTCGGTGCCGCCCGCCAGCAGGAAGTCGGCCTTGGCCTCCGGGCCGGGCACGTGCTCGGTCTGGAGGAGGGGATGTCCAGGGCGTCCCGCAACTGCCGGTGCTGGTGGGCGCCGACACCGATGGGGCGCAGCGGGTCCTCGTACCAGCGGAACCCGGCCTCCTGGCACGCCTTCCCGACGAAGATGGCGTCGCTGAGCGAGTCGAAGACGCACGCGGGTCCAGCATCAACTCGGCCCGCTCGCCGAGGACCTCCCGCATGCGGGCGACGTTACGGGCCTCCTCCCACTTGTCGCCCTCGTGCCAGCTGTGCATCTTGAACCCGGTCCAGCCCGCGCGCTGCAACTCGCCGAAGAACTCCACGACCTGGTCGGTCGAGGACAGGCTGCCCGCCCGGTCGCCGTTGACCGTCGACGCGTAGGCGGGCACCCGGTCCCGCCAGCCGCCGAGCAGTTCGGTCAGCGAGGCGCCGTACGCCTTGCCCGCCAGGTCCCACAGCGCGTTGTCGACGAAGGAGAGGCCGTAGTTGTGCATCGGGCGCGCCAGCCGCCGGGCGGTGCGCAGCAGCCGCTCGCGCTGCTGCCAGGGGCGTCCGACCAGCACCCGCGCCACGTCGACGGCCTGGACCGCGCAGGCGCTGGCCGACGCGTGGTAGGCGTACTCGCCCGTCAGGCCGTCGTCGGTGTGCACGCGCACCATCAGGTGGCCCCGGGACCCGACGCCGCCGGGCGTGTAGTACCACGATCCGGCCCGGTCCTCGGAGGAGAAGTCCCGGACGTAGTCCGGCTCGTCCTCGTTGAACTGGATGATCTCGACCTTCGCGACGAGTGACATGGTGTTCCTCTCCGCTCCGTCCGGTGCCCGCTGGTCTCGTCCTCGACCACGCACCGAGCAGGAGCGATATCTCATATACGATGAGCCGAACCTAGGCAGCGACGAGCGGCGCGTCAAGGCTTGTGCGACGACGAGATGGATTTCGTGTGTCGCGGCGGACGGCGCCGGAGGCTCGCTCCGCCGCCGTCCGTGCACCGCTCTGAACTCGTGACTCTCGAAATCCCTCGGTGCGGCGGCACTTCGGGGAGGTGCCCGTGGGGCGGCGCGCCCGGCTGACCTATGCGTGGCCGTCGCGCGGGCCGAGTGCCCGTTTCGCGCGGAAAGCAGCCGATTGGGCATCTCGATCCGCCCTTGACCCGCCAGACGATGCGCCCTAGCTTCATATCTCATATATGAATCAGGGTGCTCGCACCCATGGAACGGAGGAGAACATGGACCTCTCGGCACTGCGGTCCCGACTGGCTGCCGTCGTGGCGATCACACCCACCCCTTCACCGACGATGACGAAGTGGACCGGCCCGCCCTTGAACGGGTCGTCGCCCGCCTGGTCGAGGGCCAGGTCGGCGTGGTGACCGTGAACGGCAACACCGGCGAGTTCTACTGCCTGACACCCGCCGAACGACGCGCGGTCGTCGACGTGGTGGCCGCCGGTGCCGCCGGGCGTGCCCTGCTCCTGGCCGGGGTCGGCTTCGACGTCGCCACCGCGATCGACGAGGCGCGTTACGCCCGCGACCACGGTGCCGAGGCGGTGATGGTGCACCAGCCCGTGCACCCGTACCTCTCCCGAGGGCTGGGTCGACTACCACCGCCGCATCGCCGCCGCCGTCCCCGACCTCGGGTGGTGCCCTACGTCAAGAACCCGGCCATCGGGCCCGACCAGTTCGGGGCGCTGGCCGACGCCTGCCCGAACGTCGTCGCGGTCAAGTACGCCCTGCCGGACACCGCCGCCTTCGCCGTCGTCGCGCGTCAGGCCGGTCTCGACCGGTTCACCTGGATCGCCGGACTGGCCGAGCTGACCGCGCCCGGCTACGCGGCCGTCGGCGCGCGGCTTCACCTCGGGCCTGGCCACCATCGCGCCGCACCTGTCGACCGGCATGCAGGACGCCCTCACCGGTGGGGACTTCGAGAGCGCGATGAAGATATGGGACGGCGTGCGGGAGTTCGAGGAACTCCGGCTGGCCCGCGACAACGCCGACAACGTCAGCGTCATCAAGGAGGCGCTCCACCAGATCGGCCTCGGCACGTCCCGCGTCCGACCGCCGTCCGCCCTCCGGCACCCCGGGTGCGCGAGCGGATCGGCGCCATCCTGGAATCGTGGGGTGCCAAGTGACCGACGGAACGATCACCACGGCGGACCCGGCCACCGGCGTCGTCACCGCCACCGCGCTGCGCCCCAGTACGGACGAGGAAGTGGCCGAAGCCTGCGCGCGCGCCGCGCGGGCCACCGCCGAACTGGCCGCGCTCGGCCGCCCGTTCCGCGCCGCGCTGCTGCGCCGGATGGCCGACGCGCTGGATGCCGGGCGGCCGAGATCGTGGCGACGGCCGACCGGGAGACCGCGCTCGGCGTCCCCGGCTGACCGGCGAACTCACCCGCACCACCTACCAGTCGCGGCTGCTCGCCGACGTCGTCGAGGAAGGCGGCTACCTTGAGGCGACGGTCGACCACGCGGCCGACACACCGATGGGCCCCGCCCCGACCTCCGCAGGATGCTGGTCCCCTGGGGCCGGTGGCGGTCTTCGGCGCCAGCAACTTCCCCTCGCCTTCTCCGTGCCCGGCGGCGACACGGCCGCCGCGCTCGCCGCCGGCTGTGCGGTGGTCGTCAAGGCGCACGGCAGCCACCCTCACCTCGGCGCTGTGCGGCAGGATCCTCCGCGAGGCGGCCGAGGCGCACGGCGCTCCGGACGGGACGCTGTCCCTGGTCTTCGGCACCGGGGCCGGGCTGACCCTGGTCGCCGACCCGCGGATCTCCGCCGTCGCCTTCACCGGTGGTCACGGCGGGGCGGCCGCGCTGAAGTCGGCCATCGCCTCCCGCCCCGTGCCGATTCCCTTCTACGGCGAACTCGGCGGAGTCAACCCGCTGGTCGTCACACCCCGCGCGGCCGACGAGCGGGTGCCGAGATCGCCCGCGGTCTCGTGGGCTCGTTCACCCTGGGAGGCGGCCAGTTCTGCACCAAACCCGGACTCGTCCTCGTTCCCGAGGGCGGGCCGGGGACGACGTCGTCTCGGCCGTACGCCGGGAGACGGCCGCCGCACCTCAGGCGGTCATGCTCAACGAGGGATCGCCCACTCCTACCGCGACGGCCTCGACCGGCTCGGCGCCTCGGCCGACCTCACCGTGGCGGAAGCCGGGGACGGCGAGGGCTTCCGCACCCGCCCGGCGGTCGCGGTCCTGGACGCCGAACACTTCGACGCCTCCCGCGCCGAGGAGATCTTCGGGCCCCTGGCCGTACTCGTCCGGTACCGCCCGAGGCGCTCGACGCGCTGATCGAGGAGCTGCCCGGCGCGCTGGTCGGCACGGTCCACGGCGGTTCCGGTGACGATCCGGTGCGTGACTCCGCCGCCTCCGCGCTGGCCGCCCGGAGCGGCCGGGTGCTGTTCGACGGCTACCCGACCGGGGTGGCCGTCACCTGGGCGCAGCAGCACGGCGGCCCCTGGCCGGCGACCGACAACCAGCACACGTCCGTCGGGCCCACCGGCCTGCGCCGCTTCCTCCGGCCGCTGGCGTGGCAGAACAGCCCGCCCATCTCCTGCCGCCCGAACTGGCGGACGGGCGGCCGGGTGCCCGCCGGGTCGACGGCCGGTTGCGGCTCCCGGAGGCGTGATCACCCGGCTCCTCCCTCGCGTACGGTGGTGCCGGGCGACGGCCCGGCGCGACCGTGCGCGGGAGGCGAGGGCGCGGCGCCGTGGACGGGCTGCTGGGGAGATCCGGAGAGACGGGGGCGAGCGTGGCGCTGACCGAAGTCACCGCGACCCGCTACGTGACACCACTGCGCGAGGGCGGTTCGCTGCCCGGCATCGTCGAGGCCGACGACCTCGGCACGTACGTCATGAAGTTCGTCGGCGCCGGGCAGGGCCGCAAGACGCTCGTCGCCGAGGTGGTCTGCGGGCAGCTCGCGCGGCGGCTGGGGCTGCGGGTCCCCGAACTCGTGCGGATGTGGCTGGATCCGGTGATCGGCCGCGGCGAGCCGGACGAGGAGGTCCAGGAGCTGCTAAAGGCCAGCGGCGGGCTCAACCTCGGCATGGACTACCTTCCCGGCTCGCTCGGCTTCGACCCGCTCGCCTTCGAGGTGGGTGCCGAGGAGGCCGGGCGCGTGGTGTGGTTCGACGCGCTGGTGGGCAACGTCGACCGCTCCTGGCGCAACCCCAACCTGCTCGTCTGGCACGGCCGTCTGTGGCTCATCGACCACGGCGCGAGCCTGATCTGGCACCACAGCTGGCGCGGCGCCGAGGCGGCGGCGGTCAAGCCGTACGACGCCTCCGACCACGTGCTCGCCTCCTTCACGCCGGACGTCGTGGCCGCCGCCGAGGAACTGGCGCCGCGGGTCACCGAGGAGCTGCTGACGGAGGTGGTGGCGGACGTGCCCGAGGAGTGGCTGGCCGACGAGCCCGGCTTCGACGACGTGGCGGCCGTGCGCCGCGCGTACGTGCGGACGCTGCTGACCCGCGCGCGTGCCGTCGGCGCGGACAGCGGGATGATCACCATCGGGCGGCCCAGCCAGGACGGGCCGTCCCGGCACCGGAGTGGCTGACCGGCCGCCCGCGACGGAGGGCCGTCACGTGAGCGGGACCGGAAGCGCGAGGGCGGGCGGGGCGAGCGGGGCGCGGTGACGGGCCGCGAGGTCTTCGAGTACGCGCTGCTGCGGGTCGTACCCGGGTGGAGCGCGGGGAAATGATCAACGCGGGCGTGGTCGTCTACTGCCGCGCGGCGTCCTTCGTCGCCGCCCGTACCCATCTGGACGAGGCCCGGCTGCGGGCGCTGGATCCGGACGCGGACGTCGCGGGCGTACGGGCCGCGCTGGACGCCGTCGAGTGCGTCTGCCAGGGCGGGGCGCTGGCGGGCCAGGCGGGCGGGGACGACGCGGGCCGGCGGTTCCGCTGGCTGGTCGCGCCGCGCAGCACCGTCGTCCAGCCGGGCCCGGTGCACACCGGCCTCACCGCGGACGCGGCGGCGGAGCCGGACCGGCTGCTGGAACTGCTGGTGCGCTGAGGCTCCCGGGGCGTGCGGGCGGTCCGCGTCCCGACGCGGGCCGCCCGCCGTTGACACCGGATGGCCTGCCTTCTAGCGTCAGCAGCTGAAGAGACTAAGCGGTTGCTCACTCCTGCGATCCATGACCCGCGAATCCGCGATCCGCGATCTTTGCCACGTGATCCCGCGATCCGGTGAGCGGCGGTCCGGTCGTGCGGTGAGCCGCTACCGAGGCGAGGAGAACCCGCATGTCCACCACCGAGCAGCGCGTCGCCATCGTGACGGGCGGGGCCCGCGGCATCGGCGCGGCCACGGCCGTACGGCTGGCAGAGGAGGGCCGCGCCGTGGCCGTGCTCGACATCGACGAGGCCGCCTGCGCGGGCACCGTGGAGACGATCACCAAGGCGGGCGGCCGGGCGCTGGCCGTCGGCTGCGACGTCTCCGGCGAGGAGCGGGTGCAGGCCGCCGTGGCGCGGGTCGCCGAGGAGCTGGGCGCGCCGACGATCCTGGTGAACAACGCCGGGTGCTCCGCGACAACCTGCTGTTCAAGATGAGCGCCAGCGACTGGGACACCGTGCTCGGCGTGCACCTGCGCGGCGCGTTCCTGATGTCGCGGGCCTGCCAGAAGCACATGGTGGACGCCGGGTTCGGCCGGATCGTCAACCTCTCCAGCAGCTCCGCGCTCGGCAACCGGGGCCAGGCCAACTACGCCGCCGCCAAGGCGGGCATGCAGGGCTTCACCAAGACCCTCGCCATCGAGCTGGGCAAGTTCGGCGTCACCGCCAACGCCGTGGCCCCGGCTTCATCGCCACCGACATGACCGCGGCCACCGCCGAGCGCGTGGGCATGGGCTTTGAGGACTTCAAGCAGGCCGCCGCGAGCCAGATCCCGGTGCAGCGGGTGGGGAGCCGGAGGACATCGCGGGCGCGGTCGCCTTCTTCACCTCCGAGTCCGCCGGGTTCGTCTCCGGCCAGGTGCTGTACGTGGCCGGAGGGCCGCTGGACTAGCCGGGGCGGGGCGGAGAAGGCGACGGCAGAGGCGGAACGACATGAGCGGACAGGCATGAGCGGACAGGACAGCGGCAGGGTCGCCCTCGTCACGGGCGCGAGCCGCGGCATCGGATACGGCGTCGCGGAGGCGCTGATCGCCCGTGGCGACCGGGTGTGCATCACCGGCCGCAACGAGGACGCCCTTAAGGAGGCCGTCGACCGGCTCGGCGCCGACCGGGCGATCGGCGTCCCGGGCAAGGCCCACGACGAGGCGCACCAGGAGGCCGCCGTCGAACGCGTCATGGAGGCGTTCGGCCGCGTCGACTACCTGGTCAACAACGCGGGCACGAACCCGGTCTTCGGCCCCATGGCCGAACTCGACCTCGGCGTCGCCCGCAAGGTGTACGAGACCAACGTCATCTCGGCGCTCGGCTTCGCCCAGCGCACCTGGCGGGCCTGGCAGAAGGACAACGGCGGCGCGATCGTCAACATCGCCTCGGTCGCCGGGATGTCGCCCTCGCCGTTCATCGGCGCGTACGGCATGAGCAAGGCCGCGATGATCAACCTGACGGTGCAGCTCGCCCACGAGTTCGCGCCGCTGGTCCGGTGAACGCCATCGCGCCCGCCGTGGTGAAGACGAAGTTCGCCGAGGCGCTGTACGAGGGGCGTGAGGAGGAGGCCGCCGCGGCGTACCCGCTGGGGCGGCTCGGGGTGCCGGAGGACATCGGGGCGCGGCGGCGTTCCTCACCTCCGACCAGTCGGGATGGGTCACCGGGCAGACCCTCGTGATCGACGGCGGCGTCTTCCTGAACGCGGGCGTGGGCTGACCCCGGCCCGGACGGGGCTTGACCTCGCGCGCACTCCAGCAGACAGTCCCGTGTGTCGGGCCGTTAGAGAACGGCGGCCCGGCACACGGGATTTCGCATCGTTGAGGGAGTGAAGCATGCGCTGTCACACACTGGCCGGCGGAGCCGGCCCCGGTGAGCACGCTGTGCCTGGGCATCCTGCCCTTCGGTACGACGGTGGACGAGAAGACGTCCTTCGCCGTCCTCGACCGGTTCGCCGAGGCGGGCGGCACCTTCGTCGACACCGCCGACAACTACTCGATCTGGGCCCCGGGCGGCCGGGGCGGCGAGAGCGAGGCACTGCTCGGCCGCTGGATGCGCGTGCGCGGGCGGCGGGACGAGACCGTCGTCGCCACCAAGGTCGGCGCCCTGCCCGACCCGGCGCGCGGCCCGGAGTGGCCCGCCAACTGGCAGGGGCTCGGCGCGGGCACGGTGCGCGCGGGCATCGAGAACAGCCTGCGCCGCCTGGGCACCGACCACGTCGACGTGTACTACGCGCACATCGAGGACCCCACCGTCCCCATGGCGGAGACGGTCGGCGCCTTCGCCGCGCTCGCCGACGAGGGCCTGGCCCGCGTCCTGGGGTGCAGCAACCACGCCTCGACGTCGGTCGCGACCGCCCGCCAGTACGCCGCCGACCACGGCCTGGCCCGCTACTCCTGCGTACAGCAGCGCTACACCTACCTCCGGCCGCGCCCGCCTCCGACGGCGGCTTCGGCGTCCGGGACTTCGCCAGGGAGGACCTGGTGGAGTACGTCGGCGCCCAGGACGACATGACCCTGCTCGCCTACGGGGCGCTGATCCACGGCGCGTACACCCGCGAGGACAAGCGGGTGCTGGAGGAGTACGACCACCCCGGCACGGAGCGGCGGCTGCGCGTGCTGCGGGAGGTGGCCGAGGAGATCGGCGCCACCCCGAACCAGGTGGTGCTGGCCTGGCTCATGGGCGGCGAGAAGCCGGTGATCCCGGTGCTCGGGGTCAGCTCGGTGGCCCAGCTGGAGGAGGCGCTCGGCGCCGTCGACCTGGACCTCGACCCGGTGCTCCGGGCCCGGCTGACCGCTGCCTGAGCCATCTGTCAGTGGCCGCCGGTAGGTTCGGGGAGCGAAAGACGCACCACCCACCGGAGGTTGTTGACGTGACCCTCACGCTGCCCGAGTCCTGGCACGGCGTCATCGGCGCGGAGCTGAGCGAGCCGTACTTCAAGGAGCTGACCGAGTTCGTCGAGGAGGAACGGGCCAGGGGCCGGTCCACCCGCCGCGCGACCAGGTCTTCGCGGCGCTGGAGGCGACGGCGTACGACCGGGTGAAGGTGCTGGTCCTCGGCCAGGACCCGTACCACGGCGAGGGGCAGGGGCACGGCCTGTGCTTCTCGGTGCGGCCCGGGTGAAGACCCGCCGTCGCTGCGGAACATCTACAAGGAGATGAAGGAGGAGCTGGGCCACCCGGTGCCGGACAACGGCTATCTGATGCCGTGGGCCGAGCAGGGTGCTGCTGCTCAACGCGGTCCTGACCGTGCGCGGCGGCGAGGCCAACTCGCACAAGGGCAAGGGTGGGAGCGGTTCACCGACGCGGTGATCCGCGCGGTGGCCGACCGCCCGACCCGGCCGTCTTCGTGCTCTGGGGGCGTACGCGCAGAAGAAGCTGCCCTGATCGACACCGAGCGGCATGTGGTGGTCAGGGCGCGCACCCTCGCCGCTGTCGGCGAAGAAGTTCTTCGGGTCCCGGCCGTTCACCCAGATCGACGCGGCGGTCAGGGCGCAGGGCACGACCCGATCGACTGGCGGATCCCGGACCTCGGGGCCTGACGGTGTGCCCGGTCGCGTGCCCGGTCGCGTGCCCGGCCGTGGGCACGGCCGCGCGCTCGACCATGCGCTCGACCATGCGCTCGACCGTGCGCCTGACGAAGATCATCGGGGCCGCGGTTAGGGTCGGTCTGCGGCGGGGCGGCTGGCCGCGACGACCTGATGGGAGGCCGCCATGGCGCACACACCGCAGGACTCGCCGGAGGACGCGCACGAGGACGACGCGGTGCTGACGCGGATCGGGCAGGCGGTGATGCTGCACCGGGGCGGGGACCGCGAGGAGGCGCGCAACCGCCTCGCGACCCTGTGGCAGGAGATGGCGGAGGACGAGCACCCCTCCACCGCTGCACCCTGGCGCACTATTTGGCGGACACCCAGGACGACCCGGCGGACGAGCTGATGTGGGATCTGCTGGCGCTGGCGGCGGCCGACTCGGCGACGCGGCCCCGACGGGGCCGATGGAGGGACGGCGGAGACGGGACCGGCGGGGAGGGACGACGGGGCCGCACCGCCGCCCGTCCGGCCTCCCGCGCGGTACGCGTCCTCTACCCTCGCTCCACCTCAACCTCGCCGCCGACTACGTGAAGCTCGGTCAGGAGGCCGCCGCCCGCCGCGAGTTGTCCCTGGCGCGGGCGAGTTCCGCCGAACTCGGCGACGACGCGTACGGGCGCGGGATCCGCTCGCGGATCGGTCGGCTCGCGCTGCGGCTGGACGGCGAGATCGACGGCCCGCCGGGCGCCGCGCCCAGCTGAGCCCGGTTCGGCCGCCCGGGTTCGTCCGCCCGGGTTCGCCGCCGGTTCGCCGCCCCGGCCCCGCCCCGGACCGGCGCGGGCGGTCACTCGCCGGTGACGCCGTCGATCCGCTCGCGCAGCAGGTCGGCGTGGCCGTTGTGGCGCGCGTACTCCTCGATCATGTGGATGTAGATCCACCGCAGGTCCATCTGTCGGTCCGAGGACCGCGTGACCACGTCGTCGAGGAGCGGCCCTCGGCGGCCTTCCGGGCGGCGGCGATCTCACGGCGCCAGATGTCGAACGCCTCGCGCGTGCTGTCCGCCTCGGTGACGCGGAACTCGCCGTCCAGGTCCTCGTCGGTGTACCAGATCGGCGGGGCGTCCTCCTGGGCCAGGACCCGCCGGAACCAGCTCCGCTCGACCTCCGCCATGTGCCGCACGAGCCCGAGCAGCGTCAGGGACGACGGCGGCGCCGAGGCGGTGCGCAGCTGAGCGTCGTCCAGGCCCGCGCACTTCGTCGCCAGCGTCTCGCGGTGGAAGTCGAGCCAGCCCTCCAGCGCGGTGCGCTCCTCGGCGATCGCGGGCGGCTCCACCCGGTTCGGCTCGGGCGACGGCGACGGCGACGGTGACGGCGACGGCGATGGCGATGGTGGGGGCGACGAGGGCGACGTGGACTCGGTCGGTGAGGTCATGGCGGCATCATGGCGACCGGGTCCCGGGCCCGCCAGCGAATATCGTCCCGCCGCTCGCCCCGTCCCGCCGCTCATCCCGTGTCCGGTGGCTCGCCCCGTCCCGCCGCTCATCCCGCGTCCCGTGGTTCGCCCCCGTCCCGCCGCTCAGCCGCTCGGCCGGTGGCCCAGCATGCCGTGCAGCAACTCGGCCAGCCCGGCCCGGAGTTCGTCCCGTCCCGGCACCGCCGCGTGGTCGGCCCCGCCGCGCGGGCGAACATCGTCCCTCGCACCAGGCCAGCAGTGACAGGGCGTGGCGCCGGGGTTCGGCCGACCCCATGGCCGTCATCAGCCCCACCAGCGGCTCACGGAAGCCGCGCCCGGCCGCGTCGTAGTGCGCGCGCAACTCGGGCGCCTGGTCGCCTCCAGGGCGAGTTCGTAGCGGGCGATCAGCAGGTCCGGGCGGTCGGTGAGCAGGCGGTGCAGTACGAGGAGAGCGCGTCGGCCAGCTTGTCCGGCCCGCGGGTACCGCCCCGCCGTCTCGCCCAACTCCACCGGCGCCTCCGTACCCGGCGCCTCCGTACCCGGCGGCCGTGCGCAGGGCGGCGGCAGGTGCGGGCCAGCAGCTCCGCCTCCCGGTCGACCAGCCGTCGCATGGTCGCTTCGAGCAGCGCCGCGCGGGTGCGGGCCACGTTCGAGGTGGAGCCGGTCGGCAGGCCCGCGGCCTGGTCGACCGCGCGGTGCGTGAGCCCGCGCATCCCGCGCGCGGCGAGCAGCGCGAGGGCGGTGTCGGCGACCAGCGTGATCCGGGAGTCGCCACGGGGACGTGCGGCGGGACGTGCGGCGTTCATGGGGACCACGCTACGTAGACGACCTGTGTCCGGCTCGCCCGCCGGTCCCGCGACCGGCGCACGTATGCTGCCGGGGCACAGGACAGGGCCGGACACGGCAGGACGTCCGGACATGGCAGGACGTCAGGACACGGCGCGGGCGGCACGCCGCCGTGAGCGGTATCCAGCAGCGGGAGGCGGAGTGAAGGTCGGCGTCATCGGACTCGGGGACATCGCGCGCAAGGCGTATCTGCCGGTGCTCATGGCCCGTCCGGCCTTGAGCCGCATCTGACCACCCGTACCCCGGCCACCCTGCGCGAGGTCGGCGACGCCTACCGGCTGCCGGACGCGCAGCGCCACCGGACCTCGACGCGCTGCTCGGCGCCGGGCTCGACGCCGCGTTCGTCCACGCCCCACCTCCGCGCACGCCGAGATCGTCACCCGGCTGATCGAGGCCGGGGTGCCGACGTACGTGGACAAACCGCTGGCCTACCGCCTCGGCGACTGCGCGCGCCTGGTGGACCTGGCGCGCGAGCGCGGCGTGAGCCTCGCGGTCGGCTTCAACCGCCGCCACGCGCCCGGCTACGCCCAGTGTCTGGACCATCCGCGCGACCTGATCCTCATGCAGAAGAACCGCGTCGGTCTCGCCGAGGACCCGCGCACCCTCGTGTTCGACGACTTCATCCACGTCGTGGACACCCTGCGCTTCCTCGCCCCGGTCCCGTCGACCACATCGACGTGCGCGCGAAGATCCGCGACGGGCTCATGCACCACGTCCTGCTCCAGCTCTCCGGTGACGGCTTCACCGCGCTGGGCACCATGAACCGGATGAGCGGCTCGACCGAGGAGATCCTGGAGGTCTCCGGCGACGACACCAAGCGCCAGGTGCTCAACCTCGCCGAGGTCGTCGACCACAAGGGCAGCCCAGCCTGCGCCGCCGGGGCGACTGGTGCCGGTGGCCCGGCAGCGCGGCATCGAACAGGCCGCGCTCGCCTTCCTCGACGCGGTCGCCGAGGGCGGCCGCTGACCGCCGACGACGCGCTGCGCACCCACGAGTTGTGCGAACGCGTCGTCAACGACGCGGTGGCCGCCGCCTCCTGAGCCCCGGCCCGTCCGAGCCCGGCCCGTCCGAGCCCGGCTTTCCCGGACCCGGCTTCCCGGCCCCGGCCTCCTGAGCCGCCGTACGCCGCCCGTGGCGCCGAACACGGCGAGGAGGCCGCCGCCCTACAGCGGCCAGGCCCCGGCCCGTACGTACACGGTGGTGCCGCGGGCCAGCGGTACGTCGTAGACGGCGGACGTACCGCGGTCGGTGTCCAGCCAGCGGCCGATCCGCTCGCCCGCGGTCCGTACACCGCGCTCACGCCGGTCAGCGTCGCGTGCACCACGGGCCGCCCGGTCTCCGCCGCGCGCAGCGCCGCGAGCGGGCGTGCTGCCGCGGCGCCCAGCTGTGCTGGAAGCTGGACGTCGAGGACTGCACGACGACCATCCGCGCCCCGTCCCTGGCCAGTTGCCCGCTCATGTCGGGGAAGGCCGACTCGAAACACACCAGCGGGCCGATCCGCAGCCCGTCCGGCAGCCGCATCGTCATGGCCCCGTGGCCGCGCCTGCGGTCTCGCCCGCGGCCTTGCCGACGGAGGTGGCCCAGCCCAGCAGCGACCGCGCCGGGACGTACTCGCCGAACGGCACCAGGCGCGTCTTGTCGTAGCGGTCGCCGGTGGGTCCGTGCGGCCCGACCAGCACGGAACTCTTGTAGATCCGGCCACGGTGCCGCGCGTCCACGTTCACCAGCAGGTCGGCGCCCACCGCGCGGGAGAGCGCCGCCAGCCTGGCCCGCAGGTCGGGGCGGCTGTCCAGGTCGTACCCGACGCTGCTCTCGCCCACACCACCAGGTCCACAGGGCGCCCGGCCAGCCGCCGGGTCAGCCGCTCGCCGCGGTCGAAGCGCGCCGCCGCGCCGCTGACCACCCGGGCTGGACCACGGCGACCCGGTGGTCCCGGCCGTCCCCGGCACCGGCGCCGCCGTCCACACCCGGCGGCAGCGGCGCCGCACGCGGTGAGCCCGGCCACCGCCGAGGCGCGGCGGCGCGGCACCGCGAGCAGCACCGCGAGGGCGACGTTCACCGCGACCACGGCGAAGCCGACCAGCCACACCCGCCGACCGACGCCAGCCGCAGCGCGGGCGGCACCTGCCACTGGCTGGCGCCGATCAGCCCCACGGGCCGCCGAGGTACTCCCAGGACCTGACCAGCTCCGCCATCAGCCACGCGGACGGCAGCAGCACCAGCGCCGCCGCGACCCGGCCCGGCGGCGGCGTGCCGCTCAGCAGCCGGTGCGCCAGCCAGCCCACGGCGCCCAACAGCCCCAGCAGCGCGGCCAGTACGAGGATGAAGACGTGCAGGCTCGGCAGCAGCCAGTGGTGGACGGCGAGCAGGAACCCGGCCCCGCCCAGCCAGCCGTCCAGCGCCGCCCGGCCGCCGGTCCCGGCCGTACGGATCAGCAGCAGCCACGGCACCAGGCCGAGGTAGGCCAGCCACCACAGCGCCGGGGCGGGAAGGCCAGCGCGGGCAGCGCCCGGCCAGCAGCGCCGCCGCCGCGCGCCCAGGGGACACCGGCCGGGGCCGGCGGTCGAGGTGGTCGGCTGCCCGGGTGCCGGGCGTCGTCAGCATGCGCTCACTCCCTCGTCGTGGCGGGCCCTCCAGCGTGGCCGCTCGTCGTGGCGGGCCCTCCAGTGTGGCCGCCGTACGCGATCACGCCCAGGGCGCGCGGTCCCGGAGCGGGGCCGGGACCTCACGCCGGGGCGGGCAGGTCCTGCTCGGCCCAGATGAGCTTGCCGCCCTCGGTGTACCGGGTGCCCCACCGGCGGCTGATCTGCGCCACCAGGAACAGCCCGCGCCCGCCCTCGTCGGTGGTGCGGGCGTGGCGCAGCCGCGGCGAGGTGCTGGTCGCGTCGGAGACCTCGCAGATCAGCACGTCGTGCCGGATCATCCGGAGCCGGATGGGTCCGCTGCCGTGCCGGATGGCGTTGGTGACCAGTTCGCTGACGATGAGTTCCGTGGTGGTCCGCAGGTCCTCAAGCCCCACTCGGCGAGCTGGCGCAGCGCGAGCGAGCGGGCGTGGGCGACGACGGCCGGGTCGGCGGGCAGGTCCCAGCCGATCACCTGCTCGGGGAGAGCGCGTGGGTACGGGCCAGGAGCAGCGCGACGTCGTCGGAGGGCGGGGCGACGAGCATGGTGTCGAGCACCATGGCGCACAACTCCTCCAGCGGCTGGTCCGGCTGGGCGAGGACCCGGCCGAGCCGGGTCAGACCCGCGTCGATGTCCTGGTCGCCGGTCTCGATCAGACCGTCGGTGTACAGGGCGATCAGGCTGCCCTCGGCCAGCTCCAGCTCCGCCGACTCGAACGGCAGCGTGCCGAGGCCGAGCGGCGGCCCGGCGGGCAGGTCGGGGAAGCGGACCGTGCCGCCGGGGTCGATGATCGCGGGCGGCGGGTGCCCGGCCCGCGCCATCGTGCAGCGCCGGGTGACCGGGTCGTAGACGGCGTACAGGCAGGTGGCGCCCAGCACGGCCATCGCCATGCCCTGGGCGTCGACCTCCTCCTCGGTCAGCCGCATGACCAGGTCGTCCAGGTGGGCCAGCAGTTCGTCCGGGGCAGCTCCATGTCGGCGAGCGTGTGCACCGCCGTACGGAGGCGGCCCATGGTCACGGCGGCGGTGATCCCGTGGCCCACCACGTCCCCACCACCAGGGCCACCCGGGCGCCGGACAGCGGGATGACGTCGAACCAGTCGCCGCCGACCCCGTCGCGCACGTCCGCGGGCAGGTAGCGCAGGCCAGTTCCATGGCCGGGCCGCCGGTCAGGTCCTGGGGAGCAGGCTGCGCTGGAGGGCGAGCGCCGCGGCGTGCTCGCGGGTGTAGCGGCGGGCGTTGTCCAGGAGACCGCGGCGCGGTTGACGAGGTCCTCGGCGAGCAGCAGGTCGTCCTCCTCGAACGCCTCGGGGCGCTGGGAGCGTACGAACGACGCCACCCCAGCACCGCGCCGCGCGCCCGGACCGGCGCCACGATCAGCGAGTGGAGCCCGTACTCGGCGAACTTCCGGGCCCGCACCGGGTCGTCCTCCTGCCAGGCGTCCCCTGGCGTTCATCCGCGACTCCAGCAGCGCCCGGCCGAGGACGTACGAGCGGCCGGTGGGCGCGAGGGGAGACGGTGACGGGCTCGCCGGGGTCGGCCACGGACTCCGGGCTGCCCTCGTGGACCGACCGCAGCCCGGCCCGGCGGAACGCGGGCAGCTCCCCGTACGCCGCTGCGGCGCTCCTCGCCGCGCAGCACCCTCCACCAGGTCGACGGTGACGAAGTCCGCGAGGCGCGGTACGGCGAAGTCGGCCAGCTCCTGGGCGGTGCGCAGGACGTCGAGCGAACTGCCGATCGCCGCGCCCGCCTCGTTGAGCAGCGCCAGCCGGGCCCTGGCCTGCCACCGGTCGCTGATGTCCAGGACCATGGCGCACACGCCCATCGGCTGGTTGTCGGCGTCCTCCAGCCGGAAGAAGGACGTGGAGTAGGCACGCGCGCGGTGCGGCTCGGCGGCGGCGCGCCCTGGTGCTCGAAGTCGATGACGGGCGCGCCGGTCTCCAGCACCCGCCGCATCTGCCCCTCCACCGCCGCGGTGTTCAGATGGGGCAGGACGTCCCGCATCCGGCGGCCCAGGCGCTCCGCGCGCGGGACGCCGCCGAACCGCTCCAGGGTGGGGTTGAGCCAGAGGTAGCGCAGCTCGGTGTCGAAGACGGCCATGCCGAGCGGGGAGCGGGTCAGGAAGGCCTCCATGACCTTCTCGTTCACCGCCCACGAGGGGATCCGGGTGAGGTCGACGGCGGAGACGAGGTAGCGGACGGCGCCGTCCTCGCCGGTGAGCGCGGAGACCCGGGTGCCGATGTCGATGCGCCGCCCGTCCCGGTGGCGGGCGGCGGCCATGCCGTCCCAGCCGCCGTGGGCCAGGGCCTGTGCCGCCGCCTCCTGGCTGCGGGCCCGTGCGTCGTCGCCCGTCAGCAGGTCCCCGGCGGGCGGCCGAGGATCTCCGCCGCCGTCCAGCCCAGCAGCCGCTCGGCGGTTCCGGTCCAGCCACGATCAGCCCGGCGGAGTCGATCAGGGCCGTCGCCGTACAGGTCATGTCGAACGGCTTCCGCGCCGCGGCGGGCCGCGCGCCCTGAGGGACCCTTCGGCGGGAGGTTCCATCGCGGCCGTCCCATCTGTGGCGGACAAGTCACTCCATATTAGGACCGACCCGGCGGCGGCTGCCCTCCTGCCGGGCCGTCCGGGCACCGGCCGGGCACCCGCCGGGCCCACGCCGCGTCCGGCCCGGCGCGGCGGCGCGCAGCGCGGTCAGGCCGGGGCCGACCGCAGCCGGACGACGGCGGGCGCCACGCTGTCGGGCAGCAGGTCCGCGGGCGCTCCGGCCGCCGGATCTCGACCCGGGTCCGCTCGGCGACACGGTACGGGCGGTGGTCGAGGACCGCCCCAGGGAGCGGCGCAGCCAGGACATCGTGGCGCGCACGGTGACCGTACGGCTCGGGTCGCCGAACAGGTCCTCGGCGAGCCGCGCCGCCGTACGCCCTCGGGGTGCGCGGCCAGGACGAGCAGCACCTCGGCGTGGCGCGGGCTGAGCCGGTGGGTCCAGTCGCCGGACGGCCCGCGGAAGGTCAGTTCAGGGCGGCGCGCGTCGCGCAGGTCGAGCACGAGGACGCCCTCGTCCGGCGGCCCGGCGGCCTCCGGGTCCGCGCGGCGCAGCAGCAGCCCGCCGGGTACCGGTTCGACGGTGCAGGTGCCCAGCGAGGGCAGCCAGACCCGCCCGTCCCGCGAGGGCGCGGCAACGGCAGCCTGCCGTGCGGGGTGGCCATGCCCGTGACGGCGGCGATCCAGCCGTGCCGGTCCACCACGGCCGCCTGCCCCGGCAGCCGGGCGAGCAGCGGGGCGGCGACGGCCCGCAGCCCGTCCAGCTCGCGGTGGTGGGCGATGCGCAGTTCGCTCTCGGCCCAGCGCGCCGTGGCGGTGACCAGGGACAGTACGGTCGGGTGGGCCGTGGTCGCGGGGCCGCTGACGTCGACGACGCCGAGCAGCCGCCCGTCGCGGGGTCGTGCATGGGGGCGGCGGCGCAGCTCCAGTGGTGGTAGGCGTGGACGAAGTGCTCGAAGGAGTGCACCCGCACCGGGGCCCGTACGGCGAGCGCGGTCCCCACGCCGCTGGTGCCGACGATCTCCTCCGACCAGTTGGCGCCCTCGGTGAGCGCGATGCCGTCCGCGTGTCTGCGCACCCACGGTGGCCGTCCAGCCACAGCACCCGGCCCTCGCCGTCGGTGACGATCGCGAGATGGCCCGCGGCGTCCGCGGACTCCAGCAGCCCGCGCTGGAGCGTCGGCAGCACGTCGGCGAGCCGTGACTCCTTGCGCCGCCGCTCCAGCTCGTCCCGCCCCAGCAGCCGGGGCGGCCCGCCGCGGTCCGGGTCGAGGCCGAGCCGGAGCATCCGGCTCCAGGACTGGCCGATCACCGGGCGGGCGGGGAGGGAGTTCGCCGCGTGCCAGGGCCGCGTCGCGCATCGCCGCCATCAGCCGGGCCGATTCGGCGGGGCTCAGCGCGGCCAGCGCGTCGTCGCCCGACGAGGGTTGGGTTCGCATGGCGAGGGCGGCCTTTCGTTCGTCCGTCACCACGTGCCGCACGATGTCCTGCCCGGTCAGCGCCCGTTCCACGCGCCGGGTGAGCGGTCCGCGAGCCATGATCCGCGATCCGCCGCCCCCACGGCCGTGGCGCTACCCCAGGAGCTGCTCGGCCCAGATGGTCTTTCCGGTGGGAGTGTGCCGGGTACCCCAGCTCTCGGTGAGTCCCGCCACCAGAAGCAGCCCGCGCCCGCCCTCGTCGAACATCCTGGCCCGGCGCAGGTGCGGTGCCGTACTGCTGCCGTCGGAGACCTCGCAGATCAGCGTGCGGTCGTGGATCAGCCGCAGCTGGACGGGGGTTCGGCGTGCCGGATGGCGTTCGTGACCAGCTCGCTGACGACCAGTTCGGTGGTGAACACCGCGTCGTCCAGCCCCACCGCTCCAGCCGCGCGGACACGTCCCGCCGGGCCCGGCCGACCTCGGCGGGGTCCATGGACAGCTCCCAGGTGGCCACCTGGTTCGCGTCCAGCGCGTGGGTACGGGCCACGAGCAGCGCCACGTCGTCGGCCGGGCGCTGCGGGAGGAGCGCGGAGAGCACCGTGTCGCAGGTCTCCTCCAGCGAGTCGGAGGCCCGCGAGAGGGCCGAGCCCAGCGCGTCCAGCGCCTCGTCCACATCGGTCTCCCGCCCCTCGATGAGCCCGTTGGTGTACAGGGCCAGCAGGCTGCCCTCCGGCAGTTCGACCTCGACCGACTCGAACGGCAGGCTGCCCAGCCCAGCGGCGGGCCGGTGGGCATCTCCAGGAACTCCACGCGCCCGTCGGGGCGGACCACGGCGGGCAGCGGATGCCCGGCGCGGGCCGCGGTGCAGCGGCGCGAGACCGGGTCGTAGACCGCGACCAGGCAGGTGGCGCCGAGGTCCCCGGCCGTCCCGGCCGCCCCGAGATGCTCTGCTCGCCGGTGAGGCCAGGCGCCCGCTCGCCGTCGCCCTCGGCCGCGAGCCGGTTGACCAGGTCGTCGAGGTGGGTGAGCAACTCGTCGGGCGGCAGGTCGACATCGGCCAGCGTGCGCACCGCCGTGCGCAGCCGCCCCATCGTGGCCGACGCCTGGAGGCCGTGCCCGGCGACGTCGCCGACCACCAGCCCGACCCGGGCGCCGGACAGCGGGATCACGTCGAACCAGTCGCCGCCCACCCCGCGCGCGAGCCCGCGGGCAGATAGCGGAGGCGACCTCCACCGCCGCGTTCCGCGGCAGCTTGCGCGGCAGCAGGCTGCGCTGGAGGGCCAGGGTGGTGTCGCGTTCGCGGGTGTAGCGCCGGGCGTTGTCCACGCAGACCGCCGCCCGCGCCGTGATCTCCTCGGCGAGCAGCAGATCGTCCTGCGCGAACGGCTCGGGGTTGCGGTGCCGTACGAAGACGGCCACGCCCAGGGTCGCCCCGGGCCCGCAGCGGTACCGACAGCACCGAGTGGAAGCCGAACTTCCGCATCTTCGCGGCCTGTTCCGGCACATCCGCGTCCCACTGCGCCAGGACCTCGTCGGTCACCGCGCTCAGCGTCCCCGGCCGGTGACCATGCACTCGGTCACCGCGGAGCCGCGCGGGTACGTGCCCAGGTAGCCGATCGGGACCGCGGTCTCCGGGCGCCCTCGTACACCGAGTGGCAGGCCACCCGGCGCAGCATGATGGGGAGGGCGGCGCTCCGGTCGGCGGCTCGCCCCGCTGTCGATGCTCGGCAGCAACTCGACGACGGCGAAGTCGGCGAGCCGGTCCACGGCCACCTCGGTGAGTTCCTGGGCCGTCCGCACGGTGTCCAGGGTGTCGCCGATCCGGGTGCTGGCCTCCTTCAGCAGCAGCAGCCGCTGACGCGCCTCGTCCTGGCGCGTCATGTCGTGAGCCGCGAGGATCACCCCGGATCTCCCGCTCTCATCGCGCAGCGCGGCCAGCGAGACCGACCAGACGGCCCGGTGGTAGCGGCGGGCGGGGTCGGGAGGGCGTACTCAACTGCTGGTGCGTGCCCGTCGCCAGCGCCGTGCGCATCGCCTCGTCGGTCTCCTCCCCGGCCGGGCCGGGAGGATCCGCGACATCGGGCGTCCGCGCAGCTCGCTCTCGCTGCCGCGCAGCGCGTTCCATGTCCGCGTTGGCCCGGCGCAGCCTCAGCCGCAGGTCGAAGACGGCCATCGCGCACGGTGACTGGCGGAAGCACCGCCACATCAGCTCGTCGTCCTCGTCGGTCTCGCCCGACCGGACGGTGCGGCCTTCCGGGGCTGTCCGGTCGCGTCATCGTCGCTCATCTCACCCTTGCCTGGATGGCGTTTTCAAGTATGGCATTGATGATCGAAAGGGGCATTGGTGAAGAAAGTAGCGCTACTGGTGGCAGAGCGACAGGGGACGTCACGAAATGGTCCCGGGTGACGCGGGCGGGAACCGGGGCGCGTGTGACGCGCGTGGTGCGTGGCGCGACCGTCGGGACACCGACGCCGACAGCGGGGATACGGGGACACGAGGGTGATGGGGACGCGGGGAATGGCGGCCGCCGCTGCGGCCGTCGGAGTGATCGCGGTGACCGGGTGCGCGGGGAGGGCCCGCCGTGACGCCGTCGCCCACCCGACCCGGGCCGCCGACTGGGACGCCGGGCCGGGGCGCGGTGCCCGCGCGGGCGGGCGGCGGCGTACTGCCCGCTTCACGGTGGCGCTGCCCGAGCGGGCCGGGCTCACCCGGTCCCGGGTGAACGTGAGCGTCGAGCCCGGCGCGGAGGGAGGAGTGCGACGCCCGGCCTGGACGGCGGGGTGGGACGACACCTCGCCGGTCTACACGCTGTTCTCGGTGCCCGCGGCCTGCCCGTCGACCCCGCGGTCAACACCCGGCCGATCAACGGCCGCCACCCGGCCTACCGCACCGCCGCCGACGTGCCGTCCGCGGTGGCGAGGAGCGCGGACCGGGTGCGCACCCGCTGGGGCGGGCGCTCGTCTTCACGCAGCGGTACACCGAGTGCACCAGTCCTGCGCGTACTTCGACGAGCCGTTCGCGGTGATCACCCTGGACCGGCCCGCCGACCGGGCCCACCCGCCCTCGTGGTCACCTCCGCCCGCGGCGAGCTGGACCAGGCACGGCTGACCCGGGTCGTGACGAAGGACCTCGTGGCGAAGAGCCGGGTGGCGAGGAGCCGGGTGGCGAAGGGCGCCGCGGCGGGCTGAACGGGGCGGCGGCCTCAGTCCGCCTCGGCCGGGGCGGCCAGCAGCGCGTCGATGACGTGCCGGGTGGCGACGGCCATGTCCACGGCCCCGGCGCCAGCAGCCACTGCACCTGGAGGCCGTCCATGACGGCGATGACGGCGGACGCGGTGGTCCCGACGTCCAGCTTCTCGTGGACCTCGCCCAGCTCCGGGCCTCGTGCAGGGCCTCGACGAGGAGGGCGCGCAGCCCTCGTAGCGCTCGCGGAAGTACGCCTGCGCGGGGTGCCCCTCGGTGACGCTCTCGGCGGAGAGCACCGCGTACAGCCGTACGATGCCCGGCCGTTCGGCGTTGCGGCGGGCGGTGTCCACCAGGTGGTGCACGAAGGCCAGGCCGTGCGGGCGCTCGGGGCCCAGCGTCTCGATGTCCACCTGGTCGCGCAGCTCCAGGACGCCGGTCAACAGCCGTTCCTTGGAGCGGAAGTAGTGCAGCACCCCGGCCTGGGTGAGCCCGGCCCGGTCGGCTATCTCGGCGAGGGAGGCGTTGTGGTAGCCGCGCTCGGCGAACGTCTCCATGGCGATGCGCAGTATGTCCTGGCGCCTGTCTGGTCCGGTGGGGCGCCCGGTGCGCCGTGCCGCACCCGAGCCCGAGGTCTTCGCGGTCATCGGCAGAAGTGTAGGGGCGGTGAATCGCCCGCGGGAGCGCGCCTCAGGTGTTGGAGGAAGTCCGGGCAGGGTACTTACCAAGTACTCAGTAGGTCTGTTTACATGCTGGCGATTGTCATGGCCATGGTCAATCGGTCATTACCCCACGTCACAGGAGTCGCAGTGATGAAACGCGTCCTCAGCAGACCCTCGGTGCGCGGTGTCACCACCGCCCTCAGCGTTCTCGCGCTGGTGGGCACCGGCCTCGGGCTCACCACCCACGACACCGCCCGCGCCGACGCCCGGGCGGACTCCGCCAGGTGTGGCTCACCACCCCCGACGGCGCCAACAGGCTCGCCCCACAGGGCGAGGTGGCCTTCGACGCCTCGCCGCAGCCCATCGACATCGGTGTCGACCCCGCCGACCGGCAGCAGCCGTTCACCGGCGCGGGCGCGTCGGTCACCGAGGCGTCCGCCCACCTGATCGCCCAACTGCCCCAGGACCAGCGCGACGCGCTCATGGCGTCCCTGTTCGGCAGGGACGGCGACGGCATCGGCCTGAACTACCTGCGCCAGCCGCTGGGCAGCAGCGACTTCAACTCCGGTGACTTCTACACCTACGAGGACACCCGGGGCAGTTCTCCATCGACCGCGACCGGCAGGAGATCATCCCGGTCCTGAAGCAGGCGCTCTCCCACAACCCCGGGCTGCGCTTCATGGGCACCCCTGGTCGCCGCCCGCCTGGATGAAGACCGACGGCTCCTGAACGGCGGCAGCCTCAAGCCGGAGAACTACCAGGACTACGCCGACTACCTGGTCAAGGCCGTCCAGGCGTACGCGGGAGAGGGCATCACGCTCGCCGACCTCACGGCGCAGAACGAGCCGGAGAACCCCACCAGTTACCCCTCCACCGCCATGACCGCCGCCGAACAGGCCGACTTCCTCACCGTGCTCGACCAGGCGCTCACCGCGGCCGGACTGCCCACCCAGCTGTTCGCCTTCGACCACAACTGGGACCACCCGAACTACCCGCTGGAGGTGTTCGACCGGACCGCGGGCATCGACCGCGTCGCCGGTGCCGCCTTCCACTGCTACGCGGGCGAGCCCGAGGCCGAGGCCCAGGTGTACGCGACCGGCAAGCGCGTCTACTTCACCGAGTGCGCCGGCACCGACAGCGACGAGGTGGCGGACACCTTCGCCGACACCCTCAAGTGGCACGCGGAGAACATCGTCGTACGCAACATGCGCAGCGGCGGGAGACCGCCGTCAACTGGAACCTCGCGCTCGACGCGAACGGCGGCCCGCACCAGGGCCTGTGCGGCACCCGCTGCAACGGCGTGGTGGAGATCGACGGCTCCACGGTGACCCGTAACGCGGAGTACTACGTGCTGGGCCATCTGGCCAAGTTCGTGGACACCGGGGCGCACCGCATCGGTTCCACCAGCCAGGGGACGGGCGGCGTGCAGGACGTCGTGTTCGAGAACCAGGACGGCTCGCGGGTCGCCTACGTGGTGAACGCGGCCGACTCCGACCAGACCTTCTCCCTCACCGACGAGGGCCGCTCGCTGTCGTACACCCTGCCCGCGGGCGCCGTCGCGACCTTCACCTGGGGCGGCTGACCCGCACCGCCCGGGCGCGCGGCGGTCCGGACGCGGCGGTCCGGACGCGGCGGTTCAGGCGCGGCGGTTCAGGCGCGCGGAGCGCCGACGGTGGACCCCTGGTGGATCTCGCACCGGAGCAGCACCTGGCGCCCGCCCTCGGGGCCGTGCCCGACACCAGGTCGGTGAGCATGCGCACCGCCTGCACGCCCAGTTCGCGCCGCGGAGGCGGACCGTCGACCAGTCGGCGGCGGCGCCGGTCCGCCGGGCGCCGCCGTGCCGGCGTCCCCGGACCGGCGCGCAGTCGCCGAGCACCACGACCGACAGGTCCCCGGGCACCTCAAGTCCCGCCTCGCCCGCGCACGTCCGCACCGCGGCGGCCGTCGCCGCGCTCTCCACCAGCAGCGCCGTCGCGCCCGCCGCCGGGCCGCGCGCAGTGCCGCCGCCGGGTCCTCCGCGTCCAGCACCAGCGGCTCGTCGTCGTGGGCGGCGGCGCCTTCGCGTAGCCCGTGCGGCGGTCCACAGTCGGCTCCGCGTCCCCGGCCGCGCTCAGCAGCGCGATGTCGCGGTGCCCCAGCCGCCGCAGCCAGTCGTAGACCTCGCGGGTGGCGGTGGCGTGGTCGGCGTCGACGTAACTGACCGGCCCGCCGGTGACTCGCGGCGGCCGATGAAGACGAACGGGAACGCCTCCTCGACCAGCCGGGACAGCTCCCGCGGATCGTTGTGGCGGCCGAGCAGCACGCAACCGTCCGCGATCCGCAGCCGGTTGGTGCCCTGCTCGTAGACCAGCCGCCGCCCGTCGCGCCGCGCGGGCTGGTGAACAGCAGCAGATCGAAGCCGCGCGTCTCGGCCTCCTCCTCGATGCCGAGCAGGAACGGCCGGTAGAAGTCGGCGACGTCGTGGGGAAGACCGACTCGTAACTGAACACGCCCAGTATCTGGTTGGACTTGCCGCGCAGCCTCGCCCCATGATGTCGACGGTGTAGCCGGTCGACCGCAGGACCTCCTCGACCCGGCGACGGGTCTCCGGCGCGATGCGCACGGTGTCGGAGCCGTTCAGCACCAGCGAGACCATGGCCTGCGAGACACCGGCGATCCGAGCGACGTCCGCCTGCGTGACGCGTCCCGAAGCCGACGGCATCGGCGCCTCCCTCTTTCCTGGCCGGGAACGGGCACAGCGGCAGGCTACGCCAGCCCGGCCTGCGGTTCTCCGGAAAGATACCGCCCGGACTCTTTCGCCGGAGGCCGGGCCCGGCGACGGCCCGCCCGACCCGCCCGGCTCAGCCGTCCGCGCCGCCCGACCGCGCCTCCAGCGCCCGTACCAGCAGCCCCAGCGCCTCCACCACCCGCTCCCGGTCCTCGCCGAGCCCGGCCAGCAGCTCGGCCTCCACCGCGAGTTGGCGCGGGAACATGGTGTCCACGGTCTCGGCCCCGGCCGCGGTGGGCGTCACCACGGCGGCCCGCCGGTCGGACGGGCTGGGCCTGCGCTCGATGAACCCGCGCTTCTCCAGCTTCGCGAGGGTCTTGCTGACGGCGGCCCGCGAGCAGCGCATCTGGTCCGCGAGGCGTCGGGCGATCACCGGCTCGGGTTGTGCCGGAGCCGGATCAGGACGTCCAGTTCGGGGCGGTCAGCGGAGCGCCCTCGTACAGCGGCTCCAGCGCGGTGGCGAGCAGTGCCTGGATCCGCTTGACCGGACCGACGACGTCCATCGGCGCGGTGTCGAGGTCGGGGCGCGGCGGCCCACTGGGCGCGCGGGTACACGGGCGGGGAGGTGGGGAGGCGTCGGCGGTCACGGGAGCGGCCTCACTTTGTTAACCAGTAGACTATTCGTTAATCTGCTGTCCCATGATAGCCGCCGGAACCGATCGCGCCCCGCCTCGCCCGCGCCCGGGAGCGCCCTCCCGCTCATCGCCGTGCTCGGCGCGCTGACCGCCGTCGCCCGCTCGCCATCGACATGTACGTGCCCGGTTCCCGGAGCTGGGGCGCAGCCTGGACACCGGCGACGCGGCCGTGCAGCTGTCGATGACCGCCTTCCTCGCCGGTCTGGTGATCGGGCAGTTGGTCATCGGCCCGCTCAGCGACGGTCTCGGGCGGCGCAGGCTGCTGGCCCCGGCACCGCGCTGTTCGCCCTGCTGTCCGTGGCGTGCGCCGCGGCGCCTCCATCGAACTCTTCGTCACCGGCCGCTTCCTGCAGGTGTCGCGGGCGCGGCGGGCACCGTGCTGGCCCGCGCGGTGCTCACCGACCGGTTCAGCGGCCCCGGCTGCCCGGCTACTTCTCCCTGCTGGCCATGGTCATGGGCATCGCGCCGGTCGCCGCCCGGTGGTCGGCGGCGCCGTGCTGTCGGTCGCCTCGTGGCGGGTGGTCTTCGTGGTGCTCGCCGCGCTCGGGTGCTGCTGCTCGTCGGAGTCCTGGTCTGGGTGCCCGAGTCGCTCCCGCCGGGCGGCGCGGGACCGGCGGGCTCGGCGGCTCGTTCCGGTCCATGGGGCGGCTGCTGGGCCACCGCCCGTTCCTGGGTACGTCCTCACGCAGGCGTTCAGCGGCGCGGCGCTGTTCGGCTACATCGCCGGTTCCAGCTTCGTCTTCCAGGACGTCTACGGCGCCTCGACGACCTCCTACAGCCTGATCTTCGCGACCAACGCCATCGGCATGGTCTGCGCGAGCGCCTTCGGCGCCCTCTCCCGGCGGCTGAGCCTGAACACCCTGCTGACCGCCGCCGTCGCCACGGCCGTCGCGGGCGCGCTGTGCCTGGCCGTCCTGATCGCGGTCAACGGCGGCAGCCTGGGCGCCACCTGGCCTGCCTGTTCGTCACCGCCGTCGGCATCGGCGGTGTCTTCCCGCCACCACCAGCCTCGGCCAGGCGCTGGGCCGCGACGCCTCCGGCTCCGCCTCCGCGCTCCTGGGCGGCGGCCAGTTCCTGCTCGGGGCCGTCGCGTCGCCGCTGGCCGGGGCGTTCGGCGACGACAGCGCCGGGCCCATGGCGGTCATCGTCCTGGTCGGTACGGTCTGCGCCGCGCTGGCCCTGGTCTGCCTCGCGCGCCCGTGGCAGGGGCACGGGAGTCCGGCCCGGCGCCCGCGACGGCGCGGCGGCCGTCGCCACCGGTACGGCGGTGCGCGCCGGGTCCGCGAGCGAAGCGGAGGAAGCGCGCCGCTGTCCTGACCGGCGGCAGCCGCGGCCCGTTCTCCGGGATGATGGCCGGAGCACCGAAGGAGACGCGGGCGATGACGGGGAATCGAGAACGCGGACGCCGAACCGCTGGGGCGAGGGCGCCAGGTTGCGCGACGACATCCTCGCCGCCGCGGCTGCTGGCCGAGTCCGGGCGCGAGGAGTCGCTTTCGCTGCGCGCGGTGGCGCGGAGGTGGGCATCGCCCGCCCAGCGTCTACCTGCACTTCAAGGACCGCGGCGAGCTGGTGGCCACGGTGATGCGCGGCGCGTACGGGGCGCTGGCGGCCGAACTGCGCGGTGCGGGGCGGCTGGAGCCGTCCGGCGACCCGCTGCGCGCGCTGCACGCCATGGCCCACGCGTACTGCCGGTTCATCATGGAGAACCCGCGGCGCTACCGGCTGATGTTCGGCGTCGAGCAGATCGAGATCCCCGGGACCGGATGGCCGGTCACCCCGCGCGCGAGGTGGTGGCCGTGTGGCGGGACGCGATGGAGGCGTGCCGCGCGGCGCGCCCGGCCGGTGGCGGGGATCCGGCGGATGCCCATGGTCCGGTGGATGCCCCGGCTCGTGGCGAGGACTCGGCGGATGCCCTGGCCCGTGACGGAGGTCCGGCGGATGCCCCGGCTCGTGGCGGTGGTCCGGCGGATGCCCATGGTCCGGCGGATGCCCTGGCCCGTGACGGAGGCGCGGCGGACGTCCTGGCTCGTGGCGGGGATCCGGTGGCCGCCCGGCTGGTGCCCATGACCCGGTGGATGCCCCGGCTCGTGGCGGGATTCGGCGGCGGCCGGTGGCGTGGTGGCGACGGGTGACGTGACGACGGGGAAGCGGCGACCGGCGGCGGGCCGAGGCCGCGGGGGCGCGGCGGACTCGGGACCCGGCTCGGCCGCGGCCCGGCAGGGCGTGGCGGGGAAGCCGTCGGCGGACCGGCGGGCGGTGCTGCTGTGGGCCGGTCTGCACGGGACCGTCGGCCTCCACTTCGCCATGCCGGTGGCGCCCGATCTGGACGGCATCTGCCTCCTCGCCGACGAATTGGTCGACACCATCTTGGCCGGATAACGCCGCAGGCCGGAAGGTCAAGCGGAGTACCGTCATCCATGGATGCCTAACGGTGTTAGGTGATCAGATGCCTAACGGTGTTAGGTGACGGTCTCATCGGAGGTGTTACCTTGCCCGACACCCAACTCACCGCTCCCGCACCGCTGTTGCCGCAGGACCGCGGCACCACCCCTCGATCCGCCCGGCGACTACGCGCGGTGGCGCGAGGAGGGCCCGATCCGCCGGGTCACCCTCGCCACCGGTACCGAGAACTGGCTGGTGACCCGGTACGACGACATCCGGCGGTGCTCGCCGACCCCGGGTCAGCTCCGACCAGACGAAGCCCGGGTTCCCGCTGGCGCGCAAGGACCAGCCCGCCCGCTGCCCGGCTCGTTCATCTCGACGGACGCGCCTGTCCACGACGTACTGCGCCGGATGCTCACCAGGACCTTCATGATCAAGAACGTGGAGCGGATGCGGCCCGCTCTGCGGCAGTTGACCGACGACCTGCTGGAGGACATGGCGCGCGGGCCCCAACCCGCCGACCTGATCGACCGCTTCGCGCTGCCGCTGCCCTCGCTGGTGATCTGCGAGCTGTTCGGCGTGCCGTACGCCGACCGCGAGGTCTTCCAGCGCAACTCCCAGACGGTGGTGGACCTCAAGGCCACCGGGTGCAGGCGGGCGACGCCCTGGGCGCGATGAGCGACTACCTGATCCACCTGCTGGAGCGCAAGGACCGCGATCCGGGCGACGACCTGTTCAGCGAACTCGCCATCAAGCGCGTACGTACCGGCGAGCTGACCCGCGAGCAGGCGGCGGGCATGGGCACGCTGCTCCTGATCGCCGGGCACGAGACCACGGCCAACATGATCGGGCTGAGTACGGTCAGCCTGCTGCGCGACCCGGCGCAGCGCGACCGGCTGCTGGCCGAGCCGGAGTTGGTGCCGGGGCGGTCGAGGAACTGCTGCGCTACCTGTCGATCGTGCACATCGGGCTGCGCCGGGTCGTGGTCGAGGACTTCGAGGTCGGCGGGTCACGCTCCGCGCGGGCGACGGCGTGGTGATCCCGATCCAGTCCGCCAACCGCGACCCGAGCGTCTTCGACATCCCCGACCGGCTCGACCTGAGCCGCAACGCCCGCCGCCACGTGGCGTTCGGCTACGGATCCACCAGTGCCTCGGCAGCCGCTGGCCCGCGCGGAGTTGCAGATCGCGCTGCCCGCGCTGTTCCGCCGCTTCCCGGACCTGGCCGTCGCGGTGCCGTTCGAGGAGATCGCCTTCAAGGAGAACACCTCCATCTACGGCATCCGGGAACTGCCGGTCACCTGGTGAGACGCGCGTACGCAACGACGAGCAGCGGCTGTGGCACGAGGACACGGCGCGCGGGACGGGAGTCGCCCGATGAAGGTCGAGATCGATCAGGACAAGTGCTGCTCCGCCGGGCAGTGCGTGCTGGCCGCGCCGAGGTGTTCGACCAGCGTGACGAGGACGGGTGGTGGTGCTGCTGGACGCCGAGCCGCCCGCGTCCGGGCACGCGGCGGTCAGGGAGGCCGCGCAACTGTGCCCGGCCCAGGTCATCACCGTCCACGAGGACTGAGGAGCGGTCCGTGGGGCTTCAGGCCGGCGTCGCGTTCGGGGCGCCGGCCCGCAGGCCGTCCATGAGCAGGTCCAGATAGCGCCGGGCCCGGTCCTGCCAGTGGTCGCTCGCGGTGAGGTGCCACAGGGCGCTCATCGCGAGGATCACCGTGTCGGGCTCGGCGTCCCGGCGCAGGGTGCCGGTCCGCGCCCCCGCGTCGAGGAGGGTGGTGAGGGCCGCGACGATCTGGCCGTACACCGCGGGCAGCCCGGCGCGGTTCGCCGCCTCGGCGCCGTCGGGGCAGGCGCCCGCGGACGTCGACAGCGCCTCGGCCAGCGCGTGCTTGGTGACCGTGTACCGGGTGAGCCGGTCCAGCCACTCCCGCAGCGCCCGGTCCGGCGGCATGGCCGCGAGCAGGTCGGACGCGGTGGCGCACAGCCCCTCGACCTCGTGGCAGTAGGCGGCGAGGACCAGGTCGCGGCGGGTGGGGAAGTGGCGGTAGAGCGTGCCGATGCCCACGCCCGCCTCGCGCGCGATGCCCTCAAGGGAGGCGTCGGCCCCGAAGTCGCGGAACGCCCCGGTGGCGGCGCTCAGCAGCTTGTCACGGTTCCGCTTGGCGTCCGCCCGCATCGTCCTCGGCCGCTCGGCGCTCGCCACCACCGGCCTCCTTCCGCCCATCGCCCGCGCTCCGGCGATCAGCCGTCGACGCCCCCGCGCCGCCGTCCAACCAGGCTCGCGCATAAGGCTGTTGCCATTCGGAGGACCCTCCGGGTAGTCTCCCGAAAGAATAAGCGGAGTTCCCTCCGGATGTGCACATGATAACAGTCGGCACAGCCATGATCGCCGCTCCGCGGTGCGGTACGGACCGGCCGGAAGCGCGTCAACGCGCCCTCGACCACCGCGAGATCGCCGCGGGGCCACTCCTCCGGTACTGGCAGAGAAGGCTCACCTTTGATGGAAGCGACCGTCACACTCCACGTGGACGGCCAGGAACACGTCCTGACCGTGGACACCCGGACCACACTGCTCGACGCGCTGCGGGACCGCCTGGGCAACACCTCCCCGAAGAAGGGGTGCGACCTCGGGCAGTGCGGCGCGTGCACCGTCCTGGTCGGCGGTCGGCGGGTGACCTCCTGCCTGTCGCTCGCCGTGGCCCAGGACGGCGCCCAGATCACCACCGCCGCCGGACTGGCCGACGGCGACCGGCTGCACCCCGTGCAGCAGGCGTTCCTGGACAACGACGCGCTCCAGTGCGGTTACTGCACCCCGGCCAGATCTGCTCGGCCGTGGGCATGCTCGACGAGCTGAAGGCCGGGCACCCCAGCCATGTCACCGAGGACCTCGGCACCCCGCGGAGCCGACCGACGAGGAGATCCGCGAGCGGATGAGCGGCAACCTCTGCCGCTGCGGCGCCTACCGCAACATCCTCGCGGCCGTACGGCAGGGGCCCGCTCATGAGGCCCTTCGACTACCAGCGGGCCGACGACGCCCGTACCGCCGTGGCCACCGTCGCGGCCCGGCCCGGGCCGCGTTCCTCGCTGGCGGCACGAACCTGGTCGACCACATGAAGCTGGGCATCGCCACCCCGGACCTCCTGGTCGACGTCTCCGCCCTGCCGTTCGACGAGGTCGAGGCGCTCCCGGACGGCGGCGTGCGGATCGGCGCCTCGGTGCGCAACAGCGACCTCGCCGCGCACCCCTGATCCGCGAGCGCTACCCGCGCTGTCCATGGCGCTGCTCGCCGGGGCCTCGGGCCAGTTGCGCAACCTCGCCACCACCGGCGGCAACCTGCTCCAGCGCACCCGCTGTCCCTACTTCCGGGACCTGACCACCCCTGCAACAAGCGCGAGCCGGTTCGGGCTGTGCCGCCGTCGGCGGCTTCACCCGCTACCACGCCATCCTCGGCACCTCGCCGCACTGCATCGCCGTCCACCCTCCGACATGGCCGTGGCCCTGGCCGCGTTCGACGCCGAGGTGGTGATCCTGGGCACCGGGGCGAGCGCCGCGTCCCGGTCGGCGACCTGTACCTCGCGCCGGGCGACCGGCCCGACCGCGAAACCGGCCTGGCGCACGGTGAGTTGATCACCGCCGTCGAGCTGCCCGCGTCCCGCCTCGCCCGCCGGTCCGCCTACCGCAAGGTCCGCGACCGCGCCTCGTACGCCTTCGCCCTGGTCTCCGTCGCCGCCGCGCTGGAGGTGGGCGCCGACGGCGTCATCACCGGGCGCGCGTGGCGTTCGGCGGTGTCGCCCCAGCCGTGGCGCGCCACCCGGGCCGAGACCGTGCTGCGGGGCGCCCGCCACCGAGGAGACCTACCGCCGGGCGGCGGCCGCGGAGTTGGCGCCGGCCCGTACCGACGAGGGGAACGCCTTCAAGGTGCCGATGGTGACGAACACCCTCGCCTCGGTGCTGCGCGGGCTCGCCGGAACCGGGGTGTGAGGAAGAGAGCATGGAACTGACGACGACCGTCAAGACCGCGGGCACCACGGCGCCCGCCGCGCCCGCCCAGGCGCCACCCGGCCGCACCCCGTCCGTGGGCCAGCCGGTGACCCGTATCGACGGACCGGCCAAGGTGACCGGCACCGCCCCGTACGCGTACGAACACCCCGTCTCCGAGCCGCTGTACCTCGCTCCGGTACCGGCCTCCGTCGCCCGCGGACGCATCGTCTCCATCGACACCTCCGCGGCGCTCGCCGCGCACCCGGGTGCGGGTGCTCACCCACGAGAACGCCCCGCCAGGGCGACGGCGTGCCCAGGACCTGCGGGTGCTCCAGGACGACCGGGTGCTGTACCACGGCCAGTTCGTCGCCGGGTGTTCGCGGAGTCGCCCGAGACCGCCCGCGAGGCCGCCGACCTGGTGCGGATCGACTACGAGGCGGAGCCGCACGACACCGAGATGCGTGCCGACCACCCCGGCCTGTACCGGGGATCGCCCGAGTTGTACCTGGGCGCCGACCCGGACAGCGAGGACGGGGACGTCGAGGGCGCGCTGGGCGCCTCCCACGCCCGGATCGACCACGTCTACGAGACGCCCGCGCACCACCACGTGCCGCTGGAGCCGCCCGCCGCGACGGCCGTGTGGACCACCGAGGACGGCGCCGACCGGATCACCCTGTACGACTCCAACCAGGGGTCGGCCTGGTGCGGACCCAGCTGTCGGCCGCGCTCGGCATCGAGCCCGAGCACCTGGAGGTCATCTCCCCGTTCGTCGGCGGCGCCTTCGGCTCGAAGGCGTACGCCCGTCCGCACCACGTGCTGGTCTGCTTCGCGGCGAAGTCCGTGCCGGGGCGGCCGGTCAAGATCGCCCTCACCCGCCAGCAGACCTTCGTGGACACCACCTTCCGGCCGGTGACCATCCAGCGGGTGCGGCTGGGCGCCGAGCGCGACGGGTCGCTCATGGCGATCGGCCACGACGCCGTGGAGCAGACCGCGCGGTACGCGGAGTACGCGGAGCGCTCGGCGATGACCACGCGCATGCTCTACGCGGCGCGGACCCGCGCCACGAGTCACCGGCTGGTGCCGCTGGACATCTCAAGGCCGGTTTCATGCGCGGCCCCGGCGAGGCGCCGGGCTCGTTCGCGCTGGAGTCGGCCATGGACGAACTCGCCGCCGAACTCGGCATGGACCCCATCGCGCTGCGGGTCCGCAACGAGCCGGAGACGGACCCGGAGAGCGGTCTGCCGTTCTCCTCGCGCGGCGTGGTGGCCTGCTTGGACGAGGGCGCCAGGCGGTTCGGCTGGGACGTGCGCGACAGGCGGCCCGCGCGCGTCTTGAGGACGGCTGGTGGACCGGTACGGGCGTGGCCCTCGCCTCGTTCCCCGCGTGTCCATGCCCGGCTCCTCGGCCCGGATCGAGGCCCTGCCCGGCGGGCGCTACCGGGTCGGCATGGCCGCCGCCGACATCGGCACCGGCGCCCTGACCATCCTCACCCAGATCGCGGCCGACGCCCTGGAGGTGGAACTGCCGGACGTGGAGCTGGCGATCGGCTCCACCGCGGTGCCGCCGGCCGCGCTCGCGGGCGGCTCGGGCGGCACGACGCACTGGAGCGAGACGATCTTCATCGCGGTACGCGCCTTCCGCGCCGAACACGGCGCGAAGCCCCGGTGGGCGCGACCGCGACGGGCACCCACCTGCCGCCGACCGAGCAGCCCGCTTCTCGATGCACGTCTTCGGCGCCCAGTTCGCCGAGGTCCAGGTGAACGCGGACACCGGGGAGCTGCGGGTGCCGCGGCTGCTGGGCGTCTTCGACGCGGGCCGGATCGTCAACCCGCGCACCGCGCGCTCCCAGCTCGTCGGCGGGATGACGATGGGGCTGTCGATGGCGCTGCACGAGGAGAGCGTCATGGACTCCCGCTACGGCCACGTCATCACCAGCGACCTGGCCAGCTACCACTTCGCCGCGCACGCCGACGTGCGCGACGTCGAGGCCGTCTGGCTGGGGACCCCGACCCGCACTACAACACCCTGGGCGCCAAGGGCATCGGGGAGGTCGGGACCGTGGGCGTCGCCGCCGCGATCGCCAACGCCGCGTGGCACGCGACGGGTGTACGGGTGCGCAAACTTCCGCTCACACCCGACAAGTTCCTGCACTGACGGCGTACCGAAACGCGCTGACAACGTTCAAAAAGTGTGCCAAGCGGCCCGGGCGGACACGTCGCCCCGGGCCGCCGCGTCCGCACGACAGCCCGGGCGGGCGGGGCGGCCGGGTCAGCGGCCGGGCAGGCGTTCCACGGCCCCGCGCATCCGGCGCAGCAACTCCTCCAGGACCGGAGGGAGGTGGCGAAGTTCAGCCGGGCGAAGCCCGGCCCTCGGCGCCGAAGTCGGCGCCCCGGAACAGCATCAGCTTCCCGTGCTCCTGGAAGAACGCCGACGGGTCGTCACCCACGCCCAGCGCGCGGCAGTCCAGCCAGGCCAGGTACGTCGCGTCGGGCGGCACGAACCCGATGCCCTCGGGCAGTTCCTCCGCCAGCCGCCGCCGGTTGCGCGCCAGCACCTCGCGCACCCCGCCAACCACGGATCCCCTCGCGCCACGCGGCCCCAACGCCTCCACGCCCAGCGCCCCGACCTGCCCGAAGAGCAGGCCGCGGTGGTCGTCGACGGCGTCCCGGAGGGCCTTCACCCCGATGTGCGCGACCGCGCAGCGGGCCCCGGCGAGGTTGAACGCCTTGCTGCCGGAGGTGACGGTGACCGTGCGGGCGGCGACCTCCGCGGAGAGCGAGGCGAACGGGATGTGGGTGGCGCCCTCGTGGGTCAGCTCGGCGTGCACCTCGTCCGAGATCACCAGCAGGTCGCGCTCGACCACCACCTCGGCGAGCGCCGCCAGTTCGTCGCGCCGCAGCACCCGCCCGGTCGGGTTGTGCGGGTTGACCAGGAGCAGCGCGCGGCAGCCGACGCCGTCCGCGCCGCGCAGCGCGCCACGAGCCGGTCGATGTCCGGTCCCACGCGCCGTCCACGCGGCGCACCGGCACCTCCACCGGTGGCCGTTCCAGCTTCGTCAGCACGTCGAGGAACGGCGGGCAGGCGGGTGTGCACGGCGACCCGGTCGCCCGGCGCGGTCCCCAGGTGCAGGGCGACCTGCATGGCCTGGTTGACGTCGGTGAACAGCCGCACGTGCGCGGGTCGGCGGCGAAGGCGAACCGTTCGCGCATCCGCCGGGCGAAGGTCTCGCCGAGCGGCCCGCCCCGCGACTCGTCGTACCAGGCCGGGTAGCCCAGGTCGGTGTCGATACGGCGCAGCAGGGCGGCGCGGACGGCCGGTGCCACGGGAAGTCCATGTCCGCCACCCAGGCGGGCAGCACCCGGCCGGGGCGGAGGACCACTTCGCCGTCCCGGCGCGAGAGCGTGGCCAGGTCGAGTGTGTCCAGGCGCATCAGCGGCCCACCTTCTCGTGGCTGTGCCGCGGCCGTGGAACGGCTGCCGCGCGGCGGCGGGCTCCTCGGCGGGTCCTCCTCCGGGAGGTGCGCGCTGTCGTTGCGGGTGGCGCCCCAGCGGCGTTCGGTCTCGTGGTGGATGTACCAGAGGTCGTCCTCGGTGAGCGAGGTCGACACCACGCCGGGGAACGCCTCCTCGAAGTAGATGTAGGGCTTGCGGTTGTCCACGTGCGGGGAGTGGTAGTCGAGCCGCTCGACCATGCCGTGCAGCCGGGTGATCGGCGTGGCCGGGTGGTAGGTGAGCACGTTGGGGCTGGCGAGGTCGATGAGGGCCTCGTCGATGAGGTGGCTGACGCCGGAGATGGTCTCGTCGATGCTGGTGCGCGTCTCCCCGTCGAGCCCGAACAGCACGGAGGTGCCGACCCGCATCCCGGCGGCCTTGACCAGGCCCGCCGCCGCCTTCACCTTCTGCGCCCAGTCGCGGTGTTCCTCGCGCCGCAGGTTCTTGTGGATCTTCTCCATGACCTGCGCCGACATGCTCTCGATGCCGATGTAGACGTAGGTGCACCCGCGTCGCGCATCAGGCCCAGGATCCGGGCCGTCTCCTCGGGGTGTGCAGTGCCGCGAGCACGTCCACGGTCAGCTGCGCGCCCCACTGTAGGTGCCGCAGCCGCTCCAGGTCGGCGTCCTCGGGGAGGAACCGCCGGTAGCGCTCGTCCAGCTCGTCCGCGGGAGCCTGCCTGATCTCCCGCAGCTCGGTACAGAAGGCGGTGATGTCACCGAATCTCCCGCTCCAGAAGATGGAGTCGTCGAAGAAGAGCGCCTCGGCGCCGTAGCCCGCGTACTCGCACACCCGCTCCACGCCGATGGAGGTCGCCTTGAACCGCTTGAGCCCACCGGCGATCTTGGCGGTCTCGGAACAGAAGTTGCACTGGTAGGGGCAGGAGTTGGAGATCATGACGTGCGCGGTGCGCTGGATCTCCCGGCGGTGTCGAGGAAGATCGGGAAGCGCGACCGGATGGCGAACGCCTCGTACGGCGAGGGCAGCGCGGAGAGGTCGAGCTTCGGCCCCTCCAGCGGGTAGGCGGCCCAGTCGTCGCGCCCGCCAGCACCGCCAGGGACCGGCCCGCGGGCGGCCCCTGGGAGCGGAGCAGTTCGGTCAGGGCGGGGCCCACCGCGGCCGGGTCGACCCAGTGGGTGCGCAGGTCGGCGGCGAGGGCGACGGAGCGCATCAGCAGGTCCACGGCGTGGTACGCCTCGCCGGAGACGACCGCGTCCACGACCCGGGGCACCCGGCCGTCGTCCATCACGGTGAGGGTGCTGCTCGGCGCCAGCAGCACCGTCTCCTTGGCGGGGTCGCGCAGGCGCGGCAGGTGGACGGTCTCGTCGACGTGCCGGCCGCCGAGGATCACATAGGTCCCCGGCACCTCGATCTTCGCCAGTCCGGCCATGTCCAGCGCGTAGCGGTGGCCCGGGGACACGGTGCTGATGAGCACCACGCGCGGCCGTACCTCGCGCAGCAGCCGGATCCACCGCACGCGCGCGTCCTGGTCCCAGACGCGCGGGTCGAAGACCGTCTGGTCGGTGTTGGGCCGCTCCCCGTACGCGCGGTAGCCGACGGAGCCGACCGATAAGCGGTAATCGGTGCTGGGGAAGTGGGTCCAGCGCGGGGCCAGGTCATTGTAGTGCTCGGCGAGTTCGAGCGGTCCGGCATCGTGGACGGCATTGTGGACCGCCACACTGAGTGCGGAATACAGGCACATGGGATCGCCCGGGTACGTAATCTCGCCCTCGTGCTGCGTCATAACCGGCGCGAGCACCGAGATAATGGGGAAGTAGCGGTTGTGGGACGGGTCTTCGGTGAGAAGATCCGACAGACTCTCCGGCGGGTGGCCAGCAGTTCCTTGAACTCCGTGGAAATAGCTGACCTAGGGATACGGTGAATGTGAATGTTCCCAGGCAAAACGGACCCTTCCCCTCAGGCGCCGATGGCGACGTGCTCACGAGCATGGACCAGACTGCCGAGCGACCTCAAGTGAATACAAGGGTCGGCGCGCCGTCGGTGATCGGTGTGCCGCAACGCGTCCAACGAGCCGTGTGGAACGGATGGTTGACGGGTGGGCTGACCGCGTGGTTCAATCGCTAAAGTTCTGTTCATTATGCATCGATGGATTTGCCTGGAATGAAGCGCTCCGAATCCATCGGACCCCGGTCGAGGCAGGGTGCGCAAAGAAAGAACGGTCCATCTCACCTCGGAGGGGAGACGACGGTGTTCGGCAGCGATGAGATGGCCCCGGAATTGCGCCAGTCCGATCTGCACGGCTCTTTGGGATCTCCTGTCATCGAGTCGATGAATTTCCTCAACGAGGTGTCGCAGCGATTCCCCGACGCCATCTCCTTCGCGGCCGGGCGGCCTTATGAGGGCTACTTCGACCTGGCCGACGTGCACCGGTACATCCAGGTCTACTGCGACCACGTGGCGGCCCGGTCCGGCGGCGACGCGGCACTGGTCCGCCGAGAGGTCATGCAGTACGGCAGGACCAAGGGCGTCATCCACGAACTCATCGCGCGGAACCTGTCGGTGGACGAGGGATCGAGGTCGACCCGGAGTCCGTCGTCGTCACCGCGGGCTGCCAGGAAGCCCTGTTCCTCACGCTGCGGGCGCTGCGCAGGACCCGCGGGACGCGCTGCTGATCGTGCTGCCCGCCTACGTGGGGCCACCGGCGCCGCCGAACTCGCCGACATGCCGCTGCTTCCGGTCAAGGGCTCGCCGGACGGCATCGACCTGGCGGACCTGACCGAGGTCATCGGCCGGGCCAGGGCGGAGGGTGCGTCCGCGCGCCTGCTACGTCGTCGCCGACTTCGCGAACCCGTCCGGCGTCAGCATGAGCCGGGCCACCCGGGAACGGCTGCTGGAACTGGCCGAGGAACACGATTTCCTGGTCCTGGAGGACAACCCTACGGCGTTTTCTCGGCGGAGGACGCCGAGCAGCCGCCCACGCTCAAGGCCCTGGACCCCGGACGCCGGGTAGTCTATCTCGGTTCGTTCGCCAAAACCGGAATCCCGGGGCCGGGTCGGCTTCGCCGTCGCCGACCAGCGAGTGGAATCCGCGTCCGGTACCGCGCTGTTCGCCGACGAACTCGCCAAAATCAAGAGCATGCTGACCGTGAACACCTCGCCCATCGCGCAGGCGGTCATCGGCGGAAAGCTGCTGGAAAACGACGGAGTCTCCGCTCGGCGAATACCAGGGAACGCGCGGTGTATCAGCGCAACCTCCGGCACCTGCTGAGCGGACTGGCCAAACATTTCCTCCCGGTACGACACCGGAAATCACCTGGAACACGCCCACCGGGGTTTCTTCGTCGTCCTCGACGTACCGTTCCCGGCGGACGACGCGCTCCTGGAACATTGCGCCCGCCACCACCGTGTGCTGTGGACCCCGATGCACCACTTCTTCGGTGACGGACAACCACGCCACCAGATCCGGCTGTCCTTCTCCTATCTGACGCCCGACGAGATCACCGCCGGACTCGACCGCCTGGCGGCATTCGTCTTCGACACGTGTGCGTCCCCGCCCCTGACCGCGGTTCGGCGCGCCCGGCCCGGTTACCGCTCCGCCCGCCCCTCCCGGTTCCCGCGGCCGTCCGCGCTTTACTGATCGGCCGTCAATTTCGCCCGTACGCCCACCACTTGAGAGGTCAGAACTGCTATGTGCGCGTTCGACAGCCTGCGCGTCGACCACGTCGGATACTCCGTCGGTGATCTCGCGGCGGCGGCCGAGGAGTTCACCGGCCGCTACGGATTCACCGTCCACGCCCGCTCCGCCGACTCCGCGACCGGGGCCCGCACCTGGGCCCTGGGCACCGGCCGGATCAGGTTCACGCTGACCGAGGCGAACGATCTGGACCACGCCGCCGCCGCGTACGTCGAGCGCCACGGCGACGGGTGTCCGACATCGCGCTCGCCACGACCGACGCGCGGGCCGCCTTCACCGAGGCGGTCCGGCGCGGCGCGCGGCCGGTGGCGGCACCGGCCGAACGCGACGGCGTGGTCACCGCGTCCATAGCCGCGTTCGGGGACGTGGTGCACACCTTCGTCCAGCGGTCCCCGGACGTGGAACCCTGGCGGCTGCCCGGCCTGGTCCCGGTCGACGACCCGCCGCACCGGCGCCGGGCGACGCCCTCACCGGGCTCGACCGCGTGGACCACTTCGCGGTGTGCGTCGAGGCCGGGCACCTGAGCACCGCCGTGGAGTTCTACGAGACCGTCCTGGACTTCGACATGGTCTTCACCGAACGCATCGTCGTGGGCCGCCAGGCCATGGAGTCAAGGTCGTGCAGAGCCGGTCCGGCGACGTCACGCTGACGATCATCGAGCCGGACGAGTCGCTGGCCGCCGGGCAGATCGACCAGTTCCTCAAGGACCACGGCGGGGCCGGGTGCAGCACATCGCGTTCGCCACCGACGACATCGTGCGCGACGTCGGCCGCCTCGGCGACCGCGGCATCGCGTTCCTGCACACCCCGGCGCGTACTACGACCTGGTGCCCGACCGGCTGGAGCTGCGCCGCCACTCCCTGGACGAGCTGCGGCGGCTGAACATCCTGGCCGACCAGGACCAGGACGGGCAGCTGCTCCAGATCTTCACCCGCTCCAGCCACCCGCGCGGCACCCTGTTCTACGAGGTCATCGAGCGCCTCGGGCGCGGACGTTCGGCAGCGGCAACATCAAGGCCCTCTACACGGCCGTGGAACTGGAGCAGGCCAAGGACGCGGGCCCGAGGTGACCGGCCGCGACACCGCCCCGGCGGGCGGGCCGCCGGTGTGCGCCGAGGACTTCGCCCGGCTCGCCGCCGACCGGCTGCCCGCCGGAGTCTGGGACTTCGTCACCGGCGGCAGCGGCGACGAGTCGGTCCAGGCCGCCAACCGGGCCGCCCTGGACCGGGTCCGCCTCCTGCCGCGGGTACTGTCCGGCACCGGCGACGCCGACCCGGCCGCCCGGCTGCTCGCCAGCGACGCGGCCATGCCGGTCGCGGTCGCGCCGATGGCCTACCAGCGGCTGCTGCACCCGACGGCGAACTCGCCGCCTGCCGCGCCGCCGCCAAGTCCGGGGTGCCGTACGTGATCAGCACCCTGAGCAGCGTCGCGCTGGAGGACATCGCGGCCACCGCGGCGCCCACCTGGTTCCAGCTGTACTGGCTGCGCGACCGGGGCCGGGTGCTCGACCTCGTACGCCGCGCGGAGGCCGCCGGGTGCGAGGCGCTGATGGTGACCGTCGACGTGCCCGTCATGGGCCGCCGCCTGCGTGACCTGCGCAACGGCTTCGCGCTGCCGCCCTCGGTCGGCGCGGCGAACCTGGGCGGCGGCACCGCCGAGGTGACCCACACCAGCCGCGCCGGGCGGTCCGCCGTCGCCGATCACACCGGCGTGGCGTTCGACCCGGCGCTGTCCTGGGACGACCTGGCGTGGCTGCGCGAGCGCACCCGGCTGCCGCTCGTGGTCAGGGCGTCCTCGACCCGCGCGACGCGGCCCGCGCCGCCGGGGTGGGCGCCGACGCCGTGGTGGTCTCCAACCACGGGGGCGCCAGTTCGCCGGGCGGCGGCGAGCGTCACGGCGCTGCCCCGGTCCGGGAGGCGGTCCCCGACGGGTGTTCCGTCCTGCTCGACAGCGGCGTGCGCACCGGCACCGACGTGCTGCGGGCCCTGGCGTGCGGGGCCGACGGGCGCTGCTGGGGCGGCCCGTGCTGTGGGGCTGGCCGTGGACGGCGAGGAGGGCGTCGCCGCCGTACTGGGCCTGCTGCGCGACGAGTTGCGGGAGGCGCTGATCCTGTGCGGCTGCCCCGACCTCGCCGCCGCCCGGGAACTGGCCACCGTACGGGAGTGACGGCGCTCGCGGCGGCCGGATCCCGGTGGCTTACGGGAACGGCCGCACGAGCGGCGGACGTCACCCGAGAGCGGGGACCACCCGGGGCGGCGGGAGTCACTCGGCGAGCAGCGGGAAGAGCGGTACGTCGGCCGCGGCCTTGAGGTACTCCGCCCCGGTGGTGCCGCCGGTGCCCGACACCCGGCCGATGATCTTCAGCGTGACGCCCCAGTGGGTGCGTTTCATCGCCTGCCAGGTGGCGTCCAGGCGGCGCATCACCGCCGCCAGCTCCTCGGCGTCGGCCGCGCGCCGCTCCCGGCGTACGCCGCGTACTGCTCCTGGAGCGTGGTGACCAGGGCGAGCGGCGGGCCCTTCGCCGATCCGTGGGCGTCCTCCCGCGCGGCGCGCCCGCCAGTTCGACCAGCCGGTAGGACTGCGACTGGATCGCGCTCGCGCCGTGGGTGTGCCCCGGATCACCGAGAACGCCGCGGGCGGCATGGTGGTGAGCACCCGGTACAGCGGCCCGGTGGCGTGCGCGAGCCTGCGCTCCGCCGCGCCCAGCGCCCGGACCGCGGCCGCCGGCCGGCCCAGCCGCACCGCGTCGGTGGCGACCAGCAGCGCCCGCGCCACCTGGGTGAACAGCCGCTCGAAGAGCTGGATGCAGCGGATGAACATGTACTCGTCGTGCAGCGTGGTCACCGGCAGCAGCGCGAGGTCCGCCGCGCGCCGCACCGCACCCGGCGCGCGGTCCAGGAGCGCGGTGGCCGCGTCGCGCCCGGCGCACGCCAGCGGCCGGTCACCCGGTGTCGCGGCGAGCACGTCCCGCAGGCCGGTGAGGGCCGCGCGCGAGCCGGGTCCGCCACCGCCGCGGGGCGAACTCGTCGAGCCGGGCCAGCGCCCGCAGCACCGCCGTGGTCCTGGTCCGCTGCCGGGCGGCCGGGGTCGGCGAGCAGCGCCTCGGACTCGACCACGGCCAGCTCCGCGAGGAGGGCCGCCACCAGGGCGTCCTCGGCCGTCGCCGGATCCCGGCCGGGCCCGCCGACGCCCTCCAGCAGCTCGTGCCCGGCGTAACTGCCGTACGCCATGGCCTGGTCGGAGAAGGTCAGCGGCAGCCAGGTGGCCAGCAGCCAGGCGTCGGGGACGTCCGGCGCGCCAGGGAGTCCGCGGCGGGCGTGCGCCGTACCCGGGCGGTCCGGCGCACATCAGCCGGGTCCTGGCGCCGCGCAGCAGGGCGACCAGCTCCGGGGCGACCGCGGCCTTGCCGACCTGCCGGTAGTGGCCGACGACCGGGGCGTACGGGAAGGCGCGGACCGCCTCGTCGCCCAGGGGCGGCGGGACCAGTCGGTGACCGCCTCCAGGGCCTGGCGCGAGGACCGGGCCGCCCGGCCGCCGCCGGGCGTCGCGGTCAGCGCGGCCCGCCGACCCCGGCCGCCCGGTCTCACCGGGTCGGGCCGGTCGCCGTGGGCGGTGGCCCACCCCGGTTCCGCCAGGCGCGGGCCCCGACCCCGTCGCCCCGCGTCGACTAGCCATGTTCCCGGTCCATGGCCCGTATCAGGCTCGCCGGTCGCATGTCGGTCCACTCGCGCTCGACGTGGTCCAGGCACCCTGCCGGGTGTCCGGGCCGTGCGTGCGCTCCCAGCCCGCGGGCACGTCCACGAACACCGGCCACAGCGAGTGCTGGCCCTCGTCGTTGACCAGCACCACGAAGGTGTCCTCGGCGCTCTCGTCGCTCTGGTCGAAAGGGTTGGTCATCGTGTCGCTCCTCGTCGTCCGAAGGGTCTTCCGGCGCCGGTTCGCGCAGCACGCGGGTGATCGCGTCCAGCGCCGCCGGGTGGTCATCTCCAGGTGGGCGCAGTCCACTTCGTACTCGTGGATCTCGCCGGTCACGTACGGGGCCCATGCCTTGACGGCGTACGGGTGGTCGGCGCCGTGCCGCATGGCGCGGAACGCGACGACGTCGCCCGCGAAGACCTCGGGCACGAAGTCGCGGGCCACCCGCAGGTTGTTGCCGGTCACCCGCCGGAGCGCGGCGATGCCCTCCTCGCCCAGGCTCGCCAGCGGGCCGTCCCCTCGCGCAGCCGCGCGGCGACCTCGGACGCCTCCAGCGGCCCGTCCTCCCGCGCCGGGTCGAGGCCGATGTCGATGAGGAGCGCGGCGAGGATCTCCTGTTCCAGGTCCTCGCTCGTCTCGTCCGTGTCCTCCGGCGCCGGGAAGGAGTCCAGGAAGCCGAGCAGTTCGACCTCGGCGCCCGCGGCCTGGAGCAGCGTGGCCATCTGGTGGGCCACCAGCCCCCGAAGGACCAGCCGAGCAGCCGGTACGGGCCGTTCGGGTGCGCCTCGCGGATCCGCGCGACGTAGTCCTCGGCCATCTCCCGCAGGCTGGGCGCCAGCGGCTCGGCGCCGCTCAGGCCACGGGCCTGGAGCGCGTAGACGGGCGACTCGGAGCCGAGGCGGGTGATGAACCCCGAGTAGCACCAGCCGAGTCCGACGGCGGGGTGGACGATGAACCACGGGCGCCGCCCCGGCCCGCGCGCAGCCGCAGCAGCGTGTCGAACGGGTCGTCCTCCTGGTGCAGCCGTCCCGCGAGCGCCGCGACCGTCGGGGCCTCGAAGACGCTCCGGATGGAGGATCCCGCGCCCAGCTCCGCGCGGATCCGGGCGACCAGCCGGGTGGCGAGCAGCGAGTGCCCGCCCAGTTCGAAGAAGTCGTCGTCGATGCCGACCCGCTCCAGCCCGAGGGTCTCGGCGAACAGCGCGCACAGCACCTCCTCCTGCGGGTGCGCGGCGCGCGAGGAGACCTTGGCCGCGAAGTCCGGGCGGGCAGCGCCGCGCGGTCCAGCTTCCCGTTGGGCGTCCGCGGCAGGGCGTCCAGCGCCAGCACCGCCGCGGGCACCATGTAGTCGGGCAGGGTCCGCCGTACGTGGGCGCGCAGCGCGCCGGTGTCCACGTCCGTGTCCTCCGGGACGACGTACGCCACGATCCGCGCGTCGCCCACCCGGTCCTCGCGCACGATGGCGACGCTGCGGGCCACCGACGGGTGGGCGGACAGCGCCGTCTCGATCTCGCCGAGTTCGACGCGGAAGCCGCGCACCTTCACCTGGTGGTCGGCGCGGCCGACGAAGACCAGCTCTCCGTCGTCCGTCCACCGCACCAGGTCGCCGGTGCGGTACATCCGCTCGCCGGGCGGCCCGTACGGATCGGCCACGTACCGCTCGGCGGTGGCCCCGGCCGGTGGCCGAAGCCGCGGGCGAGCCCAACGCCCGCCAGGTACAGCTCGCCCACTACCCCGGCCGGGACCGGGCGCAGGCCGGGGCCCAGGACGTACAGCCGGGTGTTGGGGAGGGGCGGCCGATGGTGGCCCGGCCGGTGAAGGGGCGGGCAGGTCGGCCACGGTGGAGTACACCGACGCCTCGGTCAGCCCGTAGAGGTTGACCACGCTGGCCCCGGCCTCCTGGAGGCCGCGCGGGATGTTCTCGCCGAACAGCTCTCCGGCGAGCTGGATCCGCAGGCCCCGGGGAGTTCGACCCCGGCGCCCAGGACGCTCTGCCACAGCGAGGGGTGCCGGAGACCACCGTGGCGCCGGTCGCGCGGATCGCGGCGGCCAGCACCCGCGGGTCGCGGGGCGCGTCGGGCGGGCGATCATCACGGCCGCGCCGACGGCCAGGGGCCGAGGAACTCGTAGACGGACATGTCGAAGCCGACGGCCGCGAGGGCGAGCAGGCGGGTGCCGTGGCGCACGCCGAGCCGCTGGTCCATGCCGAGGACCACGTTGCACAGGCCCCGGTGCGCGGTGGTGAGCCCTTGGGAACCCCGGTGGAGCCCGAGGTGTAGATCAGGTAGGCCGGGTGGTCGGGCAGCAGCGGCGCCAGCCGGTCCCGGTCGGTGAGGTCGTGTCCGTCGTGGCGCGCGGCCTCGGCGGCGAACGCGGCGTCGTCCAGGCACCAGTGGGCCGGGCCGTCCGGCAGGGCGGCGGCACCGGACCGGGTGGTCAGGACGGCCACGGGCGCCGCGCTGTCCAGGATCAGTTCGACGCGTTCCCGGGGTGGTCGAGATCGATCGGCAGGTAGGCGGCACCGGACTTGAGCACGGCGAGGACGGCGACGGCCAGGTCCGTGGAGCGCCGCAGGGCGAGCGCCACCACCGACTCGGGGCCGACGCCCGCGCGACGAGCAGCCGGGCCAGTCGGTTGGCGCGCGCGTTGAGTTCGGCGTAGCCGAGTTCCGCGCCGTCCTCGCCGACCGCCACGTCGTCGGGGTCCGGCGCGCCTGGGCCTCGAACAGGTCGGGGTAGCGCTCGGCGGGGAGCGGGCGGGCGGTGTCGTTCCACTCGACGAGGATCCGCCGCCGCTCGGCGTCGTCCAGGACGTCCACCCGGGAGGCGAGTTGGCCCGGGTCGGCCACGACGGCGGCCAGCACCCGCCGCAGCCGCCGCGACCAGGTGCGGACGGCGGAGTAGGTGAACAGGTCGGGGCGGTAGTTGAAGCGGACCCGCAGCGAGGCGCCGGGGAGCACGGTGACGGTGAGCGGGTAGTGCGCGGCGGCCTGGCCCTCGGTGCCGGTGATCTCCAGTCCGGCGAGCCCGGAGTCGGCGGCGGTGGTGGCGGCCGGATAGTTCTCGAACACGTAGAGACTGTCGAAGAGTTCACTGCCGACGCCGGAGAGCCGCTGGAGTTCGCCGACGCCGATGTACTCGGCGTCGCCCAGCGTGCCGCGCTCCTCCTGGATCCGGCTCATCAGGCCGGTCAGCGACTCGGCCGGGTCCATGCGGACCCGGACCGGGACGGTGTTCGCGAACAGCCCGATCATCGACTCCACGCCGGGCAGTTCGGTCGGGCGGCCGGAGACCGTCGTGCCGAACACCACGTCCTCGCGGCCGGTGAGCCGGGACAGGACCAGCGCCCAGGCGCTCTGCACCACCGTGTTGAGGGTCAGCCCGTGGCGGCGGGCGACGTCGCCGAGCGCGGCCGTGGTCTCCTCGCCCAGGTCGATCTCGAACTCGTCCGGCACCACCGTCTCCCGGCTCGCGCCCGCGGCCCGAGCAGCGTCGGTTCCGTGAGGTCGGCGAGGTGCCGCCGCCACGCGTCCAGCGCCGCCTCGCGGTCGCGCCCGCGCAGCCACACCAGGTAGTCGCGGTACGGGGTGACGGCGGGCAGCGTGTCGTCCGACCCGCCCCGGGCGTACATGGCGAACAACTCGTTCAGCAGCAGCGGTACCGACCAGCCGTCCAGCAGGATGTGGTGGCTCGTCAGCACGAAGCGGTAGGTGTCCGGGCCGAGCCGCACCAGCATGCAGCGGATCAGCGGCGGGGCGCTCAGGTCGAAGCGCTCGGCGCGGTCCGCGCCGAGCAGTTCGGCCAGCCGCTCTCGCGCCGGTCGGGCTCCTCGTCCGACAGGTCGACCTCGCGCCATGGCAGTTCGGCCTCGGCGAGGACGACCTGCACCGACTCGCCGCTGCGGCGTGCCTGAAGGCGCCCGCAGATGGGCGTGGCGCCGCAGCAGCCCGCGCAGGACCGGCGCAATGCCGCGGCGTCGAGGCTGCCGCGCAGGGCGAACGCGAGCTGGAGGTGGTAGACGTCGGCGGCCCGCTCGTCGTACAGCGAATGGAAGAGGAAGCCCTCCTGCAACGCGGTCAGCGGCAGTACGTCCTCGATCCGGGCTCGCTTCATCGTGGCTCCCCATCCTCGGCGAACAAGTCGTTCTCGAACTCCTCGATCTCGTCCTGGTCCAGCAGCACCAGGTCGAAGTCGGAGGAGGTGGCGCCCCGGCGCCGGTGGCCGCCCGTGCCGGGCGAGGGCGTCCAGCGCCCGTACCCAGGTGTCGGCCAGGTCCCGCGCGTCGGCCTCGGCGAGCGCGCCGTCCGGCCAGGTCCACACGGCGGTCAGCTCGGCGCCCGAGGCGCCGGGCCGGGTGATCGCGTTGATCTCCAGTACGTGGCGCAGCGGCATGGCGCCGTCCAGCGGCACCCCGGTGGCGCCTTCCGGTACGGCGGCCTCCCGTGCCCCGCCGGCCTCCCGGGCGCTGTCGGTCTCCCGTGCCTCGCCCGGGCGGTCTCGTCCCGGACCGTCTCCGGCGCCGGGCCCCAGTCGGTGTCCGGGGCCGCGGTGTCGAACCGGCCGAGGTAGTTGAAGCCGATCTGCGGGGCGGGCAGCGCGGCGAGTTCCGGCGCGGTGTCCGGGTTGAGGTAGCGCAGCAGCCCGTGTCCGAGGCCGTGGTCCGGCACCGCCCGCAGCTGCTCCTTGACCCGCTTCAGCAGCCGCCCGGCGGCCGGGCCCGCCGCCCACAGGCCGTCCCAGTCCACCGGGCCCGGGTCCAGCCGGACGGGGTGGACCGAGGTGAACCAGCCCATGGTGCGCGCCAGATCGAGTCCGGCCACGACGTCGTGCCTGCCGTGGCCTTCGAGGTCCACCAGCACGGGCGCCGCGCCGTGCCGGGCCGCGACGGCGACGGTCAGCGCCGTCAGCAGCACGTCGTCGACGCTCGCGTTGAAGGCCGCGGGCACCCGGCTGAGCACCGCGTCGGTGACCGGCGCGGACAGCGCGACGGTCAGGGAGCGGGCGGTCGCGGCGGTGTCCCGCGCCGGGTCCAGGTCACGGCTGCCCAGCAGCGGGCGCGGCCCGCACCGACCTCGCGCCAGTGGTCGAGTTCGGTGGTCCGGGAGGCGCTCGTGGCCTGCTCGACCAGGGTCCGCGCCCAGCGCCGGAAGGAGGTGCCGACCGGCTCCAGGCGCGGTGGGCGGCCCTCGGCGACGGCCTCCCACGCGGCGGCCAGGTCCGGCAGCAGCACCCGCCACGAGACGCCGTCCACCGCCAGGTGGTGGACGGCCAGCAGCAGCCTGCCGGGGCGGCTCCGGCGTCGAACCAGACGGCCTGGAGCATCCTGCCGTCCTCGGGCGCCAGCCGCCCGGCCGCCGCCGCGCCCTCGCGGGCCAGCACGGCACGCCGCTCCGCCTCGTCCAGGTCGCCGACGGCCACGCGCCGCAGGCACTCGGCGGCCGGGACCGCGCCGGGCGGCCGTACCCGCAGCCGCCAGTCGGCGTCGAGTACCTCAAGGCGCAGCACGTCGTGGTGGTCGAGCACCGCCCGCACCGCCTCGGTCAGCCTCGGGAGGTCCAGCTCCGCGGGCACCCGCAGCAGCACCGACTGGTGGAGCCCGGCCAGGTGCCGCCACGCGCCCGCAGGTCGTGCACGACCGGGGTGAGTGGCACGTCGCCGAGGCCGTCGTCGGCCGCCTGGACCGCCTCGACCGCCTCGGCCACCTCGGTCGCCGCGGCGGCCAGCCGGGCCACCGTCTTGAGCTGGAACACCTGCTTGGGCGTCAGCATCAGTCCGGCCGCGCGGGCCCGGCTGACCAGCTGGATGGAGCCGATGCTGTCGCCGCCGCGCTCGAAGAAGTTGTCGTCGGGACCCACCCGGTCCACGCCGAGCACCTCGGCGACCAGGCCGCACAGCAGGCCCTCCCGCGCGGTGGCCGGTGCCCGGCCGGACGCCGCGCCGGGCGCCGCCGGGCGGGCAGCGCCGCGCGGTCCAGCTTGCCGTTGGGGTCAGCGGCAGCGCGTCCAGGGTCACCACGGCGCTGGGCACCATGTAGTCCGGCAGCGCGGCGCCGAGGTGGGCACGCAACTCCTCCGTGTCCAGCGGGATCGCGTCCAGCAGGATCGCGTCCGCCGAATCCGCGTCCCCGGGATCACATCCGCCGGGCCCGCGTTCACCGGGCCCGCGTCCGCCGGATTCACATTCGCCGGGCCCGCGTTCACCCGGCCGGTCCCGGCGACGACGTACGCCACCAGGCGCCGCTCGCCGGGCCGGTCCTCGCGCACCGTCACCGCGCACTGGGCGACCGCCGGATGGCGGCCGAGGACCGTCTCGACCTCGGCGGGCTCGACCCGGAAACCGCGCACCTTGACCTGGTCGTCGGCGCGGCCCACGAACTCCAGGGCGCCGTCCGCCCGCCACCGCGCCTGGTCGCCGGTGCGGTACATCCGCTCGCCCGGCGCCCCGAACGGGTCGGCCACGAACCGCTCCGCGGTCAGCCCCGCCCGGCCGAGGTACCCCGGGCCAGGCCGGTCCCGGCGACGTACAACTCCCCGACGACACCGACCGGAACGGGCGAGAGCGAGCCGTCCAGCACGTACGTCCGGGTGTTCGCCAGCGGGCCGCCGATCGGCACCCGCTCGCCCAGCGCGGCGGGCGCGGCGATCCGGTGCGCGGTGGCGCACAGGGTGACCTCGGTGGGCCCGTACAGGTGCCGGACCACCAGGTGCGGGCTGTGCCGCAGCAGGCTCTCCACCGCGGCCACCGGTACCACGTCGCCGCCGGTGAGGACCTCCCGTACGCCGCCGAGGGAGCCCGCCAACTCGTCCGCGACGACGCGGAGGAGCCCGGCGGTGAAGTGCACGGCGGTGATCTCCTCGTCGGCCAGCAGCCGCTTGAGCGCGGCGACGTCGACGTCCCCGGGCGGCGCCAGCACCACCCGGCCGCCGGTGAGCAGCGGCACCCACAGCTCGTAGTCGGAGATGTCGAAGGCGTACGGCGCGTGCAGCAGCACCCGGTCGTGGTGGCCCGGCTCCCAGCACGGGTCGAGGGCCAGCCCGAGCAGCGCCCGGTGGCCGACCGCGATGCCCTTGGGCTCGCCGGTGGACCCGGAGGTGTGCATCACGTAGGCGAGTTGGTCGGGGCGGACCGGCACCTCGGGCGTGCTCGGCGCGTGGGCCGCCACGGCGGTGTCCTCGTCGACGACCACGGCGCGCACCGTGTCCGGCAGGCCCCGGTCGCGCCACGCCGCGTCGGTCAGCAGCAGCCGCGCCCGGCGCGGCGCAGCACCTGCCGCATCCGCTCCGGGGTAGCCCTCGTGCAGCGGGGCGTACGCCGCGCCCGCCTTGAGGACCGCCAGCAGGGCGATCACCAGGTCCGCCGAACGCTCCATCAGGACGCCGACACGGTCCTCGGGCCGGACGCCCAGCGCGATCAGGTGGCGCGCCAGCCGGTTGGAGCGCGCGTCGAGTTCGGCGTAGCCGAGCCGGGTGCCGCCCGCCCGTACGGCGACGGCGTCCGGCCGCAGCCGTACCTGTGCCGCGAACGCCTCGCACACGGTGGTGACGTCCCCGGGGAGCGGCACCGCCGTGTCGTTCCACTCCCGGACCACCTGGTGCCGCTCGGCCGCGTCCAGGATGTCGACGGAGCCGATCGGCCGGTCGGGCGCGGCGAGCGCGGCGCGCAGGAACCGCCCGAGGCGGGCCACGAGCCGCTCCGCGGTGGCGTGGTCGAACAGGTCGGCGCTGTATTCGAGCATGCCCTCGATGCCCGCGTGACCGCTCCCGACGCCGCCGTCGGGGGCGTCGGGGCCGTCGGCGCGGATCTCGCGCAGGCTCAGCGAGAGGTCGAACTTGGCCGCCGCCGCGTCGACCGGCTCCAGCGCCAGGCCGAGCCCCGGCAGGTCGAGCGAGACCCGCGGGGTGTTCTGGAAGGCCAGCAGGATCTGGAAGAGCGGCTGCCGGGACAGCGACCGGACCGGCGCGACCGCCTCCACCAGGCGCTCGAAGGGCAGGTCCTGGTGGGCGTAGGCGGTCAGGTCCGCGGTGCGCACGCGCTCCACCAGGGTGCGGAAGTCCGGGTCGCCGGAGGTGTCGGTGCGCAGCACCACCGTGTTGGCGAAGGAACCGACCAGGTCCTCCAACGCCTCGTCGGTACGGCCCGCGATGGGGCTGCCGATCGGGATGTCCGCCCGGCGCCGAGCCGGGTCAGCAGCGCGGCCAGCGCCGCCTGCACGACCATGAAGACGGTGGCGGAGGAGCGCCGGGCCAGCGCCGCGGCGGCCTCGTGGACCTCGGCGTCCCAGGCCACCGGGACCCGGCCGCCCCGGTTTCCGGGCTCGGCGGGCCGCTGCCGGTCGGTGGGGAGCGCCAGTTCCTCGGGCAGCCCGGCCAGCGCCGCGCGCCAGTACGCCAGTTGCCGGTGGGCGAGGCTGTCGGGGTCGGTCTCGTCGCCGAGGAGTTCGCGTTGCCAGAGGGTGTAGTCGGCGTACTGGACGGGGAGTGGCTGCCAGTCGGGGGCGTGTCCGGCGCGGCGGGCGGCGTAGGCGGTGCCGAGGTCGCGTGCGAGGGTGCCATGGACCAGCCGTCGGCGGCGCTGTGGTGGACGACCAGCACCAGCACGTGGTCCGTGGCGCCGAGGGTGAACAGGGCGGCGCGCAGCGGCGGTTCGGCCGCCAAGTCGAAGCCGGTACGGGCCGCCGCGGCGACGAGGCGCGGCACCTCGGCCTCCGTGGCCTCGGCCACGGTCAGCGGGCAGGCCACGCCCGCGGCGGGCAGGATCCGCTGCTCGGCCTCTCCGTCGGTCTCCACGAGCAGCGTGCGCAACGGCTCATGACGGAACATCAGGTCACCGAGGGCGGCCCGCAGCGCCGCGAGGTCCACCGTGCCGGTCAGCCGCAGCGCCACCGGCATGTTGTACAGCGCGTCCGCCCCGGCGCCGCGCAGCCGCTCCAGGAACCACAGCCGGTGCTGGGCGAAGGACGGCGGCACCGATTCCGGCCGGGGCCGCGCCACCAGGGCGGGCCGGACGGCGGTGGCGCGGCGGCGCCGCCGCGACCCCGCCACCGTCGGCGCGTCGAACAGCAGCCGCAGCGGCATCTCCACGCCCAGCACCGACCTGATCCGGCTGACCAGCCGGGTGGCGAGCAGGGAGTGGCCGCCCAGGGCGAAGAAGTTGTCGTCGACGCCGACCCGCGCCACGTCGAGCACCTCGGCGAACAGCCCGCACAGCACCTCTTCGAGGTCGGTGCGCGGCGCCAGCCCGCCCGCGCCCTCGTACACGGGCGCGGGCAGCGCCGTGCGGTCGACCTTCCCGGTGGGCGAGAGCGGGATGGTGTCGATGAGGACGATGGCGGCGGGGACCATGTGGTCGGGGAGTGTGGTGGCGGTGTGGGTGCGGAGTTCGGTGGGGTTGGCTCCGTGGGGGTGGGGGACGACGTAGGCGGTGAGGCGTTTGTCGCCGGGTTGGTCCTCTCGGACGATGACGGTGGCCTGGGTGACGGTGGGGTGGCGGGTGAGGGTGGCTTCGATTTCGGCGGGTTCGATGCGGTAGCCGCGGAGTTTGACCTGGTCGTCGGCGCGGCCGGTGTAGTGGAGTTGGCCGGTGGCGGTCCAGCGGGCGAGGTCGCCGGTGCGGTACATGCGGGTTCCGGGCGGGCCGAAGGGGCAGGCGACGAACCGCTCGGCGGTCAGCCCCGGCGCCCCAGATACCCGCGCGCCAGACCGTCACCCGCCAGGTACAGCTCGCCGACCACACCGACCGGCACCGGCCGCAGCCCGGACCCAGCACGTAGGCCCGTACGTTGGGCAGCGGTCGGCCGATCGGGCGGCGGTCTCGCCGGACAGCGGGCCGCTGAGCGTCGCGCACACCGTCGACTCGGTGGGCCCGTAGGCGTTGAGCATCCGGCGGCCGTCCGACCAGCGGGCCGTCACGTCCGGCGGGCACGCCTCGCCGCCGGTGATCAGGGCGCGCAGCGTGGGCACCGAGGCCGGGTCGAGGGTGGCGACGAACGCGGGCGGCAGCATGGCGTGGGTGACCCGCTCCGCCTCGATCAGCCCCACCACGCCGTCGCCGAGGATCTGGTCCTGGCGGGGCACCACCAGCGTGGCGCCGCTGAGGAACGTCATGACCAGCTCGCACGCCGACGCGTCGAAGCTCAGCGAGGCGAACTGGAGCACCCGCGCGCCGGTGTCCAGACCCAGCGCCTCCTGGTGCGCGCGGGCGAGACCGACCAGCCCCGGTGGGTGACCTGCACGCCCTTGGGGTGCCGGTGGAGCCCGAGGTGTACACGATGTACGCGGGGTGGTCCAGGCACCACGGGGCGGGCCGCTCGGCGTCGGTGAGGTCGGCGGCGGACTCCGCGCCAGCGCGGCCCGTACCTCCGGGTCGTCCAGCCGTAGGCGCGGCACCTCCGCCGGGACGCGCTCGTCGGCCCGCCCGGCGGTCACCACGAACAGCGGCGCCGCGTCGGCGCACAGGAAGCGGGCGCGGGCCTCGGGGTGGTCCGGGTCGACGGCCAGATAGGCGGCGCCGGTCTTGACCACGGCCAGCGCGGCGGTCACCAGCTCGGCGGAGCGCGGCAGGGCGAGGGCCACCACGGTCTCCGGTCCCGCGCCGAGCGCGAGGAGCCGCCGGGCCAGCCGGTTCGCGCGGGCGTTCAGCTCCGCGTAGCCCAGGCCCGTCCCGTCGTACCGCACCGCGACCGCGTCGGGGTGGCGGGCGGCCCGCTCCTCGAAGAGCACCGGCCAGGGGACGCGGGGCAGTTCGGCCGCGGTGTCGTTCCACTGAGTGAGGATCCGCCGCCGCTCGGCGCCGTCGAGCAGGTCCAGCTCGCTGATCCGGCGGTCGGGGTCGGCGACGGCGGCCCGCAGGACCCGCTCCAGCCGCCGCACCAGCCCGGCGACCGTGTCCCTGTCGTACAGGTCCGCGCTGTACTCCACGATGCCGTGCACCCGCCCGTACCGGGCCGCTCGCGCACGCTCCAGAGCAGGTCGAATTTGGCGATGCCGAGGTCGAGGGGTGGTGGGTGAGGGTGAGTCCGGGGAGGTCGAGGTGGACGTCGGGGGTGTTCTGGAAGGCGAGCATGACCTGGAAGAGGGGTGTCTTGCCAGGGAGCGGGTGGGGTTGGTGAGTTCGACGAGGCGTTCGAAGGGATGTCCTGGTGGGTGTAGGCGGTGAGGTCGGTGGTGCGGACGCGGGTGAGGAGTTGGTGGAAGGTGGGGTCGTTGGTGGTGTCGGTGCGTAGGACGAGGGTGTTGGCGAAGAAGCCGATGAGGTGGTCGGTGGTTTCGTCGGTGCGTCCTGCGATGGGGGTGCCGATGGGGATGTCTTCTCCGGCGCCGAGGTTGGTGAGGAGTGCGGCGAGTGCGGCGTGGACGACCATGAAGACGCTGGTCTGTGCCTGGCGGGCGAGGTCGACCAGGCCCCGGTGCAACTCCGCGTCCCAGTCCACCGGCACGCTGCTGCCCCGGTGCCCGGCGGCCTCCGGCCGGGGCCGGTCGGTCGGCAGCGTCAACTCCTCGGGCAGCCCGCGCAGTTCCTCCGTCCAGTAGTCCAGCTGGCCGCGCAGCAGCCCGTCCTCCTCCGTCTCGTCGCCGAGGAGTTCGCGTTGCCAGAGGGTGTAGTCGGCGTACTGGACGGGGAGTGGCTGCCAGTCGGGGGCGTGTCCGGCGCGGCGGGCGGCGTAGGCGGTGCCGAGGTCGCGTGCGAGGGTGCCATGGACCAGCCGTCGGCGGCGATGTGGTGCATGACCAGGAGCAGCACGCTCTCGGTCGGCCCGAGTACGAACAGCCGGGCGCGCAGCGGCAGATCACACGCCAGGTCGAACCCGTTCGCGATCTCGGCCCGCAGGGCGTCGTCCAGCGCGGCTTCGTCCGCCACGTCCTCGGTGGGTAGGGGAGGTGGGGTGCGGGGTGGATGTGTTGGTGTGCTTCGCCGTCGGTTTCGGGGAAGACGGTGCGCAGGGATTCGTGGCGGGTGATCAGGTCGCCGAGGGCGGCGTGTAGGGCGTGGTGGTCGGCGGTGCCGGTGAGGCGGAGGGCGACGGGCATGTTGTACAGGGCGCTGGCGCCCTGGAGCCGGTTGACGAACCACAGGCGGCGTTGGGCGAACGACAGGGGATCCGCTCCGGGCGCGGACGCGCCGTCAACGCGGGCCGCGCGGGCTCGCCCGTCCCATGGGCGTCCACCAGCCCCGCCACGGTCGGCGTCTCGAACAGCGCCCGCAGCGGCAGTTCGACGCCGAGCGCGCTACGCACCCGGCTGACGAGCCGGGTGGCGAGCAGGGAGTGGCCGCCGAGGGCGAAGAAGTCGTCGTCGATGCCGACCCGTTCGAGGCCGAGCACCTCGGCGAACAGCCCGCACAGCACCTCTTCGCGCGCCGTGCGCGGGCCGCGCCGGAGACCTCCACCGCCAGGTCCGGGGCGGGCAGCGCCTTGCGGTCCACCTTCCCGTTCGGCGTCAGGGGATGGTGTCGATGAGGACGATGGCGGCGGGGACCATGTGGTCGGGGAGTGTGGTGGCGGTGTGGGTGCGGAGTTCGGTGGGGTTGGCTCCGTGGGGGTGGGGACGACGTAGGCGGTGAGGCGTTTGTCGCCGGGTTGGTCCTCTCGGACGATGACGGTGGCCTGGGTGACGGTGGGGTGGCGGGTGAGGGTGGCTTCGATTTCGGCGGGTTCGATGCGGTAGCCGCGGAGTTTGACCTGGTCGTCGGCGCGGCCCTCGTAGCGCAGCAGGCCCTCGGGGACCACCGCGCGAGGTCGCCGGTGCGGTACATGCGGGTTCCGGGCGGGCCGAAGGGTCGGCGACGAACCGTTCGGCGGTCAGCCCGGACGGCCCAGATACCCGCGCGCCAGACCCGTCCCGGCCACGTACAACTCGCCGACCACACCGACCGGCACCGGCCGCAGCCCGGACCCAGCACGTACAGCCGGGTGTTGGCGAGCGGTCGGCCGATCGGCAGCGGCCCTCGGCGGGCGTCGCGCCGGGCGGCAGCCGGTACTCGGCGCAGCTGACGGTCGTCTCGGTGGGCCCGTAGACGTTGCGCACCGTCGCCGCCGGGTGGGCGGCACGCCAGTGCTCCAGCGCCTCGGCGGTCAGCGCCTCACCGGCCAGCAGCAGATCGCCGGTGGGCGACAGCCGCGACGGCAGCGCGTCCAGCAGCGCCAGATGGCTGGGCGTCGCCTTGAGCAGGGTGGGGCCGCGTCCGGCGGCGCGGTGTCGTCCAACGCCGCCACGCACACCCGGCCCCGACCGTCAGCGGCGTGAACAGCGTGGTGACCGTCATGTCGAAGGACGCCGACGAGTGCAGCAGCGCGCTGCCGCCCGCGCTCGGATACGCCTCGCCCGCCCAGCGCAGGTAGTCGGCGAGCGCGCGGTGCTCGACGACCACGCCCTTGGGCAGCCCGGTGGAACCCGAGGTGTAGATCACGTACGCCGGGTGGCGCGGCAGCAGCGGGCGGATCCGGTCCCCGTCCGCCGGATTCCCTCGGCGGGCCGGATCTCCTCCAGCCGGACGCCGGGGAGCGACGCCGCCGCGGCGTGGCGCGCGCCCGCTCCCCGGCGGTCAGCACCAGGGCGGGCGCGGCGTCGCGGAGCATGTGCGTGACGCGCTCGGCCGGGTACTCCGGGTCGACGGGCAGGTACGCGGCCCCGCCTTGGCGACGCCCAGGAGCGCCGCCAGCAGCTCGGCGGACCGTGGCGCCGCCACCGCCACCAGGTCCTCAGGACCCACGCCGTCGGCGATGAGCCGCCGGGCGACGCCGTTGGCGAGCGCGTTCAACTCGGCGTAACAGATGGCCCGTTCGCCGTCGACGACCGCCGTGGCCCGCGGGTGCGGGCGGCCTGGGCCTCGAAGAGGTCCGGCAGCGGCGCGGGTCACCGGCCACCGCCGTCTCGTTCCAGTCGTCCAGGATCCGCCGCCGCTCGTCCTCGCTGAGGAGGTCCAGTCGGCTCAGCGGCCGGTCCGGATCGGCCACCAGGGCGCGCAGCGTCCGCTCGAACCGCTCGGCCAGCGCGGCGGCCGAGCCCCGGTCGAAGAGGTCGCCGTTGTACTCCAGCGTCCCTGGACGCCCGCCGCCCTGCCTGCCGTGCCGCTCCCGCACGTTGAAGGACAGGTCGAACTGGCGATGCCGAGGTCGAGGGGTGGTGGGTGAGGGTGAGTCCGGGGAGGTCGAGGTGGACGTCGGGGGTGTTCTGGAAGGCGAGCATGACTTGGAAGAGGGGTGTCTTGCCAGGGAGCGGGTGGGGTTGGTGAGTTCGACGAGGCGTTCGAAGGGGATGTCCTGGTGGGTGTAGGCGGTGAGGTCGGTGGTGCGGACGCGGGTGAGGAGTTGGTGGAAGGTGGGGTCGTTGGTGGTGTCGGTGCGTAGGACGAGGGTGTTGGCGAAGAAGCCGATGAGGTGGTCGGTGGTTTCGTCGGTGCGTCCTGCGATGGGGGTGCCGATGGGGATGTCTTCTCCGGCGCCGAGGTTGGTGAGGAGTGCGGCGAGTGCGGCGTGGACGACCATGAAGACGCTGGTCTGTGCCTGGCGGGCGAGGTCGACCAGCCCCGGTGCAACTCCGCGTCCCACCGGATGTCGACCCGCCCGCCTCGGTGTCCGGCCACTGCCGGGCGCGGCCGGTCGACGGGCAGGGCCAGCTCCTCGGGCAGCCCGTCGAGTACGCGGCGCCAGTGGTCGAGCTGGACACCCGCGAGGCTGCCCTCTTCCCTCTCGTCGCCGAGGAGTTCGCGTTGCCAGAGGGTGTAGTCCGCGTACTGGACGGGGAGTGGCTGCCAGTCGGGGGCGTGTCCGGCGCGGCGGGCGGCGTAGGCGGTGCCGAGGTCGCGTGCGAGGGTGCCATGGACCAGCCGTCGGCGGCGATGTGGTGCATGACCAGGAGCAGCACGCTCTCGGTCGGCCCGAGTACGAACAGCCGGGCCCGTAGCGGCAGATCACACGCCAGGTCGAAGGGCGCCATGACCTCCGCCCGCAGGGCGTCCTCCAGCGCGGTCTCGTCCGCCACGTCCTCGGTGGGCAGGGGAGGTGGGGTGCGGGGAGGATGTGTTGGTGTGCTTCGCCGTCGGTTTCGGGGAAGACGGTGCGCAGGGATTCGTGGCGGGTGATCAGGTCGCCGAGGGCGGCGTGTAGGGCGTGGTGGTCGGCGGTGCCGGTGAGGCGCAGGGCGACGGGCATGTTGTACAGGGCGCTGGCGCCCTGGAGCCGGTTGACGAACCACAGGCGCCGTTGGGCGAACGACAGGGGATCCGCTCCGGGCGCGGACGCGCCGTCAACGCGGGCCGCGCGGGCCCGGCGTCCGGCGCGAAGCGGGCGGCGAGTCCGGCCACGCTCGGCGCCTCGAAGAGGGACCCATGGTCAGTTCGGTACCGAGCACCGACCTGATCCGGCTGACGAGCCGGGTGGCGAGCAGGGAGTGGCCGCCGAGGGCGAAGAAGTCGTCGTCGATGCCGACCCGTTCGAGGCCGAGCACCTCGGCGAACAGCCCGCACAGCACCTCTTCGCGCGCCGTGCGCGGGCCGCGCCGGAGACCTCCACCGCCAGGTCCGGGCGGGCAGCGCCTTGCGGTCCACCTTCCCGTTCGGCGTCAGCGGCAGCGCCTCCAGCACCACCAGCGCGGCGGGCACCATGAAGCCGGGTAGCCGCTCGCCGAGCCGGGCGCGCAGGTCGGACGCGAGCGTCCCGGCCCGGCGGCCCAGACCGGGGTCGTTGGCCGGGCGCGCACCGGTGCGGCCGGGCCGGTAGACCCCGGTGACCGGGTGTCGGCCGGGTGTCGGTGAACACCGCCTCCAGCGTCTCGTCGTCGGCCGACCAGGTCAGCAGCGTCCGCAGACCGAGCCGCGCGCCCAGGGCGTGCAGCTCCTCCGGGTCCGGGGCGGCCGGTTCCGGGTCCGTCGAACGCGCGCTGCCCAGGCGGGCGTTGGGGACGCCGGTCACCCGGACCGGCCCGGCGTGCGCCGCGAGCCGGTCGGCGAGGGCCCCGAGGTCGTCACCGCGGCGCCAGGCAAGCACGGGGAGGGCGTCGAGGGGACGGCGGGCCGCCGGTGCAGGACCACCTCGTAGCGGTACCGGGTCAGCTCGTTGTGGTCGCCGCCGCGCTTGAGCCGGATGTCACACCGCCCACCGGACCCGTGAGCCCCGCCGGGTTCACGCGGTCCGCCGGGTTCGTACCGCTGGCCAGGCCCGCGAAGAACTCGGGGTCCAGCAGGAGTTCCTTCTCGGCCAGCACGCTCTGCTCGACCGCGTACCCCAGCCGCGCGGGTCGGCGCCCTCGCCCAGCCGGTGGCGCTCCGCGGCCGTCCGCAGGTGGCGCAGCAGCCGCAGGTTGCGGATGTCGCCGAGGTAGACCGCGCCCCGTCGGCCAGCAGGGAGACCGCCCCGGCCAGCACCTCGCGCAGGTAGTCGAGGTGCGGGAAGTACTGCACCACGGAGTTGAGCACGACGAGGTCGAACGAGCCGCGGGCAGCCCCGTCAGATCGTGCGCGGGCTGGGCCCGCAGCTCCACCCGGTCGCGCAACTCCGGCCGTTCCCCGACCCGTCGGCGCAGCGTGTCGACGACGGCGGGGAGAAGTCGGTGCCCCAGTACGTCTCGCAGTGCGGCGCCACCTGGGAGAGGATCAGGCCGCTGCCGACGCCGATCTCCAGGACGCGGCGGGGCCGCAGCTCCAGGACGCGTTCGACGGTCGCGGCCCGCCACGCCCGCATCTGCTCCAGCGGGATCGGCCTGCCGTCCACGCTGCTGTTCCAGCCCGCGAAGTCCTCGCCGAACGCCGGTTCCGCCGCCTGCTCCGCGGGCCGCCCCGTACTGGGCCTGGAAGATGTCCTGCCAGTCGTCGACCTGGCGCCGCGCGCTCGCGTCGGCCGTCTCCTCCGCGGTCGGGACGACGTACCCGACGAGTTGCCCGGGCGGTCGGCGCGGGGCACCACGACGGCCTGGGCGACCTCCGGCTGGTCGGTGAGCGCCGAGGCGATCTCGCCCGGTTCCACCCGGTGCCCGCGCACCTTGACCTGGTCGTCGGTGCGGCCGAGGTAGACCAGGGTGCCGTCCGTCCGGCGCTTGGCGAGGTCGCCGGTGCGGTACATGCGCTCGCCCGGCGCCCCGAAGGGGCAGGCGACGAACCGGGTGGCGGTGAGCCCCGCCCGGCCCAGATAGCCGCGGGCCAGCCCGGCGCCGGACACGTACAGCTCGCCGGGGACGCCGGGCGGCACCGGCCGCAGCCGCTCGTCCAGGACGTACGCGCGGGCGCGGGTGATCGGGTGCCGATCGGCGGCCGGGCGCCGCCCGCCAGGGGCGCGCTCATGGTGGCGCACACGGTGGTCTCGGTGGGCCCGTACGCGTTGACCAGGCGGCGGCCCGGCGACCAGCGGGCGGCCAGCTCGGCGGTCGCCGCCTCGCCCGCCACCACCAGGGAGCGGACCGAGGGCAGGTCGCCGGGGTCCAGGACGTCGAGCACGGCCGGTGGCAGCGTCGCGTGGGTGACCCGCCGCTCGGCGACGAGCCCGACCAGCGGCGCGCCGGGACGCAGCGCGTCGGACGGGGCGAGGACCAGGGTCGCGCCGGACAGCAGCGCCATCACCAGCTCCCAGAACGCCGCGTCGAAGCTGAACGAGGCGAACTGGAGGACCCGGTCCCCGGCCCGACGTCCAGTCGCTCACGCTGGGCGGTGAGCAGCGCGGCCACTCCGGTGTGGGTGCCGACCACGCCCTGGGGCGGCCGGTGGAGCCCGAGGTGTAGATGACGTAGGCGGGGTGGGTGAGCGCCAGCGGAACCCGGCGCTCCGCGTCCCGCACGTTCTCGTGGTCCCGCGTGTCGTACGGCGCGTCGTCGCCGAGGACCAGGTGCGGGATGCCGTCGGGGAGCGCGTCGGCCGTCCGCGCGGTGGCCAGGGCCAGCCCCGGCTCGGCGTCGGCGAACAGGTAGCGGACGCGCTCCGCCGGGTACTCCGGGTCGACCGGGAGGTAGGCGGCCCCGGCCTTGCCGACGGCCAGTACGGCGATGACCAGCTCCGCCGAGCGCGGCAGCAGCAGCGCCACGACGTCCTCGGGGCCGACGCCCGGGCGATGAGCCGCCGCGCCAGCATGTTGGCACGGGCGTTGAGTTCCGCGTACGACAGCTCGACGCCGGGGAAGAGCAGCGCGGGCGCGTCGGGCGTGCGCGCCGCCTGGGCCTCGAAGAGCTGGGGCGTGGTGAGTTCGGGCAGCTCCCGGTCGGTGTCGTTCCAGCCGGTGGTGAGGCTCGCGCGCTCGGCGGCGGTGAGCAGTTCGACGTCGCCGACGCGCCGGTCCGGGTCGTCGGCCACGGCGCGCAACAGGCGCTCCAGCCGCGCCAGTACGGCGGTGACGGTCGCCTCCTCGAACAGGTCGGTGCTGTATTCGAGGTAGCCCTCAAGCCCCTGGCAGCGGCCGTCGGCGTCGCGGGTCTCGGTCAGGTCGAGCGACAGGTCGAACTTGGCGCCGCCGGGGTGCATGGGCTCGGCGCCGGTCACCAGGCCCGGCAGCTCCCATCCGGCCTTCGGGGTGTTCTGCACCACCACGAGCACCTGGAACAGCGGCTGGCGGTGCACCGCGCGGCCGGGGTTGAGGACCTCCACCAGCCGCTCGAAGGGGAAGTCCTGGTGGGCGTACGCCTCCAGGTCGCCCTGCCGGACCCGGTCCACCAGCTCGCCGAACGTGGGGTCGCCCGAGGTGTCGGTGCGCAGCACCAGGGTGTTGACGAAGAAGCCGACCAGCTCGTCCAGCGCCTGGTCGCCGCGCCCGGCCACGGCGGTGCCCAGTGGGATGTCCGTGCCCGCGCCGAGCCGGGTCAGCAGCGCGGCAAGTCCTGCCTGGAGGACCATGAACAAGGTGGCGCGGCGCTCGCCCGCCAGCCGGTCGAGCGCCCGTGCAGCTCCGCGTCGAACCGGACCGGCAGCGCACGCCCGCGGTGGCCGGGCCGGTCGGGGCGTGGCCGGTCGGTGGGCAGGGCGATCTCCTCGGGCAGCCCGGCCAACGTGGCACGCCAGTAGGCCAGTTGCCGGTACGCCAGGCTGTCCGGGTCGGTCTCGTCGCCGAGCAGCCGCCGCTGCCAGAGGGTGTAGTCGGCGTACTGCACCGGCAGCGGTGCCCAGCCGGGCGCGGACCCGGCCGCCCGCGCGGCGTAGGCCGTGCTCAGGTCGCGGGTGAGCGGTGCCATGGACCAGCCGTCGCCCGCGATGTGGTGGAGCACCAGCAGCAGGACGTGTTCGCTCGCGGAGAGCCGGTGGAGGGCGACGCGCAGCGGCAGGTCGCGGGTGAGGTCGAAGGGCGCGGTCGCGGCGGCGGCCAGCAGCTCCGGCAGCCGCGCCGCGTCGGTCCCGGTGACCGGCAGCGGCACGGCGACGCCGTCCAGCACCCGCTGCCTGGCCTCGCCCCGCCTCGGGGAACACCGTGCGCAGCGACTCGTGGCGGGCCACCACGTCGTCGATCGCGGCCCGCAGCGCGTCGAGGTCCAGCGCTCCGGTCAGCCGCAGGGCCAGCGGCATGTTGTACGTCGAGCCGATGCCCTCGACCTGGTGCAGCAGCCACAGTCTGCGCTGGGCGTACGACAGCGGCGGGGCGTCCGGCGCGGCTGCGGGACCAGGGCCGGGCGGACGGTGGCCGCGTCGGTGATCCGCTGGGCGAGGCCCGCGACCGTCGGTGCCTCGAACAGGTCGGCCACCGGTACCTCGACGCCGAGTTCGGCGCGGATCCGCACGATGAGCCGGGTGGCCAGCAGCGAGTGGCCGCCGAGGTCGAAGAAGCTGTCGTCGGTGCCGATCCGCTCCACGCCGAGCACCTCGGCGAACAGGGCGCACAGCGTCTCCTCGCGCGGGTGTGCGGGCGCGCCCGGCGCTCCCGCCGTCCCACACCGGCGCGGGCAGCGCCGCGCGGTCCAGCTTGCCGTTGGGCGTCAGCGGCAGGGCGTCCAGGGCGACGACGGCGGCGGGGACCATGTAGCCGGGCAGCGAGCGGGCCACCCACGCCCGCACCTCGGCGGGTCGAGGGCGCCCTCGCGCGGCACGGCGTAGCCGACGAGGTACGGGTCGCCCGGCCGGTCCTCGCGCAGCTGTACGCAGGAGGCGGCGATCCGCGGGTGCCGGGCCAACGCCGCCTCGATCTCGCCGAGTTCGATGCGGAAGCCGCGGATCTTGACCTGGTCGTCGGCGCGGCCCTCGTAGCGCAGCAGGCCCTCGGGGACCACCGCGCGAGGTCGCCGGTGCGGTACATGCGCTCGCCCGGCGCCCCGAAGGGCAGGCGACGAACCGCCCGGCGGTCAGCCCCGGCGCCCCAGATAGCCGCGGGTCAGGCCGGGTCCGGCCACGTACAACTCGCCGACGACGCCGGGCGGCACCGGCTGGAGCGCCGCGTCCAGCACGTAGGCGCGCAGGTCCGGCAGGGGCGCGCCGATCGTGGAGCCGGGGTCGTCGGCCGCGCTGCCACGGTCCAGGGGCGGTGGGTGACGTGCACGGTGGTCTCGGTGATGCCGTACATGTTGACCAGTCGGGGCCGGTCGTCGGGGTGCGCCGCGTACCACTCGGCGAGCCTGCCGGGGCCAGCGCCTCACCGCCGAAGATCACACGGCGCAGCCGGAGCGGCCGCCGCCGCCGGGCGTCGGCCCGGATGAGCTGGTAGAACGCCGAGGGTGTCTGGTTGAGCACGGTCACTCGCTGCTCGGCGAGCAGGTCCCGGAACTCCTCGGGGCACGGGCCACCGACCGGGGACCACGACGAGCCGCCCGCCGTGCAGCAGCGCGCCCCACAGCTCCCACACGGAGAAGTCGAAGGCGTACGAGTGGAACATCGTCCACACGTCGTCCTCACCGAAGCCGAACTCCCCGGCGGTGGTGGCGAGGAGACGGGTCACGTTGCGGTGGGAGACCACCACGCCCTTGGGCTCGCCCGTCGAGCCGGAGGTGAAGATCACGTACGCGGGGTGGTCGGGGCGGAGCGCGGCGGTTCGGTCGGCGTCGCCCGGATCGACGTCGCCCGGATCGACGTCGGCGTCCGCGCGCGGACCGGTACCCGTGTCCGCGCCTGTGCTGGCCTCCGCGCCCGTGTCCGGGGCTGTGTTGGTCTCCGCGCCCGGGTCCGCGCCGGGACCGGCGGTCAGGAGCGTGGCGGTCGTGTCGGCGTCCAGTACGGCCACCGGGTCGGCGTCCTTGAGGACGGCGGCGGTACGGGCGGCCGGGGCGTCCGGGTCGATCGGGAGGTACGCCGCACCGGCCTTGAGCACCGCGAGAACGGCCACGACCAACTCGACCGACGGCGGCAGCACCAGCGCGACCAGCCGCTCGGGGCCGCGCCGCGCGCGATCAGCGCGCGGGCGAGCCGGTTGGCCCGCGCGTTCAACTCCCCGTAGGTCAGGGTCGCCTCACGCCAGGTCAGGGCCGGCGCGCCGGGGCGTGCCGGACGCGCGCCTCGAACAGCTCGGGCAGGGTGGCCCCGGCCCGGTCGGCGACGGACGTGTCGGCACCGGCCGGGGCCGCGCCGGGCGGGTGGCCGCGGCGAGGTCGGCCGCGGGGCGTTGAACCCGGTCAGCACCCGCTGCCGGTCCGCCGCGTCGAGCACGCCGGTACGCCCCACCGCCCGGCCCGGGTCGGCCACGAGGCGGCGCAGGAACCCGAGGAAGCGGCGGCGGTGGTCGGCGATCTCGTCGGCGGTGTACGCGGCCGGGTTGCCTTCGAAGTTGACGCGCAGCCCGTCGTTCTCCGTCCCGCCGTCGAAGGTGACCGTCAGGTCGTCGATGGGGCCGCTGGACATGCCGTGGACGGCGGCGGCGCACGGCCCGAACCGCAGATCCTGCCGGAGGGGAGGAAGTTGACGGACGGGCCGAACATGCGCCTGCTGCCGCTGCCCAGGCCGAGGTCCTTGCGCAGGTCCTCGCCGCGGTGGCGCTGGTGTTTCAGGAGGCCGCGCATCTCGTGTGCGGTATGGCGCAGGAGTGCGGTGAACGGGTGTCCGCGCGCACGTCCAGACGCAGCGGGAGGACGTTGGCGAGCATTCCCGGTGTGGCGCGGGCGGCATCCGTCCTGCGGCCGGTGACGGGAAGCTGAGAATGACTCCGTCGCCCGTGGTGAAGGGCGCAGGTAAGCGGCGATCGCCGCGGTGAGGGCGGCCTGCCAGCTCACTCGGGCTTGCTCGGCGACCCTTTGATTTCCGTGAAGAGACCCGCGTCCAGCCGCGCGGAGTGCCGCATGGAATCCGGCCACAAACCCTGTGGCCGGTCGGGGAGGGTGAGCATCTCGGTGTGCTCGGCGAAGCGCTCGCGCCAGTATTCGCGGTCGCGTTCGCTGTCCGGCGAAGAGAGGTACTCGGTATCGGCACGGATTAATTCATCGAGTGGCGCGAAGGGGTGGGCGGTATCTCCTCACCGGCGGCGAGCGCCGTGTAACAGGCGGCCGCGCGCTGTACGACGAGGTTGTAGCCGTAACCGTCGAGCGCGATGTGGTGCATGCGCATGTACCACAGGAAATGCTCGGGTCCCACCTGGAACACCGTATGGAAGAACACCGGCCCCGACCGGAGGTCGATCGGCTCGTACAGGGCCGCCACCATCGTCTCCCGGGCGGCCTCCCGGGGTCCTCCTCGGCGCTCAGATCGTGGAAACGCAGAGGCCAGTCGGGTGCGGGGCCAGCTTCTGCCAGGGGCGCCCGGCGTCCTCGCCGAACCGGACCCGGAGGGACTCGGCCTCCTCCATGGTGTGCCGCAATGCCCGTTCGAATACGCCGAGATCGAGCGGCCCTGAATTTCCGCGTAAGCGCTGATGTTGTAGAGCGGGCTCTCCGGGGTGAGTTTCTGGGCGAACCACACCCGCTGTTGAGCGGTCGTCAAGGGTAAACGGCATGCTTCGGCGCGCTGTACACCAACAATTCCCCAGAATATCCCCGTGATGGGTGCCCCATCACCCTGCAACGTGCCACCGCGTCAAGGCCGGTCACCATCTACCCACGGCAACTATGTTGCCTTCGCATGGTAAGGGCCCTTGTGTTGCCGTCAACCTCTTTTAGGCGCTTCTGAACAGGGCGGACGGGCGTCAAATCCCTGGTGGCCACCGTGGTTGAGCGGGCGGGCAAGGTGATATCCGTGCCGGGCGGGCGGCGAAGTCGTCGCGCGGCGCCCCGCAAAACCGGAGTCCGTCAAGTCGCCGGGCCCGTACCGAATTCGGGCGCGCATATCCCGGAAGGGCCTGGAAGGGCCGTGTTCATGTTCCGGAAAAACGGAACCGGGGCCGCCGGGTATGCCGGTGCGAGGCTCGGCGGCACAACAGGGGCTGGCGCCTTCGCGTACGGGCGCAGGGCCTAGTCTGTTCCCTGCGGTCACGATCGAAGCCCTCCGCGGTGTGCCCGGCACCCGCGGCTCCACGGCGACCGCGCGCTTCCACCAGCAGGTCACGAACTACGGCTGGAGTGTCCACCGCTGTGTCGTCACGCACCCGCCCACGGACCGCGGGCCCCGGTGGCCCCGCCCGTGGCATCGCGAACTCCCGGCCCGGCGCCGGGACCGAGCCCGCCACCGCCGTGCCCGAGCCCGCCACCGGCGGAGCCGATCGCGTCGCCGCCCGGCCCGATCGCGTCGCCGCCGGGCCCGTCATAGCCGTCGCCCGCGCGGAAGCCGCCGTGTCCGCCCCGTCCTCCCCGCAGTTCCGCGACTGTCGTGAGAAGGAGTGCCCGTGATGACCGTTGCCGCAGCCGTCAACGAGAACCTGGCCCACCTCAGCAACTACCTGATCTATTCGGCGATGGCCGTCTACACCCTGGCGTTCCTGGCGCACATCGGGAGTGGACGTTCGGCACCCGCAGCCGGGTGGCGGTGCAGTCCCGCGCCCTGACCGCCGAGGAACCGGCCACGGCCCCTGCCGCGGTCTCCGTCGCGCGCGGCGGAGCGGCGACGCTCGAACGCCCCGCGTCACCGTGCGGTCCGGGGCCGCCGACCGGGGCATCGCGGACGGCCCCGGGCGGCGAACGGCTCCGAACGCGGTGACCTGCTGGGCTACATCGCCATCGGACTCACGGGCCTGGCCTGGGCGTTCCACGCGATGGCGGTCGTCGCCCGCGCCGCCTCCGTGCAGCGCGCCCGTGGGCGAACATGTACGAGTTCTCCATCACCTTCGGCGCGTTGACCGTCGGCGTCTACCTCGGTCTGCTCGCGCTGAAGAAGCCGGTCCGCTGGCTGGGCCTGTTCATGGTGACGACCATCCTGCTCGACCTGGGCCTCGCCGTCTCGGTGCTCTACACCGACTCCGACCAGCTCGTCCCGGCCCTGCACTCGTACTGGCTGTGGATCCACGTCTCCTGCGCCATGGTCTCGGGCGCGGTGCTCTACCTCGGCGCGATCTCCGCCGTGCTCTACCTGTGCCGGGACCGCTACGAGGCCGGGCTGACGGCGGGCCGCGAGACCAAGCTGGCCGCGGTGTGGAGCAGGCTGCCGTCAGCGGCCACGCTGGACAAGTTCGCCTACCGCGTGAACGCGGCGATCTTCCCGCTGTGGACCTTCGCCATCATCGCGGGCGCGATCTGGGCCGAGGCCGCCTGGGGCCGGTACTGGGGCTGGGACCCCAGGAGGTGTGGACCTTCATCACCTGGGTCGCCTACGCCGCCTACCTGCACGCCCGCGCCACCGCCGGGTGGAAGGGCCGCAAGGCCGCCTACCTGGCGCTGATCGCCTTCGGCTGCTTCCTGTTCAACTACTACGGCGTCAACATCTTCCTCTCAGGCAAGCACTCCTACTCCGGCGTCTGACCGGCGTCCCGCCCGCGCGGCCGAGACCGTGCCCGCGCGGGCCGAGACCCGTCCACGCGGCCGCGACGGCGCCGCGCGGGCGGGTCGTCGCGTCAGCGGACACGGAACGTCGGATACCGGGCGGCGGCGGGGCCGGACGGCGGCGGATACTTGGGGCATGCGAATCGACCTCGATCCCGCCACCATGGGGCGCAACCCGTTCTACAAGCTCCTGACCTCGGTTGTCGTCCCCGTCCGATCGCCTGGGTGTCCACCGTCGCGCGTGACACCGCCGTCCCGAACCTCGCGCCGCACTCGTTCTTCACGGTCGCGTGCGTGGCGCCGCCGATCGTGCAGTTCACCTCGGTGGGGCGCAAGGACTCGCTGCGCAACATCGAGGAGACCGGCGAGTTCACGGTCAACCTCGCGCCCGAGGAACTCTTCGAGCAGATCAACGCGACGGCGACGGACTTCCCGCCCGAGGTCGACGAGTTCGAGGCCGTGGGCCTGGACCGGGAGGCGAGCCTGCGCGTCAAGCCCCGCGCGTCGCGGCCTCCCGGTCGCCCTGGAGTGCGTGCTGCACAGCACCGTGTGCCTGGGGACTGCACGGTGGTCTTCGGGCGGGTGGTGCACGCCGCCGTCGACGAGCGCGTCATGGTCGACGGCCACCCCGAGGTGGGACGGCTGCGCCCGCTGGCGCGGCTGGGCCGGGACGAGTGGGCGACGACGGGCGAGGTCCTGGAGATCTCCCGTATCCGGTACGAGGACTGGCGGGGCGCGGACGGACGCGGGTGAGCGCCCGTCCGCGGAACGCGCCCCGCCGGGTGGCCGCCCGGCCCCGCCGGGTGACTGCCCGGGTGCGCGGGGAGGGCTTCGCACCCCGTGTGACGCACGCACGTGCACAGGTCCGCCGCACACCCTCCCGGCGCGCTGGTCGCGGTGGTTGTCTCTTCACTCAGAAAGCGCTCGGGTGCGGCGGCAGCCTGAGCGGACGGGCCGCCGGCCCCATCCTCCTCGGTCGGCGGCCCACCCCGGGGCCTGGCCGAACACCACCAGTACCAGGAACCCGAGCCGCCGTGTGGTGCGTAGGCACCAGACCGGGCGAGCGACTGGTCCGGGCGCACCAGGCGAAGACGGCAACGGGGACGATGCCCGGCGGGGCACCGGAGGGAAGTGTTGGAGGCGCGCGAATCTCGCGCGTTTCCTTCCTAGCGGTGTCTGGAGTGATCCACAGGTGGCGACATTTCTTTACCGGGTCGGACGATGGGCCTTCCGGCGGCGCCGACTCGTGGGTGGTCTGTGGCTGGGAGCCCTGGTGCTGGCCGTCGCCGCCGCCGCCATGGCGCCGGAAGGGGAGGAAGGGGACCTCTCCATGCCCGGCACCGAGTCGCAGAAGGCGTTCGACCTGCTGGATGAGCGCTTCCCCGAGGGCAACTCGCAGGGCGCCGACGCCCGCCTGGTGTTCCAGGCCCCGGACGGGCAGCGGGTGACGGCCGGGAGAACAAGGCGGCTGTCGAGGACGCGATCGGCTCGCTGGACGGGGGCGACCAGGTCCAGTCGATCACCGACCCCTACAAGACCAGCGCCGTCAGTGAGGACGGCACCATCGCCTACTCCACGCTCACCTACACCGCGGACGCCGCGGACCTCACCGAGCAGGCGAAGAGCGCCCTGGAGGATGCCGCGAGCCAGGCCCGGGACGCGGGGCTGACCGTGGAGGTCGGAGGCTCGGCCCTGGACTCGGAGGAGGGACTGGGCGGTACGACGGAGCTGGTCGGCGTGGTGGTCGCGGCGGTGGTGCTGATCCTCGCCCTCGGGTCGCTGGCCGCGGCCGGACTGTCGCTGCTGACGGCCTTCGTGGGCGTGGGCATCGCCTTCGGTCTGGTCTCCGCGCTGACCGTCCCGCTGGGGCTGACGGACACCGTCACCATCCTGGCGCTGATGCTGGGGCTGGCCGTCGGCATCGACTACGCGCTCTTCATCACCTCCCGTTTCCGCGACGAGCGCGCCCAGGGCAGGGAGCCGGAGGAGGCCGCGGGCCGGGCGGTGGGCACCGCCGGGTCCGCCGTCGTCTTCGCGGGGCCACCGTCTTCATCGCCCTGGTCGGCCTGGGGTCGTCGGAATCCCCGAACTCACCAAGATGGGCATGGGCGGTGCGGGCGCCGTGGCCCTCGCCGTACTCGTCGCGCTGACCCTGACGCCCGCGCTGTTCGGCTTCTTCGGCCGGAAGGTACTGCCGCGCGCCGTCCGCAAGGCCGCCCAGCCGGGAGGCGAACGCCCGCACCGCGCGCCCGCCACGGCCGGTCGGCCCGGCCTCGGGTCCGCTGGGCGCGGTTCGTGCTGCGCCGCCCGGTGGCCGTGCTGATGATCACCGGACTCGGTCTCGGCGCCGTCGCCCTGCCCGCGCTCAACCTCGAACTCGGCCTGGCCGGAGACGAGTCCAAGTCGGTGGAGACCACCGAGCGCCGTGCCTACGACCTGCTGTCGGAAGGCTTCGGCCCCGGCTTCAACGGTCCGTTGACCGTGGTCGTGGACACCTCGAAGTCCGGGGACACCGCAGCCACTACGGACCTGGTCGCCAAGACCCTCAGGGAGTGGACGGGGTCGCGTCGGTCGGTGATCCGGGCTTCAACCAGCACAGGGACACGGCCGTCCTCACCGCCGTCCCGGAGACCGCGCCGAACAGCGGCGACACCAGGACCTGGTGCACACGATCCGAAGCGCGGCCTCCGGAGTCGAGGCGGACACGGGCGCCGAGATCTCGGTGACCGGTACCACCGCGATGAACATCGACATCTCCCAGGCCATGTCCGACGCGCTCATCCCCTACCTGACCGTGGTCATCGGCCTGGCGGTGCTCCTGCTGATGGTGGTCTTCCGCTCGATCCTGGTCCCGGTCAAGGCCGCGCTCGGCTTCCTGCTGTCGGTGGGTGCCGCCTTCGGTGTCCTCGTCGCCGTCTTCCAGTGGGGCTGGGCGGCGGACCTGATCGGCATCGAGCAGACCGGCCCGGTCATGTCGCTGATGCCGATCCTCATCATCGGCATCGTGTTCGGCCTCGCCATGGACTACGAGGTCTTCCTCCTCACCCGGATGCGGGAGACCTACGTCCACGGCGCGTCCCCGGCGAGGCGATCGTCAGCGGCTTCCGGCACAGCGGACGGGTCGTGGCCGCGGCGGCGATCATCATGATCAGCGTGTTCGCCGGGTTCGTCGGGATTCACATGCCGACCATCCAGACGATGGGCGTCGGCCTGGCCTCCGCCGTCCTCTTCGACGCCTTCGTGGTCCGGATGGCGATCGTGCCCGCGGTCCTGGCCCTGCTCGGCCACCGGGCCTGGTGGCTCCCCGTACGCTGGACCGCGTGCTGCCGAACGTGGACATCGAGGGTGAGGCGCTGAGCAGGCGTGTCCGGGCTCCGTGACCGAGCCGGACGCCGCGGTGCCGCCGTTCCCCGTCGGCCGCTACTGAGCTGTCATGACGAACACAGGTGGCGGCGGTCCGCACCCACGCGGCACGTGGTGGCGGGAGGGACGATCACGGCGACGGCGTTCGTGCTCTGCCTGCTCGGCGGCGTGGTGCGGGAGGACGGCAGCACGCTCTCGTGGCCGCCCGTCGCCGCCTACGTCATCGCCGTGGTGTCCTGTGCCGTGCTGCCGGCGCGGCACAGGGCGCCCTGGCCGCCATGGCGGCCACGACCGCGTGCGGCATGGTGGTGCCGTTCCTGGACCTCCTGCTGAGCCCGCTCATCGTGGCCCCGCCGTGATCACCGCCTACTCGCTCACCGCGCGCACCCGACGGCACGCGGTGAGCGCGGTGTCGCTCACCTCCGTGGCGCTGCTGGTCGCCTCCGCCCCCTGTTCGGGGCCCTCTCGTGGAAGGACGTGAGCAGGGTGGGGGCGGTGGCGGCGTTCCCGCTGGTGGCCGGCGTACTCGGCTACTCGGTGCAGAACCGGCGGGCCTATCTGGCGGCCGTGGAGGAGCGAGCCCGGCAGGCCGAGGAGAGCCGGGAGAGCGAGGCACGCCGGAGAGTGGACGAGGAACGGCTGCGCATCGCCCGGGAGTTGCACGACCTCGTCGCCCACCAGATCACCCTGGCCAACGCGCAGGCCACGGTCGCCGCCCACCTCTTCGACACCCGCCCGGAGCAGACCCGCAAGAGCCTGGTGGAGTTGGTGGCGACCACCGGCGACGCGCTCGACGACCTGCGGGCCACCGTCGGCCTGCTGCGCCAGCCCGGGGACGCGGCCGAGCCCGCCGAACCGGCCCCGGGCTGTCCCGGCTTCCCACGCTCCTCGCGTCCTTCCGCCGCGCGGGGCTGGAGGTCTCGGTGCACCAGGAGGGCACGGCCAGGCCGCTGCCGCCGGGGATGGACCTCACCGCCTACCGCATCGTCCAGGAGGCCCTGACCAACGTGACCAAGCACGCAGGCACCGGCAGCGCCCGGGTGCGCCTCACCTGGCACCGCGATCGCGTGACCATCACCGTCGCCGACGACGGAGGCGGCACCCGTCCGGGCGGACCGCGTCCACGGGCCCGACCGCGTCCACGGGCCCGACCGTTTCCACCGTGCCCGGCCGTCCGCCCGGTTACGGTCTGATCGGGATGCGTGAACGTGCCACCGCGGTCGGGGACACCTTTCCGCGGGCAAACGCCCGGAGGGCGGCTTCCTCGTCTCCACCGAGCTGCCCTCCCGCCCGCCAAGGACCCGACGCGCGGGACCGACGGAGCGACGACCACCGAGGAGCCGATGACCGACAAAGCGACGGACAACGGTCGGATGGACCACGGCCGCGCGGACGACGATCGCGCGGACGACGGCCGGGCGGACGACGGCCGGACGGGCGGCGGAGAGGCCGGGGATGCGCCATGACGCTGCGGGTGCTCCTCGCCGACGATCAGGCACTGCTGCGCGGTGCCTTCCGGATACTCTCGACTCCGCCGACGACATCACCGTCGTCGGCGAGGCCGCTGACGGCAGGGAGGCGGTGAGACTCACCGGGAACTGCGCCCGGATGTGGTGATCATGGACATCCGTATGCCCGGGGTGGACGGCCTCACCGCCACGTCGGAGATCTGCGCGGACCAGGAACTGCGCGCCAGCCGCATCCTGATCCTCACCACGTACGAGACCGACGAGTACGTCGCGCAGGCGCTGCGCGCGGGGGCCGGTGGCTTCATCGGCAAGGGCATCGGGGCCGAGGACCTGCTGGACGCCGTGCGGACGATCGCCGAGGGCGACACCCTTCTGTCGCCCGCCGCGACCCGGTCCCTGGTCTCCCGTTTCCTGGCCACACCGGACGACGCCCGCCGCGCGACCATGAACAGCTCGCCGTACTCACCCGCGCGAGCGCGAGATGGTGGCCCTGGTCGCGACCGGCCTGTCCAACCAGGAGATCGCCGAGCGGATGTTCCTCAGCCCCTTCACCGTCCGCGCCCACGTGCAGCGCGCCATGACGAAGCTGGAGGCCCGCGACCGGGCGCAACTCGTCGTCATCGCCTACCAGACGGGCCTGGCCCGCGCCACTCCCGACGGCCTGTCGTAGCCCCATACCGCCGACGCCACGGCCGGGGTCCCACGCCCCGGCCGCTGCCTCCCTTAAGGACGTCACGCGAGGGCCTCCAGCAAGGACGTCAAGCGCTGCGGCTGCCGCGCCCGATCACGGCGTCGGCGCGAACTCCGGCAGCGTCAGGGCCGAGTGGGCCGGTCGCGCCGGTGCGGCGGGCAGGGTGACGAGGCCGCGCAACATGGTGTCGCGTCGCTCCAGGTCCTGCGCCGTGGTGGGGAAGAGCGTGGCCGCACCGTTGTCGACCAGCGCCTGGTTCATGGCGACGAACTCGCGCACGCCGCGCTCGTAGGCGGCGAGGGCGGCGGTGTGGTCCCGGTTCGTGGCGAGGAGTTGGCGAGCATGTAGGCACCGACCAACGCCAGGCTCGTGCCTTGTCCGGTGAGGAACGAGGGCGCGTACGCGGCGTCGCCGACGAGCGCGACGCGGCCCTGGACCAGCGGGGCATGCGGATCTGACCGGCGGTGTCGAAGAACAGGTCGTCCGCGTCGCGCATGGCGTCGACCAGGCCGGGGACCTCCATCCCGCGCCCGCGAACGTCGCGGCGACCAGGTCCCGTTGGGCGTCGGGGTTCCGGAGCGCGTCGAGCGGCGGTTCCGGTCGGTGGAAGTTCAGGAAGGCGTGCAACTCCTCGCCGTCCCCGACGGCGTAGAGGGCAGCGGCCTTCCCGGGTGTTCCACATCACGAGCTCGCGGGAGAGCCCGAAGGTGTTCGGCATGGTGAAGATGGCGAAGCAGTAGCCCAGGTAGCGGTGGAACTGTTCCTCGGGGCCGAACAGGGACTTCCGGGTGGCGGAGTGCATACCGTCGGCGCCGACCACCAGGTCGAACGTGCGCCGCTGTCCACGGTGGAAGGTGACGTCGACGCCGTGCTCGGTCTGGTCGAGGGTGTCGACGGAGTTGTCGAACAGGAACTCCACGTCGTCGCGGACGCTCGCGTGGAGGAGCGCGGCCAGATCCCCACGACGTACCTCAAGGTCCTGTCCTCGACGCTGCCGGCGACGGCGCTGGGGCTGACCGAGGCCACTTTCCCGCCGTCGGCGTCGAGGAAGGTGCAGCGGCGCGAGTCGATGTGCGCGTCCCGCAGCCGCGGCAGTATCCCCATCCGCCGGACCGCCTCGATCGCGGTGCCGCGGATGTCGATCGGTAGCCACCGCCGCGCGCGCGCTCGCCTTCTCCACGACGGTGACCGCGAATCCGGACCGGTGGAGCCAGTACGCCAGCGCGGGTCCGGCGATACTGGCCCCGCAGATCAGAACCTCGCGCTTCGCGGAAGTACTTCCGTCCCTCGACGGACCGGTGGATGTCATGGCTGGGTTCCCTTCTTCGTGATGCGGACGATGAGCAGTGACAGCGCGGCGACGAGACCGGCGACGGCGAAACCCGTGGCGAAGGCCGACTCGGACGGTCGGCCCGTCCCGGGCGGCCCCGGCGTCGAGGATCGCGCCGCCGACCTGGGAGCCCAGGGCGACGCCGATCACGCGTGTCACCACGAGCAGGCTGGTGGCGATGCCGGTGTCCCGCGTCTCGACGGCGGTGACGGCACTGGTGAGCAACGCCGTGGTACCGACGCCCGCGGCGATCGCGACCAGCACCTTCGCGAGGACGAGTTGCCACGTCGCGGTGTGCAGGGACGCCAGGGCGAACACCGTGGCCGCCATGACGACGGTGCCCACGACGAGTACGGCACGCAGACCGAAACGCCGCGCCGCGACCCCGCCGACCGAGTCGCCGAACGCCCCGGCGACGGCGCCGGGCAGCAGGAGCAGTCCGATGTCGGTGGTGCCGAGTCCGAAGCCGTACCCGTCGGCCGGTGTCGCGAACATCTGCGGGAGCAGGAAGGCCACCATCCCGAAACCGGTGGTGATGACGAGGGTGAGCACGCACGCGTGCCACAGCGCGGGCTTCGCCAGCATGCGCAGATCGACCATCGGCGAGGCCGCCCGACGCTCCACGACGACCCATCCGGTCGCGAGGACGGCCACGGCCACCGCGAGGGCACCGACCGCGAGCGGCGGCAGGTCGCCGCTCGTCACCTTCACGAGCCCGATCATGAACGCGAGCAACGCGCCGCTCAGCAGGAGAACGCCGGGCCAGTCGATCCTGTCCTCCGAGGAGACCGGCGGATCGTGCGGCATCAGCCGGGCCACGACCAGCGTCGCCACGATGATCACGATCGTCGGCAGCGCGAACATCCAGTGCCAGGACAGCGTTTCCTCGATCGGCCCGGCGAACAGCGTTCCGACCATGCCGCCGCCCGTGAACAGCGCCATGACCAGCCCGATCGCCAGCTGTGACGCTCCCGCCGGGAGGATCTTGCGCACCAGGATGAAGGAGAGGGCAGCGCGCCCACCATGACGCCCTGCAATATCTGACCGAACAACAGCACCGGCAGGTTCGGCGCCAGGCTGGCCAGCAGACCACCGGCCGAGACCACGGCCATCAGCCGGATCAGCACCCGCTTGCCGCCGTAGCGGTCGCCGAGTTTGCCCGCGACGGGTGCGATGACCGCGCCGGTGACGAGCAGCGTGTTGCCGATCAGCGCACCTTCGGCGGGGCTGACCCCAACTCGCGTTGCAGCAGCGGGAGCGCGGGCTCCACCACCGACTGGAGGGTGCCGAGGGCGAGCGCCAGCAGGCCGAGGACGGCGATCGACAGTTTCCCGACGCGGACGGACCGTTCCGGCGGCCGGGCCGCTTCGGCGGGGCCGTCGCCGACTGTCCTGGCGGGCCGGGCGCGCAGCGCGAGGCGGCCGAAGGAGCGGGCCGCACGGCCGGCCGGTCGGCCGACCGGGCCGACCTCGCCGTACCGGGAAGAAATGTCGCCACCTGTGGATCACTCCAGACACCGCGGGGCAGAGGGGAACGCGCGGGATTCGCGCGCCTCCACCCTGTCCTTCCGGCCATCCGCCGGGCATCGTTCGCCGCTGCCGTCTTCGCCTGGTGCGTCCGGACCAGGCGGCTCACGTGTCCTGGTGCCCTCGCACCACGGGACGGCCGGGCCGCTGTCGGCCCGTTGTCGGCGTCGTGTCGGCGGGGCCTGGGACCTTGAGGAGGTCCTGCCAGGTGCCAACCCGGCAGGCGCGCGACAGCAAGGAAGCGGCATGACCACTGACGTCACGATCATCGGTGCCGGACTCGGCGGCCTCACACTCGCCCGCGTCCTGCACGTCCACGGCATCCGGGCCACGGTGTACGAGGCGGAGGTCTCCGCGACGGCGCGTGCGCAGGGCGGGATGCTCGACATCCACGAGGAGAGCGGACAGCCCGCTCTGCGGGCGGCCGGTCTGACGGAGGAGTTCCGCGACCTCATCCTGGAGGGCCGCCAGTCGATACGGATTCTCGGTCGGCGGGGGCCGTCCTGTTCGACCTCGCCGACGACGGTACGGGCGGCAACCCGAGGTGCTCCGCGGTGAGCTGCGGCGGGTCCTGCTCGACTCGCTCCCGCCCGGCACCGTCCGGTGGGGCACAAGGCCAGTGGTGCGCGCGCTCTCGGCGGGGCCGCCACGAGGTGACGTTCGCCGACGGCGCTGTCGTCGAGACCGGCCTGCTGGTCGGCGCGGACGGCGCGTGGTCCCGGTCCGGCCGCTGCTGTCCGACGCGACACCGGAGTACGTCGGCATGTCGGCGGTCGAGACCTACCTGTGCGACGCCGACACCCGGCACCCGGCCAGCGCGAAGGCGGTCGGCGGCGGATCACTGTTCGCGCTCGCGCCGGGCAAGGGTTCCTGGCCCACCGCGAGAAGGGCGGCACGCTGCACACGTACGTGATGCTCACCCGGCCGCGGGAGTGGTTCGCGGGCATCGACTTCACGGACGCCGCCGCGGCACCGCGCGGATCGCGCGGGAATTCGACGGCTGGGCGCCGGAGTTGACGGCGCTGATCACCGACGGCGACACCGCGCCGGTCCCGCGTCCCTTCTACGCCCTGCCCACCGAGCACCGGTGGGAGCGGGTGCCGGGGTGACCCTGCTCGGTGACGCCGCCCACCTCGCCCTCCCGAACGGCGAGGGCGCCAACCTGGCCATGTACGACGCGGCCGAACTCGGCACGGCCCTCGCCGCGCACCCCGACGACGTCGAGACCGCCCTCGCCGAGTACGAGCAGGCCATGTTCCCCGCGGCGCCGCGGCCGCCGCGGACGGGGCCGAGATCCACGAACTGTTCTACGGGCCCGCCGCCCCCACAGCCTGGTCAACCTGTTCACCGGGCACGGCGGGCACGAGCCAACCCCGTGACGCGCTCGTCGAAGGCACCACGGCGACCGGCGCCCCGATCGCCGGGACCGGTGGTGGCCTAGCGTTACCGCCGTACCGCATTCCCAGGCCGGGACACCGCCGAGGCTCCCGCGCGGAACTGGAGCGTCGCCCGATGGACACCCCTGACCCCTGTGGACCGCCGCCCGCCACTCCGTCGACTGGCTGGACGTCGCCAACGGCACGGGCGAGCACGAGACCGCGATGCGTTTGATGAAGCTTGTGGAGGAGGCGGGGAGGTGATGGAGGCGTACATCGGGACGGTCGGCCAGAACCCGCGCAAGGGCGTCACGCACACCCGCGAGGACGTGGCGGCCGAGTTGTGCGACGTGATCCTCACCGCCGCCGTGGCGCTGCACCGGTTCACCGACGACCCGCGGCGGCTGATGGCGGAGCACGCCGCGCGGATCGTGGCGCGGATCGACGCCTCCCGGGCCGACGGCGCGCCGGACTGATCCGCCCGCCGTCAGCCCAGGAGGCTGTGCAGGATCCAGAGGACGAGCCACCACGCGCCGACCAGCGCGAGACATCCGGTGATCAGCCAGAAGTAGACGCCGAAGGGCCAGACCCACCGCTCCGGCGGCGGTGGCGGTTTGACGGGACAGCACTTCGAACAATGAGGCTGGACCATGCCTTCACGGTCCTGCGCCCCGGCGGACGACACACCCGGAATCGGACATACCGCAATGAAGTGCCCGTTACTCGGTGGACTCTCCGGCGTGCGGACTGAGGGCGCCGGCGCCCACGAGGACGAACAGCGCCAGGCCGAGCAGGATCCGGTAGATCACGAACGGCATGAAGCTCCGGTTGGAGATGAACTTCATGAACCACGCGATGACCGCGTATCCGACGGCGAAGGCGACGAAGGTCGCGAAGAGCGTCGGCCCCAAGACGTGTGCCCGTCGGAGGCGTCCTTCAGCTCGAACACCCCGAGGCCAGCACCGCGGGCATCGCCAGCAGGAAGGAGTACCGGGCCGCCGCCTCGGGTGTAGCCCATGAACAGGCCGCCGCTGATCGTCGCCCCGGAGCGCGAGACGCCGGGGACGAGGGCCATGGCCTGGCACAAGCCGTAGATCAGGCCGTCCTTGACGCCCAGGTTCTCCAGGGTCTTGCGCTGCGTGGCCGCCCGGTGCCGCCCGCCGCTCTCGTCCCGCGCCGCCAGCCGGTCGGCGACGCCGAGCACGACGCCCATGACCACGAGCGTGGTGGCGATCAGCCGCAGATCGCGGAACGGGCCGTCGATCTGGTCCTGGAGGGTCAGGCCGAGCACGCCGATCGGGATCGAACCGACGATGACCAGCCAGCCCATCTGCGCGTCGTGGTCACCGCGCATCCGCTTGCTGAACAGCGAACGGCACCACGCGGACAGGATCCGTGCGACGTCCTTGCGGAAGTAGATCAGGACCGCGGCCTCGGTGCCGATCTGGGTGATCGCGGTGAACGCGGCGCCGGGGTCTTCCCATCCGGCGAAGGCCGCGGTGAGCCGCAGGTGGGCGCTGGAGGAGATCGGCAGGAATTCGGTCAGCCCCTGGACGAGCCCGAGGATGAATGATTCGAACCAAGACATGAACGCGGTGCCATCCAGGAGATGATCAAGAGTTGACCGGTGAGAACTGCTGGCCGACGGCTGTGTGTGAGCCGTCGGGGTCGATGCGGTACTGATCAGACGGATGGCAGCGTAGCGTCCCCGGAAGGCCGCCGGGTGCCCCGGGCCCCGCGGCCGGTCGGCACCGGCGCACCGGCGCCCCGCCGGTCGGGCGGGCGCCGGTGCGGCCGTGGGCGTCAGCAGTCGCGGAACTCGGGCGACTGGTTGAGGATCTGCGAGCGCAGCGAGGTGAACCTGGTGTGGGTCTCGCCGCCCTGGGTGCCCTCGCGGAAGACCGCGACCCGGTGGCAGTTCATGAAGGCCAGGGTGACGCCGAAGTGCCGCTCCAGGCTGCCGCGGATGGCGTCGCTGGCCAGCGCGCGCAGCAGTTGGCCGCGCTCGCGCTCCGAGGGCGGGGGCGTGTGGTTGTCGGCGAACTCGCCCGCCCCGTCCCGCAGTTGCGCGACGAGCCCGGAGATGAGGTCGTAGGCGTACGGCAGCGAGGTGCGCACGGTCGCCACGAAATCCTCTTCGCGGATCTCGCCCTGCTCCGCTTCGGCGAGGAGCTTCGGGAAACGTCGAGTGACATGTCGATGGGTGTCCTGTCGTTCGGTTGTCGTGGGTGTGCGGCGGCCCGTCCCGCCCGCGGGGGCGGGCGGACCACCGAGCTTGGTCAGTCCGCGGTCGCCAGCGCCGCGGGGCCGTGCTGGAAGCCCGGGTCGACCTGCGTGGCGAGGTCGGTGCCGGTGGCCTGGTTCGCCCAGGCGGTGGCGTTGCGCAGGTGGAAGTCGACGGCGAACCGCTGGAAGGCCGCCCAGTCCTTGGTGCGGGCGTCCACGGCGGCGCGCATCCGGTCCAGAGCCCGCAGGTTGTGCGGCTCCAGATCGCCCTGGGCGCGGCCCTGTTCCTGGGCCCGCACCCACGCGGAGCGCTCGCAGTGCGTCAGCAGGTCGTCGCCGACGTGCTCGGCGAGGAAGCGCAGGTCGTCCTCGCCGTCGATCTTGTTGCCGACCACCGCGATCGGGATGCCGAACTCGGCCGCGTGGTCGCGGTACTGGCGGTAGACCGAGACGCCCCTCCGGGTCGGTTCGGCGACCAGGAAGGTCATGTCGAACCGGGTGAACAGCCCGGAGGCGAACGCGTCGGCGCCCGCGGTCATGTCGACGACCACGTACTCGCCCGGCCCGTCGACGAGGTGGTTCAGGTACAGCTCCACCGCACCGAGTTTGGAGTGGTAGCAGGCCACCCCAGGTCGCTCTCCTCGAAGGCCCCGGTCACCATGAGCGGGATGCCGCCCACCGGCTGCGAGTGCCGCGCGTGTACGGGGTCGTCGCCCAGCAGGCGCAGCAGGCGTGAACCGCGCCCCGGCGGCGTGGTCTTGACCATCGCCGCGCGGGAGGCGATGCGAGGGTTCTCGCCGCGCAGGTAGTCCTTGATCTCACCCAGGCGCGCACTGAGCGGCGGCGCGGTGAAGGGTGTGCCGTCGCCGGGCCCGAGGGCCTCCGCCAGGTGCTGGTTGATATCGCCGTCGATGGCGACGACGGGCGCGCCGGAGCGCGCCAGATGGCGGGCGAAGAGTGCCGACAGCGTGGTCTTTCCACTGCCGCCCTTGCCGACGAACGCGACGCGCATGACTAGCCGTTCCTATTGAAAATGAATGTCATGTGGCTAGAGTGGCGGTACTTCTGACCGGGTGTCAAATGAGCGTCCGGGTCACCGGTGTGATCGCGCCGGAACGCCCGTGCGCGCGGGCGTTCCGCCTCACGGCCACGGGTGCGGCGCGGCCGTGGCCCGCGCTCAGAACCCGGCGGTGGGTCCGGCGGTGGGTCCGGCGGCGGGGTGCTCGTGGTGGGTACGCGCGCGTGCCGCGCGGGAACGATCCAGGCGGCCGGGCTCAGGCGCGCCAGGGTGTCCAGGAGTCGTCCGGCGGCGCCGGGCCCGATCAGGTCGAGCCGGTCGACCACGATGACGTCGGCGAACGCGACGCGGTCCATCAGCCGCTCGTGGGCGACGCGTTCGTCGTCCGTGCACGGGCCGGGACCGCGACCGGCCGGAAAGCGCGGGCGTCGACGACGGTGACCATGACGTCCGGGTGGGCGACCTCGCCGAGGATCGTCCCGTCGGCGCGGGGAGGGCGAAGGTCGCGGCGGCCGGTGCCGACTCATGGATCGTGTCCACGCGGGCCGGGCCGGACGTGCCGGGCCGGTCGTACGTGTCAGGTGCGCCGGGCCGGTCGTACGTGTCAGGTGCGCCGTCCGAGCCGGGTGGCTCCGGCGGGACGGTCGCGGGCGGGTTCGGCGGGGCGATCGCGGGCCATCGCTCGCACGCCACGCGGGCTCAGTCCTCCGGGCGCAGCAGCCCGCGCTCGTACGCCTTGACCAGCCGCTGCGGCACCAGGTGGGTGGTGCCCTCGATGGTCACGGGGACGAGCGCGGGGTGGCGGCCTTCCACTGGGCGCGGCGGTGGCGGGTGTTGCTGCGGGACATCTTCCGCTTGGGAACGGCCATGGCGGATCCTCCTCGGTCGCTGGGGCCGTCCCACGCTATATGAAAACGGATCCCATTACCAAAGTGTGGTCCCGGTGCCCGGTGTCCGGTGCCCGGGCGACGGGCGTGGGCCGCCCGTACGGCGGGCCGGTCAGGCCGACTTGATCGCGGAGACCTCGAATTCCAGGTCGATCTTGTCGCTGACCAGGACGCCGCCGGTCTCCAGCGTGACGTTCCAGGTGATGCCGAAGTCCTTGCGGCTGATGCTCGTCGACCCCTCGAAGCCGATCCGGTCGTTGCCGAACGGGTCCTTGGCCGCGCCCTGGTACTCGACCTGGATCGTCACCGGCCGGGTCGCGTCCTTGATGGTCAGGTCGCCGGTCACGTCGAACGTGGTGTCGCCGGTGCGCGCGATGCCGGTCGAGGAGAACGTGATGTCCGGGTACGCGTCCAACTGGAGGAAGTCGCTGCTGCGCAGGTGTGTGTCGCGGTCGGCGTTGCGGGTGTCGATGCTCTCGGCCTTGATCGTGAGTGTGGCCGTGGACCGGGTGGGCTCCTCGCCGTCGACGTGCAGCGAGCCGCTGAACTCGTTGAAGGCGCCGCGGACTTTGGTGACCATCGCGTGGCGCGCGACGAAGCCGATGGTGGTGTGGGCGGGGTCGATCTCGTAGTCGCCGGTGAGCTGGGCAAAGGACGTCGTGGTGGTCATGGATGCCTCCGCGGGTCTGGCCTGGATGCCGCTGTGCACGGCGGACTCTACGGAGGCGCACCTGGTTGCGCAAGCAACTAAGTGCTCGTGTTCCGCCGGTGAAATCCGCCGATTCGGGGCCCCGTCGAGGCCGCCGTCAGCGGGTTGTGGCGGCCGGGCCGCCGGTCCTCGCGCCGTCGTTCCTCGCGCCGTCCGCCCGCCCGCCGCCGTCCGCCCGGCCGCCGTCGGCGCTCGCGCGCCGTCCGCCCCGCGCCGCCGTCCGCCCCGCGGCGTCCTCGGCGGGCACGCGCGTCCACACCCGTACTGGACCGGTCCGAGGACCTGGCTTCCGCTCTCGACCACGGCCCGCTCCAGCGTCGTGGCCAGCGCGTCGTCGTACGCGGTGCCCGACGGCACCTCGATGCCCGCCTCCTGGAGCCGCGGCATCACGGCCCGTACCGCGCTGCCGAGCCAGGCGAAGAGCGCGGAGCCCGGCTTGCCCCGGCGGTCCCGGCCACCTCCGCGTCCGGCCAGGGCAGCCCGCGTCGAGGAACGTACGGGTCAGCCGACGGCCGAAGTCCGGCGGTACGCCGTGCGCCCGCGACAGCCTGGCCAGCAGCGCGTAACACTCGTCCCACAGCGCACGGCGGCCAGCTGGTGTGCCCGTTGCCCAGGTCCATCTCGTGGAACGCGACGATGCCACCGGGTCTGACCAGGCGCGCGAGACGGCGCAGCGTCGCCGCCGGGTCGCGCTGGTACGGCAGGACGAAGCGGCCGATCAGCGCGTCGAAGCGCTCGTCGGTCTCGAAGCCGTCCAGCGACCCGACGTGGAAGCTCACGTACTCCGAGCAGCTCTCCGACGCCACGCGCCTGCGGGACCGGTCCACGGCCGCCCGGTCCCGCTCCACCCGACGACACGGCCGCCGGGGCCGACGATCTCGGCGGCGACCAGCGAGACGTCGCCCAGGCCGGAACCCGCGTCGAGGACGCTCATGCCCTGGTCGAGTCCGGCCGCGCGCAGGAAGCGGGCGGTCCACGGACGGGTGAGGTGTGCCTGGACCATCAGGCGCCGGTGCTCCAGCTCCGCGTGTCCCAGCAGGCGGCCCGCGTCGTTCGTCACTGCCTCGAACCCTTCGCCTCGGGGCCCCGTTGCCTTGATCATGCTAAGGGCCCGGCCCTTCCCGCGGTGGGGAATCGGACCGGGCCGCCCGGCTCGACGGGCGCGGGGTCAGACCAGGGCGGGGACGGCCTCCGCCTCGCTGACCGGCCCAGGCGGCGTGCCGTCGCCGAACGGGCTGCCGCCCAGCTCCTCGCGGTGGTGCGCGGTGGTCCAGCCCGACAGGTCGGGGCCGAGCGGGATGACGCCGGACGGGTTCACGTCCCGGTGCACCACGTAGTAATGCTCCTTGATCTGGGCGAAGTCGATGGTGTCGCCGAAGCCCGGGGTCTGGAACAGGTCCCGGGTGTAGGCCCAGAGCACCGGCATCTCGGTGAGCTTGGCGCGATTGCACTTGAAGTGGCCGTGGTAGACCGCGTCGAAGCGGACCAGGGTGGTGAACAGCCGGATGTCGGCCTCCGTGACGCTGTCCCCACCAGGTACCTGCGGGTGCTCAAGTGCTCCGACAACAGGTCGAGTCGGCGGAACAGCCGGGTGTAGGACTTCTCGTACGCCTCCTGGGACCCGGCGAAACCGCACTGGTACACGGCGTTGTTGACGTCCTTGAAGACCTCGGCGCTGATCCGGTCGATCTCCTCGCGGTGCCGCTCGGGGTACAGGTCGGGGCGCCGGGGCGGTGGTACGCGCGCCACTGCGTCGACAGGTCCAGCGTCATCCGCGCGAAGTCGTTGGTGACGACCTGACCGGTGGGGATGTCGACGATCGCGGGCACGGTGATGCCGCGCGGGTACTCGGGATCGCGCGCGAAGAACGCCTGCTGGAGCCGCTCGATGCCGAGGACCGGGTCCCTGCCGCCGGGGTCGAGGTCGAAGGTCCAGCTCCGCGCGTCGTGGGTGGGGCCGCAGATGCCCATCGACAGCACGGGTTCGAGTCCGAGCAGCCGCCGTACGATCACGGCGCGGTTCGCCCAGGGACAGGCGCGGGCGACGACGAGGCGGTAGCGACCGGGCTCGACCGGGTAGCCGTCGCGGCCGTCCTCGGTGATGCGGGTGGTGAGGTAGCGCTGGTCGCGGACGTACTCCCCGTCCTTGGCGACGTAGGCCGGATCGCGGTCGGTGCTCATACGGGCTTCCTCTCCTGCCGGTCTGGCGTGCTGCCGTACGGGGATGGATTCCGTGGTCCGTGGATCAGCGGTCCGTGGATCAGCGCGGTGGTTCCCCGCCTCCGCCGCGCAGGGCGCGGGCGACCCGTGCGATCAGGGGCCCCATCGCCGTGACCTCCTCCGGTCCGAGCTGGTCGAACACGTGCCTGCGGACCCGGTCCAGATGCCCCGGATACGCGGCCTCCAGTGTCCCGAGTCCCCGGTCGGTCAGCACGGCGAAGGAGCTGCGGCCGTCGTCGGGGCACTTGCGGCGGCTGACGAGACCGCGCTTGGCCATGCCGTCCACGACCCGGCTGATCCGGCTGAGGGACAGCGCCGTCGTCGTCGCCAGCGCGGAGATACGGCACTCCCGGCCGGGGACTCCGGAGCGCCGCCAGGACGCCGTACTCCGTCGTGGTCACGCCGGTGTCCCGGAGAAACTCCTCGTCCAGTGCGCGGGGAGGGTGATGACGACCTCGGACAGCGCACGCCAGAGCACGTCTTCCGCCTCGTTCAGCGGCGTGCGTCGTTCCATGGCCGCACCGTATCCCGTCCTTGCTTGCGGGAACAACGAAAATTCTCGGCCCGCGCGGACCGCCCGGTCCTCCCGCCGCGGCGACGGAACCGCGCGGCGCCGGGGCGTTGCCCTTGTGAGGCACGGCGACAAGGGGTGGGCATGGGCGAGTTGGTTCCCGGCGGCAACCAGGGGTGCCGGACGGCGCGCTGTCGATCCGGGTGCCCGGCCCGTTCGACGTGTCCGCCCTCATCACGGGGACGACGGCAAGGTGGCGGGCGACGCCGACTTCGTCTTCTTCAACCAGCCGTCCGCGCCCGGCGCCACGCTGCGCGGCGACACCGTGACCGTCGACCCCCGGCGGCTGCGGCCCGGCGCCAGCCGGTCACGGTGGTGCTCAGCCCGCCGACCCGGACACCCCGCTCGGTCGGCTCCCGGCCCCACCATGAGCGTCACGGCGGCCGACGGCGCCGCCGTCGCCCGCTTCACCCGCCGCCCCCGACGGCCGAGACCGTGCTGCTGCTGGCCGAGCTGTACCGCAGGGGTACGGGCTGGAAGGTGCGTGCCCTGGGCCAGGGGTACGCGGACGGGCTGGCCGGTATCGCCCGGGACTTCGGCGTGGACGTGGTGGACGACGAGGAGCCCGCGCCGCCGTCGTCCGCCCCGGCCGCCCCGCCCGCGTGTCGGCCGCGCCCGCGCCCGCCCGGCCGCCGCGCCCACTCCGACCCTGGTCGACTGGTCCGCTCCGGCGCCCGACCCCGACGGGTACCTCGGCCCGGTGAACGCCGCGCGGTCCCGCGCCGGGGCCCCGCCCGTGGTGCTCGACCGGCGGCTGACGGCGGCGGCCGAGGAGCACGCCGCCGCGATGGCCTCCTGCGGCCGGCTCGGAGTGGAGGGCCCCGACGGGCTCTCGGTCTTCCACCGGGTCGCCGCCCGGGGTACGCCGGTGAGTTCATCGCGGAGCACATCGTCTCCGGGCCGCGCACCGCCGCGGAGTTCGTCGACTACTGCCTGTCGGGGCAGGAGCGCCGCGGGCCGCTTCTCGAACCGGCGGTCGCGCACCTCGGGATCGGCCGGGCCGTCGCCGACCGCTCGGGCGAGGTGTTCTGGGCCGCCCTGTGGGCCCACCCGCTCACGCCCCAGGGACTCACGCGGCTCGGCTCGCAGGTCACCGCGCTCACCAACACCGAGCGGACCCGCGCGGGGCTGCAACCGCTCGCCCCGACCCCCGGCTGACGGCCGCCGCCCAGGCCCACAGCGACGACATGGTCGCCCGCGACTTCTACTCCCACACCAGCCCGGAGGAGCCAGCCCTGGGACCGCGCCGCCGCCGCGGGGCCACCCACCGCGGCATCGGCGAGAACATCGCGTGCGGCCAGCGGACCCCGGCCGAGGTGGTCCGCGGCTGGATGAACAGCCCGGACACCGCGCCAACATCCTCAAGCCCGACTTCACGCACATAGGCATCGGTTACGCCACCGGCAGCAGCGCGGGACGTACTGGACCCAACTCTTCGGCTCCCACTGATCCGGCGGCTGTGGCGGCGCCGCCGCCGGCCGCGATCCCGCCGTCTCCCGGTACGGCCGTCCGGCCAGCGCGCTCGTACACTCACACGTGTCCTGTTAGCGTCATTCGCGGCATTGATCATGGGTGCCCGTTGTGCCCCTCTGGTGCCGTTCAGTGCTTGTTCACGGCGGATGTGGCGAGGAGACCGATGACCGGACACGGCACAGGGGACTGGGCGGGCGGGCGCGGCCGGAGGCGGACGGGGTCATCACCACCGAGGTCCCGGCGCGGCTGGACCGGCTGCCGTGGTCGGGCTGGCACTGGATGATCGTCATCGGCCTCGGCACCGTGTGGATCCTCGACGGCCTTGAGGTCACCGTCGTCGGCAACATCGCCAGCCGCCTGTCCGAGCCGGACAGCGGACTGGACATCACCGACTCCCAGGTCACGGGCCTGGCCGCCGCCCTCTACGTGACCGGGGCGTGTTGCGGGGCGCTGTTCTTCGGCTGGCTGACCGACCGGTTCGGCCGCAGGAAGCTGTTCATGGTCACGCTCGCCGTCTACCTCGCGGCCACCGCGCTGACCGCCCTGTCCTTCTCCGCCTGGTGGTTCTTCCTCTTCCGCTTCGTCACCGGCTTCGGGATCGGCGGGGAGTACGCGGCGATCAACTCGGCCGTCGACGAGCTGATCCCGAGCGCGTACCGGGGCCGGGTGGACCTCATCATCAACGGGAGCTTCTGGCTGGGCGCCGTGGGTGGCTCGCTGCTGTCGGTCCTCATGCTCGACACCGGCGTCTTCCCCGCGGACGTGGGCTGGCGGCTCACCTTCGCCCTCGGGGTGGTGCTGGGCCTGGTCATCCTGCTGGTGCGCCGCCACGTCCCGGAGAGCCCGCGCTGGATGTTCATCCACGGCAGGGCCGAGGGCGCGGAGGAACTGGTGACGGAGGTGGAGCGCCGGGTGCGCCGGGAGACCGGGCGTGAACTCGCCGCACCGGCCGGGGCCCTCACGATCCGGACGCGCGAGAGCACGGGCTTCGTCGACATCGCCCGTACGCTCTTCCACGACTACCCCAGGCGCGCGGTCCTCGGGCTGTCGCTCTTCATCGGCCAGGCGTTCCTCTACAACGCCATCACCTTCGGCTTCGGCTCCATCCTGGTGACGTTCTTCGACGTCCCCAGCGGCCGTACCGGCTACTACTTCGCCGTCATCGCCTTCGGCAACTTCCTCGGCCCGCTGCTGCTCGGCAGGCTCTTCGACACCGTCGGCCGCAAGCCGATGATCTCCGGGACGTATCTGCTCTCCGGCTCGCTGCTGTACGTCACGGCCTGGCTCTTCGACCGGGTTCGCTCACCGCCCAGACCCTGACGGCCTGCTGGTGCGTCGTGCTGTTCTTCGCCTCCGCCGGGGCCAGTTCGGCGTACCTGACGGTGAGCGAGATCTTCCCCATGGAGACCCGGGCCATGGCCATCGCCTTCTTCTACGCGGTCGGCACGGCGGCCGGAGGCATCACCGGGCCGCTGCTCTTCGCCGACCTCACCAAGAGCGGCGTGGTGGGGACACCGTCCTGGCGTTCTGCGTCGGGGCCTCGCTGATGGTGGCGGCGGGGTCGTCGCCGCGTTCTTCTCGGTGTCCGCCGAGCGGCGTTCGCTGGAGGACATCGCCGCGCCCCTGTCGACGCACACGGCGGGCCCCACGGGGTCCTAGCCGCCGGGCCCCTCGTCCACCGGGCCCCTCGTCCGCCTGACGAGGGCCGTCTTCGGATTCAGCGCTCCCGGGGCCGGTGCCGCCGTACCGACCGCAGCCGGTCGCGCTTGCGCCAGGCGGCCACGACCGCGCCGAGCGCGGGCAGCGCGATGCAGCCGAGCGCGATGAGGAAGACGGGGAGGTGGGCGTGGTGGCGTGGCTCCCCGCCACCACGTACGCGGCCGTGTTGGGCACGCTGCCCAGGCCCGTCGCGAGCAGGAACGAGAGCCAGCCCATGCGGGAGACGGCCGCCGCGTAGTTGGCGGCGGCGAAGGGGACGCCGGGGAAGAGCCTGATCGCCAGCATCGACCGGAAGCCGTGGCGGCTCAGCTGCCGGTCGGCCGCGGCCAGCAGCCTGCCGCGCAGCAGCGGACGCAGCGCGTCCTGGCCAGCAGCCGCCCGAGGCCGAAGGAGATCCGGCGCCGAGGACCGTGCCCGCGAGCGCCGCGGCCAGCCCGAACCGCGTTCCGAACAGGGCGCCCGCCGCCAGGTTCAGCAGCGGCCGGGGCACCAGGGACGCCGCGCACACCCGTACGCCGCCGCGAACAGCACCACGGCCGCGCCGCCCGAGAGCTGCGGCGGCCAGCCGTCGGCCAGCAGCCGCTGCGGCTTCCAGATCAGGACGGCGGTGCCGGCCGCCGCCAGCAGCGCGACGAGCAGCCCGAGCCGGGCCCATGGCGAGACAGCGCGCGGGCCCAGCGCACGGTCAACCCGGGGCCGGGGCGGCTCCTTGCTGCTCCTCGGAGGACGGCACGGCGGCATCGAGCATCGATGGAGCGTAACCGACGGTGTGTTCGCGGCGCTGTCGTGCGACGGGGACGGACGGAAGCGGGACACGGCCGGGACAGTGGCGACGGGCGGAAAGGCGGCCGGAAAGGCGGCCGGGAAAGCGGGCGGACAGGCGGGCAGGGGCGGGCCGGAGGGCGGGAGGAAAACCGCTCGACGCGCGCCGGGCGATCGGCCATGCTCAGCGGCATGTTCCGGTACGCCTTCCCTGGCTGACGTCCGCGGTCGCGGACGCGCCGAAGGCTGCCGCCCGCACGCGGCGTCCCTCGCGGCCCGCCTTCGCTCGGCCCTCGACGGCGCCCGAAGCTGACCCTCCTCGGATCTCCTCCGACGGACCCCGCCAGGGAGGGTCGGTCAGGCCCTGGGGTCCGTGCTTCGCCCTCCGATCTGAGGAAGGGCGCTTCGCCCTCCGTTCCGAGGAAGGAACGCACGCGTCATGTCCAAGCAGGTCCACGTGCGGACCAAGCCGCACCTGAACATCGGCACCATGGGCCATGTCGACCACGGCAAGACCACACTGACCGCCGCCATCACCAAGGTGCTCAGCGAGCGCGGCACCGGCGGCCGGTACGTCCCGTTCGACCGTATCGACCGGGCGCCGGAGGAGGCGGCGCGCGGCATCACCATCAACATCGCGCACGTCGAGTACGAGACGGACACCCGCCACTACGCGCACGTCGACATGCCGGGGCACGCCGACTTCATCAAGAACATGGTGACCGGCGCGGCCCAGCTCGACGGGCGATCCTCGTCGTCTCCGCGCTCGACGGCGTCATGCCGCAGACCGCCGAGCACGTCCTGCTCGCCCGCCAGGTCGGCGTGGACCACGTCGTGGTCGCGCTCAACAAGGCCGACGTCGGCGACGAGGAGCTGGCCGACCTCGTCGAGCTGGAGGTCCGGCAGCTGCTGTCGGCCCACGGCTACGACGGTGAACACGCGCCCGTCGTCCGGGTCTCCGGCTGCGCGCCCTGGCGGGCGAGCCGCGCTGGACCCGCGCGATCGAGGCGCTGCTCGACGCCGTCGACACGTACGTCCCGACGCCCGTGCGCTACACCGACGCGCCGTTCCTGCTGCCGGTGGAGAACGTGCTGACCATCAGCGGGCGCGGCACGGTGGTCACCGGGGCGGTGGAGCGGGGCACGGTGCGCGTCGGTGACCGCGTCGACGTCCTGGGCGCCGGGACGCGGACGGTGGTGACGGGTGTGGAGACGTTCGGCAAGACCATGGAGTACGCGGAGGCGGGCGACAACGTGGCGCTGCTGCTGCGCGGGTGCGCCGTGACGCCGTACGGCGCGGGCACGTGGTGGCGGCTCCGGACAGCGTCGTACCGAGTGGGCGCTTCACCGCGCGGGTGTACCTGCTGTCGGCGGCGGAGGGCGGTCGGGCGACGCCGGTCGCCACCGGTTACCGGCCGCAGTTCTACATCCGCACCGCGGACGTCGTCGGTGGTGTCGACCTCGGCGCGGCGGCGGTGGCGCGGCCGGGGAGACCGTGACCATGACGGTCGAACTGGGCCGTGAGCTGCCGCTGGAGCCGGGACTGGGCTTCGCGATCCGTGAGGGCGGCCGGACGGTCGGCGCGGGCACGGTGCTCGCGCTGAGCGAGACGGCCTAGCGAGACGGCCTGGCGGCGCGGCCAAGCGGCGCGGCCTGGCGCTGTCGTCCGAGGCGCCCGCCCGTTCCCTCCGTATCCGCGGAAGGAACGGGCGGGCCCGCGTCGCCAGGGCGGCGGCACAATGGTGCGGGTGGACGAGCCCATACCCGTGACCCGCGCCGTGGACTGCGGCCTGGCCAAGCTGATGCCCGACGTGGACCATCCGCGGGCCTGGCTGCTCACGGTGGACGGCGCCCGCAGTCGTACGTGAACCTGGACGACCCACCCACCTGGAGTTCGAGTACGCGCGCAGGCTCGCGCACGTCCTGGACGAGGCGGCCGAGCCGGGCGTCCCACTGGACGTGCTGCACCTCGGGGCGGCGGGCTGACCCTGCCCGCTACGTGGCCGCCGTCCGTCCCGGCTCCCGGCAGCGGGTCGCCGAGGCGGACGGCAGACTGCTCGACCTGGTCGCCGAGCACCTCCCGCTGCCGGAGAAGGAGCCGATCGACGTGCGCCGGGCGGACGCGCGCGACGCCCTGGAGAGCGCGCCGGACGCGTCGGCGGACGTGATCGTGGCCGACGTCTTCGGCGGCTCGCGCATCCCGCGCACCTCACCTCCGTCGAGTACGCGCGGGCGAGCGCGCGCGTGCTGCGCCCGGTGGCCGCTATGCGGCGAACCTCGCCGACGGCGCGCCCTTCACCTTCCTCCGCTCCCAACTGGCCACCTTCGCGGAGGTGTTCCCGCAGCTGTGCCTGATCGCCGAGCCGGGGATGCTGCGCGGACGCCGGTTCGGCAACGCGGTGCTGGTCGCCGCCAGGGACGCGTTGCCGCTCGCGGCGCTGGCGCGCCGGGCCGCGGCGGACGCGTTCCCCGCGCGCGTGGTGCACGGCGAGGCGCTGGAGCGGCTCGTGGCCGGGGCGACGGTGGTCGGCGACGCGACGGCGGTCCCTCGCCCGAGCCGCCGGGCGGCGCGTTCGGCATCGGCTGAGCACTCGGCCGGGCGCCGGGCGCCGGGGACGGCCGGGCGCGCGTGATGGCCCGGGCGGCCGGGCGCGGGTCAGCTCGGCGGGCGCAGCCCGGCGATGAGCAGGTCGACCAGGCGGCGCGGGTCGTAGCGGCCGCCGCCGCGCCCGCGCCGATGCAGAGGTTGCCCACGCCGCGCATCAGCTCGTACGCCTCCACGTCGGACCGGATCTCGCCCGCGGCGGCGACGCGTCGAGCAGTTCGGCGCACACGGGCAGGAGCCGGTCGAGGAAGTGGACGTGCAGGGCCTCGAAGCCGGGATAGTCGGGTTGCAGCACGGCGGCCAGCCCGTGCTTGGTGACCAGGAAGTCGACGAAGAGGTTGATCCACCGGCCGAGCGCGGCGTACGGGTGGGACCGCTCGCCAGCAGGGCGGGACCGGCCTCGGCGCACGCTTCGACCTGGTGCCGGTAGACGGCGATGACGAGATCCGCCCGGGTCGGGAAGTGCCGGTAGATCGTGGCGGTGCCGACACCGGCCCTGGCCGCGATGTCGCGGATCGGCGCCTCCACGCCCGAGGCGACGAAGACCGAGGCCGCCGCGTCGAGCAAAGTCTCCTTGTTGCGCCGGGCGTCGGCCCGCTTGGCCGGGCCGCGCGCTCCGCGCTCGGGTCGCTGTCGTTCACCGCGCCATCCTCTCCCTCCGCCGCCGTGTTTGCTAAGCGGGACGGTGTTCCGTATCGTCAAACGGGACGCCGTTCCGTTTATGTCGAAAGGACCGACGGCCCATGCCGCACACCCCGGCCCCGCTTCGGGATCATGACCGCCCCTCGCAGGTGCACTACCAGGACATCCTGCGTGTCTGGCGCGAGGCGGACGAGATCCCGCGCATCGAGCACGCGTGGCTGTTCGACCACCTCATGCCGATCTACGGTGCCCCGGACGGGCCGACATACGAAGGCTGGACGCTGCTCTCGGCCCTCGCCGCCCGGACCCGGCGGCTGCGGATCGGCGTGATGGTGACCAGCAACCGGTTCCGGCCACCCGCGATGCTCGCCAAGATCGCCACCACCGTCGACATCGTCTCGGGCGGGCGGCTCGACTTCGGCATCGGCGTCGGCTCACGCCCCGGCCACCCGCTGGCCCGGCGCGAGTACGCGGCGCACGGCCTGCCCTTCCACGACACCGCGCACGCCGTGGGCGCCCTGGCCGAAGCCTGCACGGTGATCCGGCGGCTGTGGACCGAGGAGGAACCGTTCGACTTCCACGGCACCCACGTCCAACTCACCGGGGCGTTCGGCAGCCCCAACCCGTACAGCGCCCGCACCCGCCGATCCTCATCGGCGGACGCGCGTCCTCGACGCTGCGCGTGGTCGCCGAACACGCCGACCTGTGGAACATCCCCGGCGGCGACATCGACGACGCCGTCCGCCGCGCCGCGCTGCTGGACCGCTACTGCGCCGAGATCGGCCGCGACCCCGGCTCGATCACCCGCTCGATGCACCTGTCCGTCTCCTACGACCGGCCCGACGCCACCCGGCAGGCCATCGGCGAGGCGATCGACGCCGGATTCCGGCACATCGTCCTCGGCCTTCCGGCCCCTACCCGAGGGGTCGCGCGGTGGGTCGCCGACGAACTCATCGGCGCGTCCGGCCGGGACGGCTCCTCGTGAACGGCTGACGGCCGCGGCGATCACCGCGCGCGGCAGGTCGCCCACCCGCTCACGGCACCGGCTCGGTGTCCGACGGCGTACCGGCCGCCGCCGTACCGCGCGCGACCGGCACCTCCGCCTCCCGGCGTTCGAGACGGCGTACGTCCGGGACGGCGAGCACCGCCAGGGTCAGCAGCAGGACCAGCGCCGAGCACCACCACAGCGCGGCCGACCGGCCGATCGCGGCCTCCACCGGCCCGCGAGCGCGGTGGCGAGCGGCAGCAGCGCCAGCGAGCCGAGCCAGTCGTACGCCGACACCCGCGACAGCTTGTCCTCGGGTATCTCCTGGTGCATCGCGGTCATCCAGGTGACGCCGAACACCTCGATCGAGACCCCGCAGGCGAACATCACCGCGATCAGGGCCGGTACCGGGACCGGTACGGCGAGCGCGGCCGACGGCGCGGCCAGCGGCAGGACGCACAGGATCCCGGCGAACAGCAGGCGCCGCGGCTTCCAGCGCGTCATGACCAGCCCGCCCAGCACGGTGCCCGCGCCGAACGCCGCGAGCGCCAGCCCCAGGGCCGGGCCCCGCCCAGCCGGTCCTCGGCGACCAGCGGCCGAAGACCGCCTCGGCCGCCCCCACCACGGCGTTGACCACCGAGAACTGCACCACGATCGACCACAGCCAGGGCCGCCCGGCGAACTCGTGCCAGCCCTCGCGCAGATCACGCAGCATGCCGCCGCCCGGCTCGCGCTCCGCCACCCGCGCGACGTCCAGGAACACGCGCAGCGCGCCGCCGACCGCGAACGCCGCCGCGTCGGCGGCGAGCACCAGCCGGGCCGACGGCCGCGGCGAGCGCGCCGCCGAGGGCCGCGCCGCCGATCTGCGCGCCGTTGGTCGCGATACGGAAGACGGCGAAGGCGCGTCCCGCGTGCTCGCCGGTGACGCTGGCGTAGAGCATGCCCGACGCGGCGGGCGAGAAGAACGCCTGGCCGGTGCCGCCGAGCGCGGCCAGCACCACCATCTGCCACAGCCGCACCTGGCCCGTCAGCACCAGGACGGCGAAGGCCGCCTGGGAGAGGCAGTTGAGGGCGTTCGCGGCGACCATCACCCGGTGCCGCGGCATCCGGTCGGCCAGCGCGCCGCCGACCAGCAGGAAGACGACGAGCGGCAGGGTGCGGGCCGCGGCCACGAGCCCACGTCCCCGCCGCTCCCGCCCGCGTCGAGCACCGCGAACGCCGCCGCGATGAGGGCCCCGGCGTTGCCGAGACCGGTCACCACGGCGGCACCGGCCAGCAGGGTGTAGTTGCGGGACGCCACGCGGGCGGCGGGTTCGGCGGCGCGGCTCGGCGGGAGTGGTCACCAGCGGACTATCTCCGGGCGCCCGCCTCGGCGCCAAGCCGTTTCGCCCAGGGCTTCAGCGCGCCAGGCGGTCCGACGGCACCGCGCCCGGCACTCGCCGTCCGCCGGGCCCGGTGCTCACTGGTCGAGGCCGACTCCAGCGGGCGCAGCGTGCTCATGATCTTCTTGACGGTGGCGTCGGGGATCTCGTCCTTGACGCCCTTGGCGGTGTACAGGACCCAGGTGGCGAAGTCGCCGGCGGTGTCGGTGTAGCTGACCGTGAAGGACCTGCCGTCGGTGACGCACTTGTCCGTCTTCTTCACGCCGGTCACGGTGGCCCAGGCCGAGTACCCCTTCAGGCCGTGGTCGCTGGTGAACGCCGTGGCCTTCTTCGCGTACTCGTAGTGCCCGGTCCGCCCCTGGTCGTAGGCCGCGTTCACCCAGTTCTTGGCCTCGTTGAGCGCCGCCTCGGCCTCGCTCCTGGAGCCCTGGGCGCCCTTGGTGCCGGTCCCGGCGAGCGAGACGGTGTCCTCGTACCCGTTCTTCTCGACCTTGCAGTAGTCCTCTTTGGCGTAGGCGGGGCGGACATCGAGGCGAGGGCTGGCCCTTGTCGTTCTCGAACCCGGTCAGCCAGCTCTCCGACTTCACCGTCCAGTCGGCGGGGACGTCGAAGGCGACGTGGCGCTTGGAGTTGACCACCACCTTCCAGCCGGAGATCACGGGCTTGACGTCCTGGCCGCTGCCCTCGGGTTCGCGCCCGCGCGGCCACCCCGCCGTCCGTGTCCCTCCCTCGCCCGCCGATTCCCCGGGGTCGGCGGAGGCGGAGGGCGTGTTCTCGTTGCCCGCGCGGTGTCCTTGTCGTCGTCCTTGCCCAGGACGACGACGCCGGTCACGACGGCCGCGGCGACGACCGCCAGCGCCGCGACGACCGCGACGACGGCCGCGCGCCCGCCCTTGTCCCGCTGCGGCGGAGGCGGCGGCCCGGCGACGGACCCGGCCCGCTCCAGGGGTACGGGTGTGACCTTGCGGCGCGTACCCGGGCGGGGCGTCGGCTGCGGTGCGTAGCCCGGTGGGGAGTCGGCTGCGGCGCGTACCCGGGGCGGTGTCGGCTGTGGCGGGTACCCGGGTGCGGGTGTCGGCTGCGGCGGATAGCCGGGTGCGGGTGTCGGCTGCGGCGGATAGCCGGGTGCGGGCGTCGGCCGCTGGTACGGGTCCGGCTTCTGGTAACCCGGCCGCTGACCCGTGTTCGGGTCCTGCGCGTTCGGGTCCTGCGGGTTCTGCTCGCCCCGGGCGGCTGCTGTCCTGGCCACATGGCCAGTAACGATAAGTGCGGATCCGGACATCGCCTACGGTCGCCCCTTTCCCCGCCCCTACCCGCTGGTAACTTTTGGCCCATGTCTTCGACCCTGCCGCCCATCGGCGAGATGCTCGCCGCCACCGTGCCCATGGTGCGCACCCTCCGTCTCGAATTCGCTGAGACCACCCCTGAGCGCGCCGTGCTCCGCCTGCCGGACCAGCCCGAATTCCACAATCACGTCGGTGGACCGCACGCGGGCGCGATGTTCACGCTCGCCGAATCCGCGAGCGGGCGATCGTGTTGACCGCCTTCGGTGAGCAGCTCTCCCGCGCGGTGCCGCTCGCCGTGCGCGCCGAGATCGACTACCGGAAGCTCGCCAAGGGCCCGGTGACCGCGACCGCGCGGCTCGGCCGCCCGATCGCCGAGGTCGTGGCCGAGTTGGACGCCGGGGAGCGCCCGAGTTCCCCGTCACCGTGACCATCTCGCGGGACGAGGACGAAGCGGTGACCGGGGAGATGTCCATCGTGTGGACGCTGCGGCCCAACGGCTGACCTGCGGGGCGTCCGGGGCCGCCGCGCACGCGACGACCGGCCCCGGCACTTCCGCGCGTGACCGATCGTCGCGTAGCGCCCGTACCCTGATCGAGTACGATTTTCGGGGCGTGTGCCGGTGCGGCGCACATGGGAAGCCGGTCGGCACATCGGGAGGGACGGGCGTTGCACGTAGAGGAATGGCTCGACTCGGTACCAGCGGTCAGCGTCTATCTCATCGTGGGGCTGGTCATCGGGCTGGAAAGCCTGGGAATTCCGCTTCCCGGTGAGATCGTCCTGGTCAGCGCCACGCTGATGGCGGCCTCGCACGACCACATCAATCCGTACATTCTGGGTGCCTGTGCCATCGCGGGCGCCGTTATCGGGATTCCATCGGCTATCTGATCGGCCGTAAGGGCGGCCAGCCACTGCTGAACTGGCTGGGCCGGAAATTCCCCAAACACTTCAGCGCGGCCCATGTCGCGAACGCCGAACGCTCCTTCCAGAAATGGGGCATGTGGGCGGTGTTCGTCGGCCGGTTCATCGCCCTGCTGCGGATCTTCGCCGGTCCGCTGGCGGGCGTACTGCGCATGCCGTACTGGAAGTTCCTCATCGCCAACGTCCTCGGCGGCATCGTCTGGGCGGGCGGGACGGTCGCGGTGATCTACAGCGTCGGCAAGGTCGCCGAGGACTGGCTCAAGCGCTTCTCGTGGCTCGGGCTCGTGGCGGCGCTGCTGTTCGGCCTCGGCTCGCTGCTCGTGATGAAGCGGCGGACGAAGAAGGCCGAGGCGGAGGCCGCGCGGAGCGACGCCGAGGTCGGCGAGGCACAGCCGGTCACGGCCGCGGACTGACGCGCGAGGCCCGCCGCCCCGTGTGGCGCGGCGCGCGGGCCGCGCCGGTACGGGATACGTGAACGCGAGCGCGAGGAGCGGGCGATGACGGAACGAGCGCTGATCGCCGCCGTGGGCGGCCGGGAGCCGAAGATCGACGGGCAGGCGTTCACCGCGCCCACCTCCGTCGTGATCGGCGACGTGACCGTGGGCCCGGAAGCGAGCGTCTGGTACCACGCGGTGCTGCGCGGCGACACCGAGTCGATCAGCCTCGGCGCGGGCAGCAACATCCAGGACAACAGCACCGTGCACGCCGACCCCGGCTTCCCGCCGTCATCGGCGAGCGGGTCTCGGTGGGGCACAACGCGGTGCTGCACGGCTGCACCGTCGAGGACGACGTGCTCGTCGGCATGGGCGCGACCGTCCTGAACGGGGCGCGCATCGGCACCGGTTCGCTCGTCGCCGCGCAGGCGCTGGTGCCGCAGGGCATGCAGGTGCCGCCCGGTTCCCTCGTCGCGGGGTGCCCGCGCGGGTCAAGCGGAACTGACCGAGGAGGAGCGCGAACTCGTCCGCTTCAACGCCGACGGGTACGTGGCCATGGCCCGCGTCCACCGCGAGGAGACCGAGGTCCGGCGGGACGGGGAGCCGTAGGCGGCCCGCGCCGGGCGTTCGGCCGACCGCTGGCGTTGTGCCGCTGGCGTTGTGCCGACGACGGGTTTTCGGCCCGCGGGGCGCGCGTTTCGGCCCGTACGGGCGCGCGTTCGGCTGGCGGTGGACGCTCAGCCCGCCGCCAGCAGCACCGTGCCGACGAGTGCCAGCCCGGCACCGGCCGCCTGCACCGCGCGCAGCCGCTCCTGGAGCACCCGCGCGCGGCGAGCGCGGTGACGACCGGATACAGCGCGGCGAGCACGGCGGCGACGGTGACCGGTCCGTGCCGCACCGCCAGGCTGTACGTGCCGTTGCCCGCCACGTCGGCCAGCCCCACGAAGGCCAGCACCGGCAGGGCCGCCCGCACCCCGGCCGCCCGTCCGACGGCAGCGCCGCGCCGCCGCGCCGCACCGACACGTACAGCGCGCCGCCGCCGACCACGACATTGCCACACGCTGCACGAACAGCGCCAGGAACAGCCCGGTCAGCGTCGTCGACGCCTCGGCGATCAGCACCATGACCGACCCGAAGCCGAAGGCGGCGCCGAGGGCGAGCAGCAGGGTCTCCCGCCGCACCGGGCGCCGCCGAGGCGCGGCCCGCAGGCCAGCACCACACCGGTGACGGCCACCGCGATGCCGACCGCCTGCGGCACCCCGGCCGTTCGCCCAGGGCCAGGCCGACACCCAGCGGGACGGCGACGCTGCCCAGCGCGCCGAGCGGTGAGACCACGCCCATCGGGCCGAGCGCGAGCGCCCGGTAGAAGCAGAGGATCCCGGCCGGGCCCAGCACGCCCGCCGCCACCGCGAACCACAGCCGGGGCGCCGCCTCGGACCAGCCGCCGGTGGCACGACGACCGCGCCGAGGACGGCGGCGGCCAGGGCCTGCGAGACGACCACCACGGTCAGGGCGGGCGTACGGCGGGTGAGCAGTCCGCCGCCGAAGTCGGCCAGCCCCAGCAGCAGGCTGGTGGCGAGCGCGAGCAGTGCGGACATGGGGACCTCGCCATACAGTGTGCTGAACCGTGAAGTGCGCCCCACCGTAGTTCATGATGCTGGACTGCGCCATTGAATATATTGGACTCACCTGTGACGGATCTCGACCAGCTCACCCAGTCCCTCGCCCGCAACCTCAAGCGCTGGCGCTCCGAGCGGGCTTCACCCTCGACGCCCTGGCGGCCCGCGCCGGGTCAGCCGCGGCATGATCATCCAGATCGAGCAGGCCCGCACCAACCCCAGCGTGGGCACCACCGTCAAGCTGGCCGACGCCCTCGGCGTCAGCATCACCACGCTGCTCGACTACGAGCACGGCCGGGTCCAACTCGTCCCCGCCGAGCAGGCCGTGCGGATGTGGTCCACGGACGCGGGCAGCCACACGACGCTGCTCGTCGGCACCGAGTCCGACGGCCCGCTGGAGATGTGGGAGTGGCGGCTGATGCCCGGCGACCGCAGCGACTCCGACCCGCACCCCGGCGGCACCGCGGAGCTGCTGCACGTGCGGGCGGGGCGGCTGACCCTGGTGGTGGACGGGAGGAGTACGCCGTGCCCGCGGGCACCTCCGCCGCCTTCGACGCCGGGGCCCCGCACACCTACCGCAACGACGGGGACGAGCCCGTCGAGATGACCATGGCGGTCTCGGTCCCGCCCGTCCGCTGAGGCACGGATCGGGCACCTCGCGGCACGGGCCAACTGCTAGCTTGACGGCATGAGTACGCCGATGGACGCCTTCGACGACGTCCGCCCCGCCATCGAGTGCCTTGACCTGCTGGCCGCCCCGGTCGCCGACGCGCTGCGCGCCTGGTCGGGCTCGGTCCCCGTGGAGCAGGTGCTGTACGTCGACACCGACCCCGAACGTGCCGACACCGCGGACCTGGTGGAGAGTTACGGGCCCTGGCTGCTGGAGCTGTCGGCGAACTGCGTCGTCGTCGCGGGCAAGCGGGGCGGCGCCGTCACCCTCGCCGCCTGCATGGTCCTGGCCACCACCCGGGCCGACGTCAACGGTGTCGTACGCCGCCAACTCGGCGCCCGCAAGGCGTCGTTCGCCCCGGCGGACACCGCGACCGGCGAGAGCGGCATGGAGTTCGGCGGCATCACGCCGATCGGACTGCCCGCGGACTGGCCGATCCTGGTCGACTCCGCCGTGGCGGACACCGCCCACGCCGTCATCGGCAGCGGCAGCCGCCGCGGCAAACTCATCGTGCCGGGCAAGGCGTTGGCGGAGCTGCCGGGCGCGGTCGTCATCGAGGGGCTCGGCGTCTGAGACTCCTCCGGCGCCCGCCTGAGCCCCGGCGTCGTCCGGGGCTCACGCGTTCCGGGCTCAGACGGCCGGGGCTCAGGCCGTCCGGGCTCAGGCGGTCGGGCCGGTCGCGTCGTGCCGCGCGGCTCCGGTGCGGCCCCTCGGCGAGACGCTCCCACACGCCGGTTCGTCACGGCCGCGCATGGCGTGGAACATCAGGCGCCGCAGCCGCGCCAACTCGGCCGCGTACGACGGCGGGCGGCCGGACCCCGACCCCGCCCGTCAGCCCAGCCTCGGGATCTCGATGACCGGGCAGCGGTCCATGACCATCGACACGCCCGCCGCGCGCGTACGGCGCCACGCCTCCTCGTCGATGACGCCCAGCTGGAACCAGACGGCCTTGGCGCCGATCGCCACGGCCTCGTCGGCGACCGAGCCCGCCCACTTGCTGTGCACGAAGACGTCCACGACGTCGACGGGGAAGGGATGTCCGCCAGCGAGGCGTACCCCGCTCGCCGTGGACCGTCTCGGCCTTGGGTGCACGGGCACGATCCGCTTGCCGTACCGCTGGAGGACGGCCGCGACACCGTGGGCTGGGCGGGTCTGGTTCGCGGAGAGGCCCACCACGGCCCAGGTGTCGCCCAGTCCCGTGAGGATGGTGCGTATCTCCGCCGGATCTCCGTACACGCTCTGCCTCCCGTGGGATGAAACATCGACTGCCCCGGTCAACCGGGAAGAGCTTCCGGAGATTCCGGGCCGCCCGCGCGGCGGTGCGAGGGCGGCCGGTCGTTCCTTCGGCGGGGTGCTGTCACTTCCCCGCGAGGCCGCCGCCTTGTCGACGGCGAGGTTGTCGAAGCGCGCGGACCCCGACGCCGCGTGGCCGTGGGCGGACCCCGCCGCGTCCGTCCCGGGCCGACGTGCACGCCGGTGGCCCCGGAGGTGTGGCTGTCGTCCGTGACGCTGATCCTCGGCGTGGTCATGTCGTCGACGTACACCTTCAGGGAGGTGCCGACGGCCTCGACCCGCATCCGGTGGCTCTCGCCGACCGCCACGTCCAGGGCGCCGCCGCGATCCGGGTCCGCTCCTCTCCACCGCGCTGAGCACCACGCCGTCCGGCCGTAGATCGGCCTGGTAGCCGTGGAAGCCCGCGGGACCCTCGCCCGGCCGCGTGGCGCGGAAGGCGAGGCCCGCCTCGCTCCGGTCGTCCTTCAGGGTCACGTCGCCCTCGTAGGCCAGGTCCGAGAAGTCGGTGTCCTGCAACGCGACGCCGCTCGACGGCGCGCTGCCGTCGTAGGCGCCGCCTGCGCCGCCCACTCGCCGTCGCCCCAGGTGCGCCACCCGACGGCGGCGCCGTCGTCGAAGTTGTCCTGACGCCCATCGTGACCGGCTGGATCGTGCCGTCGTCGTTGAAGCGCATCCGGTCGTAGGCGAGGGCGCGGTGGTTGCCGTCGGTCTCGCTCAGCGGACGGCGGTGGTAGAAGATGTACCAGATGTCGGTGCCCGGCACATTGGCGACCGAGTTGTGCCCGGAGCCGCGCGCTACCGCCGAGTCCTGTTCGAGCACCTTCCCGATCTTGGTGAACGGGCCGGTCGGCGAGTCCGCCATCGCGTACGACACGGAGTAGTCGGGCCCGGTCCAGCCGCCCTCGGACCACATCAGGTAGTACGTGCCGTTCCGCTTGAACATCAGCGAACCCTCGGTGTAGTTCTCCGGCGTGATCTCCTTGTACGTCGTGCCGTCGGCGAACGTGCCGAGGCTGGTCATGTCGGAGTTCAGCTTCACCACGTTCGCGTGGCCCCAGCCGCCGTAGTACATGTACGCCTGGCCGTCGTCGTCGATGAAGACGTCCTGGTCGATGGGTTGCGCCCGTTCTCGAACCGGGGACCAGGGTTCGCCGATGGCGTCCCGGTAGGGGCCCTGGGGCCGGTCGGCGACGGCGACGCCGATGCCGCCGAGTTCGGAGTCGTCCTGGATGTCGTTGGCGGCGAAGTACAGGTAGTACTTGCCGTTCCGGGCGATCGGCGCGGGGGCCCACAGCGCGCGCTTCGCCCACGACACGTCGGCGACGTCCAGGACCCGCGGATGCTTCGTCCAGTGCACCAGGTCCTTCGAGGAGAACGCGTCCATGAACGTCTGCTCCTCGTACGCCCGCGACGTCGTCGGGAAGACCCAGTACGCGTCGTCGTAGAGCGCGACGTCCGGGTCGGCGTACCACCCGTCGACGATCGGGTTCCCGGCCTCGGCCGTGCTGTAGTCCAGCGCGTCGGTGGGCCGCCCGGTGGCCTCGGCGGTCCTCGCGGTCTCGGCGGCCCCGCCGCCTCGGTGGTCCCCGCCGTCTCGGCGGTCCTGGCCGGGTGCCGGTCGCGAGGGCCGGGCCCGACAGGCCGAGCAGCAGGGCGGCGGACAGGACGACCGGCCAGGTGCGGAGTCTGCGCATCGGAGCAGCCTTTCCCAGGGATGACGGCATCGCCGTGCTTGTCGTGGTGGGGCGGAGAGATCGTGGGGCGCCCGGCCGCGCGGCACGGCAACGTTGTCAGATCTGGTGAACGGGGAGGCGCCGAAGGGGTTGGGAGATGCGGGGTGGGTGGGCCGGGGTGCCGAGGCGGCTCAGGGGGCGGGGCGCGCCAAGTCTTATGGCGGTGCCGCCGCCTGTCAACGCCTCCGGTACGCGTGATCCCGGAGGCGGACGGAGCAGGTCATCGCGGTGCGGGGCGCGTCGGGGCCGGGTTCGCGGAGGTCCGGTCCCGCGGTGTCGCCGGGTGCGGCCGTACCCTGATCGCCGTGCATATCTGCTTCGTTTGCAGCGGGAACATCTGCCGGTCGCCGTCCGCCGCGCTGGTCTTCGGCGAGCACGTGCGCCGGGCGGGGCTCGACGGCGTCGTACGGATCACCAGCGCCGGGACCGGCCCTGGCATGTCGGCGAACCCGTCGACGAGCGGGCCGGTGCGCCTCGCGCGGCGCGGTTATCCGGTCGAGCACGTCGCGGCCCAGGTCGGCGCCGACCACCTGGGCGCCGACCTGCTCCTGGCGATGGACAGCGGCCACGCGGAGACCCTGCGCCGCCTGACCGGCGACCCGTCCGGGTCCGGCTGACGCGCTCCTTCGACCCGGGCGCGACAGGGGACTTGGACGTGCCCGACCCGTACTACGGCGGCCCGGAGGGTTCGAGGAGATGCTGACCATGATCGAAGCCGCGGTGCCCGGTCTGCTCGCCTGGGTGCGCGAGCACCTGGACGCGTGACCGGCGGCGTGACCGGCCGCGCTGCGGCGGGAACGGCGAGGGCCGGACGCCGCGGCGGCCCGCCTCACCGGCCGCCGGGCGACCGGCCGGCGACCGCTGTCGGGCGCGCTCGCCGAAGTCGCCCTGGACGGTGGCCAGGTGGTGATGGCCAAGCGCGGTGACGCCCCGGTGCGGTGCGGGCCGAGGCGGCGGGCTGCGCTGGCTGGCCGACGCGGGCGCGGTCCGTGTCCCGGCGGTGCGGGCGAGGACCGGTACTGGCTGGTGACCGACCGGGTCCCGGTCGGCCGCCCCGACGCCGGGACGGCGGCCCGGTTCGGCCGCGAGCTGGCCGCGCTGCACGCCGCCGGGGCGCCCGCGTTCGGCGCGCCGCCGCCCGGCGGTCCCGAGGACGCGTTCATCGGGACGGCTCCCATGCGGGACGTCCCCGGCACCAACTGGTCGAGCTGGTACGCCGAGCACCGGGTGCTGCCCTACGTACGCCGCGCCGTGGACGACGGAACGCTGCGCCCCGCCGAGTCGGCCGTGCTCGAACGGCTCTGTGACCGGCTGCCCGGACTGGCGGGCCCGCCGAGCCACCCGCCCGGCTGCACGGCGACCTGTGGAACGGCAATGTCCTCTGGGGCGCCGACGAGCGGGTCTGGCTGATCGACCCGGCCGCGCACGGCGGGCACCGGGAGACCGATCTGGCCATGCTGCGCCTGTTCGGCTGCCCCCACCTGGACCGGGTGCTGGAGGGCTACCAGGAGGCGGCTCCGCTGGCCGACGGCTGGGCCGACCGCGTCGGCCTGCACCAACTCTTCCCGCTGCTGGTGCACACGGTGCTGTTCGGGCGCGGCTACGCGGACCAGGCGCTCGCCGCCGCCCGAACGGCCTTGCGGGGCTGAGCCGGTCCCCCATCGGCTGTCGGCTGTCGGCTGTCGGCTGTCGGCTGTCGGGGCCGGGGCCGGGGCCGGGGCCGGTCAGGCCGTGGGTCGCAGGTACCGCTGGGTCCATTCCTCGAAGCTGGTGAGCGGGAGGTCGAGGTCCCTCGCGAACTCCGGACGGCCCGGCTGACCTATCACGTTCAGCCACTCGTGCGTGGCGCCCATCGGCGGCATTCCGGCGGCGAGGGCCTCTTCCTCGGTCATGTCCGGCGGGGACAGCGGCGTGCCCAGGGCGCGGGAGAGGACCTCGGCGATCTCTGACATCGGCAGGTAGTCGCTCGTCAACTCCAGCTCCACGCCGTCGAACCGCTCCGGCGCGGCGAAGGCGGCGGCTGCCGCCGTACCGATGTCGTCGACCGCGACGAGGGAGAGCCGGTCTCCGGCTTCAGGACGCTGACCAGGCCGCCCTCGACACCGCGCGGGAACAGGAACGCCATGGACGGGAGGAAGTTCTCCATGAAGAAGCTCGGCTGAGCAGCGTCCAGTGGGGAAACCGGCCGTGCGCAGCCGGTCCTGGATCGCGCTCTTCGCGCCCAGGGTGGGGCGCATCGAAGCCCAGCGGCCCTCGGCCAGCCGGGGCCTCGACGTGCTGACCGGCACCGCTGACGGACGTGTGCACGAACTGCGGGACTCCGGCCGCCTTCGCGCCCTCGATGAGGTTGACGCCCTGTGTCACCTCTCCGTCGAAGTCGAAGTCGAGGCCGTCGGCGGTGAAACCGGGCATCTGCACGGAGAACACGGCGCGGGCGCCCTCGGCGGCCCGGATCACCGAATCGCGGTCGTGCAGATCGCCGGTGACCAGTTCGGCGCCGAGCGCTTCGACGGCCTTGGCCCGGTCGGTGCCGGGTCGCGGACCAGCGCGCGTACGGGGACGCCCGCCGCGCGCAGGGCGCGGGCCGTGGCTCCGCCCTGCCTGCCGGTGGCTCCGGTGACCAGAACCGGTGCGGAATCTGTGGACATGGTGGCGCTCCTCAGGTGCTCAACAGGTGCTCGACACATAAATGGCGGGGCCCGCCGTTTACTCTGCGGTACGATACGGCGGGCCCCGCCACTTAGCAAACCTGGAGATGAACGCCATGCCAGAGCGCCAGCGCGCGGACGCCCGGCGCAACTACGCGCGGATCCTCGCCGTGGCCGAGGAGGAGGTCGCCGCCCATGGCGCCGGTGCCTCCCTGGAACAGATCGCCCGCACCGCGGGCGTCGGCTCGGCGACCGTGCGCCGCCATTTCCCAGCCGCCGCGCGCTGTTGGAGGCCGTGTCCCAGAAGCAGATGGAGGCGCTGCGCGTGCACGCGCGGGAGCTGGTCGACCGGAGCGACAGCCGGGCCGCGCTACTGGAGTGGCTGGGAGACGTCCTGACCTACTCCATCGCCGCCCGGGGCTGGCCGCCGCGCTGGTCTACGAGGGGCCGGGCCCGGCGCGACGTACGAGAACTCCTGCTCGGCGGTGGTGGAGGAGGCGGGGAGCCGCTGCTCGCGCGCGCCGTGCGGGACGGCGCCGTGGCCACGGGCGTCACCGTCGCCGACCTGATCAACGTCGTCATCGGCATCGTCCTCGCCACGGAGCACCATCCGGAGCCCGCCGTCGCGGCGAACCGGCTGTTCCGGCTGGTGGTGGCGGGACTGAGCCCGCAGAGCTGACCGGTGGCGCCCGCGGCCAGTGCGGCACGGCGCGGCACGGCGGGGCGGGCGGGCGAACGGCCCGCGCCGTACCGCGCGGCGGCTCGCGGCTCAGCCGCGGTCGGGTCCATGGGGCCCGGCGCGGCGGCGGCAGCGGGCGGAGCCGGTCCGGGTCGAGCGTGTGGGCCGGGTCGAGCGTGTGATTCGGGCTGTGCGTGTGGGCCGGGCCGTGCGTGTGATTCGGGCCGTGCGCGTAGGCCAGGGAGGCGCGATGGCCTGGGCGTCCGCCTGCTCCCCGACCCACAGCGAGATGAACAGCGCGGCGGTCGCCTCCAGGAGCCCGGCCTGTTCGAGATCGCCGCCCGCTACGGGCTCGCAGCCCGCGTCCCGTACCAACTCGTGTACGCGCGCGAGCGCCGCCTCGTCGTCGCCGCAGACCGGGACGGCCAGCGGCCGTCCGTCGAAGACGGGGCCGCATGCGCCAGACGTCCTCGTGGCAGAGGTTGAACGCCTTGACCACGTGCGACTCCGGTGCCGCCTGGGCCAGTTGGCGCGCGGCCGAGGGGCCTCCTCGGGTCAGCAGCCGGAAGCCGGGCCCGACCGGGTTGGCGCAGTCCAGCAGCGCCTTGCCCGCAAGCTCCGCCCGCAGGTCCCGTGCCACGGCCGCTCCCGCGCCGAAGGGCAGCGCGGCCAGTACCACCTGGCCGAACTCGGCCGCCGTGCGCGGGTCGGCGGCCCGCGCCCCGCCCCGACGCGCGTCGCGAGCCGCTCCGCCTTGCGCGCGTCCCGACCGCCGATGGTCACCTCGTGGCCTGCCCGCGCCCAGTGGGCGGCGAGCGCGTCCGCCATGTTGCCCGTTCCCAGCACGCCGATTCTCATGGCGTGTTCCCTCTCCGCAGTGCCGTGTACCAGCCCTGGCCGGGCCGTTCGCCACGACGCTAGGGGCCCGTCGGGCACCATTCGGTACGTGACGACCGACGCCTTCCTCGCCGACTGCCGTGCCCGCCTCGCCTTCGACCTGCTGTCGAACACCTGGAACGCCGTGGTGCTCTGGGCGCTGCGCGACGGCCCCGGCGCCCCGTCGAACTGCGGGAGCGGATCGGGGCATCAGCTCCAAGGTGCTGACCGAGACCCTGCGGCGGCTTCAGTTCAACGGGCTGGTGGCGCGGGACGCGCGTCCGGAGCGCCACCGCGGGTCGAGTACCGGCTCACCGCCCTGGGGCGGACCTTCCTGGCGCCCATCGACGCCGTCGGGGCGTGGGCCTTCGAGCACGGGGACGAGGTCATGGCCGCGCAGGAGGCCGGGTGCGCTTCGGCCGGACAGGGGCCGCCGGGCAGCACGCCGCCGTTGACCCCGAACTCCACCTGAGGGGCGTGAGTCGCGGTGGCGGCGGGTTCAGGCCGCCGGATCGGGCGCGTGCGCGGGCGACGGTGTACCGGCCCAGCGACGCAGGGCGGCTTCCAGGCCGGTGGCGGCGGCGCTGTCCGTGGCGGCGGCACTGTCCGTGGCGGCGGCACTGTCGGTGGTGTCGGCGCTGTCTGTGGCCCAGACGACCACGCCGTCCGGGCGCACCAGCACTCCGGCCGGTGCCGGTACCGGTGCCGGTGTCGCGTGGTTGTCCGCCACGCCGCGTACGCGCCGGGCCAGGCCGTGGCGAGGCGGGCGTACGTGCCGTCCGGGGTGCGGTCGAGCAGCAGGAACCCGCCGTCGTGGCCGTGGTCGACCAGCCGGGAGCCGTCGCCCAGCCACAGGTCCGGGACGTACCGTCCGATCAGCGGGTGGTCGCCGGGCAGGTCCACGCGCTGGGTGACACCGGAGATCTTCTTGACCGCGTAGGTCGTGCCCGCCGAGGTGTTCAGCAGATCGGCGACGACCTCCGGAGCGCGGCCGACGTGGCGTCGCCGCGCATCACCCGATCTGGGCGCGCGTCCAGTCGAGCACCCAGGCGCCGAGGGGCGGCGCTCGCTGTCGTAGGTGTCGAGCAGCCTGCGGAGCCCACCCGGCGATGACGGCGCCGAGCTTCCAGCCGAGGTTCATCGCGTCGCCGACGCCGAGGTTGAGCCCCTGGCCGCCGAACGGCGAGTGGACATGCGCGGCGTCGCCCGCCAGCAGCACCCGCCCCGACCGGTAGGCCGCGGCCTGGCGGGTGTTGTCGGACCAGCGGGTCGCGGGGCGCGCAGCGCGGTCAGCGTGACGTCGGTCCCCGAGACCCGGCGCAGGCTGGCCTGCATCTCCTCAGGGTGACCGGCGGTACGGGAGCCCTTCGCGGGAGCGGCGCCGAGCGTCGGGGAGGCGGTCGGGCGGGGCGTCGAACTCCACGGTGACCACCCGGCCGGGCTGCGGCCCGTAGCGGTACGCCCCGGGTCGACCACGTCCATCCGTCCGCGAGCACCGAGGGTCGGCGATGTCCACGACCGCCTGGCGCCCGGTGAGTTCGGGGTCGGTGCCGGGAAGCCGATGCCCGCGAGGCGGCGTACGGAGCTGTGCCCGCCGTCGCAGCCGACCAGCCACCCGGTGCGCACCGGGCCCGCGGTGGTGCCGACGAGCACGCCGTCGCCGGTGTCTTGGAGCGCGGTGACCTCCACCCCGCGACGTACCGGTACGCCGAGCCGCGCGACATGCTCGGCCAGCAACGCCTCCAGCTCGCGCTGCGGCACCATCCGCGCCCCGGCGACCGCGTCGTGCGCGGCGAGGTCGGCGTCGGACCAGTCCACGAGGCCGGGATCGAGGACCATCCCGCGAAATGCCCGGTGAACCGCGGCTCGCGCGCCTCCGGCCGCCGCCGGACGGTTGGTTCTCGCCGGGCGGCTGGTGGTCGTGGGGCGATTGGTGGTCGTGGGCGATTGGCGGTCGCCGGGCGTGCGGGCGAGTGGCCCTGTCCGTTCCAGCGTCTCCCGCTGCACCTGTTGGGCGGCGGGCAGCAGTCCGCGGCGGTCGAGTGCCTCGGCGGTCGGCACGTTGATCGCCCCGCCTTCGTCATCTCGTCCGGCGTGGCCCGTCGCTCCAGTACCTGCACCGACGCCCCGGCGAGCGCCAGCTCCGCGGCGAGCACGAGGCCCACCGGCCCGGCCCCGACCACGGTCACGTCTCTGTCCTGATTCGCGTTCGTTGACACGAACAGCGTTCTATCTACGAACGCTGTTCGTGTCAAGTTGTCATGAAGCGGAATGGGGTGACGCCGCGGGGCGGGTCACCAGGGACGACGCCCTCGTCGTCGAAGAAGCCGCCGCGCGGGCCGTCGTCCGGCAGGGTGGCGAGCCGGACGGCGATCGCGGCGCCCTCTTCCGGCGTGCGCGGCGCGTTGAAGCCGGTGAAGTCGGTCGCCACGTAGCCGGGGCAGGCGGCGTTCACGATGACGCGCGTCTCGGCGAGTCGGCGGGCGTACTGGGCCGTGACGCTGTTGAGCATCGACTTCGACGGTGCGTACGCGGCCATGATCGGGCCGGTCTGGAGCGTCAACGAACCCATGTTGCTCGACATGTTGACGATGCGCGGCGAGTCCGCGCGGCTGAGCAGCGGGAGCATCGCGTTCGTCACCCGGACCACCCCGAGCACGTTCGTTTCGAGGACGGTGCGGACCACGTCGAGGTCGAGCGTCGTCGGATCCTGCGCGTCGTCGTCGGTCCGGCCGGAGATGCCCGCGTTGTTGACGAGCACGTCGAGGCGCCCGCCGTCCGCTCGACGGCCGCCGCCGCGGCGGCGACACTGTCGTCGGAGGTGACGTCGAGGGCGACCCCGAACGCGTCGACGCCCGCGGCGCGCAGACGCCCGACCGCCTCCTCGCGCCTGGCATCGTCGCGAGCCCCACCGCGACCGTGTGGCCGATCGCGCCCAGGCCCTGCGCGATGGCGAAACCGATTCCCTTGTTCGCGCCTGTGACCAGCGCGGTCTTCGTCTCGTTCACGTGATCCATGCTCGGCGGCCGGGTGCGGGCCGTCCAATATCGAATGAGGCGGCTGTGATACTCGCCGGGTATCAGCCAGTAGCCTGCCCGGATGGACGACCTGAGACTCGCGAACTCCGCTACTTCGTCGCCGTCGCCGAGGAGTTGCACTTCGGGCGTGCCGCCGAGCGGCTCGGGATCGCGCAGCCGCCGCTCTCGCGCGCGATCCGGCGGCTGGAACAGCGGCTCGGCGTCCTGCTTCTCGACCGGGACCGTCGGGGCGTGGCGCTCACCGCCGCGGGCGGGTGCTGCTTCGGGAGGCCGCGGTGGCCCTCGACGCGGTCGCGGCCGCCGCGCGCCGGACGCGGCGTGCCGGGGATCCGAAACGGCCGCTGGTGCTGGTGACGAAGGCCGGGGCCTCCCACGAACTGCTGCGACGGCTCCTCGACGCGGTCGCGAGCGAACCCGGTGCGGCGCCGGTCGAGGTCCTCCTGTGCGAGGTCGGCGAGCAGGCGGGCTGCTCCGCGACGGGCACGCCGACGTCGCGCTCATGCACCGCCCGTACGACGACCTCGCCGGGTTCGACACCGAGGATCTCCACGTCGAGGGCCAGGTCGCGATCCTTCCGGCCGGGCACCCGCTCGCGTCCCGCGAGCGGCTCACGTTGGCGGAGGTCAGCGACGTGCCGGATCTGCCGATCGCGCGCTGGCCCCGGCTCGACGGGACCTATCCGGAGGGCCCCGGGCCGGAGGTGCGCACCCAGTCGAAGCTCGCCCAACTCGTGGCGCTCGGCAGGACGCTGCTCGTCATCCCGCCTCCAGCCGTGCCTGGCAGTGGCCCGAGCACGTCGCGGTGCCCGTCGTCGACGCGCCGGACGTCACCACGGTGATCGCGTGGCCGCCCGGCAGCCGCTCCTGGCGGTCGCGTCGCTCGTCCGCTCGGCGGCCTCGCTCCACGACGCCGAGCCGAGCGGTCCGCGGCCCCGGCCTCCACCGGCTGAGCGGCCCCGTACTCACCGCGTCACCGGCCTCTGGCCTCCGGCCGATGGACCGTCGGCCGATGGACCGCCGGGCGCCGGGGCAGGGGCAGGCGGTCGTGTCGCCGTACGTCATGAGCCGTCCTCCCGGCGGGCTGGCGCCGAGGGTGGGGCCGGGGCCGGAGACGAGGGTGGGGCCGGGGACGGAGACTGGGCGGGGCCGCGGCCTTGGCGTACCGGCGGGCCAACTGCCCGAAGGCGTCCCGCAGTTCCGCCGGGCCGATGACCTCGATGTCGGCGTCGAACCTGCCGAGCGCCGCGGCCAGGCCGGGCCAGGACCACGAGCCCAGGAGCAACCGGCAGCGGTCCGGGCCGAGTGCCTCCACGACGCCGTCCGAGACGTGGCGGGACACCACGGCCGCGGGCAGGTCGAGGAGAACCTCGCCCGGCAGGGCCAGTCGCCCGAGCCGTCGGAGCCACGGAAGCGGGCGGCGACGAAGGTGGCCACGTCGCCTCCGGGCAGTTCGCGCGGGGTGAAGCGGGGCCCGTGGGGTGCGCGGGGTGATCCGGTCCACCCGGAAGATGCGCCAGTCCTCGCGGCCGAGGTCCCACGCGACGAGGTACCAGCGCCCGCCCCAGGTGACGAGGTGATGGGGCTCCGTCCGGCGCGGTGGCGGCGGTCCGCCGTCGGCGTCCGTATCCGGCGCGGACACGGCGGCGTAGTCGAAGCGCAGCACCTCACGGGCGTGTACGGCCGCGCTGAGCGTCACGAGGACGCCGCTGTCGGCCTGCGGGTGCGCGCGGGCCGTGGGCGGCCGCACGGCGGTGACCTGGAGGGTGTCGATCCGGTGGCGCAGCCGCGCGGGCATGACCTGCCGGACCGTGGTCAGCGCCCGCGCCGCGGCCTCCCGATACCGGCCCCCGTCGTGGTGGCGATCTGGAGCGCGACGGCGAGGGCGACGGCCTGCTCGTCGTCGAACAGCAGCGGCGGCAGTTCCGACCCGGCGTCGAGCCGGTATCCGCCGTCGGGACCCTTGAACGTCACGATGGGATAGCCGAGTTCGCGTAGCCGGTCGACGTCACGGCGCACGGTGCGCGGGCTGATGTCCAGCCGCTCGGCGAGGAGCGCCCCGGCCAGTCCCGGCGCGCCTGGAGCAGGGAGAGCAGGGACAGCAGTCGCGCTGAAGTCTTCGGCATGAGATCCATGGTGCCCCGAGAAGCGGCCACAACCTGACCGCTTCCTCTGCGACGGTGTTCCCGTGCCCAACACCGAGAACGACCGGCGCAACACCGAGAACGACCAGCCGAGCCCCGAGAACGACCAGCCGGGCCCCGAGAACGACCAGCCCAACTCCCAGAACGACCAGAAGGAACCGATCACCGTGACCGCTGCCGACACCACCCCGCTTCGACGCCGCGCCCCGCCCTGGACGACGAGCGGGCCGACCTGATCGCCTCGCTCGCGGCCGCGCGCCGCCCTGACCGCCACCGTGCGCGGGCTCACCGACGAACAGCTCGGGGAGCGGCCGACGGCGAGCGCGCTGTGCCTGGGCGGGCTGATCAAGCACGTCGCGTCCATCGAGGAGGGTGGCTGCGCTTCGCGGTCGAGGGCCCGTCGGCGATGTCGTACGACCTGCCCGAGGGCGTCACCTGGGCCGACTTCGCGGCCGGTACCGCGCGCGAGATCCCGCAGTGGATGATCGACCACCAGAACGACTTCCAGATGCTGCCCGGCGACACCGCCGAGGGATCCTCGCGCGCTACGAGCAGGTCGCCGCGCGTACCGAGGAGATCATCGCCTCCGTACCGGACCTGTCCGCGACGCACCCGCTGCCGGAGGCGCCCTGGAACGAGCCCGGCACGGTCCGCAGTGTGCGCCGGTGCTGACGCACGTCGTCGCCGAGACCGCCCAGCACGCCGGGCACGCGGACATCCTGCGCGAGTCGATCGACGGGCAGAAGGCGACCTGACCGAGGCGGTGCCCGGGCCGGGACCGGGACCGGGCGGCGGCTGCCCGTCGGCCGCCGCCCGGTCCCGGTCCCGGTCCCACGGCCCTGTACGGAAAGACGCGCGCGAAAGCGAAAGGAACGGCGACACCGTGAAGATGCGCGACCTGGGGCGGACCGGTATCCGGGTCAGCCCCTACTGCCTGGGCACCATGATGTTCGGGCGGGCGGGGAACACCGACCACGACGACTGCGTCCGGATCATCCACCGGGCCCTGGACGCGGGAATCAACGTCATCGACACCGCCGACGTGTACTCCCACAGCGAGTCGGAGGAGATCGTCGGCAGGGCGCTGAAAGGGCGGCGCGACGACGTCGTCCTGGCCACCAAGGTCAACGGCCCGATGGGGAGGACCCCAACCGCCGCGGCAGCTCGCGGCGTTGGATCGTCGCCGAGGCCGAGCACTCGCTGAGGCGGCTGGGCACCGACCACATCGACCTGTACCAGGTCCACCACCCCGACCCGCGGACCGACGTCGAGGAGACGCTCTCCGCCCTGACCGACCTGGTGCGGGCGGGCAAGGTACGCGCCATCGGGTCCTCGAACCTGCCCGCCTCGGAGATCGTGGAGGCGCAGTGGGTCGCCGAGCGGCGCGGCCTGCACCGCTTCCGCACCGAGCAGCCCCGTACTCCATCCTCGACCGCGGCATCGAGCGCGAGGTCCTGCCCACCTGCCGGCGCTACGGCATGGGCACGTTGGTGTGGAGCCCGCTGGCGATGGGCCTGCTCACCGGCCGCTACCGCAAGGGCGTGCCGGTGGCGCGCGACGAGCGGATGAGGTGGGTGCCGCGGCACCTGACCGACGAGCGCAAACTCGACGCCGTCGAGCGGCTGATCCCGCTGGCCGAGGAGGCCGGACTGCCGCTGACCCACCTCGCGTTGGCCTTCGCCACCACCCACCCCGGGTCACCTCCGCCATCATCGGCCCCGCACCATGGAGCAGCTCGACGACCTGCTGGCCGGTGCCGGGACCGTCCTGGAGGACGCGATCCTCGACCGGATCGACGAGATCGTGCCGCCCGGGAGCGACATTGGCCCGCTCGACGTGGCGTACACGCCCCGGACATCGCCACCGCGTCGCGGCGTCGGCGACCGGCCGACGAACGTGCCGCGGCGTGAGCGCGACGGCCGTTCTCGACGCCCGGTCGCTGGGCCGCGCCACGCTCGCCCGGCAGTCGCTGCTCGACCGCGCCGACGTACCGGTCCTCGACGCCGTCGCGCACCTCGGCGGCTTGCAGGCGCAGGAGCCGCAGGAGCCGTTCGTCGGGCTGTGGTCGCGGCTGCGCGCGTTCGACCCGGCGGCGCTCTCTGACGCGCTGATCGGGCGGCGTGTGGTGCGCACCCACCTGATGCGCCGCACCGTCCACCTCGTCACCGCCGACGACGCCCTGGCCTGGCGGTCCCGCCACGACGCCATGCTGCGCCAGCGGGTCCTGGGGACCTACCGCCGCGAACTCGCCGGGGTGGACCTGGCCGAACTCGCCGCGGCGGGGCGTGCGGTGATGGCCGACGCCCAGCCCCGCTCGATGTCCGAGCTGGCGCGGGCCGTCGCCGGACGCTGGCCCGCCCCGGGCCGCGCGCCCTGGGCGAGATGCTGGTCGCCGCCCTCGTCCCCATGGTGCAGACGCCGCCGCGCGGGTGTGGCGTACGAGAGGGAGTGCGCAACGCCCTGTTCGCGACCTGGCTGGGGCGCGAGCCCGACCCGCCGTCCCCGGACGGCTCGGACCCGGTCGGCCAGGCGCTGGTACGGCGCTACCTGGCCGCGTACGGCCCCGCCGCCTCGGCCGACCTGCGGGCCTGGTGCGGGCTCGCGGGGCTCCGGCCGCGGTCGCCGCGGTACGCGGGGAACTGGTCGCCTTCCGCGACGAGCGGGCCGGGAACTGCTGGACCTGCCCGACGCGCCGCGCCCCGACCCCGATACGCCCGCCCCGTGCGGTTTCTTCCGGCGTTCGACAACGCGATCCTCGGCTACCACGACCGCGGCCGGATCATCGACGACACCCATCGCGGCCTGTCGGTCGCGGGCGCCCGCGTCGTCCTGGTCGACGGCCGGGTCGCCGGGACCTGGACCGTCCAGGACGGCACCGTCACGGTCGTACCGCTGCGCCGCTACTCCCGGACCGAGCGCACGGACGTCGCCGAGCAGGCGCGGGCGCTGGCGTCGTTCCTCACCGACGGCGACAGCCACCGCGCGCGGATCGCCCGGCGGACTGAACTCCGCGTCCGGTCCGAGCCGTTGGGCCCGGACCGGACGCGGAGTTCACCTCTCCGGCACCTCTCCGATCACCTCGTACGGTTCACGAGGGGCCGCTCACGAGGCGGCGTTCAGGCCGAAGAACTCGATGGTGCGCTGCGCCATGCCACTGGTGGGCAGCGAGTGGCCGACGCCCGCGACGCTGATCCCTCCACCGGGGCCTGGGTGCCGGTGGCTCCGTAGCGGGTACGCGTCCAGCCGGACTGCGGCTGGTCGGTGGACGCCGGGGTCTGGCTCACGCCGAGGACGTTGGTCCACTGCTTGATCTCTTCGCCGAAGTTCGGGTAGCGCAGGGTGTCGTCGTTGGTGCCGTGCCACAGTTGCATGCGCGGGCGGGCGCCGGTGTAACTCGGGTAGGCGGCACGCGCGATGTCGCCCCACTCCTGGGGGTGTGGCTGATCTGCCCGTTGGCACAGGAGGAGTTCCAGCCCGAGCCGTCGGTGGTGGCGAAGCAGCCGAACGGTACGCCCATGTAGGCGGAACCGGCCCGGAAGACATCGGGGTAGTCACCCAGCAGCACGTTGGTCATCATCCCGCCGGATGAGGCGCCGGTGACGAACACCCGGTCAGGGTTGCTGCTGTAGGTGCGCTGGACGTAGTCGACCATCGAGCGGATGCCCACCGGGTCGCTGCCGCCGTCCCGCCGCAGGGCCTGCTGCGAGGAGACGTCGAAGCACTGGCCGCTGCGGGTGGCGGACGGGTAGACGACGATGAAGCCGTACCGGTCGGCGAGCGAGGCGAACTCGGTGCCGGAGTAGAACGCCGGGCCCGAACCGGTGCAGTAGTGCACCGCCACCAGTACGGCGGGCTGCTGCCGGACGCTGTCCGGCACATACAGGTGCATCCGCAGGTTGCTCGGGTTGCTGCCGAAGTTCGTCACCTCGGTCAGTTGCGCCGCCGACGCCGGGGTGCTGTCAACAGCAGCGCCGCCAGCAGGGGCAGCACGCCCGCCGCCAGCGTGGCGAACAGCGAACGGAGGTGTTTCGCGGCTCTGTTGGGCATGTCGGTCGTCCTTCGTGTCGGATGGTTCCCCGCCTGCCGCTCCGAAAAGATTTCGGAAGGCTGTGATGTCGTGGGGAACTTAGAGGCGCAGGTGAAGGGCGTCAATGCAGTGCGTACCGGGGAGACGGTAACCGACATGCGAGGTGTGGATGAGGGTGACTTCCGGAAAGTTTTCGGTCGAGAATTGTCAGATCCGGGTGGCTGGTTGACCCGTTCTCACCCGGCGCCATCCGTGATGCGTCATCCGTGATCCGGCATCCCTGATGCGCCATGCGCCATCCGCGATCCGCCCGCGGATGGCGGTCAGCGGAAGGCGGATGGCGCATGACGGGTGGTGTGCGTTACGCCTCGGCGCTCAACGCGGCGAACAGCGCCGGGTCGTGGGCGCAGATGACCCTGAGGTCGGGGTCCGCGCGCCGGTGCAGTTCCGCGGGCGGGCGTGGTTGTCGCGGACCTTCTTCCGGTCGAACGCGGCGAGGGACTCCATGGCGCGCAGGGCGACGGGTACGCGGGCGCGGCCGTCGATCGTCCCGTGGTGGTAGAAGGCGTCGCCGCTGTGCAGCACCAGTGGGCGCCCGCGTCGACCGCGACCGCCGCGTGGCCGCGGGTGTGGCCGGGGAGCGAGATGAGGACGATCCCGGGTCGATGTCCGTGAGCGGCTCGGCCGCGGCGAATCCGCGCCACGCCTCGCCGTCCGGTTCGTGCTCGACGAGGGCCGGGCCGTGCGCCCACTGGGCCGAGCGGTAGCGCATCCGCTCCCGGCGGGACGGGGCGACCATCGACCCCAGCGCCTCGGCCGACGTGAGGTGGACGCGGGCGCGGGGAAGTCCGATATCCCGCCTATGTGGTCCATGTCGACGTGCGTGAGGACGATGTGCCGTACGTCGTCCCGGTGGAAGCCCAGCGCCTCCACCTGGTGGGCGGCGGTCTCGTCCGGGCGGAACACCGGCCGTACGACGTGGCGCAGCGGGCCGGTCCGGCGCGCGGGATCGGCGATGTCGGCCAGGCCGTAGCCGGAGTCGACGAGGACCAGCCCCGGTCGGTCTCGACGAGGAGCACGTGGCAGACCAGATGGGCCGTGGGGAGGCGCATGGTGCCGCAGTTGAGGTGGTGGACCTTCACGGGGCTTCCTTGGGCGGGGCGCGTCAGTCGGTGAACGCGGGCGGCGTGGTGGCGAGCAGCGAGGGTCGGGCTCGGCGCCCGACATCTTCAGCAGCCCCTGGCGCAGCGCGCGGCGAGCAGCCAGTTCTTGGGGCGCTTCATGTTCATCCCGCCGATGAGCTGTTTGAGCATGGTGAGCGTGTCGAAGTACACGCGCTCGCAGATCAGCGTCTCCTCCTCGTCGAAGACGAAGTAGGCGCTCATGCGCACCCGGAAGCGGCTGCCGGTCGCGGGGACGGCGCCCAGCGGCCCGAGGTGAGTGCCCGTCAGCCAGAACTCGACGATCACGGCGTCATCGCTGTGGCGCAGCGCGATTATCTCGTGGTCCTGGTCGGGGAAGGCGGTCCTGGTCTCGTGGTAGTAGCCGCGGACGGCGCTGTCCCCGTCGTGGACGGTCATCGTGGAGATCAGCTCATACCGCGGATGCGGGAACGTCGAAGGACGTCATCCCAGTCCTGGCGGACCTCGTCGTGGAAGTGGTCGAGCACGACCTTCTGGCGGGCGCGGCGGATGTCGTCGGTGAGCATGCGGGTCCGGTTCCGTGAGGGGCGCGCTGTGCGGCGGCGGTGTGGGACGGTCCAACGACCGTGTCGTACGGGCCTGTTGGTGCGGGAGAAGCAGCAACACTTGCGGTGTAAGTGTTGGTGGCGTGACGCTAGACTTGCGCTGTAAGTGATGTCAGGGCCGCTGCGCCGACCGTCCCGGCCGCGGGCCCGCGCGCGGGAGAGTGACGCGATGGCGGCCCGAGGCACCGGCCGGGGCAGGCGACTGGGCCTGACCCGGGACAAGGTGATCGCCGCGGCGGTGACGATGATCGACCGCGACGGCCCGGAGTCCTTCTCCTGCGACGGCTCGCCACCGAACTCGACGTCGAGAGCATGTCGCTCTACAACCACGTACCGAACAAGGAGGCGCTCCTCGACGGGGTCGCCGAGGCGCTGCTCGCGGAGATCGACTTCTCGGGGCGGACACCGGCCCCTGGCAGGACCGGGTCCGGGCGCACGCCGACGCCTTCCGGGCCGCCGCGCGTCGGCACCCCAAGTCCTTCCCTCTGGTGCTCACCAGGCCCACGCGGTCCGCGGCGGCCCTGGAGACCATCCGTTCCGGGCTGGCCTGTGTCGCCGAACTCGGCCTTGAACCGGCGGAGTTGGTGCACGTGCTGCGCGGCTACATCGCCTACGTCGTCGGCACGATCATGCGGGAGCTGGGCTCCGCCATCACCGTGGGCACGGTGGACCCCGGCGACGCGCGGCAGCGGGTCGACGACATCACGGCCACGGAGACCCCTGCTGGCCTCCGTCGCGCCCCATCTGGCCACCAGCGACCACGACGTGGAGTTCCACTACGGCATCGAGCTGTTGATCGCCGGGCTGGCGGCCCGGGTCGGCGCGGCGTACGAGCCGCCGGCACCGCGCGGCCCTGACGGGAACCGCAGGTCACAGCGTTGGCGAGAATCCGTTGAAGGTTGTCGGCAATGCCCATGGGGCCGGTTCCGCGCCGCTCTAGCGTGAGCGCGGCACCCGCTGATCGCGCGGAAAGCGCGGGACAGCGCGGAGAATTCGCCCCGACCGACCCTGAACGGAACGATCCGCATCATGCCCGCCGAAGGCATCTGGCACCTCACTCCCGATATCCCCGTCTCCCCGGACGCGCCGCGCCCACGACCCGCTGGCCGTACGACCCGCCGTGCGCTCCGTCACCGCCGTACGCTCCGTCACCGCCGCACGACCCGACGGGACCGTACGAACCGGCACCACCGACTCGGAGGGCGGCGGTTCGCGATGACGAAGTTCCTGCTCTCACTCCACGTACTCGCCGCGATCATCGCCATCGGCCCCGTCACGGTCGCCGCCAGCATGTTCCCGCCCGCCGTGCGCCGCGCGCGGACGCCGGGACCGACGCGGCGTCGATGAGCGCGGTCCGGCTGCTGCACCGCGTGTGCCGCGGGTACGCCGCCGTCGGCGTGGCCGTCCCGGTGTTCGGCCTCGCCACCGCCAGCAGCCTCGGCGTCCTGGGGACGCCTGGCTGATCGCCTCGATCCTGCTGACCGCCGCCGCGGCCGGTGTGCTGGCCTTCCTCGTCCTGCCCCGCCAGGACGTCCTGCTCGCGCGGCTCGACGAGGCCGCGGACCCCGGCGAACCCTCCACTGTCGCCCGGTTGGCCATGGTCACCGGAGTCTTCAACCTGCTGTGGGCCGTGGTGACCGTGCTGATGATCATCCGCCCCGGCTCGACCACAGGAGCGTGACCACGTGACCGCTTCCCCGCCCGCCGTCCGCTGCGCGTCGCCGCCGCCGTCGAACTGGTCTCGCTCGTCGTCCTGTTGGCCAATCTCGCCACCGTGCACCTGTCCGGCGTCGCCTCGCTGGCCGGACCCGTTCACGGCTGCGCCTATCTCTTCGTCATCGGGGCCGTCGTCCGCGACCGCGCGCACCGGCCGGACCGTCTGGCTCGCCGTCGTCCCCGGGTCGGCGGCGTACTCGCCCTGCGCGTGCTGGGCGCCCGCGACGAGCCGGTGATGGCGGCGTAGCGCCGGGCCGAGCCCAGGGGCGGCGGCGTGGCGCCGGGGTCGAGCTGGGGTGGCGGCATGGCGCCGGGCTGAGCCTGGGGTGGCGTGGCGCTGGGCCGACGAGCGGGTGGTGGCGGCGTGGCGCCCGGCCGACGAGCCGGTGGCGTGGCGGGCGCGGGACCTCGATCCCGCGCCGCGCCCGCCTTCGCTTACGGTGGCGCCGTGGTGGAGGCCCGCGTCGGTTCGAAGGGACTGGCCGTCGGCGGAGCGTACGAAGTCCCGGGCGGAAGGTGAGCATGGCGGGCAGAACGGCGCGGGCCGAGCAGGTCGTCGAGACCAGGAGCGGATCCTGACCGCCGCGGAGCGGCTGTTCGCCGAGCGCGGCGTGTACGCGGTCTCCAACCGCCAGGTCGGCGAGGCGGCGGGCCAGGGCAACAACACCGCCGTCGGCTACCACTTCGGCACCAAGGCCGACCTGGTCCGCGCGATCACCCGGAAACACGGCGACCAGGTCGAGCTGGCGCGCGAGCGGATGCTCGCGGAGATCGGCGACTCGCCGGACTTCGCGGACTGGGTGGCCTGCCTGGTGCGGCCCTCCACCGAGCACCTGGCGTCCATGGGCAGCCCCACCTGGTACGCGCGGTTCTGCGCCCAGGTGATGACCGACCCGGCGTTGCAGGACATCATGGCCGCGGAGTCCCTGGCGTCCCCGGCCCTGCGGCGGACCGTCGAGGGCCTGAACCGCTGCCTGCCGGATCTCCCGGTCGAGGTGCACGCCGAACGCGGCGCGATGGCCCGCCAGTTGATCGTGCTGACCTGCGCCGAGCGCGAACGCGCCCTCGCCGACGGCACCCCACCCCGCGCACCAGCTGGCACGACGCCGCCACCGGCCTGATCGACGCGATCGTGGGAATGTGGCAGGCGCCGGTCACCTCCGGTCGGTGACCCCGTACGACCCGTGGCGTCGGCCGGGCCGGGCCGTGTCGTTCGGATCTTCGTGGGCCCGCGACTTCCCGGCTGACGCCGGGGCGCCCCAGACGGCACCTCGCTGCGTTGTCGGGCCGTCCACGTACGACCCCGGTACGGGGCCCTCCGCCTGCGATGCTCCCCGGCTAACGCCGGGAGGTGCCCCACCCGGCTAACGCCGGGAGGTGCCCCACCCGGCTGACGTCGGGAGGTGCCCCACCCGGCTGACGCCGGGAGGTGCCCCAGCACCCGACGCCGTGGGCTGATCCACGAAGATCCCAACGACACGGCCTAGCCGCGCTGCTCCCCGTCCTCCGGGGCGGGAGCGCGGTGTCCCGGCCCGTAGGCGTACTGGGTTCCGTACTGCACGGCGTTCAGGGTCGCGGAGTCCTTGGCCGCGTTCGTCTGCGTGGGCCCGGACATCCGTCCGGGCCGCGGCCGGTGTCGACGGAGGCGACCAGGCGGGCGACGGCGTCCCGGCCAGCGGGTCGTGCCGCAGCAGCGCCGCAAGCTCCAGGTTCCAGTAGGCGAACAGCGTGCGCCGCACCTCCTCCGGGACCTCGGCGCCCGCACCAGCGCCGCGTTCGCGTCGAGCTGGGCCTCCAGGGCGGCGCGGCGCTCACGGCCGGACCTGCGGAACAGACCGACGACCGCGTCCCGGGTCTCCTGCCACATGCCCGTGGCCATCGCCGCGACCACGGCGGTCGCCCCGCCTCGGCCAGCGTGGCCAGTTCGTCGTTCACGGGCCCGCCCTCACTTCTTTCCGGTGATGTTGATGTGCTGAGTGCCGTTCTGCGTCGCGTAGATGACGCCGTGGCCCGTGGCCTTGCTGATCATCTTCGCGACGGCGGGCGCCTGCGGGACCGCAGCGGCTTCCCGGCCTGTTCCGGTGCCTGCTCGTGCTCCCGCTCGTGTTCCCGCTCCCGCTCGTGTTCCCGTGGTACGGGCCAGCCGGGCAGGTGGAGCCACGCGTCGGCGGTGTGCTCCTTCACGGTGAAGGTGACCTTGCGAAAGTCCTCGGGATACAGCCCGTGGTAGCCGTTGCGCACCGTCTCCTCGTAGAAGTGGCGGGAGAGCAGCAGCGTGGCGGGCACCGTCCCGGCGCGGCGGCCAGGGCCTGCCGCGCGGGTGGCGCGTCGAGCAGGCGGGCCAGCACCTCCAGAGTGCTTCCGGCCACCTCTCCGGTCGGCGCGACGTGCACGTCGCCCGCGTGCAGCGCGATACGGACCCGGAGCCTGTTCCTCGGCGACGCGCCCGGTTGTGGGTGCGCAGGCTCAACGCCAGCTCATGGACCAGGGGTGGATCAGCGCCGTCTTCGGGGTCCCGGCCGGTGCCGTCACCCGCAGGCCGTCGCCCAGGTCGTGCCGCCCGCACGCGTCCCAGTCGATGTCGCTCGCGAGGAACGCCGCGCGAAGCTTCTCCGACAGCGTCGCGCGGATCTCCATCAGGGCCTTGTCGCCTCGGTTCGCCGACCGCTCGATGTCCACAGCCAGGATCGCTCGGTACTCCAACTCCGTTTCCATGCGCCTCCCTTCGGCTCGGCGGGCGGCAACCGAGCCTGCCCGGCACCGGTTTCAAGTGTCGCCCACGCGCGCGACGCACAACCCGTAGGAATACAGGGTCCGCGTCGGCGAGGGATTCGGCGCCGTCAGCGGCACAGCCCGTGAGCGGCGCGGCCCCGTCAGCGGCGCGGCTGCTCCCAGGTGACGATGTTGCGCCGGACCGGGACGGCGTCGGAGTCCGCGGCGAAGAGTTCGGGAGAGCGGGCCCGGATGCGTTCGACGTCGTCGAAGACCGCCCGCAGATGGGTGCGCATGGCCGTACGGGCGAGCGTGCCGTCGCCCGCCAGGACCGCGTGGAAGATCTCCAGGTGCTGGGTGGCGAAGCGGGCCGGTGACGCGGTGTCGTAGAGGCCGAGCCGCCGCGCCCGGTCCAGGTGTCCCTTCGCCGAGACCACGGTGGCCCAGGCGCTGGCGTGGCCGCTCAGCCGCAGCAGCGCCTGGTGGAACGCCTCGTCCAGGGCGAAGAACTCCTCCAGGTCGAGGTCGGGGCGCTGCTGGGCGTCGAGGTTGTCGCGCAGTTCCTCGACCACCTCCGGGCTCAGCTCGTCCGGGAGGTCTTCGAGGGAGGCCAGCTCCACGGCCTCGCGCAGGAACTGCGCGTCGGCCACCTTCGCGGGGTCGACGCGCGAGACGAACGACCCGATCTGCGGGAAGACCTGCACCAGTCCCTCCTGGGACAGCAGGATCAGGCTCTCCCGGACCGGCGTACGGCTCACCCCGAGGGAGGCCGCGAGTTCGTTCTCCGACAGGGCGGCGCCCGGCGGGAGTTCAAGCGTGAGGACCTTGTGGCGCAGCGTCTGGTAGACGGCGCGGCGGCTGGTCCGCTCGCGGTTCGATCGAGCCATGGACTCATCGTATCGGGGTGCCGCCACGGTCCGGCGGGCGCGGTGCGCGCGGGCGGACCGGTGGTCAGGCCGCGCCGTGGGGCCGGCGGCACCCGCCCGTGGCCGGGTGACATTCGCGTTGCCCCTGTATTGCGCATCTAGTCGACCAGTGCTTGTATACCAGTGCTGGTCGACAAGTCGTACGGGCGGTGGGACCCCGTCGGACCGGCGTGAGATCCGTCCGGAGGAGAGGGACCAGTGAGCACGATCGAGCGCGCGGAGGTGTTCGTCGCCTCCCGGGGCGCACCTTCGTCACCCTGCGCATCACGACGTCGGACGGGGTGACCGGCCTCGGCGACGCCACGCTGAACGGCCGCGAACTGGCCGTCGCCAGCTATCTGCGGGACCACCTCGTGCCGCTGCTGATCGGCAGGACCCGGCCCGGATCGAGGACATGTGGCAGTACCTCTACCGGGGCGCCTACTGGCGCCGCGGTCCCGTCACCATGACCGCGATCTCCGCCGTGGACACCGCCCTGTGGGACATCAAGGGCAAGGTCGCGGGCCTGCCCGTCTACCAGCTGCTCGGCGGCCGGTCCCGCGACGGCGTCCTGGTCTACTCGCACGCCAGCGGCACCGACGTGCCCTCCCTCCTCGACGACGTCGCGCGCCACCTCGACCTCGGCTACAAGGCCGTACGCGCCCAGGCCGCCGTCCCCGACGTCGCCGGCACCTACGGGTGCGCAAGGGAAAGATCTACGAACCGGCCGCCTCCTCGCTCCCCGACGAGCAGCCCTGGGACACCGAGTCCTACCTGAGGTTCGCGCCCGGCTACCTCGAAGCCGTCCGCGAGCGCTTCGGCTTCGGCTTCCACCTCCTGCACGACGTGCACCACCGGCTCACCCCGATCGAGGCGGCCCGCTTCGGCAAGCGCGTCGAGGACGCGCAGCTGTTCTGGATGGAGGATCCGACCCCGCGGAGAACCAGGAGGCGTTCCGGCTCATCCGCGGCCACACGACGACACCGGTCGCGGTGGGGAGGCGCTGACCTCCATCTGGGACGTCCAGCACCTGATCACCGAGCAGCTCATCGACTACGTGCGCACCACCGTCGTACACGCCGGGGCATCACCCACCTGCGCCGGATCTTCGACCTGGCCGCCCTCTACCAGGTGCGGACCGGATCGCACGGAGCGACGGACCTCTCGCCGGTCACCCTCGCCGCCGCGGTGCACCTGGACCTCGCGGTCCCCAACTTCGGCATCCAGGAGTACATGGGCCACGCGGCGGAGACCGCCGAGGTCTTCCACGGCGGACCGACCTTCGCCGACGGCATGCTGCACCCGGCCGAGGAACCCGGCCTCGGGTGACCTACGACGAGAGGGCCGCCGAGCGCTTCCCTACCAGGCCCGCTACCTGCCCGTCGCGCGGCGCCTCGACGGCTCGGTCCACGACTGGTGAGGAGAGCCGGGACATGACCACCACCTCCGCACCCCGCGACACGACCCCGCGCCCCGGCTGGACCGCTCCACGCTCGGCCGGGTCCCCGCCCTGCGCCCCGCCGTCGACCCCGCGAACTGCGGCCCCGCGTCGTCCACTTCGGCCTCGGCGCGTTCCACCGGGCGCACCAGGCGCGCTACACCGAGAACGCCGCCGCCCGCTCGGGCGAACCCTGGGGCATCTGCGCCGTCGCCCCGCGCTCGGCCGGGACCGTGGCGGCGCTGCGGGCCCAGGACTGTCTCTACTCGCTGGCCGAACACCACCCGGCGGGCACCGCGACCCGCGTGGTCGGCTCCGTCGTCGAGGCGCTCGCCCTGCGGGCGGACGCCGCGCGGGTCGCGGAGCGCCTCGCCTCTCCCGACGTCACCGTGGTGACCGTGACGATCACCGAGAAGGGATACCACCGGCACCCCGGCACCGGTCGGCTCGACACCGCCGCCCCGACATCGCCGCGGACCTCGCCAGGACCGCGGCCGACCCGGCGGCCCGGCGGGCGACGGCCTGACCACCGTCGTCGGCCGGATCGCGGCCGGGCTCGCCGCGCGGACACGGGCGGGCGGCGCCCCTCACCGTCGTCTCCTGCGACAACATGGCCGCCAACGGGGCCGCGCTGGAGGGCGTCGTACGCGACTTCGTGCGCCACTCCGCGTGGCCCGACCGGCAGGCCGTACTGGACCGCATGGCCGAGTCGGCCGCCTTCCCGCGACGGTCGTGGACCGCATCGTGCCCGCCGCCACCGCCGCCGACCGGGAGGCGGCCCGTGCCGCGCTCGGGGTGAGCGACGCCGTACCGGTCACCGGCGAGCCGTACCGCGACTGGGTCCTGGAGGACGCCTTCGCCGGGCCGCGCCCGCCGTGGGAGCTGGACGGCGCGCTGTTCGTGCCCGACGTACGGCCCCACCAACTCACCAAGCTGCGGCTGCTCAGCGGCTGCCACTCCGCGCTCGCCTACCTCGGCACCGCCGCCGGACGCACCACCGTCGCCGAGGCGATGGAGACCGGCTGGGGCGAGCGGCTGGTCCGCGCGCTGTGCGCCGAGGTCGCGCCGACCCTGCCCGCGGGCGGCCCCGACCCGGCGGGCTACGCCGACGACCTGGTCGAGCGGTTCCGCAACCACCGCATCCGGCACCTGCTCCGGCAGATCGGCTCCGACGGCTCCCTGAAGATCCCCGAGCGGTGGTGCGACGCCCTGCGCTCCTGCGCGCGGCGGGCACCGCCACCCCGTACTCGAACTCGCCCTCGCCGCCTGGGCGAACGCCACCCGCCCCGGCGAGGACGGCGCCCGACCACGGGCATGACCGACCCGACCACGGCCACGACCGAATCGGCCGCGGGCATGACCGACCCGGCCGCGGCGGCGCTGGCCGACTGCTGGCGCGCCGCGCCCGACCCGCGCGAGCGTCCGCGCGCTCCTCGGCGTGATCGGCGCGGCGGACCTGGCCGAGGACGGCGCGCTGCTCGCGGCCGTCGCCGCCCGGCTCCCGCGCTGCGCGCCGGGCACGTCGAGTTCTGACCCCCGACTTCCGCTCCCTCTTCCGCCCCTTCCGCCCCTGACGTATCGCCCCGGCCCCTCCCGTACGGGCCGTACGCGGGCCCCGAGCACGGCCACGGACAACGGAGTTCACGATGACGCACAGCACGCGGACGGAACGGACGGGGCCCGCGGGCGCCGTGACGCGCACGACGCGGGACCTCACCCGGGCCGCCGTCTCCGGCTGGCTCGGTACGGCGATGGAGTTCATGGACTTCCAGCTGTACTCCTGGCGGCAGCCATCGTCTTCGACAAGGTCTTCTTCCCCGACGTCAGCCCGGCGATCGGCCTGATCGCCGCCATGGCGACCTACGGGTGGGCTACGTCGCCCGGCTGGCCGGGGCCGTCTACTTCGGCAGGATGGGCGACCGGATCGGCCGCAAGCAGGTCCTGTTCCTGACCGTCCTGCTGATGGGCGTGTCGACCACGCTGATCGGCGCCCTGCCCACGTACGCGTCCATCGGCATCCTCGCCCCGGCGCTGCTGGTCCTGCTGCGGCTGATCCAGGGCTTCGGCGCGGGCGCCGAGATCGCCGGGCCACGGTGATGCTCACCGAGTACGCGCCGACCCGGCGCCGGGGCTGATCTCCTCGCTCGTCTCGCTCGGCACCAACTCCGGCACGCTGGCCGCGTCCGGGCTGTGGGCCGTGCTGCTCACCGTCCTCAGCGAGGACCAGATGGTGGCCTGGGGCTGGCGGCTGCCGTTCCTGTTGAGCTTCGCGCTCATGCTCTTCGCGGTCTGGCTGCGGCGGAACCTCAAGGAGAGCCCGGTCTTCGAGGAGCGGGCCGACGTCGTCGACGGCGTCGCGCTGAGCCGCGCCGAGATCGAGGACTCGCTCGGCTCCGAGAGCACCTCCCGGCCGGGGCCCGGACCTCCCGCCGAAGACCGCGCCGCCCTTGAAGACCGCGCCGCCCTTGAAGACCGCGCCGTCCTAGGACCCTCCCAAGGATCCCGCTGGCCTTAAGGACGCCAAGGACACCGCCAGCCGTACGGCACCCGCCGGGCCGGGCACCGCGAGCGTCCTGGAGGCCGGGATCCGGCAGCGCAAGGGCCGTGCGTTCTTCCTCGCCCTCGGGCTGCGCTTCGGCCAGGCGGGCAACTCGGGCGTCATCCAGACCTTCCTGGTCGGCTACATCGCCAACACCCTCGGCGCGGAGCGGTCGGTGCCCACCGACGCCATCGTCTACGGGTCCCTGCTGGGCTTCCTGACCGTGCCGCTCATCGGCATGCTCGGCGACCGCTTCGGCCGCCGCCCGGTGTACCTGGCGCTCTCCTCGCTGACCATCGCCCTCGCGTTCCCCGTGATGGCGCTCATCGCCTCCGGCAGCACACCCGCGCTGATGCTCGGCATGATCCTCGGGCTCAACGTCGGCGTACTGGGCCTGTTCTCGCTGGAGAGCGTCACCATGGCCGAACTGTTCGGCGCCCGCACCCGGTTCACCCAGCTCGCGCTGGCCAAGGAACTGGGCGGCATCCTCGCCACCGCCATCGGCCCGGTGGTCGCGGCGACCCTGACGGCCGTCACCGGCAGCTGGTGGCCGATCGCGGCGATGCTCGTCGTCTACTCGCTCGTCACCCTGATCTCCACCCTCCTCGCCCCCGAGACCCGCGGGCGCGACCTCGTCCAGCTGGACGACGCGATATGAAGGCCCGACTGGAGGACGCGATATGAAAGCCGTCGTCGCACACGGCCCCACGACCTGCGGATCGACGAGCGCCCCGACCCGGTGCCGGGCGCGGGTGAGGTCCTGATCGCCATGGAGTGGGCGGGATCTGCGGCTCCGACATCGCCTACTGGAGGCACGGCGCGTCCGGCACCGCCGTGCTGCGCCACCCGCTGGTCCTCGGCCACGAGGTCGCGGGCCGGATCGCCGCGGTCGGCGCGGGCGTCGGCGGCCTGGCGCCCGGCCGGGCGGTGACCGTCCACCCGGCCCAGCCGGTCGGCGACGTACGGTTGCCGGACCGGATCGCCGGACGTACGAACCTCCACCCCGGGTGCGCTACTTCGGCTCGGCCGCCTTCGACCCGCACACCGACGGGGGTTCAGCGAGTACCGGGTGGTCGGCGCCGCGCAGGTCCGGCCGCTGCCGGAGGGCGTCGGCACCGAGCACGGCGCGCTCGCCGAGCCCTCGCCGTCGCCCTGCACGCCGTCCACCGGGCCGACCCCGGGGCTGCGCGGCAGAACGGTCCTGGTCAACGGGGCGGGGCCGATCGGCTCCCTGGTCGTGGCCGCGGCACGGCACCGCGGCGCCGCCACGGTGATCGCGGCGGACATCAGCCCGCCTCGCTGGCCGTCGCCCGCGCCATGGGCGCCGACGAGACGGTCGACCTCGCCGCGGGCGCGGCCCTCCCGGCCGACGTGGAGGTGGTCTTCGAGGCGTCGGGCGCCGCCGCCGCGCTCGGCCCCGTGCTCGGCGCGACCGCCCGCGGCGGCACCCTCGTCCAGGTCGGCAACCTCCCGGGACGGACGTGACCGCCACGCTCGGGGACCTGGTCACCCGGGAGATCACCTGGATCGGCTCGTACCGCTTCGTGGAGGAGATCGACGACGCGCTGCGCGCCATGGCCGACGGGCTCGACGTCGCGCCGGTCATCACCACCGGTTCGGCCTGGACCAGGCGGAACGGGCCCTGGCCGTGGCCGCCGACCGCGCGGCGGGCAGCGGCAAGGTGATGCTGCGGCTGGGCGGCGCCGAGGCCGGGTAGCCCCACGCCCCGGCACCGCCGCGAGTGGGCAGCCCACGCCCCGGCGTCGCCGCGGGTGGGTCAGCCGTTCGGCAGGATCACCGCGCGGCCGTCGATCTTCCCGTCGTGCAGCCGCTCGTACGCCAGCGGCGCCTCGTCGATCCCGTACGTCTCCACGTGCACGTCCACGGCGCCCGCCCTGGCCAGGTCCAGCACCTCGATCAGCTCCGAGCGGCTGCCCCAGTACGGGAGCTGACGCTGGCGTCGAACGGCGTGCTGCCGAACCCCACCTGGGCCGAGGCGCCGCCGATGCCGACGATGCTGACGAGCGCCTCCACACTCGCGCACGCGGTGGCCGTGGCCACCGTCGGGGCGACCCGACGAAGTCGAAGACGGCCTGCGCGCCGCGCCCGCCGGTCAGCTCCCGCACCCGGTCGGCGGCCCGGGTGTCCGACAGCAGCGCCTCGTGCGCCCCGACGTCCCGGGCCAGCCGCAGCTTCTCCTCGTTCACGTCCAGGGCGATCACCCGGGCCGGGGTGAGCGCGCAGCACCTGCACGCCGACGTGGCCCAGGCCGCCGGTGCCGATCACCACGGCGGTGCTGCCGGGCACCAGCCGCGGCAGCGCCTCCTGATCGCGTGGTACGGGGTGAGGCCCGCGTCGGTCAGCGGGACGTTCTTCACCGGGTCGAGGTCGCCGAGCGGTACGAGGTGCCGTACGTCGTCCACGAGCAGGTACTCGGCGATCGCGCCGGGCGAACCGAGGCCGGGCGGGCGGATGCCCAACTCCTCGGCGCGCAGGCAGTAGTTCTCCTTGCCCTGCGCGCACAGGTAGCAGATGCCGCAGCCCCAGGGGCCGTAGACGGCGACCGACTCGCCCTCCGCGACGCCGGTGACGCCGGAGCCGAGCGCGGCGACGGTGCCCGCGCCCTCGTGGCCGAGGGTCAGCGGCAGCGGGTAGGGGAAGCCCTGGGCGGGCCACTCCATCACCGCGATGTCCGAGTGGCACACGCCCGCGGCGGTGACCTTGAGGAGCACCTGCCCGGGGCCGGGCTCCGGGTCGGGGATCTCCACGACCTTGGGCGCGGAGCCGATCTCTGTGTACTGCACGGCCTTCATGGGGCCCTCGCTTCCAGCCGGGGTCGGGACGGTCGCTGTCTTCCCGCGCTGTCTTCCCGCCGCGGTCGGTCCCCAGCGCCGCCCGTCCCCGATGCTCCTCCGGGCGCGGGGCGAGGGCCATGGGTGTGGGCCGTCCGGGTGACCGGGTCCTTCCCGGGGAACCCGCCGCGTCCCTCGTCCCTCAGCCGGTCGGCCCGGATCCGCCGCGGCCCCGGCGCAGGGCGTGGCCGCACCAGGCGATGAACGCGGCGTTGGCCAGGGCGCCGAGCCCGAAGGCGAGGTAGATCATCGCCTCGTGGTCGGGCAGGACGAGCAGGATCAGGCTCACCGGCGCGGTGGCGAGCAGCGGTATCACCCGGCGAAGGAGGCGTCGGCGTTGTCGCCGTGGCTGACCGCGGCGGCCCAGCCGGTCAGGGAGACGCAGACGGCGAGGTACGCGAGGGCGGGCACGCTGCCGAGGGCGCGGCGCAGGGCGCCCGGGCGGGGCGCGGCGACTCGGGGTCGGACATGGCGGTGCTCTCCTCGCGGGTGGTGCTCATGGTGGGGGCCTTTCGGTGGGAGGTCGGCGAGGCGGTGCCGGGCTGCCGCCCGCGGGCGTCAGCCATGAGCGCCCGGCGGGGCCGCGCGGACGAGTCCCAGGTCGTACGCGAGGATCGTCGCCTGCACCCGGTCGCGGACGCCGAGCTTGCGCAGCAGGGCGTTCACGTGGGATTTGACCGTGCCGACGGTGATGCCCAGCTCCGCCGCGATCTCCGCGTTGTTCCGCCCCGAGGCGATCAGGACGAGGACGGTCCGCTCGCGCGTGGTCAGCCGGTCCGGCGCCGCCTCCGCGTGCCCGGCCATGGGCGCGGCGTGCGGCTCGGCGGCGTAGTGGCCGATGAGGCGCCGCGTCGCGGACGGCGCCAGCACGCTCTCCCCGGCGGCCACGACCCGGATGCCGTCCAGCAGTTCGGCGGCCTGTACGTCCTTGAGCAGGAAGCCGGACGCCCCGGCCCGCAGCGCCTCGAAGACGTACGCGTCGAGGTCGAAGGTGGTCAGCACCAGGACGCGCGGTGGTTCCTCGCGGCCGGTGATGAGCCGGGTGGCGGTGATGCCGTCGAGTCCGGGCATCCGCACGTCCATGACGATCACGTCCGGCGCGAGGCGCTCGGCCAGGTCGACGGCGGCGGCGCCGTCACCGGCCTCGCCGACGACCGTCATGTCCTCCTCGGCGTCGATGACGGCGGCGAAGCCCGCCCGGACCACCACCTGGTCGTCGACGACCAGCACACCGATCGTCATCGGGATCCCTCCTGGGCGGATACGGGGCCGGGCACGGCGTCGGGGCCGTCCGGGGCACGGTGCCCGGCCGTCCGGGGCACGGCGTCGGGGCCGTCCGGGGCGGTGGGCAGGGGCAGCCGCAGCGCGAGGTGTCCGGCCGGTCGGCGGCCAGGGTGCCGCCGAGCGCGTCGACCCGCGCCGCCAGCCGCTGGTGGGCGGCGCGGCGCGCGGCGGGGAGAGGCCGGTCGCGGTGACGGTCAGCGCGTGGTCCTCGGCGTCGACGACGAGCGCGGCGGGCTCGTCGCCGCCCGCCCGCAGAACGGTCTCGGCGGCGCGGTAAGCGGCGATGTCGACCTCGGCGGGCAGCCGCTCCGGCACCCGGTCGGTGAGCCGCGCCGACACCTGGCGGCCGGTGGCCCGGTACTGGCCGACGAGCAGGTCCAGGGCCTGGAGCGTGGGCTGTGGCCGCAGTTCGGCGGGGTGCTCACCGGCCCGGACCGCCTCCAGCAGGGCGCGCATGGCGGCCAGGGCGGCGCGGGCCCGCTCCGCCGTCGGCTCCAGCCGCCCGGCCTCCGCCGCCTCGACCACCTCGGCGGTGCGCGCCAGCACCGTGGTCTCCAGCCCGGCGGTGATCCGGCGGCGCTCGGCCCACGCGTCGCGCACGGCCTCCCGCGTCCACCGCGCGAGGCGGTCGTGGTGCGCGTCCGGGCGGCGCGCCGCCGCTTCCCGTACCAGGCGCCGCCCGCCCAGGCGGCCCGGCCGCCGACGCCGCCACCGCGGTCGCGACCGCGCCGACCGCCCAGCCGGGCGCGGTGGTGCCCGGTCGAGCACGGCGGCGGTCGCCGCGGCGGCGTGCACGGCGGCGGCCACCACCGGCACCGCCACGGTCCGGGCGTCGGCGCGCACCGGCCCCGCCGCGCGGCACCGGCCGCGACCAGGGCGAGCCCCGCGCAGGTGGCGAGCGCGCTGAGCCCCGGCGGCAGGAGCACCGGCCCCGTGTAGTCGCTCACGGCCATCGTCGCGGGCCACAGCCCGGCGAGGACCAGCAGCACGCCCGGCGCGGTACGCGGAGCCCGCCGCAGCCACAGCAGCGTGACCGCCTGCGCCGTGGCGAGCAGCGCGAAGAGCGCACCGGCCGACACCCGGGCCCGGCGGGAGTGGTGTCCTCCCGGACGACGAGCAACGGCAGCAGCGGCTGGAAGCACAGCGCCGCCGCCACGGCGAACTGGGCCAGCCGGTACGCGCGCGGCACGGACGCCGTCGGCGCCGCGGCGTCGCGCCCCGGCAGGACCGCGCGCACCTCCAGCCGCCGTCCTGCGTCGGCCCGCTGGTGAGCGTGCCGCCCACCTCCCGCGCCCGGCCGCGCAGGAGGTTCCGGCCGTTCCCGCCACCGAGCCCCTGCCGCGCGGCGCTCCACCGCCGGAGGCGTCCGGCCGCGCGTTGCGCACCACGACGTCCGTGCGGTCCGCGCCATAGGAGCAGCGCACGGTGGTGGGCGCCGGAGGCGTGGCGGACCACGTTGGTCAGCGCCTCGCGGACGATGCCGTACACGGCGTCACCGACCGCGCCGTCCGGCAGCGCCTCCGCCTGGCAGGTCACCGGCTGGCCGAGGGCGCGGAAACCGGCCACCAGCTCCCGCAGCCGCTCCTCGGCCGCCGGAACGTCCTCCGGCGAGGGCGCCGGGCGCGGACCGCGCTCAGCGCCCGGGTCACCTCGCGGCCGGTCTCGGCGGCGAACTCCACCGCCTGGGCGGCCAGTTCGGGCGGCGCTCGCGCAGCCCCAGCGCCGCCTCGACCGTCACCACCACGGCCGTCAGGTGGTGGGCGCTGACGTCGTGCAACTCCGCTCCATCCGGCGGCGCTCCGCCGCCGGGAGCCGGTGCCGCTCGGTCTCGGCCTGGCGCAGCCGCAGCTCGGCGGCCCGCCGGGCGGCCCGTCGCCGCCGCGCGTACAGGCCGGCACCGGTGGCCGCCGCGTAGAGCAGCGCGGTGAGGACGAGGTCGAGGCCCTGGCCGAGGCTGAGCCCGTGCAGCCCAGGCCGTGTACGAGCTGCCAGAGCGAGGCGTGGCCACGCACAGCAGCCCGGTGGTGGTGTCGCGCTCGGCGGCCACCGTGAACAGCGCCAGCGCGACGCCCGCGGTGCCGAGCACGGCCACCGCGCCGGTGGGCAGCGGCTCCGAGCCGACGGCGCAGGCGGCGGCGACCAGGACGAGGACCGGCACCGGGCGGGTACGGCGGGCCGCGAGCGCGGCCGTCACCAGGCCGCCCACGAGGGCGGTCGCCAGGAGATCCGCCGCCGTCGGCGTCGACCCGACCAGCAGCGCGGACCCCGGCCACACCACCGCCTGGACGCCGAGCAGCAGGACCGGGAGAAACCGGTCGTCAGTTCGTTCCATGATGCGACCAGGCTAGGGCGCGTGCGGACCGCGGACATCCGGCCACAGGGCGATCGCCGACTCCACCCAGAGATAGAGACGGCCCCGCGAAAATCCCCTCCCCTGGGCGGAGTCCGGCTCCGTGCCGGGTACGGAACCCGGACGCGTTCCTTCCGCCTTCCGGGGCCCGGCCGGGACCACCTCTCGACGGACCGGTCACACGCGCTCTCCGGCGGGCCCGCCGGACGCCACCGGTCCGCCCGGGGCCGGGTTGTCCGGGGCCGGGTCGTCCGGGACCGGTCCGTCCCCGGCGCCGGGCGGTCGGGCGCCACGGCGGCGTGGTCCCGGCGCGGCAGCAGCAGCGGAGTGGCCAGGCCGAGGAGACCCGCGGCGGCGATGGCGGCGCGGGGCCGACCGCCCGGCGAGCAGCCCCAGCACACCGTGAGCACCGCCTTGGTGGCGCTCCCGGTGATCGACCACGCCGACAGGGTCCGGGCGACGCGGTCGGCCGCGGTGTGCTCCAGCCGGTAGGCGGCGAACACCGGGTTGAACACCCCATGCACGTGATGAGGCAGAACTCGGTCATGACGACGAACGCCAGCCCCGCGGGCCGGGCGGTACGCACGCCAGCCACGGCAGCCAGCAGGCCCGCAGCGCGCCGCCGACGAGCAGCACCCGGTGCTGCCCGTACCGCGCCACCAGCGGGCGCGCCAGCCGGGACCCGACGAGCCCGCCGACGCACGGCAACCCGAAGCCGAGCCCGTACTGCCAGGGCGCGAAGCCGAGATCGCGCAGGAGCAGGACCGCCAGGAGCGGCTGGGTCGCCATGATCAGCCCGCTCACCAGGACGGTGTTGAGGAACAGGGGACGCAGCCGCGGGTGGCGCAGGACGTACCGCCAGCCCTCCACCAGGCCGCCCGCGCCAGGATGTCCCGCGCCCGGACGACGTGCGTCCGGACGTCGCGCGTCCGGATGTCGCGCCTCCCGCACCGGGGCCGCGGCTTGCGGCCCCGGATCGCGCGGACCCCGAGGGCGGAGAGCAGATAGCTCACGGCGTCCGCCACCACCGTCGTCAGCGGGCCGAGCATCCCGACGGCCGCCCGCCCAGCGGCGGTCCGAGGGCGGTCGCGGTCCACGTCGTGGACTCGAACCTGCCGTTGGCGATCAGCAGGTCCTCGGGCCGCACCAGGGTCTTCAGACACGCGCCGCTCGCGGCGGTGAACACGATGTTGGCCGCCGCCACGACCACGGCGACGGCCACGAGCTGGCCGAAGCCCAGCGCCCCAGCGCGTACGCGGCGGGCAGCGACAGCAGGGCCGCGCACCGCACGAGGTCCGCCGCGATCATGACCGGCCGCTTGCGGCGGAACTCCACCCACGGCCCCAGGGCACCGCGATCAGCGCCCCACGGCCAGGCCCGCCGCGGACAGCAGCGCCACCCGCGTGGTGCCGCTGTGCAGGACGAGGACGGCGATGAGCGGGAACGCGTCGAGCGCGAACCAGGTGCCGACGGTGCTGGTCGCGTACGCGGCCCACAGCCACCCGAAGTCCCGGCCCAGCGACCGCCCGTGCGCCACGGCTCCCCGTCCCGCCCGATGCGGATCGCGCCTGTCCAGCGGGCCCTGCCGGACCACCGCTGGTTGACCGAGGCGATCCAACCGCCCGTGGTGTCCACCGGGCAAACAACCGCCACCTCGTCCCGGATCAACCGCCAGTTGTACGCAGGCGGGCTGTCGGTGCGACGTCCTAAGGTCGGCCGGGTGGATCTCGACGCCGTACGAACCTTCGTCATCGCAGCCGACCAGGGGCAGTTCCAGGAGGCGGCGGCCGAACTCGCCCTCACCCAGCAGGCCGTCTCCAAGCGGATCGCGGCCCTGGAGCGGCACCTCGGCGTCCGGCTGTTCACCCGCACCGCGCGCGGCGCCCGGCTGACCGTCGACGGGCAGGCGTTCCTGCCGCACGCCCGCGCCCTGCTGGAGGCGGCGGAGCGCGCGGCCGAGTCGGTCCGGCCGGGCCGCCGCGCCCTGCGGGTGGACGTCCTGCGCCGCCATCTGGCCCCGGCCGGGCTGCTCCAGGACTTCCACCGCGCCCGCCCGGACGTCGCCCTCGACGTCGTGACGCTCCAGGACGCGGAGGCCGCCACCGCGGCCGTGCACGCGGGCACGGTCGACGCCGCCTTCTGCAACCAGCGTCTCCCGCCCGACCGGCTGCCCGACGACGTCCGCGAGGTGCGGGTCCTCGACGAGCCGATCGAGCTGCTGACCGGCCCCGGCCACGTACTGGCCACGGCGCGCGCGGTCACCCCGCCGGGCTGGCCGGGCACCGGATCTGGATGCCCGGCATGGTCAGGGGCTCCGAGTGGTCCGCCTTCTACGAGGAACTCGCCGCGGCCTTCGGCCTCGGCATCGACGCGACGGGCCCCAACTTCGGGGTCGAGCACCTGCTGGACATGGTGAGCGGCTCGTCCGCGCTGGCCACCTTCGTCGGCGCGGGGACGCGCCTGGTCTGGACGGCGCGCCAGGACCTGCGGCGCGTCCGCTGCGCGACCCGGTGCCCGTCTACCCGCACTCCCTGATCTGGCGGGCCGACAACACCCACCCGGGGCTCGCGGCGCTCGGGACCACCTCGGCCGCGGCCGAGGTGGTCCCGCCGACACCCGTACGTGGAAGCCGAGTTGGGCCTGAGCACGCGCCCCGGCGGACCGGCGGTACGCCCGCCCGGAGCGCCCGCCGGTACGTCCAGCCCGCGCTCAGGGCCGGGGTGGACCACGCCGTCGAACAGCTTGCGCGCCGTACGCACCACGCCCGAGCGCCGTACGCGCGGCGGCGTGGCCGTGGTGTCGACCTCGGCCTCCACCTCCAGGTGCCCGGTGGGGTGTTCGACGTCGAAGCGGGACCCGGTGGCGGGGAAGACGGCGAGGTCGTGTCCCACGGCGCCGTCGAGCAGCAGCGCGGTCACCGTGCTGACCGCGCCCAGCACCCCGATCGCGTCGTGCGGGCGCAGCGGGATGAAGGCGCGCGCGCAGATCGTGCCGCCGTCGCGGGCGGCGCGACCAGGGTGGTCTTGGGGACGGAGCTGTCGCTGACGTCCCCGAGCCCCATCAGCGCCCCGCGCGCAGCCGCAGGGACCGCACACGTTCGCCCAGCGCCGCGTCGGCGGCCAGTTCGGCGGCCGACTCGTAGCCGGTGACGCCCAGGTCGGCGGCGCGGGCGACGACGACCGGCATGCCGTTGTCCACGCAGGTGACCTCGATGCCGTCGACGACGTCCCGGACCCGGCCGGTGGGCAGCAGACCGCCGCGGGCCGAGCCCTCGGTGTCGGCGAAGTCCAGCACGACGGCCGCGGCGGTGCCGGGCACGCCGGAGATCGCGGTCCCGCCCGCGTAGTCGACCCGGCCGCCGGGGGTCGGGAAGGACGCGACCGCCGTGCCGCCGGAGTTGACCATCCGGATCCGTACGGTGGTCCGCTCCGGGCCCGGGCGACCAGGCCGCGCTCCACGGCGAACGGGCCGACTCCGGCGAGCAGGTTGCCGCAGTTCTGCCGGTCGCTGACGACGGCCTGATCGGTGCCCACCTGGAGGAACAGGTAGTCGACATCCATATCCGGCCGACCGGACGCCGAGACGACGGCGACCTTGCTGGTGAGCGGGTGCGCCCCGCCGATGCCGTCGATCTGCCGCGGGTCGGGCGTGCCCATGACGCGCAGCAGCAGCGCGTCCCGCTCGGCCGGGTCGGCGGGCAGGTCCCCGGCGAGGAAGTAGGCGCCCTTGGACGTCCCGCCGCGCATGAGCAGGCACGGTATTCCGTCGGCCGGTCCCGGAACGGGCCCGTGGCGGGGCCCGTTCCCCGTCCGCCGGGCGCTCACGACGGCTCCGACGCGGCGTCGGCGCGCCCGCGCTCGTACTCCGCGGCCTTCGGGTGGCACGCCCCGACCGGTCCGGGTGGCGCGCGACCCGCGGCGGTCCAGGCCGAGTTCGCCCTCGCGGAAGGCGGCGCGGGTGGCGTCCTTCGACGGCCGGACGTCGCGGTAGCGGTGGACGAGCCGGTCGGTCCGCTCGTAGGCCTCCCGCGCCGGGTGGTCCCCGGCGACCAGGAACGCGACCTCGGCGCGGTCGCCGCGCGCGGTGGCCAGCGCGACGGCGCCGCCGGCCCGCCGGACGAAGCCGCCCGCGCGGGCGCTGACCACGAGCGGGGCGCCGGTCGCGGAGGGTGCGGCGGGGTGCTCATCGATGCGCCTCCTGTCTGACGGGCGATCGGCGCGGACAGCGGGACCGGGTCAGTTCCGGTCCGCGTCGGTCTCGCGCAACGCGTCGATGACGCTGCGCAGATGCTGGTGTGCGGCGTCCTGGGCCGCCTGGGGTCACGGGCCGCGATCCCTCGACGATCGCCAGGTGTTCCAGGACCGAGACCTGTGGGCGCCCGGGGCGCAGGGACAGCCGGAACTGGTGCCGGACGAGCTGTCCCTGGAGCCGTTCCAGCAGGGCGCTGGCCGGGGCCTGACCGGAGATCTCCCGCACCATGCGGTGCAGTTCGTGGTTGAGCGAGGAGTACTTCACCACCTCGCCGTCCTCGACCGACCGCCTGAGCCGGTCGGCGAGTTCGGTCAGCTGCCCGATCTGCTCGTCGGTGGCCCGCTCGGCGGCCTTGGCCGCGCACAGCCCTCCAGGACCATGCGGCACTCGGTGATGGCCACGGCCTCCTCGACCGGGACCACGCGCACGCGGGCGCCCCGGTTGGGAACGCGCTCGACCAGGCCCTCGGCGGTCAGATCGATCAGCGCGGCCCGGAGGCTGGCCCGGGTCACGCCGTACAACTCCGCCAGCTCGGACTCGACCAGCCGCTGGCCGGGGACATGTCCCCTCGGTGATGGCCCTGCGGAGTGCCTCCAGGGCGGCCGTTCGACCGGCCGCGCCTGAACGGGGCGCACTCGGCATGGTTGCTCCTCTCGGTCGTGTAGTGACCGTAAGTCTACGTCGACTAAATTGTCAACAATTTTGGTGCAATTCTTGTGACGCTTTCTCGACGTGTCGACGACCGGCCCCGCGACCTCGAACGCCGCGCCGCTCACTCCGTTCGCGCGGGCGGGTGAGATCCGGCCGTACTGGCGGACCGGGATCCGGGCCGAGGTCCGGCCGTGCGGGCGGGCCGAAGTCCGGTTCGACGCCGGTCAGTTCACGGCTGGCGTCCCACACGCGCGCCGCGGTCCCGGCGTCGGCCAGACGGCTGCGTATCCGCTCGCTCGGGCGCGCGCGCGTCCCGAACACCCGTGGCCCCACAGCTGCCCGCCGCGTACGGACGGGTCGAGGAGGGCCGGACGGCGGCCACGCGGCGGCTTCCTTGCCCTGGAGGAGTAGCCCGGACGGCAGGCCGCGCAGCCGCTCCGGGTGGTCCGCACGTGCACCGGCGGGCGGGAGGGGTGAGGAGTCGAGCGCGCCGCCGGGTGGTTCACCACGCTCAGCGTCGTGGACCCGGCGGCGCGCAGGCGACGGTCGAGTTCCATGCCGAAGAGCATCTGCGCCAGCTTCGACCGCGAGTAGGCGCGCTTGTGCTCGTAGTCGCGCGTCGTCTGGAGGTCGTCCAGGTCCAGCCGTACGTACTTGGCGGTGAAGCTTCCGGTGGTGACGACGCGGCTGCCGGGCACGGCCGAGAGCAGGGCGCCAGTAGCGCGGTGAGCGCGAAGTGCCCCAGGTGGTTGGTCCCGAACATCAACTCGTGGCCGTCCCCGTCTCGCGGCGCGGCCCGTCGTCGAGCATCACCCCGGCGTTGAGGGCGACCCCGTCGAGGCCGTCCAGCTCCAGCGCGTCCACGGAGTCCTTCAGCGAGCGCAGGTCCGCCAGGTCCAGGCGGAGACGGCGGACGCGGGCGCCGGGGACGCGCGAGCGGATCGAGCCGCTCGCGGCCTCGGCCCGCGCCGGGTCCCGGCTGCCGAGGATGACGGTCGCCCCGTCCCGGCGAGCTGCTCGGCCACGAAGTAGCCGATCCCCGCGTTGCCTCCGGTGACCAGGAAGCTTCTGCCCCGGCGGCGGGCGGGCGGCGGACGTGCCAGCTCATGAGGCGACCCGCGGGTGGAGGAGGGCGGGGCGGAAGGGGACTGGTGACGCCATGGCGGGTTCCTCGCGCTGAGATCGGGGGCGGCCGGGGTCGGGGCGGCCGGGATGGGGGCGGCCGGGGTGGCCGGGGCCGGGGCGGCCCAGGTCGGGGCGGACCGTGCCCCGGCCAAGATGACCATACCGACTACGAAACCGCAATCACTACGGTTTCGTAGTCGCTGGTGCTTCGCGTAGGGTCGTGCCATGCCGCAGAACCCCACGCAGACCCCGGCCGCCGGGAACGCAAGAAGGCCGCCACCCGCAAGGCGCTGTCCGACGCGGCGCTGCGGCTGTTCCTGGAGCGCGGGTTCGACAAGGTCACGGTCGCCGAGATCGCCGACGCGGCGGACACGGCGGTGACCACGCTCTTCGCGCACTTTCCGGGCGGGAAGGAGGCCCTGGTCCTCGGCGACGGCGAGGAACGCCGGGCGTCGCTCGCCGCGGCCGTACGGGAGCGCCCCGAGGGTGTCCCGATCCTGGAGGCCCTGCGGGAGTTCCTCGCCACGCGCGGCCCGTTCGACGCCGATCCCGACCCGGAGTTCCGGCACAGGACGGACCTCGTGGTCTCCACGCCCGCCCTGCGCGCCCACGCGCGGACGCTGTGGACCGGCGGCGAGGAGCGCTGACGCGCGTCCTCGCCGAGGAGACCGGACGGGACGCCGCCGACGTCTCGCTGCGCGTCCTCGCCCGCTACGTTCTGGAGATCCCCGACCTCGCGAGCCAGGATCCCGACCCGCGCGCTGCCCTGGACACGGCCTTCGCCCACCTGCGGCGCGGCTGGCCCGACATCTGACCCCGCCCTGGCTGGCCCTGACTGGTCCCTGACCGGCACCTGACGTGGTGTCACGGGCCGGGGCCCGTGTCGCGGGATCCGGGGCCCGACCAGCCTCGTCCGCGCCCGCCCCGGCATGCGACGGTGCGGGCAGGGAACCCGCTTGAGCGGCGCGTCGGAACGCGGGCTCGGTTCTGGGGGTGGGTGATGCGTTCAGGAAGCGACAGGCGCACATGGCTGGTGCGGGCGCTGTGGCGGTGGCGGCCCAACCCTGCGGCGCCGTACGGATCTGGTCGAGGCGTGGATCGGACTGCTCACGGTCCTCCTGATCGTCGCCGGGGACTGGTCGCGGGTACGGCCGCGGCCCGGGCGTGGACGCGGGCCTGCGCGGACAGCGCGACGACCGCCACCGGGCCACCGCCGTACTGCTCAAGGACGCCGTCGGCGCGCCGGTCTCCACCGGAAGCGTCACCGGTGACCGGGTGCGGGTCGAGGTGCGGTGGGCGGCTCCGGCGGCTCGACGCGGACCGGTACGGCCCGGTGCTGCCCGGCGGCAAGGCCGGTTCGGCCGTCCCGATCTGGGTCGACGGGCGCGGCAGGATCGCCCCGCGCCGCTGACCCGCGAGGAGTTGGCGACGGAGGCGCTGCTGTGCGGGCTGGGTGCCGCGGCGGTGGTCGGCGCGCTGGCCACGGTGGGCCGCCGCCTGGCCGTACGCGTGCTGGACCGGATCCGGGCGGACGCGTGGGAGCGGGAGTGGGCGGAGACGGGCCCGCGCTGGGGCCGCAGCCACACCTGATGAGGCGGGAGCGGCCCTCTGTCCCCGCAGCCCGTCCCGCCGCCCGTCCCGCGTCCCGTCGCCCGGAGTGGACCGGGCGGCACGCGGCGGGCCCGGTCGGCCCTCGTGGCGGGCCCGGCCCGGCGCGAGACTGGCCGCGCGGGCACGCCACCGAGGCGCGGGCACGCCATCGACGTACGCGCACGCCATCGACGTACGCGTACGCCACTGACGCGCGCGTACGCCACTGGGGCACCGACGCACGCCACCGACGACCGAGACGAGGAAACGATGGGCGCGATCATGGAACGGCGCACGGGCTGGCCGGTCTTCCCCGACGTGTTCGGATGGGTCGAGGCCGGTATGCCGGGCCTCCAGGGACACCGGGGCGGCACGGGATCCGGATCGAGGAGCGGATCACGGACGGGACGTACGTCCTGAAATGCGAACTGCCGGGCGTCGATCCGGAGAAGGACGTGGAGATCGGCGTCGAGGGAGACGTACTGACCCTGCGCGCCGAGCGTACGGAGAAGACGGAGGACCGCTACCACAGCGAGTTCCGCTACGGCACGTTCGCCCGCTCGGTCCGGCTGCCCGCCGGGGCCAGGGGCGAGGACGCGACCGCCGACTACCGGGACGGCGTCCTGACGATCACGGTGCCGCTCCCGAGGAGAAGAAGGGCGCCAAGGCCATCAGGGTCAAGCGCGGTTGAGGGTCGCGCGACATCGCCCGCCGGCGCCGCCCAGGGCCTGGGACCGCCCGTGGTCGGGACGCGGGGCGGCCCGACCTGTCCGCCCACGGCCGACGCGGCCGAACCAGGTCTCCCGAGGGCGGGAGTTCTCGCTACCGTGACAGTGACCGGCTGTGAGGACTGCCCGTGCCGTCGGGAGGGAACTCGCATGAAACAGGAGCGCATGGCGGACGCGGGCGGTCTGCCCCGGCTCAGGCTCGACGAGTTGCTGGAGGAGCTGCACGGGCGCATCACCGCGGTGCGCGGCACCCGGGACCGGGTGCACGGCCTGCTGGAGGCGGTCCTCTCCGTCGGCAGGGCGCTGGAGCTGTCCGAGGTGCTGCGACGGGTCGTGGAGGCGGCCGTGGTCCTGGTGGACGCCGAGTACGGGGCGCTGGGCGTGATCGGGGAGGACCGTACGCTCACCGAGTTCATCACGGTCGGTCTTGACGAGGAGGGGCGGCGGCCATCGGGCCGCTGCCGTCCGGCCACGGCATCCTCGGGAGCTGATCCGGCACCCCGAGCCGCTGCGCCTCGCGGAGCTGTCGGACCACCCGCCTCGTACGGGTTCCCGGCCCACCACCCGCCGATGCGCACCTTCCTCGGGGTGCCCATCAGGGTGCGCGAGGAGGTCTTCGGCAACCTGTATCTGACCGAGCGGCGCGGCGGGCAGGAGTTCGACGCCGAGGACGAGGCGGTGCTCTCCACACTGGCGGTCGCCGCCGGAGTGGCCATCGACAACGCCCGGTTGTACGAGGAGGTCCGGCGCCGCGAGCAGTGGCTGGAGGCGAACGCGGAGGTCACGCGCGGCCTGCTGTCGGGGATGCCGGAGTCCAGGGCGCTGGAGGTGATCGTCGGGCACGCCCGCCGGATCCTCGTCGCCGACCTGGGCGTCCTCGCGCTGCCGGTGCCGGACTCCGACGAGTTGTGGACCGCGCTGGCCAGCGGCCGGGACGCGGAGACCCACCGCGGACTGCGGCTGCCCCGGAGGGCTCGTTCGCGGGCGTCGCCATGGCCTCGACCGAACCGGTCACCAGCGCGCAGATCGCCAAGGACCCGCGGATCACGGCGGGTCCGCGCCGGTGGGACGGGCTCGGCCCCGCGGTCGCGGTGCCGATGCGGGCCGCCGACGGGTGCGCGGCGCGCTCCTGCTCGCCCGCGAGGAGGGCAGGGCCGCCTTCACCACGGCCCAGACCGAACCCTGCTGGCCTTCGCCGACCAGGCGGCGCTGGCGATGGAACTGGCCGAACGGCGCCGCGACGCCGAGCGGGTCGCCGTCTTCGCCGACCGCGACCGCATCGCCCGCGACCTGCACGACCTGGCCATCCAGCGGCTGTTCGCGGCCGGGATGACCCTCCAGAGCACGGTCCGGTTCGTCGAGCGCCCGGAGGGACGGAACGGGTGCAGCGGGTGGTGGACGACCTCGACGACACCATCAAGATCATCCGGTCGACCATCTTCGGCCTCCGCTCCAGGACGCGGGCCCGGCCGCCCACGGCCTGCGGGTCCGGGTCGCCCGCGCGGTCGAGGAGGCGGTGCCCGCGCTCGGCTTCACGCCCTCGCTGCGCACCGAGGGCCTGGTGGACACCGACGTGCCCCGGTCCACGGCCGACCACGTCGTCGCGGTGCTCGTGGAGGCGCTGTCAACATCGCCCGCCACGCGGGCGCGAGCGCGGCCGGAATCGTCCTGGTCGTGGGCGCGACCGAGCTGACGCTGACGGTCATGGACAACGGGACGGGCCTGCCGCGGAACGCACGACGCAGCGGACTGCGCAACCTCGCCCAACGCGCCGAGGAGTTGGGCGGTGACCTCACCCTCGACGCCCCGACGACGGGCGGTACGCGCCTGGTGTGCGCGTCCCGATCCCCGGCCCCGACTGACGCGCCGCCCGGGGAGCGGAGGCAGAACTCGGCGCCCTCGATCTCCCGTATCACGGCGCACGACTCGTGGTCGTCATCAGAGCCTTGAAGCTCTTGGTCACCCTGGACGCGCATTGACGCTCTGTCCCGTGGATGGACGACTGGATGGACGACCTTGCGCACTCCTCTCCGCGGCGCGGCAGCGGCTTGCTCGTCGCTGAGCGGCCTCATAGCCTCGGCCTGAGTCGGCTGAGGGGCTGGGGCGTGGCGTTACTGATGGTGGTCGCGACCGTGTACGGCGTGGCGCAGGTGGCGGTCCTGGCCTCACCAACGCGGTCGGTGCGGATTTCCACGGTGCTTTTGACCGTCGCGGTGGGCGTTTACGGCAGCGGGGTCGGCGCGACGCTGCTCCAACTCGCTTACACCCGCGGCGTCGCCGGCGTCACCGGTGACTCCTCCCCGAGGTCGTCGATACCGCGAGTTACACCGTCGACCCAGTCATCGAGGAACTCCTCAAGGTGGCCCCTTGCTGCTGGCCGCGTGCAATATCCGCATCCGGCGCCAGTGGGGCCTGACGGATTACGTCGTGTTGGGTGCCGGGCTTGGCGCGGGTTTCGGGCTGCTGGAGTCGGTGGCGCGGTACGGGCTGGATGCCCATCGGGCCATGACCGTTCCGGCCGGTGGCTGGATCATTCCTGACAGTCTCTCCGGGACTCCCTACGTACCCGGCCTCGATCAACTTGTCGGCGCATGGTTCCCGGCGCCGGTGGGCACCCTCGGGCTGGGCGACCACAGCCCGACTATCGGTGCGAGCCCCCACCTTGTCCAGACCGTCCTGACGGCACTCGGCATCGCGGTCCTGGTCCGCGGGCGGCGCTGGACGCGGCTGCTCGGCTTCGTTCCGGTGGCCGCCGCCGTGGCCCAGCACATCGTCACCAACTACGCCGCGGCGCACTCCACCGACCGGGACGCCGTGTCGAGGGCCGACTCCTGGACGGGGTGCTGTGGTCCGTGCCGCTGGTGTGCCTGGCCATCGCCATGACCGTCGATCTGCGGCAGTTGCGTCGCGGGAAGGCGACTGTGCCGGGCGTGCTGCTGGGTGCCGAGCGCGTCGGCCGCTCGGGGGCGGCTTCCTTGGCGGCGTACGGCAGTTGGCGCGTGCCGTGGTCCACCCTGATCGTCCTGCGCTTCGCGGGCTGCGGCGCTCCTTCTCTATGCCACCGCCCGCGGACCGTTCCCCGGGTGGGAGCAGCTGCACCGCGCGGTGTGGGGCATCGCCGCGAAGATCGACGCTTCCGATCACGAGGCGGCGTGGCGAGGCGTCACCTGGCGATCCGTGCGTGAGGCCGCACGCACCGGTCGGCGCCGGGGCAGTGTGTGGCTCGCGGTGACTCCTGCTTCCTGGCCCTTCCAGGCGTGGCCCTCATCATCGTTGGGTCGTTTCCGGACGTCGCTGACGTCCAGGAATGGTTCGGTACCGGCCAGGGTCCGGCCATCTTGACGGGCTTCGGGATCGCCGGGCTCGTGTGGACGGCGGGGCGCCTGGCCGTGCTTCTCCACCAGTGGTCGACAACCGGCTCCCTCGTCTTCGGTGAAGCCCTCGCGGTCGTTCGCCTCCGGATGTGGGTGGCCACCGGTGGGGCGACGGCGGCTCTGCTGTTGCTCGCGCGCGGCTGCCGACGGAGGCCCTTCGCGCCCGGTTGTCCGTAACCTTCATCTGCTCGACGCGCTCGACCAGTTCCTGGCCTACGCCGGCTTCGCGCTCTTCCTCTTCGCGCTGTTGGCCCTCCTGCCGTCCGGAGGCGGACTCGTCCTGGCGACGGGCGGGGTCACGGCAGGAACGATCTCGGTGGAAGCGGCCATCCAGTCGGCCGCGCTCGGCGGTCTCGGTATCGTCCTGATGAACGCGGCTTCCGGTGATGACGGAACGCCCCGGCGAACGCGCCGTGGAAGCCAGGGCGCGAATGCGCGGGAATCCTCCGGCAGGGCAAGGGTCGGCCGTGGACAGGAGTACGAGGATTACCTGGAGGAGAAGCTGGGGAAGCGGAGCTTTCAAAGAGGGAAGACGCGAATTCGATGGATCGTATGTACGGGGCGACGGAGTCGAGGTGTGGCACGAGGCCAAGTCCGGGGAATACTGGAATCTCGCAAACCGAGACCCCAAGGTGCTGGAAAAATTCAAGGCGAACCTTGGGAGGCGCGCCAGATAGCCGAGAGAAACGGCAAAGAGTTCACTCTCATCTCAGAGAATCCCATACCCGAGAACATCGTCAAGTGGCTCACCAAGAAGAACTTCACCTGGCGGGTTATACCCAAGGAGGCAGGTTAGCTTGTCCCGTAGCGCAGACATCGATTTCACTTTCACCGGACCTGTGACGGTGTCACAGGTGGCCCGTGCCCTGTCTGCCACTGGATGGTCCCCGGTGGAACCTCTCGGCATCTCGTACGCCGTCGAGGACGAGGACGGCGACCTGGACTGGCTCCAAACGAACGCGGACTCCGTCGAACAAGTCATCGCCACTTTGACTACCCGAGAAGAGCGAGGTGAGAAGGTTGCCGTCTCCATTTACCACGCGGCAGCCCAAACAGGGGATTCTGCTCTTCTTCGCGGACAAGGCGGAGGTTTCGTTCACACCTCGCATCGATCGCCGCGCTCTTCCGGGGCGCATGAGTTCACCGACATCCCGTGGTACGTCAACAGCATGCTGCCCCCTTTCGGGATCGGGCTTCTTGGCTACCAGGCTCGGGACATGGCTGACTGAGCGCGAAGCCCGTGTGCGTACCGGACTCCTCGCGCGCTCGACGCATACGAAGGGCGTCGCGACATCGCGAAAATCCGGACGGCACCGCCTACGGCTCCTCCGCGCTGCCGTACGGCCCGTACAGATCCAGCAGTCGGGAGCGGGCCGCGATCAGTCGGTGGGCGATGATCTCGGCGGTCCGGAGGGTCAGCGCGTGCCCCAGCTCCGGGTCCGCCGCGCAGAGGGCGCGGACGGCCACCGCGTCGAACTCCGCGGCCCTGACCGGGCTGAGTGTCACCGCGCCGAAGTGCCAGACGTACGGCGGGAACAGCCACGACCAGCCGAGCAGGTCACCGTGTCCGAGCGTCTCGACGGCGGCCGGGCGGCGACCCGGTACGCGCAGGTCGAGGATGACGGCCCCGGTGCGGATGACCCAGAACCGGTCGGCCGCCCGGCCCTCGTCGAAGATCCGGGTGTCCGGCGCGAAGGCGGCCTCGCGCGCCAGCGCCTCGATCCGCTTCCTGCCCTCGGCGGGCAGGGCGCCCAGCAGGTTGGTCGTCGCGGTCCTCATGCGGCACCTCCGAACCGCAGCGTGCGACGCCCGCTCCGTCCCGGTCAGGGGCCGCAAGGCCCGCCCCGGCCCTTCAGCCCCACCCGGTCGCCCGTTCGCCGCGTTCGCCGCGTTCGCCGCGTGCGGCGTCGTCCGGCGTCGTACGTGCCGTACGGGCCCCGCGATGACCCGGACGGCCCACGCGCCCGGCGTACGGCGCGGCGCAGAGTGAGAGGGACGCCCGCGACCCTCGGAGGAGCCATGCCCACGGCCGCGCCACAGCCGAACGACGGCCCGACCGGCAGCAGCACCGGCAGCGGTACCGGTAGCCGCCACCACAGCGCCCCCGGTACGCCGTCCGACGACGAACTCCGCGCGCTCGACGCGCACTGGCGCGCGGCGAACTACCTCGCCGTCGGGCAGATCTACCTGCTGGACAACCCGCTCCTGACCGAGCCGCTGCGGCCGACCACGTCAAACCGCGGCTGCTCGGCCACTGGGGCACCTCGCCGGGGCTCAACCTCGTCCACACCCACCTCAACCGGGTGATCAAGGCCCGGCGCCGCGGCGCCATCTGCGTCTGGGGTCCGGGCCACGGCGGCCCCGCGGTGCTTGCCAACTCCTGGCTGGAGGGCAGCTACAGCGAGGTCTATCCGGACGTGAGCCGGGACGCGGCGGGCATGGCGCGGCTGTTCCGGCAGTTCTCCTTCCCCGGCGGCGTCCCCAGCCACGTCGCGCCCGAGACGCCGGGCTCGATCCACGAGGGCGGCGAGCTGGGCTACTCCTGTCCCACGCCTACGGCGCCGCCCTGGACAACCCGGACCTGCTCGTCGCCTGCGTCATCGGGGACGGCGAGGCCGAGACCGGGCCGCTGGCCGCCTCCTGGCACTCCGACAAGTTCCTCGACCCGGTCCACGACGGCGCCGTCCTGCCGATCCTGCACCTCAACGGCTACAAGATCGCCAACCCGACGGTGCTCGCCCGGCTGCCCGAGCCCGAACTCGACAGCCTGCTGCGCGGATACGGCCACGAGCCGCTGCACGTCACCGGCGACGACCCGATGAGCGTCCACCGCGATCTGGCCCGCGCCATGGACACCGCCCTGGACCGCATCGCGCTGATCCAGCGCACCGCCAGGGAGGAGGGCGTCACCGAGCGCCCGCACTGGCCGGTGATCGTGCTGCGTACGCCCAAGGGCTGGACGGGGCCCACCGAGGTCGACGGGGTCCCGGTGGCCGACACCTGGCGGGCCCACCAGGTGCCGCTGTCCGGCGTCCGCGACAACCCCGACCACCTGAGCCAACTCGACGCCTGGCTGCGCTCGTACCGCCCGGGGAACTGTTCGACGCCGACGGCCGCCCCGACCCGAGGTCCTGCGCTGCGTCCCCGAGGGCGACCTGCGGCTGGGCGCGAACCCGCACGCCAACGGCGGCCTGCTGCTGCGGGAGCTGCCCGTACCGCCGCTGGAGAAGTACGGCGTACCGGTGGAACGCCCGGGGCGACGCTGCACGAACCCACCCGCGTACTGGGCGAGTTGCTGGAAGAGGTCATGGAGGAGACCGCCGCGCGGCGTGACTTCCGGCTCGTCGGCCCCGACGAGACCGCCTCCAACCGGCTCCAGGCCGTCCTGCGCGCCACCGACAAGACCTGGCAGGCCGGGTTCCGCCCGACCGACGAACACCTCAGCCGCCACGGCCGGGTGATGGAGATCCTCTCCGAACACACCTGCCAGGGCTGGCTGGAGGGCTATCTGCTGACCGGGCGGCACGGGCTGTTCTCCTCCTACGAGGCGTTCGTGCACATCGTCGGCTCGATGGCCGCCCAGCACATCAAGTGGCTGCGCACCTCCCGGCGGCTGCCCTGGCGCGCCCGATCGCGTCGCTGAACTACCTGCTCACCTCGCACGTGTGGCGCCAGGACCACAACGGCTTCTCGCACCAGGACCCCGGCTTCGTCGACCACGTCCTCAACAAGAGCCCGGAAGTGGTCCGGGTGTACCTGCCGCCGGACGCCAACACCCTGCTGACGGTGACCGATCACGTGCTGCGCAGCCGCGACTACGTCAACGTCGTCGTCGCGGGCAAGCAGCCCTGCTTCGACTGGCTCACCCTCGACCAGGCGCGCGTCCACTGCGCCCGCGGCGCGGGCATCTGGGAGTGGGCGGGCACCGAGACCGGCACCGGCGCGCCGGACGTGGTGCTGGCCTGCGCGGGCGACGTGCCCACCCAGGAGGTGCTGGCCGCGGCGCGACTGCTGCGCGAGCACCTGCCCGAACTGGCCGTACGGGTCGTCAACGTCGTCGACCTCGCCCGGCTGCTGCCCCACGAGGAGCACCCGCACGGCATGCCGGACCGTGAGTACGACGCCCTGTTCACCCGGGACCGGCCGGTCGTCTTCGCCTACCACGGCTACCCGTGGCTGATCCACCGGCTCGCCTACCGCCGGGCCGGACACCAGCACCTGCACGTACGCGGCTACAAGGAGATCGGCACCACGACCACGCCCTTCGACATGGTCGTGGGCAACGACATGGACCGCTACCGGCTGGTGATGGACGTCATCGACCGGGTGCCAGGACTGGCCGTGCCCGCCGCCCCGTACGGCAGGCGATGGAGGACGTCCGACTGCGCCACCACGCGTGGATCCGCGAGCACGGCGTCGACCTGCCCGAGGTCGCCGCCTGGTCCTGGTCGGACTGACCGGGCGCCGCCGTACCGGGCGCTCGATGGTGATAGACAGTCTGGACTGTTCAGCCTCAACTGGACAGTCTGCTGAAGACGTTCTAGCGTGGGGGATGGCGAAGAGCACTGAGGACGTCTCCGAGACCGCCGTCCACGCGGCGCGTGAGGTGCGGGTCGTGGTCAGCAGGCTGCGGCGCAGGCTGCGGGAGACCTACGACCTGAGCGAACTCACCCTCCCAGACCTCCGTGCTCAGCAGGCTGAGCAAGCAGGGCCCGCCTCCGCGAGTGAGCTGGCGGTCGCCGAACGGGTCCGTCCGCAGTCCGTGGCCTCCACGCTCGCGGTACTCGGCGAGCGCGGGCTGATCGAGCGCCGCCCCGATCCGGACGACGGCCGCCGGCAGTTGGTCTCGTTGAGCGCGGCCGGGCGCGAGATGATCGACAACCGGCGCCAGGTGAGCCACGAATGGCTCGCCCGTGCCCTTCAGGACCGGTTCACCGAGGCCGAGCGCCGCCAGGTCATCGAGGCCGTGGGCCTGCTGGAGCGCCTGACCGTGCCGTGACCCGTGACCCGTGACCCGTGACCCGTAACCCGCGGGCCATGATCCGCGGGCCCGTGACCCGTTGGCCGTGATCCGCGGGCCCGTGGCCCGTACGGCGTGACCGTCGGGGTGTGCGCCTCAGGTCACGCTCCACGCGCTCACCGCCGACAGCGGCACCCGGAAGTACTCCCGAAGACCGGCGCGCCCCAGCGGTTGTCGCCGACGACGACCTGGCACCCCTGCAAGTGGAGGAAGGCGGGCGGGTATTCCTGCGGAGCCTCGCCCTCCTGCTCGAAGTCCTCGGCGAAGACGTGCGCCGCGAGATCGGAGTCGCTCAGCCGCCGCGCGACGCCCGCGCCCACGTCTGGTGCGCCACGAGGTGCCCGGTGATCACGGAGCCCTGGGCCACGACCGTGATCGGCAGGGTGGTCTGCGCCATCTCGACGCGGTTGATCAGGTCGATGAGGAGTTGATCGCGTGCGGTCACGGCCGAACTGTAGCGATCAAAGCGCGCCCGCCGCACGGCGGGTGCGCGGCCGTACCGTCCGCGGGCGGGACGCTGACGCGCGAGCTGGAGCGCGTCACCTGCTGGACGTCTACGAGGCCGTGGAGCCGCCCTGCGGCGGGAGTTGGAGAGCACCGCGCTCGACGCCGTCCTGCGCGGCGTGCTCGCCCCTCCCTTGACGGCAGATCCTCGTACGGCGGCGTAGGGCGCAGGGCATCCCGTACCCCGTGGCCCTACTTTTGCCGCGTGGTCCACTCGCCGCTGGCCGGCTGGTAGTTGTAGATCGGGTGACCGGCGTTGGTGCTGGTGCGGAACGGGGTGCCGCTGTTGTCGATGTGCTCGGTGCCGTGGCGGTCGCCGCTGGACCAGTCCAGGCTGAGGTCCCAGCGGACATCGCTGGTCTTGGTGAGGGCGGTGAGATTGAAGACCACCGGGTCGGACTCGCTGACCTCGTACGGGAAGCTGGGCTGACTCGTGTCGGAGGCGGGCGCGAGGCTGCCTTGGTCGAGGTTGACGGACATGTCGCTGCGCGGTACGACCTCGCTCTCGACGCTACAGTCGATGCCCATCGAATAGACGTTCCAGGCGAGCGGTGTGTTCTTGGAGACGACGCGCAGGCGCAGCGCCTCCAGGACGACCGTGTCTTTCCGGTCCCCTGCACGGTGAGGGAGACGCGCTGGCGGTCCGAGGAGACGGCGGCGTTCGCGGAGGCCCAACCAGACGCGTCCTGCGCGGTGGCGGGCGGGCCGACCGTCTCGGGCTCCTTGTCGACGAGGAAGCGCTGGCTACAGGGGTTGGTGTAGGAGTAGGGGTGGGTGGCGACGGTGACTGAGGGAGCACCGACGGCGTGCTCGTCCCCGGCGTCGGCGCCGTCCGACTTCCCGGCCGAGGCGGAGGGTTCGCCGGTCCCGTCGCCGGGGACGCGGACGAAGACGAAGACGGAGAGGTCGACGCGGACGGTCCCTGGTTCTCCCCTCGGGCTGCCTGGGTGGTCGCGGAGTCCCTCCCAGCGGCTTTCCGGCCACCGTCGTCGTCCTCGGAGGACGCCAGATTCACGGCGAGTACGACGGCCCCAGGACGGCGGCGGCGGTGACGGAGGCGATGAGCGCGGTACGGCGCCGACGGGGCGGCGGGGAGCGGACGGTCCGGGCCCGGAGACGACCGGCTCGTCACTTCCGCCGCGACCGCGAGGGCCGCTGGGGCTGATGGGGCCGTGAGGGCCGCTGGGGCTGGCGGACTCATCGGGGTCCCGGAGTCCGCCCGGGTCTCGGAGTCCGCCGGGTTCGCCAGGTCCACCGGGGCCGCCGCTCGCGGATGCCGGTCGCGTTCCGTCCGTCGTCCCGTCCTCCGGCCCGGCGGGGTGTGCGAGGTGGTCCCAGGGGCCATCGGATCCGGGTGGTGGGGCGGCGGGCTCCGACGCCTTGCGTCCCCGCGCCGCGTCCGCCGCGATCCACCGGCGGTGCAGCTCGACCAGTTCCTCCGGGGTCGCACGGCACACCCGGGCCAGCCGTTCGACCGGGGCGTAGTCGGTCGGCACCGCGCTGCCGTTGCAGTAGCGGTGCACCGCCGACGTGCTGACGCGCAGCCGCTTGGCGAGCGTTCCGTAGCTCAGCCCCGAACGCTCCTTGAGCTCCCGCAGCAGTTCCGCGAAAGCCGCCGCGTCCCCGGCGGACCCCGTCGATCCGGTGGTACCTGTCGCCCCTGACACGTTCCTCCTCTTCGCCGGCGCAGCCCGGCGCACCCACTTCCCCATCAGGCACCCTACATTTCCGCCCCTCGTCCCCGTTTTCGCGCGACGGCGTCCCAACTGCCCGCCAGGCGGCGCTGAGCAGTCGAAACAGGGGACGCAACAGGCATAGGGGATAAAGGGGCGCCGGCGCCGTGCGCGAGAGGCACGCGCGCGTACCCCGACGCGCACCGCGCGGCTGCCGCTGGGGCATGACGGGTCGCCGTTCCGGCGGGCGTCAGCGGCGCCGCGCGACCGTGATGATCTCCGGGCTCGTGTCCGTCAACGGGCCGCGGTCCCAGTCCCCGAACTGCTCGGCGACGACCAGCCCGCGCCCGCCAGGAACTCCGACAGCGCGTCCGGGCCGAGGAAGCGCAGAGTGCTGCGGCTCCGCCGCGGACCGTCCCAGCCGGGGCTGGTGTACGTGTGCGTGGCCGAGACGAGGCCGCCCGCGTCGGCGCGTGCGCGTCGACCTCGCATACGCAACGCACCACGGCCCCGCGGCGTCCACCACCTCGCCCGAGTACCGCACATGCCAGTCCTCCCACTCCCGCGCCAGGGGTTGCGGGTCTCGAAGACGAAGCTGCCGCCGTCGGTCAGCGCGGTGGCGACCGCCGCGAGCGCGCCCGCAACTCGTCGTCACCGAGGAGCACTTGGAACGCGTGGCCGGTCATCACCGCCAAGTCGAACGCACGGTTCCAGCCCGGTGCCGAGGTGAGATCGCCGAGGATCCACTCGACGTCCGGCGCGTTCGCGCCACCTCCAGCATCCCGACGGCCGGGTCCAGACCGCACAACCGCCCGGTGTGCCCGTTCTCCCGCGCCCCACGCAACAGCGCGCCCGTCCCGCACCCGACGTCCAGCACGGAGCGCGCGGACATCACCAGAGGCAGGTAGAACGTGAAGTCCCGCGTGCGTCCCAGGGGCAGTAGAGGTCGTACAGCGCGGCGAGGCGGGGATCGGAGAACTGCTCGTCGACCATGGCCCGCCAGCCTGCCAGTGTCCTCCGCGGACGGCGACCGATTTTCCGTGCCGCCCCACCCGGGTGCGTACGAGGCCCGGTGCGTACGAGGCAGCCCACGCGGTGCGTACGAGGCAGTCCCGCCCGGTGTGTACGAGGGCGTCAGTCGCGCGCGCGTCGCTCGTCGTAGTGGGAGCGGGCGGCCTCGACCGTGTCGAGGTGATCGACCACCCATCCCAGCAGGTTCCGCAGGGGACTGGAGAGTTCGGCCCAGGCGGGAGATGCGGTACTCGATCGCCACCGGGTCCGTGGACAGGACCACGCGCTCGACGACGCCGTTGCGCTCCAGCCGCCGCAGGCACGCGGTCAGGGATTTCGGGGTGACGGTGGGCAGGTGCTGGCGAAGCTCGTTGAAGCGCCGGGGCGGTCGCACAGCGCGTCCAGCACCAGCAGCGACCACTTGTCGAAGAGCTGGTCGAGCAGCTGCCGCCCGCTGTCGTCGAGCGGTAGATCGGACACGTCGGTCTCCTTCGTGATACCTGGTCTCGTTGCGGTATCTCGAACCTACTAGATATATCTGAGATACCTAATGGTCCAACCCGTGAGGAACAGGTCTCATGACCGACACCTACTCGACCCTCAAGGTCTCCGTCACCGACGGTGTGGCGTACGCCGTCATCGACAACCCACCGCTCAACCTGCTCGACGCCGCCCTCATGGTGGATCTGGACCGGTTCGCGGACGCGATGTCCCACGACGACGACGTCCGGGTGGTCGTTTTCGACAGCGCGGACCCGGACTTCTTCGTCGCGCACGGTGACATGAGGTTCGTCGACGACTTCGAGTCGTTCGGCGCGCTCCCCGTCGCGCCCCAGCAGGACCCGTCACTGAACCCGATGATGCGGCTGCACGAACGCGTCCGGTCGTTGCCGCAGATCACGATCGCCAAGCTGCGCGGGCTGGCACGCGGCGGCGGCGCGGAGCTGCTGTCCGCGATGGACATGCGGATCGCCTCGCTCGAACGCGCCGGTCTGGCCCAGCCGGAAGCCGGGTTGGGCATCATCCGGGCGCGGGCGGCACCGCCTACCTGCCCGGTCTCGTCGGCCGCGCACGCGCTTGGAGATCATCCTCGGCGGGCGGTTGATCGATGCCGCCACCGCGGAACGGCTCGGCTGGGTGAACCGCGCGGTGCCGGACGCCGAACTCGACCACGTCGTCGACACCCTCGCCGCCCGTGTCGCCGCTCTGCCGCCCGGCGTCGCTCGCGCCGCGGTCGAAGCGGTCGACGCCGCGGCGGCCTCGACCGCTCACGGGCTGGAGCGGGCGAACGAACTCTCGGCCGACTCTTCGCCGAACCCGCCGCAAGCCGCCTCGGGAAGGCGGCACTCGCCGCGGGCGCGCAGACCCGTGACGGAGAACGCCACCTTGAGGCCCTTGTCGACGGGCTCGGCTGAAGCCACGAACGCTCCGGCCAGCGTCCCCTGAAGCCGACGAACATTTCCGGTCGGCGTCCTCGCCGCGACGGGGCGGCGGGCCGTGATGTCCCGCCGCCCGCCCCGGCGTCAGCGCGTCGTCGGGTCCCCTTGAGCAGCGCGAAGGCCGCCCCGGCCGGATCCGTCAGCATCGCCAGCCAGCCGATGCCGGGCGCGTCCATCGGAGCGATCAGGGCGTGGCGCCCTGCCGGGTGGCCGTCTCGTACGCCGCGTCGCAGTCGGTCACGCCGAAGTACGGGTGCCACTCCGACGTCGAGCCCGCGTCCAGATGCATCCGCTGGAGCTGGAGGACGCCGCCGTGCGCGGTGTCGTCCCGTCCCCGGCGCCGGGCGCCGAGGCGAGGCTGTAGACCAGCTCTCCGCCCATCGTCATGTCCTGGTAGGTCCACGCGAACACGCTGCGGTAGAAGTCCCTGGCCGCGGTGGCGTCGGTGGTGTAAAGCTCCGTCCAGCACAGGGAGTTCGGCTCCATGACCACCTCCAGGCCGCTGACGTCGCCCGGCTGCCAGACCGCGAAGTCCGCGCCCGTCGGGTCGGTGAACATCGCGAGCCGCCCGGCGGTGAAGACGTCCATCGGCGCGGCCCTGACCCGGCCCCGGCCTGCTCCACCGCCGCACCGCCACCGGCACCGTCGTCGGCGGGCTGAAGGCGAGGCACGGAACGACGAGGGACGGAACGACGAGGGACGGAACGACACGGACGCGGCGCGTCCACAGAGCGCGTTCACATCGTGGGGAGAGGGGCGCCTTCGAGGTTGCGCGGGCACCGCGTCGTACCACCGGCGTGGTCTCCTTGAAGGGTGAATCGGGTGCTCGCGCCGCATGCGGGAACCTTTTCTGATCAGCCTGCGGGCATGAGCAAACACATCGCGCGGCGCCTCGCCGCCACGGCCGCCATGGTGGCGTCCCTGTGTCATTTCCTCCGCCGCCCCGCACCGGCCGCGCCGCCCGTGCCCGTCGTGCCCCTGCTCCCGCCTCGGACACCGCCCCGCCTCGGACACCGCTCCCGCCTCAAACATCGGCCTCGCCCCAGGCGCTCCGTCACGCTCCCCGCTCCCGTCACGCTCCCGGCCCCAGCCACGAACCCCGATCCCGCGGCGGGCAACGGCCCCGCGCCTCTGGCGTTTCCGGAGCCGTCCCCGTGGAGCAGGCCCGCGCCGAACTCGCCGAACTGCGCGTCGAGGCACCGCACTCGATGAACGGCTACAGCCGCTCCAAGTTCCCGCACTGGATCCGGCAGCACGAGCAGTGCGACACCCGTGAGGTCGTCCTCGCGCGCGACGGGCGGGACGTCAAGCAGGACGCGCAGTGTCGTGCCGAATCCGGCACCTGGATCAGCCCGTACGACGACAAGGAGTTCACCGCGGCCTCCCAGCTCGACATCGACCACATCGTCCCGCTGGCCAACGCCTGGCGCTCCGGCGCCGACCAGTGGACCACCCCGAGCGCCGCGAACTGGCCAACGACCTCACCCACCCCAGCTTCTGGCCGTCTCCGCGAGCAGCAACCGCAGCAAGGGCGACCAGAGCCCCGACCAGTGGAAGCCCCGTCGCACGCCTACTGGTGCACGTACGCGCGCCTGGGTGGACGTGAAGGACGTCTACCGGCTGAGTGTCACCGACCCGGAGAAGACCGCGCTCGGCGAGATGCTCGACACCTGCTCCTGACGTCTCGCGGCGACAGGCCGTGGGCCCGGTGCCCGGCGCGTGGACGACGCGCCGCGCCGGGGCCCACGGCCCGCGTTCGTCAGGACCGGCGGACCGCCGCCACCAGCCGGGTGGGTACGGTCGGAGGCGGTCGCCGACACCGGCACCCGCGATCACCGACCTGGGACAACGGAGCACACCGCCATGACGAACACCCGCACCCGCTTCCCGTGATCGCGCTGCCGGGAACGTTCTGCGACCCGGCGATGTTCGACCGGTTCGGGCGTCGGCTGGGGAGCGTTACGACCTGCGGGCCCTGTCGTGGATGACGGACGCCGACGCCTGGGGAATTCCCGAACTGGCCGCGTGGGTGGCCGAGTACATCGAGGCGAACGCGTCCCGGCCGGTCTTCCTCGTCGGCCACTCCACCGGCGGGGCCATCGCCCTTCGGACCGCGCTGAGCCGCCCCGACCTGCTCCACGGCCTGATGCTGGTCAACACGGGCTCCACATGCGCGGTCACGGCGACGTGGACAGCCTCATCGAGAGGGTCGAACGCGCGGGTGTGGACGCCGTCATCAGGGGCGTCATGGAGCGTTCGTTCTCCGTCTTCCCGTCGCCGGACGAACTGGAGGCGTTCCTCTCGTACGGACGCGGTGTCCCGGTCAAGGCCGTCGTCGACGTGCTGAGGAGCCAGCGCGGCACCGACTTCTCGGCGGAGATCGCCTCGATCCGCCTGCCGGTGGAGGTCGTTCACGGGAAACACGACCCCGTACGGGTGTGGCCGCCGCGCGGGCCATGGCGGACGCCTTTCCGCGGGCGTCCTGAACGTCGCGGACGCCGGGCACAGTCCGATGTACGAGGTGCCGGAATTCGTGGCCGCCGCCTTTCACCGGCTCGTACGGCGCGCGGGGCGACCCCGGAGAGGCTGAAGCCGCGGTAGCCGTCCCGGGCGACGGCGTCGCACTGCGCCCGGTACCGGTCCAGGCCGCCCGTGTAGGCCAGGAACACCCGTGGTTTGCCCGGCACGTTGGCTCCGGTGTACCAGGAGGCGACGGCCGGGTAGAGCGTCAGGTCGGCGAGGTCGGCGACGTGCGCGCACCACTCCTCCTCGGCCTCCTCCGTGGCGTCGATCTCGGTCAGGCCGCCCGCGCGCAGGTGCGCCACGCAGTCGGTGATCCACTCCACGTGCTGCTCGATGGCCACCACCGCGTTGCTGAGCACGGACGGGCTCAGCGGGCCGATCACGGTGAAGAGGTTGGGGAAGCCGGACGACAGGAGGCCCAGGTGGTTGCGCGGGCCGTCGGCCCACTTCTCCCGCAGGGTGGTGCCGCCCTTGCCGACGATGTCGATGGCGACCTGCGATCCGGTCATCGCGTCGAAGCCGGTGGCGAAGACGATCACGTCGACCGCGTGGTCCCGCTCCGAGGTCCTGATGCCGCTGGGCGTGATCTCCAGGATCGGGGTCTCGGTGAGGTCCACGACGCCGACGTGCGGCTTGTTGTACGTGGTGTAGTAACCGGTGTCCAGGCAGGGGCGTTTGGTGCCGTACGGGAAGCCGCGCGGGAGAGCGTCTCGGCCGTCTCGGGGTCGGTGACGATCGAACGGACCTTGGAGCGGACGAACTCGGCGACGGTCTCGTTGGCGTCCGCGTCGACGAGCAGGTCGTTGTACGTCCGCAGCAGACCGCTGAGCAGGCCCGACTCCCAACCCGCCTGGTACGCGGCGGTCCGCTCCGCGGCGTCGACCGACAGGGCCGACCGGGTGGGCGGCTCGAAGACGGTGCCGCCCTGGACTGCCGCTGGGCGATCCGGAACCGCGGGTAGCGCGCCTTGAGTTCGGCGTTCTCCTCGGCGGACAGCGGGCGGTTGTGGGCGGGGATCGCGTAGACCGGGGTGCGCTGGAAGACGGTGAGGGCGGCGGCCTGCTCGGCGAGGAGCGGAATGGCCTGCACGCCGGAGCAGCCGGTGCCGATCACCGCGACCCGCTCGCCGCTGAGGTCGACGCCCTCGTGCGGCCAGTCGGCGGTGTGCAGGGCCCGGCCCGCGAAGGTGTCGGCGCCGGGGATGTCCGGCTCCTTGACTGCCGACATGCAGCCGGTGGCCAGGACGACGAACCGGGCGGTGAGCGTCTCCCGGTGTCGGTGGTGACCCGCCAGAGGTGGCCGTCCTCGTCGTACGCCGCGCGGGTCACGCGGGTGCGCGGCGAGATGTCCGCGCGCAGCCCGAAGCGGTCCGCGACGTGGTGGAGGTAGCGCAGCAGCTCGGGCTGGGTCGCGTACCGCTCGCTCCACTCCCACTCCTGGTCCAGCTCGGGCGAGAAGGAGTAGGAGTACGACGTGCTCTCGATGTCGCAGCGCGCGCCGGGGTAGCGGTTGCGGTACCACGTGCCGCCGATGTCGTCGCACGCTTCGAGGACCCGTACGGACATGCCGAGTTCACGCAGCCGGTACAGCTGGTACAGGCCGGAGAAACCCGCCCCGACCACGACGGCGTCGAGCTGCGGGCGGGGCCGTGGACGTGGCCGTGGACGGGGACGGGGCGGGGATGTGGACGGGGACGCTGGCCATGCCGTTCTCCTGGTGGGTCGCGGGACGCCGGGTCGGCGTGGTGGTCAACTCGCCGTCGGGCGTGGGGCGGTGCGCCCGGTCGCGCGGCGCGGGCGGTGAGGGGATGACGGCGAGCGCGAGCACCCGCCGCAGACGGCCAGCATCGGATAGCCGCCGCCTGCCACGACCAGTCCGGAGACCATGCCGCCGGTGGCTCCGGCGATCGACATCCCCACGTCGACCAGCCCCTGTGTGGAGGCACGCGCCTCGGCGGGCGCGGCCTGCGTGACCATCGCGGTGCCGCTGACGAGCGCCATGTTCCAGCCGATGCCGAGCAGCACCAACGCGGCGCCGAGCAGGGCGGTTCCGGCGGTCGCGGTGGGCGGCGCGAGCGCGGCCAGGAGCCCGGCGGCGACCAGTACGCCACCGGAGGCCGCGGCCACCGGCAGGCTTCCGACCCGGTCCACCACCAGCCCGGTCAGGGGCGAGGGCAGGAACATGGCGCCCACGTGGAGGCCGATCACGACCCCGCCGTCTGCGTGCTGTGTCCGTGGTCGGTGAGGTGCACCGGCGTCATCGTCATGATGGCGATCATCACGACCTGCCCGCTGATCATCACGGCCGCTCCGGTGACGACCCCGGCGCCGAGGCGGCGGCCGCGCTCCTCACCGGTCGCCGATCGCGGCGCGTCCCGGCCCTGTTCGCGGGAGAGCAGCAGCGGGTCGGGGCGCAGCCAGAGGGCCACCACGAGGGCGGCGGCCGTGTAGGCGACGGCGGCCAGCAGGAAGGGCCGGTCAGCCGGGGAGGCCGATGGCGCGGGCGAAGACGCCGGTGGGGCCGACCAGCGCGGCCCGGCCACCGCGCCGAGCGTGGTGGCGAGGAGCACGGTGCCGGTGGCGCGGGCCTGTTTCCCGGGCGGTGCGAGATCGGCCCCGGCGTACCGGGCGAGCAGGCCGGTGACCGTACCGGCGCCGTACACGAAGAGGGCGCACAGGAGCAGCGGTACGGTACGGGCCCAGGCGGCGACGACCACGCCGACGCTGCCCAGGGCGGCGGTCGCGTGGCCGAGGGCGAGTCCGGGCGGCGGCCCCACCGCTCGGAGACCCGGCCGATGAGCAGGGCGCCGAGCGCGGCGCCCGCCGTGAACAGCGCCACCGGCAGCCCGGCGAGACCGGTGGAGCCGAGCAGGTCCTGCGCGAGCAGCGCGCCGACGGTGATGCCCGCCGCCATTCCCGCGCCGCCCAGGGCCTGCGGGCGACGAGCACGGTCAGCACGCGGCGCTGTACCTCGGGTCCGGCGGGCGAGGGAGCGCGGGCCGCCGGTGCGGACGTCACGCGGTGGGCCCGTCGGAGGGTTCCAGGGCGGAGATCTCGGCCAGGCTCATGCCCATCTCCCGGTGGAGGAAGCGGACGATCGTCCAGTGCGGGAGCGCGTCCTGGTCGAAGGGGCCGAACGCGGCGGTGTAGAGCGGGATCCAGCGCAGGGCTTCCTCGGCCGCCGCGCGGCGCTCGCGGGGCGCGGTCCCCGTCGGCACCGTTCCCGTCGGCACCTTCCCCGTCGGCGCGGTCGCCGTCCTGGTAGTCGGTGTAGGCGATGCTGCGGTGGTGGATGAAGTGCCCGCCGGGCAGGCGGTGTTCGCACAGCTCCCGGTATTCGCGGGTCTGGAGGATGAGGAAGTGCCAGATCTCGTCGATCTCCTGCTCGACGGGCAGGAACAGGCCGCCGAGCCGGTCGGGGTGGCGGGAGACCAGGTACAGGTAGCGCAGACACTCGCGCACCTGGTGCTCGACATGGGCGCGGTCGTGTTCCGTCCTCGCGGTGAAGTACCCGACGACCTCCTCGTACAGCACGCTGCCAAGAAGGTCTTCGGCGGTGGGGGCGGGGCTGCTGCCGTCGTCATGGGGCGGGATCCTTGTTCGGGCGCGGAAGGGCGCGGAAGGACGCGAGGAGACGCGAGAGAAAGAGGGCGGGCCGGGGGCGGGCGGTGCCGGTGCCGCCGGTCAGGACGTACGGGCCAGCCAGGCGTACTTGCCGGAGCGGCCGATCGGCAGGTGGGCCCGGTGGTCCACGGCGCATGGACGGCCGATGAGTTCGCCGACCTGGTCGGCGAGGCGCCAGCCCGCGCGGCGTCCAGCGGTCCGCCGTCGAAGGTCGAGTAGCACAGGGTGGCTCCGGCCCCGGCCGCCTCGGGCAGGCGCAGTTGGTACAGGAAGACGCGGTCGGACACGGCGGCGACGCGCGCGTCGAGGTCGGCGTGGGCGACGGGACCCCGGGGTGTCGAGCAGTTCCTTCTCCCGGCCGCAGAAGGCGGTGATCCGCTCGGGGTCGGCGGAGCCGTCGGCGGTGCGGACGCAGTCACCGGAGCGGTAGCGCACCAGCGGCATGAAGGGATTGCGCAGGCTGGTGACGATGAGGCTGTGGATGCCGCTGCCGGGGGCGACGGGGATGAGTTCGACGCTCATGTCGTCCAAGTGCGGTCGGTAGCGGCCGGTGCGGGGTCGCTTGAGTAGAGGTAACCCAGCTCGGTGCTGCCGAAGAGGTCCACGACGGGCAGTCGAAGCGGCGGCGCAGCAGGGCGCGGACGTTCAACGGCGTGTACTCGTAGGCGTGGATGATGCTGCCGGGGCTCGGGAACTCGTCCCACAGGCCCCAGGCGTCCACTTTCCGTACGAGGTGGGCGAGATGGTGGCCCGAGCAGTCCAGGTGGTAGGTGCCGTCGGGGTGGGCGTCGCTGATGTCACGGATCTCGGCGAGCATCCCGCGCACCTCGTCACGGTCCCAGTCGGCCGGGTCCAGGGTGCGGTTGAGGTAGAGCGTGCGGTCGTCGAGCCAGCGCACTCCCGAAGTGGCGCCCGGCTCGCGGGCGTTGACCCGGGCGACGTGCTCGGTGGCGAGCACCGTGGTCAGGAGACGCGCTTGCCGCCCGCCTGCCAGGTGGCGCGCAGGTCGGGGTGCTCGCTCCACAGTCGGTAGTAGGAGCGGAGCAGGAAGTACGGAGGCCGGATCAGCCGCATCCGGGCGTGGTTGGTGCCGGTCGACAGGACGTACTCCGCCTCGCCCGACTCCAGCGCCTCGGCGAGCCGGGGCGTCATCCAGTTGTCCGGGAAGCCGTCGGCGATCGCGGGCTTCTCCAGGATGGGGAAGTCGCCGCGGGCGACGGACTCACGGTAGATCGGGATGTCCCGGACCCGGTCGACGACGTGCGGGCTGGGCAACGGGCTCATGGATGCTCCGTGGGGTCGCGGGGTGGCGCGGGGTCGCGGGCACGCGGGTCGCGGGCGGGGCGGGCGGGGCGCGGTGCCGTCGCGCGGGTCGCGGCGTGGCCGGGCGCGCGGGAGCCGTCGCCGAGATACGGAGGCGGCGGCTCCCGCCGGTGGTGACGTGGGTCAGGAGATACAGCCGCTCTTGCCGGTGGCGCTGATGCAGCCGTCCTTCGGCGTGGCGCTGATGCAGCCGTCCTTGGCGCCCTGCGCCGAGTTGGCGGCGACCCACTTCGTCCAGTTGCCGTCCTGGGTCATCTGCTTGATCAACTTGTCCATGAGTGGACCTCCTTGAACGCCGGGACCTGCGAAAGAGGCGACGAAGGGATCTTCGCCCGCCTGTCGATGAAGGTAATCGCGAAGTCACGTGAAGGTCAAGGGAAGGTCAAGTGATGGGCGAATGATTCCGGTTGCGTAACGGGGTCCTGGTGCGCCTGGTGTGCTCCGTATTCTGAGCGTCCGCCGGGCCCTGTGGGGTTGCCCGGCCTGAACACCATGGGACGCTCATGCCTCGTACCCGTACTCTCGCCGTCGCGCTCGCCGCGGCGGCTCGCTCCGTCGCCCTGCTTCCGTCACCGGCGCAGGCCGCGGGTCGGTCTACATCTACAAGATCTACTACGACAGCCCGGGTGGGGACACCGGCTCGAACGCCTCGCTGAACGGCGAGTACGCGCAGATCAGGAACAGTACCGGCGCGCCCTTCCAGATGCGGGGCCACACCTGACGGACGCGTCCGGCCACACGTACGTCTTCCCGTCGTACCGGATCGGTTCCGGCAAGACGGTGCGGGTGCACACAGGGAAGGGACGCGGAGCGCGGGCCACCTCTACCAGGGGCGCCGGGCCTACGTGTGGAACAACGGCAAGGACAAGGCGACGCTGCGCAAGCCGTCCGGCGTGGTGCGGGACTCGTGCGCGTACAACTCCACGCGGGTCGACTACAAGATGTGCTGACGGACTGGCGGACTAACGGTCGCGCCCCGGTCGCCGAGGTGGCCGGGGCGCTTCCGTGTCAGGGTTCGGCCGGACGGAGTCAGGCGCGGGCGCGGCGTGGCGCGTGCTTCAGGAGGGTCTCGGCGGCGGCGCGGGCGTGGCGGCCGTAATCGGGGTCGTTGAGCACCATCGCGCGGCTCGTGACGCCGTCGGAGAGGGTGACGAGCTGTTCGGCGAGCGACTCCGGCTCGTCGAAGCCGAGTTCGGCCACGAGGTCGGTGACCAGCGCGAGCATGGTGAGCTTCTGCTCGCGCGCGAAGGCGTGCACGCGGTCGGCGGGGTCGGGGTACTCGGTCGCGGCGTGGATGAACGGGCACCCGGACGTTCCCGTCCGGCCACGGCACACGGTGAACAACGCCATGATCCGGTCGTGCGGCGGGAGGTCGGCGCGCGCCAGGGTCTTCAGCAGCGTCTGCCCGGACCGCAGAAGGTGGTCCAGTTGCGCCAGGACGAGGTCCTCCTTGGTTGGGAAGTGCGCGTAGAGGGTCCGTTTCGACACCGGGGCCTCGGCGGCGATGTCCTCCATGGTCGTCGCGGTGATGCCCCGCGTCGCGAAAAGGCTGACCGCGGCGGCGAGTACGCGCTCTCGCCCGCCCGCCCGGCTCGGCGTACCGGTTCATCGCTCATGGCCTCAACTATACGGCAGCGTTTACATAGCCGGGGTGCTCCGTTACGCTCGCTTAGGTAAACGAGCACGTATACCTAAGGAGGACACCGTGACAGCGGTGACGAGCGAGCTTCCGACGTGGCGCGACGGCTCATCCAGGGCGGCGCGCGACCAGGGCGTTCCTGCCCGACCCTGTTCCGGACGAGACGCTTGAGGCCGTCTTCGGCCTGGCCGGGGCCGCGCCGTCCAACTCCAACGCGCAGCCCTGGCAGGTCGAGGTGGTCAGCGGGGACGCGCGGGACGCCCTGGCCCAGGCGCTCATGGCCGCGCACGAAGCCGGTCGGCGAACGGTCGATTTCCCTACAGCCACGACATCTACGCACCGGTGCACATGCGTCGGCGCGCGGCGGCCGGTGCCGCCCTGTATGGCAAGCTCGGCATCGGACGCGAGGCCGAGGAGCGGCGCGCCGCTTACGACACCAGGAGCCTCGGCTTCTACGACGCGCCCACGTCGCGCTGCTGTTCGCGCCGGATTCGGGCGACCCGCGGCTGACCGCGGACGTCGGCATGTACGCGCAGACGCTGCTGCTGGCCATGGCCGCTCACGGGGTGGCCAGTTGCCCGCAGGCGCTGCTGAGCTTCTACGCCGACACGGTGCGCCAGACGCTCGGCGTCACCGGCGGCAAGCTGCTGTTCGGCATCGCCTTCGGTTACGCCGACCCCGACGCGGCCGTCAACACGGTCGCGGTCGGCCGCGAGCCCTGGAGGAGACCACGCGCTTCCACCGCTGACGGGGCGCCCCGTGGGCAACGGCCCGGTGCGGCAGGGCAGTCGGCCACCGGCGGCGGCCGGGGCGAGCGTGGCCGGGGAGCGAGTGTGGCCGGGGTGGGCGTGGCCGGGGTCCCGGCCACGCCCGCGTCGGACGGTCCTCAGGAGGGGCCGCTCTGAGTCCCTCAGGAGGGGCCGCCCTGACCGGCGCTTCCGATCGGGCCGACCTTCACCGGGGAGCCGGAGCCGTCCGTGACGGGCAGCGTGGCGTCGCCCGGCCAGTCGAGGGTGACCGACTTCGTCTCGTCCGGCGGGGTCACCACCAGGCCGGTGACGCGGATGCCGGAGCCGCCCGACGTGTTGAACGGGTAGGTGATGGCGAAGAACGTCGACTCCCCGTCCTTGAGGGTGTGCCGGTCGGCCGGGTCGCCGGTGCGCTTCGCGGACAGCGTTCCCGCGCTGGTCTTCAGGTCGACACCCGCGAACCCGCGACGGTGCAGTCCCGGCCGCCGCCGTTCTTCAGCTCCACCGCGACGAGGCCCTCGGTGTCGCCGTCGATGGTCCTGTCCGCGGCCGTGATCTCCAACGCGTCGGTGCGGCACCTGCCGCTCTTGCTGTCCTCGCCGGAACCCGAACTGCCGGAAGCCGCACCGCCGGAACCCGAACTCCCGGAAGCCGAGCCGCCGGAAGCCGCACCGCCCGCGGCGCGTTCCGCGGAAGACGTCGTGGACGAGGAGGGCGAGGAGGACGACGGGTCGCCGCTTCCCGCGGCGTCATCGTCGTTCTGGCAGGCCGTGAGCGAGAGGCTCGCGGCCACGGCCAGGGCCGCGAGGGTGAGCTTGTGAACGCGCATCTCTTCTCCTCAGTGTCGATGGGGACCCCGGCCCGCTCGGTTCGAGTCGTTACGGGTCGGTTCCAGTCGTTTGGAGACGGTACGAGCGAGTGTTTCTGACCACCAAGAGCCGGGCGCCCGGCGCGGCGTTCCGCCCGGCCACCCGCTCGTACATCCCTGTTACACGCGCGGCGCCGACGACCCCGACGGCGCCGACGACCCGACGGCGCCGGTGATGACGACGGGGCCTCACCGAAGCGGGCCAGCGCCAGCGCTCCGCCACCGCCACCGCGAAGCCCAGGACCGCGAGCCAGGTCAGGCCCGCGCGGGTCCGGTCGCCCAGCCACACCACACCCACCGCCGCCGGGCCGATCGTCTCCCCGATCACCATCCCGGCCGTGGCTGTCGTCACCGAGCCGCGCTGGAGGGCGGAGGTCAGCAGCACGAAGGCGGCGCCCCGCCGAGCAGCAGGGCGTAGAGGGCCGGATCGGTGGCCAACGGGACCGGCGCCACGTCGTCGATCAGCCGCACCGCCACCTCCACCACCCCGAAGCCGAACCCGCGCCCAGCCCGAGCAGCGGCGCCGGCCCGCCCCGCAACCGCCCGCCGACCGCCCCAGCGGCAGCAACGCCACGGCCACCGCCAGCGTCGCGTACCCAACGCCGCCGAGCCGTCCCGATGGCCCTCCGCCCCCGAGGCCAGCCCCAGCATCGCCAGCCCGGCGCACACCACCGCCACCGCGCCCCACTCCACGCCGCTCAGCCGCGCCCGCAGCAGCCGCGCCGCGACCACCGCGGTCACCGCCAGGCTCGCCGCCAGCGCCGCCCGACCGCGTAGACCGGGAGCGACCGCAGCGCCGCGACCTGCGCCAGGAACCCGAGCCCGTCCAGCCTCAGCCCGCCAGGTACGGCCACTGCCGCAGCGCCCGCAGCAGCAGTGCCGCGTCCCGCCCCACCCGCGCCCGCCGCCCGGTGCGCGGCCATCGCCTGCCACACGGTCGCCGTACCGAAGCAGATCGCCGCGCCCAGCGCGCACACCATTCCGAAGAGCACGGGGCGACTGTAGAGCGGGCCGGGGCCCGGCGGCGGATCACGCCGGGCACAGGCCCTTGACGGACTGGTCGGGAAGGAGCCGCGCCCAGCGGTGTTCGGTGCTGATCCGGCACACGCGTTCGGCGACGTCGTCGGCGTCGGTGTTCCAGACCCGGGGAGCCGGGCGGTCCGAAGAGGCTTGCCAGGGCGTGCCCGCCGGGGAGAAGCGGGCCACGGGCTGAGGTGCGGCGAGGCCGTCGAGGGCGGCGTACAGGCGCGCGGTGCGCGCGTCCCACAGCGCCACGGTGTGGTCGTTTCCGGTGGTGGCGAGCGTGGAGCCGTCGGGGCTGAACGACACGTCGATGACGAGGCCGGTGCGTGCGGAGACGGTGGCCCTGACGCGGCGGGCCGCGACGTCCCACAGGCGCAGGCCGTCGTCGGTGCCGACGGCCAGGGTGCGGCCGTCGGGGCTGAACGCCAGGGCCATGACGGCGTCCTCGGGGCCGGGCAGCCGCGCCTCGGCGCGCCGGAGGGAGGTGCCACAGGGACGTGGTGCCGTCGTGGCCGATGGCGGCCAGGGTGCGGCCGTCGGGTCCGAGGGCCAGCGCGCTCATGCCCCGTGCTCCGCGTACGACAGCGGTGGTGCGGTGGCCGGGGACGTCCCGTACGCGGATGGTGCCGTCGCTGGTGCCGACGGCGAGCGTGCCGCCGTCGGGGTGAGGGCCAACTGCCGTACGGCGCCGGTGCCCTCGCGCACGGTGGCGATCCGCTCGCCGGTGTCCAGGCGCCATACGCGGACGGCGCGGTCGCGGTCCGCCACGGCGAGGACACGGCCGTCGCCGGTGGTCGCGGTCGCGACGGCGGGTTCGGGGAGGCGCGGTGGCACCGGGCGGGCGCCTCCGCGCGGCACGGACCAGCCAACAGCGTGCCCTGGCCGACCGCGACGGAGGCGTCGCGGTCCGCGAAGGGCACGCGTGCGGTGGTGCTGGACGGACCGCTCAAGGTGGCGCGGGGCCGGTGCGAACCCACGTCCCACAGGCGGACGGTGGAGCCCTTCCCCGTCGTGGCGAGCGTGCGGCCGTCGGGCGAGAACTCCACCGCGTAGGCGGGCTCCGTCACGTCCAGCGTGGCCAGGGCCCGGTGCGTGCGCGCGTGCCACAGCCGTACGGTGCCGTCGACGCTCGCGCCGGCCACCGTGCCGCCGTCGGGGAGAAGGCCACCTCCTGCACCTCGCGGGTGTGACCGGTCAGCGCCGCGAGGGGCTTGCGGGTACGGGCGTCCCACAGCCTGACGCTGTGATCGTTCCCGGCGGTGGCGAGGTGCGGCCGTCCGGCGAGAACGCCACGGCCCGCACGGCCCCGGCGCCGCCGGTCAGGACCGCGGGCGGCGGTGGGAGGAGGTGTCCCACAGCCGGGTCGCGCGTCCGCTGTCGGCGCTGGCCAGCGTGCGGCCGTCCGGCGAGAACGACAGGCGCAGCACGGCGTCTTCGTGCCCGGACAGGACCGCGAGGGCCCTGTGGTTCCCGCGCGCCGCCCACAGGCGCACGGTGCGGTCCGCGCCCGCGGTGGCGAGGTGGTGCCGTCGGGGAGAACGCGACGCCGTCGACCGTGTTGGTGTGGCCGAGCAGGGTGGCCAGGAGGCGGTGGGAGCGGGCGTCCCACAGCTTGACGCCGTGGTCGTTCCCGGCGGTGGCGAGGTGCGGCCGTCCGGCGAGAACGCCACGGTGTTCACCGCGCCGGTGTGGCCGAGCAGGGTGGCCAGGAGGCGGTGGGAGCGGGCGTCCCACAGCTTGACGCCGTGGTCGAAGCTCGCGGTGGCCAGGATGTGGCCGTCCGGGCTGTACGCCGTGCTCTGCACCGCGCTGGTGTGGCCGGTGAGTTGAGTGGCGTGGTAGCGGGCGTAGGCGCTCAGCAGACTGCCGCGCGTCGTCGCGGTGTCGGCCTGCCGGTATCCCTTCAGGGCGAGCAGCATGGCCGACTCGGGGTTCTGTTCGCTCGCCTGGTCGGCGTGGGCGGCGAGTTCGCGGGAGACGGCCAGCCGCCGCTGGTGCTCGGCGTCGTCGCGCTGCCGGTAGGCCACCGACGCGGCGACGAGCGCGACGCACAGGAGCGTGGCGAGGGTGATCAGCGTGCCGCGGGTGCGGCGCTCGTGGCGGTGTCCGGCGGCCACCGAGGCGTTCAGGAAGTCGGTCTCCAGGGGTTGAGCACCTCGTGCGAGCGTCCGGAGAAGGCTTCCTCGGCCTGGAGCAGGCGCACGCCGCGGTAGAGGCCCCGGGTCGCGGTCGAGCCTGTGCCAGGTGGCGGCGTCCTGGGTGAGCTGGCGGTGGAGGCGGATGCGGTCCCGCTCCTCGTCGATCCACCCCGCAGCCGGGGCCAGGCGTGGATCAGCTTCTCGTGGCCGAGGAAGACCGTGCCGTCGTCGACGGTGAGCAGCCGAGCCCGGACGAGCCGGTCCAGGAGGGCGTCGACGTCGCCCGTGGCGTCCGGGCAGACGGCCTCGAACTCGCTGCGGGGAGTGGGCCGGTGGGTGTCCTCGGTGCCGTCGCCGGGCGCGATCAGGCGCAGCAGGATGTGGCGGGCCAGTACGGCCTGAGCGGGGTGAGCCGACGGTAGGCGTCCTCGGCGGTGCGGGCGATGGCCCCCGCAGCCCGCCGACCGCCTCGTACGACTGAAGGGTGAGCACGCGCCCGCGGCGGCGCCAGGTCTCCAGCAGCGCGTGGGACATCAGCGGCAGCGCGCCGGGCTCCCCTCGACGTCGGCGAGGATACGGGCGGTCAGGTCGCGCTCCACGTTCAGGCCGCGCGCCTGCGCCGGGCGGACGATGGCCATCCGTAACTGCTCCGTGGTCATGGGGCAGGCCAGGAGCGTGGCGTCGTCGAGCGCGGCGGCCAGCGCCTGGCTCTCGGTGCACCGGCCCATGAAGTCGGCGCGCAGCGCGAGGACGACCCGCAGTCGGCTGTCCGGGTCCCGCGCGGCCAGCAGGCGCGTGAGGAAGGCGTCGCGCTCGGCGGGGAGGCGCAGAGGGTGAACAGCTCCTCGAACTGATCCACCAACACCCAGGTCTCTCCGGCCCTTCGGCCGGAGTCAGCCGCTCGGCGTGGTCCATCGGGCGCGCCCGGGGAGAGGACCCGCACCGCGGCGGGCCGCTCGCCCGGGTCCTGCCGGGACGGCGCAGCCGCGGGATCAGACCGGCCCGCAGGAGGGAGGACTTGCCGCTGCCCGACGCTCCCACCACCACGCTCAGCCGGTGCCGACGGGCCATCGCCTCCAGCCGGTCCGTCGTCTCCTCGCGGCCGAAGAACAGGTCCGCGTCGGCCGGTTCGAAGCGCACCAGCCCCGGTACGGCGGTTCGCGATCCTCCTCGGGCAGCCGCGGCAGCTCGTGATCTCGGCGTCCGCCTCCTCCCAGCGCCGCCGCCACTCCGCCACGTCCCCGTGGCAGGCGCTCACGTAGGCGAGGGCGACCGGCAGGGTCGGCAGCCGCTCGCCACCCGCCGCCTGCGACAGGGTCGCGGCCGAATACCCGCGCGGTGCGCCATGTTCCGGTAGCCGGGGTACCCGCCTCGTCGCGGAGCTTGCGCAACTCGTGGGCGAACCGCGCGACGGGACCGTCCTGCGGATCGATCAGCTTCTCCGGCCGCCCCACGCGCCCAACCCCTCCCGGCACAGCCCGCCTGCCCCTCTCACCACCCTAAAGATCGCCGCACGGCCCCGGCAACGTCGCCGCGTACCCGGCGCCGGACGTCAGCGGGATTGATCAGGCCAGCTCAGAGGGGTGCCAAACAACCCGGCGGCGAGGTGGACTTGGTGATGTCCGGACTGCGGAACGCGCGACGGGGGCGTGACGACTCGCAGTCCGGACGGGCACTCCCGGCCGGTCGTCCTGCGTCGTGACGGCGCGCGGGGCACCGGCTCAGGTCACGCTCGGCGGTCGGCGTCCCGCGTCCGCGCCGGGGTCCTGGCGCGCAGGGCCTCGGCCATGGACGTCTCACGCCACCCCTTCAGGAACGCGTGGAAGGCGACCGCGCCGTAGGGGTAGGCGGTCGGGCCGTTGGGACGGCCGCGCCCTTCGCGGTTGTAGTAGCCGGGGTGCACTCGGCGTGGAACCACTCGTGGTCGGGGGCGTCCTTGGCCAGGGTCGCGAGCCAGGCGTCCTCGGCCTCGCGGGACGGTTCGATGAGCGCGTCCCCGGCCTCGGCCGCCGCGACCAGCGCGGCGGCGTGGACGGCCTGTTCGTCCAGGACGTGGGTGAAGTTGACGCTGCTGGCGTTCTGGAGGGACCCCAGGTGGAGCAGGTTCGGGAAGCCGTCGCTGGCGAAGCCGTGCAGCGTGCGCGTCCCGTGCCGCCGCCACGCGTCCAGCAGCCGCACGCCGCCCCGGCCGTGGACGGGAAGCGAGCCGGAGTGGACGCCGGAGGTCCCGACGGAGAACCCGGTGGCGAAGATCAGGCAGTCGAGCGCGTAGGCGGTGTCGCCGACCACCACGCCGTGCTCGGTGATCCGCTCGATGCCGTGGGTGTCCGCGGTGTCGACCAGGGTGACGTTGTCGCGGTTGAACGCCGGGTAGTACGTGTCGGAGAAGGTGGGGCGCTTGCAGGCGTACCGGTACCAGGGCTTGAGCTTCTCGGCCGTCTCCGCGTCGCCGACGATCCCCTCGACGCGGGCGCGCAGCTCGTTCATCTTGGCGGCGTCGGCGGCTTCGTAGGCGGCTTCGAAGGTGTCCCGGTCGCCGTGGCGGCGGAAGCTCGGCACGAGCTTCTCCAGCAGCGCTGCCGACGCGGTCCAGCCGTCCGCCACGAGGTCCCGGTCGGCCGTCTCGCCCGAGACGAGGCGGAGGAAGTTCTCGCGGCGCTCGCGGGCCCAGCCGTCGTGGTCGGCGCCGACGTCCCCGGCGGTGGTGCGGCGGTTGGCGCGTACGTCCACGGAGGACGGGGTGCGCTGGAAGACGTAGAGGTGCCCGGCGTCCTCCGCCAGCTTCGGGACGACCTGGACGCCGGTGGCGCCGGTGCCGACGACCCCACCCGCTTGTCGGCGAGACCGGTCATGCCGCCGTCCGGGGTGCCGCCGGTGTAGGCGTAGTCCCACCGCGAGGTGTGGAAGGTGTGGCCCTGGAAGTCCTCGATGCCGGGGATGCCGGGGAGCTTGGGCTCGGAGAGGGTGCCGGTGGCGGTCACGACGTACGTGGCCCGGAACGTGTCGCCCCGGTCGGTGGCGACGATCCACGACTCCGCGCTCTCGTCCCAGGTCAGTGAGGTGACCGAGGTGGAGAACAGGGCGTCCGCGTAGAGGTCGAACCGCCGCGCGACATCGCACCGCGTGGCGGCGTGTCTCCTCGCCGGGCGCGTACTTCCACTCCGGTACGTAACCGGTCTCGTCGAGCAGCGGCAGGTACACGTGCGCCTCGATGTCGCAGTGGACGCCCGGGTACCGGTTCCAGTACCAGGTCCCCGAAGTCGCCGCCCGTCTCGACGATCCGGACCCGCCGTACCCCCGCTGCCGCAGCCGCGCCCGGCGAGGATGCCGCCGAATCCGCCGCCGACGACGGCGACGTCGACGGTGTCGCGCAGTGGCTCGCGCGCGGTACGTCGCCCGCGTACGGGTCCGCGGCGTAGTAGCCGAACTCGGCGTCGGTGGCGAGGTACTGGCCGGATCCGTCGGGCCGGACCCGCCGTTCGCGTTCGAGGCGGTAGCGCGCCCTCAGCGCGGCGAGTTCGTCGGGGGCCATCGCGTGAGGGACGTCATGTGGGGCCTCGATTCTGTCGGGCCGCCGCCGTGCCGGACCGGTTTTCTGCCAACTCGTGGGCCAGCGGGGGCTGATGGCGGCGCGCGGTGGGGCGATCGGCGGTTACTGTAGCAACAACCGGACAGTGCTGTCCGGTACGCGCCGGTCCCCGACACCGGCCCGCGACGACCCCGCCGACGACCCACGTGACGACCCGCCACGGCCCCGGCGGCGGGGCCGCACCAGAGGACAGGAAGAGTGACCCCCATGCGACGACTCCCGATCCGCCCCTCGCCGCGCTCACCGCGCTCGGCGCGCTGGCCCTCACCGGATGCGGTACGGACACGGGCCGCCCGGCGGCGGCGCGGCGGCCACCGGCGAGGCCGGGACCATCCGCGCGCACAAGGTCATGCGGCTGACGACGCCGCACGAGGAGACCGGGACGACGCTGCTGGAGGGCCCGACCTTCGACGAGGACGGCGGCCTGATCGTCGTGGACGTCACGGCACCGGCGGGCGAGCCGAAGGTGATGCGCGTCGACGTGGAGAACCGGACCTGGCGGACGGTCCACACCGACGGCCGAGGGCGTACACCTCGGCCAGTTCAGCCCGTACGACGGGCGGCTCTACCTGACCGACTTCTCGCACGGCGAGGTCGTCAGCCTGGCCCCGACGGCGGCGGTCGGCGGACCTTCTTCTCCGGCGCGGTCGACGGCGCGCGGATGAACCCGACGACCTCGCCTTCGACGAGCGGGGCAACCTCTACCTCAGCGACTCACGCGGCCTGTCCGAGGGCGGGCGGTCGGCCGCGTGGTGCGGATCGACCGCGACGGTGGGAACGCCACCGTCCTGGCGGACGAGTTGGCCGCGCCGAACGGGATCTCCTTCGACGCGGACCACCACGGGCTGTGGGTCAGCGAGCTGACCCAGGACCGGATCTCTACCTCCGCCTCGACGCGAAGGGGCGGTGGCCTCCCGGCACACCGCCATCCGCGTCGACGGCGGCCTCGCCAGACCGACTCGATCGCGGTGGACGCGGACGGCAACCTCTACCAGGGGCTGCACGGGCGGCCCGCGATGGCCGTGTACGACAAGTACGGCGACCGCCTGGCGACGGTCGAGGTCCCCGCCGAAGCCGAGGGGCTGGAGTCGGCGACGAACGTGGCGATCACCCCGGCGGAACCAGGGCGTACATGACCGTCAGCGGGCCCGCCGGGGCTTCGTGTACACCTTCGACGCGCTGGCCGAAGGCACCCGGCAGTCCAACGGCGGCTGACAACGGCGGCTGACAACGCCGGGTGGGCCGGGCCTCGTTCACCGGGCTCGTCCGCCTCCCGGTCTCCCGCTCACGCGGTGAACGGCCGTACCGGCCCACCTCGACGCCGAGCAATCGCCAGGCCGCCAGCGCCCGGCGCTCCCGCTCCTCGCGGGTGGGGCCGATCACGGCACCGGAGACCATGGCGACGGCGAGCATGAGGTCGCCCGCGCCGGCCAGCCGGTGACCGTCCGGCAGGTGTCCCCGCAGAGCGGACTCGACCCGCTCGGACAGACCCCGGGCGTACGCGTGGATCTCGGCGCGACCCCCGCCCGTCGGCGTGCAGGAGGCTGATGAACGCCGCCGACTCCGTCTGGTGCCAGGTCAGCACGCCGAGCACCCGGCCAGGGCCGCGTCCTCGGCCCTGGCCGCCTGCTCGATCTGCCGTACGTTCTCCTCCAGCACCGCCGCCGCCACGGCGGTCCGGTCGGGAAGTGCCGGTACAGAACGCCCTGCCCGACCCCGCCCGGCGCGCGATGGCGGAGAGCGGGGCGGCCAGGCCGTGCTCGGCGTAGACCTCGCGGGCGGCGGCCAGGAGGGCGGCTCGATTGCGGGCAGCAGCCTTTGGGCCCGGGTTCGCGGGCCGCCGCTCGTCCGGCGTGGGGTGCTGCGTCACCCCGGCAGGGTACCGGCCGACGGGGACGGCAGGCCGGGGGCGAGTTCGGGCCGTACGGGCCGAACTCGCGCGCCGCGAAGCCTGAGTGTCGTGTGCCGACGCCCCGGGCTCGCGCGCCGCGACGGCATCAGGCGCCCACGGTTCCGTCGACGCCCTCGCGCAGCAGGTCCGCGTGCCCGTTGTGGCGCCCGTACTCCAGGAGCACGTGCAGCATCACCATGCGCAGCGAGACCTCCGTGCCCCAGCGCGGCTGCGATCCGGCCTGCTCCAGGGACGCGGCCTCCCGCTCGACCCGGCGCGAGTTCGCCACCTCGGCCTCCCAGGCGCCGAACGCCTCGCTCCTGGTCGACGCGCTCGCGTCGTACGCCGCCTGGAAGTCGATCTCGTCCGACCAGACCATGGGCGCGTCGTGGTCCTCGAACACCCGGCGGAACCAGGCGCGTTCCACCTCCGCCATGTGCCGTACCAGGCCGAGCAGCGTCAGGGTGGACGGCGGCATCGACCGCCGCCGCAACTGCTCGTCGGTGAGCCCCTCGCACTTCATGGCGAGGGTCGCGCGGTGATAGTCGAGGAACGCGCGCAGCATGTCGCGCTCGCTGCCGAAGGCGGGTGGTCCCACGCGGTGGTCGTCGGTCACAGGCCGTGCTCCTCGTTCGCTCCCGCGCTCGGGGCGGTGTCCGCTCCCGGCGCGTCCGGTCCGCGTGGACTCCGGTTCCGGGTACCGCCGCGTCGAGTGGACCCTAGCCGTCCGGCAGGGGTGCCGACGGCCGGTCGGCCCTCGCCGAAGTGGCCGCCGGAGGTGGCTGGTTCACCCGGTGGGTGGTCCGAGTGTGGTCCGAGCACCGCTCTGAATGTCGCGTGCATGGCGATACTGGTATCCGGGCGCGGAGCCTCAGGGTGCCGTGCGTCGGAACGGGGGCGTGTGGAGACTTACGAACTCGCGGCCAGGGCCGTCGCGCTCATGGCCGCGGCGGCGACCGGAGCGGCGGGCGCGGTCGGCCAGGGCGCCGGGACGGCGGTCGCGGACGCCCTGCGCACCCGACTGGCCGCGACGGAGCGAGGGCGCGCGGCCCTGGGCGCCCTGACCACGCCCGGAGGACCCGGCCGCGCGGGACGCGGCCCGGTCCGTGGTCCAGGAGGAGATCGAGGCGGATCCCGAACTGCGGCAGCAGGTGCGCTTACAGCTGAGCGCACCGAGAACCGACACCACCGGCAGCCTGCTGATCACCGGCAGCCGGGTGTCGCGCAGCTCCATCGCCCTCGGCCCGCTGACCATCAACAACACCCGGGGCGGGCGGGCCGTCATCGCCCTGACAGCCGCTCTGCTGCTGGCCCTGGTCGTGGTGGCCGTGTACGGGGCAGCAAGCTGATCGTGGCCGACGACTCCCCGAGTCGTCGCGGGCGACGGCGACCGCCACGCCGTGCGGGCCCTGGACGTCAGCGAGGTCAAGCGGGTCGTGCCGGACCTGACGAGCATGCCGTCCGGCTGGGAGAGGTCCGGGACCGTCGCGACCGGTACGGACGACGGGTGCTCGAGGGCCGAGGCGCGCTTCGTCACGAACAACTGGAACGACGGCGAGACGTCATCGGTCTGGGCCGTGTTCACGGTGTGGTCCTGCCCCAGCGCGGCGCAGAGCGCGAAGCGCTTCGAGGAACTCCGGTCGGGTGTCGCCGCCAACAACAAGGCGACGGAGATCTCCTTCCGGAGCTGGGCGACCAGCGCGCCGCGATCACCCACTACAACTCCGACCTTGAGGAGACCACGGCCGACGCGCAGTTCCGCGTCGGCACCGTCTTCGCGCGCGTGGAGTACCACCCGGTGCCCGACGCCCCGGAGTGGAACGCGGAGTTCGAGACGATGGCCTCGACGGTCGCCGCCCGCGCCCAGCGGGTTCAGAACGCCTGACCGCGGCCGCGGACGTCGTCGGCGCGGACCGTCCTCCGTCAGCGGACGGCTTCCTTGGGGTGGTGGCGGCGCAGGTTGGCGGCGAGGACGCGGTCGAGTGTGCGGTCGGACAGCAGTCGGCCCACGCGCGTGATCAGGGCGGCGTCCCGGCCCGCGGTGTAGCGGGTGCGCGGCCTGCGGGCCGTCACGGCCTTCGCGATGACGCGGGCGGCGGCGTCGGCGGTCAGGCCCGCCGCGGTACCCGAGGACATCAGGCTGTTGTTCGCCTGGACCAGGTCGCCGTACCGCTCCTCCTGCTCCGGCGTCATCCCGGCGGCCAGGTCGTTCGCCGTCGCGACCCCGCGGGCGGCCATCTCCGTGCGGACGCCGCCGGGTTCGACCACGACCACCTGTACGCCCAGCGGCGCGACCTCCCGGCGGAGCGAGTCGCTGACCGCCTCCAGGGCGAACTTCGTACCGGCGTACGCGCCGTACGTGGCCATCGCGAACTTGCCGCCGGCCGAACTGATGTTGATCACGCGTCCCTTGTCGCGCAGCAGCGCCGGGAGAAGCGCCTGGGTGACGCCGATGTGGCCGAAGAGGTTGACGTCGAAGACCTGCCGCCACCGCTCCAGCGGCAGGACCTCGACGGGGCGTTGACCTGGACACCGGCGTTGTTGACGAGCGCGTGCAAGGCGCGCGGGTCCTCGGCGACCCGCGCGGCGAGCGCCGCCACCTGCCCGGACTCGGTGATGTCGAGGATGACCGGCTCGACGCCGGTCGAGCGGATGGCGTCGGCGTCGCGGTCGCGTCGCACACCGGCCAGGACGTGGAATCCGCGACGGGCCAGTGCGCGGGCGGCTGCCGCGCCCATGCCCGTGGAGGCTCCGGTCACGACGACCAGCTTCTGGGTTTCGGATGACGTTGTCACCTTGGCGACGCTACCAGTACGGATGACAATGTCAACTGTATGCTGGAGGCCATGACCACTCGTGCGGAATCCGCCGCCCTGACCCGCCGGGCTCTGCTCGACGCCGCCGCCGACCTCCTCGACATCGGTGGCCCCGAGGCCGTCACCCTGCGTGAGGTGGGCGCGCGGGCGGGCGTGACGCGAGGGCGCCCTACCGGCACTTCACGGGCAAGGACAGCCTGCTGACCGCCGTCGCGACCGAGAGCTGGGAACGGATCGCCGACCAGGTCCACGCCCTGCGGACCGACCAGGACCTGTCAGCCGCCGACAGGTTGCGCGGCGCTCTGCGCACCCTCGTCGGCGTCGGCCGGAACCAGCCGCACCTGTATCAGATGCTGTTCCGGCGCCCCGGCACCGCCCTGAGGAACTCGGCGAGGGACTCGACCGCGTACGGCGCCAACTGTGCACCCCGGCGCGGGACCTGGCGGCGGACCGCATGCGCGCGGCCGGACGCTTCCAGGACGAGTTCCTGGCCGTCGTCGCCGACCTCGTCGGGGAGTCGCACGCGCGGCACTACGGCGCCCTGCTGCTCACCAGCGCCCACGGCATCACGGACATGGAGCTGAGCGGTCACCTCAGCACGGACAGGTTGCGCACCACCCCGACGAGCTGGTCGACACCCTCGTCCGCATGGTCACGGACGCGGGTGGCGCGGCGGCGGGCTGACACCCTCGCCCTGCGCACCCGTGAGGGGTCCGCCGACCCCTCCAGTAGGTTCGCCGCCATGAGTACGGAACCGAGGAACGACGTCGCCGGAACGCCTGACGAGCGGGAACTGCCGAGCAACTGGGGCCGGTGGGGCGCGGACGACGAGCTGGGCACGCTCAACCTGATCACCGACGAGGCCCGTGCCAGGGCGCCGCGGAGGCCCGTACCGGACGGGCCGTCTCGCTGGCCCAGCCGATCCGGCCCGCGCCGCTCGTCAGCGGGCCCTTCGCGCCCACCACCCGTGACGTCTCACCGGTCCAGCAGCTGATGCAGTACACCGGGGACGCGCCCGCGACGGCGGACATGATGCTGGTGGCCAACCACCACGTGCGCTCCACCCACCTCGACGCCCTGGGCCACCAGATACGCGACGGCCAGGTCTACCCGGGCGGCCCGTCGCGGAGAGCGTGACACCGGCGGGCGTGCGGCACGGTTCCACGACGGCGTTCGCCGCCGGGATCGCCACCCGGGGCGTCCTGCTCGACCTGGCCTTCGACGGTCCCTTGCCCATGGGGCACCCGATCACCCGGAGGACTTCGAGGCGGCCGAGGCCCGCCAGGGCGTACGGCTGGAGTCCGGGGACGCTCTCGTGGTGCGCTGCGGGTGGCTCTACACCATCGACCCGGAGCGGCCGATGCCGGGCGTCACCCTGGACGCGGTGCGGTGGATGCACCGGCGCGGCGTGTCCCTGTACGCGGGCGACCTCGGCGACGCCTACCCGCCGCTGGACCCCGCCGTCCGGGGCCGCTGCACCGCGTCGCCCTGCCGCTGCTGGGCATGCCCCTGATCGACGTCGCGGAGCTGGAGGAACTGGCCGCCGTCTGCGCCGAGTCGAACCGCTACGCCTTCCTGCTCACGGTGGCGCCCCGCGCGTCCACGGGTTGACCGGCGTCCCGGTCAACCCGCTGGCGATCTTCTGACGGCACGGACCCGGGTGAGGCGGTCATGCCGCAGCACCCTCGGCGGCGGTCGCCGGGCGGACGCCGCCGAGGCCCGGCCCCGGCCCGCCACCGCGCGGATCGCGCGGGAAATCGACGGCTGGGCGCCGGAGTTGACGGCCTGATCACCGACGGCGACATCCCACCGGCCCGGCGTCCCCGCTACGCCCTGCCCGCCGGACACCGGTGGGACCGGGTGCCGGGTGACCCTGCTCGGCGCCGCCGCCCACCGCGCACCCTGACGTCGTGGAGGCCGCGCTCGCCGCGTACGAGCTGGCCATGCTCCCGCGCGGCGCCGAGGCGTCCGGGCTCCACGCCGACCACGTGGCGGCGCGGGACCCGAGCGCCGCGTTCACCCGCCCTGAGCGGGCCGGACGAGACCGCCCAGCATCAACGCGACGGTGAAGTCGAAGCGTTCGTGGCCGGTGCCCGAGGTGAGTTCGGCGGCGTACCGCCTGGTCTGCGGGAACGCGTCGGGCAGCGTGGCGAACCGGCTCAGCAACTCCTCGCGTCCGACGGCCCACTCGCCGTCGGCGCGGCGCAGCAGGAGGTCTCCAGGGTGTAGGCGTTGACGTAGAGCGTCAGGGCGTCGATGGCCCAGGCGGCGGTCTGCGGGCGACGCCGCCGGTGAGCAGGATGGCGAGCATGCCTTCGGCGATGCGCAGGGTGTCGCGGTTGGTGGGCGCGGTGGCGAGCGCGGCCCGGGAGATGCCGGGTAGCGCAGGTACTGGTCGCGCAGTTGGACGCAGACGCCGGTGAGCTGTTCCCGCCAGGTGGCGGGGTCCGGCTCGGGCAGGTCGACCTCGGCGCACAGGCGGCCGATGAGCAGCTCGTCCAGGTCGTCCTTGTTGACGACGTGGGCGTACAGCGACGCCGGGCCGGTCTTCAGCGCGGTGGCCACGCGGCGCATGGTGAGGGCCTCGTGGCCCTCGCTCGCCACGATGCCGAGCGCGGCCTCGACGATGGCGTCCACCGTGATCGGCTCGGTACGGCGGCCCTGCGCGGCCGATGCCTTCGTGCCGGGGACGGGCTGGTGGTGCCGGGCAGCGCGCCGCTGCTGGGGAGTCGGTGCCATGCGCTGAGCCTACAACTGGGCGAACCATGTTCCTCCCGCGTGAACGACGCTCGTTTGGCACAAACGCCGTTCTGAAGTCGAATGGTGTTCGTGACGGGTTGCCCCCACGAACCCGAGAGAGACGACATGACGACGAAGACCGCACTCATCACCGGCGTCAGCCGTCCGACCGGCCTCGGCTTCGCGGTCGCCCGTCGGCTGGCCCGGCTCGGCCACCACGTGATCCTCACCGCACGCGACGTCTCCCGCGCCGAGCCCCTGGCCGCGCGGCTGCGCGCGGAAGGCCACCGGGCGACCACCCTGCGCCTCGACCTCACCGAGGCGGTCGGCATGGACGAGGCCGCCGCGCACCTCACCCGGACCGTCGGCCACCTCGACGTCCTGATCAACAACGCCTGCGACGCCGTCGACTTCACCGTCCTGTCCGCGCTGGACGCCGACGTCGACGCCGTACGCTCCGCGCTGGAGGTCGACGTACTCGGCCCCTGGCGGCTGGTCCAGTCGTTGCTGCCCTGCTCGAAGCCGCCCCGCCGCCCGCGTCGTCAACGTCACGAGCGTCTCCGCGCAGCAGATCGCCGACGGGCTCGACCTCGGCGCCGACCGCCCCGCAACGCCGGCAAGCCCGCCACCGCCGCGGAGCCGACCCTGGCCCGGCTGGTCACCGACCTGTCGCCGCTGCCCGCCATGTTGCTGAACCACCGCTTCGACATCCTGGCCTGGAACGGCGAGATGACGCGGCTGCCGCTGGACTTCGCCACCCTGCCGCGCCGCGGCGCAACGCGATGTGGCTGTGCCTGATGCATCCGGAGGTACGCGAGTTCTACGTCGACCGCGACCGCGACCGCGTCGTACGGGAGGAGTCGCCCACCTGCGCGCCGCGTGGGCCGCCCACCCGGAGGACCAGGCGCTGACCGGACTCATCACGGAGTTCAGCACGCGCGACGAGGAGTTCGCGCGCCTGCGGGCCGAGCGGGACGTGAGGCTCAACGGCCGTGGCCACAAGGTGATACGGCACCCTGACGTCGGCGCGATAGCGATGCGTTTCGAAGTACTCATGCCCCTTCAGGACCCGGACCAGCGCCTGATGATCTGCCGCGCCGCGGACGACGAGAGCCAGTCGGCACTGGACCGGCTCTGCGCGCGGTGAGGCCCCAGCTCAGACGGCGACAGGCAACTCCCGCGCCCGCCGACGCGCCCGCGCGCGCAGCTCTTCGCTCAGGACCGGCCCGGACCGGTCAGGTGGTGCGTCGGTCCGCCGAACGGGAGGACGAGGGTCCGGGTCGCCAGGAGCCAGGTGCCGTCGACTCTGCGGAAGGTGTCCTCGTAGTGGCCGATGTTCGCGGGCAACCGGGGCGGGATGAGCGTGCCCTCGGTGTAGCCGTCGACTCGGTAGGTCGCGAAGTAGGTGGTCGCCGTGGCGGTTCGCGGCGAGTCGACGGTCACCAGGATGTTCGTGCACATCCGCCGGGACAGGCGGTCGCTCGGGCGGGAGCCGAAGTACGCGCGCAGAGCTTCCCGGCCTTCGATCCGTCGGCCGTCGTGCGGCCACTCCCAGACCCCGTCGGGGTGAAGAGTTCGCAGACCGTGCTCGGCTCACCGAGGTCGAGCCGCCGTACCAGCTCCACGATCAGGCGCTCGCAGGCGCGCTCCGCGAGAAGGCGCCACACGGGGTCCAGGTCGTCAGTGGCCATCTCCCTTCCTACCAGGCACGCCGACGTGCCCACGAGCCCTTTCGACGCCCGGCGGTTCCTCCGTCGCGTCCGGACAGTGCGTCCTGATAGCGCCCGAAGTCTTCGACCAGGACGACGACGGCATCGTCGAGTTGCTCGCCGAACGCCCTGACCCCGCGCACCACGACGGGGTCAGGAGTCGGCGGCCGTCTGTCCGACGGCGGCGATCCGACTGGAGGAGTGACGCCGCGCCGCGGGTGAACCTTCCGGTGCGGCGTGCGCCGTGCGCGGCGCTCCCCGGCGGACCGGGGCGAGTTGGTACTCGGTCCTACTCGCCCGCCTCCGCCGCGCAGGCGAGGTCCTGCGCCGGGCGCTGTCCGGAGGCCAGGAAGGCGGTGGCCGCGTCGTTCACGCACGTGTTGCGGCCGTACGGATAGACGCCGTGGCCGCCCTGGTCGGCCGTCACCATCGTGGCCCGCTTCCCGAAGGCCCGCCGCAGTTCCGGGCCCCGGCCAGGGCGTTCCGGGTCGCGCTCGTTCTGCACCATGAGCACGTTCGACGGGCCCCGGTCGCCGATGCGCACCGGCGGCTCGACCCGCTCGTCCGGCCAGAACGCGCACGGTCCGATGCTGGCCGTGGACCCGCCCAGCATCGGGTACGCGACCCGGTCGACCGCGACGTTCCGCTGGTACTCCCGGACGGTCTCCGGCCAGCGCGAATCACCGCATATGTACAGGAAGCGAGAGGCCATCATGTTTTCCATGTTCGGCGACGCCGGCCACGAGGGCAGCGGCTGGTCGGTGTCCAACGCCTGCCAGGACTTGGCGAGTACGGGCATCGTCGCGTCGCCGTAGAGGCGGTCGAAGGTCATCCCCGGAACATCGTCCCGTCGACGCCCTGGACCGGACGCGCCTCCAACCGCTCCGCGAGGTCGAAGAACTTCGCGGTCACCTGCTCCGGCGTCGTGCCCAGCCCGTACTCGGGTGCGCGGCGGCGAACGCCGCGAAGTCCGGGAACCTGTCCTCCAGTCCACGGGCGAACATCCGCATGGCCGTGGCGTCGTAACCGCCGGGGCCCAGGTTGCTGTCGAGCACGATCCGGTCGCCGCGCTCCGGGAACATCGTCGCGTACACCGCGCCGAGGTAACTGCCGTACGAGGCACCGAGGTACGACGCCTTCCGCTCGCCCAGCGCCGCCCGGATCCGGTCCATGTCGCGGGCGGCGTTCGGGTGGTGGTGTGCGGCAGCATCCACGAGGTCGCCGAGTTGGCGCACTGCTCGGCGACGGTCCGGGCGTTCCCGCCTCCCGCGTGACATCGGCCGCGGTGTGCGCGTACGGCGCGAAGTTGCCGCGCGCCTGCTGCTCCGGTGTCAGATCGCAGGTCACCGGCGTACTGCGGCCGACGCCACGCGGGTCGAAGCCGATCAGGTCGTAGGAGTCCAGCACGTCCCGCGGAAGCCCGCGTCGGCCAGCACGGCCGGATAGCCGAGCCCCGAGGCGCCGGGGCCGCCCGGATTCGTCAGCAGCACGCCCCGGCGCCGCGACGGATTCTCGCTCGCCAGCCGGGAGATCGCGATCTCGATCTTCCGCCCGCCGGGGTGGCGGTAGTCCAACGGAACCTCAAGCGTCGAGCACTGAAGGCGCGGCGCGGCGACGTCCTCCGGGCACTCGGTCCACCGGAGCGAGTCCGCGGTCGCCGCCGCGGCGTCCGGCGCCGTCGCCGAGGTGTCCGGCGTCGCCGCCACCGCGACTCCGGTCATCGCGTTCGCCGCGACCGCGGTGGCGGCGAGGACGAGAGGGGAACTTCCTGCGCATCTGGTTCTCTCCTGTACGGCGCACGAGGGTGCTGACGCGCGCCGGAGGCTCGTGGACGGTTTCTGCGTGTCGGTCCCGCTGTCGCGGTACGTGATCGACTCTGTCCCGCCGAAGCCGCCGACACATCGGCCCACGGGTCGTACCCGTCCCCGACCCAGGTCGCAGGCGGACCGGCCTCGGGTCGGGGCGCACCGGCCCCGGTCGGGGACGGACCCGGCCTCGGGTCGGGGTTGCACCGGTCGGGCCCGCCCGCCAGCGGGGCCGGAGAACTTGCTGCATAGGATGCGCAGGTGCCTAGATATCGCATCAGAACTGCCACCACCGACCACCTCGACGGGGCGCGGTCCGTGATGCTCGACACGGTCTACCGCGACTTCGGGACCGGTACGTCCCGCGCTGGCACGCGGACGTCATCGACCCGGAGGCGTTCTACGTCGCCCCGCCCCGGCACACGCTGCTGGTCGCGGTGGACGAGGAGGACGGGCGGTGGCCGCCACGGCCGCGCTCGACGCGCGGGGCCCGCCCACCCGCCGAACCCCGGTGGCTGGCCGAGCGGTATCCGTCGGGCGAGACCGCCCAGCTGCGGCGGGTGTACGTGCGCCCGGAGCACCGGCGGCGCGGGCTGGCCCGGCGGCTCGTGGCCGAGCTGCTGGATTTCGCACGGGCGGACGGCGGTTACCGGGCCGTGTACCTGCACACCCATCCGCACTCGCCCGGCGCGCTGGGGCTGTGGCGGACACTCGGCAAGGTCGTCTGCGACGAGAGGAGGAGGTGCCCGGCGGCGGCAGCGACGTCGTGCACTTCGAGATCCCCTTCGCGTGACGTTTCGGGAAATGACCGTGCCGCCCGGCCCCGAGAAGTCAGAAACAGAACGAGGACCATGAGATCCCCGCCTTCGGCTGGCAGCCGGTCTGCTGCTCGTCCCCTGCTCTCCGGCTGTTTCGTCTCCGCCCCCGACGACCCGTCCGCGGGTGGCTCCGGTTCCGGTTCCAGTTCCGGCTCCGGCGGGGCGTACGGCTGCGGGTGGCGCTCGCCTTCCCACCGACGGAGAACTACTCGCCGTACGGCCAGGACGCCTTCGACCTGTCCCGGCTCGGCGTCACCGAGGGCCTGACCCGGCTGGACGGCAACGGCACCGCCGGTCCCGCGCTCGCCACGTCCTGGAGTGCCGAACAGGGCGGCAGGAGCTGGCTGTTCACCCTGCGGGACGCGACGTTCCAGGACGGCACCGCCGTCACCGCGGCGGCCGTCGCCGCCGCGCTCACCCACGCCGCCGAGGCCGACCCGCCCCGCCGCCCTCTCCGGCGTCCAGCTCACCGTGCGGGCGGTCGGCGAGGACCGGGTCCGGGTCGGCACCGCCACCGCCGACCCGGCGCTGCCGCTGCGGCTGACCAACCCGCCCTCGCGGTGTTCTCCCCGAAGGCGTACGGCAAGGACGGCAGGTGAACCCGGTCGGCACCGCCACCGGCCCCTTCGCGCTCACCCGGACCACCGGCAACACCGCGGCCACCCTGAACCGCTTCGACGGCTACTGGAACGGCCGCGCCCACGCGTCCGGCATCGACGCGAGGTACGTCTCCGACGGCACCGCCCGCGCCAACGCCCTGCGCACCGGTGCCGTGGACCTCGCCGAGGCGATCCCCGTCGCCCAGGTCGCGTCACTGGGCAAGGGCACCGCCCGCGAAACCGACACCGCCCGGAACACCAGCCTGCATCTGAACACCCGGACCGGCGTCTTCAGGACGCCGGAACGCGCGCCGCCGCCCGCGAGGCGATCGACACCTCCGCCGTCGCCAAAGGCGTGTACGAGGGATACGCCGAACCGGCCCGGGGCCTCTACGGGCCCGCCCTGACCTGGACCTCCGGTCGGCGGGTCGAGCCGACCGGCCGGGCGGGGCCACCGACCCCAGGGCCGGAGCGTCACCCTCGCCACCTACAGCGACCGGCCCGAACTGGCGGAGACCGCCCAGGTGCTCCAGCAGCAGCTGGAGAAGGCGGGCTTCACGGTGAAGCTGGAGGTGCGCACGTACGCGCGCCTCGAAGGCGACCTGCTGGCCGGGAAGTTCGACGCCGTCGTCGCCACCCGCAACATGCTGCTGGACACCGGCGACCCGGTCACCGTCCTGGCCGGTGACTACACCTGCGACGGCTCCTACAACCTGTCCTTCCTGTGCGACGGACACGTTGACAAGCTGGTCGCCGCCGCGCGGGCCGAGTCCGGCCCGCCGAGCGCCAGGCCGCCGCGCTGAGGGCGGAGGCCGCCGTCCTCGGCACCGACGCGGTGATCCCCTCGTCCACCTCAAGGCCGTCACCGGCGTCGGCGCGTCCGTCCACGGCGCCGTACTCGACCCGTACGAGCAGGGTTCGTCGGCACCGGGACCCGGCGCTGAAGCCCGCGACCGCACGCGCGAGGCGTGGCCTCAGCGCCGTCCTGCTGTGGCGGGCCGTACTGGCGGTCGCCCTCGTGTGCGCCCTCGGTCTGCTGCCGTGGCTCTCGCGCACCGACCCGGCGACGACCGTGCTCAAGGCCCGCTCGGCGGAACGGGCACCGACCCCGAGACCCTGCACGCCGTCCGCGACCAACTCGGCCTCGACGACGGCCCGGCGCACCTGCTCGGGACCTGGCTCGGCGGGCTGCCGCGGGCGACGCGGGCCGGTCCTGGGTGTCGGACACCGCCGTGATGCCCGCCGCCACCCAGGCCCTGGGCGTGTCCCTGCTGCTCATGGCCGGGGCCGTCGCCGTCGCCCTGGCCACGGTGGCGGCGGTGTGCGCCCGCACCCTGTGGCTCGGCTCCGCCGCCGCCTCGGCGGGCGCGCCCGGCGGCACCGGCTCCGCGGTGCTGGCCGCGCTGCCCGACTTCCTCCTCGCCTCGGTCCTGGCCTCGGTCGTCGGCGTACGGCTGGGCTGGCTGCCCGCGCTCGGCTGGTACGGCCCGCGGTGGATGGTCCTGCCCTGCCTCGCCCTCGGCCTGCCCGCCGGGGCGGTCCTGGGCGGATGCTGGACGACCTGCTGCCCGCCGCGTTCGCCGAACCGTGGGCACGGGCCGCCGCCGCGCGCGGGATACCGCCGATATCCGTGGCCCGGCAGGCGCTGCGCCGGTGCGTGCCCGGACTCCTGCCCAACCTCGGCCTGTTCGTGGTCAGCCTGACCGGTGGATCGGTCGCCGTGGAGCAGATCTTCGACATACCCGGCCTCGGACGGCTCAGCCTGGGCGCCGCCCTCGCCCAGGACCTGCCCGTCCTCCAGACCGGCACCCTCGCGCTCGTCGTCCTCGCCACGGCGGCCGGGCTGCTGGCGCGGCTCGCCGCGCGGCTGCTGGTCGGGCCGCGCTGCGCGACGGGCCCTGCACTCCTCCACCGCCCCACCCGGCCGCGCCCTGCTCGCCCGCTCGCCTACGGCGCGGCGCTCGCCGCCCTCGTCGCCCTCGGCTCGCTCCACGACCCGCTCGCGCTCGACACCACCGCACGCCTCCAACCCTCCCGGGCACACCCTTCGGCACCGACGGCCTCGGCCGGGACGTCCTGGCCGGTCGCGCACGGCGCGCTCACCACCCTCGGCACCGCCCTCGCGGTCAGCGCCGCCGCCCTGGTGACCGGCGTCCTGCTGGGCCTGCTGCCCCGGCTGTCCGGGCCCCTGGTCGACACCGTCAACGCCGTACCGCCCGTACTGGCCGCCCTCCTCGTCACCGGCGTCGCGGGCCGCGGCCCGTGGACCCGGCCCTCGCGGTGGCCGTCGCGGCGGTCGCCGCTGGCCGCCCACACCGCCTCCCTGCTACGGCAGGAACGCGCCACCCTCCATCTGCTCGCGACCCGCTCCCTCGGCGCCGGTCGCCGGTACCTGCTCCGGCACGTGCTGCTCCCCGCCGTCCTGCCACCGTCGTCCGCCACGCGCTGCTCCGGCTGCCCGGCATCGCCCTGAGCCTGGCCGCGCTCGGTTCCTCGGCCTCGGCGCGCAGCCGCCCTCGCCCGAGTGGGGCCTGCTGCTCTCCGAGAACCTGCCCTACGCCGAACGGGCCCCGTGGGCGGTGCTGGCCCCGCCGCCGCCCTCGCCCTGCTCGGCGCGCTCGCGGTGACGGCGGCCGACGGGATACGCCTGCCCCGGCCCGGCGGACGCCCGCGCCGCCGCCCGCGGAGCACGACGGGCCGCGGTCGTCGGCGCACCGGGCGGCCCCGGCCAGGGCCTGCGCCCGCCGCGGGACCCGGACGCCGTCGAGGACGGTGAAGACGGTGAAGACGCCCGGGAGATACGCGGTGTCCTGGCCCTGTGGCGACCTGCTGCCGGTGGACCGCTTCACCCTCACCCTCACCCGCCGCGCCTGACCCGTCGGCGGGGCCGGTCCTCCGGCTTGACTTCGAGCGCGCTCCAAGTCCCAGCGTCGAAGGCGTTCGTCAGTGCTCAAGGTACCGCCCGGTCCGCCGGGCAGGAGGAGTATCCGCGCATGATCACCCGAACCACGCTCGGCTCGCCCGGTCTCACCGTCAGCGCGATGGGCCTGGGGTGCATGGGGATGAGCGAGCTATGGCGCCGCCGACTGGGACGGCGGCCTGGCCACGATCGACCGGGCCCTGGAGCTGGGCATCACGTTCCTGGACACCGCCGACGCCTACGGCACCGGGCACAACGAGGTGTTGGTGGGCCGGGCCATCCACGGCCGCCGGGACCAGGTGCGACTGGCCACCAAGTTCGGCATCGACCGCAGCGCCGGCGACCGGGCACGCCGTATCCGCGGTGCCCGGGACTACGTGCTGCGCTCCTGCGACGCCTCGCTGCTGCGGCTGGGCGTCGAGGTGATCGACCTGTACTACGCCCACCGCCCGCCCCAGGACGTGGAGATCGAGGAGACCGTCGGGGCGATGGCCGAGCTGGTCGAGGCGGGCAAGGTCCGCCATCTGGGCCTGTCCGAGGTCGACGGCGAACTGCTGCGCCGGGCGCACGCGGTGCACCCGATCACCGCGGTGCAGAGCGAGTACTCGCTGTGGACCCGCGACGTCGAGGCGGTCACCCGGTGATGGCCGAGCTGGGGTCGGGCTGGTGCCGTACTCGCCGCTGGGGCGGGGTTCCTGACCGGCACCCTGGACCGCTCCGCACTGGGCGAGAAGGACTTCCGGCGCACCAACCCCGCTTCGCCGGAGAGGCGGGCGAGGCCAACGAGAAGATCGCGCGGACCGTGCGCGAGGTGGCCGACCGGCTGGGTGCCACCCCGGCCCAGGTGGCGCTGGCGTGGGTGTACGCCCAGGCCGAGCGGCTCGGGGTGGCGGTGGCGACCATTCCGGGCACCCGCAGCCCGGCCCGGCTGGAGCAGAACGCGGCCGCGCTGGAACTCACCCTGGACGCCGAGGCGCTGGCCGCGCTGGACCCGCTGAGCGACCAGGTGACGGGCGAGCGCTACACCCCGCGCACACCGCTGAGGTCGCTCGGGCTAGCCGGTGGGCTCGACGCGCTCGACGTCCAGCCCGACGACGTCGTTGACGTCGCGCCCTGGCCGCCCGCTCCTACCCCGGCCGAGCCGGAGCCCGGGGCGAGCGCACAGCACGGTGACGACGACGCGCGGGTCAGGTAAGTCGTCGGCCCCGTTTCGCCGACTGCCGGTTGTGTCCTTGGTGGCCCACCATTCGTCGAGGTGGGCGCGGACGAGGTGGACGAGTTGCCGCAGTCGGGCGGGTGGGGTGCGGGTGAAGTGAGGACGTCCGCCCAGGACTTGTCCTCCCAGGGCAGAGTGACCACCCAACGTTCGTCCGGGTGGCCCTGGCGGCTCATCGTCAGCCAGTACGTGAAGGTCGCGCCGCGGTCCGGATGGTGCTCGACCGACATGTCGACAACCTCGACACGGAGTCCGTCGGCGGTGACGTACGAGCGGCTCAGGGCCTGCTCGGCCGGTGTCCGTTTCCTCACGGCGACCCACTACCCCTCACCCCGCCGCCACGCCCCGTACAACACGCCCCGTACAACTCGGGGACCAGTCACGGCCGTTGCGTCATCCCTCGGGGAGAGGACCTGCCAGCCCGGCGGTTGATCCGCGGATGTGGCCTGTTGCTGAAGGATCTTTTCTGTTCGATCACGCGACTGGAAGGATCCACCTCGTGCGCAGGCAACGTCTCGTACCCTGCTGGCCGTGAGCGTCACAGCGGCGCTGGCTCCCGCGCTCGCCACCTCGACGGCCACCGCCGCGGCCGCCAACCCGTCGTCCGCCTCCTCGACCACCGCCGAAGACACGCGGGACGAGCACGCGCTGGACGGGTACACGCGGCAGAAGCCGCGGTGGAAGCGGTGCGAGGCCGACTCCCCGGCGGAGTTCGAGTGCGCCACGATCGAGGTTCCCTGGACTACCAGGATCCCGAGGGCAAGCGCGTCGACCTGGCCATATCCCGGATCAGGAGCGCCGCGCCCGACCAGCGGCGCGGTGTTCTGCTCTCAACCCCGGTGGCCCCGGCATCGCGGGGCTCACCATGCCGTTGGGGCTGGCGAAGAACCTCCCCGAGTCCGCACGGCTGAAGTACGACCTCATCGGCCTGGACCCGCGAGGCGTGGGCCGAAGCAGCCCGGTCTCCTGCGGTCTGGAGCCGGAGGAGGAGAACTGGCTGCGGCCGTACAAGGAGGAGACGTTCGACAAGGACGTGGCCTGGGCGCGCGAGTTCGCGAACAAGTGCGAGGAGAAGGCGGGGACACGCTCCCGTACATCACCACGCGCAACACCGCGCGCGACATGGATCTGATCCGGGCGATCCTCGGCGAGAAGAAGATCTCGTACCTGGGGTACTCGTACGGCACCTACCTCGGCGCCGTCTACACCCAGATGTTCCCGGACCGGGCCGACCGGTTCGTGCTGGACAGCGCGGTCGATCCGGCGCGCGCCTGGCGGGGATGATCCAGTCGTGGGCGGAGGGTGCCGAGCCCGCGTTCGACCGGTGGACCGAGTGGGCCGCCGAGCGTGCGGAGAAGTACGGGCTCGGCGACACCGCCAAGAAGGTCGAGCGGACCTTCTGGGACCTGGTCGCGCAGGCCGACGAGACGCCCATCGAGGTGGACGGCCAGTCGACCACCGGTGACGACATCCGCAACAGTCTGCGCGCAGAGGTCTTCACCCGGAGTCCGCCACCGAGGCGATCGTGGAGCTGAAGAAGGCCGCGTCCGGCGAGCCCGCCTCCGCCGAGAAGCTCGCGCGGTTCGTCCGGGCCGGGGACCGGGACGGCGGGCGCCGCAGACGGCGCCGCGGACGACGGCGCCGCAGACGAGCCGAGCGACAACGGGACGTCGAGCTTCTGGGCCGTGGCGTGCGGCGACAACTCGGCCCCGTGGTCCCGCGATCCGGAGAGCTACCGGCAGGACGCCCTCGACGACAAGGGCCGTTACCCGCTCTTCGGTGACTTCGCGTCCAGCGTCAAGCCCTGTGCGTTCTGGGACGAGGCCAGGGAACCGGTGACCGAGGTGAACAACGAGGTCGGCTCCCTGGTCGTCCAGAACGAGTGGGATCCGCAGACCCCGCTGGCCAGCGGCCAGGCCCTGCACGCCGACCTGAAGGGCTCGAAAATGGTCACCGTCCTCGGCGGGGAAGGCCATGGCGTCTACCCGAGCGGCGACGCGTGCGTCGACGGCCCGGCCACCGACTACCTGGTCACCGGCCAGCTCCCGGCGAAGGACGTGACCTGCGAGGTGACGGCCGACGCGAACGCCTGGGCACGCGAGGACCAGAAGCGGGACGTGCCGTCCGGCGCTCCGACCCGGAGCGCGCCCGGACCGGTTCTGAGTCCGAACGCGTGGCCCGTCGCCGTATGACCCGGTGACGAGGGGAACCACCCGCGTGGTCCGCCCTTCACGTGTCTCACGCGTCGTGGGGACCGCCCGTCAGTGGTTCGTACCGGCGGACCAGAGCACCGTCTCACCCTCGCGGATCGTGATGTCGCCGTCGCTCTGCAACATGAGCACCACGTTGTCGTCGTCGTGATAGTTCGTCTCGCTCGCCCACACGGCCTGGTCCTGGGCGTCGTAGACCACGAGGTTCCCGTCGGGCTGGAAGTCGGCGCGGGCGCCGGTGCCGTGGGTCTCGCTGGACCAACGGGCCTGGTTCGCCTCGTCGTAGGCGACCAGGTTGCCGTCGTGTTGCAGGACGAGCTTGACGCGCGCCGCCGCGACCTCCTGGCCTGGGCGCAGGCTCATCGGTGCCGTGATCGTCCTCTCCTCCGGCGCGGGCTCGTCCTCATCGCCGTCCGAGACCTGGTCCGCCGGGTCGTCCGAGGTGTCCTTCGGCTTCTTCGCGTGGGGCTCGCCGCCTGGCTCGTGTCGGCCGAGGGCCGTCCCGGCGCCGCCGACTTCTCGCGGTCCCCTTCGGGCAGCACGAGCACCAGGACGACGGCCGTGGCGGCGGCGGCCACGCCCGCCGCCACCAGCAGGGCGACCCGCGCCGGAAGCCGCGCTTCCCGCTTCTGCCGGGCGTCGCTCCGGACCCGGTCGGTGTCGCCATGACCGCGGTGGCGGGCGCCGGTCCGGGGACGACGTCGGTCGCCGCCGCGTCCGCCTGAGGCGACCGCGAATCCGCCCCAGGCGACCGTGAATCCACCTCGGTCGGAAGCGCGGAGAGATCGGCGGTCCCGGCCGGGAGGGCCGCCGCGGGCGGCGCTCCCGCGGCGGCGTCCGGGTGGTGGGAACGGAACCCGGCGCCGGGACACCCGCGTTGGCGTCGGCCATGGCGATCCGCCGGTAGTCGGGGTCGTTCGCCAGGGAGACGTGCGACTGGCAGAACTCCACGATCGCGTCGGGGCGGGCCGCCTGGCCGGATCGCGGTCGGCGCAGGCCCTGATCATCCCGGCCAGTTCGGGATCGACGCCCTCCAGGTCGATGTCCCCGTGCACGGTGCGGTACGACACCGTCGAGAAGGTGCCCTCGCCGAACGGCGGGCGGCCGGTCGCCGCGAAGGCCAGGGAGGCGCCCAGCGCGAACACGTCCGCGGCGACCCCACGTCCTCCCCTTGTAGCGCCTCGGGTGGCGTGAAACCCGGGTACCGGCGGTGTGGCCGACCTGGGTCAGCGCGGCCTGCCCGGTGTCCTGGCGATGCCGAAGTCGATGAGCTGCGGGCCGACGGGCGACAGGATGATGTTCTGGGGCTTCACGTCCCGGTGCAGGATCCCGTGCACGTGGATGTCGGACAGCCCTCGGCCAACGCGGCCATGAGGCCGCGGCACAGGCGCGCGGGCAGCGGGCCCGACGCCCGCACGGCGGAGTCCAGGGTCCGGCCGGGCACGTACTCGGTGGCGAACCAGTACGGCGGGCCGTCCAGCCCGCAGTCGATGAGCGCGGCGGTGTAGGCGCTGCGCACGGTGTGCAGGGTGCCCACCTCGCGGCGGAACCGCTCCAGGGCCTGTTCCTCGTGCTGGAACCGATCGCTGATGACCTTGATCGCGGCCGGTCGGCCGCCGGGCGTGCTGCCGAGGTAGACGACGCCCATGCCGCCCGCCCCGAGGCGACCGGTGAGACGGTAGCGGCCGATCCGGACCGGGTCCGACGAGGTGAGGGATGCACGGCGCGGAGTTCCTCCTGAGACGACCTGTCCGACCGGCCGCGTGGCCACCGCTCGGTCGACCGCGGGCCAGATGGCTTGCGGGGAAAGGGAAACACGCTGCCCGTGCTTCGGCCTGTGTGGTTGACCTGCTACGTCACCACGGAACGGCCGGGAACCCGAACCACGGAACGGCCGGGAATCCGATCATACGTCAGCGCGGTACGGCGGTGATCCGCGCGCGGGACCCCGTGGGCGCCCGCCTCCCTGGCTCAGTCGTCCCAGCGTTTGCGCGCGAACGCGGCCGGTCCGGTCACCAGGGTGTCGGGGAACGTCCTTCGTGACCACGGCTCCCGCGCCGACCACCGCACCACGTCCGACCGTGACGCCGGGGAGCACCGTGACCGCCGCGCCGAGCCACGCACCGGCCTCGATCGTGATCGGCGCCCGGTGATGAACTCGCTGCGCTCGGACGCCGGGAGGGGTGGTCGGAGGAGATGAGACTGGTCTTCGGACCGATCAGGACACCGTCGCCCAGACGGATGCCGCCCTGGTCCAGAAAGGTGCAGCCCTGGTTGACGAAGACGTGCTCGCCGAAGTCGATGCCGAGCCCGTGGTCGGTGTAGAAGGGCGGATAGACGGTGACGGAGCCGGGGACCGGCTTGCCGACGATCTCGGCCAACAAGGCGGCGCGTGCGGCCTTGTCGTCGAAGGGCAGGACGTTGAGCCGTGACGTCAGCGTGGTGACGTACTCGATCCGCTCGGCCACCCGCGCGAACTCGGGAGTGCGGACGTAGAGACGGTCCTGATCGGGCATGAGAGTTCCTCGCGAAGGGCGCTCGGCCGAAGCGGCCGTGGACTGGCGCCCGTTGGGCACGACGGTTGATCAACCGCGGGTTGACCGGACTCATCAAAGCGATCAGGGCTTGCTGGGATCAAACAACCAACAAGGCCGTCGGAGGCAACGGTTGGTTGTCTGCTGGCCCGGCCGGTTACCACTGGGCAGCGCCGCACCTCGCGTGTCGCGCGGGCCCCTTGCGGCTGCTGCCCTTCGGTTCGTCACGGGCCGTGGCCCGTCAGGGTGTCGCTGGGTGTCAGCTCGGGAAGGGGACGGCGTCCTGCGGGTTGGTCGTCCAGTTGGAGACGATGGGCTTGTTCACGGAGATGGTGTCGACCGGCAGGGAGACCGGGTTGGGTCCTCCCTCCCGATGGCGACGATGATGCTGTCCAGTTCCTTGCCGTTGTCGCTGTTGGCGGTCTTGGGGTTCACGCCCGCGTAGGCGATGGTGTCGCCGCTCAGCTTGATCGCGCCGCCCACGGACTGCTCCGCGGGCCCGGCCTCGGTGCCGTCCGAGCCGAAGGCCACCACGGGAAGCTCGGCGGGCAGGTAGCAGGTGATCCCCGACTTGGCCTTCGCGGTGATCTCGATGTAGCCACCGGCCTGCGTCTTCTCGCTGGTGCCCCAGTCGATGTCGTTGGCGCCGCACCGCTGCTCGGCCTTGTCGCCCGGTTCGGCCTTGCCGCCCTTGCCGGCCTTGTCACCCTTGTCGGCGTTGTCGCTCCCACCCGTCTTGGTGCCGTCGCCGTTCTGGTCGTCCTTGCCCTCCGAGCCGGAGGAGTCGGCGCCGGTGTCCTTGCCGTCCGCGGCCGACGCGGAGGCCGACGAGTCACTGGAGGCGTTGGAGTCGTCCGAGTTGTCGCAAGCGGTGGCCAGCATGGCCGCGGTCATCAGCAGACCGGCGCTGGCGATCATGCGGACTCGGGCACGGGTGGAACGCATGGGAGACCCCTGGTTGTCAGTGGAATGACGCACCGGGCGATCTCTTCGCTCGGTGTGGTGACCAGACTTCCGGCAGCCGCTATCGCTCCAGTGGCGCGTCGCTAACGAAGCGCTGTCGTGATCACGTTCAGGGAGGCTACCTGCGCGGCCGCGGTCGCCGTCGCCCGGGTCCGGTTCGCGAGATGGGCCCTGAGCTGCCGAAAAGAGCGACATCGCGGATCAGGAGAGGGCTCGTCGGACAACGGGTCGGCCGCGGTCCGGCAGGTCCGGCGGGTCCGGCGAAGTCCGGCGGGGCCGGTTCGGGACGGGCCGACGGAGCGAAGGGGCGACCTTGGCGACGGGCGACAGCGGCGCTCGGCACCGCATGGTCGGGTGTCCCGGCGCGAGCGGCGTCGGCCGTGCGCGCACCATCGCGAACGGCTATGCGGCCATGGGGCTTCGTGATGTGTCCTTCTTCTCGGCCCCGCCGGATCTAGCGTCTGGCCAGGACACGGTCCCCAGCGGACCGGCCGACACGAGCGCCGGACCTGGTTCGACGCCGTCCCGACCCGACAGGAAAGGGGTATCACTGTGCCTGTCGTCGATCTGGTGGCCGACCTCGGAGAGAGCTTCGGGCGTACACCATGGGCAACGACGCCGAGCTGTTGAAACTGCTCACGTCCGCGAACGTCGCCTGCGGTTTCCACGCGGGGACCCGCGGGTGATGGACGCGACCGTACGGACCTGCGTGGCGCGCGGGGTCCGGGTCGGGCGCACCCCAGCTTCCCGGACCTGGTGGGCTTCGGGCGCCGGGCGATGGACCTGACCCCGGACGAGGTGCGCACCGACGTGCTGTACCAGGTCGGGGCGTTGTCGGCGTTCACACGGGCGCACGGCACGCACCTCGCGCACCTCGCGCCTCACGGACGTCTCGGCAACCTCGTCGTCACCCGGCGCGACTACGCCGAGGCCGTCGCCGACGCGGTCGAGGCGTTCGACCCCGACCTGGTGATCCTGATGCAGGAGGGCGAGATGGCGGCCGTCGCGCGCCAACGCGGCCTGCGCATGGCCATGGTGGGCATCGCGGACCGCGCGTACGAGGACGACGGCACCCTCGTGTCGCGGTCCGAGCCCGGAGCCGTGCTGCACGACCCGGACGAGGTGACCCGCCGGACCGTGCGCATGGTGACCGAGGGGCTGATCACCAGTCGGCACGGGACGGACCTGCCGGTACGGACGGACTGCGTGCAACTGCACGGCGACGGTCCCGCCGCCCTCCAACTCGCGGTGCGCATCCGTGAGGAACTCCGCGCCGCCGGTGTCCGGATCGCCCCGCTGGACGAGGTGCTGGGCGCGCGGGCCGCATGACGGGCACCCGGACACCGACCACGGTGGCCGTCTCGCCGTGCGGCGACGCCGCCGTGCGCGTCGCCGTGGCGGGCGGCGACGCCGAGCGGGTGTGGTCGACCGCGCACCGGCTCGCGGGATGGCTCAACCACGGGGATCCATCCCGCGGTCACCGCCGTCCCGACGTACGACGCGGTGCTCGTGGAGTTCGACCCGTACCACACCACGGGCGAGGTGATCACCTCGCACATCCGCTCCTGGGACGCCACAACCGACGGCGGCGGCACGACGGGCGGCGGCGTCATCGACGTCCCCGTGCTGTTCGGCGGCGAGGCGGGCCCGGACCTGGAGTGGGTCGCCGACCTGGTCGGCCGTCCGGTGCCGAAGGTCATCGACCTCGTGTGCGCCGAGGAACACCTCATCCGGTGCCTGGGCGGTCCCGCCGCCTCGGCGATGATGGACGGCCCCGACTTCGGCGTTCCCGTTCCCCGGCTGGCCACCCCGGCTGCGGGTGCCGCCCGGCGCGGTCTCCGTCGCGGGCCTCCAGGCGGTCATCGGCCCGTCGCCGCGCCCAGCGGATGGCGGCAGATCGGCCGCACCCGCTGGACATCCTGCGCACCGACACCGGCACCGTCGTCCCGTACCGGCCGGGGACCGGGTGCGGTTCCTGCCGATCGACGAGGCCGCCTACGCGGAGCTGCTCGGCGCCCCGATGGAGTACCGCGATGACCAGTGAACTCCCCGCGCTGCACGTCGAGTCCGCGACGGCGTGCGTGGTCACCGACCTCGGACGCGTCGCGGGCCCGCGCGGGGCTGGCGGTCAACGGCGCCCTCGACCAGTTCGCCGCCCGCGCCGCCAACGCGCTGGTCGGCAACGCGCCCACCGACCCGCTCATCGAGGCCACCGGCTTCGGCCTCACCCTGCGTCCCAGCCACGACGTGCTGATGTCCGTCACCGGCGCGCCCGCAGAACCCGCCGTCGACGGCCGCGCGTATCCGGCCTGGGCACCGCTGTCGGTGCGCGCGGGCGAGACGGTACGGGTGGGCATCGCCGACGTCGGACTGCGCGCCTACGTCGCCGTGCACGGGTCCTTCGAGGTCCCCGGCTGATGGGAAGCTGCGCGCCGGACTCGATGATCGGGTTCGGCACCCACCTCGGCCCGGCACCGCCCTGCCCCTGCTGCGCTCCCATCCGCCGCTGGTCAACCGGCGGTTCGGCGCCACCCTCTTCGACTTCGGCATCCCCGGAACGTGGGCCGGGTCTCCGCGGCCCTGGACGTTGTCGACGGGCCGGACGCCGCCGAGTTCGGCCCGGGCTCCAGCGGCTGTACGACGCGCCGTACACGGTCACCCCGCGCATCAACCACGTCGGGATGCGGGTGGCCGGGCCCGTGCCCCGGCGCTCCGTCAGCGGGGAGGTGCTGTCCCGCGGCGTGCCGGTCGGGGCGATCGAGGCCCCGACCGGCGACGAACTGCTGGTCCTGATGCGCGGCCGGGGATCACGGCGGGTATCCGGTGCTCGCGGTCGTCACCTCGCGCGCCCTGGACGACGCGGCGCAGCTCAGACCCGGGCAGGAGATCCGCTTCCGCCGGACGACCGCCTCCGCCGCCACCGCCGCGTACCTGGAGCGGCGGCGGCTGCTGGACCGTGTCGCGCTGCGTGCGCGCACGGCGTTCGCGGCGCTCGTGTGACCACCGTGCCCCCATGAACCCGCGTTCCCATGACCACCGCGCTCCCATGAACCCGCGCCGCCATGACCACCGCGCTCGTGTGGCCACCGCGCTCGTGCGCGACCACCGCGGAACTCGTCTTCCGCACACCACCGAAGGAGAGACGCCATGCCCCTTTCCGAAACGCCGCCCGCGCCCGCCGCGCGCATGTCGCGTGTCAAGGAGTCGCCGAGTTCCGGGTCGCGGACCGGGTGCGGGCGTTCCAGGCGGAGGGCCGCGAGGTCCTGCCGCTGACGATCGGCGAACCCGACTTCGACACGCCCGACCACGTGAAGGAAGCGGCGATAGCGGCGATCCGCGCCGGGGAGACGAAGTACACCTCGGCCAACGGCACCCCGCGTTGCGGAGGGCGATCACCTCGCGGCTGCTGCGCAAGACCGGGCAGTCCTACGCCACCGACGAGATCTGCGTGGGCGGCGGCGCCAAGCAACTCGTCTTCCTGGCGTTCATGGCGACGCTGGACGAGGGCGACGAGGTGATCGTTCCGGCCCCTACTGGGTGTCGTACCCGGACATGGTCTCGGTCAACGGCGGGCGCCCGTGATCGTCGCGGCCACGGCGGCGGACGGGTACAAGCTCACCCCGACCGGCTGCGCGAGGCCATCACCGCACGGACGAAGTGGGTCGTGCTGAACACGCCCAACAACCCGACCGGCGCGGTCTACAGCGAGGCCGAACTGCGCGGCCTCACCGACGTCGTCCGCGCGCACCCGCACGTCTCGCTCCTCTGCGACGAGATCTACGACGAGATCAACTTCGCCGCGCTGCCGGTGCCCAGCGCCGTGACCGTCGCCCCCGACCTGCGGGAGCGCATCCTCCTCGTCAACGGCGTGTCCAAGGCGTACGCCATGACGGGGTGGCGGATCGGCTACGGCGCGGGCGCGGCCGGGCTGTGCGCGGCGATCGGCACGCTCCAGTCGCAGAGTTCGTCGTGCCCGTCCTCGGTGAGCCAGGCGGCGGCGGTCGCCGCCCTGGACGGCGGCCGGGAGTTCATCGACCGCACGGTGAAGATCTACACCGAGCGGCGGGACCTGCTCGTCTCCGGGCTCGCCGCGATCGACGGGCTGCGCCCGACGCTCCCCGAAGGCGGCTTCTACGTCTGGGTCGACGCCTCCGCGCTGCTGGGGTCCGTGACTCCTCGGGCACGACCCTGACCTCCGACGCGGATCTCGCCGAGTATTTCCTGGAATCCTGCGGCGTCGTCGTCATCACCGGTGATTCCTATGGCTCCCCGGGCACTTCCGGGCCAGTTTCGCATTGTCCCGCGACATCATCCGGGAAGCCGTCGCGGGACTGGCGCGATCGGTCGCCGAACTGCGTCGCTGACATTCCGTTCCGCCGTGCGCCGACCCGGCGATCCCACAGGAATTGGATTTCCTAATGTCGGCATCGCAAGCCGAGTTGGATGTGTGGCCGGGTATACCCACCGGCAATGCCGAGGAAATAATGCGAGGCCACAGTTCTACGTGCCGGTGACCCGCCGTACCACGAGGACGCGGCCAGCATGACGACCTCCGTCACGGGGCCGAGGGGCGGGTCGGACCACAGGAAAGGTCCGCCGGTATCAGCCTGCCGGTGACGACGACGTCACCTTCGTGAAAGGTAGTGCCCGTGAACAGCAAGGCTCTGGCGGCTTCGCCGCACGCGCGGAAGCCCCGGCCCCACGAAGGCCACGAAGGTGTCCATCGTCGGCGGCCTCATCGGCGTCTTCATCGAGCTGTACGACAACGCCGTCTACGGTTTCGTCGCCGGAACCCTCGCGGTCGTCTTCTTTCCCAGCGACGCCCCACCACGAGCGTCCTGCTGACCTACTCGGCCTTCGCCATCCCGTTCTTCTTCCGCCCGGTGGGCGCGGCGGTCGCCGGATCGTGGGGCGACAGGATCGGCCGCAAACGTGTCCTGCTGGTGCTCGTCACCATGATGAGCCTGTCCACCGCCCTGGTCGGCGTCCTGCCCAGCTACGCCGTGGCGGGCGTGTGGGCGCCGATCGGCCTGGTGCTGCTGCGCTTCGTCCAGGGTTCGCGATGGGCGGCGAGCCCGGCAACGGCAACTCCTTCCTCGCCGAGCACGCCGGGGACGGGCGCCGCGGCAGGGTGGTCAGCTACGCCAACGCCGCCACGTTCGTCGCCATGCTGCTGGGCACCCTGTTCGCCGCCCTGCTCACCGCTGTGCTCAGCACCCCGCAGATGGAGGCGTGGGGCTGGCGGCTGCCCTTCCTGCTCGCCCTGCCGCTCGGCGTGCTGGGCCTGGTCCTGCGCCGACTGTCCGAGGAGTCACCGGAGTTCGCCGAGGCCGAGGAGGAGGGCGAGGTGGCCGTCAGCCCGCTGAAGGAGGCGTTCACCTCGCCCGCGATCCGCCGTGCGATGGGGCTGACCGTCGTGCTGCCGCTGCTCAACAGCTCCGGCTACTTCGTCCTCTTCATCTACATGCCGTCGTTCATGAAGGACGAGATGCACTTCTCCACCCTGGAGGGGCTGCTTGTCACGGCCGTCATGCTGGCCGTCGGCACGTTCGCGGTCCTCTGGGCCGGTCGGCTCTCGGACCGCCTGGGCCGCAAGAGGCTGCTCAGCGGCTCGGCGTTCGGCATGGTCGTCATCGGGTTCCCTGCTACTGGCTGCTGACGCGCGGGTCCCTCGCCACGGCGATGCTGGGCGCGGTGCTGATGGCCGCGTGTTTCGCCGGCACCAACGGCGTGATGCAGGTGACGCTCGCCGAACTCTTCCCCACCCGCGTGCGCACCGTGGCGTACGGCATCGGCTACAACCTCGGCACCGCGATCTTCGGCGGCGCGGCCCGCTGGTGGTCTCCGCGCTCATCGCCGCGACCGGCAGCACCTGGATCCCGGCGATCTACCTCGTACTCACCGCCGCCGTCGCCGGGTTCACCGCGCTGCGCATCCAGGAGACGGCCTTCGAACCGCTCAAGCGCTGATCCGGGACCGCCCGGAGCGGCCACCCGGACCAGACACGTGAAAGGACGGTGACCCGTGGCGAAAGCGGCCACGCACCACGCGCCAGCCGCGCTCGACAGGCTCCGCGGACAACTGGACAAGGCGGGCTTCGCCGCCCTCCTGCTGACCTCGCCCACCGGGCGCCGGTACGCGCTGGACCCGGCGCCCGGCCCCGCCGACGCGACCGCCGTCCTGCTCACCACCGACGGCACGGTGGCGCGCGCGACCGGTGACCTCCCGACGCGACCGCCGCCGTGCTGCGCGCGACCGGCGTCACGGACGCGGCGGTCGGCACGGAGGACGACCTGCCGTGGGCGGCCGTCGCGCGGGCCGCCGACACCGGCGTACGGCTGCGCCCGGCCGCCGACCTGGTCTTCGCCGAGCTGGCCCGCTGCGAGCCGGACGAACTCCCGCGTTCGCCGCCGCCGCCGAGTTGGCCGCCGTCGGCTACACGGCGGTCATGGACCACCTGCACGTCGGCATGGACGTACGGGAGTTGTCCGGCAACGTCGACCGGTCCGTCCGCCGGGCCGGCGGCCTGCTGGGTGGTACGACCCGTACGGCGCGAGCGGGCCGAACGGCGCGTACGGGCCGCGGGCAGCGACCTGGTGACCGTCCGCGGCCACGACCCGCCACCGCCCGGCTGACCGCCACGAGCCCGCTGCGCTACGTGCTGCACCCGCTGCTGGCGGGGTCGCGGGTACGCCGCCGCGAGCGCCGTGCTCAGCAAGGCCGACGGCCCGCTGCGTGCCGCCGCAGACACGTGCGCCGCCGCGACGGCCGCGCTGCTGGCGGCGCTGCGTCCGGCGCCCGCTCGCCGACGCCTACGCCGCGTTCGACCGGGAGACCGGCGAGCACGGGGCGGCCCGTCGGCTCGTGGGCTGCGCGGCGGCGGGCGTCGCTCCCGCTGGCCGACGACAGCGCGGTGATCGCCGAGCCCGGCATGGTGCTCGGCGTGCGGACCGAGGTCGTGGTGCCCGGCCGGGGCGCGGTCGAACTCGCGGAGACCGTCCTGCTGACCTCCTCGGGCGCGGCCCCCAGGCGGACACGCCCCTGCGCCTGGTCGAGCTGTACTGACCCACCGAACGTATGAGGAGAACCATGGACACCCTCTCGCGGCCGGAGCCGGTACGGCGCGCCTGGCCGACGGTACGGCGCACCCGGCCGACGCGGACGGCCCCGCCATGCCGCTGCTCGGTTTCGGCACCCACCCCATGCGCGGAGACCAGGCCACCGAGGCCGTGCTGACCGCCCTTTCGGTCGGCTACCGGCTCGTCGACACCGCCACCCGCTACCGCAACGAGGCGGCCGTCGGAGCCGCCCTCGCGGAGACCGACCTGCCCCGGTCCGAGCTGTTCGTGACCACCAAGATGCCGCCCGACCAGGTCGGCCGGGAGCGGCTGACCCTGGAGCGCAGCCTCACCGCGCTGGGCTGCGACTACGTCGACCTGTGGCTCATCCACTGGCCCCGGGCGGGTACCGGGCGTCACCAGCTGGCGCGAGTTCGCGCGCGCCCGGACGAGGGCCTGGTCCGGGCCATCGGCGTGAGCAACTACTCCGTCGACCTCATCGACGAACTGCGCCGGGAGACCGGCGTCTGCCCGGCCGTCAACCAGGTGCGGTGGGGCCGGGCGACCACGACCCGGGTTCGCCGAGGCGCTGCGCCACCGCGGCGTGCTGCTCAGCGCGCACAGCCCGCTGCGCGGCACCGACCTCGACCACCCCGTGCTCACGGACGTCGCGGCCCGGCACGGCTGCTCGGCGCGGGACGTCGTCCTCGCGTGGAACCTGCGCCACAAGGTCGCGGTGACCGTGAAGTCCGCGCACCGCGAACGGATGGAGCGCAATCTGGCCGCCGCCGGTATCCCGCTGTCCGCGGCCGACGTCGAGGCGATCGACGGTCTCTCGGCCGTCGCGGCGGCGCGCTAGCGGCACCGGCACGCATTCCACGGCCGACCCGCAGAAGGGTCGGCCGTGGAATGCGTGTGCCCTTGGGTATTTCACCGGCGGCCGGGGCAGCGGCCGGATTCCGCTCCGCCCACCCCTGTTCGACCGCTTCACGGGGCGTCCATCGGTATTTGTTATGCCGCCATGTGAATTCCCTCTTCGCCTTCTTCGGCCGAACTCGCGGAACTACGCTCTGAGAAAGTTCCCGCTCTCCGAGAAAGGCCGCCGTGGTGTACCAGGTCGTCGTCACGCGAGGTTACGCACAGCCGGACGGAAGCACCGTGTTCGGCGACATCGGGCTCTCCCGGCTGACCGACGCCGGGCTGGCGTGGCGCGTGCTGGACGAGGAGGTCGAGGAACTGCGGGCCGACCAACTGGAAGGCGCGGACGCGGTCCTCGTCCTCGGACACGAGCGGGTGACGGCGGAGTCGATACCCGCCTCGGGGCGGCTGCGGCACGTCGCGCGGTTCGGCGCCGGGTTCGACGCCGTCGACACCGCCGCCTGCGCCCGCCGCGGCGTGCTGGTGACCAACGCGCCCGACGCGGTACGGCGGCCGGTGGCCGACTCCGTGATCGCGCTGCTGTACGCCCTGGCGCACCACCTCGTCGTCAGGACCGGCTGGTGCGGGAGGGCGGTGGGCGGAGCGGGAGGCGTGGCGCGGCCCGGACTGACCGGCGCGACGGTCGGCATCGTCGGCCTCGGCGGCATCGGGCTGGAGACCGCGCGCCGGGTACGCGCGCAGGACCTGCGCGTACTGGGCTACAACCGCGGTGACAAGAGCCGGGAAGCGGCTGAGATCGGCATCGAACTGGCCACGTTGGACGAGGTGCTGGCGCACAGCGACTACGTGGTCGTCACCGTCGCCGCCAACCCGGCACCCGGCACCTCATCGGCGAACGCGAACTGGCGCTCATGCGGCCCACGGCTCGGCTGATCAACGTCTCGCGCGGTGTGGTGGTCGACGAGGAGGCGCTCGTCGCGCGGCTGTCGGACGGTCGGCTGGCCGGGGCCGGGCTGGACGTGTTCACCGAGGAGCCGCTGCCGGCGGACACCCCGCTGACCGCGCTCGACAACGTCGTCCTCGCCCCGCACTCCCTCTGCTGGACCGCCCGTACACCGCCGCGGTCTCGGCGAGCGTGCGGGCGTCGCTCATCGCGGTGAGCCGCGGCGAACAGCCACCGGAGACGGTCAACGGCCCGCTCCGCCCGGCGGTCGGGCCGCCGTGGGACCAGACCGGAACAACGCGAACAACGCGGATGACAGGGACGACAGGGACAGGACATGACGCAGAACACCACGGGCCGCGGCACCGCGGTCATCACCGGAGCCGCGTCGACACGCGGCATCGGCCGCGCGCTCGCCGGACGGCTGGCCGCCGCGGGCTGGGCGCTGGGCCTGCTCGACGTCGACCCGGAGGTCAGGAAGACCGCCGCCGCCCTGCGCGCCGAACACGGAGTGGCCGCCCTCGGCGCGGTCGCGGACATCGCCGACCCGCCGCCGTGGACGCGGCGGCCACCGCCTTCGAGGCGGAACTGCCGCCCGTCGCGGCGCTGGTCAACAGCGCGGGCGTCAGCTCGCCCGTCCCGTTCCTCGAAGCGGACCTGGCCACCTGGGAACGTGTCATGCGGATCAACGCCACCGGCACGTTCGTGGTGAGCAGGCGCCTCGTGCCCGGCATGGTCGAGCGCGGCCACGGCCGCGTCGTCAGCCTGGGGTCGACGGCCATGCAGAACGGCGGCGGCACGTACAGCAAGTCCACCTACGCCGCGTCCAAGGGCGCCATCGAGGCGTTCAGCCGCGCCCTCGCGCTGGAGGTGGCCCGCACGGGTGACGGTCAACGTCGTCGCGCCCGCCACCATCGACACCGACATCATGGGCGGCCGGATCACCGACGACCGCAAGCCCGACTTCCTGGCGCAGCTCCCGGTCGGGCGGCTCGGCACGACGCGCGACGTCGCCGCGCTCGTCGAGTTCCTCCTCGGCGCGGACGCCGGTTACATCACCGGCGCGACCTACAACATCAACGGGGTCTCCGCATTGGCTGAGTCCCCGGCGTCGCCCGCGTCGCCCTTCCCCGTGCACACCGAGCGGCCGTCCTCGTCACCCCTCCGGCGTGCCCACGCCCCACGCGCCGAGGACTGGCCGATCGCCGCCGCCATGCTCCAGTTCGCGCCGCACGCGGCGGACGGCACCCCGTGGCGGAGCTGGACCCGAGGAGTGGCGCCGCCTCCTCCAGCCCGTCGTGGACGAGGGTTCACGCACCTGGAGCTGTCGACCGCCTGGCTGCCGCTCGGCGACCTCGACCGCTCCCGGCTGGAGCGGCTGCGCGAGCCCTGGCCGACGCCGGGCTCGCGGTGCCCGGCGTCGGCGTCGTCCGGCGCGGCGTCGTCCACCCCGAACACGGCGCGGAGCACCTCGCCTTCTCGCACCGGACCCTCGACGCGGCAGCCGCCCTCGGCGCGGACGTCGTCTGCCTCGGGCTCCACGACGCCCTGAGCCCGCGACAGAGGCGGGCGCTGTGGTTCTGGACGGTGCCGGGCGACGACGTGCCGCCGCGCACCGACCCGAGGTGCGGGCGCTCGCCGTCCGCCGGTTCCGCGAACTCGCCGACCACGCCGCCGACATCGGCGTGGAACTCTCCCTGGAGCTGTACGAGAACACGTACCTGGGCAGCGCCGACGAGGCCATCCGGTTCCTCGACGACGTCGGCCACGACGCGGTCGGGCTCAACCCCGACCTGGGCAACCTGCTGCGCGCCCACGGACCGGCCGACACCTGGGAGTACCTGGTCTCGGTGACCGCGCCGCGCACCAACTACTGGCACGTCAAGAACTACGCGCGGCTGGAGGACCCGGCCACCGGCACCGTCCTCACCCACCCCACCTCCCTCGAACTCGGCGTCATCGACTACCGCGCCGCCGTCCGCTACGCCATCTCCCAGGGCTTCCGCGGCGCGTTCGTGGTCGAGCACTACGGCGGCGACGGCCTGAGCGTGGGCGCCACCAACGCCGCGTACCTCCGGCGCGTCCTGCCCGCGCGCACTGACCGTCGCCCTCCCGCCCGTCCATGTCCCTCACCCGCCGACCGTATGACTGGAGAACCGTGACGCTCCCACCGTGCCCCGCCGCCGACTTCCCGCGCGCCCGCACCGCGTTGGTCACCGGCGCCGCGTCGCCACGGGGCATCGGCCGGGCGACCGCGTCCCGCCTCGCCGCCGACGGCTGGTCGGTCGCCGTGCTCGACCTGGACGAGGCCGCGTGCCAGCGCCTCGCCGAGGGGCTGCGGGAGGAGCACGGCGTCGCCTGCCTCGGCATCGGCGTCGACATCCGCGACCGGGACGCGGTGCGGGCCGCCGTACGCCGGATCGACACCGAACTGCCCCAGCTCGTGGGGCTCGTCAACAACGCCGGGGTCAGCTCGCCCGTGCCGTTCCTCGACGTGTCGGAGGCCGAATGGCACCGGGTGGTCGACGTCAACCTCCACGGCACCTTCCACGTCACCCGCGCCGCCGCGGAACTCATGGCCGAGCGGCGGCTCGGCCGCGTCGTCACCGTCTCCTCGGCCTCCGCCGAACGCGGCGGCGGGTGTACGGACGTGCCGTCTACTCGGCCACGAAAGCGGCGCTGCTCGGCCTCTCCCGCACCCTCGCGCGAGAACTCGGACCGTACGGCGTCACCGCGAACTCCGTGGCGCCCGGATCCATCGACACCGACATCATGGGCGGCCCGCTGACCGAGGAGCGCAAGGCGGAACTGCTCAAGGAACTGCCCGTCGGACGGGTCGGCACCGTGGACGACGTGGCCGCCGTCATCGCCTTCCTGCTGAGCGAGGACGCGGGTTACGTCACGGGCGCCACCTACGACGTCAACGGCGGGTCGCACATCGCATGACCCACCCCACACGAAGGACGGCAGCACCATGGACGTTCCGTTCACCGCCGATCTGACCGGCAAGACCGCCGTGGTCACCGGGGCGAGCACCGGCATCGGCCACGCCATAGCCGATCTCTACCTGCGCAACGGCGCGACCGTGGTGGGCGTCCACCGCCGGGAGACCACCGCGCACACCGGGCGTACGTGCCGGTGTGCGCCGACCTGAGCGACCCGGAGCAGGTGCGCGCCGCCGCGGCCGAGGTGCTGCGGGAGCACCGCGTGGACATCCTGGTCAACAACGCGGGCCTCAACCTGCGGCACCCTTCGAGGAGTTCCCGGCCGAGGACTGGGACCGGGTGCAGCAGCTCAACGTACGGACCGTCGTCCAACTCACCCAGCTCTTCGGCCGACCGATGCTCGAACGCGGCACGGGCGCCGTCGTCAACCTCGCCTCCATGCTCTCCTTCACCGGCGGCTTCACCGCCTCCGCGTACGCCGCGTCCAAGGGCGCCGTCGGACAGTTCACCAAGTCGGTGGCGAACGAATGGGCCCCAAGGGCGTCCGCGTCAACGCCATCGCCCCGGGTTCATCGACACCGAGATGAACGTCGCGCTCGTCGCCGACGAGACCCGCAACCGCCAGATCCTCGAACGCGTCCCCGCGGGCCGCTGGGGCACCGCGCGGGACATCGCGGAGCGGCGCTGTTCCTCGTCTCCGACGCCGCCCGGTTCGTCCACGGCACCGTGCTCGCCGTCGACGGCGGCTACCTCGCCCGCTGACCGGGGACCACGCCGCCGCAGACACCGACCGAAAGGAACCCGCCGCCATGAAAGCCGTCGTCGTCCACGGAGCACGGGATCTGCGCGTGGACGCGCTGCCCGAACCGAAGGCGTCACCTGACCGGGTCGTGGTCCGCGTCGTCTACGGAGGCATCTGCGGCTCCGACCTGCACTACGCCGCGGACGGCCGCAACGGGCCCTACACCGTCGCCGAACCCTGGTCCTCGGCCACGAGGTGGTCGGCGTCGTGGAGCGCGTCGGCCCCGACGCGCGGGACGCGCCGCCGTGGGCACCCGCGTCGCCCTCCACCCGGCGACGCCCTGCGCGCCGCCCGGCGCCGCCGAGCCGACCGGACTGCACCTGCTCCCCGGCGGCACCTACCTCGGCAGCGCCTCCACCCGACCGCACACCCAGGGCGGCTTCGTCGAGCTGCTGGAGGCGCTGCCCGCCAACTGCGCGTCCTGCCCGACAGGTTGCCGCTGCGCCGGGCCGTACTCGCCGAACCGCTCGCCGTGGTCCTGCACGGCGTGGCCCAGCTGGGCGCGCGGGTACCGGGCGCGCGGGTCCTGGTCAGCGGCGCGGGACCGATCGGCTCGCTCGCCGTCGCGGCGCTCCGGCACGCCGGGGCCGCCGCGATCACCGCCGCCGACCTCCAGGACCTCCCGCTCGCGACCGCGACCGCCGTCGGCGCCACCACCACCCTGAACCTCGCCGAGGGCGCCACGGCCACCCCTCCTCGTACGACCTCGCCGTCGAGGCGGCGGGCGCCGTCGCCTCGCTGGCCACCGTGCTGGACGCGGTACGGCCCGGCGGCGCCGTGCTCCAGCTCGGCATGCTGCCGCGCGAGCCGGTGCCGGTCGCCATGTCGACGGTCATCGCCAAGGAGCTGGCCCTGTACGGCTCGCAGCGCTTCGACACCGAACTGGACGCCGCGATCGACCTGTTGGCCGCGGACCCCTCGTTCGAGGCGGTACTCAGCCACGAGTTCGCCGTGGACGCCGCGGCGGAGGCGTTCCGCCACGCCGCGGACCCTCCCGGTCCGCCAAGACGGTGCTGCGGGTCTCCGCCGACCCGGACGCCTGAGGTCGCCCGGACGGCTCAGCCGCCCCGGACGCCTGAGCCGACCCGGACGCCTGAGAACAGCCAACCCAGGACTTGAGAAAGGTCTCCCATGATTCACGTACGCACCCGGATCGACCGTCCGTCCCCGAAGTGGTGGCGGCACTCGGCGAGTTCTCCGCCGCCACCATCCACGAGGCGCAGGGCCGCAAGGGCGCGCTGGCGCATCGGCTGAAGCCCGTGGACCCCGCCATGTCGTTCTGCGGCCCGGCCTTCACCGCCCAGGCGCAGGCGGGGACAACATCATGGTCCAGGTCGCCATCTCCTACGCCCGGCCCGGTGACGTCGTGATCGTCGCCGGTTCGGAGTTCGAGCAGGCGGGTTCCTTCGGCGACGTCCTGGCCACCGCGTGCCAGAGCAAGGGACTGGCGGCCTTCGTCACCGACTCCGGCGTGCGCGACAGCGCGGACCTGCGGGAGTTGGGCTTTCCCGTCTTCTCCGGGTCCATCTGCATCGAGGGAACGGTCAAGGAGACCCTCGGCCAGGTGAACCGCGCCATCTCCGTCGGCGGGCAGATCGTCCGGCCCGGTGACATCCTGCGGGGCGACGCCGACGGCATCGTCGTGGTCGACCCGGCCGAGGCCGAGGAGGTCGTCCGGCTCTGCCAGCGGCGCGAGGACCACGAGGCGGAGATCCGCGAGCAGCACCGCCGCGGCGACCGGACCCTGATCGCGGTGCACGGGCTCACCGAGAAGCTGAAGGCCAAGGGCCTGGTCGTCGAGGAGTGAGGCCCGGCGTGAACACACCCGACGTCGCGGTGATCGGCCTCGGCCCGATGGGCGCGCCGATCGCCCGGCACGTCGCCCGCGCCGGTTTCCCGCTCCAGGTGTGGAACCGGACCCGGGCGAAGGCGGCCGAGTTCGCGGACCGGGCCGTCGCCCGTCCCGAGGACCTGCGCGCCCGTGTCGTGCTGTCGGTCCTGCCGGACATCGACCAGCTCGACGAGATCGCCCCGGGCCGGTGGTGCGCCGCTGGGCCGGGCACGGCACCACGCACCTGGCCGTGCTCAGCACCACGTCCCCGACAAGGTGCGCGGGCTCGCCGACCGGCTCGGCCGACACGGCGTGACCGTGCTCGACGCGCCCATGAGCGGCGGCGACACCGGCGCCCGCGCGGGCACCCTGAGCCTGATGGTCGGCGCCGACCCGGAGGCGTACCGGACCGTGGAACCGGTGCTGAGGTCCTTCGCCGCCACGGTCGAGCACCTGGGCCCGCCCGGGCGGGACCGCCGCCAAGCTGTGCAACCAGGTGATCGTCGCGGGCACGTTGGTGGCCGTGGCCGAGGCGCTCGACCTGGGGCTGCGGGCCGGGCTCTCCGGCCCGCGACTGGTCCGCGTACTCGAAGGAGGGCTGGCGGGCGGCGCCGTGCTCGACGCGAAGGCGGCGAGGATCCTGCGCCGCGACTACCGCCTCGGCGGAAGCGCCGCCAACCAGGTCAAGGACCTGCGGTACGCGACCGCGCTCGCCGACGCCCTCGGCACGCCGCTGCCGCAGACCCGGCACACCGAGCCCTGTTCGAGGAGGTGCTGCGCCGGGGCCTCGGCGACGCGGACCACGCGGCCGTGTACGAGGTCGTCTCGGCGCCGAGGGACGACGCGGAAGCCGGGCGGAACGGCGGTCGGCCGTCGCCCTGAGCGCCGCCCGGAGAGGCCAGCGGGCCGTTTCCGGCCATCGCGGCGTACGGCCCGCATCCCTCCGACGTGCTGCGTACCCATTCCACCGACGGGCCTTGGCGGGATACGTTCGCTCATGCTCCCGACGGGAGAAGGGGCTCGCTCGGTGCGAGTGCGACGCCCGGACGACAACCCCGAGGAGGAACGCGATGGACACCCGCAGACTCGGTTACTTCGTCAGGGTGGTCGACGTCGGGAACATCACCCGGGCCGCGGACTCGCTGCACATCACGCAGTCGGCGCTCAGCCAGCACGTCTCGGCACTGGAGAGCGACTTCAAGACCCGGCTGCTGGAACGCACCGGCCGCGGAGTGCAGGTCACGGCCTCCGGGCGCTCCCTCTACCGCTACGCGCAGGGCATCCTCCGCCTGGAGAAGGCCGCCCGGATCGACCTGCGCGCGGGCGGCGACACCCCGGCCGGGCTGGTGACCGTCGGCCTGGCGTCGTACAGCATGGCGCCGGGTGTGGCGGTACCGCTGCTGCGGGCGGTGCGCGAACGGTACCCGCACATACAGCTCCAGCTGATCCAGAGCCTGACCGTGGTGATGAGCCAGGCCGTGCTGCTCGGCCAGGTGGACATGGCGCTCATCTACGACCCGGGCTACGTCAAGGGAGTCGTCTTCGACCAGGTCCGCAAGGAGGAGTTCCACCTGGTCACCAGCGCCCGGACACCGCCCGTCACCGGCCGGGGCGACACGGTCACCCTCAAGGAGGCCAGCCGCCTGGACTTCATCATGCCGAACGAGCTGCACACCGTGCGGCGCGTCACCGACGCCGCCTTCCACGCCGCGGGGCTGCACTGTCAGGTCGTCGCCGAGGTCGAGCCGGACACCGTGGTACGGGACGCCGTGGTCAACGGCCTCGGTGCCACCGTGCTGCCGCTCACGGCCGTGAGGGCCCACTTCGCCCTGACGAGGTGCGTGTCTACCGCTTCGCCGAACCCGGGCTGTGTACCGCGATGTCCCTCTGTACCCCCGAGGTCCAGCCGCTCTCGCACGCCGCCGCGCTGGTGGCGGACCTGCTGCGCACGCTCCTGCTCGACCCGTCGCTCTCCGGCCGGAAGTCCGCGTGAGCGTTCTGCGTGAGCGGTCCGCGTGAGTGGTCCGCGTGGGCGCCTCGGGGTGTCAGCCCTGGCGCCGCTCGAACTCCAGGCCCCGGGCACCTGGAAGGTGGGCAGGATCTCGACGTGGCCGATGTTGACGTGCCGCGGTGTCCCGACGGCGAACTCGACGGCGTCGGCGATGTCCTGCGGCGTGAGTGACTCGTAGCCGTCGAAGAACCGCCGCCGGGCCTCCTCCATGTCACCGAGCAGCCGACCGAAGATCTCGGTCTCGACGCGCCCGGGCAGATCTCGGTGACCCGCACCCGGCGGCCGAAGCCGTCCACCCGCAGTTGCCGGGACAGGGTGTGCACCGCCGCCTTGGTGGCGTGGTAGACGGTGTTGCCGCCGAAGTTGTACACGCCCGCGATGGAGCTGACGTTGACGATGTGACCGCGGTCGCGCCGGACCATGCCGGGCATCAGCAGGCGTACCAGGTGCAGGACGGCGTGGATGTTGACGGCGACCTGCTCGTCCACGTCCCAGGCGTCGGCGGTGAGGATGTTGCCCGTGCGGGACACCCCGGCGTTGTTGACCAGGACGTCGATCTCCAGGTCGCCCACCGCCTCGGTGAGCGCGTCGGTGTCGGTGATGTCCAGGGCGAGGGAGCGCAACCGGTCCTGTCGGCCAGCTCCTTGAGCCGGTCGGCGTCGCGGGCGACGGCGTGCACGTGGAGCCCTGCCGGGCGAGCCGTTCGACGACGACGGCGCCGATTCCGGTGGAGGCGCCGGTGACCAGAGCGGTCCGGTAGTCGGAGAAAGTCATGTACGCGAAACTCCTCACAAGGAAAGAAAAGGAGGCGTGGAAAGGTAAGCACGGGCCCGTGGCCGCGGCAATATGCGTCCACCGGGCGTCCGCGCTCGGGCGAGGGTGTCGCGAGTTCCGTGGTTTCCGGAAACGTGCGCCGCTGAACTGCGGAAACGGCCTGATCGGGCCGCCTCTGGGGAATGGAGAGAAGGCGGGAAGGAGTTATGGGAATTCCCGATAGGGCCAGAAGAAAACGTGATCGGACTCCGTGCTCACGGAACGGTCCGACCCCACTGGCCAATTGCGCGGCACGGCGGGTGAGCCCGGATGAGCAAACGCGTTCGCGGCCCCGCCGGACATCCTGGTCCTGCGGTTCCAGAGATGAGCCGGGTACTGGCTGAGCCACGCGGACACGCTGATGCTGCTTCCTGTGGGCCGGTTGATGGCTGCCGGGAGGATCGGGGCGTTGTTCCCCGCCCTCCTCCCGTGCGCCGCGACGGCCTGACTGCTACGAAGCGCATCACTCTCGGAGGCGATCATGCCGCAACGCCCTGTCTTCCGCCTGGCGGTGACCGCTGCCAGCGCGGTCATCGGACTCACCGTGGTCTCGTCGACCGCCGGGGCGGCCGTACCGCCGCTCTCGCACCCGCGGATCGTCGCCCACTTCGACCGCCCGGCCGGGCAGGTGGCGGAGAGCGTCACCGTGCGGCCGAACGGGTCGGCGGACGTCGGCCTCATCCTGTCGCGGCAGGTGGCCCACGCCACGCTCGGCGGACGGGTCGAGGTGTTGGCGACCATGCCTCTCCCCGCGGACGGGGCGTGAACACCCCGGCGGCGGGTTCGCCGCCGTGACGGGGATCGAGCGGACGGGAGACGGAACCCTCTACTTCCTCTACTCGGCCGGAGACGAACACCTCACCGGCCTCTGGAAACTGCGCCCGGGAGGAAAGCCGGAACGCGTCGCCGCCCTTCCGCCCACGAGTTTCCTCAACGGCCTCGCCAGGGACCGCCGTACGGGGAACTTCTACATCACGGACTCCACACGGGGCCGAGTCTGGCGGGTCGGCCCGCACGGCGGAACCGCCAGGCTCTGGGCCGCGGAGAGGACCTCGCCCCGGTCGACTTCTTCGGCGCCAACGGCGTGAAGGTGCGCGACGGAGCGGTATGGGTCTCCAACCTCGACCGGGGAACGATCCTTCGCATCCCGCTGACAGCCGAGGGACGGCCGGCCCGCATGAGGTCAGGGCATCCGGACTCGACAGCGTCGACGACTTCGCCTTCACCGGCCGTGGCGATCAGCTGCTGGCCGCACTGAATGTTCCGCACAAGGTGGTTCTCATCACTCCGGGCAAGGCCGACCGCGTCGTCCTCGACGAGGGCGATGGTCTTCAGAACCCCACGTCGGTGGCGGTCGACGGCGACACGGTCTACGTCGCCAACGGGCGCTCACCACGGGCGGGGACGCGAATCTCCTGACGGCCCGACTCGGCCACGGTGAGAGGTAAGTGCCATTCCCAGGAACGGGAGTCCTACGGTATCGGCCGCGAGGTCGGTGACAATGACGACATGAGTCGCCCTGAGAACTCGCTGGGTAACGCGTTGCGTGCGTGGCGTGACCGAATCACGACGGAAGACGTCGGACTGCCGACCACCCGACGCCGCCGCACCGTCGGTCTGCGCCGCGAAGAACTCGCCTCGCTGGCCGGAATATCCACGGATTACCTTCTGCGGCTGGAACAGGGCCGGGCCCTGCGCCCCTCGCGAGACGTCGTGGCCGCACTCGCCCGCGCGCTGCGGCTGAGTACGAACGAGACCTGCCACCTGCACCTCGTCGCCGGACTTCTGCCGCCCGCGCCGCCGAGCATTCCGCATCAGACGCCGCCCGGGGTGCGACGTCTCGTCAGCCGCTGGGGAACATTCCGGTGGGAGTGTTCTCCGCCTCATGGAATCTGCTGACATGGACGTCCATGTGGTCGGCCTTGCTGGGTGACCCGTCGCTTCGGCCACCGGACGAACGCAACCTGGTGCGCGCGGTGTTCGAGGAGTCGTCGGACGCGGGCCGTGCGCTCGTTCCCGCGGAACAGAACACCGCGGAATTCAGGTCCGCTCTCGTCGCGGACCTCCGGATCACGTACGGCGCGTATCCCCATGACGAGGAATTCAGGGCTCTGATCGACGAGTTCAGGAGCGGCAGCGCGGAGTTCCGGGGCTGTGGAACACACCCGCGCTCGGCTCACGCCTCGGTGGCCGCAAACGCCTGCGGCACCCCTCGTGGGGAGATGAGTCTCGACAACGACGTGCTGAAGGTGCCCGACCACGATGTGAGGATCGTGACCTACACGGCGGAGCCGGGCACCGCGGATGAGGAGGGACTGGAGTCCTTGCGCACGGCCGCCCCGACCGCCCGGGCCGCGCTGCCGCTGTCGTCCGGCTGAACCAGGGACCCCGTCAGGTGGGGCCGGGCGAGGTCAGCGTCCGGTCGTGCCGTCGATCAGCTCGCGGAGGATGTCCGCGTGGCCCGCGTGGCGGCCGGTCTCCTCGATCATGTGGGTGAGTGCCCAGCGGAGGCTGGGCGCGGGCCTGCCGGCGTGGGCCGGGGACCGGCGCGCCGAGGTCCGCGCACCCGTCGAGGACGGCGTCCGCGCGCTCGACCGCGCTCCGGTAGCGGGCGACGACATCGGCCACGCTGTCACCGGGGGCGGCGTGGAAGGTGGCCTGCCAGTCGGTGACCCGCTCGCCGAGGAACAGCGCGCGTTCCACGGACGTGAGGTGGTTGAGCAGGCCGAGCAGGTTGGTGCCCGAGGGCACCGCGGCGGTCCGGGCCCGGGGTTCGGGGGCGTCCTCGACCTTCGCGGCGACGGACGTCCGGAGGTAGCCGAGGAAGCCGCGCAGAACCTCGGCCTCGCCGCTTCCGGTACGGGGCGGTGGAGTGTCGCGGTGACGGGCGGGGCGATGGACGGTGGTCATGGTGCCTCCTCGTGGGCGCGGTGCGGTGCGATGGGCGCGGTGCGGTGCCGCTGCGGCGCGGTGCCGGTTCGGACGCTGCCGGTTCAGGCGGTGCGGCGTACGACCAGGACGTGGTCGATGACCTCGGCGGTGCGCCCGTCCGGCCCGGTCGCGGTCCGGCGGGTGCGTCGGCCCGCTCGACCGTCCACGCCGCCGGGTCCAGGGCGAGGCCCGCGGCGACGTCCCGCGGGGTCGGGTACCGGACGTCGGGGTCCTGGTCCCAGGACCATGGCGCGGTCGAGCCGTGGTCGACGACCAGCAGCCGCCCGTCCGGGCGCAGGGCGTGCGCGGCGGAGCGCAGGGCCCTCGTCCTGTCCAGGGCAGGGAGTGTGCAGGTAGTGGGCGCAGACGAGGTCGTACGCGCCGTACGGGAAGGTCGCGTGCAGGTCGTGCCGCTCGGCGGTGATCCGCTCGCCCAGGCCGTGCGCGCGGGCGAGGCGGGAGAGCCGTTCGACCGCCACGGCCGAGACGTCGACGGCGGTGACGCGCCACCCGCGCCCGGCGAGCCACAGCGCGTCGCCGCCCGCGCCGCACCCGAGGTCCAGGACGTCACCGGGCGGCAGGTCCGCGACCGTCTCGGTGAGGCGGCTGTTCGGCCGGGGCGCGGTGGCCGCCGGTCGGGCGGCGTACACGCCGTCCCAGAACGCGACCGCGTCGTTGGTGCTCATCAGGGGCTCCTTCTGCCGGAGGAGACGTCGGTGTCTGGCGGGAACACCTCGGAGTCTGGCCAGGCCCCCGCGATCCGGCACGCCAACTTGCCATTACGGCAAGATGGCCCGGTGGACCGTGAATCCGAAGAGGTACTCGACTCCGTGGGACCGCGGCTGCGCGCCCTGCGCCGCGAGCGCGGCATCACTCTCGCCGCCCTCGCGGTGGCGACCGGGGTGTCGGAGAGCACCCTGTCCCGGCTGGAGAGCGGGCGGCGCCGGGCGACCCTGGAACTGCTGCTGCCGCTGGCCCGTACCTACGACGTCCCCTGGACGACCTCGTCGGCGCCCGCGCACCGGCGACCCCGGTTCCATCTGAAGCCGATCCACCGGTTCGGCATGGTCTTCGTCCCGCTGTCCCGGCGGCCGGGCGGTACCCACGCGTTCAAGATGATCATCCCGGCCCGGCCGGAACCGCTCGTACCGACCCCGCAGACCCACGAGGGCGTCGAATGGCTCTACGTGCTCAACGGCCGCCTGCGGCTGCTGGTCGGCGAGCGCGACCTGACGCTGTCGTCCGGTGAGGCGGCCGAGTTCGACACCTCCCTGCCCCACTGGCTCGGCAGCGCCGACGGCGGCGCGGTCGAACTCCTCATCCTCTTCGGCCCGCACGGCACCCGCGCGCACCTCGGCACGACACCCGGCCGTACGGCGGAAGGCGACGGTGGGCGCCGGGCGTGAGGAACGGCGGCAGAGGCGGCGCACCGTCCTTGCCGACCGAGAGGGTGAACGGCACACTGGGGTGGGGAATCCGTCAACGGGGATGGGATCCAGCCGATGGTCATGGGCTCTCAGGGCATGCCGGGCACTTCCGGCGAGCGGCCGGACGGACCGGTGGTGCGGAACGAACTCGCCGGTGCGGCGGGCGGCGTGGTGCAGGCGGGCACGGTCAGCGGCGGAGTGCACTACCACCTGCCGACCCACGGGGTGCCGGTGCCCCGGCAGCTCGCGTCGGCGCCGGTCGCGTTCGTCGGACGCGTCGCGGAGTTGCGGCGGCTGACCTCGGCGCTGGAATCCGGGAGCGGCGCGGTGGTGCTCTCCGCCGTCGCCGGTGCCGGTGGCATCGGGAAGACCTGGCTGGCGCTGCGGTGGGCGCACGCGCACCGGGAGCGGTTCCCCGACGGGCAACTGTTCGTCGACCTCCAGGGTTCTCGTCCGCGCAGGCGCCCATGGAGCCCTCCGTCGCGGTACGGGGATTCCTCGACGCGTTCGGCGTCGATCCGGGCACATTCCGCCGACCCGCACGCGCGGGCCGCGCTGTACCGGAGTCTGGTGGCGGGCAAACGGATGCTGATCGTGCTGGACAACGCCGCCGACGCCGCCCAGGTCGAGCCGTTGCTGCCCGGCAGCCCCGGCTGCACGGTGCTGGTGACCAGCCGCCGCAGACTCACCGGCCTGATCGCCCGGCACGGCGCGTGCCCATCCGGCTCGACCGGCTCACCGACGCCGAGGCCCGTGAGCTGCTGATCGGCCGCCTCGGCGGCGAGCGCGTCCGGCCGAACCCGACGCGCCCGCCGGGATGTTGGCGAGCTGCGCGGGCTATCCGCTGGTGCTGGGCATCGTCGCCGGACGCGCCTGTGCCGAACCGCGGCAGCCGCTGGCGACCCTGGCCGCCGAGTTACGCGATGTCACCACCCGCCTGGACGTCCTGGACGACGAGGGCGACCCGGCGGTGAGCCTGCCCGCCGTGCTGTCCTGGTCGTTACGGGCACTCACCGACGAACAGGTCCGGGTGTTCGGGCTGTTGGGGATCGCCCCGGCCCGGACATCGGCCTGCCGGCCGCCGCCAGCCTCGTCGGCGTGCCGTTGGCACGGGCGGGCAAGGTGCTGCGCGCCCTGGAGGAGGCGAGCCTGCTCGACCGCGACCCGGCGGGCCGCTACTCCATGCACGACCTGATCGCCGACTACGCCGTCGAGACCGCCCGCCAACTGGACGAACGGGTACGTCGGTCGGCCTTGCGGCGGGTGGTCGACTTCTACCTCCACACCGCCCACACCGCCGACCGCCTCCTGCGCCCGCAGCCCCGCACATCCAGCTCGACCCACCGGCACCCGGCGTCCACGTCCACCGGTTGCCCGACACCGGCGCGGCGCTGTCCTGGTTCGACGCCGAACACCACAACCTGCTCGCAGCCCAGCGCACCGCCCTGGCCGCCGCCGATCAGCTGCCCGACCCGCCGCCCAGATCCGCGCCCACCGCTACGTCAGCCGCGCCCACACCGACCTCGGGCGGCACGGCGCGGCGATCGAGCATCTGGGCCGCGCCCTCACGCTGGCCGAGCGGCACCACGACAGCCAGCAACAGGCCCACATCCACTACAACCTGGCGCGCGCGTGGGCGCGGCAGGAGGAGTACGGCAGGTCCGTGGCGCACGCCGGTCGCGCCGTGCGCCTCTTCCACGCTCTCGGCCAGCCGGTGTGGGAGGCGCACGCGCTCAACAGCGTGGGCTGGTCCACCGCCCGGCTCGGCGACCACGCCGCCGCTCGGGCGCACTGCCGTACCGCTCTCGCCCTCAACCGGAGCCAGCACGACGTCGACGGCGAGGCGGCCACCCTCGACAGCCTCGGCTACATCGCCCACCGCACCGGCCACCACCACGAGGCCGTTGACCACTACCGGCGCTCCTCGCCCTGCGCCGCGACCTCGGCAACAGCTCCGCGGCGGCCGACACCCTCGACGGCCTCGGCCACCCGTACGCCGCCCTCGGCGACCGCCGCCGGGCCCGTACGGTCTGGCGAGAGGCGCGGAATCTCTACCGGGAGCAGGGACGCGACACCGACACCGCCCGCGTCCAGCGGCAACTCGACGCCCTCGACGCCCTCGACGCCGGGAACACCGGGAACACCGGGAACACCGACGACGCCGACGACTCCGGGCCTCTCGCGCCGTAGCGCGCCCTCCGGTCCGGCTCGGCGGCCACCGGTCTCGCCGAGGTCACAGCCACGTCGTCGCCAGCCAGACGGTCACGGCCGCCGCGAGGACGAGCGCGAGGTTGAGGGCGACGCGGCGGTCCCCGAGGCTCAGGTGCACCGCTGTCGCGGCGACTTGCAGGGCGACGAACCCGGCGGCCGCGGCCAGCGCCAGCCACGGCGCGACGCCGGTCAGCGGCGGAGCGACAGCCCTGCCGCGCCGAGCACTTCGACCACCCGATGGCCCGGACCGCCGACATCGGCACGCTGTCCACCCACGCCATCATCGGCCGGAGCCGCTCCCGGCTGCGGACCACCTTCACCCGCCTCCGTAGAGGTAGAAGAGGGCGAGCAGGCCGGCGACGATCCCATATGCGGCGTTCATGATTCCCTCGACGACGACCACCGCACACGGGTGGCACGGCGTCGATTCCACCGCCGTAACCGGCCGCCGGTCCAAGACCTGTTCCGTCGCCTCGATACCGCGCGCGTATCGTGGCCGCGTGGAGCTACGCACCCTGCGCTACTTCGTGGCGGTCGCCGAGGAACTCCACTTCGGCCGGGCCGCCGCCCGGCTGCACATGAGCCAGCCGCCGCTGAGCCGGGCCGTCAGGGCGCTGGAGACCGAGATCGGTGCCGCGCTGTTCGACCGGTCGTCCGCGGGCGTGACGCTCACCCACGGGGGCGGTGCTGCTCGACGAGGCGCGCGCCCTGCTCGACCACGCCGACCGGGTGCGCGTACGCGTCGCCACGGCGGCCGGGGCCGAGACCATCACCGTCGGCATCCTGGGCGACAGTTCCGACCCGGGGCGACCCGGCTGGCCGCCGCCTTCCGTGGGCGCCACCCGCGCGTCGAGGTCCGGGTCCGCGAGACGGACCTGACCGACCCCACCTGCGGGCTGCACGCCGGACTGGTGGACGTCGCCCTCACCCGCTCACCGTTCGACACGACCGGCCTGACCGTACGCGAGCTGCGCGCCGACCCGGTGGGCGCGCTGCTGCGCGCCGACGACCCGCTGGCCCGCCGCGACAGCCTGCGCCTGGCCGAACTGGCCGACCGGCGCTGGTTCCTGTTCCCGGAGGGACCGACCCCGCTGGCAGTCGTACTGGAACGGCGGCGAGCCAAGGCAGGGCCGGTGGTCCGCGCCGTCCAGGAATGCCGGCAGGCCGTCCTGTGGAACGGCACGGTCGGCGTGACCCTCCTCGGCCACGAGCCGGGGCCGGGGCTGGCCGTGGTGCCGCTGGTCGACATGGCGCCGAGCCGCGTGGTGGTGGCCTGGGCCGCGGGCGACACCGATCCGCTGGTCCGCTCGTTCGTCCGGACCGCGACCGCCGCCTACCGCGGCTGAGCCCCGGGCGGCGCGGGAGGGTCCCGGGCCGGTCCTCCACACTGCTCGCCGAGAGCGGACCGGGCGGACCTGGAGGTGGCGGATGGGATTCTCGCGAGCGGTGCGCGACGGCCTGGCGCAGTACGTCACTTGGCGGGGCGGGCCTCACGGTCCGAGTACTGGTGGTTCGTCCTCTTCACCGTGCTCTGCTACGTCCCGGGCGCCTACCTGACCTACATGCTGGAGTTCCCCGTCGTGCTCTTCGTCTGGCTGGGGCTCGTGCTGCCGACGCTGAGCGTTCTCGTACGGCGGCTGCACGACACGAACCGGAGCGGCGCGTGGTGGTTCGTGTGCCTCGTCCCGTTCGGGGCCGTCGTGTTGGTCGTGTTCCTCTGCCGGGGCGGTGACCCGGAGGCCAACGACTACGGCCTGCCCGTCGGGTCTTCGACGACGGGCCGTAGACGGGCCGTGGCGGAGCCGGGACGGCGGCCCCGGTGGTCGCCGGGACAGCCGATCGCGCGCGTCAGCCCAGGCGCTGCTGCCGGTGGGCCGGAGAGGCGGACTCCCGGGTGTCCGACAGGTGGAGGGAGGTCAGGGCCGTGGTCCAGTCGGTGGCGATGGCCCGCTGTCCCTGGGCGAGGCTGACGCGCCCCGAGCACACGGCGGCGTGCAGCTTCGACTCCACCGAGTCCTTGGGGTTGTTGGGGCCCGCTCCGGGCCGGTGGCCGGGGAGGGCGGCTCGACCCAGAGGTTGCGCGGGTCGTTGGGGTCGCCGCCCAGTTCCAGGCTCACCAGGTGGTCGTACTCGGCGTCGCGCAGGCTGTGGGTGTAGTGGTACGAGGCCGCGTTGGACTTCTTCTCGCGCGCGGTGACGGAGACCGGCGGCCGGATCGAGGAGGTGTAGCCGCCGCGGCACACCGTGGTCCGCAACGTGGCCTGGGTGACCTTCGGGTTGAGGGCGCCCGGGGTGCACCTCGCGTCGGGCAGCGGCTGCTCGCCCGCCGCCCGGTAGTGGCAACTGCCCGCGGCGGGCTGCTTCCGCACGGTGTAGTGCCCTTGCGGGCCGGGCCCGTCGGGATCGCCGCGCCCGGCGCGGCGGAGGACGGTCCGGCGGTGCCGAGGACGGGCCGACGGCCTTGGGGTGGTGTCCTTGGCGTCGGAGCTGTGGTGGTGACCGGAGCAGCCCGCGAGCAGCAGACCCCGGTCAGCAGGGTGACGGTCAGACGGCGACCGGAAAGCGACATAACCGGACTCCTTGGAATGAGTCGGACGCTGTGCCGTCAGCGTGGCACCCGCCCGGGGCGCCGGAACCCGGAGCCCGCCGCTCACCCGTTGGTGCTGGTCAAAGACATCTGTCCGGGCAAGAGACGGCAAGGAGCAGCCCTGCCGGACGCCATACGGACGCCATACGCATGCCACGTGGACGCCGACGGACGCCGCACGGACGCCGTACGGAAGGCGGTACGGGACGCGGCACGGGCGGGGCGGCGCGGCGAACCGCCCGGCCCCGCCCGTGCCATGCGGCGGTCGTTACTCCCGGTGCCCTGCGCCGCGGCGAGTTCGGCGGAGAAGTACTCGGCGTCGGGCAGGGCGAGATACGGGTTCGAGTCCAGGGTCCGGTCGGTGGCGTAGACGTAACCGGCGTTGTTCTCCTTGGACTTGGCGATCACGGCGGCCAGGTCGTCGCGGGGACGTCGTAGACGATGTGCCAGAACTTGTCGGGGTCGGCGTTCCGCTCCCAGGAACCGGCGGCCGGACCCGAGGACGAGGCGAGGTAGTCCGCGGCCGGGCCCTCGTAGGTGACCAGGATGTCGGCCGCGTCCTCGTAGCACTGCTGCGCGGCGGCGCCGGGTTGTCCACGGTGAGGCTGCCCGGGTGGGTGCTGTGGACGTAGTCGTTCAGCTCCCGGTACAGCGTGACGTACTCCTCGCTCCCGGACTCCGGGCCGCAGTCGCCGAGGCCGTCGTCGAAGAAGATGCCGTCGACGGAGTCGCCGTAGAGCGAGTACCAGGTGTCGATGTGCCGCTTGGCCTGCGCCGTCCAGGCGGCCGCGTCGGTGGAGCCGCCCTCGGTCTGCCTGCCGGTGAACCCGAAGTAGCCGGTGTCGACATAGCCGATGACGCGGGTGCCGTTGCCGTGGGTGGCGTCGATGACGCCCTGCCAGGCGGGGTCCACGGAGGTGCCGGGCCCGCTGTTGGGGTTGGCGACGACGACGCCGAGTCCCTCGCCCGCGCCGGTCAGTTGGTCCCAGGACGCGCTGTCGGCGGGCGGGATGTAGGCCGGTACGGCCACGTGCTGGGCGAGGGCGGCCGGGGCGGCGGCGTGTCCCGCCGCGGGCGAGGCGAGCAGTACGAGCGCGCCGGTGGCCGCGGCGGCCCGAGGCGGCGCCAGGGAAGGTGCGGTGGGGCATACGGTCCTCCTGGTCAGGTGGTCGGGCGGGAGCGCTGATCGGTCGGAACTCGGGTCGGTCGGAGCACGGTCCGGGCCGCGTCGGCCTACTGGGAGCCGGGCTGCTGGTTCTCGGGCTGCTGGGCCTCGGCCTGTTGGGCACCTGGCGCGTGGGCGCCTGGCGCGTGGGCGCCTGGCCGGTGGGCGCCTGGCTGGTGGGCGTCGAAGTAGCGCACGACCGCCGGGTCCGGTGCGGCCACCTCGACCGGCGTACCGCCCGAGCGCAGCGAGACCGTGGCCGCGACGCCCGCCGCCACCGCCTCCCGGGCGGCCACCGGCGAGGTGTCGGTGGGGCCGCCGACGGCGACGAAGCGCAGGAACTCGGCGACCAGCGCGGCGTCCGCGCCCCGTGCCCGCTGTCGTCCTCCGCCGCCAGCGGGACCGACAGATCGGCGTCGGGCCGGTAGTCGGACCGGCGCCGGTTCCAGACGCTGATCGTCGCGGCTTCGCCGCCGACGCCGTCGCCGAAGTTCTCCATGCGGCCCTCGTCCCCGATGACGGTGTAGTTGCGCCAGTAGTCGGGGTGAAGTGGCACTGCTGGTAACTGGTGAGGACGCCGTTGTCGAGACGGGTGAGCATCATGCTGAGGTCTTCGACGTCGATCACCGGGTTGAGGCCGCGCAGCGGACGGCGGCCAGACGTCCGGGTCGAACCAGTCCTGCATCCGCTGCCCCTCGGGTCCCTCGCCCGCCGCGTCGCCCTCCGGCGTACGGCGGTGCGGGTTGGACCCGTACACGGCCAGCGCGCCCATCGCGACGACGCTGCGCGAGTAGCCGCCGCCCAGCCAGTGGATGACGTCGAGGTCGTGGGCGCCCTTCTGGAGCAGCAGGCTCGTGGTCTTGGCCCGCTCGGCGTGCCAGTCCTTGAAGTAGTAGTCCCCGCCGTGGCCGACGAAGTGCCTGCACCACACCGAGCGGACCTGGCCGATGACCCCTCGTCGATCAGCTCGCGCATCCGGCGCAGCATCGGCAGGTGGCGCAGGTTGTGCCCGACGTAGAGGCGGGTCCCGGCCTCGGCGGCGGCCGACAGCAGACCGTCGCAGTCGGCGATGTCGATGGCGAGGGCTTCTCCACGAACACCGCGACCCCGGCGGCGAGGAAGTGGCGCGCGGGCGCGGAGTGCAGGTGGTCGGGGTGAGCACGAACACGGCGTCGAGGCCGTCGTCGAGCATGTCCGTGTAGTCGGCGTGGACCGTGACGTGCGCGCCGAACAGCGTCCGCGCGTCGGCCCGGCCGCGGGGTCGGGGTCGGCGCAGGAGACCACCCGCGCGGTGCCCGGGACGTTCGCGTACGCGGCCAGGTACGCGCGCTGCCCGACACCGACGACTCCGATACGCAGTTCCGGCATGCGGCGCCCTCTCGTCCTGGACGTGGCGGTGGAAAGTCGGCAACTCCCCGCCCGTACAAGGGAGTTGAGGCTCCTTGACGGTCGTCGCCGCAGCGGCACCGCCGCATCCGCCTCGGCTGCGAAGACCGTAAGCGCTCAGAAGTGACTAATCAAGCCCAGAAATGAGCAGGATCGCGCAAGCAGCCGGGCGGCGGCCGGGCATGCGGACAGGTGGGCGGTCGGGCGGCGGATCCGCCGGGCCGGGCGGTTTTCGCCCGCCGCCGCGGGCTACCCGTGGGGACCGCCCGGGCACGCGCACGCCGGTCCGCCCGGGCCCACCCAGGAGAGGCGAGCGGCATGACCACGTACGGATACTTCCTCTCGTGCGAGGAGCACGGCCCGCCGCCCTCGTCGAGCAGGCGCGCATGGCCGAGCAGGCGGGGTTCACCTCGCTGTGGATCTCCGACCACTTCCACCCGTGGAACGGCGCGCAGGGGCAGAGCCCGTTCGTGTGGTCGGTCATCGGCGCGCTCTCGGAGGCCACCACGCTGCCGATCGAGACCGCGGTGACCTGCCCGACCACGCGGCTGCACCCGCGGTGACCGCGCAGGCGGCGGCCACCGCGGCGGTCCAGCTCGACGGCCGGTTCCGGCTGGGCGTGGGCACGGGGAGGCGCTCAACGAACACGTCGTGGGCGACCGTTGGCCGCAGACCTCGGTGCGGCTGGAGATGCTGGAGGAGGCGATCCGGGTGATGCGGCTGCTCTTCGAGGGGAGGAGGTCAGCCACCACGGCAAGCACTACACCGTGGAGAACGCGCGCCTCTACACCGTCCCCGAGGAGCCGGTTCCCGTCGACGTGTCCGGCTTCGGCCCGGCCGCCACGGAACTCGCCGGGCGGGTCGGGGACGGGTTCATCACCATGACCCCGACACGGAGGCCGTCGAGCGGTTCCGGCGCGGCGGTGGCGGCCCGAAACCGGTGCGCGGCGGGCTGAAGGTCTGCTGGGGTCCGGACCGGGACGAGGCGGTGCGGACCGCGCACCGGCTGTGGGCCAACGAGCGGTTGCCCGGCGAACTGCCGCAGGTCCTGCCCACGCCCGCCCACTTCGAGCAGGCGTCGCACCTGGTGCCGCCCGAGCTGGTCGCCGACGCCGTGACGTGCGGCGACGACCCGGAGGCCCATGTCGGGGCGCTGTCCGCGTACGCCGACGCCGGGTTCGACACCGTGTACGTGAACCAGATCGGCCAGGACCAGCTCGGCTTCTTCGACTTCTACCGCACCACGGTCCTGCCCCGGCTCGCCGAGTGACCCGCCGCCGCGGGGTCCGCCGCCTGGTCCGGCACCGGACCGGCCCCGCGCCCGCGTCCCCGGCCCGGCCCGCGCCCGCGTCCCCGGCTGGTCGGCCCGGCCTGCGACGCGGGGTGGCGTCCCGCCAGGCGGCGTCCCGCAGCAGCCGCAGCCCGTTGAGGCCGACGACGACGGTGGAGCCCTCGTGCCCGGCCACCCCGAGCGGCAGCGGCAGCTCGCCGAGAAGGTCCCAGACGACGAGTACGGCGATGAAGACGCCCGCGACGACGAGGTTCTGCACGACCAGGCGGCGGGCCCGCCGGGAGAGGGCGACCACGGCCGGTACGGCGGCGAGTTCGTCCCGCACCACGACGGCGTCGGCCGTCTCCAGCGCGAGGTCGGAGCCGACCTTGCCCATGGCGACGCCGGTGTGCGCGGCGGCCAGCGCCGGGGCGTCGTTGACGCCGTCGCCGACCACCAGCACCCGGCGGCCCGCGGACTCCATCTCCCGTACCGCCGCGACCTTGTCCTCCGGTAGCAGTCCCGCGCGGACGTCGTCGATCCCGACCTCGCGGGCCAGGCGGGCGGCGGCGCGCTCGTTGTCGCCGGTGACCAGGGCGGGGACCGAGCCGGTGAGCCGGGTCAGGGCGGTGACGGTCGCGGCGGCGTCGGGCCGGGCCCGGTCGGCGAACCCAGGACGCCGACGGCGGCCCGTCGCGCACCACGACCACGGCGGTCCGGCCGTCCTCCGCCAGCCGCGCCGCCGTCGCCGCGGCCGGGCCGGGTCGGCGAGACCGGCCAGCAGGCGGGCCGGGGAGCCGACGGCGACGGCGTGCCCGCGCACGGTGGCGGTGACGCCCGTGCCGGGCGCCGAGGCGAAGCCGTCGGCGGCAGGCACGGCCAGCCCGCGTTCCCGGGCGGCGGCCACGACGGCGCGGGCCAGCGGGTGCTCGCTGGGGTGCTCGGCCGCGGCGGCCAGCGCCAGCAGCGCGTCCTCGTCCAGACCGGCACCGGGCAGCGGGCGGATCTCGGTGACGCGCGGCGTGCCCTCGGTGAGGGTGCCGGTCTTGTCCAGGGCGACGGCGTCGATCCGGCCCAGCTGCTCCATCACCACGGCGGACTTGACCAGCACGCCGTGCCGCCCGGCGTTGGCGATGGCCGACAGCAGCGGCGGCATGGTCGCCAGCACCACCGCGCACGGCGACGCGACGATCATGAACGTCATCGCCCGCAGCAGTGTGGGCCGCGCGTCGGCGCCGAACGCCAGCGGGAGCGCGAACAGCGCCAGCGTGGCCACGACCATGCCGAGCGAGTAGCGCCGCTCGATCCGCTCCACGAACAGCTGCGTCGGCGCCTTGGTCCCGGAGGCGTCCTCCACCATCCGTACGATCCGGGCGATCGCCGAGTCCGACGGGTCCCGCTCCACCCGCACCCGCAGCGCGCCGGTGCCGTTGAGGGTGCCCGCGAACACCTCGTCGCCCGGCTCCTTCGGCTCGGGCAGCGGCTCGCCGGTGATGGTGGCCTGGTCGACCTCGCTCACCCCGTCCAGCACCCGGCCGTCCGCCCCGACCCGCTCGCCGGGGCGGACCAGCACGGTGTCGCCGACGGCCAGCGCCTCGGCGGCCACCGTCTCCTCGCCGCCCCGGGCAGCAGCCGTGTGGCGGTGGCCGGGGCGAGGTCGAGCAGGCCGCGCACGGAGTCCGCGGTACGGGCGGTGGCGACCGCCTCCAGCGCGCCGGAGGTGGCGAAGATGACGATCAGCAGGGCCCCGTCGAGGAGTTGGCCGATCGCCGCCGCGCCGATCGCGGCGACCACCATCAGCAGGTCGACGTCCAGCGTGCGGTCCCGGAGGGCCTTGAGCCCTCCCAGCCCGGCTCCCAGCCGCCCGTGACGCAGGTCAGGACGAGCGGCGGCACCCAGGTCACGGCGGGCGCGTCCAGCAGATACGGCGGCAGCGCCACCAGGAAGAGCACCAGCGCCGCCAGCGCCCATCTGACCTCGGCCAGGTCCAGGACGCGGGTGCGGTGCCATCTGGGGAGCGGCCCCGGCCGAGGGCGGGGACAGGGAGGCGGTGAGCGTCGACGTCATGGCAGCACGGATCCTTCGGGCGTGGCGAGGGCTCGACCGTCCCAACATACAGGAACGCATGAACAGTCATTCATGTATTCAATTACGTAGGATGCCTCCCATGGGTCACGGAGCCAGCACCCCGCCGAGGCGCGGTCCCGCGTACCCGCCTGACGGCGCGGAACGCCGCGAAGGTCGCGGCCACGCTCCAGGCCCTGGCCACGCCCTCCCGGCTGCTGATCCTCGCCCGGCTGCGCGAGGGCCGTGCGCGGCCACCGAACTGGCCAACGCCGTCGGCATGGAGCAGTCCGCCTGCTCCCACCAACTGCGCCTGCTGCGCAACCTCGACCTGGTCACCGGCACCCGCCGGGCCGCTCGGTGGTCTACGCGCTCTACGACAACCACGTCGCCGAACTGCTCGACCAGGCGCTCCACCACGTCGAGCACCTGCGGCTCGGCATCACGGACGCCCCGGCGAACCCCGACGGCGCCGTAGCGGCCGTACCGCCCCGCCATGACGAAGGGCCCGCCCCACGGCGCGGCCGTGGGGCGGCCCTCGCCGGAACGCCCGGCAGGCGCCCGGCGCGTCAGCCGACGAACGCCTCGGTCAGCGTCCACACCGCCAGACCCGCCATGCACACACCGCCGAACCGCTGCACGGTCTTCAGTGGGACCCGCTTCGCGATGAACCGGCCCACCAGCAGCGCCAGCGCCGACACCGACATCAGCGCGGCGGCCGAGCCGATCGCGGTGGAGGCGATCCCGTTGGACGCGGCGAGGTTGGCCGTGGTGATCTGCGTCAGATCACCCCACTCGCTGATGAACACGGCCATGAACGCGGTGGTGTAGACGGGCAGGAAACCGGTGACGGTCGTACCGCCCTCGTCCTCCTCGTCGTCGTCCCCGCCGCGCAGCAGCATGAACGCGCCGACGGCGAACAGCGAGGCGGACACCAGCTTGACGGCGAGATCGGGCAGCAGGCCGATCAGCCCGCCCGCGCCGACGGCGATGGCGACGTGCACGATGAACGCCGTCGAGGTGCCGAACCAGACGTACAGCGGGCGCATGCGCGTGCCCATGGCCAGGGACGCGAACATCGTCTTGTCCGGGAGTTCGGCGACGAAGATCAGCCCGAAGGCGGTGACGATCGCCAGGGGTCGAAGGACATACCAACCAGGTGCTTTCTGTGGGGCCGGACCTCGGCCTTCTCGACAGGCACCCTGGCGGGGCGACGGGAGGACCGCTCGGCCCGGCTCGACGGACGTACCCGCGCGGCACGCGGGTACGGGGTCCTGCCGTGGCCGAAGGTCTCGTCCACCGCCACGCCTGAACGCGGCGGCCCGATGGCCGGGACATCCGTGGATGTCCAGTATGTCGACCAGCCGGTGTCTCGGGACTACTCCCCTTCGCTGTCGGCCAGTGTAACCGCCGCCCGCGGGCCACGACCCGCACGGTGCGCACCGTGGGATCCGCCGTGTCCGGGATCACCATGCCCGCGTCGACACCGGTCCGCAGATACCGCAGCACGCCCTCCTCCAGCCGCTCGCCCGGCACGGCGGCGGGATGCCGGGCGGATACGGCGTGATCATCTCCGCGGCGATCCGGCCCGCCGCCTCCTCCCACGGCACCTGCTCGGTCGGCCCGAAGAACGCGTCGCGCGGCAGCCGCGCCTGCTCCAGCCGCAGCCGCTCCGGGCCGGGGACCTCCACCCGGGCGCCGGAGCCAGCTCCGCCGCGTGCCCGGCCAGCTCCTCCAGCGCCCCGACCAGCCGACCCGCGGTGTCCTCGTCGTCGGCGTGGGTGAGCTGGGCGCTGATCCGGCGGTGGTCGGCGAGGTGCAGATTGATCCGGTGCCGCTCGCGCAGCCAGTCGGCGGCCTGGTAACCGGTCGTCCCCAGCGCGGAGATGTCGATGATCACCTGGAGCGGATCGAGGTCCGCCGCGCGGCCCGGCCCGCAGAAGTCGTCCCGGCCGTGCACGCGCATGCCCTCGATCCGCCCGGCCTCGGCCCGTACGCGCCCGGCCAGCGCCAGCGCCCGTCGTAGAGGGCCCGCCCGTGTTCGACCATCTGGCGCCGCCAGCCGTCGAGCGCCGCGTACAGCAGCACCGACGGGCTCGTGGTGCCCAGCAGGTCCTCGCGCGCCTTGAGCACCTCGGGCGCGATCAGGTCGCCCTGGAGGTGGAAGACCGACCCCTGCTCCAGCCCGGAGCCCATCTTGTGCACGGACGTCACGCACACGTCGGCGCCCGCGTCCATCGCCCAGGTCGGCAGGTCCGGGTGGAACGGCAGGTGCGCGCCCACGCCTCGTCCACGATCAGCGGCCTGCCCCGCTCGTGGCAGATCCGGGCGATCTCGGCGAGACGGGTACAGGTGCCGTACGGGGTGGGGAGGTGACCAGGGCGCCCTTGGCGTCCGGATGCTCGGCGAACGCCGCCGCCACGGCCTCCGGGGACGGCGGGTGTGCGAGATGGCGCTCCGCGTCCCACACCGGGTCGGCCCAGACGGGCCGCACGCCGGAGAGGATCAGCCCCGACACCACCGACTTGTGGGCGTCCCGGCCCACCACCAGCTTCTCGTGCGGTCCCGCGACCGACAGCATCGCGGCCTTGACCGACAGCGAACTCCCGCAGGTGGAGAAGAAGGTGTGCTCCGCCCCACGGCGTCCGCCATCAGCCGCTGGGCCCGGGCCAGCACCCCGTTCGAGGAGGCGCGGTCGTCGAGGCCGCTGATGGCCAGGACGTCGGACCGGAACACGGCGTCGCCCAGCACGGCCCTGACCCTCGGGTCGGCGCCGCGCCCTGCTTGTGTCCCGGTGGGGTGAAGGGCAGGTGCCCGTTGTCGTGGTAGGCGGCCAGGGCGTCCAGCACCGGCGCGTGGGAGTGGTCCATGTGCGGCTCACTGTCCTCGGCGGGTCGTCGGCAATCGCGAATCCGGACGGATACCGCCGTACGTACCAGTGCCACCGCCGTACGTATCGCGGCACCCGTCGCCGGAGCGCGGTCGCCCGCCGAGTGCCCCGTCCGGCGTTCCGACGCGTCCGGATCGCGCCGCGCGCGGCTCTCGCACGCGGAGGGTGCGGGCGACGCGTACCGATGACGGCGCTGTGCGACGGCTCGACCAGCAATAATTGACGGGCCGTCCGATTCCGACACGCGTAAGGGTGTAGAGGTCGGTAGGCGAGCGCCATCAGTCCCCGATGCCGAAGTGGTGATGACGTGACGACATCCGTGCAGGCCGCTGGCCCGTCCGTACCGCCGGTGGAGGCGACCGTTCAGGCAGAAGCCGGCGCGCCCGCCGGTGAGTTGCCGTGGATCGAGGACGCGGGAAAGGTCGCGCCGAAGGACGCGCGAGTCCTGTCGAAGCTCTTCTTCGACCAGCTCCAGGTGCTGGAGGAGGGCACGCACGAGTACCAGTACGCGCGCAACACGCTGATCGAGATGAACCTCAGCCTGGTGCGGTTCGCCGCCCGGCGCTTCCGCGGCCACGCCAACGGCGAGATGGAGGACATCGTCCAGGTCGGCACGATCGGTCTGATCAAGGCGATCGACCGGTTCGACCTGTCCCGCGAGGTCGAGTTCACGACCTTCGCCATTCCTTACATCGTCGGTGAGATCAAGCGGTTCTTCCGGGACACCAGTTGGGCCGTGCACGCCGCGCCGCTTCCAGGAGATGCGGGTGGATCTGGCCAAGGCCAAGGAGCGGCTGTCGGCCGAGCTGGACCGCGACCCGACCGTGCCCGAGCTGGCCGCCGAGCTGCGGCTGAGCGAGGAGGAGGTCGTCGACGGGCTCGTGGCGGCCAACGGCTACAGCGCCTCGTCCCTCGACAGCCCGGGGAGGGCGGCGAGGAGCACCAGACCGCGAACAAGGTGCGGACGCTCGCCGACACCCTCGGCGAGTGCGACCACGCGATGGAGCTGGTCGAGGACTTCCACGCGCTCGCCCGCTGATGGACCAGCTGGCCGAGCGGGACCGGCGGATCATCCAGATGCGCTTCGGCCAGGAGATGACCCAGTCGGAGATCGGCGCCGAGCTGGGCATCTCCCAGATGCACGTCTCGCGGCTGCTGTCGCGGACGCTGACCCGGCTGCGGGCGGGCCTGCTCACCGAGCGCTGAGCCCGCGGGCGCTGAGCCCCGGGCGGCGCGCGCCGGGCCCGCGAGCCGGGCTCGTGCGCCGCGCGCGGCCCGTCCGGCTCAGTGCCGTCCGGCTCAGGGCCGCTCCGCTCAGTGCCGCTCCGGGTCGCCCAGCGCAGGATCGCCCGAGACCGCCGGGCGGGGCTTCGGCGTGGTCGCGGATGACCACGGCGTCCCCGCCGCCCGCGACGGCCGACCGCACCAGCGCGTCGTCCGCGCGGGCCGGGGCCGGGTGCGTCGCGCCGAGGTACTGCAACTCCGTGCTCCGTACGGCCAGTTGGTCGGGCTCGGGGCCCACCAGATCTCGCGGCCCGCGTCCGGGCCGTCGGGCGCGAGGAGCAGCGTCCCGATGCGGTGCTCGCGCGCCGCCTCGACCAGCGCCGGTACGCCCGCCGCCGCGTACGCGGCCTCGCCGTCGGTACCGCCCTGGGCCCCGGTACGGAAGCGGCCCACCGTGTCCGCCACGTGCTCCAGCTCGTGGACGGCCCGTACCTGCGCGATGTCCCGCTCCAGCGGCGCGCTGTCCGCACCCGCCGCCCGGCCGCCGTGCTCGCTCTCGTAGGTCACCGCGCGCAGCGGTTCGGGCAGCCGGTCGTGGACGGCCCGGCGCTCACGCGGGTCACCGGCGAGCAGCAGCAGCTCGGCCCCGGTGCGCTCGTACGCCCGGCGGGCCGCGTCGCCGATCTCGGCGGCGTTCTGCTCCCAGGTGTTCTCGACCCGGGTCTGGAAGTGCCGCTCCGACCAGTCGGCCGAGGCGGTCCGGTGGATCGGCCAGTCCGCCCCTCGACGTGACCGGCCTCGCTGCCGCCGGTGTCGCCGCGCAGCTCGAAGTCCGCGCCGGTCCGGTTCACGTACGCGATCAGGCACGGCGGATCGTCCCCGGTGGCGTCGACCAGGGGCGCGAGCCGGGCGCCACGGACCAGTCGGTGAGCTGAGCCGCGGGCGGCCCGGCCAGCGGCAGGTCCAGGACGACCTCCCGCTGGTGGCGAAGAGCGCGCGTCCGGCGTGATCGCCCGGCAGCCCGTCCGTACGGACCGCGACCAGCGCGTCGTACATCGCGTCGCAGGTGGCGATGTCGGCGCCGAGTTCCGAGAGCAGACCGGCCGTCGCGCCCGCCATCAGCTCCAGCTGCTTGGCGGCGTCCTCGGTGCTGTGGCTGACGTCCGCGTAGACGGACGCCCACGGCCCGGACGTTCGATGACCGGCTGAAGGGTCGACAGTTGCATGACCTTCCTCCTCACCGGTCCTCCCCGAAAGCGGGCAGGACCGGTCGGCACGGACGCTCAGCGCGACGCGGCGTCCTGACGGCTTTCCAGCAGCAGCCTGCACTCTCTCCTGGTCACCCGCGACGGACTGCTCGTCCCTGACCTCGAAGCAGGCCCGGAGCGCGTCGGCGACCTCGGCCAGCGGCGGGTCGGCCCCTGGAGGCTGAGGCGTACGGGGCGCGAGAGGCGGGCCGCCTTCGCCCGCTCGCCGTGGCGGCTGACGTCGACCGTCATGGTCCACGCGGTGGGCGCTGACGGCGGCGCCGCGCCGGGGCGGCGCGGCTGGACGGAGTCCGTGGCGGCGGACGAGGGAAGACGGTCGACAGCACGCCGAAGACCGCCTCCGCGCTGCTCTTGTCCGTGTTGGTGACCATGACGTTCACGTGCGAAGGACTCTCCCGCACGGTCATCGGCGTCCTCCTCGGGCAGATGGCGATGGGCGCCACGGGTAACCGGAAGGGCCGGGAGGCAAACGTTCACCGGTCGCGCTCATAGGCGGGGCGCGGGAGGGTACTCGCCCGATCAGACCAAGGGACGATACGGGACGAAACGAGGTACCGGTCATGCCGCAGGGTGCCAACCGCAAGCGGGAGCGTCAGTACGAGCACATCAAGCAGAGCGCAAGGGACCGCGGCGAGAGCCCCGCCGCTCCGCGGAGATCGCGGCCCGCACGGTGAACAAGGAGCGGGCCCAGGCGGGCGAGTCGCGCACCGCCAGCCGTACGTCCGTCCAGGACAAGTCGCCGGGCGAACGCGGCGGCCAGCGGTCTCACAAGGGAGCGCGCGGACCGACGTACGACCAGCTCTACGCCGAGGCCAGGCGCCGCGACGTGGACGGCCGCTCGCGGATGAACAAGGCGGAGCTGCGGCAGGCGCTCGGCAAGTGACCCGCACCGGCCGCCGCCGTCGCGGGTCATCGGGCGTACCGCACGTCCCCGTCGGCCTCCGAGGCGAGCAGGTCCAGCAGCGCCGGGAACCCGCCCGCGTGCAGCGCGCGCCGTTGCCGGTGCGCCCCGGTGCCCTCGCGCAGCAGCCGCGCGATCCCCTCGGAGACCCGCTCCAGGTCCCCGGTCTCGCGGAGCGCGGGGAGACATGGCGTACCAGGTCGGCGACGAGGTCGCCCGCCAGCCTGCGCCGCCCGCCCTGCGGGTCGATCAGCACGTCCCCATGCCGTAGCGGGCGGCGTGCCAGTTGGCCGCCGAGAGCAGTTCCGCCGGGCAGGGCCGCTGCGGCACCCCGCCGCGGCCTGGCGCAGCGCGACCATCACCAGCGCGCGGACCACCCCACCAGCGTCACCGCGTCGTCCGGGGTCAACTGCACGTCGGACGCCCGCACTTCGAGCGTCGGGTACCGCTCGGACGGCCTGGCCTGCCAGTAGATCTGGCCCCGGTCGCGCATCACCCCGGTGTTGAGCAGGTCCGGGTCCGCCTGCGGTAGTCGGCCGCGTCGGTGAAGGCGGGCGGCGGCCGCTCACCGGCCACCGGCCGAACACCACCGTCCGCCAGCTGGCGAACCCGTCTCGGAGCCGTCCCAGAAGGGGAGTTGGCGGACAGCGCCACCAGCGCGGGAAGCCAGCGGCGCAGCCGGTTGAGCGCCGCCACCGCGCTCTCCCGGTCCGGGACCGCGACATGGACGTGCATGCCGTTGATCAACTGCTCGTCCACCAGCCGAGGCGCGGCCTTGAACATCGCCTGGTAGCGCGGCTGGTCGGTCACCGGCACCGGGCGCAGCAGCGGCGCCGCGCCGCACGCGGCGACCCGGCACCCGCAGTCGGCCGCCGCCGTGCTCACGGCCCGGCGCAGCCGCCGCAGATGCCCGCCGACCTCGTCGAGGCCGCCGCACACCGGCGTCGACACCTCGACCTGGGCCTGGAGCAGCTCGGACTCGACCTCCGCGGCCACGACCGCGGGCGTCATACCGGCGGCGGTGCGCACCTGCTCACCACGCGGCACTGGATACCCGCTTTCGTCATCCAGCAGCAGGTATTCCTCCTCGACCCCAACGGTCATCATGAACGGCGCTTACCCTCCGGCGCTGTCCACATGCGAGCGGTACCCGGCCGTCCGGCCCGGAGACGCGGGGATGCCGGGCCGGGATCAGTCGGCCGAGAGGGCTTCGAGGAGGTCACCGGTCTTGGGATCGGGCAGGGAACGGGCCACGTCGGCCAGGGTGATCATGCCGACGAGCCGGTCGTCGTCGATGACCGGCAGCCGCCGCACACGGTGCCGGGCCATCAACTCGAAGACCACCTCGGCGTCGTCGTCCGCGCCGACGACGACCGCCCGCCCTGGGCGATGTCCCCGACCGCGGTGCCCCGTGGATCCATCTCCCGGCCGAGGACCTTCACCACGATGTCCCGGTCGGTGACGACGCCCTTGAGTTCGTCGTCGGTACCGCGGATCGGCAGCGCGCCCACACCGAGTTCGGTGATCTTACGGGCGGCGTCCAGCACGCTTTCGTTCACACCGACGCATTCCGTTCCGGGGTCATGATGTCGCGTGCGGTGGTCATGATGACAAGCCTTTCCTCGGAGGGGCGGACAGCGCGCTCGAACCCGCGCCGGGACCCGAGTGCCCGCCCGCCGGGCGTTGACGCCTCCACGCGGCACCCGGGCCGATCCGCCTGGCCCCGCGCGTACCGCGCGACCTCCCCGGACGAACTCCCCGTACGCACACCGCCGTACCCGGCCGGGAGCGCGCCGGGCGCACGCCGTTTGCCGTGCCGGTCGTGGGGCAGGCGACCTCCCACGCCTCGGACCGGCGCGCCACGGGAGACCGGTTCCGGCCTTCCCGTGGGTGACCCAACCGAACCCGGAGGGAGTGACCGGCATCATGACGTCCCTGCGCACGCGTTCGCGTGGTAGGAACCCACGACGATGCCCCCGACACCACCCAGCAGTTCCAGCGAGCCGCGGTCCTGCCGGACGGCCCGAGAAGGAGGCCCTGCGGCAGGAGATCGTCCGCGCGTGGATGCCGATGGCCGAGCGCATCGCCGTCCAGTTCCGCAACCGCGGCGAGTCCGCCGAGGACCTGCGCCAGGTCGCGCTGCTCGGCCTGGTCAAGGCCGTACGCCGGTACGACCCGGAGCGCGGCTCGGCGTTCGCGAGCTACGCCGTACCCACCGTCACCGGCGAACTCCGCCGCCACTTCCGCGACCACACCTGGGATCTCCACGTGCCGCGCCGGGTGCAGGACGCCCGTAACCGGGTGCGGACGGCCGTACGCGAGCTGAGTACCACCGCCGACGAGCGGACCCCGACGTACCGGAAATCGTGCGGCGCACCGGGATGCCCGACGAGGACGTCCGCAGCGGACTCCAGGCCCTGGAGAGCTACAGCGCGCTGTCGCTGGACGCGCAGCTGACGGGCTCCGACGGGGTCAGACCCTCGCCGACACCCTCGGTTCCGCCGAGCCCGCCTACGAGCGGGTGGTCCAGCGCGAGGCCCTCAAGCCCCGGCTGCGGGCGCTTCCCGAACGCGAGAAGCGCATCTTGTACCTGCGGTTCTTCTGCGACGAGACCCAGCACCAGATAGCCGACGAGCTGGGCATCTCGCAGATGCATGTCTCCCGGCTGCTCAGCCGGACCTGCGAGCGGCTGTGCCAGCAGGTCGAGGCCGACGTCGCCGCGTGACCCGGCGGTACCCGCGGGGCGGTGTGGTGGGCGCGCCGACGCACCGGGCGCGGGCGCGCGGATTCACCTGGCGCCGCGCGGGTACGCGAAGCGCCCGGACGCACGCCCGGCGCGGCGCGCTGGACGCGGCCGAGCGAGGAAGTGGAGGAGGCCATGAGCGGCGACGAGATGGCGGACGACGTCTACCAGCCCACCGGAGCGGACGAGGAGCAGGAGGACGCCGGGCCGCTGGACCCGGAGGACTCCCTGGACGAGCCCGGCTACGACGAACTGCTCGACGAGGGCTACTCCCGCCGGAGAAGCCGCTCGGCGTGCGCCGCACCGGGACCACGGCGGCCGAGCAGCGGGCGGGGAGACCTTCGACGAACGGCTGGCCCAGGAGGTCCCCGACGTCGGCGCCGCGGAGGAGGGCGACGGCGTGGGCGACCTGGCGGGCGGGGAGGGCGAGCCGGTCGACCCGAGGCGGGCGACGACCGCTCCGGCCGGCTGCTCGCCCCGACGAGGGGACCACTCCGACACCACCAAGGAGATGGTGGCGTCCGACGTGGGGATCGACGGCGGCGCGGCGGGCGCGGAAGAGGCGGCCGTCCACGTGGTGGAGGACCCGGAGGACCCGGAGGAGCCGGAGGACTCGGCTGACGCGGACGTCGCGCGCGCGGCGGGCGGGGCCGGGGACGCCGTCTGAGCCGTCCGCCTTAAGGTGGCCCGATGCAGCAGGAGGGATACCGGACGGTCGCGCGCGAAGGCGTCCACGAGATCGAGATCACCAGGTCGCGCTTCGTCTGCGCGCTCGCCCCGGCGGCCACCGAGCGGGACGCGCAGGACTTCGTGCGCCGGATCCGCGCCGAACACCCCACCGCGTCACACCACTGCTACGCGTACGTGATCGGCGCCGACGGCCGCGTACAGAAGGCGAGCGACGACGGGGAGCCCGGCGGCACCGCGGGCGTACCGATGTTGCAGATGCTGCTGCGCCGCGAGATCCGCTACGCCGTCGCCGTCGTCACCCGCTACTTCGGCGGGGTGAAACTGGGCGCGGGCGGCCTCATCCGCGCGTACGGCGGTGCCGTCGGCGAGGCCCTGGACGCGCTGGGCACCGTGACCCGCCGCCGGTACCGGCTCGCGACCGTGACCGTCGACCACCAGCGGGCCGGGAAGCTGGAGAACGACCTGCGCGCCACCGGCCGCGCGGTGCGCGACGTCGCGTACGCCGAGGCCGTGACGATCGAACTCGGCCTGCCGGAGGCCGACATCGAGACCTTCCGCGGCTGGCTGGCCGACACCACGGCGGGGACGGCGGTGCTGGAGCTGGGCGGCGAGGCGTACGGGGACCTCCGGGCGCCGCGCGCTGAGCCCTCGGCTCCTCAGCCCTCGAAACCGTGCTCGCTCAGGATCTTCTCGACGCGGGCGCGGTGCGCTCCTCCCACGCGTCGAGCGACTCGGCCGCCTCCTCGGCCAGCTTCGCCCGCGCGTCGGCGAGCACCCGCTCCCGGCGCTCGCGCGGCACGACCACCACGCCCTCCTCGTCGGCCACCACGATGTCACCGGCGTTCACCCGCACGCCGCCGCACCGTACGGGCTGGTTGAGCGGGGCCACGGCGGCCTTGACACCGGGGAAGGGGACCAGGCCCCGGGCGAAGACCGGGAAGTCCAGCTCCCGCACCTCGGCCAGATCGCGCACCACCCCGTCGGCCACGAACCCGCGATGCCCCGGCGTTGGGCGACGGCGCACGTTGCCCCCGGCCAGCGCGTGGTCCACGTCGCCCGCCTCGACGACGATGACGGAGCCGGGCTCGGCGCGGTAGATGGCCGCGTGCAGCATGAGGTTGTCGCCCGGAGGGCAGCGCACGGTGAACGCCGGGCCCGCCACGCGCGGTACGGAGGGCCACAGCGGCCGGATGCCGAGGTCCATGACCTGCTCGCGGCCCAGCAGGTCGGCGAGGATGGTCGGGGAGACGTCCTGGAATCCGGTGGTGTCGCTCATGTTCTTCCTTCGTCCGGCCCCGCGCCCGTTGGCGGGCCGAGCGGGGTGCTCCGGCCGGCGCGCCGTCGTGACAGCCCCGGCCTGGCCGGAGTTCAGCATGTCACAGGGGCCGGAGCCGACAGCCGGGGCCGGGGAGCCGGGTCGGCCTGGGGCCGGGCGGCCGGGAACCTGTCGGCCGGGAACCTGTCGGTCGGGATCCGGGCGGCCGGGGCCGGACGGGACGGTCAGAAGATCGGGTCGACCGTCGGACCCTCCTGCGCGAGGAGGTCACGCGCGAACTGCTCCCACTGCGCGTACCGGTCGGGGAAGGCCGAGCGCTGGACGGCCTGGCAGACGTCGCCCGGCGGCATCGTCTCCCACCCGGCGATCTGGATCAGGCCGGGGTTGCTGCCGAACGGGGCGACTCCGTAGAAGGACTTGGACGACGTCGGCACGTCGGTGATCTGCTCGGGCGTGCCCCAGCCGGTGCTGGGCCGCTGCTGGAAGATGCCCAGCGAGTCGTGGTCCACGGGGACCAGGTAGTTGACGAACTGGACTCCTGCATCGCCGTCATGAGGGCGATGACCTGGCCCTGGTCGGGTATCTGCGCGCCCTTGCCGACGCCGATGACCGTACGGGCGTTGGCGAGTTCCTCGGGGCCGAGGTCGGCGACCGTGCGGAAGGTCTGCCGGAGTTCTCTGTCGGGCGCCTGCTGGAGCGCTTCGGCCGTGGCGCGGTCGACCGAGCCGGTCCGCGGGAGACCGTGCCGGGCCTGGAACCACTTCAGCCCGTGGTCGGAGGCGGTCGCCGTGGTCGTGTGGCCGGGTGCGGCCTGGGCCACGCCCGGAGCGAGGACCAGGGCGCCCGTGGTGACGAGGGCCGCGGCCAGGAGAGTTGATCGGCGTGTAGGCATGACCGCACCGTGACGTGGACACGTAAAAGTGTCAAGGCGTGAGGTCTGAGGTGCCGTTGGGGCCGATGGTGCTGTACGCGCGTGTGAAGAAGCCGTGCGGCGGCGGCGTGTGGCGACCGCGCGTCGACCCGCGGCGCTCACCTGCTCGCGGATACGCCCCTCGTGAGGGGCTCGGCCGTGGGGCGGCGGGTGCTCATGAAAACGTCTTCACGGAATCTGTACCGCCTGTCGGGCTGTCGCCGCCCACCGGGAACTCCCTGCTGAAAACGGTGATTGTGGAGGAAAAGGGCGAGAGGTGATGGCCGGAAGGCGGGGTGCGACGCCTGCCGGCTCGCCCTCCGTGCGGTTTTCGCCCGGCGGCCGGGTGTCGCGCGCGGTGGATCGCGTGACCGGGCATGGCCGACATCGCGCCATTGCCGCGACTGTGAGGCATGTGGCGAGATGCGTGTGGTGTCTACGGCGGTGCATGGAAGTCCGATTCAGGGGTTGGCGCCGCGCCGACGTGAAGAGTGCCGGAGTTGTGCGGCAGGGGCGGAGGCGGTGTCGGCGGGGAGCGCCGGGCGCGGCCCGGTACTGCCGCGACGCCGCGTGCGCGTGTGGCCCACGTTCCGTTCCGCCCGCCTGCCCGGCGGCGCGCCGACCTCCGGCCGTCCCCTTCCCCGGGCGAAACGGCAGGCCAGCGGGTGACTCGGCAAACGCGAATCCTGACAGTTCCACCGGTATTTACGGACCGTGGTGCGCTGCCCGCCCCGGCCGTGGCCATGGCTGTTACTTGTCGTGCTCGGGTATTCGCCAACCGATACGTTCTATTCCCGTTCTAATGAACACGAACGGAAAAGGGCATGGCTTGAACGTGCCAGTGTCCGCGATCGGTGTATGGACATACCGAGTGGGAGCCGCTTACATGATTTGACGTCATTTCACGTTCAACCGGGATGTGGGGATACCCGTCATGAACAGGAACAACAGGCCGCCTGAACGCTAGGGCGCCGCCGGTCGCGGCCCGGTACGGCCGCTTCAACAAAGACCCCGACGGAATCGTCCGTACCAAGAGGGACGCCATGACCGTCGGCTTCGGAAGCCCGTCGGCACGAGCGGGCGTCAGCTCGCTCAGGGTGGTCGACGTACCCGACCCTGCCCGGAATTCGCATTCGCATCTCCGTGCGATATCGCGGCGCCGACGTAAAAGCCATTGCGGGTCGGGAAACTTTCGTGGTCCGGGAAAAGCCCACGCAAAGCCGCTTCTGACGGGGCGAGCGGCGCCGCTGTCCACGATCCCCGCGACCGGAACCACCGGACCGGCGGTGGTCCTCACCCGGCCCCGCACCGCGGCCACGCCGTGGCATGGCGGTATTCGAGCTGGCAGCGCACGTACACGTAGCGGAGGTGGCTGATGACAGCGACGACCGGACCAGGGTTCGCCGTTTCCCGCAGCAGCGCCGACTCTGGTCGCGGTCGCCCCGCTTCGGCCCGCACCGTGGAGCGCAGCTCTGGATGACGCTGGACGGCCCGCTGGACCGGGACAGGTTGCGCGCGGCGCTCTCCGTGGTGACGCGCCGCCACGAGTCGCTGCGCACGAGCCTGGCCGTCGGCGCGGGCCGGTCGGAACCCGCCCAGGTCATCGACGAACCCGTCGACGTCGAGCTGCGCACCACCGAGGTGACCCCGGGCCGGGCGCGGTGCCCACCGCGGCGCTGGACGAACTCGGCTCCGTGGAACGGCGGCGGTGGACCCGGCCCTGGCCGGGGTTCCGGCGCTGCTCGTCGACGTCGGCGCCGACCGGGCGGTCCTCGTCCTCACCGCGCACGTCCTGCTCGCCGACCGGAGTTCGCTGCGTCTGGTCGCCGGGGAGCTGGCCGCCGCGTACGCGGGCGACGAGGTGGCGCCGCCCGTGGCGGAGATCGTGCAGTACGCCGACTTCGCGACCTGGCACAACGAACTCTCACCGCCGAGGAGGGCGCCGCCGAACGCGCCGCCTGGGCCGACCTGCTGACCCGGGCCGACGCCGGTGACCTGCTGGTCCACGCGACCCCGGTGGGCGAGCGCCGCCCCGACCCGCGGACCTACCGCCCCGACCCGGTCCCGGCCGCCGCCGCGCTGGACGCCCTCGCCACGGCCAACGGGCTCGACGCCGACTCCGTGCTGGACGCCGTGTTCCGGGTCGCCGTGTGGCGCGTGACCGGCGAGGGCGACTGCCTGGTCCTGCTGACCTCCCGGGCCGCGGCCACCAGGCCCTCGCCCACACCGTCGGCGCGCTGGAACGGGAACTGCCGCTGCGCGGGAGTTGACCGCCGAGCGGGAGTTCCTCTCCGTCGTACGGGAGACCGCCGACCAGCGGCGCGACGCCGAGCACCGGATCGACCACCTGGACCCGGCCGCGCTGGTCGGCCACCGGGCCGACGGACGCACCGCCCTCGCCTCCTTCGACTTCCGCGCCGCCGCCGAGCCGGTGTTCGCCGACGGCGTCCGCTGCGCGATCGTCGAGGAGAGGCGGACCGGCCCGGCCGACGTCGAGCTGGGCTGCGTGCGGACCGGTGACACCCTCGCCGTCGAGGCCCGGTACGACGCCACCCTGGTCGATCCCGCCACCGCCACGGCTCTCGCCGACGGCTTCACGGCCGTACTGCGCGCCGTCCTCGCCGACGGGCCGCCGTACGGATCGGGGAGATCGCGCTGCTCACCGCCGGGGAACGGGACCGGGTGGTCGCCTCCGGCGCCGGTCCGGCCGCCGAGGTACCGGCGGCGCCCGCGCACGAGCTGTTCGCCCGGCAGGCGGCCCGCCACCCGGACCACGTCGCGGTCGTCTTCGAGGGCACCGCGGTCGGCTACGCCGAACTGGAGGCGAAGGCGAACCAGTTGGCCCACCACCTGATCGCGTCCGGCGTCACGCGCGGCGACAGGGTGGTGGTGTCCCTCGGCGGTCCCCGGAACTGATGGTCGCGCTCCTCGGCGTACTCAAGGCCGGGGCCGCCGCCGTCCCCGTCGACGTCGGCCACCCGCGGCCCGGCTGGAGTTCGTGCTGGAGCACGCCGCGCCGAAGATGCTGCTGGCCACCGCGGAGGTGCTGGAGCGGCTCGGCGGGCGCGGGCCGCGGGCGCTGGTGATGGAGGGCACCCGCCGAACTCGCCGACCGGCCGCGGACCCCGGTCGACGTGCCGGTGGGCCCGGACGACACCGCGTACCTGCTGTACACCTCCGGCACCACCGGGAAGCCCAACGGCGTCGTCGTCCCGCACCGGGGCCTGACCAACTACCTCTCCTGGGCGGCCACCGCCTACGCCATGGCCGAGGGCGGCGGCGCCCTGGTGCACACCTCGATCAGCTTCGACCTGACGCTGACCGGACTGCTCGGCCCGCTGCTGACCGGCCAGCGCGTCATCCTGCTGCCCGAGACCGCCGGGGTGACCGGGCTGGTGTCGGTCCTGCGCGAGGCGCGGGACCTCACCCTGGTCAAGCTGACCCCACGCACCTGGACATCGTCGGCCAGCTGGTCACCGCCGAGGAGATCGCGGGCAGCGTCCGCACGGTGGTGGTGGGCGGCGAGGCGCTGCGCGCCGAGAGCGCCGCGCTGTTCCACGCCGCCGGGGCCACGGTCGTCAACGAATACGGCCCGACCGAGACCGTCGTCGGCAGCACCGCCCACCGGCTCGACCCGGCCGGGCCGTGGCACGGCCCGTGCCGATCGGCACGCCGATCGCCAACACCCGGGTCCACGTGCTGGATCCGCGCCGCCGCCCGGTCCCCGTCGGCGCGGTCGGCGAGCTGTACGTCGGCGGCGCGGGCGTCACCGACGGCTATCTCGGCGAGCCCGCGCTCACCGAGGAGCGCTTCGTACCCGACCCTTAGCCGGGGCCAGTGCCGCCGGGGATGGGGCCGGGGCTCGGACGGTGCCGGGGCCCGGCTGTACCGGACCGGCGACCTGGCCCGCCGCCGGACCGACGGCACCCTGGAGTTCCTCGGCCGGGCCGACGCCCAGGTCAAGATCCGCGGCGTCCGGGTGGAGCCCGCCGAGGTCGAGAGCGTGCTGCGCGAACACCCCGGTGTCGACCAGGCGGTGGTCGTCGCCCGGCGGGACGACGACCCGGCGGCTCCTCGCCGCTGGCGGGGAACTGAGGCTGGTGGCCTACGTGGTGCCCGGCGCGCACCCCGACGGCCCGGTCCCGCGCCCCTGCCCTGCTCGACCACTGCCGCACCCGGCTGCCGGACCTGCTGGTGCCCGCCGCCGTCATGGTGCTCGACGCGCTCCCACGACTGCCAACGGAAAGCTCGACCGGGCCGCGCTGCCCGTACCGGCGGCCGTGCGCCGCCCGGCGACCGCGTACGTGGCCCCGCGCACCGAGACCGAGGAGATCCTGACGGGCGCGGTCGCCACGGTGCTGGGCGTGGACCGGGTCGGGACGGCCGACAACTACTTCGTGCTCGGCGGCGACTCGATCCGCAGCGTGATGATCGCCAGCCGGGCCCAGGCCCGCGGGCTGGACCTCACGGTCGCCGAACTGCACCAGAACCCCGTCATCGGGGACTGCGCCGCCGCCGTGGACCGCGGGCGCGCGGAACCGGAGACTCCGGCCACCGCGCCGTTCGCCCTGATCGCCGCCGAGGACCGCGAGCGGCTGCCCGAGGAGGCACGGGACGCCTTCCCGCTGAGCCTGCTCCAGGAAGGGATGATCTTCCACCGCGACTTCGCCGCGAAGTCGGCCGTCTACCACGCGATCGCGTCGGTGCGCCTGCGCGCGCCCTTCGACCTCGACGTGCTGCGCACCGTCGTCCGGCAACTCGTCGAACGCCACCCGATGTTGCGGACCTCGTTCGACATGACGACCTACAGCCGTCCGTTGCAGATCGTGCACAGCGACTTCCGGACACCGCTGTACTTCGCGGACCTGCGCGGGCTGTCCGAACGGGAACAGGACGGCAAGGTCGAGGCGTGGATCGAGCGGGAGAAGCTGCGCGGCTTCGAGCTGCACGACTACCCGCTGATCCGGTTCATGGCGCACCGCCGCGGCGACGACGACTTCCAGTTCACCTACGGCTTCCACCACGAGATCGTCGACGGCTGGAGCGAAGCCCTGATGATCACCGAGCTGTTCAGCCACTACTTCTCGCTCATGTTCGACGAGCCGATCTCGATCCGGCCGCCCACGACCGGCATGAGCGACGCCGTCGCCCTCGAACTCGACGCGCTCGGGCGGAAGGAGAACGTCGACTTCTGGAACGGCTACCTCGCCGACGCGACGCTGATGCGGCTGCCCAGGACCGGCGCCGCCGCCGGGCCCCGGGCCGACAAGGGCGCCGGGAGATCGTCCGGATCGTCGTCCCCGTCTCCCAGGAGCTGTCCGACGGGCTCAAGCAGGTCGCCACGGCCAACGCCATGCCGCTCAAGAGCGTGCTGCTCGCCGCCCACCTCGCCGTCATGTCGGCCTACGGCGGCACCGTCGACACGCTGACCTACACCGTCACCAACGGCCGCCCGAGACCGTCGACGGCAGCACCGCCATCGGGCTGTTCGTCAACAGCCTGGCGCTGCGGGTCCGGGTGGCGGGCGGCAGCTGGCTGGACCTGATCGAGGCCACCCTGCGCTCCGAACGGCGGTCGCTGCCCTACCGGCGGCTGCCGATGGCCGAACTCAAGCGGCACCAGGGCAACGAACCGCTGGCCGAGACGCTGTTCTTCTTCACCAACTACCACGTGTTCGGCGTGCTGGACCGGTGGATCGAACGCGGCGTCGAGCACGTGGCCAACGAGCTCTACGGCGAGTCGACCTTCCCGTTCTGCGGCATCTTCCGGCTCAACCGGACCACCGGCGCGCTGGAGGTGCGGATCGAGTACGACAGCCTCCAGTTCTCCGCCGAGGTCATGGAGAGCGTCCGGGACTGCTACGTACGGGTGTTGACGGCCATCGCGACCGATCCGGCCGCCGACCACGGCACCGTCGACCACCTGCCCGCCCGGGACCGCGAACTGCTCGACAGGTTCACCGACGGCGGCCGGGCCCCGTGCCGCGACGCGCTCTGCACACGCTGGTGGAGGAACGCGTGGCCGCGACGCCGGACCGGGTCGCCGTGGAGTTCGACGGCGCGGCCGTCAGCTACCGCGTCCTCAACGAGCGCGCCAACCGGATCGCCCACGGGCTGCGCCGCAGGGAGCCCGGCGGAACACGTCGTCGGCGTGCTCGCCGAACGCTCCGCCGACCAGATCGTGTTCCTGCTCGGCGTCCTCAAGGCGGGCGCCGCCTACCTGCCGCTGGACCCGGCACAACCCGACGAACGCACCGCGGCCCTCGTCGCGGACAGCGCGGCGCACCTGGTGCTCGTCCAGGAGCACCTGGCCGACCGGGTCCCGGCCGCGGCCGAGCCGTTCGTCGTGGACCCCGCCTTCGCGGCGGTCGGCGGGGAACCCGCGCACAACCCGGCCCTCGACACCGGCCCGGCCGACGCCGCGTACGTCATCTACACCTCGGGCTCGACCGGCCGCCCCAAGGGCGTCGTCGTCGAGCACCGCAACGTGGTCGCCTCGGTCGCCGCCAGGGACAGCGCCTACGGGGAGCCGGTCGACCGGTTCCTGCTGCTGTCCTCCTTCGCGTTCGACAGCTCGGTGGCGGGCATCTTCTGGACCCTGACGACCGGCGGGACCCTGGTGCTGCCGGGCGAGGGCACCCAGCTCGACCCGGTCGCCACGGCCACCGCGATCGCCCGGCGCCGCCCCACCCACACCCTGGCCATCCCGTCCCTGCTGGGGCCGCTGCTTGAGCAGTCCGGCCCACGGGAACTGGAATCCCTGGTCAGGGTGATCACGGCGGGCGAGGCGGCACCTTCGGCGCTGTCCGGGGAGTGCCGCGCCAAGGCCCCCGCGCCCGGCTCGCCAACGAGTACGGCCCCACCGAGACCACGGTGTGGAGCACCGTGTGGACCGGAACGGAACCGGCGGACCAGCCCCTGGACCAGCCCCAACTGCCCATCGGGCGCCCGGTGGCCAACACCCGGGTACGGGCACTGGACCGGCACGGCAGGTCGGCGCCGGTCGCGGTCGCCGGGGAACTGCACATCGGCGGTGCCACCGTGGCCCGTGGATACCTCGGCCAACCGGCCGCCACCGCGGCGGTGTTCCGGCCGGACCCCACGGCACCGTCCCCGGCGCCCGCCGCTACGCCACCGGCGACCTCGGCCGGTACCTGCCCACGGGGACCTGGAGTTCCTCGGCCGCGACGACCACCAGGTCAAGATCCGCGGTTTCCGGGTGGAGCCCAGGAGGTCGAGGCCGTGCTGGACGCCCACCCCGCGCTGCAACGGTCCATCGTGATGGCGCGCGGCGAGGAGACAGGGAGCGGCGGCTCGTGGCGTACGTCCTCCCGGAGCCGGGTGAGCACCCCGCCCAGCCGGAGTTGCAGAAGTACGTCCGGGACCGGCTGCCTCGGTACATGGTGCCCAGCACCTTCGCCGTGCTGGACGCGGTGCCGCTGACCAGCACCGGCAAAGTCGACCGGGCGCGCCTGCCCGACCCGGACCCGGCGGCCGAACTGCCGTACGCGGCGCCGCGTACCGAGACCGAGCGGCTGCTCGCCGACATCTGGTCCACCGTGCTCAAGGTCGACCAGGTCGGCGTGCACCACCACTTCTTCGACGTCGGCGGCGAGTCGCTGCGCGCGATGCAGGCGATCGCCGCGACGAACAAGCTGTTCCGGACCCGGCTGTCGGTGCGCAGGCTGTTCGACGCGCCCACCATCGCCGAGTTCGCGCCCGTGGTCGACGACGCCAGGACGACGGGGCGCGAACCGCCCCGGCCGACGGGCGTTCGCCGCCGCTCCCGAGAGCGGCCGGGCATGAGCGTGCTGACGGCGGCGGACGGCGGTACGCGGGGCGACGGCGGTGCGCGGGCGGCGCCGCGTGGGACGGCGGAGACGGCGGTACCCGGGCGACGGTGCGCGGGTGGTGACGGCGGCGCGCGGCTCCGCTCGCCGCCGCGCAGCAGCGGCTGTGGCTGCTGCAACGGCTGGAGCCGGACAACCCGGCGTACAACATCTGTACCGCCATCGAGCTGACCGGGCCGCTGAACCCCTCGCGCTGCGCTCGGCGATCCACCGGATCGGCTGCCGACACGAGATGCTGCGGGCCGCGTTCACCGACGACGGCGCGGAGCCCGCCCAGTACATCACCGCCTCGCCGCCGCCCCTGCGACTGGTCGACCTGTCGGGGCCGATGACAAGAACGCGCGGAGGAGGCGGACCGGCTGCTCGCCACGGTCGCCGCCCGGCCGTTCGACCTGACCGCGGGCCGCCGGTGTGCTGGCTGCTGCTGCGGCTGGAGCCACGGCGCCACCTGCTCGTGCTGTCGGTCCACCACCTGGTCTTCGACGGCGGCTCGCTCGCCGTGGTGCGCGAGGAGATCGAGGCCCTGTACCGCCACGCGGCCACCGGCACCCGCCGCCCCGCCCGCGCCGACAGCGCGCTATCCGCATCTCGTCGCCCGGCAACGGAGATGACCGAGTCGGCCGCGGAGTCGGTCGCGTTCTGGCGGGAGGCGCTCGGCGCGGCGCCACCGCGCAGCTCCCCGTTCGGCGGCGGCCGGAACGCCGGGCCGCCCGGTCGAGCCGGTCGCCCCGGTCTCCCGGCCCGTACGCCGCGTCGAGCGGCTGGACCCGGCGGAACTCGCCGGTCTGGCACGGCTGTGCCGACGGACCGGCAGCACGACGTACATGGCGCTGCTGGCCGTCCTCGGCTGTCTGGTCGGCCGGTACTGCGGCCAGGAGGACGTGGTCATCGGCTCGCCGGTCGCCCTGCGCGACGGGGAGCGGACCGGCGGCACCGTCGGCCTGCTGATCAACACCGTGCCGCTGCGGCTGCGGCTGCACGGGAGCCGGACTTCACCGAGGTCCTGGCCAGGGCCAGGAACACGCTGCTCGACGCGCTGGAACACCGGCTGCTGCCCTTCGAGCGGATCGTCGACACGGTCGGACCGCCCAGGAGCTGGCCACCTCCCCGCTGTTCCAGGTGCTCTTCGCGTACCAGCGGCCACCCCGACCGCCCCGCCTGCCGGGCCTCGACACGCGACTTGTCGACGTGCCCGCCGCCGCGGCGAAGTACGAGCTGACCGTCACCGCGGCCGACACCGCCGACGGCCTTGAGCTGACCTTCGAGGCGGACGGCGGGCGCTGCGCCGAGCCGGAACTCGCCGCGTGGTGCGGGCAGTTCCGGCGTCGCTCGCCGCCGCGCTGGCCGCGCCGGAACGGCCGGTGTCGCGGTGGTCGCCGCTGACCGCGCGGCAGCGGCGCGAGGTGTCCGCCCCGGCGGCCATCGACCCCGGCGCGGGAGAACTGGTGCACCGGCTGGTGGCCGCCAGCGCGGCACACCACGGCGACACGGTGGCCGTCGTGCACGGCTCCCGCCACGTGAGCCACCGCGAACTCGACCGGTGGTCCGACCGGTTCGCCCGTGACCTGCGCGCCCGGGGCTGCGGCCCCGGCGACGTGGTCGGGTCTGGCTGCCCAGGACGCCGGAGCTGCTCGTGGCCCTGCTGGGCGTGCTCAAGGCGGGAGCCGCGTATCTGCCGATCGGCACCGAGCAGCCCGCCGGGCGCGTCCTGCCGATGCTGGCCGAGACCGGCGCCCGGCTGCTGATCGGGGACGACGAACTGCTGACCCGCCGGGCGCCGCGGGCCTCCCGCTCCCGCCCCTGGTGCGCGTGCCCACGCCGCTGACGCGCGTGCCCACGGGACCGCCCGCCGCGTCGCCCTCGCCCGACGCTCCCGCCCCGACTGGCGCTCCTGCCCCGCCCGGCGCTCCTGCTCGGCCTGGTCTCTCGGCCTCGCCCGACGCTCCCGCTCTGCCCGGTCTCTCGGCCTCGCCCGGCGCTCCTGCTCCGTCCGGTCTCTCGGCCTCGTCCGGTGCCTTCGTCCCGCCCGGTGCGTCGCCCTCGCCCGACGCCCCCGCTCCGCCCGGTCTCTCGGCCTCGTCCGGCGCCTTCGCTTCGCCCGACGCTCCGCCCCGCCCGGCGCCTTCGCTCCGTCCGACGCCCCGCCCCGCTCGGCGCCTTCGCCCCGTCGCGGCGGGTGACCGTACCGCCGACGGCTCTGGCCTACGTGCTCTACACCTCGGGGTCCACCGGCAGGCCCAAGGGGTCGGCATCGAACATCGCAGCGCGGCGGCGTTCCTGCGCTGGGCGGGCGAGGCGTTCGACCGGGACGAGTTACGCGACGTCCTGGCCACCACGTCGGTCGGCTTCGACCTGGCCTTCTTCGAGCTGTTCGCGCCACTCGCGCACGCGGGGACCGTGGTGCTGGCCGAGGACGCCCTGCGGGTGCCGGAAACCCGGCCGCCGCGCGGGCGAGCCTGCTCAACTCCGTACCGTCCGCGGTGGCCGCGCTGCTGGACGCCGACGGGATCCCCGACGCGGTCGGCTCGGTGAACCTCGCCGGGGAGCCGCTGACCCGGAACTCGCCGACCGGCTGCGCCGCCGCCGGGTCCGTACCGTGGTGCGCAACCTCTACGGGCCCAGCGAGGCGACCACGTACGCGACGGCCGGGGTCGTCGGACCCGGCGACGGGCCGCCCAGCATCGGGACGCCGGTGGGCACGGCGCGGACCTGGGTGGCCGACCACCGCGGTCGGCCGGTTCCCGACGGCATGACCGGTGAACTGCTCATCGGCGGACCGGCGTTGGCCCGGGCTATCCCGGCCTCCCGGAGGCCACGGCTGCGGCGTTCGTCCCCGACCCGTACGGTCGGCCGGGCAGCCGTGTCTACCGCACCGGGGACATGGTGCGCCGCCGCGTCGACGGGGCGCTGGACTTCGTGGGGCGCCGGGACACCCAGGTCAAACTGCGCGGCGTACGGATCGAACTCGGCGAGGTCGAGCACGCGTTGCGCGCGGTGGCCCCGATCCGCGAGTGCGCCGTCGTCCTCGACGGGGTGGCCGAACACCGGCGGCTGGTGGCCTTCGCCAGCCCGGAGCGAGGGCGGAGTCCGGGCGGCCCCGGCACGGAACGGGGCGGACCCCGGCGCGGATCTTCGGCCGGAGCGGGTCCTGGCCGAGCTGCGCGGCCTGCTGCCCTCCGTGATGATCCCCGCGCACCTGGTGGTGCTGGCCGACCTGCCGCACAACAGCAACGGCAAGGTCGACCGGGCGGCCCTGGCCGCTCGCGCCGCCACGGTCCACCGGCGGCAACCGCGGACCGCGGCTCCCGCGACCGAGCTGGAACGGGCCCTCGCCCGCGAGTGGCAGCGGGTGCTCGGGATCGACCGCGTCGGTGTGCACGACGCCTTCTTCGACGTCGGAGGCAACTCCCTCGGACTGCTCCGGCTGCACGGCGCGCTCGTCCGCTCGGTCCACCCCGGCTGCGCCTGGTGGACCTGTTCCGGTACCCGACATCGCCAGCCTCGCCGAGCACATCGCCCGGGTCGAGGCCGAGATCGAAGCGGCGGCCGAGGCCGAAGCGGGGCCGGGGACGGGACCGAGGGCGGGAACGGGCCGGGAACGGGCCGGGGCGGCATCGGCGGAGTCCCCGGCGCTGGTCCGTAGCCGCAGGCGCAGGCGGACCGGTGGGCGCGGCGCCGGGCGCCGCGCGGGAGGCGAGCGATGACCGAGCAGGACGCGATGACCGAGCCGATCGCGGTGATCTCGCTGAGCTGCCGCTTCCCGGGGCCGGAAACCCGAGGAGTTCTGGGCCAACCTCCGTGCGGAGACCGAGAGCATCGCCCGGTTCCCCGACCCGGGACCGGAGCACCGGCCCCGGTTCGTCGGCGCGGAGGGCACGCTGGGCGACCTCGCCCAGTTCGACGCGGAGTTCTTCGGATACTCGGCGCGCGAAGCCGAGATCATGGACCCGCAGCACCGGCTGTGCCTGGAGACCGCCTGGACGGTGTTCGACACCGCGGGCTACGACCCGGCGGCGCTCCCGTTCCCGGTCGGCGTCTACCTCGCCTGCGGCCTCAGCTCGTACCTGGTGCGCAACGTCCTGCCCCACGCCGAACTGCTGCGCGCCCTCGGCGGCTTCCCGCTGCTCATCCACAACGACAAGGACGCCGCGGCGACCACGGTGTCCTACAACTCGGCCTCACCGGCGCCAGCATGTGCGTCGGCTCGGCGTGCTCCTCGTCGCTGGTCGCGGTCCACCTGGCCGTCCGCGCCCTCCAGTCCTTTGAGTGCGACATGGCCGTGGCGGGCGGCGTCTCGCTCCAGGTCCCGCAGGCACAGGGCCACGTGTACGCCGAGGACGCCATCTACTCGACGGACGGGCGGTGCGCGGCCTTCGACGCGTCGGCCTCCGGCACGGTCGGCGGCAGCGGCGTCGGACTGGTCCTGCTCAAGCGGCTGTCGGACGCCCGCAGGGACGGCGACTTGGTGCACGCGGTGCTCCTCGGGTCGGCCGTCAACAACGACGGCGGTCACAGCGGGCTACACCGCCCCGGCGTCGACGGCCAACGGGACGTGATCGTCGAGGCGCAGGCGGCGGCGGGGATCGACGCGGGCGGCGTCGGGTACGTCGAGGCGCACGGCACCGGGACCGGCATCGGCGATCCCATCGAGGTGGAGGCGCTGACCGCGGCGTTCCGCACCACCACCGACCGGGTCGGGTTCTGCGCCCTCGGCTCGGTGAAGACCAACATCGGCCATCTCGACGCGGCGGCCGGTATCGCCGGGCTGATCAAGGCCGTCGGCGTGGTGCGCGACGGCGTGATCCCGGCGACGCTGCACTATCGACGGCCCAATCCGGCCATCGACTTCGCCGCCTCCCCGTTCTACGTCAACGGCTCCACCACACCGTGGCCCGAGGGGAGACCCGCGCCGGGCCGGGGTCAGCTCCTTCGGTATCGGCGGCACCAACGCCCACGTGGTACTGGAACAGCCGCCTGACCCGGTCGTGCCCCACCGGGAGACAGGGCGTGAACGAAGGGCGGGCCAACTGCTCGTCCTCTCCGCGCGCTCCACGGCGGCCCTGACGCAGGCCGGTCACGAACTGGCCGGGCACCTGCGCGGCAGGCCGGACGCCGACCTCGGCGACCTGGCCGCGACCCTGGCCGGACGGCGGGCGCACCGCTACCGGCGAGCCGTGGCGGCCACCACCGCCGAGGCCGCCGCCGACGCCCTGACCGCGCCGGGCCGACGCGCCCCGTCCCGGGCGCCGGGCGGGCCGCCTTCCTGATCCCCGGCCACGGCTACGGCTACGGCTATCCGGCCATGGCCATGGGGCTGCGCGCGGGGAACCGGACTTCCGCCGCCATCTCGACGCGTGCGCGCGGCAGTTGGCCGAACAGGGCGTGGACCTGCTCGCGATGCTCCGCGCCACGCCACAGGGCTCCCAGGGCTCCCAGGGCTTCCAGGGCTTCCAGGGCGTCCAGGGCTCCCAGGGCGCGGCGCCCGCCTTCCAGGTCGCCGAGTTCGCCGTGTCGTACGCGCTGGCCCGCACGCTGATCGACTGGGGCGTCGAACCGGTGGCGATGCTGGGGCACAGCCTCGGCGAATACGTCGCCGCGACCGTGGCCGGGTGTTCACGCTGCCCACCGCGTTGCGGCTGGTCACCGCCCGCGCCCTCGCGCACGCCACGCTCCCGGAAGGCCGGATGCTGGCCGTCACCCTGGGCGCCGACGAGCTGCGCCCGCTGCTGGACGGCGGCCTGACCCTGGCGGCGGTCAACTCCTCGGACCGGTGCGTGGCCGCCGGAGCGCCCGACGCGGTGGCGGCACTGGCCGCCCGGCTGGAGGCGGAGGGGTGAGCACCCGGATGCTGGCCGTCCGGCACGCGTTCCACACCAGTGCCGTCGGACCCGCCCTCGCCCGCTCCGCGCCGCCCTGGCCGAGGCCGAATTCGCCGCCCCACGGCTGCCGTTCCTGTCCAACGTCACCGGGGACTGGGCCGACCCGCCGAGGTGACCGGGCCGGACTACTGGCTGGCGCACATGCGGCGGCCCGTACTCTTCGACGCCTGTGCCGGGCGTCTGGCGGAGGCCGCGCCCGCCGCGCTGCTGGAGCTGGGCCCGGACGCCGGGCTGGCCCGGCTGGCGGCCCGCAGGTTAGAACCCGGCTCGGCGGCGACCGCGAGCTGCCTCCCCACGGTCGGCGGCGACCCGGCCCCGGCACCGGCCCCGGTCCGGGTCCCGGCACCGGCCCCGGCCCCGGCACGCGAAACCGTGCATCTGCTGCGCGCGGTGGGAACGTTGTGGACCTCGGGGTGTCCGGTCGACTGGACGGCCTTCCACCGGGCGCAACGGCCGCGGCGCACCACGGTCCCGGGTACCCTTCCAGCGCCGACGCCACTGGCTGGACGCGCCGGACGGTACCGCGCCGCACGGCACGGCACCGGTGCGGCCCGGTGTCCCCGCGAATCCCGTCTCTGCGACTGCCGCCCCGCGACCGCCGTCCCCGCGAATCCGGTCTCTGCGACTCCGGCCCCGCGACTCCGGCCCCGCGACCCCGACCCCGCGACCGCCGACCAGTCGGTGTCCGGGAAGCCGCTCCGCGACTGGGGCTATCTGCCCGGCTGGCGGCACACGGCCGCCGTGCCCCGCCGGACCGCCAGGACGGCGCGACCTGCTGCTGTTCGCCGACGGCCCGCTCGGCGCGGCCGTCGTCAGGCGGCTCACCGCCCTCGGCGTACACCCGGTGACCGTCCCTCCCGCCGCGAGCGACCGAGCGAACCGCACCACTACGACGAGCTGTTGGCGGAACTCGCCGCCCAGGGCCGGACCCGCGACTGGTGGCGCACCTGTGGCCCGTCACGGCGGCGCGCCGGGCCGGGCCGCTGGACCGGGCGGCGGTGCGGCGCGGGCAGCGGACCGGGCTGCACAGCCTGCTGCACCTGGCGCGGGCCCTGGGCGCACGCCCGGCGACCGGCCGGTCCGGCTGGTGGCGGTCACCCGGGGCGCGCAGTGCGTGCTCGGCGACGACCTCGACCACCCCGAACACGCCACCGTGGCCGCGGCGGTCAAGGTGATCCCGCAGGAGCTGCCCGCCGTGTCCTGCACCGCGCTGGACGTCGGGCGCTCCCACGGCGGCCCGAGCCGACTGGCGGACCGGATCGTGGCCGAACTGCTGGCCCCGAACCGGCCACCGAGATCGCCTACCGGGGACGCAGCGGTTCGAGCGCAGCTACACCCGCTGCGCCTGGACCCGGCCGGCGCACCGCGCGCCACGGCGACCGGCGGGTGCACCTGGTCTGCGGCGGCCTCGGCGGCATCGGACTCAGCCTGGCCGAATCCCTCGCCCCGGCGCCACCGCGCTGGTGCTCACCCGGCGCACGCCGTTTCCCGCCCCGAGGAGTGGAGCGGCTATCTCGCGGCCCACCCGGCGGGGACGACACCACCCGGCTGATCGACCGGCTGAAGCGGATCACCGACCAGGGCACCGCCGTCCTGGTCCGGCAGGCCGACGTGGCCGACGAGGCCCGGATGCGGGAGGTCGTCACCGAGGCCGAGGAACGGTTCGGGCCGATCACCGGAGTCGTCCACGCCGCGGGCGTCCCCGACACCGCGGGCATGATCCAGCGGCGCGACGGGCGGGCCACCGGCGAGGTGATCGCCTCCAGGTGCTGGGCCCCGTCGTGCTCGACAGCGTGCTGGGCGACCGCGAACTGGACTTCTACGTGCTGTGCTCGTCCATCGGCACCGTGCTGCACAAGCTGAAGTTCGGCGAGGTGGGCTACGTGGCCGCGAACGAGTTCCTCAACGCCTACGCCGCCCACCGCGCCTGCCGACGCGGCGGAACCACCGTGTCGATCGCGTGGACCGACTGGACCGACGTGGGCATGCGCGCCTCCGCCCAGGAGAGGCTGGCCGCGCGCTACGGCGGCGGCGCGGAGCGCACCGCGTCGACCGGCGACCTGCTCGACGGGATCAGCCAGGCGCAGGGCGTCGAGCTGTTCCACCGGATCCTCGCCTCCGGCGGACCCCGCAGGTGCTGGTCTGCCCGCAGGACCTGCACGCGCTGCTGGCCAGGCACGCGGCCTTCAGTACCGAGGACCACCGCGCGGCGCTCGCCGACCTGCGGATCGCCCGTCCCGGCGGGACCGGGCCGACCTGTCGACCGCCTACCAGGCGCCGGGCTCCCGCTGGAGCGCAGCCTGGCCGGATGCTGGGCGAGCGTGCTGGGCGGCGAGCCCATCGGCGTGCACGACAGCCTCTTCGAGCTGGGCGGCGACTCGTTGATCGCCCTGCGGCTGCTGTCCCTGATCCGGGAGCGCCACAAGGTCGAGCTGTCGATGGCGGAGTTCTTCGACGCGCCGACCATCGCGGCCCAGGCCGCCGCGATCGAGCGCGCCACAGGGGACGAGGTGCTGCTGTGAGTGCCGGAACCATCCTCGCGGAGCTGCGCCGACGCGGTATCACCGTCACCGCCGACGGGGACCGGCTGCGGTGCGTGGCACGGCACGGCGTGCTCACGGCCGAGGTACGGGCGGAGATCTCCGCGCACAAGGCCGAGATCCTGCGCGAGCTGCGCGCCACCGACGGCATTCCGGTGGTGGCCGACGGCGCCCGGTGCCGCTCTCCTTCGAGCAGGAGCGCATGTGGCTGACCCACCGGTTCCGCCCCACGGCCAGCTCCTACCACCTGCCGCTGCGCCTCGGGCTCACCGGCCAACTCCTCCTGCCCGCCCTGCGCTCGGCGCTGGAACAGGTGCTGCGCAGGCACGAGGTGCTGCGCACCCGCTACCCGGTCCTCGACGGCAGTCCTGTCGCCGAGGTACGGCCCGCCGCCGAACCGGTGGAACTGCCGCTGGTCGACCTCTCCGGGCTGCCCGCGTCCGCCCGACGGGCGGCGAGCCGCGACCAAGCGGCGGCACTGGCCCTCCGCCCGTTCGACCTGACGACCGGCCCGGTGCTGCGGGCCGTCGTGTTCCGCCTCGACCGGACGGAACACGAACTCGTCCTGATCCGCCACCACATCGCGGCCGACGGCTGGTCGCTCGGGGTGCTGCTGACCGACCTCGCCGACCTGTACCGGGCGCACGTCGCGGGACACCCGCCGAACTCGCCGAACTGCCGGTGCAGTACGGGGATTTCGCCGCCTGGCAGCGGCACCGCGCGCGGGGCCCGGCGCCGCCGAGCGGCTGGCCCGGTGGCGGGCGTCGCTCGACGGCGCGCCGGACCGGCTGGAACTGCTCGGCAGGGCGTCGGACCCGCCCGCCGACCAGGTCGCCGGGTGCTGCGGTCCCGGCTCGGCGACGCCGACGTACGCGGGCTCCGGCAGCTGGCAGGTCGGCGCCGGACCACCCTGTTCTCGGTGCTGCTGACCGGCTACGGGCTGGCGCTCGCGAACCTGTCCGGCCAGCGCGACCTGGTGGTCGGCAGCCCGGTCGCCAGCCGCGCCAGGCCCGAACTCGCCGGGCTGGTCGGCTGCTTCGTCAACCTGCTGCCGCTGCGGCTGGACCTGTCGGGCACCACCGGATTCGGCGAACTCCTCAGCAGGGTGCGCGAGGTCGTCAGCCAGGGCCTCGACGACCAGGAGGTCCCGTTCGAGCGGATCGTGGAGACGGTACGCCCCCGGCGTTCGCTCGCCGAAACCCCGCTCGTCCAGGCCGCGTTCGCCTATCAGAACACTCCGGCACCCCGGGTGGAGCTGACCGGGCTGACCGCGACGGTGCTGCCCTCGCCACCGGTGGCCGCCAAGTTCCCGCTCACCATGACCGTGTCCCCGCTCCCCGGCGGCCTGGAGCTGGAGTTGAGTACGACCGCTCCCGGCTGCACGGCGCGACGGCGGCCGAGATCCTGGCCAGGACGGCGGCCGTGCTGCGCGCCGCCGCCGCGGATCCGGAGCCGCCGGTCGCCGCGATCCCCGCGCCCGCGCCCGCCGAGCCCGTTCCCGCCGCATCCGCCTCTGCCCCGCCCGCGCCCGTTCCCGCCGAGCCCGGCGACCCGGTCACCGACCGGGAAACCGGCTGTCTGCACCGGCAGGTTGAGCGGATCGCCGCCCGGCAGCCGGACGCCGTGGCGCTCAGCCGCGGCCGTGGCCAGCTCACCTACCGACAACTCGACGCGCGGGCCGACCGGCTCGCCGCCGCGCTGAGGGCCGCGGGCTGCGGGCCGGAGACCATGGTCGGGCTGTGCGCCGAGCCCTCGTTCGACCTGGTCGTCGGAGCGCTCGGCATCCTCAAGGCCGGGGCGGCGTACGTGCCGATGGACCCGGCCGATCCGCCGCGCCGCCGCGCCGAGTTGGCCCGCGCCGCGGCATCCGACTGCTGCTCACCCAGTCCACCGTGCGCCACGCGCCGGACTCCGGCCGGAACCTGGCCCCGGCCCGGAACCTGGCCCCGGCCCGGAACCTGGACCCGGCGCGGAACCTGGCCCCGGCCCGGAACCTGGCCCCGGCGCGGACACGCTCCTCCTGGACCGGCCGGACGACTGGGCGGCGGCGCCCGGGCGGCGACAGCCGCGCCGCCCGGGCGCCGACCCACCCGGACAACCTGGCCTACGCCGTGTTCACCTCCGGCTCCACCGGCGGCCCCAAAGGCGTACTGGTCAGCCACGCGAACGTGACCGCCGTGCTCGCCGCGTGCCGGGCCGCGCTCCCGGGACGGACACACCGCGGACCTGGGCGCTGACCCACTCCTCGGCGTTCGACTTCTCCGTATGGGAGATCTGGGGCGCCCTGACCAGCGGGTCCAGGCTGGTGCTCGTGCCCCGGACGTGGTGCGCGCCCCGGACGAGCTGTGGGCGACGCTGCTGGCCCAGCGCGTCGGCGTACTCGGCCAGACGCCGAGCGCCTTCCGGGCCCTGCTGCCCGCCGCGCCGCGCACCGCGCCGAGCGGCCTGCCGCTGACGCTGGTGGTCCTCGGCGGCGAGTCCTGCGAAGTGGCCAGGCTCGCCCCTGGTTCGACCGGATCGGCGACCGCGGACCGCGCCTGGTGAACATGTTCGGCGTCACCGAGACCACCGTGCACGTCACCAGCCGCCGACTGCGGCCGGACGACCGGCACGGCCCGGTGGCCAGCCCGCTGGGCCGGGCGCTTCCCGGCCAGCACGTCGAGGTGCTCGACGGCGACGGGCATCCGCTGCCGGTCGGCGGCCGAGGGAGTTGACCGTCAGCGGGATCGGCGTGGCCCGGGCTACCTCGGCCGCCCCGACCTGACCGCCGACCGGTTCCGGCCCGCGCCCGGCCGATCCGGCGGGCGCCGGTACCACACCGGCGACCTCGTACGGAGCCTCCCCGGCGAACTGGACTACCTCGGCCGGAGCGACAAGCAGCTCTCGCTGCGCGGCTACCGCGTCGAACCCGGCGAGATCGAAGCCGCCCTGCTCACCCACCCCGCGGTACGCGACTGCGCGGTGACCGCCCACGGCTCGGGGAGCGGCGACGGCTCGTGGCCTACGTGGTCGCCGAGAGCGCCGCCCAGGCCCGCGACCTGGCCGACGGCCCGCTGCGAAGCTTCCTGGCCGACCGCCTCCCCTTCACCTGATCCCGCGTCAGACGGTCCTGCTGGCCGCGCTTCCGCTCACCCGGAACGGCAAGCTCGACGAGAAGGCCCTGCCCGCTCCGCCCCTGGAGCCCGACCGGCCGCGGAGCCGCCCGCCCGCCACCCCGACCGAACGCACGCTCACCGAGCTGGCCGCCGAGGTGCTGGGCCGGACGGGCCCGGACGGCATCGGTATGCGCGACAACTTCTTCGACCTGGGCGGGACTCGCTCCAGCTCACCCAGTTCCACTTCCGGATCGTCACCGTCTTCGGCATCGACCTGCCGATCCGCCAGGCGTACCAGGCACCCGACTTCGCGGCCCTGGCCGAGGCGGTCGACCGGGCGCGCGCCGTCCGTCGCGGCGCGCTGATCCGGGAGGCGCTGCGGCTGGCCGAGGCCGGGAGGAGCCGACATGACCGCCACGCCACTCGGCATCGTCGACATCGCGCGGCGGCACGCCGAACGCACGCCGGACCGGCCCGCCTACCTGTTCCTCGCCGACGGCGTCACGGAGACCGCGAGCCGCGACTTCGCCACCGTCGACCTGCGCGCCAGGGCCATCGCCGCCGAACTCGCCGAACGCGGCTGCCGCGGCGAGCGGGTGCTCATCGCCTACCCTCCGGCATCGAGTACGTCGAGTCCTTCCTCGGCTGCCTGTACGCGGGAAGCGTCGCGGTGCCCTGCGACTCCGGCCGGGGCCGGGCCGGGCGGAGCGGCTCGCCGCCATCACCGCCGACGCCCGGCCCGCGCTCGTGCTCCGCCGGTCCGAGGACGCGCGGTCGGCGCCGGACGGCTGCCCGGCGCCGACGTCCGCGAGGTTCCCGACGCCGCCGCCGACGGCTGGACCCCGGCCCCGGCCGACCCCGGCGCGACCGCGTTCCTCCAGTACACCTCCGGCTCCACCCGGACCCCGAGGGCGTCCGGGTCACCCACGCCAACCTGCTGAGCAACGAGCGCGCGATCCAACTCGCCTGCGGCAACGACCGCGACGCGACCTTCGTCGGCTGGCTCCCGCTCTTCCACGACATGGGCCTGATCGCCAACCTGCTGCAACCGCTCTACCTCGGCTCCCGGTCGGTGCTGATGCCGCCCGGCGCCTTCCTGCGGGAGCCGCTGAACTGGCTGCGCGCCATCGGGACCTACCGCGCCAGGGTCAGCGGCGGCCCCAACTTCGCCTACGAGCGTGCCTGCGGCGCGTCGACGAGGCCACCCGCGCCACCCTCGACCTGTCGTCCTGGGCCGTGGCCTACAACGGCGCCGAACCCGTCCGCGACACCACGATGCGCCGCTTCAGCGCGGGTTTCCGCGCCGCCGGGTTCGCGCCCGCCGCGCACTTCCCTGCTACGGCCTCGCCGAGGCGACGCTGATCGTGACGGCGACCCTTTCGACCAGCCGCCGACCGCGGTACGCGCCGACCCGGCGACCTCAGGGCGGGCCGGGTCACCGCCGTGGGCGCGGACGAGCCCGGCACCACCCTGGTCTCCAGCGGACTCCCGGTCCCGGGGACGGAGGTGCGCGTCGTCGACCCGGACACCCGAACCGCCCTGCCGGACGGGCGGATCGGCGAGGTCTGGCTGCGCGGCGAGGGCGTCGCCGCCGGGTACCACAACCGGCCCCGCGAGACCGAGGAGACCTTCGGCGCCCGCCTCGCCGACACCGACCTCACCGACAGCGACCAGGGCCCCTACCTGCGCACCGGCGACCTCGGGTGCCTGCTGGAGGGCGGGCTGCACCTCACCGGGCGGCACAAGGACCTCATCGTCATCCGGGGCGAGAACCACTACCCGCACGACCTGGAGTACACGGCCGAACAGGCGGACCCGGCGCTGCGGCCCTCCTGCGGAGCCGCCTTCCCCGTGGACGTCGACGGCGCCGAGCGGCTCGTGCTGTGCTACGAACTGGCCACGCCCGGGACGAGCCGGACCTCGCCGGAATCGCCGCCCGGGTACGGCAGGCGGTCGCCGTCCGGCACGGCGTCGAGATCCACCGCGTGGTCTTCCTGCGCAGGGAGCCGTGCCGAAGACGACGAGCGGCAAGGTCCGCAGGCAGCGCTGCCGCCAGTCCTACGCGGACGGCGAACTGCCCGTCGTCGGCGTCGTGGGCACCGACCGGACCGAGGTCCCCGACCTGCCGGGCCGCGCCGAACTCGACGCCACGGCGCCGGGTGAGCGGACCATGGTCCTGGCGACCGCGCTGGCCGCCACCGCCGCGGCGCTCGCCGGACTCGCCGGGACCCGCCACGGCCGGACGAGCCCTGGTACGCCTCGGGCTGGACTCCTGCGGGCGATGGAACTGCGCCACCGCGTGCGGCGACGGTACGGGTGGACATCGGCGCCGCCGCCCTCGCCGACGGCGCCAGCCCCACGACCTCGCCGGACACGTCTTGGCGGCGGACGCCGTGACAGATCCGGGTCCGGGCCTGGCCGCGGCTCCGGGCCCGGGTCCGGCCTGGCTGGTGGCGACGGCCGGGACGCGCTGACCGCGAACGACGCGTTGACTGTGAACGACGCGCTGACCGCGAGCGACGCGTTGACCGCGAACCAGGAGGCGCTGTGGTTCGAGCACGAACTGGACCCGCGCGGCGCCGCGTACCACCTCTCCCGGGTGCTCAGGCTGGACGGGCCGCTGGACGTACCGGCGCTGGACCGGGCCCTGCGGACCCTGACCGCGCGGCACCCGGCGCTGCGCACCCGGTTCCCGGTCCACGACGGGCTGCCCCGATGCCACGTGGAACCGGACGGTCCGCGACTGCGCGTCATCGAGGAGGACGTTGAGGCGGACATCGCGGGGACGTCGCGGGGAGACGGGCCCGGACGAGCATCTCGCGGCGCGGCTGCTGGAGTTGGTGGAGCGGCCGTTCGACCTGGCCGAGGCCCGCCGTTCACCGCGACGCTCCTGCGCCGCGACGACCACACCCACCTCCTCGTGCTGGTCGCGCACCACCTCGTGGCGGACCTGTGGTCGTTCCTGGTCGTGCTCGACGAACTGCGCGCCCGCTACCTCGCGGAGACCACCGGCATCCCGGCGGAGCTTCCCCGGCGGCGGTCTCCCCGAGGGCGCTCTCTCCGGCGAGCGACCCGCGAGCCGTCGCCCTGGCCGCCGCCGAGGACTACGCCAACTCCCCGACGTACGCGGAGGACATGGCGTACTGGCGCGAGACGCTGGCGGACGCACCGGCGAGCCTCGCCCTGCCCACCGACCGGCCGCACCCGCCGCAACGCGACTTCCACGGCGCGACGGCGGAGTTCCGGCTGCCGCGACAGCTGACCGACGAGCTGCGGGCTCTGGCCAGGCGCCGCGACCGCACGCTGTTCACCGTCCTGCTCGCCGCCTACCGGGCGCTGCTGCACCGCTGCACCGGCCGACCCGACCTGGTGCTCGGCACGCTGCTGGCGGATCGCGACTCCGCCGAACTCGCCGACGCCGTCGGCTGCTTCGTCAACCCGGTCCCGCTCCGCTCCCGCTGCGCCCGGGGACCTCGTTCGCGGCACTGCTGGCGGACACCGCGACGCTGCTGCGCGACGCGCTCGCGCACGGCAGGTACCCGTTCCGCCGTCTGGTCACCGACCTCGCCCCGCCCGGGAGACCGGCCGCGCGACGCTGGTGCAGAGCCAGTTCGTGCTCCAGCAGGAGTACGGCGAGCCGCGCGACGGCATCTTCGCCCTGGCCCAGGGGACCGCCGGACAGGCGGCGTTCGGGCCGTGACCGCGTCCGTGGTGCCCGTGGAGCGCCGCTGGTCGCAGCTCGACCTCAGCCTCAGCATGGCGCTGGTCGACGGCGAGCTGACCGGCCGCTGGGAGTACCGGACCAGCCTGTTCGACGCGGACACGGTGGCCGCGATGGCGCGGCACTTCAGCGCGGTGCTGCGCGCCGTCGTCGCGGAGCCCGGCCTCCTGGTGGACGAGATCCCGCTAAGCGAGGACCTCACCGGGGACGCCGGGACCGGACCGGCGCGGCGGCGGCCCGACCCCGGCGGCCTGCACCGCCTGGTGGCCGCCGCCACCGCCGCCCACCCGGACGCGACGGCCGTCCTCGCTCCGCGGCGGACGGCTCCACCGCGCACCTGAGCTACGCCGCGCTGCACCGGGCGGCGACCACCGTCGCGGCCCGGCTGCGGGCGCTGGGCGCCGCGCCCGGCGAACCTGTCGCCGTACTGCACGAGCGCGGCCCGCTGCTGCCGATCGGCTACCTCGCCGTACTGAACGCCGGGTGCGCCGTGCTGCCGCTGGACCCGGCGGACCCACCGCCCGGCACGCGGCGACGCTGGCCGACAGCGGCGCCAGGTTCCTGCTGACCGAGGAGTCCTGCGGGAGCGCGCCACCGCCCTGCCCGCGCGGGCGCTGCTGACCAGGGCGCTGCTCACCGCGCGTCCACGGCACCGCTGTTCGGCCCGAGTCCACCCCGAGCAACCTGCCTACCTGCTGTACACCTCCGGCTCCACCGGTACGCCGAAGGGTGCTCGTCCCGCACCGCGGCATCGTCAACCGGCTGGCGTGGATGCGGGAGGAGTACCGGCTCGACGCCGGGGAGCGGGTCCTGCACAAGACCCCGTCGGATTCGACGTCTCGTGGTGGGAGCTGTGCTGGCCACTGATCGCCGGTGGCACCGTCGTGCTCGCCGCGCCCGGCGCCCACCGCGACCCCGGGAACTGGTACGGCTCATCGAACGCGCCCGGATCAGCACCGTCCACTTCGTGCCGAGCATGTTCACCCCGTTCCTGTCCGAAGCGGCGCGCGCGACCCCGGACGCTCGCCGCTGAGCCGGGTGCTGTGCAGCGGCGAGGCGCTGCCCGCGACCGCCAGGGACCGGTTCTTCGAGCTGTTCGACGCGCGACTGCACAACCTCTACGGCCCCACCGAGACGTCGGTCGACGTCACGGCCTGGCCGTGCGCGCCGTCCGACGCGGGGCCGGTCCCGATCGGCCGGGCCATCAGCAACACCTCGGTCCGGGTGCTCGACGAGCGGCTCCGCCCGGTGCCGGTGGCGGTACCCGGCGAACTGTTCGTCGGCGGGGAGGGTTGGCAACCTGCTACCTGGCGCGCCCGGAGCAGACCGCGGCGGCCTTCCTCCCGGACCCCGAGGCGGCCGGGGAACGGTGTACCGCACCGGCGACCGGGCCCGGCGCCGGATGGACGGCGCGCTCGTCTTCCTCGGCCGGACCGACCACCAGGTGAAGATCGCCGGGAACCGGGTCGAGCTGGGCGAGGTCGCCGAACTGCTGCGGGCGCTGCCCGGCGTGACGGACGCCGTCGCGGTCGCGCGCGACGGCAGGTTGACCGGCTACGTCACCGGGCGGAGCGCCCGCCCCCGCCGTACTGCGCGACAAGCTCCGTCGTTCGGTGCCCGGCTACCTGGTGCCGACCGACCTCGTGGTGCTCCAGGCGCTGCCGGTCACGGCGAGCGGCAAGTTCGACCGGCGGGCCCTGCCCGCCCTGGCACCCGCCCGGGCCCCGCCCCCGATCTCACTCCGGAACCCGCGCGGGGACTCGCCCGGAATCCGCCCCGGAATCCGCCCGGAACTCACCCTGGTCGAACGGCGGCTGGCGGCCCTGTGGGGAGGCACCTCGGCAGGTCGGCCGTCGACGTCCACACCGACTTCTTCACCCTCGGCGGTGACTCGATCCTCGCGATCCGGATCGTCGCCTCGGCCCAGGAGGCGGGACTGGGCTTCACCGTCACCGAGCTGCTGGCCCACCCCAGCGTCGCCGAGCTGGCCGCGTACCTCGACACCCGGCCGGGGCCCGCCGCCGCCCGGAACCCGCGAGGGAACAGCGGGCGGTGCCGCCGTTCGGCCTGTGCCCGGAGCTGGCCGGGCGGCCCGAACTCGCCGACGCCTACCCGGTCTCGATGGCCCAGCGGGCGCTGCTGGTCCACCGCGACGACCCTGGTTACGAGGTCTACGTGACCAGCGTCGCGGTGGCGGCCGCCTCGTGCCGGGCGCGCTGGAACGGGCCGTCGCCCACGTCCTGGCCCAACACCCCTACCTGCGCTCCCGTTTCGACCTCAGCAGCTTCGCCGAGCCCGTACAGCTCGTGCCGAAGGCCCTCCCTCGCCTGCCCGTCGAGGTGCTTGACCGGTGCGCCGACCCCGCGCGAGAGGAGAGCCGCGAGGAGAGTCGCGGGCAGGGCCGTGCGGGTGGCCGTGAAGAGAGCCGTGCGGAGAGCTTCGCCGCGTGGATGCTGCGCGAGCGCAAGCGCCACTTCGACCTCGACCACGGCCCGCTGGTGCGGTTCACCGCGCACGACCACGGCCCCGAATTCCGGCTGACCGTCAGCAGTTTCGCCCTCGACGGATGGTGCACCGCGCTGGTGCTCACCGAACTCCTCTCCGCCTACCGCGCCGCGCTTCGGGGTCGACCGATCGCCCCGCCGCGCTGCGCACGGGCTACGCGGACTTCGTCCGGCTGGAACGCGCCGCCATCCGCTCACCGGAGCACCGCGCCTTCTGGGCCACGGAACTGCGCGGTGCCGAACCGTGCACGCTGCCGCCCCCGGCCGCCCGTCCCCGGCCGTCGGCGGACCGCCGGTGTACCAGCAGCGCACCGTCGTGGAGATCGACGACGCGGTACGCGACGGCCTCGCCGAACTCGCGGCCGAACTGGGGTCGGACTCAAGCACGTCCTGCTCGGCGTGCACCTGCGGATCGTCCGGTCGCTGACCGGCCGCACCGACCTGGTCACCGGCCTGGAGACCAACGGCAGGCCCGAACGTGCCGACGGCGACCGGGCGGTCGGCGTGTTCAACAACATCGTGCCGCTGCGCGCTCCGGTCCCGGCTGCGGCAAGTTGGGCCCAACTGGCGTCGACGGCCCATGCGGCCGAGACGCGGATCTCGCCCTACCGGCGTTACCCACTGGTCACGCTGAACCGCGAGTTCGACGCGAGCAGCCTGTTCGACACGCTGTTCGTCTTCACCCACTTCCACCTCTACAGCGACCTGTCGGCGCGGGCGGCCCGCGGTGTCCGGCCTCCAGGCGCCCGACCAGACGTACGTGCCGCTGACCGCCCACTTCAACGTCGACGCGGAGTCCGGCCGGCTGCGGCTGCTGCTGGAGGCCGACCCGGCCGGGGCCCTCGCCGAACGGGCGGCGGAGATCGCCCGGTGGTACCGCGCCGCGTTGGAGAGCGCCGCGCGGGCGCCGCACCGTCCCGCCGCCGGGTTCCGCCCGCAGCCGCCCGTACGACCTGCCGAACTTCCGGCGCCGCCGGGGAGTCGGTACCGGACCTGATCGAGGACGCGGTACGCCGAGGCCCCGACCGGATCGCGCTGTACGAGGGGAACCGGCATGTCAGCTACCGGGTGCTGTGGCAGCGGGCCGGGCGGCTCGCCGCGATGCTGCAAGCGCGCTCGGTCGGCCCGGAGACCGTGGTCGGCCTGTGGGCGGACCGCGACGTCGACTGCGTGATCGGGCTGCTGGCGGTCCTGCGCGCCGGAGCGGCCTATCTGCCCGTCGACGCCGAGACCCGCCGCGCCAGGTGCCCGCCCTGCTCGCCCAGGCGGGCGCGGCGCTCACGGTGCTGCCACCCGGGGCACCCGTGCCCGCCGGGTCGATCCCCGGACGATCCTGCGGACCGACGGCACCGGCGCCGACAGCGGTGGAGGTGTCGGCGCGCCGACACGGCCACGGCGCCCGCGACTGCGGCCGGAGCACCTCGCCTGCGTCCTGGCCACCTCCGGTTCCACCGGGCGGCCGAAGCCGGTCGGCGTCCCGCACCAGGGCCTGGTCACCTACCTGAGCTGGTGCGGCCCCGCGTACGGCATCACCGACCGCACCTCTCCCCGGTGCACTCCTCACTGGCCTTCGACCTGAGCGTGACCGCGCTGCTCGCGCCGCTGGCTGCCGGGGCACGGCGCACCTGCTGCCTGGCACGGACCCGGCCCGGCTGGGCGCGGCACTGGCCATCGGCCACCACACCCTGCTGAAGGTCACACCGTCCCACCTGTCCGCGCTGACCCGGCAACTTGCCGCGCGCGGCGCGGGCTCACCGGCGTCACCGCCGTGGTCGGCGGCGAGCAGTTGGACGCCGCGCAGGTCGCCGCCGTACGCGAAGCGGCCCCGGACGCCGTGGTGTTCAACGAGTACGGGCCCACCGAGACCGTCGTCGGCTGCTGCGCGCAGCGGGCGGGGACACCGGCGAGGGCCGGTGCCGATCGGCGGGCCGATCACGGGTGCCACGGCGGCGGTTCTCGTGGACGGGCGCCCGCTCCGACCGGCGTGCCGGGGAACTGGTGGTCGGTGGTTTCGGGGTCACCAGGGGCTATCTCGGTCAACCTGCCGACACGGCCGCCGTCTTCGTCCTGGACCCGGGCGCCCCGGCGCACGCCGTTACCGCACTGGAGACGTGGTGCGGCGGCTGGCCACCGGAGCACTGCTGTTCCACGGGCGCACCGACCGGCAGGTCAAGATCCGTGGGTTCCGCGTGGAGTTGGGCGAGATCGAGCAGGCGCTCGCCGCGCACCCGGCCGTGGCGCGGGCCGCGGTCGTGCCGTGCCCGGCCCCGGCCGGTGGTACGCGGCTGGTCGCCTACTGGTCTCCGGCCCGGGGCCCGGCCACCACGACCGGACGCCCGACGCCGGGCAGTTGCGCGGCTGGCTCGCCGAGCGGCTGCCGCGCCGCCTCGTCCCCACCGAGATCCAGCGCCGCGACGACCTGCCGCTGACCCGGAACGGCAAGGTCGACTACGCGGCGCTGCCCGAAACACGCGACCGGCGTGACCGGCGTGACCGGCTGATCGACCGGATCGAGGCACTGACCGAGCAGGAGGCGGCCCTGCTGCTGCGGAGTTCGGCCCGCCCGCCGGACACCCCGAACCCACCGATCACTCCGAGCCGACCGGACTCCCCGATCACCCCGAACTCCCCGGACGAGACCGGAGGCGGCGATGTCCGAATCTGACGCGCGCGTGGCCCGGCTCTCCGGGACCAAGCAGGAACTGCTGGCCCGATGGCTGGCCGAGGACGCCCCGACGGCCACGCGCCGCCGACCGCGCCCCGTACCGGGGCCGAGCGGACCATCGCCGCGATCTGGCGGGAGGTGCTGGAGCTGGACCAACTCGACGTCGACGACGACTACTTCGCCCTGGGCGGCGACTCGGTGCACGCGATCGTGATCGTGGCCAAGCTGGAGCAGGCCGGATTCCGGATCACGGCCCAGGACCTGTTCGACCTGCCGACCGTGCGGGCCCTCGCCCGCCGGGCGGAACGGGACGCGGGCCCGCCCGCCCGGCAGCCGTCCCCGCCTCCGCCTCCCGCTCCGCTCTCGGCTTCGGGCCCGGCGAGTACCCGCTCAGCCCGATGCAGGAGGGCATGCTCTTCCACGCGGTCGGCGGCGGCCCCGGCGCGTACCTGGTGCAGGTCCAGTGCCTGCTGACCGGGCCCTGGACCTGGCCGCGTTCCGCGCGGCCTGGCAGGCGACGGTGGCCGCGAGCCCGGCGCTGCGGGTGTCTTTCGCGTGGCGTGAGGGGACCCGGCCCGCCAAGTGGTCGCCGTCGACGCCGAGGTGAGCGTGGACCACCACGACTGGCGGGACCGCGACGCGACGGAGCGGGCCGCCGACTTGGCCGCGTTCCTCGACCGGGACCGCTCCCGTGGCTTCGACCTGGGGAGCGCGCCGCTGCTGCGGCTCGCCCTGTTCCGCGAGTCCGACACCGCGTACCGCTGCGTGTGGACGCACCACCACCTGATCCTCGACGGCTGGTCCCAGCAACTTGTCCTCGCGGACTTCCTCGCCTGCTACCGGGCCCTGGCGGCGGGCGAGCGGCCCCGGTGCCCGACAGGCCGCCCCTGTCCGCCTACCTGGACTGGGTCCGGACCAGGGACGCCGCCGCCGACGAGCGGTTCTGGGCCGGACAACTCGCCGGACTGACGACGCCGACCAGGGTCGCGGGTCCGGCCAGGGTCGCGGGTCCGGCCAGGGTCGCGGGGCCGACCAGGGGCGTGGGGCCGGGCCCGGGGCGGCCACGGCGCCGCCGCGCGCCGCGCCGAGGTCACGCTGACCGTGCCGCCCGAACTCGCCGCCGGGCTGGACGCGTTCTGCCGCCGCGACGGGCTCACCGTGAGCACCGTCCTGTACGGCGGCTGGGCCCTGCTGCTGGCCGAACTGTGCGCGAGCGACGACGTCGTCTTCGGCGTCACCGTCTCCGGCCGTCCTGCCAACCTGCCGGGCGCCACCGAACTGGTCGGCCTGCTGATCAACACCGTGCCGCTCCGGGCGGATTGCGCGCCGGACAGCGCGGTCCTGCCCTGGCTGCGCGCGTTGCAGCACCGGCTCGCCGGGATGCGGGAGCACGGTCATGTCCCATTGGGCCGGGCCACCGGGCGTCGGCCCCACCGGGGCGCCGACCTGTTCGACACCATCGTCGTGATCGAGAACTTCCCCACGGCAATGGGTGAGGCCACCCCGGACGAGGCCGCTCCGGACGATGCCTCTCCGGGCGAGGCCACTCCGGACGGTGCCTCTCCGGGCGAGGGCACCCGGGCGGCGGGCTCCGCGTCGGGGAGGTGCGCACCGCCGTTGACGAGGGCTATCCGCTGGTGCTCGAAGTCGTGCCGCGCGCACAGCCGCGGCTGCTCGCCCGGTACGACGCCGCCCGGCTCCCCGCGTCCGGGGTCCGGGCCATGCTCGACGCGCTGACGGCGTGCCTCGCCGCGTTCGTCGCCGACCCGGCCCAGCCGCTGTCCGGTCCGCGGGCCCTGATCGCCGAGCGGAACAAGCGGCACGCCGAACGCGAGCGCCTGGCCGAACAGGACAGAGCGGGCCGTGACATGAGGGCGGCACGCCGCCGGGACATCGATGAGGAGCGAGCGTGACACTGGTCGTGGTGACCGGAGCCGGTGGCTTCGTGGGGCGCATCTGGTCCATGCGCTGAAGAGCCGCCGACCGCGGGCGCGGGTGCGCGGGTGGACGTGCGCCCGCCCGCGTACGGGCCCAGCGAGGCCGACGAGTTCGTGATCGCCGATCTGCGCGAGCCCGCCCGTGCGCGGCGGCGGTGTCCGGCGCGGACGAGGTGTTCGCCCTGGCCGCCAACATGGGCGGCATCGGGTGGACGCACGCGGCCCCGCCGAGATCCTCCGCGACAACTTGCTGATCTCGGTCAACACCGTTGAGGCGTGCCGCACCGCGGAGGTCGGCACGGTCGTCTACACCTCCTCCGCCTGCGTCTATCCGAACTCCGCGCAGCGCGGCCGGACAGCGCTCCCCTGAAGGAGGGCACGGTCTTCCCCGCCGACCCGGACATGGAGTACGGCTGGGAGAAGCTCACCACCGAGATCCTGTGCGGCACCTTCCGCCGGACCTACGGCATGGACATCAAGATCGCTCGGCTGCACGCCGTCTACGGCCCGCTGGGCGCCTACTCCGGGCCTCGGGCCAAGTCCCTGTCCGCGCTGTGCGGCAGGTGGCCGCCGTACCGGGCGGTTCGGGCGAGATCGAGGTGTGGGGCGACGGCACCCAGACCAGGTCCTACTGCTACGTCGACGACTGCGTCACCGGCCTGCTGCGACTCGCGCGGTCCACGGCGCACCAACCGGTGAACATCGGCTCCGAGGAGCGGATCAGCATCACGGAACTGGTCGGCCGGATCTCCCGCGTCGCGGGAAGGAGATCGTTCCGCGCTACCGGCCCGACAAGCCGGTGGGGCCGATGGGCCGCGTCTCGGACAACACGCTGTGCCGCCAACTGCTCGGCTGGCAGCCGAGCACCGCCCTGGACGACGGACTGCGCCGCACCTACCGCTGGATCGAACGGCAGGTTGCCGAGGAACGCGTCGCAGAGGAGGCCCGCCGGTGACCGGGGACCGCACGGCGCTCGATGCCGCCCACGACCTCGGCAGGTTGCTCCTGGGCCACCACGGGCGCTACCGGGACGGAAGGCTCCAGGACCTCGTCACCGACCTGCTGCGGGACCGGCGCCACCGGCGCCGCTGGATTGTCGACACGGTGAACGGCAGTCTGCTGCTCCGGCAGAAGCTGACCTACGCCCTGCGGCTCGAACCACGGCGGCTGTGGACCAGGGCGGCCTTCCGCTGCGCGCCGCCGCGATCACCGCCGCGCCGCGCCCGCTGTCCCTGCTGTGCCCGACCAGGAACCGCGTGGACAACCTGAACGCGTTCCTGCGCAGCGTGCAGCGCACCGCCGCCGCCCGGGCCGGATCGAGGTGCTCTGCTACGCCGACGAGGACGACCCGCGCTGCCGGAGTACCGGAAGCTGTTCGACCGGGCGCGCTGGCACTACGCGGCGATCGGCCGCTGCGCCCTGCGCGTCGGGCCGCCGATCGGCGTCGCGGCGGCCTGGAACGAGCTGGCCGCACACGCCGACGGCGACTTCCTGCTGATGGCCAACGACGACCAGCTGTACGTGGACTACGGCTGGGACGTGGCGCTGGACCAGCGGGCCGGGGAGCTGACCGAACTGCACGGGGACGCCGTGCTGTGCCTGTACTTCGACGCGGCGCAGTACCCGGAAGGGGCTGCGACTTCCCGATCGTCAGCCGGTCCTGGTACGACACCCTCGGCTACTTCGTGCCGACGATCTTCCAGCAGTGGGAGGTCGAGAAGTGGGTCTTCGACCTCGCCCGGCGCCTCGGCAGGTTGTACCCGGTGCCCGGAGTCCTCGTCGAGCACCGGCACTACCAGGACTACAAGGCGCCGTTCGACGACACGTACCAGCGGCACCGCATGACCAGGGAGAAGTCGCTCGCCGACCACGCCCTGTTCGTGCGCACCGAGCACCAGCGCGTGGCGGAGGCGGACAAGCTCGCCGCGCGTACCGCACGCGGACGGCGCGGCGACGGGAGCGACGACCGGCGTGGCGACGGGCGTGGCGACCGGCGTGGTGACCGGCACGGCGCGGCCCCTCCGGCCCGAACCTGTCGGGACCGCTCGCCGACCGGGCCCGCCGCCACTACCGGGCGCTCATCGACGACCTGCACGCGGGCGGCGCGCCCGGGCCGCCGCGGACTGCGCCGAACTCGCCGTACGCCAGGGCCTGTGGACCTCGCCCTGCACCGCCCGCGGAGTTCCACCCGGAGCTGCCGGTGCGCGCGGACTGCGATCCTGCCGACTTCTGGTTCACCGGCCAGCTCGCGGCCCAACACGAGGCGATCGTGGGGAGATGCGCGCCGCGTCCGACGGCGACCGGCTGCGGCCGGACGGCGGAGACCGGGCCGGGGCCGACCGTGTCGAGCTGTACCGCGACGGCGCGTGGACCGCGTCGGCCGAGGCGCTGCCCCTCCTGCGCGGCGTCCTCGACACGATCCCCGAGGCGTTGCTGTTCCCCGGGGCGACCGTCGAGCTGATGCTCCGGCACACCCGGGCCGCGACCCGGCCCGCTGCGGACCGAGCAACGCGTTCCTGCGGGTCGAGTTCGGCCTGCTCGTCGCGGCGGGCAGCGGGATCAGGATCGGGGAGCGGAGTACGACCTGGCCGCACGGCGGCTGCCTGATCTACGACGACGGCCTCGAACGGGAGCGGTGGCACCAGGGCGCCGGGCCGAACGCCGTGCTCACCTTCCGCGTTCCGCGTCAGGGCCGGTGATCGGCGTGTGCGGCATCATCGGGGTCTTCGCCAGGGACGCGGGGCTGTCGACCGCGTCGGTGGACGCGGCGATGGCGGTGCTGCGCCCGAGGGGCCGGACGGCGCCGGGGTCTGGTGCTCGCCGGACGGGCGGGCGGTGCTGGGGCACACCCGGCTCGCCGTGGTGGATCCCGAGGGAGCGCCCAGCCGATCGGCGACGGACCGAGCCGGACCCGGCTCGTCGCGAACGGCGAGTTCTACGACTACCCGCGGATCCGCCGCGAGTTGGCCGGAAGCGGGTACCCTGCCGTACCCGGGGCGACAGCGAGATCGCGTTGCGGCTCTACCTCCGGGACGGCCACCGGGCCCTTGAGACCCTGCGCGGCGAGTTCGCGTTCGCGCTCTGGGACGACCGCGGGAAGACGCTCTTCGCGGCGCGGGACAGGTTCGGCGTCAAGCCGCTCTACTACGCCGAACAGGACGGCAGGCTCTACCTGGCCTCCGAGATCAAGGCCCTCCTCGCCTGCGGTGTCGCGGCCCGGTGGGACCTGTCGGCCTACGCCGCCCACCTCCAGATGTCCCTTCCCCGGACCGCACGCTCTTCCACGGCGTACGCCAACTCCCGCCGGGTGCTACCTGCTGGCGGACGACGGCGGGGTCACCGTCCACCGGTACTGGGATCTGGACTACCCACGGCCGAGGAACTGGCCGGGGCGAGCGCTCTCGTCGGCCGCGCTCGCCGGGCATCTGGCGCGGGTGCGGTCCGAGCTGGAGGAGTCCGTACGGCTGCGAACGGTCGCCGACGTCCCGGTGGCCTGCCACCTCAGCGGAGGTGTCGACTCCTCCGCGATGGTCGCGACCGCCGCCGGTCACCGCGAGGTCACCGCGTTCACCGTCGGCTTCGCCGACGCCAGGTTGGACGAGAGCCCGGTCGCGGCGCGGACTGCCGCCCGGCTCGGGGTGCCCCTCCACCGGATCGAGCTGACCCCGGCGGACTTCGCCGAGAACTGGGCCGCCACGGTCCGCGCGGGGAGATGGTGCAGGAGAACGCGCACGGCATCGCCCGGTACCTGCACAGCGCGGCGATCGGCGCCCGGGGCTTCAAGACCGCGCTGGCGGGGAGGGCGGCGACGAACTCTTCGCCGGATACCCGCAGTTCCAGCAGGACCTCACGCTGAGCCGGTCCCCGGCGGCGATGGACCGGGCGCGGGCCGGATACCGCAAGCTCGTCGAGTTCGGGGCGCCGCGCCAACTGCGCGGTGTGCTCGACCGGCTCGGCTTCCTGCCGAGCTGGCTCACCAACGGCACTTCGCCGTCCTGGCCCCGTCGCGGCCCTGCTGCGCCCGGAGTTCGCCGAGGTGCTGGAGGGACCGACGCCTGCGCTCCCGTGCTGGACCGGTCCCGGCACCAGCTGGCGGGACGCTCCCCGCTGCACCAGTCGCTGTACCTGTTCGCCAAGAGCTGGCTGCCCAACTACATCCTGGCCGCCGAGCGGTTGGACGCCGCCCACGGGGTCGAGGTCCGGCTGCCGTTCTTCGACCACCACCTGTTCGCCACCGTCCGGACCGCGCCGCTGTCCTGGTACACCCGCGCGGGCACCACCAAGTACGTCCTGCGCGCCGCCGTCCACGACCGGCTGTCCGAGGAGGTGCGCGCGGGCGGCAAGCGCGGCTTCTTCGCCCCGCCGATCGTCGGCGACGACCAACTGCTGGCGACGGTACGGGAGATGTGCGCCGGACCGGCCGCGCGGGACAACCCTTCTACGACCCGGTGGCGGTCTCCCGGCTGCTCGACGAGTTGCTGGCGCGCCCGGCCGACCAGCGGGCGGGCGGCGAACGCCTGGTGCAGCTGGCGGTGGGGACGAACCTGCTCACCGCCGAATTCGGGATGACCGTCGGCGAGGTGACCGGATCATGAGTGAGGCACAGCCATGACGCGACCAGCGCTGGACGGAATCCTCGCCGGGCTGACGGAGGCGGAGGCGGCGGAACTGCGCGGGCGGATCGCCGCGCTGTCCCCGAGGGCCGGGCCCGGCTGGAACGGACGCTCGCCTCGGACCTTGCCTCCGACCTGGCCCCGGACCATGCCTCCGACCCGGCCTCGCCCGTTGACCCCACCCGGACCCTGAACCGGACCCGGGCCCCGCCCGGGCTCCCGGCACCCGCGACCGGGACCGCGCCCGCGACCGGGACCGCGCCCGCGACCGGGACCGCGCCGGAACCGAGGCCCGGACCGGGACCTCGCGACCTTCCTTCGGTCAGGAACGCATGTGGGTGCTGCACGAACTGGCCCCGGCCGCCTACACCTACGCCACCGCCGTCCGGCTGCGGGGCCCGGTGAACCCGGTGGCCCTGCGCTCGGCGGTCGACGCCGTCGTACGACGCCAGGAATCCCTGCGCACCAGCCTGCGCCAGACCGCGGACGGGACCCTGGTGTGCGCGGTCGCCGCCACGGCCACCGCGCCGTTCTCGCTGGTCGACCTGTCCCACCTGGCCGAGGCCGACAACCGGGACGAGCGGCTCGGCACGCTGCTGCGGGCCAGGCGCGCAGGCCGTTCGACCTGCGCCACGGACCGCTGCTGCGCACGGTGCTGTTCCGGCTGGGCCCCGAGGACCACCTGATCCTGCTGAGCGTCCACCACGCCGTCACCGACGGCTGGTCCAACGGCGTGCTGGCCCAGTCCCTTTCGGACTGCTACCGGGACCTCACGGCCGGGCGGCCGGTGACCCTCCCGGCCCCGAACTGGGCTACCGGGACTACGCCGCCTGGCAGCGTCGGCTGCTCGCCGGGCCGGAGGCCGCGGAGCTGACCGGCTTCTGGCGCGAGCGGATCGCCGACCTGCCGTACACCGAACTCCCCTGGACCACCCGCGACCGGCCGAGGGACGCGGCGCCGGCGCCAACCACAACCTGCTGATCGGACCCGAACTCGCCGACCGCCTCGACAGGTTGCGGCGGCGAACCGGCGGCTCCCTGTTCACGCTGGTGCTGACCGCCCTCTCGGTGGTGCTCAACGCGTGGACCGGGCAGCGCGACCTCGCGGTCGGCACCCTCGTATCCGGCCGCACCAGGCCCGAGTTCGACCGGCTCATCGGCTACTTCGTCAACGTCGTACCGCTGCGGACCCGGGTCGAGGACGGGCAGAGCTTCCGCGAACTGTGGGCGGCGACGCGCGCGTCCGCCCTGGAGAGCCTCGCCCACCAGGAGATGCCCTACGAACGACTGCTGGAACTGCGCCGCGCCCACGGCGGAGGCGACACCCCATCAGGGTGCTGTGCGTGGCACAGCGGACCCAGCCGACCCTGGAACTGCCGGGGCTCGCGGCCGAACAACTCGACGTCGAGCTGGGGCCGCGCAGTTCGACCTGGTGGCCGAGGTCTGGGAACAGGACGACGGGATCAGGATCTCCCTCCAGTACGACCTGGACCTGTTCGCCGGGTCCACCATCGCGCTGCTCGCCGAGCAACTGCGCGCCGTACTCGCCGGGTGCGCACGGGACCCGGGCCTGACCGCCGCCCAACTGCTGGCCGGACCGGTCCCCGCCGAGCCCGCGCCGCCGACGGCCGACCAGCGGCCCGACAGCGTCCCCGCGGCCTTCGCACGGCAGGTCGACCGCACCCCGGACGCCATCGCGCTGATCGACGGAACGCGCTTCGTGAGCTACCGCGCCCTGGACCGCGCCGCCGACCGGCTGGCCGCGCGGCTGCGGGCGAGGGAGTGGCGGACGGCGACCGGGTCGCCTGCTGCCTGCCCCGCTCGGCCGACGCGGTGCTCTGCGTGCTCGGGGTGCTCAAGGCCGGTGCCGCCTACGTGGCGTTGGACCCGGCCCAGCCCGCCGAACGGCTCGCCGAGATCGTCGCCGACGCCCGGCCCCGGTGCGTGCTCACCACCACCGCGCTGCTGCCCGCTGCGCCGCGATGGACAGCCCCTGGTGCCCCTGGTGGCGGTCGACGGAACGGGCGAGCGGGCCGGACCGCACCCGGCACACCGCGCGCACCGGCCCGTCCACCGGGATTCGGTGGCCTACCTCGTCTACACCTCCGGCTCGACCGGCCCGCCGAAGGGCGTGCTCGGCACGCATCGCGGCGTGCTCAACCGGGTCCGCTGGATGGCGCGGGCCCACCCGCCACCGGCGCGGAGGTGGCGGCGGCCAGGACGTCCCCGGGTTCGTCGACGCGGTGTGCGAGACCTTCGGCCCGCTGCTGACCGGCGTACCGCTGGTGCTGCTCGGCGCCGAGGACACCGCCGACCCCGGACGGCTGGTCGACAGGTTGCGCGCACACCGGGTGACCCGGCTCCTGGTGGTGCCGACGCTGCTGCGCATCCTCCTCGACGACCAGCCGGACCTGCACCGGCGGCTGCCGGACCTGCGCACCTGGATCAGCAGCGGTGAACCGCTCGACGCCGACCTGGCCGAACGGTTCCACCGCCGCCTCCCGGCCGCAGGCTGCTCAACCTCTACGGCTGCGCCGAGATCGCCGCGGACGCCACCGCGGCCGAGGTGCGGCGCGGGGCGACCCGGCGACGGTCCCGATCGGCCGGGCCATCGACGGCGTGACCACCCGCGTGCTGACCCGTCCGGCCCGCCCGCGCCGACGCTGGGGTCGGCGACCTCCACGTCGGCGGGGCCGGGCTGGCCCTCGGCTACCACGGACGCCCGAGGAGACCGCCGACCGGTTCGGACCGCTGCCCGGCGGCAGTCCGGGACAGCGCTGGTTCCGCACCGGCGACGCGGTGCGCCGCCGCGCCGACGGGAACCTGGAGTACGTCGGCAGGTTGGACGAGCAGGTGCAGATCCGGGGCCACCGGGTCGAGCCGGGCGAGGTGGAACGCGCGCTCCTGCGGCACCCGGGATCCGCGCCGCCGCGGTCGTCGCCCGCCCGACAGCATCGGCGCGCCCTGCTCGCCGCGTACGCCGTGGCCGCCGACGCGTCACGGCCGCCCGCGACCTGACCGGTTTCCTGCGCGGACTGCTCCCGCCCACGCCGTACCGGCCACGGTCGACCTGCTCCCGGAGCTGCCGCTGAACGCCAGCGGCAGGTCGACCGGCGGCGGCTGCGCGCCCTGCGGCCACGCCCGCGCCGGAGGCCGGGCAGCCGACCAACCGGCCGCAGGGCCGACCGAACCGGCTGAGTCGGTCGAACCGGCCGCAGGGCCGACCGAGTTGGCCGTGCTCGACGTCTTCGCCGCACTGCTGCCGGTCGCCGGCCGACCGGCCCCGACCGACGACTTCTTCCTGCTGGGCGGCAATTCGCTGCTCGCGGGAGGGTCGCGGCGGAGCTGCGCGAGCGGCTGGGGACCCCGTCGGGCTGCGCGACCTCGTCGCGGCCCCGACGGCGCGCGCTCTGGCCACCCGGCTCGACGCGGCGGGGACCGGACTCGACGCGGCGGGGACTCGGCCTGACGCGGCGGCCGGACCCCAGGACGCGCGTACGGCCCCGGCGCGGGCGGTCCTCGACCCGGCGGCGCGGCACGAGCCGTTCCCGCTGACCGACATCCAACGGGCCTACCTCGTCGGCCGGGACGCCGACCTGACGCTGGGGCGGGTCTCCACCCACGCCTACCTGGAGCTGACCGCGACCGGACTGGACCTGGAGCGGTTCCAGAGCGCGCTGCGGGCCGTGGTCGACCGGCACCCGATGCTGCGCGCCGTGGTGTCGGCCGACGGCACGCAGCGGGTGCTGGAGTCGGTGCCCCGTACCGGATCGCCGTCCAGGACCTGCGGGGAGACCGCCACGGACACCGCCGCGCGGCTGGCCGACTGGCGGGGCGAACTGTCCCACCAGGTGCTGCCCGCCGACCGGTGGCCGCTGTTCGACGTCCGCGCCTCCCTGCTCCCCGGCGGGGACACCCTGCTGCACGTCAGCGTCGACGCGCTCGTCTGCGACGCCCACAGCTTCGGGCTGGTGATGGCCGAGTTGACCGACCGCGCCACCGGCCGCTCCGCCAACTCTTCCGCCAGCTCTCCCATCGACTCTTCCACCGGCCGGGAGGCCCTCCGCCGCTCTGGAGCGCGCGTACCCGCCGCTTGAGCTGACCTTCCGGGACTACGTGCTGGCCGTCGAACGCGACCGCGCCGGGCCGGAGTACCGGGCCGCCCGGCGGTACTGGCACGACCGCCTCGCCGACCTGCCCGAGGGGCCCGAACTGCCCTGGCCACCGCGCCGGAGGACATCGACCGGCCGCGCTTCGTACGCCGCTCGGGGACGCTGGACCGGAAGGACTGGGCCGTACTCAAGGCCAGGGCCGCCGAGTTCGGACTGACGCCGTCCGGTGTCCTCCTCGCGGCCTTCGCCGAGACCGTGACCCGGTGGAGCAGGCGCCCGCACTACAGCCTGATGCTCACCGTCTTCCAGCGCGAACCGGTGCACCCCGAAGTCGACCTGATCGTCGGCGACTTCACCTCGCTGTCCGTGCTCGAAGTCGACCACCGCGACCCGGCGCCCTTCGCCAGCCGCGCCGCCGCGCTGCACCGGCTGCTCTGGGCCGACCTGGACCACGCCCGGTTCGGCGGGGTGCGGGTGATGCGCGAGTGGGCCCGGCGGCACGGCCGCCCGCCGCACCTGCTGACCCCGGTGGTGTTCACCTCGAACCTGCCGATGGCCACCGCGCCGATGGCCACCGCGCCCGACGCGGCGGAGCCCGAGCGCGCCCGCTGGGCGAACTCGGCCACGGCATCACCCAGACCCGCAGGTGCACCTGGACCACCAGGTCGCCGAGAACGACGGCCGCCTCGTCTTCAACTGGGACGCGGTCGACGAACTCTTCCGCCCCGGCGTGGTCGACGGCATGTTCGACGCCTACCGGCGGCTCCTCGCCGACCTGGTGGCCGACCGCGCGCACTGGACCGGCCGACGGGGCCCGCGCTTCCGCCGCGCGGCGCACCGTCCGGTCGGCGCTCGCGCCCGCCGACACCCCGCCGACATCCCCGCCCGCGCCCGCTGCACGAGCCGGTGTTCGCCCGCGCCGCCGCCGTCCCGCGCACCTCGCCCTGGTCGACGGCGAGGTCCGGATGACGTACGGCGAACTGGCCTCCGGGCCCGCCGGGTCGCGAACACCCTGCTGCGCGACGGCGACGGCGACGGCGACGGCGACGGCGACGGCGACGGCGACGGCGCGAGCGTGCTGGTCGGCATCGCCACCGGAAAGGGCTGGCAGGAGGTGGTCGCCGCGCTCGGCGTGCTGGCGGCCGGGCGGGCGTTCCTGCCGCTGGACCCCGACCTGCCCGACGCGCGCGTGCTGCACCTGATGGCACGCGGGGACGTGCGGACCGTGCTCACCCGGCGGGCGCTGGCGGACCGGCTGCCGCGACCGGCCGGAGTGCGCGCCCTCGCCGTCGACCGCCCGCCGACCTCGACCGCTCGGACGACCCGCCGTCGGTGTCCACCGACCCCGCGGACCTGGCCTACGTCATCTTCACCTCCGGCTCGACCGGAACGCCCAAGGGCGTGATGATCGACCACCGCGGCGCGGCGAACACCGTCGACGCGGTCAACCGGCGCTTCGCGGTCGGCCCGCACGACCGCGTCCTGGCCGTCTCCTCCTGAGCTTCGACCTCGCCGTCTACGACCTGTTCGGCCTGCTGGCCGCCGGGGCACGGTCGTCCTCCCGCGCGGGACAAGCGGCGCGACCCGGCTCACTGGGCCGAACTGGTCGCCCGAGAACGCGTCACGGTCTGGAACTCGGTGCCCGCGCTGGCCGAACTCCTCACCGAGTACGCCGAGAAGCTCGCGCCGACCGCGCTCGCCCCTGCGGCTGGTGCTGCTCAGCGGCGACTGGATCCCGGTACCGCTGCCCGACCGGCTCCGCGCGCTGGCCACCGGGGCGCGGGTGGTGAGCCTCGGCGGCGCGACGGAGGGTCCATCTGGTCGGTCTGGTACCCCGTCGGCGAGGTCGACCCCGACTGGCCCAGCATCCCCTACGGCGTGCCCATGCCCCACCAGTCGATCCGGGTGCTCGACGACCAACTGCGCCCGCGCCCGGACTGGGTCGCCGGAGAGCTGTACATCGGCGGCCGGGGCGTCGCGGCGGGGTACTGGCGCGACGAGGAGCAGACCGGCCAGGTTCCCGCGCGACCCGGCGACCGGCGAGCGGCTGTACCGGACCGGCGACCTCGCCCGCCATCTGCCCGACGGGAACCTGGAGTTCCTCGGCAGGCAGGACGGCCAGGTGAAGATCAACGGCTACCGCGTCGAGCTGGGCGAGGTCGAGTCGGCGCTGCTGCGGCTGCCGCGGGTGCGGGCCGCCGCCGTGATCGCGACCGGCGAGCCGGGCACGGAACGGCGGCTGGCCGCCTTCACCTCACCGAGCCGGACCCCGGCCACGTAGCTGGGCCGGACTCCGAGCACCTCACCGAGCCGGACTCCGACCACGTCGCGAGCGAGCCGGACCCCGACCATGTCACCGAGCCGGACCCCGACCACGTCACCGAGCCGGACCCCGACCGGGAACCCGCCGCGCTGCGGGCCGAACTCGGCGCCGTACTGCCGTCGTACATGGTGCCCGCCCGGTTCCACCGGCTCGACCGGATCCCGCTGACCGGCAACGGCAAGGTGGACCGGGCCGCGCTGCGCGCGACTGCCGCGCGGGCACGGCGGCCGGGGCGGGAGCGCGCACCGCTGGACCCCGGGCGGCACGACCGGCTGCTGGCGGAACTCGCCGCCGTCTGGGCGGAACTCCTCGCGGTGCCGAGCGTCCAGCCGCAGGACAGCTTCTTCGCGCTCGGCGGCACCTCGCTGGAGGCCATCCGGCTCGTCGCGCGGCTCCAGCGGGACCTGGGCGTACGCGTCCGGTTGGAGCGGCTGTTCACCACGCCGACGCTCGCCGCGCTGGCCGAGGCGGTGGCCGAGGCACAGGGCGGCACCGGCCCGAACCGGGCCCGCCCGCCACGCTGACGGCCCGTCCGGACCAGCGGGGCGAACCGTTCCGCTGACCGACATCCAGCAGGCGTACTGGCTGGGCCGCCGGATCGGCTTCGGGCTCGGCGGTGTCGCCACCCACAGCTACCTGGAACTCGACGTCGACGACCTCGACATCCCCGCCTCGAACGGGCCCTGCGGCTGCTGATCGCACGGCACGACGCGCTGCGGACCGTCGTCCGCCGCGACGGCCGCCAGCAGGCCCTGCCCACCGTGCCCGCCTACCGGATCGACACGACGGACCTGCGCGGCCGGGCGTCCGGCGCCGTGGCGGACCGGCTCGCCGAGGTCCGCGGGCGATGTCCCACCAGGTCAGGGCGGCCGAGGAATGGCCGCTGTTCGACCTGCGGGCCCACCGCCTCGACGGCACCACCACCCGGCTGCACATCAGCGTCGACCTGCTGATCGCCGACGCGCACAGCACCCGCGTCCTCACCGGCGAACTGCTGGCGCTGTACCACGACGCGCGCGCCGAACTGCCCGCGCTCGGCTGCACCTTCCGTGACTACGTACTGGCGGTGGAGGCACTCAGGGCGGACCGCGCCATCGCCAGGCGCGGCGCTACTGGGCCGACCGGCTCGCCGACCTGCCGCCGCCCCGGCCTGCCGCTGCTGCGGCGACCGGAGGAGCTGACCGCCCGGAGTTCCACCGCCTGCACACCGAACTCGCCCCGGACGCCTGGCAGGCGGTGCGGGACTGGTCGGCCGCGGCGGGCCTCACCCGTCGGCGGCGGTCTGCGCCGCGTTCTGCGAGGTCCTCGCGGCGTGGAGCGACAGCCCCGGTTCACCCTCAACGTCACCACGTTCAACCGGCTGCTGCTGCATCCGGACGTGGACGCGCTGGTCGGCGACTTCACGGCCACGACGCTGCTGGCCGTCGACGGCTCCGCCGAGCCCACGTTCCGGGCGCGGGCGCAGCGCCTGCAAAGCCAGCTCTGGAGGGACCTGGACCACCGGACGGTCACGGGGTGGAGGTGCTGCGCATGCTGCGCGCCGCGGATCCGCGCAGGCGGGACGGCGCGATGATGCCCGTGGTGTTCACCAGCACCCTGCTGTCGGACGGCGTGCTGCCGACCGTACGTACACCCTGGCGTGCCAGGACGGTGTACGCGGTGAGCCAGACCCCAGGTGCTCCTCGACCACCAGGTCGGCGAGCGGGCCGGACGGCTCGTCTGCACCTGGGACTTCGTCGCCGCGGCGTTCCCGCCCGGTCTCGTCGAGAGCATGTTCGAAGTGTTCACAACGGTACTCGCGAACCTCGCGGCGGCAGCCGTGGAGACTGGAGGCGACCCAGCATGAGCATGGCCGGGAAGGGTTCTCGGTGCTCACCGCCGAGCAGCGGACACTCCTGCTGCGGATGAACGAGGCGACCGGGCGGATTCCGCTGGGCACCCTGGACGAGGCGGTCGCCGCGCTGGCGGCCGAGCGGGGCGACGCGCCCGCCGTGCGCGGACCCACCGCCGTTACGGCAGGGCCGAGTTGCTCGCCGCCGCCGACGGCCTCGCCGCGGCGCTGGCCCGGCGGCCGGTGGCGGCCGGGGACCGGGTGGCGCTGTGCGTCGAGCCGGGCGCCGACCAGGTGATCGGCCTGCTCGGCATCCTGCGCGCGGGCGCGGTGCCGGTGCCCTGGACCCCGGCTGGTCACGGGTCTCCCGGTGGCGGCGGCTCGACCGGAACCGGATCTCGGTGTGCGTCTCGCAGTCCTGGCTACTGGACCGGCTGAGCTGGCCGGACGGGATCGCCATCACGGCCGTCGACGGCGTGCCGCCCGCGCCGCCCGCCGACCCGCCGCGGCGCGACCAGCGGGACACCGCCGTGGCACTGCCCGGCGACGACGGCGCCGACGCCGTGACGGCGATCGCCCACCGGGACCTGCTCAACATGGTGGCCGACCTCGCCGACCGGTTCGGACTCGGGCCGGACGACCGGATGGTGGCCCTGGCCCCGATCGCCTCCGGACAGGGCGTCAGGAGAGCTGCCTCGCCCTGCTCACCGGCGCCGCGCTCGTCTTCGGCGAGGACATCGACCTGCGCGAGCCCGCCGCGTGGGCCGACCTGCTGGTCCGGGAGCGGATCACCGTGTGGAACTCCACGCCGACCCTGCTGGACCTGCTGCTCACCGAACTGGAACGCCGGGGCGACCGGCTCCCCGAGTCGCTGCGGCTGGTGCTGCTGAGCGGGGAACCGCTGACCGGTGCCCTGCTCGGCCGCCTCCGGCGGCGGTCCGGCCCCACTCGTCGTCGCCAACCTCTCCGCCGCCGAGGAGCACGGGCCCTGGGTCGCCTGCTGCGAGGTGACCGCCGAGGAAACGGGCACGGACTCGGCCCCGATCGGGGCCCGATGCGCAACCAGCGCGTCCACGTGCTGGCCGAGAACGGCGGCATCTGCCCGGTCTGGGTCACCGGGCAGGTGCACTACGGCGGCCTGGCCGCGGAGTCCGCGCGGCACCAGTCCGCCACCGGCACCGACCGGTGGGCCACCCACCCGGAGTCCGGCGAACACCTGCTGCGCACGCCCTGGTTCGGCCGGGTGCTCCCGTCCGGGACGGTGGAGACCGTCGGCCACGCGTCGGCGCGGCTTCTCGTCCACGGCAGGCGGCTGCACGTACATGACACGGAAGCGGCGCTGGCCGCGACGGACGGGTGCGGGCCGCCGCGGTGGTCACGGTGGACGACGAGAGCGCGCTCGGGTTCGTCCGGCTCGCGCCCGGCACCGGCCGCACCGGGCCGGAACTCCTCGACCAGTTGCGCCGCAAGGTGTCTCCGTACCTGCTGCCCGGCAGGATCGAGATCCTGGACGCGTTCCCCTCACCCCGACGGCAGGGTGGACCGCGGTCGGCTCGCCGCCACCGGCGGCACCGCCCCGAACCCGTCGCCGACCGCCGACCGGTGGCGGCGGACACCGGCGGGCTGCTGGCAGCCGCCGCCGAGATCGCCGGTAGGACGCTCGGGCTGGAGGAGATCGACCCGGAGGCGAATCTGGTCGACCTGGGCGCCACCTCGGTCGAACTGGTCCGGCTGGCCACCGTGATCGAGGAGGAGCTCGGGATCGACGTCGCGGTGGAGGAACTGCTGAGGTTCCCTCGATCGCGGTGCTGGTCGGCCCCCACCTCGCCCGGCCGCCGCACCATCCGTTGATGAGGCGGACGAAGTGGCCCCGCTCGTCGACCTGATGGCGCGCCAGGAGTTCAAGGACGGCCACCGCGGCGTCCGGCACGAGTACGACGAGGTCGCGGGCATCGCGCTCGGCGGCACGGCGGACCCGCGGATTCCCGCCCGCCGCAGCCACCGGCGGTTCGCGCCGTCCCCGTCGCCTTCGCCGACCTCGCGGCCCTGCTCCGTGCCGTACGCCGCGTCCAGCACGCCGGGGAGGCCAAGTTCTGGTACCCTCGGCGGGCGGCGCCTACCCGCTCGGCGTCTACGCCGACATCGCCCCGGGCCGGGTGGCGGACCTGGACGCGGGCACCTACTACCTCCACCCCGGCCGCGCCGAGATCGTGCCCGTCCGCACCGGCCGCGGCGTGCCCGCCGCCGCGCACGCCGAGATCAACCGGGCGGCGCTGCGCCAGTCGGCGTTCGTGCTCTACCTGATCAGCAGGATGGACGCCATCACCCCGCTCTACCCCGAACTCGCCTGGGACTTCTCGGTGTTCGAGGCGGGCGCGATGACCCAGCTGCTGATGACGGTCGCGGCGGAGACCGGCCTCGGCCTGTGCCCGATCGGCACGCTGGACACCGACGCTGCGCGAACCGCTGCGGCTGCGCCCGAACGACCGGTTCGTGCACGCCCTGCTCGGCGGCGTCCCGGACACCACCGGCGACCGGGCGGCGAACGGCCGCCGGGGCCCCGACGCCGGGGACCCGCCGGGCCCGGCGGGACGGCCGGAACAGAAACCGGAGCGGAAAGGGGAACGGCCGTGACGGCGGGGCCGAAGGCCCCGGGCCGGTCAGCGGCGCCGGGTGTCCTCCCGCCCCGAGGACTGGGTGCGCGCGGAGGGACCACCGGCCGGAGCGACCCTGCCGCTGCGGGTCCACGCCGGGGAGGCGGGCGTCGACCTCGCGCACTGGGCCGCCCGCTCGGCGCCGCGCGTACGGGCCTGGCTGGACGCCCACGGCGCGGTGCTCTTCCGGGGCTTCGGCGTCGACCTGGACCGGTTCGGCGCGGTGCTGCGCGCCCTGGCCGGTGACCCGAGCCCCTACCTGGAACGCTCCTCGCCCAGGACCGAACTCGGCGACCGCGTCTACACCGCCACCGACCACCCGGCCGACCAGCCGATCGCCCTGCACAACGAGAACTCCTACCAGCGGGAGTTCCCCAGGAACCTGGTCTTCTGCTGTCTGCGCCCGGCCGCGACCGGCGGCGCGACCCCTGGCGGACACCAGGAAGGTGCTCGGCCGCGTCCGGCCCGACGTACGCGCCGAATTCGCCGAGCGCGGGTGCGCTACATCCGCAACTACGGGACCGGGCTGGGATGGGCTGGCGCGAGGCGTTCCAGACCGAGCACCGCGCACAGGTCGAACGGCACTGCCGGGAACGCGGCATCGCGACCGCGTGGCGCGGCGGCGGCCGCCTGCGGACCAGCCAGGTGCTGCCCGCCGTCGCCGTACACCCCGGCACCCGGGAGCCGGTGTGGTTCAACCACGCGGTCTTCTTCCACGTCACCAGCCTGCCCGCGGAGATCTCCACGGCGCTCCGCGCCCAGTTCGCGGAGCCGGACCTCCCGGTCAACACCTCCTACGGAGACGGCGAACCGATCCCGGACGAGGTGCTCGACCACCTGCGCGGGGCCTACGCCGCCGAGCGGATCGCGGTGCCCTGGCAGGCCGGTGACGTGCTGCTGGTGGACAACCTGCTGGCCGCGCACGGCAGGCAGCCCTACACCGGCGACCGGCGGGTGGTGGTCGCCATGACCGGCCCCTGTCCTGGGACGCGGCACGCGACGGGTGGCCCGGTGACGGCGCGGCGGTCCGGCGACATCCCGGTGTCCTCGGCGTCCCCTGGAGACCGGCGCGGGTACCACGTCCGGGCCCTCCAGGTGGACGGCGCCGTGGACGGCGCGCTGGACGGCGACCGGCTGGCCGCCGCGGTGCGTACGGTGGCCGCCGCGACGCCGTTCCCCGGCTTCGCCCCGACCTGCGCCGACACCGAACACCGGAACCGCCACCGGCCGATCCGGCGGCGGCCTGCGTGGCACGGCTCCTGGACGAACTCCACCGCCCGGCCGACCGCGACGGCGGCTCCCGGCCCGCTTCCACTGGGTGCCGCTCGCCGGGACCCGGGGTGCTCGGCCTGGTCGCGCCCGGCGCGCGCTCGACGCGCGCTCCTGTACGCGGCGCTCGGGCGGTCCTCCTGGCGTACTTCGGCCGGTTCCGGGCCGCCGCCTACCGCGACCCCGCCGAGCTGGCCGGTTTCGACCCGGTCGGGACGCCCGCCGCGGACCGGGCCCGGCGCCGCTGGTGGAGCGCGGAGTTCCCGCGCTACGCGGCCACGTTCCCACGCGATGCGGCCACGTTCCGCGCTACGCGGCCACGGCGGGCGGCTTACCCACGGACCACCGTCGGGTCGGCACCAAGCGGCTGCGGGTCGACGCGCGCCGCTGGGCGGCGCTGACCGGCAGCGGCGGCCCCTGGGGACCAACGGCTCGCTCGCGGTCGTCGCCCTGCTGGCCTGGTGCCTGCGCGCCCAGGGCAGGCCGGGCGGCTCCGGCTTCTGCTGCGAGTTCGACCTGCGGGACTACTTCCGGCTGGGTCAGGTCCTCGGCCCGCTCACCGACCGGCTGGCCTTCCGCGTCGACGTCGAGGACGCGCGGAACCCGACGTTCGCCGAGGTCATGCGCAGGACCCAGGCGGGTTTCCTGGACTCGGTGGTGCACTACCTGCCCTACCCGCGCCTGCTCGACCACGGCCTGCGCACCGGCGCGCTGCGGGCGCCGCACACCGCCGCGCTGTGGGACGTCGCCGTGCGCTTCTGCCACGACCCGCCGCGCAGCGCCCGCACCAGGGACGAACGGGCGCCCACCGGCGGCGGCGTGTCGGTCGAGCTGTTCAGGGAAGCCGAACTGCTCGGACTGGGCGGCCGCGAGGGCACCGCCCCGGACGACGGCGTGCTGCTCGACGTGCACGTCGGAGAACTCGACGACGCCATGGTGCTCGTCCTCGACTACGCCCTGGCCGGGTTCGCCGCCGCCGCCGTGGACCACCTGCTCTGCCAGCTCGAACGATTGATTGACCAGGTCAGCGCCGATCCGGCGGCACCGCTGCCGGACCTCGGCCGACGATGAGGAGCCCCGTGACCGAGACCGCGGACGACCGCGACTACCACGTGGTCCGCAACGCCGAGGAACAGTACTCGATCTGGCCCGCCGACCAGGAGGTGCCCGACGGCTGGAGCACGGTCGGCAAGACCGGCACACGCCAGGAGTGCCTGACCCACATCGGCGAGGTGTGGACCGACATGCGCCCGCTGAGCCTGCGCGCCTTCATGGCGGAGCACCCCGACGGGCTGTCCGAGGAGGTGCCCGAGGACCCGTTCGCGGACACCCCGACCTCGTGGACCGGCTCACCACCGGCACCCACCCGGTCGAGGTCTCGCTGCGCCCCGACCGCACCGCCGCCGCGCTCCGGGAGTCGATCGACCGCGGCTACGTCTTCCTCCGGTTCCCCGGCACCCACGGCGGCACGGAACTCGGCGTGGAGGTGGCCCCGGCGGACTGCGAGCTGTCCGGGCGGACTTCACCGCCGGGACCGGGGAGATCCGGCTCGGCGGGCGGCTGGAGCTGGACTTCGTACCGCTGACCTGTGCCGCCACCGTCGACCTCGGCACCCTCACCGGTCAGGCCAGCCTGGCACCCCGCCCGGAGTGACGGCCGTGGACGGGTGTGCGTCCTGGCCCGCCTGGTGGAACCGGGCCTGGGCGACCTGGTACAGCGCAACATCGCGCTCGCCCTCCTCCGCCGGGCCTTCCCGGCGGCCGGACTCACCGTGGTCACCGGCCGTACGGTCGCGGCGCGGTACGCGGAGTTCTTCCGGCGGCACAGCTACGCGACGGACGTGCTGGCGTGCCCGGACCCCGGCGACACGGACCGGCGCCGGTGGGCACGGTTCGACCGGGACCTGGCCGCGCTCGGCGCGCGGTGTGCCTCGTCGACCCGGACAGCGACGGGCTGGGCGCGCCGGAGGCCAGACGCGCCGGGATCCCGGTCCGCCTCGGGCTCGGCGGCCCCGGCACGGGTCCCGGCGACCTCACCCACCCGCTCCGGCTCCCGCCGCCGCTGCTGGGCAGGGCCGACCTGTTCGACCACGCCCGGGCGCTGGCCTCGGCGCTCGGCCTGGCCGACCGGCTCCGGCCGGGCGCCGTGGTGCCGCCGCTGCCCAGGACCGCCGAGCCGGGGCCCGGCCTGCCCGTCGGCGTACCGCGGCTCGCCGTGCACCCGGCGGCTCCCGCACTGGAACCGCCGCTGGCCGCCCGCCCGTTACGCCGAGCTGTGCCGCCGCGCGGTGGAGCGGTACGGCGCCGTGTGCTGTCTGCTGGGCACCAGTGAGGACCGCGCGGACCTGCGCGCTGGCCGCCGCCGTCACCGCCGGACGGCCCGAGGCCGTCGTCAGGGTGATCACCGGCAACAGCCTCAACCAGACGGCGAACCTGCTGGCCGAGACGGACCTGCTGGTCGGCAACGACTCCGCGCTCGCCCACGTCGCCGCGGCGGTACGCACGCCCACCGTGGTCCTCTACGGCCCCACCGGCACCGAGTTCCTCTGGGCCCGGGTCTATCCGCACCACCACGGGTGTCGCTGCGCTACCCTGCCAGTCGGTCGGCAACCGGCCCGGCGAACTCGCGGGCCGGAGCTGCGCGTACGGCTGCCCGGTCCCTACTCCTCGGCCGCGGGGCCGTATCCGAGGTGTCTGTCCGACATCGGGGTCGACCAGGTGTGGGCCGTGGTGGCACGGCTGCTCGGGACGGCGGCGGCGCCGTCCGGGCCGAGGGAGGCGAGGGCCTGTGGTGCGCACTGACCCCCGGCGGCCTCGGTCCGCACCATCCTGTCCGTCAACTTCAACCACGACGGGGCCGCCGTCCTGCTGTCCGAGGGGAGCATCGCGGGCTTCGTCGCCACCGAACGGTTCTCCCGGCGCAAGAAACACCCGGGCTGCGCGCCGCCGACCTGGCCGAACTGCTCGACCAGGCGGGCCTCGTACTGTCCGACGTGGACCACGTCCTCCTGTGCAACCTGCACACCATGGACTCGCCGGACATCGCCCTGCTGCACGGCTCCGACCTCAAGGAGACCTGGCCGGAGTTCTGGGTGGACCAGCGCCACGCGCGGGTCGACATCGACGGCACGCGCCTGCCCTGCACCGTCAACCCCGAACACCACCTGCTGCACGCCGCGGCGAGCTTCTACACCTCGCCGTTCGACTCCGCGGTCTCGGTCGCCATCGACCCCATCGGCTGCCGCGCCTACCTCGGCCGGGGCACCAAGCTGTATCCGCTGCGCCGCGACCTCGACGCGTGGTTCAACGCCAACGTCGGCTACTGCTACGTCGCCGAGCGGCTGTTCGGGACGAGCATCGTCGGCGCGGGCAAGGTCATGGGGCTCGCCCGTACGGCGCGACCGGCGCCCCGCGCTGCCGGACGCCACCGGGATCAGGACCTTCGAGGAACTCGTCGCCCTCGCCGACCGGGACCCGGTCCCGGTCACGGTGGGGACCGGGAACTCAACGCGCGGCTCGCGTACTACGTGCAGCGCGGGCTGGACGCGCAGATGCGGGCGCTCTTCGCCGAGCTGGGCCCGATCGCCGCCCGCAACGGGATCGGACGCGACCTGTGCCTGTCCGGCGGCACCTCGCTGAACGTGGTGGCCACCGAACCGGCCTTCGCCGCCTCGGACTTCGAGCGGATCCACTTCCACCCGGCCTGCGGGGACGACGGGACCGCCATCGGCGCCGCCCTGTGGTACTGGCACCACGTGCTGGGGCATCCCAGGCGCCCGTTCCGCAACGCCGAGTTGATGTACTCGGTCCGCACGTACTCCGCCGAGGCCGAGCGGCGCGCCCTGCGCGAGTACGCGGGCGAACTGCGCGTGGAGAGCGTCGACGACCCCATCGGCGGGACCGCCCAACTCATCGCCGACGGCGCGGTCGTCGGCTGGTTCGACGGCGCCAGCGAGATCGGCCCCGGGCCCTGGGCCACCGCAGCATCCTCGCCGACCCGAGGAGCCCGACCATGCGCCATCGGCTCAACGCGGAGATCAAACTCCGCGAGCACTTCCGGCCGTTCGCACCGGCGGTCCTCAACGAACGGGCGACCGAGTGGTTCGACTTCGCCGACAGCCCGTTCATGCTGCGCGCCTCGCCGGTGCGCAGGCCGACGGTGCCCGCGGTCACGCACGTCGACGGCACCGCCCGGCTCCAGACGGTCCGGCGCGAGGACAACCCGGCCTACTACGACGTGATCAGCGCTTTCCAGGCGCGGACCGGGTGCCCTGCTGCTCAACACCAGCCTGAACACCAAGGGCGAGCCCATCGCGGAGACCCCGGGACGCGGTGCGCACCCTGCTGTGCGCCGGTCTTGACCACCTGGTGCTGCCGCGCACGCACACCATCGTCAGCAGGCGGAGGCCGTCGTGAGCCGCCGGGCCCCGGGCTGGTGCCGACGGCGCGGGCTCGAACGCGAGCTGACCGAGGTGTGGTGCGCGGTACTGGGCGCGGAGCGGATCGGCCGGACCCAGCGCTTCCTCGACCTCGGCGGCGACTCGATCGCCGCCATCCGGATCGTCGGCGCCGTCGAGGAACGGCTCGGGATGACCGTCTCCGTCCGCGTCCTGCTGGAGACCCAGACCATCGCGGGCATGGCCGCGCACCTCCGGCGACGCCCCGGGCGGACGGGGACCGGCCATGACCGGTGACCTGCTGGCCCTGCTGACCGCGATGGCCCGGGTGCGGACCGTCGTCGTCGGGGACGCCATCGTGGACGCCTACGTCACCGGCGACCCGGTGGGGCTGGGCGCGAGGCCCCGCCCCGGTGGTCGAGGTGACCGGCGCGTACGACCGGTGCGGCGGCGCCGCCAACGTGGCGGCCAACCTCGGCTCGCTCGGCGCCGAGACCCGGCTGCTGGCCGTCGTCGGCGCGGACGCCGCCGGGCGGCGGCTGCGGCGGCCCTCGCGTCCGCCGGGGTCGGCACCGACCACCTGCTGACCGACCGGACCCGGCCGACGGTGGTCAAGACCCGCGTGCTGGCGCCCCGGCAGATGCTGCTGCGGATGGACGAGGGCAGCAGGAGCCGATCGGCCGAGCGCCTCCGCCGCGCTGGCCGCCCGGCTGAGCGAACAGCTCCGCTGGTGCGACGCGGCCATCGTCTGCGACTACGACTACGGCACGTTCACCCCGAGGTGCGGGCGGCGCTGGCCCCTCGCCCCGGCGTCCGCTGCTCGTGGTCGACTCCAGGACCCCGGCGGCGTTCCGTACGATCCGGCCCGACGTCGTCACGCCCAACTACGCGGAGGCCCTGGGCCTGCTCGGCATCCCGCCGCCACCGCCCGCGGCGGGCGGGCGCGGCAGATGGCGGACCACGCCGCGCGGGTGCTGGAGCGCAGCGGCGCCGAGCTGGCGGCGATCACCCTGGACCGGGACGGCGCGGTGGTCGTGCGGGCCGGGCGGCCCAGCCTGCGCACCTACGCCGACGGCGAGGCGGGGCTGACGGTCGGGGCCGGGGACACCTTCACCGCCGCGCTCTCCATGGCGCTGGCCACCGGAGCCGACCCGCCACCGCCGCCGAACTCGCCTCCGCCGCCGCGAACACCGCCGTGCGCGGCCCGGCACGGCGAACTGCGCCGTCGAGGAGCTGCGCCGTCGGCTGTCGGAGACGGGAAGGTCCTCGCGGACGGCGAACTGCCCGGCTGGCTCACCGACGTGCCCCACCGCGCCCGGCGCGTCGTGTTCACCAACGGCTGCTTCGACATCCTGCACGGCGGCCACGTGTCGCTGCTCAGCCGGGCCAAGGCGCTCGGCGGGCTGCTCGTGGTCGGGGTGAACTCCGACGCGAGCGTACGCAGGCTCAAGGGACCGGCCCGGCCGGTGATCCCGCTGCCGGAGCGCATGCGGGTGCTGGCCGCCCTGGGGTCCGTGGACCTGGTCGTGCCGTTCGAGGCGGACAGCCCGACCGAACTGATCACCCGGCTGCGGCCGGACCACTACGTCAAGGGCGGCGACTACACCCGCCGGACGCTGCCGGAGGCCCCTGGTGGAGCGCCTCGGCGGCTCCGTCGAACTGCTCAGCACGGTGGACGACCTGTCCACCAGCAAGATCATCCGCGATGTCCACGCGCTGCCGGGCGCGGACGAACGCCGCGTCGGCCGGAACCGGAAGGGGCGTGAGACGCCATGAGCCCCTCCCGCGGCCGGACCCGCACCCCCGGTCGGCGCACCCACCGCCCCCGCCCGCCGCGCGGGTCCGATTCCCTCCGGTCCACCGGCCGGGGTCTCCTCGGAGGTCTTCGATGAGCATGGCCCGCAGCGCCGGAACCCGGCGCACCACCGACGTCCGGCGGCACTACCGCGAACTCATCGACGCCCTGCTCGCCGAGGGCGACCGGGAGGCCGCGCGGGCGTGCGCGGAACTGGCCGTCGCCCAGGGCGTCTGGCGCCACCCCGAGCAGCGCCCGAGCACTACGTGCCCTCGCTGGACCCGTGCCCGGTGTTCGACCCGGCGCGGTTCTGGTTCACCGACTACCTGAGGGAGAGCTACCCCGGATCCGCGCCGAACTCGACGCGGTCACCGCCCGGTCCCCGGGCGGCCTGCTCCGGTGGAGGAGCCCCTGCTCGACCACGGCCGGTGGGAGCAGGCCACGTTCTACGAGGCGGGGCACCGCTTCGCCGACGTCTGCGCGCGGTTCCCGGTCACCGCGAGCGTGATCGAGGGCATCCCGGAGGCCGCGGGCGGCGGGCCGGGCGTGGTCACGCTGTCGTGGCTGTACCCGGGCACGCACATCCGGCCGCACTGCGGCGGCTCCAACGCGCGGCACCGGGTCCACCTCGGCCTGACGGTCCCCGACGGCCCCGGATGCGCGTCGGGGACCGGACGCTGCGCTGGAAGGAGGGCGAGTGCCTGGTCTTCGACGACTCCTTCGAGCACGAGGTCTGGCACGAGGGCACCCGGCCCCGGGTCGTGCTGCTGCTCGACGTCTCCCACCACGCGCTCGACCCCAGCGTCCGGGACTGGGTCCTGTCCGCCCGCTCCGCGTTCGACGACCGGATCACCTCCGCCATGCGCGAGCGCGGTATCGAGCGGGCCGAGTTGACCGACGGCACGCTGCGCCTGACCGCCGACCGCGGCGTCACGAGCCTGGTCACCCGCCACCTGCGGGAGGTCGACGCGTCGGCCGTCGAACTGCGGGACGGAAAGGCCAGGTACGAGTACCGGTGAGTACCCCGACGCGGTCCGCCCGCCCGTCCGTCCGGTCCCAACTGCCCCTGCTGTGGAGGTTCGGCGGCGGCATGGGCGCCGCGATGGCCGGGCTGCTCGCCCTCGACCTGCTCTCCTACGGCGCCGTCCTGGCCCAGCCGCGCGTGGTGAAGTGGCTGCTGGACTCGGTCTCCACCGGCGCCAGTTACGTCCCCGGCCTGCTGGTGCTCTGCGGGGTGGCCGTACTGTCCGGCGTCCTGCTGTTCACCAGCAACTACCTGCTGGGACGGTTCGGGCAGCGCATCGTGCTCGGCGCGCGTACCGACATGATCGGCGCGCTGCTGCGGGCCGGGTGGTGACCGTGCAGCGGGAACCGGTCGGCGACGTGCTCTCCAGGGTCGGCAGCGACACCACGCTGCTGGAGCGCGCGGTGGCCGAGGCGCTGGTGCGGGCACGGCCGCCCGCTGGTGCTGCTGGCGACCGTGGTGCTGATGGCGCTGACCGACGTGACGATGGTGCTGGTGCTGCTGGCGATCGTCGTCCTCGGCGCCGGGGTCGAGTGGCTGGCCCTGCGCCGCCTCTACCGGGCGACCGAGGCGACGCAGGCCGGAGTCGGCGAGATGCTCACCGGACTGCAACGGGTGCTCGTGGCGTTCCGTACGGTCAAGGCGTTCGGCACCGAGGCGCGGGAAGCCCGCCACGTCGTCGGCCAGGCCGAGGACGCCTACCGGCAGGGCGTGCGGTCGGCCCGCTGGTCCGCGGCCGTCGGCGCCCTGGGCGGAGTGATCATGGACCTGATGTTCCTGACCGCGCTGGGCATGGGCGCGTCGCGGATCGCCGCGGGCACGCTGTCCATCAGCGACCTCGTCGCCTTCCTGCTGTACGTCATGTACCTGCGGGCCCCGGTCGGGGCGATGATCCAGGCGGCGGGCGCGGTCTCGGAGGGACTCGCCGCGCTCGGCCGGGTCCAGCGGGTCCTGGACATCCCGGCCGAACCCGAGGCGGGCGACACCAAGGCCCCACCGGTACCGGCCCCGGCCGGTGACCTGCCGCCCACCGGGATCGTGCTGGACGAGGTGTCGGCCGGCTACGGCGGCACCGCGATCCTCAGCGGGATCTCGCTGCACGTGCCGCGCGGGCTCACGGTCGTCACCGGACCGTCCGGCATCGGCAAGACCACGCTGCTCAACCTCGTCGAACGGTTCCTGGAGGCGGACCGGGGACGGGTGTTCCTGGACGGGGTCGACATCCGGGCGTTCCGGCGATCCGAGCTGCGCCGCCGACTGGCCTACGTGGAGCAGGACGCCCGCTGCTCGGCACCACGATCCGGCAGGCCGTGTGCTACGGAACCGGCTGCGCCGACGACCGCGAGGTCCTCGACACCCTCCGGGCCGTCGGGCTCGCCGAGTGGCTGGCCGGGCTGCCGCGCGGCCTGGACACCGAGGTCGACGAACGCGCCGTCTCGGTCTCCGGCGGACAGCGGCAGCGGCTGGCGGTGGCGCGGGCCCTGCTGCGCCGCGCCGACGTGCTGCTGCTGGACGAGGTGACCTCGCAACTGGACGCCGACAGCGAGGAGATCCTGCTCCGCACCATCACCGACCAGGCCAGGGCGCGCGTCGTGCTGGCCGTCACCCACCGCGTCTCCGTGGCCCGCCAGGCGGACCTGGTGGTCGTCCTCGACGAGGGCCGGGTCCGCGGCGCCGGACGCCACGCGGACCTGCTGCGGTCCGACCCGCTGTACCGCCGGCTGGCCACCGCCGAGGTGACGCGATGACGCACCGATGGCCGCGTCGGCGGCGGGCCGGACGAACGGCCCAGGACCCGCCGGAAGGACCTCGGCACGCGGCGGCGTCCCGCTGCTCGCCAGGGGACAGCCGCTCGAACTCTCCGCGAACCAGCGCCACGAGTGGCTGCGGCACCAGCGGTTCGGCGGTGTCCCGCTCCACGACCCGCTGCTGCTGCGGCTCCGCGGCCCCTGCGGGTCCCCGCCCTGCGCGCCGCGCTGCGCGCTGGTCGTACGGCACGCGTCGCTGCGCACCCGGTTCCCGCTGCTGGACGGCGCCCCCGGCAGGTCATCGAACCGGCGGGCCGCGTCCCCGTGCCGTTCGTCGACCTCGGCGGGCCGCCCGCCGATGACGACCGCCGCGCCCTGCTGGAGCTGCGCCGCGCCGCGCTGAGCGGGTACGTCCTCGACCGGCGCCCGCCCTGCCGGTTCGCGCTGGCCCGGTTCGGCCCCGACGACCACGTCCTGGTGATGTCCATCCCCACATCGCGGCCGACCTCTGGTCGATCCCGGTGCTGCTCCAGGACCTGAGCGCGCTGTACCGGGCGGCGGTGACCGGCCGCCCGGCCGCCCGCGGGCGCACCGCCACGACTACGCCGACTACGCCGCCTGGCAGGCGGCACAGTGGCCGCCGCGGGCCCGAGCCGCGGAACTCCTGGCCTGGCGGCGCCGGCTCCAGGGGATCACCGCGCTGCCGCTGCCCGCCGACCACCCCAGGAGCGCGGGCACACCGGCCCACTGCTGGACGCACACCGAGGCCCTCGACCCCGCCCTGAGCCGACGCCTGCGGGAGCGGAGCGGGCAGCGGAACGTCACCCTCTTCGTGACGCTGCTGGCGGCCTTCCACTGCCTGCTGGCCCGCACCTGCGAGGTCCCACATCTCGTCACCTCGTCCTCCTCCGCCCACCGCGCGAGCGACCTGACGGCGGGACTGGTCGGCCCCTGCCGGACTACCTGGTGGTCCGCGGCGACCTCACCGGCGACCCCGGCTTCGACGAGGTGCTGCGCCGCACCGGCGACGCGGTGCTCCGCGCCCACGACCGGAGGACCCTGCCGCACGACGAGCTGGTGCACGGGCTCGATCCGGCGCGGGAGCTGCGACCGCACCCGCTGGAACAGGTCTACTTCAACCTGCTGAGCGCCCCACCGGCCGAGGCCCGGCTGTCCCGGACCTCTCGGTCACCGTCGCCGCCGCGGACGAGGGACCGGCCCGCCGCGTCCGGTCCCGGAGACCGCGGATCTCACCGTCGACTGCTTCGACTACGGCACCGGCCCGATCGTGTGCCAACTGCGGTGCACCGCCGAGCTGTACACGGCCGCCGCAGCGGCGAGGTGGCTGCGCTGGTACCGGGAGGTGCTCCGGCAGACCCTGGAGCGGCCGGACCTCCCGCTCTCGCGCCTTCGCCCACTCGCGGCGGGGAGGAGATCACCCGGGCGACCGTCCCGCGGCCACGCCCCGCTGCCCGGCCGACTGGATGGCGCGGAACTCCGGCCGGATCGACCCCGGCTGCTCCGCCTCTGGGCGGAGGCCGTCGGCCCGGACACCGCTCGGGTGAATTCTTCCAGGACGGCAGGACCGACGTGGACGCCGCGGTGCTGCTGAGCCGGATGGAACACGACCATGATGTCCGAATCGCGCTGACGGATTTCCTGCGCACGCCGACCATCACCACCTTGGTGACCGCGTGGGCGGCCGACACGGCACACGAAGGAGCACGGATGACCCCTGCGACCCGACGCGACACCGCGCTGTGGACCGCGAGCAAGACCGGTGACAGCGAGGCGATCCACGACCTGGCGCCGACCGGGGAGGAACTGGCGGCCAGGGACGAGGCGGGCTGGAGCGCGCTGGACTGGGCGGCGGGCCACGGCGACCCGGCGACGGTGACCGCCCTGCTGGACGCGGGAGCCGACCCGCGGGCCACCGGCGCGGACGAACGCCCGCCGTACGAGACCGCGTTGGCCGCCGGTCACCGGGAGGCGGCCCGGATCCTGCGGGAGCGGGCACGGGCGGCCGGAGACGAGACCACGGCCGCCCCTGGACGCCGTACTGCCGGGCCTACCCGCTCGGCGCGCTGCGGGCCTACCGCGACTGGCCCGCCGACCCCACCCGCGGCCCCGACGACACCCTCCTGTACCTGCACCACGACCTCACCGTCACATCCGGGGTCTGGCCAGGCGAGGACGTCGTGTTCGACGCGCGCACCCGGAGTGGGAGCGCTTCTGCCGCCGGGACCTGGGCTTCGCGGTCCCCGACGACCTCGACCTCGTCCCCGGGGCGGCCACCGGGGCGACCATGGCTGAACGGACGCTGCGCGCCGTCGTGACCTGGCTCGACCCGGCCGAACACCCGGAGGGCGTCGGCCTCCAGGACACGTCCGGGGAACTGGCCGAGGGCGTCGCCGCACCGGACGGATCGGTGCGCTACGAGGTGGACCTGACCGTGCGCGAGCGGACCTCCGGCGGCGTCCGACGCACCGACTTCGGCGGCCCTTCGTCCACGGCCCCGCCAAGGCGCTTCCTCTACCTGAGTTTCAGAGGAGCGGGGAGGAGCCGTGGCACCGGCGCGTGAAGATCATCCTACCCGCCGCGGCCGAGTGGGCGGACAGGGCCGGGATCCGCGCCACGCTGGTCGACACCGCCCGCAGCCGGGCGGTCCTCGGCGGGGACGGCTGGTCCGCCGTGTAGCAGAGCACCTCACCCATCGGGGAGGAGGAGAGGGCGAACATGATCGAGAACGAGGGCGCGGGCACCTCCGGCACCGTCGGTACGCGCGCCTACCTGACCCAGATGATCCGCCGCTACTACGCCAGTCTGATCGACGCCTGGCACTACGCGGGCGAGACGGCGCGGGCCATGGAGTGCGCCGAGGCCGCCGTCCGGCAGGGGTGTGGGAACAGCCCTGCAACGGGCCCGGAACACCTTCCGGGCTGCGCGCCAACCGCTGCACGACCCGGGCGAGTTCTGGTTCACCGGCTACCTGGAGGAGAACTACCCCGGATCAGGGCGGAGGTCCAGCGGGTGCTCGACACCCCGGCCGACCCGGTGGTGCCGACCACCGACGACGCCGGGCTCATCCGCAAGGGCTCCTGGAAGCAGGCCCACCTGTACCGGGACGGCCGCTGGCAGAGCCAGGTGCGTCAGCGGTTCCCGGTCACGGCGGGCATCGTGGAGAAGATCCCGGACGTCACCGAGCTGAGCCCGGAGTCATCACGATGTCCAGGGTCGCCCGGGCACGCACATCATGCCGCACTGCGGTCCGACCAACGCGCTGCTGCGGATCCACCTGCCGCTCATCGTGCCGGACGGGGTGAGCATCCGCGTCGCGGACCGGGAACTGCGCTGGCACGAGGGCAAGTGCCTGGTCTTCGACGACTCCTTCGAGCACGAGGTGTGGCACCGCGGCACCGAGGACCGGGTGGTGCTCATCCTCGACGTGCTCCACCCCGACCTGCACGGCGACCACCGCCGACGCGTGCTCGGACGGCGGCGGAACTTCGAGGAGCAGATCATCGAGTTCATGAGGGAACGCGGCGTGGAACGCGTGGCCGTCCGCGACGGGAGATCACCTCACCCCGGACGCCGGGGTACGGGAACTGGTCGCCACGTACCTGTCCGGCACCGGGCTCACCGGCGTACGCCTCGACGGCGACCAGGTCCGCTGGGAACGCCCGGACGCCACCCGAGGGCCACGCCCATGATCAACCTGTTCGAACCTTCCCTCGGCGAGGAGGAGTTGGCACGTATCCGTGAGGTGTTCGCCGGCGGCTGGCTCGGCAAGGGCCGCGTACCAGCGCCTTCGAGGCGGCGTTCGCCGCGCATCTCGGCGTGGCGGCCGACCGGCTCGTCTCGCTGAACTCCTGTACCGAGGGCTGTTCCTGGCGATGGAACTGCTCGACATCGGGCCGGGGACGAGGTGGTCCTGCCCACGGTGAGCTTCGTCGGGGCGGCGAACGCGGTGGCGGCCCGGGCGGCACCCGGTGTTCTGCGACGTCGACCCGCACACGCTCAACCCGAGCGCGGAACACCTCGCGGCCGGGCTCACCCGGCCACCCGGGCCGTCCTGGTGCTGCACTACGGCGGCCACCCGGGCGACATCGAGAACATCGCCGCGCTGTGCCGGGACCGCGGCGTACCGCTCATCGAGGACGCCGCCTGCGCGGTGGCCTCACGGGCGTCCGGAACCGCCTGCGGCACCTTCGGCGACATCGGCCTGTGGAGCTTCGACCCGATGAAGATCCTGGTGACCGGCGACGGCGGCATGCTCTACGCCAGGGAACCGGAACTGGCCCGCCGGGCCGCCGAGCGCGCCTACCTCGGCCTGCGGCAGGCCAGCGGATACGCGCAGGCCGCCACCCGGCCACGCTGGTGGGACTTCCAGGTCGGACCGTTCGGCCGCCGCTCGATCACCAACGACATCGCGTCGGCGATCGGGACGGCGCAACTGGAGAAGCTGCCGTCGTTCGTCCGGCGGCGAGCGGAGATCACCCACTGGTACGACGGCAGACTCGAAGGGTCGCGGGGCTGCGCCGCCGCCCCGCCGCCGCCCGCGCACGAGTCCTCGTACTACTTCTACTGGACGCAGATGGACCGGCGGATCCGCGACGAGGTCGCCACCCGGCTCTACCGGCGCGGGATCTACACCAGCTTCCGCTACGCGCCGCTGCACCTGGTCGGCGCCTACGGGCCGCGACCGCCGCTGCCCGGCGCGGAGCGCGCGGCGGCGGAGACCCTGTGCATCCCGCTGCACCAGGGGCTCGACGACACCAGCTCGACACGGTCGCCACCGAACTGTGCGCCGCCGTCGCCGAGGAGAGCGAACGGGCGGGGATCACGGCGCCCGCGCAGACCTGACAGACCCGACGACCCGGACGGCAAGGAGATGCTGCGGTGGGCGTGACACGCGAACTCGTGAAACTGGTACGGGAAACGGGCAGGAGTGCCCTGCCTGCGGGTGGGCGACCTGGACCGGGCGGTGCGCTTCTACCGCGACCGGCTGGGGTTCGCGGAGGTCAGGCCGCTCGGCGGCGCCCGGCCCACGCGGCGCTGTGCACCGCCGCCCGCGGCGGCACCGTGCTGCTGTCACAGGACGAGAACAGCGCCGAGGAGGCCGCCCGTCCGGCCCGCCGCCGGTCGGGCCGCACGTACTGGGACGCCGTGTTCCTCGTCGACGACGTCGACCGGCTCGCCGGTGAGCTGCGGGCCCGCGGCGTCCGTATCGACGTGGGCATCGGCATCTCCGCGGTGTCCAGCCGGATGCTGGAGATCTGCGACGACTGGGGCAACACGGTGGCCTTCGCCGAGGCGGAGGACGCGTGGCGTCCGGCGCTGCGGCGGCTGACCGGGCGGGCGGTCCCGCGCGGGCGCGCACCGCCGTGCGCGACCGCCGGTTCGCCCGCGAGGAACGCGCGGAGTACGCCAGGTTCGAGCGGTTCTACGCGAGCCTGCCGAGCCATCGCGATCCGGTGTACATGTTCTTCACCACCGGCCTGCTGCACTGGGTGATCGCCTCCGAAAAGCACGTTCCGGCGGACGTGAACCTGGTGCTGTTCGGCTCGGGACTGACCGCCGAGGAGCAGCGGTGGCTGCGGGAGAACCTCGACCGTCCGTGTACAACTCCGCGCTGGAAATCGACGACAACACGGCGTGGGAATTCCTGTTCGACGCCAACAGGACGAACTTCGGATACGTCGACATCGACTGTTTCGTGCTGGAGCCGGAGGTGTTCTCCGATCTCGCCTCGTTCGACGAGGGCGTGGCGGTCAACGCGATCTGGACCTATCAGGCGGCTCCCGGAGTGCCGATCGGCTGCACACACCTGGTGTTCCTCAACGCCGCGGTCATCGCGGAACTACGGGCCCGGAAAAGGTATCTCTCCCCGGCGAACCACGACTGGCACGGCAGCAGGGTGCCGCTGCTGCACCACCGGACGTACTGCCGGATCCCCACCGCCTCCCAACGTCGGCTGCTGCTGGAGGTGTTACCGGCCGACGAACACGGACGCCCGCGGGCCCCGGCCGAGGCGCCGTTCTTCGACACGCTGGTCGGATACCAGATCGCGGCCGCGGCCACGGGTACCGGACCCACGCGGTGCGTCCGCTGGCGCACCGGACGCAGGACATGTTCACCGAGGCCGCCGCCGCGGCGCACCGGTGTGGCAGCAGGACCTGTCCGACGAGCTGGTGCACGTCGGCGGAATCAGTTACTACGGCCGGTATTTCCACGCCTCGGAATTCCGTAAGCTCTACCTGGCCGCCGAGTATTCTGTGCTGTGCGACTCGGTGGACAGGCTGCCGGACGGCTACCGGGAACGGAAGACGACCATCGAGAAGCAGCAATGGGACATCGGCCTTGACCCCGCCGCGGCACGCGAGTTCGTTCACCGGCATCTGGTGGTCGATCGAGGACTCGGCCCGAGCGCCGTCGACCGGATCATTGGCACGGTGAAACGCGCGGTCTGATCCCGGGCTGAGATATCCGAGGCAAACTCCGGTCAAGAGAGGACCGAAATCGGTGAAACTGGCTACCGCCCGCCTCAGTCTGCTTCCGCTGGACCCCGACGCGGACGCCGAGGCGCTGCACGCGGCGTACGGCGATCCGGAGGTCATGACCTGGTGGACCCGCCCGGCGACCTCCTCGGTGGCCGAGACCCGGCGCCTGCTGGCCGAGGAGAGCGCACCCGGCGCCATGCTGTGGACCGTGCGGGACGCGAACGGGACGGTCCTGGGCATGGCCGGTCTGCTGGGCGCGGTGGAGATTCCCGGGCTGACCTGGATCCTGGCCAGGCACGCGTGGGGGCGGGCCTGGCCACCGAAGCCGTGACGGCGATCGTCGAGCACGTCTTCGCGCACGCCGGAGTCGACAGGGTGGAGGCATGGGTCCAGACGGACAACACGCGCTCCCTCGCCGTGTGCCGACGCCTCGGCATGCTTCCCCAGGGGAGACTGGCCCAGCGGTACGCCCACCGGGAACGCCCCACGAGATGGTCGTGTTCGGCCTGGCCAACACCGGGAAGGAGCGGACCGCCGCACCCGTCCTGCACGTCGAGCCGGTGCTCCCGGTGGCCGACGTGGCGGCCACGTCGGAACTGCTGTGCACGGTGCTGTCCGCCCGCGTGGGGTTCGCGGTGGGCGGCCCGTCGACATCGACATCGCCGGGCTCGTGCTGGGGCCGTGGAGCGTCGGGCCCAGCATCCGGCTCGTCACCGCGACGGAGCCGCCGAGCGAGCCGGTGACGCTCGCCCTCGACGTCGGCGACGGACTCGACGCCCTCTACCGGCGCGCCGTCCAGTCGGCCACGGGCCGGGTCGAGCCCCGCCGAACAGCCCTGGGGCGTACGTGAATTCGTCTTCCAGCTGCCCGAGGGCCACCGTCTGGTGTTCAGTGCCCCGGCGTGAACACCACGACGGCGGTGGCCGCGGTCCGCGACGGTGTGCCCCGGCCCCGGGCGGCCCCGGGAGGAGCGTCGGCGACGGCGCCCCACGCCGCCGAGTTCCGGCGCGGCGGGCGGCCCGCGCCCGTCGCGCGGGCCGCCCGTGAAAGCGCTCGTACTGTCGGGCGGCGCGGGAAAGCGGCTGCGGCCGATCACGCACACCGTCGCCAAGCAACTGGTCCCGGTGGCCAACAAGCCCGTTCTCTTCTACGGCCTGGAAGCCGTGGCGCGGGCCGGTATCCGCGACGTGGGCATCGTCGTCGGCGACACCGCGCGGCAGATACGGCTGGCCGTGGGCGACGGCTCGCGATTCGGTATCGAGGCCACCTACATCCACCAGCCGGATCCGCTGGGGCTGGCGCACGCGGTGCTGATCGCCGAGGAGTTCCTCGGGGACGAGGACTTCGTGATGTATCTCGGCGACAACATCGTCGGCGGCGGCATCACGGAATGCGTCACCGCGTTCCGCCAGGAGCGCCCGGACGCCAGATCCTCCTCAGCCGCGTGACCGACCCCAGGCGCTTCGGCGTGGCCGAACTCGACGCGGACGGCGGCGTCGTGGCCCTGGCGGAGAAACCCGCCCGCCCCCGAGCGACCTCGCCATCGTCGGCGTGTACCTCTTCACGCCCGCCGTCCACGAAGCGGTGCGCTCCATAAAGCGGTCCCCACGCGGGAGTTGGAGATCACCGACGCCATCCAGTGGCTCGTCGACCACCACCGGACCGTGCGCTCCACGACGCTGTCCGGCTACTGGAAGGACACCGGGAGCGTCGGCGACATGCTGGAGGCCAACCGCTCCGTGCTGGAGGCCCTGGAGCCGCGCGTCGACGGCGAGGTCGACGGCCGCAGCCGGATCGTCGGCCGGGTCCGGATCGAGAAGGGCGCCCGCGTCCGGCGCTCCCGCGTCGTCGGCCCCGCGGTGATCGGCCGCGACACCCTCGTCAGCGACTCCCGCATCGGCGCCCACACCTCCGTGTCGGAGGGCTGCCGGATCGAGAACAGCGAGGTCGCGTACTCCATCGTGCTGCGCGGAGCGTCGATCGGCGGGGTGCGCAGGGTGGAGGCCTCGCTGATCGGCCGCGGTGTCGAGATCACCTCGGCCTCCTCCGACACACGCGCCCACCGCCTCGTCCTCGGAGACCACAGCCGGATCCGGCTCTCCCCTCCACGAAGGGGAACGACTAGGCTCCGCCACGGCATCGCGTGCCGGTCACCGGCCGGGTGAGGCATGGAGGTGTCGGGAGTTGCCTTCGGAGGCATTCCTTGTCAGTCGAGTTGAACCACACGATCGTCCACGCCCGGGACAACCGGGAGTCGGCGGAGTTCCTCACCGAAGTGCTGGGCCTTGAGATCACCGGCGAGTGGGGCCCGTTCGTCGCCGTCGCGCTGAGCAACGGCGTCACGCTGGACTTCGCCACGATCCCCGCGGACCGGATCACGCCCCAGCACTACGCCTTCCTGATCTCGGAAGACGAGTTCGACGCGGCGTACGCGCGGATCAAGGGACGCGGCATCGAGCACTACGCCGACCCGCACCGGAAGGAACCCGGCAGGATCAACCACAACGACGGCGGCCGGGGCGTGTACTTCATGGACCCCGCGGGCCACGCCATGGAACTCATCACCGTGCCGTACGGCGGCTGGACGTCGTAGGGCACGCCAGGAGCGAGTGAACGAGGGCCGCGCCCGCACCGGGGCGCGGCCCTCGCCCGTGCCGCTCGCGTGCGAGGCCGGTGACAGACGGGGCGCCGACAGCGACTAGGGTCAGCCGTGCCGCTACCCAGGCTCGTGCGGACCGTGTGCCGAGCCGGTGCTTATGGAGAGGAAGAGGATGCAGGCCGGAGCGTCGCCGTGAGATTCCTGCACACCTCCGACTGGCACCTGGGCCGCTCGTTCCACCGGGTGAACCTGCTCGCCGCCCAGCGCGCGTTCCTCGCCCACCTCGTCGCCACCGCGCGGACCGAGCGCGTCGACGCGGTGCTCGTCGCGGGGACGTCTACGACCGGGCCGTCCGCCGCTCGCCGCCGTCGAGCTGTTCGACGAGGCCCTGCACCAGCTCGCCGACCTCGGCGTACCGACGGTCATGATCTCCGGCAACCACGACTCCGCGCGCCGTCTCGGCGTCGGCGCGGGCCTCATCGAGCGCGCCGGGATCCACCTGCGGACCGACCCGGCGGGCTGCGGCACGCCCGTCGTCCTCGCCGACGCGCACGGGGACGTCGCCTGCTACGGGCTGCCGTACCTCGAACCCTCCCTGGTACGCGACACGTTGGGCGCGCCGAAGGCCGGACACGCCGCCGTGCTGAGCGCCGCGATGGACCGGGTCCGCGCCGATCTCGCCACCCGGCCCGACGGCACCCGCTCCGTCGTCCTCGCCCACGCCTTCGTCAGCGGCGGCGCGTCCAGCGACAGCGAGCGGGACATCACCGTCGGCGGCGTCGCCGCCGTACCGGCCGAGGTGTTCGATGGCGTGGACTACGTGGCGCTGGGGCACCTGCACGGCTGCCAGCGGATCACCGAGCGCGTCCGCTACTCCGGCTCCCCGCTGGCGTACTCCTTCTCCGAGGCCGACCACCGCAAGTCGCTGTGGCTGGTCGACCTCGGCGCCGACGGGCCCTGGACGCGCGGCGCGTCGACTGCCCGTGCCCCGCCCGCTGGCCCGGATCCGCGGACGGCTGGAGGACCTGCTCGCCGACCCGGACCTCGCCCGCCACGAGGAGTCCTGGGTGGAGGCGACGCTCACCGACCCGCCCGGCCGCACGAGCCCATGGCCCGCCTCGCCCGGCGCTTCCCGCACACCGTCAGCCTGGCCTTCGACCCCGAGCGGCCGCCGGAGGACCCGCTCGCCTCGTACGCGGGGCGGCTGCGCGGCCGTACCGACCGGCAGATCGCCGACGACTTCGTCGCCCACGTACGCGGCGGGCGCGGCCCCGACGACGCCGAGCGCGCCGTGCTCGGCGACGCGTTCGACGCGGTGCGCGCCGCCGCGGCCACGGCGGCCGAGGAGACGGTCCGATGAGGCTGCACCGGCTGACGGTGGCCGCGTTCGGCCCTTCGGCGGCACCGAGCGGATCGACTTCGACGAACTGTCCGCCGCCGGGCTCTTCCTGCTGTGCGGCCCGACCGGCGCGGGCAAGACCTCCGTCCTCGACGCCGTCTGCTACGCGCTGTACGGGTCCGTCCCCGGCGCCCGGCAGGCCACCGGCCTGACGCTGCGCAGCGACCACGCCGACCCGCACACCCCACCGAGGTCACCCTGGACCTGACCGTGGGCGGCCGACGGCTGGAGATCACCCGGCGGCCCGAGCAGCCGCGCCCAGAAGCGCGGCACCGGCACCACCCGCGACAAGGCCCAGACCTGGCTGCGCGAGTACGTGCCGGGGACGGGACGGACGGGACCTGGAAGGCGCTCAGCCGCTCGCACCAGGAGGTCGGCGAGGAGATCGGCACCCTGCTCGGCATGAACAAGGAGCAGTTCTGCCAGGTCGTGCTGTTGCCGCAGGGCGACTTCGCGCGCTTCCTGCGCGCCGACGAGCAGGCCCGCGGCAGGCTCCTCGGCAGGCTCTTCGACACGGGCCGGTTCGCCGCCGTCGAGGAACGCCTCGCGGAGCTGCGCCGGGACGCGGAGAAGCGGGTCGTCGGCGGCGACGAGCAACTCCTCGCGCTCACCCACCGCATGGCCCAGGCCGCGGGCGCGGAGTCCGGCGGCGGGGCGGTCAGGGGCGCGGATTCCGGCGGCGGGACCGACGTGCCCGCCCGCCGGCCCGCACCCCGGCGACCCGGGGCTGGCCGACGCCGTGCTGGAGTGGGCCGCCCTCGCGCGGACGAGCGCGCGGGAGCACCGCGACATCGCGCGGTCCGCCGTGCACGCCGCCGAGACGGCCCACCGCGCGGCCCAGGAGCGCGCCGACGCCGAGCGGGAACGCGCCGGACTTCAGCGGCGGCACGCCGACGCCCGCGACCGCGCGGCCCAACTGGACCGTGGCCGCGCGGAGTTCGACCTGATCCGGCGCCGCCTGGACCGCGCCCGCGCCGCCGACGCCGTCACCCCGCCCTCGACCTGCGGCGCATCGCCGAACGCGACCACCGCGCCGCCGTCGCCGCCGAACGCGCCGCCCGCGACCGGCTCGCGGCGGACCCGGACCGTCCTGGGCCGACGTCCGCCGCAGCGCCCCGGCCGCGTCCGGAGGCGGACGCGCCCGCGCCGGACGCCGCCGGGTCCGCTCCGGCCCGGCCCGGCGCGGAGCGCGCCGCCGGGCACCGGGACGGCGGGCGCGCCCTCCCGCCCAGCCCGGCCCCCGGCCGACGCCCACCAGAACCGCGAACACCCGGTCCGCGAGCACCAGACCCGCGAGCACCCGGTCCGCGAGCACCAGACCCGCGAGCACCAGGACCGTGAGCAACCGGCCCGTGAGCACCCGGCGGTGGACCCGGCCACGGACGCCGGGCCGGGCGGCGCGGCCGACCGGACGGCCCCGGCCGCCACCTCGTACGGCGAGCCCCACCGCGGCCGGGACCCGCTCGCCCGTACCGGGCCGGGAGCGCCATCGCCGCCGGGACACCGGGCACGCGCACGGTGGCCGCCGCGCACACGGCACTCGCCGACGCCGCGGCCGAGCGGTTCGCCGGTCTGGAGCGGCGGGTGCGCGAGGAGCTGGGTCGCTCGCCGCGCGGCGGGCCGAGGGACGGGCCGTCGAACTCGCCGCGAGCATCGCGGAGTTGGACCGGCTGGCGCGGGACGACGACGAGGCGGTCGGCGAGGCGCGCGAGTGGCTGGACGGCTGGGAGGCGGCCCGGAGGCGCACCGGCGGCGGGTGGAGGACGCGGAGCGCGCCGCCCGGCTCGCCGAGCAGCTGGCCGAGCGCATCGCACCGGCCGAGCGGCGGCTGGACGCGGCCCGGAGCGCGACGGCCTGGTGCGGCGGGTCGGCGAGGCGGACACGGAGGTGCTCGCCGCCCGCGAGGAGGTGGCCGAGCGCAAGGGAACCTGGCTCGACCTCAAGGAGCGGCGGCTGCGGGGATCGCGGCCGAGCTGGCGGCGGCGCTGCGCACGGGCGAGCCGTGTGCCGTGTGCGGCGCCACCGAACACCCGCGGCCCGCGCGCCAGGACGCGGGCACGTGGACCGCGCGGCGGAGGAGGCCGCGCTCGACGCCTGCCGCGCGGCCGAGGCCGGGTACGAGCGGGCCGACGGCCGGGCCAGGAGCTGCGCGAGCGCTGGCGCGGGCCGGGGCCGCCGCGGGGAGGAGAGCGTCGAAGACCTCGCCCGCGCCGCCGAGGAGACGCGGGAGGCGTACGACGAGGCCAGGGCGGCGGGCGGCGACGCGCACGCGGCCCGCGAGCGCTGGCACGGGCCGAGGGGAGTACGAGCGGCGGCTCGCCCAGCGGCAGGAGGCCGAGCGCCGGACCGCCGCCCGTACCTCGCAGCGCGAGGCGCTCGCGGAGCAACTGGCCGGTCTGACGGCCGAGGTGGACCGGGCCAGGGCGGCGCGGCGTCGGTGGCCGAGCGCGCGGCGCGGCTGGAGCGGCAGGCCGCCGCGCTGTCCGCCGCCGCCGAGGCCGTACGGAACGCGGAGGCGGCGGCGGAGCGGCTGAAGGAGGCCGACGCGCGGCTCGCCGACGCCGCGCGCCGCGCGGGCTTCGACTCGCCAGGGCCGCCGCCGAGGCCGTGCTGCCGACGCCGGACCAGCGCGGGCTGCGGCAGCGGCTGGAGGCCAGGGAGCGTGAAGAGGCGGCCGTGGCCGCCGAGTTGGCGGACCGGCGGTCGTCGCCGCGGCCAGGAGCCGCCCGCCGGGCCGGCGCCGCGCGGGAGGCCGTCGAGGCGGCCACGCGCGCGTTGCGCGTGGCGTCCGCGCGGGAGGCCGAGGCGGACACGCGGTGCGCGGAGCTGGACCGGCTCTCCGCACGGGCCGCCGCCGAGGTCCGGCGGCTCGCGCCGCTGCGCGCGGAGTACGACCGCCTGGCCCGGCTCGCCGCGCTGGCCGCCGGGACCTCGGCGGAGAACGAGCGCCGGATGCGGCTTGAGGCGTACGTCCTGGCCGCCCGGCTGGAGCAGGTCGCCGCCGCCGCGAGCGTACGGCTGCGCCACATGTCCGCCGGGCGGTACACCCTCGTCCACTCCGACGCGCGGACCTCCGGCCGTGGCCGCTCCGGTCTGGGGCTGCACGTCATCGACTCCTGGACGGGCCGCGAGCGCGACACGGCGACGCTGTCCGGCGGCGAGACGTTCTTCGCCTCCTCTCCCTCGCGCTCGGCCTGGCCGACGTGGTGACGGAGGAGGCGGGCGGGGCGCGGCTGGACACCCTCTTCATCGACGAGGGTTCGGCAGCCTGGACGAGCAGACGCTGGACGAGGTGCTGGACGTGCTGGACGGGCTGCGCGAGCGGGACCGTACGGTCGGGATCGTCAGCCACGTCGCGGAGTTGCGGCAGCGGGTGCCGGTCCGGCTGGAGGTGGCCAAGGAGCGCACGGGCTCCTCCGTGCGGCACCGGGCGGCGGACGCCGGGCATGGACGGAACTGAGACAGGTTAGGGTCACCTAAGTAACCCTGTAGGGTTTCACCGCGAGGAGCGGGCCCTCCCGTGACCACACCCCTGCGCCCAGGCGCCGCCTCGGCACCAGTGCCCCGCCGCGGCTTCCTCCTGCGGGCCGCCGGTGCCACGGGCACCACGGGAGCCGCCCTCGACTCCACCACCGTCGAGGCGGCGCGCCGACGGCGGCGCGGCCCGCGAGGGACACAGCGGCGGGCACGGGCGCGACGGCGGGCTTCCCACCACCGTGCCCGGCGCCTTGGACTCCATCACCGTCGAGGCAGCGCCCCAACGCGTCGCCGCCCGCGGCTATCCGCGGGACACCGACCTCGCGTCGGCGCTCGGCGCGCCCTGGCGCTGGCCACCCGGAACGACGTCCTCAGCGGCGCCTCGCCCCTGGCAGAAGCCGTCCACGGCGTCCCGCCGCGTCGCCGCCCGCGCCTTCCCGTCCGTGCCGGGCGTCCCCTACGGCGGCCTCGACGCCATGGTGCCAAGCTGGCCGCGGTCCTCGCGCACCGCTCCTGACCGGGGCGTACCCGCCCGAGGGGAGGCGCGGCGATCAGCCGTGTACCGCCCGGAGTTCGTACGCCCGCAGCGGCCCGCGGTCGGCGACGCGGCGGAACCCGGTGCGCGCCAGCACCCGCTGGGACGGGCGTTCTCCGGCTCGGCGGCTGCCACGACGGTGTCGACCTGCGGCTGGTCCAGCGTCCACGCCAGCAGCAGCCGCAGCGCGTCGGTGGCCCAGCCCGCGCCCGCGCCGAGGGGACCAGGTCGTAGCCGACCTCCACCGTGCCCCGCCGGGCGGCCCGTGGAACCCGATGCCGCCCAGCGCCGTACCGTCCTCGGCGCGCGTGATCGCGAACAGCCCCCAGGGCGCGCTGTGGTGGCCGGAGATCGCCGCCTTCGCCATCACCGCCGCGGCCTCCTGGACCCCTCGCCCGGAGCGTCGTCGAGCCACACCAGGCCCCCGCCCCGCCGTCGGCGAGGGCCGCGGCGTCACGGGGCGTGAACGCGCGCAGCACCACCCGCCCCTCCCGGAGCAGCAGGCGCTCGCCCTCGTGGGACACCTCGTACACCATGCGAGACCTTTCACCGCGGGGCGTCGGACCAGCCGACTGTAGCGCCGGGCGTGCGGGAGGCGCCAGGCGGCCCACGCGCCGGGGTCGGGCGCCCGCCCGGACCCGCCGACGGCGCCCGCCCGCCCGGGCGTTCGGCGACGGCGGGTCCGATGGCGGGGTCCGGGCCGGGCGCCCCGTGCGCTCAGAGCGCCGACAACTCCGCCACCAGGTCGTCCAGACCCAGCGACCCCTGGGACAGCGCCGCCATGTGCCACCGCTTGAGGTCGAACGCGTCCCCGTGCGCCTTGCGGGCCGTCTCCCGCCCGGTCAGCCAGGCCCGCTCGCCCAGCTTGTAGCCGATGGCCTGGCCCGGCATCCCCAGGTAGCGGACCAGCTCGCTCTCGATGAACTGCGGCGGCCTGCCGCTGTGCTTCCGAAGAACTCCTGCGCCAGCTCCGGCGTCCACCGCTCCCCGGGGTGGAAGGGCGAGTGGCCGGGGATCTCCAGCTCCAGGTGCATGCCGATGTCGATGATCACGCGCGCGGCGCGCATCATCTGCGCGTCGAGGTAGCCCAGCCGCCGCTCCGGGTCGGTCAGGAAGCCCAACTCGTCCATGAGCCGCTCCGCGTACAGCGCCCAGCCCTCCACGTTGGCGCTGACCATGCCGACCGTCGCCTGGTAGCGGGAGAGCCGGTCGGCGACGTGCGTCCACTGGGCGAGCTGGAGATGGTGGCCGGGGACGCCCTCGTGGTACCAGGTGGAGACCAGGTCGTACACGGGGAAGCGGGTCTCGTTCTCCGTCGTGGGCAGCCAGGTGCGGCCGGGGCGGGAGAAGTCCGCCGAGGGCTGGGTGTAGTACGGCGCCGCCGCGCTGCCCGGCGGCGCGATCATCGACTCGACCTTCTTGACCCGCTCCGCGAGGTCAAAGTGGGTGCCGTCCAGCGCCTCGATCGTCTCATCCATCAGGTTCTGGAGCCACTCGCGCGTCTCCTCGACGCCCTCGACCGCCGCGCCGTGCGTGTCGAGGTGGCTGAGCACCTCCCACGGCCCCGCGCCGGGCAGGATCTTCTCCGCCTCGACGCGCATCTCGGCGAGGATGCGGTGGTATTCGGCCCACCCGTACGCGTACGCCTCGTCCAGGTCCAGGTCGGTGCCGTTCGACATCCGCGCCCAGCGCCGGTAGCGCTCGCGCCCCACGACGTCCGGCGCGCCCTGCACACCGGGGCCGTAGACGTCGCGCAGCCAGTCGCGCAGCTCGGCGAGCGCGCCCGTGGCCCCGCCGCCGCCTGGTCCAACTCCCGCGCAGCGCGTCGGGTCCGGCCGCCGCGAAGTCGGCGAACCAGCCGCCGTCCGTGCCGATCCACTCGTCCAGCTGGCCGATGACCGTCGACACCTGGCGCGGCCCGCCGGGCAGGTTCCGCGACAGGCCCTCCGCGAGGGAGGCGCGGTAGCCCGCCAGGGCCGCGGGGACGGCCCGCAGCCGCTCGGCGACGGCCGCCCAGTCCTCCTCGGTCGCGGTCGGCGTGATCGTGAAGACGCTGCGCACCGAGTGCAGCGGGAGTGCAGGTTGCTGATGGCGCGCAGCGGCTCCTGGGCGTCGCGCACGGCCAGTTCGGCGGTGAGCCGTTCACGCAGCAGCCGCGCGCAGCCGCTCGGCGTCACTGTCCGCGCCCGGCCGCGCCTCCGCCTCGGTGAGCCGGTCCAGGGTGGTGCGCGCGAGGTCCGCCAGGGCCTCCTCCCGGCGGGGAGAAGTCCGGCAGGCGCCGGAACTCTCCGGCACACCCAGGTAGGTGCCGGTGATCGGGTCGAGATCGATGAGGGCGTCGACGTAGGCGTCGGCGACCTGGCGGGCAGCGGGCTGCCGGTGTTGGTGTCGGACATGCGGCCATCCTCGTACGAACGGACGGGCCGCGTCACGTACGGGTCGCGCCGCGTACGGGCCGGAACGCACCGCACGACGGGGCACCGCACGACGGGCCCGGCCGGGGCCGCACCCAGCGGCGTGCCCCGGCCGGACGTCACGGCGCGCGACCCGAAGGCCGCGCGATCATGGACCGCGCGCGGCTGGTCCCGGCGCGCGTGCCGCGTCCTAGCCCGCGTGCGGCTGTCCGGCCCGGGCGGCGCCGACGGGTCGCGGGCGGGGTCCGGGCCCTCGGTGGCGGCCAGTTCGTCGGCGGCGGCCGGGTTCTGGGCGGCGGCCGGGGCGAGGCGGGCGGTGATGACGAGGGTGCCCTCCTCGATCTGGTAGTCCAGCGGCACCCGAGACCCGCATGGCGGCGACCATCCCGGTGTTGGCCGAGCGGGTGACCGCGTAGACGTGCCCGCAGCCGGTCTCGACGGCCATGTCGACCAGCTGCCGCAGCACTTGCCCGCCGACCCCGCGCCGCTGCCACTCGTCCTCCACGAGCAGCGCCACCTCGGTCTCGTCCCCGTCCCACAGCAGGTGGCCGAGGGCGACCAGCCGCCCGGACGCGGTGTAGGCGGCGAGGGTGCGGCCGAAGCGCGGGCTGAGCAGGTGGTTCAGGTAGCGGTCGGCGTCGCCCGTCGGGCCGTGGTAGCGCAGCGCGAGCGTGCCGGAGGAGCACCGCTGGTGCATGGCGCGGGCGGCGGGCAGGTCGTCGCCGTCCGCCCGGCGCACGGTGATCGCGTTGCCCGCGGGCAGGGTGACCACGTCGCGGCGCGGCGGCACCGGGCCCGAGCCTGGCGTCCAGCTCGACCAGCGCGCGGGCGCGCGCGAACTCGGTGGGCGTGAACGGCGGATGGGGCCGCTCGACGGTGATGGCCCCGCCGGACGGGTCGCGCAGCCGCATCACGGTCTCCTCCAGTACGCCCTCGACCGGTGGCGCGGCCTGGCGCGGCGGGCGCCCGCGACCGGCGCGGGTGCGAGCGGATGCTGCACCGGCCGAGCAACTGGCGCAGCGCCAGCGGGAGTTCGGCTCCGTCCAGCGCGGTACGGGTCGCCAGCGTGAGCATCCGGGTCGGGGCGTCCACCAGGTCGTGGGCGTCGGCGCGCTCGATCCAGGTGCCGCTGCCGCCGCCCGCGGCGACGGCGCCGGTGAGCGCGGCGGGTTCCAGCGCGGCGGGGCGCGCAGCAGGAACTCGTCCACCGTCCCTCGGCCAGCGGGTGGGTCTGGAGCGTCAGGATGTCGACCTGGTGCCGGGCGAGCGCCACGCACAGCGAGGCGAGGGTGCCCGGACGGTCGCCCACGGTCGTCCGCATCCGCCACAGCGCCGTCCCGCCGGACACCGCGCCGCCCGCGTCGGCGGTGGCCCCGGCCGTACGGACGGCGGGGCCGGGCGCGGTGACCGGGCCGGAAGCGGTGGCCGGACCGGGCGCGGTGACCGGATCGGGTGGCGGATGGGCGTGGCCGTGGCGTCTGGTCCACCAGAGGTGGAAGCCCGCCGTGGCGAGCAGGGCGGCGGCCGACGCCACCAGCAACACGGTGCCGTGCGGGCCGTGGACGATCGTGTTGGCCACGGTGTCGGCGACCGCCACCGCCGTGAACAGGCCGGCCAGCTCCACCAGATCGCGCCGCCAGTGGTGGCGGCGCCCGTTGTGGTGCGCGGGGTCGCTTCAGTCATGCGTCCACCCTCACCGAAGGGTGTTGCGTGATCACGAACGCCCTGTGACCGGTGGGTTAAGGGTGGGTCTGGGCGGCAACCGCCGACTATGCCGGAAAAGTGACACCCGCAAGCGGCGGTTGCGCCCTGTCACGCGCGTGGACCTCAGCGTACTACTGCCCGACCAGCCCCGGCCGCAGCACCGTGCTGTACAGCACCCGCCGCCCGTCTCCCTCAGGCGCACCGTCAGTTCCCCGCTGTCGCCGTCGATGTCCACCTGCCCGAAGAACTGGAACCCTCGGCCGGGGAGACGTTCTCGCGGGTGGGCGCCTTGATGAACGGCTGCTCGGGTCCGAACGTCCCGTCGAGCTTCACCGAGGGAACGCGCCCGCGTTGAGCGGCCCCGAGACGAACTCCCAGAACGGCGCGAAGTCCTGAACGCCGCCCGCGACGGGTCGTAGTGCTGCGCCGAGGTGTAGTGCACGTCCGCCGTCAGCCACAGGGTGCCGGTGATGCGCCGGTGCCTGATGTGCCGCAGCACCTCGGCGATCTGCCCTCGCGGCCGAGCGGCGCCCCGGGTCGCCCTGCGCGACGGCCTCGAAGTCGGTGTCCCCGTCGGTGACCACCAGGCCCAGCGGCATGTCGGAGGCGATCACCTTCCACACCGCGCGCGAACGTGACAACTCCCGCTTGAGCCAGGCCGACTGCTCCTCGCCCAGGATGCCCCGGGCGTCGTCCGGCTGCCGGTCGGGAGAGTTGGCGTTCCGGTACGTGCGCATGTCCAGGACGAACACGTCCAGCAGCGGGCCGTACCGCACCACCCGGTACACCCGCCCGTCGCGGTCCGGACGCAGCGTGCTGATGGGGAAGTACTCGCGGAACGCCTGCCGGGCGCGGGCCGCCAGCACGTCGACGTTCTTCTCCGTGTACCGGTCGTCGTCGAGGATCTCGCCCGGATACCAGTTGTTGAGCACCTCGTGGTCGTCCCACTGGATCACCGACGGCACCTGCGCGTTGAACCGGCGCAGGTTCTCGTCCAGCAGGTTGTAGCGGAAGTTGCCCCGGTACTCGGCGAGCGTCTCGGCGACCTTGGCCTTCTCCTCGGTGGTGATGTTCCGCCAGGTGCGGCCGTCCGGCAGGGTCACGGTGGGCTCCAGCGGCCCGTCCGCGTAGATGTTGTCGCCGCTGCACAGGAAGAAGTCCGGGTCGAGCCGCCGCATCTCCTCGTACACCCGGTAGCCGCCGAGGTCGGGTTGATGCCCCAGCCCTGCCCGGCCTGGTCGCCTGACCACGTGAAGCGCACGCCGTGGCGGCGGTCGGGGTGGTGCGGAACGTGCCGTACACCGGCTCGCCGGTGCGCCGCGGGTCCTCCGGGTCGGCGAGCACCACCCGGTAGTGCACCTGCGAGCCGGACGGCAGCCCGCGCAGCGGCGTGACGCCGGTGAAGTCGGTGCCGGGGCCGAGCAGCGGGCCGTGCCAGCGGTGCGGCCGGGCGAAGGACTCGGTCGCCGAGGTCTCGACGACCATCCTGGCCGGACGGTCCGAGCGCGCCCACACCAGCCCGGACGAGGTCGTCACGTCACCCACCTGGGCGCCCCACCGGGCGCTCGGCCGACCGGACAGCGCCTGCGCGGGCGCGGCCGACGCCGCACGGGCCGGTACCGCCAGCGCGGGCAGCGCCAGCCCGCCGACGCGGCGGCCGTCCCCTTCAGCAGCCCGCGCCGCCCGGCTCCGCCCCTGACCTCGCCTGTGTGCCGGATGTCCGCCGCATGTGGAACCTCCCGTTTGCCGGTGATCGGTGTGCCGTCCCGTTGCTACCGGTGCGAGATGCCCCGCGTCCGAACGGACGGTGAACAACGGTCCGCCCCGGGGAACCCGGCGAGCACCTGTCCGGGCCCGTACGGAGGGCGGGCGCCCGTACGCCGCCGGGGCGCGGGGCGCGGGTCAGAGCCCGCCCGCGACCCGCAGCACCGCTCCCGTGGTGTACGACGCCTCGTCCGACAGCAGCCACGCGACGGCCCCGGCGATCTCCTCCGGCTCGCCGGGCCGCCGCATCGGCACGCGGTCCCGGTTGCGCCACGGCCGCTGCGGGTCGCCCATCGTGGCGTGGATGTCCGTGAGGACCATCCCGGGCTGGACGGAGTTCACCCGGATCCCTCCTGCGCCAGCTCCTTCGACAGTCCGACCGTCATGGCGTCGACGGCGGCCTTGCTCGCCGCGTAGTGCACGTACTCGCCGGGGCTGCCGGTCGTCGCGCTGCCGGAGGAGATGTTGACGATCGCGCCGCCCGGACCGCCGAGCCGGGTGGACATCGCGCGCGCGCGGCGCGCGCACAGCAGGGCGCCTGTCACGTTGACGTCCACCACGCGCCGCATCACCTCGGGCGGGTCTCGGTGAACCGGCCCAACGGGCCGGTGACCCCGGCGTTGTTGACCAGTCCTGTGACCGGCCCGAGCTGCTCGGCGACCGTCTCGAACAGCGCCTCGACCTGGTCCTCCACGCTGGTGTCCACCCGTACCGGCAGACACGCGACGCCCTCGGCGCGCACCTGCTCGGCGGTGCGCGCCGCGGCTTCCTCGGCCCGCTCGTAGCCGATCGCCACGGTGTGCCCGGCCCGCGCCAGCCGGACGGCCACGGCCGCCCGATGCCCCGGCTTCCGCCCGTGACCACGGTGATCCGCTCCACTGCCCCCGCCCCTCCGTCGATCGTCGATGACCGTCGACGGTAACCCAGCGCTGCGGGCGCTGACACTCCGATTGGTCTTGACCAAGGGTTCCTGTCGTCTTATCGTCGCAGTGATAGTTACTGCAACAACCTTTAATAAAGAACAGCGCATAAAGCGCGCCGGGAACACCAGGATCGTGGAGGACAGGGTGGGGACCACGCAGCTCGAATCGGTGCCGGAGCCGAAGTACTGGCATCTCAAGACCGTGCTCAGCGACGCGTTGGACTCCGAGTTCACCGTCGGTGAGATCCTGCCGAACGAGCGGGAGTTGGCCGCCCGCTTCGGCGTCGCCCGCGCCACGCTCCGGCAGGCGCTGGAGCAGCTGGAGCTGGAGGGCAGACTGCACCGCCGCCGCGGCGTCGGCACCACGGTCGCCCCGCCCCGCGTGGGAGTGGCCGTCGGGGAGCGGCCGAGCAGGAGTGGCCCGAGGCCGACGCGGGCCCCGGTTCCTGGCAGACCGTGGACAGCGGCGAACAGCCGGCCCCGCCCGCGGTGGCCCGGCTGCTGGAGGCCGCTCCCGGCGTCCGGACGCACGTCGTGCGGCGGACCCGCGTGAGCCAGGACCGGCCGCTGGCCGCGGAGTTGCTGTACGTACCGGTGGATGTGCTCCCCGAGCTGCCCGCCATCGAGGCGCCTCACGGCCCGGCCCGCGCCCGCGCGATCCTGCGCGAGCTGCGCCGCGTCGAACTGGAGGGCCAGGAGCAGTCCGTGGAGCTGGGCTCGGCCCGCGCGGACGACGCCAGGAACTCGACCGGCTGCCCGGCGCGCCCGTCCTCGTGGTCACCACGCGCTATCACGCGGGGGCCGCACGGTGGCGGTGTCCGTCGCCACGTACCGCGCCGACACCTGCCGCCTCACCTTCGGTGACCCGGCCGCCCCCATGGAACTGCTCGCGGGCTGAACCCCGTTCGTCCGCGGCCCTGTTCGCCCGCGGCCCGTTCGTCCGCGACCCCGTTCGTTCGCGTTCCCGATCACCCGGTTCCCGCCGGGTGTTCGGCGTGCCCGGGCCCGTCAGCGGGTGGCGCGGCGCGCGGTGACCGTGCCCTCCACGGCGAACAGCTCCTCCTCGACGTGGTCCAGCGCCAGCCGCAGCGCCCCGTCGTCACGGCCGCCTGGCCCAGCAGCGACTGGGTCACCTCCGGCGGCCGCAGGCAGTGGCGGGCCAGCTCCTCGCGAAGCGGCGCCAGCAGCCCGTCGAGCCCGGCGGCCCAGCCGCCGACCACCACGACCTGCGGGTCCAGCGCGAGCACCAGCGCCCCACGTCGTGCACCAGCCGCCGGACGAAGCGGTCGACCGCCTGCCGCGCCCGCTCGTCCCCTCGCGCGCCAGCGCGAACACCCGGGCGACCTGCCCTCGTCCAGCGGGTGCAGCGGCACCTCGGTCGTCGAGAGCACCTCCTCGGGGTGGCCTCCTGCCCCAGCAGGTGCAGCGCCCCGATCTCCCCGGCCGCGCCGCCGAAGCCGCGGTGCAGCCGTCCGCCGATGAGCGACCCGCGCCGGGGCTCAGCCCGGCGAGTACGAACACCACGTCGTCCGAGCCGACGGCCGCGCCCTTCCAGTGCTCGGCCACGGCCGCGGTGTTGGCGTCGTTCTCCACCAGCACCGGACATCGGAAGGAGCGCCGCAGCCGTTCGCCGAGCCGCAGCCCGGTCCAGCCGGGCAGCGCGGTGCCCAGGTGGACGGTGCCGTCGGCCTCGACGATGCCGGGCTGCCCACGCCGACCGCGCGCAGCGATCCCGGGCGACCCCGGCCCGGCGCAGCAGATCGGCGACCAGGCCGCGGACCCGCTCGATCCGCTCGTCGGCGGACGCCGTCTCGGAGACCTCGCGGACCATCGAGTCGACGGGCTGCCCGTCCAGGTCCGACAGCAGCGCGGCCACCCGGTGCGCGCCGATCTCGATGCCCAGGAGGTGACCGGCCTCGGCGTGGAAGCGGAAGCGCCGCGCGGGCCGCCCCTGGCGGCGTACCCGCCCTCCTCGGCGGCGGCCTCCACCACGAGCCCGCTGTCGATGAGCCCCTCCACGACGCCCTCGACGGTGGGCCGGGAGAGCCCGGTCTCGCGGGTGAGATCGGTGAGGGTCGCGCAGCCCGGCACCCGCCCGGGCAGCTGTCGCCGTCGTCCGGGCCGGTGCCCGGTTTGGCCGCCGCGGCGCAGCGCGTGCAGGACCACAGCGGAGTTGATCCGCCGCAGCAGGGACGGATCCCCGCCGGTGAGGCGCCCCACATCGGCCTCCCTACCTGTGCAGTGTGAGCGGATCGTATCCGCTGGAACGGGGCGCGGCGAGGGACCCCGGACTCGGCCCGGAGCGGCGGATCCGGACGCGCGGGCCGCGATCTCGGCACCGCCCCGGCGCGGGGCCGGGCGGCGGATCGGGTGTCGGACCCGCCTTGTTTACTGGGCCGTATGACCCCGATCGCCGAACACCTCGCCGTCATCGACGAGTTGCGGGCCGCGTGCGCGGTCCGTACGTGGCGGAGCTGCGCGTTGGCGAGGACCTGTGGGACGCGGACCCGGCCGACCGGCACGAGGCGGAGGAGGAGTTCACCGCCGAACTGGACGCGCTGGCGCACGTGTTGTCCTTACGGTGGGGCGAACCGGAGACCGTCGACCTGGCCGGATATCTGGAGCGCTCGGCGACGGGCGAACCGGTACGGGCGCCGCTGGACACGCTCTGCGGCTACGTCCCCGAGCTGTACACCTGGTCGGTGGACGGCCGCTGGCTCGCGGTGGGGTGGGCTGGGGCGCCCCGACCTGCCGCCGCGGCTCGTGGTGGCCCTGGCCGACCGGGACCCCGGCTGAACCGGGTCCGGGTCCGGCCCGCCCCGACCCGGGGATCACGGGCTCCACGTGCGCAGCTCGTCGGCGATGGCCCGCACGTCGGCCGTGCCGTCCTTGACCAGCCGGGCCAGGTCCCGTACGCGCTCGGGCGAGACGGTGACGTTCAGCCCGCTGGCCACGAGGTAGCCGTACGCCACGGCGCAGGCGAAGAGCGCGTTGGAGCGCTCCAACGCGGGACGAGCAGGAGCAGTTGCAGCAGGGCCGCCGCCCGCGCCTGGGGTCCTGGTAGATGGGGTGCCGAATATCCGTGCCTCGTGGCGGCTGACCGCCGCGACGAGCGCGCCGTAGTCGGTGACCCGGGGTCACCGGGGTGCTGCGCTCGGCGATCATGAGGAGCCACGCCAGGTCGATGCGCGGGGTCAACGGCGTGGGTCGCCCTCGGTGCCGAACTCCTCGTCGAAGACAGGCCGGTACTGCTTCATGAAGTCCGCGGCGGCCTGGACGAACGTGTGGCCCAGCTCCCGGCGTCCTGCCGGACCAGTTCCTCGATGTAGCGGTTGACGCTCATGCCGCGTTGCAGCGCCCGCTCGCGCGCGACCCGCGCGGTGGCCTCCTCGACCCGGACGTTCAGCTGTGTCTTCGCCATCTCCTCACGCTAGCGCTCATCCGCTAGCACGGGATCGGCCAGCAGACGCCACTTTGCCGATCCTTTACCATGGTGTTCGACCCGTCGTTCTCTCCGTGCCGTCCCGCCGGAGAGGTGCAGAAGAGGTGTGAGCGTCCACCCATGGACGACCCTCCCAGTTGCGGTGATCGCGCGTTCCGCTCCCCTGTCCGATCATGGGACGGAGGTGAACCGATGACCGAAGTACTTCTGCTACTGGTGGCGCTCCTGCTGTCCCTCGCGTGCGGTGCCTTCGTCGCCGCGGAGTTCTCCCTGACGACGGTGGAGCGCGCCGAGCTGGAGCAGGCGGTGGAGCGCGGCGAGCGCGGCGCGGACAGCGCCATGAAGGCCGTCCGCAGCCTCACCTTCCAGCTCTCCGGCGCCCAGCTCGGCATCACCGTCACCAACCTGATCGTCGGCATGCTCGCCGAGCCGTCCATCGCCACCCTGCTGCGCACCCGCTGCGCGGCGTCGGCGTACCGACTCGGCCGTCCACTCGGTGGCGCTCGTGGTCGGCACGGCCCTCTCCACGATGGTGCTGATGATCGTCGGTGAGCTGGTGCCGAAGAACTGGGCGATCTCCCGGCCGCTGCCGGTCGCGCGCAGGGTCGCGACCCGCAGCGCGCCTTCAGCGCCCTCTTCCGGCCGCTCATCGCCCACCTCAACAACACCGCCAACCGCACCGTGCGCCGGATGGGCATGGAGCCCGCCGAGGAGCTGGACTCGCGCGCGGGCCCAAGGAGCTGATAGCGCTCGCCCGGCACTCCGCCAGGAGGGCGCCCTGGAGCAGGACACCGCCGAGCTGTTCGTGCGCACCCTCAACCTCGGCGAGCTGACCGCGCAGAACGTGATGACCCCGCGCGTGCAGGTGATGGCCCTCGACGCCCGCGCCACCGCCGAGGACGTCGCCAACGCCACCCGCGCCACCGGCCTGTCCCGCTTCCCCGTCTACCGCGGCAGCCTGGACACCGTCGTCGGCACCGCGCACATCAGGGACGTCCTGCGGATCCCCGCCGAGGAGCGCCCCGGCGCAGCGTCGCGGACCTGATGCGCGAGCCGCTGCTCGTACCGGAGTCGCTGACCGTCGACCGGCTGCTGGACCGCATCTCCTCGCGGCGCCGGATGGCCGTCGTCATCGACGAGTACGGCGGCACGGCCGGGGTGGTGACCCTGGAGGACATCGTCGAGGAGGTCGTCGGCGAGGTCCGCGACGAGCACGACCCGCTCCAGACCCCGACCTCGCGCCCGCCGGTAGGGACGCGGACGGCCGCGAGCTGTACGACGCGGACGGCGCCGCCCGCACCGACCAGCTGGAGACCATCGGCCTGCGTCTGCCGAACGGGCCGTACGAGACCCTGGCCGGGCTCGTCGCCACCGAACTCGGCCGGATCCCGGCCGTCGGCGACCGCGTCGAGGTGGCCGGGTGGGACGCCGAGGTGGTCGACGCCACCGGCCGCCGGGCCGCCGGGTCCGGCTCCGCGCCCCGCTGGCGGCCACGGACGAGACCACCGCCAAGGCCACCGGCAAGGACAGCGCCAAGGCCACCGACAAGAACGGCAGAGCCGCCGACAGGAACGCCCACGGTGAGGAGACCGGCCGATGACCGTGCTGCAACTGCTCATCGGCCTGCTCACCCTGGTCGTCAACGCCTTCTTCGTCGGCGCCGAGTTCGCCCTGATCTCGGTCCGGCGCAGCCAGATCGAGCAGCATGTCGCCGGTACGGACGACGGCGGGACGCCGGGCGGCGACCGCCGGGCCCGCAGCGTGCTGTGGGGCCTTGAGCACGTCTCGGCGGTGCTCGCCGCCGCCCAGCTCGGCATCACGCTGTGTACGCTGGTGCTCGGCGCGGTCGCCGAGCCCGCCATCGCCCACCTGCTGGAACCGGTCTTCCACGCGGTGCGGCTGCCCGACGGCCTGGTCCACCCGGTGTCGTTCGTCATCGCGCTGACCGTGGCCACGTACCTGCACATGCTGTTCGGCGAGATGGTGCCGAAGAACGTGGCGCTGGCCGAGCCGGTGCGCCTCGCGCTGCTCCTCGGGCCGCCGCTGGTCGGCCTGGCCCGCGCCCTGCGCCCGGTGATCTTCGCCGTCAACCACACGGCCAACGGGCTGCTCAAGCTGTTGCGGGTGGAGCCCAGGACGAGGTGTCGGCGGCCTTCTCCGACACCGAACTGGCCCGGATGGTCGCCGACTCCAGCGAGGCGGGACTGCTGGACGACCGGGCCACCGAGCGGCTGCGCGACGCGCTGGAGCTGGGGCGCCGCCCGGTGCGCGACGTCGTGCTGCCGGTTGACCAGGTGGTCTCCGCCCGGCTCGGGGTGACCCCGGAGAAGCTGGAGCGGCTGTCGGCCGAGTCCGGGTTCTCGCGGTTCCCCGTCGTCGACGACGGCGGGCGCATCCGCGGCTACCTGCACGTGAAGGACGCGCTCGACGCCCGCCCCGCGACCTGCCGTTCCGGGTCGACCAGATGCGGTCCATCCCGCGGGTACGGGACCAGGCGCCGCTGGACGACGTCCTCACCGCGATGCGGGCCGCCAGCACCCACCTGGCCGCCGTGATCGACGAGGACGGGCGGCTGGCGGGGCTGGTGACCATGGAGGACGTGCTGCGCGAACTGGTCGCCTGACCGGCGAGCGCTCGGGTACGCGCCAGGGAACGCGGCACCGGCGCACGGCGCACACAGCGCACGCGGCGGCGCGGGGCATCCGGCCCCGCGCCGCCGCGGCCGGATCGGGCTCCTGGCGCCCGGTCCCGCTCTTCGGACCTCGCTGTTCCTCCGCTACCCCTCCCGCCGGGACTCGTGCTCGATGATGCACGCCTGCCAGTGCGCGAGCGCCTCCTCACGTCCGCCGCCCGTTTCCTCCGCCACCGCCAGCAGCGCGTCGGCGGCCATCGCCGCCAGCCGCACGGCGACGCGCGCCACGTCGCGGGTGTCGAGAGGCTCCAGGAGGGCGACCGCCCCACGCTGTCGTCGGCGAGCGCGGCGGCGACCATGGCCATGGTCGTTCGGTCACATTCGAAGGAATCCACGGCCTTCACACTGCCCCGTCACGACCCGTGCGCAACACGGCACCCGGTCAGACCGGCCGGGCGCCGGTGGGTCGTAGCGGAAGACGGTGTACTCCACGCGCCCGATGACCTTGATCCGGTGGGTGCGCCGGTACAGCTCGGGCGGCCGGAAGATGTTGTCGTCGAAGACGTCGGCACCCGTCTCCAGGTTCCAGGTGGCGGTCGTGCCGTTCCGCGCACCGCCCTCGAAGTAGATGTTGGTCAACGCCATGCGGCTCATCATGCGCGCGCTTCGCTCCGCGCGCAGCCCACCGGAGGCGCCGCGTTAGGATCTCCTCCGCCATGCAGCCAAATCCCGCCTACACCAGCTTCGTCGCGATCGGCGACTCCTTCACCGAGGGCATGTCCGACGCGCTCCCCGACGGTACGTACCGGGGCTGGGCCGACCTGCTCGCCGCCCGCCTCGCCGAGCACACCCCGGCTTCCGCTACGCCAACCTCGCCGTGCGCGGCAAGCTCATCGGCCAGATCGTCGACGAGCAGTCGCACGCGGCGGCGGCCATGGGCGCCGACCTCGTGACGATGGTCGGCGGGCTCAACGACGTGCTCCGCCCCAAGTGCGACGTGGCGCGGGTGTGCGCGCGGCTGGAGGAGGCCGCCGAGCGGCTGGCCCCGACCTGCCGCCGACTGGTGCTGATGCGCAGCCCGGGCGCGGCGGCCCGGTGCTGGAGCGGGTCAGGCCGCGCATGGAGGAGCTGTTCGGCTTCATCGACGGGCTCGCGGCCCGGCACGGCGCCGTGGTGGTCGACCTCTTCGCCGCCGAGGCGCTCGCCGACCGGCGGATGTGGGCGGAGGACCGGCTGCACCTGACGGCCGAGGGCCACCGCCGGGTGGCCGAGGCCGTCTGGCAGGCCCTCGGGTACCCGCCGCGCGAGGACTGGCGAACGCCGCTGCCGCCCGCCGTGCGGCCCGGCTGGGCCGCCCGGCGCGTGGCCGACGCCCGGTTCGCCCGCCGCTACCTGGGCCCGTGGATAGGGCGTCGGCTCACCGGCCGCTCCTCCGGCGACGGCCGGACGCCCAAGCGGGCCGAACTCCTCCCGTACGAGAGCTGAGCGCGCCGCGGCACCGCGGAGCCCGCCGCCGGGCGGGGCCGAGCGGGCGGCGGACGCGGCGCCCGGCCTGCGCGGACGGGCCAGTAGACTCTCCCCACGTGACTGGTAAGCCGCGCATCCCGAACGTCCTGGCCAACCGCTACGCATCCGCCGAGCTGGCCGTCCTGTGGTCCCCGAGTACAAGGTGATCCTGGAGCGGCGACTGTGGCTCGCGGTGCTGCGGGCCCAGAAGGACCTCGGCATCGAGGTGCCGGACGCCGCCCTCGCCGACTACGAGCGGGTCCTCGACACCGTCGACCTGGCCTCGATCGCCGAGCGCGAGAAGGTCACCCGGCACGATGTGAAGGCGCGGATCGAGGAGTTCAACGCCCTCGCCGGTCACGAGCACGTCCACAAGGGCATGACCTCGCGCGACCTCACGGAGAACGTGGAGCAGCTCCAGATCAGGCTCTCGCTGGAGCTGGCGCGGGACCGTACGGTCGCGGTCCTGGCCCGGCTGGGCGAGCTGGCCGCCGAGCACGCCGAGCTGGTCATGGCGGGCCGCTCGCACAACGTGGCCGCGCAGGCGACCACCCTCGGCAAGCGCTTCGCGACCGCCGCCGACGAGCTGCTGGTGGCGTACGGGCGCGTGGAGGAACTGCTCGGCCGCTACCGCTGCGCGGGATCAAGGGCCGGTCGGCACCGCGCAGGACATGCTGGACCTGCTCGGCGGGGACCCGGCCAAGCTCGCCGAGCTGGAGCGGCGCACCGCCGAACACCTCGGCTTCGCCAGCGCGTTCACCTCCGTCGGCCAGGTCTACCCGCGCTCCCTGGACTACGAGGTCGTCACCGCCCTGGTGCAGCTGGCCGCCGCGCCCTCCTCGCTCGCCAAGACCATCCGGCTGATGGCGGGCCACGAGCTGGTGACCGAGGGTTCAAGCCCGGCCAGGTCGGCTCGTCCGCGATGCCGCACAAGATGAACACCCGCTCCTGCGAGCGCGTGAACGGCCTCGCCGTGATCCTGCGCGGCTACGCCTCGATGGCCGGGGAGCTGGCGGGCGACCAGTGGAACGAGGGCGACGTCTCCTGTTCCGTGGTGCGCCGGGTCGCGCTGCCCGACGCGTTCTTCGCCTTCGACGGGCTGCTGGAGACCTTCCTCACGGTCCTCGACGAGTTCGGCGCCTTCCCGCCGTCGTCGCCCGCGAACTCGACCGCTACCTGCCCTTCCTCGCCACCACCAAGGTCCTGATGGGCGCGGTGCGGGCCGGGTGGGCCGCGAGGAGGCGCACGAGGCGATCAAGGAGAACGCCGTCGCCGCCGCCCTCGCCCTGCGCGAGCGGGCGCCGAGCGCAACGAACTCCTCGACTCGCTCGCGGCCGACGAGCGGATCCCGCTGGACCGCGCCGCGCTGGACGCGCTGATGGCCGACAAGCTGTCCTTCACCGGGGCCGCGGCCGACCAGGTCGCGGCGGTCGTCGCCCGGATTGAGGAGGTCGCGCGGCGGCACCCGAAGGCCGCCGCGTACACGCCGGGGCGATCCTCTGACCCCGAGGAGCTGGAGTCCGCGCGCGACCGGCTGGTGCCCGACGTCGTCGCGGACGGCCTGCGCGTGCTGTTCTGCGGCATCAACCCCGGGCTGATGACGGCGGCGACCGGTCACCACTTCGCCCGCCCCGGCAACAGGTTCTGGCCCGCGCTGCACGCGTCGGGCTTCACCCCGAGGCTGCTGAAACCGGCCGAGCAGGGCGAACTGCCGCTGTACGGGCTCGGCATCACCAACGTGGTGGCGCGGGCGAGCGCGCGGGCCGACGAGCTGACCGACGCGGAGTACCGCGAGGGCGGCCGGATCCTGGAGGACAAGGTGCGGCGGTTGCGCCCGGCGTGGCTCGCCGTCGCCGGGGTGACCGCGTACCGCGTCGCCTTCGCCGACAAGGGCGCGAGGATCGGGCCGCAGTCACGCACGATAGGCGAGACGCGGATCTGGGCGCTGCCCAACCCCAGCGGGCTGAACGCCCATTGGACGCTGCCCGCGATGGCCGAGGAGTACGGCCGCCTGCGGGCCGCCGCGTACGCCGGGGACTGAGCGGGCCCGGATCGCACGGAACGGTCCGCGGCGGGTGCCGGGCAGGTCGGCCGGGCACCCGCCGCGGACCGTCGCGCGTGGGGCCGCGGGCTCCTCGGCCGTCAGGTGCCCGACGGTCCGGACACCCCGGCCCGCTGGTGCCGGGACGCTCCGTCCGCCGGTCGCGGGCGGGGAGCGGTGCCACACCACGCCGACCGGGGCGAACTCGCCTACCACGTGAGCTTCGGCGTCGCCGCGCTCGGCCACGCGGATCAGGGTGGCGCGGGTGCCGCGGCGGAACGGGAGCCCCGGGGCTGGAGCGAGATGGCGCCGCCGTAGACGTTAGCTGAGGAGCCGAGGGAGCCGTACCCGCCGCTGACTATCCGCAGCTGGGTCAGGCTGGGCGCCGCGAGGCGATCCATACTCGAATCCATGGACGGAAAAACGCGGCTCGCGGGCTTTCTGCGCGCACGGCGCTCCCAACTGCGCCCGAGGACGTCGGCGTACCCACCTACGGGGAGCGCCGTCGGGTGCCGGGGCTTCGGCGTGAGGAGCTGGCGTTGCTCGCGGGTGTGAGCACCTCCTACTACACGCGGCTGGAGCAGGGGCAGTCACCGAGCGCGTCGCCCGAGGTGCTGGACGCGATCGCCGGGGCCCTGCGGCTGGACGAGGCCGGGCGGCGATACCTGCACGACATCGGCCGAGGGGACAGGCAGCGCGCCCGGAGCCGACGGTCGGCGCCGGAACGCGTGACGGAGGCGACGCGCCAACTGCTGGACGTGCTGGACGACGTACCCACGATGGTGCTCGGCCGACGCAGCGACGCACTGGCCTGGAACCGCCTGGGCCACGCGTTGTTCGCCGGGCATCTGGACCCCGACGCCCCGAACTGCCCGCGCGGCGCCCAACATGGCCCGGATGCTCTTCCTCGACAGCCACGCCCGTGACCTGTACGCGGACTGGCCGGGCAAGGCCAGGGAGTGGTCGCCAACCTGCGCCTGGTGGCGGCCGAGCATCCGGAGGACGTGGCCCTGCACGCGCTCCTGGGCGAACTGTCCGCGAAGAGCGCCGAGTTCGCCTCGATGTGGGCCGAACACCGGGTCAAGCCCTGCACCGTCGCCACCCACGAGCTGCGCCACCCGCTGGTCGGGCCCCTGACCGTCGTCCTCCAGACCCTGACCAGCGGGCCGGGTCCCAACGTGGTGGTCGCCACCACGGAGGCGGGCTCGCCCTCGCGGGCCGCGCTCGCGCTGCTCGCCCAGGCCACCGGCGAGGCCACCACGCCGCCCGGCGCCCCTCCGGCGCGACACGGGCGCGGCCCGCGCCGACAGGGCCTGACGCCCCACGGCCAACCACGCGTCGACACGTTCCACCGCACACCCAAGCCGCATGCCGCAAAGCCGCACGCCGCATGCCCCAAGCCGTATGCCCGCAATGCCGCATGCCGGAAAACGGGCGCGGCACCAAGTTGAGGAGAGATCTTGGCCACCTACGTACTGGTCCACGGCGCCGGACACGGCGGCTGGTGCTACCAGAGAGTCGCCCGTCTGCTGGAGGCCGAGGGCCACACCGTGTACGCCCCGACCCTGACGGGACTGGGCGACCGGTCGCACCTGGCGGGACCCGACGTCGATCTGGACACCCACATCACCGACGTGGCCAACCTGCTGGTCTACGAGGACCTCGACGACGTGGTGCTCGTCGGCCACAGCTACGGCGGCACGGTGATACAGGGAGCCGCCGACCGCGTCGGCGACCGGGTCGGGAAGCTGGTGTTCCTCGACGCTCCCCACGGCCCCTCGCAGGTCGAGGCGTTCCCGGCCCTCCGTGAGGCGAGAGAGAACAGCCGCTTCGTGGACGGTGTCGAACTCGTGCTCTTCCCCGACGAGGCGTTGGTGAGGTTCTTCGGCGTCACGGACCCCAGGACACCGAGTGGATGCTGGCACGCCTCACCCCTCACCCGTGGAAGACCCTCGAACAGCCGCTCGCCCTGACCAACGGGCCGACGCTGGGGCGATACCGCGCTACCGGATCGCCGCCAGCACGAGCCTGGCCCGCGGCTTCCACGACCAGGACCTGGTGGCCGCGTCGCGCGCCGAGGGCCGGTTCTGGGAGATCGAGGGTGGGCACGACCTCATGATCAGCGAGCCTGACGCGGTTGCCGGTGTGCTGACGGAGATCGCGTCGACGGCGGTACGGGGCACATGAGGGAAGGACGGCCACGGACGAGCGTCAGCGGGGACGGCCGCTCAGCCGCGCTCCAGCCCGCACCACGGCCGCCGCGCGGTGCCGAGCACACAGGACGACGTGGGCAGCGGCACGCCCGCGGCGGCACCCGCAGCCGCCGGTAGCCGTCGAGCGCGAACCCGCCGCCGTCAGCTCCGCCGGTGCGTCCCGGCCGGTGTGGCAGCCGCCGAACACCGGTGGCCACAGCGTGCGGTCCAGCACCCGCTGGGCCGCCGCCATGGCCCGTCCTCGGCCCGGCCGTGCTCGAAGAAGCGCAGCTCGGCGCCGGGCCGCAGCACCCGCATCAACTCCCCGAGCGTGCGCCGGACATCGCGTACCGAACACAGCGTGAGGCACACCACGGCCGCGTCGAACGCCTCGCTCTTGACCGGCAGCGACTCCGCCACCCCGGCACCACGTCCACCGGAACCGAGGCCCGCCGCCCGGCCTCCGCCGCCAGACGGCGCAGATGGCGCTCCGGTTCCAGCGCGACCACCTCGGACACCGCGTGCGGGTAGTGCGGGAAGGTCAGCCCGCCGCCCGCGCCGATCTCGATGACCCGTCCCGACAGCCCGCCACCAACTCCCGCCGCAGCTCCCGGATCCCGGCCCGCTCGTCGGCCAGCGGGCCGTACCTCGCGTAGCACCGCGCGAACAGCGGATGGTGGACGGACATACGCGGGGACTCGCGGCGGCGCACGGGCATGGTGACCCCTCGGTGCGGTCGCCGCGGTCCTGGTGGCCGCGCGCCGCTGCGGTGTGCCAGCCTCCGGCGGATGCCGACTGCCTGGATTGTGCCCCGGCCGCGCCACCGCGATCCGCATCGCGGTGACCGTCTTGTGTACGACGGGATCAGCCCGCGGCAGCGGGCGGCGCGTACGACGTGGCGAACCGCTCCGCCCGCCAGATGCCGTACAGCGCGGGCGCCAGCCACCCGGGGCGGCGGCGCGGAAGGCGTCCGGCGGCAGCGCCCGGCCCCGCGGCAGCGCGCCAGCAGCGGCGCGCCCGCCGAGCGCGGCAGGTCGGCCAGGTTGCAGCGGCAGGCCAGGTCCGGCGCCTTGGGCCAGCTGCCCAGGACGACGCCGTGGCAGCGCAGTTCGCGGGCGCGCAGCGCCTCGGCCGTCAGCGTCGTGGTGTTGAGGGTGCCAAGACCCGGGTGGGCGACGACCAGCACGGGCGCGTCGAGCAGCCGGGCCGCGTCCGCGAGCGTCGTCCCCGCCGCGTCGAAGCGGACCAGCAGCCCGCCCGCGCCCTCCACCAGCACCAGATCGTGCTCGGCCGCCAGCTTCCCGGCCGCCTCGGCGATGTCGTGGGCGCCCACCGCCGCCCTGCGGGCCGCCCGGCGGCGGTCTCGGCGCCAACGGCTCGGGGTAGCGGGCGAGTTCGACGCCGGTCACCGGCCCGGCCAGGCGCAGCACCTCGGCCACGTCCCCGGCTCGCCCTCCGCCACGCCCGTCTGCGCGGGCTTGAGCACCGCCACGGACCGGCCGTCCGCCAGCGCCGCCGCGGCGACCGCCGCCGTCGTCACCGTCTTGCCGACCTCGGTGCCGGTCCCGGTCACCATCAGTACGGTCATGTCTCCCCACGCCCTCCGCTCCGGCTCCGCCGTCGGCGCCCGGGCGGCCGGGTCCGCGGCGCGGGCCGCGGCGCGCACCGCCGAGCAGATCCGGGCGACGTCCTCGTCGCCGGTGATGTACGGCGGCATCGTGTACAGCAGGTCCCCGAACGGCCGCAGCCACACCCCTCGCGCACCGCCGCCCGGGTCGCCGCCGCCATCCCCGCCGCGTCGAGGGGACGGTCGAGCTGGACCACGCCGATGGCGCCGAGCACCCGGACGTCCCGTACGCCCGGCACCCGCCACGCCCCGTCCAGCCCCTCCCGCAGCCCCGCCTCGATCCGTTTGACCTCCTGCCGCCAGTCGTGGCCGAGCAGCAGCTCGACCGAGGCGCCCGCGACGGCGGTGGCCAGCGGATTGCCCATGAACGTCGGGCCGTGGGCGAGCACCGGCACCTCCCGCGCGAGATGCCCTCGGCCACCCGGGGCGTGCACAGCGTCGCGGCGAGCGTCAGATAGCCGCCGGTGAGCGCCTTGCCCACGCACATCACGTCGGGGTCACCCCGGCGTGCCCGGCCGCGAACAGTTCGCCCGTACGCCCGAAACCGGTGGCGATCTCGTCGAACACCAGCAGCACGCCGTGCTCGTCGCACGCCTCGCGCAACACCCGCAGCCAGTACGGGAGTGGAACCGCATCCCGCCCGCGCCCTGCACCACCGGCTCGACGATCACCGCCGCCAGCTCCTCCGCGTGGCGCGCGACCAGCCCGCGCAGGTGCGCCTCGTACGCCGGGTCGGGGTCCGCGTCGAAGCCGGGCGGGGAGCGTCGGCGAAGACCTGCCGGGCAGCACCCGGACCACAGGCCGTGCATCCCGCCGTCCGGGTCGCACACCGACATCGGGTGCCAGGTGTCGCCGTGGTAGCCGCCGCGCCAGGTCAGCAGCCGCCGTTTGCGCCGGTCGCCGAGCGAACGCCAGTACTGCACGCACATCTTGAGGGCGACCTCGACCGCCACCGAGCCGGAGTCGGCGAGGAAGACGTGGCGCAGCGGGTCGGGCGCGATCTCCACGAGGCGGGCGGCCAGCCGCACGGCGGGCTCGTGGGTGAGCCCGCCGAACATCACATGGCTCATCCGGTCCAGCTGCCCGCGGGCCGCCTCGTTGAGCACCGGATGGTTGTAGCCGTGCACCGCCGACCACCACGAGGACATCCCGTCGACCAACTCCCGTACGCCCTCGACCGGTTGGGCCAGCCGCAGCCGGACCCCGGAGGCGGACTCGACCACCAGCGGGTCCTGGCGGCCCGGCATGGGGCCGTACGGGTGCCAGACGTGCCGACGGTCCAGGTCGAGCAGCCGCTCGGGGTGAGCCGCCCGCCGTCCGCCGCCTCAGGCATTGGGCGGCAGGTCGGTGCCCGCGCCGCGGCGGCGCACCGCGACCAGGTCGGTCCTGGCCCCGGTGTCGGGCGCCCCGCCGCCCGTCGCTCCGGTGCTCGTCGCTCCGGTGCTCGTCGCCCCGGCGCTTGTCGGCCCGGCCTCCGCGCACGCCGAAGTCCCCGGCGCGGCGGTGCCGCACGGGCCGGGGCCGCCGTCCGCGTGGCCGCCGCAGCCGGACCGTACGGCGGTCAGCGCGTCGGCGCGGTGCGCGGGCAGGGTCGTGGTGTCCGCGTCCTCCACCTCGAAGCCCGCGTCGGCGATCATCTCCAGGTCGTCCGCGCCCGCCTGACCCTCGCTCGTCAGGTAGTCGCCCAGGAAGATCGAGTTGACCAGGTGCAGCGCCAGCGGCTGCATCGAGCGCAGGTGGATCTCCCGGCCCCGGCCAGCCGTACCTCCGCGTCGGGGCAGACGAACCGCACCATGGCCAGAATCCGCAGGCACCGCGCGGGGTGAGGTTCCACTCCTCGGCGAGCGGGTGCCCTCGAAGGGGATCAGGAAGTTGACCGGAACCGAGTCCGGGTTCAGCTCGCGCAGCGAGAAGGCCACGTCGACCAGGTCCGTGTCCGACTCGCCCATCCCGGCGATCAGCCCGGAGCACGCCGAAAGGCCAGCCGCCTGCGCCTGCCGAACGGTGTCGACCCGGTCCGCGAAGGTGTGGGTGGTGGTGATGTCGCCGTACGTCGCCTCGGACGTGTTGAGGTTGTGGTTGTACGCGTCGGCGCCCGCCGCGCGCAGCCGGGCCGCCTGACCGTCCGACAGCAGCCCCAGACAGGCGCAGATCTCGACGCCCTCGTGCCGCTCCCTGATCGCGGCGATGGTCCGTGAGACCCGGTCCACGTCGCGGTCGGTGGGGCCGCGCCCGCTGGCCACCAGGCAGACCCGCTTGGCGCCGCCCGCGACCCCGGCGTCCGCGGCCTCCACCGCCTCCTCGGGCCCCAGCCAGCTGTACTTGAGGATGTCGGCCTGTGAGCCGAGCCGCTGCGAGCAGTACGAGCAGTCCTCGGGGCACAGCCCGGACTTGAGATTGACCAGATAGTTGAGCTTCACCCGCCGTCCGAACCAGGCGCGCCGTACGCGACCGGCCGCGGCGACCACGTCGAGCAACTCGTCGTCCGGCGTCGCCAGCACGGCGAGCGCCTCCTCGCGGCTCGGCGACTCCCGCCGAAGCCCCTTCTCCACCAGCGTGTTCAGCAGATCCATGGACGTGATCCTGGCCTACCGCGCCGTGGATGGCCAAGGAGGGTTTCCACAATCCACCCGGTTCCAGGTGTGTGTATTGCCACACCCTGACCGGCCATGGACGCGGCTACGTTCTATGCACTGCATACAAATCGGTCCGGCACGGTGCCCTGGCACCCGGTGAAGGGAAGCGGCTGCCTATGTCCCGGGTTGACCCGTTCATGTGGATCGATGTCGAGCGGGAGCGGCGGCACCGCGCCGGGCTCGTCCGGGCCCTGCGCCCCGGCCCGCCCAGGCGCCGGGCCTGGACCTGGCGAGCAACGACTACCTGGGCCTGGCCCGGCACCCGGAGGTGACGGCCGCCGCCGGAGCCGCCGCGCTCCGCTGGGGCGCGGGTTCGACGGGGTCGCGGCTGGTCACCGGGAGCACCGAGCTGCACGCCGAACTGGAGGCGGAGCTGGCCGGGTTCTGCGGCTTCGAGGCCGCCCTGGTGTTCTCCTCCGGGTACGCCGCGAACCTCGCCGCCGTCACGGCGCTGACCGGGCGGGACGCGGTGATCGTCGCCGACGCGGGCAACCACGCCTCGCTGATCGACGGCTGTCGGCTCTCCCGGGCCGAGGTCGCGGTCGCCCCGCACGCCGATCCGGAGGCGGTGGACAAGGCGTTCGACCAGTGCGCCGCCCCGGCCGCCGGGCCCTGGCCGTCACCGACTCGGTCTTCTCCGTGGACGGGGACGCGGCCCCGCTGGCGCGCTCGCCGCCGTGTGCCGGGCCACGGCGCCGCGTTGCTCATGGACGACGCGCACGGCCTGGGGTGCTGGGCGGGGCGGGCGCGGCGCGTCGGCCGCCGCCGGCTCGCGGGCGCGCCCGACATGGTCGTCACGGTGACGCTGTCGAAGGCGCTGGGCAGCCAGGGCGGCGCGGTCCTCGGCTCGGCCCGGGTCGTCCAGCACCTGGTGAACACCGCCAGGACCTTCATCTTCGACACCGGCCTCAACCCGGCCGCCGCGGGCGCGGCGCTGCCGCGCTGCGGCTGCTGCGCCGGAACCCGGCGCGCGGCACGCGCGGGCGGTCGCCGCCGAGTTGCACGGGCGGCTGACGGGGGCGGGTTGTCGGCGGTACGGCCGGACGCGGCGGTGGTCTCGGTGCGCGCGCCTCGCCGGAGCGGGCGGTGCGGTGGGCGGCGGAGTGCCGGTCCGCGGGGTCGTCGTGGGCTGCTTCCGGCCGCCGTCGGTGACCGACGGGTCTCCCGGCTGCGGCTTCGGCCCGCGCGAACCTGACGGTCCGGCAGGTGGCACAGGCGGCCGACGCGGTCATCGCGACCGCGCCGACCTGCTGAAGTGCCGCGCCGTCAGACGGCGTCGGGATACGAGCCGGGAGCACCGGCCCGGACGTGCTCGACGAACAGGGACCAGGCTGCCGAGCTGATCAACACGGCGGGGCCCGCCGTGTTCTTGAGTCGCGCACGGCGAGCAGGCCGGTGTGGAGCACGGCCGTCTCGACGCAGTTGTTCATGCCGGTGCTGTAGCTGCTGCGCGCCACGACAGGTCGGCTGAGGCCGAACTGGAGGGTGTCGACCGGAACGCTGTGGACAATGCATCTCCTCAGGTGCCCGCACCGATCTCGTCGATGAGGGCCAAAGAGTCCTCGTGGGTCAGGGCGTTACCGCACAGTTGGTCAAAAGCCGCGTGATACGCCCGTACATCCTCTTTCCGTTCGAGGTAGAGCGTACTCGTCAAGTGGTCGAGAACAACCACATTCAAGTCATCCATGGTCGAAAAGGAGAAGATAACGAAAGGGCCCGTGATGCCGATGGGCATTCCGCGGCGAACGGCAGCACCTGCAACCGCACTTGGGGCAGCGAACCGACCTCCACCAGGTGACGTAACTGGGCCGCCATCAGCCGTGATCCGCCCACCGTCCGCCGTAGTACCGCCTCGTCCAGCACGGCCCACAGCGTCAGCGGCGCGCTTCCGCGCAGCGCGGACTGGCGCGCGATGCGCACCTCCACCAGCGCGTCCACCCGCGACTGCGGCAGCTCGGCCAGGGCCGCGCGGGTCACCGCGCGGGCGTAGTCCGGCGTTTGCAGCAGGCCGGGCACCACCGTCGTCTCCAGCGTGCACGCGCGCTCCGCCTCCGACTCCAGACTGATGAAGTCGCGGTAGGCGGGGGCAGTAGATCGCGGTAGGCGTACCACCAGCCGCGGCGTGAGCCCTCCGGGTCCGACGCGCCCCGCCGCTGAGCGCCTCCAACAGGGCGCGCAGTTCCGGGTCGGTGACCCCGTACACCTCCAACAGCCGTGCTACGTCCGGGGTTTCGCCCGCTGCGCCCGGTCTCGACGCGGCTCACCTTCGACTGGTGCCAGCCCAGTCGGCGCGCGGCCTCGGTGCTGGTCAGCCCGGCCGACTGCCGCTGACGGCGCAGTTCCTCGCCCAGCTTGCGACGACGCACCGCGGGTCCGTAACGCATCTTCGGTCCTCCCTTCGTCCCTGCCCGGAGTCATGGGCCCGCCCACCGGCGGGACCGTGCCCCTGACGGTGGGGAGGCGACCGACCAGTGTGCTACCCAAATCCGGTCTTCCGTGGCAGAGTTCACCGCTTCGGGCGACAGATATATGCAGATCTCGGTGGATCGCGCCGGGGACGCCCGAACCGGTGGCACCCTGGCGCGTAGAGCCGCCGAGACCGCTCACGAGCCATCGCCGCGCCATGCCCGACCAGTCACGCCGGAGCCGGGTCTCGGAGGAAAGGGACAGGGTCGCCATGGCAGACCACCAGGAAGCCTCCGTCACTCTGCCGAGCGCACCGGAATCGGTGGCCGCCGCGCGTGCGTTCGTGACCCGCGTGCTGGCCGAGTGGGGCTGCCCGCCTCGGCCGAAGCCCTCGACACCCTCCGGCTGATCGTCTCGGAACTGGCCACCAACGCCGTCCGGCACACCGCGGCCACTCGCCCGCCTTCACCGTGGAGCTACGGCTGGACCGCGAGGAGCGGTTGCGCGTCGGCGTCACCGACAGCCACCCGCGTCGGCCCCGGCGGCTGCCCGCCGCCGTCGCCGAGGACGGCGGCAGAGGGCTGGTCATCGTCCACTGGCTCGCCGTGGAAGCGGGCGGCGGACTCTTCGTCACCCCCACCGACGACGGCGGCAAGACCGTGTGGATCTCGATGCCCTGGACCGTCCCGGTGGTCTGACCGGGCCGGGACGCGCGCCGCGGCTCACAGGATCCGCTCGACGCTCCCCGTGGTGCCCGGGCCTCGGCCAGCGCGCGGATGCGCTGGAACACCCGCCCGGCCGACGGAGCGATCAGGTAGTGCGGCATGTCGCCGCGCTCGATCACCCGTACGGGCTCGTGCCCATCAGGTACGAGGAGTACAGGATCAGCCCGTCCGGCAGGCCCATGTCGATGCCGAGCGCGGAGAACCCGGGGAACTCGTCCGTCTGGTAGACCCGCAGCCCCTCCGCCTCCGCGCCGTAGCGGTCCTTGAAACGGCCGAATCGCTCCAGCGAGTCCTTGATCTTCCGGGACATGTCCTCGCGGTGCTGGCGCGCCAGGGTGGCGGCGGCGTCCGAGGAGGGTCCAGCAGATAGCAGCTGTACGTACCGCCCCGCCGCAGCAGCCCGAGGACCGCGTCCCGGTACCGGGCGGGCCGCTCGGTGGTGACCAGCCTGCTGGAGGAGGCGCGCAGCGCGGTGCCCATGTCGACCACCTCCCGCGCCGCCGCGTCCAGCAGCCGCGCTTCTCCTCCGAGCTGGGCCGCTCGGGGTAGGCGTGCACGGCGGTGCCCCGGCGAGCCCGTGCCCGGCCAGCCACGCCCGCGTGGCGTGCCCGGAGCGCTGTCGCCGTCCTCGGCCATCAGGTGGACGCGCTTGCCCTCGTGGCTGCCGACCGCCGTGAACAGCGCGGCGTGCCGCCCGCCGTGCGATACACGTCCTCGGAGACGGCCAGGCAGTCGCGCGGCGTGGCCCGCTCCAGGTGCGCGGCGGTGTTGATGTCGGGGAGTGGATCAGGCCGGTCCTGCCCTCGCCCGTGTGCCGGATCGTCCCCTTGTGGACGGCCATCCGCACGTGCAGTTCGCCGTGCACCCCGCCTGCGCGAACTCGTCCCGCAGGTGCCGCAGGTCTAGCGCGAGGAAGGTACGGGCGGCGTCCAGGGCCACGTCGCGCGCGATGCTCTCGCTGTCGTCGTGGATCGCGAAGAACCCGCCGTCGCCGCGCCAGGACCACAGGTCGCTGCGGGCGCAGCGGTGCTGGGCGGAGAACTGCGCGAGCCGCCCGAGCATCCGCTCGCGCAGCAGGTCGAAGGCGTGCGCGGCCCGGTCCCGGGATTGCGCAGCACGATCGTCGAGTACCCGAGGTGTCGACGAAGACGAAGTAGACGTTGTCGTAGGTCCGGTCGGCCTCGAACTGGTCGGTCACGCGGTTCCCCTCAGCGGCACGGCCGGGCCCCAGCGGCCCGCCCGTCCAGCGTCTCCCGGCCGGGGCGGGTCGCGGTAGATCGGAGCGGGGAGCGCGCGGTGCGTCAGGGGACCGGCGACGGAGCGTCAAGCCCGCGCGACCGGACGGACTCACGGACCCACCGCCGAGGGCCCGCGTGCCCGGCCGTCAGCCCACGCGGCCGTACCAGACCGCCGACGTCCAGATCTTCTGGCGCCGCACCACCGAGCCGGTCTTGGGCGCGTGCCAGATCTTGCCGCCCCGCGTACATCCCCACGTGGAAGACGTGCCGTCCGGCGTGGAAGAACACCAGGTCCCCGGGCGCCGGGAGGCCGCCGTGATGTGCCGGGTGCCGCTGTACTGGGAGGCGGCGGTACGCGGCAGGCGCTTCCCGGCCCGCTGGTACGAGTAGAGGGTGAGCCCCGAGCAGTCGAAGCGGTGCGGTCCGGTCGCCCCGTACTGGAACGGGGCGCCCGCCTTGACGCGGCGACCCGCAGGGCGCGGGCCGACAGCGAGGCGGCCTCGGCCCCGTCGGCGAGGCCGGGCGCCACCACCGTGCCGCCCACGGCGGCGACGGCGAGGGCACAGGCGACCCCGGTTCGGGAGAACAGTGCGGCGATTGCTGTGCGCGCGGTCATGGCGCAACCCTTCGTCAGCCGCCTGTGAAGGGTGACCTGTCGGGTTCGGGCAGGCGAAGATGCCCGGCCGACGCACTCTCACGCGGCGGCTTCACCCCGAGGAGTCCGCGGGCGTGGTGCCCGAGCGGACCCCGGCGTGCCTGGGTCCTCCACTCCCGCCGGTCAACCTCGTCGACCCGACGTCCGGCGCGGCGGCGGGACTCGGCGTCCGCGCGGACCGCCCCGCCTCCGGTGGCGGGGCTTGTCGTCCCCGGATCGTCACGCAAGGGCGGTGCGATGACCGAGCGGAAACGCCGATTTGTGAGGTTGGTCACCTCTGTGGCATTCGGGCGATACGGGGCGTGCTCGGCCGGATGTACGCGGTCTGCGCAGCCCCGTACCAGCGGTGTCGCGCCGTGGCGCGCTGCCCGGGTCGGCGCTCCGCGCAACTCCACCACGGTGATTCACCCGGTCGCCGCTACACCGTCCGGGTGAGCCCGCCCGGGTCACGGCCGCTCGTCCGGCGGAACCGTGATCCGCCCGGCGCGGCGTTCGCCGTCCAGCACCCGCAGGGCGCGCGTCAGTACCTCGGCGTGCAGTTCGCTCTCGCCGCGCTCGTGCATCAGCGCCAGCGCGTCCCGGAGCGCGGCCGTCCTGCCCGGCAGCGCCTGGGCGGCGCGCAGTGCCGTGTAGGTGTCCCGCCCGCGGACCGGGTTGATCCGGCCCAGCAGGTCCAGCACCTCCAGATAGCGGTCCACGACCGCGCCCTCGGCCCGGGTCAGCGCGGGCAGCGGCGGCAACTCCGGTGGCGGCACCCGCTCACCCGCCTGGAACGGGCGCGGGCCCTGCGGCTGCTGGTCGTCCCGTCGATCAGCCCGTACGCCGCCGCCTCCTCGGCCGTGAGGACCATGTCGCGCTCCAGGTCCTGGTGGATCCGGGCGGCGGGTCGGCCGGTGTGCCGGACCAGCATCTCCTCCAGCAGTTCGCGGGTGCGCTCCAACTCCGCGGCCTGGATGGCCAGATCGCTCACCTGGCCCTCCAGTGGTTCGGCCATGGCCGGCTGGCGGATCAGGATCCGCGCGCCGGGCAGCGCGAAGCGCTTGCCGGGGACCCGGCGGCCAGCAGTACGGCGGCGGTGGACGCGGCCTGGCCGAGACACACCGTCTCCACGTCGCAGGTGACGAAGCGCATCGTGTCGTAGACCGCCGTCATCGCCCCGAACGAGCCGCCCGGGGAGTTGATGTAGAGCGAGATGTCCCGGTCGGGGTCGGCGTGTTCGAGGTACGTCAGCTGCGCGATGACGTCGTTGGCCGCGGTGTCGTCGACCGGGGTGCCCAGCATGACGACGCGCTCGGCGAGGAGTTTGGAGTACGGGTCCATGGTGCGGGTGCAGGTGCTGGTGTGTTCGGTGAACTCCGGCAGGACGTACCGCGCGCTGGGTCGGTCCATGGCATGCCTCTCGTCGTGGCCTCGCGGCATGATGCTCTGCGAAAAATGTACAGGACGTACATCTCGTTATGATGGGGAGCATGGCCTACGAGATTCCGGTGACGCAAGCCCGAGCCGAGCTGGCGGAGTTGATCAACCGCGTCGTCTACGGCGGGGAGCGCGTGGTCGTCACGCGCCACGGAAAGCCGCTCGTCGCCCTGGTCTCGGCCGCCGACCTGGGACGACTGGAGGAGAGCGAGACGCCGCGGGAGGAGCCGGTGATCAGCACGGTCGCCTTCGCGCACCCGCGGCGTCCGCTCCCGGCGAACACCGGCGGTTCGACGTCGCGGCGGAACACCGCGGCCCGGACGCCGGGGATCGGCGTCCGGGCCACGAGTGATGACGGCCGGTGGGGAGCGGCCCAAGCGACCGCTCCCGATCGGTCAGGAGCTGAGCTCCCAGATGGCGTTGGCGATGGCGTCGCTGTTGGTGTCCAGCGCGGTGTCGTCGATGTTCTCGACGGTGTCGCAGGACTGGTGGTAGCAGGCGTCGAACGCCTCGCCCTCCTCACCGCCCCACTGCTCCGCCTGCTCCGCCGTCTTGGTGTAGTCGGCGCCGCTGAACAGGCCGCCGACCGGCACGCCCGCGTCCTTGAACGGGCGTGGTCGCTGCGCCCGTCGCCCTCGGTCTCCGGCTCGGTGGCGATGTCCTTCGCCGCGAACCAGTCCTTGAAGGTCTTCTCCACCGTGGGGTCGTCGTCGTAGACGAAGTAACCCGGGTTGGGCGAGCCGACCATGTCGAAGTTGAGGTACGCGTCGATCTTCGACAGCTCGTCCGCCGACTCCTCGACGTAGTTCGAGGACCCGACCATGCCGTCCTCCTCGTCGCCCCACCAGGCGAACCGGAGGTGCTTGGCGGGCTCCAGGTCGGCCTTGGCCACGGCCAGCGCGACCTCCAGGATGGCCGCGGAGCCGGAGCCGTTGTCGTTGATGCCGGGGCCCGCGCTCACCGAGTCCAGGTGCGCGCCCGCCATGACGGTCGTGTCGCCGCTGCCGCCGGGCCAGTCGGCGATGAGGTTGTACCGGTCTCCCCGCCGGAGGTGAACTCCTGGACGGAGGTGGTGAAGCCGGCGTCGTCCAGCTTCCCTTGATGAAGTCCAGGGACTCCTGGTAACCGGCGGTGCCGTGGGCGCGGTTGCCGCCGTTGGCGTCGGCGATGTCCTGGAGCTGCTGGAGGTCGGCCTTCACGGCCGCGCCGTCGATGTCGGCGCCGCGGCGGTGCGGGCGGTGGGGACGCCTCGGCTCCCATGGCGCCGGTCAGCAGGGCGGCGCCGAGGGCGGCGCAGGTTCCGGCCGCGAGAGTCGCGCGACGCAGAGGTGTTATTCGGTTCACAGTTGGGCTCCGTTGTCGATGTGGGGGTTGATGCGGAGCGGGTTGATGCGTCCATGAGGATTGTGGTGCGCGGCGCTCGCGTCAAGAGCGGTACCGGATCGTCATGAGCGGATACCGGACGTCCCGGACCGCCGAGCGGTGTGCCGGTGACCGGTTAACGCCGTCGAAACGGCTCGCGGATAGCCTGCGCGCACCGGCCCGAGCCGCTCAGGGCCGCAGGTGAGGGCCGGAACTCGCCGACGACGGGCCGCGGGTGTGTGATCGCGTCGGCCCTGCGCGGGTGATCGTGCCCAACGGGACGACTGATGAGGTGGGAACGTGCAACTGACCCCGCACGAACAGGAACGCCTGCTGATCCACGTGGCCGCCGACGTCGCCGAGAAACGGCGCGCCCGCGGCGTGCTCCTGAACCATCCCGAGGCCGTCGCGCTCATCACCGCGCACCTCCTCGAAGGCGCCCGCGACGGCCGCACCGTCGCCGAGCTGATGGCCTCCGGCCGCACGGTCCTGCGCCGCGACGAGGTCATGGAGGGCATCCCGAGATGCTGCGCGACGTCCAGGTCGAGGCGACCTTCCCGGACGGCACGAAGCTCGTCACCGTCCACCAACCCATCGCCTGACGGACCAGGAGCGCCACAGATGAGTGCCATGATCCCCGGCGAGATCCGGTACGCCGACACCCGGTCCGCATCAACGAGGGCCGCCCGGTGACCCGGCTGACCGTGCTCAACGCCGCCGACCGGCCCGTACAGGTCGGCTCCCACTACCACTTCGCCGAGGCCAACCCCGGCCTCGACTTCGACCGCGCCGCGGCCCGCGGCACGCGGCTGGACATCGCCGCGGGCACCGCCGTCCGCTTCGAGCCGGGTATCCCGTCGAGGTCGCGCTCGTCCCGCTGGCGGGCGCGCGCGTCGTACCGGGCCTGCGGGGCGAGACCGGCGGCCCCTGGACCCGGCCGCCGGTGCCAACTCCTCCGCGGACCCGGGTACGGACGCGGGTACGACCCGGGTGCGGGCGCGGCGGACGGAGGCCACGGTGCGTGAACTCGACAGGGCCGTCTACGCGGACCTCTTCGGCCCCACCACCGGCGACCGCGTCCGGCTCGCCGACACCGACCTGTTCGTGGAGATCGAGGAGGACCGCTGCGGCGGCCCCGGACGCGCGGGCGACGAAGCGGTCTTCGGCGGCGGGAAGGTGATCCGCGAGTCCATGGGCCAGTCCGGGCGACCCGCGCCGAGGGCACCCCGACACCGTCGTCACCGGGGCGGTGATCCTCGACCACTGGGGCGTGGTCAAGGCCGACGTGGGCGTGCGCGACGGCCGGATCACCGGCATCGGCAAGGCGGGCAACCCCGACACCATGGACGGCGTCCACCCCGACCTCGTCATCGGGCCCGAGACCGAGGTCATCGCGGGCAACGGGCGGATCCTCACCGCCGGGGCCGTCGACGCGCACGTGCACCTCATCTCGCCGACCCTCGTCGACGAGGCCCTCGCCGCGGGCGTCACCACCCTCGTCGGCGGCGGCACCGGCCCGGCCGAGGGCACCAAGGCCACCACCGTCACCCCGGGCCCTGGCACCTGGACCGGATGTTCCAGGCGCTCGACGGCCTGCCCGTCAACATCGGGCTGCTCGGCAAGGGCAACACGGTCTCCGGCGAGGCCATGCGCTCCCAACTGCGCGGCGGCGCCGTCGGCTTCAAGATCCACGAGGACTGGGGGCCACCCCGCCGTGATCGACGCTTGCCTGACCGTGTGCGAGGAGACCGGCGCCCAACTGGCCATCCACACCGACACCCTGAACGAGGCGGGCTTCGTCGGTGACACCCTCGCCGCCGTCGCCGGGCGCACCCTGCACGCGTACCACACCGAGGGCGCGGGCGGCGGGCACGCGCCCGACATCATCACCGTGGTCTCCCGGCCGAACGTCCTGCCCAGCTCCACCAACCCGACCCGCCCGCACACCGTCAACACCGTCGAGGAACACCTCGACATGCTGATGGTCTGTCACCACCTGAACCCCGCCGTCCCCGAGGACCTCGCCTTCGCCGAGTCCCGGATCCGGCCGAGCACCATCGCGGCCGAGGACATCCTGCACGACCTCGGCGCCATCTCGATCATCTCCTCCGACTCCCAGGCCATGGGCCGCATCGGCGAGGTCGTCCTGCGCACCTGGCAGACCGCCCACGTGATGAAGCGGCGGCGCGGCGCGCTGCCCGGCGACGGCCCGCCGACAACCACCGCGCGCGTCGCTATGTCGCCAAATACACCATCAACCCGGCCGTGGCGCAGGGCCTCGACGCGGAGATCGGCTCGGTGGAGACCGGCAAACTCGCCGACCTGGTCCTGTGGGACCCGGCGTTCTTCGGCGTCAAACCGCACCTGGTCATCAAGGGCGGACAGATCGCCTACGCGCAGATGGGCGACGCCAACGCCTCCATCCCCACACCGCAACCGATCCTGCCGCGCCCCATGTTCGGCGCCGTCGGCCGCGCCCCGCCCGCAACTCGGTCAACTTCGTCACCGGGACGGCGCTCGACGACGGCCTGCCCGAACGGCTCGGCGTGGGCAAGGAGTTCCGCGCGATCCGCTCCACCCGCGCCGTCACCAAGGCCGACCTGCGGGAGAACGACGCCCTGCCGCGCGTGGAGGTCGACCCGGACACCTTCACCGTCACCATCGACGGCGACCCGGTCGACCCGGCACCGGCCGCGGAACTCCCCATGGCCCAGCGCTACTTCCTCTTCTGACCATGGACCCCTGACAACTGCGGGATCCCGGAGAGCGGCACCCCGCCACTGTCCCCGGCGCCCCGCCGCCCTCGGCGCACTGCTCGTCCTGGCCGACGGGCGCTTCCCGCGGGCGGCCACGCCCACTCCGGCGGCGTCGAACCGGCCGTCAGGGACGGGCGGGTGCGCGACCCGCCACCCTGGAGGCGTTCTGCCGCGGACGGCTGCACACCGCCGGGCTCACCGCCGCCGCGATCGCCGCCGCTGCCGCCGCCGGATGCGATCCGCTGGCGCTGGACGAGGCGGCCGACGCGCGCACCCGTCCCCGCGCTGCGGAGACCGCACGCCGCCTCGGCCGCCAACTGCTGCGCGCCGCGCGGGCCGCCTGGCCCGCGCCCGCCCTGACGCGCTGGCCGCCGCGCGCCGCGCGGCGCGCACCAGCCAGTGGTGCTCGGCCTCGCCGCCCGCGCGGCCGGACTCGGTCCCGAAGCCGCCGCGTACGCCGCCGGATACGAGTCGGTCGGCGGCCCGGCCACCGCCGCCGTACGGCTGCTGAGCCTGGACCCGCTCGCCGCCACCGCCGTACTCGCCCGGCTCGCCCCGAACTCGACGCCGTCGCCGTACGCGCCGCCGACGCGGCCGCCGCGCGCCGCGCGAGGGCTCGACGTCCTGCCCGCCGCCTCGGCGCCGCTGCTCGACATCGCCGCCGAGCAGCACGCGGCCTGGCCCGTACGCCTCTTCGCGTCCTGACAGCCCTGACAGCGCAGACATCCCTGACAGTCCAGACATCCCTCACGAGCCCTGCCATCGCGCGCCACACCCGCACAGGAGCCGACATGCACCTCGACCATCCGGAGACCTACCCGGTGCGCCACACCCACGCCGCCGACACCCGCCGCACCGACGGCACCAGGCGCGCCCTGCGCGTCGGCCTCGGCGGGCCCGTCGGCTCGGGCAAGACGGCCACCGTCGCCGCGCTGTGCCGGAGCTGCGCGACACGGTGGAGATCGCGGTCGTCACCAACGACATCTACACCCGCGAGGACGCCGAGTTCCTGCTCCGCGAGGCGGTGCTGCCCGCCGAGCGCATCACCGCGGTCGAGACCGGCGCCTGCCCGCACACCGCCATCCGCGACGACATCTCGGCCAATCTCGAAGCGGTCGAGGACCTGGAGGACGCGGTCGGCCCGCTGGACCTGGTGCTGGTGGAGTCCGGCGGCGACAACCTCACCGCCACCTTCTCCAGGGCCTGGTCGACGCCCAGATCTTCGTCATCGACGTCGCGGGCGGCGACGACATCCCGCGCAAGGGCGGCCCCGGCGTCACCACCGCCGACCTCCTGGTGATCAACAAGACCGACCTGGCGCCGTACGTCGGCTCGGACCTTGAGCGTATGGCCGCCGACGCGGCGGCGCAGCGCGGCGACCTCCCCGTGGCCCTGACCTCCCTGCGGGGCGAGGGCGGCGTCAAACCCGTCGCCGACTGGGTCCGCGGACGGCTCGCCGCCTGGGCCACCCGGCCCGCGAACCCGGCGTGAGCGCGCCTCCGGCGACCCCGGCGGGCGCCGTACGAGCCGGGCGCGAGTCGTCGCCGCCCCGACGGGCGGGGCGGCACCGCGCTGCCCGTCCTGGCGGGCGACGGTCCGCTGGCGCTGCGCCGTACCCGCTCCACCGGCGCGGAGGCGCGGGTCAGCGTCGTCGGCGCGATGAGCGCGCCGCTCGGCGGGGACCGGCTGGCCCTGGAGGCGGTGGCCGAACCCGGCGCCCGGCTGCGCGTCGGCGCGGCGGCGGCCACCCTCGCCCTGCCCGGCCGCGCCCCGGCCCGGCCACCTACGACGTCACGCTGCGGATCGGCGACGGGGCCGTACTGCGCTGGCTGCCGGAGCCGCTGGTGTCCGTGCGCGGCAGCGAGCTGCGGATGACCACGCGCGTCGAACTGGCGCCCGGCGCGCGGCTGGTGCTGCGCGAGGAGCAGGTGCTCGGCCGGGTCGGCGAGCCGCCGGGACGGCTCGCCGCGCGGCTGACGGCGTACCGCGCCGGGCGCCCGCTGCTGGACCAGGAACTGGCCTGCGGACCCGGGCGCCCGGCTGGGACGGCGGCGCGGTGCTCGGCGGTAGCCGGGCGGCCGGACAGGTGCTGTGCGTCTGGCCGGGCCTCGACGGGCGCGCGGCGGGCCGGTACGCTCCGGGCGCCGGACGGCGGGAGCGCGGTGGTGACACCCTGGCCGCCGGATCGGCACTGCTGGTGAGCGCTGTCGCGCCGGACGCGCTGCGGCTGCGCGCGCTGCTCGACGCGGCGCTGGACCAGGTGCTCGAAGCGTCGCGGGAGCGCCCGGAAGCGCGGGTGACGGAGCGTGCGCCGATGCCCCGGATGGACTCTCCCGGATTGACGACGGAGCCCAGATGTTCATGGCTTGATAAAGAAACACCGGTTCGACCTGTACCCGTCAGCCAATGAGGGGCGAGGATCCTCGTGACATTCAGTGATCATTGTCGCCGCGAGTCGGCGCGCCCGAACAGGGGACCCACCACGTGAGACGCACTGCGATATTCGGCGCCGCCACCGGGGCGGTGACGGGCGCCCTCATAGCGGGCGCCCTGGCGCGCCGACCGCCAGCGCCGGTGAGCGGACCCGGCCGGGCGCCGCCGAGGCGCGCGGTGTGCAGGCCGCCGCGGCGAAGGCGGCCAGGAGCGGCATCGACTGGCAGGACTGCCCGGCCGACTGGGGCCTGGACAAGCCCATCCAGTGCGGGTTCGTCACCGTCCCGCTGAACTACGCCAAGCCCGACGGGCCCACCATCAAGATCGCCGTGGACCGGGCCCGCGCCACCGGCACGGCGGCCGAGCGCCAGGGCTCCTGGTCTACAACCCCGGCGGCCCCGGCGGCTCGGGGCTGCGCTTCCCGACCCGGATCACCACCGGGAACCCGCTGTGGACCAAGACCGCCAAGGCGTACGACTTCGTCGGCTTCGACCCGCGCGGCGTGGGCCACTCGGCGCCCATCTCCTGTGTGGACCCGCAGGAGTTCGTCAAGGCGCCCAAGCCCGACCCGGTGCCGGACAGCGAGGCCGACAAGACCGCCCAGCGCAAGCTCGCCAAGGAGTACGCGGACGGCTGCCAGGAGCGCGGCGGCCGGATGCTGCCGTACCTGACGACCCCGAACACCGTGCGCGACATCGACGTGATCCGGGCCGCGCTCGGCGAGAAGAAGCTCAACTACCTGGGTGTCTCGTACGGCACGTACATCGGCGCCGTCTACGGCACGCTGTTCCCCGGCCACGTCCGCCGCATGATCGTGGACAGCGTGGTCAACCCGGCCCGGAGAAGATCTGGTACCAGGCCAACCTGGACCAGGACGTCGCGTTCGAGACGCGGTGGGACGACTGGAAGGCGTGGGTCGCCAAGAACGACGCCGCCTACCACATCGGCGACACCCGGAGCAGGTCCAGAAGCAGTGGGAGACGCTGCGCGCGACGGCGAAGAAGGACCCGATCGGCGGCGTCGTCGGCCCGGCCGAACTCCTGGGCTTCTTCCAGAACGCCCCGTACTACGACTCGGCGTGGGCCGAGGTCGCCGAGGCGTGGAGCGCCTATCTCGCCGGTGACCAGAAGCCGTTGGTGGAGGCCGCGGGGCCGGACCTGTCCGACACCGCGGGCAACATCGCCGCGGAGAACGGCAACGCCGTCTACACCGCGGTGGAGTGCGCCGACGCCAAGTGGCCCGAGGACTGGAGCACCTGGGACCGGGACAGCACCGAGCTGCACGCGAAGTACCCGTTCCTGACCTGGTCCAACACCTGGATGAACCTGCCGTGCGCGACCTGGGAGACGGGGCACCACACCCGGTCGAGGTCACGTCGGGCAAGGGCTGCCGCACGTGCTCATCGTGCAGAGCACGCGGGACGCCGCGACCCCGTACGACGGCGCGGTCGAACTGCACCGGCGTTTCAAGGGATCGCGGCTGATCACCGAGAAGGACGCCGGTTCGCACGGCGTCACCGGCCTGACCAATCCCTGCGTCAACAACCGGGTGGACACCTACCTGCTCAAGGGCACGGTGGACGCCAAGGACGTGACGTGCGCGCCGCACGCCACGCCCGTACCGACCGAGGCGCCCGCCGAAGCCGCGGGCTGATCCGGCCCCAGCCCCGCCCGCTCACCCCTCAACGGGTGGGTACGGGGCGGGCTTCGCCATGTCCGGGGAATGCGCACACCGCCGGAACAGCCGCGCCACCGGCTTCGCCGCACACCCGGCCCGACGCTACTCCGCCCTCTCGTTCGGGCCGCCGCCTCGGCTGAATATGAATGAAATTGATCGCTTTATCGCGCGGTCTGAATTCGTACTCCAGTACATTGCCTGGAAAATGTAATCGTCATCTCGGTCGCAATACAAAGAGGTATGCTCCATGGCTCGTGGCGAAGTTCGCCCATTTCTTTCCCATTGCCTTTTGAGGTCGCCCATGGTTTTGCCGCAACGTCGCCAGGAGGCCGAAGGCCCGCCTCCGCGTGGATCTGGTCGCTGCCACCCGCCGCGATGGCCGTGTGCGCGGTCATGGCCGTCGCCGTGGTACCCACCTCCGCCCGCGCCGTGGTGGCCTGGTGCGGGTGACCGCGACGCTGGCCGTCGCCCTCGCGTCCACCGAGGCCGCCCGCAGAGGCCACGTCATCACCGCGCTCCGCCGACGCCTGGCCGAACAGGACGCCGTGCTCCGCGGTCGCCTGGCCGAACAGGAGACCCAGACCCTGCGACTGGCCAAGGAGTTGCTGCCGGTCGCCATCAGCAGGCTGCAACACGGCAGCCTGACCGACGACGTCATGAAGGCCGTCGTCCTGAGCCCCACCCTCGACCCGCGTTCGCCAACGCCCACAGGGTGCTGCTGCGTTCGGTGCTGGAGACCGTGCGCAACGAGGAGGACCTGCGCGACTCCGCCCAGCGCGCCTTCGTGAACATCGCCCGCCGGGTCCAGGCCATCGTCCACCAACAGGCCCAGGACCTGCGGGAGATGGAGGACCGGCACGGGGCCGACCCGGAGGTCTTCGGCGACCTGCTCCACCTGGACCACGGCAACGCCCTGGTCGGACGGCTCGCCGACTCCATCGCGGTGCTCGGCGGCTCCCGCCCCGGCCGCCAATGGCAGCGGAAGGTACCGCTGTTCAACGTGTTGCGCGGCGCCATGTCCCGCATCCTCGACTACCGCCGCGTCGACCTGCACTCGGTCGCGGACGTCGGCGTCATCGGTCCGGCGGTCGAGCCGCTGATCCACGCGGCCGCCGAACTGCTGGACAACGCCTGCCGCTACTCCCCGCCGCAGACCCGGGTGCATCTGACCGCCGTCGAGGTGCAGTCGGGCATCGCCGTGGAGATCGAGGACGCGGGCGTCGGACTCACCGCCGAGGCCCGCAAGCGCACCGAGGAGGTCATGGCGCGCGCCTCCGCCGGACTCGACCTCAACGACCTGGGCGAGACCCGCGGCTCGGGCTGGCCGTCGTCGCCAGGCTCGCCGAGCGCTACCGGATGAAGGTCTCGCTGCGTCAGTCCGCGTACGGCGGCGTCCGCGCGGTCCTCGTCGTACCGCAGGAGCTGATCACGACCACCCCGTACCCGGCGGCGACATCGCCAGGGCCGCGGTCCTGCCACCGCCAAGCCCATGCGCCGGGCCACCCCAGCCCGGCCCCGGGCGCCCGGCCCCGGCCCCGGCCCGTCCGGCCCGGTCCCCGGAACCACCGGCCCGTCCCCGGCGGCCACCGTGCCCCTCCCTCCCCGGAGGAGCGCGCGGCCAGCCACCGCAACGGCAGCGGACTCCCGCAGCGCCAGCGGCGGATGCCCCGGGCCGTCCCGCCCACCCGGCCCGCGACCGGCGCCCCGCCAAGCCCAAGAAGAAGGTGGAGAACGAGGCGACCGGCGGCGTCCGCCCCGGACTGTGGCTCGCGGCCTTCCACCGCGGCATCTCCGACGAGCCGCCCATCGCCGATCACGAGCCCGCGCCGCCTGAGCTGCCCACACGGACGTCGGAACAGTTGAACAAGCAGGACAAGTCGAACAAGGGTGAGTAGACACGTGACGCAGCGGTTCAACATGGACTGGATGCTCAAGGACCTGGCGGCCAGCGTCCCCAGACCCGGCACGTGGTGCTGCTGTCGGCGGACGGCCTGTGCATGGCCCAGATCGGCGCGGACATCGACACCGCGGACCGGCTCGCGGCGGCCTGCGCGGGACTCCAGAGCCTGTCGGCGGCGATCGCCGGGGAATTCCCGAGGGCGACGGCCGGATGCGGCTGGTCGTGGTCGAAGTCAGCGGCGGGTTCTTCTACTTGATGGCGGCCGGGGCCGGCGCGTACCTGGCGGTGCTCGCCGACGACACCGTGGACGCCGGGCTGATGGGCCAGTGCATGCGTGACCTGGTGGCCCGCATCGGCGAGCACCTCAGCAGCCCGCCGCGCGTCGACGGGCCGCTGCGATGACCGGACCCGAACCCGGGGCCATCGATTCGGCTGACAAGGCAGGCGAGGCTGACGAGGCAGGCGAGGCGGATAAGCAGGAAGAGACGAACGAGCCGAACGAGACGGACGGGAACGGCGGCGCGGCGAACGGGAGCGGAACGGGCAGGCGTCGCCGGAACAGGCGCGAGACCAGAGTCGAGGGCGTCCCCGAGCGGCTCTACGTGGTCACCGCGGGCCGCGCCAGCGAGTCGGAGCGGGCGCCCGTCGAGCTGGTCACGCTCGTGGTCGCCCGCCACGAGCCAGGACCCGACCTGCTCCCCGAGCGGGCGGCCGTGCTGCGGATGTGCCGCTTCCCGCTCTCGGTCGCCGAGATATCCGCGTACCTGGTCCTGCCGGTCAGCACCGTCACGGTGCTTGTCGCGGACCTGCTCGAAGAGAACCTGGTGCAGGTCAGGGCGCCGGTACCGCCCGCCTCGCTGCCCGACCCCGAACTCCTCCAAGCGGTGATGCATGGATTACAGAACCTCTGACGCCCCCGTCGGACCCCGCAGCGAGGACTTCCTCCCGCCCTCCGTGACCGCGGCCGTCAAAGTGGTGATCGTCGGCGGCTTCGGCGTCGGCAAGACCACCATGGTCGGCTCCGTCAGCGAGATCCGGCCGCTGACCACCGAGGAGACCATGACCCAGGCCGGGGTCGGCGTCGACGACCTGGCCGGAGTGGAACGCAAGACCGAGACCACCGTGGCGATGGACTTCGGCCGCATCAGCCTCAACGAGCACCTGGTGCTCTACCTGTTCGGCACCCCGGCCAGGAGCGGTTCTGGTTCCTGTGGAACGGCCTGTTCGAGGGCGCGCTCGGCGCCGTCGTCCTCGTCGACACCCGCCGCCTGGAGGTCAGTTACGACGTGGTCGGCAGGCTGGAGGAGCGCGGGTGCCCTTCGTCATCGCCATCAACGCCTTCCCCGAGGCGCCCGCCTACCCCATGTCGGAGCTGCGCGCGGCCATGGACCTGCCCGACTCCGTGCCCATGGTCGACTGCGACGCCCGGATCCGCGGCTCCAGCCGCGACACCCTCCTCACCCTCGTCCGCTATCTGCACTCCCTCACCACCGTGAACCCGGAGCAACCGTGACCCCACCGGCAGATCCGTTCCCCACCGGGCACGCGGCCGTACCCCACCGCAGTGCCCCGCCCACCCGGCCGCGCGGACGGCCCCGGCCGTCGCCGACCTGTTCGGACCCGAGAACGAGCGCGACCCGATGGGCCTGTACGAGCGGCTGCGGGCCGAGCACGGCCCGGTCGCCCCGGTCCGCCTCGACGGCGACGTACCGGCCTGGCTGCTCCTGGGCTACCGCGAGAACCTGGAGGTCTCGCGCACCCTCGCGCTTCTCCCGCGACTCCCGGCACTGGCGCGACTGGCGCGAGGGCGTCGTCGCCCCGACTCCCGGCTGCTGCCCGTCATCGCCTGGCAGCCCACCTGCGTGTTCGCCGACGGCGAGCAGCACGAGCGGCTGCGCGCCGCCGTCACCGAGAGCATGAACCGGTTCGACCGGCGGGGCATCCGGCGCCACATCACCGCTTCGCGGGCGGGCTGATCGACGAGTTCTCCGAGCGGGGCCGCGCCGAGCTGGTGACCCAGTTCGCCGAGCAGCTGCCGATGCTCGTCTTCACCCACCTGCTCGGCATGCCCGACGAGTACGGCCCGCGGCTGGTCGAGGCCAGCCGGGACCTGATCAAGGGTTCCGAGACGGCCGTGCGCAGCAACGAGTACGTCATCGAGACCATCCGCCAACTCGTCCGCCGCAGGCGCCACGACCCGGCGACGACCTGGCCTCCTGGCTGCTGAGCCACCCCTCGGGGCTCACCGAGGACGAGGTCGCCCAGCACCTGCGGCTGGTGATGCTCACCGGCAACGAGACCACCACCAACCTGCTGGCCAGCACCCTGAAGATGGTCCTCACCGACCCCGGTTCCGCGCCCACCTCACCGGCGGCCACATGACCCTGCCGGACGCCATCGAGCACGTCCTGTGGAACGACCCGCCGCTGGCCGTCGTCCCCGGCCGCTGGGCGACCGGGGACACCGAACTGGCAGGCCGGCAGATCCGGGCCGGGGACATGCTGCTCCTCGGGCTCGCCGCCGGGAACGTGGACCCCGCCATCCGCCCCGACATCGGCGCGCCCATGTACGGCAACCGCTCGCACCTGTCCTTCAGCGGCGGCCCGCACGAGTGCCCCGGCCAGGACATCGGCCGGGCCATCACCGACACCGGCATCGAGACCCTGCTGCTGCGGCTGCCCGACGCGCACCTGGCGGTCCCCGAGGAGGAGCTGACCTGGCGGGCGTCCTGGGTCGCCCGTCACCTGGTGGCGCTGCCGGTCGCGTTCGAGCCGCGCCACCCGCAACCGGACGACGACAGCCCGATCGGTCCGGGAGCGGATCCGGGCATGACGCCGGGCGCGGACCTCAGCGGGCCGTGGGCTCCGCTCGTACCGGCCGTGCCGTCCGACGATCCGCAACGGGCTCGGCTGACCCGCCCGGGGACCTGGTGGGCGGCGCTGCGGCGCTGGTGGCGCGGCTGGTGAGCCCGTCCGCCCCGCACCGCCACCACCAGGCGACGGCGGGCAGCGGCAGCGGCTCGGGGCTGTCGTCGATCGGCCGGGAGGCGTACGCGACGGGCAGCTTCGCCCAGGTCTCGGGCGGGCTGCCCGACCCGAGCGGCCGAAGGTAGCGCAGGCTGGTCAGGCCCCAGTCGATATGCGCCCGCACCCAGTGGCCGAGGCTGTCCACGTACGCGGCGACCTCCGGCCCGGCGACGCCGGTGACCTCGTCGCCCAGCGCGAGGAAGCGGCACATGACCCGGTCGCGCATCGCCACCACCGTGTCGACCGCCTCGGCCACGGTGCGGCCCTGCTCCCGGGCGACCACGTCGACGGCGTTGAGTCCGTTGCCCTGGAGCACGTTCTCCCGGTGGTAGGAGTACAGGTCGTTGTCGAACGCGACCAGCAGCCAGCTCATCTCGGTCAGGGCCCGGACGGCGGGTGCTCGACGGCCTCGGCCGACAGCTCGTAGCCGTCGGCGATCTCGCTCATCGTGGTGAGGATCTCCATGCCGACCGTCCCGGCCATCCGCATCGCCACGAATTCGTTGAGCGTGGGCAGCGTGCCTCGGCTGCGGTGCAGGGTTTCCACCCCAGCCCGAAGAAGTACCGGCGCCACGCGGCCACCCACCGGTTCAGCTGGGCGGGGTGGCGTGGCGCGCCAGGTCCCGGCGCAGCTCCCGCAGCCCGCTCGCCCAGGGTGGTGCTCCAGGACGGGGGCGTCCGGCACCTCGATGACGCGCGTCATCAGCGCCAGCAGGGCAGCCGCCTCGTCGGGCTCCCGCCCCGCCGAGCCGACCTCGAAGGCCACCTCGTCGAAGCCGTGGCCCAGATACTCGAACCTGGTCGCGATCTCCACGACCTCAGGGCTGCCGTGCGGCATGGCGTACCCGGGGACCAGGGCCACCCGGCCCTCCGAGAGCCGGGTCACCTCCGCGTCGGCACAGGCGCCGAGCCCCGCAGCCAGTCGGCGGACCGGCGGTCCAGCTCCTCGGCGTCGGACCGGGACGCCGCCGGTATCGGGCAGTAGAACGCGGGTATTTCGGGTGCTGTCCGCAAACGGGCATGCGCGTGCATGGGGAGCCTCTCCTCTTCGAACAGAACGTTTGGTGGGATGTGGGACGCGCGGAACTCAGGCCCTGGTGGCCAGCACTCCCACAGTCAGCAGGCCGAGTACGACCCAGCCGAACCAGAGCCAGCCATTGCTTCCCAGCGTCACGGTGTAGGCCGTCACCAGCACCAGACCGCCCACCGTGCACACCGCCATCGCCTTCGCAGATCCGGGCATCCCCGCAACCTCCTCATGGCGGTTCCGGCGGCGGTCCGCCGGAACCATGGCCTACCGGCCCAGACAGACATGGTCTCCCGGACCGGTGAATCGCGCTAGCGGCCCCGCGCCTGGAGCGATGCGAGATAGGCGTTGTACGCCTCCAGCTCACGGTCACCATCGCGGTCCGCAACGCGATCCGTCCTGCGCGCCTGCCGCTGTTCCGACTTGTACCACTGGAACACCAGCGCGATGAGCACCAGCACCGAGGGATCTCGCTGAACGCCCAGGCGATGCCGCCCGCCGCGTTCTGGTCGGAGAGCGCGTCGATACCGAGGAGGCGGGCGGGTTCTTGTACGCGCCGATCATGGGCTCGGACGCCATCATCAGCGCGATCCCGAAGAAGGCGTGGAAGGGCATCCCCGCGAACAGCTCCAGCATGCGCATCACGTAGCCGGGCCGGTGCGGCCCCGGGTCCACGCCCATGATCGGCCAGAAGAAGACCAGGCCGACCAGGAGGAAGTGGCACATCATCGCGATGTGCCCCGTCTTGCTCTCCATGAGGAAGTCGAACAGCGGGGAGAAGTACAGCGCGTACAGGCTCGCGATGAACAGCGGGATGGTGAACACCGGATGGGTGATCACCCGCATGTACCGGCTGTGCAGCAGCGCGACCAGCAGCTCCCGCGGGCCGCGGCGCCCCTTTCCCGCGGCGGGCAGGGCGCGCAGCATCAGCGTGACCGGCGCCCCAGGAGCAGCAGGATCGGGCTGAGCATGCTGATCACCATGTGCTGCACCATGTGCACGCTGAACATGACCATGCCGTAGTCGTTGAGCTTGGTGCACATCACCACCGCGATGGTCAGCACACCGACGGCGAAGGAGACCGTCCGGGAGACCGCCCACCGGTCGCCGCGACGCACCAGCCGCGCCACGCCCCAGCCGTACAGGGCCAGCGCCAGCACGCAGCCGACGAGGAAGAACGGATCACCGCCGAAGGCCAGCCCCGGACAGCGTGAACGGCGGCAGATCCATCATCATGCCGTGCCCGCCGTGGTGGTCCATCGGGTCACCCTGGCCTTCCTGGTTCTCGCCGGTTTGGGCCGATGTGCTCAGCCCGCGTACCAGCCTAGAACCGGGCGGTTCACAGCACGCACTCGGCCTCGGCGTACCGGTCGGCCGGAACCGTCTTGAGCCGCTCGACGGCGTCGGCGAGCGGGCGAGGGTGATGGTGGTGCCGCGCAGGGCCGTCATCATGCCGAAGGCGCCCTGGTGCGCCGCCTCGACGGCGTGCCAGCCGAAGCGGGTCGCCAGCACCCGGTCGTACGCGGTGGGGTGCCGCCGCGCTGCACATGGCCCAGGATCACCGGCCGGGCCTCCTTGTCCAGGCGCCCCTCCAGTTCGGCCGAGAGCTGCCGGGCGACCCCGGCGAACCGCTCGTGCCCGTACACGTCGGTGCTGCCGGTGGTGAAGTCCATGCTGCCCTCGACGGGCTTGGCGCCCTCCGCGGCCACCACGATCGCGAACTTCTTGCCCGCCTCGAAGCGTTCGGCCACGACCTTGGTCAACTCGTCGATGCGGAAGGGCCGTTCGGGGACCAGGACGGCGTGCGCGCCCGCGGCCATGCCCGCGTGCAACGCGATCCACCCGGTGTGCCGCCCCATCACCTCGACGATCAGCACCCGCTGGTGCGACTCGGCGGTGGTCTTCAGCCGGTCGAGGGCGTCGGTGGCGACCCCGACGGCGGTGTCGAAGCCGAAGGTCACGTCGGTCGCCGCGATGTCGTTGTCGATGGTCTTCGGCACGCCGACGATCGGCAGCCCGGCGTCCGACAGCAGCCGCGCCGCCTTGAGGTGCCCTCGCCGCCGATCGGGATGACGGCGTCGAGGCCCAGCTCCGCGACGTGCCCTTCGCCCGCTCCACGCCGTCACGCAGGTGCGCGGGCTGGACCCGGGTGGAGCCGAGGATGGTGCCGCCGCGGGCGAGGATGCCGGAGACCGCGTCGAGGTCGAGCTTGCGGTAGTCGCACTCCAACAGGCCCTTCCAGCCGTCCTGGAAGCCGATGACCTCGTCGCCGTGGTCGACGATGGCACGGTGGACGATCGATCGGATGACGGCGTTCAGGCCGGGGCAGTCGCCGCCGGACGTGAGCACACCAATGCGCATCGCGCGATACCTCTGCTGCTGGATGTGGGGCAGACGACCGGACGACGGCGTCCGGCGGGACACCTCACCCTACAAGCGCCGGATGACCGGACGGCTGCCCCGGCCGTCCACCGTCCGACATGTGGGCGTACCCCGGCCCCGCCGGGTCCGGGGCCCTGGGCCGCTCAGGCGGACTGGGTGGCCGCCGCGATCCGCTCGTTGCGCAGCGCCTCGTACCAGCGGTCGTCGACCGGCGGCAGCGCGTTCACGTCCAGCGCCAGCTTCAGCAGCAGATCCGCGATGTGCGGATTGCGGGCCATCACCGGGCCGTGCATGTACGTGCCGAACACCGTGTCGTTGTACGCGCCCTCGGAGCCGTCGCCCGTGCCGTTGCCGTTGCCGAACCGCACGCGTGCGAACGGCCGCGCGGTGGGGCCGAGATGCGTGATGCCCTGGTGGTTCTCGAAGCCGGTCAGCGGCGGCAGGCCCAGCGGGCGTCGATGTCGGCCAGCACGTCGCCGACGCAGCGGTCGCCGTCGCCGCGGGTGCTGACCACGTCCAGCAGGCCAGGCCCGGCTCGCGCTGGCCGAGGTCGTTGATGAACTCGTGGCCGAGGATCTGGTAGCCCGCGCACACGGAGAAGACGATCGCCCCGTTGGACACCGCGCGGTTCAGGCCCCGTCGCGCCGCAGCCGCTCGGCCGCGAGCCGCTGCGGCCGGTCCTCGCCGCCGCCGATCAGGTAGATGTCGCCGGAGGTGGGGATCTGCTGGTCCGAGCGGACGTCGAGGCGGGAGACGTCCAGGCCCGCTGGCGCGCCCGGCGCTCGACGACCAGCGCGTTGCCCTGGTCCCCGTACGTGCTCAGCAGGTCGGGGTAGACCCACACCAGGCGCAGGCTGTTCTGGCTCATGCTGAAAAGTCCTTCGTGCCGTCTCGTGGCTGGGTGTGTGGCGCCGGTCAGTTGCCGACGCGGCGGCGCAGGTCCTGGAAGGCGGTGTAGTTCGCGATCGTCTCGATCCGGCCGGGCGGCGCGAGCCGTACGGCCTCGTCGGCGGTGTCGCAGACCTGGAATTCGAGCCCGCGACCTCCAGCCGGACCGCCAGGTCCAGCCGCCGGTCGCCGATGACGCAGATGGGGTGCCCGGCGAGCCGGGTGTAGTCCACGTCCCACAGCCAGGAAGTATCGGTGCCGTCGGCGCCGCGCGCGTTCACCGACAGGATCACCGGAGTCGGCGGCGGGTCGATCAGCGAGAAGGTCTCCAGCCAGCCCGCGGGTTCTTCGCCAGCAGCAGCCGCAGGTCACGGCCCTGGAACTGGACCACGTCGTACCGTCCGGCGACCGCCTGCACGGAGTACATCCGCTCCAGCGCGACCTGCGGCGGGACCCCGAAGGCGGCGGCGACGGCCGCGGAGGTGGCCGCGTTCGCGCGGTTGGCGCGGCCGGGCAGCTGGAGCCGGATCGGCCACGCGGAGCCGTGCGGGTCCAGCACGTACTCGCCGTTCAGCGCCCAGCTGGGGTGGGCGGCGGAAGCCGCACTCGCCGCAGCCCCAGTCCTCGCCGGGGCGCTGGAGCACACCGCCGCAGGACGGGCAGGACCAGGCGTCGTCCTTCCACTCCTGGCCCGCCGCGACCCAGACCACGTTCGGGCTGGAGGACGCGGCCCAGACGATGAGCGGGTCGTCGGCGTTGGCGATCACCACGGCCTTGGTGCCCGACAGGCCCTCGCGCCACTTCTCGGCGAGCATGCGCGTCTCGGCGGCCCGGTCGAGCTGGTCGCGGGAGAGGTTGAGCAGGGCGATGGCCTTGGGCTCGGTGTCGCGCGCCACCCCGGCCAGGTACTTCTCGTCGACCTCGATGACCCCGTACCTGGCGTCGGAGCCGCCGGCGAGGGCCGAGGTGATGCCCGCGGGCATGTTGGCGCCGAGCGCGTTGGAGACGACCGGCCCGCGGCGCGCAGGGCCTCGGCGATCAGCCGGGTGGTCGTCGTCTTGCCGTTGGTCGCGGAGACCAGGATGACGTCGAGATGCTGCGCCAGCCTGCGCAGCAGGTCCGGGTCGAGCCGCAGGGCCACCTTGCCGCCGATCACCGAACCGCTGCCGCGGCCCGCGGCCTTCGACACCGCTGCCGCGGCCTTGCCCGCCGTCACGGCCAGCTTGGCCCGCGGCGACAGCGGGTCCGAGTTGCCTGCCATCGTCCTAGATCCTCCTCGCATACCGGCGCCGTGTTCCGCCCCCGCCGCGCCGGTGGAATACCCTCCGCGCCGCACGGACGGCCGGGGCCACGGTCGGGAAGAAAGCTTATCGAGATCCTGCCGGGGCCCGAATCCCGCGGGCTGTGGCGCCGTAGGGTTGGGCCCCATGCGAAAGGGCGGTATCCCCGGTGGTTTCGGCAGCGTACGGCCGGTTCGGCTCCTCGGCGACCCGGGGCTGCGGGCCCCGTGCGCCGAGGTCACGGACTTCGGCCCCGAGCTGGCCGCGCTGGTGGAGGACATGTACGCGACGATGTACGCGGCCGGGGGCGTGGGCTTGGCGGCCAATCAGGTGGGGTGCCCTGCGCGTGTTCGTCCACGACTGCCCCGACGACGAGGACCGCCGCCATCTCGGACACGTCGTCAATCCCCGGCTGGTCGCGGCCGACGGGGTGACGGTGCGCGGCCCGGAGGGGTGTCTGTCACTGCCCGGTATCGAGGCGTCGACGCCCCGGGCCGACCGCGCCGTGGTCGAGGGGTGAGCCTGACGGGGAGCCGGTACGGGTGGAGGGACCGGGTTCTTCGCGCGGTGCCTCCAGCACGAGTGCGACCACCTCGACGGCGGGCTGTTCACCGACCGCCTCGGTGGGCTGCGGCAGCGGCGGGCCCTGCGGGCGGCGCGACGCGCGCCCTGGGCCCGCGGCTGACCCGGGGCCCGTCGCGGTCCGTACCGCCGGTGGTGTCCGCTCAGAAGCCCGGGCGCCCGCGCGGTCGCCCGCCACCGACAGCCGCCCCACAGCAGGTCCGCGAGGTGGCGCACCAACTGCTCCCGGAGCAGGGCGTTCGCCCAGCCACCAGTCGCCCGCCGCGTGCATCATGCCGACGATGCCGTGCCCCAGACGCGCGCCAGCTGGTCGCCGTCCCGCCCGAGGTCGACCCGCTCGGCGATCACCTCGGCCAGTTCCTCGCCGAGCCGCCGCAGCAGCGGCGCGGAATGCCGGCCCACGTCGAAGCCGCCCTCGGCCTGCTGCTCGTCGTCGGCGGGTGCATGAGGAAGCGGTACACCTGTGGCCGCGCCTCGATCGCGGCGAGGTAGGTGTCCAGCGTGGCCTCGACCCGGTCGCGCCGGTCGGCCGGGCGTCGAGCGCCGCGCGCAGCGAGTCCAGCAGCGCGTCGGGTGGCGGGCCGCCAGCGCCCGGTAGAGCCCGCCCTTGTCGCCGAAGTGCCGGTAGAGGATGGGCTTGGTGATCCCGCCTCGGCGGCGATCGCGTTCATGGAGGCGCCCGGCCCGTCGCGCAGCACCACCCGGTCGGCGGCCTCCAGAAGTTCCTTGCGGCGCCGCTCGACCGCCAGTTGCTGATCGTCCCGCTGCTTGGTCTCCATGGTTCCTCCCCGCCCCTGCTGCCGGTCCGTCCCGCCTGCGCAACGTAACACCGGGCCCGGCGCGGACATGGCGGTCCTGCGGAGTTGACAGGAGCTACTGGCCGGTAACAGACTGGCGTTACCGTAAGTAATATGCAGGTGGAGGGTCATGGCCGAGTTCACCATGGAGCTGAACGACGAGCAGCGGGAAGTGCGGGACTGGCTCCACGGCTTCGCCGCCGACGTGATACGTCCGGCGGCCGCCGAATGGGACGAGCGGGAGGAGACTCCTGGCCCATCATCCAGGAGGCCGCCAAGCTGGGTATCTACTCCCTCGACTTCTACGCCCAGCAGTACTTCGACCCCACCGGCCTCGGCATTCCGATGGTCATGGAGGAGCTGTTCTGGGGCGACGCGGGCATCGCCCTGTCCATCGTCGGCACCGGCCTCGCCGCCGTCGGCGTCCTCGCCAACGGCACCGACGAGCAGATCGGCACCTGGATCCCGCAGATGTACGGCGACGTCGACGACGTCAAGGTCGCCGCCTTCTGCTCCTCCGAGCCCGACGCGGGCTCGGACGTGGCGTCGATGCGCACCCGCGCCGTGTACGACGAGGCCAAGGACGAGTGGGTGCTCAACGGCACCAAGACCTGGGCCACCAACGGCGGTATCGCGGACGTCCACGTCGTCGTCGCCGTCGTCGACCCCGAACTGGGCTCCAAGGGCCACGCCTCCTTCATCGTGCCGCCGGGCACCCCGGGCTCTCCCAGGGCCAGAAGTTCAAGAAGCACGGCATCCGCGCCTCGCACACCGCCGAGGTCGTCCTAAACGGCGTCCGGGTCCCCGGCGGCTGCCTGCTCGGCGGCAAGGAGAAGCTCGACGAGCGCCTCGCCCGCGCCCACGAGAAGGCCAAGGCCGGGGGCGAGCGGGTGCGGAACGCGGCGATGGCCACCTTCGAGGCGTCCCGCCCGGCCGTCGGCGCCATGGCCGTCGGCACCGCCCGCGCCGCCTACGAGGAGGCGCTGGAGTACGCCAGGACGCGCACCCAGTTCGGCCGCCCGATCATCGACAACCAGGGCGTCGCCTTCCAGCTCGCCGACATGCGCACCTCCGTCGACGCCGCCCGGCTGCTGGTGTGGCGCGCCTCCTGGATGGCGGTGAACGGCAAGCCCTTCACCGCGGCCGAGGGCTCCCAGTCCAAGCTGTTCGCCAGCGAGACCGCCAAGAAGGTCACCGCGCAGGCCGTGCAGATCCTCGGCGGGAACGGTTTCACGCGCGAGTACCCGGTGGAGCGCATGCACCGCGACGCCGCCATCTACACGATCTTCGAGGGCACCAGCGAGATCCAGCGCCTGGTCATCGCCCGTACGCTCGCGGGCGTGCCGATCCGCTGACCGGCGAGCACGGCACGGGCCCGGCCGCCGTCCGCGCGCCGCCGGGCCGCCGCGTGCGGCGAACGGCCCTGTGTCAGCGCGGCAACGGGAGCCGTCCGGCGAGTCTGTCGAGCTGGTGCCGCGTCAACCAACGTTCGCCCTGTGGCGCCGCGCCATTTGGAGGACGTGGCCGACAGTGGCCATCCGTCACGCTGTCCTCGTGGCTGAGCGTGTGCGCGTGCGAGAGATCGATGGCGACGACGGGCAGCGACTGCTGCGGATCGTGCGCCGGGGCACGGGTGGTGATCTGGCGGCGGACGGTGTTGTTGTCCCGCGGGGCATGCTGGTCGACAGCATCGCGACGGTGACGTTCACAAGCCCGGACCGGGTCCGGGACGTGATGCACCACTTCAACGCCGACGGCTTCGAGGCGCTCTACCCCAAGTACCGGGGCGGGCGCCCGAAGACCTTCACCCTCGCGGAACGCGGGAGACCAAGAAGATCGCCAGCCCAGGCCCGCCGAGCGCAGCCTGCCCAGTGGGCTGAACGCGGCGGCAAGGGCAAGGACCCCGGCCGCGAACCGCGACCGCGCCGCCGGGCCACACGCACCCGCCGCACTGCGTGCGCCACCTTTCGCAAGCAGCGAGTTCCCGGAATTCCGCCGCTACCCGCGCTCGCCGCACCCGGCGGACGTACGCATCGCGATCGTCTCCGCCCCGACCCGCAGCTCCTGGCTGAACAGGATCGAGGCCCAGTTCACCGCACTTCGCCACGTCGCCCTCGACGGCACCGACCACCCGACCCACAAGGCCCAGGGCAGTATGGTCCGCGGTCGTCAGGGCCGGACCGGTGGCGCACTCATCGCTGCCGTCAGGAACGTGATCGCCCATCGCCGCGCCGCTTCGCCCGCTACCGGGGACGCACAGCCGGGGAGGGCTGCTGGTGGACCTGGAGGCGGTCGACGGCCGTCACGGCGAAGATCCCCGCATCCGGAACCACAGCTCCTCCGGGAAAGGCCGGGCATGACGCGCGCGAAGGCTGCGAAGTAGCGCTCACGGACCGAGTCCACGGCCGCGCCGGTCCAGCTGCGTGCCTCCTCGGCCGGGTCGCTGAGGATCGTCACGATCAGCCGGGACGTCCGGGCGCCGTCCTCGTCGCCGACCGGCATCTCGTCGAACAGCGGCCCCGCGAATGCCTCCACCAGTTCGCCGACCGTTGGGTCGGGGTGCGGGCGAGCAATTTGTCGAGCCCGGCGCACTGGGCAGCGGTGATGGGCTCGACCACGCGGCGGGCGACTGCCGCCATCAGCTCCGCCTTCGAGCCGAAGTGGTAGCCGACGGCGGCCAGGTTCGCTCCGGCGAGTTTGGTGATCGCGCGGATCGAAGTGCCGCGGTATCCGTGCTCGGCGAAAAGGTGCTCGGCCGCGTCGAGGATCTGAGTGCGGGTGTCTGGGGTCGCCACACGAGGGACTCTACATATGTTTGAATGAAACGAACGTATGAATGAAACGAACGTGAGAAAGAGGGCTGTCATGAAGCTGCTCGTGTACGGCGCCGGGGTGTGCGGCACGCTGTTCGCCGCCCGCATGCACGAGGCCGGCCACGACGTCTCGCTCCTCGCCCGGGTGAACGCCTGGCCGCCCTGCGCCGACAGGGAGTGCGGCTCGCCGAGGAGGACGGCCCTGTCAGGAGGGTGCCGGTACGGGTGACGGAGCACCCGGGCGGCGGGTACGACCTGATCGCCGTCCTCGTCCGCACCCACCAGATAGATGCGGTGCTGGAATCACTCGCTGGTGTCCAGGGAGACGTGCTGTTCCTGCTCAACTGGGCAGCGGGCCCGGAGGCGCTGGGTGCGGTGATCGGCCACGAGCGGGTGCTGCTCGGCTTCCCGCGACTGGCGGCACGATGGACGGCGACGTGGTCCGCTACCGCAAGAGCAATTTCGTCACCCGCCGGGTCGCGATGCCGATCGGTGAGGCCGACGGCCGTACCACCCGCGACTGGTACGGATCGTGGAGACGTTCCGTGCTGCCGGGGTCAACGCCAAGGCCGAGCGGCAGGTGGATGCCTGGCTCAGGACGCATGCCGCGTTCGAGGTGCCGCTCGGTCAGGCGGTGTACGCGGCGGGTGGTCCGGTGGCGCTGAGCGACGACCCGGACGCGGTTCGCGGCATGCTCCGCCTCATGCGGCAGAATCTCGCCGCGATGGAGACTCCGCCGGTACCTCGCGCGTTCGCCGCGTTGCGGGCTCTGCCGCAAGGGCTCCTTGTGGCCGCGCTCCGGCGCTTCCTGAAGAGCCCGACGGCCGTGCACAGCGGACTCAGCGACCGCTCGCCTGCCACGACGGCCGAACTCGATCGGCTGGCCGAACAGCTCCGTGCCTGCGGGAGCCCGCTAAGCGCCCCAGGACGGCGAAAACCTCACCACGCACACCACCGCCAGTCCCGAAGCCCTCGGCCCCACCTCCGCTGGCTCCACGGACGACAACCGCTGACCTCATGACCGTTTCGGCAGCAATGGGGCGTCCGGACTGCGGAGTTGGCGTGGCGTTCTTCCTTGTCACACGGCGCGCTCCGGCGGCCGTCGTCCGGGCCGTGCCGTCAGTCGGCCCGAAGTCCCGTGAGGTGGATGCGGAGGAAGCGGCGCCATGGAGCATCATCCCCGTCCGGTGAAGCGGCCACCACTCCTCGTACCGCGACGATCAGGGCTTTGATGTCGTCAGCCGTGACGTCTCGGGCGAGGTACCCGCGTCGACCGCCTTCCGCGTGAGCCGCAGGACCCGATCTGCTGTCTGTGCGCTCACGGCGTCATCGTCGGCGACGCGGTCGGTCAGGGCGGCCGCGTAGCGGCGCTTCTCCGCGTTGAAGGCTCCGACGAACTCAAGGAATCGTTCGAGCCCGGCGCCGGGGTCCGGTCCTCAAGCGCGGCAGCGGCGGCCTGGTCGATCTCCTCGGTCAACAGTCGCGCGATGGCGTCGAGGAGGGCGTCCTTGCCTGGGAACCGCCGGTAGATCGTGCCGACGCCCAGTCCGGCGCGGGTCGCGATGGACTCCATGCTCGCCTGTGGTCCCAACTCGGCGAAAACGGCGCGTGCCGCGTTGATGACGATCGCGTCGTTGCGCAGCGCGTCGCGGCGCGGAGCGCGAGGAGCGGTCTGGGGCTTCGGCTGTCGATTCGGCTGTGAGGTCACCGTCGTCAGTGTACGCAAAGCGGAATACGGATTCACCTTCATGTTAAGGTGAATACAGATTCCGCTTTGGAGGATGGGCTGACCATGAGGACTACGACCGGCTGGCAGAGCCTCGACCCGACCAGCAACACGCTGACCCGCGTCACCATCGAGCGGCGCGACCTGCGCCCGGACGACATCGCCGTACGAATCGACTACTGCGGCGTCTGCCACAGCGACCTGCACCGCATCCACGGCATGCTCGGCGAGAAGGACCTCGTTCCCGGGCACGAGGCGACGGGCGTCGTCGTCGCTGTCGGCCAGGCGGTCACCGGCTTCGCCGTCGGCGAGCGGGTCGCCATCGGCACGATCATCGACTCGTGCGGCGAATGCGTCATGTGCCAGGCCGGACAGGAGAACTACTGCTACAACCGCGCGACCACCACCTACGGCGGCACCGACCGCGTCGACGGCACCGTGACCAAGGGTGCCTACAGCCGCGAGTACGTCTTGCGCGCGAAGTTCGCGTTCCACCTGCCTGACGGGCTTGACCCGGCCGCCGCGGCACCGCTCATGTGCGCCGGCGTGAGCGTCTGGGAGCCCTGCGGGCGGCCGGCGTCGGCCCGGCAGCCGCGTCGCCGTCGCCGGACTCGGCGGGCTCGGGCACCTCGCGGTCAAACTCGCCGCCGCGCTGGGCGCCGAGGTCACCGTCCTCAGCCGCAGCACGGACAAGGCAGCGGACGCCCGTGAACTCGGGGCATCCGACCTGCTCGTGACCACGGACGACACCCAGATAGCCGCCGCGAGGGTCGCTTCGACTTCATCCTCGACGTCATTCCGGCCGAGCACGACCTCCCCGCTGATCGCCATGCTCGACCTGGACGGCACCCTGTGCGTCCTGGGGAACCCGCTGCTGACGGGCCCGAGGCTTCTGGAACTCGCAAACGGACGCAAGAAGCTCACTTCCTCCGGTACGGCAGGACTGCGCCAGACCGTGGACCTGCTTGAGTTCTGCGCCGCGCACGGGATCACAGCAGATGTCGAAACACTGCCCTCAAGCGAGGTCGAATCCGCCCTGAACCGCCTCGCTGACGGTGACGTCCGCTACCGGCTCGTACTGGACATGTCCGACCTCGACAAGTAGCTGTCCCCGTGAGGCCAGGGCCCGAAGGCGCAGCGCGCGTCCGGGGCCCGGCCTTGCTCGTTGGCTCCCAAAGATGCTGCTGAGGTACCTGTGTCCCACCCCGATGCACGGCTGACTGTCCACGCCACCCGGTACGGCAAAACCGCCCAGTCCCACGAAGCGGCCCTCACCCTCGCGTCGCTCCTGATGTGGGCGTGAAGGCTGACGAATCAACTCAGTCCATGTCTTCGTCCTCGTCCTCCTCCATGCTCTCGTACCCGGAGCGGAACAGCGCGGAGAAGCTGGGGTACTTCGTCGGGTCGCCGTACTTCGGCGCGAACTCGTAGGCGGCCCACTCGCCGTCCGGCCCGACGTCGGTCGGATCGAGTAGCCAGAAGTCCTCTCCCGGGCGATCTCGATGGACCGGCGAAACAACCGAACATCGTCCTCGTTGCCGGGTATGGAGTCGTAGGTCTCGGTCACGCGTCTGCCGTCCTCGCTGTCCCGCATCCACAAGACGCGGTCGCAGGAATGGACACCGTCCACGTAGTCATCAAGGCGCGTCCATCCGTCGCTTGCCAGGAAGAATCCCCGCAGGCTGGGTGGGAACCGCACTCCGAGCCGCTCCTCGGATGCCGCCAGAGCTTCCTCCCGAGCAGGGGCTTCACCCAACCACGGCTCAACCCGCCCCTTGATCCAGAACCTCCAGCTGATCCTCATCCAGCAGGTCGACCAACTCTTCGTCGTCGGCACGGACCTTCACGTACAACTCGCCGTATCGCTCCAGAAAGACACGCCACTCCTCCGGCGTGGTCAGAACACCGGCAACTTCATTCTCTTCAGGCTCAGTTGTCTCACTCATGCCGCTCATGGTGGCAGTCGGCTATGACAACGCCGATGGCTGCCGACCGGATCGCGTGCGAGGGCCAGCTCGTCGTTGCTGCCTCTGACGCGGACGTGGCATTTGACGACCGTCGGCTCCGTCCCTTCCGTGAAGGCTGCTCTGGCGCGTTGAGAGGACCATCGTGCTTCGGCCGAGGGGCGGTAGCTGGGCGTCAGCTGTCGACTCGTCACGTTCCTGACGGCGGCTGGTGCTGTCGCGCTTGTGCCACTCCAGCGGTCGGTGAGCCGCCGGTTCCCAGCACGAGCGGACCTCGGGTTGCGCCCGGCCTGGGTTGTGTCTCCCTGGCCATCGTCGGGTCGGGGTCGAGGCTGGTGGGCTCGCATGTTGAGTGTCGCGTATTCCTCGCTCAGGCCGTGCCTGGTGTCACCGTGTGTGGTGGCCTGGGCGCGGGCCCAGCGGCCCCTGTGGAGGCCCGCGAACCTCTACCGCCTGGGCCGCTACAGCGCCCGCGCCGCTGTCCCGGCTCGCGGGGAGCCTGCACCCACCGCGCCCTGGCTGCTGCTTTACGCGAGGCCGACCAGCGGCTCAGCGCACCGCCAGTCCACCGTTCGCGGCTTTCTTGATCGTACGATCCAGATAAGTTACGGTGGAGTCATGGCAGGACCCGGGAATTCGACACCGAGGCGGCGGTGAGCCGCGCGATGGAGCTGTTCTGGACACGCGGCTATGAGGCGACCTCGGTGCGCGACCTGACCCAGCACCTGGGGATCGGGCAGGGTCCTTGTACGCGGCGTTCGGCGACAAGGACGGCCTGTACAGGGCCGCGTTGGAGCACTACCGCACCACCCTCGCCGCGGCCGCTCTGCGGAGCCTGGAGGAGGAGGCGGACGTCCGCTCGGCGATCCGCACCTTGCTGATCGAGCGAGTGCGCATCGCTGTCGAGCAGGGCGGCCGGGGCTGTCTGGTGGTCAATGCCACCTGTGAGCGCCTGCCGGAGGATCCGTCGGTCCGGCGCATCGTGCGCGACACGCAGGACGCGAGCCGGGAAGCGTTGACCCAGGTGCTGCGGGTCGCGATGGAGCGGGCGAGATCGCGGCGCGGCACACCCGTACACGGTCGCCGCGTTCCTGGTCACCTTCCTCAACGGGCTGCTGGTCTCCTCGAAGATCACGCCAGACCTCTCCGCGCTCGAACCCCTCGTGGACGTCGCGCTGGCCACTCTCGCCTGAGGGGTCCGCGGCCTCGGTCGGGTGTTTTCCGTACCCCGAATCCGTAACGATCGATCAAGAAAGCGGGGTGACCACCCCACGCCACGACGACAGCGCCCCTCTGCACAGACCTGCACCGATCCACCCAGGACAGAAAGCACACGTCATGATGTACGACCACACCACAACACCCTGCGCACCGGCCGTGCCGCCGTCAACGGAACGAGTCTGCACTACCGGACGGCCGGGTCCGGCCCGCCGTGGTGCTGCTGCACGGTGTACCCAAGACCAGCTACCACTGGCGCCACCTCGTCCCGAAGCTGACGCCCCACCACACCGTCGTCGTGCCGGACCTTCGCGGCCTCGGCGACTCCGCCCGCCCCGCGGACGGCTACGACTCCGCGACGATGAGCGACGACATCGCCGAGCTGATGGCCCACCTCGGACACGAGACGTACGCCGTGATCGGCGAGGACTGGGAGCGGTGATCGGCTACCAGCTCGCCGCCCGCCACCGCGACCACGTCAACGCCCTCGTGTTCGCCGAGGCCCTGTTCCCCGGCTTCGGCTTCGAGGACCACACCGCACTCACCCCGAGAACGTCTCCAACGGCCTGCACCTGTGGCATCTGGGCTTCTACTTCCAGCCGGACGTACCCGAGATGCTGATCGCCGGGCACGAGCGTGAACTGATCACCTACATGATCAAGTTCGAGCGCAGCCACCCCGACACCGCCACCCCGACGCGGTCGACGAATACGTGCGCTGCTACTCCATGCCCGGCGGCATCCGCGCGATGCTCTCGATATACCGGGCGATGCTCGTCGACGCCGAACAGAACCGGCAGGCCGCACGGAAGAAGCTGGACATCCCGGTGCTGGCGCTCGGTGGTTCGGCCTTCATCGGCGACCGCAACGAGTCCCAGATGCGGCTCATGGCCCACGACGTCACCGGGCACGTCTTCGACGCCGGACACGACCTCGCCGAGGAAGTACCCGACGAGATGGCCGACGTGGTCCTGCCGTTCCTGGCCGGGAACTCGTAAACGGGCCAGGCCACGACGCAGGCCGTCCGACGCGGACGGGCCGAGCCAACCCGGTCCCCGGAAGGCCGGGGCTGTGCGGCCCTTGGCTCAACCGCGAACGGGGTGGGGACCGAGAGCAGCCCGGGGATTTTCGGCGGAGATCCGCAACATCGTGGTGGCCGAGGGCCTTGGCGATGACGGGGCCGGGGCCCTGGCGGACGAATTGGCGGATCGCGGAGGTCCTGCCGCGCTGTGGCGGGACGCCGATCTCCCGCAGGTGGGCTTGGGGACTGCCCGGATCCATAGGGGCGGAATCGGCGATTGTGCTTCCCCGCCGTCCCCGTCGCGGTCATCGACGGTCCGGCGCTGCCGGAGGCGTCGGCCCACCCCGGCGTCGACGCGGTCGCCAGGCACGTCGCCCAGGGCGACCCCGCCGCCCGACGGAAGCGGAAGCGCTGACGCCTCAAGTCATCACATGGCCGGGCATGTCTGCCCGGCACAGCGCCATCCACCGGCCGGGCGCGGGCTCGACGCGCCGTGAGCCGCACTGACACAGATCGTCAACTGATTGATTCTCACGGGTCTGGTGGCTGTCCCGGTCCTGCGTAGGGTTCCAAGAAGACGGCAGTGCGGCATTTGCGCACTCGATCTGTCGCCGCGCCGAGTGTTCAGGCACATCCACGAGAGAAGGAAACACACCCTATGCGCGCCCTTGTGGTCGATCACAGTGAGGCCGGACCCGTCCGGTTCACCGATGTCGATGAGCCCGTACCGTCCACCGGTGAGGCGTTGGTGGAGATACAGCACATCAGTCTCAACTTCGGAGAGCTGAGTTACGTGCGCCAGTGGCCGGACGGCGCTGTGCACGGTCATGACGCGGCCGGTGTCGTGGTGCGCGCCGCATCCGACGGCTCGGGGCCGCCCGAAGGTACGCGCGTCGCAGTGGGAATGGCTCCCCACGCGTGGGCGGAGCGGGTGGCAGTCAGCCCCGCCTCGCTCGGCACCGTCCCCGAGGGGTGGATCTGGCCGACGCCGCCGCGCTGGGGATCGCCGGGGTCACCGCGTTCCGGGTGCTGCGCAAGCGTTCCCTGTTGGCGCGCGACGTGCTGATCACCGGCGCCAGCGGGCGTGGGGCACTTCGCCGTCCAGTTGGCGGCGCTGGCGGGCGCCCGGGTGACGGCACTCGTCGGTTCGCCGGAGCGGGCCGCCGGGCTCCGTGAACTCGGCGCCGACAGGGTCCTGACCGACCTGGCTGAGACCGGGGACCGGTTCGACCTCGTGCTGGACACGGTCGGCGGCCCGCTGGTGGCCCAGGCGTGGGTTCCTCGCCGAGGGCGGCACCATCCACCTGGTCGGTTACTCCTCGGGCAGGAAACCACGTTCCCGTCAGGGGCCCTGTTCGGCTTCGGTGAGCCCGCGGCATCGCCACCTACGGCGACATGACGCCGACCGGCGGGGAGCTGACGGATCTGCTGGGCCTCATGGCCGCCGGGAGGCTCTCGGCACCGGTCGGACTTCGAGGCGACTGGCAGGACGTGGGCGACGCCGTCCAGGCGCTGTTCGCGCGGAAGGTGCACGGAAAAATTGTTCTTGACGTGGCCTGAAGCTGTGGACGAGGACACATGCGTCGTCGGCCGTCGGCGGCGGTTCGCGGCGGTGGACGAGAATGGACCCATGGACGTGCTGGCGGAGGTCTTGCATGTCTCGGGTGCGCGTGGGCGCTCGGGGTCATGCTGAAGGCCGGAGGAACCTGGGGCCTGTGGCTGGACTCCTTTCCGGGAGCGGCACTGCACGTGGTGTCCCGCGGCACTATGTGGCTCCACGTCACAGGCGAGAAACCTCTTCAGGTGCAGGCCGGAGACGCCGTCCTGGTGTCGCCGGGCACCGCACACGGGATAGCCGGCGGCGCCGACGTGACGATGGGTTCCTGCGACCGGGAAGAGGCGGCCCGAGCTATGGGCGACGGCCGGGCCCTGCGTCTGGGCTCGGCGCCAGTGCGGACGGAAGTGATCGTCCTGCACTATGAGCAGGACCCGGAGGTGCGCACACCGGTGCTCACCTCCTCGCCCGGCCGATGCACGTCACAGCCCGGGAGAACGCGCAGCTCAGAAGGACCGTCGAACTTCTCGCTGCCGAGCTCGCACAGCCGCAGATCGGCACCACCGCCGCCATCAACAGCATCGTCGACCTCCTGCTCGTCCAGTTCGTACGCGCCTGGCTGGCCCGCCACCCGCAGGAGCGGTCCGGCTCATGGCTGGGAGCGATGCGTGATCCGGTCGTGCGTGACGCTCTGGCATGTGTCCACGCCCAACCGGGACACCCTGGACCACGGAGACCCTGGCCGCCGCGACGAGCGTCTCCCGGGCGACGCTGTCCAGGCGTTTCCGGTCCGCTCTTGGACAGACGCCGGGCGCGTACCTGACGCAGTGGCGCATCGACCTGGCGTCCGTCCGGCTCCGCGATACCGATGAGCCGGTCGAGTCGATCTCCGGCGCGGTCGGATACGGCTCTCCGCACGCTTTCAGCCGTGCCTTCAGACGTGCCCGAGGCACTGCCCCGGGCGAGTACCGCTCTCGACTGCGCAAGTGATCCGGGCTCGGAAGAGGTCAGCACCAGTCGGTGCCCCGTGCCCACATCGGCACGAGGAACACGCGACATCTCAAGCGTGCGAGCCCACCAGTCCCCACGGCCGAAAGCACCCGACGCGTCGTTGCCCGACAACGCACTTGCCTGATGAACGCCGACCACGAGTGCACCTCCGCCTTGGGGTCCGCGATGACGCACAGCCGCCACGACTGCCCGAACCGCGCGAAGACCTGGCAGCTCACCGTGTCGTGCACCACCAGATCGCTCATGCACCTGATTCTCGGACGACGCGGGTGCCTGCCGGAACGCCCTCGGGCCGCGCCGTCGGGGACGGCCCGACCACGGGTGGCGGGTCCGTCAGATCTCGTGATCCGCAGTGTTCCGTCGGCGCGCGGCGGGGCCGTCCGAAGGCGGGTGGGGCGATGGCGTCCGCGGCGACCTGGATCCGGTCGAGCATGCGGGCCTTGGTCTGGTCGTCGGCGAAGCTGGCGTGGACGCTGTTGCGGGCCAGCGCGACGATGTCCTCGGCGGTCAGGTCGAGCGCGGCAGCCGCGGCACGGTAGTTGTCGTTGACGTACCCGCCGAAGAACGGCGGGTCGTCGGAGTTGACGGTCACGATCAGCCCTTGGTGCAGCAGGCGTGCCAGGGATGGTCGGCGAGGTCGGGCACCACGCCCAGGGCCCGGTTCGACAGCGGACACATCGTCAGGGCACGCCCTGGCTGCGCACCCGCTCGGCCAGGGCGGCGTCGTCGGCCAGGGTCACGCCGTGGTCGATGCGGTCGGCGCGCACCACGTCCAGGGCTTCGCGCACGTAGTCGGCCGGGCCGTCCTCGCCGGCGTGCACGGTCAGCCGGTAGCCCTGCCGACGGGCGGCCTGAAAGAAGCGGGCGTACTTGCGCGGCGGGTTTCCGCGCTCGGCCGAGCCGATCCCGATCCCGATGACCCGCTCGCGCCAGGGAGCGAGCAGCTCCAGCAGTTCAACGCCCTCGGCCTCGTCGCGGTGCCGCTGGGCGGTGCAGATCAGTTGCGCGTCGATGCCCCACTCGGCGCGGGCGTCGGCGAACGCGGCGAGGACGCCGTCGAGCATCGTCGGCAGCTCGACGCCGGCGTCCAGGAAGGTCTGGGCGCCGAAGAAGACCTCGGCCCGGACCACGTTGTCGGCGGCCGCCCGGCGCAGGTAATCCAGCGTCAGGTCGTAGAAGTCGGCGGGCTGCCGCAGGGTGCCGGCCACCTGGAACAGCACCTTCAGGAAGTCGGGCAGGTCGGCGAACCGGTAGGCCGCCTGAAGCTCTTCCTCGGTCCTGAAGGGCAGGATCACGCCGTTGCGGCGGGCGGCCTGAAGGGCGGTTCGGGGTGTGAGGGTGCCTTCGAGGTGGACGTGGAGCTCGGCCTTGGGCACAGCGGCGATCAGCTGCGCGACGTGCTCGTCCAGGGCAGGGGCTGTCATGTCCTTCCTTCTTTCTCTGTCTCCCGAGCACGGCAGGGCTTCGGGGTCGAGGTGGGTGAGGAGTTGCTCGCCGACGGGCCGACCGGAAGAGTAGCGTCCACCATCGTCGACCTCACCACCGCCACCGGCCTCGCCATCCTGCGTGAGGGCGCGATGAACCGCGCAGCCGTGGAGAAAGTCCTGGGACGTCACCGACAGCAGAGCACTCCCGGCTCTCGATGATCACCAAGACCGGCGCACAGCCCACTCAGCGCCCGCTGCCACCGGGCGCGAGCAGCCCGGTGACCTCGGCGATCGCCTCCGGGAAGGCTTGAAGTGGGGAAGGCTTGAAGTAGAGGCGGACGTTCTCCGCCTTCTTGTGCCGCGCCTTGGCCATCAGCATCAGCAGGCTCGCCCCGGCCTCGCCGCGATGGGTCAGGCCGGAGTGGCGGTACTCGTCCAGATCCCAGCCCGTCCCCGGCCCGCGCCCCGCAGCGTGCCCGTCCAGGAGGGCACGGGCCTGGCCGTAGGAGAGACGGGTCAAGCCGGTGTCCGGGCAGACGTCCCGTGCGGAGAGCACCTTCCCGGGGCCGGGGCGGCGGTGGGTGACGAACACCGGCCCGCGAGTACGGCCCCGGATCAGCCTCGGCAGCAGCCGGGCGGTGCCCGCGTCCCAGTACACGGTCTCCAGCACGAAGTCGCCGCGGGGATGGGATGCCGGGGCTGGTTTGCCTCGGCGTTGTGCGATGAGGCCGGCGAGCGGCCACTCCTCGATCATCTGGTAGGCCGCGCGTTCGCTGATGTCCCACCGGTCGGTGACGTAGTCCGCGAAGGTGGAGCGCTTTTCCCGCTATCCAGAGGGAGTTGTGGTGCTGGTCGACTGCTTGCTCGCACACCTCCAAGTCGTGGCTCTCTGACCGGCTGAGGGTCGGGGCCATGTCGGCGGTGACGACCAGGTCCGAGGGCCTGGGCCTGGTCGCCACCGGCGCGGCGGGACGGACCGAGGGGACCGTTCGTCGCGCCGGGCCCGCAGAGCAGAGGTGTAGTCGCCCGCTGCCCTCTCACCGCTCACCCGCCTTACCGACGGCGGGCAGCAGACCGCGGTCGGTCATTTCGGTGATCGGCTCGTCGTACGCGCTGCCCCGCGCGCTCACCGGTTTCAGAGCCGACTGCGCGTACACCTGCCGGTGGGGAATCGTCGTGGTGAACACGGGCCATCCCTGGTCCTGGAGGTAGTGACGCCATTGCCGGGTGGCGTTGGGCCCGGCCACGGTTCCAGGTAGCCGCCTGGGGCTTTCGTGTGTCCGGCTCCGGTCGGAGGGGCGTCCCCACCACAGCTCGACCGGGTCGAATCGGGGTCGAATCAGAGCGAGCGGCTCTGATGGCCTCCGACTGCCTCTGCAACCCAACTGTGCAGGTCACAGCCGATCCCATACCCATCGGCCCAGGTCAGTAAAGGTGCCGGAACGGCACCCGACGTCAGCGCAGCAGCGGGAGCCGTCCGACGAGCTTGTCGACCTTGTTGCGCGGTCCGACGACGCTGACGGCGTAGTACCGCAGGTCCGCCCCGGGTGTCGCGGCCAGGGACTCCAGGTAGGCGTCGTAGACCCGTGAGGTCTGCGCGGCCTCGGGCATGTCGACCACCAGCAGCCCCTCCTTGGCGGCGGCCTGGCGCGCAGCTCGGCGATCCGCTCCGCCGGGGCGGACAGCACCGAGCAGCCCGCCCAGGGCAGCCCGGGTGTACGGCGCCCGAGGCGTCCTGCCCGTCGGGCCCCAGCAATTGGGGAGGGCCTTGCCGACGGCGGCGGCCAGGCACGCGGTCGCGTTCGCGACCAACCCGGCCGGAAGCGCCGGGTCCACCACGACGACCCATTTGAGCCGGGCGTCGCGGGTGGACAGATCGGTCCTGATCTCGTCGGTCGTGAGGGATGACGCGGAGGGCGTCACGGGTGCGACGCTGGTATGCGTTCGAGCGGTCATACCGCGCTACGCTAGGCAAAGGTGAGCCGTAATTCCGCTCCCACCGAACGTCGTACGGCAAAGAGGCGCAATGATGGAACTTGACGCGATCGACAGGGCCCTACTGCGGGGTTGCAGGACGATGCACGGCAGACCAACCGCGATCTGGCCGCCGCCACCGGCGTCTCGCCCTCGACCTCCTGGAGCGGATCCGCGCCCTGCGCGAACGCGGCGTCATCCGCGGCTACCACGCCGACGTCGACCTGGAGACCATCGGCCGTCCCGTCCAGGCGCTGATCGCCGTCCGGGTCCGCCCGCCGTCCCGGCCGGTGATCGAGGGCTTCCGCGAGTGGGCCTCCCGGCTGCCTGAGACCATCGGACTGTTCGTCACCTCCGGCGCCCACGACTTCTTCATCCACGTCGCGGTGCCGGACGTCAACGGCCTCTACGCCTTCGTCATCGACCGGCTCACCGAGCGCCGCGAGGTGGCCGACGTCCAGACCACGATGGTCTACGAGCACGTCAGGACCCGCCGCGTCGACCCGGCCGGACCCGCGGGACCGGCGCGGGGCCGCTGAGTCCGGCGCCGCCCGCGCACCTCATCGCGAGTCGAGGCGGACGGGCGCCGCGGCGCGCATTCTGGCCCGGCGGGCGGCGCCCGTGCGGTCCGCGCCCGTGCGGTCCGCGCGACCGCGGGCGCGCCGACGGCGGTCGGCCGCGTGCAGCGTCACCACGGGCGCGTGGTGCGCGAGCGTCGCGAACGCCTGCTCGTACGCCCGCGCCGCGGCCTCGGTCTCCGCGAGGTCCGGCGCCGCCGCGCCCGCCGGGCCGACCGTTCGAGGACCTGGGACGGGGCTCGACGAGGTGGATGAACGCGCCGTCGCGCTCGGCCACGGCCTCGGCGAAGTCGAACGCCTGGATCCAGGTGACCCGGGAGCGGCCCGCAGCAGCGGGCCGCGGACCAACTCGCCGACGAGGCCGCCGTCCAGGGCGAGCAGGCCGGGCAGGAGCAGGGCCTCGCGGTACGGCCGCGTGGGGTCCAGGTGGTCCAGTTCTCCCGGTATGGCCGGCAGTGTGAACCCGTGCCGCCGGGCGAGCACTCGCAGCAGCCCGGCTGTGCTGACGCCGTCCCAGCCCTCCACGATCAGTGTCCGGTGTTTGAGGACCGCCTGCTGAAGGTTCATCCCGCCATCTCCCAGTCGCCTCCACGGCGCTCTCAGTGTGTGGGGTTTACGCCTATCACGGGAGTGCGGGGCGGGGTTGTTCGGTTGTGCGGCCGTAGTGGTTGGGATATGCCCGCATACCATCCCGAGCCGGGCGGCCGGGCGGCCAACTCGGGAGAGGCGGCCGGGAGAGGCGGCGGGAAGGCGAGAGGGCCGGGCCGACGGCTCGGCGACCCGGCCCCGTTGGGGATGTGGCGGTCAGGCGACCAGGAAATCCGCCGCGCCGGTCTTGGCGGCGTCCAGGAACGAGGCGACCTCGGAGCGGGTGTAGATCAGCGCCGGACCGGTCGGGTCGGTGGACTGACGGAAGGCGACCCGGCCGTCCGCCAGCTTCTTGGTCTCGATGCAGGTGCCGCCGTTGGTCCCGCTCCAGGGCTTCTCCCAGCCCTCGGTGCCGAGTTCGGGGCGGGCATGCCGCTGTAGATGGCGTCCGTCATTTCACAGCTCCTTACGTGCTTGCTCCAGGAGTGACCTGGTCTCGCCGACCGGCGCGGCCTGCACCGCCATCCGGTCGAGTATTTCGAGGTAGTTGACGACGTCCTCGCGCTGGTCCACGTAGATGGCGCCGGTGAAGCTCTCGGCGTAGACGACGTCGGGCAGCTCGGTGAAACCGAAGCGGAAGTAGTGGAAGGGCCGAAGGCGCCGGGTGCGGCCCGGCGGCGAACGGCATCACCTGGAGCGTCACCTTCGGCAGCTCCGACGCGTCGATGAGCCGGTCGAGTTGGGCGCGCATCACCTCGCTGTCGCCGACCGTGCGGCGCAGCACCGTTTCGTCGAGGATCCCCAGATCGCGGGCGCCTCGGGCTTGTCCAGCAGGGCCTGGCGCCGGACCCGCAGGTCGACGCGGCGCTCCAGTTCCTCCGCCGAGTCGTGCGGGAATCCGACCCGCAGGATCGCGCGGGCGTAATCCTCGGTCTGGAGCAACCCGGGACGTAGTGCGGCTCGTAGGCGCGGATGACCGTCGCCTCGCTCTCCAGGCTGACGTAGGCGCTGAACCAGTCGGGGAGGACGTCGCGGTACTGGTACCACCAGCCGGGCCGGTTGGCCTCGCGCGTCATGTCGAGGAACTCGTCGGTCTCGCCGTCGGTGACGCCGTAGGCCCGCAACAGCTCCTTCACGTACGGGACCTTGAGGCCGACCTCGGCCTTCTCCATCCGACGGACCGTCAGAGCCGTGACCTCTATGGCCGCCGCCGCGTCCTCGAAGGACACCCCGCCCGCTCGCGGAGGTGACGCAACCGTTTGCCGAGCACCATCCGCAGAACGGTCGGCGCGGCGCCCCGGACCGTACTTCGCTCACGCGCTGCCTCCCGCAAAACCGTCAACAGCACGCAGTGTGACATGACATGGGCGACACTAACAGTCCGATGGCGATCGTTCTGAAATTATCAGAACGAAGCTTGCGGCCTGTGTGGTTCAACGAGCAGACTGGGCACGTGACCCATCTCACCAATCACGGTGGAGGCCCCCAACCTCCGCTGGTCACCGCGCCCTTGGGGCGCCGGGGAGCCGGTCGGCACCAGACACCGGGGCGGAACACCGTGACGACCGCAGCAGGACCGGGCGCACGCGCCCGAGCGCCGCCAACACGGCCCTGGCCACGGCCCTCAAGGAGGCCGGGTGCTCGTATGCCTCACTCGCCTTACGCGTCAACGAACTGGGCCGTAGACAGGGCCTGGAGACCAACTACGACAAGGCGTCCGTGACCCGCTGGCTCCAGGGCGGACAACCGCGCGGAACGACGCCCGACCTCATCGCGGCGGTCCTCTCCCAGCGCCTGGGCCGGGAACTGAGCCCCGCCGAACTCGGCTTTGTCGCCGACCGCCAACGTCCCGTGGCGGCACGGGCGTTGGCCTATCGGGAGGATGTGGGCGAGACCTTGCACACGCTCGCGGAGCTGGGCTCCACCGACATCTCGCGGCGCAGCCTGCTGGGCGCGGTCCCCTTCGTCGCCGGTGCGCTGGTCAACCCCAGCGCGAGTGGCTGCTGTGGCTGGTCGAGGGCCAGGACACGCCGCTGCTCACCCCGGTGTCCGAGGGCGGCCGGGTCGAGCAGGTGCACGCGGCGATCAGCATGTTCGACGAGATGGACAACCGCTTCGGCGGCGGCCAGGTGCGCACCAGCATCGTGCTCTACCTGTCCACCGAGGTCGTCCCGATGCTCCAGCGGCGCGGTGCCGGGCGCACGAGCAGCGGCGCCTGTTCACCGCCGCCGCCAAGCTCGCCGCGATGGCGGGCTGGAGCAGCTACGACAACGCGGAGTACGGGCTGGCCCAGCGCTACATGACGCAGGCCCTGCGGCTGTGCGCCGAGGGCGGCGACCGGGTGCTCGGCGGCCAGATCCTCGCCGGTCTTCGCACCTGTCCACCAGCCTCGGCCAGCCTGAGGCGGGCGTGGAGCTGGCGCGGGTGGGCTGGCCACCGCCAGGCACTCCGGCAGCCCGCTCGGCCTGATGCGGCTGCACGCCATGGCGGCCCGCGGCCACGCCGCGATGGACCGGCGGCGCGAGGCGACCGCCTCCCTCGCCGCCGCGGACGCCCAGTTGGCGGCGAGCAAGGGCGCGGCCCACGAGTCGCCCTGGGTGCGCTACCTCGACCACCACTACCTCCAGGCCGAGGCCGCGCTGTGCTTCCGCGACCTGGGCGACGGAGCGGCCGCCGAGCGCGCCGCGGCCGAGTCGGTACGGGCCAACGCCGACCGGCGCAGGCGGCAGGCGATCAGCCGCTCGGTGCTGGCCACCGCCCACCTCCAGCAGGGCCGTCTCGACGAGGCGGTCGGTACCGCGGACGAGGCGCTGGAGACGCTCAGCGGGGTGCACAGCGAGCGGTCCGTGCAGGCGCTGCGCGACTTCCGCAGAAGGCTCCGCCAGCACCGGACGAGCCCCTGGTGCGCGACTTCGAACGCCGCTCGCGCGCCGTGCTCGGCGCGGCGGTCTGAGGCCGGATGACGCGCTCGGTACGCGTACGGCCCAGGTCAGTAGCCGCCGGGCGACGGGCGTTCTGCGCCCTGTCGACCGGCAGGTGCGCGCCGGAGATACCGCTGGAGGCGTCCGACAGGAGGAACGCCACGACCCGCGCCACCTCCTGCGGCGCCACCAGTTCACCCTGCGGGAACTCGGCGGCGAACCGGGTGAACGCCTCCGGCTCCTCGGCTCGCATCCGGTCCCAGCGTTTTCCGGGGATGAGCATCGAACCAGGTGAGACAGCGTTGACGCGGATGCCGTCAGGTCCCAGTTCCCGAGCGAGAGAGGCCGCGAGATGAATCTGGGCGGCTTTGGCCGCTCCGTACTGAGCCTGCGGACCGGGCTTCCAGCCGGAGATGGACGCGATCACGACCACCGAGCCCCCGCCCGCCGTGCGCAGGTGCGGGGCGGCGGCCTTGACCAGGCGGACGGTGTGCCCGACGTTCATCTCCCAGGTGGCCGTCCAGTCGGCCGCCGTGGCGTCCGCCAGACCGCGCCCCCGCGCGCCCCGGCGCACGCCACTACGCCGTCGAGCCCGCCAAAGCGTTCCGCCGTGTGGCTGACGAAGGACTCAAGCAGGTCCGGCTCGGTGACGTCCAGAGCCCGGGTGACCAGCGGGCCGCGCCCGTCCGCGCGCACCGACACCGCCAGGGTCCGCAGGTCCTGCGCCGTGCGGGCGCACGTCGCCACGGCAGCGCCCTCGGCGGCCAGCAGACGTACGATCTGCTCCCCGAGCCCCGGGTGCCACCGGTGACCAGGATTCGCTTTCCGTCCACGCCGGAGCGCCCGCCGTGCGCGGGCTCCCGTCCGTACCGCGTGTCACTCACGCTGACCACATCCGGACCCCGAGGCCCGAACCACTACGCCCGTACAACCGGACAACCCCAATGCCCTCGCCCAACGGTCGGTCCAACCGTTTGTCTACATGAACAACGACTGACGCGCCTGTCCTGTGCTTCCTCGAAGGAGACCCGATGCCGGCATCCAGCATGCGCCGCCGCCGGGCCTTCTCCTTGGAGGACGGCCGGTGCGGGCGGGCGGTCACGGGTGTGCACCAGCCGTTGTGGAGTCGGCCACCGAGCCGACAACCGTAGGAAGGCGCTTACCCGTTCACCTCCGCATCAACCACCCGATGTGCCTGTATGTCATCAGTGTCCGCAGATCGACGAGGGACCCCACATTGAGCCGAGCCTTCAGCGGCCCCACGACAGATGCCGCTGGATGAGGACGACGAGGACTCCCGCGACGTGCCCGACTCCGGAGCCTCCCGCACCGCCCCGGCCGGAGTCGGCCGCCGCGAGACGACCGGCCCGCGTGCCGGGAGCCGGACGGGGCCGGTGGTGGGGCGGTGATCACCCTCGACACCCGCCGGGCCGTGCGGGCGGAGTTCCCGCCCGCGCCGACCGCGCCGCCGCCGTGCGACGGCTGGTGGCGGCCCGGCTGACGCGGTGGCGGCTGGAGGAGACGGCGGAGATCGCCGTCCTCGCGACCAACGAGCTGTTCGCGAACGCCGTCGAGTACGGCAGTGCCGGACCCGGGGCCCGGGTCACGGTGACCCTCCGGTGCGGCGATCGCGAGCTGCGGGTGGAGGTCACCGACTCCTCCCGGCCCGCCCACGCTGCGCGCGGCCGGGGAGAGCGAGGAGTCGGGGCGGGGCTGGCCATCGTCGACACACTGGCCAGTGGCTGGGGACCGAGCCGCCAGAACCGGGCGGCAGGGGCAAGACGGTGTGGTTCACGCTGCCGATCCAGGACGCGCCGTGAACCGGCTGGACGAGGTAGGACCGCCGAAGCGGAGGGAGCGCGCATGCACCATCACGACGCGGCCGACTGGCTGCTGTCCGCCGCCGAGGACCCCGGCAGGGTCCGGCTCCAGTGGGCGAGCGGGAGGGCCTGGCGGACCTGCCGGTGGGCAGGTCCTTCGACCTCGTCAGAATGGCCGACGAGTTGGGCACGGAGGTGATCAGGTCGCTGCGCCGGCGCTCGGTGAACTGCGGCCCGGTGATGCTGGCGACCTCCAGCCACGTGGTGTCGTTCCTGGTGCCGCCGGGGTCGGCGGGGAGTGGAAGAGCTGGCTCGGGCACTCGCCGTACGGGCGCCAGCGCAGCGTGGCCGCCGCGGGCCGGGCCGGGTGCTGCGGTGCCCGCGTCCCGGGTCGGTCCGGCGCGGCCACGTGTGGCTGGTGCCGCCCAGCGCGCCGCTGACCGACAACCGGGAACTGCGCGCCGCCCTCCAGGACAGCGGCCCGGCCGCCACCGCGGGCAAGGGGCCGCGGACGCGCCGTAGGGACCTGGGCGGGGGCGCGTCGGGGTGTCGGCGCGCCACGGAGCCGCCGGGATCCGTACGGCGCGTCCGTGCGGGCGCGCGGCGCGGACCGGGCCGGGTCCGCGCGCGCGGCGCGTCACGGGTCACGGCGTGGGCGGGCCGGAGCCAGGCCGCCCGGTGGGCCTCGGCGAAGGCCCGGAAGGAGCGCGGCGGGCGCCCGGTGACGCGCTGGACGGTGTCGGCCGTGCGGTCCTCCGCGCCGCCCGGATGTCCTCGTCGAGCGCGGCCAGCACCGCGGCGAACTCGGCCGGGAGCCCGTCGGCCGCCAGCCGTGAGCGCAACTCGGCCGTGGAGACCGGCACATGGCGCACCGGCCGGTCAGCGACCTCGGAGACGATCCGCGCGGCGTCGGCGTAACTCAGCGCCTCGGGCCCGGTGATCAGGTGCGCGGTGTCGTGCGGGCGCTCGTCCAGCAGGGCCCGCGCCGCCACCGCCGCGATGTCGTCCGCGTCGACGAAGCCGACCCGGCCCGGCCCCGTGGCGGTGACGATCTCGCCGGAGTCCCGGATGCCGTGGGCGACGAGGTGGTCGCCGGTGGAGTTCTGCATGAACCACGAGGGCCGCAGCACCGCCCACTGCGGCACGGTGTCCCGCACCAGCCGGGGCAGCGCGCCGAGACCGGAGTCCGCGAACGGGACCGCCGAGGAACTGAGCAGCGCCACCCGGCGCGCGCCGCGGCGCAGCGCCGCGCCGACGAACGGCTCGACGAGCGGCAACGGATCCGCCTCCCGACCGGGGGCACCAGATAGACCGATCCGACCCCGTCCAGCGCGGGTGCGTGGGTGCCGGGGTCGCGCCAGTCGAACCGTACGTACTCCTCCGGCGCCGCCCCGGGACCGGGCGGCGGGCGGCGGCCTGACCGGGCGCCCTCCGCGCGCAGCAGCCGCAGCACGCGGGAGCCCGTGGTGCCGCTCGCGCCGATGACCAGGGTCGCGGGCGGTCAGCCATCGGAGTTCCGCTCGGTGGCGGGGCGGCGCCGGGTCCGGGTCGCCGAAGTACTCGGCGACCCGCTGGGGTCCCAGTAGTCGCGGTAGGCGGTGATCTCGCCGTCCTTGACGGTGACGACGGCGACGTACGCGACGCGGTACGGGCGGCCGGTGGCGACCACGGTCCCGTCGACCTGCCACTCCGCGACCACCACGTCCGGGACGGCCGTCTCGTGGAGGACTTCGGCGGTCACCTCGCGGGGAGCAGGTGGTCGTTGTAGTCGCGGACGTACTCCCGGACGGCCTCGCGGCCCTCCAGCCGCCGCGGGCGGCCGGGCGGCGCGAACGGGAACTCCATCGTCCCGTCCACGGCCCACAGGTCCGCGAAGCCGTTCATGTCGTGGGCCAGCACCAGGTGCTCGGCCCGCTGGAACACGGCGACGGCCGAGCGCCGCCGGGCCGTCTCCTCGGTGGTGTGCATGGGCGTTCTCCTCGCTGCGCGCCGACGGACGCCGCGCACTTCCGGACGGAACGGTGCCGTCCCGTCCGCAGCGTAAACAGGACGGTACCGTCCCGTCCATCTGTTACCCTCGGTCCATGCCAGAGCCCACCCCAGCCCCTCGCGGCGCCGGTCGACGCCCGCCACCGGCGCCGCGACCCTCCGCCCGCCAAGACCGCCGCCATCACCGAGGCCGCGCTCGACGAACTGGCCGAGCAGGGGTACGGGCAGCTGTCGATGGAGGCCGTCGCCCGGCGGGCCGGGGTGGGCAAGAGCGCGCTGTACCGGCGCTGGTCCTCCAAGCGCGCGATGGTCCTCGCGGTCACCACCGAGCTGAGCCTGGAGCTGGTGGCCGACCTCCCCGACACCGGCACCCTCCGCGGCGACCTGCTCGGCGTGCTGCGCGCGGTCGCCGACTGGCTCACCCACCCGCGCTTCGCCCGGATCCTGCCCGACCTGATCGCCCAGGCCACCCGGGACGAGACCCTCGCCCGAGCGCTCGCCGAGTCCATCGGCGAGCCGCGCGCGACCGCGGCCGCGAGGTGATCACAAGGGCGGTGGCCCGCGGCGAACTGCCGCCGGACACCGACACCGAGGGCGCGCTGGACCTGCTCGCCGCGCTCGTCTACTGGCACGTGTGCGTGCGGTTCGTACCGCCCGACGCCGACTTCCTGGAGCGCTCCGCCGACCTGCTCCTGCGGGCGCTGGCCGCCCGCCCGGCGGCCGACGGGGCTACGGGGCCGTCGCCCCGTCGGGAAGGGTGAAGCCCAGCTCGCTCGCCGCCGCCTCGGGCGTGGGCCGCGACCAGCGCTCGACCACCGACCGGGTGGAGGCGAACGAGCGGGTCTCGGCCAGGTCCAGGTAGAGCGTGCCGCCCAGGTGGTCCGTCTCGTGCTGGACGATGCGCGCGGGCCAGCCCGTGAACTCCTCGTCCAGCTCCCGCCCCGCTCGTCCTGGCCGCGCACCCGGATCCGCTCGTGGCGGGCGACCACGGCCTGCCAGCCGGGGATGCTCAGGCACCCTCGAAGAACGCGGCGCGCCCTCGCCGACCGGCTCGTACGCGGGGTTGACCAGCACCCGGAACGGCTGCGGCACCCGGCCCCGGGCCACCGCCACCTCCTCGTCCACCTCCGCGCGGTCCTCGATCACCGCGAGCCGCAGCGCCACCCCACCTGCGGCGCCGCCAGGCCCACCCCCGGCGCGGCGTGCATCGTCTCGCGCATCGCCTGGACCAGGGCGTCCAGACGCTCGGGGCCCAGCTGGCCCTCGTAGGGGAGGGCGGGCACGCGCAGCACCGGCTCACCGGCGCAGACGATCGGCAGCGGGCGGGGACCCGCGAGAAGGGTGTCGACGAGGTCGACGAGACCGGGCACGGGGAGGTCGGCATGGGGAACAGCCCGCAGCTCGGCCGTCCCCGGCAACGCGGGGTCCGGCCCATCGGCGCGGACACGGGCGCGAGCACACGCGTGAGCGCGGGCGCGAGCCGCGGTCACCCGCCCCGGCCCGTGGCCCTTCCCCGCCCGCGGCTCATTCCCCGCCGGGACTCCTGCCCGGGCAGGGCTGTTCCCTCCCGGCCGGGGTGCGGGCGCGCCCGGAACGTGCCGCGGTACGCGCTCGGCGAGACGCCCAGCGCCGCGCGCAGGTGGTCGCGGAGCGAGGCCGCGGTGCCGAACCCGGCGTCGGCGGCCACCCGGTCCACCGGCAGGTCGGTCTCCTCCAGCAGCTGCCGGGCGCGCTCCAGGCGCCGCTGGGTCAGCCACCGCACCGGCGTGAGGCCCACCTCGTCCCGGAACCTGCGCGAGAACGTCCGCACGCTCATCGACTCCCGCGCCGCCAGCTCGCCCAGCGTGATCGGCCGGTGCAGCCGCTCCAGCGCCCACGCGCGGGCCGCGCCGGTCGAGGTGCGCCGGGCTCGGCCACCGGGCGCCGGATGAACTGAGCCTGCCCGCCCTCCCGGTGCGGGGCGACGACCGCGCCGCGCGCGACCTCCGCCGCGACCGTCGCCCCGTGGTCGCGGCGGATCATGTGCACCAGCAGGTCGATCCCGGCGGCGTCCCCGGCGGAGGTCAGCACCCGGCCCTCGTCGGCGTAGAGCACGTCCGGGTCGAGATCGACGGCGGGGAACAGCGCGCGGAACCGGTCCGCCGCCTGCCAGTGGGTCGTCGCGCGCCGCCCGTCGAGCAGGCCGGCGGCGGCCAGGACGAACGCGCCCGTGCAGATCGAGGCGATCCGGGCGTCCGGCCGCACGCGCGCCAGGGCGTCGGCGAGCGGGCGCCGAGCCGCCCTCCGTACGCGGCTCGTCCCGCTCGTACGAGGCGGGGACGAGCACCGTGTCGGCCTCGGCCAGCGCCTCAGGACCGTGCCGCACGGTGACGCTCACATCGGAGTCGGTACGGACCTCGCCCGGGACCAGGGCACAGGTGAGCACCTCGTACAGCGGCTCGCCCGCGGGCGAGGGCGTGCCCGAACAGCCGGTGCGCCATGCCCAGTTCGAACGGCAGCATGCCGTGGCGGACGAGCACCGCGACACGGTGCCGGTCCGGGTGCGAGAAGGCGGACATGGCGCGATTCTTCCACCGCTCCCGTCGTCCACCGCTCCTGTCTTCCGCTGCTCCCGCTTTCCACCGCTCCCGCGCGGGTCCGCCGCCCGCGCGTCCAACTCCCGGCCACGCTCAGCGCTTGGCGCGGCTGGGCTGGACCCGTTTCGGCTCGCCCTTCGCCTTCGGGTGCTCCGGGGATAGGGAGGTCGCCGAGGGCGTGGTCGCGCTCGTCGCGGTCGGCCAGCTCCAGCGCCGCGTCCAGCCGGTACGCGTGCTCGTCCATGTCGGCGTGCACGTCGCCCTCCTCGGCGTACCGGGCGGGCATGGTGGCCAGGTCGAAGTCGCGCGGCCGGGCGTCCGGCAGCTCCTCCCAGCGCAGCGGCGCCGACACCGGGCGTGCGGGCGCGGGCGGACCGAGTAGGCGCTGGCGATGGTCCGGTCCCGGGCGGTCTGGTTGTAGTCGACGAAGACCCGCTCGCCGCGCTCCTCCTTCCACCACTTGGTGGTGACCCGCTCCGGCATGCGCCGCTCCAGCTCCCGCGCCACGGCGATCGCGGACCGCCGCACCCGCGTGAAGGTCCACTCCGGCACCAGGGGCACGAACACGTGCAGGCCCCGGCCGCCGGAGGTCTTGGGCCAGCCGCGCAGCCCCAGCCCCTCCAGCACCTCGCGCAGCTCCAACGCGGCCCGCAGCGCGTCCTCGTACCCGGTGCCCGGCTGCGGGTCCAGGTCGATCCGCAGCTCGTCCGGGTGCTCGGTGTCCGCGCGGCGCACCGGCCACGGGTGGAAGGTCAGGCACCCCAGGTTCGCCGCCCACACGACGGCCGCGGGCTCGGTCGGGCACAGCTCGTCGGCGTACCGCCCGCTGGGGAAGGCGATCCGGCCGGTCGGGATCCAGTCGGGGAGGTTCTTCGGCGCCCGCTTCTGGAAGAACGACTCGCCCGCTACGCCGTCCGGGTACCGCTCCAGCGTCGTCGGCCGGTCCCGCAGCGCCCGTACGACGCCGTCGCCGACCGCCGCGTAGTAGCGCGCGACGTCGAGCTTGGTGAACCCCGGCTCGGGAAAGTACACCTTGTCCGGATGGGACACCCGCACCGGCCGTCCCCGACCGTCAGTTCCACCGCCTCAGCCATACCGTCACGCTAGGCGCCGGACGCACCGGCCACCTCCCGGCGGCCGTCGGCGGGCGGGCGGCGCGCCCGCGCCCACAATCAAGATCATGGACCTTCCCGTGATGCCGCCGGTGCGGCCGATGCTGGCCAAGGCCGTTGCCGCGATCCCGCCCGGCATGCGGTACGAGGCCAAGTGGGACGGCTTCCGCGCGATCGTCTTCCGCGACGGGGACGAGGTCGAGCTGGGCAGCCGCTCGGGCAAGCCGCTCACCCGCTACTTCCCCGAGCTGGTCGAGGCGCTGCGCGCCCGGCTCCCGCGCCGCTGCGTGCTCGACGGCGAGATCGTGATCGCGCGCGAGGGGCGGCTGGACTTCGACGCCCTCCTGGAGCGCGTCCACCCCGCCGACTCCCGGGTGCGGCACCTCGCGGCCACCACCCCGGCGTCCTTCGTCGCCTTCGACCTGCTCGCGCTCGACGACCGCGGGTACCTGGACACGCCCTTCGACGAGCGCCGCCGGGCGCTGGCCCTGGCCCTGCGGGACGCCGTGGACCCGGTGTTCCTCGCCCCGCCACCGACCGGCTCGACCTGGCCCGGGAGTGGTTCGACCGGTACGAGGGCGCCGGGCTGGATGGCGTCGTCGCCAAGCGCCCCGACCTCGGCTACCGGCAGGGCGAGCGGGTCATGGCCAAGATCAAGCACGAGCGGACCGCGGACTGCGTCGTCGCGGGTCTGCGGCACCACAAGTCCGGGCCCGTCGTCGGCTCCCTGCTGCTCGGCCTGTACGACGACGGCGGCCGGTTGCAGCACGTCGGCGTGAGCGCCTCCTTCCCGATGCGCCGCCGCCAGGAGCTGATGACCGAACTGGAGCCGCTGCTCATGGACTCCGTCGAGGGCCACCCTGGGCGGAGTGGGCACACGAGGAGGCACACGCGAGCAGCCGGATGCCGGGGCGCCCAGCCGCTGGACGGGACACAAGGACCTCTCGTGGTTGCCGCTGCGCCGGAGCGGGTGTGCGAGGTGGCCTACGACCACATGCAGGGCGACCGCTTCCGGCACACCGCGCGGTTCCGCCGCTGGCGGCCGGACCGCGAGCCGCGCCAGTGCACGTACGCGCAGTTGGAGGAGCCGGTGCGCTACGACCTGGCGCGGGTGCTCGGCGCGGACCAGTCGGACTGACCCCGGCGCCCGGCGCCCCGTACGGCGTGGACCGGCCGGATCGGGCCGCGGCGCCCGGCCGGGCTCGGCCGCCGGACCCCGGCGGCTACACGGGCGTCAGCAGGCCCTCGCGCAGTTCGCCGTAGAGACGGCTCAGCCACCGCGAGATGTGCATCTGGGAGAAGCCCATGATGCTGCCGATCTGACTCTGCGAGAGCCCGGCGAAGAAGCGCAGGTAGAGCACGTACCGATCCTGGTCGGTGAGGCCGGTGATCGCCGACCGCAGCGCCTCGCGGTTCACCACGCCCTCCAGCGCGGCGTCGTCCGCGCCCATGGTGTCGCTCAGCAGCCGCTCCTCGGTCCCCTGGACCGCGGCGTTCAGCGACAGCGGCGTGCACGAGGCGCTGGCCTCAAGTCCCATCCGCACGTCCTCCTGCGGCATGCCGGTCCGCGTGCAGATCTCCGTGACGGTGGGTTGCGGCCGCCCAGCTCCTGCTCCAGCGCGTCCAGCGCGGACCGGGTACGGGCCCGGACCTCCTGGACGTTGCGGGGCACGTGCAGGGTCCACAGGTAGTCGCGGAAGTGGCGCTTGAGTTCGCCGACGATGACCGGGATCGCGTACGAGGGGAAGGCGTGCCCCAGATCGGGTTGTACCGGTCGACCGCCTTGACCAGGGCGAGCGAGGCGACCTGCGTCAGATCCTCGATGTTCTCCCCTTGTTGCGGAAGCGCAGCGCCAGGCGGCGGGCGACGGGCAGCCAGGCGCAGATCAGCGACTCGCGCAGGACGTCCTGTTCGTGGCCTGGCGGGAGCCGCCGCAGACGCCGGAAGTCCGCGTCGGTGTCGGGCGTCTCGTCATGGCGCCGTCGTCGAGTCGCGGTGGGCGACATGGCCACTCACCTCCGTGGGCCGTGCGTGGTGGCGTCAGTGGTGCGGTATGCGATGGGCGATGCGGCGGGGAGCGCGGCGGTGCTCCGCGGTCGGGCCGAGCCGCCGGGCCGAGCCGCCGGGTCAAGCTGTCGAGCCGAGCCGTCGAGCCGAGCTGTGGGCCGAACTGTTGTCGCCGGGCCGTCGCGCCGGGCGGTCGTGCCGAAGGGCCGTGCCGAACGGAAAACGGCCGGACGCCTCCAGGCTGGCACGACCCGTGGCCTGGCGCATCTCGGCGCGGGCACGGGCCGCCCGCTGGCGTGTTGATGGCCGGGAATCGCGGCGAGCGGGCGAGAATCGGCCCGCCGTATCCGGCCTACGCGCCGCGACCGCCATCCCCGTACCAGCGAACTACCAGCGAACTACCAGTGAAAGGGGAGGGCACGGGCCCGCCGGGAGACCGCCGCCCCGCCGCTCATGGACGCCACCGTGCGACTCGCCCAGTCACCCGAGGCCGACGCCCTGCTCGGCCGCAGTCCGCTGGCCGCCCTGGTCGGCATGCTGCTGGACCAGCAGGTCCCCATGGAGTGGGCCTTCACCGGCCCGTACACCATCGCGCGGCGCCTAGGCGGCGACGATCTCGACGCCCACGAGATCGCCGCCCGCGACCCGGAGGAGTTCGCCGAACTGCTCTCGCGCAAACCCGCCGTGCACCGCTACCCGGGGTCCATGGCCAAGCGGTGCAGCAGCTGTGCCGGTACCTGGTGGAGACCTACGACGGCGACGCCGAGGCGGTGTGGCGGGACGCCGCCACCGGTGCGGAGCTACTGCGGCGGCTCACCGCGCTCCCCGGCTTCGGTACGCAGAAGGCGCGGATCTTCGTCGCCCTGCTGGGCAAGCAGCTCGGCGTGACCCCGACGGCTGGCGCGAGGCGGCGGGCGCGTACGGCGAGGAGGGCGCGACGCGCTCGGTCGCCGACATCACGGGACCGGAGTCGCTGGAGCGGGTACGGGCCTTCAAACGGAGGCCAAGCAGGCCGCGAAGCGGGAGCGGTCCGGACGCTCCGGAAGCTGACCCGGCCGCGCCCGCCGGGCGCCGTGCGGGCGGGACGCGGTCAGGTGATCGGTTCCGGGCGCGGCGACGGGTCGGGGACCGGATCGGGTCCCGGCGGCCTCGGCACCGGGTCGGGGATCGGATCGGGGTCGGGCCCCGGCGTCGGACCCGGCGGCTCCGGTTTCGGGTCGGGCGTCGGACCCGGCGGTGGCCCCGGCATCGGCCGGGAGTGGGGCCCGGCTCGGGCCGCCGGGCCCGGGGCCGGGGTGGGGTTGGGGTGCGGGATCGCGTGCGTCGGGAGCGGCGCCCGCGAGCGCGGCCTGCGGTGCCACGGTGACCTCCAAAGCTCGCTGTCGAAGGTGTCGAGGTGTCGAGGTGTCAAGGTGTCGAGGATGTCGAAAAGCTCGCTGTCGAAGATGTCGAAGGTGTGGGTGACGGCGTCGATCTCGTGCCGAGTGCCCAGCGGCGCCCGGTTCACTCCTCCCGAACGCCCGCCCCGCCCCGCCCCGCGTACCGGCCGCCGTCCCGTCCCGCCCCAGCTCGGCGGTCCGTCACCGTCGCGGGGACGCATACTGATCCGAGCCGGGGAACGGTGAACGGCCGGGTGAGCGGGTAGGGGCGGGCATGGACAGGGAGCGGTGCTCAAGCGGGAGCGGGTCCGCGATGTGCTGCTCGCGCTCGTCGAGGCCCGCAGCCCCGGCGACCCCATCCCTCCGAGCGCTCCCTGTGCGCGCGGCTCGGCGTCTTCGACCCACGCTGCGCGCCGCCGTCGACGAACTGGTGGCCACCGGGCTGCTGGTGCGCGAGCACGGCCGGGGCATGTTCGTCGCCCCGAGAAGATCACGCAGGAGATGGCGGCCGACGGCGCGACCTTCCTGGTCCGCGCGCGGCGGGCCGCTGGACCAGCCGCGTGCTGGAGTTCACCACCGGGCGCGCGGGGCGCGGGTGGCGCGGCGGCTGCGGGTCGCGCCCGCCGCCGAGGTCACGTACATCGCCCGGCTGCGGCTGGTGGACGGGCGCCGGTGGCCCTGGAGCACCTCCACCTCCCGGCCGCGCTGGTGCCGGGGCTGACCGCACGCGACATCGAGGCGGGGCCCTTCCACGAGCGGCTGCGTGAGCGGTACGGCGTGCTGGTCGACCAGGCCACGCAGTCGATCGAGCCGACGGTGGTCAGCGAGGCCGAGGCGCGGCTGCTCGGTGTCCCCGCGCTCTCCCCGGCGCTGCTGTTCGAGCGGACCACCACCGACGACACCGGCCGCTCGGTGGAGTACGTCCGCTCCCTGTACCGGGGGACCGCTACCGCATCGTCTCGCGGCTGACCCTGGGCGCGCGCGCCGGACGGGTCCGCGCCCGGCCGGGCGCGGCCGGGGAGGACGGCGCGGGCAGCGAGCACCACCCGGTATCCCGCCGGGCGACCTCGACCGGCGCGAGACGGTCTCCTCCTCGACCACCGGCACCGTCCACCCTGCTCCCTGACGCGCCGTCGGCCCCGGGGCGCCCGGGCGCGGCCCTCGGGCGGGCCATCGAAGGGGAGCGCGTCGGTCAGCCGCGGGTCACAACGGCAGCGCGCAGACCGCCACCGGGAACGCGAACGCGTCGCCCGCGGCGCTCAGTTCGCCCGAGTCGCCGTCGACGTGGAAGACGGTGACGGTGCCCGACTTCTGGTTCGCTGCGAACAGCAGTCCGCCGTCCGGGGACAGGGCGATCTGGCGCGGCCAGTCCCCGCCCACCGGGACCGTGTCCAGCAGCCGCAGTTCGGCGCCGTCCGCCTCGACCGCGTACCGCGTGACGCTGTTGTGACCCCGGTTGGCCAGGTACGCGTACGCGCCGTCGGCGGTGACCGCCAGCTCCGCCGGGTAGCTGGTGCCCTCGCCGGTGCCGGTGGACTGCGGTGTGCCCGGGGTGAGTTCGCCGGTCTCGGCGTCGTACGCGCACACCACGACCGTGTTGTCCAGCTCGTTGGCGAGGTAGGCGTGGCCGCCCGAGGGTGGAAGGTCAGATGGCGCGGACCCGCGCCGGGCGTGAGGCTCGCGTACGAGACCTGGTCGAGCTTCCCGCTGCCGGTGTCGAGCCGGTAGGTGTACACCGTGTCGTTGCCGAGGTCGACGGCGAGCACGTGTCCGCCGTCGGGCGAGGTGACGATCTGGTGGGCGTGCGGCCCGTCCTGCCCCGGGCCGGGCGCGGGGCTGCTGTGCTCGACCAGGTCGGTGCGCTCGCCGAGGGCGCCGGAGGAGTCGATCGGGTGCACGCTGATGCTGCCCGAGGTGTAGTTGGCGCTCAGCAGGTGGCCGCCGTCGGGGTGGACGGACAGATGGGTGGGCCCGTCCCCGCCGGTGGGCTGGGAGCCGAGCACCTTCGGCCCGTCCGACCCGTCGAGGGCGATGGCGGTGACCGCGCCGGGCGACGCCTCGTCGACGGCGTACAGGTGCTTGCCGGAGGGCGACAGGGCCAGGTACGAGGGGTCGGCGACGTCCGCGAGCACGTCCCCGGCGGTGATCGCCCCGCTGGCCTCGTCGTACGTGGCGATGCCGAGGCCGGTGCCGCCGGTGGAGGTGTAGGTGCCGAGGTAGAGGGGCGGGCGGCGGCGATCCGGCGGGCGGCCAGGGCACGGGCCGGGGCGGCGCCGAACAGGGCCGCCGTCGCCGTACCCGCCACTGCCGCGCCGAGGAGGCGACGGCGGTTCATGGGGGCGCTGTTGCTCATGTGGGGTACCTCGCGAGCCGTTGTGGGGTGGCTGGAGCGTGGCAGACAGCGTGGACGAGAGCCGCCCGCTTGGCAAGAGTCGCAATTTCGATTGCGCGGTGCGCAACGCGAGGTGCGGGTGCGGACGGTGGTGGCGCGGCAACAGAAGTGTCGGGAGACGCACTTGACGCCCCGCCGGGCCGTGCCACGTTCAACCGGGCGTTCGGAACTGACCAGTTGCCTGCCAACTGGTCAAGTCCGTGGCGCGCCCACCCCACACCCACGAGGAGACGACATCATGCGCGGAACATCCCGGCCCGGCCGCCGTTCCCTGCGGATCGCCCTGGCGGCCTCCGCCGCGGCGGCCCTCACCGTCACCGGACTGACCGCCCAGGCCGACGCCGGCCAGCGGGACACCGACCGGGCGCGCCCGCCGCCGGTGAGGTCTTCTTCGACGACTTCGCCTACGCGGGACACGACGACCCCGAACTGGCCGCGCACGGCTGGACCGTCCGCTCCGGCGAGGGCGGCCGGGTGTCCCCGGCGCCACCTGGGCCCCGGACCACGTCACCTTCGAGGACGACGGCGACGGCACCGCCATGAACCTGGAGACCTCCACCGAGGGCACCGGCGAGAGCACCATCCAGACCGAACTCCTCACCGACACCCGCAAGTTCAAGAACGGGACCTACGCGGCCCGGGTGCGGTTCTCCGACGCGCCGCGCTCGGGCCGGACGGCGACCGCGTGGTGCAGACGTTCTTCACCATCAACGACCTCACCGCGCCGATGGCCGACGACTACTCCGAGTACGACTTCGAGTACCTGCCCAACGGCGGCTGGGGACAGCCGGGCGACATCCTCTACACCACCTCCTGGGAGACCTTCCAGGAGGACCCGTGGGTGGCGGACAACGACCAGACCTCGTCCGCGACGAGCTTCGACGGCTGGCACGACCTGGTGGTGACGATCGACGACCAGGAGATCACGTACTACGTCGACGGGCAGGAGTTCGGGCGGCACGGCGCGAAGTACCTGCCGGAGCGGCCGATGTCGATCAACTTCAACCAGTGGCTGATCGACCTGGAGGGGCAGACCAGCACCGAACCCCGCTCGTACGACCAGAAGGTCGACTACGTGCTGCACGTCAAGGACCAGGTGCTCACGCCCGACGAGGTCGGGCGGAAGCTCGACGACCTGCGCGCCGCGGGCACGACCTTCACGGACGAGGTGCCCGCGCCCTGACCGGCGACGGCCCCGGCTCCGGTACTTCACGCACGATCCATGAAGGGCCGGGCGGCCGACCGCCGGCCCGCGCCGCGCGTTCACATGCCGTGATGGGCGTCCGTCCCGCCGTGGGAGTCCCCGCTCTCGACGGTGCCGCCCAACGTGCCGCGCAGCGCGGTCAGGGCGTCGGCCTTCTGGGCTGTCACGATCCAGCGGTCGCCCACCAGGTACGTACCGCCGTACGCCCGAGCCTCGGCCAGCCAGTCCCGCCGCCCGTCCCCGGTGGCGAAGGTGACCATGCGGAACTCGCCGGTACGGGTCCGGCAGGCGCCCTGCCGCAGCTCGGCGGCGTCCGTCGTGACCGTGACCGTGACCGTGGCCGCGCAGCCGATGGCGTCGGCGATCCGGGTCAGCGGCGCCGGGCGCCCCTGCCGGTCCGCTTGCGGGGCCGGAGGAGGCGCGGTCCGAGGAGGCACGGTCCGTGGGGCGCGGCTCGCCGGGGTATGGCTCGCCGGGGCGTGGCTCGCCGGGTGTGGTCCGACGCGCAGCCGCTCAGCAGCAGCGCCGCGCCGAGGACCAGGGCGGCCCGGCCACGTGGGGCGTACGACACATCGACCTCCCGTAGGGGCGGCGGGGAGAACCTGGGGAGCGGACGGCGTCACGGGTAGGAGCGGACGACGCCCGCCCGGCCGCCGTCCTTGGTGACGGCGAACCACTGGCCCATCTTTCCCTGCCCGTTGGTGTCGCCAACCTGGCGTCGCCCGTGAACCGGTAGACCGGCCAGCACTTGATGGCAAGTTGCCGGGTGCCGTCGGGCCTGGTCACGGTGGAGACGAGCTTGGGGACACCCGCGCACCATCGACTTGTCGACGGGGGTGGCGGGCTTCCAGGTGCGCAGGCAGTCGCCCACGCAGCCGAACCTCATCGGCCAGGGGTTGTCCTTGTTGAAGCGGTAGAGCGTCAGGCCCTTGCCGTCGACGGCGATCTCGCCCAGCTCGGCGTCGGCGGAGGTGGACAGGGCGGAGCCCATGGCCGGGTTCTGGGGCCATCTCGTCCGGCTTCCGCTGCCCGCCGTCCGGGTACGGAGCGGCGGACCCGTCGGGCTTGTCGGCCCCGTACCCGGTGTCCCCTTGGCGCCCTCGTCGCCCTTCGCGCCACCGCCCGGCTTGCCGCCCCTTGGCGGCGGGCTTGCCGTCGGCGCCGAGGGCGTGCCATGTCCCGCCCACGCCCTCGCCCTTGGCGTCGCCGGGCTTGGCGTCCTTCGCGAACCGGTACACCGGCCAGCCCGCGAGGGTGAGCTGCTCGCTGCCGTCGGCGCGCCGTACCTTGCCCAGCATGGCCGCGTTGATGCCGGCACTCGCGGTGGCGTCCTTCGCCGGGACCGCGGGCCAGGTCTTCGCGCAGGCCGCCTCGCAGCTGCTCTTGGGCGGCTTGGGGTGTCCTTGTCGAACCGGTAGAGCGTCATGCCCTTGCTGTCGGTGACCACGGAGCCGACCTCCGCGAGGTCGCGGAGCGCGAGTCGCTTCGCCGGTGTGCCCTTGGCCGCGGCGCCGCCCGTCCCCGGCTGGCGCCGCCGCTTCGGCCGCGCCGCCGCCCGCGCCGTACCCGCGGCGGAGTCCGTGTTCGCGCCGGAGGACGCGCCGTTGGTCCCGCTCTTGGCGGAATCCGCTCCCGAGCCGCATCCGGCCGCCAGCAGGACGACCGCGGCCGCCGTCCCGGCGAAAGCCAGTTGGCGTCGTTTCCCCATGACCACTCCTCGTTGGTTCGGATCGTTGGTTCGGATCCGGCGCTCCGAGCGCCGTCGCACCCTGGTACGCGGGCGCGGCGCCCGTCGCTCAGCGAGCCGGGGATTTGTGAGATGACGCAAAACCGTGTGCCGCCGGGCCGGTGGTGCCGCCGGACCGTCGGCGACCGGGTGCCGCCGGACCGGCGGCCGGCCGCGGCCGCCTCACGGGCGATGCGCAACGCCAGCGCGGGCAGCGCCGCACCGCCCGCAGGGCCTGCGGGCGCTGGCCGCCGGGCACCTCCATGGCCGCCTTCGCCGGGTAGCCGTCGATGCCCAGCTCGATCACGTCGGGGATGATGTCGGCGCACAGCCCGTGGCCCTGGCACAGCGTCCAGTCCACGACCAGCCGTTCCGTACGCGCCTCCCGCCGCCGCGCCGAGGAGGGCCCGGCGGCAGCGCGAGCGGACCCGCGGCGGGCAGCGGCAGCACGTTCAGCACCGGCCGCCCGCAGCCCTCGCCGAGCGCGTGCTCGGCGAACTCCCGGGGAACGTGGCGAGGGCCGAGGCGACGAACCCCGCCGTCCCGTCCGGGTGTCCGCACGCGCCGCGCTTGCGGACCGCCGCCAGATACGCGTCCACCGCGTCCAGCGCCTCCTGCCCGCCGCCGTGCGCCGCCCGGTCCAGCGCGTCGGCGAGCGCGGGCAGCCCGAGGAAGCAGGGCCCGCACTGGCCCGCCGACTCGGCGCCCAGCCAGCGCGCCACACGCGCGGTCTCGCCGACCGGGCAACTGCCCTCCGGCAACGGCAGGACCGCGCCCGCGCCGAGCGTCGCGCCGTACGCCGTGAGGGACTCGCGGGAGACCAGCACGTTCCAGGCGCGGTAGGCGTCCAGCCACGTGCCGTGGTAGCCGCCCATGAGCACCGCCTGGCCGAGCCCGAGTCCGCACAGCTCCAGCACGTACGGCAGCGGCACCCCGTGGGCGTCTCCACGACCCACGACCCGGCGACGGTGAGCAGCACCGTGCCCGGCTCGGTGGGCAGTCCGGTCGCCCGGTAGGGCAGGGCCCCATCCGCGCGGCGACGGCGAGTTGGGCGTACGTCTCGGTGTTGGACAGCAGCGTCGGCAGGCCGCCGAGTCCGCTCTCGCTGGACCGGACCTTCCGGCCCGAGGGCAGCGCCCGGCCGCCGGAGAGCCGTTGATCAGCGCCGAGCCCTCGCCCGCCACGAAGCGCTCCGGCAGCCGGGTCACCGTGACCCGGCACCCGGTCGGGCCGCGCTCGCCGATCGCGTTCCGTACGGACGTCTCCACGTCGGCCCGGTGCACGCCGATGGCGACTTCCTCCGCGTTCAGCGCGCCCGCCGCCAGCAAGGCGCCGTCCAGCACCAGGTGCGGGGCGCGCAGCAGCAGCACGGTGTCCTTCAGACAACTCGGCTCGCCCTCGCTGCCGTTGACGACCACCGCGGTGCGCCCGCCGCGCCCGCCCGCGCCCGCCGCCTCCACGACGGCGCGCAACTTGCGGGCGAACGGGAAGCCCGCGCCGCCCCGGCCGCGCAGGTCGATGTTCTCGGCGAGCGCCACCAGTTCCGCGGCATCCAGCCGCGGCGCCGAGCCGTGCGTGGTGAGGTGCGCGACCCGGTCCAGCCGGTCCGCCGTGTCCAGCCCGCCAGCAGCCGTGGCGGGCCGAGGCAGCGGAGCCGGGGGCCGGCGCGGCCGTCCGCGCGGCGGAGTCCGCCCGGCCCGGGGTGATCGGGCCGGGCGGCACCGGCCGACGACGTGGCCGGTCACCGGCCCCACCCGCGGGCGTCGGCGAACGGCCCGTCGGGCCGACCGTCAGGCGGTACGGGCCAGGGGCTTGGACGGGCAGGGGCTGGGTCGCCGTGAGATCCGGAACCGCGTGCGAGGGCGGAGCGTCACGCGGGTCGGATCCGCGGCGCCGATCGGGATCGGGCCCGTCGTCGCGGGCGCCGGTGCGGCGGTGCCGTCCGGTGCGGCGGTGGCGCCCGGGCGGTCCGGGAGCGCCGGGTGCCGGAGGCGCGCGAGGACCGCGCTGCCGGGGCGCCGCGCTCGGCCCCGCGTACGGGCCCGTACCGCCAGCGCCGCCGCCACGCCCAGCAGGCACACGGCGTATCCGGCCGTGACCCAACCAGCCGCGGGGCGACCGGCCTTGAGGCCGTGGACCAGCGCGGCGCCCCATGCCGGGTACGCCGCCATGTGCAGCGCGCGCCACCAGCGCGACCGCCACCGCGCCGAGCCGCCGCCCGACGCGAAGACACTGCGCACCGCCCCGGTGACGGCCACCGCCACGAAGAGGTAACCGGCCAGCGTGCCCAATCCGATCAGCAAGGGCTGTGAGACGTCGGTGAAGGGCACGGCCGCCGCCGTCGTGCTCGTCCGGCGCTCCACGACCTTCACCCAGACGTGCAAGGCGAGCGTGCCGAGTCCGGCGACCGCGAGCCCACGGTGGACCGCCTGGGCCAGCAGCCGGTGGTCGGAGTGCAGGACGATCCGGTCGGTAGCGGCCAGACCCCATAAAACGGTGGCCGTGAGCGACACGAGCGAGAGCACACCCGCGCCGTAGTCGAGGAAGGCCCGCAGGTGCGTGAACGCGCCCGCGGCGCGGGCGACGAGCACCACGACGAGCAGCGCCGCCGCCATGGCGGGGTCTTGAGGCGCCGGAGCCACACGGCGCCGCGGCGGGCGGCCAGGGGTGCCGCAGGAGCGCCGGGTGGTCCTTCCGGGGTGTGCTGTGGTGGTGCCGAGCGCGGCGGTGACGCCGGTCCCGCGTGGCGCCCCGGTGGCGGGGACCGGCGGGGAGGGGGTTGGGGTGTCGGCATAGGGGACGTGGGCATCGAAGCCTCCCGCATCGCGCGAGCACGCGGGCGCGGTCGCGCGGAAGCCGAGTAGGTCGTACGGCAAGTCCTTCTGGACGCAGCAGCCTTCCAACTCCCAGGAGACCTGGGGATTTGTCGCGATGTGACAACATCTCGCGGCACCCGCGCGGGCGGTACGGGCCGGGGTGGGCGGCCGGTGATCCGGTGCAAACGTTCCAATGGCAAAGAGAAGGCAAAGCTCCGGGAGCGGGGGTGGGAGGGTCTCCATTGAGGGTGAGGGTCTCCGTTGATGTCGTGGAACCCAGCACGAACGAGGTAGAGATGCGCGAACCTGTGAACCGTGTCCGGTCCCGCGACCAGGGCGGGAACAGAGCGCCGGCCGCCGTGCGGGCGCTCCCCGCCACGGACTCCCGGACGCGGCGCCCGCCCGCCCGGCGGATGGCGCGGGCCCCGAGGGCGAGGCGGGGAGGGGACGCCGCGCGCACGCGACGGGCGCGGCGCGAGTTGTTCGACCTCCTCGCCGCGCCGTCGCCGGGCCCGCCCCGGCCCCGCCCGCCCGTCGGCCTCCCCGACACGTACGACTCCGCCGCCGGGGCGGGTGCGACGGCCTCGCCGGGCGGCCCGGCGGGCGGGTTGGCGGCTGCCGGAGACGGTCCGGGCGGTCGCCCTGGCCGCCCGGGCGACGTGCCGCAGCTCGCCGTGCTCGGCGACACCCTCATGGGCGCCGTCGGCGACGAGCCGTGCCTGCTGATCCCCGACCCGTGGCCCATCGGCGACGTCGAGCCCGCCCGGCGGGCGAGGCGCCCGGCGACTGCCAACGGGCCCCGGCGCGGAACCGGACGGGCGGGCCGCGCTGGAGAGCGCTGCGCGGCCGTACCGCCGCCGTCGGCCACGTGGTCCCGCTCCGCGACGCGGCGTCCTCGCTGCGCTGGGCCCGTCGGCTGATCACCCTGACCCGGCGCGTACGGGCCCCGAGGCCCGCGTGGTCTTCGTCGACGACCACCTCTCGACGCTGCTGCTCCTTCAGGACGAGTCGCTGACGCGGGCGCTGGCCGCCCGCTGGCTCAGGCCGCTGGAGGGCCTGACCCCGCGGCAGAGCGAGCGCCTGGAGATGACGCTGCTCGCCTGGCTGGAGGGGCGGCGCGCCCGAGGCGGCCAGGGTGCTCAAGGTGCACCCGCAGACGGTGCGCTACCGGCTGCGCCAGATCGAGAAGCTCTTCGGGCCGGGGCTGCGGGATCCGCGGATCCGCTTCGAGCTGGAAATGGCCCTGCGCGGGCGCCGGTTGGCCGTCCGGATGGACCGGGCGCGCCACCACTCCCGCGCGGGCCGCCGGGCCCGCGGCGTCACGGCGGCGGGCCTGCGCCCCTGGGGCCGCCCGCGAGGCCCGGGTCAACGGGCTGTAGAGGCCCGGGTCAACGGCCTGGGGCGCGCCCGCGCCTTGCGCCTTGTACGAGACCCGTACCGATACGCGCGTGAAGCGTGCGCCGACCGGAGGGCGGCGCACGCTTCACGTCCACGAGGTGTCAGCGGCAGGTGCGTCCGCTGTTGATGCAGCCCACCGCCTTCCGCATGAGCCGGTCGGGCATCACGTCGATGAAGTCGCCGTGGTCGGTGACGGGCTTGTGCAACTGCTCGGGAAAGCTGTCCACCGCGAAGAGCGAGCCCTTCGGGACGGCGTAGGCGATGCGCTGCCGCACCTGCGGTATCGCCCGGAATCCGTTCGGGCAGGAGCCGTCGGCCTGGGCGAAGGCGACATGGGTGCGGTGGTTGGCGCTGTCGGTGTTCCGGCCGTCCCAGCAGCTCTGGAAGTTCAGGGTGCGCACGACCTGGCTGCCCTGTGGACAGATCGGATACTTGTCCTTCAGCTGGCGGTTCTCGAATCCGGTGCAGCTCCACGAGGCGTTGGCGTTGCCCGGCCCGTTGGTGAACGCCTTGGCGTCACCGGTGATCATCCGCAGGAAGCGCGGCATCTCGGTGACCTTGCCCGCCTGGTTGCCGCGGAGGCTGACCGTGACCTGCCGGGGGTGAGGATCGTGCCCTTGTTCTCGTCCTGGCCGCCGCCGGGGCGTTCGCGTCGCGCTCCCGCTGCCCGTCGAGCAGCCGGAGCACCGGCCAGTAGTGCGTGGACTTGTCGCCGTTGGCGCAGGTGGTGCCCGCGTTGGCGAGGCTGTCGTTGGTGGAGAACGCGTTCGTCGACTTGTTGCCCACGTAGTCGTGCATGTGGTGGGCGCCGTTGCTGACGCCGGGCGCGACGATCACGTTGTCCGGGTTGAGGTGGCCGTTCTCGTTGCGGCCGCAGTCGGAGACGAAGGTGCCGGTCGAGGCGCCGCCCCGGTTGTCGCCGTCGTTGTTGTTGCCGTTGTTGTTGTCAGTGTTGTTGTCGTTGTTCCCCGGTTGTTCCCGCCGTCGTTCCCGTTGTTGTTTTCGTTCGACGGGGCTCGGCGTTCGGCCGCACGGTCCTGATGTCGACGAAGTCGGCCCGGACAGGCCGTTTCCGCCGTTGTTCTGGTTGCCGTTCTGGCCGTTGTTCTGGCCGCCGTTCTGGTTGTCGTTCAGTACGCCGTTCCGGTCCGCGTCGTCGTTCCGCTGGACGCGGCAGACGTTCATCGACTCCAGTCCCCGCGCCCGCCGATCGCGTCCGCGATGTTCCCGATCGTCGCGGCCCGCTCTCTGCTCAGCCCGTTCAGCACCGCGTCGGGTCCTGCCTGGCCGAGGTCATCCGCTGGTACGCCCTGGCGATCTGGGCGTCCAGCTGACCGAGGTTCCGGTTGACCTGTCCCCGGGCCCGCTGGGGTACGTTCCGGAGCCGGTCGCCCACGTCCGGGCAACTGATGGTGGCCGTGGACAGGGTGTCCCGGCCGCCCGCGGCCCGTCCCCCGGCCGGAGTTGCTGGCCGACGCGGTCGCGGCGATCACCGCCGCCGCGCCGCCGCCCAGGATCACGACGGCGCCCAGCGCCACGGTCTTGTTCACGAAGCGCGAGCGTTTGTGGGTCTGTTGCCTCATGGGATCACTGACTTTCCTGAGAGAGCGTCAGGGGCGTGCTGGCCAGGGAGTGCTGGCCAGAGGGATCTGGTCAGAGGGAGTTGAAGTCGACGAGCCCGGTGTCCTCCAGGACCGTGATGTGGTCGAGCACGACGGTGTTGGCCCGGGTCGCGAGGGACCTGACCATGGCGTTGCGGCTCTGCGCGCGTTCCTGCGCGACCAGCGTGAACACCATGCCGTGCGCCCGGCGCAGCAGATTCGCGAACAGCCGCTCGTACGTCGGCCCCTGGGCGTCGCCGAGCTGCTTCAGCCAGCCACGCTGCTGCGCGTTGGGCTGGTTGGGCAGGTCGATGCCGAGCGACTTGCCCACCTGGACCACCCTGCGGTCCAGTTCGGCGTGGTCCTCGACGAGATGGTCCCCGGCGTCCTTGACCGCCTCGCTCGTGCCCGCTGCTGGGCCTGGCGGCCCGCGGGCATCTCCCACAGCCCGGCCAGCCGGACCCGGCGGACGAAGTCCCGGTCCATCGGGGTGAGCGGCCCGTACGGGTGCTGACGGTCCCCTGGCCGTCGTCCTGAAGGCCGTGGCGGCGCCGGTGGCCGCCGTGGTGTTGGACCCGAAGGACCGTACCGGGATGAGCAGCGCCGCGAGCGTGACCGCTAGGGCGCCGATGATCAATCCGGTGCCGATCGTGCGGCTTGACGTGAGGTACCTGCTGACGATGGTGCGCACAGGCGCCCTCCTTGTCTCGGAGTGACACCGGACGCTAGCGCGGTCTCCGGAGGCGTGGCCCGGCACTCATCGCCACTGCACAAACAACGGCCCGCCCCGGCGGGCCGTTGCTACTCCCGCACCCGCCCCAGGGTGCCGAGGCGCCCCGCGCCCTGGTGCTGACGAGGCGCGATGCGCCTTCTGAGGCTGTGGTTTCCCCTGGTGACGCACTGGTATGACAACGCGTCAGAAAAGTATGTGGTGCCCATTGGACGCTACATACACCTTCCCTCACAGTGGGACTACGTCCTCACTGGAGGTTCTCATGCGACTACGCAGCGCATGCGTCGTCATGCTGTCCCTGGCGTTGACGGCGGTCGCCCCGGCGGCGTTCGCCGGGCATCCCAACGCCGCCCGCCCGCGTCCCGCTGTCCGGGCGGCGACGCGGTCACGGTCCGGGCGCCGAGAAGCAGGTCGTCACCTGCCTGCCCGACATGACCACGGCGGCGCTCACCGACACGGAATACACCGACGCCACCGACTGGACGGGGCTGACGGCGAAGGCCACGCGGAACCCGAAGGGGTGCCGGGCACCCAGATCGACGGCTACTTCCCCGACACCTCCACCTTCAACACCACCCACGGCTGGAACCACGACGCGCAGTTCGTCATCCGGCTGCCCGAGCGGTGGAACGGCGGCCTGGTGATCACCGGCGCCCCGGCACCCGCAAGCAGTACTCCGTCGACGCGGCGATCTCCGACTACGTCCTGGCCGAGGGCTACGCCTTCGCCTCCACCGACAAGGGCAACAGCAGCCCGAACTTCTACACCGACGGCAAGCGGCCGGGGACGCCGTCGCCGAGTGGAACCAGCGCACCACCCAGCTCACCCGCGCGGCCAAGCGCACCGTGCGCGAGGCGTACGGCGTCGCGCCCGGCCACACCTACGTCACCGGCGGCTCCAACGGCGGCTACCTCACGCGCTGGCAGCTGGAGAACCACCCCGAGCTGTACGACGGGGGCGTGGACTGGGAGGGCTCGCTGATCACCGCGGACGCCGACAACATGTTCGGCCCGCTGGTCACCGGCACCGCGTACACCCTGGGCCAGGCCACCAAGAAGCAGATGCACGAGGTGGGTTTCTCGCGCGACACCGAGTTCCTGTGGCCCGCCGCCAGCAGCTCCTGGGGCTGACGCAGAAGATCTACCGCGCCGAGTTCGACCCGACGTACGACACCGAGTGCCCCGGCCCCTGGCTCTCGGGCACCGACGAGGAGGTCCAGGCACCCTGCCCGTCCGACGTCTCCTACGACTACGCGTCCCGGCCCGAGGCCGTGCACGACGCGGTGGGCCGGGTCGCGCTCACCGGCGACATCGGCAAGCCGATGCTGACCGTCCACGGCGACCGCGACGTCCTGCTGCCCATCACCCGCGACTCCGACGTGTACACCCGGATGGTGCACGACCGGCACCGCGACGCGCTGCACCGGTACTACACGGTCGCCGACGCCACACGTCGACGGCGCGTACGACCTGTTCCCCTCCTGCTCAGGCCGCTGCTGCCCTGCTACCGGGGCGCCTTCGACGCGCTGACCGCGTGGGTGGAGACGGGGCGCGGCCCCGAGAGCCAGAACATCCCGCGCCCGCTGCTGGGCGACGTGGTCAACAGCTGTCCGGTGCTGACCCCACGGGCCCGCGGTAACGCCGCGCCCGCCGCTCGCGCTCGTGCTCCGGTGACCACCGGAGCACGAGCACGCGTGGCGGCCCGTTCGGGCCCGCCGTCCCTCAGTCGATCCGGGCCCGCGCCCACGCCGCGTCGTCGGCGGCCAGCAGACGCGCCGTCAGCTCCGCGGGAGCGGCGGCCCGTGGTCTCCGGTGACGCGCAGCGCCGACGCCGCCGTGAGATGGCCCAGCCGCAGCGCGTGCGCCGGTGACCGGCCGCGCAGCAGCCCGGCGAGGAACCCGGCCGCGAAGGCGTCCCCGGCGCCGACCGGTTCGCGTACCGCCACCGTCGGCGCGGGCACGGTCACCGCCGCGCCGCCGAAGAACGCGGTGGCGTCCGCGGCCCGTCCTTCACCACCAGCACACGCGGACCGGGCAGCAGCGCCCGCACCGCGGCGGCGTCCATCCCTCCCGCCCCACAGGGCGCGCGCCTCGTCCAGGCCGACCAGGACGATGTCGGCCCGGTCGGCGAGGGCCCGCAGCGTGCCGCCCGGGGCTCGTCCCACAGCGCGGGCGGTAGTTGACGTCGAAGCTCACCGCGTACGGGCGCGGGGCGCCGGGCGCGGGCAGCGCGGCCTCCACCAGCTTCCGGCACGAGGCGGAGAGCGCGGGCGTGATGCCGCTGAGGTGCACCACGGCGGCGGACCGCACCGCCGCGCACTCCAGCGCCCCGGGGCCCATCGCCGAGGCGGCCGAACCGGCGCGGTAGTAGTGCACGCGGGTGCCGTCCGGGCCGGGGTCCTTCGCGAGCAGCCCGGTCGGGCGCGTGGGTCGGTCCGTACGCCGGAGACGTCCACGCCGGACGCGGCGACCCGGGCCCGCACCCGCCGCCCGAACGGGTCGTCGCCGAGCGAGGACACCCACCGGGCGGGCACCCGTGGTCGGCGAGGTACATCGCCACGTTCGATTCCGCCCCGGCGACGTCCAGCCGCAGCGCGTCGGCCTCCGCCAGCGCCCCACCGGATCCGGCGCGAGCGCCGCCATCGTCTCGCCGACACACGCGACGGGCCCGGACCCCGGCCGCCAGAGGTCGCCCCGGGCGCTTCCCAGCCCGCGCTCCCGCCCGCTCCGGCTCGCCGGACCCTCCCCGCGGCTCACCATTCGGCGAACGAGCCGTCGGCGTGCCGCCAGACGGGTTGCGCCAGCGGTGGCCCGACCGGTCGGCCGCGCGGACGGCGGCCTCGTCGACGCTCACGCCGAGCCCGGGGCGTCGGTGCGCACGGCGTGGCCGTCCCGGAACCGGAAGGGCTCGGGGTCCACGACGTAGGACAGGAGGTCGGCCTCCTTGTTGTAGTGGATGCCCAGGCTCTGCTCCTGGATGAGGAAGTTCGGTGTGGTGAAGGCGACTTGGAGGCTGGCGGCGAGCGCGATCGGGCCCAGCGGGCAGTGCGGGGCCAACTGCGCGCCGAAGGTCTCGGCGAGCGAGGCGACGCGGTGCACCTCGGTGATGCCGCCCGCGTGCGACAGGTCCGGCTGGGCGACGGCGACCCCGGCGCGCAGGGCGGGCAGGAACGCGGCCCGCCCGTAGAGGCGTTCGCCGGTGGCTATGGGCACGGGGGTCGCCGCGACGAGGTCGCCGAGGAGGTGTCCGTACTCGGGCAGTACGGGCTCCTCCACGAACAGCGGGTGCAGGGGCTCCAGCGCGGCGATGGCGCGGCGGGCGCTCGCCGGGGTGAAGCGGCCGTGGAAGTCCACCGCGACGTCCCGGTCCGGGCCGAGCACCTCGCGGGCGGCGGCGACGCGCGCCACGACGGCCGCGGTCTCGGCGTGCGTGGCCAGCGGCGAGACCCGTCCCGCGCCGTTCATCTTCACGGCCGTGAAGCCCGCCTCGACCTGGGCGGTGACGGCCTCCCGACCCGGGCGGGCTCGTCGCCGCCGACCCAGGCGTAGACCCGGACCCGGTCGCGTACGGGGCCGCCGAGCAGCGCGTGCGCGGGGCACCGTACGCGTGGCCCGCGATGTCCCACAGGGCCTGGTCGATCCCGGCGACGGCGCTGGACAGGACGGGGCCGTCCCGGTAGAAGCCGCCCTTGGTGAGCACCTGCCAGTGGTCCTGGATCCGTAGCGGGTCCTTGCCGACGAGGTACTCGGCCAGCACCTCCACGGCCGTACGGACGATCTCGGCGCGGCCCTCGACGACCGGTTCGCCCCAGCCGACGACGCCGTCGTCGGTCTCGATCCGGCAGAACAGCCAGCGGGCGGTACGAGGAACGTCTCGACGCGGGCGATCCTCACGCGCGCTCACCCGCCTTCCGCCCGGCCGTGCTCCTGGCCTTGTCGAGATCGCCGGCCGACTTGTCGAGCAGGGCCCGCATGGCGGCCTCGGCGGCGCCGGGTCCCGCTCGCGCACCGCGTCCGCGACGGACCGGTGGCTGGGCACCGGGTCGTCGTGGTGCGGGAACTGTGCACGATCTCGTCGCGCTGGGCCAGCCCGGACTCGATGACGATCTCCATGCGCTGGAGGAGTTCGTTGTGGGTGGCGGCCAACAGGGCGCGGTGGAAGGCGAGGTCGGCCCGGACGGCGTCGGCGGGCCGCTGGCGGCGTTCATCGCGGCGAGCGCGTCGTCCAGGGCGGCGAGGTCCTCCTCGGTACGGCGCCCGGCGGCCAGCCAGCGGCCGCGGGCTCGACGATGCCGCGCACCTCCCCGAGGTCGCGCAGCAGGCCGAGTTCGCGCGGCGGGCCGTGCCCGGCGCCCTCCTCCCGGTCCGCGGCGAACCGCCAGCGCAGTACGTCGGCGTCGAGCAGGTTCCAGTCGGCGCGGGCCCGGACGAAGGTGCCGCGCTTCTGCCGGGCGTCGACCATGCCCTTGGCCGCGAGCACCTTCAGCGACTCGCGCAGCGCGGTCTGGCTGACGTCCAACTCACCGCGTAGCGCCACGAGATCGAGTGTCGCGCCCTCGGGGAGCGCACCGCTGAGCACTCGGCGCGCGAGGACCTCGACCGTCTGGCCGTGCACCCGCGACGCGCGTAGGGAGTCATCTGTGCTGTTCCCTGCCTCTCTGTCGATCTCCGGACGGCATTAATTATGAATACATCTCCGAGGCGGTGGTCAATCCCAGGACCGAACCAGGGTCGACCCAGGACCGAACCGGGTCCGGGCGCGGGTGGGCGTGGATTGAGTGACCGTCGCACGAATCACTCGTTGGGAGGAATGCCGTTTGACCGCCACCGACGCGCGCGAGGGACTTGCGGACATGGACGACACCAGCACGGGCACCACCGATGAGGCCGTGCCCGCGCCCCGGGGCCCGGCCGCCCACGGGTACGGCGGCGGCCGAGGCCGCGCTCGTCGAGCACTACGCCCGCCTGGTCCGGCTGTCCTTCCTGGTACTGCCGTCCGGCCTCGGCCGCCACCGCGGAGTCCTCGCCGCCCACGGCCAGGTGCAGCGGGCCCTGCCCGTCAGGTTCCGCCCCGACGCGGGCGAGCGCGTACGAACTGCTGCGCCGCCGAGTCCTGCACGGCTCCCTCGCGGCCACCGGCGGCCGAACCGCCCGACGTTCGCTGCCCCGGGTCTGGGGCTGCGGCTCTTCCCCGGCACCGGCGAGGCCGAGGAACTCGCCCTGGCCCGCGCGCTCAGCTCGCTCTCGCCCGCCGGGCGCGCCGCCTACGCCCTGCGTCACCTCGAACGCCTCGCGGACGGACCGGCCGAGCGGCTGCTCGCCCGCGTGGGCGTGGCCGATCCGGCCGCCGCGCTCGCACAGGCCGCGGAGGTCGAACGGCGGATCGGCGGCGGCGCGCTGCGCGTCGGCGGCGCGTTCGACCCTGCACCGTGCAACTGGCCTCCACGGACCTCATACGCCGCAGGCTGCTGACGCGGCTGGGCGCCCTGGCCACCGTCGCGGCCGTCGTCCTCGGCTTCGCCGCGGCCATGGACGGCGACGAGCCGAAGGGCCCGCCGGGGCGACCGACGGGTCCGGCGGCGACCGGCCCGGCGCCGCCGGGCGCGTCGCCTCCTGGCAGCGGGCCGTCACCGACCCCGACCAGCTGCGCCGGGCCGCCCCGACGCCTGGCGGCACACCGCCCGGATGGACTTCACCGCCTGGGCGCGCGCGCGGCGCACCGATGACGACGAACTGCTCGGCCGGGCGCTGACCGCGTGGGCCGAGGGCGGCGGCCGGGCCGTCGTACGCACCGCCCGGACACCCCGTCGGGCCGCCCGGTGCCCCGCCCCGGCTGCTGTACGCGGGCGACGTCGCCGGCGCGGCGGTCGTCGTGCTCCACGAGGGCCACCGCGTCGCCCGCTACACCGAACCCGGTGGCGGCGCGGCGCCCGAACTGCGCCTCACGCGCGTGGACGACGCCGACATCACCACCGCCGCCGCCCTCGTGGTCCGGGACGGCGGCAAGGGCCACCGCTATCTGCTGGCCCCTGGGTGGCCACCGCCCAACTGCGCGACCTGGCCTCGCCCGACACCCCGGCCCGCGCCCTGGACCGCGACCGGTCCGGCGTCACCCGCCGTGCCCGCCCCGGCCGGGGACTGCTCGTCCCGGCCCGCGCTGCAACTGCGCTCGTCCTCCGTGGTCGCCGAGAAGCACGCGTTCCTCCTGACCGACCTCGGCGACCTCAGCCCCGTCCACCTCACCTTCACCCCTCCGCCCGGACACGTCCCCGCCCGCTCCCCGCGCGAGGCCACCGGACAGTCCGCGCTGGTCGACTGGGCCCGTACGGCCTGCGGCCTGTCCGGCTCCGCGCCCGGGGCGTACGGGCGGTGAACACCTGGGAGTTCGCCGGTCAGTCCCTGCCCGACGGCGGCGGCAAGGCCCGCTGGGTGTGCGTACGGGCGGACACCTGGCGCGGCCCCGGCCGTACCCGGTGAGCCTCCTGCCGCCCGCGAAGTCCCCGCGCGACCCCGGCCTGTCCGCGGGCGGCACCGAGAACTCGGCGGCCTGCGGCCGCTTCGACCAGAACGTGCTGGGCACGGTCCGCTGGCGCTCCGCCAAGGGGCACTGGTTCGTGCTGGCCGCGGGCAGCCGCCGGGTCGACCGGATCGCCCTGAGCGGCGACGTACGGGAGGAGGCGGACGGCTCCACGGTCGCCGCCCGCGCCGACCGGGACGCCGCCGTCACGGTCCGCGGCCACCTCGACACCGGCCGGACCATCGCCCCGCCCACGCCCTGAGGGACGTACGGAAACAGCTGTCCTGAGGGGCGCGCCGAGACAGCTGTCCTGAGGCGCGCACGGAAGCGGCCGCACGGGCCGGAGCGGGCCCGGCGGGCGCGCGGGACGGGAGCGGACGGCGGGGTCCGTCCGAAAAGGGTGCTGTCCGCTCCGGGGCAGGTTGCTAACTTCGGCCTCATCCATAGATGTGTGCGGTGTCCACGTGGTTTTCGTATTCCCGTCACCGCCCGTCCCGCAGGCGCGATGAATCATCGGCCGCGTCATGGAGCGAGGGGAGCGATGACAGTTTCTTCATCTCCGGAATCGGAATGCCCGGAAAAGACTTCGGGAAGAGACGTCGAATCCCCTTTGCCGGGCATGTGACCTGCTCCGGGGCGAGTGCGTGACGCGGAACGACAGCGAGCCCGCGGCCTGTTCGCGACGGCTGCCCGGTTCCCTCTGAATTGGTCTGACCGACACCGGCCGGCGGTCCGCGAGAAACACGCGCGGACCGCCGGTCCTCACGGAAAAGGCGCCCCATGGATATGCAATGGGACCGCGACGGCCGGGAGCCCTCCACCACCGCCGGACTGCTCGGCCGGTACCGGGCCGACACCGACTTCTTCTTCTCCACCGCCCGTCACACCCTCCTGGCCTCCGGTATCCGCGCCCCGTCGACAGCGACGGAGGCGACGGAGACGACGGCGACAGCGGCGTGCCGCGCGGCGTGGCCGACCACGTGGCCGCCGCGCTCAGGCCGCCGAGGCGTCCGGGGCCCGCGGCCGGTCGCCGTCGGCGCCCTGCCCTTCCGGGACAGCACCCGCCCGCGCTGTACGTACCGCGCCACACGCGGTGGTGCCCGGCCACCGGGTCCCCGGACGCCCAGGCGGCACGGACCGACGCTGCTGTCGGCCGTCCCCGACCCGGACGCCGACGAGTACCGGCGGCGGGTACGCGGCGCGCTGGAGCGGATGAACGGACACGGGCTCGACAAGGTCGTCCTCGCCCGCTCGCTCCTGCTGACCCTCCCGGCCCCGGTCGACGTCGCCCGGCTGCTGGCGAACCTGCTGGCCGCCGACCCCGACGGCTACGCCTACGGACTGGCGCTCGGCGGGCCGGGCGGCCGGACCCTGGTCGGCGCCAGCCCCGAACTGCTGGTCTCCCGCACCGGACGGGCCGTCGTCGCCAACCCGCTCGCCGGGTCCGCCCCACGCGGCGACGACCCGTACAGGACCGGCAGAACGCGCTCGCGCTGCTGGCCTCCGCCAAGGACCGGTACGAACACGCCCTGGTCGTCGAGTCCGTGGAGTCCGCGCTGCGCCCGTACTGCCGCACCCTCACCGTGCCCGCCGCGCCCTCCTGCTCGGCACCGCCGTCGTGTGGCACCTGTCGACCCGGGTGCACGGGCTGCTCGACGACCCGGGCGTCGGCTCCACGGACCTCGCCCTGGCCCTGCACCCCACGCCCGCGGTGTGCGGATCGCCCGTGCGGGCGGCGAGCGCGGCGATCCAGGAGATCGAGGGCGACGCCCGCGGCAACTACAGCGGCGCCGTCGGCTGGTGCGACCCGACCGGCGACGGCGAGTGGGCACTGACCATCCGCTGCGGCGAGGTGGTGGGGCGCACGGTACGGCTGTTCGCCGGGGCCGGAGTCGTCCCCGGCTCCCGGCCCGACGGTGAACTCGCCGAGACCACCGCCAAGTTCGGCACCCTGCTGCGCGGGCTGGACCTCGACACGAGCCTGTGACCCGCGCACCCGCGCACCCGTCGCACCACGGCCGCACCCGGCCCGCCGTCCGCCACGACCACCGGGGCCCGCCCGCGCCCGCGCGCGGCGGGCCCCGGCCCGCCCCGACCGACGGCGCGCCCCACCCTCCACCTCACGGATCGGACGGACCACCGTGCTGACCATCCCCAAGATCGCCGGTTACCCCATGCCCACCGAGCGGGACCTGCCCCCAACACCGTCTCCTGGACCCTCGCCCCCGACCGGTGCGCCCTGCTCGTCCACGACCTCCAGCACTTCTTCCTGCGCGCCTTCGCCCCCGACGAACCACCGCTGTCCACGTTGGTCGCCCACACCCGCGTCCTGCGCGACCTCTGCGACCGCGCGGGCATCCGGTCATCTACACCGCCCAGCCCGGCGACATGTCGCCCGCCGACCGCGGGCTGCTGCTCGACGTGTGGGGCCGGGCATGGACGCCACGGAGGAGGACCGCGGCACCCGCGGCGGCTCGCGCCGCGCCCCGGCGACCTGGTGCTCACCAAACACCGCTACAGCGCCTTCCACCGCACCCGCTGCTGGACCGGCTGCGCGCGCACGGCCGCGACCAGTTGCTGCTGACCGGCGTCTACGCCCATATCGGGATCCTCGCCACGGCGTTGGACGCCTTCTCCCACGACATCCAGCCGTTCGTCGTCGCGGACGCCGTCGGCGACTTCTCGCGCGACTGGCACACCACCGCCCTCCAACACGCCGCCGCCTGCTGCGCGATGGTGCTCCGGCCGCCCGCGTCCGCGAGGAACTCGGCGGCTAGACAGGGACGAGACAGGGAGCGGCCTGTCGCGGGCGCGCGCGGCTCAGGGCGCCGGGAGCCGGACGGTGAACACCGAGCCCTCGCCCGGCGTACTGCGCACCGACACCGTCCCGCCGTGCGCCTCCACCAGCTTGCGGACGATGGACAGGCCGAGACCGCTGCCACCCGTACGGCGGCTGCGGGACTTGTCCGCCCGCCAGAACCGTTCGAAGACCCGCGGCAGGTCCTCGGCGGAGATGCCGCCGCCGGTGTCGGCCACCTCGACCACCACCTCGGCCCCGCCGTACGGCAGCCGAGCGTGACCCGGCCACCGGTGGGCGTGTGGCGCAGCGCGTTGGTCACCAGGTTGCCCAGGGCCTGCCGCAGCCGCACCGGGTCCGCGGCCACCTCCGGCCGTCCCGGGCCGCCACCCGCAGGGCGATCCCGGCGGCGTCGGCCCGGCCCGGTGCGCGCCCGCGACCTGCCCCAGCACGTCGGCCACGTCGATCCGCTCCCGGTACAGCCGCAGCTCCCGGCGTCGGCCGCCGCCAGGTCCCGCAGGTCGTCGATGACGTGCTGGAGCAGCAGCGCCTCCTCGTGCAGCGAGGACAGCAACTCCTCGTCCGGTTCCACGACCCGTCCTGCGCCGCCTCCAGCCAGCCGCGGATGTTGCTCAACGGCGTACGCAACTCGTGGGCGACGTCGCCGACCATGGTGCGGCGCAGCTCCTCCAACTCCGAGCGCCGCCGCGACATGTCGTTGAAGACCGCCGCGAGCCGCGCGATCTCGTCCTTGCCGCCGACCCGCACCCGCGCCGCCTGGTCGCCCTCCTTCATGCGCCGCGCCGCGGCCGTCAGCGCGTGCAGCGGACGTACCAGCCGACTCCCGGCGGCGACGGTGACCGCCACCGTCAGCAGCAGCACCACGGCGGTGACCGCCACGATCCGGTCACGGTTGGCACCGGTCAGCTCGAACCCCGTCCGCCCGCCGTGTCGCCCTGGCCGCTGCTCACGAACAGCAGCGCCGCGGGCGCCACATACGGGCGAGCTGCTCGCGGCGCGCGGTGGTGACGCAGCCGGACACGGCGCGGTCCCCGGCGCCGGACGACGCCTTCAGGCCCCGCGCCCGGTCCAGGTCGAGCCGCGTGGCGGGCAGATCGCGCCGCGCGAGGCAGGCGTTGGTGAGCGCGGTGAGCCGCTTCACCGCCCTGGCCTCGGTCCTGGTCGGCGCGTCCAGCGGATCGGCCGGGTCCTGCGCCGCCGACGTGCCCTCCCTCGGCACGGGCCGGGACCGCTCGTCGGTACAGCGCTCGGCCGAGGCCGGGTACGCCTCGGGCACCTCCACCGCGGGCCGCCCGCCCGCGTCCCGCACCACCGTCGCCTCGACCCGCCCCCGGCAGGTTCCGCAGACACGCGACCCGCTGACGGGCCGCCCGCGTCAGCGCGGCGCGCTCCTCGGACGGCAGCGTGAACGGGCCCGCCGCGCGCGGGTCGATCCGGTCCGGACCCGAGTCCGGCACCAGCGCCGTGTCCACCGCGAGCGGATCCACCACCGCCGACGCCTTCGACGGGAGCCGCCGGGGCGCCCGGGCGACGCGGCGATGACCCGGCGGTCCTGGTCGGTGAGGGTCAGCCGCCGGTCGGTCCGCTCGGCCAGCGACTCCAGCGTGCCGCGCACCCGTCCCACTCCGGGTGCCGGGAGGCGTAGCCCAGCAACGCGTCGTAGATCCGGGCGTCGTCCGACAGCGCCTGCCCGTGCTCGTGCCGGATCGCGCCCGTGGTGGTCCGTACCGCCAGCCACGCCGTCGCCGCCACCGAGCAGATCGACACCAGCACCGACAGCGCGAGCAGCCGCAGCACCAGGCTCCGGTGCCACGGCACCTCACGAGGCACGGCCCGTCCGTCCCCGGACTCGGCCAGCTTGTACCCGATGCCGTAGACGGTGGTCAGCCGCACCGGACGGCGCGGATCCGGCTCGATCTTCCGGCGCAGGTTCATCACGTGCATGTCCACGGTCCGGTGGGTGATGTAGCGGCCGGAGCCGTGCAGCCGCCCGAGCAACTGCTCGCGCGTGAACACCCGGCCGGGCCGCTCCGCCAGCGCCAGCAGGACCTGGAACTCGCCCGGCGTGCACTCCACCAGCCGCCCGTCCACGCGCACCTCGTGGCGGTCCGGGTCGACGCCGACGCCCCGACCCGCAGCACCGGGTCGGGCCGCACCGGCTCGGGCGCACCGGCTCCGCGCGCCCGGCCGCCGGGTGCGCCGCAGCAGCGTCCGTACCCGCGCCACCAGCTCACGCGGGCTGTACGGCTTGGTCATGTAGTCGTCCGCGCCCAGGTCGAGGCCGAGCAGCAGATCGTCCTCCGAGGTACGGGCGGTCAGCATCAGCACCGGCAGGTCGGACTCGGCGCGCAGCGCGGCACACGTCCAGACCGTCCAGCCTGGGCATCATCACGTCCAGCACCAGCAGGTCGACGGCCTCCCGGCGCACCGCGTCGAGCGCGTCGCGCCCGTCGTGCACGACGAGCACCCGTGCCCCTCGCGCTCCAGATAGCGCCGTGCCAGCTCGGCCTGTTTCACGTCGTCCTCGGCCACCACGACATAAGCGCACATGCCGCGAGTCTAGGGACGGCCTCCCGCGCGCCGACCGGCCGTACGCCCGCACCCGCGCATGCCCACAGGACGGCGACCGGTTCCTGACCGGTTTCTGACAACCCGCTCTCCTTTCCGGCACCCCGCGCCGTCGGCCGACCGGACACCCCTGCCGGGCCGCCGGAGCGTACGGCGACAATGAAGCCGGACCGCATGTGTAGGAGGCATGGAACAAGTCGTGGACACCGCGAAGAGCAGACCCGACCACACCGGTGAGAACGACACCGGTGAGGACGTCGACGGCGACGAGCCGCCGCCCGCGCCGCGGCACACCGGATGGCGCCGCTGGGTCATGGACACCCGGCCGCTGCGCCACCGCCCGTTCCGCCGCCTGTGGTCGTCCACCACCGTCACGGCGATCGGCAGCCAGCTCACGGCCGTCGCCGTACCCAAGCAGATCTACGACATCACCGGGTCCTCGGCCTGGGTCGGCTACGCCAGCTTCGCGGGGCTGGTCCCGCTGATCGTCTTCGCGCTGTGGGCGGCGTGATCGCCGACAGCATGGACCGGCGCACCCTGATGCTCGTCACCAACGCGGGCATCGCCGTCACCTCCGTCCTGTTCTGGGCGCAGTCCTTCGCCGACGTCGACTCGGTGTGGCTGCTGATGGTCCTCCTCGCCGTGCAGCAGGGCTTCTTCGGCATGAACGCCCCGGCCCGCAGCGCCTCCATCGCCCGGCTGGTGCCCGCCCGCGAACTCCCCGCCGCCAACGCCCTCCAGTCCACCGTGGCCCAGACCGGCATGATCGTCGGGCCGCTGCTGGCCGGCGCGCTGATCCCCGTCGTCGGCCTGCCCACGCTCTACCTCGTCGACGCCGTCGCCCTGTGCGCCACGCTGTGGGCCGTATGGCGCCTGCCCGCCCTGCCCCCGCTCGACGGCCGCGGCAACCGGCGCGCGGGCTGGGCGAGGTGGTCGCGGGCTTCCGCTACATCGCCGCCCGCCGGATCCTGCTGCTGTCCTTCCTCGCCGACATCATCGCCATGGTCTTCGGCATGCCCGCGCGCTGTTCCCGCAACTCGCCTCCGGCACGTACGAACCCTGGGGCGAGGGCTTCGCGCTCGGCCTGCTCTTCGCGGGCATCCCCATCGGCGCCGTACTCGGCGGCCTGATGTCCGGCACGTTCTCGCGCGCCAGACGCCACGGGCTGATGGTCACCGTCGCCGTGGTCGCCTGGGGCCTGGCCATAGCCGGGTTCGGGCTCAGCGCGAGCCTGTGGTGGGCCGCGGCCTTCCTCGCGATCGCCGGGGTGGCCGACATGGTCTCCATGGTCTTCCGCGGCGCGATCCTCCAGTCCGCCGCCACGGACGAGATGCGCGGCCGGATGCAGGGCGTCTTCACGGTGGTTGTCGCGGGCGGGCCCCGGCTGGCCGATCTCTTCCACGGCACGGCGGGCTCCTGGTCGGTGCGCGCGCGGCGGTCACCGCGGGCGGGCTGCTCGTGGTCGCGACGATGCTCGCACTGGCCCTGGCGGTACCGGACTTCCGCCGCTACGAACTGTGACGCGGACCGGCACCCGCCCCGCGCGGACCGGCACCCGCCCGCGCGGACCGGCCGCCCGAAGAGGGACGGCCGCTCCCGGCGGCGGCGGTGGCGGTCGACGCGTCGGGCGCGGCACCCGTACCGCGCCCGCGGCACCGGCCGCCACCGGAGCCCGCGCGGCGCGGCACCGAAGGCCCCGGAACGAGGCACCGGAAGCGCGGCCTGAGCACCCCGCCCGGTCACCTCCGCAGCGCGCCTCCACCCGCAGCACCAGCTCCAGTTCGAAGCGGACAGAGGCGTCCCGCAGCCGGTCGCCGAACAGTTCCTCCAGGCGGCGCAGCCGGTAGCGGACGGTCTGCGGGTGCACGTTCATCCGCGTCGCCGCCTCGTTCGCGTTGCGACCGCACTGGAGCCAGCACAGCAGGGTGTCGGCCAACCTGCCGCGCTGCGGCTCGGGCACCCGGCGAGCGGGGCCAGATGCCGGTCGGCCAGCGCCCGCACCAGGCACTCGTCCCGGAAGAGCAGCAGCGTGGCCAGGTGGTCGGCACAGCGCAGCAACCCGGAGTCGGGCAGCGGCAGCACGCCCCGGCGGACCAGGGCCGCCGCCTCCGACGCCCAGCGCAGCGAACGCGCCCCTCCGCCACCGGCACCGTCGGGCCGAGGACCGCCCGGTGACCGCGCAGCGCCGCGCCACGGTCCGCGTCCGCCCGCGCGGTCCGGGTCGGGCACCACCAGACAGCCCGGCCGCTGGTCGAAGCGGGTCAGGAACTCGGGTGGCACGGCGGGCGGCACCGCGCCGGGGCCCGGCAGCCGGTCCAGCACGATCACCGCGAGCGCCGCGGGCACCGGCCACCCGCCGACCGCGCCAGATCCTCGACGGCCTCGGCCGGGGCGGGCGGGTCCGCGGTCAGCAGCTCCAGCAACCTGCCGCGGCGCAGCCTGGTTCGTCGTTGCTCCGCAGCCGGGCCTCCGCGTGACCGGCCGAGGCCGCCGCGGTCAGCTCGTCGAAGTGGACGAGCCCGGCCTCGCCCAGCACGGCCAGCGCCGACCGGGGAGCACCCGGCGTCGGCCAGGGCGCACAGCCGCCGCCAGGTGATCCGGGCGGCCAGCCGCAGCACCGCCCGCAGGCCGTCCAGACCGCGGCCCTCCTCGGCGGCGGCCCGCCCGATCGCGTGGTAGGCGGCGGCGATCTCCGCGCCGCCCGCGCCCGGCCGCGCCATCCGGTCCAGCAGCAGCTCCAGGGCCCGCCGTACGCCCTCGACCGGGGCTTCGACCGCAGCGGGTCCAGCGCCACGGCGTACTCGGGGACCTCGCGGCGCACGGCGCGCGCGACCTCGTCGGCGACGCCGTCCAGGAACGGCCTCAGCAGCCGGACCAACTCGGCCGGGACCCGGGCGAACGGCTCGCGCGTCGGCGGCTGTTCCTTGCTCACCGTGGTCACACCTGCTCCTCACGCTCCCACCGACCGTGCTCCGGTCGGCCGTGTTCCGGATGGCGCTGCTCCGGAGCCGCGCTCCGGATGGCGGCGTGACCGCGGGGCCGTACGCCTCGGCGTGCGCGGTGCGAAACCCCAGGTCCGCACCCGTGCCCCGCCGCTCCCGCGGTCACGCCCGTCTCGGGCGACCCGGCCACACCGTCCCCGGTGACCCGGTCACGTGAACGGGCCCGGTGGACGGCTCAGTTCGTGGCCAGCGCGTACGCCACGTCGGGTGAGAAGGTCCCCGCGGCGCTCGCGCAGCCGTCCGACTCTCCCGGCGGCTTCACCCACAGATAGGCGTCAATCCGCGGGTCGCCGGTGGCGGCCGTCGGCGCCTCGCCACGGCCCGGCCCTCCGGGTCGCACCACTGGCCGTCGGCGGCCGGGCCGTTGCCGTTGCGGCTGGTGTCGACGACGGCGCCGAGGTCCGGGTCGCCGAGCGCGGACAGGACGGACGTGGCGAAGCCGACCTCGTCGGAGGTGGTGCGGAAGTTCGACACGTTGGTGAAGATCCCGTCCCCTCCGCGACCGCGCCCGCCGACCTGAGCCGCTCCGCCTGCACGCCCGCGCCGTTCCACGCCGAGTGCCCGGCGTCGAAGTACACCCTGGCCTGGGCGTCGGCCGCGTGGATGGTGGCCGCGGCGCGGAGAGCGCCCGTACCGCTCGCTCAGCGCCTGCTGGTCGAGGCAGGTGATCAGGGCCAGCGAGTCGGGTTCGAGGATGATCACGGCGGGCGCGTCGCCGAGCCCGGCCGCGAAGTTGTCGATCCAGGCGTCGTACGCGGCGATGGTCGGCGCCCGCCCGCCGAGGCGCCGCCGCAGTCCCGGTTGGGCAGCGCGTACGGCACCAGGACCGGGGTCTGCCCGGCCGCCGCGGCGGCCGAGGTGACCTCGGCGACGTCCTCGGTGACGGTGGACGGCTCGTACCGGGAGAACCAGATGCCCTGCGGCCGGTCGGCGATCACCCGCTCGATCACCGGCTGCCGGGAGTCGTCGGGGTTGGCCGCCGTCCACCGGGCGACCTGGGAGGCGGGTCCGCGTAGAACACGGTGTCGTCGGGCAGTTCGGCCGCCGGTGCGCCGGGGCCGAGAACAGCAGCAGACCGGCGGCGAGGGCGGCCACCAGTGCGCCGGAACGGCCGCGTGGGGTGGAGAAGGCTGGGCTCATGACATTGCTCCGCTTCTGTGGCTCGCGTCGGCCCCGTGGGGTGGGGCTCTCAGAACAGCGGGAGTGGGAGCGCTCCCAGAGACGGCACCGCAGACGGTACGTGCTGGCGCGCCCGCTGTAAACGGAGCGAACGCAACTCCCTTGCGCTGTTTGGCGGGAGAGGCGCGGACGCCGTCCCGGAGCGCTCCACGTGGCAGGGCCGCGGGAATCTGGGAGCGCTCCCAGATTGCGGTCGAAGGCGCCCGTACCCGGCGGCCCGCATGGTGGACACCCGCCACCAGGCGTTCCGCCGCGACGGGGAGGTGACACACCGGCTCGCATTCCGCGTCCGCCCGGCCGCCGCCCGGCACGTCGTGCAACGATGACCGGGCGACGCCCGGCTGACAGGGACGGGAAGATCCGTCCGTCCCCGACGTTGACGCTCGCATCCCTTCAGACGCGTGTGACAGGAGTGGACCACCGCATGCCCAGCCCTTCCGCCACCCAGCCCACCGCCCAGATCGGCGTCACCGGGCTGGCCGTCATGGGCAGCAATCTCGCCCGCAACTTCGCCCGGCACGGGCACACCGTCGCCGTGCACAACCGGACCGCCGCCAAGACGAGGGCCCTGATCGACGAGCACGGCCACGAGGGCGACTTCGTCCCCGCCGAGACGGCCGAGGAGTTCGTGGCCGCTCTACAGAAGCCCCGTCGGCTGGTCGTCATGGTCAAGGCGGGCGAGCCCACCGACGCGGTCATCGAGGAGTTCGCGCCCCTGCTCGACGAGGGGACATGATCATCGACGGGGCAACGCCCACTTCCTGGACACCCGGCGCCGCGAGGCAACTGCGCGAGCGCGGCATCCACTTCGTCGGCACCGGCATCTCGGGCGGCGAGGAGGGCGCGCTGAACGGGCCCAGCATCATGCCCGGCGGCTCGGTCGAGTCCTACAAGTCCCTCGGCCCGCTGCTGGAGGACATCTCCGCCAAGGCCGCCGACGGCACCCCTGTTGCACCCACATCGGCCCGGACGGCGCCGGTCACTTCGTGAAGATGGTGCACAACGGCATCGAGTACGCCGACATGCAGCTGATCGCGGAGTCCTACGACCTGCTGCGGCGGGCGCTGGGCATGAAGCCCGGCGAGATCGCCGAGGTCTTCCGCACCTGGAACGGCGGCCGACTTGAGTCGTACCTGATCGAGATCACCGCCGAGGTGCTGGCGCACACCGACGCCGACACCGGCAAGCCCTTCGTGGACGTCGTGCTCGACCAGGCCGAGCAGAAGGGCACCGGGCGCTGGACGGTGCAGACGGCGCTGGACCTCGGGTGCCGGTCAGCGGCATCTCCGAGGCGGTCTTCGCCCGTTCGCTGTCCGGCCACGCGGACGTGCGGGACGCCGCGCAGGCCTGCCGGGACCGTCCGGCGAGGGCCTGAGCGGCGAGGCGGCGCAGCGGTTCGCCGACGACGTCGAGCAGGCGCTGTACGCGTCGAAGATCGTGGCGTACGCGCAGGGCGTCCACCAGATCCAGGCGGGCGGCAAGGAGTACGACTGGGGCATCGACCCCGGCGCCGTGGCCCGTATCTGGCGCGGCGGCTGCATCATCCGCGCCCGCTTCCTGGACCGCATCACCGAGGCGTACAGCGGCGACGACGCGCCGGTCTCGCTGCTGACGGCCGACTACTTCCAGCAGGCGCTGGCCGAGGCCCAGGACTCCTGGCGCCGGGTGGTGGCCACCGCCGTCGAACTGGGCGTGCCCGCCCCGGGTTCTCCGCGGCCCTCGCCTACTACGACGCGCTGCGCTCGCGGCGGCTGCCCGCCGCGCTCGTGCAGGGCCAGCGCGACTACTTCGGCGCGCACACCTACCGGCGCACCGACCGGGACGGTTCGTTCCACACGCTGTGGGGCGGCGACCGCGACGAGCAGCAGGCGTAGTGACCGCTCCCGCCCCGGGCCGCGCGCCCGGGGCGGGACCGCCGGAGCGTCCGTGGAGCACCGGTTCCTGACGGGTTCCTGACCGGTCCGTGACACCCTTCCGGCACCCTCGGCTGACATGCGTCAGCCACGATGGGGACGGTCGCGTCCCACCCTCCGCTCCCCGTACACTCCGCGCCGGTGTCCTGTCCTGCTGCGCCGTCGCCCTTGCCGCGCTCGCCGGACCACCGGCCGCCGCGGCGGAGCAGGACACCACCGTCGTCCACGACCTCGCGACCAGCGCGGAGGCGCAGAAGGCCGTACGGGACTACTGGACCCCGAGCGCGTCACCGCCCTGGAGGGCGAGCCCGCCTCCGACAACCCGCCCGCCGACGGGCCCGACGGGGCGCGTGGGACGGCGGCGGAGCGGCGGCCAGGACCGTGGGCCGCCTGTTCTTCCACGCCCAGGGCGAGGACGCCAGCTGCACCGCCACCGTCGTCGACAGCGGCAACCGGGACGTGGTGGTGACGGGTGGCCACTGCGCCGTCACCCACGACCTGCTGGGCGAGCACCCCGAGTGGATCGGCCAGGCGCTGTTCGTGCCCGGCTTCCGGGACGGCGAGGCCCCGTACGGCACCTTCGTGGTCCGCACCGGCGTGGCCGACTCCCGATGGGTCGAGAGCGGCGAGAACACCGCGTACGACCAGGCGTTCCTGGTCCTGAACGAGAACGAGTCCGGCGACCGCGTCGCCGACGCCGTCGGCGCCACCCAGAAGATCGCCTTCGACGCGGAACAGGGCGTACCGGTCCAGGAGTTCGGCTACCCGCGGGTCGCCGCGACCGAGGGCCCGCACAGCGGCCGTCCCGAGTTCATCGGCCGCCGCCTCGCCCACTGCTACGGCACCGCGGTCGCCACCCCGGACGACATGTGGGGCGTCCCCTGCGACATGGGCGGCGGCTCCAGCGGCGGCCCCGCGTCGCCGGGTTCGACGAGACCGACGGCCGGGGCACGGTCATCGGTCTGGACGTGCAGAGCGCCCACCTCGACAGCTCGAACGCCGAGTGCGAGCAGGGCACTTCGGGCTGCGTCCGCCACCTGGTGGGCACGACGCTCACCGAGAAGATCAGCCGCCCGCTAACGGGAACGACCCGCCCGGGCCCGGTCGGCGAGCCGGGCCCGGGCGGCCGCGAACCCGGGTCCTACAGGATCGGGAACCACGTGCCGGAGGGCCACACCGCGTCCCCACGCCAGGCGTTCGGCGCGCCGGGGTCCCACTCCACCCGGGTGCGGTCGCCGAAGACGAGCACCGGCCGCCGCTCGGTGTCGTACGCGGGCCACTCCGGCACCCCACCGCCTCCGGCGCCCCGTCCCGTACGAACCCCGCCCACGCCCGGTGGATGGCCTCGGCGGTGCGCAGCCGCTCCTCGGGCACCCTCTTGCGCAGCGAGCCGATGCCGGGGATGTCGGGCTCGGTCCGCCACGCCATCGAGGACTCGGTGCCGTGCCCGCCGTCCATCCGGGACGGATAGCCGGGGCCGCGATGTCGACGCGGTAGCGGTGCACGACGCCGTGGCGCGCCTGCGCGTCGGCGAGGCGGAGGTGGGGATGCCGTAGCGCTCGTCGCTCATCGCGGCGACCATGGCGGCGGTGTCGTCCGGCAGTCCGCGCTCGTCGCGGTAGGTGGCCAGCAGCCGCCGGTACCCGTCGTCGCCGAGGATGCCGCCGAGCACGTCGGGCGCGGGGCGGTCACTGGTCGGGCCCGAGCATCAGCGCGAAGGTCGCGGCCTCCTCCGCGTTGTTGCCGACCAGCAGCCGGACCCGGCGGCGCTGCCGCGCGCGATGAGGTCGAGCGGCACGGCGGGCAGCACCGTCGGGTGCACGGTGGGCCGCCACAGCCACACCGCGTACCGCCCGGCGGGTATCCGCTCCTGCGCGGCGAGGATCTCCTCGGCGGGCACGGCACGAGCCGCGGCGGCGTCCGCGCAGCCCAGTTCGTCCATGAGGCGGCGCGCGAGCTGTCCCGGCCTCGGCGGTGGCGACGTGGTCCGCGCCGCCGCTGCTGGAGACGGCCTGGGCGAACATCCCGCGGCACAGCGGGCTGGCCATCAGGTTGGCGACGCTCTTGGCCCCGGCCGACACCCGTACACGGTGATCCGGCCGGGGTCGCCGCCGAACGCCGCGATGTTCTCGCGCACCCAGCGCAGCGCGGCGATCTGGTCGAGCGTCCCGCACACGCCTGCGTCGGCCTCCGCCTGGCCGAACACCCCGCGAGGTGGGTGAACCCCAGCGCCCGAGCCGGTAGTTGACGGTCACCACGACGGTCCCGGCGTCGGCGAACGCCGCGCCGTCGCCGACCTGGTGCCCGCTGCCCTGCGTGTAGCCGCCGCCGTGGAGCCAGAACAGCACCGGCCGCCCGCCCTCGGGCGCGGGCCCGGCAGGCGCGCAGACGTTCAGGTACAGGCAGTCCTCGCCGGACCCGGGCAGCGGCCCGCGCCGCCCGCGCCCGCGAACATCGGCGCCTGGAGGGACGAGGTCCCGTACGCGGTCGCCTCGCGGACGCCCTCCCAGGGCGGCATCGGCTCGGGCGCCCGCCAGCTGCAGCTCGCCGACCGGCGGCTGGGCGTACGGGATGCCGCGCCACACCACGTGCCCGTCCTCCCGCAGCCCGCGCAGCCGCCCTGCCGCACCGTCACCGTCTCAGCCGTCGTCACGCTCTCGCGCCCCTGTCGGTCATGCCGTCGCTCCCGTGCCCCGCCCGGGTGGCGGGGTGGTGCTTGAGGGAACAAGGAAACACCGGCGGTGTACGGTCCCGTCGTCCGGGGCCCGGCGCCGGTGCCCCGGCCCGCGCGCCGTATCTTGGCTGTCGTGAGCCGGGGGCGGGGAGGGAGAGACATGGCCGAGCGACTCCGGTCGACGCCGGAGATGCTGCTGAACACCGCCGAGCGGCTCTTCGCCGAGCACGGCATCGGGGCGGTCTCCAACCGCCGGGTCGCCGAGGAGGCGGGCGCCGCCAACAACTACGCGGTCGGCTACCACTTCGGCACCAAGACGGAGCTGATCCTGGCGATCACCCGCAGGTATGTCCTCGCCATGGACCGGATAAGGGAGCGGATGCTGGCCGACGTCGCCGGGTCGCGCGACCCCGCGACTACGTCGCGTGCCTGGTGGTCACCCGGCCCGCCACCTGGCGGCGATGGACCGGCCCACCTGGCTGGCCCGGTTCATGCTCCAGGCCAGGACCGACCCCGCCCTGCGCGCGGCGGTGGTGGCGCTGGAGACGGCCTCCCCGTCCCAACAGCTGGCCAGAACCCGGCTCTTCGAGAGCATCAGCGGGCTCGACCCGGCGGTCGTGGAGCAGCGCGGCACGCTCGCGGAGATGCTGATCGTGCACACCTACGCGGACTACGAGCGGGAGGTGGCCGAGGGCGGCCCGCTGTCCCACCCGGACTGGGAGTCGGTCGGGCGGTTCGTCGCCGACGCGGTGGCGGGATGCTCCTGGCCCCGGTCTCCGCGAGCGTCTGACGGCCCCGGGCTCAGCACTCCGGCCCCGGGCCCCGGCCCGGCCTCCGGCCCGGGCTCCCGGCCTCCGGGCGGCGGCTTCCGGGCGGCGGCCCGACCCGAGGACGCCGCCCGGAACCCGCCGCTAGGGCTTGCGCCCGATCCCCGCGTACACGGTGACGTACTCACCCGGGGCGACGGGCTCGCCCTCGTCCACGGTGGGCCGCCAGTCCGAGACGGGCACCACCCGGCGCCCACCGGTTCCAGCCCTCGAAGAACCGCGTCACCTCGGCCCGGGTACGCGGCCGGAGGTCACGCCGCCCTCGCCGTACAGCGCGACCACCCGCGCCGCCTCCTCCTCGGCGCCGTCGCCGGTCGCGTGCGAGAGACGAGGTGGCTGCCCGGGAGAGCGCGTCCACCAGGGCGCCCACCAGCCCGTACGCGTCCTCCTCGTCCGGGATGAAGTGCATGAGCGAGATCAGCGACAGGGCCACGGGCCGGGAGAAGTCGATCGCCTCGGCGGCGAGTTCGACGATCTTCCGCGGCTCGCGGATGTCCGCCTCGATGTAGTCGGTGACGCCCTCGGGCGTGCTGCGCAGCAGCGCCTCGGCGTGGCGCAGGACGATCGGGTCGTTGTCGGTGTAGACGACGCGGGCTTCCGGGGCGATCTCCTGGGCGATCTGGTGGAGGTTGGGCTCGGTCGGGATGCCGGTGCCGATGTCGAGGAACTGGCGCACGCCCTGGCCCGCCAGCCAGGAGGTGGCCCGGTTCATGAACGCGCGGTTGATCCGCGCGGTGTTCGGGACGGTGGGGTCGATGGCGATGACCTGCTTGGCCAGCGCCTCGTCGACCGGATAGTTGTTCTTGCCGCCCAGGATGTAGTCGTAGACACGCGCCGGATGCGGCTTGCTGGTGTCGATGCGACTGAGTCCGGGCTCATGTCCTGACATGCGGCCCTCCAGGGGTGCTGTGCGGGGTGCGGTGAACGGCGTGCGGGTGGCCTGGGGCTCAGGTGAGGAGGTAGTCGGCGTGGCCGGCCTTGGCTCCCTGGATGAAGGCCGTGATCTCGCTGCGGGTGTAGATGAGGGCGGGCCCCTCGGGGTCGGCGGACTGGCGGAGGGCGACGCGCCCGTCCTCCAGTTTGAGTGCCTCGACGCAGTTTCCTCCATTGCCACCGGACCAGGGCTTGTGCCAGCCGGTGCGGCTGAGGTCGGTGGCGCGCATGCCGTTGTGGATGTTCATGGGGGTTAGAGCTCCTTGCGGAAATCCTGGAGGATTTCCTTTGTGCGTCGTGCGGTTGCCGCGTGGGCGGACATGCGGTCCATGGCTTCGAGGTGGGCGGCGACTTCGTGGCGTTCGTCGAGGTAGAGGGCGCCGGTGAGGTATTCGATGTAGGCCATGTCGGGGAGTTCGGGTTGGGGAAGCGGAAGAGGACGAAGGGGCCGTAGGTGCCGGGGTGGTGGCCTTTGTGGTGTTCGGCTATTTGGAGGGTGATGTGGGGTGGGTGGTGGTGTGGAGGAGGTGGTCGATTTGGTGGCGCATGAGGGTGGGGGTGCCGACGGGTCGGTGCAGGACCGTTTCGTCGATGATGATCCAGAGGCGGGGTGGGTGGGGTTGGGTGAGGAGGGTTTGGCGTTCCATGCGGAGGGCGACGTGGCGTTCGATGGTGTCGTGGGGGTGTTGCCGGTGGTGGTGGTGTTGATGATGGTGCGGGCGTAGTCCTCGGTTTGGAGGAGGCCGGGGATGAAGTGGGGTTCGTAGGCGCGGATGGTGGTGGCGGCGTTTTCCAGGCTGACGTGGACGCTGAACCAGTCGGGGAGGACGTCGTGGAAGCGTTGCCACCAGCCGGGTTGGTTGGCGTCTTCGGTGAGGGTGAGGAAGGCGTGGGCTTCGTCGCCGGTGATGCCGTAGGCGTCCAGGAGCATGCGGACGTAGGGGACTTTGAGGGCGACTTCGGCGGTTTCCATGCGGCGTACGGTCGCGGGGCGACGTGGAGGACCTTGGCGGCTTCCTCGCGTTTGAGCCCCGCCCGCTCCCGTAGCTGCTGCAAGCGCTTGCCGACCACGACCTGCCCACGGTCGGCGCGGATCGCGGTTCACTCACCTCTACCTCCTGATGCTGGGCGCAAGCAGTTTGCCATGGCGTTAAGGACCCGAACACACTGCACCGGCGACTCTGAAAATTTCAGAGTGACTCTTGCCAAGTGTGTGAGGCACTGACCATAGTGAAGGGGTGATTCCGTTGACGCAGCTGCGGCCGGACGGTGTCCGGTCGTCGGCCCCGGACACGTCCCCGCCGCCTGTTCGCCCCCGGCTGAGGAGCCTGCGTGCGGCACGTCCCCACTTAGAGGAATCGTCCGTGCCACCCGGAAACGTGATGATGACGCCCCACTCCACAGGCCGCCGCCGCTCCGCCGACACCCGCCGGTACCGCTACGAGCTACCGGCTCGCGCCGCCTCCGTACCGGAGTCACGGCGCTTGGCGAGCGGGCAGCTCGCCCGGTGGGCGCTCGGGGACGACGTCACGGACACCGTGCTGCTGATGATCTCCGAGCTGTTCACCAACGCCGTCGTGCACACCGCCAGTGAGGTCATAGTGTGCGAGCTGCGGTACGAGGGCGACCGGCTGATGATCGAGGTGCAGGACCAGGGCGGTGGCCGGATGCCCGCCGACCGGCGCCGCGTGCCGGACGACGAGTGCGGGCGCGGGCTGCTGCTGGTCGGCGCGCTGAGCACCGCGTGGGGATCAGCGACACCGTGCACGGCCACCGCGTCGTCTGGGCGCACGTACCGCTCGTTTCCGAGGGCCCGTGAGGGGCGGCCTCCGCGTCGCCCACCCGTGCCCGACCCCGGCCGACCCGCCCCGACCAGGTGATGTGCCCTCGATGACTGTTGCTCCTCCACCCTCTCGCCCGGTCGGCGCACGCCGCTCCGCCGACCGGGCAGCCGCTCCGGCGCCCCCGACGATGTGCGACGCCGTGGGACTGGCCGACGCCGACGCCCGCCGGGTGATGGAGCTGCTGCCCCGTGTGGGCTGCGTCCTCGCCGACGCCGGGCGCTGGTGGTGGCTCGTACCGTCCCAGTCCGACATCGGGATCGCCTGGCCGCCGATGGCGCGCTACGAGGTCGGCGCCTTCGTGCCCCGGCCCCGGCGGCCAGGACGGTCCGGCCCGGCCGGACGGGGCGCGGCTGATCCACTCGCCCGACGGCGCCCTGCCCTACACCCACCCGCTGCTGCTGTACGTGGCCGTCTGCGCCGTCGCCGGAATCGACCCGGCGGCGACCGGACCCGCGACGGGCGGCGACGCCTAGAGGCGGAGTTCCGGGGGCGGCGGTGCCTGAGGGCGGCGCCTAGGATCGGCCGCGACGACCGCGACGGCGGGGCCGGGGAGCACCGGCCCGGCCGCGCCTGAGGGCGGGAGACGTGATGCGATTCGGACTGCTGGGCACCGGGCACTGGGCGGCCGCGACACAGGGCGCCGCGCTCGCCGCCCATCCCGACGCGGAGCTGGTGGGGGTCTGGGGACGTGACCCGGCCAAGGCCGCCGCGCTGGCCGGGCGGCTCGGGGCCGCCCGTACGCCGACGTGGACGCGCTGATCGCCGACGTCGACGCGGTGGCGATCGCGCTCCCGCCGGACGTGCAGGCGCCGCTGGCCGCTCGCGCCGCCGAGGCCGGACGCCACCTGCTGCTCGACAAGCCTTTGGCCTTCACCACCGCTGACGCCGACCGCGTCGTACGCGCCGTGGACGCGCGGGGCTGGCCCTCTGGTCTTCTTCACCCACCGCTTCGCCGCCCCGGTGGAGGCGTTCCTGACCGAGGCGGCGGCTGCCGGGGCTGGGACGGCGGACGTGCCACGTTCTTCGCCTCGATCTTCCAGGAGGGCAACCCCTACGGCGGCTCCGCCTGGCGGCGCGAGCGCGGCGGGCTGTGGGACGTCGGCCCGCACGCGCTCGCGGGCTGCTGCCCGTGCTCGGGCCGGTGGCCGAGGTCACCGCGGTCGACGGGCCGCGCGGCGCCGCGCACGTCCTGCTGCGGCACACCTCCGGCGCGGTCGGCTCCTCGCCCTCACCCTCGACGCCCGCCCGCCGCGACCTCCTTCGCCTTCGACTTCTACGGCGAGCGGGGCGTCGTTCCGCTGCCCGAGGCGGAGACCACCGCCGTGGACGCCTTCACCACGGCCGTCGGGCGACTGCTCGACCACGCCGCGCGGGCGTGTCCGAGGACCCTGCGACGTACGGTTCGGCCGCGAGGTGGTCGCCGTCCTGGAGGCCGCCGAGACCTCGCGCCGCGAGGGCCGCGCGGTCGCGCCGCGCTGAACCGGGCCGCGCCCGGCCGAACCGGTGGGCGCGCCCGGCCCACCGTACGAGCGCCCCGGCGTGCGGGTCCGGTCGAGCGCGCGCACGCTGGGGCATGGACGACCGCAAGCCGCCCGTGGTGGTGCACCCGCCCACGACGGTGGCCGCCGGGTGACCGTGTACGGACGGGACGTGGGCCGGGCGACGGGCCCGCGGGACGTGGTGGAGTTCCTGCGCCGGGCCGGACTGGACGAGAACGTCGTCGCCCTGGACGACCCGCCCTGATCGAGTGGCGCGGGGCGGCCCGGACGACTGGCCGCCCCGCCGACCTCTCCATGACGCCCGGCCGTGGCGACTGGTCGTCCCGGCGGACCTTCCGTGATGCCTGGTCGTGGCGACTGGCCGTCCCGGTCGACCTCTCCGTGACGCCCGCCCGCGAAGCCCGCCTGTGAAGCCTGGCCGTGAAGCCCGGCCGTGACGTCACGGCCGGGCTTCACGGAGGATGGGTCCATGGCCGACATCAGGTGTGTCCGGGGCGACATCACGAAGCAGCACGTCGACGCCGTCGTCAACGCGGCGAACTCCTCGCTGCTCGGCGGCGGGGCGTCGACGGCGCCATCCACCGCGCGGGCGGCCCCGAGATCCTCGACGCCTGCCGCGATCTGCGCGCCTCCCACTACGGCAAGGGCCTGGGCACCGGCGGGCGGTGGCCACCACGGCGGGCAGGCTCCCCGCCCGCTGGGTGATCCACACCGTGGGCCCCGTCCACTCCCGTTCCGAGGACCGCTCCGACCTGCTGGCGTCCTGCTACCGGGAGTCGCTGCGCGTCGCCGACGAACTCGGCGCGCGGACGGTCGCCTTCCGGCCGTCTCCGCCGGTGCCTACGGCTGGCCCGTCCAGGACGCCGCCCGTATCGCCGTCGAGACGGTCGGCGGTACGGACACGGCCGTCGAAGAGGTGCGGTTCGTCCTCTTCGACGAGCGGGCGTACACGGCGTTCGCCGCGTACGTACCCTGACGTCCGAATCCCCGGGCCTGGCCGGTCGCGCCCGGGACGGCTCAGACGACGATGACCCGGCGTCCGCGCGTGTGACCGGCCTGGCTGTCGACGTGCGCCGCCGCGGCCTCGGCGAGCGGGTACGACTTCTCGACCGGGATGTGGAGCCTGCCCGCGAGATGAGGTCGACGGCCTCGGCGAGCGCGTCCGGCACGCTCCCGGCCACACCGGAGAACCGGACGCCGAACTCCGGCGCGGCGAGATCGGCGATGGAGATCACCTTCCGCGGGTCCCCGGTCAGTTCGACGAGTTCGCGGAGCACGCCCGAGCCCGCCAGATCGAGAGCCGCGTCGACCTCGCCGAGCCGCCGCACCCGCTCGACCCAGCCCTCGCCGTACGTCGTGGGCACGGCGCCCAGGTCGCGCAGATAGTCCTGGTTCGCGGCCCCGGCCGTGCCGATCACCGTGACGCCGCGGTCGCGGGCGATCTGGAGCACCGCCGATCCGACTCCCCGACGCGCCGCTGACCAGCAGCGTCTGCCCGGACCGCACGCCGACCTCGCGCAGGACGCGCAGCGCGGTCTCCACCACGGAGGGTACCCGGCCGCCTCCTCGAACGACAGCCCCTCGGGCATCCGGGCCCAGGCCGACAACACGGCGAACTCGGCGTAGGTGCTCGACCCTTCGCCGAACGCGCGGTCGCCGACCTCGACCCCGGCGACGCCCTCGCCGACCTCGTCCACCACCCGGAGGCGTCCAGCCCGACCCCGGAGGGCAACTCGGTCGGATGGGCCCCAGGATCTGGCCTTCACGGATCCGCCAGTCGACGGGGTTCACACCGGCCGCTCGCACGGCGATACGTATCTGACCCGGGCCCGCGTGGGGCTCCTCGGCGTCCACGAGGCGCAGGACGTCCGGACCGCCGAACTCGGCGAAGTTCACTTTCCTCATGCCGCCGAACGTAACACTAACGGTTAGGGTTTTGAAACTGTTCCTGTTTTGCAGCTGGTAGCGTGAGCGCATGACCGTGCCGACCGGGCGCCGTGAGCGCAAGAAGGCCGCGACCCGCCAGAGGATCGCGGACGCCGCCCTGCGGCTCTTCCTGGAACGCGGGTACGACGCGGTGGGCATCCGCGACGTGGCCGCCGAGGCCGACGTGGCCGTCACCACGCTCTTCTCCCACTTCGCCTCGAAAGAGGCCCTGGTGTTCGAGCGGGACGAGGACTTCGAGCGGCGCCTCACCCGGGCGGTCACCGACCGGGCGCCGGATGAGCCGCTCATGGCCGCGCTGCGCCGCGAGATCAGGGCGCTGGTGCGGCACTGCGCCGCGGACAGCTCCGTGCCGGTCTGGCGCATGATCGACGGGTCGTCCGCCCTGCGGCAGTACGAGGAGTCGATGCGGCTGCGCCACGCGGAGTCGCTGGCCACGGCCCTCGCCACCCACCTCGACCCGCCGCCGACCACCAACGCCTGCCGGGCGATCGCGAGGTTCGTGGTCGACGCCCACGCGCTGGCGCGTGAGGCGGCCGATCCGGACGCCGCGGTGGACGAGGTCTTCGAGATGGTCGAGGCGGCCTGGGCGGTCGCGCGCCCGTCACCGCGTGCGTGAAGGGCCGCCGATCCAGGGCGCGTTCTGTCCGTGAAGTCCGGTTGTCGGTGCCCGGTGCGAGAGTGCTCGGCATGAGCGAATCCCATCCGAAAGCGGACCTGCTCCGGTACCTGCGAGCGGGGCGCGAGGCCCTGCTGTGGAAACTCGACGGGCTCTCCGAGTACGACATCCGCCGCCCGCTGACCCCCACGGGTACGAACCTGCTGGGGCTGGTCAAGCACGTCGCCGGGGTGGAACTCGGCTACTTCGGCGACACGTTCGGCCGCCCGTTCTTCACCGAGGAGGCACCGCCCGGGTGGTACGGGGACGTCGACGGGGCCAACGCGGACATGTGGGCCACCGCGGACGAGTCGCGGGACGAGATCACCGGCCTCTACCGGCGGGCGTGGGAGCACTCCGACCGCACGATCGAGGCGCTGGAACTCGACGCGACCGGCCATGTCCCGTGGTGGCCGGAGGAGCGACGGGAGGTGACCCTGCACCGCGTCCTGGTGCACGTGATCACCGACACCCAACGGCACGCGGGCCACGCCGACATCGTGCGCGAGCTGATCGACGGAAGCGTCGGGTACCTGCGGGGCAACGACAACATGCCGCCGGGGACCGCGAGTGGTGGGAGAACCACCGGCGGCGGCTGGAGAGCGTGGCGCGGGAGGTCGGCAACGCCTGATCCCGGCCGCCGCGTTCGGCCGGACCCGCTCCCGTCCCCGCCCGCCCCGCCCCGTGGCCGCCCGCGTGCGCCCGGCTACCCGGGAGGAACGACGGGCGGTGCTCCGGGCAGGGGTCCAGCCGTGGGCGAGCCGCCAGTGGCGCCCGGCGCGCAGGTGGTCCGTCACGGCCCGGTGCAACGTGGTCCGCCGTGGCAGCCGGTCGAGGTCGGCGGTGCCGGGCGGGGCGTGGAAGACGAACTCCAGCACGTCGGCGTCGCCGGGGATTGGCCGCCGAAGCGGGTGAACCGCCGCTGGAAGGCGAGGATGTTCGCCTCCGGCGGCAGGTACGCGGCGAGCTGCTCGTCCAGGAGCCAGGAGCTACAGGTGGCGAACCGGCAGGGCTCGTCGGGGAAGTGCCGCGCGAGGAAGTCCCGCGCGGCCCGCAGCGACGCGTCGCACCCGGCCGGGGTCAGCGGCCCGTCCGCGGGGATGTGCACGCTCAGCACCCGCTCACCGTCCGCGGGCCCTCCGGGCCGGGACGGCCGCCGAGCGCCGTGGCGTCCAGCGCCGTGCGCTCGAACTGGAGGCGTCCGAGCCGGTGAAGGGTGCCGCGGAAGTGCCGCATCGCCCACCGCTGCCGGTCGAAGCCGCCGGTGTGGTGGGCGAGTCGGTACGTGGTCATCTTGGCCCCGACGTCGGCGAAGGTGGCGGCGATGACGCTGTCGGGGATGCCGCGGCGGCGCTGCCGTGCCAGGGCCGACGGCAGCGCCAGCAGGTACAGGTGGACGTAGAAGTAGCGTCCGGCCTCCCCGAGCGCGGCGGGCGCGTCGGGCCAGGCCGTCTCCCGTGGCGTGGGCGCGGACCCGCCGAACAGGGTCTGGTGGCAGTGGCGCAGCGCCTGCCACAGGACGGGGTGCGCGCCGGGTCCGGCAGGGTCGCCAGGACCGGATCGTGGTCCTCGTCGGGGACGGCGAGGATCCGCATGCGACGGCGGGCCTCGTCCCGCGACACCGGATCCGGGCCGGGGCGTCGCCCGCGGTGTCCTGTCGGCCAAGGACGTCCAGCCACTCCTCCGTGCCCGGCGCGGTGGGGCGCCCGTCATCGGTGGGCCGCCCGCACCAGCGCGTGGCGCAGCGGTTCGATCCGCGCGAGGCTGTCGTCGAGGCCGCCGGGGCGCGAGCGCAGCAGCCAGCACGCGCGCTGCTCGGCGAGCAGTGGTTCCAGGCGCCGCAGCAGTCGGCGGGCGGTACCGGCGGAGATCGCGTCGGCACCGGCCTGGGCCCCGGCCGCCGCGCGGCGCGCAGGACGTCCACGGCGAACTCCGCGAGGCCGACCGCGTGCAGGAGTTCGCGTACGACGACGTCGCCGTCGGCCGCGGCCAACTCCGCGGCGGACAGGTCGAGTCGGCTCCGGGCGAGGGCGTCGGCGGCCTCGTTTAGGGCGGCGGGCGTCGGCAGGTCCGGCCGCGGGAGGGAGGGGTCGGGGAACAGGGCCCGCGCGATCGGCGACCCGTTCAGCAGCGGGACCCCGAACAGCCGGTAGACCCCGCCCAGGCGCACCAGGACGTCCCCGGCGAGCCCGGCCGCGTCCAGCAGCACGTGGTCATCGAGAACGGCGCCGAGGTCGAGGTCCCGGTTGCTCTCCAGGCACCAGCTCACCGCGCCGCCGAACACGGCGGGGCCGAAGGCGACGGACGGCGCGTCCCAGTGGCCGTTGTCGCCCCAGGAGGTGAGCAGGTAGCCCGAGGCCCGTGGGCCGGCCCGCCTCGGCGGCGTCCACCATGTTCTCCACGGCGTTGTCGAGACGGCCGAGGACGCTGTTCCAGTTGCCCGCGCCCGGCGCCACCCAGTAGGAGATCCCGGCGTCCTGGAGGAGCTTGCCGTGGGCGGCGAAGCCGTCGCGCAGGCGGCCCAGGTCGGTGCCGCGCCGCTGCCAGGCGTCGGCCTGCGCGCTGTCGGCGGCCATGACCTCCGCGGCGTGCCGTGGCGCGTCGTACTGCCACACCACGGGCACCGCGCCCGGCGGCACCCGGTCCAGCAGTTCGGGGTGGTCGGCGAAGACGTCGGCCCAGAACTGCACGGTGTGTCCGGCGTCCAGCCAGGGGCGCAGCACGGCGGTGACGTAGTCGAAGTAGACCGTGCCCAGGCCCTCGCGCGCCGCCCGGTCCCGGACCGGCCGGTGCCCAGCTCGAAGGGCTCGTCGGCGCCGATGTTCAGGCGCTCGGCGCGGACGTGGGCGGTGATCTCCGTGAGCAGGCCGTGGGCGAACTCCACGTTCTCGGGGTGGGGGCGAGGGTGCTCGGCGGGCGGTGGACCCGCCGCGCTCGAAGCCGTCGGGGTTCTCGGCGCGGTGCGTGTACGGCGGGTGGGCGAGGAAGCGCTCCATGTGCCCGAAGGTGTTCTGGTGCACCACCAGGTCGATGCCCGCCGCGGCGCAGCGCGCGTCGAGCCAGCGCAGGTCGTCGGCGGTGAGCGGCGAGGCGTCCCGCCAGACCCGCTCGTGGTCGCGGAAGGCGTAGGTGTGCTCGGTGTACAGCTCGAACTGGTTGAAGCGGGCCAGGGAGAGGATGTCCACCCAGCGGGCCAGGGTGCGGCGGGTGGGCACGCGGTCCCGGCTGATGTCGAGCATGAACCCGCGGCGCTCGAAGTCGGGGTGGTCCGCGATGTCGTAGCCGGTCTCGGGGAAGTCGGGGAGGCCCGCAGCTGGTCGAGGGTCCGCAGCGCGTAGCGCAGCCCGGCCGGGTCCCGGTGGTGGACGCTCACGCCGTCCGGGCCGGTGCGCAGCCGGTAGCCCTGGGCGGGGAGCGCGGGGTCGAGGGTCGCGGTCACCGGGGCGTCGGCGGGCGCGCCGCCGGGGTGGTGGTGAGCGAACGGGGGCGGGGAACGGCGTGATGGGCATGGAGGCTCTCCCGTGCGGTGCGGTGCGGTGCGAGCCGATGTGCCGGGAGGCTCCTGCGGCCTCCCGGCACGGTCGGCGGGTGGGTCAGGAACAGCCGCTCAGCTCGCAGATGTCGTTCCGGTCGGTGGACACCTTGATGTCGTCGTACCAGATGTAGCTGTCGTTCTCCGGGGCGAAGTCGGTGGTGGCCCTCCGGCGAAGCTGGAGAAGTACGCCTTGTCGATCTGGTCGTCGTTGCTGACGAAGCGCAGTCCGGTCTTCTTGGCGGCGGACTCCCCGTTGTAGAAGACCTCGATCTCGCCGTCGGGTTGGCCGTCCCGTCGGTGACGGTGTTGACCTTCAGGCGCTGGACGACGTTGACCCACTCGCCCTTGGGCCACGTGATGTCGGCGCCGTCCTTCTGGAGGACCACGTCGTCTCCGTACTCGCCCTCGTGCGCCATGCTGTAGTAGTACACGGCCGCCGTGCCGTTGTCGTGGGACCAGATCGGGCGGGAGGTGAACCCGTTGGTGCCGTCGCACGGCTGCCCCCGGAGCAGGCTTTGCCGCCCGCGAGGCCGACGCCCACCTTGCCCGCGAACTCGTTGGTGCCCCAGCTGAAGTCGTCGCTGAACTTCACCCAGAACGACAGGTAGTACTCGCGGGACTTGGGGACGGCGAACGGCGCGATGGCCCCGAGTCCTCGGGGCCGATCTTCCCTCGGGATAGAAGACGCGCAGCGACTTGTCGCCGCTGTGGGCGGGGTGTCGCTGTCGACACGGGTGCGGGTGTCGAAGCCCAGGGGCGTGTAGCCGTCGGAGACGTCCCATCCGTCCTCGGCCCACTCGTCCGGTGTGTAGGGGAGCCCGCGGCCGGTCGCTCGAAGTCGATCGTGTTCAGGGCGGCCGCGGGCGCCCGTCGGCGCGTTCGGCCATGGCCTGCGGGGTCAGGGTGAGGGTGGCGAGCACGCTGGTGGCGGCGCCGACCAGGAGCAGGGTCTTCCTCTTCGTCTTCATCGTCGTCTTCTTCCTCTCGTCCTTCTCGTCCTTCTCGGCTCTTTCCGGCGGGTTCTTCCGGCGGGCGGGGATCACGGCAGCCAGCGGGGCAGCCCGTCGGCGACGAACGCGTCCTCCTCTCGGAGCCAGGGGTGGGTGGTGTGCACGCGGGCGATCTCCTCGGCCTGGCCGGGGAGAGGCCCTCCGCGGGGTCCAGGCACCAGGTCCCGGCCAACAGGCCCTGGCGGCGCAGCACTTCGTGGACACCGGCGATACAGCCGGCGAAGCCGCCGCGCACGTCGTAGACCGCCGCGTTGGCGTCGGTGTCACCGGCCAGCCGGGCCAGGGCGCGCCGCCGGGCGGCCGGGTCGCCTGCGCGGGCGGCGTGGACGTCGGCGAGCAGCCGCACCGCGGAGCGGGTCCACACCGCCCAGTGCCCGAGGAGCCCGCCGACGAAGTGGCGCACGACCGGGCCCGCGGGCCCGGACACGTGGTACGGGTGAGCAGGTCGGCGACGATGGCGTCGTCGTTGCCGGTGTAGAGGGCCACGTCGTCGCCGCGGTCGGAGGCGGCGACGCCCTCGACGAGTTCGAGGGTGCGGTACCGGTCGAACGGGGCGGCCTTGACCGCGACGGTGGACTCCTGGTCGGCCAGCCGCCGCCAGTACGAGCGGGCAGGTGGCGTCCGCCGACGGCCTCCTGGAGGTAGAAGCCGACCACGGGCAGCACCTCGCCGACGGCGGCGCTGCGGTCCAGGAGCGCGTCCAGGTCCGCCTCGGGCAGCCCGGCGGGGAGACGAGGACGGCGTCGTAGTCCAGTTCGCGGGCGACGCGGGCCTCCCGTACGGCCTGCCGTACGGGCCCGCAGACCCGGCGATCCGCAGGAAGGGCCGGTCGCCGACGGCGTGGCGCACCTCCTGGGAGGCCAGTTCGAGCACGGCGCGCAGCAGCCCGTGGTCCCGGATGGCGAACTGGGTGGTGTGGACGCCGACGGCCACGCCCCGGCGCCCGCCGCCACGTAGTAGCGGGTCAGGGCCCGTTGGCGGTGCTCGTCCAGGTGCGGTCGGCACGCAGGGCCAGGGTGGGCGGGGATGACGGTCCCCGGCGCAGGAGTTCGGCGGTGGCCCGGGGCAGTGTGGGCGGCATCAGAAACGGCCGTCCCTGCGCTCGAACTTGGTCGGTTTGTCCCACAGTTCGTTGCCCGCGCGCAGCCAGGCCGCCTGGAGGTCGACGAGCTGCCCGAGGGTGCGGTCCGGGTAGCCGAACAGCGCGTGGCAGGCGGTGGCGTCGCTGAGCAGGCTGGTGCGGGCGGCTCCCCGGTGAACTCGGCGCTCACGTCGAGGCGTTCGGCCAGCCGCAGGGCCAGGGTGCGCACGCTCGCGGTCTCCGGGCCGGTGAGGTTCAGGACGAAGGGCGTGTCGCCGCGGGCGTGTCCGACGCAGCGCAGGACGACCTCGTTGGCGTAGCGCTGCCAGACGACGTTGACGGCGCCGGTGCCGAGGTCGACGGGTCGCCCGGCGAGCAGGGTGCGGGCGAGGTCGGCGAGTACGCCGTAGCGGGGCTCGACGGCGTAGTTGAGGCGGATCAGGGCGACGGAGTGCCCCGGGTGCGGGCGGCGTGGGTCAGGACCCGCTCGCGGCCGAGGCAGGTCAGCGCGTAGTCGCCCTCCGGCCGGGGCGGGTCGCTCTCCAGCGAGCCGCCGGTGACGGGGCGGTCATCCCGTACACGTTGCCCGTGGACAGGGCGACGATGGATGCCTCGGGCCAGCGCCGGGCGACGTGGTCGGGCAGCACCGTGTTGGTCAGCCACGCCTGCTCGGGTGCGGTGGCGGTGCCGAACTGGCGCCGACCAGGTGGATCACCGTCCCCGCGTCCGGCAGCGCGGCGAGGGCATCCGGGTCCGACAGGTCGGCGGTGACCGTCTCGACACCCGCGCCGCGAGGTGCTCGCGCGCCGCCGGGTCGGTCCACCGGGACACGGCGAGCACCCGGGTGTCCGCGCGGCCCGCGCCGACGAGCGCCCGGCGGGCCATGTCCGCGATCCCGGAGCCGGTCTTCCCGCCCGCGCCGAGGACCAGTACGTCCCCGGGCCAGGCACGGGCCTCGGCCACCAGGTCGGGCCCCGGTCGGCCGAGTTCCCGCCGGAGTTCCCCGGGCACCGTCAGCAGTTCGCTCATCACTTCTCCCGCGTCAAAATTCATTCCTTTTAGGGAATGAATTCGCTGCTTTGCCGCTTCGGCCAGAAAAGCATCGCCATCCGGTTGACGCAAGAGAATGTTTGGCGCAATCTCCCAGCATGAAGTCGGCAGGAAAGAAGGATTCATTCCTTCAAGGCCCCAAATACCTGCACGCCGCGAAGCGGCTGCGTGTGAACATCGACAACGGCCTCTGGCCTCCCGGCACCCGGCTGCCCGTCGAACGGGAACTGGCCGCCGCGCTGTCGGTGAGCGTCAACACGCTGCGGCGCGCCGTCGGGGAACTGGTCGCCGAGGGCATCGTGCAGCGCCGTCAGGGCGCGGGCACCTTCGTCACCCCGGCGGCGGACCCGTCAGCCGGGAGGCGCCCGCGGCGTCGACGGGCCGTCGGCTCGTCGGCGTGCTCGTCCCGTCGACGACGTACTACTACCCGCGGGTCGTGGACGGGATCCAGCGGGTGCTGCGGGACGCGGGCGTCGGCGTCGTCCTCGCGTCGTCCAAATACGATCTCGGCGTCGAGCGGGACGAGTTGCGGGCGATACGCGACAGCGGAGTGCAGGGCCTGCTGCTGGTGCCGAACCTGCACATCATGACCGACCCGCAGGGATACGTGGACGGCCTGCGGGACCTCCCGCTGCCGTACGTCCTGGTGGAGCGCAGGCCCCGGAGCCGGAGCCGGACGACCCACGCCGTACGTGGTCACCGACCACGGCGGCGGCGTCGCACTCGCCCTGCGGCACCTGCGCGGACTGGGCCACCAACGCGTCGGCCACCTGGGCAGGTTGCGCACCGGCACCTCCGCGCTCGTCGCCCGGGGCTTCGACGACGCCACGGCACTGCTCGGGCTCGACGTCGGCGACGGCGCGGTGTCCCGGCGGGAGGTGTGGTCTGGCGACGAGATCGCCGCGTACGTGCGCGCCTGCGCCGCCGCGGGCGTCACCGCCGTCTTCTGCCACGGCGACCGGGACGCCGCCGCCCTGGTGGTCGAGGCCCGGCGGCAGGGCTCGCGGTCCCGGACGACCTCGCCGTCGTCGCCTACGACGACGAGGTCGCGGAGGTCGGCGACGTGCCGCTCACCGCGGTCTCCCCGCCCAAGTCCGAGGTGGGCGCGCTGGCGGCCCAGCTCCTGCTGCGCCGCATGGACGCCGGTGACGACGCGCTCTGCCACCGCGTGGAGATCCAGCCCCGGCTGGTGGTCCGCGCCTCCTGCGGCGCCGCCCGGGTCACGATCCCCGGCTGACTTTCTCTTTTCCCTTTTCGTTTCCTTTCCCCGTTTTCGTTCCGTTCCTTTCCGGCCCGACGCGCGCGGCGTCGGACCTCGCGCCGCGCCCGGCCCTCATCTCATTTCGCGACAGGAGACATCCATGAGCAGCGACCCGGTCACCGGCCGGTTCCGCGTCGGAGTGATCGGCGCGGGGAGCGTCGGCGCCGCCCACGTACGGGCCGCCGCGGACGCGCGGACCCACCGGACGGCCGCGATCTGCGACCCGCGCGGCTCCGCCGCCCGCGCCCTGGCGCCCGCCGGTGTGCCGGTCTTCACCGACCACCGCGAGATGTTCGCGGCCGGTGGGCTCGACGCGGTCGTCGTCGCCGTCCCGCACGCCCTGCACCTCCCGATCGTCACCGACGCCGCGGCGGCCGGACTGCACGTCCTGGTGGAGAAGCCGATGGCGACGTCCGTCGAGGACTGCGCCCGGATGGCCGACGCCTGCGACCGGGCCGGTGTCCTGCTCGCCGTCGCCCACGTCATCCACTTCGACCCGCTGGCGCGGGAGGCCCGACGCCTCGTCCGCTCCGGGGAGTTCGGCAGGCCCGTGCTGGTCACCCACCGGCGCTCGGCACACTACGACCAGGGCTCGCGGCCCTCCTGGTTCTTCGACCGGGAACTGGCCGGGGCGGCATCGTCCTCAACGTCGGCACCCACGGCCTGGACCGGATCCAGTGGTTCACCGGCTCCCCGGTGCGGCGGGTCAGCGGCGTGGTCCGCGGCCGGGACGGCGTCGAGGTGGAGACCGACGCCCTCGCCCTCGTGGAACTGGCCGACGGCACCGCCGCGAGCCTCGCCCTGACCAGCCGCGGTGCCCCGTACGTCGACGAGACCGAAGTCGTCATGGACCGCGCGACGCTGCGTGTCTCCGCCACCGAGGGCCTGTTCCTGCTGCGCGACGGCACGTCCGTGCCGCTGCTCGACGCCGGGCACGAGCGCCAACAACAGGCGCTGCGGGCCCAGTTGGACGGCTTCGTCGCCGCCGCCCGGGCGAGCCCGGCGCGCGGTACGTGGACGCCGCCTACGGCCGGTCGGTGGTGGCCGCCGCGCTCGCCGTGTACCGCTCGGCGGAGCGCGGCGCCCGGTCACCCTGCTCGACGACGGGGTCCGGCGTGAACCGGCGCGCGTTCAGCACCCTCGGCTGCCCGGAGCGGACCTCGACGAGGTGGTCCGGCTGGCCCGGACCGGCCCCTGCGAAGGTGTCGAACTGCGCTGCGCGGCAGGGGAGTTGACCTACCCCGGCATGCCGGACTCCGAAGCCGACGCGGTCGCCGCCCGACTCGCCGCGGCGGGCCTGGACATCGTCTGCCTGGCGTCGTACGTCCAGGTCGCCGACGACCGCGCGGACGTGGCCGAGGAGTTGGCCGCGCACCTGCGCCTGGCCGCCCGGCTCGGCGCCCCCGCCGTACGGGTCTTCGGCGGCGGCGCCGACCGGCCCGAGGGGCGTCGCGACCGGGCGGTCCGCTGTCTGTCCCGGGCCGCCCGCTGGCGGCGCGGCTGGGCGTGGACGTGCTCCTGGAGACCCACGACGCGTTCCTGACCGGCGCGCGGGTCGCCGACGTCCTCGCGGCCGTCGGCTCCCCGCGGTGGGCGCGGTCTGGGACGCGGTCAACCCTGGCGCGCCGGGAGGCCCGGACCGCACCGCCGCCGTGCTCGGCCCTGGACCCGGCACGTCCAGCTCAGGACGTGGCCGCGCCCACCGACCTGCGCCCGGTGCTGCCCGGCCACGGCACCCTCCCGCTGGCCGCCGTCGTCGAGCAGGCGCGCCGACGCGGCTACCGGGGCTGGATCAGCCTGGAGTGGGAGCGTGCCTGGTACCCCGAAGTCCCCGCCCTCGACCGGGCGTTGACCGCCTTCCACCGGGTGCTCGACGCCCTCGGCCCGCCCGCGAACGCCTCGCCCGCCCCACCGGCCACCCCGCCCGGCCGCCCCACCGGCCACCCGCCCGGCCGTGAACCCTGGGCCGTAAACCCGGGCCCTGAACCCCAGCCGTGAACCCGGGCTGTGAAGCCCGGGCTGTGAAGCCCGGTCCGTGAAGCCCGGTCCGTGAAGCCCGGTCCGTGAACCCGGGCCGTGAACCCCGGGCCGTGAACCCCGGGCCGTGAACCCCGGGCCGTGAACCCCAGCCGTGAACCCCGGGCCCTGAACCCGGGCCCTGAACCCCGGGCCCTGAACCCCGGGCCCTGAACCCGGGCCCCGAACCCGGGCCCCGAACCCCAGCCGTGAACCCGGGCCCTGAACCCCCAGCCGTGAACCCCAGCCGTGAACCCTCGGGCCCTGAGCCCTCGGGCCCTGAGCCCCGGGCCCCGAACCCCGGGCCCCGAACCCCGGGCCCCGAACCCCGGCCCTGAACCCCCGAAGAGGAGCGCTCATGTCCCCGCCGCTCTCCCCTTCCGTACCCGGGCGGTCGCCGTGACCGGCCGCCCGCCGAGCAGACGCGGTGTCCTGGCCGCCGGGCTCGGCGCCGCGCTGGCCTGCGCCGGTGTGACGTCCTGCGGCAGCGCTGCCGGACAGGGCGACCCCGACGGGCCCGTGACCTTCTGGTCGGCGCTGCGCGGCACCGACACCCTGGTCGCCAGGTGGAACGCCACCCACCCCGACGATCCCGTCGACTATTCCCCATGACCTCGGGCCTCGCGGGCGGCAACGCCAAGCTGTCGAACGCCGCCCGCGCCGGGAACGCCCGGACATCGTCACCATCGTCGACGCCGACCTGCCGTCCTTCGCCATCGACGGCGTGTGCGCCGACGTCACCGATCTGGTCACCCGCGGCTGCGCGCGGGGCTCGGCCCGCAGGCGTGGACCAACGGCACCCTGGACGGCCGGGTGTACGGCATTCCGCTGGACCTGGGCCCCATGCTGCTCGCCTACCGCGCCGACATCCTCGACGCGCACCACATCGAAGCGCCCACCACCTGGGAGGAGTTCCGCGAGGCGGCGCGCGGGCTCAAGCGGCGGTCCGGGGTCCGCCTGGCCACCTTCCACCCCAACGCCTACAACGTGCTGGCCGGGCACGTCATGCAGAGCGGCGGCCAGTGGTTCGCCACCGAGGGCGACAGCTGGGTGCTGGACTTCCTCGACGAACCCACCCGGCGGGTCGCCGACTACTGGCAGGGCCTGATCGACGAGGACCTGCTGCTCGTCGCCCCGGCAGCAGCCAGGAGTGGCTGTCCGCGCTCGCCCGCGACCGGGTCGCCGCCCACCTGGTCGGCCCGTGGGGCTCGCGGCCCTGGCCTCCTCGGTGCCCGGCACCTCCGGCCGCTGGCGCGTGGCCCCGCTGCCGCAGTGGGGCACGGGCGAGCCGGTCCTCGGCACCGACGGCGTCTCCTGCACGCCATCACCGCCGACAGCCCGCGCAAGGAACGCGCGATGCGCTTCCTGGAGTGGATGTCGACGGCACGCGACGCGATCACCGCCCGGCTCTCCAGCGGCCGTTCGAGCCTCTTCCCCGCCGCGAGGAACCAGGTCGAAGCCGCCTCACGCCAGTTCAGCACCGACTTCTACGACGGCCAGGACCTCTACGCCCTGGTGGCCGACCAGGCCGCCTGCTGCGCACCGGCTGGACCTGGGGACCACGCATGCAGGCCACCGCGGCCTCCCTGCACAACGGCCTGGCCCGGCTCCCGTACGGCACGACCATCACCGACGCGCTGCGCGCCGCGCAGGCCGAGACCCTGCCCGACATGCGCAGCCTGGGCCTGAAGGTGAGGCAGGCATGAGCATCTCCACCGTCCCCGCGAGGCCCGTACCGCGCGCCCACCGCACGCGCCGGGCCCGCCGAGCACCCCGCGGCCCGCTCGCGCCGTCAGCGACGCGGGGCGGTGGGCGTCCTCCTGGGGCCCTTCGTGCTGCTGCTGGTCGCGGTGTTCCTGGTGCCGGTCCTGTACGCGGTCAAACTGAGCTTCTTCTCCGAGACCCACACCGGCCTCGGCTTCGGCAACGCGCGCACCGCCTTCGTGGGGCTGCGCAACTACACCGCCGTGCTGTCCGACCCGAGCTTCGTACGCGGCGTCGGCGTCACGCTCCTGTACGCGCTGGTGTTCATCCCGCTGGTCCTGTTCGGCGCGCTCGCCCTGGCCCTGCTGTTCGACTCCGGTGTGGTGCGCGCCCGCAGGCTCGCCCAGACCGCGCTGTTCGTGCCGCACGCCGTGCTCGGCATCATCGCCACCGTCATCTGGCTCTACCTCTACCACCCGGCATCTCGCCCGTCCTCGGCCTGCTGAGCGACGCCGACATCACCGTGAACTTCCTCGGCCTGCGCATGCTGATCCCTCCCTGGTGAACATCGCGCTGTGGAGCGGGCTCGGCTACACCTGCGTCATCTTCTTCGCCGCGCTGCGTGCCATCCCGCGCGAACTCGTCGAGGCCGCCCAGGTCGACGGCGCGGGGCCGGTCCGCACCGCGCTGACGATCAAAGTGCCGATGATCCGCGGCACGTTGTCCACCGTGGCCATCTTCACCACGATCGCGGCGCTCCAACTGTTCACCGAACCCATGCTGCTGAGCCGGGCCACCCGCTGGTCGGCCCCGCTACACGCCGAACATGTACATCTTCGACGCGGCGTTCACACGCAACAACTACGGCCTGGCCTCCGCCGCCTCGGTCCTGCTGCTGCTCGTGTGCTGCGCCCTGTCCTACGTGGTCACGCGCGGCACGGCGCGCACCGCCCGGCGCGTCCCCGACTCCAGGAAGGCCCGATCGTGACCAGCCCGCCGCGTCCGGCTCCACCACCCGCCCGTACGGCCGTATCGCCGCGAACGTCCTGGTGGGCGTCAGCGTGCTCTACGCGCTGCTGCCCCTGCTGTGGCTGCTGCTCGCCTCCACCGTGGACGCGCGGGCGCTGTTCGCCTCCGACTTCCTCGACCTGTCCCACTTCGCGCTCGTGGACAACATCCGCGACCTGTTCGCCGAGGACGGCGGCGTGTACCTGACCTGGTACCGCAACAGCCTGCTGTACGCCGTGGGAGGCGCGGCGGTCGGCGCCCTGGTGAGCACCGCCGCCGGATACGTCTTCGACAAGTACGAGTTCACCGGCAAGCGGCCCCTGTTCGCCCTCATCCTGATCTCGGTGATGGTGCCCGCCACGGTGCTCGCCCTGCCGCTGTACCTGCTCGCCTCCGACCAGGGGCTCGCGAACACGGTCTGGTCGGTCCTGATCCCGGTCCTGTTCAACCCCTTCGGGGTCTATCTGGCGCGGATGTTCTCCGCCTCCTACGTGCCCGACGAGGTCCTGGAGGCCGCCCGCGTCGACGGCGCGGGCGAGCTGCGCGGCTTCCTGTCCGTGGGGCTGCGGATGCTCGCCCCCGGCTACGTGACGATCTTCCTGTTCCAGCTGACGGCGATCTGGAACAACTTCTTCCTGCCGTTGGTGATGCTCAACGACGCGTCGCTGTACCCGCTCAGCCTCGGCCTGTACAGCTGGAACTCCACCGCCCCCATCAATCCGGACTACTACCCGCTGATGGTGATCGGCTCGCTGCTCGCGCTGCTGCCGCTGGTCGTGGCGTTCCTGCTGCTCCAGCGCTACTGGCGCTCGGGCCTCACGGAGGGCAGCGTGAAGTGAACGACCGGCCGTCCACGCCCGACCGGACACCGGTCGTGCCCCAACCGACAGGCGGTCTTTACGCGTCCGCAATCGGTCGGCTGATCTCATGGCGCCCATGCGCGTTCTGGTAGCCGAAGACCACCATGTGCTGGCACGCACCATCGCGGCCGGGCTGCGCCGCGCCTCGATCGCGGTCGACCTCGCCGGGACCGGGGACGAGGCCGAGCGCATGTGTCTCGTGACCGACTACGACGTGCTCGTGCTCGACCGCGACCTCCCGTGATGACCGGGGACGAGGTGTGCCGACGGCTGCGGGACGTCCGCGACCGGCCCCGCATCCTCATGCTGACGGCGGCGGGCGACATCACGGACAAGGTCTACGGGCTCGAAGAGCTGGGCGCCGACGACTACTTGGCGAAGCCCTTCGACTTCGCCGAGCTGGTGGCCCGCATCCGGGTCCTGTACCGCCGCGCCCCAAGCCCCGCCGCTGGTGCTGCGGCGCGGCGCCGTCCAGATGGACCGTACGCGCCGCGAGGTGCTCGTCGACGGACGGCAGGTCGCCCTCACGCCCAAGGAGTTCGCCGTCCTGCACATGCTGCTGGAGTCGGGCGGCGAGCCCGTCTCCCACCGCGAGCTGGTGCGGAGCGTCTGGGACGAGAACCTCGACCCCCGCACCAGCGCCGTCCGCGCCACCGTCAGCCGACTGCGGACCAAACTGGGCGGGCCCGGCACCATCGGCGTCGACACCGGCCGCGGCTACCGCCTCATGACCTGAGACGAGCCGCACCGACCGGGAATTCCACGGACCGGCACTCCGCCCGACAGCACGGCGCCCCGTCCGTCAGGTCCTTGTCCGGAATGCCCCTGTCCGGAACGCCCCTGTCCGGAATGTGGAATGGGCACGGGCCTTCTTGACCGAACTGCCCCGCGCTGCTTGTATCGGTCATATGCAGCGACAGGAACTCACCCGGCGGCGTTACGTCGACCTCGTGCGTATCTCCAGCTCCTGCTGTCGCGTTCGGGCCTGAGCGAGCGCCGGGAAGTCTCCCGCACCGCCGCTCCCTATTCCGCCGGTCCGCTCCCCAACTCCCGTGCCGGGCACCCGCCGAAAGACCCTCGGCCGGGCTCCGGAACCCGTTCGTGAATTCCCGTCGAAAACGCGGTGGCGGTATCCGGATTCCGCCGCCGCGCGTTTCCGGCTGCCCTTCCGAATTCACGATCACGCGGCTGGGGCCGACCCGTCCCGATCCACCCCGCACCCCGAAAGGTCCCTCCGTGGCCACCGTCCTGTCCATCTCGGGAAGCCCTCCGCCACCTCGCGCACCGCCCGGCTGCTGCGTCATCTCGACACCCGGCTCGCCGCCCAGGGGCACGAGGTGGTGCCGCTGGACGTCCGTACCCTCCCGGCCGAGGCGCTGCTCGCCGCCGACCTCGGGCACCCGGAGATCGCCCGGACCACCGCCCTCCTGCGGCGGGCGGACGGGGTCGTGGTCGGCACCCCGTCTACAAGGCCGCCTACTCCGGTCTGCTGGAAGTGCCTGCTGGACCTCCTCCCGCAGTACGCGCTGGAGGGCAAGACCGTGCTGCCGCTGGCCACCGGCGGCACCACGGCCCATGTCCTGGCCATCGACTACGCGCTGCGGCCCGTGCTCAGCTCGATGGGCGCCGCCCACATCGTGCAGGGCTGGTTCACGCTCGACACGGACCTCTCGGTCGGCGACGACGGCACCCTGACCGTCGCCCGGGGGCCGCCGAGGCGCTGGGCCAGGTCGTGGACCGCTTCTCCGCCGCGCTCGGCGGCCGTACGACGCTGCTGGCGGCGGCCGGATGAGCGCCCCGGGACTGCCGCCGGGTTCGCCCCGGGACCACGGCCGGGTCCGCCCCGGACTGCCCCGGATTCGTTCCGGGACCGCCGCCGGGGTCGGCGTGGACATCCGACGGCGCCCGCGACGCCGCGGCCGACGAAAGGCGTGCGCCCGTGAGCCTCACCTTCCACTGGTTCCTGCCCACCAACGGCGACAGCCGCCACGTCGTCGGCGGCGGCCACGGCACCCGGTCACCGCCGCTGGCGGCGACCGCCCGCCGACGGTCGGCTACCTCACCCAGATCGCCCGGGCCGCCGAGGACCTGGGCTTCCTCGGCGTGCTGACGCCCACCGGCGCCTGGTGCGAGGACGCCTGGCTGACCACCGCCATGATCAGCCAGCACACCGAGCGGCTGAAGTTCCTGGTCGCCTTCCGCCCCGGCTTCGTCTCGCCCACCCTGGCCGCCCAGATGGCCGTCACCTACCAACGGCAGACCGGCGGACGGCTGTTGCTCAACGTCGTCACCGGCGGCGAGAGCCGCGAACAGCGCGCCTACGGCGACTTTCTCGACAAGGACGCCCGCTACGCCCGCACCGACGAGTTCCTCGCGATCGTCCGGGGGCTGTGGGACGGCGGGAGCGTCGACCACGCGGGCACCCACCTGCGGGTCGAGGACGCCCGGCTCACCCGGCTGCCGGAACCGGTTCCGGAGATCTACTTCGGCGGGTCCTCGCCCGCCGCCGGTGAGGTCGCCGCCCGGCACGTGGACGTCTACCTCACCTGGGGCGAACCGCCCGCCGCCGTCGCCGAGAAGATCGCCCGGATCCGGTCGCTGGCCGACAAGGAGGGCCGCCGCGTCCGCTTCGGGATCCGGCTGCACGTCATCACCCGCGACACCGCCGACCAGGCGTGGGCCGAGGCCCGGCGGCTGCTGGACGGCTTCGACCCCGAGACCGTACGGGCCGTGCAGAGCGGCCTCGCGCACAGCGAGTCCGAGGGCCAGAAGCGGATGCTCGCCCTGCACGGCGGCAGCCGGGACGGTCTGGAGATCCACCCGAACCTGTGGGCCGGGATCGGGCTGGTGCGCGGCGGCGCGGGCACCGCGCTCGTCGGTGACCACGACGAGGTCGCCGACCGGATCGTGGAGTACCACCGGCTCGGCATCGACGAGTTCGTGCTCTCCGGGTACCCGCACCTGGAGGAGGCGTACTGGTTCGGCGAGGGCGTGCTGCCGCGTCTCGCCCGGCGCGGCCTGTGGCACCACCCGCCCGCCCGCCGCGCCCCGCCCGTCACCGCCGGGTGACGAGGCGGGCCCACCCTCCTCAGGCGCCCGCGTCGGCGGGTCGGCTCCCGCCGGGCGGGACGCCGCGTTGATGGCGTCCGCCACTGTCTTGATCTGCGGCGGTCGGACGATGTCGTAGTGCGTGGTGTCCAGGACGTGCGCGGACACCGGTCCCGGCAGGTGCTCCCGCCACCGCCGCCGCCGCTCCCGCGCGGTCGCGGGCGACGGCAGGCCGGGCACCGGCCGGTTGGCCAGCCACAGCCTGACGGGCGTACGGGGCCGGGGCGGCTCGTACTCCGTCATGGCGGCCAGGTTGGCGCGGCAGCAGCGCGCCAGCCGCTCGGCGTAGGTGCGGGCCCGTGGCCCGACGGTCCGCTCGCGCCGCTCTGGCTCAACTCGTGGGCGAAGACCGCTTCGAGCCGCGGCCCGTCGTAGCGGGCGAACGACGGCCCGGCGTCCGGCGGCGGCAGGTCGAGCAGGTACAGCTCGGCCACCGGCTGCCCGGCCGCCTCCGCCTCGGCGGCCATCCCCAGCGCCACCCACGCGCCGAAGGACCAGCCGGCCAGCCGCCAGCGCCACTCCTCGCGGGGAACCGCGCCTGGAGCGCGGCGTGGTAGCGGGCGGCGCGCTCGGCCAGCGGCCAGCCGGACAGCTCCGGGTCGCGCAGGGCCGGGTCGGCGAACAGGCAGACGGTCAGGTCCGGGTCGAGCGCCGACACCAGTGACCGGTACGCCTGGATGTCGCCGCCGACCGGATGCACCAGGCACAGCACCTCGCGCCCGGTGCCGCGCTGCCAGATCTCCGGGGCCACCGCGTCCGCGCCGTCGGCCCCGGGCGGCTCGTCGGCGGCCGGGGCGCCCAGCAGCTCCAGCACCTCGGCCAGGCTCACCTGGTGGCTGAGCCGGGACAGCTCCAGCTCGACCCCGTACAGCCGCTCCACCTCGGCGATCAGGTCCAGCAGGGTCAGGAGTCCGCGCCCAGGTCGTACAGGGAGGTGGCCGGGTCGAGCGTGTCGAGCCCGAGCCAGTCGCGCAGGCTCTCGCCGAGCCGCTCGGCCGCCGAGGCGGTGGGTGTCTCGGCCGTCGGCCGCGCGTCCGCGTCGGCGTCCGTGAGCGCGGGCACGGTGGGCGGCGGTGCGGCCGGTGGCGCGTAGAAGGTGTCGTGGGCCGCGTCGAGAGGCGTGGTCGACACCAGCAGGTGCGGCAGTTGGAGCCGCAGGGCGCGGTCCAGGAGCCGCCGCGCCTCCGCCACCGTCAGGCCCACGGCCAGGTGCGCCCGGTGGCGGGCGTCGGCGTGCGGCGCCTCGACCGCCATCCCGGTCTCACGCCAGATGTCCCAGTCCACGCAGAGCCGCAGCGTGGTCTCGTCCTCGGCGCCTCGGTGGTGGGCGAAGCCGTCCAGCAGGCCGTTGGCGGCGGCGTAGTCGAACTGCCCGACGCCGCCGAACAGCGCCGACATCGACGAGCAGTACACGGCGACGGCGGGGCGGTGGCGCTCGATCAGCCGCTCCACCAGCAGGGCTCCGTGCAGCTTGGCCGCGGTGGCGTCCCGCGCCGCGCCGGGTCGCGCCGCGCGACCAGCCCGCCCGCGGCCACGCCCGCGGCGTGGACGACCCGTCCAGTCGCGGCAGCCGCGGCTCCAGACGGGCCAGCAGCGCGTCGGGGAGGAGGCGGTCAGGTCGGCCGCGACCAACTCGACGCGGTCCGCCCACGGTTCGAGGGACGGCGGAAGCTCTGCCCGGCGGGCCAGCAGCACCACCCGGCAGTCGGTCCGCTCCAGCAGCCACCCGGCGACGGCGGCGCCGACGCCTCCGGTGCCGCCGAGGACCAGATGGAGGGCCCGCGCGTCCGCCCGCTGCCCGTCCGGCAGTTGGCCTTGCGGCAGTGGGCCTTCCGGTAGCGCCGACGGCGTGTGTGTGCCGGGCGGGGCCACCGGCTGTGCCGTCTGGTGCCACACGTAGCCCTGCCGCAGCGCGAGTCGGCGGGGAGTGCCGCCGGGGTGTCGTCGGCCTCGGCGAGCACCGCCGGGAGCAGCCGCGCCCAGTCCGCCGGGTCGGGTCCCGGCAGGTCGAGCCAGTGGGCGGCCACCGCGCTCTCCTGCGGCACCACCTCGCAGGCGCCCGCCAACAGGCCCAGTTCCGGGCGGTGTACGGGGCCGTCGACGGGCTGTGCGCGGTACGACAGCCACCACGCGCGTACCGGTGGCGTCCCGGGCGACTCGGCGACCGCCCGTACCAGCGCGGCCGGGGCGTCCAGGCAGGCCCAACGGGCGCGCTCCAGCGCCCGCGGGTCCACCGCGCCGTCCGCCGCGAGCGGCAGCGCGTGCAGCCAGTCGATGCCGGGGCGGTCCGGCTCGGCCTCGGTGAGCGCGTCGAGGAGCTGCCGCAGCGCGGCGGGTCGGCCGGTCGACCCGGTACGTGCCGTCGGGCCGCCGGTCGAAGCCGTCGGCCGCGCCGACCCGCACCACCCGGTCGTACGCCGCCTCCAGGGCCCGCCACGCCTCGGGCGGCGTCGGCTCGGCGGTCAGCACAACCAGCAGCCGCGCGGACCGGGCGCCGGGGCCGGGCGGGGACGGCGCCGCAGCCGCACCCAGTGCGGCTGGTACAGCCAGTCGGCCTCGGGCAGCCGGGGCGCCGTGCGCGGGCCCGGCCTCCGCCAACCCGCCTCCCCGCTGACCGGTTCGGCGGTCGAGCGGGAGGCCGCCGTGGCGCGGGCGAAGTCGTACTCGGCCAACTCGAAGGCCGGGGCGGGAAGTCCCAGGGCGCCTGCGCGGGGCCGGTCGGCCAGGCGATGGTCTCCCCGGCGAGCCAGGCGTCGGCCAGCGACTCGGCCGAGCGGCCCGCGGCCGGCGCGGCACCCGCCCGGCCCACCCAGTCCGACGCCTCGCCCGGCACTCCGCCCGATGCCCCGCCCGACGCCTCGCCCGGTTCCGCACCCGGCGCCACCGCGACCGTCTCGACCGGCGCGGCCGTACGCAGCCGGGCCGCCGCCTCGGCCGCGTCCGCGGCGACCACCGCCAGCCGCCAGCGCCGGGCCGGACGGCCCGCCTGCGTGTGGCGCAGCACCCGCGCGTAGTTCTCGGGCCTGGCCGTCAGGTAGTCGGCCACCCGGGCGGCGTCGGCGCGCAGCCCGCCTCGCTGCCGCTGGACAGCAGCAGGCACGGCACGGTGGTCGGCGGCTCCTGGCGCGGGTCGCCCTCCTCCAGCACCACGTGGGCGTTGGTGCCGCCGATGCCGAAGCTGCTCACCGCCGCCACCCGGCGCCGCCCCTCCGGCCACGGCCGGGCCCGCGTCGGCACGTAGAACGGCGTCGGGTCGGGGCCGACGCGCGGGTTGAGCGCGCGGAAGTCCACGGTGGGCGGGATCACGCCGTGGTGGACGGACAGGGCGGCCCGTACCAGGCCGACCACGCCCGCGGCGGCGCCAGGTGGCCGATCTGGCTCTTGACCGAGGTCAGCGCGCAGCGCTCGGACTCGGCCAGGCCGAACGCCTGGCGCAGCGCGCCCACTTCGACCGGGTCGCCCAGCCGGGTGCCGGTGCCGTGCGCCTCCACGTAGCCCAGGTCGGCGGCGGTACGGCCGCTGCGGCGCAGCGCGGCGCGGATCACCTCGCGCTGTCCGGCCAGCGACGGCGCGCTGTAACTGAGCTTGTCCGCGCCGTCGTTGTTGAGCGCCGAGCCGGTGAGCACCGCGTAGACGGTGTCGCCGTCGCGGCGCGCCAGCCGCAGCGGCTGAGCACCACCACGCCCACCCGCTGCCGCCGACGGTGCCGTCCGCGTCGTCGCTGAACGGGCGGCAGTGCCCGTCGGGGAGAAGATGTGCTGCGGCCGGTAGCGGTAGCCGCCGGTGAGCCGGGGTCGACCAGCACCCGCCCGCCAGCATCACCTCGGCGTCGCCCTGCCGCAGCATGCCGGTGGCCACGTGCACGGCGACCAGCGAACTGGCGCAGGCCGCCTGCACGGTGAACGCCGGGCCGGTCAGCCCAGGTGGTACGCCGCCTTCGTGGCGAGGAAGTCCTTGTCGTGGTGGAGGGCGAGCTGGAAGTCGTCCGGCAGCGCCGCCGGGTCGGCCTCGCGCAGCATGTCCTGGAAGTAGGTGTTCTCGCCGCACCCGGCGACGAGCCCCACCGGCCCGCCGCCGGGTCGGCGATCCCGGCGTGGGCCAGCGCCTCGACACAGCTCATCAGCAGGTGGCGCTGCTGCGGGTCCATCAGCCGCGCCTCGCGTCTGCTGATCCCGAAGTGGCCCGGGTCGAAGGCGAGCGGTCCCGGCAGCTGGCTGCGCGCCCGACCAGGCCGTCCGCCGCGTCGAAGTACTCGATGCCACGGCCGCCGGAGCGCACCATGTCCCAGAACGCGGACAGGTTCTCCGCGCCGGGCAGCCGGACGGCCATGCCGACGACGGCGATCGGCCCGTCGGCGGAGGCGACCGGTTCGCCGGGCCCGGAGGCCGAGGCCGTACGGTCCCGGGGCCCGGTGACGGCGGCCTCGTGGCGTCCGTCGAGGAAGCGGGCGGGCGGCGCACGGTGACGTACTCGAACAGGTCGGGCACGGTGAAGTCGAGGTCCGGCTCCGCTGCGGCGCGCAGCTGAAAGCGCATCAGGTCCAGGCTGGTGGCGCCCGCGTCGAAGAAGCGCTGCTCGGGCCCGACGGGCTTGCCGACGACGGCCTCGAACAGCTCGCTCAGCCGTGCCTCGCGCGCCGAGAGCACCGGCGCGGCGACGGCGCGCGGGCGCAGCTCCTCGCCCGGCGCGGTGAGCGCCGCGCGCCGGTCCAGCTTGCCGCTGGGCGTACGGGGCGGGTCCTGGAGCAGCCGGTAGCGGCTGACACGGACGTACGGCGGCAGCAGCGGGCCAGGTGCCGGTTGAGGTCCTCGGCCGCCGGTGCCGCGCCGCGGCACCGCACGCACGCCACCAGGTGCGGGCCGTCGGGCACCACGACCGCGTTGACGACGTCGGGTGGCGCAGCAGCGCGGCCTCGACCTGGCCCAACTCCAGCCGATGGCCGCCGAGTTTGATCTGCTGGTCGTCGCGGCCGAGGCAGTGCAGCAGGCCCTGCCGGTCGAAGCGGGCCAGGTCGCCGCTGCGGTAGAAGGTGCCCAGGCCCGGCAGGTCCACGAACCGGTCCCGGTTCAGCTCCGGGTCGTCCAGGTAGCAGGGGCGGCCATCGGCCCGCCGATCAGCAGCCGCCCGGGCAGCCGGGCGGCACCGGTTCGTCGGCCTCGTCCACCACCCGCAGCCAGGCTCCGGCCACCGGGCGGCCGACGGCCGGGCGGTCCGGCCAGCGCGCCGGGTCGCCGTCCAGCCGCAGGCCGCTGACCACGTGGGTCTCGGTCGGCCCGTAGTGGTTGAACAGCGACGCGCCCGGCAGCCCGGCGAACCAGCGGCGGATGGCGTCGGTGCACACCAACGGCTCGCCCGCGGTGACCACCTCGCGCAGCCGCGAGGGTAGCGGCCCAGCCGGACGCCGTGCTCGGCCAGGAGTTGCAGCGCCACGTACGGCATGAAGATCCGCTCGACCCCGCGGTCTCCAACTGGTTCAGCAGCTCCGGGGCGTCCTGCCGCCAGCCGGGCTCGACCAGCCGCAGGCACCCGCCGCCGAGCAACGTGGTGAGGATCTCCTGGAAGGAGACGTCGAAGGAGAGCATGGAGAACTGCTGGGTGAGCGCGGGCGCGGGCAACCCGCCGGACTCCCGCTGCCACTGGAGCAGCGCGCACAGCGTGCGGTCGGGCACCCGCACGCCCTTGGGGTCCCGGTCGACCCCGAGGTGAACAGGGTGTACAGCGGACGCCGCCCCTCGTGCGGGGAAGCACCGGCGGGGAGCACGGGCCGGTCCGACAGCGTGACCGGGTGCCGGGGCAGGCCGTCCGGGGCGATGGCGTCGAGCGCGGCGGCGCCCTCGGGCGGCACCAGGACCGCGAGCGGCCGGGCCTGGTCGAGGGTGCTCCGCAGCAGCTCAGGGGTAGCCGGGGTCGAGCGGCACGATGGTGAGGTTCAGCCGGGCCAGCGCCAGCACCGCCACCACATGCTCGACGGAAGGCCCGAAGTACAGCGCCACGCACGCCGTCTCGTCCTCCGGCGGCACCGGGTGGCGCTCCCGCAGCTCGGCGGCGAGGGCGGCGGCGTGCGCGTCGAGTTCGGCGTAGGACACCTCGCGGTCGCCGCTCGCCAGCGCAGGCGCGTCCGGTGTCGCGCGGACCTGGCGGGCGAAGCCCTCGGCGACCGTGGCGACGGCGGGCGGCGCGGCCGGGGCGCGGCCGGGCTCGGGCAGCGCGCGCCGGTACGGGGCGACCAGCCCGGTCAGGGTGGCGCCGCGGTCCTCGGCCAGCCGGTCCAGGCCGTGCCGGAACAGTTCGGCCACGGCCTCGACGTCGGCGGCCTCGAAGTGGTTCTCGGCGTACTCCCACAGGCAGTCGAACCCGGCCTCGTGCTCGACCACCGACAGCGTCAGCGGGCACTGGCCTCGGCCGGGGCGGGCCACAGGGGCGCGTCTCGCAGCCCGGCAGCGCCAGCGCGCCGAAGTCGGTGTTCTCCAGCACGAACATGAAGTCGAACGGCGGCCCGTCCGTGCCGAACCGGTGGTCGGCCAGCGCGTCGGCGAGCACCACGTCCTGCCGGTCGAGGACCGCCTGGACGGCCGCGCCGTGGCGCAGCGCCTGGGCCCGCAGCTCCTCGCGCGGCGCCAGGTCCAGCGGGAAGAGCACGGTGTTGGCGAACATCCCGACGCCGTCCGCGAACTCCCGCACCGGCCGGTTGGCGACGGGCCCGGCGATCCGGGGTGAGCGGCCCGTCACCCCGTACACGCCCCAGGCGAACGCGCCCAGCAGCACCTGGAAGCGGGTGAGCCCCAGTTCGGCGCAGAGCCGGTCGAGCGTGGCGCGGCGCACCAGGTCCAGGGAGGTCCGCAGCAGTCGGCCCGCGGGCCTGGCGCCGGTACGGACCGGCTCCAGCGGGGCGGAGACCTCCTCCGACGCGCGGTAGTGGTCGCGCAGCTGGCGCGCTGGGCGAGATAGCCGGGGCGGGTGAACCAGTCGGCCTGCCAGTGGGCGTAGTCCAGCGGCGTCCGTACCTCCGCGTCCGGGACCCTTCCCCTCCTGGCCCCTCCTGGTCCCCTCAGGTCCTCGGCCTCGCGCGGTCCGCCGTCGGCCAGGGCGGCGGCGTAGTCGGCGGACAGCTCACGGAAGAGCACGTTGAACGACCAGCCGTCGACCGCGATGTGGTGCAGCCGCAGCAGCAGCACGCCGCCGTTCTCCCGCCCTCCCCGTCCTCTTCCCGGGCAGCCAGTGCGCCGCCATCATGCGCGGCCGGGACAGGTCGAACGGGTGGCCGACAGGCGCCGGGCCACCACGCGCCAGCGGTCCTCCTCCCGTCGTCCCGGTCCGTACCGGGCCCGCCGTCGTCCCGGTCCGTACCGGGCCCGGACCACGGGTCGTACGGCTCGGCCACCACCTGGTGCGGCCCGTCGGGCGCGGCCTCGAAGGCGGTCCGCAGCGCCGGGTGGCGCGCCACCGCCCGGCGCAGCGCGACGCGCAGCGCCACGGCGTCGACCGCGCCGCGCAGCCGGAACGCCATCACCACGTTGTAGGCGCAGCCGTCCGGGTCCCGCTGGTGCAGCAGCCACAGCCGCTGCTGCTCGGAGGTGGCCGGGGCCGAGCGCGCCCGGACGGCGGGCCGGGACCGGGTAGCCCGTGGCCGCGTCGCCGTCCCGCTCCGCGTCCCGGCCCGCCGCGACGGCCGCGGCCAGCTCGGCGAAGTCGCCGCGCAGGATGAGGGCCTGGGGCAGCTCGCAGCCCCAGCGCCGCCGTACGTCGAACCGCAGCCGCAGCGCCTTGAGCGAGTCGCCGCCGTTGGCGATCCAGCGGTCGTCGGGCCGCAGCCCGGACACGCCCAGCACCTCGCCCGCCAGGTCGAGCACCTCGCGCTGCCAGGGCGTGGCCTCCGGGCCCGCGGCGCCGGTACGCCGCCACGGCGGGTCCGCACGGCGCTCCAGCGCCGCCTCGTCCACCTTGCCGTTGGCCGTGAGCGGCAACTCCTCGACCCGATACAGGTGGTGGGGCCGCATGTACGGCGGCAGCGTGGCCGCCAGATGGCGGTCGAAGTCCTCGAACGACACCCGCGAGCGCAGCACCAGATGGGCCAGCAGCTCGTTGGTGCCCGCCGGGCCGCGGCGGGTGCGGACGTACACCTGGCGCACCGCCGGGTGCGTCGCGATCTGCCGCTCCACCTCGCCCGGTTCGATCCGGAAGCCGCGCACCTTCACCTGCCGGTCGGCGCGCCCGACCAGGGTGACCAGGCCGGAGGCGTCGCGGCGGACGAGGTCACCGGTGCGGTAGTGGACCTCCCGGCCGTCGTCGTACCAGGGCAGCCGGACGAAGCGGCGCTCGGTCTCCTCCGGCAGACCGTGGTACCCCGCCGCCAGGCCCGCGCCCGGAGGTACAGCTCGGCGACCTCGCCGGCTCCGCCGGCGCGTACCGTCGGCCACCACCAGCACGCCGGTCTCCGGCAGCGGGCGGCCGATCGGCATCAGCTCGTCGCCGACGTCGCGCGGGATGGGGTGGTACAGGGCGAACGTGGTGGTCTCGGTGGGCCCGTAGATGTTGTGCAGCCGGGTGGCGCTCGCCGGGTTGTCGCGGTACCAGCGGCGTATCGTCCCGGTGTCCATCTGCTCGCCGCCCACCAGGACCTGGCCGATGCCGGCGAAGCAGTCGGGCACCTTCCGCACCACCGCCTGGAACAGCGCCGTGGTGATGAACAGCGTGTCGACGCGCTCGCGCCGCAGCGCCGCAGCCAGCAGGTGCGGGGTCTGCGCCGTCTCGTCGTCCAGCACCACGCAGCAGCCGCCGGTCAGCAGCGGCACCCAGACCTCGAAGGTCAGCGCGTCGAAGGCCGGGTTGGACAGGCACGCGTACCGCGCGCCCTCGGGCAGCTCGATCCAGCCGGGCTCGGCCAGCCGCAGCACGCCCGCCTCCCGCACCCGCACGCCCTTGGGCCGCCCGGTGGTGCCGGAGGTGTAGAAGAGAACGAGAACGGCGGGGCGGACGCGGCCGGTTCGGGGCCCTCGGCCGCCTCCCCGGCGCCCCGCGACGCTGTCCCCACGGGGCGAGCAGCGCGGTCACCGGAAGGGCGTCACGCCCTCGGGTATCTCCTCGGGCGGCTCCGCGCCGTGCACCAGCGCCACCGCGGCCGAGTCGGTCAGGATGTGGCGCCGCCGCTCGGGCGGGCTCAGCGCGTCCAGCGGGACCACGACCGCGCCCAGCCGCAGGACGCCCAGCATCGCGCAGACCAGCCGCCACGAGCGCGGCAGGCACACGGCCACCGCCTGTCCCGGCCGTACGCCGTGGCGGCGCAGGGCGTCGGCGACGGCCGCGCTCGCGGCGGCCAACTCCCGTAGTCCAGGCGCTGTTCGCCGTCCACGAGCGCGGGCGCGGCGGGGTGCGGCGGGCCCGCGCGAGGACGCGCGCGGCCAGGCCGTCGGCCGCGGACCCGGCCCGGCGGACGGGTGGGTCACGCCGGTCATCGCGCCTCCCGCGCCGGGGCGGTGCCGGTCCCTCGCGCCGCTCCGGGCGGCGGGTGCCGGAGCCGGGCATCCGGGCCAGCTCGGACTCGATCAGCGCGGCCACCCGCGGCACCTCGGCGCTCTCCAGCATCTCCCAGTGGTCGCAGTCCAGCGCGTCCACCACCAGGTCGGCCTCGGTGCGCCGCTGCCAGAACTCCCGCACCGCGGCGTGTACGGGGTGTCCACACCGCCGTCCACGGCCTGGAGCAGGACCAGCCGCGCCGCAGTCGGCGGGACCGTGTACTCCCGCGCGGTCAGCCGGTTGTGGTTGTAGACGTGGAAGTACTGGTCGATCTGGGCGTCCTCGATGCCGGGGTACATGCCGTTGAACCGGACCAGCTTGTCGCGGAACTCGTCCCGTTCCACCGGCGTGATCGCCGCGCGCTCGGCGAGGTCGTCGGTGGAGAAGGAGTCCAGCAGCACCACGCTCACCTCGCGGTGGCCCGCCTCGGCCAGCCGCCGCCCCATCTCGTGCGCGACCAGCCCGCCGTAGGAGAGCCCGGTGATGACCAGCGCCTCCTCGGGCCGCGGGCCGACGAGTTCCAGGTACGCCTCCGCCATCGCCTCCACCGTGGGCAGCGTGGACTCGCCGGGCTCGATGCCGGGCGACTGGATCCCCACGACGCCGACGTCGTCCGGCAGCGCCGTGGCCAGCGGCAGGTAGCAGAAGGCGGTGCCGCCCGCGGGTGCACGCAGACCACCCGGCGCCGCCCGCGCCCGCGCGGAACTCGATGAGGCTGCCGTCCTCCCGTCCCGTGGCGCCCCGGCGCAGCCGCTCCGCCAGCGCCTCGATGGTCGGGTGCACCATGAGTTCCTGGATCGGCAGCGCCTCGCCGAACTCCTCGCGGACGGCGAGCGCGACCTTGATGGCGGAGATCGACGTGCCGCCGATGTCGAAGAAGTCGTCCGTGATGCCGATGCCGGGGTGGAGCAGCACCCGGTTCCATATCCGGTACAGCGCCATCTCCACGTGGTCGCGCGGGTGGCCGTGTTGACCTGGTCGGACACCGTGGCGGCGGCGTCCGCCAGCAGCCGCGCCGGTCCAGCTTGCCGCTGCGGTTGAGCGGCAGCCGCGGCAGCTCGACGAAGACCGCGGGGATCATGTAGTCCGGCAGCCGCTCGGCGAGCGCCGTACGCCACTCGTGCGGCTGCCGCGGCTCGGCCTCGCCCCGGCCGATGCCCGCCACCAGCCGCGGCTCACCCGCCGGGTCGCGGTCGGTGAGCACCGCCGCCTCCCGCACCCGGGCAGCGCCAGCAACGCCGTCTGGACCTCGCCCAGTTCGATCCGGAAGCCGCGCAGCTTGATCTGGTCGTCGCGGCGGCCCAGGTACTCGGCGTCGCCGTCGGGCAGCCTGCGGGCCAGATCGCCGCTGCGGTACATCCGCGCGCCGGGTACGAAGGGATCGGCCACGAACCGCTCGGCCGTCAGGTCGGGGCGGCCCAGATACCCCGGGTCAGGCTCGCGCCGCTCAGGTAGATCTCGCCCGCCGCCCCGGGGCACCGGCCGGAGCCGCTCGTCGAGCAGGTACATCCGCACGCCCGCGCGCGGCCTGCCGATCGGGGCCCGCCGGTCACGCGGCCGGGGTCGGTGTAGACGGTGCAGTAGACGGTGGTCTCGGTCGGCCCGTAGCCGTAGTCGAGCCGCAGGCCGGGCAGCGAGCGCCGCAGGTGGTGGAGCGCCTCCTCGGGCAGCGCCTCGATCCCGGTCATCAACTGCCGCAGGACCAGCCCGTCCAGGGTCCCCTTCGGCGCCTCGTGGATCCACTTCACGTACGACGGCGGCAGGAAGCCCTGCACGACGCGGTGTTCGCGCATCCACGCCAGCAGCGCGTCGGGGTCGACCCGCAGCTCCTCGGGGACCAGGTGCAGGGTGGCGCCGGTCGTCAGCGCGATCAGGATCTCGTGCACCGAGGCGTCGAAGCCGATGCTCGACCAGGCGGACGCCGCCTGGCCGGGCAGGGCTCCATCCGCGCCTCCCAGTCGTCGAGCATGTTCAGCACGTTGCCGTGCGTCACCGACACGCCCTGGGGCGGCCGGTGGAGCCCGAGGTGTAGATGATGTACGCCAGTTGGGACGGGTGCGCCGTGAGGCCGGGCGGGTCGTCCCGCTCCGCCTCGGCCTCGACCGAGGTCAGCGGCAGCCAGTGCTCCGGCGGGTGTTCCGCGTCGCTGAGCACCAGGGCCGGGGCGGCGTCCTCCACCATGGCCGCCAGCCGCTCGGCGGGCTGGCCGGGGTCGAGCGGAATGTAGGCCGCGCCCGCCTTGAGGACGCCGAGGACGCCCACCACCAGCTCCGCGGTGCGCCCGGTGTTGAGGGCGACCACCTGGTCCGGACGGACCCGCGGGCGATCAGGGCGTGCGCGAGCCGGTTCGCGCGCCGGTCCAGCGCCGCGTAGTCGAGCGCACCGCGCGGGTGCACGAGAGCCGGTCCGCCGGGCCTCTCCCGCACCTGGGCCTCGAAGCGCTCGACCAGCCCGCCCGGCCGGGACGGCGGCAGGACGGGCGCGTCCCAGTCGGCGAGCAGCGCCCGGCGCTCCGCCGCGTCCATCAGCGCGAGGTCGGCGATCTCCCGCTCGGGGTGCGCGGCCATCTCGCCCAGGACACGCAGCAGATGGCGGACGTACCGCTCGGCCGTCGCGTGGTCGAACAGCGCGGTGGCGTAGTCCAGTTCGCCGACGATCCGGCCGTCCACCTCGCTCAGCGTCAGCGACAGGTCGAACTTCGCCGGTACGTCGGACACGTCCAGCAGCTCGGCCTCGACGCCCGGTATCTCCAGCACGTCCCGCATCGGCGGCGACCAGGAGAACCCGGTCTGGAACAGGGGCGTGTGGGCGGGGCTGCGCGGGGTTGACCAGTTCCACGACCCGCTCGAAGGGCAGGTCGACATGGGTCAGACCCGCCTTGAGCGTCCGGCGCACCTGCCCCACCAGATCGGCCACGGTCGGCGTGCCCGACAGATCGACGCGCACCGGCAGGGTGTTCACGAAGAAGCCCATCAGGTCCATGACGTCGCCCCGGTGCCGGTTCAGCGTCGGCGCCCCGATGACCACGTCGTCCTGTCCGGCCAGCCGCGAGAGCACCACGGACCAGCCGGCCAGCAGCGTGGAGTACAGGGTGCTGCCGTGGCGCTCCGCGAGGGCGGCGACGGCCGCGCTGAGATCGCGGTCCAGCGCGATCGGCACCCGCCCGCCCCGGTAGTCCTGCTCGGCCGGGCGCGGCCGGTCGGTGGGCAGTTCCAGCAGCGGCGGGGCGCCCGCGAGGTGCTCCGTCCAGTACGCGGCGTGCGCGGCGGGCTCGTCCCCGGCCATCCACTCCCGCTGCCAGCGGCTGTGGTCGGTGTACTGCCAGGTCAGCGGCGGCAGTTCGGCTCCTCGCCGCGCAGGGCGGCGGCGTAGCACACGCCCAGTTCGCGCAGCATGATGGTGCGGGACCAGCCGTCGAAGACGATGTGATGCACCGTCAGCATCAGTTCGTGGTCGTCCGGGCCCAGCGCGACGAGACGGCCGCGCGCCAGTGGGCCCCGGCCCAGGTCGAACGGGGCCCAGGCCGTCTCGCGGCGCAACGCGGCCAGCCGCTCCGCGGCGTCGGGCGCGCCGGTCAGGTCGTCCACCGCCAGCGCGAAGCCGCCGTCCGGCGGGTCGACCAGCTGGTGCACCTCGTCGTCCACCGGGGCCAGCCGGGTGCGCAGCGCCTCGTGCCGCACCACCAGCGTGTCGAGCGCGCGGGCCAGCGCCGTACGGTCCAGCGGACCCCGCAGCCGGAAGGCCATCGCCTCGTTGTACGCCTCGCCCGCGCCCCGCATCTGCGCCAGGAACCAGAGCCGTTGCTGGGCGAAGGAGGCCAGCGGGCGTGCGGCGGCGTCGGCCGACGGCTCGGCGCCCGTCTGCCGCGGTGGCGCGGGCGGGCGCGGGGAGGTCGGAACACGAGGGAGTGGTTCGCCGACAAGGCTGGGGTTCCTCTCTGCGGGAAGCGGTTCGGTTGAGGTGACTCGGCACCGCGGAGGATGTGAGGGGTACGGGAGGGGCGTTCCGGGATACCGGCGACTGGCCGGTGCCAGCGGGTGTCGGGGTGGCGTGCGGGAGGGTACGGGCGGGATCCGGCTGTTCACCGTGAGCGGGACGGGCGCAACCGGCCGCCGCGCCCCTCGGTGGCCGGAGGGCTCACCCGAGCCGGGAACGGCCGCGGCACGCGCCCACATCGGTGTCGGCCCAGGTACGAGCGCGGCCGTCGGACCTGCCGGGGCCGCGACCGAAACGGAGACCGGAGCCGAGGACAACGTTGGCGGCGGCGTCGGGCAGCGGATCGCGCGGTCGGTGGCGGACCGGGGCGACGAGGCTCCAGATGGCCATGCTGCGTACCAACTTCCTCAGCTACCGGGCTGACGGGCGTGCGGACACGGCACCCATTCCGGGTGTCTGTACCGGCCACCCGGACCGCACCGCGATGATTGATCAGGGCGTCGGAACCTGTCAATGGTCCACCGGCCTGAACAGCGCGGATGGCGTCCGCGGCCGGGCCTGGAGTCCCCGGCCCCGGCCCGGACCCGGTGTCGCCCCGACCTGGACCCGGTGTCGCCCCGGCCCGGACCTCACCGGACCGGTGTGGCCCCGCCCGGTGGGGAGCGGGCCGGGGCCGAGGGCCCGCGAGGGCTCAGGTCCGGACGCCGTCCCGGTCCGCGTGCAGCCAGTCGACCTTGTCCCACAACTCCTCGGCGGAGAGCGCCGCGAGCACGGCGTTGCGCCGCCGCGCCGCGCCGCCCGCCGGGTGGTAGATCCTGCGGCCCATCTCCCGCGCCATCAGCTGGGCCTTGGCCGTACGGCTCCGGCGGGCGACGTTGTAGCAGGTCAGCCGCTCAGGGATGGCCTCGGGCCCGCAGTCCAGCAGCCCGCCGAGGAACACCGCGTCCTCCAGGGCCTGGCACGCGCCCTGCGCCGCGTACTGGAGCATCGGGTGGGCCGCGTCGCCCAGCAGCGTCACCCGGCCGTCCACCCAGACCTCGACCGGGTCGCGGTCGCACAGCACCCAGCAGCGCCACCGCTCGCCCAACTCCAGCAGCCGCCGCGCGGGCTCGCTCATCCGCTCGTACCGGCCGAGCACCTCCGCGCGCGGCGTCGGGCGGCCCGTCACCGCCTCCTTCGTCCCGTCGTCCCGGGTCACGGCGAGGTTGAACGTCCGGCCGCCGCTGATCGCGTAGTGCACCAGATGCCACTTGGGGCCCGCCCACAAGGTCACCGTGTTGGACCGCAGTTCTGGCGGCACCTGCCCCATGGGGATGACCGAGCGGTGGATCGTGTGGCCCGACACGCGCGGCTCGCCGTCGCCGACCACCTGGCGGCGGACGGTGGACCGGATGCCGTCCGCGCCGATCAACGCGTCGGCCGACAACCGCCGTCCGTCGGAGAGCACCGCGGTGACGCGCGCCGCCGTCTGCTCGTAGCGCACCAGCGCGCTGCGGGCAGCAGCGCGATCCGGGCGTCGCGCGCGCAGGCGTCCAGCAGCGGCTGGTACAGGTCGCCGCGGTGCACGGTGGCGTACGGGTTGCCGAAGCGCCGCCGGTAACCGCCGGTCAACGGCATGCCGTTGACCCGTTCCCCGGTGGTGCCGTCCATCAGCCGCAGCTCCTCGACGAGGACCGCGCGGGACCGTACCTCCGCGCCGACCCCGAGCCGGTCCAGGGCGTGGAAGGCGTTCGGGCCGAGCTGGATGCCCGCGCCCAGTTCGGTGAACGCGTCATGGCGCTCCAGGACCGTGACCCGATGGCCCCGGCCCGCCACGGCGAGTGCCGCCGCCAATCCCCGATGCCTCCTCCGGCGATGAGCAGTTCCGCCATGCCGACGCCCCTTCTCGACTCGCTCCGCGTCCCGCGCCGGGCCGATGCGGGTCCGGACACGGGGACCGCCGCGGCCCGTGCGTGGCGGGTCCCCGCGGATGATGGGTGCGTCCCCGGGGCCAGGCGGCGGGCGGTCGCGACGCACGAGTGGTCGCGGTGGCGGGCGGCCGCGGCGCGCGGGCCTTCCGGGAACGGGCCAGGGCGAGGCCGCCCGGCGCGAACCGGTCGGCACCGGGCCGGGCCACCAGCGTGACGCCCACTCCCGGTGCTGCCGTGTCCGGGCGCCGGGAGGGCCGGTCCGAGGGCCACGGCGACATGGTAGAAGTCGGAACGGTCGGCGCGTATCCGGCTATCCGGACGTGGTGCGCCACCCACGGCCGCGGCCCTCCGGATTCCGGCCCGGCCCGCGCCGCCGCTTGTCCCCTTCGCGGTGTGGGGCCGCGATCCGGCCGTACGCCCCGGTCGCGGGGCCGACAACCGCGGCAGGACGGGCGGCCGTTCGCGGCGCGGGCGGCGCGCCCGCGGTCGGCGGCCCCACGTGGCGGGCGAGTCGGGAGACGTCCGGCGTCTGACGGGCGCCGGCCCGCCCCGTGCCGCCCGCGCCACTGGCCGGATCCCCGGTAGCGGCACGGCGCCATACGGACGTCACGGCTCCGTTCCGCCTTACGCGCGCGGCGGGCCGTGACACGTGTGACACGCGTGACGTGGGCGGAGGTGGAGCGGCGCCGGGCGGAGCCATAGCGTCCGGCCCGGCGCCAGTTGGGGGCGGGTCAGTGCGACCCGGTGGCACGTACGGGCCGGGGCCCGCGACGCCTCGGCCTGCCGCACGAACTGCGGCAGCCACTCCTCGTACTCGGTCTTGCGCGTGAACTCCAGCGCCATCGCGGTCTCCTTGCCGACCGGGGTGTGCACCGGGTGTCGGGGTTCTCGACGGCGGCGACGATCGCGTCGGCGACCGCGCCGCCCTCGTCCGCGCCCTCGGCGGCGCGGTCGAGGAAGCTCGCCAGCCACGCCTCGTCCGCCGCGTACGGGTCGTCGGCGGACGCGGCGCGCGTGGCGGCGTTCGCGTGGATCTCCGTGGCGAAGGCGCCCGGTTCGAGGCACACCACGCGGACCCCGAACTGCCGCACCTCCGCGGACAGCGCCCGCTGACGACACCGAGCGCGGCCTTGCTGGAGGCGTAGAACCCGCCGTACGGCACGGCCCAGATCCGGCCCGCCAGCGAACTGACGTTGACGACGACACCGGCACCGCGCGCCCGCATGGCGGGGAGCGCGGCACGCGCCGTGCGCAGCGGGCCCCAGTAGTTGGTCTCCATCAGCGCGCGGCCTGCTCGAAGGGCGTGGCCTCGATCGCGCCGGTGTAGTCGATACCGGCGTTGTTCACCAGGACGTCGACCGCCCGTGCGCGTCCTCGACATGGCGCACCGCGGCGGCCACGGACGCGTCGTCCGTGACGTCCAGCGTCAGCACCTCGATCTCCAGCCCCTCGGCCTCCGCGCGCTTCCGGAGCCGGTCGGCCTTACGGGGTCGCGCATCGAGGCGTAGGTACGGTCGCCCCTCCTGGCGAAGGCCAGCGCCGTTTCCAGCCCCATGCCGCTGCTGCAACCGGTAATGAGGACTGCCGCCACGCCGACCGCCTGCCTTCCGCTGAGCGTCCGCTTTCGAGGTCGCTCGCAGACTACGAAGCGGGCCCGGCCCTTCAGCCCCTACCACCCCTAGGGTCCGTCTTCACAGGGGCGGCCCGCTCCCGACGCCTGGCACGGCATCTCGCCGCGTTGTCGGGGTCGCCCGAGTACGGCCCGGTAGGAAGGGCGACCCTCCGCCGTGCGATCTTCCCCAGCTACCTCCCCAGACTCCGTCCGGGGACCCCAGGAGGTGCCCCCAGCACCAGACGCCGCTCGCGGTCGGCCGCCCTCATGTGAAGGCGGACCCTAGCCGGACAAGGACCGGACCGTCCGGTCGGGTTGCGCTCGGGGTGACCGACGTGTCCGCCCGGACGATCCGGACTGGGCCGGAGACGGCGCGGCGGGGCGGCCCGCGCGTGGCCGTCGCCCGGGACGCGCCGTGCCGCCGCCCGGACTACCCAAGCTCGCGTGATCTCTACGGTGGCCAGGGAATTCCCCACGGGCGGAAAACCGTCCGTGGCGGCGTGAGATGGAGTCGGGAGCGTGATGCGCGGCGAATCCCCGGAAGAGCCCTCTGTCCGGAACGAGTTATCGGGACACGTGCACGGACACGGCGTGCAGGCCGGACAGATCCACGGCGGCGTCCACTTCCACGCCCCGCCCAGCTCGGAGCCGGCCGTACGGCCTGACGAAGTGCCGTCCATGACCTCGACGTTCGTCAACCACGAGGCGCAGCTGCGCGGACTGGAGGACTGGGCGCGGGGATCGGGGCCGGGCCCCGGCCGGTGGGGTCGGGGTGCTCAGCGGGCTGCCCGGCGTCGGCAAGTCGTCGATGGCCTGGTACTGGGCCCAGCGGTCGCGCCAACTGTTCCCCGACGGGCAGATCTACGTCGACTTCGCCGCCCTGCGCGCCGAGCGCGGCGGCGACGTCTCCGAGGCCGTGGCCCACTGCCTGCGCTCCTCGGCCTCGCCCCCGGACAGCAGATCCCGGCGACGCTGGCGGAGCGCACCGCGAGGTTCCGCTCACTGTCGGCGGGCGCCGGATCCTCGTCGTTCTCGACGACGTGGACCAGCCCGCCCAGGTCAGGACGTTGCTGCCCAGGGCTCGGGCAGCGCCGTCCTCGCCACGAGCAACCGCGCCCTGGACGAACTCCGCGCGGACGGCGCGCGGCTCGTGACCATCGACCCCTGGACGCGGACGACGGACTGCTGCTGCTCGCCGACCGGTGCGGCGCGGAGACGGTGGCCGCCGAGCGCGACGCCGCCGCGCGGCTCGTCGCGCTGTGCGGGGCCTGCCGGTCGCCCTGCGCGTGGTGGCCTGCGGGTCAGCCCCGCCGCCACCTGCCCCTGACCCGACTGGCCGACGAACTCGACGACGACGCCCGTCGGTTGGCGGGCCTGTCCCGACCCGGGAGTACGCGGTGTCCGCCGTCTTCGACCTCGCCTACCGTGCCCTTCCGCCCAGCGCGGCCCGGCTGTACCGGCTGCTCGGCTGGCTCCCGGTCCGTACGTTCGACGCGGGAACGGCCGCCGTGGCGGCGGGCGTCGACGCGGCCACCGTCACCTCGCGGCTGGAACTGCTGGAGGAGGCGAGCCTGCTCCAGCGGACCGACGACGGCCGCTACCGCTTCCACGACCTGGTGCGGCTGCACGCCGGGCAGCGCGCCGCCGAGGAGGAGCCGGAGTCCGAACGCGACGCCCTGGTGGCCCGGGTGACCACCCACTACCTGGCGCTCACCGCCCTCGCCGACCGCGCGGTGCGGGAGGACCGGTTCCGCGTCGCCGACCTGCGCGAGCTGCTGCGCGACGTGCCCGACCCTTCGCCGCCGACCCTTCTCCGCCGACGGCGGATCCGCCCGCTGGACTGGCTGGAGGCCGAGCGCGCCGCCGTCCTGGCCGTGCTCCGCGCCGCCGTACGGCACGGACTGGTCCGGCGGGCATGGCAGTTGGCCGAGGCGTTCACCGTGCTGTTCCTTCACCACCGGCACCTGGGGAGTGGCGCGAGTCCCTGAACTGGGCGCCGCCGCCGCGGCCGAGGACGGGAACCCCGCCGCCGAGGCCCGGCTGCGCAGCCTGCTCTCCCGCCCGCTGATGGACCTGGGCGCGTACGACCGGGCGGAGGCCGAACTCGCCACGGCCGTCGACCGCGCCGAGGAGTCGGACGACCTCGTACTGCGCGCGTCGGTGCGGGAGTTCTCCGGCCGCTACTGGGACCGCTTCGACCCCGGCCGCGCCGTCGAGGCGTACGAGCTGTCCCGGGCGCTGAACGCCGAGGCCGGGAGTGGCGCGGCGTCGGTATCGCCGCCTACTTCCTCGGCTGCGCCCAGGACGCCCAGGGGCGGCACCGGAGGCGCTCGCGACCCTGCGCGACGCGCGGCAGCGGCTGCTGGACCTGGACCGCGCGGACCTGCGGATGGCGGCGCGGGCGACGGCCGCGATCGGCCGCGTCCAGGACCACCTGGGCGACGCCGAGGAGGCACAGCGCACCCTCGCCGACGCCGTACGAGAGCTGAGCGCGCAGGACGCCACCCACTACGCGGCGCAGGCGCGGGTGGAGTTGGCCGACATCGCCGAGCGCACGGGCGGCGACCCCGGCACCGTACGGGAGCACCTGACCGAGGCCCTCGCCGTCTACGAAGAGGGCGGCAGCCCGCTGGCGGAGGAACTGCGGGCCCGGCTGGACCGCATGGGCGACGCCGGGCGGTGACGTGGCGGCCCGGCGCTCAGCGCCGCGGTCTGAGGCGGAGCGCCACGTCCGCCTCGGGCCGCCCGGCGACCCGCAGCGCCACGAGGGCGCCGTCCAGCGGCATCCCGCGCGCAGGCAGGTGTAGACGACGGCGGCGGGCAGACCGGGTCCGCCGCCGGCCCCGTGGCCGTCGCCTCCACGACCCGCCCGTCCCGCAGCCCGACCAGCGTGCCTCCGCCGTCCGAGCGGCGGCGGCCAACAGCGCGCCGGGGAAGCCCTCCAGGGTCTCGTGGATCCAGGCCAGCGCGGCGGCCGCGGTGGCACAGGGCGGTGCCGCAGCAGCACGGAGGCGGACTCGGCCAGCCGGTGGTCCCGCTCCTCCTCGTCGCACGCCAGATGCCAGTACGCGTCCCCTCGCCCGTCCCGTCATGGACGGCGGCCGGGTGGCGCCGCACCGTGACGGCCTCCTGCCCGGCCGCCGACGACGCGGTGGTGGCCACCATCCACGAGGTGACGGCGGCGGCCGGGGACGGCGGATCGGGGAAGCGCGCGAGCGGCGGCGCGGCACCGGGTTCGGGCAGTTCCAGCAGCCGGTACACGGCCGTACGGAGCGGGCCAGCGCCCGCCGGGAACGGCGAAGGCGCGGTCGGCGATCGGCGCGTAGCGCCCCGGCACGTGGGTGCGGACGGCCTCCTCGACCTGCTCGTACGGGGACCGGTACGGGTCCAGGCGCGGCGCCGTCTCCGCGAGGGCGGCGCCCGCCGTCCCCGGCACCGCGTCGCTGCCGAAGGCCGCCAGCACGGTCGGCTTGTCCAGCGCCGCCCCGTACAGCGTGACCGAGCCGTGGTCGCCGACGACGGCGTCGGCGGCCACCAGCGCCGGGCGCCAGCCGTGCACCGGGGAGCGAGGATCAGCCCGCCTCCAGCGCGGCGGCCTGAAGGGTCCTGACCTGCCATCCGCCGTGCCCCGCCCACACGTTGGGGTGGAGGATCGCGGCCACCCGGTAGGCGTCGACGGGCAGCGCCGCGAGCAGCCGGGCCGGGAACTCCGGGTCCCGGCCGAGCAGCGAGGTGGGTCCCCAGGTCGAGCTGACGACCACCAGGCGCCGTCCGTCCTCGACGCCCATCGCGCGCCGGTACCGCGCCGCCGCCGGGAGGGCGGCGCGCAGCGCGTCGTCACAGGGGTCACCCGTGAGGATCGTGCGCCCGGCGACCCCGGGTGCGCGGCGCGCAACTGCTCCGCCTGGTCCGGGTGGGAGACGGCCAGCCAGGCACGGCCCGTCTCCAGCACGGAGTCGGGCACCATCCCCGACAGCCGGGTCCGCGCGCTGCGCGAGTCCGGCACCAGCTCTGAACCCCACGCCGTGCGGAAGCACGAGCAGCGGGCAACGGCCCTCGGGCAGGTCGATGTTCTCGCTGGCGGCGATGATGAGGTCGGGCTCCACGCTCTCCAGTTGCTCCCACGGCATGACCCGGAATCCGGCGTCGCGGAGCAGGTCCGCCGCCCCGTCGCTGAACGCGGAGGTCGCGTCGTGCGCGGCGACGACCGTCACGCGCGCGTCGCCGCGCAGCACGGCCGGGAGCGTTTCGAGGATCCGTATCGTCGAGGTCAGGGTGCGCGCCGCGACCAGCAGCGTCCGCTCGCCCCGGAAGGTGCTCCACCGCTCGGCGTCATGCCCGACCGGCACGCGGAGATACGAACCCACGCCCACGCTCATGCCCTGTGCCCCACCGCGTCAGACGCCTCAGACGCGTAAGCGCGGCTCGCGGCTCGCGGCTCGCGGCTCGCGGCTCGCGGCTCGCGGCTCGCGGCTCGCGGCTCGCGGCTCGCGGCTCGCGGCTCGCGGCTCGCGGCTCGCGGCTCGCGGCCAGGGTCGGACATATCGAACTTCAAGCCGCGACGCAACCTTTCCGGGGAGTGACGGGCGGTGGCCGGAACGGATACACGGTACCGACCGCCCCGCGCCCCCGCCGCGTCAGCCAGCCGGGTCGGGCGGCTCGGCGGCTCGGGCGGCGGGGCCGCGATGTCCACGACGGTCGTCGCGCGGGCCCTCCCGAGCGGGCACGCGGTCGGCGGAGGTCCGCCAGGCCGCGGCGATCTCCGCCGGGAAGCGGCGGGCGCTGCGGGCGAGGACCACGCCGGGGACGAGCGTGACGGTGTCGCCGGTGCGGAACGTGGCGAACTCCTCGTCCGGCAGCGGCTTCCAGCTCTTGGCGCCGTGCCGCAGCAGCCGGGTGCCGTTCGCGCTCAGGTTGCGCAACCCCAGGGCGTCCTCGGTCACCCGGATCTCCACGTGCCGTCGGCTGACCGTGCCGAGCAGATCCTCCGGGAGCGCGCCGTACAGCGCGATGCCCCGGGGTCAGGGCGCGGCCCAGCACCGCCGTGGTGCCGACGTCCAGGGTGAAGCGCCGGACGCACTCCCCGCCGACCAGCAGCTTCAGCTGGGCGACACCGGTACGCGGGCCGTCGTCGGCCAACTCGACGCGGTGCAGCTCGCAGACCGGTACGCCCCGGCGCATCCGGGCAGCAACACCGCGCTGCCCACGCGGCTGTCGTAGAGCGTGCAGCCGCGTTCCGGGCAGCGCCAGGAACGTCTGACCACCTCCGCCAGGGCTTGCGGTGCCGCTCCTGGAGCAGCCCGTGCGCCTTGAGATCGGACTCCTCCAGCTTCCGGGAGATCTGCGCGGCGCTGCGCACCCCATGTCCCGCTCACGCAGTTTCACCGTGCGCACCGGCGTGGGCAGCGCGGCGAGGAACTGGGTGGTGTTGCCCTGGATCCACGGGTGGCTGAGCCGGAAGTCGGCGAAACCGTCCTGGCTGATGACCGGCAGGCCGGTCATCTCGGTCAGCTCCAGCAGCCGTTCGTCGGCGTCGGCCAGTTCCTCGACGAGCCCGTCGCGCACCCAGGAGGCCAACAGCCGCGGCTCGCCGGGGTCGGCGTACTCGTGCGCGCCGTGCCGCAGGCTCCGGTCGGCGACCGCGTACACCGTCACGCCCCGGTCACCGGCCCGCCGCGCCAGCGCCTCGATCACCAGCCGCAGCCGGTCCAGCGCCCGCGGGCGGCCGCCGCCGAGCCGGGTGTCCCGTACGACGTTGGAGAGGTCGACCAGCGCGTCGGCCTCCTCGGCGGCGCGGGCGAGGTGAACGGCCAGGCCCGCCAGGGCCGTCGGGTCGTGCGGCTGTCGCGGCGCGTTCACCGCTTCTCCCAGAGCGTGAGCCGGGTGGAGACGTCCGGCAGGTCCCCGTCGGAGGTGGGCGTGACCTGGTGACCTTCAGCATCGCCAGGTTCCCCTTGTCGGTCTCGGCGCACAGCAGGGTGCCGACGGGGACGACGTCCTCGAACTCCCGGTAGTCGACCGACTCGGGCAGCACGTCGGACTGGGCGCCCTGGAGGCACTTCTCCGGGTCTCGCCCAGGCCCTTGCCCACCGGGGTGTTGAACTCCCAGCGGTCCATCAGGACGCTCCCGATCACCAACTCGTCGTGGTCGTAGTCGACCTCGCTCGTGTTCACGCGCGGGACGTCGAAGTCGACACCCGCGGAGTCCGAGTCCCTGGGGAGCGCAGCTCGAACGCCCGGTCCTGACGACGGCCCGGTACGCCGGTTCCTCCGGGCCGGTCGTCGTCGGGTCCGCGGTCGGGCTGTCGCTGGTGGTGGGGCCGGGGTGGGGCCCGTGTCGTGGTCGTCGTCCGGCAGCGCCACCTGAGCAGGAGCCCGCCCAGGGCCAGCACCACGAGGACGCCGACGACACGCCGCACCGTTCTGCTCCGGCGGTCGCGCGACGGGCCGGATCCGCCGTCGGACGGCTCGGGGTACGGGCCGGTCGGGCCGGTCGGGTTGGTCGGAGCCTGCGGGGCGCGCTGGGCGGGGCGGCGTCGAGCCGGTGGAGTACGGGCCCGAGCCGGTGGAGTACGGGCCCGTCCCCGCGACGTCGTGGCGTACGGGTCGGAGGCGGTCGGGCCCGTCGTCGGCGGGGCTCCGGCGGGCGTTCCGCGCGGCCGACTCCCGGGCGGCGACCGCCTCGGCGAGCGGCGCGGGCAGCCAGTCGCGGAGGTCGTTCAGCGGGTGGCCCACCGCCTCCTCGCACCGCTCGGCCAGTTCCGCCGGGCTGATCCGGTCCTCCGGGTCGGCGGTCAGGCAGCGCTCCAGCAGGGCCGCAGCGCCTCGGGGTAGCCGGACAGCTCCGGCGGCCGTATCGCGGTGTTGGCGATCTGGGTGGCGACGGTCATGCCGCCGCCCTCGCCGTACGGGTGGCGGCCGGTCGCCGCGACCGCCGCGATCAGACCGAGCGCGAAGAGGTCGCCCGCCGGGCCGACGGGCTCGCCCAGGGCGTGCTCCGGCGACATGAACTGCGGGTACCGATCAGCTTGCCGCTGGTGGTCAGCTGGGTGGCGTCGGCGGCCCGGGCGATGCCGAAGTCGATGACGTACGGCCGCTCGCGGCGAGCATGACGTTGCTGGGCTTCAGATCGCGGTGCACGACGCCCGCCGCGTGGATCGCGCCGAGGGCCAGCGCGGCGCAGCCCATCAGCTGGAAGACGGCCGTCGGCGGCAGCGGCCCGTGCGCCTCCAGGGCGTCGTCCAGCGCCAGGCCGGGGACGAACTCGGAGGCGACCCAGGGAGTTCCCCTCGATGTCGTGGTCGACGACCGGAACCAGGTGGTAGCCGTGCACCCGGTGGGCCGCCTGGACCTCCTGCTCGAAGCGGCGCCGGAACCCTCGTCCCTGCCGAACTCGCGCCGGATCAGCTTGAGCGCCACGGGCTGGCCGCCGCGGGTGTGCGACAGGTACACCGTGCCCATGCCGCCCTCGCCCAGCCGCGCGCGAGCCGGTAGCCCGCGACCTCCCGCGGGTCCTCGGGGTGAGCGGGGTGAGCGGAGCGTCGATGTGCGTACCGATGACGTGACTCCCTACGAAAACGTGCGTTCCTGATGCGCCGGTGGATGTCCCGCACCGTCAGCGGTGCGGTCGGCGGCAGTGGCGGGGCCGGACGGTCGCCGCCTCGGTGGGCGCCTCGGCGAGAGCCCGCGCCGCGGTCGACCGCGGGTGTTCCACCCGCGGTCATCGCCGCGGCGGTCGTCGTCCCGGCGGTCGCTGTCGCGGCGTTGACGGTCTCGGCCGTCGCCGTCTCGATGGCCGTCACCGCCTCGGCGAGGCGCGGCGGCAGCCACGCGGCGGCGCCGTCTCCGGGCCGCTCGTCCCGCCGCTCGTCCCGCCGCTCGGGCAGCCCGCCCAGCAGCCGGGCCGCCTCCGCCGCCACGTCCGGGCGGTCGGCCGGGCCGGGGCCAGCGGGTCGAGACAGCCGCCGAGCAGGGCGCCGAGCGGACCGGGCAGGCCGTCCGGGGCCTGTCGCGGCTCACCGGCCGCGATCCGGGCGGCCACCGCGAACCCGGGCCCGTCGCCGTACGGATGACGTCCGGTGAGCGCCTCCGCCGTGAGCAGGCCGAGAGCGAAGACGTCCGACGCCGGGCCGGGCGCTGACCGCGGGCGTGCTCCGGCGACATGTACTGCGGGTGCCGACGAGATGGCCCATGGTGGTCACGGTGATGTCGGCGGCGGCCCGCGCGACGCCGAAGTCGAGCAGCCACGGGCCGTCCGCCGCCAGCAGCACGTTGCCGGGCTTCACGTCGCGGTGCACCACGCCCGCCTCGTGCACGGCCGCCAGAGCGCGGGCGGTGTCGCGCAGCAGCCGCAGCGCCGCCGGTACCGGCAGCGGCCCGTACGCGCGCAGCGCCCGGCTCAGCGGCAGGCCCGGCACGTACCGGCTGACCAGCCAGGACGGCTGCCCGGCCGCGGGCGCCACGAAGTGGTCGAGGAGCGGCACCACATGGGGCCGGCGACCCGCCGGGCGGCCTCGGCCTCGCGGGCGAAGCGCTGCCGGAAGCCGCTGTCGGCCGCGTACTCGCGCCGGATCATCTTCAGGGCGACGGGCTGGCCGCCGCGGGTGCGGGAGAGGTAGACGGTGCCCATGCCGCCGGAGCCGAGCGTGCCGAGCAGCGGGTAGCCGGCGATCTCGCGCGGATCGTCCGCGGTCAACTCCCGTGGCCCGCCCAGGACCTGTCCGCCGTTCATATGCCCCGCATCCCCGTGTCCCCGAGCGCAGGTGAGCCTACATCCTCGGGTCGGAACCGCTTCCCGGGCACCCAGCCGGACGTGCCTGGACGGCACGGTGGGCCGCCGGTCCGGGAAGACCGGCGGCCCACCGCTGTGAGGGGTTGTGGCGTGCGAGGGACAGGAACAGGGACAGGGATGACGCGGGTTACTCGGATACCTCGATCAGTCCGGTGGGGCACATCATCGCCGACTGCCGCACGTCCTCGTGCAGTTCCTCCGGCGGCTGCTCCTGGAGCAGGACGACCACACCGTCGTCGCCCTGGTCGAAGACGTCGGGCGCGAGCATCGCGCACTGGCCCGCTCCGACACATTTCTCCCGTTCGATGTTGACGCGCATGGGATGAGCCTCGATTCCGTGTCCGCTACCAGGTGACGGGGAGTTCGTACACGCCCCAGACCAGCGCGTCGTCCTGAACCGCAGCTCGCTCACCGGGGTGGCGAGCCGCAGCCCGGGATGCGGCGCAGCAGCGTGCCGTAGACCAGCTCCAGCTCCACCCGGGCCAGGTTCGCGCCGATGCACTGGTGGATGCCGTAGCCGAACGCCAGGTGGCTGCGGGCCTCCTTGCGGTGGATGTCGAGCTTCTCGGGGTCGGGGAAGACGTTCTCGTCGTGGTTGGCCGAGTTGTTCAGCGCGAGGATGCCCTCACCGGCGCGGATGACGTGGCCGTCCAGGTCGATGTCCTCCACCGCGACCCGGGCGGTGCCCGAGTCGGAGATGCTGAAGGTCCGCAGCAGCTCCTCGATGGCGTTCGGCAGCAGCTCCGGGTTCTCCTGGATCTCCTTGAGCTGGTCGGGGTGTTCCAGCAGCGCCATGGTGCCCAGGGCGATCATGTTGGCGGTGGTCTCGTGGCCGCCGATCAGCATCATCCGCGCCATGGTGACGATGTCGGTGTGGTCGGCGACCGGCTCCGCGCGGTTCTTCTCGATGAACCGGCTGATCAGGTCGTCGCCCGGCTCCGACTCCTTCGTGGTGATCAGCTTGTCCAGGTAGGAGTCCAGGGCCCAGACGGTGGCCCCGTACTCCTCCGGGCTGAGGTCGTGGTTCATGATCCGCGCCGACCACTCCTCGAACTGGGCGTGGTCCTCGTAGGGGACGCCGAGCAGTTCACAGATGACCAGCGACGGCACGGGCATGGCGAGCGCGGTCACCAGGTCCACCGGGCCGCCCGACTCCAGCATCGCGTCGATGCGCGCGTCCACGATCTCCTGGATGCGCGGCCGCATCTCCCTGATGCGGCGGGCGGTGAACTCGGGGATCAGCATGCGGCGTTGCGCGGTGTGGTCCGGCGGGTCCATCTGGAGCAGCATCAGCCGCACCTGCTGGAGCATCTCCTCCGGTATGAAGAACTGGTGCGGGTAGCCGGGCTTCTTCAGGTTCGAGCTGGCCCGCGAGTCGCCCAGCACCTTCTTGACGTGATCGTGGGTGGTGACCAGCCAGGTGGGCTTCCCGGTCACCTTCAACGTGGCACGCGAGACCGGCTCCTCCGCGCGGTACTCGGCGTACTCCTTCGGCGGGGCGAACGGGCAGGTGCGCCGCATCGGGAACTGCGGGTACTGCGCTGCCTCGGGGCCGGTGTCGGCGGACTGGGTCATAGCGCCCTCTCGAACGGTCGGTACGTCATGAGTCGGTACGTCATGAGTCGGTACGGCATGAGTGGTGAAGGTGGTGGTGGACCGCGGTCACCAGGTCACCGGCATCTCGTAGATGCCGTAGACGACGGCGTCGTCCTTGAACTTCAGCTCGTTCATCGGCGTGGCGAGCCGCAGTTCGGGGATACGGCGGAACAACGTGCCGTAGACCACTTCGAGTTCGAGACGGGCGAGGTTCTGGCCGATGCACTGGTGGACGCCGTAGCCGAAGGCCAGGTGGCTGCGGACTCGCGGTGGATGTCGAGCTTCCGGGTCGGGGAAGACGTTCTCGTCGTGGTTGGCCGAGTTGTTCAGCGGCAGGATGCCCTCGCCCGCGGGGATGACGGTGCCGTCGATCTCGATGTCCTCCAGGGCCACCCGCGCCGTACCGGCGTCGGAGATGCTGAAGAACCGCAGCAGCTCCTCCACGCGCGCGGCAGCAGCGACGGGTCCTCCTGATCTCCGCCAGCTGCTCGGGTGCTCCAGCAGCGCCAGGGTGCCGAGCGCGATCATGTTGGCGGTGGTCTCGTGCCCCGTGACCAGCATGATCTTGCCCATGCTGACGATGTCGGAGTACTCGACCGTGGGCTCCGCCCGGTTCAGCTCGACCAGCCGGCTGAGCATGTCGTCGCCGGGCTCGGTCTCCTTGGCGGTGACCAGCCTGCCGACGTACTGGTCCAGCTCGTAGTGCGCGAGGCCGCGCTCCTCCTCGCTGATGTTGTGGTTCATGATCTGCGCGGCCCTCCTCGAACTGCTTGTGGTCCTCGTACGGGACGCCCAGCAGTTCGGAGATGACCAGGAGGGACGGGCAGCGCGAGCGCGGAGACCAGGTCCACCGGACCGCCCGCGTCCAGCATCTCGTCGATCTGCTTGTCCACGATCTGCTGGATCCGGTCGCGCAGCGCGCGCATCCGGCGCAGGCTGAACTCCGGGGCCAGCATCCGGCGCCGCACGGTGTGGTCCGGGGTCCATCGAGACGAAGGTGAGCGGGACCGACTGGAGGATCTCGTCGGGGACCGGCACCTGGAGCGGGTAGCCGGGCAGCTTGAGGTTGGAGCTCACCCGCGAGTCCCCGAGCACCTTCTTGATGTGGTCGTGCCTGGTGACCAGCCAGGCGGGCTTGCCGTTGACCTTGAGCTGGGCGCGCGAGATGGGCTCGTTCTCCCGGAGTTCGGCGTACTGCGCCGGGGGCTGAACGGGCAGGAGCGCGTCATCGGGAACGGCGGGTGAGCGGTCTCGGGTTGCTGATCGGCGGACTGGGTCATGGTGCCCCTTCGGACGTGACGAGTCGTAGGCGCCCGCACGGGAACGAGCGCGCCCCAAGTCGGCGGACGCGGACCGAAACCGGACCCCGCCGACCGCCTCTCGCACGCTAAGCACCGCACTCGCCCCACCACACCCCTAGTGGCCCCTGACCGGTGCCCGGCCGGTGCCCCGGCCATGCCGAACACCCGTGAATTCCGGGTGAATGACGAGCCCAGAAGCGATGCGCGCCGCCGACGTCGCATTCCCCACGGCCCCTAGGGGCGGCTAGGGGTCCAGAAGGCCCTCGGTCGCGGGCTAGCGTCAAACGCAGATCACGGTCCCGTCTTCCCGCCCAGTTCGTCGAGAGGTGGTCAACTGTGTCCTCGGACCCCAGCGCGAAGGGAACTGTTCCCTTCCGGGAGTACCGGACCTGGTACCGGGTCACCGGCGATCTCGGTACGGACAAGCCCGCCGTGATCGCCGTACACGGAGGTCCGGGCAGTACGCACGACTATCTGCTGGCCCTGGCCGCGCTCGCCGACGACGGCTGGCCGGTGATCCATTACGACCAGCTCGGCAATGGCGGCTCCACCCATCTGCCGGAAAAGGAACCCGAGTTCTGGACGGTGGATCTCTTCCTCGACGAACTCGGCAACCTCGTCGAAAAACTCGGTGTCGCCGACAACTACGTACTGTTCGGGCAGTCCTGGGGCGGCCGCTGTGCGCCACCCACGCCAAGACCCGGCCCGCCGGACTGCGCGGTCTGGTCATCGCCAACTCGCCCGCGTCCATGCCGCTGTGGCTCAGCGAGATGGCGGTGCTCCGCTCCCAACTGCCGCCCGACGTGCAGGAGACGCTGCTGCGGCACGAGGCGGCGGGCACCTACGACTCGCAGGAGTACCTGGCCGCGATGCGGGTCTTCTACGACCGCCACGTGTGCCGGACCCAGCCCTGGCCGAAGGACTTCCTGTCCTCCTTCATGGAGATCTACAACGACCCGACGGTGTACTACACCATGAACGGGCCGAACGAATTCCACGTCATCGGCTCCCTGAAGGACTGGTCCGTCATCGAGGGACTGGAAACCGTCCAGGCGCCCACCCTGCTCATCAACGGCCGGTACGACGAGGCCACCGCGGTCACCATGCAGCCGTTCCACGACCGCATTCCCGATGTCCGCTGGGAGGTCTTCGAGGAATCGAGCCACCTCCCGCATCTGGAGGAGCCGGAACGATTCCGCGACGTGATGATCGATTTCCTGAAGAGCCTGTAGCGCCCCGGCGCGCCCGGCGCCCGTACAGAGAGGCACGCGCACCCATGGCGAACTCCACGGCCCTGGTCTTTCCCGGTATGGGTCCGTCCGCCTTCGCCGACGTCGGCAGGTTCATGGTCGTCAATCCGTACGCCAGGAAGCTGGTCGCCGTCGCCGACGAGGTACTCGGATATTCGCTGGTCGACACCTTCCGCGAAGCCGAGGGCGACTATTCGGAAGCGGCGCAGGTCGCCTTCCTCGTGAACTGCCTGGCCTGCGCCCAGTGGGCGGTGGACCAGCTCGACATCGAGCCGGAGGTGTGCGCCGGACCCAGCTTCGGCGAGAAGGCGGCGGTCGCCTTCGCCGGTGGCCTGCCGGTCGACGAGGCCATCCGCATGACCGCCGAACTCGCCCGGCTGCTGGAGGACTGGTTCAGCCGCGAGCACCGGGACATCGTCACCCTCTCCTTCGTCCGGGTGCGCGAGGAACAGCTCCGCGAGATCCTCGCCGAACTCGATGAGCGGGGCGAGTGGCACGAGATCTCCTCGTACGTCGACGAGGACTTCGTCATGCTCTCGCTCGGCGAGGAGCGGGTGGAGTGGCTCTCCGGCCGGCTCAGGGCGGTCGGTGGCATGCCGCTGTACACCATGCGCCCGCCCATGCACTGCGCCGCCTTCGGCGGCCTGCGCGACCGGGCCGAGGCGGAGGTGCTCTCCACGCTCACCTTCACCGACCCCGGCTGCCGGTCGTCGCCGACCAGGACGGCACCCTGCTGCACACCGCCGAGGGCTGCACACGATGCTGCTCGACAGCTTCGTACGCCCCATGAACTGGCCGAGTGTCGTCGGCGCGTTGAAGGACTTCGGTGCCGGGCGGGTCTGCGTCGCCGGTCCGGACAGCCTGTTCGGCCGGGTCGCCGTGACCACGGACAACTTCGAGGTCCTGGCCGCCAACCCCGCCTCGCCATGACGCCGCGGCGCCGGTCCGGCGCCGCGTGAGCACATCCTCAACCCTTGGAGTCATCATGTGGGACGCCCAGTTCGAAGACATACTGCGCAAGTTCCTCCCGTTCCTGCCCCGCAGGAGCCGCTGTCCAGTGACATCCGCCTGCGCGACCTGGGCCTGGACTCGCTCGGCATGGTCCAGCTGCTCGGCACCCTGGAGGACGCCTACCGGGTGCGCTTCCTCGACGGCGCGCTCACCATGGAGACCTTCGAGACCCCCGGTGTCCTGTGGAAGACCGTGGAGAGCATGTTGCAGCGCGCCGCGGGATAGGTGGACGCCGCGATGGATCCCCTCATGGGCCCCACCACGGACAGCACGCTGTCCGGACGCTTCCTGCGCGGACTCGCCCTGTCGCCCGACCGGCCCGCGCTGCGCGGCCGGGGTGACGGTCACCTACCGCGAACTGCACGAACGCGCCCTGCTGCTGGCCGGTTCGCTGCTCGCCGGGGTACCGGCCAGGCCGTCCGCGGTCGGCGTGCTGGCGGGCAAGGGCCGTCGGCGTACGCGGCGGTCCTCGCGGGCCTGTACACCGGCGTCACCATGGTCCCGCTCCAGCCCGCCTTCCCGGCGCTGCGCACCCGGCAGATGATCGAGGCCGCCGGGGTCGACGCGCTGATCGCCGACGACGACGCGCTGCCCGCGCTCACCGCCCTGGTGGACGCGGGCGTCGACCTGCCGACGCTCTTCGCGCCGCGGGCCAGCCGATGCGGTCGGTGCCGCTGGACCCGGCCCACGCGCTGGCGGAGCCGGTGCCGGCCCGTGCGACGGACATCGCGTACGTGCTGTTCACCTCCGGCTCGACCGGCAGGCCCAAGGGCGTCCCGGTCACCCACGCCAACACCCACCACTACTTCGGGCTGCTGGACAAGCGGTACGACTTCGGGCCGAGGACGTCTTCTCGCAGAACTTCGACCTCAACTTCGACTGCGGGATGTTCGACCTGTTCTGCGCCTGGGGCAACGGCGCCACGCTCGTGGTGCCGCCCCGCAGGCGTTCCGCGACATGCCCGCGTTCCTGGCCGAACAGGGCCTGACCGTGTGGTTCTCCACCCCAGCGCGATCACCCTGATCCGCCGCATGGGGCCTGCGGCCCGGCGCGATGCCCACGCTGCGCTGGAGCTTCTTCGCGGGGAGGCGCTCAGCTGCCAGGACGCGGAGGACTGGTCGGCCGCCGCGCGCGCGCGGTGCTGGAGAACCTCTACGGCCCCACCGAACTGACCATCACCATCACCGGCCACCGCTGGACCGGGGAACGCGCCCTCAACGACATGGTGCCCATCGGCACCCTGCACGAGGGCACGACGCCCTGCTGCTCGACGACACGGGGAGGAGAGCGCGACCGAGGGCGAACTGTGCATCGCGGGCCCGCAGCTCACCCGGCTACCTCGACCCGCCGACGACTCCGGCCGGTTCTTCGCCCGCTACGGGCACCGCTGGTACCGCACCGGCGACCGGGTCCGGCGCGGGCCCGACGGCGAGTGGCTGTACCTGGGCCGCAAGGACGCCCAGGTCCAGGTGCACGGCGTCCGGGTGGAACTGGCCGAGGTGGACGCGGCGGTGCGCCAGGTGGCGGGCGTCCAGGACGCCGTCACCGTGGCGGTGCCCGTCGAGGGACCGTGGAGCTGGTGGTGTTCCACACCGGCGACGCCGTGCCGCTGATGGAACTGGCCCGTGGCGTACGGCGCGTGCTGCCGGACGCCATCGTGCCCAAGCGCTACACCCACCTCGACGAGTTCCCGCTGAACTCCAACCGCAAGACCGACCGCAGGAAGCTCGCCCTCCTGGCCGGATCCCCGTCCGCGGGGACGGTCGCTCCGGCCGCCGACGAGGGCTCTGACGAAAGGCAGTACGGGGAGCGGTGAACGGTAAATCGACATCCCAAGCGCGGCCTGACATGCTGGTGCACGCGCTGCTCGACGAGGCGACCGCCGACGCCCCGGGCGATGGCGGTCGGCGACGGAGCCGGCCGCTGGACCTACCGGGAACTCCAGGAGTACAGCCACGCGGTCGACGCCTGGCTGGAGGCCCGCGGCGTCGGCCGCGGCGACCGGGTGCTCGTCCAGGTCCCCAGCACCCGTGAACTGGTGGCGCTGTTCTACGGCGCGGCCCGGCGCGGCGCGGTGTTCACACCGGTCAACACGGGCATGAAGGACTACCACCTGCGCTCGGTGCTCGGCAACGCCGAACCCCGGCTGGTCATCGCCGCCGACGGCGCGGTGGACCGGATCGCCGCCTTCTCCTCCGTGCCGGTGCGCGGACTGAGCGAGGTGTGGCGCGAGGTGGAGGACCTGCACGCCGCGGGCGCGCGCTCCGGCGGCGCCGAGGTCGGACCCGAGGACGTCGCGGTCCTCGTCTACACCTCCGGCAGCACCGCCGCGCCCAAGGCCGTCATCTGCCCGCACGGCCGGATGGTCTTCGCCTCCGAGGCGATCAATCTCGAACTCGGCTACCGCCCCGACGACGTGGTGTTCTGCCGGTTCCCCATCTCCTGGGACTACGGCCTGTACAAGATCCTGCTGACGGCCATCGGCCGCAGCGAACTCGTCCTCGCCGACGGCGAGTCGGACCTGGTGCTGCTCAAGCGGATCCGCGAGTCCGGGGCGACCGTCGTCCCCATCGTGCCGTCGCTGGCCACCATGATCTGCGCCCTGGCCGAGCGCGAGGAACCGGCCGAGTCCGGGTGCGGATGTTCACCAACACCGGTGCCGCGCTGCCCCGCACCACCGCGGACGGGCTGCGCGCGGCGTTCCCCGGCGCCGAGGTGGTGCGCCAGTTCGGGCAGACCGAGTGCAAGCGCATCTCGGTGCTGCCGCCGAGTTCGAGGACACCAAGGGCGACTCCGTCGGCCGCCCGCTGCCGGCACCCGGGTGTTCATCGTCGACGAGTCGGGCCGGGAGCTGCCGGTCGGCGAGACCGGCGAGATCGTGGTCGAGGGCCCGCACGTGATGCCCGGCTACTGGCGGGCGCCGGAGCTGACCGAGCGCACCTTCCGCCGCTCGCCCGCCGGGAACCTCCGGCTGCACACCGGCGACTACGGACACGCCGACGAGGACGGCTTCCTCTACTACGAGGGCCGCCGCGACGACATGTTCAAGCGCAAGGGCGTGCGGATGAGCACGATGGAGATCGAGGCGGCCGCCATGGACATCCCCGGTGTCCGCACCGCCGCCGTCCTGCCCCGGGCGACGGCCGCGACCTCGCGGTCTTCGTCACCGGCGACGTCGCCTCGCACACCGTGCTGCGCGAGCTGTCGCTGCGGCTGGAGCCGGCCAAGGTGCCCGGCGTCTGCCGGATCCTCGACGAGATCCCCTCACCCTGCACGGCAAGCACGAGCGCAAGCAGCTCGCCAAGCTACTCGAAGGGAGCCCGTCGTGATCGGCCGTACCGAACTGGCCAAGCGCTTCGGCACGCCGTCCTACGTCTACGACCTGGACCGTGTCGAAGCGGCCAAGCGGGACCTGTTCGCGGCCCTGCCCGAGGAGGTCGAACTCTTCTACGCGGCCAAGGCCAACCCGCACCCGGAGATCCTGCGCGAGATGCGCGCCGGGCGGGGCGCGGCTGCCGCGCGGAGATCTCCTCCACCGGCGAGCTGGCCGCCGTGCTCCAGGCGGGCTTCGCCGGGGCCGACATCCTCTACACCGGTCCCGGCAAGACCGGCGAGGAGCTGGACGAGGCGCTCACCGCGGGCGTCCGGCTGTTCTCCGTGGAGTCCCTCGGCGACCTGCGGAACCTGGGGTCGGCGGCCCAGGCGCAGGGCGTCGTCGCCGACTGCCTGCTGCGCGTGAACAACGCCACCGGCGCCGCCTCGACCAGCATCCGGATGACGGGCGTGCCCTCGCAGTTCGGGTTCGACAGCGAGACGCTGCCCGCGCTCCGCGAGAACTCCTCGACGTCCCCGGCACCCGCGTCGCGGGCCTGCACTTCTTCCCGCTGAGCAACGCCGAGGACGAGACCGCGCTGATCGCCGAGTTCCGGCACACCATCGAGACCGCCGCCCGGCTCCAGGAGGACCTGGGGTGCGGTTCCGCTTCGTCGACATCGGCGGCGGCTTCGCCTCCCGTACGCGGTGCAGGGCGAGCGGCCGGTGTACACCGGGCTGCGCGCGGCCCTGTCCGAGGCGCTGGACGCGCACTTCCCCGGCTGGCGCGAGGGCGGTCCGCGGATCGCCTGCGAGTCGGGGCGGTACCTCGTCTGCGACAGCGGCTCGCTGCTGGCCGCGGTGGTCAACACCAGGACAGCCGCGGCCGCCGGTTCGCGATCCTCGACGCCGGTATCAACACCTTCGGCGGGATGTCCGGCCTCGGCCGCATCCTGCCGGTGTCCGTGGAGCCCGACGAGGCGCGCCCGGCACCGACCCGCAGGTCGCGCTCGTCGGCCCGCTGTGCACCCGGGCGACGTCCTGGGGCGCGACGTCGGGCTGCCGGACCCGGCGCCCGGCGACGTCGTCACCATCCCCAACGCCGGGGCGTACGGGCCGACGGCCAGCCTGCTGATGTTCCTGGGCAGGCCCGCTCCGGCGGAGGTCGTCGTCCGTGGCGCGGAGGTCGTCTCCGTCTCCCGTATCGAGCACATCCGTACCTACGAACTCGGACAGGCCCTGTGATGAGTACTCCGACCACCAACGACCCACGGTGATCGTCGCCGGCGGGATCTCGGACTCCCACACCTGGAACCTGGTCTTCCTCCAGTTGCTGCTGGAGGAGCACGGCCACCAGGTGCGGAACCTCGGCCCCTGCGTGCCCGAGGACCTGCTGATCGCCGAGGCGCGCTCCGCCCGGCCCGCGCTGATCGTGCTGAGCAGCGTCAACGGCCACGGCTACCAGGACGGCATGCGCATGATCACCCGGCTGCGGGACTGCGCCGACCTGCGCGAGCTGCCCGTGGTCATCGGCGGCAAGCTCGGCATCTCCGGCGCCCGCAGCGCCGAGGAGCTGGCCGCCCTGAAGGACGCCGGGTTCAGCGCGGTGTTCGACGACAGCGCCGAGGGCGTCACCGCCTTCCTCCGGATGCTCGACGCGCTCCCGCAGCGCGCTCTGGTGTGACCGGCGTGGGGTTCGGCACGTTCGTCCGCCGGGCCCACGACGCCGGCCACCTCGTGGTCCAGCCCGGATGGGGATGAGCGAACCGGCCCGCATGCGGGCCGGTTTGCTGGCGACCAAGGCCGCGGCGGGGACGACGGTCGGCACGCTCACCCTCGACAGCTACACCCGGGTCGGCGACCTGGAGTCGGCCGAACTGGCCCTGCTGGAAGGGGTGTCGCTCAACGGCTACCCCATCGTCAGCCACGACCCCGGCACCACGGCCGAGGTGCTGGACGGGCTGCGCGGACCCGACTTCCCCGTCCAGGTCCGGCACGGCTCGGCCGCCCCGCTGGACATCTTCCGGGCTCTGCTGTCCGTGGGGCTCGACGCCTCCGAGGGCGGGCCCGTCTCGTACTGCCTGCCCTACGGGCGGATCCCGCTGCGCGAGTCGGTGGCCAACTGGTCGCGCTCGTGCGACCTGCTCGTCCAGGCGCGCGGCGACGGCGCCGAGCCGCATCTGGAGACCTTCGGCGGCTGCATGCTCGGGCAGCTGTGCCCGCCGAGCATGCTGGTGGCCACCAGCATGCTCGAAGCGCTGTTCTTCTACCGGCACGGGCTGCGCAGCATTTCGGTGAGTTACGCCCAGCAGACCGACCACGAACAGGACGCGGAAGCGGTCGCCGCATTGCGCAGGCTCTGCCGGGAACTGCTGCCCGAGGCCGAATGGCATGTCGTCATCTACGCCTACATGGGCCTGTATCCGACCACCCGCAAGGGCGTACGGACTTCTCGGCAAGGCGGCCGAACTCGCCGTCGCGAGCGGCTCGGAGCGGCTCATAGTGAAGACCGTGGCCGAATCCGTCCGTATTCCGACGGTGGCGGAGAACGTCAGCGCGCTCGAATACGCGGCTGCGGTGGCGGACCGCACCCCGAGAGCGCCCTTGGGCGATGTCGACTCGCAGATCTACGCCGAGGCGTCGGCCCTCGTCACAGCGGTGCTCAACCTCTCACACGACCTCGGCGAGGCGCTGCTCATCGCGTTCCGCCGCGGTTATCTGGATATTCCCTACTGCCTGCATCCGGACAACTCGGGGCGGAGCAGGAGTTATATCGACGCGGACGGAAGGCTGCGCTGGGCCGATATCGGCAACCTGCCGCTGACCGGACTCGTCGATACCTGCGGAGCGCGCCCGTCACCTCGGGCGAACTCCTCACGTCGTTGTCCTACATTCGCCGGAAGTTCGACCCGAGACGACCCTGGAACCCCCGACGAGAAAGCCCTCGACCCTAGGGGTGCGTAAGGGTGTGGCCCGTCCGGCGGCTCTCACTACCGTTTGTGAAAACGGTGTCGGCTGAAAATGGAGATGCGTGGATGAACGGGTCCGGTTCCGATTCAGCACTGGCACGGCTGCTGGCCACGGCGCCCCTTCGGAACACCGGAGGACGGTCCTGGACCTCGTGCACACCCACCTGGTGGCGGCCCTGCGGTCGGTACGCCCCGACGCCACCGGCTCCTCGGACACCACGCTGCCGTTCGCCGAGCTGGGGCTCGACTCCTGGCCGCGGTCGATCTGCACCGCAGGCTCACCGAGGAGACCGGGCTCGACCTGCCGGTCACCGTCGCGTACGACTGCCCCACCCCGACGCGCTCGCCGACCGGCTGCTGGCCGGGGCGCTGGGCACCGCCGAGGCGCCCGTCGTGCCCAGGCGGCCACCGGGGCCTCGGACGAGCCCATCGCGATCGTCGGCATCGGCTGCCGCTTCCCGGTGGCGTCGACTCGCCCGAGGAGCTGTGGCGGCTGCTGGCCGACGGCGGCGAGGTGCTCTCCGCCTTCCCGAGGACCGGGGCTGGAACCTGGCGGAGATGTTCGACGAGGACCCCGACACACCGGGCAGCTCGTACGTGCGCGCCGGTGGATTCCTCGACACCGCCACCGAGTTCGACGCGGACTTCTTCGGCATCAGCCCGCGCGAGGCCATGGGCATGGACCCGCAGCAGCGGCTGGTGCTGGAGACCAGCTGGCAGGCGCTGGAGCACGCCGGGATCGACCCCACCGGGCTGCGCTCCACCTCGGCCGGGATGTTCTTCGGCGCCGAGGTGCAGGAGTACGGGCCGCGGCTGCACGACGCGCCCGACGGCCTCGACGCGTACCTGCTGACCGGCAACGCCTCCAGCGTCATCTCCGGCCGGGTGGCGTACGTCCTGGGCGCCGAGGACCGGCCGTCACCGTCGACACCGCCTGCTCGGCCTCGCTGGTCGCCATCCACCTGGCCTGCCAGTCGCTGCGCCAGGGCGAGTCGTCCATGGCGCTGGCCGGGGCGTCGCGGTGATGGGCGGCCCGGGTGTTCACCGCGTTCAGCAGGCAGCGGGGCCTGGCGCCCGACGGCCGCTGCAAGGCGTTCGCCGCGGCGGCCGACGGCACCGGCTTCGCCGAGGGCGTCGGCGTACTGGTCCTGGAGCGGCTCTCCGACGCGCGCCGCGCGGGCCACCGGGTGCTCGCCGTGGTCCGCGGCTCCGCCGTCAACCAGGACGGCGCGAGCAACGGACTCACCGCGCCCAGCGGCACCTCCCAGGCCCGGCTGGTCCGGCAGGCGCTGGCCAACTCCGGGCTGAGCGCCGCCGACGTCGACGTGGTCGAGGCGCACGGCACCGGTACCCGGCTCGGCGACCCGATCGAGGCGGGCGCGCTGATCGCCACCTACGGCCGCGAACGGACCGCCGAGACCCCGCTGTTGCTCGGCTCGGTCAAGTCCAACCTCGGGCACACCAGGGCGCGGCCGGGGTCACCGGCGTCATCAAGATGATCCTGAGCATGCGCCACGGCCACGTGCCCCGGACCCTGCACGTCGACGAGCCGAGCCCGCACATCGACTGGTCCGCGGGCACCGTCGAACTCGTCACCGATGGACGGCCCTGGCCCGAGACCGGCCGCCCGCGCCGCTCCGCCGTCTCCTCCTTCGGCGTGAGCGGCACCAACGCCCACCTGATCCTGGAGCATGAGCCCGCCGCCGACGCCGAGACGGCCGAGGACACGGCGGAGCCCGAGCCCGACGAGCCGGGCCCGCTGCCGTTCGTCCTGTCCGCGCGCGGACAGGAGGCGCTGGCGGCACGCGCCGCCGCCCTGCTGCCGCTCGCCGACACCGCCCGCTCACCGGCCTCGCCCACGCGCTCGCCACCACCCGCGCCGCCCTGGCCGACCGCGCCGTCGTCGTCGCCGAGGACCGGGACGAACTGCGCGCCGCCCTCACCGCGCTGGCCTCCGGCACCCGGCACCGGCCGCGCTGACCGGCCGGGCCGTCCCCGGCAAGCTCGCCTTCCTCTTCACCGGGCAGGGCAGCCAGCGCCTGGCCATGGGCCGCGAACTGGCCGCCGCCCACCCGGTGTTCGCCGACGCCCTCGACGACGTCTGCGGCTACCTCGACATGCAGCTGGAACGGCCGCTGACCGACGTGCTGTTCGCCGCGCCGGACTCCCCGGAGGCCGAGCTGCTGCACCGCACCGAGTACGCCCAGCCCGCCCTGTTCGCCGTCGAGGTGGCCCTGTTCCGGCTCGTCGAGAGCTGGGGCGTCACCCGGACTACCTCGCCGGGCACTCCATCGGCGAACTGGCCGCCGCCCACGTGTCCGGTGTGCTGTCCCTGGAGGACGCCACCATCCTGGTCGCCGCCCGCGGCCGGCTGATGCAGGAACTGCCCACGGGCGGCGCCATGGTCGCCATCCGCGCGACCGAGGCCGACGTCACCCGCTGCTCACCCCGAGGTCGCCGTCGCCGCCGTCAACGGCCCCGGCTCGGTGGTGCTCTCCGGCACCGAGGCCGAGGTCGAGCGGATCGCCGCCGAACTCGCCGCCCAGGGCCGCGACACCAAGCGGCTGCGCGTCAGCCACGCCTTCCACAGCCCCTCATGGAGCCGATGCTCGCGGAGTTCCGCCGCATCGCCCGGGTCCTCACCTACGGCACCCGCGGATCCCGGTCGTCTCCACCGTCACCGGCGCCCTCACCACCGACGCCCTGTGCGACGCCGAGTACTGGGTGGAGCACGTACGCGCCAGGTCCGCTTCCACGACGCCGTGCGCTGGCTGGAGGACGCCGGGACCACCACGTTCTGGGAGATCGGGCCGGACGCCGTGCTCTGCGCCATGGCCCAGGAGACCCTCACCGGACCGGACACCGGCTGTGTCCCGCTGCTGCGCCGGGACCGCCCGAGGCGCGCGGGCGCTCACCGCCCTGGCGACCGCCCACGCGCGCGGCGTACCGGTCGACTGGGACCGCTTCCACGCGGGCCGCACCGCCGCCCGCGTGGACCTGCCCACCTACCCTTCCAGCGCAAGCGGTACTGGCTGGAGCCCGGCTCCGCCGCCGCCGACGTCACCGACCTTGGCCAGCTCCCGGCCCGCCACCCGCTGCTCGGCGCGGTCGTCGCCGTCGGCGCCGACGGCGTCGTGCTCACCGGCCGCCTCTCGACGCGCGCCCAGCCCTGGCTGGCCGACCACGTCATCTCCGGCCGGGTGCTCTTCCCCGGCACCGCGTTCGCCGAACTCGCCCTGCGCGCCGGGGACCACGTGGGCGCGGGCACCCTGGAGGAACTGACCCTCGGCGCGCCCTGGTCCTGCCCGCCGACGGCGGCGTGGCCGTCCAGGTCGCCGTCGGCGAGCCCGACGCCTCGGGCCGCTTCCCGCTGACCGTCCACTCCCGGCCCGACGCCGCGGACGCCGCACCCTGGACCCGGCACGCCACCGGCGTGCTCTCCGCCGCCGAGGCCCCGGCGCCCGGGCGCTCGACACCTGGCCGCCGCGCGACTCCGAACCCTCGACGTCAGCGGCGTCTACGACGGCCTGGCCGCCCAGGGCTACGGCTACGGGCCCGCCTTCCAGGGCCTGCGCGCCGCCTGGCGGCACGGCACCGACGTCTACGCCGAGGTCGCCCTGCCCGAGGACGCCGCGGCCGACGCCGCCGCGTTCGGCCTGCACCCGCGCTGCTGGACGCGGCGCTGCACGCCGCCGACCTCGACGCCGAACCCACCGGCGAGGTGCTGGTCCCGTTCGCCTGGACCGGGTGACCCTGCACGCGACGGGCGCCGCCGCTGCGCGTGCGGATCAGCCACGAGGGCGAGCACACCCTCGCGCTGAGCCTGGCCGACTCCACCGGCGCGCCGGTCGCCGACGTGGCCGGGCTGGTCTCCCGCCCGTCGCGGACGCCGAGGTGCTCTACACCGTCCGGCCCACGCCCGTACCCCGGCCCGCCGCCCCGCCGACGTCCGGCTGACCGTCCTCGACGGCGCCCTGGACACGCTCACGTACGAACCGGCCCCGACGTCGTCGTCCACCGCGTGGCCGACACCCCGGGCGACGTGCCCGCCGCCGCCCGCGCCGCCACCGCGGACACCCTGGCCCTGCTGCGGTCCTGGCTCGCCGAGGACCGCCTCGCCGACGCCCGGCTCGCCGTGCTCACCCGCCCAGGCCCGGTCCACGCGCCGGTGCGCGGCCTGGTGCGCTCGGCGCAGGCGGAGAACCCCGGCCGGTTCACGCTCATCGAGCACCCCGACACCCCGCCGAGTCCGAGCTGCGCGCGGCGCTGGCCACCGGTGAACCCGAAGTGGTCCTCACCGACGGCGAGTTGCGCGCCCCCGGCTCACCGCCGTACAGCCCGCGCCCGCCGCCGCGCCCGACTGGGGCACGGTCCTGATCACCGGCGGCACCGGCGGCATCGGCGGCCTCCTCGCCCGCCACCTGGTGCGCGAACGGGGCGTCCGCGCCCTGGTGCTGGCCGGGCGGCGCGGCGCCGCGCCGGAGCTGGAGGCCGAACTCACCGCGCTCGGCGCCCGGGTGACCGTCGCCGCCTGCGACGTCGGCGACCGCGACGCGGTGGCCGCCCTGCTGGCCGCCCACCCGGTCGACTCGGTCGTCCACGCGGCCGGGCTGGTGCGCGACGGGGTGATCGGCTCGCTCACCGACGACATGCTCGACGAGGTCTTCCGCGCCAAGGTCGACGGCGCCTGGCACCTGCACGAGCTGACCCGGGACCGCGAGCTGGCCCACTTCGTCCTGTTCTCCTCGCTCGCCGCCGTCCTCGACGGCGCCGGGCAGGCAACTACGCCGCCGCGAACGCCTTCCTCGACGCCCTCGCCGAGGACCGGGCCGCCGCCGGGCTGCCCGCCACCGCCCTCTCCTGGGGCCTGTGGGCGGCGGACGCCGGAATGGGCGCCGCCCTCGACGCCACCACCCTGGCGCGCATCGCCGGTTACGGGCTGCCGGGGCTGAGCGCCGAGCGCTCCTCGCCCTGTTCGACGCCGCCGTCCGCGCGGGAGCCCGCGTCGTCCCCGTCGAGGTGGACGCCGCCGCCGTCCGTACCCGGCCCGACGGCATCCCGACGCTGCTCAGCGGCGTCGTGCGGCCGTGACCCGGCGCGCCGCCGCCGCGAACGCGCCCGCGACCTCGCCGCCGACAGCGCCCTGGCCGCGCTGCCGCCCGCCGACCGCGACCGCACCCTGCTGGAACTGGTCCGCACCGAGGTCGCCGCCGTCCTGCGGCACGAGGCGCGGCGGCCATCGACCCCGGCCGGGCGTTCACCGAGATCGGCTTCGACTCGCTCGCCGCGGTGGAGCTGCGCAACCGGCTCAACACCGCGACGGGGCTGCGCCTCTCGCCCACCCTCGTCTTCGACTACCCCACCTCCAGGGCGCTCGCCGACCACATCCGCGACACCCTCTTCGGCGGCGACGCGGACGCGGAACCCGCCGCGCCCGCCCCGTCGCGGGCGCCGACGAGCCCATCGCGATCGTCGGCATGAGCTGCCGCTACCCCGGCGGCGTCAGCAGCCCAGAGGACCTGTGGCGGCTGGTCGCCGACGGCGTCGACGGCGTCTCCGGCTTCCCCACCGACCGCGGCTGGGACGGCGACGCGCTGTACGACCCGAGCCGGGCAAGCCCGGCAAGACCTACGCCCGCGAGGGCGGATTCCTCTACGACGCCGCCGAGTTCGACGCCGACTTCTTCGGCATCAGCCCCGCGAGGCCGTCGCCATGGACCCCAGCAGCGGCTGCTCGCTGAGGTGTCCTGGGAGGCGTGCGAGCGCGCGGGCATCGACCCGGCGGCCATCCGCGGCACCAGGACCGGGGTGTTCGCCGGGGTCATGTACCACGACTACGGCACCTGGCTGGCCGACGTCCCCGACGACGTCGCCGCCTACCTCGGCAACGGCAACCTCGGCAGCGTCGTCTCCGGCCGGGTCGCGTACGCCCTCGGCCTGGAGGGACCGGCCGTCACCGTCGACACCGCCTGCTCCTCCTCCCTGGTCACCCTGCACCTGGCCGCCCAGGCGCTGCGCCAGGGCGAGTGCTCGCTCGCCCTGGTCGGCGGCGTGACCGTGATGTCGACCCCGACACCTTCGTGGACTTCAGCCGCCAGCGCGGGCTCGCCGCCGACGGCCGCTGCAAGTCCTTCGCCGACGCCGCCGACGGCACCGGCTGGGGCGAGGGCGTCGGCATGCTGGTGGTCGAGCGGCTCTCCGACGCCCGCCGCAACGGCCACCGGGTGCTCGGCCTGGTGCGCGGCAGCGCCATCAACTCCGACGGCGCCTCCAACGGCCTGACCGCCCCAACGGCCCCTCCCAGCAGCGCGTCATCCGCGCCGCGCTCACCGCCTCCGGCCTCACCGCCGACGAGGTGGACGCGGTCGAGGCGCACGGCACCGGCACCACCCTCGGCGACCCCATCGAGGCGCAGGCGCTGATCGCCACCTACGGCCAGGAGCACACCGCGGACCGGCCGCTGTGGCTGGGGTCGATCAAGTCCAACATCGGCCACACCCAGGCCGCCGCCGGAGTCGCCGGCGTGATCAAGATGATCATGGCGATGCGGCACGGCACGCTGCCCGCACCCTGCACGTGGACGCCCCTCCCGCCAGGTCGACTGGTCCGCGGGCGCCGTGGAACTGCTCACCGACACCCGCCCTGGGAGAAGGACGGCAGGCCGCGCCGGGCCGCGGTCTCCTCGTTCGGCATCAGCGGCACCAACGCGCACGTCATCCTCGAAGAGGCCGACGAGCCGCCCGCCGCGCCCGCCGCACCGTCACCGCCCCGGCATCGCCGCGCTCCCGGTCTCCGCGCGCGCCGCCGAGGCCCTGCCCGCCCAGGCCGAGCGGCTGCGCGCCTCACCGGCGCCGAATCCGCCGAGCCCGCCGAATCCGCCGAATCCGCCGAACTCGCCGAACTCGCCGAACTCGGCCTGGCGCTGGCCACCACCCGCTCCGTCCACCCGCACCGCGCCGTCGTCCTCGCCGCCGACCGCGCCGAGGCCGACGCCGCGCTCGCCGCCCTCGCCCAGGGAGGCACCGCCCCGGCCTGGTCACCGGCTCCGCCACCGACGGCGGCCTCGCGTTCCTCTTCTCCGGCCAGGGCTCGCAGCGCCCCGGCATGGGCCAGGAGCTGTACGAGACCCACCCGTCTACGCCGCGCACTTCGACCAGGCCGCGGCCCACCTCGACAAGGCCCTCGAACTGCCCCTGAAGGACGTCGTGTTCGGCGACCGGCCGGAGGTGCTGGAGCAGACCGCCTACACCCAGGCCGCGCTGTTCGCCACCCAGGTCGCCGCCTTCCGGCTGCTGGAGTCCCTCGGCCTGCGCCCCGACGTCCTCGCGGGCCACTCCATCGGCGAGTTCGCCGCCGCGCACGTCGCGGGCGTGTGGTCGCTGGAGGACGCCGCCACCGCCGTCGCCGCCCGCGGCAGGCTGATGCAGGCCCTCCCGAGGGCGGCGCCATGCTCGCGGTGCAGGCCACCGAGGAGGACGTACTGCCGCTGCTGGACGAGCGGATGAGCGTCGCGGCGGTCAACGGCCCCGGTCGGTGGTGGTCTCCGGCGACACCGAAGCCGTCCTCGGCCTCGCCGCGCACTTCACCACCACCAAGCGGCTGCGGGTCTCCACGCCTTCCACTCCCGCGCATGGACGCGATGCTGGAGGAGTTCCGCGCGGTGATCGCCCGCTGGCCGCCGCCGAACCGGCCATCCCCATCGTCTCGACCCTCACCGGCCAACCCGCCACCGCGGCCGAACTGGGCTCCGCCGACTACTGGGTGCGGCACGTACGCGAGACCGTCAGGTTCGCCGACGCCGTCGCCGCGCTGCGCGCGCAGGGCGTGGACACCTTCCTGGAACTCGGCCCCGACGCCGTCCTGACCGCCATGGGCCAGGAGTGCGTCGGCGACGACACCGACGCGGTGTTCGTCGCGGCGGCCCGCAAGAACCGGCCCCAGAACCGGGAGCTGCTGAGCGCCGTCGCCCACGTCCACCCGCGGCGCACGTCGACTGGCGGGCGCTGTACGGCGACGACGGGACCGCCGCCCGCCTGGAGCTGCCCACCTACGCCTTCCGGCACCGGCGGTTCTGGCTGCCGACCCCGGCCCGTACCGGCGACGCGGGCGGCCTCGGCCAGGCGCCCTGGACCACCCGCTGGTCAGCGCCCAGATCCGGATGGCCGGATCCGACGGCGTGCTGCTGACCGGCCGGATCTCGCTGACCACCCACCCGGTGCTCGCCGAGCACGCGGTGCTGGGCACCGTGCTGCTGCCGGGCACCGCGCTGGTCGACCTCGCCCTCACCGCGGGCGACCTGCTGGACCGGCCCGTCCTGGACGAACTCACCCTCCAGGCACCGCTGGTCGTCCCCGAGCGGGGCGCCGTCCAGCTCCAGGTGGCCGCCGCGCCCGACGGAACCGTGGAGATCTTCTCCCGGCCCGAGGACGCCGCCGCCGAGGACGGCTGGACCCGCAACGCCACCGGCACCCTCACCGACGGCGCCGCCGCCCGGCCCGACCGCTGACCGCGTGGCCGCCGCCCGGCGCCACCGAGGTCGACATCACCGGGCTCTACGACCGGATGGACGCCGAGGGCTACGGTTACGGGCCCGTCTTCCGCGGCGTCCAGGCCGCCTGGCGCCGCGGCGACGAGGTCTTCGCCGAACTCGCCCTGCCCGCCGACGCCCGGCAGGAGGCCGCCCGGTTCGGCCTGCACCCGCGCTGCTGGACTCCGCCCTGCACGTCTCCTCGCTGCTGGACGACGACACCGCCGCCACCGGCGAGGGCGTCGCGCTGCCCTTCGCCTGGAACGGCGTCGCCCTGCACACCGGCGGCGCCGCGGCCGCCCGCGTCCGGCTCGCCCGCGGCGCCGAGGACGGCACCCGGCTCGACCTCGCCGACGCCACGGGCCTGCCGCTGGCCTCGGTCGCCTCCTTCGTCACCCGCCCGGTCACCGCCGACCGGCTCGGCTCCGGCCCCCGGTCGCTGTACACCGTCGAACTGACCCGCTCCAGCGGCAGTCGGCGCCCGCCGGACCCGCCGAGCGCGGCTGCGCGGTGCTGGGCGAGGACGACCTCGGCCTCGGCCTGCCCGTCCACCCGACCTGGACTCCCTCGGCGACACCCGCCCGCCGCCGTCCTGCTGCCGGTCGGCGCCACCGACGGCGACGCGCCCAACGCCGCGCGCGCCGCCCTCGGCCGCGTCCTGCGCCCCGTACAGCAGTGGCTGGGCGACGAGCGGTACGCCGCCGCCACCCTGGTCGTCCTCACCGGCGGCGGGCTCGCCGACGCCTCCGTACGCGGCATGGTGCGCGCCGCGCAGGCCGAGGACCCCGGCCGGATCGTGCTCGCCGAACTCGGCGCCGGGCCGCTCACCACCGCGTCGCTGGCCGCCGTGCTGGACGCGGGGAGCCCGAAGTGGTGCTGCGCGACGGCGAGGTGACGGTGCCCCGGCTGGTCCGGGCCCGGGAACCGGAGGACGCGGCGACGCGGGACTGGGGCACCGTCCTGATCACCGGCGGCACCGGCGGACTCGGCGGGCTCCTCGCGCGCCACCTCGCCGAGCACCACCGGGTCGACCGGCTGGTCCTGGTCAGCCGCAGCGGGCCGCGCGCCCCGAGGCCGCCCGGATCGAGGCCGACCTGACCGCGCTCGGCGCCCGCGCGGACATCGTCGCCTGCGACGTCGCCGACCGCGACGCGCTGGCCGCGCTGCTCGCCGAACACCCGTGGACAGCGTCGTGCACACCGCGGGCGTCCTGGACGACGGCGTGTTCGGGTCGATGACCCCGGTGCGGTTCGACACCGTGCTGCGCCCGAAGGCCGACGCCGCCTGGCACCTGCACGAGCTGACCAAGGACCGGGACCTGGCGCACTTCGTCCTGTTCTCCTCCGCCGCGGGCACCCTCGACGCGGGCGGACAGGCCAACTACGCCGCCGCCAACGTCTTCCTCGACGCCCTCGCCGAGCACCGCCGAAGCGCCGGGCTGGCCGCCGTCGCCCTCGCCTGGGGCCTGTGGACGGGCGCGGGCGGCATGGGCGGCACGCTGGAGGAGGCCGACCGGCAGCGCATCGAACGCTCCGGGATCGGCGCCCTCGAACCGGCCGAGGGCTGGCCCTGTTCGACGCCGCCGTACGCGCCGACCGGGCCCGGCTGGTGCCGGTCCGGCTGGACACCGCGGCACTGCGCGCCCGCGGCGAGGCCGTCCCCGCCGTCCTGCGCGCCCTGGTCCGGCCCGCCGCCCGGCGCGAGAGCCGGAGGCGGCCGAGCCGACGCTCGCCGCGCGGCTGGCCGCGCTGCCCGAGGCCGACCACGAGCACGCGGTGCTGGAGGCCGTGCGCACCGAGGTCGCCGCGGTCCTCGGCCACGACGGCGCCGCCGCGGTCGAACCAAACGGGCCTTCACCGAGCTGGGCTTCGACTCCCTCGCCGCCGTCGAACTGCGCAACAAGCTCAACGCGGTGAGCGGGCTGCGGCTGCCGTCCACGCTGATCTTCGACTACGCCACCCCGGCGGCCCTGGCCGGCTACCTCCACACCAGGCTGCGGCCCGAACCGGAGCCGGAGGGCGCCGCGGCCGAGCAGGGCGACGACCGGCGGGTGCGCGAGCTGCTGGACCGGATCCCGGTCGCCCGGATCCGGGAGGCGGGCCTGCTCGACACCCTGCTGAAGCTGTCCGAACCGGGCGGGCGGCGGCCGAACCGGCCGACCGCGCCCTGGACATCAAGTCCATGGCCGTCGCCGACCTCGTGCGCGCCGCGCTCGACCACGGCGCCGCCAAGTAGCCCGCCGCACCCACCCACCGGGCGGCCCGCGCCCGGGCCGCCCACGGCCACCAGAGGCCGTCCCCGTACCCCAGGCCACCCACGCATCCGAGCGCCACCGAGCCATCAGCGCCGCCGAGCAACCAGGGAGCGACACAGACCGTGGATACATCTGTCGAGCAGATCGTCGAGGCGCTGCGCGAGTCGCTGCTGGAGAACGAGCGGCTGCGCCAGCAGAACGCGAAGATCACCGCGGCGGCCGAGGAGCCGATCGCGATCGTGGCGATGAGCTGCCGCTACCCGGCGGCGTCAGCAGCCCGAGGACCTGTGGCGACTGGTCGACCAGGGCGTCGACGCGGTCGGCGACTTCCCCGGCGACCGCGACTGGGACGTGGAGGGCCTGTACGACCCCGACCCCGACGCGCCCGGCAAGACCCATGTGCGCGAGGGCGGGTTCCTCTACGACGCCGCCCGGTTCGACGCCGGTTTCTTCGGCATCAGCCCGCGCGAGGCCATCGCGATGGACCCCCAGCAGCGGCTGCTGCTGGAGACCTCCTGGGAGGCGTTCGAGCGCGCGGGCATCGACCCGCACGCGGTCCGCGGCAGCCGCACCGGCATCTTCGCGGGCGTCATGTACCACGACTACGGCAGCTGGCTGACCGACGTGCCCGAGGGCGTCGAGGGCTACCTCGGCAACGGCAACCTCGGCAGTGTCGCCTCCGGCCGCGTCTCGTACACCCTCGGTCTGGAGGGCCGGCCGTCACCGTCGACACGGCCTGCTCCTCCTCCTGGTCGCCCTCCACCTCGCGGTGCAGGCGCTGCGGCAGGGAGTGCACGCTCGCCCTGGCGGGCGGCGTGACCGTGATGTCGACCCCGACACCTTCGTGGACTTCAGCCGCCAGCGCGGCCTGTCGCTGGACGGCCGCTGCAAGTCCTTCGCCGCCGGGGCCGACGGCACCGGCTGGGGCGAGGGCGTCGGCATGCTGCTCCTGGAGCGGCTCTCCGACGCCACCGCCAACGGACACCGGGTGCTCGCCGTGGTCCGCGGCAGCTCACCAACCAGGACGGCGCCTCCAACGGCCTCACCGCGCCCAACGGCCCGTCCCAGCAGCGCGTCATCCGCCAGGCGCTCGCCAACGCCCGGCTCGGCGCCGACCAGGTGCACGCCGTCGAGGCGCACGGCACCGGCACCCCCTCGGCGACCCCATCGAGGCCCAGGCGCTGCTCGCCACCTACGGCCAGGAGCGCGGCGACGGCGAACCGCTGTGGCTCGGGTCGATCAAGTCCAACATCGGGCACACCAGGCCGCCGCCGGTGTCGCCGGTGTCATCAAGATGGTCATGGCCATCCGCCACGGCCGCCTGCCGATGACCCTGCACGCCGAACACCCCACCCCCAGGTCGACTGGGAGTCCGGCGCCGTCGAACTCCTCGGCGAGGCCCGGCAGTGGCCGAAGACCGACGGGCGCGGCGCGCCGCCGTCTCCTCCTTCGGCATCAGCGGCACCAACGCCCACGTCATCATCGAGGGCGTCGAAGAGAGCCCGCCGAGCCGGGACGGCGCCCGGCCCCGACACCTCGTGGCAGGGCCCGCTGCCCCTGGTGCTGTCCGGCAAGGGCGGGCGGGGCTCGCCGGACAGGCGCGGCGGCTGCTGGACCACCTCGCCGACCACCCGTACCCGACACCGCCCACGCGCTCGCGACCACCCGCGCCGCGCTGGACCACCGCGCCGTCGTCGTCGGCGCCGACCTCCCGGCGCTCACCGCCGGTCTGGAGGCGCTCGCCGAGGGCCGCGCCGCGCCCACCTCGTCCAGGGCGCGCGCCCGGCGAGTCCCGGATCGCCTTCGTCTTCCCCGGCCAGGGCTCGCAGTGGACCGGCATGGCCGCCGGGCTGCTGGACAGCTCGCCCGTGTTCGCCGCCACCATGGCCGAGTGCGGCCGGGCGCTGGCGCCCACACCGACTGGGACCTGCTGAGCACCGTCCGCGGGCGGGCCCGCTGGACCGCGTCGACGTCATCCAGCCCGTGCTCTGGGCGATCATGGTCTCGCTCGCCGAGATGTGGCGCGCCCACGGCGTCCGGCCCGCCGCCGTGATCGGCCACTCCCAGGGCGAGATCGCCGCCGCCTGCGTGGCCGGGGCGCTCTCCCTCGCCGACGGCGCCAAGGTCGTGGCGCTGCGCAGCCTCGCCATCGCCGAGGAACTCTCCCGCGCGGCGCCATGATGTCGGTCGCGCTGCCCGAGGAGCCGGTCCGGGAGCGGCTCGCCGCCTACCAGGGCCGGGTCTCCGTCGCCGCCGTCAACGGCGCCTCCTCCGTGGTCGTCTCCGGCGACATCGACGCCATCGAGGAACTGCGCGAGGCGATCGTCGCCGACGGCCACCGCGCCAAGCGGCTGCCGGTCGACTACGCCTCGCACTCCGCGCAGGTCGAGTCCATCAGGGACCGGCTGCTCGCCGAACTCGCCGGACTCGCCCCCGTTCCGCCGACGTGCCGTTCTACTCCACCGTCACCGGCGCCCTGTACGACACCGCGGGCCTGGACGCCGAGTACTGGTACACCAACCTCCGCCAGAGCGTGCTGTTCGGCACCACGACCCGGGTGCTCCTCGACAGCGGCTACGGCGTGTTCGTCGAGTGCAGCCCGCACCCGGTGCTCCTGCACAGCATCGAGGAGACCGCCGACGCCACCGGCGGCGAGGTCTCCGGCATCGGCTCGCTGCGCCGCGACGACGGCGACCTCGACCGCTTCCTGACCTCCCTCGGCGAGGCGTTCGTCCACGGCGTACCCGTCGACTGGACCCGCTCTTCACCGAACTGCCCACCGGCCGCGTCGAGTTGCCCACCTACGCCTTCCAGCGCGAGCGGTTCTGGCTCGGCCGCTCCCCGGCCGTCGGCGACGTCACCGCCGCCGGTCTCTCCACCACCGGACACCCGCTGCTGGGCGCGGCCGTCCCGGTCGCCGAGGGCGGCACGCTGTTCACCGGCCGCCTGAGCACCGCCACCGCCCCTGGCTCGCCGACCACGCCGTGGGCGGCACCGTCCTGCTGCCGGGCACCGCGTTCGTGGAACTGGCGGTCGGCGCGGGCTACGGCCTCGGCTGCGGCCGACTCGCCGAACTCACCCTGGAGGCGCCGCTGACGCTCCCGAGCGCGGCGCCGTCCAGCTCAACTGCACCTCGCCGAGGCCGACGAGACCGGGCAGCGCGCTGACCGTCCACTCCCGGCCGAGGACGCCGCCGCCGACGACGGCTGGACCCGCAACGCCTCCGGGCTGCTGGCCCCGACACCGCCGACGCCGGGTTCGACCTCGCCGCCTGGCCGCCGACCGGCGCCGAACCCGTACCGCTGGACGGCGTGTACGACACCCTCGCCGAGCAGGGCTACCACTACGGCCCCGCGTTCCAGGGCCTGCGGGCCGCCTGGCGGCGCGGCGAGGAGACCTTCGCCGAGGTCGAACTCCCCGTCGCGGACGACGGCTTCACGCTCCACCCGCCCTGTTCGACGCGGCCCTGCACGCCGCCGGACTCACCGACCCGACCCCGGCGCCGCCCGGCTCCCTTCGCCTGGAACGGGGTGTCGCTGTACGCGGCCGGGGCGGCGGCCCTGCGGGTACGCCTCCACGGCACCGACACCCTCACCGTGCAACTCGCCGACACCACCGGCGCCCCGTCGCCGCCGTGGACGGCCTGGTCTCCCGCGTCGTCGACCCGGCCGCGCTCGGCGCGCCCGCCCGGCCCGACGCCCTGTTCCGGCTGGACTGGCCCACGGTGCCCGCGCCGGAGCGGCCCGCCGCCACGTACGCGGTGCTCGACGAGCGCGGCCTGGACGGTGTCGCCGCCCGGACGGCGCCGAATCCGCCGACGCCGTACCGGACTTCGTCGTCCTGCCCCGGCCGAGCGGCGCGGACCCCGTCGCGGGCACGCGCGCCGCGGCCCTGCGGGTGCTCGCGACCGCGCACCGGTGGCTGGCCGAACCCCGGTTCGCCGCCTCCCGGCTGCTGGTGCTCACCGACGGGGCCGTGGCCGTCGGCGACGAGGACGTCACTGACCTGCCCGGCGCCGCCGTCTGGGGCCTGGTCCGCGCCGCCCAGGCCGAGAACCCCGACCAGTTCGTGCTCGCCGACACCGACCTGTCCTCCGGCACCGCCGTCGAGGACGCCGTCGCCGCCGCGGCGGGCGGCGAGGAACAACTCGCCCTGCGCGCCGGGCGGATCCACGTCCCCGGCTCACCCGCGCCACCCGGGCGGCTCCGGCCTCGCCCTCGACCCCGACGGCACCGTACTGATCACCGGCGGCACCGGCGTCCTCGGCTGCCTGTTCGCCCGGCACCTGGTGACCGAGTACGGCGCGCGCCGCGTGCTGCTGGCCGGGCGCAGCGGCGTCGCCGCCGACGACCTCGCCGACCTCGACGCGGACGTGACCGTGGCCCGCTGCGACGCCGCCGACCGGGACCAACTCGCCGCCCTCCTCGCCGACATCCCCGCCGAGCACCCGCTGACCGCCGTGGTCCACCTGGCCGGGGCGCTGGACGACGGCCTGGTCACCGCCCTCACCGAGGACCGGCTCGACGCCGTGCTGCGGCCCAAGGCGGACGCCGCCTGGCACCTGCACGAGCTGACCGCGGGGCTCGACCTCTCCGCGTTCGTGCTGTTCTCCTCCGCCGCCGGAATCGTGGACGGCGCGGGCCAGTCCGGCTACGCCGCCGCCAACGCCTTCCTCGACGGCCTGGCCCGCCACCGCGCCGCCCGCGGCCTGCCCGCGACCTCGCTCGCCTGGGGCTTCTGGGAGCAGCGCACCGGCCTGACCGCGCATCTGACCGACGCCGACGTGGAGCGCATGACCCGCGCCGGGGTCCGCCCCTCGGCACCGCCGAGGGCCTCGCCCTCTTCGACCGCGCGCTCTCCGGCGACGAGCCCTTCCTGCTCCCGGTCGGCCTGGAGCCCGCCGCGCTGCGCGGGCCGACAGCGTGCCCGCCGTGCTGCGCGGCCTGGTGCCCGCGCCCACCCGCCGCCTCGCGGCGGCCCGTACCGCCTCCGAGACCACGCTGAAGGACCGGCTGCTGGCCCTGGCCCCGGCCGAACGCGACGCGACCCTGCTGGAGTTGGTCCGCACCCACGTCGCCGCCGTCCTCGGCCACGACCCGGACATGGTCCTCGACCCGCGCCGCGCCTTCCGCGAGTCCGGCTTCGACTCGCTCACGGCCGTGGAGCTGCGCAACCGGCTCGGCGCCGTCGTCGGCCTGCGGCTCCCCGCCACCCTGGTCTTCGACTACCCCGACGCCCTCGCCCTCGTCGCCCACCTCAAGACCGAACTGCTCGGCGAGGAGGAGAGCGCGCAGGCACCCGCGACCGCGCCCGGCGACCCGACCGCGCTGGACGAACCCGTCGCGATCGTCGCGATGAGCTGCCGCTACCCGGCGGCGTCAGCACCCCGAGGAACTGTGGGAGCTGCTGGCCGAAGGCCGCGACGGCATCGCCCCTTCCCCGCGACCGCGGCTGGGACGTCGACGGGATCTATGACCCGGAGCCCGGCACCGCGGGCAGGACCTACGCCCGCGAGGGCGGATTCCTCTACGACGCGGCCGACTTCGACGGCGACTTCTTCGGCATCGGCCCGCGCGAGGCCATCGCCATGGACCCCCAGCAGCGGCTGCTGCTGGAGGCGTCCTGGGAGGCGCTGGAGCGCGCCGGGATCGACCCGCACGCGGTGCGCGGCAGCCGCACGGGCGTCTTCACCGGCGTCATGTACCACGACTACGGCAGCAGGCTCAGCAACGCACCCGAGGCGGTACGCGACTACCTCGGCAACGGCAGCCTCGGCAGCGTCGCCTCCGGCCGGGTCGCCTACACCCTGGGACTTGAGGGCCCACGCTCTCCGTCGACACCGCCTGCTCCTCCTCGCTGGTGGCCCTGCACCTGGCGGTGCAGGCCCTGCGGCAGGGGAGTGCACCCTCGCCCTGGCGGGCGGCGTCTCGGTGATGTCGACGGTCGACACGTTCGTGGACTTCAGCAGGCAGCGCAATCTCGCCGCCGACGGCCGCGCGAAGTCCTTCGCCGACGGCGCCGACGGCACCGTGCTCTCCGAGGGCGTCGGCATGCTCCTGCTGGAGCGGCTCTCCGACGCCCGGCGCCTGGGCCACGAGGTCCTGGCCGTCGTACGCGGCTCCGCGGTCAACCAGGACGGCGCCTCCAACGGGCTGACCGCCCCAACGGCCCCTCCCAGCAGCGCGTCATCCGCCAGGCCCTCGCCAACGCCCGCCTCACGGCGGCCGAGGTCGACGCGGTCGAGGCGCACGGCACCGGCACCACCCTCGGCGACCCCATCGAGGCCCAGGCGCTGCTGGCCACCTACGGCCAGGAGCGGACCGGGACGACCCGCTGTGGCTCGGGTCGATCAAGTCCAACATCGGCCACGCGCAGGCCGCCGCGGGCGTCGCGGGCGTCATCAAGATGGTGCTGGCCATGCGCCACGGCGTACTGCCGCGCACCCTGCACGTGGACGCCCCTCGTCCCAGGTCGACTGGGCGGCCGGTGACGTACGGCTGCTGACCGAGGCCCGCGCCTGGCCGGAGGGGACCGCCCGCGCCGCGCGGCCGTCTCCTCGTTCGGCATCTCCGGCACCAACGCCCACACCATCATCGAACAGGCCCCGCCGAGCGGAGTCGGCGCCCGCCGCCGACTCCGGCCCCGCCCGCTGCTGCCCGTCCTGGTCTCCGGCGCCACCCCGAGGCGCTCGCCGCCCAGGCCCGGCGGCTGACCTCGGTGGCCGACGCGCCGCTGCCCGACCTCGCCTACTCCACGGCCACCGGCCGGGCCGCCCTCACCCACCGCGCCGCGGTCGTCGCCCGCGACCGGGACGAACTCCTCGCAGGGCTCACCGCGCTGGCCGAGGGCGCCACGGCGGAACACGTGGTGCGCGGCAAGCAGGTCGCGGGCAAGCTCGCCTTCCTCTTCACCGGCCAGGGCGCCCAGCGCCCGGCATGGGACGCGCCCTGTACGACACCTTCCCCGTCTTCCGGCAGGCGCTGGACGACGCGTGCGCGCGGTGCGACGCCCACCTCGACCGGCCGCTGCGCGAGGTGATCCTCGCCGAGCCCGGCAGCGAGGAGGCCGCGCTCCTGGACCGCACCCTGTACACCCAGAGCGCCCTGTTCGCGGTCGAGACCGCCCTGTTCCGGCTGCTGGAGTCCTCGGCGTCCGGCCCGACTACCTCGCCGGGCACTCCATCGGCGAGCTGACCGCCGCGCACGTCGCGGGCGTCCTCTCCTCGACGACGCCGCCCGGCTGGTCGTGGCCCGGGGACGGCTCATGCAGGCGCTGCCCGAGGGCGGCGCGATGCTCGCCGTCGACGCCACCGAGGAGGAGGTCGCCGAACACCTCGGCCCGGACGTGAGCCTGGCCGCCGTCAACGGCCCCACCGCCGTGGTCGTCTCCGGCGCCGAGGAGGGCGTGGCCGCCGTCGAGAAGGTCTTCGCCGACCGCAGGACCAAGCGGCTGCGCGTCAGCCACGCCTTCCACAGCCCGCTGATGGACCCGATGCTGGAGGAGTTCGGCGAGGTCGCCCGCGGCCTGCGGTTCGCCCCGCCCGCCATCCCGATCGTCTCCAACCTCACCGGGGCCAAGGCCACCGCCGAGGAGCTGACCTCGCCCGCGTACTGGGTGCGCCACGTCCGCGAGGCCGTCCGCTTCGGCGACGGCGTACGCACCCTGGAGGCCGAGGGCGTACGGACCTTCCTCGAACTCGGCCCCGACGCGGTGCTGTCCACCATGGGCACCCACTGCCTCGCCGACCCCGAGCGGTCCTCGCTCGTCCCCGCCCTGCGCCGCGACCGCGAGGAGCCCGTGGCCCTGGCCACCGCCCTGGCCGCCGTCCAGGTCCGCGGCGTCGCCGTGGACTGGGAGCGGGCGCACGCCGGGACCGGCGCCCACCGGGTCGACCTGCCCACCTACGCCTTCCAGCGGCAGCGGCTGTGGCTCGACGACGGCCCGGCCGGACCCGCCGACGCGGCGGGCTTCGGCCAGACCCCGGCCGGACACCCGCTGCTGGGCGCCGTGGTCGACCTCGCCGACAGCGACACCGTGGCCCTCACCGGCCGGGTCTCCCTGGACACCCACCCTGGCTCGCCGACCACGCCGTGGCCGACGTCGTCCTGCTGCCCGGCAGCGCCTTCGTGGAACTGGCGGTCCAGGCCGGGGACCGGGCCGGCTGCTCGCGGGTGGAGGAACTGACCATCGAACGGCCGCTGGTGCTGCCCGAACGGGGCGCGACCCTGCTCCAGGTGGTCGCCGCCGCCCCCGACGACAGCGGACGCCGCCAGGTCACCGTCCACGCCCGCGCCGAGGACACCGGCGCGGCCTGGACCCGGCACGCCACCGGCGTCCTGGTCCCGGCCGCCGGGCCGGAGCCCGCGGCCATGGGCGCCTGGCCCCGGCCGGTGCCGTGCCCGTCGACCTCGGCGGCACCTACGACCACCTCGCCGAGCAGGGCTACGGCTACGGGCCGACGTTCCGCTGCCTGCGCGCCGCCTGGCGGGTCGGCGAGGAGGTCGTCGCCGAACTCGCCCTGCCCCAGGACGCGGTACCGGACGGCTTCGGCCTCCACCCCGCGCTGCTGGACTCCACGCTGCACGCCATCGACCTGCTCGACGGCCAGGACCCGACGGTGATGACCCTGCCGTTCTCCTGGGAGGGCGTGACGCTGTACGCGGCGGGCGCCTCCGCCCTGCGGCTGCGGCTGACCCGCACGGCACCGAGGAGATGAGCCTGACCCTCCACGACGCCGAGGGCGCGCCGGTCGCCGAGGTCTCCTCGCTGCGGATCCGGCAGATCTCCGCCGAGCAGCTGTCCGCCGCCGCCCCGGCCGCCGCCGACCTCTACGAGGTGGCCTGGACGCCGCTGCCACTCCCCGCGGGCACCGCGCCCACCCCGACACCGTCGTGTTCGCGCCCGAGGCCGGGCGGCCAGCCCGCCCGCCGCCGCGCGCGAGACGGCGCTCAGGGCCCTGGCCGCGCTCCAGGAACGGCTCGCCGACGGCGCCGCCGACAGCGGCCCGCTGGTGGTCGTCACCACGGGCGCGGTCGGACACCCGCTGCTCGGCGCCGTGCCCGACCTCGCCCAGACCGGTGTCTGGGCCATGGTCCGCTCGGCCGCCGTGGAGCACCCCGGACGGCTGGTCCTCGTCGACCTCGACGGCGACCCGCCTCCGAGGCCGCGCTGCCCGCCGCCGTCGCCACCGGCGAACCCGAACTCGCCCTGCGCGAGGGCACCGCGTACGTCCCCAAGCTCACCGGCGCCGCGCCCGAGGGCACGTTCGGCGGACTCGACCCGAGGGCACCGTCCTCATCACCGGCGGCACCGGAACCCTCGGGCGGCTGCTCGCCGAGCACCTGGTCACCGCGCACGGCGTCAGGCACCTGCTGCTCACCAGCCGCGGCGGCGACGCCTCGGTCCTGGAAGGCCCCGGCGGACTGGGCGAACTCGACGCCACCGTCACGGTCGCCGCGTGCGACGCGACCGACCGCGACGCCCTGGCCCGGCTGCTCGACGAGATCCCCGACGCCCACCCGCTGACCGCCGTGGTGCACGCCGCCGGCGTCCTGGACGACGCCCTGATCTCGGCGCTCACCCGGAGCGGCTGGACGCGGTCATGCGCCCGAAGACGGACGCCGCGTGGAACCTGCACGAGCTGACCCGCGAGACGGACCTGGCGGCCTTCGTGCTGTTCTCGTCCGCCGCGGGCACCCTCGGCGCCGCGGGACAGGCCAACTACGCCGCCGCGAACGCCTTCCTCGACGCCCTCGCCGCCCACCGCCGCGCCGCCGGCTGCCCGCCCTGTCGCTCGGCTGGGGCCTGTGGGACACCGCCTCGGGCATGGCCGGGGACTGGGCGAGACCGAGCTGCGCCGACTGGCCCGCGACGGCATCAGGCCGCTGCCGGTCGACCGCGCGCTGGCACTGTTCGACCTGGCCCTGACCACCGACCGCGCCGCGCTGCTGCCGGTCCGGGTCCAGGTCACCGAGGACGCGCCGCCGCTGGTGCGCGGCCTCGGCCGGCCCCGGCACGCCGTACGGTGCGCACCGCGCCGACGGCCGAGGCCGAGCGGACCGCCCCAGAGGCACTGCCGGAGCGGCTCGCCGCCCTCTCCCGGGCGACGCCAGGAAGCTGCTGCTGGAGATGGTCTGCGGCCATGTCGCCGACGTCCTCGGATACGGCGGGGCCGACGCGGTCGACCCCGAACGGGGCTTCGGCGAACTGGGCGTGGACTCGCTGGCCGCCCTGGAGATGCGCAACCGCATCAGCGCCGACACCGGCCTGCGCCTGTCGACGACCCTGACCTTCGACTACCCGACGCCCGAGGCGATCACCGGCCTGCTGTGCGACGAGTTGATCGAGGACACCGGGGACGCCGCGCCGGACGCCGAGGCCGAGGTGATGCGCCTGGAGACGCTCCTGGACCCGGCGGTGGTCGGGGAGGAGCAGCGGGCCAGGGTCGCCCTGCGGCTGCGCGCCCTGACCGCGAAGTGGACCGGCGCCGCCCGGAGGAGGAGACCGGGGCCGAGGGCGGGCCCGCGCTGGAGTCGGCCACGGCGGACGAGTTGTTCGGCATCCTCGACGACGAGCTCGGGAGCTTCAGCTGAGCACCGTCGCGACACCCCGCGCGGCGACGCGCGCCGCGGCGGGCCGGGCCCGTGGGTCCGGCCCGTCGCCGGCCCCGCGGCAGCCGCCGCGGGCCGGGCCCGCTCGCGGAGACGGACCCGGGTGCCCAGGGCGCGCGGCGCGTCCCGAGGCCGCCGTGCGCACGGCGGCCGGGGAGCGCGGCGCGCGGGTACGGGCGGCACACTCCGGTGCGTACGGCGGGCCGTGGTCACCCGCGGTGCGCACGTCGGACGGGTGGGCCGCCAGGCCACCCGGTGGGCGGGGACTGTCCGGCGGTACGTGCGCCGGACGGTCCTCGTCCGGCCCGGCGGCCGCCGCGCCGAGGCCGGTACGCCGAGGCCGGTACGCCGAGGGCAGCCCGTCGCGCCGGACCCGGAGGCGGACTGGGGCGTCCCGGCACGGACCTCGGGCCACGGGCCCACGGGCATCCGGAAACGGTCACCAACACCCCGGCCTCCGGGCACGGTTGGCCCGGCACCCGGGCACGGAATGGCCCGCCGGTCGAGCCGGCGGGCCATCACGGGGTGGCGCGTGGAACGAGTAGGAGGAGGAGAACGATGTCAGGCGAGTCGGCCCTCCACGGCCGGGGACGGTCCCGGTGACGTGGTCCGACATCGTCGGGATCTGCTGTTCGAGCACTTTGACGGCAGCTCCGCGCGGCTGGCCACGTTCAGTTTCCGGTAGACGCGGGTGAGGTGCTGCTCGACGGTGGAGATGGTGACATGGATACGGGTGCTGATCTCACGGTTGGTGTACCCCAGGGCGGCGAGCCCGGCGACCCGGCACTCGGCGTCGCTGAGGATGGGGCGCCGACCCCTGGGGCCCGGAGGCGTGGCTCTGCTCCGGGCTGACCAGCCGGTTGCGCACCGGCGACTGGACGTGGCAGCGCTCCGCCTCCTGGGCCGCCTGCCGCGCCACCAGCCGGGCCCTGGCGTACTCGCCCAGCTCGTAGTGGGCGGCCGACAGATCCGCGAAGGCCAAGGCGAGTTCGAGCCGGTCGCCACAGGTCTTGAGCAGGTCGATCGACTCCCGCAGCAGGGAGGTGCGGTGGTGCGGCTGGCTGGCGCCCGCCAGGACGCGCAGCGCGATGGCGCGCGAGCGCGTGCTGTAGCCGCCGGGCAGCCTGATGTGCTTCTCCGCCCACTCCTTCGCCGTGCGGACCTTGCCGATCCGCAGGTTGGCCTGCGCCAGGTCGATGCGCCAGGGGATGCCCTGTTCCAGGTTGGCGTTCCGGTCGCGCATCAGCCGACCGCAGGTCTCGAAGTCGTTGAGCGCGGCGAAGGCCCGGTCGGTGGCCAGGTAGTGATGGCCCCGGGCCCGCAGGTACTGGATGCCGAACACGGTGCGGAACATCGCGTCCGGCACGGAGCGGTTGAGGAGTTCGGCCGCCTCCTCGTGGCGCCCCATCCCGGTGTTGGCGAGGATCGCCGTCGACAGCGGCAGCCCGACCAGTACGCCCCAGCCCTGCTCGTGCAGCGTGTCCAGGGCCTCGGTCGCCTTGTCCGCGGCGGTCGCCACGTCCCCTGGAGGAGCGCGATCTCCGCGCGGACGGCACCGAGCACGGCCTGCCAGGTGCTGGCCTTGCGCTCGGTGACGTACTTCAGCAGCGTGTCGCAGGTCTCCGCCGCGGTCGCCGTCCGGTCGGTGTGCGCGATGACCAGCAGCGACATCGCCACCAGCTCCAGCCGCATGTGGTCGATGCGGTGGCCCTGGAGGGCCTCGGCCACGTTGGCGACGGCGTCGTCGGTGGGGACCCGCTGATGAGCAGGGCCACCTTCGCGCCGAGCCCGACGTCGTCGACGTCGACGGCGCGGTCCATCGACGCCGAGGCGAGTTTGCCGCCGCGATGGCTGACCCAGGGCACGCCGTAGAACCACTGACGGATGAACTCCATCTCGGCGAGCGTCTGGGAGTCCGCCGGCGACGCGGAGGTGCCGAGCCCGCCGATGGCCTTGGCCGCCAGCTCGGTGTCGCCCTGCCACAGCATGTGGCGCAGCACCTCGGCCGTGTCGCGGACGTCCAGCGCGTCGTCCAGGACGGCCTGTCGCAGCGGGGCCAGATGCGTCCCCGCCGCGGCCGGGTTCACCCGGAAGTGGGCGCGGGCCAGGGCCACCGAGAGCGCGTGCCGCTCCCGCTGGTCCTCGCACTCCCGCAGCAGCAGCCGCAGGCAGTCGGTCGAGTGCTCCACGTCGTCCGAGGCCAGGGCCTGGTCGGCGGCGGCACGCAGCACCGTCTGCCCCAGGGTCCGACGACCCGGTCGGCGGCGAGCAGATGCTCGGCCACCGAGGCGGAGGGCGCCCGCGGGTGTAGAGCAGCCGGGCCACCTCGCTGTGCAACCGCGTACGCCCCGGATGGTCCATGTCACCGAGGACGGCCTCGGCCGCCGCCGGGTGGCGGAAGCGGTAACCGTCCAGCAGACACATCGAGTTGAGGTCGTCGACGGCCTCCTGCACATGGCTGGGGGCAGCCGCAGCAGCTGCGCGGTGACCCCGGGCGAGGCGCTGTCGCCCAGCGCCGCCAGGGTTCTGGCGACCCGGCGGTGCGCGGCGTCGCCCCGGCTGAGGCAGCCGAGCACCGCCTGCCGGAAGGCGGTACCGGCGACGGGCTCGCCGATGTCGGCGCTGAACCGGGTGCTGTCGTCCAGAAGGGCGTGCACCAGCGTCGGATTTCCGGCCGTCGCCCGGTGATAGGCGGCGCTGATCTCCGACGGGAGCAGGTGCCCGGCCTGCGCGGCGAGTACGGCCGCCACGCCCGGCTCGGAAAGAGGTGCCAGGCGCACCCGGTGGTGCGGCTGGCGAATGAGGTCGGCGTGCGCGGAAGGCCCGTGGATCCCGACTGTCCCCACGTCACGCAAACGAGGAGGACTTTTGGTCCGAATTCTCCGCAGAAGGCTGAGAGTTATCTCCAGAGATTCACGGTCCATCAGGTGCGCGTCGTCGATGGCGACGACGACTGTGCGGTCCTCCGCGAGTTCGAGAATCGCCCTGGTGACGGCCTGTCCCGGCGGTCCGAAGTCCCCGGGTGTCCACTCCTATCGCCGCCTGACGCTGTGTCATCTGCGGCGAAAAGGGCGCATCGTGAGCACGTCCGGGTAGGCGACCTCGCCGTTGTGCAGCAACTGCCCGATGACGCCGAGCGGTTGTGCGGGGCCGGCCGCGGTGGCGGTGGCCATCAACACCCGGGCACCTTGCGCACCCGCGATGTTCAAGAACTCGTATACGAGGTCGGTCTTGCCGGATCCGGGGCCTCCTGTGACAATCACGAGCTGCCCGGATCCCGCGGTGGAGTCCTTTAAAGCCTGACTCAGGATTTCAAGCTCTCTGGTGCGGTCGTACAAGCGCATCGTGGTCCCCAGTGGTCAGCGTTCCCCGTGTGGTCGCGCACCTCCGGCCACCGGTGTGGAGAGCGCTCTCACTGGTCAAAGGCGTGTGGGAGCTGGAGTGATGTGGTGGGGGTGCGGGCACCCGGAGGCATGCGGCGTCGGTGACCGTGCCGCCGGGCGTCGGTTCGATTGATCCTGTGCTGTGCCTAGTCGCGGCGCTGTGCGGGAGGGTGACAGATCTCCGATGGCCGTGGTCGGGGCATCGGAAACTCGGGCGGCGTGGAAATGCCCGGAAATGATGGAGCGTTCCGTGACCGACCCGCGAAGCCGAGAGCGAGGAGCCCTCGGTACTTCCCGCGAGCTGTACTCGCGAGTACTTCGATTTCTCTGCCAATGGTGCTGTGGTGCCCGAGTGCTGTGCGAGGAGTGGTGACGGCGTTGAGCGGCGTGAGCCGCCCGGCTGTGCAGGCGTCGTACCAGACCCTAATGGCCGGTCAGCCCGATGCAGGTGCTGCTCATCAAAGGTTGACCAAGTATTCATCACTATTGAGGATTTCATTGGTCCCTCACGAGCGCAATTAGGCCGAATCACTGTCAGTTCATTTGCCTAAGTAAGCCAGGATGTTATCGGGCTTCACTAACGCTGTCAACTATCACTCTACGCCCCGCAGTTGCCCCTGGAGCGGGTCAACTGAGGCTTCCTGCTTTGTTCATAGCCGAGACCGAAAGGCCGGAAGCCAAGGCCTTCGGGCAGCGCGGGGCCGCTATCGGGCGCCGATCGGTCGCTTTGCTGACCGATCGGGCACGTTGGGAGCCCGCTGGGGGATAGGGTTGGATCGGTCATCCGCGCGTCCTTAGCCTCCGACTGGCAGAGGAGCGGACCGGAGAACCAGGATCGTCGTCCGCATGTCCAATAGGGCTTCTTTCGATTTCGATCGGATGGCTGCGCTCGTGAACAATGAGGACCAACTGCTCGACTACCTCAGGCGAACGGCTTCTGACCTACGCGAAGCCCGCCGAAGGCTGCGCGAGTTCGAACAACGCGCGCATGAGCCCGTGGCGATCGTGGGCATGGGGTGCCGCTACCCCGGCGGCGTCACCACCCCGACGATCTGTGGGAGCTGGTGGCCGCGGGCACCGACGCGGTCTCGGACTTCCCGGCGGACCGGGGCTGGGACGTGGAGTCCCTGTACGACCCCGATCCCGCGCGGCCGGGCAAGACCTACGCCCGTACCGGCGGCTTCCTGCACGACGCCGCCGACTTCGACCCCGACTTCTTCGGCATCAGCCCGCGCGAGGCGCTGGCCATGGACCCGCAGCAACGGCTGCTCCTGGAGACCTCCTTCGAGGCCTTCGAGGACGCGGGCATCGTCCCGGCCACCCTGCGCGGCAGCCGTACCGGCGTGTTCGCCGGGTGATGTACAACGACTACGCGACCCGGCTCAGTTCGGCGCCGGACGACCTCGACGGCTACCTGTCCAACGGCAGCGCCGCGAGCATCGCCTCCGGCCGCGTCGCGTTCACCTTCGGCCTGGAGGGGCCGACGGTCACCGTCGACACCGCCTGCTCCTCCTCGCTGGTCGCGCTGCACTGGGCGGTCAGGGCGCTCCAGTCGGGCGAGTGCGCGCTCGCGCTCGCCGGTGGCGTCACCGTGATGTCGACCCCGAGACCTTCGTCGACTTCAGCCGCCAGCGCGGGCTCGCCCCCGACGGCCGCTGCAAGGCGTTCGGCGCCGGGGCCGACGGCACCGGCTGGGGCGAGGGCGCCGGATGCTGCTCGTGGAGCGGCTCTCCGACGCCCAGCGCAACGGCCGCCGGATCCTGGCCGTGGTGCGCGGCAGCGCGATCAACTCCGACGGCGCCAGCAGCCGCCTGACCGCCCCGAACGGCCCCTCGCAGCAGCGGGTCATCCGGCAGGCGCTGGCCGGTGCGGGCCTCACCCCAACGACGTGGACGTCGTCGAGGCGCACGGCACCGGGACCTCCCTCGGCGACCCGATCGAGGCCCAGGCGCTGCTCGCCACCTACGGGCGCGAACGCCCCGAGGGCCAGCCGCTGTGGCTCGGCTCGGTCAAGTCCAACTTCGGTCACACCCAGGCCGCGGCCGGGGTGGCGGGCGTGATGAAGATGGTCCAGGCGATGCGCCACGGCGCGGTGCCCAGGACCCTGCACGCCGACGAGCCGAGCCCCGAGGTCGACTGGGACTCCGGCGCCGTGGCGCTCGCCACCGAGCACCGCGCCTGGCCGGAGACCGGACGGCCGCGCAGGTCAGCCGTCTCCTCGTTCGGCATCAGCGGCACCAACGCGCACGTCGTGCTGGAGCAGGCGCCCGAGCCCGCGGCACCCGCCGAGGGGCCGACGCCGCGGTCCGCGCCGACGCGCCCGTACCCGTCCCGTGGCTGCTGTCCGGCCGGACCCCGGGGCGCTGGCCGACCAGACGCGGCGGCTGCGCGGCTGGCTCGCCGCCCGGCCGGACCTCACCCCGTCGACGTCGGCTACTCCTGGCCACCACCCGGTCCGCCTGGGACCACCGGGCCTTCGCCGTCGGCAGCGACACCGAGGAGCTGCTCACCGGCCTCGCCGCCCACCCCGGCACCACCCCGCGGGCGGCAAGCTGGCGTTCCTCTTCACCGGCCAGGGCGCCCAACGCCTGGGAATGGGACGGAGTTGTACGGCGCGTTCCCCGCGTTCGCCACCGCCTTCGACGCGGTCGCCGCGCTGCTCGACCCGGAGCTGGAGCGCCCGCTGGCCGACCTCGTCGAGTCCGAGCCGGAACTGCTGACCCGCACCGACCACGCCCAGGCCGCGATCTTCGCCGTCGAGGTGGCGCTGTTCCGGCTGCTGGAGACCTGGGGCGTGCGCCCCGACCTGCTCGTGGGCCACTCGGTCGGCGAACTGGCCGCCGCGCACGTCTCCGGCGTGCTCTCCTCGAAGACGCCGTCACGCTGGTCCTCGCCCGCGGACGGCTGATGGCCCAACTGCCCGAGGGCGGCGCGATGACCGCGCTGCGGGCGAGCGAGGCCGAGGTGCTGCCGCTGCTGGAGGGGCGTACCGACCGGGTCGGCATCGCCGCCGTCAACGGCCCGCGCTCGGTGGTCGTCTCCGGCGAGGCGGACGCCGTCGCCGAGGTCGCCGCGCACGTGGAGAAGACCAACCGGCTGAAGGTCTCGCACGCCTTCCACTCGCCGCTGATGGAACCGATGCTGGCCGCCTTCGGCGAGGCCGCCAAGGCCCTCGACTACCAGCCGCCGCGGATCCCCATCGTCTCCACGCTCACCGGCGCCGCGGCCACCGACGAGGAACTCACCTCGCCCGACTACTGGGTGGAGCACGTGCGCCGCCCGGTGCGCTTCGCCGCCGCCGTGGAGACCCTCCACGAGCGGGCGTACGCACCTTCCTGGAACTGGGCCCCGACGCGGTGCTGACCGCCATGGCGCAGGACTGCGTGTCCGAGGGCGTCGTGGCCGTCCCGACGCTGCGCCGCGACAGCGGCGAGGAGCGCGAACTCGTCGGCGCCCTCGCCCGCCTGTACGGCGCCGGGGTGGCCGTCGACTGGTCCGCGTTCTTCGCCGCCCACGGCGCCCGGCGGGTCGACCTGCCCACCTACCCGTTCCAGCGCACCCGGCTCTGGCTGGAGGCCACCGGCAACAGCGGTGACGCCAGCGGCCTGGGCCAGATCTCCGCCGGGCACCCGCTGCTCGGCGCCCTCGCCGAACTGCCCGACTCCGACGGCCTGCTGCTCACCGGCAGGCTGTCGCTGTCCGCGCAGCCCTGGCTCGGCCACCACGTCGTCCTCGGCACCGTCCTGCTGCCCGGCACCGCCTTCGTGGAGATGGCGGTCCAGGCCGGGGACAAGGCGGGCTGCGACACGGTCGAGGAACTCACCCTCGAAGCGCCGCTGATCCTCCCCGAACACGGCGCGACGGTGGTGCAGGTGGCCGTCGGCGGCGACGACGGCGGGCGGCGCGGGCTGACCGTGTGGTCGCGCCGCGCGGACGCGCCCGACGCGCCCTGGACCCGCAACGCGACCGGCGTCCTGGGCACCGGCACAGCCGGGACCGGCACCGGCACCGGCACCGGCACCGGGTTCGACGTATGGCCGCCCGAGGGCGCCGAGGCCGTCGACCTGGGCGAGCTGTACCCGGCTCGCGCGGGCCGGTTACGGATACGGCGAGGTCTTCCAGGGGCTGCGCGGGTGTGGCGGCGCGGCGACGAGCTGTTCGCGGAGGCGGCGCTGCCGGAGAGCGCGCGGGCCTCGGCCGGTTCGTTCGGCATCCACCCGGCGCTGCTGGACGCGGTGCTGCACGTCAACCTCATCGAACTCGGCGACGGCGAGGCCGTCCTGCCGTTCAGCTGGAGCGGCGTCACCCTGCACGCCGCCGGAGCCTCCGTGCTGCGGCTGCGCATGACCGCCACCGGCGCGGAGGAGGTCTCGCTCGCCGTCGCGGACGGCACCGGCGCCCCGTCGCCACCGTCCGCGGCCTCGTCGCCCGCCCGTCTCCGCCGACCAACTCGCGGGCGGCGCCGAGGAGTCGCTGTACCGGCTCGACCAGGTGCCGCTGCCGCACCCGGCGCCGGACGCCCGGGTCTCCGTGGCGGTCTGCGGCCCCGGCGACCTGGGCCTCGCGGCGCCGGTCCACTCCGGCCTGGCCGCGCTCACCGACGAGGTGCCCGACGTGGTGGTCCTGGCGGTGCCCGGCGCGTCCGCCGACGACGTCCCGGCGGCGGTACGCGACCGGATCGGCGACACCCTCGCCGACATCCGCGGCTGGCTCGCCGACGACCGGTTCGCCCGCTCCCGGCTCGCGGTGCTCACCCGCGCCGACGACCTCAGCCACGCCCCGCTGGCCGGACTGGTGCGCGCCGCCGAGTCGGAGAACCCCGGCCGCTTCCTCCTCGTCGACACCGACAGCACCGGCGGGGACGGCGGCGACGTGCCGGCCTGGCTGCCGCGCTGCCTCCGGCGAGCCCGAGGTGTGGCTGCGCGACGGCGAGTTGCGCGTCCCGCGGCTGGCCCGCGCCAAGCCCGGCGGCCCGCCCGACTGGGACGCCGACGGCACCGTACTGATCACCGGCGGCACCGGCGGCCTCGGCGGGCTGATCGCCCGCCACCTGGTCACCGGCCACGGCGTGCGCAGGCTGCTGCTCACCAGCCGCCGCGGCGCGGACGCCCCGGCGCCGCCGAACTGCGCGCCGAACTCACCGGACTCGGTGCCGCCGTCACCGTCGCCGCCTGCGACGCCGCCGACCGCGCCCAACTGGCCGACCTGTTCTCCCGGCACGACGTGAGCGCCGTCGTGCACTCCGCCGGAGTCGTCGACAACGGCATGCTCGGCTCGCTCACCGACGAACAGGTGGAGCGGGTCCTGCGGCCCAAGGTCGACGCCGCGTGGAACCTGCACGAGCTGACCCGGGACCGGGAGCTGACCGCGTTCGTCCTGTTCTCCTCGACCGCCGGACTCCTGGTCGGCGGCGGCCAGGCGAACTACGCGGCGGCCAACGCCTTCCTCGACGGCCTCGCCGCGCACCGCAGGGCCGCCGGGCTGCCCGCGGTCTCCATGGCCTGGGGCCTGTGGTCCGAGGTCGGCGGCATGGCCGACCACGTGGACGCCGCCGACCTGGAGCGCATGCGCAGGATGGGACTCCCGCCCTGCCCGCCGCCCAGGGCTGGAACTCTTCGACGCCGCCCTGAACGGACAGGACGCCGTCGTGGTGCCGACCCGCCTGGACACGGCCGCCGTACGGGCCCGTACCGACGGGATCCCCGCACTGCTGCGCGGGCTGGTGCGCGGCGCCCGCCGCAAGACCGCCGAGCCCGGCACCGTGGCGGGGAGCTGTCCTGGCGGGACCGGCTGGCCCGCTGCCCGAACCCGAACGGGACCGGGCGCTGCTGGACCTGATACGCACGAACGTCGCCGCCGTGCTCGGGCACGCGTCGGCGGAGTCGGTGGACCCCGGACGGGCGTTCCAGGACATGGGATTCGACTCGCTCGCGGCCGTGGAGCTGCGCAACCTCCTGGGAGCGGCCACCGGCTCTCCCTCCGGCGACGCTGGTCTTCGACCAGCCCTCGCCCTCACGCTGGCCGCGTACCTCAAGGGCGAACTCGTCCCCGGGCCCGCGGACCTGGCCCGGTCGGCACTGGCCGAGGTGGACCGGCTCGAAGCCGCCCTCGCCACGCTGCCCGACCAGGACGGCTCGCACACACGGATCACCGCGCGGCTCGAAGCCCTGCTGCGCACCTGGCACGACACCCACGTCCGGCAGGACGCGGACGCGCAGCCGGAGGACTTCGGCTCCGCCACCGACGAGGAACTCTTCGCGAAGATCGACAACGAACTGGGAGCCCAGTAATGGAAGAGGCGGCCACCGTCGACAAGCTCCGCGACTACCTCAAGCGGGCGACCACCGAGCTGGAGCGGTCGCGCCGCCGGGTGCGGGAGCTGGAGGACGAGGACCGGGAGCCGATCGCCATCATCGGCATGGGCTGCCGCTACCCGGGCGGCGTCCGCACCCCGAGGACCTGTGGCGGATCGTGGACGACGGCGTGGACGTCGTGTCCGGGTTCCCCGTGGACCGCGGCTGGGACGTGGAGTCGATCTACGACCCCGAGCCGGGCACCCCGGCAAGAGCTACGTACGGCACGGCGGCTTCCTGCACGACGCCGCCGAGTGCGACCCCGCGTTCTTCGGCATCAGCCCCAGGACGCGCCGGCACCGACCCCAGCAGCGGCTGCTGCTGGAGGTCAGCTGGGAGGCGTTCGAGCGGGCGGGCATCGACCCGCTCACCATGAAGGGCAGCCCCACCGGCGTGTTCGTGGGCCTCATGCACCACGACTACGTCGGCGGCACCATCTCCGGCAGCATCGTCTCCGGCCGGATCTCCTACACCCTCGGCCTGGAGGGGCCGCGGTCACCATGGACACCGCGTGCTCGGCGTCCCTGGTCGCCCTGCACTCCGCCTGCCAGGCGCTGCGCAAGGGCGAGTGCACCCTCGCGCTGGCCGGCGGCGCCGCCGTCATGGCCAGCCCGAGATGTTCATCGAGTTCAGCGAGCGCCGGGCGCTGTCCGCCGACGGCCGCTGCCGCTCCTTCTCCGACGACGCCTCCGGCGCCGCCTGGCCGAGGGCGCGGGCATGCTGCTGGTGGAGCGGCTGTCCGACGCGCGCCGCAACGGGCACGAGGTGCTCGCCGTGATCCGCGGCAGCGCCATCAACCAGGACGGCGCCTCCAACGGCATGACCGCGCCGAGCGGCCCCGCCCAGATCCGGGTCATCCGGCAGGCCCTCGCCGACGCCCAACTCGCCCCGCACCAGATCGACATGGTCGAGGCGCACGGCACCGGCACCACCCTCGGCGACCCGATCGAGGCGCAGGCCGTCATCGCCGCCTACGGCCAGGACCGGCCCGAGGACCGGCCGATGTGGCTCGGCTCCATCAAGTCGAACATGGGCCACCCGCAGGCGGCGGCCGGAGTCGCCGCCGTCATCAAGGTGGTCATGGCGATGCGGGCGCGCTCCATGCCCAAGTCGCTGCACTGCGAGAACCCTCCACCGCCGTCGACTGGACCGCGGGCGACGTGGAACTGCTCAAGGAGTCGCGGCCCTGGACCGACCACGGCCAGCCGCGCCGCGCGGGCATCTCCTCGTTCGGCATCTCCGGCACCAACGCGCACACCATCATCGAGGAGGCCCCGGCGGTCGAGGCCCCGGCGGAGCCCACCTCCGCCGCGCTCCCGGTGGTGCCCTGGCTGCTCTCCGCCAAGACCGCCGACGGGTACGCGCCCAGGCGAGCAGGCTGCTCGCCGCCGACACCGAGTACGACCCGGCCGACATCGGCTACTCCCTGGCCCGCACCCGCTCCCAGTTCGCCCACCGGGCCGCCGTCACCGGCCGGGACCGTACCGAACTGCTGGAGGGCTGCGCGCGCTCGCCGAGGGCCGCGAGACCTCCACGGTGGTGCCGAGCCCGGCCGACTCGCCGTGCTCTTCTCCGGCCAGGGCTCCCAGCGCGCGGGCATGGGCCGCGAACTGTACGACGCCTTCCCGGTGTTCGCCCGCGCCCTGGACGAGGTGAGCACCGCGTTCGAGGCGCACCTCGACCGGTCGCCGCGCGAGGTGATGTTCGAAGCCGACTCCGAGCCGCTGAACCAGACCATGTACACCCAGGCGGCCCTGTTCACCTTCGAGGTCGCCCTGTTCCGGCTGCTGGAGAGCTGGGGCATCGCTCCCGACCTGCTCGGCGGGCACTCCATCGGCGAGGTCGTCGCCGCCCATGTCGCCGGGTGCTCACGCTGCCCGACGCGGTGACCCTGGTGGCCGCCCGCGGGCGCCTGATGCAGGACCTCCGGCCGGGGCGCGATGGTCGCCATCCGCGCCGCCGAGTCCGAGGTCGTCCTGCTGCTCACCGACGGCGCCGACATCGCCGCCGTCAACGGCCCCGCGCCGTCGTCGTCTCCGGCGACGAGGCCACGGTCCTCGCGCTCGCCGAGGGCTTCGAGAAGACCAACCGGCTGCGGGTCTCCCACGCCTTCCACAGCCACCGCATGGACGACATGCTGGAGCCGTTCGCCAAGGTCCTGGAGCAGCTGACCTTCCACGAGCCGCGGCTGCCCGTCGTCTCCAACGTCACCGGCGAGATCTCCGACGAGATCACCTCACCCGGCTACTGGGTGCGCCACGTCCGCGCCGCCGTCCGCTTCGACGACGGCGTACGGACCTCGCCGAGCAGGGCGCCACCCGCTTCCTCGAAGTGGGCCCCGACGCCGTGCTCACCGGCATGGCCCAGGACGTGGTGCCCGACGTCATCGGCACCCAGCGGCGCGACCAGGGCGAGGCCAAGGCGCTGACCGACGCCCTGTGCCGACTCCACCTCACCGGAGCCGGGCCCGACTGGTCGGTGTTCTTCGACGGCGCCCGCCGGTGCCGCTGCCCACCTACCCCTTCCAGCGCAACCGCCACTGGGAGAACGCCCCCACGCTCGCCCTCCAGACCCCGGCCGCGGACCGCCCGGGGAGGACGGCGACCCGTTCTGGCAGCTCGTCCGCGACCAGGACGTCGCCGCGCTCGCCGACACCCTCGGCGTCGCGGACCCGGCGCCCGTCGCCGCGCTCGTACCGGCCCTCGCCTCCTGGCACGACCAGCGGCAGGCCAACTCCACCGTCGACGGCTGGCGTTACCGCGTCGGCTGGCACGCCGTCCCCGGCGGCGAGGACCTCGCCCCACCGGGCAGTGGCTCGCGGTCGTGCCCGCCGTCCTCGCCGACGACCCGTGGGTGGAGGCCACCCTGGCCGGGCTGACCGACCGCGGCCTGAAGGTCGACGTGCTCACGGTCCCCGACGACGCCCAGGACCGCACCGCGCTGGGCGGCCTGCTCACCGGGCGGAGCGCCGCCGACGGCGTGCTGTCCCTGCTGGCGCTGCGCTTCCCCGTCGCCACCACCGCCGCCCTCGTGCAGGCGCTCGGCGACACCGGCACCGAGGCCCGGCTGTGGTGCGTCACCCGCGAGGCCATGGCCCACGAACCCTGGCCTCCCCGGACGGCTTCGACCAGGCCCCGGTGTGGGCATGGGCCGGGTCGCCGCGCTGGAGCACCCGAGCGCTGGGGCGGGCTCATCGACCTCCCGCCGACCCGGGCGCGGGCGCCCTCGCCCGGCTCGCCGCCGTACTGACCGGCGCGGGCGACGAGGACCAGCTCGTGGTCCGCGAGTCCGGCACCTTCGGCCGCCGCCTGGAGCACGCGCCGCCGCGCACCGGCACCCGTGGACACCCACCGGCACCGTCCTGGTGACCGGCGCCACCGGGGCCGTCGGCGCCCAGGTCGCCCGGTGGCTCGCCGCCGAGGGCGCCGAGCACCTGCTGCTGACCAGCCGCCGCGGCGACCAGGCGCCCGGCGCCGCCGAACTCGTCGAGGAACTCACCGCCACCGGCGCCCGCGTCACCCTCGCCGCCTGCGACGCCGCCGACCGCACGGCGCTCGCCGCGCTGCTCGACACGGTGCCCGAGGAGCACCCGCTGACCGCCGTGGTGCACCTCGCGGGCGTACTGGACGACGGCGTGCTCGACGGCTCACCCCGACCGGTTCGCCACCGTCCTCGGCCCCAAGGCCGACGCCGCCCGCAACCTGCACGAACTCACCGAGGACCGCGACCTGTCGGCCTTCGTGCTGTTCTCCTCCCTCACCGCCACCGTCGGCGGCGCCGGACAGGCCAACTACGCCGCCGCCAACGCCTACCTCGACGCGCTGGCCGAGTACCGGCGCGCCCGCGGCCTGGCCGCCACCTCGCTGGCCTGGGGCCCCTGGGCGGCGCGGGCATGGCCGCCCACGGCGCCGTACGCGACGCGGGCAAGGCCCTGGGCATCGGCCAGCTCGACCCCGAGCGGGCCCTGACCGCGCTGCGCCGCGCCCTGGAGTCCGGCGAGCCCGTGCTGACCGTGGCCGACGTCGACTGGACCAGGTTCGCCCCGCCTTCGCCGCCACCCGGCCCAGCCCCTGCTGTCCGAACTCCCCGAGGTGCGGGCCGTACCGACCGGCGGCGGCGACGCCTCCGTCCCGGACGACTTCGCGCGGAAGCTCGACGGACTGACCGCGGGCGAGCGCGACCGCGCCCTCCAGGACCTCGTCTGCGGCCAGGCCGCGCTGGTCCTCGGCTACGGCGACGCCGCCGGGGTCGAACCCACCACCGCCTTCCGCGACCTGGGCTTCGACTCGCTGACCTCGGTCGACCTGCGCAACCGCATCAGCACCGCCGCCGGGGTCGCGCTGCCCGCCACGCTGATCTTCGACTACGCCACGCCCGCCGCGCTCGCCAAGCACCTCGGCACCGAGCTGGCCGGGGCCGACTCCTCGGTCGACTCCGTGGTCAAGGAACTGGAGCGGCTGGCCGCCAGGCTCGGCGAACTCAGCGCCGCCGACATCGAGGAGGGACGCCTCACCTCGCGCGTCCAGACGGTGCTCAACGGCCTCAACGAGACCCTCGGCGGTGACTCCGCGGCCGTCGCCGGGGCGCTGGAGGACGCCTCCGCCGACGACGTCTTCGCGTTCATCGACAACGAACTCGGCTCGGCATGACGCGGAATCCCGCTCCGCGCGTCCGCAGTCTTCCGACCCGCACAGAAGTGGCGACACTCGATGACCAACGATGACAAGCTGCTCACCTACCTCAAGAGGGTCTCCGCCGATCTGCACCAGACGCGGCAGCGGCTGCGCGAAGTGGAGACCGAGGAGCAGGAACCGATCGCGATCGTCGGGATGAGCTGCCGCTTCCCCGGCGGGGTCAGCACCCGGAGGAGTTCTGGCGGCTGGTCGCGGACGGCACCGACGCCATCACCGACTTCCCCGACAACCGCGGCTGGGACGTGGACGCGCTCTACGACCCGGACCCGGACGCCGCGGGCAAGTCCACCGTGCGCCGCGGCGGATTCCTGCACGACGCCGCCGACTTCGAGCCCGACTTCTTCGGCATCAGCCCCGCGAGGCCATCGCCATGGACCCCAGCAGCGGCTGCTGCTGGAGACCTCCTGGGAGGCGCTGGAGCGGGCGGGCATCGCCCCGGACTCGGTGCACGGCGCCCGGGTCGGGGTGTTCGCGGGCACCAACGGCCAGGACTACAAGGACCTGTTGGCCAAGTCCGACCAGGAGAGCGAGACGGCGCTGGGTACCGGCGTCCTCGCCGCGGTCATCTCCGGCCGGATCTCCTACACCCTCGGCGTCGAGGGCCCCGCCGTCACCATCGACACCGCCTGCTCCTCGGCCCTGGTCGCCCTCCACCTCGCCGTACAGGCCCTGCGGCAGAAGGAGTGCACCCTCGCCCTGGCGGGTGGCGCCACCGTGATGTCGACCCCGGGTCCTTCATCGCCTTCAGCAGGCAGCGCGGCCTCGCCCCCGACGGCCGGTGCAAGTCCTTCTCGGACACCGCGGACGGCACCGGCTGGGGCGAGGGCGCGGGCATGCTCGCGCTGGAGCGGCTCTCCGACGCCCAGCGCCTCGGGCACGAGGTCCTGGCCGTCGTACGCGGCTCCGCGGTCAACCAGGACGGCGCCTCCAACGGGCTGACCGCCCCCAACGGCCCCTCCCAGCAGCGCGTCATCCGCCAGGCGCTGGACAGCGCCCGGCTCACCCCGCCGACATCGACGCGGTCGAGGCGCACGGCACCGGCACCACCCTCGGCGACCCCATCGAGGCCCAGGCGCTGCTGAACACCTACGGCCAGGACCGGCCCGCCGACGCCCCCTGTGGCTCGGCTCGGTGAAGTCCAACATCGGCCACACCCAGGCCGCCGCCGGTGTCGCGGGCATCATCAAGATGGTCATGGCCATGCGCCACGGCCTGCTGCCGCGCACCCTGCACGTGGACGAGCCGTCGTCCAAGGTCGACTGGAACACCGGATCCGTACGGCTGCTGACCGAGGCCCGTGCCTGGCCGGAGGGGACCGGCCGCGCCGCGCGGCCGTCTCCTCCTTCGGCGCCAGCGGCACCAACGCCCACACCATCATCGAGCAAGCCCCGGCCGCCGAGAGCGAGCCGGAGCCCACCGCCGCCCGGCGGTTGCCCGCCGTGCCCTGGCCGGTCTCCGGCCGCACCCCGAGGCGCTGCGCGCCCAGGCCGCCCGCGTCGCCGCCGCCGTCGCCGCCGACGACGGACTCGACCCGCACGACGTCGGCCACGCCCTGGCCACCACCAGGACCGCCCACCAGCACCGCGCCGTGGTGCTCGGCACCGACCGCGAGCAACTGCTGCGCGGTCTGCCGAGATCGCCGACGGCGCCCGGGCGCCGCGCGGCCGTACCGCCAAGGGGCAGACCGCCTTCCTCTTCACCGGCCAGGGCTCCCAGCGCGCGGGCATGGGCAAGGAGCTGTACGAGCGGTTCGAGGTGTTCGCCCGCGCCTTCGACGAGGTCTGCGGCCACCTCGACGAGGGCCTGAAGGACCTCGTCTTCGGCACCGACCCCGAGCCGCTGAACCAGACCGCCCGCACCCAGTCCGCGCTGTTCGCCGTCGAGGTGGCGCTGTACCGGCTGGTCGAGTCCTGGGGCTGGCCCCGACTTCCTCGCCGGGCACTCCATCGGCGAACTGGCCGCCGCCCACGTCGCCGGGGTGCTGTCCTGCCGGACGCCGCCGCCCTGGTCTCCGCGCGCGGCCGGCTGATGCAGGCCCTGCCGCCCGGCGGCGCCATGGTCGCCGTCCAGGCCACCGAGGACGAGGTCCTCCGCTGCTCGCCGACGTCGCCGACCGGGTCAGCGTCGCCGCCGTCAACGGCCCCGCTCGGTGGTCCTCTCCGGCGCCGAGGACGCGGTGACCGCCCTGGCCGCCGGGTTCGAGAAGACCAAGCGGCTGCCGGTCTCGCACGCCTTCCACTCCCCGCTGATCGAGCCGATGCTCGCCGAGTTCCGCGCCGTGGCGGAGTCCCTGACGTACGGCAGGGCCACGGTGCCCGTCGTGTCGAACGTGACCGGCGCGGTCGCCACCGACGAGATCTCCACGCCCGAGTACTGGGTCCGCCACGTACGCGCCGCCGTACGCTTCCACGACGGCGTCCGCGCCCTCCAGGAGGCGGGCGTCACCCGCTACCTGGAACTCGGCCCGGACGCCGTGCTCACCGCCATGGCCCAGGAGTGCCTGGAGTCCGGCGACGCGGTGCTCGCCGCCGCCACCCGGCGCGAGCGCCCGAGGCCGAGACCCTGCTCGCCGCCGTCGCCCACCTGCACATCAGCGGCCACTCGCCCGACTGGAGCGCGCTGTTCGGCGGCGGGCGCCGCGTCGACCTGCCCACCACCGCCTTCCAGCGCGAGCGCTTCTGGGCCGAGGCCGCCACCTCCGCCGGGGACGTCACCTCCGCCGGGCTCGACCCGGCCGACCACCCGCTGCTCGGCGCGGTCACCGTCCTGGCCGACGAGGGCGGCGCCGTCCTCACCGGCCGCCTCTCGGTGCGCACCCACCCCTGGCTCGCCGACCACGTCGTCGGCGACGCGGTGGTGGTGCCCGGCACCGCCATGGTGGAACTCGCGATCCGCGCGGGCGACCAGGTCGGCGGCGCCCACCTGGAGGAACTCGCCCTGGAGGTGCCGCTGGTCCTCCCCGAGGGCGAGGCGCTGCGGGTCCAGGTGACCGTGGGCGCCCCGGCCCCGCCGGGACCCGCACCGTCACCATCCACTCCCGCGCCGAGAACGCGCCCGCCGAACAGCCCTGGACCCTGCACGCCAGCGGACTCCTCGGCGACACCCCGCCCGCCCCGGCGAGCACCTGGACCAGTGGCCGCCCGCCGACGCCGAACCCCTCACCACCGAGGGCCTGTACGAGCGGCACGCCGCCTCCGGACTCCACTACGGCCCCACCTTCCAGGGCCTGCACGCCGCCTGGCGGCGCGGCGAGAGACCTTCGCCGAGGTCCGGCTGCCCGAGCGGCCCGCCGCCGACGCCGCGCGCTTCGGCCTGCACCCGCGGCCTTCGACGCCGCGCTGCACGCCCTCGCCCTGCTCGGCGACGGCTCGGACGACGAGACCGCCCGGCTGCCCTTCATGTTCGCCGGGGTGACCCTGCACGCCGTCGGCGCCTCCGTGCTGCGCGTCCGGCTCACCCCACCGGTACCCACTCCTTCTCGGTGCACCTCGCCGACGCCACCGGTGCCCCGTGGCCACCGTCACCTCGCTCGCCTCCCGGCCGCTGACCAACCTGCGCCCGGCCCACGACGAGGCCGGGGACGCCCTGTTCCAGCTCGGCTGGCACCCGCTGCGGCTCGGCGAGACCGCGCCCGACACCGAGTACCGCGTCCTGCACAGCGCCCGGGCACCGACGCCGACGCCGTACGCGCCGCCACCCACGCCGCGCTCGACGCGCTCCAGGCCGACGACCCCGCCCGCTGGTGGTGCTCACCCGCGGCGCGGTCGCCGTCGACGGCGAGCCGGTCACCGACCTCGCCGGAGCCGCCGTCTGGGGCCTCACGCGCTCGGCCCAGTCCGAGAACCCCGACCGCTTCGTGCTCGTCGACCTCCCGGCCGACGCCGACGGCACCGACCCCGACGAGACCGCCGCGCTCGCCCTCGCCACCGGGGAGCCGCAGCTCGCCGTCCGCGGCGGCACCGCGTACGCGGCCCGGCTGACCCGCGCCGAGATCGCCACCGACACCGCGCCCGCCCTCGACCCCGAGGGCACCGTGCTGCTCACCGGCGCCACCGGCGGCCTCGGCCCGTCGTCGCCCGCCACCTGGCCGCCGAACGCGGCGCCCGCAGGCTGCTGTTGCTCAGCCGGAGCGGCGGCGCGGCCGACCTGGTCGCCGAACTCGCCGACCTCGGTGCCGAGGCCACCGTGCACGCCTGCGACGTCGCCGACCGCGACGCGCTGGCCGCCGTGCTCGCGAGCGTCCCCGCCGACCACCCGCTGACCGCCGTGGTGCACGCCGCGGGCACCCTCGACGACGGCGTGGTGGCCTCGCTCACCCCGAACGCCTCGACGCCGTCCTGCGCCCCAAGGTCGACGGCGCGCTCCACCTGCACGAGCTGACCGCCGGACTCGACCTGCGGGCGTTCGTGCTGTTCTCCTCCGTCGCCGGTGTCGTCGGCGCCCCGGCCAGGGCAACTACGCCGCCGCCAACGCCTTCCTCGACGCGCTCGCCGCCCACCGCCGCGCGAGCGGCGCCCCGCTCTCCCTCGCCTGGGGCCGTGGGCCCGCTCGGCGGCATGACCAGCGGCCTGGACAGCGCCGACCGGGCCCGTATCTCCCGCGGCGGCATGACCGAACTCGACGCCGAGGACGGCACGCGGCTGTTCGACCTCGCCCGCCGCGCCGCGCTCCCGCCGTCGCCCCGGTGCGGCTGAACCTGGCCGCGCTGCGCGGCCAGGGCAGCGCCCTCGCCCCGTCTTCCACGCGCTCGTCGGCCGCACCCTGCGCCGCGAGGCCGCCGCCGAGGGCGCCGACCTCACCTTCGCCGAGCGGATGGCCGGGCTCGGTGAGGAGGAGCGCGCCACCGCCCTGCTGCACACCGTCCAGGTCCAGGTCGCCGCCGTCCTCGGACACAGCACCCCGAGGCCATCGACCCCGAACGGGCCTTCAAGGACTTCGGCTTCGACTCCCTCGCCGCCATCGAGCTGCGCAACGCGCTCTCCCAGGAGACCGGGTTCCGCCTCCCGGCCACCCTGATCTTCGACTACCCTCGCCCGGCGCCCTCGCCGGATACCTCGGCACCCAGCTCGGCGGCGCCACCGCGGGCGCCCGCAAGCGCGTACGGTCCACCTCCGCGCGGACCGACGAGCCGCTGGCGATCGTCGGCATGGCCTGCCGCTACCCCGGCGGGGTCGGCTCGCCCGAGGACCTGTGGCGGCTGGTGGCCGAGGAGACCGACGCCATCACACCGTTCCCCACCAACCGCGGCTGGGACGTCGACCGCATCGTCGACCCCACCCGGGAACGCCCCGACACCTCCTACGTCGGCGAGGGCGGCTTCCTGTACGACGCGGGCGACTTCGACGCCGCCTTCTTCGGCATCAGCCCCAAGGAAGCCCTCGTCACGGACCCCAGCAGCGGCTGATGCTGGAGGCGTCCTGGGAGGCCCTGGAGAGCGCGGGCATCGACCCCGGCACCCTCAAGGGCAGCCGCACCGGTGTCTTCGCGGGCGTCCAGTACCACGACTACTTCGGCAGCTTCGGCTCCGGCTCCATCATCTCGGGCCGTATCGCCTACACCCTCGGACTTGAGGGCCCCACCCTCTCCGTGGACACCGCGTGCTCCTCCTCGCTGGTGGCGCTGCACCTGGCGGGCCAGTCGCTGCGCCAGGGCGAGTCCACCCTGGCGCTGGTCGGCGGTGTCGCCGTGATGGCCACCCGGAGACGTTCATCGAGTTCAGCAGGCAGGGCGCGCTCGCCGCCGACGCCCGCACCCGGGCGTTCGCGGAGTCCGCGGGCGGCACCGTGTGGGGCGAGGGCGTCGGCGTCCTGGTCGTGGAGCGCCTGTCGGACGCGCGGCGCAACGGCCACGAGATCCTCGCCGTGGTCCGGGGCACCGCCGTCAACCAGGACGGCGCCTCCAACGGCCTGACGGCCCCAACGGCCCGTCCCAGGAACGCGTCATCGAGCAGGCGCTGGAGAGCGCCCGGCTCACCACCGCCGACGTCGACGTGGTGGAGGCGCACGGCACCGGCACCACCCTCGGCGACCCCATCGAGGCCCAGGCGCTGCTGAACACCTACGGCCAGGGCCGCCCGGAGAACTCCCGCTGTGGCTGGGCTCGGTGAAGTCCAACATCGGCCACACGCAGGCCGCCGCGGGCATGGCCGGGGTCATCAAGATGGTCATGGCGATGCGCCACGGCCTGCTGCCGCGCACCCTGCACGTCGACGAGCCGTCCACCAAGGTCGACTGGGACGCCGGCGAGGTGCGGCTGCTGGCCGAGGCCCGGCAGTGGCCCGACCAGGGCCGCCCCGCCGCGCCGGGATCTCCTCGTTCGGCATCTCCGGCACCAACGCCCACACCATCATCGAGCAGGCCCCGACCGCCGCCCGCGCCCTGGAACCGGCCGAGGCCGACGGCCCCGGCGGCGCCGTGCCGTGGCTGCTGACCGCCAAGACCCCGAGGCGCTGCCCGCCCAGGCCGAGCGGCTGCTCGCCCACCTCGACGCCCACCCCGACCTGCGCCCGCGGACGTCGGCCACGCGCTGGCCACCACCCGCGCCCACTTCGCGCACCGCGCCGCCGTCGTCGGCACCGACCGCGACGCGCTGCGCGAGTCCTCGCCGCCCTCGCGGCGGGCACCACCGCCCCGGCCTCGTCGAAGGCACCGTCTCCGGCCAGGTCCGGCCGGTGTTCGTCTTCCCGGGCAGGGTTCGCAGTGGACCGGCATGGCCACCGAACTCCTGGAGACCTCACCGGAGTTCGCCGCCCGGATGGCCGAGTGCGCCGCCGCCTGCGCCCCGTTCGTCGACTGGGACCTCTTCGAGGAGCTGCGCGGCCCGCTGGACCGGGTGGACGTCGTCCAGCCGCTGCTGTGGGCCGTCATGGTCTCCCTCGCGCACACCTGGACCGCCGCCGGGGTGCGCCCGCCGCGGTGATCGGCCACTCCCAGGGCGAGATCGCCGCGGCCTGCGTCGCGGGCGCCCTGTCGCTGGAGGACGGCGCGCGCGTGGTCACCCTGCGCAGCAAGGCCATCGCCGAGGACCTCTCCGGCGGTGGCGGCATGATGTCCGTCGCGCTCCCCGCCGAGCAGGCCGAGACGTGGCTCTCCCGCACCCGGGGCGGCTGTCGGTCGCCGCCGTCAACGGCACCGGCTCCACCGTGGTCTCCGGCGACGCCGACGCCCTGGACCGGCTCCAGGCGAAGCTGAAGAAGCAGAAGATCCGCGTCAAGCGGCTGCCGGTGGACTACGCCTCGCACTCCGCGCACGTGGAGACCATCCGCGAACGGCTGCTTGAGGTCCTCGCCGACGTCCGGCCCCGCACCGCCGACGTGCCCTTCTACTCCACGGTCACCGGCGACCTCATCGACACCAGCGTGCTGGACGCCGAGTACTGGTACACCAACCTCCGCGGCACCGTGCTCTTCGAGCGGGCCACCACCGCGGCCATCGCCGCGGGCCACCACCTGTTCATCGAGTCCAGCCCGCACCCGGTGCTCACCGTCGGCATCCAGGAGACCGACGACCACGTCACCGCCATCGGCTCGCTGCGCCGCGACGACGGCGGCCGGACCGGTTCGTCACCGCCCTCGGCGAGGCGTTCGCCCACGGCGCCCCGTCGACTGGACCGGCGTCTTCGCCGCCCTGCGGCCCCGCCGCGTCGACCTGCCGACCTACGCCTTCCAGCACGAGTGGTTCTGGACGGACAGCTCGGCGGGCGCCGCCGACGTCACCTCCGCCGGACTCGCCCCGACCGACCACCCGCTGCTCGGCGCCGCCATGGTGCGCGCCGACGTCGACGGCGCAGTGCTCACCGGCCGCCTCTCGGCCAGCACCCACCCTGGCTGGCCGACCACGCGGTCGGCGGGGAGCTGCTGTTCCCCGGCACCGGCTACCTCGAACTCGCGCTGCGCGCCGGGGACCAGGTGGGCTGCGGACGCGTCACCGAACTGACCCTGCACGCCCGCTGGTGCTGCCCGAACACGGCGCGACGCAGCTCCAGGTCGTCGTCGGCGCCGCCGACGGGGACACCCGCCCGTCACGGTGTACGCGCGCGCCGAGAGCCCCGCCGACGACCTGCCCTGGACCCGGCACGCCGAGGGCCTACTCGCCCGGCGGCGCGCCGCCCGCCCCCGAACTCACCGCCTGGCCGCCCGCCGGAGCCGAACCGGTCCCGCTCGACGGCCTGTACGACCAGCTCGCCGAGGCCGGGCTCTTCTACGGCCCGGTCTTCCAGGGCCTGCGCTCGGCCTGGCGGGTCGGTGAGGACGTCTACGCCGAGGTCGGCCCGGTCCAGCGCGTCGACGGGTTCGGCCTGCACCCGGCCCTGTCGGACGCCGCGCTGCACGCCGTCAGCCTCACCGGCGCCGCCGCCGACGACGCGCTGCTGCCCTTCGCCTGGTCCGGCGCCGACCTGCACGCGACCGGCGCGAGCGAACTGCGGGTCCGGGTCCGGCCCACCGGCCAGGAGGGACGGTGTCCCTGACGCTCGCCGACCCCACCGGGGCGCCCGTCGCCACCGTCGACTCCCTGGCGCTGCGCCCGATCCCGGTCGAGCGACTCGCCGCCGCCGCCCGCTCGGCCCGCGCGGGCTCGCTCTACCGCGTCGAGTGGACCACCGCGCCCGCGCCCGCCGCCGAACCCGCCCCGCAACCACCGGCCGTGGAGATCGTCCGGGCCCCGCGGTCGCCGACCCCGAGGCCGTACGGGCGAGCATCGACACCGTCCTGGACGCCCTGCGGGAGAAGCTCGCCGACGAGCGCCTCGCCGAGACCACCCTGGCCGTCGTCACCGGCCGGGACCTGGCCGGGGCCGCGGTCGCCGGACTGGTGCGCTCCGCCCAGTCCGAGAACCCGGACCGCATCGTCCTGGCCGAACTCCACGACGGCCCTCGACGGACCTGCCGGACACGGACGCCGTGGCGGCGGTCGCCCACGCGCTCGCCGTGCGCGAGCCGCACGTCGCCCTCCGCGACGGCACCGTCCACGTGCCCCGGCTGGCCCGTACCGCGCCCGCCGAGGACGAGTCCGCGGGCGGACTCGGCGACGGCACCGTCCTGGTGACCGGCGCGACCGGCGCCCTCGGCGGACTGATCGCCCGGCACCTGGTCACCGAGCGCGGCGCCCGCCACCTGCTGCTGCTCAGCCGCCGCGGCGCCGCCCCGAGCTGGTGGCCGAACTGACCGCACTGGGCGCCGACGTGGCCACCGCCGCCTGCGACGCGGCCGACCGCGACGCCCTCGCCGAGGTCCTCGCGGCCGTCCCGGCGGACCGGCCGCTGACCGCCGTGGTGCACGCCGCGGGCGTCCTCGCCGACGGCGTCCTGTCCTCGCTCACCCCGAGCGCCTGGACACCGTGCTGCGCCCCAAGGTGAACGCCGCCTGGCACCTGCACGAGCTGACCGCGGGCCTCGACCTGAAGGCGTTCGTGCTGTTCTCCTCGGCCGCCGCCACCCTCGGCTCACCCGGCCAGGGCAACTACGCCGCCGCCAACGCCTTCCTCGACGCCCTCGCCGCCCACCGGCGCGACCTGGGCCTGCCCGCGCACTCCCTGGCCTGGGGCCTGTGGGCGCAGGCCAGCGGCATGACCGGCACCCTGGACGACACCGACCGCTCCGCATCTCGCGCGGCGGCGTCGCCCGCTGGAGACCGACGAGGGCCTGGCCCTCTTCGACGCGGCCCTGGGCGCGAGCGAGACCGCCGTACTCCCCGTCAAGCTGGACCTGGCCGCTGCGCGCCAGGGCGAGGGCCTCGCGCCGCTGTTCCGCGGCCTGGTCCCCGTCCAGCGGCAGAGCGTCGCGGGACGGCCCGCCGCCGCGGGCGCGGACGCGCTGCGCGGCAGGCTCGCCGGACTCCTGGAGTCCGAGCGCGAGCCGGTGCTCGTCGAACTCGTCCAGAGCCATGTCGCCAGCATCCTGGGCTACCGGTCGGCCGACGCCGTCGGCCGCAACCTGGCCTTCCGCGAGCTGGGCTTCGACTCCCTGGCCGCCGTCGAACTGCGCAACGGCCTCACCGCCGCCACCGGGCTGCGGCTCCCGCGACCCTGGTGTTCGACTACCCGACCCCGCCGAACTGGGCAGGTACCTGCTCGGCGAGCTGGTCGGCGGCCTGGACACGGCGCTCGCCGCCGTCACGCCCTCGGCCGTCGCCGCCGCCGACGACCCCATCGCCATCATCGGCATGAGCTGCCGCTACCCCGGCGGGTCGACTCGCCCGAGGACCTGTGGCGGCTGGTCGTCGGGAGACCGACGCCGTCGGCGAGTTCCCCACCGACCGCGGCTGGGACCTGGAGTCGCTGTACGACCCGACCCTGGACCGGCCCGGCACCAGCTACACCAAGCAGGGCGCGTTCCTGTACGGGGCGGCCGACTTCGACGCCGAGTTCTTCGGCATGGACGCCGAGGAGGCGCAGGTCACCGACCCGCAGCAGCGGCTGCTGCTGGAGACCTCCTGGGAGGCGCTGGAGCGCGCCTCCATCGACCCGGCCTCCCTGAAGGGCAGCTCCACCGGCGTGTTCGCCGGAGTCATGTACCACGACTACTTCGGCAGCTTCGGCAACGGCAGCGTCGTCTCCGGCCGGGTCGCCTACACCCTCGGCCTGGAGGGGCCGAGCGTCTCCGTGGACACGGCGTGCTCCTCCTCACTGGTCGCGATGCACCTGGCGGCCCAGGCGCTGCGCCAGGGCGACTGCTCCCTCGCGCTCGCGGGCGGCGTGTCGATCATGGCGACCCCGGGACCTTCGTGGAGTTCAGCCGCCACCGCGGCCTGTCCAGCGACGGGCGCTGCCGCCCGTTCGCCGACTCCGCCAACGGCACCGGATTCGGCGAGGGCGCGGGCGTTTTGCTCCTGGAGCGGCTGTCCGACGCCCGCCGCAACGGCCACCAGGTCCTCGCCGTGCTGCGCGGCTCCGCCGTCAACCAGGACGGCGCGTCCAACGGCATCAGCGCCCCCAACGGCCCGGCCCAGCAGCGGGTGATCCGCCGGGCCCTGGCCGCGGCGGGCGTCCCGGGCGGCGAGGTCGACGTGGTCGAGGCGCACGGTACGGGTACGACGCTGGGTGATCCGATCGAGGCGCAGGCGCTGATCGCGACGTACGGTCAGGAGCACAGCGACGAGCGGCCGTTGTGGTTGGGGTCGATCAAGTCGAACATCGGGCACACGCAGGCCGCGGCCGGTGTGGCCGGTGTCATCAAGATGGTGCAGGCCATCCGCAACGGGGTGCTGCCCAAGACCCTCCACGTCGACGAGCCGTCCCGGCACGTCGACTGGACCGACAGCCACGTACAGCTCCTCACCGAGTCCCGCGCGTGGCCGGAGTCCGGTCATCCGCGCCGGGCGGGATCTCCTCGTTCGGGATCAGTGGGACGAACGCGCACGTGGTGATCGAGGCGGCTCCGGTGGAGGAGCCGGTCGAGGAGAGCGTGGCGGAGGTTCCGGCGCCGGTGGCGGCGGTTCCGTGGGTGCTGTCGGGGCACAGCGTTCAGGCGTTGCGGGCCCAGGCCGAGCGGTTGTTGGCGCGGCTGGGGAGGTGCCCGACCTCGACCCGCACCGGGTCGCGGGCGCCCTCGCCACCGGCCGGGCCGCGCTCGACCACCGCGCCGCGGTCACCGGCCAGGACACCGACGAACTCCTGCGCGGCCTGCGCGCCCTCGCCGACGGCACCACCGCCCCCACCCTGGCGACCGGTTCCGCGACGGAAGGGAAGTTGGCCTTCCTGTTCTCGGGTCAGGGTCGCAGCGTGCGGGGATGGGGTTGCGGTTGGCGGAGGAGTTCCCGGTGTTCGCGGCGGCCTTCGAGGAGGTGTGCGGGCAGCTGGATCCGTTGTTGGGCGGCCGTTGGCCGAGGTGCTGGGTTCGGGTGAGTTGTTGGAGCGGACGGAGTTCACGCAGCCGGCGTTGTTCGCGGTCGAGGTGGCGTTGTTCCGGTTGTTGGAGTCGTGGGGTGTTCGGCCGGATGTGCTGGCTGGGCATTCGGTGGGTGAGTTCGTGGCGGCGTATGTGGCGGGGTTGTGGTCGCTTGAGGATGCGGCGGCTCTGGTGGCGGCGCGTGGGCGGTTGATGCAGGCGTTGCCCGAGGGTGGGGTGATGGTGGCGGTCAAGGCCCGTGAGGACGAGGTCGTGCCGCTGCTGACGGAGTCGGTGAGTATCGCGGCGGTCAACGGGCCTGATTCGGTGGTGGTTTCGGGTGCCGCGGAGGCGGTGCGGGAGATCGCGGACCGTTTCGAGCGGACCCGTGAGCTGCGGGTCAGTCACGCGTTCCACTCGCCGTTGATGGATCCGATGCTGGAGGAGTTCCGGGCCGTCGCCGAAGGACTCACCTACCAGCCCCTGCGGATCCCGCTCGTGTCCACCCTCACCGGCGAACCGACCACCACGGACGAGCTGAGCACCCCGACTACTGGGTGCGCCACGCCCGTTCGGCGGTCCGCTTCGCCGACGCCGTACGCGCCCTGGAGGACGCGGGCGTTCAGCGGTTCGCCGAGATCGGCCCGGGTGGTGTCCTCACCGCGATGGCGGCGGAGTCGCTGCGCGGTGACGCGGCGGTGGTTCCGTTGCTGCGCAAGGATCGTGAGGAGCCGGTGGCCGTGGTCACCGCGCTCGGCGCGCTCCACGTCCACGGTGTGTCCGTCGACTGGTCGCGGCTGCTGCCGGACGGCACCGGCGTCGACCTGCCGACCTACGCCTTCCAGCGCGGCCGCCACTGGATGGACAGCGACACCGCCACCGGCCGCGCCGCCGTCGACCACCCGCTGCTCGGCACCGCCGTCGAACTCGCGGGCGCCGACGGCACGCTGCACACCGGGACCCTGTCGTCGCGCGACCTCCCGTGGCTGGCGGACCACGCCGTCGGCGGCGTGGTGCTGCTGCCCGGCACCGCGTTCGTGGAGATGGCCCTCGCGGCGGGCGCCCGCGTCGGGTGCGGCCTGGTCGAGGAACTGACCATCGCCGAGCCCCTGGTACTGCCCGCCGACGGCTCCGTACGCGTCCAGTGCACCGTCGGCGAGCCCGACGGCACCGGCGCCCGCGCCTTCCAGGTGTACTCCGCGTCCGCCGACGGCGAGCCGTGGACCACGCACGCCACCGGCGTGCTGGGGACCGGTCCGCCGAACCGGCGGCCGAGCCGGTGGCCTGGCCGCCGCCCGGCGCCGAACCGCTGGACCTGGACGGCACCTACGACCGCCTCGCCGAGCTGGGCGCCCAGTACGGCCCGGCGTTCCAGGGCTGCGCGCCGCGTGGCGCCTGGGCGACGAGGTGTTCGCCGAGGTGGAGACCCCGCCGACGCGTCGGCCGCCATGGGCGTGCACCCGCGCTGTTCGACTCCGCGCTGCACGCGATCGGCCTGCGGACCGGCGTCGCCGAGCGGATGACGCTGCCGTTCGCCTGGTCCGGCGTCGAGCTGTACGCGGCCGGGCGACCGCCCTGCGGGTGCGGATCAGCCCCGCCGGGACCGACGCGGTACGGATCGAGGCCACCGACGGCATCGGCACCCCGTCCTGCGGGTGGCGTCGCTGTCGCTGCGCGAGGTCTCCATGGACCAGCTGGCGAGCGCCGCCGCGAGCCTGAACGACGCGCTGTTCGCCCTGGAGTGGACCGGCGTGCCCGGCGACCCGCCCCGTCCGCCGGACGCTGGGCGGTGCTCGGTGCGCACGGTCCCGAACTGGCCGACGCGCTGGCGGGCGAGGCCGCCGAAGTGGTCACCGCCGACGGCCTCGACGAGGCCGCCGCCGCGCTCGGCGACACCCTCGACACCGTCGTCCTCGCCCACGCGGGAGACGGCGGCCCGCCGCGGTCCGCGACCGTACGGCCGCCCTCCTGGAGCAGGTGCGCGGCTGGCTGGCCGACGAGCGGTTCGCGGCGTCGACCCTGGCCGTCGTGACCAGCGGCGCGGTCAGTGCCGCGGGCGAGGACGTCACCGACCTCGGCGGCGCCGCCGCCTGGGCCTGCTGCGCTCCGCGCAGTCCGAGCACCCGGGCCGGATCACGCTGATCGACGTCGACGCGGCCGACCCCGCCGCCGGACACCGGCTGCTGCCCGGCCCTGGCGTCCGGCGAGCCCCAACTCGCCGTACGCGACGGCGCCCTGACCACCCCGAGGCTGGTCAGGGCCGCCCGTACCGGCGCGAGCGGCACCCCGCCGACTGGACCGGACGCGTCCTGATCACTGGCGGCACCGGGGCGCTCGGCGCCCTGGTCGCCCGGCACCTGGTCACCGAACACGGCGCCCGGGACCTGCTGCTGCTCAGCAGGCGCGGCGCGGACGCCCCGGCGCCGCCGAGCTGACCGCCGAACTCACCGCGCTCGGCGCGGAGGTGACCGTCGCCGCGTGCGACGCCGCCGACCGGGACGCCCTGGCACGGCTGCTCGCCGACCACCCGGTGACCGCCGTCGTGCACACCGCCGGTGTGCTCGACGACGGCATGATCGCCTCGCTGATCCCGGATCGGCTGGAGAAGGTGCTGCGCCCGAAGGCGGACGCGGCGTGGAACCTGCACGAACTCACCAGGACCAGCCGCTGTCGGCGTTCGTCCTGTTCTCCTCCTCCGCCGGTCTGCTCGGCAGCCCCGGCCAGGCGAGCTACGCGGCGGGCAACACCTTCCTCGACGCGCTGGCGGCCCACCGCCGGGCGCACGGACTGCCCGGCGTCTCGCTGGCCTGGGGCGCCTGGACCGGCGGCGGCATGGCCGACCGGCTCAGCGACGCCGACGTCCAGCGGATGGCGAAGTCCGGGGTGATCGGGCTGACCGAGGAGGCCGGACTCGCCCTCTTCGACACCGCCGTCGCCCGCGCCGAGACCGTCCTGATGCCCGCCCGGCTCGACCTGGCCGCGATGGCGCGGTCGGGCCGGATCCCGCCGCTGCTGAGCGGACTGGTGCGGCCCGCGCACCGGGTCGCGCGGGCCGCGGCCACGGCGTTTACCGGGCTCCGCCGCGAACTGGCCGGGCTCCCGGCCGACGAGCGGCTGCCGGTGCTGCTGGAACTGGTGCGCGGCCAGGCGGCGCGGGCGCTGGGGATCACCTCGGTGGACCCGGGTCTCGCCTTCAACGACCTGGGCTTCGACTCGCTGACGGCCGTGGAGTTCCGCAACCAGCTCAACGAGGTGACCGGGCTGCGGCTGCCCGCCACCCTGATCTTCGACTACCCCAACCCCACCGAACTCGCCAAGTACCTGCTGAGCGAGCTGGTCGGCGGGCTGGAGACGGCGGCACCGACCCCGCCGCCGTCGCCGCCGACGGGGATCCGATCGCGATCGTCGGCATGAGCTGCCGCTACCCCGGCGGCGTGGAGTCGCCCGAGGACCTGTGGCGGCTGGTGTCCGAGGGCCGGGACGCGATCGGCGAGTTCCCCACCGACCGCGGCTGGGACCTGGAGTCGCTGTACGACCCGACGCTGGACCGGCCGGGCACCAGCTACACCAAGCAGGGCGGATTCCTGTACGGGGCGGCCGAGTTCGACGCCGAGTTCTTCGGCATGGACCCGGACGAGGCGCAGGTCACCGACCCGCAGCAGCGGCTGCTGCTGGAGACCTCCTGGGAGGCGCTGGAGCGCGCCGCGATCGACCCGGCGGCGCTGCGGGGAGTCCGACCGGCGTGTTCGCCGGGGTGATGTACCACGACTACTTCGGCAGCGTGGGCACCGGCAGCGTCGTCTCGGGCCGGGTCGCCTACACCCTCGGTCTGGAGGGCCCGACCCTGACGGTCGACACGGCCTGCTCCTCCTCGCTGGTCGCGATGCACCTGGCGGCCCAGGCGCTGCGCCAGGGCGAGTGCTCACTCGCGCTCGCGGGCGGCGTCACCGTCATGGCGACGCCCACGACGTACGTGGAGTTCAGCCGCCAGCGCGGGCTGGCGCGCGACGGCCGCTGCAAGTCGTTCTCCGACGCCGCCGACGGCACGGGCTTCGGCGAGGGCGCGGGCGTCCTGGTCCTGGAGCGGCTGTCCGACGCCCGCCGCAACGGCCACCAGGTCCTCGCGGTGCTGAGCGGCACGGCGATGAACCAGGACGGCGCGTCCAACGGCCTGACGGCCCCAACGGCCCGGCCCAGCAGCGGGTGATCCGCCGGGCCCTGGCCGCGGCGGGCGTCCGGGCGGCGAGGTCGACGTGGTCGAGGCGCACGGTACGGGTACGACGCTGGGTGATCCGATCGAGGCGCAGGCGCTGATCGCGACGTACGGTCAGGAGCACAGCGAGGACCGGCCGTTGTGGTTGGGGTCGATCAAGTCGAACATCGGGCACACGCAGGCCGCGGCCGGTGTGGCCGGTGTCATCAAGATGGTGCAGGCCATCCGGCACGGCGTCCTGCCCAGGACGCTGTACGCCGACGAGCCCTCGCGCCACGTGGACTGGACCGACAGCCACGTACGGCTGCTGACGGAGGAGCGGGCGTGGCCGGAGTCCGGTCATCCGCGCCGGGCGGGATCTCCTCGTTCGGGATCAGTGGGACGAACGCGCACGTGGTGATCGAGGCGGCTCCGGTGGAGGAGCCGGTCGAGGAGAGCGTGGCGGAGACTCCGGCGCCGGTGGCGGCGGTTCCGTGGGTGCTGTCGGGGCACAGCGTTCAGGCGTTGCGGGCCCAGGCCGAGCGGTTGTTGGCGCGGCTGGGAGGCGCCCGACCTCGACCCGCACCGGGTCGCGGGCGCCCTGGCACACGCGCGCACCGGGCTGACCCACCGCGCCGCCGCCGTCGGACAGAACCGCGAGGAACTGCTCGACGCGCTCCGCGCCCTCGCCGACGGCGTCACCTCGCCGTCGGTGGTCACCGGTTCCGCGACGGAGGGAAGTTGGCCTTCCTGTTCTCGGGTCAGGGTCGCAGCGTGCGGGGATGGGGTTGCGGTTGGCGGAGGAGTTCCCGGTGTTCGCGGCGGCCTTCGAGGAGGTGTGCGGGCAGCTGGATCCGTTGTTGAGCGGCCGTTGGCCGAGGTGCTGGGTTCGGGTGAGTTGTTGGAGCGGACGGAGTTCACGCAGCCGGCGTTGTTCGCGGTCGAGGTGGCGTTGTTCCGGTTGTTGGAGTCGTGGGTGTTCGGCCGGATGTGCTGGCTGGGCATTCGGTGGGTGAGTTCGCGGCGGCGTATGTGGCGGGTTGTGGTCGCTTGAGGACGCGGCGGCTCTGGTGGCGGCGCGTGGGCGGTTGATGCAGGCGTTGCCCGAGGGTGGGTGATGGTGGCGGTCAAGGCCCGTGAGGACGAGGTCGTGCCGCTGCTGACGGAGTCGGTGAGTATCGCGGCGGTCAACGGGCCGGACTCGGTGGTGGTTTCGGGTGAGGCCGGGGCGGTGCGGGAGATCGCGTCGCGTTTCGAGCGGACCCGTGAGCTGCGGGTCAGTCACGCGTTCCACTCGCCGTTGATGGATCCGATGCTGGAGGAGTTCCGGGCCGTCGCCGAAGGACTCACCTACCACGCGCCGCGCCTGGCCATCGTCTCCACCTCACCGGCGCCCCGCCGACCCCGACGAACTGCGCTCGCCCGACTACTGGGTGCGCCACGCGCGCGGCGCGGTCCGCTTCGCCGACGCCGTACGCGCCCTGGAGGACGCGGGCGTTCAGCGGTTCGCCGAGATCGGCCCGGTGGTGTCCTCACCGCGATGGCGGCGGAGTCGCTGCGCGGTGACGCGGCGGTGGTTCCGTTGCTGCGCAAGGACCGTGAGGAGCCGGTGGCCGTGGTCACTGCGCTCGGCGCGCTCCACGCGCACGGTGTGTCCGTCGACTGGTCGCGGCTGCTGCCCGAGGGCACCGGCGTTGACCTGCCGACCTACGCCTTCCAGCGCAGCCGCTACTGGACGGTGAGCGACAGCACGTTCGGTCGCGCCGCCGCCGATCACCCGTTGTTCGGCACGGCGGTAGAGCTGGCCGGGATCGGCGGCACCCTCTACACCGGGACCCTGTCGCTGGCCGACCACCCGTGGCTGGCCGATCACGCCGTCGGCGGCGTGGTCCTGCTGCCCGGCACCGCGTACGTGGAGATGGCCCTCGCGGCAGGCGCCCGGGTGGACTGCGGGCTGGTCGAGGAACTGACCATCGCCGAGCCCCTGGTGCTGCCCGAGGACGGCTCCGTACGCGTCCAGTGCACCGTCGGCGAGCCGGACGACTCCGGCGCCCGCGCCTTCCGGATCCACTCGGCCAGGGCCGAGGGCGACCGGTGGACCGCGCACGCGATCGGCGTCCTGCGGGAGGCGCCCGAGGAGACGCCGTTCGAGGCGGTGGCCTGGCCGCCGCCCGGCGCCGAACCGCTGGAGGTGTCCGACACCTACGAGCGGCTGGCGGACCTGGGCGCCCAGTACGGCCCGGCGTTCCAGGGCTGCGCGCCGCGTGGCGCCTGGGCGACGAGGTGTTCGCCGAGGTGGAGACCCCGCCGACGCGTCGCTCGCCGTCGGGTGCACCCGGCGCTGTTCGACTCCGCGCTGCACGGCATCGGGCTGCGCGGCGGCGTACGGGAGGCGATGGCGCTGCCGTTCGCCTGGTCCGGCGTCGAGTTGTACGCGGCCGGGCGACCGCCCTGCGGGTGCGGATCAGCCCGCCGGGACCGACGCGGTACGGATCGAGGCCACCGACGGCATCGGCACCCCGTCCTGCGGGTGGCGTCGCTGTCGCTGCGCGAGGTCTCCATGGAGCGGCTGGCGAGCGCCGCCGCGAGCGGGAGCGACGCGCTGTTCGCCCTGGAGTGGACCGGTACGACGAGCGCGCTGACGCCGTCGGCCGGACGCTGGGCGGTGTTCGGCGACGCCCCGCGCGAGCTGGCCGACGCGCTGGCGGGCGAGGCCGCCGAGGTCACCGTGGTCGCCGACCTCGACGAGGCGGCGGCCACCGTGGGCGCCGACTCCGGGTCCGGGGACGCCGTGGTGCTGTGCCACGTCGGCGGCGCCGACGCCGAGGCCGTGCGCGGCAGCGCGCGGAACTGCTGGCACGGCTGCGCTCCTGGCTGGCCGACGAGCGGTTCGCGGCGTCGACCATGGTCGTGCTCACCCACGGCGCCATCGCGCTCGACGGCGAGGACGTCACCGACCTCGGCGGCGCCGCCGCCTGGGGCCTGACCCGCTCGGCGCAGTCCGAGAACCCCGGCCGGATCGTCCTGATCGACGTCGACTCGGCCGAGGCGTCGTACCGGCTGCTGCCGTCCGCGGTGGCCTCCGGAGAGCCGCAGATGGCCCTGCGCGACGGCGAGTTGAGCATCCCGCGGCTGGTCCGGGCCCCGTCCCGGCCGAGGGCGCGTCCGTCGACTGGTCCGGCCGTGTGCTGATCACCGGCGGCACCGGGGCGCTGGGCCGCCTGGTGGCCCGGCACCTGGTCACCGAGCACGGCGTCTCCGAGCTGCTGCTGCTCAGCAGGCGCGGCGCGGACGCCCCGGCGCGGCCGAACTCGTCGCCGAACTGGCCGACCTGGGCGCCGACGCGGCCGTGGTCGCGTGCGACGCGGCGGACCGGGAGGCGCTGGCGCGGCTGCTCGCCGACCACCCGGTGACCGCCGTGGTGCACACCGCCGGTGTGCTCGACGACGGGATCCTCTCCTCGCTGACCCCGGAGCGGCTGGAGAAGGTGCTGCGTCCCAGGTCGACGCGGCGTGGAACCTGCACGAACTCACCAAGGACCAGCCGCTGTCGGCGTTCGTCCTGTTCTCCTCGGCCGCCGGTCTGCTCGGCAACCCGGGCCAGGCGAGCTACGCGGCGGGGAACGCGTTCCTCGACGGTCTCGCGGTCCACCGCCGGGCGCACGGGCTGCCCGCGGTCTCGCTGGCCTGGGGCGCCTGGGCGGGCGGCGGCATGGCCGACCGGCTCGGCGACGAGGAGTCCCGGCGGCTGGCGCAGTCGGGCGTCCAGGCCCTCAGCGAGGAGACGGGCCTCGCGCTCTTCGACGCCTCGGTGGGCCGGGCGGAGCCGGTCCTGATGCCGGCCCGGTTCGACCTGGCCGCGATGGCGCGGTCGGGCCGGATCCCGCCGCTGCTGAGCGGACTGGTGCGGCCCGTACGCCGGGTCGCGCGGGCCGCGTCCACCGGGTCCGCCGCGCTGCGCGGCAGGCTCGCCGAGGTCACGGCGGCCGAGCGGCTGCCGGTGCTGCTGGAACTGGTCTGCGAGCAGGCGGCGCAGGCGCTGGGGTCGCCTCGGTGGACCCGGGTCTCGCCTTCAACGACCTGGGCTTCGACTCGCTGACGGCCGTGGAGTTCCGCAACCAGCTCAACGAGGTGACCGGGCTGCGACTGCCCGCCACCCTGATCTTCGACTACCCCAACCCCACCGGGCTGGCGGAGCACCTGGCCGCCGAACTGGCGCCCGCCGAACGGTCCGCCACGGGCACCGGCACCGCCGCCGGGACCGAGGAGGACGGCGTCCGCCGGGCCCTGGCCTCGATCCCGCTGGCCAAGCTGCGCGACTCCGGCCTGATGGACAGCCTGCTGGAACTGGCGGGCCTGAAGCCGTCGGCCGAACCCGAGCCGGAGACCGGCGGCCGCGAATCCATCGACGCCATGGACGCGGAGAGCCTGATCAGCCTGGCTCTGGACGACCTCGTCCGAGACGACGACACGCTGTGACAAGGAGTGGACAGGTGGCTCAGAGCGAGAAGCCGGACGCCAGGATGCTCGACGCCCTACGGGCGTCGCTGAAGGAGGTCGACCGGCTGCGGGAGCAGAACCGCAAACTGACCGCGGAGCGGCGCGAACCGATCGCGATCGTCGGCATGTCGTGCCGGTACCCGGGCGGCGTGCGCTCCCGGAGGACCTGTGGCAGCTGGTCGCCGAGGGCGTGGACGGCATCACCCCGTTCCCGGACGACCGGGGCTGGGCGGACGACCTCTACCACCCGGAGCCGGGGCGCGAGGGCAAGGTCTACGCCGACAGCGGCGGATTCCTGGACGGCGCGGCCGAGTTCGACGCCGGGTTCTTCGGGATCCCGCGGCACGAGGCGCTGTTGATGGACCCGCAGCAGCGGCTGCTGCTGGAGGGCTCCTGGGAGGCGCTGGAGCGCGCGGGCATCGACCCGCTGTCCATCAAGGGCAGCAGGACCGGGTGTTCGCCGGGCTGATGTACCACGACTACTTCGGCAGCTTCGGCAACGGCAGCGTGGTGTCCGCCCGGGTCGCCTACCACCTCGGCGTGGAGGGGCCGACGCTGACGATCGACACGGCCTGCTCCTCCTCGCTCGCCGCCCTGCACCTGGCGGCCCAGTCGCTGCGCCAGGGCGAGTCCTCGCTCGCCCTGGTCGGCGGGTCACCGTGATGGCCACGCCGGGCCCGTTCGTGGAGTTCAGCAGGCGCGGCGCGCTGTCCCCGGACGGCCGCTGCAAGTCGTTCGCGGACGGCGCCGACGGCCTCGGGTTCGCCGAGGGCATGGGCGTACTGGTGCTGGAGCGGCTGTCCGACGCGCGGCGCCAGGGCCACGAGGTGCTGGCGGTCGTGCGCGGCTCGGCGGTCAACCAGGACGGCGCGTCCAACGGCCTGACGGCCCCAACGGCCCCGCCCAGCAGCGGCTGATCCGCCAGGCGCTGGCCGACGCCCGGCTGTCCACCGAGGACGTGGACGTGGTCGAGGCGCACGGCACGGGCACCACCATGGGCGACCCGATCGAGGCCCAGGCGCTGCTGGCGACGTACGGGCAGAACCGCCCGGCCGACCGCCCGCTGTGGCTGGGGTCCATCAAGTCCAACATCGGCCACACCCAGGCCGCTTCGGGCGTGGCGGGCATCATCAAGATGGTGCTGGCCATGCGGCACGGCGTGCTGCCCAGGACGCTGCACGTGGACGCCCCGTCCGCGCGCGTGGACTGGTCGGCGGGCGAGGTGCGGCTGCTGACGCGGGAGCGGACGTGGCCGGAGGTGGACCGGCCGCGGCGCGCGGCCGTCTCCTCGTTCGGCATCTCCGGCACCAACGCCCACGCCATCATCGAGCAAGCCCCGCCCTCGAACCGGCCGCCGATTCGGCCACCGAACCGGCCGGTGACGCGGCCGATGACGCGGTCTCCGGGGCCCAGGCGGACGTCGCCGTGCTGTGGCCCCTGGCCGCGCGTGACGCCGAGGGCTGCCCGCCCAGGGCGACCGGCTGCGCGCCTTCGTCGAGGACCGGCCGGGGCTCGACCCGGCGGCCGTGGCCCGGACGTTGGGCACCGAGCGCGCCGCCTTCGACCACCGGGCGGCCGTGGTCGGCACCGGATCCGCCGCGCTGCTGGACGGCGTACGGGCGCTGGCCACCGAAGCCGCCGAAAACACCGAAGCCGCCGAAAACACCGGAACCGCCGACCGTCGCGCGACCGTGGTCCGGGCCGGGCCGCGTCCACGCGCGGACCGCGTTCCTCTTCGGTGGCGAGCGGCCGGAGCCCGGTACGGGCGCGCTGCTGCGGGCGCGCTACCCGGTCTACGCCGCCGCCCTCGACGAGGTGACCGAGGCGCTCGGCGCGGCCGGGAGCGACTGGGCCCGGACACCGGCCTCTTCGCCCACGAGGTGGCCCTGTTCCGGCTCCTTGAGTCCTGGGGATCCGGCCGGACGCCGTCGCCGGGCACGCGGCCGGCGAACCGGCCGCGGCGCACGCGGCGGGCGTGCTCTCCCTGGCGGACGCCGCCGCCCTGGCCGCCGCCCGCGAGCGGCTGGCGGGGCGCTGCCGTCCGACGGAGGCGAACCGGCCCCGGACGACGCCGCGTTGGCGAGCCCGCTCGCCGACCTCCGGCTGGTGGCCGGATCCGCGACGTTCGAGGAGCCGCGGGTCGCGCTCGTGTCGCCGCTCGCCGGGCGGCTCGTGGACGCCGCCCTGCTGTGCGACCCCGGCCACTGGGAGCGCCAGGTCCGCGAACCCGCCCGGCCGACGCCGGGATACCCGCCCTGTACGACGCCGGGGTGAGCCGGTTCGTCGAGCTGGGCTCCGGCGGCGCGCTGACCGCCGCCGCCCGCCAGGCCGCCGACCCGCGTCGGCCGCGGCCTTCGTCGCCCTCGGCGCCTCTTCCCATGACGAGGCCGACGGAGCTGACGGGGCCGACGAGGTGACCGCGCTGCTGACGGGGTGGCCCGGCTGTACGTGGACGGCCTCGCGCCCGACTGGCGGGCGGTGTTCCCGGCGCCGCGCGAGCGCCGCTGCCGACGTACGCCTTCCGCCACCAGCGGTACTGGCTCGCGTCCGACGCCACGGCGGACGTCGCCACCCTCACCGCCCTCGCGGACGACGACGAGCCCCGCCTCGCGGTGGAGTCGGTCCGCGACCGGCTGGAGGCGCTGCCCGCCCCGAGCAGGAGGAACTGCTCACCGAGGTCATCCAGCGCACAGCGCGGCCGTGCTGGAGGAGAGCGGACCGGAGGCCGTGGAGCCCGGCGTGCCCTTCCTGGAGGCCGGGATGAACTCGGTGTCCGCGATGGCGCTGCGCAACGCGCTCAGCGACGCCACCGGCGTCCGCACCCTGTCGGTGGCCGCGATCTTCCACTACGCCACCCCGGCCGAACTGGCCGCCCACCTCTGCGAGGAACTGGCGCACGGCGAGCGGGAGGAGGAGCCCGCCGAGGAGGTGGCGGCCGACATCGAGTCCCTGAGCGGCCTGCTGCGCCGGGCGGTCGCGAGCGACCAGATGATGAAGGGATGGCGCTGCTGAAGACGGCGGCCGAGATCCTCCCCGGCTTCTCCTCGGCGGCCGAACTGGAGCGGCTGGCCGAGCCGGTGCGCGTCTCACGCGGCGACCGGACGCCGAAGCTGATCTGCCTGCCGTCCCCGATGGCCTTCGGCGGGGCCCAGCAGTACGCGCGCTTCGCCGCCCACTTCCGCGGCCGCAGGAGATCGTCGTCCCCGCCGTCCCCGGGTTCGGCGAGGGCGAGCCGCTGCCGCTGTCGGTCGACGCGGCCGTGGAGGTGTTCGTGGAGGGTGCGCACCGCCGCGGCGGGTGCCCCGTTCGTCCTGCTCGGCTACTCCTCCGGCGGCCAGTTCGCGCACGTCGTCGCCGAGGCGCTGGAGAAGGCGGGCACCCCGGCCGCCGCCGTCGTGGTGCTGGACACCTATCTGCCGCGTGACGACGGCAAGGAGGAGATCCTGCGCCAGCTGCTCCAGGGCATGCTGGACCGCGAGTCCTCCTTCGGACGGCTCAGCACCGTGCGGCTGGCGGCGATGAGCCGCTACAGCGAGCTGATCGTCGACTGCCTGCCGGGCGCGTTGTCCGCCCCGTGCTGTTCGTCCGTCCCGCGGAGTCGTTCGCCTCGGGGAGAAGACCGAGGACTGGCGCGCCACGTGGGACGGCGAGCACGAGTTGGTCGAGGTGCCCGGCAACCACTTCACGCTGCTGGAGGAGACGGCGACGCAAACCGCCGAGGCGGTCGAGGAATGGCTCACCGCCTCGTTGCCCGCGCCCGGCTCCGCGGGTTCATGACCCACCGACCCGGGCGGGAGTCATCACAGCGCCGTGGTGAAATGTCCGACCCATGCGTCGATATCGCACCGGATCTCGTCCGGGTCGGTCCCCACTGCGTGGCGAGAACCTCCGCCGCCCGCGCGGGCTGCCAATCCTGCTGCTGGAGTATCAACCACATGGTGGTGCCGGTCGGACCGCATCGATGCAACGTGCCCGTACGGGGCGAGAACAGCTCAAGGTGACCGTCCGGCCGGACATTAGCTATCAGTTCTCGTTCAGATCGCATGCGGACGCGTTCCTCCACGGCTGTCTCGCGTGACCAATTCCTCGGGAATCCGACCTGAGCGGCGGATTCCGGTGCATGACGGCGGCGACGGCATAAGTTTGGTGCCGTCGCCGTCCGGTCATCCGTAGATCTTCCTCTTCGCCCGGCGAATCCGAGCAGAAAACGGCACATCGCGCATCGCTCCTTTCGGCCATACGGGTCCCGGGGCCCAGGCCGTATTGCCTCGAAACACTCAAGCTTTCTCATGGAATCCGACGTTACCGGTCGGTGTCGTTGAGTGGAACCGGGCTGACAGCACCGCGCATGGTGGTGCTGAGGCGACCTTGGCAAGGAAGGTTTGTGCCCGCCGGACGCACCTCCAGGGACCCGTGCGAAACACCCCAACCCGGGCCATCGGGACGGGTGTTGACGCAGTCGGCGATGACGGCCCAGGTCAGCGGCGTGTTGTGGGGCGCAATGCGCCTCCCGTATTATGGCGGCGCCCGGAGAAAGACGACTCTGAGCAGCGATTTTCGTACCCGTGAAGCACCGCCTGGACAAGGGACGCGGAGCCGCCGTGGTCCCGGGAGGTGAGGCTCTGACGTGTTGCGATTACCCCGTCGAACATTCCTGGAATTGTGAATCCTGGAAACGTGGAGAAATTGTGCGCGTGGTCCTCGCCGAAGACGTCTTCCTTGTACGGCAGGGGCTGATTCAGCTCCTGGAGTCGTACGGCTTCGAGATCGTCGCGGCCGTGGACAACGCGCGGGACCTGACCGCGGCCCTCACCGAGCACGGCCCCGATATCGCCATCGTGGACGTCAGGCTCCCGCCGACTTTCACCACCGAGGGCCTGGAGGCCGCGCTGGCGGCGCGGCGGCGGGTGCCCGGACTGCCGGTCCTGGTGCTCTCCCAGCACATCGAGCCGACGTACGCCCGCGAACTCCTCGCCGACGGCACCGGCGGCATCGGATATCTGCTCAGGACCGGGTCTTCGACAGCGCCCAGTTCCTCGACGCGATCCGCACCGTGGCGTCCGGCGGCACCGCCATGGACCCGGAGGTGTTCGCCCAGCTGATGGCGGGCCCTCGCGCGGCCCCTCCCTGGACACCCTGACGGCGCGCGAGCGGCGGGTGCTGAAGCTGATGGCCCAGGGCTGCTCCAACACGGCCATCGAGCGCTCCCTGTCGCTGAGCGAGGGCGCCGCCGCCAAGCACATCTCCAGCATCTTCGGCAAACTCCTGCTGCCGCGCGACAGCCGCAGCAACCGCCGTGTCCTCGCGGTGCTGGCCTACCTCAACGCCTGAGCACCGCACGGGCCCTGAGCGCCCGTCCGCCCGGACGGCGACCCGCCGCCCGGCCGCGCCGCGCGGGCCAGCGCGCGGCGGTCGCCCACCGCCCGGGCGGGATGTCCGGCCCACGGTGACCTCCGCGGTGAGCCCCGCGCGGCCACGACCCGGCGCAGGGAGGCGAACAGCGTGTCGTCGCCGACGTACGCGGGCGCCGTGCTCAGCAGCCCGTCCGGCCCCACGTAGCGGGTGGTGACCGGCCGCACCGGCACTCCGGCGTCCAGCGCGGCCTGGAACACCGCGGGCCGGTACCGCCCGCTCTCCCGCCCGCACCAGGTGCTGCCCTCCGGAAAGCCACCACCGTACGGCCGCCGCGCAGCACTTCGGCGATCCGCGCGACCGTCTCCGGCAGCGCCCGGATCCGCTCCCGGTCGATGAAGAGCGTGCCGCCCCACACCGCGAGCCGCCCCAGCACCGGCCACTGGGCCACCTCCCGCTTCGCCAGCATCCGCCCGGGTGGACGGCCGCCAGCACCACCACGTCCAGCCAGGAGACATGGTTGGAGACCACCAGCACCGGGCCGCGGCCACCGCGCCGGTTGCCGTGGATCCGCAGCCGGACCCCGAAGGACGCGGTGAGCGCTCGCGCCCAGGCCCGGACCAGCGCGTCGCGCCGCCGGGGCCGCACACCAGCCGTACCGGCGCCGCGAGCGCGAGCCCGGCCAGCAGCACCGCCACCACGGCCGCCAGCCGGGCCACCGGCGCGGCGGTCCCGCGTGCGGCGCCCGGCCGGTGAGGCAACCCGCCGCCGTACAGGGGCGATCGGCGACCACCACAGCGCGGGGCCGCGGGCATCAGGCCGATCCCAGCCGGGTGAAGTGGTTCAGGTAGCGGGGTCGGTGCGCTCCAGCGAGAGCAGCACGTACAGGTCCGCCACGCCGAACTCCGGGTCGTGGGCGGGCGGTCCGCACACCTGGGCGCCCAACCGCAGGTAGCCGCGCAGCAGCGGGGCACCACGGTACGGGCCGGGCGCGCGACCCCGTGGGTCCCACGGCCGGTACGGCGTCACCCGTAGCTCCTCGGGCGCGAGGTGCTTGGCGGCCATCCGGTCCCACACGCCCGCGGCCAGCGCCGCCGTCGGCGAGCGGTATCGAGCAGCAGCCCGCCACCCTGGTGTGGCCGGTCTCCCGCAGGTAGCGCAGGATCCCGCCCCACATCAGGCCGATGACCGCGCCGTCGCGGTGGTCCGGGTGGATGCACGAGCGGCCCACCTCCACGATCCGGGGCGCAGGGCGGCCAGGTTGCCGAGGTCGAACTCGCCGTCGGCGTAGCCGCCTCCGCGTCCGCGGCGGCCTTCGGGGTCAGCATCCGGTACGTGCCGACGACCGCGCCGCCGTCCTCGTCCACGACCAGCAGGTGGTCGCAGTGCTCGTCCAACGGGTCGATGTCGAGGCCGGGTTCCGGCGTGTCCAGGACGGCGCCCATCTCCCCGGCGAAGACCTGGTGGCGCAGCCGCTGGGCGGCGCGCACCTCGGCGGGGCCGGTGGCGAGGCGGACGTGGTAACGGGCCGGGGAGGAGCCGGGGAGGGGCCGGGCGGGAGGGAGGGTCTGGGCGGTGGTCATGAGGGACTCCCTGGGGACGGGGTGTGACGCTCCATGTCTCCCGTCGCGGGTTTGCCCTGGCATGACCATTACACAGCGGGCAGATGTCGATCGCACGGCCGGAGCCCCGGCGCCCCTGAGCCGCCGCGGCCCCGGCCCGGCGCGGCGCCGCCGGACGCCGCGCCGGGCCGGGGCCGTCCCGTCGGTCGGTCGCGGCTCCTCAGCCGCGGCCGATCGCCGGGTCGCTGGTGCTCGCCGCGCCGGTCTCGACGTGGCCCGCCAGGTGGCACAGGAAACCGTCGTCACGGCCGGAGGTGACCGACAGCTCGTACCAGCCGCCCGTGCGCCCGGTGGGCACCGAGTGCGCGGCGACCCGCCGGGGAGCAGCCGGTACGCGGCCGGGCGCAGCTGCCCGTGGCCGTCGGTGACGGTGAACCGCACGGCGCTCTCGCCCTCGTTGGTCAGCACCAGCCGCACCCGCCCGTCGGCGCGCTGGTGACGCGCCGCCACCCGGGCCGCCGTGCCGCCGGGGCCCGTGAACCGCCGGAAGAAGCCGTTCGGCCCGTGCACGGCCACGTCGTACGTGCCGTCGGCCGGGCCTTCCACTCCCGGAGAGCGACTCTCCGGGCTCGGCGGTGTAGGTGCGCGGCCCTCGGCGTCCTGCCCGTCCCCGGTGGGCCGGGCGGTCACGTACCACGTCGCCGCGGCCGTGCCGTGGTTGGCGAACTCCACCCGCAGCACGCCCGCTTCCGGGTCGGCGACGGCGTCCACGGCGAGGTCGTACGGCAGCGGCCTGGCGGGCCGCGTGCCCTCCTCCTGCCGCGGCAGCGAGGGCTCCGCCGGGGTGTGGGCACGTAGTCCGGGTGCCGCTCCTGGTCCGGCGGCGCGTAGCCGGAGGTGTCCGGCAGCGCGGGCACCTCGGCGTCGGCGCTGCCGAAGTCGAACGCGCTCGTCAGATCACCGCACACCGCCCGGCGCCACGCCGAGATGTTCGGCTCCCGGACCCCGAAGCGGCTCTCGATGAACCGGATGATCGAGGTGTGGTCGAAGGTCTGCGAGCACACCCAGCCGCCGGTGCTCCACGGCGAGACGACGAGCATCGGCACCCGCTGGCCCAGGCCGTAGGGCCCGGCGACGTTGTCCCCGGCGCCGGGGAAGATCTCGCCGGTGGTGTCGACGGTCGACTGGCCCTGCTCCGCCGAGCCGGGCGCGTACGGCGGCACGACGTGGTCGAAGAAGCCGTCGTTCTCGTCGTAGGTGATCAGCAGCGCCGTCTTGCTCCACACCTCGGGGTCGGAGGTCAGCGCGTCCAGCACCTGGGCGATGTACCAGGCGCCGTAGTTGGCGGGCCAGTTGGGGTGTTCGCAGTACGCCTCGGGCGCCGCTATCCAGGAGACCTGCGGCAGCTTCCCGGCCTTCACGTCGGCCGTGAGCTGGTCGAACAGGCCGCCGCCGCTCTTGAGGTCGGTGCCGGTGCGCGCCTTGTCGTACAGCGGGTCACCGGGCCGCGCGTCGCGGTACTGGTTGAAGTACAGCAGCGAGTTGTCGCCGTAGTTGCCCCGGTACGCGTCGTCGATCCAGCCCCAGGACCCGTCCTCGTCGAGGCCGTCGCCGATGTCCTGGTAGATCTTCCACGACACCCGGCCTCCTCCAGCCGCTCGGGGTAGGTCGTCCAGGAGTAGCCCGCCTCGTCGTTGCCGAGGACGGGGCCGCCGCCGGTGCCGTCGTTGCCGGTGTACCCGCTCCACATGTAGTAGCGGTTCGGGTCGGTGGAGCCCAGCAGCGAGCAGTGGTAGGCGTCGCAGACGGTGAACGCGTCCGCCAGCGCGTAGTGGAACGGAATGTCCTCGCGCGTCAGATACGCCATCGTCGTCGCCGTCTTGGCGGGAATCCAGCGGTCGTACGCGCCGTTGTTGAACGCGTCGTGCCCGTCGTTCCACCCGTGGGCCAGGTCCTGGATGAACTGAAGGCCCAGGTCGTCGGCGTCCGGCCGGAACGGCAGCACCTCCTTGGAGCCGTCGCTCTGGTGCCAGACGGGCTGGCCGCTGGGCAGCGTCACCGGTCGCGGGTCGCCGAACCCGCGCACGCCGCGCAGGGTGCCGAAGTAGTGGTCGAAGGACCGGTTCTCCTGCATCAGCACCACGATGTGCTCGACGTCCTGGAGCGATGTGGTGCGGCGGTTCGCGGGGATCGCCGCCGCGCGGGCGATGCTGCCGGAGAGCGCGGACAGGGCGACGGTGGCGCCGCTGAGTTGCATGAAGCGTCTGCGGTTGATGGCTGTCACGTGGGGCCTGCCTCCTTGGGGGTACGAGGCGCACGGGGCGCCAGGGTCAGTCTCGTCCTCCTGGGGCGGATGGGTGGCGGGGTGGGCGAACCCGGGGCAAAGCCTCGGCCAACCCCGCGTGGCACGGGCGCGGGTACGGGCCCGGCCGCCACCGCCGGTTCCGGCCGCCCCGCCTGTTCCGGCCGCCCCGCCTGTTCCGGCCGCCCGGCCCAAGCGGTCACGCGAACGGGTACCGGTGCGGCGTGGTGTCCCGCACCCGTAATTCGAACACAGGTATGATATCGAACGTGGCTGAAAACTATGCATTCCCTGACGAGCTGCGCGAGGCCCAGCAGAGGCTTCACGCCGCGCGGTCCGGGCTCGCCAAGCTGCATGCCCGGCTGCCGCGTCACACCGAGTCCTGGACCGACGAGGAACACGCGGAGGTCGCCGAACTCTGGCGGCGCCAGCGCGAGTTGGCCGTGTTCGTGAGCACGCACACCTACTGGAACGCGCTGTCGGGGCGGACCGCGTACGGGCGCGCAGCGCGCTGAAACACCTCGACCCCGAACCGGGGAGGAGCGGGACGAGGCGTCCTGACGCGCCCGCCCGCGCCCTGCCCGTACGCGCCGACCAGCTCGCGCGCGCCGCCCTGCCCGCGTGCTCCGGCTCAGTCCGTGACCGGCTCGCGGCCTCCGGCCCGGTTCCGCGCGATGTTCCGTGTCTTCCTGGTGCGGCCGGATTCCGCGAGCAGGGCGAGCAGCGGCGGCGAGACCGACTCCTCGGCGAGGCGGCGCTGCATCCAGTCCGTGACCTCCGCCAACTCCGCCGCCTGCGGCACCGGCCGTCCCGGACGGACAGGTAGAAAACCCAGTCGTGGACGCGGCGGCGGACGAACCGGTGGGTGCCCTCGGTCTCCGGCCGATCCGGCTCCGGCAGGACTTCGGCGGCCCACCGCCGGAAGGCGGCGGCACCGGCCGCCCGTACCGCGACCTCGTCCACCAGGGCCACCACCGCCGTCTTGGCCGTCAGCGGCTCGGGGTCGCGGAGCATCGTCGCCACGAGCGCGCGGTCCCCGTCGCGGCTCCACGAGGCGGCGGCCACCGAGACGACGCGCTGGTACGCGGACGACCGCACGTGCTCGTCCGCGACGGCCGCGTCGACGTCCACGTCGGTGATGCCCGCGTCCGTGAGCAACACGGTCAGGTCGGTGCGCGGAGTCATCGGCGCAAGACCACTGAACAGATGTGACGTGTCCATGTAGCGTGTAACGGGAAGAAAAGTCGCGCGTGGCGGGGTCGCCCCGCCGCCCGGCCCGCCGGTCACGATCACAGGGGAATCGTGCTGAAGCTGAACGCTCCGTCCGGCACCTTTCACGAAAGCGTGCTGTCGAACCACGACTACCCGCCGTCCGCCAGCGGTGCCCACGGGCCGGGATGGAGCTGGATGTGGGTGCCCTACCCTTCAACTCGCAGCACGTGCGGGGCAGTTCAGCAGGAGGGTCTTCAGGACTACCGAACGGCACACAGCGACCTGCGGGCCTTCGTCGCCGAGAACCTCGTCGAGAACGACCAGCACTGGTCCAGGGCCGCCGTCGCCGCCCTGCGCGACGTCACCGCGCAGGAGTTCGTCCTGGTCTGCTCGCACGTCTGGGCGTTCGCGTCGTTCGAGGTTCCCTCGGGCGGGAGCCGGAACCGGGCACCGTCTTCTACAACCGGTGGGTCGGTGCCGTGAACGACGACCCGGTGGCCCCGTACATGCTGATGAGGGCCGCCAGGCCGACGGTCATCCGGCGGTGAGCGGGCGCGCGGCCCGCGTTTCCCGCACGCGGACGACAACACCCGCCCCGGGCCGCCCGTCACGGCGCGGGCCACGGGCGCTGCGGGGCCGCAGGTCCTCGTAGGCGCGCGCCACGCGCAGCACCCGAGGTCGTCGAAGCGGCGGCCCGCGATCTGGAGGCCGACGGGCAGACCCTCTGGTGTGAAGCCGCAGTTGACCGTCACGGCGGGCTGGCCCGACATGTTGTACGCCACCGTGAACGCGATGTGCTCCATGGCCCGCGCCGGATCGCCGGTGGGGTGGGCCAGCTCGGCGGCGAAGGCGGGGATCGGCGCGACGGGGAGAGCAGGTAGTCGTACGTCCTGGTGAGCCGGTTGGCCGCCACGGACATCGCGTCCATCTGCGCCTGGCCGCGGAAGACCTCCGGGCCGGACAGCCCACTGCCGCCCTCGGCCCACGCGCGGATGGCCGGAAGCACCCGGGCCCGCCGCTCCTGCGGCAGCGCGCCGATGTCCAGCCACGCCCGCATCCGCCAGAAGCCGTCCAGCCCGTCCAGCATCTCCCGGGTCACCGGCGGAGCCACCGGCTCGACCACGGCCCCGCCGCCTCGAAGGCCCGCGCGGCGGCGGTCACGGCCCGCGCCACGGCGGGCTCGACCGGCAGCCCGCGCCGCCGTCGAGGAACAGCCCGATCCGGGTACCCGGCAGCCGTGCCTCCAGGGTCTGCCAGGACAGGGCGGCGGGCGGCAGCGCGGTGTGGTCGCGGTCGTCGGGCGCCGCGACCACCGACATCAGCAGGGCGGCGTCGGCGACCGTCCGGGTCATCGGGCCCACCACCCGCCCGGGTACGGCGGTTCCACCGGCACCCGCCCGTACGACGGCTTCAGCCCGACCAGCCCGCACCACCCGGCCGGCAGCCGGATCGAGCCGCCGATGTCGGTGCCCAGGTGCAGCGGCCCGTACCCCCGGCCGCCGCCGCTCCGCGCCCGCGCTGGAGCCGCCGGGGTGCGCGCCGGGTCCCAGGGTTGCGGGCCAGGGGATGGAAGCTGGAGAGGCCGGAGGAGAGCATGCCGTAGTCGGGCATCGTGGTCTTGGTGAAGATCACCGCGCCGCTCTCCCTGAGCCGGGCGGCGGCCGGGGCGTCCGCCGCGGCGGGCACCAGCTCGGTGGCCGCGGTGCCCAGCGGCACCGGCGTACCGCGGGTGGCGATGTTCTCCTTCACCGTGACCGGGACGCCGTCGAGCGGCCCGGCCGGGCGCCGCGCAGCCAGCGCCGCTCGGCCGCGGCGGCGGCCTCGCGCGCCCGTCGGGGTCCAGCGCGTACGTGGCGCGGAGCCGTGGCTCGTACGCCTCGACGCGCGCGAGCACGGACGCGAGCACCTCGACCGGGGAGAACTCGCGCCGCGCGTAGCCCGCCAGCAGGCGTGTGGCGGGTAACTCGGCGAGCGTGGCGCCGTCGTCCCCGCGCCGCCGTCCCCGGCTCCGCCGCCCGCCGCGCGGGTGTCCTGGGTGTCGTGTGTCGGCTCTGCCATGAGTTCCACTCCCTGCGGGTCGGACCACTCGACATGTACGCGCGCAAGCACCCTGACATCGCGGCGGGCCGTTTCCAACACCCGCCGCGGCCGGACACCACGGCGCCCGCCCCGGAACGCGAGGCGGGCGCCGTGGGCGGATCAGGGACGCTCGGCCGCGCCGCGCTCCTGAGCATGTCGGCCATGAGCGCGATCTCCGACTCCTGGCTGTCGACGACGCCCTGGGCGAAGGCCCGTTCCTCGCCGTCCCGCACGCCTCGACGCAGCCCCTGGCCATCTCGACCCCGCCGCGGTGGTGCGCGGTCATCAGCCGCAGGAAGTCGATCTCCGCGGCCTTGCCGTCGGCCGTGGACAGCTCCCTCAGCTGGGCCTTGGTCGCCATGCCGGGCATCAGCGCCCGCCCGTCGGCCGATGGCCGGAGTGACCGCCGCCCATCCACTCCATCGGGGCGCCCGCTGGTCTTGTTCAGCCCCACAGATCCAGCCAACCGAGCAGCATGCCGCGCTGGTTGGCCTGGGTGTTGGCGATGTCGTACGCGAGCCGTCGCACGTCCTCGTTGTCCGTGCGGTCCCGGACGACGAAGGACATCTCCACGGCCTGCTGGTGGTGGACGGCCATGTCCCGCGCGAAGCCCGCGTCGGCCGAGTCGTCGGCGGGGCGGCGGCACCGCCCGAGCCGTCACCGTCTCCGTCCCCGCTGGCGGCGACGACGGCGAGCGCGGCCAGCGCCAGCGCGACGACACTGACCGCCAGCGCCGCCCGGCGCCAGCCACGCGGCGACCCGGTGCCGACCGCCGACGGGCCGGAGTCGGCCGCCGACGGGCCGAAGTCGACCGCCGACGGCTCGGGTTCGAGGTCGCCGCTCACGACGGGTCGCTCTTCCCGCCCGTGCACGGGGCGCCGGGCTCGGGCGTCTGGTCGCCCTGGACGTACGTGGCGAAGAACCGCTCCACCCGCGGGTCCGTCGCGTTCGCCACGGTGAGCTGGTGGCCCCAGGCGGTGAGCATGATGGCCCCGGCCTGCCCGGGTTCGGGGCTCATCAGCGAGTAGGTCGTACCGCCGACCTTCTCGCGCAGGATCTTCAGGTCCGCCTCGGCGGCCTTGTCGGTGTAGGTCACCCACACCGCGCCGTGCTCCAGCGAGTGCACGGCGTTCTCCTTGGGGAGCGGCTTGTCGTAGACGTCGGCGTCGCAGTTCATCCACACCGGGTTGTGGTCGCCGCCCACCGGCGGGTCCATCGGGTACGAGACGGACTTCTCGACGTGGTCGCGGCCGAGGTCATCCCAGGTCCGCACACCGGAGATCGACGTCTTGGCGTCGCTCCCCGCGCTCTTGCCGTCGTCGTCGCCCGAGGCGTCGACCAGGAGGTACGACACGACGCCGACGGCGGCGACGGCCGCGATCACGCTGACGGAGATGGTCAGGAGGCGCCCGCGCCGGTCGCGTGCCTGCTCGGCGCGGCGCATCTCCTCTATTCGGGCGCGGCGGTCGGCGCCCTTCGACGTGGGTTCGGAGCCCATGGCATGTCCTTGTCCCCGTCGCGGCGTGCCGCGACGGTGCTGCTGGGTGAAGGGGTGAGGCGGGTGACGCGGTGAGCGTCGACCGCCTACAGGCGCAGCACTTGGAGAAGGTGCAGGTCCGGCGGATGGGGAACATCCCCGGTGGGGTTGTGGCACGGGGCGCGCTCGGGCCGGGTGGCCGCGGGAGTTCCACGAGGGCCGCGGGGCCGGGCCCGCCTCGGTCGGCCGGAAGGCGGGGTGACCCGCGCCGTGGCGGTGCAGCAGTCGCCCTCGGCCGGACAGTCGCCGTGGACCGCCGGGTCGTGGACCACCGACGCGTACGCGTACACGTCGAGGTCCGGCCGGGCCGGGGTCTCGACGTGTTCGGCCAGCGCGCCCATACACATGAACAGAACGGACAGAACGGACAGAGCGGCGAGCAGGGCCGCGAGCGCGTACCGAGTACCGCGGGGCGCGCGACGCCGCGTCGGACGTGGCGTGCGTGTCCCGCTGCTGTCATGACCGCTGATCGTACCGGCCGGGGCAGGATCCGGACCCTCGGGTGCGGAAGGCCGCCGAAGGGCCCTTGGTAGGGTCGGCGACCGGAGGTCACGAGGGTGAACGCGGACGGACGGGCACGGACGGGCAGCGCCCTGGGGCGGTTGCTCCTCGTCGTCCTGCTCGCGCTCGGGGTCTTCGTGATGCACGCCGTGGGCCACCCACCGGCGGCCACGATTCCGGCGTGACCGGCATGAGCGACTCCGCTACGGGGCCGGGCGGAACGGCCCGTACCTCCGCCGGACAGGCCGGTACCGCCGCCGGGGAGCGGCCGTTATCTCAGCCGACACCTCCACCGGGGAGATGACGCACCCTCCGTCATGGCGGCGGGAACCATGGCCATGGACGCCGCGTGGACGTCCGACGGGCGGGTGAGCGCCCCGGCCACGGCGCCGGAGCGGGCCACTCCGCCCCGGCCTCCTCCACCGGCCGGGCGACGGCATGGACATGGCCTCGTTGTGCGTCGCGGTGCTCGGCGCCTGGGTGTTGCTGGCGCCGCTGTCCGCGGCGCTGGCCCGCCACCGCGACCGTCCGGCTGCCCCGCTCACCCGGGCACGCGTCACGCGCCGCCCCGACCCGCCACCGCCCTGCCCGGACCTGGCGTCCCTGTCGATCCTGCGGATCTAGGCCGTACCGCCGCGCGGACGCGCTCACGCGCCGTCCGCGAGACGCGCATGCCCTTGTCCAGGTCAGGAACCGACAGCCAGAGGTGGCACCACCATGACCGCGAACACCCTGCCCACCGCCCGACACGGCACCGCCGTACGCACCGCCGCGCGCTCGTCGCCACGAGCGCCGTCGTGGCGGCGGGCTGCTGCTCGCCGCCTGCGGCGGCAGCGACGACGACGCGCATGACGGGAAGCACGCGCACGCGTCGAAGAAAACGTCCGCGTCCCACAGGGCTCGTCCGCGTCGCACAACGACGCGGACGTCGCCTTCGCGCGGATGATGATCCCGCACCACGAACAGGCCGTGGAGATGGCCGCGCTCGCCGCGGACCGGGCCTCCGACAAGGAGGTCACGGCCCTGGCCGGGCGCGTGAAGGAGGCCCAGGAGCCGGAGATCAGGACCCTGCGGTCCTGGCTCGACACCTGGGGCGAACCGCGGCCGTCCTCCTCGGACGCGGACTCCATGCCCGGCATGCACCACGGCTCGTCCGGTTCGGGGATGATGTCCGACCAGGACATGGCCGACCTGAAGGCCGCCAAGGGCCGGGACTTCGACCGCTCCTTCGCGCGGATGATGATCGACCACCACAACGGGGCGATCGTCATGGCGCGGAACGAGCGGAAGAACGGCCGCGACAGCGCGGCCGTGAAGCTCGCCGGTGAGGTCGTCAGGACCAGTCGGCCGAGGTCAAGAGCCTGCGGAAGATCCTCGACCGGCTCTGACGCGACCGGAGTTCGGGGCGGTCGTCGTCACTGACGGCCGTTCCCGCCGTTCCCGCCGGGCCCGCGTGCCCGGCGGGAACGGCCCCGTGGCCAGGTCGCGGTACCGAGGAGTCCTCGGGGCGGCGGTGGACGGGGACCGTCCGTCTCCGTCGCGGCACACGAGCGTCGTGACGCGGTGCGGCCAGCCCTGACGGATCGCCTCGCCTCGGTCGACGGCTCCCGGCACCCAGTCCTGTTCGTCGACGCGGTCGACGCCGTCGACCAGTTCACCCGGGGCGCGCACGGTGGCAGCGATGGCCCGGCTCAGAGGCGGTCCCGGAAGTCCTGGAGGATTTCCTTTGTGCGTCGTGCGGTTGCCGCGTGGGCGGACATGCGGTCCATGGCTTCGAGGTGGGCGGCGACTTCGTGGCGTTCGTCGAGGTAGAGGGCGCCGGTGAGGTATTCGATGTAGGCCATGTCGGGGAGTTCGGGTTGGGGAAGCGGAAGAGGACGAAGGGGCCGTAGGTGCCGGGGTGGTGGCCTTGTGGTGTTCGGCTATTTGGAGGGTGATGTGGGGTGGGTGGTGGTGTGGAGGAGGTGGTCGATTGGTGGCGCATGAGGGTGGGGGTGCCGACGGGTCGGTGCAGGACCGTTTCGTCGATGATGATCCAGAGGCGGGGTGGGTGGGGTTGGGTGAGGAGGGTTTGGCGTTCCATGCGGAGGGCGACGTGGCGTTCGATGGTGTCGTGGGGGTGTTGCCGGTGGTGGTGGTGTTGATGATGGTGCGGGCGTAGTCCTCGGTTTGGAGGAGGCCGGGGATGAAGTGGGGTTCGTAGGCGCGGATGGTGGTGGCGGCGTTTTCCAGGCTGACGTGGACGCTGAACCAGTCGGGGAGGACGTCGTGGAAGCGTTGCCACCAGCCGGGTTGGTTGGCGTCTTCGGTGAGGGTGAGGAAGGCGTGGGCTTCGTCGCCGGTGATGCCGTAGGCGTCCAGGAGCATGCGGACGTAGGGGACTTTGAGGGCGACTTCGGCGGTTTCCATGCGGCGTACGGTCGCGGGGCGACGTGCAGGACTTTGGCGGCTTCCTCGCGTTTGAGCCCCGCCCGCTCCCGTAGCTGCTGAAGTCTCTTCCCGAGGACGATCTGTCCCGCGGTCGGCGCGGAACGGCGCTCGCTCACCTGTAACCTCCCCGATGGCCGGACGCGGTGCTGGAGCGTGCGTCCGTAACGTGGCTGTCGCGTGTACCGGCCACTGTGCACGGATAACTGTGCGGTTTTCACAGTGCAGTTGCCAAGACTCGTTCGCGGACGAGCTGTGGAGGTGTCTTGACAGTCCAGTTAGTTTGGGGGATTGACGGCGTATACCTGCCGCGCGCCCACGGGGAGAACGCGCCGAAGGGGAGTAAGGACGGTCGATGGACGAGGAGCGGGAGCGGGCCGCGACTGGGCGGGCTTCCAGAACGAGATCTACGCCGCCGGGCTCGGCGGCACCGTGCCCCGGCTGCCCACCGACCTGGCCCGGCTGGAGGAGCTGTACGCCAGGCGGCTGCCGCCGGGACCGGTCGGCTATGTCACCGGAAGCGCCGGGAGCGGCGCCACCGCGCGCGCCAACCGGGCCGCGCTGGACCGCTGGCGGATCGTCCCGCGCATGCTGCGCGACGTACGGCGCCGGGACATGTCCGTCGAGCTGTTCGGCAGGCGGCTGCCCGCGCCCTCGCCCTCGCCCCGGTCGGCGTCCAGTCGATCGTGCACCCGGACGCCGAACCCGCGGCGGCCCGCGCGGCGGCGGCCCTCGGCATCCCCTTCGTCGCCTCCACCGCCTCCAGCACCACGCTGGAGGAGACCGCCGAGGCGATGGGCGACGGGAGCGCTGGTTCCAGCTGTACTGGCCGAGGGACCGCGAGGTGTGCGCCAGCTTCCTGCGGCGCGCCTGCGACGCCGGGTACTCCGCGCTGTTCGTCACCCTCGACACCTTCGTACTCGGCTGGCGCCCGCACGACCTCGACCAGGCGTATCTGCCCTTCCTGCGCGGCGTCGGGATCGCCAACTACCTCGCTGACCCCGCCTTCCAGGCCGGTCTGGCGCGGCCGGTGCACGAGGACCGCGACGCCGCCGTGCTGCACTGGCTCCAGATGTTCGCCGATCCCGGCAAGACCTGGGACGACCTGGACTTCCTGCGCGCCCACTGGGACGGGCCGATCGCGCTCAAGGGCGTCCAGCACCCGACGACGCGCGCCGCGCGGCGGACGCGGGCATGGACGCGGTGGTCGTCTCCAACCACGGGGCCGCCAGGTGGCGGGCGCCATCGGCGCGGCCGACGCGCTGCCCGGCGTGGTCGAGGCCGTCGGCGACCGGCTGACGGTGCTGTTCGACAGCGGCGTCCGCGGCGGCGACGACATGGCCAAGGCGCTCGCGCTCGGCGCCCGCGCCGTGCTCCTCGGCCGCCCGTACGTCTACGGGCTCGGACTGGACGGGCAGGCGGGCGTGGACCACGTGATCCGTTGCCTGCTCGCCGAGTTCGACCTCACCCTCGCCCTGTCCGGGCACACCGGGCCTGACGACCTCGGCCCCGGATCGCTGGCGCCCGCCCACCCCGGGTAGCCGCCCTGGTCCTGACCCGCTCCGGGCATGAGCTGACCTGGCCCCGTACCCCCGATCATGCGTGAAGTACGCTCGTGGCGTCGCGGCGACCCGGGGTGCCGCGCGCCGCGGTGACCGGGGTGTGCCGCGGACTTCACGAGGCCAGGGGTGGCGGCGGTGAGGAACCGGCGGTGCGGTCGGGGGACCGAGCGAGCGGCTGGGCGCGATGCCCGGCAGGCAGGTGCTCGCCGACGGGTCTACGAGCGGATCAGGGCCCTGATCATGAACGACGGCATCGCGCCGGGCGAACGGGTCAACATCGACGAGGTGGCACGCCAGTTGGCCGTCTCCGGCACGCCCGTGCGCGAGGCGCTGGCCCGGCTGGAGTCCGAGGGCTGGTGAGCAGGGCGCCGTTGCGCGGCTACCGGGTGACCGAACTGCTCGCGCCCGAGGAGGTCGAGGAGCTGTACGGGCTCCGGCTGCTCCTGGAGCCGCCGAGCGCGGCGGCAGCGGCCCGCGCCATGAACGACCGCCATGCGGCGGCGCTGCGCGCCGAGTTGCGGACCTGCCCGCGCCGCCGGTGCGTTCCGGGGCGGGGCCGGGAGCGGACGAGGACGCCGCGTACGAGGCCCACCGGGCGCTCACCGCGCACGACGCGCGCCTGCACGAGCTGGTGTTGAGCGTCGCGGGCAACGAGGCGGTGTTGCGCGCCTTCACCCGTACCCACTGCCACCTGCACTTCTTCCGGCTCTCCTACGACCTCCGCGACAACCGGTCGTTCGGCGGGCAGACGGCCCACGAGCACCGGGCGGTCGTCGAGGCGCTGGTCTCCGGGCGTCCCGAGGCGGCGGAACGGGCGATGGCCGACCATCTCCGCGCCGCGCGCGACCGGTTGCTGGCACGGCTGTGAGTCGCTGGCACGGCTGTGAGCCACTGGCACGACTGTGGCGGTGGGTACGGCTGTGAGCGGTTGGCACTGCTGCGCGCGGTCGGGCGCGATGGCACTTCAGGGTGGCCCGGTGAACGCGGTCGGCCCCGCGCGCAGGCGGCCCGCCGCGGCCGGGGCCCGCGGCGTGGGCGGGCGGCGACGGCCGCGTCAGGGCTGACGTCCACCGCCGCGGGCAGCACCCGCAGGGCGAGACCGGCCGTCTGCCGCAGCCGTTCGCGGTCGGTGCCGTTCGCGGCCTGGACCGCGATCCCGAAGGCGACGGTCGCGAAGTAGCGGGCGAGGGCCGCCGGTTCGGCGTCCGGCGGCAGGTCGCCCTCGGCCAGGGCGCGGTCGAAGCGCTCCCGGATGCGCTCCTCGCCGCGGCGGCGCCAGGCGGCGAGCATCTCCCGCGCGGGCTCGCCCGCCTCCCCGGTCGCCAGCGCGGTCTGCACGCCGAGGCACCCGGGCGGGCGCCCGGGTGGTGGTCGCGCGGACCGCGCCGTCCAGCAGCCGCTCCGCGACGGCCCGCGCGGTGGACCCGGTCAGTGCCTCGTCCACGTACGAGGCGTGGCCCCGGTGTAGCGGTCCAGCGCCTTGCGGAACAGCTCCTCCTTGTTGCCGTAGGCGCCGTACAGGCTGGTGCGGTTGATGCCCATCGCCTCGGTCAGGTCGGACAGGGCCGCGCCCTCGTAGCCCTGGCGCCAGAAGACCTCCATGGCGTTGTCCAGCGCGCGGTCCGCGTCGAACGCGCGGGGACGTCCTCGCGGCATGACGGGCCTCCCTCGGACTACTTTTGTACCGATCGATCCATCGTACTCGCCGGGCTGGGCGTGCCCGGCGCCGGACGCGGACGCCGCCCCGAGACACCGTCAGGCCGATCTTTCCGGCGGTAGCGGCGCGTCGCACGCGACCGCCGGTACTGATCGACGACGAGGGCGGCGGCCGGGGCGAGGGCGTCTGGAACGGCCGTGGCTGAGGTCACGCAGTCGCGAGGTGACGCTTGCCTGTACGGCCGCGGCGCGAAGGGCCGTTGAGCGGAGCGACGAGCGGGGACCGCGACCTCGCCGTCCTCGCCCGCGAGCCACCTGAGGGGCGTCGGGCTGTTGCGCGAGGGCGGTCGCGACGCCGACGAGAGAAACCGCGCGCCATCACGTCGTCCGCGACCCGCGCTCGGCGGATGCCGCCGGTGAGCATGAGCGGAACGGAGGCGTCCGCCACGAGTTCTCCGGCGAGCTTGAGGAAGTAGGCCTCGCGCTCCAGGGTGCGGTCATCCGCCGGGTGGCCGGCCGTGGCGAGTGACTCGACGCTCCCTCCGGACAGTTCGACGAAGTCGACGCTGTCGCTGAGCCATTCGATGACGTGGTGCGCGTCTTCGAGGTCGAAGCCGCCGCGTTGGAAGTCCGCGGAGTTGAGCTTGACCGCGACGCCGAAACCCGGTGAGACGCGCGCGCGGACGGCCGCCACGACGTCGATGAGCATCCTGGCGCGGTCGCGGAGGAGCCTCCCCACTGGTCCGTCCGCTTGTTGACCAGTGGCGAGAGGAACTGGGCGAGCAGATACCCGTGCGCGGCGTGGATCTCGACACCGGCGAACCCCGCCCGTTCCGCGAGTTCGGCCGTGACCGCGAACCGCTCCACGGTGTCCTGGATGTCGCTCGCCGTCATCGGCGTCGGCGTCGGAAAGAGCTTCGAAAGCGGCCCGACGTTCACGGGGACCGCGGAGGGCGCCAGCGCTCGCGATCCGGTGTCCCGCTGGACGACGCGTCCCGGGTGGTTGATCTGCATCCAGAACGAGCTGGCCTCGGCCGCCGCCGCCCACGCCCGGAAGGGCGCGAGGTCGCTGGCGGCGTCGAGGATGACGTCGGCCGGTTGCGCCACGGCCGAGCGGTCGACCATGACGTGTCCCGTCAGCATCATCCCACACCGCCCCTGTCCCAGGTGCGGTAGAGCGTCACGAGCCGGTCGTCGGGATGGCCGCCCCGCCCGCGAGTTGCTCCTCCATCGCGGCCTTCACCAGGCGATTGGGAAGAACGACACCGCGGGGCAGCCGGAGGGGCGAGGCGAACGCCGGAACGGTGGCTCGCTCGTGGAACCGGAACTCGGACGTCATCGCTGGAGCACCAGCTTTCCGGCCGTCCGTCCCGCGCGGCTCTCGTCGATCGCCGCCCGCACGCCCTCCAGCGTCAGCGGGAAGGAACGGGAGATGTGCACGCGGACCTGGCCGTCCTCGACCATCTCGTTCACCCGCCGCAGAAGAACCCCGGAAGCCCTGAGGAAGACGGGCACGTACTTCCTTCCGCGCGCACCCGCGCCTCGTAGCCTGCGGGCGGTGATCGTCGGAGGAGCCGGGCCGCGGAGGCGGGTGTGACGACACCGTCCTCGTCGCGTGCGATCGTCACGAACCGCCCTCCCGGCCGCAGGACATGCCGCGCCTGAAGCCACTGCGCGCGACCGCCGACGCAGTCGATCACCACGTCGAACGAGTCCGCGCCGAAGCGCGTCGACAGGTCGGTCTCGTTCCTGTCGATGACCGCGTCCGCCCCAAGTGCCGGACGAACTCCCCGTTTCGCGCGCTGGCGACGCCCACCACGAAAGCCCCGGCCGCACGTGCCATCTGGACGGCGAAGTGACCGACGCCCCGGACGCGCCGATCACCGCGACACGGGTTCCGGCCGCGACCCGACCACGGTCCAGACAGGTCAAGGCGGTCTGCGCTGCCAGCGGGATCGCGGCGGACTCGGCGAAGTCCAGCCCCGGCGGTGCGGGGCGAGCAGTTCCTCGCGCACGTTGACGTACTCCGAGGCGCCGCCTCCGCCGATCTCGTTGTCGGCGTGCACCCGGTCGCCCGCCCGGAATGAGGTGACCTGGTCCCCGACCGCGGTGACGACACCGGCGAGGTCGAACAGGGGCGTGAACGGGAAGCGACGGCGGGTGATGAGGCGTCGGTTCCCCTCGATCATCTGCCAGTCGATGGGGTTGACCGCCGCCGCCCGTACGTGAACCCGCACCTCCCGAACTCCCGGGCGTGGACGGGAAACGCCTCGGACAGCGCGAGCACGTCGCGCGCCGCGCCGTAGCGGCGCTGCACGATCGCCCGCTGCGTGGGTGGCACTGCGTGAGAGGTCATCGGAAGCTCCTTTGCTGGACTGACAAGACAGTACTGTACTCACAGTTCAATAGTGGAATGTCGGGTCGGGAAGGGGTTACTCTCGATGAATGGCAAAGTCGTCCGGTGACCCCATGGACCCGCGCGTGGCGCGGACGCGGCGCGACGTGATCAGAGCGAGCGCCTCATCGCTGCTGGAAGAGGGCTGGGGGCGACGACGCACGCCGAGGTCGCGCGGAGAGCGGGTACTCGAAAGCGACCATCTACGCGCACTGGCCCACTTCCGTCGATCTCATGCGGGACGCGATTGCCCAGATCTGCGAGGACGCCACCCACCCGCCGACCAGCGGAAACCTCCACGAGGACCTCCACGCCTCCCTGAGCGCGCTCGCGTTGACCCTGTCGGAAGGCCGGTACGACCGCCTGATGGCGGGCGTCATCGAGCGCGCCGCCCAGGACGAAGGCGCGCGGGACCTCCGCGATCGGCTGTACGAGTCCGCCACGGCCGCGGTCCGCGGCATCCTCAGCGTGCACCTCCGGCCCGACGACGTCGAGCCCTGCCTCGCCATGCTCGTCGGCGCGGTCCTCGTGCGGGCCACCTACGAAGGCGAGGCCGTGACCCCGCGTTCATCACGGACATCATCGATCGCGCGCTCGGCCCCATCGAGCGGACGGCCGACCGCTAGTGCCCGCCTCACCGCCTCCGCGCCAGGCGCCGCCCGCGCCCCGGCCGCCGCCCCGCGCCGTCCTCGCCATGGCGCCGGACACCGCCGCGGGCCTGTTCGGCACGGAGCAACTGGACCGGCTGCGTACCCTCACCGACCTCGCGGACACCACCCCGCTGGTGAGCTTCGACGGCCCCGCGCGGCCGAACTCCTCAGCACGGCCGAGGTGTTGGTCACCGGATGGGGCTGCCCGCGTGTCGACGCCGCGGTGCTCGACCGGGCGCCGCGGCTGCGCGCCGTGGTGCACACCGCGGGCACCGTCAAGCACTTCCTCGCCCCGGCCTGCTGGGAGCGCGGCCTCGCGGTCTCCTCCGCGCCCGCCGCCAACGCCGTACCGGTCGCCGAGTACACGCTGGCCGCCATCCTCTTCGCCAACAAGGGCGTCCTCGCCGCCCGCGACGGCTACCGGCGGCGGCGCGCGCCCGACGACTGGCACCGGCGACTGGCCGCGTACGGCAACTACCGGCGGACCGTCGGCGTCATCGGCGCCTCGCACGTCGGACGCCGCGTCATCGAACTGCTGCGCCCGTTCGACCTGGCGGTGCTGCTGTACGACCCGTACGTACGCGACGCCGAGGCCGTGGCGCTGGGCACCGAGCCCGTCGGGCTCGACGACCTGTGCGGGCGCTCCGACGTGGTGAGCGTCCACGCGCCCGCGCTGCCCGAGACCCGCCATCTGCTCGACGCCCGGCGGCTCGCGCTCATCCGCGACGGCGGAACCCTGATCAACACCGCGCGCGGCAGCCTCGTCGACACCGGGGCGCTCACCGCCGAACTCGTCGCGGGACGGCTGAACGCGGTGCTCGACGTGACCGAGCCGGACGTGCCGCCCGCCGACTCGCCGCTGTACGAGCTGCCCAACGTGCTGCTCACGCCGCACATCGCCGGGTCCATGGGCAATGAGCTGCGCAGACTGGCCGCGTTCGCGCTCGACGAGCTGGAACGGTGGGCCGCAGGACGGCCGTTCGCCGCGCCCGTGACGGCCTCGGCGCTGAACCGCCAGGCGTAGCGGGCCGGGGCCTGCGGCGGTCTCCGATGATCCGTCCTCCGTGATGATCCGTCCTCTACGGTGGGCCGATCGACGACGCGGCGCCCGGCGCCGGTGAAGGAGCCCGGCCATGACCGACGAGCAGCACCCGCCGCCCCGCTATCGGCAGCCTGGAGTGCGTGGTTCTGGACTGCCCCGACCCGCGCGCACTCGCCCGGTTCTACGCGGCGCTGCTCGGCGGCTCCGTCAACCGGCCCGACCCGCGCTGGAGCGTGGACGAGGACTGGGCGACCCTGCACACCCCTCGGGCCAGGTGCTCGCGTTCCAACGCGCGGCCGACCACCGGCCCCGGCCTGGCCCGACCCCGAGCGCCCGCAACAGTTCCACCTGGACGTGAGCGTCGCCGACCTGGACGTGGCCCACCAGCGCGTCCTGACCCTGGGCGCCACGCCGCTCGACATGGGGACGCCCGGGGAACGCGGGGCTGGAGGATCTACGCGGACCTCGCGGGACACCCGTTCTGCCTGGTCAGGGCCTGATCACGCGCTCTGTCCCTGGCCGTTGAAGCGGTGGTGACGCAGGACGTACGCGGTGTCCTGGGGACGGAGGGTGGACGCCGCCGCTGCTGAGGATCAGCAGCCGCCCGCCGTTCCTCGTCACGGCGATGCGGACGACGCGGGGCGGTACGTATGGGTCGACAGCAGGACGTCGCCGACGCGGACGCCCTGGGCGGTGACGGTCAGGTATTGGACGTGGGATGTGGTCATAGGCGCCTGCCACGACTTTCCGCGACGAGGAGGGCGGAGGCCAGGGACTCGACCAACCGCCGTGCCACACCGCGTAGTTCGGTCTCGGGGACGTGGTGCTTGGCGAGGGCCGCACGGGAGTGGGCCAGCACCTCGGCGCCGTCGGCGAGGAGGGTGGTCTCGACGAGGTCGGCGCGTTGCCACATGTGGCCGCCTTCGTTGCCGGGTTGGAGGTAGCAGGGTGCCCGTAGTCGTTCGTCCAGGGAGGAGGCGGGCGTTGTGGGGTGGAACAGCTCGTCCATGGGGGCCTTTTCGTGGGGTGTTATGCGCGGCGCGTCCTGGGCCGCCCCAGCCTCGGAAGGTGGCGCCGGAGGCCGTCACGGCGCGGTGCGCCCAGCCGTAGGAGCGCCCGGCTTCGGCGGCGATGAGGCGTACGGGGCGCCCTGGTCGTAGCGTTCGCGGACGATCGCGCGCACGGTGGGCATCAGGGCGGCCGGGATCCGGGCGCTGTCGGCGTAGTGGATCCGCAGGTCGGTGAGGGTGCGGATGATGGGTAAGTCGTTCATGGGTCTTCCTGTGGGTTGGGGGTACGGGGTCAGTCGCCGTCGCGGTCCGGCTCGTCGGCCCGCAGGGCGACGAGCCCCAGGCGAGGGCGCCGAGGAGTACGGCGGATATCGCGAACGCCAGGGCGCCACTCACTGGCCCACCCGCCGCCCCGGCCCAACGACCGGTCGTTGGCGACCCGCACCTTCAGGTGCAACGCCTCGCCCGGGGCACGGGCTGGATCATGGCGGGGTCCGCCTCCACTCAACCCCGCCGCCAAGCGGGCGCAGATGGACACGGGTACCGCCGGGGTCGTCCATGACTTCGCCGACGCGGTCCCGGGCCGTGTCCTGACGACATCACCAATGGACAGGAGTCGAGCTTCGCTCCGACAGCCTTGCCGGAGGCGCCAGTTCGAGCCGTACCGTGACGCACGTTGGCACTCCTCTTCAGCGTTGACCACGACCCCGGACGCTCGCCCGTCGCGTGGGTTCCTCTTGTCACTCTCGTGTCTTCCGTGAACACTGAGCGTGACAAGAGAATGACGCTGGAACGTCGCCCTGCGCGACGACGTTGCGGGCGACTTTTCGGCGTCATGTAGGGCGTCATTTAGGTGTCATTGACGGCGCCGGAGAGCTAGCGTGAGCACATGAGTGCACCGGCACCGAACAGCACACTGCGGGCAGTCCGCATGGGACTGCTCATGTCACAAGACGACTTCGCGCGTGCCCTGCGCGATGCGGGCGAACGCGCAGGGGCACCCAACGACGCGAACAAGCGACTCGTCCAGCGTTGGGAGAGCGGCGTGACGGCGGCGCCGCGGCCTGTCTATGCGCGCGCTTTGGAAACAGTGACAGGGCTTCCCATAGAGTCGCTGGGATTCGCGATTCCCGTTCCAGAGGCGCGTGTCTCAAACGACGGACAAGGCGGGCACGACCTCGCATCGGAAAACAACGGCATGAGTGTTCCGGCGGGCAGTCGAATCGCGCGGCCCGCTCCGCAAGGGAATTACAGTGGTGTTTGGCTGAGTCGCTACGAGTACTATTCAAGCGGTCGAGAGAGCGCGTTCATCGGACTGCATTACGTCGTCGTCCTCCAGCATGGCAGTCGACTGACGGTCCGTAGCATCCCGGGTCGGCTGATTCGCAGCTCACCATGGACCTGACCCTTGACGGGAACGTCATGACGGGGACCTGGGTGGAGCAGACGGCCCAAGAAAGCTACTACCGAGGAGCCCGATACCACGGTGCCATTCAAATGCTCGTCGAGCCGACTGGGCGGCGAATGAGCGGAAAGTGGGTCGGGTTCGGTAAGGAAATGGACGTGAACACCGGGCCTTGGGAGATCATTTTTCAGGACGCTTCGACGAACAAGGCCACGTTGGCCGCGTACGGGAAGCGCCCGAATAGCCCGAAGGACCCCGCCCGGCACGCACGACCGGAGACGGTGTGGGTCACGCCCGTCGCGCGGGGCCCGCGCCACACCGGCCCGCTCGCCGTCCTCACCGGCGGCTCGGCCTTCAGTGCGGCGGAGACCTTCACTCAGGCGTTGCTGGAGCGCCCCGGTACGACCGTACGGATCGGGCAGCCCACGCAGGGCGTCTTCTCGGGCGTCCTGGGCGGAAGCTGCCAGGCGGCATGTCGGTCTGGCTGCCGAACGAGGAGTTCCTGACCAGGACGGGCCGTACCTTCGACGGCACCGGCATCCCGCCGCACAGCGACGAACCGGTCTTCGCCGAGGGGAGTTCGCCGGGAACCGCGACTCGGTCTTCGGCCGGGCCCGGCGCGTCCTGAAGCGGCACGAGGCCCCGGCGACGACCCGACGCGGTAGGGGCATGAACCCCGGACACCGCCTCAGGGGATCAGTACGACCTTGCCGAGGTTGCGCCGCGACTCGATGATCTCGTGGGCGCGGGCGGCCTCCGCGAGGGGATGCGAGCGAACACGCGGGGCGCAGCGTGCGTGCGCGGTGGAGTTCCCACAACTCGTCGAGCCAACGCGCGTACACCTCGGGCCTGCCCGGGCGATGGCCGCCATCTGGAAGCCGATGACGGAGGCGCTCCGGACGAGCAACTCGTACGCGTCGATCTCGCCGCCGCCCGAACTGAAGGCGACCAGACGGCCGCCGGGGCCAGGGCACGCACCGCGGGCCGAGGAGTTCCCGCCGACCCCGTCGACGACGACGTCGACCGGATCGCCCCAGGACGTGTCCGCGTAGAGCACGACCTCGTCGGCGCCGAGAGCGCGGACGAACTCCGCCTTGTCCGCGCTGCTGACGGCCGCGACCACGCGGGAGGCGCCGCCCGCCTTCGCGTACTGGAGGGCGAGCGTGCCGACCGCGCTGGCCGCCGCCGTGACCAGCACCGCGTCGCCGGGCCGGGGCGGCCGGTCTCGTAGGCGCCGCGCGCCACCAGGCCGCTGCGGACCAGGGCCACCGCGTCGACGCTGGTCGCCCGGTCGGGGACGCGCGAGGCCATCGCGCGCTGGACGACGGCGAGTTCGGCATAGGCGTGGGAGAAGCAGAGGCCGGTGACGCGGTCGCCCACGGCGAAATCGGTGACGCCGTCGCCGACGGCGACGACGGTGCCCGCCACCTCGCCGCCGAGCGGGGCGGGGACGGCGCCCTCGCGTACCTTTCTGACGGCTGGCAGCGTGACGCCGATCGCCTCGGTGCGGACGAGCAGTTCGTCCGGACCGGCTCGGGAGCGGGGCCTCCTCGGCGAAGAGGACCTCGGGGCCACCGCTGCTCTCGTAGCGGACACGGCGCATGCACACCTCCGGGCGCGACACGGACACGATCGTTGGGCTTCCCAACGGATCGGCAGCGTAAGGAAGAACCGTTGGGAAGTCCAATGAGTTCGCGTTAGCCTGCTGCGATGACGTCCCCAAACCACCGCCACCGCGGCCACGCGCGCTGGCGCACATCCAGTCCCTGCCGAGCTGGCTGGCGGGCCGGGTGGCGGCGCGCGGCCGGAGCCTGGTCGCCGAGGCGATCGCCGAGGAAGGGCTGCGGCTGCCGCACCACGCCGTGCTCGCGGCCGTCGCCGAGCACGGCCCCGTCGCCCAGGCGGATCTGGTGCGTCGGCTGGGCTTCGACGCGAAGGACGTGGTTCTCCTCCTCAACGACCTTGAGGAAGTGGGCCTGGCGGTGCGGGAACCCGATCCGCGGGACCGCCGCAAGAACGCGGTGTCGGTGACACCAGCCGGTGTACGGGCCTTGGCGCGGTGCGCCGAGCTGGCGGAACGGGCCAACGCCGCGCTCCTGGCGCCGCTCAGCGCGGCGGAGGGCCGACAGTTGGTGGAGCTGCTGACCCGGGTGCACGAGGCGTAGCGCCGGGCGGGTCGCCGCGCGGTCCGTACGCCTCCGCCCCGCCGTGCGGGCCGTCGGTACGCCTTCGTACCCTCCGCTCCGCCGCGTGCGCCGGAGGCGTCGCCTTGGACGTACGCGGCGACGCCTCCCGGGCGGGTCAGATCACCGGGACCGGATGGCGGCGGACCCGGTCCGCGTCGCCGCCCAGCACCGCCGCGAGCGCGGCGGCGCTCGCCTCGTGCGGGACGCCGAGCGCGACCGCTCCGGCCCGCTCCAGCCGGGCGTACTGGTCGTCGGTGAGGGCGATGTCGAGCGCGGTGAGGTACGTGTCCAACTGGGCGGTGGTGCGCGGGCCGATGACCGGGACGAGGGCGGTGGCCGAGCGGGCGGCGTGCGCGCGCAGCCACGCCACCGACACCTCGGCGGCGGTCGCCCGGTCTCCTCGGCGACCGCGAGGACGGCGTCGAGGACGGCGGCCGTACGGGCGCTCTCGGCGGGCGCGTCTCCCGACGCGCTGAGGCGGCCGTCGCCGCCGCTCCGGTACTTGCCGGTCAACAGGCCGCCCGCCAGCGGCCCGTACAGCGCGGCGCCGAGGCCGAACGCCTCCGCCATCGGCAGCAGTTCGCGGTCGGCGGTGCGCTCGGCGAGGCTGTACTCGACCTGGATGCCGATGAGCCGGGCCCGGTCGCGCAGGTCCGCGCCGGTCGCGGCGGCCGCCACCCGCCAGGCGGGAAGTTGGACAGCCCGCCGTGCAGGATCTTGCCCGCGCGCACCAGGTCGTCGAACGCGGCGACGATCTCGTCCACCGGCGTGAGGGTGTCGGGCAGGTGGGCCCAGTAGATGTCGACGTAGTCGGTGCCGAGCCGCTTGAGGCTGGCCTCCAGGAACGGACCATCGCCTTGCGGCTGTTGCCGGTGTCGCTGACCCGGTCCGGGCCCCTTCCGGCGCTGTACTTGGTCGCCAGGACGAAGTGGTCGCGGTCGGTGGTGAGCAGTTCGCCGAGCAGGGTCTCGGCCTGCCCGTCCTGGTAGCGGTCGGCGCTGTCGATGAACGTGCCGCCCGCCTCCGCGAAGGTGTGGAAGATCGCGGCGGCCTGCTCCGGCCCGCGCCGGCGGGCCGAAGGTGGCGGTGCCGAGCGCGTACTCGGAGACGCGCAGGCCGGTGTGCCTGCCGAAGGTGGTGTAACGCATGAGTCGGTGCCTTCCGGGGTCGGGGAGGGAGGGAGTGGGAGGGCGCGCGATACGCCCCTGCCTGGGGCGTCGCGCACCCTGCGGGCCGGGTGTCGCGCACTCCTGGCCTGGGGTGTCGCGCGTCCTCGGCCTGGGTGTCGCGCACCCCTGACCTAGGTGTTTTCGGGCGTGCGGCCGTGCGGCGCCACCCGCCCCGGGTGGCGGCCCGCAAAACCGGAACCTGATTCGAAACCATACCGGAATCGGATTCCGGTATGGTGGGCGGCGGCCCGCGAACCGCCGGGCCGACCCGCGGACGACAGCCAGGAGGCAGGGCGCTGGACAGCCACGAACCGTCACAGGACCGGGCGCCGCGCAAGGCGGCGGCGAAGCCGCTGCGCGCCCACGCCCTGCGCAACCGCGAAGCCCTCGTGACGGCGGCGCGGGCGGCCTTCACCGCCGGGGAGGCGGACATCCGCGTCGAGGAGATCGCCCGCCGGGCCGGGGTCGGGGTCGGCACGTTCTACCGGCACTTCGAGTCCCGGGAAGCGGTCATCGAGGCGGTCTACGACCAGCGGGTACGGGACCTGTGCGACTCGGCGGACCAGCTCCTGGAGACCCTGCCGCCGCACGAGGCGCTCCACGCCTTCCTGGGGAAGCTGATCGAGTACTCCGCCGCGAGCCGCAGCATGGCCGCCGCGCTGCGGACGGTCATGGACCTCGGATCGCCGGTGTTCGCCCAGACCAGGGCGGACATGACCGCGGCGATCGGCCGACTCATGACCGCCGCCGTCGCCACCGGCGAGATCCGGTCGGACGTCACGCCGGAGACCGTCTTCCGCGCCATGGGCGGCGTCTGCGCCTCACGCGACCAGCCCGGCTGGGAGGCGGGGCCCAGGCGGTGGTGCGCCTGCTGTACGACGGCCTCCGGCGTACCGACGCCGCCCAGGGATGACGCCCCGGGCGGCACCGGCGCCGAGCGCGTACCGACCGCGAAGGGCCGGGGCTCACACCCTCCGCAGATGGATCAGGGTCAGCTGCTCGGGATGCAGTTCCGGCAGTCGCAGGCCCACCGGTGCAGCACCCGGCCGGTCAGCCGGGTGCCGTCGGGGTGAACCAGTTCGGTCGGCCGCGGCCCAGGCCCGCCGGGGCGTCGGCGGGCGGCAGCGGCGCCACCTGGTACGTGGCCTCCGGGTCCAGCCCGCGCAGCCGCACCGTACCGGGCAGGGCGGCGACCGGCGCGGCCACGGCGGCGACGGCGAAGACCGCCTCCGCGCGGTCCCGGGCGACGACCCCGTGGACGTGCAGCGCGGGTTCCGGTGGTCCAGGCGGACCACCCGGCCGGAGTGCAGCAGTCCGCGCAGCCGCTTGTGGAGGGCTATCCAGCGGGCGAGTTCGGCGCGCTCCGCCCGGCTCGCGCGCGCCAGGTCCCACTCGATGCCGAAGTGTCCGAAGAACGCGGTCCCGGCCCGGAAGGACAGGTCGTGGGAGCGGCTCGTGGAGTGGCAGCGGTCGGCGCCGACGTGCGAGCCGACCAGCTCGGGCGGCAGCAGCACCTGCGTCCAGCGGTCGATGGACTGCCGCTCCAGGGCGTCGATGCAGTCGCTCGCCCACACCCGGTCGGTACGTTCCAGGATGCCGAGGTCGACCCGGCCGCCGCCGCCCGAGCAGGACTCGATCTCCAGCCCGGGGTGGCGGCGGCGCACCTCGTCCAGCAGGGCGTAGACCGCCGAGGTCTGGCCGTGCACGGCCGGTTCACCGGCGGGGAGTGGCCCGCGTCGACCAGCTCGCGGTTGTGGTCCCACTTCAGATAGCCCACGCCGTACTCCCCGACGAGGGAGTCCAGCCGCTCCAGCACGTACGCGTACGCCTCGGGGTGGGTGAGGTCGAGCACCTGCTGGTTGCGCGCGAGCGGCGGGTCCGGCCGCCGGTCGCCATGATCCAGTCGGGGTGGGCGCGGGCGAGGTCGGAGTCGGGGCTGATCATCTCCGGCTCGCACCAGAGCCCGAACTCCATGCCGAGGCCGCGGACATGCTCCACCAGCGGATGCAGCCCGTCCGGCCAGACCTCCGGGTCCACGTACCAGTCGCCGAGCCCCGCGGTGTCGTCGCGGCGGTGCCGGAACCAGCCGTCGTCGAGGACGAAGCGCTCGGCGCCGACCTCGGCCCCAGGTCGGCCAGGCGGGTCAGCCGCGCCAGGTCGTGGTCGAAGTAGACGGCCTCCCATGTGTTGAGCACCACCGGGCGCGGGGACGCGGGTGGTGGGGCGGGCCCGCAACTGGTCGTGGAAGCGGGCCGAGAGGCTGTCGAGCCCCTCGTCGCCGTAGCCGCCGTAGATCCAGGGGTCCGGTACGAGGCGCCGGGCGCGAGCGTGCCCTCGCCCGGCAGCAGCAACTCCCCGCCGCCCAGGACGCTGTCCCCGGAGGGCAGCCGCTCGGCGAGCAGCCGGTGGTTGCCGCTCCAGGCCACGTGCACGCCCACACCTGGCCGGTGCCGAAACCGAAACCGGGGTTCCGGCGGCGAGGAGCAGGGCGCGTCGTGGCCGGGCGCCCGCGGCGGGTCTCGCGCACCCAGGCGCCCGCGGTGAACGGGCGGCGCTGCGGGACGCGTTCGCGGGCCCACCGGCCGGTCAGGTCGAACACCTCGTCCGCGCCGCGCGGGACGGGCAGGGTGAGCAGCAGCCCTTCGAGCGTGTACGCCTCGCCGGGGTCGTCGTTGGTGACCGTCGCCCGCTGGCGCACCAGCCCGGCCGCGGTCAGTTCGGTCTCCAGCAGCAGCGAGAGTCCGGCGGTCGTGTCGCGGGCGTGGACGCGCAGCGCGCTGCCGCCCGCCTCGTCCGCCACCTCGGCCTCCCGCACGGCGAACAGCGGTGACCAGTCCCGGCCGCCCGCCCGGTGGCCCGTCAGCCCCGGCGTCCCCGTCCAGCCCGTCCCGTGCTCCGGCAGCGGGCCGGGCGCGGGACGGTGTCGACGGCACCGGGGACGGGCGGCAGGGTCGCGGCGTCGGCCGCCGCCGCGAGCCCGTCCTGCGGCAGGTCGCCGAGGTCGGCGCCCCAGTACGGGAGGGCGGGGAGGCCGGGACCGCGCAGATCGCACAGCAGGCTGACGCCCGCCGCCCGCAGGTGGACAAGGGTGCTCGCGAAGGGTTCGACGTCGTCACAGCACACGCCTCCTTGTGCCGGGCCGACCCGGCATCAAGCGCACTTATGTTGTGCGGAAATGTTGTGTGCTGTGCGGCCGCTGTCAATGCCGCCCCGAAGCGCCTCGTCAGCCTCGTGCCCACCGCGCCCGCCGCACGCGCCGGATCGTCACTCGGCCACCCGGAGCACCAACTTCCCTTCGTCCGGCCGGTCTCCAGGCGGGTGTGCGCCTCCCGGCGCGCTCCAGCGGCAGGACGTCCTCGACCTCGACGCGTACCTCGCCCCCGTCGATCAGACCGGCGACGCGGGCGAGCGCCAGTCCGTCGGGCTCCACGAGGTAGCCGCTGGCGCGCACGCCGCGCTCCCGGGCGTGCTCGGCCAGTTCGGGGAGCTGCCGGAGGGCACCGCGATGATGTGGCCGCCGGGGCGGAGGGTCTCCAGCGAGCGGACGCTGGTGCGGTCCACGCCGTCGCCCAGCAGGTCGACGACGAGGTCGACGTCGGAGATCCGCTTCTCGAACGGGCCCTCGGTGTAGTCGATCACCTCGTCGGCGCCGAGTCCGCGCAGCCACTCGTGCTTGGCGGCGCGGGCCGTGCCGATGACGTACGCGCCCAGGTGCTTGGCGAACTGCACGGCCAGGTGGCCGACTCCGCCCGCGGCGGCGTGCACCAGGACGCGCTGACCGGGCCGCACGTCGGCCGCGTCGGTCAGCACTTGCCAGGCGGTGAGCGCGGCCAGCGGCAGGGCCGCCGCCTGGTCGTGCGTCAGCGACGCGGGCTTGCGGGCGAACTGGCGCGAGGGCGCGGTGACGTACTCGGCGTAGGCGCCCGCGGCGCGCGGGAACCACGGCATCCCGTACACCTCGTCGCCGGGCTGGAGGGTGTGCACCCGAAGCCGGTCTCCTCCACGACGCCGGAGACGTCCCAGCCGAGGATGAACGGCGGCTCGCCCAGCACCCCGGCCATGCCCGCGCCCGCCCGGGTCTTGGCGTCGACCGGGTTGACCCGGCCGAGACGACCCGCACCAGCACCTCGGTCGGCAACGGCTGGGGCGCGGCACCCGCACGGTGCGCAGCACCTCGGGGCCGCCGAAGGTGTCCTGGCTGACGGCCCGCATGGAAGGCGCATCGGACATGGCTGTCTCTCTTCCTGTGTGTCGCTCTGTGTGGCGCTGTACGTCGCCGTGTGTCGGGTCCCGGCCGGTCTGCCCGGCCCGGTGGACGACTCCCCGGACGCTATCCACCGGGGCGTGGTTACCGGCAAGGGCCACTGCTACCTTTGGAAACCATCGATGTCAGCGCCTGTGGGCGCGCCTGGGAGGGCGACACTCATGACCGCCGAATGCCGTACGGGCCAGCACGAGCACCACGACGTCTACGCCGCGCAGTGCCCCTGCCGCGATGTGCTGGACCTGCTGGCCAACAAGTGGTCGGCGCTGGCCATCGGCGCGCTCGAAGAGGGCCCGACGCGCTTCGGCGTGCTCCAGCGGCGGCTTGAGGGCGTCAGCCCCAGGTGCTCACCGCCACTCTGCGCCGACTGGAGGACGGCGGCTTCGTGGACCGCACCGTCTACCCCGCCGTCCCGCCCCACGTGGAGTACGCGCTCACCGACCTCGGGCGCGGGGTCGCCGAGCCGCTGGAGGCGCTGCGGTCGTGGGTGGAGCACCACCTGGACGACATCCGCCCGGCGCGCCACGGGTAGCCGGTGCGGCGGACGGTGAACGCTCCCTGGGGCACCGACGCGAAGGGCCCCTGGCGCGTCCGCGCCAGGGGCCCCTGCCGGTCCGGGTCCGTCACATGTGCACGACGGGCGCCCGGAGTCGTCCTGCGCCGGAACACCGCGCCGGTAGAGGACGACGGCGATGATCACGCCGACGGCGAAGAACCCGGCCGACCACCAGTAGGCGGTGGAGTAGCTCTCCAGCGCCGCGTGGGCCAGCACGTTCGGGTCGCGCGGGTCCTTGCCCTGAGGTAGTCCGTGGAGGCGCTGGCCGCCAGGGTGTTGAGCAGCGCGGTGCCGATCGAGCCACCCACCTGCTGCATCGTGTTGACCAGGGCCGAGGCCACACCGGCCTCGTCCGAGGCCACACCGGAGGTCGCCGTGGCCATGGCCGGGGCGAACACCAGGCCCAGGCCGAAGCCCATGACCAGCAGCGGCGGCAGGACGTGCGCGGTGTAGGTGCTGTCCACGTCCAGGGCGGTCATCCACACCAGGCCCGCCGCGCCGAGACCCATGCCGAGCGGCACGATCGGGCGCGGCCCCATCTTGGGCACCAGCTGCGTGGTGGCCACCGTCGAACTCACCATCAGGGCCGCGATCATCGGCAGGAAGGCGAGGCCGGTCTTGACCGGGTGTACCCCAGGGACTGCTGGAGGTAGTAGGTCAGGAACAGGAAGACGCCGAACATTCCGGCGCCGCTGATGAGCATCACCAGGAACGACGCGCCGCGGTTGCGGTCGGCCAGCACCCGCACCGGCAGCAGCGGGTGCTCGGTCCGCGTCTGCCACCAGGCGAACGCCACGATGAGCACCGCACCGGCGATCAGGAAGCCCCAGGTCTGCGGAGAACTCCAGTCGTGGGACTCGGCGTTGGAGAAGCCGTACACGATGCCGAACAGACCGGCCGAGACCAGGATGGTGCCCGGCACGTCGAGGGTGGCGCTGCGGTCGCGCGCGCTGCTGCGCAGGAAGACGAGGCCGCCGACGAAGGCGATCGCGGCGAACGCCAGGTTCACGTACAGCGTCCAGCGCCAGTTGAGGTGCTCGGTGAGCAGGCCGCCCAGCAGCAGGCCGACGGCGCCGCCGGCACCGGCGATGGCGCCGTAGACCGCGAAGGCCCGAGCCCGCTCCTTGGCGTCGGTGAACGTGGTGGTGAGCAGCGACAGCGCGGCGGGTGCGAGCAGCGCGCCGAAGACACCCTGGAGGGCGCGGGCGATCACGAGGAGTTCGAAGTTGCCGGCGGCGCCACCGAGGGCGGACGCCCCGGCGAAGCCGATCAGCGCGACCAGCAGGGTGATCTTGCGGCCGAAGAGGTCGGCGATCCGGCCGCCCAGGAGCAGCAGACTGCCGAAGGCGAGGGCATAGGCGGTGACCACCCACTGGCGGTCGCCGTCGGAGAAGTGCAGGTCCGTCTGGGCGGAGGGGAGCGCGATATTGACGACGGTGGCATCCAGCACCACCATCAGCTGGGCGACGCCGATGACGGCCAGAATCCACCAACGGTGGTTCGGCCGCTCGGCCTTCGGGGCTGACTCCCCGGTGGCGGTGCCGACGGACGCGCCGGCGTCAGTACGGGACATGGGTTGGTACTCCATGAGAGGTGACGGGTCGGAAGTTCGGAGAAGCTCAGTGGTGCCGCGGTGGTTCAGGAGTGGGTCAGTGCGGGAATGAGGGCCCCTCCACGAAGCGCGCCAGGTACTCGGCATCCGCGAAAGTGCCTTCGAACAGCGGCCGGGACACCACGGCGGCGAGCAGCATCTGCGGCACGAAGTCCATGGCGGCGGGCCGCGCGGCCAACTCCCGCGCCCGATCGCTCGCTCGACGAGCGCGGCGAAGTGGGCGGTCTCGGCTCGACCAATGCTTCCCGCAGCGCCCGCACGAGGGGCTTGTCGGTGAGCGCGGCGTGGGAGAGCCCGGCGATCAGGGCGGTGTCCTGCTCGGCGCAGGCGGAGAGCCGGGCGACCAGGGACATCAGGTCGCCGTGGAAGGAGCCGGTGTCGATGGTGCTGAGGTCCACCGGCCGGGTGGCGTACAGGGCGGCGGCGACCATCTCCGGCTTGCCCTGCCACTGTCGGTACAGCGTGGCCTTGCTGCACCGGGCCCGTGCCGCCACCGCGTCCATCGTCATCGAGGCGTAGCCGACCTCGCGCAGTACGTCGAGCGCCGTGTGCAGCAGCTCGGCCTCCCGTTCGGGAGTCATGCGCGGGCGCCGGACGGCCCTTGACAACGCCGGTTGGCATGCACAGTACCTTTCTACGTACGAAACGGTTTCGTTCTGTTACTTTAAACCCACTGGCTGGCGAAACGCAAACGTTTCGCTGAGCGGGGAAGCACTACGGGCGCTTCCCGGTGAAAGCGGGCGATTGTAACCGCCGGAGTGCCGCCGTGCGCCGGGTCCTCACACGTTTCATCACACCTTGAGCGTTCCGAGCGGGGACGGGTTCCGGCCGCGTACTCGTAGGTGGTCCGAGCGGGCGACAGCGGCCGGGGCACCTGCCCGCCGCTCCATGGCGCCCGCCAACCCCTGCGGAGGTAGTCGAGTTGAGTCACCGACGTGTGAACAGGCGGTACGCCGCCACGGCCGGAGCCGCCGCGGCGGCGCTCGCGGCGGCCATCACACTGCTCCCGCACGCCGACGCCACCACCGAACAGCCCACCGCGCTCCGGGTCCTGGCCGCGCCCGAGGCGGCTCGGCTCGGGCACTCCTCACCGCGGGCTCGGCGGGCGCGCGGCGGGCTGGTACTACGAGCCCGGCGGCCGCCGCCTGGTGGTGAACGTGCTCGACGAGCGCGACGCCCGGCGGGTGCGCGCCGAGGGCGTCGTCGCGCGGCGGGTGCACAACGACACCGCGCGGCTGGAGAGGATCAGCCGGACCCTCGCGAGCACCGCCGCGATACCGGGCACCGCCTGGTCCGTCGACCCGCGCACCAACTGGGTGCAGGTCACCGCCGACCGGACCGTGACCGGCGCCCGGCTGGCCCGGTTGACGGCGGTCACCGGCCGGATGGCCTCGTCGGTGACCCTCAGCCGTACCCCCGGCGCGTTCCGGCCGTTCGCCGCGCGGGCGGCGACGCGGTCTTCGGCGGCGGCGGGCGCTGCTCGATCGGGTTCAACGTCACGGTCGGCCGCCGCCCCGGCTTCCTCACCGCGGGCCACTGCGGCAACCTCGCGCCGCGCTGGTCGGCGGACCCGGCGGGCGCCCGGCCGCTGGGCACCGTCGTCACCTCCAGGTTCCCGGGGCGGACTTCGCGCTCGTCTCCTACGACGGCCCGGCGGTGGCCGCCCTGGCACCGTCGGCCTCGGTGGCGGGCGCGCGCAGCCGATCCGCCGGGCCGCCGACGCGGCGGTGGGCATGCGCGTCACGCGCGCGGGCAGCACCAGCGGCGTCGCCCAGGCCACGGTGACCGCTCTGGACGCCACCGTCGACTACGGCTCGGGCCAGGTGGTGAGCGGCCTGATCCAGACCGACATGTGCGCGCGGACCGGCGACAGCGGCGGCCCGCTCTTCGCGGGCGACACCGCCCTGGGGATCACCTCGGGCGGCAGCGCCACCTGCGTCGGGGCGGCCAGACGTTCTTCCAGCCCGTGACGGCCGCGCTGCGGGCCACCGGCGCCGTCATCGAGGCCGCCGCCGGACGGACGGACCCACCGGGCCCGGCCGTCCCACCACCCCGTCCGCCCCGCCGGGCGATCCGGCCCCGGCCCGCTGACCCGCGACCGGCCGCCCCGCCCCCGCGTGACCGGAAGTCGCCGCCCGGCCCTTCCGGTCCCACAAGCGAGGTCCGGGCATCTCCTGCCCCGGTGTCCGGGACCTCTCGTCGCGGCGACAGCGCCTCGGCCGCTCCGGCCGCGCGGCTCCGGCCAGGCGCTCCAGCCGTACGCTCCACCCACGAACGTACACGCGAATTGTGCAACAATACGTGGACGCTGCCACGGGTCCCCGTGACTCGCGGAGGCGAAATCTGTGTAGTTTGAATCGGATCCGGGTCGAGCGCTTGACGTATGACGGTCCATGTTGTTGTACAACACCGACCGGGAGGGCAGACGGTTCGTCGCCTACGCAGAGCCGCGCCCGGCGGCGTGAGCGCGGGCCGCCCGAGGCGAACCGCCTCGGGCGCGAGCCGGGAATTCTGTCGGAGACAATGCGTGCCCGCGACCGGGTCACGTGGGAGGACCACACCATGGCGCTAGCCGCGGGCTCGGCCCCGAACAACGAAGGCGGTTCGGATGCGGGTGCCAACCGGACGTCGCAGGCGTACCACGATCTCCGTGCGCTGCTGCTGTCCGGGCACTACGAACCGGACTCACGGCTGACCGAGTCGGAGCTGACCACGCGGCTCGGGTCTCGCGCGGCACGTTGCGCTCGGTGCTCGCGCGTCTCGCGCAGGAGGGTACGTCACCGCCGAGGCGCACCGCAGCGCCCGCACCCGCTCGTTCTCGGTGCACGAGGCCCTGGAGATCCTGGAGACGCGCGAGGTGCTGGAGGCGGCGCTGGCCGCGAACGCCGCCGAACGCGCCACCGACGCCGAGATCGCCGCGATGACCGAGACCTGCGAACGCATGTGGAGTGCCAGGTCCCGGGCGGCCGTGACGAGTACTGGAAACTCAACCGGAGGTTCCACGAGCAGGTCCGCGAGGCCGCGCGGCAGGCCACGCTCGCCCGGTTCGTCGACAGCCTCCTGTACCCGCTGGTCATGCAGCAGTACCGCGACGTGGACCGGGCGCACCCGCGGACCGGCTCCGTCAGGAGCACGAGGCCGTCCTCGCCACGATCGTCACCCGCAACCCGAGGCCGCCGCCGCGGCGATGCGGCACCACCTGTCGGCGGCGCGGCGGGCCCTCCAGCTGAAGCTGACCGAGGCCGACGCGCCGTCGACGGCGGACCGTTAGGGCCCGCCGTCGACGGAGGTGGCCGCATGCCCGGGGCCACCGCCGTCACGACCACAGCGCGATCGTCCACGCCGGGTCCAGGACGACGGTCACCTCGTCGCCCGGACGGGCGTCGAGGTGCGCGTCCGCGTGCGCGCGGAGTACGACGTCGCCCACGGCGACGACCACTTCCTGGCGGTCGCCGAGGTACTCGGTGGTCGTGACGCGCGCGGCGAACCGGTTGGGCCCCTCGGTGCCCGAAGTTCCGGTCGTGACACGGATGTTCTCGGACGGACGCAGACGGACAGTTCCTGACCGGCGGTCGGCGGCGTGGCGGGGCGGAGAACCGCTCGCACCGCACCACCCCAGGGCGGTCTTGGCGTCGACCGCGCCGTCACCCGGCCGCGGCGCGCCGTCCGTCACGCCGGGGACGAGGTTGGCGCTGCCGACGAAGTCGGCCACGAACCGCGAGGCCGGTGAGTCGTAGATCTCGTTCGGCGATCCGATCTGCTCGACCCGGCCGCCGTTCATGACGACGATCGTGTCGGACAGGGCCAGCGCCTCGCCCTGGTCGTGTGTCACGTAGATGGTGGTGACGCCGAACTTCCGCTGGAACGCGCGCAGTTCGGCACGGAGCTGCGCGCGCAGCTTGGCGTCGAGGTTGGACAGCGGCTCGTCCAGCAGCAGCACCTCCGGCTCGCACAGCAGAGCCCTGGCCAGGGCCAGCCGCTGCTGCTGGCCGCCGCTGAGCTGGACCGCCCACCGGTCGGCGTACTCCGAGAGACCCACCTGTTCGAGCATGGCCAGGACGCGCTGCCGCGTCTGGTCCCGCGGATAGGTGGTGCGGCCGTACCGGAGGGGAAGGCGGCGTTGTCGAACACCTTCATGTGCGGCCAGATGCCGTAGGACTGCGGCACCATCGCGATCGGCCGGGCGTCGGGGAGACGTCGCGGCGCGTCGCGGCGGAGAAGACCGGCTGTCCGTTCATCGAGATCTCGCCGCGGTCGGCGCTCTCAAGTCCGGCCAGACAGCGCAGCGTTGTCGTCTTGCCGCACCCGCTGGCCCCAGCAGGGTGAAGAAGCTGTTGCGCGGGACGGTGAAGCTGACGTCCTCGATGCCGCGGCCCGCCGCGCCGCCGCGCCGGGACCGGAACCGCTTCTCCAGGCCGGAGATCTCGACGGAGCAGTCGGAGGAGACCAGGTTCTGCACGGTCACGACACCTCACATGTGTTGTTGGAAGCCACGGCGGTTCACCCACCAGACGGAGACCGAGGAGAGGGCGAGGAGCAGTACGGCGAGGGCGCTGGCCTCGGGATAGTTCGCGCTCTCGCCGATCATGTCCCACAGCAGCACGACGATGGTGCGGTTGTCGGAGCTGGACAGCAGCAGCGCGATGGGGAGTTCTCCCAGCGCGTTGGTGAACACCCACAGCCAGGTCCGCGACACGGCGGGCCCGACGAGGGGAAGATCACCCGGCGCAGCACCGTGGCGCTCCCCGCCCCGGAGACGCGGGCCACCTCCTCCAGCCCGGTGTCGAGCTGGAGCAGAGCCGTCTCGATCATGCGCGAACCCCGGGGATGTAGCGGGTGGTGAGCGCGATGACGATGATCCACACGGTGCCGTACACGGGGATGGGCAGGTACAGGTAGAGGAACAGCACCGCCATGCCCAACACGACGCTGGGGATGGCGAAGACGAGGAAGGACAGGTCGAACAGCGCCCGCCCGGCGCGCCCGCCGCGTGTCGCGGCCAGCGCCAGCCAGAGGGCGGAACCGGCGGTCAGGGTCGCCGTGAGCAGGCTGATCACGAGGGTGTTGACGAGGGCGTGGCTCAGGTTCGGGTCGGTGAAGATCGCCGTGTAGTTGGCGAGGGTGAGCCCGTCCGCGCCGCTGAGGCTGATCGGCTGGAGAAAGGGGTGAAGCTCGTCCAGACCAGGGTCGCGATGGGCACGGCGATCGCGACGAGCACGTACAGCGTCACGAGGGCGACGATCGGCACGCGCCACCGGCCGAGACGGACCGGTGTGGCCCGGTACCCTTGCCGCTCACCACCCGGAACCGGTGTGCCTCGCGCGTCTGCAACCGGTGACGGCGATCATCACGAGCGACAGCAGCACCAGCAGGATGCCGTAGGCGCTGGCCCGGCCGTAGTCGGGCAGCCCCGACGGGGCTGGAGCGCGGCCTGGACGTAGCTGCTGAACACGTAGATCTGGTCCGGCGTCCCGAGCATGGCCGGGATGGCGAACTCCTCCAGCGCGATGACGACCAGCAGCATGCTCGCCGCGGAGATCCCCGGCAGCGTGAGCGGCAGCACCACTTTGCGGGTCCGCGTCGCCCACCCGGCCCCGAGGTGGCCGCCGCCTCCTCGAACTCGACGTTGAGGCGGGCGAAGGTCGGCGCGAGCATGATGTACATGCCCGGTACGCCGAAGATGCCCGCCACCAGGATCATGCCGGGCAGCGAGTAGATGTCGATCGTGTACCCGAGGGTGTGCTCGACGGCGAGCGCGATCGGGCCGTTGGCGGGTTGGCCGCCAGGACCCAGGCCATCGCCATGACGGTGGCCGGTACGGCCATGGGGCCAGCGTGCTCGGCGCCAGGAAGCGGCGCCCGGGGATGTCGGTGCGTTCGAAGAGATAGGCCAGGCAGACGCTGATGACCAGGGCCAGCGCCACGGTGCCGACCACGAAGACCAGCGAGTTCAGGGCGATTTCGAGCAGCCGCTCGGAGGAGAGGATCCTGGTGAAGTTGGCGGGCGAGAACCCGGAGACCTGGAAGGGAGTTTGAACCCGCTGACCTTGAGGCTGCTGTAGACCAGCATGCCCAGGGGAAGAGCACGAGGAAGGCGAGGACGGCGCCGATGGCGATGTTCGCGCCGCTCAGGAAGCGGTCCCGGCGCCGGGGGCGTACGTCGACCCGGACGCGGTCCCGGCGCTCGGGGCGCGTGCCCGTGGCGGGCTGGGTGCCAGACTGCATCGCTGAAGTCTCCAAGGGTGGGCGGGCGAGTCCACCGCCTGCGGCGGCCACCCGCCGCGGGCGGTGGTGCGTCGGTGACGGCCGTCAGTCGACGTCGGTCCCCAGGGCCTTTTCGACCTGGGGAAGAAGGCTGAGAACTGCTCGTACTGCTTGATGTCGGTCTCGCTGAACCACTCGACGCCCGCCTCGCACAGGGCGCCGATGACGCGGTTCGTGGCGGCGTCCGTGCAGTCGGTGTCGGTCGGGATGATCGAGTTGTAGGTGTCGACCAGGGCGGACTGGCCCTCCTCGGAGGCGAGGAACGCGGTCAGGAGGCGGCCCGCCGCCGGGTGTGGAGAGCCCTTGGGCACGAAGAGGTAGGACTTGTTGGCGTTCGTCGGGCCGACCGGCGCGACGGCGATCGGCGCGCCCTGGCCCGGTCCTCCAGCACGAGGTTGACGAGGTCGGTGCCCACCGGCGTCTGGCCGGAGACGATGTTCGCGTGGGCCTGCGTGGTGTTCTCGACGTAGTGGGGTGCAGCGCGGCGAGTCGGGAGGCGTAGTCGAGACCGGAGCCGGTGCCCGGGACGGGTCCTGGGCCCACACCGTCATGAAGGAGCCGCGCGACTCGACGGTGAGCTTGCCGCCCTTCCAGCGCGGCCCGAGCAGGTCGTTCCAGCGCGCGGGGACGTCCGCCTTGGACACCGCGTGGGTGTTGTACGCCCAGACCTTCGGTACGGCCCATACGTAGACGAGGTCGTCGGCGAAGACCTGTCCGGAGGGCACCCCGTAGTCGGCCCAGTCCACCTTCGCCGCCATGCCCTGAGAGGGCAGCACGGTGAGGCCACCGGCGTTGGAGACGTCGAAGCTCACCCGGTCCGCGGCCTGTTCGACGTTGAGCTGGGTGACGAGGTCCGGGGCCTTCTTGTTCGCGTACTGGACCTCGATCCCCGGGTACTTCTTCTTGAAGGCGTCGATGGCGGGCCGCATCTGCGCCTCCGGTTTCGGCGCGAGCCAGACGACCTTGCCCTCCGCCCTGGCCTCCTGGTACAGCCCGTGCAGGTCCGTGGCGCGTGGATCGGGGAGGGCCGCTGACGCACGCGGTGGCGCAGAGGGCGATCACCGTGCCCAGGGCGGTCAGCAGGGCGCCGCGACCGCGGCGGCCGGGGCGGGCCGGACTCGGACCACGGGGTCACCCGGCGCCGGAGCCGGAGGTGCTGGCGGCGAGCCGTACAGCCGGGCGGCGGTGCCGCCCGCGATCAGCGCCCGGTCCGCGGCGTCGAGCGCCGGCAGTTGCGCCGTGACCAGCTCGGCCTGCTCGGCCAACGACCCGGCCGAGGCCGGGTGGTTCGACCCCCATCACGTGCGCCGCGCCGAACTCCTCGATCAGCGCCCGGACCACGGGCGCCGCGGATCCGGCCTCGTCCCGCGCGCGCAGGACGGCCGGTGGCGTGAGCTTGAGGAAGACCCGGCCGGTCTCGCTGAGCCGGGGACCCCGGGGCGTCGGGGTACGGCGGCGTGTCCTCGCCCAGCCGCGGTCGGCCCGCGTGGTCCAGGATCACGGTGAGTCCGGGTACCGCTGGAGGAGTCCCGCGAGGGCGGGGCGTGCTGGGCGTGCATCTGGACGCAGACCGGCACCCGCGGTCGGACAGGAACTGCCAGACCGGCGCCATGCGTTCGTCGTCGAGGCCGCGGCCGGGCGTCGGCACGGCTGTCGTCCCGTCGGCGGCGCGGATGCGGACCCGGAGAAGCCCGCTCGTCGATCCAGTGGCGCAGGTCCCGGACCGCGTCGGGGAGAGAAGTCGACCGAGCACACGCCGCTGAGGCGGTCGGCGTGCCGGGTGAGCTGGTCGGCCACGTAGCTGTTGTCGAACCCGTAGACGGTGGAGGCCTGGACGACGACGAGGCGGTCGACGGCGGCGGCGTCGGCCTGGCGCAGGAGGCCGTCGATGTCGGTGGGCCGCTCCTTGGACCAGGTGGAGCGGTGACCGCCGAGCGGGGCCGCGGGTAGCGGCCGGTGTCGGGCGAGATGATGTGGGTGTGCGTGTCGACGGTGAACATGAGCACCTCTGAACTGGTGGGTGGCACGGCGGGCGGGTGTGGTCAGCCTTCTTCGCCGAGGTGCCGGGTGAAGTCGTCGAGGAGTTCGGCCACGGTGACGGGCGTACGGATGACCTCCTGGCGCAGGGCGTAGTCGATGGCGGTCCGCAAGCCCGCGACCAGCTCGTCGCTCACCCCGAACCGCAGGGCGCGCACGCGGGTCCCGGGCGCGGCGTCGGCCGCCTGCGGGCTTCGAGGTGGGCGCCGAACGCCTGGTAGAGCGCGGCGACCGTCCGGGGCTCGGCCTCCAGGAGGTCCCGCCGGACGGTGAGCACGTGGTTGATCGGCACCGTCCGTGCCGGGCGCCCCAGGCTTCCTCGGCCTCGCGCCAGTTCGGGATGACCGGCACCAGCGGTCCCTGGGCGCCGTCCAGCGCCGGCGGGCCCAGCACGGCGGCGACCGCGTCGCCGCGCTCCAGCACGTCCAGCACCCTTCCGTCGTGCGCTCGACGTTGGGCGGCTCGACGTAGCTCGCGACGTGCGGCTCCTCGGTGGTGACCCAGGTGACGTCCTTGGCGTCGACGCCGAACTCCTCGTGCAGGATGCCGCGGACCCACAGGCCCGTCGTCTGGCTGTAGGCCCGTACGCCGACCCGGCTGCCGACCAGGTCCGAGGGGCCGATCTCGGCCGACCCGGGCCAGCGGGTGAGGAGTGGTGGTGGAAGTCGCCGCTCAGCACGACCGGCAGCAGGGCGATCGGCACACCGGCCTCGCGGGCCTGGAGGAAGGTCGCTATCGCCAGCTCGCTGACGTCGTAGCGCAGGTCACGCACCATCGGGGCGAACGCCTTGTAGATCGGATCGGCCGCCGCGAGCTGGATGTCGTGCCCGTCGAGGCCGAAGCCGGGTTCGGTGAGGAACGTGGTGTGCGGATAGGACTTCACCGCGATGGACAAGGTGCTGGCCATGTAAAGGACTCCTCTGTCGCGTCCCAACCCGGGGAGTGAACTGGCGACGGTTGCACCGATGGCGCGTCTCGACCGACGGGTTAACGCGAAGTGTCTAACAGTTTCGGTCACCGTACGCGCGCCACTCGGCCCTATCAAGACTTCTGCGACTGGATCGTCCAACAATCGAGTCGAAGGCGGGGTCAAGGGGCCTGGCGGCGCTGGCGTACGGCCACTGTCGCGCCGGATGGCGCGGTGAACCGCCTGGGTTTCGCTGATTGTTGTACACGATGGCCGCCATGGATAGGGCTGGGAACCAGAAATCCCTGTTCTCGGCGAGGTCCTTGCTGATCGCTCCACCACGCTGCTAGCTTGACGGAGCAAGTTGTTAAACAATCCCGGGCAGAGTGCAGGGCTCGTGGAATCCCGGCGCGCTCTGGGGCCGCCCGTACGCCGCCGGTGACGACATCTCCCCGGCGACGCCCCGACGGCCGAGTCTCGCGAGCTTCCGCGCTCCAGGACGGTGTGCGGAGCCCGTTCACGATCACCTAGCGAGGAACGCAGCTGTGATAACGATCGACGAAGAGATCGCCGTGCCCGCACCGCCGGGACGGGTCTGGGAGGTCATCTCCGACCCCGCCGAAGTGGTGTCGTGCATCAACGGTGCCGAGCTGGGCGAGTCGCACGACGACGGCTCCTTCGACGGCACGCTGGTCGTGAAGTTCGGCGCGGTGCGCGTGCGGTTCGGCGCCCGGGTGTCGCTGGACCTGGACGAACCCGAGAGGGAGGGGCGGCTGTCCGCGCGCGGCCGGGACGGCCAGGGCGCCGCCCGCTTCACCGCGCACGCCACCTTCCGGGTCACCGGGGACCACCCTCCGGCGGCGCGCGGGTGCACGTCGCGGGCGAGGTGAACCTCGCGGGCAAGCTGGCCTCGGTGATCGAAGCGGGCGCGGGCGCCGTGGTGACCCGGATGACCAAGGACTTCACCGACGAACTGGTACGCCGCTGCGCCGGGACGACGCCGCCGCCGTCGCGGCACCCCAGGCCGTCCCGGTGGGCGCGCCTGCGCACCTGGTGGCGGCGGACGGTCCTCAGGCGCCGGGCCGCGCCGGACACGGCGCCCGACGCCGCGCCCAGGAGCGGGTGCCCAGTGGCCGGACCGAATAGCGCCGCGGCACGCCACGCGGAGCGGCCCGCGACGGAGTGGCCCGCCACGGACCGGCCCGCGACGCGGCGGACCGCGACGCGGCGGACCGCAGCCGAGCGGACCGCCGCGGACCGGACGGCCACGCGGCGGCACGCCTTCGCGGCGTTCGCGCTGTCCGACCCGGCCGCGGCCCTTGAGTTCGCCGAGTTCGCGGGGTTTTCCGAGATCGCGGAGTTCGCGGAGTTTGCGGAGTTCGCGGAGTTTTCGAGTGCGCGGCCACCGGCCGCGACGCCCTGGTGCCCGAGGCCGGGCACGAACCACCGTCCCCACGGGCGCGCGTACGCCCTGGTGGCGGGCCATCGACAAGCGACGGAGCGGAGCGCCCCATGGCGAGACTGAATAGCGTCATCGACGCGCTGGAATCGGGCGGCACGCCTTCGCGGCGTTCGCGTCGCCCGACCCGGCCACGGCCCTTGAGTTCGCGGCCACCGACTACGACGGCCTGGTCTTCGAGGCCGAGCACAAACCCTGGGACGCCCCACGCTGCGGGACAGCCTCCAGTACCTGCTCAACCGGCGGCGGATCTTCGAGGCCGACACGCTCGCCGCGTCCCCACACCGCTCGTCCGGGTCCCCGTCAACGGCGCGGAGCACGGGCAGTGGCACGCGAAGCAGGCACTCGACCTCGGCGCGTACGGGATCGTCTGGCCGCACATCAGCCGGGTCGAGGAGGCGCGCAACGCCGTCGCCGCGTGCCGGTACCCACGGCTGCCCGGCGACAGCCGGTACGAACCGGCGGGCCTGCGCGGCGACGCGCCGACGGCCGCCGCGCGGTACTGGGGCCTGCCCAACCAGGAGTACTACGCCAGGGCCGACGTGTGGCCGCTCGCCCCGGACGGCGAGATCCTCGTCGTGATCCAGATCGAGGACCAGCTCGGCATCCAGAACCTCCCGGAGATCCTCGACCAGGTGCCCGGCATCGGCCTCGTCCTCATCGGCGAGGGCGACCTGAGCCAGGAACTGGGCGTACCGCGTCAGCTGGAGCATCCGCTGATGGTCGAGGCCAGGAGCCGGATCGTGGAGATCTGCCACGGGCACGGCGTCGTCGTCGGACATCCCCACGTGACCGCGGGCAACGTCCGGCAGGTGCTCGACGAGGGCTACCGCTTCCTGATGTCGGCGCCGGTGCGTTCCTATCCCGGCCTGGAACTGGGCCGCCGGCTCACCGGCCGCTCCTGACCCGATACCGCGAACAGGACTCTCATGATCATTGACTGCCATGGCCACTTCACGACCGCGCCGCCCGCGCTCGGACAGTGGCGCGAGCGCCAGATCAAGGCGTTCGAGGACGCGGGCGAGCGCGTCTCGCCCGACGAACCGCACATCGCCGACGACGAGATCAGGGCCGCGATCGAGCAGGGCCAGCTGAAGCTCCAGCGGGAACGCGGCACCGACCTCACCCTGTTCTCCCGGGTGCGGGCAAGATGGCCCACCACTACGGGGACGAGGAGACCAGCCTCGCCTGGTCGCGCGTCAGCAACGACCTCATCGCCCGGGTCTGCGGCCTCTTCCCGGACCGCTTCGCCGGTGTGTGCCAGCTCCCGCAGTCGCCCGGCGACGCGCTGGCCGCGTCCGTCCGCCGCTCGGCCGCCGAACTGGAGCGCTGCGTCGAGGAGTTGGGGTTCGTCGGCTGCCTGCTCAACCCCGACCCGTCCGACGGGTACTGGCAGGCGCCGCCGCTGACCGACCGGGTCTACTACCCGCTGTACGAGAAGATGGCCGAGCTGGACGTGCCCGCGATGGTCCACGTCGCGATGTCCCGCAACCCGGCCGTACAGGGCACCTGCGCGCACTACCTCAACGGCGACACCGCCGTGTTCATGCAGCTGTGCCAGTCGGAGCTGTTCAAGGACTTCCCGACGCTGCGGCTGATCATCCCGCACGGCGGCGGCGCGGTGCCCTACCACTGGGGCCGCTACCGCGGGTCATGCGGGACCAGGGCCGACCGCCGCTTGAGGAGGCCCTGCTCGGCAACGTCTTCTTCGACACCTGCGTCTACCACCGGCGCGGCCTGGAACTCCTCACGGACGTCATCCCCGCCCAAAACGTGCTGTTCGCCTCGGAGATGATCGGCGCCGTGCGCGGCGTCGACCGGAGACCGGGCACCGCTTCGACGACGTCAAGGCCCTGCTCGACTCCGTCGGTTCCATCGGCGACGACGACCGGCGGGCGATCTACGGCGGCAACGCGCTGCGGGTCTTCCCGCGCCTGACGAGCCGCGTTCCGGGAATCCACGACAAGCACGAGGAGGCCGCGCGGTGAAGGTCTACGAAGCACTCGCGGCGGCGTTCGCGGCCGAGGGCACCACGGATGTGTTCGGCATGATGGGCGACGCCAACATGCACTGGATGAACGCGCTGGCCGGTCACGGGACGCGCCTGTACGAGGTGCGCCACGAGGGGCCGGGCTGAGCATGGCGCACGGGTTCGCCCGCGCCGCCGGCCGACCCGGGTCGTGACGACCACCAGCGGCCCCGGCACCGCCCAGCTCGCCACCTCCATGATCGTCGCGAGCCGGGCGCGCACCCGCTGGTCGCGTTCTGCGGAGAGACGGCCCTGGGCGACGAGAGCGCCGTGCAGTACCTCGACCAGCGCCGCTTCGCCGCCGCGATCGAGTGCGAGTTCCTCCAGGTGACCACGGCGGAGTCGGCCCAGGAGGTGGTGCGGCACGCCTTCCACACGGCCCGCTCCGCGTCCCGCCCGGTGATGGTCAGCGCCCCGATCGACGTACAGCTACGGGACTTCGAGGACGACCTGCCCTACGTGCCGTCCACCGAACTGCTGCGCACCCCGAAGCTGCTGCCGCACCGGAGCGGATCGAACGGGCCCGCGAGATCGTCGAGTCGAGCAAGCGCGTCGTGATCGTCGCCGGCGCGGCGCGCGCGGCGCCGGGGCGGGCGAGCAGGTCCTCGCGCTCCAGCGCCGCACGGGCGCCATGCTCGCCACCACGCTCCAGGCCAAGAACTGGCTGTGCGACAGGAGCGACTACCACGTGGGGATCGCGGGCCTGTTCGGCAGCAAGCTGGCGATGGAGCTGCTCCAGGAGGCCGACTGCGTGGTGGCGGTGGGCGCGAGCCTGAACCACTACACCATCGAGAGCGGATACCTCTTCCCCGAGGCCAGATACGTCCAGATCGACACCGCGCCCCACGTGGTGATGGGCAACGGCAAGGTGGCCGACGCCTACGTCCAGGCCGACGCCGTCACCGGTCTGGACGCGCTGACCGGCGCGCTGGAGGAACGCGGTGTCGAGCTGGAGGGCTTCCACACCGCCGAGGTGCACCGGCGGCTCACCGCGCCGCTGGTCGACCCGGCCGACTACCACGCCGAGCCGGGCCTGCTCGACCCGCGCGAGGCGATCGCGGTGCTCGACGCCGAACTGCCCGGCGAGATAGGGCTCGTGCTCGGCAGCGGGCACCAGACGGACTTCGGCACGATGCTCTTCCAGCGGTCCCGCGAGGTCACCTCGAACTACGGCATGTTCGGCGCCATCGGCCAGGCGCCGCTGCTGACCATCGGCGCCGTCGTCGCGCGCGGCGGCAAGCCGACGTTCGTGGTGGAGGGCGACGCCAGCTTCCTGATGCACCTCTCCGAGTTCGAGACGGCCTGCCGCTACGGGCTGCCGGTGCTCGTCGTCGTCATGAACGACGAGGGCCTGGGCGCCGAGTTCCACAAGGCGCGGGCCAAGGGCCTGGACCCGGGGCTCGCCGTGATCCCGACCCCGAACTGGGCACCGTCGCCCAGGCGCTCGGCGGCGCCGGGGCGACGGTCCGCAGCACCGGTGAACTGCGCGCCGCGCTGGCCGAGTACGTCCGCGACCCGCGGCCCACCGTGATCGACGTGCGGATCACCCGCGACGTGCTCAGCGTGCCCTACCGGCGCATCCAGTACGGCGAGGACGTGTGACGACGACATGACGACGACGGCGAGGACACATGGCGACGACCGACAGGAGGAGCGGGAATGAGGATCGTGCTGGGAAGGGACGACTTCGCCGCCGCGGCGGTGGAGGCGGCCGAGGCCGCCGGTGCCGTGCCGGAGCGGCTCGGGATACGCCCGGTGCACAAGGCGTCGCGCGGGTTCGTGAACCACGCGTCCGCGGACGTCTGCGAACTGGCCGTGGTCACCCTGCTCCAGGCCGCCGCCTACGACAAGCCGGTCGCGCTGCTGCCGGTGACCATGCTCGGCAGGTACCAGCACCAGACCCTGGTGACCCTGGGCGATCCCGGCGTCGACGGCGTACGGGGCCACAGCGTCGGCGTCCGCTCGTGGAGCCAGACCACCGGCGTGTGGCTGCGCGGGTTCCTCACCGAGCAGTACGGCGTCGACCTGGCCGACGTCGATTGGCGCACGTACGAGGACGGCCATGTCGACTCCGCCACCGACCCGGCCTGGGTCACCCGCGCCGCGGAGGGCGCGAAGCTCCAGACCGACTTCCTCGAAGGCCGACTCGACTACGGGATCATGGGCAACGAGCTGCCGTCCGACGACCGCATCCGTACCGCCATCCCCACGCGTCCCAGGTGGCGGCCGAATGGGCCGCGCGCAAGGGATTCGCCCGCTCAACCACGTGGTCGCGGTCGGCGAGGCCGCGGCGACCGCGAACCCAAGGCCGTCCTCGCGGTCCACGACGCGCTGGCCGAGGCCGCCGCCGGTTCTTCCGCGCCCGGCCCGGTGGACCTGAGCCCCGTCGGCTTCGCGGCCCTGCGCGGCCCGTCACCGCGCTCTCCCGCTACGCGTACGAGCAGGAAGTCCTGCCGCGGCGCGTCGAGTTCGACGAACTGATCGACCGCACCTGCGCCGCGCTCGGGTGACCGCGGCGCGGCTCGGCGGCTGACCCGGCCTCCCTTCCCCGGGCCTCCCTCCCCGAAAAGAAAGGCAGTAGGCATCACATGGACAAGCTCACGATGGTCCTGGGCGACTACCCGCACGCGCGGGGTGTTGAGCGGCGACGTGGCGGTGGACGGCTACGCGGTGGAGCCGGTCGAGGTCAAGCCGGTCATCGGCGCGTACCGGCGGATGATCCGCGACCTGGAGTTCGACGTGTGCGAACTCGCGCCCACCACGTACCTGATGGCGCTCCGGTCCGGCATCCCGCTCACCGGCATCCCCGTCTTCCTCAACCGCCGCTTCCACCACGCCGACGTGCGGTGCGGCGCGGGATCGGGGTGCGCTTCCCGCCGACCTCACGGGCAGGCGGATCGGCGTCCGCGCCTACACGGTGACCACCGGGGTGTGGACGCGCGGCCTCCTGCACGACGAGTACGGGCTCGACACCGGCACGGTCACCTGGGTCGTGGACGACGAGGACCACATCGAAGGGCACGCCCCGGCGAACGTCGAGCGCGTCACGGACGGCAGGTCGCTCGGCGAGCTGCTGAACGCCGGGGACATCGACGCGGCGCTGAGCGGCAACGCGGGCACCGGACGGGCGGGCGCCCACGGGCGGGCTGGGCGGCGTCCGCCGAACAACCCTCCGCCGACGACGGTCCGTACCCGCTCTTCCCCGACCACGAGGTGCTCGCCACCGACTGGTACGTGCGCACCGGGATCTACCCGCTGCACTCGGTGATCTCCATCCGCGGCGCGCTCGTCGACCGCGACCCCGCGCTGCCGTCCGCGCTGTACGCCGCCTTCGCCGACAGCAAGCGGCGCCAGGTGGCCGCCGACCCGGAGTGGACGGCGCTGCCGCGGCTGGGCAGGCAGGCCAGGCAGATCGGCGGCGACCCGTCCCGTACGGCCCGCGCGCCAACGACGCGAGTCTGCGCGCGCTGGTGAGGTTCTCGCGGGACCAGGGACTGCTCGACGCGGACTTCCCCGCCGACCCCGGCGGCTGTTCGCCGAGGGCGACTACCCGGACGCCTGAACCGGCCCACCGAGATCAGAAAGGCGCAGTCCATGGACATCGTCGACACCCACTGCCACGTCATCTCCGACGACGTGACCCGCTACCCCGCGCCCCGATCGGCGGCAAGCAGTCCGGCTGGGCCACCGTCCGGCCCGTCACCGCGGACGGCATGGCCGAGCGCATGGCCGAAGCCGGAATCGGCCAGGCCGTGCTGGTGCAGGCCACCACCGCCTACGGCTACGACAACTCCTACGTGCTGGACAGCCGGGCGAGGCGCCCGGACCGGTTCATCGCGGTGGGCACCGTGGACCCGCTGCGCGCCGACGCCGCCGACAACCTGGAGGCGGTGACCGGCGACGGCGGCCTGTCCGGGTGCGGCTGTTCACCAGCGGCAGCACCGTCCCCACCCAGGGCGAGTGGTTCGCCGCGCCGGAGACCTTCCCTTCTGGCAGAAGGCCGCCGAACTGGGCGTCACCGTCTGCCTCCAGATGCGGCTCGGGCCCGCGACCGAGCAACTGCACACGCTGCTCCGGCGCTTCCCTCGGTCCGCGTGCTCCTCGACCACATGGGCTACCCCGACATCGCGGCCTCGCCCGCCGCCGCCGGAAAGGACGTGGCGCGGCTGGCGGTCCACCCGGCCTGCACCTGAAGCTGACCCACCGCAACCTGGAGCGCCTCCGCGACGCGGGCGGGAGGCGGCCGGGTTCCTCGACCCGGTGCTCACGGCCTTCGGCGCGAACCGGATCGCCTGGGGCTCCAACCTGCCCGCCGCGGAGCAGTCGCTGCCGGACCTCGTGGCACTCGCCCAGGACGTCCTGGCCACGGTGCCGGAGCCCGAACGCGCCGAGATCCTCGCCGGTACGGCCCGACGGCTGTATCCGGGCCTGCGCCCTGAGCGCCGCGGGCCGCGGCGGCCCGGCACGCGCGGTGGCGCCCTCGGCCGCACTCCCCGACACTGGGCACCGTGGCGACCAGGAGAAGCGCCGGGATCCTGCTCCACCGGCGGACGGACACCGGCCTCGCGGTGCTGCTCGGCCACATGGGCGGACCCTTCTGGGCGTCCCGTGACGCGGGCGCGTGGTCGGTGCCCAAGGGGAGTACGGGCCGGACGAGACGCCGTGTGCCGCCGCGCCGCGAGTTCCAGGAGGAGCTGGGCCTGCCGCCGCCGCCCGGACCGCTGACGCCGCTGGGCGAGGTGCGGCAGAACGGTGGCAAGCTCGTGACCGTGTGGGCCCTGGAGGGCGACCTCGACCCGGCGCGGGTGGTGCCGGGGACGTTCACCATGGAGTGGCCACGGGGCTCGGGCCGCACCGGGAGTTCCCCGAGCTGGACCGGGTCGCCTGGTGCACGCTCACCGAGGCCCGGCGAAAGCTCGTGGCCGCGCAGCGGAGTTCCTGGACCGGCTGGAGGCGCTGCCGCCGACGCGGCCGTGATCACCGCCGTACGGGAGGCGCCGCCGCGCCTCCGGCCGTGATCGCCGCCGGGCTCACAGCCCGGCGGATCGCGCCGCCGCCCGATCGTCTCGCGCAGCATGGCCGGGGTGAGCCGCCCGGTGTTCGTGTTGTGCGGGCTGACGTGGTAGCAGCCGACGACGCGCAGCGGCCCGCCCCGTCCCGGGCCGTCAGCTCCACCCGCGCGTCGTGGCCGAAGGCCGGGCGCGGCCGGGCACCTCCCACCCGGCGGCGGACAGCGCGGGGAACACCGCCTGCCAGCCGAAGCCGCCCAGCACCAGCAGCGTGCGCAGCGTCGGCCGCAGCAGCCGCAGCTCCTGGATCAGCCACGGGCGGCAGGTGTCCCGCTCGCCCGGGTGGGTTTGTTGTCGGGCGGCGCGCAGCGTACGGGAGCGGCGAGCCGCACCCGCGCAGCCGCAGCCCGTCGTCGCGGTGCACGGCCGTCGGCCGCGAGGCGAGCCCCAGGTCGTACAGCGCCTGGAACAGCACGTCGCCCGAGCGGTCGCCGGTGAACATCCGGCCCGTGCGGTTGGCGCCGTGCGCCGCCGGGGCCAGCCCGACCATCAGCAGCCGGGCGTCCACCGGCCCGAACCCGGCACCGGCCGCGCCCAGTAGTCCCAGTCCCGGAAGGACTCGCGGCGCGTTCTGCCCACCTCCTCGCGCCAGGCCACCAGGCGCGGGCAGGCCGGCACCCGATGACGCGCCGGTCCAGTTCGGGCAGGTCGGAGGCGGTGGGCGCGCGGTCCACCGGGAGGTCAGCTGTCATGGCGGAACTCCTTCCCGCTCCGGCGCCCCGTTCCCGGGGCCGTACGGGCGGCGGGCAGACGGACGGACGGGCGGGCGGGCGGGCGGACGGGCGGGCGGACGGGCAGGCGGGCGCGGTCGAGTATCGCAGCCCCCGAGGGAACCCGAACGCATAGCCGACGGACTCACGGGGAACCGTTATTCATGACAAAACCGCGCATCCCGGTCGGCGTCCGGGCCTGTCTGTTCGATCTCGACGGCGTGCTCACCCCGACCGCGGCCGTGCACGCGGCGGCCTGGAAGGAGATGTTCGACGCCTTCCTGCGCCACCGCGACGGCGACGGCTTCCGCCCTTCGACGCCGCCGCCGACTACGACGCGTACGTGGACGGACGCCCCGCTACGACGGGTGCGCACCTTCCTCGCCGCACGCGGCATCGAGCTGCCGAGGGCGCGGAGGACGACCCGCCCGACGCCGAGACCGTGCACGGCCTCGGCAACCGCAAGAACGACCTGGTGCTGGAGAAGATCCGCGAACAGGGCGTCGACGCCTACCCGGCTCCGTCCGCTTCGTGCGGGCCGTACGGGCGGCCGGGCTGCGCACCGCCGTGGTCTCCTCCAGCGCCAACTGCCGTGACGTACTGGTCTCCGCGGGCATCGAGGACCTCTTCGAGGTGCGGATCGACGGCCTGGTCGCCAAGGAGCGCGAACTGCCGGGCAAGCCGCGGCCCGACACCTTCCTGGCGGCGGCCCGTGACCTGGGCACCGCCCCGAGGCCGCCGCGGTCTTCGAGGACGCCCTCGCCGGCATGGACGCGGGCCGCTCCGGCGGCTTCGGCTGGGTCGTCGGCGTCGACCGCGTCGGCCAGGCCGACGCGCTGCGCGAGCACGGCGCGGACACCGTGGTGCGCGACCTGGACGAGCTGCTGGAGGACGACCGGTGATCACTCATTCCGCCTACGTGCTGGACCCGTGGTACCTGCGGGAGACCGAGTTGCGGGTCGACCTGCTGCCCCAGAGCGAGTCCCTCTTCGCCCTCTCCAACGGCCACATCGGCTGGCGCGGCAACCTCGACGAGGGGAGCCGCACGGCCTGCCCGGCACCTACCTCAACGGCGTGTACGAGCTGCGCCCGCTGCCGTACGCCGAATCCGGCTTCGGCTATCCCGAGGCCGGACAGACGATGATCGACGTCACCAACGGCAAGATCATCCGGCTGCTGGTCGACGACGAGCCCTTCGACCTGCGCTACGGCAAGCTCCACTCCCACGAACGCGAACTCGACCTGCGCGGCGGCCTGCTGCACCGCTCCAGCGAGTGGACCTCGCCCTCCGGCGTCACCGTACGGGTCCGCTCCAGCAGGCTCGTCTCGCTCACCCAGCGCGCCATCGCCGCCGTCGACTACGCGGTGGAGCCGGTGGACAGCGAGGTGCGCATCGTCCTCCAGTCGGAGCTGGTCGCCAACGAGCAACTGCCCGAGTCCGGCGGCGACCCGCGTGTCTCCTCGGCCCTGCGCTCCCCGCTCGAACCCGAGGAGGACTTCGCCGCGGGCCCCGGCTGCGGCTGATCCACCGCACCCGCCACAGCGGGCTGCGGGTCGCCGCCGCCGCCGACCACGAGATCGACGGCCCCGGCAACACCCGCGCCCAGAGCGAGAGCGGCGAGGACGTCGCCCGGCTCACCGTCACCGCCGTCCTCCGGCCCGGCGAGACGCTCCGGCTGCGCAAGTACGTCTCCTACGGCTGGTCCGGCGTCCGCTCCTGCCCGCCGTCCGCGACCAGGTCGACGCCGCCCTCGCCGCCGCCACCGCCACCGGCTGGGAGGGCCTGGCCGACCAGCAGCGCGCACGGCTGGAGAGCTTCTGGTCCCACGCGGACGTCGAGATCGACGGCGACGCCGAGATCCAACAGGCCGTCCGCTTCAGCCTGTTCCACGTCTACCAGGCCGGGTCGCGGGCCGAGCGGCGCGCCATCCCCGCCAAGGGCCTGACCGGCTCCGGCTACGACGGGCACTCCTTCTGGGACGCCGAGACCTTCGTCCTGCCGCTGCTGACCTACACCTCCCCGGACGCCGTCGCCGAGGCGCTGCGCTGGCGGCAGAGCACCCTGCCCGCCGCGCGCGAGCGCGCCCGGCAACTCGGCCACCAGGGCGCCGCGTTCCCTGGCGCACCATCGACGGCTCCGAGTGCTCCGCGTACTGGCCCGCGGGCACCGCCGCCTTCCACGTCAACGCCGCCGTGGCGAACGCCGCCGTACGGTACGTGGACGCCACCGGCGACGAGGAGTTCGAGCGCGAGACCGCCGTGGAACTGCTGGTGGAGACCGCCCGGCTGTGGCGCTCGCTGGGCCACCACGACCACCACGGCAGGTTCCACATCCCCGGCGTCACAGGCCCCGACGAGTACAGCGCGCTCAGCGACGACAACACCTACACCAACCTCATGGCCCAGGCGAACCTGCGGGCCGCCGCCGACGCCGCCGAGCGCCACCCCGAACAGGGCGCGGCCCTCGGCGTGGACGACGAGGAGGCCGCGGCCTGGCGCGACGCGGCCGAGGCGATGTGGGTGCCGTACAACGCCGAACTCGGCGTCCACGAGCAGTCCGAGGGGTTCACCGGCCACCAGCTGTGGGACTTCGAGAACACCGACCGCGACGCGTACCCGCTGATGCTCCACTACCCGTACTTCGACCTCTACCGCAAGCAGGTGGTGAAGCAGGCCGACCTGGTCCTGGCGATGTACCTGCGCGGAGACGCCTTCACCCAGGAGGAGAAGGCCCGCAACTTCGCCTACTACGAAGGGCTCACCGTCCGCGACTCCTCCCTCTCCGCCTGCTGCCAGGCCGTGGTGGCCGCCGAGGTCGGCCATCTGCGGCTCGCCCACGACTACCTGGCCGAGTCCGCGCTGATGGACCTCAAGGACCTGGAGAACAACACCCGCGACGGCCTCCACATCGCCTCGCTCGCCGGAACCTGGCTCGCGCTGGTCGCCGGGTTCGGCGGGATGCGGCACACCCGCACGTCGCTGGAGTTCGCGCCCCGGCTGCCGGAGAAGCTCGCCAGGCTCGCCTTCAACGTGCGGGTGCTCGGCCGCTGTCTGCGCGTGGAGATCACCGACTCGGTCGCCGCCTACTCCCTGCTGAGCGGGGACCCCATCCAGATCCGGCACTACGGCCAGCCGCTCACCGTCACGGGCAAGGAGCCGCACACCCGCCCCGTGCCCGCGACGGAACACCGGCCCGAGCCGTCACAGCCCCGGCCGACGCCCGGACCGCCGCGTGTGAGCCACCGGCCCGGCCGAGGTCGTCCACGTACGAGGCGATCCGGGCCAGCGGCGCGTTCCAGTTGATGGCCGTCTCGTTCGTGGAGTACGACTCGATGTCGTCGATGTAGCACATCGCCGGGGCACATCCGGTGAGCTTGTCGAGTGCCACCGGGTCCTGGAGCCCGTCGTTGGGGCCGCCCGCCAGCGAACCGGCGGGCGGGTTCGGCAGATCGGCGTCGAGCTGGTGCGCCCACATCCGGCTGTGCTGGTTCCGCGCGTCCCGCTCCCCGTACCCGGTGACGTAGGACAGGTTGAGCGGATTGCCGCCCAGCAGGTAGTCCATGCCCCGCAGCACCGCGTCGCGGTAGTCGGCCCGGCCGGTCAGGTCGGCGGCCGTGGCCAGCACGGTCATGTTGTTCAGCACCCCGCTGTTGGAGCCCCACACGTAGTGCCCGTCGGCCGGGGCGTACGGCAGCCCGTACGCCTGCTCCTCCGACGCCGCCGCGTAGCCGTCGGCGGCCCGCGTCACCATGGCGCGCACGTCGGCGAGTTGGGCGGCGCTCAGCCCGCTGTCCACGGTGGCCAGGTCGAGCACACCCAGCGCGGCGGTCGAGCCCCAGTAGAAGCCGCCGGAGGGAAGACCGCGTCGGTGTCGCCGTGCAGCGGCGAGTCCAGCACCGCCCGGAGGTAGCCGTCCTCACCGGTGGTCAGATACAGCTCGGCCGCCGCCCAGTAGAACTCGTCGGTGACGTCCTTGTCGTCGTACGCCCCGCCGCCGGTCGCGTCGTCCGCCGGGGCGAGGACCGCCGGTGCGCCTCGGCCGCCGCGTACGCCGTCCTCGCCGCCTTCAGGCACCGCGCGGCGAAGTCCGCGTCGTACGGCGCGAACAGCCGCGCGCACTGGGCGGCGGAGGCGGCCAGGTTCAGCGTGGCCGCCGTGGACGGCGGGTGCAGCTCACGCGGCTGCGCGTCCCGGTCGGGCATCGTCGGCAGCGCCGTCCACTGCGCGTCGTGCAGCTTGTGGTGCGCCATGCCCGCCAGCGGCTCGCCCTCCGGCACCTGCATCTCCATCAGGAACGTCAGCTCCCAGCGCGCCTCGTCGAGGATGTCCGGCGTACCGTTGCCGCGCTCGGGCACCCGCAGCTTCCGTCGCCGAGCGGACCGGCGTCCGCGCCCGGGCGGTCAGGGCGCGCTCGAACGCGGACATCACGGTCGCCACCGCGATCCCGCCGTTGACCACGTACTTGCCCTGGTCGCCCGCGTCGTACCAGCCGCCCGCCGCGTCCAGCCGGTAGTCACACACGCCCGGTTGGCACGGCACGTCGGTGTCGCCCTGGTTGGGCGCGACCCCGCGTGCCCGGCGGGCCTGGCGTACCCTCCCCGGCGAGGTCGCCGTCGATCGCGATGCCGCTGCGCTGGTGGTAGAAGTACGCAAGCGAGTCGCCGCGCAGCGCGGAGTACACGTCGTCACCGATGGTGAACGGCTCGCTGGTCTCCCCGCCGACGGTCACGGTGTAGCCCTCGCCGGGCCGGGTCACCTCGCCGAAGTCGAAGGTCTGCGTGTTCTGCCGCGAGGCGGGGTCGACCCGGCGGGCTCGGTGGTCCCCGACGCCCGCTCGGTCCCGTCGGCGTCCTTCAGCGTCCACGGCAGCGGCTCGGTCGCGTCGGTGACGAACGTGCCCTTCTTCGGGCCGTCGGGGAGGTAGCCGACCTGGTTCACCCGGACCGGGGAGCCGGTGTCGGGCACGTACACCGGCGGCTCGGCGCCCCGGTCAGCGAGACGTCGTCCAGGCAGAAGGTGAACGGCTCGTCGCCGCCGCCGATCTGGAACGCCAGTTGGGCGGCGTCGTCGTCGGCCGCCGCCGTGAACACGTGGGTCACCGGCTCCCCGGTGGAGCCGATCGGGTCGGCCGCGCTGAGTTCCGTGGTGTAGGGCTCGGTCGCCATCTGCACGTTCGTACGGATGGTGAGGGGACGGTGGCGGTCGCGGTGTAGCGAAGGGTGTAGCTCTCGCCCGCCTGGAGGGGCAGGTCGTTCTGGCCGACGATGGCGTCCCAGGGTTGACCGTGCCGCCGGGGACCTCGGCGCACAGCCGCCCGTCGGTCACGGCGCCGGGGAGTTCTCCGTCCACCACCAGGGCGCCGTGCCCTGGGCGAAGTCACCGTTGACGATCAGCTCCGGGGGTCGTCGGCGGTCGCCGCGGAACCGTTGGGCGCGCCCAGGAGGCCGCTGACCAGCCCGGCGAGGGCGAACACCGACAGGGCCCGGCCGACTCTGCGACGGCGGGTACGCCCGGCTGCCCGGGCGGTGGTGGGGTGGGTCGACGCATGACGCATTCGCTCCTTCACGCGGGGAAAGGCGGGGTGGGGTGCACGGGGACGCGAACGACTCGGACGCGAACGACTCGGGACACGCGAGCGGGTCGGACGCGAGTGGGTCGGACGCCAAGCATGGGAGCGCTCCCACTGCATCGTGTGGGTCGTGGGCGAGGGCGTCAAGACCTCGGACACCGGTACGCGCTGACGGATGACCCCGGCGGTCGCGCGTCGAATTCGCGTTCCCGCGTGGGTGCTGGGAGAGCGGTTGAGCGAGTGCCAGGATGGCGCTCATCGCCTCCCGGTCGGCCGGTGCCGGACCCTGCCGGTGCCGCCGTCCGGGCATCGTGGCCCGATCGTGGGCCCTGGGCACCGTCAGGAGGGGTAGCCGATCAGCATGCCCGATCACTCGTCCCGCCCGGTGAACCGCGGCGCGTTCCTCACGCGGCTGCACGACGCCTTCCACGGCTCGGCGGCCGGGCGCGGCTGGCGCCGTGGCAACGATCTGGAGCTGATGCACCGCTCGTTGGGGTTCGCCGCGCTCGGATTCCTCACGCTCGTACCGCTGCTGATCGTCGTCGCCGCGGCCGACCCGGTGAACGGGCACGGCTTCGCCGAATGGCTGGCCGAGGGGCTCGGGGTGACGCGCAGATCGCGGGACGAGGTGGAGGCGCTGTTCGCGCCGACCAAGCGCGCGCTGGAGCGGACCACCGCCTTCGGTCTCGCGTCGCTGGCCGTCTTCGGCCTCACCTTCGGCGGCGCGGTGCAGACCGGATACGAGAAGGTGTGGGAGCTGCCCGGCGGGCGCTGGCACGCGATGTGGCGGCACCTGGTGTGGCTCGCGGTCCTGGTCGGCTACCTGCTGATGGCGGCCCACCTCGGGCCGTGGTGGGCGCGCCTGCTCATCACGATGCCGAGCTGCGTGGTGTTCTTCTGGTGGTCGCAGCACCTGCTGCTGGGCGGCCGGATCGGCTGGCCCGCGCTGCTGCCCGGCGCGGTGGCGACCACGCTCGGTCTGGTCGGGCTGCGGCTCTTCTCGCAGCTGGTGTTCTCCCGCTCATCGCGTCGAGCGCGGTGGCGTACGGCTCCATCGGCACCGTCCTGGTCGTCCAGTCCTGGCTGGTGGGCGTGGGCTTCGTGGTCTTCGGCGGCGCGCTGCTCGGCCGGGTGCTGCACGAGGAACAGCCCTGGCGCGCGCTGCGGTTCGGCGGGCGCGGCGAGAAGTGAGCGGACGGGTCCGCCGGTGGCGCTCAGTCCTCCCGCGGCGGCTCGACGCGGGCCAGCCAGGTGGCGAGCAGCGTCTCCAGCTGTGCCGCCTCGCGCGGTGACAGGGCGTCCAGCAGGTGGCGCTCGTTGCGCATGTGGTCCGTGAAGGCCCGGTCGATCAGGTCCCGGCCCGCGGCGGTGAGTCCGACGACCCGCCCCGGCCGTCCCGGGTCGAGCGGCGGCGGGTGACGAGTCCGGCGCGCTCCAGCCGGTCGACGCGCTTGGTCATCGCGCCGGTCGTGACCATGGTGTGCGCCGCCAGCTCGCCGGGCGCCCGCTCGTACGGGTCGCCCGCGCGGCGCAGCGCGGCCAGCACGTCGAACTCGCCCTCGCTCAGCCCGTACCGCCGGTAGACCAGGCAGAGCTGCTCCGTGAGGAGCCCGCCGAGCCGGTGCAGCCGCCCGATCACCCCTGGGGCTCACGTCGAGGTCGGCCCGCTCCGGGCCCACTCCGCCTGGATGCGGGCGACATGGTCGAGCTGCTGAGGCATGGTTCCACTGTACCTTCCGTGGAAGACATAATGACTTCCATGGAAGGTACTTTCGCTGGGCCGCCGTCACCGCCGTCGCACCCGTGGCCTGGGGCACCAACTACTACGTCACCCACGAGTTCCTGCCCGAGGGCCGACCGCTGTACGGGGCGGCGATCCGAGCGCTCCCGGCCGGGCTGCTGCTGCTCGCCGTGGCCCGGCGGGTGCCGAGCGGCTCGTGGTGGTGGAGGTCCCTGGTGCTCGGAGTCCTCAACATGGGCGGGTTCTTCGCCCTGGTCTACCTCGCCGCCCAGCGCCTTCCGACGAGCATGGCCTCCACGGTGATGGCCACCGCGCCGCTGGTGATGATGCTGATCGCCTGGGCGCTGCTCGCCGAACGGCCGCGCCCGGCCCATCTGGCCGGGGCCGGGATCGGCATAGGCGGTGTGTGCCTGATGCTGCTCACCGGGACGGCCTCGGCGGATCCGCTGGGCGTCCTCGCCTCGGCCAGTGCCATGCTCATGTCCTCCCTCGGCTACATCCTCGCCAAGCGCTGGAACGCCGGGGTGAGCGTGCTCGCCTCGACCTCCTGGCAACTGATCGCCGGGGCTGCTGTTGATCCCCTCGCCGTGGCGGTCGAGGGCGCGCCGCCCGCTCTCGACGCACCGGCGGCCCTCGGTTCGGGTACGTCACGGTCGTGGCGACGGCACTCGCCTTCGCCGCCTGGTTCGCGGGCTGCGCCACCTGCCCGCCGGGACCGTCGGCCTCGTCGGGCTGCTCAACCCGGCGACGGGCGTGCTGCTCGGCACCGCGATCGCCGGTGAGGCGCTGACGCTCCGGCAGGTCTGCGGGCTGGCCCTGGTCCTCGTCGGCATCCTGCTCGGCCGTCCGGTCGCCCGGAGCCGCGCTCGGGTGCCCGCCACCGAGTAGCCGCCGCGCCCGCTCGTCGTCCCACCGGGGCGGCGGGGAGTCCTCAGACCGTGAACCCGCCGTCCACGTTGATCACCGCGCCGGTGATGAGCGCCCGCCGCGCCCGGCCAGATGCGCGACGGTCGCCGCGATGTCGTCCGGCTCGGCGTAGTGCCCCAGCGCGGTCAGCGCGCGAACGGTGTCCGCCAGCGGGCCGTCCGCCGGGTTGGCGTCGGTGTCGGTCGGGCCCGGGTTGACCAGGTTGACGGTGATGCCGCGCGGGCCCAGGTCGCGGGCGAGGCCCTGGTCATGCCGACCAGCGCGGTCTTGGTCAGCGCGTACAGGGTCATGCCCGGCATCACCGTGCGCTGCCCGATGTTGCTGCCCATGCTGATGATCCGGCCGCCCCGGTCATGTGGCGGGCCGCCGCGCGCGAGGCCAGGTACGGCGCCCTGACGTTCACCGCGAGCATCCGGTCGAAGACCTCGGGCCGTGCTCCTCGACGGAGCCGCGGAGTGCGACGGCCGCGTTGTTCACCAGGATGTCCAGCCGCCCGAGCGCCGCGACGGTCTCGTCCACGGCGCCCGCCACCGCGTCGGCGTCGGCGCTGTCGGCCCGTAACGCCAGCGCCCGGCGCCCGAGCCGCTCGACGCGGGCGACCACGCCCGCCGCCAACTCGGCGCTGTGCTCGTAGGTCAGCACCACGTCCGCGCCGTCCCCGCCAGTCTGAGCGCGACGGCCGCGCCTATGCCGCGGCTGCCGCCGGTGACCAGGGCCACCTTCCCTTTGATCGTGTCCACGGTGACAAGCATGTGGCCGGAGATGACCGAGTCGAACGCCGTGAATCGGCCACGCTGACACGGAGCGCCGCCGGAGCGGGCGTGGTCGGGACCGCGGGCGGTACGGGGTCCGGTGCCGTGGGCGGAACGCGCAGTTCGGCGGGGAGTGATGGACCGACGCCGGTGCCGTGTCCGTACGGGCGGCTGGCGTTCACCGCCCGTCCGCAGGGCCGACGCGACGCCCGGGAGGCGCCAACTCCGGGCGTCGGCTGCCGGATCATGGCGCGAACCATTCGGTGTGGGCCTGCCCACGGGTGCGCGTTCGGCCTCGCGCGCACCGTCGGCGGACCGTGCCGGGCGCTCCCGCGGCCGACCCGCCCTACGCGGCGTCCGGCGCCGCGAGCCCCGCGAGCCAGGTGTCCGGTCCGAGCCACACCGACTCGATCCCGCTGACGTAACGCGCCCCGCAGACGTCGCCCGGGAGGACGAGTTGGGGCCCGGAGTCGTCCAGGGGCAGCCGTCGAGGCGGGTGGCGAGGAGGGCGGGGTGTTGCCGAACTCGGGGTCGATCTCGCCCCAGGACAGCACCGTGCGGTGGCCGTCGGCGCCCGCGAGGCTGATCAGGAAGCGCAGCCGGTCCTTGCGCCGCTCCGGGTCGAACCCCGGGCCGGCGGCGGTCAGCACGTCCCGGAGCAGCGGCCCCTCGAAGAGATGGTGCCGGGGTCCGCTGGTGCGGCACTGGAAGACGACGCGCGCGGCCCGCTGGGTCCAGCCCGTCGAGAGCTGGGCCACCGTCAGGGTCGCGGGCCGCGCGAGGTCTCCGTACAGACGCACGCGCCGCGCCACCGTCGCCTCCGCGCGCGCGTCCGGGGCGGACGGGCGCGGAGGCGCGGGAGCGAGCGCGGTGTGGGCGGTGCGGCGGCGCGGCGCATGGGCTCTCCTCCCGGTCGGGATGTCCCCGCCGGTTCATGCCCGTAACGGCCGTCACGGAACCGCGGTTGCCCGAGGAATCACCGCAACAGGCCCGCGTATGCGAGCCGTTGGGCCCGGATCAGGCCGCATCGGCGATTCCGGTGCGCCACCGTGGGAGCGTTACGCGGCGCCCGCCTGGTTGTACAGGTCCAGCGCCTCGTTGCCCAGGTACGGGTGGTACTCGTTGTCCCCGGCGCTGACGCTGATGTTGCCGACCAGGTTCCCGCCGCTGCCGTCGAAGTCGGCGAGGAAGCCGCCGCCGCTGGAGCCGCCGGTCTGGACGCAGTCGATGCCCCACATCGTGGAGCCGGGCGGCCCGCGTCGGCGAACTCGTCGCCCTCGCAGTGGTTCAGCCGCTCGCCGTTGCCCTCGGCGTCCGAGCCGCCGTACCCGAAGGAGTGGGTGTGGCGGCCGTTCTCGGAGTTGAAGGCGATGCCCTGGGCGCCCACGGTGTCGGCCAGCGCCCGGCCGTCCAGCGGCGACAGCTTGGCGTAGGCGAAGTCCCAGTTGGCGTCGCCGCCGGTGGAGACGTACTGGTCCACGTGGTAGGTCTGGGCCGCGGTGAAGGTGCCGTAGGGCGCTCGCCGTTGGCGTAGCCCGGTATGAACACCCAGTTCTGGTAGACCTCGCCGGTGCTGCCGTCCACGACGCAGTGCGCGGCGGTGAGCACGACCGACTTGTTGTCGGAGTTGGCGACCGTGGCGGAGCAGGTGTACGTGCTGCCGTCGGCGCGTGGAAGAACGCCTTGCCCGCCGTCGTGCTGATCAGCCCGCCGCCCGTCCAGGCGGTGGGGAGGTGGCCTTGACCGACGGCGCGGATTCCCTCGCGCCGACCCGTCGGCGCCGCGAGCGGCGGCACGGTGACCTGGCGGCCGGTGGCCGCCGCGCTCCGCTCCCGGCCGCCGTGGCGGAGGAGCCCGCCGCGACGTGCTCGACGGTGATGTCCTTTGCCGCGCGCAGCCGTTCGGCGGTCCAGAACTTCAGCGCGGACGCTGCTCGGCCGAGGAGAAGGTGGTGCTCCGCGCGTCGTCGTGCACGGGAGCGGCCTGGACGGATCCGATCGTCCAGGCCGTGGTGGCGAGCGTCAGGGCGCTCAGGAGTGTGGCGGCACGTCTCATGAAGTCGTCTCCAGGTCCGGTGGGGAGACCGGCCGTGGGACACCCCACCGGCCTCGCTCCCCGAGGGTGGGGGTGACGCGGTACACGTGGTGACGCGGGTCGCGCGAGTGAGGTCACGCGGTACGTACGAGCCCGGTCCGAACGCGGCCACGGGCACGGTACGTTGCGGCGCCGTGTCCCGCCGCCGCCGACGTCGATGAAGCAGACAACGTTGTCGGCAGGGTGTTCCGCGCCGCGGTCAGCCTGCCACGCGGTGCTTGCGGTGTCCATGGCGGTGCGGGGAGCGCGGTGTCCCGCGAGCGGCGGAGACACGCGCGGCGGCCTTCTCCGATGGCGTCCCGCGCCCTACGGTCCGTACGGTCACGGGAGTGCGGACGGACGAGGGAGCGGGACATGGAACGGTCACCCGGGCGGACGGCGGCGCGGGAGTCGACCGGTGTGGCGGTCGTCGGCTTCGGCTGGATGGGGCGCGTCCACACCCAGGCGTACTCCCGGGTGGCGCAGCACTTTCCCGGCCTCGGGACGCGGCCGGAACTGGTCGCGGTCGCCGACGACGTGCCGGGCCGGGCGGAGGAGGGCGCCGAGCGGTTCGGCTTCGCCACCGCCACCGACGACTGGCGCCGGATCGCGGCCGATCCGCGGGTGACCGCCGTGAGCGTCACCGCCCCGAACTTCCTGCACCGGGAGATCGGCGTGGCCATGGCCCGCGCGGGCAAGCACCTGTGGATCGAGAAGCCCGTCGGGCTCACCGCCGCCGACGCCCGCGCGGTCGCCGACGCGGCCACCGCCGCCGGGTGCGGGGCGCGGTGGGTTCAACTACCGCAACGCGCCCGCCGTGGAGGCCGCGCGCGAGCTGATCGCCTCCGGCCGCGTCGGCACGGTGACCCACGCCCGGTTCCGGATGCTCAGCGACTACGCAGCCCACCCGGACACCGCGCTGTCCTGGCGCTACGAGCGCGAGCGCGGCGGCAACGGGGTCCTGGGCGACCTGGCCTCGCACGGGTGGACCTGGCCCGCCACCTCCTCGGCGACATCACCTCGCTCGTCGCCGACACCGCCGTGTTCGTCCCCGAGCGGACCCGGCCCGCCGGTGCCACCGCCGGGCACACCCGGCCACCGGTGGCGAGCGGGGCCGGTGGAGAACGAGGACCACGTCGGCGCCCTGCTCCGCTTCGCCTCCGGAGCCCGCGGCACCCTGGAGGCCAGCCGGGTCGCGGTCGGCGCGCAGAACAGCTACGGGTTCGAGGTCCACGGCACCCGGGGCGCGGTGTGCTGGGACTTCCGCAGGATGAACGAACTCGGCGTCAGCGAGGGCGCGGACTACCAGGACCAGCCGATGAGCACCGTCTTCGTCGGCCCGGGGCACGGCCTGTACGCGGCGTTCCAGCCCGGCGCGGCCACGAGCATGAGCTACGACGACCTCAAGGTCATCGAGGCGTACCGGTTCCTGCGGTCCGTCGTGGAGGGCGCCGACCACGGCGCGACCCTCGCCGACGCGGTGCGCGCGGCCGAGACGCTGGACGCGATGGCACGCTCGGTGGACAGCGGCGGATGGGTCTCCGTCGGGCCCGCGTGACCGCCCGCTGCCCGGTGGCCCCTCTGACCTGCGGTGACGGGCGAAGAAGGGACTGTTTCCGCAGGGACCGCCAAAAGCCCGCAATGTCTGCCACACTGGAGAGAGGCCCCGCTGCTCCCCGTCGGCGGGGCCTCGCCCATGCCCGCACCGGATCGGCGGCTCCGGCGCCCGGCGGTGCAACCGCCGTACCGGGCCCCGGTGTTGACGCGACGTCAGGAAGACCGCCGCGGGCCCGGCGCGGCCGGTGGCCGTGCCGGGCCGCCCGGCGGTCACAGCGGCTTGCGGGCCACCGCTCCGTACATGCCGATGTCCGCGTCGTCGATCTCCTCGGTCAGCGGGCCGAGGTCCGGGCGCCACTTGTGTACCTGGGTGACTCCGGGCTCGACCAGTTCGAGGCCGTCGAAGAACCGCTCGGCCTCCTCCAGGTTCCGCAGCCGCATGGGCATGTTGCGTGCCTTGTACTCGCGCGCGACCCGGCCGACCTCCTCCGGGGCGAAGTCGGCGGTGCCGATGGACATCGTCAGATAGCTGCCGGGCGGCAGCGGCTCCAGCAGCCGCTGGACGATGCCGTTCGCGTCGTCCTTGTCGAGCACGAAGTGGACGATCGCGATGACGGTGAGCGCGACGGGCTCGCTCAGGTCGAGCGTCTCGCGCAGCTCGGGCGCGGCGAGGATGGCGGCGGGTCGCGCATGTCCGCCTCGACGTAGGCGGTTCTGCCCTCGGGCGAGCTGGCCAGCAGCCCCTGCGAGAGGGTGAGCACGATCGGGTCGTTGTCGACGTAGACCACGCGTGACTCGGGGCCACGGACTGTGCGATCTCGTGCAGGTTCGGCGAGGTGGGGATGCCGGTGCCGATGTCGAGGAACTGCCGCACCCCGCCTCCTCGGCGAGATAGCGCACGGCCCGGTTCATGAAGTCGCGGTTGGCGCGCATGTGGACCGGCAGGGCGGGCCACTCGCGGCACATGGCGTCCCCGGCCTCGCGGTCCGCGGGTAGAAGTCCTTCCCGCCCAGGATGTAGTCGTAGATACGGGCCGAGTGGGCGTTGCTGGTGTCGATCTGTTCGGCGGACCATCCGTTCTCGGGCACAGCCATCCCTTCGAAGAGTCGTCGGTCTCCGCCCGCCGCTTTCCGCTGGAGAGCGGCGCCGGACGGGTCCGTACGCTACGGGACACGGCGGGCCGGGAGCGGGTGGGCCCTCACAGCTCCTTGCGGAGCGTGTCGAGGAGGGCCCTGGTCCGCTTCTGCGGGGCGGCCTGGGCGCAGACCCGGTCCAGCGCCTCCTTGTAGGCGTGGACGTCCTCTTCCTTGTCCATGTAGACGGCGCTGCTCAGGCCGTTGAGATAGACGATGTCGGCCAGCTCGGGGACCTTGAAGCGGAACAGGTGGAAGGTGCCCGCCGGGGTGGCCGGGTGCGGGCCGCTGGTGAACGGCATGATCTGGAGCGTGACGTGCGGCAGCTCCGCCGCCTCGGCGAGGCGGTCGAGCTGCGCGCGCATCACCTTCGCGTCGCCCACCGGGCGGCGCAGCGCGGTCTCGTCCATGACCACCCACAGTCGCGGCGGCGTCGGCCGGGCCAGCAGCTCCTGCCGCCGCGTCCGCAGCGCGACCCGGCGCTCGACGGAGTCCGCCGAGGCGTGCGGGTGGCAGGCGGTGAGCAGGGCGCGCGCGTACTCCTCGGTCTGCAACAGGTCGGGCACGCAGTGCGTCGTAGCCGCGGATGTGCATGGCGGCCTGCTCCAGGCTCAGATACGCGCCGAACCAGGCGGGCACCACATCGCGGTAGGCGTGCCACCAGCCGTGCTTGTTGGACTCGCGGACCAGTTGCAGGAAGGTCTCTATCTCGCGCTCGCTGACCACACCGTAGGTGCGCAGCAGCTTCTCGACGTCGGGCAGCCGCAGGCGGGCGACCTTGGCGGACTCCATCCTGCGGATCGTCGAGTGGCTCATGCCGAGCGCCGAGGCGGCCTGCTCGAAGGTGAGGCCTGCGCGGGTGCGCCGCTCTTCGAGCTGGCGGCCGAGGATCATACGCAGGACGGTCGGAGCGCCTCCCCATCCGTCGTCGCCGGCCACGGCCGTACCTCCCTTGCCCTGAGTGCTGGTCACAGTGTGTCACGTACCGGACGGTGACTCACGCCCACCAAGCAGTCTGAAATTTTCAGCTAGAGATCGCAAGTTAGAGATCCCGACTTGCCCATGGCAGATCACGGAGTAGCGTGGGAGGGTGGTGCGCGTCACGGCGCGAGGGCCGAAGCCCCGGCGGCCGGACCGGGAGCACCCGTCGCCTCCGGCGGAGGCCGCCGTTCCCGCGCGTACCGCAGGCATCGAAAGGAGATGGTCGTGGCCGCTTCGCCACCCACACGACGATGGTTCCGCGTTCCGCGCGGGGCCTGCGCGACCTCCCGTGAACACCATCCGGCTGCCGGCCCGGAGCGCGTCGGCGGGTACCGCCCGTAGGCACGTGGCCGCCCTGCTCAGCGCGTGGGGCGTGGATCCCCGGTCCGCGACGACGCGGAACTGGTGGTGTCCGAGCTGGTCAGCAATGTCATCGTGCACGCGCGCGGCAGCAGGACGGTCGTGTGCCGGCTCCTCGACGGCACCGAGACGCTGTACCTCGAAGTCGCGGCCGAGGGCGGCGTCCCGGCTCCCCGCACCCGTGGCGTCAGGGCGGGGACGAGAGCGGGCGCGGTCTGCTCCTGGTCGACGCCCTCTGTACGTCCTGGGGATCGAGGACGCCGGAGCGGGCACCGGCTGGACGGTGTGGGTCCAGCTGCCCCGTACGCCCCTGTCCCCGGAACCGCGGAGCACCCCACGTCCCGCGGATTCCCGCCCCAGGTCCTCCGGAGCGCCCCGTTGATCACTTCCCTCACCGACCGCCTGCGCACCGCCGTCACCCTCGGCCGGTCGGCGACGACCGCGTACGAGGCGCGGGATCGGCACGCGCTGTGCTCGCCCGAGCGCTGCGGGTTCCCCGACGACCCGTCGCCGCTCGTGGGCTGCGACACCATCGGCGTCCCCGCCGAGCACGGGCCGCGGATCCTGGACCGGCTGCCGCGCGCGGGCTACGTCTTCGCCGACCGTGACCACTGGTGGTGGGTGGTGCCCCGCGGTCGGACGAGGGATGCCCTGGCCCGCCCTCGCGCGCTACGCGGCCGACGTCGCCATGCCGTCCCCGCTGTGCGGCTGGGTGGGGCCCGAACCGCGCGCCGACGGGCCGCACCTGGTGCACGCCCCGGCCGACGGCGTCCCGTACAGCCACCCGATCCTGCTGTGCGCCATCGTGTGCCACATCGCCGGGGTCCGGCCCGTCTGGTCCTGACCGGCCCGGTCAGCCGCTCTTGCGCAGCGCCCGCGTGACGGTCTCGCCCGCCGCCGGGGTGAGCCGCCCCGGCAGTCGACGCCCAGCCGCTCGGCGAGGTCCCGGCCGTACAGGTCCACGGTGGCCTCGACGAGGTCGGCGAGCCCCGCCGTGCGCGCCCGGCCCTGCCGCCACGCCGCCACCATGGCCGCGGCGCCCGCGACCCCGGCGGGCCACCACCACGCGGCCAGCGCCAGGTACAGCGCGCCCCAGCCCGCGAGGCGTGCCGCCGCGGCCAGTTCGGCGCGTGCCGCGACCAGTTGGCCCCGGCCCCGGGCGGGACGACCAGCCACAGCCGGGGCCAGGCCGTGGCCAGGTCCAGGTCGTAGGTGTCGCGGACCCGGACGGCCACGGCCAGCAGCCGGTCGCCCATCCAGGTCGGGCGGCGCGGCTCGGCCAGGGCGATCCGGTCGCGGGCCGCGGTCAGCGCCTCGGTGTCGGGCTCCGGGTCCTCCCCGGCGTCCCCGAGCGGCGGCGCGAACGGGTCGCGCCGCCGCCGCGCCAGGGTGATCAGCGCCGCGTTGTACCGCCCGGCCGCCCTGATCCAGCGCAGCCGCCGCCACCGGGCCAGCGCCCGCTCAGCGGCCCGTGCCACGACCCGAGCCACCACCACTCGGCGATGCGCCCGGCGACCTCGGCGGCCAGCCCGGCCGCGGCCGACGCGACCAGCACCCCGGCCACGACCAGGGCGAGCGCTCCGGCGCTGTCGGAGACCGGGCTCGCCGCCGCCGCGTTGAGCCGCTCCCACAGCCGGGCGGGCTCGTGCCAGTGGCCCTGGCCGAGCGCGTACCCGCCGGTCGTGGCGACGGCCACGTAGAGCAGGCCGGGCGCGAGCAGTCGGACCGGCCACCGGTCGGTGAGCCGCGTGCCGAGCGTGCCCAGGAAGGCGGTCATCGGCCCGCCCCGGTCGGCGCCCCGTCCCCGGGCGGTGGAGTGGGGATCGGCTGCGGTGCGCGGCGCTGTGGTCACGGCGTCCCCAAGCGTGGTACGGAACCGTTCGGACCCGACACGGGAAACGTACGTGCCGCGCGCGGCTGTCGCCACCGCCGACCGGCCGGGACCGGACGGCGGTCGGCGGCGGTCCAGCGGCGGGAGTTCAGCCGTTCAACTCGCCGCCGCGCAGCCGCTCCATCTCGCGGCGGTCGCGCTTGGTCGGACGGCCCGTGCCCCGGTCGCGTTGGCCGATCGCCAGCAGATCCTCGCGCGGCGGCGGGGCGGGCTGTTGTCGACGTAGCACCGGACCGCCTCGGGCGCCCTGACCCGCTTGCGGATGACCCGGCTGACGACGACGATCCGCTCCCGCCCCGCGTGCCGCAGCCGTACCTCGTCCCCGGGCCCACGGCCTGGGCCGGTTTCGCGCGCTCCCCGTTGACCCGGACATGGCCCGCGCGGCAGGCGGTGGCGGCCATCGAACGGGTCTTGGTGAGCCGTACGGACCAGATCCAGCTGTCGACCCGTACGGTCCCTCATCAGTAGCCATGCCCCGACTGTAGAACGGCCGCCGGACAGCCGGGGCCGGTCGGCGGCGGGGCCCGTCAGTCGCCCTGGACGAACCGCTGGGCGAGTCCGTCGCCGACGGACACCGCTTCGTCGTGGCTCTCGATGGGCGACACCGAGGAGTCCTTGAAGAGGATGTACGTCACGCCCGACTCGGCGCCGCCGGTCTCCGGGTCCGGGTCGATGCCCAGGCCGTCGGCGGTGGCGTACGACGCCTCGCCGATGATCTCGTCCGGGCCGGTGTCGCCGACGACGGCGTACTCCACCTTCCCGTCGTAGACGACGGCGACCACGCCGCCGCCCTGGATGCCCGCGTCGCCGTAGTCCCAGATGTCGCTGGAGCTGGGGACGACGACGTAGGGAGGGTCTCGGCGTTCAGCGGCTGGTCGTCGGAGGTGTGGAACGCGGTGTCGTCCTGGAACCAGGGGTCGGTGTCCTCGTTGCACGCCGTGGTGACCTGGCCGTCGCAGTCGATGTCCATGTCGGCCTTCCAGAACACCGCGCCGCCCGCGTCGCACACCGGCACGGTCGCCGAGGTCTCCTCGTCGGTGCGGTACTCGCCGTTCGAGATCTGCGAACAGTCCCGCACCTTCGCGAGCAACTCGTCCGCGCTGACGGAACCTTCCTTGACGCGGTGGGTGCCGCTCGCCGAGGCGCGGGGTGGCCTCGGCCCGGCGGTGAGGGTGAGGGCCAGCAGGCCGGTACCGGCGAGAACGACCGCGAGTCGACTGCGCATGACGCTCCTTTGTTAGGAAGCTTTCCTATCCGTCCAGTCAGAGTGGCGACGTGGCGCGACCATGTCAATCCCCGTGCGGCGGGCGGCCGTAGGCTCGTCACGGCGGCGAGGGAGGTCGGGTGGCGAAGGCCCGAGGGCGGCACGGCGCGCGGTGGCGCGGGGACGTGGACGCCGCGCGGAGCGTGCCCGCGTCCGGTGGCCGGGCCCGCAGCCCGCGCGGCAGGGCGAGGGGCTGCGCGGCGAGATCCTGGCCGCGGTGAACCGGCTGCTGGAGGAGTGGGCGGCATCGAGCGGCTCACCATCCGCGCGGTCGCCAAGGAGGTCGGTGTCGCCGCGCCCAGCATCTACCTGCACTTCGCGGACAAGGCGGAGTTGGTGTGGGCCGCGCTGGAGGACAAGTACGCGCTGCTGTCGCTGCGGATGGCGGCGGCGGACGCGGGTGCCGACCGGGACGACCCGCGGCGCGGCTGCGCGCGCAGGCCCACGCGTACTGCCGCTTCGCGCTGGAACACCCCGGCCACTACCGGCTGATGTACGAGGTGGAGCAGCCGCAGGTGGGCGCGGACCGATCGGCCGCCACCCTGCCGGCAGGTGTCGCGGGATTCCGGACGGGTTCGCGCGGTGCCGGGCGGCCGGATACGGGCTGGCGCTGCCGGTGGAGCAGGCCGCGCAGACCTTCTGGGGCGGACTGCACGGCAATCTGGCGCTCGTCCACACGCTGTTCCGCGCGTCGCTGGACGACCACGTCCTGGAGATCGCCGACGGCCTGCTCGACGCGCTGGTCTCGAAGGACCCCGCTCCTCGGGCGGTTGGCCGTCGCCCGCCGACAGCCCGCGGCGCGGCGGATCCGGACACTCCTGACGGCCGGTCAGGAGGGCCGGGACGAGCGAGCCGGTATCGACCGGCGGTAGTCGGCACTTATCGGTACACCGTCACCCATGGCTGGTCAGAGCCTTTTCGGCCACTCGTCCGAGGCGCTATGGACGGGCTTTTCGGGGGCGGAGTACCGTCATCGCTGAACTTAGTTAGGCGCCTCAGGCAACCGAAGGCGCGTCCCCTCGCGGCTCCTGGGGCCCACCGTTCGATGGAGGATCGCCATGACCGAGACAGCGGCCGACATAGCGGGCGCGACCCCGACGCGTTCCCCGAGTTCCCGATGCCCCGGGCGGAGCGCTGCCCGTTCGACCCGCCCCGGGATGCGCGCGATGCGCGCGGAGCGGCGGATCGGCAGGGTACGGCTGTGGGACGGCAGCACCCCGTGGCTGGTGACCGGCTACGGCGACATGCGGACCCTGCTCTCCGACCCCGGCTCAGCTCCGACACCCGGCACCCTCCTTCCCGCACCAGAGCGCGGGGATCGGCCGGGTCCGCGACACCGGCCCGCGCAGCTTCATCAACATGGACGACCCCGAGCACGCGCGGCGCCGCAGGATGGTGACCGCCGCGTTCTCCGTCAGGCGGGTCGAGTCCATGCGGCCCGCGATCCAGGGGATCGTGGACGGCTTCATCGACGCGATGCTCGCCGGTCCCCGGCCGGCCGACCTGGTGGAGGCGTTCGCGCTCCCGGTCCCGTCGATGGTGATCTGCGAACTCCTCGGAGTGCCGTACTCCGACCACGCGTTCTTCCAGGGCAACAGCAAGGTCCTCGTCAACCGCAACTCCGCCCCGGAGGACGCCGCCGCCGCGGACGCGGCCCTGACGGACTACCTGGAGGACCTGGTCGGGCGGAAGCTGGCCGATCCCGCCGACGACGTGATCTCCCGGCTGGCCGTCGAGCGCGTCGGGACCGGCGAGCTGACCCGGCGTGAGGCGGCGGCGGTGGGCACGCTGCTGCTGGGCGCGGGCCACGAGACCACCGCCAACATGATCGCGCTGGGCACCCTGGCGCTGCTCCAGAACCCCGAACAGCTCGCCGCCGTGCGCGAGAGCGACGACCCGAAGCTGATCGCGGGCGCCGTGGAGGAGCTGCTGCGCTACCTGAACATCACCCAGACGGGCCGCCGCCGCGTCGCGCTGGAGGACATCGAGGTCGGCGACCAGACCATCCGCGCGGGGACGGCGTCATCGTCTCGGCGGACGTCGCCAACCGCGAGGACGAGATGTTCCCCGATCCCGACCGGCTCGACGTGCACCGGGACGCCCGGCGCCATCTGGCCTTCGGCTTCGGCGTGCACCAGTGCCTGGGCCAGCCGCTGGCCCGGGTCGAACTCCAGGTCGTCTACGGCACGTTGTACCGCCGTATCCCCACCCTGCGGCTGGCGGTCGAGCCGGAGCGGATCGCGTTCAAGCACGACGGCATCGTCTACGGCGTCTACGAGCTGCCCGTCACCTGGTGAGTCCGGCCGGGCGCCGGATCCTCCCGGCGCCCCGTGCCCCGCGCCCGCCGGGACCGCGCCTCGTCGGGACACGCCTCGTCGGGACCGCTCCCCGGACCGGCTGCTCAGACTGCCGCGCGGGGCCGGGGAACGCAGCCGTGGGCGCCTGGGGCCGTCGCGCCGACGGCGTGAAGGATCTGCCGGGCCCGGGACGAGGGCCCGTCGGGTACGGGGAGAGCGCATGACGTCGTTGTCGCTGGAGGAAGAGGGCGCCGCGCTGATCGCGCGCGGCCTCGGCGAGTGGAACCGCGGCCTGCGGGAGGAGGCCCTGCGGACCACCCGCCAAGGCGCCGCCGTCCTGCGGGAGTTGGCGGCCGAGCGGCCGACCACCGCCAACCAGCTCGCGACGGCCCTGAGCAACCTCGGCGGCATGCTCCGCCAGTGCGGCAGCCCGGGGAGGCGGCTCCCGTCCTCGAACAGTCCGTCGCGATCAGGCGGGTGTTCTCCGCCACCGGCCACGAGTTCGCCGCCGACCTCGCCATCTCGCTCGCCAACCCGGTGGCGCGCTGCGCGAGAGCGGGCGCTGGACGCGTCGCTCGCGCCCCTCGCGGAGTCGGTCGCGATCTACCGGTCCCTGGCGCGGGACGAGGGCAGGGCGAGTACCGGCGCCCGCTGGCCTCGTCCCTGAACAGCCTGGCTATCGCCCGGGGCCTGGACCCGGCGGCCGTCGGGGAGTTCGAGGAGGCCGCCGCCCTGCTGCGCGAGCTGGACCCCGGCGCTCCGACGACGTGGCGATCCTGCTGGCCGCCGCGCTGACCGGGTGTGCGGCGTCCTGCTCCACCGGCGCGACCACGCCGCCGCCCTCTCCCGCGCCGGGAGGCGGTGGCGCTCTTCCGGCGGCTCGGCACGGCCAACCCCGCCGGGATCGAGCCGTATCTCGCCAAGGCGCTCACCTGCCGGGCGCGGGCCCTGTACGGCGCGGGTCGCCCCGGCGACGCCCTCGGGGACGTCGAGGAGGCCGTGGCGCTCGCCCGGGTCCGCGCGGTGACGAACCCGGCGACGGCCGGAGCGAACTCGCCCAGTGCCTGCGGCTGATGGCCGAGGTGCTCACGGCGCTGGACCGGGCGGCTGACGCGGCGGAAGCCGCCGCCGAGGCGGCCCGGCTGACGGGCGCGGTCTGACGGGTGCGGCCTGACGGGCGCGGCCTGACGACCCGGCCGGTGTTCGCGTGGCGGGCGGCACGTGACCGTGAACTGGACTTCCTCCCGGTGCGCGGGTGGCCGCGCCTGGCGGCTACGCGCGCTCGGCCGACTCGTCCGCGGGGAACGCCCGTCGCGGACGGCCTGGCGGAAGTCCCGGGCGACATGCCGTAGGCCGTACGGAACGCGCGACTGAAGTGCGCCGGGTCCACGTATCCCCAGCGGGCCGCCACGGCGTGGATCGGCCGCTGCGCCAGGCCGGGTCGGCCAGATCGCGTCGGCACCGCTCCAGCCGCCGTTCCCGGATCCACGCCGCGACCGTGGACCCCTGCCCCTCGAAGAGCTTGTGCAGATAGCGCGGTGAGATCTGGTGGGCCGCCGCGACCACGGCCGGGGTCAGCTCCGGGTCGCCGAGGCGGGAGAGGACGAAGCGGTGGATCCGCCCGAGCAGGCCCGCTGCCGCGTCTCCGGCCGGAGGCGGTCGGCCGCCTCCAACTCGTGCGCGCACCAGGCCGCCAGCAGGTCCATGGTGACCGTGCCCATCCGCGTGGTGTCGGCCGGGAGTAGCCGACGGGGTCGCGGACCATCTCGGCCAGATAACCGGCCACCAGCGCCCCATGCCCGCCCGCGCGGAAAGCCGCGTCGCCGTCAGCGGCACCAGGAGGTCCGGGCCGATCGGGAACAGGGACTTGGGCACGGTCATCACCACCCCGGCGACGCCGTCGTGCCCGTCGACCGTCGCGCAGTGGAACGGCCGCGAGGAGTCGTACAGCACCATGTCGCCCGCCTCGACCACGGCTTCGCGTCCGCCCTGGCTGACACCGATGCCGCCGGTGAGCGTGCACCAGAGCAGGAAGGTCTCCGGGTCGTGCTGCCGGACCAGCTTCGGTGAGCGGTGCAGCCGTACCGAGGGCCCGGCGGCCCGGGCCACCTGGACCGTGCCGAGGTCCAGCCCGCGCATGCTCGCCCGGAAGTCGTCCACCTCGTCGGTGCGCAGCATCGACGCCAGGAGCATCGGACAGACCATCGCGCACCAGTAGTCGAGCCGCTCCGCCCGTGGTACGTCCTCGGTCCGGATTACCGTCTCGATCATCGCGAGCTACCCCGTAAGCCCTCGTCGTCGCGTCGACTTTCGAGTACAGCACGGCGACTCGGGACCCGTCGCGTGCGACGCACCGGCACCGGGAAGTCACCGGAATGACGGCCTGCCCGTGCGACCCGGCACGCGACGTCCGGCGCGGGCCGGGAGAGGCGAAAGGAATACGGCACTCGACGGTTGTCCACCGGACCGTGGGATTATGGACAAGGCGGATGACGGTGGTCGTCGGCACGAATCCGCCACGGCGTTTTCCGCAGGGCGGGGCGAGTTCGGCGAGACGTCAACCCTATGTTTTCCGCGAGTGAAGTCCCCTGGCCGTGAAGGCAGTTGGTCGAGGGTGCGAAAACCGCTCCGGAAACGCGGGCGCGGCGCCGGTAATTCTTCCGCGTGATGGTGAAGAAGCGTTGCTGCGCATGCGCGTTCGGGTTTCCTTGCGAACATGTGTATGTGTCAGCGTCATATACTCGCCAACCTCGGATTAGGGGGCTCTGGGGATAGCGTGTGCTTCCGGGGCACTTCTGAGGGCGTACCGAGGCCGTATGCGCTTTCGAAAGGCGCGGTGGGGCAGCACAGATGAGTGAGAACGGACTCTCGGCCACCGGGGAGAGGCATCGCGGAACTCCGCCTCGTCGACCGGGGCCGCAGTTGAGCGCGGCACGTGAGGTGTTCGGCGACTGCGTGGAGAACGGGCTGCGGGTGATAGTGGCCGAGGGCGGGTGGGTGCGGCAAGAGCGAGTACCTCAAGGCCGTGGCGCGGGACGCGCACGCGGCCGGGCGTTCGTCCTGAGCGCGTGCGGACCGAGGGGCGACGCGCCCGTACTGGAGACGCTGCGGCAACTGACGCGCGGCGAGGGCTGCCCGTCGAGGCGCGCGGGCGGCTGAGCGGTGTGCTGTACGGGGCCGCGCCACCGGTCGGCGCGCTCGTGCCGTCGGGCCACCGCCCGTACGGCCCGGTCCTGTCCGGTCCTCGCGTCCGGCGTGCCGCCCTCGGCCAGCCGTCCGGCGCGCTCCCGCCGTCGCCGCTGCCGGTTCGCTCCCCGGACGGGGTGGCCGAGCGGCTGTGCTCCGCGCTGCGCGCCCTGTCCGCGCGGGCGCCGGTGGTGCTCGCCATCGACGACCTGCCGTACGTCGACCCGGCCTCACTGCGCTGTCTGCTGCACCTCACCGCGCACGCCAGGACGTCCCGGATCCTGCTCGTGCTCACCGAGAGCCCGTGCCAGCGGGACGCCGACCCGCTGGTCGGCACCGAGTTGCTGCGCCACCCGGGCTTCCGCCGTGTCACTCTCGGCCGCCTCACCCGCCCCGGGTGGCGCGGATGGCCTTCGCGCACCACGGGCGGCCGGTGGACGCCTCCCTCGCGGCCGAGTTCGCCGACGTCACCGGCGGAAACCCGCTGCTGCTGCGGGCGTTGCTGGAGGACGGCGGCCCGCCGCCGCCCGAGTCGCCAGAGGCCCCGGATGCGGCGCCTGGCCCGCCGTGAGCGGCCGGTTCCACGAGGCGGTGGTGGCCTGCCTGGCCCGCGCCGGATCGGCCGCCGAGGAGATCGCCGCCGCCGCGCTCGCCTCGCTGGACCCCGTGGCCCGGCGCGACCTGCACGCCCGGTGCGCCGTCCTGCTGTACGGGGAGAACGCCCCGGCCCGGAGATCGCCCGGTACCTGCTGGCCGCGCGGTCCGCCGAGCGGCCCTGGGCCGTGGCCGCGCTGCGGGACGCGGCGGCCGAGGCGCTGGTCGAGGACGACACCAGGACGGCCCTCGCGTATCTCCGGCTGGCCTACAGCGCGTGCCCCGACACCCGCCAGCGGTCCGAGATCCGGCTCGCGCTCGCCGCCGCCACCTGGCGCGTCAACCCTCCGCCGCCGAGCACCACTTCGCCGCGCTGCTCACGGCGCTGCACACCGGAAGCGCCGCGCAGGTGGACGTCGGCGCCCTGGCCCGGCTGCTCGTCGGCTGCGGTCGGCTGGAGGAGGCGGGGTGGCGCTGGACCTGCTGCGGGGCCGCCCGGGAGGCGGGCCGCGCGAGGCCGACTTCCACGTGTCGACCCTGTGGCCGTCCGCCGACCGGCGCCGGGCCGCCTCCCGTCCCGGGGCGAGGAGCCCGTACGCCTCCCGCGTCCCCACCCGTCCGGCCACGGCCGCCCGGACGTCCCGAACCTGCCCCGGGCCGCCGCGGTCTGGGGCCTGCCCGACCGCGGCACGAGTGAGGCCGCGGCCGAGGCCGCCGAGCAGCGGCTACGGTCCCTGCCGCTGGCCGACAGCACCCTGGTCGTCCTCGCCAACGCCGTACGCACCCTGTTCCGGGCCGGGAACGTGACCGGGCCGAGCACTGGTGCCATGGCCTGGCCGACGAGGCGGCCCGCCGGGCGCCTCCGGCTGGCAGGCGGAGTTCCACGCGGTCCACGCGGAGATCGCCCTGCGCAGGGGCGAGTTGCCCGAGGTGATGGAGTACGCCGAGCGCGCTCTGCGGTGCCTGCCCGGACGGAGCGGCAGCGTGCTCATCGGCGGCCCGCTCGCCTGCCAGATCGTCGCCTGCACCGCCATGGGCGGCACGACGAGGCCACCCGGCTGCTGAACCACCCGGTGCCGGGCGCGCTCTTCCACAGCGTCTACGGGCTGTCCTACTTGCGAGCCAGAGGCCAGCACCACCTGGCGATGGAGCATCGTGAGGCGGCGCTCGCCGACTTCCTCAACGCCGGTCGGCTGGCCGGTCGCTGGGGCCTGGACCACCCGGCCCTGCTGCCGTGGCGGGCCGACGCGGCGCGGGCGTACCTGCTCGCCGGGGACGAGGACAGCGCCGCCACGCTGATCACGGAGCAGCTGGCCCGGATCCGCCCCTGGGACGACCCGCACAGTCGCGGCATGTCGCTCAGACTGCGCGCGGCGACGGCGGCTCCGGCCGAGCGGCCCCGGCTGCTGGCCGCGGCCGTGGAGGAGCTGCGGCGCAGCGGCGACCGGCTGGAGGTGGCACGAACCCTGCTGGACCTGAGCACCGCGCACCAGCGGCTGGGGAGACGACGCGCGCCAACCGGCTGCGCCGCCGGGCCTGGAGCATGGCCAGGAGTGCGGCGCCAAGGCGCTGTGCGACGCCATCCTCCCGGTGTCCGCCGTGCGGGCGAGGAGGTCTCCGACGCCGTCGACTGGCCGCACAGCGGGCTCAGCGGCGCGGAGCGGCGGGTGGCGGCCCTCGCGGTGAACGGCAACACCAACCGGGAGATCGCGGGCATCCTCTGCGTGACCGTGAGCACGGTGGAGCAGCATCTGACGCGCATCTACCGGAAGTTGGGGATCGCGCGCCGTGACCAGCTGATGCGCGGACTGCACGGGGAGCTGTCCGAGCCCTCCGATCCGGCCGGAGCGAGCGCCGCGCCCCACCCGCGGTACGCCCTGTACGAAAACGGGGCCGGGGCAGGGACCGGGGCCGCGTACGACGAGGAAGGGAGGACGAGGAGGCGGAGCACGGGTAGGCGGGCGCGCCCCGGGGACGGGTCTCCCGGGGGCGCGAGGGCCGGTGCCCGCTATCCCGCGGCGGTGAGCGCGGCGAGCGCGCTCGCCTGGGTGCGCCAGTCCGTCACGTTCGGGTGGTGCCCGCCCAGCGCCCGCCCAGCCGGTTGAGCGGATCGCGGTCGGCGGACCACAGGGTGTCCGCCTGCCGCTGGGCGTACGCGCCGTAGTCGGCGGAGTCCGTGGCCTTCGCCAGATCGGCGAGGTGGCGCATGAACACCCCTTGAACTGCTTGGCGTTGTCGTCGCAGAGGCTGTCGCCGGTGTCGCACGCCTCGGTGAGCACCCCGTCCCGGGTCAGTTCGGGGCGCTGAGCGCGGCGTCGGCCAGCTTCCGCGCCGACTCCAGCAGCCGGTCCTCACCGGTGGCCCGCCACAGCTCGGTGAGCCCGCCGATGGCCAGCCCCTGGTTGTAACTCCACACGGTCTGGCCGTTGTTGGCGCAGTCCTTCGTCAGACCGTCGTTGACCAGCCCGGCGTCGTCGATCAGGCCGCTGGACAGGAACCAGTCGCCCGCCGCCCGCGCCCGGTCGCCCCACTGGGTGTCGCCCGCGACGCGCTGGTGCAGCGCGGTGGCGAGGGTGAGGTACAGGCCGCTGGTCACCGCGTTCTTGTAGGTTCGCTCGCGGTCCCACCACACCCCGCCGCCGCAGGTCCCGGTGTCCCAGAACCCGTGGACGTAGTCGGCGATGATGACCGCCTCGTCCAGGTAGCGCTGTTCGTGGGTGTAGTCGTACGCGGTGGTCCAGGCCACCCCCACCAGGCCGCGTCGTCGATGGCGCGGCTGATGAAGTCGCCCTCGATCGGGTCGGTGCTGCGCTCTCCCGCCGCGAAGACGCCCTTGTTCTGCTCGAAGGTGCGGGAGATGACCCAGTCGTAGTCGTGCGTGCCGGTGCTCGTGGCGAAGTCGATCAGCGTGGTGAGGGTCGCCGCCGAGTTCCACCAACTGCTCGGCCACCAGCCCTTGTACGGGTCGTAGTCGACATCAGCGCGTCGGCCGCGCCGCGCGCCCGGTCGGCGCGGGCGGGCCCACGCGGTGCAGCTGCCCTCCTGGTGCGCGGCCTCCCGTCCGCAGGCGCGGACCGCGCCCCGTACAGCAGGCCCTTGGGGTCGCGGGTGGCGTACAGCGCGGTGTGGGCCGCGCTCTGCCCGTCGGCGACCGAGGTGCGGCCGAGGGAGGAGCCGTCGGGCCAGCTCGCGCCGCCGTCCCAGGAGCGGTCCAGCCAGATCTCGTCGCCGGATCCGCCCTGTTCGACGGTGCCCCACGCCATGCCGGTGTCGTCAACATGGAGGCTGATCGTCCGGCCGTAGAGGGTGGTGGACCCCACGGGCCGGGTGTCGCCGGTGGCCTGCCCGGTGTCGGTGCCGTCGCACCGCGCGTCGCACACGGTCGGGGCGGTCCAGTCGGTGCAGGCGACCCCGGCGGCGTCGCCGCAGGTGCGCAGCCAGCCGCGCCGGTGGCCCGTCGGGTCGGTGAGGTTGTACATGAGGGTTCTGGTGCCGGTCCAGGTGCCGGGGACGGTGGCCTTGCCGAGCACCGGCTCCCAGGTGGCCCCGGCGTCCCAGGAGCGGTCCAGCCAGACGCTGTCGCCCTCCTGGCCGTCGTCGACGCTGGCCCAGGCCATGTTGTCCGGTTCCGAGTAGTGCAGCCGCACCGTACGGCCGTTGACCTCCTTGTCGGGTACGGGAAGGTCTCCCGCTGGGCCTGTGCGGGTCGCGCGTGTCGCAGTACAGGGCGCACACCGCCGCGGCGGGCGTCACGTCCGCGGAAGCTGCCGCGGCGGGCGCCGGTACGGCGGCGAGACCGCCCGCGGCGAGGGCCGCCGCGAGCAGGACGCCGAGGGTTCGGGGATCCGGGAAACGCGTGGTGCCATGAGGACTCCTTTATCGCTCAAGACCCGCGAATCGGTTCAGACCAGCTGCCACAGGTGGTCGGCGCTGCCGTTGTCCGCCCACTGCGTGACCTGGGCGCCGTCGGCCAGCGACATCTGGTCCACGGCCAGCACCCTGCCGCTGCGCGCGTTGACGATCTTCGACCAGCCGTCGCCCGCGTCGACGATCCGCCACAGGTGGTCGGGCGTGCCGTTGTCCCGGTACTGCCGCACGTGCGCGCCGTCGTCGAGGCTCTGCTCGTGGACGGCCAGTACCTTGCCGCTGTTGCGGTTGGTGATCCGCACGGTCCCGTCGCCGTTGTCGGTGAGCGCCCACAGGTGGTCGGCGGTCCCGTTGTCCTGCCACTGGGTGACCTCGGCGCTGTCCGCGAGGGACATCCCCGAGACGGCGAGGACCTTGCCGGAGTTCTTGTTGCGGATGCGCCGCCACACGGTGGTCGGGTCGGCCGGGCGCACCGCGAGCGCCATCAGTCCGCCGACCACGGGCGGGCCTGGAAGCCGCGTTGGGCGGCGTCCGCCACGATGTACCAGTCGGTCAGCGGACGCGCTGCGGGGTGGTGTGGGCGAAGGAGCGGACGCCCTCGACGAGCGCGTCCCGCACGCTGGTCCGGTCGGCGAGCCAGGCGGCGGTCCACAGCTCCCAGTCGGCCTTGGTGTACGGGTTGCGCGGGTCCAGGACGACGCCGTGCGCCCCGACGTGGCCGTGGTACCAGTCGGCCTCCAGGTCCGCGACGCCCGCCGGGACCAGGTCCAGGCCCAGTAGCCGGTCGGAGAAGCCGTTGTACTTCAGGCTCCAGGTGCCGTCCTGGTCGTACGCGAGCTTCAGGTGCTCGCGCGAGGAGTCCATGGCCAGTTCGACCCACTGGCTGGCGTAGGAGCGGGAGACCGAGGTGTAGCGGGCGGCGTCGTCGCCCTGGCCCGCCGCGGTGGCGAGGACGCCCATGGCGCCGACGCCGATGATGCCCTTCAGCGCGAGGTTGGCGCTGTGCGCGATGAAGCCGGTGAAGTCGTCGGTCTGGTTCTGGTTGCCCGGGTCGAGGGTGTTGCCGACGAGGTACTCCGCCCACGCCCGCAGCTTCGCGTAGTGCGCCGTCACGAACGCGTCCGCGTCGCCGCCGGGCAGCCGCTGGACCAGGGCCGCCGCCATGATCAGCATGTTGGCGGACTCCTCGACCGGCATCGACTCCTCGTCGCCGTCGTCGTGCCCGGTCGCGTTCGGGTAGTGGGTGCCCAGGTCGTGCAGGCAGAACTCCATGGGCCAGCCGCCGTGTTCGGCGTAGTCCAGCACCGGCTCCAGCAGCAGCCGCAGGTACGCCGGGCTCAGGTACAGGTAGGCGGGCGAGGAGGGTAGATGACGTCGACGGTCGACATGTTGCCGTTGGAGGAGATCTCCTGAGGAACGCCCAGGGGATCCGTCGCGGTCGACCAGCTCGGTGGCGCCCATCGCCTGCCGCACGGCCAGCGCGCACAGTTCGGCGTAGTGCTCGCCGACGGTGCCGCCGCCCACGGCCGCCACCGCGTCGTCGTGCACCCGGCGGTCCAGCGCGGTGGCGGCGGCCCCGGCGTCGGCGAGGTCGCCGTACACCCAGTCCGCCATGTTGGTGAGGGAGTCCCAGTGGCGCGTCCACCACGGCGCGAGGTCGTCGCCCAGGTAGCGCACGGCGGGGCGCGCACGTGCCCGATCAGCGCGGTGAAGGGCCGTGCCGCCGCGCCGGGTCCGACCGTGCCGAGGTCCTGGTGGAGGCCGAGCACCGGCCAGCGGTCGTTGATCGGCCGCGGGCGTCGCCGTCGGAGGTGCCGTCCAGGGCGCCCGAGGACGCCGCCGCCGCCCGCACCACCGTGTCCTCGCCGATTCGCCAGGTCAGGCCCGACCCGGTGGGCGCGGCCAGCACCAGCGTCCCCAGGACGCCTGGTCGGTGTTCTCCTGGAGCACGCCGGGCTCGGCCGGGGCGCAGGTGAGGACGGTCAGCGTGCCGGTGCTCCGCCGCTCCCAGGTGACGGGTGTGGCCGGGTCGCCGTGCACCCACTCCCGGAGGTGTCGAGGTACACCTCGACGGCGTGGCTCGCGCCGTCGGCGGTGGCCGCCTCGACCGTCACGTACCCGAACGGCGCGCTCTGGCGCCGCGTATCGTCCGGGTCGACGGGCGAGAGGAAGGTGACGGTCAGCGTGATCCCGCCGCCGGTGAGCGTGAACACCGAGCGGGTGGCGGTGATCTGACGGTCCGTCTGCGTCATGGTCGCGAGGGCGGGCCCGTCCGGCAGCCGCGGGCGCCGGCGAAGACGTACGGGTGCCGTCGACGCGGGCGATGCCGCACAGGGCGGTGGTGCGGCCCGTCCAGAAGCTGGGCCAGGCGCCGTTGAGGGTGTCCGCGGGCTGCCAGGCGGACAGGTACGGCGAGCGGACGATCAGGGTGGCGGGGACGCAGGGCGTCGGCGGCGGCGCGGGTGCGGGCCGCCGCGCCCGGCGCGGCCCACCCGGCGGCGCCGAGCGCGACCGCGGTCGCGCCGGTCCACCGGAGCAGGTCGCGCCGGGACGGCCCGGGTCTGAGCCCGGGTCCCGCGTCGGGTGCTTGCCAGGCCATGGCGGGTCCTTCCGGAAGGGGGAGAGACGCCGGGCGGCTCAGCCGGCGTCGCGGTAGGCGGCACCGCTGGCGTTGGCGTTGGTGCCGTCGTACAGGCCCGTCGGGGCGGTGCCGGTGGAGAGCGTGAACCAGGAGTAGCGCTCCACGAAGTCCAGGCTCTCCAGCATGCTCGTGGAGGAGGTCACGAAGTCGGTCTGCTCCTGCTCGCTGGGGTAGCGCGGGTGCCGCTGGAGAAGTCCGTGAGCGCGTACTCGGTCAGCCAGATCGGCTTGTGGTAGCGGTCGTACACGGCCTGGAGGTAACCGCGCAGCTGGTCGGCCGCGGCCGAGCTGAAGTCGCCGCCGTACCAGTGCAGCGGGATGAAGTCGACGCGCAGCCCGCGGTCGGCGGCACCGGACATGAACTGGTCGAGCCAGCCGCCGGGGTGTCGCCGCCGTACGCGACGGAGGGCGCGCCCAGGCGCAGCCCGGTCGCCTCCAACTGGGGCCACAGGTCCAGCGCCTGCTGGGGCGTCATGTTGGCCTGCCCGGCCATGTCGGGCTCGTTGAAGCCCAGCAGCTGGCTGCCCTCCTGCTTGGCCTGGCCGAGGTCGGCGTCGTTGACCGCGTCGGCTCCCCAGATCATCGGCACGAACTCCGCGCCGTCGGGCTTGGCGACGTTGCCGGTGGTGGGGACCAGTCGTAGTACCAGGACGCGCCGACGTCGGCCAGCGCGCCGGAGGCGCCGTCGACGTCGGTGACGCTCACGCCCTTGCGGTCCGAGCGCAGCGCGGGAGTCGGTCGCGTGCGCTCTCGGCAGGACGGTCGCGCAGAGCACGACGAGAGCGGACACGAGCAGGAACAGCGGGCGTCGTGCGGAGTACCGGTGGGGGTCACGGCACGCCTCCTGATCAGTGGAAGGTCATGGTGCGGATCAGTGGAAGGTCACGGTGAAGCCGGAGCAGGCGCGGCAGTTGCGCACGACCTGGTTGCCCGGCACCTGGTCGTTCCCGGACCAGCCGTACGCGTACGGGCAGTGGGCGTTGATCGCGTCGCTGTAGGGGTGGTGGCGTCCCGGTTCGGGTTGACGCACAGCACCGGCTCGCCCGTGTCGGGGTCGGTGGTCAGGTCCTCGGGCGGGCAGTAGGGCAGCAGGTCCTCCTCGCAGCCCATCCGGGCGCACTCGGCGCCGCCGTCCGGGGCACGTCCACGCCCTCGGGGTGATGGTCACCGGGACCGACACGGCGTTGACGTAGCTGACGTTGTACCAGGGGCCGGTTCGTCGGCGGCGTCGAAGTTGAACTCCGCGAGGCTGACCGGCTGTTCGTCGACCTCGCAGTGGTCGATGTACGGGCCGCAGTCGCCCAGCTCGCAGTGGAACGAGCCGTCCTCGCCCTCGCAGCCCTGCCGGGCGAAGAACCTGCCGCGCCAGTGCCCGGCGTCGGCGTCCTCGGGATGGTGACGGTGGCGGACTCCCCGACGTCCAGCGAGGGCAGGCCGGTGATCACGGCCGATCCGTCGGGCTGCACCGAACTGCCCACCCACACACGCTCGTCCGTCTGGTTCACCAGCGTGACGGTGTGCTCGGCGGTGACCGCTGCTCTGGTTCTGTCGGCGGCCTGGGAACCGACGGAGACCGTCGCGATACAGGCGAGAACACTGAGCAAAACAAACAGGAACGAACGAATACGCATGGTTCGGCCTCTCAATGCGAGGACTTCTCAACATTTTCGCGCTCACGGAGTAAGTAGCACGGCTGTGGGGCGCCAGCAATGGTGCGAATTCACCGGGAAACGCGTGGACGCGGAGGAACACCCCGGCGATCCGGGCCGTTGCCCGTCCCCGGGCACCGGCCCGGCCGTCACGCCTTCGCCTCCGCGCGCGGCTCGGCGCCCGGCCCGGCGGACGCGCGGAAAGCGCGCGGCGACTGCCCGGTGACCTTGCGGAACACCCGGCTGAAATAGGCCCGGTCGTGGAATCCCACCGACCGGGCGATGCTCTGCACGCTGTCCTGGCTGTGCCCCAGCCGCTCCGCGGCCCACCGGATCCGCAGCCGGGTCAGGTAGTCCCACATCGTGATCCCGAACTGCTGGTGGAACAGCCTGCTCAGGTGGTCGGCGCTCACCCCGACCTCGCGCGCCACCTGCCAGCGGGAGATCCGGTGCCGGTAGTGCTCGTGGAAGTACGCCAGCGCGTGGTGCACCGCCAGCCGCCCGCCCGGGTGCCCGCGCCCCGCCCCGCGCCATCCGCGCCAGCAGCCGGGCGGTCTCCTCCTCGGTGAGGACGCCGTCGTCGAGCAGGAGGAGCGCGGGATGGGCGCGGGCGCGGCGGGTCTCGGCGGCCGTGAACCCTCGCTGCCGAGCAGCAGTACGGGCAGCGGCCATCGCCCGGGCGACCCGCATCCGGTCCACCACGTCGAAGGCGTCGAGGTCCGGCGGCGGACCCGCCACGATCACCAGGCCCGGGTTCTCCTCGCCGATCAGCGCCAGGGCGCCGGTGCCGTCGGCCGTCACCCGCACCGGCCGGTCGGGCAGCGCCGCCGCCGTCGCCCGCGCCAGCCGGTCCCGGACGGCCGCGGCCGGGGCCAGCACGACGACCGCGTTCGCCAGATCGGGCGGGCGCAGCGCGCGCAGCGTCCGCGCCAGGTTCTCGCCCGCCGCCCCGTAGAGCAGGAACGGGTGCCCGCAGCGCCGGATGGTCGTGCAGCCGCTGCACCACCCGCCACTCCCGCGGCGGCGCGCCCACGGTGTCCCACACCACGGCGGCCGGTGCCGCCCGGCGCCGCTCCCGGCGAACGGGTCGGCGTCGGCGTCCGCCGCGAGCGGGCACAGCCGCAGCCCATGGCGGCGGGCCAGCGCCACCACGTCGTCCCCGGGGCCCGGCCGGGCGAGAGCACCACCAGCAGCGCGTGCCCGGGGCCCGAGGACGGTGTCGGCGCGCCGTGCGGCGTCGGCAGCGGCAACTCCACGACCGTACGGCTGCGCCGCGGACCGTGGTCGACCGTGAGCGTGCCCCGTGCAGCATCGCCAGCCGCCGCGCGGCGGACCGGCCCCGGCGTCCGGGACGCCGTCCGGCCAGGACACCGGAGCCCGGCCGCCCGGGGCCCGCGAGACCGTCGCCGTGACACGCAGCGCCGTCGGCGAGAACCCGGCCGTCAGCCGCACCCGGTCCTCGGGCCCGGCGTGCCCGGCCGCCGTCGTCAGCACGTTGAGGACGAGCTGCCGCAGCCGCCGCCGGTCGGCCAGCACCGCGGGCAGCCGGTCCGGCAGCGCCGCCGTCCAGCGCGCCGCGTCCCGCCGCCCCGGCTCCCGCACGTCCGAGCAGGCGGCGAACGCCTCGGCCAGCACCGGCAGCGGGTCGATCAGCCGCCGGGACAGCTCCAGCCCGTCGTTCTCCGCCCGGGACAGCTCCAGCAGCCCGTCGACCAGCCGCAGCAGCCGCCCGCCTCGCCGCGCACCAGCGCCAGCGTCTCGTCCCGGCCCCGCCCCGAGTGGCGCAGGATCGCCGCCAGCGGACTGCGCAACTCCTCGGTGACGCTGCCCAGCAGCCGGGTCTTGAACGCGCTGGCCTCCTCGGCGACGTCCTTGGCCCGCCGTACCTCGCCGAACAGCCGGATCGCCTTGAGCGCCGCGCTGATCTGGTCGCCCAGCGCGCGGTACAGCGCCCGTGGCGCTCCGCGCCCGCCGGCCTCCGCCGCGAACACGGCGAACCCAACTGCTCCTCGCCGATGTGCAGCGGCTCGACCACCAGCGTGAAGCGGCCCGTACGCGGCAGCAGCGCGTCGGCAGCAGCAGACCCGGCGGGAAGCCGTCCGGCGGGCGGGCCGGCCGCCCGCCGCCGCGCTCCGCGGCCGTCGGCAGCACCGGGCCCGGCCCGGACGGCGGCGGCGCGCTGCGCCAGGCGCCCTCGAAGAGCACCAGCCGACAGCCCGGCAGGCCGCCGTCGGCCGCGTGCCGCTCCAGGGCGTCGGTGATCCCGTCGAGGTCCACCGTCGTCGCCAGCGCGGTGCCGAACTCCCGCAGCCGCCGCGACTCCTGGGCGTCCGCCCACCGCTCGTACTCCAGCAGCCGGTGCGCCTTGTCCGCCACCATCAGCCGGGCCTGGGCGAACAGCCGCTCACCGCGCGCCCGCCGGTCCGCGGGCAGGGCGGCGACGGCCGGTCCGCGGGCCGCCAGCAGCGCCCGGTCCCACCGCGCCATGTCCGCCGAAGGCGCCGCCGGTCCCCGGCGGAGGCCGCCCGGCGGCCCAACAGCCGCTCCAGCAGCGGCAGGAAGTCGCCCGCGCCGGGCGCCTCGGCGGCCGGGGACCCGGCGTCCGCCGCGAACGCCGCCGCCAGGTCAGGACCGGCGTACGGCACGTCGGCGAAGACCTCCGCGGGCGGCCCGGCGGCGGCCACCGGGTCCGGCCGCCCTGTGCCACCAGCGGGCGTGGCAGCCGCACGAGCGCCGCACCACCAGCGCGCCGGGCACCGCCGTACGGTCCGGGGAGGCGTACCGCGCAGCCGGGCGACGAGCGTGTCCACGGCCAGCGCCCCGAGTTCGGCGAACGGCAGGGACACCGAGGTCAGCGGCGGGTCGGAGACCCGGCCTCGGGCGAGTCGTTGAAGCCGACCACCGACAGGTCCTCCGGGACCCGCACCCGCGGTCGGCCAGCAGCCGCAGCGCGTCGGCGGCCAGCAGGTCGCTGCACGCGACCACCGCGTCGAAGTCGGTGCCGGGGTGAGCCCGCGGGCGTCGAGCATGACGCGCATCGCCGACGCCCCGGCCCCGGCCCCGAAGTCGACGGCGGCACAGACCAGGGAGCGTTCCAGCGGCAGCCGGTACCAGGCGAGCGCGTCGGTGTAGGCCCGGTAGCGCTCCAGCGACACCGGGTTGGTCAACGGTCCCCGGATACAGGCCAGTCGGCGCCTGCCGTGCCGGGCGACGAGGTGCCCGACGGCCTCGCGCATGGCCGCGTGCGAGTCCAGCGTCAGCGTCTCGTGGCCGTCCAGCACCCGGTTGACACTGACCACCGGCAGCGGCTGAGCGCCCGCTCCAGCCGGGCGGCGCGCTCCCGGGGCGGGCAGCCCGAGGGTGGAACTCCAGCAGACCACCCCGTCCAGCCGGGCCGGGCCGATCAGGTCGTACAGGGCGCCGCGCGCGCCGCCGGGCCGCAGCGGACCGCCGGGGAAGCACACCAGGTTGACGTCGTTGCGCTCGGCGGCTCGCAGCACTCCGGACCACAGCGTCGCGCCGACCCCGACGTGGATGTTGGCCGTGGCCAGTCCGATGGTGAGCCGCCGCATCGCCGCACCGTAGAGGAGGGCACGGGTCGGGGCAAGGCCGTGGACGAGGGTGGTTCCACGGCCCTGCCCGGGCGCGGTCGGCGGTCAGATCTTGCCGACCCCGGCGCCCGCGGTCACGCTCGCCTTGACGCCGGAGGCCGACTCGGCGGTGTAGCTGTAGGGGATGCTCGCCACGCTGCCGCCGGTCTGGCCCGAACCGGAGTTGACCAGCTGGTTGTTCTTCGCCACGAGGCTGCCCTCGTCGGAGGACGCCTCACCGAGGTGGAACGGGTCCTCCACGTTCTCGAAGTAGTTCCCTCGACCAGCACGCCCGCGTCCTCGGTGGAGGCCACGCCGTACGAGCCGATGTCGCTGAAGTAGTTGTTCAGCACGTGCACCGGGTTGCCGAACCGCACCCGCGGGTTGCGCTGGGTGGTGCCGTCGAACCAGTTGTGGTCGTACGTCACGTTCAGCTTGCCGGTGTCCTCGCTCGCGTTGCTGTCGGAGTGGCCCAGCAGCATGTTCTTGTCCTGGTCGTGGGTGCGGTTCCAGGAGACGGTGACGTTGGTGGAGGCGCGCTTGACGTCCACGCCGCCGTCGTAGGCGTTGGAGATGTCGTTGTGGTCGATCCACACCTTCGTGGAGTACTCGACGTTGATCGCGTCGTCGTCGGAGCCGGTGAAGGTCAGGTTGCGGATGATCACGTTGCTGACCTTGCTGACGTTCAGGCCGCTGCCGGTGATCTTGCCGGAGGTGCCGACGCCGATGACGGTCTTGTTCGCCGTCACCTTGGTCATGTCGCTCAGCGCGATCGTGCCGTTGACCTGGATCACCAGCGCCTCGGTGCGCTTGACGGCGGCGGTGAAGTCGGCGGCGTTGCTGACGGTGACGGTGCTGCCGCCGGCGCCTCCCGTCGTCCCGGCGCCGAAGCCGACGGGGCCCGCCGCGGCCTTCGTCCCGGCCGCCTTCGCGCCGTCGGGCGCGGTCGGGTTTCCGCTGGCGGTGGTCGCGGCGGTCACCGCGAGGGTGGCGGCCACGGCCGCCGCGGCCGTGGCAGTGAATCGTGCGCTCGTCCTGCGCATGGGGATTCTCCGTCCGTGGGGTGTGAGGGGAGCACGTTCATGTTGCTGTGTTCATGACATGTGCACCGGTGCCGCGCGGCCGGCATGTCAGCGATGCTAGGGCGCGCTCTGTGGACGATGGCGCGCGCCGTGTGGACTATTGCGGGCGGTACGGCGGAGGCCGTACCGCCCGCCGCCGCCCGCCCGGCGGCCGGTGGCTCACGGCAGGCGGCGCACCTTGAGGATGTTGTCCGTACGGGTGCCCGGCCGCCCGTCGGGCCCGTTCTGCGTCCGCTGGTACTCCTCGCTCCGCAGCACCTCCCAGCGCCCGTCGGCGAGTTCGAGCGACCCAGGACCTCGCGCGGCGTGGGAAGTGCACGTCGTGCGGCGGGTTGTGCTCCCAGGACGGCCAGCCCGCGTGCCCGCCGACCAGCAGCACCCGCCCGGCGCGACGGCCCCGGCGGCGGACCGCAGGATGGCCTCGCGCGGCATCTCGACGAGAGAGTGCAGGAACTGGGCCGAGACCAGGTCGAACTCGCCCTCGGGGAAGGACTCCGCGAGATCGTGCCGCCGCCACTCGACCCGGTCGGCCACCCCTCCGCCGCCGCGTGCTCGGCAGCCCGCCCCAGCGCCACCGCGGAGATGTCGGTGGCCGTCACCCGCCAGCCGCGCCGCGCGAGCCAGATCGCGTCACCGCCCTCACCGCACCCCAGGTCCAGCGCCGTGCCGGGCGTCAGGTCCGCGACCTCGCGGACGAGGACGCCGTTGGGGTCCCCGCTCCAGATCCGGTCGCTCTCGCGGTAGCGGAGTCCCAGTGCTCCGCGGCCGTAGTGTTCTCGCTCATGCGGTACGCCTCCTCGTGCCGTCGCGGTCGCCCGCGTTCCCGGCGAGGATCGGCCGGAGGGGAGGGAGGCAAAGGACGTTGCGGAAACAGCAAAAACTCCCGCTCCGGAGCACGACGGCGGTGGCGGAGGCGTTCGGCGCCCCGCCACCGCCGTGCGGCCGGGACTCAGCCGGGCAGCCCCGAGGGGTCGGTGGCCCACGAGGTGTTGGGCTCCTCGGCGAGCCGGTAGGCCAGCGTGCCGCCCGACGTCAGCAGGTCACCCCGGTCCAGGACCGGTCGTGGTCGCGGCCGTTCAGCCGGACCGCGTCGACGTACAGGTGCGTGGCGTCCGCGTCCGGGGCGCTGACCGTGATGTCCGCGCCGCCCGGCCGGTCCAGGACCGCGCGCGGGAAGAGCGGGGCGCTCAGCAGCATCGAGGCGGTGCCCGGGGTTTGCGGGTACAGGCCGAGGGCGGAGAAGACGTACCAGGCGGACATGGTGCCCAGGTCGTCGTTGCCCGGCAGCCCCGGGGCCCGGTGCCGTACACGGTGTCCACGATTCTCCGCACGGTCGCCTGGGTCTTCCACGGCTGCCCGAGCGCGTTGTACAGCCAGGGCGCGTGGATGCCGGGCTCGTTGGTGGGGTCGTAGCGCAGCGGGTCGCCGCCGCTCACCGACCAGGAGCCGTCCGCCGTGTGGAAGAAGCCGTCCAGCCGGTCCGCCGCCCGCTCCCGGCCGCCCATCGCCTCGGCCAGCCCCTGGACGTCCTGCGGCACCATCCAGGTGTAGGTGGCGCTGGTGCCCTGGGCGAAGCCCAGCTCGCTGCCGGGGTCGAAGGGGTCGCCCACGAGCCGTCGAGGTCGCGGGCCTGGACGTACCCGGCGTCCGCCGTGGCACCGGGGTTGAAGACGTTCCGCCAGTACCCGGCGCGCTCGGTGAGGGCGGCGGCCTCCTCTCCCGGCCCAGGAGCTTCGCCCAGTGGGCCAGGGCGGAGTCGGCGACGGCGTCCTCCAGGGTCTCGGCCGCGCCGCCCCAGCAGTGGCAGACGTCCTGGGCGGCGTAGTGCGAGTCCAGGTACTGCGCCAGGTTCGGCCGCTGGCCCTCGCACTGCCCGGGCAGCCCGCGTCCGAGAGCCCGTCGGGGTGCGGGACGGTGGCCTGGCGTACGAGGGAGTCGAAGGCGCCCTCGTAGTCGAAGTTCCGTACGCCCATGGCGTAGAAGGTGGCCAGCGTCGCCGCCGTCGGGTCGCCGGTCATGACGTGCGTGGCGCCGCTGATGTGGACCCAGCGGTCCCACACCCCGCCGTTCTGCCGGGCGAAGTTGTACAGCGACTGCGCGAAGTCCCCGGCCACCCGCGGCTTGAGCAGGGCCAGCAGCTGCACCTGGGCGCGGTACTGGTCCCAGCCGGAGAAGTTGCTGTACTGCGCCCGCTGCCCGCGCGCCAGCCGGTGCGTGGACCCGTCCATGCCGGGGTAGCGGCCGTCGGCGTCGCTGATCAGGTTCGGCTCCATCAACGAGTGGTACAGCGCGGTGTAGAAGGCGGTGCGCTGCTCGTCGCTGCCGCCGCCGGTCCGCACCGAGCGCAGCTCCTCGTCCCAGGCACGGGACCCGGCCGCCGCGACGGAGGCGACGCTCGCGTGCGGCGCTATCTCCCCGCGGAGGTTGGCCTCGGCCCCGGCCAGGCTCACGTAGGAGATGCCGAGCCGCATGTGGACATCGTTGTCGGAGGAGGTGTCGAAGCCGACCCAGCCGCCCGAGCCGCGGCCCGCGCGGTCCGCGCCGGTCGCGTAGCCCTCGCCGCCGCTCGCCGTGGTCGCGCCGGGCGAGACGGTGTCGTCGTGCCAGGTCCCGGTGGTGGAGAAGGCACGGTCGAAGGAGGCGCTGAAGTGGAGCTTGTAGTAGCTCTTGCGGTTGTTCGTGCCGCCGTTGGCGCGCCGTCCGCAGAACGCGCCGGTGAGCACCCAGCCGGTCACCTTGCGGTGCGCGGCGTCGATCTCGACGTGCGCGTCCTCGCTGCCGTTGAGCGAGTTGGAGACCCGGAAGAGCAGGTTGGCGGGCTTGTCCTTCGGGAACGTGAAGTCCGCGACCCCGGCCCGGTCGCTCACGGCCAGGTCGGAGGTGGCGCCCGAGGCCAGGCCGAGGGTGTAGCGGCCGGGGTGGCCTCTCGTCGGCGTGCGAGAAGTCGGAGGCGTACGTGCTGTCCTGGTGTCCGCCGACGGCGAGGAGGTGACGTCCCCGACGTACGGCATGATCGGCACGTCGCCCGCCGCGCCGGGTTGCACCCGGCGCCGTTGACGTGGGTGAGGCTCAGCCCGCGGATCCGGTCGCCCGTACTCGTAGCCGTTGGCGGCCCCGGTGCTGGTCTGGTCGCCGGTGGTGCTGGTGGGGACCAGGCGATCATGCCGTACGGGCGGGTCGCGCCCGGTAGGTGTTGCCGCCGTTCGACGACCCGATGAGCGGGTCGACGTAGGCGGTGGGCCGGGTGACGAGCGGGGCGGCACCGGCGTCGGGGAGCGGTAGGGCGGCGGCGAGCGCGGTGGCCGTGAGGACGACGGCGGCTCGGGTGCCGAACCGTCCGAGTCCGCGGGCGAGCGGCGGTCTGAGGGGCATGTCGCGAGGACGCCTTCCGGCAGGGGATGGGGCACCCGGGCTTTGTCGGCCCTGGCAACCGACAACATAGAAGGTCACCTCGGCGGCCGGGAAGTGACGGGTGTGATCGGTGTGGTGAATGTATGGCAAACGCGTCCCGGGGCGGGCCGTTGCCACCGCCTCGGATGCCGTGCCGACCCGGCCGGAACGGGGCCGCTCAGCCGGGTCGGTACTCCTCGGCCGGGGTGGCGGCGATGGTGAAGGAGTGGCCCGCGGGTCGGAGAAGACGCGCACCTCGTGCGGGGTCCCGGCGCTCCTGGTCTCCACCGGCCGGGCGCCGAGGTCGACCGCCTCGCGCTCCGCCTCGTCCATGTCCTCCCGGTCGACCAGCAGGCGCAGATGGGTATGGAGGGAGTCCTCGGGCCGGGGCCAGCTCGGCGGCGCGTAGCCGCGCTCCCGCCGCAGCCCGATGTGCGCGCCGTGGTCGCCGACGACCTCCACCAGGTCGGGGTCCGTACGGACCTCCGGCTTGGCGTCGAGCAACCTCGCGTAGAACTCGGCGAGTTCCACCGGCTCGGCGCAGTCGAGGACCAGCATGCAGGTCTTGCGGACCGCCATGATCTCCACCTCCGGTATCGACGGACGTACGGACTCACGGGCGTATCGACGGGCGTATCGACGGACATGAGGGCGGGCGTAGGGGCGAGGGTGATGCGCCTACCCGGAGGCCGCGCCGGTACGCGGACGGCTGTCGCGGCGGCGCGACGGTCGGCCAACGCCCGCGAGTGCCGCGGCAGTCGCGGGCGTTGGCCGCACTGTCAATTATTTGCGCCACAAGCCTTTGTTTTGCGTGAACCTTTGTCAGGCTGTCTCCGCGGCGAGCCGAGGACCGCACGGACCCGCCGCTCTCCCCGAGCCGGTGCTCCGACGGAAGGACACCCGCTGTGTCTCCCCACCCCGTTTCCGCCCCGCGTCGCCCGGCGGCTCATACCCGCCGTCGTCCTGTCCCTGCTGTCCACACTGACCTGCGCGTCCTCGCCACGGGCGCCGCCCGGGCGACGGCGGGCCGTCCGTTCGCGACTACCAGGCCGAGTCCGCCTTCGTCTCCGGCGGCGTCACCGGGCGGACGCCGCCCCGGCTTCACCGGCGGCGGCTACCTCTCCGGGTTCACCGCGCCCGGAGCCCGCGCCGTCTTCTCCGTCAACGCCCCTCCGCCGACGGCTATCCGGTCGCCGTCCGCTACCGCACCACCGGCCCGGACACCGCCACCACCACGCTCCTCGCCAACGGCACCCCGTACGGCGGCTCGGCCTCCCGGCACCTCCGGCGCGTGGGCCACCGTCACCGCCGACGCCGACCTGCGCGCTGGGCTCAACACCCTCACCCTGCGCACCGGGCCCGAGGACGACGGCGCCTTCCAGCTCGACGGCATCGGCGTCACTGGCGCGGTGGCCGACAGCCCCGGGCGCGACCCTCCCGTACACCGCGTACGAGGCGGAGGACGGCACCACCAACGCCTCGACGCTCGGCCCCGACCGCACGTACCTCAAGCCCGCCTCCGAGGCGTCGGGCGCGAGGCCGTCGTACTGGAGGAGACCGGCGACTACGTCGAGTTCGAGCTGACCGAGCCCGCGAACGCGCTGACCCTGCGCTACTCGATCCCCGACAGCGCGTCGGGCACCGGCATCCAGGCGCCGCTGAGCGTGTACGCCGACGGTGAGCACATCAGCGACCTGGACCTGACGTCCGAGTACAGCTGGGTGTACGGCGCGTACCCGTACACCAACGACCCCGCCCAGGGCTCGGGCCACCACTTCTTCGACGAGACCCACGCCAGGGTCGGCGACCTCCCGCCGGTACGGTCCTGAGGTTCCAGAAGGACGAGGCCGACGACGCCGCCTCGTACACCCTCGACCTGGTCGAGACCGAGACGGTGGCCGACGACCTGACGATGCCCGACGGCTTCGTCGACGCCACCGGCCTCGGCGTCACCCCCGACGACGGCGGCGACGACACCTCCGCGCTCAACGACGCCGTCGCCACCGTGCGGGACCAGGGCAAGGGCTGTGGCTGCCCGCCGGGACGTACGACATCTCCGGGCACGTCGAACTGACCGGGATCGACCTGCGCGGCGCCGGGGAGTGGTCCACCGTGCTGCGTGGCAAGGACGGCAAGGGCGGGCTCTTCGGCAAGGGAGGCACCAACGACGTGCGGGACCTGGCCATCGCCGGTGATGTCCCCTACCGCGACGACGCCGCGTTCGACGCCGGGATCGAGGGCGACTTCGGCACCGGCTCGACCATCCAGAACGTCTGGATCGAGCACACCAAGGTCGGCCTGTGGATCGACGGCCCCACCCAGGGGCTCCAGGTGGCCGGGGTGCGTGTCCGCGACACCTTCGCCGACGGAGTCAACCTGCACCAGGGCACCACCGGTACCGAGGTGTCCGACAGCAGCATCCGCAACACCGGGGACGACGCGCTCGCCATGTTCTCCGAGGAGCAGGCCGTGACCGGCAGCTCCTTCCGCGACAACACCGTGCAGGTGCCGCTGCTCGCCAACGGCGCGGCGATCTACGGCGGTGAGGACAACACCGTCGCCGACAACCTGGTCTCCGACACCGTCACCGGCTCGGCCGGGATCGCGATCAGCAGCCGCTTCGCCCCGTCCCTTCGGCGGCACCACCACCGTCTCCGGCAACACCCTGCGCCGTACGGGCGGGTACGAGCCCAACTGGTCCGCCGAACTCGGCGCGATCTGGGTCTACGCCGCCGACTCCGACATCACCGCGCCCGTGGAGATCACCGACAACGAGGTGGTGGACTCCACCTACAGCGGGCTGCTGATCTCGGACCAGCGGACCGTCGCGGACCTCACCGTCGCCGACCTCGCGATCGACACGGCCGGTGCGTACGGCATCGAGATCAACGCCGCGGGTGGCGGGACCTTCTCCGGCACCACCGTCGCGGACGCCGCCGACGGGGCCTGAAGGTGGCGGGCGGCTTCACCGTCACCAGGGGCGAGGGCAACTCCGGCTGGTGACCGGAGCCGGGCGGCCCGCCGCGCCTTTCCCGGGGAATTCGGGAAAAGGCGCGGCGGGCGGAAGGGCAGGGCGTGATAGAGCGGCGTGATTCCGCACGGCCGGGGCACCTGACGTAACACGACAGCAGCCCGGGACCGAGAGGGAATCCGCCATGCGGACGCGACAGGTATATACGGACCTCACCGAGGAAATGCGCTCCCGGACCAGTGTTTTCGTGGACAAGCACGAGGGGACCCGGGTCACCGTCCTGGAAGGGAACACCGTGGAATTCGCCGGGACCGGCGCCGCGGACCTGTTCCAGGCGGCGGCCGACTGGATGCGCGGGGACCCCACCTGTGTGGTGAACGCCGTGCGCTGGGAGTTCGGGCCCGTCGAACCGCCCCTGGTCCTCACCCTGGACCTGGACCGGCTGCCCGGAGCGGCCGACGCGTGAGTCCGCGTCCGATACCGGCAGGATTGCGCCACGGAAACGGGGCAGGCGCGCTCCACGAGAAGAACGTGTGAGTGCGGGGTGTAGTGGTGTGGTTTCGGGCAGAGCTTCTCCCTTCTGTCGCGGTACGCGACGCCGTCCGTCCCGCGCACTGCCGGTGAGGCGCGCCGCCGGGTGGCGGAGCTGGCGGCGCGCGAGATCCACGCGCTCGTGGGGACGCGCGCCGCGATCTGCTCATGACCGACATCCTGCTGGTGACCTCGGAACTGGTCACCAACGCGATCCGGCACGGCGGGGCGTCACGGGCTTCTGGGCCCTGTGCGCCCCGACGGGCTGCGCGTGACCGTCCGCGACGCGAGCGACGTGTTCCCGCGGTGGCGCCGCACGCCGACCCGGCGAGCGGCGCCATCGGCGGCTACGGCTGGCCGCTGATCCGCCGCCTGGCGACCGAGGTCACCGTCACCGCCTGCCCAGGCGGCGGGAAGCAGATCAGTGTCCTGCTGGCGGTCGCCTGAGGCGCCTATTCTGGACGCATGATCGATCTGCCGCTCTCCGCGCTGGAAGTCGTCATGGTCGAGGCCGGCAGGTCCGCCGCCGAAACCCTGCACGCCTGCGCCGGTTTCGCCCGGGAACTGGACCGGCTGGGCTACCGCAGGCTGTGGTACGCCGAGCACCACCACTCACCCGCCATCGGCGCCTTCCCGCCGCCGATCATGACGGCCCACGTGGCCGCGGCGACCTCGGCCATCAAGGTCGGCTCCGGCGGGTGCTGGCACCGAACCACGCGCCCATCACCGTCGCCGAGCAGTTCGCCACGCTCGCCGGGCTCCACCGGGCCGGGTTGACCTCGGCATCGGGCGCGGCCCGGCACGTTCCACGAGCCCACCGCCCGCGCGCTGCGCCGGGGCGCGGACCCGGCCACGGACGAGGAGTACCGCCGCGACGTCGAGGCCACGCTCGGCTTCCTCCGTACGGAGGTCGACTTCGGGCGCTGCCCGAGCCGTGGCTGCTCGCCTCCAGCACGGCGGGCGCCGCGCTCGCGGCCGACCTGGGCTGCCGATCGCGTTCGCCCACCACATCCGGCCCGACAACACCCTCCCGGCGCTGGAGCGTTACCGGGCGGCGTTCCGCCCTCGGTGTGGTGCGAGACCCGCGCGTGCTGGTGTGCGTGGAGACCGTCTGCGCCGACACCGAGGAGCGGGCGGCGCAACTCACCGGCCCCATGGACGTGGTGAAGGCCGGGCTGCTGAAGGGCGGAGCGAGAGCCGTTCCCCACCCCGCGACAGCGGCGGCGCACGCGTTCACGGCCGAGGACCGGCGGCTGCTGGACGCGTTCCGCGCGCACCAGGCGCAGGGGACGCCGTCGCGCGTCGGGCGTGCGCTGGCCGATATCGCCGAGGCCACCGGCGCCGACGAGCTGATGCTGGTCACCCCGGTCTACGACGTGGCGGACCGCACCCGCTCCTTCGAGCTGGTGCGCGGGCTCGCCACGACGGCCGCGACCGGCTGACGGGTCCGGTCGCGGCCGGTCGCGGGTCGGTCGCGGATCAGTCCATCGTGGCCCCGATGGTGGTGCTGCCCGTGGTCAGGAAGGTCGTCGCGGGCAGCGAGCCGTCGGACTGCCGGGCGTTGTACGCGGTGGTGGCGTCCGTGGACCGGAACGCCGGGGTCGCGATCCCGGAGTCCCAGTTGTTGCCCGCGGAGACCACCGACCCGCTCGTGGTCGCCTTGCCGCTGCCGTTGGAGACGGCGAGGTTCTTGCCCAGCCGTGCCGCCCCGGTGGCGAAGTAGTAGCCCCAACCGCCGCACGCGTAGGCCGTGGTGCGGTTGATGACGATGGCGCCCTTGTTGCTGTTCTCGGTGAAGCAGTTGCCGGTGTCGTCCCAGGCCGCCGAGTTGTTGACGACGTGGGCCACCGTCTCGCCGTCGCCGCCCAGCTTGTAGCCGTTGCCGTCGCCCGCGAACGCCGAGTCCGACCAGCGGTTCTTGCCGTTGCCGAAGGCCCAGCTGTGCTCGATGGTGACGGGGAGGACCAGGACCACAGGTCGAGGCCGTCGTCGGAGTTGTTGTAGAGCCGGGCGCCGGTGACCAGGTTGCCGCTGCCGGAGCCGAACTTGATGGCGACGCCGTCGGCGTTCTCGCCGTGCGTGGCGGCGTCGTAGTTCCCGTAACTGTCCAGGTTCCGCACGGTGTTGTTGTCGCTGCCGTCGCCGGTGAGCGTGAAGCCCGAGTCGCCGCCGTTGATGGTCCTGATGCCGCTCCAGACCGTGCCGGAGCAGGAGGTGCACACCACGGCGCTGTCCGGCGAGTTCTGGAAGGTGATGTTCGAGACCGTCCAGTAGTCGGCGGACAGCTTGAGGATCCAGTCGCCGGACGGCAGGTTCGAGCCGTCGATCTTCACGGTCTCCGAGCCGTACGGCTCCAGCCGGATCGGGCTCCCGGAGGTCCCGTCGGCGGTGGACTGGAGCGTGGCCGTGGGGAGTAGGTGCCGGCCCGCACCTGGATGACGGTGCCCGCCGAGGCGCCGGAGATCGCCGACGTCAGCTGGGCGGTGGTGCTGACCACGACGGTCGCGGCGTGCGCGGGACGGGCAGCGCGGCGAGCCCGGCGCCGAGGGCCAGCGCCGTGCCCAGGGTGCCCGCGGTGCGGCGTCTGCCGTGGCTGTGACGTGTGCGTCGAGACATGGGAATCGATCCCTCCGGTCGATGGGGCGGTACGGAGCGGGTGCGCGGAGCCGGTGCGGTACGCGGGTGCTTACGGGCTTACGGGCTTACGGGTTTACGGGCTTGCGGCGTCCAGTCGCCGAGCCAGGCGGCGCGGTGTGCCGCGTCGCCTCCTCGGCGGTCAGCTGCGGCCGGTTCGCCGGGACCGGGATGGCCGCGCCGGGGCCGGTGTTGGCGTACTCCCGGAAGCGCATCGACTGCCACGGGTAGGTGTCGCGCATGGTGGCGTACGGCGCCGTCGCGTCGACGCCCGCGCCGAGCACGGTGTCGCGGACGGTGAGCATGGGCACGGCGGTGGTGTCCGAGGACGGCACCCAGGGGCGGGCCAGCTTGTAGTACGCGTTCGGCGCGCCGCTCGTGACCTGCGAGCCGAGCACCAGGTAGCCGTGCGGGTTCGCGCTCGCGGTGCTGGGCGCGAACACGAAGCCGTACGGCGCCGAGCCCAGGTCGGTGCGGTTCAGGGTGTGGAACCGGCAGCCCTCGAAGACGGCTGTCGCCCGCCCGAAGACGAAGTCGACGTCCCCTTCCGCGTAGCAGCCGGTGAAGTACTGGCGGGCGAAGACGCCGACCGCCGCCGAGTCGGCGTACAGGGTGTCCTGGTGGCCGAGGAACCGGCAGCCGGTGAAGACCGAGCGGTCGCCGGTCACCTTGAGCGCGACGGCCTGGGTGTCGGTGATCTCGGGGTGGTCGGCGCGCAGCCAGTCGTTGGCGAAGGTCACGCCCCGCGCGGTGAAGCCGTCGGCCTGCGCGGTGACGGTCGCCGAGCCGCTGGTGCCCCAGGTGCCGCCGCCGGGCTTGGCGGTGCCCGAGGCGCGGTCGAAGACCACGACGGTGTCGGCCGGGTCGCCGCTCGACCCGCGCAGGGTCAGGTTCGTCTTCCGGGCGGGATCACGACGGCCTCGCGGTAGGTCGCGGGCGTGAGCGTGATCGTCCAGCCGTCGCCGGTGACCGCGTCGACCGCGGCCTGCACGGTGGTGGCGTCGCCGTGCCCGGACGGGTCGACGGTCAGCTCCCGGCGCGGCGCGGCGTGCGCGGTGGTGGCCCGCGCGTACGGGTCCAGGGCCAGGGACGCCGCGACCGCGGCTGTGGCCAGCAGGGAACGGCGGGTGGGATAGGGGACATGAGGAGGTGCACCTCCCGGGGAAGCGGTGCGGGGACGGGGAAACGAAAACGGGACGGAAATAGGGAGAGGGAGGAGCAGGGGTGCGGGAGGGGCCGGGGCGGCGCGCCCGCGGTGGAGGGCGCGTGCCCGGGCCCCGGCTCGTCCCGCTCCGGTCAGTTCAGTTCAGTCCGCCGACGCCCGCGCCCCGGTCGACGACGTCCGGCACCGCGGCCGGGGTGTCGATGGCGGTGCGCAGCACGGGGTCCAGCCGGCGTCCGACTGGAGGGTCTCGTCGGGGATCTCCGCGTTGTGCACGGCGATCAGGTCGACCGTCGCGCCGTTCACGGTGTTGGACTCCGCGGTGACCGGCGCCTCGCTCCACTTCTTGAGGACCTTCGCCACGCGCACCCCTCCGGGAGCGTGAACGCGTTCTTCTCCGCGACCAGCGCGGACTCCGCGCCGATGCCCAAGGAGTACGCGTAGGCGTCCGTGGCGGCCGTGTAGTGGTTGTTGTAGGCGTCGACCTGTCCGAAGCGGACCCGCGGGCGCGCTCGACGATGTCGCGGAACAGGTTGTGGTGGAGCGTGACGCGCAGCTTGCCGCGGTCGGTGGCGGCGGCGCCGTCGCTGTTGCCGATCAGCAGCGTCTTGTCGTGGTCGGCGAAGACGTTCCAGGACGCGGTGACCAGGTCCGCCCCTTGACGACGTCCAACTCGCCGTCGTGCCGCTGGTAGAGCTGGCCGTAGTACGAGGGCAGCGAACTGTCGGGGTGCGCGCCGTCGGTGAACGTGTTGTGGTCGATCCACACGTGCGTCGAGTTGTGGACGACCATGCCGTCGTACTCGGAGTTCCAGGCGCCGTTCGCGCCGTCGGTGGGGTCCCACTGCGGGAAGCAGTCCAGCGGGCTCTCCACGGTCAGCCCGCGCACCACGACGTTGTCGACGTCCTTGATCTGGAGGCTGCCGCCGGTGATCTTGGCGTCGCGGCCCACCCCACGATGGTGGTGTCGGCCGGTACGTACGCCTTGACGGCCTTGCCCTGGGCCGCGGCCGAGGCGCGCCGCAGCCCCTCCTGGCTGTCGTCGGGCTCGTCCGACAGGTCCGAGTCCCGGCCCCAGGTGTCGGGGAGTAGTCGGCGAGGTACCGGTCGAAGTCGTAGCCCTCGGCCTGGTACGCCGCGCAGCCGGAACCCCGGCGTCGAGCGTGCCCTTGACGCGGATGACGCGCGGGGCGTCGCCGCCGTCGGCGAGGGCGGCCGTCAGCTCCCGCCACGTGGTCACGGTGTGGTGTGGGCGGCGTCGGCCCCGGCGCCGCCGGTGGTGCCGGAACCGGCCGACGCCCAGCCGTCGTTCCTCGGCAGCGTCGGCGGCGCCTGGCCGCCGCCCGGCCGTGGGCGCGGCCTGGGCGGTCCCGGCCACGGTCCCGGCCAGGGCCAGGGCGACGGCGGCGCCACCCGCCAGCAGGGCCTTTGCGGTGTGCATGGAGGTCTCCCGGGTGCGTTGAGGGGAAGTGCCGGGCGCGAGGTACCGGGCACCAGGGCCTACTCGAACTGCTCCTTCCACTCCGCCTGGGCCTTGTTGAGCTGGTCGGCGAGGGTGTCCGCGAAGTCCCGCGCGGACATCCTGCCGAGCAGCACCTTCTGGAAGTTGGGTTCGTTGTCGGACTTGCTGATGGTGTTCCAGTCCGGCAGGTAGTACGGCAGTTGCACGATCTTGACGCTGCCGTCGGTCAGCGCGGCGGCGGCCAGCCTGGTCGGTTCGGACTCCTGGACCCAGGCGTCCCCGCGGCGTCGGTGTTCGCGGGGATCGAGCCCGCCGCCTCGGCCCACGCGCTGTTGGACGCGTGGGAGACCGCGAACTCGACGAACTTCCAGGCAGCCGCCTTGTGCTTGCCGGACTTGAACACCGCGAGCCCGTCGACCGGGTTGGACACCTGGACCCGGGTGCCGTCCGCCAGCGTCGGGTTGGGCAGGCCGCGGACCTTCGACGCGCCCAGCGCCTTGAGGTGGTCCTGATAGGAGCCCAGGTTGTGGCTGACCATGCCGATCTGGCCGTTGTCCCACTGCGCGACCATCTTGGTGAAGTCGTTGTTGACGTCGGCCGCCGGGGTGTCCTTCTGAACAGCCCGACATACCGCTCCAGCGCCGCCACGTTCCTCGGGTCGTTGACGGTGGTCCTGTCGCCCTTCCAGAACGAGGTGATGCCGGACTGGCCGTACATCGCGTCCAGGGCCTGCGCGATGGAGCCCTCACCGCCGCGGATGGTGTACCCGAACCGGTTCCCGCCCCGGTCGGTGAGGCGGTCGGCGGCCTCGAAGAACCGCGGCCAGGTGGTCGGCGGCTTCAGCCCCGCGGCCTCGAACAGGTCGGGGCGGTACCACAGCGTGCCGTTGTTCGCCGAGGTGGGCACCGTGTACATCCGCTCCCCGCCGCCCGCGGCCTTGACGCTCTCGACCATGGACGGGTTGAGCCTGCCCTTGAGCGTGCTGTCCGCGATCCGCTCGTCCAGCGGCTCCAGCACGCCCTGCGCGGAGATCCCGGCGAGGACCGCGGTGGTGACACCGCCGACGTCCGGCACCCCGCCGCCCTGGATCGCCGTGTCGTACTTCGACTGGGCCTCGGCCGCCGGGATCCCCACGTACTTCACGTGGATGTCCGGGTTCTCCCTCTCGAAGTTCCGGATGATCTCTTCCAGACGTCGGTGCGGACACCGCCGTTGTTGTCCCAGAAGGTGATCGTGCCCTTGCCCGAGCCCTCCTCGCCCCGGTCCCCGGCGACGCCGCCGCCGTCGTCGCCACAGCCGGACGCGGCCAGCGCGAGGACCGCGGTCAGGGCGAGCGCCGCTGCCGCGGCGCCCGGTGCTCCTTCGGATACCGCTACTGCTCATCATGGTCGGCTCTCTTCTTCCGGTCGGGGTGCGCGAATGTTCCGGTCGGGGTGCGCGAGGGTCACCGGGCCGCCCACGGGCGTCCAGCTCGGAGTAGAGGGAGAGGGTGTCGGCCGAGGCGGTGATCAGCGCGTCCACGCCGTGCACCACCCGGCGCTCGGCGCCGTTCTCGCCGGGCACGCCGCTCCACGCGGGCGGCGTCAGCGCGACCGGGTCTGGGGCGTGCCGCACCGCCTCCACCACCCGCATGAAGGCGCCCGTCGACTCGGGCGGCACCAGCAACTCGCCCGCCCCGCGAGGTGTTCGAGGAGGTTCTCCAGCAGGTCGGTCCGCCCGTGGACGCGCTCCTCGGGCCCGTGCCCGGCGCGCTGGACCAGCACCCGGTCCTGCTTGTACCAGAACGTGATCCGGCCCCGGCTGCCGTGCACCACCACGTACGGCTCCTGCGCGCGTTCGGCGCACAGCGTCACCGCGACCGTGACCCGGCCGCCGCGCGCGGTGGTGACCCGCAGACAGGAGGTGTCGTCGGACTCGATGTCGTTGGCGCGGAACAGCTCGGTCGTGACGCTCGCCACGTCCTCGGCGCGGGTGCCGCCGTCGAGGGCCAGCGCGGTGGCGACGGCGTGCGCCAGCGGGTTGGTCAGCACCCCGTCGACCACGTCCACCCCGTCGAGCCTGCGCCGCCCGCCCAGGGCGCGCGACGGTAGTACGACGCGTCGCGCACCCACGCCCCGGCCGCCCCGATGCCCTGCGGCTCCCCGATCGCCCCTCCGCCACCAGTGCGCGGATGGCGCCCACGGCGGACGAGCCCAGCGACTGGAAGCCGATCTGGCAGGCGACCCCGGCCGCCGCCACCCGTCGGCGATCCGCCGGAACTCCGCGTACGAGGGCGCGGGCGGCTTCTCCAGCAGCAGATGCGCCCCGTGCGCGGCGGCGGCCAGCGCCAGTTCGGCGTGGGTGGGGATCGGGGTGCAGACCACGGCCACCTCGGCGCCGGTGGTACGGAGCAGCTCCGCGAAGCGCGCGGACCGCTCGACGGGCCCGGCGAAACCCGCCAGCTCCCCGTCGGTCGGCGGCGTCAGGTCGCAGACCCCACCAGCCGCACCGCGCCGAGCCCCTCCAGACGCCGCAGGTTGTCCAGATGCCAGCGGCCGTGTCCGCGCGCGCCCGCCAGGACGACGCGCGACGGCCTGCCGGGACGCCGCTCATCCCTTCACCGCCCCGCGCTGAACCCGGTGACCAGCCACTTCTGGATGAACGCGAACACGATCACCACCGGCACGGCGGCGACCACCCGCCCGCGGCCAGCGCCCCAGGTCCACGCTGTCCGAACCCAGCAGCGTGGCCAGGCCGACCGGGATCGTCTGCTTGCCCTGGTCGCTGAGGAACATCAGCGCGAACAGGAAGTGGTTCCAGCTGTGTACGAAGGCGAACGAACCGACCGCGACCAGACCGGGCCGCAGCAGCGGGAGCACCACGGCGCAGAAGGCCCGGAACCGGCCGCAGCCGTCCACCCAGGCGGCCTCCTCCAGCGACGCGGGGACGTTCTTGATGAACCCGCTGATGAGGATCATCGACAGCGGCAGTTGGAAGACGGTCTCCGCGACGATCACGCTGCCCAGCGAGTTGATCATCTGGAGCTTGGCGAAGATCTGGAAGAGCGGCACCAGCATCAGCGCGCCCGGGATGAACTGCGAGCACAGCAGCGCCAGCATGAATCCGCGCTTGACGCGGAAGTCGAAGCGGGCCAGCGCGTACCCGCCGGCCAGCGCCACCACCGTCGTCATCAGCAGCGTGCTGACGCCGACGAGCAGGCTGTTCTGGAAGTAGACGTCGAAGTCCCGGTCCGTCCAGACCTTCTGGAAGTGCTCGAACGTCAGCGGCCAGGGCACCAGCGAGGTGGAGCCCGCCGGGCGGAACGCGAACAGCAGCATCCAGTAGAAGGGACGAGGGTGAAGAGCAGATAGACCCCAGCGGGACGAGGATCTGCCAGCGCGGCACCTCGTCCCGGCGCGCGAGCGGCGCGGGGCGGCGGGGCCGGTGCGGGGCCGCGGCGCGGCGGCGGGTGCGGTGTCGGTGATCACTTGTGGTCCGCTCCGAACTTGCTCAGGCGCAGATAGAGGATCGAGAAGAAGAGGAGGATCACGAACGCGATGGTGGTCAGCGCCGAGGCGTAGCCGAAGTCGTGCGCGTCGACCGCGACGGAGGCGATCCGCAGCGGCAGCGTCGTGGTCTCCCGGCGGGCCCGCCGCCGGTCAGGGTGTACAGCAGGTCGACGTTGTTGAACTCCCACACCGCCCGCAGCAGCGTGGACAGGACGATCGCGTCCCGCAGATGCGGCAGCGTGATGTGCAGGAACCGCCGCGCCCTGCCCGCGCCGTCCACCTCGGCCGCCTCGTACAGGTCCTTCGGCACGGACTGGAGGTCGGCGAGGATGAGGATCGCGAAGAACGGCACCCCGCGCCAGAGTTCGGCGACGACGACGGCCGGGAAGACGGTCGAGGTGTCCGACAGCCACGAGGTGCCGTACGAGCCGAGGCCCGCGTCCGCCAGGTAACGGCTCACGCCCGTCTGGGAGTTGTACAGCAGCAGCCAGATCGTGGAGGTGAGGACACCGGAGACGGCCCAGGGCGAGAAGACCAGCGAACGGGCCAGCGCCCGGCCCACGAAGGTCTGGTTGACCAGCAGCGCCAGCCCCAGGCCCAGCAGCAGTTGGAGCGTGATCTCCACGGCCACCCACTGGAGGCTGAAGCCCAGGGAGTGCCAGAACTCGGGGTCGTCGGTGAAGGCCCGGGTGAAGTTGTCGAACCCGGCGAACCCCGTCCGCCACGGCTTGGTCGGGTTGTAGTGGCGCAGGCTGTAGTAGAAGACGCTGAGCACCGGGTAGGCGATGAAGCCCACCATCAGCAGCGCCGCGGGCGCGATCAGCAGATACGGCAGTCGGCGCGGCGTCGCCGACCGGCGGCGGCGCCGGGCGTCCCGGCCGGTGCCGGGAGGTTCTGCCACGGCTGCGGCTTGGGCCATGACCGTTCTCCGTTCCTCGGGACGTGCGGTGCGGTGCGCGCGGTGCGGCGTGCGGATGCTCCGGCGGCCGTGCGAGTACGTACGTGCGGGTGCGCGAGTGCTGTGCGTGCGGGTGCGTACGTGCGGGTGTGCGCGTGCCGTGCGTGCGGGTGTGCCGGACCGACGGAGCGCGTCGAAGGCTTCGCGGACGGTGTTCGGAATGTCGGACACACGAGGCCGCCCGTCGGCGGCCCGGGCGGCTCAGCCCGCGTACGGGTCCGGGACCGTGCCCGGCCTGGCGAGAAGGCGAAGTCGCAGCCGGTGTCGGCCTGCGTGATCTGCTCGTTGTACAGCGCGCCGTAGCCGCGCTCGTACCGCACGGGAGGCGTCGTCCACGCCTCCCGGCGGCGCTCCAACTCCTCGTCGGACACCTCAAGACGCAGCACGCGCGCCGCGACGTCGAGGGTGACGAGATCCCCGGTCCGCACCAGCGCCAGCGGACCGCCGACATACGACTCCGGCGCCACGTGCAGCACACACGTGCCGTAGGAGGTGCCGCTCATCCGGGCGTCGGAGATCCGGACCATGTCGCGCACGCCCTGCTTGAGCAGGTGGTCCGGCAGCGGCAGCATGCCGTACTCGGGCATCCGGGACCGCCCTTGGGACCGGCGTTGCGCAGCACCAGCACATGGTCGGCGGTGATGCCGAGCGCGGGTCGTCGATCGTGCGCTGCATGGTCCGGTAGTCGTCGAAGACCACCGCCGGGCCGGTGTGCCTGAGCAGCCGCGGATCGGCGGCGATGTGCTTGATGACCGCGCCGTCCGGGCACAGGTTGCCGCGCAGCACCGCCACCCGCCCTCCTCGGCCACCGGGTTGTGCCGCGGCCGGATCACGTCGTCGTCGTGCACCCGCGCCCGGCCAACTGCTCGCGCAGCGTGTCGTGCGCGACCGTCGGCCGGTCCAGGTGCAGCAGATCCGCGATCCGCGACAGGAACCCCGGCAGCCCGCCCGCGAAGTGGAAGTCCTCCATCAGATACGGGCCGCCGCCCGGCCGCACGTTCGCCAGCACCGGCACCGTACGGGCGATCCGGTCGAAGTCGTCCAGCGTCAGCCGCACCCCGGCCCGGCCCGCCATCGCGATCAGGTGGATCACCGCGTTGGTGGAGCCGCCGAGCCCGAGCACGGTCCGCACCGCGTCCTCGAACGCCTCCCGGGTGAGGATCCGCGACAACCTCAGGTCCCGGTGGACCAGTTCCACGATCCGCAGGCCCGAGGCCGCCGCCATCCGGTCGTGCCCGGAGTCGACGGCCGGGATCGACGACGCCCCGGCACCGTGACCCCAGCGCCTCGGCGGCGGCCGTGAGCGTCGAGGCCGTGCCCATCGTCATGCAGTGGCCCGGGGCGGGCGAGCCCGCTCTCCAGCTCGGCCATCTCGCAGTCGCCGATCAGCCCCGCCCGCCGGTCGTCCCAGTACTTCCACATGTCGGTGCCCGACCCCAGCACCTCGTCGCGCCAGTGCCCCGGCAGCATCGGCCCCGCGGGCACGAACACGGTCGGCAGGTCCACGCTCGCCGCGCCCATGAGCAGCGCGGGCGTCGACTTGTCGCAGCCGCCCAGCAGCACCGCCCCGTCGACGGGGTAGGAGCGCAGCAACTCCTCGGTCTCCATGGCCAGGAGATTCCGGTAGAGCATCGGCGTCGGCTTCTGGAAGGTCTCCGAGAGCGTGGCCACCGGGAACTCCAGCGGGAACCCCGGCCTGCCACACCCCCGCTTCACCGCCTGCGCCCGGTCCCGCAGATGCACATGGCACGGGTTGATGTCGGACCAGGTGTTCAGCACGGCGACGACCGGCTTGCCCAGATGCTCCTCGGGCAGATAGCCGAGCTGTCGGGTACGGGTTCGGTGGCTGAAGGACCGCAGCCCCTCGGTGCCGTACCACTGGTGGCTGCGCAGCCGCTCGGGGCTCCGCGCCCGGCCGGACCGCCCGTCACGCCGACCACCCGCGGCTATCGCGGCCACCTCGGCGCGCTCGGCCTCGGGCAGCACCCGGCTGGGCGGGCGCACCTCCCGGCGGCACAGGCCGAGCGAGGCCAGCGCCTCCTTGACGACCGTGACGTTGTTGGCGGAACTGTCCGCCGCCCGCAGCTCCTCGAAGCGCCGGATCCGCTCCCACTCCTTCATCGCCGTCGGGTAGTCCCCGGCCCGCAGCGCGTCGAGCATGCCCAGGGAGACGGACGGGGCGACGTTCACCAGCCCCGAGGTGAAGCCGGTCGCGCCCGCGGAGAAGTACGAGGGCGCGTACGGCTCGGCGAGACCGGCGACCCACACGAACCGGTCAAGACCCGCGTCCCGCGCGAACCCCGCGAACCGCGCCGCGTCCGGCACCGCGTACTTCACCCCGACCACGTTGGGGCACGCGTCCGCCAGCTCCGCCAGCCGCGCCCCGGGCAGCGCCGCGTTGCGCAGGTAGGGCACCACGCCGAGTTCGGGGACGGCCTCGGCGATGGCGCGGTGGTAGTCGACCCAGCCGCCCGCCGAGACGTACGGGTGCACCGGCTGATGCACCATCACCATCGACGCGCCCGCCTCGCGCGCGTGCCGGGCGGCGGCCACGGCGGTCGGCGCGTCGTGCCCGACGCCGACCAGCACCGCCGCGCCGTCACCGGCCTCCGCCACCGTCAACTCCGTGACGACGCGGCGCTCTTCGGGGTGAGCGCGTAGAACTCGCCGGTGTTGCCGTTCGGCGTCAGGGTGCGCACCCGCCGTCGAGCAGCCTGCGCAGCAGGGCGCGGTGCGCCGCGCGGTCGATCGAGCCGTCCTCGGCGAACGGCGTCACCGGGATCGCCACCACCTCGGCGAGCGCCGCCCGCTGTGCCGTGTACGTCATCGCACCCCACCGTCCTTCGTGAGCCGGTCGTGCTCCTCGGCGCTCCGCTCCGCCTCGGGAAGGCCCGCCGCAGGAACGAGGCGATGTGCGCGTGCAGGGCGCGGGCCGCGCCGTCCCCGTCGCCGTCGAGGGCGAGCCGCAGGATCTCCCGGTGCTCGACCGCCTCCCGCTCCCAGGACGGGCGGCGGCCCAGGCGACGGCCGAGACCAGGGCGGCCTGGTCGCGCAGCTCGTCGAGCATCCGGCCCAGCAGCGGGTTGCCGCAGGGCAGGTACAGCGCGCGGTGGAACTCCCGGTTGGCCAGGGAGCGTTCGGCCGTGTCCGCGGCGGCGTCCGCGCGCTCCAGCGCCTCGCGCGCCGACTCCAGCGAGTCGCCCCGCAGCACGGTCCGGCGCAGCGCCTCCGGCTCCAGCAGCAGCCGCACGTCGTCCACCTCGCGCGCCATGTCCGCGTCAACCATGCGCACGGTGGCGCCCTTGTACTGGTTCATCGCGACGAGCCCCGTGCCCGCCAGCGTCTTGAGCGCCTCGCGCACCGGTGTCTTCGAGACCCGAACCACGCGGCCAGCTCGGTCTCCACCAGGGGCTGGCCGGGTGACAACTGCCGGGTCAGTATGCGGTGCTGGATCCCTTCCAGGACGAACTGCGTGCGAGAGGGATCGGTGTCGGTACGACGGTCATGGTCCCTCAGATCTCACATATCGCGTCTCATATATGACGTACGAAGCGCATCACGACGAAGGTAGGAGCGCCCCTGTGCTTCGTCAACGCTTCGGACAGAAGAACGCGAAGAACGCACGGTGCCGGAAACCAGCCGTGCGGCCACTCTTGCCAGAGGTGTGGAAGCCTTCTAAAGTCGCGCGCTGACCGCCTTGTTGGGAGCGCTCCCAACAAGGCGGCCCCCAGCCCCACGACCCCCACGAACCCGCTGGAGAACCCATGCGACTGCGTACGGCCGCCGTGGCCCTCTCACTCACCCTGACCTCGCTGACCTCGCTCTTCGCGGTCGGCGGCACCGCCCGAGCGGCGGAGTCGATCTGCGAGGAGTTCGGTTCCGCGACCATCCAGGACCGGTACGTCGTGCAGAACAACCGGTGGGGCACGAGCGCCACCCAGTGCGTCACGACCACTGACCGCGGCTTCCGGATCACCCAGGCCGACGGCACCGCCCCGACCAGCGGCCCGCCGAAGTCGTACCCCTCGGTCTTCGACGGCTGCCATTACACGAACTGCGCGCCGAGCACCAGGCTTCCGAAGCAACTCAGCACCATCAGCGGTGTGTCCAGCGCCATTTCGTACACCTACACCGACGATGCCGTCTATGACGCGGCATACGATATCTGGCTCGATCCGGAGCCGAAGACCGACGGCGTGAACAAGACCGAGATCATGATCTGGTTCAACCGGGTCGGGCAGGTCCAGCCGGTCGGCTCGGAGGTGGGCACCGCGCAGGTCGGTGGGCGCGACTGGGGCGTGTGGACCGGCAACAACGGGACCAACGACGTCATTTCCTTCGTCGCCCCGTCCGCCATCACCGGCTGGGACTTCGACGTCAAGGACTTCCTCGACGAGACCGTCAGCCGCGGTCTGGCCACCGACGCCTGGTATCTGACCAGCATCCAGGCCGGGTTCGAGCCGTGGGAGGGCGGCGCCGGACTCGCCGTGGACTCCTTCTCCGTCACGGTCGACGGCTGATCACGGTCGACGGCTGAGCACCGGCGAAGGCTGACCACCGGCGGCGGCTGATCGCCGGTGGCTTGGGGCCGTACGACGACGCGGTGCGCGGGGCCGGGGCGGCCATGCCGGTGACGGGCAGGGCCGAAGCGGGCCCCGCCCGTCGTCGGTGACGGGGCGTCAGGCGTTGGCGCCGCGGACCGGCGGGGTGTCAGCCCTTCCCCGCCGGGGAGGGCCGACCGCGCCGCCCACGCGACGGCCCCGGGCTACGCGGAGAGTTGACGCTCCGTCAGCGGCTCCAGCATGGTTTCGAGGTTCGCGCGGGCGACGCGCTTGCGGAACTCCCTTCGTGGGAGGCGTCACCGGCGTCGTGGATGGTCTCGGTCATCCGGACCGCCGACGCCTGACGCTGCCAGGTGTGGTCCAGACAGGTCTCGGAGTAGCTGTCGAGCAGGCTGGAGTCGTGCCGCGTGACCTGGCGGACGACCGCGCGGGCCAGCACGTCGGCGTCATGGAGCGCGAGGCTCATACCCTCCGCGCTCATCGGGGAGATGAGGTGCGCCGCGTCCCCGAGGAGGTGGAGCGCGCCGTAGCTCATGGGGCTGAAGACGACCCGCGCAGCGGCACGACCTGCTTGCTCGTGATCGGCCCCGGGTCACCGACTCGCCGAAACGGGCGTGGAGTTCGCTCCAGACGCGCTCGTCCGGCCACTGCTCGACGGTGTCGGTGAGCGGGCACTGGAGGTAGAGACGGCTCGCGTTCGGGCCGCGGGTGATCTGCGCGGCGAAGCCGCGGAGTGCACCGCCAGCACGGCCAGGGGTCCGCGGGCACCTCGGCCATGACGGTGAGCCAGGCGTACCCGAACTCGTGCGTCGCGCTGGTGAGGACGCCGGCGGGATGGCCGTCCGGCTGACGCCGCGGAAGCCGTCGCTCCCCGCGACGAGGTCGCAGCTGACGGTCCGGGCCGAGCCGGTGGCGTCCCGGTAACGGACCACCGGGTCCGCGGAGTCGACGTCGTGCAGGGAGACGTCCTCGGCCTCGAAGCGCAGGTCGCCGCCGTCGCGGAGGAAGACCCTGATGAGGTTCCGGACGAGGACCTGCTGAGGGCAGTACGCGCCGTCGGCGTCATCCGAGTCGCCGTCCCACTTCCACTGCCGCTTCTCCCCGTCGAGCAGAAGCGGCATGGCCGCGTCGGAATCGCCGAGGCTGTGGCCCTCGACGACCTCGCCCAGCCCCCACTCGCGCAGTCGGCGGACCCGCCCGCGTCGAGGGCCCCGGCCCGTTGCCGCTGTTCGACGTGCGCGCGGCTGTGCTTCTCCAGGACGACGCAGCCGATGCCCTCGCGCAGCAGGAAGTTGCCGAGCGCCAGTCCGGCGACACCGCCTCCCACGATGACGACGGTGGTGTCCTTGCCGCTGATGACCATGTGTTTCCAGCTCCTCGTAGAAAGCCGCCGCCAGGTGGTGCGGCGTGCCGGTCACCACTGTGGCTCCCCACGGCCGTACCCAACCGGTAAAGCGACAGCCGATACCGGAAAGCCGCCAACCTGCCGAGGCGCCACGACACCGCCACGGAAGCGAGCCCGCTACGGAAGCGACACCGCTACAGCTGCGGGCTGGCGCGCAGGTCCGCCTGGTAGCTGCCGGGGTCTGGCCGACCACGGCGTTGAAGGCGTCGATGAAGCTGGAGGGTTCGACCACCCGCACGCCATCGCCGTGTCGGTCACCGACATGCCGTTGGTCAGGTGGGCCAGGGCGTGGTGGATGCGCAGGGTGGTGCGCCACCGGTGGAAGCTCATGCCGAGTTCGGTGTGGAACAGGCGGCTGAGGGTGCGCTCGCTGGCTCCGGCGGCGCGGCCCAGTTCGGCCAGGGTCGCGGGCCGCGCGGGTCGGCGTGCAGCAGGTCGGTGGCGGCGCGCAGGCGGTCGTCGTCGGGTTCGGGCAGGTGCAGCGACTGCTCGGGGTGTCGCCGAGTTCGTCGATGACGACCGCGAGCAGTCGCGCGTCGGCGCCGGGCGGGGCCCGCGCCGCTCGGCGGTGAGCGCCAGGACGGCCTCACGCAGCAGCGGGCTGACGGCGAACACGCTGGGACGGTCCACGAGTTCGCCGCACAGGTCGATCGGGATGGTCAGCAGACGCACGTCGGTGCGGCCGTAGAAGCGATGGGAGTGCGCGAAGCCGGGCGGCGTCCACGTCGCGCGGTTGGCCGGTGCGACCCAGGTCCCGCGCTCGGTCGTGGTGGCCAGTGTCCCGGCGGCCGCGTAGACGAGTTGCCCGTGGTCGTGGGTGTGGGGCATGAGGCGGTAGCCGTGCGGCAGCCACCCGGCGCCGCTGGGCATGCCATGCGGTTTCGCGGGCCCCGAAGCGGGTTGGCGGCTTTTCGGCATTGGTCGACAGCTTACCGATGGTACGTCGGCCGGTGCGGACCGGTGGTGCGGACCGGTGGTGCGGACCGGTGGTGCGGACCTGGTGGGCCCCGGCCCGGGCGGCGGGCCGGGCGGCGGGCCGGTCGGCACCGGGGCTTCAGTAGGCGTACGTCTGCGCGGGCCCCGTTGCCGCGGCGACCGTGAAGCGCACCGTGTAGGGCGCGGTCTCCGCGCCAGCGGTGTCGACCCCGAACACCTCGACGGCGTGCGCGCCGGTTTCCCATAGGCCCCGAGAGGTCCACGACCAGCCCTGGTCGTGGCCGACCGTGGCCACGCCGAGCAGGACGCCGCCCTCCCGCAGCCCCACCTGGACGACGCCGCGGGCGAGCCCGGTGAACTCCACGCCGTCGGCCGGACGTTCCTCGCCCTGGGCGGGACCGGAGACGATGGGCGGGGTGGGGCCTTGACCACGGTGAAGTTGACCTCGGCGCGCCTGCTCTGGTGGCCCGCGTGGTCGACGGCGAAGATCCGCACGGCGTGCTCGCCCACGCTCCAGGTGCGGCCCGGCTCCCAGGTCCAGGTGCCGTCGGGGCGACGTCCGGGGTGCCCAGGAACTTGCCCTGCTCCCAGACGCTCACGCGTACCGCGCCAGGGGCGGTTCCGGTGAACCGTACGGCGTCGGACCGCAGTTGCTCGCCGGAGGAGGGCCGGAAGACGGTCGGCGGCGGGAACGAGGTGCCGCGCACCAGGGTGGTCGACCTGAGGTAGGTGTCGATGGCGGTCGTGTCCGGGGCGGTCTCCTCCAGGCCGTTGCGCACCGTGCCGAAGCGCGGGAGACCCCGTCGATGAGGAAGTTGGCCAGGCCCATGAGGAGGGCACGTTGCGCCGGGTCACCGTCGTGTGATCGGAGATGTGAGGCGAGTCGCTGAGGACGAAGTTGAAGTTCTCGTAGTCCTGGAACAGCGGCAGGAACGGCTCGATCTCGACCGGGAACTGCTCGTCCTGTGGGGAGGAGAGCAGGTAGATGTTGGTCTTGCGGTTCGGCACGGAGCGGACGACGTCGGGCAGGACGGAGTCCAGGACGCGCACGTTCTCCTCCGGCACGCCGTCGCCGAGCATGTGGCGGGCGACCCTGGGGTGGACGTCCCTGACGTAGCTGCCGATGTTGAACTGCGGGACGAGCGAGACGACGTTGCGGAAGCCGTAGCGCAGGCCGAAGTAGAGGCGGCGCTGCCGCCCTGGAGCCGCCCCACAGCGTGCACTGCTCGGGGTGAGGGCGAGCGCGTTCAGCACCCGGGTGATCAGGGTGACGACCGACTGCTCGACGGAGAAGTCCATGCCCTTGCACAGGTAGTAGGCGGACTCGCCGTCGAAGCGGTCGCGGATCCACAGGATGTTGCACCGCAGGTCGTCGAAGACGCCGTTGGACCACCCGTAGCCGCCCTCGGCCGAGAAGTTGGCGAAGACGACCAGGAGGTGGCGGTTGCCGTTCCTGGCGTGGCTGAAGCGGTATTCGACGGGGTGGGTCCCGGAGGATTCGATGCCGGTGAGTACGCGGCGTCCGCCGGAGCGTGGCTGGGCCATGGTGTTCAGTCCTGTCGATGCGGTCGAGCGAGCGGACGGTGTTCGGGAAGGTGCGGCGCCGGGGCGGGGCCGCGGCGGTGCGGACCGGGCGCACAGCGGCCCGCGAGGGCGGCCGGAGGCGGCGCCGGGCCGCCTGCCCCGGCGTACGGTCGCCGACGGGCCGCGGCCATGATGGCCTGATGCCGTCGACGCACCCCCTCACCGGCCGTGGTGGAGCCCGCACGTCGCGGACGACTCCTCCTCGCCGCCCTGCTCGCCGTCGGCCTCGCCGTGGCGCTGCCGTTCTGGGCGCCCTGGCGGGGCGACCACGGCCCGGACCGGCCGTCCCGACTGACCGTGGCGACGTGGAACATGTGCGGGTACGTGCCTGGCACTGCGCCGGTACCGGCAGCCACGAGGACAAGGTGGACATGCTGCTGGGGCTCGCCCGGAACTCGGACGCGAGCGTGATCATGGTGCAGGAGGCCTGCGCCGACGACGTGGCCGAGGCGCTGCGGCGCCTGGGCCCTCGTGGCATGACGCGTTTCACGCCTACGCGTACCGGGGCGCCGACGGCCGGGAGACACCGGCCCGCTGCGCCGCGCCGCGGTCGGACGAGGCGGGTACGCGATCCTGTCGTCGTCCGGTCTGACCGGCGTACGGCACATCGCGTCCGCGCAGCCCGAGGAGGGCTCCAACGCGGCGTCCTGTGCGGCGCGGTGGCGCGGTACCAGGTGCGGGTGTGCACCGCGCACCTCACCCGCGCGGCGGCGACCGGGCGCATCCGCGCTGGGAGTACCGCGACGACCAGCTGCGGACCCTGGTGGCGGCGGCGCGCGGGCCGCGCACCGTCTACGGCGGCGATCTGAACACGCTGCCGCCGGGGCCCGAGAACCCGTTCACGTGGGTGTGGCCGTCCGACGGGCCCTACCGGACGGCGCGCGAGTGCGACCAGCGCTCGCCCGCCTCCCGCACGGCGTCGGCGACGCACCGCGGCGGGCAGAAGCTCGACTACCTCTTCACGCCGCTGCCGCGGCTCGGCTGCTGGGTGCGGCCCACGCGGGACTCGGACCATCAGGCCCTGGTGATGCGGGTGGACACCGCCTGAGGGACGCGCGCGCCCCGGCGGCGACGCCCCGGGTATACCGCTGCTCAGACGATCACTTCCTCGTACACCCGCTCGTCGCGCCCGTTCGCCCCTCGCCCCGCGGCTGGTGGTGCGGGCGGTGGGGCCGCGTCCGGCCAGGAGGTGTCCGGGCCGACGGTCGGCGGGGACGTCCGGCGGCTGGCCGTGCGTGACGCGCCGCTCAGCCGGTGTGCGTGCTCCGGCTCGGGCTGAGCGGCGTCATGGGGCGCACCGACAGGGGCGTCTCGACGGTGCCGACGGCCGGGGCACGGGCCTCCTCGGCCGCAGGTCGCCGCCGGCGACCAGGAGCCGGTCGGCGAGCCGGGCCGCGGCGTGGCCGTCGTCCAGGTCGCAGAACTCGCGCTGGAACCGGCGGTAGCGCGGGCGTACAGCTCCTGGACGCGGTCGATGTCCGCGATCGTGTCGACCAGTTCCCGCGACGTGGACACCAGCGGACCCGGCGCGTTCTCCTCGAAGTCGAAGCAGAAGCCGCGCAGGGTGTCGCGGTAGTGGCCGAGGTCGTAGGTGAAGAACAGGATGGGTCGGCCGGTGTTGACGTAGTCGAACATCAGGGACGAGTAGTCGGTGATCATCACGTCGGTGATGAGGACAGGTCCGCCATGTCCGGGTAGTCGGAGACGTCGAAGACGAAGCCGTCACCGGCGCCGGGCACCGGGTCCACCACGTTGGGGTGGCGGCGCACCATGAGGACGTGGTCCCGGCCGAGCCGGGCGCGGGCGTCCGCGAGGTCGAGCCGGAAGTCGAGCTTGTACCTGCCCGGCGCGTAGAACTGGTCGTCGCGCCAGGTGGGGGCGTACAGGATGACGCGCTTACCGGGCGGCAGGCCGATCCGGCGGCGGATCTCCTCCTCGCGCTCCTCCATGCCGGGGCGGCGCAGCACGTCGTTGCGCGGGTAGCCGCACTCCACCATCTCGCCGGGGAACCGGAAGGCACGCTTGAGGATGGGCGTGGAGAAGCTGTTGGGCGAGACCAGCAGGTCCCAGTTCTCCACCTCGGTCGCAAGGCGCTCCAGGTAGCGCTTGTCGGCGAAGTGCACGGCCTCGATGTCGTGGCCGATCTTCTTGAGCGGGTGCCGTGCCAGGTCTGCGTGACGACCTGGCCCTCGCGCTTGCGGAACCAGTCGGGCAGATGGTTGTTCGCGACGACGTAGCGGGCGGTGGCGAGCGCCTCGTACCACTCGGGCGACCACATGCGCACCGGGCGCACGCCCGGCGGGACGGCGACCTGGTCGTCCCGTACCACCCACAGGTGCTCCAACCCGGTGTCCCGGGTGCGCAGTTCCTCGTGCAGGGCGCGGGGCTGTCGGAGAACTGGGTTCCCTTGAAGGCGTCGTAGAGCACCGCCGGCGCAGCGCCGGCGGCGGCAGGCGGGTAGTGGCGGCTGCGCAGGAGCTTCTGCCGGTAGGGGCCGCGAGCGGTGTCGGGCATGGCGGAGTGGACGAGCAGGGAGAGCCGGTCGTAGCCCTCCGCCTGGAGTTCGTAGCGCCGCTCGGCCTCCTCGTGGGTGCGCGGGAAACCGGGGACCAGGCCCTGCTCGATCTTCACCATCAGGTCCTCCATGGCGCCTCGGGCGCGACGGTGGAGGGGTCCTGGCGGCGCAGGTAGAAGTCCCAGCGGCCCGCGGCCAGGGGATGTCCCCGGCGAGGGTGCGCAGGGACGCGGGGTGAGCACGGCGCGGAAGCCGGTGCCGTGCCACTCCAGGGGACGCGCCGTTCGGCACCGTGCGCGCGGGAGCGTACGACGAGGTGGCAGGAGGCGTAGTCGAGGGAGCTGAGGCGGTCGAGGGCCGCGTACCGGCCGTCGAGTTCCAGGCCGCCGTCCTCGCGCCAGGCGAACGTGCGCAGCATGGGCAGGGTGGCGCGTTCGAAGAGGACGACGTAACCGGCGCCGTTGCGGTGGACGACGACCTCGCGGTCCTGCTCGGGCGTCTGGAGGGGTCGGCACCGTGTAGTGGCCGTCGTCCACCTCCTCGGCCATGACCGGTAGATGGGGCCTTGCGGCCCTCGACGTGGAACGTGGTCCGCCAGCCGTTGCTGCCCGTGGTCCAGGTCTCGGGCACGCCGTCGTCGAGCCGCGCGAGCCGGGCACCAGGTCGCGCAGGGGATCCGGGTGGTGAAGCCGGCCCAGCCCTCGCCGCCGGGCTCGAAGCGCACGGGGCGTCGTGGCGTGCGGCGCCGCTCATGCTGGCCACGCGGAAGACGCCCGACTCGGGGATCCTCGACCCGAGGAAGACGCCGCGCAGCTCCAGTTCGTCGCCGACGACACGGTGCCTGGTGATGCGGCAGCGCACGATCTCGACGCGGAGCTTGAGCTTGCCCTGGAGGAAGACCGGACGATCCGGGTGTTCCTGTCGACGTAGCGGTACGGCGGGTTGGCGGCGGTACCGGCGCCGCCGCGAGTGATGCCCCGGCGGCGGAACAGGCCGCGGCTGAACACGCCGGTGGCCACGTCCCACGTGCCCTCGACCCACCTGCCCCGGCGCTTGAGGCGGGTGGTGTCGAACCGGGTCTCGAAACCGGCCCAGTCGTAGCAGTAGCGGCTCTGGTTGGAGTACTCGGTGGCCTGCGGGAAGTACCGGGTGCGGGCGGAGGTGACGAGGAAGCGCCTCTGCTTCTTGTTGCGCAGCGCCAGGCCCTTGACCGACATGTGCCGTCGATGGACGTTGATGAACCGGATGTACGCGAAGCCGGTGAGGCTGAGCCACTTCCCTGCCACTCCGCGCCGCTCAGCGAGGCGTGGACGGACAACTCCTTGTCGAGCCGGTAGGCGCTCTTGTCCAGGCCGACGCCGCGGTCGCCCAGGAAGGGTAGTCGATGTAGCGGCGGAAGCGGCGCCGGACCGGCAGCGGGCCGCCCTTGCGCTCGAAGGCGATGACGTCGAGGAGTTCGTCGAGCATGCCCTTGCGGACCAGCAGCCACTTGACCCGGGCGTCGGCTGGCAGGTCGTGGACGATGGAGGGTCGGCCTCGTCCAGGAACTGGTTGGCCCACTCCATGAAGGCGCCGCGGTAGGCGTCGTCCGCGTCGGGCAGCACCTTGAGGTGCAGCATGAGGTCCGAGGTGAGGCAGGCCAGATCGTACTTGCGCTTGTGGCCGCGGTAGGCGCGGGCGCGGTGCCCGCCGAGGAAGCGGCTGACGGACCGCACGGCGGAGACCCGGTCGCGCAGGTTGCCCAGTTCGGTGTGGCGCTGGGTGATGGAGGGCGCGGCGCCCCTCGCGGCGGCGCCAGAAGTAGACGATGTCGGTGACGACGTCGACCTTCTTGGCGCGGAAGTGGGCGAACATGTTGACCCAGGAGTCCTCGTAGAGGACGCCCTCGGGAACTCGATGAAGTGGTAGTCCCAGAAGGACCTGCGGAAGATCTTGTTCCACACCGTCCGGTCGTAGATCAGCGCGTCGAAGCGGGTGATGTGGGTGCCCCTGCGCTCCTTGACCATCGGCGCCTTGTGGAGCGGGACTGCCACTTGCGGGTGGTGTTCATCATCTGCACGTTGCCGGAGACGAAGTCGGACCCGGACGCCCGGAGGGTGCGGAGCATCAGCTCGTAGGCGTACTCGGGGATGACGTCGTCGCCGTCGACGAAGGCGAGGAATTCGCCCTGCGGGTGCATGGCGCGCAGCCCCACGTTGCGGGCGTGCCCGGGGCCGTGGGCCGCTGGCGTATGTAGTGGAAGCGGGAGTCGCGACGGCAGAAGTCGAGGGCGATGGCGGCGGAGCCGTCGGTGGAGCCGTCGTCCACGAGGATGACCTCAAGGTCGCCCATGGTCTGCCGGGCGATGGACTCAAGGCACTCGGCGAGGTAGGTCTCGACATCTTGGAACGGCACTACCACGCTCAGGAGCGGGTGTTCGGACACCTCACGTCATTCCCTTCTCAACGTCCTTGCCATCGGTTCGGGAATGACCTCCACTGAGCACGCCCATAGCCCGGTCCATTCACCGGAAGTCCACATCACGCGCAGGGCGGCAAATGGAAAACGCGCAACCGAATCTCTTCCTTGCGCGTTCAGCAAATGTTCAGCAAGTGGCCACCTGCTGTCAATATGATGCCCATATGCCCGCTAAGCGGTCACCAAGCGAATGCATTCCGTTAAATTACCTAAACGGACATGTGGCGACTTTCGGTGATCAAATGCCGGTAGTCGTACGGCCGCTCTTGGCCTCGCGTTTACGTCTTTGACTCTCCGCGCACCTGAACTACCCGAACCATCTAGACGGTCAGCCACCTGGGTCTGCGTCGTGAAGAATGTGAAGAACCCGGGGAGGGTGGAACGCCGCGACAAAAACATCGGGGCGTCCGTATCGACCGCGGCGGGCTGTCCGAACGGCCCGAGGCCGGTTCACCACCCGCCTGTGGCCGGGGAGGCGAGCGCGCCCCGGAAACTCCCCGGATTCTCCCCGGGATGATCTGAGGGTGCTGCCCGGGCGCGCCGCCCGTGGCCGTTCGTCAATTGCGGGCAAGTTGTGCCCGATTGCCCCGGAACACAGTGACGTGGGGCGTGATGACCCGCTGTGCGGCGGTCCCGTTGGTGAGGGGACTCGCCAACGGGACCGCCGAGGTGAACTATCCGAGCACGTACGCCATGTAGGTGTCCCAGTTCCAGTTGGGGCCCGGGTCGGTGTGGTCGTTGCCCGGCACCTCGCTGTGGCCCACGATGTGCGCCCGGTCCTTGGGGATGCCGTGGACGTCGCACAGGTGCTTGGTCAGCGCGGCCGACGAGCGGTACATCGCGTCGGTGAACCACGCCGGGTCGTCCACGTACCCCTCGTGCTCGATGCCCAGCGCGTGCGGGTTGGCGTCCCGGGCGTGCCACGCGGTGTCCGCGTCGCGCACCATCTGCGTGACGTCGCCGTCGGAGGAACGCACCACGTAGTGCGAGCTGACCTCGGCGGCCGGGTCCTGGAACCAGCTGATGGTCCCGGCGTAGGAGCCCTGGGTGACGTGGATGACGACGGTGTCGATGGCGGCGGTCCGCCCGGCCGCGAAGTTGGCCGGGTCGGCGGGCACCCAGTGGGCGGCCGGGTAGTCGTCGCTGCGCGTTCCGCCGTCGCGCGCCACGGGTGCGTCGAGCGGGCGCACCTTCGCGTACCGGCCGCGTTCGGGCGCGACCTTCCGCGCGGCGCTGACCACCGGGTCCGCGCCCCGGTGCGGACGCCCGTGCCCAGGAGCCGGTAGACGGCGTCGGCGTAGAGCCGGGCCAACTGGTCGTTCGCCGTGCCGCCGTAGCGGGCGACGGCCGGGTACCACGCGGCGGGTCGCGGCGCTCGGAGGAGGTCAGGCGCAGCGCGTCGGCGTAGAGGCGAGCAGCGCGGCCCCGCCGCGGATGTTCGCGGCCGGGTCCGCGCGCAGCTCGGAGAGCGAGGCGCCGGTCAGCTCGGCGGCCTCGCGCAGGGTCTGCCGCTCGGGGTTGCTCACCAGGTGCATCACGCCGAAGCCGTTGTCCTGGCTGGGCTTTCCAGCGTGTCCGTCGAGGTGCGACTCGCCGTAGCCGACCGCCACCAGCAGGGCGCGCGGCACCTGGAACTCGTGCGCGGCCTGGGTGAAGGCGTCGTTCATGGCGGCCGGTGCCGACTGGTGCCGCGGGGTCGCGGATGCCTGGCCGGTGAGGGCCATGGCCGCGGCGACCACGCCGCCGACCAGGGCGGCCGTTCCGCGCTTCCATGGGAGCTTGCTGGCTTCCATCGGGGTTCCTTCCGTCGTCCGGCGGGCCGGACGAGGGCGGCACGCGGTGCCGCGCCGTCCGCCCGCCGGTGGGCGCGTGCCGACGCGCGGAGCGGGCCGGACGACGGGAGGAAGCGGCTCCCCACAAGCCGATTCCGCTGCGGGCTGTTTCCCGGGCAGGGCGCGGGGACCTGTCGTCTCGGCTCCGGCCGCGGCCGGTTACTCGTCGGTCAACGAGCGGGAACAGTCAAGGACATGACAAATTCCGGGTCAAGATCCTGGCGTCGGCAGCAACCGGACACGAGGGGTTCGTGAGCCCTCGTGTCCGGTCTCCTCGCAGGACGCCTCGCAGGCGTCAGCCCAGGTCGTACGCGAAGGTGTAGGGGACCGACGGCGTGCCGTGCCCGGCGGTGATGCGTCCGGACCCGGTCAGGCCGGGGAGTTCGCCGGTGGCCGCCCCGGACACCACCTCGAAGGCGCGGTGGACGGTGCCGTCGGGCTCGAAGGACCCCGCTCCTCCACGACGAAGCTGCCCTCGCGCCCGTCGAGCCGACCGGTCAGCAGCTCCAAGCCGGTGTAACTCCCGGTCGAGGCGGAGCAGGTCGCGGTGTGCGACCCGCTCCGGCTGGGCGCGGACGCGGAGTTGCCCGGACCGGCCGCGCCGCGGGAGGCCATGAGCCGCACCGTCGCCGCGTCGGCCAGCCGCTACGCGCCCCGCCCTAACCGCCCCCGCCTTGCCCGTCCCCGCCTTGCCCGTCCCCGTCCTGACCGTCCCCGTCCTGACCGTCCCCGGTGGGAAACCCACGGCCGGAGGGCCCGGTGGGATCCGGGCCTCCGGCCGGGAGGGCGGTGGCTACGCGGTGCCGCGTGCCGAGGCGTCCTTCTTGTCGGGCGCGCGGCGGAACGCCCAGTCCATGCGCGGCTCGACCACCAGCCGCAGAGCGCGCCGCACCGGGCTCGTGCACAGCACCGTGATCATGGTCACGGCCACCAGCGTGACCGCCACCTCGCCGAGCGGGTGTGCACCCAGTCGTGGTGGTACCAGCCCCGGAACCGGGACCACTTGATCGCGAAGCCGTGCAGCAGGTAGCCGTACAGCGTGCCCGTGCCCAGCGCGGTGAACCACGTCCGCCGCCCGGGGACCCACGCCAGCATGCAGGCGGACAGCACCAGCCCCAGCGCGAACAGCGCGGGCGTGGTGAGGACTCCGACCCAGCCCGACTGCCCGAGGCTCTGCACGCTGGAGCGGTGGAAGAACCAGCCCGCGTCGAACCAGGGCGCCACCACGTATGCCGTGACCAGAGCCATCGCCGCGACCGGCAGCGCCGCCAGCCGGGCCTGCCGGGTCCTCAGCCGGGTGAAGTGCTCGGGCCGCAGCACCAGGCCGACGACGAAGTACGGCAGGAACTGGAGGACCCGCTGAAGCGCGAGATCGCCGCCGGTGTCCGGCGAGACCGACGCGAGCACCGCCACGGCCAGCGCGATCGGCACCGGGTAACGCAGCGCCAGCCACAGGGCGTGGTCAGCCGCCAGATGAACAGCGCGACCAGGAACCACATCACGTACCAGGGTCCAGCAGGCTGATCGGGTAGTCCTGGTCGTCCTGCGCCCACCGGTAGAAGAGGGTGTACGCGATCTCGAAGACCACGTACGGCACGACGACGCTGCTCACCAGCCGCTTCACCCGCGCCGGGCTCAGGTCGAACCCGCGCGAGAAGTAGCCCGAGATCAGTGCGAACGCGGGCATGTGGAACGCGTAGACCGTGAGGTAGATCGCGGTCGCCGCCCGGCTGCCGTACGTCAGCGGCTCCACGCGTGGCCGCAGGCCACCAGCACGATCGTCAGGTACTTCGCGTTGTCGAAGTACGGATCCCGCTCCCGGCGTTTCGGCGCGGGGCGCCCTGGCCGGGCTCCTCCGCCGGTGGTGCGGTCACGCTGCTCGGACGGTCCTGCTGCACTGCACTCTCCTCGACATTGTCGTCACGTCGTTTCGGGGCCCCGGGTGCCCTGTCTCGCCCGGCCGGACCCACGACAGACCGGAAGAGGGGATCGGGCCTACGACGGTTCACTCGGCGGTGGACCCGATCCCGCCAACGGCCGGGAACGGCCCGCCGTCCACGACGGCGAGGACGGCGGCAGCCGCGGTCCGGTGCCAGGCACGGGCCCCGCGGAGCATGGTGTGGCCGCCGCGCGGCATCGCGACGCCGCGCACCCGGGCGCCGCGCGCGCGCACGCGCGGCGAACTCCCACGTCCGCGTGGCGCTGGTGATCCGGTCCCGCTCGTCGTGGAGCACGGCCACGCTACGGCCCGCCAGCTGGGCCGCGGGCTCTCCCGGCGGGCACCACGGGGCGAGCGCCACCACTCCGCGCACCGAGGGATGGCCGCCGACGGCGAGCGCCGCCCGGCCGCCCATCGAGTGCCCGAGGAGCACCACCGGCAGGTCCGGGCGCGTCCGGCCAACTCCTCCAGGGCCCGCTCGGCGTCGCGCGCGGCGTCCGCGCGCGGTCCGTTCCAGCCCGGACCCGGTAGCGGACGGACGCGACCAGCAGCCGCTCCCCGCCCGGCTCCCGGCGCACCGCCGCCCGGAAGGGCCGCATCCGCAGCGCGGGCAGGTTGAGGAGCGGCGGCGAGCCGACTCCGTGCTCGCTTCCGCCGTGCAGCAGCACGACCGCGGCCCGGACTCCGCCGGTGCGCTGTGCACCACCAGCGGCCCGCCGGTGCGGCGCTTCGCCATCGCCCTCCTCGTCCCCTTGTCCCTCTTCGTTTCCCGCTGTCTCCCTACGGTGGCCCCGCCCCGCCCTTCCCGCTGCCGCCGCACCGGCGGCGGAAGAAGCCGCTGGTACGTGCCGGGCCGGTCGGCGTCTCCGGGGCGGTCGGCCGGGAACGGCATCACCCGGCGAGGGCCACGAGACGGCGGCGGCCTGCCAGGTACCGCACGCCGTCGTGAACAGACCTCACCACACAGGGAAGCCCCGAAGCGGTCGGGGTGCCGGGTCCAACTCCACAGACCACGATCCATGATCTGCCCGCGGTTCCCGGAACCGGCCATGAATGTGACAGCCGGGCGGCGGCGGGCTCCCGGGGACCACGGCGTCCGCCCTGCGTGGACTGGCCGCCCGGGGTGTCAGGACCCGCCGTGCGTGGGACCGGCCGCCCGGGGTGTCACAGCGGGAGCAGCCCCAGCGGTTCGGTGGTCGGGCGGCTCGACCCGCCGCTGGGCTCGACCGTGACGCCCACGCCGTCGGCGCCCTCCGGCCCGCCGGACAGGAGCGTCGTGCCGGTGGCCCGGCCGGAGTCGACCAGGCCCGCGGGCACCATCGCCCCGTCGCGGCTGTACCACAGCTCGTACACCCGCCCGTCCGGCAGCCGCGGCAGATCGCGGTGGACGAACGCGGCCCGGCCCAACTGCCGCGAGGCCACGACCGTGGCCGTGCCGCCGCCCTGAACGCGGCGCTGTGGAACGCCGCGTCCGGGGCCGCCATCAGCGCGTTCAGCTCCTCCGCCCGCCGCTCGGCACGGGCGGTGCGGTCCCGCTGCTCGTCCGCCTCCCGCTGGGCGTGGACGGCCAGGGCACCCGCCGCCACGGCGACCGCCAGACAGGCGGCGACCGCCAGCCGCGGCAGCCGTCGCCGCCACCGCCGGTCGGGCGCGGCGCCGCCCGGCCCGGTGCCCGCTGCCCGGCCGCCGGGGCCCGCGCGCTCGCGGGCGCGGTGCCGCCGCCCGCCGCCGGGTCGCCCGGGACCCGGGGTCGCCGGGACCCTGGCTCGGCGGGCCGTCCGCGGCCGGGCCCTCGCCCCCGGCCTCGTACCCGCGCGGGCTCTCGGCCCGGCCGGGGCAGCTGCCTGACCTCGGGCAGCGCCGCCAGCACCCGCGTACGCAGCCGCTCGGGCGGCACCTCGGCCACCGCGAGCGCGAGCCGCGCCGCCGTCTCGCGCAGCTCCCGTACCTCCGGGCACACGCCTCGCACGCCGCGAGATGGCGCTCGAACTCCGCCGTCTCGGGCGCGGAGACGGCCCCGAGCGCGTAGGCGCCCGTCAGGGTGTGCAGATCAGGGCCGGTCATGCGGAGGGCACCCCAGACAGTCGCGCAGCCGGATCAACCCGTCCCGCAGCCGGGTCTTGACCGTGCCCACGGCCGCGCCCAGCAGGTCCGCGGTCTCGCGGTAGGTGTATCCGCGGTAGTAGGCGAGGGTCACGGACTCCCGCTGCAACTCGGTCAGCCGCTCCAGACAGCGCCGCACCTGCTCGCGCTCGATCCTTCGCTCCACCTGCTCGCTGACCTCGTCGAACGCGGGGCTGTGGTCCCGTACGGCCGCTTTGTGCTCGCGGTCGGCCGCCGCCTGCGCCGAACGCACCCGGTCCACGGCACGGCGGTGGGCGAGCGTCATGACCCACGCCATGGCGCTGCCCTGGCCCGGATCGAAGCGGGCGGCACACCGCCACACCTCGATCAGCACCTCCTGCGCGACCTCCTCCGACTGGGCCGGATCGCGCAGCACCCTGTGCACCAGGCCGAACACGGACCCCGCGACCGCCGTGTACAGGCTCTCGAACGCCTGCTGGTCGCCGCGCGCCGTGCGGGCGAGCAGGGTCTCCAGGGCGCCCGGTCGTGGCGCGGGGACTGGTCACCGCGTGCCGCCACGCGCATGGACACCTCCGGATCGTGCTGCCGTGATTCTCCGCGGGCACCGTGTCACGGGCCCTCGCCGCCTACCCGGGCCCGCTACTTCTTCGGCATCAGTACGGTGTCGATGATGTAGACGGTGGCGTTGGCGGTCTGGACGTTGCCGCATCCCACCTTGGCCGAGCCGTTGACGGTGTAGGACTCTCCGGACCCGGCGGTGGTCACCGCGCTCTTCTCCAGCGTCGGGAACGAACCCTTCTCCAACTGCTTCGGCGCCAGCCGCTCACCCACCACGTGGTAGGTGAGGACCTTGGTCAGCAGCGCCTTGTCGGCCAGCACCTTGTCCAGGTCGGCCTTCGGGATCTTGGCGAACGCGTCGTTGGACGGCGCGAACACCGTGAGGTCCTTCGCGCTGTTCAGCGTGTCCACAAGACCCGCCTTCTTCACGGCGGTGACCAGCGTGGACAACGCCGGGTTGTGGGAGGCGGCGGTGGCGACCGGGTCCTGGGCCATGCCGTCGAAGCTGCCCGCGCCGTTCTTCGGCACGGACGCACAGGCCGCACCGAAGGGCTGGTCCGCCGAGGCGGCCGAGTCGGCCGGCGCCGGGGAGGACGCCGGGGAGTCCGCCTTGTCGCTCTTCTTGCCGCTGTCGCCGTCATCGCCGCACGCGGTCAGGGCGAGCGGCAGGACGAGGCCGCGGCGGCGGCGAGGGCGGTACGACGGATACGGCTGGCGTTCATGAGTCTCTGTCTCCTGGGTTGTCGACGGTGCCCGCACAGGGCTGTTCTGGAAGGGAGGAAAGGGTGAAAGAGGTGGAAATGGTGGGAGTTGTCGGTGGGGTCAGGTCACGGTGACCACCACCGAATGCCGTCCGGTGGCGCCGTCGGGCACGGTGCCCTGGCGCCGGGCGGTCTGTGTGGAGCCGCTGCGGTCGGTCGCGCGGACCTCCAGGTGGTGGGTCCCGGGTGTGGCGGGCCACCGCCACACCCACTGGCGCCAGGTGTCGACGCTGTCCTCGTCCGCGAGCCGGGCCCGCCGCCAGGGCCCGCCGTCGACGCGCACCTCCACGCGGTCGACGCCCGAGTGCTGGGCCCACGCGACCCCGGCGACGGGCACCGTGCCCGCGGCCACGCTCGCCAGCGGCTTGGGGTGTCGATACGGGACTGGTCTTGATCGGCGCCCGCGCCGACCACGACCGCTTGACCCAGTACGCGTCGAACTCCTCGAAGGTGGTCAGCTCCAGCTCGTTCAGCCACTTGCAGGCCGAGACGTAGCCGTACAGCCCGGGTACGACCATCCGCACCGGAAAGCCGTGGGCCAGCGGCAGCGGCTCGCCGTTCATGCCGACCGCCAGCAGCGCGTCGCGCCCGTCCAGCACGGTCTCCACCGGCGTGCCGATCGTCATGCCGTCCACGGACCTGGCCACCAGCTGGTCGGCCGGACCGCCGCGCGAGGGCGGGCGCACCCGGCCTCCCGCAGCACGTCGGCCAGCCGCACCCGATCCACCGGGCGTTGCCCGTGTACGAGCCGCCGACCTCGTTGGACACGCAGGTCAGCGTGATGTGCCGCTCGACCAGCCGCCGGGCCAGCAGATCGTCGAAGCCGAGGGTCATCTCGCGGGCCACGCCCGTGCCGTGGATCCGCAGCCGCCACGCACGCGCGTCCACCCGCGGCACCACCAAGGCGGTGTCCACGCGGTAGAAGTCGCGGTTCGGCGTGACGAACGGAACCATCCCTCCAGCCCCAGGTCGGCGCCGCGCGGTACGGCGGGGCGCGGAAGGCCGGTGCGGGCAGCCGCACTTCGGCCCGGGAGGCGGCAGCGGCCTTCTGTGCCCGGTCGTTGAGCCCCGGCCCACCGCACCGGCACCGGCGGAGAGCGCGGCGGCAGCGGACGCGGCGATCACGAACCCCGCCGGTCGAACCCGGACACCTCGTCCGAAGGCCCGTCCGGCCGGCGGCGGTCGGAGGTGCCCGCGTCGCCGGACGGTGACGCGGGCCCGGCCGGGCGGCGGGCGCGCCTCGCGCCACGCCAGGCGCCCCGCCAGCACGTACAGCAGCGCCGCGCCCGCCGCCACCCCGACCACCGTCGGGACCACGTCCAGGGCGCGCGCGTACGGTCGCGTCAGCGCGGCCGTCACCCGGCGGCGCCGATCACCAGGACCCCGGCGGCGGCCGACCGCCGGTAGCGGGGAGCCAGCACGCCGAGCAGCAGGGCGAGCAGCGCCAGCACGGCGAGGATGCCTTGCTTGAGCACCAGCTTGTCGCTGGTGCCGAACCGCTCGACCGCCCACTCCTTCACGCCCGACGGCGCGAGGTCGATGAGCGCGCCGCCGACCGCGATGACCGGCGCGGCCTCCGGACGTACCGCCGCCGACACCAGCTCCGCGACGCCCAGCGCGGCGCCGCAGGCCACGAGGCCGCCGCCCGCCGCGAGGGCGTGTCGTTGTATCCGCAGGTGATCCACGCCCCTCATTCGGAGCCGCGGCGGGAGCGGATGGGTCCGGATCCCGATCGCGTGGAAACCGGGTGCCCGGAGCGCCTCGGGACGGGCCTGCCCCGGCGGCCGATTTCACGGGCGATGGGCCATACGGGGAATTCGCGGAAACCCCGATTCGCCGATGGCGAATACGACTTCGCCCCGCGCCGTGTTATCAGAAGCCGCCGCTCAGACCGCTACCGGGAAGGCCGCGGCCCTGGTACGCCCCGGCCCGGGTCCCCGAATGGCCGCGTCATAAATAGGAGAAAGCTACGGGGTCATTAAATTCAGTGCCACTCTTTCCGGTGATACCCGGTCACGAATCATGCAAAGTGACCTGAATCGACGTTGAGTTGGGCATGGAACCCAGGGAGCTGTGGGAGCGGCATGCCATGTTGGCGCAGGCATTCTGTAGCAGCGATGACGAAGTGCGCCACGCCCAGCGCCTTCTCGACGAGGCTCAGGCCAGTCGGTCGCGGACGCTGGCCGCCTTCGCCGTGACGGTCGGCAGTGACGAGGCGATCGCCGAACTGCTCGGGTTGCAGCAACGCGAGGTGCGCGTCGCCCGCCGCACGGTCGGCAAGGACGACGCCCGCGCGGTCGCCAGGAACCTCCTCACCCAGCCGATGGAGGAGACACCCGCGCCGCGTACCGAACCTGAGGAAACGGTCAACTGCCTTCCCGAGCCGGGCCCGGTGGAGGAGGTCGTGGCGCCCTCGCACGCGGCCCCGTCGCACGCCGCGCCGCCACACGGGCCCGTACCGCCGTTCCCCGCGCAGCCGCCGTCGCCACCGCCCATGCCCCCGGTTGACGCGATGTGGTCCCCGGCGCTGGACGCGGTCCTGGTCGGCGGCTGGCACGCGGGCGTCGACCTGTCCGTACTGGCCGCCGAACTCGGCCTCGACCTGGCCCATCTCGTGGCCCGCGCCCAGCACCTGTCGGCCGAGGGCCGACTGACTCCGCAGACGCAGCAGGACCGTTCCGGCCGACACCGTAGGGCCGACGCGACGACGGCCAACGCCGTGCCGCCGGAGCAGCAGCAGATGCAGTGGCACGAGCCCGAGCAGTACGACACCCAGGCCGGGTGGCAGCAGTACCCGACGCAGACCACCCTGCCCTCGCACGACTGGGACGGCATCCTCAGCCAGTGGGAGAACGCGTCGTCCATTCCCCAGCCCGTCGCCTCCTGGGACCAGCACGCCTGATCCCCGTGGCGGTCGGCGGGCGGCGCCGGAGGCGGAGACGGTGCGGACCCGGGTCCGCACCGCCCTCAGAGGTGGATGGCGAGCTTGAACTCGGCGAGTACGAGCTTCCGCGAGGCGCTCGCGTTGTGCCCGACCCGCAGCGCGAGCGGTATGCCGGGGTGGACGAAGATCTCGTGGTGTTTGGTGAAGCACTGCATCCCCGGCGACGGCGGCCGGTGATCGGTCGCCGTGGTGTCCATCGGGTTGTCGGTCAGGCCGAGCGGATCCCGGACGAACTGGTCGGTCAGCTCCGTGTAGTTCCCGGCCTCCCACTGCACCATCGCCGTCAGTGAGGCCCAGCCGTCCGCCGAGGGCCAGATCAGCCCGGCCCGGTCGTCCGCCTTCCAGTCGGTGACCTGGTAGCCGTCCGGCTGGTTCACCTGGTGCATGCCCTCGGCGTCGTACGACTCGCCCGCCCCGAACGGGAACCGCACGACGTGGTAGGCGCCTGGTGCGACGGTCTGCGGTTCGGCGCCGCCGCGTATCAACGAACACACATTCACCGGCATGACGAATCCTCCTGCTCCGTACGGTCCGACATACGGAGCACGTTCCCTCCGGGCGTCCGGGACCCGTCGCCGGTGGCACGGGGCGGCAACACGCCATCCGGACGGTCGCGTTCAGTCCTCGGCGAGCACGACGACGGTGTCTTCCGCGCGCAGCGTCAGCGGGCTCGTCCTGGACGGGTTGAGGTGGACGCCGTAGAGCGGTGGTTCGTCGCTCTCCCGCCCCAGCCGGTAGCCGATGGCCGTCTCGCCGCGCTGCCGGGCGGCCTCGATCACGGTGGCGAAGTTGGCCTCCGTGCCCGGCACGAGGTAGCTCGCCGCGGGCTTGAGGTAGATCTCCGACCCCTCGGGGTCGAAGAGGTCGGCGAACACCGCGTGCAGTTCGCGGTTCTCGGCGAGTTGGGTGAGCAGGAGGCTGATGACCTTGGTGCTGACGATGAAGTCGTCGGCCTCGGTGACCTGCGCGACCTCCCGGTTGGCGTCGTCGTTCATCTCGGTCACGATCGAGTACGGGTCGCCGAGCTGGATCTCGATGTCGCGCAGGTGGAGCAGGGTGACCAGGGTGCGGTCGTCGGCCCGGTCCGGGGCGATGGCGTCGTCGGTCAGGACCACGATGTGCCGGTAGTCGTCCAGCCCCAGGGACTCCAGCGACGGGCGGGAGACGGGCTCGCACGGCTTGTAGCCGACCGTCAGGTTGTCCACGTGCGCGCTCATGTCCTCCGCGGGGGCCGCGGGCCGCGATGTCCAGCACCGACCCCGGTTTCACCAGGCGGTCGAGCAGCGAGACGATCTTCGCGCCACGGGAGTTCCAGCCGATGACCAGCGTCCGGTCGGGCACCGCGGGCTGCTCCCGCGGCTCGGCGATCGCCGACCGTACGACCGTGGGCCGGGAGTCCGCCGTCTTGATGAGCAGGTCGTCCTCGGCGACCATCAGCAGCTGGTCGCCCTCCTCGACGGCCGTGTCCATCGCGGGTTGACCAGTACCTTCCCGTCCGCGCGGCGCAGCCTGACGGGCACGCCGAGCGCGAAGGCGTTCAGCGACTCCCCGTAGGTGGAACCGGTCAGCGCGGTCTCCGTCCACGGGTAGATCTCGTTGCCGACGAAGCTGAGCAGTTCGTTGAAGACGCTCGACAGGCCGGACTGCCGGTGGGACTGCACGATCAGCCGTACGGCGATGTCGTCGGCGTCGATCACGAGGGCGGTCTCGCCCGCGGCCAGCCGCGCGGCGGCCAGGTTCGCCGAACTCTGCACGGCGGCGACCACGTTGGGCGCCGCTGCCGCCACGTACGGCTGTTCAGCAGCAACAGCACCTTGATGACGTCGATGTCGCTGTCGTCGCCGACCGGCGGCAGCACCATGATCGCCTTGGCGTTGTCCGGGCTCACCAGGTCCAGGTCCCGGCGCTGGAGCGGGTTGCCCGAGCGGCAGATCACCCGGGTCTTCCCGGTGTCCGGAATCCGCCGACGGATCTCGTCGTCCATGGCGGCTTTGTCGCGTTCGGCGAGGATCACCACGCAGGAGCGCCGCTCGCTCTGGTTGGCTTCCACCAACTCCGCGATCACGGTGAAGACTTGTTCCGACCAGCCCAGTACGACGGTGTGCCCATGCTCGATCAGCCGTGACTTGCCCTTGCGCAACTCCTGGATCCTGGCCTCCAGCCCGGTCGTCATCACGCCGATCAGCGCGCTGACGATGAAGATCCCGCCCACGGTCACCGTGAGCATCAGGAGCAGGAACACCGGCCGCCCGGTGTCCCCGCCCATCGTCCCCGGGTCCAGGGTGCGCAGCAGGCTCATCCAGACGACGCCCGACCAGCCGCCGTTGTCCTCGGTGTCCTTGTGGGCGAAGGCGACCACCACGCTGGAGACGAGGAGGATCAGGACGAAGGAGGCCAGTCCCAGCCAGCCGATCAGCGCGGGGTGCCCCGGTCCATCGTGCCGTCGAACCAGTACCGCAGCCGCTCCCGCAGCCTCTTGTGCATGTGCGATCCTCCGTGCATCGTCCCTCCACCCGTGCGTCGGGGCATGGGGAGCGGCGTCCTGGGCCCTGGCCGGGCCGGGTGCGGGTGTCCCACGGCAGCGACGTACCGAGTCGCCGCGCGGCGGCCGTGGTGGGGTCGGGGGCGATCACCGGCGGCGACAGATCAAAACTACAGCAGTGTAGAAGTTGGCCTGGTCGCGTTTCGGCCGTTGTCCAGGGCCTGTTGGGAGGTACGGAGAGGGTGCGGTGGCGGTCGGAAGCGCTCCGGCGGACCCCGTGGTGGGGCGACGGGTCGCCGTGCGCGGCTCTCGCGGCGGGTAGCGGGCCGCGGCGCGGGTGGGTGCCCTCCTCACCGCCCGTCGAGGGCGGCCCGCAACTCCTCGGTCACCGCGTCCAGGCACGCGCCGAAACTCGCCGCCCCTCGGCCTCGGTCCAGCGCCGGAAGGCGTTCTGGAAGGCCAGCGTGGCGAGTTGGGCGACCAGTTCGGCCGTGGCGGCGTCGACCCGGCGCCGCGCCAGCGCGCCGCTGATCGCCTCGGTGATCGCGGCCGTCTTGGTGCGCTCGCGCTCCCGCAGTTCCGGGCTGGCGTCGATCACCGCCCGGCGCTCGCGCGTGCGGTCGACCAGTTCGACGAGTTGGGTGCCGACCAGCGTGAGCCCTTCGAGGACGGCGGCGAGCGGGGTCGCGTCCGGGTCCACCGCCACAACCGCTTCCGCCAGCGCGGGGCGAGTCGCTCCGATCCGGCGAACAGGACCTCGCGCTTGTCCGGGAAGTAGCGGAAGTACGAGCGCCGGGTGAGTCCGGCCCGCTCGGCGATGTCGGTCACGGTCACGCTGTCGTAGCCGTGCTCCAGGTACAGCTCCAGCGCGGCCCGCTTGAGGCGCTCCTCGGCACCCGGATCCCATCTCGCCATGGGGTGACAGTAGCAAGTGATGTCTCACGGTGTCATCGGTGTTAGCGTGTTCTCACGACACACAGTGTCATCACTGGGCGGCGTCCGCCCCGGTGCCGCCCGGACGCGGGAGTGGGATTCACATGGCCGATACCAGTGGGAGTGGCGGGACGACGGATGCGGCCGGGACGGTCGAGGAGGTATGGGTCCTCGGGGCCACCGGCCGGGTCGGCCGTGGCGTGATCGCCCGGCTGATCGCCAGGGAGTGCCGGTCGTGCCGGTCGGCCGCAGCCAGGAGCGGATGCTCGCCTACGGTGCCGAGGCCGGTCTGCCCGGGGACGCGAAGGTGGTCGTCGCCGACTCGGCCGAGCGCATCGCGGAGGAGATCGTCCGGCAGCGCCCGCGCGTGGTGGTGAACACGATCGGCGACTACGCCGCCACCGCGGCGGTCATCGCCCGTGCCTGCATGCCCGGCGGCCACTACGTCGACCAGGCCAACGACCTGAGCGCGCTGGACCGACTGCTCGGCCTGCACGACGAGGCGGCGCGGGCGGGCAGCACGCTGGTCACCGGCGCCGGATTCGGGTGCTGGCGACCGAGGCGGTCGTGGCGAAGGTGTGCGAGGGCGACCCGCGCCGCACCGGGTACGCGTCGACGCCCTGGCCTCGGTGGCGGTGGAGCCCGGCGTGGTCGGCGCCGCCCTCGCGGCCAGCATCGTGGACGTACTCACCACCGGCGGGCGGCGGTACGACGACGGGCGGCTGGTGACGTGCCGCCTCGCCGCCGACCCGCAGCGGCTCACCCTCCCGGACGGGCAGACGGCGAAGTCGGCGGGTGTCCCGTCCGGCGAGCTGCGCGCGGCGCACGCGGCGAGCGGGGCTCCGTTCGTCACCGTCACCTCCGCCCTCGCGCCGACCGCCCCGCTGGTACGCGCGCTGCTGCCGCTGCTCGGCCGTCTGCTGTCCGTTCCGGCACTGCGCCGGTTCGTCGTCGGCCGGATCGGCCGGACCTCGGTCAAGGCCGCTCCCCGGCCGCGCGAGCACTCCTGGGGCACGCCGTCGTCGAGTGGGCGGACGGTACCCGGCGCGAAGGGTGGCTCCGCGCCGGGGAAGGCATGGACTTCACGACCGACGTCACCGCGACCGTCGCGGCCCGGCTGCTCCAGGGCGAGGCCAGGCCCGGGGCCTGGACACCGGCAGCCGCCTTCGGACCGGACCTGGCGACGGCGGCGGGCGGCACGTTCGTACTGGACTGAGCGGTGACGGTGCCGCTGCCCTGGGCGGCTCCCGCCCGCCGGATGTCGGGTTCGGCCCGCTGGGTGTCGGCTCCCGGCCGCAGGGTGGCGGGCTTCCGCCCGCCGGGTGTCGGCTTCCGCCTCTGCCCGCCGGGTGTCGGGCCTTCCTCCCCGGTGTCGCGTTCCGTGCCCGGAGGGACGTCGGACCGGCTCCCGACCGGCTTTCGGCAAGCGCTCAGAGGACCGGTCCGCGGGTGACGGTCGGCCGGGGCACGGACCGTGATGGGCCGAGGCCGACCGGGCCCCGGCTCTCGACCGGGCTTCGGCCTTCAACGGGCCGGGGCCCGGTCGGACTGTAGGTGGGCCCGACCGACGTGTCGCCCCGGAGGGAAGCTCACCTCACCGTGCGTCGGCCGGTGCCGTGATCGTGTCCCTGATCCGCCGCGCCTGCTTGATCAGCTGCGATGAGCCCGAGCGCGCCGCCAGTTCGTCGATCTCCGGTATCGCCCCACGGGCCCCGGAGCGCTCCGCGCACTCGGCCGCGAGCGTGAGCGCGGCGGAGAGGCCGTGCGGCGGCTCGCCCGCCAGCAGGCGCGGGAAGGCGCCCGCGAGCACGGCCCACACCGTGCCGTACGCGCCGGTGCGCGCGGCTTCCCGCAGCGCCGCCACGAACCGCTGCGGCTTGAGTCGTCGCAGGTCGGTCAACTCGGCGATGTCCTGGCCGAGTTGGGACGGGTCGAGCTGACCGCGAGCGGCCAGCACGAGCATCGCGTCCACCGCGAACAGCTGATCCTGCGGGCGCCGCGCCCCGAGCCCGTACGCCACCAGCAGGTGGGTCGCGGGACCGGCGGGGCCGCCCGACTCGGCCAGCGCGGGCAGCACGGGCGCGACCTCGCCGACGTTGTCGAACTCCGCCGAGACCCCGAAGGACACCAGCATCCGCGCCGCGACGATCTCCCGGTGCTGGGGCAGGACGGCCAGGGCGTGCGGGGAACAGCTCCCGCCACCCCGCACTTGCACGGGCTCCCGATGGGATCGTGCGCGGCGAGCAGCGAGCGGAACGGCTCGGGATAGTCCTCGTGGCCGGGGACGGCCTCGGTACTGACCACCACCCCGGGCGGGGAGTGCGCAGGCGCACCGGCTCGATGGCGCGGACGGTGGCGGGATCGGGCAGTCCGCCCGAGGCGAGCCAGGCGGCGAGCCGCCGCCCCGCCGGGGAGGTGAGCTGCTCCGCCGCCTCCCGCGCCTCGGACGGTATCTCCCGGTCCAGCCGCAGCAGGGCCTGGTCGAGGTCGTAGCGGCCGGGCTCGATACCGGAGCGCTCGTACGCGGCGACCCGCTCCACCAGCTCCGCCGGGTCGATGGTCCCGGTCGACCAGGTGGGCGTGGCCAGCAGGAACGGCAAGGGATCATCGCTCAGCCGCGCCCCGATCTCCATCGCGCGGGTGAGAGGGAGGAACCCGCCCGCCCCGTGCGGGCACTGGTGCTCCATGGTCCGGTAGCGGGCGAAGGTCAGATCCGCCAGTTTGAGCATCCCCATGATGGACACGACGGCGTATTCGAGCCCCGTCAGGACGCGTGCGTCGTTCCACATGGAGAACCTCCCGCGCGCCGCCACGACCGGTTCCAGGGCGGTGCGCAGGCCCGCGATGTCGGTGTGGGCGTGCACCACGAGACCGTTCAGCGCCCGCTCCAGCCGCGCCGGGTGCCTTCGGCGCGCATCAACGCGCCGACCTCCTCGGCGAGTTCGGCGGAGGTGAGCGGCGCGGGCTCAAGCCGCTCGGGGCTCGGTACGGGCGGCAGCACGTCGCCTTCGACGGCCGGGGCGTCGGTCTCCTCCCCGGCCCCGGCCCCGGCCTCGCCGAACGCCTCGCCGAACGCATCGGCGGCGCGCTTGCGCAGGTCCAGGTCGAGCTGCCGCGCCCGGCCGCGAGTTCGGCCAGGACGGTGGCGCTCGCGTGCTTGCGGTGCCGGACGGCCAGGGCGAGGGCGCGCTCCTGGAGCGTGTGCTCCTCGTGGCCGAACGCCTCGGCGGCCACGAGGAGCAACTCGTCGGTACGGGACCGGTCGCGCTTCATCGCCTTGTCGAGCATCGCCAGTTGAGCCCGCACGATCTTCTTCTCGGGCCGGAACAGGGCGGCCCGCGACGCCTCGATCAGGTGCTCGGTCTCCAGGCGGCCCGCCTCGTCGAGCCCGGCCAGCACCTCCTGGGCGCGCGCCGCCGCCAGCGCGGGCGCGTCGGGCAGCATCCGCACCCAGGCGAGCGTGCGCCGCGCCTGCTCGTCCTGGGACAGGTCCAGGGCGGTCAGCAGGTCGAGGTAGCCCCGCACGATGCCGAGCCGACCCGCGCGCGACAGCCGCGACAGGCACCCGTCGACGAGCATCTCGCGGCTGAGCCGCCCTCCTCGGCGAGCGCGGCGAGCGCGCCGGTCCAGCCGGGGTCGTCGTCCCAGCTGTACTGGAACGACGAGCCGGCTTCCGGCACCTCGAAGAGCCGGGGCACCAGCGCCGTGAGGAAGGGTGGTCCCGCAGCCTCTCCAGAGTCGTGTAGCCGGCGTACTGGATGCTGGCCTCCCAACCCAGGACGAAGCCGTCCGTCGTGGGGTTCACAGCCCGCGGCGAGCACCAGCTGGGCGATCAGCTTGTACTCCGTCTCCGCGACGGTGCGGCGCTCCGCGAGCCGGTGGGCCACATCGCCCAGCCACTCGGGGCCGCGCTCACGCATCACGTCGACGAACAGCGACTCGTCGACTCTGGACCACCGCAACTCACTGCTCGCGAGCCACTGGGCCGCTGCCGCCGCCCCGGTGACGCACCCCGCGCCCGCGACCCGCAGTGCCCCGCGCAGATGGCTGTTGTCCCAACTGCTCCGCGCGATCCTGCGCCATATCTTGAGCAGCGGCAGGAACCTGCGCCGCTCGGCCTCGGTGAGCGCGCCGACGAGCTTGGGCACGTCCGAGGCGCGGCCCTCGCGCACGGCGAGCAGCATCTCCGCACGCCGCCGACGGCCTCGTCGGGGATGACGTACACGTTCACAAAGCTTTCGCTGATGTCGTTCATCGGGTGGCTCCGGTGGAAGTGCTCTGGGCATCGGTGTTCGTGGACCGCGCGGTCGTGGGGTCCGTGGGCGTGGCGTGAGCCGCCGTACGCGGCGACTCGGCGCGGCGGACGATACGGACGGCGAGGGCGTGCTTGCACGGCCCGCGCCCGCCGCGGTGTTCGGCCCACCAGCGGCAGGTGCAGCTCAGGCGGCCGTCCGCGGACCTGACCCGGTGCACGTGATCGTCGACGGCGACGGTGGCCAACTCGCCGTCCAGGCTCACCGCGCCCGCCTCGACCAGGGCGTGGGCGGCGCGCAGCCGGGGTTGTGCCGCTCGGCCCGCCCGGTGTCGTACGGCAGCTCCCGGTGGAAGTACGCCGCCTCCGCCGCGTCGTAGCCGATCCGCCCGGACGTGCCGAGACGGGTGAGCGCCGCCCGGACGCGGTCGGGGAGAGCCCGGACTGCGCCGCCAGGTCCGCGATGTCCACGACGGGGTCCCAGGCGAGCAGCACCGACACCAACTCGGCGTCCTCCGCCGACTCCTGCGCCGCCAGCGCTTCCAGGACGCCGCCCTCGCCGGAGAAGCCCCGCGCGGTGTCCGGGGACAGGGTGAGGGTGAGGCGCATCCCGGGAGCAGCATCTCCCAGGCGCTCGCCACCGGGCCGCTGCCCGCCGTGACGGCCGGTCCGTGGATCCGCAGGCCCGTCGCGTGGCGCAGCACCCGGGCCAGCGCCGCGAGCCGCTCCGGACCGGGCAGGCACACCGCGCCGGGCAGCGGCCGGGTGGTGGCGCGCAGCGAACGGCCCGCCGGGAGAACCCAGCGCGCTCCCGCGACGCGTCGCGGGAGGTCGTGGCGCGCGGCAGCGACCGGAGGAACCGCACGGCCTCGGCCGCGGGGAGTTCGGCGCGCAGGTCGAACTCCGAGGCCACCACCTGCGTCTCGGCGAAGCCGCGCAGCCAGCGGTCGGGCAGCGGCACCTTCTTCTCCACCACCTGCCCGTCGAAGGTGGTGACGGCCAGTTCGTCGGGGCCGACCTCCAGCCGCAGCGGATCCGAGGGCCCCACACCGGTCAGCGCTTCCCGGAGCGGGACGTTCACGTCGACATTGGTCGTGCCGTGCCCGATGTCGTCGCCGTCGAGGGCCTCGGCCAGCATGTCCAGCCGCGCGTACACCCGCAGCAGCCGGAGAAGGACTCGAACCGCAGCCGGTCCCCGTTGCCCGTGACCACCGGGTCGATCGACGCGGCGCGCAGCGGCTGGTAGTAGCGGGCCGCGGCGACATCCGCGACGCTCAGCAGCCCGGCCGCACTGATCTGAGGCGACGTCAGGAAGCCCTGGAAGAACCGCGGATGGGCTTCCCGTCCCGCCGGTGTGGCGCCGCCGGAGGTCTGGAGGCTGAGCGTGCCGCCCTCCGCGGCGCGGTGCACCGCGGAGGGACGGAGATAGGCGTATGTCTGCGCTGCTTGCGTCATGGTCCGAACGCTAGGCGCCCCACTGACAACGCCCGCCCCGGGCCCCGGTCCACAGGCGTCCGGGCCCGGTGCGCCGGGTGCCGGAGGAGGGGCCGTGGCGGGCGCCGGGAGGGCGGGGAGAGCGATCGACACACGATCGACCCGTCATTTTCACGGCGAGTACATGACAGTGTGGAAACCTCCCGGGATCCTTATGGCCCGCTACTGCTCCGCTCGCGGGGCGCTCGGAGAGGAAGGGACACCCCACATGTTCCGACGAAACCGGATCACCCGATGGACCCCGGCCGCGGCAGCCGCCGCGCCGCGCTGCTGCTCGTCACCGGTTCCCCGCCTCGTCGGCCGTCTCGCAGCCGTCCGACGTGCCGGACGGCTACTACGCGGACGCCGAGGGCAAGAGCGGCGCGGAGCTGAAGTCCGCGCTGCACGACATCATCAAGGACCAGTCGACGGTGACGTACAGCCAGGTCTGGGACGCCCTCGGCGACACCGACCAGGACCCGGACAACCCCGACAACGTCATCCTGCTCTACAGCGGCAAGTCCCAGGCCAAGGCCGAGCACGGCGGCGACACGGGCGACTGGAACCGGGAGCACGTCTGGGCCAAGTCCCACGGTGACTTCGGCACCGCGACCGGGCCCGGCACCGACCTTCATCACCTGCGCCCCGAAGACGTTTCCGTGAATTCTACGCGCGGCAACAAGGACTTCGACGAGGGCGGCAGCGCCGTCGACGGGCGCCCGGCAACTACAGCGACGGCGACTCCTTCGAGCCGCGCGACGAGGTCAAGGGCGACGTGGCCCGCATGATCCTCTACATGGCCGTCCGGTACGACGGCGACGACGGCTTCGCCGACCTCGAACCCAACGACCAGGTGGACAACGGTTCCGCCCCGCCATCGGCCGCCTGAGCGTGCTGAAGGAGTGGAGCGAGCTGGACCCGCCGGACTCCTTCGAGGAGAACCGCAACGACGTCATCTACAACGAGTACCAGCACAACAGGAACCCGTTCATCGACCACCCGGAGTGGGTCGCCTCGATCTGGTAAACCCGTGGTTCCGTAAGCCCGGTGAGTGCGTGCGCCGGACGGCGGGACCGCCCTCGGGCGTGCCCGCCGGTCCCGGTTCGCGCGCCGGTCCTGATCCGCGCCACCGGGTTCGACCCGAGGCCGGTTTCGATTCCCGACGCGCACCGCTCCCGCCGCGCGTCGGCCGGGGCCGGACCGCCGACGACGGGTACACCTCCGTCATGGCACCCACCGCACTCACCGCACGAACCGCACCCACCGCGCCGACCGGCACTTCGCGCTCCGGCCACCGGCCCCGGGCGTACCGCCGTACGGCCACGAAGTGGCCACCGCCCGGCGGGAGTTCGGAGGCGCCGCGTGATCCTCGCCGGACTCGACGTCGGAAGCACCCACTGCAAGGCGCTGCTGTGCGCCCAGGACGGCACCGTGCTCGCCCAGGCCCAGCGCCGCACCCCGGCCGCGGACCACACCGTGGACGTGGCGCGGCTTCAGGCCGCCGCCCTCGACGCGCTCGCCGAGTGCACCGCAGCGACGGGCCGCGCGCCCGACGCCATCGGCGTCACCGGCATGGCCGAGACCGGCGCCCCTCGACACCGACGGGGCGCCCTGCTGCCCGCGCTCGCCTGGTCCGACCCGCGCCCGGCCGCACACGCCGACCGGCTGCGCCGCGACCACGGCGCCGCGGCGCTGCACGCCGCCACCGGGATCCTGCCCAGCCCCAGGTGCCGCTGGCCAAGTGGCTCTGGCTGCGCGAGGAGCACCCGGACCGGCTGCGCCGCATGCGTACCTGGGCCGGGGCCCCGGACCTCGTCGCCCAGGCGCTGACCGGCTCCGTCGGCACCGACACCACCTTCGCCCAGCGCACCATGGCCTGGGACGCCCGCGCCGCGCGCTGGAGCGAGGACCTGCTCGCGCTTGCCGGGCTCGACGCCTCGCGCATGCCCACCGTGCACGCCCCGGCGAGCCGGTCGGCCGGTGGCCACGACCGGCGCGCCCGTGGTGATCGCCGGACACGACCACCTGGTCGGAGCCTGGGCCGCCGGGGTACGGGAGGCCGGTGAGGCCGCCGACTCGATGGGCACCGCGGAGGCCGTCCTCACCGTCGGGGACGCTCCGCCCGACGTTCCGGCCGCCGCCCGCGAGGGCATGTCCTGGGGCGTCACGTCGACGGGCGGCACTGGTGCGTGGTCGCCGGGATGTCCAGCTCGGGCGCGCTCGTCGAGTGGTTCTGCGACCGGATGTTGGGGCTCGCGGGGCACCCCGGCCGAGCGCTACCGCCGCTTCGCCGCGCTCGTCCAGCAGGCGGGGAGGGGCCGACGGGGCTGACCGTCGAACCGTACCTGTACGGCAGGTCGGCCCCGCGCCCGACCGGGGCAGGCGGCTCGCCGTCCACGGCATGACCGACCGGCACGGGCTGCCGCACCTCGCGAAGGCGCTCCTCGAAGGCGCTTGTCACCAGGCGCGGTGGATGGCCGAGACCCAGGGGCGCTCACCGGAGGCCCGCCCGCCACCGTCACCCTGCTCGGCGGCTCCGTGCGGCAGCGCGACTGGGTCGCCGTCAAGGCCGCCGTCGGGCCGTCGCGGACCCTGGTGTGCGCCGTTCCCGACACCGCCTGCCTGGGCGCCGCCGCCTGGGCCGGGGCGGCGCTCGGCCTGGACCCGGCTGCCCTGGTCTGCGAACGCCGCGAGGTGCGGGCCGCCGCCGGACCCGCCGCGGCCTACCGGCGGGCCCACCACGCCACGTTCCTGCCCGCCGTGACGGCGACTTCGCTCTGAAGCGTCCTTAAGGCGTCCCCAGGCGTCCCCAGACATCCCTCAAGCGTCCCGAAACGTCCTTAAGGCGTCCCTCGTCGCTCGCCGAACGCCCGTCGAAGGACACCCGCGCCAGCCGCACCGTGCCGTGCGGCCGTACGCGCAGGTCGCGCACACCGGTCGCCACGAGAGCGGCGCTGAGGGCGGTGTAGTCGTACCGGCCGCCCGTCGCCGGGACGTCCACCCGTGTCCGCGACGGGCCGTCGTCCAGGGCCAGTTCGACCGTCCCCGACCCGGACACCTCGACGGTGGCCGTCGTGCGATGGCGGTACCGGCCTGCTCGTCGTAGTCCGCCGCCTCCAGACCCCGCTCCAGGCCCGCTCCAGCACCGGGCGCGGCCCGGCCGCGTCCCCGTCCCGTCGATCTCCACGCTCGCCACCAGCCGGATGTCCGCGCTGGAGGCGCCCACGAGCAGCTGGTACACGCCGGGCTCCACGTACCAGCGACCGTGCGCGACATCCCAGAACCCCAGGTCCGCTACGAGCACGTCGAACACCGGCTCGGCGCGCTCGCCCGGCGCCAGCCGGATCCGCGCGTGCGCGACCAGTTCGCCGTGCGGACGCGGCACGGACGGCGCGACGACGCCCGCGTACACCTGCACCACCTCGTCCGACGCGACGGCGCCGGTGTCGGTGACCGCGCAGCGTACGCGCACGGTGTCGCCGACCCGTTCGGCCGTGGCGTCCGCGTAGCCGAAGGACGTGTAGGACAGGCCGTGCCCGAACGGATGGCAGGCGGCGGCCACGCACACGGCGCTTACGACGGGCCCGGTCCTCCACGGGGCTTCGGAGGGCCCGGTCCTCCACGAGGATTCGGGCACGGAACGGGGCCCGGAGCCCGGCCGTACGCGGGCCCGGACGCGCACCCCGTTTTCGAAACGCTTCGATGGTCTTCGCGTCCGATCGGCCGTGTCAAGGTCGCTCACCACCCCAACTCGACGCCCTGTAAGCGGTGTTGATCTCGCTAAACGCATCTCCAGGGAATTTCCGCCACCACTCTTGTCGGAGGTGACGTGTTCACTTAACCTCGCAGCAACATCGAAGCGCTTCGACTCCGGAGCGATGCCGAGACCGGCCCGTCACTCGACCCCGCCTCGGCTCCACCGGTCGTACCGGAACCACCCAGAACCGCCGCCTGCCACCGGCCTTAGCTCCGCCGGGTGCCCTGGCGCGCCACGAAGGGTTGCCGCAATGACGTCGAACTCGCCCTACGCACCCGGCCGGAGAACCGTCCTGGCCTCCGCGGTCGCCTCCGCGGTCGCCGGGACCCGCCGCTGTCCGCCTGCGGAGGCTCGGGGAGCGGCCGCAAGGAGGGCACCACCTCGGGCAAGGAGGCCCGCACCCTCCTCATCCCCGCCGACGGCCTCAGAACGTCCGTCCCCGACACGCTCGGCAGCGGCGGGAAGGTCGGGATCATGGCGCCCTTCCGGGGCTCGCCGCCCACCGCCGACAACCCGTACTACGCGGCCATGGACCAGGCCATCGGCGTGCGCACCTCCTGGCGCAACCAGGACGGCAACACCTACGGCGAGAAGCTCGGCGCCGTCAGCGCCAAGTTCGCCGACCTCGGCCCGTACCTGTCCGGCGACGGGTCGGGAAGTATCGGAACCTCGCCGCCGTGCCCACCGACGCCTGGCGCCGCTCGATCTTCGGCGGCGCTGCGCGGCATCCCCATGCCCGCCTCGCCCGTGACCACCCTCGCGCGGAGAGTTCGCGCGGAACGTTCGCGCGAAGGCCGCGCGGAAAGACGGAGGTTACGTCCATGGCCCCTTCCGGGACGAGCGGACACCCGGCGCCCGCGGACGCCTCCGGCCTCGGCGACGCGCTGGGCACCGGCCGGAGCCGCCGCCCGCTGTTCGGCGGCGACTACAACCCGAGCGGTGGCCCGAGGGCAGCTGGCCCGAGGACGTCACGCTGATGAAGGCGGCCCACGTCACCTCCGTCACCCTCGGGGTCTTCGCCTGGGCCGCCCTCGAACCCCGCCCCGGCGCCCGCCGGTTCGAGTGGCTGGACCGGGTCATGGACCTGATGCACGACAACGGCGTCGGCGTGGTCCTCGCCACCCCACCGCCTCCCCGCCGCCGTGGATGGGCGCCCGCCACCCGAGACGCCGCCCCGCGACGAGGACGGCAGCGTCCTGTGGTGGGGCTCGCGCCAGCGGTTCCGCGCCTCCAGCCCGGTCCACCGCGAGTACGCCGCCGCCCTCACCGACGACCTCGCCATGCGCTACGGCGCCCACCCGCGCCGCGCGTGTGGCACGTCGACAACGAGTACCGCACCTCCTGCTGGTGCGACGAGACCGCCCGCCACTTCCGCCGCTGGCCGCGCGCCCGGTACGGCACCCTCGACGCCCTCGACGAGGCGTGGGGCACCGCCTTCTGGAGCCAGGGCTACGACGACTGGGACGAGATCCTCCCGCCCCGCCGCGCCCCGTACCTGAAGAACCCCGGACAGGGCCTGGACTTCCGCCGCTTCACCTCCGACGCCTGGCTGGAGTGCGACACCGCCGAGCGCGACATCGTGGCCCGGCACTCCCCGCGCACCCCACGCACCCCGCCGACGCCCTGCCGGGGCTGCTCATCGAGATGCTCCTCCAGTCCGCCCCGGGCGGCTGGTCCTGCTCCCGCGCTCCCCGACGCCTACCCGCGCGGCGCGCTGCGCGGCGTACGCATCCGCTTCGGCGCCACCGTCGACCTCACCTGGGCCGACGGCCGGTGCGCCGCCGTGCTGCGCCCCACCCGCGACCGCCGTATCGACCTGCGAACCCCGCCGGTGACGACACGCTCGATCTCGTCGCGGGCGAGGACCGCGTGCTCACCCTGAACACGCGGTGACCCTCCACGGAAAGGGACGACCATGGCACGACGCACCCGCAGCAGGCGCCGCGTGGCCCTGCTGGCCCCGTCCTCGCGCTCGGCGCCGCCCTCGGCCTCGCCTCCGCCCCGCCCAGGCGGCGGCCGTGTGGAACTCGTGCGACCAGTGGGGCAACACCTCACTGAACGGCTACACGCTCTACAACAACATCTGGGGCTCCGGCGCGGGCAGCCAGTGCGTCTGGGCGAACTCCGGCACCAACTGGGGAGTGAACGCCAACCACCCCGACACCGGCGGCATCAAGTCCTACCCGAACGCCAAGAAGGTCATCAACAAGCCCATCTCGGGCCTGTCCTCGCTCACCAGCAGCTACGACGTCACGGTCCCGTCCTCCGGCGCGTACAACTCCTCGTACGACATCTGGGACACCGACTACGACTACGAGATCATGCTCTGGGTCAACAAGACCGGTCCCGTGGGGCCGCTCGGCACCTCGCAGGGCACCGTCAGCCTGGGCGGCCACACCTGGGAGGTGTTCAGGGCGACAACGGCGCCAACGCCGTCTTCTCCTTCATCCGCACCTCCAACTCCACCTCCGGCACGGTGAACATCCTGCCCATCCTGAAGTGGATCAAGGACACCAAGGGCTGGCTGGGCGACGAGACCATCGGTGACGTCCAGTTCGGCTTCGAGATCACGTCCTCGTCCGGCGGCCTGGACTTCACCGCGAACAGCCTCACCGTCTCCGGCGGCTGACCCCGCCCGCTCGCGAAGGGGCCGCCCCGCCGGGAACTCAGCCCGCCGCGGCGGGGCGGGCCCCGAACTCGCCCGCACCGTCAACTCGGGGCGAGCAGCACGACCTCCTCGGCCCCGCGCCCCTGAAGACCGGCGACCAGGCACTCCACGGCCCGCCGCCCCATCTCGTGGGCCGGGACCGCCACCGCGGTCAGCCGCACGGACGCCTCCGTCGCCACCTGCTCGGGACAGACCGCGACCACCGAGACATCCTCGGGGACGGCCCGGCCCTGCTGCCGCAGCAGCGCCAGCAGCGGCTCGACCGCCGACTCGTTCTGCACCACGAACCCCGTGGTCCCCGGCCGCTCGTCGAAGATCCGAGAGAGCGTCGCGGCCATCGCCGTGTACCCGCCCTCGCAGGGCCGGTGCAGCAGCCGCAGCCCCAGCTCCGCCGCGCGCCCGCGCAGCCCTCCAGGGTCCGCTCGGCGAACCCGGTGTGCCGCTCGTACACCGCGGGCGCCTCGCCGATGACGGCGACGTCCCGGTGGCCGAGGTCCGCCAGATGCTGCGCGCACAGCGCGCCGGTGGCCGTGAAGTCCAGGTCCACACAGGTCAGTCCGGCCGTGTCCGCGGGCAGCCCGATCAGCACCGCGGGCCGCCCCGACGCGCGCAGCGGCGGTAGCCGCTCGTCGTCCAGCTCCACGTCCATCAGGATCATCGCGTCGGCGAGACCGCTGCTGGTCACCCGCTCCAGGGCCGCCGGGCCCTCCTCGCCCGTCAGCAGCAGCACGTCGTAGCCGTGGGTGCGGGCGGTCGTGGCGACGGCGATGGCGATCTCCATCATCACCGGCACGTACATGTCCGTACGGAGCGGAATCATCAGGGCGATGATGTTCGACCGGCTGCTGGCCAGCGCCCGCGCGCCCGCGTTGGGGTGGTACCCGAGCGCCTCGATGCTCCGCCGCACCCGGTCGCGGGTGACCGCCGAGATCGAACGCTTGCCGCTGAGGACGTAGCTCACCGTGCTGGTGGAGACTCCCGCGTGCCGGGCGACCTCGGCGAGGGTGGCCATGCGCTCTCCAGTGGGTCGTGAAGCGGCGGAGTCAAGCGCTTCGACCGCGCCCTTCGCCTCGAAGGCGGCCGATCAGGAAGGCATCTGACCCTAACTCGGCGGGCGGGGGTGTCCATAGTGTGTCGAAGCGCTTCGATACGCCACTCCCCGGCCGCCGGACCCGGTACGGACCGACGGCCGGGCGCACCCGGGGCGTCAGCTGAACGGGTCCAGCGTGATGGACGCCTGCTGCGGGTCTCCGTCGTTGACCAGCGACTCGTGGTTGCCGACGTCGTCGAAGGCGAAGGCGTACGCCTTGCCGTCGGCCATCTGCTCGTGGATCTTCTTGGCGTACTGGTTGGTCACCGCGTCCTGGTAGAAGCCGTCGGCGCTGGTGTCCGGCTGGTTGGGGTTGGCCAGCAGCGTCGAGCGGTTGAACCCGGCGCACAGCGTCCGCGAAATCGGGCCGCGCACCAGGTCGTTGGGCGCGTCCAGGAGCTTGTAGCAGCCGAAGATGCTGTCCGAGTCCGGCTTCTGGAACGAGGTGACGACCGCCCGGAACCGTCGGTGAAGTTCATGACGTCCCCGAGACCCGGCCGAAGAACTTGGTGTCCGGCTGGTCGGCGAAGGGGTCACGGTCAGCGTCTCGGAGGCGTACTTGCTCCACACCCGGTTGACGTAGTCGTCCATGGCCGAGGCGGGCAGCCCCGGCCTCGATGCCGTGACCGGGGCCAGGGCCCGCAGCACGGTGCCGTCGGAACGGGTCTGGATCAGCTTGTCCCAGCCGCCGGACTGCGCCTTGAGGGAGTCGAAGAAGCCGTTGTAGCCACCGGACTTCAGATGCCCGGTGGTCTTCGTGGAGCCGTCGCCCGCCTTGATGCCCACGGCGTACGGGGCCGAGAACATGTCGACCTGCGTGCTGTTGAGCCACAGCCCCGAGTCGTTGAGCGTGTATTCGGTCCAGTTGAACAGGATGTCCCGGTTCGGGTCGCTGGGGTTCTGCACGGCGGGCTGGACCAGCCCGCCCGTGGTGAGCTTGAAGACGAGTTTCTGCCCGTAGGAGAAGTAGACCCGGCCGGAGAACTTCGGCATCTGGACCGTCAGGGACTGCCCGTTCGCGGGCCCGGCGATCGAGGCGTCGGGCGCGTCCGTGGGCGGTTCGCCCCCGCGGGCCAGGCGTGGAAGGTCCGCTGGCGTCCGCCCAGCCCTGCTGGCCGGTCGCGAGGTTGGTGCCGATGTTGTAGACGTACACCTGGTCGCCGCGGCCCGAGTCGTTCGTGATCGTCAGCGGGACGGTGTTCGGCACCGCCTCGGCGGGGGCGCGGCGCCGAGCGCGGTGAATCCCGCGGCGAGCACGAGCGCCGCCGCGGCCGGTGTCAGCATCCCGCGCCGCACGCGTGCGCCGGGTGCGGACCCGGAGTCGGATCCGGATCTGAGATGGGGCGCGAATATGGCGGACAAGCTTCCTCCTGTGGGGTGAGGTGGAACGAGCATCCGCGCTCAGGCGGGGGCCGTTGGGGCGTCAGGGCCCCGGCCCGCTGAGAGCGCTCTCAGATTGGGCGCGCTCCGAAGGCATGTCAATGGTCTCAGCCCAAACCCGGAATCGGGCCCGGAGCGGCGCCGAAGCCCGCGCCGGAACAGGCCGGAGCCGCCCGGGTCCCGGCGCGACGCCGGGACCCGGGCGGCCTCCGCGCCCGAGCGGGTCAGGGCGCCCAGGGCGCCTCCACGGACCAGGTGGTGTCCTCGGTGAACGTCTGCGCCGTGTCCCAGTCGTGCTGACCGCCCGGAGTGGCCAGCCACAGCTCGGAGTTGACGTGCCGCAGATACTGGCCGGGGTACTCCAGCGCGGTCAGCCGCACCCGCCGTCACCCGGCACCGCGCACCACGTGGCGTCGGCCTTGAACAGCGCGCTGTCCTCCAGGGGTCCCGGCGGATCCGGAACTCCTTGTGCCGCAGGTACTCGCCCGGATAGTTGCGCGACTCGAACGAGTAGCACGCGCCGTCGCCCAGACCGGGGACGATCTTCCAGGTGGCGTCGCCCTTGAGCACGTCGTCACTGGAGTCGTCGACGACCTCCGTGTAGCCGAGCGACTCCTTGTGGCGCACGTACCGGTCCGTCAGCCCCGACGTGGTCACCCGCAGCGACTTGTACGCGTCCGTGGGCAGGGTGACCGGCTCCTGCGGATCCTTCGAGGCGGCGATGAGCGCCTCGTTGGCCGCCTTCACCCGCGCCGCGTCCACCTTGACCACCTGCCGGTCGTAGGTGAGCAGCCCGTTCGCCTCGTTCTCGACGTCCGTGATCTCGGTGTAGACCGACGCGGACAGCCCGGCGGGCATCTGCTGGAGCCGCAGCGCGTCGAGCAGCCCGACGAACCGGTCGTTGAGCGTGGCCTGGTCCGGCTGGTCCTCGTAGCTGAAGCCGCCGCCCGGGTACCACTCGTGGTCCGGAACCCTGAAGCCGAGACCGCCGAACTCGCCGAGCACCGCCGCCCGGTCTCCGACGGCTTGTTGTTGCCGGGCCCGACGTACACGTGCTGGTCGACCACGTCGCCGTTGCCGCCGTCCACCGCGCCGCAGCAGTTGACGCCGCTCATGTTGTCGACCAGCCGCGACGGGTCGTACGCCTTCACCTCGTCGGCGATGCGCGCCTGGTCGTACTGGCCCCAGCCCTCGTTCTGGTCGACCCACTGGATCAGCGCGGGCGAGCTGCGGTGCTGGTCGATGATCGCGTGGAACTCGCTCTCCCACTGGGCGCGCGCCGCGTCGTCGGGCGTCTTGCCGCTCGACATCGACGGCATGTCCTGCCACACCAGCAGACCGAGCTTGTCGGCCCAGTAGAACCAGCGCTGCGGCTCCACCTTGATGTGCTTGCGGACCATGTTGAAGCCCAGGTCCTTGTGCGCCTGGAGGTCGGACTTCAGCGCGTCGTCCGTGGGCGCGGTGTAGATCCCGTCGGGCCAGTACCCTGGTCCAGGGTGCCCGTCTGGAAGACGAACTTCCCGTTCAGCACGGGCCGCAGCACGTCGCCGACCTTCTCGACGGCGATGGACCGCATGCCCGCGTAGCTGCCGACCGAGTCCACCACCGAGGAACCGTCGGCCAGTTCGGCGCTCACGTCGTACAGGAACGGGTCCTCCGGAGTCCACAGACGCGGGTCCGGCACCGGCACCGTGATCTCCGAGCCGACCTCGCCGGTCGCCTCGCCGACCACGTTCCCGTCGGAGGAGACCGTGACCTTGGCCGTCGTCCCGTCCGCGCCCTCGCCCCGCACCTTCACCCGCAGCGTGCTGTCACTCAGCTCCGGTGTCATGTCGAGCCGCGTGATGTGCGCCTCGGCCACCGGCTCCAGCCACACGGTCTGCCAGAGGCCCGACGCGCCGGTGTACTCGATGCCGCCGCCCTCGTGCGGGTCCACATCGCGTATCCGCTGCTTGCCGATGGCCTGCCCGCCGGTCTCGGTCGGGTCCCACACCGACACCACGATCGTGTTCTCCCCACCGCTGAGCTGCGGGGTGATGTCGTAGTCGAACGCGTCGTAGCCGCCCTGGTGCGCGCCGACCTCCTCACCGTTGACCCACACCGTGGTCTGCCAGTCCGAGGCACCGAAGTTCAGCCGCACCCGGCGGCCGTCCCAGTCCTCCGGAACGGTGAACGTGCGCTTGTACCAGAGCTTGTCGTCCTGCGTGACCTTGCGGTGGATGCCGGAGAGCGCCGACTCCGCCACGAACGGGACGCGGATCTGCTCGTCGAACGACGCGGGCTGGCCGTCGTCCCGGCCCGTCACCGCGAAGTCCCAGATCCCGTTGAGATTGGCCCAGTCGGGCCGGGTGAGCTGCGGACGCGGATACTCCGGCAGCGGCTCGTCGACGGACACCTGATCCGTCCACGGCGTCGTCATCGGCGACGGCTTGGGGTCCAGGCGGTCGGCTCGGCAGCCGCCGAGTCGGCGGCGACCAGCGAAGTCGCCACGAGCGCGAACATCCCCAGCGCCGTGGACAGGCGTCGCCACCACGGCGCACGGCCGGCGGTGTGCGGGACGGTCATGGGTCGGTCTCCTTCCGGCGGACGGCGGTGCCGTCGCGGTTCCGTGCTCACAGCAGTTGCCACAGGTGGTCGTCGGTGCCGTTGTCGTCGAACTGGACGACGTGGGCGCTGTTGTCGGTGGACATGTTGTCGACGGCCAGGACTTTTCCGGAGTGGCGGTTGAGGATGCGGTACCAGTCGTCGCCGTTGGGGACGAGTTGCCACAGGTGGTCGTCGGTGCCGTTGTCGTCGAATTGCACGACGTGGGCGCTGTTGTCGGTGGACATGTTGTCGACGCCGAGGACTTTTCCGGAGTGGCGGTTGAGGATGCGGTACCAGTCGTCGCCGTTGGGGACGAGTTGCCACAGGTGGTCGTCGGTGCCGTTGTCGTCGAACTGGACGACGTGGGCGCTGTTGTCGGTGGACATGCCGTCCACGGCGAGCACCTTGCCCGAGTTCCGGTTGCGCAGCCTGGACCAGCGCACCGGCACCCACGGCTCGCCGTCCGGCGACGCGGTCGGGAAGGCCGAGATCCGCAGCCGCGCCGCGCCCATCGGCACCAGCGTGACCGTCTCCACCGCCTCCGTGCTGCGCGCCGGACTGTCCTGGAGCGGCGCCACCACGTTCTGCTCGTCCGCGGTCCACTCCGGGATCCGCCGCGCCTGGGCCGTCAGACTCAGCGGCGTGCCGTCCAGCGTGAACGGATTGCCCTCCGCCGCCGTACGGGCCCTCGGCCGCAGCGAGCCCGCCGGGTCCGCGTCGTCCAGCACCAGCCCGTAGTTCCACGGGCTCTCCGCGTGCACCGCCAGCTCCGGGAACTGATCGCTGCCGCCCAGGCGTTCGTACCGCTCCTCCACGCGCAGCGCGTACGTGAGCGGTCCCCGGTCCACGCTGACCGCACCGTGGTTGTCCGACCAGGTACGCACCGCCGTACGCTGCGGGAACCGCAACCGGACCGTGTCGCCGTCCGCCCACGTACGGTCGGTCCGCGCGAACGCGGGCCCGCCGGGCGTCGACCGCCTCCCCGTTCACCGTGATCTCCGGCGCCTCGCACCACGCGGGCACCCGCAGCGACAGCGGGAACCGCACGCTCTTCGGCGTCTTCAGCGTCAGCGTCACACTGTCCGAGAACGGATAGTCCGTCTCCTCGGTGAACGTGACGGCCGTGCCGTCCGCCACCTTCGCGGTCACCTCGCTCGCCGCGTACATGGCCGCCGCGAGCCCGCCGTCCGGCGTGGCCAGCCACAGCTCCTCGGCGAAGTACGGCCAGCCCATCCCGTAGTTGTGCGGGCAGCAGCGGTACTGGTCGACCCCGGGCAGATACGCCAGCATCGCGAAGTCGTTGTCGAACTGCCCCGCGCTTTTGGCAACGTTGTCCAGATCGATCCCGTTCGCGCACGTGACGTAGTGGACCGCCTTGCCGTCCGGGTCCAGCGCCGCCGGAAGCGAGTTGAAGGCCAGGTCCTCGCACCGGTCCGCCCACAGCGGATCCCCGGTGATCCGGGTGAGCAGCTGATGGCTCGCCATGAACTCGACGATCCCGCACGTCTCGAAGCCCTGCCGCGGGTCGCCGTGACCGGGCCTGGCGTTCTCGTCCCCGGCGAAGCCGCCGCCGGGCATCTGCCCGTACGCGCCCATCACCATGTCGTACGTGCCGTAGCTGGCCCGTGTGTCGTCCGCCGACCCGCTGCGCAGCGCGTACTGGGCGGGCTCCCGGAAGCCCTGCGCGATGTTGACGTTGTGGAGGCTGGGCAGGTTGTTCGACCAGTTCGCCCCGTACCGGTGGATCGTGTCCGCAAGCTCCAGCAGGAACGCGTCACCGGTCCGGTTGAACAGCCAGAACACACTGTCCAGCCCGTCGCCCCAGCGCGTCGCGATCCAGCTGTGGTCGAACGCGCCCGGACCCTGCGCGTTCATGAACGTGAAGAAACCGGTCAGCAGCGGCACGATCCGCGCGTCCCCGGAGTACTCCTCCCACGACCGCAACGCCTGGATCAGCGGCAGGAACGGCCAGAAGTCCGGCCCGCCGTCCAACTGTGTGCGCAGCGCGGTGGGTCCGAAGAACCCGTCCGACTGGGCGGTGGCCACGATCGCGTCAATCCACCGCTCCGTGGTCGCCAGCGCGGCCGCGTCCCCGTGACGATCGCCATGTCGGCGAACCCCGCAGCCAGTACGGCAGTTCCTCCCACCCGTCGGCCTCGGGTGGACCCAGCCCGTCGTGTCGAAGTCCAGGAAGTGCGACGCCTCCTCGTAGCGTCCGCACAACCCCGCCAGCTGGAGCTGGAGTTGCCCGGCGAGCCACCCCGGGCCCTGACACTCCCGGCGGCAACCGCAGGAACGCGGTCGGGTGCAGTGGGTCGGCGTTGGGTGTAGAGCCCCCACGCGCGCGTCGGGCGCGCCCTGCGCGGCCGACGCGGTGGTCGCCCACCGGTCGTTCAGCGCCACGAGCGCCGCGGTGCCGAGGGCGGCTCTGCCGAATTGTCTTCGGTTCCAGGACATTCCGTGGTGCTCCTGCTCTGCCGGTCGCGCGCATGGCGCGCTGTGGGGTGACGTGGGGGTGAGGCAGCGGTTTCTCACGTGGTAAATGTCGTCCGGCGGTTATGACAGCACGCGGTCAACCGCCTGTCCAGAGCCCGGCTTCGGGTTCCACCCTGGTGAGCCCGACGTATACCCAGGCCGTCCGCGGGTGGGCGCCGCGTTTGCCCGTGCGGCGGTCGGTGCCGCCACCGGGTACCTCCTCGGTCGGCGAACCGTGCACGTCTCGTGGTCATCCGCGGCCCGGCGATGTTCGCCGCTCTGCGGGGCACCCGATACCGGCCCCTCCGGCCGTCGCGCGACCAACGGCCCGTACGGGCCGCGCATGTGGAGACAAGGCCCCACGCGGGGTCGGCCGCCGAGACGGCAGGAGGGCACGTGGCGGGTGCCCCGCAGAGCGGCGAACATGCACCGGGCCGCAGACAAGGACGAAAGCCGCGCGGTTCGCCGACCGTGGGGCACCTCCCAGCGGTAGCTGGGGAGAGGTACCCGGCGGCGGGCCCGGCACCGAAGACCGGGCAGGCGCACCGGCCCGCCCCGGGCAACCTTGTCCTCACGGACGGGCTGAGTCCGTGCGAGAAGGGTGCCCCGTGAGAGGGGCACCCGTGGTGCGTCAGCTCGTGCCCGTCGCGAAGTACGGCTTGCAGGTCGAGCCGTCGAGGTCCGTGGCGATCTCCAGGAGCCGCGTGCCGTCCGTCGAGGGCAGCAGCGCCGAGCTGTAGTTGGGGCAGTAGTTCACGGTCTTGAGTCCACCCGGACCGGCGCGGCGATCTCGCGCCACGCGCCCTCGCCACTCGCGCTGTTGGTCCACACGGTGGCCCTGCTGCCGTCCGCCGTGCTGTCGTCGGCGTTGTGCAGGACCTGGCCGATCAGGAACAGCTTGCCCTGGGGTTACCTTCCTCGGGCCCCAGGCGACGGTCGGGGCGTGCTTGAAGTACTTGCCGTCAGCGGTCTCGGGCGGTAGCCGAGATGCGTGGGTCGCCCCAGTCCCAGCCGTCGGCGGAGGTGCGGTAGTGGACGACGCACACGTACTGCCCGGCGGCGGCGCAGATCTCGTAGCTCATGAAGTACGTGCCGCTCGGCAGCTTGCGCACGACGGCCATGCCGGGCCGGTCGGAGGCGAGGGAACTGGCGATGGTGTCGTGGTGGCCCTCCCAGGTGACGCCGTCGTAGGTGCGGGCGGCGACGAGCTTCTGGCTGTGGACGCCGTCGGTCTCGTCGGAGTAGTGGGCCACCAGGCGCCGCTGGCGTCGACGGACAACTCGGGCTCCCACAGGCCCTTGTCGTTGGCGGCGGTGGCGACGGTGGAGAGGTAGGACCAGGTGCGTCCGACGTCGTCGCTGCGGAAGACCCGTACGGACATGCGGCGGTCGGCCTCGTCCTGGCCGATCGAGGCGGCCCACAGCAGGGTGCCCTCCCGCAAGTCGCCGACCTGCTGGGGAGTTCGTACAGGGTGGCGCAGCACTCGCCCTGGCCGCCGGCCGCCTCGGGTCGGCGACCTCGCCGACCTGCTGGAAGGAGGCGCCGTCGTCGGCGCTCTCGTAGATGGCGCCGATGCCGTCGGAGCCGTTGAAGGTGACGACGGAGGCGAGGACGCGACCGTTGGCGTCGCCGTTGTGCTCAAGGCGGACGGCGCGCGGGTACAGGCCGGTGCCGTCGCGCAGGACGGTGCCGGAGGCGGCGACCGCGGGGCGCCTGGGCGGCGAGGAGGGAACCCAGCACCGCGAGGAGGGTCAGGAGGACCGGCAGAAGGGTGCGTCCGGCCGCCGGCCGAGGCCGGGGCGGAGGCGTCTGTGGTGCGGGGGCGGCGGTACGGCATGCGCGCTCCATCGGTGTGAGTGGTGGAGGGAAGTGCAGCCCGGGCCGTGCGTGGCGCAACGTTAAGGCCAATTTTCAACGTTGTAAATCCCTCCGGCGCATCCCGCGAGAGAGGTCCGCGGGTGCGGAGCCGTTGTGTGGCGCGCGGAACCAGGGTGTGGCGCGGGTCGGGCGCGCGGGACGCGGGCGGAACCCGTAGGTGAGAGCCGGTACCCGGCGAGGGGCCGGTACGTTCTAGGATCGGTCGGTGACCGCCGCGAAACAGCAGACAACGAAGAGCGAAGCGTCACCCGGCGGGAAGGTGAGGGCCCGCGCGGGCGCGGCCAGAAGCGCCACGATCAAGGATGTGGCGAGCCTCGCCGGTGTCTCGCCGAAGACCGTGTCGAACGTGATCAACGGCTTCGTGCACGTGACGCCCGGTACCCGTGAGCGGGTCGAGCTGGCCATCGCGGAACTCGGTTACCGGCCCAACAGGATCGCCCGGAATCTGCGCCGGGGCAGCACCGGCATGATCGCGCTGGTGCTGCCGGAGCTGGACGTGCCGTACTTCGCGGAGCTGGGGCGGCACTTCCTCACCACGGCCGAGGAGCACGGCAGGACGCTGCTGATCGAGCAGACCCTGGGGACCGGGAGCGCGAGGCGGCCGTCATCGACGGGCTCGGTGACCAGATCGTGGACGGCATGGTGGTGAGCCCGCTGGCGCTGCACGGCAGCGCGCTCGCGGGACACATCGACACCATGCCGCTGGTGCTCATCGGCGAGCGGCCCAGCGGCGGACTCACCGACCACGTGGTGATCGACAACGTGGCCGCCGCCCGGGAGGCGGTGAACCATCTGATCGCTGGCGGGCGGCGCAGGATCGCGGCCATCGGCATCCAGCCGGAGCCGTACATCGGCACGCCGCTGCTGCGCAGGACCGGCTACCGCGAGGCGCTGGAGGCGGCCGGGCTGCCCTTCGACCCCGCCTTGAGCGGCCGACCTCCCGCTACCACCTGGCCGACGGCGCGCGGGCGATGCGTGAACTGCTCGACGAGGCCGACCCGCCGGACGCCGTGTTCTGCTTCAACGACGCGATGGCCCTCGGCGAGCTGCGCGCCCTGTACGAACGCGGGCTGCGCGCCCCGGACGACGTGGCCGTGATGGGTTTCGACGGCATCGAGGCGGCGCGGTACAGCACGCCGAGCCTGAGCACGGTGGCGCCGGACAAGGGGCCATCGCCCGGAGCGCCATCGGGCTGCTGCTGGAGCGGATCGATTCACCGGACCGGCCGGCCCGGGAGGTCGTCGTCGGCCACACGCTGCGCGTGCGCGAGTCGACGGAGGGCGGCGTCACTCCGGCCGACGCCGCCCTGCCGGGTCACTGACCTCCCAGACCCGTGGTGGCCACCGACTTCACGATCTGGCGCTGGAAGAGCATGAAGACGACCAGCAGCGGTATCGCGGCGAGGACGGAGGCCGCCGACCCCTGCGCGTACTGGAGCCCGTAGGAGTCCTTCACGGTCGACAGCCCCACCGGCAGCGTCATCAGCGTGGGGTCGCTGGTGCTGATGAACGGCCACAGGAAGTTGTTCCAGGTGGTGATGAACACGAAGATCGCCACGGCGGCCAGGATCGGCCGGGACAGGGGCAGCACCACGTTGAAGAAGACCCGGAAGCTGCCCGCGCCGTCGATCCGGGCGGCCTCCTCCAGCTCGCGCGGGATGCCGTCGAAGAACTTCTTCAGGATGAACACCATCGCGGGCGCCACCACCTGGGGCAGGATCACCGCCCAGTAGGTGTCGACCAGGTTCATCGCCAGCATCTGCCGGAACAGCGGCACGATCAGGATCTGCGGCGGCACCATGATCGCGGCGATGGTCAGCGCGAACAGCGCGCGCCTGCCGCGGAAGAGCGTACGGGAGAAGGCGTACGCGGCCATCGCGGAGACCGCGACCGTCAGCACGGTGACGCAGACGGCGATGACCAGGCTGTTCAGCGCCCATATGGGCAGGTTGCCCTGGTCGAAGATCTTCCGGTAGGCGTCGAGGGTGAACCCGCCGTCGGGGATCCAGTTGGTGCCCGAGGAACTGGCGTCGACCTCGGACTTCAGCGAGGTGTCGACGGCCCACGCGAACGGCAGCAGCCAGATCGCCGCCATCACCAGCAGCGCCAGCACCGACACGACGCGGGGAGCGCGCCCGAGCCGAGTGTCGGCTGGAAGGCCCGGTCGCCCCGTAGCGGCGGCGCCGGACCACCTCTGGGCATCGTGGAGCGCGGCTTACCAGGCCCGCGCGGGAGCAGTGTCTCGGTGGTCATGGCGGATCAGTCCTCCTGCGCGAGAAGATCTTGAGTTGGACGAGCGAGAGGACGATCACGATCGCGAAGAAGACGTAGGACACCGCGGAGGCGTAGCCGAGCCGGTAGTTGGTGAAGCCGGTGTCGTAGATGTACTCCAGGATCGGCCGGGTGGACCCGGCGGGCCCGCCCTGGTGAGCAGGTAGATCTGGTCGAAGACCTTCAGCGAGGCGAGCACCTGCAACGTGGCGATCAGCGCGGTGGTCCGGCGCAGCTGCGGCAGGGTGATCGACCACAGCCTGCGCCACGCCCCGGCGCCGTCGAGCGCGGCGGCCTCGTAGAGGTGGTCGGGGATGGACTGGAGCGCGGCCAGGTAGAGCAGGAAGTTGAAGCCCACCGTCCACCACAGGGTGACCAGCGCGATGGACCACATCGCGTACTTCTCCTCGACCAGCCAGCCGAAGCCGTCGAGCCCGACGGCGTTCAGCATGCCGTTGATCATGCCCGTGTCCGGCTGGAACATCATCTGCCACACCTGGGTCACCACCGCGACCGGCAGCAGGTACGGGGCGAAGTACGCCAGCCGCCACAGCCACTGCCCCGGCATGCCCGTGTGCACCAGCAACGCCATGACCAGGGCGAAGACCACCAGTGGCACGGTGGTCAGCACGGTGAACCACACGGTGTTGCCGAGGGTCTCCCACACCTGGCTGTCGCCGAACGCCTCGGTGTAGTTGTCCAGTCCGGCGAAGGTGGAGTTGCCGTGGCCGGTGAGGCTGGAGTCCGTGAAGCTCATCCACAGGCCCCAGCCGATCGGCACGAGGAGGAAGAGCACGAAGAAGACCAGGAAGGGGAGGGCGAAGGGCAGCCCGGAGCCGCCCGAGGGACCGCGCCGCTTCTTCTGGGGCCCGGTGTGCCGGGATCCGGCCGGTGCCCGCCGCACGGGCGGGGAGACGGAACTCATGACATCGCTCCTTTCCGTCGCGATCAGGCCGGATTCGGCTGGGACATGAGGGTGTTGATCTGGGAGACCATCGAGCGCACGGCGCTCGCGGGGAGGCCGACCCGGTCATCGCGGGCTGGAGGGCCTGGCACATCCGGGTCTGGAAGTCGGAGCCGGAGCCGGCGAACCACACCGGCGGGTCGAACACCGCCTGGTTCGCGGCGTCCGCGTACTCCACCTGCGGTGTCAGCTCGGTGTAGGACTTCGAGCGGACGATGGGGTGTACGCGGGGATATGGCCGCCCGTCGCCCAGGTCAGCCCGGACTTGATCAGTTCGGCCGCGAAGCGGTGGAGCGCCGCCGCCGGTCGGCGTCGGCGCTGTCCTGGTGCGGCAGGACCAGCGAGTGGCTGTCGGTCGCGCCGCCGGGGCGTTCGTAGAAGGTGGGGAAGGGCGCGGCGCCCAGCTTGTCCTTCAGCGGCGGCTGGTAGTTGCCCAGGTCCCACTCGCCGGAGAAGATCAGCGGCGACTGGCCGTTGGCGAAGGCCGCTATCGCCGTGGGGAGGTCCATGGTGCGCGCGTCCTCACGCACCAGGTCCGCCATGAACTGGACGACCTTCACCGCGGTGTCCTGGTCGATCTCGGCCTTGCTGCCCGTCAGGTCGAGGGTGGCGCCGGTCTGGTAGTAGAGCGTCCAGAACATCCGCCAGGCCATCGCCGCGTCGTTGACGAAACCGAAGACGGGCCCCATCCTGGCCCCGCTGTCCTTGCGGAGCTTGTCCGCCAACTCCAGGTAGTGCTGGGGCGACTCGAAGGGCACCGGGCGCCCGTCGCCGTCGAGCAGCCCCGCCTTGTCCATCATGTCGCGGTTGAAGTAGATGATGAACGGGTGGGTGTCCAGCGGGATGGCGTACTGCTCGCCCTGGAACACCCCCGCTTGCGGGCCGTCGCGTTCAGGTCCTGCTGCCGCACCCGAACTCGGCCAGCAGGTCCAGGTCCCAGGGGTCCAGCAGACCGCCCGGCGCGTAGCCCGCGAGCCGCGTGAGGTGCATGATCGCCACGTCGGGGAGCGCCCACCGGCCGAGGCCATCGCCAGCTTGGTGTAGTACGGCGGGCCCCAGTCGAGCACCGTGGAGCGGACCTTCAGCTCCGGCACCCGGTCCTCGATGGACCGCGTCATCTTCTTCATCAGCGCACCGTCGGGACCGGTGAACAGATTCCAGAACTGGATCTTGCCGGAGTCCGAGGTGGAGCCGGTGATCGAACCGCAGCCGCTGAGCGCGGACACCGAGGCGGCGGCGCCCGCGCCGTACAGCGCGCCCTGAGCAGGCCGCGCCGGGACAGGGCGGTCATCACCCTCCTCGCCGGCTGGGCGCTCGAAGGCGGCGCGGCGCTGCTGGGCCGCGCGCAGCCGCGCGACGTCGAGCTTCGCCGCGGTCGAAGCGGTAGACGCCGTTCTGCTCCTGGAAGACGTCGGTGAGCTGCGTGTAGCAGTAGCCGAACATGTTCGGGTCGTCCAGCAGCGCGCCGGTCAGCCCGGCGAAGCGCTCCTGGAACTCCTCCTCGGTGCGCGGGCGCTGGCCGTAGCCCCAGGAGACGTCGCGGTCGTCCCCGGCGGCGGCCGCCGCCTCGTCCGGGTTCCACCAGATCCCGCCGAACTCGCTACAGAAGTAGGGCTGCCCGGCGTACGGCAGCGACCACGCCGTCTCGGTGTCCTTCTTCTCCGGGTTCCCCTCGCTGTCGGGGTTGACGAACGGCCGGTCCTTCTCCAGCCCGCCATCAGCCGACGGAACGCCTCGGGGTCCTGCTCGTAGTTGTGCGAGTCGTAGACGTCGGTCTCGGGCACGCGGTGGGAGTAGCCGGAGGCGTCCAGCACCGGCCGGGAGGTGTCGGTGGCCTTGGTCGCCAGGAACATGGCGCGGGTGACGTCGTCCAGGACGGTCTGCCGGTCGTGGAGTTCCTGGTGCGTCTCGTTCAGCGGGCACCAGCCGATGATCGACGGGTGCGAGTAGTCCCGCTCCACGGCCTCCAGCCACTGGCTGACGAACCCGGCGGTCGGCTGCTGGTTGTTCCGGGTGGTGCGGCCCTCGCTCACGCCCCAGTCGCCGAACTCCCCAGACCAGGTAGCCGAGGCGGTCCGCGTGGTGCAGGAACCGCTCCTCGAACACCTTCTGGTGCAGCCGTGCGCCGTTGAACCCGGCGGCCAGCGACAGTTCGATGTCCCGTATCAGGGCCGCGTCGTCCGGCGCGGTCATCAGGCCGTCGGGGTACCAGCCCTGGTCCAGCACGAGCCGCTGGAAGACCGGGCGGCCGTTGAGCAGCAGCCGCTTGCCGTCGATGGAGACCGACCGCAGCCCGGCGGTGCAGTCGGCCGCGTCGACGATCTCGCCGTCGGCGTCCAGCAGCTCGACCCGCACGCCGTACAGGTGCGGGTCCTCCGGCTCCACGGCCGACGCCGGTCCTCGGGCGCCACCAGTACCGCGCGGGGCGCGAGGTCGAGGTCGGCGGGCACGTTCGCCTCGGCGACCGTGCCGTCCGCGTCGGTGAGCCTGGCCCGGACCCGGTACCCCGGGCGGTTGGCGCTGAGCGGCAGCTCCAGGTGGAACGCCCGGACCCCAGGTCGGGGTGATACGGGCCGCCGCAGGTGGGTCTCGGGCACCGGCTCCAGCCAGACCGTCTGCCAGATCCCGGTGGTGCGGGTGTAGTGGCAGTCGCTGTTGGCGTACTCCGTGGCCTGCTTGCCGCGCGCCTGCGGACCGTGCCGGGCGTCCCGGGCCCGTACGACGATCACCACCTTGCCGTCGCTCCCGGCCGCGCCCGCCACGTCGCCCAGATCCGCGGTGAAGGAGGTGAACCCGCCGCTGTGCCGGGCCACCTCCCGGCCGTCCGCCCAGACGGTCGCGTCGTGGTCCACCGCCCCGAAGTGCAACAGCACCCGCTTCCCGGCCCAGGCCGCCGGAACCTGGACCGTACGCCGGTACCAGACGGCGGCGTGGAAGTCCGTGTCACCGATCCCCGAAAGCTCCGACTCAGGGCAGAACGGAACAAGGATGTGGCCGCCCAACTCCTCGTGGACCAGACCGCGTTCGAGCCCGCTGTCCCCGGGTCGAAGGCGAACTGCCAGGAGCCATTGAGATTCAGCCAATCCTCACGTACGAAGTTGGGACGGGGTATTCGGCTCGTGGAACGCTGTTCGGCAGACCGGACGCGGAGCTGTTGACAGGGGTCATGGTGATCTCCGGAACCTATGAGGAGTGGGACAACCGGGCAGGTGTATGCCATCATCCGTTTACATCGATGTAAATACCTGATGCGCTGTGTTTTCGAGAGAACGAAAGAGGCCGGGCGGTACGGACTCCGTGAATCCCGGCTGCCCGATCCGCCCGGCCGTCGTGCGCTGTCCGCCCCTTCGAAGACGGGCCTCAGCCTGGTTCCGGGACCGGCCCGTAGACCGGCTGCCACATGGCGTCCCGCACCGCCTGGACGACGTCGTCCGGGACCTCGCCCGCGACCCCGTCCGCGACCGCGGCCCGGACGACCGCCACCGCGACCGTCGCCGACGAGGCGCGCAGGTTCTCCACCGGCGGCAGCAGCGGGCACCCGGCGCGCCCGGGTCGACCTGGTCCGCGACGGCCTCGGCGGCGGCCAGCAGCATGCCGGGTGTCACCCGCTCCGCCCGTGCCACGAGGGTGCCCAGGCCGATGCCGGGGTAGACCAGCGCGTTGTTCGCCTGGCCGATGACATGGCGGACCCCGCCCGTCTCCACCGGCGGTGTCGGGATGCCCGCCGCGGTCAGGGCCTTGCCGCCGGTCCAGGCCAGCAGGTCCGACGGCTGCGCCTCGATCCGCTCGGTGGGGTTGGAGAGCGGGAAGATCACCGGCCGTTCGACCTGCTCGGCCATCGCCCGCACCACCTGCTCGGAGAAGGCGCCGGGCACCGTCGAGGTGCCGATGAGGACGGTGGGGCGCACGTGCCGGACGGTCGTCAGCAGGTCGACCGGGCCGTCCGCCCAGCCCCTCGCCTCCGCGGCCGGGCGGGCGTAACCGCTCTGGTAGTCCCGCAGCCCGGCCATGTCGTCCAGCAGCAGCCCCTCCTTGTCGACCAGCCAGAACCGGCGGGTGGCCGCGTCGTGGCCGAGGCCGTCGCGCACCATCGCCGCGCGCAGCTGGTCGGCGATGCCCACGCCCGCCGTACCGGCGCCGAAGACCACGACGCGCTGGTCGCGGAAGCGCCCGCCGGAGACCCTCAGCGCCGAGACGGCCGCCGCCAGGGTGATGGCGCCGGTGCCCTGGAGGTCGTCGTTGAACAGCCGGTGGCGGTCCCCGTACTCCTCCAGGATCCGGCGCCCGTTGGCCGGGCCGAAGTCCTCGAAGTGCAGCAGCGCGTGCGGATAGAGCGACGAGACGGTCTCCACGTAGGCCGCCACGAACGCGTCGTACCGCGCGCCCGGACCCGGCTGTGCCGCGCCCCAGGTACAGCGGGTCGTTCAGCAGGCTCTCGTTGTCCGTACCCACGTCGAGGACGACGGGCAGGGCGCGCCCGGGTGCACCCGGCGGCGGCCGTGTACACCGCGAGCTTGCCGACGGCGATCTGGACGCCGTGCACGCCCCAGTCGCCGATGCCGAGGATCTGCTCCGCGTCGGTGACCACCAGCAGGTCGACGTCGTCGGGCCCGAGCCCCAGCTCCTCGAAGGAACGCCGGACGTCCTCGGGCCGGTCGACGGACAGGAACACGCCCGGGGCGGCGGTACAGATGGCTGTACCGCTTGATCGCCTCTCCTACGACCGGGTCGTAGACCACCGGCAGCAGTTCGGCCAGGTGGTCGGTGAGCAGCCGGTAGTACAGCACCTCGTTGCGGTCGTGCAGCTGCTCCAGATAGATGTTGGCCGCCAAGTCGTCCGGCTGGCGGCGCAGTTGCTCGTACGCCCGCTGGGCCTGCTGGTCCAGCGTGAGCACCGCGCCGGGCAGCCGTCCCACGAGGCCGAGCCGCTCTCGTTCGGCCGAGGTGAACGCCGTACCGCGATTGGCCAGCGGGTCGGTGAGCACCAGGGCAGCCCGCCCATGTGCTCCTCCTTCGCTCGGGGCCGGTACCTCCCGACCAGCTTCCCGCCGCGGCCCCGGGCCGCATCCCGGCGCCGGGCCGCGGCGGTCGGCCCGCGGCGGTGGGGCCACCCGGCGGCAGGCGTCCGGACGGGGCGTTCCGCCGGGGCCGCCCGGTGTGTTACGGGCCGCGCCGGGAATCCGTTGCGTACCCGATTCTGCGAGGCACCCATGCCCGACAGCACTCTGGCACTGCTCACCCAGGGTACGCCTGGCTGCCCGACCGCCGCCGCGCCACCGGCGGCGCTCCGGTGCGCACCCGGCTGCTCGGCAAGCCGGTGATCGCCCTCCACGGCCCCGACGCCGTCCGCTTCTTCTACGACGAACGGCACATCCACCGGCACGCGGCCCTGCCGGGGCCGGTGCTCGACACCCTGTTCGGCCGCGGCGCCGTCCACACCCTCGACGGCACGGCCCACCGGGTCCGCAAGGCCCTGTTCCTCGCGCTGCTGACCGACGAGGAGCGGGTGGCCGCGCTGACCGAGCGGACCGCGGAGGAGTGGGAACGCGCCCGCAAGTCGTGGTCGGCGCGGCCCCGGGTGGTGCTCTTCGACGAGGTCGGCCTGCTGATCACCCGCGCCGTGTACGGCTGGTCGGGCATCGGGCTCACCGGCGACCAGGCACGCGCCACCGCCCGGACCTGGTCGCGATGGTCGACGGGTTCGCGACGGCCGGGCCGCGGTACGTGCGGGCGCGCCGCGCCCGGCGGCGGCAGGAAGCCCAACTGGCCGGGCTGGTCGAGGAGATGCGCGGGTCACGCCGGGAGCGGTCGGCGGGGACACCCGGCACCGTCATGGAGATCGTGGCCGAGCACCGCGACGCCGACGGCGAACTCCTCGACCCGCACACGGCCGCCGTGGAGGTCCTCAACATCGTCCGGCCGACCGTGGCCGTCACCTGGTTCGTGACCTTCGCGGCCCACGCCCTGCACCGCTGGCCCCGGCACCGCACGCCTCTGGCGCGCGAAGACCCCACCACGCGCGCGCGTTCGCCCACGAGGTACGGCGCTTCTACCCCTTCGCGCCGTTCGTCGGCGGCCTGGCGGCGGACGACCTCCAGTGGCGGGGCGAACACGTTCCGGCCGGGACGCTCGTCCTGCTCGACATCTACGGGCAGAACCACGACCCCGGCCTGTGGCCCGACCCGTACGACTTCGACCCCAGCCGGTTCGCCGGTGCCGAGCCGGGCCGGGACGAGCTGATCCCGCAGGGCGGCGGCGACGCGGCCACGGGCCACCGCTGCCCGGGGAGGACATCACCGTCGCGCTGCTGCGGACCCTCGCGCCCCGCCTCGCCCGGCTGTCGTACCGGGTGGAACCGCAGGACCTGCGGATCCCGCTGCGCCGGGTGCCGACCCGGCCGCGCGACGGCTTCGTCATCTCGGAGGTGCGCTGACGCCGTGCGAGCCGGGGACGCCCGTCACCCGCCGGTGTCCCCGGCCGCGAGCGCGGAGACCGCGGCCCGTACGGCACGGGCCGCCCCAGGAGGTCCGTGCTGTCGGCCCACTGGTCCACGCCCCGGTCAGCGGCAGGGCGCGCAGCCCGGGTCGGTGACCGTCGCCGCCAGCGCCCGCGCGAACCGGTCGGCGCGCAGCACCAGGAACGGCCGCTCGTGGTAGCGCCGCCGGGCGGGTCCACCGGCTCCGCGAGCCCGCTCGCGTTCTGCTCCGCGGCCACCGTCTCGTACGCGTCGCACAGATGCCGCTCCCGCGCGCCGTGGTCCGCCGCCGCCAGCGCGCCGCGCAGCTGGGCGCGAGCCGCCCGGCCACCGGCAGTTCGCCGAACGCGCTGCCCAGCCACTTCGCGTACGGCGCGTACCGGCGCGCCAGCAGCAGGCACAGCCGCATCAGGTCCCGTACGAGTCGCCCGGCGACGACCGCCGACCCAGGTCGTCGCCGACCTCGGCGCACCGCCCGACGAACGCCTCCTCCTGGGCGATCCGCTGCCACTGGCAGGCCAGCAGATAGCGCCACACCTGGTCCGGGTACCACTCCAGCCGCCGCCGCGCCCGAGCGTGCCGGGCCGTCGTGGAAGACCGCGCCGCCGGTGACCTCGGCGAGCCGCTGCTGCGGCATCGCCAGCCAGTCCGTCACGGTCAGGTCGGCTCCGGCCGCCGGGTCGCGGCCGAGGCGTTCGGCCAGCCATCCGCCGACCTCGTGCACGCCGACCCGGTGGGCGACCGGGCCGCCCTCCGCCCGCGCCATGATCCCGACCGGGTCGTGCGGGTCCCCGCTCGGCCGGAAGTGCGTCGGCCAGCCGCGGATCTCGCCCGGCAGCCGCTCCGCCAGCAGGCGGTGGAGGCGGGGCCCGTGGGCGGCGGCGTCGTCCGGGGCGAGGAACAGCTCCAGCCGCGGCCCCCACTCGTGGTCCGCGGACCGGGCCGTGTCGTAACCGAGCACCTCGGATCCGCCGCCGATCCGGGCGGCGGCGTACGGCAGCCGCGGGTACTCCGCGGCCAGGAGCGGCCGGACCGCCTCCTCGTAGAGGATCCGCGACAGCGCGAGGCCGGGGAGGAAACCGGGGCCGGGGAGTCGTCGTCATGACACGACGGTGCTGTGCGAGGGCCGGGCCGCCACCGAATTTCGGTGGCGGCCCGGCCGGGGACGACCGTTCGCGCTATGCCTGGACCGCGTCCAGCCGCGTCAACTCCTCCTCGGTGAGGGTGAGATCGGCCGCGGCGACCGAGTCACGGATGGTCTCGGGGCGCGAGGAGCCGGGATCGGGATGACCACCGGCGCCTTGGCGAGCATCCAGGCCAGGGACACCTGCTGCGGGCTGACCCGTGCGCCCGCGCCACCTCCGCGAAGGGCGCGAACCGCGACCCCAGGTCACCGGCGTGGATGATGCCGCCGAGCGGGCTCCACGGCAGGAAGGCGATGCCCAGCTCCGCACACAGCTCCAGCTCGGGCTCGCTGGAGCGGAAGGCGGGGAGAACTGGTTCTGCACGGACACCAGCCGACCGCCGAGGATGTCGTTGGCCAGCCGGATCTGGTCCGGGTCGGCGTTGGAGATCCCGGCCTGCCGGATCTTGCCCTCGTCCAGCAGGTCGCGGATCGCGCCGACGGAGTCGGCGTACGGCACGTCCGGGTCGGGGCGGTGGAACTGGTACAGCCCGATGGCCTCGACCCCGAGCCGCTTCAGCGACGCCTCGCACGCGCGCTTGAGGTACTCCGGCAAGCCGTTCAGCGTCCACGTGCCGTCACCGGGGCGCAGATGGCCGCCCTTGGTGGCGACCAGGACGTCCGAGGTGTCGCCGCCGTAGCTGTTCAGCGCGCGGGCGATCAGGCTCTCGTTGTGGCCCAGGTCGTCGGCCGTGGCGTGGTAGGCGTCAGCGGTGTCGATCAGGGTGACACCCGCCTCCAGCGCCGCGTGGATGGTCGCCAGTGACCGCTGCTCGTCGGGCCGCCCCTCAAGGGACATGGGCATCCCGCCGAGTCCGATCGCGCTGACCTGGACATCGCCGATACGGCGTGACTGCATGAAGTTTCCTCCTGGATGAAGATGGCTCCGCGGGTAGTCTCGGCCGCCGTCATTAAGCTGTCCAACAGAAGATTCTGATTCCATTGAGCGGTCTGGGCGATAAGTCGTGGAGATTCGACAGCTTGAGTACTTCGTGGCGGTCGCGGAAGAGTGCCACTTCACGCGGGCGGCCAAACAGCTGAAGGTGGCGCAGTCCGGCCTCTCCGCGTCGATCCGCTCCCTGGGCGGGAGCTGGAGCGCCTCGCTGTTCCTGCGCAGCACCCGCCAGGTCGAACTGACCCCGGCCGGGCGGGCGCTGCTGGTGGAGGCCAAGCGCGCCCTGTCCGCCACGGCCGCCGCGCGCGACGCGGTGGCGGCCGTCCAGGGCTGGTGCGCGGCACTCTCGCCATCGGCTCGCTCCAGTGCCTGCACGTGCTCCACATCCCGGCGCTGCTCGCCGACTTCCTCGCCGAACACCCGGGACTGGACATCCAGTTGCGGCAGAGCGGTTCGGCGGAGCTGATCGAGCTGGTGCGCACCGGGCGGCTGGACCTCGCGTTCGTCGCCCGCCCGGCCCGCTGCCCGGTGGGCGTGGTGGCCGAACCGCTGTCCGGCGAGCCGCTGGTGCTGGCCTGCGCGCCGGGGCACCCGTTGGCGGGGCGGGCGGACGTGGCCCCGCCGAGCTGGGCGCGGAACGGTTCGTCGACTTTCCGCCCGGCTGGGGACGCGCGACCTGGCCGACAGCGTGCTCGTCCGGGCGGGTGCCCCGCGCCACATCGCGCTGGAGGTCACCGACGTCCACTCGCTGCTGGACCTGATCGCCTGCGGCCTCGGGGTCGGGCTGGTCCCGGCCTCGTTCGCGGCCAAGACGGACCGGGTCCGCTTCGTGCCCTGGCGGACCCGGTGCCGATGTGGGAGGTCGCGACGGTGACCGGAGACCGGCCGAGCGCCGCGGCGGCGCTGCTGCGGGAGGTGCGTACGGTGGCCCGCCGGGCTGCCGACGGGCGGCCGACCGGGGTCGGCGGACCACCGCGGTCCGGCCGGTCCGGCTGGACCGGCGCGGGCGTAATCGCCTTTCGCGCCGGGCCGCCGGGGGCTAGGGTCCGTCGTCAAGGAGGTGGCCGGCCGCGAGCGGCGTCTGGTGCGGAGCAGGCCGTCCCCTTTGACGACGGGCCTAGCGTGCGGCCGCGACGAGTGACTCACGAGGAGTTGAGGCATGCCCGGTCTTCCGCGCACGCGTTGACGGCGTAGGCCGTGACCGGCCTGTCATCGCGTGCTGCCGTTGCTGTTGCGGCACAGCGAGCCTTCTCACGCCCGCGTCCGCGGCGCGCCTGTGGTGCGCCCGGTGACGGGCCTCGTTGTCGGCGACCCAGAGGATCTCCGTGCCCTCAGCTTCTTCCGCTTCCTCAGCTTCCTCCGCCTCCTCTGCTGTATCCGGCTCCGGTCGGCCCGCTCCGTCACGTCTGTGGCGGGACGGCGACTTCCGTGGACTCTGGGTGGGCCAGACCGCCTCCCAACTCGGCGAACACGCGACGTCGGTGGTGCTGCCGCTCTTCGCCGTCCTCACGCTCGACGCCGGTGCCGACCAGTTGGGCGTCCTGCGCGCGGTGGGACAGGCGCCGATCCTGTTGCTCTCGCTCTTCGTCGGCGCGTGGGTCGACCGGTGGCGGCCCGTACGGTGATGGTGCTGGCGGACGTCGGCCGGACCCTGGCGCTGGGTGCCGTCGCCGTCGCCGGTCTTCTGGGTTGGCTCGGCCTGCCGACGCTGTTCGTGGTCGCCTTCGCGGTCGGGGCCCTGTCCGTGTTCTTCGACGTGGCGTACCAGATCTCTCTCGTACGGCTGGTGGAACGCGATCAGTTGGTACGGGGCAACAGCGCGCTGGAGGGCAGCCGGTCCGCGGCGCAGATCGGCGGTCCCGCGCTCGGCGGTGCGCTGGTGTCGCTGCTGTCGGCGCCGATCGCCGCCGCGTCCAGCGCGCTGTTCTTCGCGTCGTCGTTCCTGTCGATCCGCCGGATCCGCCGAGTCGAAACGATCCCGGAGCGCCGGAACACCGCCCCGGGTCTGGCGGCGTATCCATGAGGGACTCCGTTTCGTCGTCGGCGACGCCTCGCTGCGGACGGTGTGCCTCGCGTCGGCCGCCTTCCAGTTCTCGTTGGCGGCCGTGATGACCGGCTATCTGCTCTTCCTGCCGCGCGAACTGCACCTGTCCGGCGCCGCCGTCGGGCTGGTGCTCGCGGCGACGGGCCAGGCGCGCTGCTGGGCTCGGTGCTGGCCGCCCGCCTGCCGCGCCGGTTCGGGTACGGCGTGGTGCTGGTGTGCGCGGCGGCGCTGGGCGACGGCGCGTTCCTGTGTGTGCCCGCCGTGCACGGCTCCTCCGCGGTGACCGTCCCCGCGCTGCTCGCGGTCAACTTCGTGTTCGGCGCCGGTGGCCAGTTGGTGAACGTCACGGTCATGGCGGTCCGGCAGGCCGCCACTCCGGACGGCATGCAGGGTCGCGTGGCCGCGACGATCACATGCGTCGGCATGGGGCTGACCCGCTCGGCTCGCTGCTCGGCGGATTTCTGGCGCGGGAGTGGGGGTGCGCACCAGCCTCCTGGCGACAGCCGCGGGCATGTTGCTGTCCCCGGTGCTGATCGCCTGGTCCCCGCTGGCCCGCCTGGGCCGGGAGCTTCCGGCCGCGTAGGACGTGGCGGCGCCCCGTCGGAGCGAGTCCGGGCGGGCCTCGTGCGACATCTGGTGTCGAGCGCGGACTCAGCCGGTGAGCAGGGCACGCGCCCACTGGTCTTCGCGCTGCTCGACGTAGTCGGCGTCGCTTCGCCAGACGTCGCCGTGGCCCGCGGCCCACAGTCTCGCCAGGGCTGGACTCCCGCGCGGCCTGGTCACGCAGGAAGTCGTGCATGGAACGCGTACGCCGCCCCAGCAGAGGGACCAGCCGACGGCGTTCGGCTTCGTCGAGACCGTAGGCGTCGGCGAAGACCCGAAGCCTGTCGGCCGCGTCCGGGCGTTGCCAGTCAGGATCCGCGGACAGCGGGATGAACCCGTGCATGGCGTAGGCGACATCCCACAGGCGGGAGCCGGGACCGGCGGTGTCCCAGTCGATGAAGGCCCACAGGCCCTGGTTTGCGACCACGAGGTTCCATGGGGCCAGATCGTGATGGGCGATGATGTCGCCGCCGTCGGCGGGGATCAGTACCTGCCAGTGCGCGTCGGGTGGTGGCACGAAGTCCCGCACCGCGTCGTGGAAGTCCCGGATCAGCCGTGCCACACGCTCCAGTCGCCGAGCCGGTTCCAGCAGAAGAACCGGTCGGGCCAGACCACGTGTCCGGGCAGGTAGGTGAGGACTTCGCGCCCCTGGTCGTCGATGCCCAGCGGGCGGGGTGCCGCACGGAATCCCACCTCGTGCAGGTGAGCGAGCAGGGCGTGCACCGCCGGAGTCCACGGACCGGTCGGGCGGCGGACGGTGTCTCCGACACGGACGACGCCATCGCTGACGTTGCCGCCGGACAATGGCCGTTCTTCGTCGTGCCGCACCGGTCCAGTGTGCCGGATCGGCCCGCGACCGTGCCCGGCACCGCCTTCCCGGCGTCCACCGCGGACATCACCACCACGCGCGGCCGGAACGGGGTTCCCCAAAGTCCCTTGCGAGTCCCTGGCGAGTCCCTTGCGAGTCCCTTGTGGGGATCCCCGTTCACTGTTGACCGTGGCGGGCTGCCGCGGCGGGGCCGTCGTCAGCCGCTGTAGCCCTTGAACAGGTTCGTGAACTCCCACGTCGACTGGGAGATGCCGCTGCACGTCGGGGAGATCTGGCCGTTCGGGCAGCCGCCGTTGTCGCGGCCCGCCGACCAGAAGCCGATGGAGGCGATGTGGTGGGACTGGGCGAAGGAGAGGACCTTCTGGGCGTCGGCCTGGGTGGTGGTCATGCCGCTGTCGTTCTTGCCGATCATCGGCGTGACACCGAGCCGCGCGTACAACTCCGCCTCGGTGGCGTCGGTCCAGACGGTCTTCATCTGCTGGACGGTGGCGTTCGCGGCGCCGACCATGGCGTCACCCAGTCGCCGCTGTAGCCGAAGTTCATCAGCATCGGGTTGACGTCGACCTCGACGCCTTTGTCCTTGGCGCTCTGGAGGACCTGGAGCGAGTAGGGGTCCACGCCGTAGTCCTGGCCCTGGACGCGCAGGGTGTAGCTGACCGAGGTGCCGCGCTCGGCCTGGAGTTGGGCCAGCGCGTCGTTGACCATGTCCTGCGGGATGGGGGCCTCGACGTCGACGTCGAGGTGGTTGCTGCCCACGGCGTCCAGCACCTTCTCGTACGCGCCTTTCAGCGCGGCGGCCGTGGAGCAGGAGTGCTCCAGGTACGGTCCGACGGCGCCGCCGGTGGCGACGACCACGTCTCCGCCGAGCGCCTTCAGCGCGGCGACGTCGTCCTGACGCGCTGGTCGTCGAGGGGACGGTGCCGCCCCAGGCGGGTTCGCAGCCGCTGCTCGATCCGAGCGCGAAGGCGAGGACGAAGTCCTTCTGGCCGGTCTCCGTGGCGATCTGCGCCAGGGACGGGGTGGCCATGGTGATGTCGACGTAGGGGCGACGCGTGGCGCGGCCACCACCGCGGCGGTGGCCGCGTCGGGTCTGTGCGCGGCGGATGCCGCACCGGGAGCCGCGAGTGCGGCGCCGAGCGCGACGGCCGCCGCGGTGAGCGCCGTGACGGCGGAACGGCGAAGGCGGGACATGACGAGTTCCCTCCTCGTGGGGAGTTGGGGAGAGGCGCGTGTCGAGTTCAGTGCAGCGGGTGGACAGGGACCCGTCAAGGTCTAGACCAAAACGGGGTCCCTCGCCCCACGCGCGTCCGCCGCTTCCGAGCGCGGCTTCCGCCCCGCCGCTTCTGCCTCCGCCACCTCCGTCTCCGCCCGCGCCCCCGCCGCTTCCGTTTCCACCGCTTCCGACCCGGCCGCTTCCGACTCCGCGTGCGGAACGGGCCGTTCGGGACCGCCGGGCGGCGGGCGGCGATGGCCGAACCGTGCCACCGGCGCGCCCGGCGGCCCCGCGCCACGGCGGGCACCGCCACCACGGGTACCCGGCGCGGCGTCCGAAGAGTTCCCCAACTTCGCATCAGGGAGAGGCAGATGGCCGAGGCATCGGACGTCGTCGAACTGCTCCAACAGCAACACCTGCGGATTCGCGAGCTGATGACCCGGGTCGCGGACACCAAGGGCGAGGAGCGCGCCGAGGTGTTCCACGAGTTGGTGCGCCTGCTGGTCGTGCACGAGACGGCCGAGGAAGAGGTCGTGCACTCCTACGCCAAGTCCAAGATCGAGAACGGCGAGCACGTGGTCGGGGACCGGATCACGGAGGAGGAGGGCATCAAGAGGCTGCTCAAGCAGCTCGCCGAGGAGAAGAACCTGGACTCACCCGAGTTCCAGCGGCGGTTCGAGACGCTGCGCAAAGACGTGGAGAGCCACGCCGACAAGGAGGAGCGCGAGGAGTTCGCACGGCTGCGGTCCGCGGCCGACCGCAAGCAGCTCGAAGGGCTCGCGGTGCTGGTCAAGGCGGCCGAGGCGGTCGCCCCGACCCACCCTCGCCCCGGCACCGACACCGCGGCCAAGAACCTGGCGATCGGCCCCTGGCCTCGGTGATCGACCGGACCAAGGACGCGATCAGGAAGGCCAAGGAGTCCAGTAGCGCGTGGCGCCGGGCACTTGTCCGCCGTGCCCGGCGCTCGCCCGCGCCTACGACGTGCCCGCGCGCCCGCGGCGTGGCCCCGCCCGCGAGGTGCCCGTGCGCCTGCGATGTGCCCGCGCGCCCGCGACGTGGCCAGGCGTACGCGGCGTGGCCAGGCGTACGTGCCGTGGCCCCGCGCCTGCGAGGTGCCCGCGCGCCCGCGGCGTGGCCCGCCCGCGAGGTGCCCGCGCCCGAGACGTGGCCAGGCGCACGTGCCGTGGTCCCGCGCCCGTGCTGTGTCGCGCTCGCCCGGAGCTTCCGTACCGGCCGCGCGGCGTCCGCACGTACCCGTCGTTACTCGGCCGTGTTCGCGTGGCCCGTCCCGGCCGTCCGCGGCGCCGCGTCCCGGTGTTGACGGGCGGCGAGTGTGGGCCGCGTCCACGGTGGCGGGTACACGTCGCGGTAGACGGCGTACAACTCCTCGTACGCGCGCCCGGCCGCCGGGTCGGGCTCGACGGTGTGCTCGACCGGGTTCCACTCCGCGATGGAGCCGGGCTCGGCCAGGCCGGAGCCGACCGCCGCCAGGAAGGCGTCCCCGTACGCGGCCCCGATGGTGTGCCGCGGCACGTCCTGGGGCAGCCCGTGACGTCGGAGACGATCCGGGTCCACAGTTGCCTCGCGCCGCCGCCGACGGCGACCAGCCGCCGGATGTCGCCGCCCGCCTCCCGCATGGCGGCCAGGTTGTGCCGCACGCCGAAGGCCGTGCCCTCCAGTGCCGCGCGGTACAGGTGCCCCGCCCGTGGCGCAGCGTCAGGCCGATGACCAGGCCGCGGGCGTCGGGGTCGAACAGCGGGTCCGCTCGCCCGCGAAGTACGGCAGCATCACCAACCCCTCGGCCCGGGCGGCAGTTCCGCCGCCTCCGCCACCAGCGTCCCGTAGTCCGCGCCGGTGAGGTCGCGCAGCCACCCCGTCACCGCGCCCGAGGTGGCCATGCCCGCCGCCAGGCAGTACGTGCCGGGAAGGCGCCCGGGTGGACCACAGCCGGGGCTCGGCGCGGGCTCGCGCACGACGTCGACCAGGAACATCGTCGTGCCGTACATCAGCATCAGGTCGCCGGGCGCGACCGCCCCGCCGCCGTCGCCTCCGACCAGGCGTCGACCGTGCCCGCGATCACGGGCGTGCCCGCCGGGACGCCGGTCAGCGCCGCGGCCTCCGCCGTGACCTTGCCGACCACCTCCGAGGGCCACACCAGCCGGGGCCACTCCAGGCCCGGCGCGATCTCCTCGCACCACTGCTCGATCCACCCGCCCCCACGCAGGTCGTACAGCGGGACGCACTGGCTGGCCGAGTGGTGGTCGAGGACGTAGGCGCCGGTGAGCCGGTGCGCGAGATACGAACTCGCCATGAACCAGCGGCGGGTACGGGCCCACACCTCCGGCTCCTCCTCCCGCAGCCACGCCAGCTTCGGGCCGACGGCCTGGCTGGTCAGGGGCGAGCCGCAGCGCTCCAGGACGCGCCGGTCCCCGTAGGCCGCGCGCTGAGCGGCGATCTGCTCGCCCGCCCGGGTGTCCACCCGTACAGGATCGCCGGGCGCAGCGGCTCGCCCGCGGCGTCCGTCGGCAGCAGGCAGGGGCCGATGCCGCTCACGCCCACGGCGGCGATCCGCTCGCCCGCGGGCGCGGCGGCCAGCAACTCCGCGGCCAGGTGGCGGAAGTCCGCCCACCACACCGCGAGCGCGTCGTGCTCGACCCGGCCGGGGCCCGGGTGTCGGTGGGTGTTCCCGGGCCGCCTGGGCGACGAGGCGACCGGCGGTGTGCCCGTCGGCGCGGACGAGCGCGCCCTTGGAGCCGGAGGTGCCGATGTCGATGCCGAGCAGCAGGGTCATGTGTGTGGGTCCTCGGGTCGCAGGGGCGGCGGGCCGCGCGCGGCTCACCGACATACTCTCCCGTCAACCCCGTTTCCGTGCCGTCGTTCTCTCGCCGCGGAGCGGTATGAAGTCCCAGCTGACAGCGGTAACTGACAGCGGTAACAAGGGAAGGTGACCGCACCGGTCGCGGCGTCCGGGCGGAGATGCGGAGAGCGATGACGACGATCAACGACGTGGCCCGCGCGGCGGGGTCTCGGCCGCCACCGTCTCCCGTGTCCTCAACGGCGGGCGGGCCACGCCCGACGCCTGAACGGTGGGCGTGCGACCGCCACGGACCCGGCGGCACCGGCCCGCACACCGGTGATTTCGCCGATGGCGCCCGCGCCCCGCCCACGACTCTGGTCGGGTCAGGCACCCGCATCCTCGTCAGGAGGGCCCCATGCGTCGTCGCTCCCCACGTCGGCTTCTCGGCGTTCTCGCGGCCTCCGCGGTCGCGTTCACCCTGTTCTCCTCGGTGTCGACGGCCGTCGCGGCCGACGCCGTGGCCACGGCCGCCCGACCGTCTCCGCCGCGCGCTCGGCCGACGCCGCCGCCCGGCCGCTGGCCACCAGCACGCCGGTCGTCTTCGTCCACGGCTACACCGGCAGCGCGTCCAACTGGGTCACCGCCATGAGCGTCTTCCGCGCCAACGGCTGGTCCAGCTCCAACCTGTTCGCCTACGAGTACAACTCCTACGGGAACAACATCACCAACGCCAAGGGCCTCGCCACCTACGTCGACAACGTCAAGGCGCGGACCGGCGCGAGCAAGGTCGCGATCGTCAACCACTCGATGGGCGGCCTCGTCAGCCAGTACTACCTGAAGGTGCTCGGCGGCAACACCAGCGTCAGCCACCTCGCCTCGATCGCGGGGCGAACCACGGGACCACGTACGCCAGCGCCTGCCTGGTCTACGTGACGTGTCAGCAGATGTACCCGGGCTCCTCGTTCATCGACCAGATCACCGCGGGTGACGAGACGCCGGGCGACACCACGTACGCCACCTGGTACTCGGCGTGCGACGGCGTCATCCTCCCGTACACCAGCACGCGGCTGGACGGCGCGACGAACAACACCGTGGTCTGCCAGACCCACATCGGGTACCTGGCGGACACGGTCGTGCTCGGCCAGATCGCCCGCTTCGTCGCGTCCTGACCGATCCTCGCTTCCCGCAGCTTCCCGCAGCTTCCGCCGCTTCCCGCTCCACCGCTCGGCGCCCGTGGACGTCACGGGCGCCGAGCCGTCACCGCGGTCCTCGCCGAGCGGATGGCGGGCGTCGTGATCCCGCCGTCCACCCGTACCGAGCACGTCGCCCGGCGGCGGGTTGGTCGAGCCCTCCTGACCACCGTCGTCCTCGACACCGAACCGCGGGTACGCGACAGCTCCGTCCGGCCCCGTTAGACGACGTTCCGGAAACGCCGCGACTCGTCCGCGGCCCCGTCCCCGGCGGCGGCCAGCGCCTGGTCCAGGTCCGCCCACAGGTCTTCGACGTCCTCCAACCCGACCGACAGCCGCAGCAGTTGGTCGCTGACCCCGCCCGCCGCCCGGCCCTCCGCGTCCATGATCCGGTGGCTGATCGAGGCCGGGTGCTGGATGAGGCTGTCGACACTGCCGAGGCTCACGGCGGGGTGATCAGCCGTACGGCGCCGATCACCGCGTGCGGATCGCCGACGACCTCCAGTGCCACCATCGGACCGCCCCGGCCATCTGCCCGTGCGGCCGTTCCGCGTTCCGGCCGGGTAGTGCACCGGGACACCCGCGGATGCCGGGCCAGCCGCGCGGCGAGTTCGGCGGCGGTCGCCGACGCCGCCTCGACGCGCAGGGGCAGCGTGGCCAGGCCGCGCAGCAGCAGGTAACCGGAGAGCGGGTGCAGCGTCGCGCCGGTGGCGAAGCGCAGTTGGCGCAGCGTACGGGCGTACGGCTCGTCGCAGGCCACCACCCGCCCAGCACGTCACCGTGGCCGCCGAGGAACTTCGTCGCGCTGTGCAGCACGATCCGCGCGCCGTGCTCGGCCGGGCGTTGCAGCACGGGGTGGCGAAGGTGTTGTCGACCAGCAGCGGTACGGACCCGCAACGGCGGGCCAGGGCGCGCAGGTCCACCTCGGACAGCGTCGGGTTCGCCGGGCTCTCCACGATCACCAGGCCGGTGTCCGGCCGGATCGCGGAGTCGACCTCCTCGGGCCGCGCCCAGGTCACCTCGGTACCCAGCAGGCCCGACCCGAGCAGATGGTCGCTGGTGCCGTACAGCGGACGCACCGCCACCACGTGCGGGTGCCGCCCGCGACGGCCGCCAGCAGGCAGGCGCTGAGGGCCGCCATCCCGCTGGCGAACGCCACGGCCGCCGCGCACCCTCCAGTTCGGCGAGCGCCGACTCGAAGCGGCCCACGGTCGGGTTGCCGACCCTGCCGTACACGGGCGGGCCGGGGAGCTGTTCGCCGGTGGCCAGGACGTCCAGCCGCGCCGCCTCGTCCCGGCTGTCGCGGGCGGGGTAGGTGGTCGACAGGTCCAGCGGAACCGCGTGCGTGCCGAGGTCCGCCAGGTCGTCCCGGCCCGCGTGGACGGCGCGCGTGCGCAGGTCTTCTCGTCTCCTCATGGCGGTCAACGTCGCACGCGGGCGGGCCTTTATGCCGGAGCCCGGACTATATTCGGCGGATGGTCGAAAACGTGTGCCTCGATCCGATCGACGTCGACATCCTGCGCCGGTTGCAGAACGACGGACGTATGGCCAACAAGGACCTGGCGGCGGCGGTCGGTGTCGCCCCTCCACCTGCCTGGACCGGGTCAGCAGGCTCCGCCGTGCCGGGGTCATCACCGGCTACGCGGCGCGGGTCGCCCCGAGGCGGTCGGGCGGCCGATCGAGGCGCTGCTCGCCGTGCAGGTCCAGCCGCACGCCCGGCCGCTGGTGGACCCGTTCGTCGCGCACGTCCTGTCGCTGCCGGAGACCCGCGCGGTGCACCACGTCACCGGCCCCGAGGACTTCATCGTCCATGTCGCCTGCGGCAGCAGCCAGGACCTGCAACGGCTGGTGCTGGAGGAGTTCACCGCCCGGACCGAAGTCGCCCGGCTCCAGACCCAGTTGATCTTCTCGACCTGGCATGGCGGGCCGCTGACGCCCTACCGGGCGCGCTGAGCCCGTCCTGCCCTGCCCGCTAAGGCCCGTCTCGTTGAGGCCCCGGCGTCCCGCTGAGATCCCCGGCGTCCCGTTGAGATCCCCGGCTCGCCCGGGGCCTCAGGCGTCGGGCACCCAACTGCCGTGGAAGCCCAGCGGCACCCGCCCGGGGAGCTGGATCCGGGCGACCGGTTCGCCGGTGAAGTCCTGGGCCGCGAGGATCACCAGGTCGGCCGCGCCCCGGTCCGGGTCGTGCACGTACGCCAGCGTGTAGCCGTCGTCCTCGGCCGCCCGGGGTCGGGGTCCGCGCCGTGCGACGGGACGAACACGGCCTCGCTCGCCGCCGCGCCCCGGGAAGCTGTGCACCTGCGTGGTGCCGCGCAGCAGGTCGTGCTTGAACAGGCCGTTGCCGAACGCCTGGTCCGGCGGGGCCCCGTCGACCGTCTGGTACGCCCGCCACATGTCACCGGCCGACGCCGTGTACCCGTACCGGTGGCGCCGCGAGACCAGCGTCTCGTTGACCCGTGGGAACTCCTGCGGCCGGTCGTCCAGCCGCCGCGTCCGCACCTCGCCGCGCGCGAGGTCGACGGTCCAGCGGTCGAGCGCCGGGGTGCCGAGCGCGGTGGGGCCGTCGGAGCGCAGGCCCTCGGCGTGGAACGGGGCGGGCATGGTGATGAGTTCGACCACCACGTCCGTGCCCTGGTCGTAGGCGTTGAGCGTGTGCGAGTAGAACGTGGGCTCGACCTCGAACCAGCGGATCGCGCCACCGGCGCGCGGCATGACGCCCACCCGCGCGGGTGCCGGTCGTCCCAGTGGTACGGCACGGGCCTGCGTGCGCGGGCCGCCGTGGCGTCGAAGGTGACCGGCATGTCGAAGACGACCACGTGCCGCTCGGTGAGGGCGAAGTCGTGCATCATCGGCGCGTCCGCGACCGGGATCCTCGTGGTGCGCGCCACCCGCCCGGTCCGGTCCACCACGAGATGGCGCACGTGGTCCCAGGTGGGGTGGTAGGTGATGGCGTGCAGCTCGTCGGCGTACGCGTCGAACTTGGTGTGGGCGGTGAACGAACCCGCCAGCGTGCCCCGGAAGTCGTAGGGGCGCAGCGTGTTCAGCTCGCCGTCCAGCTCGTACGGCAGCGGCCCGCCCTCGTGCATCGCCAGGATCCGCCCGTGGTGCGGGATCACGTGGGTGTTGCAGGGAAGTCCTCCGGCGGCGCCTCGCCCGGGTACGGCTCGCCGAGCTTCGCGGCCACGGAGGACGAGCGGACCCAGCGGTTGCGGTACCACTCGGCGCGCCCGTCGCGCAGCCGCACGCCGTGCACCATGCCGTCGCCGAGCATCCAGTGGTGCGCCCGGGGTCCTCAAGTCCCAGCACGTTGGGGCCCGTTCGCAGGTAGCGCCCGTTCAGCTCGCGGGGATCCGGCCGACCACGGGCAGGTCGAACGCGGTCACCTCCTCCGTCACCGGGGCGAACGGCCCCTGAGGAACGGGTTCGCTCCGGCCCCGGGCCCGTGCGGCGGGTCGGGGCTGGGTCCGGGCCGGGTACGGGTCCGGCCGAAGGCCGATCCGCTCCCGTACCCCCGACGAGACCTCCCATCGCCGCGAGCACCGCTCCGCGCAGGACCTTCCGCCGTGCATGACCGGCCATCTCCGTACTCCCAAAACGTTCGTGAAGGTGATGACAACGATCCTGCGCCATGACACACGCGCAGGTCAGGAGGGTTGGAACCCGAATCGCGGGGTGTTGGCCCCGGGGTTCCGGAACCGACGGGCGGGGGCTGGGACGTGCTCGGGGTGGGGTCTGCGACACTGACCGCGCCAACTGAAAACGGTTTTCAGTTGGCTTTTCCGTTGGATGGAGGCAGTGATGCGTGATCCGTACGAGCGCTCCGCGGAGTTCCTCGACGTCATGATCGCCGAGACCTGGGCGGCACTGGCGCCCGCGCTGGGCGAGGTCCTCGGGCGGGTCCCGGCGCGGACCGGTGCTGTGGTCGACCTCGGGGCCGGTTCCGGCCGGGTGTGCGGGCCGTCTGCGCCGCGCTGCCCGGCGACGATCCCGTACTGGCCGTCGAGCCCTCGCCCGCGATGCGCGCCGTGCTGCTCGCCCGGGTGCTGGACGACCCCGAGCTGCGCCGCCGGGTGACGGTGCTCGACGGCGACGCGCTGAGCGCCGAACTGCCCACCGGAATACGGGCGTTGGTCGCGTGCAACGTGCTCGGCCACCTCCCGCCCGGCGACCGGCGCGCCCTGTGGGTCCGCGCCGCCCGGCTGCTGGCGCCGGGTGGCGCGCTCGTCCTCACCCTCGCCCGCCGTACGCCCCGAGTCCGTCCCCGCACGCGCATGGCGTCCGCGTCCGTCGGGGCGCTCGACTACGAGGGTGGGCCGCCGCCGAACCGTCGGGCGAATCGGAGGTCACCTGGCGCATGACCTACCGCGCGCTGCGCGACGGCCGCCCGGTCTCGGAGGCGGAGGTCGGCTACCGCTGGTGGGTGCTGGGGATGGCCGGCTCTCCGAAGAGGCCGCCGAGGCGGGGCTCGTGGTCCACCGCGTCGGCGATCCGGCCCTCGGACTGCGGGTCCTGACGCGGTCCGGCGAGTGGGATCGTCCGGCTTAGTTGATTTGATAATCATGTTCATTTAGGTTTCTGGTGTCACGCCCTTCTGGTGCCACGCCCCGTCCCGCCCTGGTCGCGGGCGGGACGGCACCCTGTCGCGGTAACGGAGACCGGATGAACCAGCTCGTACGGACCGATGACGCCCTGGAGTGCGCGATCGACTGCGTCGCCGAGGTGCTCGGCGCGGAGCCGCACAGGATCACGCCGACGACTCCGCTGTCCGTCCTGGGCCTGGAGTCGTTCACCGCCGTGCGGCTGCGCCGCAGGATCCGCGAACGGACCGGCCACGACCTGCCGCTCACCGCGTTCCTCGGTACCGCCACCGCGCGGAGCGTCGCGGACCGGCTGTCGGGCGCGGCGGATTCGGCGTCCGGGCCGGACGGCGCCGGTGTCACGCGGGACCTGGACGCCCCGGACGCCGTGGACACTCTGGACGCCTCGGACCCGGAGGCTCTGGACGCCTCGGGCTCGGACGCCCCGGACGCCCGGGATGTCCTGGACGCCTCGGACATCCGCGCGGCGGGCTCGTTCCCGCTGACGCCCGTCCAGGCGTCGTACCTCGTCGGCCGGGAGCGCGGGTTGCCGCTCGGCGGCGTCGCCACCTTCTACTTCCACGAGTACGACCGGACCCCGCCGAAGGCGACCCGATCGCCGACACGGCCCGGCTGGAGACCGCCTGGAACCGCCTCGTCGCCCACCACCCGATGCTCCGCATGACCGTGGACGACCGGGGCCGCCAGCGGATCCTGCCCGATCCCGGCCCCTACCGGATCGGCGTCACGGACCTGCGGGACGCGGCGCCCGGCCGGGTCGAGGAGACCCTCGCCGCGCTGCGCCACGAACGCTCCCACCAGGTCCGGCCCACCGACCGCTGGCCGCTGTTCGACCTGCACGCCGCGCTGCTCCCGGACGGCCGGACCCGGCTGTACGTCGGCGTGGACGTCCTCATCACCGACCTGGCGGGCTGGCTGCTGCTGATGCGCCAGTGGGGCTGCTCGTCGCCGACCCCGGACACCGACTGCCGCCGCCCACCGCCGAGTTCGCCGCCCTCCAGAACGAGCGGGCCCGCGACCCCGAGTGGGCCGTCCGCCGGGACCGGGACCGCGCCTACTGGGCGCGGCGCGCACCACCTGCCGCCCGCGCCCCGGCTCCCGCTGCTGCGCGACCCGCCGACACCACGCCGCCCCGCTTCGAACGCTCCGCCGCCACCCTCGACCCCGACACCTGGGCCGCGCTGCGCCGCGCGGCCGAGCACGGCGTCACACCCACCGCCACCCTCCTCGCCGCCTTCGCCGCGACGCTCGGACGCTGGGGAGCGGGGAGGAGTTCTGCCTCAACACCACGCTCTTCGACCGCCCGGACGTACCCGGCGAAGCGGCCGACGTGGTGGGCGACTTCACCACCACCGCCCTGGTCGGCCTCCCCGCCTACGCCCCCGGCGCCCCGGACGGCTTCGCCGGATACGCCGCCGAGGTCAACCGCCGCTTCTGGACGGACCTGGACCACCGGTCGGTGTCCGGCGTGGAGGTGCTCCGCGACCTCGCCGCCCCGGCCGGGCCGCCCGCCCTCGCCGACGGCTACCCCGTGGTGTTCACCAGCGGCGTGGGCCTGTCGGGCGACGGCGCGCCCGCCGCCGCCTGGCTCGGCGCCGAGGTCCACGGCATATCCCAGACCCCGCAGGTCCTGCTCGACCACATCGTGTGGGACGAGGGCGGCTCCCTGCGCATGGCCTGGGACGCGGTCGCCGGTGCCTTCCCGGAGGGCTACGTACCGGCCCTGCTCGACGCGACCGTACGGCTGCTGCGCGCCCTGGCCGAGCCCGCGGCCTGGCGGGACCCGGCGCTCGGCTGGGACCCGACGTTCCGGCCCGAGGAGCCGCTGGACGCCCGGCCGTTCGCGGACGCGGGCCCGCTGCTGCACGACCCGGCGCGCGGCGGCCGGCACCACCGGACCGGCCCGCGCTGCACGGCCCGTCCGGCGTGGTGGACCACGGCCGTCTCGCCCGCAACGCCGCCGCCACCGGCGCCCTGCTCACCGCCCACGGCATCGGCCCCGGCGACCTCGTCGCCGTCGCCTGCGAGAAGGGCGTCGCGCAGATCACCGCCGTCCTGGGCGTCAGCGCCTGCGGCGCCGGATACCTGCCCGTCGAGCCGTCCTGGCCCGCGGCGCGGATCGCGGCGGTCTGCGAACGGGCGGGCGTACGGCACGCGTTGACGGGCCGGGGCGTGGACGTCACCTGGCCGGACGGCGTCACCGCGCACCGGCTGAACGCGGCGGGCAGACCCACGGGCGGCGCGGCGGGCCCCGCCGCCTCCGCCCCGCACCCGCCCCACGGACCCCGGGCCCGGACGACACGGCGTACACCATCTTCACCTCGGGTTCCACCGGCACCCCCAAGGGCGTGGAGATCCAGCACCGGGCCGCCCGCACCACGATCGACGACATCGTGGACCGGTTCGGCATCGGCCCCGAGGACCGGGTCCTGGCGCTGTCGGCCCTCAGCTTCGACCTGTCCGTCTTCGACGTGTACGGGCTGCTCGGCGCGGGCGGCTCCCTCGTCCTGCCCGACCCGGCGCGGCAGCGCGACCCGGAGCACTGGCTCGAACTTGCCGGGCGGCACGGCGTCACCGTGTGGAACACCGCCCCCGCCCTGCTCGAAATGCTCGTCGAGTACGCCGAGATGGAGCCGGAGGCCGCCACCGCCGCCCTGCGGGGCTGCGGCTGGTGATGCTCTCCGGCGACTGGATCCCGCTGACCCTCCCCGACCGGCTGCGCCGACTCGCCCCGGGGCCCGGGTGATGAGCCTCGGCGGCGCCACCGAGGCGTCGATCTGGTCCATCACCCACCCCGTCGAGCGCGTCGACCCCGGCTGGCGCAGCATCCCTACGGCCGGGCCCTGCGCGGCCAGTCCTTCCACGTGCTCGACGAGGACGGCGCGCCCTGTCCGGTCGGCGAGGCGGGCGAACTGTTCATCGGCGGCGACGGACTGGCCCGCGGCTACGTCGGCGACCCGCGCAGACCGCGGAGCGCTTCGCCCGCCACCCCGTCCTCGGCCGCCGCCTGTACCGCACGGGCGACCTCGGCCGGTGGACGCCCGGCGGCACCATCGAGTTCCTCGGCCGCGCCGACCGGCAGGTCAAGATCCGCGGGCACCGCATCGAACTGGGCGAGATCGAGGCCGTCCTGAGCCGCCACCCGGGGTGCGGCAGTGCGTCGTCTCCTCGGTCCCGGGCCCCGACGGACGGCCCCGGCTCGTCGCCCACCTGTCACCGCGGGCGCCGACGGTACGGATCTGGACCCGGCGGGACTGGCGGACGCGCTGCGCGAACGGCTTCCCGACTACATGGTCCCGAACCGGTTCGTGGTCCTGGACCACCTTCCCGTCACCGCCAACGGCAAGATCGACCACGCCGTGCTGGCCCGGCTCCAGCAGGACGGAGGACGGGCCGAATCCGGTTCCCAGGACGCCGGTGCGGGCTCCGGCGCGAGCCCCGGTGCGGAGGTCGCTGTCGACGCCGCCGCGGACGCCGCGCTCGACGGCTCGTGGGCGGCCGTCGCGCTCGCCGAGGCCACCGCGCTCGGCCTGGAGGCCGCGCTCGTCCTGCGGCCCGGCCGACTCGGGCCCGTACAGGCGCTGGAGGCGTCGGCGCGGTGGCTGCGGCGGGTCGCGGACCTCACCGGCGACGCGCGTGCCGAACCGGCCCTCGCGCCCGGCGGGTTGGCCGAGGTCGTGTACCGGCCGGGACACGCGGATCCCGGACCGGCGCCGGACGGCGGACCGGCGCCGGACCCGACCACGCACCCCACACGGATGTCCTCGCCACGGATGTCCCCGACGCGGACGTCCTCGCCACGGTCACCGCCGTTCTCGGCGACCTCACCGGTGAACCGGTGGCCCCGACAGCACGTTCGCCGCGCTCGGCGCGACCTCGCTGACCCTGGTCCTGGCCCACCGCAGACTGCGCGAGGGCATCGCCCCGACCTGGCGCTCGCCGACATGTTCGCGCACGCCACGGTGGCGTCGCTGGCCGCCCGGATCACCGCACGGCACGCCCCGGCGACACCCCGCCGCGCCGTCGCCGCGACCGCCGCGCCCCGGCCGTCGTCGCGCCGGTCCGCACGCGCCGCCGCCCGCGCCCTCGCCGAGGAGGCCACGCGATGAGCGGGACCGCCACGCCGCGCGACGAAGACGAGCCGATCGCCGTCACCGCGCTCGACTGCCGCTTCCCGGGGCGCCCGACACCGAGGCGTTCTGGGACCTGCTCCGCTCCGGCCGGTCCGGCCTGACCCGGTACACCGACCGGGAACTGGCCGAGCGCGGCGTACCGCCCGAGCTGCGCGCCAACCCGCGTACGTACCGGTCGGCGGGGTGATCGAGGACCAGGACCGGTTCGACCCGGAGCCGTTCGGGCTGACCGACGCCGAGGCCGCGCCGATGGACCCGCAGCAGCGGCTGTTCCTTGAGGCGTGCTGGCGCGCGCTGGAACGCGCCGGGCACGGCGGCGGCGCGGGTGCGGGCGCCGTGGGCGTCTTCGCGGGGCCGCGCACAGCGACTACCTGGCCCGCAACCTCGCCGACCGGTACGCCGCCGCGCAGGCCGACCCCGTCGGCAGCCTCCAGGCGGCGCTCTCCGGAGTCGGCGACTACCTTCCGCTGCACGTCGCGCACCGGCTCGCGCTGACCGGTCCGGCCCTCACCGTCGGCACGGCCTGCTCCACCTCGCTCGTCGCCGTGCACCTCGCCGCCCAGTCGCTGCTGGCGGGGAGTGCGACACGGCCCTCGCGGGCGGCGCCTCCTGATCGTGCCGCAGGGCAGGGCTACCTCCACGTGCCCGACGGCATCTTCTCCGCCGACGGGCGGGTCCGCGCGTTCTCCGCCGAGGGCACCGGAATCGTGCACAGCCAGGGGTCGGCGTGGCGGTGCTGCGCAGGCTGCGCGACGCCCTCGCCGACGGCGATCCGATCCTGGCCGTGGTGCGCGGTTCGGCGGTGAACAACGACGGCGGCGACCGCACCGGGTTCACCGCCCGTCCCCGCGCGGCCAGGCGCGCGCCATCGCGGAGGCGCTGGCCGTCGCGGGCGTCACACCCGCGACATCGGCTACGTCGAGGCGCACGGCACCGGTACCCGGCTCGGCGACACGGTCGAACTCGCGGCGCTGCGGCGCGCGTTCGCCACGGCGGAGCCCGCTCTTGATCCCGGCTCCGGCGGCGGCCCCGGCTCCGGCTGGTGCGGGATCGGCTCCGTCAAGAGCGCCATCGGGCACGCCAACACCGCCGCCGGAATCGCGGGTTTCGCCAAGGCCGTCCTCGCGCTCCACCACGGGCTGATCCCCGACGCTCGACGCGCGTCCGGTCAACCCCGACCTCGGGCTGGACGGATCGCCGTTCACGGTCGTCCACCGGGCCACCCGTGGACCGGGCCGCGCCACGCCGGAGTCAGCTCCTTCGGCATCGGCGGCACCAACTGCCATGTGGTGCTGGGCAGCGCGCCCAACGGTCCGCCCGCCGCCCGACGACCGCCCGCAGCTCGTCCTGCTCTCCGCGCACCGCGACGACGCCCTGGCCGACCTCGCCGACGCGACGGCCACCGCCCTCGACGCGGGAGAAGCGGATCGCGCCGACGCCGCGTACACCCTGCACACCGGGCGCGGAGCGCTGCCCCACCGGGCCGCCGCCGTGATCGGGGCCGTGGACCGTACGCGTAGCCGTACGAGTAACCGTACGAGTAAGGGGACAGCGACGGGTGCCGCCGCCCGTGCCCTGCGGGCCGCCCGCCGCCGCGCCCCGGCCCCGCCCGCCCCGCGTCGTCCTCGCCTTCCCCGGCGGCGGTGCCCAGTACGCGGGCATGGGGCGCGAACTTCTCGCCCAGGAAGCGGAGTTCGCCCGCACCGTCGAGGAGTGCGACGCCCTCTTCGGCCCCGGGCCACGGGAGGCGATCACCGCCGAGCCCGGCGACCCCGCGTCACCGAGCGCCTGCGCGACCCGGCCCACGGGCTTCCCGCCCTGTTCACCGCCTCGCTCGCCACGGCCCGTACGCTGCGCGCCTGGGGCGTCGAGGCGGACGCGCTCGTCGGGCACAGCCTCGGCGAGTACGCGGCGGCCGTGCTCGCCGGAGCGCTCAGCCTGCGCGACGCGGCCTCCCTGGTGACCGTGCGCTCCCGTGGCATGTCCGGGCCGCCGGGCGCGGCGCGATGCTGGCGCTGCCCTCGCCGAGGCGGCGGCCCGGGACCTGCTCGCCGCCCACCCCGCCCTCGCGCTGGACCTCGCGGCCGTCAACGCGCCGGAATCCTGCGTGGTCTCCGGGCCCGGCCGGGACGTGGCCGCGCTGGAGCGGCTGCTCGCCGCCGACGGCGTACGGGCCACCCGGCTGCACCTCGACGCCGCCGCGCACTCCCGGCTGGTCGACCCGGTCCTGCCGGAACTGCGCGCGGCGGCCGAGGCCACGGACCCGCGCGTCCCGGCCGTTCCGCTGGCCACGACCCTCACCGGCGACCTGCTGCGGACGGCCCCGGCGCCGACCACTGGGTGCCGCACCTGCGTTCGGTCGTACGGTTCTCCGCCGCGCTGCGGACCGCGATGGGTGCGGGGCCCGCCCTCGTCGTACAGGCGGGTCCGGGCAGCGGGCTGCTCCAACTCGCCCGCCAGCACGGGGTGAAGGGGCTGCTCGCCACCCTGCCCACCCTCCCCGGCCGGGACGCGCCCGGCGCCGAACGCGCCGCGCTGCTCGCGACGGCAGGAGAACTGTGGACCCACGGCGTCGACCTCGCGGCGGACGCGCTGCACCGCCGGGGCGGCGGCGCGTGGCCGCGCCCGCGCTGCCGGGGTGCCGTTCCGGCGCCGCCGCCTGTGGATCGAGGCGCCGCAGCCGTCCACGTCCCCGGCCGCCCGGCCGGAGGGGCCACTCCGGTTCCCGGCGAGGACGAGCCGTTCCACCTGCCCACCTGGCGGCGCACCCGGCACCGGACCCGGTGGTCCCGGCGGACTCGGCGGACGCGGCGAACACAGAGCCTCTGGCGGGCCGCTGGCTCGTCGCGGCTCCCGGGGAGTCCGGGCTGGCCGACGCCGTCCGCGCGGAACTGACCGCCGCTGGTGCCCGGCCCGTCACCTTCGCCGAGGCCGCCGAGGACCCCACGGAACCGTGCGCGGGAATCGTCTTCCTCGACGCCCCGACCGATGTTCCGGCCGCCGGTGGCGAGTCTGCCGAGCGGGTCACGGACGTGGTGCTGCGGTACGCGGACGTGGCGCGCACCGCCGCCGCTTGGCGCATCGCGCGCTCCTCGTGCACGTCACGGTCGGCGCGCAGCAGGCGGAGAGCGCGGACCGGCCGGTGGCCGAGGGCGCGGCGGCACTGGCCGTACCGCGCGTGCTCGCCCAGGAGTTCCCGGACTGCGCTGGCGCGCCGTGGACCTGCCGCCCGGTACGCCGGACGCCTCCGCGCGGCGTACCGCCGGTCTCGCCCGCGCGGTCCGCGCGGAAGCCGCGAGCCTCGCGGCCGGGTCCCCGAGCGGCCTGGAAACCGCGATCCGCGGCGCCCACCGCTGGGTCCGCGGCCTCACCCATGGCGGCCTACGGACGCGGTGGGCAACGTGGCGAGGGCGGGCAACGCGGCGAGGGCGGACAACGAGGCGGGTCGGGCAACGCGGCGGCGGCCGGGTCTGGCGAGGCGGTTGGGTCTGGCGACGCGAACCCGTCTGGCGACGGACGCCCGCCTGGCGACGTGAGCCTGTCTGGCGACGTGAGCCTGTCTGGGGACGCGGTGGGGTTTGCCGACGCCGTCCGGTCTGGTGACGTGAGCTTGTCTGTCGATGGCAGCCCGTCCTGCGAGGCGAGCCCGTTTTCCGACGCCAGCCGGTCTGGCGACGCCGTCCGGCCCGGCGACGCCAGCCCGTTCGGCGACGACCCGGAGCGGACAGTCGTGGCGGACCGGTTCGCTCCCGGGCCGGTCGTGGTGCTCGGTGGGCTCGGCGACGTCGGGCTCGCGTTGGCCGGGCATCTGGGCGGCGCGGGGCACCGGGTCGTGGTCACCGGGCGTACCGGACTGCCCGACGCGCCGGTCCCCGGCAGTCGGGATGCCGAACGCGCGGACGCCGTAAGGGCGTTGCGGGTGGACGGCGCGCGCGTCGAGATTCGGGCGGTCGACGCGGCCGACCCGCCGCCACCGCCGCCCTGCTGCGGGAGGTGGCCGACCGGTACGGGCCGTTGGCGCTGGTGGTGCACGCGGCCGGAGTCGTGGCCTCCGCCGCCGTCGCCCCGCTGCGGGCGGCCGACCCGCGACCGTACGGGCCCACGCCCGCGCCAAGGTCGGCGCGGCCATGGCCCTGCGCGCCGCGCTGTGGCGGCTCCCGAGGACCGGCGGCCCGGCACGGTGCTGCTGATGTCGTCGGCGACGGCGTTCGTCGGCGGCCTGGGGCTCGCCCGTACGCCGCCGCCAACCGCTTCCTGGACGCCCTCGCGGAACGCGAACACGCCGCCGACTCCACCGGCGAGGCGGGCGGCACGCGCTGGATCAGCGTGGCGTGGGACGGCTGGCGGGTCGGGCCGGGCGGCGGCGAACGCGTCGTCGCCTCGCGCCACTCGATCGGCCTGCGGGACGGCATGCGGTCGGTGGACCGGCTGCTCGCCCTCGCCGCGCACGGCCGCGCCCCGCCTCGGTCGCCGTCTCCCCGGCCGACCTGGCGGCACGTACGGCGGGCACGTCGCCCGCCGCCGCGCCCCGACCACACCCCCGACGACACCCGCGACCGCCCCGCGAGCGCCGTCCTCCGGACTCCGCGCCGCGCGACACCGCCGAGAAGACCCTGGCTGCCCTCTGGTCGGAGCTGCTGGGGTTCACGGTCGACGACCGCGACGCCGACTTCTTCGCCCTCGGCGGGCACTCGCTCCTGGCCACCCGCATGCTCGCCCGCCTCCGCGACGAGCACGGTGCCGGGGACATCCGCCTCCAGGACCTGCTGGCCCGCCCTCGGTGGCCGCGCTGGCGCCGCTCTCGCCGAACCCGCCCGCGCCCGGCCGAACCGGCTCCGCGCCCGGCCGAACCGGCCCGCGCCCGGCCGAACCGGCTCCGCGCCCGGCCGAACCCGCCCGCGCCCGGCCGAACAGGACGACGGCCCGGCGGAGTTCCCCTCACCCGCGTACAGCACGCCTACTGGGTCGGCGGATCGGGCGGCTACCGCCTCGGGGACGTACCGTGCTCGTTCCACCTGGAGTACGACTGCACGGGGCTGGACCTCGCACGCTACGAGACCGCGTGGAACCGGGTCATCGCCCGGCACCCGATGCTGCGCGCGGTGATCTCGCCCGAGGGCCGCAACCGGATCCTGGAACGCGTCCCGCACTACCGCGTACGGGTCCACGACCTGACCGCCGCGACCGCGCCGGACCGCGAACGCAAGCTCGACCGGATCCGCGAACGCATGGTCCGCCGCGAGCCGCGCCCCGGCCGCTGGCCGCTGGTCGACATCCGGGCCGCCCGGCTGCCCGACGGCGTGGTCCGGCTGTACGTCAACGTCGACGTGCTGGTGTGCGACACCGCCAGCTACCTGATCTGGGACCGCGAGCTGCGCGCCCTGTACACGGACCCGGCGGCCGAACTCCCGCCGCTCACCACCACCTTCGCCGCGTGCGTCGCGGCGCTGGAGCGACGTGCCGAGGGACCCGAGCACGCCCGCGCCGCCGCCTACTGGCGGGCCCGGCTGGACAGCCTGCCCGGCGCGCCCGCGCTTCCGCTGCGCCCGTCCGGCACCGAGGCGCGGCCCCGCTTCGGCAGGCGTACCGCGCGGCTGGAGCCCGCGCGTTGGGCGGCGCTCAAGGCGGAGGCGGCACAGCGCGGGCTCACCCCACCGCCGTACTCCTCGCCGCGTACGGGGAGGCGCTGGCGGGCTGGTCGGGACAGGACCGCTTCGCGATCACGCTCACCCTCTTCGACCGCCCCGCCGAACTCCCGGGCGCGGACGCCGTCGTGGGTGACTTCACCTCGCTCATGGCGCACACCGTGGACCGCGCGCCGGACACGCCCTTCGCCGAGGCGGCGGCCCGCGCCCAACGCACGCTCTTCGAGGACCTGGACCACCGCGCGTTCTCCGCGCTGGAGGTGCTCGCGGAGAAGTCCTCGCGCAGCGGGCGCACCGAGTCGGTGCCCGTCGTCTTCACCAGCGCGCTCGGCCTGTCGGGGCCGCTCGGCGGCGGCCACGACCTCGACTGGGCCGGGACCCCGGTGTACGGGGTGAGCAGCACCCGCAGACCTGGCTGGACCACCAAGTGCTCGAACAGGGAGGGGCGTTGCTGCTCCAGTGGGACGTGCTGGAGAGCGCGCTGTCCGCGGCCGAGGCGGACCGGGCGTTCGCCGCGTACGCCGAGCGGGTACGTCGGCTGGCCTCCGCCCCGAGGAGTGGGACGCCCGCCCGGGCGGCGGGACCGGGAGCACCCGGTCGGCCGAGGCGACGCGGACCGCCGCGCCGACTTCGCCCTGCCGCTGCGTGACGGCGACGGTGAAGGCGGCGACGACCGGCCCCTGTTCCTGATGCACCCGTCCGGCGGTGACGTGCTGTGCTACGGCGAGTTGGCCGGGCTCCTCACGGACCAACGGCCCGTCGTCGCCCTGACCGACCCCGCCCTCATTGGCGACGGTGCGGGACCGGCCGACATCCCGGGCATGGTCGACACCTACCTGGACGCGATCCGTCCGTACCAGCCCCACGGCCCGTACCTGCTCGGCGGCTGGTCCATGGGCGGCACCCTCGCCCACGCGATGGCCTGCGAACTGGAGCGGCGGGGCGAACGCACCGACCTGCTGGTGCTGATCGACTCCAACACTCCCGACCGGATCACCCCGCTCGGCGGCGCCGGGCCCGAGCAGGACGAGGCGATCGGCGCCCTGCGCTACCTGCACTCCCTGGAGGCGTTCCTCGACGTGGACCTGGGCTCGGACCTGGGCTCGGACTTTGGTTCGGACCTTGGCGTGGACGGGGACCCGGGCCTCGCCGCGGACGCCCGCGCCGCCGTGACCGCGCGCCTGCGCGACGCCGGGCTGCTCGGCACCCGCGACACCGCCGACACCCGGATCGCGGTCTTCACCCGCCACCTGCGCGCGCTCGGCGACCACCGCGCGGGGCACCTGCGCGACCCCGGCACCCGCACCCTGCTCATCCGCGCCGCGCTGCCGTCACCGCGCAACGCGGGAGTCGGCATGGGCGTGGACGACGCCCGGACCTGCCCGCGCTGGGCTGGGCGCCGCGGACGGCCGGGCCGGTCGACGAGGAGACGGTCGACGGCCACCACTACTCGCTGCTCACCGGCGACGCGGTGACCCGTATCGCCGCCCTGGTGGACCGGGCGCTCGCGGCCGTCTCCCCGCCTCCGCCCCCGCCCTGCCGTCGTGGCGCTGAGTCCAGGCCCCGTACCCCGTACTCCGTACCCCCGCACCCCACACCTCCGTACCCCCATACCCGAAGTGAAAGAACCATGCGCTCCTGCCACAGAACCCTCCGCACCATCCTCGTCGGCGCCGCGACCGGCGCGCTGCTCCTGACCGGGTGTTCCTCCTCTTCCGGCGACGGCGACGGCGATGGTGGCGGCGGTGGCGCGTCGACCCCGGTCGACGGCGGCACCCTGCGCTACGCCGTCGCCGGTTCACCGGCCACCGCCAGCGACGACCCGCACGGCGGCCTCGGCAACGAGTCCGACCTGCTGCGCTTCGCCCTCGTCTACGACGTGCTGACCGTCCCCGGCGCGGACGGCGCCCGAACCGCGCCTCGCCGCCTCCTGGAAGCCCAACAAGGCGCTGGACCGCTGGACGTTCACGCTCCGCGACGACGCCGAGTTCACCGACGGCCGCCCGTGCGCGCCGCCGACGTCCTTACTCCTGCGGCGCATCGCGAGCAAGGCCGCCGAGAACTACGGCAGGCTCGCCGACTTCGACATGGCCGCCTCCACCGCCCGTGGCGACCACACCGTGGTCCTGGCCACCCGCGCCCCGCTGGCCGAGGCGCCCAAGGCGCTGGAGTCCATCAGCTTCGTCGTCCCCGACGGGACCCGCGACTTCGGCGAACCGGTACCCGGCTCGGGCCCGTTCCGGGTGGCGAAGTCCGCCGCCCAGACCGCCGCCCTCGTCCGCAACCCCGCTGGTGGGGCCCGCGTCCGCACCTGGACCGCGTCGAGATCCAGGCCGTCGCCGACCCGCAGGCCCGCGCCGCCGCCGTCACCTCGGGACAGGCCGACGTCGCGGGCAGCGTCAGCCCGCGGCGGTCAAGTCGGCTGGCAGCGGCGGCGGGCGGACGCGGGTCGTACGCCGCGAGGGCGTCACCGAGTACCCGTTCGTGATGCGACGGGACACCGCGCCCTTGACGACCCCAGGGTCAGGAGGCGTTCCGGCTCGCCGCCGACCGCCGCGCCCTGGTCGACACCGTCTTCCTCGGCTACGGGCGGATCGCCAACGACCTGCCCACCCCGTACGACCCGCCTACCCGAGGACCTGCCGCAGCGCACCCGCGACGTGGCGAAGGCCAAGCGGCTGCTGCGCGAGGCCGGGCACGCCGACGGGCTGACCGTCACGCTGCACACCACCACCTCGTACCCGGGCATGGACACCGCCGCCACGCTCTACGCCCAGCAGCTGTCCGACATCGGCGTCACGGCGAAGGTGCGCGTCGACCCGGCCGACACCTACTTCACCGACGTCTACGCCAAGAAGGGCTTCTACACCGGCTACTACGGCGGGATCTCCTTCCCCGACCTGGTCCGCGTCGGGCTGCTGTCCACCTCGCCGACCAACGAGACCGCCTGGCGCGACAAGGAGTTCGACGAGGGCTTCGACTCCGCCATGGCCACCCTCGACGCCACCGAGCGCAACCGGCTCCTGGCCGGGATCCAGCGCACGTTGTGGAAGGACGGCGGGTACGTCGTCTGGGGCACCGGCGACGGGCTGGACCTCGCGGCCTCCGGGGTCCGGGGCTGCCCGACGGCCCCGGGTTCCAGCGCATGTTCATCGACCGCGCCTGGATCGCCCGATGACGCTCTGCCGGGTGGTGACGCGCCGCTGGGCGATGACGCTCTGCTGGGTGGTGACGCTCCGCCGGGCGGTGCGCACGGTCCTGCTGGCGGTCGCCGCCACCGCCGTCGTCTTCGCCACCACCACGCTGCTGCCCGGCGACGCCGGTGACGTACGGACGGCGGGCCGGGCCTCGGACGCGGACGTCGCGCGGCTGCGGGACCGGCTCGGTCTCGACCGGCCCGCGCCGCTGCGCTATCTGGCGTGGCTGTCCGGGGCGTTCCGCGGCGACCTGGGCCACTCGCTGGCCGGTGGTCGGCCGGTGACCGCGCTGCTCGGCGAGCGGCTGCCCGCCACGGCGGTGCTCGTCGGCGCCGCGCTCGCCGTCACGGCCGTCCTCACGGCGGCGGCCCTGCTCGCCCGGACCTGCGGGCGCGGCGGGCGCGGTGGCGGGCGCGGCGTCGGCGTGCGCGGCGTCGGCGGGCGCCGGGCGGGCCGGCGGGGCGGGCTGGCGACCGGGCTGGCCGCCGTGCCGCAGCCGGTCCACGCCGCCGTACTCGTCGCGGTGTTCGCGGGTGGCTGGGGTGCTGCCCGCGGTGTCCCTGCTGCCGCCGGGCGGTTCGCCGCTCGCCGCCCCGAGGTGCTGGTCCTGCCCGCGCTGACGCTGGCGCTGCCCTCGGCGGCGTACGCCACCGCGCTGTTGCGCGGCGCGCTCGACGACGCCCTCGCCCGCCCCCACGTGGCCGACGCCCGGCTGCGCGGCATCCCCGCCGCGCTCGTCGTACGGCGCCACGTCCTGCCGCTGCTGCGCGTACCGGCGGCGCAGGTCACGGCCCTGGTCGCGGCCGGGCTCGTCGCGGAACGGCGCTGGTGGAGTCGGTCTTCGGCTACCCCGGCACCGGCAGCCTGCTGGTGTCGGCGGTCGCGGTGCGGGATGTCCCCGTCGTCCTGGGCGCCGCGTTGCCGCCCGTCCTGGTCCTGCTGCTGGGCATGCTCGTCGCCGAGGGCGGGCGGGCGCGCCCGGCGGCCGAGGGCCTTGCGGCCGTCCTCGGCGGGAGCGGGTGCCTGATGCCGCTCGCCGTCCTCCGAGCCCGCCGCGCGACGGCGGACCTCGTCCGCGCCCAGGGCGCGCCCGGACTGGCCGCGCCCTCCGGACTGGCCGCGCCCTCCGGACTGGCCGCGTACCCCGTACCGGCCGCGCGCCCGTACCGGCCGCGTCCCGTGGCCGCGTCGCCTTCCGCCGGGCGTCGTCGCGGCGGCCGTGGCCGTGGCCGTCGTCCTCGTCGCGGCACTCGGCCGGTACGCCGCGCCGCACGATCCGCGGCGGCCGGTCGGCGTGCCCTGGGCGGCGCCGAGCGCCGATGTCCCGCTGGGCACCGACGCGTTGGGGCGCGACGTCCTCTCCGGGTACTGTGCGGCGGCTTCGGACCGCTGGCGGTCGCGCTGGTAGCGCGGCGCTCGCGGCGGGCTGCGGTACGGCGCTCGGGCTGGCCGCCGGGTGGGCGGGCGGCCGGACGGCGAGCGCCGTCCGCGCGCTGTGCGATCTGCTGCTCGCCGTACCCGCCCTCGTCCTGGCCCTGGTGCTTGCGGGCGCGCTCCCGGCGCCGCCGCCGTGATCGTGGCGGCGGTCCTCAGCGGCGCGCCGCTCACCGCCCGCGTCGTGGCCGCGCAGTCCGCGTACCTGCGCTCCAGCGGCCATGTCCGGGCCGCCGTCGAGCGCGGCGAGACCATCCCGTCGGTGCTGTGCCACGAGGTCCTGCCCGCGCTGCGCGGCCTGGTCACCGCCGACGCCGGACTGCGGCTGGTCACCGCCCTCCAGATCGCCGCGGCGCTCGCCGTCCTCGGGCTCGGGCCGCAGCCGCCGACGCCCGACTGGGCGCTCATGCTCAGCGAGAACCTGCCGGGCGCCGCGCTCAACCCGATGGCCTCCTCGCCCCGGCCGCCGCCCTGGCCGGATGCGCCTGGGCGCTGTCGGCCGCCGCCCACGCCGCTTCCCGGCCCCGGGCGGTGCCGCGTGACGCCCTGCTGGCGGTCGACGGACTGACGGTGCGCCGGTCCGCCGCCGACGGCGCCGTGCTGCTGCCGCCGACCGGACTGCGGGTCGCCGAGGGCGAGGTCGTCGCCGTCACCGGACCGTCCGGCGCGGGCAAGAGCACCCTGCTGCACGCCCTGCTCGACGTCCTGCCGCCGGGCCTGACCCGGACCGGCGGCGCCGTCCGCTGGCGGGCACGCCCGTGGCGCCCGGCCGCGCCGCCCGCCGCTGGCGGCGCGCCCGCTGCGGCTGGCTCGGCCAGGACCCCGGCGCCGCCCTCCACCCCACTGGCGCGTCGACCGCCTGGTCGGCGAGGAACTGACGGAGGGCGACCGCGCGGCCCGCGCCGCCGCGTGCGCGAGACGCTGGCGCGCCTCGGCCTGCCCCCGTCCTCGCCTCCCGGCGCGCCGCCGAACTCTCCGGCGGCCAGGCCCAACGCGTCGCCCTCGCCCGCGCGTTGTGCGGCGACCCCGAACTCCTCGTCCTGGACGAGCCGACCTCCGCCATGGACCCGGCGACCGCCGCCCTGGTCGCGGACGCGATACGCGCCCGACGCGGCGCCCGGGGCGCGGCGTCGTCCTGGTGACCACGACCACGGCCTGGCGGCCGAAGTGGCGGACGTCGTACTGCGCGTCGGGACCGGAGCGGAGCCGCCCACCGCCCGAGCGCGACGCCGTGCGCGCACGCGACGCCTACGCCTCCGGGCGTAGGGGTACGTGCCGCGTCTCCGTCCGCCGGGGTAGCAGCCGCGCCGCCGGATGTGGAGGTACGTGCCGCGTCTCCGTCTGCCGGGGTACCGGCTACGCCTCCGGGAGCTGGTGTTCCGGCCGTACCTCCGGGCGCTGATGTTCGGGCGGGGCTTCCAGCCGTTGAGGTACCGGCCGTGGCTGGTGTCCTGTCCGCCGGGGTACCGGCCACGTCTTCGCCCGCCGGGGCACCGACTGTGCCCACGGCCGTCGACGTATCGCCCGTGTCCCCGCCCACCGGGGCACCGACGGAGCCCCTACCCGCCGAGGCACCCGCCGCGCCCCGCCCACCGATCACGTCCGGCCCGGACGCCCGGCGTCCGCTTCGCCCTTCGGGCCGGGAGAGGCGTCGGCGCCCCGCTGTCCGTGCGAGGGCTCCGGCTGGTGCGGCCCGGCCGGGAGGTGTTGCTCGACGGGTGCGACCTCGACCTCGCGCCCGGTGGCGCGCTCGCCGTGGTGGGGCCGTCGGGCAGTGGCAAGACCACGCTGCTGCACGCGCTCGTCGGGCGCCGCCCGGCCGCGGCGGGCAACTGGCGCTGCATGGCCGCCCGCTGCCCGCGAGCGCCCGCCGCCGTGGCAAGGACCGGCTCAGAGCCGTACAACTCGTCGGGCAGAGCCCGGCCGGGAGCTGAATCCGGCCCACCGGGTGGGCCGGGCGGTGGCCCGGCCGCTCACCGTGCTGCACGGGCTGGACGCCGCCGCGGCCCGCGACGAGGCCCACGCGCTGCTGGCGGCCGTCGGCCTCGACCCGCGCTCGCCGCGCGGCCGGACGCGCTCTCCGGCGGCCAGCGCCAACGCGTCGTCCTGGCGCGGGCCCTGGCCGCCCGCCCCGACGTGCTGCTGCTGGACGAGCCGACCGCGTCCCTCGACCCGGCGGCCGCCCGGACCGTACTCGCGCTGCTCGACCGGCTGCGGGCCACCGGCCTGAGCGTGCTGGCCGTCACGCACGACCCGCTGGTCGCGGCGTGGGCCGACCGCGCCCTGCGGTTGCGCGACCGACGCCTGCTCCCGGACCGACCCGCAACCCCCAACGCCCGCAATGAACCCAGCGATCCCAGCGATCCCAGCTACCCGGGGATCCCAACGCCCCAACGTCCCCGGCGATTCCGGCGATCCCAGAGATTCCAGCGACCCCGACAGACACGGAGCCCCTTGATGCCCGATCCCGACGACACGACGACGCCCGCCCGGCACACCGACCTGGTCGCCCGGCACCCTGGGTCGCCGACGTCCGCCCGCCCCGGCGGCGGCCTGCTCGTCACCCGCGCCCGGAGGCCACCGCGGCGCTGCCCGAACCGGGACCGCTGCTGCGCGAGCACCTGGCGCACTGGGCCGAGGTGTACGAGTGGGTGTACGAGACGGGCGAGGGGCGGCACGCCGACGACCTGGACCTGTCCGGATGGCGCGCGTCCGACTCGGGACAGCCCTGCCCGCCGCGCACATGCGCGACTGGGTGGACCGTACCGTCGAGCTGGTACGCGCCCAACACCCGCGCACCGTACTGGAGTTGGGCTGCGGCACCGGACTGCTCGCGCACCGGCTGCACGCCCGTCTCGACGGCTACGCGGGCGCCGACGTCGCGCAGGTGGCCGTGGACCGGCTGACGGCGGCCCGGCTGCCGCGCACCGCGTTCGTACGGGCCGCCGCGCACGAGGCCGGTGCCGCGCGGGTGCGGGCGGCCATGGACACCGCGTTCGGGGCCGGGCACGGCCCGACTGCGTCCTGCTGAACTCCGTCACCCAGTGCTTCCCGAGCCTGGCGTACCTGACGGCGGTCGTGCACGGCGCGCTCGCCGTCGTCGCGCCCGGCGGCACCGTCATCGTCGGAGACATCCGCCACTCCGGCCTGCTGGAGGACCACTTCGACCGGCTGGAGCGGCTGCGTGCCCCGAGGCGTCCGACGCGGACGTCGCCGCCAGGACCGCCGCCGCCGTGGCGGCGGACGAGAGCTGTCCTTCGCGCCCGGCGCCCTCCTCCGCGCCGCCCGCGCCCAGCCCGGCCGGTCCGGATGAGCGTCCACGCGCGCGGGATGGCCGACGACACCGAACTCACCCGCTACCGCTACGACATCGTGCTGCGCGTCGGCCCGTACGACGACGAGCCGGACCCGCCGACGTACGCCGGGTGCCCTGGGCCGGGCACCGGGAGAGCGGCCTGCCGACCGCGCTGCGCGCGGCGCTCGCCGGCGCCCGGTCGTCGTCCACGGCATCCCGAACGCGCTGCTGTCCGACGCGCCGGAGGCCGTCACGCCGTACGCCCTGAGACGGGCGCTGCACGGTACGGACGCCGCGGTGCTGATGGACGCCGGGACCCGCGCCTGCTGGCCGTCGCCGCGCCCGCCGCGTGCGCCCACGCGGCGGTGTCGCTTGAGGACGGGCCGTGGGTGCCGACGCCGGACCCGATGCCGGACCCGATGCCGGACCCGGTGCCGGGGCCGGTGCTGGGGCCCACGGCCCGCCAGGCGCACGAGCCGCTGCCGTCGTTCGTCCGGCGCAGGCTCCCCGAGGTGCTGCGCGACCACCTGCGCCGGGCCGCGCCCGGCTCCCCGCCGCCCGGATCACGGTCGCCGTCCCGCCCGACGGGGCCCAGCCGTACGAGGGGACGTCGGCGTGACCCCGGCCGACGCGGCGCCCGACGCGGCGCCCGACGCCCTCGCCGATGTGCTCTCCGGACTGCCCGAGGTGGCCCAGTGGCAGCTGGTCCCGGGCTCCGACGGGGACACGCTGCTGGTGGCGGGCCATCCGACGGCGCCGGGCGGCGCGGGCGCCGCGGCCGGTCCGACGACGGTGGCGGCGGCCGAGGCGCGCGCCGCCGGTGACGCGGCCGTGGCCGGAACCGATCCGGCCGCGCTGCCCGCGCTGATGCGCCTGCTGGACGAGACGGCGCTGCTGGCGATGGCCCGGGTGCTGGACCGTACCCGGCTGTTCCGCGACGGCGCGCCCCATGACGCCGCCGAGGCGGTGGCAGCGCTGGGCGCCGTACCCGGCACGCCTGGATCGTCCGGCGCTGGCTCGCGACGCTGGCCGACGAGGGCGGCTCACCCGCGTTCCGGGTCCGGGCCGGGTCCGCACCCCGGCCGGGTGCGGTCCGCTACCGCGACCTGGCCGCGCCCGACCGACAGGAGTACGCCCGCGCCCGCCGCGCCCTGGACGAGGCGCGCCGGGGCCTGGGCTACCCGAGTCGATGACCCGGTTCTTCCTCGCCGCCGCCGACCGGCTGCCGCTGCTGCTGCGGGACGGCGCGGGACTGCACGAAGTGCTGTTCCCCGAGGGGAGACGGGCACGGCGGAGGGCAACTACCGCGACAGCGCGCCGAGTCGCTGGGCCAACCACGCCGCCGCCGCGCTCGTCGCCCGGAGGCGCGTACGCGGCGGACGGAGGGCGGCGCGAGACCGGCGGGGCCGGTGGGCGCGGGCCGCTGCGGGTCCTAGAGGCCGGGGCCGGTGTGGGCGGCACCACCGGGGCCGTGCTGGACGCCCTCGGCCCGGCGCCGGTCGACTACCTGTTCACCGACGTGTCGCGGTTCTTCTTCCGCACCGCCCGTACGGCCTTCGGCGCGCACCCGGGCTGCGGTTCGCGCTGTTCGACATCGACACCGACCCGGCGGCGCAGCGGCTGGCGCCCGGCTCGCTCGACGTGGTGCTCGCCGCGAACGTGCTGCACAACGCGCGCCACATCGGCCGCACCCTCGCCGCGCTGCGCGAACTGCTCGCCCCGACGGGCTGCTGGTGCTCATCGAGTCCTGCGTCGAGCACTACCAGGCACTGACCTCGATGTATCTGCTGATGTCCCGCAGGCCCGACGAGGAGCGCTGGTTCACCGACCAACGGGCTGGACAGGACCGGGTGTTCCTCACCGAGGGGAGTGGACGGAGGCGCTCGAAGCGGCAGGGTTCACGCCCCTGCCCGTACTGCCCGAGCCGGGCCATCCGCTGGCCGCGCTCGGCCAGCGCGTCATCGCGGGCGGGCCGCACCCGGCCGCGCCCGCCCGGATCCGGACCGGGTCCGCGCCGCGCTCGCGGCACGCCTGCCCGAGGCCGCCCGCCTGCGCGAGGCCACTCGCCTGCGCGAGGCCACTCGCCTGCGCGAGGCCACTCGCCTCCCGGGCGGATCCACGCGGTGGACCGCCTCACCCCTTCCTCGCCCACACCACGACTGGAGACAACCGTTGACCCCGCACCCGGCCCCCGACACGACCGACGCCCTCGCCGCTCCCGGCACCGCCGCCGCGCCTCCACCCCAGACGCCGCGACGGAACTCGTCCTGGCCGTACGGGAGATCTGGGCGGACGTCCTGGAGACCGACACCGCCGCCGTGCCCGCCGACGCGAGCTTCCTGAGCCTGGGCGGTGACTCGGTCCTGGCCGTACGCATGGCCGCCATGATCCGCAAACGGCTGGGCGTCGGCCTCGCCCTGGCGGACGTCCGCGTCGAGCACAGCCCGCCCGGCTCGCCGCCCTCATCGGCGAGCGCGACGGCGGCGTCGGCGCGGGCGCGCCACGCGCGCTGCCGCTGGAGCTGCGCCGCCGCGAGGACCCCGACGCGCCCTTCCCACTCCTCCCGCTCCAGCAGGGCTACTTCGTCGGGCAGCAGGACGCCTGGGAGCTGTCCTACCGCTCCGCCCACCACTACGTGGACATCGGACTGCTGGACCTCGACGCCGACGAGGCGCCCGAGGCGCTCCAGGACGCGCTGGAGCGGCTGGCCGAACACCAGGCGGTGCTGCGGGCGCGGATCCTGCCCGACGGCCGCCAGCGGATCCTGCCCTGGACGACCCGGAGGCCGTGCCGCGGCTGCGCGTGACCGACCTGCGCGCGGCGGACGAGGCCGAAGTCACCGACGTCCTGGGGAGATCCGCCGGGAGATGAGCACCGAGGGCCCCGACCCGTCCGGGGCTGCGGCCTGGACATGCGGCTGACCCTGCTACCCGGCGACCGCGCGCGGCTGCACTCCTCGACGAGCCTGCTGATCATCGACGGCTGGTCGTCCGGCGTCTTCTACCGCGACCTGTTCGCCCTGGTCTCCGACTACAACGCCGTCCTCGCCCCGCTGGAGGTCGACTTCGGCGACTACGCGACCGCGCTGCGGGAACTCCCGGCACCGACCAGTGGCGGCGGGACCGCGACTGGTGGTGGGAGCGGCTGGACGGCTTCCCGCTGCCGCCCGCGCTGCCGCTGGTGGCCGACCCGCCGAGGTCCGCCCGACGCTGATGGGCACGCGGCAGGCCGTGCTCGACGCGGGCGCTGGGCCGCTGCGCGAGCACTGCGCCGGGCACGGCGTCACGCCGTCGGCGGCGATGTTCGCCGTGTTCTCCGCGGCCGTCGCGCGCGCCTGCGGGCACCGGCGCTTCCTGCTCAACACCCTCCAGCTGAACCGGCTGCCGCTCCACCCGGACGTGCCCCGGCTGGTGGGCGCCTTCTCCTCCACCGTGCTGCTGCCGGTCGAACTGCCGAGGCGCCGGTCTTCGCCGATCTCGCCGCCGCCGCCCAGCGCGACATCGGCGACGCCCTCGCGCACAACCTCGTCACGGGCGTCGAGGTCTCCCGCGAGCTGGGCCGCCGCCGGGGCACCCACCGACCGGTGGCCCCGTCGTCTTCCAGTCCACGCTGGGCGTGGACGCCGCGCTCGGCAGCGAGGTCCCCAACGAGGCGGGCCGCTGGGCACCATCGACCTGCTCAGCCACCACCAGCAGCTGCGCACCCGCAAGTCGCCCTGGAGGTACGGCTCTTCGAGCTGCGCGGCGAACTCGTCGTCGTCTTCTCCCTCGTGGAGGAGCTGTTCGCGGCGGCCGACGTGGACCGGATGTTCCGCGAGGTGATGCGGACCGTCGAGTCACTGGTGACGGAGGACGGCTGGACGGCCCGGTCGGGCTCCCGGAGGCCCTCGACGCTCCGGAGGCCGAGGACGCCCCGGTCGGCAGGCTGTCCACCCGTCCGGCGCGGCGGCCGACGACGAGAGCGGAGCCCCGGCGGACGAGCTGGAACGGGCCGTGGCCGACCACTGGGCGCGGCTGCTGGGCCGCCCGGTGGAGGACCGGGCGGCGGACTTCTTCACCCTCGGCGGCGACTCGCTGATGGCCGTACGCATGCTGGGCTCCTCGCACGGGACGGCGTGGCCCGGTCGCCCGCGCCGCTTCCTGGCCCACCCACGGTCGCGGGCCTCGCGGCGGCGGCGCGCACGCCGGACCGGACGTAACGAACACCCGGGCCGGGGCCACCGATGGCCCCGGCCCAGCAACCCACGTGGCTGGGCGCGGCCTTACGTGGCTGGGCGTGGTCTCACGCGGCCCCGCGCGGATCGGCGTGACCCCACGCGGCTGGGCGGTCTCACGCGGCTGCGCGGCCCGCGCGGCCCGGCAGCGCCGCGGCTCGACGTGGCCTCACGCGGCCCCGGCACCTCACGCGGCCCGGCGCAGCCCCGCGGATCGGCGCAGCCCCACGCGGATCGGCGCAGCCCACGCGGATCGGCGCAGCCCACGCGGTTCCGCGCGGATCGGCGCGCGCCCGGCCCGTAAGTGGCCGTGGCGCGCGCCCGTTGTCTGATCCGCCGCGCGCCGGGATCGGATCGGGCTGATCCCGGCGTGCTCGGCCGCGTCGCCTCAGCCGCCCAGCCCGCGTCCTCGCGGAAGAGTTCCTGATCCAGCCAGACCGCGGCCCGCGCCGTCGGCCGCGCCCGTGACCACGAACGTGAGGGCGTCCGGCAGCGCCTCCAGGCGGGCGGTGTCGCCCGCCGCGTACACGCCCGGCACCGTCGTGCGCTGGAACTCGTCCACGCGTACGCACCCGTCGGGCAGGATCCGGCAGCCGAGTCGCTCGGCGAGGCCGGAGTGCTGCCGGGTGGCGCGCGGTGGTAGACCGCCTGGCGCTCAAGGACGCGCCCGTCGGCGAGGACCAGCCGTACGGCACCGGCCTCGCCCTCGACACGGCGTACCGGCGTCTCGTCCACGGCGATCCCCGCGGCGGCGAGCCTGGCCGCGGCCTGTTCCGGCACCGGGTGCCCGTCGGTGCAGACGATCACGTCCTGGCTGAACCGGTCGGCGAGGTACAACGCCTGCATGACCTGCGGGAGTTCATGGCCGAGGACGGCCAGGCTCATGCCGCTGGTCTCCCAGCCGTGGCAGAACGGGCAGTGGTAGACCCCACGGCCGAACAGCGCGGCGAGCCCTCGACCCGTCGACCACGTCGACCTGCCCGGTCGCCAGGACCAGCTTGCGGCCCGCACCGCCGCGCCGTCGGCGAGGGTCAGGACGAACCCGGCGCCGTCCTGGGCGGCCGACTCGGCCGTGGCCTCGCGGTACTCCACCCCGGGTAGGCGGCGAGTTGTTCGCGCCCCACGGCGCGCAGTTCGGCGGGGAGAAGCCGTCCCGGCTGAGGAACATGTGCAGCTCGTCGGCGGGCGCGTTGCGCGGCCTGCCGGAGTCCAGCAGCAGAACCCGCCGCCGCTGCCGCCCCGACACCAGCGCGGCGTTGAGACCCGCGGGCCCGCCGCCGACCACGATCACGTCGTACATTTCCTCGTTCTCCTGTCCCGGTATGGCCGTCCGTTCACGCATGACGATAATAGTTATCGTTTTCATCTGGCGGGTGCAACGGCACCCGGCCCGTACGGCGCCGACCGGCCCGTACGAGGGCGACCGGCCCGTACGACGGCGACCGAAGGGACCTTCTCGTGGACTCCACCCTGCCATCGGCATCCTCGGCGGCTACGGAGCCGTCGGCACCGCGGTCGTGGCCCGGCTGCACCGGGCGGGCCTCGGACCGCTCCTGGTCGGGGCCGCGACCCGGACCGTGCCGAGGCCCTGCTGCGCTCCTGACCACCGAGGGCGCCCGGGAGACGGCGGACCCCGGTCGCCGCCGTGGCGGTCGACCTGGACGACCCGGCTCCTGGACCGCTTCGCCGCCCGCTGCTCCTCGTCGTCAACTGCGCCGGGCCCTCCTACCGCGTCCTGGACACCGTCGCCCGCGCCGCGCTCCGCCACGGCGCGGACTACGTGGACGCCGCCGGGGACGACCCGTCCACGGCCGCCTGGGCGCGGACGGCGGCGCGGCGCGGTGGGTCGCCGCCGGGCGTACGGCCGTGCTGTCGGCCGGAGCGCTGCCGGGCCTGTCGGGGCTGCTGCCGCGCGCTGGCCGCGCGCGTCGCGGACCCGTCCGGTTGGAGGCGTACCTCGGCGGCGTCGCGCCGCTCACCCCGGCCGCCGCCGGGGACGTCCTGCTCGCCCGTGGCCCCGAGCACGGCGTCCCCGCCGCGTCCTGGGCCGACGGGCAGGTCCGCGACCGGGCCCTCGGGCCGCGCCGCGGCCTGCGGCTGACGGCCTTCCCCGCCCGTGGACGCCTTCCCGTTCCTGTCCACCGAGGCCACCCGGCTCGCCTGCGCCACGGGAATCGGCCGGATCCACTGGTACACGGTCTTCGGCGGCGAGCGCCTCGCCGAGGAACTCGCCCTGGCCTGGGCGCTGGACAGCACCGACACCGGCGGCCTGGTCGCGGCGGCCGAGGCGGACGTCCGCGCGCACGGCGCCTGGTACGGGCAGGAGTTCCACCTGTGGGACGGCACGGCCGACGGGCCGCCCGCCGCCACGCTCGCCCTCCGCGCCGCCGACTCCTACGCGCTCAGCGGCTTCCTGACCGCCCGAGCGGTGCACGCGGTCCGTGCCGGTGCCGTCCCGCCCGGGTGTGCTTCGCCGCGGAGGTGCTCGACCCGGCCGCCACGGTACGGGCGCTGGCGGCCGACCCGGTGGCGGAGCTGGAGACCGAGGTCCGCTGACCCGCCCGGAGCGGGGCCGGGGCCGCCGGGTCAGGTCATGCGCACGGCCAGCGTCACCACGGCCCCGACCGTCTCCGCCGCGATCGACAGGTGGTCGGTGATCAGCCGCGCCATCCACAGCCCGTGCCCCGGGGCCGACCGCCGTCGGGCGGGGGCTCGGGACGTCCTTCGCGCTGAAGCCCGGACCGGCGTCCGCGATGCGGCACTCCAGCCGGTCCTCGACCGTGCGGATCGTCAGATGGCCGCCGCCGCCCGCGTGCTCGATGGCGTTGGAGGCGATCTCGCTGACGGCGAGGACGAGATCGGCCCTGCGGTGCTCGGCGAGCCCGGCCCGCGAGGCGAACTCCTCCACCAGAACCCGCAGGCACGCCAGGTCCCCGGCCCCGAAGCCGTACTCCACGCGGGAGTCCCCGGGGCCGTCGCCGGAGTCGGAGCCGTGCGCGCCACTACCATTCCGGCCTCGTCTCGATCAGATCCAGCCGGTGCACGGAGTTCGCTCCCAGCCTGCGCAGCACGTGCGCCTGGGAGGTGGAGCAGCGGACCTGGACCTGGAGCGCCCGCCGAGGCGGCGGACGGTCCGCAGCAGTTCGTCGGCGCTCGCGACGCCCAGGAAGTGCAGCCCGCCGAGGTCCACCGTCAGACAGGAGTGCTGGCCCGCGGTCTGCGCGAGGCTCTTGTCGAGCGCCGCCCGCAGCTCGTCGCACGTGGTCAGGTCCGCCTCGCCGATCAGCGCGAGCGACGCCGTGCCGTGCACGGCCTGGAGGGCGCCGAGACGGCTCAGCAGGTTCAGCGGGTGCGCCCGCGACATCGCGTCGAGCACCTCGGCGTCGAACGCCCGGCGGTCGTAGGCGCAGATCTCGGTGTAGGGCGGTCGTCGAAGAGGTGGTCCGCGTGGGTCTCGCGGTCCACCATGGTCGCGATGTCGACGTCGAGATCGGCCACCCAGCGCATGTCGATGTACGTCCGCAGCCCCGTGAAGCCCTCGCCGACCGCGCGGTCCGTCTCCTCCCGTAGCCGCCCGGTCTGCCGCGCGGCGGTGAACGCCCGGCCCGGCCCGAGCAGTTCGCGCATGCCGCTCAGCACCAGCTGGCCGCGGGCCCGGGTGGTCTCGGCGACCGGCCCGTCCAGCCGCAGCAGCCCGAGCACCTCGTCCTCCGGCAGCCCCGGGGCGGCGTAGACGATCACCTTCGCCCCTGGCCAGGCCGAGCCGGACGAACGCGCTGGGCACGTCCCACTGGGCCTCGTCGCCGTCGTAGCCGACGAAGGCGTGGTCTCCCGGACGGATCCGCTGCACGGGGATCACGCGGACGGGCCCCGGATCGCGGGCGGACATCGGCACCCCTCGTCGGCGTCGGCTGGGCACTGGCATCGGCTGGGCACTGCCCGGCTCACCGTAGGGGTCCCGCCGCGCCGCCGCCGCGCGAGACCGCGAACGCCCGGGACCGATCGCCGACGACCCGTTCGGCGCCGGGTGTGACCGCCGACTTTCCGCCTCGCCGCTGGACGGCGGTTGTCCCGACCCGACCGGAGAGGAGCTCCACGCGCCCGCGCCGCCCTCCCGCCGGGCGCGCACGGTGGCCGGTCGTGCCCGGCGGGTGGGCGCTCGTGCGGTCGGCGTACGAGCGGGCCGACGGGCCCGGGGCGCGTAGGGTGACGTGGAGGGACTGCCTCCGGTGGCGTCAGGGCATGCGGTGACATCGGGACACGAGGGAGGCACAGGTGCTGGCTTCGGCGGCCTCGCTGTGGGACGTGCACAACGGGCAGGGAGCGCGGCAGTTCGCGGAACTGGGCCTGGCGCTCGTCCTGTCGACCCTCATCGGCTGGGAGCGCGGCGCCCAGCAGAAGAGCGCGGGCTGCGCACGCACGCGCTGGTCGGCATCGCCAGCGCCCTGATGATGCAGATCTCCCAGTACGGCTTCGCCGACGTGCTCGATCTGCGCAACGTCTCCTTCGACCCTCCCGGGTGGCCGCGCAGATCGTCTCGGGCATCGGGTTCATCGGCGGCGGGCTCATCTTCGTGCGGCGGGACGCCGTACGCGGCCTGACCACGGCTGCCACCATCTGGCTGACCTGCGCCGTGGGCATGGCCTGCGGCGGCGGGCTGCCGCTGCTGGCGATCGGGGTCACCGCCCTGCACTTCCTCGTCGTACGCGGCTATCCGCCGATCGCCGCCCGGCTGTCCATGGGCGGCACCATCTCCCCGGCCGAGATCCGGCTGACCTACCGCACCGGTACCTCGCTGCTGCCGCGGCTGATGGAGATGTGCACGCGCAGCGCTTCCGGATCCTCCAGGTGCAGGTCGACCGGCTGCCCTGGCGGGAGGACGAGGCCGCCGAGGCGGGCACCGCGCGGGTGGTGTTCCGGCTGGAGGGCGCCGCCGACCCCGGCGGATGGCGTCCGAGCTGTTCCAGGTCGACGGGGTGCTCGGTATCGACGTCACCGTCGACCCGGACGCCGACTGACGGCCGGGAGGCGCCGCGGCTCACTCCGGCCAGGGCGAGTCCTGGATCGTCGTCACGAAGTCGCCGCGCGTGAAGCCGGGTACGAAGTGCTCCAGCACGTCGGCCTTCACGTTCCCGAAGGTGGTGTCCGGCTTCGGGGCGATGCCGTCGGTGAACGCCTTAAGGATGCGGCGCTTGAAGTCCGGCCTGGGGTGGAGGGCGGTGATCTCCGCGCGGTCGGCGTCGCTCACCGCGTCGTAGCCCAGCCCCAGTACGTCGTACTCCACGCCCGCCGTGACCAGGGCGACCTCGGGTTCCATGAACTCCGGGACGCCCGGCGTCGTGTGCAGCGCGATGGCCGTCCACACCCGCCGGACGCTGTCCTCGGGCACCCCGTGCGCGTGCAGGAAACGCCGCGCCTCGTCCGCGCTGTCCACCTCGAACCGGCGCCCGCTGCCACGGAATTCCGTATTCAGCCCGAGGTCGTGGAACATCGCCCCGATATAGAGGAGTTCGGGTCGACGCTCAGGCCCCGGACCGGCCCTGAAGACTGCCGAAGAAATACACCCGGCGCGAGTGGTGGTAGATCAGGTCGTCGGTGTGCTCGCGCACGAGTTCCGTCGCCTCGGCGGCCAGCCGGTGTCGGGGACGGCGATACCCGCCGCTGTGGTCGTACGGTCCGAGGACATGAGCGGACTCCCTCGCGGTGGTGGCGCGGGGCCGCCGGTCGGCCGCCCCTGGTGCCTCCAGCCTGCTGCCATGGCGCGTCCGCGGCCACAGGGGAACGGCCAGGAACCCTCGGATCCGGACACCGCGGGCGGGACCCGCGAGGCGTCGGGGAGCGGACACGGCCGTGGGCCGCCGGTGCCGGCGGCGGCCCACGACCTCACCTGCCGCCCGCGAAGGGGAGGAGCCTCACGCGGACGCTCCCGAGCCGGGAAACTCACCGTCAGTGGCATTCCGCCCCGGGAATCGAAGCGGCCGAATTCATCGATTCATCACGGTAATTGCCGTGTGCATTCGGTTCCGCTTCTGATTCCACCTTCTCCCAGCGGACGGGAATATCCGGTACCCCGGAGGGCGACCCAGGGGCGCTTCAGGGCACGGCACCGATCACGGGACGGCGTCCCGCGCGCCGGAGTGCGCCCGCGCCGCGAGCGCTGCGGCTCCACGGTGTACGCCGGGTCCTCCGCCGAGGCGATCCCCGCCGCGAAGATCCCGAAGCGGGTGCAGACCGAGCCCGCGAGCAGGGCGAGCCCGCTGGCCGCCGCCCCGCCCGGCTCCGCCCGCCCAGCAGCCCGCGCCGAGGGCACCGGCCGCGGTCAGGGCGCGCGCGGACCGCAGCAGCGCACCGGCCCGGCCCGCGCGGTAGGTCTCCGCGACCATCCCGAGCCGCCGCTCGGCCGCCGCGACCGCGGCCGAGTCGGCGGCGGCCGCCAGCACGGCGGCGTGCCGGGCCGGGCGTTCTCCGGACCGGCCCGACCACCAGCGCCATGCCCGCGGCGGCGTCGTCGCGGACGCGCCGAAGAGGTACGGCAGTTCGCGGTGCGCGCCGTGCCAGGCGGGCACCGCCGTGTCCGCCGTGAGGACCGCCGTGTACGTGGCCACCGCCGGACCCAGCAGCGCCGCCCCGCGGTGGCCGCCGCCCCGCCCGGGCGCCCGGCCGGTGACCGCGCCGAGCGCCGCCGCGCCCGCCGCGGGTCCGTACCCGGCCAGCAGCCACGAACCGACACTCATCGGCGACGTCGGCTTCAGCACCCGCAGCATGTTGGCGAACCGGCCCGGCCTGCCGAGGTCGTTGACGAGCGCCGCGGCCGACAGCGAGACCGCGGCGAGCGAGGAGACCTTCATCGCGGTCGCGGTGGCGGTACGGCCCGTCAGCTGCGCGCCCGCCGCGAGCACCGACCCGGCGCCCGCCAGCCCGCCGAGGAAGAAGTACCCGGCGATGTCGCGCGCCGCCCACGACGGCGCCTTGATCACCGGCCGCCCGTAGTACGAGTCGAACTCGGCGCGCGGCACCATCAGTTCCTCGCCGCGCCGCCCGCGGCGGCCGGACCGCGCGGCGCGTCGGGCTCGGCCTCGCCGCCCGGCCGAGCGCCCGCGCCCCGCCGCGCGTCACATCGGATCCCGTCATCGCCTTCCCTTCCCGTTCCGGCCGGTGATCGCGGGCAGCCCGAACGACACCGCGAGGCCCGCCACCAGCGACAGCGCGGCGGCGCCCGCGTGCCGCCACATCGTCGGCAGGTCGCGGGTGGTGACGACCGGCGCCGGCGGCAGCCCGTACACCTCGGGTTCGTCCAGCAGCAGGAAGAACGCGCCGTCGCCGCCCACCCGTCGTCCGGGTCGTGCCCGTACAGCCGGGCGTCGGTGACGCCCGCCTCGTGCAACTCCTCCACCCGCAGCGCGGCCGCTCCCGCAACTCCTCCAGCGGCCCGAACCGGATCGACTCCGTCGGACACGCCTTGGCACAGGCCGGGGACTGCCCGGCCCCAGCCGGTCGTAGCACATCGTGCACTTGAACGCCCGGCCGTCCGCCGGGCGTTGCTCGATCACGCCGTACGGGCAGGCGGGCACGCAGTAGCCGCAGCCGTTGCAGATGTCCTCCTGCACCACGACCGTCCCGAACTCGGTGCGGAACAGCGAGCCCGTCGGGCACACGTCCAGACACGCCGCGTGCGTGCAGTGCTTGCACACGTCCGAGGACATCAGCCAGCGCGTCCCGGGCGGCCGTCGGCGGCGTCCGCGCCCTCGCCGGGGCCGTCGGCCAGCGGCAGTTCGGTCCGGCCCCGGGCGCGGGCACCTGCTGCTCGACGAACGCCACGTGCCGCCAGGTGGAGGCGCCGAGCCCTGGGTGTTGTCGTAGCTCATCCCCGTCAGAGCCATGCCGTCCTCGGGGATCGCGTTCCACTCCTTGCACGCCACCTCGCACGCCTTGCAGCCGATGCACACCGAGGTGTCGGTGAAGAAGCCCACGCGCGGCGGCGCGTCCTCGTGCCCGGCGTCCCGCGCCGGGTCCGGCTCGGGCCGTACAGCAGACCGCCGGTCATGAGCGGGCCTCCGTTCCCGTCGTCCCGGTGATGCCCGCGCGCCTGCGGTACGCGGCGACCAGCTTCGGCAGGTCCGGGCCCCGGGGCGGCGCCGGGACGGATGTCGGCGGTCAGCGCCTTGTCCTCCTGGATGTGGGCGTCGGGATCCAGGGCGATGGCGACCAGTTCGTTGGCCGCGTCACCGGTCGAGAGCCCGTTGGGCCCCAGTGGAAGGGCAGCCCGATCTGGTGGACCGTCCGCCCGTGCACGGTCAGCGGCGCGATGCGCCCGGTCACCAGCACCCGCGCCTCGATCGCGTTGCGGGCCGTGACGAGGGTGGCCCAGCCGCCGTGCTCAAGCCCGCGCTCGGCCGCCAGCTCGGGGAGACCTCGCAGAAGAACTCCGGCTGCAACTCCGAGAGATACGGCGACCAGCGGCTCATCCCGCCCGCCGTGAAGTGCTCGGTCAGCCGGTGCGTGGTGACGATGTACGGGTACACGTCCGCGCCCGGCTCGTCCGCGCGCGGGTGGTAGCGGTTGCCCTCGCGCGGCAGCAGTTGCCGCACGGGCGAACGCGGCGTCGAGGGTACAGCGCGTTGCCGAACGGGGAGTCCTGCGGCTCGTAGTGGGTGGGCAGCGGGCCGTCCTCCAGACCGGCCGGGGCGTACAGCCAGCCCTTGCCGTCCGCCTGCATGATGAACGGGTCGTCGCCGCGCAGCGTCCGGCCCGGTCGCGTCCGGCGGCGGCTCGTGGTCCGGCGCCCGGTCGGGGACGAAGTCGGGGACGTCGTGCCCGGTCCACCTCCCCGCGGTCGCGTCCCACCACACGTACGCCTTGCGCTCGCTCCACGGGCTGCCGTCCGGCGCGGCGGACGCCCGGTTGTACAGGATGCGGCGGTTCGCCGGCCACGCCCAGGCCCACTCCGCGGCCACCCAGTCCTGCTCGGAGCCCGGCTTGCGGCGCGCGGCCTGGTTGACGCCGTCCGCGTACACCCCGCAGTAGATCCAGCAGCCGCACTCGTCGAACCGTCGTCCCGCAACTCGGTGTACGCCGACAGCGGTTCGCCGTCCGGCCCGTGGCCGTTGATCTCGGCGAGCACCGCGTCGGCGACCGGCTCCGCCAGCGGCCCCTCCACCGGGTAGTCCCAGCTCAGATCCCGCACGGGCCGGTCCATCGGATCCGTGGAACCCGCCAGCCGCTCCTTGATCCGGCGGCCCAGGTGGTACATGAACCACAGGTCGCTGCGCGCGTCGCCACCCGGCTCCACCGCGGCGTGGTGCCACTGGAGCCAGCGGTTGGTGTTGGTGAAGGACCCCGACTTCTCGGTGTGCGCGGCGGCCGGGAAGAAGAACACCTCCGTGCCGATGTCCTCCGTGCGCAGCTCGCCCGTCTCGATCTCCGGCCCGTCCTGCCACCAGGTCGCCGACTCGATCAGCGAGAAGTCCCGGACGACGAGCCAGTCCAGCTGGGCCATGCCCAGCCGTTGCAGCCGGGTGTTGGCCGAGCCGACGGCGGGGTTCTCACCCATCAGGAAGTAGCCCTTGCAGACGCCGTCGAGCTGCGCCATGACCGTCTCGTACGTGGAGTGCGAGCCGGTCAGCCGCGGCAGGTGGTCGAAGCAGAAGTCGTTCTCGGCGGTCGCGGCGTCCCCGTAGTACGCCTTGAGCAGGCTCACGAAGTACGCCCGCATGTCGCCCCAGAACCCTTCTCGGTGCGGCTGGCGGCCACGAACCCGGCCAGGTCCTCGTGGACCTTGGCGTGCGGCATCGGCAGATAGCCCGGCAGCAGGTTGAACAGGGTCGGGATGTCGCTGGACCCCTGGATCGAGGCGTGTCCGCGCAGCGCCTGGATGCCGCCGCCGGGGCGGCCGATGTTGCCCAGCAGCAGTTGGAGCACGCTGGCCGCCCGGATGTACTGCGAGCCCACCGAGTGCTGGGTCCAGCCGACGGCGTACGCGAACGCGGAGGTGCGCTCGGCCCGGAGTTGGCGGTCAGCGCGTCGCACACCTGCCGGAACAGCGCGCGCGGCACCCCGCAGGTCCGCTCCACCATCTCGGGCGTGTAGCGGGCGTAGTGCCGCTTGAGGACCTGGTAGACGCAGCGCGGGTGCCGCAGCGTCTCGTCGCGCGGCGCCCGCGGCGGGCCTGGGGCCGCCGGAGCCGTGGGCCTCGGAGCCGCCGGAGGCGTGCACGTCCCGCTGGACGTCCCCGGCCGTCGCCGCCCGCCGCCTCGGCCTCGCGCTGCTCGTCGACCTCGCCCGACGGCGCGCGGACCTCGGTCCCCTCGTACTGCCAGCTCGCCGGGTCGTACATCCGCCGTTCCTCGTCCAGGCCCGAGAACACCCCGTCCAGGTCCTCGGTGTCCCGGAAGTCCTCGGAGACCAGCGTCGCGGCGTTGGTGTACGCCAGCACGTACTCCCGGAAGTCCTTCTCCTCCGTCAGCACGTGGTTGATGATCCCGCCGAGGAAGGCGATGTCGCTGCCCGCCCGGATCGGCACGTGCAGGTCGGCCAGCGCGCTGGTCCGGGTGTAGCGCGGGTCGACGTGGATGATCCGCGCCCCTCGCGCCTTGGCCTCCATCACCCACTGGAAGCCGACCGGGTGGGCCTCGGCGAAGTTCGACCCCTGGATCACGACGCAGTCCGCGTGCTGGAGGTCCTGCATGAACGTGGTCGCCCCGCCCCGCCCGAAGGAGGTGCCGAGCCCCGCCACGGTGGCGCTGTGGCACACCCGCGCCTGGTTCTCCACCTGGATCACGCCCAGACCCGTCAGCAACTTCTTGATCAGGTAGTTCTCCTCGTTGTCCAGGGTGGCCCCGCCCAGGCTCGCGATGCCCAGCGTGCGGGCCGTGCGCCGCCCTCGTGCTCCCACTCCCAGGTCTCGCGCCGGGTACGGATCACCCGCTCGGCGACCATGTCCATGGCCGTCTCCAGGTCCAGCGGCTCCCACCGCGTGCCGTGCGGGCGGCGGTAGAGCACCTGGTGCAGCCGGGCGTCACCGGTGGTGAGCTGGAGCGTCGCCGACCCTTGGGACACAGCCGACCACGGCTGACGGGGAGTCGGGGTCGCCCTCGATCTGGACGACCCGGTCGTCCTGACGTAGACCTGCTGGCCGCAGCCCACCGCGCAGTACGGGCACACGGATCGCACCACCCGGTCGGCGGTGCCGGTGCGCGGTCGCAGCTCCGCCGTGTGCCGCGACATCGCCGCCCGACCGCGGCCCAACGGGTCGCCGCCGGTCAGCTGCCGGTACGCGGGCCAGTCCTGGATCCGCCTGCGCCGCGCCATCGTGTCCTCCCGCGTGTCGGCCCTGCTGTCGTCCACGGCCCGCCGCCGAGTGCGGGCTCGTCGGGTCCGCCCCTTCGAGGCTCGCTCAGCGGGCGCGGCGCGCGACCGGGACCGGGCGCCGAGCCGGGCGGGTACCCTGGTTTCCCGGACGACGCGCGGCGGGTTTCCCGGACGACGCGCGGCGGGGCGTCGCGTGCCGCCCGGCGCGCGTCGTGGCCCGCGCCCGACGGTTCCCGACCGCGGGCGTCGGGGCGGCGTTCAGACGGCGGGCAGCACGAGCGCGTCCGGCCCGCCCCGAGCGTCCCGGACGGCATGCGGGGCCCGCGGCTCCTCCGCGGGGCCCCGCCACGTGGCGTACGCGGCGCCCGCTACCAGCGGTACCAGCGCCCGCGGCGCCCGGTGTGGCCGACGGCCGGACGACGAAGCCCAGCAGCCACACGACGAGGACGACGACGCCGATCCACCACAGTGCCTTCACCGCGAAACCGACGCCGAAAAGGAGCAGGGCGAGCAGAAGAACGAGTATCAGTGGAATCATCTTTCCTCCTCTGCGTATTCGCCTGCCCTGCCGTGGAACCGACATGCGCGCGGAAATTCACGCACCGTCGGGAAGCACGCACCGTGGCGTGGACGCGCGCCGTCGCGAAGGACGGTTCACAGGGCGTGCAGCGCGGGGAGGAGTTCCTTCTCCGCCCAGGTGAGGAACGGCTCCTGGGAATCCCCGCCGATCTGCACGAGGGCGATCTCGGTGAACCCGCGTCGACATACGGCCGTACGGCGTCCACGAACCGCTCCACGTCGTCCCCGCAGGGATGGCGGCGGCCACGTCCTCACGCGTGACATGCGCGGTCGCCGCGTCGAAGGAGCCGGGCGCGGGCAGTTCGGAGTTGACCTTCCAACCGCCGTCGAACCACCGGAACTGGTCGTGTGCCCGCGCCACCGCGGCGTCCCTGTCGGTGTCGTAGCAGACCGGCAACTGGCCCACGCGCGGCTTGCCCGCCCCGCCCGCCTCGTCGAAGCGCGTGACCAGCTCCGCCCTGGGTTCGGTGGCGATGACCAGGTCGGCGAGGTCCCCGGCCAGTTGGCAGGAGCGCGGCCCGGACACCGCGAGCCCGATCGGCGGCGGCTCGTCCGGCAGGTCCCACAGCTTGGCCGACTCGACGTCGAAGTGCTTGCCGCGCCGGTTGACATGGCCCCGGCGAACAGTGCCCGGATGATCCCGACGGCCTCCTCCAGCATCTCGTGGCGCACGTCCGCCGTGGGCCAGCCGCCGCCCACCACATGCTCGTTGAGGTTCTCCCCGGAGCCGAGCCCGAGCCGGAACCGGCCCTCGGACAGCAGCTGCAAAGTGGCGGCCTTCTGCGCCACGACGGCCGGATGATAGCGACGCGTCGGGCAGGTCACATACGTCATCAGCGGTATCCGGAAGTGGCCTGCGCGGCGGCCCCAGAACCGTCCACGCGTAGGGCGAATGGCCCTGGGATTTCAGCCACGGAGAATAGTGGTCGGACGTCACCGTGAAATCGAAACCGGTCTTCTCCGCGAGCACCGCGTGCTCCACCAATTCCCTCGGCCCCGCCTGCTCGGTCATCATCGTGTATCCGATCGCTGTCATGGCCGCCGGGTCCCCGGCACGGCCCGCGACAAAACCGGGTGTCATTTCCGCCGCGCCGGGTTCGGGGAGCGCCGGGCGGGAACCGGACGACTCCCGCGACCCGGGTTCCCCGCGCCACGAGAAGCGGCGCGTCACGGGAAGCGGCGCACCACGAGGCGGCGCATCACGAGAAGCGGCGCGCCGCGAGAACACCACGCGAAGCACGAGAACACCACGCGAAGGAGGAGGACCCCATGAAAGCCCTCGTCTACGACGGGCCGCGCGACGTCAGCGTGAAGGACGTACCCGACGCGCGGATCGAGCGCCCCACGGACGTCCTGGTGAAGGTCACCACGACCAACATCTGCGGTTCCGACCTGCACATGTACGAAGGCCGCACGGAGATGGAGACGGGACGGGTGCTCGGCCACGAGAACATGGGCGAGGTCATCGCCGTCGGCTCGGGCGTCGACCGCGTCCGCGTCGGCGACCTGGTCTGTCTCCCGTTCAACATCTCCTGCGGTTTCTGCCGCAACTGCGAGGCGGGCAGGACCGCCTACTGCCTGACGACCAATCCCGATCCGCAGATGGCCGGTGCCGCCTACGGCTTCGCCGGGATGGGGCCCCACAACGGCGGCCAGGCAGAGCTGCTGCGCGTGCCGTACGGCGACCACAACTGTCTGGTCCTCCCCGAGGAGGCCGGGACCGGCAGACCGACTACGTCATGCTCTCCGACATCTTCCCCACCGGCTGGCACGCCACCGAGCTGGCGGGCCTGCGGCCCGGCGAGTCCGTGGTGATCTACGGCGCGGGCCCGGTCGGGCTCATGGCCGCGCTGTCGGCCAGGCTCAAGAGCGCCGCGCAGATCATGGTCGTCGACCGGCACCCGGACCGGCTGGCGCTCGCCGAGCGGATCGGCGCCATCCCCATCGACGACTCGAAGACCTCGCCCGTGGACCGCGTCAACGAGATCACCAACGGCGCGGGCGCCGACCGCGGCTGTGAGTGCGTCGGCTACCAGGCCCATGACACCCAGGGCCACGAGCAGCCCAACCTCACCCTCAACAACCTCGTCCAGTGCGTACGGTTCACCGGCGGGATCGGCGTCGTCGGCGTCTTCGTCCCGCAGGACCCCGGCAGCCCGGACAAGCTCTACCAGGAGGGCGAGGTCGCCTTCGACTACGGCACGTACTGGTTCAAGGGCCAGTCCATGGGGACCGGCCAGTGCAACGTCAAGGCGTACAACCGGCAGCTGTGCGACCTGATCCAGCAGGGCAAGGCCGAGCCGTCCTGGCTCGTCTCCCACGAACTGCCGCTCAGCGAGGCCCCGACGGCTACCGGCACTTCGACGACCGGGACGACGGCTGGACCAGGTGGTCCTCCACCCGGACCGGTGAACCCGCCCCGCGCGAGGCACCGCCGGGGACAGCCCTCGTACGGTCCGAGCCTCGTACGGCGACGGCCCGCGCGGGACCGGCCCCACGCGAGGCCGGTCCGCACAGGGCCGCCGGGCCGGATGGCGCCGTTCCGCGCGGCGCCGCCGTCTCAGGGTGCGGCGCCACGAACCCCACCTCGCCCGCGTGCGCCACGATCTCGATCTCGTCGCCGAGCGCCCACTCCGCGACCCGGGAGACCATGGCGGCGGGCACCAGTTCGCTGATGCCGGGGCCGCCGGGATGTCGTACGTGGCGTGGGCGTCGTGCGGCAGCACGACGCGGTAGTTCAGCTCCAGGGCCGTACGCGCGGTGGCGCTCACGCACATCTCGGACATGACCCCGCACAGGGCGAGCGCCCGCACCTCCGACCTGGCCAGCAGCTCGCCGAGCGGCGTCTCCTCGAAGCCGTCGTCCATCGTCTTGCGCAACACGGCTTCCCTGGGGCCCTCCTCGGCGGGCAGGTGCAGCTCCCAGCCGGGCTTGCCCGGCTCGTCCACCGCGCCCACGGGCCCGTCGTTCTGGAGGTGGACGACGAGCGCACCGGCCGCCCGCGCCCTGGCGAGCAGGTCCTCGACCCGCGGCAACAGCGCGTCCGCCGCCGGTACCGCGCTGTCACCGGAGACGAAGGCGGACTGCGCGTCCACCACGATCAACGCCTCGACGACGGGGTGCACGGGGAGGAAGGGTCGGGGCGGGTGCGCGAGCGAGGTCACGGGGCCGGTGGAGGAAGTCATCGCGCCATCATCGCGTACGGCGACGGGCGCGGTGACACCGCCGGTCACCTGGGCGAACACCGCGCGAGCGGCACGTCTCTAGGGGCCTCCGGCTTCGCGCGCCGCTTCGGCCCGGAGGAGCCGGAGGAGCTGGAGGAACTGGAGGAGCCGGAGGAGGGAGACAGGGCGGTGTCGTCGTCGAGGGCCGCGGTGAGCCAGGGCCGGAGCACCGTGGCGATCTGCCGCTCGGAGATCTCGCCGAGCGCGTCGAGCTGAGGAAGTGCCGCGCGATGGTGAGCCCGAGAATGCTGCTGACGGTCAGCGCCGCCCGGAGTTCGGCGTCGCCGTCGTCGCTGGCCCGCGCGAGGTTGAGAACTCGCTCGTCGAGGAAGTCCTTCATCGCCTTCGTCGCCTCCGGCGCGGTGAGCATCGACCGCACGAGGGCGCGGGTCTCGGGTGGCAACTCGTTCAGACGGACGCCGAGGACGTCGAAGAGGTGCTCGGAGGCGTCGTCGTCGGTGCTCGCGCCGTCCAGCTGGGACGCGATGGCGAAGAGGTCGTTCTTCGAGCCGTAGTGCTGGATCACCAGGGACGGGTCGACCCCGGCCCGCTGCGCGATCGCGCGCACGGTCGTCCCCTCGCGGCCGTGTTCGCCGAACTCGACCTGAGCGGCTCGCAGGATCCGTTGGGCGGTGGCGGCGCGCTTGGCCGCGCGTGTCGTCGGTTCATCCACAGGTCCGACTCTACAAGCGTTGAGCGAATCTGCTAAGTTCGCTCAACAGAACATGAGTCAAAGGAGCGCGATGAGAGTCATCGGGATCGAGGAGCACTGGACCACTCCGGAATCGACCGTGCCCTGCGGGCGCGGCCGCCGGGCTCGCGCGACGAGAGCGTGGCGTTGAACGACCACGGCGACATCCCGACGCGGCTGTTCGACATCGGCGAGCAGCGGATCGCGGCGATGGACGAGGCGGGCGTCGACGTACAGATCCTCTCGATCGCCCGCCGGGAACCCACGGGCTCCCGGCCCGCGAAGCCGTCGCGCTGAGCCGCGAGGCGAATGACCGCGCGAGCGAGGCCGTGGACCGCTACCCGACCCGGCTGAAGGCGATGACGACCTTGCCGATGTCGGATCCGGACGCCGCCGTGACCGAACTTCAGCGGACCGCGAACGATCCTGCCCATGTCGGGATCATGTCCTACGGCCGCAGCGGCGACCGTCCGCTGGACGACCCGCCTACGACGAGCTGCTCGCCACCGCCGCCGCCATGGGTCGGCCGGTGTTCCTCCACCCCAGATCGCGCCGGACGCGGTCCGGGACGCCTCGTACCGCGGGTTCGACCCGGCCGTCGAGCTGTCGCTCGCCACCTTCGGCTGGGGTGGCACGTCGAAGCGGGCTCGCGGCGCTGCGCCTGATCCTGCGCGGCACGTTCGACCGGCACCCGGACCTCCAGGTCGTCCTGGGGCACTGGGGCGAGCTGTTGCTGTTCACCCTCGACCGGATCGACAGCCTCTCGAACGTCGCGACCGACCTCGACCGTCGCGTCGCGGACTACTTCCGGACCAACATCCACATCGCGACCAGCGGCATGCTCATGCCCCGACTGCTGCGCCACGCGCTGGACTTCACGACCGCCGACCGGATCCTGCTCTCGGGCGACTACCCTTCCACCGGTTCGACGCCGCGACCCTCGCCGACTTCCTCGGGACGCTCCCGACCCCGAGGACCGGCACAGGATCGCGTACGCCAACGCCCAGGCGCTCTACCGCCTGGAACCGCCCCGGCGGCATCCGGCAACGACGCGGCGCGACGCGGCGACGAGACGGCGCGGCTCAGGGAGCGGTCATGAACGAGAAGGCGAAGAACGCGACCGTCCTGCTCATCGGCGCGTCCGTGGCCTGGGCCACGCGATCGCCGCCGAGTACCTCGACCGCGGATCCCGCGTCGTGGCGACCGTCCGCGGGTCCGGCCGGACCCGCTGCACGACCTGGTGGAGAGCGCCGACGGGCGGCTGGAGATCGAGCACGTCGACATCAACGTGCCGGAGGAGGTCCTCGCGCTCCACGAGCGGCTCGGCGCCCGCCGATTCGACCTGCTCCTCGTCAACGCGGGCGTGGCCAACCGCCCGGAGGAGACGAGCGCGGACGTCTCGACGGAGGAGTTCACCCGCCTGATGGTCACGAACGCGCTGAGCCCGATGCGGGTCATCGACGCGCTCGCCGACCTCGTCACCCCGGACGGCACCGTCGCGATCATGTCGTCCGGTCAGGGCAGCGTGGCCAACAACGAACGCGGCGGCTTCGAGATCTACCGGGCCAGCAAGTCCGCCCTCAACCAGCTGATGCGCAGCTACGCGGCCCGCCACCGCGACGACCCCGCACGCTGCTCCTGTTGGCGCCCGGCTGGGTCAGGACCGAACTCGGCGGTCCGAACGCCCGCCTGAGCATCGAGGAGAGCATCCCAAGCTCGTCACGACCGTCGAGGCCCAGCGCGGCCGCCCCGGTCTGCGATACCTCGACTACCTGGGGCAGACCGTCGCCTGGTGAGCCGGGCCGGGGCCGGGTCGGGGCCGCGCGGGGCGCCCGCACGCTCAGTGGTCGTCCCAGTGCCCTTCGTGGGCGGCGTGCCGGTGCCCGTCGTGGACGTAGTCGACGTGGTCGTCGTGGGGCACGGAGACATGGCCGCAGCCGGGCCCGTGCTCGTGGCTGTGCCCCTCGTGGACCGTGTGGGCGCCGGTGGCGCACTCGTCGACGTGGTCGTCGTGCACCCGGTGCAGATGCGTGTCGTGCGCGTAGTCGACGTGGTCACCGTGCGGCAGGGCGACGTGACCGCAGCCCTCGCCGTGCGCGTGCGGGTGGTCGGTGTGGACGCGGTGTTCGGTCTGCGTGGACATGGCGCTGCTCCTCGTTCACGACGTGCGGTGGCATTAATCACAAGTATATGGACCTCTTTGGGGTTATCGGAGATTCGGGACATTTGCGCCTGTTGTGTCCCGTCGGTGTGCCTGTTGCGTCCCGCTGACGGCAGAGCGCGAGCGCACTCGCTGGAGGCGGCGGGGCGCTCGGTCGCAGCCGTAAGGCCAGTAGGGCCGGTCCGCGTCAGTCGACGCGGACCGGCCCTACGGTCGTCTTCTGTCCGGTGGTCTACGGGACGTCTACGGGACTACGAGGCGAGGCGGGACACGGCGGGATGCCGCTCGGCGTCCGGCCCGGCCGCTGGCCGGTGGCCGAACCGGGCGGCCAGCGTGGTCACTTGGATGGTGCGGGAGGCCGCGCTGTCGCCGTCCTGGTCGGTGATGTCGGCTCGTTCGGTCAGTTCCTGCCGGTGCTGAGATGACTCGGTCATACGTGGTCTTTCCCCGTGGTGATTTTCTCGGTGTCGGACGCCGCCCGGTCGAGTCGAACGACGCTCCATGACCGCCCGACGGCCGGTACGCGCGCGGTCATCGCGCGCCCGGGTCGAGCGGAACGTGGGCGCTGAGCCCGTGGTGAAGGGCCGGTGGTCAGGAGACGCGGTCCGCTGGCCGTATCGACGGAATGCCGCGTGCCTTTCCCGCACGGCAGGCGAGAACGAGCCCGCCCGGTGGAACGGGCCACGCGGTGGAATCGTGATACCGCTCGCTCAGCATACGGCCCCTGCGCAGCTCCGGCCAGCCACTTCACGAAAAATGAAGAAAGTGAACAATACCCTCTCGCGGCCTTGTTGGGGCTGTCAACGGTGAATTCGCCCCGCTTGCCGGGGCGGCTTGCGCACGCTCGGGCCCCTGGAACGCTGAAGGCGCGGGGCCGCGGTGAACCGCCCTGTCAGGGCGTCGGGGCGAGGTGCGCGGCCGGTGGATACGGGCATTCGCCCGTATCCACATGGTGGACATCCGCATGGTGGGCGACCGTCCAACTCGTCGTCCCGGCGGGCTGGCCAGGACGTGTACGGGCCCGTGTACGGGCCGTAGTCGCTGCTCGACGGCCGTGCCCAGGTGCGCGGCGCCGTGCTCAGCTCCCTGCCGGGCGCGCCAGTCGGCGATGACGTGCGCGACGTCGAAGGGTTTGAGATTCAGCGGGGCCCGGAGACCGGCTTCCGCAGGGCGTCGAGGATCTTCTCGTTGAGCGCTGTGACCATGGCCCGCACCTGGGCCTCGGTCCGTGCGCGCGGCACGGCGGCGAGGACCTCCTCGGCCTCCTTGCGCAGCGCGAGGGAGGGCGGCAGGAGCGAGACGCCCTCGCGCCGCATCTTCTCCTTGATCCACCACTGTTCGTCGTACGGCGCCTTCGGGTCGCGCAGGGGCTTGCCGAAGCCCGGCAGGTTCGCGAACTCGCCGCGCTCCTCGGCCTCCCGGATCTGCTTGTCGGCCCACGATTCGAAGCTCACGCCCGGTGGCTTGCGTTCCGTCATCGCACGGTCCCTCCGTCGGGATCTGTCCGGCCATTGTCCCGCACCGGTTCTCACCGCTCCGGTTCTCCCCTCCCGTCCTGGTGCCTCGGGCGGGCCCGTCGGAAGGGAACGCCGGGACGGGATCCCGGACGGGCCCTCGGCTCGGTGCGGGGCGGTGCGCGGATATCGGCGGCATCAGGTCATGGCGAAATCCTCAACTCGCCGTTCGTGCGATAGAGTTGACAACGCACGTATTCCATATCGACACGGTGCGCAGGAGGGAAATCCGTGAGCGGTTTGAACAAGGGGATCGGAAAAGTAGAAGTAGAGCTGTCGTGGGATCCGAGCCCCATCGGAACACCGGCCACCGATCTCGACATCGTCGCCGGTACGTACTCCGTGGAAGATCCTTACGGACCGCCGGTGTATCTCGTGCACTTCGACAGCCGGTCACCCGACGGCACGATAAACCTCAACCGGGACAGCACCACAGGCCAGGGTTTCGGCGCCGACGAGGTCATGACCCTGGAGTTCGACCGGCTGTCGACCTCGTATCAGCGCGTCATCGTGGGCGTGGCGATCCAACAGCGCGAGATGCGCCGGACCTTCGGCGAGGTGGCGAACCCGCCATCCGCATCGCCGAGGGCTATACCGAGCTGATGATGGCCGACTTCTCCGGCGTCACCGGGTCCACCGCGGCTTCCGTCGCCGAGTTCAGCAGGGACGACTCGGGTGAGTGGCGCTTCCGCGCGCACATCCGAGGCTTCGACGCCGACCCACCGCCTTCGCCGAACTGATGGGCGGCAGGCACGGCTGACCCGTCGCCCTACGGGCCGAAGCGGGGCCCCGTGGGCCGAGGCGGGCCTCAGCGGGTCGGCACGGCTCCGATCGGAGCCGACCGGAGCAGGTCGGGGCAGGTCGCCGGGCTCGCCGCGGAGGCGGCGGCTCCGGCGGCCCCGGCCCTGGCGGGGCGTCCGTGGGACGTCCGCGGGCGTCCGCGGGCACCGTGTCGGGGTGCCCGGATGCCGTCCCGGCGCCGTGCTCCCGCGAAAGCACAGAAAGCGGGAAGCGCCGCTTCTATCGGTGTATACGGTCGCGTCCTCCCTAGGTGACGGACTCATATCGGCGGCTTTGACGATTCCGTTCTGCCGTGCATAGGGTTGTTAAAATTCAGCCTTGCTGAGTACCGGGGAAACGGGGAATCGTATGCTGTGCTTCTTTTGCTGGGAAGACTGGAAATCCATTCCACAAGAGGAGTGACCGCCATGCGCGGTGGATTCCAGAACACTCTGCTCCAGGTTTTGCTGGCCAGTGAGGGCAGGGCGGTCCCGGTGGAATCTCTCGTCAATGAACTGTGGGCGGAAACGCCGCCCGACGGCGTGGCCAACGCCCTTCACGCGCATGTCAGTCGACTGCGCAAGAAAATCACCGCACTCGAACCGGAACGGACGTCCTCACGGCTGGTGGGGAACCCGTACGGCTACCAACTTCTCGTGGATGACGCCGAGTTGGACGCCACGGTCTTCGTGGAGACGGTGCGGCGCGCGCAGGAGCGCCTCGACGTGGACCCGCGCGGAGCCAGCGAGTCACTGCGCGCCGCGCTGCACATGTGGCGCGGACCGGCGTTCGGCGGCGACGCGGGCGGTGCTCTGAGCCGGGCCGCCGCGGTGCGCTACGAGGAGTACCGCATCCGCGCGATGGAGCTGTTCTTCGACAGCGAGCTGGCGCTGGGCAACCACACGCGCGTCCTCGGTGAACTCCGGGAGGCACACGCGGAGAATCCGCTGCGCGAGCGGTTCTGCGAGCAGTTGATGATCGCGCTCTACCGCTCCGGCCGCCAGGCCGAGGCGCTGGAGACCTACCGCCACATGTGGTCACGGCTCACCGAGGACCTGGGCATCGAGCCGTCCCCGTGCTGCGCCGGACCGAGCGCGCGATCCTGGAGCACGCCCCGATCCTGGACCTCACCGGCGTGGCCGCGGCCGACCACCGCGTACCCGCGCGGGCGCGCCGACGCTGACGTACGCCGGTGAGGCCGCCGCGGCTTGAGCGGCGACGGGTTTGAGTATCGACGGGCTTGAGCGGCGACGGGCTTGAGCGTCGAAGGGACGGGCGGCCACCGCGCCGCCCGGCCTCGCCCGCCCGGGGCATGCGAACGTCGGTCAGCGGACGGACCCTTCGGCCCGTCCCCGGCGCGCGGTCCAGCGCTCGTACGCCGCCTGGCTCGGCAACAGGCCTGCGGCCCGCGCCTGTTCCAGGGTCGGCGCGGCGGCGTCGCGCGGCGAGAGCAACGGCGCGTCGGCCGGCCACCTGATGCCGAGCGCCGGGTCCAGCGGGTGCACGGTGTGCTCGCGCTCGGGCGCGTAGGCCGTGGAGCACAGATAGCTCACGCGCGCGTCGTCCGTCAGTGCGCAGAAGCCGTGGCCCAGCCCTCCGCGACGAAGACGGCCCGGCGTTCGACGTCGTCCAGCCGGATGCCCCGCCACTGCCCGTACGTGGGGAGCCGGTGCGGATGTCGACCACGACGTCGAGCACCGCGCCGCGTACGCACGTGACGTACTTGGCCTGCCCCGGCGGCACGTCCGCGAAGTGGATGCCGCGTGTCACGCCTCGCGCCGAGACCGACATGTTGGCCTGCGCCACCCGTACCTCCCGGCCGGTGGCCGCCGCGAGTTGGTCGAAGCGGTACCACTCCAGGAACGTGCCCCGGGCGTCCGAGTGCGCTTCGGGTACCACCTCCCAGGCGCCTTCGATGTCCAACTGCCGGATCCTCATGGGTGGTCCTCTCGCCGCGGTCGTCGTCGGTGGTCAGGTACTCGGTGGCGGCCGGTCGTCGGTGGTCGGTCGTCGGTGGTCGGTGGTCCGTGGTGGGTCGCGGTTTCTGGGCGGGTGTCAGAGCTGGATCTGCACGCTGCTGTGGTCACCGAGGACGAGCCGGTGGCTCTTGGGCGCCGTGCGGGCGGCCGTCACCTCGGTCCGGCGGCCGATCAGCGACGCCTGGATCCGGTGGACGCCGTCGATCGAGGAGTTCGCCAGCACGATGGAGAACTCGATCTCGCTGTTGGCGATGCGGCAGCCCTCCGCGATGGAGGTGAAGGGGCCGACGTACGTGTCCGTGATGTGGCAGTCCGGCCCGATGACCGCCGGGCCGATGATGCGCGAGCCGCGGATCCGGGCGCCCGGGGCGATGGCGACACGGCCGATGATCTCGCTGGCCTCGTCCACGTCCCCGTCGACCACCGGATCGAGGCCCTCCAGCACCTGCCGGTTGACCTCCAGCATGTCCTGGACGTTGCCGGTGTCCTTCCAGTAGCCGGAAACCAGGGAGGGCGGACCCGGCGGCCCTCGTCCACCAGGTACTGGAGGGCGTCCGTGATCTCCAACTCGCCGCGCGCCGACGGCTCGATCCGGCGGACCGCCTCGTGGATCGACGCCGTGAGCAGATAGACGCCGACCAGCGCCAGATCGCTCCTCGGTGCCTTCGGCTTCTCCACGAGCCGTACGACCTGGCCGCTCTCGTCCAGTTCGGCGACCCCGAAGGCCGACGGATCGGACACCTTGGTCAGCAGGATCTGCGCGTCGGGCCGCTTCCCGTGAAACTCCTCGACCAGTTGCGTGATGCCGTCGACGACGAAATTGTCACCGAGGTACATGACGAAGTCGGAGTCGCCGAGGAAGTCACGGGCGAGCAGCACCGCGTGGGCCAGTCCGAGCGGCTTCTCCTGCTGGATGTACGTGACGTGGAGACCGAATGCGGATCCGTCGCCCACGGCCGCGCGGATTTCCTCGGCCGTGTCGCCGACCACCACGCCGACGTCCGTGATCCCGGCCTCGGCGAGCGATTCGAGTACATAGAAGAGCACCGGTTTGTTCGCCACCGGTACGAGTTGTTTGGGTGAGGTGTGCGTAATGGGTCGCAGCCTGGTGCCGGAACCCCCGACAGAACAAGTCCTTTCACGGCAACCCCGGATGCCTCGAAGAGGTTCGTAGCCTGGGTGATATGACTGATATTCCTCTGACGCCGCGCTGACACCCGCCTGACGTCTCACTGATGGGCCGGAATTATTACGTGAGAGGTAATGGACCCGGTGCGGGCTCATTGCCAAATTGGGAGCACAGGAAATGGGAGGTAATGATGCGTGTACTCATTGCGGCCACACCCGGCGTCGGCCACGTGTTCCCGACCGTGCCGCTCGCGTGGGCGCTGCGGCTGGCGGGCCACGAGGTCCTGATGGCCACGGGGGCGACGGGCTGGCCGCGCGGGAGGCGGGCCTGGCCGTGGAGGACGTGTGCCCCGGCAAGGACGCGGTCGGCCTGGCCATGGAGACGTTCACCGGGCATCCCGAACTGGCCGCCGCGTGGGGCGAGCTGGACCCTCCGACTTCGACGCCACCCAGCGCTTCTACGGTCGGCTGATGAGCCACCAGACCGACCTGGTGGACCGCTATGTCGCCATCGCCCAGGAGTGGCGGCCCGACGTGGTCGTCTACTCCGCGCTGAGCGCCCCGGCCTGGTGGCCGCGGCGAAGGTCGGCGTACCGGCGGTGGAGCACGGCTACGGCCTGTTCCGCGGCAGCGCGTACGCCGAGCGGGTCGGCGAGTGGAACGCCGAACTCCTCGACCGGTACCAGGTCCGGCTGCCGGAGCGGATGGACGCCATCGACGTCGCGCCGCCGAGCCTGGTGGACCACGTCCCGTCCGGCCGCCCCGTACGGTATCTGCCCTACAACGGCGGCGCCGTGCTGCCCGACTGGCTGGGCGCCACGTCCGAGCGGCCGCGGATCGCGGTCACCCTCGGCACCAGCGCGCCCGCGTTCGACGGGATCGGCGCGCTGGAGCGGGTGGTGCGGCTCGCCCCGACGTGGACGCCGAGTTCGTCCTCGCGCTGGGCAGCGCCGACCCGACCCGCTGGGCGAACTGCCGCCCAACGTGCGCCTGGTGGAGTGGGTGCCGCTGAACCTGTTGCTGCGCACCTCGACGGCCCTGATCCACCACGGCGGTTCGGGGACGACCCTGGGCGCCCTGGACGCCGGGCTGCCGCAGCTCCTGATGGCCGAGGAGGGCGAGCGGCACGTCAACGCCACCGCCGTCGCGGCCCGCGGCGCCGGGCTGTTCGTCCAGAGCGCCGCGCTGGAGAAGGAGGCGATCGACGCCCTGCTGCACGACGTGTCGCTGCGCGTGGCCGCGGAGGAGGTCCGCGAGGAGATGCGGGGATGCCCGCACCCACCACGCTGGTGCCCTGGCTCGCGGAGATCGCCGGACGCGACTGAGCGGTGCCCGGACGCCCGGCGGCCGGGCCATGTGCGGCTCGACGCCCGGCGGCCAGTACTCCGGCGATCAGTACCCGATCACCAGTACCCCGCCCGCCGGGCACCGGACCGCCGGAACCCGGCTTCCAGGCCCCGGAATCCCGACCTCCGGCCCCGGAATCCCGACATCTGGGCCCCGGAATGCCGACCTCCGGAATCCCGACCTCCGGGGTGCCGGAACCTCGGCCTCCGGAGCGCCGGAACCCGAAGTACCGGCCTGTGGCACCGGCCCCACCCGGCGGCCACCGCCACCGGTAACTCGACCAACCAGCACCCAGGGCGGTTCACGCATGCGCATACTCGTCACCGGCGGAGCCGGTTTCATCGGGTCCGAGTTCGTCCGCGGACTGCTGTCGCCGAAAGCGGAGCGGCGGGCGGACCGCCCGGAGCGGGTGACGGTCCTCGACGCGCTCACCTACTCCGGCAACCCGGCCAACCTCGCCCCGGTCGCCCAGCACCCGCCTACGCCTTCGTCCACGGCGACATCCGCGACCCCGTCACCGTCGACCGGGCGATGCCGGGCCACGACGTCGTGGTGCACTTCGCCGCGGAGTCGCACGTCGACAGGTCGATCGCGAGCGCCGAGCCGTTCGTGTCCACCAACGTCCTCGGTACGCAGGTGCTGTTGGACGCGGCCCTGAGACACGGCGTCGGCAGGTTCGTGCACATCTCGACGGACGAGGTCTACGGATCCATCGCCGACGGCGCGTGGACCGAGGACGCGCCGCTGGCCCCAACTCCCCGTACGCCGCGTCGAAGGCCGCGTCCGACCTGCTGGCACTGGCCTGGCACCGTACCCACGGCCTGGACGTGGTGGTCACGCGCTGCTCCAACAACTACGGGCCGTACCAGTACGCCGAGAAGCTGATCCCCTCTTCGTGACCCGCCTCCTCGAAGGCGGGCGCGTGCCGCTGTACGGGGACGGCGGCAACGTCAGGAATGGCTGCACGTGACGGACCACTGCCGGGGCATCGAGGCCGTGATGCGCGGCGGCCGGGCGGGGAGGTCTACCACATCGGCGGCGGGCCCGAGTTGACCAACCGCGCGCTGGTCGGGCGGCTGCTCGCCGCCTGCGGAGCCGACTGGAGCGCGGTCGACCACGTGCCGGACCGCAAGGGCCACGACCGTCGCTACGCGCTGGCCACCGACAGGATCCGCGGCGAACTCGGCTACGTCCCGCGCGTACCGTTCGACGACGGCTGGCGCGCACCGTGGCCTGGTACCGCGCCAACCGCGACTGGTGGCGATCGGCCGGGCGCGAGGCGGTGGGCACCGCGTGAGCCGCTGGCTGGTGACCGGCGCGGGCGGCATGCTCGGCCGCGAGGTGCTGGCGGTCCTGTCCCGCGACCCCGCCGCCCGCGTGACCGGTGCGACCCGTGCCGCGCTCGACATCACGGACGCGGCGGCCGTGCGTGCCGCGGTCGCGGAACACGACATCGTGATCAACGCCGCGGCCTGGACGGATGTGAACGGCGCCGAGGCACACGAGGAAGCCGCCGCCGAGATCAACGGCCGGGGCGTGCGCACGCTGGCGTCGGCCTGCGCCACCGTCGCCGCGCCGCTGGTCCATGTCTCGACCGACTACGTCTTTCCCGGCCGGTCCGCCGTGCCGTACGCGGAGAACGCCGCGACCGGACCGGTCAACGCCTACGGCCGCGGCAAGCTCGTCGGCGAGCGGGCGGTGGCCGAACTGCTGCCGCGCACGGGCTACGTGGTGCGGACGGCCTGGCTCTACGGGACGCACGGCCGCAACTTCGTCCGCACCGTCCTGGACCGCGCCGCCGCGGGCGAGCCGCTGCGGGTCGTGGACGACCAGTACGGCCAGCCGACCTGGGCCGGAGCGCTGGCGGAACGACTGGCGGAGCTGGGCCGCCGGGCGCTCGACGGGCGGGCGCCCGGCGGGATCTACCACGGGACGGCGACGGGCCGGACAACCTGGTGCGCGCTCGCGCGCGGCGCTGGAGCGGGCCGGGTTCGACCCGGCGTACGTCCGGCCCGCCACCAGCCGGGACTTCCCGAGCCCGGCGCCCCGCCCCGCGTACAGCGTGCTGGGCCACGGCCGGTGGGCGCTCGCGGGCTGCCGCCCATGGCGCACTGGACCGACATGCTCGCCCAGGCGCTGCCGCCCGGGGCCCGGACACCGTGGCTGCGCGGCGTGGATGACGTACGAGCCGTTCCCGTGAACGGTACGGACCTCGGGCCGCGCCTCCCCGGCGTACGGGCGTGACCATGCGGTACCCGCCGTCCGAGCTGGGTCCGGCCCTGCGGGAGCAGCGACACCGACGCGGACTCAGCCAACTCGAACTCGCCTCGCTCGCCGAGGTGTCCGCCCGGCATCTCAGCTTCGTCGAGAACGGCCGGTCGCGGCCGGGCCGGGAACTGCTGCTCCGACTGATCACCGCGCTGCGGGTGTCGGCCGAGCAGCGCGACCTGCTGCTCATGTCGGCCGGCTACGCCCCGCTCGCGACACCGGCGGCGAAGGCGGGGCGAGGACCGGGGCCGGGAGTGGGGCCGGGAGTGGGGCCGGTTTCAGGTGCGGGAGTGGGGACGGGGGTGGCGCGGTCGAGGCCGGTGGGCGCGCCGGGCCGGGCGCGGGGCGCGCCGCCGTGCTCGCGGGTGTCGGGGGTACGTGTGCGTGAACGGGGACTTGGGGGTTCGGGGAGGCCGGGGCGACCGCAGCGGCGGTGCGTGAACCGGCCGTGGAGGCCGGACGCCGGGCGCTCGCCTCGGCGGCGATGACGGCGGTGACGGCGGTGACGGCGGTGGTGACGGTCATCGCCGTACCGGACCCCGGGGAGGACCGCCGCGCCGCGTCGCGGCCCGCCTGGGACTCGACGGCGTGGCCGCCTTCGACATCGCGGCGGCGGGCGGCGGATTCCTCTACGGCCTGGCGAACGCCGTGGGGCTCGTCGTCTCCGGCGCCGCGGCGCGGGTGCTGCTGGTGGAGGCCGACGCGTACCCGCACCCGTACCCGTCGAACGTGGACGGTTCGGCGGACGCCCTGGTTGGGCGGGCGCGGTGGTGCTGCGCGCGGGCGAGGAGGGCGAACCGGGCGCGGTCAGCGGCGTGGCGCTGGGCGGTGGCGGGAGCGACCCGGCGCGTCCGGTGCCCGCGACGGCGTGGAACAGGCGTGTGCGGCGGGCCTGTCGGCGCTCGCGGCAGCGGGCTGGACGGGGCGAGGGTGGACCGGTGGGCGGTGGGACACGGTGACCACCGCGTCCGGAGGGCGCTGGCGGAGCGAGTGAGCGTCCCGGCCGAACGCCGGATCCCCGGGGCCGGGTCCGGCGGGCTCTCGTGCCTGACGAGTCGCGGGTGTCTGCCGCTCACGCTGGCGCGAGCCACCGCGGACGGCTCGCTCAGGGAGGGCACCGCCTGCTGCTCACCGCCTCGGGCGGCGGTACCGCCTGGACGGCCGCCGCCTTGCGCTGGCCCCTTCTGACGGTGGAGGACCCGCTGCGCACGGGGGCGGCCACTCTCAGAGTGGCCGCCCCGTGGCGCGGAATCAGCGATGCCAGGTCGATTGGGTCGGGTCGGTCGAGCCGGTCGGTCGAGCCGGTCGGTCGAGCCGGTCGGTCGAGCCGGTCGGTCGAGCCGGTCGGTTGGGCCGGTCGGTTGGGCCGACCGACCCGTTACGCGGTCGGTGTGGTCCAGCGCGGCGTGCTCGCGTACTCCGGCTCGAACTTCTGCCGGAGCATGTGCTGCACCGGATGCGGAAGCCGCCCGACCACCTGCTGCCGGGACTCGGCCGACACCCCGTCGACCAGCCAGGCCAGATACTGCCCGGTCGCGTCGAGCCCCTAGCTGCTCAGCAGGTGCTGGCTGTACCTCTCCCAGCCCTCGGGGCCGAGATGCGTCTCCACCAGCGGCAGCGCCCGCTCCTCCTCGTGCTCCATATGCGTGGCGAGGGCCTCGGTGAACTCCTTCACCAGTGCTTCGAGTTCCGGCCCGCCCGCTTCGAAGGCGGCGTCGATGCGCTCCTGCATCGGGTCGATGGCGCCGTGCTCCTTCTCCATGAGATCCAGCACGGCGAGGTCCTCGGGCTGGCTGAGCAACTCCCGCAACGGAGGCCAGACGGCCTCGTCCTCGCCGAGGTGATGAACGTGGAGCTGGTGCTTGAAGGTCTCCCAGCCATTGCGTACGGCGGGCTCTTGGGTACGGCCGCCCGCGACCGCTTCCGCGAGCCGTCGCAGATCGCGCAGGAACGCGTCGTGCGAGAAGTACATCATGGTGAAATCCACGCGGCCGGGCGGTTGGTCGCGCCTGCGGACCGGGGCGCCGGGCGCGTTCGCACGGTCAGGGTCGGAAGTGGTCATCGGGAACTCCTTGAGGACGTTCGGCCAACAGCGGCGACCGTATTCGGGCGCCCGGCCGACGGACAAGGAATTCCCGGACAGAGCGTCATGTCGCTGGAATTCGGAACCCCATGTTCTGGCGACTCCTTTACGTACAAGGTCACTTGACAGAGTGCCGTGGTCGATATTGGCCCCGTCCGGACGTATAGCACGATCGAGATACGCGATGTAATGCATTCCATGCCGTCAAAAGAGATGTGGCTTACCTGACATGACGCGACGAGAAAACGACCACGGCGGCGAAGGAGCGGGAATCCGATGAGCGCCGCCACGGAGGAACCCACCGAAAAGGACCGGCCGGACGGTGTCGTCGACGAAGCTCCCGACCCCGGCGCTGGTACGCCCTGGCCGTGGTCCTCTTCGCCGGTTTCATGGACCTGCTGGACGTGACGATCGTGAATGTCGCGGTACCCAGCATCCAGCGTGACATCGACGCCAGTTATTCGGCCGTCACCTGGATCACCGCCGGGTACGCGCTCACCTTCGCCACGCTGCTCATCACCGGCGGGCGGCTCGGTGACATCTACGGCCGCAGGCGGCTGCTCCTCACCGGCATGGCGGGTTTCACCGTCGCGTCGCTGCTGTGCGGTATCGCGCAGAGTCCCGAGGTGCTGATCGCCGCGCGGGTGTTCCAGGGGCCATGGCGGCGCTCATGGTGCCGCAGGTGCTGTCGATCATCCACGTCACCTTCCCGGCGGAGGAACGCGGCAAGGTCTTCGGCATGTTCGGCGGCATCGGTGGCCTGGCCCTCATCCTCGGGCCCGTGCTCGGCGGGTCTTCGTCGACGCCGACTTCTTCGGCTGGTCGTGGCGCCCGATCTTCCTGGTGAACATCCCCGTCGGCATCGCGACCTTCGTCGCCGCCCTGTACTTCGTCCGCGAGTCGAAGGACCCGGACGCCCCGCGCCTGGACGTCATCGGTGTCCTGCTGGCGGGCGCCAGCGTGTTCCTGCTGGTGTATCCGCTGACCCAGGGGCGTGAACTGGGCTGGCCCGCCTGGTCGTTCGCCCTGCTAGCCGGATCCGTCGTCCTGCTGGGGATCTTCGTCCGCTACGAGCGTGCGCTGATCGCCCGGGCGGTTCGCCGCTGATCGCCCTCGACATGTTCGGCGCCCGCAGCTTCGCGGGCGGCTTCAGCGTGAACCTGCTCTACAGCGTCGCCTACGGCACCTTCTTCATGATGTGGACGCTCTACATGCAGACGGGGCTCGGCTGGTCGGCGATGCGCGCGGGTCTCACCGGGCTGCCGATGTTCATCGGGCTGGTCCTCGCGGCCGGTACGGCGGTGCAGTTCCTCACCCCGCGCTTCGGACGGAGGGTGCTGTTCGCCGGGGAGCGCTGCTCATGGTCGGCGCCCTGGCCATGATCCTCGTGAGCGACCGGTACGGGCCGGGCATCCACTCCTGGCAGATGAGCGGCCCGCTGCTGGTCTTCGGCTCGGCATGGGCGCCGTGATCGCCCCGGTGATCGACTTCGCGCTCACGGACGTGCCGCACCAGGTCGCGGGCTCCGCCTCCGGCGTGCTCAACACCTCGGGCCAGTTGGGCAGCGCCATCGGCATCGCGCTGGTGGCCGTACTGTTCCTGTCCGTGCTCCCCGACCAGTCGGACAAGGGCATCGACGCGGTGGAGGCGAAGATCCGCGCGGAACTCACGGTCTCCGGCGTACGGGACCGGCCGACGCAGGACGGCATCCTCACCGCTCACCGGGCCTGCGCGGAGGACCGGCTGGCCGAGGTCGACCCGAGCGTCGTCCCGGCGAGCTGCCAGGCCCGCCGCCGGGCGTCACCGCGGAACAGGCCGCGGAGGTGCAGCGCGCACTGGCCGAGTACGCCCCCGAGGCGCGGGCGGAGACCTTCTCCCATGCCTTCAGGACCGGGATGCTCTCGGTCACCGGACTGTTCGCGCTGATGACCCTGCTGATGACCGCCCTGCCGAAGTTCGCCCGCCCGCAGGAGCCCTGACCCGCGACGGAACCGCGCCCTGGCCCGTCGGTGGTCCGGACCCCGTCAGTGGTCCGGGGCCTGTCGGTGGTCCGGACCCCGTCAGTGGTCCGGGGCCTGTCAGTGGTCCGGGTCCCGCCAGCGGTCCGGGGCCCGGCGCTGAACCGGGCTCTGACACCGGGCCAGGTCCGGGGCCGGGTCCGGGTACTGAGCCGAGCCGCGGGCCGCGACCCCGGCCCGGGTGACATGGCGGGCCGGGCCCGGGGCCCGGCGCGGTTCGCAACCCGGCCCCGAAGACATCCCGTACCGCACCGTCCGCACCATCCGCCCTCAATGCCGCTCCAACTCGACCTTGGGCAGCAGCCGTGCCAGCGGCGCGGGCAACCACCAGGCCCACCGCCCCATCAACTGCATCGCGGCGGGCACGACCAGACAACGGATGATCACCGCATCCACGAAGATGGCCACCGCCATGCCGAACCCGGTCTGCTGCAACATCCGTTCCGGGCTGAGCATGAACCCGCCGAAGACCACGATCATGATGGCGCCCGCCGCGGTGATCACCGATCCGGTGTGCGCCAGCCCTTCCCGGACGGCGTGCTGGGCGTCCTTGGTGCGCTCCCACTCCTCGTGGATACGGGAGACCAGGAAGATCTCGTAGTCCATGGAGAGCCCGAAGACCACGGCGAAGATCATCACCGGGATGTACGCCTCGATCGGCCCCGGCTCCACCCCGAACCAGCCGTGCTGGAAGACCAGCGTGATGGCGCCGAGCGCGGCTCCGATGCTCAGCATGTTCAACAGCGCCGCCTTGAGCGGGATCAGTACCGATCGGAACACCGCCATCAGCAGGATCACCGAGAGCCCGACCACGATGGCGATGAACAGCGGCATGCGCTCCGCGACCTTCTCCGAGTAGTCCTCGGTCGCCGCCGTGGTGCCGCCGACCAGATAGCGCGCACCCGTCTCACCCTCCAGCTTCGGCAACACCTCGTCGCGCAACGTGCCGACCAGCTTCGAGGTGTCCTCGTCCTGGGCGAGCTGACGGGAACGCCATCACCGTGGCGGCACGGCGGTCCTCCGTCGGCACGGCGGACGTGGCCGCCGTGATCCCGGGGTGTCGGCGAGCACGCGGGAGACGGCCGCCCCGCGGCCTCCGACCCGTCCTTGCCGCCGTCGACCACCACGATGAGCGGCCCGTTGAACCCGGGACCGAACCCTCGGACAGCAGGTCGTACGCCTGTCGACTCGTGGTGTCGGGCGCGTCGTTGCCCGCGTCGGCGAAGCCGAGCCGCAGCCCCAGCGCCGGAACGGCCAGCGAGCCAGGGCGATGGCCGCGACCAGGATCGCGATCACGGGACGGCGCTGGACCGCGCCGCCGAGCCGCCGCCACACCGTGCCCTCGGGTGCCTTTCCTTCGCGGCGCGCTTGGCGGCACGCGCGGTGAACTGGCGGGCGAAGCGCCTGCCGAATATCCCCAACAACGCGGGCAGCAGGGTGAGTGAGGCCACCATGGTGACCAGCACGGTCAGCGCCACGGACAGGGCCATGCCCTGGAGCGAGCCGAGCCCCAGCGCGACCAGGCCCAGCAGCGCCAGCATCACGGTGCAGCCCGCGAAGAACACCGAGCGGCCCGCCGCGTCCAGCGCCGCCGTGGTGGCTCGTTCCGGTGCGGCCCCTTGACCAGTTCGGCGCGGTAGCGGGCGAAGATCAGCAGGGCGTAGTCGATGCCCACGCCGAGGCCGACGAGCATCATTACGTACGGCGTGTAGTCGGCGATGGTGAAGACGTGCGAGGCCACGATGATGATGCCCATCGTGGAGCCGACCGCGAACAGCGCGGTGATGATGGGGAGTCCGGCCGCGACGATCGTGCCGAACATGAAGACCAGGATGACCAGCGCGGCCAGAATGCCCGCACCCTCGGCGAGGCCGCCCTCTCCCGATGCCAGCACCCGGGCCGCCTCACCGCCCAGTTCCACCTGGAGGCCGTCGCTCTCGGCTTCCCGCGCCGTGTCGTATATCAACTCCGCGTCGGAGCGGGTGATGTCCGCCGACGCGACCTTCAGCACCACCGTCGCGTACCCGATGGTGCCGTCCTCGGCGATGGCCGCCCGGTCGTCGTACAGGCTGCGCACCTGGTCGACCTTGGGCAGCTCGGCGACCTCGGAGAGCATGCTCTCCACGCGCCGCTCGGTGCCGGGGTCGCGCAGCCCGCCGTCCCGGTGGAGCACGATCTCCACCGTGTCGCCCGCCCTGGCCGAGCCGTGCTCGGCGAGCAGGTCGGCCGCGGCCTGCGATTCGGTACCGGGCAGGAGAAGTCCTCCCGGTAGTCGTTGCCCGCGAACGAGGCGGTGGCCCAGACACCGACCATGACGACGAGCCAGAGCACCAGCGCGAGCCAGCGCCGACGGTGGGCGAACCCGGCGACGCGCGAAGACGCCCGCCCGGCGGCCGGTCACCCTCTGTCCTTTTCCCTGTCCTTTTCCGCGTTTTCCTCTGTGAGGGTCATGGGTCTCTTTCCGATGGTTTACGGGTCGGTGATGGGTCGGTCAGGTGATGCGCTCGCCGAGCGTCCGCCACAGCCACCACTGGGCGGCGAGCAGCGGCGGCAGGGCGATCAGGAGGACGGGAGGAGCAGCCGCGGGCCGTACCGACGGAGGCGTGTGCGGTCAGGGGCAGCCGGGCCCCGCCCGGCAGGGCAGCCCGCCATCACGACCGAGGTGAAGGCGAAGGAGTGGCTGCTCGCCTGCCCTCCGGTCAGCAGCCGTGCGCGTTGGAACGGCGGCCCGGTCAGCCGTAGCGCGGCGAACCCCAGCCCGTGGGAACAGAACAGCACCGCGACCGCCGCCGCCGTGAGCGCGCCGATGCCGAGTGGCGCCGGGTGTGGGGGTGCCCACGAGCAGGGAGGCCAGCACCCAGCCCCAGCCGCCAGACACGGCCCAACTGCCGCCCACGACCAGCTTTTCGCACACCGGCCCGGCTCCCGCGACACACCGCCACAGGCCAACGTCGCGGGCCAGCCAGCCCAGCAACAGCGGCACGAAGACGGCCAGCAGCCCGCCGAAGACGTCCGGGCCAGCGTGGGAAGGAGCAGACGAAGATCCCGGCGGCTGCGATCAGCCATATCTCGTGAACCAGGCACAGCGGCCAGATCGCTTCGACGGCCCCACGGCGCTCGGCACGGTCGCGTCCCAGGTACGGCAGCAGCATGCCCAGGCCGATGTCGGCCCCGCCCAGGACGAAGTAGCCGGAGAAGAAAAGACCGAGCAGCACGGCAGCGAGCACGTCCACGGCGGTGTCTCCCTCTGTCCGGGCCCCGTTTCTGTCCCGGGCCCCGTCTCTGTCCCGGATCCCGTCACTGCGTACGGGAGGTGCCCGCCGACGGCGGGGTCCGCCGGCAGGTGTCGAAGGTCGTCTGCTCTTCCACACCGCTATGTTCGGAGCGCGATCAGGGCCCATACATCGCCCTCCGGTGGTCACCGCGCATCGGTTGGAAGTTGCGTATGACGGGGCGGACTACTCCCAGAGTTGCGTCCACCCCGGAGAAGCCGGGAACGGGCGGGCTGACCCAGCGTGAGGCCCGGCTCGGGCCGGGCCGAGCGTATGGACTCCGTGAGACTCCGGGGACGTTGAACGAGTCGCCGTCATGGTCGACGGCCAGCCGGTGGCACTGGACCGGCCATGGAGCGAGTGCTGATCGACTTGCTCGCGCCGCGGGCATCCTGGGCCGCGAGCAGGGAGTCGTGGGCGCCCTCAGTCGTGGCCGAGGGAGCTGTGGGCACCCTCAGCCACGGGCAGGGAGGAGAGCACCGACCCCTGCCGTCCGACTACCGGCCGGGAGGGGCGGCCCTAACTGAGCCACCCGGGGTGATCATCCCTGTCTCGTACGCGAGGATGACCAGCTGGGCTCGGTCCCGGACCCCGAGCTTGGTCATGATGCGGCTGACGTGGGACTTGGCCGTGAAGGGGCTGAGCACCAGCCGTTGGGCGATCTCGTCGTTGGTGAGCCCGGCGCCCACCAGTCCCATGACCTCCCGCTCGCGGTCGGTCAGCCCGTTCAACCGCGGGCTGGGATCGGGCTGCTTGACCCGGCCGACGAACTCCGAGATCAGCCGTCGGGTCACCGCCGGAGCGATCAGCGCGTCACCCCGGGCGCAGACACGGATGCCGTGCAGCAGCTCCATGGGCTCGGTGTCCTTCACCAGGAAGCCCGAGGCCCCGCGCGGAGCGCGCCGTACACGTAGTCGTCCACGTCGAAGGTGGTGAGGATGAGCACCCGCACCTCGGCCAGCCGCTTGTCGGCCACGATCGCGCGGGTGGCTGACAGCCCGTCCTGCTCCGGCATCCGGATGTCCATCAGCACGATGTCCGGGCGCAGTTCATGCGCCAGCGCGACGGCCTCCGTGCCGTCGGACGCCTCCCGACGACCTCGATGTCGTCCTCGTCGTCGAGTATGGACCGGAACCCGGCCCGTACCAGCCGCTGGTCGTCCGCGAGAAGCACCCGGATACGCGTGGTCATGTGCCACAGCGTAGGCGAACGGCGCGGACGCGCCGCAGTTGTCCACAGGGCGTCAACGCCCGTTGTCCACAGCCTCTTTGGTGAGTGACGGGTGGTGCAGGGGCAGCCGGACCTCGACCCGGAAGCCCGCTCCGTGTTACGCGCGGTCAGCTCCCCGCCGAGCGCCTTGGCCCGCTCCGTCATGCCCGTGATGCCGTTGCCCCGCGCCCGTCCTCCGCGCCCCGCCCGTCGTCGTCGATGCGTACGTGGAACTCCCCGAGCGCGTAGGCGACATGGATGGTCGCGCTTCGGGCCTGGGCGTGCCGGGTGATGTTGGTCAGCGACTCCTGGACGATCCGGTAGGCGGCGAGCGAGATCTGCGGGGTACGACGGCCTCGTCCCCGCTGGTCTCCACGGCGATGTCAAGGCCGGTGGCCGCGGCGCGTTCCGCGAGTTCACCGATGCGCGCGAGCCCCGCCGCCGGGGCGGTCGGCGCCTCCTCGTCGACCTGGCGCAGTACGCCGAGCGTGCCGCGCAGCTCGCGCAGCGCCTCCTTGCTCGCGTCCCGGACGAACTCCAGCGCGGTGGTCAACTCGGCTGTCTGCCCTGGCCGTTTGGCGCTGCGATGCAGGGCCGCCGCGGCCTGCACGTTGATCAGCGAGATGTTGTGCCCGAGCACGTCGTGCAACTCCGGGCGAGCCGCAGCCGCTCCTCGGTGGCGGACTGACGCGCGCGTACGTCGCGCTCCCGCTCGGCGGCGAGCGCCCGCTGCTCGACCTCCTCCTGGTACGCCTGCCGGACCCGCATGGCGTGACCGAACGCGATCACACTCAGGAACCAGCCGCTGAGCAGCCCGATCGACATGTTGTCGACCTTGTGCTGCCCGCGACGAACTTCCCGTACGTCACCACCAGCATGACGACGACCGCGAGGGTGACGACGGCGGCGAGCTGACCGACCCGGGCGATGGTGTACAGGGCGACCATGAAGACGACGGCGGGCATCGGCCCGTCGATCTCGGTGAGTTGGTAGTACGCGATACCGGCCACGACCGTGGTCATCGCCACCGGGACCGGCCACCGGTACCGGAAGCCGAGGACGACCCAGCCGAGCAGGGCGAGCACCCAGCCCAGCACGGTGCTCCACGAGCTTCCCGGGATGCCGCGGGAGTCGCGCAGCCCGCAGTCGATCACCAGGGCGACGCCGGTCACCATCACCGTGCGGTCCCAACGGAACGCCTGTGCCCAGGAGGGAAGCATGTCCGTCAGCGTACCGAGCGGATCCGTGCCGATCAGCGGCCGAGCGGAGGCAATGAGGGCCCACCGCGAGGAGTGTCCGTTGACCGGTCGCGTCCTCCCTCAGTAGTGCCTTTCGTCGGCCGCGTCATTCCCCAGTGGCATCCGTGGAAGGACCGGTCGTATCGGGACACCGGCCGTATCGGGACACCGGCCCAGTTCGGGACACCGGCCCAGTCAGGGCACCGGCCAGGTCAGAGCACCGTCCCGGTGGGGTGTCTGATCGCCTGGCGCCACCGGTCCGCGCGGGCCCGCGCGGGGCGCGGAAATGCTCGTCCCACGCGCCCCACGTCTCCAGGGCGCGTGCGGAACCGGCACTACACTCCCGGCCAACCGAGCCCGGGAGGCGTGGTGGCGGCAGTTTGGCGGCTGCGTCCGCGGCCCGAAGCCGTACCCGCGGACGCGACAGGCGGCACTGGCACGTCCGGCACTGGCGCGTCTGGGAGGGGCGCGGTCGAGGGTGCTGCCGTCGAGGCCGGTGCGTTCGGCGGTGGCGTGGTCGGCGGCGGGGTCGTCGGGAGCGGTCTGGTCGGCGTGGACGGCTACCAGGATCGGCTGATGAAGATGCTGCCCGCCGACGTGGTCAGCCTCTACCTCGTCGGCAGTGGGGTCGTACCGGGCGGTCACCGGGTGGCCCTGGCCGTCTGGTCGGGCGTTTGCTGCTGCGCGGTGATCGTGGTCCGCGTCCTGGGGACCGGGACCCCGCGCGCCACATGCCGCCTGACTGGATCCACGTGGGCATCTCCACCGTGGCGTTCGTGATCTGGCTGTACACGCTCGGCGGCCCGTTCAGCGCGTGGCACCTCCAGGTCCCCTGGATCGGCTCGTTGATGCTGCTGGCATGGACGTTCTTCGTCCCGCTGCTGTACCGGGCCCGCGCCCGGACGCCGCCTGAGCGTCGTCCTGGCCGCCGGGCGCCCGGCGCCGCCCCTGGGACCCGCGCCCGCGTCGTCCGTCCTCCCGTGCCTGCGCCCCGCACTGTCCGTTGCCGCCTGTCGTTCGTCGCCCCGTGCCGTCCTGTGCCCCGCGCCGCCCGGTGTCGTCCGTCGTCCACCGCCCAGGGCCGCCCGATGTCCCACGCCGTCCGCGGTCCGCCGTCCGCGGTCCGCCGTCCGCGGTCCGCGGTCCGCGTCGCCCGCCGTCCCGCGCCTCCGCCGTCGCCCGCCGCCCGTCGCCCGCCGCCCGTCGCCCGCCGTCCGTCGCCCGTCGCCCGTCGCCCGCCGTCCGTCGCCCGCCGTCCGTCGCCCGCCGTCCCGCGCCGCCGCCGTCCCGCGTCGCCCGCCGTCCCGCGTCGCTCGTTGGCCCGCGTCGCCCGGGGCCAGGGCGGCGGGGCCGTCGGCGGCGGCGGCGGCGTCGGTCTGTCCCGCACCCAGGGAAACGCCTGCGCGGCGCCCGTACCCCGCCCGGCCCGCACGGCACGATGGCACGGTGCTGTCCGTCCTCTTCGCCCTGCTCACCGCCGCGAGCAACGGCTCCGCGGCCGTCCTGCAACGCCGCGCCGCCGCGAGCGCGCCACACGACTCGGCGATGCGGCTGTCCCTCATCGCGAACCTGCTGCGGCAGCGGGTGTGGCTCGCCGGGATCGCGCTGGTCGTCGTCGCCGCGCTCTGCCAGGCCGTGGCCTTGGCCACCGGCGCCATCGCCGTCGTTCAGCCGATCTTCGTGATCGAACTGCCGATGACCCTCGTGCTGGGCGGCATCGTCTTCCAACGGACCCTGCCGCGGCGCAGTTGGTACGGCGTGGCCGCGGTGACCGTCGGCCTCGCCCTCGGCATGGCGTGCGCCGCGCCCGGCGGACGCGCGACGGCCACCGGCGGTGCCTGGGCCGTCGCGCTGGTCGTGACCGGCGCCTTCGAGGCGGCGCTGATCCTCGCCGCGGTCCGGTCCCGCGGCAACGCGCGCACCGCCCTGCTCGGCCTCGCCGCGGCCTGCGGCTACGCGCTGACCGCGGCGTTGATGAAGGACGCCATGGAGCACTTCGGCCAGGGCGCCGCCGCCTTCTTCGGCGCCTGGCAGGTCTACGCGACGGCGGTCGCCGGGTTGGCGCGCTCTTCCTGCTCCAGAACGCCCTGCAAGCGGGCGCGCTCGCGATCTCCCAGCCCATGCTGACCCTGGGCGACGCGCTGATCAGCGTCGCGTACGGGGTGACGCTGTTCGGCGAGCACGTACGTGACGGCTGGTGGGTGCTGCCGGAGCTCGCGGCCGTGGCCCTCATCGCCGTCGGCTGCGTCGAACTCGCCCGCTCCCTGGAAGGCGTCGTGCTGCCGCCTCCGCCACCCCGCGTCGATGACGCCGCCCGCGCGCCGGGGCGAGCGATAAACAAGTGGTCCTCCCGGTGCGCCCGGCCCCACCCTGTGGACCATGGACGAACCGAGACACCGCATCCGGGCGCGGTACACCGACACCACCATCACCGTCTACCAGGCGTACGCCCCGCCCTCGGTCTGCCCGCCGCGCTGACGGCCGTTTCCCGGCTGCCTGGAAGCGCGACCGGATGACCTGGATCAAGCCCTCGTTCCTGTGGATGATGTACCGCTGCGGCTGGGGCGCGAAGGAGGACCAACAGACCGTCCTCGCCGTCGAGATCACCCGGGAGGGCTTCGACGAGGCGCTGCGCCAGGCGTGCCTGTCGCACTACGACCCGGGCTGCACCCCGACCGGGCAGCCTGGCAGCGGCGGTTGCGGAGCGCGCCGACCCGCGTCCAGTGGGACCCCGAGCGTGACCTGGGGCTGCGGCCACTGTCGTACCGCTCGTTGCAACTGGGCCTGTCCGGCGCGGCCACGCGCGCGTATGCCGACACGTGGACAGTCGGCATCACGGACGTGACCGCGCTCGCGCACGAGATCCACGCGCTGGTGCGCGCGGGGACCGGACCGCGGCGGAACGACTGCTGCCTCCGGAACGCCCCTATCCCGCCGGTGACGAACTCCTGGCCCACCTGCGCGCGTGACGGCGGACGGCACGTAGTACCCGGTGGGACCCTTCGGGACCGGCGGGCCTGGCCACGCGCTCGTCGCCCGCCAGGTCTGGTTCCGGCCTCAGATCTGGTTCCGGGTTCAGACCTGGTTCCGGTCTCAGACCTGCTTCCGGTCTCAGATCTGGTTCAGGCCGCCGTCGACGAAGAGTTCGGCGCCGGTGGTGAAGCTGCTCTGGTCGGAGGCGAGGAAGAGGATGGCGGCGGCGGCCTCTTCCACACGCCCCATGCGCCGCAGCGGGATCTGGCTGGCGAACCCGTCCGTGAGGCGGCGGCGGGCCTCGGGGTGGTCGCTCGCCAGACCGAGGAGGCCCGGCGTCTCGATCGGGCCGGGGCTGATCGCGTTCACCCTGATGTGCCGCGGCGCCAACTCGGCGGCCCACGTGCGGGCGAGGCTGCGCACGGCGGCCTTGGTGGCGCTGTAGACGCCCATCGACTCGATGCCCTTGGAGGCGTTGGTGGAGGCGTTCAGAATCACCGACGCGCCGTCCGGCAGCAGGGGCAGGGCCTTCTGCACGGTGAACAGCAGCCCCTTGACGTTGATGTTGAAGACGTGCTCGTAATCCGCCTCGGTCACGTCCGCGAGACGCGCGAGCGTGCCGCCACCGGCGTTGGCGAAAACCACGTCGAGCCGTCCGCTGCGCTCCTTGACGGCCGCGAACAGCCGGTCGAGATCGGCGAGTTCCGCCACGTCGCCCTGAAGGCCGATGGCGTGTTCGCCGACCGTCTCGACGGCGGCGTCCAGCTCGAGCTTGCGCCGGCCGGTGAGGTAGACCAGGGCGCCTTCGTCGGCGAACCGTTTGGCGGTGGCCAGTCCGATGCCGGTGGTGCCCCGGTGACCAGGGTGATCTTGCCGTCGAGCTGCCCCATGGTGACGCCTCGCTTCATTGAGGAAACGTAAATGGTTACGACAGCAGGCGGTGCCGTCCGCCTGTTTTACGTATCGATCGGTATGGATTAAACGCCGAGGTGACGAGGGTGTCAACGGCCCCAGGGGACGCGCTGGACGGGGCTTCCGCCCCGTGCGGCGAGGCTCCCAGTCAGAAGTGGGTGGCAATACCGAAGGCCCGGCGCAGCTGAGCCATGTCCCGCAGGTCGTGGTCCGCGGGCTGGTACCCCTGGTGGAAGTAGACCTGTTGCTCCGCCGACACGCAGGGCACGGCCACGCCTCCGATGGAGCCCGTCACGAAGCACGCCGCGGGATAGCCGAACGGGCGCCCTGGCTCGGGCGACTCCTGGACGGCCGACCCGTCCGCGCCGAAGACCAGCGGATGCAGATCGATCTCCCGGCCCGTCGGGTCCGCGACCACGAACCGTACGGGCCGATGGTCGAGCGTCTCCGTGAACTCGGCGTCCTTAAGGGCGTCGAGTACGGCGGGCTCCTGGTCGAGGCGGTGCAGCAGATCCACGTCGCGGTGTTCCCTGGTCTGTTCGCCGACCAGGGCGTCGACGCCCAGCCCCGGCGATCCACACCTCGGCACCGGCTCGGCGCAGCACGGCCAGTACGGACAGCACGTCCTCGGCGGTCATCATGCGGCGCAGGTTACGGAGCGCCGGGCGCCTACGCACCGGCGCCGCCACCGTTCACCGTCCACGAACGGCGCCGCGGGGTGTCGGTCCGGCGTGGCAGGGTGGGCACGTGCCCAGCGACAACGCGCCGCCGGTCGGCGAACTCACCGTGTCCGTACGCCCCGAGCTGTCCGACGCCGCGCTGAACGAGCTGTTCGCGGCGGCGTGGCCGGACCACGAACCGATCGCCTTCGCGCCGGTCCTCGCCCGGAGCCTCGTATGGATCGGCGCCCACCGCCACACCGGTCCGCACCCAGCGCCGCGGCTGGTGGGTTACGTCAACGTCGCGGGTGACGGCGGTGCCCACGCGTTCGTCCTCGACACCACCGTCCATCCCGACGAACGCCGCCGGGGCCTCGGCGTACGTCTGGTCCGGGCGGCGGCCGAGGAGGCGACCCGGCGTGGCGCCGAGTGGCTGCACGTCGACTACGAGCCGCACCTCGCCCCGTTCTACGAGCGCTGCGGCTTCCGGCCCACGGCGGCGGGACTGCTCCGGCTCTGAGCAGCCGTACGCCCCGCCAACTGCCGGGCCGGGACCGCCAAGGGCTGTCGGGACTGCCAAGGGCTGTCGGGGCCGCCGGGCGCGGACCGGCGGGCCGCGCCCGTTCAGGCTCCGTCGCGGGGCGGCAGGACGCGGCCGGTGACGTCGCCGAGTCCGATCCGCACGCCGGAGGGCCGGGCGCGCTGCCGCTCAGGGTGACCTCGTCGCCGTCCTGGAGGAAGCCGCGCTCGGTGCCGTCGGGCAGCGGGACCGGCCGGGTCCCGCCCGCCGTGATCTCGGCGAGGGAGCCCAACTCGTCGGCGCCCGGCCCGCTGACGGTGCCCGACGCGTACAGGTCGCCGGTGCGGGTCGGGGCCCCGTTCACGGTCATGTGGGCGAGCATCTGCGCGCCCGTCCAGTACATGGCGGAGAAGGGCGGCGAGGCGACGCGGTGTCCGTTCAGCCGCACCTCCAGCGTGAGGTCCAGGCCCGCGTCGTCCGCGTCGCGCAGATACGGCAGCAGTTCGTGGTCGCGCGGCGGCGGCGCGATCCAGGCGTCGGCGAGCGCGTCGAGCGGCACGATCCACGGCGATACGGACGTCGCGAACGACTTGCCGAGGAACGGCCCGAGCGGTACGTACTCCCACGCCTGGAGGTCGCGCGCCGACCAGTCGTTGACCAGGCAGACGCCGAACACCCGAGTGCGGAAGTCGGCGATGTCCACGGGCTGCCCGAGCGGCGACCCGGAGCCGACGACGAAGCCGACCTCCGCCTCGATGTCCAGCCGCCGCGACGGGCCGAAGGTGGGCCGTTCGTCCTCGGGGCCTTGCGCTGGCCGCTCGGCCGGACGACGGGGTGCCGGAGACGACGACGCTGCCGGACCGGCCGTGGTAACCGATCGGCAGGTGCTTCCAGTTGGGGGTCAGCGGGGCGAGCCGGGCCGGAACATGCGGCCCAGGTTGGTGGCGTGGTGCTCGCTGGCGAAGAAGTCGACGTAGTCGCCCACCTCGAACGGCAGCCGCAGCCGCACCTCGTCCAGCCGGTGCAGGTGCGGGGCGACGGCCGTGCGGTGGCGGGCGTCGGTGAGCAGGTCGGTCACCCGGGCGCGCACCGCCCGCCAGCGTGTGGCGCCCTGCGCCATGAAGCCGTTGAGGCGGTCAGCGGCGAAGACCGGCTCGTCGAGCGCGGCGGCGAGGTCCAGGACGTAGTCGCCGATCCGAACTCCGACGCGCGGGAGCCCGCCGGGCGGCGAGAACACCCGTAGGGCAGGTTGGCGATGCCGAACGGCGAGTCCGCGGGCAGGTCGAGCCACGTCACGATGTCATTCCTCCGATGGGGGCGGGCTGTTCGGCGGTCCGGTGCGGACCGGTCATCGACCTGCCGCCGTACGTCGGGAGGGCCGGGCCCGATGGCGAACGCTCTCCTTCCGCCCCGGGTGTCGACGGCCTGTCGCCGCCGACTGTACAGAGGGCCGAAAGACTGTACAGAGGGCTGGAAGGGGCCGATCCGCGTCGTGCGCGCCGGGGCCGAGGGGCACCGGGCCGAGACCGACAGGCGGGCTGAGGCCGGGTGGCGGACCGGTGTCGAGAGGAGGAACCCTTCGGACGGCTGACCTCCTCGGCCGGGTGGGCCGCCGAGGAGATCAGCCGTCGCGATGACGAGTCGGCGAGCGGGGCGAGTTGGTCGGGCCCGCCACCGGTCACGCTCCCTCCCCGTGTGGAGCGTGGCGGGGTCGCTCGCCATGGCGCGTCATCTGGCGAAGACACTACGTGGGGGCGGGTGGCGGGGCGTCGCACGACAGGTTGAAGTGCCCGCGTAACCACCGCGGTAGGAGGTCGCGCCGTACAACCAGCGTGGTACGCGGGGCACGTCGTCCGTTCGATGTCCGGCCGTCCACAGCGGCGATACGCTGCGGCGATGCAGAAGGCCACCCGCTCACGCAGCGGTACGACTGGTTCCGGCCCTGGGTGGAGGACGCGCTGCGCGCGGTGTGCTACGTCCTCGTCAGTCTGCTGCTGGGCCTGCACCAAGTGCCCGACGGATGGCAGCCGTTGGACGCCCGTGGCGTGGCGCTGACCTGCCTGGTCAACCTGCCGATGGTGGTCCGCAGGTTGGCGCCGATCTCGGTGTGCGTCGCGATCTGCCTGCTGTGGGCGGTGTTCACCTCGCTCGACTACTGGCCCGGCATCAACAGCGTCACCCCGCTGGTGTCGGTCTACACGGTGGCCGCGACCCGTTCCCGTTCCATAGCCCTCTGCTGCGCCGCGCTGCTGGGGGCGGTGTGGAACTACACCTGGTACTGGGGCGCGAGCCACGAGCGCTCGTGGGTGATCGTGCTCGGGCAGAGCCTGCTGTATCCGCTGATGATGTACTGGTTCGGCGACATCGCCCGTACCTCGGAGCGGCGCGCGATACGGCTCGCGGAGCTGACCGAGCGGCTGCGGCGCGAGCGGGAGGAGCGGGCCCGGCGCGCGGTCGCGGAGGAACGGGTGCGCATCGCCCGCGAGTTGCACGACATGGTGGCCCATCACATGGCCGTGATCTCCGTGCAGGCCGGGCTCGCCGGGTACGTGTTCGGCTCCGATCCGGACGTGGCCCGAGGCGCGTTGTCGACCATCGAGAGCACCAGCACCGAGGCCCTGGACGAGATGCGCAGACTGCTGTCCGTGCTGCGGGTGGGGCCGGAGGGCTCCCCGGAGGGCGACGGCGCCGCGGGCACGGCTATCAGCCGACGCCCGGTCTCGACCGGCTGGAAGAGGTCGTGGAACGGATCCGCGGGGCGGGGTCGACGCTGAGATGACGGTGGCGGGGTCCCGGCGGACACTGCCGCCGGGCGTCGAGCTGTGCGCGTACCGGGTGGTGCAGGAAGCGCTGACCAACGTCCTCAAGCACGCCCCGGGGCGCGCGTCGAGGTGCGGTTGGAGTACTTACCCGACCGGCTGGCGGTGACGGTGGCCGACGACGGCGCCGGCCGACGGCATCGTACGGATCCGGCCATCTCCTCCCTCCACTCAGCATGGCTGATTGGCATGCGTGAGCGGGCCAGGATCTATGGGGGCACGCTGGAAGCGGGACCTCACGCGCGTGGTGGGTTCACGGTCCGGCTGAGCTGCCGGTCCACTCCGCGACGGGCTCGGGCCCGTCGGGGAGGGACGAGCGACATTGATCAGAGTGCTGGTCGTCGATGACCAGGAACTCATCCGGGCGGGGTCGCCGCGCTGCTGAGAGCGGCGCCGGGCATGGAGGTCGTCGCCGAGGCGTCTGGCGGCGAGGACGCGGTGGCGCTCGCCGTCACCCACCGCCCGGACGTGGTCCTGATGGACATCCGGATGCCGGGCATCAGCGGTATCGCCGCCACCGAGCGGATCCTCGCGCGGTGCGCCGACCCGGTGCCGCGCATCCTGGTGCTGACCACCTTCGACCTCGACGAGTACGTGTACGCGGCGCTGCGGGCGGGGCCAGCGGTTTTCTGCTCAAGGACACCGGTCCGCAGCGGCTGTTGGCGGCCATCGAGGTGGTGGCGCGCGGCGACATGCTCTTCGCGCCGAGCGTGACCCAGCGGCTGATCGAGGCGTACGCGCGCGGCCAGAACGCGCGGCGGCACGCGGCCGAGGGCGAGCCGATGCCGAAGGTGGTGGAGGCGCTCACCGGACGTGAGCGGGAGGTGCTGGTCCTCATCGCGCGCGGTCTGTCCAACGTCGAGATCGCGGACAAGCTGGTCATCAGCGAGGCCACGGTGAAGACCCACCTGAACCGCACCATGACCAAGCTGGATCTGACCAGCCGGGCACAGGCGGTCGTGCTGGCGTACGAGACCGGGCTCGTGCGACCCGGGATCCCGGCCCCGGCTGAGCGGCGGGCGTCCGCCACCCAGGAGATCGTTTGAATTTGAACAAAGGTGTAGCATGCGCCCATGGACGAACCGAAGTGGCTGGACGCGGAGGAGATGCGTGCCTGGCAGGGGTTCTTGCACAGCGGGGCCCTGCTGAACCGGAGGGTCGAGCAGCAGCTCCGGCGTGACGCCGGGCTCTCGCATCCGCAGTTCGAGATCCTGGCCAGGCTCTCCGAGGCCCCGGGCGCGAGCTGCGCATGACGGAGCTGGCCGAGGCGGTGCTCACCTCCAAGAGCGGACTCAGCTACCAGGTGACCCAGTTGGAGCGCGCCGGGATGGTGCGCCGCCGCTCCTCGCCCGGCGACGACCGCGGGTGCTCGCGGCCCTCACCGACGAGGGCCGCCGCCGACTGGAGTCGGCCGTCCCCGGCACGTCGCCATGGTCCGGGAACTCCTCATCGACGTCCTCACGCGCGAGCAGATCGCGGCGCTGGCCGACGGGCTCGGCGTGGTGCGCCGAGGACTGGACGGCGGCCGCGAGGACTGACCCGCCACTCCCTCTCCCGCGTTCGGACCCGGAGCGCGCCCGCGGAGTACGGCAGTGCCCCGCGACCACCGGTCGCGGGGCGTGGTGCGTCGGACGCGCCGCCGGGTCAGTTCCGGAAGAACGCGAGCACGATGGCCGCGCCCAGCGCCCGGCGACCACGCCCACCGCGCCGTGGACGAGCCTGTGCTCGCGCAGCTCCGGCAGATACCGGTCGGCGGCGATCCGGCCGGGGCCGGAGAGCGCCAGCGCCCCGGCGGCGACGGCCAGCAGCAGTTCGTACTCGACACCCTGCGGCGCGAAGAACCCGCCGTCCCACTTCACCGCCATCGCGTTGATCATCGTGCCCAGGACGGCCGCCGCCGCGAGGGTGAGCAGGCCGAGGACGAGCCCGAGCCCGCCGAGTACCTCGCTGGCCCCGGCGATGTAGGCCATGGGACGGCTCGGGTCGTAGCCGCTGGCGCCGAAGAACGCGGCGGTGCCGTCGACACCGCCGCCGTCGAACCAGCCGAAGAGCTTCTGTGAGCCGTGCGCCGCCATGGTCAGTCCGACTCCGAGGCGCAGGACCAGCAGGGCGAGGTCGTAGCAGTGCGCCGGAGCCGCGGGGCGGATCCGGCCGCTCCGCTGCGCGCGGGGAGCCGAGGTTCATGGTGGGTGTCCGGTTCATGTGTTCGTCCTGTCGTCGAGGTCGCGTGGTGGCCCGGTCGGGCGCCGCCACCGGCAGGAAGAGATCGGCCGTTGCCAGGTGGTTTGAATTGGAACTAGCTCTGGCGGTCGAGCGTACATCTTCTTTGAATTTGAACAATCAACAGTCCGGGCGGCTCGTGATCCACCACCCGGGTATCGGCTCCCACCTGCGGCTTCGTCCCCGCGTGCGCATGGCGGGGAATCGGCCCATGATGAGAAACCCGAGGGCCCAGCGCCCTGACGCCGACGGAAGGCCAGCCATGCGCGCACTCCGCCGTGCGCGTCATCGGCGCCGTGTCCACGGGACGTTCGGCCTCAGCCCCGGGCTCAACGGCGCTACACGGCCGTGATGCTCGCCGTGATCGCCGTCCTCGTCGCCATCGACTGGCTGACCGGCAACGAGATCCGCCTCATCGGGGTCGCCGGGCTGCTCGCCCTGTCCGTGGCCGAGCTGTGCACCCTGCCGCAAACCGTCCTCATCCTGTGCTGCGACCTGGCCGCCAGCGTGCTGGTCTACGGCTGGCTGGTGCCCGCCGACACCCTGGAGACGCTGGTCTCGGCCTTCTCCGGACCCGTTCTGCTCGGGGTGGCCTGTGTGCTGCTGTGCCGGTTGCGGTTGCAACGAGAGGCGCTGCTCGCCCGTACGGTCACCGTCTCGGACGCCGTGCAGCGCACGATCCTGCGCGAACTGCCGATCCGGGCGGGGCCGGTGGCCGTGTCCGGCTTCTCGATGTCCTCCGAGGGGACGCGCTGGTCGGCGGCGACATCTACGAGGCCCTGTCCACCCCGTTCGGGGCCCGCGTCGTGATCGGCGACGTCCAGGGCAAGGGCCTGCCCGCGATCGGCGCCGGGCACGCGGTGCTCACCTCCTTCCGCGAGGCCGCCCAGCACCTGCCCGACCTGGACACGGTCGTCACGCAGATGGAAGCGGCCCTGATCCGGCACAACGCGTACGCCGACACCGCAGGCACCGGGCCGGGCCGCTTCGTCACCGCGCTGGTGCTCCAGATCGGCCCCGACGGCAGGACCCAGGTGGTCGGCTGCGGGCACACCCGCACTACGCGATCAACGGCGGCACGGTCCGCGAGCGGCAACTGCGCGACCCGGGCTGCCCCTGGGCCTCGGGGAGCTGGGCGACGGGCCGCGCCCGCGCCAGTACGCGCCCGCGCTGGGCGGCCAGGGCGCCTGCCTGCTGCTGTGCACCGACGGGATCACCGAGGCACGCGACGCGACCGGCGCGTTCTACCCGCTGGAGGAGCGGCTGCGGTCCTTCGCCTCCCTGCCCTCCTCCCAGCTGCTCGACCGCCTCCGCGCGGACCTGCTCGCGTACACCGACGGCGTGCTGCGCGACGACGTGACGCTGCTGGTGGTGCGCCGTGCCGTACCGGGGCCCGCCGCCCGCGACGCACCACCGGACAAGGGTGACGAACACGGCGCCGGTCGCGTCGCATAGCGTTACGCCGAGCGAGCGAACCAGGAATCGAGGAGTCACCACATGCCGAACCGCACCAGCCTGGTCGAGAGCCTCATGGAGCGGTTCCCGCACGTCCCGCGGGAAGCCGTCATCAGGAGGACCTGCTGCGCGGAGGGTGGCCTTCGACCCTCCGCCCTCAGCGACAACGACGACGGGGAGGTCAAGCCCAAGTCGTACTTCATCTTCTCCTTCGACCACCGCACCCTGCCCGAGCTGGGCGACGCCGCGCTGCGCCGCCCGCCGGAGGAGATCGTGCTGACCGGCGGCCCGTACGAGCTGCGCCGCACGGTGGTCTCGGTTCGGGTCAACCCCGACTCCCCGTACCGGGTCCAGGCCGATCCCGAGGGGCGGCTGAGCCTGTACCTGGACGGGCGGCGGATCTCGGACGTGGGCCTGCCGGGCATGCCGGAGTACTACCGGGAGTCGCTGGCGAACGGGAAGTCGGTGATGGAGGTCGCGCCGACGATCCAGTGGGGCTACCTCATCTACCTGACCGTCTTCCGCGTCTGCCAGTACTTCGGTGTCAGGAGGAGTGCCAGTACTGCGACATCAACCACAACTGGCGCCAGCACAAGGCCGCGGGCCGCCCTACACCGGGGTGAAGCCGGTGGAGGAGGTGCTGGAGGCGATGGAGATCATCGACCGGCACGACACCGGCCAGGTCTCGCAGGCGTACACCCTCACCGGCGGCGCGATCACCTCGAAGGTCGCGGGGCTGACCGAGGCGGAGTTCTACGGCCGCTACGCCAAGGCCATCGAGGAGCGCTTCCCGGCCGCTGGATCGGCAAGGTCGTCGCCCAGGCCCTGCCCAGGCCGACGTGCAGCGCTTCCACGACTACGGCATCCGCATCTACCACCCCAACTTCGAGGTCTGGGACGAGCGGCTGTTCCAGCTCTACTGCCCCGGCAAGGAGCGGTACGTCGGCCGCGACGAGTGGCACCGGCGGATCCTGGACTCCACCGAGGTCTTCGGCCCGGCGAACGTCATCCCCAACTTCGTGGCGGGCGTGGAGATGGCCCAGCCCTTCGGGTTCACCACCGTCGACGAGGCCATCGCCTCCACCCAGGAGGGCCTGCGGTTCTTCATGTCGCACGGCATCACCCCGCGCTTCACCACCTGGTGCCCGGAGCCCACCACCCCGCTGGGCAAGGAGAACCCCGACGGGGCGCCACTGGAGTACCACGTCCGGCTGCTGGAGACCTACCGCGCGACGCTGGAGGAGTACGGCCTCAGCTCCCCGCCCGGCTACGGTCCCCGGACCCGGCCACGCCGTGTTCTCGGTCAGCTCCTTCATGGACAGCCTCCCGGCGCGTGAGGACGAGCCCTCGGCGCGGGACACCGAGATCGCGGTGCCGGGCACGGCCGTCTGAGCCGTACGCGCCGTACGCGACCCGATGTCACGGGCGGCCCGCGGGTCCCGCCCGCGGCGCCGCCCGGCCTCACAGCTGTCTGCGGAAGTCCTGGAGCAGCTTCTTCGTCTGCCGGGCGGACGCCGCCACCGCCGACATCCGGTCCATGACCTCCAGGTGGGAGGCCACCTCGACGCGCTCGTCCAGATAGACGGCGCCGGTCAGGTACTCGACGTAGACCATGTCCGGCAGCTCGGGGTGGCCGAAGCGGAACAGCACGAACGGCCCGTACGTGCCGGGGTGGTGGCCCGCGTCGAACGGGGCGATCTGGAGCGTGATGTTCTGCATCGACGTGGCGTCCAGCAGCCGCTCCACCTGCCGCCGCATCAGCTCCGGGTGCCCACCGGTCTGCGCAGCACCGTCTCGTCCATCACCACCCACAGTCGCGGCGCCTGCTCCCCGGTGAGCAGCGCCTGCCGCTCCATCCGCAGCGCCACGTGCCGCTCGACCTCACTGGGCCCGGTCTCCCCGACGGCGCCGGTGTTCATGATCGCGCGGGCGTAGTCCTCGGTCTGGAGCAGTCCCGGCACGAAGTGCGGCTCATACGAGCGGATGACGGTCGCTGCCGCCTCCAGGCTGATGTGGATGCTGAACCAGTCCGGCAGGACATCGTGGTAGCGCTGCCACCAGCCGGGCTTGTTGGCCTCCTCGGTGAGCGCGATGAACGCGTCCAGGTCCGCCGCGTCGATGCCGTACAACTCCAGCAGCATCCGTACGTACGGCACCTTGAGCGCGACTTCGGCCGTCTCCATCCGGCGCACGGTGGCGGGGGCGACCCGCAGTGCCCCGGCGGCGTCCTCACGCTTGAGCCCGCGTGCTCGCGCAGCTGGCGCAGCCGCTTGCCCAGAATGACCTGTCGGACGGTCGGGGCGGACCGGGGTTCGCTCATCGTCCACCTCTCCCACGTGTGTGACCAGTGTGACAGCGGGTGACCCGCTCCGCGCATGGCGACTGTGAGTTTTCCACAGTGCTTACCTTTGTGAAGACGGCCACGAGCGGGTCGGGCCGTCGATCGCGCGGCGGCGGGGAGACGCGCCGCCCGCGGGCGCGGGGTCAGCGCTCGCGCAGGTCCACGATCCGGCGGATCTTGCCGACCGAGCGCTCCAGGGTCTCCGGGTCCACGATCTCGACCGCGACCGTCACCCCCACCCCGTCCTTGACGAGCCGTCCGATGGAGGCCGCCGCGGCGCGCGCTGTTCCGGCCCGGTGCCCCGCGGGTCTCGGCGCGCACCGTCATCCGGTCCATCCGCCCCTCGCGGGTCAGTTGGAGCTGGAAGTGCGGTGCCACGTCCGGTACGCGCAGCACGATCTCCTCGATCTGGGTGGGAAGACGTTGACCCCGCGCAGGATGATCATGTCGTCGCAGCGTCCCGTGACCTTCTCCATGCGCCGGAAGGCCGGGCGCGCGGTGCCCGGCAGCAGCCGGGTCAGATCGCGGGTGCGGTAGCGCACGACCGGCAGCGCCTGCTTGGTCAGCGAGGTCAGGACCAGCTCCCCGGTCTCGCCGTCCGGCAGGACCTCGTCGGTGATCGGGTCGACCACCTCGGGATAGAAGTGGTCCTCCCAGATGTGCAGACCGTCCTTGGTCTCGACGCACTCCTGGGCCACGCCGGGACCGATCACCTCGGACAGCCCGTAGATGTCCACAGCGTGGATGTCGAGGCGCTCCTCGATCTCGCGGCGCATCTCCTCGGTCCACGGCTCGGCCCCGAAGACACCCACTTCCAGGGAGGTGGTGCGCGGATCGACGCCCTGCCGCTCGAACTCGTCGAGGAGGGTGAGCATGTAGGAGGGGTGACCATGATGATCTCGGGGCGGAAGTCCTGGATGAGCTGGACCTGACGGGCCGTCATGCCACCGGACGCGGGGATGACCGTACAGCCCGCCCGCTCCGCCCCGTAGTGCGCGCCGAGGCCGCCGGTGAACAGCCCGTATCCGTAGGCGACATGGACCTTGTGGCCGGGACGGCCGCCCGCGGCGCGGATCGAGCGGGCGATGACGTCCGCCCACATCGCGATGTCGTCCTCGGTGTAACCGACCACGGTCGGCCGTCCGGTGGTGCCGCTGGAGGCGTGGACGCGGCGGACCCGCTCCATCGGCACGGCGAACATGCCGAAGGGGTAACTGTCGCGCAGGTCGGCCTTGGTGGTGAAGGGAAGTGGGCGAGGTCGGCGAGCGTGCGGCAGTCCTCGGACGGACCCCGGCGGCGTCGAACTTCTTCCGGTACGTCTCGACGTTCTCGTACGCGTGGCGCAGGGTCGCCCGCAGCCGGGCGAGTTGGGCGCTCCGCAACTCCTCGGGGGCAGGCGCTCGGCCTCGTCCAGGAGGTGGTCGGGCGGGGAGTGCCCAGACGGCGCGCGGCGGACGGCCGGTCGGCGGGGCGCGGGCGGGCGGCCGGACGCGGGCGGTCATCGGGGACCCTCCGTGATCCGGACGGTACGGCTGCGGCCCGGAACTCCGCTATCACCTCGTCGCCGCGCGCCACCGTGACGTCATAGATGCCGCTGCGCCGAAGCGGGCGCGCTCCGCGCGCTCGCCACCAGTTCGTCCCCTCCCGCGCGGGGTGACGAAGGTGACGTCGGCGCCCGCGGCGACGGTCACCGGGCCATGGCTGTTGCACGCGCAGGCGAACGCCGTGTCGGCGAGGAGGAACAGATAGCCGCCGTGCGCGATCCCGTGCCCGTTGACCATGGCCGGGGTCACGGTCATGCGCAGCTCGGCCGCGCCGTCCCCGGCCGCCAGCAGCTCGATGCCCAGGGCGCGGGACGCCGTGTCGGCGGCGAACATCGCCTGCGCCGGCCCGCCCGGCGCGTCCGTGGATGAAGGTGTCGGCATGGAGTGCACCGCCCTTGTTGGCCGACCGAACATTCGGTTAGTATTCGCGCGGTCAAGTAATCCAGTCCCGCGCCAGCCTGTCAAGGGAAGGGGCTTGCGGGAAGTACGGAAGTGCACGAGACTGGTAACCGAACGAATGGTCGGTAGGGGAGCTGGTGAGGGATGACCGCAGCACAGTCCGCGCCCAGGGGCCCCGCCCGGACGGCGCCGAGTCGCCGCTCCAGCGGCACTTCGAGCGCACCATCGCCCGTGACCAGCGGGTCGAGCCGCGCGACTGGATGCCGGACGGCTATCGCAGGACGCTCATCCGGCAGATAGCCCAGCACGCCCACTCCGAGATCATCGGCATGCAGCCCGAGGGCGAGTGGATCACCCGCGCCCCGTCGCTGCGCCGCAAGGCGATCCTCTTCGCCAAGGTGCAGGACGAGGCCGGACACGGGCTGTATCTCTACAGCGCGGCCGAGACGCTCGGGGCCGACCGCCAGGACCTCACCGAGCGGCTGATCGACGGCCGCCAGAAGTACTCGTCGATCTTCAACTACCCGACGCTCAGCTTCGCCGACGTCGGCGTCATCGGCTGGTTCGTCGACGGCGCCGCGATCTGCAACCAGGTCCCGCTGTGCCGCAGCTCCTACGGCCCGTACGCGCGCGCGATGGTGCGGATCTGCAAGGAGGAGTCGTTCCACCAACGCCAGGGGTACGAACTGCTGCTGACGATGGCACGCGGCACCGACGCCCAGCGGGAGATGGTGCAGGACGCGGTCGACCGCTGGTGGTGGCCGTCGCTGATGATGTTCGGCCCGCCCGACGACGCCTCGCCCAACTCCGAGCGCTCGATGGCCTGGAAGATCAAGCGCCACTCCAACGACGAACTGCGCCAGCGCTTCGTCGACATGACGGTGCCGCAGGCGGACCGACTCGGCGTACGGCTGCCCGACCCCGAGCTGCGCTGGAACGAGCGGCGCGGCCACCACGACTTCGGCACACCGGACTTCGGTGAACTCCAGCGCGTGATCAAGGGCGACGGGCCGTGCAACGCGGAGCGGGTCGCCCGCCGCCGCGCCGCCCACGAGGACGGCGCCTGGGTGCGCGAGGCCGCCGCGGCCCACGCCGCCAAGCAGGCCGCCCGCGAGCGGGCCGCCGCCCACGACGTGAAGGAGGCCGCCGCATGAGCGACGTCAGGAACGAGTGGCCGCTGTACGAGGTGTTCGTGCGGGGCAAGCGCGGGCTGAACCACGTGCACGTCGGCTCGCTGCGCGCCGCCGACGACCGGATGGCCCTGACCCACGCCCGCGACCTGTACACCCGGCGCAACGAGGGCGTGAGCATCTGGGCCGTGCGCAGCGAGCACATCGCCGCGTCCGCGCCCGACGAGAAGGACCCTTCTTCGACCCCAGCGCCGACAAGGTCTACCGCCACCCCACCTTCTACGACATCCCCGACGACGTCCCCACATCTAGGAGCGGGCGCATGAGCGACGCCACCGACGATCACGTGTACCTGTCCCTGGCCGAGGGCGACGGGGACGGCGACACGCGCTGGGCGTTCGGCACCGGCTTCACCGACCCGCTGCACGGCGTGGACACCGCCGTGCCCTCCGGGTGGACGGACGGGAGCTGGCCGCGTACTGCGTGGCGCTGGCGGACGACGCCCTGGTGACCGCCCAGCGGCTGGCCCAGTGGTGCACGCGCGCCCCGAGCTGGAGGAGGAACTGGCGCTGGCCAACATCGGCCTGGACCTCCTCGGCCAGGCCCGGCTGCTGTACTCACGGGCCGGGCAGGCCGACGGCAGCGGGCGGGCGAGGACCGGTTCGCCTACTTCCGCGACGCGGCGGACTTCCGCAACGTGCGCCTCGCCGAACTGCCGGGCGGGGACTTCGCCTTCTCCACCGCGCGCCTGCTGGCGCTCTCCGCCTGGCGGCTCGCGGTCTTCCAGCCCCTGACGGGTGCCGCGGACCCGGTGCTGGCCGCGGTCGCGGCCAAGGGCGTCAAGGAGCTGACGTACCACCGCGGTTGGGCCGCCGAGTGGGTCGTCCGGCTCGGGACGGCACCGAGGAGTCCGCCGCCGGACGCGCGAGGCGCTGGACCTGCTCTCCCCTGGCTCGGCGAGTTGTACGCGGACCGCGGTGGCGAGGCGTTCGGCGTGTCCGGTCAGTCGGCAGCGGCCGAGACGCGGCGCGTGCTGGAGCAGGTCGCCGAAGCTGCCGGGCTCACCGTTCCCGAAGCCGCGCCGACGCCGGGCAGCGGGCGCGCGGGGAGCACACCGAGCACCTGGCCCCGCTGCTGGAGGAACTCCAGAGCGTGGCCCGCGCCCACCCGGAGGCGACATGGTGACCCGCGACACCATGGCCGAGGGACCGGCCGACGGCGCCGATTCCGTTAGGCCCGTCGCCGCCCCGGCCGCGGCCAGCGCCCTGCCCCGGTCGCCGGCCCTGCTTCGACTGTCCACTCTGCCTCGGGCGGGGCCTCTGCCTCGGGCGGCAACTCTGTCCCGGCCGCCGATCCTGCTTCGGCCGTCAGCTCTGCATCGGTTGGGGACTCTGCCTGGGCGGCAACCCTGCTTCGGTCGGGGCCCCTGCCCCGGCCAGCGTCCCTGCTTCGGCCGTCAGCTCTGCCTTGGACGGCGTTCCTGCCTCGGCCAGCGTCCCTGCTTCGGCCGTCAGCTCTGCCTCGGGCGGGGCCCTGCCTCGGGCGGCGTTCCCGACGCGGATGCCGACCTCGTCTCGGTCGCCGGGGCGGTTCGTGGTCCGGAGACCGGTCCGCCGTCTCGGCTGCCTCGGGCCCGCGCTCGGCGGGCCGCCGCCTCGGTCAGCGACCCCGAACTGCCGATGCTCACCCTGGCCGACCTGGGCGTGCTCCGCGACGTCGCGGTCTCCGCGGACGGCACCGTGACCGTCGAGCTGACCCCCACCTACACCGGCTGCCCGGCCATGGCCGAGATGCGGGCCGACGTCGCCGGGCGCGTACGCGCCGCGGGGTTCGAGCGGGTCGAGATCCGCACCGTCCTCGACCCGCCGTGGACGACCGACTGGATCTCCCCGGACGGCCGCCGCAAGCTCGCCGAGCACGGCATCGCGCCGCCCGGCGCCTCGGCGTCCGGCGGGCGGCGTCCGGGCGCCGCCCGGAGGGTGTCCGGCCCGATCCCGCTGGAGCTGTCGCCCACCCGGCACGCCGTCCCCTGCCCCGGTGCGGCTCCCCGCGAACCGAGGAGATCTCGCGTTACGCGGCCACCGCCTGCAAGTCCCTGTGGCGCTGCCGCGGTTGCCTGGAGCCGTTCGAGCACTTCAAGGAGATCTAGATGGCCCCGCTCACCGCCCCGCCCCGGCGGACGGACGGGCCCGCCGCCGTCCGCCTTCCACACGCTGCGCGTGGCCGCCGTCGAGCGGCTCTGCGAGGACGCCGTGGCCATCACCTTCGACGTCCCCGCCGAACTGTCCGAGGAGTACGCCCACCGGCCCGGCCAGTCCCTCACCCTCCGGCGCGAGATCGAGGGACGTGACGAGCGCCGCTCGTACTCGATATGCGCGCCCGTCGGGGAGCGCCGCGCATCGGCGTCCGGCGCGTGCCCGACGGGCTGTTCTCCGGCTGGCTGGTCGACGCGGTGCGGCCCGGGGACGCGGTCGACGTCCTGCCGCCCGTGGGCTCCTTCACCCCGACCTGGACCGGCCCGCCGACCACATCCTGATCGCCGTGGGCTCGGGCATCACCCCGATGCTCTCCATCGCCGCGTCCGTCCTCGCCGCGGACCACACCTCCCGGGTCACGCTCTTCTACGGCAACCGGCGCAGCGACACCGTGATGTTCACCGAGGAACTGGCGGACCTGAAGGACCGCTACCCCGCCCGCTTCCAACTCGCCCACGTGCTCTCCCGCGAGCCGCGGGAGGCGGACATCCTCTCCGGGCGGCTGGACACCGAGCGCCTGACAGCCCTCATCGGCGCCCTGGTCGACGTCGACGCCCCGCACGACTGGTGGCTGTGCGGCCCGCACGCCATGGTCCGCGACGCCCGCGCGCTGCTCACCGGGCTCGGTGTGCCCGAGCGCCAGGTGCACCAGGAGCTGTTCTACGCCGAGGACGAGGCGCCCCCACGCTCGTACGGGAGGAAGAAGGCACCACGCCGGAGGGCCCGGCCACCGAGGTCACCGTCGTCCTGGACGGCCGTGCCACTCGGTTCGCCCAGTCCGGGAGCGCACCGTCCTGGAGGCGGCGCAGCGGTTGCGGCCCGACCTGCCCTTCGCCTGCAAGGGCGGCGTGTGCGGCACCTGCCGCGCCCTGGTCACCGAGGGCGAGGGCCGCATGCGGCGCAACTACGCGCTGGAGAGCGACGAGATCGACGCGGGCTACGTGCTGACCTGCCAGACGCTGCCGGTCTCCGACACCCTCACCGTCGACTACGACTCCTGACGGCCATGACTCCTGACGGCCGCGACTCCTGACGGCCGCGCGCCGACCGAGGCGGAGAAGGCCGACCGACGCGGAGAAGGGGAACGGCGGAAGTGGGGAAGGGCGCGGGCGGCGCGCGAGAAGGTCAGGTTCCTCGCGGATCCTCTTCCGGGGACGTGGCGGAGGCTGCGAGACTCCTGAGGTGCCAGACTTCGAGATGCTTGTGATCGGATCCGGACCGGGTGGGCAGAAGGCCGCGATCGCCGCCGCCAAACTCGGTCGCCGGGTCGCCGTGGTCGACCGCCCCGACATGGTCGGCGGAGTGTCGATCCATACCGGGACCATTCCTCCAAGACCCTCCGTGAGGCGGTGCTGTATCTCACGGGACTGTCCCAGCGCGATATGTACGGCCAGAGTTACCGCCTCAAGGAAGAGATCACCGTCGCCGACCTGACGGCGCGCACCCAGCATGTGATGAGTCGCGAGGTCGACGTCATCCGCAGCCAGCTCGCCCGTAACCAGGTGGCGCTCTTCTCCGGGACCGGACGGTTCGTGGACGCCCACACCGTCGCCGTGAAGGATCTGTCGGGGAACGAACGGGTGCTCACCGCCGACCACATCGTGATCGCGAGCGGCACCCGCCCGGCCCGCCGGACACCGTCGACTTCGACGACCGTACGATCATGGACTCCGACAGCGTGCTGAACATGGAGCGGGTACCGCGCTCCATGGTGATCGTGGGCGCCGGGGTGATCGGCATGGAGTACGCCTCGATGTTCGCCGCCCTCGGCAGCAAGGTCACGGTGGTCGAACGCCGCGCGGGCATGCTGGACTTCTGCGACGTCGAGGTCATCGAGGCGCTGAAGTACCAGTTGCGGACCTGGCGGTGACCTTCCGGTTCGGGGAGACCGTCGCGAGCGTCGAGCGGCACGCGCGCGGCACCATCACCGTGCTGGAGAGCGGCAAGAAGATCCCGGCCGACACGGTCATGTACTCCGCGGGACGCCAGGGCCTGACCGACGAACTCGACCTGGACAAGGCGGGGCTGACCGCCGACAAGCGCGGCCGGATCACCGTGGACGAGCACTATCGCACCGCCGTCCCGCACATCTACGCCGTCGGCGACGTCATCGGCTTCCCGGCGCTGGCCGCGACCTCCATGGAACAGGGCAGGGCCGCCGCGTACCACGCCTGCGGCGAGCCGGTGAACCCGATGCACCACCTCCAGCCGATCGGCATCTACACCATTCCGAGATCAGCTTCGTCGGGAAGACCGAGGACCAACTGACCGACGAGTGCGTGCCGTTCGAGGTCGGCGTCTCGCGCTACCGGGAGCTGGCCCGCGGTCAGATCGTCGGCGACTCGCACGGCATGCTGAAGCTGCTGGTCTCGCCGGAGGATCGCAAGCTGCTGGGCGTGCACTGCTTCGGCACGGGCGCCACCGAACTGCTGCACATCGGCCAGACGGTGATGGGCTGCGGCGGCACCGTCGACTATCTCGTGGACGCTGTGTTCAACTACCCGACGCTCGCCGAGTCGTACAAGGTCGCCGCTCTCGACGCGACGAACAAGATCCGGCAGATCGACACCGTGCAGGGCTGACCCGGCCCGGACTCGCCAAGCCCTATGACCTGTCATGCCCCGCAACGCTCCTGTCCCAGGTCGGCTCCCTGCCCCACGTCCGGCCACGCCCACACGCCGCGCCGCCCCACGTCAGGCCGTGCCCCACGCCCGGTCATGCCCACGCACCGCGCCGCCCGGCGCCCGCTCACGCCGTACGCCTCGATCGGGGCGCCCGTCCGAGGGCGTCCGGCGGAGGGTGCCGTGTACGGAACCCGAAGGCGCGAACGCCCCTGTCGCGTGCCGTTGTTCAACTCTTGACGCGTACGTAACAGGGGCGTAGAACTGACCCCAACCGAGAGAGCGCTCTCTCGGGCGGTGTGGTGACCGGTACGCAACCGGGAGCCGACCGCCAGCGGTCACGCCGGGCACGGCCCTCCTTCCCCACACCGGGGCCGTGCCCGAGCGACCAGCGTCCGCCCCCACCCACACACCGTGTGCAGGAGATGCTGATGACTCCCCGTCCCGAAGGCGACAGCCCGAAGTCCGGTCCGCTGACGCGCAGAGGCGCCCTGTTCGGCCTCGCGGCCGCCGCGGTGACTCCCGTGCTCGCGGGCGCGCCTCGGCCGCGGCGCCGCGTGCCGCCGACGTCCCGCGGGTCCGGTCGGCGGCGGCAGCCGACCCCGACCTCGGACCGAACGTGCTGGTCTTCGACCCGTCGATGTCGACCGCCGACATCCAGGCCAAGGTCGACTCGGTCTTCGCCACGCAGGAGTCCAACCAGTTCGGCACCGAGCGGTACGCGCTGCTGTTCAAGCCCGGCGACTACCCGGACCTGGACGTCAACGTCGGCTTCTACACCCATGTCGCGGGTCTCGGCCTGTCGCCCGACGACGTCAGCATCACCAACGGCTGGGTCCGGGTGGAGGCCGACTGGCTGGACGGCAACGCCACCCAGAACTTCTGGCGGGCCGCCGAGAACTTCGCCCTCACCCGCGCGACGGCTCCAACCGGTGGGCCGTCTCCCAGGCCGCCCGCTGCGCCGGGTGCACGTCAAGGGCGACACCACGCTGTGGAACGGCTACGACGGCTGGGCCAGTGGCGGGTTCATGGCCGACTGCAAGGTGGACGGCAAGGTCGTCTCCGGGTCCCAGCAGCAGTGGCTCACCCGCAACAGCAGCCTCGGGCAGTGGGACGGCTCGGTGTGGAACATGGTCTTCGTGGGCGTCGGCGGCGCCCGGCCCAGCACTTCCCCGACCCCTCGCACACCGTGGTCGACCAGGCGCCGGTGGTGCGTGAGAAGCCGTTCCTGTACGTCGACGGCGACGGCGCGTACCAGGTCTTCGTCCCGGCGCTGAAGTCGAACGCCAGCGGCGCCTCCTGGGAGGGCGGCAGCCCCGAGGGCACCTCCCTGCCGCTGGACGGGTTCCACATCGTCAAGGACGGCGCGACCGCGGCCGACATCAACGCCGCCCTCGACGACGGCAAGCACCTGCTGGTCACCCCGGCGTCTACCACCTCGACGCCACGCTGAAGGTGACCAAGGCCGACACGGTGGTCCTCGGCCTCGGCCTGGCCACCTTCGTCCCGGACGACGGCGTCACCGCGCTGACCGTCGCGGACGTCGACGGGTCACCGTCGCGGGCATCCTCATCGACGCGGGCGAGAGCAGCTCCAAGACGCTGATCGAGATCGGCGCCGAGGGCTCGGACGCGGACCACTCGGCCAACCCCATCGCGCTCCAGGACGTGTTCTTCCGTATCGGCGGCGCGCACGCGGGCAAGGCGGACACCAGCCTCGTCATCAACAGCCGCGACACGCTCGCCGACAACCTGTGGTTGTGGCGGGCCGACCACGGCGACGGCGTGGGCTGGGACGTGAACACCGCCGACACCGGCCTGGTGGTCAACGCCGACAACGTCACCGCGTACGGGCTGTTCGTCGAGCACTACCAGAAGACCGAGGTCCTCTGGAACGGCAACGGCGGGCGGACCTACTTCTTCCAGAACGAGTTCCCCTACGACCCGCCGAACCAGGACGCCTGGATGAACGGTGAGACGCGCGGCTACCCGCGTACAAGGTCGCCGACGACGTGACCGACCACCAGGCGTGGGGCTGGGCAGCTACTGCAACTTCACCGACGACGAGACGGTCGTCGCGGAGCGCAGCTTCGAGGCGCCGGACGTCTCGGGCGTGACCTTCACCGACATGGTGATCGTCTCGCTCGGCGGGAAGGGCACGATCAACCACGTCATCAACGACCTCGGCGGCCCGGCCACCCCGAACGAGGACGAGGGGATCGTCTACCTGGTCGGGAACCACTAGGCGCGACGCGGCGCGCGAGGGCCACAGGCGGCCGGGGCCACCGGGATCCAGCGAAGGACCGGTGGCTCCGGCATGTCCGGCCCGGCCCGGCCCCGGCCGGGCGGGGTCCACGGAACCGGGCGCGGCCGGGGATCCGCCGTCGGTCACGGGCGCGCGGTCAGTGGCACAGGCCCGCGTCCTCCCGGATGAGGTCCGCGCCCGCTCGCCGACCATGACCGCCTGGGCGTGCGTGTGCCCGCGCGGTGCCGAGGGGATCACGGACGCGTCCACCACCCGCAGCCCCGGCACGCCCCGTACCCGCAGCCGCGGGTCGACGACGGCCGCCTCCTCGTCCGGCCGTCCCATCCGGCAGGTGCCGACCGGGTGGCACATGCTCTGCGCGTGCTCCCGGATGGTCCGCTCCAGGTCCTCGTCGCTCATGCTGCCGGGCCAGGGCGCCAACGGGCCCTTGACCAGCGGCTGCATCGCCTCGGTCGCGAAGACGCGCTCGCCGAAGCGCACCCGGCGGCGAAGGTGGGCAGGTCGGGTCCGGCCTCCAGATACGCCGGGTCGATGGCGGGCGGGCTCGCCGGATCCGGGCCGGTGAGGGTGATCCGCCCGCGGCTGTGCGGCTGGAGCAGCACGATGGACAGCGCGAACGCGTGCGCGCCCAGCGGGTTCTGGTCGGTGAAGGCCACCGGCGCCCAGATGAGTTCGAGGTCCGGGGCCCGGATCCCGCCGTCGCTGTGGAAGAACGCCACCGCCTCGGTGATGTTCGAGGTGAGCGGGCCGATCCGCTCGGTGTCGTACAACTTGCGGTTGTCTGGGGTGTCGGCGTTCACCAGCGGCAGCGGCACCGTGGCGGCCATGGTCACCGGCAGGGTCAGGTGGTCCTGGAGATTGCGGCCCACGCCCGGGAGTTCGGCCAGCGGGCGGATCCCGGCGCGGCGCAGTTCCTCCGGGGCGCCGATGCCGGAGAGCTGGAGGAGCTGGGGCGAGCCGACGGTGCCCGCGCACGACCACCTCGCACCCGGCCGCCAACTCCCGCCCGTCCGCGAGGCGGACCCGGTGGCGCGCCCACCGCGCAGCAGGACGCGGTGGACCTGGACGCCGGTGAGGATCCGCAGGTTCTCGCGCTCGCGCGCCGCGCGGACGTAGCCGTCGGCGGCGCTCCAGCGGGAGCTGTCGCGCTGGTTGAGCGGGGTGATCGCGCAGCCGGTGTTGTCCGCGCCGCCGAGCCCGCCGGTCACCTCCGGCAGCCCCAACTCCACGCACGCGTCCAGGAACCGGGAGGTGGTGGGGTCGGGGTCGCGGGCGGTGATATCCACAGCGGGCCGTCGGTGCCGAAGGTGTGGCCCTCCTCCGGCGGCCCGGCCCACCGCTCGGACTTGCGGAAGTAGGGCTCCACCGCTTCCCAGGACCACAGGTCGCCCGCCGCGCTCACCCACGGCTCGTAGTCGAGGCTGTGGCCCGGCACCCACATCTGGAAGCTGGTCGAGGAGGACCCGCCGAGCGTCTTCCCGCGCGGCCAGGGCAGTTCGCGGTCCGCCAGGCGGCGCTGGGGCACGGTGCGGTACGCCCAGTCGTGCGCGGTGCCCAGCAGCCGGGGCGTGGCCGAGGGACCTGGAGGTCCGGATCGCAGTCGGGGCCGCCCGCCTCGACGAGCGCGACGCGCACGGTGGGGTCCTCGGACAGCCGTGCCGCCACCACGGAACCCGCGGAACCGGCCCCACGATCACGTAGTCGAACGAGTTCGTGCCCATGCCCACCCTCTCGCGGCCCCTCGGGAGGAGGCCGTCATGCCGACGGTGCGTCATTGCCGGGTCATCGCGGGCTCATCGTAGGGGACCGTGGCGATATGTCGACAAATGCCTCAACTGGGGCGATGGGTACCGGTCATCGACGGTGTGGCGGAGGAGGCGACAGTGGCGGAGGGGCCGGTAGTAGTGGCGGCGGGAGACGGGGCGGGCGTCGGGGCGGGCGCGGCGGCGGGCGTCGGCGCCAGGAAGGCGGGCGGGGCGGCGGGCCCCAGCCGCACAGCGCCCCGGTCTCGTCCAGCGACTCCGGCACCCACACCTGGTCGTCCACGACGCAGTCCATGTCGGAGTAGTACTCGCAGAGGTTGCCCGCCGGATCCCGCAGGTACCAGAAGAAGTTGGAGCCGGTGCGGTGCCGCCCCGGCCCCCAGACGTGCCGTCCGGGGTGCTCCTCCAGCACCGCCCGCGCGCCCCGGCCCACCTCGTCGACATCCTCCACCTGCCACGCGGTGTGGTGCAGGAACGGCGTCGGCGCGCGCATCACCAGCACGTTGTGGTGATCGCTTGAGCACCGCACGTGCGCGGCCCCGGCCGTGATCTCGTCGCTGAGCCGGAAACCGAGCCCGTCGAGGAAGAAGGCGCGGGCCGCCTCGTAGTCGGTCGAGCCGAGGGCCACGTGCCCGAGCCTGCGCGGCGCGACCCGCCGGGACCGCAGCACCCCGGGCGCGCCCGCTGCGCTCGATGCGGCCCGGCCCGTTGCACGGGACCGCCGGTCCCGGCCGCTGCGCGAGCCGGTCCGCGACGCGCACGACCGTGCGCACGCCGGTCGTCGGCTCCCACACGCTCAGGGCGCGCGCCCGCGGCGCGGCGCCAGGCCGAGCGCCTCCAGCCGCGCCGCGACCGCGTCGAGGTCGTCCGGTTCGTCCGCGCCGATGGCCAGTTCGATCAGGCGTGGCGACGTGGCGTGGACCACCCGCAGCTGCCGTCCCGCGTCCCGGGTGGACAGCCAGCCGTCGTCCTCCGGTGTGAGGCCGAAGTCCCGGTAGTGGGCGACGGTCGCCGCGACGTCGGGTACGCCGATGGTGATCGCGGTGAGCCGGTGAAGCGCCATGGCCGTACGGTCCTTCCTGCTCGGGCGGCTGGGCGGGGTCGGCCGGGTGGCCGGGCGGGGAGCGGTGCGGCGCGGCGGCGGGGCCGGGAGGCCGGTGCTCGGGGCGTGGCCGGGGCCGGTCGACGCGCTCGTACGGTGCGGCCGGGGCGCGGTTCGGACCCGGCCTGTCGCGGGCGTGCGGATCGGGCGCGGAGCGCGGTGCAGGGCGGTCGCCGTCTCGACCCGGCGGCATCGCGACATGGTCCCACGGCGGCGGCGCGACGGCTGGCGGTCCGCCGAAGTCGCCGGGAGCGGGCGATCCGGCGCGCGTAACACCGGGCCGACGGGGACTCGTCGCGGACGGCCCACGCGGCTGAAGTGACTCCCGTGGTGTGTGCGGCCGACGGGGGTCGTACGGAGGCGCGGTCGTGCCGAAGAGCCGAAGAAGCGACATGCCGAAGCGACGGGCCGGGCGCGTGAGAGCGCCGACATTAATTTGCATACGCGGGATAAATCGTGGTGCCATATACATGCGCGTGCAATGAATGTGCGCGGATCCGCATCATGGAGGGACGACACCATGCAGCTCGACCTGACCGGCAGGACCGCCCTGGTCACCGGATCGACCGCCGGTATCGGTCGCGCCATCGCCGAGGCCCTCGCCTCCGCCGGGGCCGAGGTCGTGGTCAACGGGCGCGACGAGAAGCGCACCGCCGAGGCCGCCGAGCGGATCGACAGCGCCGCGGGCGCGGGCAGCGCGCCCGGTCGTCGCCGACGTCGGCACGGCCGAGGCGCCGCGCGGCTGATCGAGGCGGTGCCGGACGTGGACATCCTGGTCAACAACGCGGGGATCTTCGGCGCCGTACCCGTCTTCGAGATCCCGGACGCGGAGTGGCAGCGCTTCTTCGACGTCAACGTCATGAGCGGGGTCCGGCTGGCCCGCCACTACGCGCCGCGCATGGCCGAGCGGGGCCACGGCCGCGTGATCTTCATCAGCAGCGAGTCCGGCGTGATGCCGCCGACCGAGATGGTCCACTACGGCATGACCAAGACGGCCCAGATCGCGGTTTCCCGGGAATGGCCCAGTCTTTGGCCGGTACGGGCGTGACCGTCAACTCGGTACTGCCCGGCCCCACCCTCACCCGGGGTGGAGGAGTTCATCGCCGACCGGGTGGGCGCGGGCGTGCCGTTCGAGGAGGCCGAGCGCCGCTTCATCGCCGAGGAGCGCCCGACGTCGCTGCTCGGCCGGCTCATCCGCCCGGAGGAGGTCGCCTCCCTCGTGCTGTACGTGGCGTCCGACCGCTCCTCGGCCACCACAGGGCGGCGCTGCGCGCCGACGGCGGCGTGGCACCCGCGCTCATTCCTGACCACCGCCGAGGCGCCCGTCGCTCGCCCCGGACCTCCACCCCACACGTTTTCGCCACCCGAAGTGAGGAGAGTTCTCATGACCTCCACGAGCAGCACCGTGCCAACCGTCCGGCTCAACAACGGCGTCGAGATCCCACAGGTGGGATTCGGCGTGTTCCAGGTGCCCGACGAGGAGACCGCGTCCGCCGTCACCACGGCCCTGGAGGCCGGTTACCGCAGCATCGACACGGCCGCCGCCTACGGCAACGAGGCGGGTCGGCGCCGCCCTCGCCGCCTCCGGCCTGCCGCGCGAGGAGGTGTTCGTCACCACCAAGCTGTGGAACGCCGACCAGGGGTACGACGCCGCCCTCGCCGCCTTCGACGCCAGCCTCGCCAAGCTCGGGCTGGACTACGTCGACCTGTACCTGATCCACTGGCCCACCCCGCGCGCGATCTCTACCTGGACACCTGGCGCGCGATGGAGAAGCTCTCGGCGGACGGCCTGGCGCGGGCCATCGGCGTGTCGAACTTCCAGTCCCACCACCTCACCCGGCTGATCGAGAACTCCGATCTGACGCCCGCGGTGAACCAGGTCGAACTCCACCCGCGACTCCAGCAGGACCGGTTGCGCGCCTTCCACCGGCAGCACGACATCGCCACCGAGGCGTGGAGCCCGCTGGCCCAGGGCGCGCTGCTGGGGAATGACACGATCACCTCCATCGCCGCCCGCCTCGGCGTCTCCCCGGCCCAGGTCGTCCTGCGCTGGCACCTCCAGCTCGGCAACGTCGTGATCCCCAAGTCGGTCACGCCCGAGCGGATCCGGTCCAACCTCGACCTGTTCGGCTTCCAGCTCGGCGACGACGACATGACGGCCATCGCCGCCCTGGACACCGGCACCCGTACCGGCCCCGACCCCGACACCTTCAACTGACCCCGTCCGGGCGCGTCGCGCCCTCGCGCGGCCCGGGGCCGTGAACGGCCCGCCGAAGCGCCGGGTTCGCGAATGACCGCACCGATGACTGGGTGTGTCGGTGAAGTGGCTGGCGGTGACCGTATGCCGCTCGGAGAGCAGGGTGCGGGCGGCACATGCCTCTGTCGATCCGGTACCCGACCCACCTCTCTGACCTCGGCCGGTGAATCCGGGACGGGAATGCCGGGAGCATTTCTGCATCCGGCAAATGCCTGGCCAATGGCGCTTTTGACAAAGGTTCGGCCGTTCTGCCGTGATGTCTTGTCTCCCGATTACGTAATCGATAGACAAGACATCACGGACTCAAGAGTGAGGACGCGATGCCATGGCATGCCGAAGGCGTACGGATGCCTGTCGGGGCCGGACGACAGCCTTTCGACACCGTGGTGGACGTCTTCCGTCACGCGGTGGCCACGGTGTCGGACCGGGTGGCCCTGCGCCGGGGCGTCGACTCGCTGACCTACGGTGAGTACGGCCGGTGCGTCGCCGCGCTCGCGGCCCGCCTCGGGGAACTGGGGCGTCCGGCGGGCGGGTGGCCGTCGTCCTGCCCAACGGGCCCGAGCTGGCCGTCGCCTTCTTCGCCGCCCTCACCGCCCGCGCCCAGGTCACGCTCCTCGACCCCGCCTGCCCGGCCGCCGAGTTGGGCCCGCTGCTGGCCGACGCCGCCCCCGCCGCCGTACTGACGGGCGCCGACGCCGGGCCCGTCGAGGCCGGGTACGCGGCCGAACACCGCGTGCCGGTGCTGCTCCTGGGAGCGGCCGGGCTGACCCTGCGCCGACTGCGGGAGGAGGAGCCGCGCGCCCGGCGGGCGCCCGCCCCGCCCGGACGAACCGGCCACGCTGATGTACACCGGCGGCACCACCGGGGGCCGCGGGCGCGGACCACACCCACCGCACCCTGATGCTCACCGTGCAGGCCATGGAGGCGTGTTGGCCGACGCGGACCGACGGCGAGACCTGGCTCGCCGTGGCCCCGATGTTCCGCACCTGGGGGCTGCTGATGGGCGTGCTGGGCCCGGTCTACGGGCGGGCCACCGCCGTCTCGCTGCCGCGCTTCGAGGCCGCGCTCGCCGTCGAGGCCCTGCGCCGCGAGCCGGTCACCGTCCTGTCGGGCGGCCCGCCGCCGTCTACGCCGCCCTGCTGGACACCCGCGCGCTCAGCCCGCGCGCGTGCCGTACCTGCGGGTCTGTCCCGGCGGCGGCTCACCGTTCCCGGTGGATCTGCTCCACCGGTGGCAGCGGGCCACCGGCGTTCCCATCCGGGAGGCGTTCGGCATGACCGAACTGGCGCCCATCGCCGGCCAGCCGCCCGGCTCCCCGCCCGCCCCGGCTCCGTGGGCCGCCCGCGCCCTGGTGGAGCTGCGCGTCCTCGGCGACGGCCCGGAGCCCCTGCCGCCGGGGACGCCCGGCGAGATCGTGGTCCGCGCGCCGCACCTCTTCCGCGGCTACCGCAACCGGCCCGACGAGACCGCCGCCGCGCTGTCCGGCGGCTGGCTGCGCACGGGCGACCTCGGCCGCCTCGACGAGGACGGCTACCTGCACATCGTCGGCCGCAAGAAGGACATGATCATCGTCGCCGGGGCCAAGGTCTACCCGCGCGAGATCGACGAGGTGCTCGCCACCCACCCGGGGTCCGCCGGGCGGTCACGATCGGCGTCGCCGATCCGCGGACGGGGAGCGGCCCGTGTCCTTCGTCGTCCCGGACCCCGAAAGCCCGCCGGACCTCGACGAGTTGTACAAGCACTGCGCCGTGCGCCTGGCGCCGTACAAGCTGCCCGGCTCCATCGCGGTGGTCCGGCGACTGCCCTCACGGCCGCGGACACCGTCGACCGGCGGGCCCTGCACGCCCTGTGGAACGCCTGCCCGCACCCCACGCTCACTGAGAACTCCGCCCGGGTCGTCCGCGTCCCCGATGAGCCCGCACGGCGACGCGCCGTACGCCGCGACCGATCGCCGTTCACCGGCGGTACGGCGCCGAAGATGCCCACCCCGATCCGGAGGGACACCCATGCTCACCGCTCTGTGCGGTCCCACGCGACCACGCGACCCCATCGATACGGCCGTGTCCTGGCTGGCCGCAGGACACCCGATCCGGACCGCATGCGCGACGAGTGGAGACGAGGCACGGCATCGCCCTGCTCGCCGTCGGCACGGGCTGGGACGCCGTCAAGATCACGTGTCCCGAGATCGTGGCCACCGCGCACGCCGTGGCCGAGGCGACGCTCTTCGCCGGGTCGGGCAAACCGGTGCTGCTCAGCACCGGGCCCTGTACATCCCGGTCGACCTGGGCTCGGCGGCCGGGCTCGACATGCCGGGGCTGACCGTGCTGCGGCGCGGCGCGTGGATCGCGGCCCGCGGCCCGGCGCCGACGCCTTCTCGCCGGTGCGCTGGCTCACCCTGCCCGACGGGACCGGTCAGTTCATGGACGCTAAGCGGCTGTACGCCACCTGCCAGTGCTGCCACCGCCGTACGGTCCGCGCCGTGTGACGGGCGGCGTGCCCCGGACGCCGCGTGGGGCGCGCGGCCCGTCCGGCCCTGGATGCCGGCGGCCTCGGACGACACCTCGACAAGGCGGGTGGGGTGTCGGCCGGGGCCGTCGGCGGACGGCGGCGACGGGCGCGGGCGCTCCCGCGCGCTCGCCGCGAGCCGCCGGGGCGGGGGCGGGGATGAGCGCGCGGCGTCACGGCCCCAACAGCCGTACCAGACTGTCCTCCAGGAACGCCGACAGCTCCGCGTCCGCGTCCGGCTCGCCCGGCCGCCGCGGTGGCCAGCCGACCACGGCCTCCTCCGCGAAGACCGTCCACGCGCGGGCGGTCAGCTCAGGTGCGGGCGCACCGGCAGCCCGGCGCGCCGGTGGTACTCCAGCACCCGCCGGGCCAGCAGTTCCGGGTCTCGTCGACGACCTCCTGCACGGCCGGGTTGTTCGCGGGCGCCCGCGCACCAGCGCCAGATACAGCGTCCGGTTCGCGCGCACGTAGCGAAGGAACCCCGTGACGCAGGCGCGGAACCACTCCCGCGCGTCCAACGGCGGGTCCGTGGGCGGCGGTTCGCTCGCCGCGAGCAGCCGCTCGCACTCGGCGCGGACGACGGCCTGGTGGAAGTCGCGCTTGGAGGCGAAGTAGTGGAAGAGCAGTCCGCGCGAGATGCCCGCCCGCTGGGCGACCTCGTCGGTGGACAGCTCGTCCAGCGACCGGTCGGCGAGCAGCTTCCGGCCGATGTCCACGAGTTGTGCGCGGCGCTCCTGCGGCGGTAGCCGCGTCATGCGTTTCTCGGCCATACGGCCAGGTTAGAGCCTTGTTGACAGGTGCTCAACAGCGGCGTAGAAGGTTGTTGAGCGTTACTCAACAAGCTGATCCGCCCGGGCCGCCGCCGTTTCGGCGACCGCCCGCGCCGATCGACGAGCGAGGAGAGGACCCCGATGACCGACTGGGCCACGATCGAGGGCACGATGCGCGCCGCGCGCTTCGACGCCGCCAGCAGGACGCTCTCCGTCCAGGACGTGCCGGTGCCCGTGCCCGGCCCCGGAGAGGTGCTGGTCAAGGTGGCCGCCTGCGGGATCTGCCACTCCGACCTCGGGCAACTCCTCGGCTACATCAAGCCCGTGCTGGACGCGGTCACCCGGGGCACGAGGCGTCCGGGACCGTCGCCTCGCTCGGTGCCGGGGTGACGGGCTGGGCCGAGGGCGACCGGGTGGTGCTGGCCGCGGGCCGGGCCTGCGGCCGGTGCCCGCGTGCGCCTCGTCCGGCGGGATCGACGACTGCGAGCGGTTGCGGCTGATGGCCTTCGACTACGACGGCGCCTGGGCGCAGTACGTGGCGGTGCCCGCCGCCGCGCTGGTCCGGGTGCCCGAGTCGATCCCGCTGGAGCAGGCCGCCGTCCTGGCCGACGCCGTCTCCACGCCGTACGGGGCCGTCGTCGCGACCGGGAACGTGCGCCCGGCCGAGGCGGTCGGCATCTGGGGGCTGGGCGGGCTGGGCACCCACGCGGTGCAGATCGCCCGGCTGTGCGGCGCCTCGCCGATCATCGCGCTCGACCCGCTGCCCGGCGCCCGCGAGCGCGCGCTGAAGCTCGGCGCGGACGCCGCGCTCGACCCGGCGGACGAGGGACCCGCGGCGTATCAAGGAGCTGACCGGGGCCGCGGGCTGCGGGCGGCCTTCGACTGCGTGGGCAAGGCCGCCAGCTTCCGGCAGGCCGAGGCGGCGCTCGGGCACCGCGGGCGGCTCGTGCTGGTCGGACTCTCGCCCGACAGCCTCGACTTCGGCTCGGAGCTGGCCTTCACCGTGAAGCGGCACAGCGTGATCGGGCACCTCGGCTACCGCAAGGAGCACATGGAGGAGCTGGTCGAACTCGTCGCGCGCGGGCGGCTGGACATCTCGGGCTCGGTGAGCGAGATCCTGCCGCTGGAGGAGATCCAGGAGGGCGTGCGCAAGCTCCACGAGTACGAGGGCAACCCGATCCGGATCATCGTGCGGCCATGACCGCGCCGACGCCTCCGGGCGGCCCGCTGTAACAACGCGCGGCCCGGCCGCCCGTGGGCGTAGCCCGTACCGGGCCCGGCCGTTCGCGCGTCCGGCCTGGTCACGGCCGGGGCGGCGGGCGGGGCGTCAGCGGGCGCCGGATCCGCCGGAAAACGGGAGCGTACGGTTCCTTGACCGTGGGCAGACATGCTGGCAAGGTCTAGACCTATCGGAGCGTGAATCCGGTCGGCGGACGGGCGGTCGCCAGAACTTCACGGGGCGGCCGATGACTCGTCGGTGACAGATCCGGCTTCACTTTCCCCACGCTCGATGCTTCCGTGGCGGGTGGAACCGGTGCGAACGTGCCGGAGCCGCCAGCCTCCCCACCGGTGGCACCCACCGTGAAGGAGTTTGTCATGCACAAGAAGAAGCTGGCTGTTCTGGTCGGCGCGGCGGTCGCTCCGTTCTCGCCATGAGTCTTCCCGCGTCGATGGCCAACGCCCACGGTTACGTGGACTCGCCGCCGAGCCGTCAGGCGCAGTGTGCCGCGGGCACCGTGGAATGCGGTGACATCAAGTACGAGCCGCAGAGTGTCGAGGGCGGCAAGGGCGAGACCACGTGCAATGGCGGCAACGAGCGCTTCGCCGAGCTGAACGACGACAGCAAGGGCTGGAAGGCCACGCCCGTCGGCAGCACCGCCGAGTTCACCTGGAAGCTGACGGCCCAGCACGCCACCAGCACCTGGCAGTACTTCGTCGGCGGCAACAAGATCGCGGAGATCGACGACGGCGGAGCGAAGCCGGGCGCGACCGTGACCCATGAGGTCAACTTCGGTGGCCTCAGCGGCAACCAGAAGGTGCTCGCCGTGTGGAACGTCGCCGACACGGCCAACGCCTTCTACAGCTGCATCGACGTCAACGTCGGCGGCTGAGCGCGCGGCTTCTCGTCGGTCCGGCGGCCCGTGGCGGTGACCCGCCACGGGCCGTCGGCGTGCCCGCCGCCGTCAGCCGCCCGCCGCGGCGTGGTGCGCCAGCGCCGCGTGCGGATCCGCGGCGGCCCGTCCGGACCCGCCGGGACGGCCGCGTGGTCGACGTGCACGGTGGCCGAACGCAGCCTCGGGACCGCGTGGATCAGCGCGTGTTCGGCCCGTACCGCCACCGCGTGCGCCGCCACGACCGTCAGCTCCGGCCCGACGAGCAGGTCCGCCTCGGCGTGCAGCGCGTGCCCGATCCACCGCATCCGCACCCGCCCGGCGCCCGCACCCCGGCACCCCGGCCAGCGCCTCCTCCGCGGCGTCGACCAGCGCGGGTCGACCGCGTCCATCAGCCGGTGGCACACCTCCCGCGCCGCGTCCCGCAGCACCAGCAGGATCGCGGCGGTGATCAGCAGCCCGACGACCGGGTCGGCCGCCCGCCACCCAGGGCCGTACCGCCCGCCCCCAACAGCACCGCCAGCGAGCCGAATCCGTCGGTACGGGCGTGCAGTCCGTCGGCCACCAGTGCCGCCGAACCGATCCGGCGGCCGACGCGGATCCGGTAGCGCGCCACCCACTCGTTGCCGACGCAACCGACCAGCGCGGCCACGGCCACCGCGCCCAGATGCGTCACGTCCCGGGGTGGAGCAGCCGGTCCACCGCCGTCCAGGCGGCGAGCACCGCCGAGGCGGCGACGGTGGCCACCACGACCAGCCCGGCCAGATCCTCGGCGCGCCCGTAGCCGTAGGTGTAGCGGCGGTTCGCGGCGCGGCGGCCCAGTACGAAGGCGATGCCCAGCGGCACCGCCGTCAGCGCGTCGGCGGCGTTGTGCACGGTGTCGCCGAGCAGCGCGACCGACCCGGACAGCGCCACGACCGCCGCCTGCGCCGCCGTGGTCGCGCCCAGCACGGCCAGCGAGATCCACAGCGCCCGCATGCCCAGCGCGGACGACTCCAGCGCCGGGTCCACCGCGTCCGCGGGCGCGTGGGAGTGCGGGCGCACCGCGTGACCGAGCCGGTGCCGCAGCCGCGACCACCGGCCGCCGTGGCCGTGGTGCGGATGCCCGTGTCCCTGCCTGCCGGAGGTCGTCATGCCGCCCACCGTGGCACATCCAACCCCTGCGGCCATCGCCGAGTTACCGCCCTGACCAGCTGCGACACGCACGCAGGTACCCAACGGGAGGGATTGGGCACAAGCCGCCGACCGCCCCGGCCCCACCTCGTGCCGGGGAGGGGCCGATGCCCTGGTCCGGCCCCGCGGGCACCTTGTTACGCTGCGGGAGCGCCTCGTGGGGAAGTCCGGTGAGAGTCCGGCGCTGACCCGCAACGGTAGGCGCGACCGGTCCGCTCCACGGCCCGGCCGCGCGAGCCCGATCACCCGTGGGGCGCCGCCATTCCCGACTGCTCGCCGCGGACTGCGAGAGGGACCGCCGCCGTACGGCACCGCCGTACGGGCCTTCCCGGTGCCACGCCAACGCGGCCCCGAGGCGAAGGACCCCTGCTGTGTCTCTCACCGCGCCAGCGCCCCGGCCGCCGCGGCGGCCGGTCCGCCGCGCCGCACGGGCGCCACCGGCCCGGCCCTCGCCCTGGCCGCCGCTCTCCTGGTCTCGGTCGTGCGCGCGGTCGGCCTCGGCTCCTCGGACCTGCCCTGGAGCCGGGTGCCGCACTACCTGTGGGCCGGGCTGACGGGCGGCACGATCCCTCCGACGAGGCCGCCGGATACGCCATCGTCTGGGAGATCCGGCTGCCGCGGACCCTGCTGGCGGCGGTCGTCGGCGCCGGGCTCGCGGTGACCGGCGTCGCGGTGCAGGCCATGGTCCGCAACGCGCTGGCCGACCCGTTCGTCCTCGGCGTCTCCTCGGGCGCGGCGGTCGGCGCGAACGCGGTGATCCTCCTCGGCGCGTTCTCCGCGCTCGGCGTCTGGGCGCTGTCCGCGTCCGCCTTCGGCTCGGCGCTCGCCGCCATGGCCCTGGTGTACGCCGTCGCCAGGACCGCCCACGGGCTGACGCCGCTGCGCCTGGTACTCACCGGCACCGCCATGTCGTACGGCTTCTCCGCCCTCACCACGCTGATGGTGTTCGGCGCCGAGCACGGCGAGGCCGCCAGGGCGGCCATGATGTGGCTGCTCGGCAGCCTGGGCGGGACCACCTGGGGCTCGCTGCCGATCGCGGCGGCGACCGTCCTGGCGGGGACGGCGTACCTGGTGCTGTCGGCGGGGCGGCTCAACGCGCTGTCCATGGGCGACGAGACCGCGGCGGCCCTGGGCGTGGCCCGGAGCGGCTGCGCCGGGAACTGTTCGTCGTCACGGCCGCCGTCACCGGCACGGTCGTGGCGGTCAGCGGCGCGATCGGCTTCGTCGGGCTGATGGTGCCGCACGTCGTACGGATGCTCGTCGGCGCCGACCACCGCCGGGTGCTCGTCGTGGCGCCACTCGCGGGCGCCGTGCTGCTGGTGTGGTGGACGTCCTCTCCCGCGTGCTGCTGGCGCCCGCCGAACTGCCCGCGGGCGTGATCACGGCGGTGCTCGGCGTGCCCTGCTTCCTGGTGCTGATGCGCCGCCGCGGCTACACCTTCGGAGGTCGCTGATGCGTCTGGAGACCGAGGCCCTGACGGTCGAGATCGCGGGCGCCCGCCTGGTCCAGGACATCACCCTGGACGTCCCGGCGGGCGGTTCGTCGGGCTCGTCGGCCCCAACGGCAGCGGCAAGTCGACGCTTCTGCGCTGCGTGTACCGGGCGTTGCGCCCCACGGCGGGCACGGTCCGGCTGGACGGGGAGGACCTGCACGCGATGGATCCGCGCGCCGGTGCCCGGCGGCTCGCCGCGCTGCCCAGGACTCGGCGCCGGAGTTCGACTTCACGGTCGCCGAGGTGGTGGCGATGGGCAGGCTGCCGCACCAGCGCGGCACCGGCCTCGGCCGCCCTCGGCCGACGACGCGGCGGCGTGCGCGGAGGCCCTGGCCGCGGCGGGCGCCACGCGCCTCGCGGACCGCGGCTTCCTGACCCTCTCCGGTGGCGAGCGGCAGCGCGTCCTGATCGCACGCGCGCTGGCGCAGCGGCCACGGGTGCTCGTCCTGGACGAGCCGACCAACCACCTCGACATCGCCCACCAGTTGGAGGTGCTGTCCCTGGTGCGCGGGCGCCGCGCCCCGGCGCCGCGGCGGACCCCGGCCCGACCGTACTGGCGGCGCTGCACGACCTGAACCTGGCCGCCGCGTACTGCGACGCGCTGTACGTCATCGCCCACGGCCGGATCGTCGCCTCCGGCACCCGCACGACGTCCTCACCCCGAGCTGCTGGCCGACGTCTTCGGGTGCGCGCCCACCGGTGGCACACCCGGAGACCGGTGCCACCCGGCTCCTCTTCGACCTGCTGCCCGACCCTTCGCAACCCCTCCCGAGCCCCTCGACCAGGAAGCGCGCCCATGCCCATGACCCGCCCGGCGGCCCTCGCCGCCGCGCTCGCCCTGACCGCCGCCCTCAGCGGGTGCGGCGCGCACGTGGAGTCGGCCTCCGACGACGAGGACCGCGCGGTCACCATCGAGAACTGCGGCCGCGAGGTCACCTACCGCACGGTCCCCGAGCGCGTGGTCACCAACGACGTCGGCATCACCGAGATCATGTTCGCGCTCGGCCTGGAGGACCGCATGGCGGGCTTCGTGATGCCGGACGACAAGGGCGACCTGGACGGCGTGCCGTGGAAGGACGGCTACCGGCGGACCGACTGGCTCTCCAAGCGCCAGATCACCAAGGAGACCGTCCTCGACGCCCGCGCGGACCTGGTCTTCGCGGGCTGGAACTACGGGTTCAACGAGGCCGACGGCTTCACGCCCGACGCCCTGCGCAAGCTCGGCGTCGGCTCGTACGTCCTCACCGAGTCCTGCCACAACGGCCGGGGCAGCGCGCGGGGCATCATGCCTCCCTGGAGGCCCTGTACACCGATCTCACCAACCTCGGGAAGCTGTTCGGGGTCCAGGAGCGGGCCCGCGAGCTGATCGCCCGGTTCAGGAAACAGGTCGCGGAGGTCGCGGACAAGGCACCCGCGGGCGCCGACCGGCCGCGGGTCTTCCTCTACGACAGCGGCCAGGACAAGCCGTTCACCGCCGGGCGGTTCGCCGCGCCGGACGACATCATCACCAAGGCGGGCGGCGACCACGTGATGAAGGACCTGCGCGACTCGTGGACCACGGTCGGCTGGGAGACCGTCGTGGCGCGCGACCCGAGATGATCGTGATCAACGACTACGGGGACACCACCGCCGAGCAGAAACGGAAGTTCCTGCTCTCCTACCCGCCGCTGGCCCACGTGTCGGCCATCGAGCACCGGCGGATCGTCACCCTGGACTACGTCGACCTCGTGGAGAGTCCCCGCAACCCGGCGGCCATCGCCAGACTCGGCGCCTTCCTGCGCGCCGCCGCCGGATAGCGCGCGCGGGTGCCGGGTGCCGGGTGCCGGAATACCGGGTGCCGGGACCGGACCGGGATCGGCTCCCCGCGACGGGCCACGGGCGGCACCAGCGGCTCTGTACGATGTCGGCCTGCTCCCGCCGGTACGGAGCGGGCGGCCGGAGGGAGAGCCAAGTGACGGACCAGGAACGGGAGGGGACCGGCTGGCGCGGACGCCCCGCAGGCGGGGCAGGGCGAACTGGAGGCCCAGGTGCTGTCGGTGCTGCGGCGGGCGCCGGGTCCGGTGCCCGCCGCGTGGGTGCAGGAGTCCCTGGACGGCGACCTCGCCTACACCACCGTCATGACCATCCTGTGCCGCCTGCGCGACAAGCAGGCCGTGAGCCGCGAGCGCGCCGGACGCTCCTACGTCTGGCTGGCCGCCTCCGACGAGGCGGGCCTGGCCGCGCTGCGGATGCGCCGGGTGCTGGACGGGCGGGACGACCGCGAGGCGGTGCTGGCCAGCTTCGTCACGGCGCTGACCCCGGACGACGAACGGCTGTTGCGCGTGCTGCTGAGCGACGCGGAGCAGGAGCCGGAGGGCTGAGCCACCCATGGGCGTCTTCGTCTACCTGCCGCTGGTCCTGCCGTTGACGGCGCTGCCGATCGCCCGGCTCGCCGAGCAGCACCTCCACCCGCGCGCCGCCACCCGGCTGCTCTCCGCCGTCGGGGCCGTGCTCGCCCTGTGCAGCACGCTGTGCCTGGCGCTGCTCGTGGTCGTCGGGACCGCGCAACTGCCGGACAACCCGCTGCCGGACCACTGGTCGGACCCGGAGGTACGGGCCGCGGTGCCGTACGACGTGATCGCCGGAAGGGCTCCATGGTGGCCCTGGCCTGGGTCGCGGCGGCGTGCGCGGGCACCGGGTGGCGCCACCTGCGGACCCGGCGGCGGGCCCGGCGCGCGCTCGCGGGCTCGCCCGTCGCCGGTGGCCGTGCTGCGCGACCCGGAGGCGTACGCGTACGCGCTGCCCGGCGGCCCCGGCCGGATCGTGGTGTCCTCGGGAATGCTGGCGTCCCTGGACGAACGGGAGCGGCGGGCGCTGATCGCCCATGAGCGTTCGCACCTGGCCGGGCGGCACCACCGCCATCTGCTGGCGGCCCAGTTGGCGGCGCGGGCCAACCCGCTGCTGCTGCCGCTGCGTTCCGCCGTGGCCTACGGCGCGGAGCGCTGGGCGGACGAGGACGCGGCGCGCGCGGTGGGGACCGGCGGGTGGTGGCCCGCGCGGTGGGCAAGGCCGCGCTGGTCTCGCGCGGTACGCCCGCGCCGACGCTCGCGGGTTCGCCGCGCCGGGACCGGTGCCGCGGCGGGTCGCGGCGCTGCTCGGGCCGGTGCCACCGTCGTGCGCCTGGCCGCCCACCCGGACGGCCGCCGGGCTCGCCGCATGGGTGGCCGCGGCGGGGACGGCCGCGTCGGCGATGTCCGCGCTCAACGCGGCGGTCGGGCTGATCCTGGTGCTCAAGGCGGTCACTCCGCTGTAGCCGCCGTCGCCGAAGCCCGTCGGGCGGGTGCCGTTGGGGCGGGCCGCACAGCGGAGCCGCCGGGCACCGGCCGCGGGTACGGAAGGAGAAGGGCGGGGACGTGCCGGGGCGCGGCACGCCCCGCCCGGTCCTCAGGACCGCGGAGGCCGCGGGACTACAGGTCGAACTCGGCGGGCGGCAGCTCCAGGGCGAAGCACGCCTCGCGGACCACGGCACGCTCGGTCGCGTCGAAGTCCCCGTCCGCACCGCCGATGACGATGCCGATCTGGATCACGGCACGCGCCTCGGCGGGCTTCTTCTTCGCCTTGCCGATCTCCTGGAGGACGGCGACCTTGCCGAACTCGAAGTCGGCGGTCAGCTTGTTCAACTGCTCCTCGAAGCGCCGCCGCAGGTCGTCGGCGGGGAAGTTCTGGAGCACCTCGTTGGTCCCGATCAACTGGGCCACGCGCTGCCGCTCGGAGGGTCGACCGTGCCGTCGGCGGCGGCCACCAGTGCGCACATCGCCATGCTCGCGTCGCGGAAGGCACCGCTCTTCAAGTCGTTCTTCTTCGCGACGAGCTGGGTCTGCATCGACTGGGCGGAATCCTTGATGCGATCCCACAGGGCCATGAGTTCTCCGTCAGGGTTTCGGGACGCCCCGGCCGCACAGTGGAGCGGATCGGGGCGGGCTAAGATCTACGACGGTGTAGAAGTTAGCAGGTGTGGCGATCGGTGGGTAAAGAACTGCCCGCTCCGGTAAAGGAGTTCCCAAGTCTCCGGCGGGTGAACGGTCTTTTCCGGCCAGGTCGCCAAGGTGCCCCAGGCCGGGCGAATCCGGCGGCCGAGGCCACGGCAACGCCCGTGCGGGCGCCCGAAATCCGACTGGTCGGTCCGCTGTGTGGCGGCGAAGTGGCGGGCGCCGGCCGCCGGTGGCCGTGGCGGCGCGTCCGGATGTTTTCGCTGATGCGCCCCATCGGCGGCGGTCTGTTCGCCGCCGGAGCCGCGGAAGCGTCCGGAAGTGGACTCCGACGTTACTGATCAGATCGGTACAATTCCCTTTCAGTTAAGCCCGATCTTGCCTACTCGTGATCCTTCCTTGCCCCTTCTTGGTGGCGGCATGGACCGTGCATGAACAGTTCGCCGAAAGAGTGGCAGCAGGCGGCGCACCTACGGGTGGCGCCGCCGTACGCGACGACTCGTATCGTTCTGGGGGTCAGGTGAGATCTACTTCCTCTGCAAGACAGCGCGCGGCGCTGGCGGTGACGGCGGCGTTGCCGCTGATAGCCGGCGCGCTCGCTCTGGGCATACCCTCCGCCCAGGCCGACTCCGTACCGCACGGGCGCGACACCCTGCGCGGCACCAAACCGGCCTGGGCGACCGACAAGGCGGACAAGGGCGACACCGACGGCACCGACAAGGTCACCGCGCGCGTCTACCTCGCGGGACGCGACGCGCGGGCCTGGCCGACTACGCCCGCGCCGTCTCCGACCCGTCCTCGTCCCACTACGGCGACTACCTCACGGCCGCGCAGACCCAGGCGCGCTTCGGTGCGACAGCCGGTCAGGTCCGCGCGGTCACCGCGTGGCTGAAGGACTCCGGCCTGACCGTGACGGGACACAACCGCCACTACGTGTCGGTCACCGGTGATGTCGCCGCCGCCGAGAAGGCGTTCGGCACCCGGCTGCACGACTACACCAAGGGCGGCAAGGTCTACCACGCCCCGAACCGGGCCGCGTCCGTGCCCGCCTCGCTCGACGGCGCCGTACTGACCGTCGTCGGGCTGAACAACGCCCGAAGATGGCCAGGCACGACGAGACCCTGCCGCCGCCCGGCGCGGTCTTCAAGAACGCCGGCCCTTCTCCAGCTACTACGGCTCCAAGACCGACAAGAAGCTGCCGTCCGCCTATGGCGCCAAGCAGCCGTACGCGGTCCGGGGCTACACCGGCAGGAACTGCGCGCCGCCTACGGGGCCCGCAAGGCCAACACCGGCAAGGGCGTCACCGTCGCCATCACCGACGCCTACGCCTCGCCGACCATCGCCGAGGACGCCGCCGAGTACGCCAAGCGCAACGGCGACGCGGCGTACCGCCACGGCCAGCTCACGCAGGTGCTGCCGGACGACTACACGCACACCGAGGAGTGCGACGCCTCCGGCTGGTACGGCGAGGAGACCCTCGACGTGGAGGCTGTGCACGCGGTCGCCCCGGCCTCCGACATCGTCTACGTCGGCGGCGCCTCCTGCATGGACGACGACCTGCTCGACTCGCTCGCCAAGGTCGTGGACAACCGGCTCGCCGACATCGTCTCCAACTCCTGGGGCGACGTGGAGGCCAACGAGACCCCGGACGTGGCCGCGGCCTACGACCAGGTCTTCCAGCAGGGCGCCGTGGAGGGCATCGGCTTCTACTTCTCCTCCGGCGACGCCGGGGACAACGTGGCCTCCACCGGCACCAAGCAGGTCGACACCCCGGCCAACTCGGCCTGGGTCACCTCGGTCGGCGGCACCTCCCTCGCCGTCGGCAAGGGCACCAAGTACCAGTGGGAGACCGGCTGGGGCACCACCCGCGCCCAGTTGTCCGAGGACGGCGCCGACTGGGGCCAGCTGCCCGGCGAGTACACCTCCGGCGCCGGGGCGGCACCAGCAAGACCGTGGAGCAGCCCTTCTACCAGCGCGGCGTCGTCCCGGACTCGCTCGCCCTCGCCAACGGCGGCAGCACCAAGCGCCGCGTCGGGCCCGACATCGCGGCCGTGGCCGACCCCAACACCGGCTTCCTGGTGGGTCAGACGCAGACCTTCCCCGACGGCTCGGAGCAGTACAGCGAGTACCGCATCGGCGGCACCTCGCTCGCCGCGCCCGTCATCGCCGGTGTGCAGGCCCTCGCCCAGCAGGCCCAGGGCGGCGTGCCGCTCGGCTTCGCCAACCCGGCGATCTACGGGCGGTACGGCACCGCCGCGTACCACGATGTGACCGACCATCCGCTGGGCGCCGGAGTCTCCCTCGGCGTGGTCCGGGTGGACTACAACAACGGCGTCGACGACAGCGAGGGCACCGTCACCTCGCTGCGCAGCCTCGGCCGGGACAGCTCGCTGCACGCCGTCGTCGGGTACGACGACGTCACCGGCGTCGGCACCCCGCCGCCGGGTACGTGCGCTCGTTCGGCAAGCACCACCGCTGACGCGGACGCCGCACCCATGCCGGGGCCGGTGGACCTCCACGTCCACCGGCCCCGGCCTCCCCGGCCCGCGGTCGGCGGTACGGCGGTGCCCCGGCGCGGTGCCCGGCGCGGCGGCCCGCCGGCCCCGGTCGGCGCGACACCGCGCGCCGTGCCGGGTGCGGCGCGTACCGCCCGGCCGCCTCGGCGATGATGATGTCCCCGGGCGCGGGCGGGCACCGGCTCGCCGTCCGCGTCCCCGCCCGTTCGCGCCACGCCTCGGAGGATCCGTGCCCACGCCGTCCAGCCCCGCCGCGCCGTTCCAGATGTTCTGCCTGCCGCACGCGGGCGGGAACGCCGTCGGCTACCACCAGTGGAAGCGCCGCTTCGCCCCGTGGGTCCGGGTCTGCCCGGTGGAGCTGCCGGGCCACGGCACGCGTGTCCGCGAGCCCTTCGCCACGGATCTGGACGTCCTGCTGGACGACATCACCGCGAGCGTCGTGGAGCGCGTCGACGGACCGTACGTGATCTTCGGGCACAGCCTCGGCGGGCTGCTCGCCTTCGAACTCGCCCGCGCCCTTGAGGCGTTGGACACCGTCCCGGAGGGCCCCGGGCGCTGCTGGTCTGCGGCCGCAACGCGCCGTCGCTGCCGCACCGCTGCCACCGCTCGGCCATCTGCCGAACGCGACCCTGCTGGAGGGCTGCGCGCGCTGGACGGCGTGCCCGCCGACCTGCTGGCGGCGCCGCACGTCCTGGAGCTGTTCCTGCCGCCGCTACGGGCCGACCTGACGCTGGCGGAGCAGTACCACCGCCGTCCGGGCGGGCCGTTGAGCTGCCCGGTGCACGTGTTCGCGGGCGACCGCGACCCGGTGGTGGACGACGCCGGGCTGCGCGCCTGGAGCGCGGAGACGACGCGGAGCTGCCAGGTCAGCCGGGTGCCCGGCGGCCACATGGTGCTCCGCGAACCGGAGTTGATGGGTGAGGTGGAGGCGGCCCTGGCCCGCGTCACCGAGGGCGGGAACCTGACCGCGCCCCGTCACCCTTGACCGGGCCTTGTCACCCCTGACCGGGCCCCGCCGCCCCTGCCGGGCCTTGTCACCTCTGACCGCGCCCCGCGATCCCGGCCACCTCTGTCAGGAAGCGGACAGGTGGCCGAGGTCGAACGCTTGCTGACGCCCCGTACGTTCACCTTCTTGCCATCCGCGCCCGCGTCGGTTGTCTGGACCTCCTCCCGGCCTCGTGTGTAGCCTGGCCGGGAATTCAGCAGGGTGGGAGATCTTGGTCCGGCCCCGGTGTTCCGGTCGGCGGCCCGTCGGTGTTCTTTCACGGCGAAGGCCCCTCCCGTGATGTACGGAAGGGCCCTTTTCGCTGCTGAGAATATCCGGCCGGACGCCGTTGATCACCCGGGCACGGCCGCGGTCAGCGCATTCTCTCCAGCCTGCACCATTCCTTGTTCGTACGCGTAGATCACCGCGTGCACGCGATTCCTGAGCGCCAGCTTGTCGAGCATGCGCTGGACATGTGATTTCACCGTGCTCTCGCTCAGGAACAGCGTCTCGGAGATTTCCGCATTACTGCACCCGCGGGCGATCAGTCGGAAGACGTCCCGCTCCCGCCGGGTCAGCAGCCGCAGCGCCGGATTCACATACGGACCGTTTGCCGCCGCTTCGTCCACCAGTCGGCCGCCGTGTCGGCGGGCTCCTCGCAGGTGAAGGGGATGAGCAGCCGGTACCCGGCCGCCACCATGCGGATGGCGGCGACGATCTCCTCCGGAGTGGATCTGCTGAGCAGGACGCCGCGGACGCCGCCCTCCAGCAACTGGCGGCCCTCGCCGTCGAAATCGTCGATCAGGGCCAGTACGTTGGGCCGCTCGTCCATCGGATGGGCGGCGAGCCACCGCAGCATCCGTGCCGTGTGCGCGGTGTCCGAGTGACCGTCGAAGACCACTACGTGCGGTGACAGTGGCGCGGTGCGGGCCGGTGCCTCGCGGACGTCCGCGACCTCGCCGACGAGGCGAAGATCGGATTCCCCTTCGACCAGTGCCCGGAGTCCGAACCGCGAGATGGTCCTGGCGTCCACCAAGAGTATGTGTGTGACAACTCCCTTGAGCATTGACTCCCCGTATCCCGAAACGATCGAGAACGCCGCCAAGGCTAGCACGCCGGGCCGCGAGATTGTCTACGATCGGGATTTCCGGTGGGATTTTGCGTGCGGGGGACGGAGATCGGGAGTTACTTTGAGTGAACGCCTCGGAAAGAGTGGACTTCCGACTCTTGATTAACGTGCGCAAAACTTATACAGGAGTAACTCAACGATGGTTGAATTTAATACGAGGGGTGGCGGCGGCAATGCGGCGGTGTTTTCTCCGCGCGCCGGGCGCGCACGCCGGTCCACTGTGCCACCCTCGCCGCCCGTCACGTACCCGGCTTGCGTCCGTACACGTAGACGTCGTCGCCGTTGCGCAGCAGGCTCCAGTACTTCTTGGCGTCCGCCTTGCGCATGTTCACGCAGCCGTGCGAGCCGGGCGCGGACCAGACGCTGCCCGCGATGGAGTGGAACGCCTCCCGCCGTCGAAGAACTGGCTGTAGGGCATGGCGACGTCGTACAGCGTCGACCAGTGCTTCGCGTGCCGCCAGTAGACGCTGCTCAGGCCGGTGCGGGTCTCGTAGTGGTCACGTCCGGTGCGCACCGGCACGGGGCCGAACACCAGCCGGGAGCCGTCCTGTACCCAGCTCAGCTGGCGGGTGAGGTCGACGCAGGCGATCCGGCCCCTGTTCGTCGGGCACTTGCGGGCCTTGTTCGGGTTGTGGCCCGCGGCCTTCTGGGGCTTGACCACCTTGATGACGCCCCAGGTGATGGGGCCCGCGTACCCGCGGTCGGGGTGATGCCGTGGCTCTTCTGGAACTTCTGGATCGCCCGGCAGTCCGCCACGGACTGGCGGCCGTCCACAGGGCGGCCGAGGAACTTCTCGGCCTGCTTCTGGTACGGGCCCACTCCGGCCGTACACGAGGCGGCGGCCTGCGCCGGAGTGCCCAGCGCGACCGACAGCGGCACCACCAGCCCCACCGTGCCCAGGGCCACCGTCGCGCGACGGCTCCATGTCGAAAAGACTCTCATGTCCCACCCCTCATCCCTACGCGATCCGGCTGTACCTCCCTGGAAGACCGCTGTATGGGGAAAAGGGTTGCGTGGGGCGGGTGTTCGCCCGGGCGCACGGTGCGCGAGAACGGTCTCAGACCGGGCCGAACACGCCGTCCACGAAGGCGTTGCGGAACTTGCCCGTCGGGTCGAGGCCGAGCAGCGCCTCCCGGAAGGCGTCGGCCTTCTCGTACAGTCCGGCGAGTCCGGCCGGGGCACGGTGGTCAGCTTTCCCCAGTGCGGCCGGGCGCCGAGCGGCAGCAGCGCCTCCTCCATCGCGCCGATCACCGGCAGCACCGCGTCGGCGTCCTGGAGCCACGTGAAGTGGAAGGCCACCGAGTCCTGGCCGCGGAACGGGCTCAGCCACAGGCCGTCCGCCGCGACCGTACGGACCTCGGACACCTGGACCACCGGCGCGATCCGAGCGCCGAGTTCGCGCAGGGCGGCGCACGCCTCGGGCGCCGCTTCGCGCGGCAGCAGCAGCTCGGACTGCAACTCCACGCCCCGGCTCGGGGTGAACTCCGGCCGGAAGTGCGGCAGTCGCTCGTGCCAGGGCCCCGGCACCCCGCCCTGGACCGTGCACGACGCGGCGGGCATGCCCGGCACCGGGTGGTGCGCGAGGTCGGTGAGCGCGCCGCCCATCCAGTCCGGGGCCGGCGGGCCCGCGGGCTCCCGGTCCGTGCGCCGCTTCAGCCAGGCGATACCCGTGTCGGCGCGCCAGTCGGTGAAGACGCTGACGCTGTACGCGCCGGTGGTGACCGCCTCGAATTCGTCGATCAGCCGGTCCAGCGGCAGGCCGGTGACGATGTGCTGGGCCACGTCGTACGTCGGCTCGATGTCGAGGGTGACGGCGGTGACGATGCCGTACGCCCCGAGGCCCACGACCGCTCCCGCCAGCGCCTCGGGCTCGGCCGCGCGGCTCAGCGCGCGCGGTTCCCCGTCGGGCCCGAGGAACTCCAGCCCGCGACCGTCGCGGCCAGGCCGGGCTGGTCGCTGCCCGAGCCGTGGGTGCCGGTCGCGACGGCGCCGGCCACCGAGATGTGGGGCAGCGACGCGAGGTTGGCCAGCGCGTACCCGCGGCGTGGAGCGGCTCGGCGACCTCGGCGTACTTCATGCCCGCGGCGACCGTCACCGTGGAGCGGTCGGGGCGAGGTCGAACCGGTGCGGCAGCGCGTCCAGCCTGACCAGCTCGCCGCTGGTGTCGGCGACGAGGTTGAAGGAGTGGCCGCTGCCCACCGCGCGGACGCGGTCGGCGGCGGCGACCGTCCGGCTCAGTTCGCCGACGGAGGCCGGGCGGTGCACCCGCGACGCCCCGTAGGTGACATTGCCCGCCCAGTTCGTCAGGCCGCCGCCCGTACCCATGCGTGACCCCGATCCGAGACGCAGTTCGCTTGAATGTGCGACGACCTTAGTACAGCGCCGAACGGGGCGGCAGCGGGGCCCGACGGGACCGGCTCACCCTCCTGCCACGGCGCGCGTATCGAGGAGCTGAACGGCTCGGGGCGCGCGGCCGCGACCCGTCGGGCAGGGGAGCCGTACGGCACGCCTCGCAGACCCTACGGATCCAGGTCCGGTGGCCGTCGCCGCGGAAGCGGGTCTGCCCGGGGCGCCGCAGCACTCGCAGGTCCGCTCCGACTCCAGCTCGGCGGCGTCCGTGAGGTCGGTGGCGGCGTCGGCCCAGTGGCCGTCGAACTCGCCCTGCGCGTCGAAGCGGTCGGCCACCTGGATGCGCAGCCCGCCCAACGACGTCGTGAAGCCCTCGATCCGGTAGTCCGCGGCGAGCGCGACCAGCCGCTCGTGCAGCCGCGCGAGCAGGGCGGCTCAGCCGGGCCCGACGGTGTCGGCCCAGGCGGGGAGCTGCGTGTCCCGTGGTCTGTTGATGGTGCTCCGGTCCGTCATGCCACCCATCGTCCCCGGGGTGTGACAACGACGTGAGAGCCGGATGAGAGTCTGCCGCACGGCCCCGGAAACCCGGCCCCGACCGCTCGGAGCCCGGCGCCGAACACCCGCCCCGGCCTTTCGAGTGGCCCGCTCCCCGCCGTCGGGACACGCTGGAGACGACCGTCCCGACGGCGGGGCGGGACCGGACTGGGGAGAGGGAAGAGGGTACGCGTGGATCCGCTGGCGGCCCTGGACCGCGTCGCGTTCTGGCTGGAGCGCGCGCAGGCCCCACCTACCGCGTACGCGCCTTCCGCAACGCCTCGGCCGTACTGTCCGCCCTCCCCGCCGGGGAACTGGAGCGCCGGGCGGGCGCCGGGACGCTGACCGCCCTTAGGGCGTGGGGCCGAAGACCTCGCAGGTGGTCGAGGAGGCGCTCCGGGACGAGGTGCCCGGCTACCTGGCGCGGCTGGAGCGGGAGGCGCGGGAGGAGGAGACCGCGGCGCGGGAGGCGGACGCGGCGGCCGACGGGGCCGCGGCACGGCTGCGTGCCGCGCTGCGCGGCGACTGCCACCTGCACTCGGACTGGTCCGACGGCGGCAGCCCCATCGAGACGATGGCCCGCACCGCCGCCGCTCTCGGCCACGCGTGGGCCGTGCTGACCGACCACTCGCCCCGGCTGACCGTCGCCCGCGGGCTGTCGCCGGAGCGGCTGCGCGCCCAGCTCGACGTCGTCGCGGAACTGAACGCGGAGCTGGCGCCGTTCCGGCTGCTCACCGGCATCGAGGTCGACATCCTCGACGACGGCGGGCTGGACCAGGAGCCGGAGCTGCTGGACCGCCTCGACGTGGTGGTGGCCTCGGTCCACTCAAGCTGCGCATGGACCCCACGCCCATGACGCGCCGGATGGTGGCGGCGGCGCGCGACCCGCTGGTGGACGTCCTCGGCCACTGCACGGGACGGCTGCTGGGCGGCAAGCGGCCCGAGTCGCGGTTCGACGCGGACGAGGTCTTCGCCGCGTGCGCCGACGCGGGCACGGCCGTGGAGATCAACTGCCGCCCCGAGCGGCTGGACCCGCCCCGGCGGCTGCTCCGCCGGGCGGTCGACGCGGGCTGCCTGTTCTCGGTCGACACCGACGCACACGCCCCGGCCAGCTCGACTGGCAGTGGGCGGGCTGCGCGCGGGCGGCCGAGTGCGGCGTCGTACCCGAGCGGGTCGTCAACACCTGGACGGCGCGGCGGCTGACGGAGTGGACCCGCACCCGCCGACCGCCCGGGGCCGGAGTCCGGAGTGACCGGATCCGGGTGCCGGAACGGGTGACGCCGGGCTGCGCGCTGTTTCGCACCGGACGTTCCCGGTTACCGGGATGAGGTCCGTCCGGGACCCGGAAGGCGGAGAACGCATGAATCGGCTGGACCACTCCACCGCGATCACCCTGCATGTCAACGGCGCGGCGCGGGAGCTGGTGGTGGACCACCGCACCACGCTCCTGGACGCCCTGCGCCACCAGCTGTACCTGACCGGCGCGAAGAAGGGCTGCGACCACGGCCAGTGCGGGGCCTGCACGGTCCTGGTCGACGGGCGGCGCGTGAACAGTTGCCTGCTGCTGGCCGTCGCCCAGGACGGCATGGAGGTCACCACCGTCGAAGGGCTCGCGACGGAGGAGCGGCTGCACCCGCTCCAGGAGGCGTTCTGGGACCGCGACGCCTTCCAGTGCGGCTACTGCACCCGGGACAGATCTGCTCGGCCGTCGGCGTGCTGGAGGAACTGGCCGCCGGCTGGCCCAGCGCCGTGACCGGCCAGGACCAAGGCGGGCCTGGCGGGCGGCGACAAACGACGCCGAGATCCGCGAGCGCATGAGCGGCAACATCTGCCGCTGCGGCGCGTACGGGAACATCGTCCGCGCCGTCGACGACGTGGCGACGGCCACGCGCGCGTACCCGACACCAGGCGCCGCCCCGTACGGCCACGTCCCCGCTGACCGGACCTCCGACGGCCATGGCCTGGACGCCCGCCCACCGGACGCCCACACACCGGACGGCCGGGCTCCTGGCGGCGGCGCCCACGGCGGAAGGGGCTCGCGGTGAAAGCCTTCCGGTACGCGCGCGTGGACGCGCCCGCCGCCGCCGTCGCGGCGCACGGCGGACACCCGGCGCCCGTTACCTCGGCGGCGGCACCAACCTCGTCGACCTGATGAAACTCGGCGTGGAGGCCCCGACCTGCTGGTGGACATCACCCGGCTGCCGCTGACCGAGGTGGAGTCCACCGCGGGCGGCGGGCTGCGCGTCGGCGCCGGGGTCCGCAACAGCGACCTGGCCGCCCACCCGAGGTCCGCGCCCGCTACCCGGTGCTCTCCCAGGCCCTGTTGGCGGGCGCGTCCGGCCAGCTGCGCAACGCCGCGACCGTCGGGGCAACCTGGTGCAGCGCACCCGCTGCCCGTACTTCCAGGACACCGGCAAACCCTGCAACAAGCGGCGGCCCGGGTCCGGCTGCCCGGCGCGCGAGGGCGCCCACCGCGACCTGGCGATCCTCGGCGCCTCGCCGTCCTGCATCGCCACCCACCCTCCGACATGGCCGTGGCCCTGGCCGCGCTGGACGCCGACGTGACGGTCCACGGCGCCGCGGGCCGCGCACCGTACCGCTGACCGAGCTGTACCGGCTGCCCGGCGACCACCCCGAGCGCGAAACCGTCCTGGAGCACGGCGAGTTGATCACCCACGTGGAACTGGCCGCCGTGCCCGAGGCCGCGCGCTCCCGCTACCGCAAGGCCAGGGACCGCGCCTCGTACGCCTTCGCCCTCGCCTCCGTCGCCGCCGCCCTCGACGTGGCCCCGGACGGCACCGTGGCGCGCGTCCGGATCGCGCTGGGCGCCGTGGCCGCCAAGCCCTGGCGCCCGCGCGGCGGAGGAGCACCTGCTCGGGCGCCCGCCACCCGCGAGGAGTTCACCCGCGCGATCGACGCCGAGCTGGCGGCGGCCCGCCCGCTGCGGCACAACGGCTTCAAGATCCCGCTGACGCGCGGCATCGTCGTCGAGGTGCTCGCCGACCTCGCCACCCGTTTCCCGTCGGCCCCGGAGCGTGCGCGATGAACGCCGTGACGAACCCCGAAACCGTCCGCGCCGCCCGGACGGGCGACCCGTCGCCCGGCTCGAAGGCCGCGACAAGGTCACCGGCGCCGCCCGGTACGCCGCCGAGTACGCGCCCCGGGCCGGGTCTTCGCCTGGCCGGTGCCCGCCACCGTCGCCAAGGGCTGGATCACGGCCGTCGACTGCGCCGCGGCGCTCGCCGAGCCCGGCGCGCTGGCCGTCCTCAGCCACGAGAACGCGCCCCGCCTCGGCGACGCGGGCGACCCCGTGCTGGAGCTGCTGCGGTCGCCGCGGGTGGCCTACCGCGGCCAGTACGTGGCGCTGGCGGTGGCGGAGACCCTGGAGGCGGCGCGGGCGGCCGCCGCCGCGGTGCGGATCGGCTACGCGCGCGAACCCCACCGGTGCTGCCGGACGCCGAGGGCGCCGAGGTGTACGTCCTGGAGGAGCGCGAGGGCGGTTCCCCGCGGCTACGAGCGCGGTGACTTCGACGCCGCCTACGCCGCCGCGGACGTCACCACCGACGCGGTCTACCGGATCCGCGCCCTGCACAACCACCCCATGGAGCCGCACGCCTCGACCGCCTGGTGGTCCGGTGACCGGCTCCACGTCCACGACTCCAGCCAGGGCACCACCGCGGTCCGCGCCGCGCTGGCCAAGCTGTTCGGCCTCGACGAGGAGCGCGTCACCGTCGTCGCCGAGCACGTCGGCGGCGGCTTCGGCTCCAAGGGCACGCCACGGCCGCAGGTCGTCCTCGCCGCGCTGGCCGCCCGCCACGTCGGCCGCCCGGTCACCCTCGCGCTGCCCCGCGCCCAGCTCCCCGCCGTCGTCGGCCACCGGGCCGCCACCGAGCAGCGGGTGCGGCTGGGCGCCTCGGCCGACGGCCGGATCGCGGCGTTCGCCCACGAGGTCGTCACCTACGACTCGGTGCTCGGCGGCTTCGTCGAGCAGGCCGCGCTGCCCACCCGCTCGGTGTACGCGGGCCCCGACAGCCGCAGCGCGCACCGGGTCTCCCGGCTCGACGTACCGATGCCGTCGTGGATGCGCGCGCCCGGGGAGTGCTCGGGGATGTACGCCCTGGAGTCGGCCATGGACGAACTGGCCGCCGCCTGCCGCCTGGACCCGGTGGAGCTGCGGATCCGCAACGAGCCGGACACCGACCCCGAGACCGGCCACCCTTCAGCAGCCGCCACCTGGTGGAGTGCCTGCGCGAGGGGCCCGCCGGTTCGGCTGGCGGCCCGGCCCCGGAACCCCGGAGAGCGCGCCGAGGGCCGCCTGCTGATCGGCGAGGGCGTGGCCGCGTCCGTCTACCCCTCGGCCGCCCACCCTCCCGGGCCGAGGCCCACGCCGCCCCGTCCGGGCAGGTGCGGATCAGGGTGAACGCCACCGACATCGGCACCGGCGCGCGCACCGCGCTCGCCCAGGTCGCCGCCGACGCGCTGGACCTGCCGCTGGACCGGATCCGGATCGAGATCGGCGACAGTGACCTGCCCGCCGCGCCGCTCGCGGGCGGCTCCACGGGCATGGCCTCCTGGGGCTGGGCGGTGCACAAGGCGGCCGAGGGACTGGCCCGCGAGCTGGCCCGGCGGCCGGCCCGCCGCCGCCCGAGGGGCTGACGGTGGCGGTGGACACCACGGACGACGTGGCGGCGCTGTCGGAGTCGTACCGGCGCGCCGCGTACGGGGCGCAGTTCGCCGAGGTCCAGGTGGACCGGGACAGCGGCGAGGTGCGGGTGCGCAGACTGCTGGGGTGTTCGCGGCGGGCCGGATCCTCAACGCCCGTACGGCGCGCTCCCAGTTCGTCGGCGCCATGGTGATGGGCGTGTCGATGGCCCTGATGGAGGGCAGCGACATGGACCCGGTCTTCGGCGACCACGTCCAGCGCGACCTGGCCGCCTACCACGTCGCCGTCTCCGCCGACGTCCCCGACGTCCGGGCGCACTGGATCGAGGAACACGAACCGCACCTGGGCCCGCTGGGCGTCAAGGGCGTCGGCGAACTCGGCATCGTCGGCACCGCGGCGGCGGTGGCCAACGCGGTTCACGACGCCACGCGCGTGCGCGTACGTACCCTGCCCTCACCCCGGACACGCTGGTGCACGCCCTGGCCCCGGCGCGCTCCCGCTGAGGCCGCCACCTCGCTGACGAGGTGTCAGAACACCACGAGTGAACGGCCCCGCGCCCGGCCGACATGCGGGCGAACGCCTCGGGATGCCGTCGAGCCCGATCCGGTCGGTGATCAGCGCGTCCAGGTCGAGGCGGCCCGCCCGGACGTGCTCGGCCAGGACCGGCACATCGCGGGCGGGCTCGCTGTCGCCGTACACGCAGCCGCTGATCGTCCGGGCGAAGTGGAAGATCTCCAGGGCGGAGAAGGAGACCATGTCGTCGTGGCGGCCCGCCCCGACGACCGTCGTCCGGCCGCCCCGCCGGGTCGAGGACCACGCGGCGCGGATGGTGTCCGCCCGGCCCACGCACTCGATCGCGTGGTCGGCGCCCGCGCCGCCGGTCAGCTTCCGCACCGCCTTGGCCGTGCCCTCGTCCGCGAGCAGGAAGTCGCTCGCCCCGTGCCGCCGCGCCAACTCCTCCTTGCCGGGCGACACATCGACGGCGATCACCGGACCCGCGCCCGCGATACGGGCCGCCTGGAGCACCGACAGGCCCACGCCCCCGAGCCCGTACACGACCACCGACTCGCCCTCGCGGACCCGCGCCGAGTGGTGCACCGCGCCGTAACCGGTGATGACCGCGCAGCCCAGCACCGCCGCGGAGATCAGCGGCACGCCGTCAGGGACGGGCAGCACCGCGCGCTCGGAGACCACCGTCTCCTCGGCGAACGCGGCCGTGCCAAGGCCGGGATGGACCGGGTGCCGTCGGCGAGCGCGGCGTACGGCGTGGCCATCCCGTCGTACTGGTGCGCGCACAGCCAGGGCGCGCCGCGCTCGCACAGGTGGCAACTCCCGCACGCCGGAGCCCAGTTGAGCAGCACGGCGGATCCCGGACGGACCGAGGTCACCCTCGCCCACCGCCACCACGGTCCCCGCGCCCTCGTGGCCGAGCACCACCGGCATCGGGCTGCGCATCACGCCCGTGGCCAGCGACAGGTCGGAGTGGCACACGCCGGTCGCGGCGAGCCGGACCCGCACCTGGCCGGGGCCGGGGTCCGGCAGCGCGATCTCGACGATTTCCAGCGGGGCGCCCGTGGCGGGCAGGACTGCGGCGCGGACCATGGCGATCGGCGTTCCTCGTCTGTGTCGGTTCGGATACGGGCCGGTCGCGACCGGCGGGACGGCACCGGGGCCGTCCGTCCGTGCGGCCTGGCAGGCCGGTGGGACGGCGGGGCCGGTCAGAACTGCAACGACTGCGTGTGCAGGAACTCCGCCAGGCCGTGCCGTCCCAGCTCACGGCCGACGCCGGAGGTCTTGTAACCCCGAACGGCGCCAGCGGGTTGAAGCGGCCTCCGTTGATGTCGACCTGGCCGGTCCGCATGCGCCGGGCGAACTCCGTGGCCCGCCGCTCGTCGGCGGCCCAGACCCCACCGGCCAGACCGTACGCCGTGCCGTTGGCGATGGCCAGGGCGTGTGCGTCGTCGCGGTAGCGCAGCACCGACAGCACGGGGCCGAAAATCTCCTCCCGCGCGATGGTCATCTCCGGTTCCACGTCGGCGAAGACCGTCGGCCGGACGTAGTAGCCGCTCGCGCGGCCCTCGGGCGCGCCGGACCTCCGGCCACCGGCCGGGCGCCCTCGCGCACGCCGGTCTCGATGTACTCCAGGACCCGGTCCCGCTGCCTGGCGTTGACCAGCGGGCCGACCCGGGTCGCGGGTCGGCCGGGTCGCCCGGCGCGTACTTGGCGGTCGCCTCGGCGGCCAGCCGCACCGCCTCGTCGTAGTCGTCCTCGTGGACCAGCATCCGGGTCCAGGCGCTACAGGTCTGCCCGGCGTTGGCGAAGGCGTTGGCGACGCCGACCTTGACCGCGCGGACCAGATCGGCGCCGGGGAGGATCACGTTCGCCGACTTGCCGCCCAGCTCCAGGGCCACCCGCTTGATGCCGCCGCCCGCGACCGCGCCGATCCGGCGGCCCACGGCGGAGGAGCCGGTGAAGGACACCATGTCCACGCCGTCGTGCGCGGCCAGCGCCGCGCCCGCGACCGGGCCGTCGCCGGTGACCAGGTTGAACACCCCGGCGGGGAAGCCCGCTTCGTGCAGCGCCTCGGTGAACAGCCGGGCCGTCAGCGGGTGTCCTCGGCGGGCTTGAGCACCACCGCGCACCCGGCGGCGAGGGCGGGGACGACCTTGGCGACGATCTGGTGCAGCGGGTAGTTCCACGGCGTGATGGCCGCGACGACGCCCACCGGCTCGGCGTGCACCACCGAGTTGCCGACCTTCTCCTCGAACTCGTAGTCGGCGAGGACGTCGAGGAACGCGCCCGCCACCACGACCGGCATCCCGCGTGTACCGTCCGCGCGAACCCGACCGGCGAGCCCAGTTCGGCGACGACGGTCCGCGCGATCTCCTCCTGGCGGGCGGCGAGCCCGTCCCGGAGCCGGGTCAGGCACGCCAGGCGCTGGCCGGGCGCGGTACGGGCCCAGCCGTCGGCGGCGGACCGGGCCGCGGCCACCGCCGCGTCGACGTCGGCCGCCGTCCCGGCGGGGACGGTGCCCAGGAGCTGTTCGGTCGCCGGGTCGTACACCTCGATGGTGTCCGTCCCGGCCGGGGCCGCCAGGCGCCGCCGATGTAGTGCCCCTCGTGCGTCCGCCCCTGGTGTACCGGCATGGACCGTCCCTCCGTCGCGCTCGCCGCCGTGCGCGGCCACCGCTTTAATTAGCGGTGCTAGTCAAGGTGGGCGCCGTGCGCCCGCGCAAGGGCTCGTCGAGGTACTCCCGATCACATTCGGCCACCTTCGGCCACCACGTAAGGCGGCGGGCACCGCCCGCGGATCGCCGCCGGAGTCTGTCTTCGCTCCACTACAACGTTGTAATGTCGGGAGGCTCGAACGCGAGAGGACGCACCCCACTGTGTCTGTCAGGAGGCAGCCGTGTCCCGTAAGACGTTCAGCTCCACCCCGCGACCCACAGACCCGGGCCCGAATCCCCGGGAGCCCACCGGTCGGCCCGCCCCCGCAGAGCCTGGAGATCCCTGGGGACCGTGCTTGCTCTGCTCCTGACCGCGCTGTACGTCGTGGGCCTCGCGCCCCGGCGGCGCACGCGGCGGGCGGCACCTTCCGCGATCCCCTGGGGCCGAGCCCCGACCCGTACATGACGTACTACGACGGCAACTACTACCTGGCCGCGACCGAGGGCGACGCCCTGCGCATCGCCAAGGCCCCCACTCTCGGCGGACTGCTCACCGCCCCGCGCACCACCGTCTGGAAGGACTCCGACAGCTCCCGCAACCAGCAGGTGTGGGCGCCGTCGTTCTACCTGATCGACGGTCACTGGTACCTCTACTACACCGCCGACGACGGCGTGGACGACCACCACCGCCTGTACGTGGTGGAGTCCGAGGGCACCGACCCGCTCGGCACCTACCACTTCAAGGCGAAGCTGAGCCCGCCGAACGCCTCCGACGTGTGGGCCATCGACCCCGTGCTGCTGCGGCAGAGCGACGACCGCATGTACATGCTGTGGTCCGGAGCGGGCGACGAGGGCCACAACATGATCTACATCGCCCCCATGTCGGACCCTGGACCATCTCCGGCGACCGCGTCTACCTGCCCACCGAGGGCGGCTGCGGCGAGGTGCGCGAGGCGCCCTCGATCCTCCAGCACGACGGCACCACCTACCTGGTGTACTCCACCTGCGACACCGGCAAGCCGGACTACCAGCTGTGGATGCGGTCCATCCCCGACTCCGCCGACCCGCTCCAGCCCGGCAACTGGACCCAGCACCAGGGCGCCGTCTTCTCCGCCAACGCCGCCACGGGCGCCTGGGGACCCGGCTCCAACGGCTTCTTCACCAGCCCCGACGGCACCGAGGACTGGATGGTCTACCACGCCAAGAACACCTCGGACTACACCTACACCGGCCGCACCACCCGCGCTCAGAAGATCACTTGGCGGGCCGACGGCACGCCCGACTTCGGCACGCCGGTGGCGGCCGGGCACCCAGGACCTGCCCTCGGGCGACCCGGGGCGGTCCGTACTGGATCAACGACACCAACACCACCAGCGGCGACGGCACCGTCAGCTACACCGGGAACTGGAACTCCGGCTCGGGCTGCGGCGTGCAGTGCTTCTGGAGCGACGACCACTGGAGCGCCGAGCCCGGCGCCACCGCCACGTTCACCTTCACCGGCACCCGTATCGCGCTGCTGTCCGTACGGGACACCGGCAACGGCATCGCCGCCTTCTCCGTCGACGGCGGAGCCGAGGAGACCCGCGACTACTACGGCGCGGTCCGCATGGGCGAGCAGCTGATCTACACCAGCCCGACACTCCCGAAGGGAGCACACCCTGCGCGTACGCGTCACCGGCGACAAGAACGCCTCGTCGGGGCCGCCTACATCTCCATCGACCGGGCCGAGGTCTACTCGGACTGAGCGAGGGCCCGGCCGCGGCGGGACCCGTCGCGGCCGGGCCGCCCGCGCCGAACTGACGCCCGGGGCCCGGCCGTTGGGACGTCAGCCGGTCAGGAACTTCTCGAACGGCAGCGGCCCGATGGTCTCCGGGTCCGCCGTGACGTCGAACAGCGGCGTGTAGCCCGTGGCCAGGTACAGCGCCCCGGCCTCGGGTTGCCGCGGCCCCGTGGTGAGGTAGATCCGCCGGTAGCCCTGGGCCGCCGCCTCCGCTCCAGCTCCGCCACGACCCGCCGGGCCAGCCCCGGCGCCGGTGCGCGGAGTGGGTCCAGATCCGCTTCAGCTCCGCCGTCGACGCGTCGTACGCGCGGTACGCGCCACCGGCGACCGGCTCGCCCTCCTCCACGAGCATCAGCAGCGTCCGCGCGGCGGCGCGAACTCCTCGGCCGGGTACCGCGTCAGCTCACCGCGCGCGCCCTCGCCGTAGCGGCTGGTGTACTCGTGCTCCAACTCGCGCAGCAGCGGCTCCACGAGCGGATCGCCCACGGCGGCGCGTACCACCGAGAGCCGCGGCGAGGGTCGGCGACCGAGGCCATCAACGCACCGCCGTGAGGGTCTGCGGACCGCGCTCCGCCCGCTCCGCGTCCCGCTTGGCGACCTCCTCGCGCACGATCGGGATGACGTGCCGGCCGAAGTCGATCGCGTCGCCGAGCAGGTCGTAGCCGCGCGCGGAGATGATGTCCACGCCCAGGTCGTAGTAGTCCAGCAGCGCCTGGGCCACCGTCTCCGGCGTGCCCACCAGCGCGTTGGAGTTGCCCGCGCCGCCGGTGGCCGCCGCGGTCGGCGTCCACAGCGCGCGGTCGTAGCGCTCACCCGCCTCCGCGATGGCGATCAGCCGCTGCGAGCCCGCGTTCTGCGGGGCGTCCCCGCGGTGGTGGCGCACCGCCGTCGGCTCCTTCCGCTCCCGGTGGGCGCGGATCGCGCCGACCGTGCGATGGGCCTTCTCCCAGGCCAGTTCCTCGGTCGGGGCGATGATCGGCCGGAACGCCACCTGGATCCGGGGCGAATCCGAGCGCCCGCCGCCTTCGCCGCCGCCCGCACCGCCTCGATCTGCTCGGCCGTACGCGCCAACGGCTCGCCCCACAGCCCGTAGACGTCCGCCTCGGCGCCGCCCGCCGCGTACGCCGCGGGGAGGAGCCGCCGAAGGACACCTCCGGCGCGGCTGCCGCACCGGGAAGACGTCGCTGACGAAGTCGTGGAAGCGGTAGTGCTCGCCCTCGTGGTCGAAGGGCTCGTGCGTGGTCCACGCCTTCTTGACGATCCGGATGTACTCACGCGTGCGCGCGTACCGCTCGTCCTTGGTGAGCGTGTCGCCCTCGCGCCCTGCTCGTGGTCGTTGCCCCGGTGATGAAGTGCACCGTCAACCGGCCCTCGCTGATCTGGTCGAGGGTGGCGAAGGTCTTGGCGGCGTACGTCGGGTACGAGACGTTCGGCCGGTGCGCCAGCAGGATCTGGAGCCGCTCCAGGCGGCTGGCGACGTACGCGGCGGCGGGCGCCGGGTCCGGCGAGCCCGAGTGGTAGGCGAACAGGACCCGGTCCCAGCCGTGGTCCTCGTGGGCGCGGGCGAGCTTGAGCGTGTACTCCTTGTCGAAGGCGGCGCCGGAGCGCGGGCCGGTCTCCGAACCGTCGTTGGTGGCGGCGATGCCGAGGAACTCCACAGGCATGCGAGTGGGGCCTTTCCGGGAGGCGAGATCCGCGACGGCGGGCCCCGATGGATGCCAGGGCCGCCCGCGGTGAGGGTGAGGAGAAGGAGAGGGTGTGCCGATCGCGGAGCGAGGTGCCGGATCAGGGCCGACACGCCGCGGACCACACTCGACAGAAGTCGATGTGGTCGCGCGTGACCAAGGGCTCCTGGGCGTTCACCCGCTCATCGTGGGCACCTTCGTGGGGATTCGTCAACCGACTTCCGCGGCGGCCCGCGCGCGGGACGAGGACGTGCTCCCCGCGCGCGGCGGCGCGAGAGCACGTCCGTGGTGTCCGGGAGCGACGTCAGCTCGCGCATTCCATGGTGCCGGGGTCGGCCGCGTCGCGGATCAGCGCCCGGTGCGCCTTCCGCAGCCGCTCCACGTCCGGCTTGGTCTCCGCGCGGTCGTAGGTCAGCAACCCGTTCAGCTCGCCCTCCACATCGGTGATCTGGGTGTAGACCGCGCCGCTGGCGCCGTGGCAGGCGGCCTGTTGCCGCACCTTGTCCAGCAGCTCCAGGTACTCGTCGGTGTACGTCTCCTTCGTCACCCCGACGTAGGTGTACTGCACCGGCCAGGAGTGGCCGGGCAGCGCGAGCCCCAGCCCGCCGTACTCACCGGTGACACCGGCCCGCTTCGCGTCGGGGCGCGGCTCGCCGGGCCCGGGTAGGCGTGCACGTCGGCGATGTCGCCGTTGCCGGTGTCGTTCCAGCCGGTGGCGCCGTTGACCAGCCGGGACGGGTCCCAGCCCTTGGCCAGGTCGGGGACGCGCCCGCCGCCGTACTGGCCCCAGCCCTCGTTGAAGGTGACCCACATGATCACCGACGGGCTGCTGACGTGCTCGTCGATCATCTCCTTCATCTCGTGCTCGTACTGCGCCCGCGCCCGCGGCGAGGGTCGTCGCTCATCGAGGGCATGTCCTGCCACACCATCAGGCCGAGCCGGTCGGCCCAGTAGAACCAGCGGTCCGGCTCGACCTTGATGTGCTTGCGCACGGAGTTGAAGCCCATCCGCTTGTGCGCCTTCAGGTCGTACGCCAGCGCCTCGTCCGTCGGCGCGGTGTACAGCCCGTCCGGCCAGAACCCTGGTCGAGCGTGGCCATCGAGAAGGTCGGCTTCCCGTTGAGCACGATGCGCCGCTTGCCCGCGACCTCCTTGACCTCGATGCCGCGCATGCCGAAGTAGCTGCCCACGGTGATCTTCAGCTGGTACAGATGCGGGTCGTCCGGCGACCACAGGTGCGGGTTCGGCACGGGTACCGACAGCGCCTCGCCGGTCCGTCCCCGGGCCGTGCCGACCACGCGCCCGCCGTCGTACGCGGTGGCCGTCACCGGCACCCCGTCGCGTACGCCGCGCACCTCGGCGGAGAGCCTCTCACCGGCGACGTCCGGGATGAGCTTGAGGCTGCCCGCGTGATCGGCGGCGACCGGCTCCATCCAGACGGTCTGCCAGATGCCGGACGAGGGCGTGTAGAAGATGCCGCTCGCGTCCAGCGCCTGCTTGCCGTGCGGCGGGTTCTCGCCGTCCGCCGCGTCCGTCGGGTCGTACACGCCGACGATCAGTTCCTGGGTACGCCCGGGCGCAGCGCGTCGGTGACGTCGGCGCCGAACCGGTCGTAGCCGCCGCTGTGGTCGGCGACCTTCTCGCCGTTGACCCACACCTGCGCCCGCCAGTCCACGGCGTCGAAGTTCAGCCGCAGCCGCCGGGCGTCGCCCACCTTCCAGTCCTCGGGCACGGTGAAGGTGCGCCGGTACCACATGCGGTCCTCGTGCCGCTCGATCCCCGAGAGCCGCGACTCGACCGGGTAGGGGACCAGGATCCTCTCGTCCAGACGCCTGCCGACCGGCGGCGCCTCGCCCTCCTTCGCCGCGGCGAACTGCCAGTCGCCGTTGAGGTTGCGCCACTGGTCGCGGGTCAACTGCGGCCGCGGGTACTCGGGATGGGCGTTGTCCGGGCCGACGTCCTTCGCCCACCTGGTGCTCAGCTGGTACGTGGACGCGTTGGAGCCGATGGCCAGATACGCGTCCAGGGCACCGTCGGCGTCCGCGAGGCCGCCCTGGCCGTCGTAGCGCACGACGGCCTCGCCGCCGTGTCCCACCACCGGCTCGCCGAGGCCGATCAGCAGCCGGGACGGGTCGTCCGCGTCGAGCCGGACCGCGCCGAGCGGCCACGCGGCGCCGCCGATGACCGCCGTGAGATGGTCGCCGAGCGAGGCCGGGGAGTGCGCAGCGGCTGGGCGAAGTCGAGCAGCAGCGTGCGGCCGTCCGGCTGGACGGATCCGGCCACCGGCCCGTCGTAGTCGAGTCCGCCGGGGGCGTCAGGGCGGAGGTGGGGACGGGCGCCTTCGCGTCGCCGGGCGGGGTCCAGTTCAGGTGCAGGTTGGCGCCGCCGTAGTGCTCGAAGTACTCGACCTTGATGTCGTACGTCCGGTCCGCGGCCAGCTCCACCGGCTGGGAGTTCTGCTCCGTGTCCCAGTCGTCGACCCAGTGGTCGATGACGGGCTCGCCGTCGATCCACAGCCGGAAGCCGTTGTCGCCGGTCATCGAGAAGGTGTACGCGCCGGACCGCCGCGGGCCAGCCGCCCGGTCCAGCGCACGCTGACGTCGTCGGACCGGCCGGTGGCGGCGCCGAGCCTCGGGTCCAGGTTGTCGAAGTCGATCGAGGGGTCGAGGCTGGTCGCCTTCAGCTCGTGGAAGTCGAAGGCCCCTCGGCGGACTGGAGGTAGTAGTCGCCGCGGAGGCCGTGGAGGTCGGACGAGGAGGTGTCGGCCGGGCCGTCGGCCGCGGCGGCGGGTCCGGGGCCGGCGAGCAGCCCGCGACACCCAGCGCCGAGGCGAGGGCCACGGCCATGGGTCTGACCAGGGATCGGGAAACAGCGCTGCGGAAGCGCACATGTCCTCCTTGCTGAGAGAGCGTCGCATGAGTGCCGGTCAGCTGTGGGACAGGTGGAGCGCCGCCATTGCGCCATCCCCAACAGAAACTGTCAATAGCGAACGCGACGCAACATCGCGGGCGGACCGTCCGACAGCGGCACTCACGCGAAAAGTGATGACACGACCCTTTACAGGCTGCTGACAACGTTGCCAAGATCGAGTCCGGCCGCCGAGCGGCCACCGATCCCTGTGACTTCCCTGTCAACTCCCGGTGAAGCGGAGGCTTCCATGCCGACAGGACCGCACAGAACACGTCGCTTTCCCACGACTCCCTTCGCCACCGGGGCCCGCTCGATCACCAGGCCCCGCCCCTCGCCGTCCTCGCCACCGTGCTCTGCGCCGTCCTCGGCGCCGGGCGCTCACCCCAGGCCCACGCCGCCACCCCGGACCGCTCCTGGACGGTCGACCAGCCGTCCGCGCGCGGGGTTCCGGCCTCGCCGCCGACGTCCGGTTGGACGGCGACAGCGGAGCCCTGTCGCTGACGGTCCGCAGGGCCCCACGACCGTCCTGGAGCCCGCGCCGCTCGGCGTCGTCACCACCGCCGCCGACTTCACCTCCGGGCTGCGCCAACTGGGCCGTACCCAGCGCCCGGTGACCGAGCACTACACCACCACGACCGGCAAGCGCCGCGAGCGCACCGCGCGGATGACCGAGACCCGGCTCGCCTTCGCCGACGCCGCGGGCCACCGGATGGACCTCGTGGTCCGGGTCGCCGCAGACGGCGTCGGGTACCGCTACGTGCTCCCGGCGCGGGACGGCGACGCGGTCACCGTGCGCCGGGAGAGTTCGGCGTTCCGGCTGCCCACGAAGGCCCCGCCTGGCTCATGCCGTACACGCCCAACTACGAGCGCCCGCACACCGAGACGACCGCATCGGCCGCCCCGGCGGCTCCTTCGGCTACCCTCGCTGTTCCGGGTGCGGGACGACTACGTCCTGCTCAGCGAGTCCGACGTGGACGGCGCTACGCGGGCAGCCACCTGGAGCACCAAGCCGGAACCGGCCGCTTCGACGTCGTCCTCGCCGACGGCGAACCGGTCACCTCAAGGGCCCGTTGGCGACGCCGTGGCGCACCGCGACGATCGGCGGCCTGGACACCGTCGCGGAGTCGACGCTCACCGACGACCTCGCGCCGCCGTCCCGGGTCCGCGACACCTCCTGGATCCGGCCCGGCCGGGTGGCCTGGTCCTGGCTCGCCGGATTCGGCGCCGCCCAGCGCGACCTGGCGACCCAGAAGCGGTTCGTCGACTACAGCGCGGCGCACGGCTGGGAGTACACCTCGTCGACGACGGCTGGAAGACCACCGACTGGATGCCCGAGCTGATCCGCTACGCCGATCGGCGCGGGTGCGGATCCTGCTGTGGACGCACTGGACCGACCTGGACACCCCGGAGGAGCGCGCGGCCAACCTCGGAGCGGCCGAGCGCTGGGGCGCCGCCGGAGTGAAGATCGACTTCATGGACTCCGACTCCCAGGAGCGGTACGGCTGGTACGACGACGTCCTCGCCGACACCGCCGCCCGCCACCTGCTGGTCAACTTCCACGGCTCGACCATCCCGCACGGCATCCAGCGCACCTGGCCGCACGTCGTCTCCATGGAGGCGGTCTACGGCGGCGAACAGGGCGACGTCACGGCCGCCGACATGGCCACGCTGCCCTTCACCCGCAACGTCGTCGGCTCCATGGACTTCACCCCCATGGGCTTCCAGTTCGGCACCCACCGCGTCTCCGAGGCGGCGGAACTGGCGACCTCCGTGGTCTACGAGTCCGGGTTCCAGCACTACGCGGGTTCCATCGAGGCGTACCGCGCCCGGCCGGAGCTGGAACGCTTCCTGGAGCAGGTGCCGACCGTCTGGGACGAGACCCGGCTGGTGTCCGGGCGGCCGGGCGACGCGGCGACCTTCGCCCGGCGCGACGGGCACCGCTGGTTCCTCGGCTCCCTCGGCGCGGGTCCGGCCATCACCCGGCACGCCCGCTGGACTTCCTCGGCGGCGGCCGGTGGCGGGTGGAGGTGGTGCGCGACGGCGCCGACGGGCTGGTCCGGGACAGCCGGGTGGCCGACCGGCACGACACCCTGGACATCCCGGTCACGGCCGACGGCGGCTTCGCCGCGGTCCTCTGCCCGGCTGAACCCGCCCGCACCACCTGCGACGAGCCGGTGCGCCGCCTGCCGCTGACCGCGCTCACCGCCGACCCCGAACAGGCCGGGGCGGACCCCGGCACCTCGGTGCCGCTCGAAGGCGCCTTCCGCGTCGAGGAGTTCGGGCCGGTGCGGGACGTCGCGCTCACCGCCTCCGCGCCCGAGGGCTGGAGCGTCGAGGGCACCGGCGGCCACGCCCCGAACTGCCCACGGACCGGCCGCTGACCGCCGACTGGACGCTGAAGGTCCCCGCCGACGCCGCGTACGGCTACCACGAGGTGACCGTGGCCGCCACGTACCGGGCCCCGCCGAGGAGCCGGCGCGAAGCCGCTGCGCACCGAGCGCACCGTGCGGGTCTTCGTCTCGCCGCCCGGCGTCGACTACGTCAGCGACCTGCCGTTCGCCGCCGAGAGCAACGGGTGGGGGCCGGTCGAACGTGACGCCTCCAACGGGGAGGACGGCGACGGCGACGGCGGCCCGCTGACCCTGCGCGGCACGGTCCACGACAAGGGCCTCGGCACGCACGCCGACTCCTCGGTGAGCGTGGACCTCGACGCCGCCTACGCGCACTTCGACGCGACCGTGGGCGTCGACGACGAGGTCGAGGGCGGCGGATCGGTGGCGTTCGAGGTGCTGGGCGACGGCGAGGTACTGGCCCGTACCCCGGTGCTCACCCGCGAGGACGCCCCTTCGCGCTGGCCGCGGACGTCTCCGGCGTACGGGAACTGACGCTGCGCGTCACGGACGGCGGCGACGGGGACACCCTGGACCACGCGGACTGGGGATGCCCGGCTGCGCTGACGGGACGGGCCGATCGCGCGCCGGGGCGCCGTCACAGCAGGTGCCGCGACCGGAGGTCCGCCACGTACTTGGTGATCAGATCGCGTGACAGGTGCGGGATGTCGCTCTCCTCGTCGAGGGCGGCGGCCCGCACCGCCGCGCGGAACTCCTCCGCGGGCAGGGCGGAACCCGGCAGCGGTTCCTCCGGCCTCGCGAAGGCGTGCAGCAGCGGGAGCAGCGAATGCTGCCGCTGGCGGTCGGGCAGGCCGCGCAGGGCGGTCCCGAAGCGGTCGAGCCACTCGCCGTAGTCGTCGATGCGCGCCAGCGGATGTCCGGCGGCCACCAGCCAGTCGACGAACGTGTCGAGCGAGATCCCGTCCTCGTGCGGGTTCACGACGTTGAAGGTCCGGTACCCTCCCGGGTGCCGTCGCCCAGCGAGGCGATGGCCCGCGCGGTGAAGTCCACGGGGAGCCCGTCGTAGTGCCCACCGCCGTCACCGCCGCTGTCACCGCCGCCGTCACCGGTGCGGTCACCGGTGCTCCGGGCGTAGAAGCTGCCCGGGCGATCCCTGTCGCCAGCAGGCTCAGCAGGAGGCGGGTGAACACGTCCGGGATGTTCAGCTGGCCCCGGTAACGGCGGTGCGCGAGCATCAGGTTCGAGCGGAACACGGCGACCGGCAGGCCGAACGCGTCGTGCGCCTCGCGCAGCAGCACCTCGCCCGCCCACTTGCTGGCCCCGTAGCCGTTCGCGTAGCCGCTGTCGAGATCGCGTACCTCGCAGGTCGTGCGGATGTCCGCCGCCTCGTCGACCGCCGACTCGTGCCCGAAGGCGACGGCGACCGTCGACAGGTAGGTGAACTGCTTGATCCGCGAGGTGACCGCGAGCCTGATCAGTTCGGCCGTGCCCAGCACGTTGGGCCCGAACAGCTGGTCGTACGGCAGGACGTGGTTGACCAGCGCCGCCGGGTGCGCGATCAGGTCCACGGTGTCGGCCAGCCGCCGCCAGGTCTTCGTGTCGAGCCCGAGGCCGCACTCCCCGACGTCGCCCGCGACCACCTCCAGGTGCTCGGCCGCCAACGCGCGGTAGTGCCGCAGGAGTTCCGGGTCGCCGCTGTCGAAGGCGGCGTCGAGCCGTGCTCGGGCCGACTCGTCGGTGCCGCCCCGGACCACGCACACCAGCGTGCCGCCGCGCTCCGCGACGCGCTCCAGCCACTCCAGGCACAGGAAGCGGCCCAGATAGCCGTTGGCCCCGGTCAGCAGGACCGTCCGGGCCTCGGGCAGCGGACCGGCCGACCTGTCGGCCGTCGCCACGGTCTCCGCGCCGAGGAACGCCTCCAGCCTCAGGTCGGCCGCCGCGAGCCGCGTCGCCTCCGGCCCGTGGACGCTGTCGGCGGTCGGGCGGTGGTACCCGGCGCGAGCGCCTTCTCGACGTGATCGGCCACCTGCTGGAGGGTGTTGACCGGGTTGATGACGACGTCGACGGGGACGTCGACGTGGAAGATCTCCTTCAGCAACTGGGAGAACGACAGCGCGGAGAGGCTGTCCCCGCCGAGTTCGAGGAAGCGGGTGCCGGGCCCCACGTCGGCCCGCTGGTGCCCGAGAAGCGCTCGGGCGGCCCGCAGCACCGTCTCCGGTACGGGCCGGTCCGGCCCGCCCGGCGCAGCGCCCGGAGTTCGTCGGTCTCGCGCTCGGTCAGCTCGGCGTACAGCGCTTCGAGACGTTCGCCGTACCGCTTCGTCAGCGCCGGTCGCAGCGGCTTGCGCATCGGGGAGAGCAGCCCGTTGAGGGGCTGAACGGCTCGGTCTCGACGAGGAAGTCCCGTGGGATCTCGTAGGAGTTCAGGCCCGCCTCGGCGGCGAGGCGGCGCAGGGACTCGCGCAGGACCGACCTGAGGCGCCCGGTGTCCCCACCGGCGCGGTCGAGCGCGTCCGGTGTGGGCACGATGACCGCGAGCAGGTAGGCGCGGGCGCTGTTGCCGTACACGAAGACCTGCCGGATGACCGGGCTGCCGCCGAAGAGGGCCTCCAGACGGGAGACGGCCACGAACTCGCCCTGCGACAGCTTGAGGACGTTGGAGCGGCGGTCGACGTACACCAACTCGTCGGGGCCGACCCGGGCCATGATGTCGCCCGTGTGGTAGTAGCCGTCCTCGTCGAAGACCTGGGCGGTGGCGTCCGGTCGCCGGAAGTAGCCGGGCACGAGCCGTTCTGACCTGATCAGCAACTCGCCCCTGGGGTGCGGCGAGTCGGTACGGAAGTACCCCAGCTCGGGCACGTCCGCGAGTTTGTGGTCGGTCACCGGCGGGCGCAGCACCCGGCCGTCGAGCGAGACGACTCCGGTCTCCGTCGACCCGTAGCCGTCGATCACCCTGACGTGCAGGCAGCTCTCGACGAACTCCGTCATCTCCGCGCCGAGCGGGCCGAACCGCTGGCGGCCCACAGCAGACGGCCACCCAGGATCTTCTCCCGCAGTTCCTCCCGCACGTCGTGGTCCGCTCGCTCGGCCGCCCGCCTCCCTCGATCCGGCGGGCCACCTCGCCGCGGTGGCGCTGGAAGAGCATGTCGCAGACGCGGGGCACCATGAGGAACTCGGTGGGCGCACCAGGAGAGGTCCTCGAAGAGGGTCGACAGGTCGCTCGCCGCCACGAAGTACGCCGTGCCGCCCTTGGCCAGCGTGCCGAACAGCACGCCCAGCCCCATCATGTGGCTCAGCGGCATGTAGTTGAGCACGATGCACGGCCGCGTCTCCTGCTCGGCCAGGAAGTCGACCCAGAACTGCCTGGCGATCCGCTCGGTGTAGATGGCGCCCTTGGGCGTGCCCGTGCTCCCGAGGTGTAGATCAGCGCGCTGGGCGTGTCGGCCGTCGCCCCGTCGTGGCTCCGCGCGACGGGAGGCAGGACCTGCCCGCTCGACGACGGACGCCAGCGTGTCCAGGGCCACGTCCCGTCCCAGCGAGGCGAGTTGGTGGCGCGCGGAGTCCAGCCTCTCCCGGTGGGCGGTGACCTCGCGGCGGTGGCCGAGGACGACGATCCTGCCCAGCGACGGGCGTCCGCCGCGAGCCGGAGCGCGACCTCCAGGTGCGCCACGTCCACCGCGAGCACGCGCGGTTCGGTCTGCGCGACGATGGGCGCCAGGTGCCCGGCCGAGGCACCGGCCTGGAGCGGCACGAACACCGCGCCGGAGCGGACGCACGCCAGAGCCACCACGGCGTACTCGGCGCTCGTGGGACCGAGAACCGCGACGACGTCCCCGGGCCCACGGCGTGGCCGGGTGGTGCCGCCACTCGGCGGCCACCGCGCCGACCCGCTCCCACAGTTCGCCGTAGGTGATCGTGTCGAACCGCTCCAGCAGACGCGACGTGGTGCGGCCCGTGGCCGGATCGGTGACCGGTTCCATGGCCCGTTCGCCCAGGGCGGGCGGTCCGCGTACCCTCCATCACCGTGGCCACGAGGTCGGCGAGCGGCAGTCCCGGCCGCCGGATCGCCTCGCTGACGGCGTCCAGGGCGCGGCGGCGCGGAACTGCGGGTCTGTCGCGTACAGATGGGCGCCGCGTCGGGCGGTACGGGCGTCGAACTCGTCGGTCGGGGGCTGCGAACCGGTCATGGGCGGTCTCCTCTGTGGCCTCGAAGGCCCGTTCACGTGGGGATCTTCACTTTTCGAGGGGAAGTCGGGGACGGCGGAGCGCCACGGCACCGGAACGGACGCGGGCCGGGCAGATGACTCCGGCTCGCGGCCGGACGAGGTAGGGGAATGATGCGTCAAGGCCGCCACCGGTAACCCCGACATCAGCAGACACGTACGTAAACTCTCGCCACACCGGCCCCACAGGCCGCGTTCCGCCGAACTCACCGGGTGGTACGGCCTGTTGGCGTTCGGCGACGCTCACCGAGCGGCGGGGCCCTCGCCGGTCGGCGATCGACCGCCGACGGGTCCGGCGCCCGCCCGGGAACGTCGCGGCGCTGGCTCATCGACGGGCGGGGCGCGCACGTGGCGGTCCCGCCCGCGCCGTACCCGGCACCCGCCATGGCACAGCTGAGGGCGACCAGGACCGCGAGCGGAAGCGCCCAGCTGTCCGTGGCGTCGTGCAGGACGCCGAGGAGGAGGGCCCGGCCGCCGCCACGAGGTAGCCGATCGACTGGGCCATGCCCGCCAGCGCGGCGGCCTCGCCGGAACTACCGGCACGTTGGCTCTGGAAGGTCAGCGCGAGGACCAGGCACACGCCGCCGCCCAGACCGAGCAGCGTGCACGCCAGAACGGACAGTGCCGGGGCGGACAGCAGCACGGTGAAGCCACCGGCCACCACCACCGAGGCACCGGCGGCGATCCAACGCTGGTCGTGGCGGCCCCGGGTGAGGAGGGCAGTCCCGCGCTGGCCGCCAGGGCGACCACCTGGTAGGCGAAGAGCGTCCACCCGGCCGTGGTGCTGCTCATGCCGTGGTGGATCAGGATGCTGGGCAGCCACGCGACGACGGTGTAGAACGCCAGGGACTGAAGGCCCATGAACAGGCTGACCTGCCACGCGAGTCGGGACCGCCAGGGCGCCGGGCTACGCGTCGCGCCGTCGGCGGCGTGGGGCGTGTCGCCCCGCGTCCGGGGCAGCCAGACCAGGAACGCCACGACCGTGAGGACGACACCCCAGGCGAGAGCCGTGTGCCAGGAACCCGGCACGGTGTGGGCCAGCGGCGCGGAGATCCCGGAGGAGACCGCGGCCGTGACGCCCATGACGGTGACGTAGAGCGCGCTGACGCCCTGAACGCGGTGGGCGGGCACGCTCCGCCTGATCAGGGCGGGCAGCAGCACGTTGCCGAACGCGATGGCGGCGGAGAGGACCACGGTTCCGGCGAACAGGCAGAGCACCGAGGGAAGCGACCGGACCACGGTCCCGGCGGCCAGCGCGCCGAGGGCCGCCACCAGCAGGCGCGCGGTGCCGAACCGGTGGGAGACCCGGGCCACCAGAGGGACGTCGCGGCGAACGTCAGCAGCGGGAGGGTGCTCAGCAGCCCGCCCCAACTCGACGTCAGACCACTGCCCCGCTCGATCTCCGGCAGCAGCGTGCCGACGCCGGTGAGGCTGGTCCGCAGGTTCGCCGCCACGAGGAGGACCGCGACGACGAGCCCGAGGGACACGGCGGGCCCGGTGCCGTCGGCGCCCGGCGCCCCGGAGACGGAGCGCCGACGGGATATCGACAGCGCCCGCGTGCTCACGGCCCCTCCGCGGTCCGTGGTGTCTCGGCCTCGTGGTCGCGGGTGAGCTGCACGATCGCGGCCGCCGCGGCGCGGGCGCCGCTCGTCCCGGGCCTCGATCGCGTCGACCAGCCGCCTGTGCAGACCGGCGTGCTCCTCGGCCCCGGCCGCGTCCCAGGGCAGGCCCCCAGGGAGGAGGTGAGCGCCGTGCCGAGGTAGTCGTACACCTCGATCAGGAGGTCGTTCCCGCTGGCCCGCACGACGGCCCGGTGGAAGAGCGCGTCGACGTTCGCCGCCGCGGACATGTCCTCACCGGCGCAGGCCGCGTCGGCGTCGGCCACCAGCTCTCTGAGCTGGCGCAGCTGGTCCTCGCCGCGCCGCAGGGCGGCGGCCCCGAGGCGTACTCCTCAAGGACGGTCCGCAGTTCGAGAACGTTGTCCCGCTGCGCGGAACTCGCGCGCCGCACCATGACCGACTGGAGCTCGCTCGACGCGCGGACGTACGTGCCGTCCCCGATCCGGGACTCCAGCAGGCCCAGGTGCACGAGCGCGCCGATCGCCTCGCGCAGCGTGCTGCGTCCGACCCCAGCTCCTCGATGAGGGCCTGCTCCGGCGGGATCCGCGTCCCGACCGGCCATCCACCTGACTCGATGTGCGACCGGAGGCTGTCCACGAGCTGCGAGGACAGACTCGCCGTCCTGCGGGTGTGCTGATGCGCTTCATGGGAAACAGCGTACACAGACATCAGACATTTGAACATCGCATGTCTGCGGGGGTCGTCTGGAGCCTCGGTCGTCCGGGGTCCTGGCCGCCCAGGGCCTTCGCCGGGGAGTTCTCGCGGGCCCGGCGAACCCGCGGCGACCGCCGTGGCGCCGCTGAGCTGCGCGGACGTCGATTGGTCTGGACAGGTGGAGTCGATCGTTCTAGGCTCCGCCACGATCAGACCTGAGAGCGCTCTCATGTCTCCCTTGTTCGGCCCTCGTCCCGCAGAGCACACGCAAGGAGAGTTCCATGAGACGTACCAGACGCATCAGACGCGGCACCGGCATGCGCGTCGGCCTGTCCGCGCTCCTCGTCCTCAGCAGCCTCGGGGTCGCCGGTACGGCGCTGTCCGGCTCGGCCGCCGCCTCCCCGGAGTCCGGCTCGGCGCGCGCGGATGACCCGCGGCTCGTCCACGCGCTCGCCCGCGACCTGAACCTGACGGACAGTCAGGCCACCGCGCGGCTGCGGCAGGAGTCCGCCGCCATCACGCTGGAGCCCAAGGCCGAGCGCGCGGCGGGAGTTCCTACGGCGGCTCCTGGTTCGACGCGCGCACCGGTGACCTCGTCGTCGGCGTCACCAGCGAGGCCAAGGCCGCCGCGGTGCGGGCCACGGAGCCACCACCCGGATCGTGGCGCACAGCGCCGCCCAGCTCGACGCGGCCAAGGCCCGCCTCGACCGCACGGCCCGCGCGGGTGACGCGCCCGCCGAGGTCAGCGCCTGGCGCGTCGACCCTAAGGCGGGCGGCGTCGTGGTCGACGTCCGCAAGGGCGCCGAGAGCGACGCCGACGTGCGGGCCTTCGTCGCCGAGGCGGGCCGGTCCGGCTCGGTCCCGGTCACCGTCCGCGAGGTCGCCGCCGAGCGGCCCTCCACCTTCGCCGCGGGCACGGTCGGCGGCGACCCTACTACACCGGCAACGTCCGCTGCTCGATCGGCTTCTCGGTGGTCGGCGGCTTCGTGACGGCCGGGCACTGTAGCGGTGCGGGCGCCGCGGTGAACGGCTGGGACGGCTCGTACATCGGCAACTTCCAGGGCTCCTCGTTCCCCGGCAACGACTACGCCTGGGTGAACGTGGGCAGCGGCTGGTGGACCACTCCGGTCGTGCTCGGCTGGGGCACCGTCTCCGACGCGCTGGTGCGCGGCTCGGGTGAGGCCCCGGTCGGCGCCTCGATCTGCCGTTCCGGTTCCACCTCGCACTGGCACTGCGGCACGGTCCTCGGCAAGAACGAGACCGTCAACTACAGCCAGGGCGCGGTCTACGAGATGACGCACACCAACGCGTGCGCCGAGCCCGGCGACTCCGGCGGCTCCTTCATCAGCGGCGACCAGGCGCAGGGCGTGACCTCGGGCGGCTTCGGCGACTGCTCCGGCGGCGGCGAGACCTGGTTCCAGCCGGTCAACGAGATCCTGTCGACCTACGGACTCCAACTGGTCACCAGCTGACCGGTGAAGGCGGTCACGGGCTGACCGGTGACGTGCGGGCCGCCGGGCGATCCGCCCGGCGGCCCCGTCCACGAGCGGTCCGGCTCACTGCCCCGCAGCCGCGCCGGGAGCCACTCCAACTGCCGGGCCTGCTGGAACGGGCCGCCGCCCTCGTGCTCGTTGAAGCTGTAGACCTCGATGTCCTTGTCCTCGCCCGCGTAGGCGTTGTACGCCGCGAAGACCGTGGACGGCGGGCAGGTCTGGTCCTCCAGCGCGGTGGAGAACAGCGCGGGAGGCTGCCGCGCGCCGCGAAGTGGACGCCGTCGAAGTAGGAGAGCGTGCCGAACACCTGGGCGTCGCGCCCCGGTGGGTCTTGAGGTAGTTGCCGATCTCGCGGTACGGCTGCCGGTCGGTCAGCGTCGCGGCCCGCTCGAAGTCGCACAGGAACGGCACGTCCGGGGCGACGGCCACGAGGTCGGGCACGAGACCGGCGACGGCGAGGGTGATGCCGCCGCCCTGGCTGGTCCCCGTCAGGGCCGTACGGGAGGCGTCGACCAGCGGGTGCGAGCGGGCCGTCTCGACCGCGCGGACGCCGTCGGTGAAGACCCGGCGGTAGTAGTAGGTGAGCGGGTCCTCGATGCCGCGGGTCATGTAGCCCGGGTACGCCGGGCCCGAGCCGACCGGGTCGGGGTGGCGCCGGGCTCCAGCCGCTGCCCTGGCCCCGGGTGTCCATGACGAAGTGGGCGAAGCCCGCCGTCGCCCACAGCAGGTGGCTGTGCGGCAGGCCCCGGCCGCCGCCGTAGCCGAGGAACTCGACCACGACGGGCAGCGGTTCGCTCGCCCCGGCCGGATGCACGAGCCAGCCCTTGACCGGGTGGCCGTCGAACCCGGCGAAGGTGACGTCGTACACCGTGACGCCCGTGAGCGGGAGCGGCACGGGTTCGAAGACCGCGGCCAGATCGTGACCGCGGGCCTCGGCGAGGTCGTCGCCCAGAACGCGTCGAAGTCGTCGGGCTCGGACCGGCGCGGGCGGTAGTCGCGGAGCTGATCGAGCGGTAGGTCGAACAGGGCCATGGACGCCTCTTCTTCTCGCGGGGAAGGGGAGGACAACGACCGCCGGAACGGCTGCCGGATAACGTTGTCAATTCCCTGAAAGCTGTCAATTCCCTGGATCGAATCATTTCTCCCGAGATGACCACCCCGGCCCTTCTACCAGCTGCCGCCCGACCTCGTACGCGTTCCCGGTGAACCGGTCACGGCCCGCGTCGGCGCTCCTACGCTCCGCTGTGCAACCGCACCCGTTCGCCGTGAGGAGTCCCGTATGAGCAGCCCGTACGACATGACAGGGCGGAAGGCGCTGGTGACAGGGGCGCCCAGGGCTGGGCGCCGGAATGGCGCGGGCGCTGGCGCGGGCCGGGGCGGCGGTCATGGTCGGCGACATCCGGGAGAGCGCGGGCCGCGAGACCGCGGCGGCGCTGCGGGAGACGGGCGGGGTCGCGGGCTTCGTTCCGCTCGACGTCACCGAGGAGGCGAGCTGGGAGGCGGCGGTGGGCCGGACGATCGCGGAACTCGGCGGTCTGGACGTGGTCGTGAACAACGCCGGGGTGGAGTTCTCCGCGCTGATCGCCGAACTCGATCCGGAGGAGGTGCGCAGGATGCTGGAGGTGAACGTCCTCGGCGTCGCGCTCGGCCTCAAGTACGCGATGCGGACCATGCGCCCCGGCGGCGCGGCCGGACGCGGCGGCGCGGTCGTCAACGTCTCCTCGGTGGCCGCGACGATCCCCTTCCCGGCATCGGCGGGTACTCGGCCACCAAGTCCGCCGTCGACCGGCTGACCCGGGTGGCCGCGCTGGAGTCCGGCAAGCTCGGCTACGGCGTCCGTGTCAACTGCGTCTACCCGGGCCTGGTCCCCACCGAGATGGGCAGGCAACTCGCCCAGGACATGGTGACGTTGGGGCTGTGGCCGAGCACGGAGGCGGCCGTGGGCGACATCATCGGGCTGACCCGCTCGGCCGCCTCGGCGAGACCGCGGACATGGCCGACGCGGTGGTCTTCCTCGCCTCCGACGCGGCGCGCTTCATCACCGGCGCGGGACTTCCGGTGGACGGCGGTATGGGCATGTGACGCCCGAGTCCGGTGGTATGGCGGTCGTGAACGAACAACTCGCGCGGCTCCGGGGCCGTTTCGTGAAAATCCCCGGAGCACCGCCGCCCGTGCTCTAGAATCACGGCGACGCCCTCGGTCGACATAGAGCTGGCACAGCAATGAAATCTCCATGGAAACGAGCGCGATATTTCCTCGTGATGGTGGGTGCGAGTGCCATGGCTCTGCTAGCCGTTCCCGTCCACACGGCGGCCGGTCCGATGGCGTCCGGTCTGTTTGTCGCGGTGTTTTCCGTGACAGCGCTTGTCGCCGCGGTGGAAATGCGCCGCCGGGCACGGAAGCGTGCCGCGCGGCGGACGATCGCCAACACGGATCCGGTGGTGCTGCCGCGCAGACTCCCGGACCGGGTCGGGGGTTGCGGACCGAGGTGCGCTACGTCCCGGCGCGCAGCGGTGCGCTGGTCGGCGGCGACGTCTACGACGTGATGTGCACGCCGTTCGGCGTACGGCTGCTCGTCGGCGACGTGATGGGCAAGGGCCTGTCGGCCGTCGAGACCGCCATGGACGTTCTCGGCTCCTTCCGTGAACTGGCCGGGCACGAGCCGTGGTTGCCCGTGCTGGCCCGGCGCATGGACGCGGCGCTGGCGCGCCGCGAGGGCGCCGAGGACTTCGTCACCGCGCTGCTGGTGACCTTCGCCGAGGACGGCGGCGGCGCCGAACTGGTCTGCTGCGGCCATCCGCCGCCACTGCTGGTCCGGCGGGGCCGGGCCACCTTCGTCGACGCCCTGCCGCCGGTCCCGCCGCTCGGTCTCCTCGACCTCCAGGACGGGTGGTGCGCGGCGAGCGACGTGCCGCTGGCGCCGGGCGACCGGCTGCTGTTCTACACCGACGGCGTCACCGAGGCGCGGGACGCGGACGGGTCTTCTATCCGTTCGCGGAACGGGTGGCGCGCTTGCACGACAGCGATCCCGCACGCTTTCTCGACGCGCTCATCGACGATCTCACGCGCTATTCCCAAGGCCGTCTCAAGGACGATGTCGCGCTGTTGCTGATCGACTGCGGAGATATACGCGCATACGCGGCTGAAATCCCGTCGGAAGCTGACCGTTTGCCCGGTGGTGTGCCCTCGGACCGGATAGGTAGAGAGCCCTTTCCACCGGGTTCCGGACCGTATACCTTTCCGTACACCTTTCTGAACCGAGGCGGCCGTGGCCGGTAATCTCCCCGCGGAAAAGACAGATTTCATCGGCCGTCGCCGGGAACTCGCCGAGCTGCGCGGCGCGTGGTCGCGCTCCCGGCTGACGACGGTCTCCGGGACCGGCGGCGTCGGCAAGACCCGTACCGCCCTGCGCGCCGCCGCGGCGATGGCGGACGAGTTCGCCGACGGGTGTGGCTGGTGGAGCTGTCCGGGCTCCAGGACGGCAGGCTGCTGGTGTACGCCATCGCCGAGGCGCTGCACGTCACCGACCACACCGCCCGCCCGCAGACCCGGGTGCTGACCGAGCACCTGGAGGACAAGCGCCTGCTGCTGGTGCTGGACACCTGCGAACACCTCGTCGACGCCTGCCCGGTCCTCGCCACGCTGCTGCGCGGCGCGCCCGGGTTGCACATCCTCGCGACCAGCAGGCGGCCCTCGGCCTCCCCGACGAACAGGTCTTCGTCCTCCCGCCGTTGCCCCTCGCGGACGAGGCGGTGGAACTCTTCCGGCGGCGCGCGCTCGCCGCCCGCCCGACTTCGCGCTCACCGCGCGGGTCAGGCCGACGGTGGAGCGGATCTGCGCCCGGCTCGACGGTCTTCCGCTCGCCATCGAACTGGCCGCCGGGCGGCTGCGCACCGACGACCTGGACACGGTGCTCTGCCGCCTCGACGACCGTTTCCAGCTCCTCGTCGACCAGGAGGCGGCACTGGCCCCGCCCGGCGACGTCCTGCGGCACAGCACCCTGCGCACGGCGATCGGCTGGAGCCATGAACTGTGCCTGCCCAAGGAGCGGTTGCTGTGGGCCCGGCTGTCGGTCTTCGCCGGTGACTTCTCCCTGGAGGCCGCCGAGCGGGTGTGCGGCGACGAGGAACTGGAGACGGCGGCGATCGGCGCTCTCCTCGACCGGCTGGTGGGCAAGTCGCTGCTGGTGCGCCAGCCGGACCCCGACGGCGTGCGGTTCCGCCAGTTCGACAGCGTGCGCGCGTACGGCGCCGAGTGGCTGCGCCACCTCGACGAGGAGCACAACCAGCGGCTGCGCCATCTCGCCTGGTGCCAGCGGTTCGCGGACCAGGGCGAGCGGGACTGGTTCGGCCCCGGCCAGGCTGCCGTCTTCCACGCCACCCGGCGGGAACACGCCCAGCTGTGCGCCGCGCTCGACTTCGCGCTGTCCACACCGGGTTGGAGCAGGCGGGCGGCAGGCTCGCCGGAACGCTGTGGTTCTACTGGGTCGGCTGCGGGCTGCTCCGGGAGGGCCGCTACTGGCTGGACCGGGCTCTGCCGTCCGCCCGCCTCCTCGCCCCAGCCGCGCCCTGCTCAAGAGCGCGTGGGTGCTCGGCTACATCGCCGTCCTCCAGGGCGACGCGCGGACGGCCGTGCGGGTCCTCACCCACTGCCGGGCCCAGGCGCTGCGCGTCGGTGACGACGCCGCGTACGCCTACGCCACCCACCGGCTGGCTGCGCCGCGCTGCTGCGGGACGACCACGGCGTGGCCGAGGCGCACTTCAGGGCCGCGCTGAGCGGCTACACCGACCTCGGCGAGCTGAACAGCAACGTGATGATGGCCCGGATCGAACTGGCCATGGCCCGCGCCTTCCAGGGCGACCTGGACGCGGCCGTCGCGCAGTGCGAGGAGATCCGCGGGGTCTGCGAGCGGCACGGCGAGCGCTGGGCGAAGGCGTACGCGCTGTACGTCCTCGCCTTCGCGGCCTGGTCCACCGGCCGCCCCGAGGAGGCGGCGCGGCTGGCCTGCGAGTGCCTGGCCGTCAACTACGAGTTCCGCGACCTGGTGGGCGTGGTGCTGCCCATCGAGCTGATCGCGCTGCTGCACGCCGCGGAGGGCCGGTGCCGCCGGGCCGCCGTGCTCCAGGGCGCGGCCCGGCGGATCTGGCGGCGAGTGGGCCCGCCGCTGTTCGGCTCGGCGTACTTCAACGCCCCGCACGACACCGCGGTCACCCCGCCCGGCGGGGTCTGGGCGAGGGGCGTACGCGGCGGCCTTCGACCGCGGCGCTCGGCTCGGGCTGGGCGAGACGGTCGCGTCGATCCTGGACGAGGTGCGCGAACCGCGGTAGGGCCGGGCGCGTCGGCCCGCGCGGGATCAGTGCGCGGCCGCGACCGGGTGCTGGTGTTCCGCGTGGTCGGAGGAGGGGCGGCGGAGCCGCCGGACTTCGCGGAGGTGCGGCGGGCGGAGTGCCCCGGCACCGTCCCGTCGGCCTTGGCGACCAGGAAGAGCCCGGCCATCCCCATGTCCGAGTGGCTCTGCACATGGCAGTGGTACATCCAGGCGCCCGCTCCCACGCCCTCGCCCGCGATCACCTGGAAGCCGAAGGAGTCGGCCGGGCCGGTGATCTTGTTGTCGATGACCCGGCTGACGTCGTCGGGCTCTCCAGCAGGCCGGTCCTGTTGTCCGCCCAGCGGTGACCGTGCATGTGGAAGGTGTGGTAGTACTCGCCGTGCGTGATCATGATGATCTCGACGCGGTCGCCGAGGGTCGCCTCGAAGTCCACCGCCCCGTGCCCGGTCCTGTTGTTGATCGTCATGTCGTTGAAGACGATGGTGAACTGCTTGTCGGGCAGGATGTCGCCCTTCCTGCGCACCACCACGGGACCGTAGAGCCCGTTCCTGATCCCCGCGGTGCCGTGCACCGTGCCCACGGCGTGGTCGTGGTAGTGCCAGTAGCCCGCGCTGCCCGGCCGCCAGGTGCCGTCCTCGCGCCGGCCCGGTTCGTGGGTGCGCCAGGTGTAGGTGCGGGTGGCGCCGGGTTCCACGGCGCTGTTGTTCATCGGGGTGCCGTCGCTGGCGATGTCGTAGTCGAGGCCGTGGACGTGCAGGCTGGCCGTGACGTCCATGGTGTTGGTGAACTCGATGTGCAGCGTGTCGCCCTCGATCAGCTCGATCGCCGGGCCCGGATGGTGGCCTTGCCCTTCTCCAGCCCGTACCCCATCTGGCCGCCGTCGAGCCGCTCCGCGTACAGCTTCATGTGCCGGACGGTGCCGCCCGCCGCGGCGCGGTCGAGTCCGGCGGCGGCCCGGTGGTCCCGGTCGCCGCGGTCCGCGCCGTCCCGGCGCCGTCCCGGCCGCCGTTCCGGTCCCGGCCCCGGCCTCGGGCGCGGCGGACGCGGGGAGGGGCGAGGGACATCGGGGTGATCGCGGCCACCGCCGCCCCGCCGGCGAGAAGCCTGCGGCTGAAGCTGCGTCTGGGCATGGTGCCCCGTCCTCTGTCATCGCTCTCCCAACTCACTGCGTCGCCATCGCGGTTGTCGTGCGCACGTCCTCCAGAGGTGGAATCACGGTAGCGAGCCCAGGGCGTTCTTCCACACTCAGGACAAAGTTTGTTCTCTTGCGGTTATAGCTATTGGCGGGACACGAAAAGACAACTAGCTTTCCTCGATGGTGTTGCCGGGACCTGAGAGGGATGGGTGACCAATGCGGGGCATACCATATCAAAATCCCCATCGAGACGCGGACTGACTGCGCGTCGGACAAGAGCGAGACGAGCCTGGGTGGCGGGGCTGCTGTTCGGCGCCGTCACCGCGACCATGCTGGGCGGCACGCCCGCCGCCGCGCGCCCGGACGAACGGCCCGCGCCGCTCGCGCTGCCGTCACCACCGGGCGGTGACAACGTTTCCGTACTCGTCTTCTACGGCTCGGCGGGCGAGGAACCCCGACCGTGGACGCGGGCATCGCGGCCATCGAGAAGATCGGGCGCCAGGGGCCCGCCGTGGAGCACTTCACCGTCGACGCGACCGACGACGGGTCCGTCTTCACCCAGCAGAAGCTCGGCACGTACAACGCCGTCGTCTTCCTCGGCGGTGGCGGCGACGTGCTGACGCCCGAGGAGGAACTGGGCCTGGAGAGCTACATGGAGGCGGGCGGCGGCTTCGTCGGCATCCACGACGCGGCCCGCGCCGAACCGTACTCCGACTGGTTCGGCGGACTGATCGGCGCCAGGCCCGCCGCCAGCAGCCCGGCCACCGCCCAGCGCGCCGTCGTCGAGGTCGGCGACCGCGAGAACCCGGCCACCAGGAACCTCCCGCTGGAGTGGAAGCGCCCCGACCAGTGGATCAACTGGGAGACCAACCCGACCGGTCAGGTGCACACCGTCGCCCGGGTCCGGGAGAACTCCTACCAGCCGGGCGAGGGGCCAACGGCGCCGACCACCCCGTCTCCTGGTGCCGTGACTACGACGGCGGCCGGTCCTTCTACACCGCCATGGGCGGCACGGCGGCCAGCTTCGCCGAGACCGACTTCCGCGACCATCTGCGCGGCGCGCTGCTGTGGACCACCCGGCTCGCCCGCGCCGACTGCCAGGCCACCATCACCGCCAACTACCACGCCGAGCGCCTCACCCAGCCCAACCAGCCGGGCCAGTCCGACCAGATCGGCGAGCCGCACGGCCTGGTGACCGCGCCGGACGGCCGGGTCTTCTACATCGGGCGCGGCGGCGGCGACGCGAGCGCCCCGGTCGTCACCGACTGGGACGACCCGGAGGTCGGCAAGGGCCAGGGCACCGTGCACGTCTGGGACCCGAAGACGAACGAGGTCTCCTCGTCGGCTCCCTCTCCGTCTTCGGCAACAAGGGCGGCGGCGACGAACTGGTCAAGGTCGAGGAGGGGTTGCTCGGTATCGAGCTGGACCCCGACTTCCTCGACAACGGCTGGATCTACCTGCACTACACCCCGCACTCCGGGCTCGACCGCGACAAGCAGATGGCCGAGCGCAGGGTCTCCCGGTTCACCGTGAACGCCAGGACCGGCAAGCTCGACAAGTCCACCGAGAAGGTCCTGCTGCACTGGCCGGTCCAGGTGCACAGCTGCTGCCACGCGGGCGGCGGGCTGGCCTGGGACTCCAAGCGGAACCTGTACATCGCCACCGGCGACAACAACTCCTCGCAGTTCAGCGACGGTTACTCGGGCAACAACCCGGAGCCCAACCACAAGGGCGTGTCGTTCGCCGACGCCCGCCGCACCGCGGGCAACACCAACAACCTCAACGGCAAGATCCTGCGGATCCACCCCGAGGACGACGGCACGTACACCCTCCCCGAGGGGAACCTGTTCACCGGCGAGGAGACCGACGAGGGCGGCGGCAAGACCCGCGGTGAGATCTACGTCATGGGCGTCCGCAACCCGGCCCGGATCTTCGTCGACAAGCAGACCGACACCCTCTACGCCGGGTGGGTCGGCCCGGACGCGAGCGAGCCCAGCACCACCTGGGGCCCCGCCAAGTACGACACCTTCGCCGCCATCACCCACGCGAGCAACCGCGGCTGGCCGTTCTGCATGGGCAACAAGCAGCCCTACCGGGACCGCGAACTGCCCGACCCGACCGAGCCGCGGGCTGGTACGACTGCGACCACCTGAAGAACGAGTCCCCGAACAACGACGGCCTGGTGAACATCCCGCCGGCCGAGGCCAACAACATCTGGTACTCCCGCAGGGCGGCGCCCGGACTACCCGCGCGACGCCGACGGCGTGCCCAGCTACCGGGCCGAGGACCAGAAGCTGCTGCTGCCGTGGCTCAAGGGCGGCGGCCAGGCCACCATGAACGGCCCGGTCTACCGCTACGACGCCGCCAACGCCTCCGCCACCAAGTGGCCCGCGTACTGGGACGGCAAGTGGTTCGTCGGCGACTTCTACGACGCCGACCAGCCGCGGCACGCGGTGGTACTGGACCCGAAGAACGCCGGTGACGGCGGGCTGCCCGTGCACGCCGAGAGCCTGAAGAAGATCATCCCGGTCGGCGAGGACGGCATCCGCAACCTGATGGACTGGAAGTTCGGCCCGGACGGCGCGCTGTACGTCCTCGACTACGGCCGCGGCTTCTTCACCTCGGACGCCAAGTCCGCGCTGTGGCGCGTGACCTACGAGGGCGGCGAGGCCACCCGGCGGCGGGGACCTGGTGCGCCAGGACCGGAGCGGAAGGTGACGGCCATGAACCGGCGTGTGAACCGAAGAATGTGGGCGGCCCTGCTGACCGTCGTACTGACGGTCCTCGGCCTGACCACGGCCGCCTACGGGCTGCCGACGCCGCGCACGGACCCCGACGCCGCCGCGGACCAGGTGCTGACCTGGACCGCGGACGACGACATCACCCGGTACCTGTCGGCGCCCACCACGGCCGTGGCGGGCAAGGCGACGATCGTGTTCGAGAACAGCGCCGACACCGGCAACACCACCGGGATGCCGCACACCCTCACCTTCGACGTCTCCGACCCCAAGTACAACCACGACGTCCCGCTGAACATCATGGCCAGCCCCTCGGACGCGCAGGGAGGCAAGTACACGGCGGAGGTCACCCTCACCCCGGGCACGTACCGCTACTTCTGCACCATGCCCGGACACCTGTCGATGCAGGGGATCCTCACCGTCACCGACGGCGGCGGGGAGGACACCACGCCGCCCGCGACCTCGGCGAAGGTCGACGGGGACAAGAACGCCGACGGCGCCTACGTCGGCACCGCCACCGTCACCGTGTCCGCCACCGACGAGGGCTCGGGCGTCGACACCGTCGAATACGCCCTGGACGACGGCGAGTTCCAGCCGTACACCGTCCCGGTCCCCGTCGACCAGGTGGGGAGCACACGCTGCGCTACCGCGCCACCGACAAGGCCGGGAACGCCGCCGAGGAGAAGACGGAGTCGTTCACCGTCGTCGCGCCGCCGACCGACGACACCACGCCCCGGACACCTCCGCCACGGTCAGCGGCGAACAGGACGACACCGGCGCCTACCTCGACATGGCCACGGTCACCGTCACCGCCTCCGACACCGGCTCGGGGTCAACACCATCGAATACGCCCTGGACGACGGGAGTTCCAGCCCTACACCGCGCCGGTGATGGTGCACGAGACCGGCGCGCACACCGTGCGCTACCGGGCCACGGACAAGGCGGGGAACACGGCGCCGGAGAAGTCGGTGGACTTCACGGTCGTCGCCCCGCCCGCCCAGGACACCACGCCGCCGCGCACCTCGGCGGCCGTGAGCGGTGAGAAGAACTCCGACGGCAACTACATCACCAGCGCGAAGGTCACGCTCACCGCCACCGACGACGAGTCCGGGGTGGACAAGACCGAGTACTCGCTCGACGGCGGCCCCTACCTCGCGTACACCACGCCCGTCATCGTCGACCGGGTGGGACGGCACACCGTCGCCCACCGGGCCACCGACAAGGCGGGCAACACCTCGGACGCGGGCCAGGTGGCCTTCACGGTGGTCGAGGGCGGCGGCGTGCCCACGCCCTCGTGCCCCGAGTGGGACGAACGGCTCACCGTGATCGTCGGCACCGTCGACACCGGCGTGCCCAACCGGATCACCCGCAACCGCTGCACGATCAACGAGCTGATCGAGGACGAGAAGGACTGGTCCTCCCACGCGCTGTTCCTCAAGCACGTCCGGACCGTCACCGGAAACTGCTGGCCGACGGCGTGATCGACGAGCGCGAGAGCGAGCTGATCAACGCGGCGGCCGGGGAGTCCGGAATCGGCGAGCCCGGCCAGGACGAGGGCTACCGCGACCTGTTCGACGGCAGCCAGAAGTCCTTCGACCGGTGGCAGCAGGTCGGCGGCGGCAAGTTCAACCTGAACGACGACGGCTCGATGACCAGCGACGCCACCGTCGACGGCATGGGCATGCTGTGGTTCCCGGAGCGGCAGTACGAGGACTTCTCACTCAAGCTCCAGTTCCGCGACGACGCCCCGGCACGGGCAACGCCAACGGCGGTGTCTTCGTCCGCTTCCCCGACGTCCACGACCACCCCGAGGAGTCCCGCCCGGAGTGGGTCGCCATCAAGTACGGGCACGAGATCCAGATCTTCGACCGCCCCGACGGCGACCTGTACAAGACCGGGTCGGTCTACGGCTTCGACCGCGTCGGCCTCGGCGGCGCCGGGTTACCCCGAAGGGGACCTGGAACGACTACGAGATCCGGGTCACCGGCCAGCACTACGCGATCTACCGCAACGGCGTGCTGCTCAACGAGTTCGACAACACCGGCGGACAGAGCTTCAGCCCGCCGCGTGACGACGACCCGGCACCGACGGCCGACGCTACGCCTCCGGCTACGTCGGTCTCCAGGTCCACAGCACCAGCGACGTGATCTCCTACCGCAACGTCAGGATCAAGGAGCTGTAGCCCCGGACGAACCGCGCCACCCGGCACCTTGTCGGCCCGGGGCCACCGGGCCTCAGGCCGACAAGGTGTCCAGGATCTGCTGCCCGTACTTCTCCAGCTTGTTCTGGCCGACCCCGCCCACCGTGCTCAGCTGGTCCAGGGTCGAGGGCGACTCCGTCGCGATCTGGCGGAGGGTCGCGTCGTGGAAGATCACATACGCGGGGACGCCCTGCTCCTTCGCGGTCGCCGCCCGCCAGGCGCGCAGCGCCTCGAAGACCGGCACGGCCTCCTCGGGAGTTCGGCCACGGCCGCCTTGCCGCCCTTGGCCGACTTCGCGCTCTTCGCGGCCCGTGCGGGCTTCTCCGGCTCCCGTCGCAGCGGCACCTGACGGCCGCCGCCCAGCACCTCGCCACTGGTCTCGGTGAGCACCAGCGTCCCGTAGTCGCCCTCGACGGCGATCAGCCCTGGGCCAGCAACTGCCGCACCACGCCCCGCCATTCGGCCTCGCGCAGCTCCGTGCCGATGCCGAAGACGCTCAGCGCGTCATGGTCGAACTGGATGACCTTCGCCGTCTTCTTGCCGAGCAGGATGTCGATGATCTGCCCCGCGCCGAACTTCTGGTTGCGCTCCCGCTTCAGCCGGACCACGGTCGACAGCAGCTTCTGGGCGACGATCGTGCCGTCCCACGACTCCGGCGGCGTCAGGCAGGTGTCGCAGTTGCCGCAGGGCCGCTCTCCTGCCCGAAGTAGGCCAGCAGCCGCACCCGGCGGCACTCGACGGTCTCGCACAGCGCCAGCATCGCGTCCAGGTGGGCGGCCAGCCGGCGCCGGTGGGCCTCGTCGCCGTCCGTGGTGTCGATCATCTTGCGCTGCTGGACGACGTCCTGGAGGCCGTAGGCGAGCCAGGCGGTGGACGGACGGCCGTCGCGCCCGGCCCGGCCGGTCTCCTGGTAGTAGCCCTCGACGGACTTGGGCAGGTCGAGATGGGCGACGAAGCGCACGTCGGGCTTGTCGATACCCATGCCGAACGCGATCGTGGCGACGATCACAAGACCGTCCTCGCGCAGGAACCTGGCCTGGTGCTCCGCGCGTACGGCGGCGTCGAGACCCGCGTGGTAGGGCAGCGCGTCGATCCCGTTCGCCCTCAGGAAGTCGGCGGTCTTCTCCACCGAGGACCGGGACAGGCAGTAGACGATGCCCGCGTCCCCGCGTGCTCGGTGCGCAGCAGGTCCAGGAGCTGCCGCTTGGGCTCGTTCTTGGCGGCGATGCGGTACTGGATGTTCGGCCGGTCGAAGCTGGCCACGAAGTGGTGGGCGTCCTGGAGCTTGAGCCGGGAGGCGATCTCCGTGTGGGTCGCCTCGGTGGCGGTCGCGGTCAGCGCGATGCGGGGACCGTGGGCCAGCGCTCGTGCAGCTCGGACAGGGCCAGGTAGTCCGGCCGGAAGTCGTGCCCCACTGGGCCACGCAGTGCGCCTCGTCGATGGCGAACAGCGCCACCTTGCCCCGCTCCAGCAGCCGCAGGGTGGCCTCCACCCGCAGCCGCTCGGGCGCCAGGTAGAGCAGGTCCAGCTCGCCCGCGAGGAACTCCGCCTCCACCAGCCGCCGTTCGTCGAGGTCCTGGGTGGAGTTGAGGAACCCGGCCCGTACGCCCAGCGCCCGCAGCGCGTCGACCTGGTCCTGCATGAGCGCGATGAGGGGAGACGACGACCCCGACCCCGTCCCGGACCAGCGAGGGATCTGGTAGCACAGCGACTTGCCGCCGCCGGTGGGCATCAGGACCAGCGCGTCGCCGCCGCCGACGACATGCTCGATGATCTCTTGCTGGCCTCCCCTGAAACTGTCGTAGCCGAAGACGCGGCGCAGGACGCCCAGCGCGTCGTCGGTGCCGGGGTCGCTGATGTCGAAACCGTGGTCGGGGAGTGCCATCCGGCGATTCTAGAAGCAGGTCAGGACACCGTTCGCGGGGATTGGCAAAAGCCCCTCTGGTTGCGCGGGTGCCGGTGGGGCACACTGTGGCTGCCGTGGCCCGAGTGACCGTCCCAGATTGTCATGGCCACGCCCCGATTCCGTCCTCAGCTGGAGGCTGATCGTGACTTCCCCGCGAGTCCTGCGCGCCCTGATCGCCGCCCCGCGGTGGCCCTCGCCCTGGCCGGTGGCCAGGCGTTCGCCGCCCCGCCCCCACCGCCCCGGCCCCGCACACCGCGGCGGCGACGGTCGTCACCTACGACGCGGGCGGCGCGGCCGAGTTCCAGTCCGCCGTCGACGAGGGCGCGGCGGTCTGGAACGACAACGTGGCTAACGTCGAGCTGCGCCCGGTCTCCGACGGACAGACCGCCAACGTCGAGATCGTCGCCGACGACGGCTGGCCGCGCACCCAGACCACCAGCCTCGGCAACGGCACCATCTGGATGGGCCGGGAGGCCGTCGAGGAGGGGCACGACACGATACGGATCGCCGCCCACGAGCTGGGCCACATCCTCGGGCTGCCGGACGTCAAGCCCGGCCCGTGTTCCAGCCTGATGTCCGGCGCCAGCGCCGGGACCTCCTGCACCAACGCCGTGCCGAACGCGGAGGAGAAGGCCGAGGTCGAGGACAACTTCGCGGACGGCCTGAACGCGGTCCCCGCGCCCGCGGCACGGCCCTGGCCCACCGGGGCTGAGCCCGCCGCCCCGCCCGGCCCGGTGTTCCGTACGGCCCGTCGCCGTACGGAACACCCGCCGGGTCTAGGCCGTGTCGTGTGGATCTTCGTGGATCAGACCGCGGCGTCGGATGCTGGGGCACCTCCCGGGGTCCCCGGACGGAGTCTGGGGAGTTAGCCGGGGAGCATCGCAAGGCGGAGGGCCTTCCTCGTACCGGGTCGTACGTGGACGGCCCGACAACGCGGCGAGGTGCCGTCTGGGGGCACCCCGGCGTTAGCCGGGGAGTCGCGGGCCCACGAAGATCCGAACGACACGGCCTACGGCTCGACGGTGACGATGTCGGCTCGCAGCGGCAGCAGCACCTCGGCGACGGTGCCGATCGTGGCCTCGTCGAGCCCCGCCTCGGCCAGGGAGGCCGTCAGGTGCTGGACGACCTGGTCGAAGGCGATGCCGCTGATCTCCAGGTGCTGGTGCACGCGTCGCATCGAGGGACCGGGATAGGGACGGGTGGCGCCCAGTGCCTGGCCGATGAACAGGCTCTGGTGCCGCTTGAGACGGTTCAGATCCACACCGGTGAAGTACCCGGCCAGATCCGGATCGGCCAGCACCCGCGCGTAGAAGATCTCGACGACGGCGGCGACGGCGTCCGCGCCGCCGATCCGCTCGAAGATCGAGGGGCCCGCACGGAGGCCGCTTCGGTGGAATCAGTCATGCGCCAAGGTTCCGGCCAGCCTCTTGCGGCGCCATGAGCCCCGCGTTTCCCAACGGTCAAGTCCTCTTGCCAGCACGGAAGTTGAGCCCGTGAGCGTTCCTCAACGCACTCGTAACGCGACCGGGGTTTCATGGCGTGCCAAGGGCGGTCGGCGCTGGTCGGGCGCCGTCGTGTGTCTAGGGTCCGTCTTCACAGGGGTGGCCTGCTCCCGACGCCTGGCACGGCATCTCGCCGCGTTGTCGGGGCCGCCCGAGTACGACCCCGGTACGAGGGCGACCCTCCGCCGTGCGATCTTCCCCAGCTACCTCCCCAGACTCCGTCCGGGGACCCCAGGAGGTGCCCCCAGCACCAGACGCCGCTCGCGGTCGGCCGCCCCTCTGACGACGGACCCTAGTCCCGGTCGCTCTCCACGCTGCGCGGCGGGTCGGGAACCCCGGGCGGCGCGGTAGCAGGACGGTGCGCAGCACCACGGCGGGCGAGGTCAGCCGGGACGGCGGCGCGGTCAGCGAGGTGACGTCGCGGAAGGCGGCGCCGACCACCTGGTCCATCGGCACCCGGTCCAGCAGCCGCCGCACGTACCAGCTCCGCGCCCGCTCGGCCCGGCCCGGCGCGGTGGTGTCGGCCGCCGTCGCGTACGGCCGGTCGGCGCCGATGGCCGTCAGCCACGCGCTGTCGCCGGACCGGGCGATCCGCCGCTGGGCCGCCGCCGCGAGGCCGGGCGCGTCCCGCCCTCGGCCAGTTCGTCGCGCAGGGCGCGGGCACCGAGAGCGGCGACGGACAGGCCCTGGCCGTAGATCGGGTTGAAGGTGCAGGCCGCGTCGGCGATGGCCACGAAGCCCTCGGGGCCCCGCCCGGCGCGTGGTAGTGGCGGCGCCGGTTGGAGGTGTCGCGGAAGCCGTACGCGGGGAGCGGGGTTCGGCGGTCGCCAGGTGGTCGTACAGGTACGGCTCGTCGAGCGAGGCCAGGAAGTCCAGCGGCGGTGAGTCCCCGGTCGGCGGGTGCTGCCCGCGGATCCCGGAGAGCGTGAGCAGCCAGTCGCCGCCCTCGACCGGGCACCAGACGGCGCCGCGCGGGCAGTCCGGGCGCGGCTGGACGACCAGCGCCATGTCCAGCGGCTCGGCGGGCCGGAAGACCTGCGTGGAGTAGCCGATCCCGGCGTCGATCACCTCCTCGCGCGGAGCCGCGCGGCCGAGGGCGGCGAGCCACCGGGGGCCCGCGAGCCGCGCCCGGAGGCGTCGATCACCAGGTCGGCGGTCAGGTCGCGCTCCGCCCTGTCGCCCTCGCGGTCGCGCGGGCGGACCGTCACGCCCGTGACCCGGTCCGCGTCCCCGCGCAGGCCGGTGGCCTCGGTCGCCTCCAGCACCTCGACCCGGGTGCCGGACCGCGCCGCCCGCGCGAGCACCCGCGTGCGGATGAGGTGGTCGAAGAGCGGGCGGGTGCAGCTGACGATGGCGTGCCCGTCCTCGTGGAAGCGGCGCTGCCAGCCCGCCGGGTACCGGGTGACCACGTCGCGGGGGCCTCCAGGCGGCGCGCCCCGGCCCGTTCCAGCTCGGTGACCGTACCGGGCAGCAGCGCCTCCAGGGCGTGCTGGCCGCCGGGGAGGAAGACATGCAGATGACGGCCCTGCGGTACGCCCTTGCGGGCGACGGGGCCGTCCGGATAGCGGTCGCGTTCGACGACGGTGACCGTGTCCACGTGGTCGAGCAGAGCCGCCACCGCGAGGGTGCCCGCGAGGCCGCCGCCGATGACCACCGCGCTGCCGCCCATGAACCTCCCTCGGCCCGTGTGCCCACGCTCGCCCACCGCTCTCCACTGTGGCGCGTGCGCGGGGCGCGCGAAGCGGAACGTCGGGACAGCCCGTGTGACGCCGGTCACAGTGCGGCCGGGTGGCCCCGGCCGGGCGGGGCCACCCGGCCGCGGCGGCCGGGCGGGCGCCCGGGACAGGGCAAGGCCCGGCGGGCAAGGCCGTTGGGGAGGAAACGGCCTGGCCCGCCGGGGCCGGGGTGAGGCCGGCGGGGAGTCCGGCCCTCGGGCTCAGGGTTCGATGACGATCTTGCGGCCCTGCCCGCCTTGAACCGGTCCAGGGCCTGCGGGTACTGGTCCAACGGGAGCCGGTCGCTGATGAAGATCTTCGGGTCGAGCACGCCCGTGGCGAACAGGTCGGCGGCACGCTCGTAGCTGTGCAGCACGGCCATGGAGCCCGTGATCGTGATCTCCTGGTTGTAGATCTTGTACGGCTCGATGGTCGCCCGCGTCGCGTAGTCCGAGACGCCGAACTGGAGGAACGTACCGGCCTTGGCCACCCGGCCCAGACCGTCCTGGATGGCGGCGGCGTTGCCCGTCGCGTCGACCACCACGTCCCAGCCGCGCGGCTGGTCCAGCTCGTCCGCCGACGTCGCGGCGCGCGTGAGGCCCAGGGTGCGGGCGGTGGACAGCCGGTCGTCGTTGATGTCGACGACGTCGACGCTCGCGGCCCCGGTGCGCTTGGCCAGCTCCAGCATCATCAGGCCCATGGTGCCCGAGCCGTAGATCAGGATCTGCGCGCCGAGCTGGCTGTTGAGCACGTCGTACCCGCGCACCGCGCACGACAGCGGCTCGATCAGCGCCGCGTCCCGCACGTCCACGTGCTCGGGGAGCTTGACGCAGTTGGCGACCGGCGCGACCGCGAACTCGGCCGCGCCACCGGCCACGGTGACCCCGATGGCCGCCCAGCGGTCGCACAGGTTGCCCTTGCCGAGGCGGCAGTAGCGGCACTCGTGGCAGTGCAGCGACGGGTCGACGGCGACCCGGTCGCCGACGGCCACCTCGGTGACATCCGTACCGATGGCCGCGACCACACCCGCGAACTCGTGACCCGGCACGATCGGCAGCGTCGGGGCGAACTCGCCCTGGAGGATGTGCAGATCGGTGCCGCACAGGCCGCACGCCGCCACGTCCACCACGACCTCCCGCGGCCCCGGGTGGGGTCCTCCACGGTGGTGACGGTGACTCTTCCGGGCTCTTCGATGACGGCGGCCTTCATTTGACTGCTCCTAGCGACAGGCCCTGGACCAGCTTGTCCTGGGCGGCGAAACCGGCGGCGAGCACCGGCAGGGACACGACGATCGACGCCGCGCACAGCTGGGCCAGGAACAGGCCCTGGCTGGTGACGAAGCCGGTGAGGAACACCGGTGCGGTCTGCGCGACCACACCGGTCAGCACCCGCGCGAACAACATCTCGTTCCAGCTGAAGATGAAACAGATCAGGGAGGTGGCGGCGATGCCGGGTCCGGCGATCGGGGCGACGACCCGGTGAGGATCGTCGTCAGCCGCGCGCCGTCGATCTGAGCGGCCTCGATGACCGACACGGGGATGTCGGCGAGGAAGGACTGGAGCATCCACACGGCGATGGGCAGGTTCATCGACGTGTAGAGGATGACCAGCAGCCAGATGTTGTCCAGGAAGTGGGTGTTCTTCGCGAAGAGGTAGATCGGCAGCAGGCCCGCGACGACGGGCAGCATCTTCGTGGACAGGAAGAAGAACATGACGTCCGTCCACTTGCGCACCGGGCGGATCGACAGCGCGAACGCCGCCGGCAGCGCCAGCGCGAGGACGAACAGCGTGGAGAAGACGCTGGCGCCCAGCGAGTTCAGCAGCGAGGGCCAGGGCTGGCGCCGCCGTTGAAGAACTCGCGGTAGCTGTCCAGGGTGAGCGGGCGCCCAGCGACGGCGGGTTGGTCGCGGCGTCCGACTCCGAGTGCAGGGAGGTGAGCAGCATCCACAGCACGGGCAGGACGAACAGCAGGCCGATGACCCAGGCCAGCAGGCCGAGCGCGGTGTTGCGCCGCTTGGCCTTGCGGGTCGCCGCGGGATCACCGCGGCCTGACCCGCGGACGCGGTGTCGTTGACGGTCACAGAGGTCATGCGCGGGACGCCTCCTCGCTGAAGAGGGACGAGACCACACGCAGCGCGAAGGTCGCGATGATGATCGTGCCGATCACCACGATGACACCCGCCGCGGATGCCTGCCCGTATTCGTGGGCGTTGTAGAAGGTCTGGTAGATCGTGTACGGAAGGTTGGCCGTGCCGAGGCCGCCGGAGGTGATGGTGAACACCGCGTCGAAGTTCTGGACGATGTACACCGAGCCCAGCAGGGTGCCCAGCTCCAGGTAGCGGCGCAGGTGCGGCAGGGTGAGGAAGCGGAAGATCTGCCAGCCGCTCGCGCCGTCCAGCCGGGCCGCCTCGTACATGTCCAGCGGCCTGCTCTGGAGCCCGGCCAGCAGGATCAGCATCATGAACGGCGTCCACTGCCACACCAGCGACGCCTCGACGGCGATCAGCGGCATGTCGGTGATCCAGTCCGGCTGGGTGCTGAAGCCGAGCCAGTTGAGCACGCCGTTGAACAGGCCGTACTCCGGGTTGTACAGGGCGTGCTTCCACAGCAGCGCGGACGCGACGGGCACCAGCAGGAACGGCGCGATGAGCATGGTGCGCACCATGCCGCGGCCCCGGAACTTACGGTCCATCAGCAGCGCGAGCAGCATGCCGAGGACCACGCTGATGATGACGACCGTCGCGGTCAGCAGCACCGTGGTGCCGATCGACTCGCGCAGCGACTCGTCCTTCGCCAGGTTGGTGTAGTTCTCGACACCGGCGAAGTGGCGGTCGTCGGGCTTGAGGAGTTCCAGTCGAACAGGGAGATCACGAGCGTCGCCACGAACGGCAGCTGCGTGACAGCGATCATGAAGATCAGGGCCGGCAGCAGCGGGCGCGGGTGGCCCACGCCTTGGCGCGGGAGCCGCTGCTCTTGACGGGGCGGGCGCCGGCGGTGGGTCGGTGCGGACGGCAGCGGGTGCCGTGAGTGAATCGCTCATCAGTCTCGGTACTCCTCGCCGACCTTCTCGGCCAGATCCTGGGACTTCTTCAAAGCCGACTCGACGGACTTCTTTCCGGCGATGGCAAGGTTGATCTCCTGGGAGACCTTGGTACCGAGGTCGGAGAACTCGGGGACGTCCACGAACTGAATACCGACGGTGGGCCGTTCCTGCACGCCCGGGTCACGCGGGTTGGCCCCGGCGATCGAATCGTGGGTCACCTTGGAGAAGGCGTCGGCGACCTTGTTGTACTCGTCGTTGGAATAGGTCGAGGCCCGCTTGCCGGCGGGCGCGTTGGCCCAGCCGATCTTGGCGCCGACCAGCTCCTCGTACTTCTTGCTGGAGGCCCAGGAGATGAACTTCCACGCCTTGTCGTTCTTCTGGGTCGCCTTCTGCACGCCCCAGGCCCAGGTGTAGAGCCAGCCGGAGGTGTCGGTCTTCACGACCGGCGCCTTGACATACCCGATCTTGTCCTTGACGGGGAGTTGCCCGCCTCCAGGGAGCCCGCCGCGGCCGTGGAGTCGTACCACATCGCGGTCTTGCCCTGGGTGAGGTTGTTCAGGCACTCCGCGTACCCGGACTGGGCCGCGCCCGCCTCACCGTGCTCGCGCACCAGGTCGACGTAGAACTTGGTCGCCTTGATGAACTCGGGGAGGTGAGCTTGGCGTTCCAGTCCTTGTCGAACCAGGTGCCGCCGAAGGTGTTCACCACGGTGGTGAGCGGGGCGATCATCTCGCCCCAACCGGGCAGGCCGCGGAGGCAGATGCCCTTCATGCCGTGCTGGGCGCCGTCGGCCTTCGCCGCGAGATCGGCCACCTGCTGCCAGGTGGGGTTCTCGGGCATCGTCAGGCCCGCCTTCTTGAACACGTCCTTGCGGTACATCAGGAAGGACGACTCGCCGTAGAAGGGCTCGCCGTAGACCTTGCCGTCCGCCGCGGTCATCGACTGCCGCATCGGCGGCAGGATGTCGTTCTGGTCGAACGCGCTGTCCTTCTTGATGTACTTGTCGAGCGGCATCAGCCAGCCGTTCTCGGCGAAGAAGGGCACCTCAAAATTGCTGACGGTCGCGACGTCGTACTGACCGGCCTGGTTGGAGAAGTCCTGGCTGATCTTGTCACGGACGTCGTTCTCGGGCAGGACCGTGAAATTGACCTTGATACCGGTCTCTTTGGTGAAGTGGTCCCTGGTGAGCTTCTGCAACTCGATCATCTGCGGGTTGTTGACCATCAGGACGTTGATCGCGCCTGAACTCCCGCCCCCATACCGGCGCATCCCGTGGTGAGGAGTGCTCCAGCGGCTACGGCTACGACCGGTATCCGGGCAGCACGAAGAGAAAAGCTGGCATAAAAGGATTTCCCAACGCTGTGAGGGGACAGAAAACGGAAAACGTGGGGCCGGGCCTCAGACCCGGACGATCTGCGGCCCGAGCAGGGAGTAGCGATGGGCCTCGGTCAGCGGGAGACCGGTGTCCGTCACGATCGCCTCGAAGTCCGACACCTCGGCGAACCGGCAGAAGCTCACGGCGCCGAGCGGTGTGCACCCCGGCGAAGATCTTGCGCCGCGACACCCGGACGACCTGGGCCTTGACCTCGCTGACCGCGGGGTCGGGGTGGTGAGCCCCACTCGCGGGAGATGCCGTTGGCGCCGATGAACGCCAGGTCGATCACGAAGCCCGAGGCATGTGCGTCGCCCAGTGGTCGACGGTCGCCATGGTGCCGCCGCGGACCCGGCCGCCGAGCAGCAGCACGGTCATGTTCTCGCGGGTGGCCAGGCCGCTGGCGGCCGCGAGAGGCGGTGACCACGGTCAGCGGACGGTCGCGGGGCAGGGCCTCGGCGATCAGCTGCGGAGTGAAGCCCTCGTCGACGAAGATCGTCTCGGCGTCTCCGACCAGCTCGGCGGTGGCCTCGGCGATCCGGGACTTCTCCGGGACGTGCATCGTGGTGCGGAAGGCGAGCGTGGTCTCGAAACCCGCGCTCTCCACGGGGTACGCGCCGCCGTGCGTGCGGCGTACCAGACCGTGTTCCTCCAGCACCCGCAGATCCCGTCGCACGGTCTCCCGTGAGACCCCGAGATCCGCCGCGAGCTTGGCGACGTCGACCGACCCGCCGTCCGGGCGACGTCGAGGATCTGTCGGCGGCGTTCTTCCGCGTCCACGACGCACCTCCTGTCCTGCCTGACCTGGACCGCCACAGGGCGAATCCGACTTCCGTTCGGGCTTGCGTGGAAGTTTTACAAGGACGCAACCACAGTGACCAGGCTTGGCACAACAGTGATCGTGACCGTATGTGCCCGATGACCTCGGTCGACTGTGCCAGGCGGAGGCGCGTAGAGCGGGAGGGCGTGCGGTCGGCGGGTGCCCGTTTGTGTGAACGAGTCGCCCGTTTGTCGCCCGTTACCCTCTGGACGTGGCGTCGAAAATGCGCTTGGCGACGTTGACGGAGTCCACCAGGGGTGCAGCGCGAGCGCTCGGACGGCCGCGGAACGGGCCGCCGGACCCCGGGTCTCGGACGCCTCGATGGCCGCGCGCTCCACCGCCTTCAGGCCGAGCATCAGGCCGAGTTGGTCGGGTGCGACGGGGCCCGCCGCCAGCGGTCGCGCGCCGCCCGCGTCGACCAGGCAGGGCACCTCCACCACGGCGTCGGCGTCGAGTCCCGACACCGCCGAGCGGTTGCGCACGTTGAGGATGAGCGTCGTGCGCTCGTTGCGGGAGATGGCCCGCATCAGGGCGAGCGCGACCCGGTCGTAGCCGCCGCCGTCCAGGTCGCAGGTGTCGCGCTCCCAGCCGCCGGTGGCCTCGCGGCTCTCGGCCATGTACGTCGCCTCGCGCTCCATGCGGGTGCGCTCCCAGGCCGCGTAGGCGTCCTCGGGCCGGGCGGCGGCCTCGGCGTAGAACGCCGCCTGCTGGTCGCGGAGGAACTCGCCGCGGGTGGCCTCCGCGCCGCTGATGGAGGCGACCGCCTCGCGGTTGAAGTAGTAGTAGTGCAGGTACTCGTTGGGCAGCGCGCCGAGCGTCCGCAGCCAGTCGGCGCCGAACAGCTTGCCCTCCTCGAACGACTCCAACGCGTCGGTGTCCGCGAGGAGTTCGGGCAGCCGGTCCCGGCCGTCCACGGTCACCGCGCGCAGCCAGCCGAGGTGGTTCAGGCCCACGTAGTCGTAGCCGGCGCGGTCCGGGTCGGCGCCCAGGGCCCGCGCGGCACGGCGGCACAGGCCGACGGGGAGTCGCAGATGCCGATGACCTTCTCGCCCAGCACCCGCTGCATCGCCTCGGTGACCATGCCCGCCGGGTTGGTGAAGTTGATGACCCAGGCGTCGGGGGCGAGCCGGGCGATCCGCTCGGCGATCGACACCGCGACCGGCAGCGTCCGCAGCCCGTACAGCACCCGCCCGCGCCGACCGTCTCCTGCCCGAGGACGCCCTCCGCGAGCGGTACCCGCTCGTCGCGGGTACGGCCCTCCAGGCCGCCGACGCGGATGGCGGAGAAGACGAAGTCCGCGCCGCGCAGCGCTCGTCGAGGTCGGTGGTGGCCCGTACGGCGGGGGCGGGGCGCTGCCCGCGGGCCGGTCCGCGGCCTGCCGGGCCAGGACCGCGCCGATCGCGTCCAGGCGCCCCTTGTCGGTGTCGTACAGGACCACTTCCGAGCAGCGCCCGGCCGCGTCGCCGGTGTCGCCCAGCAGGGCCCGGTACACCAGCGGCATACGGAAGCCCCGCCGCCCAGAACAGTCAGCCTCATACGGTCACTACCTCCACATCGGCCTCGCGGAAAACGGCGAGCGTGGCCGGGTCGGATGCCTCGTTGGTGATCAGGGTGTCGATCTGCCGCGGCCCGCAGACCCGCACCAGCCCGGTGTCGCCGGGGAACTTGCCCGCGGTGGCCAGCAACACCACCTGCCGGGACGACGCCAGCATGGCCCGCTTCACGGGCACTTCCACGTGCGTGCTGTCCAGCACGCTCCCGTCGGGAGCACGCCGCTGGCGCCAGGAAGACCCGGCCGACGTACAGCTGCCGCAGGTTGGACTCGGTCAGGAAGCCCACGACCGAGCGGTAGTTGCCGCGCACCTGGCCGCCCAGCAGGATCAGCGTCACCTCGGGGTCGTCGCGCAACTCCTCGTAGACCGCGAGGTTGCTGGTGACGACGGTGACCGGGCGGCCGCGCAGCAACTTGGCCAGTTGCAGGGTGGTGGTGCCGATGTCCAGCAGGACCACCTCGCCGTCCGCGACCATCTCGGCGGCGCGGCGGGCGACGGCGGTCTTGTCGGCCAGGTCGTCCACCGCCACCTCGTTGAAGGGCGTTCGTCGTCGGCGGGCGGCGCGGCGACCGCGCCGCCGTAGACCCGGGTGAGCCGCCCGGCCCGGCCCAGCTCGGTGAGGTCCCGCCGGGCGGTGGCCTCGCTGACGCCCAGCCGCTCGGCGATCTCGCGGACGGGCAGTACGCCCTGCTCCCCGAGGACGCTCAGCAGCTTCTCGTGGCGGCTCTCTCGCAGCATGGCCGTCAACCTACTCCACGTGAGCGTCTTTGCGCGAGTGTGAGCGAACTCTTGCAATGGTCGCTCATCACGTGCAGGGTGTCGATCACATGAAACGGACACCACCCGAGGAAAGGCGCACCGGTGAGCACTGCCGGAACACCTGACGCGATCGACCCACTGGCGGCCCTGCGCGAGCCCGGCGACCCGGAGCACGACGTCTACCTCACCGGCACCGTGTTCCTCGACATCATCTTCACCGGCCTGGACCACGCCCCGGTGCGCGGCACCGAGAGCTGGGCGCGCGGCATGGGATCGAGCCCCGGCGGCATCGCCAACATGGCCACCGCGCTCGCCCGGCTCGGGCTGCACACCACCCTCGCCGCCGCCTTCGGGGCCGACGTCTACGGCGACTACTGCTGGGACGCCCTCGCCTCCGGAGAGGGCGTCGACCTCACCCTCCCGGCGCGTCCCCGGCTGGCACTCACCGGTCACCGTCTCCATGGCGTACGAGGGCGAACGCACCATGGTCACGCACGAGCACCCGCGCCCCGCCGCCCGTCCCCGGCGCCCCGCCCGCTCCCGCTCCTGCGTCACCGCCTTCGAACCCGGACGGCAGGAGGGTGGGTACGGCTCGCCCACGCCCAGGGCAGCAAGATCTTCGCCGACGTCGGATGGGACGAGTCGGGCCGCTGGGACACCGCCGCCCTGCCCGACCTCCCCACGCCCACGCCTTCCTGCCCAACGCCACCGAGGCCCAGCGCTACACCCGCACCGACACCCCCGAACAGGCCGTGCGCCCTGGCCGAACTGGTGCCCATCGCCGTGGTCACCCGGGCGCCGACGGCGCCGTGGCGGTGGACTCCCTCACCGGCGAGACCGCCGAGGTCCCCGGGCTCGCCGTCGAGGCCCTCGACCCCACCGGCGCCGGTGACGTCTTCGTCGCCGGGTTCATGACCGGCACCCTCGCGGGCTGGCCGCTCGCCGACCGGCTGGCCTTCGCCAACCTCACCGCCGCCCTGTCCGTCCAGCACTTCGGCGGCTCGCTGTCCGCGCCCGGCTGGCCGAGATCGCCGCCTGGCGCGCCCGCACCGCCGAGGCCGCCGCCACCCCGCCGCCGGGCGCACGCGCGCGAACTGGCCGCGCGCCACCGTTTCCTGGACGCCCTGATCCCCGGCGACGTGCGCGACTGGCCCCGGCCGCGGGCCCTTCCACCATCGGCTTCCGGGGCGAGTGACGATGCCCGCGGGCCCGACCACCGGCACAAGGAGACCGCCATGCCCCTCCCCGGCACCGGGCCGCGCCGCTGCGCCGCGCGCGGCCGACCGGCCGCGTTCGCCCTCGCGGCCGCGCTCCTCGCCGCCGGGTGCGTACCCGGCGCCGACGGTTCGCAGGCGGGCGGCGGCACCGGCGCCGCGACGGCCGTACCGGACCCGCGCGGGCCGGGAAGGTCACCCTGACGGTGTGGGACCAGGAGATCCGCGGCGGCACCAACGGCGAGATCGAGCAGCTCAACAGGGAGTTCCAGGAGAAGTACCCCAACGTGCGCGTCAAGCGGGTGGCACGTAGCTTCACCGACCTGAAGACCACGCTCAAGCTCGCCGTCTCCGGCAACAACCCGCCCGACGTCGTCCAGGCCAACCAGGGCTACCCCGACATGGTCGCCTTCGTCCGGGCCGGGCTCCTCGCGCCGCTGGACAACTACGCCGGGATCTACGACTGGAACACCCGCTACCCGAACACCCTCCTCAACCTCAACCGGGTCTCCGCCGACGGCACCTCCTTCGGCACCGGGCGGCTCTACGGCGTCTCCCAGACCGGCGAGTACATCGGCGTGTACTACAACAAGGCCGTGCTGCGGAAGGCGGGCGTCGAACCCCGCCACCTGGGGCGAGTTCACCAAGAGCCTGGCCCGCCTGAAGAGCGCCGGGCAACTGCCCGTCCAGTTCGGCAACCTGGACAAGTACCCGGCCATCCACACCTTCGGGCTGCTCCAGGACCAGCACGGCGGCACCGCGGTCCGCGACACCGTCCTCGGCCGCGGCGGCGGCTTCGACACCGCGGCCACCAAGGACGCCGCCGCCACCCTCGCCGACTGGCACCGGCGCGGCTACCTCCCCAAGGGCGCCAACGGCCTCGGCTACGACGACGCCGCCAGAAGTTCGCCTCCGGCGACGGCGCGTACCTGCTCACCGGCACCTGGCAACTCGCCGACCTGAAGAAGCCCATGGGCGACCGGCTCGGCATGATGCCGCCGCCCCCGGCCACCGCGGGCGGCGCCCCGTCACCACCGGCGGCCAGGGCCTGGCCTGGTCGGTCACCTCGCGCTCGAAGCACCCCGAAGTCGCCGCCGCCTACCTGGACTTCCTCACCGACGAGCACGCCGCCGACGTCATGACCGAGCACGGCGTGCTGCCCGCGGTGCCCGGCAAGGCCGCCTCCCGGCTCGACCCGGACACCGCCGACGGCCAGATGGTCGACGGCTGGCGGCGGCTCAGCGCCGCCGACGGACTCGTCCCGTACCCGGACTACGCCACGCCCACCTTCTACGACACCTCTCCGAGCGGCTCCAGGGCGTGGTCGCGGGCACCGTCTCCCCAGCGGCTCGCCACCGCGCTCCAGGACGACTACGGCGCCTTCCTGCGCGAACAGGCGGCGCGCCGCGACGCGCGGTCCCCGGCCCCGAGCGCGGGGTGAGCGGCGCCATGGCATCCGTGAGCGGCTCGCGCCGACGGGTACGCGGCTGGGCCACCTCCCACCGGGAGCGGGCGCCCGGCGAGCCCCGCGCGATCGGCTACCTGTACATCCTCCCGGCGCTCCTGCTGTACACGGCCTTCCTGCTCTACCCCTTCGGCCAGTCCGTGTGGCTGTCGTTCGTGCACTGGGACGGCCTCGGGGTCGCCACCGAGGCCGGGTTCGACAACTACCGCGACCTGTTCACCGACCCCGAGCTGCGCGCCCTTCGGGCACGCGCTGATCCTGCTGCTGTTCTACTCGGCCCTGCCCGTCGCCATCGGCCTGCTGCTGGCGGCCGTCATGTCCCGGGTGCGGGTGCGCGGCCTGACCTTCTTCCGCACCGTGCTGTTCCTGCCGCAGGTGCTGGCGCTGGTCGTGGTCGGCGTTGCCTGGCGCTCCATCCTCGCCCCCGACGGGCTGCTCAACGACACGCTCCGGGCCGTCGGCCTCGGCTCGCTGGCCCGCCCCTGGCTCGGCGACTACGACTGGGCCCTGCCCGCGGTCGGCGTCGTCGGCACCTGGGTCGGCACCGGGTTGTGCATGGTGCTCTTCCTCGCCGGAGCCCAGCGCATCCCGCGCGAGCTGTACGAGGCGGCGCGGATGGACGGGCGGGCGCCGTCCGCGAGTTCTTCGCCGTCACCCTGCCGGGGCTGCGGCCACAGATCGCCGTCGCGCTGACCCTGACCATCGTGGCGGGCCTGCGCAACTTCGACCTGATCTACGTCACCACCAGCGGCGGACCCGGCAACTCCACCTCCGTGCCCGCCTACGAGGTCTATCACCGGGCCTTCGACACCGGACAGGTCGGCTCCGCCGCCGCCATCGGCGTCGCCCTCACCGTGCTCATCTTCGTCCTGACCGTCACGGTCTCCCGGCTCGTGGAAGGGCGGCGGACATGACCACGCGCCTGGAACGCACCCTCACCTACGCCATCCTGACCGTCTTCGCCGTCATCGCGCTCACCCCGTCATCGGCGTCCTGTCCACCGCCTTCGGCGCGCAGGACTCCTCGACACCGGTTTCTCGCTGCCCGAGGGCGGCCTGCACTGGAGCAACTTCACCGACGCCTGGAGCCGCGGCCACTTCGGCACCTACCTGCGCAACTCCGCGCTGGTCACACTCGTCGTCGTGGCCGCCACCACCCTCCTGTCGATCCTGGCCGCCTACGCCTTCGGCGTGATGGCCTTCCCGGCTCGACCGCGCTGTTCTACCTGTTCGTGATCGGCCTGACGCTGCCGCAGGAGGCACTGGTCGTCCCGCTCTACTTCGACCTGCGCTACGCGGGCCTGACCGACACCTACTGGGCGCTGATCCTGCCGCAGACCGCGCAGTCCTCGCCTTCGGCGTCTTCTGGATGCGCACCTACTTCCGCGGCAGCGCGCGGGCGGTGATCGAGGCCGCCCGGCTCGACGGCGCCACCACCTGGACCACCCTGTGGCGGGTGCTCGTGCCGATGGGCCGCCCGGCCATCTCGACCATGGTCGTCATCACCTTCATGTGGACCTGGAACGAGTTCCTGATGGCCCTGGTGATGGTCAGCGACGACGCCCACCGCACCGTCCCCTCGGCCTGGCGTTCTTCCAGGGCCAGCACAGCTCCGACGCGGCGCTGCTGGCCGCCGCCTCGGTGCTCATCGCGCTGCCCGTGGTGGTCGTCTACGTGGCGCTTCAGCGCCGGTTCATCGAGGGCATGCTCAGCGGCGCGGTCAGGAGTGAGCCGCGGCTGACGGATTCCGGCGGGTGAGGTGGGGAGGAGCGGGGAAGACGGGGAACCCGTCCCTCCAGCCGGACCCGTTCCGTCCGTGGCCGAGGGTGAGCGCAGTGTTCGACGACCGCAGGGACGCCGGTCGGCGGCTGGCCGACCGGCTGTCGCACCTGGCCGGGCGGACCCGGTGGTGCTCGGCCTGCCGCGCGGCGGGTGCCCGTCGCGTACGAGGTCGCGCGGGCGCTGCGGGCGCCGCTGGACGTCATCGTGGTCCGCAAGCTCGGCGTCCCGCGCCACCCGAGCTGGGGTACGGCGCCATCGGCGAGGGCGGCGTACGCGTCGTACGGGAGGACATCGTCCGGCTCAGCCGGGCCGGTGCCGACGCGCTCGCCGAGGTGGAACGGCGCGAGGGCGCGGAGCTGGCGCGCCGGGCGCGCGGCTACCGGGGAGCGGCCGCGCGTCGCCGTCGCCGGGCGCTGGGCGGTCCTGGTGGACGACGGGCGGCCACCGGCGGCACGGCCCGCGCCGCCTGCCGCGTCGCGCGCGCCCAGGGGCGTCCGGGTGGTGCTGGCCGTCCCGGTGGCGGCGCCGTCGGCCTGACGGCGCTGCGCGGGGAGGCCGACGAGGTGGTGTGCCTGGCCGCGCCGTACGGCTTCACCTCGGTGGGGAGTGGTACGCGGACTTCTCCCAGACCGAGGACGCCGAGGTGATCGGGCTGCTGTCCCGGTCGACCGGGCCGCGGGCCGGGCGCATCCTGAAACCGACGCAGGAGGTGACCACCATGGAGACGATCGTGGGCTGTGACATGGAGATGGAGTTCCGGGAACTCGGGCCCCTGACGGAGGCGGTCGTGCGGCTGCGGATGCACGACGGCACGGAGATGCTGGCCCAGGGGCGGGCCAAGCGCAGCCCGAGGACCCGGCGCAGCCCGGGTCGGCGAGGAGATCGCGGCGGCGCGCGCCCTGAGCAACCTCGCCCACCGCCTGATCGCCAAGGCCGGGGGCGATATCGAGGAGGTCACGCACACCAGGGCCCACCTGTCGGCGTGACCCCGGCCGCGGAACCACGATGGCCCGGCGGCACGGCGTGGGAGCCGTGCCGCCGGACCGGTGAGTCCGCTCGCCGCTCCGGGCGGGCCCGGGAGCGGCGGACGCGGGACCTCAGATCTGGACGCCCTTGGCCCGCAGGTAGGCCAGGGGTCGATGTCCGAGCCGTAGTCCGGGCCGGTGCGCACCTCGAAGTGCAGGTGCGGGCCGGTGCTGTTGCCGGTGGTGCCGGACAGGCCGATCTGCTGGCCGCCCTCGACCGTCTGGCCGACCTGCACGCTCAGCTGCGACAGGTGCGCGTACTGGGTGTACCGGCCGTCGTCGTGCCGCAGCACGACCTGGTTGCCGTACGAGCCGCCCCATCCGGCCGAGACGACCTCGGCGTGGCCGACGGCGCGGACCTGGGTGCCGGCCGCGACGGGGAAGTCCACGCCGGTGTGGTGGCCGCTGGACCAGTTGCCGCCCGCCACGCCCCAGGCGGTGCCCACGGAGGTGTCGGCGGTCGGGGAGGTGAAGCCGGACGAGGACCGGGTGCTCGCCCCGGACTCGGCCTTGGAGGACTCCGCCTGGAGGACTCGGCCTTCGGCGCGGCCTTCGAGGACGTGGAGTGCTCGCCTCCGCTCAGCGACAGCCGCTGGCCGGGGAAGATCAGGTTCGGGTTGTCGCCGATGACCTGACGGTTGGCGTCGTAGACGTGCCGCCAGCCGCCCTCCACGCCGCGTGCGTCGGCGATCTTGGACAGGGTGTCGCCGCTGACGACGCGGTACGTGCCGCCGCCCTGGCCACCGGACGTGCTCTCGGCGGCCTTGGGGCCTCGGCGGCCTTCGGGGCGCTGCTCTCGGTCTTCTTCGGCGCGGCGGTCTCGGCCTTCTCACTCCCGGTCGAGATCTGCGGGTCGGCGCCGCCCTGGGTCAGGCCCGCCTGAACCGAGCAGACCGGCCAGGCGCCGGGGCCCTGGCTCGCCAGCACCTTCTCGGCGATGGCGATCTGCTGGTCCTTGGTGGCCAGGTCGGCGCGCGGCGCGTACGCGGTGCCGCCGAACTCCTGCCAGGTGGACTGGGTGAACTGGAGGCCGCCGTAGAAGCCGTTCCCGGTGTTGATGCTCCAGTTGCTGGTGCTCTCGCACGCCGCGACCTTGTCCCAGGTGTCGACGGACGCCGCGTGGGCCGTTCCGACACCGATGAGCGGGAGGGCCACTCCGGCGCCGCCGGCGGTGATCGCGAGCGAGGCGGAGACGATCTTGCGAGTTTTCGGCCTGCGGTGACGTCCGCGTGCAGCCATGGTGGTCGTCCTCTCCTACGCCTGCGAGGTGAGCTGTCGGGTTCGGGCTGGAGTTGCCCGGCCGCGTGTCGGGCGGCGCGTCGCGCGCCGCCGTGCGGCTTCACCCAAGCCGTCCCGCGCGCGGAGCGCGGCACGGCGCCTACCTGGTTCCCCGCTCCTGCCGTGATCGGGTTGTGTGGACACCTCTCGACCGGCGGCAGGATTCGGCGCTCCGGCAGAGGACGCCCTTCGCATGGAATGCAAAGGAGCCGCAAACTAAACACATCGATTTCTCCGCGACAAGGCGGATGAATTCTGATCAAGCTCGCGCGGAACCGCGTTCACGTGAACTGTCACTCTGCGCTGTGGATCTCCTTCGGAGCGCGAACCCGGGAATTCCCCGAACAGGCGTCAGATCGCAGGGCGCGCAATGGATTCCGGTGGACCGCGCGACCGGTCGGACGCGGAACGTCATGGCGCGTCCCCGCCGCCTGTGAGGTGTGTCACCGGATTCCGCTATGTCCGTTTGGTGGCGAGAGTTCTTGTGTGGCGATAAGTCCGAAGTAAACCGAAAAGTGTTCGGACATAACGCCGTCAAAGAGGGAAGAAGCTGCCAAAGGAGTGGATGGGGACCATCGGGGCACTCGACGCCGCAGGGCTCGGGGCCCGCACCGCCCATCCGGGGAGGTCGTCCATGACACACGGCACAGGCATCGGCTCACGGCGGCGCACGCTCGCCGCCACCGCGCTGCTCATCAGCGCGCTGACGGCGATCACCGCATGTGGGAGCGGTGCGGGGACACCCGCAAGGGGCCGAGCGGGTCGGCACCCCTCGGAGGACACCGCGTCCGCCCTTCGGCGACGGGTTCCGGAACCGGTGAGCGCGACGGCGGCGCCGGGCGCACGCCGTCGCCCGACCCTCACACCGCGCGCCCGACGACGCCACCGTGCCCACCGGTTCCACGACGGGCCCGCGACCGCCCCGCCGCCGGACGCGACGGGGCGTGCGGCAAAGACCAGTTGAAAGCCTCGGTGGGCCGCGTCGACGCGGCCGCCGGAAATCTCTACGCACCGCTTGTCTTCACCAACACGGGGAACCGCCCGTGCACCCTCACCGGATTTCCGGAGTTTCCCTTCTCGGATCGTCCGGAACGCAAATCGGCGCCCCGCCACCCGGCGCGATTCCACGCATTCCAAAGTGACACTGAATCCGGGAGCGAGCGCGTTCGCGAGTCTGCACACCGTGAACGAAGGCGTGTCGGACACGCCGTGTTGGGGAAAGGCCGCCGAACTGCGTGCCTATCCGCCCGACTCCCGGCAGTCGTTCACCCTCCCGATCCGCTCGTTCCGCGTCTGCGGCGGGTGTTCGAGGTCGAGCCGCTCCAGGCGGGCGCGCGCCCGTAGCCACGCCCGCCCGGCAGCCGGGCCTCAGCCCGCCCCAACGCGTCGATACGCGCGCGGAGTTCGGCCGTCGCCGGATCGTCGGGGCCAACAGCACCAGCGCGTCCAGCAGTTCCGGCCAGGCCCGCTGGCTCTCGCACTCCCGGAGCAGGGACAGCGCCTCGTGGCGCATCGACGGCTGGCGGGCCACCGTGGTGCCCAGCGTCGGCAGCTCGTTCAGCAGCAACTGCCAGCCCGTCTGCGTTCTGACAGCGTTCAGCGAGAGCAACAGGGCCACCCACTCGGCGAGTTCCGACGTGGAGAGCCGCGAGCGCCGCGCCGACCGCCCCGGCAGGGCCCGCCCGGCGGTGGCGGATCCCCACCGCCGGGCGCCGCGCCGCCCCGGCCGCCCCGCCCGCGACCGCTGCTCCTCCGCGCCCGGCTCACCGCCCCGGTCGCCGTCCGCCTCACGTTCCGCGCCCCGCCGCGCCCGACCGTCAGCCCGTCGATCAGCTCGAAGGCGAACGCCGCGGCGTGCCAGGAGGCGGTCGGCTGCCACCGCTCGTCGTGCCCGGGACCCTTGTCGCTCAGCAGGTCCGAGATGCCCCGGATCACCAGCGCCTCGACCCCTGGTTCAGATACGCGCCCGTCAGGAAGCCGTACGCCTCCATGTCGACCGCGACCACGTCCCCGCCGTCGCGGCCAGCCGCCTGCCCGACTCCGACCCGTGGTGGGTGATGACCCGGCCGCCCGCCGCGATCGGCTTGACGTGGGCACGCGGGCGGCCCCTTCCGGCACCGGCCCGATCCGCCGCTGCCAGCGGTCGGCCACCGCCACCGTCCGCGCGAGCGAGACCAGTCCGTACCCGCCGGGTAGGTCTTCTGCCGCGGCAGGAAGCCCGCTTCGGTGTCCTTGCCGGTCTCGTAGTCGTAGACGCTGTCCGCCGCCACGACGTCCCCAGCGCGACGTCCTTGACGCCGCCCGCGACCCCACGAACAGCACCGCCCGCGGAGCAACAGCGCCGCCGCGCGCTCGGCCAGCGCGGCCGGGACGTGGTTGCCCGGCCCCGTCATGTGGAGCGCGACGGTCTTGCTCCCCGCCCGTACAGCCGGTCGTGGAACAGCCCGACCTCGAAGCGCGACCCCGCTCCTCCACGACCCCGGTCACCTCGTCCAGATGGTCGCGCACCGCCCGGTACTCCACCTCCAGCGCCGTCAGCACCACCACGTCGGCCCGCGGGGAGCCCCGGCGGACGGCCCCGTGCCCTCGTCAGACCCCATCTCTCCCCTCGTCGACCCGCCGTCGGTGTCATCCGGACCCCGGACCCCGCCACGTCAGGGCCGGTCCGTGTCCGCGTACACCACGATCTGCGCCGCCAGCACACAGACCAGCGCCGCCTCCACCACCGACACCACAACATACGGCCAGTGCAGTGGCCCCTGGGACCAGAAGACCCCCAGCGCCGCGAGCGCGCCCGAGAACAGCAGTAGATCCACCGCGAGTTGGAGCCGCTTGCGCGAGACCCGGTGCCGGTCGTCGCGGTGGGCCCGCTCCCAGCCGAAGACCCGCGGCTGCCCGGGACCAGCGCGCTCAGCCGCGGGTCCAACTGCTCGCGGACGTAACGGCCGATGGCCGAGATCTTCTCGTCGTTGACCAGATACGCCCAGCCGAGCAGCACCGACGCCGGGGGCAGCAGCAGGATCAGCTCAAGGTGCCCACCGCCCTGGAAGGTGAAGGTGATGATCGCGGCCATCGAGGCGAGCGTGGCGTACAGCAGGTTGTCGCGGAACCCGATCCGCGCCCGCTGCTCCTCCTTGACCTGCTCGTACTCGACGATCAGCAGTCTGCTGGACATGTCGTCGTCCACGGCACGCCTCCCCTCCGCGGCCCGGCCGGGCCCGTCGCCCAGCGCGATGGCCTGCCGGGACATTCCCGGACGGGCCCGACCGGACACCGCGAGGGTGGCGATCACGCCAGCCGCGCCGAGCGGTTCCGAGGGCGCCCGCGCACGGCGGGCACACCGGCGTTCGTACCATCGAGACGATCACCCGTGCGCCATCCCGGCGTCCGGCACGCGTCACGAAGGTGGAGTGGTCCGATGAGCCTGTACGACATCCCTTTGCACACCCTCGACGGTGAGCCGACCACGCTCGGCGCGTACCGGGGCAAGGCCCTGCTCGTGGTCAACGTGGCGTCCAAGTGCGGCCTGACCCCGCAGTACGAGGGGCTGGAGCGGTTGCAGCAGCGGTACGCGGAGCGCGGCTTCAGCGTGGTGGGCGTGCCCTGCAACCAGTTCGCGGGACAGGAGCCCGGCACGGGCGAGGAGATCCGGACCTTCTGCTCCACCACCTACGGCGTGAGCTTCCCGCTGCTGGCGAAGACCGACGTCAACGGCGAGAGCAGGCACCCGCTGTACGAGGAGCTGACGCGCACCCGGACGCGGCGGGCGAGGCCGGGGACGTCCAGTGGAACTTCGAGAAGTTCCTGATCGGGCCGTCCGGCGAGATCGCGGGCCGCTTCCGGCCCCGGACCGAGCCGGAGGCTCCGGAGCTGGTCGCGGCGATCGAGGACAACCTGTCCGCCTGAGCCCGGTGGCCGGACGGCGCCGGGCGTACCCGCGCGGGCCCACGGCGCGGCGGTGCGGCTGACCGGCGGGGCGAGGGTGTGGTGGCCACCTCGCCCGCCGTCATACCCGGCCCGCGCGCCCGGGCCGCTCAGGAGCCGTACACCGTGGCCGGTACGGCGGTTCACCCCGTCGGTCGCGGCATACGAGGCCGGGCGCGGCCAGGGTGAACAGGGGCGGCGGCAGGCCGAGTACGGGCGTGACCGCCACCCGAGACGCGGTGCGGCCACCCTCAACGACGGCTCCCGTCAGCGCCGGGGAGACACCGGCAGAGGTCACGGGAGAGGTGCCGGGGCGTCCGCCGGTCCGGGCTCCAACTGCGCCGTGAGCGCGGGGTACCAGCGGGCGGCCATCTTCTGGTCGCCCGTGGCGTTGGGGTGGACGCCGTCGTAGGTGTCCGCCGAGGTGCTGAAGCCGCTCCACTGGTCGACCACGGTCACCGGCGACGCCTCGGTGGTGGTGCTCGCGGCCCACTGCGGGATCAGGGCGTTGAGCGCCTCGACGCGGCTGCCGCACTCCGCGCACGTAGTCGGGTTCATCGGGATGATCTGCGCCACCAGGATCCTCATCGCGGGGTTGCTCTGCCGCATCTGGTCCACCAGCGTGCTGTAGGCGGCGAGGATGCGGTCCGGGGCGACGGCGCTCCAGACGTCGTTGGTGCCGAAGTGCATGACAACGATGTCGGGTTGGGTCGCGGCCAGCCAGCCCGGCAGCTGGTTCTGGTCGGCGACCTGGGTCACCAGCGCGCCGCCGTGGCCCTCGTTGTCGCCGTCGTACGGGCGACCGCAGCCCTGCGGGCCGAGCGTGCCGACGAAGTCGACCGAGGTGTAGCCGGTGTCCTGCAACTGGTTCCACAGTTCGGACCGCCAGCAGCCGGGGAGCCGGTGATGGAGTCGCCGAGCGGCATGACGCGCACCGGTGTCGCCGCCGCCGCGGGAGTGGCGGGCCGGACGGCGAACCCGCAGAGCGCCAGGGCGGCCAGCGCCGCCGTGAACGTCCTCGACAACCACTTTCTCCGCACAGCCGTTCCTCCTCGTCCGGGAGTGATGGAATTGTGGGAGCGCTCCCAAGTGTGTGTCTAATGAGGGTGCGAGAGTGCGTCAAGAGGTTGAGCGTCACGGGCGTGAGATAGACCACTGAGCGAAACGGTGGCGTATCGATAACGGGTGCCCTACGGTCAGCGGTGTACGAAACCGTTTCGTATGGAAGTAGCCGGGTCCCGCAGCCGGAACCGGCTCACCTTCGAGGCGTCCGGGGCTGTCCGCCGACCGAGGAGAGGCGACGGACGGCCCGGGATACCGGGGTTCCGTCTCTGCGGAGGGCGGCCCCGGATCGCGCCGGCCCGTGGGGACGGGGACCGGCGCGGGAACGGGCCCGGCGGTCGGCGACCCCGTATGCCGTCCGCTGGGCCCCAACCTCCCGCGCGTTCCGCCTGTTCCAGCCAGGAGACCTATGTGACGACGATGCGAGAGCGCGAGGAGTCGGGGCGCCGGTGTCGATACGCGGGGCGGGCCTGGTGGACGTACCGGCCGTGGTCCGGCTGCTCGTCCCCACCGACCGGCCCACGCCGGGCCCGCCCGCCGGTCCGGAGCCCGCTCCGGGCGCGGTGGACCGCGCGCAGCGGCGGATCCGCACCCAGCGCGCCCTGCGGCTGCTGCTGGCCCACTACACGCTGGAGGAGGGCCAGGTGTGGGTGGCCGAGCGCGAGTACGAGGGGCTCGCCGCCGCCGCGATCTGGCTGCCGCCCGGTGCGCAGCCCGCGGGCGCCCGGCTGACCGGCCCGCTGCACCGCGAACTCCAGCACCCGTCGACCTCATCGCCGCGGGCGAGCGGGCCCGCGCCGCGTTCGACGCCGCACGGCCCGGGGAGCGGCACTGGACGGTCGTCACCGTCGGCGTCCTCGACGGCGGCGATCCGGACCTGGCGGCACGGCTGTTGGGGCCGGGCCTCGCCGCGGTGGACGCCCAGTCCGCGACGGCGGTCGCGATCACGGCCTCCCGGCGCACGCCGTGCGGCTGCGGCCCTTCGGCTTCCGGGCCCCGCGCGAGGTGCCGCTCGCCCTGGCGCCGGGGCGTGGCTGTCGTACCGGCCGCTGGGTGGCGGGGCCGCGGAGGAACCGGCCGCGGACGCCGACCGGGCGGACCCGCCGGAAGGGCCCGCGCACGACGGGTCCGCGCCCGCGCTCGGCGGGTCCGTCGCGGGAAGCGTCGCGGAACGGGGCGGGGCGGGGTGGCGTAGGCCCGGTCGGGGTACGGCGGTGGCCGACCGCTCAACTCCCGTTCGGCGCGCACGTGCTGAGTCCCGTTCCGGGAAGCCTCTAGGGTCCGTCTTCAAAGGGGCGGCCGGCCGCGAGCGGCGTCTGGTGCGGTGGATCGCAAGGCGGAGGGCCGCCCTCGTACCGGGTCGTACTCGGGCGACCCCGACAACGCGGCGAGGTGCCGTGCCAGGCGTCGGGAGCAGGCCGCCCCTTGAAGACGGGCCCTAGCATCGGCCTCCGGCATCGCGACGGACGCTGCCCGGCGCTCCGGCCGGGCCGTGGCCCGAGCGCCCCACGGCGGCTCCGGCGCCCGGCGTCCGTCCTCCTCCGAGAGGAAACCACTTCCATGGTCAGTGAGTCATGGCGTGACCTGCGTCCGCGGACCGCGGTCTCGGGCGAGACCGACGGGACCACCGGCTACATCGAGTACTTCCAGGTGGAGCGGTTGCACACCTTGCAGCGGCCGGTCACGGAGACCGCGTACGAGATGGCCTTCCTGGTCAGCTCCCAGGTGATGGAGTTGTACTTCGGGCTGCTGTGCCACGAACTCGGCAGGGCCGGACGCGAGGTCCGTGGCGACGACGCCCGCGCCGCGTCCGCCACCCTGCGCCGTAGCGTGGGGCATCTGCGTGCCCTGGAGGCCACCTGGGAGAGCTACGCGGACATGACGCCCGCGGACTGGAACCCGATCAAGGCCCGGCTCGGCAAGGGCGAGTCCTCCTCGGTCCACTCGTACATGTACCGCCACCTGGCGTTCCTGCTGGGGCTGAAGTCCGCCGAGATGCTGGAGCCGCACCGGTCCACCCGCACATCCACCAGGGGCTGCGGGAGGCGCTCGACGCGCCCAGCCTCTACGACGAGGTGCTGGCGCTGCTGCGGCGGCGCGGGCTGCCGTTGCCGGACTCCGCCGTCGACCGCGACTTCGCCGAGCCGTACGTCCCGTGCCCCGAGGCCGAGGCGGCCTGGGCGCGGGTCTACCGGGAGGAGTCCTTCGCCGAACTGCGGGAGCTGGGCGAGTCGTTGGTCAAGGTCTCCGACCACTTCACCCGGTGGCTGCGCGGCCATCTCGCGGTGACCGTGCGCACCTTCGGCGCCAAGCCGGGTACTACCGCACCCGGCCGTCGACTGGCTGCGCCGCGGCGTCGACCAGCCCGTCTTCCCCGAGCTGTGGAGTTCACGCACCGCGATGTGACCGCGCGCGGTCCCCGGCCCGGCGGCGCGGTTCGATGACGGTCACGCCGTTGCCCGCGCCCGAGCCCATGGCGGCCAGGGCGTCGGGGACCTCGTCCAGGCCGATGGTGGCGGTGACGAGGAGGTCGGGGCGCAGGCTCCCGGCCGCGATCATCTCCATCATCGGCTGGTACGCGTGCGCGGCCATGCCGTGGCTGCCCAGGAGGCGCAGTTCGAGCGCGATCACCCGGTCCATGGGGAGGATCGGATTCCCCGCCGCCGGGGCAGCAGGCCGACCTGGACGTGCCGCCCGATGCCGCCGCAGGCTGTTGACGGACGCCGCGCACGTACGCGGGCTGCCGAGCGCGTCGAGCGAGACGTGGGCGCCGCCGTCGGTGGCCGCGACGACGGCCTCGGCCACCGACCCACGGCCGCCGCCGCGTCGACGCACGCGGCGGCGCCCAGGCCTGGCGCGGGCCAGGGCACGCGGGGAGACGTCCACGGCGACGACGCGTGCCCCGCGGCGGCCGCGATCATCACCGCGGAGAGACCGACACCGCCGCAGCCGTGCACGGCCACCCACTCGCCCGGCGCGACCCGGCCCTGCGCCACCACCGCGCGGAACGCGGTCGCGAAGCGGCAGCCGAGTCCGGCGGCGGTGGTGAAGGCCAACTCCTCGCCTATTCCGACGAGGTTGACGTCCGCGTTCTCGATCGCCACGTACTCGGCGAACGAGCCCCAGTGGGTGAAGCCCGGCTGGGTCTGGCGCTCGCACACCTGCTGCGCGCCGTCCGCGCACGCCTCGCACCGGCCGCACGCGCACACGAAGGGCACGGTGACCCGGCGCCCGGGACGCCAGTTGACGACGTCCGGGCCCACGGCCTCCACCACGCCCGCCAGTTCGTGCCCCGGTACGTGCGGCAGTCGGATGTCGGGCTCGTGCCCCATCCAGCCGTGCCAGTCGCTGCGGCACAGCCCGGTGGCCTCCACGCGGATCACCGCGCCGCGCAGCGAGGGAGCAGGGTCGTCGACCTCGCGTACTTCAGGTCTCCGGCCGAAGTCATCGAACACCACAGCGCGCATGGCTCGCTCCTCGCTACCGATACAGAGTGGGGCGCCCGAAACTACACCACCCGTGCTCAGCGGCCGACCGAACCGCCCACCGACGGCGGTTCGGCACCAGGCCGGTGCCCCATGCGGACGGTTTTGTCCCGAGTCGGTGGGTCAGCTGTCCGCCGTGCGCGACCTGGTCCCAGTCGAGCCATGTCCGGTGCACATCACGCCCGTTGAACGACACCCGCCCACGTAGCGCTTGGTGTCACTCGCGCCGGGTGCCCTGACCGTCAGGGTGCCGCCCTGCCGTGCGCCGAAGTGCCCGACGCGGACCACGGCGGAGTCGAACTGCGGGCTGGACAGCGCGAGGAAATTCCCTCCGCTCATCGTCGGGTACAGCCCCAGCGAGGAGAAGACGTACCAGGCGGACATGGTGCCCAGGTCGTCGTTGCCCGTCATGCCGTCGGGACCGGTGGTGAACAGCGTCATCGCCGCCCGGGTCACGGTCGCCGCCTTCGCGGGCGCGCCCGCCCACAGGTACATGTACGGGGCGTGCAGGTCGGGCTCGTTGTTGGGGTTGTAGGTCGGCTTGCCGTAGTAGTCGTAGGGGCCGAAATCCACTTCTCCCGCGCGGTGCCCGCCGGGTCGGTCAGCAGATCGTCGTAGGCGAAGAAGTCGTCCAGCCGCTGCTCGGTGGACCGCCGTCCGCCCATCAGCTCCACCAGCCCGGCCGGGTCCTGCGGCACCAGCCACTGGTACTGGTAGGCGCCGCCCTCGTGGAACTGGTGGTCGGCCTCGACCGGGTCGTACGGCGTGACCCAGTCGCCGTCGGTGGTGCGCGGCCGGAACTGCCCGATGGAGGAGTCCCACAGCTTCCGGTACCACTGGCCGCGCTCGGCGAACTTCCGCGCGTCCGCGTGGTGTCCGAGCCCGCGGGCCATCAGCGCCAGCGACGCGTCGGCCGCCGAGTACTCCAGCGACGCCGACGCCGGGTGGGCGCAGTCGTTGTCGCCGCCCTTGTCCGCGCAGTCCTGGCCCAGTTCGAGACCGGAGGGATGTAGCCGCGGTCGCGGTAGTAGTCCATGCCGGAGCGGCCGTTGTACGGCGAGTCGGCGGGCGGGGTGGCGGTCGCGTTCTTCTTCAGCAGCGCGTATGCCTCGTCCTCGTACCCCTTCAGCAGGCCCTTGGACCACACCTCCACCAGGAACGGGGTCACCGGGTCGCCCGTCATGATGTTGGTCTCGCTGTTGGCCAGCGCCCAGCGGGCAGCCAGCCGCCGTCCCGGCCGATCGCGAGGACCGACAGCGCGACGTCGCGCGCCACCCCGGCTCAAGCATCTCCAGCAGCTGGTTCTGCGGCCGGTAGGTGTCCCACAGCGAGAGGTTCTGGTACGGCGTGTAGCCGGAGGCGGTGTGCGCCTTCCCGTCGAAGCCGATGTACCGGCCGTCGGTGTCGCCCGCCAGGTTCGGGTGCAACTGGGCGTGGTACAGGGCGGTGTAGAACGCCTGCTGGCGCTCCTCGGTGCCGCCCGCGACCTGGACCGACGTCAGTTGCCGCTGCCAGGTGTCGTGCAGCGCGGACCGCGTGGCGTCGAAGTCGTAGCCGTCGCCGGTCTCGTCGGCGAGGTTCTTCCGCGCGCCGTCCATGCCGGTGTACGACAGGCCGACCTTGACCACCACGTCCCGGTCGTCCGTGGTGTCGAACCGGGCCCAGGCGCCGTTGCCGCCCTCGCCCGCCGCCTCCCGCGAACCGTCGGAGATCTCGCTGCCGTGCCAGGTGCCGAACGAGGTGAAGGGCCGGTCGAAGGTGGCCGTGAAGTAGACCGTGTGCTCGTCCTTGCCCGCGCAGAAGTTGCCCGCGTGGACCCGCCCTCGACGGTCCGGTCGCCGACCACGCGCACCTCGGAGTCGAACACCTTCTGGTTGGCCTTGCCGGTGTTGAACAGCACGTTGGCCTCGCCCGAGGACGGGAAGGTGTAGCGCTGCCAGCCGGTGCGCTCGGTCGCGGTCAGCTCGGCGTCGACGTCGTACTTCGACAGGCCCACCCGGTAGTAGCCGGGGCTGGCCTCCTCGTCGGAGTGGCTGTACGCCGACTTGTAGTGGTCGGGGTCCACGTCGTCGACCGCGCCGGTGGTGGGCATGATCGGCAGCTCGCCCATCACCCGCAGCCGACGCCCGACAGATGGGTCTGGCTGAAGCCGTAGATGGCGTCCTGGTCGTAGTCGTAGCCGCCCTGCCCGCCGGTGTCGGGGCTGACCTGCACCATGCCGAACGGAGCGCTCGCGCCGGGGAAGGTGTTGCCGAAGTTCTCGGTGCCCACGAACGGGTGGACCAGCTCCGTGGGGTCGGACGCCAATACGGCGGCGCTGGCGGCGGGCGGCGCCAGCAGGGCGCCACCCGCCAGCCCGGCGGCCAGCAGCCCGCCATCACCCGCGCCGTACGCGCGCGTACTCGACCGACAAGGGGCAATCGCATGGAACGCACCTCCGCTGACAACGTTGTCCGACCCAAGGTCGCGAAACTGTCGCATGCCCTGGGACGCTGTCAATGGATCTCACCGGTACGTCGGTTCGGCTGGTGCCCCGCTTCGCGGCACGCCGGGGAGCGCCGTTACCGGGCGGCCCGCGTGCCGTCCGTGCGGAAGCTCAGCCGCACCACGGAACCCGCGGGCCGGATCCGGGTCTGCACCAGGTCGCTCAACTGCCGCACCACCCACATCCCGTGGCCCGAGGCGCCGCGCGGGTCGGGCGGCAGATGCCCGGGGAAGCGGTCGAGGGAGTGCGCGCGGCCTCCCCGGTCCTGGATCTCGCAGACCAGGAACCCCGGCTCCGACCACAGCCGCAGCGAGCCGTGGCCGTCGCCGAACCGCAGCGCGTTCACCGCGGTCTCGTGCACCGCGGCCACCACTTCGTGCACCCGCCGACCGCGCAGGCCGACCCGGCGGGCGTACTCCGCGGCGGCGATGCGCGCCGTCACCGACTCCTCGCGGTCGAAGACCAGTTCGCGCACGGGGCCCGGGGAGCGGGCAGGTCGTCCGCGTCGCACTCGGAGGCGAAGGCGGCCGGGTCGGTGAAGGGTGCTGGTCACCGAACGCCGGGGCCCGACCGCCAGCTTCGGGTGGGTGCGTAAGGCCGCGTCGACCACCGACTCGGGCAGGGCCCGGGTGTCGTACGGGCACAGGATCCAGTCGGCGGAATCGGCGAACGCGACGTTGAGCACCGACTCGTACCGCATCCACTCGCGCGTCTCCAGCGGGGTGCGTCCCGACCAGACGGGCTCGCCGATGATGCGCACCCGGCCGCCGGGCTCGCGGTGGTCCTCGCAGTACAGGTGGTACTGGCCCAGGGTCCTGGACGGGGCGCCGTACCACTCCTCGGCCTCGGCGAAGTCCACCGACCTGGCCACCGGGCCGAGCGCGTCCCGCAGCAGTTCCTCGCCGCGCGGCAGCACCACCGCGAGCACGGTGTCGCCCGCCCGCAGCCCGTCCTCCACGAATCCCAGCGTGCCGTCCACGAACTCCTCGTCCGAGCCGTAGCACAGCGCCTGGTGGACGAATCCGCTCCGTTCCGTCATTCCCCACCGCCTCCTGACTCGGTTCGCCTTCCCTGAACACCAGGCCGGGAACGCGGTCCCACCCGGTGACACGCATGATCGTGCGTAAGTGCGGGGCCAGGCCCACCAGGACCAGCCCGCGGCCGTCCGCCTCGTGCATCCCCAGCGCCCAGAACACCAGCATCCGCAGCGCGTTGACGTCGATGAAGGCCAGCGCGCGCAGGTCCAGCCGGAGGTCGCGGGCGGGGCCGCGCGCCGCTCGGCGCGCTGGGCCTCGTCGCGCAACGCGCGGGCCACGCCCGTCACGTTCGAGTCGTCCACGTCCCCGTCAGGGCCAGGCCCGGGGACGAAGGTGCGGGTGATCCGCAGCAGGCCGTCCTGCCACACGTCGTCCGAGCCGACCCGGCCGTGGTGGAGCGCGTGCAGCGGCTCCAGCTCGTGCGGGCCGAACACCCGCCGGTCGTACTGGCAGATGCCCAGCACCGGGTGGGTGCCGAAGACCCGGTCCAGGAGCAGCTCGCTCTCCCGCAGCAGTTGCAGCGCGGGGTCCGCGGTGCTGTGCAGGACCTCCATGCTGACGCGCAGGCCGAGGAAGCCGTCGCGCACCGCGCTCGCGCTCTCCCGGGCCACCAGCGCGTCCAGTTCCCACAGCCCCTGGCAGCCGCCGCTGAGGGCGGTGTCCACGACGATCCGTGACGCCTTCAGGGCGGGGCGCGGGTCGAGCCCGTACCGCTCAAGGAAGCCCAGGGCCAGGTCGGGAGGGGCGTCGGTGGGGGCCAGGACGAGCGTGCGATGTCCGACCGCGAGCCCGTCCAGGATGAACGAGGCGAGTACCGACTCGCGTTCCTCGTCCGTGTCGTAGCCGAGGAAGAGATGGTCCCCGGACGCATCTGACCGACGGGCGTCACCACGGGATCCACGGTCAAACCAGCACCCCTCAAACGCGCTTGCGAACGCTGAAATCCCGCAGGACGGGAGGATTTCCACGCTACGCGGCATGGCCGGTCGCGGCGACTGGCTAGGGTGACCTTCACCACAACGGGTAACCGGGCGGCGACGCCCGGCAGCGGGCGAAGGAGACGGGTGGCAGCCTCACTGGACGGGCGGAGGGCGGACCAACTGCCCGCCGGAACGGACAGCTTCATCGGTCGGCACGACGAACTCACCGTGATCGGGACGCTCCTGACCTCGGCGCGGCTGGTGACCCTCACCGGGCCCGGCGGGGTCGGCAAGTCCGGCTGGCGCTCAAGGCCGCCGAGCGGACGTGCGGGGACCGGCCCGGTGAGGTACGGGTCGCCGAGCTGTCGCCGCTGCGCGATCCGGCGCTGCTCACCAGCACCGTCGCCCAGGCCGTCCGGGCCACCGACCTCGCGGGGCTCCCCGAACTCGACGCGATCGCCGACCGCGAGGCACGAGCGGCTGCTGCTGGTGCTGGACACCTGCGAGCACGTGCTGGCCGAGTGCGCGCGGGTGGTGGAGCGGCTGCTGGCGGCCGTCCCCGGGCTGCGCGTCCTGGCGACCAGCCGCCAGCCCCTGGGCATCGCCGAGGAGCACGTGCTGACCGTGTCGCCGCTGCCCGTTCACCACCGGGACGGGGGACGGGGAGCGCGGTCGAGCTGTTCGCCGCCCGCGCCTCCGCCGCCGCGCCGGGCTTCGCCGTGACCGGCGACAACCGGACCGACGTGATGGCGATCTGCCGTCGGCTGGACGGGATCCCGCTCGCCGTCGAACTCGCCGCCGCGCGGCTGCGCTCCTGACCGTGGGGCAGTTGCTCGCCGGGCTGGACTCCCGGTTCGAGCTGCTGACGTCCGGGGCCGGTCCCCGGCTGCCCCGGCACCGGACGCTGCGCACCGCCATCGGCTGGAGCCACGAGCTGTGCGCCCGCTGGAACGGCTGCTGTGGGCGCGGCTTTCGGTGTTCGCCGGGGGTGGGGGCTGGAGGCGGCCGAGTACGCCTGCTCCGGCGGTCCGCTCCAGCCCGAGGAGGTGCAGGGGCTGCTGGCCGGGCTCGTGGACAAGTCGATCGTGCTGAAGACCGGCCACGGCGCCGAGCCGCGCTACCGGATGCTCGGCACCATCACCGACTTGGCGCCGCCTGGCTCGACGAACTCGGCGGGCGGAGGCGGTGCGACGCCGCCACCGGGACTACTACCGCTGGCTCGCCAAGCGCGGCGAGGCCGAGTGGCTCGGCGCCCGCCAGATCGAGTGGTCCCGGCGGATGGCCGTGGAGCACGCCAATCTGCGGGTGGCGCTTGAGCACTGCCTCACCGGGTCCGACGAGCGGCTCGCCCTGGAGATGACCGGCTCGCTGTGGTTCTTCTGGTACGCCTGCGGGTTCCAGGGCGAGGGCCGCCGCTATCTGGAGCGAGCCCTGGCCCACGGCCCCGAGCCGGGCGCCGACCGCGCCCGTGCCCAGTGGGCGCACCGGCTCGTCACCATCACCCGGGACGAACTCGACGCCGCGGAGGCGCTCAATTCGGTCTGCGCAGAGCAGGCCCGGCTGCGCCGTGCCGACCCGTTCGTCCTCCCGCTCGCCGGGGCCAGCCTGGCGGTCCGGGGCGAGTGGGCCCGTTCCTCGGGACTCGTCGGGGAGTGGGGCCGGGCCCGGGGAGGGCGGCGGCGCCGAGTTCTTCCGGCTGCTCACCCTCGCCGTACGGGCCTACCTGATGCTCTCCCAGGGCGAGTACGCCCGCGCCGCCGAGGCCGCCGACCGGCTCCGCGCGGAGTGCGAGCAGCGCGGCGAGGTGTGGATGCGGGCGTGGGGAGTACTTCCGCGGCCTGGCCGAGCTGGGCCGCGGGGACGCCGAGGCCGCCGCCCGGCACGGCCGCGCCGCGCTGGAGTCAAGTGGCGGCTGCGCGACGGGCTCGGCGTGGCCGCGGCCGTGGACCTGCTGACCGGGGCCGCCGTCGCCGACGGGGACATGGACCGCGCCGCCCGGCTGCTCGGGGCGGGGACCCGGCAGTGGGACCTGGCGGGGCTGGCGCAGCTCGGCATGCGGGAGCTGACGTTCCGCCGGACCGCGGAGGGCACGCTGCGCGCGACGCTGGGCGACGGCGCGTTCGAGGCGGCGTACCAGGCGGGCCGGGAGCTGGGCCGCGACGAGGGCATCGGGCTCGCGCTCAACGGCTGACGGCGCGACACGCCGCCTCCCGGCGCGGCGATGACCTCGCGGGTAATCGCCGTCCCCGGCCACCCCGGTTACGTTCCGGTCGTCGCCCGCGTCCGCGAGGCGCCAGGAACGAAGGAGCCCGACCGTGACCGCTTACGCCTTCGCCCACCTCCGCGACCGCCGCTCGCACCCCGACGTCTTCGTGTACCTGGAGCGCGTCCAGGCCACCCTCGACCCTTCGGCGGCCGGTTCGCCGCGCACGGGCCGCCCGCCGAGGTGCTGGAGGGGACTGGCCCGGCAGCGTGGTGCTCATCGCGTTCCGGGGCTGGCCGAGGCCCGCGCCTGGTACGACTCGCCCGCCTACCAGGACATCCTGCGGCTGCGCACCGACCACATCCGGGGGACGTGCTGCTGATCGAGGGCGTGGGGCCGGACTACGACCCGACCGAGCGCGCGCGGAAGCTGCGGGCGGCGGGTAGCCGCGTGCTCCGCTCCCGCCGGGGAGCGGCCCTCATATCCCGTACACCCGGCGGGCGTTGTCCGCCGAGACCATAGCCACCACCCGCTCGGCGTCCTCGGCCGACCAGAGGCCTTCCGCCACCCAGCGGCCCGTCAGCCGCGCCATCGCCTCCTGGTAGAGCCGGGCGCCGACCACGTACAGCTCGGGCAGGCCGAAGGCGTCGGTGGAGAACAGCAGCTTGCCGAAGGGACGAGTTCCAGCACCTCCGCGAGGACCGTCTCGGCGCGCCCCGGTGTGCGCCAGGGCCAGCCCACGTCGGCGTACACGTGGGGAAGACGTGCGCGAGGTAGGCCGCGCCCCGGTGGTACGGGTAGCCGTGCAGCAGCACCACCTGGCAGCCGGTGGGCGCACGGCGCGGAGGAAGTCGGTGAGCAGCAGCGGGTCGCAGCGGTGCAGCCGCAGGTCGGGTCGCCGAACCCGGTGTGCAGTTGGAGCGGCAGGCCGGTGTGGGCGGCGGACCACACCAGGTGCCGCAGCAGGACGGGGTCGGTGACCCGGGCGCCGGGCGCGCGGCCGGTCAGCCAGCGGTCGGCCGCCGCGCGCAACTCGGCCTCCCGCGGTGGCGCCGGGTCGAAGTCCAGCCCGTACCGGTAGGCGGCGACCGACTTGAAGCCGACGGCCGTACGGGCGGCCAGCCGCACCGCGTCGGCCAGCCCGGTCAGGAAGGCGTCGGTGTCCGCCGCGGCGTCGGCGGCCCGGGAGGCGAGCTGTTCGAGGCGGACGATCTCGTGGGAGACGGCCGCGGGGCCGCGCGCGGGCCAGCTCGGCGGGCGCGGTCAGCTCGCCGGGGAGCCCGGTGTCCACCACGAACGTCTCGATCCCGCAGGCGCCCAGCATGCGGCGGGTCACCTCGGCCGTGCCCAGCTCGCGCCGCCGGTCGAGATACCGCTCGGGCGGGCAGTGCGGTTCGAGGCCCAGCAGCGGCGGGCACAGCCGCCGCAGGGCGAAGCCCAGTTGGGTGTCGAGGAAGCTGGTGCCCGGCGCGGCCGGGCGTCGGCCTCGGTCAGGAGCGCCTCGAACGCGGCCGGGTCCAGGTCGTGGCGCACCACGCCGTGGCAGTGGTGGTCCACCAGCTCCAGGCGCGCCCCGGCGGTCCCGGGCCCGCCACCGGCGGTCGCGGGCGCGGTCATCAGTACCGCCCCGCGTGGCGGCCGCGATCTCCCGCGGCGACGCCTCCGCGAACAGCTCGGCCTCCGCCCGGCGTACGGCGGCGATCGCCTCGAAGAGCGGGTCGCCCAGCGCCTCGCGCAGCACCGCCGAGCGTTCGAAGTGCGCCAGCGCCTCGGGCAGCGAGGTGGGCAGCCGCCGCTCCGTGCCCTCGTGCGCGGGGTCCCCGGCGACCGGCTGGGCAGTGTCAGCCGGTCGTCGATCCCGGCCAGCCCGGCGGCGGTGACCGCGCCCACGGCCAGATACGGGTTGGCCGCCGGGTCGAAGCACTTGACCTCGGCGTTCGCCGCGCCGGGTCGTCCGGCGGCCCGGTGATGAAGCGGATGGCCGCCTCCCGGTTCTCCAGGCCCCAGCACTGGAACACCCCGGCCCAGTGGGAGGGTTCGAGCCGCAGGTAGCTGGCGGCCGAGGGCGCGCCGATGGCGAGCAGTGCGGGCAGTTCTCGCAGCACCCGGCGAGGAACGCCTCGTTGGCGGCCGTCATCCCGTACGGCCCCTCGCCGCCCCGGCCCAGGTTCCGGCCGTCGCGCGCGTCCACCAGGCTCAGGTGCAGATGCGCCCGTTGCCGACCCCGCCCGGCTCGACGGTGGGTGCGAACGACGGGTCAGGTCGTGCCGCCGGACACCGCGCGGAGCGTCTCGCGTACCAGGACGGCCAGGTCGGCGGCGCCCACCGGGTCCGCGGGCGCGACCGACACCTCGAACTGGCCGGGCGCGTACTCCGGGTGGATCTGGAGTACGTCCACGCGCTGCGCGCGCAGCGTCCAGGACGTCCGAGAGGTACGACGACATGTCGACCAGGCGCGCCATGCCGTAGGCGGGCCCGTCGTGGGTAGCGCGGCGCGTTCTCGGGGAGTCGGCGCGCGTGACCACCCACTCGGTCTCGAAACCCATGCGCAGCTCGAACCCGCGCTCCAGGGCCCGCTCGGCCGTGCGCCGGGCGAACTGCCGCTGGCAGGCGGGTGCGGCGCGCCCAGCTGGTCGTACCGGTCGGCGGGCGCCCACGCCCAGCCAGGCTGCGCCGCCAGCGCCGTCAGCCGGTTCAGGTCGGGGAAGAGCCGCAGATCGCCGTCGGGGCCGCCGATGTGGCGGCTGGTGGTGATCGAGTCGTCCACCACGAACACGTCGAAGACGGGGACATGCCCACGCCCGCCGTACGGTCTGCGGGAGCCGCGCGGTGGGCACGGCCTTGACGCGGGTCAGGCCCGCGTTGTCCACCAGGTGAGCGCGATCCCGTGGACCCCGCCCGCCGTCAGTCGCTCGGCCTCCTGCCGGGCCGGACCCGCTCGCGGTCCTCCGCCACCATGGTCGCCTCCTCGCCTCGGCCACCGGCACCGGATCCGGGGCCCGTGCGGCGAGACTATGGCCGGGGACGGCCGCGCGACGGCGGAACGTGCCGATGGCGTACGGGCCGTGGCGAGGTTCAGCCGCCGAGGTGGGTGACGATGTCGTCGAGGACGACGCGGGCGGCGGTGGGTCCGGCGTTGAGGTACCAGGGGTCGTCGTCCACCCGCACGGCGTGTCCGGCCCGTACGGTGCCGAGTTTGCGCCACAGCGGATTGGCCCGGTAGGCGTCGGCGTCGGACTCGGCCTGCCGTCCCTGGATCGAGTAGAAGATCCAGTCGCCGTCCATCCGCGGGATGCGCTCGGCGCTCAGGTCGCGTGAGATGTCGTCGAAGCGCTGGGCCGTGGGGCGGCCGAGCCTCATGTCGTCGGTGATGGTGCCGGTGAAGGACTTCGTCCCGAACATCCGCACGCGGTCGGGGTTGAACCGGACCATGGAGACGGTGGTGCCGGTGCCGCCGAGCTTCTCGCCCTTCTTCGCGGCGTCGGAGGCGAAGTCGTCGAGAGCCTCCCGCCCGCTCGGGCGCGCCGACGGCGTCGGCGACGGTCAGCAGGTCGTCCTTCCAGTTCACTCCCCGGCCCTTGGTGACCACGGTCGGGGCGATCTCCCTCAGGGTGGGGTACAGGCTGCCCTGGGTGCTGTTGACCAGGATCAGATCGGGCTTGGCGGCGGCGAGCCGCTCCAGGTTGGGCGAGGTGCGGGTGCCGATGTCGGTCATCGCGGCGAGCGCCTTGGCGCGTTCGGGGAACGCCTTGCGCAGGTAGTCCGGGACCAGGCCCGCGTGGTCGGCGCGGGTGGTGGCGACCGGGGTGAGGCCGAGGGTCAGCAGGTCGTCGAGCTGGCCGGTGCTGATGGCCGCGATCCGCCTGGGCCGCTCGGCGACCTCGGTGGTGCCCAGCTCGTGGTGGACGGAGCGCGGGAAGGCGCCGTCGGCCCGCTGGGTACCGGTGCCGCCACCGGCGTCGGACGGGCTCGCGGAGTCCGCCGTGCCGCAACCCGCCACGAGGATCACGGCGAGGGCGGCCGTGAGCGGGGAGAACAGACGAGTGGTGCGCACAGACCCTCCAGTGGTTCGGTAAGGCTTACCTTACCTTTCTGGTGTCGGGTCGCCGTCCGGGCCCCGGTCGGATCGCCCTCCGGGCCCCGGCCGGGCCGGGTCGCCGTCGCACCGCCCGCCCGCTACCGCGTCCGCGCGACCTGGTGGCGGAGGCCGTCCAGGAACAGCTCAAGGCCGCAGTCGAAGCGCTCTTCCTGCGGGGTGTCGAACACGGCGCCCAGAGCCCGGGTGTAGGCGAAGTCGCCCTGCTGGAGCAGGGCTTCGCGCTGGCCTCCCAGGTCTCGGCGATGGCGGGCTCGGCCTGGGCCTGCTCCTCGATGGTGTGGCCGAGGACGTAGTGCATCATCGCGAACGCGATCATTCCGGCCCGCTCGGCGGGGAGTCCGGCCAGGTCAGGATGTCCATGGCGGCATGGCCCGCCGTGAGCGTGTGGGACTCGGTGACGAAGGTGCCGGCCAGCACGCGCGCGCCGTCGCGGTGCGCGAGGAGGGCGGCGCGCAGCCGGTGGGCGAGGGCGGCGGCCTGCTCGTCCCACGGGCCCGGCGGGAGATTCTCGCCGACGCCTTCGATCAGTTTGTCGGCCATGGCGTCGAGGAGCGCCTGCTTGTTGGTGAAGTGCCAGTACAGCGCGCCCGCCTGGACGTCGAGCCGGGCGGCCAGCCTGCGCATGGTCAGTCCTTCGAGGCCGCCCTCGTCGAGCAGTGCCAGGGCGCCGCTCAGTACGTCAGCCCGTCGAAGTTGCATGCAGACCGCTCCCGCGAACCCTCGAAGTCGCACCTTTGACACGGCTGACGCTACTGCCTAGCCTGAACACCGTTCAACTCAAACACTGTTCAAGTCGATGTCCCCGCCGACGCCACGGGCGGGCGGCCTCAGGAGGCGCGTACCGATGTTGCCGAAGCGCAGGAGTCCCGACAGCAGGCGGCTTCTCCGGGCCGAGGTCGTGCGCTCCCGGCGCACCTCCGAGCACTTCGTCACGCTCACCCTCGGCGGCCCCGAGATGGCCGACTTCCACCCCATGGGGTACGACCAGTGCGTCCGCCTCTTCTTCCGCCGCGAGGGGCAGGGCGGGCTGCGGCTGCCCACCGCCTCGGGGAACAGGTGGATGGCGCAGTGCCTGATGATGAACGCGGCCACCCGCCCGTGGGTGCGCAACTACACCGTCCGCGCGTTCCGGCCGGGCGCCCTCGAAATCGACATCGACTTCGTCGTGCACGGGACCGGCAGCCCGGCCTCGGAGTTCGCCGTGCGCGCCGCCCCGGCGAGGAGGTCGGACTCCTCGACGAGGGCATGACCTATCTGCCGCCGGAGGGCGGGCCCAGCTCCTGGTCGCCGACGAGGCGCGGTCCCGGCGGCGCTGGCGATCCTGGAGTGCGCCCCGCCGGCCTGGAGGCCACGGCGCTGCTGGAGGTCCCTCCAGCGCCGACGTCCGGCCGGTCCGCGCACCGGCCGGGGTCGACGTCCGCTGGCTGCCCGGGACGCGGACGGCCGCAAGCCGGGCAGTCTGGCGCTGGAGACGCTCACCGCCTCCGCCCTGCCGACGCCGCGCTACGCGTGGGTCTGCGGTGAGAGCAGCCTGGCCACCGGGGCGCGCCGCCATCTGACCGCCGAACGCGGCATGTCCAGGTCCGACATCGCCTTCTTCGGCTACTGGAGGGCGGGCCGCGGGTCACCGGGGTGAGTCGCCAGGCGGTGGCGTCCCGTGGGGCTACTCCAGGCCGACCCGGAAGACCTCGTCCGAGCCCTCCGGCTGGCCGCCGTTGCCGTCGGCGTTCGTCGTGGACAGCCACAGCGCGTTCTCGTCCGGCACGGTCTCGACGGTGCGCAGCCGTCCGTAGGTCCGCGTGTAGTACTCCTCCGGGGTGCCGGTCTCCGCGCCGTCCACCGGGATGCGCCACAGCCGCTCGCCCGGAGCGCCGACATGTACAGCGCGCCGTCGGCGTACGTGATGCCGCTCGGCGACGCGTCGCCGGTGCTCCACTGGCGCGCGGGTCGGTCATGCCGGACTCCTCGCAGGCGCCCTCGCACACCGGCCAGCCGTAGTTGCCGCCCGGCTCGATGAGGTTCAGCTCGTCGTAGGTGGCGTCGCCCAGCTCGGCCGACCACAGCCGGCCGTCGGCGTCCCAGGTCAGGCCCTGCGGATTGCGGTGGCCGTAGGAGTAGACGAGGGTGTCGAACGGGTTGCCAGGGGCGGGCTCGCCGTCGGTCGTCATCCGCAGGATCTTGCCGTTGAGCGAGTCCTTGTCCTGCGCCAGGTCCTTGGTCTGGGCGTCGCCCGTGGTGGCGTACAGATAGCCGTCCGGCCGAACTTCAGCCGCCCGCCGTTGTGGTACGTGTTCCTCTTGATGCCGGTGACCAGCGGCTGGTAGTCGCTCAGCGTCTCGCCGTCGTAGGTCATGCGCGCGATCCGGTTGTCGTCGGCCGCCGAGTGCATGACGTAGACGGCGTGGTCCTGCTCCCAGTCCGGTGACACCGCGAGCCCGAGCAGGCCGCCCTCGCCGCCCGTCGTCTCCACGTTCGGGACGGTGCCCACCTCGGTCCGGTCGCCGGACCGCGTGAGTGGAAGACCTTGAACGAGTCGCGCTCGGTGACCAGGGCCGAGCCGTCGGGCAGCCAGCTCAGCCCCAGGGATCGACCAGTCGGACGAGACCGTGGTGATGTCGGACGGTACGGACGCCGCGCCGCGCGGGTGCGCCCGCTCGTCGTCGCCGTGCCCACGAGCAGCCCGGCCGCGAGAGCGCTCGCGGTGACCGCGGTGAGCGCGGCGCGCCGCAGCTGTCCCGGGCGTGCGGATGCCGTGCCATGGGATTCTCCTGTCTGACCCGTGTCCGTTCATCTGAATACCCAGGGCGGGACGGGCCGCGTGGTGGGGTGACACGTGAGGCGAATCGCTGTTCAAGGGAATGTAAAGAAGCCTTCCAATCCCGTCAACCGCCAGGGCCGACCGACCTCGTGGCCCGCCCTCCGTTCATCTCCCGTGCCCCATCCGGCACTTGCGCGTCGTCCACGGCCTCTTCACGCGAGTCGGCGATCCCGTCATCCTTGACCACAACCGACGACGTGCCCTTCACCATGTGCGGATCCGGCGGGCGGCCGCCCACCGGATCACCCCGACCACCGGAAGGAAGGTACGGCCATGAACGAGTCCGTGAACACCACCGAGGAACCGGCGCGGCAGCACCCGAGATGACCGCCTGGCAGACCCCGGACTACGAGGTGATCGAGACCGCGCTCGAAGTCACCGCCTACTTCTCCCCGAACCCCGCTGACCGCCCGCCATGCTGCTGCGCGTGCTCGGCACCGCGGCGGGCGGCGGCGTACCAGTGGAACTGCGCGTGCCCCGGCTGCACCGGGGCACGCGCCCCACTGGCGCCGCCGCCACGCCTCGCTCGCCGTACGGGCCGACGAGGGCCGGTGGTACCTGGTCAACGCCACCCCGACATCGGCGACCAGATCGAGGAGAACCCGGACCTGCACCCCGGGCCCGGACCGCGGCAGACCCGCTGGCCGGGGTGATCCTCACCGACGCCGAACTCGACCACACCCTCGGCATCGCCCGGCTGCGCGAGGCGGACCGCGTGGCGGTCCACGCCACCGCGCCGGTCCGCCGCGCCCTGCTCGACGGGCCGCGCCTCGGTGAAGTCCTCGGCCCGTACGCCACGTTGGACTGGTACGACCTCGGCCCGCGGCCGGAACCCCTGGGCCCCGGCGCCGAACTGGCCGTCGCCGCGCTCCCGTCTCCGCCAAGCGCCCCGCTACGCCGTCGGAACCGGCTCCGACGACGAACCCTGGGTGGTGGCCCTGCGGCTGACGGAACCGGCCACCGGGCGCTCCGTGCTGTACGCCCCGCCCTGGCCGCCTGGCCCGAGACCCTCCAGGAGGCCGCCGCCGTGGCCGACTGCGTGATCGTCGACGGCACCTTCTGGGACGAGGAGGAGCCCCGCGCCGCCGGGTTCTCCTCCCGTACGGCCACCGGCATGGGGCACCTGCCGATCGACGGGCCCGGCGGGACCGCGCGGATCCTGGCCGAACTGCCGGGACGCCGCCTGTACACCCACCTCAACAACACCAACCCCTGGTCGACCCGGCCGCTCCCCAGCACCGGCGGCTCGCCGCGCTGGGCATCGAGGTGGCCGCCGACGGGATGGTGATCGAGCTGTGAACGACGGGACGGATACCCCACCATGAGCACGCCGACCGAGTTCGAGGCGGCTGCGGACCGTGGCGCGCGAGCGCTACCACGACCGCCACCCTTCAACCTCCGCATGCACGAAGGGAGTTGAGCCCCGACGAACTGCGCCGCTGGATCCGCAACCGGTTCCACTACCAGCGCCACATCCCCGTCAGGACGCGCTGATCACCGCCAAGCTGGAGACCCGCGGCTGCGTCGGATGTGGCTGCGCCGCATCCAGGACCACGACGGCACCGCCGAGGGCGAGGGCGGCATCGAACGCTGGCTGCGGCTCGGCGAGACCGCCGGGCTGCCCGCGACGCGCTGCTGTCCGGCGCGGACGTCCTGCCCGGGTCCGGCTCGCCGTCGACGGCTACGTCAACTTCTGCCGCCTGCGGCCCCGCTGGAGGCCGTCGCCTCCTCCCTCACCGAGCTGTCCGCGCCCGGCATCATGGTCACCCGCACCGCCGCGTTCGAACGCCACTACCGGTGGATCGAGGCCGAGGGCCTCGCCTACTTCCGCACCCGTCAGGCCCAGGGCCGCCGCGACAGCGACGAGGCCCTCGCGCTCGTCCTGGACTGGGCGCGCACCGAGGCCGACCAGGACCGGGCCGTGGCCGCCCTGTCCTTCAAGTGCGACGTCCTGTGGTCGCTCCTGGACGCGATCGACCACGCCGACCCCAGGAGGGCCCGTGACCGGCGGGACGGTCGAGGACGCGACCGGCGGGAGCCCGACGGGCACACCGGCCACCGGCGGGCCCCACCGCGCCGTGGCGCCCGCCCTGACCCGCGCCGCCGTGCTGCGCCACGACCGGGTGCGGGACGTCGAACTGCTGGTGCTCCCCGAGCGCGTCGTGGTGCTGCGCGGCTCGGCCGCCGCCGTGCTGCGGCTCTGCGACGGCTCGCGCGACGTGCCGGGGATCGTCGGCGAGCTGACCGCCCGGTTCCCCGGCGCCCCGGTGGCCACCGAGGTCCCCGCCTTCCTGGACCGGGTCCGGCGGGAGGGCTGGGTGCGATGAGCGCCGCCGCCCGCCCTGGGCCCTGCTCGCCGAACTCACCCACGGCTGCCCGCTGCACTGCCCGTACTGCTCCAACCCCTTGAGCTGACCCGCCGTTCGCGCGAGCTGAGCGCCGCCGACTGGGCGCGCGTCATGCGGCAGGCGGGCGATCTCGGCGTCGTCCACACCCATCTGTCCGGCGGCGAGCCGCTGCTGCGCCACGACCTGGAGCCGATCTGCGCCGCCGCCGAGTCCGCCGGGATCTACACCCAGCTCGTCACCAGCGGCGTCGGCCTCACCGACGCCCGGCTCGGCGCGCTCGCCGCCGCCGGGCTGCGCAGCGTCCAGCTGTCCGTCCAGCACGCCGACGCGCGCGCCTCGGACCGGATCGCCGGGCGCCGGTCGTTCGCGGACAAGGAGCGCGCCGCCGCCCTCGTCCGCAAGCGCGGACTGCCGCTGGGCCTGAACGTCGTGCTGCACCGCGACAACCTCGACGCCCTCGCCGACCTCATCGAACTCGGCCTGGCCTGGGGCGCGCAGCGTCGAACTCGCCAACACCCAGTTCTACGGCTGGGCGCTGGCCAACCGCGACGCCCTGCTGCCCACCCGCGACCAGCTCGCCCGCGCCCGCGACACCGTCGAGCACTACCGGGAGCGACTCGGCGGCCTGGTGGACCTGGTGTGGGTGCTGCCCGACCACTTCGACGGCGTCGCCAAGCCCTGCATGGGCGGCTGGGGCGCGGTCTCGCTGACCGTCGCCCCGACGGCACCGCCCTGCCCTGCCCGGCGGCGGCCGGCTCCCCGGACTGGACCCGCCCAACGTCCGCGACCACACCCTGGAGTGGATCTGGGACCACTCCGCCGCGTTCAACCGCTACCGCGGCCAGGAGTGGATGAGCGAGCCCTGCCGGAGCTGCGCCCGCCGCGAGGAGGACTTCGGCGGCTGCCGCTGCCAGGCGTACGCGCTGACCGGGGACGCCGCCCGTACCGACCCGGCGTGCGCGCTGTCCCCGACCACGACGTGATCCGGTCCCTCGCCGACCCGGACCCCGGCGCCGTACGGCCCGCCCGGGCGACTACCTCTACCGCGGCCCCGGCGCCGCTGAGACCGCGCGCCGGCGCCGCTGAGACCGCGCGCCGGGGCGGGACGGCCGCGGACCGGGGCGGGACGGCGGCCTGGTTTGGCGGGACCGGCCGCCCTTCCGTATCGTTCCGCCGTTGAACGGGAGATCGAACGGACCAGAAAGTGCGGCAGCGGCGATGACGGTGACCAACGACGGCCGGGCCGAGGAGACGGGCACCGCCCGGGCGACGGGACCGGGACCGGGGACGGGCGGGCATCGACCCCGACCGCCTGGCGACCTGCCTGAGCGTGCTGGCCGAACTGGACCGGCTCCCCGTCGACCACCCCGACGCGATAGCCGTGCGCCGAGCCACCTCCGGCATCTACCGGACCGTGAAGCAGCGCAGGCGCCAGGAGCGGCGCGCCGCCAAGACCGCCCACGACAAGTCGGTGACCGAGGCCACCGCCACCGGCGCCGCCGACCGCATCGACGACGAGACCCTCGGGCGCGCCCTCGCCTCCTCCGTGACCACCGAGATCGCGGGCATCCTCCGGCGGCCCCGGTCCTGCTACGTGTGCAAGACCCGCTACGTCGAGGTCGACGCGTTCTACCACCAGCTGTGCCAGAGCTGCGCCGCCGAGAACCGGGCCCGCCGGGACGCCCGTACCGATCTGACCGGGCGGCGCGCCCTGCTCACCGGCGGTCGCGCCAAGATCGGCATGTACATCGCGCTGCGGCTGCTGCGCGACGGCGCGCACACCACCATCACCACCCGCTTCCCCAGGACGCGGTACGGCGGTTCACCGCCATGCCCGACAGCGCCGAGTGGCTGCACCGGCTGCGCGTCGTCGGCATCGACCTGCGCGACCCGCGCAGGTCATCGCGCTCGCCGACACCGTCCGCGACGCCGGGCCGCTGGACATCCTGATCAACAACGCGGCCCAGACCGTGCGCCGCACCCCGCAGGCGTACGCGGAGCTGATCGCGGGCGAGTCCGCCCCGCCGCCCGCCGGTGAACTGCCCGAGGCGGTCGTCCTCGGCGCGTTCGGCAGCGGCGCCCAGCCCGCCCTGCCGGGACCGGTGCCGGTCCGGGGCGACGGGCGCACCCGCAGGACCTCACCGCGCTCGCCCTCACCAGCGGCTCCGCCTCGCCCGCCCGTATCGAGGCCGGGACCGCGATCGACGCGGGCGGGCTCGTACCGGACCTCGACCCGAGCAACACCTGGATCCAGCGCGTCAACGAGGTGGACCCGGTCGAGATGCTCGAAGTGCAGCTGTGCAACGAGACGGCGCCCTTCATCCTCATCAGCCGACTGCGGCAGGCGATGGCCGCCTCGCCGGCCCGGCGCACCTACGTCGTCAACGTGTCCGCGATGGAAGGCAAGTTCAGCCGCGGCTACAAGGGCGCGGGCCATCCGCACACCAACATGGCGAAGGCGTCCCTGAACATGCTCACCCGCACCAGCGCGCGCGAGATGTTCGAGACCGACCGGATCCTCATGACGAGCGTCGACACCGGCTGGATCACCGACGAGCGCCCGCACCCCGACAAGATGCGGCTCGCCGCCGAGGGCTTCCACGCGCCGCTGGATCTGGTGGACGGCGCGGCGCGCGTGTACGACCCGATCGTGCGCGGCGAGAGCGGCGAGGACCTGTTCGGGTGCTTCCTCAGGACTACGCGCCGACCGACTGGTAACCCGACCGGTAGCCCGACCGGTAGCCGGGCGGGCCGGTGGTGCGCGGGCCCGGCGCCCGTACGCTCACCCGGTCCGGCCGCCTCGCGGTCACCGCGCGGCCGCGCCGCCGCCGAAAGCCGCCGCGCCAGCCGCGCGCCCGGTCCGCCAACCGGCCCGCGCGCTGCCAGGCGCGGCTGCGGCGGGTGGCGGCCAGTTCCTGGAAGAGCAGGTCGTAGCGCCGGGAGAGCCGTTCCGGGTCGTAGGCCCGGCCGCGCTCTAGGGCCGCCGCGCCCATCGCGCGGCGGGCGGGGACGTCCTCGATCAGGCCCAGCAGGGCGGCGGCGAACGCCTCGGCGTCCCCACGGGGCACCAGCCGACCGGTCACACCGTCCTGGATGATCTCGGCGGGGCCCAGCGGGCAGTCCGTGCTGACGACCGGCACACCGCACCGCATCGCCTCCACGATGGTCATGCCGAAGGACTCCGCGTCCGAGGTCACGGCCACGATCGACGCCTTGGCGAACTCCTCCTCGATCGGTGAGCACGGCCCCATCAGCCGGACGCTGTCCGCCAGGCCGAGCGTGTCGACGAGCGCGCGCAGCCGGTCGCGCTCGGGGCCGCCGCCGTAGAGCCGCAGCCGCCAGTCCGGACGCTTGGCCGCGACGGTGGCGAACGCCTCGATCAGCAGGTCGAAGCGCTTGCCGCGGACCAGTCGGCCCGCGGCGGCGATGACCGGCGCGATGCCGTCGGAGGGCGGCACGGACGGCTCGGGGACGCTGTTGGGGACGGCCAGGACCCGTACCCCGGCAGCCGCATCCGCGCCCGGTAGACCGCCGCGTCGGCCTCCGTCGTGGTGACCACCGCGTCCAGCCGCCGGTAGTGGCGGGCCAGCTCGGCGCGCAGCGCCTGCCGTGCGCGTCGTGGCGCAGGTGCTCCTGTCCGACGCGCAGCGCGCGGCGGGCCGAAGCGGGCGAGGTAGACGTTGATGCCCGGCCGGGTGCCGATGATCACGTCGGCGTCGCAGCCGCCCAGATAGCCGATGACCCGCAGGTCGATCAGCCTGCTGTACTGGTGGTGCCGTTTCTCGGCGGCGGGAAGTCCGGGCGGGCTCGTGGAACCGCGGGTCGCGCGCGTCGAGGCCGCTCGGACGCGTGTCCACCAGCGGGACGAGCCGCACCCGGGGTGCGGGTGAAGCGCGGCTCCTCGCGGTGCCGCATCATCGAGACGATCTCCACGTCATGGCGTTCGGCCAGCGCCTCGGCCAGGTTGAACGTGGTGCGGATCGTGCCGCCGATCCCGTAGGCGTTGTGCAGCAGGAATGCGATCTTCATGCGGTGTCTCTCCGGCCGGCGACGGCCCGGAGTACCGCCCGCGGCCGGAACACACCCTGCGCCAAGCCGGTAAGCCCGCATCGAGAGGAAGGTGAGAGACGGGTAAGAAGCGGGCCCGCCTGCTGGCCTCGCGGGCCGCGGGCGTCGTTGCCTTGGCAGACTCAGAGGGTGAGGACGACGTACACCGTGCTGCTGGCCGAGGACGACCGGGCCATCCGCAACGCGCTGGAGCGGGCGCTGGCCCTGGAGGGTACGGCGTGACGGCGGTGCCCGACGGGGTGGAGGCGCTGGCCGCCGTCCACCGGCAGCGTCCGGACGTCATCGTGCTGGACGTGATGATGCCCGGCGTGGACGGGCTCCAGGTCTGCCGCGTACTGCGCGCGGAGGGGACCGCACGCCGGTGCTGATGCTCACCGCGCGGGTGGAGACCGCCGAGCGCATCGAGGGCCTGGACGCGGGCGCGGACGACTACGTGGCCAAGCCCTTCGAGATCGAGGAGGTCTTCGCACGGCTGCGGGCGCTGCTGCGGCGGGCCCGGCCGGTGGAGACCGGCCCGAGGGCGCCGCCGTCTGGGACGGCTCGGTGGAGGTGGCGGACCTGCGGCTGGACCCGTCGGCACGCCGGGTCTGGCGGGCGGGTGAGGAACTGGAGCTGACCCGCACCGAGTTCGAGCTGCTGGAGCTGCTGGCGCGCAACACCGGCATCGTCCTGGACCACGCCACCATCTACGACCGGATCTGGGGCTACGACTTCGGCCCCGGCTCGAAGAACCTCGCCGTCTACATCGGCTACCTGCGGCGCAAGGTCGACCGCCCGGGACTCGACCCGCTCATCCACACGGTGCGCGGCGTCGGATACAGCATCCGGAAGGCGTGACCGTGCGGTTCGCCGCACTCCGGCGCCCCTGGGCCGTCGGCCGAGTCTCCGCACGGCCTTCGCGACCTCCTTCGCGCTCGTGGCGGCGAGCGTCACGCTGCTGGTGGGGTTCCTCAGCTACGACGCGGCGGCCCACCTGGTGCGGGTGGACCAGAAGACGGTGTTCAACGAGGTCGTCGACGACCTGCGCGACCAGGCCAGGGAACAGCCGCTGGAGTACAAGGACTTCATGGCGCCGGACCCGGACCACGACGGTCCGCGCGACGAGCTGTCCCCGCCCACCCGGACGGTGGTGCAGATCCTCACTCCCACGGGCCGGGTCGCCGACCGGGGCAAGCCCGCGCTGCCGGTGGCCGACGACGACCGCAGGACGGCGGGGCGAGCAGGGCGGGGTCCGTGGTGCGCCGGGAGACCGAGCTGCACGGCGCCGGGTACCGGCTGGCGACCGTGGCGCTCGGCGGCGGCCGGGGCGCGGTGCAGGTGGCGCAGCAGTACAGCGGCGCCGAGGACCTGCTGCGCGAACTCCAGCAGCGCACGGCCCTGTTCGTGGGCGGCGCGATCCTCACCGCCGGGGTGGTGGGCTGGTGGCTCGCCGGGCGGATCACCGGCCGTCTGGTGCGGCTGACGCGGGTCGCGGAGACCGTGGCGGTCACCGGCCGGACGGATGTCGCGGTGCCGATCGGGGCCAGGACGAGGTGGGGCGCCTCGGGCGGGCCTTCGACGGGATGCTGGGGCGGCTGGCCCGCTCGGAGGACGACCAGCGGCGGCTGGTGCAGGACGCGGGCCATGAGCTGCGCACCCGCTCACCTCGCTGCGCACGAACGTCTCCCTGCTGCGCCGCTTCGAGGAACTGCCGCCCGCCGCCCGCGAGGAGCTGCTCGCCGACCTCGCGGGGAGACCCGGAGCTGACCGACCTCGTCAACGAACTGGTCGACCTGGCGGCCGGGCAGCGCGACGACGAGCCGCTGACCGACGTGGTCCTCGGCGACGTGGCGCGCAAGGCGGTGGTGCTCGCGCGGCGCCGTACGGGCCGGGAGATCACGGTCGCCGCGGACGGGACCGTCGTACGGGGCCGCCCGGCCGCCCTCCAGCGCGCGGTCTCCAACCTGGTGGAGAACGCGGCCAAGTTCGACCGGGACGGGCGGCGCCCGTCGAGGTGGTGGTGGACGGCGGGCGGGTCTCGGTCCTGGACCGGGGCCCGGTGTCGCCGAGGAGGACCTGCGGCGCATCTTCGACCGCTTCTACCGCGCGCCCGGAGCCAGGAGCCTGCCCGGCTCCGGACTCGGCCTCGCCATCGTCCGCGAGGTCGCCACCGCGCACGGCGGTACGGTCTTCGCCGAGCCGAGGCCGGGCGGCGGCGCCGTCATGGGCTTCACGGCGGGACCCACGGTGGGCGGCGCGGGGACGGAGCGGCCGTAGCGGCCGTCCGCCCCGGGATCCGCCCGGGTCAGGGCTTGCGGGCCACGCCCGACCACAGGGACACGTCGGCGTCGCTCACCGTGACATCGGTGTCGGCGTCGGGCTTCCAGCGGTGCGGCACGACCACGCCCGGGTCGACCGGCTCCAGACCGTCGAAGAACTTCTCGACCTCGCTCGCGCCGCGGATCTGCACGGGGATGCCGCCCTCCCGGTAGACCTCGGCGATCCGCCGCCACATCTCGGGCGCGAAGTCCCCGGTGGGATGGGACAGCGCCAGATAGCTGCCGGACGGCAGGGCGTCGACCAGTTCCCGGACGATCCCGTACGGCCCGAACTCGTCCGGGACGAACTGGAGCAGGGCGTTGAGGGACAGCGCCACCGGCCGGGTGAGGTCCAGCGTCTCGCGCAGCTCGGGCGCGCCGGTGATGCTCGCGGGTCGCGCACGTCCGCCTGTACGTAGGCGGTGCGGCCCTCGTCCGTGCCGCGCAGCAGCGCCTGGGCGTAGGCCAGCACGATGGGGTCGTTGTCGGTGTAGACGACGCGGGCCTCGGGGCGACCGACTGGGCGATCTGGTGCAGGTTGGGCTCGGTGGGGACGCCGGTGCCTATGTCCAGGAACTGGCGCACCCCGGCCTCCGCCGCCAGCCACCGCGTCACCCGGTGCATGAAGGACCGGTTGGCGCGGGCGCACACCGAGATGCTCGGGAAGAATTCGGCGATGGAGGAGGCGGCCCGCTCGTCCACCTCGTAGTGGTCCTTGCCGCCCAGGTAGTAGTCGTACATCCGCGCCGGATGCGGCCTGCTGGTGTCGATGCGCGGCGCTGCCGAACCGTCCGTGTTCACGCGGCGCTCCTCTCCGGGCGGTCGGCCGCGCGGGCTGCTGGGCGTTCGGCAGCCGGCTCTCGGGACGGACGAGGAGGAAGTCGGCGGCGCCCGCCTTGGCCCCTCGATGAAGGACTTGATCTCGTGGTGCGCGTAGATCAGCGCGGGGCCGTCCGGGTCCGTCGACTGCCGCAGCGCCACCCGGCCGTCGGCGAGCCTCATGACCTCCACGCACGCGCCGCCGTTGGGCCCGCTCCATGGCTTGCGCCAGCCCTCGGTGCCCAGTTCCCCGACGGCATGCCGTTGTAGATGCGATTCACCTGATCCACAGTCAGAGCTCCTTGCGTAGGTCCGGAGGTAACCCTCCGTGCGACGCACCGGTATGGCCTGGGCGCACATGCGGTCCAGGACCTCCAGAAATGCGGCCACGTCGGCGCGTTGGTCGAGATAACCGGCGCCGACGAGGCCCTCGGCGTAGACGATGTCCGGGAGTTCGGGGACGTCGAACCGGAAGATCTGGAAGGGGCCGCCCTGCCCGGGTGCGGGCCGGAGGCGAACGGCACCACCTGGAGCATGACGTTCGGTCTGTGGACCTCTTCGATGAGCCGGTCGACCTGGGCCCGCATCACCGCGCGGCTGCCGACGGTCTGCCGCAGCACGGTCTCGTCCATCACGACCCACAGCAGCGGGCCGTCCGGGCGGTTCAGCCGCTCCTGGCGCTCCATCCGCAGCGCGACACGGCGGTCCAGCTCGCTCGCGGAGGCGGAGGGAAGCCGACCTGGAGCAGGGCGCGGGCGTAGTCCACGGTCTGCAACAGGCCGGGGACGAAGTGGGGTTCGTACGCGCGGATGCGTACGGATGCGCCCTCCAGGCTCACGTACAGGCTGAACCAGTCGGGCAGGACGTCACGGAACTGGTGCCACCAGCCGGGGCGTTTGGCCGTCTCCGCGAGCGCCAGGAACGCCTCGACCTCCTCGGCGGGGTGCCGTAGGTCTCCAGCAGCTTCTCCACATACGGGAGTTTCAGGCCGACTTCGGCCTTCTCCATCCTGCGGATCGTGGTCTGGTTGACGTGCAGCGCGCGGGCCGCCTCCTCGTAACCGCACCCGGCCTTCTCCCGCAGATCGCGCAACCGCATCCCGAGGACCATCTGTCCCACCGTCGGCGCCGACCGCGCTTCGCTCACGTCGAACCTCCATGCCGGGGTTGTCCCTTGTCAGTGTGTCATGCCCGGTGTGACCGCGACAGACTGCTGCGCCTATTCTGTATTTTGCAGAATGACTCTTGCCAACTTGCCTCACGGGCACCGATAGTTGGGGTGCTGATCCGGCGAGCGAAGGCCGGGACCGCACGGACCTGTGACACCCAGCTTCACAGGTGGATGGAAGGCGAGACGGCCGTGGCAGGACCTCAACGCACCTCGACGGCCGGGCTCGTGGGCTTAGGGGCTGGCCGCCCTGAGCTTCCATCAGGAGAAGTTCACCCTGCCCGCGCGGCGGTCGGCGGTCACCGTCGCCCGGCGCCGGGTGCGCTCGCGGCTGCCGCTGTGGGGCTACCGCGAGGACGTCTGCGACGCGGCGGAACTGGTGGTGTCCGAGCTGTTCACGAACGCCATCGTGCACACCGCGAGCGAGCACGTCCGCTGCCTGCTCCGCGCGGAGGAGGAGCGGCTGCTGTACGTCGAGGTGGCCGACCAGGGCGGGGACCGGTCGGCCCCACCCGCGTGACGCGGGCGTCGAGGACGAGAGCGGGCGCGGGCTGGTCCTGGTGTCCGCCATAGCCGAGAAGTGGGGAGACCGTCCGGGCCCGGACGGCGGGCGTATGGTCTGGGCCCTGCTGCGCGGCTCCGCGTGACAGCGACTGACGCCGCGGGGCCGGTCCTCATCGAGGACCGGCCCCGCGGCGTCAGCGTCGCGTGGGCGGACCCGCGGTCCGCCCCACGCGCTCAGCCGTGGTCCTGGAGTGCGGCGGCCCGGCGGCTCCACGGGCGCAGGCGCCCGTGGTGCGCCACGCTCTCCACGGTGTCCTCCGCCTCCACCGGCGACGGGGCCGGGGATCTGCCGGGCCAGCCTGAGTCGGCCGGGGAGGGCGCCGGGGATCGTCGGAGTCGGCCGGCTCCTCGCGCTCCTCGGACAGCGGCACCGGGACCGGCTCGACCTCCAACGCCTCGTGCGGCGCCTGCCCGTCCTGCTCCACCGTCGCGCTGTGCGCGGTCAGCAGAACCAGTCCCGCACCCGCGACACCGGCCGCGACCAGCGCCAGCAGGGTGCCCAGCAGGCCGTGCCGGAAGCCCTCGCCGAAGGCGGTGATGCCCACGACCGTCGCCACCACCGGGTTCGCCACGGTCGCGGTCGCCAGCGGCGAGGCCAGCCCGGCGCCCCGGTACGACGCCTGCGAGAGCAGCACCCGGCCGAGGCCAGTACCGCGATCATGACAAGGTTGGGCAGTCCGTCGGCCCACGCGTTCCACGAGACCAGCGACCACTCGACCGTCACGTTCTTGGTGAAGACCGAGGCGATGCCGAAGGCGCCGCCCGCCGCGACCGCGAGCAGCAGGCTGCGCAGGGCGGCCGGACGGACCAGCCGGGCGGTCCCGGCCAGCAGCACGATCGAGCCGACCGTGACCACCGTGAGCACGCCCTGCTCGGTGTCCGTCAGGGCCTGCGAGTCGGCCGACCCCGTCAGGGACAGCAGCCCGCGAGCCCCACCGTGGCCAGCACCGCGCCCCGCCACGCCGCGGCGGCGACCGAGCGGCGCACGAACACGGCGGCCATCGGCAGCGCGAAGACGATCGTGAGCGCGCCCAGCGGCTGGACCACGCTCAGCGGCCCGTACGCGAGGGCGACGACGTGCAGCGCGGCACCGGCCCCGTTCAGGGAGACCGCCACCCACCAGCTGCCGTTGCGGACCGGTGCGTACTCCTGGTCGTGTGAGGTGGCCGCCACGTGCTCCTGGAGTATGGCCCCGGCGGCGTAGCACACCGCCGACACCAGGGCCAGCACCACGGACAGCGCCAGGGAGGTCACCTCAGGACCCGCTCAGCCGGGCAGTCGTCATCCATACCCTTAACAATGCAAGGCCGACGTCATTTAGTCCTCGTCCCTGAGCACCCACTTGCCCGTACTACCTCGGTAGTACACGACCCCGAGAACACTCCACCGTGGTGGGGCCCTCCACCGGCCCGGCCTTCATCCCCAGGGGTGGTGAGGTGACCGCACGCACCGCCGTGACCTGCTTGTCCGGGGTCTCCACCAGCACGCCGGGGACTTTCGGGCAGCGGGCGGGGTCCTGGAGGACCCGCCGCTGCCTTCGCGGCCCACACCGCTTCACTTCGCCGCGAACACCACCCACACCGGGCCGCGCGCGAACGGCATCCCGCCGCCGTCCGCCGTCGTGAAGCGCGTACCGCCGGTCCGCCCGGACCGCGACCACCGGGCGTCGTACTCCTTGCCGTCGCGCAGCACGCGCGCGGTGCCCGACCCCACCGTCTCGGTCAGCGGGAGACGCTGCCGTTGCGGTCGTGGAACCGGGAGGAGCGCACGGTCACGTACTGGACCACGACCGTGGCCGCCCCAGCCGCCCGCCGTCGGTGGTGCGCGCCGGGCTGCCGTCCATCGAGACCAGCCAGCGCCCGCTCCCGGCGGACCAGGTGAAGCCGACGGTGGCGGACGGGAAGCGGACCGTGCGCGCGGTCTCGGACCGGCCGCCGGAAGGCGCCGCTCGAAGGTGAAGCCGATGTCCCGCGCGTGGCTCGCGCGCGGGCGTCGCGCAGCCTCCGCGGGCCGGACGTACAGGTTGTGCGGGGCGGGACGGTCGGTGCCGCGGACGTACGCGTCGGACGCCTTGCCCGGCGGCAGCGGGTACAGCGGGCGGCGTCGAGCGCGGACTGGAGCTTGGACTGCACCCCGAGTAGGCGAGGGCGGGGCGGCCGAACTGCCCGAGCAGGTCCAGGTCCGTCTCCCGGGCGCTGCGCACCGGCCCGACCCGGGACGGCAGGTGGAGGAGAAGACGGCGAGGAGGCGGCTCAGGCCGCCCTCCACCTGCTCGACGTAGACGATGTCGGCCGAGCCGACGCCGGTCTGCGGCGCGCCGCCGCCACGTTGTCGATCTTGACCGCGAGGACCGGGTCGTCACCGCCCGACCGGCCCGTGAAGGGGAGCGGCCCTCCGTCCCGGAGGAGTCGCTCCGGCAGCCGCCGAGCGTGAGGAGCAGCGCGGCGGCCACGGCCGCCACGGCCGCCACGGCGCGTGGCGCGGAGCGCCGGAGGGTACGCGGGCCGTTGACCCGTACGGCGTACACGGCATCACCTCTCTCGGTCCCAGCTCACCACGCGCGGTGACCGGTGGCCACCCGTACGTGCGGATGGGGAAATGCTGTCCACGCCTCGGAAATCGACGCGCGGGCTGTTCTCCCGTCGTTAACCTGGCGACATGTCCGGTTCGGTCACACGAAGGAGTGGCAGTGGCCCGCGATGAGACGCAGCGGAACGAGCCTCCCTCTGCGGAGGGCGAACGACCGGTGACACGGTCCGAGCTGTGCAGTCTGGATGTCTGGGCGCGATCGGCGCCGATCCGGCTGGCCGGCTACGAGGACGACCTCGCCGAGCCGCACATTCTCCAGAGCATCGACTGAGGTCGGCTGAGGGCGCGGCACAACAGCTTCAAAGACGAACATTTCGGACGGCTGGCATTCAGCCGATTTCGTAAAGATCGAAGACGCTCCGGCGCCCGCGAGTACCGGGCGCCGCGGCGGCCCGGCCGTTCGGCTCTTTCCCCTGACCGCACTGGTCAGCCCGTGATGTCCGATCCTCACAGGTCTTTCACAGGTGTGAAGCCGCTCGGGGAAGCGGTTTTCGGAGCGATGAATTCCAGTCACGGCCGGGTTCGACGGGAACGCGACAACGCCCCAGGGCGGTCGCCGCCTTCGCGCATGGCGCACTATATGGCTTGCGCGGCTTCGGCTTCGGCCGCGCGGACCGGTGGCGGACAGGGGTCCACCACCGGCGACGGCTGAGGCGCGGCAGGGAGGAGCCCCGCCGACGCGTAACGACGGAGCCGGACCTCAGGGATCACTCATCACAGGACGCGGCTGTGCCGTGCCGGGATCCGGCATGTCCACGCGCGTCATCACCGGTCGCTCCGCGCCGTGCGCGCGGGCATTGGGGAGTCAACATGGGTCGGACGACCGGGCCGCCGCGGCGTGCGCCGCGGCGGTCCTCATGGCGGCGGCAGCGCCCGCCACCGGCGCGCACGCCGCCGACACGGACGCGAGAGTCGACCTGCGGGTGCTGGTCGTGGACGACGACGGGCCCGCCACCGCGGCCATCGCCGCCGAACTCGACAGCTCCGGCACGCCCTACACCACGCTCGACCTCACGGACTCGGCCCGGCCGCGGATCGACGAGAGCTACCTCAGCGACACCGTCGACGGACGGCCGCGCGCGAAGTTCCAGGCCGTCGTGCTGCCCAACGACAACCCGTTCGGGGCCGACTCCACGGAGATGACGGCCCTGGCGGAGTACGAGAAACGGTTCGGCATCCGGCAGGTCGACGCGTACACCTACGCCCGCCCGGCCGTCGGGCTCAACGTCGCCGAGGACAGCGGCTACACCGGGCCGCTGGACGGCCGCGCCGCCGAGGTCACCGCCGCCGGGAAGGCCGGGCCCTTCGGCTACCTCGACGGCGCCGTGCCGTTCGAGGACAACGACGCCCAGGTGGACGAGAGTTACGGCTACGCCGCCGTACCGCTGGAGCGGCAGAGCGACGGCGCGACCTTCACCCCGTATGTCGACACCGCCGTCACCGGCGGCGCGCGCGCTCGCTGATCGGCGAGTACGCGCACGACGGCCGCCGCGAACTCGTCATCACCTTCGTGGCCAACGAGTACCAGCGCCAGTACCGGCTGGTCGCCCGCGGCATCGTCGAGTGGCTGACCCAGGGCATCCACCTCGGGGCCGACCACAACTACCTGTCCGTGCACGTCGACGACGTCTTCGCCGCCGACGACCGCTGGGACAGCGACCGCAACTGCACCCCGGCGACGTCGACTGCACCGGCGACAACGAGGTCACCGACCCGATCCGGATGACGCCCGACGACGCGCTGTACGCCAAGCAGTGGTCGGCCGACCACCACCTCACCTTCGACTTCGCGTACAACGCGGGCGGCAGCGACACCTACAAGGAGGACAACGACGGGACCGACCCGCTCGCCACGCGGCTCCTCGCCGACAAGAACGCCTACCGCTGGATCAACCACACCTGGGACCACCCTTCCTCGGCTGCGAGCAGAACGTCTCCGTCGTGCCGTGGAAGTGCGCGACGGACCTGTTCGGCAGGACCCGCTGGATCTCCACCACCACCATCACCGGGCAGATCGAGCAGAACCTGACCTGGGCCGCCGACAACGGACTCACCGTCGACCGCGACGAACTCGTCACCGGCGAGCACTCCGGTCTCGCGGTGCTGCCGCAGCAGCCGTCCGACAACCCCAACCTCGCGACCGCGCTCAGCCGCACCGGGGTCACCTGGCTCGCCAGCGACCACTCCCGGGAGACCGGCCAGCGCGCCGCGGGATCCGCCCTGACCGTGCCGCGGTACCCGATGAACATCTTCTACAACGCCGGTCACCAGGCCGAACAGGTCGACGAATACAACTGGATCTACGGCAAGAAGGCCGACGGCGGCAGCGGCATCTGCGAGACCTCCACCAACTCCACCTGCCTGGACGCCCCGTTGGACCCGCAGACCGGCTACGAGTCCTACATCGTGCCGCTGGAGACCCGCATCGCCCTCGGGCACGTGCTCGCCAACGACCCGCTGCCGCACTTCATCCACCAGTCCAACCTCGCCGAGGACCGCATCGCCTACCCGGCCCTGGAGCGGATCCTCGGCGACTACGACACCTACTTCGCCGACAACACCCCGCTGGTCAACCTGCGGATGAAGGACGTCGGCGAGGAACTGCGCAAGCGGGACGCGTGGCGCGCCGCCGTCGCCGCCGGTCAGGTCACCGCCTACCGGGTCGGCGACACCGTCACCGTCACCGCGCCCAGCGGCGTCACCGTCCCCGCGACCGTGCCCCACGGCACCCAGCAGGGCGGCACCGACTTCGGCACCGCCTACGCCGGAGCGCACTCCGGCTGGGCCACCGCCGCCGAAGGACAGACCTCGCTCGTCCTCACCCTGCCCGGCGACGCCGTCCCCGCCACCCCACCGGTGCCGCGGCCCCGCCGCCGTGACCTCGTCCCCACCCACCGCACGCCCGTGCCCGCGGGGTCCGGCACCCGGTGGCGTACGGGCCGGGCGACAGCACGCGGCCGTAGCCGCCGCGCCGTCTGTCGCACCGTCAACGGGAGAACGAACTGACATGCAGGGACCTCTGGCCGAGCCCGCGCTCGGCACCGCCTCGGTGACCCTGCTCACCGAGGGCACCTACCCGCACAGCCACGGCGGGTGAGCGTGTGGTGCGACCAACTCGTCACGGGCATGCCCGATGTCGACTTCCGCGTCGTCGCGGTGACCGGCACCGGGCGGGAACCGCTGGCCTGGTCACTGCCCGCCAACGTGACCGAGGTGGTGAGCGTGCCCTGTGGGGCCCGCCCACGCCCTACCGGGTACCGCGCCGACGCGAACTGCGGCGGTTCCTCGGCGGATACGAACGCTTCCTCCTGGCGCTGATCGACCCGCGCCAGGAGGGCGCGTTCGCCGAGGAGTTGTACCGCCTCGCCGACTACGCGCAGTCCGGCACGCTGCGCGCCGCGCTGTCCTCGGAGGCCGCCGCGCGCGCCTGGTACGGCTGTGGAACGAGCCGCAGGCGCCCACCGCGCCCGCCCGCCCCACCCTGCGCGACGCCCTCACCGCGACCGACCTGCTGGAACACGCCCTGCGCCCGCTGGCCGTGCGCCCGCCGTCGCGCGGCGTGGCGCACGCGGTCAGCGGCGGGCTCGCCGCGCTCCCGGGCTGCTCGCCCAGGAGCACCACGGCACCCGTTCCTGCTGACCGAGCACGGCGTCTACCTGCGCGAGCGCTACCTCGGCTTCCGCGCCCAGGGCTACGGCTGGCCGGTCAAGGCCCTGATGCTCGGCTTCTTCCGGCTGCTGGCCAAGGAGAGCTACCGGCGCGCCGCGCTGGTCACCCCGGCAACCGGTACAACCGGCTCTGGGAGGAGCACGGCGGCACCCGCCGGAGCGCATCCGCACCGTCTACAACGGCGTCGACCCGCCGCCTTCCCGCCCGCCGGTCCCGAACCCGGCACCCCGACGCTCAGCTGGGCCGGACGCGTCGACCCGATCAGGACCTGCACACCTGATCCGCGCCTTCGCGCTGGTACGCGACACGGTGCCGGACGCCCGGCTGCGGCTCTTCGGCGGCACCCGCGCGGCGCCGAGGGCTACCGCGCCGGATGTCTCGAACTCGCCGCGGAACTGGGCGTGTCCGACGGCGTCACTTTCGAAGGACGCGTCGAGGACATCCGCGACGCCTACGCGGCGGGCAACGTCGTGATGCTCTCCTCCATCAGCGAGGGCTTCCCTTCACCCTCATCGAGGCCATGTCGTGCGGCCGGGCCACGGTCTCCACGGACGTCGGCGGGTGCGCGAGGCCGTCGGCGACAGCGGCCTCGTCGTCCCGCCGCGCGACCCCGAACGGATGGCGCGGGCCGCGCTGCGCCTGCTCGGCGACCGGCGCTGCGCGCCCGGATGGGAGAGTCGGCCCGGCTGCGGGTCATCGAGCAGTTCACCCTGCGCCAGACGATCAGCGCCTTCCGCGACATCTACGGCGAACTCGCGGGCCACGGCGCCTCGGTGGCACGCGCGGACGTCGCCCGCCCGCTGGCGAGAGCCGTCGGCGGTGCCGGATGAGCGGCCCGCTGCGACTCGTACCGCCCGAGGAGCCCTTACCGCCCGGCCGGGCCACGGGGCGCGGGCCGCCCGCCCGCCGCCCGGCGACCGGTGACCCGCGACCGGTAACCAGGCGACTGGTGACCAGGCGGTCGGCGACCCGGCGCCCGGGGCCCGCACCGGCACCACGGTCCTGTTGCCCGTCGGCGGGCGGCGCCGCCCCGGTGGGCCGAGGACCCGGTGGACGCGCTCGCCGCCGAACTGGCCGACGTGCGCCGCGGCCGTCCACCCGACGAGATAGCCGCCGTCCTGGAGGCCGACGGTCTCACCAGCGACCAGGTACGGGAGAGATTCGGCCACCGGGACGTCTTCGCCCTCGCCGTCGAGCTGTACGCGCGTGCCGCGCGCGTACCCGCACCGGCCGCGCGCCCGACCCGTGGGCGGCCGGGCCCGGCAGGTTCCTGCTGCACGGCCTGATCTTCGCCCTGCCGGGCCTGGGGTACGCCCTCGCCGCACCCCTGCTGAGCGGACCGCCCGACGCGGTCGGCCTGCCGTCCGGCGCCGCGTCCCTCACCGCGTCGGCGCTCGTCGGCTGGGCCTGGAACCAGGCCGTCGCGCACCGCGCCTACCTGCACCTGGCGGCGGGCGGCCGGGACGCCGCCCGCCGCTGCTTGCGGCTCGGGGCGACGGCGGGGCGGTCCTCGCCTTCGCCGCCGCCCTGTGCCTGCCCGCCCCGGCGGAGCACGCGCCTTCGCCGCGGGCCAGTCGGCCTATCTGACGGCGGCCACCGCACTGCTGGTGCTCGGCGCGGAGCGCACGGTGCTCCTCGTCCTGGCGCCGACGGTGCTGGGGGCGGCGGCCCTGACCGTCACAGGGCTGCCCGCGGCCGTCCGCGCCACGCTGCTGCTCGCCACCACCGGCGCGGCGATCGGCGCGGCGGCCGCCGCCACCGTCCCGGCTCTCGCGGCGTGGCCGCGCTCACTCGGCACCCGCGCGGCCGGGATCTGGCGCGGGCGGGCGGCGCCCGGCGGCCGGAGCACACCGGCGGGCCCGCCGCGCGCCCTCGGGAAGTCCGCGCCGCCGTCCGGGGAGCCCGCCGCGCCGCCGGTGTCCGGCTCCGTGCCGTACGGGCTGTTCGGGCTCGGCTGCGGGTGCTCACCACGGCCGCGGCGCTCGGCGACACCCTCCGCCACGGGGCCGGGACGCCGGTCGCCGGGCACCTCGTCATCGCGCTCACCGTGAGCATGGGAGCCGCCGAATGGCTGCTGTACCGCTGTAGGGGCTGGCCCTCGCCGCCCTCGCCAGGAGCACCACCCGCGCCGGTCAACTGCTGCGCGGCGCCCGGGTGCTGGCGCTGTGCCTGGTGGGTACCTCGCCGCCCTGACCGCCCTGCTGTACGCCACCGACGCCCTGTGGCCGGACACCGCGGGCGCCGGGCCGCCGCTGGACCCGCTCCGGGTGCTCGCCACGCTCGCGCTCGGCGCGACGCTGTGGACCGGGCTGCTGCTCCAGGCGTACGGCACCGCCTGGCCACCCGCCGCCGTGCTGCTGGCCGCCGCCGGGGCCGAGGCCGCGGCGCTCGTCCGCGCGCGCTGGATCCGGTGGCCGTCCACCTCACGGTCTGCGGCGCGGCGGCGGCCGTGCTGACCGTCGCGGCCACCGCACTGCTGGGCCGGATCACGGCCCACCGCTGAACCACCCACACCCGCACCACGATCGCCCGCACCCGCGCCACCCGCGCCACCCGTACCACTCGTATCCGCGTCACCCGTACCCGCGTCACCCGCGTCACCCGCACCCGCGTCACCCGAACCCGCGCCCGTCGAACCGGAAATGGAGATCCCGCATGTCCGAACCCGTCCACCACCACGCCGCGAAGAGCACCCCGCGCGCACCCTTCGCCCGGAGCGGCCCTCGCCGCCACCACCGTCGCCGTCACCGGCGCCGAGGGCTTCATCGGCTCACACCTGGTCGAGGCCCTGGTCGCCACGGGCCACCGGGTGCGCGCCATGGTGCAGTACAACTCCTTCTCCTCCTTCGGCTGGCTGGAGGTCCTGCCGAAGGAGGTGAGAGACCACGTCGAGGTGGTCCTCGGCGACGTCCGCGACCCGGGCTCGGTCACCGGCCTGGTCAGCGGCGCCGAGACCGTCTACCACCTCGCCGCCCTGATCGCGATCCCGTACTCCTACTCCGCCCCGCACAGCTACGTCGACACCAACGTCACCGGCACCCTCAACGTCCTCGAAGCCGTACGCCACCTGGACGTCCCGCGCCTGGTCCACACCTCCACCAGCGAGACGTACGGCACCGCGCGGACGGTGCCGATCACCGAGGACCACCCGATCAACACCCAGTCCCCGTACGCCGCTTCCAAGGCGGGCGGCGACCGGCTGGCCGACAGCTACCACGCCAGCTTCGGCACCCCGTGGTCACGTTGCGGCCGTTCAACACCTTCGGCCCGCGCCAGTCGATGCGCGCGGTGATCCCCACCGTGATCGGCCAGGTGGCCGCCGGGTCCAGGAGCGTCGCGCTCGGCGACCTGCGCCCCACCCGCGACTTCAGCTACGTCAAGGACACCGCCGCCGCCTTCCTCGCCGTCGGCACCGCGCCCGCGGACGCCGTCGTCGGCCGCACCTTCAACTCCGGTACGGGCGGCGAGATCTCGGTCGGCGACCTCGTCACGCTCATCGGCAAGCTCATGGGCACCGACCTGGAGGTGCGCGCGGACCCGGCCGCGTCCGGCCCGCCGACTCCGAGGTGATGCGCCTGGTCTGCGACGCCTCCCGGCTGCGGGCCGCCACCGGCTGGGCCCCGCGCACTCCCTGGAGACGGGCCTGGAGCACACCATCGACTTCTTCCGCGACCCGGCGAACCTCGCCCGCTACAAGACGGACATCTACAACGTCTGAGAGCCGCCCCCATGACAGCGCACATTTCCGTGGAACTTCGCAGAGAGGAACACCGTCCCCATGCACGCAGTCATCCTGGCCGGCGGCAGGGCGTGCGGCTGCGCCCGTACACCACCGCCCTGCCCAAGCCGCTGGTGCCGATCGGCGAGCAGCACGCGATCCTGGAGATCGTCATGCGCCAGCTCTCGGCCGCGGGCTTCACCCACTGCACCCTGGCCATCGGCCATCTCGGCCACATCATCCGGGCGTACGTCCAAGACGGCTCCCAGTGGGGCGTCAAGGTCGACTACGCCACCGAGGAGAGCCCGCTGGGCACCATGGGCCCGCTGCTGACGATGCGCGACGAACTGCCGGACCACTTCCTGGCGATGAACGGTGACGTCCTCACCGACCTGGACTTCGCCGACGTGCTGCACCGCCACACGGCCACCGACGCGCCGCTGACGATCGCCACGTACGCACGGCGCGTCAACATCGACTTCGGCGTCCTGACCACCGACTCGGGCCGGGTGACGGCCTTCGCCGAGAGCCCAGCATGGACTACCGCGTGTCGATGGGCGTCTACGGCGTCTCGCGCGCCGCCCTGGCCCGCTACACCCCGGGCTCCCGCTGGGCTTCGACGAACTGGTCCTGGACCTGCTGGCGGCGGGCACCCGCCGCACGCCTACGAGTTCGACGGCTACTGGCTGGACATCGGGCGCCCGGACGACTACGACCGGGCGAACGCCGAGTTCAAGACGCGCCGCGGCATGCTGATCAAGGGAGTGTGAGCGGTCACCGTGCGCATTCTCGTCCTGGGCGCCACCGGCTTCCTGGGCGGACACACCGCCGAGCACCTGCGCGCCCTGCCCGGCGTGCGGGTGCTCGTCGCGGGCCGTTCCCCACGCGGACCCCGCCCCCGGCCCGACCACCGGCCCGACCACCGGCCCGGCCCCCGCCCGGCCCCGGCCTCACCGTGGACCTGGCCACCGTCCGGCCCGCCGACCTCGCCGACGCCCTGCGCGGCCTGCGCCCCGACGCGGTGGTCAACTGCGCCGGGGCCACCGGCGGCAGCGCGTCCCGGCTCGCCGAGGCGAACGCCCGCGGCCCCGCCGTGCTGGCCGAGGCGCTGTGGCGGGCCGCCCCGAGGCGCGCCTGGTCCACCTCGGCTCGGCCGCCGAGTACGGCACGACCGAGGCGGGCCACGCGGTCACCGAGGCCACCCCGCCCGCCCGTGAGCGTGTACGGGGCGACCAAGCTGGCCGGGACGCTCGCCGTCACCGGATCCCCTCGACGCCGTCGTCCTGCGCGTGTTCAACCCCTCGGGCCGGGCGCGCCCACCACCGGCCTGGCCGGGCGGCTCGCCGCCGAACTGCGCCGCGCCGGGCCGGGGACACCGTGCGCACCGGCGACCTGTCCGCCTGCCGCGACTTCGTCGACGTCCGCGACGTGGCCCGCGCCGCCGCGCTGGCCGCCCTCGCGCCGGACGGGCTGCCCGGCGTGCTCAACATCGGCGGCGGCACCGCGCGCCCGGCCCGCGCCGTCGCCCGGACACTGGCGCGGACCAGCGGGTTCCATGGCCAGTTCGAGGAGCGCGGTGACGGCTCCGAGCGCTCGACCGGGGTGTCCTGGCAGTGCGCCGACATCACCGCCGCGGCCCGTGAACTGGGCTGGCGGCCCCACCACACCTTCGAGGAGTCCCTGGCCGACCTGTGGGCGGAGCACGGCGCGGCGCCGGGCCCCGGCATCCGGTGACGGGCCGTCAACCGCGGCTGCTGGTACCGCTGTACGTCCACCCCGCCGTCGATCCCGGCGCCTGGCGGGCGCTGGCCCGCGACCCGGCGGGGCTCTACGCGGTGGTCCTCAACGCCGCCGACGGGCCGGGCGGCGGCCCGACCCGCCTTCGAGGACGCCGCCGCGGCTGCGCGCCGTCGGGGTCCGGGTCCTGGGTACGTCGACACCGCGTACGGCGAGCGGCCCGCCCGTGCCGTGCTCACCGACGTGCGCCGCCACCGCCGCTGGTACGGCGCCGACGGCGTCTTCCTGGACCGGGCCGCCGCCCACCGGGCCCAACTGCCCGCTACCGCCGCCTGGTGCGCGCCGCCCGCGCGCTCGGCTCCCGTACCGCCGTGCTCAACCCCGGCACTCACCCCGACCGGGATACGCGCGGATCGCCGATCTGCTCGTCACCTTCGAGGGCCGCTGGGAGACCTACCGCGCCGCCGCCGTACCGGAGTGGACCGCCCGCCATCCGCCGCGGCGCTTCTGCCACCTGGTGTACGCGGTGCCCGAGGGCCGAGCCCGTCAGGTGGCCCGTACCGCCGTGGCCCGCGGCGCCGCCGTGCACTGCGCCGTGCCGGGCGACGGGAGCAACCCGTGGCGCACCGCGCCCGACCGAGATCTCGAAGGGGACGACCGATGACCGCCGCCCGCCGCGCCGCCGACACCCGCACCAGTTCCCGTGCCGCTTCCCGCCGCGCCGCCGCGCTGCTGGCCGCCGTCCTGCTGGTCCTCACCGGCTGCTCGCAGGGCGGGCGCGGTGGCGCCGAGCCGTCGCCCACCCACCACCGGCACTGGCGCCCCGAACCGGGCCTGGCCTGGCAGTGGCAGCTCGGAGACCGGGTGGACACCGGCGTCGACGTGCCCGTGTACGACATCGACGGCTTCGAGAACAGCGCGCGGACCGTGCGGCGGCTGCACGCCGACGGCCGCAAGGTCATCTGCTACGTCAACGTCGGCGCCTGGGAGGACTTCCGCCCCGACCGGCACGCCTTCCCGCCGCGCTGCGCGGCCGGACCAACGGCTGGGCGGGCGAGCGCTGGCTGGACATCCGGCAACTCGACACCCTGCGGCCCCTGATGGCGGCGCGCGTGGACATGTGCCGCGACAAGGGCTTCGACGCCGTGGAGCCGGACCTGATGGACGGCTACCAGGCCCGCACCGGCTTCCCCTCACGGCCGCCCACCAGCTCGCCTACAACCGCATGATCGCGGAGCTGGCGCACGACCGGGGCCTGGCCGTCGGGCTCAAGAACGACCTGGACCAGATCCCGCGGCTGGTCGGCGACTTCGACTTCGCGGTGAACGAGGAGTGCGCCGAGTACGGGGAGTGCGCGAAGCTGGCCCCTTCGTACGGCACGGCAAGGCGGTCTTCCACGTCGAGTACAGCCTGCCGCCGAAGGACTTCTGCGCGACGGCCGAGCGGCTCGGCCTCAGCTCGATGCAGAAGCGGCTGGAGCTGGACGCCTGGCGCCGCCCGTGCTGACGCCCCACGCCGGGTGACCTCCGTCGTCCGGGGCTCCACCAACTGCCGGTTAAGTAGGTCGTGTGCAGAACACCCGCGCGGACTGGTGTCCCGGGTTGCCCTCGTGGCAGGATGCGTGAGACGGCGTGGGTCGCCTTAACCAAGCGTGAGGGTCATGGAGGGAGGGGCAGATGGGGACCGGAGCGGACAGCTCGCCCGACACCACCGGCGGTGCGCTGGCGGAGCGCCTCAACTACCTCTTCGCCAACATGCACCCGCCCGGCGCCCCTACACCAACGCGCATGTCGCCGAGGAGATCAGCGGCGGCGACGAGTACGGGTCGGTCAAGCTGACCGAGCAGTACCTGTCGATGCTGCGCAACGGTAAGCGCACCAACCCCAGCCCCGACGTCCTGCGGGCCCTCGCCAAGTTCTTCGCCGTGCCCGTCGGTTATCTGCTGGGCGACCTCTCCGACTCGCAGGCCCAGCGGGTCGAGGAGGAGGTGCGGTTCCTGGTCGCCATGCGCGACAAGCGGGTGCGCGGCATCGCGCTGCGCTCCCTCGGACTGCCCCGAGGTGCAGGACAGCCTGGCCACGATCATCTCGCAGTTCCGGCAGCAGATGAACCTGCCGCCGGACCCGCCCGGCTCCCCGGGCCCCGCCGACAAACTGCCCGGCAGATCCGTGCCCGGCGCGACACCACCCGGTGACGCCAGTGGTGAGGGGCCGCGTGGACGTCGTTGACGAGGACCGGCTGTTCTACACCTGGAGGCGGATCGGAAGCGAGGACGGGACAGGCATGCGACTGGGGCGGATCCGTCGGCAGTGCAAGCAGCTCATCAGGGAGCTGGACGTCCCCGTGACGACCGACCTGCACGGGCTGTGCGACATCGTCGCGCGCCGCGTCGGCCGCCCCGTCCACCTGGTGCCGATGAGCCTGGGCGGCACCGTCTCCGGGATGACCGCCGCCACCGAGGACGCCTACTGGATCTTCTACGAGTTGAAGACCTCCGCGTGGCACCGGACCCACATCGTGCTGCACGAGATGGGACACCTGCTGCTCGGGCACGCCCAGGACCCGGCCGTCACCGAGGAGGCCCTGCGCATGTGGGCCCCGTCGGTCGACGTGGCCACCGCGATGCGCCGGATGGGCATGATCCCCGGCTTCGCCCGCCACCACTGCTACGACAACCTCACCGAGCGCGAGACCGAGGTGCTCGGCACCCTGCTCATGGAGCACCTGGTGCCCACCTCCAGCGACCACGGGCTGCCGCTGCGGGCCGCGCCGCCGAGCTGGCCGCCGCCCTCGGCCCGCGCTGCGGCACGTCCGGGGCGAGGGCGGTGATCCGCGTGTTTGACGTGGTGTACCTGTGTTTCGGCGCCGTCGCGTGGGCGATCGTCGGCTACAAGGCCCGTGCCTGGTTCCGCGACCGGGCCAACGCCGACCTCGGACTGGCGTGCGTGATGACCGGCGGCGTGGCCAACGTCTTCCTGCTCTCCGCGCCCAGCGTCTACCGCTGGCTGGACCGGCTGACGGGCGTCGCCAACCTGGCCATGGTCTTCCTGTACTCCTCCGTGGTGGTCTTCGCCACCGGCGCCCTGGTACTGCTGCTGCGCTGGACGGGCTCCCCGGTCCGGCCCCGTACGGTGCTGGCGGCGGTCGGCGTGCTGTGGGCCGTGGCCGTCACCGGCTTCGCCGTCGGCCGCCCCGACGCCGTGGAGCACCCCGCGACTTCTCCACCGCCTACGCCCAGGAGCCGGGCGTCGTCCTCTTCCTCCTGCTGTACCTGACCGTCTTCGGCGCCAGCCTCGCCGGGCTCGGACTGCTGTGTCCGCGCTACGCCGGGCGGCTCGGCGGCTCCTGGCTCGCCCGCGGGCTGCGGGTCATCGCGCTCGGCTGCTGGCTCGGACTCGGCTACTGCGCCTCGAAGATGATCGGCTTCGTCTTCTCCTGGGCGGGCCGGGACCAGCGGTGGCTGTCCAACGGCGTGGCCCCGCTGACCGCCTCGGTCGCGGCGCTGCTGGTCCTCGCCGGGTTCTCCATCCCCGCCGTCGGGCCCCGGGTGTCCGCCTGGCGCAGGCTGCGGCGGCTGGAGCCGCTGTGGCGGGACGTCACCGCGCACGCGCCCGAGGTGTCCATGGGGCAGTCGCGCTGGACGGGCTGGTGGCCGCTGGCCGACGTGGAGTGGCGGGCCAACCGCCAGATGGCGGAGATCCGCGACGTACAGCGCGGTATCCGGCGTCATGTCGAGGCCGACGCCCTCGACTTCGCCCGTGTCAAGGCCGAGGCGGCCGGGCTCGGCGAATGGCAGCTTGCTGCCGTGGTGGAAGCCGCCGTGCTGCGCCGTGGTTTGACCAATCAGGCGGCGGGCCACGTCCCGGCACCCGGCGCGGACAGCACGGTCATCACCACCGGCGCCGAACCCGCCGAGGAACACGAGCACTTGGCGCGCGTCGCCGACGTCTACCGGCTGCCACTGGTGGACGAGGTTCTCGACGAACTGCGAGAGAAGCGCCTCCCGGCGGCAGTGACGCCGGGAGACCACAGACGAGGTGGCCCTGGACGGGGTCGGGGCCACCCGTGGCACAGGGCGGCGCCGGGGAGATTCGGCTCCGGCGCCGACCCTGCGGCCAGTCGCCGCGCGACCTGGCAGGGCCCGCCCGCACGGTCCGCCCAAGGCCATAGAGTCGGCACTCATGCGGAACACACCGAACACCCCGATGCCGGTTCGGCACCGGTCATCGACACCGGCGCGCTGATCGAGGATCCCTACGGCGTCTACGCGGCACTGCGGCAGGCCGGGCCCGTCCATCGCATGCCCGGCCCCGACGGACGGCCCGCCTGGGTGGTCACCCGGTACGAGGACGTACGCCGCGCGTTCGCGGATCCGCGCCTGGCGCTGGACAAGCGCAACTCCCATGACGGCTACCGCGGCTTCGCGCTGCCGCCCGCCCTGGACGCCAACCTGCTGAACATGGACCCGCCGGACCACACGCGGGTACGGCGGCTGGTGGTCAAGGCGTTCACCGCGGGCCGGGTGGAGAAGCTGCGCGAACCGGTCCGGCGCGTCGCCGACGACCTGCTGGACGCCGTCGAGGCCGACGGCCGCGCCGAGTTGATCAGCGCCTACGCCGCGCCCCTGCCCATCACCGTCATCTGCGAACTGCTCGGCGTCGGCCCGCGGGACCGGCGGGACTTCCGCGTCTGGACCGACGCGCTCATCACCCCGACCCCGCCCGGCCGCACCTGGCCAAGGAGGCGGTCGGCAGCATGCTGCGCTTCTTCACCGGGCTGATCGCGGCCAAGCGCGCCGACCCCGGCGACGACCTGCTGTCCGACCTGATCGCGGTGCGCGACGAGGAGTCAGGGAGGCGGGGCCGCGCGCCGGGGCGGGGACCGGCTCAGCGAGGACGAGTTGACCTCGCTCGCCTTCCTCATCCTGTTCGCGGGTTACGAGAACACGGTGCACCTCATCGGCAACTCCGTGCTCGCGCTCCTGCGGAACCCGTCCCTGATGCGGGAGTTGCGCGAGGACCCGGCCCTGATGCCCGCCGCCGTCGAGGAGTTCGCGCGCTACGACGGCCCGGCGCCGCTGGCCATCCGCCGCTTCCCGCTGGAGGACATGGAGATCGGCGGGGTGACCGTCCCGGCGGGGACACCGTGCTGCTGTCGATCGCCTCGGCGAACCGGGACCCCGCGCAGTTCGCGAATCCGGACAGTCTCGACGTCGGCCCCGCCCGTCCGGGCACCTCGCGCTGGGCCACGGCATCCACTACTGCCTCGGGCGCCACTGGCCCGGCTGGAGACGGCGACGGCACTGTCCGCCCTGATCAGCCGTCTGCCGGGGCTGCGCCTCGACATCCCGGAAGCGGACCTGCGGCACCGCCCGTCGGTGCGGGCGCGTGGCCTGATCTCGCTCCCCGTCGCCTGGTAAGGGAACAAACGAACAGGTTTTGATGCATAACCCCGGCCGATGCGGTAAAGGTCTTCGAGCCCGCCCGGTGTGCATCCCCGTCGCACCGGGCGGGTCTCTTGTGTCACGCGCCCCTCCCGCGAGCCCGCCCCGACTTCCCGGCGTCCGCTGCGCGGACATCTGACGACCCTTAGTCCCGCGCCGCGCGCCCACCACGCCCACCCGCGCTCGCCCGGCATACCCGGCATACACCGGAATCCGGACCGCCGTGCGCGCATACGTACCGGCATTTCCTCACAAGGAGGGCGAAGACGGGGTCGATAGGGCGGGCGCACGGAAGCAGAGAGCAAGCTCACAGCGGCGCGACAGTCTGCCGCTTCAGAACCGCCCACTAGCCTCCTCATATGACGGTCCTGCCTGACGGGCTTGCCCTAGCCGCCGAATTCCCGGACGCCACCCGAGAACAGTGGCACCACCTCGTCGAGGGTGTGCTACGCAAAACCGGCATCACCGATGTCGAGGGAGCGCGTGCCGAGGAGAGGCTCGCCACCGACATCGGTGACGGCATCTCCGTACGTCCCCTGTACACCGCCGAGGACGCGCCTCCCGACCCCGGTTACCCCGGCTTCGCCCCGTTCGTCCGCGGCGCGCGGGCCGAGGGTTCCGCCGCGGGCGGCTGGGACGTGCGCCAGCGCCACGCCCACCCGACGCCCGCCGCGCCAACGAGGCGCTCCTCGCCGACCTGGAGTGCGGCGTCAGCTCCGTATGGCTCGCCGTCGGCGCGGCCGGAGTCCCCGTGGACGCGCTGCCCGAGGCGCTCAACGGCGTCTACCTGGACCTGGCCCCGTCGTCCTCGACGCGGGCGCCGACTTCGACGCCGCGGGCGCGCCCTGCTAAACCTCTTCACCGCCCGCGAGGTCCCCGGGCGCGGGGCTCGGCAACCTCGGCGCCGACCCTCGGCGTGGTCGCCCGCACCGGTCGCGGCGACCGGCTCGCGGCCCACCTGGACGCCGCCGCCGACCTGGCGCGGACCTGCGCCGCGGACCACCCTCGGTGCGCGCCCTCACCGTCGACGCCCTGCCGTACCACGAGGCGGGCGGCTCCACGGCCGAGGAGCTGGGCTGTTCGCTCGCCACGGGCCCGCCTACCTGCGTGCCCTCACCGCGGCCGGGCTGCCGGTCGCCACGGCCGCGGCGCAGCTGGAGTTCCGCTACGCGGCCACCGCCGACCAGTTCCTCACCATCGCCAAACTGCGCGCCGCCAGGCGGCTGTGGGCCCGCGTCGCGCAGGTGTGCGGCGTGCCGACGGACACCTCTGCGTACGCCCAGCGGCAGCACGCGGTCACCTCGTCGGTGATGATGACCCGCCGCGACCCGTGGGTGAACATGCTGCGCACCACCGTCGCCGCCATGGCCGCGGGCGTGGGCGGCGCCGACGCGGTCACCGTGCTGCCCTTCGACAGCGCGGTGGGCCTGCCCGACGACTTCGCCCGGCGCATCGCCCGCAACACCTCCACCATCCTGATCGAGGAGTCCCACCTGGCCCGGGTGATCGACCCGGCGGGCGGCTCCTGGTACGTCGAGAAGCTCACCGACGACGTGGCCCGCGCTGCCTGGGCGTGGTTCCAGGAGATCGAGCGCGCCGGGGACTGGCCGACGCCCTGGACTCCGGACTCGTGCGGAACCGCCTCGCCGCCACCTGGGCGCACCGCTCCAGGGCGCTGGCCCGCCGCAAGGAACCGATCCTCGGCGTGAGCGAGTTCCCGCAGCCGGACGAGACGCCGCTGACCCGCGAGCCCGCCCCGGCCCCGGAGGGCGGCGGACTGCCGCGGGTGCGCCGCGACGAGGCGTACGAGACGCTGCGCGCCCGCTCCGACGCGCACCTGGCGGCGCACGGCGCGCGGCCCCGGATCTTCCTGGCGGCGCTCGGCCCCGCCGCCGCGCACACCGCCCGCGCCTCCTTCAGCGCCAACCTCTTCCGCGCGGGCGGCATCGAGCCGGTGCACGAGCCGGTGACCGTCGACGCCGAGACGGCCGCCGAGGCGTTCGCCGCCAGCGGCGCGCGCGTGGCGTGCCTGTGCTCAAGCGACGCGCTCTACGCGGAGCAGGCGACCGAGGTCGCCGCCCGGCTCAAGGCCGCCGGGCGGCCGGTGTACCTGGCCGGGCGGCCGGGGAACACCAGCAGGAGTGGGAGCGGGCCGGCGTGGACGACTTCGTCCACGTGGGCCGCGACGCGGTCGAGGTCCTCTCCTCGGCCCTGGACACCATGGGAGTGGCGTGATGGGGAGCAATCCGACGGATGAGGCGAAGATCCCGGACTTCTCCTCGATCGAGCTGGACGACCCCGCGGGCGGTGCCGCCGGGGCCGGGGCCGAGGCGTGGCGCGCGGCCATACAGGAGGGCACCGGCAAGGGCGTCGACGACCTGGTGTGGGACACCCCGAGGCGATCGGCGTCAAACCGCTGTACACCCGCGAGGACCTGAGCGGCCTGGACTTCCTCGGCACCTACCCGGCGTCGCGCCGTACCTGCGCGGCCCGTACCCGACGATGTACGTCAACCAGCCCTGGACGGTGCGGCAGTACGCGGGCTTCTCCACCGCCGAGGAGTCCAACGCCTTCTACCGCCGCAACCTGGCAGCCGGTCAGAAGGGCCTGTCCGTCGCCTTCGACCTGCCCACCCACCGCGGCTACGACAGCGACCACCCCCGCGTCACCGGCGACGTCGGCATGGCGGGCGTGGCCATCGACTCGATCTACGACATGCGGCAGCTCTTCGACGGCATCCCGCTGGACCGGATGAGCGTGTCGATGACGATGAACGGCGCGGTGCTGCCCGTCCTCGCGCTGTACATCGTCGCCGCCGAGGAACAGGGGTACCGCCCGAGAAGCTGGCCGGGACCATTCAGAACGACATTCTGAAGGAGTTCATGGTCCGCAACACCTACATCTATCCGCCGCAGCCGTCGATGCGGATCATCTCCGACATCTTCGCGTTCACCTCGCAGAAGATGCCGCGCTACAACTCGATCTCCATCTCCGGCTACCACATCCAGGAAGCGGGCGCCACGGCCGACCTGGAGCTGGCCTACACCCTCGCCGACGGCGTGGAGTACCTGCGGGCGGGTATGGCGGCGGGCATGGACGTCGACGCGTTCGCGCCCCGGCTGTCGTTCTTCTGGGCGATCGGCATGAACTTCTTCATGGAGGTCGCCAAGCTCCGCGCCGCCCGGCTGCTGTGGGCCAAGCTGGTCAGGCAGTTCGACCCGAAGAACCCCAAGTCGCTGTCCCTGCGCACCCACAGCCAGACCTCCGGCTGGTCCCTGACCGCCCAGGACGTCTTCAACAACGTCACCCGCACCTGCGTGGAGGCCATGGCCGCCACCCAGGGCCACACCCAGTCGCTGCACACCAACGCCCTGGACGAGGCGCTGGCCCTGCCCACCGACTTCTCCGCGCGCATCGCCCGCAACACCCAGCTCCTGCTCCAGCAGGAGTCGGGCACCTGCCGGGTGATCGACCCGTGGGCGGCAGCGCCTACGTCGAGAAGCTCACCAATGACCTGGCCCGGCGCGCCTGGCAGCACATCGAGGAGGTCGAGGCCGCGGGCGGCATGGCCAAGGCCATCGACGCGGGCATCCCGAAGCTGCGCGTGGAGGAGGCGGCGGCCCGCACCCAGGCCCGTATCGACTCCGGCCGCCAGCCGGTGATCGGCGTCAACAAGTACCGGGTCGACAGCGACGAGCAGATCGAGGTCCTCAAGGTCGACAACTCCTCGGTGCGCGCCCAGCAGGTCGAGAAGTTGCGGCGGCTGCGCGAGGAGCGCGACGAGGCCGCCTGCCAGGGCGCGCTGCGCGCCCTCACCGCCGCCGCCGAGTCCGCAGCCGGCAGCGGCCTGGAGGGCAACCTGCTGGCCCTCGCGGTCGACGCGGCCCGCGCCAAGGCCACCGTCGGCGAGATCTCCGACGCCCTGGAGAAGGTGTACGGGCGCCACTCCGGCCAGATCCGTACGATCTCCGGTGTGTACCGAGACGAAGCCGGACCGTCGTCCGGAGTGGGCGCACCCGCGCGCTGGTGGAGCGGTTCGAGCAGGCCGAGGGCGCCGCCCGCGCATCCTGGTCGCCAAGATGGGCCAGGACGGCCACGACCGGGGCCAGAAGGTGATCGCCACCGCCTTCGCCGACCTCGGCTTCGACGTGGACGTCGGCCCGCTGTTCCAGACGCCGGAGGAGGTCGCCCGGCAGGCCGTCGAGGCGGACGTGCACATCGTCGGCGTCTCCTCGCTGGCCGCCGGACACCTCACGCTGGTGCCCGAGCTGCGCGAGCAACTGGCCGAGGCGGGGCGGGAGGACATCACCATCGTGGTCGGCGGGGTCATCCCGCCGCAGGACGTCCAGCCGCTGCACGAGGCGGGCGCCGCGGCCGTGTTCCTGCCCGGCACGGTCATCCCGGACGCCGCCTCCGACCTGGTCAGGTCGCTCGCCGCCGACCTCGGCCACGAGCTGTAGGCCCCATGGCACAGGCACGTCGACAGACCATCGACATCGACACCTACGCCAAGGGCGTACTCGACGGGTCGCGCGCGTACATCGCGCGCGCGATCACCCTCGTGGAGTCCACCCGCCCCGACCACCAGGCGCTCGCCCAGCGGCTGTTGATCGAGCTGCTGCCGCACACGGGCGGGCGCGGCGCGTCGGCATCAGCGGCGTCCCGGGGTCGGCAAGTCGACCTTCATCGACGCGCTGGGCTCGATGCTCACCGGGCGCGACCACCGGGTGGCGGTGCTCGCCGTCGACCCTCCTCGACCCGCACCGGCGGTTCCATCCTGGGCGACAAGACCAGGATGGAGCGGCTGGCCGTCGACCCGCCGCCTTCGTGCGGCCCTCGCCGAGCGCGGGCACGCTCGGCGGGTCGCCCGCGCCACCCGCGAGTCCATGGTGGTGATGGAGGCCGCGGGTACGACGTGGTGCTCGTGGAGACCGTCGGCGTCGGCCAGTCCGAGACCGCGGTGGCGAACATGGTCGACTCCTTCCTGCTGCTCTCCCTGGCCCGCACCGGCGACCAGCTCCAGGGCATCAAGAAGGGCGTGTTGGAACTGGCGGACGTCGTCGCCATCAACAAGGCCGACGGCCCGCACGAGCGCGACGCGAAGTCCGCGGCGCGCGAACTCAAGGGCGCCCTGCGGCTGTTGCAGCCCGCGGACGCGGCCTGGAACCCGCCGGTGCTGACATGCAGCGCGCGCGAGGGCACCGGGCTTGACGACGTGTGGGACCGCCTGGAGCAGCACCGCAAGGTCCTGGACGCCTCGGGCGCGCTGGACGCCAAGCGGCGCGGCCAGCAGGTCGACTGGACCTGGTCCATGGTGCGCGACCAGCTGCTCGGCCAGCTTGAGCGGCACCCCGAGGTGCGGCGGCTGGGGCCCGTCCTGGAGGAGCAGGTCCGGGCGGGCACGCTGACGGCGACCCTGGCGGCCGACCGGCTGCTGGAGGCGTTCCGCGCGCCGACGGCGGACGACTGACGCCGTGCCGCCGACGGCGATGGCCGCGGTGCTCGGCGAGGCCGCCGGGCGGGCCCGTTCTTCGCCGTACGCATCTCGGACCCGGCCCCGGCGGGCCGGGGTCCGAGGGCTACGCGCCGCTGGCCGAGGTGTACGCGGGGACCGGCACCGGGGCGCCGGACGACGACCTCTGGCGGCGGCGGGTCGCCGCCGTCGCCGCGAGCCTGCGCACCGACGAGCCCCGGGTCGCCGCCTCCCTGGCCTTCCAGGGCCTGGCGGCCCGGTTGTGGTCCTCGCGCTCGCCCCGGCCGCCCTCGCCGGGCGGGTACCCGCCCTCGCCCCCGACGGCCTGTGGTGGAACCCGTCGCGCCAGGCGCCCGACGACCTGTGGCTGCCGTGCCCCGGGACGCGGAACGCACACCGGGGACCACCCGGCCGGGGTGCTGCGCGCGGCCGTTCTGGACGCCCACCTGACGCCGCTGCACCGGGCCACCGTGCGTGCGTGCCGGATCTCCGGCGGCTGCTGTGGGCAACGCGGCCTCCGCGCTGGCCGGTTCGCTGGCCGTGCTGCGCGGGTGGTGCCTCGCGCACGGCAGGCCGGGCGGCGCGGAGCGCGCCTCGGCGCTCACCCGCGCCCTGACCGCCGCCGCGCCACTGGCCGGTACGGGCACCTGGCACGGGCCGCGCTTCCGGCGGGCCAGTTGCTGCCTGTACTACCGGGTGCCGGGCGGCGGACTGTGCGGCGACTGCGCCCTGCGCCCGCCGGAACCCGTGGCCTGAACGCCGGTCCAGGGGACCGCCGCGACCCGCGCCTCCGCTCCACGCGGCGGAGGTCACAGCGCGCGGGCTGATCTTCCGGCCCGCCCTCGGTACGGTGAGCGGGTGCCGAAGAACGAGAACCCGTTCTCATCCTGGAGGGCCTGGCGTCGCCGCGCCGTCTCCCGGCTGGTCCACCGCGGGTGGCGCTACGTGCAGCGGGCCGGTGCCGTGACCGCCGACCGCCCGGGCCGCTGCGCTTCGCCCGTATCGGCGCCCACACGCGCCTGGCCTTCCGCAGGGCACGGTCTTCGGGGAGCGGTGGATCGAACTCGGCGACCACTGCGTCATCGGCGAGCAGGTCACGCTGACAGCGGGCATGATGCCCGGCCTCGACCTCGGCCCCGACCCCGTCCTGCGCCTCGGCAACGGCGTGGTCCTCGGCCGCGGCAGCCACGTCATCGCCTCCCGCCCCGTGGTCTTCGGCGACGACGTCTTCTGCGGCCCGTACGTCTACGTCACCAGCGACAACCACTCCTACGACGACCCCGAGGAACCCGTGGGCAGGCAGTGGCCCCGCTCGGCGCCCGTCGAGATCGGCTCCGGCAGCTGGCTGGGCGCGGGCGCGGTGGTCCTCCCCGGCGCCCGGCTGGGCCGCAACGTGGTCGTCGCGGCGGGAGCCGTCGTCCGCGGCGAGGTGCCCGACCACGCGGTGGTCGCGGGCGCGCCCGCCCAGATCGTCCGACGCTGGACCCCGAGACGGGCTGGCAGCCCCGCTGCGCACACCGACGCCGGTACCGATTCCGTCGGGCATGACGGCCGCGCAACTGATGGCCCTCGCGGAACAGGAACCCGGCACGCGCTGAGGCCCCGGGGACGCGCGCCACCGCCGTCGGAACTCCGGGCCACCGCCCCCGACCCGGCGGCGGCTCCCGACCGGCCCTCGGCCCCATCCGTCCCCGACCCTCGTCGTGGTCGGCCCCGCCCCGGCCGTCGGGGCGTTGTGGCAGGTCAGTAGAGTTTCGCATCGTTCATCCCGTCCCGTTCCGCCCCGCCGCCGACCGCCGAGGTACACCGTGAGCCCCGCCGACCGCCCCGCCGTGACCGTCGTCGGCCTGGGCGCCGACGGCTGGCAGGCTCGCGCCCGCCGCCCGTCAGGCGCTGCGCGCCGCCGGAGCCGTCATCGGCGGCCCGCGCCAACTCGCGCTGCTGCCGCCCGACTGCGCCGCCGAACGGATCCCGTGGCCCTCGCCGCTGCGCCCGCCGTCCCGGGCTGCTGGCCGCGCACGCCGGACGCGGGCTGTGCGTGCTGGCGAGCGGCGACCCGATGTTCTTCGGCATCGGCCGGGCGCTCGCCGAGGAGGCGGGCGCCGACCGGCTGCGGGTCCTGCCGCACATCTCGTCCGTCTCGTACGCCTGCGCCCGGCTCGGCTGGCCCCTGGAGGACATCGAGGTGGTCAGCCTGGTCGGCCGCCCGCCGACTCCTTTCGCTGCACCTGCACCGCGGCGGCGGCTGCTCGTCCTCGCCGCCGGGGCCGCCACCCCGCCGAGGTGGCCGCCCTGCTGCGTGAGCGCGGCTTCGGGCCCAGCCGCCTGCACGTCCTGGAGCAGCTCGGCGGTGAGCGGGAGCGCCGCCTGGACGGCACCGCCGACGACTGGCCGCACCCGCCGGGCGACCCGCTCAACGTTGTCGCCGTCGAGTGCGCCGCTGCCGACGGCGCCCCGCGGCTGTCCGCTGTGCCCGGCCTGCCGGACGGGGCGTACGAGCACGACGGGCAGCTGACCAAGCGTCACGTACGGGCCGCGACCCTCGCCGCCCTCGGCCCCGCCCCGGCGAACTGCTCTGGGACGTCGGCGGCGGCTCCGGTTCGATCGCCGTGGAGTGGATGCGCGGCACCGCGCGTGCCGCGCGGTGTCCGTCGAGCGCGACCCGCGCGCGCCGCCCGCATCGCCCGCAACGCCGCCGCGCTCGGCGTGCCGGGCTGCGCGTCGTCACCGGCGCCGCGCCCGGGCGCTGGCCGGACTGCCGCGGCCGGACGCGGTGTTCGTCGGCGGCGGCGCGACCGCCCCGGCCTCCTCGACGCCTGCTGGGACGCGCTGCCCGAGGGCGGGCGGCTCGTCGTCAACACGGTGACGCTGGAGTCGGAGGCGCTGCTTGCCGGTGGTACGCGCGCCACGGCGGGGAGCTGGTCCGGCTCGCCGTCGCCCACGCCGTCCCCGTCGGCGGCTTCACCGGCTGGCGGCAGGCCATGCCGGTCACCCAGTGGTCCGCGGTGAGATCCGCCGCGTCCGTGTCAGGAGAGAAGCGATGACGGTGTACTTCATCGGCGCGGGCCCAGGCGCCGCCGACCTCATCACGCTGCGCGGCGCCCGCGTCCTGGCCCGCTGCCCGGTCTGTCTGTACGCGGGCAGCCTCGTCCCGCGCGAACTGCTCGCCGAGTGCCCGCCGGACGCCCGGCTCGTCGACACCGCGCGGCTCGATCTCGACCGGATCACCGAGGAGTTGGTGGCCGCCCACCGGGCGGGCACGACGTGGCCCGGCTGCACTCGGGGACCCCTCGGTGTTCAGCGCGGTCGCCGAGCAGATGCGCCGCCTCGACGCCGCGGGCGTGCCGTACGAGGTGGTCCCCGGCGTACCCGCCTTCGCCGCCGCCGCGGCGGCCCTGGGCGCGAGCTGACCGTGCCGACCGTCGGCCAGACCGTGATCCTCACACGCGTCGCGCAGCGCGCCACCGCGATGCCGGAGGGCGAGGACCTGGCCACCCTCGGCCGCAGCCGCGCGCTCCTCGTACTGCACCTCGCCGCCCGGCACGCGGACCGCGTGGTCGCCGAACTCCTGCCGCACTACGGGGCCGACTGCCCCGCCGCCGTCGTCGCCATGGCCAGCCGCCCCGACGAACTGGTCCTGCGCGGCACCCTCGGCGACATCGCCGACCAGGTGCGGGCCGCGGAGTGGTCCGTACGGCCGTCATCATGGTCGGCCGCACGCTGGGCGCCGAGCAGTTCGGCGACAGCTACCTGTACTCACCCGGCCGGGAGCGCCCGGAACTGCCGTGAGCCGCCGGCCGCGAGCCGGCCCTCGCGGCGGCCACCAGACCGTCGACCAGGTCCCGCGTCCCCGCCGCCCGGCGCGGCAGGGTGCCCGACCCGTACCGGCCGCGGGCCCGGCCCCGTACCGTGAAAGGCGTCCGATGACCGACCCGGTGACCGAACCGGCCCCGCGCCACGTGCTGATCCTGGGCGGCACCACCGAGGCGAGGCAGCTCGCCGCACGGCTCGTCCGCGATCCGGCGCTGCGCGTCACCAGTTCCCTCGCGGGCCGGGTGGCCCGGCCGCGGCTGCCCGAGGGCGGGTGCGGATCGGCGGCTTCGGCGGTGCGGAGGGCATGGCCCGCTGGCTGACCGAGCACGCGGTGGACGCCCTGATCGACGCGACGCATCCGTTCGCCGGGACGATCAGCCACCACGCCGCCCGAGCCGCCGCCTCGGCCCGCGTTCCGCTGCTCGCGCTGCGGCGCCGCGGCTGGGCCGCGGGCCGGGGACCGCTGGTACCCGGCGGACTCGCTGGCCGAGGCCGCCGGGCTGCTGCCCGCGCTGGGGAGCGGATCTTCCTCACCACCGGGCGGACCGGGCTCGCGGCCTTCGCCCACCTGACCGACCTGTGGTTCCTCGCGCGGTCCGTCGACGCCCCAGAGGGCCCCTGCCCGCCGCGCATGGAAGTGCTGCTGGACCGCGGCCCGTTCACTGTCGAGGGCGAGGCCGAACTGCTGCGGCGGCACCGCGTCGACGTCCTGGTGACGAAGGACAGCGGGGCGCGGCCACCGCCGCGAAACTGGTCGCCGCCCGCGAGGCGGGCGTGCCCGTCGTGGTCGTACGGCGCCCGCCGCCCCCGAGGGGTGCCGGTGGCCGAGGACCCGGCGGAGGCGGCGGCCTGGCTGCGCCGGGTACCGGCCCGCCCTCAGTCCTCCGGGTAGCGCCGGGGCGTCCACACCACCTGGGAGCCGTCGCCCCGCCGGACCGTCCGCGTCTGCGACGAGCCGACCAGCAGGACCGTCCGCATGTCGACGGTCTCCGGGTCGAGTTCGGCCAGCCGTACGGTCCGTACGCTCTCCTCCGGGCCGCCGACGTCCCGGGCGACGACGACCGGCGTGTCCGGCGCCCGGTGCTCCAGCAGCAGCTCGCGGGCCTTGGCCACCTGCCACCGGCGGCTGCGCGAACCGGGGTTGTACAGGGCCAGCACCAGGTCGGCGCCCGCCGCGGCGCGCAGCCGCCCGGCGATGACCTCCCACGGCTTGAGCCGGTCGGACAGCGAGACCACGGCGAAGTCGTGCCCGAGCGGCGCGCCCGCGCGCGGCGGCGGCGTGCGCGGCGGTCACGCCGGGCAGCACCCGCACCGGCACCTCGCGGTAGCGGTCTTCCGCCGACGCCTCCAGTACGGCGGTCGCCATGGCGAAGACCCCGGGTCGCCCGAGGAGACCACGGCGACCCGCCGCCCGCGCCGGGCGAGTTCGAGGGCGAACTCGGCGCGCTCGGCCTCCACCTTGTTGTCCGAGGCGTGTCGCGCCTGACCGGCCCGCACCGGCACCCGGTCCAGATAGGTGGTGTAGCCCACCAGGTCGTCAGCGGCGGCCAGTTCGCCCCGCGCCTCCGGGTGAGCCACAGCGGCCCCGCCGGGCCCAGGCCGACCACCACGACCTCGCCCGCACCGGCCGCGGGCCGTGCGTCGACCCGGCTCGGCAGCACCGCCACCGAGAAGTACGGCACCGACTCCGGGTCGACCTCGGCCAGCGGCGCCGTGCGCTCGGCACTCATCGTCGCCCGCTCCACGTACCGCGCGTCGCCCAGCCGGCCCGAGCGCTCCAGCGCCCGGCGCACCGTGGGAAGGTCCGGCCCAGCTTGAGCACCGCGGCCGAGTCCGTCGCGGCGAGCCGCGCCGTCAGCTCCTCCTCCGGCAGCGTGCCGGGCAGGACCGTCAGCACCTCCTCGCCCTCCACCAGGGGCGCGCCGAGCCGGCCGCCGCCGCTCACGGAGGTGACCCGGGATGACCTCGGTGGCGTAGCGGTCCGCCAGCCGCTTGTGCATGTGCATGTAGGAGCCGTAGAACAGCGGGTCGCCCTCGGCGAGCAGCGCGACCGTGCGCCCGGCGTCGAGGTGCGCGGCCAGCCGCGCCGCCGCGTCCGCGTAGAACGCGTCGATGGCCCCGCGGTAGCCGCCGGGGTGGTCGGTGGTCTCGGTGGTGACGGGATAGACCAGCGGCTCCTCGACGTGGTCGGGGCGCAGATACCGCTCCGCGATCGAACGCGCGATGCTGCGGCCGTGCCGGGCGCTGTGGTACGCGACCACGTCCGCCTCGGCGATGGCCTCCACGGCCCGCACGGTCATCAGGGAGGGTCACCGGGGCCGAGACCCACGCCGTACAGCCGCCCCGGAACCGGTGGCTTCCCTGCTGCTCGCTCACTCTTCCTCGCTCGCTATCGCGTTGACGGCGGCCGCGGCCATGGCGCTGCCGCCGCGCCGCCCGCGCACCACCAGATGGTCGAGCGCCGCCGGGTGCGCGGCCAGCGCTTCCTGGACTCGGCGGCACCCACGAAGCCGACCGGTACGCCGATGACCGCCGCCGGGCGCGCTCGCCGGGGCCGCCCTCCTGGACCATCTCCAGCAGCCGGAACAGGGCGGTGGGCGCGTTGCCGACCGCCACGACGGCGCCGTCGAGCCGGTCCCGCCACAGCTCAAGCGCCGCCGCGCTGCGCGTGGTGCCCAACTCGCGGGCCAGTTCGGGCACCGACGGGTCGGACAGGGTGCACACCACGTCGTTGTCGGCGGGCAGCCGCTTGCGGGTGACGCCGCTGGCGACCATGTGGGCGTCGCACAGCACCGGCGCCCCGGCCAGCAGCGCGGCACGCGCGCGGGCGACGGCGCCGGGCGAGTACGCGAGGTCCTTGACGAGGTCGACCATGCCGCAGGCGTGGATCATCCGCACCGCGACCCGGCTGACGTCGGCGGGCAGCCCGCCGAGATCGGCCTCCGCGCGAATGGTGGCAAAGGAGGCGCGGTAGATGGCCGCGCCGTCCTTCTCGTAGTCGAACACTGTGTCCTCGTTTATCTCGTTTATCTCGTTCGTCTCGTGCGTCTCGTGCGTCTCGTGTCGCGGACCGCCGCGACGGCGTCGGCCAACTGCCCGCTGTGACGCGCCGTCCGGCCCCGCCGGGCGGCGTCCGGCCGGTCCGCGTCCGTACGGTCCCCACCGGGCCGGTCCGTGTCCGGCGGCGCGCCCGTACCGCCAGCGCGTAACCGTCGCCGGTGGCCAGGGCGTCGACCCAGTGGCCCGCCGGGTGCCCGCACCGCCGCTCGCAGCCGGAGAAGTACACCGGCAGCGGCTCGCCTCCCCGGCCCGCCAGGGCGAGTGGGGCCGCCACCGCGCGCGCCGCGTCCGCCCGCACGTCGGCGAGGGAGGCGGCACAGCCCGGTCGGCCCGTGCAGGCGCCGACGCCGCGCCACGGTGAGGCGGGGTCGGTGACCAGCCCGGCCTCGGACAGCGCGCGGGCCGCCCGCGACAGGAGGTCCGGCGTGAGTCCGGGGACGACCACGCCGCGCCAGGGTGTCACACGCACCTCACCCGTCCCCTCGCGGGCGGCGGTCGCGGCGAGCAGCCGCCACTGCGCCGGGGTCGCCCGGCCCAGCGGGAGCGCCGCGCACAGGGCGTGGTGCCGCCGGGGCCCGGACGGCACCGGGCGGCGGGCCGCCCTCCGGCGCACGGTCCGTGCCGCCGGTCCCGGCCCGCCGTCCACCCGGGCGCACCGCCGTCAGTCCCGCGCCGGTCAGCGCCCGCGCCAACCGCCCGGCGCCGACGGCGTGTTCCGCGGGCAGTTCGCGCACCCGCCACGCGCGCGTGCCGCTCGCGCCGACCGCGGCCAGGAACTCCGCGGCGGCCAGCACCGCCGCGCGCGCGCGTCCTGGGCGCGTACGGACACCACCGCCCCGGCGCGCGGAGCACCGGCCGGACCCGGTCCGCCCAGGACGAGCAGCGCCCGGCCGCCGGGCCGTGCGAGCAATGTCACATCCGCCCCGAGCGCCGCCACGTCACCGCGTCCGTCGTCCAGCGCGAACAGGAAACGGCCGGACAACTCGGCCAACTCGGGCCCCGCCGCCGGGTCGTCGGCGCACAGCGCCGCGTCCAGCTCGGCCGCCCACGCCTGGACGTCCGCGTGCCCTCGGCCGTCGAGTCCGCACAGCGGCGAGGCGACGACGTTGCGGATCCGGTCGTGCCGGTCCGACGGCAGCAGCCCGGCCGCCCGCAGCCGGGCGGCGAGATCCGCGCCGCGGTCCGGCGCGAGGCCGCGTACCTGGAGATTGCCGCGCGAGGTGATGTCCACCGCCCCGTCGCCCAGTTCCTCGGCCGCCCGCCCGATCACCTCGACCTGACGGGCCGTCAGTACGCCGCCGGGGACCCGGATCCGGGCCAGCGCGCCGTCGTCCGCCGCGTGCAGCCGCAGCGCGCCGGGACAGCGGTCGCCACCCGCGCGGCCGGGGATTTCGTCCCCTGGTGGGGTGGTTGTCGGGGAGGGGCATGGCGGCGAGCATACCGACGATACGACCGGACGCACCGTCCCATGGCTGGTCAGCAACGCTTACTATGCTCACCGGCGGACCGACCCGGCCCGCCGGACGCCATGGACGGCGTCAGGGAGGAAACCGGTGGAAATCCGGTGCGGTCCCGCCACTGTGAGCACGGCAGCCGCCGCGCGAGCCAGGAACTCCGCCGTCCCTCACCGCCCGGGCGCGGACCCGAGGAAGGCCCTGCCGCATGCTTCTGCTGCTGTCGACGTCCGACACCGACCTGCTCAGCGCCCGCGCGGCCGACGGCCCGGTGCCCTACCGCCTCGCCAACCCGGCCCGGCTCGCCCTCGACGACCTCCCCGCCCTCCTCGACGGCGTGGACCTGGTGGTCGTCCGCCTGCTCGGCGGCGTCCGCGCCTGGCAGGAGGGGCTCGACACGCTGCTCGCCGGGGACCGGCCCGTCGTCGTGCTCACCGGCGAACAGGCCCCGGACGCCCAGCTGATGGAGGCGTCCACCGTGCCCGTCGGCATCGCCGCCGAGGCCCACGCCTACCTCGCCCACGGCGGCCCCGGCAACCTCGAACAGCTGGCCCGCTTCCTCTCCGACACCGTGCTGCTCACCGGCCACGGCTTCGAACCACCCGCCCGCGCCCACCTGGGCCCGCTGGAGCGCACGGCGCGCGCCACCGGCCCGGCCGCCACCGGCCCGCTGGTCGCCGTGCTCTACTACCGCGCCCACCACATGAGCGGCAACACCGCCTTCGTCGAGGCGCTGTGCCGGGCCGTGGAGGACGCGGGCGGACGGCCGCTGCCGCTGTTCGTCGCCTCGCTGCGCGCCCCGAGGCCGAACTGGTCGAGGCGCTGCGCGCGGCCGACGCCATCGTCACCACCGTCCTCGCCGCGGGCGGCACCAAGCCCGCCGAGGCGTCCGCCGGGGCGACGACGAGGCGTGGGACGCGGGCGCGCTCGCCGCGCTCGACGTGCCCGTGCTCCAGGCGCTGTGCCTGACCGGGTCCCGCGCCTCCTGGCAGGACAACGACGAGGGCTGTCCCCGCTGGACGCCGCCACCCAGGTCGCCGTCCCGGAGTTCGACGGGCGGCTGATCACCGTGCCGTTCTCCTTCAAGGAGATCGACGAGGACGGCCTGCCGGTGTACGTCGCCGACCCCGAGCGCGCCGCGCGGGTCGCGGGCATCGCGGTGCGCCACGCCCGGCTGCGCCACATCCCCGCGGCGGACAAGCGGCTCGCGCTGGTGCTCTCGGCGTACCCCACCAAGCACGCGCGCATCGGCAACGCCGTCGGCCTCGACACCCCGCCAGCGCCGTCGCGCTGCTGCGCAGGCTCCGCGAGGAGGGCCACGACTTCGGCGCCGAGCCCGTCCCCGGCCTGGAGTCGGGCGACGGCGACGAGCTGATCCGCGCGCTGATCGAGGCGGGCGGGCACGACCAGGAATGGCTCACCGAGGAGCAGCTCGCCCGCAACCCGGTGCGCATCCCGCCGCCGACTACCGCCGCTGGTACGGGCAGTTGCCCAGGAGCTGCGGGACGCGGTGGAGGAGCACTGGGGCCGCCGCCCGGTGAGATGTTCGTCGACACCAGCCGGAACCCGGAGGGCGACATCGTCCTCGCCGCCCTGCGGCACGGCAATCTGCTCGTGATCATCCAGCCGCCCCGCGGCTTCGGCGAGAACCCGATCGCCATCTACCACGACCCCGACCTGCCGCCCTCCCACCACTACCTCGCCGCCTACCGCTGGATCGCCGCCCCGAGCGCCGACGGCGGGTTCGGCGCCGACGCCATGGTGCACCTGGGCAAGCACGGCAACCTGGAGTGGCTGCCCGGCAAGAACGCCGGGATGTCCGCCGCCTGCGCGCCCGACGCCGCCCTCGGCGACCTTCCCCTGATCTACCCGTTCCTGGTCAACGACCCCGGCGAGGGCACCCAGGCCAAGCGCCGCGTGCACGCCACGCTCGTGGACCACCTCGTACCGCCATGGCCCGCGCCGACTCCTACGGCGACATCGCGCGCCTGGAGCAACTGCTCGACGAGTACGCGGCGATCTCCGCGATGGACCCGGCCAAACTGCCCGCCATCCGCGCCCAGATCTGGACCCTCATCCAGGCCGCGCGGCTCGACCACGACCTGGGCCTGTCCGACCGCCCCGACGACGACGGCTTCGACGACTTCCTGCTGCACGTCGACGGCTGGCTGTGCGAGGTCAGGACGCGCAGATCCGCGACGGCCTGCACGTCCTCGGCGGCGCCCCACCGGCCCCGAGCGGGTCAACCTGGTGCTGGCGATCCTGCGCGCCCGGCAGATCTGGGGCGGCACCACCGCGCTCCCCGGGCTGCGTGAGGCGCTGGGCCTGGACGAGTCGGCGGCCACCCGCACCGGCGCCGACGAGGCCGAGGCGACGGCCCGCGCGCTGGTGGAGGCGATGGAGGAGGCCGACTGGGACCCGGCCGCCGCCACCCGGGTCGCGGCGGAACACGGCGGCCAGGTCGCCGAGATCCTCGACTTCGCCGCCCGCGAGGTCGTTCCCCGACTGGCCGCCACCACCGCCGAGATCGACCACGCCGTGCACGCCCTGAACGGCGGCTTCGTCCCCGCGGGCCCCTCCGGCTCCCCGCTGCGCGGCCTGGTCAACGTCCTGCCGACGGGCCGCAACTTCTACTCCGTGGACCCCAAGGCCGTGCCGAGCCGCCTCGCCTGGGAGACCGGCCAGGCCCTCGCCGACTCCTCCTGGAGCGCTACCGCACCGACAACGGCGACTGGCCGCGCTCCGTCGGCCTCTCCTGTGGGGCACCAGCGCGATGCGCACCTCGGGCGACGACGTCGCCGAGGCGCTGGCCCTGCTCGGTGTCCGCCCGGTGTGGGACGACGCCTCACGGCGCGTGACGGGCCTGGAACCCGTGCCGCTGGACCAGCTCGGCCGACCGCGGGTCGACGTCACGCTGCGCATCAGCGGGTTCTTCCGGGACGCCTTCCCGCACGTCGTCGGGCTGCTGGACGACGCCGTCCGGCTCGCGGCGGCCCTGGAGGAGCCGGACGCGGACAACTACGTACGGGCGCACACCGGGCCGACCTCGCCGAGCACGGCGACGAACGCCGCGCCACCACCCGGATCTTCGGCTCCCGCCCCGGCACGTACGGCGCCGGGCTGCTCCAGCTCATCGACAGCCGTGACTGGCGCACCGACGCCGACCTCGCCGAGGTCTACACGGTCTGGGGCGGCTACGCGTACGGCCGCGGGCTGGGGCCGGCCCGCCCGCGCCGAGATGGAGACCGCCTACCGGCGGATCGCGGTGGCGGCGAAGAACACCGACACCCGCGAACACGACATCGCCGACTCCGACGACTACTTCCAGTACCACGGCGGGATGGTCGCCACCGTCCGCGCGCTGAAGGGCACCGCCCCGGCCGCGTACATTGGCGACAGCACCCGGCCGGAGACGGTCCGCACCCGCACCCTCCACGAGGAGACCTCCCGCGTCTTCCGCGCGCGCGTGGTCAACCCCGCTGGATCGAGGCGATGCGCCGCCACGGCTACAAGGGCGCCTTCGAACTCGCCGCCACCGTCGACTACCTCTTCGGCTACGACGCCACGACCGGCGTGGTCGCCGACTGGATGTACGACAAGCTCGCCCAGAGCTACCTGCTCGACCCGGAGAACCGCGCGTTCCTCCAGGAGGCCAACCCTGGGCGCTGCACGGCATGGCGGAGCGGCTCCTGGAGGCCGAGAGCCGCGGGATGTGGGCCGAGCCCGACCCGGAGGTGCTGGCCGCGGTACGGGAGCTGTTCCTGGAGACCGAGGGCGACCTGGAGGCCGACGCGGACTAGCGCCGGGTGAGGACGCTGTCGTCCGGCCACGCGGGCCGGTTCACCAGCTCGGCCCACTCGCGGTCGTAGGTGCCGGGCACGACCTTGCCCGCCGCCGACCAGCGTTCGGCGAGTGCGGCGAAGATGGGGCGGCCGCGGCCTGGGCGGCGGACGGGCTCGCCGGTGGCGGCGGCCCGTTCCAGCCCTCGGGGCCCTGGTCCGTCACTCTGCGCCATCTCTCCCGCGAGCGGGCGGGCGTCGTCGTCGAGCTCGGCATGCCCGGCCAACGTGCGCGCCCGCCGCCCGGTCACCCCGCTCACCCGTACCGGCGCCGGTCCGCACGGGTGAGCGAGTCGGGCCGGGCCACCGCCGCCGCGGAACACATTCCCGAATTGGATTCGCGGAATTTATTGTCGGAATTCGGGTACCCCACGGCCACCTGATAATCGTCTCCATTGCCGCCTTTGGTGAATGCCGGGATCTGTTGTTCACTTGCGTTGTCGCCTTTCGGCCGAGGACCGAGGAGGAACGGGTGGGCGCGGCTCCGCACACGCACGGACAGGGACACGACCACGGTCCCGGCGGCCACACCACGGGTCGCCGCCGACGCCGACCGCACCTGGCTGATCAGCGCACTCGCTCTGATCAGCGCTTTCATGGCGGTCGAGGTCGTCATCGGGGTGCTCGCCCAGTCGGTGGCGCTGCTCTCCGACGCCGCCCACATGCTCACCGACGCCGCCGCGATCGTGCTCGCGCTGATCGCCGTACGGCTCGCCGCCCGCCCGCGCGCGGCGGTTACACCTATGGACTCAAACGCTCGGAAATTCTCTCCGCCCAGGCCAACGGCCTCTCACTGCTGCTTCTCGGAGCATGGCTGGCGTATGAATCGGTAGCCCGGCTCATCGACCCGCCGGAGGTGAACGGCGCGATGGTGCTGGGCACCGGGCTCGCCGGAGTCGTGGTGAACGTCGCGGCGGCGTGGTGCATGTCGAAGGCCAACCGGTCCTCGCTCAACGTGGAGGGCGCTTTCCAGCACGTGCTCAACGACCTGTACGCGTTCGTCGGGACGGCGGTCTCCGGGCTCGTGGTGCTGACCACCGGCTTCGCCCGCGCCGACGCGATCGCCTCCCTGGTCGTGGTGGGCCTGATGGCCAAGGCCGGTGTCGGGCTGCTCGGCGCCTCCGGGCGAATCCTGCTGGAGGCCGCGCCCGCCGGGGTCGACCCGGACGAGGTCGGCGGGCGGCTGGTCGCCCACGAGACGGTCGCCGAGGTCCACGACCTGCACGTCTGGCAGATCACCTCGGGCGAGGTGTCGCTGTCCGCGCACGTACTCGTCGCCCCGGGAGGCGACTGCCACGCCGTACGGGCGGATCTGGAGCGGTGTTGCGCGAGGAGTACGCCATCGTGCACACCACGCTCCAGGTCGACCACGTCGGCCACCTCGACGCACACGACGAGCCGGGCGCGGGCCCCGTCCCGCGCGGCGCGACGGCCGAGCACTGCCTCACCGCCCACGGCCGCGTCCACCGTTCCGAGCCCTGAGCGGCGGGGGCGGGCGACCGGCCCGCGCGGTCGGATCAGGCGAAGACCAGGCTGATCAACTCGTCGACGAAGGCCGTGATCTGCCGGATGCCCTCGTCGGTCGGGTAGGTGTGCCACAGCGCGACCCGGCCGTGCGCGGCCACGAACACCATCACCGCCGCCCGGTCCACCGGCAGCCGCAGCGGGTGCCCGGCCTCTCGCACCGCTCCAGCGTCGCGGTCAGCCCGGTCACCATCGACACCAGCGGCCCCTCGGGCGCCGACCCGGCGCGCGGTGGCGCCCGCTGTTGAGGATGAGCCGGTAGTGCCCGGGGCTGTCCACCGCGAAGCGGCAGTAGGCGTGCACCTGGGCCCGCACCCGGCCCACCACGTCCTCCGGGTCGCAGCGTTCGTCGGCCTCGCGCATCGCCCCGGCCAGGTGCTGGTAGTGGTACTCGGTGAGCCCCTGACCAGCGCGTCCTTGTCGGCGAAGTGCTTGTAGATGCTGGCGGGCGCGATGCCGACGGCGCGCGCGATGCCCCGGATGGTCAGCGCCTCCTCACCACCGAGTCCGGAGAGCAGCCGGTCCGCGGCCTGGAGGATCTCCCGCGCAGCCGGTCGCCGTGCCCCACGGGTTCCGTTCGCGTGGCGTCCTCGCGGGCATGTGGGCTCTCACTCGGTCGGCGGCATCGCCAGGGAGCCTATACGTATCCGTCCGCGGTGGGCCGCGGGTGACCAGTCACGCCCGGTCGCGGGCGACCGGCGGCAGGAACTCCCGCACCGGCGTGCGGTGCCACCAGGCTCCGGTGGCGCGCCGCTCGCGCCAGGTGGTGAACCGGTAGTGGTACAGCCGCGCGCGGACGTACGCGGGCGGCCCGTCGGGGAAGGGGCAGTGCCGCAGCAGCCTCAGCGTCGCCGGATCCGCCTCCAGCAGCCGCTCGACGAGCGGGGTGAACCAGGACCTGGCGTACGCGGGGAGAGCCCGGCGAACCACATCATCCAGTCCAGCCGCAGGTGGTACGGGGCGAACAGGCGCGGCAGCCGACGTACGTCCCCGGGCTTGCCCTGAACTCGTACTCCCGCCAGACCGTGTCCGGGGTGAGCACCGTCTCGTCCGTGCCCTCGATCACCACCTCCCGCCTGCTGCGGCTGACGCTGCCGAACGCCCCGTAGGCGCCCACCAGATGCAGCGGGTTGAAGGAGAAGTTCATCCGCTGCCCGCCCGAGAGCAGATTGCGCACCGGCCAGTAGCTGAGCACGGCGACCAGCGCGGTCACGGCGATCACCACGGCCTGGTACCAGCCCGGGGCGGCGGGCTGCCGCGCCGGGCCCGGCAGCCCGAACAGATCGGCGGCGAGCCGTCCGTCGACCGCGGCGAGGGCCAGGACGATGGTCAGCCAGTTGAGCCAGGAGAAGTTGCCGGACGCCACCAGCCACAGCTGGGTGAGGACGACCACGGCGGCGGCACAGCTCGCGACGGGCTGCGGGGTGAACAGCAGGACGGGCACGAGGAGTTGCGCCACATGGTTGGCCGCTGTCTCCACCCGGTGCAGCGGCTTCGGCAGCCGGTGGAAGAACCAGCTCAGCGGGCCCGGCATCGGCTGGGTCTCGTGGTGGTAGTACAGGCAGGTCAGATCGCGCCAGCAGCGGTCGCCGCGCATCTTGATCAGCCCGGCGCCGAACTCGACACGGAACAGCAGCCAGCGCGCCAGCCACAGCACCAGGACCGGCGGGCCGGTGTCGGCGTTCCCCAGGAAGATCGCCAGGAACCCCGCCTCCAGCAGCAGCGACTCCCAGCCGAAGCCGTACCAGACCTGGCCGACGTTGACCACGGACAGGTACAGCAGCCACAGCGCGGCCCACAGCAGCATGGCCGCGCCCAGCGGTACGGCGTCCCCGGCCCCGCCGCGAGGGCCGCCGCGAGCGCGGCGCCGAACCATCCGCACGCCGCGAAGAACCGGTCGGAGTAGTGGAGCTGGAACAGGCTCGGCGCCGCGCCGAACGGCACCCGGGCGGTGAACCGGGGATGGGCGTCAGCCCGCGTTCGCCGAGCAGCGCGCGGTACTGGTTGACCGTGGTCAGGAAGGCGACCAGGTACAGGGCGGCCAGCGTGCGCTGGAACACGAGCCTGGTCAGCCAGTAGTCGGATGCGGTGAACCACTCCATGTCCAGGCTGCTCCCGGGCCGTTGCCTGCCGCGTCGTCCGGCTATCCGTACCACCTCGCGCGCGTGCCCGCCGAGTGACGGGTCCATGCGGAGCAGGGGCCCGTCGGGGAAGGTCCCGCGGCACGGAGGCGGCTCGCGCGCCGCGGGTTGAACCGGTTCAGTTCCCCGTGCCCGCGGCACCCTCGACGGCGGGCGCGGTCGCCGTGCTGCCGCGCGGCGTCAGCGCGGGGTGGGTGCCTGGCGCGAGCCCGGCTCCCCGCCGTCCAGCACCGCGAACAGCAGGCGGGCCACGTCCGCGCCGAAGCCGAACACGTCGTGGCTCATCGCCGAGAGCGTGGGGTGCGTCAGCTGGCACAGCTGGGAGTCGTCCCAGGCCAGCAGCGACACGTCCCGGGGCACGGAGAGCCCCATCTCGGCCGCGACCGACAGCCCGGCGACGGCCATGATGTCGTTGTCGTAGACGATCGCCGTGGGCCGGTCGGCCGACGCCAGCAGCGCCGGGTGGCCCGCGCCCCTCGTCCCCGGAGAAGTCCGTCGCGACCGTACGCCCGCTGTCCAGCCCGGCCTTGACCACGGCGGCGTCGAACGCGGCCGTACGGATCGAGCTGTGCCCGAACGAGGCCGCGCCGCCCACCCGGGCCACCCTGCGGTGGCCGAGCGCCGCCAGGTACCGCACCGCCTCCGCCACGGCCGTCGCGTCGTCGGTCCACACCGACGCCAGACCGCCGGTCAGGGAGGGTGCCCGGCGGCCACCGCGGGCAGCCCGAGCTGCCGCACCGCGGGCACCCGGGGTCGCCGTCGCGCAGGTCGACCAGGATGGACCCGCCCACCTGGCGCCCCGCCACCAGGCGTCCTGCACGGCGATCTCCTCCTCCACGTCGCGCACCAGGCGCAGCAGCAGCGAGCAGGACCGCTCGGCCAGCACGCTCTCGATGCCCGAGACGAACTCCATGTACCACGGTTCCAGCCCCAGCAGCCTGGCCGGTCGGGCGACCGCGAGACCGACCGCGTCCACGCGGGAGTTGGACAGCGAACGGGCCGACAGGTTGGGTGCCCAGCCCAGTTCCCGCGCGGCCTCGAAGATCCGGGCGCGGGTGGCCTCGGAGACCCGGGGCGGTCGTTGAAGGCCAGTGAGACCGCGCCCTGGAGACCCCGCCCGCGCGGCGACGTCCTGATGGTCACGCGCCGTGCCGCGCGCCCCGGCCCCGATGTCCATGTGGCGTCTCCCTCGACGTGGACGCTCACGATACCGCGCGCATAAACCGGTCAAGGAGGCCGTGGCGTACGGGCGTTGCCGCGCGGCACGGCCGTACGCGGGACACGTGCACGACACGGCCTAGCGCGCGGGTCCTCCTCGGCGCCCTCCCGCTCCGCGCGGGCCAGCGCCGAACGCCGGTAGGAGTAGCCGAAGTAGACGCCCAGCCCGATCACGAACCACACCGCGAACCGCACCCACGTCTCCCACTTCAGGTACGTGATCAGCCAGATCGAGGCGGCCACCCCACCAGCGGCACGAACGGCATCCCCGGGCAGCGGAACTGGCGCGGCAGCTCCGGCTGCCGGTACCGCAGCACGATCACCGAGACGCAGACCACGACGAAGGCGAGCAGGATGCCGATGTTCGTCAGCTCCGCCGCCTCGCCGATCTTGACGAACCCGGCGATGAGGGCCGACGCCCCGCCGACGATCCACGTCACCCGGGTCGGCACGTGCCGGGTCGGGTGGGTCTTGGCGAACCAGCGCGGCAGCAGCCCGTCGCGGCTCATCGAGAACCACACCCGCGTCACGCCCAGCATGAACGTGAACATCACGGTGAGGATGCCGATGATGGCGCCGACCGCGATGACGTCGGCGATCCGCCGAGCCCCACCGCCTTGAAGGCCGTGGAGAAGCCGCTCTCCTCGTCGATGGCCCTGTAGTCCTGCATGCCGGTCAGCACCAGGCACGCCAGCACGTACAGCACCATTGAGATCGCCAGCGAGTACATGATCGCCCTGGGCATGTGGCGCTGCGCGTCCTGGACTCCTCGGCCGCCGTGCTCATCGCGTCGTAGCCGAAGACCGCGAAGAAGACGGTGGCGGCACCGGTGAACGCGCCGCCCGCCCCGTACGGGAAGAACGGGTGGTAGTTCCCCGAGTCGATGTGGAAGAACCCGACGCCGATGACCAGCAGCACCACCAGCACCTTCAGCACCACGACCACCATCTCGAAGCGGGCCGCGCTCTTGATGCCGAGGTTGAGCAGGTACGCCACGAACAGGCACAGCAGCAGGGCGAACAGGTCGACCTTGTGCCCGTCCCCGTCCCCGGCGCGCCCAGCATCCAGTTCGGCAGATCGGCGCCCATCTCCTCCACGAGGAAGGAGAAGTAGCCGGAGATGCCGATGGCGACGACCGCGACGATCGCCGTGTACTCCAGCAGCAGGTCCCAGCCGATGAACCAGCCACCCAGCTCGCCGAGGACCGCGTAGCCGTAGGTGTAGGCGGAGCCCGCCTTCGGGATGAGGCCCGCGAACTCCGCGTACGAGAAGGCCGCCGCGGCGCTCGCCACGCCCGCGATGAGGAACGAGACCAGGACCGCGGGCCCGGCCGTGCCGTTCGCGACGGTGCCCGCCAGCGTGAAGATCCCGGCGCCGATGATGCCGCCGACCCCGATCGCGGTCAGCTGCCACAGCCCCAGCACCCGGGTCAGCCGCTCGCCCGAGCCGCCCTCCGGTTCCTCGATGGCCTCGATCGGTTTGCGGCGCAGTACGCCCTGTCCTCTCCGGAGCCCGGCCATGACGCGTCCTCTCGGCAGACTGCTGATGGCCGATCATGATGAGCCGCGGGGCCGCGAGGGAAGATGCCGCGCGCCCGGCGTCCGTACCGCGCTCCGGGCGCCGCCCGCCGGCCGTATCCCCGGCGCTCCCGTACCTGCCGCGCCCGCGGTCGCCGCCCGGCGGGCACCCGGGAGCACCCGACCGGTGCTGCGGCACACTGGGGACATGCCGGAGCTGCCGGAGGTCGAGGCCCTCGCCGGGATCCTGGCCGAGCGAGCCGTCGGCCGGGAGATCGCCCGGTCCACCCGTGGCCGTGAGCGTCCTGAAGACCTACGACCCGCCGCTGACCGCCCTGGAGGGCGCACCGTCACCGCGGCGGGCCGGCACGGCAAGTTCCTCGACCTCGCCACCGCCGACGGCCCGCACCTGGTCGTCCACCTGGCGCGAGCCGGTTGGCTGCGCTGGCGCGACGGCCTCCCGAGGAGCCGCCCCGCCCGGGAAGGGCCCGCTGGCGCTGCGGCTGCGGCTCGCCGGGCCCGAGCGGTCCGGCTTCGACCTCACCGAGGCGGGTTCCCGCAAGGGCCTGGCCGTCTTCTGCGTGCGCGACCCGGCCGACGTCCCGGGGTGGCCCGGCTCGGCCCCGACCCGTTGGCCGACTCCTTCACCCCGGAGGTCTTCGCCGGGCTGCTGCGCGGCGTACGGCACCGGGTCAAGGGCGTACTGCGCGACCAGAGCGTCGTCGCCGGGATCGGCAACGCCTACTCGGACGAGATCCTGCACGCCGCCCGCGTATCGCCCTTCCGGCTCGCGGCCGACCTCGGCGAGGACGAGATCGCCGTGCTGTACGAGGTCACGCGCGCCACGCTCCGTGACGCGGTCGAGCGCTCACGGGGCCTGGCCGCCGGGGACCTGAAGGCCGAGAGCGCGGCGGCATGCGGGTCCACGGCCGGACCGGCGAACCGTGCCCGGTGTGCGGCGACACCATCCGCGAGGTGTCGTTCGCCGACTCCTCGCTCCAGTACTGCCCCACCTGCCAGACCGGCGGCCGGCCACTCGCCGACCGGCGCATGTCGCGGCTGCTGAAATGACCCCGGCCGCGCCCGGCCGGCCGCGCCGGACCATACCGGTTCCGGCCACCCTCCGACCTCGGCCCAACTTCCGGGCAGCGAGGGGAATTCGCCAGACTTCGGGCACCTCGCTGTCTTGTACAGGTCAACGGTATTCCGTCACACTGGGACTCTTCCCAGCGATTCCCCCGCTCTGCCCGGGAGGCCCGTGGCCGGTTCCACACCGTCGTTCCCGCCGTCCGGATGCCAGGGCGGCGGCCCGTGACCGGCCCGCCCGGGAGCCGGGCCACCGCTCGGACCGGAACCGCTGACGGCACAGGCGATGAGGTGGAGGGAAGACGAGGATGCGGCTGAGTGATCTGTCGGATCGCCGGTTGGCCAAGCTGCGCAAGGAGAACGCGGCGCTGCGGGCCGAGGTCGAGGAGTTGCGGGCCGAGCGGGAGGAACTGCGCGAGGAGGCCGCCGGGCCGCCCGCGTCGTACCGGAACTCTTCGCGCTCTCCGACCTGTTGACCGAGCTGTCCGAGGAACTCGACAAGCCCGCCGACCCCGAGCGCGCCGCCGCCGTGGTCCGCTGGCTGGAGCGGCGCCTGACCCGGATGCTCGACGCCTGCCAGGTGGGCGTCCTGCGCGACGAGGGCGACGTCGACCCGCCCGCCACGAAGTGGTCGGCGTCCGCCCGGCGGAGGACGGCAGGACCGTGGGCCACATCGCCGAGACCGTACGGCCCGGCTATCTGTGGCACGGCGAGGTGCTGCGCCGCCAGCAGGTGACGGTGTACGGGGAGCCGGACCCGGACCAGCGGTAGCGACGGCGTGGAGGACCCGGCCGGTTGGCCCGGAAAGTCGCTGTCGCGCAAGGGAGTTGGGGCTCCGCCGTCCCCGGCACCGCCGTCACCATAGGCTGCCGGTGCTTGCCCGGGATCTTCCCGGCGTGGCAGCCGAGGCTGGACGCGGCCGTCCGTGCCTGATAGCGCTGTGCCGAGAGCTCCAAACGACCCCACTCCTCGAACCCCTCCACGGAGCACCATGACCAAGGCCCTGATCATTGGCGGCGGCATCGCCGGAACCGTCACGGCGATGGCCCTCCAGAAAGCCGGGATCCAGTCCGCCGTCTACGAGGCGCGCCCGAGGAGGCGGCCGACACCGGCGCGTTCCTCGTCCTGTCCGCCAACGGACTGGAGGCGCTGCGCACCATCGACGCGCACGAGCCGGTCCTGGAGAAGTCCTTCGCGACCGAGCGCGTCGACTTCATCAGCAACACCGGCAAACGGCTCGGCGACAAGCCCATGGGCGGCGCGGAGGAGGACGGTCTCGGCTCCCGTACGCTCAAACACTCCACGCTCCAGCACGTGTTGCGCGAGGAGGCGGTACGCCGGGGCATACGCGTCGAGTACGGCAAACGGCTGCTGGCCGCTCAGACCGGGCCCGACGGGCAGGTCGTGGCCTCCTTCGCCGACAGCGGGCGGGCACTGGGCGACATGGTGATCGGCGCCGACGGCATCCACTCGCTGATCAGGCGCACCATCGACGCCGCCGCGCCCCGGCCGCGCTACGCGGGCCAGTACACGGTGTGCGGCTACACCGCGGACGCCGCCGCGCCCCGGCGGAGCACGCGTACACCATGATCTACGGCAAGCAGGCGTTCCTGGGCTGCACCGTCGCGCCGGACGGCGACGTGTGGTGGTTCGCCAACGTCCCCGGCCCCGAGCTGTCCGGGCCGAACTGGCGGCCGTCGACCAGGAGACGTGGCGCGAGCGGTCGCGGAGCTGTTCGCCGGGGACAACACCCCGCCGCCGACATCGTGCGCTCCACGGGCGAGACGATCGTCGCCAGCAGCGTGTACGACATCGCCTCCACCCCACCTGGTCCGACGACGAGATGGTCATCGTCGGCGACGCCGCGCACGCCTCCTCGCCGCACGCCGCGCAGGGCGCCTCGATGGCCATCGAGGACGGGTGGTCCTCGCCAAGTGCCTGCGCGATCTGCGGGTGCCGCGGGCCGCGTTCGCCGCGTACGAGGGCTGCGCCGCGAACGCGTCGAGCGGGTCGTGGCCACCAGCGCGGAGCTGGCCCGCCGCACCGCGCGGGGCCCGGTCAAGCGGGCGCTGCGCGACGCGATGATGCCCCGGCGCCTGGAGCGGGCCCGCACCGGCCGCCGCGCCGGTGACTGGCTGACCGACTACCGCATCGACTGGGACGAGCCGGTCCCCGGGCGCTCACGGGGCAGCGCCGCTGAGAACCCGCCCCGGCCGGACCCGCGACCCGGTCCGCCGCGGGTTTGGCCGGGGAGGCGACGGGGACCCGGAGCGTTCAGGCCGACCGTCGCCCCAGAGGGCGGGGCCCGCGGGTCCCGCCCGCTCCGGAAGGACCGACATGCAAGACAACCTGCTCACCGAACTCGGGCAGCAGCTCCGTGTGGACTCGGTGCGCGCCGCAGCGGCCGCCGGGTCCGGCCACCCACGTCGTCGATGTCGGCGGCGGACCTGATGGCCGTCCTGCTCGCCAACCACCTGCGCTACGACTTCGACAAGCCCCGCCACCCGGGCAACGACCACCTGGTCTTCTCAAGGGCCACGCCTCGCCCCTGCTGTACGCGATGTACAAGGCCGCGGGGCGGTGAGCGACGAGGAACTGCTCACCTTCCGCAAGCTCGGCAGCCGACTTGAGGGCCACCCACGCCCCGGCTGCCCTGGGCGGACGTGGCCACCGGCTCGCTCGGCCAGGGGCTGCCCTTCGGGTCGGGCTGGCGCTCGCCGCGCGGCGGCTGGACCGGCGCCCAGCCGGGTGTGGGTGCTGTGCGGGGACAGCGAGATGGCCGAGGGCTCGATGTGGGAGGCGTTCGAGCACGCGGGCACCGAACGGCTGGACAACCTCGTCGCCGTCATCGACGTCAACCGCCTCGGCCAACGCGGCCCCACCCGGCACGAGTGGGACCTGGGCGCGTACGCGCGGCGCGTCGACGCGTTCGACTGGCACATCATCGAGATCGACGGGCACGACGTGGCCGCCATCGACCGGGCGTACGCCGAGGCGATGTCCACCCGGGCAAGCCGACGGCGATCATCGCCCGCACCGTCAAGGGCCGGGGCGTGGCCGCCGTGGAGAACCAGGAGGGCCACCACGGCAAGCCGCTGCCCGACCCGGAGGAGGCCGTCGCCGAACTCGGCGGGCCGCGTGAGATGGCCGTGCCGGTCCTCGGCCCGCCGGAGACACCGCCCGCCACCTGGCGGCCGACCGCCGCCCGGACCTGCCGCGCTACGACGTCGGCGACACCGTCGCCACCCGCGACGCCTACGGCCGGGCGCTCGCCGCGCTCGGCGACGCCCGCGAGGACGTGGTGGCGCTGGACGGCGAGGTCGGCGACTCCACCCGCACCAGCTCTTCGCCGAGAACCACCCCGACCGCTACTTCGAGTGCTACATCGCCGAGCAGCAGATGGTCGCGGCGGCCGTCGGCATGCAGGCGCGCGGCCGGGTGCCGTACGCCGGGAGCTTCGCCGCCTTCCTCATGCGCGCCTACGACTTCGTGAGGATGGCCGCCGTCGCCGACGCGAACCTGAACCTGGTCGGCTCGCACGCGGGCGTCGCCATCGGCGAGGACGGGCCCTCCCAGATGGGCCTGGAGGACCTGGCCGCGTTCCGCGCGGTGCACGGCAGCACGGTGCTCTACCCTGTGACGCCAACCAGACGGCCCAGTTGACCGCGGCCATGGCCGACGCCCACGGCATCCGCTACCTGCGCACCTCACGCGGCGGCAGCCGGTGATCTACGGTCCGGACGAGTCCTTCTCGATCGGCGGCAGCAAGCTGCCCCGCGCCACCGGCCAGGACCATGTGACCGTCGTGGCGGCCGGGGTGACGGTGCACGAGGCGATCGCGGCGGCCGACCGGCTCGCCGACGAGGGCATCCGCGTCCGCGTCGTCGACCTGTACTCGGTCAAGCCGGTCGACGCCGCGACCCTGCGCAGGCCGCCGAGCAGACCGGCGCCCTGGTCACCGTCGAGGACCACCACCCGAGGGCGGCATCGGCGACGCCGTTCTGGACGCCTTCACCGACGGCCGCCCCGTACCGCGCCTGGTGCGCCTGGGCGTACGGAACATGCCCGCGTCCGCCACCCCGAGGAGCAGTTGCGGGCCGCCCGCATCGACGCGGACGCCATCGTGTCGGCCGTACGCGAACTGGTCGGCGTCGCGGCCTGACCGGCCTGGCCGAAAGGACTCCCGACTCGCGCTGACGTGAAAAGACCCTGTCCCGAGGTGTGGACAGGGGTCTGTCGTGATCCGCGGCCGTCTCACGTACGCTGCTGTCAGGTACGGATACGCCAGGTACGGCCTGGACAGCGCAGGTTGGCGACGTCGGGGACATGTGGCACGCGGGGATCGGCACGGCCGTCAGGACGGCGCGTCACCCGCGGCCGAGTCCGTCTCCTCCAGTCGGAAGCCGACCTTCAGGCCGACCTGGTAGTGCGCGACCCGGCCGTTCTCCAGATAGCCGCGGACCTGGCCGACCTCGAACCAGTCCAGGTTGCGCAGGGTCCGCGACGCGCGGTCGACCGCGCTGCGGACCGCGTCCTCGATGCTGTCGGGCGAGGAACCGACGATCTCGGTGACCCGGTAGGTGTGATGGGACATGGCAGCCTCCGCCTTCGGCTCGGCGTTCCGGTCGTTCCTCCCACCGTGCCTCACCGCGCGACCGCCCGCGAGCGGGACGGCGCCCCGGGCCGGAGGGCGCCGGGCCGCGCTACGGCACCACGGTCACCGGCCAGCGGCCCGCCTTCACCAGCCGCACCGCGACCGAGCCCACGATGCGGTGTCCCGCCTGCTCGGAGGCGCCGACCACCACCGCGTCGGCCTTGAGGTCGTCCGCGGCCTTCGCCAGGCCGCCGTACGGGTCGCCCCGGAAGGTGTGGAACTCCCAGCGCAGGTCGAAGGTGCCCTGGAGCCGCTCCGTCGCCTGGCGGATCTCCTCCACCAGGCTCTCGGCGACCTCGCCGGTGGTCTCGGCCACGGCCGCGCCGAGGGCGGCTCCGGCGGCCAGGACCGGCTGTATGTACACGACGGCCAGAAGGGCGTTCTGTCTGCGGGCCAGGCCCGAGGCGTACGCGGCGGCACGCCACGACGACTCGGAGCCGTCAAGACCCGCGACGATGACCTTGGGTCCGTCGGTACCGCGTTCGAAAGACGAGGGCACTTTGTTCACCACAATGCGAGGCTAGCGGCAGCCGTGGATCACCGAGCCATCGGCCCGCGGCACAGCTCGGCGACACCATGACCGCCACCCGTACGACAGGAGAAACCAAGCAATGGGCGGTACCCACCAGGGCGAGCTTCTCGCCATCAGCGATCTGCACGTGGCCTACCAGGAGAACCGGGACATTGTGGAGCGGCTGCGGCCCGGCTCCGACGACGACTGGCTGATCGTCGCCGGGGACGTCGGTGAGGTCTTCGCCGATATCGAACAGACCATGGGGCTGCTGAGCGAGCGTTTCGCCAAGGTCATCTGGGCGCCGGGCAACCACGAGCTGTGGACCCACCCAAGGACGAGGTGAAGCTGCGCGGCGTCGAGCGCTACCAGGCCCTGGTGGAGATGTGCCGCGCCAAGGGCGTCGTCACCCCGAGGACCCTACCCGGTCTGGCGGGGGTGGGCGGCCCGCTGACCATCGCCCGCTGTTCCTGCTCTACGACTACACCTTCCGGATCGACGGCATGGCCACCAAGGCGCAGGCGCTGGAGCACGCGCACGAGGTGGGGGTGGTCTGCACCGACGAGCACTTCCTGCACCCCGACCCGTACGCCACCCTGGACGACTGGTGCCGGGCCCGGGTCGCCGAGACGGAGAAGCGACTTGAGGGCTGCGACCCGGAGTTCGGCACGGTGCTGATCAACCACTGGCCGCTCACCCGGCTGCCCACCCGGGTGCTGCGCTACCCCGACTTCGCCCTGTGGTGCGGCACCGAGCTGACCGCCGACTGGCACGTGCGGTTCCGCGCCGCCACCGTCGTCTACGGGCACCTGCACATCCCCGGACGACCGTCGAGGACGGCGTGAAGTTCCAGGAGGTGTCGGTGGGTTACCCGCGTGAGTGGAAGCGGCACGGCCGGCTGCCGGAGGACCCGCTGCGCCGGGTGCTGCCCGTGCCGGTGGGCTGATCCCGGCCGCGGCCGGGCGTTCGGCGCGGGTGCCCGGCCGCGTGCCGGGCGCCCGTCCCGAGGACCGGGCACGGGTCATCACCTTGGAGTGGATGCCGATGAGTCCGCGTGATCCCGTCGCGGTGTTCCTGCCCGGTACGTACGCCGACGGCGTGCCGTACGAGCTGCTGCGCGAGCTGCGTGCCACCCGCCCGTCTGCCGGATCGAGGAGCCGGCGGTCGGACCCTGGCCCGCGGGCCCCGGCTACTGGGCGGTGTTCCGGCACGCGGACGTCCGGCACGTCCTGCGGAACCCGAGGTGTTCTCCTCGTACCTCGGCGCCACCCAGCTCCGCGACCCGGACACCGCCGAGGACCTGGCGTTCGTCCGGGCGATGATGCTCAACCAGGACCCGCCGGGCCACACCCGGCTGCGGCGGATCGTGGCCGCCGCGTTCACCCGCGGGCCGTGCGCGAACTGGAAGCGGTGGTCGCGGCCGCGCGGACGCGCTCGTCGCGGCGGTCGCGGAGCGCGGCGAGGCCGACTTCGTCGAGGTGGCGGCCGATCTGCCGGTGTGGACACTGGCCCGGGTGATGGGCGTGCCGGACCGCGACCGGAGGCTGCTGTACGACTGGGCGAGCCGCGTGATCGGCTACCAGGACGCCGACTACGCCGGGTCGAGCACCGTCGACCCGGCGGAGCTGAGCCCGATGGGCCGCGCCGCCCTCCGGCTCCGCCCGGCCTCGCCCCGCCGCCCGGACGGCGGGGTGATGAACCCGCGCTCACGCGAGGCGCTGGCCGACATGTTCGCCTACGCGCACGCCCTCGCCGAGCGGCCCCGGCCCGGCAGCGTGATGGCCCGCATGCGCGAGGGCGGCCTCACCCGGGAGGAGTTCGAGAACATGTTCTTCCTCTTCGCCGTGGCGGGCAACGAGACGCTGCGCAACGGCCTCCCGGGCGGTCTCACCACCCTGCTCGACCATCCCGAACAGTACGAACTGCTGCTGGCGCGCCGGAGTTGACCGCCTCGGCGGTGGAGGAGATGCTCCGCTTCTGGCCGCCGGTCATGGACTTCCGGCGCACCGCCACCCGCGATGTCGAGCTGGGTGGGCGGACCATCCGGCGCGGCGAGAAGGTCGTCGTGTACCACGCCTCCGCCAACCGCGACGAGACGGTCTTCGCCGACCCCGACCGGTTCGACATCACCCGCGCCCCGAACGACCACGTCAGCTTCGGCTTCGGGCCGCATGTGCATGGGCGCGCACCTGGCCGGGTCCAGATGCGCGCCATGCTGCACAGCACGCTCACCCGACTGCCGCGGCTGCGGCGCGCGGGAGCCGGTGCGGATGGTGTCCAACTTCCAGAACGGTCTCAAGTACCTGCCTGTGCGCTGGGGAACAGATCGGTGAACGGCGCGATCGAGTCGCCCACCTCCCGCCCGAAGGGCGCGTCGAAGTCCCAGACCAGGAAGAGCAGGAAGACGATGAGGGCGGTGAACATCCCCAGCAGCAGGATCTCCCGCCCGGAGCGGCGGATCTGGAGGGTGAAGACCAGCCCGACGGTCAGGACCGCGCCCAGGACCAGGCCGAACCACACCACCCCGGCATCGTCGGGCCCGCGCTCTGCTGGCGCGAGCCGCGCGCCGAGTCGATCGCGGCGACCTCGTCGGACATCGGCTGGTAGTTCTGCGCCTGCACCTCGTTGGCGGGCTTGTACGAGGAGACGTCGCGCCGCAGCTTCGCCAGCAAAGCGGTGCCGCGGTCGGTGAGTTCACCCTTGTCGATCATCACCTTCCACTCCGTGTGCACCACGTGGCGCACATAGGCGTCGACGTCCGAGCGGATCCGGTCGCGCACGTCGGGCGCGAGGACGGCGGCCCGCGCGCTGACCTCGTGCAGGGACTGCGCCTCCAGCCGGGCGTCGTCCTGCGCCGCGCCGCGTGACTCCCACACCCGGCGATGGCCAGGCCCAGGACGATCGCGTAGACGACGCCGACCATCATGGTCATGTACTCGATCACGTCGGGGTTTCCGACGGGTCGTCGTTCTCGGTGATCCGGCGCTCACGAAGGACCGGGATCAGGATGACGACCGCGCAGGTCGCGACCATCACGATGGTCAGGATCAGCCATTCGGGCATGAAAGGTCTCCGGAGGTCGTCGGCATCAGCGGTGGCGTCCGCCGCCGCGGGCGGCGGAGCGCGAACGGGGCGCAGGACCGCCGCCGCGAGCACCGCGGGCGCGACGATCATCAGCATGAACGTGAGAGGGAGACGCCGTGCGGAGACTTCCGCGTCGTCGCCTTGGTGTAGGCGCGCACCGCGATGGTGGGGTCTCGCTCGGCGTGGGTGCGGCCTTCGTCGGCGTGGGCGTCGGGCTGTGCCGTTCGGGCCGGGTGGGCGCGGGCGTCGGCTTGGCGGCCGCCGGGGCCCGGTTTTCGGGCGGGGAGTGGCCGCCGGGGCCGGGAGGCGGGGCGCTCGGCGTCGGTGTGGGTGTCGGCGTGGGTGTGGGAGTCGGCGTCGGGGTGGGCGTCGGGGTGGGCGTCGGAGTCGGCGTCGGTGTGGGGCACTTGCCCACATGCGCCGAGATGCCGTCAGGGCCGACGGACGCCCGTACGCACAGGCAGAACAGCCTGAGGCGCAGCTCGATCGACGACGGGCCGTGCCCGTCGTCAGCCGTCCCCGGTGTGCTCTCGCGTGTGCGCCCGGCTGTATGCCGGTAGGTCTCCCGGCGTGTCCGGCCCCGTCGGAGGGCCGCCTCGTCGGCCGCGGCCGAGGGAACGGCCGCTGTGAGGAAGAGCGTCGTGAGGACCAGACCCGAACGACCCGCGCGATGCCATCGATTCACAGGAACGATGTTGTGCCGTCTGAGGCGCGAACAGCAGTCCGGAGCCCAACTTTCGCTCAATGGACGTAAATTGGCCCGGAGAGCCCTGATGAGGTTTACCGGGGACGCGTGGCCTCCGACGTGGGCGGACGTCAGTTCGGCTGCTTCGCGCGGGCCCGGTCGACGATCGAGCCGGTGTCGACGCCCGGCGGGAGCGTGCCGAAGGCGTGCCCCAGTCGCCGTCGAGCCGGGAGGCGCAGAAGGCGTCGGCGACCGCCGGGTGGCCGTGGCGCACCAGCAGGCTGCCCTGGAGCACCAGCGTCATCCGCTCCGCGAGACGGCGGGCCAGCACCTGGGCGAGCTGCGGATCGGCGAGCCGCGGCAGCGTCCGCCGCACGTCCGCCACGGCCGCGTCCAGCCGGGCGTCGGCTCCGGCGGCGGCGTCCACCTCGGCCAGGAAGGCGTCGAGGGCGCCCTCCTCCGGGTCAGCGCGCGCAGCACGTCGAGGGCCGCCACGTTCCCCGAGCCCTCCCATATCGACAGCAGCGGCGCCTGCGGTAGAGGCGCGGCATGCCGGAGTCCTCCACGTAGCCGTTCCCGCCGAGGCACTCCAGCGCCTCCGCCGCGTGCGCCGAACCGCGCTTGCAGACCCAGTACTTGCCGACCGCAAGCCCCAGCCGCCGCAGCGCGCCTCGGCGGCGTCCCCGGCCTCCGCCCGGTCCAGCGCCGCCGCGAGCCGCAGCCCCAGCGTCGTGGCGGCCTCGGACTCGACGGCCAGGTCCGCCAGCACGTTGCGCATCAGCGGCTGGTCGATCAACTCGGCGCCGAACGCCCGCCGGTGCGCGGTGTGGTGCAGCGCCTGGCGCAGCCCGGCGCGCATGGTCGCCGCCGAGCCGAGCACGCAGTCCAGCCGCGTCATGTTCACCATCTCCACGATGGTGCGCACGCCCCGGCCGGGCTCGCCGACCCGGTGGGCCACGGCCCGCTCGTACTCGATCTCGGACGAGGCGTTGGAGTGGTTGCCCAGCTTGTTCTTCAGGCGCTGGAGCCGGATCGCGTTGCGGGTGCCGTCGGGCAGCACACGCGGCACCAGGAAGCAGGTCAGACCCTCCGGCGCCTGGGCCAGCGTGAGGAAGACGTCGCTCATCGGCGCTGAGGTGAACCACTTGTGCCCGGTGAGCAGATGGGTGCCGTCCCCGGCCGGGCGCGCCTCGGTGGTGTTGGCCCGCACGTCCGAGCCGCCCTGCTTCTCCGTCATCGACATCCCGGCGATCAGCCCCGCTTGCCCAGGGCGGGCGCAGGCCGAAGTCGTACTCCCGGGAGGCCAGCAGGGGTTCGTACGCGGCGGCCAGTTCGGGCTGGCGCGCAGCGCCGGGACCGCCGCGTAGGTCATGGAGATCGGGCAGCCGTGGCCGGGTTCGGCCTGGGCGAAGGCGTAGAACTTGGCGGCGCGCACCAGGTGGGCCCCGGCGCGCGGCTCGCGCCACGCCGCCGCGTGCTGCCCGCTGGCCGACGAGACCCGCATCAGCTCGTGGTAGGCGGGGTGGTACTCGACCTCGTCGATCCGGTGCCCGTACCGGTCGTGGGTGTGCAGCACCGGAGGGTGCTCCTCGGCGAGCCGGGCCCACTCCTGGACCTCGTCCGAACCGGCCCTGGCCCCAGCTCGCGGACCTCCGGCTCGCCCCACGCGCCGCCGTCCCGGCGCAGCGCCTCCAGCAGCGCGGGTCGTCCGCGGTGTTGAAACCGGTCAGTGGCGGGGCCTGGTTGAGGACTTCGTGGGTGGCGCTCACAGCGGCCTCCGGCGGGTGGCGGGGTGGCGGGGCGGTACGGGTATTACACTTCGAGAGTACGTGCGGTGCAACCGTAATGGATAGAGTTTCGCTCAGACATGGACGACATCCAGACCCTCACCCTGCGCCCGCTGACCGCCCGCTCCATCGTGCTCAGCACCCTGCTCGGCCTCCACCCGCCCGAGCTGCCCGCCCGCGCCCTGGTCCGCGTCGGCGCCCTCTTCGGCGCCGCCGAGGGCACCGTGCGGGTCGCGCTCACCCGCATGGTCGCGGCGGGCGACCTGGAGACCCACGACGGTGCCTACCGGCTCACCGACCGCCTGCTCGCCCGCCAGGCCCGCCAGGACGACAGCCGCGCCCGCGCACCCGCCGCTGGGACGGCGGCTGGGAGATCGCGGTGGTCACCTCCGAGCGCCGGGCGGCGGCCGACCGGCCGCGCTGCGACAGGCGATGACGGGCTGCGCCTCGGCGAGCTGCGCGAGGGCACCTGGCTGCGCCCGGCCAACCTGGTGCGCCCCCGCCCGGCCGTCGTCACCGAGCAGTGCACCGTCCTCAGCGGCGCCCCGAGGGCGACCCGGCCGCGCTCGCCGCCCGGCTGTGGGACCTGGAGGGTGGGCGGACCGGGCGTCGCGGCTGCGCGCGGCGCTGGAGTCGGCCGAGACCATCGCCGAGCGCTTCACCGTCGCCGCCGCGGCCTGCGGCACCTGCTCACCGACCCCGTGCTGCCCGCCAGACTGCTGCCCGAGGACTGGCCGGGCAGCGCGCTGCGCCGCGGCTACGACGCCTTCGAACGCGACTTCCGCGCCCAGCTGCCGAAGTACGCCGCGGGCTGACGCCGCGCGGCGCGGGCCGGCTCACGCCGACTCCTGAGCACCAGCTCCGTCGGCAGCACCAGCGACGGCTCGATCCGCAGGCCGGACGCCAGCCGCAGCAGCTGGCGGGCCAGCTCCCGGCCGAGCCGGGCGATGGGCTGCCGCACGGTGGTCAGCGGTGGCTCGGTGTAGCGGGCGGTCTCGATGTCGTCGAACCCCACCACCGCCACGTCGTCGGGGACCGCGCGCCCCGCCTGGCGCAGCGTCCGCAGCACCCCGATCGCCATCAGGTCCGAGGCGACGAAGACCGCGTCGAGCCGCGGCTCGTCGCGCAGCAGCTCGCGCATCGCCCGCGCGCCCGACTCCTGGGTGAAGTCCCCGACCGCCACCCGCGCCTCCAGGCCCGCGACGCCCAGCGCCGTCCGGTAGCCCGCGAGCCGGTCGATCCCGCCGATCATGTCCTGCGGGCCCGCGATGGTGGCGATCCTGGTGCGGCCGGCCGCGATCAGATGGCGCACGGCCGCGGCGGCGCCCGCCGCGTTGTCCACCCCGACGTACGGCGGCGAGGCGGCGCCCAGCAGCCGTTCGTTGCAGACCACGGGGATGCCCATCCGGGCCAGGGCGGCGGGCAGCGGGTCCGTGCCGTGCATGGAGGCCACGATCACCCCGTCGACGTGCCCCGCGAGCGCGAACCGCTCGATCCGGTCGCGGCTGGCGGGGAGCGGGCCATCATCAGCGCCAGCTGCTTGTCCGCCTCCTCCAGCTCCTGGCTCACCCCGCGCACCACGGCGGGGAAGAACTGGTCGTCGGAGAAGACCCGGCCGGGCTCCTCGGGGAGTACGAGCGCGAACGAGTCGGTGCGCTGGGTCACCAGGCTCCTGGCGGCCTGGTTGGGCACGTAGCCCAGTTCCGCGATGGCCCGCAGCACCGCGTCCCGGCTCTCCTCGGCGACCCGCGTGGAGCCGTTGACGACGCGGGACACCGTGGCGCGCGAGACCCCGGCGTGGAGCGCCACGCTCTCCAGAGTGGGTCTGGTCCGGTGCATCGCTACGTACCTCGCTGTTCGTTGAACCATAAACCGGCGTTCGCCGGTGCGTCCAGCATGGATCACGGGATCCGGTCGGACGCGTGGTTCATGGCAAACCAGCCATGTCGGGCCGTGCCCGCCGGGTCCGGATGGCGGGCACGGCCCCGGCGGCGGGCGCGGAACAGCGGGTACGCGCGGGCGCGTCGGCGCGCCCGCGCCCCGGAGACGGCCGGGCGCGCGGTGTCTCAGATGCTGACGCCGTGCGCCCGCAGGTACGCCAGCGGGTCGATGTCCGAGCCGTACTCCGGGCCGGTGCGGATCTCGAAGTGCAGATGCGGGCCTGTGGCGTTGCCCGTCGACCCCGAACGTCCCACCTGCTGGCCGGTGTTGACCGACTGCCCGGCGCGCACCGACAGCTGAGAGGTGCGCGTACTGGCTGTACCGGCCGTCGGTGTGCCGGATGACGACCTGGTAGCCGTAGGCCCTCCCCAGCCCGCGGCCACGACCTTCCCACCGTGGACCGCCTTCACCGAGGTGCCGATGGTGACGGGGAAGTCGACGCCGGTGTGGTGGCCGCTGGACCAGCTGCTGCCCGAGGAGCGGTAGGGCGTGCTGGGCCCGACGCCGCTGACCGGCCGGATGTAGCCGCCGTGCGCGGGGACGCCTGCTGGGTCTTCTTGGGCTGCTCGGCCTGCTTGGGCTGCTCGGTCTTCTTCGGCGCCGCCTTCGGCTTCGCTTTCGCCTTCGCCTTGGGCTCGGCCTTCGGGGCCGGTTTCGGCTCCGCCTTGGGCTTGGCGGCGGGCGGTGCCTCGGTACGGGCCTTGGCGCGGCGGCCGTGCCGCCCTTAAGGAGAGCCGCTGGCCGGGGTAGATCAGGTCCGGGTCGCCGCCGACCACCGAGCGGTTGTCCGTGTACAGCTTCCGCCAGCCGCCGTTCACCTCGTGCTCGTCGGCGATCCGGGACAGCGAGTCGCCACTGACCACGACGTACGCGCCGGCTTGGTGGCCGACCGGCCGGGAGGCTGGTCGGCGTGGCGCGGTTCTCCACCCGGGCGGGCCGCTCGGCCACGGCGGGCTCGGCGGCGTCGTGGGCGCGGACCGCTGGCTCAGCCCGCGGCCGGGCCGCAGTTGGGCCACGCGCCCGGCCCTGGGCGTCCAGCACCTTCTCCGCGACGGCGATCTGCTGGTCCCGGCTCGCGAGGTCGGCGCGCGCCGCGTACACCGTGCCGCCGTACGCCTCCCAGGTGCTCTGCGCGAACTGGAGTCCGCCGTAGTAGCCGTTGCCGGTGTTGACGCTCCAGTTGTGCGTGCTCTCACACTCCGCGACCTTGTTCCAGGCAGTGTCGGAGGCGGCGTTCGCACTCGCGGCTCCCACGAGCGGCAGCGCGAGACCGGCACCGCCGGCGGTGACGCTGAGGAGGCACGGGAGATCCGGTTCGGCTTGTAGCGGCGATGGCGTCCACGTAACGAGGGCATGGAGGCTCCTTCTCCTGCGCCTGCGAGATGTGCTACCGGGTGGCGGGCCAAAGATAAGGGCGCCGATTTGGCCACAACAAGAGGGAGTTGGGCCGAGCGGAGGCCGCGACGCCATGTGCAGCGGCCTCCCCGAGGTGTGGCGCGTATCACACGGGGCTACGCGGAGTCGCGGGACAGTCGCAGCGTGACGATCTCGAACGGCCGCAGCGACAGCGCGACACCGTCGCCGTCGGCCCCGGCCGGTTCCACCGGACGCTCCAGCAGATCGCAGAACTCCGCGCCGGACAGCGCGAATCCGGCCGTCAGCCGGGTGCGGGCCCGGCTGCCGTTCGCCTCGTACAGCCGCACCACCACGTCCCCGCTGCCGTCGTCCGCCAGCTTCACCGCCGAGACCACCACGGCGTCGTCCGCCACGGACACCAGCGGCGCCACCGCGGCCCCGCCCGGCACCCGCCGCTCCGGCAGGTTGACGCGGTGGCCTCGCGCACCGCGTCACCGATCGCCGCGCCCGGCACCAGCGCGTAGCGGAAGCGGTGCACCCTGGTCGGTCTCCGGGTCGGGGAAGCGCGGTGCGCGCAGCAGCGACAGCCGTACGGTCGTCAGCGTGCCCGAAGTGCCCCGGCCGCACGCGTGACGTCGTAGCCGTACGTGGAGTCGTTGACCACGGCCACGCCCCAGTCCGGCTCCTCCAGGTGCAGGAACCGGTGCTGGCACGCCTCGAACTTGGCCGCGTCCCAGCTGGTGTTGGTGTGCGTCGGCCGGTACAGATGCCCGAACTGCGTCTCGGCCGCGATCCGGTCGGTCCGCACGTCCAGCGCGAACGCCGCCTTGAGGAACTTCTCCGTCTCGTGCCAGTCGACCTCGGTGTCGATGTCCAGCCGCCGCTCCCCGGCGGGCAGCGTCAGCCGCTGCTCCACCCGCGAGGAACCGAAGACCCGCGCCACCCGCACCGAGCCGTCCGCCAGCGCCTCCAGCTCCGCGACGTCCGTGAGGTCGGTGACGGTGTTGCGGTAGAAGGGTCGACGTCCCAGGCGTCCCACTTATTCGGGAAGTCCGCGTGCAACTGGAGGAGGTTGGCCACGTGGCCCGGCGCGACCGTCTCCCGGTCGGCCGCCAGGTCGTACGCCGACACCACGAGCCCGCGGCCGTCGATCTCCACCCGCAGCAGGCCGTTGTCGAGGACGAAACCGCCGCCCTCCCGGGGCCGCGCGGCCACCGCGCCGTCCGCCGTCGCGCCGTCCGCCACCGTGGCGGGCGCCGCGCCGCCGCGGGCACGCCCCGCGGGCGTGCGGGGCCGCGTTGAAGACGACCTCGCCGCCGCCCGGCCCGGCCAGCGCCGCCGTCGCGTCCGCGATGATGCCCTCCAGCTCCGCCGCCACGCGCGCGTACGTCGCCTCCGCCTCGCGGTGCACCCAGGCGATCGAGGACCCGGGCAGGATGTCGTGGAACTGGTGCAGCAGCACCGTCTTCCACAGCCGGTCCAACTCCTGGTGCGGATACCGGAACCCCGCCCGCACCGCCGCCGTGGCCGCCCACAGCTCGGCCTCGCGCAGCAGGTGCTCGCTGCGCCGGTTGCCCTGCTTGGTCTTCGCCTGGCTGGTGAGCGTCGCCCGGTGCAGCTCCAGGTACAGCTCGCCCACCCACACCGGCGCGTGCTCGTACTCCGCCCGCGCCTTCGAAGAACGCCGCGGGCTTCTCGAAGACGACCCGCGCCGACCCTCCAGGTCCGCCAGCCGCTTGCCGCGCGCCAGCATCTCGCGCGTCGTGCCGCCGCCCCCGTCGCCCCAGCCGGTGGGCGCCAGGGAGCGCGTCGCGGCGCCCTTCTCCTGGAAGTTGCGCACCGCGTGCGCCACCTCCTGGCCGGACAGCTGCGCGTTGTAGGTGTCGATCGGCGGGAAGTGGGTGAAGACGCGGGTGCCGTCGAGCCCCTCCCACCAGAAGGTGTGGTGCGGGAACTTGTTCGTCTGGCTCCAGGAGATCTTCTGGGTCAGGAAGAACTCGGCGCCCGCGTGCTTGACCAGCTGCGGCAGCGCCGCGGAGTAGCCGAAGGTGTCCGGCAGCCACACCTCCCGCGTCTCGACCCCGAACTCCTCCAGGAAAACCGCTTGCCGTGCACGAACTGCCGCGCCAGCGCCTCCGAGCCGGGCATGTTGGTGTCGGACTCCACCCACATGCCGCCCACGGGCACGAACCGGCCCTCGGCGACGGCCTCCTTGACCCTGGCGTAGATCTCCGGCCGGTGCTCCTTGATCCACGCGAACTGCTGGGCCTGCGACATCGCGTACACGAAGTCCGGCTCGTCCTCCAGCAGCGCGGTCATGTTCGCCGTCGTACGGGCCACCTTGCGCACCGTCTCGCGCAGCGGCCACAGCCACGCCGAGTCGATGTGCGCGTGGCCGACGGCGCTGATCCGGTGCGCGGAGGCGTGCGCGGGGCGGCCAGCACCTCGCGCAGCCGCTCGCGCGCCGCGCGGCGCTGCCGCCGACGTCCTGGAGGTCCACCGCGTCCAGTGCCCGGTCGACGGCGCGCAGGATCTCCCAGCGGCGCGGCGACTCGGTCGACAGCTCCGCCATCAGCCCGCCCAGCACCTCCAGGTCCTGGACCAGCTCCCACACCGTCTCGTCGAAGACGGCGAGGTCCATCCGGGCCAGCCGGTACTGCGGTTCGTCGCCCGCGGTCTCCTTGTCGCCGAGCTGGGTCGGCAGGAAGGGTGGTAGTCGAGGATCACCGGGTTGGAGGCCGCCTCGATGTGCAGCTCGACCTCCTCGCCCCCGGTCACCGGGGCGCCCACACGTACCCACTGGTTGCGCGGGTTGAGGCCCTTCACCGGCGAGCCGTCGGAGCGGTAGACCAGGCCCTCGCACTGGAAGCCGGGCATGTTGTCGTCGAAGCCCAGGTCGAGCAGGGCCTCCACGGTCCGGCCCGCCCACTCCCGCGGGACGGTCCCGGTGACCGTGAACCAGCTCGTCCCCAGGGGCGCCCCAGCGGTCGCCCACCCGGGCCGGGGACCGCTCGGCGGCGATCCCTCGGCGACGGGCACCGGCTCGCCGGGCGCCGTCCACACCCCGACCCGCAGCGGCACGGACTCGGGGTGGACGGCGGGCCGGATGCGTTCGTCCAGGACCCTCTTGAGACGGGCCTCGGTGATGGCGCGGTCGTGGTGCATGGGGAGGGGCTCCTCAGGAAGAGACGGTACGGATCAGAGCTGGTGGCCGCCGGCGAAGGCCAGCAAAGCCGGAGTTGGGCGGGTGTGTCCACATCGAATCGCGTGCGCCTGTCGGCACGGTGGTGACGACGGCGCCCCTGGCGCGGAGGGACCGCTCAGCGGACCTCGTCGCAGGTGAGGACGTCGGTGATGCCGCGGGCGGCCAGATACGCGCCGTCCTCGGCGTGCTCGGCCAGCACGCAGGCGGGCCGTACGCCGTCGGCGGCCAGCCGCATCCACGCCTCGAAGTACGGGCCGCCCGGCGCACAGACCGAGCGCCGCGGCGCGCTCACCGCGTCCCCGGCGTCCACCAGCAGCGCGGTGGTGCGCGGCGCGGGCCGCGGCGGACGCTCCCGGCAGGCGCGGACCAGCCCGGCGATAGCCTCCCGGCGGGTTTGATCCGGCGGTCGTTGGTGAGCAGCCCCAGGCCGTACTCCAGCTCGGGGAAGTCGGCCAGCGCCCGGTCCACGTCGTGCGAGCACCACCAGGTCACGCCCCACACCCCGGTGCAGTCCAGGGTGTGTGCCACCGTCGCCTCGGTGAAGGCGGCGGCGTGCTCGGCGGGGATGTGGGTGCCGGGGCGCCCACCTCCTGGAGCCAGACCGGCCGCGACGGGTCCGCCGCCCACGCCTTGGACAGCTCCACCAGGTAGGCGGCGTGCCGCTCGGTCGCCGCCCCGTACGGCCGTGGCGCTGCGCGGTGCCGTTGAACACCCAGGAGTGCACGGCGGTCAGCGCGCCGAGCGTCGCCGAGTGGGCCGGGGTGAAGGGGTGGTCGTCGAGGTACCAGGCCGCGTCGTACGAGGCGTGCAGGTGCGGGCGTCCGGCGCGCCCTCCTGGCACGCGTCCAGCATCCGCCGCAGCCAGGCCGCCGCCTGCTCGTGGGTGATCCGGTCCGGGTCGGGGTGCGGGTCGCCGGAGAACTGGTTGGTCTCGTTGCCGACCGTCATGCCGAGGAAGTTGGGCCGGTCGGCGAGCGCGGCGGCCAGCGTGCGCAGGTACGCCGCCTGGCCCGCCACCACGTCCGGGTCGGTGAAGAGGTTGCGGCGGTGCCAGGTGGTGGTCCAGGCGGGCACGAAGTCGAAGCTGGACAGATGACCCTGGAGCCCGTCGACGTTCACGTCCAGACCGCGCTCGGCGGCGGCGTCGGCGAGCTGGACCAACTGGTCCACGGCGCGCGGGCGGATGAGCGTCCGGTTGGGCTGGAACAGCGGCCACAGCGGGAAGACCCGGATGTGGTCCAGACCGAGGGCGGCCACGGAGTCCAGGTCCGCGCGGACCTCGTCGAGGTCGAAGTCCAGCCAGTGGTGGAACCAGCCGCGGGTGGGGTGTAGTTGACGCCGAAGCGCACGGGGTGTCCTTTCGGCCCTCGGGGCGGCGGCCCCGGGGATACGAGCCACGGGGGATGACGGCCAACGGCGGCGCGGGCCAGGGGTGGTGCGGCCAGGGGTGGTGCGGGCCAAGGGCTTTGCCGGTCAGGTGCGTTGGGCCTGATGGCGGGGCGGGGGCCTCAGCCCTGACCGCGCCCTCGCCCACGCCGCGGAAGAAGTACCGCTGGAGACAGGCGAACATCACGATCAGCGGCGCCACCGCGATGATGGTGCCCGCGGCGACCAGTCGCGGATTGTTGGCGAAGGTGCCGTGCAGGTAGTTCAGCCCCACGGTCAGGGTGAACTTGTCCGAGTCGGACAGCACGATCAGCGGCCACAGGAAGTCGTCCCAGGCGCCCATGAAGGAGAAGATCGCCACCACCGCGATGGTGCCCTTCACGGCGGGCAGCGCCACGCGCGTGAAGCGCTGCCAGACGTTGGCGCCGTCGATGACCGCGGCCTCCTCGATCTCGTACGGCACGGCGGCGAACGCGTTCCGCATCAGCAGCACGTTCAGCGCGCTGACCGAACCCGGCAACACCACGGCGACCAGGGTGTTGTTCAGGTCCAGATCCCGCATGACCGTGAACTGGGCGATGATGATCGACTCCAGGGCACCAGCAGCGCCAGCACGAACGCCAGCCCGGCCAGGTGCCTGCCGCGGAACCGCAGCCGCGCCAGCGCGTAACCGGCCATCGCCGCGCCGACGCAGTTGGTCACCACGTTCGCGAGGGCGACCTTCAGGAGTTCAGCGCGTAGTCCCAGACCGGGATGATGTCGGCGACCTTGGCGTAGTTGCCGAGGGTGGGGTGCTCGGGGAGGAAGGCCGGGGAGAGGTGTAGATGTCCTCCGTGTGCCCCTTGAGCGAGGTGGACAGCTGCCACAGGAACGGCCCGACGGTGATCACCAGCACGGCCAGCAACAGCACGTACCGTACGGCCCGTTCCCAGCCCGAGGCGCGTCTCACGCCTCCTCCTTCCGGTCCAGCCGCAGCACGAGCAGCATCAGGACGAGCGTGATGGCGAAGACGACCAGCGAGATGGCCGACGCGTAGCCGACCCGGCCGTTGAGCCCGGTGCCGACCCGCTGGACGAGCATCACCAGCGTGGTGTCCTCGCCCGCCGGTCCTCCCGTGGGCCCGGCCAGCAGGTAGACCTCGGAGAACACCTTGAAGGCGGCGACCGAGGAGAGCGCGCCGACCAGCGCCATGGTGGAACGCACCGAGGGGACCGTGACACTGACGAACCGCCGGAAGGCCCGGCCCCGTCGACGGCGGCGGCCTCGTGCAGTTCGCGCGGCACGTTCGCCAGCGCCGCCAGATAAATGATCATGTAGTAGCCGAGGCCCTTCCAGACCGTCAGGGCCATGGCGCTGAACAGCAGCAGCCACTGGTCGCCGAGGAAGGACACCGGGCCCGCCCCGAAGAAGTCCAGGATCGCGTTGACCAGGCCCCGGTCGTCCAGCATCCACGCCCAGATCAGCGAGACCACCACGACCGAGGCGACCACCGGGGTGTAGAACGCGGAGCGGAAGAAGGTGACCCCGGCAGCTGCTTCCGCACCAGCAGGGCCAGCAGCAGCGGCAGCAGTACGGTGCACGGCACCACCACGACCACGTACAGCAGGCTGTTGCGCAGCCCCACCCAGAACTGGTCGTCGTCCAGCATGGTCCGGAAGTTCTCCAGCCCCACCCAGCCGCCCGGCGTCAGCGTCCTGGCGTCCGTGAACGCCTTGTGGACCGTCGTCAGGAACGGATAGAGGTTGAAGGCGGTGACGACGGCCAGGCCCGGCAGCAGGAACAGCCAGGGGCTGACCGCCCGATGAGTCCTCACGCGCCCGCGCACGGTAGCCGGTCCCATCAGTTCTGCTGGAGCAGCTTGTCGCTCTGGGACACCGCGTCGTCCAGAGCCCGCTTCGGCGGCTTCTTGCCCTGGAGCGCCTTGGCCACCTCGTTCTGGAGGACCGTCTTCATCTCGTCGCTCAGCACGACCGGCGTGTAGTTGACCGCGCCCGCCAGCGACTTGGCCGAGGCGACGCGGACCCGGCCCTCGTCGGTGCCGTCGTCCTTCGTCCAGTACGGCTCCTCCAGCGAGCCCTTGGTGCTGGGGAAGACCGCCACCTGGTGCGCGAACGACTCCTGGTTCTTCTTGTCGGTCACGAAGTGCGCGAAGGCGATGGCCGCCGCCTTGTGCTCGCTTTTCTCGTTGACGCCCAGGCCCATCACGTACATGTTCGGCTTGCCCGTGTTGTTGGGCGCGTCGGTGATGCCGAGGTTCTCGTACAGACTGGGCGCGTCCTGTTTGAACTTCGTCAGGTCCAGGGCGCTGCCCGGGTTCATCGCGACCTTGCGCTCCAGGAATCTCTGTCCGGCCTTCTCCGGGGTCATGGTCAGCGCCTGGGGTCGAGCCCGCCGTTGTCGTACAGCTCCTTGTACTTCGTGAGCAGTTCGACGCCCTGGGCTCGTTGTAGGTGAACCGCGTGGCGTCCGCGTCCATCAGCTTCACGCCGTAGCGGCCGAAGTCCTCGATCGTCGGGTGCTCGCGAGCGTCGCCACGCCTCCGCCGGACTTCTTCGCCATCGTGTTGGCCGCGTCGAAGAGTTGGGCGTAGGTGCGCGGCGGCTTCGCCGGGTCCAGCCCGCCTTCTCGAAGAGCGCCTTGTTGTAGAACAGCGGCCCGGTGTTGAGGTACCAGGGAAGGCGTACGTGCCGTCCAGCCCCGGCATGGCGTTGCCCCGCCACGCCTCCGGGTGTACTCGTCCGTGAACCTCGAACTCGCCTTCTCCTTGTCGAGATTCATCAGCAGTCCCGCCTTGGCCAACGGATAGGCGAGATCCGGCGAGACATTGACGACGTCGGGCAGATCACCGGCCCCGGCGTCGGCGCTGAGTTTCTCCGGATAGTTCTCCGCGGGCTGGTCGACCCATTTGACCTGCACCTCGGGATACTGCTTCTCGAAAGCGTCGACCAGACCGTCGAAATAGTCCTGAAGTTGGCCCGCAGATTCCAGGTCTGAAAGGTGATATTGCCCTCGATCTTGCCGTCCGCGCTGCTCCCACCGCTGTTACCGCCGGATCCACAGGCGGTCAGGGTCAGGGCGGACAGCAGCAGGGCGCGGCGACCGCGGCTGCTCCGCGGGCCGTTCTCCGGGATATGGGCATGGCCGACGAGCTCCTTCGTTCGAACCAGAAGGGGGCGGAGGGGCCCCAGAAACTTGCACCCCGAACTGGTTCGCAGTCAAGACTTCCGACATGACCTAAAGCGCTTTAGCATGGCGAAGCTCAAGCGCTTTAGCGCACAGCCGCCCAGCGACCGGAAGCAGGAGGTGCGACCATGCGCCGGACCCCGGCCCGACGCCCCACGATGAAGGACATCGCCCGCCGCGCCGGGGTCTCGGAGAGCGCCGTGTCCTTCGCGCTCAACGACCGGCCCGGCGTCTCGCCCGCCACCCGGGCCCGGGTGCGCGAGGTCGCCGAGGAACTCGGCTGGCAGCCGAGCACGGCCGCCCGCGCCCTGTCCGGCGAGGGCTCCGCCACGGTCGGGCTGGTGCTCGCGCGGCCCGCCAGCACCCTGGGCGTCGAGTCGTTCTTCCTGCAACTGGTCTCCGGCGTACAGGAAGCCCTCTCGCACCGCCGCCTCGGGCTGCTCTTCCAGGTCGTGGAGGACGTCGAGGCGGAGTGCGCCACCTACCGCCGCTGGTGGGCCGAACACCGGGTGGACGGCCTGCTCGTGGTCGACCCCGCGAGGACGACCCGCGCCCCGCCCTGCTGGAGAGCCTGGGCCTGCCCGCCGTCGTCATCGGCTCCCTCACCGAGGAGCAGGCCGCCGCCGAACCCGGCGGCCCCGGCGTGTCGAACCTGTGGGCCGACGACGCGGGCGCCATGGCGTCCGTCGTCGGCCACCTGCACGCCCTCGGGCACCGCCGCGTCGTGCACATCGCCGGGCTGCCCGAACTCGCCCACACCCGACGCCGCATCGCCTCGCTGCGCGCCGAGGCCGACCGCCGCGCCCTGCCCGACGTCCGCTCGCTGACCACCGACTACTCCGACACCGCCGGGGCCGAGGCCACCCGCCGCGTGCTCGCCGAACGGCGCCCGCCCACCGCCCTGGTCTACGACAACGACGTGATGGCGGTCGCGGGCCTGGCGGCCGCCGCCGAGCGCGGACTCGCCGTCCCGGACCGGCTGTCCATCGTGGCCTGGGACGACTCCGTGCTGTGCCGCAGCACCCACCCGCCGCTGACCGCCCTGGCCCGCGACACCGCCGCCTTCGGCCGCCACGCGGCCGAACAGCTCATCGCGCTGCTCGACGGCGGCCCGGCGGTACGGGTCCAGGACGCGGTGCCGCGACTGGTGGCCAGAGGCAGCACGGCCCCGCCCCGCGCGACGAGAAGTAGTCGCGGCATGTCGCGAACATGGCGACAATGTCACGACTGAGACGTGGGAGCCGTACGGGCACGGCGCCCACCTCGGACGCCGTGCCCGTACGCCTCTGCGTTCCGCACCGTCAGGTGCGTACCGCCAGTGACAGCGCGAAGCGGTCCGCGCGGTCGGTCCACCAGTGGCGCAACTCCAGTCCGGCGGCGGCGAGTTCCGCCCGTACCCCGCGCGGCGGAACTTCGCGGAGATCTCCGTGCGCAGCTCCTCACCGGCCGCGAAGGGCACCGCGAGATCCAGCGCGGGGATCTTCGCGGTGAGGGCCGTGCGCGCCCGCAGCCGCATCTCGATCCACTCGTGGGCCGCGTCCCACAGGGCGACGTGGTCGAAGTCCCGCGGGTCGAAGTCGGCGCCCAGCTCGCGGTCGAGGACGACGAGGACGTTCTTGTTGAACTCCGCGGTCACGCCCGCGCGTCGTCGTACGCGGCGACCAGCGTCGCCTCGTCCTTGACCAGGTCGGTGCCGAGCAGCAGCGCGTCCTTCGGCGCCAGCGACGAGGCCGCCGACGTCAGGAAGTCCGCCCGCTCACGCGGCGTCAGATTGCCGATCGTGCCGCCGAGGAACGCCAGCAGCCGGGGCCCCGGCGTGTCCTCGGGCAGCGGGAGACCGGCCTGGAAGTCGGCCACCAGGGCGTGCACGGCCAGCTCCGGGTAGTCGGCGGCCAGGGCCCGGCCCGCGAGCGTCAGCGCGCTCGCTGACGTCCACCGGCACATAGGGCGCAGCGGCAGCGCGTCGATGAGGTGCCGGGTCTTCTCCGAGGAGCCCGACCCCAGTTCGATCAGGGTGCGGGCGCCGGTCACCTCGGCGATCTCCGCCGCGCGGTCGGCGAGGATCTCCGCCTCCGCACGCGTCGGATAGTACTCGGGCAGCTCGGTGATCCGCTCGAACAGCTCGCTGCCGCGCGCGTCGTAGAACCACTTCGGCGGCAGCCGCTGGGGTGCGGGTCAGTCCTCGGCGACGTCGGCGCGCAGAGCGGCGGCCGTCGCGTCGGCGGGCAGGGTACGGGTCAGGGCGAACGGACTCACGGGGATCGCTCCTTGAGCGGAGTGAGGAGTACCTCGGTGCGGGTGGCGCTGAGCAACGTGCGGTCGGGCACCTCCCTCCACCGCGGGTCGTCGTCGGACGGCTCCGAGGCGACGAGCGTGCCCGCGTCCGCGTCGTGCCGGTACCAGAGCGTGTCGCCCCAGGCCGTGGCCGCGACGCGCGCGCCATCCGCGAGCAGCAGGTTCAGCCGCGACCCGGGCGCCGCGGCCGACACCTCCGGCACCACCTCGGCCAGCGCCTCGGACGGCGCGTAGCCCTCGCGCAGCAGGTGCAGCACCAGCGCCCACACCAGCGCCGAGTCGCACCGGGCCTCAAGCCGCAGCAGGTCGGCGGCGGGCAGGCCCGCGGCGAGGCCCGCCAGCGAACCGGGCCAGCCGCGCACCGCCCCGTTGTGGCTGAACAGCCACGGCCCGGAGGCGAACGGCGCCGCCGCCGCCTCCCTTGCGCGTCCGGCTCGGTGGCGTCCCGTACGGCGGCCAGGAGCGCGCCGGTCCTGATCACCCGGGCGAGGTCGGCGAACGACAGGTCGCCCCAGATGGGCCCGGAGCGCCGGTAGCGCGCGGGCACCGGGTCGTCCGGCGCGTACCAGCCGAGCCCGAACCCGTCGGCGTTGACGGTGCCGTGGGCCTGCCGCCGCGGCGCCCACGACTGCCGGTACAGCCCGTGCGGCGGCGCCAGCAGGAGTTCGCCCACGGGCACCTCGGGCCCGAGGTAGGCCACGTGGCGGCACATCAGCGCCACCCCGCAGGGGCGCGGCGCGGCTCCGCCCGACCACTCGGGCGCGGCACTCATCCGACCTCCGGACCGGCGTCGCGCGCGGTGCGGAAACCGGCGAAGATCTGGCGTCTGATCGGCAGGTCCCAGTTGCGGAAGGTGCCCCGGCAGACCACCTCGTCCACGCCGAAGGCACCGCCGCGCAGCACCTTGTACGGCCCGCCGAAGAAGACCTCCGAGTACTCCCGGTACGGAAGGCCACGAACCCCGGGTACGGCAGGAAGTCGCTGGAGGTCCACTCCCACACGTCGCCCAGCAACTGCCGTACGCCCAGCGGCGACGCGCCCGCGGATAGCTGCCCACCGGGCGGGCCGCAGATGGCGCTGGCCGAGGTTGGCGTGCTCGGGGTGGGGTCGGCGTCGCCCCAGGGGAAGCGGCGCGAGCGGTCGGCCGCCTCGTCCCAGCGGGCGGCCTTCTCCCACTCCTCCTCGGTGGGCAGCCGCCGCCCGCCCAGCGGGCGTACGCGTCGGCCTCGTACCAGCACACGTGCAGCACCGGCTCGCGCGGGTCCACCGGCTCGGTCACCTGGAAGTGCCGCCGCAGCCACTGGCCGCCCTCGCGCCGCCAGAACAGCGGGGCGGTCAGGCCGTGTTCGCGGACGTGCGCCCAGCCCTCCTCGCTCCACCAGCGCCGCTCGCGGTAGCCGCCGTCGTCGACGAACCGCGCGTAGTCGCCGTTGCTGACCGGCACGGTGTCGATGAAGAAGGCGGGCACCTCGCGCCGGTGGGCGGGCCGCTCGTTGTCCAGCGCCCACGGCTCGGTGGAGGTCCCCATGACGAACGGGCCGCCCGGGACCAGCACTTCGGGCGGCAGCGGCCCGTCCGAGGTGTCCGGCGGCGGCGGTGCGGTCAGCGCCGCGGAACCGCGCCGCAGCTGGTGCGTGATCAGCATGGTCTCGTCGTGCTGCTGCTCGTGCTGCGCGATCATGCCGAAGGCGAAGCCCGCGTCGACCAGCTTCCGGCCGTGCAGCGGTACCTCCTCCAGGATGTCCAGGGCCCGGCCGCGTACGTCGGCGACGTAGCCGCGCGCCTCGCCGGGCGCGAGCAGCGGCAGCGTGGGCGCTCGGCGCGCGGGTGCTCGAAGGCGTCGTACACCGAGTCGATCTCCGGGCGCAGCGCCTCGCGCCCGCCGACGGCACGCAGCAGCCACTGCTCCTCCTGGTTGCCGATATGGGCCAGGTCCCACACCAGCGGGGACATCAGCGGCGAGTGCTGGGCGGTGAGGTCGTGCTCGTCGACGCAGCCGGTGAGCAGCTGGGTGCGGTCGCGCGCCGCGCGCAGGCCCGCGCGGCACGCCGGCGCACGGCCTCGGGGTCGAGGCCGGGGTCGAGTGCGGTCATGACACGGCTTCCTTCCGTTCCCGGGGTGAGCAGCAGATCGTCGGCGGGACATCGGCCCCGGCCGACGTACCGCTCGGTGAAGTCGGCGACGGCGGAGACGACGGCGGGGAGGCGCCGATCCGGGCAGCGCCTCGCACGCGACCGTGAAGCAGGTCAGGGCGGCGGCGTGCAGTTCGGGTCGGTCAGCGCGTGCCGGGCGGCCGTGCGCCACAGCGGGTTGCACGGCGCGGGCCCGCTCCCCGCCGTCTCGGCGAGCGGTTTGACCGTCCGGTAGACCGTCTCCGCGGCCTGCGGGTCGTCGAAGAGGGCCGTGGTGACCGCCAGCGGCACGATCCAGCCGTCCTCCCGCACTGCGCGTCGATCATGCGCAGCTCCAGATGGCCGCGCGGGCGCACCGGCGGGAAGAGGGTGCTGATGTGGTAGTCGAGGTCGTCGTGGGTGGGCGGCCGGGCGCGCCCGTCCGGATCCACTCGCGGAAGGTCAGCCCCGGGGCACCGCCCACGGGCCCTCGTCGTCCCTGATGGCCATCACCGGGGCGTCGAGCACGTACGCCGCCCAGGCGGCGCGCGGCTCCTCCTCGGCCCGGGGGCGAGGACGCGCCGGGTCCATCGACGCCCACAGCGCCTGCCGGGTGGAGCGGTATCCGGTGGGGCGCCCTGCATCAGGGGCGAGTTGGCGAAGGCCGCGACGAGCACCGCGCCCAGCAGATGCGCGAGCCGCCAGCGCCGGGCGAGGCCGAGTGGCCCGGGCTCGGCGTACCCGGCGTCCAGGCACACCTGGACGGAGGCGGTGCTGCACATCATGGAGCGCCCGGCCGGTCCGGCGCGGTCGAAGTAGGTCTCCATCGATTCGTAGCGGGCGGTGGTGAGGAATCTGCGCGGGGCCGCCACGGGTCGTGCCCGTGACCGGAGATGGCGAGACCGAGGCGGGCCAGAGTGGTCCGCACCAGGGCCAGGTCGGCTGCGGTGGTCTCCACGCAGTCGGTGAGGGAGTCGGCGGGCAGGGAGCTGAGCTCGACCTGACCGCCCGGTTCGAAGGTGAGCGCGGAGGTGAGGGGAGTTTCCGCAGGGCCGCGACGGCGGCTCGCAGCCGGTCCCGGCCGACGGGTTCCGCGGGGTCGCGGAGGGGTGGATCAGCCATTCCAGTTCGACACCGACGCGGCGGGTGGTCCGTTCTTGAAACAGATGCCGTGCAGTCGGTCCTCTGTCTCGGCTTCGTTGATCACCAGATTTTCGGGCACAGCCGTCATCTCCCGTCCTGGCCCGGTGGGCGGCTCGCCGATGGGCGAACCGTTTCTCCGTATCCACTCTCCGTGGCGACGGTTCCGGACTCAAGGGCGCCTGCTCGCTGTCGCCACCCTGTCACAGGTGGCGGGGCGCGCCGGGTGGAGACAGCGGGACGGGTGAGGCGCTCGGCGGGGCCCGTCGGCGGTGGCGCGACGGCCGCCCGGGGCGCGGGAACCCCGGGCGAGAGCTGTTCCCTCGTCGTACCGACCGGTTAGTATGCCGCGAGGGCGACGGCGCCCCTGACGGACATCTCGTGGGAGGCCAGCGGATGCGAGCATGGCGAGTGCACGACAACGGCGAGCCACGCGAGGTGATGCGGCTCGACGACGTGCCGGAACCGACGCCGGGCCCCGGGAACTGCTGCTCAAGGTCCGGGCCGCGGCCGTGAACTTCCCCGACGCCCTGCTGTGCCGCGGCCAGTACCAGGTCCGCCCCGCTGCCGTTCACCCCGGGGTCGAGCTGTGCGGCGAGATCGCGGCCGTCGGCGACGGCGCGCGGGCGAGACCGGGACCCGCGTCCTCGCCACCCCACGCCGCCCGACGGAGCCTTCGCCGAGTACGTCACCGTCCCGGCCGAGGCCGTCCTGCCCGCCCCGAGGCGCTGGACGACGCCGAGGCCGCGGCCTCCACATCGCCTACCAGACCGGATGGTTCGCCCTGCACCGGCGGGCCGCCATCCGGGAGGGCGAGACGCTGCTGGTGCACGCGGCGGCGGGCGGCGTCGGCAGCGCCGCCGTGCAGCTGGGCAAGGCCGCGGGGCCCGCGTCATCGGCGTGGTCGGCGGGGAGCGCAAGGTGAAGACCGCGCGGGAGCTGGGCTGCGACCTGGTGCTCGACCGGCGCGCCGACGACATCATCGGCGCCGTGAAGGAGGCCACCGGCGGCCGGGGCGCGGACGTCGTCTACGACCCGGTCGGCGGCGACGCGTATCTCCAGTCCACCAAGTGCGTCGCCTTCGAGGGACGGATCGTGGTCGTGGGCTTCGCCAGCGGCGTCATACCGCAGGCCGCCCTCAACCACGCCCTGGTGAAGAACTACGCGATACTCGGCCTCCACTGGGGCTCTACAACCGCCACGACCCGGCGGCGATCCTCGCCTGCCACCGGGAACTCACCGCCCTCGCCACACGGGTGCCATCGCGCCGCTGATCAGCGAGCGCGTCCCGCTGGCGGAAGCGGCCGACGCCGTCCAGCGCGTCGCCGACGGCACCACCACCGGCCGCGTCGCCGTCGTCCCGGCCGCGTGAGGCGCCGCGACGAATCGCTCGGACCCGCCCCTCGCCGAGCCTCCCGGGTCTGCCTCTTCGTCGAGCCTCCCGGGCGTGCCGCGTCGTTGAGCCTCCCGGGCGCGAGGAGCCCCGATGAGCCGTCCCGATGAGCTGTAAGGAGTCCCGATGAGCGCCCCCGCCGCCCCGGCAGCACCGGACGCCGACGAACTACGCGACCGCACCCGCGCGTTGCTCGCCGCGCACCCCGGCCAGCACCCGCGCGCCGACTTCCTCCGCGCCCGCTTCGACGCGGGACTCGCCTGGGTGCACTACCCCGCCGGGCTCGGCGGACTGGACGCCCGCGCTCCTCCAGTCCGTCGTGGACGCCGAACTGGCCGCGGCGGGCGCCCCGACAACGACCCCCGACGGATCGGCATCGGCCTGGGCATGGCCGCGCCGACCATCCTCGGCTTCGGCACCGACGAGCAGCGCCGTCGCCTGCTGCGCCCGCTGTGGACCGGCGAGGAGGTGTGGTGCCAGCTGTTCAGCGAACCGGGCGCCGGATCCGACCTCGCGGCCCTGGGCACCCGCGCCGTCCGGGACGGCGACACCTGGGTGGTGGACGGCCAGAAGGTCTGGACCTCCAGCGCCCACCTCGCCCGCTGGGCCATCCTCATCGCCCGCACCGACCCCGACCTCCCCAAGCACCGCGGCATCACGTACTTCGTCTGCGACATGACCGACCCCGGTGTCGAGGTCCGGCCGCTGCGCCAGATCACCGGCGAGGCCGAGTTCAACGAGGTCTTCCTCACCGGCGTACGGATCCCCGACAGCCGCAGACTCGGCGAGGTCGGCGAGGGCTGGCGCGTCGCCCAGACCACCTTGATGAACGAGCGCGTCGCCATCGGCGGCGGCCGGATCCCGCGAGGGCGGCATGATCGGCCTGGTCTCCGAGACCTGGCGCACCCGCCCCGAACTGCGCACCCACGACCTGCACCAGCGACTGCTGCGGCTGTGGACGGACGCCGAGGCCGCCCGGCTGGCGGGGAGCGGCTCCGCCAGCAACTGGCCGTCGGCCAGCCGGGACCCGAGGGCTCCGCGATGAAGCTCGCCTTCGCCCGCCTCAACCAGGAGATCAGCGGCCTGGAGGTGGAACTCCTCGGCGAGGACGGCCTGTTGTACGACGACTGGACGCTGCGCCGCCCCGAACTGGTCGACTTCACCGGCCGCGAGGCCGGATACCGCTACCTGCGCGCCAAGGGCAACTCCATCGAGGGCGGCACCTCCGAGGTGCTGCTCAACATCATCGCCGAACGTGTCCTCGGCCTGCCGTCCGAGCCGCGCACCGACAAGGACCTCCCGTGGAAGGACCTGCCCCGATGAGCGACGCCGCACCGGACCTGCTCTACTCCGAGGCCGAGGACGACCTGCGCGCCGCCGTGCGCTCCTGCTCACCGACCGCGGCGGCCCGCGGCCGCCCTCGCCGAGGCCGAGTCGGGCCGCCCCACGACCCGGCGCTGTGGCGGTCACTGGGCACGGAGATGGGAACGGCCGGGCTGCTCGTACCGGAGAAGCTCGGCGGACGGGCGCCACCGCGCGCGAGGCCGCGGTGGTGATGGAGGAGACCGGCCGCGCCATGGCCCCGTCCCGTACCTGACCAGCGCCGTCCTGGCCGTCCGGACCCTACTGGGCTGCGACACCGACCAGGAGCCGGTGGCCGCCGTACTCCGACCGCTCGCCGACGGCCGCGACGTCGGCGCGCTCGCCGTACCGCTGTCCACCGCACCGGCCGCCGCGCCGCCGCCCACGACCGTACGGGCCGACGCGGACGGCGTCCTCGACGGCACCGTCACCGGGTCGCCGGGCGGCGGGCTCCGACACGCTGCTGGTCCCCGCCGAGGGCCCGGACGGCTACGGGCTGTACGCCGTACACACCGTGGCGCCGGGCGTCGAGGTCGCCCCGTCACCTCGCTCGACCTCACCCGGCCGCTGGCCACGGTCCGGCTCACCGGAGCCCGGTCCACCCGCTGGCCGGTCCCGGCCGCGCCGCCGCCGCGGTCGGCGCGGCACTGCTCACCGGGGCCGGGCTGCTCGCCTCCGAACAGCTGGGCCTGGCCGAGTGGTGCCTCGCCGAGACCGTCCGCCACACCAGGGAACGGCACCAGTTCGGCCGACCGATCGGCTCGTTCCAGGCGCTCAAGCACCGAATGGCGGGCCTGTGGCTGGAGTTGGTCTCGGCCCGTGCCACGGCCCGCGCCGCCGCCGACGCGCTGGCGACGGGCAGCGCGGACGCGCCGGTCGTGGTGGCCGTCGCCCAGGCGCACTGCGCGCGGACCGCCGTGCACGCCGCCGAGGAGTGCGTGCAGTTGCACGGCGGCACCGGCATGACCTGGGAACACCCGCGCACCTGTACCTCAAGCGCGCGAAGAGCGACGAGATCGCCCTCGGCACCCGGGCCGCCACCGCGCGTCGCTCGCCGCGCTGGTGGACCTGCCCGCCCCGTCGGCTGAGCCCGACGCACGGCCCGCGTCCGCTCCGAGCGACGCGGGCCGGACCGTGCCACGCCACGGGCCGGAGGTACGAAGCCGCCTGGGCTGAGCCCGTGACCGACGTGCCGTCCGCCCTCCGCACGCCGGGCTGTTCGCGACGACATCACCTGGGAGCCCGTCACGGCCGGTGAGTCCGGGCCCTCGTCCCTGGGCCGCCGACGACGCGCGCTACGCCAGGCGCGTTTCGGCGGACGAGGCGCTCGCCGCACGCCACGGCACCGTCCGCGACCGTGACCGGGAACGCTGCCGCCCTTCAACTCGCCTCCCTCACCTGGGGATGGCCCCACGGGCGGCAGCCCAGGACGGGCCCTGGGCCGGTGCCCCGGCAGCGGCGTACTCGAACCGACGATCCGCACCCGTTTGGAGCACGCGAATGCGCAGGTGAGAGCCCGGACATGGACCAAACTGGCCGCCCGGTCCCGATCTTCGAAGCGGCCAAGGGAGTTCGCCGTGGCCATGTCCATCTCTGTGGTGCTTCTGCTGCTGATCCCGGCGGTGATGCTGATGCGCGGCGGCAAGCTGCGCGCCTCCCACGCCCTGATCTGCGTCCTGTTGGGCTTCTATCTCGCGAGTAGTAGCGTCGCGCCGACGATCTCGCGCGGCATGTCGGCGACCGCGGACGTGGTCAGCGGCATTCGGCCCTGATCCGCGTCCGCGGTCGATGACGATCCGAAGGTGACGAGGCGCCTCAGTGGCGTCAGCGGCCGATTTCCACGTCCTCCAGCACGCCGAGCGCGTCCGGGACGAGCACGGCGGCCGAGTAGTAGGCGCTGACGAGATACGAGCTGACGGCCTGCTCGCTGATGCCCATGAACCGCACGTTCAGGCTGGGTTCGTACTCGTCGGGGATGCCGGTCTGGTGCAGACCCACGACACCCTGGTTCTCCTCGCCGGTCCGCAGGGCCAGGATCGAGCTGGTACCGGCCGAGCTGATCGGGATCTTGTTGCAGGGCAGCAGCGGCACCTCGCGCCAGGCGCGCACGGACGTGCCGAGGACCTCCGTGCCCTGCGGATACAGGCCGCGGCTGTTCAGCTCCCGGCCGAAGGCGGCGATCGTGCGCGGATGCGCCAGCAGGTACTGGGTCTTGCGCCGCCTGGCGAGCAGCTCGTCGAGGTCGTCCGGGGTGGGCGGGCCGGTCCGGGAGTGGAGCCGCTGGCTGAAGTCCGCGTTGTGGAGCAGGCCGAACTCCGGGTTGTTGACCAGCTCCGTCTCCTGGCGTTCCCGCAGCGCCTGGATGGTGAGCCGGAGTTGTTCCTCGACCTGGTTCATCGGGTCGTTGTAGAGGTCGGCGACGCGGGTGTGGACGCGCAGGACGGTCTGCGCGACGCTCAACTCGTACTCCCGGGGAGAGTTCGTAGTCGACGAAGGTGCCGGGGATGACCGGTTCGCCGCTGTGGCCGGAGGTGACGCTGATGTCCGCCTCACCGCGCCGGTTCTGCGGAAGCGTCGGCTGGGACGCCGCCTGCTCGACATGGGCACGCAACGCCTCGCTGCGGTCGGCGAGTTCGTCGAAGGCCCGGCGCGGGAGCGTGAGCGCGATGGTGCGGGTGACGGCCCTGACCGTGTAGTCCCAGGTGCCCTCGTCGCCGGTCAGGGTGGTCTCACCGAAGTAGTCCCCGTCGGCGAGCACGCCCACCGTCGTGGGTTCGTCGTACTTGCCCTCGACAAGCTTCCCGACCTTGCCGTGGGCGATCAGGAACACCTGGTCCGCCGGGCGCCCGCCTCGGCCAGCACGTCGCCGGGGCGTAGCTGCGCTGGACGAAACGGTCGGCGAGCGACTCCAGGACGGTTGTGTCGTCAAAGCCGCGCAACAGCGGGAGTTCACCCAGCTCCGGCGGGATCACCCGGACCTGCGAGCCGGTCGAGACGAACTCCACGCGGCCGTCGCCGACCGTGTAGGTGAGCCGCCGGTTGACCCGGTAGGTGCCCGCCGACACCTGAACCCAGGGCAGGATCCGCAGCAGCCACCGGGAGGAGATGCTCTGCATCTGGGGACGGACTTGGTCGTCGTCGCCAGATTCCGGGCCGCGGCGGTGCCAAGACTCTGGGAAGCCTGGGAAGCCTCGCTGGGGTCCGTGGAGGTGGTCATGTGCGTACATCACCCATTTCTGTGCGGGTCTGACGTGGTACTCGTGAGAAGTGGCCAGCGCGGAGGGGCTGGCGAGGTGTGGGTGCCTGACGCGCCGGGTAGCGGTGCTACGACCGCCACACCACCGACGCGCGGGGACCGATGCGAACGGTCCGGCTCGCCACAGGTCGCGGCGCTCGGTCGTCGCCGACGAGCGAGCGCCGACGCCGCCGGTGTCAGTGGCCGACTTCGACGTTCTCCAGAATTCCCAGGGCGTCCGGAACGAGCACGGCGGTCGAATAGTAGGCGCTCACCAGATACGACATGATGGCCTGCTCGCTGATGCCCATGAAACGGACCGAGAGACTCGGCTGGTATTCGTCGGGAATTCCCGTCCGATGGAGTCCTACGACGCCCTGCTGTTCTTCTCCGGTGCGCATCAGGAGAATCGAGCTGACCCTTCCTTGGACACCGGGATCTTATTGCAGGGGAAAATGGGCACCCACGCCAGGCGGGCACGGAATGGCCGCCCACCGCCGCGTTCTGCGGGCTGAGGCCGCGGCTGTTGAACCCCTGGCGATCGCGGCGATGGCGCGCGGATGGGCCAGGAAGAAGGTCGGCTCCTTCCAGACCGTGGCCAGCAGCTCGTCCAGGTCGTCCGGGGTGGGCGGCCCGGTCCGGGTCTGGATCCGCTGGCTCAGGTCCGCGTTGTGCAGCAGACCGAAGTCGGGGTTGTTGACCATCTCGGCCTCCTGGCGTTCCCGCAGGGCCTCGATGGTGAGCCGGAGTTGTTCCTCGACCTGGTTCATCGGGTCGTTGTAGAGGTCGGCGACGCGGGTGTGGACGCGCAGGATGGTCTGCGCCACGCTCAACTCGTATTCGCGGGCGACAGTTCGTACTCGGCGTACGTGCCGGGCAGCAACGGTTCTCCAACGTGCCCGGCGGAGAGCGCGATGTCCGCCTCGCCCTGCTCGTTCTGTGGCGCGACCGGCGCGGAGCGCACCGCCTCGACGTGCTCGCGCAGTCCCTCCGAGCGCTCCGCCAGCTCCTCGAACTCCCGCCGGGGAGCGTCAGAACCGTGCAGGACGTCACGGCCACCACCGTGACGTCCCACGTGCCGGTCTCCGCGGCGGTCAGCTCGCGGTCACCGAAATAGTCGCCGCCGGTGGCCGTCCCCAGCACCGTCAGCTCGTCGTACTTGCCCGCACTCCGCCTCTCCGCCTTGCCGTGGGCGAGGAGGATCAGCTGGTCGGCGGGTCGCCCTCCGTGACGATGGTGGACCCGGCGGCGAACTCCCGCTGGGTGAACCGGTTCGCCAGCGAGCGGAGCACGTCCTCGTCGGCGAAGCCCCGCAGCAGGGGCAGTTCACGCAACTCGACCGGGATCACCTGGACCTGGGACCCCGTGGTGACGAACTCGACGCGCCCGTCTCCGAGCGTGTGCGTCGCCCTTCGGTTGACCCGGTACGAACCACCCTGGAGCTGGACCCATGGCAACAGGCGCAAAAGCCACCGCGACGAAATTCCCTGCATCTGCGGGACGGTCTTGGTGGTGGTGGTGAGATTACGTGCGGCCGCCGTGCCGAGGCTCAACTGGGACTGTGCGTTTTCAGAAGGGGTCGCCGAATCCGTCGGAGTCGCCATGAAGAATGCCCACCCAACCTTGTACAGACGTCAAGGAATAATTCAGATCGAGTGATGCTCAAACTAGCAGTGGGCTATCTGGCGGTCCAGTCACTCAAAGGGTGGCATAACCCGGCGGTTAAGACCGAGTAAATACACCGATCCCGTTCGGAATCGGTCGTTCTGCGCCCTCCGACGGATGGTTCAGCACGGCCGGTGAGGCGCTTCCCCTCGCTTGGCCACGAGCGTCGTCGAGCCGCCTCCGTCCAGGTTTACCGCCGACCGCGCTCCGAGGGTGAGCATCAGACGCGCCAGTTCGTCCACGGTCAGGCCCTTGCGATAGGTGGCGCCACCGTCCAGGGCGAGCAGGTACAGCCGTCGGCCGCCGTCGCCGAAGCCCGCGGCGGTGCGCACGGCCGTGGTGACCGCGTCCAGTCCGGCGAGCGCGCGGCCGTCACGCGCGATGGGGAAGCCTCCGACGGCGAAGTCGAGCGGCGAGCGCCGCGCGCTGTCGAGCCGGTACGCCACCCGCACGGGTCGCCCACGCGCAGTCCGCGCAGCGCGCCGCCCCGCCTCCCGGCCCACCAGCACGACCGCGTCCGCCGCGATCGGGCCCGAACCGGGCGCGTGGCGACCGCTGCGACCTTGCCCCGGCGCACCGTCACCTCGTACGTCCGCTTGCTGCACGGCGCCGCGCGTCGGGTGTCGGTGCCGCAGGTCGCCCGCAGTCGCGAACGCGTCCCCACGCCGGGTGTAGGCGCCGATGCCGTCCTGGGCGACCGCGTACTGGTTGAGGCCGCGCAGCGGCAGCGTCTCCCGCGCGGTGCGTACGGTGCCGCGCAGTACGAGGCGGTCCAGCCGGGCGACCCCGTCGCTCCCCACGCCGAGGACGTCCTCCGTGCTGCCGCCCGGCGGCATCGCCGGGCCGAACCGCTGGCCGTCGGGCACCGCGCCCTTCAGCGTGCGGCCGTTCGCCACGGCGGGGCCACGGGCGCCCCGTCGCCTCCACGCCGGGGTGCTGGCTCGCTGATGTGGAAGAAGTCGCCGTTCACCGCCCCACGGCGCCGCGTGCCGCGGCCAGCCGCGAGAGCGGCGACCTGGCGCCAACCGCGTCCGGGTGCAGCAGGTCGACGGACACGCGCGGGTGGCGCAGGTCGACGGTGAGCAGGTGTCCGTACGCCGCCCGTGCGAGGTGGACAGCCGGAACCTGTCGAGCCGACCCCGGAGCGACGTCCGTGTGCTCCAGGGGCCCGAGTGTGGTGGCGCCGCGCGCCGTGTCCGCCCGGCGAGACCGGCGCCGACCAGCGCCGTCCAGCTGAGGGCCACGGCGACCGCCGCGCGCAGCCGTCTTCCGCGTCCCGTGCGTCTGTACCGATCCACGGTTCTCCTCATTCGTCACTTGTCAAAGACCGCATGTCAACGTGGACTTCGCCGTGGCGCGGGCCGAGTCGGAACGGCGGGCAAAGCTCCGTGGACCGCTCGCGGAACTCTTCGCGCGCCTCTGCCCAGCGGGCCTTCCGACACCGATACTCACTGTCGTCCGCCGTGTACACCCGGCGTGACACCGGCACGGGAAACAGGAGGCCCCATGTTTCGCACCACACGCCGCGCCTTCGTCATCACGCTCGGAGCCGCCATGGCGGGCGGCGTGGCCGCACCGGCGTTCGCGGATCCCGCGGGACGCGGCAGACCCGTACGCCCGCTCGCCAAGGCGCACGCCCACAACGACTACGAGCACCCGCACCCTCACCGACGCCCTCGGCACGGCTTCGGCAGCGTCGAGGCCGACATCTACCTGGTGGACGGCGCGTTGCTGGTCGGCCACGACGTGGCGGACCTCGACCCTCCCGCACCCTGGAGTCGCTCTACCTGGAGCCGCTCGCCCGCGGGTGCGGGCCAACCACGGCCGGGTCTTCGCGGGCGACGACCTGTCGCTGCAACTCCTCGTCGACATCAAGACCGAGGGGAGGCGACGTACCGCGAACTGTCCAGGCGGCTGCGGCGTTACGACTGGATGATGACGACCGCCTACGGAGGGGAGGCGAAAATACGCCGCGGTGCGGTCACCGCCGTCATCTCCGGTAACCGCGGCGCTCGCGCGCCGATGGAGGCCGAGTTTGTGCGTCACGCGTTCTACGACGGGCGGCTGGAGGACCTGGGAACCGGCGTGCCCGCCTCGTTCCTGCCCCTCGTCAGCGCGGACTGGACCCAGACCTTCCACTGGACGGGCGCGGGCCGATGCCGGACGCCGAACGGGAGACGCTGCGCCGGATCGTCGGCACCGCCCACTCGGCTGGGGTGCGCGTACGGTTCTGGGCCACCCCGACCTCGCGGGGCCGGAGCGCGAGGCGCTCTGGCGCGAGTTGCTCGCGGCCGGTGTCGATCACCTCAACACCGACGATCTGGCGGGTCTGGAGCGCTTCCTGCGCGACACCCGCTGACGGGATGTCGCGGGCACCATTGGGGCAATCCGGTCGTTCACTGGCAGATAGTACGATCGCGGCGCGTGTCTACGGGGAGGCGCGCGCCGGACCGGCCGGACGGCCCGGAGGAAAATCACTCGCGGGTCCCGTGGCGCTCCGGCATGCTGGCGATCATGCTGATCAGGACGCCACCGACGAGGACTGGGCCGCCATCTGGCCGTTCCTGCGGCGCATCGTCGCCGCGGGGAGACCTACACCTACCCCGGGACCTGACGGAGGACCTGGCCCGGAGATCTGGATGCAGCGGCCCCGGCCCGCACGGTCGTGGCGGTCGGCACGGAGGGCGACGCCGAGGGCGCGGTGCTCGGCAGCGCCAAGATGAACCCCAACCACATGGGCCCCGGCTCGCACATCGCGGGCGCCAGCTTCATGGTGGCGCCCGAGTACGCCGGGCGGGGCGTCGGCCGGGCGCTGGGCGAGTACGTGGTGGACCGGGCTCGCCGTGATGGCTACCGGGCCATGCAGTTCAACGCGGTGGTGGAGACCAACACCCACGCGGTCGCGCTGTGGCGGTCACTGGGCTTCGAGATCCTGGGCACCCTGCCGCAGGGTTCGCGCACCCGTGCACGGCTATGTGGGCTGCACATCATGCACCGCTTCCTCTGAGCCCCGCGGGTCGTCGAGGACGGCGTGCACGACGGAGTTCGCCGCGCCCAGCAGCGGGCCGTCCGGGCCCAGCCGGGAGACGGTCACCGAGCCCTGCCCAGGGCGCGCCGGGTCCGCGACCCGCCTGCCCAACTCCTCCTCCAGCGCGGGCAGCAGCCAGGGCGCGAGCGGGTGAGCGCACCGCCGAGCACCACCTTCTGCGGGTCGAGCAGGTTGACCGCCCCGGCGAGCGCGATGCCGAACGCCTCGCCCGCCTCGCGCAGCGCCGCGCGCACCCGCCGGTCGCCGTCGGCGGCCCGCCGCGCCAGCAGCGCGATCCGGCCGCCGGGGCCGGGTGTTCGGCGGCGGCCCGGTCGGGCGAGACGCCGCAGCCCGCAGCACGGCCTCCTCGCCCGCGTACTGCTCCAGACAGCCGCGCCCGCCGCAGCCGCACGGCGGCCCGTCGGGCCGTACGGGCACATGGCCCAGCTCGCCCGCGAAGCCGTGCCTGCCGCGCAGCAGCGTGCCGTCGATGACGACCGCCGCGCCGATGCCGATCTCGGCCGAGACGTGCACGAAGTCGCCGGGCGCCGGGTCGTGGCCGCCCAGCCACAGCTCGGCGAGCGCGCCGAGGTTGGCCTCGTTGTCGACGGTGAGCGGGAGTTGGGGATCGCGGCGCGCAGCGGCGGCTCGACGTCCACCCTCCCAGCCGAGGTTGGGCGCGCGCACCACCTGGCAGGAGTCGCGGGCCACCAAGCCCGGGACGGCGACGGCGAGGCCCACCGGGCGCAGCCCTCCTCCTCCGCCCGCGCGGCCACCCGCCGGACCAGACCCGCGAGTTGGTCCAGCACCGGCCCGTGGTCACGGCCCCGGTTCGCCGACGCCACCTGCGTACGCGCCCGTACCCGGCCGCCCAGGTCCACGGCGCACACGGCGAGGTGGTCGACGCCGATCTCCGCGCCGAGTCCGGCGGGTCCGCGCTCGTTGAGCTGGAGCGCGCTGCCGGGACGGCCCACCGTGCCGGGCCGGGACGGGCCCAGCTCGGTCAGCAGGCCGTCCCGGATCAGCTCGTCGACGAGGGTCGAGACGGCGGCCCGGGTGAGGCCGACCAGGGACGCGACCGAGGCCCGCGACACCGGCGCGTGCGCCGCGACCGCGTGCATCACGAGGGAGAGGTTGCGGCGGCGCATCGCCTGCTGGGTGTTGGGCAGTGGCGCTGCCACGTGATCGCTCTCCTTGTCGCGGGTGGTGCGTTGTCCCGGGCGGTCGCCCCGTACCCGGTGCCGGGCCCGTACCCGGTGCCGGGCCCGTACCGGGGCCGTACCCGTGCCCGGTGTCCGTGCCCGTGCCCGGTGTCCGGCCGGTGGCCCGGTGCACGGGCCGGGCGGGAGCCGAACCGCGAGCACCGGGCGTACGGGCCGGGCCCGCGCCGGAGCGTCGGCCCCGGGCGGGCACCGGGCGTACGGGGCGCGGTCGTTCAGCCGCGGCGCAGCAGCGCGTCCGCGTCCGAGAGCGCCGTGCCGAGCCGCTCCAGGGCGGCCTCGTCCCGGGTACCGGGTCGAACGACGGGCCGTCGGCGGTACCCCAGCGGCGGGCCACGGCCGCCGGGTCCTCGCCGAGCAGCAGGCCCGCGGCCTGCGCGGCGGCTCCCAGGGCGACCAGTTCCTGGGCGCGCGGCACCGTCACCGGACGGCCGGTCAGGCGCAGCACCGTCTCGCGCCAGGCGGTGCCCTTCGCGCCGCCGCCGATGAGCAGCAGTGGGTGTCCGGGGCGGCGTCCGCGTCCAGCACCTCGCCGAGCGCCGTGAGGAGGGCGAACACCGCGCCGTCGTAGGCGGCCTGGAGGACCTGGCCCGGCGTCGTGTCGTGGCGCAGCCCGTACAGCAGCCCCGAGGAGAGCGGCAGGTCCGGGGTGCGTTCGCCGTCGAGGAAGGGCAGCAGGACGGTGGCCCCGCCGGACTCGACGGCCTCGCGGTCACGGCCGAGGAGGGCGGCGATCCGGTCCACGGCGAGCGTGCAGTTGAGCGTGCAGGCGAGCGGCAGCCAGGCGTCGCGGGCGTCGGCGAAGCCCGCGACGACACCGCTGGGGTCGGTGGGCCGGTGCTCGGAGACGGCGTACACCGTGCCGGACGTGCCGAGGCTCAGCACCGGCTGGCCGGGGCGCAGGCCGAGACCGAGGGCCGCCGCCATGTTGTCGCCGGTGCCGGTGGCGACCAGCGCCCCACCGGGCAGCGGCAGTTCACCGAGGTCGCGCACGGTCCCCGCGGCCTCGCCGTGGCGCAGGACGCGCGGCAGCAGATCGGGGAGAGGCCGACGCGCTCCAGGATGTCCTCGTCGTAGCGCTGGGTCGACGAGGCCCACCAGCCGGTGCCCGACGCGTCGCCGCGGTCGGTGGTGCCGACGCCGGTGAGCCGCTCGGTGAGGTAGTCGTGGGGAGGCGCACGGCGGCGGTGGCGCGCGCCGCCTCCGGCTCGTTCTCCCGCAGCCAGGCCCACTTGGTGATGGTGAACGCGGGCGGCGGGAGGCTGCCGACGCGCTCCGCCCACACCTTCGGGCCGCCCAACTCGGCCACGAGCCGGTCGCGCTGCGGAGCGGACCGGACGTCGTTCCACAGCATGGCGGGCGCACCGGCCGCCCGGTGGCGTCCAGGGTGACCAGGCCGTGCTGCTGGCCGCCGACGGAGATCGCGGCGGCCTCCCTCGCCTGCGGGCCGCACTGTTCCAGCGCCGCGCCCAGGGCCGACCACCACTGCTCGGGGTCGCTCTCCTTGCCGTCGCCGCGCGCGCCGCCGGTGACGGTGTGCGGGGACTGGCCACGGGCGACCACGCGCCCGTCGCGGCGTCCACCAGCAGTGCCTTGGTGGACTGCGTGGAACTGTCCACGCCGACGACGAGTGGTCCCTCTGGCTCGGGCATGGCGGCTGCTGCCATCTCGCGCTCTCCTGTGTGTTACGCGGCGTGTGCGGCACCGCGTCCGGTGTCACACCGTGTCACTGCGTGCGACCTTGCGGCGGACTCTTCCCTGGAATGCTCGCGCATACTAATTTGTAAAGCGCCATGACGAAATAGGCGAGGGAGCCTTGATGAGCTACGAACCCACCCCTGCGGACAAGTTCAGCTTCGGTCTGTGGACCGTCGGCTGGCAGGGCAGGGACCCGTTCGGCGACGCCACCCGGCCCGCGCTCGACCCCGCCGAGGCGGTGCGGCGGCTGGGCGAACTCGGCGCGCACGGCGTGACGTTCCACGACGACGACCTGATCCCCTTCGGCGCCTCCGAGGCGGAGCGCGCCTCGCACGTCAAGCGCTTCCGGCAGGCCCTGGACGAGACCGGCGTCACAGTCCCGATGGCCACCACCAACCTCTTCACCCACCCGTCTTCAAGGACGGCGGCTTCACCGCCAACGACCGTGACGTGCGCCGCTACGCGCTGCGCAAGACCATCCGGAACATCGACCTCGCCGCCGAACTGGGCGCGCGGGTCTACGTCGCCTGGGGCGGTCGCGAGGGCGCCGAGTCCGGTGGGGCCAAGGACGTGCGCCTGGCCCTGGACCGGATGAAGGAGGCGTTCGACCTGCTGGGCGCCTACGTCACCGAGCAGGGCTACGACCTGCGCTTCGCGATCGAGCCCAAGCCGAACGAGCCGCGCGGCGACATCCTGCTGCCGACGGTCGGCCACGCCCTGGCGTTCATCGAGCGGCTGGAGCGGCCGGAGTTGTACGGGTCAACCCGAGGTCGGCCACGAGCAGATGGCCGGGCTGAACTTCCCGCACGGCATCGCCCAGGCGCTGTGGTCGGGCAAGCTGTTCCACCTGGACCTCAACGGGCAGAACGGCATCAAGTACGACCAGGACCTGCGCTTCGGCACCGGTGATCTGCGGTCCGCCTTCTGGCTCGTGGACCTGCTGGAGACCGCGGGCTACGAGGGTCGCGCCACTTCGACTTCAAGCCGCCGCGCACCGAGGACATCGAGGGCGTGTGGGCCTCCGCCGCGGGCTGCATGCGCAACTACCTCATCCTTAAGGACGCGCGGCGGCCTTCCGCGCCGACCCGGAGGTCCAGGAGGCGCTGCGCGCCCGCGCCTGGACCAGTTGGCGCTGCCGACCCTGAACGAGGGCGAGACGGCGGCCGAACTGCTGGCGGACCGCACGGCCTTCGAGGACTTCGACGTCGAGGCGGCGGGAGACCGCGGCATGGCCTTCGAGCGGCTCGACCAGCTCGCGATGGACCACCTGCTGGCGGCCCGCGGCTGAGCCCGCACGGGCCGGTGGGCGCTGTCCCACCGGCCCGTCACGCTGCCGTCATCCCCGCTCCGCCACCCGGCCGATGGCTCACGGCTCATAGCCTGTGGCCCTGTGCCCGGCCCGTCGCACCGCTGCCGCGCACCCCGGCCCGTCGTACGGCGTCGCACCCGGCCCGTCGTACGGCGTCGCACCCGTCCGGCACGTGGTGTGCGCCGTCGCGCGCGGCGGGTCAGCGGCCGGGTATGCCGTCCAGGGCCGCCGCCGGATCGCGGTCGGGCGGACCCGCGGGCCACCACTGGCCGCCCTCCTCGCGGTACGGCCACCACAGCCCGTCGCGCCCGTACCGCAGTTGGGCGCCGCTCTCCTCGGCCGTCCAGCGGTTGCCGTCCGCGCGCAGCCGCGGCAGTCGGCCGTCCCGCTCGCGGGCCGCGTCCAACTGGCCCCGAACACGGGCGAGAACCTCCTCGCCCGGCGTCCAGCGCTCCTCCAGTACCGCCAGCGCCGCGGGACCGCCGTACTCCCAGGCGCCGACGGCCCGCGCCAACTCCCGTCGTCCCGGCCGCAGCCGGTGGCCAGCCGGTCGGCGATGGCCGCCCGGGACCGGAGGCCGCCAGGCGCACCGCGTCCTGCCAGCGCGTCAGAGCGACCGGAATCGGAGCGTCCGCGTGTCCCGGGCGAGGACCTCGACCAGCATCCGCCAGGCGCGTACGGCGGCGTCCGCCGCCAGGAACTCCAGCGCCGCCGGATCGAGCCCCGGCGCAGGCGAGGTGTCCACCTCCAGTACCGGCGGCCTGCCGGGCTCGCCCGCGAAGACCGGCAGGGCGGGCAGCGGCGGCAGTTCGCGGGCCGCGAACGCCTCGCGGGCCGGTACCCCTCGGGCACCCGGTCGGCCTCGGGCGCCGCCGCCGGTTCCGGCCCGCCCTCCCGCGCGTGCCACGGTGCGCACCTGGAGCTGGTCCAGCAGCTCACGTTCGCCCCTCCCGCGCATCAGCAGCAGTACGAACGGGTCCTCGTCCAGCAGCCGCGCCACCTGGTAGCACAGCGCGGCGCTGTGCGGACAGTGGTCCCACGCCTCGCAGGCGCACTCCGGCTCCAGATCGCCGACGCCGGGAAGGAGTTCGACCCCGGCCGCCGCCGCGTCCTCGACGAGCTGCGGCGGCATGTCCCGGTCGAGCAGCGCGGCGATGTGGCCCGCGCGGTCGGCGACCACGTCCAGCAGCCGGTCCCAGTCGGCCGCGTCGAGTTCCTGGAGCAGCACGTCGGAGCGGTACGGGGTGCGGTCCCGGCCGTACACCACCGCGGTGATCCGGCCGGGCCGCACGCTGACCGCCCCGACGGCGCCCTCGCGCGCGTGCCGACGTCCGCGCCGCAGCTGTTCGTTGTCGAGCGCGGTGTCCTCCAGGGCCTTCAGCCACGCCCGGCCCCACCAGGTCCTGGCGAAGCCCCGCCCGCCGACGGGCGGCAGGGCCTGAAGGTACGCGCGGGCCGGGTGCCGTCGCCGTCCCCGGACGCCTCCCGGGGCTCGTCATGGTCCTCCCAGTCCTCGTCCCGCGGGGCGTCGGCGTCCTCGTCGTACGCCCCTTCCCGCGTGCCGCGGTCGTCGTACCGGTCCCGTACCGCTCGTACGCGTCCGTCACAGCTCGTTCCCCTCAGCTCCACCAGCGCGGCCAGCTCGGTGTCGGTCAGCTCCGTCAGCGCCCCTCGCCCGCGCCCAGCACCGAGTCCGCCAACTCCCGCTTGTGCTCCAGCATCGCGGCGATCCGGTCCTCCACGGTGCCCTCGGCGATCAGCCGGTGGACCTGCACCGGGCGGTCCTGGCCGATGCGGTGGGCGCGGTCGGTGGCCTGGGCCTCGACGGCCGGGTTCCACCACCGGTCGTAGTGCACGACGTGCTCGGCGCGGGTGAGGTTGAGGCCGGTCCCGGCGGCCTTGAGGGACAGCAGGAAGACGGGCACCTCGCCGTCCTGGAAGCGCCGCACCATGGTCTCGCGGTGCGCCACCGGAGTGCCGCCGTGCAGGAGTTGGCAGGCCACGCCGCGGTCGGCCAGGTGCCGCTCCAGCAGTCGCGCCATCCGCACGTACTGGGTGAAGACCAGTACGCCGGCGTCCTCGGCGAGGATGGTGTCCAGCAGCTCGTCCAGCAGCTCCAGCTTCCCCGAACGGCCGGGGAGCCGCGGCTGTTCCTCCTTCAGGTACTGGGCGGGGTGGTTGCAGATCTGCTTGAGGCCGGTGAGGAGCTTGACGACCAGCCCGCGCCGTACGAAGCCGTCGGTGCCCTGGATCTCGGCGAGGATCTCGCGCGTCACGGCCTCGTAGAGCCCGCCTGCTCCCTGGTGAGGGAGACGGCGCGGTCCGTCTCCGTCTTGGGCGGCAGCTCGGGGGCGATGCCGGGATCGGACTTGCGCCGCCGCAGGAGGAACGGGCGGACGAGCCGGGCCAGCCGGTCGGCGGCCGTCGGGTCGGCGCCGCTCTCGATCGGGTGGGCGTAGTGCCTGCGGAACGCGCCGTGGGTGCCGAGCAGTCCCGGCGTCGTCCAGTCGAGGATCGCCCACAGCTCGGAGAGGTTGTTCTCGACCGGGGTGCCGGTGAGGGCGACGCGGGCCTTGGCGCCGATGGCGCGCAGCTGCCTCGCGGTCGCGGAGAACGGATTCTTCACGTGCTGGGCCTCGTCCGCGACGACGATCCCCAGGGGCCCGCCCGGCCAGCCGCTCGGCGTCGAGGCGCATGGTGCCGTAGGTGGTGAGGACGAACTCCCCGTCGGCCAGGTCCGCCAGGTGCCGGGCGGAGCCGTGGAAGCGCCGCACGGGGTGCCGGGGGCGAACTTCTCGATCTCGCGCTGCCAGTTGCCCATCAGGGAGGCCGGACACACCACGAGGGTGGCGCCCGCGGCCTCCGGGGACCGCTGGCGGTGCAGATGGAGGGCGATGAGGGTGACGGTCTTGCCGAGCCCCATGTCGTCGGCGAGGCAGCCGCCGAGCCCCAGCGAGGTCATCCGGTGCAGCCAGTCCAGGCCGCGCAGTTGGTAGTCGCGCAGCGTGGCGGCGAGGGCGGCGGGCTGGGCGACGGGCTCGTGGGCGGCACGGTCGGGGTCGGCGAGCCGGTCGCGCAGCGTGGCCAGCCACCCGGCGGCCCGCACCTCGACGGGCCCGTCCTCGGCCTCCACGCTGCCGGTGAGCACGGCGCCGAGGGCGTCGACGGGGTGAGCTTGCGGTTCTGCCGCCCGCGTTCGCGCGCGGTGCGCACCGCCTCGGGGTCGATGAGCACCCACTGGTCACGCAGCCGTACGACCGGCCGCCCGGCCTCGGCCAGCCGGTCCAGCTCGGCCCGGGTGAGGTCCTTGTCGCCGACCGCGAACCGCCAGTCGAACGCGAGCAGCGCGTCCGCGGAGAGGAAGGAGGGCAGCGCGGCCTCGATCTGTTCGCCGTCGTCGTCCTCGGGGCCGACGACGGCGCGGGCGGTGAGGCCGCGGGCCAGGTCCTGGGCCAGTGCACGCGGACACCGGCCGCGTCCAGGTCGGTGCTCGCCCGCCCCAGCAGCTCGACGACCTCCTCGTCCGCGAGGTCGATCGCGTCCGGCACGGCGGCCGACAGCAGTGGTGCCAGCGGCGGCCAGACCCGGCAGCGCGGCGCAGGGCGAGCAGCGCGTCCATCCGGGCCCGCGGTCCGAGGGCCGAGGCGGCGGGGAGGAGCCCGACCACACCTCGGCGGCGTCGGCCACCACGGCCGGGTCCGTGAGGCTGTGCAGCTGGAGCACGGCACGGAAGTCGGGAGCGCCGCTCGTCGTCCCGGTCTCCGCGGTGGCGTCCGCACCGGCCGCCACGCGCGCGTGCAGCACTTCGACGCGCAGCGAGGCGCACGCCCGCGTCGTGGCCCGCCGCCACGTCGGCGGCCCAGGCGCGCTGGTCCGGGACGTGCTGCGGTGCGGCGGCGGCGAAGGCGCGGCCGCCCGCGGCCAGGGCGCGGCGGGGTGCGCGGCAGTCCGTCCGCGACGGCGTCCAGAACGCGCGCAGGTGCCGCTCGGGTTCCGGGAGGAGCGGCGGGTCGACGTCCGGCAGGGGCACCGCGTGCGCGGCCGGTGGCATGGCGGCGGCCAGCTCACGCACCCGCAGCAGGTCCTCGTGGGCGAGCGGGCCGACCCGCCAGGCGTCGTGGTCGGTGGCGGTCACCCGGGCAGCAGCCGTCCACGCGCGGCCAGTTGGAGGGCGAGCACGGCGGCGGCGCCCCAGAACGCGGTGGCCGGATCCACGCCTCCCGCGCCGCCGCCCCGCCCTTCGTGAGCGGCACGCGCCCGCGCGCGGTGAGGATCGGCAGCGCGTCACGTACGGGCAGCAGCAGCGCCCGTACGGTGCGGCGGGGATCACCTCGCCGTCGCCGGAGGGGCGCCGGGGACGAGGACGGTCACCTCCTCGACGGCCCCGGAGTCAGGGCCGTCGGGCGGTGAGCCATCGGCCCGCCAGAACGCGACGCGACCGGTGCGGGCCGGGTCGGCGGGCAGGAAGACCGCGCCGCACAGGGTGAGTTCGGAGATCTGGGAGGGCGTTGCCACGGAGGGTCGTGTCACAGCGCTGACGTATTCCTCAAATTTGACTAGTGGAGGTGCAAGGCGGCCGAGGGTACCGCAGGGCCCCTCGTACACGGAGGGGCATTCGGGGTGACCCGCGTCACTTGTGGGGAGGTGGGCCGGAACCGCGCGGAAATCCGGGGTGGGAGGTGTACTTAAGGCCCCAGCGCAAGCGGGTAGACCCCGGTTGATCCGGGGGTGACGCCATGGTTGCCGCACCCCGTGATCCGTACGTTCTGTGAGGCCAGCCCACACAGACCCTCGGAGCCCCCATGCCCCAGGCCACCGCAGAACCCGTCCGCGTACCGCCCACGGGAAGCGATTTCGCGCCGCTGCTGCGCCAGGTGCGGGAGGCGGGACTCCTCGACCGCCGCCTCGGCTGGTACGCGGCGATGATCACGGTCAACCTGGTGGTGCTGGCCTCGGTGGCGATGGCCGTCGTGGCGGCCGGTGACACCTGGTGGACCCTGCTGCTGGCCGTACCCGCGGCCGTCTTCTCCGTCCGCACCGCCTTCGTCGGCCATGACTCCGGCCACGCCCAGATAGCCTCCACCCGCCGCGTGAACCGTGTGATCGGGCTCTTCCACGGCAACTTCCTCATCGGCATGAGCTACGCCTGGTGGACCGACAAGCACAACCGGCACCACGCCAACCCCAACCACGTCGACAAGGACCCCGACGTCGGCGTCGGGCGCTGGTGTGGACCCAGAAGCAGGCCGCCGAGCGGCAGGGCGCGGCGCGCTGGCTCACCAGGAACCAGGCCCGGCTCTTCTTCCCCATGCTCCTGCTGGAAGGGATCGCCCTTAAGGTCTCCAGCATCCAGGACCTACGGCGGCAGGGGTCCCGGAGCGGGCCGTCGAGTCGGTGCTCCTCGTCCTCCACTGGGTCGGCTACGCCACCTTGCTGCTGTCGGCGATGTCGCCCGGCAAGGCGATCGTCTTCGCGCTCGTCCAGCACGCGCTCTTCGGGCTCCACCTCGGGATGGCCTTCGCGCCCAACCACAAGGGCATGGAGATGCCCGACCCGGACGGCGACCGCTGGGGCCACCTCCAGCGACAGGTCCTGACCTCGCGGAACGTGCGCGGCGGCGCGCTCACCGACTGGTTCCTCGGCGGCCTGAACTACCAGATCGAGCACCACCTGTTCCCCAGCATGCCGCGCCCCACCTGCGCCGCGCCCAGCCGCTGGTACGGGACCACTGCGCGTCCCTGGACATGCCCTACGCCGAGACCGGCCTCGTCGACTCCTACGCCCAGGCGCTGCGCCACATGCACCACGTCGGCGATCCGCTCCGCGAGGGCACACCTGCCGCCTGAGGCCCGGATGCGGCACGCTGGTAAGCGGGCGGGGCCGCTGAAGGAGCGCGGTGCGCGCCGCTGAGGAACCGGGCGCGGGCCGTGTCCGTTGGGAGAAGGAAAGCGGCGTTCGCCGCGAAGGAGGCGAGGAACATGTCCAACAGGGCAAAGGTCGCCGTGGGCGGTGTGGTGGTCGGCGTCGCGCTGCTGTGGCTGCTGCCGTTCTGGGCGGCCGCGCTGATCATCGTGGGCGTGCCGGTGGTGGCGTACCTGACGCTGGACCCCTCGCAGCGGCGCAGGCTGCGGCGGGTGTCCCGGAAGCAGATCGGCCGCTGACCGGAGGGTGAGGGCCGACGCCATGGCGCGGGCCGCGATCGATCGCGGCCCGCGCCATGGCGTATGCCGGGGCCCGTCCCCGTGCCGCCTTTGAGCGTGACGTCCTTGAGCGTGACGCGCTGGCCTCCTAAGGGCGCGTCGGGGCCCGGCGGGTTTCCTCCTCGCGCACCGCCCCTGTCGGCCGGGGTTCAGTCGGGCCTGACGGCCATGCGGTCCAGGGCCGACAGCAGGCCCGGAAGCTCCGGCCCCGGCCGACCGGCAGCACCTCGCCCGGGGCGTCGTCCAGGAGCACGAAGGCGATGTCGTCCGTGCGGGCCACCATGCTCCACCCCGGTCCGTCGGCCCGTAGCGTGCGGGCCTCGTCGGCGGCGAACGCGGAGCGGACCCGGCCGGGCGGAGGGGCGCGTCCAGATAGCCGCGCACCTCGTCGAGGACTCGCCGTACACCGCCGTGCGGCTTCTCGCCGGGGCCACGAACGTCACGTCGCTGTCCACCTGTTCGCGCCAGACCGCCCAGCGCAGCGCGATCTCGTCGGCGCCGAGGCGGCGCTGCGCCGGGCCCCACCGCTCGGTGTCCGGGGCGCCAGCGGCGCGGACGTGTCGTCCCCGGCGGCCTCGGGCGCGGGTCGTGCGGAGCGGGAACTCCGGCGCCGCCACGGCGACCGCGAGCGGCCAGCCGGGGAGCGAGGCGGCCACGGTCCGGTCGTCGATGGCGAGTTCGTACTCCATGCCGCAGTCCCACGCCGCTATCGCGCACGCGACGAGCGACACGTCCTCGGTGGCCACCGTCCAGCGCGCCCGTCGCCGTCCTGGCCCAGTACCAGGCCGTACCCGACGTCGTACGCGGGCAGCCCGAGCGCGGCGCACGCCTCGGGTAGTCGTCACCGAGGACACTCGGGAACTGCGCGGGCGTCAGCAGCACCGCCGTCAGTACGTACAGCGCGTCGTCGCCAGACTCCTGCGTGGCGGGCACGGCAGCCTCCAGTCGCGATACCGGGTCCGATCCGTCGTCGGCGGCACCTTAACCAGCCAGTAGCTTCGGCGTCGAGGGCCGGAACGAGGCGGATGAGGAGGCGGGTCGTCGTGCCGTGACACCGTCGCCGGGCATATGCCCGCGGCTGGTGTCAGGCCGCGGGCAGATCGAGCAGCCGACGGGCCACCGTCTGGGGCGACTCACCGCGCTCCCGCGCCAGCGCGATGACCGCGCGGCAGGCCAACTCGTTGATACCGAAGGTCAGCGCCTCGGGGACACCCAGCCCGCCGCCTCGCTGCTCTTGGGATCGTCCGCCTCTGCGCAGGCGGCCACGTAGACGGCGGCCGCCTCGAAGAGGTTGTGCGCGCCTTTGGGCGCCTCGGCGCGCGGAGCGGGCCGAGGGCGTGCAGACGTCGACGGAGTCTGCGTAATGATCCGGTCATGCGGTGCCTCCCAAGGGCCGCTGTGAGTCGCCGGGTTCGAAAGCTCAGGTCCGCCCGGCGCCGATCTCGTTGAACGGGGCTTCCGCTTCCGGGGCCGCGGCGTCCGGCCGCCCGGCACGCGAAGGTGCCCGAGGAGAGCGTGCTCCAGGCCACCGGCCGGGTCCAGGGGCGGACCGGTGGTCAGGCCGGGCGCGTGGTAGACCCATCCGCCGCATTCCGGGCGCCATGAGGGGCAATGCGGGGAAGAGGAGTGGCGACGAGGAAGGGAAGGCGGCGAACGATGCGGGTGAATCTGCTGCGCGCGGTGGGTGCGGTGACGGCGGTCTACGGGGTCGCGGTGGCCGCCTGGCCCGAGGCGCTGGCCCGGTCCTCCGGGCTCGTCGGCGCGGACGGGCGGGTGGCCGAGGCGACCCGCGTCTGCCTGCGCCCCTGGCGCTGCGGGACGCGGCCGACGGGCTGGCCATGGCGCTCGCGCCGGAGGGGCGGCGCTGCGGACCGCGGCACTGCTGCGGATCGCGTCGGACCTCGGGGACGCGGCGCTGCTGGGCGCCACGCTCCCGGACAAGCGCCGACGCCGACTGGCCGTGGCCGTCTCCGTCGGCTGGGGCGCGCTGTCGGTCGTCGGACTGCTGGGACGAGGACCCGTCCACGACGGGCAGAGGCGGAAGCGGAGCGCACCATGAGCGGACGGAACAGCGACAGGACGGCCGAGCGCGCGAAGCTCTGCCTGGTCACCGGGGCGAGCGGATACATCGGCGGGAGGCTCGTGCCCGAGTTGCTGCGCGCCGGGTACGCGGTGCGCTGTCTGGCGCGCACCCGGAGAAACTCCGTGACTACCCGTGGGCGGGCGAGGTGGAGATCGTCAAGGGGACGTCACGGACGGCGACTCGCTGGCGCGCGGGCTCGACGGCGTGGACGTCGCCTACTACCTGGTGCACGCGCTCGGCAGCGGCGGGGACTTCGAGGAGACCGACCGCCGCGCGGCGCGTCTTCGGCGAACGGGCCCTGGAGGCGTCCGTGGGGCGCGTGGTCTACCTGGGCGGCCCCTCGCCCCGGGAGTGAGCCAGCGGCAGCTCTCACCGCATCTGCGGTCACGGATCGAGGTCGGCCGGATCCTGCTCGACTCCGGTGCCCACCGCCGTGCTGCGCGCGGCGGTCATCATCGGCTCGGGCTCGGCGTCCTTCGAGATGCTGCGCTATCTGACCGAACGGCTGCCGGTGATGGTGACGCCGAGCTGGGTCCGTACGCGCATCCAGCCGATCGCCGTACGGGACGTACTGCGTGCTCTGGTGGGCTGCGCCACGCTGCCGGACGAGGTGAACCGCGCCTTCGACCTCGGCGGCCCGGACGTCATGACCTACCGCGACATGATGACCCGGTACGCGCGCGTGGCCGGTCTGCGCGACCGGGTGATCGTGCCGGTGCCGATCCTCACGCCCCGGCTCTCCAGCCACTGGGTCGGCCTCGTGACGCCCGTACCGACGTCCATCGCCCGCCCGTTGGCCGAGTCGCTGCGCTACGAGGCCGTCGCCCACGAGAACGACATCGCCGCCTACGTACCCGACCTGCCCGAGGGGCGCGTCGGCTTCGACGAGGCCCTGCGGCTGGCCCTGCAACGCATCCAGGAAGCCGACGTGACCACCCGCTGGTCCTCGGCCGCGCTGCCCGGCGCCCCAGCGATCCGCTGCCGACCGACCCCGACTGGGCGGGCGGCAGCCTCTACGCGACCACCGGTGCCGCGTCGTGGACGCCTCCCCGAGGCGCTGTGGCGGGTGATCGAGGGCATCGGCGGCGACAACGGCTGGTACTCCTTCCCCTGGCCTGGGCGCTGCGCGGCTGGTTCGACCGGCTGGTCGGCGGCGTCGGACTGAGCCGCGGCCGACGCGACGCCAGGCACCTGCGCAGCGGGACTCCCTCGACTTCTGGCGGGTGGAGGAGATCGACCGCGGACGGCTGCTCCGGCTGCGCGCGGAGATGCGGCTGCCCGGACTCGCCTGGCTCGAACTGCGGGTGGACCGGGACGCGCGGGGCCGGACGGTGTATCGGCAGCGGGCGCTGTTCCACCCGCGCGGCCTGGCGGGCCACGCCTACTGGTGGAGCGTCTCTCCGTTCCACGCGGTGGTGTTCGGCGGGATGGCCCGCAATATCGCCGCCGCGGCCCGGACGGCGGAACCGACACCGGTCGAAGCCGGGTCGGGGCGCTCCCCGCGTGAACCGGGCGCGTGCGCGCGGAACGCGGCGAAGGGACCGCGACCGGCGGCGCGCGGCGGGGATCAGGAGCGGCGCAGCGCGAGGGCGAGGTACCGGGCGTCCTCGTCGACGTACGAGTCCAACCGCCAGCCGGAACGGTCCAGCAGCGGCCGGAGGTTGGGCTCGGCCCGCAGATCCTCCGGCGTGATGCGGCGGCCCTGGCGCGCGGCGAGCGCGGCCCGCCCGATGGGATGGAAGAGCGCGAGCCTGCCACCGGGGCGTACCACCCGGGCGAGTTCGCGCAGCCCTGCCTCGGGCTCGGGCAGATGGGAGATCAGCCCGGCGCCGAACACCGCGTCGAGCGCGCCTTCCCGCAGCGGCAGCTGGCCGACGTCGGCGAGGACGAGCGTCGCACCGCGGTGCCGTCCGGCACGCACGGCCGCCTGGAGCATCGCGGGCGTGAGGTCGGCGCCCAGGACGGTTCCGCCGGGGCCGACCGCCGCGCGGAGCGCGGGCAGCGCCGGCCGGTGCCGCAGCCCGCGTCGAGCACCGCGTCCCCGGCGCGCAGGTCGAGTTCGGCCACGGCCGCCGTGTGGGCGGGGCCGTCGTCGGAAGCGGGCGTCCCAGTCGGCCGCCCGTGGGGTGAAGAAGTCCCTCACGCGCGCGTGGTCGTCGTTCACGAGGCTCCTCGGCTTGAGTGCCGCGCCCTCGGCACGTGTGCCGGGAAGGGCGGGCGGCACGTTCGGTACCCGTACGCGCCGCCCATGATCCCCGTCACGTCGTCGGGAGAACCGTCGGGGCGAAGGCCGCGACCGCCCGTCGCGTGGGGCATCGGACCGCGACAGCTCCGATGCCCCTTCGGGCAGCGTGTCCGGGATCAGTCGGCGACGTCGCCGTAGCCGACGGCCTTGTCGATGTGGACCCGGACGACCAACTCGCCCGGCACGCCGTTACGGGCGCCGAACTCCTCGGCCTTGTCCTCGCCCATGTAGCGAGCGGCGATCCTCGTGGCCCACTCGCGCACCTCGCCGAGATCCTCGCTGAGCTCCGCCCGCCCTTCGAGGGTCACGAAGGCGAACGGCGGACGGTCGTCGTCCACGCACAGGGAGGCCCGGCCGTCGCGGGCCAGATTGTGCCCCTTGACAGTGTCCTTGCCGGTGTTGAAGACGAAGTCGTCGCCGTCGAGCACGAACCAGATGGGCGCGATGTGCGGACGCCCGTCGGCCCGCACGGTCGCGAGCTTTCCGGTGCGGGTTCCTTCTGACGCGAATGCCCGCCATTGCTCACTTGTCATTTTCTGTGGCATGTCCTCATCCTGTCCCAGCGACGGCACATCGCCCTCGCGACTGGCCGATTCGCTTGCCCATACGGCAGCGGTGAGCAAGGCTGTCACGGCAGCTGAGCGGAGACGCCGGACGGGGAGGCAAAAGGATGGCACTCAGCAAGGGGCTCGACTGGTTGCTGGACGACTTCGCCGAGCGGATGGCACAGGTACGGCACGCCTTGGTCCTGTCCAACGACGGCCTGGTGACCGGTGCGAGTTCCTCGATGGCACCGGCGGACGCGGAGCACCTGGCCGCGGTCGCCTCCGGGCTGCACAGCCTCGCCAAGGATCCGGCCACCACTTCCGCGTCGGGGAGGTGCGCCAGACGATGGTCGAGTTCGACGAGGGGCTGCTGTTCGTGACGGCGGCCGGCGACGGCAGCTGCCTGTGCGTGCTCAGCGGCCCGGAGGCCGATGTGGGTCAGATCGCCTACGAGATGGCTCTGTTGGTGAACCGCGTGGGCGAGCATCTCGGCGTCGCCGCCCGGCAGCAGGGCAGCGCGACCAGCAGACTCTGACGCCGTTCCGGCTGGTCGGACGGGGTTGCGCCGAGGTTATCCACAGGCCCGACGCGAACCCGCCCCATGCGGCTACAGTCGTCACTGTCAGTAATCGACAGGTGGCGGGGAGGCCGTGATGGTTGATGAGGCATGCCGTGACCCGGAGCGCGCGGAGCGCGGGGAACCGGCCGCGGGGCAGGACAGACGGTCGCGCTCGGTACGGCCGCGCGGGAACTGTCCCTGCGACGAGGCGAACTGGAGCTGGCCGTCCAGCTCGGGGAAGTACGTACGGTCGGCGCGGGCCGACCGGAAGGCGGCGCGTCGCGCGTGAGGAACTGGAACGGCTGACAGCGGCCGAGGGTTCCCGACACCCTGCGCGACAGGCTGCGGATGGCCGGGACACGGCAGGCAGCCGAGCTGATCGGGATCAGCCAGGGACGTTTCGTCCGGCTGGCACGCGGCGGGTTCTTCGCCCCTGTGAGGTTCTACGTCAATCGCTATCGGGCCGTCGTGTGGCTCTATCTCGCCGTCGAACTGGTGGAGTTCGCCGCTCGGCGTCCGGAGCTGTTGACCGGCCGCACGCCACAGTCCCTGCGTGACGCCCTGGCCGCGGAGAGGATCAGCGGGCCCAGCGGTGGCGCAGCCGACGCGTCGACGAACTGCGCGCGCGGACCGAGGATCCGTGGGCACGGGCCGCGCTCCACGCGGCGGTGCTGCCGCAGGACGTGGTGGCCTCGGCCGTGCCGGACGCCGCCGAGCGGGACTGTCTGCGCCGGCTGCGCCCGTCCTCGCCCCACCGCGCGTCGGGACGGGAACCGAGGCGGTACGCGCGGTCGTCGACAGGCTGGTGACCGCGGACGACCCGCGCGAGATCCTCCGGCACCGGCTCGCGCTCACGGGCGCGGTCGAGGACGCCCGGCGGACTGGGCCCGCACCGTTGCCGGAGAAGAACGCGCGGGATGTCCCGGTCCGGCCCTGAGCGGCGCGTCGGCGCAAGGCCCGGACGCGACCTCGCAGTTCAACGGCGGACCGTGGGCGGACAGGCCCGGTACCGAGCCGCCCCGGAAGACCCACCCGCGGTGGACGCGCCGCTCGCCGGGGTGGGCGCGGCGCGGCGGGCCGCCCCGGTCGCACCGCACCCGGAGCGACCGCCCGGCCGCGCGCGGCGGCCACAGGGGCTGTGGCGACGGCTGACCGGCCGGGGCACCCGGCCGACAGCGGGGAGGGCGGCGCGGCGTCAGTCCTCGGAGGGCACCGGACGGAACAGCCCCTCCTGCACCACCGACACCAAAGCCTGCCCTCGCGGTCGTAGATCCGGCCGCGCGCCAGTCCGCGGCCTCCGGTGGCGACGGGTGACTCCTGGTCGTAGAGGAACCACTCGTCGGTGCGGAACGGGCGGTGGAACCACATGGCGTGATCCAGGGACGCCATGTCGAATCCGCGCGGGCCCCACAGCGGCTCGACCGGCACTCGCACCGCGTCGAGCAGCATCATGTCGCTCGCGTAGGTCAGGGCGCAGGTGTGTACCAGGGGATCGTCGCCGAGCGGCCCCACCGCGCGCATCCACACCGCGCTGCGGGTTCGGCGTCGCGCAGTTCCTCCTCGGTCCAGCGCAGCCGCTCGACGTAACGGATGTCGAAGGGCTGTCTGCGCGCCATGCGCTCCAGCGTCTCGGGAGCGACCCCAGATGCTGCCGGATCTCGTCACCGAGGCGCGGCAGGCTCTCGGGTCGGGCACCTCCGGCATCGGCAACTGCTGCTCGATGCCCGGTTCGGGAAGATGGAAGGAGGCGGTCAGATTGAAGATCGTTCGGCCCTGCTGGACGGCGACCACCCTGCGGGTGGTGAAGGAGCGCCCGTCACGGATGCGCTCCACCTGGTACACGATCGGCACCCCGGCCTCCCGGGCCGGATGAAGTACGCGTGCAGCGAGTGCACCGGACGCTGCCCGTCGGTGGTGCGGCCCGCCGCGACCAGGGCCTGCCCGGCCACCTGGCCGCCGAACACCCGCTGGAGGGACTCGTCGGGGCTGCGGCCGCGGAAGATGTTCACCTCGATCTGCTCCAGATCGAGCAGGGCGACCAGACTCTCGGCGGGGTTGGACATGGGTGGTGCTCCTTCGCGATGGGCGATCGCCGTGCGGGCGCGAGATCGGAGGTTACAGCGGCCCCACGCCGGTGATCCGGACGACCGCGCGGCCCTCTTCGTCGGAGGCCGCGAGATCGATTTCGGCGGAGATGCCCCAGTCGTGGTCGCCGTTGGGGTCGTCGAAGGTCTGCCGCACCCGCCACAGGCCGTGCTCCGGCTGCTCCTCGATGCTCAGCAGCTTCGGCCCGCGCGCGTCGGGCCCGGTCCGCAGCTCCTCGTACTCGTCCCAGTACGCGTCCATGGCCGTCGCCCAGCGGTCCTCGTCCCAGCCCGCGTCCTCGTCCAGCGCGCCGAGTTCGGCGACCTTGTCGAGCGCGGCCAGCTCCACCCGGCGGAACAGCGCGTTGCGCACCAGGACCCGGAAGGCACGGGCGTTGGCCGTGACCGGCCGTACCTGGTCGGCGCGGTCCTGGGCCTCCTCCGCCGACTCCTCCTCCGGGTTGGCGAGCTGCTCCCACTCGTCGAGGAGACTGGAGTCGACCTGGCGGACCATCTCGCCGAGCCAGGCGATGATGTCCTCGAAGTCGTCGGACTTCAGATCGTCGGGGACGGTGTGGTCCAACGCCTTGTAGGCGCTGGCGAGGTAGCGCAGCACGATGCCCTCGGTCCGCGCCAGGTCGTAGAACGAGATGAACTCCGTGAAGGTCATCGCCCGCTCGTACATGTCACGGATGACCGACTTGGGCGACAGCGGGTGGTCGCCGACCCACGGGTGGCTCCTGCGGTAGAGGTCGTAGGCGTGGGAGAGCAACTCCTCCAGCGGCTTGGGGTAGGTGACGTCCTGGAGCCGCTCCATCCGCTCCTCGTACTCGATGCCGTCGGCCTTCATCGCCGCGACCGCCTCGCCACGCGCCTTGTTCTGCTGCGCCGCCAGGATCTGCCGGGGGTCGTCCAGGGTCGACTCCACCACGGACACCATGTCCAGGGCGTAGGAGGGCGATTCGGGGTCCAGCAGCTCGAAGGAGGCGAGCGCGAAGGTGGACAGCGGCTGGTTGAGCGCGAAGTCCTGTTGCAGATCCACCGTCAGCCGGACGATCCTGCCCTCCGCGTCCGGCCGGTCCAGCCGCTCGACGACCCCGCCGTCCAGCAGCGAGCGGTAGATGGCGATGGCACGGCGGATGTGCCGCAACTGGTTCCTGCGCGGCTCGTGATTGTCCTCCAGAAGGCGGCGCATCGCCTCGAAAGCGTTGCCTGGGCGCGCGATGACCGACAGCAGCATCGCGTGCGTGACCCGGAACCGGAGGTGAGCGGCTCCGGCTCGGAGGCGATGAGCTTCTCGAAGGTGTTCTGGCCCCAGTTGACGAAGCCCTCCGGCGCCTTCTTGCGCACCACCTTGCGGCGCTTCTGGGATCGTCCCCGCCTTCGCGAGCGCCTTCTCGTTCTCGACGACGTGTTCCGGGGCCTGCGCGACCACGAATCCGGCGGTGTCGAACCGGCCCGCCCGCGCGGCCCGCGATCTGGTGGAACTCCCGGGCGCGCAGCGTCCGCACCCGCTGGCCGTCGTACTTGGTGAGCGCGGTGAACAGCACCGTCCGGATGGGCACGTTGACCCCACGCCGAGGGTGTCCGTACCGCAGATGACCTTGAGCAGCCCGGCCTGGGCCAGCTTCTCCACCAGCCGCCGGTACTTGGGCAGCATCCCGGCGTGGTGCACGCCGATCCCGTGCCGGACGTAGCGCGACAGGTTCCGTCCGAACTTCGTGGTGAACCGGAAGTTGCCGATCAGAGCGGCGATCTCGTCCTTCTCGGCGCGCGTGCACATGTTGATGCTCATCAGCGCCTGCGCCCTCTCCACGGCCGCCGCCTGCGTGAAGTGCACGATGTAGACGGGCGACTGATGGGTCTCCAGAAGCTCGGTGAGCGTCTCGGTGAGCGGCGTGGTGCGGTACTCGTAGCTCAGCGGCACCGGCCGGTGGCCGACCGCACGACCGCGGTGGGTTTGCCGGTGCGCCGGGTGAGGTCCTCCTCGAACCGGCTCACATCACCGAGCGTCGCCGACATCAGTACGAACTGCGCCTGCGGCAGCTCCAGCAGCGGGATCTGCCAGGCCCAGCCGCGGTCGGGCTCCGCGTAGAAGTGGAACTCGTCCATCACCACCTGGCCGATGTCGGCGTCCTTGCCGTCGCGCAGCGCGATGGACGCCAGCACCTCGGCGGTGCAGCAGATGACCGGGGCGTCGGCGTTGACCGACGCGTCCCCGGTGAGCATGCCGACGTTCTCGGTCCCGAAGAGCTTGCACAGCTCGAAGAACTTCTCCGACACCAGCGCCTTGATCGGAGCGGTGTAGAACGTCACCTCGTTCCGGGCCAGCGCCGCGAAGTGCGCGCCCGCCGCAACCAGACTCTTGCCCGAGCCGGTCGGGGTGGACAGGATCACGTTCGCCCGGAGACCACCTCGATCAGCGCCTCCTCCTGAGCGGGGTAGAGCGAGATGCCCGCTCACCGACCCAGGTGGAGAACGCCTCGAACAGGGCGTCGGGGTCGGCGTCGCTCGGCAGCTGATCAATGAGAGTCACATTCCTATACTGCCTGCTTTCCGGCCCCGTACGGGAACCGGCTGTCACGACGAAGATCGTCCGCCGCTAGGTGGTCCGCGCCGAGACGACCAACTCCCGCTGACACGCGGGCGCTAACAGGGGCGGGGAACGACGATGATGGGACCGGCGCACTCGCTGTCAGGAGCGGCAGCCTGGCTGGGGTGGGGCGGCAGCCGCGGCGGCCGACCACGAGATGCCCTGGCCGGTGCTTGTCGTCGGGGCACTGATCTGCGCGGGAGCCGCGCTCGCCCCCGACCTGGACCACAAGTCGGCGACGATATCCGGGCCTTCGGCCCGATCTCCCGGCTCTGTGCGGCATCATCGACACGCTGTCCCACACCGTGTACAAGGCGACACGGAAGGCGGGCGACCCGCGGCGCTCGGGTGGCCATCGCACCCTCACCCACACCTGGCTGTGGGCCGTGCTGATCGGCGCGGGCGCGTCGGCGCTGGCGGTGCTGGGCGGCCGCTGGGCGGTGCTGGGCATCCTCTTCGTCCACATGGTGCTCGCGGTCGAGGGCCTGCTGTGGCGGATGGCCCGGGTCTCCAGCGATGTCCTTGTGTGGCTGCTCGGCGCGACCAGCGCCTGGATCCTCGCCGAGATCCTCAACCAGCCGGGGAACGGCTCGGACTGGCTGTTCACCGCGCCGGGGCAGGAGTACATGTGGCTGGGCCTGCCGATCATCCTCGGCGCCCTGGTGCACGACATCGGGGACGCGCTGACCGTCTCCGGCTGCCCGATCCTGTGGCCCATCCCGATCGGCCGCAAGCGCTGGTACCCGCTCGGGCCGCCCAAGGGATGCGGTTCCGGGCCGGGAGCTGGATCGAGCTGAAGGTGCTGATGCCGGTGTTCATGGTGCTCGGCGGCATCGGGGGCTGGGCGCGCTCGGCTTCATCTGAGGCCCCTTGGTCTTCAAGGCTCCCTCGGCCTTCGAGGCTCCCCTGGTCTTCAAGGCTCCTCTGGTTTCCGAGGCTCCCTTGGTTTCGGGAGCCCGGCGCCGGGATACCGGCCGGGACTGTGCCGGTCCGCTCGGACCCCGGCTCGGGAGCCGTCCGTTCGGTCCCGCCCGGCCCGTGGCCGGTCCCGCCCGGTGCCGGTCCGCGAGATCCGCACGGTCACCACAAGCCGTACGGCTCGTACGGCCCGTGTGATGCGTACGGTCTGTGCGGTAGGTACGGACCCGATGGGCGGTGGCGTCCGGACCGGGCGGCGGGAGCGGTGCTACTGGTGCCAGGACCGCCACAGCGCCGCGTAGGCGCCGTCGGCCGCGACCAGTTCGTCATGGCTGCCCAGCTCGCTGATGCGACCCTCCTTCACCACGGCGATCACATCCGCGTCGCGCGCGGTGTGCAGCCGGTGCGCGATGGCGATCACGGTGCGCCCCTCCAGCACCCGTCCGAGCGAACGCTCCAGATGACGTGCGGCCCGCGGGTCGAGCAGCGAGGTCGCCTCGTCGAGCACGAGGGTGTGCGGGTCCGCCAGCACCAGCCGGGCCAGTGCGATCTGCTGGGCCTGGGCCGGGGTGAGCACCACGCCGCCCGAGCCGACCTCGGTGTCCAGGCCGTTCTTCAGCCCCGCGCCCAGCCCTCGGCGTCCACCGCGGCCAGCGCCGCCCACAACTCCTCCTCGTCCGCCGAGGCGCGGGCCAGCAGGAGGTTGTCGCGCAGGGCGCCCACGAAGACGTGGTGCTCCTGGTTGACGAGGGCGACGTGTTCACGGACCCGTTCCGCAGGCATGCGCGCCAGCTCCGCGCCGCCGAGCCTGACCTCGCCCTTCCGTGGGGCGTAGATCCCGGCGAGCAGGCGGCCCAGCGTCGATTTGCCCGCGCCGGAGGGCCCGACCAGCGCCATGCGGGTACCGGGCCGCACCCGCATGGTCACTCCGTGGAGCACGTCACTGCCCGCCTGGTATCCGAACCGCACCTCGTCGGCACGTACCTCCCGGCCGTCCGGCGCCTCACCATCGTTCTCCGGCTCCCGCTCGATCTCGCGGACACCGACGAGCCGGGCAAACGAGACCTGCGCGACCTGGAGTTCGTCGTACCAGCGCAGGATCAGTCCGATCGGGTCGACCAGCATCTGCGCCAGCAGCGCGCCGGTCGTCAGCTGTCCCACGGACATCCAGCCCTGGATGACGAAGGTGCCGCCGATCATCAGCACGGAACCGGTGATCAGCGTGTAGGACACGTTGATCACCGGGAAGAGACCGACCGGAGAAAGAGGGTGTAGCGCTCCCAGGCCGTCCACTGCTTGATCCGCTGCTCGGACAGGGCGGTCCGCCGGTCGCCGAGCCGGTGCGCCTCGATGGTGCGCCCGGCGTCCACCGACTCGGTGAGCGCCGCCGCCACCGCCGCGTATCCGGCCGCCTCGGACCGGTAGGCGCTCGGCGCGCGCCGGAAGTACCAGCGACAGCCCACTACCAGGACCGGCGCGGCCACCAGGACCGCGAGCCCCAGCGGCGGCGCCGTCGCGGTGAGCGCGCCCAGCAGCAGCACGGTCCACAGCACGCCGATCGCGAGCTGTGGTACGGCCTCGCGCATGGCGTTCGCCAGCCGGTCGATGTCGGTGGTGATACGGGAGAGCAGATCGCCGGTCCCGGCCCGCTCCAGCACGCCCGGCGGCAGGCCCACGGACCGTACGAGGAAGTCCTCGCGGAGATCGGCCAGCATCCGTTCACCGAGCACCGCGCCGCGCAGCCGCACCATGCGGACGAACACGGTCTGTACGGCGAGCGCGGCGGCGAACAGCGCGACGGTGCGCCCGAGGTGGAGGTTCCGCCCGCCCTCCGACAGGTCCTCGACCAGACCGCCCAGCAGGTAGGGGCCGACCATCGAGGCGAGGACGGCGGTCGCGTTCACCGCCATCAGCACGGCGAACGCCTTGCGGTGGCGCCCCAGCAGTTCCCGTACGTAGCTCTTGACGGTCGTGGGCGTGCCGACCGGCAGGGTGGTCGCCGACTCCGGCGCTGCCGGGTCGTACGACGGCGGTGCCAGGCCGATCATGCGGACTCCTCGATCTGCTCGGTCTGTTCCGGCCGGACAGTCCCCGGCCCTGGGCCGGGGAGCGGTCGCGGGTCGCCTCCGGAGCCGGCTCGGCATCCGCCTCCGGTGCCGCCTTCGCCGTCGCCTCCTGCGCCGCGTCCGGCTCCGGTGCCGCGTCCGGCTCCGGCTCGCGGGTGACCACGGCCCGGTACGCGGGCGTGGAGCCCAGCAGCCCACGGTGTGTGCCGACGGCCGCGACGTCACCCTGGTGGACGAAGACCACCCGGTCGGCCCGGTCGAGCAGCAGCGGGCTCGACGCGAAGACGACGGTGGTCCGCCCGCGCGCAGCGTCCGCAGTCCGTCGGCGACCCGCGCCTCGGTGTGCGAGTCGACGGCCGACGTCGGCTCGTCGAGCACCAGCACCTCGGGGTCGGTCACCAGCGAACGGGCCAGGGCCAGCCGCTGCCGCTGGCCGCCGGACAGCGACCGGCCGCGCTCGGTGATCCGGGTCTCCATCGGGTCGGGCTTGGCGCCGTCCCGTGGGGTGGCGCGGCCTGGAGAAGCGAGTCCAGTACGTCGCCGCACTGCGCCGCCGCCAGGGCCTCGCTCGCGGACACCGCGCCCGACCTGGGGACGTCGAGCAACTCGGCCAGCGTCCCCGACAGGAGCACCGGGTCCTTGTCCTGCACCAGCACGGCGGCACGGGCGGCCGGGAGCGGCACGTCGTCCAGCGCCGTCTTGCCCAGCAGCACCGAGGGCGGTCTCGCCGTGGGGGCGCTCCGGTCGGCTCGTTCGTCCTCGGGCGCGTGGCCGCCGAGCCGGTCGGCGAGCCTCCCGCCGCGTCCGGGTCGCCGCAGACCACGGCGGTCAACTGCCCGGCCAGGGCGAGCAGCCCACTGACCGGGTCGTACAGATCGCCGCCAGGCTCCGGGGCGGTGCGGGGACGTCCGTGGCCGCCGCCGATCCCATACCCGTGGTCGTGGTCGTGGTTGCCGTCGCGGTCGGCGAAGTCGCGGTCGCGGGCAGCGAGGTCGCGGTCGCGGTGGTTGGTGACTGCGGCTCGGCCGGTCCCGGGTGGCGCGCTCCAGGGCCAGGACCCGGGCGGCGCGGCGTGCGGACGGCCGGGAGAAGGAGTACGCCATAGCGATCTCCTCGAAGTGCCGCAAAGGGAAAGGAGGAAGGTGACCGCGCTGTAGACCGTCACCAACTCGCCGATGGCGATGCGGCCGTCCCGGGCCAGGGTCGTCCCGTACCAGACGACGCCGACCAGCAGCAGCCCCGGCAGCGCCACCTGGACCGCGGCGATCAGCGACCACATCCGGGCGCTGCGCACCGCCGCCACCCTGACCTCCTGCGACGCGGCCCGGTAGCGCGCCAGGAACAGTTCCTCGCCACCGATACCGCGCAGCACCCGCAGCCCGGCCACGGTGTCGGAGGCCAGCTCGGTGGCACGGCCCGCCCGTTCCGCTGTTCGTCCGCGCGCCGGGTGGCCCGGGGAGCAGCGGCAGCACGGCCAGTGCCAGCGCGGGCACGCCCACGGCGACCACCACGCCCAGGGCGGGCTGGTAGACGACCAGCGCCACGCTGACGGCGACGATCGTGATCGCCGCGGCCGTGAAGCGGGACAGCGCCTCGACGAACCAGCCGATCTTCTCCACGTCGCCCGTCGAGACGGCCACGACCTCGCCCGCCGCCACCCGCCGCGTCAGCGTCGACCTAACTCCACCGCCTTGCGGGCCAGGAGCTGCTGCACCGGGAGGCGGCCGTGATCCAGTTGGTGACGGCGGCGCGGTGCAGCATGGTGTCGCCCAGCGCGGTGAAAACGGTGAGCACGAACATCAGCCCGCCAGCGAGCGCCAGCCTGCGGCCGGAGCGGTCCACGACGGCCTGGACACCCATGCCGATCGCGAGCGGGATGGAGACCACGGCCGTCATGTGGACCAGTCCCCACAACGCGGACTTGAGCTGACCGCGGAGCTGGTTCCTGCCCAGCCAGAGCAGGAAGCGCGGTCCGGACCGTACGTCGGGCCGGCCCGGATCGGGATAGGGAAGATCGCGAATCTGCATGACATCCCAGAGGTCGGGAGCGGGCGACGGGGTCAGGAGCCGTGAAAGGTTCGCGCTCGCAGATGGCGAAAATCAACTGGTTTTCCCCTCGGCGGACGGAACGCGCCAATGCCGCTTCGGCCTCTTCCCAGCAGGGTGCGACCATGAGAGACATGCGAACTTCCGGCACGATGCCCACGCGTACGGCGGCCGCGACCGCCGCTGCCGCCGCCCTCGTTCTGCTCACTGCCTGCGGGGCGGGGTGCGGACAGCGGTGGGAAGCGCGACGGGCACGCCCAGCAGGCGCTGCGCAGCGCGGAGCCGGTTTCGGACCTGCCGCGTATCCCGGACGTCGGGGAGGCACTCCAGGCGAAGATCCCCGAGGAGTCCGAGCAGGTCGTCGCCGTGTACGGCAAGGGGCAAACTCCGGGACGCCACCGCCGTGCTCTTCACCAAGCACGGCAAGACCTGGGACAAGACGCGCAGTTGGGCCGCGCACAACGGCAAGCGCGGTTGGACCACCGACCACCGGGAGGGCGACAAGCGCAGCCCTGTCGGGGTCTTCACGCTCAGTGATTCCGGCGGGTGCTGCCCGACCCCGGCGCGAAGCTGCCCTACAACGAGACCGCCTCCTTCGCCGCGCCCCACTACTGGGCCAAGTCGCACTGGCACGACTTCGACTACGTCATCGCCATCGACTACAACCGCGTCAAGGGCACCTCGCCCTCGACCCGACCCGGCCCCAGGGCCAGGAGAAGGGCGGGAGCATCTGGCTGCACATGGACCACGGCAGCGGTACGTCCGCCTGCGTGAGCCTGCCCAAGTCCGGCATGGAGTACCTGCTGAAGAACCTCGACCCGGCGCGGCACCCGGTCGTGGTGATGGGGACAAGGCGCACCTGGCCGCCTGAGCCGTCCCGTTCGTGGTCGAACGGGAATCCGGGTCGACCGGGAACCGGCAACCGGGGCCTGAGCCCCCGCCGGTCCCGGTCCCCGTATTTCATTGCTTTTCGTTCGCACATCGGCATTGCCGCGACGTGAACCGGATATGTCAGGTCAGTGCGGCGTGAGAAATGCCCGCAACGTGTTGATCACTTCCTCGTCATGAACCGGGTCGAATTTCTCGTACCACTCGCCGACGGACCGAAGAGACAACGCCTCGCGCAGGCACAGCAACTGGTCGACTTCCGGTTCCACCGCGGCCGCCGCCTCCGGCGAGCAGACCGGGACGGCGGCGATCACGCGCGCGGTTTGTACGCCCGTAGCGCGTGCAGCGCGGCGCGTGCCGTGATGCCGGTCGCCAGGCCGTCGTCCACCACGATCACGGTTCGCCGCAGCAGGTCGCCCGCGGGCGTCCGCGGCGGTAGAGCCGTTCGTCGCGGTGCAGGAAGATCCGTTCGCGGGCGACCTGCTGCTCCAGCGCCTCGGGCGTCAGCCCCAGGTCGGCCAGTGCCCGCTCGTCGAAGAGGGCGGGCCCTCGCACGCGACCGCGCCCACCGTGCGGTCGGGGTCGGACGGTGCGGCGATCTTGCGCGCGATCACCACGTCGAGCGGCGCGTGCAGGGCCCGCGCGATCTCGTCGGCCACCGGAACGCCCCGCGGTCACGGCCAGCACCATCGGATGCCGGATTCCTCCGTCGCGCTGCTGCTGCTGAAGCCGTTCGGCGAGTTCCCGGCCGGCTTCCCTGCGGTCGTGGAAGCGCATGCGTCTGTCTCCCTTCGGGCCCGGGTCCGGCTGTGCCACTGCCGGACCTGTGGGTACCCCGCGGCCCGTCCCTATGCGCGCGGTCCTGTCCCGATCGCGGTCCCGATCGCGGCCTCTCCGGGTCCGGCCTGTTCCCGGTCCGATCCCGATCCGATCCCGATCCGTTCCCGATCGGTTCCGCCCCGCGTCGTCCCGGCGGGAACGTGCGTGCGCCGGGACGCCAACGTGACACGCGGTCTCCTTTGGCAGCATGCTGCCTTGTTGGCCCAGCGCTGTTGCGTGCGGCTTGGCGCTGTCCTAACTTGACTGCCGATTCAAATGACCGTGCGGCGACGCGAATTCCGTGAGTAATCCGTGAGCAATCGGAACGGGGCGGGATTGCTATGTCCTCTTGTTTTTGATTTTCGCTCTACGCGCGTCATGGATCGTTTGCATTTGCTATGTCAAGCGAGTGCGAGTCAGTATCGCCGGAGCACCACCGGCGGCCAACCGCCCCGAAGAGAGCGCCGGGAGCGTAGGCCGGATGCGTTTCCAACTGCTCGGGCCCCTGAGCATCGCCGACGGCGACGAGGTCGCGGTGCTCCAGCCGTCCAAGCCGACCGTCCTTCTCGCCTCCTCCTGATCCACCCGAACGTCGTCGTGTCGACCGGGTTCCTGCTCCGCGCCGTCTGGGGCGAGGAGCAGCCCGCCACCGCGAAGGCCGCGCTGCACACGTGTGCTGCGGCTGCGCCGGATCTTCGCCAAGTACGGCATCGCCGACAACGCGATCGAGGCGGTCCCCGGCGGTTACCGCATCCCCGCCGATCCGGCCACCCTGGACCTTCTCGCGTTCCGTGGGCTGCTCGCGTCCGCCGCGGCCAGGACCGCCGACCCGGAGAGCGAACTGGCCACGCTCCAGCAGGGTTGGCGCTGTGGCAGGGGCCGCTCCTGGCCAACGTGCCCTCGGACGCGCTGCACCGCGACGAAGTGCCGCGGCTGACTGAGGAGCGGTTGCGCGCGACGGAGCGGGTCTGCGACATCCAGCTCTCGCTGGGCCGTTGCCGTGAGGTCCTGGTCGAGCTGTGGGCGCCGCCCGCTCCCACCCCGGGCACGAGCGGTTCTGGGAGCAGCTGATCGAGGCGCTGTACCGCACGGGCGGCAGTCCGAGGCGCTGGCCGAGTACCGCCGGGTCAAGGGCCACCTCCTCGACGAACTCGGCGTCGAGCCGGGGCCCGGTCTGCGCCGACTGGAGCTGGCCATCCTGCGCGGCGATCCCTCGGACCGCCGGTGGGCGAAACCCTGGCCCTCAACACCCCGGTCGCGCCTGGCGTCTCGGCCCCTCCAGCGCCCCCGTTCCGACTGGCGCCCCGTCCCGCCCGGTGCCTCCGCCCCGCCCGGCGTCCCCGGCCCCGCAACCGCCCTCGCCCCCGCAGCCGTCCCCGTCCCTCGGGCATCGCCGCCCTCTCGGCCACGCTCGGTGGTCCGGGCCACGCCCGGCCGACCGTTCCCCGCCGCCACGGCGCCCGCCTTCTTCACCGGACGTACCGCCGAGAGCCTGTCGATCGCCGCACGCCTCACCGCCGACGCCACGGCACCCGCACCGTGGTCCTGTCCGGCGCCCCGGTATCGGCAAGACGGCGCTCGCCCTGCACGTGGCCCGGCTGGTCGAGGAGGACTTCCCCGACGGCCGCGCCACCGTCGCGATGCGCCGCCCGACGGCACGCCCCGCCCGCCGACGAGGCCGTCGCCGAACTGCCGCCCGGTGGCGCCGGGCCGCGCACCCTGCTCGTACTGGACGACGTCACCCACGCCGACCAGGTACGGCCGCTGCTGCCCGCCGGGCCCGGAAGCGCCGTCATCGTCACCAGCCGCCGGGGCCTGGCCGGGCTGATGGCGACCCACGGCGGCTGGACGCACCGACTGGACACGCTGGACGCCGAGGGAGCGCGGCGGCTGCTCTCCGCCGTCCTCGGACCCGACCGGGTCACCGCCGAACCGGAGGCCGCGGACCGGCTGGCCGACCTCTGCGGTCGCCACCCGCTCGCCCTGCGGATCGTGGCCGCCCGCCTGCTCACCCGCCCGGGCTGCGGCTCGCCGACTGCGCCGACTGGCTGGCGGACGACCCGCCCGCCCGGCTCGCCCTCCCCGACGACCCCGGATGTCGGTGACGGCGGTGCTGCGCGAGGCCCTCGGGCGCCTCGACGCCGAGCACGCCGACGCCTTCGTCACGCTGGGCGGCCGGGACGCCCCGTCCTGCGCGTTCCGGACTGCGCCCACGCGCTTGACCTCCCCGAGCGCGCGGCCGAACGACTCCTCGAACGCCTCGCTGACGAGGGCCTGTTGGAGGAGGGGCCGCCCGGCCACTACCGGATGCACGCGCTGCTGCGCATGTACGCCCGCACTGCCGCCGCCCGGCCCGAGACCGCCGCCCGGCCCGAGACCGCCGCACCCCGCTGACACCGCCGCTCCGCTGACACCGCCGCCCGACGCCCCGCCGACCCCGACCCTCCCCACGCCCAGAGCCCTCGGCCCCAGAGCCCTCGCCCCCAGAGTCTCCGCCCCCAGAGCACCCCTTCCGCAGAGCCCTGCCCGCGCCGCCGATCCGTCGGCGGGCCCCGACCCGTGGCGGTACGCAGCACCGCCGCCCCCGACAGAGGTGGGACACCCATGGTTGCCGCAGCGTACGAAGAGATAGCCGAGACCCGGCCGCGTATCCGTCGCGACGTGCTCTTCACCCGGACCCCGGACGGGGTGCTGTTCCACAACGCGCGGGGCGGCTTCCACCTCAACGCCAAGTCCGCGTACCGGTTCAGCACCCTGATCGTCCCGCACCTCACCGGCGAGCACCGCGTGGCCGACCTCTGCGCGGGCCTCGGCGAGCAGCAGCGCGCCATGGTCGCCGGGCTCGTCAAGACGCTGTACGAGCGGGGCTTCGCGCGCGACGTGCCCGCGCCGTCGCCCGCCGCCGGCCCTCCTCGCCCCCGACGTGGCGCGGCGGTTCGCCGACCAGATCGGGTACGTGGACCACTACGCCGACGGCGCCGAGGAGCGCTTCGGCCGGTTCCGCGACACCCGCGTGGCCGTCGTCGGCGACGACCTCGTGGCCCGCTGGTGCGTCCTCAGCCTGATCCGCAACGGCTGCGCCGCCGTCGGGTGCTCCCCGGCGTCGACACCCGGGCAACCACTTCTCCGAAGTCCTCGACGAGGCGCGGGAACTGACCGAGGACGGCTGCCCCGCCCGCGTCGACTTCCTGCCCACCGGGGCGACCGCCTGCCCGCCGGGGCCGACGCCACCGGGCAACCGGCTCCGGACTGGGCCGACATGCGCGACTACGACATCGTCGTGGTCACCGGCGGCCGGGCCGCCCGGCCCGCGTCCACCGGCTGCTGAACGCCGGTGTCCCCAGCGGCGTCCTGCTCCTGCCCGCCTGGACGTTCGGCCGCCGCGCCGTCGTCGGGCCGCTCACCGCTCCCGGCGCCCCCGGCTGCTGGAGCTGCGCCGCGCTGCGCCTCGGCGCCAACGCCGAGGACGGCGAGGCCGCGGAGTTGTGGAGCGGCGTCGCCCTGCCTGGCCCCGTACCGGCCTCCGGCCCGGAACCCGGCCGTCCGCTGTCCGCGATGCTCGGCAACCTCCTCGGCTACGAGGTCTTCCGCATCACCACCCGCGCGCTCGCGCCCGAGACCGAGGGCCAGGTGATCGTGCAGGACATGGAGTCGCTGGACGTCGTCGCCGAACCCTGCTGCCGCACCCGCGCTGCCCGTACTGCGTCCACGAGACCGAGTCGTACCGCTCCCGCGGAGCAGACACCGCCGGTAGCTTCTCGGTCGCCGCGGTGCGCGACGGTGTCGCCGCCGGGCTCGCCACACCCCGTGTCCACCGTCGAGACCGCCCGCGAGGCCGACGACGTGGTGGCGGAGCTGAACGAGCGGACGGTGCTCGTCAAGCCGCACGCCGGGGTCTTCACGGCGTTCGACGACGAGCGGCTGACCCAGACCCCGCTCAGCTCTCGACGCTGCGGCTCTCGCTCGGCCACACCGGGCGCCGCCGGATCGCCGCCTTCGACGTGCACCATGTCGCGGGCGCCCGGATCCGGGCCCTGTTCACCGCGGCCGAGGTGTACGCCCCGCGCCCTCCGCCGCGCCCGCGGCCGGACGGACCGGCCGCGGACGCCGTGCGCGTCGACCCGGCGCGGCTGACCACCGCCTCGGGCCTCGCGGAAACGGGCCTCGCGGAAACGGGCCTCGCGGAAACGGGCCTCGCGGAAACGAGTCTCGTGGAAACGGGCTTCGTGGAATCCACCTCCCTGCTCACCAAGGAGACGGTCCTCGTCCCGGCCGCCGCGGTCCACACGTTCGGCCCGGACAACCGCGACCGCGCGTACGAGCCGACGAACGCGGGCGTCGGCGCCGGTGGTTCGGTGGCCGAGGCCGTGGGCCGCGGGCTGCTGTCCGCGCTGGCACACGACGCGCTCCTGCGGGCCGTACGCGGTACCGGCCAGGTGGCCCGGGTGCCGCTCGACCGCTTCGCCGACGACCCCGAACTCACCTTCCTGACCCGCACCGCCGACACCCTCGGTACCGGGGTCGACCTCCTCGACCTGGGGAGTCCGGGTACTCCTCGGCCCACGTGCTGCTCGCCCGCGCCGACGACCCGGACACCGGGAGCCCTGTGGGCGGTGGGCGCTGACACCGCCTGGCGGGTCGCGGCCCGCGCCGAGCTGCGCGACCTCCTCGGCCGGTGCAGCTGCGGCGGGAACTCCCGGACGGCGAGGGCGTCGACACGGGGATCCGCTCCTCACCGACCTCGACGCCCGTACGCTCGCCGTCACGGCCACGACGGCCGCCCTCCCGCCCTGGACGCCGCCACGTCCTTCGACGCCGTCCTGGAGCGGTTGCGCGCCGCCGGGCGTGACGCGCTGGCCGTCCCCTTGCCTCCGCCGACCTGCTGGCGGGCGGCATCACTACCGCGCGCGTGGTGCTCACGAACGGGCCGGACCATGTCCGCTGACGCGCCCCGGCGACCGCCGCGACCGCCGCGACCGCCGCGACCGCCGCGACCGCCGAGCGCCGCCTCGGCGCGGCGCTCGCCGGACATGGCGTCGACCCGGCCCCGAGGTCCGCGTCCATCTGCTCGGCATCCACGACGAGTTCGCGGACGGCGGCGCGGATGACCTCCTGGGGAACGGGCCGCCACCGTCCCCGTCCACCTTTACGGCCAGCACGCGATCGTCGGCCCCTTCCCGCCCGTACCGGCACCCGTACCGACGCTCGTATCGCCGCCTCCCGGACCGACGAGCGAAGCGGGACCGGCGGCGGCCCCGCCCTGCGCGCTGCCTCGCCCGCCGCTGGCAGGCCGTGCGCTCGGTGGCCCTGCGCGACGCGCTGGAGCTGGGTCCGGCACCCGCGCCGCCGGTTCGTCGCCGTACCTCGCGCCCTTCGCCGTGGACGCGGTGGCCGCGCTCGTCCTCGCGCACCGCGAACGCGAGCCGTCCGCCGATCCGTTCCCGCCCGTCTACCTCGTCGACCTGGAGACCCTCCGGGTGCGCGGCTACCCGCTGGTGCCCGACCCCGAGTGCCCGCGGTGCGCCCGCCCTCGGGAGGACTCTCCCGAGGGCGCCGAGCTGACCCGCGGCCCGCGCCCGAGTACGCCCCGGGCGCGTTCCGGCGGCGTCCGATCGACGCGTACGACCTGCCGGTCGCCGCGTTCGCCAACCCGGTCTGCGGGCGCTCGGCCCTCACTCGTCCACGACGTGTCCTCCACCTCCACCTCGGCCACCATCGGCTGCTTCTCGATGCGTTCGGGGAGTACCTGCGCGAGACGTTCTGGGGCGGGCACGCCGACACCTTCGGACACAGCTCCCGCATCGGCGTGCTGGAGGGGCTGGAACGGTACGCCGGGATGCGGGCCCGCGCGAAGACCACCAGGTCGTGGCCGCGCTGGACGCGCTCGGGGACCGGGCGCTCGACCCGCGCCGCTGCGGCCTGTACTCGGCGGACTTCCACCGCGCGAACCCGCACATCCGCCCCTTCGCCCCCGACCGCGAGATCCCCTGGGTGGGCTGGTCGCTGCGCGACGGCCGCCCGCTGCTGGTGCCGGAGGTGCTGACGTACTACCACGCGCCCGGCCTGGAGAACCGCTTCGTGCAGGAGAGTTCCAACGGCTAGCCTCCGGCGGCTGTGCCGAGGAGGCCGTGTACTTCGGCCTCATGGAGGTCATCGAGCGCGATGCCTTCCTCCTCGCCTGGTACGGGATGGCCGAGCTGCCCGAGATCGACCCGGCGAGCAGCACGCGCCCCGCGACCGCGCACATGGTGGACCGGCTCGCGATGTACGGCTACCGGGCCCGTTTCTTCGACACCCGCGTCACCTTCCCCGTGCCCGTCGTCACGGCCGTCGCCGAGCGGCGGGACGGCGGGCTCGGCACCGTGTGCTTCGGCGCGGGCGCCGGGCTCGACCCCGAGGCGGCCCTGGCCGCCGCCCTGTGCGAGATCGCGACCGATGCGGTCAACCTCCAGGAGCGCGCGCGGCGCGAGGAGACCCGACTGCGGGCCATGGCCGAGGACTTCGACCAGGTCCGCGCGCTCCACGACCACCCCTCGCCTACGGCATCCCGCGCATGGCCGAACACGCCCGCTTCCTCCTCGGCCCCGCCCCGACCGCCGCCCGCTGGCCGCACTGCGCGGGCCCGCCCTCCGGCGACCTTAAGGAGGACCTGGAACGCTGCGTCGCCCCGTCGCGGACGCCGGATTCGACGTGGTCGTCGTGGACCAGACGCTCCCGAGCAGCGCCGTCTCGGCCTGAGAACGGTCAGTGTCCTCGTCCCCGGGCTGCTGCCCATCGACTTCGGCTGGCGACGGCAACGCGCTCTGGGCATGCCGCGGCTGCGCACCGCGCTGCGCGAGGCCGGGCTGCGTGACCGGGACCTGACCCCGTCGACCTCAACCCCGCTCCGCATCCCTTCCCTTGAAGCCCCAGACGGCCCAGACGGCCAGACGCCTCAGACGGTCAGACGCCTCAGACGGTCAGACGCCCCAGACAGCGAGACGCCCAGACGCCCCAGGCAGCGAGCGCCCAGATGTCCAGACGCCCCATGAGGGACGTGAGAAGAGAGGAGCACTCCCATGGGTTACGCCCATGAGTACGCGGACGCGATCATGCGTCGCGGACGCGTTCCGATGGAGCCCGTCGACTTCGTCCCCGACTGGGCGGACCGGCCCCGCAAGGGCAAGTACTACCCGGGCGCCGAGACCTTCCCGCTGCCCGACGCCGGGTACCCGAGGGACGCCACGGTGGACGACGGGCTGTTCGGGGCGGACCGGGACGAGCCGTTCACGCTCCCGCTGCTGGGCGGCATGCTGCGCGACTCGTACGGGCTGACCGGCCGCAGGCTCGGTGTCCAGGCCAACACCGACCTCGGCTCGCTCCCGTCGTACCCGCAGGCCAACTGGTCGCGCGGCACCGCCTCCGGAGGCGGGCTGTACCCGGCCGCCGTCTACTGGGTCAGCGGCGCGAGCGGTCCGCTGACGCCCGGTGTCTACCACTACGCGCCGCGCCACCACGCCGTGCAGCGGCTGCTGGCCGGGGACGTGAGCGCCCGGGTGCGCGCGGCGGTGGGGAGGAACGGGCGGGCGGCACCGACCAGTTCCTGGTCCTGGGCGTCAAGTACTGGCAGAACGCCTTCAAGTACAACAGCTTCTCCTTTCACGCCGTCAGCATGGACATCGGCACGGTCCTCCAGACCTGGCGGATGTGGGCACGCGCGCGTGGGCTGCGCGTCGCCGCCGCCCTGTGGTTCGACGAGCCCGCCCTCGCGCGGCTCCTCGGCGTCGCGGGCGACGAGGAGGGCGTGTTCGCCGTGGTGCCCTTGCGGTGGAGGGCGACGTGCCGCCCGCGCCGTCCCCTCGCCCGCCCGTCCGCCCGGCCCGCTTCGCCCGCTTCACGCGCTTCCGTGAACGACGTCGCCGTGCGCCGCGCCGACCAGGAGAGTTCCCGGCGCGTGCTGGCCTTCGAGGCGCTGACCCGTATGCACCGGGCGACCCGCGAAGGCGCCGCCGACCGCCCGCGCCCGGCGCGCTCACCGCCGCCTGCGTGCGGCCGTACTCGCCGAACCCCAAGCGCCCGCGCCCGTGTCGCTGCCCGAGCCCGCGCCGATGGCGGCATCCGTACGGACCGCGTTGCGCGCGCGGCGCAGCAGCTTCGGCCGGTTCGAGGCCCGCCGCCCGATCACCCGGGCACAGTTGGCGGCCTCCTCGCCGCCGCCCGTACCGGGGCCCGCCTGGACACCGACGTCACCGGCACCACCGACGGCGGCTTGGAGCCGGTCCGGCTGTACGTCTTCGTCAACCACGTGGACGGCCTCGCGCCCGGCGCGTACGCCTACGACCCGGCCGCCCACGCGCTGCACCCGGTCATCGAGGGGCCGCCCGGCGAACTCCTCCAGCGCGCCTACTTCCTGGCCAACTACAACCTGGAGCAGGCGGCGGTGGTGGTGGTGCCCGCCGTCCGCACCACCGCGGTCCTCGACGCCGTCGGCGACCGGGGTACCGGCTGGTGAACGCCATGGTCGGAGCGGTGTCCCAGGCGTTCTACACGGCCGCGTCCGCGCTCGGTCTCGGCGCCGGGGTGGCGCTCGGCTTCGACACCGTCTCCTTCGCCGAGGAACTGGGCCTCACGGCCTCCGGCGAGGCCGCACTGCTGATCATGCTCATCGGCCATGAGCGGCCCGGCGCCGCCGACTTCCGCCACGAGATCGCCTGAGACCCCGGGGACCCGCCATGTCTGGATACGGAAACAAGATCTCGTGGTCGATGGGGCAGCGGTTCATGCTGCGCGTCGCCGGGCTGCCGGTGGAGTCCGTGCACGCGCTGCGCTGCCCCGACGGCAGCGACTGGGCGCGGCGCGTACTCGCCGAGGAGCGGCGGCTGTCGGCCCGGGGTGCGGAGCTGAGCGACCTGCTGCACGGCCTGGTGAAGGCCAACGAGGACGACCGGGCCCGGCGCGGCCTGATCCGGCTGCGCCGCGAGCTGTTCAACAACCGGCTGCCCGGGACCCGCGGGCCGCGCTCACCCTGGTCACCGCCGCCGCGCCCGCCACCACACCCGCCGCCGGACATGGCGGTGACGACCCACGGACCTCCCCACCCGGCTCGGCTCCTGGCTGGCCGACCGGCGACGGCTGGCCGAACTGGTCGCCGAGGGCGGTCCGTTGCTCGCCGCCGACATCGACCGCGGCCGCGCCAGCTGCGCGCGCTGGCCGGTGCGGACCGCCTCCGGCTCGGCCTGCTGCTGGCGTCACCGACGCTGGACGGCCAACTCGACGCGTACGCCGCGGACACCTCGCCGCGGCCGGGCAAGCGGGCGCGGAAGATCGAGCGGTCGCTGCTGTCGTACCTGTACCGCACGGCGTGCAAGACCAGCCCGTTCAGCACCTTCACGGGCGTCGCCCTCGGCCGCCTCACCCCGACGCGGACACTCCCACCGACGCCGGTTCCACGGACGGCTTCGGCATCCGGCTGCCCGACGCCTGGTCGGGGCACGTACGGCTCAACGTCGTCGTGCTCGCCCGGCTGGCCGAGCTGATCCTCGCCGACACCCGCAGGCGCGGGGACCTGCCCGTCGCGCTGGCGCCCGGCTGGGACCTGGACGAGGACCGGGTGCGCTACGTGAGGCGCTCGGTCACCGCGGGCGACGACACCGCGGCCGTCACCTTCGAGACGGTCTCCGACCGGCTGTTCTTCCTACGTCGCAGCGGCGTGCTGGAGCGGCTGATCGCCCTGTTCGAGCGGCACGGCGCGGTGCGCCACGCGGACCTCGTGGCCTGGCTCGCCGCCGAGGAGCGCGCCGAGCCCGCCGAGTGCGAGACGTACGTCGGCGCCCTGTACGACCTCGGCATGGTGCACGTGCCCTGCCTGGGCGTGCACGCCCACACCCCGACCCGCTGCTGGCCTTCCGCGACGCTGCGCGCCGTCGACCGCCCCTGGTCCGCCCGGCTGGCGGACGGCCTGGCCGGACCCGCCGCGATCGTCGCCCGCTACCCGCGGGCCGGTCTCGCCGAGCGGCGCGACCTCCTGCGCGAGCTGCGCGAGCGACTGCGCGCCCTCCAGACGGAGTTGGGCGCGCCGGACGCCACCCTGCCGCAGACGCTGCTGTACGAGGACGTCGACGCGGGCCGCCGACCGGCCACCCGCGAAGGCCCGACGGCCGGTGAACCGGAAGCCGACGACGCGCTCGTGTGCTCCACGCGCGCGTGGAGCGACCCGCTCGCCCCTCGCTGCGCGCCGTCGAGCGGCTGCTGCCCGCCTTCGACCTGACCCTGGCCCAGCGCCTCACCTTCAAGGGCTTCTTCCTCGCCCGCTACGGCACCGGCGGCACCTGCGCGGATCTGCTGCGCCTCGTCCACGACTTCCACGAGGACTTCTTCGACCAGTACCTGCGCTTCACCGCGCGCCGAACCCCGTACGACGCCCAGGGCCGGTACGTACCCGAGGAGAACTGGCTCGGCCGCCCCGAGCTGACCGCCCTGGACGACGCCCGCCGCGAGTTCACCGGCCGGATGCGGGCGCTGTGGGAGACCCACGGGGACGCCGAGGAGATCCGCCTCGACGACGCGTTCGTCTCCGCGGTCGCCGCGCGTCTGGAGCCGATCGCGCCGCACTTCGCGCCCTACGGCCACTTCCTCCAACTCGCCCGGGGAGACGCCGGGGCGGCCCGCTCGCCGTGCTCAACCGCTCCTACGGCAACCTGTCCTTCCCGTTCAGCCGCTTCACCCACCTCTACGCCTCCGCTGGACAGCCGCTGGCGGAGCGGCTGCGCGCCGACGCCCGCGCGGTTCGGCCGGACGGCGCGGTCCTCGCCGAGATCACCGGGGGCCGGTCACCAGCAACCTCAACCTGCACGCCCGGATGACCGACTACGAGATCGTCTGCCCCGGGAGACCGGCGCCGTCCCCGAGGAGTACCGCCTCCACCTGGACGACCTCTACCTGGAGCACGACACCGCGCGGGACCGGCTGGTGCTGCGCTCGCGGCGGCTGGGCCGCGAGGTGATCCCCGTCTACCTCGGCTATCTCGTACCGATGGCGCTCCCGGACGTGCCGCGCACCCTGCTGCTGCTCTCGCCCAGTTCGATGGCGCCGGTCAACCCCTGGGGCGGCGTGCCCGAGGAGCCGGGGCCGGTGACGCGGCGCCCGCGCGTGCGACTCGGCGACATCGTGCTCAGCCGCCGCAGTTGGGCCGTCGCCGCGCGGGATCTCCCCGCGCGCGTACCCGGCACGGGGACGCCGAATGGTTCCTGTCCTGGCAGCGGTGGCGGCACGGGCACGGCCTCCCCGACCGGGTCTACGCCACCGTCTCGGCGGACGGCGCCGCCCAGGGCGGCGGTGCCAAGCCGCAGTTCGTCGACTTCGACAGCTACCTGTCGCTGACCGCCTTCGAGGCCCTGGCGCGGGAGCCGGACGCGCGGGTCCTGCTGCGCGAGGCCCTGCCGGACGAGGACGCCCCGCTCGTGACCTCCGAGCACGGCGGCCACGTCGCCGAGCTGGCCGTCGAGACCGTCACCCGCGTACGCCCCCGCACCAGCCCCGCCGCGCCGCGCGCCAGGAGAGGACCGAAGCCCGATGAGCGAACCCGCCGCCCACGCCCGGCCGTCCGGCCCGCCACCGCGGACGCCCGCCCCGGCCGTCCGTGCCCGGACCCTGGCAGGCCCTGCACGTGTTCTACGCGGCCAACCCGCAGCCGCTGCTCGTCCAGTGCGTCCGCCCGCTCATCGCGGACCTGACGGCGGACGGGTTGCTGGCGGGCCACTTCTTCATCAACTACTGGCTGGAGGGCCCGCACGTACGGCTGCGGCTGCGGCCCTCCAGCGAGGCCGCCACCGCCGAGGTGCGGGCCCGCGCCGAGGCCGCGATCGAGGCGTTCCTGCGCGCCAGGCCCGCCCTCTACCAGGTCGACTCCGGCTTCCTGAACGACTTCTACAACGCGCTGTTCGAGATCGAGTACAAGGACGAGGAGCGCGCCCGCTTCACCGACGCCGCCGGGCGGATGAACCTGCGGCCCAACAACTCCTTCTCCCACGAGCCGTACGAGCCCGAGTACGGCAAGTACGGCGGCCCCGCCGGGTGGAGCTGGCCGAGTGGCACTTCCGGTACTCCAGCGACCTGGTCATCGACGCCGTACGCACCATGAACCTGCACTTGCGTACCGTGCTGCTCGGCACCTCGGCGCAGCTGATGATGGTGATGTCGGCCTGCTTCCTGCCGGACGCCGGGGAACTGGCCGACTACCTGGACAGCTACCACGACTTCTGGCACACCGCGTTCTCCGGGACCAACTTCATCGGCACCGACGAGTACGCGCGGGCCTACGCCGAGATGGGGTCGGGCCTCGGCAGGCGGTTCGAGCGGATCCGGCGGGCGGTCGCCGCCGCGCCCGACGGCCCGGGGCCACCCGGCTGCCGGGCTTCCTCCACGGGTGGGCGGAGCACTGCCACGAGCTGCGCTCGCGCGCCCACGACCTCGCGGCGCGCGGCGAGTTGGTCTTCCGCTCCTGGGACGGCACCCGCGACGAGCCGGTCCGCGACCCGCCCAGGCGCTGCCGCGGCTGCTGTCGCCGTACCTGCACATGACCAACAACCGGCTGCACGTGACCATCCGCGACGAGGCGTACCTGTCGTACGTCCTCGGCCGCGCCCTGCGCGAGGGCACCACGGCGGCGGACGGTTCCATACCGGCGGACGGCCGTACGACGGCGGACGGTTCGGCGACGGCGGACGGTTCCGCGACAGCGGGGAGCGGGATGACGGGCCGGACCGCCTCCTGGCCCACCGGCCCGCCGTGCGCCCCGGCGTCCTGCTGGGACCGCCGACGCTGCGCGGCCGGGACCGGGTGCACGTCGTACGCGAGCCCGTCAGCGGCCGGTCCTTCGAGGTCGGGGCGAAGGAGCACTTCATCATCGCCCGGCTGGACGGCGCGCGCAGCCTCGGCGACATCGGCGAGGAGTACGCCGCCCGCTTCGGGCGCAGGCTCGGCGAGGCCAACTGGGGCCAGATGCTGCGCCTGCTGCACGCGCGCGGCCTGCTGGCGGGCGCGCCCGCGCCGCCCGCCCGCGCCGAGCCGCCGCCGCGCCCTCCGGCCTGTACCGCGGCTCGGTGCGGCTGGTGGCCGACGCCCCGGCGACCGTGGACCGGCTGCACCGGTGGGCCGGTCCGCTGCTCGCCGCGCCCGTCGTCGTACCGCTGCTCGTCGCCGTGGCCGCCATGGAGGCGCTGCTGCTGTGGCGGCTCGGCGAACTGGCCGACGCCACCGGCCGGTTGTTCCGGCAGCCCGCGCCGCTGCTCGCCGTGTGCACCCTGCTGTGGCTGAGCAATGCCCTCCACGAACTGGCGCACGGGTGACCGCCCGCCGGTTCGGCGGCGAGGTCACCGAGATCGGGCTGCGCTGGCGGCTCCCGTGGTGCTCATGTACTGCACGGTCGACAACTACCTCTGGCTGCCCCGCCGCAGGCACCGCGTCGCCACGGCGGGCGCGGGCGCCTTCGCCAACCTGCTGGTCCTGCTGCCGTGCTGCGCGCTGTGGCTGGCGCTGCCGCACGACGCGCGGGGCCGGGACGCGCTGGCCGGGCTGCTGCTGCTCGGCAGCGCCGCGGCCTGGTTCAACCTGCTGCCGCTGCCGCCCCTGGACGGCTACAAGATCTTCAGCCACGCGACCGGGACCACCGGCTGCGCCGGGAGAGCGGCCGCTACCTGCGGCTCGCGGCCCGCCGCGCGCTCGGGCGCGGGACGGCCCGTGGGCTATCCGCGCCGGGCGCGCCTGGTCTACCCGGATACGCGGCTCTCGTCGCCCTGTGCGGCGGCGCGCTGGCCGCCGCGGCGCTGGCCCTGAGCCACCGGCTGCTGTCCGGCCGCTTCGGCGTCACCGGCACCGTGCTGCCGGTGGCGCTCGCCGTCGTGTTCGGCGCGGCGGCGGCCGTCGGCCGCGGGCGCGCAGGGCGCGCAGGCTCGCGGGCGAGAGCGGAAGGGTCCGGCGCCCCGGACCGCCCGTCCCCGGGCCGCCCGCTCCCGCGCCGGAGCGCACCACACGGACCGGTACGCCGCCGCCCGGCGCGCCGGACGAGAACAGAACGAACGAGGGAGAACAACCGGTGACATCCACGACGGCACCAGGCCCGGCCGGGCCCGCCATCACGCTGAGCGGAGTGCGCAAGGCGTACGGCGGGTCCCGGCCGCCGACGGGTCTCACTGGAGATCCGGCGCGGCGAGTTCTTCGGACTGCTCGGCCCCAACGGCGCGGGCAAGACCACCCTGATCGAGATCATGGAGGCCTGCGGCGCCAGGACGCGGGCACCGTCGAGGTGTTGGGCGCCGCCCCTGGCCGCGCGACGTGGCGCTGCTGCCGCGCCTGGGCGTGCAGACCCAGAGTTCCGCGTTCTTCGTCCGGCTCACCGCCGAGGAGCACCTGCGTACGGTCGCCGCGCTGTACGGCGCCGGGGCGGACGCGGTCGACCGCACCCTGGCGCTGGTCGGCCTGACCGAGCAGGCCGGTGCCCGGGTCGCCACGCTCTCCGGTGGACAGCGCCAGCGCCTGGCCATCGCCTCGGCCCTGGTGCACGGCCCCGAACTGATCTTCCTCGACGAGCCCACGGCGGCACTCGACCCGCAGGCCCGCCGCGCCCTGTGGGAGGTGCTGCGCGAGTTGCGGGCGCGGGCCGCACCATCGTCTACACCACCCACCACCTGGACGAGGCCGAGGTGTTGTGCGACCGGGTGGCGATCCTCGTCGACGGCCGGCTGGTCGCGCTGGACACCCCGCACCGGCTCGTCGACGCGGCGGGCGCCCCGACCCGGCTGCTGGTCCCCGCCGACCGCATGACCCGCGAACAGGCCACGGCCATCGCGGGCGTGGACCGCGTCACCGTGCGGGGCGGCTCGGTGGTGCTGGAGGCCCGGACGCGGGCCCGGTGCTCGCCGCCGTGGGGAGATCGCCGGACTCACCGGCGTGCAGACCCGCACCGCCACCCTGGAGGACGTCTACCTGGAACTGACCGGACGGGAGCAGCGGCGATGAGCGCCTACGCGGCACTGGCCCAGGCGGGCTACCGGGGATACGTACGCGACAAGGCCACCCTCTTCTTCACGTTCGCCTTCCCCTGATGTTCCTCGTCGTCTTCGGGCTGATCTTCCACGGGCAGGACGTGGAGCAGACCGGCCGCCCGTACATCGGCTACATCGCGCCCGGCGTGCTGTCCTGGGGCGTGGGCAACGCCGCCGTCTTCGGGTGGCGTTCACGCTCATGCAGTGGCGCGCGGACGACCTGCTGCGGCTGATCCGGATGACCCCGTCGGCCCGGCCTCGGTGATCGGCTCCCGCTACGTGCTCGCGCTGGCCATCGGCGTGGTGCAGGCGGTGCTGTTCGTCGCCGTCGCGCTGCTGCCGGTGTTCGGGCTGACCCTGGACGCGCGCTGGCCGCTGGCGCTGCCGGTGCTGGTCCTGGGCATCACGGCGTTCCTCGTCATCGGCGTCGTCGTCGGCACGTTCGCGAACACGCCCGAGGCCGTCGCCGCCATCGCCAACTTCCTCATGGTGCCCATGGCGTTCCTGTCCGGCTCGTTCTTCCCGCTGGACGCCATGCCCGAGTGGATGCGCGCCCTGGCCTGGGCGCTGCCGCTGCGCTACCTCAACGACGGCGTCTCCGACGCGGTCTCGGCACCGGCGACCTGGGCGACTTCGGCGTCTCCTGCGCCGGACTCGCCGCCTTCGCCCTCGTCTTCGGGGCCATCGCCGTGAAGACCTTCAAGCGGAGCAACCGCCCATGACCGCCCCCGCCTCCGCCTCCGTCCCCGGCACGGAACCCGTCCCCGGCACGGAACCCGTCCCCGGCACGGAATCCGGGCCCGGCCCCGGCACGGGACCCGGCCCCGGACCCGGGTCCGCCCCTTCCGCGGCGCATCCCGCCCCCGAGGACGCCCCGCTCGAAGCGGCCCGCCACGCGCTGGAGTCCGCCCTCGCCGCCCGTTCCCGCTCCCACGCCCGTTCCCACGCCCGTTCCCGTTCCCGCGCGGGAACGTGCCGCCACCGGCCGTCGTCCCCTGGGCTCGGCCGACCCGCGCACCCGCGCGCGACCCGTACGCAGCTGCGCGCCGCCGCCACCGTCCACCTCACCGCCGACACCGTGCTCGTCGGCCCCTGGGCGGCGCGCCGGAGGCCACGCGCGCGTGCGGCCACTGCCTGGCCGTCCGCTGGCAGCGGCTGCGCACCCGCTCCGAGCGCGACGCCCTGGAGACCGGCACCGGGACCCGGCAGGTCGGCCGCTGGCCGCTGTTGCCCGCCTGGCTGCCGGACGCCGTCTGGGCGGTGTACGAGGCCGTCGTGCTCGCGCCCGACCCGCCCGCCTCCCCGGCGCCCACCGCCGCCGACCGGGCGCTGCCCCAGGTCACCCGGGTCGACCTCGCCACGCTCCGGACGCACACCTTCCCGCTGCTCGCCGAGCCGCTGTGCCCGAGCTGCGCGGCCCAACCCGGCCCCGAGGAGCCGGAACCCGAACTGCGGCCCGCCTCCCGGCCCAAGCCCGACCCCGGTACGTACCGGCTGCGCCCCGCGGCGGCCCACCCGCTGCCCACCGCCGCGCTGGCCAACCCGTCTGCGGCGCGCTCGGCGCCGCGACCTGGCTCAACGTCACCTCGCCCACCACCTCCCCGGTCGCGGGCACCGTCTTCGTCCGCGGCTACGCGGGCCTGACCGACGTGACCTGGAGCGGCCAGTCCCACTCCTTCGATGCCAGCCGCACCCTCGCCTTCCTGGAGGGGCTGGAGCGGTACGCGGGCACCCACCGGCGCCGTCCGTCCGGGACGCTCACCGCCGCGTACGCCGACGTCGCCGCCGACGCCCTCGACCCCGCCGCGTGCGGCCTCTACGCGCCGAGACCTACCGCGACGACCCGCGCGTCAGCCCTTCGACCCCGGCCGCCCGATCCCCTGGGTGCGGGCTGGTCGCTGCGCGACGAGCGGCCGGTCCTGGTCCCGGCCAGGCTGGTGCACTACAGCGCCGGAGTCGCCGCCGACGACTTCGTCTTCGAGACCTCCAACGGCTGCGCCATCGGCGGCGGGCTGGAGGAGGCGGCGCTCTGCGGCCTGCTCGAACTCATCGAGCGCGACGCGTTCCTGCTCGGCTGGTACGGCGACGCGCCGCTCACCGAGATCGACCTCGGCTCCTGCCCCGGGCGCACCGTGCGGTCCATGGCCGACCGCGCCGCGCTCCAGGGATACGACGTGCACGTCTTCGACAACCGGGTGGATCTCGCGATTCCGGTCGTCACCGGCCTCGCCGTACGCCGCGACGGGGCCCGGGCTGCTCTCCTTCGGCGCGAGCGCGAGCCTGGACCGGAGGCCGCCGTCGAGGCGGCGCTGGAGGAGGTCCTCACCTACCTCCCGCACCTGCCCCGCCAGGTCCGCGAGCGGCGCGGTGAACTGGAGGCCATGGCCGAGGACTTCGGTCGGGTGCTGCACCTGAAGGACCACGCGCAGCTGTACGGGCTGCCGCGGATGGCCGAGCACGCGCGCCGCTACCTGGAGCCCGCCGCCGTACGGCCGTTGGAGGAGGTCTACGCCGACTGGCGCGAGCGGGGCCGCGCACCACCGACCTCCGCGAGGACCTGCTGTTCTGCCGGGACGAGCTGGTCCGGCCGGGCTCGACGTGATCGTGGTGGACCAGACGACACCGGAGCAGGAGGCGATGGGGCTGCGGACCGTCAGCACGCTCGCCCCGGGCCTGCTGCCGATCGACTTCGGCTGGTCCCGCCAGCGCGCGTTGCGCATGCCGCGGCTGCGCACCGCGTTCCGCCGCGCGGGCGGCGCGCGACGGATCTGGCCGAGCACGAGATCAGAAGGGTGCCGCACCCTTCCCTGACCGGTCCGCCCGGCTCCGGACTCCGCGCCGCGCGGAGCTGGAGCCGGGCGGAGGGAGGAGCCCCGGGGAGGGGCTCCGTGTGCCACGCGGCACCGACGGCGATGTGCCGTCAGGCGCTGCAACTGGTGGTGCTGGTGGTGCTGGAGCAGGTGCTGGTGCTGGAGCAGCTGGTGGAGCTGGCGAGGACGACCTCGCTGGCATCCGAGTAGTCCGAGATCTCGAAGGTCTCCGACTCCAGTTCCAGGATCTCGTCGGCGAGGGACGCGAGGTCCGTCTTCGGGGCCATGTCTGCCTCCTTGAGCGGTCGGGCCCGGACACCGGAGCGCCACGGGCGGGAGGTACTGCCCGCCATTGCACCCCAACCCGCTGGCACCGGAGGCGGCGTACCGCTGTCACCTCACTGACACCCCTGTCAGCGGCTCCGGCCGCCACCCGACCCGAGGGAGCGCACCGCGATGACCACCCCGAACGACACCGTCCGGCGCGACGCCGTACTCGGCGGCCTGGACGCCGCTGCGCCCGGCCCTCCTGCTGTGCCTGGAGACGCACGCCGACCCCGAACTGTCCGGGGCGGAGGTCCGCACCGCCGCCCGGCTCGCCCGCCTGCTGGAGCACGCCGGGTACGAGGTGACCTCCGGCATCGGCGGCCACGGCGTCGCCGGGGTGGTGCGCAACGGCCCCGGGCCGGTGGTCATGGTCCGGGCCGAACTCGACGCCCTGCCGGTACGGGAGCGCACCGCCCTTCCGTACGCCAGCACCAGCGTCGCCGAGGACGCCGACGGGCGAGAGGTCCCGGTGGCCCACGCCTGCGGCCACGACCTGCATCTCGCCGCGGCGGCGGGGACGGCCGCGCTGCTGGCCCGCGGCGCCGGTCACTGGCGCGGCACCCTCGTCGTCCTCGGCCAGCCCGCCGAGGAGACCCTGAGCGGGGCGCGGGCCGTACTGGACGACGGCCTGTACGCGCGCGTGCCGCGCCCGACGTGATCCTCGCCCAGCACACGGCGCCGCTCCCGGCCGGGATGGTGGCGCACGCCGTCGCCGGTCCCGTGACGGCGGGGAGCGTCACCCTGCGGGTGGTGGTGCACGGCCGGGGCGGGCACGCGGGCACCCTGGCTGGCGGTCGACCCCGTGGTCATGGCCGCGGCCACCGTGCTGCGCCTCCAGACCGTGGTCTCCCGCGAGACCGCGCCCGCCGAGCAGGCGGTGCTCACCGTCGGCGCGCTGCACGCGGGGACGAGCGCCAACACCGTGCCGGACCGGGCCGAACTCGCCCTCACCGTACGGGCCCTGGCGCCCGCCGCGCTGGACCGGATCACGGCGGCCGTGGAGCGGATCGTCAGGGCGGAGTGCGCCGCCTCGGGCGCCGTACGGGACCCGGAGTTCACCGTCGTCTCGCGGTCCCCGGTCAACGTCCCCGACCCGACCGCCGCCGCGGCCGTCCGCCGCGCGCACGAGTCGCTGTTCGGTCCGCACCGGGTCGCGCCGTGGGTGCCGTCCCTGGCCACCGAGGACTTCCCGGTGCTGGCCGAGGACGGCATCGCCACCGCGTACTGGATCCTCGGCGCCACCGGGCGCCGCCATTGAGCCGCGGCGCCCGGCACGTCGGCCGCCGAGAAGCTGGCGGCCCTGCCCGCCAACCACGCGCCGGAGTTCGCCCCGACCCGCGGACCGCGCTGCCCGCCGGGATCCGGGCGATGACGGCGGCGGCGCTGGCGCACCTCGCCTCCCGCGCTGACGGCCCGCGCATCTCGCCTCCCGCGCCGCCAGTTGGCGGGTTGGCGGCCTGGCGGGCTGGCGGGACGCGGGCGGCGGGTTCAGCAGTGGCGGTCCGGGCCGTCGGAGAGCGCGTCCAGGAGCGTGCCGAGCGCGTCGCGCTGTTCCTCGGACAGCGGCGCGAGGATGTCCTCGGCCGCGGCCCGGCGCGCTTCCCGCAGGGCGCGCAGGGTGCCGCGCCCGCGTCGGTGAGCGCGACGCGGATCACCCGGCGGTTGGCCGGGTCCGGCGCCCGGCGCACCGAGCCGTGCGCTTCCAGCGCGTCCACCAGCGTCGTCACCGCGCGCGGCACGACGTCCAGCCGCTCGGCGAGGTCCGCCATCCGGGGCGGCCGGTCGGCGTCGTAGTGGGCGACCGTGCGCAGCAGCCGGGACTGGGCGGGGTGATGCCCAGCGGTTCCAGGTGCCGCCGCTGGGCACGGTGCAGTCGGCGGGTCAGCCGCAGCAGTTGCTCGGCGAGAAGGCCGGAGGTCTCGGCGGGGATGGCCATGATCGGAGCTTAGCAGGACGTAGTTCATTGTGAGTATAGGTAACAATAAGCTAGGCTCCGTGAGGTCCGGCGCCCCTGCCACCCAGAAGGAGCCCATGCGTCCCGACGAACCCCGGTGGACCCCGCCCACCGCCGACCCGGAGCAGCCCGTCCCCATGCGGCGCATCCTCCGGCTCTTCCGCCCCTACCGAGCCCGGCTCGCCCTGGTCGGCCTGCTGGTCGCCGCCTCCGCGCTGGTCTCGGTCGCCTCGCCGTTCCTGCTCCGCGAGATCCTGGACACCGCCCTGCCCCAGGGCCGTACCGGCCTGCTGAGCCTGCTCGCCCTCGGCATGATCGCCGCGGCCGTCGTCACCAGCGCGTTCAACGTGCTCCAGACCCTCATCTCCACGACCGTCGGCCAGCGCGTGATGCACGACCTGCGCACCGCCGTCTACGACCGGCTCCAGCGCATGCCGCTCGCCTTCTTCACCCGGACCCGCACCGGCGAGGTGCAGTCCCGGATCGCCAACGACATCGGCGGCATGCAGGCCACCGTCACCTCCACCGCCACCTCCCTGGTCTCCAACCTCACCAGCGTCATCGCCACGGTCGTCGCGATGCTCGCGCTGGACTGGCGGCTCACCGTGGTCTCGCTGCTGCTGCTCCGGTGTTCGTCTGGATCAGCCGCAGGGTCGGCCGGGAGCGCAAGCGGATCGCCTCGCAGCGCCAGAAGCAGATGGCCGCCATGTCGGCGATCGTCACCGAGTCGCTGTCGGTCAGCGGCATCCTGCTGGGCCGCACGATGGGCCGCTCCGAGTCGCTGACCCGGGGCTTCGCCGAGGAGTCCGAGCGGCTGGTCGACCTGGAGGTGCGCTCCAGCATGGCGGGCCGGTGGCGGATGTCCACCATCGGCATCGTCATGGCGGCCATGCCCGCCGTCATCTACTGGACCGCGGGCATGGCCCTCGACCGGGGCGGACCCGCCGTCTCCGTCGGCACGCTCGTGGCCTTCGTCTCCCTCCAGCAGGGCCTGTTCCGGCCCACCGTCAGCCTGCTGTCCACGGGCGTGGACGTACAGACCTCGCTCGCCCTCTTCCAGCGCATCTTCGAGTACCTGGACCTGCCCGCGGACATCACCGAGCCCGCCGACCCGGTCCGCCCCGCGAAGATCGGCGGCGAAGTCCGGTTCGACCACGTGGACTTCGCGTACGAGCCGGGGCGGCGCGGCCCACCCTCAGCGGGATCGACCTCACCGTCCCGGCGGGCGGCAGCCTCGCGGTCGTGGGCCCCACGGGCTCGGGCAAGACCACCCTGAGCTATCTGGTGCCCCGGCTGTACGACGTGACCGGCGGCCGGGTCCTCATCGACGGGACCGACGTCCGCGACCTGGACTTCGACACCCTCGCCCGCGCGGTCGGCGTCGTCTCCCAGGAGACCTACCTCTTCCACGCCTCCGTCGCGGACAACCTGCGCTTCGCCAAGCCCGGGGCGACCGACGAGGAGATCGAGGAGGCGGCGCGGGCGGCGCAGATCCACGACCACATCGCCTCCCTGCCCAGCGGCTACGACACCCTGGTCGGCGAGCGCGGCTACCGGTTCTCCGGGGCGAGAAGCAGCGCCTGGCTATCGCGCGCACGATCCTGCGCGACCCGCCCGTCCTCATCCTCGACGAGGCCACCAGCGCCCTCGACACCCGCACCGAGCAGGCCGTGCAGCGCGCCGTCGACACCCTGTCCGCCGGGCGCACCACGATCACCATCGCCCACCGGCTCTCCACCGTCCGGGACGCGGACCAGATCGTCGTCCTCGACGGCGGCCGGATCGCTGAGCGGGCACCCACGAGGAACTGCTGGCGCTGGACGGCCGGTACGCGGCGCTCGTACGGCGCGACACCGAGCTTCCGGCCCCAGCCCGGCCGCGTAGGGCGCGCGACTCCGTAGGGCGCCCAGCCGCCGAGGAGCCGAAAGCCGTCTCAGCGGGGCGGCGCCACCGCCTGCGGCGCTTGCTGAAGAACCAGCCTGCGGGCGGCTCGTCCGCGCGCCACGGCTGCGGCTCGGGCGCCTCGCGCCGCCAGCGGGCCCGCAGCATCCGGGTGCGGGCGGCGGGCTCGGAGACCTCGGCGCCCTGACGAACGCCTCGTCCAGCTCGACGTCGTCCCAGCCGTCACCACGGCCGTCACCACGGCCGTCGCCACGGCTGTCGTCCCGGTCGTCGCCTCGCTCGGCGGAGCCGGTGTTCACAGGGCCACCTCCCATCACGCCAGGGCCTGACGGTCACGGTTCCGCGGAAGGGGAACGCGCGGGCAGCCGTGCGAGTTCCGGATCTCCACACTTGGGGCACGTGCTGACAAGCTGTACGCGCACACCCCGGACCGAGGGACAAGGAAGAAGACGACATGGTCTATCTCGCCGCAGAGAACCGTTACGGCGCCATGCGGTACCCGCGCTGCGGAAACACCGGCGTGCTGCTGCCGAAGGTCTCGCTCGGCCTGTGGCACAACTTCGGCGACAGCCACCCGGTCGACACCCAGCGCGCGGTGCTGCGCCGCGCCTTCGACCTCGGCGTCACCCACCTCGACCTCGCGAATAACTACGGCCCGCCGCCCGGCAGCGCCGAGTCCAACTTCGGCAGGATCTTCGCCCAGGACTTCCGCCCCTACCGCGACGAGCTGTTCATCGCCACCAAGGCCGGATACCTCATGTGGCCGGGCCCGTACGGGAGTGGGGTCGCGCAAGTACGTGCTCGCCAGCCTCGACCAGTCGCTGTCCCGGATGGGCCTGGACCACGTCGACGTCTTCTACTCCCACCGCTTCGACCCCGAGACCCCGCTGGAGGAGACGGTCGGCGCGCTGGACAGCGCGGTGCGGCAGGGCAAGGCCCTGTACGCGGGCCTGTCGAACTACCCGCCCGAGGCGATCGCCCGCGCCACCGCCCTGTTCAGGAGCTGCGCACCCCTACCTGATCAACCAGCACCCGTACTCGATCCTGAACCGCGGCGTCGAGGCGGGCGTCCTGGCGGCCTCCGCCGCGGCGGGCGTGGGCGTCATCGCGTTCTCGCCGCTCGCGCAGGGCCAGCTCACCGACCGCTACCTCAACGGGGTGCCCGCCGACTCGCGGATGGCGCTCGGCGGCTTCCTCAAGCGGGAGGAGCTGACCGAGCGGCGCCTGGACCTGCTGCACGCGCTCAACAAGCTCGCCGAGGGCCGTGGCCAGACCCTCGCGCAGCTCGCGCTCGCCTGGGTGCTGCGCGACCCCGCGTGGTCTCGGTGCTGATCGGCGCGAGCGGCGTGGCGCAGCTGGAGCAGAACATCGCCGTGCTCGACTCGCCGGACCTCACCGACGCCGAACTGGCCGAGATCGATCGGCTCTCGGCCGAGGCGGGCGTCGAGATCCCCGCGCCCGACTCCGCCACGGCCTGACCCGCGGCCCCTGGGGCGCCGACCGCGTGCGCGCGGTCGGCGCCCGCTCACGCGGCGTCGGGCCGGGATCGGGGAGCGGTTACGGTTCCACCATGAGCGGCGAGACGGGCCTGCGGGAGCGCAAGAAGCAGCGGATGTACCGGACGATCTCCGAGACGGCGATCGCGCTGTTCCTGGAACGCGGCTTCGACCGGGTCTCCGTGGCCGACGTCGCCGCGGCGGCCGAGATCTCAAGCCCACCCTCTTCCGGTACTTCCCCGCCAAGGAGGACCTGGCGCTGCACCGCTTCGCCGACCACCGGGACGAGGCGGGCCGGGTGGTGCGTGAACGGCCGCCGGGGAGTCGCCGTTGGGCGCGCTGCGACGCCACTTCGCCGCCGGGCTCGACCGGCACGACCCGGTGACCGGGCTCAGCGACGACCCGGCCGTCCTCGCCTTCCATCGGCTGGTCTACGGCACGCCCAGTCTGGCGGCCCGGCTCCTGAGTACACCGACCGCTCCGAGGAGGCCCTCGCCGGGCGCTGCGCGAGGCCGCCCACCCGACGGCCCCGACGACATCACCGCCCGGCTCGCCGCCGCCCAGATCCTCGCGGTCCAGCGGATCCTCGCCCAGGAGAACTGGCGCCGGATCGCGGGCGGCGCGTCCGTACGGGAGGTGCGGCCCGGCGCCGAGGCCGCCCTGGACAGCGCCTTCGCGATGCTGCGCGACGGGCTCGTCCGGTACGGCTGACCGCGGCTCCCGCGACGCGAGGGAACCCCGTCGAGAAAATCTTTACTCGGTTACATTATTGACCGAGTCGCCGTTATGCTGCCCCGGTCCGGCGACGCCAGGAGGAGCAGCACCGATGACACCGAGCGAGCGCGGCCACCCCACCGACCCCGGTTCACCCGCGGCGGAACTGGCCCACGAACGCGCCCACCACGACGTGTGCCGCGCGGCGCTGGACGCGATGGTCCGGGGCGCGGACGAACACGTCGTCACCGGCGAGGACGTCTCCGGCGACGGGCGAGCGCCGAGGCGCTGGGCCGCTATCTGCGCGGCTACGCCAAGCGGATGCGCGAGGAGCCGGACGCCCGCTGTTCTTCGGCCGCCTCGACTTCGACGACGCCCCGACACCGGCGACCACCGCGGCCAGCGCTACTACATCGGCCGCCGCCGCGTCATCGCCGACCCGGTCGCGCCGCCCCTGGTCGTCGACTGGCGGGCCCCGGTCTCCCGCGCCTTCTACCAGGCGGGCCCGCGCGAGCGGCACGGCGTCGCGGTCCGCCGCCGCTTCGGCTGGGCGCCGGGAGCGACGGCACCGCCACGGACCTGACCGGCCTGGAGGACGAGCACCTCGCCGACGGCACCGCGCCGGGCGGCGCGAGCCGCATCCTGGCCGGGAGATCGAACGCCCCGGGTCGGCCCGATGCGCGACATCGCCGCCACCATCCAGCCCGAGCAGGACGACCTGGTGCGCGGGGAGTTGAGCCGGTCGGTGTGCGTCCAGGGGCGCCGGGCACCGGCAAGACGGCCGTCGGTCTGCACCGCGCCGCGTACCTGCTCTACACCTATCCGCAGCGCGTCGAGCGCGGTGGGCTGCTCGTCCTCGGCCCGAACCGGACCTTCCTGCGCTACATAGCCGAGGTGCTGCCCGCGCTCGGCGAGATCGACGTCGGACAGCGCACGGTCGAGGAGGAGATCGCCCGCGGGCCGCTCAGGGCACCGACACCGACGCCGCGGCGGCCGTCAAGCACGACGTCAGGATGGCCGCGGTCCTCGCCCGCGCCCTCTACGGCCGGATCCGCCCACCCGCCGGGCCGCTGACCGTCCCCGACGGCTCGTACCGCTGGCGCGTCCCGGAGGACGAACTGGGCCGCTTCGTCGCCGAGGTGAGCGCGGCGCGACCGCCCTACGCGGTGGGCCGCGAGCGGGTGCGGGCGCGGATCACCGACCACCTCCGGCACCAGGCGGAGTGGCGCGCCGGACCCGGAGCCAGACGTGGGCGACCCGCGTCGGCCGGGCGCGGCCGGTGACCGCCCTGCTCGACGCGGTCTGGCCCGCCGTCCGCCCCGAGGAGGTGGTGGCCGAACTGCTCGCCGACGCCGCCGTCCTGGCCCGCGCCGCCGACGGCGTCCTCACCGCCGACGAGCGCGAGGCGCTGCTGTGGGCGCGGCCCCGCGCTCGTACCGGTCCGCCGCGTGGTCCGCCGCCGACGCGGTGCTGCTGGACGAGGTCGCGGGGCTGATCGAGCGGCCCGCCGGGTACGGGCACGTCGTGGTCGACGAGGCGCAGGACCTCTCGCCCATGCAGTGCCGGGCCATCGCCCGGCGCACCGGCTTCGGCTCCCTCACCGTCCTGGGCGACCTGGCGCAGGGCACCACCCTGGGCCGCCCGCGACTGGGCGGAGCAACTGGCCCACCTGGGACGGCCCGACACCGTCGTCGTCCCGCTGACCACCGGCTTCCGGGTTCCGGCCGCGATCGTCGAGCTGGCCAACCGGCTGCTGGGCACGCTCGGCGTCGACGTCCCCGGCCCGTTCGCTGCGCCGCGACGGGAGCTGCGGATCCGGCGGGTGCCCGAGCTGCTGCCCGCCGTCGTCAGCACCGTGCGCGCGGCCCTGGACCGGGAGGGCTCCATCGCGGTCATCACCGCCGACGCCGCCGCCGGAGGGTGCGCGCCGCGCTGGAGGCGGCGGGGATCGCGACCGCGACCGCCGAGCGGGTCGGCACGGACGCGCGGGTCACCGTGGTGCCCGCGACCCTGGCCAAGGGGCTGGAGTACGACCACGTCGTGGCGGTCGAGCCCGCGGACGTCGTGGCGGCGGAACCGCGCGGGGCGCACCGGCTGTTCGTCGTGCTGACCCGCGCGGTCTCCCGGCTGGACGTCCTCCACCACCACCCGCTGCCGCCGGGCCTGGCCTGATGTGGTGGACTCCCGGGCGTGAACCGATCAGCGTCCGGCCCGCTGCCGGGACCCGAGGCCATCGCCACCGCCCGGCTCGACCTGTCGCCGCTGCGGCCGGAGCACGCCGAGGCGATGGCCGCCGTCCTGGGCGACCAGCGGCTGCACACCTTCACCGGCGGCACGGCGCCGACCCGCCGCGGCTCCGCGCCCGCTACGAGCGCCTGGCCGCGGGCTCGCCCGATCCTGCCTTCTCCTGGTGCAACTGGGTCGTCGGGCTCCGCGTGGAGGGCCGCCTCGTCGGCACCGTCCAGGCCACCGTCACCCATGAACCGGCTGAACCGGCTGAACCCGCTGAATCCGCGCCCGCTGAACCCGTGCCCGCGGAGGCCGCCGCGGGCCCGCGAGCCGACAGCCTCGTCGCGGAGATCGCCTGGGTGACCGGGACCGACTGGCAGGGCCGGGGCATCGCCACCGAGGCCGCCTGCGGGCTCGTGGCGTGGCTGGCGCGGCAGGGGTGCGCACCGTGCGGGCCCACATCCACCCCGACCACCACGCCTCCGCCGCCGTCGCCGCGGCCGTGGGCCTGGTGCCTACCGACCACCGGCAGGACGGCGAGACGCGGTGGCACGGGCGGCTGTGAACACCGGCCGTGGCCGTGCCGACCAGCCCGTTACGATGAATCGCCCGCCGCGGATCCCCGCCGCGGACACCCCGCGAACCGCCGTACGGAGAGAGCGCCTTGGCCAGCACACGGATCCCGGTCGTCCTCCTCACCGGATTCCTGGGCTCCGGAAGACCACCCTGCTCAACCACCTGATGCGCGACGCCACGGACACCCGGATCGGCGTCATCGTGAACGACTTCGGCAGCGTCAACATCGACGCCCTCGCCGTCGCGGGGCAGGTTGACTCGATGATCCCGATCGAGAACGGCTGCCTGTGCTGCGCGGCCGACGCCTCGGAGATGGACGCGATGCTGGAGCGGCTCGCCGAGCCCTCCGCGCGCATCGACGTCATCGTGGTCGAGGCGAGCGGCCTCGCCGAGCCGCAGAGCATGATCCGCACGCTGCTCTCCAGCGAGAACCAGGGCGTCGTCTACGGCGGTCTGGTCGAGGTCGTGGACGCGGCCGAGTTCCCGGCCACCAGGCGGCGGCACCCGAGATCGAGCGGCATCTGCGGGTCGCCGACGTGATCGTGCTCAACAAGACCGACCGCGTCACCGAGGAGCGGCGGCGGGAGCTGCTGGAGACGGTCGACGCGCTCAGCCCCGGCACCCGGTCGTCCCGGCCGACCACGGCCGGATCGACCCCGGCCTGCTCTTCGATCCGTCCCGGCGCGCGGCGGGCGAACGCTTCCACCAGCTGTCCTTCGCGGAGCTGGGCGCGGAGGAGGACGACCACAGCCGCCATCTGCACGCGGCGTACGAGAGCGTGGAGTTCACGGCCGACCGCCCGCTCAGCCCGCCGCGGTTCCTGGAGTTCCTCGGCGACCGCCCGGCCGGGCTCTACCGGATGAAGGGGCTGGTGCGGTTCGCGGGCGCGGACGGCGCCTTCTCGATGCACGCCGTCGGCGCGTATCTGAGCTTCGAGCACGCCGGGCCGGACCGAGGCGGCGCGGACGGCACCAACTGGTGCTGATCGGCGCCGGGATCGACGCCGCGGCGCTGGAGAAGCGGCTGGCGGCGTGCGTCGTCGCGGAGTCGGAGCCGGTGGCGGAGCACGACCTGCTCGGAGTGCTGCGCTACGTACGGGACCCGGACGAGCCCGAGTGACCGGAGGGCGCCGGGCGGAACCACAGGCCCGCCCGGCGCCCGGCTGCGGAGGCGGTCCGTCAGGCGGCGGCCTTCAGGGCGCCCGCGAACTTCACGACGCGCTCGGCCTGGACGCGCGGCGGCCGGGTCTGCTCGTCGACCGGGTTGCTGCCCTGGGCGTCGACGTGCGAGGTGCCGTAGGGGTTGCCGTCCGCGAACTTGGCCGGGTCGGTGAAGCCCGGGGCGACGAGGATGCCACCGAAGTGGTGGATGGAGTTGTAGAGCGCGAGCAGCGTCGACTCCTGGCCGCCGTGGGTGGTGGCGGACGAGGTGAACCCGCTGTAGACCTTGTCGGCCAGCTTGCCCTGGGCCCACAGCCCGCCGAGCGTGTCGAGGAACTGCTTGAGCTGGGCGGCCACGTTGCCGAAGCGCGTCGGGCTGCCGAAGATCACGGCGTCGGCCCACTCGATGTCGGCGGGGTGGCCACGGCGACGTCGGTCGACGCCGCGTGGTGGGCGGCCCACGCCGGGTTGGCCTCGATGGCGCTCTGCGGGCCAGCTCGCCCGCCTTGACCAGGCGGACCTCGGCACCCGCCTTCTCGGCGGTGTCGCGGATCTCCTTGGCGATCTCGGCGATGGTGCCGGTGGAGGAGTAGTAGACGACGGCGAGCTTGACGGGCGTGCTCATGGCGGGTGGCTCCGTTTCCTGGTCGTGGCGGTGGGTAAGGGCGCCTCGAAGGCGCCGTTATTCAACATTCAACTACACCGAGGGTGGCCTCCATGCCCGGAGGGACTGTGATCGATACCACTCTTCGGCCCGGACAGCGGACCGCCCGCACGGCCGGGCGGCCGTGCGGGCGGTCTCGGACGGGGCTCGCGGGTCTACCAGCGCTCGTGGACCTGGGCGCGGATCCGCCGGTCGTACAGGTCCCGCACCGCCGCCAGCGTGCTGTCCGGCAGCGCCGGGAGCGCCGCCGCCTCCGCGTTGGCCCGCGCCTGCTCGGGCGAGCGGGCACCCGGATGACCGTGCTCACACCGGGCTGCTGGAGGATCCACCGCAGCGCGGTCTGCGCGGGCGTCGCCCCTCCGGCGCCAGCCCGGCGAACTCCACCGCCGCCTCGACACCCGTCGCGAAGTCCACGCCCGAGAAGGTCTCGCCCTGGTCGAACGCCTCGCCCCGGCGGTTGAACGTGCGGTGGTCGTTCTCGGCGAAGACGGTGTCCGCGGTGTAGCGCCCGGACAGCAGCCCCGACGCCAGCGGCACGCACGATGACACCCACCCCGGCCTCCCGCGCCGCCGGAGGACCGCTCCAGCGGCTGAGCCGGAACGGGTTGAAGATGATCTGCACGCTCGCCGTCCCCGGACGCGCGATCGCGGCCAGCGCCTCCTCACAGGTCTCCACGCTCACGCCGTACGCCGCGACGCGGCCCTCCCGCACCAGGGTGTCCAGGGCGTCGAAGACCTCGTCGCTGGAGTGCACCGAGGACGGCGGGCAGTGCAACTGCACCAGGTCCAGCGTCTCGACCCCGAGGTTGGTGCGCGAACGGTCCGTCCACGCCCGGAAGTTCTCCAGCGTGTACCCTCGGCGACCTGCTCGGACAGCCGCCGCCCCATCTTGGTGGCGACGAACACCTCCGAGTCGCCGCGCCCGCGCAGATAGCGGCCGATCAACTGCTCGCTGCGCCCGTCCCCGTACACGTCCGCGGTGTCGAAGAACGTCACCCCCGACTCCACGGCGGCGTCCAGAACGGCGAGGGCGTCCCGCTCGCTCACCTCGCCCCAGTCCGCGCCCAGCTGCCAGGTCCCGAGACCCACGACGGAGACATCCGCTCCGGTCCGGCCGAGCACCCGCTGTTCCATGGTCCCTCTTTCTCCCGCTATCCGACCAGATCCGGCTCACCGTACCGTCACCGGTTCGCTCACCAGTCGTGGACCGTCCCGTCCCGCAGCCGGTTGACCGGCAGGTACGCGGCGGCGTACGGGAAGCGGGCGGCGGCCTCGTCGTCCAGCTCGACCCCGAGACCCGGGGCGTCGGAGGATGCAGCAGCCCCTCCTCGAAGCGGTAGGAGGTGCGGAAGACCTCCAGGGTCTCGGCCGAGTGCGGCATGTACTCCTGGATGCCGAAGTTGTGGATGGCCAGATCCAGATGGAGGGCCGCCGCCATGCCCACGGGGAGATGTCCGTCGGGCCGTGGATGCCGGACCTGGCGCCGTACACCGCCGCGAAGTCCAGCAGCTTGCGCATCGCGGTGACGCCGCCGGTGTGCGTGACCGCCGAGCGCACGTAGTCGATGAGCCGCTCGGTGAGCAGCGTCGTGTAGTCGTGCACCGAGTTGAACACCTCGCCGATCGCCAGCGGCGTGGTGGTGTGCTGCCGGATCTGCCGCAGCGCCGCCTGGTCCTCGCCCGGCGTGGCGTCCTCCAGCCAGAACAGGTCGTACGGCTCCAGCGACTTGCCCAGCTTCGCGGCCTGGATGGGCGTCATCCGGTGGTGGCCGTCGTGCAGCAGCGGAAGCTCCGGGCCGAACTCCGCGCGCACCGCCTCGAAGACCGTCGGCACGTGGCGCAGATAGGCGCGGGTGTCCCAGACCTCCTCGGCCGGGCGGGCGTGCGGCAGCGACTCGCCCGCGCGCCGGGCCGGTTCGTAGTCGTAGCGCTCGCCGCCGCCCGCGCTGGAGGCGGCCACCCGTACACCGAGTCCAGGCCGGGGATACCGCTCTGGATCCGGATGGCGCGGTAGCCGCGCTCCAGGTGCGCCCGCACGGAGTCGAGCAGTTCGGGGATGTCGCGGCCCGACGCGTGGCCGTAGGCGAGGGCCCCGGTGCGGGAGGCGCCGCCCAGGAGCTGGTACAGCGGCATGCCTGCGGCCTTGGCCTTGATGTCCCACAGCGCGGTGTCGACCGCGGCGATGGCCGCCATGGTCACCGGACCGCGCCGCCAGTACGCCCCGCGGTACAGGAACTGCCAGGTGTCCTCGATCCGCGTCGCGTCCCGCCCGCTCAGCAGCGGCGCCACGTGGTCGCGCAGATAGGAGGCGACGGCCAGCTCGCGGCCGTTGAGGGTGGCGTCGCCGAGGCCCGTGACGCCGTCGGCGGTGGTGATCCGCAGCGTGACGAAGTTGCGTCCGGGGCTGGTGACCACGGTCTCGACGGACTCGATCTTCACAGTGCGATGCCTTCCTGTCGGGGAGGGCGGCCGCGGGCCGGCCGCGCGCCGTCGAGCCCGGCGAGCGTACCCGCGGTGACCGGCGGCCGGACAGGGAGCGTGCGGCTGCTCCAACCCGTCGCGGCGACGCCCGCCGAGCCCGTGGAAAGCGGCGTCTAGTACCTGATCACATACCACTTGACCTGTACCGATTGCTGACCCGGTACCCGGCCGGTACGGTGGCGGCATGTCAGCTCTGAACGTGGAATTCAGCGATCGGGAACTGGAGGATCTCCGGCAGATCGCCAAAGAGCGCGGCACGACCATGAAGGCTCTGGTGCGCGAGGCGACCGTCGCCGACATCGCCCGGCACCGCGCCCTCCAGGAGGGTGCCGAGGTCTTCCGCCGCTTCTTCGCGGACAACGCGCAGGCGTTCGCCGACGCCTTCCCGGACGACGAGCACCATCCGCACGATCCGGGGCGGGCCGCCTGACGATGGCCGTGCCCCTCTGCACATCGACGTCCCTGGCTGTTGCAGCGCCACGAGGAAGTGCTCCCCGAACAGCCCGCCATATCCGACTTCTCCGGCCTCGTCGCCGCCGTGGCCCGCCACCGGGTGGATCCGCCGCGGCTGGGCGTCGACCGGATCCGGCGTGGCGGGCCGCGGCGCTGCTGCACACCCTCGCCCTCCTCAAGCCGCTCCCGGCGAGCAACGCCCGGTTCGCCAGCGCCACGGCCGTGGCCTACATGCACGCGTCGGGCGAGGGCATCGACCCGCCGTACGGGGCGTTGATCGACCTCGTCCGCGACATCCTGTCCAGCAAGGCCGACGCCTTCGACGCGGCGGGACGCATCCGCTCCTGGCGGATCTGACCGGTCCCGCGCCGCACCGGCCCAGGGCGGCCAGCGCCGGGCCCCACCCGAGGGGCCCGGCGCTTTCGGCCGTCAGATGGTCAGACGCGGTCCGCCGCGATCAGCAGGTACTGGAAGGAACCGTCCCTGTACGAGTTGATGAACGCTTCCTCGATGCCCGTGACCAGTGAGGACGTCGCCCGCAGCTCCCAGTAGGGCAGGGTCGCGGGGTGAGGTCGACGACCGCCTGCGGTACGAGACGGTTGTCGGCCATGGCGCGCAGGTACTCCCGGCGGGAGTGGATGTTGCACTCGAAGTGCGCGTTGATCTGGGAGACCCACTTCGAGGGCTGGCCGTACCGCGGGTTCCAGCAGCCGGTGATGGTCACGTAACGGCCGCCGACCGCGAGGACGCGGGAGTGCTCGGCGAAGAGGTCGTGCAGGTCGACGTACATGCTCGACTCGTTGTTCCACGACGCCTTGGCCTGCCCGGTCTCGAAGGGCGTGCCCAGCATGTTGCAGACGCGGGCGTGGACGTGGTCCTCGATGCCCAGTTCGCGGGCGCGCCGGTTGGCGAAGTCGGCCTGCTTGGCCGACAGGGTCACGCCCTCGACCTGGCACCCGAAGCGCTGGTGGGCCATGACCATCGAACCGCCCCGGCCGCACCCGGCGTCCACGAGCGTGTCGCCGCGCTCGACGGGACCGAGGTGGTCCAGGAGGAGTTCGGCCTGCGCCGACTCCAGGCGGTGCAGCTCGGCGATCAACTTCTTCTCGTACGTGCTGTCCTGGGGTCGCCGAGAGCCGCGTGGTCGACCTCGCCGATGCCGTAGTGGTGGTGGTAGAGGCCGTCCACATCACCCAGACGCAGGTTCACGGGCCTGGCCTCGTGGTCCCAGTAGCGGGCGATGTCCCCTGGTAGGGCGTCGCCGGGGTGGGGATGAACATGGAGGTGCTGGTCACAGATAGGTCCATTCCTCTTACCAGAAGTCGGGCAGGCTGTAGCGGTAGGTGTTGGTCTGGTGCCAGTAGTGGTTGCCGTCGACCCACGCGGCGACGCCCGCAGGAAGCGCTGTACGTGCGGAACGGGGCACGCGGCGGCGAGGGCGGCGGCCTCGGCCTCGAAGTCGTGCATGAGGTCGTTGTGGACGTCGACCGCCTTCAGGTAGGCGTCGCGCTCCGAGAGGCCCTCGCGGTCGGCGATCACCACGGGCAGGTTCAGATGGCGGCCGGGGCTGGCGAGTTCCTTGGTGTACGAGTAGAGGTCGTTGACGATGGTCGTGGCGTTCCCGGCGAGCGCGATGACCCGCTGCGTCGCGGGCTGGGCGTGCAGGTCCGCCGGCAGTTCGTAGCCGCCCACGGTGTCCGTGATGGTGGGACAGGGGCGGAAGTTGTTGAACTGGCGCATCGCCAGGTACTCCCACACCTCGGGAACGTGGTCCAGCTGCGCCCAGGCGGCCTCGGCGAGGTACCCCATGTGCAGACGCGCCATGTCGTGCCGGTACCGGTCGGCCTGGGAGGCGCTGGCCTCCCGGAGGAAGTACTCCATGGCGGACCGGTAGGCGCGTCGGGGCGCGTCGGAGCCGAGCGACTCCGCCCACTGGGGCTGGTACTCCTTCGTCGTGTGCAGGTGGTCCAGGGCGGTGTGCGCGAGCAGCAGACGTCCGCCGAGGCCGACGGGCGAGCCGCCGTGGTCCTCGCAGTAGCAGTCGTCCACCGCGTTCTCCGCGACCATCAGGCGCGTGGCCAGCATCAGGTGATCGACGGTGGGCGCGTCCGGATGGCAGGCGACCATGTAGCGCCCACGGAGAACCCGTCGAACTCGTCCTCCCAGTCCTCGGGATACAGGTCGACCTCGTCCAGCGCCCACGCCTTGATCCTGCGGCTGACCTCCTCCACCCGCAGCGGGTCGGGCTCGGGCACGGGGTGGTGGTACAGGCCGGGGACCGGGTGCCCGCGGCCGGATCCGCCGACGGCTCCGGGGCTCCCGGTGGCTCCGGCGGCTCCTCGGGCCGGGCCAGCCGCAGACCGGCCGTGCCCAGGCCGGTGGGGCCACGCAGGATCCGCTTCAGGTCGCCGCCCGGGGCCCGCGCTTCGACGGCGGCTCCGGCGACGCCGAGGAGGTGGGCGCGGGCGGGTCGGGCTGCGGGGAGGAGGGCTCAGGATCGGGCATCCATGGCTCCTTGACGAGGCGGGCGGCTTTCCCGGATCCCTGGCAGGCGGACCGGTCCGGCCCAGGCCCGTGACGGCGGCCCCAGCCGATCTCGGGGCTGGTGTCAACGGTCATCGGTGAGCTGTCCTTCGTGACGGCGGTGGTCAGCGTGCGTGCACGGTCCGGAGAAGCGGAAAAGACAGGGCAAACTTCCGGGAACCCGTCCAGATCACCTGGGAACAGTAACGGCCGGTGCACCCGATCGGCCCAGAGAAGCCGTCGGTATTAACTCGATACGATGATCCCGCCCGCAAAAGGTTTACTCGCAGGGCAGGCGCTATTGAGACGTGCGTGCCGACATGTGCGATGCGGCGGCGCCGCCCAGGTGCCACACCGAAGAGGGGCGGACGGGGTGCGCGCCGTCTCCCGGGTGCGCTGACCTCCGGCGCGTGCTCCGGCTCGGCGAGCGCCCCGCGTACCGACCGTCAGGAGCCCGTCTCGGCCGAGGGCGTCGGGAGGGGCGGAGAGGGCGCGGACGAGGGTGTGAAGGCCGCTGAATGACCGGCTCCGCGCTCGTCGCGCCGGGCGGTGCCGCCACCGGCCAGCCGCGCGTGGTGCGTTGGACGGTCCGGTGGTGCGGGGGCCGTGGGCGTACGAGCGCCTCCGTGGGGGCGGGCTTCGGCGTGCGCGTGCGAGACGCGTCAGCCCGCGGTCGGACCGCGGGGAAGGGCCGCACGCGACCTCGTCCGGCGGTGGTCCGCGACCGGTGCGCGTTCGGCGCGTGTCCGATCCGGGCCGGTGCGCGCCCGGCCGCTCCGGTGCCGGACGGCGCGGCGGCGAGCGGTGGCGCGTGGCGGGCGGTGTCGCGCGGTGGTGTGCGGCGTGGTGGCGCGTGGCGCGCCGCGTGGAGAACGGCCGGGCGGCCGGTGCCGTCCGTCGTCGGCACCGGCCGCCCGTGGCCTGCCGGGTGGGCGGGGGTCAGAAGCGAGGTCAGAAGGTGAACGGACCCGGGTCCTGCTCGGAAGTCGCGGTGCAGTCCGCGGTGATGCCGAAGACCGAGATCTTCGCGGAGGTCGCCGTCAACTCGTCGCCCGAGGCCACGGTGCCCGTCAGCGGACCGGAGTCGAGGCCGTCGCCCGCCTTGAGCGCCGGGTTGTCGCTGCCGGAGAACTCGGCGGTGTCGGAGCCGTTCTTGGTCAGCGTGAGCGTCGTGGTGGCGGCGCCCGCGGAGACGTCGAGCGGCGTCGTCACGTCGTCGGTGGTCAGGGTGATGGTGGCGTCCGTGCCGTCCTGGGTCGCCACGAGCGTGACGGTGCCGGAGCCGAAGCTGCCGCAGTCGGCCGAGATGGTGGCGGTGGAGGGTCGACGGCCGAGGCCGTCGGAGCCAGCACCAGCGCTCCCGCGGCCAGGGCCGCCGCGCTGATTGTCATGCCTATGCCAAGAGTGCGCTTCATGCAACTGCCTTCCGGAGTGGGGGATGTGCCGGACTGCCGCGCGTGCGCCCGTGTCGCGGCGCACCGAGACACAGCGGATCCGCCGCGCCCGAGGGCGCGGGGCCGTGCGAGTGCTGTGAGCGGTGCACGGTGCGGCGGCCGGTCAGCGCGGGGCCGCGGCTGAAGGACCCGCACCGGCCGTCCACATGGGCTGACGAACCGTCATTCCAACCGTTGCTATTGATACCCGTGGCGCGGCGGAAGGCAAGACCGCGATCGTGGTTTTCTCCGCCGGTCCCGCGACACGGGCGCCGCGGGACCGGCCCGTCGGCTCAGCCCGCGGAGCCGAACTCCTCGGCCACGGCCCGCTGTTCCAGCGACTCCTCGCGCCGCTCGGCCGGGGCGTGCCGGCGGCGTCCGCCGCCTGCTGCCGCTCCGCCTCGGCGAGCAGCGAGTGGCCGGTGGCCAGCACGCCGATGCCCACGCAGACGGCCGCCGCGCCGATGTAGAAGGGCAGGTGGGCGTCGTAGTGCTCGGCGAGCTTGCCCGCCGCGTACGGCGCCAGGCCGCCGCCGATGAAGCGCACGAAGCCGTACGCGGCGGACGCGACCGGGCGCTCGACCGGGGAGACGGTCATGACCGCCTGGGTGGTGATCGTGTTGTTCACGCCGATGAAGGCGCCGGCGACGATCACCGCGACGATCAGCGTCGTCCGCGAGTCGGTGAACAGGCCGATGACGAGGATGTCAAGGGCGAACAGGGCCAGATTGATGTAGAGGGTGCGGGCGATGCCGAAGCGGGCTTGCAGCCAGGGGCGCCGAACACCGAGAAGAAGGCGACCAGCAGGCCCCAGCCGGTGAAGACGTAGCCCAGTTCGTGGGTGCCCAGGTCCATCGGGAAGGGCGCGTAGCCGAGCAGGGTGAAGAAGCCCCAGTTGTAGCAGAGCGCGGTCAGGCCCATGGTCAGCAGACCGCGGTGGCGCAACGCCTGAGCGGGTCGGCGAGCGAGGTGCGGCGCGCGGGCGGCGGGGCGGGCTCGACCAGCACGATGGTGGCCGTCAGGGCGATGGCCATCAGGACGGCCACCCGAAGAAGGGCCGCGCCAGCTGATGCCGCCCAACTCCCCACCGAGCAGCGGCCCGACGGCGATGCCCACGCCCAGGGCGGTCTCGTACAGGATGATCGCCCGGAGAAGCCGCCGCTGGCCGAGCCGACGATGACGGCGAGCGAGGTGGCGATGAACAGGGCGTTGCCCAGGCCCCAGCCCGCGCGGAAGCCCACGATGCCGTCGATGCTGCCGGACGCCCCGGCGAGCGCGCTGAAGATCACGATGAGGACAGCCCGGCGACCAGCGTGCGCTTGGCGCCGATCCGGCTGGAGACGAAGCCGGTCACGAGCATGGCCACGGCGGTGACCACGAGATAGCTGGTGAACAGCAGGGACACCTGGCTCGGGTGGCGTCCAACTGGCTGGACAGCGCGGGCAGGATCGGGTCCACCAGGCCGATGCCCATGAAGGAGATCACGCACGCGAAGGCGACCGCCCAGACGGCCTTCGGCTGCTTGAAGGGGCTGGGGGCGGGGAGTGGGGAGCGTCAGTGGAGCGAGCGGACAAGGCGTACTCCGTGGGTCGTGGTCCCGGCCGTGACGACGGGGCGAACCGCGGCGTGGTCGGGCCCGGTTGGTCAGGACACCGGATCCCCGGGAGGCGTACGGGGCGGCGGGGTGCTGTGGCTCAGCCGCCGGAAGGCGGGCAGCGCGGCCCGGACGGCGGCGCCGAGCGCGCGCTCGTCCTCGGGCGGCAGCGTGGCCAGCAGCTCGGTCAGCCGGGCCGTGCGGTCGCGGTGCCGCGCGTCCAGGAGCCGCAGCCCCTCGTCCGTGATCGCCAGCAGGACCGCCCGGCGGTCGGCCGGATCCTCGACCCGGGTGACCAGGCCCTGTCGCTCAAGGCGCTGGATCAGCTGGGTCATCGAGGGCTGGCTGACCCCTCGTCCGCGGCCAGGGCCGTGAGGCGGGCGGGGCCGCCGCGCCGCAGTCGGCCGAGCGTGGAGGCGGCGGTGAAGCTGATGTCCCGGTTGGTCAGATGCCGTACGGACAGGAAGGCGAGCTGCTCCAGCGCCTCGGCGATCTCCTCGCGGTCCGCGGGGTCGCTGGTCGGGCCTGTTCCGGACTGCCGTACGTCACCCATGGGGCCCATTTATATCACGTGCCTATGTAAAGCCCCAGGGGTGGAGCGCGACCGCCGGGAGGGCCCGTGCGGGCGGTGGGGAGGGCGCCTCGCCCCGGGTATCCGTCCCGCCCGGGAGGTCCCCGAGGTCGCGGTGCTGGAGATCCGGTGCGGGATCGTGCGCGAGGGGAGCCGGGGTTCGCGGGCGAGGTCTCCGCCGGGCGGCTGGTCCGGACGCCCGCGGAGCTGGCCGGGCACCTCTTCCGCGCCGAGCGCTTCCCCGAGGGCGGGTCCTGGCCACCGGCACCGGAATCGTGCCGGATCTGGACTTCACGCTCCGGGGAGGTGACGTGGTAGGGATCGCGATCGCGGGGTCGGCGAGCTGGTCCATCCCGTGCTCCGCGGCAAAGGGGAGATTTCGCCGAGCGGGCCGGGAACATTAGAGTGAAGTTCGTCGTTCAACCACATGCGGGCCCCGCTGACGGAACTGTGTCCCGGGCCTCACCTCCTGCCCGCGGGGAAGGTCGTTCGGCTGAAGCCCCGCGGTGCCTTCCGCCGAGAGGCGACCGCCGTCAGGGAGCCCGCACCCACGAACCGGCCCCGGTCAGGTATCCCCGTATCCTGACCGGGGCCTTCCGTCTCCGCCGCCCCGACCGGGCGTGCCGCTCCCCGGCGCACCAGCGTGCCGATGTGTGACCCAGCGCCTCGCGGGCACCCGGACCGCGGATATGAGCACGGCAACAAGTGACGCCAACGAGCACAGCGTGTCCGGGCGCCTCGCCCTGGACGCCGGAACGGACGCTATGAGCAGCGGATTCATGGGTCCGGGGGCTACGGTCCGGACCCGTTCGAAGAGTTTCTCGCGCGCTTCCTCGGCGACGGGCGCGCAACGGCCCCGGCAGGTCGACCTCAACCGGCTGATGAGCGAGCCCACGCGGCAGCTGGTCGCGGCCGCCGCCTCGTACGCCGCCGAGCACGGCAGCAGCGACCTGGACACCCAGCACCTGCTGCGGGCCGCCCTGTCGGCGGAACCGACCCGGACCATGGTGGCCCGCGCGGGCGCCGACCCCAGACGATCGCCGAGGCGATCGACGAACGGGCCGGGAGGGCCCGCCCGCGACTCCCTGGCCGTCACCCCGCCGTCAAGCGCGCCCTGCTCGACGCGCACGAGATGGCACGGGCGGGCGGGGACTCCTACATCGGCCCCGAGCACGTCCTGCGGGCACTGGCCGCCAACCCGACTCCGCGGCGGGCCACATCCTCAACGCCGCCCGCTTCGACCCCGGCGCCGGGCCGTCGGCGCCCCGGCAGGCCGGGCGCCGTCGACCAGCGGCCCCGGCCGCAGCACGGCACACCGAACCTCGACAAGTACGGCCGCGACCTGACCGACGTCGCCCGCGAGGGGCGGATAGACCCGGTCATCGGCCGCGAGCAGGAGATCGAGCAGACCATCGAGGTGCTCTCCCGCCGCGGCAAGAACAACCCGGTGCTCATCGGGGACGCGGGCGTCGGCAAGACCGCCATCGTCGAGGGCTGGCCCAGCACATCGCCGACGGCGACGTGCCCGACATCCTCCTCGGCCGCCGGGTGGTCGCGCTCGACCTGTCCGGCGTCGTCGCGGGCACCGCTACCGCGGCGACTTCGAGGAGCGGCTGAACGGCATCATCGACGACATCCGCGGCCACTCCGACGAGTTGATCGTCTTCATCGACGAGCTGCACACCGTCGTCGGCGCGGGCGCGGGCGGAAGCGGCTCCGAGGGCGGCTCGATGGACGCGGGCAACATGCTCAAGCCCGCCCTCGCCCGCGGCGAACTGCACGTCATCGGCGCCACGACGCTGGAGGAGTACCGCCGCAACATCGAGAAGGACGCCGCCCTCGCCCGCCGCTTCCAGCCCATCCTGGTGCCCGAGCCGACCACCGCCGACGCCCTGGAGATCCTGCGGGGCCTGCGCGACCGCTACGAGGCGCACCACCAGGTCCGCTACACCGACGAGGCGCTGTTCGCGGCCGTCGAGCTGTCCGACCGCTACCTCACCGAACGCTTCCTGCCCGACAAGGCGATCGACCTGATGGACCAGGCGGGCGCCCGGTGCGGCTGCGCTCGCGCACCAAGGGCACCGACGTGCGCGCCCTGGAGCGGGAGTCCGAGCAGCTCACCCGCGACAAGGACCAGGCCGTGGCCGCCGAGCAGTACGAGCGCGCCACCGAACTCCGCGACCGCATCACCGAGTTGAACCGCACCATCGAGGAGGGGCGCGGCGCTGCCGAGCCGGGCGACGGCCAGGTCATCGAGGTCACCGCCGAGGACATCGCCGAGGTGGTCTCGCGGCAGACCGGCATTCCCGTCAGCAGCCTCACCCAGGAGGAGAAGGACCGGCTGCTCGGCCTGGAGGAACACCTCCACCAGCGGGTCATCGGCCAGGACGAGGCCGTCTCCGCCGTCGCCGAGGCCGTGCTGCGCTCCCGGGCGGGACTGGCGAGCCCGCAACGCCCCATCGGCAGCTTCCTGTTCCTCGGCCCGACGGGCGTCGGCAAGACCGAACTGGCCGCGCGCTGGCGGAGGCGCTGTTCGGCAGCGAGGAGCGCATGGTCCGCCTGGACATGAGCGAGTACCAGGAGCGGCACACCGTCAGCCGCATGATCGGCGCCCCGCCCGGATACGTCGGCCACGACGAGGCGGGACAGCTCACCGAGACGGTGCGGCGCCACCCGTACTCGCTGCTGCTGCTCGACGAGATCGAGAAGGCGCACCCGACGTGTTCAACGTGCTGCTCCAGCTCCTCGACGACGGGCGGCTGACCGACGCGCAGGGCCGTACGGTCGACTTCAGCAACACCGTCGTCGTCATGACCAGCAACGTCGGCTCGGAGGCCGTCGTCTCCGGCGGCTCCGCCCTGGGCTTCGGCAACGGAGAGGAAGTGGACGAGGACGCGCGCCGCGAACGGGTGCTGCGACCGCTGCGCGACCACTTCCGGCCCGAGTTCCTCAACCGCATCGACGAGATCGTGGTCTTCCAGCGGCTCTCCGAGGGGCAGTTGCGGCGGATCACCGATCTGCTGCTGGACGAGACCCGCAGGCGGCTGCGGGCCCAGGAGGTCACCCTCGACATCACCGAGGCGGCCGTGGACTGGCTCGACCGGCGGGGCCACCAGCCGGAGTACGGCGCCAGGCCGCTGCGCCGCACCATCCAGCGCGAGGTCGACAACCCGCTGTCCCGGCTGCTGCTCGACGGGAAGCTGACATCCGGCACCCGGGTCCGGGTGGACGTCGCCCAGGGCGGCGACGGGCTGGACTTCCGGCCCGAGAGCGGCTGACCGCGCACGCGGTCCGGCAACCCGGCGCCGGGCTCCCGGCCGTGCCCCGCCCGGTGGCTCAACCGGCCACCGGGGCGATCTCCTGGCGAAGCACACGTTGTACGGGGCTCCAGGGCGTACGGCGGATAGGGCGCGATCGACCGCCAGCCCTCCCTGCGGTACAGCGCGACGGCCTCCGGCTGCCGGTTCCCGGTCTGGAGCAGCAGCCGGGTGACGCCCAGCCGCGCCGCCGACTCCTCGATGACGGCCAGCGCCGCGACCGCCAGCCCGCGCCCGCGGTGATCCGGCCGTACGAACAGCCGCTTCACCTCGTAGCGTTCCTCGCCGCTGTCGCCGGGCAGCAGGCGCAGCGACACGGTGGCCACCGCCTCGTCGGGCGCGTCCGCCGCGTCCGTGGCGCCGCCGCCGGGCGCGCGGCGAAGGCGACCCAGGTCACCGCGATGTCGGCGGCGGTCGGGGCGGCGCCTTGCGCGGTCGGCGGTCGCGTCCGGCGTAGCGGGCGCCAACTCGGCGTCCATGAGCCGCCGCAGCTCGGCGGCGGCCGGTGGTCCCAGCCGACGGCCGCCCAGCGCACCTCCGGGTGCGGATCGAGGGCGCGGCCGGGCACGCCGGTGGTCGGGTCGGGGTGATACGACGTCATGGTGGTGTCCTCGTCGGCCTGCGGCCGGGTCGGTGCCCGCCGCGCTCGTCGCGCGTGCGGGAAGCAGACATGCCGGGGTGCGGAGCGGTACGCCGAGTGCGGAGACTCAGCGACACTGCGCGCTCATCACGCGCCCGAGGTCGACATGGCGGCGGCGCACCAGGAGGACGGAGGCCATGGCCGTCACCCAACACGGATCCGCGGGGCCGGTCAACCAGGCGATCGACATACCGGACGGCGCGGGGCCGTTCGGCACGGGCACGGCGCGAATGCCGTGGGTCGCGGGATTCGGCGCCGGGGCGCGGCGCCCGAGGCTCCCGCACCGGGCGGCGGAGGACGTGCACATGGGCCCCTGACGCCCGGGAGGGCGAGGGAGGAGGGGAACGAGGGCGGAAACAGAAAGGGCAAGGAGAAAGGATCTCCTCGCCACTCTCAACGTATAGCGCGTCGGGGGCTTGCCACAAGGCCCCGTCGTGCCGCAGAATCGCCCGCCGAAGCGAGAAATCGCCGCGATACGGGGGTTTGATGATCGACGTGATCATTGTCGGTGGTGGACCGACCGGCTTGACGCTGGCCTGCGAGTTGCGGCTGCACGGCGTGCGCACGCTCGTGTTGGAGAGGCTGCCGGAGCCGACCACGCGGTCCCGGGCGCTCGGCCTGCACGTGCGCAGCGTCGAGTTGCTGGACCAGCGCGGACTGCTGGAGCGGTTCCTCGCGCACGGCCGGAAGGTCGTGTCGGGCGGCTTCTTCGCCGGGATCACCGAGGACTGGCCCGACCGGCTGGACACCGCGCACCCCTACGTCCTGGCCATCCCGCAGCGCACGACCGAGCGTCTGCTGGCGGAGCGCGCCGCCGAACTCGGCGCCGAGATCCGGCGCGGCAGCGAAGTGGTCGGCCTGAGCCAGGACGACGACGGGTGACCGTCGAACTCGCCGGTGGGGCGGCATCGACGCCGGGATCCCGGCTGACGGGGTGCGGGCGGCGCGCGGCTGCGTGCGCGCTACCTCGTCGGCTGCGACGGCGGCCGGAGCACGGTGCGCGGACTGCTGGGCGTTGGCTTCCCCGGCGAGCCCAGCAGGGTCGAGACGCTGCTCGGCGAGGTCGAGGTGGCCGTGCCGCCGGAGACGCTGGCCTCGGTGGTGGCCGAGGTCCGCAAGATCCATCAGCGGTTCGGGGCCATGCCCTGGGGACAGGGTGTACCGCTTCGTCGCGCCCGCCGAGGGCGTGGCCGAGGACCGTACGGTCCCGCCGACCCTTGAGGAACTCAGAGGCCGGGTAAGGGCGTTGGCCGGTACCGACTTCGGCGTGCACTCACCGCGCTGGATCTCCCGCTTCGGTGACGCGACCCGGCTGGCCGAGCGTTACCGGACCGGCCGGGTGCTGCTGGCCGGTGACGCGGCGCACGTCCACCCGCCCACCGGCGGGCAGGGCCTCAACCTCGGCGTCCAGGACGCGTTCAACCTGGGCTGGAAACTGGCGGCCGAGGTGAACGGCCGGGCCCCGGAGGGCTGTTGGACAGCTACCACACCGAACGCCACCCGGTGGCAGCGGACGTACTGGACAACACCCGCGCGCAGATCCTGCTGCTGTCCGCCGAACCGGGCCCGAGGTCGGTGCGCCGACTGATGTCGGAACTGACGCGCTTCGAGGAGGTGAACCGGTACCTGATCGAGAAGATCACCGCGATCGGGGTCCGCTACGACCTCGGCGCGGGGCATGAACTGCTCGGCAGGCGGCTGCGGGACGTACGGATGGAGCAGGGGCGTCTGTATGAGCTGACGCACGGTGGGCGGGGGCTGCTGCTCGACCAGACCGGGCGGCTCTCCGCGGAGGGCTGGGCGGACCGGGTGGACCACGTCGTCGACGTCAGCGAGGAGTTGGACGTCCCCGCGGCGTTGCTGCGACCGGACGGCCATGTGGCGTGGGTCGGTGACGACCAGCGGGAACTGCTGGCCCGGCTGACGACATGGTTCGGTGCCCCTCGCCTGAACGGCGACCCCGGCACGCGGGGCCGAACGCGGGGCGTGGGGCGCGCCGTACGTGAGGGGCGCGCGAGGTGCGTTCGGGCGACCGGGCCCCGGGGTGCCGCTCGTTGGCGCGTTCGGGCCGGACCGCGCCGCGTCGCGGCGGTCAGGCCCGTTGCGAGGCCCCGGGGCATCGGGGCACGGCGGCCTCGGCGTGCTGCCCGAGGCGTCGAGGCCGGTCCCGTCCCGTACCGTCCCGTGCGCTCCTCGACCGGATCCTGCCCGCGCGCGGGGCTTCGGCAGGGCGCCGTGGTCGGTCCTGCCGGACCGGGTGGTGGGCAGCGCCTCGACCACGACGACCGACGACGGGGTTCTGTCCGGCGCCAGCCGAGCCGCCACGTACTTCCGCAGCGCGGCGGTGTCGATCCGGGCGCCGGGCGCCGGGACGACGTACGCGGAGAGCGTCCGGACGTGGGGCGACGTCGTGATCCGGGCCACCGCGCACTCCCGCACGGCGGGGTGGCCGTGCAGCACCGCCTCCGCGTCGGCGTACGAGCCCACCCGGCCGAGGTGTTCCAGCAGTCCGTCCTCGCGGATCCGGCCCAGGTCGCCGGTGCGCAGCGGCCGGTCCGCGCCGAACCGCCGCCCGTTCAGGTAGCCGTGGGCCAGCCCGGGGCCGCCGATCACGATCTCGCCGGTGACGCTGCGGGCCGCCGGACCCGGCGGCTGACCACCGAGACGGTGGTCTGCGGGAACGCGACACCGACCGGTGACACCCGCTCCGGCCACGCGACGGTCGTGGCACGGTCGTCCCCAACTCGAAGTACGCCCCGGCGCCGACCGCCTCCGCGACCGAGAAGACGTGCAGGAGCCGTACACGCGCGCCGAGCGAGCGGCGCAGCGCCCGCTGCTCGTCCAGGTACCACCGGTCACCGGTGACCGCGACCAGCCGGACCGTGCCGAGGCGCGAGCCGCGTTCCCGCGCGTCGCGGTGGAGCGCCCGCGCCGTCGCGGTGTCGCACTCCACGACGGTGACGCGCTGCTCCGCGATCAGCTCGCGCAGCCCGGCCGCCCGTCCGCGGTGCGCAGCGCCGCGCCGGAGTGCGGCGCCATCACCAGCGTGCCGCCCGTGCCCAGCGCGCGGACCCAGTCGGCGGTGAACCCGGCGAACTCCGCGGAGGCCGCCTGGAGATGGCGGTCGTCCGGTACGAGGCCGTACACGGTCCGCCACCCTCCAGGGCAATCACCAACTGCCGGTGGGTGACGACCACGCCTCTGGGCCGCCCGGTCGTCCCGGCGGTGTACAGCACGCACGCCGGGCTCCGCGGGTCCGGCGACAGCATGACCGGCGCCTCCGGAGCGCCGTCCGTGTCGGGACAGATCACGGGCCTGCCCTCGCGGCTCGCCCAGCCCGCCACGCTCCGCGGCGCGTCGCGCGCGATGAGGACGGCGGGGTCGAGGTCCTCCAGCAGGTGGTTCAGTTCCGGCTCCGGCAGGCCCGCGTCCATCGCCGCGTACGCGCCGCCCGCCTTGAGCACGCCGAGCGCGGCGACCAGCAGCGCGGGACCGCGCTCCAGGCACACCGCCGCGATCCCGCCCGGCGCCAGCCCCGAGCGGAGCAGGTGCCGGGCCAGGCACTCGGCCCGGCGGTCCAACTCGGCGTAGGTGAGGCGTTCCCGGCCGCAGACCACGGCGACGGCGGAGGCGCGCGGCGGGCGTGCTCCTCGCACCGCCGGTGTACGGGCAGGTTCGCGCGGGCGGTGAGAGCGGTGGCATCGTGCGGCATGGCGGTTCCCCTGTCGTCGGGCCGAGCGGTCGAACGGCCCGTGATCACGCACCGGTGGTACTCCCTTGGGACACCACGGAACCACGATCGGTTGGTCATCTTTCGGCCGCGGTCACATGCGCGCTTGTGAGATGGGGAGGGCCTTCTCGCCTCGTGAAGCGATCGGTTCCGTGGGTTCGTGTGCGTTCTCCGCCGTCCCCGCCCAGGGAACGACGTGCTCGCTGTCGCCGTTGAGCCTCGTCCAGGTCATCGACGTCGTTGTCCCGCACCCCTGTGCCCGAGCCATGGCTGAATACCGCCGCTCAGCTCGTGGTGCTCTTCCGTGATCCCCGATGCGTTCGCCGTACGCGCGCCCCTCGACGGAGCGCGCGCCGCATGGGCACCGGGCCGCTACTCGCCCCAGGACGACCGGAGTTCCGCGAGCGCCTGGTGAAAGCCCGGAAGGTCTTCTTCACGCATCCCGGCTCGTCCAGCGTGATCCCCGGGCGCGCAGCCCGTGACGCTGAAGGACATGGCGATCCGGTGGTCGCCGCGGCAGCCGATCCGCGCGGCGCCCGGCCGCGCGGGCCGGATCTCGATCCAGTCCCGTCCGGTCTCGACCGGCACCCGAGGGCCCGCAGGTTCTCGGCGCACGCGTCCAGCCGGTCGCACTCCTTGATACGGGTGTTGTAGACGTCCTCGATCCGTACGGGCCCGTCGGCGAAGGGCGCGATGGCGGCGAGCGTGGGAACGGTGTCGGAGATGTCGCGCATGTTGACCGTGAGGCCGTTCAGCCTCCCGGTGCCGGTGACCGTCACCGCGTCGTCCGTCAGCTCCACCCGGGCGCCCATCCGCCGCAGCACGTCCGCGAAGCGCACGTCGCCCTGGAGGGACCGCGCGCCGAGGCCGGGGACGGTGACGCTGTGTCCGGTGAGCGCGGCGGCGGCCAGGAAGTAGCTGGACGTCGACGCGTCGGGCTCGATCAGGTAGTCGGTGGCCAGGTACGGCCGCGACGGCACCAGGAAGGTGTTCCCGTCGCGGGTCACCTCCACGCCGAAGCGCCGCATCATCGCCAGCGTGATCTCCACGTACGGCGCCGAGACCAGGTCCGTGACCGTGATCTCCAGCCCCTCGGCGGTGAGCGGCCCGACCAGCAGCAGCGCGGTGAGGAACTGCGAGGACAGCCCGGCGTCCAGGGTGAGCGCGCCGCCCTGATGCCGTCGGCCCGGACGGTCAGCGGGTGGTGCCCGTCCCGCTCCTGGTGCGTCAGGTCCACGCCGAGGTCCCGCAGGGCACCGGTCAGCGGGCCGAGCGGGCGGCGCCGCATCTGGGCCGAGGCGTCGAAGCGGAACACGCCGTGCCCGGCGGCGGCGAGCGCGGGCAGGAAGCGGGCGGTGGTCGCCCCGTCGCGGCAGAAGACGTCCGCCTCGGCGGCGGCCGGCCCTCGGGCCGCCCGGTGATCGCCCAGGCGTCCGGCTGCCGGTCCACCGCGTACCCCAGGCGCCCCAGTCCTCGGCGAAGCCCTCGGAGTCGTCCGAGAGTAGCGGTCGCCGCAGCACGGTGGTGCCGCGCGCGGCGGCGAGGAACAGCGCGAGCGGTGATCGACTTCGATCCGGGGATTTCCACGACGGTCATACGGCCGAGCCTAGGCGCAGGCCGCCGGGGCAGGCGGGGCTGTCCGATGTGCGGACGGGCGCGGGGCCGCGGGGGCGCGGTACGGGCACACGCGCCCGCCCGCCCGCCCGCCCCGCCGTCACCGGGGCACGCCGACATCGTTTTCCAAGGCACCACCAAGTCGTACCTTGTGCCTATGTTCGAGACATTGGTACTGGGGAGTTGCGCGCGAGCGAGTACGGCTACCTCGACGAGAACCGTCATGTCTACCTCGACCACACCGGAGCCGGGTTACCCGCCCGACGCCAACTCGCCTTGCAGACGCGGCGGATCAGCTCCAACGCCTACGGCAACCCCACTCGGAGAACCCCACCGCCGCCGCGTCGGAGGCGCTGGTGGCCGTGCCCGCCGCGCCGTGCTGCGGCACTTCAACGCCGACCCGGCCGAGTACGCCGCGGTGTTCACCCCGAACGCGACCGGCGCGCTGCGCCTGGTCGGCGAGTCCTATCCGTTCGGCCCGCGCGGCCGTCTCGTCCTGCCGATCGACAACCACAACTCGGTCAACGGGCTGCGGGAGTACGCCAGGTCCCGTGGCGCCGAGGTCGCGTACGTCCCGCTGGACACCCCGGGCTGCGGGTGTCCGACGAGGCCGTGCGCGCCGCGATGGACAGCGGCCCGCGCCGCGAGGCCCGCGCGGCGGGGCCTGTTCGCCTATCCCGCGCAGAGCAACTTCTCCGGCGTGATCCATCCGCTCGGCTGGATCGAGGAGGCCCACGGCCTCGGCTACGACGTGCTGCTGGACGCCGCCGCGTACGTGCCGACCAACCGGCTCGACCTCGGCGCCGTCCACCCCGACTTCGTGGCCGTCAGCTGGTACAAGGTCTTCGGCCACCCCACCGGCGTCGGCTGCCTGCTGGCCCGCAGGAGGCCCTGGCGCGGATGCGCCGCCCGTGGTTCGCGGGCGGCACCATCCAGGTCGCCAGCGCGCAGGGCCAGTGGCACCGGATGGCCGACGACGAGTCGGCCTTCGAGGACGGCACCCTCAACTTCCTCGCCATACCGGACGTCGAGGTCGGCCTGGAGTGGATCCGCGCGATCGGCGTCGACGCGGTCCACGACCATGTCACCGCCCTCACCGGCAGGTTGCTCGACGGCCTCGGCGCCCTGCGGCACCGCTCGGGTGCGCCGATGGCCCGGCTGTACGGGCCGGAGGGCACCGAGGGCCGCGGCGGGACCGTCGCCCTCAACCTGCTCGACCCGCACGGCCGGATCGTCGACGAGCGGGCCGTGGCCCGGACGCGGCCCGCCGCGGCATCTCCTGCGCACCGGCTGCTTCTGCAACCCCGGCGCGGGCGAGGCCGCCTTCGCGATCGACGTGCCCGCGCTGCGGCGCGGCGGGTGGGACGGACGGCACCGTCGACGACTACCTGGGGCGGCTCGGGCTGCCCTCCGGGGCGCCGTACGCGTCTCCCTCGGCCTGTCCTCCAACGCGGCCGACGTCGAGGCGTTCCTGTGCTTCGTCGACGACACCTACCGGGACCGCGCCCCGGCACCGCCGGGCTGCCCCGCGCCGACACTGCTGATCCCGCGCCGCCGGTCCCGTATCCGCCCCGTACCGACCGTGCCGACCGTCCCGTGTCGACCGCCGTCCGTCCGTACCGATCGCCATGTGTCGACCGCCCGCGTGCGCGCGGGCGCTCACGCTCGTGCTCGCGCCCGGTCAGCCCGCCATGGGCGGTCTCCCCGGCGGCGGGTCCGCCCCGGCGGTCCGCCGGGATACGGGCGGGGCACCGGGCCGCGGCGGCACGTCCCGAGCGCCGCGTACGGCCGAGTACCGGCGGTCATCCGCTGGCTCCGCAGTTGTTACAACTCCAGGTGCCGTTCGGTCCTGGATGACCGGGGCGCCGCACTGGGTGCAGTTCACAATGGCCCCTCCTCCTTCTGGCTCTCAACAGAAAGACGCGGTAAAGCCGCGATGGGCTGCTTTTCCAGGAGCAGGCTTTGGCCAAAGGTAGAGAATGACTGATTCCCGGAGGGTGTGGCGCGTGGGTTCGGCGGAGCGCCCGGGCGGCGTGCGAACCGTCCCACGCGGAAATCCACGGGGCCCCGGGCGACGCCCGGACGCACCGCCGCGCGCGGAATGGCACGGGCTCGGCGGATCGGTCGCAACCGTCGGATCCGGCCCTGGATTCCGGTCCGCGGATCATCGCGGGCAATGTCGAAGTCACCTCCTGGCAAAGGGCGTTCACCATTCCCGGCGCCGTCGCCCGGGTCGGCGGGGAACGCGTACGACGCCTGTCGCCGACCCCGACGGCGCGGCCGGACCGCCCGCCCGGACGCCTTCCCGCCCGTGCCGGAAGCTGTCCGGCGGCATCGTCCGCGTGGGCCTCGCCGGGGACGGCGGGGCCGTTCCGGGCGGTCCGGCGCGGACGCCCGGGGTGATGGGGATCACACACCCTGAGCCGCGATACAGGACCGCCTTGCCCGGTCCCCGCGCCGCAAACGGGCCGCGGGCCACGTGATCGCGACAGGCGTCGCGACAGGGGTCGTGACAGGCGTCGTGACAGGCGTCGCGACAGGCCCGGATCCCGCGTCGCACCTCCGTGCCGTACCGCGTCGGGACCGCCGCCGGATGCCCGCGCCGAAGAGGGCGGCCACCCTGGTGAGGGACCCGGCCGACGCCGTTCGGGCCCCTCGGTGGCGAACCGTCAGGTCCATGGCAGGCTGGGCCCCGCACCCGCCGATCATGGCCGCCCCCGTCCGGGTCGAGCCCGTCGCCGAGCCCCTCGGGGCCCGGCACCGTCGAGGAGACACCACGTGTCGAACACCCCAGCACCCGCGCCACCGGCCGAATCCGCGGCACTCGCCGAGGAGCGCAGGCTCCGCACGGACCTGGGGTTCTGGGGGCTGACCGCGATCGGCTTCTCCAACATCGTCGGCTCGGGCTGGCTGTTCGCCGCGATGTACGCCGCCCAGATGGCGGGCCCCGCCGCCCTGCTGTCCTGGGTCGGCGCGGGCGTGCTGTGCGCGCTGGTCGCCCTGGTGATGGTCGAACTCGGCGCCACCCGGCCCGAGGGCGGCGGCACCGTACGGTGGCCGCTGTACGCCAGCGGACGGCTGGTGGGCACGACCATCGGCTGGTCGGTGCTGCTCTCCACGGGCGGCACGGCCGCCGAGATCAGCGCGATCATGCAGTACGTCGCGCACTACCTGCCGAGCCTGTACGACGACGGCACCCTGACCGCCTCCGGCCTGGCCATGGCCATCGGGCTCAGCGTCGTGCTGACCGCCCTCAACTGGTTCGCGGTCCGCGTCTTCGCGCGCCTGAACAACCTCGTCTCCGTGCTGAAGATCCTCATTCCGGTCCTCACCCTGGTCGCGCTGTTCGCGTCCGGCTGGCACTCCGGGCGCCTGACCGACCACGGCGGCTTCGCGCCGTACGGGTACGCGGCCTGCCTCAGCGCGCTCGCGGGCGGCGGCATCGTCTACTCGGTCAACGGCTTCCAGGCGCCGCTGGACTTCTCCGGCGAGGCCCGGCGCCCGCACCGCACGGTGCCCGCCGCCGTGCTCACCGGGATCGGCTTGGCGCTGCTGGTCTATCTGGGGCTCCAGCTCGCGTTCCTGTTCACCGTGCCCGACTCGCTCCTCGGCCACGGCTGGCAGGGCGTCGACTTCGAGTCGCCCTTCGGGCAGTTGGCGCTGATCCTCAACCTGCACTGGCTGGCCACCCTGCTGTACGCGGACGCCGTCCTCTCGCCCGGCGGCTCGGCGTACGTGGGCGTGGCCATCGACGCCCGCCACACCTACGCCCTGGCCAAGAACGGCCTGCTGCCGCGCTTCTTCATGCGGGTCGACCCCGGCACGGGATACCGCACCGGGCGCTGGTCCTCAACCTGCTGGCCATCATCGTCTTCCTGCTGCCCTTCGGCGGCTGGCAGGACATCGTCAGCGTCATGGGCGACATGTATCTGCTGATCTACATGGCCTCGGCGGTCGCCGTCGCCGTCTTCCGCGTCCACGACCGCGAGCGCCCGGACGAGGCGGCCGACCGCCGGGGCCGGGTGCCGGGCGTCCAGTGGATCGCGCCGGTCAGCTTCGTGGTGGCGAGCGAGTTCGTGTACTGGTCGGGCTGGCACGACCTGCGGCTGGCGCTGCCCTTGGTCCTGGGCGGGCTGCCGCTCTTCCTCGTGCTGCGCCGGGGCGCCGACCGCGCGACGCTGCGCCGCGAACTCCTGGTCGGCGTCTGGCTGATCGTCCACCTGGCAGTGCTGACCGCGCTGTCCTGGCTGGGCACCTTCGAGGGCTCGCGCCACCTGTCCGCGCCCTGGGACTCGGTCGCGGTCGCCGCCGTCGCCCTCGCCGTCTTCGGCTGGGCGGTCCGCTCCGGCGTCGCCCACCTGCGGACCACGCCCGCCCCGCGGCGGCGCCCGCCGCGGGCTGACCCGGGCCGCGGCGGGCCCTCCCGGCGCACGGCTCACGCCCGCCGGTTACCCTGGAGACGAGCGGTGGTCGGGTGCGACCGCCGCGCGGCGGTGGGCTCGCCGTACCCGAACCGCGGCGAGGCAGCCGCCAACGGTCCCTCCTTACGACGAGGCGCGCCCGGAGGCGGGCGCCCGGCGAAGAGGAGGCATGTGGTGGGACAGCCACAGCCCGGGACGCGACCGGCACCGGACACCGACACCCCTGGAACCCGACGGCGTGCGCGCCCGCGCCGGCCGCCCTGTGGCGGCGCGAGCCGTGGCGCGGCCAGGGGCCCGCGGTGTGCGTGGTGGCCGTCGGCGGCGCCATCGGCGCGGCGGCGCGGTACGGCGCGGGCTGATCTGGCCGACCGGGTCCGGCGCGTTCCCGTGGACCACCCTGCTGGTGAACGTGGTGGGCTGCGCGGTGATCGGCGTGTTCATGGTGGTCATCACCGAGGCGTGGACGCCGCACCGGCTGGTGCGGCCCTTCTTCGGCACGGGCGTGCTCGGCGGCTTCACGACCTTCTCCACCTACGCGGTGGACGTGCGGACCCTGGTCGACGCCGGCCACGCCCGGACCGGACTGCTGTATCTGGCCGCGACGCCGCTGGCGGCGCTGGCGGCGGTGTCGGTCGCGGTGCCGGTGACGCGCCGCGCGGTGGCGGGGAAGCGAGGGTGACCAGAATGACCAGGCTGACCGGGACGGCCCTGCGGGTGACGATCTTCATCGGGGAGCACGATCTGTGGCACCACAGGCCGCTGTTCAGCGAGATCGTGCACCGGGCGCACGCCGCGGGCTCGCGGGCGCGAGCGTCTTCCGGGGCATCGAGGGCTTCGGGGCGTCCTCGCTGATCCACACCCAGCGGCTGCTGTCGCTGGGCGAGGACCTGCCGGTGGCGGTCGTCATCGTGGACACCGAGGACCGGGTACGGGCCTTCCTGCCGCAGCTCGACGAGCTGGTGACCGAGGGCTGGTGATCCTCGACGACTGCGAGGTCATCCGGTACGTGGGGCGGGGCGACGCGCGGTGAACTGGTTCCTCGTGGTCGTCGGCGCGATGGTGGGCGCCCGCTGCGGTATCTCACCGACCGCTGGGCCCAGACCCGGCACGACACCGTCTTCCCCTGGGGCACCTTCACCGTGAACCTGGTCGGCTGCCTGGTGCTCGGCACGGTCACCGGCGCCGTCACGGCGGGCGCCCCTCGTCGGACGTGCGGCTGCTGGTCGGCACCGGCTTCTGCGGCGCCCTGACGACGTACTCGACGTTCTCCTACGAGACGCTGCGGCTGGCCGAGGACGGCGCGCGGTTCTACGCGGCGGTGAACGTCGTGGCCAGCGTCGTCGCCGGGCTGGGCGCCGCGTTCACCGGGGCGGCGCTCGCCGCCGCGCTGTGGCCCTGACGCCCGTCGGGTCCGGCGTCCCTCACACCCGGTGCGCTGCGGCATCGGCTGATCGACGCCGCCGCGCACCAGCGTGCACCGGGGATGCCGGAGCCGAGCCGCGACCTGCGCACCAGGATCCGGAACGGGCGGGGCGGGCGGCCGGGCAGCTCGCCGACGAGCACGCTGGTGCCGGTCCCGCTGACCCGCTGGAGCAGGACCTGCCCGCCGTCGACCGCCACCTCGATCTCGAAGGCCCGCACGGTCACCGTGATCGAGTGATCGCCGTCCTCGACGTGGAAGTGGTGGGTACGGCCCATGGCACACCTCCGTCGTCGTCGCCGTATGTCCAGCTTAGGGCGGATGTGCGCACCGCGCCCGCCGAGCGCGGGAGTATGCGGCCGTTCGTCGCGCTCGTCCTCTTCGAGAGCATCACCGGCTTCGGTGCGAACCGCGGTCTTGCTCCGCTCTCGTGCGTGCGGTGCGGGCAACTCGACTGGGGCGTACGGCATCTGATGTGACGTCAGGTGTCAAAGATTCAGAAGTTTTCTGGAGTCTCTGGTGTTTCGCTTGTTAACGATGCGAGCAGACGTAGCTGAAGCATCCGCACCAAGCGATGAGAGGAGTCCGGATGGACACACGGACAGCACGCCTCGCCCGGTCCGGCGGCGCGGTTCTGGCCCTGCTGGCGGGCCTGGCCTGGGCACCCGCGGCCCATGCCGCGGGCGACCGGTCGGCGGACCGCGACTGCGCGGTGGATTCCGCTTCGGGGAGCAGCGCTGTTTCGGCAGCTTCACCGAGGCGGTCGACTGGGCGACGGGCGGGCGGATCGCCGACGCGCCCGCGACCGCGCGCGAGGCCGCCCACGACGCCACGTTCCGCGCGCGGGCCGCCGCCGAAGCGGGCCCGGTCACGCGCGACGTGGGGCCGCGGACGGCGTCATCCAGGGCACGTTCTTCGACGACACCGGCTACGGCGGGAGTTCGCTCACGGTCTCCGGGCCCGAGCTGTGCAAGAAGGACGGCTGGGTCAACTGGCAGTACGACCTCGACGACGACTGGAAGAACCGGATCTCCTCCGTGCAGCCCTGGGGTAATTGCGCGATATGGCTCTACCCCGAGCCCAACCTCGGCGGCGACCGGGACGGCCCGTTCGACGAGAACACCCCGACATCGGCTCGTTCATGAATGACCGCAGCCAGTCCATCGGGTTCAGCTAGGTCACCGAACCCCTGTTCCCGCCTTTTCGTCACGGCCCCACGGCCGCGTCCTTCAATTCCCCACATTCCCCACAGGAGTCGATGATGACCCATCGCGTGCGCATAGCCGTCGTCCTGGCAGCCCTGGCCACGGCCGGTGGTCTGATGACCGCCCCGCCGCGCAGGCCGAGGAGACCCCACCGCCCGTGAACTGCTGGACAAGTGCGACAACGGCACCGACACGTGTGACTTCCACCCCGACGGAGCGCCCGAGGACCTGATGGGGAGGCCCACCAGGTGGGCGACAGCGCCTTCAACTGCACCGCCGACACCCAGCGTTCCACCGTCGGCTGGTCGGACACCACCGGCGAGTCCAACAGCGTCGGCGTCTCCCTCAGCGCCGAGTACGGATTCGCCGAGGTCTTCAAGGTGAGCATCGAGACCTCCTACGGCCACACCTGGGAGAGTTCGCACACCGAGAGCGACCAGACCAACGTCGACGTGCGCCCCGGCGAGGTGGGCTGGGTGACCCGCGAGGCACAGTTGCAGCACGTCACCGGCCAGTACGAACTGCACTTCCCGGACCCGTTCTACGGCCACTACATCTGGTACGTGCCGTTCGACGCCACCGGTCCGAAGCCGGACGCGCCCAGCACCAAGACCCAGCACACCCGCGCGATGACCGACGAGGAGAAGGCTCAGCACTGCGGCTGACCCTCCCCGAACCCCGCTGTGGCGTGGACCCTCCGACCGCGGGTGGTCCACGCCACAGCGTGTTCCCGATCCGGGCGGAAACCGTTTTCTGGAAGCAAACTTCCTCATTCCGTCCGGGTTTCCGGCAGTCGGAATCATGAATGGGTGGCGTAATCACCGGGGTCCGCTCCGGGCGATTTGCGGAATTTTGTTGCGATATTGCTCATCCGTGTGACAGGCGTGTTAACTCCTGTCACGGTTGTCCCGATCTCGGCGGATCCGGGCAATTCAATCCGTCGACGTCAAGCTGTAACCAAGTAGCCCGGCTGGGTGGCCGTACTCCGTAGTACGATCGCCGCTACCCGCTCTCGAACGCCTTCCCCACCCCCGAGGCGCTTGATTCATGGCAGCTCACTCTCCTTTTCGCGCCGCCACTCCCCAGGCCGCGCCAGCCCGCGCACGCCGTCGCGCATCTCGCAATAGGGAGCGACTGACGTCGTCTCTTGAATATTCACCTTCGTACACTTCCTCGTCCCCTGGAGTGTTTCCATGCGTATGCCCCATGCCGACACCGACGGTGGCGCGTCCGCGATGACGGACCTCGTCCTCGCGGTGCATCCGTTCGGCGTCGCGTCGGCACGGTTCACCGCCGCCGCCGTACGCGCCGGTGGGCTGGGAGTGCTCGACCTCACCGCCGGTGGCCGGGTGGCCCGCGAGCAACTGGGGCGGCCGGTGAGTGGTCGCGCTCCGGGTTCGGCGTACGGCTCGCCGACGGGCGGGGCGTCACCGCGCGGGACCTTCCCGCCTGCGTCCACACCGTGGTGCTGGCGGTGGGCGCGACGGCGACCGCCGCCGACTTCCCGGGCGCCGCCTGCTGGCCGAGGTGACCAGCGGCGAACAGGCGCGGGCCGCGGTGGCGGCCGGAGCCCACGGGCTGATCGCCCGCGGCCACGAGGCCGGTGGGCGCGGCGGCGAGCTGAGTACGTTCGTGCTGGTCCAACAGTTGCTGGCGGACGAGGCCGACGGGCTGCCGGTCTGGGCCTGCGGCGGCATCGGCGCGCACACCGCGGCGGCGGCCGTCGCCGGAGGGGCCGCCGGGTGGTGCTGGACACCCAGACCGCGCTGCTCGCCGAGGCCGAACTCCCCGCCGAGATCACCAGCGCGCTCAGCGGACTCGACGGCTCCGAGACCGTCGTCGCCGACGGCCTGCGCGTGCTGCGGCGGCGCGCTCCGGCGCGGCCGACGCCGGAGCCCGCTGGAGATCGGCCAGGACGCGTTCCTGCCGGTCACCTTCCAGCGGCGCTGGGGCACGCTCGGCGCGGCGATCCGCGGCATACGCGACGCGGTGACCGGCGCGCTCGCCGCCGACGTGCCCGTACTCGGCCCCGACAGCGCCGCCAGCCGCGCCTTCGGCACCCGACTCCCCGTCGCCCAGGGGCCGATGACCGGGTGAGCGACCAGGCCGCGTTCGCCGACACCGTGGCCGCCGAGGGCGCCCTGCCGTTCATCGCGCTCGCCCTGTCCGGCGCCGAGCAGACCCGCGCGGTGCTGGAGGAGACCCGCGACACCCTCGGCGACGCGCCCTGGGGCGTCGGCGTCCTCGGCTTCGCCGCCGAGGAGATCAAGGACGCCCAGCTGGAGGTCATCCGGGAGATCCGGCCCTCCCACGCCATCATCGCCGGGGCCGCCCGCGCAGGCCGCGGCCTTGGAGCAGGCCGGGATCTCGACCTTCCTGCACGTGCCCTCGCCCGGACTGCTCGGCCAGTTCCTCGAAGCGGGCGCGCGCAAGTTCGTCTTCGAGGGCTCCGAGTGCGGCGGGCACGTCGGCCCCGCGCCAGCTTCCCGCTGTGGCAGGCGCAACTCGACGTCGTGGAGGACTTCCTGGCCGCCGCCGGGAAGGACACCGCCGCCGAACTCCAGCTGCTGTTCGCGGGCGGCGTGCACGACGAGCGGTCCGCGGCCATGGTCGCCGCCATGACCGCACCGCTGGCCGCCCGCGGCGCCGCCGCCAGGGTCCTCATGGGCACCGCCTACCTGTTCACCGAGGAGGCCGTCGCGGCGGGCGCCGTACAGCCCTGTTCCAGCGGCAGATGGTCGACGCCGAGCGCACCGAACTGCTGGAGACCGCCCCGGCCACGCCACCCGCTGCGTGCGCAGCCCTTCACCGACGAGTTCGCCGCCGTCAGGAGGAGTTGCGCACCGGCGACGTCCCCAGCCGGGAGGCGTGGGAGCGGCTGGAGCGGCTCAACGTGGGCCGTCTGCGGCTGGCCAGCAAGGGCATCGAACGCGTCGGCGGCGAACTGCGCGAGGTCGACGAGGACCGCCAGCTCGCCGAGGGCATGTTCATGGCCGGGCAGGTCGCCGTCCTGCGGTCGCGGGTCACCACCGTCGCCGCGCTGCACGCCTCGGTCACCACCGGCGCGCAGACCTTCCTCGACCGGCGCAGGGCCGCCCTCGGCACCGGCGCGGACGAACCCGCCGCCGCCCCGAGCCGTTGGACATCGCCGTCGTCGGCATGGCCTGCGTCTTCCCAGGCACCCGACCTGGCGTCCTTCTGGGGACACGTGCTCTCCGGCACCGACGCCGTCACCGAGGTCCCCGCCTCCCGCTGGGACGCCTCGCTCTACTACGCCGAGGACGGCGCGGGGAACACCCCTCGCGCTGGGGCGGCTTCCTGCCCCAGATCCCCTTCGAACCGCTGGACTACGGCATCCCGCCCGCCTCCCTGCCCAGCATCGAACCCGTCCAGCTGCTCGCCCTCGAAGTGGCCCGCCGCGCCCTCGCCGACGCCGGATACGCCGAGCGGCCCTTCGACCGGGACCGCGCCTCCGTGGTGTTCGGCGCCGAGGCCGGAAGCGACCTGTCCAACGCCATGGCGCTGCGTACGGTCCTGCCCTCCTACCTCGGCGAGCTGCCGCCCGCGCTGGCCGAGCAACTCCCGCGGCTGACCGAGGACTCCTTCCCCGGCATCCTCGCCAACGTCATCGCCGGACGGATCGCCAACCGCCTGGACCTCGGCGGCGCCAACTACACCGTCGACGCCGCCTGCGCCTCCTCCCTCACCGCGGTCGACGTGGCCTGCAAGGAGCTGACCGCCGGAACCAGCGACCTGGTGCTGTGCGGCGGCGCCGACCTGCACAACGGCATCAACGACTACCTGCTCTTCGCCTCGGCGCACGCCCTGTCCCCTCCGGCCGCTCCGCCCCTTCGACCGCTCCGGCGACGGCATCGCGCTCGGCGAGGGCGTCGCCTGCGTCGTCCTCAAGCGCGTCGCCGACGCCGAACGCGACGGCGACCGGATCTACGCCGTCGTCAGGGCGTCGGCAGCTCCAGCGACGGCCGGGCCCTCGGACTCACCGCGCCCCGCGCCGACGGCCAGCGCAGGGCGCTCACCCGCGCCTACCGCAACGCCGGGATCTCCCCGGCCGAGGTCGGCGTGGTCGAGGCCCACGGCACCGGCACCGTCGTCGGCGACCGCACCGAACTGGGCGCCCTCACCGAGATCTTCACCCAGGCCGGGGCCGACCCCGGCGGCTGCGTCCTCGGCTCGGTGAAGTCCCAGATAGGCCACACCAAGTGCGCCGCCGGTCTCGCCGGACTGATCAAGACCTCGCTCGCGCTCCACCACGGGATCAAGCCGCCCACGCTGCACCTGCGGCAGCCCAACCCGCCTGGGACGGGCGCACCAGCCCTTCGCCTTCCACACCAGGGCCCGGCCGTGGCCGCGCCGCCCGCCGAACGCGTCGCCGGGGTCAGCGCCTTCGGCTTCGGCGGCACCAACTTCCACATCGTCCTGCGCGCACACGACGACGGCGCCCCGCCCGCCCACGCCCGCGACGAGTGGCCCGCCGAGCTGTTCACCTTCCGCGGCGCCGACCACGAGGGCGCCGCCAAGGCCGCCCGCGAACTCCTCGCCCTCGCCGAGGCCGACCACGGCGCCCACCGGCCGCCCCGGCTGCGGGACCTGGCGCTCGCCGCCTCCCGCCGCGCCGACCTCGCCGCCGTACGCGGCCTGCCCGCCGGATCGCGGTCGTGGCCTCCTCCGTACCGGACCTGGCCGCCGCGCTGCGCCGGGCCGCCGACGGCGAGCACGCCCCGAGGACGGCATCCACCTCGCGGACGGCGCCGAACCCGGCGAACTCGCCTTCCTCTTCCCCGGTCAGGGCAGCCAGCGCCCGGCATGCTCGCCGAACTGTTCGTCTCCTTCCCCGAACTCCAGCGCTTCCTGCGCCTCGACGAGTCCACCGCCGCGGCCGTCTTCCCGCCCGCCGCCTTCGACGAGGCCGGACGGCAGGACCAGGCCGACCGCGTCACCGACACCCGCGTCGCCCAGCCCGCGCTCGGCATCACCGGGCTCGCCGCCCACCACCTGCTCGGCCGGGTCGGCGTCCGCCCGGCGATGGCGGCCGGGCACAGCTACGGCGAACTCGCCGCGCTCGCCGCGGCGGGCGCGCTCGGCCCCGAGGAACTGCTGTGGTGCAGCAGGGCCCGCGCCGAGTCCGTCCTCGCCGCCACCGGCGCCGACGACCCGGCACCATGGCCGCGGTCACCGCCCCGGCGGACGAGGTCACCGCCGCCCTTGAGGAGACCGGCCACGCCGGGACCGTCGTGGTCGCCAACCGCAACTCGCCCCGCCAGACGGTGATCTCCGGACCCACCCAGGACGTGGCGGCGGCCGTCGAGCGGCTGCGCGCGCGGGGCCTTGAGGCCAAGCGGATCCCGGTGGCCTGCGCCTTCCACAGCCCCTGGTCGCCGCCGCGGGCGACACCTTCGCCGCGACCCTCGCCTCGGTGCCGCTGGAGGCACCGGCCATCCCGGTGTGGTCCAACCGCACCGCCGCGGTCTACCCGACACCGCCGAGGGATACGCGCCGAACTCGCCGCCCAGATCGGCTCGCCCGTCCGCTTCGTCGAGCAGATCGAGGCCATGTACGAGGCGGGCGCCCGGACCTTCGTCGAGGCGGGCCCCGGCGCGGTGCTGACCCGGCAGGTCACCGAGATCCTCGGCGACCGCCCGCACCGCACCGTCACCCTGGAGGCCCGGCGCCGCACCGGCCTGCCCGGCTTCCTCACCGCGCTCGCCGAACTCGCCGTCGCCGGGACCGACGTACGCACCGGCTGGCTGTTCCAGGGCCGCGACGCCGTCGACTTCGCGCACGCCCCCGCCGCAGGCGCGCGGGCTGGACCGTCGACGGCCACCTCGTCCGCACCGCCGACGGCGTCATCCCCGCCACAGCACTGCACCCCGCCCAGCGCATCCCGGAGGCCCTTGTGACCACCCGTCCCGGCAGCCATGGACAACCGCTGCACGCCGACACCGCCCACGGCGCGGCGGCGACCGGCGGCAGGCCCTCATCAGCGAATTCCTGCGCACCAGCCGGGAGATGATCGCCGCCCAGCGCGATGTCCTGCTCGGCTACCTCGGCACCGACCCCGGCGTCCGCCCCGGCCCGGTGCCCGGCCTCGTACCCGCCGAGTACGCCCCCGCGAGCTGACCGCGCTCCCCGCGCCCGCCGCGGCGGCCGTCCGGCGCCCGCCGCCCCGCTGCCGCCCGGAGCCCGCGCCCGACCCGGTACCGGCCGAGCTGACCGAGGACGCGGTGCTCGCCGTCGTCCTGGAGGTGATCGGCGAACGCACCGGCTACCCGGCGGACATGATCGAACCCGATCTGGACCTGGAGGCCGACCTGAGCGTCGACTCCATCAAGCGCGCCGAGATCGCCGGACAGCTCGCCGGGCGGCTCGCCCTGCCCACCGCCGACGACGCCGGTCTGGAGGAGCTGTCCAAGGCCCGTACGGCCGCGGGCATCGCCGAACTGCTCCTCGCCGCGCGCCAGGACGACGCCCGGAGCCCGCCGCCCCGCGCGGACCGCGGCCCCGCCGCGGCGGACGGCCGGCCGCGCCCGCCGCCGAACCCGCCGCCGAGCCCGTCGTCACGGCCCCAAGCGGCTGGTGATGACGGAGTTCGACCTCGCGCCCGCCGCCGTGGACCCCGCGGAACTCGCCGGGCGCGCCTTCCTGGTCCTCGGCGAAGGACCGCTCGCCGAGGCCGTCGCGGAACGGCTCGGATCCCACGGCGCGCGTGCCGTGACCGCCACCGCGATACCCGACGGCGCCCGCTTCGACGGCCTGATCCACCTGCTCTCCCCGGACGGCGGCCCCGCGCCCGAGCCGGTGCTGCCCGGCGCCGTCCCGCTCTACCAGTCCTACCTGGCCGCCGACCCGCGCTGGGTGCTGGCCGCGGGCGCCTCCGCGGGGCTGCGCGGATTCTTCCGCTCGCTGTCCGGGAGTACCCGAGACCATCGCCCGCGTCGTCGAGCAGCCCGCCGGGACCGACCCGCCACCGCCGCCGACGCCCTCGTCGCCGAACTGACCTCCGCCGACCGCGAACCGGTCGTGCTGCGCACGGCGGACACCCGGCGCGGGCTGCGGATGACCGAGACCGACCGGGGCACCCTGGGCAGCGCCGGAGCCGGACCCTCCGACGACGGCGCCGCCGAGGCCGCGGCCTTCGGCCTCGACCACGACTCGGTGGTCCTCCTGGTCGGCGGCGCGCGCGGCATCACCGCCCGGTTCGCCACCGCGCTCGCCACCGCCACCCGCTGCCGCCTGGAACTCTTCGGCCGCACCCCGCTCCCGGCCGCGGAGGAGGCCCCGAACTCGCCGCCGCCACCGGCGACGCCGAACTGCGCGCCGCGCTCATCGCGGGCGGCCTGAAGTCCCCGGCCGAGGTGGAGCGGACCGTCGGCAGGATCCAGGCCGAGCGCGAGGTGCGCGACACCGTCCGGCGGCTGACCCGGCTGGGCAGCTCGGTGCGCTACCACTGCGTGGACGTGCGCGACGCCGAGGCCGTGCACCGCGCCGTGAAGGACGTGCACGCCGAGCACGGCAGGCTCGACGGCATCGTCTACGCGGCCGGGGTGATCGAGGACAAGCTGTTCGCCGAGAAGTCCCCGGACTCCTTCCACCGGGTCTTCAGCACCAAGACCGACGGCGCCAGGACCCTGCTCGACGCCGTCGGCGAACTCTCCACGGGCCCCGCTTCGCCGTGCTGTTCGGCAGCATCGCCGCCACCGTGGGCAACCGCGGCCAGACCGACTACGCCGCCGCCAACGACGCCCTCGAAACCCTCGGCCGCGACTGGTCCGAGGGCACCGAACGACGCGGACTGACCGTCCACTGGGGCCCCTGGGCGCCCACCGGCACCAACAACGGCATGGTCACCCCGGAACTGATGCGCAACTACGCCGCGCGCGGCATCCGCCTCATCGACCCCGACGAGGGCGCCATGAGCCTGCTGCGCGAACTGGCCTGGGGCCCGCGGGAGAACACCGCGGTCGTCTACACCGCCTCGGGGTGGTGACCGGCGCGATGTCCAGCCCTGCCCGATCGCCATCGTCGGCATGTCGGTGCTCTTCCCCGGCGCGCCCGACCTCGGCACCTACTGGCACAACCTCGTCCAGGGCGTCGACGCGATCACCGACGTCCCCGCCGCCCGCTGGGACGCCGACCACTACGCCCCGGACGCCGAGCGCCGCGCCGACCGCGTCTACTGCCGCCGCGGCGGGTTCGTCGACGACCTCGCCGACGTGGACGTCACCTCCTTCGGCGTCATGCCCGCCTCCGTACGGACCACCGAACCCGACCAGCTGATCGCGCTGCGGGTGGCCTCCCAGGCCGTCCAGGACGCGGGCGGCGCCGACCGGCTCTTCGCCGACCGGCGCCGCACCGGGGTGATCCTCGGCCGCGGCGGCTACCTCACCCCGGCCTGGTCCGGCTCGACCAACGGGTGCGCACCGCGGGCAGCTCGTGCACACCCTGCGCGAGCTGCTGCCCGACCTCGGCGAGCAGCGGCTGGAGGAGGTGCGCCGCGCCTTCACCGACCAACTCGGCCCCGAGGCACCGGAGTCGGCCATCGGCCTGGTGCCCAACCTGGCGGCCTCCCGGCTGGCCAACCGCCTCGACCTGCGCGGCCCGGCCTACACGGTCGACGCCGCGTGCGCCTCCTCGCTCATCGCCGTCGACCACGCGGCCCGCGAGCTGGAGACCGGCCGCTGCGACGTCGTCCTCGCCGGAGGCGTTCACCACTGCCACGACATCACGCTGTGGAGCGTGTTCTCCCAACTCGGCGCCCTGTCGCGGAGCGAGCGCATCCGGCCCTTCCACCGGGACGCCGACGGGGTGCTCATCGGCGAGGGCACCGGCGTCGTGGTGCTCAAGCGGCTCGCCGACGCCGAACGCGACGGCGACCGGATCTACGCCGTGATCACCGGCACCGGGGTCGCGGGCGACGGCCGCTCCGGCGGGCTGCTCAGCCCGGACTCCGGCGGCCAGGCCGAGGCGATCCGCGGGCGTGGCGCAGAGCGGGCCGGGACCCGCCGAACCCGGCGTGATCGGGCTGCTCGAAGCCCACGGCACCGCCACCCCGGCGGGCGACACCGCCGAACTGGAGACGGTCGCCGAGGTCTTCGGCCCGCCGGGCGACGCGCCGCGCGGCGTCATCGGCTCCGTCAAGTCCATGATCGGCCACACCATGCCCGCCGCCGGGATCGCCGGGCTCATCAAGGCCGCGCTCGCCGTCCACCACGGCGTCCTCCCGCCGACCCTGCACTGCGACGACCCGCACCCGGCGCTCGCCCGTACCCGCTTCACCACCGTGGACACCGCCGTCCGTGGGAGGCCGACGTCCACGGCCCGTACGCCGCGCCGCCGTCAACGCCTTCGGCTTCGGCGGCATCAACGCCCACGTCGTCCTCGAACAGCCCGCCACCGCACCGGCCGCCGCCCTCCCGCCACGGGTGGTCCCGCGGCCGTGGTGGGCGAACCGAGCGGGTGCTGCGGCTGGCCGCGGCCACCCCGCCGAGCTGGCCCGGCTGCTGGACCGCGACGACGCCGCCCTGCGCGCCGCCGCGTCCGACGGGAGCGGCCCGCGCCCGCCGGTCCGGCCCGGCTCGGCGTGGTGGAACCCACCGCGAAGCGGCTGGCGCTCGCCCGCAAGGCGGTCGACCGGGGCCGCCCGTGGCGCGGCAGGAACGACGTGTGGTTCGTCCCGCGCCCCTGCTGGGCGACGCGGGCGGGCGGCTCGCCTTCGTCTTCCCCGGCCTCGAAGCCGACTTCGACCCCAACTGCGACGACGTCGCCCGGCACTTCGGCCTGCCCTGGCAACTGTCCGGCACCGACGTCACGGTCGGCGACGTCGGCCGCCAGGGCACCGGCGTCTTCCAGCTCGGCCGCCTCCTGCACTCCGCGCTGGAGCGGATGGACGTCGTGCCCGACGCGCTCGCCGGGCACAGCCTCGGCGAGTGGACCGCCATGGCCGCCGCCGGGATCCACGCCCAGGACGAGGTGGACGCCTTCCTCGCCTCCTTCGACCCGGACGCGCTGCGCGTGCCGGGCCTGGCCTTCGCGGTGATCGGCGCGCCCGCCGACCGCGTCGAGGAGACCCTGCGGGGACAGACCCAGGTCGTGCTCAGCCACGACAACGCCCCAGCCAGTCCATGATCTGCGGCCCGTCGGCGGAGGTCGAGGAGTTCGTCGCCCGCTTCCGCGAGCAGGGCGCCATCTCCCAGGTCCTGCCGTTCCGTTCGGGCTTCCACACGCCCATGCTCCGCCCGTACCTGGACCCGATACGCAAGGCGGCCGAGACCTACACGCTGCACCCGCGCGGCTGCCGGTCTGGTCCGCCACCACCCTCGCGGAGTACCCGCGCGACCGGAGGCGGTGCGCGAGCTGTTCGTCCGCCACCTCCTGGAGCCGGTCCGCTTCCGGCTGCTGATCGAGGCCATGTACGCGGCGGGCTTCCGCGCCTTCGTCCAACTCGGCGCGGGCCAGCTCGGCTCGCTGATCGGCGACACCCTGCGAGGCCGCGACCACCTCGTGGTCCCGGCCCACTCCGCGCACCGCTCCGGACTTCCCCAACTGCTCCGCGTGGCCACCGCCCTGTGGGCCGACGGGGCCGTGCCGGACGCCGCCGCGCTCCGCCCGGCCGCGACCCCGGGCCGCAGGCCGCGCACCGCCGGTCCGGCTCGACCTCGGCGGCGCCATGATCTCCCTCGACGAGCCCACCCGCACGGCGGTCGGCGCCGCGCTGGCCCGCCGCGCCGGGCGGTCGACGGCGCGCGGCCCTCCGCCCTGGACACCCTCGGCGCCCGCGACCCGCTGGCCGCCGAGTTCGCCGCGCTGCTCGACGACACGGCGGCGCTGGCGGCGGACGTCCTCACCGCGGGCCGCCGCCCGCCCCGCACCGGCCGCGCCCCGGCCCGCCCGTACGCGCCGCCCGCCGCGCCCGCCACCCCGGCCGCCCGGCCTCCCGCGACCCCGGCGAACTGCACACCACGCTGCGGATCTCCGTCGACACCATGCCGTACCTGCTCGACCACTGCTTCTTCAAGCAGCCGCCCCAGGCCGACCCGGCCGAGGGCTGGCCGGTCGTCCCCGGCACCACCGTCATCGGGCACCTGATGGACCACGCCGAGCGGGCCGTCCCCGGCCTGCGCGCGGTGGCCGTCCACGACGTCCGGCTCAACCAGTGGATCACCGCCATCCCCGCGGTCGACATCCCCGTCCACGTCACCCCGCGCCCGCCCACCCCTCGGGCACGCCCGGGTGACGGCCGCCCTCGGCCCGTACGCGCAGGCCACCGTCGAACTCGCGCCGGACCACGACCGGAGCGCGCCCGCGCTGGACCTTCCCGGCGGCCGAGGAGAGCCCTGCGACCTGACCGCCCGCGAGCTGTACACCCGGCGCTGGATGTTCCACGGCCCGCGCTTCCAGGGCGTCACCGAGCTGACCGCGATCGGCGACGCGCACGTACGCGGCGTCCTGACCACTCCGCCCGCGCCGGGGCCCTGCTGGACAACGTCGGCCAACTGCTCGGCTACTGGATCATGTCGCGGCTGCCCACCCGCACCACCGTCTTCCCGGTCGGCATGCGCGAGATCCGCTTCCACGGCGCGCACCCGCGCCCGGCGAGCGGCTCGACTGCCTGATCCGCGTCGTCTCCGTCACCGACACCACCCTCGAAGCCGACATGCAACTGGTCCACCAGGGCCGCGTCTGGGCGGAGTTCGGCGGCTGGCGCGACCGCCGCTTCGACAGCGACCCGCGAATCCGCCGGGTGGACCGCGAGCCGGAGCACCACACCCTCTCGAGGCGCGGCCCGGCGGCTGGTCCCTGGTCCACGAGCGGTGGCCCGACCTGGCCACCCGTGAACTGATCATGCGGAACATGCTGGCGGGCGAGGAACGCGCCGCCTACGAGGCGCACGCCCCCGGGCAGGCGGCAGTGGCTGCTCGGCCGGATCGCCGTCAAAGACGCGGTGCGGCAGCGGCTGTGGGACGCCGGGAGCGGCGGGATCTTCCCGCCGAACTGCGGGTCGCCAACGACCCGCCGGGCGCCCGTACGTCACGGGCGCGTACGGCCGTACCCTCCCGGACCTGCACGTCTCCCTCGCGCACCGGGGCGAGGCCGCCGTCGCCCTCGCCAGGTCAGGCCCCTGCGGCATCGACATCGAGGAGGTGACCGAGCGCCCGGACGGCACCCACGAGGTGGCGCTCGGCCCCGCGAACGGGACCTGCTCGCCTCGCTGGCGCGCGACACCGGCGAGCCCGAGGCCCTGTGGTTCACCCGCTTCTGGGCCGCCAAGGAAGCCGTCGGCAAGGCCGGGGCACCGGACTGGTCGGGGCCCCGAGGAACTTCGAGATCACCGCCGCCACCGGCACCGCGCTGACGGTCCGTACCGGTGGCGACACCTACCACGTCCATCACCGGCCGGTCGGCAACCCGCCCGGACTGCCCCCAGGGACTACGTCGTGGCCTGGACGGCCGCCAACGAGGAGGAGAGCGAAGATGAGCGCTGAAGCAGGCGGAGCCGTGCGGCCCACCCGGCCGAGCAGACCGTGCTGGACGACGTGACGGGCATGCTGCGCGAGGTGCTCGACGAGTACGGTCTTGACGACGCCGAGATCACCATGGACACCCTGTTCCACGACGACCTCGAACTGGAGAGCATCGACCTGGTCACGCTCTCCGCGGCGCTGCGCGAACACTACGGCGACACCGTCAACTTCGCCGCCTTCATCGCGGACCGCGGGCTTGAGGAGATCATCGCGCTGACCGTCGGCGACCTGGTGCGCCACGTCGTGGCCTCCTCCCGCCGCGCCCGCGGCGAGGCGGTCTGACCCATGGCGAAGATCCGCGTCGGCGAGCTGGACGTCCACGTACAGCGCATGCCCGCGGCCGGTCCGCCCACCGACGGCCCGCCGCCCCTGGTGGTGCTCGTCCACGGCCTGCTCATCGACAGCCTGGCGAGCTACTACTTCTCCCTCGGCCCCGCCTTCGCCGAGCGGGGCATGGACGTCCTCATGTACGACCTGCGGGGCCACGGGCGTACCGGACGGCCCGCCACCGGCTACCGACTTGAGGACTTCGTCGCGGACCTCGACGGACTCCTCGACGCCCTCGGCGAGGACCGCCCGGCGCACGTCGTGGGCAACTCCTTCGGCGGCGCCATCGCCTACGGACTGGCCGCAGCCCGCCCCGACCGCGTCCGCTCCGTCATCGCCATCGAGTCCGAGCCGCCGGTGAGGGCGTGGGCCGAGAAGATGGCCGAGGGTCTCACCGGCGAGGAGGGCGGCCTCGTGGTCAAGGAGGTGCGCACCTGGCTCGCCGAGGACCCCGAGCGCAACGCGCGCCCTTCCAGCTCGCCGGACGCGTCCTGGACGCCACCACGCTCGGCGAGGACATCCCGCGCAGCCGCGTCCTGGACGACGACCTCGCCGAGATCCGCTGCCCCGTCTTCGCCCTCTTCGGCGCCGACTCCAAACTCTCCGGCCAGGCCGACCACCTGGCCGCCACCCTCGCCCACTGCCGCACCGTCGTCCTGCCCGACCAGGGGCACTCGGTGCTCGTGGAGCGGACCAGGAGACGGCCGACCTGCTGCTGGACTGGCTCGGCGACGACATCCACACCACCGTGAAGGCGGGCTAGATGGGCCGGTTCCTGTTCGTCGTGCCGCCCCTGGTCGGCCATGTCAACCCGGCCGTCGGCACCGCCGCCGCGCTGGCCGCGCGCGGCCACGACATCGCCTGGGCGGGACCGGAGGACCTGGTCCACCGGCTGGCCGGACCCGACGCGCGCGTCTATCCCTGCGTCGCGCCCGACCCGGCGCCCGACCAGGCCGCGCGGATCGTGGGCCGGACCGCCGAACTGAAGGGCCCGCGGCCTTCCAGTTCCTGTGGGAGAGCTTCCTGATCCCGCTCGCCGACCACATGGCCCCCGGGTACGGGCGGCCGTGGAGGAGTTCCGCCCGGACGTCGTGGTCGCCGACCAGCAGACCGTCGCGGGCGGCATCGTCGCCGACGCGCTCGGCCTGACCTGGGTCACCTCCGCGACCACCTCCGCCGAACTGGTCGACCCGCTCGCGGGCCTGCCCAGGTGGCGGCCTGGCTGGACGGGCTGCTGGAGGCGCTGCGCGGCCGGATCGCGGACGGCCGGGGCACCGCCGACCCGCGGATGTCCCCGCACGGCGTCCTCGCCTACACCACCGGCGCCCTGCTGGGCCGGCCGAACTCCCGAGCACGTCTGGCTGGTGGGCCCGTCCGTCGCCGACCGCCCGGCGCCCGCGGACTTCCCTGGGACTGGCTGGCCGGAGCCGAGCGCACCGTCCTGGTCAGCCTGGGCACCGCCAACGCCGACGCGAGCGCCCCTTCCTCAACGCCGCCGTCCAGGCGCTGTCCGGCATGCCCGGGTGCGCGCCGTCGTCGTCGACCCGGCGGGCGTCGTGACCGGGCGGGCGAGAACATCCTGCTGCGCCCGCACGTGCCCCAACTGCCGCTGCTCGCCCGCGTCGACGCCGTCGTCTGCCACGCCGGGCACAACACCGTCTGCGAGGCGCTGTGGCACGGCGTCCCGCTCGTGGTCGCCCCGATCAGGGACGACCAGCCCATCGTCGCGGGCCAGGTCACCGGCGCGGGCGCGGGCGTCAGGCTGCGCTTCGGCCGCGCGGACGCGCGGCGCGTGGCCGACGCCGTGCGCACGGTCCTGGACGACGCGTCCGGGCACCGGGAGGCGGCGCGCGCCGTGGGCCGCTCGTTCCGGGCGGCGGGCGGCAGCGAGACCGCGGCCGACCGGCTCGAAGCCCTCCTGGGGCCCGCTCCCGAACGCCGGGACGCCTCCGAAACCCGGGACCCTCCGGGAGCCGGGAACAGGACCCGGACCAGGAGAGGGCGGGCGCCCGATGACGGACGACACGCCCGCCGACAGCCCGCCGGGCACCTTCGGTTCGCTCCTCGGCTACGCCCGCCCGCACTGGCGCGCCCTGACGCTGTCCCTGGTCCTGTCCCTGCTGGCCAGCGTCTCCGGGCTCGTCCAGCCGAAGTTCGCCCAGAGCATCCTGGACCGGCTCGCCGACGGCGAGAGCGTCGGGTGGCCGATCGCCGTGCTGGCCGTCCTGCTCGTCGCGGGCGCCCTGCTGACCGGCGCCAACGCCTGGCTCCAGCAGCGCACTTCCGAGCGCGTGGTCCGCCAGGTCCGCCGCGACCTGGTCCACCGGCTGATCCGGCTGCGCGTGCCCGAACTCGACCGGCGCCCGCCGGGCGACCTCATCGCGCGCGTCACCGCGGACAGCACCCTGCTCAAGAGCGCCGCCACCGAGGGCCTGATCATGTCCGTCAACGGGCTGCTGACGTTCGTCGGGACCCTGGTGATGATGGCCACCCTGCACCTCGGGCTGCTGGCCGCGACGGTGCTGGTGCTCGGGCTCGTCGGGGTCGTCATGACCGTCGTACTGCCCCGGATCCGGCGGGCCGTCGCGCGCGAGCAGAGCGCGGTGGGCACCGTCGGCTCCCTGCTGGACCGCACGCTCGGGGCGACCCGTACGGTCAAGGCCAACGGCGCCGAGGGACGCGAGACCGAGGCGGCCCAGGACGCCGTGGAGGACGCCTACCGGGCGGGCCTGGTCGGCGCCCGCTACAGCGCGATCGTCACCATGCTCGGCGGCGCGTCGATCCAGACGGCGTTCCTGGTGGTGCTCGGGCTCGGCGGAACGCTCGTCGCGAACGGCGACATGGACGCCTCCGCGCTCATCGCCTTCCTGCTGTACGTGTTCTTCCTCGCCAGCCCGATCGCCTCGCTGGTGGGCGGGGCCGGGATGCTCCAGCAGGGCCTCGGCGCCGTCGGCCGTATCGACCAGGTCGCGTCCATGGCGCTGGAGCACGACATCGACCCGGCCCCGTCGCCCCGGTCCCCGGCCCGCCGCCCGCGGTCGAGGTGGCCGGGGTGGAGTTCGGCTACCCGGGCCGCTCCCCGGTGCTGCACGGCGTGAGCTTCACCGTCCCCGGCGGCACCCAGACCGCCCTGGTCGGCCTGTCGGGTGCCGGGAAGACCACGCTGTTCTCGCTGTTGCAGCGGTTCTACGAGCCGACGGCGGGATGCCTGCGCATCGGCGGGCAGGACATCGCGGCCCTGCCGCGCGCCGAGGTCCGCCGCCGGATCGCGTACGTCGAGCAGGACGCCCCGGCCCTGGCCGGGACCCTGCGCGACAACCTGCTGTACGCGGCGCCGGACGCGGGCGAGGCGGACATCGCCGAGGCCCTGCGGGTCACCCGGCTCGACGGCCTGCTGGCCCGGTTGGACCGGGTCTGGACACCCGGTCGGCGCCCGGGCGTCACGCTCTCCGGCGGCGAGCGCCAGCGGCTGGCCATCGCCCGCGCCCTGTTGCGGCGCCCGGAGGTGCTGCTGCTCGACGAGGCCACGGCCCAGCTCGACGCGCGCAACGAACAGGCGCTCAGCGAGCTGGTCACCGGGCTCGCCCGGCACTGCACGGTGCTGCTCATCGCGCACCGGCTGTCCACCGTGGTCGAGGCGGACCAGATCGTCGTCCTCGAACACGGCAGGATCCGGGCCGTGGGCACCCACCACTCGCTGCTGGACGACGACGAGCTGTACCGCGAACTCGCCGCCACCCAGCTGCTGTCCGCCGAGACCTGACGCGGCGTCAGGAACGTGGGCGGTCCCCGGCGGTGGCCGGGGACCGCCCACGGCGGGCGTCAGCCCGCCTCGGCGATCAGCCGCACCGCCTCCCGCAGTCTCCCGGGGGCTGGGTGAAGGGCAGCCGCAGCCAGCGCTCCAACCGGTCCTGCACGCCGAACCGCGCGCCCGGCACCAGCAGTACGCCCTTGCCCTCGGCGGCCGAGACCAGCCGCTGGCACACTGGGGCGGGCAGCCCGCACCACAGGGACATCCCGCCGTCGGGGACGCGGAAGGCCCAGTCGGGGCACTCGGCGCGTACCGCGTCCGCCAGCGCGTCGCGCCGCTCGCGCAGTTCCGCCACCCGGGCCGCCACGATGCCCGGACGCGCCAGGAGTTCGGTGAGCAGCAGCTGCTCGAACAGCGGCGAGCCGAGGTCCAGACTGACGCGGGCGTCGCCCAGCCGCGCGATCAGCTCCCGCGGCGCCCGGATCCAGCCGATGCGCAGCCCGCCCCAGTGGGACTTGGCGGGGAGCCCACGGTGATCGTCCAGCCGGGCGCGAAGGCGGCCAGCGGCGGCGGGGCCCCGGCCCCGTCGCCCGAACCGGCCGTCAGGTCGAGGTCCACCGCCGACTCGTCCACGACCGCGTGGGTGCGGGTGGCGGCCAGCAGGGCGCCCAGCCGCTCCCGCCCGGCGGCGTCCAGCCTGCGGCCCGTCGGGTTGTGGAAGTCCACCATCAGGTACGCCAGGCGCGGCGCGGTCTGCCGCAGCGTCGCGGCGATCCCGTCGAGGTCCCAGGCGGGATCGGCGAACGGGTCCACCGGAACGGGCACCGGCACGGCCCGCGCCGCCGCGATGGCGTCGAACGCGTGCGGATACCCCGGCTGTTCGACCAGCACCCGGTCGCCGGGGCCCGCCAGCAGGTGCAGCGCCAGGGCGAAGCCGTGGTGCGCGCCATTGGTGATCATGATCTCGGCGGGCTCGGTGGGCAGGCCGCGCGCGGTGTACCGGGCCGCGAGCGCCTCGCGCAGCGCCGGGATGCCCAGGTCGTCGTAGGTCTCCTCGCGCAGCGCCCGGCGCATCGGCTCCCGTACCGCCTCGAACGCGGCCGTCAGCCCGGGGCCGCCGGGGAGAGGCGCGGGCGAGGTTGATCAGCCCGCCACCCGTCGGCAGCCCGGTGGCGCCGCGCCGCACCCCGGCGCCTCGGCGGTCCAGGTCCCGGCCCGCGCCGCGAGCGGACCAGGCCCGCGTCGCGCAGCCGGTCCAGCGCCGCCCCGATCATGGTGCGGCTGACGCCGAGCGCCGCCGCCAACTCGCGCTCGGGCGGCAGCCGGGTGCCCGTCGGCAGCCGCCCGTCGCGGATGCGGACCTCCACGGCCGCGGCCAGGTCCTTCGCGCCGCTGCGGGATCCGCCGCCGTGCCAGTCGCCGAGGGTGTCGGCGAGCCGGGCGGCCGTGATGCGTCCGGAGAGCGGAGGAAGAGTCATGTGACCACGCTAGGCGAGTTGGTCATGGAACGGGGAGGTGGCCGCGGACCACCATGGTCGCCATGAGCGCTGTGGACCTTCATCCCGTGACCGTGCGGACCGCCCCGCGCGTCGGCTGACCCTGCTGACCGTCGGCCTCGTCCTGTACGGCGTGAGCACGGCGATGCTCGTCCAGGCGGGCCTCGGTGTCGCCCCTGGGACGTACTGCACCAGGGCCTGTCGTCGCTGACCGGCTGGAGCCTGGGCACCGTCATGGCGCTCACGTCCGGGGCCGTGCTGCTGATGTGGATCCCGCTGCGCCAGCCGCCCGGGGTGGGCACGGTCGCCAACGCCGTCGTGGTGGCGGTCGTGGTCGACGCCGCGCGGGCCGTCATGGCGGCCCCGGACGGGCTCGTCGCGCGGGCCGCGCTGACGGTGGCCGGGGTCGCCCTGCAAGCGGCCGCCACCGCCGTCTACCTCGGCGTCCGGCTGGGTCCTGGGGCCAGGGACGGGCTGACGACCGGCCTGTCGGCGCGCACCGGACGCGGCGTGCGGACGGTGCGTACGGCGGTGGAGGTCACCGTGCTCGGCACGGGCTGGCTGCTCGGCGGGACCGCCGGAGCGGGAACCGTGCTCTACGCCCTGTCCATCGGCCCGTTGACCCAACTCTTCCTGCCGTACGTCGTGTGGCGGCGGTCCGACGCCCCGCGCCACGGTGACGCCCCGCGCGACGCCGAGGCGACGTCCGCCGCCAGCCGTCACCACCCGACGGCATGTCGCCGTCCAGGGCGCGGGCCAGGGCCGCCTCGGGGTCGACGACGGCACCCTGGCGGAAGGCGGCGGCGTACGCGGCGTCGCCGATGCCCTCGCGTGCCTTGCGCTCCAACGCCTCCCGCACCGCCTGGAGTTCGGGGTGCCGCGCTGGGGTGGCCGACGGCCCGCCAGTGCGCCTGCCCGCTGCCGTACACCAGGGCCGCGTGCTCCCCGTCGCCCTCCTCCGCGACCGCCGCCGCCAGCAGGTCCAGGCCGAGCGCGACGCCGAAGCTGTCGCCGAGCCCGCGCTTGCCCGCCAGCATCGCCCGCGCGTGCCCGGCGGCCTCCCGCGGCCGGTCCTGGAAGAGCGCGATCAGGGACAGCTGGTAGTCGGCGTAGGAGCGGGTCCAGCACTCGCCGAGATCCACACAGCCCTCGCGCAGCACCGTCGCCGCGCCGCGGCGGCGTCCAGATCGCCGAGCGCGGTGAGCGCGAAGACCTGGACCAGATGGCAGCGCAGCCGCCCGGCCGAGTCGAACGGGCCGCCCGGCGTCGCCTCCAGCGCGTGTTCGGCCACGGCGCGTGCGGCGAGCGGCCTGCCCAGCAGCAGGTGGGTGACGCCGAGGAGGTACGCGGCGCCGAGCAGCGCCTCGCCGTCGTCCTCCTCGCGCGCCGCGGCCATGCACGCGGTGCCGAGCATGTGGGCCGTCTTGTGTTCGCCCTGGAGCATGGCGGCGACACCGAGCGCCCACAGCGCCCGCGTCTGCGCCGGACCCGGCTCGTCGTGGCGCCCGAGGGCGCGTTCCAGATAGCCGCGCGCCTCGTGGAGATGGCCGCAGCAGACCCAGAAGAAGGCGATGCGGCCGATCAGTTCGACCGCGGGCGCGGGTGCTCGGCGAGCAGGTGCTCCAGCGCGGCGCAGAGGTTGGTGTGCGCCTCGCCGACCCGCCGGTACCAGTCGAGCTGCTCGGGGCCGAGCCAGCCGACGTCGGCGCGTTGGGCGAAGGCCAGGTAGTGGTCGGCGTGCCGGGCCGCCACCGCCCGCTCCTCGCCCAGCTCGGCGAGCCACATCCGGCCGTACTCCCGGAGGGTGTCCAGCATCCGGTAGCGCTCGCCGTCACGGCCCAGGACCGAGCCCGCCACCAGCCCGGCCAGCGCGCGGTCGACACCGTCGGGGTGAGCGGGCCGCCCGCGCAGACCGCGCGGGCGTCGACCGCGTCGAAGGTGCCGCGGAACACCGAGAGCCTGGCCCACAGCAGGCGTTCGGCGGGCTCGCACAGCTCGTGGCTCCAGCCGACGGTGGTGCGCAGGGCGCGGTGGCGCGGCGCGGACCAGCCCGACGCGGGCTCGGTGAGCGTGTTCAGCCGCGAGGCCAGACGCGCGGAGATCTGCTCCAGGGAGCTGTGCCGCAGCTGGGCGCCCGCGAGTTCCAGGGCCAGCGGGATGCCCTCCAGCCGGCGGCAGATGTCCGCGGCCAGATGGGCGTTGCGCGGCGCGGTGAGCCGGATGCCGGGTGCCGCCTCGGCGGCGCGCTCGGCGAAGAGGGCCAGGGCGTCGCCGCCGTCCTCGACGGGCAGCGGCCCGACCGGGACCAGGTGCTCGACGTGCGGATGGAGGGGCAGTCTGCTGGTGGCGAGCACGGTCAGCCCCGGGCGACCGTGAACAGATCGCCGAGCATGCGGCCGCACGCGTCGGCCAGGTGCTCGCACGAGTCGAGCACCAGCAGCAACTGCTTGTCGGTGAGCCAGTCGCACAGCACGTCCACCGGCATCCGGGGCGTGTGGTCGGCGAGCCCGACGGCGTCGGAGACGGTCGCGAGCAGCAGTTCCTCACCCTGGAGCGGGAGAGGTCCGCCCAGCACACCCCGTCCGACCAGCGTTCGGCGCCGCGCGCCGCGGCACGCAGCGCCAGCCGTGTCTTGCCCACCCGCCGACCCCCGTCAGCGTGACCATCCGCTGTTCCGCGAGCGCGGTGTCCAGCGCGGCCAACTCGGCCGCGCGGCCCACGAAACTGGTCGTCTCTTCAGGAATGTTTCCCAGCACGCGCACAGTGTGGACCAGCCACCCGTATGAGCCACGAGGTCCGGCGGAGTACGGTCCGGAAGACGTACGCATCGGACTTGAAATGATCGAAGGCGGTGTCCACACGGTCAGTTGGGGAGGGCGCGGGGCCTCACGCCGCCGGTGGGCCGGCCGGACCGCCGCGCGGGACGGCCGGGCCCGGCGGGTCAGTCCAGGGTCTTCTCCAGGCAGTCCAGCGCCCACTCCAGGTCCTCGCGCGAGATCGTGAGCGGGGAGCGAGCCGGATCGTCGAGCCGTGGGTGTCCTTGACCAGGACCCCTGCCGCAGCAGGCGTTCGCCGATCTGCCGGCCCGTGCCGATCTCCGGGTCGATGTCCACGCCCGCCCACAGCCCGCGGGAGCGGTAGCCCACCACGCCCTTGCCGACGAGCCGGGCCAGGCCCGCGCTCAGCACCTCCCGAGGTCCGCCGCGTGCCGCTGGTACTCCCCGGTCCGCAGCAGGTCGAGCACGGCGGAGCCGACCGCGGCGGCGAGCGGGTTGCCGCCGAAGGTCGAACCGTGCTCGCCGGGCCGCAGCACCCGAGCACGTCCCGGTCGGCGACCACCGCGGAGACCGGCAGGATGCCGCCGCCGAGCGCCTTGCCCAGCAGCAGCACGTCCGGCACCACGGACTCGTGGTCGACGGCGAGCGTGGTGCCCGTACGGCCGAGCCCGGACTGGATCTCGTCGGCGATGAACAGCACGCCCGCGCGCCGGGTCAGTTCGCGGACCCCGGCGAGATAGCCGTCGTCGGGGATGACGACGCCCGCCTCGCCCTGGATGGGTTCGATCAGGACCGCCGCCGTGGTCTCGTCGACGGCCGCCTCCATCGCCGCCAGGTCGTTGAACGGCACCACGCGGAACCCGGGGCGAACGGCCCGAAGCCGTCGCGCGCCACCGGGTCGGTGGAGAACCCGACGATGGTCGTGGTGCGGCCGTGGAAGCTGTCCGCGGCGACCACGATCGTGGCCTGGTCGGGGGCGACGCCCCGCACCTCGTACGCCCACTTGCGGGCGAGCTTGATGCCCGACTCGACGGCCTCCGCGCCGGTGTTCATCGGCAGCGTCATGTCCAGGCCGGTCAGTTCCGCGAGACCGCGCGCGAAGTCCGCGAGCCGGTCGTTGTGGAACGCGCGGGAGGTGAGGGTGAGCGTGTCGAGCTGCCGGTGCGCCGCCGCGACGAGCGCGGGGTGGCGGTGGCCGAAGTTGAGCGCCGAGTAGCCCGCCAGCATGTCGAGGTAGCGGCGGCCCTCGACGTCCTCGGCCCACGCGCCCTCGGCCCGGCTGATGACGACGGGCAGCGGGTGGTAGTTGTGGGCGACGACCGCCTCCTCCGCGTGGATCACCGCCGCCGACGAGGCCGGGGTCGCGGTCGTGGGCTCGGACGCGGGCTCGGAGGAACGCTGAGTGCTCATGAACGGATCTCCTGAGAACAGCACTTGATGCCCCCGCCTGCCTTGTGGAACTCCGACAGGTCGACCGGGACGGGACGGTAACCGCGGTCGGCGAGCTGGTCGATGAGACCGGTCGCGCCGGGCGCGATGAAGACATTGCGTCCGTCGGAGACGGAGTTGAGGCCGAAGGCCATGGCGTCGTCGCGGGTGGCGATCACCGCGTCCGGGAACAGGCGGCGCAGCACCGACGCGCTGCCCTCGGAGAAGGCGCCCGGGTAGTACGCCACGTTGCCCCGCTCCCCGCCCCGGCCCGCTCCCGTCCCCGTCGTCCAGGACGAACAGCGCGGTGTCGAGGTGGTAGAAGTACGGGTCCACCAGCCGCAGCCCCACCGTCGGCACGCCGAAGAACTCCTGTGCCTCCCAGTGCGCCTGGCGCGTGGTGCGAAAGCCCGTACCCGCCAGGAGGTACCCGGCCACCGGGACGAGGTCCCCTCGCCCTCGGACACCGACTCGGGCTCGTACACCTCGAAGCCCGCCGACTTGAACCAGGTGAGGAAGGCCGCCGTCTCCGGCTGCCGCTGCGGCGCGTGCAGCCGGGAGCCGAACACCCGGCCCTCCAGCACCAGCGCCGCGTTCGCCGAGAACACCATGTCCGGCAGGCCCGGGCGGGCCTGGCGACGTCCACGGTGTGGCCGTGCTCGCGGTAGGCCGCGACGAGCGTGTCCACTGCGACCTGGCCAGGGCCAGGTCCACGCTCGCGTCCTCACGCATCCAGGGGTTGATGGCGTACCGCACGTCGAAGTACCGGGGTTCGCAGACGAGATAGCGCCGAGGGCGCTGTACGCGGTCGGGCGGCACGGACACCTCGCTCACTGACCGTAGGACTGGGACGACATCAACGGTAGGAATCGGCTGCGAGGTGGCACAAGAAAGGAGAATTGCGTGATGGCGCAGCAGTGTTGCGTGGATCCTCCTGTCGACGTCAGTTCGTTTCGCCCGGCGGCGCCGGAGTGGTGGCGCTCGCCTCGGGGCTGTCGTCCAGCAGCTGCGACAGGACCATGTAGCTGATGGTCTTGCGGATGAACGGCTCCGCCCGGATGCGCTCCAACACCCGCTCGAAGTGGGCGATGTCGGTCGCCCGCAGATGCAGCAGCGTCCGCCGCCCCGGTCACCGTCATCGCCGCCGCGATCTCCGGGTACTTCCGGGCGATCTCGGTCAGCCGCCGGGCGGGGCCGCGCTGTCGCAGTACACCTCCACGTACGCCTCGGTACGCCACCCCAGCGCCGAGGGCCGCACGGTCGCGGTGTACCCGGTGATCACGTCGGCCTCCCGCAGCCGGTCGACCCGCCGCTTGACCGCGGGGCGGACAGCCCGATGGCCGCGCCGATCTCCGTGAAGCTGGTCCTGGCGTTCTCGATCAGCGCCGCGATGATCTTCTGGTCCAGCTCGTCGAACGGTGCCGCGTTCGTGTTCATCCCGGAACCCTTCCTGTCCGTCGCCGGAGCCACAATCCACCGTCCGGCCCACGGTCCAGCCGGTCTCGCCCGCTCGCCCGCGCCGCGCCCGGGGTGTCCCGATCACCACCGCCGGGACTGTTGCCCTTTCGCTCATCATCGTTGCCGAGCCGGTCGTTCCCCGAAAGCCCGCCGTGGCGCAGGCTGGCGGGCCGCGGGCGCACGGCCCGCGGCGGAACGGGAGAGCATGCGAGCGATCGGCATCGAGCGTTTCGGCGACACCCCGGCTCAGGGAAGTGCCGAGCCGGAGCCCGGCCACGGGCAGGTGCGGGTCGCCGTCGAGGCGGCGGCGACCAACCCGTTGGACCTGGCCATCGCCTCCGGGGCGCTGGCGTCCCTCGGGAGTACCGGTTCCCGCTGACGCTCGGTATGGACGGCGCCGGGACCGTGACCGCGGTCGGCGACGGCGTCACGGAGTTCCGCGTGGGGAGCGGGTCTTCGGCCAGTTCTGGGGCCGACCGCTGGAGTTCGGCACGTTCGCGGACGTCTGCGTCGTCCAGGCGGTGCCCGCGCTCGGCGCGCTGGCGGCGGTCCCCGACGGGCTGCCCGGCGACGTGGCCGCCGCGCTCCCGACCTCGGGCATGACCGCGCTCGGCGCGATCGACCACATGGCGGTGCCCGAGGGCGGGACGCTGCTCGTCATCGGCGCGACCGGCGGCGTCGGCACCTTCGCGGTGCAGGCCGCCGCGGCGCGCGGGATCCGGTGATCGCCACGGCGTCCGCCCGCTCGCCGAGCCGGTGCGCGGGCTCGGCGCGTCCGAGGTGGTCGTCCGCGGCGCCGAGCCCTGGACCGGGCGCTGCGGCGGCTCGCGCCCGAGGGCGTCGACGCGATCCTCGACGCCGTCGGCGACTCCGCCCTCACGGCCGCTGTGGCCGGTGCCGTACGGGACGGCGGCGCGCTGTACTCCACCGCCTTCGGCCTCGACGAGAAACTCCTCGCGGACGAGCGCGTCCGCGGCGCGAACTACCGGCTCGACCGCAAGCCCGAGCGGCTCGCCGCGCTCACCGAACTGGTCATGGCGGGCACCGTACGGCCCGTCATCGGCTCGCGGCTGCCCCTTGAGGACGCGCCGCGAGCCCTCGCCGGTGCGGTCCGGGCCACGGGGCCGCGCGGCAAGACCGTCCTGCGCGTGCGCTGAACACGGCACCGGGGCGCACGGCCGACGTCGCCGGGGCCCGTGAGTGTGCCGCCGCGAGGGCTATGGGCGGCGCCCCAGGCGGAGATCATCGGCGCGGTGGCCAGATCGAGGTCCCCGGTGGCCACGTTCGCCAGATGGCGGTCGATCTCCTCGTCGGTGGCGAGCCCACGCGCCACCAGGCGGCGCCGGATCTGCCGTACCGTCGCGTCCTCCAGCACCGCGCACGCCGGTGAGGCGATCGGGAAGTACGCGTCGGCCCCACGTCCGCGAGACCGGCCTCGCGCAGCAACCTGGGCAGGGTCCGCCCGTACGCGAGTTCCGCCCGCGCTCCGCCATCAGGGCGCGGAAGCCGGACCGCAGCCGGTTGGCGAGCCGCTGCTCCGGACCCGACTCGTCCGGGCACAGCAGCGGTTGCAGCCCGGGGTCGGCGTCTTCGAGGAGCAGCAGGCCGCCGGGGCAGCGCCCGCACCATCCGGCGCAGCGCCTCGGCGCGGTCGGTGACGTGGACCAGCACCAGCCGGGCGTGCACGAGGTCGAAGCCGCCGGGCGGCGGCGGGTCGGCCGCCACGTCGTGGCGCAGCACTCGATCACGCCACCGGCGATGTCCGGGTCCAGGACACGTCGATGTCGGTGGCGACCACCGCTCCGGTGGGGCCGACCCGCTCGGCCAGCCCCAGCGGTACGGACGGGCCGCCCGCGCCGACCTCCCAGCACCGCGCGCCGGTGCCGATCCCCAGCCGGTCGACGTGCCGGAACGTCCCCGGATCGAACAGCTCCGCGAGGGCGCCGAAGCGGATCCCCGCCTCCGCCTGCCGGTTGTCCAGCAGGTAACCGCGATCCGTGTCATGTGTACCCATGCGCTCAGTCTGGCGCGCGGGCGCCGGAGCACCGGCCGGGCACCGCACCGCCTCCGGCTCCCCTGGCCGGTGGCGAGCGGGTGCCCGGCCGGTCGTCTCGGTTGCTCCCGCCCGTGGCGGGCGGGAGCAACCGGCGCCCTCGGCCCCTCACGTCTGAGACGGCCTGCGACTCGGGCGCCTCCCCCTTGTCGCCTCACTAGTGTGATCAAGAGAGTTGGGCGAAACACTGGGCGAACTACTAGGCGGCGCTCCGGACCTCCGGGGCCGGACGCGGAAGGTGTGGGAGTGAGCACGCGGGACACGCACGTCGGCAGCGCCGCGGGACCGTTACGGTTCGCGCTCTTCGGGCCGGTACGGGCCTGGCGCGGCGCGGAACCGCTGGACCTGGGGCACCGCGGCAGCGGTCCGTGCTGGCGGTGCTGCTGCTGCACGCGGGCCGCCCGTGGCCAGGGAGCGGCTGGTCGGGGCGGTGTGGGCCGACCCGGCACCGGCGTACGCGGTCAACCAGCTCCAGAAGTACGTGTCCGCGCTGCGGCGGGTACTGGAGCCCGAGCGGCGGCCCGCTCCGCCGAGGGCGTGCTGAACTGGTCCGACGGCGCGTACGTCCTCGACGTGGAGCCGGACGCCGTCGACCTGGCCGTGTTCGAACGCGCGGTGGGCCGGGCCGCGTGGCGCGGGCGCGCGGTGACGTGGAGCGGGCGGCGACGGAACTGCACCGGGCGCTGGAGCTGTGGCACGGACAGGCGCTCGGGAACGTCTCGGGCGACTTCCTCGACGTGGAGCGCGACCGGCTCGACGAGTTGCGCGCCACCGTCGTCGAGGAACGCGTGCGAACGGACCTCGATCTGGGCCGGCACCGGGAGATCGTGCCCGAACTGTCCCGGCTGGCCGCCGAGTTCCCCTCCGGGAGCGCTTCACGGCGCTCCTGATGCTCGCCCTGTACCGGTGCGGTCGGCAGAGCGACGCGCTGAACGCGTACCAGAGGGCCCGGCGCGTCCTGGGTGAGGAACTCGGGGTGGAGCCGGGCGCCGAACTCCAGGAGGTGCAGGGGCGGATACTGGCCGCCGAGCCGTCCATGGCCTGGCCGGGCCGGAACGGGAACCGGCCCCGGAGGCCGCCGCCGATCCCGCCCCACCCGCCGATCCCGCCGCTGAGGGTCTTCACCAACTGCCGATGGACATACCGGAGTTCCTCGGCCGCGAGGAGGAGATACGCGCCCTGTGGCGGCTGGCGGGGACGGCGGCACGACGGCCGACTCCGGTGACCGGGGTGACGATCGCGGTCATCGAGGGGATGGCCGGGTGGGCAAGACGCGGCTCGCGGTGCACGCAGCCCACCGGTTCGTCGCGCGGGCCGCTTCGCCGACGTGCAGCTGTGGGCCGATCTGAGGGATTCTCGCCGGACCGTCCCCGGCCGAACCCGCCGCCGTACTGGAGTACTTCCTGCGCCTCCTCGGCGTCCCCGGCCACCGTATCCCCGAGCAGCCGGAGGCCGCGCGGCCCTGTACCGCGACCGGCTCGCGGGGAAGCGGGCCCTGGTGGTGCTGGACGACGCGGCCGACGAGGACCAGGTGCGCCACCTCCTCCCGGGCTCCTCCTCGTGTCTGCTGCTGATCACCAGCCGCCGCGTGCTGTCCGGGCTGGACGGCGCGCACACCATCCGGCTGGGGACGTTCGCCCCGGAGGAGGCGGTCGCGCTGATCGAGCGCGTCGCGGGCCCCGGGCGATACGGCACCGGCGACCGGCACGGCACCCGCCACGAGGCCGACACCGGCCACGAGGCCGACACCCGCCGCGGGCCGACACCGGTCACGATCCCGACGCGGTGCCCTGCGGATCGCCGAACTCAGCGGCTGTCTGCCGCTGGCGGTGGCGCTGGCCGGGCGCAGACTGCGTTCGCGACCGGCCTGGTCCCTGGCCGACCTGGCGGAACGGCTGGAGAGCGGCGAGGGAGGCTGCGGCAGTTCGCCGTCGGAACGCGCGCGGTGAACGCCGCCTTCGACCTGTCCTACCGGTCGCTGCCCCGCCGTCAGCGGCAGGCGTTCCGGCTCCTGTCCCTGCACCCCGGGGACGACTGCACACCGGACTCGGCGGCGGCCCTCCTCGACACGAGCCGCGCCGAGGCCGAGGACCTGCTGGAAGCCCTGCTCGACGAGCACCTGATGCAACAGCACACCCTCGGCCGCTACCGCTACCACGACCTCCTCCGGCTCTTCGCCCGCGAGCGCGTACACGACGAGGACGACGAGGAGCAGCTCACGGAGGCATGCGCCGCCTCGTGCACTGGTACTGCGCCACTGGCGAGGCCGCCCGCCACCGCGTCGAACCCTGGCGGCCACCGCACCCGCCGCGGGACACCGCCCCGGGCGACCACCCGCTGCTTGGCCGACTCCGGCTCCGCGATGCGGTGGCTGGAGCGGGAGCGGGCGAACCTGCTGGCGGTCAGCGACGAGGCGGCGCGCCGCGGCTGGCACGAGTGGACCTGGCGGCTCGCCGTGGCGGCCCATTCCTGCTCGGGCTGCACGCGTACGGAACCGACAGCCTCGCGGGCCTGCGCCTGGGCCTGGCGGCGGCCGCCGCGCGGGCGACCCGCGGTGGCGGGCACGCGTCACGCACGAACTGGGCCTGGTGTACGACGGACTCGGCCGCCACCAGGAAGCGGCGGAACACCACCACCGCGCCCTGGCCCGGTACGAGGAGGTCGACGACCCGCACGGCGCGGCCGAGGCGCGGTGCGGACTCGGCCGGACCTTCTGGGCGCTCGGCCGGTACCAGGAGAGCGGCCGGTGCTACGGCCGGGCCCTGCCGATGTTCCGGCAGACCGGCGACCGGCACGGCGAGGCCTGCGCGCTCGCGGGCCTCGGCCTGACGAACTGGTTCATCCTCGGCCGCTACCAGGAGTCGGCGGACAGGCACCACGAGGCGCTCGCGTTGTTCGAGGAGACCGGGGACAGCCGGGGAGGCCGCCGAACTCTGCAATCTGGGGCTGGCGCACTGGTTCTTCGGCAACCACAAGCACTGCGCCCGTCACCACCGCCGTGCCCTGACGCTGTTCGAGGGCCTCAAGGACCGGCGAGGGCAGGCGCTCGCCCTCCACGGACTCGGCCTCGCCGAGTGGCACCTCGGCCACCCGGAACGGGCGCGCGAGCACCACCTGCGCGCCATCGCCACCTTCCGCGACATCGGCGACCGCCGGGGCGAGGCGCTGACCCTCCAGCGCCTCGGCTACGTCCACTGGACCATGGGCCGGTACGCGGAGGGCGAGCGAACTGCACCGGGCACTCGCCCTGTGCGCGCGGACGGGCAACTCCAACACCGAGGTCTGGACGCGCGGTTCGCTGGGATTCCTGTGCGTGCGGCTGCGGCGGAACCAGGAGGCCGAGGGCCATCTGCGGCAGGCGCTCGGCCTCGCCAGGAGCATCGGCGACCGGCACCCCGAGTCCGTCGCCCTGCTCGGACTCGCCCTGGCCGCGTTGAACCAGGGAGACCTGGAGACGTGCGAGGAGACCGCCCGGCGGACGCTCGCGCTCGCCCAGGAGATCGCCAACCCGCACGGCGAGACCTGGGCGATGATCACGCTGGGTCTCGCCCACTGTTTCGGCGGACGCCATCAGGAGGGCACGGACTGGCACCGGCGAGCCCTCGCCCTCGCCCGGCGGCTCGGCGAACCCACACGGAGGCCATGGCCCTCAACGGCATCGGCTACGGGTACACCCACCTGGCCCGTCACGAGGAGGCCGAGCGGCACCTGCGCACCGCGCTCGCCTGCCGTCAGCGCGTCCTGGACCGGCACGGCGAGGCCGAGACACTCGACGACCTGGCCGATCTGCTGAGCGTCACGCACCGCCCGGAGGAGGCCCGCGCCGCCCGGGAACGCGCCCTGGCGATCTACGCGAACATCCCCTGCACGGCGACAGCACCGGGCAGGCGCACCTGGCGCCGGATGCCGCCGCCGAGCCCGGGGCGGCGCGGAGCGGCCCGTCGGCTGAGCCCCGGGGACCCTGGGAGGGGCCGGGAGACGCCCCGGGAGGCGACATCACTCCGCCACGTCGTCGATCTCCAGGGTCTGGATCTCCCGGCGGCGAACGGGACGGTCACGCGCTTGTCCGACACGCGGGCATCGGTCCTGCGGACGTACCGGTCCCCGCCGCCCGAAGTGGCCGTCGACCAGCGGGCGATCCGCCCCGACGTGCCGCCGGACGCCTGCCCGAAGGCGGACAGTTCGAAGGTCAGGTCGTGCGCCGCGACGGAGTTGCCCGCGTCCGCCAGCAGGATCCGCGTGCCCGGACGGATGTGCCGGGTGAAGTGCGCGAACGCGTGGTACTCGGTCCGCACGGTCCCCGGCCGCCGTCAGCAGCGTTCTGCGTCTCACGGGCGTCTCCTCTCGTCTCGTCGCCGTTGCGGCGAGGCGGTACGTCGGTGCGGGCAGGGCACGGCGCGACGGTGGGAGCGTTCGCCATTTCGAACCACATTCGGAATGTCGGCACTGGTGGAAGGGGAACGTAGGTCAGCCCTCCGCCTCGTCAACCCCGCCGCACGGACCGGAGTTGATGATCTGACGTGCAGTCACATGTTTCCTGTGAACGCTGCCCGGAGTCTTGTCTGCGGGCTCGGGGCGCCCTAACGTAACGGCCCGACAACACGAGTTCCCGCGACGCCTTGTGGTTTAAACGATTCATTCCCTCGGTGTGGCGGCTCGTGTCCATCGAGTTCGTCGGGCGGCTCGGGTGCGGAACGCGGCGCGGTGAAGCGCTGTCCGCGCGGGCTCGTCCGAGCGCTGGCCCGAACGCCGACCGGAGTGTCGGCGCAGTCCTTCCGGCTCTGAGTTTCCGTACACCACCGCGGCACGGCCGTGCCGCGGTGCCGCTCACCATGGCCTCAGGAGGTCGACATGACGACTCTGTTCACGCCTCGGCAGCCGCGCGCGAGGGTGCGGGCCGCCGGCGCCGCTGCGCGCGACGACGCTGGCCGGTTCGCTCCTGCTGTGCGTCGGCGGCCTGGCTCTCACGCCCCGCCGCGCCCGCGCGGACCGCCGCGCCAGACGCCGCCGCGCGCCGTCGGCCGCGACCGATGCGACGACGGCCGGAACGCTGGACCGGGCGCCGGTGAGCGTCCACACCGCCAAGGGCAACCTCGTCAGCTGGCGCCATCTCGCGGACGACGCCGAGGACTTGGCGTTCGACGTCTACCGGGGCACCGCCAAGGTGAACTCCGCGCCGGTCGAGGGCGCCACGAACTTCTTCGACTCCGGCGCCCCGGCCGACGCCGACTACACCGTCCGCCCGTGGTGAACGGTGTGGCGGCGGAGCGGCCGAGTCCGCCCTGACCTTCGCGGACGGGTACACCGACGTGCCGATCTCCCCGCCGTCCGGGGCGGTGACTACACCTACGAGGCCAACGACGCCTCGGTGGGCGACCTGGACGGCGACGGCAGTCTCGACTTCGTCCTCAAGTGGCAGCCGACGAACGCCAAGGACAACTCCCAGTCCGGCACCACCGGCAACACCGTCGTGGACGGCTACAAGCTCGACGGCACCCGGCTGTGGCGGATCGACCTGGGCCGCAACATCCGCTCCGGCGCCCACTACACGCAGTTCCAGGTCTTCGACTACAACGGCGACGGCAGGGCCGAGGTCGCCATGAAGACCGCCGACGGGACCGTCGACGGCACCGGCAAGACCATCGGCAGCGCGAGCGCCGACTACCGCAACTCCAGCGGCTACGTCCTCAGCGGCCCCGAGTACCTCACCGTCTTCGACGGCCGTAACGGAGCCGCGTTGAGCACGGTGGACTACGTTCCGCCGCGCGGCACCGTGTCCTCCTGGGGCGACAGCTACGGCAACCGCGTGGACCGCTTCCTGGCCGCCACCGCCTACGTGGACGGCAGCCACCCTCCCTGATCGAGGCGCGCGGCTACTACACCCGCACCGTCATCTCCGCCTGGGACTTCACCGGTGGCACGCTGACCCGCCGCTGGACCTTCGACACCAACAGCTCCACCAACACCGGCAAGGGCTACGACGGCCAGGGCAACCACAACCTGTCCGTCGCCGACGTCGACGGGGACGGCAGGACGAGATCGTCTACGGCGCGATGGCCGTCGACGACAACGGCGCCGGTCTGTGGACCACCAAGAACGGCCACGGCGACGCCATGCACGTCGGCGACCTGGACCCTCCCGCTCCGGCCTGGAGGAGTTCAAGGTCGACGAGGACGGCTCCAAGCCCTCGTCGTACTTCGCCGACGCCCGCACCGGCCAGATCCTGTGGTCCACGCCCGCCAGCGGCGACAACGGCCGCGGTGTCAGCGACGACATCTGGGCGGGCAGCCCAGGCGCCGAGTCCTGGTCCGCCTCGGTGGACGGGATCCGCGACACCAAGGGCGACAACGTCGGCCGCAAGCCCTCCAGCATCAACTTCACCGTCTGGTGGGACGGCGACGCCACGCGCGAACTCCTGGACGGCACCCACATCGACAAGTACGGCACGAGTGGTGACACCAGGCTCCTGACCGCCTCGGGCGTCCACTCCAACAACGGCACCAAGGCCACCCCGCGCTCTCCGGGGACATCCTCGGCGACTGGCGCGAGGAAGTGGTCTGGCCCACCTCCGACAACAGGGCCCTGCGGATCTACTCCACGTCCTCCCCGACCGACATCCAACTCCCTCGCTCCTCCAGGACCGCCAGTACCGCGAGGCGATCGCCTGGCAGAACACTGCTTATAACCAGCCGCCCCACCCGAGTTACTTCATCGGCGACGGCATGAGCGCGGCTCCGGGCACCACCACGCGGAAGCCGTGAGCGGACCCCGGTGAACGGGGCGCGGGGAGCGGCGGCCCGACGCGGGTGGCCCTCCTCCGCGCCTGGACATTTCCTGGACATCTGTCTACGATCACTGGACGGTTGTCCAAGAAATGGGGAGCGGGCGTGGAGACGGCGGCGAACGTACTGGTGGGCCTGGTGGCCGTGTTGCACGGGTACATCCTGGTGCTGGAGATGTTCCTGTGGGAGCGGTCGCCGGGGCGTTCGCTCTCCGGGTTCGACGCCGCGATGGCGCGGGCCACCAGGCCGCTCGCCGCCAACCAGGGCCTGTACAACGGGTTCCTGGCGGCCGGTCTGGTCTGGGGCTGATCGCGGACGACCCGACCGGCCGACACGCGCGGATCTTCTTCCTGTGCTGTGTCGTGGTCGCCGGGTTGTACGGCGCGGCCACGGCCAACCGGCGCATCCTGTACGTCCAGGCGCTGCCCGCCGCCGTCACCCTCGCCCTGGTCCTGGCCTCCTGATGGGCGACCCCAGGGCGGAGCGCACCAGGGCCGGACTGCGCGCGGCCCTGCTGGCGGAGTGCGCCGAGCGCCCGCTGTCCGAGGTGAGCGTCTCGGCCCTGGTCCGCCGGGCCGGTACCGGCCGTGCCACGTTCTACCTGCACTACGACGACCTGGGGCGCTGGCCGTCGACGCCTGCGGCGAGGTGGTCGACGAGGCGGTCACCGCCCTGCACGCGTGGCGCGGTACGCCCGATCCCGCCGCGCCGCCGCCCCGTTGACCGCGTTCCTCGCGACGGCCGCCGGGCAGGCCGGCTCTACCGCGCCCTGCTCGGTCCCGGCGGAGGCGGACCACTGGGCGAGCTGATGCACCGGCGGCTGCGGGAACGCGCCCGCGACGAGCGCGAACTGCGCGGCGCGCCGCACTCCGACCTGATCGCCTCCGCCGTGGCCGCGGCCTTCACCGGCGTACTGGCCGACTGGCTGCACGGCCTGGTGCCCGGTACGCCCGAGGAGCTGGCGGGCGGGGTGTGGCGGCTGCTGATCTCCCTCCACGGCGCGGTTCCGCGTTAGCGGTGGCCGGGCGACCGGCCCGGTGGCGGGCCTGCTTGGACTCGACCCGCCCGAACGCGGTGGGCCCGCTCGTCAGCGCGTCGCACGCCGTCTGCCAGGCGGAATCCCCGGGTGGAGCCGGCTGCGGAGGTAGGCCCAGGTGAGCCGCCCGACCGCGGCCACCCGCTCGGGTTCTCGTCCGTGGTCTCGGCGACGTCGTATCGGAGATCCCGCCGAGCCCGTGCTCGGCGCCGAAGAGGGTGAGCAGGGACTTCGGGCCCGGGGCGAGGGAGTACGGCTCGGTGTGCCACGCCGGGCCCAGGACCGTCAGGTGGGGTTGTCGTCCTTGTCGCCGGCGACGACGAGCGTGGGCGTCGTCATCGTGGAGAAGTCGGTGGTCAGGAAGGGCCAGCTCTCGGCCGCGGTCCTGGTGAGGGCGTCGCCGCCCGTCCCGGCGCGGCGAGCAGCACGCCCGCCGTGATCCGGGGTCGGCCAGGTCCACCTCGGATCCGTCGTCCGGGTCGGTGAGCCGGGCGCCCAGCAGCAGGCTCGCGGTGTGCCCGCCCATGGAGTGCCCGGCCACGGCGACCCGGTCGCGGTCCAGGCGCCCGGGGAGTTGGGAGCGCCGCCTCGATCGCGTCGAGGCGGTCCAGGACGCGGTGCATGTCCTCGGCCCGCGAGCGCCAGTACAGCGGTGCGCCGGGGTGCCGGGGTCCAGGTTCAGCGTCCGTGAACTCAGGTGGGTGGGCTGGATGACGGCGAAGCCGCGCGCCGCCCAGAAGGTGGCGAGCGGGCGTAGCCGTTCAGCGAGGAGAGGTGGTTCGAGGGGCCCTGGCCGTGGGAGAGGAGGATGACCGGCAGGTTGTCCCCGGTCACCGGTGCGGAGACCCGGACCTCCAGGTCCACGGGCCGGTCGGGGGTCCGCAGCACGACCGGGCTGACCGAGACGACGGGGTGGGTGCGGCGAGGGTGTCGGCCGCGGGGTCGGTTGGCTCATGGGTGATTCCGTTCAACGGCCTCTGGCGCCAGGCGCGGTCGGCCGCTGGCGGATGAGGCGGGCAGGGTGTCCGGGTGCGGCCGAGCCGAACCGGAACGTTGTCCCGTTTAACGTACGGATCAGTGTTCCGTTCTGTCAACGGCCGCCGTGGGAGCGGTGTCCGCGCAGGTGGCGGCCGGGCTCTTGTCCTTGGCGAGGAAGATGGTCTGCGCCATCATCCGGTAGCCCGACATGCCCTCGCGCAGGGTCTCGATGGACTCCTCCGGGTGCACCGAGTCGATCACCGCGTTCGGGCCCACCGCGTTGAACTGGTGTGAGACCCCGCGTGGAATCTGCATGTCCACCCAGGAGTTGGGTGGCACGATCACGTTGTGCCGGTCGCGGTGCACCCCGGCGGGCGTGTCCGGCAGCGCGTCGGTGAAGGCGGTCAGCGGTCCGGTCCAACCCGCCGCCGCGGGCGCACGGTGAGGGGAGAGGCTGGAGACCCGGATCGTGGTCCGCGGCCCGGTCATCATCCGCACGAACCGGAGCCCGGTGTGCAGGTGCATGCGGGAACATATGTCGCGCTCGGCCGTGTCGTAGAAGTCCATCAGGTAGCGGTCGGCGAAGAAGCCCTCGAAGGGGGCTCCAGCATGAACACGTCCCCTCCTCGAACTCCTGCGCCTGCTTGAGCGCTCCGGCCGGGTGGGGCGCCGCCGCTCTCGCGGTGCGCCTCCCGCACCAGACCGGCGAGGGCGTCGACCACCTTCAGCGCGACGTCCGGCGGGAGTTGCACCACGGGGTGATCCAGTTGCGGTCGGGGTCCCGGTGGCGCCGGACGTCGAGGATCTCGTCCTCGTGGTCGGGGAGTGCTTCATGCGGCCGACGGCCTCGGTGTCGTGGGTCATCATGTCGCTCCGTTGAGTTCGTTCGGTCCGGTATCCGGCCGCCGTGCCCACAGCACGCCGCCCAGGTCGTGCCGCCCGGCGCGCAGCACCGAGCAGCCCGTGGTCGGGTATCCGCCGCCGCGCAACCGGGCCAGCAACGCCCAGCGGTCCGCCCGGCCTTCCTCGGCGGACCCGTCGGCGGACCCGTCGAGGAAGGCCAGCAGCGGCCCCAGCGGCCAGGCGGCGGTGGTGTCGGCGGCGGGCCCGTGCGGGAGGACGAGCAACGCGCCCTCGCCGTAACGGGCCTCGGAGCCGAACGGCACCGGCGGCCCTCGAACCCGTGGCGGGCCGCCACCTCGGCGGCGAGTTCGCCGTACACCGCCAGCGGCCACGCGGTGAGCAGCGTCCGCCGCCACCGGGCCTTGGCCGAGGACAGCTCCGGACCGTCCGCGCTGTGCCAGTGCTCCCGCAGGAAGTCGAAGGCGCCGAACACGGCTTCCTCGTCGGCGCGCGGGTGGTCACCGGCCTCGTGCGGGCCGTCCCCGGCGGGTGCGGCCAGGGCGCGCAGGCCGGGTGGTCGGCCCCGAGCGCAGCAGGTCCCGCGCGGTGGCCGCGGCGTGGCGCAGCAGCCGCTCGTACCGCGCGGGGCCAGTCGGCGCGCGGCCAGCGCGCGGCCCATCGCCGTGCGCTGGGGCTTGCCGGTGGACGTCGCCAGGAACCCGCCGAACTGGATCGCCGTCGGCCGCAGCGGGGCGCGCTCGTACAGGGCGCGTACGGCGGGACCGGCTGGTCCGTGGCGACGAGCCCGACGTCCTGGCCGAGCGTGGGTTCGCCCACCGCGACGGCCACGAAGCGGCCGGACAGGCCCGCCTCGCGCCAGCCGCGCTCCAGGTCGAGCGGATAGTGCTTCTCCCCGCCGCGGTTGATCCGCTCACCGGCGCGGCCACGCAGCACCAGCAGGCCGTCGCGCAGCTCGCCCAGGTCGCCGGTGCGCAGCCAGCCGTCGTCGGTGACGGCGGCGGCCGTCGCCGGGCCGTCCCGCCAGTAGCCCGTCATCAGGTCCGGCGTTCTGATCCACACCTCGCCGGACTCCAGGCGCAGTTCGGTGTCCGGCAGCGGTGCCCGACCGGCGGCACGTGGTCCAGGTACTGGTCGCGGAAGTCGGCGTCGTCGAGCCGGGGCATGGTGAAGCTGAAGTTGACCGCCTCGGTGAGGCCGTAGCCCTGGCGCAGGCGCGGGCCGTAGCGGCGGTGGAAGCGGCGGGCCAGGTCGCTGGTGAGCGGCGCCGCCGCGGTGATCAGGTACTCCAGGCTCTCCGGCCACGGGGAGCGGCCTCCAGCAGGTCCGCGAGCAGGGCGGGCACGATGGACGCGGTCCTGGCCCCGCGGCGTCCAGCGCGGCGAAGTAGCCGACCGGGTCGGTGGCGGACCGCACGGTCAGCGGGGCGCCGGTGCGGTGGCTGCCGAGCAGGGACATCACCAGCGCGTTGCAGTGGTACAGCGGCAGGCACGTCCCGTGCGGGCGGTCCGGCGCCAGCCCGTGCAGCGCCGCGGTCCTGGCCGCGTTGCCCAGGACCGCGGCTCGGCCGAGCATGACTCCTTGCTGGGGCCGGTGGAGCCGGAGGTGAACATGATGAACGCGAGGTCCGCGGGCGCCGGGTGAACGTCGGGCAGGCGGGTACGGCGCGGTCCGTGGACGTCCACCACGGCCGTCGCCGAGACGCGTGCGGCGATGTCCGCGACCTCCCGGTCGGTGGTGCGCGGGTGCAGCGGGACCGCGACGAGCCCCAGGTCGAAGCAGCCGAGCAGCACCTCCGCGAGGCCGGGGCCGCCCGGCAGCCGGACCACCACCCGCGCGCCCGTGGGCAGTTCGGCGAGGGCGCCGGTTCCGATGCTGGTCAACGCCGCCTCCCGAGCAGGTCTTTGAGGTGCGCGCCGACCTCGTCGACGTGCTGCGGCCGCAGCACCCGGTGGTGCGTCGCCGACACGTGGGCGACCGTCAGCTCCCCGCCGGTGTGCGCGCGCCACAGCTCGTGGTGGGGCACGGCGTGCGGCGGTCCGCCGCCGCCTGGACATAGGTGGTCTCGCCCGCGTAGCGCGGTGGCCGGTAGGCCCGGGTGAGCCGGTCGTTGTGGCGCGAGACCGCGATGACGCGGTCGATGTCGTCCTTGGTGAACCGGGCGAACACGCTTCCTCGCGGTGCAGCAGCGCCGAGACGGTGGCGTGGTCCAGGTCCGCGGCGGGACGCTCGTCGTCCAGGCCCGCGGCCGTCAGCAGCACCCGCAGGACGCGCCGGTCGTCGATCGGCTCCCGCGGACCGGCCTCGGCCCCGGCCCCGTCCCCGGTTCCGGCGACCGTGTCGATCAGGAACAGGGCCCCGGCCGGTTCGCCGAGTTCACGCAGCCGGACGGCCATGGCGTGCGCGACGAGCCCGCCGAAGGACCAGCCGACCAGGTGGTAGGGGCCGTGGGGCGGACCGAGCGCAGCAGGTCCAGATAGCGCTCGGCCATCTCCTCGACGGAGCCGGGCAGTTCGGCCACCCCACCGGGCCCCTCCGCCTGAATGCCGTACACCGGGTGGTCGCGGTCGATGTGCCGCAGCAGACCGGAGTACAGCCAGCTGATGCCGCTGAGCGGATGGACGCAGAACACCGGCGCCGCCGGGCCGCCGGTCCGGAACGGTACGAGGTGGGTGGGCGCGCTCCGTTGCGGCGGCCGGACCAGCCGTCGGCTCAGCGCGCCCGGGTGGCCGACTCGAAGACGTCACGGATGGCCGGTTCCAGGCCGAGCACGGTCCGTATCCGGTCGGTCAGCCGCGCGGCCAGCAGCGAGTGCCCGCCCAGCTCGAAGAAGCTGTCGCCGGGCCCGACGCGTGGCAGATCCAGGACTTCCGCGAAGAGTTGGCACATCAGGTGCTCGTGGAGGTTCTCCGGCGGCGCCGACTCGCCCGCCGCCGACCAGTCCGGTTCCGGCAGCCGCTCGCGCAGCAGCTTCCCGTTGGCGCTGAGGGGAGCCGGTCCAGGCCCAGGAGGTGGCCGGGCACCATGTAGTCCGGCAGGTGCCGGGCCAGGTGCGCGCGGACCGAGCGGAGGTCGGCGCCCGAGGGGACCACGTAACCGACCAGGCGGCGGTCGTCGGCCCTGCGGTCGTGCACCGCGACCGCCGCCGCCCGGACATCCTCGTGGCGGGCCAACACCGCTTCGATCTCCCCGAGTTCGACGCGGTGGCCGCGGACCTTGACCTGGTCGTCGGTGCGCCCGTGGAAGCGCAGCACCCCGTCGGCGGACCAGGACGCGAGATCGCCGGTGCGGTACATGCGGTGCCCGCCGGGCCGAAGGGTCCGGGACGAAGCGGGTCGCGGTCAGCCCCGGCCGGTGCAGATAGCCGGTGGCCACGCCCGCCCCGGCGACGTACAACTCCCCGGTCACCCCCGGCGGCACCGGCCGCAGCCGCGCGTCGAGCACGTAGCAGCGGGTGTTCCACACCGGACGCCCCAGCGGCACCACGGCGGTGGTCACGTGGCCCACCGGGTGGGTGGTGGACCACACCGTGGTCTCGGTGGGGCCGTAACAGGCCAGCAGGGACGCGGTGCGGTCGGCCAGCGCCGCCGCCAGGTCCGGCGGCACCGACTCGCCGCCGACGACCGCGCGGACGTGGCGCAGCCGCTCCGGCCGCCGGGTCACCAGCGTCTGCCACAGCGACGGGTCGCCTGCGCCACGGTGACCCGGTGGCGGTCGAGCAGCGCGGACAGCTCGTCGGGGTCGCGCAGCGCCCTCGCCCGCGAGGACCATGGCGGCACCGGTGACCAGCGGAAGGTACAGCTCGGGCTTGGACATGTCGAAGCCCGCGGCGCGGCGGCCAGCACGCGGTCCACGGCGTCGACCGACAGCCGCTCGCGCAGGGCCAGCACCAGGTTCGTCAGGGCGCCGTGGGGCACGACGACCCCTTCGGCCGCCCGGTGGAGCCCGAGGTGTACGTCACGTACGCCGTGGCCGCCGGGAGGAGCGCCGGTGCGTCGGCGCCCGGGCGACGGTGAGTTCGCCGTCGTGGTCCACCACCAGCAGCGGGCGGGCGTCCGCCAGCAGGGCCGCGATCCGCTCCGGCGGCAGCGAGGGGTCGACGGGCAGGTAGGCGGCGCCGGTCGCCTGGACCGCGAGGAACGTGGCGGGCAGGTCGGGAACGCGCGGCAGCCGCACCGCGACCAGCGCCCGGGCCCGGCCCGCGGGCCGTCAGCTCCGCGGCGATACGGGCGGCCCGCTCGGCCAGCTCCCGGTAGCTGAGCACGGTCTCCCCGTGGAGGACGGCCGGTGTGTCCGGAGCGCGGAGCGCCTGGGCCGCGAACAGGTCGGCCACGGTGGTCTCCGGCACGTCGCGGACGGTGGCGTTCCAGCGGCCGACCACGCGCTCGCGCTCACCGGGGAGCAGCACCGGCAGGTCGGCGACGGGCGGTGCGGGCTCTCGGCCACCGCCCGCAGCAGCTGTTCCAGCCGGGCGAGCAGCAGCCGGGCCGAGGCGGGGTGAACAGTTCGGTGTCGTACTCCAGCAGGCCCTCGACCCCGCGGGCGCCCGTCGTCCGCGTGGTGCTGGCGCAGGCTCCACAGCAGGTCCATGCGCGAGGCGCCGCCGTGCGCGGCGACCAGCTCGGCCCGCACCCCGGCAGGTCGAACTCCACCGCGGGGTGTCCTGGAAGGCCAGCATCACCTGGAAGACGGGGTGGCCGGAGAGCGAGCGCGGCGGGTTGACCGCCTCCACCACCCGCTCGAACGGCACCCGCTGGTGGGCGAAGGCGTCGAGGTCGATGGCGCGGACCCGCGCCAGCAACTCGGCGAAGGTCGGGGCGCCGCTGAGATCGGTGCGCAGGACCACGGTGTTGACGAAGCAGCCGACGGTCTCGTGCAGGGACGCGTCGTGGCGCCCGGCCACCGGCGTGCCGACGGGATGTCCTCGCCCGCGCCCAGCCGCGACAGCAGAGCGGCGATCGCGGCGTGCACCACCATGAACAGGCTGGTCCTGGTGGAGCGCGCGAGCCCGGTCAGGCGGGCGTGCAGAGCGGCGTCGAGGGTGAAGTCGACGGTCTCCCGCGGTGCGCGGACACCGGCGGCCTGGCGTGGTCGGTCGGCAGCGGCAGCACCTCCGGGCGCCGCGCAGCGTCTCCGTCCAGTACGCGATCTCGGCGCCGAGGTCGAGATCGCGCTGTCGCAGGTGTGGTCCGCGTAGCTCACGGGCCGGTGCGCCCACCGGGGCCCGGCCGCGGCGCGCGCCCGGTAGGCGGTGGACAGGTCGCGGGCCAGCGGGGCCAGCGACCAGCCGTCGGCGGCGATGTGGTGCAGCAGGATCAGCAGCACGTGCCGCTCGGGCGCGGTCTCGTACAGCAGCGCCCGGACCGGGGGTTCGGAGCCGAGGTCGAAGACATGGGTGGCCGCCTCGGCGAGCAGGCCGGGCAGCTCGGCCTCCGACGTGGTCACCGTCTCGAACGGCGGCTCCGTTCCCGTGCCGACGTGGCTGTACGGCTCGCCGTCGACCTCGACGACGGTGGTGCGCAGACTCTCGTGCCGGTCCAGGACGTCGCGGAGGGCCGCCCGCAGGTGACCGGCCGTCAGCGGGCCGCTCAGCCGGACCGCGAAGGACATGTTGTAGACGGAGTTGGGACCGGCGAGGCGGTCGAAGAACCACAGGCGGCGCTGCGCGGGGAGAGGGAACGCGCCGGGGCGCGCGGCCGTGTCGTCAGCGGGGCGCGAGGCGCCCGCCGCTTCCCCGTGTCCGGCGCCTTCCCGGTGACGCCGCCTCCGGCAGCTCCGGCAGGCGCCGCGCCAGGTCCGCGACGGCCGGGGCGTCGAACAGGGCGCGGATGCTCAGCTCGTGGCCGGTCTCGGCACGCACCCGGTTGATCAGCCGGGTGGCCAGCAGCGAGTGCCCGCCCAGGTCGAAGAAGCTGTCCTCCGCGCCGACCCGGGAACCCCAGCGTCTCGGCGAACAGCGCGCACAGCAGCCGCTCCCGCTCGGTCTCGGGCGGGCGGCTCACCGGCAGCGCGGATTCCGGCGCGGCAGCGCGCGCCGGTCCAGCTTGCCGTTGCCGGTCAGCGGGATCTCGGCCACCGGCAGCACGAACGCGGGCACCATGTGCGCGGGCAGGACCGTACGGGCGTACGCGCGCAGCTCGGCGGGTCCGGGTCGCCCGTGGTCACCGCGTAGCACAGCAGCCTGCCGCCCTCGGCGCCGCCGCCGGATCCGCCGTCGGCGAGCACCACGGCTCGCCGCACGGCCGGGTGCCGTTCGAGGACCCGCTCGACCTCGCCCGGCTCGATCCGGTAGCCGCGGATCTTCACCTGCTGGTCCGTACGGCCCAGATACTCCAGCGCGCCGTCGGCCCGCCGCCGCGCGAGGTCCCCGGAGCGGTACATCCGGGCGCCGGGCGCGCCGAAGGGTCGGCGACGAAACGGCTCGCGGTGAGCCCCGGCCGCCCCAGGTACCCCGGGCCACCCGGGACCGGCCACGTAGATCTCCCGGGGCAGCCCGGCGGGACCGGCCGCAGCGCGGCGTCGAGCAGGCGCAGCCGCAGATCCGCCAGCGCGGTGCCGACGACGCTCGCGGTCTCGTCGGGATCGGTCAGTTCGGCGTAGGTCGTGTGCACCGTGGTCTCGGTGATGCCGTACATGTTGACGAGCCTCGGCCGCCCGGGGCCGTGCCAGGAGCGGACCCGGGAGAACTCCAGGGCTCCCCGGCGAACACGACCCCGCAGCGCGGGCAGCCCGCCCGGCTCCGCCTCCGCCTCGGCGCGCATGAGCTGGTAGAACGCCGAGGGCGTCTGGCTCAGCGCGGTGACCCGCTCCCGGGCGAGCAACTCCAGCAGCTCCCGGGGCGACCTGGCCACGTCCTCGGGCACCACCACCAGGCGGCCCCGCGGCCCAGCGCCGTCCACAGCTCCCACACCGAGACGTCGAAGGCGTAGGAGTGGAACAGCGTGTGCACGTCGTCGTCGCCGAAGCCGAACCGGGCGTCGGTGGCCGCGAGCAGCCGCACGACGTTGCGGTGCGAGACCACGACGCCCTTGGGCTCCCCGGTGGAGCCCGAGGTGTGGATGACGTACGCGGCGCTGCCGGGGTCCGGGCCACGGCGAGATCACCGGCCGGGTACCCGGCGGCCGGGTCGCTGCCGTCCAGCACGAGCCGCGGATGGCGGACGTCCAGCGGCGCGTCCGTCACGACGAGCACCGGATCGGCGGCGGCCAGCACCCGCCGCACCCGCTCCTCGGGGTGCGCCGGGTCCAGCGGCACGTAACCGGCCCCCGACTTCAGCACGGCCAGCACCGCGACCACCAGGTCCACGGACCGCCCCAGCACCAGGGCCACCAGGCGCTCCGGCCCGGCCCCGCGCGCCCGCAGCAGCCGCGCGAGACGGTTCGCCCGCTCGTTCAACTCCCCGTACGACACGGTGGTGTCCCCGCAGGTGAGGGCCGGTGCCGTCGGCCGTCGGCGCACCTGGGCCTCGAACAGCGTGGGCAGCGCGACGGGTCGGGCTCCGGCGCGGCGGGCACCGGGGTCTCCCGTTCGTCGGGCAGCAGCAGGCCGAGTCGGCCCAGCGGCGCCCGCGGGTCCGCGGTGATCCGGCGGAGCAGCGCGCCGAGGCGGTCCAGCAGGCGCCGGGCCCCTCCGCGTCGAACAGGTCGGTGCTGTAGTCCAGCCGCAGCCGCAGGCGGTCGCCGGGCATGGCGATGAGCGTCAGCGGGTAGTGCGTGCCGTCGCGCCCTGGACGTCCCCGAGTTCCAGGCCGGGGACGAGGCCGCGCAGCTCGTCCTCGTCGATCGGGTAGTTCTCGAACACCACGACGGTGTCGAAGAGTTCGGCGTGTCCGGTGATCGACTTCAGCCGCGTCAGGTCCGCGTGCTGGTGGTCCAGCATGGACAACTGCTGGGCGCGCAGGGCCGCGAGGGACTCGGGACCGACCGGTACGGGTCGAGCCCGACCCGTACCGGGATGGTGTTGATCAGCAGCCCGACGATGTGCTCGGAACCGGGCAGCTCCGCGGGCCTGCCGGAGACCGTCGCGCCGAACACCACGTCGTCCCGCCCGGTCAGGGCACCGAGCAGGACCGCCCACGCCAGTTGCACGACGACGTTGGCGGTCAGCCCGTGCTCGCGGGCCACGGCGTCGAGCCGCGCGCTCGCGGCCTCGTCGAGACCGGCCGTGAGCCGCTGGCGGGCCGCGGCCGAACCGCGCCGCCCGGCCCCGCCGACCAGCGTCGGACCGTCCACCGAGGACAGCAGCGCGCGCCAGGCGGCCTCGTCCGCGCGGGCGTCGCGCGTGGACAGCCAGTCCAGGAAGTCGCGGTACGGCGTCGCGGGCGGCAGCCGGTGACCGGCGTACAGCGCGAACAGCTCCCTGACCAGGATCGGCATGGACCAGCCGTCCAGCAGGAGGTGATGCGTGGTCAGCACGAAGGTGTGCCGGTCCTCCGCGCGGCGCAGCAGGGCCGCACGGACCAGCGGTGGGCGGCCAGGTCGAAGCGCCGCCCGCGGTCGGACTCCAGGAAGCGCTCCAGGTCCTCGTGCGCGGGCGGCTCCCGCCACTCCACGGCGAAGTCCGGCACGACGACCTGCACGGGACGTCCCGACGGGCTCTGCCGGACGCCCGCCGAGAGCTGCGGGTGCCGCAGCAGCAGCCGGTGGAGCGCGTCGCGCAGCGCGGCCGGGTCGAGCGCGCCGCCGAGTTCGAAGACGAACTGGACGAGATACGGGTCGGCGCCGTCGTGGTCGTAGAGCGAGTGGAACAGCAGGCCCTGCGCCAGCGGGGCAGCGGCAGCGCACCGGTCGCCCGAGCGCGGGCCCGGTGCGTCAGGGCCGCCAGCACCTCGAACCAGCGCTCCGCGAGCGCGGTGACGCGCTCCTCGTCGAGCAGCCCGCCCGGCCAGGACCAGTGCGCCGTCAGCCGGGGCCTTCCGGATGGTCGGTGATCACCGTGTCGAGTCCCACGGGGTGGCTCATGGCCAGCGCGCCACCGGTGGCCGGGCCGGGCACGGTGCCGTCGGCCACCGCGCCCCAGTCGCCCCTCCGGCGTCGAAGCGGCCCAGGTAGTTGAAGGCGAACCGCGGCGCGGGCCGGGCCGCGAGCACCGGGCCGCTCTGCGGGTTGAGATGGCGCAGCAGACCGTGCGCCAGGCCCAGACGCGCGGCGTCCCGCACACCCTCCCGCACCATGGCCACCGCGCCGTCCAGCAGGGTCGGGTCGGCACGGGCGTCCGCCCACGAGCAGCCGGGGTCGAGCACCACGGGACACAGGGTGGTGAACCAGCCGACCGTACGGGACAGCTCCAGGTTCGCGGCGAACTCCTCGCGCCCGTGGCCTTCGAGGTCCACCAGCAGCGCGTCCGGCCCCGCCGCCAGTCCGCGGCGGCCAGCGCGAACGCGGTGAGCAGCAGCTCGCGCACCGAGCAGCCGTAGGCCGCGGTCGCGTCGTTCACCAGGCGCGCGGTGAGCGCGTCGGGCAGCGTCACGGAGTGCCCGCGCCGGGTGTCCTCGGTGTCCACCGCGCCGTCCAGCGCGCGGTGCGCGACGGAGGGTCCTCCGGCACCTCCCGCCACCGGGCGAACTCCGCCAGTACGGACGGGTGGTGGGCGTGCTGGACCAGCGCCCGCGCCCACTGGCCGAAGGAGGTGCCCGTCGGTCGCAGCCGCGGGTGTCACCGACGCGCACGGCCTCCCACGCGGTCCGCAGGTCCTCCTGGAGGATGCGCCAGGAGACCCCGTCGACCGCCAAGTGGTGTGCGGTGAGGGTCAGTTCGCCCGGCCGCGCCGGTCCGCCGTCCCGCCACCGCGCGTGCACCACCGGCCCGTGCTCCGGGGTGAGCGGTACCTCCGGCGCGTTCAGCTCGACCGTGGCGCGGGGCAGCACCTCCAGGGCCCACAGCCCGTCCACCACGGTCAGGGAGAGCCGGAGCATGGCGTGGTGGTCGATCAGGGCCTGCACCACCGCGCGTATCCGCTCCCCGGTCGCCCCGCCGGGTGCGTACGGTCAGGACTGCACGAAGCCGTCGATCGGCCCGCCGCGTTCGCGCAGCCAGTGCATGATCGGCGTCAGCGGCACCGTGGGATCGTCGGTGCCGTCCAGCGCGACCAGGTGCCCGGGGCCGGGACCCGCCGCGGCCCGGCCGCCGCCCTCGGCGAGGGCGGTGACGGTGGGCGTGCGGAACACGTCGGGGTGCTGACGGACAGACCGGCCCGCCGCGCCGCCCCGGCGAGTTGGATCGCCTTGATGCTGTCGCCGCCGAGTTGGAAGAAGTCCTGGTCGAGCGGGACGCTCTCCAGGCCGAGGAGTTCGCCGACCAGTTCGGCCAGCCGCCGCTCCTCGGGGTGCGGGAGCCGGGCCCCGCCCGCCGGGTCCGCGGGCGCGGCGCCGGAAGCGGGGCGGGGCGGGCAGCGCGGCCCGGTCGAGCTTGCCGTTGCCGGTCAGCGGCAGCCGGTCCACCCGCACCACGGCCGAGGGCACCATGTACGGGGCAGCCGGTCGGCCACGCCGTCGAGCAGCGCCGCCGTGTCGCCCGCGGCGGCCACGTACGACACCAGCCGCCGCACCCCGGCCGGTCCTCGCGCAGGACCGTCGCGGCCTGCCGCACACCGGGTTCGGCCAGCAGCGCGGCGTCGATCTCGCCCAGCTCGATCCGGAAGCCGCGCAGCTTGACCTGCCCGTCGGCGCGCCCGGCGAACTCCAGCCGCCCGTCGCGGTTCCAGCGGGCCAGGTCGCCCGTGCGGTAGACCGGGCGCCCGGCGGGCCGTACGGGTCGGCCACGAAGCGCTCGGCGGTCGCGGACGCCCGGCCGAGGTAGCCGCGGGCGACCCCGCGCCTCCGAGGTACAGCTCTCCCACCACGCCGGGCGGCACCGGCCGCAGCGCGTCGTCCAGCAGCAGCACCCGCTTGCCGTCCAGCGGCGTGCCGATGGGGACCCGGCCGGTCTCCTCGGGCGTCTCCGCGACGGCGAACCTGGTCGCGAAGACCGTGGTCTCGGTGGGCCCGTACCCGTTGACGACGGTCAGTTCCGGCAGCGCGGACCGTACGGCGCGCACCGCCGCGGGCGACACCACGTCCCCGCCGGTCCAGACCTGGCGCAGCCCGGCCAGGCACGCGGGGTCCTCCGTGGCGAAGGCGTCGAACAGCCCGGCGGTCAGCCACAGTCCGGTGACGCCGGTGGCGGCCGTGATCCGGGACAGCCCGGCCGGGTCCAGCCGCCCCGGCGGCGCGAGGACCACCTCGCCGCCGGTCAGCAGCGGCACCCACAGCTCCAGGTTGAACGCGTCGAAGGCGTGCGGGGAGTGCGCCAGCACCCGCTCGGCCCCGCCCTCGGACCACCACCGGTCGGCGGCGAGCCCGGCCAGATCGCCCTGGGTGATCGCGACCCCTTGGGCCGCCCCGTGGAGCCGGAGGTGAACATCACGGACGCCAGCGACCCCGACCTGACCCGCGCCCCAACGGCCCCGGCCCCGGCCCGCGTTCCGCCATGTTCCCCGCTCCCGGCCTCGCTCCCGGCTCCGGGTTCGGCCCCGGCCGCCCGGACGTCGAGGTGGCGCACCCCGGTCCCGGGCCACCGCGACGATCCGGTCCCCTCGGTTCCGCGGTCGGTGAGCAGCAGCCGGGCCCCGCGTCGGAGAGCACCGCCTCCTGCCGGGCGAGCGCGTCGTCCCGCTGGAGCGGTACGTACGCCGCGCCCGCCTTCAGCACGCCCAGGGCCGCGACGACCAGGTCCACCGACCGCTCCAGCAGCAGCGCGACGGTGTGCTCAGGGCCCGCCCGGCGGCGGCGAGCCCGGCGGCCAGCGCCGAACCGCGGTCGTCCAGTTCGCGGTAGGTCAGCCGCTGACCGGTCTCGGCCGACCGCACCGCGAACGCGTCGGGCGTGCGGCGCGCCCGCTCGGCGAACCGGCCGACGGCCGTGGCGGCGGGCGGGAGCGAGGCGGGCGCGCCGGTGCCAGGGCGGCGCCGCGTCGGCGCTCGCGCGCGGTGGTCGCCGCGATCCGGGCCACCGGCGTGTCCCGGTCGGCCCGGCCAGCCGCCGCAGCACCCGCGGGAAGCGGTCGGCCACGTCGCGCAGCGACTCCTCGGCGTAGGTGGCGGGTTGGCGTCGAAGTCCAGGCGCAGCCCTCCGTCGCCCCGGTCGTAGGCGACGACCGAGAGGTCCTCCGACGGCGGCGCCTGGAGGTTGTGGACGCTCGCCGTCGCCGGGCCGAACCGCAGCGGCCGGTCGAAGCGCTGGATGTTCAGCACGGGCCCGAAGAACTTCCGGCCGTCCTCCGGGTAGCCCAGCTCGCGGCGCAGGCGCTCACCCGGTACCGCTGGTGCCCGAGCACCAGCCGCAGTTCCCGGCGACCCGGTCGAGCAACTCGCCGACGGTGTCCGCCGGTTCGGTACGCAGCCGCAGCGGGAGGACGTTCGCGGTCATCGCGGGGACGGTGCGGGCCAGTTCGGGCGGGCGGCCGGCGACCGGCAGGCTCAGGACGACATCGCTGTTCCCGGTCACCGCGTGCAGATGGACCGCGGTCGCGGCGGTGAGCAGCCGGGTCCAGCGGTGCCCGAGCCGCCGCGGCGGCCCGCAGCCCGGCGAACTCCTCCGTGGACAGCAGCCGGGTCAGCCGCAGGGAACGGTCCGCCGCCGGGGCCGGACCGGTGCCGAGGCTGATGAAGTCCGGCCGCCCGGCCAGCCGTTCCCGCCACCAGTCCCGGTCCGCGGCGCGTTCGGCGCTGTCCCGGTACGCGGCCTCGGCGCGCAGGAGGGACCGAGCCCGCTCCAGCCGCTGTCGGGGACCGGGCGCCCGTCGTACAGACAGCTGTAGACGTCGGCGGCGCGTTCGGCGAACAGCGCCATGCCCGCGCCGTCGAGCGCGATGTGGTGGACCCGGTGGAACACCAGCGAGCGGTCGTCCGCGACGCGGAGCACGGCCCCAGGAACAACGGCCCGTCGTCACAGCCCCCGGCCGCGTCCATGCTCGACCGCATCCACGCGGAGGCGGCGGCCTCCGGGTCGGGAGCGGCCCGCAGATCGACCACGTCGACGACGCGTTCCCGGCTCGGCAGGATCCGTTGCACAGGCGAAGCATGCGCCGATTCGGCGATACGGACGTTGACCGCCTCGCAGTCCGCTGCGGCTTTACCCACCGCGGCGGCCAGAAGACCGATATCGACGCTTCCGTCCAGGACGAGATACTCCGCCCACTGGTAGGCGCCGGGTCGGCTGAGGCCCGCGCGCTCGGCGAGCCAGACCCCGAGCTGGGCATCGGTAAGTCGCAGTTCAGGGCCGTTCTCTGGCATGAGGCGGACATCCCCATCGGTCATGCTGACGTGGCGTCAGCGACTGCCGTCGGACGTGGCCGGAGGGAACTCGGACCGACCGCTCCATCGAAACACGGCAGGCAATGGGGCGGTAAAGGGCGAGTAATATGATCTATCTCACGATTGATCGGTGCCGCGCCGGAAAACGCACGGGAAAACCGCAATGAGCAAATCCCCGCGAGCAAATGCTGACCGGCTGTCAGCGACCGGCTGCCAGTGACCGGCTATCAGTGCTCAGCTATCAGTGACCGGCGATCGCTGACCGGTCGTCACTGGCGGGCGAACACCGACGGGCACGCACCAGGCCCGGGTCCCGGTGGGGACCCGGGCCGTCCGGGCGGTGTCAGCGGGCCGGGGAGGTGGCGAAGATCCAGCGGTTGACCGCCAGCGCGTCGTGGTCCCTGGGCTCCGGGCCGCGGCCGAAGTGGCGGGAGTAGTCGAAGGGTGCGGACCTCGGCGTCCCACCCGCGCTCGGTGAGGTCGGCCGCGGAGTCCGGCCGCTCGTCCGAGTCGAACAGGGCGATCAGGTCGACGCCGATCCGTTCGCGGGACGCCGTGTAGATGGGCGAGTCGCGGACCGCGGCGGACTCCACCGCGTGCTTCACCTCGTAGAGCAGGGTGCTGCCGGGGCGGCTGAGCGCGTCGATGGTGTCGATGAGGTGGCGCTCCGCGGCCGACGGGAGGTACAGGAGCAGGCCCTCCGCCAGCCAGGCGGTCGGGGCGGTGGGTCGAAGCCCGCCGCGCGCAGCACGCCGGTCCAGTCCAGCCGCAGGTCGGTCGCGATCGTGACGCGCCGGGCCCGGGAGTGGCGCCCGACGCGTCCAGAACGCTCTGCTTGAACGCGAGTACGGCCTCCTGGTCCAGTTCGTAGACCGTGCAGCCGGTCGGCCACGGCAGCCGGTACGCGCGCGTGTCGAGTCCGGCGCCGAGCAGTACCACCTGGCGGATGCCGCCCTCCGCGCCACGCAGCAGGTGGTCGTCGAACACCCGCGTGCGGAGCCCGAAGTAGCGGGCCAGCCTGCCCCACAGCGGGTCGGCCTCTCCCTCGGGCACCTCCTCCGGGCGTATCGGCCAGCCCGCGCAGGCCGGAGCCGCGCGGACGAAGTGCTCGGCGTACTCGTCCTGGGCCAGCGCGTCCGGCCGTCTGGTCTCGATGGCCGCGCGGCGGCGACCATGAGCGCGGTCAGCCCGACGCCTCCGGTGACACCGGTGGTCTCTTCGGCGGTTCCCGTCATGCCTTCTCCTCCTCGGGGTGGCGTGTCCACAGGTCGGTGCGGTCGTGCGTGGTGACACGGGCGCCGTAGAGGCGCCGCATGAAACGCAGGATCTGCTCGTCGGGCGTGTGCAGAGCCGTGGTGCAGTCGCGCAGGACCGTGACGTGGAAGCCCTTCTGGAACGCGGTGCGGGCGGTGCTGTCCACGCACACGTCCGTGAACAGCCCGGCGAAGGCCAGATGCCCGATACCGCGCGCCTGGAGGTGCCGCGCGAACCCCTCGGCGAGGAAGCCGTCGAAGCAGGCCCGCTTGGTGAACACCCGCTCGCCGGGCTCCGGAACGAGCGGCGCGGGAACTCGGCGCCCCAGGTGCCCTCCAGGCACTTGGGCCGCTTGCCCCGCGCCGCGTCCCGGCTCCGCCAGGCGGCCCCTGGTGGGACACGTCGCCGACGAAGCGCACGAACACCACCTCGACGCCGAGGTTCCGGGCAGCCGTGACCGTACGCACGGTGTTCACGACGACCGTCTCCAGCGCCGCCATGTCGCCCGGATAGCGCGAGGCCGCGAGCGGACCGACGCAGAAGTCGTTCTGCACGTCGACGACGATCAACGCGGTGCCCCGCCGGGTATCACGACCCGGCGACCGGCTCGGCGGCCACGGACACCCGGGCGCGGCGGACGGTCCGTCACCGCTGGAGGGCCCGGCCCCGGTGGAGGGCCCGTCACCGACGGACGGCCCGGCCCCGGCCGGTGACACGGCCCTGACCGGTGACGCGGCCCTGACCGGTGACGCGGCCCTGACCGGTGACGCGGCACCGACCGGTGGCTCCAGCGCGTCCAGGAACGCGTCCACGACCGCCGTGGTGGAGTGCTCGCCACCGAGGTCCGGCGTACGGATCCCGCTTCGCGGATGTCCGCGAGCACGCTCCGCCGCGGACACCGCGCCGCCGCAGTCCGCGTGCCGCTCGGCGACCGCCGCGGCGGCCCGGACGGTGGCCACGGGTTGACCAGGTCGCGTCCCCGAAGGTCGTCGGCCGAGCCGTGCACCGTCTGGTACTCCTCCAACCCCGCGCGTCCTCGTGTAGATAGACGTTCCGGGTGCAGTGGTCCTCCTGCCGCCCGGCGCCGAACCGGTCGAGCAGGACGACGTGCATGATGTCCGCCCACTCGTTGCCCGCCACGAGCACCGTGCGGTCCGCCGGGCCGTGCGCGATCAGGTTCCGGTTCACCGTGTCCGGCTGGAAGACCTGGACGTCGACGCCGTGGCGGTCCGCGAAGTCGGCGACCCACGCGTCGAGCGCGCCGTCGAGGAGGTGGAACTTGTACGCCATGACGACCGGGCGGGGCCCTCGTCCGGCCACTCCGCCGGGCGCGGCGCACCGCGTCGTGCAGCACCTTCTCGGTGATCTCCCGGCTGAACTCCGTCACCCGCCGGACCCGGCCGGGCAGGTGCTCGTTGTCGCCCGTGTAGAAGCCCTGCGCCTGGTCCCGGACCAGCAGCACCCTGGCGCCCCGGCGTCCAGGGTGTCCACCTTCACGGCGTGCAGCCGCTGCCGGACGAGGTACAGGGTCTGGGCGTTGATCGCCGTCCGGAAGACCACCCGGGTGCCCGCCGCGGCCCGCTCGCGGAGGAACCCTTCGTAGTGCTCGGCGTCCTCGCGTGTCAGCCGCCGGATCTCCTCGACGCCGTCCCCGTCCACGGGGAGGGCGGCGACTTCAAGGAGACGTACGAGTGGTAGGTCCGCCGGGAGCGCTCCACGGCGATCCCGGTGCCGTACATCCTGGCGAACCGGTCCAGGACCCGCTCGAAGACGGCGGCGATCTCCGCACCCGTGCCGCGCCCCACGGCCAGGCCGACGGTGCGCTCCGTGGCGCTCATGACGGCCCCGGCCCCGTCAGGCCCGGCCCCGGCCCCGGCCACCAGGTGGTCGCCGGGGATGCCCGCCTTGTCGGGCGCGTAGTAGTCCTGATCCCTCGACCCAGGTCCGCACCGGGACGCGGTCACCGGCCACCGGGCCGAAGGCGTCGAAGAGCGCGTCGATGTTGGTTCGTTCGAAGCCGATCGCCGTCATCAGGCCCATGAACACGGGGCGTTCGACGAGCCCGTCGCCGTCGGGGTCCCCGAGCGTGGCGAGCGCCTCGGCGAACTCGGTGACCGTCGCGTCGAAACGGGCGGGTGACAGCACACACGCGCTGTACTCCTCGAAGCTGATCCGCCCGTCGCGGTCGGCGTCCAACTCCGCGAGCAGCGTCGTCCAGTACCGCTCGAAGGCCGCCCGCGCCCTGTCCTTGGTCTCCTGACGGGCCGCCGGTACCGCCGTGACGACGCGGTCGCCCATGAGGGCGAAGTCCGCGGCTTCGAGAACGCCGTTCCCGTCCGCGTCCAGCAGGGAGAAGACGAGCGCGACCCGCTGGGTGGCCTCTTCGCGCATGGTTCCGTCACCTTTCTCGCATCCGGTCAACGGAAGCGGGACGCCGGGAGCCCCGGCAGGTCGCTTCGTGGCCGGGCGGCGCCGGCCGAAGGGATGGTTGCCCCGTGCCCGTAGCTCCTAATACGGGCGACCAGGGCATTCACCGGAAAGACGGAACTCCCTTGATTTTCCTGCGAGTTCGGGCCTCACGGAGTACAAGGGCCGTATGCCGCCGCGCCAATTCCACGGCCGTCCGGGCGGACCCTGCGGACGGGCCACGGAGGAGGGCGCCCAGGCGGTTCACCGGTTCCCGGACGGGGAGCGGCGGCGGTGGCGGGGCCCGCGCGGTCGCGGGTCATCCGTGGCTGTGGCCGTGGACCCGCCCGTGGCCGTGGGCGCCTCCGTGCCCGTGGCCTCGTCCGTGGACAGCCATTCCCGCACGCCGTCGACCAGCGCGCGGCTGGCCTCCAAGGCGGCCCGGAGACCCTCCTGCGGGCTGGTCCCGGCGCGCTGGTGCAGGACCACGCCCAGGACGAGACGGTCCTGCCCGCGCCGGTCGGGCGCGGTGGCCGCCCACATCAGGGCCCGCCCGCGGGTGCTGGAGCCGGTCTTGAGCCCGATCACGCCGGATGTGCCGAGCAGCGTGTTGGTGTTGCGGAACGTGCCGGGCACGCCGGGGACGGTGGTGCTGGGCAGGGCGACGATGGACCTGACCACCTCGTCGCGCATGACCCGCCGGGCCAGCTTCAGCTGGTCGGCGGAGGTGCTGGTGGTCGTCTCCTCGATGCCGCTGGCGCCGGTGTACGTGGTCCGGTCCATGCCGAGGTCGTCGGCGGCCCGGTTCATCTTGGTGACGAACGCCTCCTGCGAACCGGCGTCCCAACGCGCCAGCAGCCGGGCGATGTTGTTGCCGGACGGGATCAGCATCAGCTCCAGCAGCCGCCGCTCGCTCAGCCGCTGCCCGCCGTGACCCGCACGCTCGACTCGCTGCCGGAGACGGACTCGTTCGCGGCCGACTGATCGACGGTGACCCGCGGCCCGGAGTCGCCGCCCCGCAGCGGATGGTCGCGCAGGACCACGTACGCCGTCATCACCTTCGTGACACTGGCGATCGGCACCGGCGTCCGCGTGCCCCGCGTACCGAGGTCGCCACGCTCGCCGATGCCCTCGACCAGCACGCTCGACTGCCCCTCGCGCGGCCAGTGCAGCCCGCCCTCGGACCCGCCCGGCCACCCGTACGGCGACTCCCCGCCGACGTGGGACGAGGGAGGACGACGGCGACGAGAGCGGCCACGGCGGCCAGGGCCGCGGCGCCGGTGACGAGCGCCGCGCGACGCGGCGCTCGGCGTGGGCGGCCGGACGGAGGCGACGGAACGCCGGGCACGCGGGCTGAACTCATGGGAGGCACCTCCGAGGTGGTCGACGTGCGTGGCGTTCACGCACGCCGACCACCTTGGGCGGGCGGATCTCCGCACGGCCGTGACCGGCTCTTCGCCACCGCTCGGCCGGTCATCCGTCATGTATCGACGCGTCCGCCCGGCACCGCCGTCGCGCGCCGTGCCGGGCGCGGCGGCGCGGCCCGTGGAGGTCAGTCGGCCACCGGCAGGCGCAGGGTGGCGACGGCCCCGCCGTCAGGCGCGTTGGCGAAGGACAGCGACGCCCCGATGACCTGGGCCTGGCCGAGCGCGATGGTCAGCCCGAGGCCGTGGCCCCGGCCGCGCTCCGACGCCCCGTACGGAACCGCTGCGGCCCCGCGCGAGCAACTCGCCCGGGAACCCCGGGCCGTGGTCCCGTACGGTCACGGTCGCTCCGGACACCGCGACCTCCACGGGTGCCCGGCCGTGCCGGTGGGCGTTGACGACGAGGTTGGTGACGATCCGGTCGAGCCGCCGCGGATCGGTCACGACGTGCCGGGTGCCGGTGCCGGTCGCGGTGAGCGGTGTCTCCAGCCCGGTACGGGCCAACGACTCCCCGACCACCTCGGCCAGCGGTACGGGCCTGAGGTCGGCCCGCTCGGCGCCCGCGTCGAGCCGCGAGATCTCCAACAGGTCCTCGACCAGGGTCCGCAGCACCCCACCCGGTCCTGGACCAGCTCGGTGGCCTCCCCTCGGGAAGCAGCCCGCCCGCGGTGACCAGGCCCATCAGCGGGGTGCGCAGCTCGTGGGCGACGTCGGCGGTGAACCGCTGCTCGGCCAGCAGCCGTTCGCGCAGGCTGTCGGCCATCGAGTCGACGGTGTGCGAGATCGCGGCGATCTCGTCGCCGCCGCGGCCAGCCGCCGTCCTGGCGGTCAGGTCCCCGGCCGCCACCCGGCGCGCGGTCCGGGCCACCCGGCGCAGCCTGCGGTTGGGCAGCTCGGCGGCGAGGGCCGACACCGGTACGACGACGGCGAGCGCGACCAGCGAGTACTTCCACATGTGCCGGTCCAGCGCACGCCGGGTGAGCAGGTCGGACGTCATGTCGACTCGCACCGCCACCGGCTCCCCGCGATACGTGCGGGCCGCCCACATCGCGGGTGGTCCCCGGGCCGTCGCCCTCGTACCAGGTGGCGTACCCGTCGCCCGCGGCCGACGGGTCCTGGAGTCGGCGCAGGAGCCCGTCCGGCATGGCCGTGGGCGACATCTCCAGCCCGCCCGGCGCGACACCGTCGCGCTCGTAGTCCTCCACGGCCCGGGACAGTTGCGCCAGGGCGTCGGCCCCGCCGTCGTTCATCGACCGCTCCAGGGTGCTGCGGTGGACCAGCAGCCCGACGGTCAGCGCGATGGCGCAGCAGGCCACGGTGACGAGCAGCGCGATCTTCCAGCGCAGCGAGCGCCAGTTGAACAGTTCCCCGAGCAGTCCGGCCACAGCGCCCATCTCAGGGCCGCAGCTTGTAGCCGAACCCGCGGACCGTCTCGATCCGCGCGGCCCCGATCTTCTTCCGCAACCGCTGTACGCACAGGTCGACCACGCGGCTGTCGCCGTCCCAGCCGTAGTCCCACACGTTGCGCAGCAGGGTCTGCCGGTCCAGCACGATGCCGGGGTTGGCGGCGAACTCCAGCAGCAGCCGCAGCTCGGTGGGGCCAGCGCGACCGGCTGACCGGACAGGAACACCTCAAGGCCCGCGGGGTCGATGGCCAGGTCCCCGAAGAGCAGCCGCGCCGGCTGGCGGCGCGGAGCGGGCTGCTCCACGGACCCCGTGGGCGCCGCACCCGCCGCCGCAGCGGTGGGTGCGGCGGCCGGGTGAAGGTGGCCCGCCGCAGCAGCGACCGGATCCGGGCCACCAGGACCGAGGTGTCGACGGGCTTGACGACGTAGTCGTCGGCCCCGCCTCAAGACCGGACACGACGTCCAGGAGTCGCCGCGCGCCGACATCATCAGGATCGGGTCCGTGCTGGTCTCCCGGATCCGGCGGCACAGGCCGATGCCGTCGAGCCCCGGCAGCATCACGTCGAGCAGCAGCAGGTCGTGCTCGTTCTCCCGGAACAGTTCGAGGCCGGTCAGTCCGTCACCGGCGGTGGTGACGCGGTAGCCGTAGCGCTCCAGCGCCATCGCGACCGACCTGCGGATCACCTCGTCGTCCTCCACGAGCAGGACGGCGACGGGTGCGGGTTCTCGCCACCGGCGGCTGAGTGCGACATCTTCACCAATCTCTGCGAGGGCCGAGTCCCGCGCGGGGCCGAGTCCTTACGAGGGGCCGAGTCCTTACGAGGGCCGAGGTCCATCATGCCGTCCGGATCTTCCATGGCGGCTCGGGCACCGCTCAGCCGCGTATCAGCCGCGTATCAGCTGTGAAGCGGCGCACCCGCGCCCGTTGTCACCGCTGTGCGCGGCCCCACCGAAGGTTCATGAGCGTGAATGACGATCAGGTGCACGTCTGTTGACGTGTTCACGGCATGACTTCTAGGGTCCATGGCAAGCGCTTTCTGAGTCAGGGATATGACTGTTCGGCCGCTTTGTTCCTCGCACGTCGGGCCACGCATGTAAACCACCACCTCGGAGGTACACGATGCACGTGAAACCCGTCTCCGCGTATGTCGGCCTGGTGGCCGCCGCGCTCGTCGCCCTGTCCGGGAACCCGGTGCGGGCCGCGTCCGCGAGCGACGCCCCGGCGGCGGACGAGGCGCTGTACGTCGCGCCGGACGGCAGTGACGGCGCCGCCGGGACGGAGTCGGACCCGACGACCCTCCCGTCCGCGATCGACCGCGTCACCTCAGGCGGCACGATCTATCTGCGCGGCGGGACCTACGACCTGTCGCAGACGGTCACGATCCCGCCGGGTACCGACGGCACCTCGGGCGCCCTCAACGAGCTGTCGGCCTACCCGGGAGACGCCGGTGCTGAACTTCTCGGCCATGAGCGAGGATTCGGCGAACCGCGGGCTCGCCGTGAACGGATCCTTCTGGCACGTCAACGGCGTTGTCGTCGAGCACGCCGGGGACAACGGGATCTTCGTCGGCGGCAGCCACAACGTCATCGAGCGCACGGTGACCCGCTTCAACCGCGACACCGGGCTGCAACTCTCGCGGATCGCCTCCACCACGCCCCGCGACGAGTGGCCGTCCGACAACCTCATCCTGAGCGCGGAGTCGCACGACAACGCCGACTCCGACGGGGAGGACGCCGACGGCTTCGCCGCGAAGCTCACCGTCGGCTCAGGGAACGTCTTCCGCTACGACGTGTCCCACAACAACATCGACGACGGCTGGGACCTCTACACCAAGACCGACACGGGCGCCATCGGGGCGGTGACCATCGAGGACTCCTCTCCTACGAGAACGGCACCCTCTCCGACGGCACCGAGAACTCCAACGGCGACCGCAACGGCTACAAGCTCGGCGGCGACGACATCGGGGTCGACCACGTCGTCCGGCGCGACATCGCCTACCACAACGGCAAGCACGGGTTCACGTACAACAGCAACCCCGGCTCGATGGCGGTGTCGGACAACGTCAGCATCGACAACGCGGAGCGCAACTACTCGTGGGACGAGGGAGCACGGTGTTCCGCGACAACACCTCGTGCCGTTTCGCCGACGACGGGTCCAACGACAAGACCGTCGGGGACGCCGACAGCTCCAACCAGTTCTGGACCGGCACCAACGGCTCCGCTGCTCCTCGTACGACGGCGCCCTGGCCTGGTCCCTCGCCGACGACGGCAGTCTCGACGTGACCTTCGGCGGCGAGTCCGTGCGGCCGTGAGCCGCTGAGTGGCGCCGCGCGCCCGGCCTCAGCCGACCTGGGCGGACTCGCCCGTGGCCAGCCGGTGGTAACCGGCCCCGGTGCCGGGGCCGGTCTCGCCCAGGAACCCGCCGACCATCGCGGTGCCGACGTCGTTGAGGGCGCCGTCGTGGATGGCGTAGGCGTTCCGCGGGGCCACCTCGCGTACGTAGTCGATCAGTTGGCCGGTGGCGGACCAGGGTCCGTGCACCGGCAGCAGCAGGGTGTCGACGGTGGTGTCCGGGACGGTGAGCGCGTCCCCGGGGTGGAAGAGCGCGTCGTCGAGGAGGAAGCCGATGTTGCCGACGCGCGGGATGTCGGGGTGGATGACGGCGTGCCACGTGCCGTGGACCTTCACCTCGAAACCGGCCGCGGTGAAGGTCTCGCCGTCGCCGACGGCGGTGACCCGGCTCCCGAGGCCGTCCAGCCGCCCGGCGACGGAGGCGTTGGTCCAGACGCGGAGGGCGGGGTTGTTCCGCGCGGCCTCCCGGAGCGCCTCCTCGGAGAAGTGGTCGAAGTGCTCGTGGGTGACCAGGACCGCGTCCGCGCCGTCCAGCGCGTGCGGTTCGGTCAGCCCGCCGGGGTCGATGACCAGACGGCGGCCGTCCTTCTCCACGCGGACGCAGGCGTGGCCGAACTTGGTGAGCTGCATGGTGGTTCTCCTCGCTCCGTTCCTCCGGTAAAACGTACAGCCAGGCTGTATACCCAAACTGTACACCCAAGCTGTACAACTGGGCTTCAGGACACCGGTAGGGTGAGGCCATGGACGACGACGCGCTCGCTGAGGACCTGCGGCAGGCGATCGGGGAACTGGTCCGCGCCGTGCGGGCCGCCGACACCATGCCCGCCGGAGAGGCCGCGGTCCTCGGCCACCTCGACCGCGGCGGCCCGCAGACCACGGCCGACCTCGCGCAGCGGCGCGGCGTGACCCACCAGTCGGCCGCCAAATCCGTCAAGGAGCTGCTCGGTGCCGGCCTGGTGCGCGCCGAACCCCACCCCAGCGACGGCCGCAAGGTCCTGCTGCACCTCACCGACACCGGCCGCGCCCGCCTCGGGCGCGAGCGCGAACAGCGGGCCGGGCGGCTCAACACCGCCATCCACGACGCGCTCGGCGCCGACGAGCGGCGGCTGCTCCAGGACTGCGTCCCCTGCTGACCCGGCTGACCACCCACATCACCGGGAAGTGACCGCGGGGCCGTGGGCCACCGCCGGGCACGGACCCGCGGGCCGGGAGCCGCACATCGGTAACACCGCGTACACACCGGCGCGATGACGTATTCGAACAACGATCATAGAATCCCTCGTCGTCGGTTCAGGTCCGTGCCCGCGGCCCAGCTGCCCGTGTGCGTACGGCCGTTCGTCGCCGTCCCGTGGACGGCGGGTCGGGACGCCGCCCGACCGGCACCACCCGTACCCCACTCCGGGAGAAGCACGTGAACAGACGCCGCGCGGCCCTGTGGACCGCCTCAGCACTCGCCACCGCCTTCGCGTTGACCGGCACGCTCACCGGCCCCGCCGTCGCCGCGCCCGGCTCCGAGGCCGCCACGGCGCGGGCCCTGACGGGCGCGGTCGCCACCGCCGACGACCCCGTCACGCACGACGAGAACGACCGGGTCCCGGCGGGCTCGGCCTGGACGCAGCACTACTTCCCGTCCTCGGACGACTCCGGCACCGAGCTGCACGCCGACGTCCTGCGGCCCGAGGGGCTGGCCGAGGACGAGCGGGTGCCCGTCATCCTCTCGGTCGGCCCGTACTTCGGCCACGCCGGGCAGACCGGCCCCGAGGACTGGACGCACACCGGCCCCTCGGACCGGTTCCAGGACTTCGTCGAGGGCACCGACCTGTTCGACCAGGGTACGCCCTCGTCATGGTGGACCTGCGCGGCTTCGGCGGCTCCACCGGGTGCCTCGACTGGGGCGGCCCGGGGAACAGGCCGACGTGAAGGCCGCGATCGACTGGGCCGCGGACCAGCCGTGGTCCACGGGCGCCGTGGGCATGTACGGCAAGTCCTACGACGCCGTCACGGGCCTCATCGGCAACGACCTGGACCAGAGCGCGCTCAAGGCGGTCGTCGCCCAGGAGCCCGTGTGGGACATGTACCAGTACATCTACTCGAACGGCGTGCCCCGTCCGAACGTCACCGGCACCGCCGACGCCTACAACTCCATCGCCACCTTCGAGCAGATGGCGGACGACGACGCGCACTACCAGGACAACTCCCGTTACGAGGAGGCCCATCCGGAGTGCCTGACACAGAACTCGGCCGGGTACCGCATAGCCGACCAGAAGGACGAGCACTGGACCTCCCGCGACCTGGCGAAGATGGCCGAGGGCACCGACACCCCGCTGTTCGTCACCCAGGGCTTCGTCGAGAACAACACCAAGCCCGAGGAGATGCAGGAGTACCTCGACAACCACCAGGGCCCCGAGCGCGGTTGGGTCGGCCAGTGGGACCACGTGCGCGGCGGTGACCGCACCGACGACGGGCGCCTGGCCATGGGGCGCGAGGGCTGGTACGAGGAGACGCTCTCCTTCTACGACCAGTACCTCAAGGGCAGCGAGCCGACCGTCCAGTACCCGGCCTACTCCGTCGAGGACTCCACCGGCGCCTGGCGCGCCCAGTCGACCTGGCCGGTGGCCGAGCGCTCCAGCACCATCGAGCTGGGCGACGGCGCGTACGTGGACGACGGCGGCGACTCCGCCCGCGCGGCCCTGACCGCGTCCGGCGGGACGGTGCCGCCGGAGGCGCGGAATCCGTCAGACGTGGGGACGCGGGGACATGGAGAGCGCGCCCGCGACCGAGCCGACCGCCCCGAAGGGGCTCGCCGAGGCGCAGGCCGAGCGCCAGAAGGCCGGTGACACCACCTCCAGCTTCTTCGTGTGGTCCGACCCGGTCGAGCAGGCCGTGCGGGTGACCGGCACCCGGAGGTCTCCCTGACCGCCGAGGGCGAGGGCAACGTCATGCTCAAGCTGTACGACGTCGCCCCGGACGGCAGCGCCGTCATGTTCGACGAGCAGGTCTCCCTGCTGAAGTCCGGGCAGTTGACCGTCGACCTCAAGGCGACCGACTGGACCCTGGCGGCCGGGCACGTCCTGGCCACCGAGATCGGCTCCATCCAGACCGGCTCGTGGCTCGACACCCCTCCGGCGAGACGATCGCGGTCAGGACGCGCGGCTCACGCTCGCCCTGGGCGACCCGGCCGACGACGTCGCCACCGAGGGTGAGCGCTCGCCGTACCTGGACACCTACCTGAGCCAGTACACGGTGCGGCTGCCCGCGGAGCCGGGGACGTTCACGGTGGTTCCCGGCCGCCGCGGCTGACCCGGCGCCAGCCCACTGATCGACAACTCGGCAACAGTCGCCCCGGGCGGCTGGAGTCGGGCCGGGGCCGGATGTGAGGGTGGCGCGCATGACTTCGCGCCACCCTGCCCGCCCTCGCCGTCTGTCTCGCACTCGTTCCGCTCGCCGGTTGCGGCAGCGGCGACTCGGACGGCGAGGCGTCCGCCTCGGACGGGGACGTCGGCCGCCAAGGTGCCCAGCGCGCCCGCCGAGAGCCGGGCGCCCGGCCGCGGGAAGGGTCGAAGGACCCGACGACATCAACGGCGACGGCCACCGCGACCTCGTGCTGCCGGTGTCCCGGTCCTCCGGGGACGACCCGTCCCAGGCCGTCGACGACCGGGTCGCCGTGGTCTACGGGTCGGCCAAGGGGCTCGACCCGCGACGCGCACGGTCTACGACCGGGGCGACCTGGGCCTGCCCGAACCGGCGGAAAGCACCGCCGCGAAGGGCAGCCTGTCCGCCGCCGACGTGGTCACCGCCGACCTGGACGGCGACGGCTTCCCCGACTTCGCCTCGTCCGTCCCCGGCGAGCGGGTCACGGAGGGAACCTCTCGCGCCCAGCTCCGCCCCGTACGTGGCGTGGGGCGGCCCCGGCGGGCCGTCGGGGACGCGGCGACCCGGCTGCGGCTGCCCGCGGGCGTGGCGAACCTGGGCCTGGGCCCGCTGGTGCGCGGCGACTTCGACGGGGACGGACACCACGATCTCGCGGCGGCGGCGCAGAACGAGACGTCCCTGGTCGTGCTGTACGGGCCGTTCTCCAGGTCCGGGACCCCGGCACGCACCGACACCTCCCTGCCGCACGCGGACGGCACGCTCGCCGCGGACGACATCGCCCCTCCGGCAGCCCCGCGCGACCTCCCTGCTGGCGTACGGCATCAGCGACGGCGAGCAGACCGCCGCGACCCTGTACACCGCACGGCGCGGAAGCGCGCTGTCCGCGGACGGCAGGGAGCTGCGCGCCGGTAACGCCCACGCCTTCGGCGACTTCGACGGCGACGGCGAGCGCGACGTGGCCGTCGGCGACGACGGCGGCCGCAACGACGAGCCCGGCGAGGAGACCGAGGCCGCCGACGTCGCCGGATCGCTCGCCGTGTACCCGGCAAGGGCGGGGAGCCGGTGACCCACCCGCTCCCGAGGTGCCCAAGGGCGCCGCCACGGACTACGGTCCCGGCGGTTTCGCCGCCGCCGACCCCGACGGTGACGGCCGCGACGGCATCCTGGTCGCCACGTACGAGGGCGCCACACTCATCGACGGCGACAAGCGGACCCCGTGCTGCGCGAGGGGCCCGCGCGGGCGAACGGCCGGAAGACGCCCGCGAAGGAGCGGCACGCCCGCCCGCGGGCGCCGCCGACTTCGACGGCGACGGCAAGGACGAGCTGATCCTGAACTGGGCGGCCGACACATCCTTCGGCCTGTACGGCGAGCACCCCACGCACTGGTGGATCGCCGACGGCACCGGCTCCCGCGACGCGACGTCCTTCAGCACCACGGAGTTCGCCCGGGACGGCTCGTAACGGCCCGCCGCCGGTGGGCCGTTACGGCTTCGCGGGGAGGCGGCCGGGGTCCTGACGTGGTGGCGGCCCATCGGCAGCATCAGGGGCCTGCCCGAGACGGGGTCCTCGATGACGCGGCTGTCCAGGCCGAACACCGCGCGCACGCACTCCTCGGTCAGCACCTCGGCCGGGGACCGGCTGCGTGGAGCCGCCCTGCGGCGAGGGCGATGAGGTGGTCCGCGTACCGGGCGGCGAGGTTGAGGTCGTGCAGCACCATGACGATGGTGGTGCCGCGCGCCTGGTTGAGGTCGGTCAGCAGGTCCAGGACCTCGATCTGGTGGCTGGCGTCGAGGAAGGTGGTGGGCTCGTCGAGCAGCAGCAGATCGGTCTGCTGCGCGAGGGCCATCGCGATCCACACCCGCTGCCGCTGGCCCCGGACAGCTCGTCCACGGAGCGGTCGGCGAGCGGCGTGGTGTGCGTGGCCTCCAGGGCCGCCGCCACGGCGGCGTCGTCCTCCGCGTTCCAGCGGGAGAAGACCCCTGGTGCGGGTGGCGCCCGCGGCCGACGAGGTCGGCGACGGTGATGCCCTCGGGGCCACCGGCGATTGCGGCAACAGCCCCAGCGTGCGGGCGAGTTCCTTGGCCGGTAGTCGGTGCACCTCCTCGCCGTCCAGGACGACGCGGCCCGCGCGCGGCGCGAGCAGGCGCGACATCGACCGCAGGAGCGTCGACTTGCCGCAGGCGTTCGCTCCGACGATCGCCGTGATCTCGCCGGGCGGTACGGCCAGGTCCAGCGACTCGATGACGGTCCGGTCGCCGTAGCCGAGGGTGAGGTGCTCGGCCGCCAGTGAGTGGGTCGTGGTCATAGCGAGCCTCCCGCCCGGTTGGTGCGAATGATCAGGTAGACGAGATACGGCGCGCCCAGTACGCCGGTGACGACGCCGACCGGGTACCGGACGTCGAAGGCGAACTGGCCGGTGAAGTCGGCGGCGAGCACCAGCAGGGAGCCGACGAGCCCGGCGGGTACCAGCGGGAGTGGCCCGGCCCGACGATCCGGGCCGCGATGGGACCGGAGAGGAACGCGACGAACGCGATCGGCCCGGTCGCCGCCGTGGCGACGGCGATCAGCCCGACGGCGGCGACGATCACCGTGATCCGGGTGCGCTCGACGCGGACCCCGAGCGCGGAGGCGGTGTCGTCGCCGAGCCGCATGGCGGACAGGTCGCGCGCCTGGGCCAGCAGGACGGGGGCGAGCACGGCCACGGCGACGAGCACGGGCACCGTCTGGTCCCAGGTCGTTCCGTTGAGGCTGCCGGTCAGCCAGCGCATCGCCGCCTGGAGGTCCCACTCGGCGGCCTGGGACAGCACGTAGGAGGTGACGCTGTCGAGCATGGCGGAGATCCCGATGCCGATCAGCACCAGCCGGGTGCCCACGACCCCGTCCCGGAACGCCAGGAGGTACACCAGCAGCGCCACCGCCAGGCCCACCGCGACCGCGAGGACCGACACCTGCCGCTCGCCGAGGGACAGCGACACGATCGCGATGGCCGCGGCGGCGCTCGCGCCGGAGCTGATGCCGATGATGTCCGGGCTGGCGAGCGGATTGCGCAGCATCGTCTGGAAGGTGACACCGGCCAGGCCGAAGCTGAACCCCGCCGCCACGGCGAGGACCGCGCGCGGCAGCCGCAGCCGCCCGACCGTGAAGGACGCCCCGGGACCTGTTCGCCCAGGATCACCCGGACCACGTCCCGGAGCGGGTAGAAGGTCTGCCCGGCCATCAGCGTCCAGGCGAACGCGGCGACGACGAGGACGGCCAGCACCGCGACGACCAGGCGGCGGCGCAGCGCCCGGCGGGCCCGGCCGCGCGCGACGACCGCCACGGCCGACGGCTGGGTGACGACGTTGTCGCTCACAGGGCACGCACCTTCTGCCGACGGACGAGGTAGATGAAGAAGGGGCGCCGATCAGCGCCGTCACGATGCCCACGTCGACCTCCGCGGGGCGCGCGACGACCCGCCCGACCACGTCGGCGGCGGTCAGCAGCGCCGCGCCCAGCAGCGCCGAGAACGGCAGCAGCCAGCGGTGGTCGACGCCGACCAGCAGGCGGCAGGTGTGGGGCACGACCAGCCCGACGAACCCGATCGGTCCCGCGACCGCGGTCGACGCGCCGCACAGCACGACGGCGCCGAACGCGGCCGTGGCCCGCGCCACGGCGACGCGTTCGCCGAGCCCGGCGGCGAGTTCGTCGCCCAGCGCGAGCGAGTTGAGGGCCCGCGCGGAGAGCAGGCAGACGGCGAAGCCGACCGCGAGGAAGGGCAGCACCTGCCCGATACGCTCGAACGACGCCCCGCCGACGCCGCCGATCTGCCAGAGCTTGAAGCTTCCGGCGATGTCGTTGCGGGGCATGACGACGGCGCTGACGAGCGACGCGAACGCGGCGGAGGTGGCGGCGCCCGCGAGCGCGAGCTTCAGCGGCGTGGCGCCGCCCGCCCGAGCGAGCCGACGGTGTACACGAACACGGCCGAGACGGCGGCGCCCGCCATCGCGACCCAGATGTACCCGGTGGGCGAGGTGAGTCCGAAGAACGCGACCCCGGTGACGACGGCGAGGACGCGCCCATGTTGACGCCGAGGATGCCCGGGTCGGCCAGCGGGTTGCGGGTCACGCCCTGCATGACGCCTCCGGCCAGGGCCAGCGCCGCGCCGATGACCATCGCGAGCACCGTACGCGGTATCCGCTTGGTGACCGCGGCCTGTTCCAGGGAGTCGTCGGCGCCGCCGAGTGCCGCCCAGACGTCGGACCAGGCGACGTCGCGTGAGCCCAGGGCGACGGACGCCACCATGATCACGGCCAGGGCCAGGACCACGGCCAGCAGCCACAGGGCGCGCACGCGCGCCGGACGCCGCACCACCACGGCGGCGTCCGGCCGGTGTTCGGTGTCGGCTGTGCTCACGCGACCTTGTCCGCGGCCTTGGCGAGCGCCGCGACGTAGTCGTCCAGCACCCAGGAGATCGACAGGGGCGTCGGGTTGGCCGCGGTCGCCAGCGGGCGCTGCCGGGCAGGAGGTAGATCGAGCCGCGCTCGACGGCGGGCATCTTCGACAGCAGGGGATCCTTCTGGAGTGTCTTGAGCAGCTTGCCCGTCCCGTCGCCGTAGCCGGTGACGATGTCGACGTCGTCGAACGCGTCGATGCGCTCCGCGCTCTGCGTCAGGGCGAACTTGTCGGTGCCCTTGGACGCCTTCGCGATGGAGTCCGGGATCTTCAGGCCGAGGTCCTCGAAGAACAGCGTCCGGGTGTCGTGGGAGGTGTAGAAGCCGACCTCGCTCACGTCCTTGGCGTCGACGTGCGTCATGAACATCGCCGACTTCCCTTCAGCTGCGGGTACTTCGCGACGGTCTTGGAGATGTCCCCTCGATGTCGCCGATCAGCTTCTCGCCCTGGTCGGCCAGCCCGATGGCCTCGCTGTTCAGCCGGATGATCTCGCGCCACGGGTCGCCCACGCGGCGTCCGGGTACGCGACGACGGGGCTATCTCGCTGAGGGTGTCGTAGTCCTGCTGGGTCAGCCCGAGTACGCGGCCAGGATCACGTCCGGCCGGGTGTCGGCCACGGCCTCGAAGTCGATGCCGTCCGTCTCGTCGAACAGCACGGGGTCTTGGCGTGCAGTTCGTCGAGGCGCTCTCGACCCAGGGCAGCACCCGTCGTCGTTGTCGTCGCCGAAGTTGGCCTTGGCCATGCCGACGGGCACGACACCGAGCGCCAGCGGCACCTCGTGGTTGGCCCAGTTCACCGTGGCGACGCGCTTGGGCTTCGACGGGATGGTGGTCTTCCCAGGGCGTGCTCGACGGTGAGGGGAACGCGCTCGAACCGCTCCCCTTGTCCTTGTCGTCGGCGGACGTGTCGTCGGACGAACCGCCGCAGGCCGTGAGGCCCAGCAGGGCCGCCGCTGCCACGGCGAGCAGGCGAAGGCGGGGTGAACGCATCAGTTGCTCCTCCACTTCCGGGATGCCAGGGTGCGGTCCTCGCACGTCTGGGACCCGGATGCCGTCGTGGAGCGGTGCACCGTACTAGCACAAGCTTCTTAGGTAAGGCTTGCCTTTGTACTTTATGAGAGGGTGCCCGAGTGTCGCAATCGACCGTATGGGACAGCCGCTGTAGAGATCGGGACACGGGCGCCGTGGGGAGGCCCACCAGGGGCCCGCGGCAGAGGAGTTGAGCGCGTCGGGTACGCGGAGGTCAGCGCGCCCGGAACGTGCCCGGGTGAGCCCCGTCGTACGCCGGAAGGCCGCGCCGAAGGCGCTCGCCGAGCGGTAGCCGACCTGCTCCGCCACGGCCTCGACCTCCCAGCCCCGGGTCAGCAGCCCGACGGCGTGCTGCGCGCGGACCGCCGCGACCCAGCGCGCGAAGCTGGTGCCCGTCTCGGCGTTGAACGCGCGGGTGATCGTGCGGGCGCTCACGCCGAGTTCGGACGCCCAGTCCGTCAGCGTCCGCGGGTCGCCGGGCGCTCGCGTACCGCGTCGGCGATCGGCCGCAGCAGAGCGGACGTGGGCGCGTGGACGAGCAGTTCGCGCGGCGACGGCGCGAGCACGTCGAGCACCATCGCCTCCGTCGCCCGCCGTGAGTCGGGGGCGAGCGCCGCGTCGTTGAGCCGCTCCAGCAGCATCCGCAGCAGCGGCGTGATCTCGACGGTCACCGGTGAGTCGGCGACCGAGGTCGTGGTGTGGTAACTGAAGAAGCTCGCGCGGAACCAGGTCCCGGCCACCGCCGACCCGGAGTGCAGCGTGCCCGCGGGCATCCACATCCCCAGCGTGGGCGTGATCGTCCAGACCCGGGAGCCGACGACCGCCGACGACGCGCCGCGCTCGTTCCAGAGCAGCTCGTGGAACGGGTGGGAGTGCTCGCCCCAGGTGGTGTCGTGGGCGACCACCTCGTCGTAGCCCTTGATGACGAAGGGCACCTCCACCGCGCCCGGCGCGAACACCGGCAGCGACCGGGTCTCCCTGCTCACGCCCAGCCTCCGCGTGCGGCACCGGCACGGCGGCGCCCGCACCGGCGACGGCACCGGTGCGGGCGGCGTGCGGGTGGCCGGAGCGGCCGGGGCGGGAGGCGGGCGCATGCCTCCAGCGTAGGAGCCCCTGCCGGGAGCCCCTGCCGGGGAGCCCGCGGCACCTGCGCCGAGCCCCGCGGCACCTGTGCCGAGCCCCGCGGCACCTGTGCCGGGAGGGGCCCGCGCCGGAAGGGCCCCGGTCGCGGGCGGATGCCCGGCGGGCCGTGCCCAACACCCGGGACCTGGAACGGAGTTCCCCGCGCAGCACTCTGGCCGCGCGCGACGCCCTGGGCTACCTTCGGTAACGCTTTGCTGTCCCAGCGGTCCCTCCCGCGTCGCCCGCCCCCGCGCACCTTCTCGGAAGGCAGCCCATGGAGAACACATCAGCCCCGGCCGAGTTCACCCGTCGTCGTGCTCTGACGGTGGCGGGCGGAGTCCTCGCGGCGGCGACTCTCGCCCAGGCGGTGCCCGCCTTCGGCGCCGAGTCGCAGCACGCGGACGCCATCGTGGTCGGTCACGGACTCGCCGGTCTGGTCGCCACGGCCGAACTCGCCGCCGCCGGGCGCAAGGTGCTGCTGCTGGACCAGGAGCCCGAGGCCAGCCTCGGCGGGCAGGCGTTCTGGTCCTTCGGCGGACTGTTCTTCGTCAACTCCGAGGAGCAGCGGCTGATGGGCGTCAAGGACACCCAGGACCTGGCGTGGCAGGACTGGCTGGGCACGGCGGGCTTCGACCGGGACGTCGCCGACCCGAAGGGCCAGGACCACTGGGCGTACAAGTGGGCCGAGGCGTACGTGGACTTCGCGTCCGGCGAGAAGCGGTCCTGGCTCGCCGGTCTCGGCGTGCAGTGGTTCCCGATCGTCGGCTGGGCCGAGCGCGGCGGCGGCCTGGCGGACGGGCACGGCAACTCGGTGCCCCGCTTCCACGTCACCTGGGGAACGGGACCTGCGGTCGTCGAGCCCTTCGAGAAGAAGGTGCGGGCGGCGGTCGACGACGGCAAGGTGACGTTCAGGTTCCGGCACCGCGTGGACGAGCTGGTGACGACCGGCGGGCAGGTCACCGGCGTCCGGGCGCGGTCCTTGAGCCGAGCGACGCGGCCCGCGGCAAGCCCAGCTCCCGTACCGTCGTCGGCGAGTTCGAGCTGCGCGCCCCGTCGTGGTCGTAACCTCCGGCGGGATCGGCGCCAACCACGACCTGGTCCGGAAGAACTGGCCCGCCCGGCTCGGCACCCGCCGAAGTTCATGGTCACCGGCGTGCCCGCGCACGTCGACGGGCGCATGCTCGCGATCACGGAGCAGGCCGGGGCGCGGATCGTCAACCCCGACCGGATGTGGCACTACACCGAGGGCCTGCGGAACTACGACCCGATCTGGCCCGGCCACGGCATCCGGATCCTGCCCGGCCCGTCCTCGATGTGGTTCGACGCCACCGGCAAGCGCTTCGGCACCCGGACATCCCCGGCTACGACACCCTGCACACCCTGAAGTCGATCACCGAGTCCGGTTACGACTACTCCTGGTTCGTCACCACGCAGAAGATCATCGCCAAGGAGTTCGCGCTCTCCGGCTCCGAGCAGAACCCGGACCTGACCAACAAGGACGTCCTCCAGCTGCTGTCGCGGATCTGGCAGACCCCGGAGCCGATCGAGAGGTTCAAGAACAAGGGCGAGGACTTCGTCGTGGCCTCGACGCTGCCCGAACTCGTCACCGGCATGAACAAGCTCACCGGGGACGGCCTGATCGACCTCGCCGACCTCAAGCGGCAGATCGAGGCCCGCGACCGCGAGATCGACAACCCGTACACCAAGGACGTCCAGGTCATGGGCATCCGCAACGCCCTGACGTACGTCGGCGACTCGCTCAGCCGCACCGCGCCCGCCCACAGAATCCTCGATTCGAGCGCGGGCCCGCTGATCGCCGTACGCCTCAACGTCCTCACCCGCAAGACCCTCGGCGGACTCCAGACCGACCTGTCCGGCCGCGTCCTGGACGCGGGGAAGCCCGATCCCCGGTCTGTACGCGGCCGGGGAGGTCGCGGGTTTCGGCGGAGGCGGCGTCCACGGCTACCGCTCCCTGGAGGGCACCTTCCTGGGCGGCTGCCTGTTCTCGGCCGCGCGGCGGGCAGCCGCGGCGGCGGACACCGCGAGCTGAACCGGGGCCAGGGGCGGCCGGTTGGGGACGATCATGGCCGAGTATCGTCGCGTGATGGCACAGGCACCCGCGTGCCCACGACGTGACGTGTACGGACGCCGGTGCGATCGGGCGACGCCAGAGTAAGGAACACGCTCATGACCCCACCCCACCGGCTGCCGACGAACTCGCCTGGCTGGACGCGACGGCGCAGGCCGACCTCGTGCGGCGCGGTGTGCTGACACCGCTGGAGCTGGTCGAGGCGGCGATCGCGCGGATCGAGCGGCTCGACGGCGAGCTGAACGCCGTGACCACCACCCGGTTCGAGAAGGCCCGGCGCGAGGCCCGGGAACCGGCGGCGCCGGCGCGCCGTTCCACGGCGTGCCGATGCTGCTCAAGGACATCCTGTGCCACACGGCGGGCGACCCGGTGCACGGCGGTATGCGCGCACTGCGGGACCGCGGCTGGACCGCCACCGAGGACTCCTACCTGGCCGAGCGGCTGCGCGCGGCGGGTTCTCTTCTGCGGCAGGACGAACCTGCCGGAGCTGGCCACGAGCGTGACCACCGAGCCCCTGGCGTACGGCGCGACCCGCAACCCGTGGGACCTCACGCGGTCCCCGGGGCTCCAGCGGCGGCTCCGCGGCGGCGGTGGCGTCCGGCATGGTCCCCTCGCCCACGGCAACGACATGGCCGGTTCGATCCGCATGCCCGCCAGCGCCTGCGGGTGGTCGGGCTGAAGCCGAGCCGGGGCCGGACCAGCCTGGGCCCGCAACACGGCGAGTACTGGGGCCCGTTCACCCATGAGCATGTGCTCACCCGGTCGGTCCGCGACACCGCGGCGGTCCTCGACGTGACGCGGGGCGCGGCCCCGGCGACCCGTACACCGCCCCACCGCCGGTGCGGCCCTACCGCGAGGAGGTCGGCGCCGACCCCGGCGCGCTGCGCGTCGGGATACGCACCGCGTCTCCGGGGCGCAGGGCCCGGTCCACGAGGAGTGCGTGGCCGCGGCCGAGCACGCCGCGCGGCTGCTGGAATCCTCGGCCACCACGTCGAGCCGGAGGCGGCCCCGGCGCTGGACTCGCCGGAGCTGTTCGAGACGCTGCCGCCGGTGTTCGCCGCCATCCTCGCCTGGGAACTGGACGCCTGGTCCGAGCGGTTGGGGAGCGGCTGGACCCGGCCGACCTGGAACCGATGAACGGCGTGCTCGCCGAGGCGGGCCGCTCGGTCACCGCCGCGCAGTGGCTCTCCGGCATCGGCGTCTGGCAGCGCTGGGCGCGCGGTGTCGCCCAACTCTGGGAGGACCGGCTCGACGTGCTGGTCACGCCCACCCTGCCCGCTCCGCCGCTGCCGCTCGGCGAGCTGGGGCCGGGGAGCGGTCCCCGGAGGAACTCGTGGCCGGGGTCGGGCGCGGTATCGCCTTCACCCTGCCGTTCAACGTCACCGGCCAGCCCGCCGTCTCCCTCCCGCTGTACCGCACCGCCGACGGACTGCCGATCGGGGTCCAACTCGTCGCCGCCTACGGGCGCGAGGACCTGCTCATCAAGGTGGCGTCCCAGCTCGAACAGGCCGCTCCCTGGGCGGATCTCCGCCCGCCGGTCTCGGCCGACCGCGGATGACACGGGCCTGAGCCGCCCGGAGCCGGGGATGCTCCCCGGCCCCGGGCGCCGGATCTCCCGCCCGCCGCCCTGGACGCGCGCGGGTCCCGCACCCCGTGGTGCGGGACCCACGCCGTTCCCCTTCCGGCAGCCGGAGGGTCAGACCTTCACGGGGTGCGCTCGGCGGGTGCCGGCTCGCCCTCGCTGATCCCGAAGCGGCGGTGCGCGCGCTTGAGGAAGCCCGGCGCGTACCAGGCCGCGCCGCCCAGCAGACGCATCGCCGCGGGGACCAGGACGCCGCGCACCGCGACCGCGTCGATGAGGATCGCGAGCCCGCGCCGAGGCCGAACATCTGCATGAAGCTGACCTTCGCCGTGCCGAAGGCGAAGAAGCTCACCGCCAGCAGGACGGCGGCGGTGCTGACGATCCGGCCGGTGTGCCCGAGCCCGTCGGCGACGGCGGTGGCCGGGTCGGCCCCGGCGTCGTGCAGTTCCTTGATCCGGCTGGTCACGAACACCTCGTAGTCCATGGACAGTCCGAAGGCGATGCAGAACATCAGCACCGTCATCGAGGTGTCCATCGGGCGCGGGTGAAGCCGAGCACCGACGACAGGTGGCCGTCCTGGAAGATCCACACCATGACGCCGACGGCGGCGCCGAGGCTGATCGCGTTCAGCACCAGGGCGCGCAGCGGCTGGACGACGCTGCCGGTGAAGAGGAAGAGCAGGACGAACGTGGTGACCGCGACCAGCCCGATCGCGGCGGGCAGCCGGTCCGCGATCGACGCCTTGAGTCGACGAGCGTCGCGTCACCGCCGCCGACCAGGGCGGTGGTACCGGCCGGGCGTCGACCGCCCTGACCCGTCCGACCAGATCCTGTGCCGCGTCCGAGGCGGGCGCGAACGAGCTGACCACGTCCAGCCGTTGGGCGTCGGGCCGACCCAGCGCGGCGTTGGCGGGACCCGCGGGCCGGGCCCGGCCGTCGCCGTAGGTGCCGCCGGTCGCCTCGACCCGGACGACCCCGTCGAGCCGTGACAGCTTCGCGGCGTAGTCGGCCAGCGGACCGGCGCTCACCGGACCGGTGGTGACGACGTGCACGGCGGCGCTGTCGTCGCCGTCGAAGTCGTGCTGGAGGACCGTGGCGACCTGACGGCTCTGGGCCTCCTTCGGCAGCACCTTCTCGTCCGGCGTGCCGAAGGCGACGCCCAGCAGCGGGCTCGCGCCCAGCAGCAGGACCGCGAGGACGGGCAGCGAGGTGAGGGCGGGCCTGCGCATGACGGTGCGGGCCAGACGTCCCACACCGGCGCGGCGGCGCCGCGCGGGTCCGCACCCACGGCAGGCGGCCCTTGTTGACCCGGTGCCCCAGCACGGCGAGCAGCGCGGGCATCACGAGCAGGGTGCCGACGGCGGCGATCACCACCACGCCGATGCCCGCGTACGCGAAGGAGCGCAGGAAGTACTGCGGGAAGACCAGCAGCGCGGCGAGCGCGGCGGCGACGGTGGCCGCCGAGAAGGCGATGGTGCGGCCCGCCGTCCGCACGGTGTGCCGGACGGCGTCGGCGACCTCGGATCCGGCGGCGAGCCGCTCGCGGAACCGGCTGACCATGAGCAGGGCGTAGTCGATGCCCAGGCCCAGGCCGAGCGCGGTGGTGAGGTTGATCGAGAAGACCGACACGTCGGTGAGGCTGCCGAGGACGAACAGTTCGGCGAAGGTCCCGGCGATGGCGATCGTCCCGATGACCAGCGGCAGCAGGGCCGCGACCACGCTGCCGAAGGCGAGCAGCAGCAGGATGAGGGTGAGCGGTACGGCGATCGCCTCGGCCAGCGCGAGGTCCTCGCTCACCTGCGTGGGCAGTTCGTCGGCGACCGCCGCCTGGCCTCCGGCGCGCACGGTGAGGCCGTCGCGGTCCCCGGCGTAGGCGTCGACGATCTTCTCGGCGTTGTCGGCCTGTTGGGTGTCGTCGCCCTGACGTGCGCGACGACCAGCGCCTGGCGGTGGTCGTGGGAGCGCAGCGAGGCGGCCCGGAATCCCAGTAGGAGACCACGTTGGCCAGCGCGGGCTCGTCCTGAGGTCCGCGACGAGCGCCCGTCCGCTCTTCGCGGTGGCGGGGTGTCGACGGTGCCGTCCGCGGCGCGGACCAGCAGCACCAGGTTGGTCTGGCCGCCGAATTTCTCGTCGATGATCCGCTCCGCCCGGGTGGAGGGCGCGTCGGGATCGTCGAAGCCGCCCCGAGCAGCTTGCCGAAGGCCCCAACTCCCAGGGCTCCCATGGCGACCACGGCCACGACGGCGACGATCAGCACCCTCCGGCCCCGGCGCACGGCAAGCTCGGCTATGCGGTCGAACACGAACCCCACCTCCATGTTTACGGCGATAACTTGATGCTGGCAGTTGAATGTTACTGCTGTCAACTTGCTAGGGTGGGGGCATGGTTGACACTGCGGAAGGGCGGCGCTCCTACCACCACGGCGACTTGCGGAACGCGCTGGTCGAGGCCGCTACGGAACTGGCCGCGGAGGGCGGCCCGGGCGGTGGTGCTGCGCGAGGCGGCGCGGCGTGTCGGCGTGTCGCCCACCGCCGCGTACCGCCACTACAGCAGCCAGGGCGAACTCCTGGAGGCGGTGAAGGCGCTGTGCCAGCAGGCGCTGGCCGACTCCATGGAAGCCTTCGCCCACGGCGCGGGCGCGGCGTTCGGCGCCGAGGACGCGCGGTCACTGGACGGGGACGCCGCCGTCCGCCGCGTCGAGGCCATGGGCCGGGGCTACGTGCGCTGGGCCATCGAGAATCCCGGCTTGTTCCGCACCGCCTTCATGCCGGTCACCCCGACGCGACCGGCGAGTACGTCTTCGACGGGCTGTCCGCCGGCGAGGGGAGGAGTACCGGGGTTCGCCCGGCTCACCGAGGCGCTGGACGCGCTGCTGGCCACCGGCCGGATGCGCCCGGAGAACCGCCCCAACGCCGAGGCCGCGGCCTGGGCCCCGGTCCACGGGCTCGCCCTGCTCGTCCTGGACGGACCGTTCGGCGGCCTGGAACCCGCCGTGCTCGACGCGGTCGTCGACCAGGTGCTCGCGACCACCGTCGCCGGGCTCGTGCGCCAGGCCCCTCCGGCACGTAGCGCCGTCCGCCGTCAGGCGGGCCTGGCGCCACCACGTGCCCCGGATCACCCGGGGCACATGTGGTTCGTACGGTCCGCGCGCCGGGGCTACCGGGCGGCGGGCCGGGCGGGTTGCCGTGCCAGCGGCTGTGCGGCGCCAGGTGCTCGCCCTTCATCAGGAACGCGTCCGAGTCGAGCGTGGCGTGGTGGTCGAGCGTGGCGGCGTAGTGCACGAAGGAGTTGACGCCGATCGTGGTGTCGCTCCCCACCGTGATGCGGTCGGACTTGAACGTGCCGTCCTCCAGCGAGTGGCTCTGTAGCGTGCTCGCCGTGTTCAGGGTGGCGCGGTCGCCGATCGTCACCAGGGAACGCTCGGTGCACCAGCAGCCGTCGTCGAAGACCTGGCGCCCGATGTCCACTCCCAGCAGGCGCCAGAGGACGTTCTTGAACGGCGTGCCGTTGAAGACCCCAGGTACGCCATGGCCGGGACCTTCCAGTAGCGCTCGTGGCCCCAGAACCGGCGGTCGTAGATGGAGCAGAACATCGGCCGCAGCGGACCGAACCGGGTCACGGCCCGGTCGACGACCACGAAGAACGCCGTGGCCACCACGAAGTCGACCATGATGTACGCGGCGATGGACAACTGGCCGCAGACCTCGTAGAGATCGCCCGCGAGGAACGCGACGAGCAGCAGCACGTAGACCAGCGCGAGGCGCACCAGCAGGTACAGCCCATCGTGGTCAGGTTGTGCCGGTTCTTGGCGGCGAGCCTCCCGCGCAGCTCGGCCGGGTCCTTCAGGGTGTCGAACGCCGTGTCGCGCCGCACGGTCCGCGGGATCTCGAAGGGCGGTGAGCCCAGCAGACCGGTGTTCTCCCGCACCGGCCCGTCGATGGGGATCATGACCTTGGTCGCGAGCAGGCAGTTGTCCCCGGTCCTGCCCGGGACGGGTAGGCGATGCCGTTGCCGAGGAAGTTCTGCGCCCCGACCGAGGTGTGGGACAGCGCGAACGACGTGCTCGAATACTCCGCGTTGATCAGGGACAGCCCGTCGGAGACCATCGTGCCGCTGCCCACGTGGCTGAGGAACGGCGTGTCGTGCTTCACCGACATCCCGAAGTTCGAGCCCGTCTGATGGACGTGCGACAGGTCGTACCCCAGGGACTTGAGGTAGTGGACGATGTACGAGCTGTCCCCGAACAGGAACGTGAAGAACTGGACGTTGGTCATCCGGGCCACCACGCGGTGCAGCCAGTAGTGGAAGCCGTAGAGCCGGTAGACCCGGTTCGGCCGCAGCCCCAGGGCCAGCAGCCGGGGCAGGGTCACCATCGCCACCAGCCCCAGCGCGAGGGCACCGAGGAAGATCGCCACCGACGCCAGCAGCGCCTCCGCGTAGAACAGCGGCCGGGCCACCGTGGTCTCGCCCGTGGACAGCAGCCGGGACAGGAACGGCAGATCGTTCAGGGCCAGCACGCTCAGGCCCGTCGCCAGCGGAGCGGCCACCAGCAGCAGGCTCAGCGCCTGCGTCGTGCCGTACAGCACCCGACGGGCGTGGCCGCACGGTGCGGGAGGCAGCGTGTCGTAGTCGGCGGTGGCGGGCTCGGCCGGGGTGCCGTGCCAGCGCTCCCCGTCCGGGATCCGCCCGCCCACCGGGAGGCAGGAGGCGTGGCCCAGTTGGGCCCGGTCGCCGATCGTCGCCCCGATGTCGACGACGCTCGTCTCACCGATCCACGCGCCCGCACCGATGGTGACCGACCCGGTGTGGATGACACCCGCCTCGGCCCGGTACCCTGGATGACGCTGTCCTTGCGGATGACCGCCCCGGCCCCGATCGTCAGCAGATCCGCGCACACGGGCATGTTGCGGGTGAGGATCAGCGTGCCGCGGCCGACGCGCGCCCCAGCGCCCGCAGATGCAGCGCGTGCAGCGGCGAACCGACGAACAGCGCCATCGGACTGGAGTGGACCAGTGCCTTCACCGCCCAGAAGCGCAGGTACGCCATGCTCCACACGGGAAGCTCGTCGCCTGGCACCGGCCGAGCAGCAGCCACTTGGCCAGCACCGGGAACACGCACCAGAACACCAGCAACCCGTCGCTGAACAGCAGCGAGCGCCAGTAGTGCTCAAGCAGCCCGCCGGACCCCGTGATCCAGTCGTAGGCGGCGCCGAGCACGAGCCCGGTGACCGAGGCTCCGGCGAGGAAGAGCAGGGCCTGCGCCGTACCGCACAGGTAGTACTGGACCGTGTCCCCGAACCGCCGCGCGGCGACTCGGGACGGGCCTCCGCGGGCCGGGCACCCGGCCGGGTCACCGGGGAGAGGACGGGCGGGCCGCGGGCGCCACCGACCCGGCCAGCGCCGCGAGCGTCGGATGGAGATAGACGTCCCGCATGGACACCGGCGGCAGCTCCGGACGCTCCTGATCAGCGCGCAGAAACGTGCCATCAACAGGGAGTTGGCCCCAGGTCGTGGAAGAAGTGGCTGGTGGTGGAGACCTGGTCCACCCCAGGGCCTTGCACAGCAGCTCGGCCAGCGCCTGCTCGGTGTCGTTGGCCGGGGCGGTGTACGGCAGCCGCAGGTCCAGCCCGCCCCGGCCGCTGGGCGGGGCAGGGCGCTCCGGTCGGTCTTGCCGCTGGGCAGCGTGGGGATCGTCGCCAACTCGTCCACGCACGCCGGGATCATGTAGGCGGGCAGGTGCTCGCGCAGGTGCTCGTAGAGCCGCGCCTGGTCGATCTCCGCGGTGTCCTCCCGCAGGCTGTAGTAGCCCGCGAGTTCGGTCAGCCCCGGCTCCGGCTGCCAGGTGGTGACGGCCGCCTGCGCGATGCCGTCCGCCCTGAGCAGCACGGACTCGATCTCGGACAGCTCGATCCGGTAGCCGCGGACCTTGACCTGGGAGTCGATGCGGCCGAGGTACTCGATCTCGCCGTCCTCGGTGATCCGGCCCAGGTCGCCCGTGCGGTAGATCCGGCCCGACGGGTTGTCGGGGATCCCCAGGAAGTCCGGGACGAAGGCCCGTTCGGTCAGGTCGGGGCGGCCGACGTACCCCTCCGCCAGCCCCACGCCCGCGATGCCGATCTCCCCGGTCTCGCCCGGGGCAGCGCCCTGGCCCGCTCCGGGGCCAGGATCACCACGGAGTAGGTCGGCAGCGGCACCCGATGGTCACCGGTCTGCCCGGCCGCATCTCCGCGTAGGTGGCGGTGACCGTCGCCTCCGTGGGCCCGTAGACATTGAGGAAACGGCGGCCCCACCGGCCCAGCGAGCCGCCAGGTCGGCCGGGCACGCCTCGCCGGACACCAGCAGGAACCGCAGGTCCGGCAGGTCCTCGTCCAAGGTGGCCAGCAGCGTGGGCACACACACCAGGGCGGTGACCCGCCGCTCCTCAAGGAAGGCGCGCAGATCCGGCCCCAGCAGCCGGACCGCGTCCGGCGGGCACCAGGGTCGCCCCGCACGCCCAGGGCACCCAGATCTCCTCCACGGAGAAGTCGAACGCGATGGTCATCCCCTGGTAGACCCGGTCCCGCGAGGTGAGGCCGTAGACCTCCGCGGCCGTACGGACGAAGTTGCAGATGCTCTCGTGGTGGACGGCCACCCCTTGGGCCGCCCCGTCGACCCGGACGTGTAGATGACGTAACACAGCTCGTCGGCGGGTTTGCCCTTCTCGTCCGCCGTCAGCCGACCGCCGTCCAGCTCCGCCAGGCGCGGGCCGAGCGTGTCCAGGTGCACCGCGTCGGCGGGCAGCCGGGCCAGCCGCTCGCCCAGGTGCGACAGCGACAGCACCGTGGTGACGCCCGCATCCTCGATGATGTACGACAGCCGGTCGTCCGGGAAACCGGTGTCCAGCGGTACGTAGGCGGCGTTCGCCTTCAGCGCGGCGAGCATCCCGGTGTACGCGGGCACGGCCTGGTCCAGCAGCAGCCCGATCCGGTCGCCCGGCCGCACCCGCGCTCGATCAGATAGCGGGCGAGCCGGTTGGCGCGGGCGTCCAGCTCGTCGTACGTCAGCCGGGCCTCGGGGAGTCCACCGCCAGCGGCTGTGCTGCCGGGCCCGTGGCCCGCAGCCGCTCGCACCACTCCTCGAAGAGGTGGTCCAGGCGTTCGCCCGGCCGCCAGCGGATCGGCCAACGCGGCCCCGGTGCGGCGAGGATCAGCTCCGAAAGGGCCTCCGGCGCGGGCCGAGCTGTTCCCGAGACCCCGATCAGGGGCGTGTTCCCTGTGCCGGCCGGCGCTCTCACGAGGTCTCCTCGGTCCGGATGGCGACTGCTTGACGGGCGCGTTTCGCGGCTTTGCTGATCACGGCTTCGAGAGGTCCTTGTCCCCACGCGCGCCTCCATCCCGCCGCGAACAGCAGGGCGGCGGTGGCCATCACGACATACCGGGCGACGGGATCGCCGCTCAGCAGGCCGGTCGCGAGGAAGAGCACGTGGACGCAGTAGAAGGTCAGCGGCATGCTCCCGGCGGCCGCCAGGGCGCGAACAGCAGCTTCGCACTGGCGAACCGGCTCAACAGCAGCAGCGCGCCGAGCAGCGCCACGGCTCCGCCGAGCGTGTGAAGCATGTCGAAGGGGCGGTGCTGTGCGGCGCCCGGGAGAGCATGGCCCACCAGGTGTGGCCGTCCGGGTCGTCCCACAGCACGTGCTCGCGCGCCTGCGACCGGGGACGTCGGAGAACTCGCCCTGCCACAGCCGGTGTTCGCCGCCCAGGCGGAACAGCACGAACCCGGCGGCGAACGAGGCCGCCAGCGCGAGGGCGAGCCCGCCGGTCAGCAGCCGCACGGCGGTGCGTACGGAGGTGAGGTCCAGCCGCCCGATGGCCAGCCCGCGCACAGGTACGCCAGCCAGGCGAGCACCGGATAGGCGCCGGTGACGAGTAGTTCGCCGAGGAGCCCGACCGGGTGACGGGCCGCGTCCAGGAGGGTGGGGTCGACGTCGAAGTCCGGGTCGCTCACCACCCGGAGCAGCGCCAGTACGGCGAACGGGCCCGCCACCGCGACGACCAGGGACGCTCGCGCCAGCCATCGCGGACCGCGGCCGAGCAGCGGGATCCCGAGCAGGAACAGCAGCCCGTAGTACGGCAGGACCACGTCAAGTCAGTCAGGTCGGCGGCCCGGGTCACCCAGCCGAGGGCCAGCCCGATCACGCCGATGAGCAGGGCGCGGACGGCGACGGACACCGTGACGCCGCGGCCGGTGACCGGCCGCCGTCCGCCGCTGGTGAACGCCAGGCCCACCCCGCGCACACCGCGAAGGTCGCCGCGGCCCGACCGGCCGCGACCTGCCAGGCCAGCGTCGGCGAACCGTCGCTGTGCAACGGGCCGAAGACGTGCACGGCGAACATGCCGAGCACGGCGACGCCCGGGCGACGTCGACGCCGACGATCCGTCCCGGGGACGCCCGTCCGCGGGCGCCGCGCCGCTCCCGGCCGCGCTCACGCCGCCGGGGTCCGGCACGCGGTCGTCCTCCACGGCGGCGGCCTTCGCCGCCCCGGTGTCAGACGCGTGCGGTCGCGCGGTGTCCACGGCCACCACCTCCTCGCCCACTCGCCACACCGGCGTGGGCGGGCGCGCGGCGATCGCCGCCGCCGCGCCGCGCCCGAGCGCGTCGGGACGCGGCGCCCTCACCGGGTTTCCGCGGGCAGGCGTCCTCGATGGCCGCGAGCAGGATGTCGCAGGCGCGGTCGACGACCTCGGCGGTGACGTTCAACGGCGGCAGCAGCCGCACCACGCGGTCGTCCCGGCCGCCGGTCTCCAGGATCAGCCCCGGCGCAGCGCGGCCGTTGCACGGCGGCGGCCGCCGCCCGGCGCCTCGGCCGGTGCCGGGGTCGGTCATCTCCACACCCACATCAGCCCCATGCCGCGCGCCTCGTGCACCCACGGGTGGGAGTCGAGGACCGCGAACCGCTCGGCGAGCTGCGTGCCGCGCCGCCGTACGTTCTCCAGCACGCGGTCGCGCCGGATGATGTCGACGGTCTCGACGCCCGCGGCGAAGGCGAGCTGATTGCCGCGGAAGGTGCCCGTGTGGGCGCCCGGCGCCCAGACGTCCAGCGACTCGTCGTAGAGGATCAGGGCGACCGGGGTGCCGATGCCGCTCAGCGCCTTGGACGCGACGATCACGTCGGGCTCGATGCCGTACTGCTCGAAGGCGAACCAGGTACCGGTGCGCCCGCAGCCCGTCTGCACCTCGTCGACGATGAGGGGATGCCCAGCTCGCGGGTGAGTTCGCGGACCCGGCGGACGAACTCCGGGCGCGCGAGCACCACGCCGCCCTCGCCCTGCACCAACTCCATGATCACGGCCGCGGGCCGGGGATGCCGCCGTTGGGGTCGTGGAGGGAGTTCTCCAGGTAGGTGGCGCAGTTGACGGTGCAGCTGTCGGGGTGAGCCCCAGCGGGCAGGACCCGCACGCGGAGTACGGGAAGAAGTGGATGCCGGGCACCCGGTTGGCGATCGGCTGCTTCTGCTCCACCAGGCCGGTGAGTGTCATCGCGGTGTGGCCGCAGCCGTGGAAGGCGCCCTGGAAGGAGATCACGTCTCCCCGGCCGGTCGCCGTCTTGCACAGCTTCACGGCGGCGTCGACCGCGTTCTCCCGGTCGGCCCGCAGAAGTGGATCCGCGTACGGTCCCGCATCGCGGGCGGCAGCATCGACAGCTGCGCCTCGGTGAAGGCGTCCTTGACGGGGTCGGAAAGTCGAGCCCGTGCGTGTGCCGCTCCAGCTGGAGCTGTACGGAGCGGACGAGTTCCGGGTGGTTGTGCCCGAGCGAGAGCACTCCGGCACCTGCGAGAAAGTCGATGAAAACATTGCCGTCGACATCGCGGACGAAACTGCCGTGGGCGTCCTCGACAGCGATCGGAAGATGGCGTGGATAGGAGCGGGCGTGGGACTCTCGGGCCTCCTGCCGGGCGAGTAGTGAGGCCGACCGTGGTCCTGGCAGGTCGCCTTCGACCCGCGGTTCGGCCGGCATGACAGGGTGCGCGTGCACAGACATGAAAAGTTCCCGGAATAGGGGCGGACAATAAGCGGGGTGGACTATTGGGCGCGGGAAGAAGACCCCGGCGCCTGATGAAGTGCCCCGATTTCCCCGGCGATTCCGGGCGTGAGTTCGGGCCACCAGAAGAGAACCTCGCCTGATCAGCAGGGTCTGATGCGCATGTGCACCGTGCCTCCCCATCGCACGATACGGAATCCCGGATAAACGAGGCGGCACCATGATTGGCGACGGGCGCGGCGTTTCGGCGCGCGGCTCAGCTCGTCATGTCTCCTGGGAAATTGATGACGTATGGAGATTCTTGTATTCGATCATGAATCGGGTCAAGGTGACCGCGCGACTTGGCCGATTCGCAACTGATCGGCGGGCGTGCGAAGTTGTTGTTCCTATTCGTACTGACGTGTCGCGGTCAGGAATTCTGGCGTGATAACCGTGGGTAATATCGCGTCACCACGGAAAACGAAGTCAAGTGCCCGTTACGGGAAGCAAGGATTCCGTCATGACGCCGGTGTCATGGGGAAAGTGCTATCAGGAGCGCCGCATTCCCGTTGTTGCGCGCTCGTTGCGGGCGACGGCCGCGCCCCGGGGCGACGGACGCGGCCCCCGGGTGACTGCCGCGGCTCCCCGGGGACGACGGCCGCGGCCCTCGCGTTTCCTCCGGCGGCGGCCGTGGTCCCTCCGGGGTGGCCGTGGTCCCTCCGGGGTGGCGGTGGCTACCAGCGCACCGCCGCCACGTCGACCGGCCTGGGCCGCAGCCCGCGTACCCGCGCCACCAGCCGCTCCAGCCGCCCGGCCATCTCCGGCGCCGAGAGCCGTATCCGGTCGCCGTGGCCCGGCAGCAGCCACTCGAACGCGAACCGGCCCGCCACGCGCGCCAGCGAAGCGGCCTGCTCCTCGATCGAGTACCAGGTCACCGTCTCCGCCACGGCCAGGTCGGCCAGGGAACGCGACCAGTACAGGCTGTCGCCGCTGAAGCAGTACCGCGCGTCGGCGGTGTACAGCACGCTGCCGCGCGTGTGGCCCGGCACCGGATACGCGGTCACCCCGCCCCGACCGCCACCGGGTCGACGCCGCGCAACACCTGGTCGGCGTCCGGCGCCGCGTCGAGATCGCCCTCGTGGATCCACAGCCGGGCGCCGAGGCGGTCGGCCCACTGGCGGCCGTGCGCGGCATGGTCCCGGTGCGTGAGCAGGACGTCGGTGATTTTGCCTCCCAGCGCCTCGTACCGGTCGGCCAGCCGGGCGCTCCACCGTGGCGTATCGACCATCATCAGCGCGCCCGACGGGCGCCGCAGCAGGTAGGAGTTGGCGCCCGCCGTGCGGGTCGAGTTGTGCCCGCACAGGTGGACCCGCGCGTCGAGGGCGAGCGGGAAGGGTCGAGCGCGGGGTCCAGTCGGCCCGGGGCCCGGATGGAGCGGGTGTGGCAGGCGTACGCCGCGGTGTGCAGCCGTCGCACCTCCGCCTCGTCGCGGGCTGCCGCACGACCTCGGAACGGCCTCCCGCCTGGCGGATGAGACCGGGGCGAGCTGGCGCGCGACGTCGCAGCCCGTGCAGCGGTCGTCCACGTACCAGCCCCGCGCGGCCCGTCCGCCGGAGCGGTGGACGGCTGACGTTCGTTCATGACGGTGCTCCCTCCCGCGCGTGCCGGTCACGCACGCGTCTCCTCTCCGGGGATCCCCTCATGGGTATCCCTCCTGGGTATCCGCGCGGCCGGGCGGAGGGATAGGGGCCAGGCCCTTGTTCTTCGCCTGCCCGGCCCCTCCGAGGTGTCTCGCCCCGGCCGGATGTAACGGGATGAAAGGGATGGGATCGCGGTCGACGTGACGGACCGCCGCCCACCTTCCCGCGATCCCCGCTCCACCGCGCTATCCGCCCCTAGCCTGGCCCGGGCCGAGGCCACGGAGGAAAGGGAACGGGGAGGAGATGGGCGCACGAGTCCGCGTCGCCGGGGTGGGCATGGTGCCGTTCCGCTCGCCGAGCCGGAGCGGGACCTATCTGGAGATGGGACAGGAGGCCGCGCGGCGCGCCCTGGCCGACGCGGGCGTGGCCTACACCGAGGTCCGGCAGGCGTATGCCGGATATGTCTACGGCGACTCGACGTGCGGACAGGCCGTGCTCTACGGCCTCGGACACACCGGCATCCCCGTGGTGAACGTCAACAACAACTGCTCCACCGGCTCCTCCGCCCTGTGGCTGGCCCGCCAGGCCGTGGCCTCGGGCGCGGCCGACTGCGTCCTGGCCGTCGGGTTCGAGCAGATGCGGCCCGGCCCGCTCGCCATGGGGTGGACCGACCGGCCCAGCCCCTCGCCCGCTTCGACGAGGCGGTCGAGGAGATCCAGGGCTCGACGCCGAAACCCCTTCGCGGCGCAGTACTTCGGCGGCGCCGGAACCTCGTACGCCGCCCGGTACCCTCGCGCCGGACACCCTCGCGCGGATCTCCGTCAAGGCGCGGGCGCACGCGGCGAACAACCCGTACGCCGTCTTCCGCGACCCCGTGACGGTCGAGCAGGTCCTGAACTCGCCGCGCGTGCACGGCCCGTTGACCCGGCTCCAGTGCTGCCCGCCCACCTGCGGGGCGGCCGCGGCCGTCCTGGTGAGCGACGACTTCGCGCGGGCGCACGGCCTGGACGCCACGGTCGCCGTCCGGGCCCAGTCCATGACCACCGACCTCCCCGGCACCTTCGAGGAGCGCGATCTGATCCAGGTCGTCGGCTACGACATGACCAGGGCGGCGTCGACCGAGGTGTACGAGGCGGCGGGCGTCGGCCCCGAAGACATCCCCGTGGTCGAACTGCACGATTGCTTCACCACCAACGAACTCCTCAGCTACGAGGCGCTCGGGCTCACCCGCCGGGCACGGCGGAACGGTTCGTCCTCGACGGCGACAACACCTACGGCGGCAGGACCGTCACCAACCCTCCGGCGGTCTGCTCTCCAAGGGCCACCCGCTGGGCGCCACCGGCCTCGCCCAATGCGCCGAACTCGTCTGGCAGTTGCGCGGCCGGGCCGAGGCGCGCCAGGTCGAGGGCGCGGCTCGCGCTCCAGCACAACGTGGGCTCGGCGGCGCGTGCGTGGTGATGCTCTACGAGAGGACGAGGGCTCAAGGCGCGTAACGGGCGAGGCCGTTGACTGTCGCGGCGGCCAGCCGACGCGCGGTCCGTAGACTGCGGCGGTGGCAGGCCGGGGAGCGGAGCGGGTGCCGTCGGGGACGTACGCGGCGGAGTTCGTCCGCCATGCCCGGCCCGCGCTGCTCGACTTGTTCGAGCGCCGCGGCGGGCGGCTGGAATCGTTCCGCGTCGAGGCGGTGGATCCCGGCGCCGGGGCCGACTCCGCGCTCTGCGCCGTGGCCGTCGCCGTCTTCCGCGACCGGCGCTTCTCCTTCCGCCGGGGATCTGGCCTCCGGGCCACCCGCCCGCACCCAGTCGGCCGTCTACGCGACCGTGCTGGAGGAGCGGCTGCTGACCTGGCCCGTCCCGCGCCCGGGTCCGCCACCGAGTCGCCGATCGTGCTGTAGGGACACCGGGGCGGGCCGGGGCCGGGGCCGGGGCTGGATACGGGCCGGGGTCGGGGCCCGCGCACCGTGAACTCAATGCACGCAATGTTCATGCCACACGCGCCCAGGGGCAAGATCCTCGTCCAAGGGCGCCGGCGGGACGGCCAAGGACGCCCCGACACCTTTCAGGGAGAGCCGTGAGTTCGTCTGGCACCGCAAAGCAGCTGACCACCGTCGCCCGGATCGCCCTCGCGGGCGTCCTCACCGGCGGGCTCCTCACCGCGACCGCCGCCACCGCCGCGACCGCCACCGCCACGACGCGAGGCACCGCCGCGTCGGCCCACCACCGGCCCGTGGCGGCGCCCAGCACCGGGTGCGGCCAGGACACGCCCGTACCCCCAGGGCAGACCACCGACCAGCAGATCACCTCCGGCGACCGCGCCCGCTCCTACCTGCTGCACCTGCCCGAGTCCTACGACCCCGGCCAGCCGCTGCCGCTGGTGCTCTCCTTCCACGGGCACGGCCGCACTGCCTCCTACCAGGAGGAACTCACCGGCATGTCCGGCCTGGACGCGGTCGTCGTCTACCCGCAGGGCCTGGACGGCACGGACGGCAAGACCGCCTGGCAGGGCGCCCCTACTCGGCCGACGCCGACGACGTCGCCTTCACCGGCGACCTCATCACCAGCCTCGAAGAGCGGCTCTGCCTGGACAGCACGCGGATCTACGCGGCGGGCAAGTCCAACGGCGGCGGCTTCGCCGGACTGCTGGGCTGCAAGCTCTCCACCCGGCTCGCCGCCGTCGCCCCCGTCTCCGGCGCCTTCTACCCCCAGGGCGGCGAGTGCGCCCCGAACGTCCCGTGCCCGTCATCGACTTCCACGGCGAGGCCGACACCACCATCCCCTACTCCGGCGACACCGAGAAGGGCCTCCCGCCCATCCAGCAGTGGGTCTCCGACTGGGCCGCCCGCGACGACTGCGCCGCCGAACCGGAGACCAGCAACCCCCAGCCGAACGTCACCCGGGAGGGATGGGGCGGCTGTGCCGAGGGCTCCGAAGTCGTCCACTACCGCGTCTCCGACCTGGGCCACGTATGGCCGAGTACCACGCCCAACCCTGACTCCGAGATCCCCACGACCATCGACGCCACCCCTTGATCTGGGACTTCTTCCAGGCCCATACACTCGGCGAGAGCTGATGCCGCGAGCCGGCGGCTGAGCCCGCGGGCGACGGGGCCCACGGGCCGCAGCGCCGCCTCGGCACCCAGATGCGCCACGCGTGGGGACGTTCGTCCGCACCCTGGCGCCGGATCTCGACGGCGGCTCGGCCTGGCCCGCGCTCCGGCCCTCCGGCGGCCGGTACGCCGCGTTCCGCCCGGCGGGCAGCGGCACCTCACCCGTCGGCCACTACACCGACCAGCACCGCTGCGCCCTGTGGGACCACCTCATCGCGCGGTGATCCCCGTCCGGCCGCCCGTCGTCCCGCTGCCCCCGCCGGGCTACGGCGACGGCGGCAGCACCGAGCGGACGGCGTCCGGCGTACGGGCCACGACGGCGCTGCCGTCGTCCGCCGTGATGATCGGCCGCTGGATGAGCACGGGATGCGCGGTGAGCGCCGTGAGCCACCGCTCGCGGTCGGCCGCCTCCCGGCCCCAGTCCGCCATCCCCAGGTCGGCCGCGGTCTGTTCGCCGGTACGGGCGATGTCCCAGGGCTCAAGCCCGAGCCGCTCCAGGACGTCCCGCAGCTCCTCGACCCCGGCGGCTCCTCCAGATAGCGGCGGACGGTGTACGCGGCACCCTCGGCGTCCAGCAGCGACAGCGCCGAACGGCACTTCGAGCAGGCGGGGTTGATCCAGATCTCCATGGCGGAACCTTCCCATCGGCATACCGGCGGTCGAACGGGGACCGGCTCAGCCTAGGCGCGCGAGTCGGCGGGAGGGCCGCCGTCCGACCGTGCCCGGCCTGCGATGATGCCCCCATGCCCACGACAGGAACGACAGCCCTGGTGATCGGCCTGCCCGCGGCGGAACCACTGCTGGCCGCCGCCCGGCTGGTCAACCCCGCCCTGGTCCGCCCGGGCTGCCCGCCCACGCGACCGTGCTCTATCCGTTCCTGCCCGCCGCGGAACTCACCGACGGCGTCGAGGCCGAGGTACGCGACCTCGCCGCCTCGCTGCGTCCGGCGGACGTGGACCTCACCGAGGTCGTGACGGCGCGCGGCTTCGTCGCGGTGGGCGTGGACGCGCTGGAGCCGGTGGCCGCCGCGTTCAGGGCGAACTGGCCGCATCTCCGGCCCTACGGCGGTCGGTTCGGGCCCCGCCCGCCGGTCCATGTCACCGTCGCGCTCGACGCCGCCGAGGAGGAGGCGGAGCGGATCGCCGCCCAGCTCGCCGGACTCCTTCCGGTACGGGCCCGTGCCGAGGCCCTGACGCTGGCCGAGGTCACCGCGGAGGGATGGCGGCTCCGGCTCTCCAGCCGTTCGGCGACGCGGGGAGCGGGCGACGCGGAGGCGTGAGCGCGCGCGAGGCGTGAGCGCGCGGGGAGTCAGCGCGGGTGGGGCGTGGACGCGGGGCGTGAACGCGGTTGGGGCGTGGGCGTGCGCGGGTCATGGGCGTGCACGGGGCGGTGAGGGCGTCAGGGCGCGCGGGAGCGGGAGCACGGGCGGGCGTTGAGCGAGGGCGCCTCCGGGGACCGGGACGGCGTACGCGACCATGGCACCGGGAAGACCGCCCCGGCCCGTATCCCACCGGAAGGAACGCACGCGATCATGCGCCACACCGCCGCCCGTCCCACCGCGCCCGCACCCACGGGCGGTGCCCGATGACCGACGACGACGTCCTGCTCCGTACCGAGGGCCGCGCCGCGTACTCACCCTCAACCGGCCCCGGGCCATCAACGCCATCAACCACGCCATGGTGGGCCGGATCGACGCGGCCCTGACCCGGTGGGCCCGGGATCCCGCCGTGGAGACGGTGGTCATCACCGGGGCGGGCGAGCGCGGACTGTGCGCGGGTGGCGACATCCGCTCCGTCCACGACGCCGCCCGCGCGGGCGGGAGGCCGCCGCGGCGTTCTGGCGCGACGAGTACCGGCTCAACGCCCGTATCGCCCGCTACCCCAAGCCGTATGTCGCGGTGATGGACGGCATCGTCATGGGCGGTGGCGTCGGCGTCTCGGCCCACGGCAGCGTACGGATCGTCACCGAACGCTCCCAGGTCGCGATGCCGGAGACCGGTATCGGCTTCGTCCCCGATGTCGGCGGCACCTGGCTGCTCTCCCGCGCCCCCGGGCAGCTCGGCACCCACCTGGCCCTCACCGGCACCGCGATCGGCGCCGCGGACGCCCTGCTGTGCGGGCTCGCCGACCACTACGTACCCGCCGCGCTGCTGCCCCGCCTGCTCAAGGACCTCGCCACGGCCCCGGCCGCCGAGGTGCTGCCCCGGTACGCCGACCAGGCCCGCCGGCGCGCTGGGCGCGGAACGCGACTGGATCGACTCCTGCTACGCGGCCGACACCGTCGAGGAGATCGTGGACCGGCTGCTCGCCACCCCGGCCGCCAGGCCGCCAAGGAGGCGGCGGCACTCATCCTCACCCGCTCGCCCACGTCCTGAAGGTCACCCTGGCCGCGCTGCGCCGGGTGCGCGAACTGGACTCGCTGGAGCGGGCGATGGCGCAGGAGTACCGCGTCTCGTGCGCGGCCCTGTCCCACCCGGATCTGGTGGAGGGCATCCGCGCCCAGGTGATCGACAAGGACCGCGACCCCAGGTGGTCGCCCGGTGCGCTGGCCGAGGTCGGCGAGGCGGACGTGGCCCGGTTCTTCGCCCGCTCGGCGGCCGCGAACTCTCCTTCCCGGACGTGCCCGAGGCCGGGTGACCGACACCGCAAGCCCGGGGCCGGGTCACCCGGCCTCGGGCACGGTGGAACATGCCGTTCGGCGTCCGTACCGCCAGGAACGGATACGAACCGGCCAAGATCTTTCAGCGGGCTCCACGGCCGTCCCAGGCCCCTCATCAGCGGGAAGCGCTGAACGAGCCGAGCGCGGAACGATGCCGTCACGCTCGCCAACTGCCCGTTCCTTGCCTGAGTTTGTGTGATCAGGAACACAAGGAAGCAACCTTGGATACGGTGTGTGTCTACTCGTGTACGGCAAATGACGACCGAGTGCGCAGGTCACTTCGCGCGGCGACGGGACCACTGATCGCCCGATTTCACTCTACGTACATAGATGCGAGCCATAGGCCAAATATCACCTGAGAGTGATGAGTGAGCGGGCTTCGATTTCGATTGGGTGGTGGTGAGGACGTGACAGCGACTGTCCGTCCGATCGTGAAGTGAGCAATGTCGCCTCAACGAAGAGGACATACGAAGCCGATGCACGCACTGCATCCTGTCACCGAGGAAACCCTCGCGGGCAGCGCCGGCCCTCCCGCCCGCACCCGGGCGGCCACACCCGCCCGGCACCGCCGCACCGCGGCGCACGAGGGCGGCACAGTGAGCGACGACGCAAGCACCTCACCGCACGGGCAGCCGCTGCCACTGGACTTCGAGGCGTTCTACCTCAACCACGTGTACGGCTACCACGAATACGCACGCACCCGGCTCGGGGACGAGGCCCGCGCCGTGGAACTCGTCCACCGGGTCTTCCTCCAGATCCTGGACGACTGGGAGGACCTGCTGTGCGAGGGCGACCTCGAACAGCGGGCGTGGGCCACGCTGCGTCAGGCGATCCACATCGCCGTGCTCCGCGCCAGCCAGGCCAACATGCGGTACGTGGAGAGCCGTATCGGCCTGTACCAGGCCATGGCCGAACTCTCGGAGCGGCAGTACGACGTCCTCGTGCTGCGCCACGTGATCGGCTACTCCACCCGCACCATCTCGCGCGTCCTCGGCATCGATGAGCGGACCGTCGACTACCACGGCCGCAGAGGCAAGGAACGGCTCCGGGTGCAGCTGCGGATCTCCGCCCCGGCCAAGTAGACGGACAAGGAAGGCTCCAGGACATGACCTCTCCCAGCATCGACGAACTCCTCGCCGACCTGGCCGCCCCGCCCGGGGACCGGCCTTCGACGCCACGGCCGGATTACGTCGCTTGGCGGCCGAGGCCGGACGCCGCCCGCGCGGCGCCGAGGAAGCCGGTCTGGCCCGTATCCGCAGGGCGGGCGGACCCTGCGCGGCGTCTGCCACGACGCCCTCACCGGCCCCGACGTGCCCGCGCGCGTCGACCGGCTGGTGGGCGAGACGCTCGACGTCGACAACCTCGACATCGACGGCGCCCGGATATACGCCTGCCTGCTGTCCCTGGCCGGGCACCCGGAAAGCGCCCAGTACTGGTGGCAGTTGGCCGCCGGTGCCGGGGACCGGATGGCCGCCTACTGCCTCCACCTGCACCACGAGTGCCGTGGGGAACTGCGCGAGGCGGAACACTGGGCCAACGAGACCGTCCGCGGGCGTGCGAACGTCTCCGCCTCCCGCCCCCAGCACATCCTGCTGGCCGCGCTCAGCCGCCATGTCCCCGCCCCCGTGGGACGGGCGTCTCCACCGAGTCGCTGCGACCGGAACTGGAACGCCTGGCCGAGGCCGACAGCAACGTCTGCGGCATCGCCAGCCGTCCCGACCGGCGCTTCACCGCCCGGCTGCACGCCGCCGTCAGCCGACGCTGACCCGCCGCCCGGCCGGACGCGCCCGCAACCGGCCGACGCGGGAGGAACACCCGGGCGCCCGGCCGCTCGCGCGGGGCGCCCGCAGGACCGACGGCAGGGCCGTCGCCGCACGCGAACGCGGCGACGGCCCCTGCTCGACACAGGAGGCCGTCCACACATCCAGTCCCGACCAGCGACCCGGAGGCCGTGATCGGTACCTTTCCCGAGGCTACGTGCTCCTGCTGCCACTCCACCAGGTGCGTCCTTCCGCCGTCGGCGCACCAGCGCCCGGAGGACACCACCCGGCCCCCGCCCAGGAGCGCCCACCCGCTGGGCCCCACCCCGCCCCGTACCAACCCCTCGCCCCTACCAGCCGTTCGCCCCGCACCAGCCCGTCGCCCCGCACCGCCCGTCCGCCGCCGAACGGTCCCGACGGGCCGACACCGCCTGGAAGGAGGAGGTGATCTCCTTGCAGGGCAAGGTGATCACCTTGCAGCACAAGCTGATCGCCCTGCACGGGCGCCATGCCCGGCCTGATGCCCACGGACGGCCCGACCGGACCGAGCCCGACCGGGCGGACGCCGGGCCCTGGCACGATCCCGGCGCGCCCGCGACCGGCGACCACCGCATCTGGGACGGCCATCCCACGGCGGTGGTGCTGACCGCCCTGGGCCTGGAATACCAGGCGGTACGCCGGTACCTGCGCGAGGTATCGGTGGTCCGCCATCCGACGGGAACCGTCTTCGAGGTCGGAAGGCCCGCGGGAACGCCCTGGTGGGTGGCGCTCGCGGAGACGGGGAGGGCAACCGCGCCGCCGCCATCGTCACCGAGCAGGCCCGTCAACTCTTCACCCCGCCGTGCTGGTGTTCGTCGGGATCGCCGGGGCGCTCACACCCGCCCTCCACCTCGGCGACGTGGTCGTGGCCACCCGCGTCCACGCCCTGCACGGCGGCAAGCACGCCCCCGAGGGCTTCCTCGCCCGGCCCGAGGGCTGGGCCTGTTCCCACTCGCTGCTCCAGACCGCCCGGCACGCCCTGCGCGGCCCGTCCTGGTGGCCCGAGCGGCAGGGCCGCGCCGCGGATCCACTTCAGCCCGTCGCCGCGGGCGACGTGGTGCTCAACTGCCCCATCTCACCCCTGCGCGGACAGCTGCACGCCCTTTGTAACGACGCCGTGGCCATCGAGATGGAGAGCGCGGGCGTGGCCCACGCCGCGCAGATCGGCGGCATCGACACGCTGACCGTCCGCGGTATCAGCGACCGGGCCGACGGCAGCAAGTACGCCGCCGCCGACACCCTCTACCAGCCCCGGGCCGCCGCCCGCGCGGCAGCGGCGGTCTCACGGTCCTCCGGCACCACCCGCCGCCCTCCGCCACCGGCTTCGGACCGTCGGCCACGGTCCGTTCGCGATGAGACGGGGTCAGGACAGCGCCACGCGGAGGTGGTGCCGACCCCGGGATGACCGGGAACGGTGGCGCGCGTGGCCCGCGGGCGCCCGTCGAGCGTGGCCGACACGACGTGGCGCCCGGCGCCGGTAAGCGTGATGTCCAAGGTCATGTCGCGGTACGCCAGTCCGCGCAGGGTCACCGGCCCCCAGCCCTCGGGCAGGCTGGGGACAGCCGCAGTCCGTCCCGCTCGTGCCGGATGCCGAACAGACCCTGGTGGACCAGCCGCAGATACCCGGTGGCCGACCAGGTCTGGTCCGCCTGCGAATCCCACTGCCGACCGGTCTGCCAGCCACCGTCCACCGCGCCGGTGCGGGCGTGGTAGATCTCCCAGAAGTGGCCGTCGCGGTGTTCCAACTCGGCGATGTCCGTGAGGGCCTGGGCCAGGAGGTCGGTACGGCCGCCGACCGCCGCCGCGTGCCCCCACATACCGACCGACATCGGCCACACGATCACGTTGTGCCGCCCGGGTGCGCGTCGTCGAAGCGCGCGAAGTGCGGCCACACGTTGACCACGCCGTACGGCTCGTGGTGCGTGCCCGCCAGCAGGGTGCGCGTCCGGCCCGGTGACGCCACCCGCACAGCACCGCGAACGCCAGCCCGTTCGCCTCCTGATATGTCTCGACCCGACCGGCGCGCTCGCCTTCCCCGTGGATCAGATACGCGTAACTCCCGCTCTCCGGCCGCCAGAGGTGCGCGTTGATCGCCGTGCGCAGCCTCGCCGCCGAGGCCCGGAAGCCGCCCGCCGTCCGCCGGTCGCCGACCTCCTCCGCCATCGAGGCACACGCCAGATACCCGGCGTGGAAGAGGCAGTTGGTGGACAGACACATCAGCTTGTCCGCGCCGGGGTGGTCGAGCACGAACGAGGAGTCGTTCCCGGGTCGTAGGGCGGACTCGGATAGCCGGCGATCCCGTCCTGCATGAACGCCGGGCCCTCGAACAGCCCGTACTCCTCGTTGAAGTGCCCTCCCGGTCGGCACGCAGGGTGGTGACGGCGGCCTGGTACGCGTCACGCAGGAACGCGCGGTCCGCCGTGACCAGGTAGTGCTCCCAGGCGGCGACCGCCCACACGATCTGGTCCCACCACTGGTTGTCCTGCTGGACGATCAGGGTGCCGTCGTCCTGCCGACGGCACACCGCCCACAGGGTGTTGCGCGCCGCGTCGGGCGACAACAGGCTGGCCGCGTTCCACGAGTTGACCGACGCGTCCCTGGTCCACGGCTGCTCGTAGCCGCCACCGGCCCGGATGAACACACCCGGTGGGTCCGTCATCAGCCCGGTCTGGTTGTACTCCACCGGGTCGTACGGCACCGTGTTGATGTCCAGCAGGTTGGTCAACGCCGCCCCGTACGCGCTGCCCAGTACCTCTCCCCGGGCGCCGCCGACCGTGAGCACGGGCGCCCGCCCGCCTCCCGGGCTCCGAGGCCGCTCGGATCTGCGCCGCGTACCCGCGCGGAGCGCCCGCCAGCCCGCCGCCGCCAGCCCGGCCACCGCGCCTGCCCGCAGCAACCGGCGCCGTGGCACCGCGTCCCGCCGCGTGTACGAGTTCATACGACCCCAGACAACGCTGTCATGTACGCGCTTCCCGGATGCTCGCCCACACTGGCCTGCACCGTCAATGGACCGGACGCCAGCGCCTGTACCGGGCGCATCCCGCTTCCCGCGCTTCGCGGACGCTCACTTCTGGCGGGCGCTCACTTCGTGACCGACCGGTCGTGCCGGGATTGGGCCCGGCGGTAGTGGGCGGCCAGGGCGTGGAAGGACTCCTTGGGTTCCCAGTGCCAGTCGGAATGCGGGTCCTCCGGCCTGTCCTTGATCGTTTTGACGATGCTGTAGCTCGCCATGTCGAGGTCGTAGCGCGGCTCGGGACGGTGCGGGGCGTCGGGGTGACGAAGTCGTAGACCATCGCGGCATACAGGCCCATGGACTCGAAGATGTCGAGGAGTTCGGTCAGGTAGGTCGCCTGGGCCCGCTCGCTGCGGACCAGGTCTCCGATGATCTCGGGCGGCTGTTTGTCGTAGTCGACGACGTTCCACCCCATGCCGCCCTGCTCCGGGGCGCCCTTGAAGGTGCAGGTGCCGAACTCCGATATCACGACGGGCTTGCCGAGACGCACGAACTGTTCGAGTTCCCGGACGTAGTCGGCCCGGCGCGGGAAGTACGAGTAGTAGTTGGCGCTCACGATGTCGAACAGGTCCCAGTCGACTTCCTCGTCCTGGGCGGCACCGTAGGTCAGCTCGCCGTGGAAGACGGACCTGCCCACCGCGGCGGCCCGCGCGATGAAGCGGGTCAGCCGTCGCATCATCTTCTCCGGATCGAAGTTGCCGTTGAGCATGTTCTCGATGCGCTCCACCGCGTTGTCGCCCGGCACGATCCCAGGTACGAACAGGACGAACTCGCAGCCGACGCTGAGGTGGACCGGGCGCCTTGGCGGCGCAGCCGCTCGGCCTGCCTGCCGGTCTCCGCCAGATGGTCCAGGATCTCCGCCTCCGGGCGGTCGCCCAGCCGGGGCTGGAGCCAGACGTGCAGCCCGTGTTCGGCGGCCTGGGACGCGGTGGCCGTGAGCCGCTCCACGCCGTCCCCGAACACCGACACCGAACTCGCGTGCAACTCGTCCTGAGCACCCGGACGTCCGCGCGCATCCGCTCGGCGCTCCACGCCGTCCCCGGGTTTCCCCGTCCGTGATCTCGTAGCCCACGCCTCGGTATGTCAGGCCGCTTCGGCCTTCGCCCTGCCCCTCTTGCCCCTTGGCGGTGTCGGACCGGCCGCCCCGCCCGGTTCGCCGCCAGGAACGCTCCACCCGCCGCCACTCCGGCGGCCCCGCCGCGCCCAGGAACCTCGCCCGGCTGATCCCCTGCTGTGCACCGTGCCTCCCACTGACGTCCGGACTCTGCCCGCGGCCTGGTCTGTGTGCCGCTGATCTCAGTCTGAGCGGCGGCAGGCACCGCCGTCGTCCGCCGAAGGTCTTCGCACCGGTAACCGAAGTCGCGGATTCGTGGCCGTCGGCGCGACTTTGGTCGGAGGCTGTCTGCCTCGCACGGCACGGAACGGCATCGGGCGGCATGGCATGGGACGGCGTGGGATGGGATGACATGCGATGGCACGGCATGCGATGGCTCGGCACGGCACGGCGTCGGACGGCACGGGACAGCGCACCGTGCCCCGCCCCCGTAAATGGTTCCGGCTCGCGCACGGTCTGTGTTGTGATCACGGCTCAGCCCCTTGTCCCGTGAGGAAAGAGAACCTGCATGCCACGTGTACCCGCCGACCCCACCGTGCTGCACCCGATGCCCGAGCAGCCGCGCGTGGTGCAGTTGAAGCCCTGGTCACCTCGCCGCTCATCGAGATCGGGGAGTTCTCCTACTACGACGACCCGGACGACCCGACGGCCTTCGAGACGCGCAACGTGCTGTACCACTACGGGCCGGAGAGACTCGTGATCGGGAAGTTCTGCGCGCTGGGGAGGGCGTGCGGTTCATCATGAACGGCGCCAACCACCGCATGGACGGCCCCTCGACGTTTCCGTTCCCCATCATGGGCGGCTCATGGGCCGACCACGGCGACCTGCTCGCCGGGCTGCCAGGCCGCGGCGACACCGTGATCGGGAACGACGTCTGGTTCGGCTACCGATCCATGGTCATGCCCGGGGTCCGGATCGGCCACGGAGCGATCGTCGCCTCCGGCGCCGTCGTCGTCGACGACGTACCCGACTACGGCGTCGTGGGCGGCAATCCGGCCCGGCTGATCCGTCACCGCTTCAGCGACGAGGACATCGTCCGCCTGCTCGCCGTCGCCTGGTGGGACTGGCCGCTCCAGCACATCACCGAGCACATCCGGACGATCATGTCCGGCAGCGTCGACGACCTGGAGGCGGTGGCCCCGGCGGGCGGCTGAGGGGCACCGTGCGCTCTGGCGAACGGGTCCTTCCGGCCAGCCGGGTCCCTCCCGACCGGCCGCCAGCCGCGAGTGGACCGACAAGGGTGCCGTCCCGGCCGCGGGCGGCACCCTCGCCCGTGCGGCTACCCGCGGTCCAGCGACGCCCAGAAGCGGGTGAGCACCTCGGCGCCGCGGACGGGATCACGCGTCATCCACCAGTGGCCCAGCCCGTCCAGGAGCTCCACCCGGGCACCGGCCCGGCGCGGCGCGGCGGCGCTGCTCGACGGGTCCGGCCACGTGGTCCTCGGTGGGCAGCAGCGCGAGGCCCGGCCGCCGCGCCGCGTTTTCCAGGTCCCGGCCGAGTTCGGCCATGACCGGTTGCGCCGCGGAGGTGTAGAGCGCGATCACGGCCCGGCCCATCTCCTCGTTCTGCCCCTGGGCGACCCGCTCGGCCACCGCCGCGCCCATGCCCCGTTCGACGAGCGTCGCGATCCGCCGCTCGACGGGCGCCCGAAACGGGCGGCCACATCGGCCTCGGCGACTCCCGGTGTCTGCCACCGCTGGGCGAGTTCGTGCCAGACGTAGTCGGGCTCGTAGACCCCGACCGTGTCGCTGACCCAGCTGCGCACGAGGTCCGGGCGGCGCATCACCGTGTTGAGGACGTGTCCGCCGCCCCAGTCGTGGCCCACCAGGTCGACGGGCTCGGCGAAGCGCGCCAGCTCGTCGGTCAGCCAGTCGCGGTACTCCCAGACGGTCGCCCCGAACCCGTCGGGGAGCGGCGCGCCGAACCCGGGCGGGGACAGCCGGATCAGGTCGGCCGGGGCCGCACCGGCGGCCTCCAACTCGGCGACCAGGAGATCCCAGACGGCCGCCGTCTCGGGATTGCCGTGTACGAAGACGACGGGCATCAGGCCACGCTCCCCAGGACCGGCACGGTCGGCTGGAGGACGGATTCCACCAGCGCCTCGCCGCGGAGGTGGGACACCGCCCGGTAGTCGGGGTCACGGATCATGTCGGCGAACGCCTGGCGGCTGGGGTAGCGCACCAGCAGCACCGCGTCCCACGCCTGCCCGGCTTCGGCGATCAGGGCGCGATCGCCGTTCCCCAGGTACTCCACCCGCACTCCGTACCGCGCGTTGATCTCCGGGCCCAGCGCTTCCGCGTAGCGCTGGTAGCTCTCGCGGCCACCGTCCGGACGGAACCGCAGCAGGTTCAGCATCACCACGGGGCCGCCGGGGTCTTCGGCCAGCAGCACGTCGAGAGCCCGCTCATCCATCTCAATCATCAGGACCTCCTTAAGGCGCATCGCACCGTATAAACTTGTTGTGCAACACGCAAGTTAATAAGGTCCGGTTTCCGGCCTGGGGTTCCGGCCCGGGGTTCCGTGCGTCGGGTCAGGCGGTCGCGCGAGAGGGCGGTCGGACGAACACGCAGGTGATCCGGTCTCTCACCCATGGGACGGTCCGAGTCGGCCGTGTTCAATCGACGTCATGAGCGACGGCACCACGCTTGTCCTCGGAACCGTTCCTCCTCTCCTCCTCGCCCGTCGAAAGGGTTGCGATGACCACCGACCGCAGCACTGACCGCAGCGCCGCCCCGAGCACTGACCACGCCACGGACCCTGGCGCTGACCGGAGTTCGCTGACTGCCCAGGACCTTGAGTTCCTCCGGCGCCCTCTGTACGGGTTCCTGTCGGTGGCCGGAACACCGCTCCCGCCGCAGCCCCGGCCGGTGTGGTTCGAGGCCACCGCTGAGGGCGCGATCCAACTGTTCACGGCCCCGGACTCGCTCAAGGTACGGCGGCTGCGCCGCGATCCCCGCGCCTCGATCGTCGTCGCCGCACCGGTGGGGAACGCGAACGCTGGCTGTCGGTCGCCGGTCGCGTCACCGTGGAAGCCGACGGAGCGCACGACCTGTGCGCCCGCCTGGCCGCTCGTTACTGGAACCTCGACGACCCGGCCCGTGTCGATGAACTCGCCGAGATGCTCGCCGTGAACCAGGTACGTCTCGTCCTCCGCCCGGAGACCGTGAGCCGCTACGTGAACTGACCCGGGAAAAGCCCGGAAAAGCCCGGGAAAGCCAGGGAGCGCCCGGAAGTGCCTGGGAACGCCCGTGCGTTCGGGAGGGTCCCGGCGGCATGCCCGGATGATGTGCCGCCAGTCGCCCAGGTGGAAGCAAGGAGGACCGCGATGACCCGCGTCCAAGTCGACTGGCTGTCCCTGCTGCTCAGCCCGATTCTCGTCGTCGCGTTGATGTGCGCCTTCTTCGCGGCGCGTGCGGCGAAGAGAGAGGTGAGCCGATGCCTGGCTGGGCGAAGGCCGCCCAGGGCGTGGGGTGGCCCTCGCGATGTTCGTCGGCCTCATCCACGTGGCCTGGGGCGGGGAGTGAGCGGATCACCGGGACGGGGCGGGGACGGGACGGGGATGGACGCCTGACCCGGCGGGGACGGGGTGGGGACGGGCGCCGGACCGGGGTGGGGACGGGTCAGGCGGTGTCGACGCGCGCCGCGCTGACCGCCACCGTCTCGTAGCGCATGGTGAAGCTCCCGCCCCTCGCGTCGACGGCGGCTCCGACGCCCGTCAGCACCTCAGTCAGCTCGTCCGCCGAAAGCTGGGTGTGGCCGCCGGTGGTGGGGAGTTGGTCCAGCCATTCGTCCCGGGAGTAGACCCGCTCCCAGCCGGTACGCCACCGCTCCGGTTCGCCGAACGCGCCCGTCTCCCGGATGCCGTCGGCCGCCCGCTCGCACAGCGCCGCGTACCCTCCGCCTCGGAGCCGGACGTCCACTGGCGGGAGGCGAGCGAGTCGGGCAGTACCCGGCGGTAGACGGCGGCGAAGGATTCGGCCAGGTCGGGCGCGGGCCTGCCCGCGTTCCAGAACACCGCCAACCGACCCCGGGCCGCAGCACCTCGGCGGCCTTCGCCGCTCCGGCGACGGGGTCCACCCAGTGCCAGGTCTGTGCGGATACGACGGTGTCGAAGGCGGCCCGGCCGCCCGGGTCCCAGGCTTCGAACGCCGCCACCTCCACCTCGAATCCGTCGCGGCGCGCGAAGTCGGCCATGCGCGCGTCGACTTCCACGCCGAGCACCGTGCAGCCGACCGCGCCGAACTGGCGCGCCGCGATGCCGGTGCCGATGCCGACGTCGAGAAAGCGGGGCCGGGGCTTTCGGCGACGATCCGCCGCACCAGGGCGTCGGGGTAGCGGGGCGGGCTCGGTCGTAGCGTTCGGGATCCGAGCCGAACGACTCCGCGATGTGTCGCGCGTGATGGGGCCTCGGCTCGGAGGGACGGACTCCGTCCGGCGGTATGGTGGGCATGTGCCCACTATAAGTGGGCGGTTGCCCATGCGTCGACCTGTCGGGGTCGGCGCGCAGATGAGGAGAACTCCGCGATGCCGACTGGCGTGGCCATCCGCGACGTCCGCGAGCAACTCTTCGACGCTGCCGAGCGCGTCCTGCTCCGGACGGGCCGAGCGCGCTGACCAGTCGGGCGGTCACCACGGAGGCGGGCTGCGCCAAGGGCGTTCTGCACCGGCACTTCGCCGACTTCGACGCTTTCCTCGCCGATCTCGTGCTGGATCGCGTCGCCCGGATCGACGTTCAGGGCGCCGCGCTGCGCGACCGCGCGGGACCGGCACGGTCGCCGACAACCTCACCGGAGCCCTGACCGACCTGTTCGGCACGGTCGCTGTGGCGATCGTCGGCCTCGTCACCAGCCGGGACGAACTGCGCGCCCGGCTGCGGCAGGCCCGCCCGACCGGCCTGCCGGTCCTGACGGAGGCCGCGGCCATGATCGCCTCTTACCTCGCCGCCGAACGGGAGTCGGGCCGCGTCGCGAGGCACGCCGACATCGACACCCTCGCTCCCACCCTGATCGGAGCCGCGCACATGCTGTTCGCCGATCGCAAGGGCTCCCCGCCCGAGGGCCTGGCGGTACGGAAAGTCGTGACCACCGTCCTCGCCGGAGTCGCGTGACCACCGCCCTCGCCGGTGTCGGCGGCCAGGGAGGGAGGAGGGCCGGGGAGGAGGGCCGGGGCCGGGGAGAGGCCCGCGCGGCGAACTGACAACCGCCCTCCGGCCGTTCGGCCGCCCGGCCGTCCGCCCGACTGACGGAAAGCGGGGATCAGGCCGTTGTCGCCGAGTCGAGATGGCTGGTGTCGCCGAGACGGACAAGACGACGGCTGCGGTAGAAGTCGTCCTCGTGCAGCGTGGTGATGCTGCCGGGGCGTACCTGGAAGATGACGTAGTCGAGCGAGTCGATCGGCATCCTGATCCAGGACGCGACGACGAACGTGAGGGCGAAACCGTGCGTCACGACGATCTGGTGTCGGCACGGGCGGCGCGTGATCTCCTCCATCGCCGAGTAGACGCGCCGCGCGACCGACATGGGGACTCGGCGCCCGGCACACCCTCGTCGTACTCCATCCGGTCCCCGACGGCGGGCGGCGGTACGAATCTCCGGTCCAGCCACTCCTGCGGTCTGCCCTCCGCCTCGCCGAAGGACTTCTCCCGGAGCCTGCGGTCCAGGACCGGACTCAGCCCGAACGACGCGCCGATCTCGTCGGCCGTCCGCCGCGTACGCCGCAGGTCCGAGGAGAACAGCTCCACCTCGGCGTCCTCGTGGATCCGGTCGCGCAGGGCGCGGGCGACGGAGGCCGCGGCGCGGACCCCGGCGGGCGTGAGCGGTGCGTCGTGCCAGCCGCCGACGACCCCTCGACGTGGTGCGTCGCCTCCGGATGCGTGACGACGTGAACAGTGCGCATGAGCGATTTTCCTTCGTGTCGGGCGCCTTCGCTCTCGCGGGCCCCGGATCGACGACCGGCGGAGAGGAGAAGGCGGTGGAGACGAGCACGCGGCGGAGAGGGTAGGCGGTGAAGACGCGCGCGACGGAGAGGGTACGCGGTGAAGACGGGTACGGCCGTCGCCGTCACGGACGTACCGTGAGCAATTCCGCCAAGTGGTCGGCGAATTGGGTGAGCTGGTCGAGCCGGGGCCCGCCGCGCGCCATACGGAACCCGTGCCGACGGCCCCAGAGCGCGGCCTGAACGGCGTGGAACTGGGTCCAGCGCCGGACGCGTTCGCGATCGAGTTCCGCCGCCTCGGCGAAGGCGTCCAGCGTCCGGTGGACGGCTTGGCGCACGTCGCCCGCTTCGAGGAACGCCACCGCGCGCGACTTGAGCAGCGTTCCGCTGTCGTAGGCGGGATCTCCGGCCACCCCTTGGGGTCGACGGCCAGCCACGGTTCACGGTCGGCGCGCAGGATGTTCCCGACGTGCAGATCCCCGTGGATGAGGACGTCCGGCTGCGTACGGCCCAGCTCGCGGACGGTCGCCACGGCGGCGTCCACCACGTGCCCCGACATCCCGTGCGGCAACTCCTCGGCGCCCGAGCGCAGTTGCCTCTCCCAGGCGTCCGCCTGTTCCCGTAGGCGCGGCAGACCGGGCGGGGCGGGGACGGCCAACCGGCGAGAGAGCCGACCGGCCACCGCCACCATCTCGTCGCCGCTGGCGATGTCCGCCAGCCGTGTCGTCCCGGCCCGCTCCAGCAGCATCGCGAACAGGCTGTCGTCGCGCTCGTACAGCAGCACCGCACCGCGCCCGCCCCAGGCCGCGAACGCGTCCGGCTCGTGGACGTTGCCCGGGTGCGGGAACGACACCTTCAGCACCGCCGCCCGGCCGGTCCGCCGCCGCACCGGGACGATCACCCCGACGCCCCCGTGCGTGACCGCGCCGTCCGGTACGCACTCCCAGCGCCCCAGCAACTCGTCCAAGATCCCCGGCAGTTCGGCAAGCCACGCGGCGCCGCGCTCCCTCGCGGTCGACGGTGCCCCGCGCGAAAGCCTCTGGAATTCCGACCATCCAGGCACCCTATGTGCCGCCCCGAACCCACCGTCGAGTCACCCACCGGCGACGGCGAACGGTCGGCGGCGCGTGGGCCCGTACCGACTCGTACGCCACCGAGCCGCGTGCTCACCGAGCCGTGTGCTCAGGGCCGGGTCGCCATCAGAAGCTCGACGAGATACACCTCCTCCACCATCCCGTCGGGGAACAGTTCCCGCAGGCGAGCGCGCTCCTCGGTGAGGAACGCGCGGACGCGTTCCTCACCAGGACGAGGAACGCCGAGTGGCTGGTGATGTTCGCCAGGTGCGTGTCGAGCGGAACGGACCGGCTCCAACGCACCTGGCGGCGTGCGAAGTCAAGGGCGGAGAGCCCGCGAGCCGCCCGACGCGGCTGTCGTCGGGACGCTTCCGGGGCCGGTGCCACCCGCAGAATCGCGTGACGCGGTCGTGCTGGGCGGCGATCCACGGCACGTCGAAGCCGGTCGTGTTCCACCAGACCGCGAGAACGCCGCCCGGCCGCAGGACGCGCAGCGCCTCGGGGACGGACCGGTCGGTGTCGGTCCAGTGCCAGGACTGCGCGTACGTGATCAGGTCGAAGCGGGCGTCGGCCAGCGGCAGGGCGTTGCCGTTGCCCCGGACGATCGGCACCTCGGGCAGCGACCGGCGGAACTGCGCCGCCATGCCGTCCCCGGCTCGACGGCGATCACCTCGGCGTCGCGTTCGCGCAGCAGGGCGGTGGAGATCCGGTGCCCGCGCCGACGTCCGCGACTCGCGCGCCCGCGAGGGCGGCTCATCAACTCCTCGACGGAGTCCAGGACGGCGGGCGGGTACGAGGGCGGTTCGCGGCGTACTGGGCGGCGGCCGCGTTGAACGAATGGGCGCGCTGAAGTGCGGTCATCCGCCCATCCTCGCCCTCCTCGCGGCCCGTCAAAGGCGATTCGGCGCGCCCTCTCACGGCACGCTCCCCGGCCGTCGAGCCGGAGCGTCAGAACCTTCCCGGCGGTCGGGACCACCACCGTGGGAATCGGCGCGAAGCCCGAGGCGAGCGCGTATGCGGCGGTCATATAGCGCGGTGTCGCGTCGCGCGCTATTCGGACGCTATGTCATGTCCGTCATTCTCTGCGTAATCGTAGGAAGTGCCGGGGCTGTTGACGGCCGGGCGGGCGTGAGGAGCGGACTTGAGCGGTACGGTCTCGCCACAGGCGGCCATCGCGGTTATCGGATACTCCTGCCGACTGCCGGGAGCCGCGGGACCGGACGATTTCTGGCGGCTGCTGTCCGACGGGCGGAACAGTATCGGCGAGGTTCCCGCCGACCGCTGGACCCCGGAACGGCTGGCGGCCGATCCGACACCGAACGCGCTCAACGCCCGCTGGGGCGGCTTTCTCGAACAACCCGACGAATTCGACGCGGCCTTTTCGGTGTTTCGCCGCGCGAAGCGGCCGCGATGGATCCGCAACAGCGACTGGCCCTGGAGCTGGGCTGGGAGGCCATCGAGCACGCCGGTACGGTCCCCGCCGCACTCGCGGGCACCCGTACCGGCGTGTTCGTCGGCGCCATCTGGGACGACTACGCGATTCTGCGCAGGCAGTCGGGCGCGGCCGACATCGACCACCACACCGCGGCGGGCTCGCAGCGCGCCATCATCGCCAACCGCCTCTCCTACGTACTCGGCGCCAACGGACCGAGCCAGACGGTCGACACCGGGCAGTCCTCGTCGCTGGTCGCGGTCCACCTGGCCTGCCAGAGTCTGCGCGACGGCGAGTCGACCGCGGCCCTCGCGGGCGGCGTCAACCTGAACCTGGCGCTGGACAGCGCCCTGGTCGCCGCCGGGCTCGGCGCGCTGTCCCCGGACGGCCGCTGCCACACCTTCGACGCACGTGCCAACGGCTACGTGCGGGCGAGGGCGGCGGCCTGATGCTGCTCAAGACCCTGGACCGGGCCATCGCCGACGGCGACACGGTCCACTGCCTGATCCTCGGCAGCGCGGTCAACAACGACGGTGCCGCCGACGGGCTGACCGTGCCCGACGCCGGAGCCCAGCGTGAGGTGGTCGCCCTCGCCCACCGCGCCGCCGGGGTGACGCCGTCCGACATCCGCTACGTCGAACTGCACGGCACCGGCACCAAGGTCGGCGATCCGGTCGAGGCGGCAGCCCTGGGCGCGGCGATCGGCACCGCCCGGCCCGCCGGATCACCCCTGCTCGTCGGCTCGGCGAAGACGAATGTCGGCCACCTGGAAGGCGCGGCCGGAATCGTCGGACTGCTCAAGACCGTACTGGCGGTACGCCATGGCGAAATCCCGGCGAGTTTGAACTTCGAGTCCCCGAATCCCGAGATCCCTCTCGACGCGCTCAATCTGCGCGTACGGACCGAACACGGCCCCTGGCCCGAGGGCCGTCGACTGGCCGGAGTCAGCTCATTCGGCATGGGCGGCACGAACTGCCATGTCGTGGTGGCCGAATACGCGCCTCGAAAACACGCCACCCGTGCGACCCCACTCACCGCGTATCGCCCTTCGTGCTGTCCGGAAAGTCACCTGCGGCGCTCCGCGCGCAAGCTGAACGACTGCGCACATGGATCGATAAGCGGCCGGATGGGAACTCCGCCGATATCGGCTGGTCCCTGGTTTCAACCCGCACGCATTTCGACTACCGCGCCTTTTCTCTGGACGCCGCTGGTCTGTCGGCGGTGGCGGCCGGTGAGGTGACCGATACGGCGGTCTCGGGTGTGGTGTCGCCTCCGGGCGGACGGTGTTCGTCTTCCCGGGCCAGGGTTCGCAGTGGGTGGGCATGGCGGTGGAACTTCTGGATTCTTCGCCGGTGTTCGCGGCGCGGATGGCCGAGTGCGGTCAGGCGTTGTCCGCGTTTGTGGAGTGGTCGTTGCTGGATGTGGTGCGGGCGGGTGAGTTCGAGCAAGTGGATGTGGTGCAGCCGGTGTTGTGGGCGGTGATGGTGTCGCTGGCCGAGGTGTGGAAGTCGGTCGGGGTGACACCGGACGCGGTCGTCGGCCATTCGCAGGGCGAGATCGCCGCTGCGGTGGTGGCGGGCGGGTTGTCGCTGGAGGACGGCGCGCGGGTGGTCGCTCTGCGGAGCCGTGCGATCCGTGCGTTGGCGGGTCGTGGCGGAATGGTGTCGGTGGCTCTCCCGGCCGACGAGGTACGGGGTTGCTCGGGCCGGGGCTGTCGGTCGCGGCCGTGAACGGTCCGTCGTCGGTGGTGGTCGCGGGTGATCCGGACGCGCTGGACACACTGGAAAGTTGGGAGGCGCGGACGCGTCGGATCCCGGTGGACTATGCCTCGCACTCCGTCCATGTGGAGGAGATCCGTGAGGAGATCCGGAGCGTGCTGGCGGGGATTGCGCCGCGTACGAGTGGGGTGCCGTTCTATTCGACGGTGACCGGTGGTGTGTTGGACACGGTGGGGTTGGACGGTGGGTACTGGTACCGGAATCTGCGGCAGACGGTGGAGTTGGAGCGTACGGTTCGGGCGCTGTCGGCGGACGGTCATGACGTGTTCGTGGAGGTCAGTCCGCATCCGGTGTTGACGGTTCCGGTCGAGGAGACCGTGGAGTCACCGACGGTTGTGGGTACGTTGCGGCGTGACGAGGGCGGGTGGGACCGGTTCCTGCGCTCGGCCGGTGAGTTGTTCGTGCGTGGGGTGGAGGTGGACTGGGCGCCGGTGTTCGCCGGGGCCGAGCGGGTGGAACTGCCCACCTACGCCTTCCAGCGGCGGTCCTACTGGCTGGACCGGATCGCCCAGCCCGAGCCCGTCGCTGCCGTGCTCCCCGACACGGACGCGTCCTCGCTGACCGACCTCGTCCGTTCCCTCGCGGCGGGGTGCTCGGGCACCGCGATCCGCACGAAGTCGACACCCAACTCGCCTTCCGTGAACTGGGTTTCGACTCGACCATGTCGCTTGAGCTGCGGAACCGACTGAGCGCGGCGACGGGCCTGCGGCTGCCCTCGGGGCTGTTCTACAACCATCCGACGGTCGAGTCCGTCGTGGGCCTCCTGCACCGGAAGCTCACCCTCGATCGGGACGAGCCCGACGGGTCCGGGACCGCGACAGAAGCAGCGGACGCCGACGAGCCGGTGGCGATCGTCGCCATGAGCTGCCGACTGCCCGGCGGGTGCGGTCGCCCGAGGACCTGTGGCGGCTGCTCGTCGCCGGTACGGATGCCATCGGTCCGTTTCCCGAGGACCGCGGATGGGACCTGGAGGCGCTGTTCGGCCCCGGCGAGCACGGCACGTCACACACCCGGTCCGGCGGTTTCCTGGACGGCGTCGCCGACTTCGACCCTGCGTTCTTCGGCATCTCGCCGCGTGAGGCGCTCGCCATGGACCCGCAGCAGCGGCTGCTGCTGGAGACCGGCTGGGAGGCGCTGGAGTACGCCGGATCGATCCGGCGTCGCTGCGCGGCAGCAGCACGGGCGTGTTCGTCGGCGCCATGGCCCAGGACTATCTGCCCCGGCTGCACGAGACGCCGTCCGAGGTCGAGGGCTACGGTCTGGTCGGCGGCGCCGGAAGTGTCGCGTCCGGTCGGCTCGCCTACACGTTCGCGCTGAACGGGCCCGCCGTCACCGTCGATACGGCCTGCTCCTCGTCGCTGGTGGCGTTGCACATGGCCGCGCGTTCGCTCCGGGCGGGCGAGTGCTCGTTGGCGCTAGCCGCGGGCGCGACGGTGATGGCCGGACCCGGCATGTTCGTGGAGTTCAGCCGCCAGGGCGGGCTGTCGCCCGACGGCCGGTGCCGTTCCTTCGCGGCGGACGCCAACGGCACCGGCTGGGGCGAGGGCGTCGGCGTACTGCTTCTGGAGCGGCTGTCCGACGCGCGGCGCAACGGCCACCCGTGCTCGCGCTGCTGCGCGGCAGCGCGGTCAACCAGGACGGCGCGTCCAACGGTCTGACGGCACCGCACGGTCCGTCGCAGGAAGGCGTCATCCGGGCCGCGTTGGACGGCGCGGGGCTCGCCGCGTCGGAGGTCGACGCGGTCGAGGCGCACGGCACCGGCACGACGCTGGGCGACCCGATCGAGGCGGAGGCGCTGCTCGCCACCTACGGCCAGGACCGCGCCGAGCCCGTGCGGCTGGGGTCGGTGAAGTCCAACATCGGCCACACCCAGGCCGCCGCCGGAATCGCCGGTGTCATCAAGATGGTGCTGGCCATGCGGCACGGCGTGCTGCCGAAGACGCTGCACGCGGACGAGGCGTCGCCCCATGTCGACTGGGAGTCGGGCGCGGCGCGGCTCCAGACCGAGACCGCCCCGTGGCCCACGACCGGTCGGCCGCGCCGGGCGGGTGTCTCCTCGTTCGGGGTGAGCGGCACCAACGCGCACGTTGTACTCGAACAGGCGGACCCGGCCGACGTCCCGTGCGCGCCGTCGTCCCCGGCCGATTCGTCTCCCGTCGATTCCTCCCCGGCCGATTCGGCGCAGACCGAGGCGGCGCCGCTGCCCTGGGTGCTCTCGGCGCGGTCCGAGGAGGCGCTGCGCGCTCAGGCGGCCCGGCTGCGCGCGCGGCTCGATGACACCCGGAGGACGTACGACCGCGCCCCTCGACGTCGGCTACTCCTGGCCACCACCCGGGCCACGTTCGAGCACCGGGCCGTGCTGCTCGCCGGTGCGGACGGGCTGGCCGCCCTCGCCGAGGCGGAGGGCACAGAAGGCACAGCAGGCGCGGAAGACACAGCGGGCGCGGGCGGCGTCGTGCGGGGCAGGCCGTGCCCGGCGGCAAGGTGGTCTTCGTCTTCCCGGGCAGGGCTCGCAGTGGGCCGGGATGGCCCGCGAACTCGCCGACGCCTCCCCGGTGTTCGCGGCCCACATGGCGCGGTGCGCGGACGCGCTCGCCCCGTACGTGGACTGGTCACTGCCCGACGTGCTCGCCGAGCCGGGGCGCCCGCGCTGGAGCGGGTGGACGTGGTCCAGCCCGCGCTGTTCGCCGTGATGGTCTCGCTGGCGGCGCTGTGGCGTTCGTACGGTGTCGAGCCCGCGGCGGTGGTCGGCCATTCGCAGGGCGAGATCGCGGCGGCCTGCGTCGCCGGGGCGCTGTCGCTGGAGGACGCGGCCCGCGTCGTCGCGCTGCGGAGCCGGCGCTGCGCGCCCTGTCCGGCCGGGGCGGCATGGTGTCCCTGGCGCTGTCCGAGCGGGAGGCCGCGCGTCGGCTGGAGCGGTGGGACGGCAGGCTCGCGGTCGCGGCCGTCAACGGGCCCGAGGCCGTCGTCGTGTCCGGCGACCCGGCGAGCCTGGACGAACTGCTGGCCGCGTGCGAGGCCGAGGAGGTCCGCGCCCGCCGGATCCCGGTCGACTACGCCTCCCACTCCCCGCAGGTCGAGGAGATCCGCGACGGCATCGAAGCGGCGCTGGCCGGGATCCGGCCCCGTCCGGCGGCCGTGCCGTTCCACTCCACCGTGACCGGCGAAGTGCTGGGCGGGACCGAGCTGGACGCCGGGTACTGGTACCGCAACCTGCGCGGCACGGTCCACTTCGGGCCGGTGGTGGAGCGCCTCCTCGCGTCCGGTGACACGGTGTTCGTGGAGGTCAGCCCGCACCCGGTGCTCACCGTGGGGATCTTCGGGCCATCGACCGCGCACCGGACCGCCGGGCGGCGGTGACCGGCACGCTGCGGCGCGACGAGGGCGGACTCGACAGGTTCCTGGCCTCGCTGGCCGAGGCGTACGCGCACGGCGCCGCGGTGGACTGGCCGTCGGTGTACGCGGGGAGCGCGCGGCGCGTGGAGTTGCCGACGTACGCGTTCCAACGCGCCCGGTTCTGGCTGGAGACACCGGCGCGTGCCGCGCGGCGGCTCGGACACGGACGCCTGGCGCTACCGGATCAGGTGGGCGCCGTCGGCGGGCACCGGCCCGCCGGGGCCGTACGGGGCGGGCCGCTGGCCGGGTCCTGGCTCCTGGTCGTCCCGGAGAGCGCCACGGACGACCACCACGTCACCGCCGCCGCCCGCGCGTTGACCCGGCACGGTGCGGAGGTCCGCACCGTGGCCGTCGCCACGGACATCGACCGGAGGCGCTCGCCGCCCGGCTGCGCGCCGTCACGGCGGACGCGCCGCGGCCGGGTGCTGTCGCTGCTCGCGACAGACGGGACGGCGCACCGGACCACCCGCCGTGCCGCTCGGACTCGCCGCCACACTGGCGCTGGTCCAGGCCCTCGGGGACGTGAACGTCCCGGCGCCGCTGTGGCTGGCGACCCGGGCGCGGTCGCCGTCGACCGGTCGGACGGCCCGGACAGCCCGGCACAGGCGCTGGTGTGGGGACTGGGGCGGGTGGCGAGCACGGAGCACGCCGACCGCTGGGGCGGCCTCGTCGATCTGCCGCCCGCCATGGACGAGACCGCCGAGGACCGGCTGGCCGCCGTACTCGCAGGGCTCCGGCCCGACGACGGCACGACCGGGGCGGACGGTGCGACCGGGGCCGACGGCACACCGGGGTTGACGGCACACCAGGGGCGGCGGCGCGGCGGGCCGCGCCGGAGCGGCGAGGATCAGGTCGCGGTACGGGCCTCGGGCGTCTTCGTACGCCGACTGGTCCGGGCCCCGGCCCGCGCCGTACCGAGGGCGGGGCCTGGCGGCCACGCGGCACCACCCTGATCACCGGCGGCACCGGCGGGCTCGGCGCGCACGTCGCCCGGTGGCTGGCCGACCGTGGTGCCGAGCACCTGCTGCTGGTCAGCCGCAGCGGGCCCGAGGCCCCGGCGCGGCCCGGCTGCGCGAGGAACTGGCCGCGGCGGGCGCCGACGTCACGCTCGCGGCGTGCGACGTCGCCGACCGGGACGCGCTGGCCGCCCTGCTGGCCGGGATCCCCGCCGAGCAGCCGCTCACCGCGGTCGTGCACACCGCCGCCGTACTCGACGACGGCGTACTGGACGCGCTGAGCCCCGAGCGGGCCGACCGCGTGCTGCGGCCGAAGATGGTCGCCGCCGCGCACCTGCACGAACTGACGCGGCACCTCGAACTCGACGCGTTCGTACTGTTCTCCTCCATCGGCGGCACGCTGGGCGTCTCCGGCCACGGCAACTACGCCCCCGGCAACGCGTTCCTGGACGCGCTGGCCGAGCGCGCCGCGCCGAGGGGCTCGTCGCGACCTCGATCGCCTGGGGCCCCTGGGCCGAAGGCGGCCTGGCCGCCCGGGGCGTGGTGAGCGAGGTGATGCGGCGGTACGGCCTCGCCAAGATGGACCCCGCCCGCGCCCTCGCCGTGCTGGGACAGGCCCTGGACACCGACGAGACCTGCCTGGCCGTGGTGGACATCGACTGGGACCGGCTCTACCCGGCGTACACCGCGTCGCGCGCCCGGCCGCTGCTGCACGGCGTACCGGAGGCCCGCGAGCGGCGCGCCGAGGCCGCGCGCCGGGAGCGGGCCGGGACCGGCGGCTCGGCGCTCGCCCGCCGCCTGGCCGCCGTCACCGGCCGCGAACAGGTCCGGGTCGTGCTGGAGTTGGTGCGCGCCCACGTCGCCGGGGTCCTCGGCTACGCGGACCCTACGGCGCTGGACACGGACCGTACGTTCAAGGACCTCGGCTTCGACTCGCTGACCGGAGTGGAGGTCCGCAACCGGCTCAACGGAGCGACCGGGCTGCGGCTTCCGGCGACCGTCACCTACGACCGCCCGACGCCCGCCGCCCTCGCCGCCTACCTCCGCGCCGAACTCCTCGGCTCCGTGGCGCAGGCGGGCACCGGGCCGGAGTCGGCCGCTGGCGGGCCGGAGTCGGGCACCGGGCCGGTGGCGGGCGGTGACCCGACGTCGGCCCCGGCGGGCGAGGCCGACGACGATCCGATCGTCGTCACCGCCATGAGCTGCCGGTTCCCCGGGGAGTCGGCTCACCCGAGGACCTGTGGCGGCTGGTCGACTCCGGCGTCGACACCATGGCGGGCTTCCCCACGGACCGGGCTGGGACCTGGCCCGGCTGTTCGCCCCGGCCCGGACGCCCCGGGCACGTCCCACACGCGCCACGGCGCCTTCCTGACGACGCCGCCGGGTTCGACGCGGACTTCTTCGGGATCTCGCCGCGCGAGGCGCTGGCCATGGATCCGCAGCAGCGGCTGCTGCTGGAGACGGCCTGGGAACTCTTCGAGCGGGCCGGGATCGCCCCGGCCACCCTGCGCGGCAGCCGTACGGCGGTCTACGCGGGCACCAACGGGCAGGACTATCCGGCCCTGTTGACGGCCGCCGCCGCCGAGCCCGACGTCGCCGGGAGCGAGGGATACCGCACCACGGGCGGTTCCGCGAGCGTCGTCTCGGGCCGGGTCTCCTACACCTTCGGCCTGGAGGGGCCCGCCGTCACCGTGGACACGGCCTGCTCGTCCTCGCTCGTGGCCGTGCACCTGGCCTGCCAGGCGCTGCGGCGGGCGAGTGCGACCTGGCGCTCGCCGGAGGCGTCACGGTGATGGCGACGCCCGCGCTGTTCGTGGAGTTCAGCCGCCAGCGGGGCCTGGCGCCCGACGGCCGCTGCAAGGCGTTCGCGGACGCCGCCGACGGCACCGGCTGGGGCGAGGGCGCCGGGCTGCTGCTGCTGGAACGGCTCTCCGGCGCCCGGCGCCACGGCCGCCCGGTACTGGCGGTGGTGCGCGGCACCGCCGTCAACCAGGACGGCGCGTCCAACGGGCTGACCGCCCCAACGGCCCCTCGCAGCAGCGGGTCATCGCCGCGGCGCTCGCCGACGCGCGACTGGCACCCGCCGAGGTGGACGCCGTGGAGGGCCACGGCACGGGGACCAGGCTCGGCGACCCCATCGAAGCGCAGGCGCTGATCGCCGCGTACGGGCGGGGCGGGACGCGGACCGGCCGCTGTGGCTGGGCTCGGTCAAGTCGAACATCGGGCACACGCAGGCCGCCGCCGGGGTCGCCGGGATCATCAAGATGGTCATGGCGATGCGCCACGGGACGCTCCCAGGACCCTGCACCTGGACACGCCGTCGCGCCACGTGGACTGGGACGACGGGACCGTACGGCCGCTGGGCGAGGCGGTGGAGTGGCGGCCGGGGCGGACGGGCGGCGCCGGTGCGGCGTCTCGTCGTTCGGCATCAGCGGTACCAACGCCCACGTGATCGTCGAGGCGGCCCCGACGGAGTCGGGTCGGCGGTTTCGGCCGGATCTGACACGCTGCCCGGATCGGGACCGGGAGCGGGATCGGGAGCGGACTGGCGGGCGGCCTGACGACGCGGCGCGCGGTGTGGGCGTTCCCGCTGTCCGCCGTCGGCACCGCCGCACTGCGCGAACAGGCCCGCCGCCTCGGCTCGTTCCTCCAGGGCCGGACCGGCGCCCAGGACGGCGCGCGGGCTGACGACGGCCCGCGCCCGGTCGATCTCGCGTACGCGCTGGCGACCGGCCGCGCGGCCCTGCCGAGCCGAGCGGTGGTTGTCGCCGACGACCGCGACGGGCTGCTGCGCGGGCTCGCCGCGCTCGCCGACGGCACGCCGTCGGCGCACCTGACCCAGGGCGAGGTGACGCCCGGGGCGGGGCGGCGGGCACGGTGGCGTTCGCGTTCACTGGCCAGGGCAGCCAGCGCCCGCGCATGGGGCTGGAACTGCGCGAGACCTTCCCGCCTTCGCGACCGCCTTCGACGAGATCTGCGCCGAGCTGGACCGGCATCTGAGCCGCCCGCTGCGCGAGGTGATCGCCGAGGACGCGGCGGCGCTGGAGCGCACCGAGTTCGCCCAGCCCGCGCTGTTCGCGCTGGAAGTGGCCCTGTTCCGGTTGCTCGAAGGCTGGGGCGTCGAACCGGGGTACCTCGTCGGGCACTCGGTCGGCGAACTGTCCGCCGCGCACGCCGCCGGGTGCTCTCGCTCGCCGACGCCGCCGTCCTCGTCACCGCACGCGGCCGGTTGATGCAGGCTCAGCGCGCGGACGGCGCGATGCTCGCCGTCGAGGCCCCGTACGGAGATCGCGCCACTGCTCGCGGCGTACGCGGACGGGAACGCGAACGCGAACGTGGACGTGAACGGGGACGCAGCCGCGGACCGGGTCGCGGTGGCCGCCGTCAACGGCCCCGGTCGGTCGTGGTGTCCGGCGACGCCGACGCGGTGGCGGAACTGGCCGCGCGCTGGCGGGAGGAGGGCCGCAGGACCAAGTCGCTGCGCACCTCGCACGCCTTCCACTCCCCGCACCTGGACGGCATGCTCGCCGAGTACGAACGGGTCGCGGAGGGCCTGACGTACGCCGCTCCGCGCATCCCCGTCGTCTCCACCGTGACGGGCGAGATCCTGACCGCCGAGGAGGCGTGCGCGCCCGGCTACTGGGTCCGGCAGGCGCGCGAGACGGTGCGCTTCGCCGACGCGGCGCGCTCGCTGAGCGTCGCGGGCGTCACGGCCGTGTGGGAACTGGGGCCGGACGCGGTGCTGTCCGCGATGGTGCCCGAGTGCCTGCCCGAGTCCCCGCCCGGGAGCCGGTACGGCCGGTGCCGGTGTGCGTGGCCGCGCTGCGGAGGGCCGCTCCGAGGCGCGGACGCTGCTGACCGCCCTGGCGCGGCTGTACGCGCACGGCGTCGGCCCGGACTGGGAGGCGGTGTTCGCGGGCAGCGGGGCCCGGCGGTGCGAACTGCCGACCTACCCTTCCAGCGCAAGCGGTTCTGGCCGCGGGTCCCGACCGCGAGCGGCGCGCCGGACGAATCCGGTGCGTCCGGTGCGTGTTGCCGCTGCCGCGCCCGGTGCGCGCGGCGACGGGAACTGGCACTACCACGTCACCTGGAAGGAGTTGCCGGACCGGGCCGGGCGGCCTCCCGGGCGGCACCTGGCTGGCCCTGCTCCCCGGCGCGGGGCCGCACGACGAGGCGGTCGCCGCCTGCCTCGCCGGGATCGAGGAACACGGGCGCGCGTGGCGGTCCTCCGCGTCGGTCCGGACGGCGACGAGGCGACGGCGGTACGGGCGGGTCGCGGCGGACCCGGCTCGCGGAGCGGTTGCGGGACGCCGCGGACGGGGACCGGTCGCGGGCGTGGTGTCCCTGCTCGCCCTGGACGAGCGGCCGGACCCGGAGCACCCGAGATCCCGGCCGGGCTCGCCGGCAACCTGACCGCCACGCAGGCCCTGGCCGACGCCGCGCTCGGCGCCCCGCTGTGGCTGGTGACGAGCGGCGCGGTGGCCGTGGCCGCGACGGAGGAGCCGCGGAGCCCGGCCCAGGCGCAGACCTGGGGCCTGGGCCTGGTCCTCGGCCTCGAACACCCCGAACTCTGGGGCGGGTTGGTCGACCTGCCCGACGTGCTCGACGAACGCGCCAGCACCCGGCTGCGCGCGGTGCTGGCCAGGATCGGCGACGAGGACCAGCTCGCGATCCGCGCCACGGGCGTCACCGCCCGCCGCCTCGCCCAGCTCCCCGCCCGGGCCATGCCACGGCCCCGGCGTCGGCGTCGGCCGAGTGGGAGGCGGCCCCGGCTGTCGCGCAGGTCCCCGCGCCCGCTTCGGCTTCGGCTCCCGCGGAGGTGCCCGTACACGCCCCGGCTGCCGCGCAGGTCCCTGCGCCCGCTCACGTCCCGGACGCCGTGCAGAGCGGTGCTTCCGTTCCGGCCGCCGCGCCCGCTTCGGCTTCGGCCCCTGCGGAGGCCCCGCCCACGCCCGGCTGGCGCGCAGGCTGTCGTGCCTGCTTCCGCTCCGGGCCGGGCCACGGCCTCGACCGGTGAGCCGCGTCCGGCGTCGGCTGAGCCGGATGTGGTCCAGAGCGCCGCACCGGATCCGCTCGCGGCCCCGGTCGTCGCGCAGGTCCCCGCGCCCGCTTCGGCTTCGGCTCCACGGAGGCCCCGCGCCCGGCTCGGCCTCGGCCCCGCGGAGGCCCCGCCCACGCCCCGGTCGTCGCGCAGGCACCCGCGTTCGCTTCCGTCCTCGTCCCGGGGCCGGAGCCGGGTGGTCCTCGGGCGGGACCGTTCTCGTCACCGGGGCTGGGTGCCCTCGGCGGGCATGTCGCGCGCGGGCTGGCGCGTGGCGGTGTGCGGCATCTGGTGCTCGCGGGGCGCCGGGGCGCCGACACGCCCGGAGCGTCCGCGCTGGCCGAGGAGTTGAGCGCGCTCGGCGCGCGGGTCACCTCGCGGAGTGCGACCTCGCCGACCGCGACGCGGTCGCCGCGCTGCTGGCCGCGCACCCGCCCACCGCCGTCTTCCACACCGCGGGCGTCAACCTCGGCGGCCCGGTCCTGGAGACCGAGGCGGCGGTGTTCGCCGAGGTCGCCGCCGCCAAGGCGGTGGGCGCCCGGCACCTGGACGAACTGCTCGGCGACACCCGCTGGACGCGTTCGTGCTCTTCTCGTCGGTCGCCGGGGTGTGGGCAGCGGCGGGCAGAGCGCCTACGCCGCCGCCAACGCCTATCTGGACGCGCTGGCCGCGGCGGCATGCCCGCGGTCTCGCCGCCGTCTCGGTCGCCTGGGGCCCTGGGCGGGCGGCGGCATGGCGCACGACGACGTCATCGCGCGGCTGAGCCGACGCGGCCTGGCCGCCATGCCGCCCGAGGAGGCCGTCGCCGCGCTGGCGACGGCGCTGGAAACGGCGCTGGCGCACGACGTGTCGGCGACCGCCGTCGCCGACGTCCGGTGGGAACTGTTCGCGCCCTCCTACGCCGCCGCACGCCCCGCCCGCTCATCGCGGACCTGCCGCCGCGCGAGCCGCGCTCGGCGGGCCGGGTGCCACTGGCGGCGGCACCGACAGCGGCACCGACGGCGGCATCGGAGCCGCCACCGGCGCCGCCACCGGTGACCGGAGCGCGCGCCCGCCCCGGCTCGGCGAGCGCCTCGCGGGCCTGTCGTCCCGGGAACGCGAGGACGGCGTACGGGAGTTGGTGCGCGGCCAGGTCGCGGCCGTACTCGGGCACGACACGGCCGAGTCCGTCGCGGGCGACCGGCCCTTCAAGGAGCTGGGCTTCGACTCGCTGACGGCGGTCGAGCTGCGCGACCGGCTGGTCGAGGCGACCGGGCTGTCGCTGCCGGTGACCGAGGTGTTCGACCACCCGACCGTCGTGACCCTCGCCGACCGGCTGCGCGCCGCGCTGACCGGCACCGAGACCGCGGACGCGCCGGTCACGGCGCAGGTGGCGGGCGACGACCCGCTGGCGATCGTCGCTATGTCCTGCCGGTTCCCCGGCGGGTGCGCTCCCGGAGGGACTGTGGCGACTGGTCGCCGAGGGCGTGGACGCGATCGGCCCGCTGCCCACCGACCGGGGCTGGGACCTCGACCGGCTCTACCACCCCGACCCCGACCACGCGGGCACGTTCTCCACCCGTGGCGGCGGCTTCCTGGCCGACGCGGGCGAGTTCGACCCGGAGTTCTTCGGGGTCTCGCCCCGTGAGGCGCTGGCGATGGACCCGCAGCAGCGGCTGCTGCTGGAGACCTCCTGGGAGGCGCTGGAGCGGGCCGGGATCGACCCGCTGTCGGTCAGGGGCAGCCGGGGCGGGGTCTTCGTCGGCGTCGCCGCGCAGGGCTACGGGGCCTGGGGCGCCGAGGGCGTCGAGGGCCACCTGCTCAGCGGCACCGTCACCAGCGTGGCGTCGGGCCGGATCGCCTACACGCTGGGCACCGAGGGACCGGCGGTCACGGTGGAGACGGCCTGCTCGTCCTCCCTGGTGGCGCTGCATCTGGCAGGCCAGTCGCTGCGGTCGGGCGAGTGCTCCTTCGCCCTGGTCGGCGGCGCGGCCGTGATGGCGGGGCCGAGGTGTTCGTGGAGTTCAGCCGCCAGCGGGGCTGGCCCCGACGGCCGGTGCCGGTCGTTCGCGGAGTCCGCGGACGGCACCGGCTGGGCCGAGGGCGTCGGCGTCCTGCTCGTCGAGCGGCTGTCGGACGCCCGGCGCGAGGGCACCCGGTGCTGGCGGTCGTCCGCGGCAGCGCCGTCAACCAGGACGGCGCGTCCAACGGGCTGACCGCCCCAACGGCCTGTCGCAGCAGCGGGTGATCCGCCAGGCGCTCGCCAACGCGGGCCTGGAGCCGTCCGACGTGGACGCGGTCGAGGCGCACGGCACCGGAACGACACTGGGCGACCCGATCGAGGCGCAGGCGCTGCTCGCTACGTACGGGAAGGACCGCGAACGGCCGCTGTGGCTCGGGTCGTTGAAGTCCAACATCGGCCACACCCAGGCCGCGGCCGGGGTCGCGGGAATCATCAAGACGGTCATGGCGATGCGCCACGGCACGCTGCCCAGGACGCTGCACGCCGACGAGCCGTCGACCAAGGTCGACTGGTCGGCCGGGAACGTCCGGCTGCTGACCGAGTCCCGCCCGTGGGAAGGCCCGCGCCGGGCCGCCGTGTCGTCGTTCGGCATGAGCGGCACCAACGCGCACGTGATCCTCGAACAGGGCACGGAGGACGCTGTCGAGCCCACCCGGGCGACGACGTCGAGCCGCTGCTGCTGTCGGCGCGCACCCCGGCCGCGCTGCGCGAGCAGGCCGCGCGGCTCCACGAGCACCTGCGGCACACCGACTTCGGCGCCCTCGACGTGGCGTGGTCCCTCGCGACCACCAGGCCCCGCTTCGCCGAGCGGATGGCCGTCGTCGGCGCGGACCGGGAAGCGCTGCTGTCCGGACTGGCGGCACCGGCCACCGCGCCGAACGTCCTGACCGGCCGGGCGGCCCCGGGCCGGGTGGTGTTCGTGTTCCCGGGCAGGGCACCCAGTGGGTCGGCATGGCCCTGGAACTGGCCGCGGCGGAACCGGTCTTCGCGGCCCGGCTGGAGGAGTGCGCGCAGGCCCTGGCGCCCCATGTCGACTGGTCGCTGCGGGAGGTGCTCGCCGACGAGGCGGCCCTGCGCCGGGTCGACGTGGTGCAGCCCGCCCTGTTCGCCGTGATGGTCTCGCTCGCCGAACTGTGGCGCTCCCACGGGTGCGCCCGGACGCCGTGGTCGGCCATTCGCAGGGCGAGATCGCCGCCGCTGTCGTGGCCGGGGTGCTCACCCTGGCCGACGGGGCGAAACGGTGGCGCTGCGCAGCAGGGCGATCCTGCTGACGCTCGCGGGCAAGGGCGGCATGGTGTCGCTCGCGACGGACGAGGCGACCGTCCGCGACCTGCTCACCCCCACCAGGACCGGATCGACGTCGCGGCGGTCAACGGGCCGGGCGCGGTGGTCGTCTCCGGCGAGCCGGACGCGCTGGACGCCCTCGTCGCCGACTGCGAGCGCCGGGGCGTACGGGCCAAACGCGTCCCCGTCGACTACGCCTCCCACTCCCGCCAGGTCGAGCAGTTGCGCGCCGAGCTGGGCGAGGCGCTCGCCGGGGTACGGCCCGTCCGGGGACCGTGCCGCTGCTGTCCACCGTGGACGGCGCACCGGTCGACGGCACCGCCATGGACGCCGCGTACTGGTACCGGAACCTGCGTGAACCCGTCGCCTTCCAGGCCGCGACGGAGCATCTGCTGAACACCGGGCACGGCCTGTTCATCGAGGTCGGGCCGCACCCCGTGCTGATCGCGGGGATCGAGGCCACGGCCGCCGCGCTGGACCGCCCGGTCGCCACCGTCGGCACGCTCCTGCGGGGCGACGGCGGACGCGGCCGGACGCGGGCCGCGCTCGCGGCGGCCTGGACCGCCGGAGCCGACGTCGACTGGCGGTCGGTCCTGCGCACCGGCCACCGCGTCGAGCTGCCGACCTACCCGTTCCAGACCCGGCGCTACTGGCTGCCCAACCCCGGCCGTACGGGGCGCCGCCCGAGTCCGGGCAGCTGACGTACCGCACCGAGTGGCGCGAGCTGACCGGCCCGGCCGACCGTGCCCGAGCCGCCGGGAGCCCGGCGCTGGACGGCTGGCTGCTCGTGGTGCCCGAGGGCGGCCACTCCGCGGCGGACGCGCTGACCGGCGCCGCGACCGCCGCCGTCGACCTCGCGGCTCTCGCCTCCGGGGACGTCCTCGAAGACGCGGAGTTCACGGGCGTCCTGTCGCTGCTGCCGCCCGCCGACACGCTCACCCTGCTGCGCCTCCTGGACACCGCGGGCGTCCGCGCGCCGCTGTGGTGCGCGACCACCGAGGCCGAACGCGACCCGTACCAGGCGCAGTTGTGGGCCCTCGGGCAGGTCGTCGGCGTCGAACAGCCCCGGCGCTGGGGCGGTCTGATCGACCTGCCGGAGGAGGTCGACGACGCCGTCGCGCGCCGACTGGCCCAGGTGCCGGACGGGACCGAGAACCAGGTCCGGGTGCGTGCCGACGGCGTGTGGGCGCGGCGGCTCGTCCGGGCGGCCCAGCTTCCGCCGCCCGCCACCCGGTGGACCCGGGCCGCGTGCTCGTCCGCGGCGCCGAGGGCCCGCTGGCCGCCGCCCTGGCCGACTGGCTGGAGCGGCACGGCGCCGCCGGGGTCGACATCGCCGCCGACCCCGCCGCGCCGGTGCCGGAGTCGGTCGACACCGTCGTCCAGGTCGTCCCGGCCGAACTTCCGGCGGGCCCGTTGCCGGACGTGGACCTCGCCGACCCGGCCGACCTCACCGGACTCTTCGAACTCCCCGAGGGACTCGGCACGTTCATCACGCTGCATCCGCTCAGCGGGGTGTGGGGCGCGGCCCGGCAGGCCGCCTCCACGGCGCGGTGCGCGGCGATGGCGGCGCTCACCTCGGCCCTGCGCGAACGCGGCGTCCGTTCCGTCTCAGTCGGTGTCGGAGGCTGGGAGCCGCAGTTCGCCGCCGAGACCCCGGTGCCCGCCGACGCCGTGCTGGCGGCGGCCCGGCAGGCGCTGGAGCACGACGAACCGGCCGTGATCGTCGCCGACGTCGACTGGGCGCGGATCGTCTCCGGCCTCGCCACCCCCGGCAGCTCACCCTGCTCGCGGAGCTGCCCGAGGCGGCGACCGCGCCGGACGGCGACGACCTGGCCGGGCGGCTGGCCGGGCTGCCCGAGGCCGACCAGCGGCGGCTGCTGCTGGACCTGGTCACCGAGCAGGTCGGCGCCGTACTCGGGTACGCGGCGCCCGGAGCGGACGGCGCCGACGGCGCGCCCGCCGCACTCCGGCCCGGCACCGCCTTCGCCGAACTCGGCTTCGACTCCCTGCTGTCCGTGCAGTTCCGCAACCGGCTGTGCGCCGCGACCGGCCTGGCCATCTCGCCGACTGTCGTCTTCGACCACCCGACCCCGGCGGTCCTCGCCGGTCACCTCTACGACGAGCTGAACGCCGAGCCCGACCCGTCGCCCCGTACTCGCCGAACTGGACCGGCTGGAGCGCACCCTCGCCCAACTGCCGCCCGAGGCCGCGATCGGCACCCGGCTGCACGCCCTGCTACGGCGCTGGGACGAGCGCAGCGCACCGGCCGGGCCCACGACGGCGGACTCGACTCGGCGAGCGCGGACGAACTCTTCGACCTTCTCGACAACAACTTCGGCACCGCCTGAGGGATTCCGTCAGACCATGACAGACGACCAGAAACTGCTGGACTACCTCAGGCGCGCGACGGCGGAACTCGGCCAGACCAGGAAGGCGCTGCGGGACACCGAGGACGCCCGGCACGAGCCCATCGCCATCGTGTCGATGGACTGCCGCTATCCCGGCGGTGTCGACTCCCGGAGAGCCTGTGGCGCCTGGTCGGCGAGGGCGTGGACGCCATCGGCGAGTGGCCGGCGAACCGCGGCTGGGACCTCGACGGCCGCTACGACCCCGACCCGGACCACCCGGGCACCTCGTACACGCGCAACGGCGGATTCCTCTACGACGCGGGCGAGTTCGACCCCGGGTTCTTCGGGATCTCGCCCCGTGAGGCGCTGGCGATGGACCCGCAGCAGCGGCTGCTGCTGGAGACCGCCTGGACGGCCGTCGAACGCGGGGCCTGGACCCGGAGTCGCTGCGCGCCACCAGGACCGGCGTCTTCATCGGCGCCATCGGCAACGGGTACGGCGCCAGGTCGCGCGACCTCGCCCAGGTCGAGGGGCTGCTGGACACCGGGACCGCCACCAGCGTGGCGTCCGGACGGCTGTCCTACGTCCTCGGCCTGGAGGGCCCGCCGTCACCGTCGACACCGCGTGCTCCTCGTCGCTGGTCGCCATCCACCTCGCGGTCCGCTCGCTGCGGGCGGGCGAGACCTCGCTCGCGCTGGCGGGCGGGGTCACCGTGATGGCCACTCCGGACTCCTTCGTCGCCTTCAGCCGACAGGGCGCGCTGTCCCCGGACGGCCGGTGCAGGGCGTTCGCCGAGTCGGCCGAGGGCACCGGGTGGGCGGAGGGCGTCGGCGTCCTGGTCCTCGAACGCCTCTCCGACGCGCGGCGCCACGGCCACCAGGTGCTCGCGGTGATCCGCGGCACCGCGGTCAACCAGGACGGCGCCTCGAACGGGCTGTCCGCCCCAACGGCCCCTCCCAGCAGCGCGTCATCGCGGACGCGCTCGCCGACGCCCGGCTGTCCGCGCTGGACGTGGACGCCGTCGAGGCGCACGGCACCGCCACCCGGCTCGGCGACCCGATCGAGGCGCAGGCGCTGCTGGCCGTCTACGGCGAGCACCGCGACCGGCCGCTGTGGCTGGGCTCGCTCAAGTCCAACGTCGGCCACACCGCGGCGGCGGCCGGGGTCGGCGGGTCATCAAGATGGTCATGGCGATGCGGCACGGCGTGCTGCCGAAGACCCTGCACGTGGACACTCCGACCCGGGCCGTCGACTGGTCGGCCGGTACGCTCCGGCTGCTCACCGAGGCGCGCGACTGGGACGACGAGGGCGGGCCGCGCCGCGCCGGAGTGTCGGCGTTCGGCGTCAGCGGCACCAACGCGCACGCGATCCTCGAACAGGCCCCGGCGGACGAGGAGATGGCCGGGGACGAGCCGGTCGAGAGCGGGCCGCCCGAGGCCGGGACGTCCGACGCGCGCCCGTCGCCCGTCCCCTGGGTGATCTCCGCGCGCTCCTCCGAGGCGCTGCGCGCGCAGGCCGCCCGACTGCTGCCGCTCGTCGACCGGGACCCGCGACGATCGACGGGGACCCGCGAGGATCGACCGGGATCCCGCGGTCATCGGCGCGCGCTGGCGACGGCGCGGGCCGCCTTCGAGCACCGGGCCGTCGTGGTGGGCGCGTCCGCCGAGGACTTCACCGCCGGTCTGGCGGCGCTGGCGGCCGGTGAGGTGACCGATACCGCCGTCTCGGGTGCGGTGTCGCCCCTGGCCGGACGGTGTTCGTCTTCCCCGGCCAGGGGTCGCAGTGGGCCGGGATGGCCGTCGAACTCCTCGACTCCTCGCCGGTGTTCGCCGCGCGGATGGCCGAGTGCGACCAGGCGCTGTCCGCGTTCGTGGACTGGTCGTTGCTGGACGTCGTGCGGGCGGGCGAGTTCGAGCACGTGGAAGTCGTCCAGCCGGTGTTGTGGGCGGTGATGGTCTCGCTGGCCGAGGTGTGGAAGTCGGCCGGGGTCGTCCCGGACGCGGTCGTCGGTCACTCGCAGGGTGAGATCGCGGCCGCGGTGGTGGCGGGCGGGCTGACACTGGAGGACGGCGCGCGGATCGTGGCGCTGCGCAGCCGCGCGATCCGCGCCCTGGCCGGTCGCGGCGGGATGGTGTCGGTGGCCCTCTCCGCCGAAGAGGTACGGGAGTTGATCGGCCCGGGGCTGTCGCTCGCCGCCGTGAACGGTCCGTCCTCGGTGGTGGTCGCGGGCGACCCGGCCGCCCTCGACGAGGTGGACGGGTGGGCCGCGCGGACCCGCCGCATCCCGGTCGACTACGCCTCGCACTCCGCCCACGTGGAGGAGATCCGCGACGAGATCGTCCAGGTGCTGACGGGGATCTCGCCGCGTACGAGCGCCATCCCTTCTACTCCACCGTGGACGTCGGCTGGGCCGACACCGCCGGACTCGACGCCGCGTACTGGTACCGGAACCTGCGCCGGACCGTGGAGTTCGAGGGCGCCGTCCGCGGCCTGCTGGGCGAGGGGTTCGGCGCGTTCGTCGAGATCAGCGCCCACCCCGTGCTGACGGTCCCGATCGAGGAGACCACCGAGGACGCCGACGTCGTCACGGTGGGCACCCTGCGCCGCGACGACGGAGGCATGCGGCGCTTCCTCACCTCGCTCGGGCAGCTGTACGCGGGCGGCGTCTCGCCCGACTGGACCGCGGTCTTCCACGGCGTCCCCGCGCGTACCCCCGACGAACTCGGCCTGCCCACCTACGCGTTCCAGCGCGCGTGGTTCTGGCTGGAGGACACCGCCGACCCGGAGCACACGGCGGACGACGGCTTCTGGCGCACGGTCGACGAGGGCGGCCTCGGCGAACTGCTCGGCGTACCGGCGGACGCCCGCTCTCCGAGGTCTCGCCCGCGCTCTCGGACTGGCACCGGCGGCGCCACAGCCGTTCGCTCGTCGACTCCTGGCGCTACCGCGTCACCTGGAACGCCCTGACCGGCGCGCGTGGCGCGGCACTGTCCGGCACTGCCTGGTGCTCGTACCGGAGACCGGGACCCCGCTCGCCGACGAGGTCTGCCGGGCCGTGGAGCGCGCGGGCGCCACCGTGACCCGCATGGAGCTGGCCACCGCCGACAGCGACCGCAGGGCCGTGGCCTGGCGGCTGGCCGAGGTGCGCAGGCCGATCGACAAGGTCATCTCGCTGCTGGCGCTGGACGAGTACCCGCACCCGGACCACCCGTGGTGCCCACCGGTGTCGCCGTCACCCTCGCCCTGGTGCAGGCCCTGGGCGACGTCGCCATCGACGCGCCGCTGTGGTGCCTGACCAGCGGCGCCGTGTCGGTCGGCGCGGACGACCCGGTGACCAGCGCCGGGCAGAACCTGGTCTGGGGGCTGGGCCGGGTGGCCGCCCTCGAACACCCCGGCGCTGGGGCGGGTTGTGCGACCTGGCCGAGGGTTCGCCCCGGGCGCTGACCGCCGTACTGGCGGGCGCCGACGGCGAGGACCAGGTCGCGCTCCGGCCGCGCGGGACGTACGGGCGTCGGCTGGTCCGCGCCGAGCAGCCCAGGACCGCCCCGCCGAGCCGTGGCGGCCCCGCGGCACCGTACTGATCACCGGCGGCACCGGTGGCGTCGGCGCCAGATCGCCACCTGGCTGGCGCGCGACGGCGCCGCGCACCTGGTGCTGGTCAGCAGGCGCGGCGACGAGGCGCCGGACGCCGCGGAGCTGGCCGCGCGGATCCGCGCGCTGGGCGCGCGCGTCACCATCGCGGCCTGCGACGTGACCGACCGCGCGCAACTGGCGGCCCTCGTACGCGACATCGAGGCCGACGGCGAGCGGATCCGTACCGTCATGCACACCGCGGCCTCGGGCCTGCTGGTGCCGCTGCCGGACACCGACCTCCCCGAGTTCGCGGACACCCTCCACGCCAAGGTCCTCGGCGCTGCGCACCTGGACGAGCTGTTCCCGGACGTGGAGACCTTCGTCCTGTTCTCGTCCATCTCGGCGGTCTGGGGCAGCGCCGACCACGGCGCGTACGCCGCCGCCAACGCCTACCTCGACGGGCTGGCCGAGGTCCGGCGCGCCCGCGGCCGGGCCGCGACCTCCGTGGTGTGGGGCATCTGGGCGCCCGAGGACGGCAAGGGCATGGCCGCCCAGCTCGCCGAGGACCAACTGCGCGGCCGCGGGATCCCGTTCATGCCGCCCGCGCTGGCGATCGACGGATTCCAGCGGGTGCTGGACCAGGACGAGACCGTGGCCGTGGTGGCGGGGTGGACTGGGACCGGTTCGCCCCGGTGTTCACCTCCGCCCGCCCCAGCCCGCTGATCGGCGAACTGCCCGAGGTGCGGGCCGCGTTGAGCGCCCAGGCCGAAGCGTCGGCCGAGGGCACCACGGGCTGCCGGACCAGCTCCGGGACCTGCCGCCCGCCGACCGGCGCGAGGCGCTGGTCGAGCTGGTCCGCGCCCAGGCCGCCGCCGTGCTCGGCCACGCGTCGGCCGCCGACCTCGAACCCGGGCGGGCCTTCCGGGAGTTGGGCTTCGACTCGCTCACCGCGGTCGACCTGCGCAACCGGCTGGCCACCGCGACCGGGCTGCGGCTGCCGGTCACCGTGATCTTCGACTACTCGTCCGCCACGGCGCTCGCCGACCACCTGGGCGAGGAACTCCTCGGCACCGCGCCCGCACCGGCCGCGCCCGTCGCCGCCGTCGCGCCCGCCGCGGACGACCCGATCGTCATCGTGTCGACGAGCTGCCGCTACCCGGGAGGCGTCAGCACGCCGGAGGACCTGTGGCGGGTGGTCGCCGAGGGCCGGGACGCCATCGGCGGGCTCCCCGACGACCGGGGCTGGGACCTGGACGGCGTCTTCGACAGCGACCCCGACCGCTCCGGCACCACCTACTCCGGCGCCGGTGGCTTCGTCTACGACGCGGGCCGCTTCGACCCGGCGTTCTTCGGGATCTCGCCGCGCGAGGCGCTGGCGATGGACCCGCAGCAGCGGCTGCTGCTGGAGACCTCCTGGGAGGCGCTGGAGCGGGCCGGTGTCGACCCGACCTCGCTGCGCGGCAGCCGTACCGGCGTCTTCGTGGGCTCGGCGTACCAGGGGTACGGCGGCGACACCGGCCAGGCGCCGGAGGAGGCCGAGGGGCATCTGATCGCCGGTATCTCCACCAGCATGATGTCCGGCCGGATCTCCTACACCCTGGGCTTCGAGGGACCGGCCCTGACCGTCGACACGGCGTGCTCCTCCTCGCTGGTCGCCGTCCATCTGGCCGCGCAGGCGCTGCGCTCCGGGAGTGCTCGCTGGCCCTGGCCGGTGGGGCGACGGTGCTCGGCTCGCTGCTGTCGTTCACCGGCTTCAGCAGGCAGCGCGGACTGGCGGAGGACGGCCGGTGCAAGTCCTTCGGCGCCGGGGCCGACGGGTTCGGAATCGCGGAGGGCGTCGGCCTGCTGGTCCTGGAGCGGCTGTCGGACGCGCGGCGCAACGGGCACCCGGTGCTGGCGGTCGTCCGGGGCAGCGCCGTCAACCAGGACGGCGCGTCCAACGGGCTGACCGCCCCAACGGCCTGTCGCAGCAGCGGGTGATCCGCCAGGCGCTCGCCAACGCGGGCCTGGAGCCGTCCGAGGTGAGCGTGGTCGAGGCGCACGGCACCGGCACCAGGCTGGGCGACCCGATCGAGGCGCAGGCGCTGCTGGCCACCTACGGGCAGGACCGCGACGAACCCCTGTGGCTGGGCTCGATCAAGTCCAACATCGGCCACACGCAGGCCGCGTCCGGCGTGGCCGGGATCATCAAGATGGTGCAGGCGATGCGGCGCGGGTGCTGCCGAGGACGCTCCACGCGGACCAGCCCTCACCGTTCGTCGACTGGTCGTCCGGCGACGTCAGGCTGCTCACCGAGGAGCGGCCCTGGGACGGCCCGCGCCGGGCGGGCGTGTCCTCGTTCGGCATGAGCGGCACCAACGCGCACGTCATCATCGAGCAGCACGTCACCGACGAGCAGCACGTCACCGACGAGCGGGCGGAGCCGGACACGGAGGACGAGCCCGCCCCACCGGACCGCCGGTCCGCCGAAGCCTCAGCCGTCACCGAGGCCGCAGCCGACCCGCCCTCCTCCCCGTCGCCGTACCCGTCCCCGCCCCGGGCCCGTCGCCTGGGTGCTCTCCGGCCGGACCCCCGACGCCGTACGCGACCAGGCCCGCGCCCTGCGGGCCCACGCGGCGGACCTGGACGCGCACCCGTCGACATCGCCCGCTCCTCGCCACCACCCGCACCGCCTTCGAGTACCGGGCCGTCGTCGTCGGTGACGACCGGGACCAGCTCCTCGGCGGGCTGGACGCGGTGCTCGACGGCTCCGCCCCGTACGGACCGCCGACGCCGGGCGCAAGGTGGCCTTCGTCTTCCCGGCCAGGGCACCCAGTGGGCGGGCATGGCGCGGGAACTGCTGGACACCTCACCGGTGTTCGCCGAGCGGTTCGCCGTGTGCGAGCGCGCCCTCGCCCCGCACGTCGACTGGTCGCCGACCGAGGTGCTGCGCTCCGGCGACTACGAGGCGGTGGACCGCCTCCAGCCGGTGCTGTTCGCCGTGATGGTCTCCCTCGCGGAGCTGTGGCGGTCCTGCGGCGTCACACCGGACGCCGTACTGGGCCACAGCCAGGGCGAGATCGCCGCCGCCTGCGTGGCCGGGGCGCTGTCCTCGACGACGCCGCCGCCATCGTCGCGCTGCGCAGCAGGCCCTCGCCGCGCTCGCCGGGCGGGGCGCGATGCTGTTCGTGTCGTTGCCCGCGCGGGAGCTGCGCGAACGGCTCGCCGCCTGGGACGGCCGGATCAGCGTGGCCGCCGTCAACGGCCCCACCTCGGTCACGCTCTCCGGCGACCCCGACGCGCTGGACGAGCTGAGCGCGGAACTGTCCGCCGAGGACGTCCTGCGCTGGCGGATCCCCGGCGTCGACTTCGCCGCCCACTCCCACCAGGTGGAGGCCATCCACGACGAACTGCTCTCCGTGCTCGCCGACATCCGCCCCGGCCGTCCACCACCGGCTTCTACTCCACGGCCGACGGCGACTGGCTGGACGGCGAGGCGCTGGACACCGAGTACTGGTACCGCAACCTGCGCCAGCCGGTCGAGTTCGACCACGGCGTACGGCAGTTGATGGCGGCGGGCTACGACTCCTTCATCGAGATCAGCCCGCACCCGGTGCTGTCGATCTGGGTGCGGCAGGCGCTGGAGGCCGCCGACGGCGGTGCGGTTGGCGGCGGTGCGGTCGATGGCGGGACTGCCAACGGTGGGACTGCCAATGGCGGAACGGGCGACGGCGGAACGGGCGACGGCGGGCGGTCGTCGGCACCTCCACCGCGACGAGGGCACCCTGAGCCGCTTCCTGACCTCGCTCGGCGAGGCGCACGCCCGGGCGTGGCGGTGGACTGGGCCGCGGTGCACGCCGGTGGCCGCCGCGTCGAGCTGCCCACCTACCCTTCCAGCGCCGCCACTTCTGGCTGGTGCCCCGCCGCGCCGAACTGGCGGCCGCGCCCGAGGGGACCCGTGGCAGTACCGCGTCGAGTGGCGGATCCTCCAGGACGCCCCGGTACGCCCGCTGACCGGCACCTGGCTGGTCGTGGTGCCCACCGGAGCGGACGTGGACGACTGCCTCGACGCGCTCAGGGCGCGCGGCGCCGACCTCGTCGTCCTCGAACTGGACGACGACGACCGGGCGGTGACGGCCGGTCGGCTGCGCGCCCTCGCCGACGCGGACACCGGCGCCCCAGCGGGTGCTGTCCCTCCTCGGCCTCGCCGACCGGCCCTGGTCGGCCGAGTCGGCGCTGCCCGCCGCGCTCCCGCTGACCGCCTGCCTCCTCCAGGCACTCGGCGACGCCGGGATCGACGCCCCGCTGTGGAGCGTCACCCGCGGCGCCGTCTCGGTCGGCCGGGCGGACCCGCTGCGCAGCCCGGCACAGGCGGCCGTGTGGGGCCTGGGCGGCGTCGCCGGAGTCGAGTACCCGCAGCGCTGGGCGGGCCAGGTCGACCTGCCGCGGACCCTCGACGACCGGGCGGCCGACCGGCTGTCGGGCGTCCTGGCCGGGGCGTCGGGCGAGGACCAGGTGGCCATCCGCGCCTCCGGGGTGTACGGCCGCCGGATCGCGCACGCCGGGCCGTCCGGCCGCCCGCCCGCCGCGCCCTGGCAGCCGTCCGGCACGGTGCTGGTCACCGGCGGCCTCGGCGCCCTAGGCGCGCACGTCGCCCGGTGGCTCGCGGCCAACGGCGCCGCGCGCCTGCTGCTGACCGGGCGGCGCGGCGAGGCCACCCCGGCGCCGCCGAACTGGTCGCCGAACTGACCGCCCTCGGCGCCCGGGTCACCGTCGCCGCCTGCGACGTCGCCGACCGCGACGCCCTGGCGGAGCTGCTGGCCGCCGTACCGGCCGAGGAGCCGCTGACCGCGGTGGTGCACGCGGCGGGCGTCCTCGACGACGGGTCATCGACTCGCTGACCGCCGAGCGCGCCGCCGGGGTGGCCCGGCCCAAGGCCGACGCGGCGCTGCACCTGCACGAGTTGACGCGCGGCCTCGACCTGTCGGCGTTCGTCCTGTTCTCCTCGCTGGCCGGGACCCTCGGCGGCACCGGGCAGGGCGGCTACGCGGCGGCCAACGCCTACCTCGACGCGCTGGCCGCGCACCGCCGCGACCTCGGTCTGCCCGCCACCTCCGTGTCCTGGGGCCTGTGGGGCGGGAGAGCCTGACGGACGGCGCCGTCGCCGCACGGCTGATCCGCGACGGCCTTCCGGCGATGGACCCGGACCGGGCCGTCGCCGCGCTGCGGCGCGCGGTCGACCACGGCGACCCCCACCTGATCGTCTCCGACTTCGCCTGGGAGCGCTTCGTCCCGGCGTTCACCTCGCTGCGGCCCAGCCCGCTCATCAGCGACCTGCCCGAGGTCGCCGCGGTCGCCGCTCGGGCGCCCGCGTCCGCACCGGCCGCCCTGGACCGGGCCGCGCTGCTGGACCTCGTACGGGCCGAGGCCGCCGCCGTCCTGGGCTACCCGGACGCCGAAGAGGTGGGCCGGGACCGCGTGTTCAAGGACCTCGGCTTCGACTCGCTGACCGCCGTCGACCTGCGCAACCGGCTGGCCGAGAGCACCGGCCTGCGGCTGCCCGTCACCCTCGTCTTCGACCACCCCACGCCCCTGGCGGTGGTGGAGCACCTGGCGGCCGAACTGGGCGGCCCGGCCCGGCCCGGACCTCGCCGCTGGCGCCGTCCGCGGCGCCGTCCGGCACCGGGACGACCGACGACGAGATCGCCGTCGTGTCCCTCGGCTGCCGCTTCCCCGGCGGCGTCCGCACCCCGAGGACTTCTGGCGGCTGGTCAGCGAGGGCGTGGACGCCATCACCCCGTTCCCCGCCGACCGCGGCTGGGACCTCGACGGCATCTACGACCCCGACCCCGGGCGGCACGGCACCACGTACGCCCGCGGCGGCGGATTCCTGCACGACCTGGCCGACTTCGACCCCGCCTTCTTCGGCATCTCGCCCCGCGAGTCGCTGACCATCGACCCGCAGCAGCGGCTGCTGCTGGAGATCGCCTGGGAGACCTTCGAACGCGCCGGGATCGACCCGCTGTCGGTCAAGGGCAGCCGCACCGGCGTGTTCGTCGGCTCCAGCTACCACGACTACGGCTCGCGGATCGAACAGGCCCCCGAGGAGTTCGAGGGCTACCTCGGCATCGGCAGCGCGGGCAGCGTCGCCTCCGGCCGCGTCTCGTACACCTTCGGCCTGGAGGGACCCGCGGTCAGCGTCGACACCGCGTGCTCGTCCTCGCTCGTCGCCATCCACCTCGCCGCGCGGGCGCTGCGGGCGGGGAGTGCACGGTGGCGCTGGCCGGAGGCGTCGCGGCCATGGCCACCCCGCCTCGTTCATCGAGTTCAGCAGGCAGCGCGGGCTGGCCGCCGACGGCCGCTGCAAGCCGTTCGCGGCGGCGGCCGACGGCACCGCCTGGGCGGAGGGCGCGGGCCTGGTGCTGCTGGAGCGGCTCTCGGACGCCCGCCGCCTGGGACACCCGGTGCTGGCGCTGGTGCGCGGCAGCGCCGTGAACCAGGACGGCGCCTCCAACGGGCTGACCGCGCCCAACGGGCCCTCCCAGCAACGCGTCATCCGCGACGCGCTGGCCGTGGCGGGCTGTCGGCCGCCGACGTGGACGCCGTCGAGGCACACGGCACCGGCACCAAGCTGGGCGACCCGATCGAGGCGCAGGCGTTGCTCGCCACCTACGGCCAGGACCGCCAACAGCCGCTGCTGCTGGGCTCGGTCAAGTCCAACATCGGCCACACCCAGGCCGCGGCGGGTATCGCCGGGGTCATCAAGATGGTGCTCGCCATGGGCCACGGCGTGCTGCCCGGCACGTTGAACGTGGACGAGCCGTCCCCGTACATCGACTGGAGCGCGGGCAGCGTCGAGCTGCTGACCGAGAACGCCCCTGGCCGGAGAGCGACCGCCCGCGCCGGGCCGCCGTCTCCTCCTTCGGCGTCAGCGGCACCAACGCGCACACCATCCTGGAGCAGGCCCCGCCCCGCCCCCGCCCCGCCCCTGCGCTCGCCCCCGCCCCGCTCCCGCGCTCGCTCCCGCCGAGAATCCGCCCGCTTCGGCGCTCGCTCCCGCCGAGAATCCGCCCGTCCCGCCGAGGGCCGGGACCCGCTGCCGGTGCCGGTGGTGCTGTCGGCCCGCAGCGCCGAAGCGCTGCGGCACCAGGCCGTCCGGCTGGACCAGCACCTGGCGCACCATCCCGAGCTGCGGCCCGCCGACATCGGCTACACCCTCGCCACCGCCCGCGGCGCCTTCGAGCACCGGGCCTACGTCGTCGGCGAGGACCATGACGGGCTGCGCGAGGCACTGCGCTCGGTGGGCGCGACCGCCCGCCGCACCGAGCGCCGCGACGACGGCCGCACCGCGTTCCTGCTGTCCGGCCAGGGCAGCCAGCGACTCGGCATGGGCCTGCGGCTGCGCCGGGAGTTCCCGGTCTTCGCCGAGGCGTTCGACGCGGTGTGCGCGGAGCTGGGCCCGCTGCTGGACCGGCCGCTGTCCGAGGTGCTCGGCGCCCCGAGGACAGCGCCGACGCCGCCCTGCTGGACCACACCGGCTTCACCCAGCCCGCGCTGTTCGCCGTCGAGGTCGCGCTGTTCCGGCTGGCCGAGCAGTGGGGTCTGCGGCCGGACTACCTGATCGGCCACTCCATCGGCGAGTTGACCGCCGCGCACCTCGCCGGAGTGCTGTCGCTGCCGGACGCCGCCCGGCTGGTCGCCGCACGCGCCCGGCTGATGCAGGCGATGCCCGAGGACGGCGCGATGGTGTCGCTGCTCGTGCCCGAGGAGGACGTGCTGCCGCTGCTCGCCGGGCGCGAGAGCGAGGTCACCGTGGCCGCCGTCAACGGCGTGGCCGCCACCGTGATCGCCGGTGACGAGCACGCCGTGCGGGAGGTGGCCGAACACTTCGCGGCCGCCGGGCACAAGACCCGCGGACTGCGGGTCAGCCACGCCTTCCACTCCCCGCACATGGACGGCATGCTCGACGCGTTCCACGAGGTCGCGGCCCAACTGGAGTTCCACCCGCCGCGCATCCCCGTCGTCTCCAACGTCACGGGCCGGCTCGCCACGGCCGAGGAACTGTGCTCCCGGACTACTGGGTACGGCACGTACGCCGACCGGTCCGCTTCCTCGACGGCGTGCGCGCCCTCGAAGAGGCCGGGGTGACCACCTACGTGGAACTCGGCCCCGACAGCTCGCTCACCGCGCTGGCCCAGGACTGCCTGACCGGCGAGGCCGCGCTGATCGCGCTGCTGCACCGGGACCGCGACGAGACCCGCTCGGTGATGGACGCGCTCGGCCGACTGCACACCCACGGCACGACCCCCGACTGGGAACGGGTCTTCACCGGCCGCGCCGCCCGCCGCGTACCGCTGCCCACCTACCCTTCCAGCGGGAGCGCTACTGGCTCGACCCGGCACCCGCCACCGGCGCCGTCGCCGCCACCGGCCTGGCCGCCACCGGCCACCCGCTGCTCGGCGCCGCCATCGAACTTGCCGACTCCGACACTTACGTCTTCAGCGGCAGGCTGTCGCTGCGGAACACCCTGGCTCGCCGAGCACGGCGTGTTCGACGGGCGCTGTTCCCCGCCACCGCATTCCTGGAACTCGCCATCAGGGCGGGCGACGAGGTCGGCTGCGACCGGGTCGAGGAGCTGTCCCTGGAGGCGCCGCTGGCGCTCCCGGAACGCGGCGGCGTGGCGCTCCAGGTCGTCGTCGGCGCGCGCCAGGACGACGGGACCCGCTCGCTGGAGGTGTACGCGCGGCCACAGGACGGCCGGAGCGAGGAGCCGTGGACCCGCCACGCCGGTGGAGTGCTGTCGACCGGCGCCCGCCCGGCCCCGAACCGGTCACCGTCTGGCCACCTGCCGATGCCGAGGAGATCGATCTCACCGGCGTCTACGAGCGGTTCGCCGAGAGCGGCTTCTCCTACGGCCCCGCCTTCCAGGGCCTGGCCTCGGTGTGGCGGCGCGGCGAGGAGGTGTTCGCCGAGGCCGCCCTGCCCGCGGGCGTACGGTCCGAGGCCGACCGGTACGGGCTGCACCCGGCGCTGCTGGACACCGTGCTGCACTCGCTGGCCTTCGGCGTACTGGAGGGCACCGGTCAGGGCTGGCTGCCGTTCTCCTGGCACGGCGTCACCCTGCACGCCACCGGCGCCTCGACCGTACGGCTGCGCATGGCGCCCACCGGGGCGAGTTCGGTCTCGGTCCTGCTGACCGACGGCACCGGGCGCCGGTCGCCGCCGCCGAGTCGCTCGTGCTGCGACCCGCCGCCCCGGCCCGGCCGGGACCGGACGCGGCACCCACGAGACCCTGTTCCGCCCCGAGTGGACCGCGCGGCCACTGCCCGCCGTCGCGGAAGGCCGCGCCTTCGAGGTACGGAGGTACGAACCCGGCGACGACGCCGCCGCGGTCCGGCGGGCCACCCGGCGCGCGCTCGCCGACATCCGCGACTGGCTCGCCGCGGACCGCTCCGGCGCCAAGCTGGTCTTCGCCACCCGCGGCGCGGTGGCGCTGAGCGGCGACGCCGACATCCGTGACCTTGCCGGGGCCGCCGTGTGGGGTCTGGTGCGGTCGGCCCAGACCGAACACCCGGACCGTTTCGTGCTGGTGGACCACGACGGGCCGCGCCCGGCCAGGCGCGGGAACACGCGCATGAACTACATGAACCAGGCGATCCCGGCGCGCCGGACGAGGCGCTGCTCGCCCGTGCCCTCGCCACCGGCGAACCGCAGCTCGCGCTCCGCGACGGCGACGCGTACGCCTACCGGATCGCCCGGGTGCCGCTGCCCCCGCGGAGCCGACCGCCGCGCCCGACTCCGAACCGGACGCCGGACCGGACGCCGGCCGGACCGGGCCGCCCACCGAGTGGGAGCGGGGCGGCACCGTCCTGGTGACCGGCGGCACCGGCGCGATCGGATCGCTCGTCGCCCGGCACCTGGTGACCGCGCACGGCGTCAAACGACTGCTGCTCACCAGCCGCGGCGGCCCGGCCGCCGAGGGCGCCGTACAGCTGCGCGACGACCTGACCGCCCTGGGCGCCGACGTGACCGTCGCCGCCTGCGACGCCGCCGACCGCGCGGCACTCGCCGACGTCCTGGCCGCCGTCCCGGCCGACGCCCCGGTCACCGCCGTCGTCCACACCGCCGGAGTGGTCCGGGACGGCACCGTCGCCGCCCTCACCGACGAACAGCTCGACGCGGCACTGCGGCCCAAGGTGGACGCGGTCCTCAACCTCCAGGAGCTGACCGCCGGACTCGACCTGTCGGCCTTCGTCGTCTTCTCCTCCATCGCCGGGATCTTCGGCGGCATGGGCCAGGCCAACTACGCCGCGGCCAACGCCTTCCTGGACGCCCTGGCCCACCGCCGCAGGGCCGAAGGGCTCCCGGCACCTCCATGGCCTGGGGCCTGTGGGCCAACAGCACCGGAATGAGCGGCCACTTGGGAGGCCGACTTCAAACGGCTCGCGCGGGGCGGCATCATCGCCTTCCCGCCCGCCGAGGGCCTGGCGCTGTTCGACGACGCCATGGCCGCCGGAGCCCCGTCGTCCTGCCGCTGCGGTTGGACACCAAGGCCATCCGGCCCAGGGCAACGTGCCGCGCTGCTGCGCGGCCTGGTACGGGCACCCGCCCGGCGCAGCGCCGCCGACGGCGCGACCGGCGCCGAGGACGCCGGGCGTTCACCCAGCGGCTGGCCGGGATGACCCCGGCCAAACGCGAACGCGCGCTGCTCGACCTGGTCCGGACGCACACGGCCACCGTCCTCGGCTTCGCCGAACCGGCCTCCGTCGACCCCGACCGCGGCCTGCTGGAGGTGGGCTTCGACTCGCTCACCGCGGTCGAACTGCGCAACCGGCTCGGCGCCGCCACCGGCCTGCGGCTCCCGGCGACCCTGCTCTTCGACTACCCCACGCCCACCGCCATCGGCCGCTACCTGGCCGAGGAACTCACCCCGGGCAGGGCGAGGAACAGCCGCCCGGCACGGCCGAGTTGGAGCGGCTCGCGGCGCTCCTCGGCGACGAGAGCCACCGCGGGCACGTGGCCGACCGGCTGCGTGAACTGCTCGCCGGGCTCGACCCGGACAGCGGCGGCGACACCACCGTCGAGGACCGCATCAACGCGGCCGACGACGACGAGATCTTCGACTTCATCGACAACGAGCTGGGCACGTCGTGACGGTCCACGGGCGCGAAGGTGACAAACCGACAGTGAATGACGACAAGCTCCGCGAATACCTCAAGCGTGTCACCACCGACCTGCACCGCACCCGGCGACGGCTGACCGAGGCCGAGGCCAGGGACACCGAGCCGATCGCGATCGTGGGCATGAGCTGCCGCTACCCCGGCGGCGTGCGCACCCGAGGACCTGTGGCGCATGGTGTCCACCGGCACCGACGCCATCACCCCTTCCCGGCCGACCGGGGCTGGGACCTGGCCGCGCTGTACGACCCCGACGGCGTACGACCGGACACCAGCTACGCCACCGAGGGCGGGTTCATCGACGGCGTCGCCGAGTTCGACCCCGGCTTCTTCGGCATCTCGCCCCGTGAGGCGCTGGCCATGGACCCGCAGCAGCGGCTGCTGCTGGAGACCACCTGGGAGGCGTTCGAACGCGCCGGGATCGACCCGCGGGGCCAACGCGGCGCGCAGGTGGGGTGTTCGCCGGGGTCCAGTACCAGGACTACGGCGTCCGGCTCGGCGACGTCCCCGAGGACGTCGAGGGCTACCTCGCGAGCGGCACCTCCGACAGCGTCGCCTCCGGCCGGATCTCGTACGTGTTCGGCTTCGAGGGCCCCGCCGTCAGCGTCGACACCGCCTGCTCCTCGTCGCTGGTCGCCATCCACCTCGCCGCGCAGGCCCTACGGGCGCAGGAGTGCACCCTCGCGCTGGCGGGCGGCGCGATGGTCATGTCGACACCCGTCCCCTTCACCGAGATGAGCAGGCAGCGCGGACTGGCCCGCGACGGCCGGTGCAAGTCCTTCGCCGCCGACGCCGACGGCACCGGATGGGGCGAGGGCGTCGGCATCGTCCTCCTGGAGCGGCTGTCGGAGGCGCGGCGCCACGGCCACCCGTACTCGCCCTGGTGCGCGGCACCGCCGTGAACCAGGACGGCGCCAGCAGCAGGCTGACCGCGCCCAACGGACCGGCCCAGCAGCGGGTGATCCGCCGGGCGCTGGCCAACGCGCGGCTCGGCGCCGCCGACGTCGACGTGGTCGAGGCGCACGGCACCGGCACCCGCTCGGCGACCCGATCGAGGCGCAGGCGCTGCTGGCCACCTACGGCCGCGAGCACTCCGCCGAACAGCCCCTGCTGCTCGGCTCGTTGAAGTCCAACATCGGCCACACCAGGCCGCCGCCGGAGTCGGCGGCGTCATCAAGATGGTGCTGGCCATGCGCCACGGCCAGGTGCCGCCCACTCTGCACGCGCGAAACCCCAGCACCCAGGTGGACTGGGCGTCGGGAACGGTCCGGCTCGCGACCGAGCCGACCGCCTGGCCGACCGTCGACCGGCCCGCCGGGCCGCCGTCTCGTCGTTCGGCGTCAGCGGCACCAACGGGCACGTGGTCCTGGAACAGGCCCCACGGACGAGCCGGAGCAGGCCGGGGAGCGGTCCGGACAGGGCGCACCCGTGACCGCCGCACCGGCGGCGGTGCCGTGGGCGCTGTCGGCCCGGAGCCCGCAGTCGTTGCGCGCCCAGGCGGAGCGGCTGCGCGCCTCGACGGACCTGGACCCGGTCGACGTCGGCTACTCGCTGGCGACGACCAGGGCGGCGCTGGAACACCGCGCCGTCCTGGTGGGCGACCACGCCGCCGGTCTCGCCGCCCTGGCGGCGGACGAGCCGCACCCGCCCTCGTACAAGGCACCGCCCGGTCGGTCGGCGACACGGTGTTCGTCTTCCCGGGTCAGGGGTCGCAGTGGGTGGGCATGGCGGTGGAACTCCTGGATTCTTCGCCGGTGTTCGCGGCGCGGATGGCCGAGTGCGGTCAGGCGTTGTCCGCGTTTGTGGACTGGTCGTTGTTGGACGTCGTGCGGGCGGGCGAGTTCGAGCAAGTGGATGTCGTGCAGCCGGTGTTGTGGGCGGTGATGGTGTCGCTGGCCGAGGTGTGGAAGTCGGTTGGGGTGACACCGGACGCGGTCGTCGGCCATTCGCAGGGGAGATCGCGGCTGCGGTGGTGGCGGGCGGGTTGTCGTTGGAGGACGGCGCGCGGGTGGTCGCTCTGCGGAGCCGTGCGATCGGGGTGCTGGCGGGTCGTGGCGGGATGGTGTCGGTGGCTCTCCCGGCTGACGAGGTACGGGAGTTGATCGGGCCGGGGCTGTCGATTGCCGCCGTGAACGGTCCGTCCTCGGTGGTGGTCGCGGGTGATCCGGACGCGCTGGACACACTGGAAAGTTGGGAGGCGCGGACGCGTCGGATCCCGGTGGACTATGCCTCGCATTCCGCGCATGTGGAGGAGATCCGTGAGGAGATCCGGAGCGTGCTGGCGGGGATTGCGCCGCGTACGAGTGGGGTGCCGTTCTATTCGACGGTGACCGGTGGCGTGTTGGACACGGTGGGGTTGGACGGTGAGTACTGGTACCGGAATCTGCGGCAGACGGTGGAGTTGGAGCGTACGGTTCGGGCGCTGTCGGCGGACGGTCATGACGTGTTCGTGGAGGTCAGTCCGCACCCCGTGCTGACGGTTCCGGTCGAGGAGACCGTGGAGTCGGCGACGGTCGTGGGTACGTTGCGGCGTGACGAGGGCGGCTGGGACCAGTTCCTGCGGTCCCTCGCCGCACTCCACGTGGACGGGTGGCCGTCGACCTCGCGGCGCTGCTGCCCGGCGGCAAGCGGGTCGACCTGCCGACCTACCCCTTCCGGCGCGACCGCTACTGGCTGGAGAACACCGGCCCCGGCAGGAGACGTCACCTCGGCCGGGCTCGGCTCCGCCGACCACCCGCTGCTCGGCGCGGTCGTCTCGCTGGCCGACGCCGAGGGCGTCCTGCTCACCGGACGGCTGTCGCTGCGCACGCACCCGTGGCTGGCCGACCACCAGGTGGGCGGCTCGGTCCTGCTGCCCGGCACGGCCTTCCTGGAACTGGCGGGCCGCGCGGGCGACCAGGTGGGCTGCGACCGGGTCGAGGAGTTCCTGCTGGAGGCGCCGCTGGTGCTGCCGACCACCGGCGCGGTCGCCATCCAGCTCGCGGTCGGCACCCCGGACGCGCACGGCCGCCGCACCGTGACGCTCCACTCCGCCCCGGACGGGTCGGACGACTGGACCCGGCACGCCGAGGGCGTGCTGTCGACCGGGACCGCCGCGCCCGCCGCGGACCTCACGCAGTGGCCGCCCGCCGACGCGACCCCCTCGACACCGACGGCATGTACGAGCGCTACGCGGCGGGCGGCTTCACGTACGGGCCCGCCTTCCAGGGGCTCCGCTCCGCGTGGCGGCGTGGCGACGAACTGTTCGCCGAGGTCGCGCTGCCCGACGAACACCGGACCAGGCCCGGCTGTTCGGCCTGCACCCGCGCTGCTGGACGCCGCCCTGCACGTCACCGGCCTCGACGCCGCCACGGCGGAGGGCCGCATGCCCTCTCCTGGAACGGCATGTCCCTCCACGCCCAGGGCGCCGCCGCGCTGCGCGTCCGCGTCGCCCGGTCGGCACGGACGCGGTGGCGGTGGACGTCGCCGACCCGACAGGCCGACCCGTCGCCACCGTCGAGACCCTGCTGCTCCGCCCGGCCGCCGCCGAGCGGATCCGGCCGACCCGTGGCGACTCGGTGTTCCACGTGACGTGGGCGCCGGTGACCGGACAGCGGCCCGCCGACCCCGGCGCGTACGAGACCGCACGGACCGAGCCGGGCGAGGTGCGCGCCGCGGTCAACCACGCCCTGGCGCTGGTGCAGCGGCACATCGCCGAGGACCGGAGGACGCCGCTCGTCTTCGTCACCAGGGAGCGGTCGCGGTCCGGGACGGCGAGGACACCGAACTCGCCGGAGCCGCCGTATGGGGCCTGGTCCGCTCGGCGCAGTCCGAACACCCGGCCGCTTCGTGCTGGTGGACACCGACGAGGACGGCGACGAGGGCGGCGCCAGCGATGCCGGGGCCCCGGTGCCGACCGTGCCCGGCGAGGACCAACTGGCCCTCCGCGACGGGCGGGTGCTGGCCCCGGCTCGCCCGCGCCCGCTGGGGAGGAGCCGCCCGCGCTGGACGGCACCGTTCTGATCACCGGCGGCACCGGCATGCTGGGCTCGCATGTCGCCCGGCACCTGGTCACCCGGCACGGCGTACGGCACCTGCTGCTGCTCAGCCGCACCGGCCACGCCCCGGAGCTGACCGAGGAACTGACCGCGCTGGGCGCCGACGTCTCCGTGGTCGTCTGCGACGCCTCCGACCGAGCCGCGCTCGCCACGGTGATCGCCGACGTGCACCCGCCGCTGAGCGCGGTCGTCCACACGGCGGGAGCGCTCGACGACGGCGTGGTGTCGGCACTCGACCCGGACCGCGTCGACGCGGTGCTGCGGCCCAAGGCGGACGCGGCGCTCCACCTGCACGAGCTGACCCGCGACCTCGACCTGTCCGCGTTCGTCCTGTTCTCCTCGGCCGCCGGCACCTTCGGCGGCCCCGGCCAGGCCAACTACGCGGCGGCCAACGCCTTCCTCGACGGCCTGGCCCAGCACCGGCGGGCCCACGGGCTGCCCGCCCAGTCGCTGGCCTGGTCCCTGTGGGAGCAGCGCAGCGCGATGACAGGGCACCTGGACGACGCGGCCGTACGCCGCCTCGCGCGGTCCGGCATGCCGCCGCTCACCACCGAGCAGGGCTCGAACTCTTCGACGCGGCCCTGTCCGCCGCCGATCCACACCTCGTGCTGATGCGGCTCGACATGCCCGCCCTGCGCGCCGCCACCGAACCGATCGCGCCGCTCCTGCGCGGCCTGGTCCGTACCCGACCCGCCGCGCCGCCGCCTCCCACGACACCGGGGCGAGGCCGCCTCCTCGCTGGCGGGGCAGCTCGCCCGCTGTCCGCCGCCGACCGGGTCACCGCCGTACTGGACCTGGTCCGCGCCCGCGTGGCCACCGTGCTGGGCCACGCCTCGGCGGACCTGATTGACGGCGGCAGGGCGTTCCGGGACCTGGGCTTCGACTCCTGGCCTCCGTACAGCTCCGCAACCGGCTGAACACGGCCACCGGGCTACGGCTTCCGGCCACCCTCGTCTTCGACTACCCCACCCCTGGCGCTCGCCGAACACCTCGTGGCGGAACTGGCCGACGCCCCGGCCACCGAGGCGGCCACCGGCGCGGTGCGCGCCGTGGCCGCCGACGAACCCATCGCGATCGTGGCGATGGGCTGCCGTTCCCCGGTGGCATCAGCACCCCGAGCAGCTGTGGGAGCTGCTGCGCACCGGAGGCGACGCCATCTCCGGATTCCCCGACGACCGCGACTGGGACCTTGACGCCCTGTATGACCCGGACGGGCAGCGACGTGGCACCTCCTACGCCCGCGAAGGCGGCTTCCTCGACGGCGCCGCCGACTTCGACCCGCCTTCTTCGGGATCTCCCGCGCGAGGCGCTCGCCATGGACCCGCAGCAGCGGCTGCTGCTGGAGACATCCTGGGAGACGCTGGAGCGCGCGGGCATCCGCCCGGCCACGCTGAAGGAAGCGACACCGGCGTCTTCGCCGGGGTCATGTACCAGGACTACGCGGCGCGCCTCGGCGCGGTGCCCGAGGAGGTCGAGGGCTTCCTCGGCACCGGCAACTCGCCGAGTGTGCTGTCGGGCCGGGTCGCCTACACCTTCGGACTGGAGGGCCCGGCCGTCACCGTCGACACGGCGTGCTCGTCGTCCCTGGTGGCCGTCCACCTGGCGAGCCAGTCGCTGCGCTCGGGCGAGTGCTCGCTGGCGCTCGCGGGCGGCGTCACCACGATGGCCACCCCGCCCTGTTCACCGAGTTCAGCAGGCAGCGCGGGCTGGCGCCCGACGGCCGGTGCAAGGCGTTCGCCGCCGCCGCGGACGGCGCGGGGTTCGGCGAGGGCGTGGGGATGGTGTTGCTGGAGCGGTTGTCGGACGCGCGGCGGCATGGGCATCCGGTGCTGGCGGTGGTGCGCGGCAGCGCCGTGAACCAGGACGGTGCGTCGAACGGCCTGTCGGCGCCGAACGGGCCCTCCCAACAGCGGGTGATCCGGCAGGCGTTGGTGAACGCCGGGGTGGAGTCGTCGGAGGTGTCGGCGGTGGAGGCTCACGGCACGGGGACGTCGCTGGGTGATCCGATCGAGGCGCAGGCGCTGCTGGCGACGTACGGGCAGGATCGCGACGAGCCGCTGTGGCTGGGGTCGGTGAAGTCCAACATCGGCCACACCAGGCCGCCGCCGGTATCAGCGGCGTCATGAAGATGGTGTTGGCGATGCGGCATGGGGTGTTGCCGCGGACGTTGCATGTGGATGAGCCGTCGCCGCATGTGGATTGGTCGTCGGGGAGTGTGGCGCTGCTGACGGAGGCGCGGGAGTGGTCGGGGTGCGGCGTGCGGGGTGTCGTCGTTCGGGCTGAGTGGGACGAACGCGCATCTGATTCTTGAGCAGGCGCCTGCGGAGGTTCCGGCCGCTCGTGAGTCGGTGCCGGTTGCGGTGGGGGTGGGGGCGGTTCCGTGGGTGGTTTCGGGGCGTAGTCGTGAGGCTGTGGTGGCGTGGGCTGGGCGGTTGGGAGCGCTGGAGGGTTCGGCGCGGGGTGTGGGGCGTCGTTGGTGGGGCGTTCGGTGTTCGAGCATCGTGCGGTGGTGGTGGGGCGGGACCGCGAGGAGTTGCTCCGGGGCCTGGGCGAGTTGGATCCGGTGGTGGCGTCGTCCCGGGTCGGACGGTGTTCGTGTTCCCGGGTCAGGGTTCGCAGTGGGTGGGCATGGCGGTGGAACTCCTCGATTCTTCGCCGGTGTTCGCCGCGCGGATGGCCGAGTGTGACCAGGCGTTGTCCGCGTTTGTGGACTGGTCGTTGCTGGATGTGGTGCGGGCGGGCGAGTTCGAGCGGGTTGATGTGGTGCAGCCGGTGTTGTGGGCGGTGATGGTGTCGCTGGCCGAGGTGTGGAGGTCGGTCGGGGTTGTCCCGGATGCGGTGGTGGGTCATTCGCAGGGGAGATCGCGGCTGCGGTGGTGGCGGGCGGGTTGTCGTTGGAGGACGGCGCGCGGGTGGTCGCTCTGCGGAGCCGTGCGATCCGTGCGTTGGCGGGTCGTGGCGGGATGGTGTCGGTGGCTCTCCCGGCTGACGAGGTACGGGAGTTGATCGGGCCGGGGCTGTCGATTGCCGCCGTGAACGGTCCGTCCTCGGTGGTGGTCGCGGGTGATCCGGACGCGCTGGACACACTGGAAAGTTGGGAGGCGCGGACGCGTCGGATCCCGGTGGACTACGCCTCGCACTCCGCGCATGTGGAGGAGATCCGTGAGGAGATCCGGAGCGTGCTGGCGGGATTGCGCCGCGTACGAGTGGGGTGCCGTTCTATTCGACGGTGACCGGTGGCGTGTTGGACACGGTGGGGTTGGACGGTGAGTACTGGTACCGGAATCTGCGGCAGACGGTGGAGTTGGAGCGTACGGTTCGGGCGCTGTCGGCGGACGGTCATGACGTGTTCGTGGAGGTCAGTCCGCACCCCGTGCTGACGGTTCCGGTCGAGGAGACTGTCGAGTCGGCGACGGTCGTTGGCACGTTGCGGCGTGACGAGGGTGGTTGGGACCGGTTCCTGCGCTCGGCCGGTGAGTTGTTCGTGCGTGGGGTGGAGGTGGACTGGGCGCCGGTGTTCGCCGGGGCCGAGCGGGTGGAGCTGCCGACGTATCCGTTCCAGCGGCAGCGTTACTGGCTGAAGCCCGCTGCCTCAACCGCCGGGGATGTGACGGCGGCTGGCCTGAGCCGTGCGGATCATCCGTTGCTGGGTGCGGCGCTCCCGCTGGCCGATGCCGAGGGGCATCTGTTCACGGGTCGGCTGTCGTTGCGTACGCATCCGTGGCTGGCGGATCACGCGGTCGGCGGCACCGTGCTGCTGCCCGGCACCGCCTTCCTGGAACTGGCCAACCAGGCCGCCCACCAGGTCGGTTGCGGCAAGGTCGAGGAGCTGACCTTGGAAGCGCCGTTGGTGCTGCCCGCCTCCGGCGGTGTCGCGCTCCAACTGGTCGTGAGTGCGCCCGACGAGACGGGTACCCGGCAACTCACGGTCCACTGCCGACCGGACGACGCGCCCGCCGACCACGAGTGGACCCGGCACGCCGGGGCTCGCTGGCTCCCGTGGCCACGACGTCCGCCCCGGTCGCAGACTTGGCGCCCACGCCTGGCCGCCGCCGGGGCCGAGGCCGTGGACCTCGACGGCTACTACGAGCGGATGGCCCGGAACGGGTTCGCGTACGGCCCGGCCTTCCGGGGCTGCGGGCCGTGTGGCGACGGGACGACGAACTCTTCGCCGAGGTCGCGTTGGACGGCGAGTACGGGGAGGAGGCCCGGGGCTACGGTCTCCATCCGGCGCTGCTGGACGCCGCACTCCAGGCCAGCGGCCTGGGCTCGTTCCTTCCCGCGACGGACCGGGCCGTGCTCCCGTTCTCCTGGCAGGGCGTGTCGCTGCTGGCGGCGGGCGCCGGTGCGCTGCGGGTCCGGATCCGAGCGGCCGGGCAGGACGCCATCACCCTCGTCGCCGCCGACACGTCCGGCGAGCCGGTGGTGAGCGTCGAGTCGCTGGTCGTCCGCCCGATGAACCCCGAACTCTTCGGCCCGCCGCGCGAGATGCCGTACTTCCTGGACTGGACGCCGACGGCCGGGCCGTTGGACGTCGACACCGACCACCCGACGCCCGAGATCCACACCGTCCGCGCGTCCTCCCGCACGAGGCGACCCACCAGGTGCTCGCCCGCGTCCAAGTGGCCCTCGCGGACGAGAGCGACGGCGACAGCGAAGCCGACGGCCCCTGGTGATCCTGACCCGCTCCGCCGTCGCGGTCGGCGCGGACGAGGACGTCGACCTGGCGCAGGCCCCGTGTGGGGCTGGTCCGTGCCGCGCAGGCCGAGCACCCGGGCCGCTTCGTCCTCCTCGACGTCGCCGAGGACGTCGCCGAGGGCGCCGACAAGGACATCGCCGCGGGCGGCGACAAGGCCGCTTCCGACCGGCTCGTCGCGGCGGCCGTCGCGACCGGGGAACCCAACTGGCCCTCCGCGGCGGCGTCGCGTACGTGCCGCGGCTCGCTCGCGTCTCCTCGGCCGGGACCCTGCTGCCCCGACCGGTGGTGGGGCCGCCTGGCGGCTGGGGTCACCAGCCGGGGCACGTTGGAGAACCTGGCGCTGCTGCCCGCCCCGGAAGCGGCCGCCCGCTCGCGCCCGGCGAGGTCCGGGTGTCGATGCGCGCGGCGGGCATGAACTTCCGCGACGCCCTCAACGCGCTCGGCCTGCTGCCGGGCGAGCCCGGCCCCATGGGCATCGAGGGCGCCGGTGTCGTCACCGAGACCGGGCCCGATGTCTCCGATCTGGCCCCGGCGACCGGGTGCTCGGCGTCTTCGCGGGCTGCTACGGCCCGTTCGCGGTCGCCGACCGGCGGCTGCTGGCCCGGATGCCGGACGGCTGGACCTTCGAACAGGCCGCGTCCGTACCGGTGGTGTTCCTGACCGCCTACCGCGGGCTGGTCGACCTCGCCGGTCTGCGGGCCGGTGAGTCGGTCCTCGTGCACGCGGCGGCGGGCGGCGTCGGCATGGCCGCCGTACAGCTGGCCCGGCATCTGGGCGCCGAGGTTCACGGCACGGCCAGCGAGGGCAAGTGGCACGCCACCGGCCTCGACGCCGACCACCTGTCCTCCTCCAGGAGCGTCGACTTCGCGGAGCGGGTCCTCGCCGCCACCGACGGCCGCGGCGTGGACGTGGTCCTCAACTCGCTGACGGGCGAGTTCATCGACGCCTCCCTGCGGCTGCTGCGCGCGGCGGCCGGTTCATCGAGATGGGCAGGACCGACCCGCGCGACCCCGAGCGGGTGGCCGCCGACCACCCGGGGTGCGGTACGAGGCGTTCGAGCTGATGGACGCCGGGCGGACCGCGTCCAGCAACTGCTGACCGAGGTGCTCGCGCTCATCGAGCGGGCGCGCTGACGCCGCTGCCGACGACCGCCTGGGACGTGCGGCGCGCGCCCGAGGCGATGCGCTTTCTGAGCCGGGCCCGGCACACCGGCAAGCTCGTGCTCACCCTGCCCCGCGGGCTCGACCCGGACGGCGCCGTACTGATCACCGGTGGCAGCGGCGTCCTGGCCGGGCTGGTCGCCGCGCACCTCGTCGCCGAACACGGGGTCCGGCACCTGGTCATGCTCAGCCGCGGCGGCCAGGCCCCGAGGTGCCCGGCGCCGAGGTCCGGTCGATCGCGTGCGACGTGGCGGACCGGGCGGCGCTGGCCGACGTACTGGCCGCGCTGGACCGGCCGTTGACGGCCGTCGTGCACACCGCGGGCGCTCTCGACGACGGTGTGATCAGCGACCTCACCCCGGACCGCGTCGACCGGGTCTTCCGCGCCAAGGTGGACGGGGCCGCCCATCTGCACGAGCTGACCCGCGGACTCGACCTCGCCGCGTTCGTCCTGTTCTCCTCGGCCGCCGGCACCTTCGGTGGCCCCGGCCAGGGCAACTACGCGGCGGCCAACGCCTACCTCGACGCGCTCGCCCAGCACCGCCGCGCCCGAGGGCTGCCCGCCCAGTCGCTGGCCTGGGGCATGTGGACCGAGCGCAGCGCGCTCACCGCGCGGCTCGACGACGCCGACGTCACCCGGATGACCCGGTCCGGCATGGCGCCGCTCTCGTCCCGGCAGGGGCTCGCGCTCTTCGACACGGCGCTGGCCACGGACCTCGCCGCCCTGGTCACCGTCCGCCTCGACAGCGACGCCCTGCGGCGCCAGGAGACCGTGCCCGCCGTGCTGCGCGGCCTCGTCCGCGCCCGCTGCGCCGCGCCGTGGCCGACGGCGGGGCGGGCGGCGCGTCGCTGGGGCGGCGGCTGGCGGCGCTTCCCGCCTCCGAGCGCGAACGGTTCGTCCTGGACCTGGTCCGCACCCACGCGGCCGTCGTGCTGGGCCACGCGTCCGAGGCGCAGGTGGCCCCGGCAAGGCGTTCCGCGAGCTGGGCTTCGACTCGCTGACCGCCGTCGAACTGCGCAACCGGCTCACCAGGGCCACCGGGCTGAAGCTCCCCGCCACGCTCGTCTTCGACTACCCGACCCCGACGGTCCTCGTCGGCCACCTGATCGCCGAACTGGCCGGTGCCCGCGCCGACTCGGGCCCGGCCCCGGCAGCGACACCGTCCGCCACCGGCGGCGACGAGCCGATCGCCATCGTCGCCATGGGCTGCCGCTTCCCGGGCGGGGTCAGCACCCCGAGGAGCTGTGGCGGCTGCTGGCCGAGGGCGGTGACGCGATCACCGGCCTGCCCACCGACCGCGGCTGGGACGTACGGGGCCTGTACGACGCGGACCCGGACCGCACCGGCACCTCCTACGTCCGCGAGGGCGGATTCCTGCACGCGGTCGGCGAGTTCGACGCCGGGTTCTTCGGGATCTCGCCGCGCGAGGCGCTGGCGATGGACCCGCAGCAGCGGCTGCTGCTGGAGACCACCTGGGAGACCTTCGAACGCGCCGGGATCGACCCGGAGACCCTCAAGGGCACGCCGGGTGGCGTCTTCATCGGCACCAACAGCCAGGACTACATCTCGCTGCTGGCCGGTGCGCCCGACGCGGGCGAGGGCTACATCGCCACCGGCAACTCGGCGAGCGTCGTCTCCGGACGCCTGTCGTACACCTTCGGGCTCGAAGGCCCGGCGGTCACCGTCGACACCGCCTGCTCGTCGTCGCTGGTCGCCCTGCACCTCGCCACCCAGGCCCTGCGGTCGGGGAGTGCGTCCTCGCGCTCGCCGGAGGGGTGATGGTGATGTCCACACCGGGCGGCTTCGTGGAGTTCAGCAGGCAGCGGGGCCTGGCGGCGGACGGCCGGTGCAAGTCCTTCGGGGCGGGCGCGGACGGGTTCGGCATGTCCGAGGGCGTCGGCGTACTGCTGCTGGAGCGGCTGTCGGATGCGCGGCGCAACGGGCACCCGGTGCTGGCGGTCGTCCGCGGCACCGCCGTCAACCAGGACGGCGCGTCCAACGGCCTCACCGCGCCCAACGGGCCGTCGCAGCAGCGGGTCATCCGGCAGGCGCTGGCCAACGCCGGGCTGCGGCCCGACGAGGTCGACGTGGTCGAGGCGCACGGTACGGGGACGTCGCTGGGCGACCCGATCGAGGCGCAGGCGCTGCTCGCCACCTACGGCCAGAACCGCGAACGGCCCCTGTGGCTGGGCTCGGTGAAGTCCAACATCGGCCACACCCAGGCCGCCGCCGGTGTCGCCGGAGTCATGAAGATGGTGCTGGCGATGCGGCACGGGACGCTCCCAGGACCCTCCACGCGGACGAGCCGACGCCGCACGTGGACTGGTCGGCGGGGAACGTCGAGCTGCTGACCGAGCCCCGGGAGTGGCGGGAGGGGCCGCGCCGGGCCGGTGTCTCGTCGTTCGGCATCAGCGGGACGAACGCGCACGCCGTCATCGAGGCGGTCCCGGAGGCTGAGGCGGCCCCGGACGCTGCGGACGCCGAGCCTCCAGCGCGCCCCGCACCGGCGGTGGTGCCGTGGCTGCTGTCCGGCGCCACCCCGACGCCGTGCGGGCCCAGGCCCGACGGCTGCTGTCGGTGGTCGACGGCAACCCGGTCGACGTCGGCCACACCCTGGCCGCCCGTACGGCCTTCGCGTACCGGTCGGTCGTCGTCGGCCGGGACCGGGACGACTGGGTCACCGGCCTGAACCAGCTGGAGCGGCCCGTCGCGGCGGCGCCGCGCAGGACGGTGTTCGTCTTCCCGGCCAGGGTGCGCAGTGGGTGGGCATGGGAGTGGAACTCCTCGACTCTTCCCCGGTGTTCGCGGCGCGGATGGCCGAGTGCCGCGGCGCTGTCCGCGCACGTGGACTGGTCGTTGCTCGATGTGCTGCGGGCGGGTGAGTTCGAGCGGGTTGATGTGGTGCAGCCGGTGTTGTGGGCGGTGATGGTGTCGCTGGCCGAGCTGTGGAAGTCGGTCGGGGTGACGCCGGACGCGGTCGTCGGTCACTCGCAGGGCGAGATCGCGGCGGCGGTGGTGGCGGGCGCGTTGTCGTTGGAGGACGGCGCGCGGGTGGTGGCACTGCGCAGCCGGGCGATCCTGGCCTGGCGGGCCGCGGCGGCATGGTGTCCGTACCGCGCCGGCCGGGGCCGTACGGGCGCTGCTGCCGGACGGCGTCTCGGTGGCGGCGGTCAACGGGCCGTCGTCGGTGGTGGTGTCCGGCGACACGGACGGGCTGGAAGCGGTGCTCGCGGCCGAGGAGCGGGCGCGGCGCGTCCCGGTGGACTACGCCTCGCACTCGGCGCACGTGGAGGAGATCCGCGAAGACGTCCTCGGGCTGCTGCGGGGCTGGCGCCACGCGCCGGAGACGTGCCGTTCTACTCGACCGTGGACGTCGGCTGGGCCGACACCACCGAGTTGGACGCGGCGTACTGGTACCGGAACCTGCGGCAGACCGTCGAGTTCGAGCGCGCCGTCCGGGGCTTGGTGGACGAGGGGTTCGGGGCCTTCGTCGAGGTGAGCGCCCACCCGGTGCTGACGATGGGCGTCGAGGAGACCGCGGAGGACGTGGCAGCGGGCACGGACGCGGACACCGACGTCGTCACGGTGGGCACTCTGCGCCGCGACAGCGGAGACCTGCGGCACTTCCTGACCTCGCTCGGCCGGGCCTGGTCGTACGGCGTGGACGTGGACACCGAGGCGCTCTACCCCGGGGCCGCCAAGTCCCGCTGCCGACCTACGCCTTTCAGCGGCAGCGCTACTGGCTGGCGCCTCCCGTGACCAGGCCGTCCGCCGACGCGTGGCGCTACCGGATCGCCTGGCGCCCGACGGCTCCGGCCAGCCCGGCGGCCCTGTCCTCTTCGGCGGCCCCGCCCGTTTCCGAGGACGGGCGGTCGCCCGGCGTGTGGCTCGCGCTCGTCCCGGAAGGACACCAGGACGACACGGCCGTGACCGGCGTCCTGCGGACGCTGGCGGCGCGCGGCGCCCGCGTCGTGGAACGGTGCTGCCCGCCGACACCGGCCGGGAGGAACTGGCCGCGACTTCGGCGAGCAGCCGCACGCGGACGGCGTGCTGTCCTTCCTCGCGCTCGCCGAGGAGCCGCACCCGCGCCACCCCGGCATGTCGACCGGCCTGACCCTGACGACCGTCCTCGCCCAGCGCTCGGCGACGTCCGGAGCGAGGTCGAGGTCCGGAGCGAGGGCGACGCGCGGACCGGTGCCGACGCGCGGACCGGTGCCGACGCGCGGACCGGCGCCGACGTCCGGCGGGCGGCACGGCTGTGGTGCGTGACGCGCGGCGCGGTGTCGGTCGGCGGCGCCGACGAGCCCGTCCGGCACCCCGTACAAGCGGCCGTCTGGGGCCTCGGCCGGGTGATCGGCCTGGAACACCCCGAGTTCTGGGGCGGCCTGGTCGACCTGCCCGCCGCGTACGACGAGGCGTCCGCCGCCGCGCTCTGCACGCTCCTCGCGGGCAGCGTCGCGGCGAACCAGGGCGAGAACCATGGAGAGAGCCGAGGGAAGGACCAGGAGGAGGACCAACTGGCGGTCCGCGCTGACGGCGTGTACGCCCGGCGCCTGGTGCGTGCCGCCGAGGACGGCCGCCCTGCCGAGCGCGCCTGGCGGCCCCGGGGCACGGTGCTCGTCACCGGGGCGACCGGCGCCGTCGGACCGTACCTCGCGCGCTGGCTGGCCGCCGCCGGGGCCGAGCGCCTGGTGCTGGCGAGCCGCCGTGGCCAGGACGTGCCCGGCGCGGCCGAACTGACCGCCGAGATCGCGGACGCGGGGCCCGGCTGACCTTCGCCGGATGCGACGTGACCGACCGCGACGCCGTGGCGGACCTCGTACGGCGGCTCGCGGAGGACGGCACCCGGTACGGGCCGTCGTGCACGCCGCCGCCGTCATCCGGATCGCCTCGCTGGCCGACACCACCCTCGCCGACTTCGAGGAGATCGTGCACGCGAAAGCCGCCGGGGCGGTCCACCTCGCCGAACTCCTCCCCGACCTCGACGCGTTCGTGCTCTTCTCGTCGATCGCCGGGGTCTGGGGCAGCGGCGACCACGGCGCCTACGCCGCCGCCAACGCCTTCCTCGACGCCTACGCCGAGCATCTGCGCGGCGTCCACGGCACCCGGCCACCTCGATCGCGTGGGGCATCTGGAACACCCCAACCTGGCCGAGTCGGCAGCCCTGCCCGGCGGCCTGGACATGGACCGGGTACGGCGGCAGGGCCTGCCGTTCATCGACCCGGAGACGGCCCTCGACGCCCTGCGGCGCGTCATGGACGACGACGAGACGTTCGTCGCGGTCGCCGACGTGGACTGGTCCCGCTTCGCCCCGGTGTTCACCTCCGCCCGGCCCAGCCCGCTGCTGGACGAGGTGCCCGAGGTGGCGGCCCTGACCGCGGCGGACACCGCGGTCGTGGCCACCGCCCCACCCGGCTCACCGAGGCGGAACTCCTCACCCTCGTTCGCGGACAGGTGGCCGCCGTCCTCGGCACTCCGGTGCCGAGGCCATCGACCCGAGGAAGGCGTTCCGCGAGATCGGCTTCGACTCGCTCACCGCCGTGGAACTCCGCAACCGGCTCAACGCCGAGACCGGGCTGCGGCTGCCGACCACCGTCGTGTTCGACCACCCCAACGCCCAGGCGATGGCCCGCCATCTGCGCGCCGAACTCGTGGGGAGACCGCGGCCCCGAGCACCACCACCGTCGTCGCCGCCGACAACGAGCCGATCGCCGTGGTCGCCATGAGCTGCCGCTTCCCCGGCGGCATCAGCACCCCGAGCAGCTGTGGGAGTTGCTGCGCACCGGCGGCGACGCCATCTCCGGATTCCCCGACGACCGGGCTGGGACATCGAGGCCCTGTACGACCCCGACCCCGACAGGACCGGCACCTCCTACACCCGGCACGGCGGCTTCCTGGCCGACGCGGGCGGCTTCGACCCGCTGTTCTTCGGCATCAGCCCGCGCGAGGCCCTCACCATGGACCCGCAGCAGCGGCTGCTGCTGGAGACCTCCTGGGAGGCGTTCGAACGCGCCGGGATCGACCCGGAGAGCCAGCGGGGCGAGAAGGCCGGTGTGTTCGTCGGCACCGGTTACCAGGGCTACGGCGCCAACGCCGAGGTGCCGGAGGGCCTGGAGGGCCAGATGGTCACCGGCGGCTCCGCCAGCGTGACCTCCGGCCGGATCGCGTACACCTTCGGCCTCGAAGGGCCCGCGGTGAGCGTCGACACGGCGTGCTCGTCCTCGCTGGTGGCCGTCCACCTGGCGAGCCAGTCGCTGCGCTCGGGCGAGTGCTCGCTCGCCTGGCCGGGGCGTCACCGTGATGGTCCACCCCGAGGGCTTCGTCGGCTTCAGCAGGCAGCGCGGGCTGGCGCCCGACGGCCGGTGCAGGCGTTCGCCGCCGCCGCCGACGGCATGGGGATGTCGGAGGGCGTGGGGATGGTGTTGCTGGAGCGGTTGTCGGACGCGCGGCGGCATGGGCATCCGGTGCTGGCGGTGGTGCGGGGCAGCGCCGTCAACCAGGACGGTGCGTCGAACGGCCTGTCGGCGCCGAACGGTCCCTCCCAACAGCGGGTGATCCGGCAGGCGTTGGCGAACGCGGGGTGGAGCCGTCGGACGTGTCGGCGGTGGAGGCCCACGGGACCGGCACCACGCTGGGCGATCCGATCGAGGCGCAGGCCCTCCTGGCGACCTACGGGCAGGACCGCGAAGAACCACTGTGGTTCGGGTCGGTGAAGTCCAACATCGGGCACACGCAACTGGCTTCCGGCGTCGCCGGGATCATCAAGATGGTGTTGGCGATGCGGCATGGGGTGTTGCCGCGGACGTTGCATGTGGATGAGCCGTCGCCGCATGTGGATTGGTCGTCGGGGAGCGTGGCGCTGCTGACGGAGGCGCGGGAGTGGTCGGGGTGCGGCGTGCGGGGTGTCGTCGTTCGGGCTGAGTGGGACGAACGCGCATCTGATTCTGAGCAGGCGCCTGCGGAGGTTCCGGCCGCTCGTGAGTCGGTGCCGGTGGGGTGGGGGCGGTTCCGTGGGTGGTTTCGGGGCGTAGTCGTGAGGCTGTGGTGGCGTGGGCTGGGCGGTTGGGGTCGGTGGAGGGTTCGGCGTGGGGTGTGGGGCGTCGTTGGTGGGGCGTTCGGTGTTCGAGCATCGTGCGGTGGTGGTGGGGCGGATCGCGAGGAGTTGCTGCGGGCCTGGGCGAGTTGGATCCGGTGGTGGCGTCGTCCCCGGTCGGACGGTGTTCGTGTTCCCGGGTCAGGGTTCGCAGTGGGTGGGCATGGCGGTGGAACTCCTCGATTCTTCGCCGGTGTTCGCCGCGCGGATGGCCGAGTGTGACCAGGCGCTGTCCGCGTTTGTGGACTGGTCGTTGCTGGATGTGGTGCGGGCGGGTGAGTTCGAGCAAGTGGATGTCGTGCAGCCGGTGTTGTGGGCGGTGATGGTGTCGCTGGCCGAGGTGTGGAAGTCGGTCGGGGTGACACCGGACGCGGTCGTCGGCCATTCGCAGGGTGAGATCGCGGCTGCGGTGGTGGCGGGCGGGTTGTCGTTGGAGGACGGCGCGCGGGTGGTCGCCTGCGGAGCCGTGCGATCCGTGCGTTGGCGGGGCGTGGCGGCATGGTGTCGGTGGCTCTCCCGGCTGACGAGGTACGGGAGTTGATCGGGCCGGGGCTGTCGATTGCCGCCGTGAACGGTCCGTCCTCGGTGGTGGTCGCGGGTGATCCGGACGCGCTGGAGGAGTTGGAGGGTTGGCAGGCGCGGACCCGCCGCATCCCGGTGGACTACGCCTCGCACTCCGCCCACGTGGAGGAGATCCGCGACGAGTTGCTGCGGGCGCTGGACGGCGTGGCTCCGCGGGGCGGAGAGATCCCTTCTACTCGACAGTGGAGGCCGACTGGGCCGACACCGCCGGACTCGACGCCGGGTACTGGTACCGGAACCTGCGGCAGACCGTCGAGTTCGAGGGCGCGGTCCGCGGCCTGGTGGACGCGGGGTTCGGGGCGTTCGTGGAGGTCAGTCCGCACCCCGTGCTGACGGTTCCGATCGAGGAGACCACCGAGGACGCCGACGTCGTCACGGTGGGCACGTTGCGGCGCGACGAGGGCGGGTGGGACCGGTTCCTGCGCTCGGCCGGTGAGTTGTTCGTGCGTGGGGTGGAGGTGGACTGGGCGCCGGTGTTCGCCGGGGCCGAGCCGGTGGAGCTGCCGACGTATCCGTTCCAGCGGCAGCGCTACTGGCTGAAGCCCGCTGCCTCAACCGCCGGGGATGTGACGGCGGCTGGCCTGAGCCGTGCGGATCATCCGTTGTTGGGTGCGGCGCTCCCGCTGGCCGATGCCGAGGGGTACCTGTTCACGGGTCGGCTGTCGTTGCGTACGCATCCGTGGCTGGCGGATCACGCGGTCGGCGGCACCGTGCTGCTGCCCGGCACCGCCTTCCTGGAACTGGCCAACCAGGCCGCCCACCAGGTCGGTTGCGACCGGCTGGACGAACTCGTCCTGGAAGCACCGCTGCTGCTGCCCGCCTCCGGTGGACTGCGGCTGCAACTGTGGATCGGCGCGCCCGACCCGTTGGGGCAGCGCACGCTGAAGCTGTACTCCCGAGAGAGGACGCCGCCGCGGACCAGGAGTGGACGCGGCACGCGAGCGGCCTGCTGGCCACGGGCGCCGCGGAGGTGGACGCGCTGACCGGCGCGTGGCCGCCGCCCGGCGCGACCGCCCTGACACCACCGACCTCTACCCGAGGTTCGCCGAGCAGGGCTACGCGTACGGGCCGAGCTTCCAGGGCTGACGGCGGCCTGGCGGCTCGACGGCGACGTGTACGCCGAAGTCGCCCTGCCCGACGAGCAGGTGGCGGAGGCCCGCCGGTTCGCGCTGCACCCGGCCCTGCTGGACGCGTCGCTGCACGCGCTGTGGCTGGCCGCGCGCGACGGGGTCGCGGCCGACGGGACGCCCGCCGCGGCGACGCTGCCGTTCAGCTGGAGCGGGTGAGCCTGTACGCGACGGGCGCGACCACCCTGCGGGTCCGGCTCACCACGACCGGCCCCGACGAGGTCGCCATCGCGGTCGCCGACCCGCTGGGCGCCCCGGTCGCCGCCGTCGAGTCGCTGGTGATGCGCCCGATCACGGCGGGTCGTCTGGAGGCCGCAAGGAACCGGCCGCTGTACCGCGTCGACTGGCAGCCGGTGGCCGCCGCGCATGACGTACCGCACCTCGTACCGCACGACGTACCGCCACAGTTGCCCCGTACGTCGTGGCGGACTTCACCGGCGATGGCGACGGCGACGGCGACGGTCACGGTCACGGCGAGGACGTGCACGCGGTGGTCCACCGGGCGCTGGCCCTGGTACGGGGCTGGCTGGCCGAGGAACACGACGACGACACCCGGCTGGTGTTCCTGACCCGGTACGCCGCGGGCGACGACGCGCGCGACGCGGTGACGGCCGCCGTGGGGCCTGGTGCGCGCCGCCCAGTCCGAGCACCCCGGCCACTTCGTCCTGGTCGACCTCGGTTCCGACGACGCCGAGAAGGCGCTGCCGAGGGCCCTGACCGCCGCCGAACCCCAGGTCGTGGTCAGGGACGGCACCGTGACCGCCGCGCGGCTGGTCCGGGCCGTCGGGACCGCGGACGAACCGAAGTGGGACCTGGACGGCACGGTGCTGATCACCGGCGCGGGCGGCGTGCTGGGCGGGCTGGTCGCGCGGCACCTGGTGACCCGGCACGGCGTACGCGACCTGGTGCTGGTCGGCCGTGGCGGACCGGCGCCCGAGCTGGTCGACGAACTGGCCGCGCTCGGCGCCGGGTGGTCGCCGCCCGCTGCGACGCGGCGGACCGTACGGCGATGGCCGAGCTGATCGCGGCGATCCCGGCCGACCGCCCCTCACCGGGATCGTGCACTCGGCGGGCGTGCTCGACGACGGCCCCATCACCTCGATGACCCCGGATCAGGTCGACCGGGTGCTGCGGCCCAAGGCCGACGCGGCGCTGCTGCTGGATGAGTTGACCCGCGATCTGGACCTCTCCGCGTTCGTCCTGTTCTCCTCGGCGTCGGGGACCTTCGGTTCCGCCGGGCAGGCTAACTACGCCGCGGCCAACGCCTTCCTCGACGTACTGGCCCGGCGGCGGCGCGCGGACGGCCTGCCCGCCCAGTCCCTGGCCTGGGGCCTGTGGGAGCAGCGCAGCGGCCTGACAGGGCGCCTGGGCGACCACGACGTGGCGCGGCTCTCCCGGGCGGGTGGGCGCGATGAGTTCGGCCGACGGGCTCGCGCTCTTCGACGCCGCCGCCACCGTGGACGAGGCGGCGCTCGTACCGATCCACCTCGACCTGTCGCCCCGCGACGGGAGGTCCCGCCGCTGCTGCGCGCCCTGGTCAAGGTGCCCGTACAGCGGGCCCGCGCGGCCACCGCCGAGCGCGGCGAGGCCGCCACCCTCCAGCGGCGGCTGGCGGCGATGGCGGAGGCCGACCGGCACACGCTGCTGCTGGACCTGGTCCGTACCGGCGTCGCCGCCGTCGTCGCCTACAGCGGGCCCGCCGCGGTCGACCCGGAACGGAGCTTCACCGAGCTGGGATTCGACTCGCTGATGGCCGTCGAACTCCGCAACTGGCTCTCCTCGGCCGTCGGCCGCCGACTCCCCGCGACGTTGGTGTTCGACTACCCGACCTCCGCCCGGCTGACCGGCTATCTGCTCCGGAAGCTGGCGCCCGCCGCGGCGGCGAACGGCACCGGCGCGGGGCCGGGCCGGTACGGGCGCCGACGAGAGCCGACCGGCACCGGCACCCGACCGGACCCGCGAGATCCACGGCATGGACGTGGACGACCTCGTCCGCATGGCCCTCGGCGACACCGCCTCCTGACCGGAACCGACACGTGGAGTTCAAGATGACGACGCCAGAGGACAAGGTGGTCGCGGCGCTGCGGGCCACGCTGCTGGAGAACGAACGCCTCAAGCAGGTCAACCGGGGCCTGACCGACGCCGCCACGGAGCCGATCGCGGTGGTGGCGATGGGGTGCCGCTACCCCGGAGGCGTCCGCTCGCCCGAGGACCTGTGGCACCTGGTGGCGGAGGGCACCGACGCGATCTCCGCCTTCCCCGACGACCGCGGCTGGGACCTGACCGGACTGCGCGCCCCGGCACCGCCGGGGCGGACGTCTCGGCCACCGGCGAGGGCGGTTTCCTGTACGACGCGGGCGAGTTCGACCCCGGTTCTTCGGGATCTCGCCGCGCGAGGCGCTGGCGATGGACCCGCAGCAGCGGCTGCTGCTGGAGACCACCTGGGAGACCTTCGAACGCGCCGGGATCGACCCGACCGGGCTGCGCGGCACCCGTACCGGCGTCTTCGTCGGCCTGATGGCCACCGCGTACGGAAGCGGGCTGCACCATGTCCCGGCCGGTGTCGAGGGCTTCCTCGGCATGGGCACCCAGGGCAGTGTCGCCTCCGGTCGGATCGCCTACACCTTCGGACTTGAGGGGCCGACGGTCACCGTCGACACCGCGTGCTCCTCGTCGCTGGTCGCCCTCCACCTCGCGGCGCAGTCCCTGCGGGCGGGGAGAGCACGCTGGCCCTGGCCGCCGGTGCCACGGTGATGGCCGGGGCCGACCTGTTCGTGGGACTGACCCAGCAGGGCGGGTCGCCCGCGACGGCCGGTGCAAGTCGTTCGCGGACGGCGCCGACGGCGCCGGGTTCAGTGAGGGCGTCGGCGTACTGCTGCTGGAGCGGCTGTCGGACGCGCGGCGCGAGGGGCATCCGGTGCTGGCGGTCGTGCGCGGCAGCGCCGTCAACCAGGACGGCGCGTCCAACGGCTCGCCGCGCCCAACGGGCCGTCGCAGCAGCGGGTCATCCGGCAGGCGCTGGCCAACGCCGGGCTGCGCGCCGACGAGGTCGACGTGGTCGAGGCGCACGGTACGGGGACGTCGCTGGGCGACCCGATCGAGGCGCAGGCGCTGCTGGACACCTACGGCCAGGACCGCGAACGGCCCCTGTGGCTGGGCTCGCTCAAGTCCAACGTCGGCCACACCCAGGCGGCGGCCGGGGTCGGCGGCGTCATCAAGATGGTGCAGGCGCTGCGGCACCGCACCCTGCCCCGACCCTGCACGCGGAGCGGCCGTCGCGCGAGGTCGACTGGTCGGAGGGCGACGTACGGCTGCTGACCGAGACCGTCGACTGGCCCGCAACCGGACACCCGCGGCGGGCGGGCGTGTCGTCGTTCGGCGTGAGCGGCACCAACGCGCACGTCGTCCTGGAGGAGGCACCCTCGTGCCGGAGGAGACGCCGGGGCTGACGACCTGCGCGAGGCGCCGGAGACGGAGGACCCGGGCGAGGCGCCGGGGCGGACGGCCGTGTCGCCGAGCCGTCGCCCGCGGTGGTGCCCTGGGTCCTGTCCGCCAGGACGGCCGGGGCGCTCAAGGCCCAGGCCGAGCGGCTGCGAGCGCACCTCGCCGACCGTCCCGGGCTGCGGCCGGTCGACGTCGGCTACGCGACGGCCACCTCCCGGGCGGCGCTGAGCCACCGCGCGGTGGTGATCGGCGCCGACCGGGAGACCTCGGCCGGGGCTCGACGAGCTGGTGGACGACGCGTTCTCCGCGCACGTGGTGCGCGGCACCGCGGCCCCGTCGGAAGGACGGTGTTCGTCTTTCCGGCCAGGGCTCGCAGTGGGTGGGGATGGCGGTGGAACTGCTGGAGTCCTCGCCGGTCTTCGCGGCACGGATGGGGAGTGCCAGGCGGCGCTGGCCCCGTACACCGACTGGCGGCTGACCGACGTGCTGGGCGACGAGACGGCGCTGTCCCGGGTGGACGTGGTGCAGCCGGTGCTGTGGGCGGTGATGGTGTCGCTGGCCGAGCTGTGGAAGTCCGCCGGGGTCACCCCGGACGCCGTCGTCGGCCATTCGCAGGGGAGATCGCGGCCGCCTGCGTGGCGGGGGCGCTGTCGATCGAGGACGCGGCCCGGGTCGTCGCCCTGCGCAGCAGGTCCCTGGGCGCGCTGGCCGGGCGGGGGCGATGCTCTTCGTGTCGATGCCCGCGGAGGCGCTGCGGGAGCGGATCGCCCGGTGGGACGGGCGGGTCAGTGTGGCCGCGGTGAACGGCCCCGCCTCGGTGACGCTCACGGGCGAGCCGCGGGCGCTGGACGAGCTGAACGCCGAGCTGTCGGCCGAGGACGTGCTGCGGTGGCGGATTCCGGAGTCGACTTCGCCGCGCATTCCGGCCAGGTGGAGGACATCCGCGACGAGTTGTTCTCGGTCCTCGACGGTCTGCGCCCACGGTCGGCGGACACCCCTTCTACTCCGCGTGCGACGGCGACTGGCTGGACGGGGCGGCGCTCGACACCGAGTACTGGTACCGCAATCTGCGCCGGACCGTGGAGTTCGAGCGCGCCGTCCGGGGTTGAGGGCCGCCGGGTTCGGGTGTTCGTCGAGATCAGCCCGCACCCGGTCCTGACCGTCGCGGTCGAGGAGACCACCGAGGACCCCGAGGTCGTCACGGTCGGCACGCTCCGCCGCGACAGCGGCGGCCGGGACCAGTTCCTGCGGTCCTCGCCGAACTCCACGTGCGCGGCGGCAAGGTCGACTGGCGTGCCGTCTTCCCGGCGGCCCGGCCCGTCGACCTGCCCACCTACGCCTTCCAGCGCAAGCGCTACTGGCTCGACCCGGCCGTGGAGCACCTCGGCCTGGCCCCCGGTGGCCACCCGCTGCTGGGCCGCCCGCAGCCGGTGGCCGACAGCGGCACCCTGCTGTTCACCGGGCGGCTGTCCCTGCGCACTCACCCTGGCTGGCGGACCACGCCGTGCGGGACACGGTACTGCTGCCCGGCGCGGCCCTCGTCGAACTGGCCCTGTACGCGGGCCGGGAACTCGGCTGCGGGCGGCTGGACGAGCTGACCATCGAGCGGCCCGTGGTCCTCGACCCGCCGAGACCCGAACGGTCCAACTGGCCGTCGAGGCCCCGGACGCCACCGGCCCGCGCCGCTTCAGTGTGCACTCCGCGCCCGACGACGGGCCCTGGACCCGCCACGCCACCGGCTCCCTCACGGCCGAGGAGCCGGGCGCGACCGTGACCGCCACGACGGACCCGACGGCGTGGCCGACCGCCGGGGCCGAACCTGTCGACCTGGACGGGTTCTACGACACCTTCGCCGCGGGCGGCATCGCGTACGGCCCGGCCTTCCAGGGTCTGACCGACGCCTGGCGGCTCGGGGAGGAGGTGCTCGCGCGGGTGGCGCTGCCCGAGGAACAGCGCGCCGACGCCCGCCGGTTCGGTATCCACCCGGCGCTGCTGGACGCCCTGCTCCAGACCGTCGGACTCGCCCGAGCCGAGGCGCGGGCCACGCCCGTGCTGCCGTTCTCCTTCGGCGGCGTCCGGATCCACGCGACCGACCAGGCCGAACTGCGGGTGCGCATGACGCCGCGCGGCGAGGACGAGGTGTCCGTCGCCGCGTACGACGCCCAGGGGCGGCCCGTGGTCACGGTGGACTCACTGGTGCTGCGCAAGCTGGCCGGAGCCCCCGGCACGACGCGCTGTACGAAGTGGCGTGGGCCGCCCGCCCGTTGCCCGACCCGGTGCCGCGGCCCGACACCGAACTCGCCGCCGTCTCGGAGACCGCCCGCCACCCGGACCGCGTGGTCCCCGGCCGTGCTCGCCGCGTCGGCCCGGACCGCCACCGAGCGGGTGCTGACCGAGATCCAGCGCTGGCTGGCCACCGACCACCCCGCGGACGCCCGGTTGGTGGTGGTCACGCGGCGGGCCGTGGCGACCGCCCCCGACGAGGACGTGCTCGACCTGGCCGCCGCCCCGTGTGGGGCTGGTACGGGCCGCGCAGTCCGAACACCCCGGCGCCTTCGTCCTCATCGACACCGACGAGGCCAGCGAACACCTGGTGACGGCGGCCCTGTCCTGCGACGAACCCCAACTGGCCCTGCGTGACGGGGAACTCCGCGTCCCCGGCTGCGCCGCGCGACCGAGAGGCCAGCCGAGCCGCCATCCGGGCGGACGCGGCTGCCGAGCGCCGTATCGATCCGGAGGGCACCGTCCTGGTCACCGGCGGCGTGTCCGGACTGGCCGGGCTGGTCGTCCGCCACCTCGCCGCCGAGCACGGCGTCCGCCACATCGTCCTGGCCAGCCGCCGTGGCGCCGCCGCCGACGGCGTCCAGCGGCTGCGCGAACAGATCGCCGCCGACGCCGCCGACACCGAGATCGTCGTGGCCGCCTGCGACACCGCGGACCGCGACGCACTGGCCGCGCTGCTCGCGTCCCTCCCCGCCGACCGTCCGCTGACCGCGGTCGTCCACGCCGCGGGGCGCTGGCCGACGGCGTCGTCGCGTCGCTGACCCCCGAACAGCTCGACACCGTGCTGCGGCCCAAACTCGACGCCGCGCTGAACCTGCACGAGCTGACCCGTGGTCTCGACCTCGCCGAGTTCGTGCTGTTCTCCTCCGTCGCGGGCACGTTCGGCGCGCCCGGCCAGGCCAACTACGCCGCCGCCAACACCTTCCTCGACGCGCTCGCCCAGCACCGGCGGGCTCGCGGCCTGCCCGCCCAGTCGCTCGCCTGGGGCTGTGGGCCCACCGCGGCGGGCTGACCGCGGACCTGGACGCCGCGGACGTGGCGCGGATGTCGCGCGGCGGCGTCATCCCGTTCACCACCGAGCAGGGCTCGCCCTGTTCGACGTCGCGCGCTCCACCGGTACGGCCTCGGTCGTCACCGCCGCGCTCGCGCCCGCCACACTCGCCGCCGAGCCCGCCGACGCGCCGCCGCTGCTGCGCGACCTGGTACGCCCGCCGCCGTCCGTCGCCCGGCCGTCGAGCGGCAGGACGCCGAGGCGCTGCGGCGCGGGCTGGCCGGGCTCGACGAGAGCGAGCAGGAGGCCCGGCTCGTGTCGGTGGTGCGTGGCCACGTCGCGGCCGTACTCGGCCATGCCTCCTCCGAGGACGTCGAGGAGGGCACCCGTTTCCTCGAACTCGGCCTGGACTCGCTGACCGCCGTGGAACTGCGCAACCGGCTGTCCGCCGCCACCGGCCTGCGGCTGCGGCCCACGGTCGCGTTCGACTGCGCCACGCCCCGTGGACTCGCCCGGCACCTGCGTACCGCCGTCGCCGCCGACGTCGTGGAGGACCGGCCCGCGGTGGACACGCCCGCACCGGAACCGGAGGAGGTGTCCGCCAGGCCCGCCGATCCGCTCGACGCGGCCGGTGAGCTGTTCCGCCACGCCTGCGCGTGCGGCCAGCTCAAGACGGGCGTGAAGCTGCTGCACCAGGCGGCCATGCTGCGGCCGAAGTTCGGCGAGCCGTCCGAGATCGAGCCGGTCCCCGAGATCCTGAAGCTGGCCACCGGGACCACGAACATCCGGATCATCTGCTTCTCCGCCTTCGTCGCGCTGGGCGGCGCCCACCAGTTCGCCCGGTTCGCCGCGAAGTTCCGCGGCGAGTACGACGTCGCGGCGCTCGACGTCCCGGGCTTCGAACCCGGCGAGATGCTGGCGGCCGACGCCGACGCGCTGGCGGACCTGTACGCGCGGATGGTGACCGAACACGCCGGTGACGACCCGTTCGTGCTGCTCGGCTCCTCCTCCGGCGGCACCTCGCCCACGCCGCGGCCGAACGCCTCGAAGCGCTGGGCAACGCCCCTGCCGGTGTGGTGCTCATCGACAGCTACCCGATGACCAACGAGGCGATCAACCGCGTCCAGGACCAGCTGCTGGCGGGCATGTTCGACCGCGAGGAGCGGGTCGTGCGGATGGACGGCGTCCGGCTGACGGCCATGGGCTGGTACTGCGCCATGTACGAGCTGACCGAGCCGGAGGCGATCAAGACGCCGACGCTGCTGCTGCGGGCGTCCGTGCCGCTCGACGGGATGACCACCGAGCCCGGGAGCGAGGAGTGGCGCGCCGCCTGGCCCGGCTCGCGGGCGGTGGACGTCCCCGGCAACCACTTCAGCGTCATGGAGGACGACCTCGACACCACCGTGGCGGCCATCAAGGACTGGCTGGCGACGCTGTGAACCCACGTCGAGACGTGGTGAACCCGGCCCGAGACGCCGTGAACCCGCGCCGAGACGCCGTGAACCCACACCGAGCGGGAGTGCTGATGACGAACGAGAGGACCGGGCCGGTCGTGGTCCTGGGTGCCGGAGTGATGGGCGTGGGGATCACCACGCTGCTGCTCGGCCACGGGCTGACCGTACGGCTGGTCGAGACCGACCGGGAGCAACTCGCGCGGGCGCCCGGCCTGATCCGCCGGGAACTGCGGATGGCCGCGCTGATGGGCGCGCTGCCGTCCGGGGTGGAGGAGGGCGGCTGCACACCGGCGGCGACGTGTCCGCCGTCCTCGGCAGCCGGATGGTGATCGAGGCGATCACCGAGGACGCCGCGCTGAAGAACAAGGTCCTGGCCGAGGTCACCGCGACGGTGGCCGCCGGAACGCCCCTGGTCTCCAACACCTCCTCCATCCCCATCGACGAGTTGGCCGCCGCCCTCGACCGCCCGGCCGACCTGATCGGCACCCACTTCATGAACCCGCCCGCGCTGATCGGCACCACCGAGGTGATCAGGGAGCGCGTACCGGGGAGCACGCCCTGACGCGGTGCGCGGGCTGCTGGCCGAGGTGGGCCGCAAGCCCGTCGTGGTGCGGGACGCGCCGGGCTTCGTCACCAGTCGGCTGCTGCACCCGATGATCAACGACGCGGCGCGTGTCGTACAGGAGGGCACCGCCTCCGCCGAGGACGTGGACGCGCTGATGCGGGCTGTCTCGGCCACCCGACCGGGCCGCTGCGCACCGCCGACCTGATCGGTGTCGACAACCTCGTCGACTCGCTCTGGGTGCTGCTGGAGCGAACCGGCGACGAGGGCTGCCGCCCCTGCGACCTGCTGCTGAGCAAGGTCGCCGAGGCTACCACGGCCGGAAGACCGGCCGTGGTTTCTACACATACGAGGAGAACGAGCGATGAGCCTGCCCACCGATCAGTCCACCGATCAGTCCACCGACCAACCCGTCGACCAGCCCACCGAGGTCGAGGCGTCGATCCTCGCCTTCATCGAGACCAAGACCAGGACCACCTGGCAGGTGGACAACGACCTGTTCGGTGCCGGTGGCCTGTCCTCGCTCTTCGCCATGGAACTCGTCGTCCACCTGGAGAAGACCTTCGGGATCGCCATCGGCGGCGCGGACATGAAGCTGGCCAACTTCCGTACGGTCGAGACGATGGCCGGGCTGGTCGCGCGGCTGCGCGGGCGGAAGGTGAGTGACCGGCTCGCCGCCGCGGTCACCGAACTGGTCGGGGACCGGGCGGCGGAGTGGGACCGACCGGGCTGCTCCCCGACGACCTGCTGCGCAAGATGTCCGCGGCCGGTCGGCTCTGCGCCCAGGTCGGCGTGGACCTGGGCGGCCTCGGACTGTCCAGCGCGGAGAACGGCGAGTTCACCGCGCACGTGGGCAGTCTGTGTAGCTCGCTGCGGAGCGTCATGACCTCGCAGGGCATGGCGGCCTGGGCGATCCAGCGGCTCGGCGGCCCCGAGCAGCAGGCCGCCTGGCTGCCCCGGCTGGTCGGCGGGGAACTCGCCGCCGTCGGGTTCAGCGAGCCGGAGGCGGGCAGCGACGTGTCCGCGATGCGCACCGTGATCCGCGCCGACGGCGACACCGTGGTCGTGGACGGCGAGAAGGTGTGGGTCACCGCCGCGCACTACGCCGACCACCTCGTGGTGTTCGGCCGCTGGGGCGAGGGCGGGCCGCCGTGCTGGTCCCGGCGGACGCCCCGGCGTCACGGTGGAACGCGTGCCCGACCCGATGGGCTGCCGGGCGGCCGGGCACGCCGGGATCCGGCTGGAGTCGGTCCGCCTCCCGGCCGACCACGTGCTCGGCGGCGCCGGGCTGCCCCTGACGCTGCTGGTCACCGCCGTGCTGTCGTACGGGCGGATGTCGGTGGCCTGGGGTGCGTGGGCATCCTGCGGGCCTGCCTGGCCGCGGCGACCACGCACGCCAAGTCCCGCCGCCAGTTCGGCAAACCGCTGGGCGAGCACCAACTGGTCGCCCGTCACCTCGCGGAGCTGCTGGTCTCCGAGCAGACGGCCGCCCGCGTCTGCGAGCACGCCAGCCGCGGCTGGGACACCGGCTCCCCGGACCTGGTCACCGACACCGTGCTGGCCAAGCACGTCAGCGCGGGGCAGGCGGCCAGGGCGCGGCGGCGGCGGTCCAGGTGCTGGCGTCGGCCGGTGCCGACAACAGCCACCCGGTCGCCCGCGCGTACCGGGACGCCAAGCTGATGGAAGTCATCGAGGGCAGCAACGAACTGTGCCAGCTGCTGCTGGCCGAACAGCGCTGTCGCGCGCCTAGAGCCGTCTCGGCCCCGGCCGAGCCATGGAGGAGAGAGGACATGAGCGAACAGACGGCCACGGTGAAGTGCCTGGTGTGGGATCTGGACAACACCCTGTGGCAGGGCACCCTGCTCGAAGACGGTGACGTCCACGTCGCCGAGGACATCCGTCGCGTGGTGCGCGAACTCGACGAGCGCGGCATTCTCCAGGCCGTGTCCAGCAAGAACGACCACGATCACGCCTGGGCCACGTTGGAGAGGCTCGGCCTGGCCGAGTACTTCGTGCTGCCGCACATCGGCTGGGGTCCCAAGTCGAACGCGGTGCGCGCCATCGCCGAACGGCTCAACTTCGCCCACGGCACGGTCGCGTTCATCGACGACCAGCCCGTCGAACGCGCCGAGGTGACCCACCACCTGCCCGAGGTGCGCTGCTACCGCGCCGACCAGGCGGCCGGTCTGTCGGCCCTGCCCGAGTTCAGCCCCGCCGTGTCCACGGTGGACTCGCGGCGGCGCAGGCAGATGTACCAGGCGGGCTTCCGCAGGACGCCGACCGGGAGCGGTACAGCGGACCGGACGAGGAGTTCCTGCGCACCCTGGACCTGCGCATGACCATCGCCAGGTCGACGCGGGAGGAGCTGACCCGAGTCGAGGAACTGACCCTGCGCACCAGCCAGATGAACGCGACCGGCGTGCACTACGACGCCGCCGCGCTGCGCGGGCTGATGGCCGACCCCGCGCACGAGGTGCTGGTGATCAGCATGGCCGACCGGTTCGGCCCGCACGGCGCGGTGGGACTGGTGCTGCTGGGCAGGGCGCGGCGGCCTGGCACATCAAGCTGCTGGCCACCTCGTGTCGCGTGGTCTCCCTCGGCGCCGGGGCGACCCTGCTGACCTGGCTGACCGACCAGGCGGCCAGGGCGGGTGTGCATCTGGTCGCCGACTTCCGGGCCACTGACCGCAATCGGATGATGGAGATCGCCTACCGGTTCGCCGGGTTCGAGGACCAGCCCTGCGGCTGCGTGAGCACCCTGGAGGCGGCCGACGGAACCGACGGCGTCCAGCGGCTGCACCTGTCGCCCGCCCGCCGGGAACTCCCCGGCACCGTACGGGTGGAGGCGGTCGACCTGGCCACCGTGGACGTGGGGATCGGCTCCGGCGCGGGCCCGGCCACCACGGACCGGCTCGCGGGCTGACGCGGGGCCGAAGCGGCGAAGAGGGGAGGGCGTCCGGCGCGCTCGCGGGGCCGCCGGTCGGCCGCACGGCGAGCCGTCGGTGGCCACCTCCTTTCCGGACCGGCGGGGAAGAGGGAGGACCACGGGAAATCGGCGTCCCCGCCCGTCTGTTCGGAATGCCTCATTCACTTCGCGCCGCGGCCACCGTGCGCGGAATACGGTCCGTGAAGCCCGCCCCGGTGATTTCCGAGTGGCGTTACGCCCGCGATATCAACGCGCTATGACCGGCTCCGATACTTGTTGTGCCCCGTCACGTCGGCCCTCCGATGCGTGAAATGCCGACCGAGACATGTGAATTGCCGACCGAAATCGAACCTAGGAGGCCGCGATGGCATTGGGTTATCTCCTCGGCGGAGGTGTGGGCACCGAACCGCACGGAATCGAACTCCACCGCGCGTACCCGGAGATGCGGAGGCTGTACGAGCGGATCGCCGACTGGACCGGGCTGTCGGTCGGCCAGATCCTGGAGGACGAGCTGCCGGAGCCGCTGGAGGAGCGGCAGAGCGTCGGCTCGGTCCGCGAGGTCGCCCTCGCGATGGCCGTGCACGACATCCTCGCCGAGCAGGGCGTGCACCCTCCGTGATCGGCGGGCTCAGCCTGGGCGCGATGACGGGCGCCAGCCTCGCCGGTGCGGTCAGACGCAGGGCCCTGATGGACATGCTCGCGCGGGCCCGGCACTTCCCAACCCGCCGGAGAACGCCGCCAGGCAGGGCTCGCCATCGCGGCCGTACCGGCGGGCGAGGACGTCGACACCTTCCTCGGCGGCGTCGACCGGGTCCACCTGGCCGGACACATGGGCGAGACCGTCGACGGCGGTGTGTCCATCCACCTGCTGGGCGGAGAGGCGGGGCGCTGGAAACCCTGGCGGGCCAACTGCCGCCCGGCCTGGTGACGGTCATCCGGGACGCGCCATGGCCATGCACACACCGCTGCGCGCCCGTTCCGCACCTACATGGCCGCGCACATCGCGGCGATGGAGTTCACCGCGCCCCGGCTGCCGCTCTTCTCCTGCCTGGACCGCCGACAACTGGTCACCGGCGAGGACGTGCGCGACCTGTTCGACCGGAACCCCACCGACCCCATCAGCCTGCCGCACGTCTACGAGGCCATGCACGAGCACGGCGTCCAACTCGGCGTCGTCGTCGGGCCGTCGATCCCGGCCGGACTGCTGCGCTTCCCTTCCCCGTCATCCACGTCGACCAGCCCGAGCACATCGAGAAGGTCATGTCGGCCATCTACGAGCTGGGCGTCGACAGCCCGACGAGCGGAGTCGCCGCGTGACGGCCCGGGAACTCACCCCGGCGGACTGCGACCGGCTGGTCAAGGGCTGGCTGGACACCGACCTGGACGCCTGGACCCGCAGAGTGGTCCGGCGCCACTTCAACCCGGTCACCGGCAGCCCGTACTGGCTGAAGCGGGCGGCCGAGCTGCCCTTCGACCCGTTCGACATCACCCGCTACGACCAACTGGCCGCGTTCGGCCCGTTCGACCTGGACGACCTGCGCCACCACGACCCCGCCGACTTCGTGCCGCTCGCCGTCCTCCGCCCCTGGCGGGCCGGGTGTGGGACTCCGGCGGCACCACCGGCGCGCCCTGCCGGGTCTTCTACACCCCGAGCATGCTGGTCCAGCGCGGCGTGTGGCGCCGCTGGTCGTTCGTCACCGAGGGTTCGAGCCGCGGCGCACCTGGCTCCAGGCGACGCCCACCGGACCGCACCTCATCGGCAACGGCGTGTGGGAGGCCGGGGAACTGCACTCCTCGGTGGTCTACGCGATCGACATGGATCCGCGCTGGGTCAAGCGGCTGCTGCGTACCGGCCGGCTGCCGGTGGCCCGCGAGTACACCGACCACCTGCTCGACCAGATCGTCGACACCATCTCCACGCGCGCGGTCGACTACGTGAACACCACCCCGGCGCTGCTCCTGGCCCTCCTGCGCCGCGAGCCCCAACTGGTCGCCGGGCTCAAGGGCGTCCGGCTCAGCGGCACCCATCTGAGCCCGGCGGTCTACCGGGAGATCGTGAAGGCCCTGGACGGCGGCATCTGCGGCATGAGCTACGGCAACACCCTCGGCAACGCGGCCGGTCTGCCGGTCGAGCACGACGGTGAGCTGATGCCGTACGCGCCCAACTACCCGCAGGTCACCATGGCCGTGGTGGACAAGAACGACCAGACGTCCCTCGTGCCCTACGGAGCGGTGGGCCGGGTCCGGCTGACCGTGCTCCACACGGACCTCTTCCTCCCGAACGTGCTGGAGCGGGACGAGGCGGTGCGCTACGACACCGCGGACCGGTTCCCCACCGACGGGTCGCCAACGTCCGCCCGCTGGAGACGTCCTCCACCGCGATCGAGGGGCTGTACTGAGCCGCCCCACGACGGGGACTCGGCGGTCTCCCGCTTTCGGCCACCCTTGCCGGAAAAGGCTGCCGAGTTCCGGACGCCCACGTGTATTCACCCCGGTACCGCGGATTCCCGCCAGGGTGCCGGTGTCTTCTTCTGTGTCCCGCCTCCGGCCCGCGCTATCGCGGCGATAGATCTCCCTGGATACTCGGAAGGTCCGGGCGGTTGACCGAAGGAACAGCATCATGGCGGACCAGGTCGCATTCTCCGAAAACCTTCTTGAGTACGTCCGCGACGTCTCGTTGCGCGACGACCCGGTACTCGCGGACCTCCGCGCATTCACCGCGGAACTCCCGGCGGCGCGGCCCTGCAAGTCATGGCCGAGGAAGGGCAGCTCCTCGCCCTCCTCGTCCGGCTGACCGGCGCCGCCCGCGTACTGGAGGTCGGCACCTACACGGGTACAGCACCCTGTGCATGGCCCGGTGCTGCCCCCGAAGGACGCCTGGTCACCTGTGACATCACCGACCGCTGGCCGTCGATCGGCGCCGACTACTGGAAGCGGGCCGGGGTCGACCACAAGATCGAGACACGGATCGGCGCCGCCGCCGAGACCCTGGCCGAACTGCTCGCCGAGTACGGAGAAGGCGGTTTCGACCTGGTCTTCATCGACGCGGACAAGAGCGGATACGCCGAGTACTACGAGCGCTCGCTGGCCCTGCTGCGCCCCGGCGGGCTGATCGTCGTCGACAACACCCTCTACTTCGGCCGCGTCACCGACCCGGCCGCCCGGACCGGACACGGTGGCGGTTCGCGAGCTGAACGCCCTCCTGCGCGACGACGAGCGGGTGGACATCTCCTGCTCCCCATGGCCGACGGCATCACCCTCGTGCGGAAGCGGAGCGAATGACCGGCCTTTAGCCGGCCCTATCGACGAGACTCCGCACGCGATATCGGACAGGCATGCGAAACGCCACGGTAGGCGTAACTAGCGGACACCGCAGGCGCATTGGACGGACCCCGGACAACAACTGAGTGAAAACGACCTGGTGTCTGAGCGCGGGGATAGTGCAAGATAGTATCAATGCACCTTATTTTGCGTGATCACTTGAGTAAGGGATCGATGTCCAATCCCCTCGTCGTCGAGCCTCGCGTCCGCGGATTTCGAACAGGTGAACCGATACCCCGTAGGTCCGCCGTGTGTTTTCCGCACCACCAGCCATGACAATTGGCTTGCCCCGGCCCGGCGATCACCGTACTTCCGTGGCAGTGCCAAGACGTGGCGTGGCCGAATTGAGCGGGTCAGTCATACAGGGGTCGGCCTTCGTGCCGAGCGTTTTCGCCCCTTATCGCGCCCCGTCGCCGGCCGACATCCGATTGAGGTAGTTGTGGACTTCGCGCTTCTCGGCCCTCTCGCGATCAACGTGGAGGGCCGTCAGTTAACCGTTCCCGCCTCCCGGCAACGCATCCTTCTCGCCGCGCTGCTGCTCAACGCCAACCGTGTGGTGTCCATCGAACGCCTTTCGTATTTCCTGTGGGACGGTTTCCCGCCACCCAGTGCCTCCGCGACGCTGCGCACCTACGTGATGCGTTTGCGGCAGGTGCTCGGCCACCAGGTGGGCCGACGGATCGTCACCAGATCGCCCGGTTACCTCATCGAACTCGACGAGAACGAGAGCGACTTGGGCCGGTTCGCCAAACACCGCCGCGCGGGGAGACCGCCATCGCCTCCGGTGACCTGCCCGCCGCCGCCGACGAACTCAACCGCGCGCTGTCGCTGTGGCGGGACGAACCGCTGCTGGACATCCCTCCTCCACGCTGTGCGACGTCGAGGTCCGGCACCTCCAGGAGCTGCACATGCAGATCCTCGCCAAGCGGATCGACGTCGACCTCGAACTCGGGCGGCACAACCGGCTGTTGCCCGAACTGTGGCGGCTGGTCCTCCAGAACCCGCTGCACGAGCCGATGGCGGCCAGGCTGATGCTGGCCCTGTCCCGCTCGGGCCAGCAGTCTGAGGCGCTCCAGGTCTTCCAGCGCACGCGCGTGCTGCTGATCGACCAGCTCGGCACCGAACCCGGACCGGATCTGCGGCGCATGCACCAGCAGGTGCTCAGGGACAACGAACCGCGGTCCGCCGGTGACAAGCGCGTCACCGTCTTCCAGCCCGCCCGGGCCGACTGCGCCGGCCCAACTGCCCGTCCCCGGCGTCCCTCACCGGACGGGCCGACGAGGCCGCCGCCCTGCGTTCCCTGCTGCTGTGCTCCTCCCCGTCCGACCCGGGCAGCGCCCGGACCGTGGCCCTCACCGGCGGGCCGGGCACCGGCAAGAGCGCACTCGCCCTGCACGTGGCCCACGGAGTCGCGACCGGTTCGCGGACGGCGAACTCTTCGCCGAACTGTGCGACGCCGACGGCCGTCCCGTCCCGCCCGCCGACGTACTGGCCCGCTTCCTGACGGACCTGGGGCTGCACCGGTCCGCCGTCCCCGCGGGCGAGTCCGAACGGGGCAGCCTGTACCGGTCGTTGCTCGCCAGCCGCAAGGTCCTCGTCGTCCTCGACGGGGCCGGGACAGCGCCAGGTCCGCGGCCTCATCCGGGCAGCGGCGGCAGCCGCGCGATCATCACCAGCCGCAACCACCTGGCGGACCTGGCGGGCGCGTGCGCCGTGACCGTCGGGCCGCTCTCCGAGGACGCGTCGCTGGAACTGCTCGGCAGCATCGTCGGCCACCACCGGGTACGCGAGGAGACGGCCGCCGCCCGGCGCATCGTCGCCGTGTGCGCCGGACTGCCGCTGGCGGTCCGGATAGCCGGGGCCCGCTGCCTGGGCCGCGAGCAGTGGTCGCTCGGCGACCTGGCCGACCGGCTGACCTCCGGCGGGCGGCTGCTGGACGAACTGCGCGTCGGCGACCTCACCGTACGCGCCGGTCTGCGCTCCGAGTACGCCGCGCTGTGCGCCCGCTCCCGCACCTCGCGCACCCGGCGGCCCCGACGCCGCGTTCCGCGCGCTCGGCGTCCTGGGCGCCGCCCGGCTCACCCCGAGCCCCTGGCGGCCATGCTCAACTGCCGGGTCCACCACGCCCAGGACGCCCTGGAGCGACTCGTCGACGCCCGCCTGCTCACCTCGCCGACCCCGGGCAGCTACCATCTCAACGACCTGGTGGGGCGCTGGCCCGCGAGGTGGCCGAGGCGGAGGAGTCGCCGTCCCACCGCACCGACGTCCTCCGCGAACTGCTGACCTGGTACGGCCAGGTCTGCGAGAAACTCAACCGCGACCTGCGGCACGGCAGTCGGCCGACGTCGTCCGGCACCGTCCGCCCGCTCCCCGCCTTCGAGGAGGGAGCCCGCCGCGCGCTGGCTGACCCTGCAACAGGACTGCGTCGCCCGCGCGGTGCTCGCGGGCCGACGCTGCGGGGCCGGTCACGTCGCCGACCTGCTCGTCGCCACCCTCGCCGACCTGCGGTCCGCCGAGGGCCTCTCCACCGACCTGGAGGCGGCCTGCGCCGGGATCCTCGGTCGGCTCGGCGTCGGATCCGCCCGGGCACCCGGCGATCCCCGGAGGAACTGCCCGTACCGGGGACCCCGCCCACCGAGGCCATGCACCATGTCGGCATGCGGTAGGACGCCCCAGCGGCCCCAGATCCGCGGCTGACCGTCCACGTCCGCCGCGACGGCACCCGCGCCGCGGATCGGGCCGGGCGGAGGACGGAGCAGGGCGCGGCCGACCGGCAGCTTCAGGACATCGCCGCCGAAGGGCTTCAGGAGATCTACTTCAGGACGGTGGCCGCCGCGCCGGGGCCTGCTGGTGGAGTACACCGACCTGGAACACGTCGAGTTCGACCTGTAGACAGGGACGACAGCGAAACGGCCAGGGAAAGGGGACACGTCCGTGGCGGAGCCCGACATCGCGGACCGGTACCGCGGGTATCTCACGTGCCTGAACGAGCGGCGCTTCGAGGACCTCGCGGAGTTCGTACACGACCCGTCGTGCACAACGACCGGACGCTGCGCGTCGCCGAGTTCCAGGATCTGCTGCGCCGCGACGCGACGGAGATCCCCGACCTCCACTACGCGATCGAGCGGCTCGTGACGCAGGGTGAGGAGGTGGCGTGCCGTATCCGGTTCGACTGCACCCCGCCGCGAACTTCCGCGGCATCCCGCCCACCGGCCGCTCGATCTCGTTCGCCGAGCATGTCTTCTACCACTACCGGGACGGCAGGATCGCGCGGATCTGGTCGCTGATCGACCTGGAAGCGGTCCGCGAACAGCTCACCGGCGGGCGCCCGGGAGTAGGACCGGCGCGGCCCCGGCTCCGGAGCGCGGGCGCCGCCACCGGTGCGGCTACCGCTCCTCGGGGACGCAGACGCCGTGCTGCCAGGCCCAGGCCGCGATCTCCACCCGGTTGCGGGCGGCGAGTTTGCGCTGAATGTTCCCCAGGTGGGTCTTGACCGTGGACAGGGTCACGTACAACTCGGCGGCCACCTCGCCGTTGGTCCAGCCCGCGCCACCAGCCGCACGATGTCCAGCTCGCGCTCCGTCAGTGGTTCGGTCGGCCCGGCCGCCCGGGGCGCGACCCCGGCCGCCACCGCGGAGCGCGCCCGCCGCGGGCGGGCGCCGTCGCCGTCCGCCGTCCACGAGTCGCCCGGAGCCAGCTGGGCCAGCAGACGGACGGTCACCGAGGGGAGATCAGGACGTCGCCCGCCGCCGCGGCACGCACCGCCTGGGTCAGCAGGGCGGGGCGCCGTCCTTCAGGAGGAACCCGCACGCGCCGTTGCGCAGCGCCCGGTAGACGTACTCGTCCAGGTCGAAGGTGGTGGCGATCAGGACGTTGAGCGGGTCGGGCACCGAGGGACCGGCGAGCTGACGCGTCGCCTCCAGCCCGTCCAGGCCCGGCATCCGGATGTCCAGCAGACAGACGTCCGGGCGCAGCCGCCGGGCCTGCTCCACCGCCGAGACGCCGTCGGCTGCCTCGGCCACGATCCGCAGGTCGGGCTGCGATTCGAGGATCATGCGGAAGGCCGCGCGGACCATCTCCTGGTCGTCGGCGAGAAGGACGTCGATCGTCATGGGGCCATGCTCCCAGTACGGGCCGCGCCCGGCTCAACCGGCCGCTCGCGCACCGCGCGACGGCAGCACCGCCGGACCTGCCAGCCGCCGCCGGTGGTCGGGCCGTGGTCGAGAGCGCCGCCGAGCGCCTCCACCCGCTCCGTCAGCCCGACCAGTCCGAACCCGCGCTCGCCTTCGCGTCGCGTGACCGCACGTCGGGGTCGGCGCCGTGGTGCGGCGCGGCGCCCTCGGGGTCCGCCGTTGGTGACGTCCACCTCCAGTCGCCCCCGGCGCCCGTCACCAGCGCCACCCGTACCCGCACCGCCGCGGTACCGGCGGCGTGCTTGCGCACGTTGGTCAGGGACTCGCGCACCACCCGGTGGACGGCGGCGGCGATCTCCGGCGGAGGCGGCTGCTCGACGAGCCGCGGGTCCAGGCTGAACTCGGCCCGCTGGCCGGTGGCGGCGAACTCCTTCGTCAGGTCGCCCACCCGGCGCAGGTCCCCGGTGGGCGGGTCGCCGCGGGGCGGAGGTGTCGCGCAACTCGCTGACCATGGCCCGCATCGACTCAGGGCCTGCGCCCCGGCCGTCTCGATCTCGCCGAGCATCCGGTCGATGTCCTCGGGCGACTGCTGCTGCCCGGCGCCGGCCACGAACCGGGCCGCACGGGTCCGCGCGACGATCGCGGTGACGTGGTGGGCGACGAAGTCGTGCAGATCCCGCGCGTGTTCCAGCCGTTGCGCCTGGAGTTCCGCCTGCCGCTTGCGGACGCGCAGCGTGTCACGCAGGCGCAGCCAGAGCCGAGCAGCACCACGCACGGCACCGAGGCCGTCAGCGCGGTGATCAGGAGGGTGAGGTTGTCGCTCCGCTCGTCGACCCGCAGCGGCAGGGTCACCACGGCCGCGGCGCCGACCAGCACGATCCCCGCGGCCCGGAGGAACGGCTCACGGCGCGCGGTCCGCACGATCAGCACCAGCAGGAGGCACAGTTCGACCATGCCGGGGTCGTTCTCCGGCCGTTCGGACAGCGCCGACTCGACGCCCGTCAGCACGCAGGAGACCACCACCGCGCACGCGGCGAGCGGCAGGAACAGCCGCGGCGGCGCGCCGAGGGCCGCCAGGACCACCAAGCCGGACAGCACGGTGAGCACGGTCATCGCGGGCACCGGCGCGTTGAGCCCTCCAGGATCACGAGCGCGCTCAGGACCGCACCGGCCAGGCCCAGCAGCAACTGCCGCGGGCGCGAACGCGTGGAGAACTCCGAGATCATGACGGACCACGCTACGACAGCCCGGCGCCCCGGACCTCGGCCGGATGGCCGACCCGGCGGCACCCGGCCACCCGGCCACTCGGCCGAACGGTTGATCCGCGAGGGCCGGAGGGTGCCGGAGGATCAATACCGGAAGCCCGCACCTGCCCTTGCGCACGGCCGGTGCGGGGTTCCACCGCGCTGCTGGTGACGGGAACCCCACCGCGCCGCTTCCCGCCAGCCCGCAAAGTCCGGTCCCGTAATGCCCGTCGGTCCCGCAAAGTCCGCCAGCCCCGTAATGCCCGTCGGCCCCGTAAAGCCCGCCGTCCGCCACGTCCGGAAGAACGCCCATGCTCCGTACCGCCCTGCGCACCCTGCGCACCCACCGGCTCCGCTTCGCGCTTCCCGCGCTGGCCGTCCTGATCGGGGTCGCGTTCGTCACGGGCTCGCTGATCTACGGCAGGTCGGTCTCCGACGCCCTGGACCGGGTGCACACCACCTCCCAGCCTGACGTCTCGGTCCGCGTCACACCTGATCCGTCGGTCTCCGAGGACACCGAGCCCGCCCGGCTCGACGACGCGCTGCTGCGTCGGCTCGGCGGTCTCCCCGGTGCCCACGGGGCCCGGGCACCTACGAGGGCCGCGCCTTCCTCGTGGGCTCCGACGGCCGGTTGGTCGGCGAACCGTACCGGGCCACAGGCGTCAACTGGGTGCCGGGACCGGCCGGAACCGACCCCGCTACCCGCTGAGCGACGGCCGTGGCCCACGGTCCCAGGACGAGGTGGCCGTGGACCGGCGGACCGCCGAACGCGCGGGACACCACGTCGGCGACCGGGTCCGCGTCGTCATCGGGGGCACCCCAGGACGGTGCGCCTGGTCGGCGTCTTCACCGCCCGGGACAGCCGCGTCGCCACCGGAGGCACGCTCGTCGCGCTCGACCAGGAGACCGCACGGCGCTCCTTCGCGCCCGCGGGGGCGGCTACACCGACATCGCCCTCACCGCCGCCGATGACACCCGCGAGGACGAACTCGCCGACCGGGTCGCGCGGTTGGTGCCCTCCGGCGCCGAGATCGAGACCCGCTCGAGATCGTCCACAACGCGATCGAGCTCGGCGACGGAGGCAAACTCACCACCATCCTGCTGGGCTTCGCCGGTGTCGCGCTGTTCGTGTCGGTCTTCCTCATCGCCACCAGCTTCACCGCGCTCGGCGCCGCCCGCGCCGTGAACACGCGCTGCTCCGCGCGATCGGCGCCACCCGCCAGTACGTGATCCGCATGGTGCTCACCGAAGCCGCCCTCGTCGGGGCCGTCGCCTCCGTACTGGGCTGGGGCTGGGCGCCGGTACGGCCGCCGCGCTGATCGGCTTCTTCGCCGACCCCGGCGTCCCGGACCCGGCCCTGCACGTCGACCCGCTCCTCACCCTGGGCACGGCACTCGCGGTCGGGGTCGGCATCACCTGCCTGTCCGCGTACCTCCCGGCCCGCCGGGCGGGTTCCGTGGCGCCAGTCGCCGCCCTGCGCACCGACCTGCCGACCGCGTCCGCCCGCTGCGCCGCCGGACCGGCGTCGGGCTGGCCGTCACCGCCCTGGGCGGCGCGCTGCTTCTCTCCGCGGCCGAGGACCAGAACATCCTGTTCGCCGGGGCCGCCCTGCTGCTGACCGGGCTCATCGTCCTCACCCCGGCGCTCGCGCTCGGCCTCACCGCGCTGCTGCGCGCCCCGCTGACCCGGCTCAAGGGCGTTCGGGGCACGCTCGCCGTGGAGAACGCCCGGCGCACCCGCGCCGTACGGCGGCCACCGCGGCGACCTTGATGGTGGGGCTGGCGATGGTCACCGCCATCACGGTCGCCGTCAAGGCGGTCGAGAGCCACGACGAGCGGGACGCCGCCGGGCGCATGGTCGCCGACGTGCGGATCACCGCCGTCGAGTACGGATCGGTGGGGAGGGACCGCGGACCGGGTGGCCCGGCTCCCCGGGGCCGAGGCCGTCACGCCGCTGGTGGAGGCCGACTTCCACCACGACGCCCAACCGCTCTCCGTGTACGGCGTGGACCCCGCACCGTACGCGAGGTGGCGCCCTGACCGTCCGGGCCGGGTCCTGGACCGGCTCGACGAGGGCATCGCCGTCACCACCGAGATGGCCGCCGCGCACGGCTGGCACGTCGGCTCCCGCGTGTCCGGGACGCTGGGGAGACGGGCGGCGCCAGGACCCTGACCGTGGTGGCGGTCTACGACGGCCCGGCCGACCTCACCCCGCCCTCGTCCCCGCCCGTCTGCTGCCGCCCGTCGGCGCCTCCGAGGGCTCGCCCGTGTCGTCTCCGTCCTCGTCAAGACCGCCCCGGACCGTACCGGGGAGCTGAAGCGGACCATCGAAGGGCCCTGGACAACCCGGCGCTTCTCGTCCAGGACCACGCCGACGTGCGGGCCGAGGTCCGGGCGGGCACCTCGACCCTCTTGTCGACCATGTACGCGCTGCTCAGCGTCACCGTGCTCATCGGCGTCCTCGGGTGATCAACACCATGGGCATGTCCGTCCTGGAACGCGTCCGGGAGATCGGCCTCCTGCGCGCGGTGGGCCTGGACCGCCGCGACCTCGCGGGCATCCTGCGCGTGGAGGCGGTGATCATCTCGCTGTTCGGCTGCGGACTCGGCCTGCTGGCGGGAGGCGTCATCGGCGCGGCCGGGGTCCGCTCCACGGCGGAGTCGAACTGGCCCTCCCTGGGCGGACTTGGCCGTCCTCTTCGGGGCGACGGCGCTCATCGGCACCCTCGCCGCGGTCATCCCGGCGCGCAGGGCCGCGCGGACCCCGATCCTGCGGGCCGTCGCCGCCGAGTGACCCGCCGCGGCCGCCAGTCGGGGCCCGCGTCCGGCCACGGTGACGTGGCGCGGACCCGGATGGGATGATGACCGGCGACAAAGGCGACGGCGGTCCGAGGAAGCCGGTGTGAATCCGGCGCGGTCCCGCCACTGTGATCGGCGAGCGGATCCCGACTGGCCACCGCCCGCGGCGGGTGGGAAGGCAGGGACGAGCCACGACCCGAGAGCCAGGAGACTCACGCGGTCGCCTCCTCGACGGAACACCGGGGCGGATCTCCCCGGAGAGGGAGAGCGCGCCATGCGCACACCCCGGCCGGACAGTCGTCCGGCGACCCGAGCGACCCGAGACCGCCGACCCCGTGCCGTGCCGCGTCGTCGTCTGCCGGGACTGCTGCTGCGGCAGTCCCAAGGTGACCGGCGTCGACCACGCGGAACAGACCGCGCGCCTGCGCGCCGAGGCGCCCGTACGCGTCTCCACCTGCCTGGACGTGTGCGACCAGGCCAACGTCGTCGTCGTACAGCCCTCCGCGTCCGGCCGGGCCGCCGGTGGTCGGCCGGTGTGGCTGGGGCTGGTCAACGACCCGGCCGCGACCGAGGACGTCGCGGCCTGGATACGCGCCGGGGCCCGGGAGTCGCCCGCTCCCGGAGATCCTCGACCTGTACACCTTCTCGCCCCGGCGCCGCCGCGGCCTCCTGACCGCCGCCGGGAGGGTGACCGGCCGGAGCGCCGGGGCCGGGCCCGGCCGGTCAGCGGGCCGGGGTGCCTGGCGCGCCCGGGTCCGCTCGGAGGCGCGGACCGCCTCGACGATCGCGGTCGCGCCCGCTCCAGCTGGCGCGGGGCACCCGGCGTTGAGGCGGAGGTGGCCGGGGAGCCGTAGGACGTTCCCGGCATGATGGCGACCTTCCACGTCTCGACCAGGGCGCGTTGTAGCGCCTCGTCGTCGACTCCCAGCGGCCGTACGTCGATCCACGCGAGGTAACCGGCCTGCGGCGGGGCCCAGCCGAGGCCGGGGAAGGCCGAGTTGAGCCGGTCGGCGAGGAAGGCGAGGTTGCCGCGCAGATAGCGGCCGAGCGCGTCCAGCCAGGGGCCGCCCTGCCGGTAGGCGGAGATGTGGCCGACCAGGAGAGCACGGCCGGGAGGACAGCCCGTCGCCGTCCTTGAGCTGGCGCAGATACGCCGCACGGCTCTCGGGGTCGCTGATGACGCCGTAACTGCCGGTCAGCGCGGGGATGTTGAAGGACTTCGAGGCCGAGGTGACGACGGCCCAGCGGCCCGCGGCTCGCCGTGCCGGATCCAGGGGCGGTGGGTGTGCGGCGGATGGACCAGGTCCGAGTGGATCTCGTCGCTGATGACGGCCACGTCGTGACGTGCGCACAGCCGGGCCATGCGGTCCAGTTCGGCCCGTGTCCACACGCGGCCGGTCGGGTTGTGCGGCGAGCACAGCAGCAGCACCTTCGTGTCCGCGAGGCCGAGCAGCCGGTCCAACTCCTCCCAGTCGTCCAGGGGCAGCCCAGCATGCGGCGTTCCTGCGCGGCGATCGTCCGGGGAAGGCGTCGTACGCCGGGGTGTGGACCACGACCCCGTCCCCGGGCCGCGACCACAGCCGCAGCAGCCGCGCGACCTGGTAGATGACGGACGGCCCGTAGACGACCCACTCGGGTCGACCTCGGTGGCGTGCCGGTCGGCGTACCAGTCGGTGACGGCGGAGAGGAAGTCGTCCTGCCGCCAGCGCGAGTAGCCGAGCACGCCGTGGTCCAGGCGGGCGCGCAGCGCCGTGAGCACCTCCGGCGCCGTTTCGAAGTCCATGTCGGAGATGGTGAACGGGAGGAGGCCGGGCACGCCGAAGCGGTCCTCGACGTAGTCCCACTGCGTGCACCAGGTGCCGCGCCGGTCGACCCGCGTGTCGAAGTCGTAGGTGGGGCGGCCGTCGGCGGGTGGTCCTGGGCGGGAGGGGTTCGCGCATCGCTCAGCCCGCCGGCACCATCGTGGCGAGCGCGTCCTGACGGACTGCACCTGCGGGCCGATGATCACCTGCACGTTGCGGGCGTCGAGTTTGACGACGCCGATCGCCCCGAGCTTCTTCAGGCGCTGTTCGTCGACGCGTGAGGCGTCCGCGACGGTCATGCGCAGCCGGGTGATGCAGTTGTCCAGGGACTCTATGTTGTCCGCGCCGCCGATCGCGGCCAGGATCGCGACGGCGTCGTACTTGCCCGCGACCAGCTCGCGCGGCGCGTCCTCACCGGGGCCGCCCGAAGCGTCCGGGTCAGCCTCGGCGTCCTCGGCGTCCCTGGTGTCCTCGGCGTCACCCTCGGTCGCGGACCCCGTCGCGGCGACACTCTCGCGGCCGGGGTCGCCAGGTCGAAGCGGACGATGGCCCAGCGGAACAGGAAGTAGTACGCGGCGAACCACACCGCCGCGACCACCGGCACCAGGTACCACTTCGTCGCCGTGCCCTGGAGTACGCCGAAGACGAGCCAGTCGATGACATTGCCGTCGGTGTTGCCGATGAACACCCGAGCACGGCCGAGACCAGGAAGCCGAGTCCGACCAGCACGGCGTGCAGCAGGTACAGCCACGGCGCGATGAAGAGGAACAGGAACTCCAGCGGTTCGGTGATGCCGCCGACGACGCACGCCACGACACCGGAGACCAGCAGCGCCTTGATCTCGGGCCGCATGCGCTTCTCGGAGCAGTGGTACATCGCCAGCGCGGCGCCCGGCAGACCGCCCAGGTAGGCCGGCATCTTGCCCTGGGAGAGGTAGTGGGTGGCGTCGGTGACCGCGCCGGTGGGCGGCTTGGAGCAGTCCAGCTGCGCGTAGAAGAGGTTCAGCGCGCCGGAGACGTGGTCCCCGCAGACCGTGCCGGAGCCGCCGACGTCCGTGAAGCGGAACATGGCCACGAGGATGTGGTGCAGGCCCACCGGGCGCAGCAGCACCTCGCCCATGCCGAAGAAGAACGGGCCGAACACGCCCGTGTGCCCGATGCCGCGGCCGATGTCGCTGATCCACCCGTTGAAGGTCGGCCACACCAGGGGATGAGCAGGCCTAGGACGCTGAGCGCGAGCGCGGAGACGATGGGCACGAACCGCAGGCCGCCGAAGAACGCCAGCGCGTCGGGCATCCGCTGGGTGCGGAAGCGGCGGTGCAGCACGCTGACGACGATGCCGACGGCGACCGCGCCGAGCAGCCCCGTGTCGATGGACTGGATGCCGATGACGTCCGCGATGCCGTAGTGGGCGATCGCCTTCTCGTCCTCGAAGTCGACGCCCTTGCTGGTGAGGTAGAAGTTCACCGACAGGTTCATCGCGGCGAACCCCACGAACCCGGAGAACGCGGCGACGCCCTTGTCCTCGCGCGCGAGCCCGAGCGGGATGGCGATGGCGAACATGACCGGCAGGAACTGGAAGGCGACCAGGCCGGTGTTGGCCATCCAGGTGAAGACCAGGTGGAAGCCCTCGCCCCGGAGGAAGGTGAGGGAGTCGGTGACGGCGTCGCTGGAGAGCGACGAGCCGATGCCCAGCATGATGCCGCAGAACGCGAGCAGGGCCACCGGGAGCATGAACGTCTTGCCGAGCCCCTGGAGGAATTCCCAGAGTCCGGCCTTCAACTTGTGCATGTGTGGGGTCTTTCGGGGCTGAGCGGGAGGCATGCGAACCGGCCGTTGCGCACGAGCGGGCCCACTGCTCGGTCGGCCGTGCGCCGGGCGCGGGCATCGCCCGCCGCTCGGCGCGAGGTGACCAGCCCGCCGGACGGATGAGACCACAGCGGGTCGTGGGATGTCTACGGGTGTCCGCGGGCATCCCGGCCCGGTCTCGCGCACCCGTCATACGGACGCGGCCGGGGCGGACACCCTTGGTGTCCGCCCCGGCGCGGTCCGGCCCTTCAGCTCTGGGGCGGCTGCCGTGGTTGGCGCCGTTCTTGCGGCGGGCCTTCTTCTTGCGGCGTCGCTTCGAGGACATGTGGTACCTCCCGGTTGCGGTGCTTTACTGCGTTTCCTCCCTGGATGGGTATCCAGACGAGTACGCGCCCGCCTACCCGGGGTGACACACGATGATGGTGTGACCTGCGTCACTTATTGGTGCGGGTGGTGGTGGCGCGGCCGAGCGCCTCGGTCCCGGAAGCTCGACGGTCGTGAGGACCCGGGTGAGCGCCGGGCGGGCGGGCACCGAGCCGAAGCCGAACCGGACCGGGGGCGTCACCGGCCGCAGCGGGCCGAGGGCGACGCCCGCCCAGCTGGCCCGCGCCGCGGTGATCCGGCGCAGGTCCCGCGCGGCATACCACTCGCGCCGTCCGCCGGCGGCGCTGCCGCGGGTGCGCACCCCGGCATCAGCAGCCGCGCGGGCCGGTCGCACAGCCGCCCAGGCGGCGCTGGTGGCGAGCGGGGCGGTACGCAGCGCAGCAGCAGACCCAGCGCCGTACGCGCCCCGGCGTGAAGCGCAGGCTCAGCGGCCCGGCCTCGACGGACCATGTCGGACCGGGCACGACCGTCACCCGGTCCGTCACCACCTCGTCGAAGACGTAGGTGGCCGAGACGAAGCGCGCGACGCGCTCCGAGGGGCGAGGAGGACACGGTGGCCGTCCGGGCGCTCGACCATCACGTCGCTGAAGGCTCCCAGCGGGGACCGGGGCCAGTGGCCGACCACCAGCCGGGTGCCGGAGGCGGTGCCCAGACCGGCGATCCAGCCGGAGAACCGCAGGAGCTTCGCACGCACCCCGCCAGTCTGGCACCGCCCGCGCGTCGCGCGTTCCGTGACCGGGGCCACGGCCGCGGCGACCGTGGCCGCCGCGTGGAGCTGGCGCTTTGTAGGATCAACGGCGGCTTGCCCGGTGGTGAGCGGGGCACAGCCGGGGCAACGGTGCGCATGCCGTCCAGCCGGACGGGGAGGGACTTGGGTGCGGGTACTGCGTCGACTGGCCCTTTGGGGTGCTGCCGCTCGTGCTCGTCCTGGTGGCGGGCTGGACCTGGTACCGGGTGAGCGACACGGGAAAGCGGTGGCGTTATGACGACCGTCTCGCGTCGTACTGCGACGGCCTGCTGCCGTCGGAGCGGACGCGGGCGCTGACCGGCCTGCGTACGGGCGGCCTCGTCAACGACCTGCGACGGGGCGACACGAAGACCTACTACCACCTCTGCGCGGTCGGCGATTCGTACGTGACGGTGAGCCGTGTGCCGGAGGGGAGCACGACGGCTCGGCCCGGACGACGTGCCGGATTTCCTTCCCGACGAGGACGCGCACGCCCTGCCCGCCACGTACCCGCTCGGTGGCGGCTGGCACGGATACACCGACGCACAGAACACCGTTGCCTCGCTGAGCTGCGAGAACGGCGGATCGGTGGTCGTGACCGCGCAGGGGACGGCTTCGAGGACAGCGAGCGTCCGGTCCACCGCGACCTGGTGCGGGCCCACGCGGAGCTGGTCACGGCGACCGCCGCCCGCGCCGCCGACCGCTGGGGCTGCGTCACGCGGGTACCGAGCGGCGAACCCGGATCCCGGCCATGACCGCCACGCCCGCCCGAGTGGCCGACGTCCGGGACGGCACCTGCGCCGGGCTGCCCGTGCACCGGGCCCGGGACATGACATGGGCGTGGGGCACGCGCACCGACCGGAACACCCTGGACGAGCGCTGCCTCCTGAGCGCCTCCGACCAGCTTCCGAAGGACCAGACGGACGACGAGAAGCACTACTACGTGCTGGAAGCCCGCTACGGCACGAAGGCCCTGGCCGAGGCGGTCTCGCAGCGCCGCTGGTCGGACGCCACGAACGACCTGCGGGACCGCTTCCGGGCCACGGCCAGTGCCCCGGCAGCCCGGTCCGGGCCCGGTTCTCGGTCTCTCCGTACCTGCGGGCGACCGACGAGAAGCCGGCTGTCGCGCTGCTGGAGACGTTCGTACGCCGCGCGGCGGAGCGGCACGGCTGCACCGACGTGCGACTGCCACCGGAGAAGAAGTGAGTCCTGACCTCGAACTCGCCTGAGGGCGGGTCGACTTGCCGCCGGGCTCTCAGCCCGACCGGACGGCCTCCGCGCGGACCGGGTCCGCCGCCCACCGGCCGCCCGCCGCGCCGGTCAACGCCAGCATCCCGGCCGACAGCAGCGGCACGACCGCGATCAGGGCGAAGCCGTGATCACCCAGGGCGCGGTAGGCGGGCAGCCAGAGGGGCCGCGGCGGCCCGCCGAAGAACTGGGCGGACAGGGCCAGCGAGGCCGCGCCGCCGCGGTTGTCGGGGACGCTGGTGACGGCGAGGGCGTTGGTCGCCGAGCGCAGGCCGGTGACGGCGGCACCAACCAAGACGATGCCGCCGACCACGACGGGCAGCGTGGTGCCGAGGACGCGCACAGCAGCCCCGCGGTCATGATCACGTTGCTGACGAAGCCGGTGTGCGACGGCCCTCGTCCGCAGCAGACGGCCCACCAGCGGTGCCGCCGCCATCCCCGCCAGGCCGAACGCCGAGGCGGCCAGCCCCGTTCCGACCGGACCGAGGCCGAAGCGGTCCTTCAGGCGCAGCACGGCCAGCACGGTGAGGCCGACCGCGGCGAGGTAGGCGAGGAAGGAGACCGCGCAGGCCAGCGCGAGCCGCCGGTTGGCCAGGGAGCGCCAGGAGGCGGGGCGGTGGCGACCCGCCGGGTGGCCGAGCGGGACGGCGGGAAGCACACCAGCAGCAGTCCGCACAGGCCGGGCAGCAGAAAGGCCAGCCGCCAGTCCACGGCCGCGCTCACCCCGCTGAACAGGGGACTCATGCCCTGGCCGGTGGCCTGCGCGGCGGCGAACCAGCTCAGCGCCTTCGCCAAGCGCGCCCGCCCACCAGGTCGGAGATGGCCGCCACGAGCAGGGGTGGTGAAGGCGTTGGTGGCGCCCTGGAAGGCGCGGGCGGTCAGGAAGAACTCCATGGTGGGCGCCACCGCGCACAGCGCGGTGGCCACGACGAACGCCGCGAGCGCCACCCGCAGCACCCGCCGCCGCCCCCACCGCTCCGCGAGCGTCCCGCTGATCAGCATCAGCGCGGCGAACGGCAGCATGTAGGCGGTGACGGCGGCGGCCGCCAGGCGCGGTGTGCTGTCCAGCCCGGCGGCGACCTCGTGCACCATCGGCGTGACCATCGTGCTGCCGTACGGGCCGAGGAACCCCCGACGTACAGGGCCACACGCGGTGGCCGGACGCCCGGTCACGGGGACCCCGGTCACGGGGACGGTCACGCATCGCTGGGTCTCCCAGTCGTGGAACGCCGAGGGTGGGAAGATGCGGGACACCGTGGGCGTACGGCGGTAACGGCGCCGTACGCCCCACGGGCCCGCGGGCCGGACGCGTGCGGGATCAGGCGGGCAGCAGGTTGTCGACCAGGGAGTTGTAGCCGGAGCCGTCCTCCTTGATCAGGTCCCAGCCGCGCATCCAGTCGAAGGTGCGCTGGAACTGGTCCTCCGGGTACGGCGCCGGGTCCACGAACCGCAGCCGCCAGCGGGCGAAGTCCTCCGGCTTGAGGTCCGGGTCGATCTCGGCGGGCACCTCGCCGATCAGGTGGTGGAGGTAGGGTACGGGTCCTCCTGGAGCTTGCGCACCGCCTTGACGACCGCGCGGTTGAGCGCGTCGTAGGTGTCCGCGTCGATCTCCGGCGAGGCGATCTCGGATCCCACGTAGAACGCCTCGGTGAGCAGCTGGTACCCCTGCTTCTGGGCGACCGTGATCCACGGCTCCATCAGCGCGGCGGCCGGGACCCTGCCGTCCCGCAGCGCCTCGAAACGCTGCTGCGGCCCGCCCACGTGCACCACCTTGATCTCCTCGCGGGGCAGGAAGCCCTCCAGCGCCTGGAGGGCCAGGTAGTGCGAGCCGTGGTGGAAGTTGACCGCGACCGGCTGCCCGGCCAGGTCCTGCGGGTGGACGGCGGGCGAGTCCGGCGCGACCAGGATCGCCTGGCTGCCGACCGCGGCCCGCTTGCCGACGACCCGGCCGCCGACCTGGGTGTCGTGCGAGCGCCGGATCTGGCCCCACTCGCACGCCCGGTACAGGGGAGGCGTCACCGCTCTCGAAGTTGGAGCGGTTGGTGCCGAAGGCGCTGACCAGTTCGTGGTCGTCGAGGTAGGAGACGTTCGCGTCGTAGCCCTTGGGTACGAAGTCGACGTCCAGGCCCTCCTCCTCGTAGAAGCCCTCGTCCTTGGCGACGAGTTGGGGCAGGGAGAAGACCAGCGAGAGGGTCTCCATGGTGATCTTCTTGCGGGGTGTCATCGGGGACACGGTTCCTTTCGGCGGGTGATGGGTGCGATGGGACGCGAGATGGTCGGGGACGGGCGGTTCAGCCGAGGGCGGCGAGGATCTCGTTCTGCGCCTCGAAGATCCGCGGGTCCTCGGGGTACGGGGCCGGGGAGGTCGAGGGTGAACTCGGCGCGCACGCGCGCGGGCCTGCCGTCGAGGACGATCACCCGGTCGGCGAGGAAGGCCGCCTCCAGGGGTTGTGGGTGACCAGCAGCCCGGTACGCGGCCGGGCCGTCCACAACTCCTGGAGCAGCAGCCGCAGCCGCCGCGCCGTGAGCTGGTCCAGGGCGCTGAACGGCTCGTCCAGCAGGACCAGATCGGGCTGGACGGCGAAGGCACGCGCGACCGCCGCGCGCTGGCGCTGGCCTCCGGAGAGCACCGACGGATAGCGGTCGGCGTACTCCGTGAGGTCCACGTCCGCCAGCGCCCGCGCCGCCCCGGAGGGATCGAGTCCCGCGCTGGTCAGGGCGAGTTCGACATTGCGGCGTACCGAGACCCAGTCCAGCAGCCGCGGCTGCTGGAAGACCACGCCGAGCCGACCGCCGGTGCTCCCCGTGCCGTCGCCGGACGCGGTCGGCTCCGCCGTGGGCGGGCGCCGCCGATCCTGATCTCGCCGGTGTCCGGCCGCTCCAGGCCCGCCACCAGATGCAGCAGCGTGGTCTTGCCGGTGCCCGAGGCCCCACCACGGCGACGAGTTCGCCGTGGCGCACGGTGAGCCCGAAGTCCTCGAAGACGGTCTCGCGCTCACCGGTCCTGGCGCTGGTGTACACCTTGCCGACCCCGTCGAGGACGACGTACGGCTGTCCGGTCGCCGGGGCGGCGGGCGTGCGGTGCGGGCTGGTCATACGGCCGCCCCTTCCGCCAGCGCCCCAGGCGCCGTTCCAGGCCCTGGAGCACCCGTACTCCAGGACCGCCATGACGAGGGCGAACAGCAGCGTCCAGCTGAGCACCCCGGCGACGTTCTGGGCGGCGAACTGGTTGTTCAGCTCGTAGCCCACCCCGCTGGACATGCCGAACATCTCCACCAGCACGATCACCTTCCAGGACAGCGACAGACCCAGCCGGGCGCCGGAGAACAGCGCGGGCAGCAGCGAGGGCAGCCACAGGTAGCGCAGCTTCGTCGCGAGGGAGAAGCGGTACACGTGGGCCATCTCGCGCAGTTCGGAGTCCATGGCCCGGGTGCCCTGGTAGATGCTCAGGGTCAGCGCGGGCGAGGCGGACAGCGCCACCGCGACCACCGGGTTGGTCAGCGACACCCGAACCAGATGACGCACAGCAGCGCCCAGACCAGGCCCGGCACGGTCAGGCCGATCAGCACGGCCGGTTCGAAGAAGCGCCGGACGAACTCCACCCGGCCCATGGCGATGCCGACCACCACCGCCGTGACGAAGGCCAGGGCGAACCCGAGGCCGACGCGCAGCAGGGTGGCGCCGAGGGAGTCGTAGAACAGCGGTTGGGTGACGGTGTCGGTCAGCGAGGACCACACGGTCGGCACGTCCGGGATCAGGACGTTGTCGCCGCGGACCGCGACGATCTGCCAGCCGCCGACCAGGACCACCAGGAAGGCGGCCACGGGCAGGACGCTCCGCAGGACCCGCCCGCGGCGGCCGGTCGCCGTGCCGCGGGACCGCGGGGCGTCGGATCCGGCGGGCCGGGTGGTTCGCGGGCGGCGCGGTCCGGGTGACGGCGGGCGCGTCTTCGCCGTCGGCGGGCGCGGGCCCGTCCTCGCCGTCGGCGGGCGGCGGCGCGGTCCCGCTGTCCTGGCCGGTGTGCTCCGGCCGTCCGGCCGGGAGGCGGCCGCCGCCGTGGTGCGGTGGGTCATGCGTTCCTCACCCCAGGTCGCGGTAGACGGTCTTGCTGGGCGCGGCCTTGATCAGCCCGACCTCGGCGGCCACCCGCAGCTGGTCGCGCATGCTCGTGAACGAGTCACCGCCCCACTCGGTCGGGTAGATCCCGACGAGCCGCTCCGGCAGCAGCGCGATGGCCTTCTTCTCCGAGGCGGGGATGCCGTAGGACTGGTGCAGTTCGGCGAGGATCCGCGGCCGCTCGTGGATGTACCGGTGGGCCTCCAGGCGCAGCTTGGCCAGGGCCGCCGCGGTGCCCTTCTGCTTCTCCACCCAACCGCGCTTGGCGCCCTGCCCGTTGAGGAACAGGTCGCGGTCCGAGCCGGAGCCGTGCTGCCACAGGTCCGTGACCGTGGTGAGCTGGCGGGCGCCCTTGGCGACGAGGCGGGTGGCGTTCGGCTCGATGGTGACGATGGCCTCCACGTCGCCGCGCTCGAAGAGCGAGAGCCCCGCCAGCACGGCGCCGGGGTACGCCTTGTAGTCCTCCTCGAAGTCGATGTCGTTCACCGCGCAGGCGAGTTGGGTCGAGCGGTAGGCGTCGCTGTTCTTCGGCGGGTGGCGACCTTCTTGCCCCGCAGGTCCGCGACGCTGCGGTACGGGCTGTTCTCCGGGACCAGCCACCGCACGTGGTTGGCGAGGCTGGTCGAGAAGATCAGCACGTCGGCGCCCGCCGCGAGGGACACCGCGGCGCCGATCGGCCCCATGCTCGCCACGTCCAGGGCCCCGGACAGCAGCTTGTTCTGCACGTCGCCCGGACCCGTGCCCGCGACGTAACGGAGCTTCAAGTCGCCGGTCAGGCCCCGCTTCTCGCTGATCGGCCGGATCACCGCGCCCGCGGTCCCGGCCTGGGTGTCCTCCACCCGCGCGTCGCCGCCACCGCCGGAGTCCCCGCACGCCGCGAGCAGCGGCCCGAGCCCGGCGACGGCCAGGAGCCCCCACCCGAGCGCAGCAGCGCGCGGCGTCCGAGGACGGCCCGGTCGGCGTCCACGGGACGGCCGTTCGGCCGGAGGAAGTGATGACTGGTCATCGCACGGTCTCCCGGGCAGTGGCGCGGACGGAGGGGCGGCGGGGCCGCGGGCTGTACGGCGGCCGGCCGGGGCGGCGCGGTGGGCATGGGATCTCCTCGGGGCACGGCGGGGAGGACGGGACGGAGCGGGACGGGTGGCGAGAAAGCGTCGGCGGCGGCACGACAGGGCGGGCCGGTGGGACCGCACGGCCGTCGGCCAGGGTCGACGGGCTGCTCGCGAAGGTGAGTCGGCGCGGAGGACGCCGACCCCGGAAAGGGAGGGGAGGGACGGTACGACGGGGTCGGCCGCCGTGGGCCGCGCCGGTTCAGCGCAGGCGGAGCGGGCGCGGAACCCGTCGCCGGACGCGCCGGTACACAGGCCGCCGTCGAGGACGCACAGGTCGAGGTGGTAGCGGCGGGTGAGCGCCACCGGGTGTCGCAGCTCTTCGTCCATGGTGACTCTCCCGCCTACCGCAGGGCGAGCAGCGTGTCGTAACCGCTGCGTCCGTCGGTCAGTTGCCAGGAGTTCATCCACGCGTAGCTCTCGGTGAAGCGCTCGCGGGTGAAGGGGCGGCGTGCGTGAAGCGGTGGTACTCCGGGCGCAGCCGCTCCGGCGCCAGACGGCCCGCGACCTCGCTCACGATGTGACCGGCCCAGGCGGCGCGGTCGGCGTTGATGACGTCGACGGCCGCGTTGACCGCGGACATGTAGACATCCAGCCGCTCGACGGGCAGGTGCGGCGCCACGACCTGCGCGCCCCGGTAGAAGTAGCAGCCCAGCAGGTGCGCCCCGACTCCAGGGCGAGGCTGAGATAGGGCTCCATCAGCATCACGGCCCGTACGTCACCGGCGGCGGCCGCCGCGAGGCGCGCGGACGGCGGCCCGACGTGCTCCAGCCTGATGCGGTCGCGCGGGACGGTGCCCTCAAGGAGATGGAGCGCGGTGTAGTGGGAGCCGGTGAACTCGTTGACGCCGACCGGGACGCCGCTCACGTCGTGCGGCTCGTTGAGTTCCGGGTCGAAGCTGAGCAGGGCCTGGGCGACGACGGCCGGGCGCAGGTAGCCGATGTAGCCGCCGCGCCGGTTGCGCTCCAGGCGGTCGATGCCGCCCCACTCGCAGAGGTTGAACAGGTCGGCGCGCTCGGACTCGAACAGCGCCTCCTTGCGGCGCGCGATCGGATCGCGCGACTCGCGCTCCTGCGCCGGGGCGTTCCGCGCGAGGCGTACGTCGAGTCCGGCCCGCGCGAAGAGACCGTGCTCCACGGCGACGATCTCGGGAGGTCGAAGACGGGTGGTTGCGGGATATGACGATCTCGTCGCCGCGTTCCGCCGCCATGACCGTCACCCCTTCTCGCTCTGTGCCGCACCGTGCCTCGCGGGCCGCGCCGGACACACACGGACCGTTCGTCCGCCAACCGCCGATGACTTTAGGCCAGCCCCCAGGCCCGTCAATGGACTCTTTCCGCGATGCGCGAATGGCTTTCACTCTGCGGGAAAGGTCATCTCGCGTGAAAACAGGGCATGTTGAGCGGCGCGCCGCGAGCGGGCGCGGAGAGGCCGCAACATGAATGACACACGCGGCGTCCGCCGGGCACCCGGTCCGCGGCGCCGAGCGGGCGCGAGGGCGCCCCGGCGTTCGGAGGCGCACCGGCGGAGCGCTCAGCGGCGCACCGACGGCGCGGTCCTGCGGCGGACCGTCAGAGTTGCCCCAGCGCCAGGGCGACCGGCAGGCCCGCAGGCTCTCCGCGGCGGCCACCACGCGCGCGCCCAGCGCGTCCAGGCGGTCGTCGCCCATGCGCCCCGCCGGACCCTGGATGTCCACGGCGAGCTGGACGTACGGCGATCCGCTGTCCACCGGCGCCGCCAGCCCGCGCAGACCGCTGCCCTCGGCGCCGTCGAACACGGCGTACCCCGGAACTCCGCCGCCAGCACCCGCACCCGCAGCGCCCACGCCGCGGCACCTCGGCCGCTCCGCGTCCCCGGCCGCGCCGTCACCCCGGTCGGCCGCCTCGGCGGGCCGTCCCCGGTGAACGCCTCCGGGACCCCGTCCCGCTGACGTACCCGCCCGCCCGCGACGCGGTGTCGAAGGCCAGCATGGCCAGCCCCATCGCCGACTCCGTCAGCGGCATGGACGCCCCGGCTCGCCCAGGTAGCGCAGCGGCTGTTCGGACTGGACGGCGACCAGCACCAGCACGCTCTCGCCGCGCCGCATCCCGATGCTCGCGGTCTCCCCGGTGCCGTCCGCCAACTCCTTCAGGACCGCCGTCACCTCCGGCAGTCCGCTGGCCGCGAGCGACCTGCGGCCGAGCCGCAGCAGCACCGGCCCCGGCTGGAACCGGTCGCCCTCGTCGGAGCGGCACAGCAGCCCTCCGCGCTCAACGTGCCGAGCAGCCGGTGCACGGTGCTCACGTTCAACCTGGTGATCTTCGACAGCTCGGTGAGGGTGGCCCCGCCCGCGGGCTGTCCACGACGGCCCCAGCAGCGCCGCGGCGCGGGCGACCGACTGGACACCGGTGGTGCGCGCGGTGCGGCTCTCGGCGCCGGGAGAGGAAACAGTCACGGCCGGGACGCTACACGAGCCCCGGACGCCCCGCCCGGACGCGGACCGCGCCAGGTCCCACGGGCTCTACGGCCCCGCGGGCGGGTCCGGCGGCGCCGTTCCCGGACCGTGCGGGAAGCGGAGTCCGGCCGCGGTCCGTCGGCACACGCGGGAACCCGCTCGGCGGCCAGCCGGGCGAAGGCATCGATGTCGACCGCGTCGAAGGCGTCCATCAGGGACACCCGCGCCCCGCACTCCTGCTCGGCGAGGCCGACGATCTGCATCATGGCCAGGACGTCGCCCCCAGGGCGAAGAAGTCCTGGCGCACGTCCAGGTGTCCACGCGCAGCACCCGGCGCACGATGTCCAGCGCGCACTCGTAGGCGTCGTCCGGCATTCCCTCTCCTGTCCGGTCGCGGCGTGACGGCGTAACGGCGTGATCGACGGCGGCGCGGCACACCGCGCGGGCCCGGGTCGAGGTCAGGCGGAGGCGGCCGGGCCGGGGGCCGGCGCAGGTCCTCCGCGACCCGGGGACGAGCCGCGCCATGGCGTCCCGTACGAAGAAGTGGCCACCGTCCAGCAGTTCCGTGCGGAACGGGCCGGTGGTGTGCGCGCCCAGCCCGCCACGGCCCCGGCGTCCACCAGCGGATCGTCGTGCCCGGCGAACGCCGTCACCGGGCAGTCGAGCGGGGCACCGGCCGGTACCGGTACGTCTCGCACCAGGTGAAGTCCGCGCGCAGCACGGGCAGGAGCAGCTCCATCAGCTCGGCGTTCTCCGCGATCTCCGGCGGCGTGCCGCCCGCTCCGCGATCCGCGCCACGAACTCCGCGTCGCCGAGCGTGTGCAACTCCTCGGCGGGGCGCGGGTGGTCCGGCGCGGGTTCGGCGGAGACGAAGACGTGCGCCGGTCCCGTACGCCCCGCTCGCGCAGCGCCTGGGCGAGTTCGAAGGCGAGCAGCGCCCGCCGCTGTGCCCGAACAGCCCGTACGGCAGGTCGTCGGTGTAGGGGCGAGCGCCTCGGCGAGTTCGTCGACCAGGGCCGCGAAGCCGGTCACCAGGGGTCCTCGAAGCGGTCCTCGCGCCCCGGCAGTTGCACCGCGCACAGTTCGACGTCCGGGGGCAGCAGATCCGACCACGGCAGGAACGCCGACGCGGCGGCACCGGGGAACGGCAGACAGAACAGGCGGCACCGCGCGTCCGACCGCTTCACCCTGCCGACACCGGGAACGTCAAAGGCAAACGTAGCCACCAGCCCAGCTAATCACACCGCACCGCGTGGCGGAATGTCGTCGCCCGCCCGGCCGGGGCACCGGGACGCCGCACCGCGGGCGCGCGGCCTGCGACGACGGCGACAGCGGCCCGAGACGACGGCGATCTGCCGCGACGGCGACCCGCCGCCTTACGATGCGGGCATGGATCAGCGGCCCCTGTCGTTCAGCCAGGAAGCACTGTGGTTCCAATGCCAACTCCGGCCGGACAGCCCGTTGTACAACATGTCGCGCGTGTACCGGGTGCGCGGTCCGCTGGAGAGGAGACCCTGGAGGGCCCTGGCCGACGTGGCCGCCCGCCACGCGGTCCTGCGCTCCAGGGTCGTGGACCGCGACGGGCGCCGGAACTCCTCATCGATCCCGCTCCGGCCCACTGGCCCGTCGAGACGGCCGACCTGACACGGGTGGCCGGGCGGCGGAGGCGTGAGCGGAACTCGAAGGGCTGCTGCGCGCGTTGGTGCGGCGGCCCTTCGACCTCAGCCGCGACGTCCCGCTCCGGGCCCGGCTGGTCCGCGTCGCGGCCGACGAGCACCTGCTGCACGTGGTGTTCCACCACATCGCCGTGGACCGCTGGTCGGTGGACAGGATCTTCGCCCCGAGCTGGCACGGCGGTACGAGGCGCGCGCGACCGGCGACCAGCGGCCCCGCCCCGCTCCCGGCGCAGTACTGGGACGTCGCCCGACGCCAGCGGCAGCGCCTGACGCCCGAGCGGCGCCGGGAACAACTCGCCTACTGGCAGGGCGCGCTGGCCGGGGCACCGGCGGTGCTGGAACTGCCCGACGCCCGCACCCGCCCGCCCGCGCAGTCCTTCCGGGGCGGGACCCACGCCTTCACGCTGCCGGACTCCGCGGTGGCGGCGGCGCGGAGCTGTCGCGCCGCGCGCGTACGACGATGTTCATGACGGTGCTGGCCGCGTTCGCCGGGGCGCTCGCGGAGTCGGGGCAGCCGACGACCTCGTCGTCGGCGTTCCGGTGATGAGCCGGGACCGGTTCGAGAACCCGGACGTGATCGGCATGTTCGTCGGCACCCTGCCGGTCCGGGTCGACCTGCGCGGCGAGCCGTCCGCCCTGACCGCGCTGAAGCGGGTGCGGACCGCGGTGCTCGGCGCGCTCGCCCACGGCGAACTGCCCTTCCAGCGGATCGTCTCGGGCTGGACGTCGAGCGCGACCCGCCCGCAACCCGCTCGTCCAGGTCCTGTTCCAGTTCGAGGACGTACCGCCCGGAGCCCGGTTCACCGAGGAGGGCCGCTTCACACCGGCCGAGGGCGTCTCTGCGCGGTCGACCCGCTTCGACCTGGAACTGCACCTGTGGCAGACCCCGGACGGAGGCGTCGCGGGCAAGGCCACCCACGCCACGGACGTCTACGGGGAGGACACCGTGGCCGCGCTGGCGCGCCGGATCGGAACGGCGCTCGAAGCGATGGCCGCCGCGCCGGACGCCACCTGGCCCGGCCCGACGGCGACTTCGCGCCGACCGGACGCGCACCCGCCGCGCATCGGGCCCGCGCGGGACCACGCCGCCGCGGCCGGACCCGCCGTCCGCCCCTGACCGGCGCGGAGCGGACCGTCCTGGAGGTCTGGCGGGAGGTGCTCGGCGTCGACGGGCTCTCCCGGAGGACAACTTCTTCCACGTCGGCGGCACCTCCTGCGCGCCACCCGGGTGGCCTCGCGGCTGCGCCAACGGCTCGGGCGGGAGGTGCCGTTGCGCCTGCTGGTACGGCACCGCACCGCCGAGAAGCTCGCCGCCGCGCTCCCGGGGCCCCGAACGCGGACGACGACGCACCGGCCGCCGCCGCCCGCCCGGCCAGGCCCCGCTGTCCTTCGGGCAGGAACGCCTGTGGTACCTCGACCAGTTGGTGCCCGGCAGCACGGCCTACGTCATGGGCACCGGGTTCCGGCTCGTGGGCGACCTCGACCCGGACGCGCTGCGGCACGCGCTCGACGCGCTGGTCCGCCGCCACGAGGCGCTGCGGACCACCTTCCCCGGACGAGGACGGGCGGCCCTGGCAGTCGGTCGCGCCGCCCGCCCCGGTGGACCTTCCCGTACACGACGTGGACGGCGCCGACCGGACCACGGCTCCACGGAGTCCGGGAGGCCGGGGACGTCGTGGCGGCGGCGGTCCGCCTGGCCAGGGAACAGGTCCGAGGCGGACTCTCCCTGGCCTCGGGCCCGCTGTTCCGCGCCGCGCTGCTGCGCTTCGGGCCGCGCCTCCACGCGCTCGTACTCCAGGTGCACCACTCGGCGTGCGACGCGGTGTCCCTCGGCCTGATGGCCCGTGAGGTCGCCGCCCACTACACGGCGTTCGCCCAGGAACGGCCCCGGAGCTGCCGGAGCCCGCGCTCCAGTACGCCGACTACGCCGCGTGGCAGCGGCGGCGGGCCGAGAGCGCCGAGGCCGGGCGGCGACTGGCCCACTGGCGTCGGCGCCTGGACGGCGCGACACCGCTGGACCTGCCCACGGACCGGCCGCGTCCGGCGGTGCACCGCCTGGTCGGCGGCCGGTACGCGTTCGACCTCCCGGCGAACTGCTCACGGTGCCCGCCCGCCCGGCGAGGAGGCGGACACCCGTACGTGGTGCTGCTCGCCGCCTACGCCGCGCTCCTCGGCGCGTACGGCGAGCAGGACGAGGTGTGCGTGGCCACCCCGTGGACAACCGGGACCGGCCGGAACTGGAGCCGCTGGTCGGGTTCTTCGCGGACACCGCCGTCCTGCGGGTCGACCTCGGCGGAGACCCGGCCTTCGGCGAACTGCTGCGACGGGCGCGCGAGACCTTCCTCGCCGCCCACGAGCACCGCGACGTGCCCTTCGAGCGCCTGGTGGCCGAGCTGGACGTGCCGCACGACACCAGCCGCAACCCGCTGGCCCAGGTGGCGCTCGTCCTCCACGACGACAGCGTGCCCACGGTGCGGTTCGGGGCCGTGCGCGCGGAACCGTTCGGCCTGTCCAACCCCGCCACCCGGTTCGATCTCGAACTCCACGTGCGGATCCGCGACGGCCGGGCGCGCTGCCTGTTCACCTACGCGGCCGACCTGTTCGACGAGCCGACCGTCGCCCGCGTGGCGGGGCACCTGGCCCGGCTCCTCGGGGCGGCCACCGCCGACCCGGGCGGCGGCTGTCCCAACTGGAGCTGCTCACGCCCGAGGAGCGGCACGACCTGCTGGTCACGCGCAACGCGACGGACACGGACCTCGGACCGTTCACCCCTGCACCACCTCGTCGCCGAACAGGCCCGGCGGACGCCCGACGCCCCCGCCGTCGTCTTCCGCGACCGGGTGCTCGGCTACGCCGAGCTGGACGCCCGCGCCGACCAACTCGCCGCGCGGCTACGGGAGGTGGGCGTCGGCGCGGGATGCGTCGTGGCCGTCTGCCTGGACCGGTCCTTCGACCTCGTCACCGCCCTGCTCGCGGTGCTCAGGTCCGGCGCGGCCTTCATGCCGCTCAGCCCCGACGACCCGGCCGAGCGCACCGCGACGCTGCTGCGCGACGCCGCCCCCGCCGCCCTGGTCACGTCCGGCGACCCGCGCCGGATTCTGCCCGAGGACCTGCCCGTACGGGTCATCGACCCCGCCCGCCCCGGGCGCCGCGGCCCCGGCGCCACCCGTCCCGGTCGCTCCCGACCAGCCCGCCTACGTGCTGTACACCTCGGGATCCACCGGAGAGCCGAACGGGCGGTCAACACCCACCGCGGCATCGTCAACCGGCTGCGCTGGATGCAGGGCGAGATCCCGCTGACCGCCGACGACGCCGTGCTCCAGAAGACACCGGTGACCTTCGACGTCTGCGTCTGGGAGTTCTTCTGGCCGCTCATCGCGGGCGCCCGGCTGGTCCTGGCCGAGCCCGGCGGTCACCGCGACCCCGGCCACCTCGCCCGGATCATCCGCGAACAGCGCGTCACCACGGTCCACTTCGTCCCTCGCTCCTGCGGATCTTCCTCCGGCAGCCCGGCGCGGCGGACGACTGCGCGTCCCTGCGTCGCGTCGTGTGCAGCGGCGAGGTGCTCACCCCGGCGGTGCGGGAGGGCTGCGGGCGAGAACTCCCGGGCGTGGCGCTGTACAACATGTACGGCCCGCCGAGGCGGCCGTCGACGTGACCTTCTGGCGGTGCGAGCGCGGCCCCTCCCGTCGGCGGTGCCCATCGGACGGCCCATCGCCAACACCCAGGTGTACGTGCTCGACCGGTACGGCCGACCGGTGCCGACGGGCTTCCCCGGCGAGCTGTACATCGGCGGCGACGGCGTCGGCACCGGCTATCTCGGACGTCCCGCCCTGACCGAACGCCGTTTCCCGCCCGACCCGTTCCGGCCCGGCCCCGGCCGTCGGCTCTTCCGCACCGGCGACCGCGCGCGATGGCGCCAGGACGGGGCGCTGGAGTTCCTCGGGCGCCGCGACGACCAGGTCAAACTGCGCGGCGTACGGATGGAACTCGGCGAGGTCGAGGCCGCGCTCGCCGCCCACCCGGCCGTCGCCGCCGCGGCCGTGGCGCTGCGCGAGGACACACCGGGGAGCCCCGACTCGTGGGCTACGCCGTGCCGGTCCCCGCCCCGCCCCTGGTGGCGACGGGCTCGTCCGCGACCTCACCGCCTTCCTGCGCCGCCGCCTGCCGCTGCCGATGGTCCCCTCGTCGCTGATCCTCCTCGACCGGATCCCCTGTCGCGCAACGGCAAGGCCGACCGCCGCGCCCTGCCCGCCCCGGTGCGGCACGGGCGGACCCACCGCGGTGCCCCGCGCGACGACACCGAGCGCGCCGTGGCCGGGCTGGTCGAGCGGCTGCTCGGCACGGCGCCGGTGGGCGCCACCGACGACTTCTTCGCGCTGGGCGGGCAGTCGATCGCCGCCGCCCAGCTCATGACCCTGGCCGAGCGGGCGTTCGGCCGCCGCCCTCGCTGTCGGCGTTCCTCCAGAACCCCACGGTCGAGACCCTGGCGGCCTCGGTGCGCGCCGACCGGGCGCCGAGGAGGCCGCGGGCGGCGCCGTACGGCTGCGGGCGGGATCCGCCGACGTGCCGCCGCTGTTCCTCTTCGCGCCCCTCGGCGGGGCGTCGAGTGCTACCGCGAGCTGGCGCGGCGACTGCCCGGCGGCGCCGCGGTGTACGGCGTGCGGGCCCCGGGACTCGACGCGGGCACCGTCCCGGAGAGCGACCTGCCGGGGCTCATCTCCCGTCAGGCGGCGGCCGTCCGCCGGCCCGGCCGAACGGACCGTACCGGCTGGCCGGGTGGTCGTTCGGCGGAGTCCTCGCCTTCGGCGTCGCCCGCGAACTCGCCGCCGACGGCGCGGCGGTGGAGCCCCGGTGCTGATCGACAGCTACCCGGTGGCGGGCGACGCCGCGGCCGGGCGGACCGCGGCTGAGTTCGTGGCCGAGTTCGTCGCCGCCTTCGCCGGGGAACGCGGGCTGCCCGTGCCGGAGGCGCGGGGTGACGCGGCCGACGGGGCGGACGGCGACCCGCTGGGCTGGGTCCTCGACCGGCTGCGGTCGGCGGGCGTGTCCGAGGACGACGCGGACGACACGGTCATCGCCCGGTACTGGCGGGTGTACGACGTCACGGCGCGCGCCGCCGGGACCACCGGCCGGGTCCCTTCCCGGTCGGGTGGTGCTGCTGCGGCCCGAACGCCCGGGGCGTGCGCGGACCAGACCCGACAACGGCTGGGGTGCCCTGGCCGAGGGCGGGGTGGAGGTGCGCGGGGTGCCGGGCGACCACTTCTCGGTCCTGGGCCCCGAAGCGGTGGCCGACGTCGCCGCGGCACTCACCGGGTGACCCTGCGACGACTCGCCCGGACCAGGCCGCGACCGAGTCGGCCGCCGCGCCCCGGTCGGCTGCCGAGCCTGGGTCGGCCGCCGCGCCTGGGTCGGCCGGGCCGAACCCCATCGCGCCGCGCCGGTCGCCGCCACGCTCGGGGCGGTTGCCGCGCCTGGGAGTTGGGCGCCGCTGTCCGTGCGGGCCCGGCCCGGTCCCAGCGCGTCGCGCCCGGCCTGTGGCGGAGGTCCCCAGGCCCGGGTCAGTTGCCATGTCCGGTCACCGCCGTGCGGCTACCGTCGCCGGTCACCGCCGCCCGGCTCAGCCGTCGTTCAGGGCGGAGGCCAGGGCGGTGATGGTCGGGTGCCGGTAGAGCGAACGCAGCGGGATGCGCCGGTCCAGCCGTGTGCCGATCTCGTGCTGCAACCGCACGGCGATCAGTGAGTTGACGCCGATCTCGAAGAGGCTCTCGTCCCGTCCGACGAACCCGCGGCCCAGGACGTCGGAGACGATCCGGGCCAGTTCGGTCTCCAGCCCTCCCTCGGCGGCCGCGCGTGAGGAGCCGCCGTCCCGCAGTGCGAGCCGCGCGAGTTCGGCGGCGTCGGCCGGGTCACCGGGCGCGGCAGCCGCGGCACGGAGGCGGCCAGCGGGACGAAGTCCGGGCCAGCGGCCTCGGCGACGGCTCGCCGTACCTCGTCGGCGGGCACCGATCCCGTGTAGCCCACCAGGACGGCCCGTCGCGTCGCGGCACCGGTCAGCAGCGGACTGATCCGCGGGTTGCGGCCGTCCAGCCCGATGAGTACCTGGGGAGGGACGGCACGGGCCAGCGACAGGGAACCGAGGCCCTGGGCCGGGGTGATGGGCCGGAACCCGCGGGCCGCCGCCGCGCCCGACAGCGGTCCCTCCGCGTTCATGCCGACGCCGCCCACTGGCTCCAGGCCAGGGCGCGCACGTCCCGGTCGCGGGTCCGCGACCAGTACGCGGCGAAGGCGTCCTGGAAGCTGCTGGCCGCCGCGTACGCGCCGAACCCGTACCGCCGAACCTGCCGTTGACGGACGAGAAGAGCAGCAGCCAGGCGTCCGGCCTGCTGTCCAGCAGCCGGGCGGCGGCGAGTGTCCCGGCGACCTTGGCGCGAACGTCTCCCGGTACGTGCCGAGCGGCTCGCGCGCCACCGCGTGGGCGGTGAGGTCGTTCCACTGGTGCCGCAGGGAGTGCCCGGCGAGGTGCAGCACCCGGTCAGCGGCTGCCGCCACGCCCGCTCCGCCCCGGCCACGGCCTCGGCCAGCGCGTCGGCGTCCGTGACGTCCACGCGCGCGTAGCGGATCTCGCCCTCCGCGCCCGCCGGTGTCCGCAGGTCTTCCGGCGCCGCGTCCCGGCGGCCGAGCAGCAGCACCCGCGCGCCGTACGCGGTGGCCAGATGACGCGCGACCTCCCGCCCGATCCCGCCGAGTCCGCCGGTGACGGCGTAGAGGCCGCCCGGCCGGAACCCGGCGTCGGGGCCGGAGCCGTCGGGTACCGCCACGGGCGCCAGCCGGCGGCGAGGCGCCGCCCGCCCTCGTAGCGCACGAACGACTCGTCGTCGCGGCGGAGTTCCGCGCGGACCGCGTCGGCCAGATCCGCCGGTCCCGCGTCGTCCACCACGTCCACCAGCCGGGTCATGCCCGCTTCCCGCTCGCCCGCCAGGCTGTGCACCAGGCCGACGAGGGCCCCGTTGGCCAGGGCGCCGCGTCCGGCCTGGCCGGGGCGGGGCGGTCGGGGAGCCGGGTGGCGACCAGCAGCCCGCGTCGGGCCACCGGCTGTCGGCCAGCGCCCCGGCCAGCAGGGCGACGGAGAGCACCCGCGGCGCAGCCCCACGTCGAGATCCTCCCGGCCCCCGGGCCCTCCTGATCCTCCGGGCCCTCCCGATCCTCGGCGTTCTCTGTGTTCTCGGTGTTCTCGGCGGCGAGTGACCAGGCGTGCACGACGCCGCCGACGCGGGGTGTTCGCGCGCGATCTCCGCGAGCAGCGCGCGGTAGCCATTCTCGTCGTCCGGGCGAGCCGGTAGCCGTCGGCCTCCCGGCGCAGCGGCGTGCCGTCCCGCGCGGGCCGGACGACGATCCACGGACCGGCCCCGGGCGGGCGGCGGGCCGTTCAGGAGCCCGTACCGGCCGTCGTCCGCGAAGACCAGCACCGGATCCCGGTCCGCGCCGTCGGCCCCGGGCGGCGCGTCGTTCTCGTACGGCCGGGTCTCCTCCCACGCGGGGACGTGGAACCAGGGTGGCAGCGTCATGGGACCCTCGTCGACCACCTCCAGCCGACGCAGCCGGGCGTCGAACGCGCCACCGGTGTAGGACGCGAGCAGCCGCGTCCGCTGGATCTTCCCGACACCGTGCGCGGGAACTCCTCGGCGGACAGCGGCACCACGTGGCTCGGCGTCAGCCCGGTCCGCTCGGCGACCGCGGCGGCGACCGCTCGCGCGAGGTCCGTCTCCCGGCGCGCCGCCGACTCCGCGCCGTCCGGGCCGGAGGCGTCCAGGCCCGCGCCGTCCCGCCCGGCGGCGGTCCGGGCCCCGGTACGAAGAAGACCAGCACGCGGTCGGTGCCGATCTCCGGGTCGAACAGCCCGCACGCCGCCGTGGACGACGCCGCCACCCCGGCACGGAGCCCGCCGCGGCCTCGATCTCGTGGCAGAAGTGGTTCGCCCGTTGACGATGATCAGGTCCTTCGCGCCCGGCGATGACGAGGCCGCCGTCCCAGACGAAGGCCAGGTCCCCGGTCCTGAACCAGCCGTCCGCGGTGAAGGACTCGGCGTTCGCCTCCGCGTTGCCCGCGTACCCGGTCATCATCGTCGCGCCGGTCACCTCCAGCCGCCCGATCCGCCCCGGGGCACCACGGTTCCCCGGCGTCGACGACCCGCAGCGTCACCCCGGCACGGGCTCGCCGACCACCGTGAAGGTGGCGGCGCCGGGTGCCCGGCCGCGCGGGCCGCAGGTCCCCGCTCATCGAGTCCTGGTCCACCACGGCCACGCCGCGCGTCGGGTCGTCACGGCTGAGCGTGGCGTGGACGACCGCGGAGGAGGTCTCCGACATGCCCCAGGCGGCCACCATCGCGTCCGGGCGCAGACCGTGGGGCCGAGGAGCGCCGAGAAGGCGTGGGCGGTCTCGCTGACGATCGGTTCTCCGGCGTTGTAGACCACCCGCAGGGAACTCAGGTCCCAGCGCCCTCGGTGATCTCCCGCGCGTGTTTGGCCACCAGGGCGAAGGCGAAGTTCGGGGCCGACAGGTTGGTGACCCGGTAGGTGTCGATCCAGTCGAGCCAGTTCAGCGGGCGGGCGACGAACATGCCGGGCGTGACGTTGACCTGCGCGCAGCACAGGAAGACATCCCGCGTGTGGGCCATCACCGAGCCCATCACATGGTCCATCGCGATCCAGTTGAGGGTGACCTCCTCCTCGGTGAGGCCGTTCGCCACCGTGTCCCCCAGGTGCGGGCCGCCAGGCTGCGGTGGTCGTGGCGTACGCACTTGGGCACGCCGGTGCTGCCCGAGGTGAGCAGGTTCAGCGCCGGGCTGTCGGGCCGGGCCGGGAACCAGTCGGCGTCCCGCCGCCCGGACAGCACGTCGGCGAGGCCCGCCACCGGTACGTCCTCGCCCCACCGCCCGGACAGCGCGGACGCCATCGCCCCGGCGTCGAGGTCGGTGAGGATCAGCGGGCGTCCCAGCAGCGACCAGACACCGCGGAGCGCCTCCGCGCCCCGCCTCCTCCGGCGCCCCGGCCACCGGGGTGGGGAGGAAACCACCGAGGACGCAGGCCCAGTAGGCGGTCACGAAAGCCTGGTTGGAGGTGAAGCGGAGCAGCACCGAGTCGCCGGGGAGAGGCCGAGGGACCGCAGCCCCGCCAGGCCGCGCTCGGCGTCGGAGAGCAGGTCCCGGTAGGTGACGTGGGCCGAGGCGCCGTCCGGGGTCAGGAAGGTGATCCCTTCCGCGGCGCCCGCTCCGCCGCGCGCGCCAGCGCGTCCTGCAAGGTGGCCGGGTAGCCGGGCGGCGGCCGGAGCGGGCCCCGTCCAGGACCGACGGCCCGCCCGCCCTCCGTCGGCCGGTCCGGTCCCGTCGCCCGTGCCGCCTCCGCCGCCCCGCCGCCTCCCGGGGCGCGGTGCCGGGCCGCGGGCAGCACCTCGGCGAGATGGCGGCCCGTCATGGGCAGCGGATCCCGCCAGGGCACCGCGACGGCGTCGGTGACGTGCGGCAGCGCCGCGACGGCCGACCTGACGCGGTCGAGCACTTCGGACGGCACATGCGTCTCGGACGGCACACGCGTCTTGGACGACACTCGCGCCGCAGACGGCCCATGGGGCGTGGGCGCGTTCCCGACGGACTCGTTCACACGATCCTCCTCGGTGTCGTCCAGGTGCCGCGGCACCTTCTGGCGTCACTGGACCCTTCCCAGCGGGCCCAGCAGGAAGCAGCCGGAGACCACGGCCATCAGCAGGCCGATCCCCGCGTACACGGTCGCGACCCGGCCCGTGGCGTGGATGACCGCCGCGCCCGCGAAGGCGCCGAGGGGCTGCGCCGACCAGGCGAGCACCTGCCCGTTGGTCTGCACCCGGGCCAGCAGGTGGTCGGGCACCACGGACTGACGGAACGTCAGGGTGCGTACGGCGTAGACAGACGGCAGCCCGGCCGCCCCGCCCACAGCACCACGGCCAGCCGCAGGTCGGTCGTGGCGGAGAACCCGAGGACCAGGCCGCTCCAGCACAGCATCACCCCGAGGGTGGCCGCCGTGAACGACATCCGCCGCACCAGCCGGGTCGCCGCGAACAGCGCGACGGCCGTACCGAGCGCACCGGCCGCGAACAACAGGCCCACCTGCGCGTCCGTCGCGTGCAGCCGCTCGTGGGCGAAGAACACCAGCTGGGAGGTGACGGTCGAGCCGAGCAGGTTGTACAGGGCCGCGTGCAGGGCGACGTTGCGCAGCACCGGGTCGGCCAGCACATGGCGCAGCCCCGCCCGCACGTCGGCCCCCACCGAGCCGTCGCGCGGCGGGCGTTCGGTGTTGAACGGGGTACGGATGGCCCGGAGCAGGGCCGCCGCGGCCCAGAACGAGGCGGCGTCGATGGCGAAGATCCCCGTCACCGGCAGCCCGCCGCCGATCAGTCCACCGGCGAGCAGCGGACCGGCGACCTTCGCGGCCGCGTATCCGGCGCGCAGCTTCCCGTTCGCTTCGGCCAGCCCTCCCGGGCACCAGCCCGGGGACCGCGGCGGACTCCACCGCCGAGGACACGATCCCCAGGGCGGTGTTCACGAACGCGACCGCGTACACGACGTGGATCGACAGCGATCCGCACGCCGCGAGCGCGGGCAGGACGGCGACCGTGACGCCCTGGCACGCCACCGCGCGGACCATCGCGCGGCGCCGGTCCACCCGGTCCACCCACGCCCCGATCACCAGGCCGAACAGCAGGTACGGCGCGAACCCCGAGGCCGTCGTCAGCGCCAACTCGACCGGGGAGCCGGTGAGTTGGAACGCGAGAAGGGCAGGCCGAAGGTCGTGAAAGACGACCCTGTATTCGATATCGTCTGACCGATCAGGAAGAACCGGTAGTCGCGCGGCCGCGGCATGATGCCAACGTACCTGAGCCCGCTGCGGCGTTCGAGACCCAGCGGGAAGGTGGTACTTCGGTGGCGTCCTCCGCCCAGTCCCCGTGACCATCGGAGAGCGTGTCGGGCGCTCGCCGCCGAACACCCGGAGAGCACCGCCGTCTCGTGCGTGGCGCCGGACGGCACCGTGTCGGCGCTGAGTTGGCGCGAGGTGGAGAGCCTGAGCAACACCGCCGCACGCGGACTCGCCGAGCACGGGGTCACACCGCGCACCACGGTCGCCGTCGCCCTGCCCACGGGGACGGACCACGTCGTGGCGACGCTCGCCGCGTGGAAGCTCGGCGCCACCGTCGTCCCCTCGACCCGCACGCGACGCGGACCGAGCGCGGCGCGGTCGCCGAGACCATCGGCGAGCACCTGCTCGTCGGCGACGGCGACTGGGCGGCGCTCCGGCCGGGCTGGTGGCACGCGAGTGGCCACGACGACGGCCCGCTCCCACCCCGGGAGCGCCCGCTCCGCCACCCTCACCGGCGGCACGACGGGGCGGCCCCGGCGATCCTGCGGCCCGGCCCGTGGACGTACCGGCCCGGCCGGTGGCTCGGCGAGCGCGACCGCTCCCAGGGATGCGGATCGGCCAGACCCAACTGCTGGTGCTGCCGCTCTACCACTCCGGGTTCCAGGCGCTCTACCAGGGGCTGGCCCTGGACCACCAGGTCGTCATGATGGAGCGGTTCGTCCCGTCGCTCTTCCCCGGCTGGTGCGCGACCACCGGATCACCTACGTGCGGATGGTGGCCGCGATGATGCGGATGGTCCTCGACGTGCCGGGCCTCGAAGAGTTCGACCTGTCGAGCGTCGAGGCCCTCCACCACGGGGCCGGGCCCTGCCCCGAGCAGGTCAAGCGGGCCTGGCTGGACCTGCTCGGGCCGCGCCGGGTCTACGAGATCTACGCGAACCAGGAGCGCGTGGGCCGCACGGTGATCAGGGGCGACGAGTGGCTGGAGCACCCGGCAGCGTCGGCCGCCCGACCGACTGCGAGGTGCGCGTCTACCGCGAGGACGGCGCACTGGCGGCCACCGGCGAGACGGGGAGATCTACATGCGCACCCGGGCGGCGGGCAGCCGCGCTACCTCGGCCGGGGACCGCGGCTGCCCGAACGCGAGGGTTCCTCAGCGTCGGCGACCTCGGCCGTCTCGACGCGGACGGCTACCTGTACCTGGTGGACCGCAAGAGCAACCTCATCAACGTCGGTGGCAGGAACGTCTATCCGGCCGAGGTCGAGGCGGTGCTGCTGGGCATGCCGGGCGTGGCCGACGCGGTGGTGACCGGCAGGCGGCACGAGTACCTGGGCCAGGCCGTCCACGCGCTGGTCGTGCCCGCCGATCCGGCCGACCGGTCACCACCGCGGCCGTCGACGCGTACTGCCGTGAGCGCCTGTCGGCCGCGAAGGTGCCGATGAGCTGCCGGATCGTGGACCGCCTGCCGCGGCACGGCAACGGCAAGATCCGCAGGGCGGAACTGGCCGACCTGTGACGCCCGGCCGCCTGGGCGCCTGACGTCTGGACGCCGTCGCCGGGTCGCCTATCTGCGCCGCAGCCGGACGCTCCGGACGAACCCGGGTCGATGCGCACGCCGCTGCCGTCCTCCGCCGCCCGGGTCGCCGTCATCGGGACCATGGCGATCGGCTGACGCGCGCCGAGCAGCGGCGAGTACACCGGACGAAGCCCTGGTCCCACAGCGCCACGGCGAAGTCGCAGGACACCACGCCCCGGGCGTCGATGGCGCCGGTCGCGTGCCAGCACAGCTGGGAGGCCCGCCGAGCAGGTTCAGCCCCAGCATGCCGGGGCGCGGGCGCATCGAGGCCGGGACCGCCCCGGGACACAGCCGGGCGCGGTAGCCGACCTCCGCGTCGGCGTGCCAGGTCGCGACGTACTGGAGCGTGTCCTCCCACGCCGTGCGCAGGACCTCCTGCGCGCCGCGATCACCTCCGGCGGCGCACAGCCCTCGGCCAGGTTGTACAGGTCGGCGTAGACCCGCTCCACCACCGGCCGCCGGGCGCCCGCGTCCCGGGCGTGGGCACGGAGAACACCAGCGAACGGAACAACTCGGTGAAGTTGCCGCGCGGGTCGCGGGCCTGCACGGCGCGCAGGACCCGCAGCGGCGCCGCCGTGATGTCGAAGCCCGCATGGCGGCCCGGTACTCCTTCAGGATCCGGGCCCGCTCGGCGTGGTGGGCGCGGACGAAGGCGTCGCCGTTGTGGCGTCTGGCGAGTTCGTCGAAGTCGGTGATCGTGACGGCCGTCCCCAGCACGCCCGCCGCCTCGGCGTACCTGCCCATGACGGCCATGCCCTCCGCGATGCTCGCGCGCGGTGGTCGCGGAAGTGGTGGCCGTCCGTGGCGAGTTGGAAGACGATGCCCGGCGGATGGACGTGCCGGACCGTCTCGGCTATCTCCAGGATGCGGATGAACGTCGCGATCTCCGCCAGGTCGGGCAGGGGCCGCCGCCTTGAGCCCGCTGTCGGCGAACTTGTTGGGGAAGAAGGGCAGCACCGTGACGATGGGCGCTCCCCGCCGTACGAAGGGCAGCATGTCGCGCAGCGCCAGCTCGACGGGGTAGTGGGAGCTGGGGCCGAGTCTGAACTGCTTGCGCTGCACGATGTGGTGGATCAGCCGCACGGTCCGCTCCTCGGCGCTCGGCGCGGCGGCGGAACGGCGCCGCAGAGCGCTCTGGGCGCCCGTACCGTGCGCGCGACGTGCGCCAGCGTCGAGGCGGCCAGGTGCCGGACGAACTGCCGTGTCTCCTCCACGTCCCACCGCACGGCGTGCTGTTCCTGCGCGGGTGGCGCCGCAACACGTCCAGGTGCAGCGACGCCAGCGACCGCACCGACGAGAGGCCCGGCCCGGGTCCCCGGCCCTCGGCGCGCACCGCCGCCCGCGACCGCGCCTCCAGGGTCCGCACCAGCGCCACCCTCCGGGACCCGCCGCCGGGCGGCACCGTCCGGCGGCGGCGCGTCGTCCGCCGACGTGCCGTGCGGCGACGTGCCGTGCGGCGACACCGCGACCAGCGCCGCCTCGGGGAAGCGCCCGGCGACCGACTCCCAGTCCACGAGCCGCCCGCCCACCGCGGGAGCCGACACGAAGGCCACCACGCACGCCCGGCGTTCCCACCGCCGCAGCGCCGCGACGGCCGCCGCGGGCCCCGGCCCGTCCTCGGCGCGCGGCGCCAGCACCGTCGGATCGGCGACCCGCGACCCCGCAGCACCCGCGCCCACCGCTCGGCGCCGTCCGCCTCCGCCTCCGCCTCCGTCGGGAGGAACACCGCCTCCCGCCCGCGTGCCACACGTCCCGGCAGAAGCGCGCGAGGCCGGGCGGCACGGGGCCCGCTGCGGCGTCGTGCGAGCAGGCGACCAGGACCACCGGCAACCGTCCGTCCGGCCGGGTCCGGCCCTCGCGCGCCCGCTCCCGGACCGTGGCCAGGACCCGCGCGAGCGTCTCCTCCTGGTCCGCGGGCACGCTGTGCGCGACCTCCGCCCACCCGGGTCGACCGCCAGCGCACGCGCCGTGTCCGGCCGCAGGAACCGCATCTCCTGCGCGAGGACGCCGTCGAAGACCGCCCGCGCGGACCTCCCGTCCGCCGGACGTATTCGGCGGACGGCCTCCGCCAGGACCTCCAGCACGTCCGGGGCCGCCAGCGCGGAACGCCCCGGTGACCAGCCCGCCCCGGCGCCGAGGTCGGCCCCGCTCTCCCGCGCCCACTCCAGGGTCAGGGGCCGCCGCCGCGCGAGCCCGGTGACCGGCCGCGCGTACGGGGCTCCAGGACCAGGACGCGGCCGGTGGCGGCCAGGTCGGCGGTCAGCTCGAACACCGCGTCCGGCCCCGGGGATCGGCCACCACCAGCCCGTAGCGGTCCAGCGCCGTACGGAACGTCCGCACGAGCGGCCGGACGAAGTACTCCACGACGAACGCCAGGGCGTCGTCCCTGTACTCCTGCCGCCCGTCCACGATCTTCGCCAGCAGATCGGGGTGGGCGGCCAGTTGCCGCGCGGTGACGGCCAGGAGGGGCCCCGGCGCTCGCGGGATGCGCGGGCGCGACCGCTACCGGCACGGTGGGGCAGGGCCCCCGCCGCCGGGCGGCGGACCGGCCGCGTCGCCCCGGCCCGGACCGCCGTGTGCAGCCGCATGACCGGATCCGTCTCGATCAGCCGCCGCACCAGGGCCTGCCGCCCGCCCGGCGGAACCGGCCGTGCCGATTCCGTATCGTCGGGGCCGCCGCCCCGACGGTGATGTCCTCACCCATGGACAGCGAACCTCCCTGCGCCTTCGCGCCGACATCCGGTGCGCACACGGACCGGCCGGGGCATGGTGCCGACGCGTATCCGTACCCTGCCCTTCCCGGTCGGCCGACGCACCACGAGTGCCACGCGACTCCGTGCGCCACATCGTCCGCACCGCGCGCGTACCGCCTCCGGAGGGTCCGGGGACGGTACGGAGATCGGCGGCCGAGGTCGGCCCGCGTGCTCGCGGCGGGTAACGACACAGTAGGGCAACCGCCGTGGCGACAGGGGCGGGTGCGACGACCGGCTGGTGACGGCCGAACTCCCGGGCGGGCGCGGCGGTTGGGGATCGAAGGGAGCGCCGGGTCAGCGGCTGGTGTAGCCCGCGTCGACGTGGATGACCGAGCCCGTCACGTACGAGGACTGGTCGGAGGCGAGCCACAGGCTGGCCTGGGCGACCTCGCGCGGCTGCCCGAACCGGCCGAGCAGGCTGAGCCGCGGGCGTACTCCTCCTCGGTGAAGCCGAACTGGTCCAGCGCGCCGCGCGGCATGGGCGTGTCGATGGCGCCCGGGGCGACCGCGTTGACACGGATGTTGTGCCCGCCGTTCTCGACGGCCGCGGTCTTGGTGCCGGGGCGCGGGTCCACGTCGGGGTCCACGCCGAGCCGCGCGGCGAGGATGCGCACCGACTCGCGCTGCTCGGCCGCGCGCACCGCGCGTAGGCGGCGAACAGCGCCGGTTCCCGGGCACCAGCGCGAGCAGGCCCGCGGCCCGGACCTGCTGTGCTCGGCCGGGTGCTCGGGGTCGGTGAGCCAGGCGTGCACGGCGGCCCGGTAACTGTGCAGCGTCGGCTCGTCGCGCGGACGCCGCCGCAGCGCCGCGTTGACGCGTTCGCCGTCGGCGCGGGCGAAGTCCGGCGCGGCGTCCTCCTTGCCGGTGAAGTACCGGCTGAAGGTGCGCCGGTTGACGCGCGCGCGTGCCGCGATGTCGTCCACGCCGACCGCGGCCAGGCCGTGCTCCAGGATCAGCTCGACCGCGGCCCGCGGACAGCGCCTTCCTGGTACGCGGGGAGCGCAGTCGCCTGCGTACCGGGTCTCACTCGAACATCACGTACTCCGGCTTCGGCCGCAGAGCGAGGACCTCCTTCGGCGTCATCAGGCGGCTGTCGCGGGTGTCCTCCTCGTAGAAGAGCTTGAAGCCGGTGTGCAGGCCCCGGCAGGTCCTGGACGAGGCGGTGCCAGGTGGCCCGTTTCAGCCCGGGCGACCCGATGCCGTCCGCGCTCTTGACCAGGACGACGCCGTCGTGCGGGCGCAGGGCCCGCTGGTCCTGGAGGACGGAGGGCGCCACCTGGTGGAAGACCAGCGGCTTCTCCGGCAGGTCGTGGTCGGCCACCAGGGCGGAGAGGTAGCGGGCGACGGCGGTCAGTTCCTGGCCGCTGGTGTGCCCGTAGGTGTCGCCGGGCACCTCGCCCGAGCCCATCTCCCACTCCGGGTCCAGGGCTATCCCCACGTCGGGGCGGACCAGCCAGTCGCGCAGCGCCCTGACCTCGTCCAGCACCCGGGCCCGGCCCGGCTGGATGTTCAGCAGCAGCATCGACCGGTGCGCGCGGGCCACGGGGTGGAAGCGGTCGATCGTGTGCCCGGGGTCCGGCGCGGTAGGTGCCGCCGTTCGAGGCGGCGGTGGCCACGGTCGCGAGGAGTTCCAGTACGGGCAGCGGCTCGCGGCCGTCGGCGTAGCCGCGGGCCGTCTTCTCGATCTCGGCCGCCCGGTCGTCCGGATCGCCGATGCCGAGTCGGCCGAGCGCCGCCGCGCCGGGCAGGCCGCAGAACCCCACGAGCCGGTGGCGCGGGAAGAGGTGCGACCGCCGCGCGGCAACTCCGGCGCTTCCTGGTGGGGCGGGTGACGCCGAACCGCGGCCGGACGGCGTGCCGCCGGGGAGCGGCCGGTGCCGCTCGGGCCCGGGCGGCGGACCCGGCGGACCCGGCGGGCTGGTCGGCGGAGGCGTTCTGGTCCCCGCACCCGGCGAGCAGCCCGGCACCCGCGGCGGCCGTGGCGGCCAGCAGCGCCCGGCGGGCGGGGTGCCACCGCGGGGCCGGGGCGTACCGTTCCGTGGTCCGGGCGTCTGCGTCGGGCGGCGGGGTGCGGTGGCCGGGTGGTGCGGGTCCGGGCCGTCGGCTGTGCTCTCCCTCATCGTGCCTCCATCAGCGGTCGGTCGTCCGTCCGCGGCGGATCCGGCGCCGTGCCCGCGCCGCGCCCGGCGGACGGCGTGCTGATCGGCGTGTGTCCGGCGATTGGCGGGTTTAACCGGTGGCGCGTGAGGTGATCGCTCCGAATCCGACGGCCCGTCAGGCCGTGGGCTGCCAGGTCAGGGGAGAGCGGTACCGGCGATCCCGCCCGACGGCCGGTGGCCATGTGCGGTGAGCCGCGTCACCCTCGGCCGGTGCGGGCGCGAGCCCGTCCGCGACCAGTCCGGCGAGCACGGCCTCACCGAGGGCGTGGACGGCGGACTGGGGCCGGACCATGACCGTGAATTCCTTGATCCGCCCGTCGTCGCCGAGGTGCAGCAGATCGATGCCGTGGATCTCCTTGCCGTCCACCACGGTCCGGAACAGCAGGATCTCCGACGCGGCCGTCGTGCCGTCGCCACTGGTCCGGGCGGTGCCGGTGTAGTGGCCGATGTAGCGGAAGTCCTGGAACGTGCGCAGCAGGACTCCGAAGAGGCCCAGCACCATCGGCTTGCCCTCGAACGGCGTGAACTTCACCGGGCTGTAGAAGCGGATGTCGTCGGTGAACAGGTCGTCCAGGTCCGTGAGGTCACGGCTTTCGACGGCGGTACGGAACCGGTCCACGGTGGTCATGGCCCACCCTTCCAGGAGATCGTCAACGGAGTTGTGCGGTTGCCCGGCCATTGTGGTCGGCGCGCGTGCGGCTGCCCGCGACGGGGCCGCTCACTCCCCGTCCAGCTCCGCCAGCGCGGTCCGCAACAGCCCCTGGAGCTGCGGGTGTTCGGCCGCCCGTTCCACGGCCAGTGCCGTACGGAGTTCCTCCGGCCCGTTCCGGGCCCCGCCGCCGCGTACGACTGGCCCATCCGACGCCGGTCTCCATCTCCAGCCGCGTACGGTGCGGTTCGGAGCGCCGGAGATGACCGCGTGCGGCGCCAGCGCCTGGCGGTGGCGGCGTTCCGCCTCCGCGAGGTCCTCCGTCAGCGACCCCAGCCGCGTCCGCGTCAGTGCCAGCAACTGCCGGTCCCCGGTCTCCCGCAGCAGCGCCTCGCCGCGCAGCAGCACCGCCCGCGCCTCGGCCCGTTCGCCGAGCGCCGTGTGCCCGTCCGCCAGGCCGAGCAGGCGCTGACTGACCGGTACCGGACGGCCGTTGCGCTCGGCCGCGGCGAGCGCCTCCCGCGCGTCGGCGAACGACTGCCGGACCTCACCCTGCCTGAACCAGCTCATCGACCGGACCCCACGCCAGCGACGCGCCCCAGTGGTCGTCGGCCCGGCGCAGCACCGGCAGCCCCGTCCGTGACGGCGATCACCGCGTCGTACTCGCCCCGGGCAGGTCCTGGACGGCCAGCCCGATCAGGGCCGGGGCCGCCAGCGCCTCGTTACCACCGGCGTACTCCAGCGCCTGCCGGAACCAGCCGCCGCCCTGGGCGAAGCGGCCCTGGTGGTAGTCCAGCAGCCCGAACGACGCCGTAACCGGGGCCCGCAGCGCCTGGGCCCGGCGGCACGACGGCCGTCACGTCCTGGTCGCCACGGATCTGCCGAACCGGAACGCGGCGGTGTGCGCGGTCGCGGACCGCGCCGAGCGGGAGGACCTGACGCGGGCCCGGACAAGCCGGACGACACGGAGGTATCACCACATGACGAGCATGGCACGGCGCCACCTGTGGAGCCTGGCCCGCGAGGCCCGCCCGGCACGGGAAGCGGGGAGATGACGCACACGGTGCAGCTCTACCTCAAGTGGCCGGTGGTACGGGAAACGGGCCGTCAGGCGGGTGGATCGCGGAGTCGACGAGGCGATCCGGGCGGTCGAGGGCGTGGGCTGGCAGTGCTGCGGGTCGAGCCGTGGCTCGGTACCGGGTGCTGCTCAGTTTCGTACGCACCGACTGACCGCCGGGAACGGGCCGGTTGGCCTTCTCGTACGGGCCGCCCGGCCTTCTCGTACGGCCGGTTGGCCGGACTCGCCCCGGCGCGGCCACTGACGGGCGTGCGGCTACCGGCGGGCGCGGCGGGGCCGCCAGCCCGTCGCTCAGCAGTCGGCTGTCGACCTCGTCCAGCGCCAGGCGCACCGCGCCCAGCGCCACGCCTCGTCGCCGAGGGTGGAGGCGCGCAGCTCCGGCATGCGCAGGCAGTGCTTGGTGAGTTCGCGGCGCAGGGGTCGAGGATCACGTCGGCGGATCGGGAGAAGCCGCCGCCGTAGACGACGACCTGCGGGTCCAGGGCGAGCACCAGGGCGGCGACTCCCACGGCCAGGTCGCGGGTGTACCGCCGGACCGCGGTCTTCGCGTCCCGGTCGCCGTCCCGGGCGGCCTGGAACACCGGGCCGCCGCCTCGCCCGGCGCGGCCGTGGCGGGCACCCGGGCCGGATTCGAGGTGGCCGGGGCGGTGAGCCACCGGACGGCCCTCAGCGCGCCGATCTCGCCCGCGGCGCCGCCGTGCCCGCGTCGCAGGGTGCCGTCGAGGATCAGCCCGGCGCCGGTGCGCAGTCCGGCGAGGAGGAAGACGATGTCGTCGGCGTCCTGGGCGACGCCTTTCCAGCGTTCGGCCACGGCGGCGAGCTTGCAGTCGTTCTCCACCTGGACGGGCACGGGAACCGGGCGCCGAGATGGGCGACCGGGTCGGCGGCGTGCCAGCCGGGCAGCGGCGTGAACAGGCTGGTCCGCCCGCTGTCGTCGACCGGTCCCGTCACCCCGGCCGTCACCGCCCAGATGTCGGCGGGGCCATCCCGCGGCCGTCAGGACCTCGTCGATGACGCGGTCCACGGCCGCGAGGCGCTTCGGGCGCCGCCTCGGGGTCGACCGGGCGGCGCAGCGTCTGAACGAGGTTGCCCTCCAGGTCGCTCAGCACGACCAGGATCTTGTGCACGCCGATGTCGATGCCGAGCACGTGCCCGGCGTCGGCGCGGAAGCGGAACCGGCGGGCGGGCCGCCCCACCACACTGCTGGCGCCCGGCTCTCGACCTCGGCCCAGCCGTCGCCGACCAGGGCCCGCACCAGCACGTCCACCGCGGGCGGGACAGCCCGGCCCGGCCCGCCAGTTCGGTGACCGTCGAGGGCGGGTTCCGCGCAGGGCCCACACGATGGACAACTGGTTCATCTCGCGCATCCGGGACAGATCTGTTCCGGTCGTCGCCATGTGGTGCTCCATGAAGGGAAGTCGGTGCCCGCCGCTGGATTTCGCTGAGCATTTTACTAATGCGCGGCCCGTGCGACGGTGCCGCCGGGAGGCCGTCCGCGCCGGTGCGGGAGGGTCACGCGATCGGATAGCGCTGGGCCGACTCCGGAGCGACCGCCGGGTGAAGTCGACCTCGCGTCCGTCGAGCGCGAACCGGTAGCGGCCGAGCCTGCGCACCTCGGGCCGCGCCGCCAAGTACGCCTCCATCGCCTCCAGTTCGTCCGGGCGCAGCCACCCGGGCGGGTCCGAGACCGCCCGGAAGCCGCAGATGTCGGACAGGTCGCGCAGCCATCGCCGCTGCTGCTCGGTCAGCAGGTTCAGACGGCTGCGGAAGTAGACGACGTCCGGGTCGACCTCCACCAGGGGCGCCTGCCACAGCCGGTGCACGGTGTTGACGACGGCGTTGCGGGCCAGGGCGTCGGAGGGGTCCTGGGTGGCGTAGTGCTCCCACAGCGGCGCGACGTCCGGGCCGCTGCGTATCCCGTCGAGCAGCCCCAGGGACGGCAGCAGGGCGCGCCGCTGCCCAACAGGTAGGCGTCCGGGCCCGCTTCCTCGCGGATGATCTCCAGCCCGAGCCGGTAGGCCGCCTCCCGGCCGATGTCCGTGGAGCGCGCGCCGGGCACCGCTCCGGCACCGATGAAGTCGATCTTGAGGTAGGTGAACCCCACGTGCGGCTGACCCGTCGGATCATCTCGCGCAGGTGGTCCGCGCGGCGGCCCGGGTCAGGTCGAGCGCCCAGTAGCCGGTGCCCCAGTTGTGCCCGGCGACCACCGGCGCGCCGTGGACGTCGCGCAGCAGCAGCTCCGGCCGCTCCCGGGCGGTACGGGACTCGGGGTGGACGATGAACGGGGCGATCCACAGGCCGGGCCGCAGCCCCGCCTCGGTGATCCGGTCCGCCAACGCCCGCATCCCGGAGGGAACTTGTCGTTGGGCTGCCAGTCGCCGACGATCCGCTCCCAGCCGTCGTCGACCTGCACGACGTCGAAGGGCAGGCCGCGCAGGGCGGTGATGTCCTTGGTGAGCAGTTCCTCGGTGATGTTCTCGTAGTACGCGTACCAACTGCACCACACGTTGCCCGCGCGCTTCTCGCTCCGCCCCAGGCGGTCGGCGAGGTGGCGGGCGTAGGCGGCGAAGACCTCCTCTTCGTCGCCGAGGGCGAGGAACCAGGGCGCCCCTCGCGCTCGTACCATCCGGCGAGCGTGTCCCGGTCCGCCGTGAGGCGGGGATGTCCAGGCCCAGCGCGCCGAGCAGCAGCACCTTCCCGTCGGCTCCCTGGAGGGCGGCGACGGCGGAGGAGTGGTGGCGGGCGGGTCGTCCCACACGGTGTCGTCGGCGGTCAGGCGGCGTTCGGCGCTTCGATGCGCAGCGGAGCTGCGGAGAGCGGCGCCACCCGCACGGGCTCCAGGAGTTGTGCCCGTGGCGGTAGAAGAGCGCGTCGTCGCGCGCGCCGTGCAGGACGGCCACGCGGCCGGGCGGCAGCAGCAGGCCGCCGTCGACGGCCCGGGCGGGCGTCGCCTTCGAGCTCGACGGCGAACGTGCGCCCGCCGAGGTCTACGAGCTGGGGCATGGATCTCCTTGCGTCGGGGTGGATGTGCGGAACCGCGTGCCGTGGCGGCTACTTGAAGGGGCCGTTTCCTTGAGCAGGCCGCTTACTTGAACAGGTCGTTGACCTTGTCGTTGGCCTTCTTCAGCGCCGCCTCGGGCCGTGACGTGCCGAGGATCGCCGACTGGACGGCGTCCTGGACGATGGGGTTGATCTCCGTGCCGTGTTCGGTGACGGGCAGCATGAAGGTGCCGTCCTTGTCGGCCAGGGCGTCGGTGAAGACGTGGACGTCGTGCCCCTTGGCCCGGTGCGCGGCGACCGCCTCACTGGTGGCGCTCCTGAGCGCGGGGAAGGCGACGTTCCGCCGGGCGACCAGGTTCTGGCAGTCGGGCGAGGCGAGGAACTTCACCCACTTCCACGCCTCCTCCCGGTGCCTGGTGCCGGACCAGATGGAGTCCGACAGGCCGTTGAGGGCGCTCTTGCGACCGGCCGGACCGGTCGGCAGCGGCGCGAAGGCGAACTTCTGCCTCACCTTGGGGTCGGTGAAGGTGGAGATGGTCCAGGAGCCGGTGACCATGATGGCGCCCTTGCCCGCCATGAGCAGCTCGGAGTTGGCGATCGTCGACTGCTTGTCGAAGCGGGGCGTGTAACCCTCGTCGATCAGGTGCCTGAACCAGCCGATGGTCTCGGCGAGCGCCGGGTCGTCGTACTTGTAGTGGGTGCCCCAGGGGTTCGTGTCGAGGTAGCTGAAGCCGTTGGCGGCGGCGAGGTCGCCCCAGCCGTTCTGGCCCTGGGAGCCGTCGGCCCACTCGGCGAGGAACCCGTAGGTCTTCACGTGGTTCTTGTCGAAGTCCGGGTCGAGGCCGTCGCGCCCCTGGTGTCGACCGTCGCCTTGGCGATGGCCCGCTCCAGGGTGCCGCCGTCGGAGGGGTTCCAGGTCAGGTCGTTCAGCTCGGCGGTGTCGACCCCTGCTTCCGCAGCATGGTGGTGTTGTAGACCAGCGCCATGGTGTCCCAGTCCTGGGCAGCCCGTAGCGCTTGCCGCTCCTGACCCAGGGGTCGGCGAGGCCGGGCTGGTACGCGGACAGGTCCACCTTGTCCCGCTCCACCAGGGGTTGCAGGTCCAGCAGTTGGCCCGTGGTCGCGTACTGCGGGTAGTAGGAACTCTGGTTGGTCCACACGTCGGGCGCGTCGTCGGAGACCACCTGCATGGCGAGGCTCTGCCAGTACTGGCCCCAGGCCGTCTGCGTGATCTCGACCTTGATGTCGGGGTTGGCCTGCTCGAAGGCGGTGGCGCACTCCTGGTAGGCGGGCATCTGCTTGTCGTCCCACAGCCAGTAGTCGAGGGTCGTCCTGCCCCCGCCGTGTCGTCGGAGGCGCCGCAGGAGACGAGGGTGGACAGGGCGGCCAGGCACAGCAGGGCCGCGCCGGCGCGCAGGCGCGTGGATCGCATCGCGAGTGACCTCTCTGGCTCGTACGGATCCGGCCCGTACGGATCGGGGCGTTACTTGATGCCCGTGAAGTTCAGGGACTCGACCAGCCGGCGGCCGAGCACGATCAGCAGGACGAGGACGGGCAGGACCGACAGCGCCGAGCCCGCCATCAGCCCGGTCCAGTCGGGCTGGGCGTTGGGGACTGCTGCTGGAAGATGCCGAGCGCGACGGTCAGCACCCGGGTCTCCTCCTCGCGGCCGGTCAGCAGCGGCCACAGGTAGTCCTTCCAGGACCACACGGTGGTGGTGAGCCCGATGGTGATGAGCGGCCCGCGGCTCATGGGCATCACCACCTTCCAGAAGATGCCCCAGGAGCCCACGCCGTCGAGTACGGCCGCCTCCTCCACGTCGCGGGGATGGACAGGAAGAACTGCCGCAGGAAGAACACCGCGAACGGCGTCATGAGCACACTCGGCGCCACCATGCCCGCGAAGGTGTTCAGCCAGTGCAGGTCCTTCACCAGGACGAAGTTGGGCAGCACGGTGAAGATCGGCGGCACCATGAGCGCGGCGATCAGCACCCCGAACACCACGTCCCGGCCGGGGAACCGCAGCCGGGCGAAGGCGTATCCGGCCATCGCGCAGAACAGCGTCTGGAAGGTGGCGATTAGCCCGCTGTAGACCACGGAGTTGAGCAGGTAGCGCAGGAAGTCCACGTGCGCGCCCGAGCCCCGGCGGCCTGCGCCTCCTCCTGGCTGGTCAGTCCCAGCACCCGCAGGAAGTTGATCATCGTAGGGTGGTCCGGGACCAGGCTGGTGGAGTCGGAGTAGATGTCGGCCGCGGGCGTCAGCGCGGTACGGATCATCCAGTAGAACGGGAAGATCGTCACGACCAGCGCCACGGTGAGCAGCGCCCACGCGGCGATCCGGCCGGGGAGACCTTCCTGCGCGCGACCTTCGCGGGAGACCCGCGGACGAGTGCGGTGCGTACGAGTGCGGTTCATGGTCGTCCTTCTCAGGCCAGGTCCGAACGGGAGGCGCGCAGCAGGCGCATCTGCACGGCGGTCAGCACGCCGAGGATCAGCGCGAGCACCACGGCCACCGCGGAGGCGTAGCCCATGTGGAAGTTCGTGAACGCCTGCTCGTAGATGTAGAAGTAGATGACCCGCGTCGCGCTGACCGGGCCGCCCTTGGTGGTCACCGCGATCGTGTCGAAGATCTGGAACGAGCCGATCAGCGACACCACCAGCACCAGGGCGAGGACCGGCCGCAGCAGCGGCAGCGTGATCTTCGTGAACATGCGCCACTCCCGCAGCCGTCCAGGGAAGCGCTCTCGTAGAGGTGGTTCGGCACCTGGAGCATCCCGGCGTACAGCAGCAGTGCCGTGTAGCCGGTGTACGCCCAGGTGTTGACGGCCGCCACGGTCGGCATGGCCCAGTCGGGCGAGGTGAAGAAGCCCGTGGTGCCCATGCCGAGGGCGTTGAGCACGTGGTTGACGAAGCCGAGGTTGGCGTCCAGCAGCCACATCCACAGCAGGCCGACGGTGACGTTGGGCACCAGCCAGGGCACCAGCAGCATCGCGCGCAGCGCCACCGAGCGGGTCAGGCGGTGCATGAGCGTCGCCAGCAGCAGGCCCAGCACGGTCTGCGTCCCGATGTTGACGACCACGTAGTAGCCGGTGACCTTCAGCGCGTTCCAGAACTGGTCGTCGCCGATCAGCTGGTGGTAGTTCTCCGCGCCGGTGTAGTGCGGGAGGTGAGCAGGTTGTAGTCGGTGAGCGAGTAGTAGACGCCGCGCACCGTCGGATACGCGTAGAACAGCGCGAAACCCGCCAGCGCGGGCGTCAGGAACAGCCAGGCCGCCCTCCGGTCGTCGCGGCGGCGGCGCCTGCCCGAGGCGCGGGCCGTGCCGGGCGGGCGCCGGCGCCTTCCGCGATGGCAGAACTGCGGTGTCAGCGCCCATCGTTCCCTCCGAAGAGATATGCGCCGCACCTCTTGCCAGTGGGGCACCGTGGACACATATTGATGAGCAACAGCGAAACTTTGTCAACGCTGACGCATAATAAAGTCAGGCCACCGGAGGTTGACCGATGCGCACCCTGGCGCAGCACCGTGGCGGCGGCAGAGGTCCACGAGCCGCACTCGCCGCACTCTGCTCCACCGCCCTGGCCCTGGCCCTGGCGGCACTCCCGGCCACCGGCCACGCCGCCCCGCCACCGGCGCGGCGACCGCCGCGACCCAGGCGGCACCCGCGGCCCAGGGCGTGCCCGAACGCCCGGATCCCGGCCCGGACCCGGACCCTCGCTCCCGGTCCACGCCCTCACCCGCGCCGACGCGCCGACGGACAACCCGCTCAGGGCTTCGCCCGCTTCTACCAGCCGGGCGGCGACCAGAACACGGGCTATCCGCACTCGCTGACCTGGAGTTACTTCGGTCTGTCCGAGGTGATGAACGACGCGTCGGACTGTGCGCACTACGACTGGAGCATCCTGGACCAGGCGCTCGACGAGACCGCCTCGTACGGCAACCAGGCCGCCATCCGCTTCTACATCGAGTATCCGGAGGACGCCGGAAGCCATCCCACCAACGCCATCCCCGTGCTTCGACGGGCAGGTCGACAACCGCGTCAACGAACGCTGGGACACGGTCAGTCCCGACTACGACAGCCCCTACCTGCTGGACGCGCTCAAGGACTTCATCGCCGCCTTCGGCGCCCGCTACGACGACGACCCCGCATCGGCTTCATCCACATGGGGCTGATCGGCCTGTGGGGCGAGTGGCACACCTGGCCCTACGACACCGACACCTCGGGAGACTCCTATCCCGACTACATGCCGACCGACGCCCACGGCGCCGAGATCATCCAGGCGTACGACAGCGCCTTCACCCACACCAAGATCGAGGTCAGGTACCCGGAGGCCGCGGGCGGCGCCGCCGACGACATCGCGTCCGTCGGCTACCACGACGACTCCTTCTGCTTCCGCGAGGGCGACCCGCTCGCCGGGGTGACCCTGCCCGAGTCACTGGGCGGCGCGTCCTACTCCCAGTTGCAGAAGGCCCTCGAACACGGCGTGGAGAACCGCTGGACCACCGCCTCCATGGGCGGTGAGGTCCGCCCGAGATCCAGCCCACCGCCTTCGACAACTGGCCCGGCGGCTCGGGCGACGTGGACGACATGAAGGCGTGCCTGGAACTGGAGCACACCACCTGGAAGATGAACGAGGGCAGCGCCGCCTACGACGCGGACGACCCGAACGTGGCCGCCGCCGTCCGGCTGATGGGCTACGACCTCGGCGTCGACAACGCCTACTTCCACGACACCGCCCAGGGCAGCACCACCATCGGCGTGCGGATCGGCAACGACGGCGTCGCCCGTTCTACTACCCTGGACCGTCAGCCTCGGCCTGAAGGACGCCTCCGGCGACCTCGTCACGACCTGGGACACGTCCTGGGACCTGCGCGAGGTCATGCCCGCCAAGATCCGCGCCTTTCCCGACTGGGGCGTGGGCTCCGACCCGACCTACCTCGACTACGGCCACCCCGGTACTTCGACGCGACCGTCGACCTCTCCGACGTCACCGCCGGTGACTACCAGGTCGTCATGAAGGTGAGGAACCCGCTGGAGGACATCAACCCGGACGCCAAGAGCTCCGCTTCGCCAACGCCGAGCAGAACGCGGACGGTTGGCTCGGCCTCGGCGACATGACGGTCGGCGGCGGGACCGCCCGGACGGTCGGCCACACCGGCTGACCCGGCGGCCCGGGGCCGCGGCGGGAGGGCGTCGGGGCCGCGAACGTACGGCCCCGGCGCCCCACCGCCGTACTACGCGGACCCGGGCCCTTCGAGGAGGCGCAGCAGCACGCCCGCCTCCGCCCGCAGCCGCTCGGCCCGCTCGGCGTGCGCGGGCGCGGTCAACTCCGCCGCGACGCGCAGCCGTTCCTCGGCCTCGGCGCGCACGATGTCCGCCATGCCGCGTTCGCTCAGCTCACGTCGTGGCGCCTCGGTGGCACCGGCGCCGACCGGTGACTGTTCGAGGGCCCCGGCACGCGCTCCGGCGACGTCCACCGGCACCGCCTCCGCGTTGTCCAGCGCGGCGAGCGTCGCGCGCAGGGCGCTCACGGCGGCCTTGTCACGGGCGCGCATGGCTTCGGGAAGGGCTTGACGCATACGAACACGGAGGGTCATCCGAGGACCCTATGGGCGGGCCCGTGCCCGCACAACGGGATATCCCCACCGCGCTGCCTGGGTGTGGCGCTCCCAGGCGGCGTACGGCCTGGATGCCGCCTCCCGGCCCGGCCAGGCTCGGCCGGGCGGGACGGATCCGCACCCATGGACGAAGGGAGCCCGGCGTGACAGGGCACACGGAGGAACGCGATGCCGACGTGGTCGGCATGTGGGTGACCGCTGACGGTCACATCCGCCAGGAACTGCTGGCGAACGGCCGGTACGACGAGGCCCGGGGCGACCGGCGCAGCGCGTACACGGGCCGCTACACGGTCACCGGCAGTCACATCGACTACGTGGACGACACCGGGTTCACCGCGACCGGCGACATCCGCGACGGGTGCTCCACCACGAGCACCTCGTGCTCTACCGAGAGGAGGGGCGGGCATGACGGACATGGCCGCCGACCACGACAGCCTGGTCCGCAGGGTGCGAGCCCTGGAGGACCAGGAAGCCCTGCGCGCCCTGATGATCCGCGGCTGGCGGGCGCTGGACCGCAAGGACTGGCGGACCTGGAGCGCGTGCTGGGCCGAGGACGCGGTGGTGGAGTTCGGGCCGTGGGAGGCGATCCACGGGAGGGAGGCGATCCGGGCCAGGGTGGAGGAGGCCGAATCGCCCTACGCGAACATGCAGCATCACCTCCTCAACACGCATTTCGAGGTGGCGGGCGACCGGGCGACCGGCATCGGCTACATGTGGTTCGTCGCCGTCACCGCCCCGAGCACGCCTCCACCCCTACGCCATGGGCGGTCCGTACGACTGGGAGTTCCGCCGGGGCCCGGACGGCTGGCTCGTGGTCCGCCAACGACTCGGCGTCTGGTGGACCGAGGGGAGGACACCCTGAAGTCCTTCACGTAGCCGGGTGTTCCTGGTGCCGGACCAGGTCCCGGCCGGGCACACCACGGGGTCCGGCGGGGCCGGTCGTCAGGACACGGAGGGGCCACCGAGGTAGGTCCCCTTGGCGTCGTACGGCCAGGCGTTGGCCACGCACCCGTGCAGCCCGTCGATCTGCTGCATCATCGCCGGAGCCGGACGCCCGGCCCGGGGCAGCCCTCGTGGCCGTGCCCGATGCGGTGGCCGACCTCGTGGTTGATGATCAGCGCGCGGTACTCGCTCAGGGGCCGGGGAACGTCGGTGATCCGGTGTTCCAGCGCTTGAGGTTGACGACCACCTGGCTGCCGACGTCGCAGTTGACCTCGCCGCGCGTGTGAGTCCGGCCGCCCCGCAGATCCGGTCCACGGTCGCGGGGTGGCGATCTTCACCACGAAGTCGGCGGGGTCCTCCGCGACCAGTTGGAAGGCGCTGTGGCCGTCGGCGGTCCAGCCCGGCGGTCGCCGAGGACACCCTCGATCTCGTGCGCCGCCTCGTCGGCCGAGACGCCCGTGCCCTCCTCGACCTCGACCTTGTACCGGCGTACCGTCCCGCTGCCCACCGCCTTCCCGGACGCGCTCGCGGTGCGGAAGACACCGGTACCGGCCGTCGGGCCCGGGTGTGCGAGGGCCGGTCGCCGGGCGTCGCCGACGGGGATCCCGAGCGTTCACGCTCCGTGGGGTGCCGTCGGGCGTGGGGCCCGTGGCGTCCGCCGTCGGCTTCCGTGTCACCGGCGACGACGACTGCGTCCCGTCCGCGTAGACCTTCCCGCCGCCTCCGCCCGACCCCACACCGGCGGCCAGGGCCGCGACCGCGCACAGCGCCCGCACCCGGCCAGCGCGCCCACATCCGGATACGGCGGCGGCGTGCCCGGCGCAGCTGGGCGGCGCGGCGCGACTCGGGCCGGGCACGGCGGGAACGGGAGGACGGCTGGGGCGTGGTTCTGTGCATGGCGCCCAGGCTGCGGACGCCATGTGATGCTCCTGGACCGGTGTGTCACGAGAACGCAACAGTGGCCTTCTCGGCGGACCATCTGTGCTGCCCCTCAAGTCCCCGCCGAAAAGCCGGTGCGGCCATCTCTACGAGCGTGTGGAGGGGACGGGCCGGGAGCCCGCCCCGGTCGGGTCAGACCTTGATGGTGGGGTGGTGGATGTCGAACCACACCCCGAGGTCGAGGTGCGCTCCAGCAGCATCCGCTGCTGCTGGGTGAGGTCCGCGGCGGGGCTGGTGGTCGCCGTGGTGAGGCGTTCGCGGCTGACCAGGTCGACGGCGGCGTGCCCGGCGCGCAGCAGGTCAGCCGCCTGGGACTGGATGGCCGCGACATAGCTGGGGTCGAAGGTGCCGGGGTAGCCGCTCTTCTTGCGGTTGGCGACCGACTCCGGCAGGACGTTCCGGGTGGCGGCGCGTAGCAGGCTCTTCTCGCGGCCGTCGAAGGTCTTGAGGGACCAGGGGCGTTGAAGACGTACTGCACGAGGCGGTGGTCGCAGAACGGGACGCGGACCTCCAGGCCCACGGCCATGCTCATCCGGTCCTTACGGTCCAGGAGGGTCTGCACCATCCGGGTCAGATGGAGGTAACTGACCACCCGCATACGCTGGTCCAGGCCGGTCTCGCCGTCCAGCACGGGGTCTCGGCGACGGCCGAGCGGTAGTTCTCCAGGATGTGTTCGCCCAGGCCGAGTACGGGTTTGAGGTCGTCGCCGACCATGCCGCTGGACTCGATCAGCGAGTGCTCGCCCGGCAGCCAGGGGAAGGTCTCGGTGTACCGGCGCTCGTCGTGGAACCACGGGTAGCCGCCGAAGATCTCGTCCGCGGACTCGCCGGACAGGGCCACGGTGGAGTGGCGGCGGACCGCGGCGAAGAGCAGGTAGAGGGAGTTGTCGCGGTCGCCGATGCCGATGGGCAGGTCGCGGGCGCCGACGGCGGCCCGGCGGACCTCCGGCGCGGAGAGCGCGGCCCCGTCCAGGACGATGTCCTGGTGGTCGCTGCCGACGTGTTCGGCGACGGCGTGCACGTACGGCGTGTCCTGGGTGGGCGCGACGTCGATGGCCTGGAAGTGCTTGTCCTGGTCGGGGAAGTCCACGGCGAAGCTGCGGACCGTCTCGCCCTGGGGTGCCAGGTGGATCTGGGAGAGCGCGGTCAGCGCGGAGGAGTCCAGCCCTCCGGAGAGCAGGGTGCAGCGGGGCACGTCGGCCACGAGCTGGCGCTGGACGATGTCGTCCAGCAACTCGCGGACGTGCGCGACCGTCTCCTCCCGGCTGTCGGTGTGCGGTTCGGACCGCAGCCGCCAGTAGGTGTGGCGGCGCAGCCCGCCGCGGTCGAGGACGATCAGCTCGCCGGGGCGCACCTCCCGCATGCCCTCCCACACGGCGGCGCCGGGCGTCTTGGCCCCGGAGAACAGCTCCCGCAGACCGTCGATTCCGACGACGGCCTCGACGGTGGGGTTGGCGAGGATTGCCTTCGGTTCCGAGCCGAAGACGACGCCGTCCTCGGTCTCGTAGTAGTAGAACGGCTTGATGCCCATGCGGTCGCGGATCATGACGAGACGCTCGGTGCGCGTGTCCCAGATTGCGAAGGCATACATGCCGTTGAGGTGGTCGACGAGCTTTTCGCCCCAGACGAGGTATCCGCGCAGGACCACCTCGGTGTCCGAGTCGGTGTCGAACCGCTGCCCGGCGCGGCGCAGTTCCGTACGCAGTTCGGTGAAGTTGTACGCCCGCCCGAGTAGACCATGCTGACCGGGCCGTCGGGGTCTCCACGGTCATCGGCTGGGCGCCACCAGGCAGATCGATGACGGCGAGCCGCCGGTGGCCCAGGGCCGCGTGGGCGCGAGCCAGACGCCCGCGGCGTCGGGGCCGCGGCAGGACATGGTCTCGGTCATGGCCTCCAGATCGTGTTGACGCTCCGTCAGGTCACGCCGGTACGAGACCCATCCGGTGATGCCGCACATAAGCACCTCGTTCCACTCGTGAAGGTTGCCTCAGGAGACTGGTGCCCCATGCACGTGGTGGCTGCACGCCGCTCGGGCGGGCAGTCGTGTGGCATTTCCGACACGTAAAGTTGTGTTAATGCGAGGTTTCGCGGCGCCGGAAACCGGCCGGGCGCCGCCCGAAACCGGCCGGGTCATCGCGCCCCGACCCGGCGCGACAGCGCGGCGTCGAGCCGCTTGTGGACGTCGCCGCCCGAAGCCGCCAACTCCCTGGGGTGGCCGCCCATACGGCGACGCCGCCAGGGCGCACGAGCAGGCTCGGCGCGGACGCGTCGGAGGCGGGATCCGCCACGTACGCGATCCGGTGCGCCAACTGGCCTACGCGGAGTACGGGTTCGCGGCGGTGGCCGCCGGTCTCCCCGCGACCGGCGCGACGCGCGGCGGCGCGGGCCGGATCCGCGCCCTCGCCGCCGGTCCGCCGCCCGCGCCGCGGCCGTCCACCTCGACGAGGGCGACGGGCCACGGCGACGGCGCGGCGCTCACCGGATGAAGTTCTCCACGACCTTCGGCGGCCACGCGCCCGCCTCCAGCAGTCCGGTGGAGAAGGCGCGGGAGACCAGGGCCGTCCGGTTGGGGACGTCGAAGCGGCGCAGCAGGCCGGTCACCCGGTAGTCGATGTTCTGGCGGCTGAAGTGGAGCACGGACGCCAGATGCTGCGTGGAGTGCCCGACCGCCACCCTCCAGGATGCGGGCGTCGACCACGCTGAGGCGCTCGTCGGGGCCACTCCCGGCGTTGGGTCTCTCCGGCCCCGCGACCGCAGCACGACCAGGACCGCCGCGCCGTCCACCGGCCAGCCCCGCACGCCGAACGCGCTCAGCGCGAGGTCGGGCGCCCTCCCGGGCCCGGCGACGGGCACGCGCACGGTGACACAGGAACGGGCGCCGTCCACCACCGAGACCAACTGCCGGGCCAGGTGCCACCGGACGTCGGGTGCACCAGGTCCGGGAGCCGACGGCCGCGGAGAGCGGACGGGGAACCGCCGACATGACGCGAGAACAGCCGACTCGCCGCCAGGACGACCAGGTCCGGCCGAGGCTCGCCGCGCCCGCGTCGCGGTGCGGGCGCGGTGGGCGATCCGCCCGGCCGCGCGGGGTTCCACCAGGGGCTCTCCGATCACTTGGCCACCCCGTCGGCCAGCTCCTCGATGGTGGGGTGCTCGCTGTCGATGGTGGACGGAACGGCGATCCCCAACTCGTCCCCGAGCCGCGCGAAGACGTCGATCAGCATCAGCGAGTCCATACCCAGCATGAACAGGTCGGCGTCGGCCTCGGGAAGGCTGTCGCCGTCGCGCTCCAGCATGGTGGCGACCTCGCCCCGCAGGTAGTCCTCCACCAGCGCCCGGCGCCCCGCCCGGTCGGCCGCGCGGAAACGCTCGCGCAGCGGACGCTCGGCCGGGTCCGCACCACCGTTCGGCACGGACCTCGCCTCCGGCTCCACCCAGTGGCGTACGCGCTCGTACGGGTAGGTCGGCAGCGGCACGCGGCGGTGCCGGGGCCGTACCACGCGGACCAGTCGATCGCCGCGCCGTGGGCCCAGGCCGTGCCGAGGGCGCGCAGCAGCGTGTGCCGCGCGGACGCCTCGGCGGCGGGCGTGGCCAGGCCGATCGTGGTCAGCCCCTCGGCGGCCAGCGGTGACTCGGCGGGCGGTGCCTGTCGGCCGGTGTCCCCGACACGGTCCAGGTGTCCGGGGACTCGGCCTCCCGCGGGTGAGACGGCGGCCGTCCGCGCCCAGCAGGACCGGGAGTTCCCACGAGGCCACGGCGCCGGGGCGCCCCGTCCAGGACGGCCAGCGCGTCCTTCGGGCCGAAGACCCGGCGAGGCACCCGGCCGCCACCGGCCGACGCCGCGGCCGTGCACCGCGGTGGGCCGCACGCCCGCCGCCCGGAGCGCCGAGGCCATGGCGTAGGCGGTGACGAACGCCGCGACACGGTCGCCGTGGCCGCCGGTCAGCAGCTCCAGCGCGTCCAGGCCGCTCGCCGTGAGCCCGGCGGCGCACCCGTCGGCCGCCTGGCGGAACAGCGGGCGGAACGGTAGAGCGCCACCGCGTCCGGGACCGGACCCGCGAGGTCGTCGATGACGAACGCGAAGGCGCCGGACGGCCGTCCCCGGCGACTCCACCACCCGGCCCGGCTCGCCGATCGCGAGCGCCATCGCCGCGTCGGCGAGGTTCTCGCACACCACGGCACGCCGGTGGGCGTGGTGGCGGCGGCCCACCGCCAGGGTGTGGGCGACCGCGGCCGGTTCCAGTCCGGGCCGGTTCCTCAGGTGCCGCGAGAGCGCGTCGGTGGCGCGGGTGAGGCGCGCGGCGTCCGGGCGGAGACGAGCAGGAGCGCGGGACCGGTGTCCGCGTCGGGGAGGGGCCGGGTCCGGGCCCGGCGGCTCCTCCAGCACGACATGGGCGTTGGTGCCGCCCACCCCGAACGAGCTGACCCCGCGCGCAGCGGAGTGCCCTCCCGTACCCACGGAGCGGTCTCGGTGGCGACCCTGAACGGCCCGTCGACCAGGTCGATGTCGGGGTTGGGGTGCGGAAGTGCAGGCTGGGCACGATGGTGCGGTGGCGCAGCATCAGGATGGTCTTGATCAGTCCCGCCATGCCCGCCGCGGTGTCCAGGTGCCCGATGTTGGTCTTGACGGAGCCCAGGCGCACCCGGCCGGCCGCCACCCCGTCGAACGCCCGGGTCAGCGCGGCCACTTCGATCGGATCGCCGAGCGGGTGCCGGTGCCGTGGGCCTCCACGTAGCCGATCGTCTCGGCGGGCACCCGCGACGCTCTGGGCGTCGCGGATGACGTCCGCCTGGCGCCCGACGCTCGGGGCGGTGTAACCCGTCTTGGCCGAGCCGTCGTTGTTCACCGCCGTCCCCTTGATCACGGCGTGCACGGTGTCCTGGTCCGCGACCGCGTCCGCCAGGCGCTTGAGCACCACCACGCCGACGCCGCTGGAGATCACCGTGCCGCCCGCGTCCGCGTCGAAGGCGCGGCAGTGACCGTCGGGAGAGAAGATCATTCCTCCTGGTGGACGTAGCCCGCCGTCTGCGGCACCCGCAGATGGACGGCTCCGGCCAGGGAGAGGGCGCACTCTCCGGCGATCAGACTCAGGCATGCCTGGTGGACGGCGACCAGGGCGGTGGAGCAGGCGGTGTTGACGCTGAGGCTCGGCCCCGCAGGTTGAGCTTGTAGGAGACCCGGGTGGCCAGGAAGTCCTTGTCGTTGGCGAGCATCAGCCGGTAGTGGCCGACCGACGACGCGTTCCGGTACCGCTCGGCGAGGTGGGTGAGGAGGTAGGTGTTCATCCCCGCCCCGGCGAACAGGCCGATGTCCCCGGGTACTCGGAGGGTTCGTATCCGGCGTCCTCCAGGGCGGCCAGCGAACACTCCAGGAAATGGCGGTGCTGCGGATCGAGGATCTCCGCCTCGTCGTCGGGAATGCCGAAGTGCCCGGCGTCGAACATCTCCAGATCGGGAAGCGGGTGTCCGGCCTTGACCTGGCCGGGCCGCGCCAGCTCGGCCGGGTCGGCCCCGGCGGCCAGGAGTTCCTCGTCGGTGAAGAACACCAGACTCTCCCGGCCCTCGCGCAGGTTGCCCCAGAAGGCGTCGGCGTGCCCGCGGCCCCGGAAACGGCACGCCATGCCGATGACCGCGATGTCGCTGTCCTTGATCACTGCTGACTGCTCCATATGTCCCTAGCCTCGTGTCCTAGAGGGCGATGCTCAGATCGGCGGCCGTGGCCCGCATGTTGAGGAACCCTCGGCGACGAACCGCGCCGCGTCGTCGGTGGCGCCGAGTTCACGGAAGATGTCCACCAGTTCGCCGCGGTGGTCGGCGGAATCCCGCGCTCCTCGGCGATACCGAGGACGACGTGTTTCATCCGCTCCTCGACCGCGGGAGGTCCGTCGCACGAGGAAAGGTGATGCTGAAGGTGGAGCGGTCGTAGTTCTTGTTGCGCCGGACCGACCGCCGGTGACTGGACGCGTTGAGCTTGTAGAACATGCAGTTCCAGTGCTTGAAGGAGTAGTAGTTCAGCAGCGGGAACAGCGTGCAGTGCGTCTCCAGCGGCGAGGAGTTGTACAGCCCCTTGGCCTTGAGTTCCTCGACGATGCCGTCGGGTCGTACTGGTAGCGCAGCGCGACGAACGGGAAGACGATCTTGGGCAGGTCCGCCTCGTCGGCGAAGAGCACCTCCTCGGCCTCGCTGCGGAAGACCGTGTCGGTCAGCTGCGGGCCGAAGGTCCGGTAGAAGCCCCTGACCACCTCCCGGGTGTCGGACTCCATGGTGAGGATCTGCTGCGGGTCCGCGCACAGCGCGATGTACGGGATGCGGTGCCGGAACGCGTAGATGATCGCGCGGATCACGAAGAACGAGCGGCAGGAGACACACGGGAGCTTCTCGTCGAGGTAGCGGCCCGGCTTGGTCACCGGCCGCCGGAACACCTCCCGCATGACCCGTTTCAGATTGTCGTCGTCGGAGTCGACGACGAACGTGGCGGGATCTTCTCCCGGCCAGCGCGATGTTGTCGGCCGCGTGCGTGCTTTCGAACGGGACGTCGAAGGTGTAGGCGAGAACTCTCTTCCCGTAGGAGTTCACGAACTTGTCCAGCATGAACGTGCTGTCCTTGCCGCCGCTGTACATGAAGAGGCAGTCGTACGGGCCGTGCGGATTGGGGCCGCCGCGGGTGAACTCCTCGTGCACCTGGTCGGTGTAGCTGAAGTTCTCCAGCAACTCGCCGACCATGCCGAGTCGGCACAGACTGCACACGTTGTCGTCGTCGAGGCTCACTCCGGGTGATCCTCTTTAAGGGCGCACACCTCGCACGCGCGCATGGTCCTCCGCTTCCTGTCCGTCGAAGAGTTCCCGTTCGCCGAAGAGCCCCGCCCGGCGGGGCGTTCCTGCTCACCGGGGCCTCGTCGGCCGTGTGGTGCCGCTGCCGTCTGCGGCGCAGATCGCCGAGCCCGGTCCTGGAGGGCCGGGAGCCGTGGCCTCCGGCGGCGCGGGCGCTGCCCCACCACGCCCGGCGCCCCGGCCCGCAGGTGCCGGGCCAGCGCCCGGACGGTGGGGTACGAGAACATCTCGACGCGGGTCAGCGACCCGCCCACCTCGGCGTTGATCCGGGACATCACACGCATCAGCAGCAGCGAGTTGCCGCCCGCCTCGAAGAAGTTGTCCTCCGTGCCCACGGCGTCGAGCACGAGGGTCTCGCGCCAGATGCCCGCGACCGCGCGCTCCAGCCGGTCCTCCGGCTCGCCGCCCGCTCCCGCGGCGCCGCCGGGCCGGGGCAGGGCCCGCCGGTCGGTCTTGCCGTTGGCCGTCCGCGGAATGGCGTCCAACTCCACGAAGGCCGTGGGCACCATGTAGTCGGGCAGCGCGGCGAGCAGCCGGGCACGCAGCTCGCCCGGCCTGATCCCGGGCGTACGGGGACGAGGTACGCCACCAGACGCCGGTCTCCCGGCCGGTCCTCGCGCACCACGACGACCGCCTCGGCCACGTCCGGACCGCGCGTCAACTCGGCCTCGACCTCCCGGGTTCGATCCGGTAGCCGTTCAGCTTGACCTGGGCGTCCAGCCGCCCGAGGCAGTCCAGCTCCCCGTCCGGCCGCAGCCGCACCAGGTCGCCGGTGCGGTAGACGGTGCCCCCGACCCGCCGTACACATCCGGCAGGAACCGTTCGGCGGTCAGCTCCGGCCGGTTCAGATAACCGCGGGACACCCCGCGCCCCCGATGAGCAACTCGCCCGGCACGCCCGGCGGAACGGGCCGCATCCGGCGGTCGACGACGTGGAACGCGGTGTTGGCGATCGGGCGGCCGACCGTCACCGCCCGCCCGGCCCGCACCCGCTGGACGGAGGACCAGATGGTGGTCTCGGTGGGCCCGTACAGGTTCCACAGCCGCGCCCCGTGGGACAGCAGCCGCTCGGCCAGTTCCCCGGTCAGCGCCTCCCCGCCGCACAGGACGCGCGGCAGCGGGCGTCGGGGCCCGACGGCCATCCCGCGTCCAGCAGCATCCGCCAGGTGGCGGGGTGGCCTGCATGACCGTCGGCCGGACCCGCTCCAGCAGCTCGCGCAGCCCCTCCCGTCGGCGGCGGCCCGCTCCCGGGCCACCTCGACACGGCCCCCGCCACCAGCGGGGCGAACAGCTCAAGGCCCGCGATGTCGAAGCAGACCGTGGTCACCGCCAGCATCGTGTCGTCCTCGCGCACGCCCGGAGCGCGGCACATCGACACCACGAGGTTGGTCAGCGCGCGGTGCCCGACGCGCACCCCTTGGGGCGGCCGGTCGAGCCCGAGGTGTACAGGACGTAGACGTCCTGGTCCGCGCTCACCCCGTCGCCCGGCTCGGGCGTGGCCGACGCCACCTCGGGCCCGGAGCGGTCCAGCAGCAGCGGGTCGCCGTGGCCCCGGGGAGCCGCGCGGCCAGCCCCGACTCGGTGACGACCAGGGACAGCGCGGCGTCGTCCAGCATGTACGCGACGCGGTCCGGGGATAGACCGGATCCAGCGGGACGTAGGCGGCGCCGGTCTTCATGACGGCCAGCAGGACGACCGGCAGCCGCACCGACCGCTCCAGGAACACCCCGACCCGGTGCCCGTCCCCGATGCCCCGCTCCCGCAGGTACCCGGCCAGTGCCGAGGACCGGCGGTCCAGCTCGGCGTAGTCGACGACCTCCCCGGAGCAGGAGACGGCGGGGAGTCCGGGCGGAGCCTGGCCTGACGCGCCACCAGCTGGTGGACACAGGAGTCCGGCGGCGGTTGGCCGGTGGCCGTCTCCCGGTCCGGGCGGCGGCGGACCGGTGGGCCTTCGTGCCCAGCGGCAGCCCGCCGGGTCCCGGCGCCCTCCTCGGTCGCCAGTCCGGCCAGGAACGCGGTCGCGTACTCGGTGAGCAGGGTGAGCGTGGCCCGGTCCCAGGTGCCCTCGCGCACCACCCACTGGCACGGCCGGGACCGCAGCCGCGCGGCACGCGGATGAGCAGCGACGTCCCGTCGGCCAGGTCGGCGGGCTCGTCGAGGCTGTCGCAGAACTCGACGGCGACCGGCAGGCCCGGCACGGCGGCACCGCCGAGCGCAGCGGCGGATGACGGGCCCGCAGGTCGAAGGGTGGGTGCCGCGCCGGGCCGCCCGCCCACCAGCTGGACGGTACGGGCGCCGAGCGCCGCCATGTCCGCCCCTCCACCGGGGAACGCGCAGCGGCACGAAGGAGGCGTACAGCGCGTCCACCGACGGGTGACCGGTGGAGTGCCGGCCGGCCCGCCAGTGCACGTCGGTGTCCTCCTCCACCCCGATCCGGGTGAGGAAGGCCAGATGGGCCGCGAGCAGCCACTGGTCACGCCCGAGCCCGGCGCGGGCGGCGGCACCACCGGCGCCCGCGGGCACGGGGACGCGGACGGCGGTGTGTCCGGCGCCGGTACGCGCGGTGGACTCCGTCCCCACCAGGTCGGCCGGTACGAGCCCGGCGAGACGCCGCCGCCAGTACGCCTCATGACGGAGCGTCCTGGCCTGGGCCCCGGTGGCGGCGTCCAGCAACTCCGCGCCCGGGACGGGGAGTCGGCGGCCGGGGCGGACGCCTCGGCGGCCAGCGCGGCGGCGCCGAGCGGCTCACCGGACGGGAGGCGAGCCCCGTCAGCCGCACGGCGCCGTCCGCGGTCGCCACCACCGCCCCGTCCCCGTCCGCGCGCAGCACGGTCCCGGCGGCTGCCCGGCCGGGCCGGGCAGCGGGCGAGCGCCCCACCAGAGCGGCGCCGTCGGCCAGGGCGATCTTCGCGGTGCCGAACTCGTTGGGATACGGGCCGTGGTCGGCGGCCCGCACGGCGGCGTCCAGCACCCCGGACGGCCGGTCCCAGGAGAGGAACCCGCCGCCCTCGGGCCGGTCGAACTTGCCGTGGTAGGTCCGCTCGGACAGATCCTGCGGCGACCGCGGAACGCGCCCGCCCTCCCGGCCGCGCACTCCTCCAGCCGCTCCAGCAGTTCGGCGAAGGAGGCGTAACCCGCCTCGAAGCACTTGACGTTGAGGCTGTGGCTAGTGTCCCGCGCGCTCACCGCGACCGGCCGCCGGACCAGGACGTCCCCTCGTCGGCCCCTCCGTCATCACGTGCCAGGTCACGCCGTGCGTGCTCTCGCCCTCCAGGACGGCCCAGCTCGTGGCGTGAAGACCGGCGTGAGCGGCAGCGGCCCGTCGTGGAAGTTCACCGGCAGTCCGCGCGGCAGGGCCAGCAGTTCGGGCGGCAGCATCCGCAGGTTGGCGATGCTGAACAGGTGGTCGAAGGGTCAGCCGCGGTGAGCCGGTCGACCAGCGCGGGCCGAAGTCCAGCGCGGTCAGGCCCTGTTGCCGCGCCCACTCGCGGATGGCGGCGTCCGGCGAGACCAGGGCGGCGACCCGGTGGCCATGGCTCAGCAGCAGCTCGGCGCAGGTGACGACCAGCGAGTTGCCGCCGACCAGCACACAGCTGAAGACGCGGTCACCGGTCGGCGGATCGTTGCCCTGCGCCGGCGCGCCGTTCGGCGCGACGGGAGGGAAGCCGGGTCGGCTGCGCACATGCGATATCCGTCCATCGTTTTCGGTTTAACGCGGTTCCATGAATAGCGTTGGCCGCCTGAACCCTATTGACCCTTAGTCGGAACCCCTATTGGTTTTCGAATCCGGGGAACAGGCGCGGTTGCCCGAATGCCAGGATACCCAGCGGAGAGCAGCGCAACTTGAGGGTTTTCCTAACGGTTCCGAGGCCGTGTTGAGCCGCTGAACCAGGCTGGCTTGACTGGATACACGACCCGCCGGGACGCACCCGGGCGCTACTGGATATTCGTTTGATTCGGTGCGCCTACTCGTTATCGGTATTGGCAGGCATCGGCCGAGAGGATTCCATGCGCGAAAACCAGCCGTCGGACGGTGACATGGTCGCTGTGATCGGGGTGGCGCGCCGCGCCGCGTACCGGGAAAGACCGTCGGCACGTCGGCCGGATCCGAACTGTTCCGCGATACGCGCGGTGCCGAACCGGCCACCGGGCGGCTGCCGGTCCTCGAAGCGGTCTGGACGGCGCTGGAGGACGCGGGCCTCGCACCGGACGGGTCCGGCGGTCCGCTGGGACTCTTCGCCTCCGACGCCGCGGACGGCCGACTCGACGACGTGGCCGGGTGTTCGCCGCGGCGGGGCCGCGGTGGACGGGACCGGATCCGGTGGCCGCGGCGGTGGCGCGCCTGCGGGACGGGGACTGCCGCACCGCCGTGGTGATCGCCGCGAGCGCGGAAGAGGGCCGCTGCCGCCGTCCTGTCCGCCACCGGCCACTCCGCCACCGGCCACGAGGGCTTTCGCTATCCCGTGCGGCTCCCGGCCGACGCGGGCCCGGACGTACGGGAGTTGGTCGACGCCGCGCTCCGGCACGGCCGCCCGGCCCCGGACGGCCCCGCCCGCGAGCGGAGAGTCAGCCGAAGCGCCAGCCGCTGCGCCCGCCGAAGAGGCCACTGACGAGCCCGTCGAGGAGCCCACCGAGCAGGTGGTCCCGCTGCCGCTCGGCGCGCACGGCCCCGACGCGCTCCGTGCCCTGGCCCGCGATCTGCGCGCGTACCTCGGCGCACACCCGGTCTGCCGCTCGCGGACGTCGCCCACTCGCTCGCGACCACCCGAACCGCCCACCGCCACCGGGCCGTTGTCGTCGGGCGGTCCAGGAGCGCATCGCCGCGGCCCTGGACCGGCTGGCACACGGGCGGCCGGACGCCGACCTGGTCCGCGGCACCGCGGCCGACCGGGGCCGGATCGCCTTCGTCTGCCCGGGACACGGACCGCAGTGGCCCGGGATGGCCGCGGAACTGTTCGAGGCGTCACCGCTGTTCGCCGAACGGCTCACGGAGTGCGCCGACGTCCTCGCCCCGCACGTCGACTGGCCGGTGCTGGACGTGCTGCTGGACGCGGCACGGGACGAACCGGGCACGCCCGCGACGGACACCCCGCGCTCGGCCGACCGGAGGTGGCCCAACCCGCGCTGTGGGCGACGACAGTGGCGCTGGCCGCGCTCTGGCGCTCCCACGGCGTGACGCCCGGCGCCGTCGTCGGCTCCAGCGCCGGCGAGATCACCGCCGCGACCGTGGCCGGGGCGCTCTCCCTGGACGACGGGGCACGCGCGGTCGCGCTCTTCAGCCGGGCGCAGACCCCGCTGCTGGGCCGGGGAGCGATGCTCTCGGTGCTGGCCTCCGCCGACGAGGTACGGCCCCGACTGGCGCGCTACGCCGACGAGTTGGAACTCACCGCCCGCTACGCGCCCCGCTCGGTCGTCGTCTCCGGCACCCCGGAGGCGGTGGCGGAACTGGCCGCCGAACTCGCCGCCGAGTCGGTGCGCACCTGGCGGATCGCCCTCGGTCTCGCGGGACACAGCCGCCAGATCGATCCGGTGCTCGACGCGCTCCGCGCCGACCTCGCCTTCCTGCGGCCCCGCCCGACCGACGTGGCGTACTACTCCGCCGCGGCCGGGACCAGGGTCGACCCGCTCTCCCTCACCGCCGACTACTGGTGCGCCGCCATGCGCCGCCCCGTCGACTTCGAGGGGCGGTCCGCGCGCTGCTCGCCGAGGACACGGCGCCGTGGTCGAGGTCAGCCCGCACCCGTCCTCGCGCACACCGTGCGGGAGACCGCCGACCACGCGGGCGTGGACGCCGTGGTGACCGGCACCCTGCGCCGCTACCGAGGCGGCCAGGACAGCCTGTACCGGGCGCTCGGCGAGCTGTACGCGCACGGGGTGGAACCGGAGTGGAACGCGGTGTTCGAGGGACGCGGCGCCCGCCGGTGCCGCTGCCCACCTACCCGTTCGACGCCGCCGCCCACGACGGCACCGGCTCCGAAGACGCCCGGGCGCCACGGCGAGCCGCGACGCCGAAGCCTCCCCGCCCCCGCCGTACGAGCGGCTGGCCGCGGCCGGAGCGGCGGAGCGGCACGAGGAACTGACGGACCTGGTCCGCGAGAACGTCGCCGCCGTACTCGGCCACGACGGCATGGACCCGGCCGACGAGGATCGCCCCTGTCGGACCTGGGACTGGACTCGGCGGGCGCGACGGAGCTGCGCGCCCTGATCAACGCCGCCACCGGCCTGGAGCTGCCGGTCACCCTGGTCTTCGACCACCCCACCGCGCCCGCGCTCGTCGACCACCTCGACCGCGTCATCACCGGCCGCTCCCGCGTGCCGGTACGCCGCCGCGCCGTACCCCGAGCGACGAGCCGATCGCCGTCGTGGCGATGGGCTGCCGCCTGCCCGGCGGCGTACGAAGCCCGAGGAACTGTGGGAGATGCTGGCGTCCGGCGGCGAGGCCCAGACCCCTTCCCCGCCGACCGCGGCTGGCGCCCCGACGAGCTGTACGACCCGGACGCCGACGCCTCCGGCCACTCCTACCAGCGCGAGGGCGGCTTCGTCCGGGACGCCGACCGGTTCGACGCCGCGTTCTTCGGCATCTCGCCGCGCGAGGCCCTGGCCATGGACCCCAGCAGCGGCTGCTCCTGGAGGTCTCCTGGGAGGCCCTGGAACGCGCGGGCATCGATCCTCGCAACTGCGCGGCAGCCGGACGGGGTGTTCGTCGGCGCGATCGCCCAGGACTACGGCCCGCGCCTGCACCAGGCACCGCCGGAGCTGGAAGGCCATCTGCTCACCGGGAACACGGCCAGCGTGGCGTCAGGCCGGATCGCCTACGCGCTCGGGCTGACCGGCCCCGCGGTGACGGTGGACACCGCCTGCTCCTCCTCGCTGGTCGCGCTGCACCTGGCCTGCCAGTCGCTCCAACGCGGGAGTGCGCCGTCGCGTTGGCGGGCGGGGCCACCGTGCCTCGTCGCCGGGCCTGTTCGTGGAGTTCAGCCGCCAGCGGGCGCTGTCCCCGACGGCCGGAGCAAGGCGTTCTCGGCCGCCGCCGACGGGTTCGGGCTCGCCGAGGGCGTCGGCCTGGTCGTGGTGGAGCGGCTGTCCGACGCGCGCCGCCACGGGCACCCGGTGCTCGCCGTCGTACGGGGCAGCGCGGTGAACCAGGACGGCGCGTCCAACGGCCTCACCGCCCCAGCGGACCGTCGCAGCGCGCCCTGATGGCCGAGGCCCTGGCGGCGGCCGGGCTCACGCCCGCGCAGGTCGACACCGTGGAGGCACACGGCACGGGCACCCCTGGGCGACCCGATCGAGGCCCAGGCGCTCATCGAGACCTACGGCCAGGGACGGGCGCCCGGCCGCCCGTTGTGGCTGGGCTCCCTGAAGTCGAACATCGGCCACACCCAGGCGGCGGCCGGGATCGCGGGCGTCATCAAGGCCGTGCTGGCGCTGCGCCACGGCGTACTGCCCCGGACCCTGCACGTCGACCGGCCCAGCCCGCACGTCGGCTGGCGGGCGGGCGCGGTGGAGCTGCTGACCGAGGCCCGGCCGTGGCCGGAGACGGGGAGCCGCGCCGGGCGGGGTCTCGTCCTTCGGCGTCAGCGGCACCAACGCCCACGCCATCCTCGAACAGGCCCCGGAACCAACGGCGGCGGAACCGGGATCAGCACCCGAACCGGAAGCGGCGGCGGAACCGGCAGCGGCACCCGAACCGGCAGCGGTGACCGGGCGCTGCCGTGGGTGCTGTCCGGGAAGAGCGAGGCGGCCCTGCGGGACCAGGCGCGTCGGCTGCTGGCACACCTGCGGGACCGGCCCGAGGCGACCTGCGCGGACATCGGCCACTCGCTGCTGACCTCCCGGACCCTCTTCGACCACCGGGGCGTCGTCGTCGGGGAGGACCGCGCGGCCCTGCTCGCCGGTCTGACCGCGCTGGCGGAGGAACGGAGGGACGGAAGGAACTGGGGCAAGCGAGGCGGACGGCGTACCGGCACCGGTCACGGGCCGGGCGGGCGGCGCCCGCAAGACGGTGTTCGTCTTCCCGGCCAGGGCTCGCAGTGGGTCGGCATGGGCGCCGAACTCTGGGACGCCTCACCGGTGTTCCGCCGCGAACTGCGCGCGTGCGCGGCGGCGCTCGAACCGTACGTCGACTGGCCGGTGGTGGACGTCGTCCGCGGCACGCCCGACGCGGCGCCGCTGGACCGCGTGGACGTCGTACAGCCCGCCCTGTGGGCGGTGATGGTGTCGCTGGCGGCCGTGTGGCGGTCCATGGGGTCCGCCCGGCGGCGGTGGTGGGGCACAGCCAGGGGAGATCGCCGCCGCGTGCGTGGCGGGCGCCCTGTCGCTGGGGACGCGGCGCGGGCGGTGGCGCTGCGCGCCCGCGCGCTGACCGCCCTGTCGGGCACCGGCGCCATGGTGTCGCTGGCCCTGCCGGTGGCACAGGTGCGCGAGCGGCTGACCCGGTGGGACGGGCGGATCTCGGTGGCGGCGGTGAACGGACCGGTGTCGGTGGCGGTCGCGGGCGACCGCGACGCGCTGGCGGAACTGGTGCGGTCGTGCGAGGACGACGAGGTGAGCACCTGGTGGCTCCCGGTGGACTACGCCTCGCACTCCCCGCACGTGGAGCGGGTCCGCGAGGACCTGCTGGAGGCGCTGGAGCCGATCCGGCCCCGGCCCGCCACCGTGCCGATGCTGTCCACGGTCACGGGCGCGTACCTGTCCGGGCCGGAGCTGGACGCCGGGTACTGGTACCGGAACCTGCGCGGGACCGTGGAGTTCGCGGACGCCGTCGCCGGGCTCGCCGCGGCGGGCCACCGCGCCTTCGTCGAGGTCAGCCCGCATCCGGTGCTCACCCTGGGGTGCGGGAGCTGGCCGAGGCCGTCTCCACCGACGCGCTCGTGGTGGGCACGCTGCGCCGCGACGAAGGCGGCCCGCACCGCCTGATGACCTCACTGGCGCGGGCGTTCGTCCACGGCGTGCCCGTGGACTGGAGCGGAACACACCCGGCGGCAGGCGGGTCGACCTGCCGACCTACCCCTTCCAGGGCCGTCGCTACTGGATCGAGCCGACACCCCGCCCGCCGACGGCACGGACCGCCACGGCGGCGGTGACGCCGCGTTCTGGTCCGCGGTCGAGCGGGAGGACACCGCGGCGGTCACCCGGGAACTGGACGTCGACGGCACCACACCGCTCGACGCGCTGCTGCCCCGGCTCGCCGCCTGGCGCCGACGGCGCGCGGAGGAGGCGGAGACCGACACCTGGCGCCACCGCGTCACCTGGCGGCCCGTCGAACCACCCGCCGCCCCGCGCTGTCCGGCCGGTGGCTGCTCGTCGTACCCGCCGAGCACGGCGGCCACCCGTGGGCCGGGGCCGCGGCCGACGCTGCGCGGCCACGGGGCCGACGTGGCCGTGCTGGAGTGCGACAGCCCGCACCGCGCCGGACTCGCCGAGCGGCTGCGCGCCGAGTCCGCCGACACCCGACCCGCCGGGGTGCTCTCGCTGCTGGCCCTGGACGAACGGGCCGACCCCGACCGGCCGTGCGTACCGCGCGGGCTGTCCGGCACGCTGGCGCTGGTCGGCGCGCTCGGCGACGCGGACGTCGGCGCGCCCCTGTGGCTGGCCACCCGGGGCCGTGTCGGTCGCCCCGTCCGACCGCCTGGACAGCCCCACGCAGACCCAGACCTGGGGACTGGGCCTGGCCGCCGGGCTCGAACTCCCCGGCCGGTGGGGCGGGTTGGTCGACCTGCCCGCGACCGCGGACCGCCGGGCCGGACAGCGGCTGGCCGCCGTGCTCGCCGGGATCGGGGACGAGGACCAGCTCGCCGTGCGTCCGACGGGGTGTCCGTACGGCGGCTGACCCGCAACCGGCGGCCCCGCCGTACGCGGAGCGGGCTGGCGGCCACGCGGCACCGTCCTGATCACCGGCGGCACCGGCGCGCTCGGCGGCCACGTGGCCCGCTGGCTGGCCCGCGAGGGCGCCGAGCACCTGGTCCTCGCCAGCAGACGGGGACCGGACGCGCCCGGCGCCGGGGAGCTGGCGGCCGAACTCGGCGCGCTCGGCGCCGAGGTGAGCGTGGTCGGCTGCGACACCGCCGACCGCGCCGCGCTCGCCGCGCTCGTCGCGCGCCTGGACGCCGAGGACAGGCCGGTCCGCTCGGTGTTCCACACGGCCGGGACCGCGGTGTCGCGCCCGCTCGCCGACACCGGCACCGCCGAACTGGCCGACGCGCTCGCCGCGAAGGCCGCGGGCGCGGCGCACCTGGACGCGCTGCTGGACGGGCGCGAACTCGACGCCTTCGTCCTGTTCTCCTCCGGGGCGGCCGTGTGGGGAGCGGCGGCCTGGGCGCCTACGGGGCGGCGAACGCGTTCCTCGACGGGCTCGCCGAACGCCGCCGCGCCCGGGCGCACCGGCCCTTTCCGTGGCCTGGGGCATGTGGGACGGCGACGGGATGTCCGGAGGCGACAAGCGGGCCCTGCTGCGACGGATCGGCCTGCGGCCGATCGCCCCGAGCGCGGCGTCCGCGTCCTCGCCGACGCGCTGAGCCGCGGCGAGGCCACGCTCACCGTCGCCGACGTCGACTGGGCGCGCTTCGCGACCGGCTTCACCGCGGCCCGGCCCCGCCCGCTGCTCGACGACATCCCGGAGGCGGTGCGCCCGCCCGCCGGGACCGCGCCGGACGCGGGCACGGCACCGGCGCCGGGGCCGAACTGGCCGGGCGGCTGGCCGCGTTGCCCGAGGCCGAGCAGCACCGGGAGCTGCTGGCCCTGGTCCGCACCCAGGCCGCCGCGGCCCTCGGCCAGTCCTCGGCGGAGGAGATCGAGGCCGACCGGCCCTTCCGGGCCCTGGGCTTCGACTCACTGATCGCGGTCGAGGCCCGGAACAGGCTCAACGACGTCACCGGCCTGCGCCTGCCCACCACCGTGGTCTTCGACCACCCCACCGCCGAGGCGCTCGCCCGCCACCTGCGCACCGCCCTGCTCGGCGGCCGTACCGCACCGGGCGCGCCGACCGCGCCCGCCCCGGCCGCCGCCGGGGAGCCCATCGCCGTGGTGGCCATGGCGTGCCGCTACCCGGCGGGGTGCGCGGCCCGGAGGACCTGTGGGACCTGGTCGCCGCCGAACGCGACGCGATCGGGCCCTTCCCCACCGACCGGGGCTGGGACCTGGACCGCATGTACGAGGAGGGCGCCGAGGCCGCCGGTCACAGCACCACCCGCGAGGGCGGATTCCTCCACGACGTCGCCGACTTCGACGCGGACTTCTTCGGCATCTCCCCGCGAGGCACTGGCGATGGATCCGCAGCAGCGGCAGATCCTCGAACTGTCCTGGGAGGCGTGCGAACGCGCGGGCATCGACCCGGCTCGCTGCGCGAGAGTTCGACGGGCGTCTTCGTCGGCGCCTCCGGCCAGCGCTACGGCGGTCCCTGGACCGGGCCCCGAGGGCACGCGGGGCTACCGGTTCACCGGCGACGCGACGAGCGTGATGTCCGGCCGGGTGGCCTACGCGCTCGGGCTGCGCGGACCGGCGCTGACCGTCGACACCGCCTGCTCGTCCTCGCTGGTCGCGGTGGACCTGGCATGCGCCTCGCTGCGGCGCGGGGAGTGCGCGGCGGCGCTGGCCGGCGGGTGGCGGTGATGGTCGAACCCACCTCCTTCTCCGAGTTCAGCAGGCAGGGCGGGCTGGCGCGGGACGGGCGCTGCAAGCCGTTCGCCGAGGCCGCCGACGGCACCGGGTGGGGCGAGGGCGCCGGTCTGCTGCTGCTGGAGCGGCTCTCCGACGCCCGCCGCCACGGACACCCGGTGCTGGCGCTGATCCGCGGCAGCGCGGTCAACCAGGACGGCGCGTCCAACGGCCTGACCGCGCCCAGCGGTCCGGCGCAGGAGCGGGTGATCCAGCAGGCGCTCGCCGGTGCGGGCCTGTCCGCCACGGACGTGGACGCCGTGGAGGCCCACGGCACCGGCACCACCCTGGGCGACCCCATCGAGGCGCGGGCGCTGCTGGCGGCCTACGGCTCGGGCCGCCCGGACGACCGGCCGCTGTGGCTGGGCTCGCTGAAGTCGAACATCGGCCACACCCAGTGGGCCGCCGGGATCGGCGGCGTGGTCAAGATGGTGCAGGCGCTGCGCCACGGCGTACTGCCGCGGACCCTGCACGTCGACCGGCCCACCTCGCACGTGGACTGGACCGGCGGCGCCGTGCGGCTGCTGACCGAGGCCCGGCCGTGGCCGGAGACGGGGAGCCGCGCCGGGCCGGGGTGTCCTCCTTCGGCGTCAGCGGCACCAACGCGCACCTCATCCTGGAGCAGGCGCCCGAGGCCGAGGAGGCGCCGGACACCGTGCCGACGCCCGACGGGCCCGCCGCGGACGCGCCCCGGTGGCCTGGACCTCTCCGGGCGCACGGCCGCGGCCCTGCGGGAGCAGGCGGCCCGGCTGCACGCCGCACTCACCGCCCGGCCCGAGACGGCCCCGCGGACGTCGCGCACTCCCTCGCCGACCGCTCGGCGTTCGAGCACCGCGCCGTGGCGCTCGGCACGACCCGGGCCGAACTGCTCGCGGCGGTGGGCGACATCGCCGAGGGACGGCACCCGGCCGGGACGGAGGCCGGACCCGCCGACGGGGCCCGATCGCCGTGCTCTTCCCGGCCAGGGGCTCCCGGGCGCGGGACGGGACCTGTACGAGCGGTACCCGGTGTTCGCCGAGGCCATGGACGCCGTGTGCGCCCACCTGGACCCGCTGCTCGAACTCCCCTGCGCGAGGCCGTGTTCGACGACGGCCCGGAGCCGTCCCAGGACCCCGGACACGCCGAGTGCGCGCTGTTCGCCATCGAGGTCGCCCTGTTCCGGCTGTGGAGTCCTGGGGCCTGCGGCCCGACGTACTCGCCGGGCACGCGGCCGGTGAGGTGGCCGCCGTACACGTGGCCGGAGGGCTCTCCTCGCCGACGCCGCCAGCGTGATCGCCGCGCGGGCCGCGCTCCTGCGGGCCCTGCCGCGCGGCGCGGCGAGCGTACGGGTCGAGGCCACCGAGGAGGAGGCCGCCGCCCAACTCGCGGACCGTGGCGGCCGCGTGGGCGTCGCCGCCGTCGACGGCCCCGAGTCGGTGGTGCTCTCCGGAGCCGAGGACGACGTACTCGATCTCGCGGCGCACTTCCAGCGCCGGGGCCGGAAGGTGAAACGGCTGTCCGGCTGCCACGCGCTGCCCCACCCGACGACCGACCCGCATGACTCGCCGACCGGCCCGCACGATCCGCCGACCGACCCGTACGAGGCGCTGACGGCCGCGTACCGGCAGGCGGTGGAGAAGGCGGAGTTCGGCCCTGCGCATCCCGGTCCTCTCCCTGGCCACCGGCCGGTCCGCCGGACCCGAGGACCTGCGATCGCCGGACCACTGGACGCGGCAGCTGCGGCACACCGCGCGGTTCGCCGACGGGATCGCCGCGCTGCGCGCCCAGGGAGTCACCACCCTGCTGGAATCCGGCCCCGGCGACGGCCTCACCACCATCGGCCGCCGGTGCGCGCCGGACGCGGTGTTCGTCCCCGCCCTCGACGGAGCCAGGACCGGGACGGAGGCCGCGGTGCGGGCCGCGGCGCGGCTGTTCGCCCGGGCGCGGTCCTCGACCGCGCCGCGTACCTGGCCGGTCGGCCCGCGCGCCGCGTGGACCTGCCCACCTACGCGTTCCAGCGCGAACGCTACTGGCTGCCGTCCGGCACCTCCTCGCGCCCGACCAGGCGGCGACCGGGCTCGGCCTGGCCGCCGCCGGCCACCGCTGCTCGGCGCCGCGGTCGCCCTCCCCGGCAGCGACACCCTCGTGTTCACCGGACGGCTGTCCGCGAGCGCCCGCGCTGGCTGGCCGACCACGTGGTGGGCGGACGCGTGGTCTTCCCCGGCACCGGCTTCGTGGACCTGGCCCTGCACGCCGCCCGGCACCGCGGGCTCGACCAGATCGAGGAACTGACCCTGCGCGTCCCCTGGTGCTGCCCGAACGCGGCGGGTGCAGCTGCGCGTCACGCTCGGCGCGCCGGACGACGGGCGTCGGCCCGTGGACATCCACGCCCGCGCCGAGGACCCGGACCCGGACGAGGGATGGACCCACCACGCGAGCGGCACGCTCGCCGCGGGCGACCAGGAGCCCGCCGCCCTCCGCGCCTGGCCGCCCGCGGACGCGGTGCCCCTGGACGTCGACGGCCTGTACGACCGCGCTGCCGAACTCGGCTACCGCTACGGACCGGCGCTCCGGGGCACCGGGCCGCCTGGCGAGTCGGCGACGACCTCTGCGCCGAAGTCGCCCTGCCCGCCGCGGACGACACCGCCGACGGGGCGTACGCACTGCATCCGGCGCTGCTGGACGCCGCGTTGCACGTGCCCGTGCTGCACACCATCGAGAGGACGGCCGCACCCTGCTCCCGCTGAGCTGGTCCGGGTGCGGCTGCACGCATGCGGCGGCTCCGCCCTGCGGGTGCGCTGGTCGCCGGACGGCACCGGCGGCCGGACGCTGGCCATCGCCGACGAACAGGGCCGCCCGTCGCCACCGTCGACGCGCTGGCCATGCGGCCCGCGGACCTGGACCGGCTCGGCGGCCCCGGCGACGCGGCGGCCCGGTCGCTGTTCGCGGTCGAGTGGACACCGGTCGCCGACGTACCGGACCCGCCGTCCGCCGCGCCCTCGCGGTGCTCGGCGCCGACGACCTCGGCCTCGCCGACGCCGGTCTGCCCGTGGAGGTCCTGCCCGTGGCCGCCCTGCCCGCGCCGGACGCGGTCACCCCGGCCCGGACGTGATCGCCCCTGCCCGGTACGGTCCGGCGCGGGCACACCCGAGGAGATCGAGGCGGCGGTGGGCGCGGCCACCCGGTGGGCGCTGGACCTGGCCCGCGGCTGGTCGGCGGATGACCAACCCACCTCCGGCCGACTGGTGTTCGTCACCCGCGACGCGGTCCGCACCGACCTGCCCGACCCGGCCCAGGCCGCCGTGTGGGCCTGGTGTCCTCGGCGCAGTCCGAGCACCCCGGCCGCTTCGCCCTGGTCGACCTCGGCGCCGACCGCGCCTCCCGGCGGGCGCTGCCCGCCGCGCTCGCCACCGGTGAACCCGGCTCGCGCTGCGGACGGCGCCGTCACCGTGCCCCGGCTGGCCCGCGCCGCCGAGCGGCCCGCGCTGGAGGTGCCGCCGGACACCGGCGCGTGGCGGCTGGACATCGCGCGCAGGGGCACGCCGGACGGCCTCGCCCTGCGGGAGGACCCGGCGGCCGAACGGCCCCTGGCACCCGGCGAGGTACGCCTCGCCGTGCACGCGGCCGGGATGAACTTCCTCGACCTCCTCCTCACCCTCGACGCCGGACCCGACGGATACGAACTGGGCAGCGAGGCCGCCGGAGTGGTCACCGAGGTCGCCGCCGACGTGCCCGGCCTGGCCGTCGGCGACCGCGTGATGGGCCTGGTCCTCGGCCAGTTGGGCCCGGTCGCCGTGGTCGACCACAGGATGGTCGTCCGGGTGCCGGACGGGTGGACCACGGCACAGGCCGCCTCGGCACCGGTGGCCTTCCTGACCGCCTACTACGCGCTCCACGACCTCGCCGGGCTGCGGGCGGGCGAGTCGGTGCTCGTCCACGCGGCGGCCGGTGGCGTCGGCATGGCGGCCGTACAACTCGCCCAGCACTGGGGCGCGGAGGTCTTCGCCACGGCGAGCCCCGGCAAGTGGGACGCGGTACGGGCCTCGGGGATCCCCGGCACCCACCTGGCGTCCTCCGGGACCTGGAGTTCGCCGACCGCTTCGCCGCCGCCACCGGCGGACGGGGCGTGGACGTGGTGCTCAACTCCCTGGTCCAGGAGTACGTGGACGCCTCGCTCGCGCTGCTGCCGCGCGGCGGACGGTTCGTGGAGATGGGCAAGAACGACGTGCGCGACCCCGTCGCCCTGGCCGCCGCGCACCCGGGGTCGCGTACGAGACCTTCGACCTGGCCCGCCCGGGACCGGACCGGATCCAGGAGATGCTGGCCGAACTCCTGGAGCTGTTCGAGCGCGGCATGCTGCGCCCGCTCCCGGCCAGGACCTGGGACGTGCGGCGCGCCCGGACGCGTTCCGCTCCTTCGGCCGGGCCCGGCACATCGGCAAGTTGGCCCTCACCGTCCCCGCCGCCTTCGACCCCGGGCACACGGTCCTGATCACCGGCGGCCTCGGCACGCTCGGCCGCGCCCTCGCCCGCCATCTGGTGACCGGCTGGCACGCGCGCCACCTGGTGCTCACCACCCGGCGCGGCCCGCCGCCGAGGGCGCGGACGCGCTGCGCGACGAACTGCGCGCCCTCGGCGCCGAGGTGACGGTGGCGGCGTGCGACGTCCGCGACCGGGACGCGGTGGCGGGGCTGCTGGCGTCCCTGGACCGCCCGTTGGGCGTGGTCGTCCACGCGGCCGGGGTGCTGGATGACGGCGTGCTCGGCGCGCAGACCCCGAGCGGCTCGACCGCGTCCTCGCGCCGAAGGTCGCGGGCGCGCTGCACCTGGACGAGCTGACGCGCGAGGCGCCCCTGTCGGCGTTCGTGGCGTTCTCCTCGGTGGCCGGGATGCTCGGCGGCGCCGGGCAGGCCGGGTACGCCGCCGCCAGCGCCGCACTCGACGCGCTCGTCCACCGCCGCCGGGCCGCCGGACTGCCCGGGTGTCGCTGGCGTGGGGCCTGTGGGCCGAGGAGAGCGGGCTGACCGCCGCGCTCGGCACCACCGGCCAGACGCGCCTGAACCGGTCCGGGATCGCCGCGCTGGCCACCGAGGAGGCGCTCGCCCTCTTCGACGCGGCGCTCGGCGACGGCAGGGACCTGCTGGTGCCCGTCCGGCTGGACCTCGCGGCCCTGCGCGGCCGGACGGAACAGGACCCGCCGCACCCGCTGCTGCGCGCACTGGTACGCCCGCTCACCCGCCCCGTCCCGACCGACGGCCTCCCGACAGGCGGCGCCCCGGCCGACGGCCCCCGGACCCGGCCGCCCCGCCCCGCCCCGGCCGCGACGCTGGCCGAACGCCTCGCCGCCCTCCCCGACGACGAGCGGCACCAGCTCGTCCTCGGCATCGTCAGTGCCGAGATCGCGGGCGTCCTCGGCCACTCCACCGCCGACCGGGTCACCCCGAACGCGCCCTGAAAGACCTCGGCTTCGACTCGCTGACCGTCATCGAACTGCGCAACCGGCTGAACACCGCGACCGGCCTGCGGCTCCCGCCACCCTCGCCTTCGACCATCCCTCGCCCGCCGCGATCACCCGCTTCGTCCTCTCCCGCCACCCGGCGGACCGGCCGGACGCGGGAGCGGAGGTACTCACCGCTCTCGACCGGCTGGAAGCCGCGATGCTCCGCGTCGCCCACGACCCGGCGGTCACCGCCACCGACCGCGTCGACGCCCGGCTGCGCACCCTCCTGGCCAGGTGGGGCGGCGCGCGGAACGGCGAGCCGCGACCGGACGCCGAGCGCGACCTGGGCGCCGCGACCGACGGCGAGCTGTTCGCGTTCCTCGACGAGCAGCTCGAAAGCCAGGACCCCGAACAGTGACCGGCCCCACCTGGGCCAGAAAGTGACGCAGATGGGGAACATGGACAACGAAGAGAAGCTCCGCAGCTATCTCAAGCGGGCCGGTACCGACCTGAGGGTCGCGCGAGACCGGCTGCGCGAGGCGGAGGAGCGGGAGCGCGAGCCGATCGCCATCGTCGGGATGGGCTGCCGCTACCCCGGCGAGGTGGAGTCGCCGGAGGACCTGTGGCGGCTGGTCGCCGACGGCAGGGACGCGGTCACGGCGCTCCCCACCGACCGCGACTGGGACCTCGACGCCCTCTACCACCCGGACCCCGACCACCCCGGCACCTCGTACAGCAGGCACGGCGGCTTCCTCAGCGACGCGGCCGACTTCGACGCCGAGTTCTTCGGGATCACGCCCGCGAGTCGACCGCCATGGACCCCAGCAGCGGCTCCTGCTGGAGACGGCCTGGGAGGCGTGCGAGCGCGCCGGGATCGACCTGACACGGGCGCGGGGCACCCGCGCCGGTGTGTCCTCGGCGTCGTCTACGACGACTACGGCACCAGACTCGCGAACCCCTCCAAGGACTTCGAGGGCTATCTCTTCAACGGCAGCTCCGGCAGCGTCGCCTCGGGCCGGATCTCCTACACCTTCGGGCTGACGGGACCGGCCGTGACGGTGGACACCGCCTGTTCGTCGTCGCTGGTGTCGCTCCACCTGGCCTGCCAGGCGCTGCGCCGCGCCGAGTGCACGCTCGCGCTCGCGGGCGGTGCCACCTTCCTGTCCACACCGTGGTCGTTCGTCGCCTCCAGCAGGCAGCGCGTGTCCGCGCCGGACGGCCGCTGCAAGGCGTTCGCCGACGCCGCCGACGGCGCGGGCTGGAGCGAGGGCGTCGGCGTCCTCGCGCTGGAGCGGCTCTCCGACGCCCGGCGCCACGGCCACCCCGTACTGGCCGTCATCCGGGCAGCGCGGTCAACCAGGACGGCGCGTCGAACGGCCTGACGGCGCCGAACGGGCCCTCGCAGGTGGCGGTGGTCGGCCAGGCGCTCGCCGCGGCCGGGCTCGCGCCGTCGGACGTGGACGCGGTCGAGGCGCACGGCACCGGGACGGCGCTGGGCGACCCGATCGAGGCCCAGGCCCTGATCGAGGCGTACGGCCAGGACCGGGCCGAGGGACGGCCCTGTGGGTGGGGTCGCTGAAGTCGAACATCGGCCACGCGCAGGCGGCGGCCGGGGTCGGCGGCGTGATGAAGATGGTGCTGGCCATGCGCCACGGCGTCCTGCCCAGGACCCTGCACGTGGACCGGCCCACCTCGCACGTGGACTGGTCCACGGGGCGGTGGAACTGCTCACCGAGGCCCGCCCGTGGACCGGCCGCGACGCGCCGCGCCGGGCCGGGGTCTCCTCCTTCGGCATCAGCGGCACCAACGCCCACGTCATCCTGGAGCAGGCGCCGGACGACGGCCAACCGCCCCTGCCACCAGCCGAGTTGGAGGCACCGGCCGCCGACACGGAGACGCCGTCCACCGGCACGGTCCCGTGGGTGGTCTCCGGCCGCACCGAGGCCGCGCTGCGCGCCCAGGCCGAGCGGCTGCGCGCCCACGTGCTCGACCGGCCCGGCCTCGACCCCGCGGACGTGGGCCACGCCCTGGCCACCGGCCGGGCCGTGGGACCACCGCGCCGTCGTGGTCGCCGACGACCGCGACGGCCTGCTCGCCGGAGTGGCCGCGCTGGCCCGGGACGAGCCGGAGGAGTGCGCCGCGGCGTCGGTGATCCGCGGCGTGGCCACGGACAACCCGCGCGTCGCGTTCGTCTTCCCCGGCCAGGGCGCGCAGTGGCCCGGCATGGCGCTGGGCCTGCTGGACACCGAGCCGGTGTTCGCCGCGCGGCTGGAGGAGTGCTCCCGGGCGCTGGCGCCCACACGGACTGGTCCCCGACGGACGTGCTGCGAGCCGTCCCCGGCGCCCCGGCCTTGACCGGGTCGACGTGGTGCAACCCGCCCTGTGGGCCGTCATGGTGGCGCTGGCGGAGCTGTGGCGCGCCCACGGCGTCACCCTCCGCCGTGGTCGGCCACTCCCAGGGCGAGATCGCCGCCGCCTGCGTGGCGGGCGCGCTGTCCGTCGAGGACGCCGCCAAGGTCGTGGCGCTCCGCTCCCGGGCGCTGCGCGCCCTGGCCGGACACGGCGGGATGGTCTCGATGGTCGCGTCGGCCGCCGATGCCGAGGCGCGCGTCGCCCCGTGGGGACCGGCTCTCCATCGCCGCCGTCAACGGCCCGAACACGGTGGCCGTCTCCGGCGAACCCGACGCGCTCGACGCGCTCGTGGCCGCCGCGACGGCCGACGGCGTACGGGCGGTGCGGCTGCCCGTCGACTACGCCTCCCACTCGGCGCAGGTGGCGGCCGTCGAGAAGGAGGTGACCGGGGCGCTGGCCGGGATCCGGCCGCGCACCGGCCAGGTGCCGTTCTACTCCGGGCTCACCGGCGAACGGCTCGACACCGCCGCCCTGGACGCCGACTACTGGTACCGCAACCTCCGCCACACCGTCTCCTTCGAGCGCGCGGTCCGGGCCGCGGCCGACGCGGGCCACGAGGTGTTCGTGGAGGTGAGCCCGCACCCGGTGCTGACCATGCCGGTACAGGACACCCTGCGCGACACCGGCGGCACGGCGCTCGGCACGCTGCGCCGCGACGACGGCGGGCGCCGCAGGTTCACCACCGCCCTGGCCGAGGCGTACGTCCGCGGTGTGCCGGTCGCCTGGCCGACGCCGCGACGCGACGGACCGCCGGTCGACCTGCCCACCTACGCCTTCCAGCGGCAGCGCTACTGGCTCTCCGTGCCGCCCGCGCCGGTCGGCGACCGGGCCGTCGCCGAACTGGGCCTGGCCGCCACCGGACACCCCATGCTCGGCGCGGCCGTGGAACTGGCCGACGGCCAGGGCCTGGTGGCCACCGCCCGGCTCTCGCAGGCCGCGCACCCTGGCTCGCCGACCACGTCGTGGGCGGCCAGGTCCTGCTGCCCGGCACGGCGTTCGTGGAACTCGCCTCGGCGGCCGGCGCGCTCGTCGGCTGCGAGACGCTGGACGAGCTGACGATCACCGCTCCGCTGCCGCTGCCGGAGAGCGGCGGGTACGGCTGCGGCTGACGCTGGGTGAGGAGGACGGATCCGGGCGCCGCGCGGTGACGTTCGACGCGTGCCCGGACGACCCGGGACCCCGCGGGCCGACGGCGCGGACGGCGACGACCCGGCGCTGGGAGGGCTGTGGACCCGGCACGCGACCGGCGTCCTCACCGCCGAGGACACCGCGGCCCCGGCCCCGTCCTCTCCGGGCCTGGCCGCCCACCGGCGCGCGGCCCTCCCGGTCGACGAGGCGTACGAGACGATGGCCGCCGCCGGATTCCCCTACGGGCCCGCGTTCCAGGGGCTGCGCTCGGCGTGGCGGCGCGGGGAGGAGGTGTTCCTGGAGGCGGCGCTCGCCGAGGAGCAGAGCGCCGAGGCGGACGCCTACGGACTGCACCCGCGCTGCTCGACGCCTGCCTGCACCCGATCGGCCTGGGCCTGCTGGACGGCTTCGCCGGGGAGCGGCCCGGCTCCCGTTCTCCTGGCGCGGGGTGCGCCGGTACGCCGTCGGCGCCGCCGCCGCCCGCGTACGCCTGGCCCCGCCGGGACGGACGCGGTCACCGTGGAACTGGCGGACGCGGCGGGCGATCCCGTCGCCACCGTCGAATCCCTCACCCTGCGGGCGGTCGACCTCGACCGGATCGGCCCGGCAGGTACGGCGTCCAGCCCGCTGCTGACGCTGGACTGGACGGCGGTACCCGCCCCGACGGCGATCCCCGAGGGCGCCGTATCCTCCTCGCCCAGGACGACCTCGACCTGAGCGCCGCGTTCGACGCCTGCGGTGTGAAGGCGGACCGCGTCCGCGATCTCGACGCCGCCGCCTGCGCCATCGAGGAGGCGCGGCCCGAAACGCCCACGGTGGTGCTGGCCTCCTTCGGAACCGGAACCGGAACCGGAACCGGGACCGGCGGAGCCGCGCCCTCGGACCGGGGCGCCGAGGCCAGGGAGGCGGTCGGCCGGGTCCTGCGGCTCCTCCAGGAGTGGCTCGCCGACGAGCGGTTCGCCGGGGCGCGGCTGGCCCTGGTGACCCGGGGCGCCGTGGCGGCGGACCCGGCGGAGGACGTCACCGACCTGGCGCACAGCGCCGTCTGGGGCTGATCAGGTCCGCGTACTCCGAGCACCAGGGCGGTTTCGCCGTGGTGGACCTCGATGAGTCGGCCGCCTCCTGCGAGGCGCTGCCGGGGTGGCGGCCGGTGACGAGCCGCAGGCGGCGCTCCGCGAGGGCGAGGTGCGCGTACCACGGCTGGTCCGGGCCGAACCGGCGGCGGACAGCGAAACGGACGCGGACACCGAAGCGGACACGGACGCTCAAGCGGGCGCGGCGCCCGGCGGCTTCGGGCCGGGCGGCACGGTCCTGATCACCGGCGGCACCGGCGTCCTCGGCGGGCACGTGGCCCGGCACCTGGTGACCGCGCACGGAGTGGACCGGCTGCTGCTCGTCAGCCGCGGCGGCCCGGACGCGGCCGGCGCCGACGAACTGCGCGACGAGCTGACCCGGCTCGGCGCCGAGACCACCGTCGCCGCCTGCGACGTGGCCGACCGGTCCGCCCTGGCCGCGCTGCTCGCCTCCGTACCCGCCGACCGTCCGCTGACCGGCGTCGTGCACGCCGCCGGGGTGCTCGACGACGGGGTGATCGACTCCCTGGATACCGCCAGCGTCGAGCGGGTGCTGCGGCCGAAGGCCGACGCGGCCTGGAACCTGCACGAGTTGACGCGTGAACGGCCGCTGTCGGCGTTCGTCCTGTTCTCCTCGATGGCGGGCACGCTCGGCAGCCCGGGACAGGGCGGCTACGCGGCGGCCAACACGTTCCTGGACGGCCTGGCCCAGCACCGCCGCGCGTCCGGCCTGCCCGGCGTGGCCCTCGTGTGGGGCCTGTGGGCACAGGCCAGCGACATGACGGGCGGCATGACCGGCACCGACATGGCACGCGCCGCCCGGCTGGGCGTCGACGCGCTCTCCGCCGAGCGGGGCTGGCCCTGTTCGACCGCGCCGTGGCCGCGGCCGCACCCGTGGTCGCGGCGGTACGCCTCAACACCGCCGCGCTGCGCGCCCGGTCCGCCACCGTCCCCCGGTGCTGCGCGCACTGGTGCGGCCACCGGCCAAACGGGCCGCCACCGCGCGGAGCGCCACCCGGCCGACTCCGCCTCGGCCGCGGCGGACCTGGCCGCCCGGCTCGCCCCTGCCCGAGGACGAGGCGGAACGCGTCCTGCTGGACCTGCTGCGCGAGTTGGCCGCCTCCGTCCTCGGCCACAGCTCAGCCGACGCGCTGGCCGCCACGGACGCCATGCCCAAGTGGGGCTTCGACTCGCTGACCGCGCTGGAACTGCGCAACCGGCTGTGCCGCACCACCGGGCTGCGCCTGCCGACCACCCTCGTCTTCGACCACGCCTCGGCGGTGGAGCTGTGCCGACGGCTGCGGACCGAACTGGCCGCCGAGCACGAGGAACAGGCCCCGCCGCCGTGGCCGCCGCGCCGTCGGACGACACCATCAGCGTGCTGTACCGGCAGGGTTCCGGCTGCGCCGGTACGACGAAAGCCTGGAGATGCTGCGGGCCGCGGCGGCGGTGCGGCCCATGTTCACCACCGTGGAGGAGGCGGGGAGCCGCTGCCGTCGGTCGAGCTGACCACCGGCGACCGCACCCATCTGGTGTGCCTGCCTCCGGTGATCGCGCCCGCCAGCCCGAACTTCTTCTACCGCTTCTCCACCGTCTTCACCGGCGAGCGCAGGACGACGGTGCTGCGGCTCCCGGTTTCCGACCGGGGAGCTGATCCCGGCCGAGCTGGGCCCGCCGTGGACTTCCAGGCCGAGGCGGCGCGGCGGCACGCCGGTGACGACCCGTTCGTGGTGATCGGCTACTCCTCGGGCGGCTGGATGGCGAACGCCGTCGTCGGGCGCCTGGAGGAGTGGGGCGTCCGGCCGGACGGCCTGGTGCTGATCGACACGTATCCGGACACCAGCAAGTTCAAGACCGTGCTGCTGGACGAGATCGTCGAGCGGATGGCCCACGCCCGGGCGGCGAGCTGGAGTTGCTGACCGGAACACAGCTCACCGGTCAGGGCGGCTATTTGCGGGCCTTCGAGGGCTGGTCCCCGGTGTCGGTGGCCGCCCCGACACTGCTGGTCCACGCCTGCCGCCCGCCCAGCGTCCCGGACGGGGTGCCGCTGGGCGACGCCTGGCGGTCCAAGTGGCCCTGGCCGCATCAGCTGGTGGACGTACCCGGCGACCACTTCACGATCATGGAGGAGCACTCCGAGTCGACCGCCAGGGCCGTCCAGGAGTGGCTCCTCGCCAGGAGGCGGCCCGGTAGCCCCGGCGCGGATTCGGTAGCCCGGCGCGGACACCGCCCGCCGAGGGACCCCGACCGGATGAGACCCTCGGCCCCGCCGACGACGAACGCGCGTCGGCGGGGCCGAGGCCGTTGGCAGGTACGCACGTCGGTGAGGGGTGCGACACGAGCGACGCGTGGGGCCGATGAGGCACCGGCCGCGAGGTGGGCGAAGGACGCCGTACGACGGCGAAGGCGACGAGGCCGAGGAGTTGGAGGGCGGCCGGGCGGGAAAACGGGTCAGTTTGGTGCGCACACGGTGACGCGCTGCCCCGAGGGCCCCGCCGTCACCAGCAGGTGCGCCCACCGCCCGGCGTCCAGCGCCTCGGGCCAGCCCAGCTCCGCGTAGGGCCGCGGTCGCCGCTGGCCGCGCGTCCGCATGAACGCCACCGGTGCGACCGGGCGGCCCACCGCGCCGCCGTGCTCGTCCGCGACGAGGAGCACCAGGAGGTCGTGCCCGAACGGCGTGTCCAGCGGGGCCACCAGGACACCGCCGGGCCGGAGTTGACCGAGCCAGGCCGCCGGAATCCGCCTGACGGACGCGGTGGACAGGATGCGGTCGTACGGCCCGCCGTCGGCGCAGCCCTCCTCGCCGTCGGCCGTGACGCACCGCGGCCGGACCCCGAGGCCGTGCAGGCGGTCCCGGGCCCGGTCCGCGATCCGCGCGTCGATCTCCACGGTGACCACCGGCACGTCACCGACCCGGTGGGCCAGCAGAGCGGTGGTGTACCCCGTGCCGGTCCCGATCTCCAGGACCTTCTCGCCCGGCTCCGGGGCCAGATGACGCAGCATCTCCACGACGACCCCGGCCGCCGAGATACTGCTCGTGAAGGCCCCGTCGCCGGGCCGTCGACGGCGACCGCGCCGTCCTCGATCTGCGTGATGAGCGCCGCGCCGGGCTGGTAGACCGCCTTGAGCCACGCGCGGGGCGCTCGGCCCGGTCGATGAGGGATAGCGGCCGTCGGCGCCGGGCGCCGGCCACCAGACCCGGTCCGGCACGAAGTGCTCCCGCGGCACCTCCAGGAAGGCACGGTGGAGCCAGCCGCACCCGGCGAACCCGCGCGGGGCGCGGGCCATTTCCGCGCGCAGCGCGTACGCAGTCCTTCGGCGGTCACCGCCATCCGGGCAGTTCCTTCAGTCGTCTTCGGCGTCATCCGGTTCGGGCAGCGGGTTGCCCGGGTCTCCCGGGCTGGAGTACGGGCCGCCGACCTGCCCGTCGCCCGACTGCCGATCGTCGCCGTCCATGAGCCCTCCCGCGCGAACGGCCGCTCGCGTCACACCCACGGTAGGCATACGAGCGCTGTTCGTAAAGACACCCCGACCGACAGCCGGGCTCCGTCCGGCCGACCACGCCGCTAAGGCCACCCGGGACGTGTTTACGTTCCTGAACATCCGCGCTGGTTGGGTGGCGGCAACGGAGCCCTGGGGGAGGGCGTTGGACGCGTGTGCCGGTCGTCCGGGGACGAGCCGTATCCCGGGTGCGATCCGCGCGGGACGTCCGTGTCGGCCGGATCCCGATTCCTTCCGCGCCACCGCCCTCCCCGGCCTCCGTCTCGATCCCCACGACGATCAGGAGCAGGGGTTGTGCGTACGGTAAGAGGAGTACGGCGCGGCACCGGCGCGGTGCTCGCATGCGGAATAACGGCGGTGCTCGCGCTCCAGGCCGGTGCGGCGTCGCCCGCGTCCGGCGGCGAACTCGCCACCTTCTACGGGCAGGAGCTGGACTGGAAGCAGTGTGCGGAGACCGAGCCGCTGCCCCCGAGGAGCAGCCCGACGACGGGGTGATCATCGACCCGTGGAAGGGGCAGTGGAAGTTCATGGAGTGCGCCACGGCGGTGGTGCCGATCGACTACACCAAACCCGACGGCGGCCAACTGCACGTCGAGGTCAGCCGGATCAAGGCCAAGGACCCCGACCACAGGAAGGGCGTCCTGCTGTTCAACCGGGCGGGCCGGGCGGCGGCGGCCTGTCCATGCCGCTGGGCGCCCGCGAGATGAAGGTGGCCGACTTCTTCGACCTGATCGGGTTCGACCCGCGGGGCGTCGGCCGCTCGACCCGGCTCCACTGCGAGCGGATCGAGGACACCCGGCCGAAGACCAGCCGGCCCAGCGACGACCAGTTCTCCGCCTACGCCGAGTACGCCCGCGCCCACGAGGACGCGTGCCAACGAGGCGGCAAGGACCTCCGGCCCCACATCAGCACCGCCAACACCGCACGCGACATGGACGTCATCCGCGCGGCCCTGGGCGAGAAGAAGATCAACTACCTCGGGTACTCCTACGGCACGTACCTGGGCGCGGTCTACGGAAGCCTCTTCCCCGACGGGCTCAACCGCAGCGTGCTCGACTCGTCGATGCACCCCGACTGGCTGTGGCGCGAGCAGTTCCTCCAGCAGTCCGTCGGCGTCCGGTTCAACGTCGAGCAGTGGGCCGGATGGGTCGCCGAGCGCGACAAGACCTACCACCTGGGCACTTCCCGGCAGGACGTGCTCGCCACCGTCGAGGCCCTGGCCACCGACCTGGCCGACCACTCGGTGCCGCTGGACCGCGAACGGCCCGACGACTGGCCCGTGTACTGGCCGAAGGAGTTCGACCGCACCACGCTCGACTCCTTCCTCGCCCAGGCGACCCAGCCGCGCCCCGTATGGGACGTCACCGCCGAGGTGGTCGGCGAACTCCGCGAGGCGGCCGACACGAAGACGGCCCTGTCCCACGACGCCACCGTCGCCGCCGCGACCATGGCCGCCGACCGGGACGTCACCAAGCTCGACCCGGGGTGTACGACACCGTCAGCTGCGAGGGCGACTGGCCCACCGACCTCGACACGTACTACGCGGACATGCGGCGGTACCGCGAGAAGTACCCCTTCCGTGACGGCAACGGCAGCGGCGTGATCGGCGCCGCGCCCACCAACTGCACCTTCCGCGGCTTCACTCCGCCCGAGAAGCCGGTCGACCTCGAACGGAAGGGCTACCCCGTCGGGCTGGTGATCCAGGGCGACGGCGACCCGCCACGCAGTACGAGGGCGGCCCGCCATGGCCAAGGCCCTCGGCGACCGCCTCGTCTCCGTCCGCGACAGCGGCACCCACGGGCACTACGGACTCACCGAGTGCGTCACCGAGCGGGTCGACGACTACCTCGTCAACGGCACCCTGCCGCCGCCCGGAACGGACTGCGACGCCGAGCCGCGTCCCTCCGTGCCCGCCGACAACGCCGCCACCGCCGAGGACGAGTCCACCTCGCGGAGCAAGCGGGAGCGCCTCGACGACGCGTTCGCGCACCACTCGATCTGGCAGCGGCCCGTGGCGAAGTAGCCACCCACGCGCCCGCGGGCCGCCCGCCGCCCTCGGCGAGCGGCCCCGCCCGGTGCCCTCCCGGACGCCCCGCCGGGATCTTTGAGGCAGTTGTCACCGGAGGCGACGAGGCGGGGACCTGGGGCGGTGACTATGGTCCTCGTGTCACGAGCCGCCGGAGTGATCGTCTCCGGCGCGGTAGTTCCCGGGAGGATCCGTGCGGTCGGTGTCGGATGAGGCGTCGGTGTTCGCGTTCCGTATGTGGCGGCGCGCGGGGACGGCGAGGAGTGGCGTCCGGCGGCACCGTTGCTGGTGTGCGTGGACGACGGCGGCGGCGCGGCGCCGACGCGGCTGTCCTGGACCACGGAGGACGGCCGCCAGTCCTCCGTGGGCTTCTCCCCGGACACGCGGAGCTGCTACGGCCACCGCGGCACGAGCGACGGCGACGTCGTGGAGCTGCGGGGCGAACGCGATGACCGGCGCGAACGCGAGGCGGGCGGCGACGCCGCCCGAGGCTATGCCTTCGACACGGAGGTCGAGGAGGGCGGAGCGCGGCGTCCGGCGGGACCGCTGCGGCTGTGGATCGACGACGGCGGCGAGGCGCCCGTACGGTGGGTGTCCTGGGCCGACCAGTCGGGTAACTCCCGCTCGGTCGCGCTGCGTTCGGCCAGCCCGTCCGGCAGAGCCGACGTCAGCGACCTGGTCGGCACGGTGTGGGCCAGCGCCGAGTTCCCCGAAGCGGGCGAGGTGGCCCGGAACCTCGTGGACGCGTCGACCCGCAAGTGGTTCGCACCGCACCCTCGCGCGTCCCTGGAGTTCCGGCTCGCCGAGCCCGTCGCGGTGGGCCGTTATGTCCTGACCTCCGCCAACGACGCACCCGACCGCGACCCCGCCGCGTGGACCCTGCGCGGCTCGGCGGACGGGAGCGTGTGGCGGACCCTCGACACCCGCTCCGGCCAGTCGTTCGCCGAGCGGCACGAGTCCAGGACGTACCGGATCGCCGAGCCCGTCCCCTACGACCACTACCGTCTCGACATCACCGGCAACAACGGCTCGCCGCACCTGCAACTGGCGGCCGTCCGGTTCCTGGCCGACGGCGGCGGCGGGTTCGTCGGCCACCACCAGCGCGCGGGCCACGCCCCGTCCCCTACCGGGGCGTACGCGTCGCGCGGGAGCCAGCGGACACCGCCCTCCGGTATCGACGGCCGAGACCGCGCCCGTACCCGAAGCGGCGGGAGCCGGTCGGCCGAGTGGGAGGGATGGCAGGCGGGAGGACCGTGGCTGCCGCTGGGCGGCAGGTTGTCGATGCAGTCGCTGACCTCGCCGTCGGGGCGGTTCACGGCGCTGCACTCGGTGTACGAACCGGCGTTGTCGGTACGGGACAACGCCACGCGGGAGCACGTGTGGATCAGTGACTCGCCGAGGTCGAACCAGGTGTGCCTGGGGCCCGACGGAGACCTCGTGGCCTGGGACCACCGCGGCAACCAGATGTGGAGCACGGGCACGGCGTGGCTGGGCGTACGGCGGCTGGAGATGCGGGACAGCGGTGAGCTGGCCCTGACCGGCGCGGACGGCGCCGTGGTGTGGAGTTCGGGAATACCCCAGGTCCCCGCGGCGCCGGAGGCCGGACCACGGACGGTGGCCAGGGGATCGACGATGCGCCGCGGCGAGAGCCTGGACGGGCAGTCGCTGACCAGCGACGACGGGTCGACGGTGGTGTTCCACGACGGTCGCGTGCTACGGATCATCCTTGAGGACGGACCTCCCACTGGGACAGGTTCCACGACCAGCCGAACACCCTGGTGCTCGACGAGGACGGGTTCCTGCGCATGCGGGCCCTGGACGGCACCGTGGTGGAGCAGATCGCCGGGCCGGGCACCGAACTCGTCGTCGTACGCGGCACCGCGCAGCTCCGCGACGACGCGGGGAACGTCGTGTGGGCGTCCGCCGGACGCTCGACGCGGGTGGCCCCGGTACGGGAACCGGCGATGCCGCAGAGCGGCGCCCTGGCCGCCTGGTTCGGCGCCCTGGTCGGCGCGAGCGGCGGCTACGCCGTCGCGGTGGTGCGGGACAGCACCCGAAGGAGGTGCTCCAGCGCACCGGCCTCAGCCCGGAGGCGCTGGTGCGGGGCACCTGGCGGCAGCTCCAGCAGCACCGCGACGCCGCCCACCCGGGCGAGGGAACGTGGTGGCCGCCCTCGCCGTGGGGCCGGACGTCCTCGTCGTCAGCGACCACTCCGACCTGCCGGTGGCGGCACTGGCCCCGGCGACCTCGGTGGCGGCCCTGCACCAACCCTTCGGAGGGAGGAGTTCGGCGGCACGTTCAGCCTCCACCAGGGCGGCGAGCTCGTGACCGAACTGCGGGACGACCCACGCCGCCGCAAGGGTGCCAAGGTGCCGGAGGTCGCCGCCGCACTGGCCGATCTCGCGCACGACATGCTGCGCCACGAGCTGGTGTTCCGCGTGACCGGGTGGTTCCCAGCGCCGCCGAGCTGGGCGGCCCGCTGCTCGGCGGCGTCCTGGCGCCGGTCCCTCACCGACCGCCGCCCCAAGGCCGAGCCGACGGCCGCGCCCCTGGTGATCGGGGAATACGACTCCGTGGACCCGCTCGTGGTCCGCACCGACTTCACCGACGACGACGCCTGGAGCTGGGTCGCCGAGGAACTGCGGAAGCCGTGGATGGACAACGAGCCGGTTCCCTACCTGATTTCCGATCCCGCATACGCAGGCGCCTCCGCCGAGCAGGTGCTCAGGACGTCCGCGCGTCTCTGCCCGACTCCGAACTGCCGGGGCGGTCTTCGTCGCCGACAGCGCCACGATGCGCGAGGCTGACCATCCGCTGCTCGCCGTGACGACCGAGTGGGACGGCGAGCCCTTCGAGGAGGACGAGGAGGAATTCCTCACGCAACTGCGCGTGTTGCCCGACGCGGCCGTGGAGATCAGCGTGAATCTCGACCTGGCCAACATGGACTTCGAGGACTTCGAGGGCGACGGGCCGCACGAGCGGATGGTGTGAGGCACCCCGGTCCGGGCGCCCGGACCGGGGTTCACGTCGGCTTCGGTCCGCACGCCGTGGCCCGTACGGCTCGGCCGGTACGCCGTGGCCATACGGCTCGCGGGCCGTGCGCGGCACCGGGCGGGCGCGAACCCGCGCGGGATGGACCCGCGCGGGAGTGAACCCGCGCGGGAGCGAAGGGCCGGGGCCCGCCCGCGTACTACCGCGCCAACTCCGCCAGCCACGGATGTTCGGGGTGCACGCGCTCCAGCCACGCGCCGAGACGGTCCGTCCGCGCTCGGCCCAGCAGCGGCAGCACCCGTCGAAGTCCGCCTGGTCCTGGGGCGCGGCGCCTTGGCCTTGAACAGCAGCACCAACTCCGGTACCAGGTACGGAATCCCTGTGCCGTTCGCTCGACGACCGCGTCGTAGGGCAGCCGCAGGGACGCGTCACGGCGGCAGATCCACGTCCCGCCCTCGTGCGGCTCGCGGAAGACGTCGAGCAGGAACTGACCACTCGCCGGATCCCGCAGCCAGGTCTGGTGCGTGGCCGACAGCGCCTCGGTCCCCGTCCAGACCCGTCCCGAGCCCACCGGATCGAACGCGAACCCCGGAAACGGTCCCGGATCTCCGGAAAACCCGCGGTCGGCACAGCGATCTCCAGATCACCGTGCGGCCGCGACCGCTCCCGCGGAACAGGTCCAGCGCCCACCCGCCGCGACGCACCACGGCGCGCGCACCCGTCCAACCGCTCCGCGACCTGCTCCGGCCGCCAGGCGTCCGCCCACCGGGCCCGCAGTTCGTCCGCGTCGAGAACAGCGCCGCCGGGCGGCAGGGAGTCGGCCATCGGCCCAACGTACCGGGCCCGCCGAGCCCGTGGCCGAGATCGGCCGCCGGGACCCGTACTGATCACAACTCAAGACACACTCAAGACGCGCGGCGGTGCGGCATCTCGCGAGGGACCGGTGACCGGTCAGCGCGCGTCGATCCTGCCGAGCGGCTCACCGGCCGCGCTCAGGGCTTCCCGGACGGCGGGCCAGGCGGAGGCGTCGAGGTCCAGCGCGGTGCGCAGGTACGCCAGGGTGGCCCGCTGGACGAGCGCGACGCGCTCGGGGCTCTCGTCCGTGGTCCGTGAGTCGTGGCGCCCTGGATGCCGCCGAGTCCGTGTTCGCCGCCGAAGAGGGTCAGCAGGTCGGTGGAGCCGGGGCCGAGACGGTGGCCGTCGGTGAACCAGTCGGGCCCGCGCACCGTCAGCGGTGAGTCGTCGTGGTCGCCCGCGACGATCAGGCAGGGCGTCTTCATCTCGGCGAAGTCGGGGCTCATGAACGGGAAGTGCTCGGCGGTGAACGGCGTCAGGTCGGCGCCGCCGGTGCCGGGCAGGGACAGCAGCACCGCCGCCGTGACGCGCGGGTCCGCCATGCTCGTGCCGGGCACGCCGTCGGCGTCGACGACCCGCGCGCCGGCGAGTGTGCTCGCGGTCTGCGCGCCCCACGAGTGCCCGGCGACCGCGACGCGGTCGCGGTCGAGGCGCCCGGCCAGTCCGGGCACGGCGGCCTCGACGGCGTCGAGTTGGTCGAGGACGGCGGTCAGGTCGTCGGTCCTGATGCGCCAGATGAGCGGGGTGCGCGGGTCGTCGGGGGCGAGGCCGAGCGAGTCGAGATGGGTGGGCTGGACGACGACGAACCCGTGGGCGGCCCAGAACTCGGCCAGCGGGGCGTAGTCGTCCATGGTCAACGTCGCGCCGTGCGAGAGGAGGACGAGGGGCAGATCGCGGCCGGTCGTCGGCGCCGTGACCCGTATCCGCAGGTCCTGCCCGCGTCCGGGGCCGCGAGCGGGACGGGCCTGACCGAGAGGATGGGCGTGGCCGGGCCGGTGCCGACGTCGGCCGTCGCTGTGTTGTTCATGGGGGTTTGTGCCTTCCTGGTGAGGGCCGTGGCGGCCCGTACCGCGCGGCCGTCTGCCATGATGGGAAACGGAGCGCTGTTCCGGAACAACATACGGAACGATGTTCCGCTTGGCAAGGTGCGGATGGCACGGGACGGAGGATCCGCGCATGACGGCGACCGACACGTCACCGACCGACACGTCACCGACCGACACGTCACCGACCGACACGTCACCGATCGACACGTCATCGATCGGCTCGTCCGCGCCGACCGACGCCGGTCGGCGCAGACGAGCCGACGCCCTGCGCAACCAGCGGTCCCTCCTGGACGCCGCCGCCACCGTCTTCGTCCGCGCGGGAGTCGACGCTCCCGTACGGGACATCGCCGCCGAGGCGGGCGTCGGCGTGGGCACCATCTACCGGCACTTCCCCACCCGGCCCGACCTGGTGGTCGCGGTCTTCCGCCACCAGCTCGACGCGCTCGCCGACACCACCGGCGCCGGTCCCGCGAGCGGCCGGACCCCTACGAGTCCCTGCGGTCCTGGGTCGCCCGGTTCGCGGACTTCCTCGTCACCAAGCACGGCCTGGCCGAGGCGCTGCACTCGGACCAAGCCGGTTTCGAGAGCCTGCACGCCGAGTTCTTCGAGCGCCTGCTGCCCGTACTCGACCACCTGCTGAAGGCGTCCGCCGCCGCGGGCCACACGCGCGCCGACGTACGGGCCTACGACCTCATGATCGGTATCGGCAACCTGTGCATCGGAGCCGGAACCTTCCCGGACTACCGGTCTCGCGACATGATCGACCTGCTCCTCGCGGGCCTCGCGCGGGCCGCCCGACGCCGACCGGCGGTGACTCGCCCGCGACACCCCGGCGACTGACGGACGTGGAGTGGGAGTTCATCGAGCCGTACCTGCCGATCGGCGGGTCCGGCCCTATCCACAGCGGCTGCGGCAGCAGTTCGACGGCGTGCTGTGGCGCTTCGGGACGGGTGGCCAATGGCGCGAGATGCCCCGGGAGTTCGGCGCCTGGCAGACCGTTCACAACCGCTTCCGGCAGTGAGCGCCGCGGGCGTCTTCGAGGCGCTGCGGGAAGGCGCGATCACGCCAGCCGCGAGGCACGGCGCCGCGGAGCCCTCTCCGGCCGACACCGGCGCGGCGGACACGCGCCTGGGCCACGACGTCCGCGTCGCGCTGGAGAACGCCGCCACCGAGGAGGACAAGGCCGGGTCGCGCAGGCGCACTGAGGACCGACAAGGCCCAACAAACCGACACGGCCCGAGAAACCGACACGGCCCGACAACCTGTCAACACGCGCCGGGACGCGCGAAGACCGTGACCCGGCCCCCATGAACGTCGGTGTTGCCGCACACCTCGAAACGCGCGCGCAACGTGGCCAGTTTGACCCGCTCGGCCTCGCTCTGGTCGAGCGGACTCTCGCCGGATCGCGCAGCACGACGATACGGCGGCTGGCGAGCATGCGGGCACGGATGACGGACGGCGGCAACTCGGTGCCGTACAGCGTGTGGGAGGCGTGCGGACCCGCTTCGAGGGCCAGGTCGACGAGGCCGCTGTAGGAAGAGGCATAGGGCAGCTCCCAGACCCGGCGGCGAGCGGGCGCGAAGAGCAGCCGTCGCCGGGCGCCGCGTGCGCGCACGGCGGCGGCGATGGCCGCGAGGTCGTCCTTCCGGCTCTCCGGAGCGCGCAGTTGCTGCGTCACCGGAACCACGAGCGGCCACGCCACCAGGGCCGCTGCCGCCGCCGAAGCCGTGCGCACCAGGACCCGGCGGCGACAGGCGGCCTGAAGCGCGGCACCAGCAGCAGCGCCAGCCCGGCGCTGGAGTAGAGGACGTACCGCTCCACGTACAGCGGCTTGACCAGCGACACCGCGAGCAGCACCGCCTGCGGGACCAGCGCCAGCGGCAACGCCACCGACCTCACCGGCCCGCGAACCGCCGCCGCGCACCCACGGCGATCACCGCCCCGCCGCGACGCGCACGAACGTGTCCGGACCCGGCTTCCCGATCCACGTCACCAGGTCGGTCTGCCCGGCGCTGATCACCGCGAGCGGCGCCAGCCCGCCGCCACGCAGCCCGCCGCGGTGGCCCAGGCGCGCGGCAGGTCGCCCGACGCGCGGGTCACCAGCAGCGTGGCGCCGTGCGCGAGCAGGGCCAGGACGGCGAACTCGTGCAGCAGACACGCCCCGAGCGACACCACGGCATAACCCGCCCACGGTCCGGGACGCCGCACCCGCGCGGCGTGGACGAAGAGCACGGTGGCCCACACCACGGCGGCACACACCAGCCCGTACGACCGCCCTCCTGCGCGTACCGCTGCACGTCGGGCAGCACCGAGAAGATCACCCCGGCCAGCAGCCCGGCGCCGGGTCCCGCCAGCCGGTGCCCCAGCACCGCGACGCCCCGGCCGCGGCGGCCACCCCAGCACCGACGGCAGCCGCAGCGCCACCAGGCTGTCGCCGAACGCCCCGAACACGCCCCGCATCAGGAAGTAGTACAGAACGTGCACCGTGTCGTGGTGCGGCGCGATATCGGCCAGACCGGAGAGGCCGCGGTGCGCCATGTCGTAGGTCACGGCCTCGTCGCGCCACATCGAGCCCTGGCGCCGTAGGCCCACAGCCCGAGGACCAGGGCCACGGCGACCGGGACCAGGACGACGGCGGCGGGCGCGACCGCGCGGGTGGCGCCGACTCGCGGTCCCGGACGGTGGTGCGAGCGGCGGCGCCGCGGGCCGCGGATGCTGGACGACGGCCATGACGGCCTCCTTCATTCTGAGCAGGGCAGGGCAGGGCAGAGCAGGGAGGGCAACGCGTGCGGGCATGCCGAATCGGCGCGTGTGCCAGGGATCGTGTGGAGCGCCGACGGACTGTTTCCGGATCGCCAAAGAGGGCGCGGGGCCAGGAAACGGCCGGTGACGAAGGGAGGAGGCGAAGGCCGGAGGCCGTGGCGGCCCGATCAGACGCGGCGAGCGGGCGCCGCGGGCGGGCGTCGGCCTGTTCCGCTGACCTACGGCTACGGGTCAGTCGGCCAACTGGTTCCGGACGGACGTCGCGCCGGTCCGGTGCCTCAGCGTGAAGGAGACGACGGTACGGGCCGGTTCAGGGCGACGGCGTCACCAGCCGCGTCTCGTACGCGAACACCGCCGCCTGGGTGCGGTCGCGCAGGCCGAGCTTCTCCAGAACGCGGCCGACGTGCGTCTTGATGGTGGACTCGGCGACGACCAACCTGGCGGCGATCTCCGCGTTGGACAGGCCGCGGGCGATGAGCACGAGCACCTCCGACTCGCGCTCGGTCAGCTCGCCGATCCGCACGCGTGGCGGCGGCGACTCGTTGCCCTCACTGACCGGCGTACGGGCGAACGTGCTGATCAAGCGCTTCGTGACCGTCGGCGCGAGCAGCGCCTCCCCGTCGGCGACGATCCGCACGCCGTCGGCGAGCTGCCGGGCGGAGGCGTCCTGAGAAGGAAGCCGCTCGCACCGGCGCGCAGCGCCCGGTAGACGTACTCGTCCTGGTCGAAGGTGGTCAGCACCAGAACCTTGGACTCGGCACCGGCGGCGGCGATCCGGCGGGTGGCCTCAAGCCCGTTGAGCCGCGGCATCCGGATGTCCATGAGCACGACGTCGGGCCGCAACTCCGCGACCTTGGCGACGGCCTCCTGCCCGTCCTCCGCCTCACCCACCACCTCGATGCCCGGCTGCGCGCCCAGCAGGACGGTGAAGCCCTCGCGCACCATGACCTGGTCGTCGACGATCAGCACGCGGATACTCATACCGACTCCTCCGCCGCCACCGGCCGCTCCGCCACACGCTGTTCCGCCAGGGCGGTGCGGGCAGGAAGACGACGACCTCGTACCCGCCGTCCGACGTCGGCCCGGCCGTCATCTCGCCCTCCAGCATCGCCACGCGCTCGCGCATCCCGGTGATGCCATGCCCGGAGCCACCCCATGGCTGCCCCGGCTCGGCCCCGGCGCCGCCTCCGTGTCGGCGGGCCCGTTGACGACGCGTACGCCCAGGCCGCCCAGCACGTACGACAGCTCGACGCGGGTGGCGGCGCCCGGTGAGTGCCGCAGGGCGTTGCTGAGCGCCTCCTGGATGATGCGGTAAGCGGAGAGTTCGACTCCTCCCGGCAGCTCACGCGGTGCCCGGTCACCACCTTGTCCACGGGAGCCCGGCGCCGCGCACGTTGCCCAGCAGCCCGTCGAGCGCGTCCAGCGTGGGCTGCGGGCTTCCGGCGCGTCGGAGGTCGCGTAGTCCGAGACCCGGATCACCCCGAGCACCCGCCGCAGCTCGCCGAGGGCGGCGACGGCGTTCTCCCGGATGGTCACGAAGGACGCGGCGATCTCGGGCGGGACGTTCTCGACCCGATACGGGGCCGCCTCCGCCTGCACCGCGACCACGGACATGTGGTGCGCGACGACGTCGTGCAACTCGCGCGCGATGCTGGTGCGTTCCTCCAGAACCGTGCGCCTGGACCGCTCGGCGAGGGTCGTACTGTGGCTGGCGGCGGCGCGGCTACGGGCAGCCAGCCAGCCCGTACGAGCACCGCGCCGGTGAGCGCGGTGGCGGACCAGGCGGCGAAGAGGCTGACGTTGGTCTGCTGCCAGGGTCGAGATCGATCAACTCCGTCAGCACACCGCCCGCGGTCACGGTGCACACCCACATCGCGGCCGCCACCACCGGTCCGCTGCGCAGCGTCACCAGCACCATGACCGCCAGGTGCGAGGCGAAGACCGTCTGAGGGAACGGGAACGGGTCGACTCTCAGCGCCGAGAACGCCACCGTGCATATCCCCGCCAGCGACAACCACCAGGCGGCGATCGGCCGGAACAGCACGAGCACCAGCGGCGCCGCCGTCAACAACCCCAGGAGCAGGCTCCACTGCCGGACATCGGACCTGTGGCCGTAGGAGTCCGTGTAGTACGGCAGCCAGCTCAACCAGAACAACGCCACGGCGAAGGCACCGATCACGATGTGCGGCGACCAGCGCAACACCTGCCGCTGCCGAGCGGGCAGACCGGCCAGGGCGGGAACGTCGACGGGCAGGGGCGGCAGGTGGCGCGAGACAGCCGCGTCGACGATCAGGTCCTGACCCAGGCCGTGCACGACGCCCTGGATCTTCTTACGGGTGGTATCAGTCACGTCGAAAACCGTAGGTCACGGGCCGCCCCTCGCGTCCGCCTGCGTACTGATCTCCCGGCCTCCTCCTCAGGTACCACAAGGCCCGGGTGGGGCGCGCGAAGCGCCGGCCCCGGGCGGGGACCGGCGCTCGTGCTCGTAGGTGTCAGACGAGCCAGCCGACGAAGTGGATGAGGCCGGCGAGGACACCAGTGAGGATGTTCATGTTGTTTTCTCTCCGTTGTCGTGTGAGCCACGAGGGCGCACGTCGTGGGACGTCTTCCCGCCTTGTGGGCAAGGGCGGGCGCCGGGACGGTCCGCGGCCGGTCACCTGCGCATCACGAGCATCAGCCGTACGGGGTGTCGCGCACCAGGAAATCGTTGGTTTGTCATCGGAACTGATGATCGTTGGATCATGTGTTCAGTTCCTGGGCCACCGAGTCCGAGGCAGCGGCCCAACCCGGTCTGGGGTACCGGCACGGGGAACGGCTCCCTCGCCCGCCGGTCAGCCCCGCGCGTCTCCGGCATGAGGCGGCGTGAGGGCGATCAGCCGGATTTCCTCGGCGATCAGATCGGGGTCGGTGAGCGGGACGTAGTGCCCGGAGCAGGGGCGATCACGTGCCTGCCGCGTGCGGCCCCGGCCGCGGAACGGGCGTGCGCGGCGTTCGCCGCGCGGCGGGTGGCCTCGTTCATGCCGCTGCCCGTGCGCGCGCCGGAGATGATCGTCACAGGGTGTCGCCCAGGTCGGGCGGCGAGGCGCGGAAGGCCAGGAGTTCGTCGAGGAAGGTACGGGCCTGGGCGCGCTGGGTCTTGATCACGCTGGTGGAGAACCCGTCCTGCCTCATGTCACGGCGCGCGTCCTCGGGCAGCGGTCTGGCCGTCGAGGCGTAGGCGACACCGAGGAGCCCGAGGCGGGCCAGCAGGAGGTTGATCGCGATGCCCACGCGCTCCGCGCGCCGGAACAGCGGGCTGAACAGCACGTCCGCGCCTTCGTCGGCGGGATCGACCAGCACCAGGGCGTGGATTCGCGCCAGGCGCCCGGCGGCGGCGAGGCGCACCAGCGGGCCGCCCGCGCTGTGCCCGACCAGTACGTACGGCCCGGGGCCGAAGTGGTCCAGCAGGTCCTGGAGATCGTCCGCCATGCGGCGCATGGTGCGGGAGACGGGGTCGGCGGGACTGCGCCCGAGCCCGGCCCGGTCGTAGACGATGGCGCGGGCCCAACCACCCACGGTGGGCTGCACCAGCGCCCAGGAGGAGCGGGTGGCCGCGGCGCCCGCCTCGAAGACGACGGTCGGGGCGGCGGAGCCGGTGTCGGCGGCGGCGCCGGTCCGGGCACTCGTCCCGCCGCCAGGCCCCGGCAGAACCAGCGCGTGCAGCCTGCGCCCGTCGCGCGTGGGAACCCACTCCGTGCGTCCTTGAACGTGCCGTGCGGCACCGGTGGTTGAGGACATGCGCCAATCTCCCCGTCGTATGACCGTCCCGTCGACCGTCCGCCTCCCGCGAACTTAGGTAAGCCTAACCAATGGGCGGGGTGGGGTGGTCCGGTTGTTCGATGAGGGCGCGGGCGCGAGTGGTGACCCTATGGGGTGCTGCGCGGCTTGTGTCTGCTCTCCGTGGATGCCTTCGAGGGCGACGCGGTGGTCTCCGTGGCTACCGCCGGAGTCAGGAGGACACGGCCGTTACCCCGTGAGGGCATGAGGGGTCAGAAGTCGCCGTGAGCGATTTCGGGAGGACGGGCCGGCTCCGTGGAACTTGCCATTGCCGGTCCTTTCCGTCAGGGCGCGGGTGGGAGGGTCAATGTCGCTGTTAGGTCGTATTTGCTTGGTGGTGAGGTTGTTGGCGTGGGTGGTGAGGTTGGGCGTGGGTGGTGGGTTTTGGGGTGTCCCTTTGGTCGCTGAGGACGGGTCTGTTGGGGCATGGTTGAGAGGTGGTTGTTGGCTGGGTTGTTGTGGTGTCGGTAATCTACTGATCGTTTGCGATACGGCGCTTCCTTGGTGGTTGGTTGTTCTTGGGGCCTGGGTGGTTGTGCTGCCGGTCGCGCGAGATGGGCGTCTCGTGTGACTAGCGGATTGCCTGGGCGGCCTGAGGGAGATTGACCGGTTATGAGAGGGAACGATGCGGGGTCGGGCATGGTGTGTGCCGCTGTTTTGGCCTTTGTTGCGCTGTCGCTCGTCGTTGTTTCCCTGTGGAGGCTTTCCTGGTGTCTGGTGCGGAGCGCCGGACGATGGGAGAGCGGGCCGTGTTTGCTAGGTAGAGACCCTGTTCGCGGCTTCGGGCGTGTGCGCCTGTTTGTCCGCGTGTCCGTGTTTCTGCCCGTCTGTCTGCGCGCGTGTCCGGGTTCTGTCCTCGGTGCGTGCCTGAAGACTCTCTTGCGTTCTTGCGCTTCCGCGCTCCCGCGTGTGCGCGTTCTTGCGTGCGCTCGCTCTTGCGCGTGCTCGTTCCTGCGTGTCTGTTTTCCTGCTCCTGGGTTCTTGATTTTCTGGGTGCCCAGGTGCGTTCCTGCGTGTCCGCGTTCCCGGACATCCGGGAACGCGGGTGTCGGGCTGTTCGTTTTACGGGTGTGCGGGCGTGGGCGCATGGGTACGGCTGTGCGCGTGCGCGTTCCCGGCGCCTGCGTTCCCGGGGCCCGCGTTCCTTGCGCGTTTGCGTTCTTGGTGTGCGTGTTTCCGTATGACCGGGTGTCTGTTTGTCCGGACATCCGGATGCGGTAGTGCGGATGCCCGGGGCAGGATTGCATGGTTGTGGCGTGCGGGTTTTCGTGCGTTACTGGTTGCTGCTCGGGGCACTTGGTTCTGTCGTTGTTTCGTTAGAGGGAAGGGGTTGTGGTCGGCATGGTGCTTGAGAGTTCTGTGGGGAGATTTCTGGTGCTGAGTTTCTGCCTGATTTGTTGCGGGGCAGGCGAGTGTGGATCCGGGGAAGGGCGGTGGTGTGTGGGGATGAGGTGTTGTCTTTTGGTGAGTTGGCGGAGCGGAGTTCTGTTTTAGGGCGCACTTGCGGGGTTTGGGGTGGGGTGGATGTGCGTGTGGGTGTCTTTGTGGAGCCGTCGGTTGATTTGATGGTCGGCGTGTGGGGGTGTTGTTCTCCGGGGCGCGTATGTGCCGCTGTCGCCGGAGTACCCGGCGGAGCGGTTGCGTTACATGATCGAGGACGCGGGTGTGGAGGTGGTGTTCTCACGGCGGGGTTGGTGGGGAGGCTGGAGGAGCTCGCACCGGTCGGGACCAGGGTGGTGACCTGGGAGGACGCGGTGGAATCCGTGGGGCCGCGGGTCCGGTGGGAACCGCTGGCGCTGCGGGTGGTGTGGGTTCTGGGTCCGCGGGCTCCGGTGATGGTCTGGCGTATGTGATCTACACGTCGGGGAGTACTGGAAAGCCGAAGGGGTGATGGTGGAGCACCGGAGTGTGGTGAGTCAGTTACGGTGGCTTCAGGCGGAGTTCGGCTTGGGGCGTGGGGCGCGGGTTTTACAGAAGACGCCGATGAGTTTTGACGCGGCGCAGTGGGAGATTTTGGCTCCGGGGTGTGGTGGTGAGGTGGTGATGGGCGCTCCTGGTGTGTATCGGGATGTGGAGCGCCTGATCGAGGCGGTGGTGCGGTACGAGGTGACGATGTTGCAGTGTGTTCCCACGCTGCTTCAGGCGTTGGTGGGTACGGAGGAGTTCGCGGACTGCGCGTCTCTGGAGTGGGTTTTCAGCGGTGGTGAGGCGCTGTCGCGGAGTCTCGCCAAGCAGTGTGTCGAGGTGTTGCCTCGCTGCGAGTTGGTGAATTTGTACGGGCCGACGGAGTGCACGATCAACGCGTCGGCGTTCCGGGTGGCGCGGGATGCGGTGGGTGACGGGCCGAATTCGATTTCGATTGGCTCTCCGGTGGCGGGTACGGAGTTCCATATCGTGGATGACGAGTGGAATCCGGTCGGGGTGGGGAGATCGGTGAGTTGTATATCGGTGGTGTGCAGCTGGCGCGGGGGTATCTGAATCGGCCGGAGTTGACGGCGGAGCGGTTTGTGGACAGTCCGCTCGCGCCGGGGGCCGGTTGTTCCGTACGGGGATCTGGCGTACTGGAATGCCGACGGCACGGTGCAGTTCGCGGGACGGGTCGACAACCAGGTGAAGTTGCGTGGTTTCCGGGTCGAGTTGGACGAGATCCGGGTGTCGATCGAGAACCATGACTGGGTGCGGAACGCGGCGGTGGTGGTACGTGATGATCCGCGTACCGGCTTCCAGAATCTGATTTCCTTCGTGGAGCTGGATCCGAGGGAAGCGGCCCTGATGGATCAGGGCAATCACGGTGCGCATCACCAGTCGAAGGCGAGTCGGCTTCAGGTGCGTGCGCAGTTGGCGGGATCGGGTGCCGGGATCCGCGGGAACTTGAGGGCCGGGCGGTGATCGGTCTGCCGGGGGTGAGGCGACCCGGAGCAGCGGCGGCAGGCGTTCGCGCGGAAGACCTACCGTTTCTACGAGGGCGGCGAGGTGACCCGGGAGGACATCCTGCGGGTGCTGGCCAAACAGGTCACGGGTGCGCCGGCCCGGGAGGTGGCAGAGGTCGGCCTGGCGGAACTGGGCGAAATTCTGCGGTACTTCGGGCGGCATGTCAGTGACGAGCGGTTGTTGCCCAAGTACGGTTACGCCTCGCCCGGCTCGTTGTACGCCACGCAGATGTATCTGGAACTGGACCAGATCGCCGGGGTGCCGCCGGGGTTCTACTACTACCACCCGGTGCGTCACGAACTGGTGCTGATCGCGGCGAAGGACGGCACGGCGGAGGCCGACGCGACGCGGGCGGTGCGGCGAGGGTCGGCGGGGTGCCGTCAGTCGTGGTGCATTTCGTGGGCAAGCGGCGGGCGATCGAGCCGGTCTACAAGAACAATCTCCAGGAGGTTCTGGAGATCGAGACCGGTCACATGGTGGGGCTGTTCGAGGAGGTCCTGCCCGGTCATGGCCTGGGTATCGCCGGTCGTGCGTTCACCCCGAGCGTGATGGACCGGTTGGACTGCGCGGCGGAGGACCACTACCTGGGTTCGTTCGCGATCGGCCCGTACACGGGCGCGGTGGACCTGCCGGTGGACGTGTATGTGCAGGCGCATCCCGGGGTGTGGCCGGACTGCCGGCCGGTCAGTACCGGTACCACGACGGCGAGTTGGAGCTGATCTCGGGGAGTTGATACAGCGCAAGCATGTGATCGCCATCAACCAGCAGGTCTATGAGCGCTCCGGCTTCGGTATCTCGGTGATCAGCAGGACGGGTGAGGACTGGCGGCAGTACGTCGACCTGGGCCGGGCGTTGCAGCGGCTGTCGATGAACGACCTGAACCTGGGGTTCATGTCCTCGGGCTACAGCTCCAAGTCCGGTGCGGATCTGCCGGCGGCCCGGCGGATCGCGAGGATTCTGGCCGACGCGGGCCTGCCGGGCGGCCCGTCGTACTTCTTCGTCGGCGGGCGGGTCAGTGACGAGCAGGTGCGTGCGGAGGGATGAAGGAGGACACGGTCCACATGAAGGGGCCGGCGGAGATGATCAGAGACGATCTGATCAGTTCGCTGCCCGACTACATGATCCCCAACCGGGTCGTGGTGCTGGACAAACTCCCGCGACCGTGAACGGCAAGAATGACACCGCGGCGCTGGAGCGGCTGGCCGATGCCGCAGTCGCGCAGGACGACCGGCCTTTCATCGCGCCGAGGACGACCGTGGAGCGGCAGATCGCGGAGCTGTGGAAGAAGGGCATGAAGCGGGACGCGATCTCCGTTCATGATGATTTCTTCGCTTCGGGTGGGAACTCGCTGATCGCGGTGGGCCTGATCAACAGGCTGAACCGGGAGTTCGGCGCGGCTCTTCCGCTTCAGGTGCTCTTCGAGGCGCCGACGATCGAGAAGCTGGCGCTGCGGGTCAGTGGGAAGGCCGACGGCGTGCATTCCCGCCTGGTGCCCCTGCGGCCCGAGAATGGGGCCGAGACCGAGACCGAGACCGGTGCCGGGGCTGAGGTGGGTGGCAGTCCCGTGTACTGCTGGCCGGGGCTGGGCGGCTACCCGATGAATCTGCGGGTGCTGGCCGAGAGCGCCGGTGGAGGGCGGCCGTTCTACGGGGTGCAGGCGCACGGCATCAACCCCGGCGAGGAGATCTATCCCACCATCGAGGAGATGGCCGCGCGGGACGTGGAGGAGATCCGCCGGGTCCAGCCGGAGGGGCCCTACACGCTGTGGGGCTACTCCTTCGGTGCCCGGGTGGCGTTCGAGGCCGCGTATCAGCTGGAGCGGGCCGGGCAGCGGGTGGAGCACCTGTTCCTGATCGCGCCGGGCTCGCCGCGGGTCGAGGGCGCTTCGGGCGGGGTGAGATCGCCTACCGGGACCGGACGTATGTGACGATCCTGTTCTCCGTCTTCGCCGGCCGGATCACCGGCCCCGGCCTGGAGGAGTGCCTGCGCGTCGCGCACGACGACGACAGTTTCGCGGCGTTCGTCAGCGCCCGGTTCCCGCACCTGGACGCCGAACTGGTCAAGCGGATCACCGCGGTGGTGCACCGCACCTACACCTTCGAGTACGAGTTCCACGAGCTGGCCGAGAGGCGGATCAGCGCACCGGTCACGATCTTCAAGGCCGCCGGTGACGACTACTCGTTCATCGAGAACAGCGGCGGGTATTCGGCCGCCCGGCCGGTGGTGGTCGATCTGGCCGCCGATCACTACAGCATGCTCAGGGAACCGGACATCGAGGAACTGACGGAGGCCATCCGCCGCCGTCTGAGTACCGAGACGAATCCGGGTAGCGAGAAGGAGATCATCTTGCCGCACGTCAACATCAAGTACTTTTCGGCCTCGATCTCGCAGGAGCAGCAGTCCGAGCTGGTCGCCGCCGTGACCCATGCCGTCAGGTCCACCCTGGCCTGCGACGAGGGCGTGATATCGGTCGCGTTGGAACCGGTGGAGAAGGAGGTGTGGAACGACCGGGTCTACATACCCGAGATCATCAACCGCAAGGAACTCCTGCACAAGTCGCCGAACTACTGAGTACCGCAGAGAAAAGTACTGCCGTGATCCACGAAGACGAGGTGTAATGACCAACGCATCCGTAGCCCGGTTCTTCCTCCTGGCCCTGTTGTGGGGCAGCAGCTTCATGCTGATCAAGGTCTCGCTGGACGGGCTGACTCCGGGCCAACTCGTGCTGGCCCGCCTGATCCTGGGGCCGCCGTGCTGGCGGTGGTGGCCGCGGTGCGAAAGGTGAGACTGCCCCGGTCCGCCGGAATCTGGCGCCACGTGGCCGCGGCCGCGCTGTTCGGCAACGTCGTCCCGTTCCTGCTGATCTCCTACGGTGAGCAGACGGCCGGCGCGGGATCGCCGGGGTGCTGATCGGTGTCACCCGCTGCTCACCCTGGCACTGGCGACCGCGGCCCTGCCCACCGAACGGGCCACGCCGCGCAAGGCGATCGGTCTGCTGGCCGGTTTCCTCGGCGTGGTGCTGGTCATCGGCCCGTGGTCGGGTTCGGCCGGGTCGCTCGGCGGGCAGCTGGCGTGTGTCGGCGCCGCGGTCAGTTACGCCTGCGGGTTCGTCTACGTACGCAAGTTCCTCTCGCCCATGGGCCTGGCCCGCTGGCGCTGGCCGCCTCCCAGCTCATCGCGGCAGCCGTGCTCCAGGCCCTGGTCACCCCGTTCCTGACCTGGCACAGCCCGCACCTGCCGGGGAAGGTCCTGGCCGGCATCGTCAGTCTCGGCGTACTGAGCACCGGCCTGGCCTACGTGCTGTACTTCCGCCTCATCGGTGACGCCGGGGCCACCACGGCCTCCGCAGTCAACTACGTGGTGCCGGTGTTCGCCGTGGTCACCGGCGTGCTGTTCCTGGACGAGCCGGTGACCTGGAACCTGATCGTGGGCGGTCTGGTCGTCCTGGCCGGGGTCGGCTACGCGGAGAACCGGCTGACCCAACTACGCCGCGAACAACCGGTGTTGGAGGAATCCTGATGGGCGCCCGCAAGCTGTACCGCGCGGCACTGGCCGACCTGGACATGATCCGGGAGCGCGACCCCTCGATGCTCTCGCGTACCGAGGCCCTGATGCACCCGGCGGTGATCGCGCTCTGGGGCTACCGGGCGGCGCACCGGATGCACCGCAGGGCCTGCGCCGCTCGGCCCGGCTGGTCTCCACCGCCGCCCGGGTCCTCTCCGGCGGAATCGAGATCCATCCCGGCGCCCGCATCGGCAGACGGTTCTTCATCGACCACGGCAGCGGCGTGGTGATCGGGAGACCGCGGTCATCGGCGACGACGTCACCATCTTCCACCAGGTGACGCTCGGTTCGGTCGGCTGGTGGCACGACCAGGACCGGCCCCCGGGCGCGTCGGCACCCGCGGTCGGCGACCGGGTGGTCATCGGCGCCAACGCCACCCTGCTGGGCGCGATCACCGTCGGCCCGGACGCGGTGATCGGCGCGCAGGCGCTGGTCATCCGGGACGTGCCCGGCGGCGCGCGGGCGCTGGCGCCCACCGCCGACCCCCAGCACCGCCGCACCACCATCCGCACCCAGCGCCAGCAGCCGCGCACCGCGTCGGGCCCCGTGGGGCCCGCCGGGACCACGGCACCCCTCACCTTCCCCGTCTGGTGACCCGCCCCTTTGAGAGAAGAGGCACTGTTGACGTTGAGCAAGCGGCCGCTGGCCGCCTCCCTGGAACACCTCATCGGCGGCACCCCGATGGTCCGCCTGGACCTCGCCCCGCCGGGACCGGCACCACCGTCTACGCCAAACTGGAGATGGCCAACCCGCTCTCCAGCGTCAAGGACCGCACCGGCCTGTACATGATCGAAGCGGCCGAGGAACGCGGGCTGCTGCGCCGGGCGAGGGCACCGTGGTGGAGGCGACCTCCGGCAACACCGGTATCTCGCTGGCCGCGCTGTGCGCGGCACGCGGCTACCACTGTGTGATCGTGCTGCCGGACAACGCCACCAACGAACGCATCCAGCTGCTGCGCGCGTTCGGCGCGGAGATCGTGCTGACCCCGCACGAGAAGGGGTACGTGGCCGCGATCGAGAAGGCCGAGGAGATCCACCGCGACCGGCCCGGTTCCTGGTTCGCCTGCCAGCACGAGAACCCCGACAACGTACAGGCGCACTACGCCACCACCGGGCCGGAGATCTGGCTCGACACCGACGGGAAGGTCGACGTCCTGGTCTGCGGCGTCGGCACCGGCGGAACCCTGTCCGGCACCGCCCGCTACCTGAAGGAACAGAACCCGGCCGTACGGGTGGTCGCGGTCGAGCCCGAGCGCTCACCGGTACTCAGCCAGGGCTGGGGCGGGCTGCACCGCATACCCGGCCTCAACGGCGGGTTCGTCGCGCCGACCACGGACCCCGACGTCATCGACGACGTACTCACCGTCTCCGACGACGAGGCCTTCACCGCCGCCCGGTCCCTCGCCCGCACCGCCGGCCTGCTGGTCGGCGTCTCCTCCGGCGCCGCCGCACACGCCTGCCGCACCCTCGCGGCCCGGCCCGACTACGCGGGCACGACGATGGTGACGCTCTTCCCCGACACCGGAGAGCGCTACCTCTCCTGGCTCCAGGCCGCCGCCGATGACGACGACATCGAGAAGTGAGCGCGGACGACGATGACTGATTTCTCCACGGTCGATCACTTATTGAACGACCAGACCTATTACATCGAGTTCAACAGCGACCCCAACCTGAGCGGACCGGCCTTCCCGGACGACAGGCTCCTGCCCTCGGCCAAACACCTCAGCAACCACGCCAAACACGCCGTCATCGCCCTGGCCGGCCTCGGCGCGCCGCTGGAGACGATCGAGGCGTACTACCGCTCCTACACCACGCTCACCCCTACGGTTACCCCTGGAACCGGCCAGGCTCCCGGAGCGGACCGTCTCCGAGAAGGACTGGGAGCGTCTCATCGGCGCCCGCACCGACTTCGCGGGCTACTGCGAGTTCTTCGACCGGCAGGAGAAGGAACTCGGCCTCGACGGGCTGATCAGGCGTTACGCGCCAGTGCTGCTGCCCGGCTGGGTCGGCGCCTTCACCCACGCCACGATCCACCTGGGCTGGGCACTGGACGCGGACAACCGCTGGATGATCATCGAGGGCCTGGCGTACGTGGCGTTCGCGTATGTCTCCTGCCACCCGGAACGAGCGGTGCCCCAGCCCGAGGCCCGCCCCGGCGGCAACACCGGCGACGAACACCACGGTGATGAGCGGGCGGTGGACTCCCTGCTGCGCATCGCGGACGTATGGGAACGCGATCGGGAAGCACTCGGCCAGTGGACCGAAGACCTGATCGCCGACCCCACACCCGAGGCGGCCGAGGGCATCCACCCGAACTCGCCGGACTTCAGTACCGCATCGCCCGAGTCCTCAAAGAAGGACACCCGCTGATCTACCGGACCCCGGCCTGGATCGAGGGGAGGACGTCCGCGCGAGTTGGGACCAGCTGTACTACGCCGTCACGCTGCTGTACCTGACGATGCCCGGGGACTTCATCGCCCTCCACCTGATCACCTCGCTCCACGCGATGGAGCAGATCGCCGGCTACCTGTCCGACGATCAGCAGCGGTACGCCATCACGTGTTTCTGGACAGGCATCCTGTGCATCATCTTCTCCCGCGGCGAGTTCCCGAGCGCGGCGAAGCTCAGGGAACTGCACGCGCGGTTCGAGGAAGCCGTGGATGACGGCCAAGATCCGGCGAGGCACGAGGAGTGGGAGCAGACCATCGCCCGCGCGGTCGACCAGGTCGAGGAGCACAACCCCAAACTGGTCTACGTCCTGCGGAGGGTCTGGCAGCGGACCGGCTACCGCTCGGTCTACCGGGTCGCGGCCGGGCACTTCACCCCGACTCCTCAGGCGCTGAAGTCCTCGTGACCGTCAGCGAGGACCGATACCGGTGCGGGAGGGGCACTCGCGCCCGGCGAGCGGGGTGAGCCGGTCCCTTCCCGGTGGGCGGCCGGGGAGCTTCCGCTCCCCGGCCGCCCGGCCCGTCCGTCTTCCGACTGCCCGTCTGATCTCCGGCTGCCCGTGTGTCTTCCGTGTTGATGCGTGCACGCCAGGCGGTCGGGTAGTGGCCAGGGGCTGTGTCAATCCTGGCTGGAAGGAGCGCGAGGCATCATGCGGAACTCTTCGGACCAGACGGTGGCCGACCCCGACCCCGACCCGGATCCTGGCGAGGAGGCGATCGCCCGTCTCCTGCCGCGGGTCCACCAGTACATCGCCGGGATCCTCGCCGGTTACGGCGCCCGGCACCCGTACCTGCGCCCCGCGCTCGACCGGCTCATCACACACGGCAGGCGGTCTCCGTACGAGATGGAACTGCCGCTGCTCGTCCACGCCGCGGTGACGGGCGGACCGGCGGATCCCGCTGTTCCTGTCGCGGCCGTCCAGGCTCTGTGGTGGCGGGCGGCCAACGCCTTCGACGATGTGGCGGATGGCGATCCCGATGGGCATCCGGCCGGGATGTCCAGCGCGGTCGCGCTGATGGCCGCTTTGGAGTGCGGCCACGGACTGCCGCGCGCGCTGGACGAACTGCCGTTACCCGCGGACTTACGCCACGGCCTGGTCCAGGACTACCTGGACGGCTGGAGTGTGGTGAACGACGGGCAGATCGGCGACCTCCTCAACCGGCCCGCCGAGGTCACACCCGAGGTGGTCGTGGGATCTACGAGCGCAAGAGCGGGGCCAGTTGTGCCATGGCCTGCGCCATGGCCGCCCGACTCGCCACCGCCGGGGACACCGCCGTGGCCGGGGACGTCGACCCGGTATCCGCCTGGCGCCGCTTCGGTCAACTCTTCGGCCTGCTGGCGCAGTTCCGTAACGACGAGGACGACCTGCGAAGCGGCCGGGGCGAGGACCTGCGCAACCGGACAGCCACCTACCTGCTGGTCCACCTGCTCGCCTCGCTGCCCGACGACGGGCGTCGGCGGGCGCTGTCCTGCTGGAGGACGCGCCGTCCAGCGAAGCCGCTCGTGGTGAACTGCACGCGATGATGCACGACCCGGCGTACTGCGCCCCTACCACGTGTATGTGGCCGGGCTGCGCCGCGAGGCGCGTGCCCTCCTTGACGAGTTGGCGCCGGAGGGTCCCTTCGGGCCCGCGTTGCGTGCGCGTGTCGATGCGCAGACCTGGTTCCTGCCGCCGGGGTTGACCGGCACGGGTGGTCCGCGCGTCTGAGGCCCGCCCGCCCGGCCGTCCTCGCTCTCCGGCGCGGATGCTGTCAACCTGCCTGCTGCGAGGGGACTTCCGTGCCCCAGGCGGGCCCGATCGCCACACCCACCACCCACACCCGCGCCTGGCCCCGGCGGGGCTGGGCGCCAGGGCGCGGGTGGTGGGGCGGCGGTCGTGGTCAGTGTGCGGGGTTGTGGGGGCGGTAGGTGGCGGTGCCGAGTACGGAGTCGGCCATGCCGTAGTAGAGGAACCACGTGTCGTGGTAGTGGACGAGTCCCTCGCTGAAGACGACGTGGTTGACCTGGCCGTCCTGCTCGTCGTCGGAGGTGGGGATGAGGAAGGGCTGTTCGAGCCGGGCGACGGCCTTGTGGGGTCGGCCGGGTCGATGAGGAGTTGCCCGCTTGAGTACTGGCCCTTGGTCTGGCCGTCGGCGCCGTCCGAGCGGCCGTTGTACACCAGCAGGATGTGCCCGTCGTCGGTGAGCAGCGGCGGTGGCCCCGGCTCGATCAGGGACCCTTCCCAGGGAACAGCGGCCTGGCGACGGGGTCGCTGGTGCCACCGGTTTCCCAGTGGATGAGGTCTTTGGAGGTGGCCCAGTAGACGTTTGATTCCCCGAAGTACATCCAGTAGGTGCCGTCGATGGGTGTGGTGAGGATGGCGCCGGACTTGTTCCAGGGCTTCTCGCCGTGGATGGGGTCGGGCAGGTCGGGGAACAGGGGCCCGTGTTTTCCCAGTGGACCAGGTCCGTTGAGGTTGCCAGGCACAGCAGTGCGCTGGTGCCGTCGTAGCCGGTGTAGGTCAGGTAGTAGGTGCCGTCGATCCTGACGACACGTGGGTCTTCGCAGCCGCCGGGTTGTTCGTACGGTTCGGTCGGCGCGAGTACTGGTTCGGGCCTGCGCTGGAAGGTGATGCCGTCGTCGCTCCAGGCGAGTCCGACGCTGGAGGTCTTCTTCTCGTCCTGCGCCCGGTACAGCAGGGCGATGCGGTCGTCCACGACGAGAGCGCAGGGTTGTACAGGTATGCCGATTCCCAGGTGTGCGCGGGTTCGGGGCGCAGGATCGGGTTCGCGTCGCTTTGGTGAAGGGACCCAGGGGAAGCGCGCGGGTCCGGTGGGGCGCCGGTGGCCCGCTCCGGCGACGGCGTCCGGGGCGGGGGTGCTGGGGTGGCCGCGGCGGCGGTGGTCGAGGTGAGGGAACCGGCGAGTGCCGTGCCTGCTACGGCCGCTGAGGCTTTGAGCAGTCCGCGGCGTGCGGGGTGCGGTGGTGGTCGTGTGGCATGTGCGGGCTTCCTTCCACATGGCTGGTCGGGGGCCGGTGCCGGATACGTCCCGTGGGGGCTTGTGCCGGGGTGGTCTTGTGCCGGGGGTTCAGCGCACGCGGAGGTGTACGACTCCCGCCTGTGCCTGTGGTGTGCCGTGCACGGTGATGGCGATGTACCGGGGGTGCCGGTGCGGGTCAGACGGCGTGTGCGTCCGTGGCCGGTGAGGTTGCCCGCGCGTTGGTAGCGCACGCCGTCGGTGCTGAACTCCACGTGTGCGGCTGGCGCGGACGCGTTGGTCCACTCGGTCTCCACCTGCCGTACCGGGCGCTGTGCTCCGAGGTCGAGGACCATGCGGCCGTTCGGGCCGGGTTGCCAGGCGGTGTCGGTCCGGCCGTCCACGGCGGCGTCGGGTCGGGACATGCCCGGCGGTAGGGGTGCGGTGGGGAAGGTGGTGCGGCCCAGCGCGTGGTCGGAGTGGGGTAGGGCTGCGCGTCGCGTAGGACGACGCGCTTTCGTGCTGGCCGTTCACGGTTGTCTCGGTGCGGTGGCCCTGGGCCTGGATGTGCAGCCGGCAGTCAGCTCCGGACAGGTACAGGGTCGCCCGTCGGTCACCCGGATCCGCAGTCCTCGCGGCAGTGTGTGTCCTGGGAGCGGGGTGAGGGTGAATCGGGGGCGAGGAGTTGGGCGGTGGTGGCGTCCAGGTGCGCGGTGTAGTCCAGGCCGTCTTCGGTGACGGTCTGCTCGCCTTCGAAGACCAGGAGTTCCGGGCCTTGTTGGGGTATTTCCACGCGTGTGGTGAGAGCGTGCGCCGAGAGGTTGAACAGGCTCAGGTGTCCGTCGGTGAGTGCCGCGCGGACCCGGTCGTCCTCGGCGGTGGGCGCGGGGCGGCGGGCGAGCGCGCGCAACTCGGCGGGCCGGGTGTCGCAGTGTCCTTCGATCACCAGGGGCGCGTTCGCCTGGTCGGCGGGGATGATGGTGTCGCCGTACACGGCCAGGGACCCCTCGCCGCCGCGTACGACCAGTCCGGCGCGGCCGTCGATGTCCAGCCAGCCACCGTGGCTGCGCAGCGCGGGGCGGGCCCGGTCGCCAGGTCGGTCCATGCCTGGCCGTCGGCCGAGCCTTGCACGCGGTAGGCGCGTCCGGCTGTCTCCCAGCGCAGGGTGACGCGGTCCAGCGTGTGCGTGGCGCCCAGGTCCACCGCCCACCAGCTGTCGGTGCGTTGTCGGTCCTCGGGGAGACGGCCCAGCGGGTCGCGGCCTTGCCGTCCACCGCGAGACCCGGTTCCATGCCCGATGTGTGGAGGAGGCCGTCGCGGTACGGCCGCGCGCGAGTCCTGCCCGTCGGCCCCGTGGCGGGCCTCGACGGCGTACAGCGAGTATCCGTACTGCGGGTCGGGCCGCACTCCCAGTACGCGCAGGTGGCGCACGGACGCGGGGTGAAGTCCAGTTCGTCGACGCGTCCTTCGGCCGAGATCCCTCGCCCGACGCTTCGGCGTCCTGCGCGGGGACGGTGGCCGTGCCCTCCGCGTACCGGTAGGTGCGGCTGCCGTCCAGCCCCGCCACGCCGGGCATGGTGAGGTTGTGCACCTCCAGCCGGGAGCCGCCGGCGTTTGCCGTGTCGCAGGCGTAGACCACGGCGCCGGAGGGAGCGTGGTGTACCCGGCGAAGCCGTTGTCGAGTCGCAGGAGTGTGGCGCTGCCGTCGAACCCGTCTCGCAGGGTGGTGTGGACGGTCGCGGTCCGGCTGGTGACCTTCGCGGTGGTGGAGGGCAGGAACATCGCGGTGCCGCCGCTGAGGCGGAAGAGCCAGTCGTCGTGTCCTGGTTGCCAGGCGAACTTCACGAAGCCGGGTTTGGTCACGGCCCCTGCCCAGGCGGTGGTGGACTGGTGGGAGACCAGTCCCGGACCGGTTCCGAAGTCGGTGACGCCCGCCGCGTGCGCGAACATCTCCGCGCGCGACATCGGTTCCACCTGCTTTCCGGCGTTCGGCCACTGGTGCAGGAGGTAGCTGATGGCCAGCTCCGCGCGTGCTTCCGGTTCGTACTTGGGTTCGCCGGAGAACTTCGCCAGCCGGTACTGCGGGGGTAGTTCTGGTATGCCTCCAGGCGCGCGGCCAGTTCCTGCTCGGCGCGGGCGGCGGCCCGGTCTCCGGCGACCCGGGAGAGGAAGGCCAGCGGAATCACGTCCCGGCCGTAGAGGTGTTCCCGGTCGTTGACCATGGGCATCAGGGGTTCGCCCGCGTCGGACATCACGCCCAGCAGCGTGCGCCACAGTGGCTCAGCGTTGGGCTGCTGGGTCAGGACCTGGGGCAGTGGCTGGCCGGCGGCCAGGAAGTGGGCCGCGTTGCGTCCGGAGGTGCGCCACAGTTCCGCTTGGTAGTGCGGTCCGAAGGAGCCGTGGTTCTCCACGATGAAGGTGTCGTAGGTGTTGTGCGCGGTGTTGCGTGAGATGGGTACGCCGTCCACGCGGGCCGGGTTGGCGAGGTCGGCGGGTGGCAGTCCGGCCTCGTTGCGTGACCAGGCGCCGTAGTCGGTGGCCCAGTCGGGGCGGCGTCGGTCGTCGGGGGCCCAGGCCAGCGCGGGGCGAGGGTCTGGGCGTACAGGCCCATCTCCTCCAGTTTGGTGTCGCCGACGTAGCCGCCGTCGCGGCCGTTGGGGTCCAGTCGCCGGAGTCGGGGTCGTCGCCGGTGCCCAGGGAGTGGGTGTAGGCGGCCTGTTCGCGGGTGATGGTCTCCACCGCGGAGCGGGTCGCGGTGTCGAGGTCGTCCCACAGCAGGCGGGCGGCGAGGAGGAAGTAGGACTGGAAGGTGGTGTCGAAGAACAGGGTGCGGCCCCATTGGGTGCCGCCGGTGAGGCGGTTGGAGGCGGCGAAGTGGCGCAGGGTCGCCAGGGTCCGGCGCTTGAGGGTCTCCCGGTCGATGCCGGCCAGTTCTTCGTCGAAGTCCCCGTGGGTGAGCAGCACGGCGTGGCCGAGGACGACGGCGAAGCCGAAGTCCTTGTCGGTGTAGATGCCTTTCGCCTCGTCCCACTGGGTCTCCGACCAGCGGGTGTGCCGCAGGAGCACGCGGTGGTAGATGGCGGCGACCTCCCCGGCCTCTCCGGCCCCTCCGGTTTTCTCCCCGGTGGGAAAGGGGCCGCGACGGCGGGGAGTGCAGCGCGGGCTGGAGGACGGCCGCGGCGCCGGTCGCGCCGAGGATGTGCAGTAGGCGGCGACGGGCGACCGGGAGGTACAGGGGCCTCACGGTGGTCCTCCTACGTCAGACAACGTTGTCAGGGGTCATTCTTCGGCGCGTGGGAAAGGCGTGTCAACGACAGTGCACTGGTCACTACGTACCGGAGCGGCGTGACTACCTGTCCGGCTCGCCCGACCAGGGGTGCCGACTCGCGGGGTCAGCTCGCGGTGTCCGTGCCTGGGCGGGCCAGGCCAGGTCGGGCTGCCGTCGGGGCCTGAGCGGCTGTCCCCGGCCACCTTGGTCGCTTTGGTCATGGTGCTGCGTTCGTGGCCGGGGTTGGCGCAGGGGCCGCCTGGTGTGTGGTGGGTCAGACGAACTGGTCACCGTTCGTGCGGAGTTGCCTGCGCAGGATTTTGCCGTTGCCGTTGCGGGAAGTGCCTTCAGCCATACGACGTCGTCGGGGACTTTGTACCAGGACAGTCGGGATCGGGCGAGGTTGATGAGTTCGGTGGCCAGGTGGTCCTGGCTTGTCTTCTCGTCTGGTTCGGTGGTGGGGTGCTGACGAGGTAGGCGCGTAGGGTCGTGTGTCCTGCCGGGCGTCGTACGGCGCTGACGGCGGCTTCGAGGACGCGCGGGTGGCTTTCGAGGAGTCGTTCTATCTCGCCGGGTACGACGTTCTGGCCGCCGATCACCTCGATGTCATCGAGGCGGCCGTGGACGTGTATCACCGAGTTCTCGTCGAGTGAGGCCAGGTCGCCGGTGGGCCACCAGGTGTCGGTCAGTTGCCGGGGACCGAGGCTGCCGCGGGTGACGCCGCAGGTGGCGAAGGGCACGCGTATGTGGAGTTCGCCTCGCTGGCCCGTCGGCAGCGGGTGGCCGTCGGGGTCGACGATGCGTACGGGGCGGTTGTCGAACGGTGGTCCGACCGCTGAGGGCGTGTCATACATGGCTGGTCGGCCGATGGCGATGCCGCCGATCTCGGTCGCGCCGTAGGCGTTGATCAGTCGTGTGCCGAGGAGGGGTGTCAGTTGTTCGCGTAGCCGGGCGGAGAGGGCTTCTCCGGCGCAGGTCACCAGTCGGAGCCGACTGAGTGTCTCGGCGTGGTCGGGTTCCAGCAGCAGTCGCGCGAGGAAACTCGGTTGTGCGAACAGGTTGGTGACTTCGTGGCGGCGCATCAGGGCGACGGCGGCGGCCGGGTCGCCCTGGGGCGCGAGAGGACCGTGGTCTGTCCGGTTTCGAGCGTGGTGAACAGCGAGATGCTCAAACCGCCCAGGAAATACATTCGCGACATCGACAGGCAGACGGTTCCGGGGCCGGATGAATCGTCCGGGGCGCGTAGGCGCCCGAAGTTGTTGTGGCGGAAGAAGCACAGTTTGGGGCTCCGGTGGTGCCGGAGGTGAAAGGCCGAGTGCCGGCCTCTGCCCGCCGTCGGCGAATTGGGTGTCCGGTCCTTTGCCGATCAGTGGCTCGGCTTCGATGGTCGGGGCCAGTCCCGCGTCGTGAAGCCATCCGGCGGTGGCGGGGTCGACCACGGCCAGCGCCGGTTCGGCCGTCGTCACGTCCCGGGTCAGGTCCTCCTGGCTCATCTGGACGTTGACCGGAATCGCGACGAGTCCGGCCTGCCAGGCTCCCAGCAGGCACCAGACCAGCTCAATGCTGTCGGGCAGGGCGAGCAGGACCCGGTCGCCCGGGTGCAGTCCCGCGGACCGGTATCCGTTCGCGGCCCGTGCCGCGCCGTCGAAGACCTGAGTGAACGTCCAAGTGTCATCGTCGATGAGGAATGCGACGCGGTCACCCCACTCCCGGTCGCGGGTGTGCTCGGCCAGGCGTTGCGTCAAGTTGTCCGTCATATCTGCGGAAAACCCTTCGTGCCTTTGCGGTGCGTCGTTCCTGTGGCTTGTGAATTCACTGCGCACACATCAATACCAGGGATGTCACGGGATTTGTGGCCGTGAGGTTCACGCCGCATCGGGATTGCCCCGACGGTCCCGGTTGTCCGGTCCTATGGGGCAGGCCCGGGTATATGTTCATCCTCCGCGGAGCGGGTGAGCTGCGGTGTGAGGGTGGCGCCGGGGCCGGTTGTCACCACCACGGCTGGGCGGTAGCGGGCGACCGCTATTTCAGGGCCTGTTGCTCGGGCAGGGGTGGGCCTTGTGGGTCCCTCCGCCGCATCGCTCGCCTGGCTTGGCCCGCTGCATTGCCGCATGGCTGCTTGGCTTATTGGGTGCGGTCTGCGGTCTGCGGTGTCCGTCGGCGTGGTCGGCGGTCAGCGAGCGTGGTGAGTACCGGGGAGTCCCACATGCCTGGGGGCGGGAGGCGGTTTCGGGGTGGCTGTCGGCGTGGGGCGGCCGGGGGCTCGGACGCGGCTCGGGCCCCGGCCACCGCCCCGGCCCCGGGGCGTTCGGTGTGGGGGTCAGATGATGCCGTGGGCGAGCATCGCGTTGGCGACGCGGGTGAAGCCGCCGATACCGGCTCCGGCGACGTAGTCGTCGGCGTCGCCGGTGTATTCCTCGGCGGTGTGTCGGGTGTGGTCGTGGATGTTGGTCATGATGTCTTCCAGCCGCTGTTCGGTCTCGGCGCCCGGCCATGACGCGCGTCCGGCGTTCTGCTGCATTTCCAGGGCCGAGGTGGCGACTCCGCCGGCGTTGGCGGCCTTGCCGGGGCCGAAGAGGACACCGGCGTCGCGGAACATCGTGACCGCTTTCGGCGTGCAGGGCATGTTGGCACCTTCGGCGACGGCCAGGACGCCGTTGCGTATCAGGGTGGTTGCCTGGTCCTCGCCCAGTTCGTTCTGTGTGGCGCAGGGCAGTGCCACGTCGCAGGGCACGTCGAAGACTGATCCGGTTGTCAGGTGCCGGGCGGAGGGCGTTGTTCGGTGTAGCTGGACAGTCTGGCCCGGCGTATCTCCTTGATGTCCTTCAGGAGGGCGGTGTCGAGGCCGTTCTCGTCGACGAGGTGGCCGGAGGAGTCGGAGCAGGCGATGACGGTGCCGCCGAGCTGGTGGACTTTCTCGATGGCGTAGAGGGCGACGTTGCCCGATCCGGAGACCACGACCCGGCGGCCCTGGAGGTCCTGCCCGCGGGTGGCGAGCATGTCGCGGGTGAAGAACACGGTGCCGTAGCCGGTGGCCTCGGTGCGGGTGTGGGAGCCTCCCAGCCGGTGCCCTTGCCGGTGAGTACTCCTGCTTCGAAGCGGTTGGTGATCCGCTTGTACTGGCCGAAGAGGTAGCCGATCTCCCGCGCGCCGACGCCGATGTCACCGGCGGGGACGTCGGTGTGCTCGCCGAGGTGCCGGTGCAGCTCGGTCATGAACGACTGGCAGAACCGCATGACCTCGGTGTCGCTGCGTCCGGCCGGGTCGAAGTCGGCCCCGCCCTTGCCCGCGCCGATTCCCTGGCCGGTCAGGGCGTTTTTGAAGATCTGCTCGAAGCCCAGGAACTTGATCACGCCGAGATCGACGGTCGGGTGGAAGCGCAGCCCGCCCTTGTACGGGCCGAGCGCGCTGCTGAACTCCACCCGGTAGCCCCGGTTGACGTGGACGTGTCCGCTGTCGTCGACCCACGGGACGCGGAAGAGGAGTTGGCGCTCCGGTTCGCACAGCCTGGGCAGGATGCCCGCGTCGACGTACTCGGGGTGCCGGTCCAGGACCGGGCCGAGTGTGGAGAGGACCTCCTCGACGGCCTGGTGGAACACCGGTTCGCCGGGACCGCGGCGGCGGGCGGTGGCGATGACCTCTTCCAGGTGGGCCCAGGAGCGGGAGGTCCGGGGCGGGGTGTCTTGCGCGGTCATGGTTGTCCTTTGGCGTATGGGAGTTGGTGTGCGGGCGGGGCGGATCCGGTGGGGGCGGTGTGCGTGTGGGTGCGGCGGCCGGGGCCTGTCATGGGCGGTGTTCTTCGGGGAACGCGCTGGTGCACGGCCTGCTCACTGCCTGCTCAGGGTCGGTTCGTGGCCTGCCTGAGGTCATGCACTGGCCGCTTCGTTTCCTCGACTGCCCGGCACCGTGTGATCCGGAGGGTGTGGCCACCGAAGCCTAAAGCCCCGTTCCGGCGCGGTCTCGTGCAGGTTCCCTTGCGCCTGGGGCGCGGGCGGTGTGCGGGGGCGGGTGCGGTGGTCGATCCGCGGCAGTTGTTCGGAGGGTGTGTGGTGAGTCCTGGTGTGTTCGGGCGTGCGGACTCGTAGTTGGGCAGTGGTCCTATGGGGAGACGAAGAACTCCGTGGTGTCGAGGGCTCGGGCACGCCGCCGGTGGCGCGCGTGAAGTCCGGGGCTGTGCCGTGTGCTTGTGTGGCGAGGCCCTCGCCTGTGGAAGGTTGCGGCATGTTGTGGGGTGTGGTGGGTCTTTCTCGGTGGACCGGGAAGCGAGGAGCGGAGGGCGGCCGGGGGCTAGGTGAGGGTTTGCGGGGTGTATCTGTGCTTGGTTTGCGGTGTGGGTGCCTTGTGCCCAGCCTGTTTCGTCGCTTACGCCGCGCAGGCGGGATGTCGTCGTCGCCGGAACATCCGCTCCAGGCGCTGGGTGACTGCGGTGTCGCGGGAGGCCAGTACCGGCAGGAGTCCGGTCGCTGGTTCGGCGGTGGCGTGTTCGGCGGCCTCGTGTAGCCGGGTGCCGATCCGGTGCGCGTACGCCGCGAGGAAGGACTGGCGGAAGGTCTTCGTGCGTTTGCGTCCGGCCCGGCGCTGTGTGGCTTCCGCCGCGGTCATCGCGGTCTGCGCCTGCACCAGCAGTGAGGTGTGGAGTAGTTCGACCGCTTGCAGGTCGCTTTCGAAGCCGATGACGGTGGAGAAGCCGAATTGCCGCGACCAGACTGCTTGGCAGTGGTTGGCTGTCGCCACCGCGTCCAGCAGGACTGCCTTGGTCTGTTCGTACGGCGCGTCGATGCCGATCCGGCAGGCGCTCGGCGTCTGCGGCGAGGGCACACTGGTCGACAGCAGCGCTTCGTCGACACTGTGCCGGGTCATCAGTTCCTGTGCCTTGGCGGTGAGCGCTTCCGCTTCCTGGGGTATCCGGTCGCCTCGGCCTTGGCGAGCAGCGCGCGGATACGGGACAGTGCCGGGGATCCGGATCGTGTGACCCTGGGGCCCGGTCGTCGTCGAGGGATTCCAGGGCGGGCAGCCGTAGCAGGAGTCGGTACAGGACCAGGGTGGCGGTGGCCCGTGAGAAGCGGTCGGTGCGTGGTGGCGGGTCGTCGGGCAGTGTGTCGAGCTGGTTGGCCCAGCGTGCGCCGCGCGGGCGGTCCTGCGGTGCCTGTGTGCGGATCAGCGCCGCGACCAGCCGTACGTGGATCTCTTCCAGTTCCCGCCGGGTGATCCGTACGAGGTCGGCGGGCTGCCACCCGCGCTGCCAGGCGGTTGTCACGAACTGCTGTCCACGTCGGGCGAGTTCGGTGTCAGCGGCTGGGTCGGCCGCGAGGAGGGAGGCGCCGGTGTCGAGGGTGTCGTCGGTGGTGTCGTACAGGGCGGCGCGGAAGGCGCGGTCGACGGTGCTGGGCGTGTTCACGTCCGTGATGGTGGCACGGGGTTCCCGGAACCGGGACGGTCGCCTTTGGTTGACACGTGACCGCTGATCCCGGCATCGCTTGGTCCGTGCGTCTCGACGGCCTCGTCGCGACCGTCAAGAAGCACGCACCGCGCCCTGGAGCGGTTCCAGGGCGCGGTGCTCGCGGGGAACATCTCGGCGAGGGCGCAGATCGTCTGATCGGTCGCCTCGTGGACCGGGCCCGCCGCTCGGGCGTCTCTTGGAAGGACCTCGGGCAGGGCATGGGTGTCACTCGGCAGGCCGCGCAGAGAGGTTTCGTGTTCAGAGGGTCCGCCGACCTCGATTTTGGCCGCAGTGCTGTGACTCTGTGGGTGGTCTTGTTGGTGGTCTTGTTGGTGGTCAAGTGGTGTTGATCGCTGTGTCAGCGCATGGCTTGCGGAAGTGGGTGTCCAGGTGTGGGGGTTGTCGGTGAGGTGGCGAACCGGTTGGTGGGGTGGGTGGAGTCGCGGGCGGTGGTGGTCAGGGCGTGCTGGAGATGGGTGCGGGCCGGTCTGCGGTAGCGGTTTCTGTGCATGCCGCGGGTGGGGGCGGTCTGAGACGGGGTGGCCTCGGTTCCGGCCCGGTTCGCGTACCGCTGGTGCCGCTGCGGAGTGTGCTGTTCGCGTCGGGTGCGCATCTGGATCTCGTGCAGGGGCCCGGCTGGGCGGTGGCGCGGGGCTTGTGGCCGGTCGGTGGAGTCGGTGCGGTGGGTCCTCGGGGGCAAGCCAGATGGTCCGGTCTGGCGGACTTGACCTGGGTGGAGTCGTATCGGTTGATTCGCGGGGGCGTCATTCCCGGCAACCGGACGACCTGGGCAACGGTCGGCTCTGGCCGCGGACTTCACCCGCGCCGCAGCCTGTTCGGCGATCGGCGCCGGTGCTGGGATTGCGGTGCCTCTGGCCGAAAGACGCGAGCTGCGCGAGGGACCCCGGTAGGCCCGGCCTGTCCTGCCTGCCGGGCCGCGTCGGCCAGGTCGCCGGTGGACCGCCGACTGATTGCGGTGGTGCGGTGGTGCGGTGGGATGGTCAGCGCGATCGAGCGGCAGGGCCGGAATGTTCGTCCGCGTTGACGAGGGCACTCACACCTGCGCGTAGCCGCCGTCGGCGAAGACCTCGGCACCGTTGAGGTAACTCGACGCGTCCGAGGCGAGGAACGTCGTCACGGCGGCGATCTCCTCGGGTTCGGCGAGCCGACCAAGGGGACGGCGTCTTCGGCCTGCTTGAGCATCTCGGGCGTGACCAGATCGAGGAGACCGGGGTGCGGGTGCCGCCCGGGGATACGACGTTGACCCGGAAGCCGTGTGTGCGCGAGCTGAGGGCCCAGCCGCGGGCGAGGTTGCGGACCGCGGCCTTCGACGCTGCGTAGACCTCCAGTCCCTGGTTGGGCCGTGTCGTGGCGGTCGAACCCGTGAGGATCACCGAAGCGTTCGCGCTGAGCAGCGGCAGCGCTTGTTGCAGGGTGAAGATGGTTCCCTTGACGTTGGTGGCGAACACTGAGTCGATGAGTTCCTCCGTCACCTCGCCCAACGGGGCCGCGGTGCCGACGCCGGCGTTGGCGACCAGTACGTCGATGCGGTCGGCCTGGTCGCGCACGGTCCCGTAGAACGCGTCGAGCTCTGAGGGCACCGAGACATCACAGACCACGCCTGTTACGTCAGGTCCGAGCTCGGCGACGGCGGCGTCGAGCGCGTTCTTGCGGCGACCGGTGATGAAGACCTTGGCGCCCTCGTCGCGGAACGCGCGTGCGGTCGCGAATCCGATGCCGGTGCTGGCCCCGGTGACCACGGCGACTTTGTCTGTCAGGACGGCCATGCCGTCCTCCTTCCAGGTTGTGGACTGTACGGTCCGTAATCTATCCAGATCTGGACCGCGCGGTCAATATTCCTTTGGTGGCGGGAGGCCCGGTTCCTCGGTGTGGTCTTACGGTCGGGTCGAGCAGGCCGCAGCGCAGAGCCCGCGCGGCCTGGAGCCGCCCGGCGGACGCCCTGTCGTGACCGCCCTGCGGCGGCGCCGACCGCCGCGGCGGGGATTGGCCTGCCGGGGCGATGTCCGGACTGCCTGACGATCGGCCGTCGCGCCGGTGCCCGGTCAGTGGGGTCGCGGTCCGTGGGAAGAGTCACGGCGTGCGGCTTTAGGGTGCACGTTTCGGGGCTCGGGGCCGGTTGTGAGGGTCGCGAGGGGCGGGTCGGCCGTGCGTTGTTGCTACCGCGCTGGGGCGGGCAGTAGCCGCGCCAGGGCGGACTGGGCCACCGTGGTGAGTGCGTCGATGTCCATGCCGGTGCGCCCGAGCGCGATGAGGCCGAGTTGGGCGACGAGGGCCGCGCGGGCGGTCTCGGCGGGTCGGCGTCAGGGGCCAGGTCGCCTTCGCGCTGGGCGCGTTCCAGTGCCTCGGTGAGGGTGGTGGTGATCGCGGCGTAGCTGCGGCGGGCCTCTGCGGCCACGTCCGGAGTGCTGGTGGCCAGTTCGGCGTTGCTGTTGGCCAGCAGGCATCCTCGACGCGCGACTGCTCCGGTCGGGTCGTTGGTCGGGCCGAGCAGGAACTCGCGCACCAGGTCGATCCCTCGCGCCGCGGACTCCAGGCGCTCGCGCAGCGTCAGCAGGTTCGCGTCGTCGTAGTTGCGCAGCACGCGCAGGAACAGGCTTCGCTTGTCTCCGAACGCGCCGTAAAGGCTGCCCTTGCCCAGCCCGCTCGCGCGTAGCAGGTCGTCCATGGACGTCGCCGCGTAGCCCTTGTTCCAGAACTCGTCGCGGATGGCGAGAAGTACAAGGTCTTCGTCAAACTCGCGGGTCGGGGCATGTCCCCACCGTACTGGTTCTGGACTGTGTGGGCCACAATGCGCTCGGGCTGCTGTGCGTTCGGCTTGCCGCGGTGAGGTGCTGATGGCCGGACCCTCGGGCCGAGGCTGTTGTGGCCGCGATGTTCCTGGGCGAAGACGACTCCGCGTCCGCCGCGTGGTCAGGGCTTACGGCGGACGAGGTAGTCATGGAGAGGGCGGCGGCTCGCCGTCGGGGCCGTTTCTGGCGGCTCTCGGACGGTGCCACGGAGCCAGATGACGATCGCGGCGACGGCCAAGGTGCCGTTGAAGACGTAGTCGTGCTTGTCGAAGCGGGTGACCACCGTGCGGAACCGTTTCCACTTGCTCAGGTATCGCTCGACCGCGTTGCGGCGCCGGTACTGGGTCTTGTCAACGGAATCATTCACCGGCTGAGCGACGGCTGGGCACCGGCTGGGCACCGGCTGTCAGTGGCGTCAGCTGCCCGCCCGCTTCGGCCTGGCTTCGTCTGTTTCCACGAACAGCACTTGTCGATCGGTTCGGAAGGCAGCTGTTGATCAACTGGTCCAAGGATGTCGAGGAGAAATGACGGCAGTTTGGGGTGATCTCGTCGACTACGGCTGCAATGTGGCAGGCGGGACTGATGGGTCCTGGATCTCCAGGACGACCGCCGTTCCAGCGACAGTCCGGTCCTCGTGCATGGTGATCACTTGACCGCGCTGAAGCTGCTGCCACTTCGACGGGGAGAGCGGGGCGAGACGCACCGTGGCCTGCCCTCCGGGCTCCATGAAGGGCGTGAACTCCACCCAGAGGGCGGCTATGTAGAGATCGGGTTCCCCTGTCGGGGTCTTTCCTCCGATGTTCCACATCGGTCGTAGGACGCCGGCTCCAGAGAAGGGTGTCTGTCGACGGGCCTCGTGGGCTGGTCTGAGGGTGAGGTCGGCACGGATGATGCCGTTGCGAGTTTCGAAGCAGCGCCAGTGACACCAGGCCGCGCTCCTGTCGAGTCGCATCTGCTCGGCGGCGGTGGCGAGGGTCTGCCAGAAGGCGAGCGGAAGCGGGTGGACGTCGCCAAGCTCCTCCAGCAGGTCGAGAGCGACTTCCCACTCGTCGTGGGCGAGGTACTCCCAGACGTCGTTCACCGTGATGTCGTTCTCGGTGGCCACGGCTTCGGGAACCAGCAATGAGGCAGTTTCCAGCAGCTTGGGAACGTCCATGCCTCGATTCTGGACGATGCTTTCTGTCTCGTGGGCCGCGCATCCGGAGCCGCATGCTCCGCTGAAACGGGACAACGGGGTGCGGAACCGCCAGCCGCCCGTCAGGGCGGCGGACCGTGAGTCAGGCAGCGGCAGACGTCAGCCGCCCCACGCCGGTTCCTCGGCTCGGGCTCGGGTGTTGGCGAGGCGGTAGGAGTCGGTACCGGTCTCGATGATGGTGCCGTTGAAGGTGAGCCGGTCGACGATGGCCGCGCAGAGCCGCAGATCCGTGAACGTCTTCGTTCAGCGTGCGCCGTGAGGCCCTCCCTGCGCGGTGGAGGCTTCCCGCGCGGTGGGGTCTGGAACTGGTGGGTGGGTGGGTGGTCTCGTCGTCCCGGCCCTGCCGGTCGGCCACCGTGAACTCCGTCTCGGCGGGCTCTTCTTGATCTCGATTCCTCGCCCCTGGCGCCGTGCCGTTGACCCGTGCGTCGTCGCTTCCGCGTCCCCAAAGGAGTGGAACGTCCCGACTGCGGTTGCACGTTTCGACTGACGCGGGAGGGCCGTGGCGCGCGGCGTCTCCGGCCGGTCGTTCGTCCGCTGCGTCGAGATCCGGCGTGATGGGCCCCTTCGGTGGGGCCGCGTGGCCGGAGGGTCCTGGCGCGGTTTCCCAGTCGCTGGGTGTCCATGGGCGGGCCGCTGTGCGGGTCATGGAATCGCGCGTGGTTAAGGAAAACGCGTGGGGTTGAGGGAAATCGTGTGGGTGGGGTACCCGTTTCGTCAAGTGCCGCCGATGTAGAGGGTGATGTTCTTTGGTGAGACAAGGTGGTGGGCTGCGGTGCTGGAGTCGGCGGGTCCTGGTCAGGGCGCGGTAGCGGCTGCCAGCCTGTTGGGGCTGGCCGCGCTGGTCGTTCGTGTCTGGGGTCGTGTGGCACTGGCTCGGCAGCAGCGGCGGGCGATGACGGTGTGGCTACGGCTCTGGCGGCTGGAGGGCGGTCGAGCTGCGCGGCAGCGGGTGCGTGGTGGGGAGTGGGCTATCGAGCTGGATGTTCGCCCGGAGCCCGATGTCGGTAGAGGTGAGCCCGGGCGGCAGGGGAAGGGGATCGGGCGCGGTGACGCGGGGCAGGGCGGCCATGACACCACCGAGGAGGGTTCGGATGTCGCGCGTCGGGAGGCCATGCGGCGTTTGTATTTCGAGCACCAGCCGAGGTTGTTGAAGTTCGTGGCATGGCGTGTGGCCTGTGCCAAGGAGGCGGAGGATGTCTGTCAGGAAACCTGGCAGGTCTTCTTCGCGAAGTACGACGAGTACGTCGCCGCGTATGGGCAGGTGGCGCAGGTGCTGTACCCGATCGCTCGTTACCGTATCGCGGACTTTGGCGGCAGCGTGGGCGAGTGCACGAGGAGTTGGTCGAGGGCGAGGATCTGGCGCTGTTGGCGGATGCGTTGCGTGCGGGTCCCGATGTGCATCAGCGGGTGGATGGCAGGATCGATACCACGAGGGCGCTGGCCGCTTTGCCGCCCAGGCAGCGTGAGGCGTTGCATCTGCACTACGTCGATGACCTTACGGTTGCCCAGACCGCGACGCTGATGGGTGTGAGTGTCAACGGGGTGAAGAACCTGTTGAAGAAGGCGTTGGAGAGGCTTCGTACCACTGTCTTCCTGGATTCCTATGGAGCGGAGGGGAGCGCGGGTGAACCTCCACGACGACTCGGAGCGTTTTGACCTCACCGAACAGGGCCTCAGCGATGGCTTCGAGGCGGTGATGGAGGCCATGCGGCATCTGACCGAGAAGGAGATCACCGGTCTGAGGCGGCAGGCCGAGCTGGCCGAGCATGGTCATGATGCTTATGCCCTGGGCCTGGCGCGGTTGGAGGAGGGGAAGTCGACGAAGCCGAGTACTACCTGCACAAGGCGGCCCGCTGTCATGTTGTGGGCGCGCGTCGGGTGCTGGAGGAGATGGACAAGGCCCGGGGCGTGGTGGGCACGGCGGCGTCGGTGGTCGGTTCGGTGACGGGGAGCGTCAGCGGGGAGGCGGCTTCGACCGGCGTGGCCGGTGCGGCGTACCGCGACGACACCCTCGACGAACGCTGGGCGGGTGCCGATCACCGGGCAGGTGACGAGCAGCGAGCAGGTGTCGTCACCGTGCTCGCGTCGGATGACGCCATGGCCGTCAAGTCGGTGGGGGCGTCGTTCTGCCCTCGATCACGTGAGCCTGGCCCGGCAGGTGCCGTCGACGGCGCCGGGGACCATTGTCGTTCGCGCGTTGAGCGGTGGTATCGCGTTGCCTCCTGCCGACGGGCGGCAGATCACCTTCGGCCGTAACCGATCCGATGTCCACGTCTGCGTGGGCGAGGACGACTCTCGTGTCAGCCGCCGCCATGGCACGTTCACCTACAGCGGTGGGCAGTGGCGGCTGCGCAACACCGGGCGGCTGCCGATCCGTAGTGCCAGCCGTCTGCTCTTTCCCGGTGAGGAGTCGGTGCCCTGGAGAGCGGCTATACCCGCTGTTCATCGAGACCTCCTCCCACCGGCACCATGTGCTGGAGGTCTATGTCACCGACCGCCGTGGGCGGCGCCCGTACCGCGGCACGCGGAGATCACCCGCCCGCCGAAGCAGTGGCCGCTCGACGCTGTGGAACGGCTGGTGCTCGTGGTGTTCGCTCAGCGGTACCTGCTTCACCATCCGCATCCGCAGCCGTTGTCCTGAAGCACACCGCCGAGCTGCTCGCCGACTTGCAGCCCGAGGCGGGTGGACCGGGAGGAAGGTGGAGCACGTGGTGCACCGGGTGCGTGAGCGGCTGTCCGGGACGGTGTGCCGATGCTCACCCGGGAAGAGGTCGGCGATCCGGTCGGGAACACGCTCAACGACAACCTGATCCATGCGCTGCTGATGTCGACCACGCTGGTTCCTCAGGATCTGGCGCTGATCAACGCGGCGTGAGGTGTGCAAGTGTCGCAAGGCCGGTCGGCGGTATCCCTGGGGCAGCGGGAACTGAAGCCTGGCGTGCGTGACTTGCGGGGACATGCCGTCCGTGCTGATGGCTCCGTGGCGGACCCCTGGCCGGGTGGGCTCGTGCCCGCCGGGTGTTCGGCGTCGTGGTAGCGGTGGGCTGCGGTGATCGGGGCGGGTGCCGGGCGGCAGGGCTGGGTCTGGTGTCGGCCTGGTGTGGGGTGTGTGCCGCTTGTTTGTTCTGCGTGAGGTGTACGGGTTCGATCATTTCCTGTCCTGCTGTGTTCCGCTTCCGGTGTTATGGGGGCGTTTCTCTTCGGCTGGCACGTGGCGTGGTGAGGGCGGCACACTTCTGTGCTCGTCCTCGCGCGCGGGGTGTCCATGGACGAGGGGAGGGGTGGTCGTGGCAGCTGGGCAGTGGAGGGTGGGCAACCTGTCCGCGGGGCCGAGGGGCTGGTCGGGCGCCGTGTTGAGCTGAGGGAGGTCATGCGGGCGGGTCTTCGGTCGCGGTTGGTGACGTTGACCGGGGTGGCGGGGTGGGCAAGACCGGCTGGCGCGGGAGGCGGCCGCGGTGTGGCAGCCGGGTTTCCGGACGGGGTGTGGTGGGTGGAGCTGTCCCCGCTGAGCGATGGCGACCTGCTGACACATGTCATCGCCGAGGCGTTGCCGCTGGCCGATCAGAGCACCCGCGGGATGCTGGAGGTGCTGGTCGAGTACCTGGCCGGGCGGCAGTTGCTGCTGGTGCTGGACACCTGCGAGCACCTGGTCGAGGTCTGCGGCACGACGATCGGCACCCTGTTGGAGGCGGCGCCGGGGCTGAAGGTGCTGGCCACCAGCCGCCGCCCGCTCGGCCTGGGCGCGGAGGAGGTGTTCACCGTCGAGCCGCTGCCGGTACCCGAGGTGGACGATCCCGATGCGCGGGAGGCGGACGCGGTGACGCTGTTGGTCGAGCGGGCCGCCGCTGTCGTGCCGGGTTTTGCGGTGACCGAGGACAATCATGCCGATCTGGTGCGGCTGAGCCGGGCGTTGGAGGGCTGCCGCTGGCGATCGAGTTGGCCGCGGCCCGGCTGCGGGAGCTGAGCGTGACCGAGTTGGCCGAGCGGCTGGATGACCGGTTCGGTGTGCTGGGTAACGACCGCGAGGCGGTGCTTGACGCCGATCCGCCGTGGCATCAGGCGCTGCGTACCGCGATCGGGTGGAGCAACGAACTGTGCACACCGCGAGAGCGGTTGCTGTGGGCGCGGGTGTCGGTGTTCGCCGGTGCTTTCGACGCCGAGACGGTGCGGCGGGTGTGTGCCGATGACCGGCTCCCCGGCGCGCGGGTCCCGGCCCTGCTGGGCGCGCTCGCCGATGCCTCGATCCTGACCTGGGAGCCGACCGGGGCCGGTGAGCGTTACCGGATGCTGGACACCATCCGCGAGTACGGGGCCCACTGGCTGCGCGGTCTTGGCGAGGACGACACGCTGCGCCGCCGCCACCGCGACCACTACCTGGCCCTGGCCCACCGGGGAGATGCCGCCTGGATCGGGCCCGACCAGTTCGCCTGGTACGACCGGATGACCGCCGAGCACGACAACCTGCGCGCCGCGCTGGAGTACAGCCTGACCGGATCCGAGGGCCATGTCGCGCTGGAGATGACCGCGGCACTGTGGTTCTTCTGGTACGGCTGCGGGTTCGTGAAGGAGGGGCGGCACTACCTGGATCAAGCTCTGGCCGCCGACACCGCCCCTCCCCGGCCCGGGTGAAGGCCCTGTACGTCTGCGGTCCGGTGCTGGTCTACCTGGGCGATCTGCCCGCCCTGGAGGAACGGGCCGCTCAGTGCGCCGCCCTGGCCGCGCACTTCGGCGAGATGGAGCGCGGTTACGCGGCCGCCACCGAGCTGCGGGTGTGGGTGCTGCGCGGCGATCTGGAACAGGTGGTGTCCCGGGTCGAGGCCCAGCTCGCCACGGACTGGCGCGAGAAACCCTCACCCTGCTCCCTCTGGCGGCCCTGGTCTTCGGCACCCACTACCCGGTCGCCGCGGGCCGTTTCGAGGAAGCCTTCGCCTGGCTGGACGAGCTGAGCGCCGCCTGTGACCGCGACGGCGAGCGCAGCATGCGTGCCTGGGGCGACTTCGTCCGCTCCCAGGCCGAGCTGGCCCTGGGCCGGTTCCCTCAGGCCCAGGAGCACGCCCGGCGGCGCTGCTGGTCAAACACCGGCTGCGCGATGGTGTGGGCACCGGCATGGCCCTGGAATCGCTGGCCCGCGCTGCCGCCGTCACGGGGCGGTGTCGGGACGCGGCGTGGTTGCTCGGCCTGGCCGCGCGGTTGTGGGAGGCGCTCGGTCGGCCGCAGTCGGGTATTCCCGCGGTGGTGGCTGCTCGTCGAGTCTGCGAACGCCAGACCTGCGAAGCCCTCGGGAGGACGCCTATCAGCGTGCCTTCGACGCCGGCCGCACCACCGATCTGGACACCGGCATCGCCCACGTCCTCAACTCCGCCTCCGCACCGCCTCCCTGACTCGTCGGCCACCGTCGGCCGTCTGCACCGTCCGGCCCGTCCGGCCGGTCCGGACAGGCCGCAGCAGCCGTTCAAGGGGCGGTCGGCTTCCGGCTGGAGGGCTGGGGTGCGTGGGCGTGCGGGACGCCCGCGGCGACGGTGACGTTCGCGAGAACGGGAACGGGTTGGGGTTGGGGTTGGGGTTGGGTGTGGCCCAGGATGGCCTCGCTCTGCCGCGATGTCGCCGTCGGCGTCACCGTTCTGGCAGGGCCGCGCCGACGGCACGGTCGTCCCCGTGGACACGATCGTCCCCGCGGACGCGATCGTCCCCGCGGACGCGATCGTCCCCGCGGACGCGATCGTCCCCATGGACACGGTCGTCCCCATGGACACGGTCGTCCCCATGGACACGGTCGTCCTGGTCCACGCCTGGCGGGCCCGGTGTCCAGGAGCCCGGCGGCGACGGCCTGTTCACGTCCCGGATGGCCCGTGGTCGCGCGGCCGGTTTCGGCTCGGGGTGAGGTGTGGGTTCAGGGAGGTGTGAGGGTGTCGAGTTGTGCGGCGAGGTCGGGGTGGGCGGCGGTCAGGTGGGGGCGGGTGGCGGTCAGGGGCGGATGAGTTCGGCGGGGTCGTCGTGGGCGAGGGCCAAGTGGAGCTGGCTGAGCGGGAGGCGGGCGGTGGCGGGCAGGTCGGTGAGGGCGGTGATCTGGCCGGCGATACGGCGCAGGCCGGCCGCGTTGTGGCGGGCCCAGGCGGCGGTGGTGCGCTCGGCGGCGCGGCGTTCACGGGTGGCCTGGACGCGTTGTTCGCCGGTGGTTCCGGCGGGGCCGGACGGCCGCGCAGGTAGCGGCGTTCGGCGGCCTGGCGGCTGGCGACGCCGAGGGGTGGGCGAGGTCGGCCCAGCTGGCTCCCGCGTCGCGGGCGGTTTCGATCAGGCCGGTCTCCCATCCGGCGAGTCGCTCGCGCACCCGCCGCAGCAGCATCAGGAGGCCAGCGCCTGCTCGGGCCCAGGCGCGTCCGGGCGTCCCCGGATTCCCGCTGGGCGTCGCGCAGGGCGTCGTCTATGGCGTGCAGGGCCGCCGCGGCGGCGAGGAACGACGCCGGGCCGTGGGTGTTCGTGCTGCTCGTGGGCGGCTGGTCGGCTGCGGTCACGGGCACCTGCTCTCTGTCGTCCCTGGACGACATCTTGTTTGTCATCCCTTCGATGACATGTTACAACGGTGTCAGTGAGGCGCATTGGCAGCAACTGCCCGAACCCACTGGAGGTGTTTTCACGATGTTGATGCGCACCGACCCTTCCGCGAGCTGGACCGGCTCACCCAGCAACTGATGGGCCCCGGCACCTGGTCCCGCCCGTCGGCGATGCCGATGGACGCCTACCGCGAGGGCGACCAGTACGTGGTGGCCTTCGACATCCCGGGCGTCCCCGCCGACGCGATCGACATCGACGTCGAGCGGAACATGCTCACCGTCAAGGCCGAACGGCGGCCGGCGGCCAAGGCCGACCACGCGCAGATGGAACTGTCCGAGCGGCCGCTGGGCGTCTTCTCCCGCCAGATCCTGCTCGCCGACACCCTCGACACCGAGCACATCCAGGCCGACTACGACGCGGGCGTGCTCACCCTGCGCATCCCGATCGCCGAGCGGGCCAAGCCCCGCAAGATCTCCATCGGCGTCGGACCCGGCCACAAGGAGATCTCCGGCTGACACCGGCCAGACGGGTGCGGAGAGCGGGCACCTGCTCCCCTCTCACCCCGCTCTCCGCACCCCCGCGAGCAGCCCGCTAAAGAACCGGCCGACGGCCGAGACGCCCCGCGACGACGACTCCGCGGCGCGAAGCCTTCCTCTCTGCGACGACGACTCCGCGACGCGATGTCTTCCTCGACCACATGAAGGGAACACGCCCCGTACGACATCACGGAGGAACCGGGCGCGCGGCCCGTGCCGTACGCACCCTCCGCGGCGTACCCGGTCGGCACCCTCCGCGCCCAACTCGCGGCGCGCCCGCCCGAAACGCCCGCTCCGCCGCCCCTGCTCAACGCCGCCGTCCGCCGAGCCGCCGCCCCGGAAGCGATGCGCCCGTCGCCGACGCCACCGGCGAAGACCTGCCGGGCCAGCCCACCCCAGACCCCACCTCACCCCAGCCCCCATCCCACCTCAGCCCCCGCCGACCACGACCTGCCCTCTCGACCGCCCCAACCCACCTGACCACCCTGCACACCCGGCGCCCGAACACCGGACACAGCAAGAAAGGCAACCACCCCAGTGATTTCCGACCGGCACGCATCGCTCCAGCAGCCGTACGCGACCGCATACCAGCAGATGCTGGAGAAAGTCCGTTACGAGGGCGCCTACCCCACCCGCGAGAGCCGACGAAGTCGTCCGCCTGGTCCTTGCCGGACTGGGACGCCAACTGACCGGCGACGAACGCCTCGACCTGGCCGCCTGCCTGCCCACGGAAGCCGCACGTGTACTGACCACGCAGATACCCGACCCCAGCCACTGACCGGCTGGGCCTTCGTCAAAGACCTCGCCGCCCGCACCGGCGCCTCCCTGGCCACCACCCGCTGGGACACCGGCTCCGTCTTCTCCACCGTCGCCGCCCACGCCGGTCCCGACCTGGTCACCCGCATCCTCCGCCAACTCCCCACCGGCTACGCCCTGCTGTTCGGCCGCGCCGAACTCACCCCGGCCGCGCAGACGGGCTGACACACCACCCGGAGCGGGCGCGCGCCCCGCGCTGCCGCCCCACGCCGCCGCCCGCCCCGCGCCTCCCGGCCGCGCCCGCACCACAGCATCACCCCACCGAACCCAGCAGTCGGCACCCACCCCACCCCACCGCACACACCCAACCCCCACCCCAACTCCGCGAGACAGGGCATGCCTTCAACTGGTACGCATCCGACCCCCATCACGCATCCGGAAGTTCACTAGCAGAGCCCACCGGCCCGGGGCCGAGGACGCGCTCGACCGTCCTCGCATCCTCGCCCTGCGCGCGGCCCCCGCGCCCCGCGCGTGCCGCCCCTCAAAGGAAACGCTCCAGCGCCCGACCGTGCCGCCCCCGCGAACGAACGACAGCGTCAGCGCGCCTCGGCCACGCGGCGGAACGCGCTCGGGTTGGTGCCCGGACTCTCTTGAACGCCACGCTGAACGCGAACGGGTCGGTGTAGCCGACGGCACGGGCGATGTGAGCGATGGTCGAGGACTCCTGCTCGGCCAGGAGATCCGCCGCCAGTGTCATGCGCCAGCGGGTGAGGTAGGTCAGCGGTGGTTCGCCGAGCAGATCAGCGAACCGCTTCGCCAGTGTCGAGCGGGACACCCCGGTGCGCCGGGCCAGCTCGCCCACCGTCCACGGCGCCGCCGGCTCGGCGTGCAACAGGCTGAGCGCCTGGCCGACCACAGGGTCCCTCTGGGCGGTCCACCAGGCCGGGGATGGCCACCGGGCCTGTCCAGCCAGGTACGCAGCGTGCAGACCAGCATCCAGTCCAGGAGCCGGTCGAGCACGACCTGCTGGCCCGGTTCGTCGCGGGCGACCTCGGCGGCCAGATGGTCGAGCACCGGGTCGCCGGTGCCTCCGGAGTCCACACGCAGCACGACGGGCAGCATTTCCATCAACCGGCGGCTGATCTCACCGCGGACCGGATAGGCGCCGACCACCAAAGTCGTCGCGTCACCGTCGCCGCCCACCGCGTCACCGGGATCGTGCCAGCCCAGCCGGTGCCGGGTACCGCCCTGCTCGGGCGTCGCGCAGTGCTCCCCGCAGATGACCGGCTCGGCCGCGCTGCCGGGCTCGTCGACGAAGGTGAACGTCGTGGGACCGCGCACCACGATCGTGTCGTGGGCGCCGAGGCGCTCAGGCGGATGGCCCTCCGGCACGATCCAGCCCGCCCCGGTGAGGACGGTGCACAGGGTCAGCGGCGCACCGTCCACGAAGTGCAGCGACCAGGGCGGGGACAGCAGCGAACTGCCGAACAGGAGCCGCGGGCTCGCACCCCGCGGAAGAGGTCACTGGTGATGTCCACACCGTCAGGCTAGACGACCACAAAGGCATCCCGGCATCTCACCCATGCCATCGTGCGACCTGTACGTGTTTGTGTGGTGCCATGACGCGAAAGACCCACCTTGTCCTCGGCGCGACCGGCAGGACGGGCCGCAGAGTCGCCTCTCGACTGCGCTTGCACGACACACCCGTACGCACGGCCTCCCGATCGAGCCGGGTCCGGTTCGACTGGTCCGAGCCCGACGGCTGGAACACCGCCCTGAGAGACGTCGACATCGCCTACGTGGTGCCCCCGCCCCACCCGGGCCCGGTCCACGAGTTCACCGTACGAGCCGAGGCCGCCGGGGTACGGCGCCTGGTCCTGCTCTCCGGGCGCGGCGCGGACGACTGGGGCGACTCCGGCTTCGGACAGCACATGCGCTCGGCCGAGGACGCCGTACGGGGCTCGTCACTGGAGTGGACCGTCCTGCGGGCGTCGAACTTCGCCCAGAACTTCGACGAGGACGTCTTCCACGCACCGCTGGTCGCCGGCGCACTGGCGCTTCCGGCCGGGGACGTCCCCGAGCCCTTCGTCGACGTCGAGGACCTCGCCGACGCCGCGGTCGCGGTCATGACCGAAGGAGACCGGCACACCGGGCGGGTCTACGAACTGAGCGGACCCCGCGCCCTCACCTTCGCCGAAGCCGTCAGCCTGATCTCCCGGGCATCCGGACGGCCCTCACCTACCGGCAGATCACCCGCGACGAGTACCTCTCCTCCCTCGCCGCACAGGGCCTGAGCCGACACGACGCCGAAGAGATCGCCGCGATGTTCACGCTGATGGAAAGCGGCCTGATCGCCGAGACCACCGACGACCTGGCCCGCGTGCTGGGACGTACTCCCCGAACCTTCGAGGAGTACGCCGTCCGGACCGCGGCAACGGGCGCGTGGGACCAGCGGTAACCCGCCCGGAACCACACCACACCCGCCCCGCAGCCGCCCGGCACCACCCCGCGCACCAACACCCCATCACGCACGACGCGCACGACACCCACCTCGCACCACGACCACGACCACGACCCCGGACCTCGCACCCACGAAAGCACCGACATGAGCACCGGCAACAACAACCCCTGACCCTGCTGGTCACCGCACACCCAGACCCCCACTCCCTGACCCAGCACGTGACGGAACAACTCGCCTCGACCCTCCACCCCGGGCGGTCGAGGTGGCGGACCTGCACCAGGAGCGGTTCGACCCAGATTCACCGCGGCGGACCGCCGCGCCTACCACGAAGGCGGCAACCACCCACCCGACGTCGCCCGCGAGCACCGTCGCCTCGACCGCGCCACCGACCTCGTCCTGATCTTCCCTGTCTACTGGTGGTCCCTGCCCGCACTACTGAAAGGATGGATCGACCGCGTGTTCGTCAACGGCTGGGCCTTCGAGTACTCGGCCACGACGGGCCTGCGCCCCAGGCTTCAACGACTCACGACGCACCTGCTGCCCGTCGCCGGCGCCGATCGCGGCACGTATGAACGCCACGGCTACGAACGCGCGTTGCGAACGCAGATCGAGCACGGCGTCATCGACTACGCCGGAAGCCGCCGCGGCGCCACCGCGTTCATCCACGAATCCGAACAGCCATCCCCGAAGCCGTGGCGGCGAACGTCGCACGAGCGGTACGCGCCGTCAGCCAAGCCATACGGACCGACGCACCACCTACGTGACCTCTCCCGCGCAACGGCCCATCACCGGAACACCACCCCGTGCACGCCCCACGAACGCGTCGAATGGGCGGCCGAGTTCACCCGCGAACTCCGGGCTGACCCGCACATCGGCCATCCTCGGCGAGGGCCGGTGTGCGGGCGGCGCCCGCGGCTGATCCGTACGTATGCGGTTCCACACCGATCGGCAAGGAGAACGACCGGCCCGTGCGCCGCGTCCGGCGGGGATTGCTCGGACATCATCCGGGGCCGGGAGTGGTGTGGAGGTGCTGTTGTGCGTTTGTGCTGATGCCGGGTCCGGAGCCCTCTCGCGGGCGATTCCGCGGCTCGTCGACCATGGACTTGCCTCTGACGTCAACGTCAGCTTTTACGCTCCGGGTAGCTGGCCATCAACGCCGGCAGAACCCACCAAGACGGAGCAGGAACTCATGAGTACTGAAAACACCGTGACCGACGGCCTCATCCCCGCCGACATCCTCGCCTCGGCCACGTCCGTCGCGGTTTACGGATACGCCCGAGCCAAGGCGGGTGAGGAAACCCGCCTGCTGGGCGAGATCCAGGCGATCATCAGCCCCACCCGCGAGGAGGCTGGATGCGAGCAGTACGTGGTGCACACCGCACGCGACGAGTCGGGCGCTTTCGCCTTCTACGAGCGCTGGTCCTCCGGCGCTCACCTGCTGGCGCACGTGTCGCAGCCGTTCATGCAGAAGTACTTCGCTGCCATCGCGGACCTGATTGACGGAGAGCTGGAGGCCCACTGGCTGATCCCCGTCTCCTGACGCGCCACGCGGCCCGGGCCCCGCTCCACGCCGGGCCTGGGCCGCACCCAGTCGTCACTCGCGGACCAAAGAAGCGCCAAGCCGAGGACATGCTGGTTTGCGAAGTCGTCCCACGATGGCCTCGCGGATCCTTCAGGGCCTGGGGCAGGTGGAGGTCTCCGTGTGGGAATCGGCAAGGTGATTCAGTCCACATCCCTCTCGCTGTCCCTACTGGAGGAGCCGCTGAGCCGGTCGATGATCGCGTGCCCAGTGGAGACAGCCGAGGGTGTGGTCGGCGACCCGAGCCGTTCGGATAGATCCGCGCTGTGCAGGTCCACGGCCGTCTCGATGAGAGCGGCCAGATTCTCACTGAGCGACTACTGGCTCGTCTCCGATCAGCCGCCCGGACTGCTTCTCGACATCCCGCAGCAGCTCAGCTTCGAAGACATCGCATAACCAACGTCCCGAGACACCACACGTAAGTGACTAGTGCTCCGGTCGTACATCGCGACCTGACGCGGCGTCACCTAGGTTGAGCTGGCTGACTCGGATGGCGACGATCGAGTGCATCGGCATGTTCCGGATCAGGCGGGTCGTCTTTACGGCTGGGTGCGTTGCTCGGCGGCGTCGAACGCGGGCGCGAGCGGGCCAGTGCCGTGCGGAGCTGGTCGGGTAGTGAGCCGGAGGGCACGACCAGTCCTCCGGCGGCGAAACCCTCGGCGGCGTCTGCGTTCCCGGCCGGTCGGAGCCAGCCCTCCAGCGCGATGCGAACTGCCGCGGCCACGCTTGCCGCGAGGACGCGGGCTGTGTGCGCTTCGGCGTCGTCCAGGCGTTCGGCGATCACCGCCGTGAGAGGGGCTCGATGTCGGCGGTGGTATCGAGGAACGCGTCGCGCAGCGCGGACTGGTGGTGATCAGCAGCAGCGCCTTGTGTTCGCGCTCGCCGGTGTTCGTGTACTGCTCGACCACTGCTTCGGTGACGGCGTCAGCCAGGCGCACTCCTGCGGACCGGGCCGCGACCGCCGCCGCGATGCGCGCCTCCCGGTCCGCGGTCACAGCGGAGACGATCGCCTGCTCGCGGCTGGCGAAGTAGTTGTTGTAGGTGCGCGGGAGACCCCGGCCGCCTCGGCGATGTCCTCGACCCGCACCTGGTCCGGTCCGCGCTCAACGGCCAGGCGCAGGGCCGCCTCGCGTAGCGCCCGCGCGTGGCCTGCTTCTTCCGCTCTCGCAGCCCTCGTGGTGGTGTCGTCACGGTGTCAGCGTTCCACACAGGCTGCGCACGCGCAAAGTTGCATCGACCGTAAACTTGCGTGCACGCACTTTTCTTGTCAGTCTCGACCCGCCCGAGACCGACAGAGAGGACGTCCCATGCGAGCAAGAGGAATGACCTACGACACCGGATTCGTCGCGCACGGCCAGATATCCCGCGAGCACTTCGACCCGCGGTGGTCCGGCGCGAGCTCGCCATCATCCGCGACGACCTGCACTGCAACGCGGTCCAGATCATCGGCGGCGACCCGGACCGACTGGAGCTGGCCGCCGCTGCCGCCGCCGAGCTGGGGCTGGAGGTCTGGTTCTCGCCCTATCCGCTGGAGCTGGATCCGGAGCAGATCCTCACGCTCTTCCGCGACTGCGCCGCGCGAGCGGAACGGCTCCGGCAGCAGGAGGCCGCGGTCGTGTTCGTCGCAGGGTCGAACTGAGCGTGATGAACCGCGGGTTCCTGCCAGGAGTGAGCCCGGAGGAGCGGGTCGAGCAGCTGATGAACCCACCCGAGCGGCGGGCCGAAGCGATGCGCGAACTCGGCGTGCGCATCAACGCATTCCTCCGCGAGGCCGCGGCCACGGTCCGCGAGCGCTTCCAGGGCAAGCTCACCTATGCGTCCATCCAGTTCGAGCAGGTTGACTGGACTCCCTTCGACATGGTGACGTTCGAGCTGATCCGCTCCGCCGAGGTCGCCGACCGGTTCCGGGACGCGGTGCGCACCCTGGCCCAGGGCCCGAAGCCGCTCGCCATCACCGGATTCGGCACCGCGGCCTACCGCGGCGCGGGAGACCGAGGTGGGCGGGTGCTGGAAGTGGTCGAGCACGACCCGCAGACCAAGGCCCCGGTGCGGCTGAACGGCGTGTACGAGCGTGACGAGGCCGGCCAGGCCGCGTATCTGAGCGAACTGCTGGAGATCTTCGAGGCCGAGGGTGTGGACAGCGCGTTCGTGTTCTTGTTCGCCTTGCCCGGCTATCCGCACCGCCCGAACGGCGATCCCAGGGATGACTTGGACCGGGCTGGCCTGGGCATCGTCAAACTCCTCGAAGGACACCGGGGCAGACCTACCCCGACATGGAATGGGAACCCAAGGCCGCCTTCACGGCAGTGGCGCAGCGGTATCGGAGGTGACAGGACCCGCGCACGGTGACCACGGCTCGGGATCCGCACTGCGGCGCAGTGCGGATCCCGAGCAGACGGAAGCGGTATTCGCCGAGCTCGCCGCAGACCTTGCGCCGGTCTACCGTCGCCGCGACCTGCGGGCCAACGGAGTGTCGCACCTGCGCGGATTACTGATGCCGGGTGTTGCGGGCAACTGCTGGCCGATCGCGGCGGCGGTCGGTTTGGACCTTGGCCGTATCGCCTGCACCACCTGCTCGAACGCGCCCGCTGGGAGGAGCCGTTGCTCCCGGACCGGACGCTGAAACGGGGTGGCCGCTGGCGGGACCATCGTGAGGTGATCGACGCGATCGCCTACACGTTCCAGACCGGCATGCGGTGGGTTTACCTGCCGGAGAAGTACGGCAACTGGCGGGGCGTCTACAACCGGCTGCGGATGTGGGCCGTGGACAGCACGTGGGAGCGGGTGTTCAGCGCCCTGGTGGCCCAGGCCGACGCGGGAGGGGACCTGAGCTGGGCCGTGTCGGTGGACTCCACGATCGTGCGGGCTCACCAGCATGCGGCCGGGACCCGCAAAGGGCCCCGGCCGCCGAACACGCCATCGGCCGATCCCGGGCGGACTGACCACGAAGATCCACCTTGCTGCCGATGCCCGCTGCCGACCTCTGGCGTTTGTCCTCACCGCAGGCCAGGCCAGTGACGCACCCGCTTTCCCGCTTTCACCGATCTCATGGCCCGCCTGCGCGTTGCTCGTCTGCGAGGACGGCCCGCACCAGGCCGGACCTGGTCCTGGCCGACAAGGCGTACTCTTCCCGCGCAATCCGCGAGCACCTGCGCAAGCGCGGCATTCGGGCAGTGATCCCCGTCCCCGCCCACCAGCGCGCACACCGGCTGCGTCGGGGCAGTCGCGGCGGCAGGCCACCGGCCTTCAACCGCGAGACCTACAAGCAGCGCAACACCGTCGAGCGGTGCATCAACCGCCTGAAGCAGTGGCGAGGCATCGCCACCCGCTACGAAAAGACAGCCACCATCTACCTGGCCGGACTCCGTATTGCGGGCATCTTCCTCTGGTCTGCTCAGTGGTCCAAGCGAAACTTCCCAGGGCTCATGACGGGGCGCCCGGGAAGGACGGCTTGATGACGCGGCTGCCGAACTTCCACTGTCCGTCCACACGAACATATTCGTCCTCGTACTTGACGTGGGAGCGAACGTAGCCGCCGTCGTTCTTCACCACTTCCACCAGGCAGAAGACACTCCCCGCCGCGCGGTTGCCCTTGATGTCCGTCACCAGGTGGTTGAACATGATGTGGATGACGTTGCGGGCACGGGCGAAGAGTGAGTCGCGGAAGAAGTCGCGTATCGCCTCGCGCCCTTGGAACAGGCCGAAGCCGGTCTCGCGTTCGTCGAGGACGCCGTCCTCGGCCCAGCAGCCGGAGGACTCGTTCAGCCGGAAGCCGTCGAAGGCAACCGCATAACGAGTGTTGAGATCGTGGATGGCGGCACGATCGGCGAGATGGTTCATGGGACAGCCTCACACGTGAAGAAGTGGCGCCATGGGCTTTGGCCCTGGCTGGCTCGGATGAGCCGGGGAACGGTGTACACGGCCCCCAGCCCGCGTCAAGACTCCCCAGGCATGAACTGACCAGTGATCCAAACGAAATCGCCCAGCCGTGCTCGCCCTCGCCTCCGGGGAGGCTTACTCGTTGCCGGACCGGCGTTCGCATCGAGCAGCGGGCTGACTTCGCCTGCCAGTCAACTTGCGATGCCGGGCAGCAACCCCCATGAGTATGTGTCACCGCGGGCGATGTCAGTGTTCAGACGGTGTACGACCTGGCCGTCACCGGCGGCTACGGCCGGTGGAGCGACAACCCGTCCGGCTCCACTCCAGGCGACGCGATCAAGGTGTGCGACACGAAGGACGACCGCTGGGGCATCGAGACGTGGCTCGACTACGACAGGGACGGGAAGGTGGACCGCATCGCCTCAACACGCGGGCACAGCGCCTCGTACTGTTCACCCTGGAAGACCGGCAACCTGCCCGAGGACGGCCCGGTCGACATCGCCGTCATACAGGTCATGGGTAACCAGACAGGTGCCCGGAAGCAGTGGGTGGCGCACACATGAGTGGACACGCCTGACGCGCTCGCCACGACAGCTTGCCACGACAGTTCGCTCGCGCCGTGGCGGGCGGTTGATGGCGTTCGAAGAAGGCCAGCTACGGGTGGGAGGCACCGCGCGGTCCGGAGCGGGCCGGGACAGGACGAGGTGCAGGATGCGCGGCCGGGCCGCGAGCCCGGCATGTCGAGGTCGCGCACCCACGAGCTGAGTGTCTGGCTGGTGACGCGCGGGCGAGTTCGGGTCAGGTGTCGTTGACCGTCGTCAGGTCGCCCATGGCCTCGCACGGCTGTTGTTCGTTGGCCTGGCACCAGGCGTCTCCGGCGTGGTCGCGGGCCCGCTCGGTGCGTAGGCGCTCAAGGCAGCGGTCGCAGTGCAGGCTGGTCGATGTCGCGCTCCAGGCGTACGAGTCGGCGCTGGCGCGTCCGGCGAGGCCGAGGTGGTCGGCGACGTGCGTCCCGGAGGCGTCGTGGCGGCGAACGGCGCGGGTGAGGTCGCGTTCCAGGGTGTCGATCGCGGTGCGGGCTTCGGCCTGCCGCCACCTCACCGACGCCATGCGGCAGTTGGACCGTCCCGGTCGTGGTGAAATCCGGGCCCATGCGGATGCCATCACGGTCTACCGCCCCGAGGCCAAAACCCCGTCCGGGTGATGATGAGGCGTAGCCCGGTCGGCGAGAACCGTGCAGAAAAGCGCCCCGGCCGTCCGGCTAGGGCGCTTCGCGCTACCGCTTCTTCGTCTTCTTCTTTGCGGCTTCACCCACTCACCGCGATGATCCTGGCACCGCGAATAGCCGACCATCGCCAGCCGCGTGCACCGCGTGCCCTTGGTGGTCTTGCCTCGGCCCCGGAGTCCTAGCCCGGGCACCAGGGAACAAGTAACCCGCCGGTAGGCTCTGGGGCTCGCTTCGCTGCCGTTTCCCGGTGCCTGGGCACCTCGTTGGGCTATCCGGGTGAATGCCTGGATAGCCGACGACAAGGGGCGGGTGCGCAACAGGAGTGGTCGCCGGAAGAACTGTTGGCGAGCTGGACGCTGGTGGAAGGCGACTGGAAGCTCGTGGCCAACAAGACCGGGGCGACGAGGCTCGGCTTCTGCATGATGCTGAAGTTCTTCGAGATCGAGGCCCGGTTCCCGGAGTTCATGGGGAGTTCCCGCAGCCCGCTGTGGAGTACGCCGCCGGTCTGGTGAAGGTGCCGACGGCGGAGCTTGCGAAGTACGACCTGGCGGGCGCGAAGCGTCACCGGAAGCAGATCCGCGAGGCATTGGGGTTCCGGCCGGCGACGCTGGAGGACGAGGAACAGCTCACCACGTGGTTGGCCACGGAGGTGTGCCCGGTCGAGCTGGTGGAGGATCGGCAGCGGGAGGCCCTGCTGGTCGAGTGCCGGGCGCGCAGTATCGAGCCGCCGGGCCGGACCCGGGTTGAGAAGGTGCTGGTCGGGGCCCGCAACCGGTGGGAGCGGGTGTTCTGCGCGCGGGCCATCGAGCGCCTGGGGAGGTCGGGTGGCCCGGCTGCCGGCGCTGGTCGCGGAGGGCAACGAGGACGGCGCCGCGCTGCTGGCGCTGCTCAAGCGGGACCCTGGCGCGGTCGGCCTGGACTCCTACTGACCGAGGTCAACAAGCTCAACGACGTGCGCAGACTCGGGCTGCCGGAGGGGCTGTTCGCGGACTGCTTGAGAAGCTGGTGGCCGCGTGGCGGGCGCGGGCGATCAAGATGTACCCCTCGGACTTCCGCGACACCGCCGAGGACGTACGGATCACGCTGCTCGCGGCGCTGTGCTCCTCCCGGCAGGCGGAGATCACCGATGCCCTGGGGACCTGCTGATCGCTCTGGTGCAGAAGATCAACGCCCGTGCCGAGCGGCGGGTCGAGCGGCAGCTGACGGCCGAGTTGAAGAAGGTCCGTGGCAAGGAGAGCATCCTCTTCAAGCTCGCCGACGCGGCGATCGGCCAGCCGGACGAGATGGTGCGCGCGGCGCTGTACCCGGTGGTCGGGAGAAGACGCTGCGCGACTTGGTGGCCGAGGCGAAGGCGAACGAGAAGGTTTTCAAGGCCAAGGTCCGCACCACGCTGCGCTCCTCGTACAGCGCGTACTACCGGCAGATGCTGCCGCCACTGCTGCGCACGCTGGGCTTCCGCTGCAACAACACCGCCTACCGGCCGGTGATGGAGGCGCTTGCCCTGCTGGAGAAGTACGCCGATGTCGACGGCGAGACCCGCTTCTACGACGCCGCGGAAGCGGTCCCGATGGACGGCGTCGTACGCAAGGACTGGCGCGAGGCCGTCGTCGACAACAAGGGCAAGGTCGAGCGCATCCCGTACGAGCTGTGCGTCCTGGTCGCGCTGCGCGATGCGATCCGGCGGCGCGAGATCTACATCGAGGGCGCGGCCCGCTGGCGCAACCCGGCCGAAGCTGGAGAAACTGAACGAGCCCACCGGCCTCCAGGCGCTCAAGGACGAGGTGGTACGCCGCTGGGGCGTGCTCGATCTCCTTGACGTGCTCAAGAACGCCGACTTCGACACCGGCTTCACCGACGAGTTCGCCTCCGTCTCGGCGTACGAACGCATCGACCGAGCCGTCCTCCAACGACGCCTCCTCCTGGCCCTGTTCGCCCTGGGCACGAACATGAGCATCCGGGTCATCGTGGCGACCGGCGAGCACGGCGAGACCGAGGCCGCCCTGCGGCACGTGCGTCGGCACTTCATCACCGTCGACAACCTGCGGGCCGCCGTGCGGAAGTTGGTGAACGCCACCTTCGCCGTCCGGGACACCGCATGGTGGGGCCAGGAACCGCGTGCGCGTCGGACTCGAAGAAGTTCGGGTCCTGGTCCTCGAACTTCATGACCGAGTACCACGCCCGCTACGGCGGCAACGGCGTGATGATTTATTGGCATGTGGAGCGGAAGAACGTCTGCATCTACTCCCAGCTCAAGAGCTGTTCGTCGTCCGAGGCCGCGGCGATGATCGAGGGCCTGCTGAGGCACTGCACGGACACCGAGATCGAGTCGAACTACGTCGACACGCACGGCGCGAGCGTGGTCGGGTTCGCCTTCACCGAGCTGCTCAACTTCCGCCTGTTGCCCCGTCTGAAGAACATCGGCAGCATCCGCCTGTACCGCCCGGACGATATCCCGCCCGGCTGGCTGGCGCTCGGCGCCCGCTGACGACCCGGGCCATCAAGTGGGACCTGATCGCCCACTAGCACGACCAGGTGGTCAAGTACGCCACCGCCCTGCGCCTGGGCACCACGGAGGCGGAACAGGTCCTGCGCCGCTTCACCCGCGGCGGTCCCAAGCACCCACCTACGCCGCACTCGAAGAACTCGGCCGCGCGGTGCGCACCATCTTCGCGCGCGACTACCTCGCCAGCCCGGACCTGCGCCGCGAGATCCACGGCGGTCTCCAGGTCGTGGAGAACTGGAACTGGGCGAACACCGTGCTGCACTACGGCAAGGACGGCGCGTTGACCGGCCCGGACAAGGAGCACGCCGAGACCTCAATGCTCGCGCTGCACCTGCTCAAGTCGAGTCTCGTCCACATCAACACCCTGCTCCTTCAGCGGGTCCTTGCCGAACCGGTCTGGGCCAAGAAGCTCTCGGACGAGGACCGGCGCGGGTTGACGGCGCTCTTCTGGTCGAACATCAACCCGTACGGCACGTTCCGGCTGGAGATGGACAACCGGCTCGACTTCGCCCTGCTCACGGTGCCCCATCCCCGCACACCTGCCGGCACCGCTGGCCAACCCGTACCGGAGTCCCGCCATGCCCGCTGAACAGATCGGACGCTGGGCCAGCGCGCAGGTACCGCCGCGTTCACGCAGGACGGCTCTCCGGCCGCGGCGCTGGTGCTCGCGTGCGCCCTGTCGGTGGCTGGCTCCTCCCACACGAGCAGAGCGTGTGTGGCGGGCAGGTCCTCCGGGTGCAGCCGGTACGACGGCAACGCCATCCCCGCGGAGACCGCCATCCGCGTCATATCGGCGGACACGTAGGCCATCTGCTCCCGAAGCTGTCACGAAGCGACAAGTAACCGAGGGTGATGCTCTGGGTTACAGTCCCGCCGCCGCTGGAAGGGCCACCCCGGATACAGATGAGGGTGACACCCGCCGATGTCCGCGACACGCCCGACGACACCCAGCTTCCCAACTTCTCCACCACTACTCTCCGTGGTGGAGACGCGGCTGGACAGCAACTGACGGCCGAGCTACTCGGCCGCTACAGCTTCCGCTCCTCCACCCCGGTCGACGGCGGGCTGCGCCGCTGCGCGACCGGGTGCCGGCGGTCTCGACGAGGACGACGACCCCTTTGATGAGTGCTGGGGTGGGCCGCAGGGTTTACCAGGGGACGGTCTGGCCGAAGCGGTCCAGATACGCCAGGCCGGGCGTGCCCAGTTGGGAGAGCAGGACGTCCACCAGCAAGGGACGGTCTCCTCGATGGTGAACGGCGCATCCGGACCACCCAGGGCGGTGCGTATCCAGCCCGGTGCCAGGAGTACGAAGGCGCGCTGCGTCTCACCTTGCCGGGCCGCGAAGCTCCGTAGGAACATGTTCAGGGCTGCTTTGCTCCCTCGGTAGACCTCGCGGCCTCCGGTCGTGTTGTTGGTGATGCTGCCCTGTCCGGAGGACATCGCCCCGATGAGTCCCGCCGGTGACACCAGGTCTTCGAGGGCTTCGATGACACGCATGGGGCTGAGTGCGTTGGTGAGCATCACGTCGATGAAGTCGGCTGTCGCAACCGCGCCGATGGGCGTCTGCTCATTGTTGGTGGTGCCCGCATTGACGAAGAGCACGTCGAGTCGGCGGTGCGCCAGACGTTCGTGCAGCGGGGCAGTTGGCCGGGGTCGTTGATGTCGAGATGCTCGATGGTTACCCGCCCGTCGGCGTGGACCGCGAGATCGTGCAGCGGCGTTCGGGCAGTGGTGTCGCGAACGGTGCCGACGACGTTCCAGCCCCTGTCGAGGAACTCCGCCGCCATCGCGTGGCCGAGGCCGCGCGAGGCCCCGATGATGAGAGCGGTCGGTGGGTGTTGTTCGGTGCCAGTCGATGACATCCAGCGTCATCTCCGTTCTTCGAGCGTTGTACCGTTCGGGCGTCGTCGAGGCCCCAGGACCGGCACCGGCGGTGCCCGCTGCTGTGACCCCCAACCCGTGCGCTTCAAGTGTTTCGTCCGCACCGCATCGCAGGCGAGCCACGAGTGCCCGTTTGTACGATTGCCGACATGGCAAGGGCACTTATGACGGAATCCGCTTCGGTACAGCCTGACGATGTACGAATCATTCGGGCGCTACAGATCGCTCCGCGGGCTTCGTTCGCCGCCATCGCGACCGCCCTCGGCCTGACCGAGGGCGCCGTCAACCGTCGGTATCGCCGCCTTCGCGCCGACGGCGTCATCCGCGTGGCCGGCGTGGTCAACCCGGGGCCCTGGGGCAGAGCAGGTGGCTGGTGCGGCTGCGCTGCCGCCCCGGCAGTGTCGCGGCGATCGCCGACGCGCTCGCCAAGCGTGATGACGTCAACTGGGTAGCCCTGAGCGCGGCGGGCTGCGAGATCACCTGCGCGACGCAATCCCGGACGCGAGAACAACGCGAGGACCTCCTGGGGCAGCGGCTTCCCGCACCGCAGCGGTGATCGACATCAACGCCTTCGCGATGCTCCGCCAGTTCCTCGGAGGCCGCGGCCACTACTGGTCCGCCCTGCAGGGCACTCTGTCCCCGAAAGAGGAAGCAGCGCTGGGGAGCGGCGGGCCCCTTTCACCGAGTCTCCGGTCGTCACTCGCGAGCCACTGCGCCCTACGCCCGAGGACGAGAAGATGCTCGATGCGCTCGCTGTAGACGGCCGCGCCAGTCTCGTCGATCTCGCCACAGCCGCCGACCTCACTCCGGGACGCGTCTCGCGACGCCTTGATGCTCTGCTCCAGCACCGCGTCGTCCACATCGACGTCGAGATCGCCGCAGCAGCCCTGGGCTATCACGCTCGCGCGAACCTCTGGCTTCGCGTGCACCCGTCGGCGGTGAAGAGCGCGGGCCGTGCACTCGCGCAGGAACCCGAGGTCGCCTTCGCCGCAGCCATCTCCGGGCCCTGGAACATCCATGCCGTCGCACACTGCCGGGACCTCGACGAACTGTTCGAGTTCACTTCGGATCGCATCGGATCCCTGACCGGACTGCAGAGCATGGAGGTTTCACCCGTGCTGAAGCACGTCAAGCAGGCCGGCACTCGGCTCTCCGACGATCGCCTCGTCGAGCCATCCAGCGCTCGCGCGCGACGCTGAGAGGCCGAGTCGCGACCAGCCGCTCGGCGGCCCGCTCGACGCCGTCGCCGACGCGAAGCTCGTCTTCGAGCGGCTGGAGCAGATGGCGGCGACGGTGCCCGCTGGTGACTGCTCACGGCCGGACTGCTGTCGGACGCGATATCAGCTGCCGGCGCCAACGCTGTCGCCAAGACGATCGTTTGATGACAGGCGGCCGACGCGTCCAATGAACCCGCGGAATCAGGGGTTTGCGGCGGCGCAAATCCAATCAGATCCGATGGCGGTTGCTGACAGGGTTTGACGACAGATAGGGCCCGATCCTCCGTACGGAAGGGACCCCTCGGTGGCGAACCTGGTCTGCAAGCGGGTGTCGACCGACCAGCAGTCGACCGACCGCCAGAACCTCGTCCTCGACGAGGCCGGGATCGAGACCCGGTCGTCTTCGAGGAGGAGGCCGGCACCTCCGGCCGCCTTCACCCGCTACAGCGCCCGAAGTTCGGCGAGCTGCTGACGTACGCGCGGCCGAGCGACGTCGCGCACATCTCCGAGATGTTCCGCCTCGTGCGCGGCACTCAGCACGTCGTCGACGTGCTCGACATCCTCCACCGCGACCGCCTCGCCCCGCGCATCCACGACGGCGCGTTCTCCGCGATGGACCTCACCGCCCGCCCCCGCGCACCGGAGAGCTGCTGTCCACCGTGAAGTTCATGGTGCAGACCCTCGCCGCCGCCGGCGAACTCCAGCGCGACCTACAGCGCGAGCTGACCTACGACGGACTGCGGGCCACCGAGGCCAAGGGCAACAAGGGCGGCCGACGCCCGGCCATCGCGGCCGACAAGACCGACGACGTACGCGCCGCCTACCTTGGCGGCCAGTCCATTGCCAGCCTCGCCCGCGAGAACGACGTCAGCCGCGGTGTTATCCGTACGGCGGTCGCCGACCTTCTGCCTGAGTACACCGTCGTCGACCAAGACGTCGCGGCTCCGGAGCTGCCGGTCCTTCTCAACATTCCGGGCAAGGTTGCGGACTTCCTCCGCGCGGGCGGCCTGGAGCCCGTCGAACGCGCCGCATTCGACCAGGGCGTGACCGTGCGGCGCGGCCAGGGCTACACCCTGCGCGTCAGCGCCACCCCGCGGTCCACCGCCAGCTCCTTGCCCGCTGCCAGCCCCTCGACGGTGCCCCAGGCATCTTGGCGATCCCGGCACAGCGCAAGGCCCGCCGCGAGTACGCGAACCGCGTCAACGCCCTCGGGGACACTGCCGAGCCGTGATCGATCTGCCCCGAAAGCTACCGGCCGGATACTTGTTCCCTGGTGTCTGGCCTAGGACTCCGAGGCCGCCTCCGCCCCTCACCTGTCTGCCCATGCGCACCTCCCTTCCCAGGGCCTGCACGGGCATGGTGGCCGCTGGTGCGTCTGCACGGGGCGGGTGGCCGTGCATGTAGCTGGGATGAGCCGTGGAGCGGCCGATTCGGACGCAGGCCTGGTCGTGGAGGCCGGTCTGGACGCCGCAGCCTGGACGGCCGACCTGGACGACGTGGCCGACACCGCGAAGAGTCAGCGTGAGTTCATGGCGATGGTGGGGCCGGGTGAACTGGTCACGGGCCCTGCCGGTGCGGCAGCTCGCCTTCGCTCCGCTCCAGTCCAGCGCGCTGGTGCACGCGAACCCACCGGATACCAACGAGGGCGAAAGCACCCATTCAGCAATCACGGACGGGTTCAAGGAATTCCAGCCGGTTGCCCAGCTTGTCGAACGCATAGAAACGGGTATACCCGGGAAGTTGTCATCCCAGGTAACGCAAACGCCGCTGTCTTCCAGGCGCTTGGCGAGTGCATGGATCGAGGTCACAAGGATACCTGGATGCGCCTTCTCGCTCGGGTGGAAGTCCTCCTCGATGCCCAGGTGAACCTCCAGGCCACCGCCCCTAAACCAGCACCCGCCGCGAGCTGCCAACACAGGTGGCTTCCTGAGTTCCGTCATGCCGAGAACGCCTCCCCAGAACTCGCGGCATCGGTCTTCCGTACCTGGGGAATCGCGAGATGCACGTGGTGCAGGCCGCCTAAGACGTATCCGAGCGTTTCCCGAGCCACTTCTTCTCCCTACTAGGAATCTTGACGTCAAGATATGGGCTCTGGGAGGTTACGGCAAGGCCAGAGCCTGATCGGTAGGGGCCTTTTCGGCCGGAAGGCGACCGGTGCTCCGGCTGAAGATCACGCGAGTGAAACCTGGATGCTCCTACGCGAACACCGTTGCTGTGGACAGGCCGACGTCCGCCAGCAGTTCCCACGCCCGCTCCAGCAACTGATCGCGGGCCCCGGTAGAACACGGCCGGTTCAGATCCTTATCACCTGCCCGACAGCGAGCGAATCCACCAGGTCGGCGGTGATGCGCTCCTGCTTGGTCAGCATCGCCTTTGCGCCGCTTGGCAGATCAGCTGTGACGCTGCCCGCAGATAGCCCTTGCTGCGAAGGCGCAGGTCGGGGAGAGCTTGGTGAGGTCGCCTGGCTCGTGGTGGAAGAGCCGCAGATCCTTGTCGAACTCGTTGACGATCCGCCGGAACCGGTCCTTGCTGGTCGGTCGTATCCCGGTCGGCTGGTCACCAGCACCGGGTGGTCACCCACGGCTTCTCCTCCGCTGAAGGTCGAACTCGCTGCGGACGGCACCGTGTGGTCGGGGACCCGCGGGTTCAGTCGCACCGCCCCACAACGTGAATTGCCGGTAACCCGGGGACTGACAGGACCGTCCCTGGGCGCGGGCTTCCCAGGGGTGGAACGGACAGTCAGCGGAACAGGCGGAAGAACCCGCGCACCTGCTTGACCAGCGACTCCGGCTGCTCCAACGCGGCGAAGTGGCCGCCATGCGGCAGCTCCTCGAACCAGCGCAGGTCGGTGAACCGCAGCTCGGCCTCCCGCCTCGACGGGCGGGTGATGTCGCGTGGGTAGACCGACAGCCCGGATGGCGCGGTCACCTTGTCCCGGAAGTTGGCGAAGCTCTCCCAGTACAGGCGCGCCGACGACGTGGCCGACGCGGTGAACCAATAGACCGAGATCTCGTCGAGGATCGTCTGCCGCGACAAGGCGTCCTCGGGATGGCCGTCGTTGTCCGTCCACGCCCAGAACTTCTCGGCGATCCAGGCGGCCTGCCCGCCGGAGTCGGTGAGGCCGTAGCCGAGCGTCTGCGGCCGGGTCGCCTGGATCGCCGAGTACCCCGGCCGGTGCGCCGCATCTCCTTCTCGGCCTCTAGATTCGCCAACTCCGCGGGCGTCGGGTCCTCGAACGTGCCCGCCGCCACGGATCCCAGGTTCAGGTGCACGCCGGCGACCCGCTCGGGCGCCACCTCGCCCAGCGCCGCGGACACCGCCGAACCCCAGTCACCGCCCTGCGCGCCGTACCGTTCGTAACCCAGCGAGACCATCAACGTGTCCCAGGCCCGCGCGGTGCGAGTGATGCCCCACCCGGTCGTCGACGGCTTGTCACTCCAGCCGTACCCGGGCAATGACGGCGCGACCACGTGGAACGCGTCCGCCGGGTCACCGCCGTGCGCGCGGGTCGGTCAACGGGCCGAGGACCTCCAGGAATTCGAGCACCGAACCCGGCCACCCGTGCGTGAGCACGAGCGGGAACGCGTCCGGCTCCGGCGAGCGGACGTGCAGGAAGTGGATGCCCAGCCCGTCGATGGTGTCGCGGTACTGCGGGAACACGTTCAGCCGCTCGGCGAACCCGAAGTCGTAGTCCTCGGCCCAACTGCGGCAGAGCTCCCGCGCATACGCCAGCGGCAGTCCCTGTGACCAGTCGTCCACCGGCTCGCGCTCGGGCCACCGTGTCCGTCGCAATCGTTCACGCAGGTCCGCGATCTCGGCTTCGGTGATGCTGACCTCGAATGGTTCAAGGGACATGGCAAGGCTCCTTGCTGGTCAGGGTGTTGTCGGATCAGATACGGGTGGACTGTCAGCGCGGGCTCCACACGTGGCGTCGGGTTCGGGGCGGCGGTCGGCGGTGGGGCGCTGGGTCAGGCTGAGGACGAGTCCGGCCAGGGGAGTGCCGCGAGCACGGCGAGGGCCGTCGGCGCCGGCACGATGCCGGACAGACCTGCGACAGCGGCCGGACCGATCCCGCCGCCCAGGGCGTTCATGAAGTTGAGCAGACTCTGTGCGGTGTGGCGGTCGTCCGCGGCGACCAGGTCCGGCGCGAGGCTCACCAGTACGGCTTGGGCGCCGGCGAACCCGCACACGGTCAAGGCCGTGCCGATGACGATCGGGATCGGCACGGTGGAGATCGCGACCACGAGCACACCGATGACGGTGAGTGCCGCAAGCCCGGCCGACACCTGCCAGCCGGTGAACCGGTCGGTCAAGGTGCCGACCAGCCGCCCGGCCAGCACCGAGCAGGCGGCGGCCGGGGCCAGGAGCACGCCGGCTTCCAGGGGCCACCGCCCGTGGCCTGCTCGATCAGGGACGGGGCGCGGAACAGTACCCCGTAGTAGCCGGCGAAGACGGTCCCGCCGATGAGCCCGGCCGCAAGGAAGCCGCGGGATGCGATCACCCGCCGAGGCACGAACCCGTCGGGCGTGCTTCGCACGCGCCACCACAGTCCCACGGCGGCGAGCGCCCGGCGGCAGCCACGACGAGCGTGACAGGGGCGGGCAGTCCGACGGAGTGTGCCTGAAGCAACGTGATCAGGGAGCCGGCGAGTACCGACAGCACGGCCGCGCCGACGATGTCGAGTCGCCCGGTCGAGCCGTTTCGCTCGCCGCTACCGCTCCGCGTCAGCGCGCGCCTACTCGGCAACGCGGCCAGCAGGAGGGGAGCGCGAGGGCCGGGATCGCGAGCACGGCACGCCACCCGAGCCATGTGGTCACCGCCCGCCCAACAGCGTCCCGCACCCCGACGCCGTCGCGCTGGCGGCCGCGATGATTCCCAGGGCGCGGATCCGTTCCCGTCCGGGAAGGGCGGTGGCCGCGGCAAAGACGGCGATCACGGTCGCGCCCGCCCCGGCGCCGCCGATCAGTCGGCCGACGATCACGACGGACAGTGTCGGCCCGGCCCCGGCGAGCGCGGAGCCCGCGGCGAGCACCACGACCCCGGCGACGAGGACCTGGAAGGGCTCCAGCGGACCAGCAGCCGACCCGCGACCGGCATCGCGAGCGCGGAGGTCAGCGACCACGCGGCGAGAATCCATGCGGTGGCCCCGAACGGCACCGCGAGTGCGCGGCCGATGGCCGGCAGGGCCACCGACGGCGCTCCCAGTGCCACGTACATCGGCAGCACCAGCATCCCCAGAGTCAGCCCCAGCCGACGCCCGTCCGGGGCGTCCGTTCGCTCCGGCGCCGGGGCCCTCCAGGCGGCATGGCCTGCGGCGTCGTCCCCTGCCGAGTACGTTGTGACATGCTAAAGCTCCTTTGGGTGTAACGTTACGGAGCAGTGAGGAGATACGTCAAATGCAGGATGCGTGTTACAGCCCATGGGTGGTCCAGACGGCCGTCGACCTCGCCAACACCTTGAAGCCGATCAAGGGCGAGGACGCGCTCAAGACCGTGGAGCAGCTCCGGGACTTCCTTGACGGCCATCCCGCAGCGGTGCCTCCGAGTTCGGCCGCGAACCAAGGGACCGGTCCGCGGCATCTCACCCGCGCCGACCTGGCCGAAGTCCGCGCGTTGCGCGAGACGGTGCGTGAGGTGCTCGAACGGGCGAACACGGACGCGGCCGAAGCTGCGGCTCTGATCAACGACGGTCTGCGTCGCAGCCGCGCCACCCGGTACTGCGCCACGAGGACGACCGCTGGTGGACTGAGGTGACGTCCGATACCGACCGCTGCTCGGCGCACCTCGCCGCGACTACGCTCAGCGCGCTGGCCTCCGTGATCGCCACGCTCGGTCCCGCTCGTCTCGGCGTATGTGCCGGGCCGACCTGCCGGGCCACCTTCGTGGACCTCTCGCGCAACGGCTCGAAGCAGTACTGCACCCGAACCTGCGCACACCGGGCCAGCGTCGCGGCCTACCGGAGCCGGCGCGGCCCGCGTTAACACTCCAGCCCGAGAACGGTGTTGTCACGCCGCGTAGGCGCGTTGGCGGCGGTAGTGGCAGTCCGGGCTCGGGCCTGATGCCGTCCGCGCCACTGCGACCAGGCCAGCCGGTGCGACGCAACGACGACCGGTGCGAACAGCGGCACCGCGACCCCTCGAACCTCACTGACCGTCAACGGGATCATGTCCTCCGGAGGTGGGGTGCGGCCCTCGACGGCGGCGGTGACCGCGAGAACGGCCAGCGCCGCCGTGGGAAGAGTGATTCACCGGTGGGGGCCCGGCAGTACTCGCGACAAGCACCACGGAGTAGGCCCTGACCTGGGGTTCTGATCTCCCCGAGTCGTGGTGGCCGTGCAGCGATGCGCCGGTGGCGGGATCGTGGCGGTGCTGATCACGGCCGAGGGACGGGAGCGGCTTGTTCGTCGTGCTCGCGGAGCATGCGCAACACGGCGGCAGGTGAGGGTGTTCGCCCTTCTTCGGGGCGATGGGTCAGTGCAGCGGCAGGTTGTCGAGAGTGAACACCGGGCTGGTCTGCGGGGTGCCGTAGAGATAGGTGTCCATCTGGGAGTTGGTCACCAGCAGCCGGTCCCCGGTCACGGCGATGCCGGTGGTGGTGTCGGCCCCGGATAGGTGCGTTCGGAGACCACTGTGGCGCGGGTGCTGTCGGAAGACAGCCGCAGCGTGGCGATCTCGTTGTTCACCGAACGGGCGACGTACAGCGTGTTCCCCGCCGTGCGATGCCGTCGGCGCTGGTCAGGGCCGGTGCGTCGATCTTGCGGACGTCGCCGGTGGCGAGGGTGAGCCGGTAGAGCGCGCCGCTGTTCCAGTAACCGATGATCAGGGACTTGCCGTCGGGGGTGGTGACGATGCCGTTGCCGTTGGAGGTGCCCGCCTCGTAGTCCGGCAGGCGGTAGGCCACCTCAGGGTCCGGCTCCGGCGGGTGCCGGATGCGGGGCGTTCACCTCGGCGGCCGGTATCCGGTAGACCACGGCTCGGAGGAGTCGGTGATGTAGACGTCCCCGTTGGGGGCGACGGCCTCATCGTTGACGAGGGTCTTCTCGCCGGTGTCGGGGACGCGGTAGGAGGCGACGAGCCTCCCGGCGGTGGTGTAGAGGAAGAAGCGTCCGGTGAAGGCGCCGGCCACCAGCAGCCGGTGGCCGGTGATCTTGACTCCGGTGGCCTGGGTGCGGCCGTCCCGGCCGCCCGGCAGGAAGGGCTGGAGCGTCTTCGCCCCGTGGCGTCCTCGGTAGATGGTGCCGTCGGCGATGCTGCCTGTGTAGACGAAGTGGTGGTCGGCGGTGACGCTTTCGGGGAAGGCGTTGTCGCCGTTGACTGTGATCGTGGAGCCGCTGCCGTGGTGGCCGTGCGCCGGCGCGGCGGTGGCGGAAGCCGCGGAAGCGCGAGGCCGCCAGGGCGGCGGAAGTCGCGGTGAGGGCGGACGATGCGCGCCGCCAGGTCGTGCGCGTGGTGGTGCGGGCGGACATGTGAGGGGCCCTTCGGGTTGGTCTCGGTGCTGAGGGAGGTGGTTCTCTGGTGCGTGGTGAGGTGACGGACCTCGCCGCCGGTCGGGAGCGGCGTCAGCGCAGCGCGTCGGCGAGCACGTCGGCCAGGGTCCTGGCCGGCCGTCCGAGCAGGCGGCTCAGGTCACCGGAGGCCGTCACCAACTCGCCGCGGCCCAGGCCCAGGTCGGCGTCGGCGAGGATGTGCGCCAGTTCGGCGGGCACTCCCGCCTCGGTCAGTGCCTCGGCGAAGCTGTCCGCCGGCAGATCGGCGTAGGTGATCGGCTTTCCGGTGGCGGCGGCGATGGCGGCTGCCAGCTCGGCCAGGGTGAACGCCTGGTCGCCGCCCAGCTCGTAGACCGCGCCGGCGTGGCCGTCGGTGGTCAGCACGGTCGCGGCCGCCTCGGCGAGATCGGCGCGTGAGGCGGCGCTGGTCCTTCCCTCGCCTCCGGACCCGAGGACGGCGCCGTGCTTGAGGATCAGGGGCAGTTGGGCGGTGTAGTTCTCCAGGTACCAGTTGTTGCGCAACAGCACGTGGGGACGTCGCGCTCCCGCAGGTACTCCTCGGTGACGCGGTGGGTTCCGGCGAGGATCGAGGTGGCCGTGTCGGCGCGCACCATGCTGGTGTACGCGATCAGGGACACCCCGCGTCGATCGCGGCGTCGATCGCGTGTCGATGGTTGGCGAGGCGCTCGTCCACGGTCGTGGTCGAGACCAGGAGCAGCCTGTCGGCTCCGGCGAAGGCCGTCGCGAGGCTGTCGGGGTCGGCGAAGTCGGCCCGGCGCACCACGACGCCGCGCTCGGCCAGATCCTTGATCCCGGCGATGTTCCGGCCCGTCGCAACGATCTGCGAGGCCAGGACCCGCGCCGCAGCAACGCCTCGACGGTGAGCCTGCCCAACTGGCCGGTCGCGCCGGTGACAACAATTGACATGATCATCCCCATTTCCGCCGCGGCCCGTCCGCGGCGTCACGGACCCACGATGACCTCGAAGCTCTCCATCAGGAAGTAGCCACTTTGCGGTAAGGTAGCCACCGCACGGAGAGAATCGAGGTGAGCGATGTGGCGACCGTCAAGACTGTGACCGGGGCGACACCCTCGCGGGACCCGTACACCCGCGGCTGCCCGTCACGGGACCTGCTGGACCGGATCGGCGACAAGTGGGCCGTCCTGGTGCTGGGCGAACTCGCCCGGCACGGGACCAGCCGATTCACTCACCTGCGCTCACGCCTGGCCGGCGTGAGCGAGAAGATCTCACCCAGACCCTGCGCGCCCTCGAACGCGACGGTCTGGTGCTGCGAACGGTCCACGCGGAGGTGCCGGTGCGCGTGGAGTACGAGCTGACTCCGCTGGGCGTGACACTGCGCGAGCCCCTCAAGGCGCTCACGGAGTGGTCGCTGCAACACACGGAGGAAGTCCTCGCCGCCCGCGCGGAGTACGACGCCCGCACTGCCGGGACGAACTGACCCGTCTCTCGGCCACCACCATGCCTGTGCTGCTGGAGCGGGCAACGGCCTACCAATGCCGAGCTGCTCATCTCCGGCGGCCAGGTGCTCACGCGGGTCAACCCCATGTTTCCGGGTGACTGACCGTCGGTTCTACGCATCGCGCAGACCCACTCGACCACTTCGCGTCTTCACCGAGTATGGGTGGCCGAGGCATGGGTGGCCGAACGCCGTCTCCTTGCGGGCGGGGCCGCCACGGTCAGCCGCTCGCCGCCCGGACCCCGTGCGGGAGGCTGACCCGGACTGCGTACCGCTGGGTCCCCGGCCGGGTGAGCATCCAGGTCGTCACCGACTCACCGGCCCGGTCGGCACACTGCTGTGGCACTCACCGGCGCTACCGGGCCGCGCCCGCGACCTGGCGGCCACCCGAACCCACCGCGTCCCGCGCATCTGCAAGCGTCAGGAGGTGCGGGAGTCGTAGGTCTCGCGGTTGGCGAGGACCTCGGCCATATGCCCCTGCGCCCAGCCTCGGAGCCCGCGCGTCGGACGGTCCGCGTGTGCCGCGCCGGGTCGGCCCGCGCTATTGCCGCCGTCCCGAGCGCACAGGATCAGTACGACCCACTTGTCCGGGATCCGGTCGAGCAGTTGCCGAGTGGGGCACCCGGCCAGGAACGCGTTGTACTCCGCCTTGGCCTCGGCTCTCTTCTGGGGCGCCTTCTTCCTCGTCACCGGCGAAGTGGTGCGTGACGGTGATCAGCGCCTTCGGGATGCGCGGGACTTCCCCGGCGCCGGATCTCGGCTCGGTGGCCACGTCCGGGACATGGCGCCTGAGGACCGCGACGGGTTCCCGGACGCGGCCGGTCCATGTGCCGACCCCGTCCGATGGAGCGCGCCTGAACGGACCGCCCGCGCACGGACCACGTCCGCTCCTCGCGCGGGCGGGTCCGCCCGCGCGAGGAAACGTCAGTAGATGTTGGCCTCGACCTGGGTGCGTCCGCCCGCGCCGCGTTGATCTGCGCGCGCAGCGATACCTCGTCGTAGACGCGGACCTCCTTGACGATGCGGCCCTCCTGGATCAGGAACTGGGAGACACCGAGCACCGTGACCGGCCGATCGGTGAGGGGCCGAAGGCCGGGACGCCGCGGTAGCTGCCGTGCAGGGTCCACAGGACGGCCACGCGCAGGCCCGCGTACCGCGGGAGTGGTTCGTCTGGATGTCGCGGACGGCGAACCGCGCGTCGGGGAAGGGCCGACCATGGCGAGCAGGTCGCTCTGGTAGCGCTCGGGGCGGATGACGGTCCGGTCGCCGATCGTGTGGAGGAACAGGTCGCGGTCCATGAAGTCCTTGACCTTGTGCAGCCGGCGCTGCGTCCACACCTCTTCGATGAATTCGAGCACCATCTCGCACTCGGGACGGAACTCGTCCGGACGCCTGCCGCTGACCCCGTTGAGCAGCACGTCGGCCGGCGGCTCCTCAAGCATGGAGCCGCTGTATCCCTGGAAGGTCAGCTCGCGAGCCGCCTCGTCCGGGTCCACGCCGCGCTGTAGGCAGTCGGCCAGCTCATCGCGCACCACCCACTCCTCGACCATCCGGCCGCGCCGGTACAGGCAGTTGGCCACAGTGCGCTTGCGGACGCGGACGTTGCGGCCGTCCACGAGATGCTCGTCGGCGGAGAAGACCAGGTGCGAGCTGAGGAAGGCGTCGTCGCCACGGGCCTCCCACACCACGTCCTCCGCCTGACCGATGTGGCCCGGCGAGTCGGCCATGCGCATCGTGCTGCCCTCGATGACACCGTCACGGCCGACGACGGTGCCGAGACTGGTGTGCACGATCGAGTCGGGCTCGTAGTTGTCGACGATGTAGGCGATGTCGCGGTCGACCCAGATGCGGTCGGTCACCTCGCGGATGAAGTCGTCCGGGTCCTTGTAGGGGAGGTACGCGACGGGGTCCAGGGCATGGTGCTTCCGTTCCGGTGAAGGTGTATGCGTATGTAAGGGAATGGTCAGGAGGGTAGCCCGGCAGGTGCCTGCCGGGTCGCCGGGGCCGGGGCTTTCCGCCGTGCTAGCGGGCGAACTTGTCCGCGCCCAGTTGGCTCCGGTACGTCTCCGTCATGAAGGCGCTCACGACGACCAGGGCCAGGAGAGCGGCCACCGCCAGGTAGACCCAGACGGCGTAGATGGTGTCGAAGGTGTTGACCAGCAGCGTCGCCACGAACGGTGTGATGCCCATGAAGATGGAGAACGAGCTGTTGTACGCGATGGCGCTGGCGCTGAACCGGGTGCGGGTGGAGAAGAGTTCGGCCGCGCAGACGGTGACGATGCCCGTGAGGAAGAACTCCGGCACGAGGTAGATGAGCTGGCTGGCCACGGCTGTCCCGAAGGTGCCGTGCTCGCCGACCCGGAACGCGACCGGGACCAGCACGATGCACGCGATGGCGCCGGTGACCAGCATCGGCTTGCGCCCGATGCGGTCCGACAGCATGCCGGCCAGCGGCAGGGTCGGGATGAGGACGGCGAGGGAGATGGCGTTGGAGGTCAGGCCCATCCAGCGCGGCAGGCCGAGCGTGTCGGTCAGGTACTGCGGATAGAACGTGACCCAGCTGTAGGAGAGGATCGCGAGCATGATCGAGATTCCGCAGAAGACCAGGATCGGCCGCCACTGCGAGCGCAGCGCCTCACGGACCGGCGACGTGACCACGTCCGTGCCCTCCTCGGTCGCCCGCACGAACTCCGGTGTCTCCTCGATGTGACGTCGCAGCCACATCCCGACCAGACTGAGCGGGAGCGCCAGCAGGAACGGGATGCGCCAGCCGTAGGAGTCCAGGGCGCCGCCCTCGAACGCCCAGCTGGTCAAGGCCGCCGTCCCGGCGCCCGCGAGGGTGCCGACGAAGCAGCTGTTGGAGGCGTACGAGGTGTAGTAGGCCCGACGGTTCGGCTCCGCCCACTCCACGATGAAGGCGACGGCTCCGACGTACTCGCCACCGGAGACCGCGCCCTGGACGACGCGGAGGAGCAGGAGCAGGATCGGCGCGCCGACGCCGATCTGCTGGTACGTGGGCAGGGCTCCGATCAGGGCGGTGGCCACGCCCATGGCCACGATGGTCCACAGCAGCGTCTTCTTGCGGCCGACCCGGTCGCCCCAGCGGCCCACGAGGGTGCCGCCGAGCGGACGGAACAGGCAGGCGATGGCGATGATCGCGTACGTGCCCAGCACCGCCACGGTCCGGTCGCTCTCGGGAAGAAGGCCGGGGCCATGATCGGTGCCATGTAGCCGTACAGGCCGTAGTCGAACTGTTCGACGAAATTACCGATGCTGCCCGCGCCGATGGCTCGGCGTATCGCGTTCCGCTTTTCCGCGTCGACCCGGGAGGAGCCGACGGTTGTGCTGGGTGGCGCTGCGGCGGACATGGCTTCTCCGATTGCGCGGGGAACGGGTTGTGCATACGTATGAACTAGTCGTGAACACTAAGGATCCCGGTGTGGGTCGTCAAGGGTTCGCCGCGGAAGGAGGCGACGGCCCCGGAGGGCGGCGGCCGAGAGCTGGGCGCCACGTCACACGGGGCCGCGACGCCCGTCGGCGGGCGGGTCCGCCGCCGAACGGCGCACCCGCCCCGGCCGGTCAGAGGGGTTCTCGGCCGCGCCCGTCGTCCCCGGCGCGGCCAGGGAGCGCAGGGTGTCCATCAGGACATGGGCCATGTTGTAGAGGATCAGCTGAGCACCTTGGCGCTCGGCGGTCCGGGCGGCGTCGAGGTTCGGCACGATCGTCATCACCGCGCGATGGTGGGCCCGCGCCGCGGCGTGTGCCCGGTCGATCAGCCCGTCGATGACGCCGGGCTCCGGAAGCCGCAGTCCGCGGCCAGGTCGGCGGGGCCCACCAGAACCGCGTCCACCCCTCCGTCCCGGCGATCGCGTCGGCGTCCTCGCAGGCACGCCGCGTCTCGACCATCGTCACGACCAGGGTCTCGCGGGACGCCGCCACATGGTCGGCCGGCGCGACCGTGCCGAACCGGCCCGCTCTGCTGTAGGTGGCGAAACCCGCTCCCCACGGCGGGTAGTGGCTGGCGGCCACCGCCCGCCGGGCGTCCTCGCGGCTGTCCACGTGCGGGTGGATCAGCCCGCGGCGCCCAGGTCGAGACAGCGCAGCGCGAGCCCCGGCTCCGCTGAGCCCACGCGGACCAGCACCTCGATCCCGTGCGCCGCCGCGGCCGTGAGGTGCTGCTGGAGCGTCACGGTGTCGGCCGGCCCGTGCTCGCAGTCGATCACGACGTAGTCGAATCCCGCGACCCCGCCATCTCCACCAGGGTCTCCGAGGGAGCCGCAACAGGACGCCCGCAACCGCTCACCGTCCGCCAGACGCTGCTTGAGGCCGCCGCGCGTACCGCGGGCCGTCACCGGGCCACCATCCCCGCCGAGAGGTCGATGTCGGCCCCGCACAGTCCGCGCATGCGCAGCATCGCGCTGACGGCCTCGCCCACCTCGTCCTCGGTGACCATCCGCCCCAGGGCGGAGCGTGCGACGAACGCCTGCTCGGCCTGCGCGTAGGTGCTGCCGGTGCGTTCCGCCTCCAGGCGGAAGTTGCGTTCCATGCGCGGCCCCGAAACAGGCCCGGGGAGAGGGAGTTGACCGTGACGCCCAGCGGCCCGACCTCGCCCGCCAGCGTGGTCGTCAGGCCGATGACCGCCATCTTCGACGCGCAGTAGGGGTGCGCCGCGGCAGTGGACGCTTGCCCGACACCGAGGCGATGTTGATGATGTCGCCCGTGCCCCGCCCGGTCATGGCGGGCAGGAACGCCCGGCACATCAGGTACACCCGCGCACGTTCACCTCGAACACCTCGTCCCAGTCCTGCGGGGCGATGTCGGTCAGCGGTGCCACCGGGCCGGCGATCCCGGCGTTGTTGACCAGGATCGATATCTCCTCACCGGCCAGACTCCGGGCGAGCCGCTCGACGTCCTCGGGGCGGGAGACGTCGCAGACACGGTGCGAGACCCGCGGGCCCAGCCGCTTCGCCGTCTCCATGAGCGCGGTCTCGTCGCGGCCCGTGATCACCACCCGGGCCCCGTCGGCGAGCAGCGACCCGGTGATGGCCCGGCCGAGCCCGCTGCCTCCCCGGTGACGAGCGCGGTGCGACCGCCCAGCGCTGGGGTGCGGCCGCTCATACGACGCCCTCCTCGTTCCACGGCAGGGTGCCCTTGCCGTACTTGGCGGCGCGGACGTCTCCGGAGCGGGCGTGGCCCTCGAAGAGCTCGACGCGCGCCGCCCGGCCGCACACCTCGCCGAGCAGCGCGGAGGACGCGGTGTCCGTGACCTCCTGGTACGTCACCGTCTTGAGGTACTTGCCGACCCACAGGCCACCGGTGTAGCGGGCGGCGCCGCGGTGGGCAGGACATGGTTGGTGCCGATGACCTTGTCGCCGTAGGAGACGCAGGTGCCCTCGCCGAGGAACAGGGCGCCGTAGTCACGCATCTTCTCCAGCGCCTGGCGCGGGTTCTCCGTGAGGACCTCCACGTGCTCGCTGGCGTAGGAGTCGGCGATCCGGAAGGCCTCGTCGAGGGTGTCGGCCACCACGATCTCGCCGTGGTCACGCCAGGCTGGTGCGGCGAAGTCCTTCGTGGGCATGCCCGGCAGCAGGCGTTCGACGTGGCGCTCGACGCGGCGGCCCAGTTCCTCGGACGTGGTCACCAGGACGGCGGGGAGTCCGGGCCGTGCTCGGCCTGGGAGAGCAGGTCGACGGCCACCACGAAGGGGTCCGCGTGCTCGTCGGCGATCACCAGGATCTCGGTCGGTCCGGCGAACAGGTCGATGCCGACCTCGCCGAACAGCTGCCGTTTGGCCTCCGCCACATACGCGTTGCCCGGGCCCGCGAGCATCGGGACGCTCCCGATGGTCGTGGTTCCCACGGCCAGTGCCGCGACGGCCTGGACGCCACCCAGCAGGTAGATCTCGTCGGCGCCCGCGAGGTGCATCGCCGCGACCGTCGCGGCGGGGATCTCGCCCCGGATGGGCGGGGTGCAGGCGGCGACGCGGGGACGCCCGCCACCTTGGCGGTCACGATCGTCATGTGGGCCGACGCGGTCAGCGGGTAGCGGCCGCCGGGCACGTACGCGCCGGCGCCGGCCACGGGACGTGCCGGTGGCCGAGGCGGACGCCGGGCAACGTCTCGATCTCGACGTCCTTCAGGGCGTCACGCTGGGCCTGGGCGAACGTGCGGACCTGCCGCTGCACGAAGCGGATGTCGTCCAGGACCGTGCCGGGCACCCGGGAGACGATCCGCTGGATCTCCTGGGGAGTCAGGCGGAACGACTCGGGGCTCCAGCCGTCGAACTTCTCGGAATACCGGCGGACCGCGTCGTCGCCGTGCCGGCGGATGTCGTCGAGGATGACGCGGACGCGCTCGGCGACATCCGCCCGCGCCGCGGTCACTTGCGCGGCGGGTACAGGGGACTTCAGGTGTCGGGGCATGACGGCTCTCTTCCGGTGCGGACGAAGCGGACGAAGGGCAGGGGCGGGTTCGCGGGGGCGTTCACGGGGCGGTGGACTCGGCGGCGGATGCCGCGCCGGTGGCGGCCGCGGCCACTTCGCGCAGCGCGGCCGTCACCGCCTCCGGCTCCTGCCACGGCAGCAGGTGTCCCGCGTCGGGCAGCAGCGTCAGACCGGCGCCGGGGACCGAGTCCGCGATCGTCCGGTGGAAGGCGGGCGGGCACAGCGCGTCCCGCGCCCCGGCCAGGACCACGGTGGGACAGCGGACCGTCCGCAGTACGCCGGTGGCGTCAGCTCGGGTCGCCTGCGCGGCGAGCTGCGCGCGGGCGGCGGTGGCGCCCACGGCGTGCGCCATGTCGCGGTAGCGCCGCGCGGCCTCGGGCGTCGGGCACCGGTCGGGGAACATGCCCGGCAGCGTCTCCTCGACGACGTCCGCGAACCGGCCGGCCGCGATGAGTTCGTCCATCGCCCGCCAGGCCGCGTACTGCTCGGGGCGCGGCGCGCCCGCGTTGGTCGCCATCACACACAGGCCCGCGACGCGCCGGGTGCCCGGCGCAGTGCCTCGAAGCCGACGATGGCCCCAGGCTGAGCCCGACGAGCACGAACGGGCCCGGAACCGCGGCGAGCACGTCCTCGGCGAGCGCCCGATGTCCGCCCGCCGCAGCGGGACGTGGTGGACGTCGTGGCCCGCGGAAAGTCGGCGTCGTGCCACAGGCTCGCGTCGCAGAGCATCCGGGCACGACGACGAGCGGCGGCGGACCGGCCGGGTCCTCGTACGGCATGCCGGTCACCAGGGGCGCGCGGGCGGGCAGCAGCGCGTACGGGGCGACGTACCCGTTGTGGTCGATGCCCAGGCCCGCGTTCGCCGCGCTCTTGCGCACCTCCTCGTCCCATTCCAGGCGGACTCGTCCGTCACCGGAGTTGACCACGAGGACGTCGCCCCGCTCGTCGCCGACATTGCGTACGGTGCGCCAGGCGTCCTGGGGACGGAGAGCATGTCGCGGGGCCGAGGCGCACCGAGACGGGGTCGGTGCGGTTGAGGGTGACCTCCCACAGGCCGTCCTTCACGATCAGGGTCTGGGTCTCGTGCTGACGGTGCGCCGAGACGCCCTGTCCGGGGTCGGCGCGGAGCCAGGCGAGGTTGTGCCCGTGCGGATTGAACACGCGGGGCTCCTGATGCGGGTCCTCGGTCATGCCGTAGCCGATGACGCAGCTCAGCCGGGCGCCGCCGCCGGGCAGGGTGGTGTCGAGGAAGGGTGCTCGGAGAACACCAGATCGTCCGCGGCGGCGATCCGGCGTGCCATCTCCTCGGGGGCGTAGTGGCGCAGCCGGTCGAGGTGTTCCTGGGCCAGGGGCTGATGAGTTCGTCCTGTGGCGGGACGGTGTCCCCGGCGACGGTGTCGATGAGCTTGTTGTCGGCGGTGAGGTACAGGCCGTGCTCCCGCGCTTCCCGCAGGACCGACGGACCCCAGATGATGCCTCCGGTGTCGTCCATGCCCAGTACGGTGAACAGCCAGCCGTCGTCCGGACCGGTGTTGGTGAATCCGCGGAAGATCCAGGTCGGGATGGAGGCGATGTCACCGGCCCTGAGCGTGAGTTCGCCCTCGGTGCCGTCGGCGCCCCAGCGCAGCAGGTACTCGCCCTCGGTGCAGATGAACACCTCGGCCGTGTAGTGCAGGTGCAGGTTGTTGGTGATGCCGTGCGGCATCGCGGCGGCGCCGATGTTGTAGCCGTGCGGCAGCCGGAGATTGACGTGCTGGTCGGCGGCCTGCGAGACGCCAGGCCCGATCATCGCGTAGTTCTCCTTGCGGTCCGAACCGGGCGTGCGGCAGTCGATGAAGGCCTGGTTGCAGGAGACGAAGTCGCTGCGGCGCACCGTGCGGCGGGCCAGATCACCGGGGACACGACGACATCGGGCATGGCTGCTCCTCGATCGTGAATACGTATGTATTTCATGACAGGCGCCCGGCGGCGGGATGTCAAGGGGAGGGTCAAGTTCGTTGTGGGTGGCAGGTGTCACGCGGCGGAGAAGGCGGGGCCGGGGCGACGCGGCGGCCGGATCTGGACATACGTATACTGGCTCGGGTGCGCCACCGGGCGGCGCCGGTGGCAGCGAGGAGAGGGCCGATGGGGATAACCAGTCACGATGTGGCCAGGCTGGCCGGTGTCTCGCAGCCCACGGTCTCCCGCGCGTTGCGTGATGACCCGCGTGTGTCCCAGGCCACCCGCGAGAAGGTCAGGCGGGCCGCCCAGGCCCTGAACTACGTCCCGAGCGAGGCCGGACGCACCCTCTCGACGCGTGCCACGCGGCGGGTCGGTGTCATCGTCACTGACCTGACCAATCCGTTCTACCCGCATGTCATCGCCCCGCTCCACGACGAACTGAGCGACCTCGGCTACCGGATGATGCTGATCACCGAGCGGTCCGACGAGGCGGTCGCCGGGGAGAAGCTGCTCGACCAGTCGATGGACGGCGTCGTCCTCGCCACCGCCACCACCGACTCCCGCCTGCCGGGTCAGCTGGAGCGCCGCGGCATGCCCTACGTCTTCCTCAACCGCGACACCGGCCGGGCCGGTGACTTCGCCTCCGTCGTCGACAACGAGGGCGGCGGACGGCTCGTCGCCCGGGAACTGGTGCGCCTGGGACACCGGCGTATCGCCGGTATCTTCGGCGCGGCCAACACCACGACGGGGCGCGAGCGCGAACTGGGCTTCCGGCTGGCTCTCGCCGAGGCGGGTGTCGGGCTGCCGGAGAACCGGGTGGTGCGCGGAGCGTTCGAGTACGACACCGGCTACCGGGCGCTGCCCGCCATGCTGGCGGCGGATGAGCCACCCACGGCGGTGTTCTGCGGCAACGACGTCGTCGCTATCGGCGTCCTGAACGCGGCTCTCGCAGCCGGTGTCAAGGTCCCCGACGACCTCACCGTCATCGGCTTCGATGACCTTCCGATGGCCGCCTGGGAGGTGTTCCGGCTCACCACCGTCCGACACGACCTGCGGGAGCTGTCGCGTCAGGCCGCGCGTCTGCTGGTCCGACGGATCGCCGGGGACGTCGACCCCGCCGGTGAACGCCTGTTCCTGCCGACCGAGTTCGTCCCCGCGCCACTCACGCCCGCCCCGCTGAGCCGTCCCGCCGTTCTGCCGCGGGCTGGCACCGGTCCTCCGTCGGATCGAGCGCCCCGGGGTTCCGGACACGACGGTGAACCGGCGGCCGTGGGAGGGCTCGGTCGGCCGGGACCGGCGAGGCCGGTGCGCCCGGAACGAGCCTGACAGGGGCGTGGTGTGCCGGGCCTCTTCCGCGCGCCCGTGCCGCCGCACGCGACGTGGCGGCGCGGGAGGGATCAGAGCTGGTCGCGCAGGGCGGCCGGAACGTCGTCGAACGCGCCGGACGTCCGTCCGATCCGGTCGATGCGGAGCGTCGCGGTGGCGCCGTGGGCGGCCAGCCCTCGAACGCCGAGATGCGCTCGACAGCGGGAGCCAGGGACACGGTCCCCTCCTGCGCGGCGCGCTGGTACGTCAGCGGCTTCAGGAACCGGGAGACGGAGAGCCCTGCGTTGTAGCGGGCGGTCTTGCCCGTGGGCAGCACGTGGTTGGTGCCGGCGATGCCCTTGTCGGAGTAGGCGACCGTCGACCACGACCCGAGGAACAGCGAGCCGTAGTTGGAGAGGTTCTCCAGGTAGTAGTCGTCGTCCTCGGTCTGGATCTCCAGGTGTTCGGGAGCGATCACGTCGGCCACCGCGACGGCGTGGGCCCGGTCGCCCACCACGATGACCGAGCCGAAGTCGCGCCACGCCGGGCCGGCGATGTCCTGGGTGGCCAGGGACGCCAGCTGGCGCTCCAGCTCCGCGATCACCGCGCGCCCTGCCTCTCGGACGTGGTGATCAGGGCGGCTGGTGAATTGGGGCCGTGCTCGGCTTGGCCCAGCAGGTCCGCCGCGACCCACGCCGGGTCGGCGTTGTCGTCGGCGATGACGGCTACCTCGGAGGGACCGGCCAGCAGGTCGATGCCGACCCGGCCGAATAGCTGCCGCTTCGCCTCGGTGACGAACGCGTTGCCCGCGCCGACCAGCATGTCGACCGGGGCCTCGCCCAGCAAACCGAAGGCCATCGCCCCGAGTGCCTGGACACCGCCGAGTGCGAACACCCGGTCGGCGCGCGAGAGGTGGGCGCCGTACAGCACGGCGGGTGCGCGCCGTGCTCACCCGACGGGGAGTGCACGCCAGCACGGTGGGCACCCGGCGCTCTTCGCCACGTTCACCGTCATGAAGGCGCTGGCGAGCAGCGGGAAACGGCCGGCGGGCAGGTACGCGCCGACGCGGGAGACGGGAACGTAGCGCTGGCCGCCGATGACACCTGGAGCGATCTCGGTTTCGAAGTCTGTCAGATGCTCGCGCTGCGCGGCGGCGAACCGGCGGGTGCGCTCGCAGCCTATTTCAAGGCGGTGCGAACGTCTGGGGGCAGGGCGTCGCCCGACGTCCTCAGCTCGGTGGTCCCGATCTCCAGGTCGCCGGACCAGCCGTCCAGTTCCTGGGTGTAGGCGCGCACCGCGTCCATGCCGTTGTGCTCGATCTCCTTGAGTATCTGCGAGACCCGCTCGACCACCTTGGGGTCACGCTGGGCGGGGACCGTCCACGGACGGCTTCTTGAGCCACTGAAGCGGGGAGGGTCTGTGCCTCGTCGTGCGTGATCTGCATGGCGAGGACGCTAGACGTCCCGCTGCCACAGGACCAGAGGGGCCGTACCTGTGTGAAGCACAGGGTTTCCCTGGCCCTTGAAGCGGGCGTGCCCGCGCCCCGCGCACAGGGCCTGTCAGAGGCCGAGGTCGGTACGGAGCTCGCGCAGGGTGTCCTCGGCGAGCCTGGCCAGCTCCCGCGTGGCCCGGGACAGCGGCCGCCCTCGCCGTTTGACCAGGGCGATCGTGTCGTAGAGGGATCGGCGAACGGGACCGTGCGCAGCCCCACGGGAAACCCGGGCCCGCGACCACCGCCCGGCTGGCGATGGTGTCGCCCACTCCGGCGGCCGCCAGGCCCAGTGCGGCTTCGAGGTGTTCGAGCTCGATCAGCGGATCGATGCCGACCCCGGCGAGCTGGGCCCGTTCCGCGAGCTGCCGGCGGGTGGGGTCCTGCCACCCGTAGTGGGCGTCGTAGAGGACCAGGGCGCCCGCGCGAACGCCTCCATCGTCATCGGCGCGCGGGTCCGTTCCTCGCTCGCGCTGACGAAGAACACCTCGTCGCGGAGGAGCGGGGTCACTGTGAGTCCTTCGTCGTCGATCGGCAGGACTACCAGGCCGGCCTCGATCCGGCCTGTGGCCACGGCTGTCGCGGTCTCGGCCGAGTTCTGTCCCACGAGCCGGACTCGGACGGACGGATACCGGGCGTGGAAGAGTCGCACGAGGTTGGACAGCAGGTAGTAGTCCGCGTTGCGGAGCACACCGAACGTGGCGGTCCCGCCGCCCAGCGAGTTCAGAGAGCGCACGGCCCGGGTTCCGCTCTCGGTGGCCTCCAGGGCCTGCTGGGCGTACGGCAGCAGTTCCTGACCGGCCGCGGTCAGGGTCAGGGTGCGGCTGCCGCGTGCGAACACCTCGGCGCCCAGTTCCGTCTCAAGCCGGCGTACCAGTTCGGAGGCCGATGCCTGGGCGATGTTCATGGCCCGTGCCGCGGCGGTGAATGATCCGAGCTGCTCCGCCTCGACGAAGGCCCTCAGCTGGTTGAGGGTCATACGCCCGTCCGTCCTGTCGGGTCGGTGATCCGCGTCGTGGACGCGATGGTCTTCCTTGTTACCACGGGAGTTCGGCTCGGTCGTCTGGCCGGGTGTGGCTGGGGACCGGCTGGGTTTTCCTGTGGATGCCGCTGGGCGAAGGGTTCTTGTCCCGTGGAAGGTGTGATGGTTGGGTCGTCCGCGTCCCCGGTCACCACTTGTGCGGAAGGTCTTCCCTGCGATGACGATCCCCTTGTCGATCGGCCTCGTTCAGACGGCCGCGCGGCATCACGCGGCCGATGACCCGGACGTGTTCGCCGCGGGCGTGTGCCGTGTCACCGAGGCCCATCCGGGGTCCGGCTGCTCGCGTATCCGGAACTGCACCTGTGTGGTCACGGGCCCGGTGAGGATCCTGGGGTGGTTATGGCCGCGGCGGCTGAGCCGCTGGACGGGCCTCGTGGTGCCCGGCTGGCGGCTCTCGCCGGGAGTTGGGTATCTGGCTTGTGCCCGGTAGCGTTTACGAGTTGGGGGCGGACGGCCGGGTTTACAACACGGCTCCCGTTTACTCACCGGCGGGCGAGCGGGTCGCGGGTACCGCAAGGTCTTCCCGTGGCGGCCCTATGAGGCCACGGCGTCCGGCAGCGGCTTCGTGGTCTTCGACATGGAGGGTCACGGGCGCGTGGGGCTGACGATCTGTTATGACGCGTGGTTCCCGGAGATCACCCGCCACCTGGCGTGGCAGGGTGCCGACCTCGTGTTGAACCTGGTGCGCACACCCACTGTCGACCGCGCGCAGGAGGTCGTGCTGGCGCGGGCCAACGCGATCGTGAACCAGGTGTTCATGGCCAGCCTGAACGCGGCGGCGCCGGACGGAGTCGGGCGCAGCGTCGTCGTGGACCCCGAGGGCGCCCGCGCGCCGAGGCCGGGCCCGGTTCGGAGGAGGTTCTGATGGATGTGCTCGACCTGGCCGAGGCCCGTCGGGTGCGTGTGCGGGGACCGAGGGCCTGACGCGGGTGTGGGATCCGTTCGCGGATGACCAGCCGCCGCTTGAACTTCCCTGTACGCGGGCCGGATCGACCCTGAGCGCTGGCGCCGCGGGCCCGCCGTGAGGCGGCTGCCCGCACCGTCGGCCGGCCGGGTGGCCGCCGTGCGGGCGGGCGCCTGATCTCCGGGCCCGGCCGGACGGCGTCACCGGCCGACCTGGCGGGGTGGGGCTGGTCATCGCTCCTTCACAGGACCGGTCGCGGCGTGGTCCGCAGCCAGGCGGTGGTCCATGGCGGCAGTTCGTCACCGGTGAGCGGGCCGGAGGCGAGGAGCACCTCGCCCTGTGGCAGCGGGACGGCTTCACCGGAGAGGTTGCTGATGGTGTGCCAGCCGCCGGGGCGGGCGAAGTGCAGCAGCCCTGACGCGTGTGCTCCCGCGGGCCGATCCACTCCAGTGTCTCGTCCGTGGTCAGGGTGCGGCGTAGCCGCAGGGCCTTGCGGTACAGCTCCAGGAAGGAGTTGTCGTCCCGGCTTTGTGTGTCCGCCGCGTACCGGCCCCAGTCGGTGGGTTGCGGTAGCCATGAGCCGCCGGGACCGAACCCGAAGCTTGTGCCCTCGCGGGTCCATGGCAGGGGTACCCGGCAGCCGTCGCGGCCTTTGACGCGTCCTCGGCTGCGTGCCCATATCGGGTCCCGCAGGTCTGTGTGGGCCAGGTCGGTGACTTCGGGCAGGCCCAGTTCCTCGCCTTGGTAGATGTAGGCGGATCCGGGCAGTGCCAGCATCAGCAGCGCCGCGGCACGTGCCTTGCGTGCTCCCGTCGGCAGGTCGGGGCCGGTTTCCGGCCGTCGGTGAGCAGCCATGTCTCGATGTCGTGCTTGGTGTAGTGGCCGGGCAGGGCGTAGCGAGAGGCGTGACGTACCACGTCGTGGTTGGAGAGTACCCAGGTGCTGGTCGTTCCGGAGGTGAGGGCGTCGGCGAGGGCGGTGTCGATGACGGTGTGCATGTCGGTGGCGTCGAGCCGTGCGTTGAGGAAGTCGAAGTTGAAGGCCTGGCCCAGTTCGTCCGCGGAGGCGTAGGCGGTACGTCGTGAGGCGCGTACCCAGGCCTCGGCGACGGCGAAGCGTGGCGGGTCGTAGGTGTCGAAGACCTGGCGCCAGCCGCGGTAGATCTCGTGTACCGCGTCGCGGTCCCACAGCGGGTGGCTGCCGTCGGCCGGCAGGGCGTCGGACTGGTAGCTCCGTTGTTCGCCGAGGTCGCGCAGTGGCGCGCGCAGGTCCTGGCGAGGCCGTGGGCCACGTCGACGCGGAAACCGGCGACGCCCCGGTCGGACCAGAACCGCAGGGTGTGGTGGAAGTCCTCGCGGACCTCGGGGTTGTCCCAGTTGAGGTCGGGCTGCTGGGGGCGTACAGGTGCAGGTACCACTGGCCGTCCGGCACCCGGGTCCAGGCGGGCCGCCGAAGCTGGACGGCCAGTCGGTGGGTGGCAGTTCACCCTCGGCTCCCCGGCCGTCGCGGAAGACGTAGCGTTCGCGGGCGGCCGAGCCGGGTGCGGCCGCGAGCGCTTCCTGGAACCAGAGGTGCTGGTCGGAGGTGTGGTTGGGGACGATGTCGACCATGATCTTCAGGCCGAGGCGGCGGGCCGTGTGGACCATCTCGTCGAAGTCGTCGAGGGTGCCGAGGCGGGGATCGACGTCGCGGTAGTCGGCGACGTCGTAGCCCCGTCGGCGAGTCGCGAGGGGTAGAACGGGCTCAGCCAGACGGCGTCCACACCGAGGTCGGCGAGGTAGGGCAGACGGGAGGTGACGCCGGGGATGTCACCGGTGCCGTCGCCGTCGGAGTCGGCGAAACTGCGGGGTAGATCTGGTAGATGACGGCCTGCCGCCACCAGTCCGCGTCGTGCGGGGAGGGGCGGGGAGTCGTGGTGGGGCATCTGTGAACCTCTCGGGCGTGTGCCCAGTGGGGTGGTACGGGTGTGCGGACGGCCAGGGGACGGCCGGGGCCGTCCCGGAGAAGGCGGGACATCGGGGAAGCGGGGCACCGTACGGGGTGGCCGTTCAGCCCTTCACGGCGCCGGTGGTCATGCCGGAGACGATCGACCGGCGGAAGATCAGCACCAGGATCGCGATCGGCACGGTGGCCACCATCGCGCCGGCGAAGATCACGCCGTAGGGGACCTGGTACTGGCTGGTGAACAGCGCGATGCCGACGGAGACGGTACGGCGGTCCTCGGAGCCGTTGAAGGTGAGCGCGAGCAGGAACTCCGACCAGGTCGCGGTGAAGGAGAACACGCCGACCGTGAACAGTCCCGGCCGGGCCAGCGGCAGGATCACCGTCAGGGCGATGCGCAGCGGGCCGGCGCCGTCGACGACGGCGGCCTCCTCCAGCTCGCCCGGGATGCCGCTGAGGTAGTTGCGCATGATCCAGATGCCGAACGGCAGGTTCAGCGCCACATACGGGATGATCAGGCCCGGATAGCTGTTGAGCAGCCCGGCCTGCCGCTCCATCAGGAACAGCGGTACGAGAAGGGCGATCGGCGGGAAGACCGACAGCATCAGCAGCGCCGTCATGACGGCCCCGCGCCGCGCAGCGGCAGCCGGGCGAGGGCGTATCCGGCGAAGAACGCCACAGACAGGATCAGCACGGTGGACAGACAGGCCACCACGACGCTGTTGAGGAAGTAGTGGCCGATCCCGTTGCGGGTGAACGCGGTCCGGTAGTTGCCGAGGGTGGGACGGGCCGGCAGCGGGGAGGGCGGCGTCGCGCTGATCTCGCCGGGCCCCTTCAGTGAGGCGGAGGCCATCCAGATCAGGGGCAGCGTGGCGCACACGGCGATCAGCAGCCCGCCGAGGTTGACGGCATTGAGGTAGCGGCGCACGCCGGTGCGCGGGACGCGGCGGCTCATGCCCGGCCCTCCTCGTCGACGTGGGCGCGGAAGACGCGCAGGAACAACAGGCAGCAGCCCAGGACGATGGCGGCGGTGGTGACCGCCACGGCGGCGCCGCCCCGAAGTCGAGGTTCTGGAACAGGACGCGGTACCCGAGGATCGCCACCGACTGGGTGGCGGTGCCCGGGCCGCCCTGGGTCAGCACGAACGGCAGGTCGAAGATTCCGAACGCCTGGAGGATGCGGAAGAGGACCGCGATGGCGACGATGGGCCGCAGCTGCGGCAGTGTGACCCTCCAGAACGTGGTCCACGCGCTGGCGCCGTCGAGCTCGGCGGCTTCGTAGACGTCGCCCGGGATGAGCATCAGACCGGCGAGAACGACGATGGCCACGAACGGTGTCGTCTTCCACACGTCGACGGCGACCATCGCCGCCATCGCGGGCACCGGCCGCCCGAGAATGTCGGGCTGGGTGCCGAGCAACTGCTCGCACAGCCAACTCACCGCGCCGTAGGTGCCGTTGAACAGGTACGACCACAGCTGCGCGGCGATCACGTTGATCAGGGCCCAGGGCAGCAGAAGCAGCGAGAGGATCCAGCCGCGGGCGGCGCCGAGCCGTTCCAGGACGAGCGCCGTGAGTGTGCCGAGGACCAGCTCGACGAAGACCGAGACGACGGTGAAGCCCAAGGTGAACGCGAGTGCCCGGTACCACTCCGAGTGCGTCAGGAGCGTCTCGTAGTGGGCCAGGGTGGGCGAGCCGAGCTGTAGGCCGCCGTATTCGAGCCGGACCTCGCAGAAGGACAGCACCAGCGAGAAGCCGACAGGGAAGACCGTCACCGCGGCGATGACCAGGAGGGCGGGGAGGCGAACAGCCAACCGGTGCGCGCGCGACGGCGGGCGGAGGAGCGCGGGGCACTGTCCTCACGGGGTGCGGCGAGGCCGCGGCGCGTGCGCCGTCACCCCGCCTTGCGACGTCGTCCCCGCCGTCTTCGTCTGCGGTGCGGAACTCACAGCGCTTTTCCTTCCAGGGCCGTGCGCAGGCCCTCGCGTGCGTCGCGGACGCCGGCCGCGGGGAGAGGCCGCCGCGCACGACCGCGTTCGCGGGGTGTACAGCGCCTTGCTGACCTGCGGGTAGTACGGGGTCTGCACGGGGCGTGCGACCAGTCGCAGGTCGGCGGCGCGCAGGACTGTCGGATCGCCGGCGGCGCGCGCCTCCCGGCCGTCGAGTACGGAGGCCATCGCGGGGACGACACCGGCTTCCCGGGCGAGGAGGCGCTGCACCTCGTCCCCGGCGCAGAACCGGGCGAACGCCATGGCGGCGCCCAGCTCCCGGAACTGGGGTTGACGAAATTGCTCCAGCCGCCGGCGCAGGAGACGCCGGAGCGGCCGGTGCCCTCGAAGCCCGGACGCGGAGCGGCTCCCACCTTCCCGGCGACGTGGGACATCGTGGGGTGCCCGCGTTGACCCAGGCGTACGACCAGTTGCGCAGGAACAGTCCGCGCCCGTTGACGAAGGCGTCCTGCGCGTCCGACTCCTGGTATGTGGCCACGGTGCGGGTGTGACCCGCTGGCGGTGAACTCGGCCATCAGCGAGAACGCCCGCTCCGCCGCCGCGCCGCCCAGCGCGGCCCCGCCCCGCCCGTCCAGGACGGCGGCGCCCGCGTCGGCGAGGAACTCGGTGACGTTGGCCGTCAGCGACTCGGTCATCGCCGCCTGCCACAGGAACCCGGCCTCCGCGTCACCGGCCCGCTGCACCGTACGGGAGGTGTGCAGCAGCTCCTCCCAGCTGCGGGAAGGCGCAGCCGGTGCTTGGCGAGAAGGTCCTTGCGGTAGAAGAGGTAGGCGCTGTCGGTGAAGAACGGCACCGCGTAGACCCTGCCCTGATACGTGGAGCTGCTCCGCAGGGCCGCCGGGTAGGCGTCCCAGAAGTCGCTCGGGAGCAGCGTCTGCACCGGCAGGGCGAGTGAGGAGTGCCCGAACTGGGCCGGCCAGGTGGTGTCGCCCAGGTACACGTCGGGACTGGCGGAGCCGCCGGCGAGCTGGGTGGCGAGAGCGCTGCGGTTGCCGTCCGAGGTGGACAGCGCGTTGATCTTCGAGACGTGGATACGGGGATGCCGCCGCTGGAAGGCCCGGATGATCAGATCCGCGACGACAGCGCCCCGGCGTGAGGGGATCTCGGAGACCCACCAGGTCAGCCGCGCGGGCTTCGTGGGAGGGGCCGAGGCCTGCGCGAGCAGGTCGTCGAGGTCCTTTCCTCCGCACCCGGACAGCAGGCCCGCCGCCGCGGCGCTCACGGCGCCTGTCAGCAGTGCTCTGCGGTGCAGGGACATGGCGTGCTCCTCCCTCTCGGACTGCCTGATGACAGCGCTGGCACCGTATGAATCAGCGCGGTGAGGTGTCAATGGTCAGGAGCGACGCAGCTTCCACTGACCCGTGATGATAGCGCTGTCATCTCATCTGTTCAGGACAGCCAAGCGTTGTGTTAGCGTCCCGCGCATGGCCGGTGAAGTGTCTAAAGGGCGCCGCCTCGGGGACAAGGGCGCCACCTTGGCGGACGTCGCCCAACGGGCCGGAGTCTCGCCCTCGACCGTCTCCCGCACCCTGCGCGGTCTGTCGACGGTGTCCCCGGGACCCGGGCGCGAGTGGAACAGGCGGCGCGCGAGTTGTCGTTCGCGATCTCGCGCAGTGCGTCCAGCCTGGTCACGGGGCGTACGGGCCGGGTCGCCGTGCTCGTGCCCAACCTCGACTCCTGGTTCCTGGGCGCGGCGCTCGCGGGCATGGCACCCGCGCTCAACGCGGTCGGCCTGGACATGCTGGTCTACAGCGTCATCACCGCCGAGCAGCGCGCACAGTTCTTCGACCGTCTGCCGGCCCGCCGCAACGCCGACGCCCTGCTCGTCGTCAGCTTCGCGCTCTCCCCGAGGAACGCGCGCGCCTGGACGACCTGGGCATGCCCCTGGTCTTCGTCAGCCAGCACGAACAGGGCAGGGCAGGCGTCTACGTGGACGACGTGGAGGCCGCCCGGCGCGGCACCCGCTACCTGCTGAACCTCGGCCACCGGCGCATCGCCTACCTGGAGCCCGCGGACGCCTCGGGTTTCGCCTGGAGCAGCAGGGCCCGTCTCGACGGGTACCGCACGGCCCTGACGGAGGCGGGCATCGGCCGGGACGACGACCTCGTCCGCCACGTCGCCCACTGGCAGGGACCGAGCCTGGAGGCGGCGGTAGGGCGGCTGCTGAGTCTCGCCGAGCCCCACGGCGATCTTCGCCGAGACGGACGACATCGCCTTCAGGCTTCTCACGGTGCTGCGCGCCGTGAACGTCCCGGTGCCGCACCGGATGTCGATCCTCGGCTTCGACGGCCACGCCATGGCGGAGCCGTGGGACCTGTCCACCCTGGCCCAGCCGGCCCGTCGGCTGGGCCAGGCGGCGGCGGAGTTGGCCCACGGCGTGATCCACGATCCCGAGGCGTATCGGGACCGGCACGTGGTCCTGCCGGTGGAACTCGTCCCGCGGGCAGCACGGGCCGGCGCCGACCCGCGTCCGGGACCCGGTGACGGGGCGGGTGACGGCGCGGGGCGGGAGTGGCGGTGCGGGAACGCCGGGTGTGATGCGAACCGGGCTTGGCGCGCCGCCCTGCGGGCCCTGCGGCGCCCGCACGCGCGGCGAGTCCCGCGCGGGCCGCGACGAGACCGGGTGGGGTGACGGACACCGGGCATGCCGTGTTCATCAAGCGCCTCGACCCCGCCCAGCCGGACGGGGCCGCGCGGTTCCGCTGACTGGTGCGCTTCGAGACGGCCGGGGAGCGGGACAGAGCGGCCCGTTGGGATCCCGCCCCGCCCCGCCCTGCCTGGGCTGGGACGAGGACGACCTGATCGTCGTCTTCGCGTGGCTGTAAGGACGCGCGCTCGGGTGCGGACCTGGCCAAATGACGAGGCGTTCAGCGACGAACTCGCCTACGGAGCGGGCCGCGTCATCGCAAGCCCGCATTCCTCAAGAACACCACGACCGACTGCGAGCACCTTCTTGACGAGGACATGCTCCGGAGCTCCGGTCGGCCCGCAGCTTCGCCCCAGCGCATCGCCTCGCCGCGCGACGCCACGTCGGCGCGGCGCGGGCGCTCGCTTCCCACCTGCTCGACTCGGTCCCGCAGCGGAATCTGTCCAAGACGACCCGGACCAAGCTGACGAAGAATCACTTCAAGACCAGCGGTGTCAGGTTCCAGCTGAGCTACTGCACGCTCAAGACCGCGTGCACCTTCGTGCCGATCTGGTACGCCCACACGAGGTACCACCCTGAGAAGCAAGACGCGACCCTCACACCTTCGGGCCCGCCACCTGGTGACAGCCCACACGGAGCCGCGTGCCCATGGCGGCCCTTATCGTGCCAGGCATGGTGGGAACTGGAGAAACACGTCTGGTCGTGGTCCGCGGCAACAGCGCTTCGGGGAAGTCGTCCGTCGCGGCTGGCCTGCGCGAGAAGTTCGGCCGCAACCTCGCGATCGTCGGCCAGGACCATCTCCGCCGGATCGTGCTGGGCGAACGCGACCGGTCCGGCGGTGCGAACATCGGCCTGATCGACCTGACAGCCCGCTACGCCCTGGACAAAGGCTTCCACGTCGTCATCGAAGGCATCCTGTCCGCTGACCGCTACGGCGCGATGCTGCAGGACCTGGCGCACGCTCACTGCGGCGTCACACGCTGCTACTACCTCGATGTGCCTTTCGAAGAGACGATTCTCCGCCACGCGACCAAACCCGATGCCGGATATCCGGCGCGCACCACCGAGGACCACCTGCGCGATTGGTACGTGCACAGGGACCTGTTGCCCGGCGCCATGGAGAGCGTCATCGACGCGACCAGCACCTTGGACAAGACCGTTCAGCGGATCATGCGCGACACCGGCCTGGACCATGTGCCCGCTGTCGACCGCTGACACCGCAACATGTCGCGCGACTCGGGCCCGAGTCTGACGGACCGCCGCGAGCAGCGCGTTGCCCCGCCGCTGGAGTGCCCCGTCCGGTCACGCCGGATGCTTGTCGCGCACAGGGCCCACGAGGGAACGCGGTCTGTCCCGGCACGGCCAGGTACCACGGCGGGTAACTGTGGGCACTGGGGGCGGCCACGTTGGAGGGCGCCGCATCGAGACCACGACCCACGACGGCCGCTGTGCGGGCGACGGCCGGTGCTGGCCGCTGTCATAGCCTGCGGCGCTCCAGCCCCGTCGGGTGTCCTCGTACTGCGCGTCCGCGCCGAGTGAGCACGGTGCATCGTAAGAACTGCACGTCAGATGGTCTGGTGTGCGTAGGCGTCGGGAGGCTCGGGCAGGTCCGGAGCGGTAGTCCACCGACAAGGTCGTCCGTCAGCGGGCGACTTCCCGGTTCGTCAGCACCAGCAGGGCCCGCACCAGCGCAGTCGCCCACCTGGGATCCGTGCGGACCTTGCCGAGGACACGCCCGTTCTTCAGATGGGCGAAGCCGTGCTCGACCGGGCCCGCACCGCGCCAGTGCCTTGTTGGACAGCTTCTGACCACGGGTCAGGGGCCGGTTGCGGGCGGCCTTGTAGCCGGTGATCACTGCCGGGTCGGCGTCCGGGCCGGCATCGTCGAGTCCGACGAACCCCAGGTCGGCGATGGCGCCGAGGCCGGCCGCCCGCAGGTGAGCGGTGAGTTTGTCGTGTCGGCAGGCGGTGATCTCCGAGGCGCGTCCGGGCCGCACCGCGCAGACCCATACCAGTCGGCCGCGGTCGTCGGTGAGGACGATCACGAGCAGGCCGTGGCATTTGTGCTTGCCCGAACAGTTCTTCCGGTTCTCGGTCCCGGTGCGCCTCCGGGTGCGTATCAGAGAGCCGTCCAGCAGCACCACCCCGCCACCCTTTTCGGGCGAGCTTCCTCAGCGCGCGGTCCAGACGCGGGGCGCGGGCGGCCAGCAGACCGACGACTTCCCGCACCCAGCGGGTGACGGTGGTGCGGTGCCCCCGTTCCCGCCGGCCAGATCGCCGGGCCGCTGGTCACAGCGCGGGACCGCCGGCACGATCCCCGCGATCTTTCCCGCGGGCCGGGCCCGCCACCGCGAGCCGATCTTCTTCAGGTGGCCGCGTATCAGGTCGGCGAGATAGTTCAGGGTGGCGCTCGACAGCGGCAGGCGGGCGGTGCAGACAAGTCCGTCAGGGCCCTCGGTGAGACCGTTGTTCTTCTTCACACCAAACTCAACTGCCGCCGGGGCCCGCCAGTTACGCCCCCGTCCGGCTATGGACATGCGGTGAACCGCCCGCCAGGGCGTTTGTGCAGCCAGCCGCGACCGGCGAGCTTGGTCATCTTCGCCCGCAGCGGCTCCAGCCTGCCGCGCACCGAAGTCTCCAGGCCCAGCCGCTCGCCGACCGCCCTGACCTGCACCGGGCCGTCGGCCTCCCGCACGATCGCCAGGAGCGCGCCCTCATCGGCCGCGTCGCTGCGGTGCGGGATGAGCAGGACTGCCCGCCCGGCCACCTGCGCCGATACCGGAGCGACTGCCTCGACATCGGCCTGGGCCTGCTCGGCCAGGCGGTTCAACACCCGCTCCGCGATCGCCAGTTCCTCCCGCTCGACCTGCACCTCCTGCGGCTGCTTGGTCAACTGCTCGGCGAGGGCGTTCAGTTCGCTCCGGCGAGCGGTGATCCACTGCCGCTCCTGCATCTCCGCGGCCTCCCGCGGTCTCATGGCGTGCCGCCCTGCTGACGGATCGTGGGCGGGGTCGGTCACGGGCGCGGCCGAACCCGGCAGACCGCCGGAACCGGACCTGCCCGATGATCTACGGCATAGTCATCAGCCGCCGACCGGCACGAGTACCCGAATCGTCACTCACACCAGACCCGTGACCTACAGATTCACGATGCACACCACTCACTGAGCCACCTCCTCCAGCGCCGCCCCGGAGGCGACGGCTGCGGCGGCGGTATGCACGAGGCCTAGCCGATCAGATCGGCACTGTTGCCGAGGTGCTCCAGCAGGATGCTGATGGTGTTGCATCACCGAGGTGATGCAACACCACCCCGGCAGCGCACGAGCCGGATCCGTCCAGCACCGACGCTCACGACAGCGGGCACGTCCGATGACGCGCATCTCGCGCCCCGGCGAGGGATGCCGGGCCCCGGCCCAGACGGCAGGTCCAGCCTCCAGGGCGCCTGCCTTCCGGCCAATGAGGACTCGTGTTTCCACTGATCAGAGACGGTCTAAGAGGTCCTAACAAAGGCGTTGGACGTGTCGGTGTGTGATGAGGCAGGTGGCGAGGCCGAGGAACGCTTCGTGGATGTCGTCGCGTCGTTCCCAGCGGATGCGTAGTCGGCGGAAGCCGTGGAGCCAGGCGATTGTTCTCTCGACGACGTACCGGAAGGTGCCCAGGCCGGAGCCGTGTTCCTCGCCTCGTTCGGCGATGACCGGGCGGATGCCGCGCTGCCAGAGCAGGCGGCGGTACTTGTCGTGGTCGTAGCCGCGATCGGCCAGCAGGGCATCGGGTCTGCGCCGGGTCGGCCGACGACGCCTGCGACAGGCGGAATGCTGTCCACCAGCGGCAGCAACTGCGTGACGTCGTTACGGTTTCCGCCGGTCAGCGACACCGCGAGCGGGATGCCCTGGGCGTCGGTGATGACATGGTGTTTGCTGCCCGGGCGTGCGCGGTCGACCGGGCTGGGACCGCTTTGGGCCCCTGCGAGCAGCCCGCACGTGGGAGGAGTCGATCACCGCCCGTGACCAGTCCAGCTTCTTCGCCGCCCGCAGCCTGTGCAGCAGCACCAGGTGCAACTGGTCCCACACGCCGGCCTCGTTCCACGCGGCCAGCCGCCGCCAGCAGGTCATCCCGGAACCGAAACCCAGCTCCTGCGGGAGGTACTCCCACTGGATGCCGGTGTGCAGCACGAACAGGATCCCGCACAACGCCTGCCGGTCCGGGACTCGCGGTCTGCCCTCGACCAGCTTCGGACCCTGCTCGGGCAGTAACGGCTCGATGAGCGACCACAGTTCGTCCGAGACGATCCACGGCCGCGACTCCCTCTTCCCACGACAAGACCAACGAGCAACCAAGCCGACAGTCACATGATCAAC